>NZ_CP182423.1:0-4217944 GCF_051903075.1 Embleya australiensis
CCCGCGGAGCGGGTCCCCAAGCCGCTGCGCGGCTTGCGAGCGAAAGGCTGCCGCGTTGCGGCAGCCGGGTGGCGCGTTGCGCCACCCGGTGAAGGACGGCCGCGTTGCGGCCGTCGGAGCCCGCTGCGCGGCCTCCCGGTGTACCGCTGCGCGGTACACCCGAGCCACCCGCTGCGCGGCTGGCTCAAGGCCGCAAGCGGCCTGCCGGCAGCGGCAACCGGGGTGTCTGGGTTACGCTTTCGGGGCTCTGGCTCGTATATCTGATGAGCCATCACATTGGATCTGACGCATCGTCAGCTGTGATTTCCAATGCCTGACTCGACGTCAGTCGCAATCTGACTTGCCGTCATGTGGTGCGGTGGGGTTTCCCACGTCCGAGAAGTCCGGTGGGCTTCGCTTCAGGGTGACACATCGGTACCGAGTCACGCCGTCGGCTTGCATCAAAACATCTTCTACCCGAGTCTGTGATTATGAGCCCCTCGTACCGAGGCGTCGCGCCGAGCGTGACTCTACGCCGTCATCAACGCGAAGCCGTGCAGAACGTAGTCGCCGAGTTCCGGCGTCCGCTCGAGGAATTTCGGCTCGGCGACGGGCCGTACGCGGGCCGGCGGGCCCAGGTCGTGTCCGCCACCGGGTCCGGCAAGACCGACATCGCCGCGGCCGTGGCAGGCGAGGTGGCGCCGCGGGGGCGGGTGCTGGTCCTGGTGCCCACCCTGGGTCTGTTGACCCAGACCATGACCGCGTGGCGGCGCGCGGGGCGCGACGGGCCCATGGTGGCGTTGTGTTCGCTGCCGAACAGCGATCCGGTCCTCGTCGACGCCGGCGCGCGGGCCACCACGAACCCGTACCGCTTCGCCCTCTGGGCGGGCCGTACGCGGCACGTCACGGTCTTCGGGACCTACGCCTCCCTCCGGCAACTCCTGAAGGCCCACAAGGGCAACTACGGCCTCCCGGTACTCCCCTGGACCCTGGTGATCGTCGACGAGGCACACCGCACCAGCGGCTACCTGGGCAAGAAATGGGCCGCCGTCCACGACAACCGACGCCTCCCGGCGCAGCGGCGGCTGTACATGACCGCCACCCCGCGGGTGTGGGACCCACAGGCGCGTAGTGCGTACGCGGCGTTGGGGGCGCGGCCGACGTCGGTGCGGTACGAGGCGCCGGAGGAGTTCGACGACGAGGAGGTCGTCGAGGGCTTCGGGGGCTTGGAGGGGGTCGACGGGGGGTCGGAGGGTCTCGATCTGGTCTTCGATTTCGCCTCCGGTGAGGACGACGGGGACGAGGAGTGGGAGGCGTTCGCCGAGGAGACCCCGGATGAGGCCGAGGAGGAGGTCTCGGGGACTGTCGAGGATGTCGAGGCGGAGGAGCGGCTGGTGGCGATGCCGTTGCCGCCGGGGTTGGTGGCGTCGATGGACGACGAACGCCTCTTCGGCAGGGTGGTGTTCGAACTGCCTCTCGTCGAGGCTTGTCGCCACGGGATCTGTGCGCCTTTTCGGGTGATCCTGGTGGAGGTCACCGATGCCGAGGTGGAGGCCGCGGCGGCGGCGAAGGGCCTCGCGCTCAACAGGAACACGCAACGCCCCCAGGACGCGGAGGAGTTCCGGGGTGCACGGTTGGCGGCGTTGCAGACGGCGTTGCTCAAGACCGCCGCCGAGTACGGGCTGCGGCGCATCCTCACGTTCCATCACCGCGTCAAGGAGGCGCAGGCGTTCGCTGAGGGCCTGCCGAAGGCGTTGGGGCGGCTGCACGCGGCGGATCCGCGGACGTATCCGGGGTCGGTGGGCGCGGGGTGGTTGTACGGCGGTGACGACGCGGAGGTCAAGCGCGAGGCGTTGCGGGTGTTCGAGGCCGGTGTCGACGCGGACGGCGTCGTGGCCGAGCGGTCCTTCCTCGCGAACTGTCGGGTGCTGGGCGAGGGTGTCGACCTGCGGGTGGACACCGTGGTGTTGGCGGATCCGCGCGGTTCGGTGGTGGACATCTGCCAGGTCCTCGGTCGTGCGGTCAGGCCCTCGCCGGAGGGCGACAAGATCGCGTCGATCGTCGTGCCGATCTTCCTGCGCAGGGGCGAGACGCCCGACGACATGCTCGTCTCCCCCACCTGGGCGCCGTTGGCCCGCGTCCTGTACGCGCTGCGGTCCCACGGGACGGATGTCGTCGACGTCCTCGCCGTGCCCCAGGTCGACGGGGCGGCGCAGGAGACGGCCCGCCCGTTCGACGACGGTGACGACGAGTCCGGTGGCGAGGGCGGGCCCGGGGGGCGGGGTTCGCTGGTGTGGTTCTCCTCCCGGCGCGACCCGGTCCGGTTGGCGCGGTTCGTGCGTACCCGTGTCCTGGACCCTCAACGGCGCAACTGGCTGCGGGGGTACGCGGCCGCGGAGCGCTACCGCGAGCGGTTCGGGAATCTCGAGATCCCGCTGCACACGGTCGACATCGACGCGCACGGCGTCACCTTCCCCGTGGGGAGCTGGGTGTCGGAGATGCGGCGCGCGTACGCGAACGGCGGCCTGGATCGGACGCAGATCGCCGAGCTCGAGGCGTTGGGGATGGTGTGGGACGCCTACGACCGGGGGTGGCGGGACGCCCTGGCCCACGCCCGTGAGTACGCCCGGCTGCATGTGGGCCTGGCCGCGCCGGTCGACGCGATCATCGACGGCTTCCCCATCGGACGGCAACTGCAGAAATGGCGCCAGGGCAACGGCATGAAACGCCACCCGGAACGCGCCGAACAACTCGCAGCCATCGACCCCGAATGGAACCCCCGGCACTGGTCGATCGACTGGCAGCGCCACCTCAACCACCTCCGCCACTGGCAACAGACCCACAACCCGCCCGCCGCCCTCGAGGGCGGCGACGGCGCAGCGGCGGGTGGACATGAGCCGGGTGTCGGGGTGGGGGCTGGTGGGTCGTACGGCGCAGCGGCGGGTGCGGGTGGGGTGCCCGACGCGGCGGCGGTTCGAGACGGCGGGGGCGGAGGCGCGGCGGCGGGTGTGGTCGGGCCGGGCGTCGCGGGGCCCGGGCACGGGACGGCGGCGTCCCGGGGTACGACGGCGGGTGGGCATGGATCGGGCGGTGAGGTGGGCCTGGCCGGGCCGCGCGGCGCAGCGGCGGGGGTGGCTGGTGGGGTCGGGGTGCGTAGCGCGGCGGCGGGTGTGGCGGGGCGGGTCGCGGCGGGTGGTGTGGGGGCCGACGTCGGCGGTGGGGCGGCGGGGCCGGCGGCGGTGCGGGAGGTGGTTGTTCCCGGGCCCGGGACGGTGTATCGCGGGGTCGGGATCGGGCGGTGGGTCGAGCGGCAGGTCGCGGGGTGGGCGCGGTTGAACGCGGCGCAGCGGGAGGCGCTGCTCGCGGTGGGCGTTGTGGCGTCGGCCGTCGGGGTGGTGGCGGGGCGGGGCGGGGGGTCGGGTGGGCCGAGGGCGGGGCGCAGTCGGGACGAGGCGTTCGCGGTGGGGTTGGCCGCGGCCGGGGTGTTCTTCGCGCGGGAGGGGCATCTGGAGGTCCCGCGTGGGCACGTCGAGGTTGTGGAGGTGCCCGGGGGTGGCGGGGTCGAGGAGGTGCGGTTGGGGGTGTGGGTCACCAACACCCGGGCGCGGCGCGGGAAGTTGACGGGTGAGCGGATCGCCGCGTTGGACGCGATCGGGATGCGGTGGACGTGACGTCGGGTGTGAGATCCGGCGTGAGGTTCAGGGTGCGGTGTCGGTTCTCGTCGAGGGTGGTTCGGGGTGGGGGCTTTGCTCGATGAAGGTGAGTGTCTGGTGGTCCAAATCGAGTTCAACTGTGCCGCCGTTGTGCTTGCGGATCTGACGCCATACGTCGTAGCCGGTCATGATTGCTTTTTCCCAGTCGGCGGCTCTGAGGACGTTGACTTCCAGGTGGGCGGTCATCTGGTCGATCGTGTCGAGGAGTTCGTGGTCGACGTGGCGGGTGTCTTCGAAGAAGCCGTGGCGCGTGGCGTAGGTGAAGACCAGGGCGGATACGCCTTCTTCGATGGCGATTGCGCGGCCTCCGTCTTCGGCTTCGTCGACGCCGGGACGACTGCGGCGTTTGCGCTCCAGGAGGAAGCGGGTGACGGGCGACCAGCCTAGGACTGCGGCGTGCGCAAGGTGGAAGGCGTCGTGGAAGCGGTAGTCGTCCTCGATGTGGGATGCGCTGGTGAGGGGGTCACCTGCTTGGCTGCCGTCCTCACGGGTGAGTCGGACGCGGTTGTCTTCGGTGGGGGTGAACGTGAGGGTTGTGCGGCGGGGAAGTTGCTCGTGGGGCGGGTAGTCGGCGTCGAAGTGGACGCGTTCGAGGTCGGGGGTGACGCGCCATCGGTCCTTGGCCTTTTCGAGGCTGGCGGCGGCGACGTCCTCGAGGTCGAGGTCCAGTCGGTGGGCCAGGGCGGCGACGTACCACAGGACGTCGCCGAGTTCTTCGCGTAGTTGTTGGCGTCCGGTGGTCGTGCCGTCGCGCATACGCTTTTTGTAGGCCGTTGCGACCGAGCCGACTTCACCGACGAGACCGAAGAGGGGCACGAGGACGGGGTCGGCGTCCGGGGTGGGCGGTTGCAGGGTTTTCAGGGCGGCCTGCTGGTAGCGGGCGAGGTGCACGTACCCTCCGTCTAGCGAGTTAGGCGACAAGTCTGTCGGATTTCCCGACACGCTTGGTATGCTAGATGACGTCAGCCCGGCTGTCCGGGAGTCGCGAACACGGGCGGGTGTCGCCATGCCGGACGGAAGCGTCAGGGAGATCGTCGACGTCGTCGTGGAGCTTCTGGCGGAGCAGCAGGGTCGATCGGTCGACGAGTTGTACGAGGAACTTTCGTCCCAGGGTGCGGAGTTGCCGGTGGACTCCGTGTTGATCGTGGAGATCCTGACCCGTGTCGAAAACCGTTTTGGCGTGACGATCAGCGCGGATGCCGAGGCCGGAAGATCTCTGCGCTCCGTGTGGGCTTTCGCCGAGACCGTCCACGAAGCCGTCCCCGCGAAGGAGGGGCTGTCATGACCGCCGTATCCGAGCCTGCGGACGACGATGTCGAGCGTGCCCGGCTCGGGCAACGATTGAGGAGCACCCGCGATTATCTGGGCCTGTCCCAGCAGCAGGTGGCCGAACGGACCGGCATCCCCCGTTCGGCTGTCAGTGACATCGAGCGCGGAGTGCGCAAGGTGGACACGATGGAGTTGAAGAAGCTGGCGCGCCTCTACCGGTTGTCCGCGTCCTACTTCCTGGACGAGGACGAAGACGCGGATGCCGGTGAGCACGCCTTGGCGGGGATGCCTCGGACTCGCAAGGACTTGACGGAAGGGGACCGGATCGAGGTGGCCAGGTTCATCCAGTACCTCAAGGCTCGGCGTGCGGCCGAGGCGGAGGCGGAGTCCTCGGACGCTTCGGATGGGCCGTCGGCGTCCCCGGAGCTCCTTTGAGTTGGGACGAGGCGCACGGGATCGCGATGATCGCCGCAGCGCACGCCCACCAGAGCCTGAGGGTTCCCCGCGACGACTATGTGGACGTGTTCGCCGCTTTGAAGGCTGCGAATGTGGAAGTTGTCGCTCGAAAGTTGGGTCCGTTGTTGGGGTTCTACCTCGCGTCGGGCGACGGCGGGCCGGCTTGTCTGCTCAACGAGGGCTTGGTTGAAACCGACATCCGACACACCCTGGCTCACGAACTGGGCCATCACGTCCTGGGACACGGGACGACCCTGGATCACGACGGGGACAGGAGGTGGGGACGTTGGGGTGAGGACTGGCCGGAGCACGAGAAAGCCGCCGAAGCCTTCGCGTCCTGGTTTCTGATGCCGTTGCCGGCCGTCCGTGCGGCCTGCGCGCGTGTCGGTGTACGGCACCCGTCCAGCCCTGCGGACGTCTATCGGATCGCGCGCTGGCTGGGCACTCCCTACGCCACCACGGTGCGACACCTGGTCCGGCTCAAGGCCATCGGACGATCCACCGAGAGGATGTGGGTGAAAAACGCTCCGGCGGATCTGAAGAACCTGCTCGCGCACGGGCTCGGAATCTCCCCTCGGGCCCATGTCCACGCCCTGGGGCGTGGTGCTCATGATGCGCACATACGTGTGGCCGCCGGGGATCTGCTCTTGTTGGACTTCAGCGGTGCCTGGGACGCGATCCCTCCCGGCTTCGCGAACGAGGATCCGTCCGACCAGACGCAACTTTCTTGGGAGGGTGGCCCCGACGGCAACCGCGCCCTGTGGGTCACCGAAGAGTTGAACGGCGTTTCCACCCTGACTGCCACCTCCGGCGACGAGATCTTCCACGTCACCGTGTCCCCGGTACCGCGACGTCATGGCTCCGATCACTTCTGGGAGTCGTAGCCCGAACGCCGCGCGCCAGTGCTCCGTCGAGGGGAGACAGAAAGTGCACACCTTCACCGTCGACGCTCCCGACGTGTCCTCCGCCTGGCTGAGGGCCTGCGGGCGCCTGGCCGAATTCCCGGGCGCGAAGGGCTACCACACCGTCGTGCGCATCTCCGATCCGCGGCACGAACATCCAGATATGCGAGCCGAGTTGGAGCGCCTGCGCATCGCCAAGGACAAGTACCCGATGGAAGCGGTGATCAACACCCTCTTCCCCGCCGCGCTTGCTGCCTCCAGCAAGGATCACGCCGAGTTGGCCCGACGCTATCTCGCCATGTACGAGCGGCTGCGCAAAGCCGATCGGCGCAACGTCCACGGCACCTACTTCGGGCGGCTGGTGGGCCACCCCGGCCGCGACGGGAACACGGCTCCGGTCGACCAGTTGGGTGTGCTCATCGCGCGGCTACGGCAGCTCAGCCGCAGCAGTCGCTGGAACGCGGTGTACGAGGCCGGCACCGTCCACGTCGAGGACGGTCCGCCGCCGGTCGAGGAGGCTCCGACCGACCTGCCCATCCGCGACCTCGGGGGCGACACCCAGATGCTGGACTTTCCCTGCCTGAGTCACGTCTCGTTCCAGCTGGAGAGCGGCGCCGGCATCGTCCACACGGTCGCCTACTACCGCAGCCACTACATGTTCGACCGCGCCTACGGCAACTACCTGGCGCTCGGCAAGCTCAACGCCTGGGTCGCCGAGCAGGCGGGTCTGCGTCCGGGAAGTCTGATGGTCGTGGCAGGCGTGGCACGTCTGGATTGCACTCGAGAGATCCTCGCCCGGGTGAACAGGGCGCAGCAGCAAGAAGACCTGTTCGCTCCCCAGGGTTGACGCTCAGGGGCACGCCGACGCTCCGGCCGCACTCTCTGTCCCGGGCGCGTCGGCGCCGCCCAGTCCCCACTTCGGGGGAAACCACGGTGTCAACGGCGCGGAGTCGGCGCGGTAGACCTGCTTGATCCGTGCGCGGCCGCTGATCCCGGCGACGTCGGGGTGCGCGACCCTGGCGTACTTGTCGACCTCGCAGAACAGGTTCTGGCAGTCGATCAGTTGGAGTCGGCGGCGGCCTCCCAGCCGCACCGGTTCCAGGCCCAGTCGGGCGAAGTGCTCCTCCTGGGTGTCGGTCATGTAGTGGATGACCTCCGCCTCGATGCCGTCCGCCGCCGCACCGAACGCCTTGCGGATGCCGTCCTTGGCACCCGGGCCGGGCACGACGAAGTCGCCTTCCTCGAAGGGCATCTCGGCCGCGTAGTTCAGGTCGATCACGTACTGGTAGGCCAGGAACGGGCCGATCGCCGGGTAGCCGAGCAGGATCCGGTACGCCTCCTGGAGGCTCTTCGCCGCCAGTACCCGCGCGGGCGCGTTCGTGGCCATCATCGTCTCCAGCACGCGCAGGTGATTGGCGTGCTTGCGCGGCTCCCCCATGGCCGGCGGCGGGGTGATGTAGGCCGCCGAGTACAGCCGCCCACCGGACGCGAACGCCTTCGACAACACTTCGTCGTAACGACCGAAGTCGTAGTCCGCCCACGTCGGCGTCCCGCCGAGCGCGCCCACCAACAACTCCCACGTGGACGCCTTGTTGAAGAACTTGAACAACAGCGTGCGGAAGAACACCTCCTCCCAGCGCTGATCACCCCGGTAACTCACCCCCGCGATCAGCTGCTGACTGACGCGATCCGCCGCGCGGAAGCAGTTGGTGAACCGGTGACGGGCCAGAATCGGGTCGCTCGTCCACGGCGCGGGCGCGCCGGCCACCCGGGCGCGATACACCCGGTCGCGCAGCACGGCGAACCGCCAGTAGGTGTCGAAGACCGCCGTCGGCCGCAACCGCCGCCCCGCCACGACCACCTCGTCGCGGGCGCGATGAGCATGTTCCTCGGCAGCGGGGCTGGCCAGCAGGGAAGGCATGCGTTTGAATATATATTCAATCTATAGTCGATGAACAGGGGCGCCGCCGTGGGCAGGTCCGTGGAGCGGGTCCATCAGGGGACGCGGCGCAAGGTCCTGCTCACCTGGCCGCAGGAGATCGACGCCCGCCTCGACCTTCTGGTGCGCATGGCCACCGAGGCGGGCGAGCGCACCAACCGGTCCGAACTGCTGGCCGCCCTGATCGCCTCCACCGAGACGACCCCGAAGAAACTCGCGGACACGCTGCGCGCCTATCGACGACTGGACCCGGAGACGTTCACCGCCGCCCACGACCGGCCCGATCTGCCCACCGTGCGCCGCACCGGACCCAAGACCACGAGCGGGGACACCACCGCGCCCACGCCGTAGCCGCACGCCCCCGCGGCCGCCGCCACGTGGACCGGCCCGCCGGCGGCAGATGTTCCCGCCCGGTCCGCACCGCACGGGTGAACCACCACCGCGTCTCGACGCGGCGTCCGACGAAGGCAACGACACGCGGGTTCAACCCCCCCACACGACACCGAGGACACGGCCCGACCCCCACGACCACGCGCCGGCCGCAACAGGAGCCCCCGGCAGTCGAAGACGGCTCACCCTCGGCGGAACGGGGCACGACATCGCGTGCTCTACCGCTCGCCGCCCCCGTACACCGCACCGCCGGGCCGGCCCCACTCGCGGTTGCGGGTCTGTAAATCGAACGGTGTAACGGGGTTGATGTAGTGGTCAGTTGCGTCCGGCGGACAGGCGTCCGTCGAAGGCGATGTCGAAGGCGTTCAGGGCTGCTTTCCAGCGCATGGTCCAGCGTTTGCGGCCCTGACCGGTAGGGTCGAGCGACATGATCGCCATATAGACGCACTTGAGGGCGGCCTGCTCGTTGGGGAAGTGTCCGCGCGCCTTGACCGCCCGCCGGATCCGCGCGTTGACCGACTCGATCGCGTTGGTCGAGCAGATCACCGTGCGGATCTCCGTGTCGAAGCTCAGGAACGGTACAAACTCCGACCAGGCGTTCTCCCACAGCCGTACGATCGCCGGGTACTTCTTCCCCCAGGCGTCGGTGAACTCCACGAAGCGTTCGAGTGCGGCCTCCTCGGTCGGAGCCTGATAGACCGGCCGCAGGGCCTTGGCGATCTTGTCCCAGTCCTGCCGTCCGGCATAGCGAAAACTGTTCCGCAGGAGATGGACGACGCAGGTCTGGACCACGGTCCGCGGCCAGACGGCCTCGACGCTGTCGGGCAGACCTCTGAGCCCGTCGCAGACGAGCATGAGCACGTCCTCGACGCCGCGGTTCCTGATCTCGGTCAGCACGTGGAGCCAGAACTTGGCCCCTTCCGCGCCGTCGCCGGCCCACAGGCCGAGGATGTCGCGGTGGCCCTCGGCGGTGACCGCCAACGCGACGTAGATCGGCCGGTTGGCGACCTTGCCGTCGCGGACCTTCACGTTGATGCAGTCCACGAACACGACCGGGTAGACGCGGTCGAGCGGCCGGTTCTGCCACTCGGCCATCCCGTCGAGGACCTTGTCGGTGATCGTGGAGATCGTCTGCCGCGACACGTCGGCCCCGTAGACCTCGGCCAGGTGGGCCCGGACCTCGCCGGTGGTCAGACCTTTCGCGGACAACGAGATCACCATCTCGTCCACCCCCGACAGACGCCGCTGCCGTTTACGGACGATCCTCGGCTCGAACGACCCCTCGCGGTCTCGCGGCACCGATATCTCCACCGGGCCCACATCGGTCAACACCGTCTTCGCGCGGGTGCCGTTGCGCGAGTTCCCGCTGTTGTCCCCGGCCGGATCGTGCTTCTCATACCCGAGGTGGTCGGTGATCTCACCCTCGAGAGCGGACTCGAGGATCCGCTTGGTCAGCTGCTGAAGCAGCCCACCCTCACCCACCAGATCCAGACCTTGGGCACGGGCCCGGCCCACCAGCTCGTCGATCAACCGGCCGTCCACAGCGTCATCGACGACACCTCCAACCGGGCTGTCCTGCACAGGCTCTGACATCACGTCAGTCATCTCTCGGCGTCACTTTCATGATCAAGTTCCACCGTTAGTTTTACAGTCCCGCGGTTGCCGGATCGGGCGGGTCCACCGCACGTCGCGGAAACCAACGGCCCAGCCGAGGCGCGACACAGGGCGCACCCACGCGCGAGTTCGCTGGTGGAATCCCTTACGTGGACGACTCCCACGTCTTGGCGAAGATTCGTTCCAGGGTCCGATACATGGGCGAGGACACGGGGTACTTGACGACCGCGCAGTGTCGGCCGTGCTCGTGCGCCGAGTAGGGCGTGAAGTAGGCCGCCCGTTCGGTCAGACACACCCGCCCGATGTGCGGGGCGTCGAACCTTCTGAGTTCGATCGTGCCCGCACTCGTGTACGGGGCCACGAACGCGACGTTGGTCTCGATCTGAGTGTGCAACAGGCCCGAGCCGTGACTGCGATCGAACGTCGCGAGTTCCGCCTCGCGGTCGGTCGTCCAGCGGGCGTCCCGGCCGGTTCCGGTACACGGCAGCAGGAGCCGGACCCGGCGCCCGGTCGTACCCGCGGCCGCCAGGAGAGGAGCGAAAGTATCCCGCTGCAGCTCGTTTCCCCGGCCGGTCAACAGGTCCACGCGACGAGCGCGCGCCAACTCCCTGCGGAAATCCTCGTCCGCCTCGACCTTCGTCGGCCACGTCTGACCGAAATCACCACGCGTCAATCGCGCTACCGCCCGGATCAACAACCAACGAAAACGTCCCGACCACAACACCGCGAGTGTGACGGTCAGCCCCGTGGCCGCGAGTGAGGACAACACCCCCATCAAGAACTCGTTCACCACCCACCCCCTCGCACGTCATACCCCGCCGCCCGCTCCGACCAAGCCCCGGGAAGACGAACAACACATGCGATTCGCGACATCGGCGCCACCCGAGCGGATGCGCGACTCCTTTGGCGGCCGGGAACGATTCGTGACGACCGCGTCGCCGGCCACAGGCCGGCTCGCGTCACAAGGGAATAGGTTCCCGGCCGATGTTCGTCGAATCGGTCGGGGACCGGTCGGTCGTGCCGCCCGAGAACGCACACGTGCGCCAGCCCACCCATCGAGCCCGTGTCTTGCTCGCCGCTCCCGTTGCACGGTTCGTCGACGCGTGGGGAGGCCGGGTGGGCCCCTGAGCCGAGCAGAAGCGTGACGAGTGAAGGGACGGCGCAGCGGGGCGCTACGGGGCGCGGGCGTCACCGTGCCACTGGTCGAGGCGGTCGGGGAACTCGGATGCGTCGTGCGGGGTGCGTTGTTTATTCAGGATCCGGTCGGTGAGTTCGACGGTGGCGAGGTACCACCAGAAGATCCAGTCGAGGAAGGCGTCGTCGTAGTCGGCGCGTTGGTCGGCGCGGCCGTGGCGCAGGTCGTATCGGTTGGCGATTTCGAAGAGGAATCCGTCGTCGGGTTTCCCGGCCTCGGTCTTGATGAGGTCGCGGCGTTGTTCGAGGATTCGGGCGAGGGCGACGATGGCCGAGCGTTTGTGGTCGCGGGTGGCCCCGCGTGCGCGGAACAGGGCGATGGCGTGCTCGGTGCTCGCGCGTGTTCGCGGGTCGGGTGTGTTCAGGACCCGGTGGACGAGGTCGCCGCGGGCGTCGTCGGTGAGGGCGACCAGTCGGCCGAGGTCCTCGCCCTCGTCGGCGAGTCGGTAGTCGATGCCGGCGTCGTGGAGGAGGTTGTTGATCCTCCATCGGTACAGGGCGCGGCCGGGGGCGGCGTTGAACTCCTTGTGGTGCCAGCCGCAGCCGGAGTAGGAGTGCATGTCGCGGTTGCGGGGGCGCGAGACCAGGTCGTGGAAGACCTCGATCAGGCCGAAGAAAACGTCGTCGTCCCATGCGTCGGGGTCCAGGGGCCACAGGTTCGCGTGTCCGAGGTGGCGGTCCAGGATCCGGGAGCGGTCCGGGAGCGGATCGGGGTCGTCGACGCAGTCCCGGCCGAAGACCTCGACCAGGTAGCCGTTGGTGTCGAGTTCTTCGACGAGGCGAGCGAACTCGCGGCGTTCGCCGCCCTTGTGGCGTGCGTGGTCGGACGGGGCGCCGTGGCGTTGAGGCCAGTACGGGCGCGGTCGGCGGGCGTGGCGCAGTTCGGCTGCGCGGTCGATCAACTCGCGCAGCCAGGTGCGTTGGGTGTACGCGGGAGGCGCCTGTCCCGCGGGCGGTTTCGGGGACCAGGGGTCGTCGTCGGCCCAGATGGTGGAGGATTCGCCGACCTCGTCGAAGTCGCCCACCGCCGTGGTGCCGGCGAACGCCTCGCCCAACAGCAGTCGTGCGCGTTCGACCCACTGACGGTGGTCCGAACGCGAGATGCGCTCGGCCTCGGCCGTGAACAACGCGGTGGGCCACACGAGTTCGTACACGCTCACATCCAGCACGGGACCATCCTGGCCGAGTGTGTACGGGATCGTCCCCGAATTAGCGCGGCTGCGTGCGGGGTCGCGACCTTGCCGTCGTCGGTCGGGCGCTGTGCAGTTCGATCGGGGGTGAGGGGGCGGTGAGGCCTGGCTGCCATTCCATGCCGAGTGCCTGCAGGGCGTCGAGTTCCGGGCGGGACAGGCGTGTGACGTGGTCGGGGTCGCGCAGGGCGGCGATCGCGGCGCCGAGGGGATGCGGTCGCGGCGGACGCGTTCGACGTGGTCGGCGGGTACGCGCAGGTGACCGTGGGTGCGACGGAACCGGCGGGCGGCGCGCAGGAGGTGGCAGAACTCCTTCTCCCCCGAACTGCGGGGATTGCGCAGGCCGATGGCGAGGGGGTCCGCGGGCAGGAGACCGGCGAGTTGCTCGCGCTGGCCCGAACGCAGCGCGGGGAAGGCGTCGAACTGGGCGTCCAGCCATCGGGTCAGGTCGTCGGCCTCGGCCTGGGCGTGGGTGAGGGGGATGGCCAGGGCGCCGCCGCGGGCCCGAACGAGGGCGGCGGCGTGCATTCGCTGCCAGGCGTGCGGCCAGGCGGGGTTCCAGTGGCGGTCGATGCCGGCCAGCGCCTGGGCGTAGCGGCGGGGCAGGGTGCCGGCCGTGTGCTTGGCGCGTTGGTGTTCGAGCCAGGCGCCCAGGGGTTGTTTGCGGAAGGTCTCGGTCGGTTCGGGGAGCAGGTGGCCGTGTCGGTGGCGCCAGGCGCGGGCGAGGGCGAGGTGGTGCTCGGCGCTGTCGGCGGAGTGGGGCCAGCTCATGCCGAGTTGGGCCAGGGCGCAGATGCGTTCTGGGGCGAGGTTGCCGGCGGCTTTGAGGGAGCGCTGATAGCCGATCCACCAGCCCAGTTGGAAGCCGTTCTCGTCGATGTGGTCGCTGTCGACGTCGAGTAGGCCGTGGCGGGCGTGGTGGCGGGCGGCGGCATCCAGGCCCTGGAGCCACAGATCGGGAGAGGGGTCCATGGTGCGTAGCCCGAGGTGGGCGGCGATCTCGTCGGCGCGTTCGGGGTGGGGTGCGGGCAGCGGGGTGTGTTCGAGGGGTTCTCGGCCGTTGCGGGCGATGCGGTGGAACAGGTGCTCGTCGTGGGCGCGCAGGGCGATCATGACTTGGTAGAGCAGGTGGTAGGGCGTGCCGAAGGTGGCGTCCCGGGGGTGTTCGCCGGGTCCGAAGAACACCGGGATGATCAGGGTCGAGCATTTGGACATGCCCGGGGCCAGGCGCAGCGCGCGGCCCACGCCCTGGACGATGTCGATCGTGCTGGACTTGGGGTCGGCGAACAGGACCGAGTCGGCCAGGGGGAAGTCGACGCCCTCGATGGCCAGTCGGCAGTTGCAGAGCACTTCCAGGTCGGTCGCGTGCCGGCCGGGGGCGAGGTCGCGGGGCGGGCGGGCGAAGCGGTCCATGCGGGGCGGCGCTCGGCGGGTGTGTGGCGGGAGTGGACGGCGGTCGCGCACAGGCCCTGGGCGTGGCGGCCTCCGGCGTGGCGGGCGGTGTCCAGGAGGGTGTCGGCGAAGGCGTCGGCATGGCTGATCGCGCGGGAGAAGACCACGGTGCGGCTGATGCCGTGCAGTTCGCGGGCGCGTAGCAGGGCGAGTTGGGCGCCGGCGATGCGCATGCCGCCGGCGGCCGGGTCGTCGTCGTGGTCGGGGCGGCCGGCGAGCAGGGTGCGCAGTTGGGTGTCGTGGATCTCGGGGGCGCAGATGCGGTAGTCGGCGAGTTGGCCCTCCTCGATGGCCTGGGCCAGGGAGTAGCGGAAGACGACGGGCCCGTACAGGGATTGGTCGTCCATGGAGGCGATGGGCTCGTGGGAGAGGGGGCGGGTGACGTCCCAGATCCTGGGGGTGGCGGTGAGGTAGAGGCGGTGGCGGGCGGGGACGGCGTCGTCGTCGTGGATGGCGGCCCATTGCTTGCCCAGGGCTCCCGCGGTGCGGTGGGCCTCGTCGACGACGACGATGTCCCAGCGCGGCAGGGCGAGGTGGAGGTGGGCTTCGATGATCCTGGGGAGGGAGGCGTAGGTGGCGAAGACGGTGACCGGGCCGTCGGCGGTGCGTACGGCTCGGGCCAGGACGGCGGGATCGGTGGTCATGGTCATCAGGCCCTGCAGGGCGGGGTCGGCGGGCTTGTCGTCGCTGAACAGGCCGACGTAGGTGCCGGGTCGGCCTCGGGCGTACCAGCTTCCGGCGGTCTGCTGGAGCAGCGGTCGGGTCGGGCACAGGACCAGGGCTCGCCCGTGGGGGGCGCGCCGGTGGGCGATGCCCAGGGCGATGAGGGTCTTGCCCGTCCCACAGGGCGAGACGAGGGTGCACCGCGCGGCGCCCAGGGCGAAGGCGTTGCCGCGGCGTCGATGGCGTCCTGCTGGCGGCCGCGCGGTTCGATGGTCAGGTCGTGGACGCGTGGTGGCGGCAAAGGGGGGCCTCCCGGCGGCGCCGGCGCGGCGCCGTGCGGATGCGGCGCCCGTCGAAGTGCAGCGTGGGGGAGGAATCGACGGGCGGGGCGGCCCCTGCCGGGGGTTCGCTCGTTCGAGTGAACAGCTCTGGTGGCGATCGGGTGTCGGCGTGGCTATCCGGCCGTGGAGGCGGAACGCGCGAAGGGGCGGCGGCGGTGGCCGGAGGGTGGGTGGAGGCCGGGACGTGGGGCTCCTCGCGCGGTTGGCCGCTCGCGGTGCGGTTCGTCGCGGACGAGTCCACCGGCTCTTTCCTGTCGCGGTTCGCCCGGGCCAACGGCCGCGGCGTCGGGGACCTCCTGCAGGATGTGGGCGAGGGTGGGATCGGGCGGTCGCCGGTCGAGCCGTGCCTGGCGGAGGTCTACCTCAGCCGCCCGGCCCTGGAGCGGCTCGCGGTGCTGACCGGCCGCCGGGCGCAGGTGCTGCAGCGGGCGCTACCGAACCTGCGCGATCCGCTGCTGCTGGCGGACGAGGGACCGCGGTGGCACTACCCGTGGACGCCCGCGGCGGGGTCGCTGGTGCGTGCCTGCCCCGGTGCGCCGCCTCCCGGGGAGCCGACGGCGCGTGGGTGGTGGCGCGGGACCCGTGGCGGGTGTGTCTGCGGCATCGGCGGTGGACGGGACGCGGTCCGCGCCGGCGGGCCGGCCTGGTTCGACCTGGCCGCGCTGCCCGAGGTCACCGCCGCCCGACTCGGGTGCCTGCGCCTGGAACGGCGCTTCGGGCCCACCGGGGCGGCGTTGGTGGCCGACGCGTTCGCGATCGCCGGATGGTGGTGGCGCCGCGCGCCGCAGGCGCCGTGTTGGCGCCGCCGCGAGCGGTGTCTGGGGGTGGGCCCCGGTGCGGTGCGCACCGCCGTCCTGGTCGTGACGCCCGAGGCGTTCGCCCTCGCCCGGCTGCTGTTGCGGCACGAGCGGGTCCGCGGTGCGCAGGGCGGGCAGGACGTCGCTGCCGAAGCCGAACTGTTGTGCGCGGCGCGGGCGGTGGCCGGACGGTTGCCGCTGGCGCCGCGGGTGGCGCAGCAACCGGTGGCGGAGTGGTTGGCCCGCCACCACCGCATCCTCTCGGGGACCGAGGACCACGGCGGGGTGCGGGTGGGCCGACGCGAGCCGGTGCGCTGCCTCGTCCACGGTCGGGACGAGGCGCAGGCCTGTCTGAGGGAACGCACGTGCCTGCCCTGGCAGTGGAGCGACCTGCACACACGACCGTGAACGCCCCGGCGGCCGGGCTGTGTTCGGGCGGCGAGCGATTGCCGGCCCCGCCCCGGGCGTGGGGGCCTCGCCTGGCGGGCCTCGCCTGTCCGTGTGGCGGACGCCCCCCGATCGCCGGCGCCGCTCGTAGCGCGTCGCGCGGCGGTTCGGCAAGCGCCGGGGCACCGCTGTCACCCGTGGGAGTGAATACGCGGCCATCGGGTCCCGGGCCGCCGGGTGTCGCCGACGCTGGTGGGGACGGTTCCGCGCCGAGATGCCCGAAAGGGGGCCGGTGTGCCGGAGATCTCCATCGCCTACACCGACGAGAACGGACGCGCTCTCGAAGTGCCCGCGGATCGGGCAGGTGGCATCGCGTTCGAGGAACTCCCCCATCCGCGGCCCCCGATCGCCCATCGGGGGCGGCGCGGCTTCGTCACGGATGGCTGGGTCTCGGGGACCGGGCGGACACTGGCCCTGGGCTCGCTGCGACAGCAGCACGTCGCGATGCTCCTGGACCGGGACCCGTCCGTCGGCGCGTTCGCCGCCGGACCGGTCGAACTGCGCTGGAGCGCCGGGGGCCGGGAACACGCGCTGCGGCCCGACTTCCTCGCCCGCCTGACCACCGGTGTGCGCGCCCTGGTGGCGGTGGTGCCCGACCGCCCCGCCACCGATTGGGACGCGAGGGTCCGTATCCTGCGGGCGGCGGCCTCGCAGGCGGGCTGGCAGGTCCGTACCTTGTCCCCTCCGCGCGGTGTGCGGCTGGCGAACCTGCAGCTGGCTTTCGCGGCCCGCGACCCCAGGGGCCGCGACGAACGGCAGGCCCGGCTGCTGCTGGGCGCCTTCGCCCGGCCGCGGCCTCTCACGGACGGCGCGCGGGCCTGTCCCCTGCCCACCCTGGTCGCGCTGGAACTGGCCTGGCACCTCATCTGGCGTGGTCGCCTCCACGTCGACTGGGACACCCCCATCGTGCCGGACTCCTCGCCGGCCTGGGCCGCCCGACCGGCCCCGGAAGGCGGCCGGCGGTGAGCCCGGCCGCGGTCCGCACCGCACCGCCGCCGGCGCGCGGTGACCGTCTCGAGCTCGGCGACCGGGTCCGGCTGCGCGGGCACGTCTGGCGAGTCGTCTCCTGGCAGGGCGAGAGCATCTCGCTGGCGCCCGCGGACCGAAACGACACGGAATTAACCGCCCTGTTCGCCGCGCTGGTGGGCGCCGAGGACTTCGCCGTGCTGGACCGCGCGGACCGGCCCCTGACGCGCACCGAACTCTCCAGCCGCACCGGGCAGTTCGACGCCCTGCCCGTCGAGGTGCGCGCCGATGCCCTGCGGTGGCAGCGCCACGTGATGGAGGTCCTGCACCAGCAGGCGCCGAACGTGCCCGCCACCGGCGTTCCGCACCCGGCCTACGACCCCGCGACGCACACCCTGCAAGAGCGCTACCGGGCCAAGGCGGCGCAGTTGTCCGCGCTGGGATGGGACGTGTCGCACCACACGGTCGAGCGCAAGTGCCGGGCCTGGCGCAGGAGCGGACCCATGGGACTGGTCGACCGGCGCCGGACGCGACCCCCGTCCCCGTGCGGACGCACCGATCCGCGCGTGGTGGACGTGCTGTGGCAGGTCCTGGACGCCGAGGCGGGAAAATCGGCCGGCACGGTGACGCGGCTGTGGGAACTCGTCCGGGCGCGGGTCGCACGCCGCTACCGAGCGGAGATGCGCGACCCAAAGGAGCGTCGGCGTCTGACGGTGCCACGCGCGACCTTCTACAGACTCCTCCACCGCCTGGGCGTCACCGTCGAGGACGTGGCCGGGTCGACCGCGCGGCGCAGCGCCGACCGGGAGCGGCCCCCACCCCCGTACACACCCACCGCGGCGCGGGTGCCGGGTGAGTTGATGCAGATCGACACGACCGGCCTGGACGTGCTCGCGATCGGCGACGACGGTCGGCCCACCCAGGTCGAGGCCACCGTCCTGATCGACGTCGCCACGCGCACCATCGCCGGCGAGATGATCGTGCCCAAGCGCTCCGGCCACGGGCCGCACGGCAACCGCGTCGGCGGGCGGGCCACCCGCTCGCAGGACGCGGTCTTCGCCCTCGCGCAGGCCCTGGCCCCGGTCCCGGCCCGGGCGGGCTGGTCGCCACTGACCCTGATGGAAGGCTCCGACCTGCCCTACGAGGAGTTGCTGGCCGCCGATCCACGGATGGCCGGGGCCGCGGCCCGACCGGTGATCCGCCCGCGGACCGTGGTAATCGACCACGGGAAGGCCTACACCGGCAGCGCGTTCTCCTCGGCCTGCGCCGAACTGGGCATCGAGGTACGGCACGCCCGCACCCGGACCCCCACCGACAAAGCCATCGTGGAACGCGCCATGCGAACCATCAAGACGCGGTTCGGCCAGTGGCTGGCCGGCCACACCGCCCACCGCCTCGAACTGCGCGGCAAGAACGTCGAGCGGCAACCGCTGTGGCGCATCGACCAGATCCAGGACATGTTCTCGCAGTGGATCGCCCTGGAATGGCAGCAGACCCCACACGGCGGCCTGCGCAGCCCCTACACACCCGGCAAGCTCCTCACCCCGAACCAGATGTACGCCGCCCAGATCGCGCGCTGCGGCTACCGGGCCCTGCCGCTGACCCAGGACCAGAACCGCAAGCTGCTGCCCGCGGTGTGGGTGACGGTCGACCGCAAGGGCTTCCGCATCGACAACCGCACCTACAACCGCGGCACCGAACTCGCCCCGTTTCGCGGCAAGTCCGGCATCCCCGGGCGGCGCGGCCGGTGGGAGGTGCACTACAACCCCTACCGGCCCGAGGTGGCCTGGCTGTTCGACCACCGCGCCCGAGAAGGCGAGGACCCCTGGGTGGAAGTGCCCTTCGTCCACCGCAGGCTCCTCGACGACCCGTGGACCGAGGACCTGTGGGCGCAGGCGAGGGCCGCCCACGTCGCGGCCGGCGGCGACCGCCGCGACGAGGCGGCCATCTGCCGGGCGGTGGGCGAACTGCGCGAACGCGCCCGCCGCGGCCGGCCCGCGGCCGAACGCCGGGTACCCGCCCCGCTGTTCCGAGGCCCCGACGTCGACGTGGACACCCCGCCCCACGACCCCTACGCCGGCATCCCCGACGTCGATCCGAACACGATCACCCCCTACCGCAGCCTCGACGTCCCCGCCGCCGACCTGTTCCCCGACCCCGTACCGCCCACCGAGCCCCTTCCCGGCGAACTACCGGACCACATCGGCTTCCTCAACTGGGACATCGCAGAACTCGACCCGCCCGGCCCGAACCCGAAACCGCCCGAGAGCGCCGGCGACGACGAAGCGGGAGGGCCGTGAGCACCGCGCCCGCGAAACCCACCGCGGCCCCGCCGAGTCGCGCCCCGACCGGACCGCCCGAACCGGAACGGATGACGGTGCGCATCGGCTGGGACACCGCCGTGCACCGCCCCGCGACCATCCCCGACCTGCGTGACTGCGCCCCGGCCGGCACCCCGGTCGGCGACGACGACCCGCGAATGCTCTACCACGGCACCCTGGGACCGGTGGCCACCGCGGACATCGACCACGGCCTGAAGGTGGCCAGGCGACTGCTGCGGGCCAACCGACAGACCACCCAGACTCCCGCCCACGCCGCCGTCGACGGGGAACGGGGCAGCGGCAAGACCACCCTGCTCCACGTCGTGGGCCGCGCCCACCAGGGCCGCGTCGAGAAGTGGCACGGCATCGACGCCAACCGCATCCCCGTCGTGTGCATCAACACCCCGCCCACCCGCGACGACCTCGTCAACTGGTCCGCGCAGATCGCCGTGTTCCTGGGCTGGGACCTGTACCGCAGGGACCCGGACGGCAAGACGGTACAGCGGACGAAGGACTGGACCGGACCGGTCGTACACGTCCTGCGGGCCGCGAAGACCCGACTCCTCCTGGTCGACGGCATCGACCGGTTGCGCACCGGCGACATCGGGCCCGCGTTCGCCTTCCTCGACTTCCTGGCCGCCGAGTTGGGACTGACCGTGTTGTGGTGCGGCACCGGCTCCCGCGAGGTCCTGCGCGAAGCCCGCGGCGACCCCGACACCGACACCGGAACCCTGCTGCCCCGAAACGCCGCCCCCACCCTGTGGGTCCGCCCCGTCCCCTACACCGGCGCCCGGCCCGAACCCTGGCTGCGGACCCTCGACGGCTTCGACGAGAAACTACGACTGCACCACCACACCCGACACGACCTCCTGACCCACGCCACGTTCCTCCACAAGGCCAGCGAAGGACGCATGGACGTCCTGGCCCCGCTGATCTGCCAGGCCGCACAGATCGCCATCGAGAACGGCACCGAAGCCCTCACCACCGCCGTCCTGGCCGAAGCCGCGGAGTTCCTCGGAACCGACACGACCTACCGGGACCCCTCCCCCGCCGGCACTCTCCAGGACACCCCACAGGACACCGGGCCGCCCGGAGGAACCCCACCGGAAACACCCGGCTGACCGACCACACCGCCACGCGTCCGGCCGCCCGCGGCAACCACCCACAGCCGCGGCGCACACCCCCGCCCCGGGGCCGCCGCCCCGACGGTTCCCCGCCACGACCGCCCCCGGGACACAACCCCCGCCCGCCCCGTCGCATGGCCGCCGGCACGCCGCACAGGCCCACCCGCACAACACCCCACAAAACCCCGACCGCGACCACCACCGCGGCCCACCCGAACACACACAAGGCAGTCTCGCTCCACCCGCCGAAATCTCATTCCCCCTGCAAGATCAACCACTTACCCGCCCCCGACCAGCCGACATCCCCCACCACACCCGAAAAACGACCTCCCCACAGGTCGAAACATCCATCTCACGGCACCAGCAGCAATACAGACCACACAGCCACAGAACCAGACAACACCAGCGAGACGGGACAGCGGCGCAGCGGGCGGCGATACGGCAGTCGGTGCTGTCGGGAGTGCCCGCGGCGCAGCGGCGGCCGGTACCGGCGGGGTGCGGGCGCGGCGCGGCAAGGGCGCGTGGGAGACGGCGTTCGCCGCGGCCGTGGCCTACCGCGAACGTGAAGGGGACCTCGAGGTACCTCGCGCGCACGTCGAAACCGTGGTGACGGAGACGACGGACGGACTCGACGGCGGCACGGCGGAGGGCGGCGGGGTCGTCGACGTGCGGCTCGGTAAATGGGTCAACAACCAACGCAACCGGCGGAGTTCGCTGAACGAGGAACGGGTGGGGCTGCTCACCGAACTCGGCATGCGCTGGTGAACCGTGACGCCAGCGGGGGTGTTCGTGTTCGGTGAGTGTGAGGTTCGGAGCGAGGTCGGGGGTGTCGGCGGAGGTGGTGGGTCTAGTTGCCGGGCGGCTGAAGGCCCAGCGGAGCACTTCCTGGTCGACGTGGGTGCGACCGGTGCGTTCGAGGGCGGTGTGGGCGGTGGCGTAGGACGCTGACGGAGGTGCGGGCGGGTTCGGTGGTGTAGCGGTGGTGGAGGGTGGCCGCTCGCAGGTGCCGGGTTCCGGTGCAGCGGAGGGCGGTGCCAGCGAGATGGTCGAGGTGCGGTTGGGCAAGCGGATCAACAACCAACGCACCAGACGCAGTTCGCTGACCGACGAGCGCGTGCGGCTCCTGACTGAACTCGGCATGCGTTGGTAAGCCGTTGTGGGGCGGGGTGTGAGATCCGGAGTGAGGATGGCGGATCGGGGCGGCACGGGGCCGAGTTGAGTCGCGGCTAGAACTCGCTTCGCCAAACTCCTTCAGGGGGGCAGGAGCCCGCGCTTCTTGAGAACACGGCGGAGAAGAAAGGCTGGGATCAGGCGCCGGAGGCCGAAGCGGTAGGTGAGGGCGTCCTGGATCGAGGTGACGATGTGTTGTTGGTTGCCCATGCCGAAGCCATTGAGGTTCATCCCGGCGGCGGTGGCAACTGGGGTGGCGTTCCAGGCGTCGTTGCAAGCCTGTTTGAAGGGCGTGTCGATTCTGGTGAGGCAGTAGTCGAAGACCTCGCTGAGCACTGCGCTCTCCGTTGCGGTCCAGGCGCGGCTCTCCGCGAGGCGCTCTTGGAGGTCGTGCCCGATGGTGGTGAGCGTATGGAGGACATCGGGGTTGTCGCTGGTACGGCGGCGTATCCGGTAGGGGTATTCGATACGGGCGACGAGGAGTTTGACGGCTGCGGCGTAGCGGTCGCGGCGGACTGTGGCCCCGGCGCGCAGGCCGGTGAGGATGTGTCCCAGCACTACGGCGACGACGGAGGAGCCGAGGATGAGGACGAGAATGGTCATCGAGTCCATCGGTGGGCCTCCTGTCGTGTCTTGACGGTGCGCAGTGGGTGGACGCCGTGGGCGGGCTGGCCATGCGGGGCGTCTTCGGCGGGCCAGGTGCCGGTGCGGCGCCATGCCTCTTCGTAGAGCAGATGGCGGTGGATGAGGGTGATCAGGGGTTCGAGGCCGTCGTCGGGGATCCAGCGCAACGCTGTGTCGTCGTCGGGGTATTGCAGGCACAGGTCCTCGACCGGAGCGGGGTTGCGGTGTTTGAAGGCTCGGTGGGCCGAGTCGAGGGGAAAGGCGTGGATGGTGTGGTCGTGTCGGATGACGATGCGAACGCGTTCAGTGGGATAGTTCTCGCGCTCGAAGGCAGGCAGGGGCCGCAAGGTGAACTCGAGCAGCGCGGCTCCGACGGGGCCGGTGCGGCCGGTCGCCCGTTCCACGCCGTAGACGGTGTGGGCGTGGAGCATGTGGTCGGCAGCTGCGGCGGGATCGGCGAGCACCCGGTTCAGTGGGTACGCCATGACCGTGCCGGGCGGGCGGGCTGCTGGCCGCGCGGGGAGGTGACGGCGCGTCCGGTGGAAGTGATGCTGCCGGCTGCCAGGGCGCGCAGCGCTTCGGCAACGTTCTGGGCCTCGGCGGCGGGGAACGTCTCTCCGATCAGGCCGTGCCAGATCTCGATGGCGGCTGCGTGTTGGCCGTCCTCTTCCAGCCGCCGTGCCTCGGCGGTCCGGTGGGCGGCGTCACGCAACGCGGCTGTGTAGGAGGTACGTTGGGCGGCCGTCCAGCCGGCGGTGAGGTCGTCGACACCGGTGGGATCGAACACCGGTCCGGTGACAGCATGAGCGGCGTGCGCAAGAGTGTCGGCGAGGGACCGGGAGTGCTCGAGTAGGACTGTGACCGCCTCGTACGCAAAAGCCTCCCACAACAGGCCGCAGGTGTCGTCGAGGACCGGGTGGTCCTTCTTGTAGGACTTCAGCATGCGGACCTGGTGGACGAATCGTCCGCCGGTGGCCTGGTTGCGGGCGCTGATGATTCGGTTGAGGATGCGGGTGTTGGACCACTCCCAAACGTCGTTCTCCCGGTCTGCGATGTAGCAGATCTCGCCGTCGTCCGCGTCGAGTGCGGGGACCAGGTCGAAGGTGAAGTCGAGATCGGGGAAGGTGACCTGAAGGGCGTGGGCGGGGGCGTCGTCCACGTCGAATCGGGCGTTGGGGTACTTGTCGGCCACGGCCGCGCGGATGAGCCTCATCGCGTGGGCAGGACCGCCGGGCCGGCGCAGGATCTCTTCCAGACGCGGGTGCATCCGGATGATCATGTCGACGTCCTTGAGCGGCTTGAGCATCGTCTTGCGGGCGAAGCTGCCCTGGAGGAATGTCCCGATCGCCAGTCTTTCGCTCACCAGGTGGTCGGTGATGTCGCCATGCCGCTTCTGCGCGTTCTTGCGCTCGCGGGCATGGAGGTTGAGTTGCTCGTCGAAGGCGGCGAATGCGCCCTTGGTGGTGTCGTTCATCGTGCTGTCGTGCTCGTTCCTGCCGGCCTCGGCGATCGTGGTGCCCGGCAGTTCCGGGGTCCCGTGTGGTGTGGCGTCCGGGGCGGACGCCTTCGTGAGGGACAGACGACGTAACTCGGCGGTAGCGGGATGCGTGTGACCAGGGTTCAGGCGCAGTCGCGGCAACGGCTGTTCGCGCCGTCGAACATGGCGGCGGGGTGCACGATGAAACAGGCGGTGCACTGACGCTCGGCAACCTTGCGGTCACAGTCGCAGCGGCCGCAGTCCGGACAGGGGGCGGACTCGCAGCGAGCGCAGGCGCGGGCGTAGGACGTGAAGTCCTCTCCGCAGTGAGCGCAGGTGTATCCGGTCGGCTCGGGGCCGGCCTGGCGCGCGGAGGGCGTGAATGCTTTCCAGGGGGCCGAGTCGGTGACGGCGACGACGAGGAGGTAGCCATCCATGTCCGCCGTCTGTAGATACAGCTCATCACCGAGGATGCCGTCGCGGTAGGCGAGTCGACCGCGACCCTCGGCGCGACCGCGGGCGGATAGTGCGGTACTCAGCGTCGGGACCTGGCTCTGGTTGCTGCCGCGGCGCAGCGGCGGCAGGCCGTGGGAGGCAGCGAAGGCAAGGTCGCCATCGGAGTCGAGGAGGAGGATGTGGCCGGGGGCGGGGAGGTGTTCGCTGGCTTTGACGCACGCGGCCATTCGGGAGGCGCTGCCGGCTCGCCACAGCGCGACGGTGGTGTCGGCGGTGGGTCCGGCGGTGGCGATGTGCTGATCGACGAGTCCATCGGGCAGGAGGATCTCGGCGGCGAACGCGTCGCACGCGGCGTCCTCCAGGGCGGTGCCGCCGCCGGGCTGCTCGAGGAGGACGTCCATCAGTTCCACCAGGGTCTGCTGGAGATGGTGGCCGAATTCATGGAGAGCGGTGAAATCGCGGCGGGCCAGGCTCGTGGAACCGGAGACGGCGATAACGGCCGGGGTGCCAGCGAAGTAGGCGCCGGCAACGCTGCAGCCGCCGGAACGGCTGTCGGGGACGTCCCTGACGTCGAGATCGGGCCACTGCCGCAGTTCCCGCAGTGCACCGGCAGTCAGCCGTGCGTCGGCTCCGGGGTGGTCGCGGCGCAGGGTGGCGAGCATGGCTTTGGCTTGAGCGTGTGCTGCGGCGCGCTGCACGTAGTTCACCACTCGCTCTCCCGGGCCAGGTGGACGTCGAAGAAGCGGTCCACTCGGGCAGGCCAGTCCTCCTCGGCTGAGCGCTCTTGGCGCGCTGCCAGGGCGAGGGTGGTGAAGAGTGCCTGTTGACGGGCGTTGTGTTCGGTCGTTGCAATATGTCGGGCGAGCCGACGGATCTGGTCACGCCGGGCGGGGCGGCTCAGTTCGTGCACTAGGTGATCGGGCGGGGGTGGATTGGCGGCCAGAACCTGGTCTGCGGTGGCCCCCAGGATCGGTGCGAGAAGGTCGGCTTCGTCGTGGGTGAGCGGTGTTTGCCCGCGCAGCAGAGCCAGGGCGCGGGGCGGTTGCACGCCGAGTTGCTTGATCAGTTCGGCGGGGTGAAGCCCCTGCTTCTTCAGCATGGCGGCCAGGTCGCCGTTGCCCTGCGGAGCCCAGCGTGCCGTGGAGAGCAAGTCCATGGTGTCGGCCAGGGCAGCGCGGAAGCCGGCGGCTCGTGCTGCGGGACTGGGGATGGGGCTTCCGTAGCGGTAGCCGGTCGCAGATGGGATCGGTGAGCCGTCGGCGGCGAGGGGAACGGATAGGTGGCTGATCTGCCGATCCAGGACGCACCATGGAAGTCTTTGGCCTAGGCCACGCCATAGGGCGAGGGGTTGTTCCAGGGTGGACGCCTCGGCGGGCAGCAGCACGGTGTCGGCGTCGTGGTACTGGGTTTTCAAGGCAACGGGGAGGGCGTGCACGGTGGTGTCATCGACTGCGGTGACAACCACGATTTCCACGGTGTCGTCCCAGACTGCACGCCAGATCTGACCCGGGCGGGGATCGCCGGGAGTGGCTGTGGCTGTGGTGCGGACAGCTTCGGGAATGGTTGTGCGCGCAGCTGCGGCTCGCAGTCTTTCGTATGCGCTGGGTGGTGACTGCCTCATCGGGCGGGCCCCCTTCCTTCACGGCGATGGGTTCTCACTATGGACAAACGACGTCACTCATCGAATGTCAGGGCATAGCTTCCGCGCGGCGCAGCAGCGCCGAAACGACAGCATGCATGTCGTCTCCCTCGCCGGTCAGGGCCCTTCTGAGCTTCTCGCGCAACGCTTCCATGATTGCGCGCGCCTGATGAACGCCGATGCTCAGGTGGACGGCTACTTCCGCAGCTGTGTCTTCGAGGTAGCGCAGCAGTTGCCGTTCGTCCGGGGACATCTGGGTCCAGATCTCCCCAGCTACTGTTTCCGCCCCCACTGGGTCGGGTGGGTCTGCTCCTTGTGCCTGCTTCATGGTGGGGTCGGTCAAGGAGCCGTTATTGGAATAGGGCGTGGTGATCTCGGGTGTGGTGGGTTGATCGAAAAAGCGGGCTTCGAGGACCCTTGCCAGGTCTTCTTCGCGCACTGCTCCTCCGGCTGCCTCGAGGACGGCCTCAAGCACCGTCATCAGGGCGTGCACGGTCTTCTTCGGCGTCGGTCCGGAGTGGTTCCACGCGGTGATCCAGACCCCGCGCACCTCCCAGGCCACGCGGACGAGTTCGTCGAGGTCGCCCTGCCACACGACGCCAATGGGATGAGAGGCCAGCGCCCAGCGGGGGGAAGTGCCGCCCACGGCAGAGTACTTGGCGTCCTCGGCAAGGCGTTTGGCAAACCGCCTTCGCAGCTTCCCGCGCTCGGTTCCCTTCGCCTGGTCGATCAGGAAGTACCTGATCGAGGCGTAGAACATCTTCTCCAGGGAGGTGTCGTCGACCGCTTTGAGGAAGCAGTCCAACACAAACTGCTCGCCTTTCCGGCTGAACATTTCAGCCAGGAGTACGTCGACGGCCTCGTCGGTCCACCCGGAGTACCCCTCGGGGGGCGGGAATCCCTGGGTACGGGTTACTTGACGACCGACGCGGCGCAGCAGTTCGAGGCTGGCATCGCCGAGCCGACCGGATCGCGCCAGCTCGTCGTACGCTCCGCTCGTCATCGTCCACCCCGACTTCACCGCGTCGCCACAGGGTTCTTGCTATACACCTCTCCTCCGATAGGGGTGAGGTCGCCACGCCGCTGTTCGCCAGTCGCGCTTCGAAGCACAGTCGGGGGCCTGGGCAGAAACGAATGACTGCGAGGCAGGATGAACTTCCTGCGGCCGGCAACAGTTGCCGTAGCGCGGCTACGCGGCCCGCGACAGGCCGGCGTGTGTCAAAAAGAAGATCGATTCGCGGTCGCTCCGCGCATGCGTCGGGTCGGTCGGGAGTCGGTTGGCTGTACGCATGAAAACGATCACTTCCGCTGCCCCATCGGGCGGGGCCCTGCTTCGCCCCGACCCCGACCACGTCGAGGCGCGGTTCGTCGAGGCGGGCGGTGCGCTTCGACAGGTGCCTTGGCCTCGGGTCGCGGATGACGTGTTGCTGGAGGAGCACTCTCCGGTGAGGCGGTTCCCGGTGAGGCACGGGCGGCGGGTGGCGCCGGGTTGGTGGTGGTCGGCGACGTCCGGGCGCATGGTGCCCTATGGGTCCGGGGTGATGCGGACCCAGGTCATGCTCTTGGATCGGGATCCGTCGGTGGTGGCGCTGGCGTGCCGGCCGGTGGAGTTGGTGTGGCGCGAGGGTCGCAGGAGTGTCGCGCACGCGCCGCAGGTGATGGCCAGGATGGCGGACGGGAGCGGTCTGCTGCTCGACTGCGTGGGAGGAAGTGGGCCGTCGGCGAGGCTGGTCGCGCGCGCCCGTGTGGTGTCCGCCGCCGCGGACGCGGTCGGCTGGCGGTATCGACTCGTTCGGCCGGCGGATCCGGTGCTGGTGGCCAATGTGCGGTGGCTGGCGGGGTATCGGCATCCCCGCTGTGCGGGCGGTCGGTTGATGTCCTCGGTCGTGGCCGCGTTCGGCCGTGAGCGGCCGGCGGTGGAGGGTGTGCGGGAGTCGGGTGATCCGATCGCGGTGTGGCCGGTGTTCTTCCACGCGTTGTGGAGCGGCGCGCTGAGTGTGCGGTTGGACGAACCGCTGCACGAACGTGCCCTGGTGTCGGTGACGTGCGGGAAGGGCGGGGTGGCGTGACGCATCCCGTTCTCGAGATCGGGGCCCGGGTCCGCCACGACGGGCGGACGTGGAACGTGGCCGTCCTCGAAGGCGTCAGGGCCACGTTGGTCACCGACGGCGGGGCGTCGGCGGTCGTACTGCTGCCCTATCTGTTCGCCGACCCGTCCTTCGCGGTGGAAGGCGGTCACGCCCCGCCGAGGCTCCCGCCCTTCGGTCTGCTGGAGGCCCTGCCCGCAGAAGCGAGGCAACGGGCGTTGGAGTGGCAGCGACATGTGCGGGAGGTGGAGACCGGTTTCCCGGTTGCGGGCGCGACCGGTGGCCCGCGCCCGGAGTTCGATCCGGCGACGAGGAGCATGGCGCAGCGGGAGCGGGCGAAGGCGGACGAGCTGACGGCGGCGGGCCGGGTGACGAGTGTGGCGACGGTGCGCAGGATGCGTTCGCGCTACCGACGCGGCGGTCTGTGGGCAGTGGTGGACGGCCGGGTGGCCAGGGAGTCTTCCCCGCTGGGACGGGCGGACGAACGAGTGGTCGCGGCGATCAGGGATGTGCTGGAGGCACGGCGGGAGCGGTCGACGGGCACGCTGGCGCGGCTGCGCCGCGAGGTGGGGTGGTTGTTGGAGGAACAGTACGGCGCGGGAACGGTGACGGTTCCGCCGACGTCGACGTTCAACCGTCTGGTGCACGTGGTGGCCGACGGGCAGGGCTTGCTGGGGACCGCGGCGCAGCGGCGGTGGCACGCGTCGCGGCCCGCTCCTCCGTTCACGCCGACGGTGGCGCTACGGCCGGGCGAGTTGGTGATGTTGGACAGCACGCCGCTGGATGTGTTGGCGGTGTCGGACGACGGTGTGGTCGGCCGGCCGGAGTTGAGCATCGCGTTGGATGTGGCGACGCGCAGTATCTGCGCGGCGGTGTTGCGTCCGAAGGGGACGTCGTCGGTGGACGCGGCGATGTTGCTGGCGCAGATGGTGGTGCCGATGGCGATGCGGCCGGGGTGGGACGAGGCGTTGGCGATGCGGCGATCGGTGATTCCGTACGAGCGGTTGGTGGCGTTGGACGCGCGGTTGGAGGGTGCTGCGGCGCGGCCGGTGATCATGCCGGAGACGGTGGTGGTGGACCAGGGGCGGGTCTTCGTGTCGGGTTCCTTTCTCGGGGCGTGCGAGAGCCTGGGGGTCTCGGTGCAGCCGGTGCCGCCGGCGAACGGTCCGGCGAAGGGGAACGTGGAGCGGACGTTCCGTGCGATCGGCAGTGGGTTCAGCCAGTACGTGGCGGGTCATGTCGGTCCCGACATCACGCAGCGGGGCGCGGCGGCGTCGGGGGACGCGTGCTGGAGCCTGGCGCAGTTGCGGGAGCTGTTGGACGAGTGGGTCGTGGTCGGGTGGCAGGAGCGTGTGCACGATGCGCTGCGGCATCCGATGATGCCCGGCGTCACGGTGTCGCCGAACGAGATGTGGGCCGCGCTGGTCGCGGTGACGGGGCACGTGCCGGTGCCGTTGCAGATGGGCGACTACGTCGAGTTGTTGGAGACCCGATGGCAGGCGATCAACGACTACGGCATCCGGTTCGGCTACCGCACCTACGACCATCGCGGTCTGAACGGACATCGGCGGCGGCGATCGACACGGGCCGACAAGGGCGGCAGGTGGGAGGTCCACCACGACCCGTACGACCCCAGCCGGGTGTGGGTGCGATTGCCGGAGGGGTGGCTGGAGGTGCCGTGGGTGCACGCCGGCGCGGTGAGGAGTCCGTTCACGGCGTTCACGTGGTCCTTTGTGCGGCGCACGGTGGAGCGTCGGGGCGGCCGTGAGGAGCACGAGGCGGCGATCGCCCGCGCCTTGGACGAGTTGTTGCGGCGTGCCGGACAGGGTCTGGGCACCGCGCGCGAGCGTTCGGTCGCGGCCCGGGCTCGCGCCACCGCGCGGGTGAACGACGCCTCGCCCGTTCCCGATCGGTCTCGGCCGGGGGTGGCGGAGGGATCGTTCGGGTTGTCCGGGGTCTTCGCCGCGTCGCCGGACCGGGACGAGGATGGGGACGTCGACGATCTCGCCGATGCCGATGCGAACGTCTGGGACGACGAGGAGGACGACCTCGCCGACGACCGGGAGGGCCGGGCGGACGAGTGGGTGTCGGCCGGATTCCCCGGGTTCTCGGTGCCGGACGAGGACGCTACCGGCGCACGCGCACGGGAAGCGGCGGCGGCGCCCGGCGAGATGCGTGTCTACGACCCGCATCAGGAGGCCCGGACATGGTGACCGACCCTGTTCGCGGCGAGGACGACGTCTTCAGTGCGCTGACGACATGGGATGGATGGCAGCGCTTCGTCGATGCCCCCGATGTCCGCGGGAGGGACGTCGGCGAGCGGTTGTGGACCATGGAGGAACGGGAGGACTACCACGCGCGTTTCGTGGTGCTCAGGACACCGGCCATGGACGCCGTCTCGACGGCTGTACGCCGCCTGCTGCTCCTGAATCGCGGTCAGCAGGGCGGGGCCAGGCGCGGCCTGATCATCTCCGGTCCGGCGACCACGGGCAAGACCACCGCGATGCAACAGCTGGGGCGGACCGTCGAACTCGCCGATCGGCGACGCCATCCGAACCCGTCGGGCCGCTTGCCCGTCCTGTTCGTCACCGTGCCGCCGTCCTCGACCCCGAAGATGCTCATCAGCGAGTTCGCCCGCTTCCTGGGCCTGCCGGCCCCACGGCGGATGAACCAGATCCAGATCACCAACGCCGTGTGCGAGCTTTTGTGCGAGTTGGGCACGCAACTGGTCCTGATCGACGACGTGCACCTGATGGAGACCCGAAGCCGAGTCGGCGCGGAGACCGCCGACCAACTGAAGTACCTCGGCGAGCGGATCCCGGCGACGTTCGTCTACTCCGGCATCGACGTCGAGTCCTCGCCGCTGTTGACCGGCGTTCGCGGTTCCCAACTCGCGGGCCGGTTCAAGATCGTGCGCAACCAGCCGCTGCGCTACGGCAGTACGACCGACAAACAGACCTGGCACGAACTCGTGCGCGGCATGGACAGCGCCCTGCGGCTGCGCGGACACCGGCCGGGCACGCTGGTGGCGCATGCCGCCTACCTGCACGCCCGCACCGGCGGCCGGATGGGCAGCCTGTCCCATCTGATCCGCGAGGCCGCACTGGTGTCGCTCATGGACGGCACCGAACGAATCACGAAGAAGCTGCTCACACAGATCGAACTCGACACGGCCGCGGAGCAGCGGAGCCGAGCGTCGCGGAGCGCGGCCCTCTCCCCCGCGCCCTCGACCTGATCCGTGTGTCGCCTTCGTACCCGCGATCGCCGCGGTCGGGTCGGCCGGGCTCCTCTCACGAACTGGAATGCCTCCTTGGACGTTTCCCTCCACCCGAGACCACGCGGGCTCGTCCCGCCACCGGCCCGGGGGCCGATCAGGCTCGGGCCGCTGGCCGGGGAAACCACCCTGTCGTTCCTGGACCGGTTGGCCGACCGCTACAGACTCGGCGTCAGGGACTTCGTCCCGGCGCTGCTGTCGGCCGACGCGGGGTTGTTCAAGGGCTATCGGGTCGACGGGGAGGTGTACCTGAACGCGGAGGCCCGCGCCCTGGTCGCCGTGTTCTGCAACGTGCCGCCCGATCATCTGCGACGGGCGCTGCCCACATGGTGCGCGCAGGAGCCCGTGGGTCCGTCCGGGGCCGGCCCGGCCGGCCGTTTTCGTTTCGGCACCGTGCTGGCCGCCATGGGAGTGGGCTGTCGACCGTGCGCTGCCGCGCGGACGGGCCGGACCAGGCCCGTCCGGCTGTACCTGCCGCCGCATGCGCGGGTGTGTCCTCGGCATCGGCGCTGGATGCTCGGTGACCACCGGGTGGACGGCGCGCTCCTGGGGGTCGAGCACGTCGACCTCTCGGGCCTGCCCGAGATCCTCACCGCGCACCGCCGGCATCTGAGGATGCTGCGCCACCAGCCGGACGCGGCCCGCGCGTTCGAGGTCGCCCACGCCGTGGTCACCTCCTGGTGGGCGCAACAGTGGCCCCGGGAGGAGCACTGGCCCCGTCGTGTCCGTCGGATCACCCCGCCCGGGGAGGACCCGGGCTGGTGGCGGCTGCTGGCCCGGGACGTGGTCACCTATCCGGAGACGGTCGCGGTCGCCTCGCTCCTCGCCCGGGCGCGGCACCGCCAGCGCGTACTCGACGGCACGGTCGGACACCGGCCGCACACCGTCGCGGACGCGCCCGCCCTGGTCGCCGAGTTGGCGCGGCGCACCGAACGGCCCTGGCTGCCCGGGCACATCGCCGGCGCCTCGGCCGGCCCCCTGTACACGTGGCTGCGCGGCGGCGCGCGGGCGCGTGGAGAGGGCGCGGACACCAGCCGGATGTGGAACGTACACATGGCACACCGGCCCCGGCCCCTCGCCCGGGAGTTGCAGGAGCACCGCGATGGCGCCCGGCGGCCGGACGAGGCGTCCCGCGGTCCCCGGCTGCACCTGGGGCTCCGGCACCTACCGGACCGCGCGTTCTCCACCGGTCTGGAACACGCCCGCGCCTATGCCGCCCGCCACGGCCATCTCGCCGCCCCGATCGGGACGTGCTTCGAGGGGTTCCCTCTGGGTCGTTGGCTGTCGAACCATCGCAAACAGCAGGCCATGCCACCCGAGTACGTGGCCATGCTCGACGCACTCGACCCCTGGTGGAAACCGTCCTGGACGGTGAAATGGCAACGCGCCTACTACCGGGCGCGCGAACAGTCGCGCGTCGCGGGCGGTCTGCGCCCCGAACAAGGCTTCCCGCACGTCGACCTCGGTCTGGGTGAATGGCTCCACGCCCAGTGCGCCGACTACGACGGGCTGCACCCGGCGCAGCGCCGCCTGCTCGCCGAGATCGGCCTCACCGAGCAGGCCGCCCGCACGGCACGGCCCCGCCGCAGGAACATGGGAGCCCACTTCGAACGCGCCCTGGCCTGCGCCCGCGCCCACGTCGAAACCGACGGCACCCTGGTGACCACCACCGTCGACACCGTCCGCGACGGATTCCCGCTGGGTCAGTGGCTGGCCAACCAGCGCAGCAAGGACCGTGCCTGGCGGCTGAGCCACGACACGCCCTCGCCCCGAGCCGCCGCGCTGTCCGCGATCGACCCGTGGTGGAACCCCGCGTGGGGCCCGGAATGGCAACGCGCCCACCATCGGGCCCGCACACTCGTCACACAAGGCCACGACCTCGACCCCGCGGCCGGATTCCCCGCCGCCGACGACACGCTCGCCGCGTGGCTGTCCGCCCAGTGCATGGCGTACGGGACGCTGTCTCGGCAACAGCAAGGCCTGTTGGCCGGCATCGGCCTGACCGCCGACCGTGCCCGTGCCGTCGAACCCCGCCCCCGTCCGCCCCGCACGGCTGTCCCGTCCCGGCCCCGCCCCGCCGAATCCGCGGCGAGTTTCAGCAGGGGTCTGGAACACGCGCGTTCGTATCTCGACGAACACGGCACCTTGGCCGTTGTCGCCCCCGACACCGTCCACGCCGGCTTCGGCCTGGGCCGGTGGCTCTCCCGGCGGCGCGCGCACGCCCGCGCGGACATTCGCGGAAACCGGCTCCCCTGTCCCGAGACGCTGGCGTTGGACGCACTCGACCCGTGGTGGTGCCCGTCCTGGCCCCACGCCTGGCAACTCGCGCTGCGGCGGGTACACGACCACCTCGACACCGGTCGACCACTCGATGCCGACCACGACTTCCGCGGCTTCGCCCGCGCATCGCGCACCTGGCTCCGCAGACAACGCGCCCACTACGACGACCTGCATCCCGGACAACGACACTTCCTGGCCGAGATCGGCCTCGACCGGGAGAGAGCCCACACACGGCCCATCGGCGCGCACGCCGAGACCGCCCTGACCCACGCCCGCGCGTACGCCGACCGGGTCGGCGACCTCGCCGTCGCCGCCCGCGCCCGGCACGACGACTTCCCTTTGGGGACGTGGTTGATCCGGCAGCGCGCCGGAGCCCGCCGGGGCCGAATCTCACCGGCGACCATCGCCCTCCTGGACACCATCGACCCGTGGTGGAACCCGCCTTGGGCGTTCCCGTGGCAACGCGCCTACCACCAGGCCCGGACACGACCCCACCACGACCCGGAAATCGCCCCCTGGATCCGCGCCCAACACACCAACTGGCCCCACCTACACCCCGAACAACAACACCTCCTGGCCGAGATCGGCATCCACCCGAAACCCTGACCCCCGTCCCGAGACCCCCGTGAACCACCCCATCACAGCCGCTCCCGTCAAGTACCGGCCCGATCAATCGGCACACCACCCGAGCAAACCGAACAACCACCCGGAAAACCGGGATAAACAACTACTAGCCCGACACGCTGCACCCCGGCCGGGAACACAACATGACCACAAGCCCCGACAACACACCCACCACAACTGAGAAAACCCCAGCTCACACACCCACCACTGCCCACATCAACCGAACCACGACACGGGTGCGCAAGCTCGTGATGCTCGGGATGGTGTGGTCGCATCCCGACGCGGCGTTCGAGGACGGGCTCGCCGTCGCCCGGCGGTATGTCGAGCGTGTGGGACACCTCGCCGCGCCACAGAACGCCGTCCAGGACGGGGTGCGCGTCGGGCAGTGGCTCGCCAACCAACGACGCGTGGGGGTGTTGGACGCGCACCCCGAACGGCGCCGGGCCCTCGAGGAATTGGACCCGTGGTGGAGGCCGGAAGGGTGGACCATCGCATGGCAGAGGGCCGCCAACGAAGTGCGGCTGTTCCTCGGGCGCGGCGGGGCCCTCGACGAACTCGTGCCCGGACACATCGCCGGTGGGCGGGACATCGGCGCCTGGGCGCAGCGGCACCGGCGGGCGGACGTGCGGGCCCGACTGCGGCCCGGACAGGTGCGGCAACTCGACGAACTCGGCATCCCGGCCGATGGCGGCGCGGCGGCGGACGAAGGGGACGCGGCGCAGGTCGGCGGCGGGGACGGCGTGGCGGTGGCCATCGGGGCCGGGAAGGCGATGGACGGCGCAGTGGTGGCTGTCGGCGACGGTGGCGCGGAAGGTGGCGGCGAGAAGGTTGTCGGCGCGGGGAACAGCGTGGAGGAGGGCGGTGCGGTTGTGGGCGGCGACGGCGCCGGGGGTGCCCCGGCGCCCAGGCGCGGGCGGGGCGCGTGGGAGGCCGGGTTCGCCGCGGCCGTCGCCTACCGCCAACGCGAAGGCGACCTCGAAGTTCCCCGCGCGCATGTCGAGACCGTGGCGACGCAGACGGGGACCGGACCCGGTGGTGGTGCGGGCGAGGGCGGCGGGGCCGTCGAGGTCCGGCTCGGCAAATGGGTCAACAACCAACGCACACGACGCGGTTCGTTGACCGCGGAACGGGTGCGGCTGCTCACCGAACTCGGCATCCGCTGGTGAAGGGGCGGCGTCGGGTCGGGGGCCTTCGTGTTCGGCGGATGTGAGATTCGAAGTGAGATCGAGGGGGGCGGTGCCGGTGGAGGTGGCTGGGTCTAGTTGCCGGAGCCGAGACGGCATGGGGTGTCCTCTTGGGCGGGGGCGGGTGCCGCGTCGGTGGGGCGGGTGCGGGCTTTGAGCGTGTCGGGGGTGGCCCAGTCGGCCGGTGGCGGTGCGGGCGGGATCAGGTCGGGCAGCGCCGGCTCGGCGAGGTCGCCGTCGTGGTGGCGGGCCGGTTCCCGGTCGGCCTCGGCGGCGGTGACGGCGTCCAGGCGGCGGGGGTTGGTGGGGTCGTGGCGGGGGCGAAGCGGTCCCGGCGTAGTTGTTCGGCGGCTTTGGCCTCGGCGCGCAGGCGGCGGGCGCGGGTCGCCCGGGCGCGGCGCAGCGCGGCGCGTTGTTCGTCGGTGGCCTGGTCGGCGAGATGGGCGGTACCCAGGCGGCGGCCGTGGGGGTGGTGTGCGTTGGCCGATCCGGCGGCCGGGCCGTTGAATGCCCTGCCGGTGGGACGTCGGCGATTAGAGTGGGGCGGTCGGGTCGTCGTGAGGGAGGGGTGTGGGGTGACTGCCGAGCCCGAGTATTCGACTCCGGTGATCGCGCGGCCGGAGTGCACGATCGAGGGTGTGCGTGCGGCGATCGCGTTGTTGGCGCCGCACTGGCTTCCCGAGATGGACCGGTCCCAGCGCGAGGCGACCGCGAAGGCGTTGGAGGTCAACCGGCTCGATCCGTTGCGGGGCTGGTTGCGGCACTGGGCGGCGATCGCGGAGATCGAGCGTCACCCGGATCTGGCGTTCCGGTATCACCATGCCGAGCAGGTCGACACCGTCAGCGACGACCCCCGGGTGCGGGCCCGCGGTGTTCGGGTCGCCGGTGAGTTGTTGCGGGCCGCCTACGCAGCGGTGGGCGTGTGAGCTGGGGCTGGGAGTACGAACCCGACCAGGCGAGCGTGGTGGGCGGTGCGCCGGAGGCGTTCGTCGCCCTGGTCGAGACCGCGGTCGCGGAGATCGTCCGCGCGGCCGAGGCCCTGTATCTCGACGGGACCCTGTACGAGGGCCCCAATCCCCGCGCGGCAACCGCTTACGTCGACGACGGCATGTTCGTGTACCTGATCGTGGTACGCAGCGAACGCGTCTACGTCCTGCAGACGACGTACCTTCCCGCCCACTGAAACCTTTACGTCCGTATCCGCACGCCTTGGGTGGCTTGTGTGTGGTCGGGCAGGGCGGTGAACAGCATCCGTTCCACGCAGTAGTGGTTGAGGTTCTCGATGCCGCCCTTTCAGGTGGGGGCTGTAGGGCGGGAGCACGGTGATGTCGGCGTCCGGGGCGGTCAGCGCGGTGGTCACGGTGCGGGAGAGGAAGTCCCTGCCGCGGTCGAAGCGCACATGCTCGGGCAGGCCGCCGAACGGGCCGTATGGGTCGGTGCGCACGATCGCGGAACGCAACGCGAACGTGGCCGGGACCGAGGCACGGGTGGGGTGGCCGGGTGTCACGGCAACGCGGGTGATCGCCTTGGTCGCGCAGTCGATGAACCAGGTGACATAGGGGTGGACGAGGTCGCCGTCGGCGTCCACACACCGGGAGGCCTGGACGTGGTCGGCCTCCCACACATGGTTGCGCCATGTCCGGGGGGTTTGGCGAACACGTCCAACGCCCGAGCGGCTTCCGGGCCCTTGCGGTGGCCGACCCGCTCCCCCGCCGTCAAATCCCGGCGGAGCGCTCGCAGGAACGTCGACAACGACGGCACCGGATCCAGCAACGGCACCGCGGCCTGTGGCGCACCGCCCGGGAGCGGTATGCCGCCCGACCGAGGCGGTGCGTGAGGCAGTCGAAGCGGCGTCGTTGGCCGGCTTGTCCGGCCCGGCGGTCGTACGGGCACGGGCGAGAAGCTCACGGTGGACCGCGGAGGCGTTGCCGCGCCAAAAGGCCGGCAACACCCGAATGCCCGGGGTGATCTCGAACCGGTCGCCGCGACGGGCGCCCGGGGAGGCGGCGGTGGCGGGTGTGGTGCCGGCATCGGCCAGCCGGCGCCACACCGAGCGCTCCGACACCTCCTGGCATTGCACCGTGGTGTGGACATGCGCGCGGGTGAGGCGGCGCTCGGCGCGCAGCACGAGCAGGCGGCGAACGGCCGGGGCCCGCAGGGCGGTCGACGACGCGATGTCGAGGACGGGTTCGCCCGGGAGCGTCGAAGACTCCCCGGTGGTGTCGTCGTGGGAGGTGGTCGTCATCGGGGTCCCTTGTTCCTGCCGTGGGGCGATGGGTCAGGGGTTGGGGCCGAGGCGGGAGCAGGCCCAGGTCAGCAATGTGCGGTCCACCGCGGTGTCGGGGGCGCGGCTGCGGGCGGCGTAGGCGTGGGAGGTGATCTTCGCCCAGGTGCGGAAGTTCCCCCGCGCGTGCGTGGTGTCGGTGTGGAGCAGGTCCTCCTCGGTCGCGGCATCCCACAGCGGATGGAACAGGCGCAGCACGCCGGGGATTTGCGATGCGTCCAGACGTGGCACGTGTTGCCAGGTCAGCACGCGGGAGGCCAGCGCGGGAGCCCGTGCCAGGGTGCGTTCGGCACCGGCGCCGCACAGCACCAGGCTGGTGTGGGTGGCGGGGGCGTCCGCCAACAGGCGCAGGTAGTCCAGCTCGGGAGCGGCGACGCGTTGGACGTCGACGATCACGAGCACGCCCTGCGGCGCGAGGGCGTCCAGGAGCGCGCGGTCGGCCGCGTCCGTGCGGCTCGTCAGGGAGATGACCGGCAGGCCGAACGCGGTGAGGAGCGCGGCCCGTAGCTGGGGCAGGGCCGGTTTCACCGCGACCAGCGCGCTGTGTACCGGGACGCGGCGCGGGAGCAGACGCAGCGCCTGGTGGAGCGCGATCGTCTTGCCGTGGCCGGGGTCGCCGTACACGCACACGATCCCGCGGGCGGCGACGGTGTGAACGAGTGCTTCGGCCACCGTGGTGGAGTTGGCACGTCGACACCACATGCGCGCCGGGTGTGTACAGGCGCACAGCATCACCCGGGGGTGCCGGCCCCGCGATCGGATCGGCCCCCGGACGGCTTCGACAATCGAGGCCGGCGATGCGAGCCGGCCCCCGCTCGTCCACCGTTCCCGGCAGGGCCAGGTCGGCCAACGCGCGGTCGTAGCCGTCCACGGCCGACCCGTGGATCGGACGCGCGATCTGAAGCACACGTCCCGAGGAGAGGTCACGACGTACCGCGTGATAGAGCGTCGTCAACGACACCATCGACTCCGCGTTCGGCTCGTCCTCGGCGCGGGTCGCGGCCCGATCGCTCATCCGGCGGTGCAGGGCTTTCACGTTCCCGCCCAGGTCCGACAGGCGCGCCCACAACGCGTCCGTGACGGTGAAGGACGGACGCCGGGTGGGTTCCGCCCGTCCGGACTCGCGGGCGATCGCCAGCCAACGCCAGACCGTACGCGGAGACACCCCGGCCGCGGCCACGGCGATCCGCACGTGCACCGTCTCCAAAGATTTTGGCCTCGTCCAGCGCGAGAAGACGACCCACCACCAACCGGCGCGCCTGGGCCCGGTCCTGAGACACCGACGCGGGAGACGACGCTCGGGCGGCAGCAGCGGACGGTGGCGTGCGGGAGGTGACCGGGGCCGAAGACACCGGCGGCGGGGACGGCTTCGCACTCACACTGGCAAGCACATCCCGTCCTCGGGCCGGCTGACACAGGAATGTGCATCCCCACGACAGCCAGACCACGCATGTGCCAGCGCTCCCGAGCGCGCCACGACAGCAAATTGGTCACCCCACGTCAGCCATCAATCCCGCGAACAGACCGACAAAGCCCAACTCAACAAGAAGAAACCAAAACCGCCACCGCTGCCGGCAACCCGCTGACACAACCCCACACACTCACACTCAGACCGGCGGCGTGGGCCGGCTCTGTTCGTCCACCGTCCCCGGCAGGACCAGATCGGCCAATGCACGGTCGTAGCCGTCACCCCCACGACAACCGCGCCCAACTGACGACCAACCACCACGCACATACTCACATCAGCCGTCACCAAGGATGCCGATAGCCTCAGGAAGCGCCAAGATCGCCCTCCTACGCTTCGGATTCTCTTCCAACTCTGCACACTCACGCATCAAGGTTACGACCTCCTGACGCCCCTCTTCTGAGAGGTTTCGGAAAAGGGCCGCAGCTGGCTCGAGAATATCTGTGGCGACATCGGGGTCAATATCATCATCGTCCGTCAGATCAATCGATACCATGACACTTGTAAATGCTTGCACCAGGACCCGGTTAACATCCATCAGGGCACCACTTTCACTCGAATGTTTGTAATCAAGAGACTACCAAGAATAGTCCGCGCCCGCGCAGCCTGTCCCTCGGTAGGAACCTCCCACCGGCCGGTGTAGCCGTTCTGCTCAAGCGCTAGAGACTGATTCATAGCCTGCCGGTACGACTTGTCAAAGGTCGTAACGGCAGTCTTCCGATCAATCAGAACACCGTTTGCCGCGTCAAATCCATCGAATTTAATCTCCGACATATTTCTCGCGCCAGCCTTGTAGTACTGCAACGCTGGCGCCAGACCCGCCCTGGAACCTATCGCTCCAGAATCGTACACGCGAGCCGCAGAAGGCATACTAGCATTCTCATTTTTCCAATATATTTCACCATCGCAATTATGAACCAGAACCGCCATGGCACTTGCCCGTACATAGTAGGTGTGATCCACATCGACAGTCAGATCATGGGTGCGTTGCTGCTGGCGGAACGAGCGCACCGCGCCGACGCGAACCCAAGTGCCACTGGGGGTTCGTAGCCACTGACCCTGCTTCAGATCACCCGCATCGATCCACCTATTCAGATCAGGAACCCAAAATGGATGGTTGGCAGTGGCGACGATCGAGGCTTCGCCGCCGTCGATCGTGATGGTCAGATCGACAAATTGCTTGTCATCCTCGGTGGCAATGGAGCCCACAACAATGCGGGGCCGAGAGTCGCCTGTCTGCGGGTCGGTGGCCAAGACTTCGTCCCCCGGCTTTACATCCTGGATGAACTTTGTCGATCCGTCCGCCATCTGCACCTCAGTATCTGAAACGAAGCTGTGGCAAGGGCCCAACACCCGTACCTTCGTAACGGCTGCTAGGTCGATTAGCAATTCAGTCGAATGTTCGGCTGCCTTGCCCAATTGCCAAGAGTCGTCACAGCCCTTCACTTGGGCGCAGGCGCCGAGATCGACTTTGTATCCTTCTGCCTCCATCTGCTCTTCGAGCGCTTTTGATCCGCAAGCGATATCTGCACCGAGTTTGTCGGCGAACCTGCACGGCATGTCCAGAGTGTCGGCAACCCCGGAACCAAAGCCAGCTAGAAACCTCTCGACTTTGGAGCGTTTGGGAGTCACCTTTCCCTTCGTCATCGTGGGTATGATGGGAGGCTTGACTTTGCCGCAGTTCAGAGCCACCCAGTTGGTACAGCCGCTGCTATCGGCCGCCCGGGTCGCGTTGTTGACCGGCTGCACAGGGGCCGCAGGAGGGTTGGAAGGGGAGCTGGGGCTTCCTGGCTGCGGCTGGAAGTCGCCGCAGTCGTTCACACCAAGGACTCCGCAAAGTTCGCGGGCGCCACTGGGATCGCTGTAGGTGAGTGGGGAGTTGCTCGAGTAGGTATAGCCGTGCATCTGTTGGGCGTCGGTGAGATCCATGATCGGGTCGACGCTGATGAAGCGGCCGAGGGTGGGGTCGTATTCGCGGGCGGCGACGTGGGTGAGGCCGGTGGCGTCCATGGGTTTGCCAAGGAAGCCCTTGTCGTCGGGCCATTGGCCGTTGGCCTGGGTGGGTTGGGGGCCTCGGGGTTCGCCGAAGGGCTTGGATTGGCGGCGGGTGGCGGTGAGGGTGGCGGAGTCGAGGGTGCTGTTGGCGGTGCCGTGGTGGTCGGCCGCCATGTAGGTGAGGGTGCTCGGTCCCGTGCGGACGACGGTGGTGCCGCCGGTAGTGGGGTAGTAGCGGGTGCCGATGACGGGGCCGGACTGGTCGGTGTCGGTGGTGAGTTCGTCGGTGCCGAGGTAGAGGGTGGTCTTGCCGGCCTCGCGGCGGATGATGCGGTTGCCGTCGGCGTCGTAGAGGTAGTCGCTCGTGCTCGTGGCAGAGGTGACCTTGGTGAGCTTGTCCTCTTCATTCCAGGTGAGGGTCTGGAGGTTGGAGTCCGCGCTCGGGCGGGTCTTGGTGTTGCCGGATTGGTCGTAGGTCAGGCCGGTGGTGACGGCTTCACGCGTGCCGGTCTTGACGGTGACGGTGTCCAGGCGGTGGGTGCGGTCCGTGGACGTGGTGCCCGCGCGGTAGCCGTACTCCGTGGTGACGTTCTTCGTCGGGTCGTCGGTCGCGTCGTGCTCGACCAGTTTGGTGCGGTTGCCGACGAGGTCGTAGTCGAAGGACTGCCAGTACGGGTCCGGGCCGCCGACCGTGGACGGCGTCGGGGTCTGGGTGGCGCAGCCGCCAATGCCGGGGACATTGGGGGCAGGGAGGGTGGTGGTGCCGGCGGTGTCGGTCCAGGCTTCCTTCAGGCGGCGGTGGCCGTCGTAGGCGAAGCACTGGGTGTCGGTCGTGGTGCCGTCGCGGACGGTCTTGACGGAGGTGACGTCGCCGCTGGGCTTGTAGGTGTAGGACGTGGCATCGACGCTTGCGGTAGTACCGGTTTCCTTGTCCCAGTTGGTGGACAGCAGTCGGCCCGTGGCTGGGTCGTAGGTGCTGGTGAACGCGGCCTGCAGGGGGCTGTCACCGAGGGTGGCACGGGTGTTGCGGCCAAAGGCGTCGTAGAGGGCGCGGTTGAGGTAGGCCCGCTCGCCGCCGAGTTTGGTCCGTAGCCCCTGGGTGGTGTAGGTGCTGCGCAACGTCTCGGCGGGGAGGCCACCCTGGGCGGGCAGGTCTGTGGCCACCGGGAGGCCCAGGACCGGTTCGTATCGGGTGGCGGTGGTGTAGATGCCGGCGAGTTTGCCCTCGGTGGCGGGGATCGTGGTGCGGGTGCCGGTGGGACGGTAGGTGCCGGGTTCGAAGCCGGTGATCTCGTTCGTGTATTTGGCGCCGCTCTTACCGCCGACGTAGCGGGAGGAGCCGTCGGCCTGACCCTTGGCGTAGCGGTCGTAGGTCCATTCGGCGAGGAGGTTCGCGTCGGCGACCGTGTCCTTGTAGGAGGCGATCTTTCGGCCGAGGGCGTCGTAGGTGTAGGCGAGGTTCTGGCCGCGGGCGTCGGTGGTGCCGATGACGCGGCCGACGAGGTCGTAGCGGGTGTCGGACGGGCCCTTGTCGGGATCCTCGACGTGGCTCTTGCGGCCGAGGAAGTCGTAGGTGTAGGTCCAAGTGTTGCCGCCCGCGTCGGTGACCTTCTGGAGTTCCTCGCGTGGGGTGTAGGTGTAGGTGATCTTGGAATAGTCGGTGCCGGTGGGGCCTCCGCCGTTGAACTCGCGCAGTTCCTTCGGCTTGCCGCGGGCATCCGAGATGGACAGGGTCGCGGTGCCGCCAGCGGACGGGGTGACCCGGGTTTCGTCGGCGCCGGCGTAGGTGGTGGTGGTGCGCCACTGCTCGATGCCCTTGGAGGCGAACACCTGGGCGGTGGTGCGGCCCTGCCCGTCGTAGACGACCGCGTTCTGGCCGGGGACTTCGTTGTCGTTGCCGACGAAGACGGTCGTGCCCGGGTTCGAGGTGGTGTTCAGGTAGGGCTGGTTGATCTTGATCGGGCGGCCGAGGCTGTCGTGGAAGGTGTCGGTGATCCGCCGGCCGAAGTCGTCGTTGGCGGTGCTCGACTGGGTCTGACGTTCCTGGAGGAAGCTGTTGAGGATCTGGTGCGAGACCGCGTACTTCTTGTCGGTTTTGAGGGTGCGGGTGGTGACCACCGACGGGCCGGTCTTGCTGGGGGCGTACGCGAACTGCAGGTCCGCGTTCTCCGCCTTGGTGTGGCCCGGCTTCCACACCGCGATCAACCGGCCGAGGGTGTCGTACTCCTGCTCCACCACCAGGCCGTTGGCGTCGACCGCCTTGACCGGGAGGTTGCGGGCCCCGGCGTAGGTGGTGGTGGAGGTCCAGCCGCTGGGACCGGTGACGGCGACCGTGGTGGGCAGGCTGCCGGTCGTGGGGGTATAGGCGGTGGTGGTGACCTTGTTCTCGGCGTCGGTGGCCTTGGTGACGCGGCCGTACGCGTCGTACTCGGACTTGGCTGTGGTGACCCAGTTGGGGGTGCCGTCCGGCTTGTAGTCGATCACGGCGTCGGTGGAGGTGGTGTCGCCGATGGAGCCGACCTCGCCGTACGGCTTGTTGTCGTACAGGGTGTGGGCCCAGGCGTAGACGGTGTCCTTGTTCCTGGTGGTGTCGCAGTTGCCGACGAGGGAGATCGTCTCGACGGGTTTGCCGATGATCCACGCCGCGGTGTTGTGCGTGTAGGTGGTCTTCGTGCAGTACTCGGGCAGGCCGTCGGCCTTGTCCGACACCGTCTCCGGGAGGCCGTGGAGGGGTTCGAAGGTGGTGGTCTTGGAGGTCTCGCGCCAGGTGACGGTATCGGCGAGGAGGCTGCGGGTGCGGGACTTGGAGGTGGCCGAGCGGCGGGCCTCAAGCGGCGGTAGGCCGCGAGCGCGGGCATGAGTAGCGGTGACCGCCGAGGAGAAAGGGGTGTTCAGGGACGTGGTGGCGACAGTGCCACCCGCGCCGGTGAACGTCTGGGTCTCGTAGGCGAATCCGGCGTTCTGGTTCGCGTCGAGGATGGCTTGGCCGGTGGAGTCGGTGAGGGTGACGGCGCGTTTGGTGCCGTCCTTCTTCACGTCGGCGTCCATACCGCGCAGGTAGAACGTCGCGGACTGCGTCACCGCGTCCTTGGGCGCCACGCCGGAGCGGGTGATGACCTGGCCGTAGCCGCGGTATTGGTTCCAGGTGCGGCGGTCCTTGCTCTTCGGCTTGGAGGCTTCCTTGTCCTCGGTGAGCTCGGAGTCGTCGCGGTGCCAGGCGGCGCCGCCTACGTACTCGTAGCGGGTGGAGCGGTTGGGGGTGGTGGTGGCGATGTCGTGTTCGGTGACCTCGGCGACGGTGTACTTGTGGAACCAGTGCAGGACCGGTTCGGAGTCCTCGTCGTAGTTCCACCACATCGGGTAACACGCCTTGGTGTTGGCGTCCGGGGTGGGCAGCGTGGCCGGGGTGCACTCGGGGTCGTTGTAGGTGACCGTGGTCTGGCCGCCGGTCTCGTTGGTGATGCCCTTGAGGCGGCGGCGGTTCATCGGCGGGGCGAGGTCGCCGCCGGCGTCGACGCGGTTGGGCATGAACTCGCCGACGAAGTCGACCGAGGGGACGTCGATCTTGTTGGTGCCGTCCCAGGCGGTGCGGGTGATCGAGTTCAGCCACAGCGTCGGGGAGGAGCCGTCCTGCGGGTCCGGGTAGTCCTGGTCGAGGGCGTACTCGTCGACCGTCTGGTACGTCGAGCCGGCCAGGGACTGGGTGGTGATCTTGGTCAGGCGGCGGGTGGAGAAGAACGACTGGCCGTACTCCTCGCACTTGCCCGTGGTGGCGCACTGCTTGTCGACGGGCACGTCAGGCCACTTGGCGGCGTTGGCCTTGGTCATTTTGGCCGGGTCGCAGTCGAAGCCGTCCTTCTTCAGGCAGCGCTCCGCGGTGTCGAAGAGGACCTGGGCGGTGGGCTGCGTGGTGTCGGTCTGCTTCGAGCCGTAGGTGATTTTGGCGAGGGTGCCGCCGCGGGTGTACTCGGTCAGGGTCCCGGAGCCGACGAGGATCGCGCCGCGGGTGTAGCGGTTGGTCTCGGCGTTGTACCAGTAGGTGACCATGCCGCCGCGGGCATCGACGACGTAGTCGAGGTTCCAGCGCCACGCCTGCTGGCACCACGACGCGTCGAATCCGGACGCCTTGTTGCACGGTTCGCCCGCGTGGTTGCCGTAGACGGGCGCGAACCAGGTCGAGTTCGTGGGGGTGTCCTGGTTGTTGCCGCCGGGCTTGTGGCCCACGCCGAAGTAGTACTGGACGCCGTCGCCGGTGGTCAGGCGCCAGTACTCGCCGTTGTCGTCGCCGTTGATCGCGTCGGTCAGCGGTTCGATGCGGGAGTCGTCGTCACCCTCGAGGCGCCACTTGGTCTTGTCGGTGTCGTCCTGGATCAGGGTGGAGGACTTGCCGTTGAGGGACAGCGTCAGGGAGTTGCGGTTCGACCAGCACTTCTCGCCGGACTTGTCCTGACCGTCGCGCGCGCAGGAGTCGTAGGAGCGCTCGACGAAGCCCGGCGAGTATTCCCAGCCCTCGCCGATCCACGACGCCTGATTGTTCGTGGAGGTCGTGCGGCCGTCCACACTGCCCGAGTTGTAGGCCAGGTTCAGTGCAGGGGCGGTGCCGCCGATCGCGGGCGGGACGGCGATTCCGTACGACCAGTTCATCGAACCGGAGTTGCCGCCCGCCGACCACTGGCCGGACGGGGACAGCGAGGTCGCCTTGTAGTCGCCGGACGGGCCCGACGCGTCGGCGGTGACCGCGAGCAGCATCGCGCCCGGGGTTGCGCTTGCGGAACGGGCGGCGGTTGCGGACAGGTCGACGTCGGCGAGTACGCGGTTCTTGACGCGGTCGTTGCGTCCGCCCGCGACCGGGGACTTGATCCGGCACTCGGCGGCATCGGGGGTGGTCAGCGCGCACTCGGGCATCGACACCAGGCGCAGGCGGGAAGACCAGTCGGCGCCGAACGCGTCGCGGAAGCCCGCGTAGTCGACGCCGACGGTGACCTTGCCGGGGTTGGTGGCCGCGTCGGTGGGGCGGACGGTGATCAGGACGCCGTCGACGCCGGCCTTCTCGGCGGCGGCGTGGTCGGCGACGGTGACCTTGACCCGGCCCGGGGTGGGCGCCGTGCCGGTCGGGGGTGCGGCGAGGGTGTTCGGGCGCAGGGGGCCGGGGGTGGCGGCGGTGGGGGTGGTGATCCAGACGGGGGTGCCGGGGGCGTTGCCGCCGGTGGGCGCGGCCAGCAGGGACGATCCTCCCCGCGCGACGAATGAGGAGGCGGGCGCGGGGGCGGTGTCGGCTTCGGCGGGCTTGGGCCAGGTGGTCGCGGTGGGTTTCCAGGGGCGGTGGCCGTCGCCGGTGAGCGGGCGTGCGTCCGGTTTGGGTGCGTCGTGGCCGCCGACGGAGGGTGTTTTGGGCAGGTCGCGTGGGGACCAGCCGTCGGTGTCGGGGCGGGTCTCGATCCAGTCGACGGCCTGGGCCGGGGCCACGCTCGCCGTCAGCGCCAACACCGTCGCGCCCGTCACGAACAGGCGCGCCGCACCGGCCCCTCGAGTCCGCCGGGACTTTTTCGATCCCCACGACCAACCACGCACGACGACCAACCCCCACCCGGACGGATCCCGCCCCCGAACAGGCGAAAGATCACAGACGGAGCGCACGGTAGGCCGTAAATCCCGGGCGGGTAAAGGCAGTTCCCGGAGGCGGATGTGTGCTTCGTCACTACAACCCAAACGGTCGTCCGAGAGTCCTCGGCCCGACCAAATCACCTGTCGGGGTCCATAGTTCAGCAATCCGCGCACGCGTCCAGGCGACTTGCAACCTTGTCGACACATTCATCGAGTCGATGTGATCTGTGCCACGTGGTGCGGGCTTGCAGCCAACCGGTACGTTCCGCGCATCTATGCGCGCTCGCGCCCCGTATCGCCAACTCTCCCGAGGAGTCACCCTCATGGGGCACCCGCCTCCCCGCCCACGCCCGTACGCGCGACGACTGTCGGCGCTCGTCGGCTCACTCGTCACCTTGTCGATGACGTGCGCCGTCGGCGCCGTCGGCGCCGCGCCCCGCAGCGCGCCCACCACCGTGAGCGGAGCCCCCACCGCGGGCAGCATCGTAGGCGCCACCGCGGATGCCCTGTCGGCCGACGCGAAAACAGCGGCCGAGGATCAGGCGCGAGCGCGGGCCGTGCGTACCGGAGTGCCCGTTCCGGTACCGGAGTTGACCACCGAGACCGATACCGTCACCGCCAATCCAGATGGGACGCTCGGGCTCAAGCGCACCGTCGAACCCTCGCGCACGAAGAAGACCGGTGTCTGGCGCGAGCTCGACCCCACCCTCGCCCGGGCCGCGGACGGGACGCTACGGCCCGCCAGCACCACCGGCGATCTGACACTGGGGGGCGGCGGCTCGACGCTGCTCGCGTCGATGACCAACGACGGCCGCAGGCTCGCCTTCACCTGGCCCACCGCGCTGCCCACGCCCGTCCTGACCGGCAACGGCGCGCTGTATCCGGGCGTGCTGCCCGACGTCGACCTCAAGGTCGTCGCCGGTGAACAGGGCGGTTTCGCCCACACCCTGATCGTCAAGACCCCCGCGGCGGCGAAGAACCCGCAACTGGCCACGCTCAGGCTGGGGATGACCACCGACGGCGTCACCGTCACCGAGGCCAGCGACGGGTCGCTGGCCGCCAAGTCCCCCGACGGCAAGGTCGCGTTCACCGCACCCGCACCGAGGATGTGGGACTCGCGCACCACCCCGAGGCAGACGCCGGCCGCGAGCGCGAAGACGGCGTCCGCCCCTGCCGGTGCGGACGCGTCCCCGGCGATACCGGCGGACGAACTCGCCTCCACCGACAGGCGCCCGGGCGCGCACGCCACGACCGCGCCGCTGGAGACCGCCGTCGCCAGCACCTCGCTCACCCTGACCCCGGACGCGACCCTGCTCCGCGCCCCGGACACCGTCTTCCCGCTGTACATCGACCCCGACTGGGTCCCCATGCTCGACCGGGCAAGCATGTACAACTGGGTCCAGCAGGCCTACCCCGACACCTCGGGACGCAAGAACCTCGACTGGATGCCTGGCGCCGGATACCAGCGCTACACCGCCCCGACAGGACTGGAACGCTCCTTCTACCGGGTCGACTACAACTGGAAGGGACGCCTGGACGGCAAGCTGATCAAGCGCGTCACCTTCAACACCACCCAGGTCTACTCCGCCCTGAACAGCTGCCTACCCACCGACGCCCAGCCGGTTTACCTGCACCTGACCGCCGACACCCTGGACGAGAACACCACCTGGCGCACCCAACCCCACGACCAGGGCCTGTGGGCGACCACCTCGGTACCGGGCACGAACAAACCCACCTGCGGGAACCGCCTCGTCGACTTCGACATCACTGCCAACCTCGCCGGCCACCAGAACTGGGAATACCTCACCCTCGGCGTCTACGGCAAGGAAACCCCGGAGAACACCTCCAACAACGGCTTCAAGCGCTTCTCCCGCGACGCCGCGGACAACTTCATCTACATCGAGTACAACACCCCGCCCAACACGCCCACCAACACGCGGATGACACCCGTGCCCGTCAACGGCGCCGCCTCCGGCAACGCCGGATACATCGGCGCCGTCAACCCCGCGGTGGGCGGGGTGAGCCTGTACGCCACCGTCAGCGATCCCGACGCGGCCCAGAGCGTCAGGGCACAGTTCCACCTGCGCGAGGTCGGCAACGGCGATCCGCTGGTATACGACAGCGGCTGGATCTCCCGAGGCGCCAACGGCCACGAGGCACGCGCCGACCTGCCCGCCGGAATCCTGGTCGACGGCAAGAGCTACCGGTGGTCCGTACGCGCCGACGACGAGGACGTCCCCGGCAACTGGGCACCCGACACCACCTTCACCGTCGACGCCACACCACCGACCACACCCACGACCACCAGCGTCGACTACCCCACGGGCGGCGGCGGCAGGACCGCGGGCGACAAGGGCACCTTCACCTTCACCGCCACCGACAACGCCTCCGGCGTCGACACCGTCGAATACGCGCTCAACGCCGTCATCCCCGTCGGCGGCGCCGCCCGCGCCACCCGGGACGACATCACGAACACCTGGCGAACCGAACCACTGCCGGTGATCAACTGGGGCACCAACGCCCTCTACGCACAAACCGTCGACAAAGCCGGCAACCGCTCACAACCCACGATCTACAAGTTCTACGCACCCTCCAACCCCAACGCCAAGACCACCCTCGGCGACATCACCGGCGACGGGCGCATCGACCTGCTCACCGTCGACGACACCGGCGCACTGCGCATGTACGCAGCCGACACCGACCCCGCCGCAGGCGGCACCATCGCCTCACGCACCTTCCAGGGACCGGCCGGCACCGAGGACCAACCCACCTGGACCGGGTCACTGATCACCCACCGCGGCGGCGCCGGAATCACCTACGACGACCTCTACGCCCACGCGGGCGGGCAGCTCTACCGCTACGCCACCGCCGGAGCCGGAGCACACGGCGAATACTTCACCAGCGGGGTCCGCGACGGCGTCACCCGACCCGACACCTGCGTCGACGCCACCCGCCCCAACGGCACCTGCACCACCTACACACCCGACTGGACCCGGGTCAAGCAGATCCTCGCCCCCGGCAACGTCGACAACGACCTCAGCCCCACCCGCGCCGCCCGCCTGGACCTGCTCACCCTCGAGGACAACGGCAACGGCACCCGCAGCCTGTGGCTCTTCCACGGCGACACCAGCGCCGGCGAATTCGACAAGGCCATCCCCCTGGGCACCGCCGACTGGACCAACCTCGACCTCATCGCACCCGGCGATGCGAGCGGAGACGGGTTCCCCGACCTGTGGGCGCGCAACCGCGTCACCGGTCAGCTCTACCAGTACGCGTCGCGCAAGAACACCGACGGCAGCGTCGACATGACCGCGCTCGGCAACACCGCGGCCCGCACGCTCATCGGGACCGGATTCGACGCGGCCGCCTACCCCAAGCTCACCTCCGACGGGGACCTCGACGGGGACGGCAAGGCCGATCTGTGGGGGCAGGCCGCCGACGGAAGGCTGTACGTGTCGTTGGGGATCACCCCCGGGGCGGACGGGAACGCGTTCGGGCCGATGCGGCTGATCGCCGACAACCAGACGCCGTGGACCACCTGCGAGAAGTTCGCCTCCGCGCAGGACGCGAACGTCAAGATCGACCTGTGCGGGCCGATCCTCGCCAAGTACAAGGCCACCGGCGGACCCACCGGACCGCTGAGGCTGCCCACCGGCGGAGTGCAAAGCGACGGCGGCATCGGGAAGTTCGCCGACTTCCAGGGCATCCTGAACGGCGGGGCCACCGACGCGCACATCAACTGGTCGCCCACCACCGGAGCCTGGTTCCAACGCGGGGGCACCCGCGCTCGATGGCTGCAGAGCGGCGCCCTGAACGGCCCGCTGGGCTATCCCGTCTCCGACGAGGACGTCGTGCGCGACGGCGCCGGGACCGATATCGGCCGCATCACCCGCTACGCCGGCACCCCCGACACCGGGGCCGGGGCCGTGACCTGGAGCCCGGACACCGGGGCGCGCGTGATCACCGGGCAGACGTACAACCGGTGGCAGGCCACCGGCGGACCGCGCGGAACCCTCGGGTTCCCCGCGACCGACGAGGCGAACACCCCCACCAGGCCCGGCACCTACACCCACTTCCGCACCCCCGGCGCGAGCGTCGACAACGGATCCGTCTACACCAGCCCCACCGGCGGCGCCCAGGCCGTCTACGGCAACATCCGCACCCGATGGGCCGAACTGGGGTGGGAGCAGGGGTACCTCGGGTTCCCCACCAGTGACGAGTACGACGTCGCGGGCGGGCGCCGCTCTGACTTCCAGGGCGGGTATGTCCGCTGGAACGGCATCACCGGGGCCACGGTCGATCATCTTCCGGGCGACTCCACCCGGGACCGGCGCAACGAGTACGCCGGGGACTTCGACGGCGACCACCGCGCGGACGTGTTGACCGTGTACGACTACGGGCAGTCGACGACGGCGTTCTTCCTCTCGTCCGGGAACGCGGACGGCACGTTCACCGCGCCGCGGCAGGTGTGGGCGAGCCTGGCCGGACACTGGGACACCACCCGGGTCAAGTACACCGTCGGGGACTTCGACGGCGACGGACGCACCGACATCGCCGCACTCCACGTGTGGAACGACGGCAGCACCTCGCTGTTCAAGTTCATCTCCCACCCCGGCGGGATCTTCTCCGACCCGACCCCCGGATACGTGACACCCGCCGGGCAGTGGGACTGGAACCGGGCCATGGTCATGGCCGGCGACTACAACGGCGACGGCAAGGACGACGTCGCCATGGTCTACGCCCAAGTCGCCGACCCGGCGAACGGGACCACGACCGTGCACACCTGGGTCGTCCGCAGCGACGGCGCCTTCGGCACCCCCCTCCCCGGCTGGCAATCCGCACCCGGCGCCTGGAACGCCAACTCCGCCAAATACGCAGTCGGGGACTACAACGGCGACGGACGCACCGACATCGCCGCCCTGTACGGCTGGTCCGACGGCAGCGTCACCCTCCACACCCTCCTCGCCCAAACCGACGGCACCCTCGCCGCACCCGTACAGTCCTGGCGCGCCGCACCCGGCACCTGGGACTGGAACAAGACGCAACTGACCACCGGCGACTTCGACGGCAACCACCGCGTGGAGATCGGGGCGATGTACGACCTGGGGGCGGGCACCGCCGAGTTCCGGGTCTTCCCGACCACCACCGGTGGACTGTTCACCGACCCCGCCGTCGCCTGGCACTCCGCACCCGGCACCTGGGACACCGCCTCCGCCTACCCCGTCACCGGAGACGTCAACGGCGACGGACGCACCGACGTCGCCGCCATGTACGAATGGAACGACGGCTCCACCACACTCAACACACTGTCGGCCAAGGCCGACGGCACCCTCAACCCACCCACCCAGACCTGGAGAGCCGCACCCGGCACCTGGTAACACCCCACCGATCCACGACACACCCAACCAACCGGGCCCGGCACGCATCAGCGTGCCGGGCCCCGCCCGTCCCACCGAACACGCGAACATGCCCACAAACGGAAAGGATGCGGTGCGACGCAGCCCGCGGACACGACGAAACGGTCCCAGCCGGTCACCACCCGGCAAAGTCGGCGGGACTTCGCCACCACACTGCAGGCGACACGCCCGAGCCCGACGCGACGCCACGCGGCAGGGAAGAACGCCAGGCCCACCACTCCGCGTTCACGAGCGCCCGTACCCCCACCATCGACCCCCGCCACGAACATACGCACGCCAACGCCCCCAGGCCCGGAACGCAGACAACGGACCTCCGCCCGACCGACATTGATCCTCACCGGGCCCGCTGAGGTACCACGAAGGGTCCGGCCAACCACCGCCGCCACAACCCACACTCACACCGCCAGGCGGCGCCTGTACATGACCGCCACACCCCGCATACGGGAACCCCCACCCGCCCTGTCCGAAGACCCGCCGGTACCCGAACTCGACCAGGACGAGCACGAGGAGCGGACGGCCTACCAGCCGCGCGCTCGGGCGGGCCTCCGCGATCTGAGACTGCGATATCGGCTACCTCAGATAGCCATCCTCCCTATCGCGTCTACTTGCAATGTGCGACCTCGTGTCGCACTCCGGTACACAACCCCAGGACGCGGTGGCGGGGTTCGACGTCGAGGACGTCGAACATGCCCGCCACCACCGACGGATTCATGCAGCGTCTTGACGCTCACGTTCCGGGGTTTCTAGGGTGCGTTCAGTAGCCGCGCGGAAGGTGGTTCGCGATGCCCGGTGATCGTGGCGGTCCGCCCGCCCCGATTCAACCTCCGCAGCCGGATCCCAATCCGACTCCGGGTGACCCGTCCAAGGACGGCAGCACACCTCCCGGGCCCGGTCAGCGGCGCAAGCCGTGACCGTGGTCGGATCCGTTTCCCTGGCTACCCTGCTGGCGAACAAGGCCGTGTTACCGGACGGGTGGCGGCCGGTGTTCGAGTGCGTCGCGCGGGAGGATTTCGTCCCCGATCGCATCTGGCCCGAGGACGGCGAGATCGTCGTCGACCGCCGCCGTGATCCGGACGCGTGGCGGGTGGCGGTGTATTCGGATCGGGCGTTGGTGACCCAGTGGGACGACGGCCCGCACGCGGGCGACGGTGCGGGGCGGTTGGCGATGTCGTCGGCGTCGGCGCCCTCGACCGTCGCCGAGATGCTCTTCGACCTCGACGCCGCCCCCGGTATGCGGGTGTTGGAGATCGGGACCGGGACCGGGTACAGCGCCGCGCTGTTGGCCGCGCGCGGGTGCGACGTCGTCTCCGTCGAGATCGACCCCGAACTCGCGGAGCAGGCCCGGGCGAATCTGGCGCGGGCCGGGTACGGCGACGCCGTCCGGGTCCTCGCCGGCGACGGAACCCTCGGACACCCCGACGCGGGCCCCTACGACCGGGTCCAGGTCACCGCCGGTGTCCGTCGCATCCCCGCGGCGTGGATCGAGCAGGCGAAGCCGGGCGCGGTGATCGTCATGCCCTGGGGCACCGACTACACCACCGGGGACTGCGCCCTGCGCCTGGTCGTCGACGACGACGGGCGCGCCGCGTGCGGGCCGTTCACGATGGCCACCGCGTTCATGAAACTCCGCCGCCAACGCCCCGACCGCCGCCACTACGGCACCACGACGCTCCCGGACGACTGGGCCGAGGCCGCCGCCGCGTCCACGACCTCACTCGGCTGGGACGACGTGGTCGCCGGGCCGTTCGACCCCGTCGGCTTCGTCCTGGGGCTGCACGTCCCCGACTGCCTCGCCCAACCCGTCCCGGACGGACACGCCGGCGGGACCTTGTGGCTGCATGGCTCCGACACCGGCTCGGGGCATTCCGTCGCCGCCATCGGGTTCGCCGCCGGGTACACTCCCCGTGTTCTGCAGAGTGGACCGAGGCGCCTGTGGGACGAGGTCGAGGCGGCGTGGCGCTGGTGGGTGGGGCAAGGACGCCCCACCGTGCACGACTTCGGCCTCACCGCCACCATCACCCCAGCCGCCGACACGTCGACCGTCGAGCAACTCGCGTGGTACCGCGACCGCAACCACCCGCTCGCCCCGGCGGTACACAACGTACGTCCCCACGGCACGGCACGGTGAGCACCGGGGCGTGAGGGTCATGTACCTCGGCTGTCGCCAGGCCTGACTCGGGCGAGTCACCGAACCTGCCCACATCGTCATCACAGGCGTTCGAGGATGTTGCGCAGGATGGTCTCCACGGACCGCGTGTCGTCGGGTGAGCTTGCTCCGCTTTGACGGACACCTTCGTTGTGGTGGTCAGGCTGCGAGTGCGGCTTCGTATTCGACGGGTGTGCGGTAGCCGAGGCTGCTGTGCAGCCTGCGGATGTTGTACCAGCCTTCGATGACCCTGTTGCCCAATTCGGGGGAGTTCACGTCGATCACCCGGTCGGAGTCGGCCGACGAGCGGATGCTGCTGATCAGGGGCGCGTGAAGGGGCCGCCCCGCAACAGGTGGTGGTCTGTGTCGATGGGATCGGCTTCCGGCAATGTTCCCGAGGGGACGAGTGCGGTCGCACATGCCGCGTTTCCCAAGGGGTGTCTCGCGATATCGAATCCACCTCGGCCGCCGGGGGCAGACCTGGACCCCGACGCGCACGCCGCCGCCACACTTCTGCGCCACGCCATGCTGGAGCTGCGTTTCGTACGCTACGCCGCCCACGCGGACGACGTCCCCGTGACGAAGTCGTGCGAAGCCTTCTCGGGAGCGGGCGAAGCGATCCTGGCCGCCGGGTCGCAACGCGGCGCCCGCCGCCGCGAGGCGGCCTTCCGGGACGTGATCCGAGCCTGGGCCGACCAAGCCGGCCCGGACATCACCCGCTGGATCGCCACCGTCCTCAGGCAACGCGCGGGCCGCCCGGACATCATCGACACCCTCCGCCCCGCACAACGAACAACCCCCTCCCTCGACGACGGCTCGCCCATGTCGCGTACGCCGTCGCAGGCGGTTCTCGTCATGGCCTCCTGGACGGCGACACACACCGACTACGAGACAGAGCGTCCGGCCGTCGCCCAAACTCCACCTCGCCCTGCCACCCCGCAACGACGACAACTCCTCGGCCCCCTAGCGACCGCGCACCGTCGGCTGCGCCGATCCGGACACCTTCCGCCTTCGCACCGATGCGTTCCAGGGACCCGGCAGGCTCGTCCGCGTGGGCAAGCCCACCACCGCCCGCGGTCTCGACCCGCACCAGGGTGCCCTGCACGTCGCGACCGGAGCCGGCCGGAGCGCGCCTGTGATCAGCGGGTGCTTTGGCTGAGTGTCGACCCGGATCGTCGCGGCGCGAAGGTGGAGGGCGGCGAGACCGCACTGCTCAACTGGGGAACACTCCCCGGCTACGGCGTGGCGGGCAGTGGCTCGTGCATGGTCGAGCAGTGGATGCCGCCGCCTCCGGCCATCAGGCGGTCGACGTCGATCTGGACCACTTCGCGGCCGGGAAATACCGCGGCCAGCGCTTCCTTCGCGGCGGCGTCCTTGGCGTGGTCGCCGAACTCGGCGGTAATGACGCCACCGTTGACGACGTGGAAGTTGAGGTAGGAGTCGACGAACGAGGAGCTGCGCGAGCGCACGGTGTCGGGACCGTGTACGGGGACGACTTGGAGGCGGCGCCCGCGGGCATCGGTGGCGGCGGACAGGATCGCGAACTGTTCGCGGGCGTCCCGCGCCCACGCGTCGTTGCGGTCGGGCGGTGGCAACTGGACCATGATGACGCCGGGCCGGACGAACCGGGAGGTGACGTCGACGTGGTCGTCCGTGATGTCCTTGCCCTTGATCCCCGGGAGCCAGATCATCTTCTCCGCGCCGTACGCGTCCAGCACGGCGGACTCGATCTCGTCGCGGTGCATGCCGCGGTTGCGGTTCTTGTTGACCAGGCTGCTCTCGGTGGCCATGACAGTGCCGTCGCCGTCGGTCTCCACCGCGCCGCCCTCGCCGACGAAGGCGGCATGGGAGTACCGCAGTCCCTGGCGCACGGCGAGGCGTTCGGCGACGAAAGCGTCGTCGTCGTGGACTTGTTTGTCGCCCCAGCCGTTGAAGTTGAGCACCACCGCATCCAGGCCGCCGTGCCGGTCGGGACGGAACACCGGAGCGATGTCGCGCATCCACAGGTCATCCGTGGGGATGTCCGTGGTCACCTCCACGCCGGAGCCGCACCGCGAGCGTGCCCGCTTCGCCGTGTAGTCGTCCGGGGCGCACATGACCACCGGCTCGAACTCGGCGATCGTCCGGGCGATCAGCGCGATGTCGTCCTGGACCTTGCCCAGCCGCAGGCCCCACACGCCTCGGCGCCACGGCCACGACATCCACGTTCGCGCGTGCGGCGCCTCGTCGGCCGGCACCCGGGCGTCGGTGGAACGGTCACCGCTGCTGTGGGTCACGAGGGTCTCCAAGTCGTGCGAGGCGATGTGGGCGCGCCCGAGAACGGGTGCCGTACCCGGCGGGTCCCCGCCACACACGTACGCGCAACCGGTCGGCCCGGATCCGGGCTCCGGCCCGCGTCATCGCAGATTACCTGACTGAAAATTCAGTCACTACATCGATGTGCGTTCACGGCGGCCGAGCGGCGGCACCGCGATGCTCAGAGCCGCGTGGTCGCTCCCTCGGCGGCGGCGAGTTCACGTTCGTGCGCGAGGTCGAGGTTGCGGCACAGCGCCCAGTACGCGACGGCCGAAAGTCATTCGCCGCGGCACCCACAGATCCGTCCAGGCCCTCGAAGCCGACATCCGCACGTGGATCCAGACCTGGAACGAGTACCCCAGACCTTTCGTCTGGACGAAGACCGCCGACGAGATCCTCAATTCCCTAGCGAAATATATCGCTAAGATTTCCGGCGCACGACACTACCTTCCCGCGAACGTCGGGGTCCGCGCCACCTTCTGGTGGACCTACCTGCCGAGCGCCGTCTCGGCGGTCTGGGTGTTCGTCCTCGGTTCGGCCGTCGCCGCCGTCGAGCCCGAACAGAGCGACCCGGTCACGGCGTTCAAGGCCGCCGGCGACTCGCTCGCGCCCGGGCTGGGATGGGCGATCGTGCTGCTGCTCTTCCTCGCACTGCTCGCCATCATGGCGATCAACCAGTACGGCGGATCCCTCGGCATCATCTCGATCATGGACTCGTTTCGACCGGTCGCCGCGACCCGAGGCTGCGGGTGGCCGCCATCGCGGCCATGGCGGTGGCGGTCTTCGTGATCGCCCAGGCCGTCGGCGCCGACCGGTTCAACGAGTTCTACGGCAACGCCCTGGTCTTCCTCGCCTACCTGTTCACCCCGTGGACGGCCATCAACCTGGTGGACTTCTTCTTCGTGCGGCGCGGAACGTACGTCATGGCCGAGATCTTCAAGCGCGACGGCCCAAGCCGACCAAGAGGAACTGCGGCAGCTGCGCGCGGACAACGTGGCCTTGATCCGCGTCGTCAACGTCTTGGAGCTGGAGAATCGGCAGCTGCGTGGCGAGGCCGCTCACCCTGGCGGAATCGTCCGCGCCCTGCCTCGGCACACCTGACCGGACAGGTGGTTCTGCTCGAGGAGAAAGAACGAGACGTGTAACACATGGCTCGGGCCGGTGCGGGGAGAACATGCCCAAGCGCTGACGGGCCGTGAAGCGACGATGTCCAGTTCGGTTACTTCCCGTCGCGGATCACCGCCGCGGGCGCGATCGGGCGTCCGGGCCCCACCGAAGGCATCGGTGGGTGGCCGGGTACCCCGTCTCCGCGAGGGCTGGGAGTCCGCGTAGTACATCTCTTCGTGGAACTGGGCACAGAGTGGGCAAGGCCAGTGCCTGCCGCTGCGTCGGGCGGTACCGGGCCCGGTGGGGCTGGACGTCGCCCTTGCGCGTGGTGCGGTGTCCGCGTTCAACCGTCACCACATGCAAGGCCCGCGACCCCGTTGTGCCCCTGCGTTCGGCAAACGTGGCGGCAGGCGGCACGCGGGGCGTCCACGAGCATCACCATGCAGCTTGACCTGGGCGGATGAGGTTCTCGGTGCCTTCAGGGGTGCTCAAGGGGTGTGGGGCGGAGTTCGCGGGTGATCGCGGTCAGGGCGAAGGACTGCGCGGAGGCGGTCTTCCAGCGCGGGTGGCCGAACATGGTGTCGATGGCGAGGCCGTCGAGCATGGCCATGGTGCGGACGACGAATTCGGGGGTGTCGACGGCGGCGAAGCGGCCGAGGGCCCGGCCCTCGGTGACGATGGCGTCGAGGTGCTTCGCCCAGACGGCGGTCAGCTCGGCGAGGAGTTGCTTGCCTTCGTCGTCGTGGCGCTGTGACAGTACCTGGGTCCACAGGGCCCAGCGCTCGTCGCCTTCGTGGTCCGGAAGGTAGACCTCGACGAACTTCGCCAGCTTCTCGGCTGGCGACGGGGCCAGCCCGGCTTCGCGGACGAACATGCCTCCGAGGTCGGCCTCGCTCCACACCAGGACCTCGAGCAGCAGGCGGTCCTTCTTGCCGAAGTGGTACAGGATGTGCCCGGTGCTCATGCCCGCCCGCTCGGCGATGTCGGACATGCGTACCTTGGCGGCGCCTTTCTCGGCGATGGCAGCCATCGCGGCCCGCATGGCCCGCTCGCGCGCGTCGTCGCCGCTGGGCTGACGCTTCCGGTCCACCGCGGTACGCGCGGGGAGCCGGTTGGCGTGTTCCGTCGGACTCATCCCCGGCTCTCCCCTCCGTGTGTGCTGCTGAGACGGGTATTGCGGTTGTTCGACCCCAGCCCTTGACGTCGGCATGACGCCATCCTAGATTCCCGGAATCTAGATTACTTATCTAGATTGTTGATCGAGTCCGGAGTCGTCGCACCGTGCGGGGCGATTCCCGGGACCTGCCCCGACCGGGGAGCCGCCGGCGCCCCACCACCAGCGGCACCACTCGAACGGCCAGGACTGCGCCGCCACCAGTCCCGGCGTCCTTTCCTGAGGAGACGGCACATGGCAATCGCGCACGGCGCACCGGATCCCGCAGCCACGCCGACCGGTTCGACCCACGATCGTTTCGGCCAGGTCGAGGCGCGAGGGATCGACCGGATCCCCGAGGGCGAACGGCACGGCGACCCCCGGGAGCTCTTCAAGGTCTGGGCTGGCTCGAACACCACCTACCTGTCACTCCTGGTCGGCGGCATGCTCACGCTGCTGGGCCTCGGCATGTGGCAGGCGCTGGCCGCGGTCCTGCTCGGCAACCTGTTCTGGATTCCCGTCGGCATCCTCGCGATCAGCGGACCCGCGTCCGGGACGCCGAGCAGCATCATCACCAGGGCGATGTTCGGAGTCCGCGGCAACCGCGGCTACGTCGCGCTCGCGAGCTGGCCCGCGTACATCGCGTACGAGGCGGTCAACCTGTCGCTCGGCGCGCTCGCCGCGTTCGCACTGATCGACTTGGGCGGGATCTCCGACAACAGGCCGACGGAGATCCTCATCGTGGTGGCCATCTCGGCGATCACGCTCACTGTCAGCGTGTACGGCCACGCAACCATCGTGAAGCTCAGTGGGTACTTCACCGCCGTCCTCGCGGTCGTGATGGTCGTGCTGGGCGGCTTCGTCGTGGCCAAGGCGGACTTCCACTACACCGTGGACCCGGCGACCGCCCCGACCGGCACCGCGTTCTGGGCGGCTTTCCTGTCCGGCGTCGCGATCGTCGCCGCGAATCCCGTCGCGTGGGGTATCAGCGCCGACTACGCGCGCTACCTGCCCGCCGACAGTTCCAAGACGCGCGTCGCGGCGTTCACCGCACTCGGCGGATTCGTCCCCTCCGTACTCCTGGGCGTCATCGGCGCGCTCGCCGGCACCGTCGTCGACATGACCGACCCGCAGTCCTCGCTCAGGAACGTCGTGCCGGGCTGGTTCTACCCGGTCTTCCTGGTCGTCGTCGTCCTGGGCTCGATGACCAACAACATCCTGACCATGTACAGCTCGGGACTGGCGCTCCAGGCCATCGGCTTCCCGATCCGGCGTTCGCTCAGCGTGTTCATCGACGGAGCGTTGGGCGTCGCGCTGGCGTGCTACGCGCTCTTCATCGCCGACTTCACCGACACGCTGAGCAGCATCCTCCAACTGACCGTCGCCGTCCTGGGGCCAACCATGGCGATCTACGTCGTCGACATCCTGGCCCGCCGCAACGCGTACGACGGCATCGCGCTCCACGACGCCTCACCGGGCGGCACGTTCTGGTACCACGGCGGCGTCAACATCGCCGGGGCCGTCGCCCTGCTGGCCGGGACGGTGTCCGCGGCCTTGTGCATCAACTCCACCGAGTTCACCGGGCCGGTGGCGGAGTGGCTCGGGGGGGCGGACACCTCGTTGATCGTCGGCCCCGCCGTCGCCTCCGCCCTGTATGCCGTGCTCGTGAAGCGCCTGTACGGCGGCTTCTCCCGAAACCCCGCACCGGCGCGGCCCGCACCGGCCGACCGCACCGTGGTGTGACGTGCCGGCCGGGCCCGGGGCGCTGCCTGTGCGGCCTGGCCCGACCGCTCCAACCCGCAAGACGACAGAGACGAGAGAACAGCCATGAACTGGATCATGCCCGCGGAGACCGATCCGCAGGACCGCGTCTGGATGGCCTTCCCGGTCGAGGGCTACACCCTGGGCGACGATCCCGACTCGGCTGAGGAAGCGCGCCGCGCATGGGCCGAAGTCGCCAACACGGCAGCCGAGTTCGAACCCGTGACGATGGTCGTCGACCCGTCCGCGCGCGCACACGCGGCTCGGCTGCTGTCGTCCGAGGTCGACGTGGTCGAGGCCCCGCTCGACGACTTCTGGATGCGCGACTTCGGCCCCACGTTCGTCCTCGGCGAGGACGGACTGGCGGCAGTGGACTGGACGTTCAACGCCTGGGGCACGGCCGCCGGAGCCACCTGGGCCAAGGACGCCGAGATCGCCCGCTTCGTCGCGGCCCAAGCCGACGTCCCCGTGATCTCGTCCGTGCTGGTCAACGAAGGCGGCGGCATCCACGTCGACGGCGAAGGCACCGTCCTGGTCACCGAGACCGTCCAACTCGACCCGCACCGCAACCCCTTCGCCGACAAGGCACGCGTCGAAGCCGAACTCGCGCGCACGATCGGCGCCACGCACGTCATCTGGCTGCCGCGCGGGCTCGAACGCGACTACAGCAACACCGGCACACGCGGCCACGTCGACATCCTGGCCACGATCCCGTCGCCCGGCACGCTGCTCGTGCACCAGCAGCGCGACCCCGCGCACCCCGACTGCGAAATCACCAGGATGATCAAGGAGTTCCTGGCCGGCACGCACGACGCGAAGGGCCGGAGCTGGAACATCATCGACTTGCCCGCTCCGTCCGTCCTGACGGACGAGGTCGGCTTCGTCGACTACAGCTACGTCAACCACCTCGTCGTGAACGGCGGCGTCCTCGCCTGCGGCTTCCGCGACGAGGCGGCCGACGCCGAAGCACGGGACATCCTCGCAGCCGCCTACCCGGGCCGTCGGATCGTCACCATCGACGCGGTGCCCATCTTCACGCGCGGCGGCGGCATCCACTGCATCACCCAGCAGCAGCCGTCCGTGCCGGCCTGACCCGGCTCCGGGAAACGTCCGCACGTCGCGTCCCCGCCCACCGGGCGGGGACGCTTCGCGTTGCCGCCCCGGCACCCACGCTCCTCCCGACGCCGCCCGGCATCATCCGATCAAGCCATCCTGGAGACACACATGACTGACACCTTCGACGTGGTGGAAGCGAGCATCGCCGACCTTCGCGCCGCGCTGGAGAAAGGCGAGGCCACCGCGGTGGGGCTCCTTGAGGCCTACCTGGCGCGGATCGAGGCGTACGACCGGCCCGGCACGTTGACCGCGCTCAACGCGATGGTCGTGATGAACCCGGACGCGCGCGGCGACGCGGAGGCCTCGGACGCCCGCCGCGCCTGCGGCGAGACGCTCGGCCCGCTCGACGGCATCCCGTACACCGCCAAGGACAGCTACCTCGCCAATGGCCTGACCGCAGCTGCCGGTTCGCCGGCATTCGAGCACCTGGTCGCGCAGCGCGACGCCTTCGCCATCGAGCGGCTACGGGCGGCGGGCGCGGTGCTGATCGGCCTGACCAACATGCCGCCGATGGCCAACGGCGGCATGCAGCGCGGCGTGTACGGCCGCGCCGAGAGCCCTTACAGCGCCGACTGGCTGACCAGCGCCTACGGTTCCGGCTCCTCCAACGGGTCGGGCACCGCGACGGCGGCGTCGTTCGCCGCGTTCGGCCTGGGCGAGGAGACCTGGTCCTCGGGCCGGGCGCCCGCCTCCAACAACGCGCTGTGCGCGTACACGCCCAGCCGCGGGGTGATCTCGGTGCGCGGCAACTGGCCGCTCGTGCCGACCATGGACGTCGTGGTCCCGCACACCCGCACCATGGCCGACCTGCTCGAACTGCTCGACGTGATCGTCGTCGACGACCCCGACACGCGCGGCGACCTGTGGCGGTGCCAGCCGTGGATCGCGCTGCCCAGGCCTTCCGAGGTGCGCCCCGTCTCCTACCCGGCGCTGGCTCCCGCAGACGCCGCAGAGGCCGGCGCCGCACTCGTCGGCAAGAGGGTCGGCGTACCGCGCATGTACATCAACGCCGACCCCGACGCCGGGACCAATCCCGACGGCGGCATCGGCGGCCAGACCGGGCAGCGGATCGACACGCGGCCCTCGGTGATCGCCCTGTGGGACGCCGCTCGCCGCGACCTGGAGGCCGCAGGCGCCGAGGTCGTCGAGGTCGACTTCCCCATCGTGTCGAACTACGAGTCCGACCGACCCGGCGCCCCATCGCTGCCGACGCGTGGACTGGTGAGCCCCGAGTTCCTCACCCGCGAGATCCTCGACCTCTCGGCCTGGGCGTGGGACGACTTCCTGCGGGCCAACGGAGACCCCTCGTTGCCTGCGTTGGCCGACGTGGACGCCGCGCGGATCTGGCCCGACCGGAGCGGTGAACTACCGGACCGCTACGCGGGCCTGGAGGACGTGGTCGGCCAGTACCCGAAGCTGGTGCGCGACCATCCGTACGGGGCGTTCACCGAGATCCCCCACATCGAAGACGGGCTCTACGGCCTGGAGGAGACCCGCCGGGTCGACCTCGAACAGTGGATGGACGCACTCGCCCTGGACGCGGTGGTGTTCCCCACGGTCGCGGACGTCGGCCCGGCCGACATGGACGTGCGCGAGGAGTCCGCCGACCTCGGCTGGCGCAACGGCGTCTGGGTCGCCAACGGCAACCTCGTCCCCCGGCACCTCGGCATCCCCACCGTCACGGTGCCCATGGGCACCATGGCCGACATCGGCATGCCGGTCGGTCTGACGTTCGCGGGGCGGGCCTACGACGACAACGCCCTGCTCGGCCTGGCCGCCGCCTTCGAGGCCACTGGCGACCGGCGCACCGAGCCGTCGCGCACCCCGAGGCTGGCGGTGAGCTGACCCGACGCCCCTGTGTGCCCGGAGCGGGCTTCGAGGTCCGGTTCCGGGCGCACGGGCCGGCTGGTGTGTGCGCCCGGAACCGGGGATCAGGGGGTGATCCGGGTCCGCGGTAGGCGGCGTGGCCGGTGAGGGCCTGGCCGATGGCGAGAGTGTGGATCTCGCTGGTTCCCTCGTAGGTCAGGACCGATTCGAGGTTGCTGGCGTGCCGCAGCGGCGAGTACTCCAGGGAGATCCCGTTGGCTCCCAGAACGGTGCGGCATTCGCGGGCGATCGCAATGGCCTCCCGTACGTTGTTGAGCTTGCCGACGCTGACCTGTTCGGGGCGGATCCGGCCGTGCTCCTTGAGGCACCCCAGGTGCAGGGCGAGCAGCGGGACGTGCCCACGGACACGGCCATGTCGGCGAGCTTCTTCTGGGTGAGCTGGAAGGCGCCGATCGGCTTGCCGAACTGGACGCGGGTGTCGGCGTACTGGATGGCGGTCTGCAGGGAGTCGCGTGCCGCGCCGACCGCGCCGAACAGGATGCCGAAGCGCGCCTCGTTGCGGCAGGACAGCGGGCCGCGCAGGCTGGTCGCCTCGGGCAGGCGAGCCGAATCCGGCAGCCGAACGTCGTCGAAGTACAGCTCGGACGTCACGGACGCGCGCAGCGACGTCTTGTGCTTGATGTCGCGGGTCGTGAAGCCCGGGGTTCCGCGCGGCACGAGGAAACCGCGGACGCCTTCCTCGGTCTGCGCCCACACGGTGGCGACGTCGGCGATGCCGCCGTTGGTGATCCACATCTTGGCGCCGTTCAGGATCCAGTCCCCGCCGTCGCGGACCGCCCGCGTGCGCATCCCGGACGCGTCGCTGCCGAAGTCCGGCTCGGTCAGGCCGAAGCAGCCGATCGCCTCGCCGGCCGCGAGCCGCGGCAGCCACTCCTGCTTCTGTTTCTCCGAGCCCCACTTCCAGATGGAGAACATCGACAGCGAGCCCTGCACCGACACGAAGCTGCGGAAGCCCGAGTCGACGGCCTCCAGTTCGAGGCAGGCCAGGCCGTACGCGACCGCGTTGACCCCGGCGCAGCCGTAGCCGTCCAGATGCATGCCGAGGACGCCGAGCCTTCCGAGTTCGGGCGCGAGTTCGCGGGCGAAGTGCGCGTTCTCGAACCACTCGCCGATGTACGGGCGGACCCGTGAAGCGAGGAACTTCGCGACGGTGGTCTGGATTTCGCGTTCCTCGTCGGTGAGGACGCCGTCGATGTCCAGCAGGTCGAGGGGGTCGGTGAGGGCCTTGGCGCCGTTCATCGTGTGCTCCAGTAGCGGTGGGGGAAGGGTGGTCGGGACATCCGGCTCACGTGCCCAGCCAGTCCCGGATCGCGTCGGTGTGCTCGCCGAGCTGCGGCGGGCGCCGCTCGTAGCGCGCCGGTGTACGGGACAGGCCGATGGGATTGGCGACCAGGTCCAGCGGCGGTCCGCCGTCGACGATCGTGGCGCGCGGACCGAGGCCCAGCCCTTCGGCCAGGGCGAAGGCCTCCGCGATGTCGTTCACGGGTCCGCAGGGCACGCCCGCCGGGGTGAGAAGGTCGAACCATTCGGCGGCGGTACGGTGCACCAGACGCCGGGTGAGCAGCTCGGCCAGTTCGTCGACGTGGGCGACCCGGTCGGCGTTCGTCGCGAACCGGGGGTCGGTGGCGAGCCCGGGCAGCGCGACGCCCGGGCACAGGGCGGCGAACTGCCGGTCGTTGCCGACCGCGACCACCATCGGCCGGTCGGCGGTGGGGAACACCTCGTACGGGGCGATGGAGGGGTGCCGGTTGCCCAGGATCCCCGGGACCGCGCCCGCGAGGGTGTACCCGCCCGCCTGGTTGACCATGCCGGACAGCAGGCACGACAGCAGGTCGACCTCGACGTGCTGCCCCTCGCCGGCGGCGTCGCGGTGGCGCAGCGCGGCGAGGACGCCGATGGCGGCGTGCAGGCCGGTGACGACGTCCACCAGGGCAACGCCGGTCTTCACCGGTGCCCCCGGTTCCGGGCCGGTCACGCTCATCAGCCCGCCGACGGCCTGCACCAGCAGGTCGTTGCCGGGCAGGGCGGCGCCTTTGTCCGCGCCGAAGCCGGTGACCGAGCAGTAGACGAGCCGCGGGTTGACCGCCCGCGCATCCTCGTACGACCACCCGTACTTGGCCATGGTGCCGGGCCGGAAGTTCTCGAACAGCACGTCCGCCCGGCGGTCCAGCTCCACCGCCTGGCGGCGCCCTTCGTCGTCGGCCAGGTCGACGGCGAAGGAGCGCTTGTTGCGGTTCACGGAGAGGAAGTACGTGGACTCGCCGTCGACGTGCGGTGGACGCCAGGCGCGCGTGTCGTCGCCGCCGACCGGGTGCTCGACCTTGACCACGTCCGCGCCCAGGTCGGCCAGGTCGGCCAGGTCGGCCAGGTCGGCCAGGAGCATGGTGGCGTACGGCGCGGCCAGCACGCGGCCGAAATCCGCGACCAGGATCCCGGACAGCGGGAGCGGGAAGTCGGCGGTCACTGGGCCGCCGCCCGCGAGCTGCGCACGTACACCGTCTTGGTGGTGGTGAAGAACTCCCGTGCGGCGCGCCCTTGTTCCTTCGGACCGTAGCCGCTTTGCCTGGCCCCGCCGAACGGCACGTGCGGGTCGGCGCCCGCGGTCTCGGATTTGACGTGCAGCACGCCGACGTCCAACCGCTCCATCGCGTCCCCCACGGCCCGCAGGTCGTCGGTGAACACGGCCGCGGACAGCCCGAACACGCTGCCGTTGACGAGATCCAGTGCCTCGTCGTCGTTCCGGGCCCGGTGCACGGCCAGCACGGGACCGAACAGTTCGTCGCGCCACAGCGGGTCGTCGCCGGACAGCTCGACCACGGTGGGCGGCAGGAACGCGCCCTCGGCACGAGCGTCCCGGTACGGCTGACGGCCGGCGAGGACGTGCACGCCGGGACGCCCGGCGGCGGCGTCCACCGCGGCCTGGATCCCGTCCCGCGCCTGCGTCGAGGCGACCGGCCCCATCTGCACGCCGGCCTGGAGAGGATCGCCGACCCGCAGCGCCGACGCCCGCTGCACGATCGCCTCCAGGAACACGTCGGCGACCGACTCGGCCACGACGAGCCGGGACGTGGCGGTGCACTTCTGCCCGGTCGAGGCCAACGTGCCCGCCAGCACTTCGCGTGCGGCCAGGTCCAGATCGGCGTCGGCCAGCACGGCGGCGGCGTTCTTGCCGCCCATCTCGGTCTGGATCGGCCGGGCGAGCGCACCGCAGGCGGCGATCAGCCTGCGCCCCACCGACGTCGACCCGGTGAAGGTGACGGCGTCGATCCCGGGGTGCGCCACGAGCCGCCCACCGAGACCACCGTCGCCGATCAGCAGCGACAGCACACCGTCGGGCAAGCCCGCCTCGACGAGCGCTTCCGCGAGTCGCATCGCCAGCAGCGGCACCGTACTCGCGGGCTTCCACACCACGGTGTTGCCGTAGCCGAGCGCGGGTGCGATCTTCCACGCCGGGATGGCGACGGGGAAGTTGAACGGCGTCACGACGGCGACCACGCCCACCGGCCGGTGGACCACCTGGATCTGCTCGCCGGGCCGCGGCGACGCGAAGACCTCGCCGACCGGCCGGGCGGCCTCGCCCGCGCAGTAGCGGAGGATCTCCGCCGCCCGGCGCACCTCACCCACCGCCTCGGCGCGGATCTTCCCCTCCTCCCAGGCGAGTTCCCCGCCCCACTGCTCGGCCCGCGCGTCGACGACGTCCGCGGCCCGGGCCAAGATCCGGGCGCGCGCATGATGCGGGGTCGCCGCCCAACGGGGGAACGCGTCCCGCGCCGCCGCGACCGCCCGGTCCAGGTCGCGCGGCCCGGCCAGGCCGCCGACGGCCACGATCTCGGCGGGGCGCGCCGGGTTGCGGTCGACAAGTTCGGCGCCGTCCCCGGTACGCCAGCGGCCGGCCACCAGATGGCGCAGCTCCCGCACCGGGCGAGACCCGTCGGGCGCTGCGGAGCGGTCCCAGAGGTGCGGCATCGGCCTGCCTTTCGACGCGTGCCGCAGGGGCACGCCGGTGGGTGAGGCCGACATTGTGGGCGCGCCGCAGGCGGCGGCACGCCCGACGATATGTCGCGCACTCGGCGCCGGGAGCACGCCGATTCGTCGATGGCCGCGCCGATCGCCGCGGTGGTTGTTTCGGACGTCGCCTTCCCGACCCACCCGAGGATGTGCCGTGCCCGAAGCCACCCGACCGGCCGGCGGACCGTCGCTCCCGCAGGCCCGGCGGATCGTCACCGAGATCCCCGGCCCGCGGTCCCGGGAACTGCTCGCCCGGCAGCGCCGCCTGGTCCCCGCCGGAGTCGGTGCCACGCTCCCGGTGTTCGTCAAGGCCGCGGGCGGCGTGATCGTCGACGCGGACGGCAACTCATTCATCGACTTCGGCAGCGGCATCGCGGCGACCACGGTGGGCAACTCCGCCCCGCGGGTGGTGCGGCGCGCGGCCGCCCAGCTGGACCGGTTCACGCACACGTGCTTCCTGGTCAATCCGTACGCGTCCTACCTGGACGTGTGCGAGAAGCTCACCAAGCTTGCCCCGGTGCCGGACGAGCGGCGTACCTTCCTGGTCAACACCGGCGCCGAGGCGGTGGAGAACGCCGTCAAGATCGCCCGGGCGGCCACCGGGCGGCCCGCCGTCGTGGCGTTCGACCACGCGTACCACGGCCGCACGCTGCTGACGATGACGCTGACCTCGAAGAACCGGCCGTACAAGCAGGGCTTCGGACCTTTCGCCCCGGAGGTCTACCGCGCCCCGATGGCCTACCCCTACCGCTGGCGCTCCGGCCCGGAACGCTGCGCGGAGGAGGCCGCCGAGGCCCTGATCGACCTGCTCGACCGCCAGATCGGCGCGGAGAACGTGGCCGCCGCCCTGGTCGAGCCGATCCAGGGCGAGGGCGGCTTCATCGTGCCCGCCCCCGGCTTCCTGGCCAGGGTCGCCACGATCTGCCGGGTGCGCGGGATCCTGCTGATCGCGGACGAGGTGCAGACCGGCATCGCGCGCACCGGCCGGATGTTCGCGTGCGAGCACGAGGGCATCGAGCCCGACCTGCTGGCCACCGCCAAGGGACTCGGCGGCGGGCTGCCGCTCGGCGCCGTCACCGGCCGCGCCGAACTGATGGACGCGGTCCCGGCCGGCGGGCTCGGCGGCACGTACAGCGGCAACCCGGTCGCCTGCGAAGCCGCGCTCGGAGTCTTCGAGGAGATCCGCGAGCACGATCTGCTGCGGCGGGCCCGGGAGATCGGCGACCTCATGCTGGCCCGGCTCGGCAAGCTCCAGACCGCGCACTCGGCGATCGGCGACGTCCGCGGCCGGGGCGCGATGACCGCCGTCGAACTGATCGCGACCGACCGCGGCAGGGATGACGAGCCGCGTCGGGAGGCCGTGGCGGAGGACCAGCGGGAAGCAGCCGTCGGCGTGGTCGCCGACCGGATGCCCGACCCGTGGCTCGCCACCCGGATCGCCAAGCGGTGCCATACCGCGGGACTGCTGGTGCTGACCGCCGGAAGCCACGGCAACGTGCTGCGGTTCCTGCCCCCGCTGTCGATCCCGAACGCCTTGCCGCACGAATGCCTGGACATCCTCGCCGACGCCATCGCGGAGGAGACCGGCGCGACCGCCCGAGGCCGGGGTCCGGGGACGGCGTCCGCCGACCCGCTGCCGACGAATGCGTCAGCGAGCGTGCGCCGTCCCCGGCCACACGGCCAGCGCCAGCAGAAGCTCGGCGCGGACATGCGCGGAGTCCAGGTCGGCGCCGAGCACCGCCTGGATCCGGTCCATCCGGCTGCGCAAGGTGTGGCGGTGCACGCCGACCGCCGTCGAGGCCGCCTCCCACTGGCCGTGGTACTCCAGGAACACGCGCAGCGAGGCGAGCAGTTCCGCGCCGTGCGCACGGTCGTAGTCGCCCAGCGAGGCCAGTTTGGCCGCCGAGATCTCCTCGAGAACCGCACGGCTCGCCAGGGCCGTCACGAGCACCTGTCCCGCCAGCGACTCGAACCCGACCAGCTCGTTCCCACCGCGCGCCTGTGCGACGGCGGCGGCGTTGACCGCCTCGCGCAGGGCGATCGGGCCGTCCGCGGGCTGGTGGACGGCGCTGAGGCCGGCCCAGCAACGCGACCTGCCGCCACCCGCGACGCTGTTCGCGACGGCCTCGGCCGTCGTCGCCGAGTCGCCCGGCAGCAGCACCGCCGCGCTGCGGGCGCGGACCGCGCCGAACACCGGCAGCCCGCGCTCGGCCAGCTCATGGCCGACGACCTCCAACGCCCGCTGCGGCGAGCCACCGGACAGGAGAAGGACACGCACCCCGCCCCCGACCGGGAAGCCGGCATCGGCGAGGTGGGTGCGGGCGACCTGTGCGGTGACGACTCCGTCCAGCAGCATGCGCAGGAACAGTCCGTTCACGCGGTTCTGCTCGTCGCGCAGGCGCACCGGCTTCTCCGCCTCCAGCGCGACCAGCGACGCCGCGTGACCGAGCAGCAGATGGTCGACGGGAGTCAGCGGCCGCTCGCCGGCCAGCACGAGCCTGCCGTGGGCACGGGCCCCACCCGGACGCGTTGCACGGCCAGCACCCCGCGCGGCCCCGAGCCGGCGGCCGACGCCACCTGGTCCCGAGCGGCAGTTCGGCGAGCAGATCCGGTGCGGGCGGCGCGGCACCGGGCGGATGCGCCGCGCGCACCACGCCCGCCGCGTCCAGCAGGAGCACTGCGGAGCCCGTCGAGACGGCGAGTTCCCGGACGACGGCCTGTGCGCCACCGTGCAGCGCGGCGCGCGTCATCCGGGGCTGGGTCCGCGACGCCTGGACCACGTCTTCGTACTCGAGCTCGGCCAGGCGCTGCATCACCGCCTTCGTGATCGCCGCGAACGGGGTGGGAAGGGGCACCTCCAACACCGGCAGCCCGGCCGTCTCGGCGGCGGCCACGATGGCCTGCGGGACCTGCGGGTGCGTCAGCCCGCTGCCGAAACCGAGCGCGGCCACGCCTGCATCGGTCAAGCGCCGCACGTACGCGGCACACGCGTCGTCGGTCGCGGGCAGCCGCAGCCCGGTCGTGAGCAGCAGTTCGCCGCCGTCGAGCCACGGCGTGGGATCGGCCAACTCGATACTGTGCGCCCAGGCGACATCCCGGTCGAGCCCCTCGCGGCAGGCCAGCACCCGCAGCCCCAGCGCGCGCTGCCCGATCAACCACCGGATCGGAATGCCCATGCGCGTCAGCCCCGCACAGCGCGATGCCGACCATGCGGAGTCGCCCGGCCCACCGGCCCCCGCGCCGACCCGGCGCCCGCTGCGTTGCTCACGACGCCGATCCTGGCACACCCCCTGAACACGCCCGGCATGGATCCGGGCAGCCTGCGTGCTCATACCGCGTTGTCAAGCAGGAATCGGAGCGCAGCATCTTTCGGCGGGGACCGCACGGCGCTTGGCACAGGAGCCTCCGAAGGGACTGTCGCTGCCGTTTGCCCGGGTGAATTCCCCTGCGGACGAGTGATTCGGCTGCGCGCCCGGCCTCGCCGGCCCGGGGAGGCAGGCCGAAGGCGGCCAGCGCGGTCGAGGAAGCGCCGGTGCCGGCGGCCAGTGCGGTTGCGGCGTCGGCAGCGCCACCGCGGGGCGCCGTGCCGGGGGTTCCCGGTCGATCGTCGCCGGCGCGAACGAGAGGGCGCAGGCGTGCCCCTCTCCCCGCCGCGCCTGTGAGGGATCTCCAGCCGTCCGCGTGACCTTGGGGCGGTGCCTCGACCGCGGGCCGAGACACCGCCCCAAGGCGGCCGGTCGTTGTCACGCGGAGCGCAGTGCCTCGGTGGGGGATGCCTTCGAGGCGCGCAGGGCGGGGTAGATTCCGGCGACGGCGGCCACGGCGACCGACACCGCGGGGCCAACGAACAATGTGTAGAGCGGGATGGCGGCCGGCCACCCCTGGACGAGCGCGTACCCGTAGACGGTCAGGCTGCCGATGAGCAGTCCGCCCATGCCGCCGATGAAGCCCATGAGGACGGCTTCCAGGAGGAACTGCGCGGCGATCTGGCCGCCTCGGGCGCCCAGGGCGCGGCGGAGTCCGATCTCGCCGCGGCGTTCCATCACGCCCACGACCATGGTGTTGGCGATGCCTACGCCGCCCACCAGCAGAGCGACGCCGGCCAGGGCGAGGACGAGCCCGGTGAGGGTGTCTTCCGTTTCGGCGCGCGCGGCGAGGAGATCGGAGGGCCGGCTGACGGCGACCATGTTGGGGCTGCCGGGGTTCGCGCTGGCGGCGGCCACGGACTGCACCTGCGGGACGCGTTCGGAGTAGGACCGCAGGTAGATGTTCGCGGCGGTGCCGTCGGCGCCCAGGTGGGTGACCGCCTGGGGCCAGCCGACCAGCGCCGCGGTGCTCAGCTCCGGGGCGAGTTCGTTCGCTTTGAGGATGCCGGCGACCTTGTACCACTGGCCGCCGAGCCACACCCGTTCGCCGGGTGCGGTGACGCCGAGGCGCTGCGCGGTCTGATCGCCGAGGACGGTCACCGGAAGGTTCTCGCTCGCGGCGTCCAGCCATTGTCCGCTCTGCAGCGTGGCGCGCAGGACGTCGAGCAGGTTGAGGCGGGCGGCCAGCACGGTGATGCTGCCGTTCTGCTGCGCGGGCACCAGGTCGTTGCGGTAGACGTCGGCGTGGGTGGCGCCGGTCGCGGTGACCTGTTGGACGGGGCCGATGGCCGCGAGCATCTTCTCGGCGGTGGGCGGCAGCGGCACCGGTTTTTGGTCCACGCCTTTGCCGGGTGCCACGGTGATCAGGTTGGAGCCGAGCTCGTCCAGACGGGCCAGCAGGTGTTGCTGGTTGGAGTTGGAGATGCCGGTGACCGCGACGACCGCGGCGATGCCCAGGGCGATGCCGAGCGCGGACAGCGCGGTGCGCATCTTGCGGGTGCGCGGCCCGATCATGCCCAGCCGCAGCAGGTCGGTCGGGCGCAGCCGGGTGCGGCGCGGTTTCGTCGATGTGGCGCTCATCGGCCGGCTCCGGCGGTATGCGGGTGGCGTTCGTCGAATTCGATGCGGCCGTCGTGGATGCCGACCCGCCTCGGGAACGAGGCGGCCAGCTCGCGGTCGTGGGTGATGACCACGACCGTGGTGCCGTCGGCGTTCAGGGTGCGGAGCAGATCGACGACGGACTGCCCGGAGACGCTGTCCAGCGCGCCGGTGGGTTCGTCGGCGAGCAGCAGGGCGGGGCGGCCGATCAGCGCGCGGGCGATCGCGACGCGTTGCTTCTCACCGCCGGAGAGCTGGTCGGGATGGTGGCCGAGGCGGTGGCCGAGGCCGACGGAGCGCAGCGCGTCCGCGGCCCGCGCCCGGCGCTCGGCGAACGGCGCCCCGCTGTACAGCAGGCCGGTGGTGACGTTCTCGACCGTGGTGAGTCCGGGCAGGAGGAAGAACTGCTGGAACACGAAGCCGATCCGGTGCGCCCGCAGCGCCGCCAGGTCGGGGTCCGACAAGCCGGACACCTCACGGCCTTCGAACCGCAGTCGGCCCGAGGTGGGCCGGTCCAGGGAGCCGAGCAGGGCGAGCAGGGTGGACTTGCCCGAGCCGGACGGGCCGACGACGGCGAGGAGTTCACCGGCCTCGATGGTCAGGTCGATACCGTGCAGAATGCGCAGTGGCGGCGATCCCGGATATTCCTTGACGATGCCGAACAATTCCAGGATGGGGACGCCCGTCTCCGGTGTCGGTGGTGCCTTCGTCACTTGGGGATCACCACCTGCGCGCCGGGCTGGACGTCACCGGTGATCTGGGCCTTGGCGTCGGCGATCAGCCCGAGCTGGACTTTGACGAGCCGCGGGGCGGGGCCGTCGGCGACACGGATGCCGTAGCCGCCGCCGTCCAGGGCGAGCAGCGCCGTGACCGGGACGATCAGGGCGTTGTCCGCGGTGTCGCCGACCACGTTGACGGTGACCGGCGACGGCCCGGCTTCCTGGGCCTTGTCCTGGCTGTCCAGGACCACGGTGACCGTCGTCTTGCTCCCGGAGCCGTCTGCGCCGGGTTTGTCATCGCCCGAGGTGCCCCGGACCAGGGAGCGGATGCGCCCGTCCACGGTGGTGCCGTCGGACAGTTTGACGCGGACCTTCCCGTTGGGCTTGAACCGGGACACCTGGTTCTCGGCGGGCTGCGCGGTGACGACGAGGTCGGTCCGGGTGACCGTGACGACGGCGTCGCCGCCCACCGCCGAGCCGAGCTTGGCGCCCACCTGCTGTACGCGCACGGATTCCTGCGGCAGCATCACGACGCTGCCCAGCGGGACGGTCCCGGTCTCCTTGACGCCCAGCGCCTTCTGCCAGCGCTTGACGGCCGTGGCGGTGCCGGGCGTGAACTTCCGGTCGGCGGACAGGCCGAGGCCGTTGGCGTGGCCGAGCTTGATGAGGTTGCGTTTGAGCTGTTCGACGTCGGGCCCTTCGGGGACGTCGGGGCCTAGGTCGCGCCACATCGGCCGGTCGCCGGTCATCAGGACGACCGGCTGCCCGTCGATCTCGTACAGCTTGCCGCCTGCTTTGACGACGGCACCGGCGGCGGGCAGCGCGGTGAGGGTGCCTTTGCCGGCGGCCACGATGGGCGTGGGCGTGTCGAAGACGAGCGAGCCGGTGAGCTGGATGCTGCTGGACAGCGACCCCCGCTCCACCGCGACCAGGTCGTAGGGGGCGGCGGACTGCTTGGCCGGTCCGCTGCCGCTGTCCCAGGGGCGGGCCACCGCGGCCACGCCGCCGCCGGCCGCCACGGCGAACACCAGCAGCGCAACGACGACCTTGGCGCGCTTCTTCCTGCGGACCGGTCCGTTCTCGCCGTCGACGGGTGCGGGCGATTGCACGGTACGGGTCATGGTCACTCGCCGATCCGGTAGCCGGCCAGCGGGAACTGCACGCACGCACGCTCGGCCGCACCCCACTTGGCGTCGTCGAACATCGCTTTCGGGATGGCGAGGAGCCCCGACTTGGGGTCCGGGTCGGGCATGTCGGTGTAGCCGTTCTTGCGCGCGCACTCGACCCACTTGCGGGACATCTCGACCCACTTGGCGTTGTCGGCATGCTTGACCTGGTTGATGCCGGGGACCTTCTCGTCGCACAGCCTGCTCGCGGTCTCGAAGCCCGGCGGCAGGCCTGTGCCAGTGCTCGCGGCCTCGAAGGTGATGTTGCCGTCCTTGTCCTGCGAGACGCTGTTCTGCCCCTGCTTGTGCATGCAGTCCACCCAGGCCTTGCGCACGGCGTTGTCGTCCTGTGCCTTGGCCTTCCCGCCGCCTTCGTCCCCGGCGACCTTGGGCGCCGAATCGCCGGACGAGCAGCCCGCGACCGCCAGGACCATCCCCGCGGCGACGGCGGCCAACGCGACGCCTACCGGACTGCGGCGCAGTGGTGAAGTACGCATTCTCGATCTCCCTTGTGGACGTCGGTGACGTTCACAAGTTCTACGGAGCCCGCCGTTAGCCACCGGTGACAGCGCGCCTAACCGGCGGCTAACACCCGCCCCGGCAGGCTGGGCCCGGCAGGCCGCCCACGCGGCACCACGACGGGGCCAGGAAGCGGAGGCGGAAGCACATGCGGGTACTCATCGTCGAGGACGAGCAGAGCCTGGCGGCCATGCTCGCCGAGGGACTGCGCGACGAGGGCATGCTCTGCGACGTCGCGCACGACGGCCACGAAGCACTCCAGCGCACCGCCGCCGCCGACTACGACGTCCTCGTCCTCGACCGGGACCTGCCCGGGCTCGGCGGCGACGCCGTGTGCCGGACCCTGTCCTCCACCGGCTACCCGGCGCGCATCCTGATGCTCACCGCCGCCGACAGCCTCTCCGACCTCGTCGAAGGCCTCGGCCACGGCGCCGACGACTACATGGCCAAGCCGTTCTCCTACCTCGAACTCGTCGCCCGGCTGCGCGCGCTCGGCCGCCGCGCCACGACGAACCGGGCCGCGGTCGTCCTCAGCAGACGCGGCGTCAGCCTGGACACGGTACGGCGCGTCGCCGAACGCGACGGCCGCCCGCTGAACCTGACCCCGAAAGAACTCGGCGTCCTCGAACTGCTGCTCGCAGCCGACGGCGCCCCCGTCGCCACCGAGGAACTCCGCGACCGCCTGTGGGACACAGCCGCCGACCCGGCGAGCACAGCGGTCCGCGTCACCGTCCACGCGCTGCGCCGCAAACTCGGCACGCCGCCGCTCATCGTCCACGACCCCGGCTACGGATACCGGCTGTGAGCCGGCCGGGCCGCACACCCCGCCCGGTGTCCCGACTCACCGACCGGCTGCCGCTGCGCGGGCGACTGACCCTGGTCACCACGGCGGTGTTCACCGTCCTCGGATGCGGGATGCTCGCCCTGAACTGGCTCAGCGCCAGACAGCTCATCCACGCCAACCGCGATCTCGTCACCTCCTCCCCGCCCCTCGCGCCGACAGCTCCGGCGACGGTCCCCGGCCAGGCGCTGCAGGACGCGACCCCGGCGGTCCCCACTCTTCCCGTCCAAGGCTTCGACGACTTCCAGGACACCACCCTCGGCGACCTGCTGACCCGCTCCCTGCTGCTGCTGGCCGTTTTCGCCGTCCTCGCCGCGCTGCTGGCCTGGTGGGCCGGCCGCCGCTCACTCCACCGGCTCCACCAAGTCACCGCCGCCGCACGACGCATCAGCGCCGACCGCAGCCTCGGCGAACGGCTCGCCCTAGACGGGCCCTACGACGAGATCCGCGAACTCGGCGACACCTTCGACGCCATGCTCGACCGCCTCGACCGCAGCTTCACCGCACAACGGCGCTTCACCGCCCACGCCTCCCACGAGCTCCGCACCCCGCTCACCGTGCAACGCACCGCCCTGGAGATCCCGCTCGCCCAAGGCAAAGTCCCCGACGAACTCCGCCCCGCCATCGAACGCGCCCTCGACGCCAACGCCCAGACCGAGCGCCTGATCTCCGCCCTGCTCACCCTCGCCCGCGGAGAAACCGGCACCTTGAACCGCCGTCCGACCGACTTGGCGGACATCGCACAGTCGGCGACGCGCGATCTCGCCGACGAAGCCCGGCACACCGACATCCAGGTCACACTCACGACCGTCTCCGCCCGGGTCGAGGGCGATCCCGCACTGCTGCGACAGGTCGCACTCAACCTGCTGGCCAACGCCGTCCGCCACAACCACCCAGGCGGCACCGTGAACCTGACCACCGGCACCGCCGGTGACAAGGCGTACCTGGAGGTCGCCAACACCGGGCCGACCCTGGACCCGGACGAAGTCCCCGCCCTCTTCACCCCGTTCCACCAGGGCCGTGAACGCGGGACCGGACTCGGCCTCGGACTCGCCGTAGTCGAGGCCATCACCGCCACACACTGCGGCACCGTCACCGCGACCGCCCGCGCCGGCGGCGGGTTGACCGTGCGCGTCCAGCTACCCGCCGCGCAGCACAGCGACCCACCTGCCGCAGGCCGTGCGCGCTGAGTCGGCCGCCGCGAGCACACGGACGAGACAACGGGTCGGCGGAACGGCGAAGCCCGATGCCCGGATGTCGTGGCCGTGGCTTCAGGGTGCGGGGACTGCGGTCGGGAAAGGTCCAAGCCGGCATCGCCCTGATCGTCGGACGATGGCCTGCGGGCATCGGTGAAGGCGCCGTGGACCGGGAGATATCCGCGCGGTCAAAGTGCCCGCCCTGACGACCCCCCGGACGGGGCGTCCGGCCTGTCCGCCGCCCGGTCGGCGCGCGCGGTGTGGGCGGTGAGGTAGGCGTCGGCGATCTCACGCAGCCGTGCGCCGTCGAAGGAGGGGCCGTGTCCGGGGTGGACGAGGGTGACCGGGAGGTCGCGCAGCCGGGACATGGTGGCGGCGTAGGCGTCGCGGTCGGCGCCGTGGATGTCGTCGAGGAGTTCGTCATCGTAGACGGTGTCGCCGGAGAACAGCGTCCTGGCCCGGGGGTCGTAGAGCGCGATGCCACCGGGGCTGTGGCCGGGCACGTGCAGCACCGTGAGTTGCCGATCGCCCAGGTCCACCGTGTCGCCGTCGGCGAGGTGGCGGGTGATGTGCGCCGGGCGCAGCCGGTAGGAGTCCGGGTCGTAATGCCGCTGCGGCAGAGCGGAGATCAGCATGTCGGGGGCGTCGTCGTAAGCGGCAAGGCCTAGTTCGGCGAACAGGGCTGCGGACACCAGCGCACCCGGCGGGGGATCCCCGGCGTTCTCCGCGCGGTGGGCGCGGCGGTCGGCGAACTCGTGGGCGCCGCCCATGTGGTCGAGGTGCGCGTGGGTCAGGACGAGGATCGGTTCATCCGTGAAGAGGTCGGGGAATGCCGGGCGCAGCGGGGCCACGCCGAGCCCTGCGTCGACGACGAGGCTGCGCCGGGTCCCGCGGAGGTGCCAGATGTTGGCCTGGAGGAACTCGTGGACGTGCGGTTCGTGGATGCGGGTGATCGTGTCGTCGATGGGAGTGGCGGTGAACCAGTTGTCGGCGACGGGCAGTGTGCGGGCGGAAGCCGGGGTTGATGTGTCGCGTCGGGGGTGGGTCACGGCCGGGTCGCCTTCCGGGGGTATGCGAGGGGTATGTACACGGCGGCGGCCACTACGGGCCCGAGGAGCGCGGACAGGTCCACACCGCCGAGCGCGTCGGTGCCCGGTCCGACCAGGACGGTGGTGTTTACGAACAGCAGGGCCGCGGCGGTCCCGGCGAAGAGCGCGGCGGTGCCGGCCGTGCTGAATCCTCCGCGGTACCAGAACGGGCTGCCGGGTTGTTCGTCGTGCAGGGCGATTCCGTCGTACCGGTTGCGGCGCAGGATGATGTCGGCGGCGTAGATGGCCATCATCGGGCCGAGGAACGTGACGGTCAGGGCCAGGATGTTGTTGACGGAGGTCAGGAAGCTGGGGGACAGCAGGGCGTAGGCGCACAGTGCGCCGCCGAGCAGGGCGTCGATGACGACCGAGCGGGTGCGGCTCATGCGTACGCCGAGGGCTTGGAGGGACAGGCCGGAGGAGTAGGTGGTCATCACGTTGTTCGTGATCGAGGAGACCACGATCAGGCCGAGGAAGAGCGCGTAGAACCAGCCGGGCACGATCGCGCGCATCGCGTCCTGAGGGTCGCTCATGTCGACCGCGGTGCCGGCCAGGATGCCGATGCCGCCCATGAGGACGGACGGGATGAAGCCGCCGGCCGCGGTGCTGAGCATGACCTTCCACGCGACGCTGTCGGCGGGCAGGTAGCGGGCGTAGTCGGCGCCGTTGGCCCAGGACAGGGGCGCCGACGCGATCACGGTGAAACCGATGAAGGAAGCCACCCAGAGGTCCCGGCCGTGCAGCGGGGTGAAGCCCGCCGGGCTGAGGTCGGCATGCCAGGTGACGAACCCGCCGAGGACGAGTGCGCCAGCGCCCAGGACGACGGAGAACAGCACGCTGAAGCGGACGATCGTGGCATGGCCGTACAGGCTCAGCGCAAAGGCGGCGACCCCGGTTGCGACGGTGATGGCGACCTTGGCGGGGGCGTTCGGGTGCACGCCGAACGAGCCCAGCAGCGCGAACCCCGCAAGGGCACCCATGGCGAGGTTGAGGCCCTCGTAGACCACGGCGATCAGCCAGCCCAAGCCGGCGCCGAACAGGCGGTTGCCGCGGATGCCGAACATCGCGCGGGTGACGACCTGGCTGGGTGTTCCGGACGACGGGCCGCTCACCGCGAGGAAACCGACCAGGCCCCAGAAGAGGCTGCCGAGGACCAGGACGAGGAAGGCCTGCGCGACGGACAGGCCCAGGACGGACAGGCTGCCGCCGAGCATCAGGTACAGGTAGCCGACGTTCGACGACAGCCACACCGGGAACAGCTCGGCCGGGCGGCCGTGCCGTTCGTCGTGCGGGACGTGGTCGATGCCGCGGGTCTCGATCCTGCCGAACGCGTCCTGGGCCGCAGGCTGGGCCGCGGGGCCGGGGGAGCGCGCCGGCACGGGCGCGGTGTCCGGGGGGTGACTCACGCAGACTCCTTGTTGAACAAATACTCAATGGTGTGTTGAGCATGTATTCAATAGATGGGGTCGGCGGGCGTCAAGATCTGCGCGGGCACATTCCGGGCAGGTGCGTCCACCGTCGACCGCCGTCGGCGCGGGACGCCGGCAGGCCCAAGTGATTGAGCGGACGGTCAATAGACTGCGGGCATGCCGAAGAAACCCACGATGCGCCGGCCACCCGAACAGCGCCGTCAGGAGATCGTCGACGTGGCGCTGGGCCTGGCCGACAGCCTGGGGCTGGACCGCATCACCTCACGCGATGTCGCCAACGCGCTCGGCGTTACTTCGGGCCTGATCCACCACTACTTCCCGACGGTCGACGACCTTGTCGTGGCCGCGTTCGCCCAGGCCGCTGCCGCTCAGAACGAGCAAGACCGGCAAGCGGCCCGGGATTTGCCACCGATCCACGCCTTGCGCGCGGTGGTCCGACGATCACTCGGCATGGGCGGCGCCAACGCCCGCATCTGGATGAGCGCATGGGTCGCCGCCCCACGCCGCCCCGAACTGGCCCGCGAAGTCGACCGGCAGATGATCGCCGGACTTGACGTCCTCGCCGACCTGCTGCGCACCGGACACGACGCGGGCGTATTCCGCGTCCCTGACCCGGCCACGAGCGCACTGCGCATCCTCGTCCTCGTCGACGGCGTCTTGGTCCAGGTGTCGATGCGGGCCGAGACCACCTACGGCGACGTGCACAGCCTCGTCTGGGACACCGTGGAACGCGAAGTAGGACTCCCTGCGGGGAGCCTGTGGGCGGGCGGGGACTGACCCGGCGCAACAGTTTCACCGAGAACCTGTCCGATTGAGGTTTCCCCTTGGTAGTGGACACCCTGACACTTGGATCGTTGGGTCCAGGAAGGGGAGTCCACGCGGGACGTCCGTCGAAGTTCACGGATGAGTTCAAGCGCGACGCGGTCGCGTTGTATCGCCTTTCGGGTGGAAGTCGAACATTCAGCTCGGTGGCGACGGAGTTGGGGGTCAACGCGGAGACGTTGCGGGCCTGGGTGCGCCAGGCCGAGGCGGACGCGGGCGAGCGCGACGACCGGCTGAGCACCGTCGAACGCGAGGAACTCGCCCGCCTGCGCAAGGCCGAACGCGAGTGGCACCGGGAACGCGAGATCCTGCGCCGGGCAGCCGCGTATTTCGCACGGGAGATGAAGTGAGGACCCTCCTCCGGGACTTCGTCTCCACCCACCGCGCCGAGTTCGGCGTGAAGCGGCTGTGTCGGGTCCTGGGCCTGTCCAGGTCCTCGTTCCACGCCCACGAGGCGGCCGCGCCGGCCCGGCGGGCCCACGCGGCGGCGGACGCCGAACTCACCGAACGCATCCGGGTCGTGCACGCCGCGTCGCACGAAACCTACGGGGTTCCCCGGATCACCGCGGAACTGCGGGCGGACGGGCACGGGGTGAATCACAAGCGCACCGCCCGGTTGATGCGTGGGGCGGGCATCGTGGGCCGCCACCTGCGGCGACGCGTGCGCACGACCGTGCGTGACCGTGCCGCCGTGCCGGCGCCGGACCTGGTGGAGCGGGACTTCACCGCGTCCGCCCGGGACGTGAAGTGGGTGGGCGACATCACCCATCTCCCGGTCGGCGACGGGTGGGTCTACCTCGCGACGGTGATCGACCTGCACTCGCGGCGGCTGATCGGCTGGTCGATCGCCGACCACATGCGAGCCTCGTTGGTCGTCGACGCGATCGAGGCGGCGGTGCGAACCCGGGGCGGGAGCGTGGTTGGGGTGGTCTTCCACTCGGACCGCGGATCGCAAGGCGGATTCAACTGGTCGTCGCAACACCTCGAAGGTGGAGGTGTGGATGGGCAGGCCGGCGGGATGGATGCGGGAGTTGACGGGCAGGGCCGCGATGAAGTCGCCGGGAAAGCCCTCACTTCGTCGTGACGTCGAGCGGTTGTTCTGGCGTGAGATCGCCAAGGGGCTGACCAGCGAGGACGCCGCGATCGCGGTCGGCGCGTCGCAGGCGGCCGGCAGCCGGTGGTTCCGGGAACGTGGCGGCATGCCGACACACATGGTCACCCCGCTGTCGGGCCGCTACCTGTCGTTCGAGGAACGGGAGGAGATCGCGCTGCTGAAAGCCCGGGGCGTCGGGGTCCGGGAGACTGCCCGCAGGCTGGGCCGCGACCCGTCGACCGTCTCGCGGGAGCTCCGCCGCAACGCCGCCACCCGCGGTGGGAGGCTGGACTACCGGGCGTCGGTCGCGCAGTGGAAGGCCGAACTGGTGGCGCGGCGCCCCAAGATCGCAAAGTTGGCCGGGAACGAGCGGCTTCGCGAGTACGTGCAGGACCGGCTTTCGGGCCTGGTCCGCCGGCCCGACGGAACACCGGTGCCGGGGCCGGGGACGGCGCGGTGGAAGGGCCGCAACAAGCCGCACCGGCAGGACCGTCGGTGGGCGACGGCGTGGAGCCCGGAGCAGATCGCCCACCGGCTCGAGGTCGACTTCCCGGAGGACGAGTCCATGCGGATATCGCACGAAGCGATCTATCAGGCCCTGTTCGTCGAAGGGCGCGGAGCACTGCGGCGCGAGCTGGTCGCCTGCCTGCGCACCGGGCGGGCACTTCGTGTTCCGCGAGCCCGTTCCCGACGACGCCCCGCGGGGCACGTCACCTCCGACGTGATGATCGGCGAGCGGCCCTCCGAGGTCGCCGACCGCGCGGTTCCGGGTCATTGGGAGGGCGACCTGATCATCGGCGCGGACCGGTCCGCGATCGGCACGCTCGTGGAACGCACGACGCGGTTCACCGTGCTGTTGCACCTGCCCCGTATGGAAGGCTACGGCGTCCACCCGCGGGTGAAGAACGGTCCGGCGTTGGCCGGCTACGGCGCCGAGGCGATGAAGAATGCGATTGCGGCCAGGATCATCGAGTTGCCCGCGCAACTACGTCGATCGCTGACCTGGGACCGCGGCAAGGAACTCGCCCGACATGTTGAACTGCGTTGTGAGACAGGGCTGTTGGTCTACTTCGCCGACCCGCACAGCCCGTGGCAGCGCGGCACGAACGAGAACACCAACGGACTGCTGCGTCAGTACTTTCCCAAGGGCACGGATCTGTCCCGCTGGAACGTCGACGAGCTCGAGGCCGTTGCCTCCGCACTCAACAGCCGTCCCCGCAAGACACTCAACTGGCGAACTCCCGCCGAGGCCCTCAACGATCATCTACGCTCACTGCAAGGAAGCGGTGTTGCCACGACCCCTTGAACTCAAGCAATACACGTCCGCGGACTTCGCGAAGGCCTGCGGGCGGCACGGAATCCGCCGGTCGACGGGGAAGGTCGGATCGAGCTACGACAACGCCGCCGCGGAGAGCTTCTTCGCGACATGCAAACGCGAAGTCCTCCACGACAAACGGTGGTTGACGGAGCAGCAGGCCCGGCTGGACGTGTTTCGCTGGATCGCGTTCTACAACCACCGCAGACGACACAGCACCCTGGGCTACGTCAGCCCGGCCGCCTTCGAGGAACAAACAGTCAAGACGGATATGGTGTCACTGGCCGCATGAAACCCCGTGTCCATGATCCGGGGGAAACCTCAGTTAAACGACAAGCTCAACGGCGCCAAGATCCGTCGACCGGGCGTCCCAGGCCGCACCCGCCGGGGCGGCCCTCGGAAAGGACACCGATCAGGAACGACACGAACGGCCACCGACAGCGAATTCGTCCTCCGTCCACAGGTTTTCCCAACGGAACTTGAACATCCGTCCCAGATTCTGCAAATCCACAGGCCACAGGCCAGACACACAGTCGAGAAGACAGCAAAATCCAGGCCACGCAGCCAAGATCCAAAATCCCAGATCCTGCAAATCCACTGGTCAACACATGATCAATCGACAAAATCTTTCAAAGCAGCCGAGACGGCGCACTCGAAGCCGAGTGCGTCGAACAGCGAATGGAGATGACGCCAGTCCATGTCCGACAGGGTCAGGCTCCATGTGTCGTCGGAGGGGTGGTGAAGCAGGTGGAAAGGCTCTGCAATCTGCATGCCGGAGATCATATGAGCGCGTTCGGACAGGACTGTTGGCCGCTCGACCCGGTGCCGCAGCCCGGTCGGTCAAGGCTGTTTGCGGTGGAGTGCAGTCGTGCCTGCAAGTTCTGCGGCTCGTGTCCGCATACCGTCTCGCCCGATCTGTCACGTCTGGACGGATGAGGTATCGGAGTTGTCCGAATGTGGCAATCGCGCATCGACCGAGTATGCCGCCCCGGGGCGACCCCGTGTCCTTCTCGGCGAGGCGAGTTCCCGTCCCACAGCTCCAGGGCCATGCCGGCATGTCGATGGGGTCGCAGGGCCGCTGTACTTCTTGGCCAAAGGTCGATCGAGGTGTGACGCAGCGAGGTGTGAGAGGGCCGGACACGCGCCATGCCACCCCCGCGGGCTGACCCGCCGACACCTCCGCCCCATGCCGGCGTGCCGCGACGGCAGAACCTACACATCGTTTAGAACCTCGCGGCTCGTGTCCGAGGCCGATGCCGTGACCTGCGGCTTCTCGTGGAGTCTCGCGCCGAGTCCAGCCGCTCAGTCTCACGACCGTGTCCAAATCCTCAGGACTCCCGTTCGATGCAAGCCGCTGACCTGCGACATGACACGGGCGTGAGACTAAGCCGGAGAGAATGACACGGGATTTGAGACGCTACACATCGTTGTCGTCGGCTGTGGCGAGGTCGATGAATCGGGCGAAATGTCCTTGGAAGGCGACGACGAAGCGACCGGTGGGACCGTTGCGGTGCTTGGCCACGATCAGGTCGGCTTCACCCGCGCGGGCGGATCGCGGGTCGCGCACGTCGTCGCGGTTGATCAGCACGACCAGATCCGCGTCCTCCTCGGGCGCCCCGCAGTCCCGGACGTCGCTCGGCCTGGGTTCCCCGCCCGGCCGGGCCTCGGGATCGCGATTGAGTTGGGCCGTGACGACCACGGGAATCCCCAATTCCCGCGCGACGCGCTTGAGAGAGCGGCTGATCTCCTCGAGTTCGCCGTACCGGCTGTCGTGCCGGCGCAGTGGGGCGAGTTCGTGGATGGTGTCCACGATCAACAGATCCAGGCCGCCGCGCGTGCGCGTCCGGTAACAATGGGCGCGGATCACGTCCACGTCGGGTCGGGACATGGTGGCGACGGTCAACGGCGCCCCGGTGACCCGGGGCAGGGCTTCGGTCAGGGCCCGCCAATCGTCGTCGGTCGTTCGCCGGTGGGCGAGGCGGTGCAAGGGGATACGGCCCTCGGCGGACATCACCCGACGTTGGATGTCCAGGTTGCTCACCTGCAGGGAGAACAGCAATACCGGGCGGTCCTCGGTGACGGCGCAGTGTCGGGCGAGGTTGAGGGCCAGGGTGCTCTTGCCGTGGGCCGGGCGGGAGGCGATCACGATGAGTTGTCCCGGGCGCAGGCCGCCGGTGAGGCGGTCCAGGTCGACCAGGCCCGTGAGGACGTCACGGTTCGCCGGGCCGAGGGGGTCGAGGTCGTCGATCAGTTCGTTGATGGAGTCGCCGATGTGGGCGGTGGCGCGGGTGTTCGGTGTGGACAGGGCGTTGTGGAGGATGGTCGCGGCTGTGTTGGTCGCGGCGGCGAGTTCGATGTCGTCGTCTCCGCCGAGTCGGGCGATGGTCAGGCCGGCGCGGACCAGTTCGCGGCGTCGGGCGCGGTCGACGACCGTGTGGGCGTGTCGTTCGCCGTCGGTGGTCGCGGTCGTGGTCGCGGTGAGTGTGCGCAGGTATCCGGCGGACACGCGGTCCAGGTGGCCCGTGCGGGCGAGTTCGGCTTCCACGGTCGTCGTGTCGACGGTGAGGCCGCGGGCGTACACGTGCAGGATGGCGGTGTAGACGAGGCTGTGGGCGGGGTGGTGGAAGTCGTCGGGGTGGACGAGTTCCACGCAGTCGGCGACGGTGGGGGTCGAGAGCATCATCGTGCCGAGCAGGCGCTGTTCGGCCCGGAGGTCCACCGGGACGCGCGTCGGCGCGATATCGGCCCATGGCGGGTGCTCGGCGTCGTTGGACGTGGTGGTGTGGGGCGTTACCGCTGGGGTGGCGTCGTGGCCCGCAGGGTTGTGGTCAGGGCCGGAGTGGTCGTGGGGCGGTGTCGTCATCGGGGCCTCCCGGGCCGAACGCCGCGCCTGTCCGGGTCCTTTGTGAGCTCGGACGTTGCCCGTGGCCGTGCTATTCGGCGTGTGGTGGCGTCTCGAGGGCCGGGCCGGAGGTGCGGGCCGCGAGGGTTGCGGCGGCACCGAGCATGACGCGGTTCCCGTCCTTCCGCAGGAGGATCGGCCGGGTGCACCCGGACGTGTCGAAGGCCGGTCCGGGTGTCGCTCCAGCGGGCAACGCGGCCCGACTCCCGGCGGCCCCGTACATCTCTGCGGGCGGGGTCGTGTCGGGTACTGGCGATCACGCGGAGGGTCACGTGATGATGACTCGGTATCACCGGACGGTGAGGGTTCGGCGTGATCCGGCACACCGGTGCGCTTGTCACATCGACGCGAGCGGGCGGGGCCGGGTCTTCCCAGAGCCGATCTTCCTGGAGCGCGTGGCGTTACGGCCCGGACAAGGCGCGGGGCCGTCACGTTCGGCGGCCCCCCAGGTCGGCCCGCCTTCTTGCACGGTCGGACCGCGCCGCCACTGCCTTCCTGCGGCCGGGGTGCGTGTCTCCCGGGCGCGGTAGCCTCCACCGGTGACCCCCAGTCCGCTGCCCGAGGCGTTGCCCGAACATCGGGTGATCCTGGAGAACACCGACTGGGCTTCCCTGATGGCCCCGCAGGGGAGCGGTGGTTTCCTGCCCGGGGCGCTGATGCGACTCCTCGACGTCGACCCCGCGGTCCGGGCGGCCGCCGCGGAGGAGGCGCTGATCGGGCATCAGAACACCATCTACGAAGCCACCGTGCCCGTCGCGCGGTTCGTCGCCGCGATCCTCGATCATCCGGCCACCGACAACCAACAGGACGCCCGCTGAACCCGGTCGACTCCGAGCGGTGCCCTTCCGCGGGGCCCTTTGTGGAAGGCTCTGCGGTCGGCGCCGCCCGGGACCGGCCGGGCTCGTCCACACCCGTCCGGCCTTGTGGGCGCCCGGCGGGTCCTGGCAGTGGCATGCAGCACTGAATGCACGGCTACCAGGACTGGGTCGAACACGACACCCTCCGCTACGCCCCCGCCCACGCCGCCCGGGACGCGGACGACCGCGCCATCCGCCTCAGCCGGCAGCCACCAGCGCGGTGATAACGCACCCGCACGCAAAGCGCGTTCTCGGCGTCCCCCAGCCCCGTCCTACCCGTCACCGACCGAACCCCGCACGACCGGCCTGCCCCGGCACCGGCACCTACCTGCCTCGCGATCTCCGAGTCCACGGCAGGGCAGAGCCGTTCCCGGACTCGATCGGCTCGTGCCGGGCGGGGCATGTCGGTGCGGGCTTGGAGGTGCGCGGTCCAGAGGAGTGTCCCCATGCGGTCGCCATCGTGGCCGTTGTCCCAGCGCGGGTCTCGTCGGGGACCGGCTCTGTGGTGCCGGAGTGCGCCGCTCGGGCGGTGATGTGGGTGACCAGAACGGTGCGCAGACCCTCGGTGAGGTCGGCGGGGCCGGGGCCGGTTCCTCGGACGAGGTCGCGGAATGCCTCGTGTTCGGCGTGGAGGGGTTCCTTCTTGTCGAGGGCGTAGCGGGTTACGTCGCCTTCGGTGACGCCACGGAAGGTGGTGAGGGCGTCCCAGCGGTGGGGGGTGTGGCCGTTGGCCCAGTGGGTGAGGTCGGCGGTGAGGGTGTCGGCGACCAGGCATCCGTGTTCGCCGGTGACGGTGGTGGTGCGGGCCTTTCGGGGGGTGACCCAGTTGACCTGGTGGTGGGTGATGGTGCCGTCGTCGAGTTGGCCGAGGGCGGCGAGGAGGTCTTCGTGGGGGCGCCCGCTGCGGTGTGCGGTGCGGGCGGCGATGGAGGTGTAGGCGTGGTGGGTGATCCAGGCGGTGAGGTCGAGGTCGTGGGTGGCGAGGTCGTGGATGACGCCGACGTCGGTGATGCGGTCGGGGTAGGGGCCGGTGCGTCGGGTGCCGATTTCGAACACGTCGCCGAGGTCGCCGTTTTCGAGGCGGGCTCGCAAGGCGATGAGGGCGGGGTTGAAGCGTTCGATGTAGCCGACGGCGGCGGGGATGCCGGCGGTATGGAAGGCGTCGCGCAGTCGTCGGGCGGCGTCGGGGGTGGTGGCGAGGGGCTTTTCGATCAGGGTGGGGATGCCTGCGTGGGCGAGCTGCAGGCCGAGGGCCTCGTGCAGGAGGGTGGGGCAGGCCAGGACGGCGTAGTCGGGTCGGTGGCGCAGGAGTTGGTCGATGTCGTGGACGATGGGGAGTCCGTCGGCGGCGTGGTGGGGGTCGCCGTTGGGGTCTGCGGCGGCGATGAGGTTGACGCCGTCCAGTCCGCGCAGGACGCGGGCGTGGTGGCGGCCCATGCGGCCGAGGCCGATCAGGGCAACGCGCAGTCGGGGTCGGGTCACCGCGGGGCCTCGATCGTTGCGTGGATCAGGTGGGTGAGGGTGGTGGTGATGTGGTCCAGGTCGGTGGTGGTGAGGGCGGGGTGGACGGGCAGGGAGAGGACTTGGGCCGCGGCACGGTCGGTGTGGGGCAGGTCGACGGGGGTGTGGAACGCGGGTGAGCGGTGCAGGGGGACGGGATAGTGGACGGCGTTGCCGATGCCGTGGGTGGTGAGGTCGCGGGCGAGGGTGTCGCGGTGGCGGTGGACGCGGATCGTGTATTGGTGGTGGGCGTGGCCGGTGTCGGGTGTCGTGGTCGGGGTGGTGATGCCGGGCAGGGTGGCGAGGGCGGCGGTCAGGCGGGCCGCATTGCGGCGGCGGGCGGTGATGGCCTGGGGCAGGCGGGTGAGTTGGGTTCGGGCGATGGCGGCGTTGACGTCGTTCATGCGGGCGTTGGTGCCGACGATTTCGTGGTGGTAGCGGGTCGCGGTTCCGTGGTTGCGCAGTAGGCGCAGGGTGTGGGCGAGATTGGTGTCGGCGGTGGTGATCATGCCGCCTTCGATGGCCTGCATGTTCTTGGTGGGGTAGAAGCTGAAGGTCGCTGCGGTGCCCAGTGCACCGGCGGGGGTGTGGTGGTGGGTGGCTCCGTGGGCTTGGGCGGCGTCTTCGATCAGGGCGAGGCCGTGGTGTTGTGCGAGGGCGCCCAGGCGGGTGGTGTCGGCGGGGTGGCCGTAGAGGTGGACGGGCAGCAGCGCCGCGGTGCGTCGGGTGATGGCGGCGGCTGTGGCGTCGGGGTCCAGGGTGTGGGTGTAGGGGTCGATGTCGGCGAAGACGCAGGTGGCGCCGGTCAGGCGGATCGCGGCGGCGGTGGCGGCGAAGGTGAACGACGGCAGGATCACCTCGTCGCCGGGGCCGATGCCCAGGGCCAGGGCGGTCAGCCACAGGGCGCTGGTTCCGGAGTTGACGGCGACGCAGTGGCGGCCGTCGACCCAGGCGCCGAACTCGGTTTCGAAAGCCTCGACTTCGGGGCCTTGGGCCAGTCGGCCGCTGCGCAGGACGCGGGTGGCGGCGGTGATGTCGTCCTCGTGCAGGTGGGTGTGGGCGATGGGGATGGTGGGGTGCACGACGGTGTCCTTCCGTGTCGGGTGTGCCGACACGGAAGGGGTTCCGGGTCAGCGGGGGCTGGGGGTGGGGGTGTTGCCGTGGTGGAGGTAGGCGGTGGTGCCGGTGGCGAGGGCGTGGGCGCAGGCGTGGAGGCGGCGGGCCATGTGGGGGGCCATGAGGGTGTCCCACTCGGCGGGGGTGGCCAGGCGCCAGGCGGTGAGTTCGTCGGTGGCGAGGCGGATGTGTGCGCGGGCGTGGGTCTCGGTGATGGGGCCGCCGTCGAAGAGGTGGTTCGCCAGGGCGGGGCGGCCGTCGGGTTGGGGCGGTACCCAGTCGACGGCCAGGAGCCGGCCGGGGGTGAGGTCGAGGCCGAGTTCCTCCTTGATCTCGCGGCGGGCGGTGTCCCAGGGGTATTCGCCCTCGTCCATGGCGCCGCCGGGGATCTCCCAGTGGCCGTCGCCGTAGGCGGGTTCGACCAACAGGATCCGGCCGTGGGTGTCGTGGAGGATCGCTCCGGCGCCGCCGATGTGTTTGGGCAGCGTGGCGTAGTACTCGGCGGGAGGCAGGTGGGTCATGCCGGGTGACGCTAGTGCCGTGTCGCCGCCGGGGTGCGGCGGCACGGCCTGTTGCGACGAGCGTGTGACAAACCGGTGCGGTGATCACTGCCGTGGGGTGGCCTCGATCAGGCCGGTTCCGTCACGGCGGTGGGTGCGGGCGCAGTGCGGGCAGGTGAGGTCGGGGTCGAGGGTGTGGCCGCAGGCGCAGGCCCAGCCGCAGGTGCGGGCGGGGTTGCCGGCGACGAGGGCGTGGGCGGGCACGTCGCGGGCGACGACGGCGCCGAGGGCGATCATGGCGTGCCGGCCGATGCGGACGCCGGGGGCGATGGTGGCGCCGGCGCCGATGGTGGCGCCGTGGTCGACGGTGACGGGGGTGCGATCGAAGTCGTCGGGGCCTTTGCGGCGGCCGTCGGGGGTGGTGGCGCGGGCTGCGGTGTCTTCGAGCAGGAGCGCTCCGGGGCAGATCATGACCGCGTCGGCGACGCGGGCACCGAACACGCTCGCGTGGTTGCCGATCTTGACGCGGTCGCCCAGGACGCTGCCGGTGCCGATGTAGGCGCCCTTGCCGATGACGCATTCGGCGCCGACGCGGGCGCCGGTGGCGACCTGCGCCTGGTGCCACAAGCGGGTGTTCTCCCCGACCATGGAGCCGGGGTCCGCGTGGCCGGGCCCGTGAAAGCCGGCACCCGTGTCGGACCGGTCCTGCGGCTGAGGTTGCTGTTGCTGCGGGCGGCCGGTCCGATCGACGTCGGCGCTGCGATCGATGTCGGCGGTCGGGTCCTCGGGAGTGGGTTCGGTGGTCGGGCGGGATCGGGTGGCCGGGCCGCGTGGTGCGTGTGCCAGGTGGGTGACGAGGTCGTCGAGCGTGGCGGCGTCGGTGAGTACGCGGTCAGGCAGTTCCAGGCCGGTGGCGTGTTCGACGTCGACGGCCAGGGCGAGGCGGTCGAGCGAGTCGACTCCGAGTTCGTCCAGGGCGGTGGACGCGTCGAATTCCCGGGCGGGGTGCAGCGTGCGGGCGGTGGTCAGGACCAGGGCACGCAGGTGGTCGCGGTCGGGGGTCATCGCGTGTTCTCCAGGCGTCGGGCGAGCGAGTAGAGGGAGGGCATCGCCTCGATGACGGGTGCGCCGGCCCACAGGCGGCGTACCGCGCGGCCGTGGGGGCTGTCGTGTTCGGCGAGGGCGCGCAGGCCGGCGACGGCGAACGCGGAGAACTCGTGGGCGGTGGCGGGCGGCAGGAACGTCCCGTCCTGGGTGAGGTGTTCGACGAGGGCCTCTCCCGCGCCGTCGTCGAGGATCGTGGCCAGGTCGGGGGTGGGCATGGGGCGGGTGGCCCGGTAGGGGTGGTCGTCGAGGGTGCCGGGGGTGGTGATCTCGTCGGCGATCAGGCGGGAGATGCGGGGGGCGAGGAGGATTCCGCACCGGTAGGTCGCACTCGCCAGCAGGATGTTCGGGTCGCGGGTGGGGCCGATCAGGGGCAGGTGGTCCACGGTGTAGGGGCGCAGGCCCACCCGGGCGGACAGCAGGCGGGCGGATGCCAAGGCCGGGTCCAGGAGGGTGGCGGCGCCGTGGGTGAGGACGGAGAGTTCGTCCAGGGTGGCGGGGACGGTGGGGTCGGCTCGGGTGGTGAGTCGGTTGGTGCCGCCCAGATAGAGCGTGTCGTCGGCGCGTGGGACCAGGTGGACACCGCACGCGAACGCCGCGTTCGGGGTACGCACGACGTGGCGCAGCTCCTCTCCCCGGGGCCGGCGCAGGGTGACGCCGGCGCCGCGTCCGGCCAGGATCAACGGGACCCCCAGTTCGGTACCCGCTTCCGGGAGGAGCGAGGGGATGGCGGTGCCGGCCGCCAGCACGGCGCGTGGCGCCCGGATCCGCGTGCCGTCCGCGCACACGACGGTGTCGTGGGCGACGGTTCGCGCCGGGTTGTCGTGCCAGGTGGCCGAGGCGTGACAGAGGACGGCGGCGGTGAGGGCGTCCATCAGCTCCGCGCTGTCGAGCCATGCTTCGGTGGGCAGCCACAGCGCTGTGCCGCCGGCGACGGGCGCGCGGACCCCCGTGATCGTGGTGGGTGGGTGTTCCTCGGCCGGGTGCCCGGCCGCGCGGGCGGTGCGGGCGATGGCGTCCAGGTGCGCCTGATCTCCGGGGGGGTGCCAGGACCCAGGTGCCGCGCCCGGCGTGCACGGCTGTGCCGGTGCTCGTGCGCAACCGGTCCAGCCAGGGCGGGTACAGATCGTGGGCGGCCAGGCGTTCGGCGGTCTCCACGCGGACCCGGTCCGGGCGGTGGTGCGGTTCGACCTCGGAGAACGTGGACAGCATCGCACCGGCCGCGCGGGTCGCCTGCCCGGCGTGCCCGCCGGCCCGGGGACCCACCACGGCCACCGTCAGGCCGCGATCCAGGAGTTCCACGGCGGTCGCCAAGCCGATCACACCGGTGCCCACCACCGTCACGTCGGCGTCAGTCACGAGGGGTCACCTGTCTGCGCGGTGAGGAGGGTGTGGGCGGGCGCGGACGCGTCGTAGGCAACCTTGGTCTGCATCAGCACCCGGCGGGTGCCGTCCGCGAGGCCGGTCTGGTCCCCCAGGGCGGTGCGGCCGTGTGCAATCCGCGTCTGGTCGCACACCAGCAACTGGCCCCGCCCCAACGTGACGGCGCGGGTGTGCCGGGCGAGCGTCGCGTGGAATCGCTCCAGCACCGCCCGGTGGGCGGTGTTGCGGGGGTCGGTGACCGCCTTGGCGGCCCACCGCACCCGCTCCCGCCCGCCCGGGTGGGCGTGTTCGAGGATCGGAAACGGCAGCCGGGGCGCGCCCACGCCGAGGAGGTCGTCGGCGCGGCCCTCGAAGTAGTCGGGTCGGCGCAGGAGTTCGCGGTCGCGCTCGGGGGTGTCGGCGAGGGCGGCGTGCAGGTCGCCGATCAGGGACGCTCCCCCGCCGGCGGGGTCGGGCCGCAGGATCAGCAGGGCGGTGTAGTCGGGGACGTGTTCCACGTTGGGGGCGTCGATGTGCGGGCCTTGCGCGCCGGTGCCGCCGAAGGAGGCGGTGTCGGCATCGGGTCGCGTTTCGCCGCCGATCCACAGTCCGGTGCCGGCGTCGATGGAGGTGAACGGCGTGCCCAGGGCGCTCAAGGCGGCGGCGCCCACGCGCAGCAGCGTGCGGTCGTCCAGACGTGCGGGCAGCGCCAGGACGGCCCAGCCGCAGGCTTCGGGGTGGGTGCGGGCGCTGTGGCGGGCCAGCGCGGTCAGCACGGCGCGGCCGGTGTCACCGGTCCAGATCGCGCGGGCCGCGGCGATGTTGCGCGTGCTCCACAGGTGGGCGTCGGTGCTCTCGTCGCAGGCGTCTGCCAGTCGCAGGGCCAACGCGTGGGGTATCACCACGCGTACGGGGTCCGTGAATCGTGTCGTCACCGGATCTCCTTGGTGTCGAGGGGACTTCGCGGCGCCGGCGGGTGGTGCAGCGCCGTGAATTCCAGGAGAGCCCCCGAGGGGCGTCGTGGGTAAGGACGCCCGGGGGCCCGCGGGTTACCACCGGTGCCCACGCGGTCCCACCGACCCCGCGCCCCTGCCGCTTGGGCCCGGGGTGCGTCACCATCGCGGTAGGAGAACATCCGAGGAGGTGGCGTCGGTGGATCACGAACTCCACCCGCTCGCACGGATCCTGCACGACAACGGCTGGTCCGGAACGGACTACCTGCGCCGGGTCGCGGCCCGCCACCAGGCGCGTGGATTCGGTGTCATGCCCGTCGACAAGAAACGCGTCTCGCGGTGGATCAACCGCGGCACCGTCCCCGAGTGGACCGCGCAACTGGCCATGGCCGACCTCCACCACGTGCCCACACAGCACTTGTACGACCACCCCTGGCCCGCCTGGCTGGCGTGTGTCGGGCACGACGACGCGGCGCTGTTGGACCCCACCTGGTGTACCGCGCACACGATCGACATCCTCGACAAGACGGCCGGAGGGCTCATGGACCGCCGCGATTTCCTCGTCATCGGCGCACTCGGCGCGATCACCGCCCAATGGACCGGCGCCCCACCCGCGGAAGCCTCCAGCCACGGAAACGGCCGACGCGTCGGCACCGCCGTCGCCAGCCTGCACGAGACTCGCCTGGAGGCCCTGCGCCTGCTCGACGACCAGGTCGGATCCGGCGAGGTCCACGCCGCCGCCCGCACCGAACTACGCATGATCACCGACACCCTCGCCCACGCCTCCTACACCCAGGACACCGGACGGCGCCTGTACGCGGCGGCGGCCGAGGCCGCACGCATCTGCGGCTGGACCGCGTACGACTCCGGCCGGCACGCCCAGGCCCAACACTTCTACGTCGCCGCGCTGCGCGCCGCCGCGAGCGCCGGCGACGAGATCGTCGGCGCGAACACCCTCGCGTTCTGGGCGATCCAGCACTACAGCACCGGCGACCCCCGCGGCGCGATCCACCTCGTCGAAGCCGCCCTGGGCAAGGCCCCGGCGATCGGATCGCCCCGCATGACCGCCATGCTCCATGCCCGCCTCGCCCGCGCCCACGCGAAAGCCGGCGACAAGAACGCCAGCGACCGCGCGGCCGGCGCCGCGTTCGACGCCTACGACCGCATCCGTGAGGGCGACGACCCGGAACCGGGATGCGTCTACTGGGTCAACCGCGGCGAACTCCACCAACTCGCCGGATCCAGCGCCCTCAACCTCAACGACCCCGCACGCGCCCTACGCCACTTCCAAACCGCCCCCGCAACCACCCACCACCGGGACGCATACGACGACACCGCGTTCCCCCGGGGCGCGGTCATCTACCTCGCCCGCGAAGCCGAGGCCCGCCTCGCCCTCGCCGACGTCGACGGTGCCGTCGACACCGCCCGCAGGGCCCTGGACCACATGGGCGGAGTCACCTCCGCACGCGGAAGCACCACCCTCACCGACCTGCGCACCCGACTCGCCCACCACAGCAAGGTGCCCCTCGTCCAAGAATTCCTCGCGTCCACGGCCTGAACGACCGACGGCGAGAGGACGAGAACGTCGGAGCCCGTAACAGTCACAAGGACGCGCAAAGGCTCACCTCCCACCACGCCCGTCACACGCCGGTGAGGACCCGCACGAGCCGAGCCGGGCGGGTCGCTCTCGCCGGACGCCCACGGAAGCCGGGCCACGACGTCGTCGCTCCGGAGACCCCCGGCGACGTCGAAGCCCATGAGGCCTACGCCCGTTGGGAGCTCGGTCGATCATGGGTTCACCGCCGAGGTGCCGGCGGCGCCCGGACGCACGCCAACCGCCGTGGCCGGTGCAGCCGTCGTGAACCCGAGAGCCACGACGCCACATGCCGTGTCTCGTGGATCCGCGCGCGGCACCTCGACCGTCTCATCCGCGAGGCACGGCCTGTGTCGACGACCGAAATACGCCTGGCCTCCGCCCTCGACAGCGCGAGATGTCTCCCAGGGCTCAGCCGGCGCTCCCCCGGCTTCGGTGCCCGTAGCGGCTCAGGTCCGCAGAACGCCGACCCGGGGGTTGAAGGTCGGCGTAGGGGTGGCGGCGGGCGCCGGTGCCGTGGACCAGGACGCGCCGTGGTTGGGCGGGGGTGGGGTGCGGGGCGGGCGCGCCGAGCAGGTCCCACCCCGCCTGCGCCCACACCGTCTTCCATTCCGGACTGCTGCTGATCCGCGGGAAGGTCCAGGTCCGCGGCCGCCGCCGCACGATCGTCGCCGCCATGGCTTGGGACCTCGACGGGATTGCCGCCGTCCGCCGCGACCACGGCCCCGGGGCCGCGCTGACGCGGCCGAGGGCGGTACCGGTCCGGAGCGGCCGGATCGGAACGGCTCTTCCCCTTGAGGTGGTCCCTCGAGGAGCTCATTCCCGTAGCGGCAACCCAGTGGTTCTCAGTCTTCCTCGGCCGCGGTCAGGTCGGCGTTCAACTGCGCGTTGATCTGGGGAGACAGCCACCGGACCACCGTCGTGGCGGCGTCCAGGGCGGTGTCTGTGGTGAACGGCGGGATGTCTCCGTTGGGCGCGGCCGGTTGGCCCGGCAACGTGTCGATGAATGCGTGTAGTCGCCGCCAGCGCAGTTGCTGTTCCATTCGGGCTCGGAGAAGGACTTCACCGCTGGAGTGGGACTCGCGCCACAGGGCGGCGGCCTGTTTGAGAGTGTCGTTGCAGGGGCCGTCGCCGTGGCCCGGGTCCTCGATCGCCTCGCTCTTGAGGACGCCGGGGATCTCGCCGGGGACGGTGCCGATGAGCATGCGGGTGCGCCACACCGCGCCCGTCATGGTCACGGTCGGTGCCCCGGGATCGGATGCCGGGTCGTGTGCGGCGAGGCCGGCCAGTGCCCACCGTGCGGTCGCGATGTGCCAGGTGTCCTCACCGATCCGGTGCGCGGTTGCGTTCGTCACGTCGATGAGCCTCGCCACGGGCGTGCCGACCCATTCGCGCGCGAACACCCGGGGGTATCGGGTGCCACCGGGATGGTCGAGGTCGACCGCGGGCCAGCCGTTGCGGAAGCGGCGGTCGTGCACCGCGGCACCGGCGACCTTCACCGAGGTCTCGTCGGACACCAGCGGATCCGCGAATGCGGTTCCCTCGTCCGAGGCCTCGACCGGCTTCGTCACCGCTTCGATGGCCGACTCCAACGAGGCCAACAGCGTGAAACGGTGGCGGTGGTGGGACAGATCCCGTTCCAGCAGCGGCGCGAACGACGTGCCGTCGCCGAAGTCCTTCCTGTTCGCGCTCACGAAGTACACCTCGTCGCGCGGGTTCCGGTGCAGGAAGTCGACCACCGTCAGCCAGATCGCCACGTCCCGCGCGCCGCCCTTGGCGTTCTCGTCCGGCTTGGCCGGCTTGTCACAGTAGGCCTCGCGTTCGAGCGCCGCGTCCGCGGCTCCCGCGGGCGTGGGAACGATCTCGAAGACGTCGGCGTAGACACCCTTCCAGTACTCCCGCGCGGCGGACTCGTCGACGGTCGTCGGCGACGGTGGTGCCTGGATCCACGGAGCGCTCCTGGCGAACTTCGCGGCGGCGGTCGAGAGTGCGGTGTGCGTGGCCCGGTACGCGATCACCTTCCTGGCGACCAGCTCGTCCCGCACCACCGCGGGGATGCACACCCGGTGCTCGGTTCGAGCGATCGCGCGGATCACGTCGTACCTATCGCTGTCGATGTCCGCGTAGAGAATGTTCGAATCAAAGAAGATGACCGCCACGCGGGCACCCTACGGCCACCAGGCGCCACGGTCGCGCGGTTTCCCCGAGACGGCATGAACCGATGCCCCGCGGCCCAGGAAGGAGTCGGGCAGGCCTGCGTTCCTCGCCTCGAGGAGTCCGAATCCTCGAGATCCGGAACAGCGGCGGTTCATACGGACAGGCGATCCACAGGATCGGGGATCGGACACGGGTGGCGAGCCCCCCCGGGGGCGACGGCCCGCCACGGAGAAAAAAGGGACGCGCTCACCGCCGGGAATCCGTAGGCTTGTCGTACCGACGCGGGGTGGAGCAGCTCGGTAGCTCGCTGGGCTCATAACCCAGAGGTCGCATGGTTCGAATCCTGCCCCCGCTACCAGTGTTCAGGAGCCCGGCCGGTGGCCGGGCTTCTGCTTTTTGTGTGCTCGGGTCGTCAGTGGGCGATGGCTTTGTCGAAGACGCCGGTGGAATGCGGACCGGAACCGGGCACCGTTGTCGATCCCGGTGACTTCGACCCGAACGGGTGGCACCGGAGTGCCGGCCGGTTCGATACCGAGAGCGCCGAGGCGGAGGATCGCCCTGATCGGCTCTGTACCAACGCCGTCGGCGTGTAATGGAGTTGTCGTCGGTAGCGGCCTCAACCATGGCCGACGGGCCCGTCTGTACGTCACGCGCCGGGACGGGGGCTTGCCGCGTCTGGCGCGCCAAGCGAATGTGCGCGGCCGGGTGGGTTGCGAGTGCGCAACGACCGCCGATACGGGCGCGGTTGCGGGCCACGATGGTCACATGTCTGCGCGTCCCGATACGCGGCCGATGGGTGGTTGCCTGTTATGGCTCGGCCGGTTCGTCCTGGCCGTGATCACCCTGGCCGTCGTGACCGTCCTCGGCGGGCTGTACGCGTGCCAACGGCAGTTCGCGGCGGCCGAGAGAGAGCGGGAGGCACACGAGAGCCATCGCGCGGAGGAGCGGCGTGCCCGGGTCGACGTGGAGGTGCCTTTCCGGGTCTTCGTGGGGCCGGCGAGTGCGGAGCTCGAGCGTTTCGTCTTCGACCGGTGTTGGCGCGACACCACACCCCGGATGAAGCCCCAGGCGGGCATGATGGGCGTGACATGCACGTCCACGGTCGTGTACTTCTACGGTACGGATGATCCCACCACGGCGACGGCCCAGTTCGAGCGCGAGGCACGAAGGCTCGGGTCGACGCCGGACACGGCGACCTGGGCGCGGCCACAACCGGTTCCGGACCTGCGCCCACCGGACCCGACGTCCCCGCCGGGGGCGGACGAGCAATACGGCCCGCTCGGAGGGAACGGAAGCAGCCCGGACGCCAAGCCCGTGCGTTGGCAACACGCCTACACCGAGCACCCGTTCGTCGTCCGCGCATCCGTGACGATCCACTACCGGGCCGAACGCACCAGGCCGAAGCCCACCCCGCCGCGCACCCCGATGTTCCCCCAACCACCCGCGACCTGCGCAGGCGGCAACCGCCCGTGGAGCTGCCTGTGACCCGCGACGGCCTCTCCCGCGCCCACCCATCCGGCCCGGCATGTTGGCGCCCGAACTTCGTAACCATCCCGGCGAGGCGCCTCCCGGGGCCGCCGCAGATCACCCGAGCCGCGACGCCGCCGCCGACGGCGCGGGATGCGCTGAACCCGTGGGCCGTCGCCGAGGACGAGGACCCATGCCTCGGCCCGGGAGCGGCCACACCGTGACGTGGACCAGGATCCCCTTGCCGGTGGGGAAACGAGCGGTGTCGATACGGGCGACACGATTGCTGTCGGTGCACACGCACAACACGCTGTCGCGCCCGACCCGATTGGCCGCGGCCGTGCCCCGGGTGCCCAGGAGGTCGCGACAACCGCGCTCGTCCGGCATCCGCCCCGGCGCCACCACGGCGAGGTTCGTGCTGTTCGACGCGACGAAAACCTCATGGATCGAGGTGGCGTCCGGTTGTGACCACGCGCTGCCATCCGAGGCCGTGACCCGGCCGGCTCCTCGGCGGAACCCGACCGTACGCCGCGTGCCATCGTGATCCCGGCTCGCATCGACGCACCCGCACCCGTCACAGAGGACAACGGCCGAAACATGTCGCATTCGTACAGGCACCCGACCCCCGAACCCGACGACACCGGGCGTGGTGGCTTTGTTCACGACTTCCGACAGCGATTGTTCAGCGCGTCGGGAGGCGGTCTTTCGTGGGGGAAGTCGTTGTTCACGGGAATGGGCGGCGTCGTGTCGAGGCGCCCCCAGTCGGTCATCGGGATCGAACATCGTCGGACCGCCCGTGACGTCACGCGACCGCCATCGCGGTTCTTCCCCCGATGGCGGTCGCGTCGTGTCTCAGTTCAGTCGGGTGGTGGTCTAGGCCTCGATGGCGTCGCGCTGGTACGCGGCCAGGCCGGTAGCGATGGCCTCGTACGCGGCGCGCCACGTCTCGTTGTCGACGACGGAGCGTCCGATGGCCCGGTAGTCCTCGGCGGTGGCTGCGCGCAGTGCGGTCAGTGCCCGGTACTGGGTGTCGATTTCGGCCAGGACCGGGTCGGCGTCGGCCCGGTGGCCTGCGGTCATGAGTTCGGCCAGCCGGATCATCTGCGCGGTGCGCTCACGGTGCGCGGTGTCGGCGTCGGCCAGGCTCATCGCGTCGGCGCGGCGTGCGACCTCTTCGGCGAGTTCGGGGAAGTCGCGCATGTTCTCCTCGTACTGGGAGGGCGCCACGCCTTCGAAGAGGTTCTCCGGTCGGTTGATGGTCATGGGGTTGCCGTCCTTCCTGGACTGTTCCAGTTCGGCGATCGTGCGGGAGACGGTGCCGGCCAGTGTGTCGAGGCGGTCCCGTTCCGCGAGGAGGCGTCGGTGGTGGCCCCGCAGGGCGTTCACCTCGTCGACCTCGTCCGACAGGATCCGGCCGATCTCCGGCAGCCCGACGTCCAGCGCCCGCAACACGAGGATCTGTTGCAGCCGCAGCAGCTGACGCTCCTCGTAGTAGCGGTGCCCGTTGGCTCCGATCCGGGCCGGCGGCAGCAAACCCGTCTCGTCGTAGTGACGCAGTGTCCGGGCGGTCACGCCCGACATACGGGCCACCTCCGAGATCGGCCAGTCCATCACGACTCCCGCACATGTGTTGTCGCCGGGCCGGTTTCTCCGGCCCTGGTCACGACGGTAGGAGCTGCCGCAACGGCAACTTCAACCCCGAGACCCAAGATCCTCGCAATCGAACGCGCACGGTCCACAACCCAGCCGGAACAGCCTCCGATTGCTGCCGAAACTCGTGAACATCCGACCCCGGCCCAGAGCCCCGGTGCCTCCCGAACCGCCGTAGAAACGCTGTCGTCTCTCGTGAACAGAGCCAGGCGTGGTGTCGCGCCCACTCACGGCCCGCCCGCGTCCCGTCCCTGCGGCACCTGCCCGTATCGGCGCGACGTGCCTTCGGGCATTTGGGCGCCCGAGCAGTACGCCAAGCTTCCCCCGTACGATGCGCCGACGCCCGCTCAGCCGGCGGCACTGTGGCAATGCCACGTGATCGACCGCGACGCGCCGGGCGCCCGCGTCTGTGCCGGGTGGGTGGGCTGCCACGGCGGTGACGACCTCCCGGCGCTGCGATTGGCCCTGCTCGACGGTCGCATCGACGCCGACACCCGATGGGCGGCGATCGAGTACACGTCCCCGATACCGCTCTTCGGCTCCGGTGCGGAAGCCGCGGCACACGGCCTGGCGAACATCGATCGCCCCGGCCCGGCGGCCCGCGCGGCGATCGACAAGATCACGCGGACGCGACGCCCGCCCCGAACCGCGCTCTCGAAGGAACAGCCCGGTTCGGTTCGGACGCGAGCGTCGGCTGCGGTATGCCGATTTCACCGAGCCGCCGATCGCTCAACAGGGACAGGCGGGTGGCCACCGCCACATAGGCGGCCAGACGCGCGGCATAGCGCGTCTCGGCGTGGCTCATCGACGGCTCCTCACTGCCTCGAACGATGGCGTCGTCGCCCGCAGGACCGCGAACGATCTGTGCTGCCGCGTGATTTCAGGCGGGGTGTGCCGCCACCGGCTCGGCCCGCACAACGTCAGTGTCGCCATTCGCTCCGGCGTCAGGACAGGAAGCCCACGATGCCTCGGCCCGGGTGGGTTCGGGTTTCGTGGAGCCGGGTGGCGAGTTCGTCGACTGCCTCGCGGACGTCGCCGTCCCCCACGGTATACACGCGATGGGCGATCCGCTCGACGGGAGGCGTCCGGACCGGCGTACCGACGGGAGGTTGCGACGCGTGGCCGGTGTCGGTGGTGGCGGGAACGACCGGGCGCAGCGTCAGGGTCTCGTCCCGGACTTCGGCAAGTCCCGTCGCGCCGCGGGCGATCGACGCGATCGCCTCGTCCGTGCGCAGGGCACAGCCGGGCAGGTGTGCGGCGGGGCCCGCGCCCTTGTGGTGGGCCGGCCGGAAGTGGGCGGCGACGGTGAACACCGTGCCCTTGGCGGAGGTACTCGGGTAGGACCTCGTCGTGTGGACCTCGTGGTCGCAGTAGGCGCAGCGCAGCGGGCGGACGAAGCGCTCGGCGGTGTCGTCGATCTCCCGGGCGGAGATCACGCGGCCGGTGGCGTCGCGGGCCTGTCGCATCGAGGGAGTCCTCTTGTCGGCCATCGCACCGCCTTCCATCTCACGTATTCGCAAACGTACTCTCCGTAATCGTTCGGTTTCCCGCCTGCGAAGGCGCTCGATACGCCGTGCCGCCTCTGCCCACCGCTTCCTGGTGAAGCCGTGTGCGCGGCGCCGCAACGTGGTGGTTGGCGGGCGTGACGGCGGGAGGGTGTACGGGAGTGTGGCTCGGCGGTCGCGGTGGGCCCGCCCGGTCGCGTGCGCTCGGGCACAGCGCTCACACGGGGCAGAGGAGGCGTCGGCACACGCCGGCGATCCGAGGAGCACGACGTCCGGGCGTGTGCCCTTCGTGGGCCGGGGGTTCGGGTACCGCGGGTTGGGTTCGAGGTATTGCGGCTCGAGAAGGGTGTTCGCCGTCGGGCAGACACGCCATGGCTCCATACGCCGGGCGGGTGTCCACGTCTGCCGGGGCGGCGGTGCCACGCGTCAGGGGATCATTCGTCGATTCCCGCGCGCACGGCGCACCGCGGCGCTCAGTCGTGGATCGCCCAGGCCTCCTGCGGCAGCCAGTGGGAGAGGTCGTCGAGTGCCTCGGCGGGGTAGAAGATCGGGCGGGTGAGGAGGCGGTCGCCCTCCCGTTGACGTTGATCGTCACGCCCAACGACTGGGAGGAGGGAACGCCCGCGCTCATGTAGGCGAGTTCGGTGTACGGCGGGCGGGTCTCGGCGCGGTCGAGCAGCCACCGCTCCAGGACGGAGGGCACGCGGCCGACCAGCGCGGTGCCGTCCGCGAGGACCTGTGGTCCGCACAAGGCGTCGACCACCACACCCGCGAGCCGCTCGTGTCGGTAGTACAGGTGCAGACCGAACTCCGGATACCGACCCTCCTCGACCGTGTAGACGTGGGCGTCCGCCGGACAACCGCGCAGGTATCGCTCGGTTTCCGCGGTGACGTCGCCCATCGCGTCCGCCACCTCGCCGGGGCCCATGCCGAAACGCAGCGGCCCCACACCCACGAACGGCTCCAGCACCCACATCCGCCGCTCTTCGTCCGGCACCACATGCCACCACCCCTCGAACACGAACACGGAACCTACAGGCGCCCGCGGACACCGCCGCGAACGGACCCGCTCCTCCGACGGGACCGATCCGCTCACCGACGACCTCCGGCTCGGCCTCGAAGCAGGTGACGCGGTCGACCAACGAGCGGCGTGGATCCGGCACGATCGGGCCGGATCCACGCCGCTCGTTGATGTGTCGGTATTCGGATGCCGCCGATGAGGATGTAGTCGACGTCGGTGAACTCGACCGCGAGGTCGCCGGCGCGGATGCCGCCGTCCCGGAAGTACGTCTCCTGGAGGGAGCCGGCGATGATGTGCTCGAGTTCATGTTCGGGGGCGCCGGCGCGGTGGGCGTCGAAACCCAACATGCCCAACGCGGCGAACGCGGTGACGGGGCAGGCCGGTTGGACGACGTCGGTCCGAACGTGATCCACCGCGGGACCGGTATCGGACGATGGATCGCACGACAAAAAGCCGGATGGGACAAACTCAATCAGGCACAACGCGAACAACTGCACGCGCTCGGGCTCACATCACCCGCCGTGACCGACACGGCGGCCGAGGCCGGGGCCGACTCGACGCCGGTGCCGATGCCGGACGGGCCCAAACCGAAGCGCACGCGCGAACAGGCGTGGACGATCGCGGTGAGCGCGGCGGCGGCCTACCGGGCCCGCGTCGGAAACCTGGAAGTGCCGCGTGGGCACGTCGAGACGGTGGTGGCGTTCGACGGATGGCCGGAGGACGTCCGGCTGGGCGTGTGGGTGACCACGACCAGGAGCAGGCGGGCGAAGCTGTCCGGCGAACGGATCGCGGAGTTGGACGTGTTGGGCATGCGCTGGACATGACGAATGTGTGGCTCGTGTCGGGTCCATGTGTGATCCGAAGGGCTGATCCGCCATCGACCGTGTCCGGGCCGGGACTTGGGGCGGTGGGGTGTCCGGATGCGGGTTCGGATCAGCCGAAGGGGGCGACGACCTGGACGACGGTGACGACGACGTTCGGGCTGGACCGGCTCCGACCTGCTGGTCGGAGCCGGTCGCGTTGCGCCGCAGGGGTGGGGGCGGTTCGTCAGCGGGCGTCGTCGGGCTGTTTCAGCAGGGCCCGTTTGGCGTCGATCGCCGAGCAGCGATCGGCGATCTCGGCGGCCTCGGCGGCGAGATCCGTCGCCCATCGGGCCAGGGGTTCGCCGCTGTTGAGGTTGTTCTGGCGGTACGCGGCGTTGATGCCGAAGCCTCGGCCGGTGCCGGAGCCGAGTTCGCGGTAGCGGTCGGAGATCCCGTGCATCGCCCCCATCAAGTAGGAGAGTTCCGCCTCGATCTCTTCGTGCAGCTTGCTCTGCTGGTCGTCGTCCATGGTCCGCATCCTTGCATCGGGGAGGACGCGAGCGCGGTCGTTCGACGTGGATCGCATCCGGAGGGGGTCGGAGCACCTCGGCGATCAGGCCGGATGGGCGGTCGCGCCGGCTCGCGTGGCTCGGTTGGGCGCCATGGCGTCCTCGATGAGTGCTTCGAGGGATGGGTGGGGCCATGGTCGCGCGTCGGTCAGGGAGATGCGGTGCCGGCCGGTGGCGATGTCCTCGAGGAGGTCTTCGAGGGTGATGCCGGTCCATGCCCAGCGCAGGGCCGCGGCGAGGGCGTGGTGTTCGTCGGCGGGGCTGAGGTGGATGTGGACGTCGGGGGTGGTGGCCAGGAGTCGGCGGGCAACGTCGGGGACGGTGGCGTGGTCCATCCCGCCCCGGTACGGGCCCGCGAGCGGCAGCAGATCTCGGTGGTGGGCGTATTCGTGGTCGATGAACGCGACGTCGTCGGTCGGGCCGACCAGGATGTTCCACGGTTGGATGTCGCCGTGGCGCCACCCGGCGGCGTGCAGGCGCCCCAGCACGGCGAACGCCCGATGCGCGATATCGAGCAGGCGCGGCGCGAAGTCCGAGCCCGGTCCGGGGGTGGTGCGACCCGGGGCGCACCATTGCCACAGGTCGACGCCCGGGAGGAACTCCACGACGGTCCATACGTCTTCGCCGACATGTCCGTACCTGCCGTCGGCCGGGTGCAGGCCCTGGGCGTGGAGGAGTCGCACGGCGCGGGCCTCGTGCAGCAGTGCCGCGCGGGCGGCCGGCGCGGTCGCGGTCTTGATCTTCCAGGGGCCGGCCCGCCAGGCGGTGTCGTGGTGCGCGGTCAACGGACGCGGTTCGTCGGCGACGTCGAGAGCGCGTACGGCGGCGTCCAGCAGCGGGTCCATCGTCACATCCTCGCCCGTCCGCGGGTCGTGTGTCGGGCGTCGGGGGTTTCGCCGGTGAGGATGCGGGCGATCGCGGCGGATATGGGCGCACCGGTCAGGGCCTCGATCCAGCCGAACTCGCCGGCGCAGTTGGTCTCCAGATACGTCCAATCCTCGGCGGTGACGACGAAGTCCGACGCGGCGTAGATCAGCCCGAGGTTGGCTTTGTTCACCAGTCCCGACAGCGGTTGTTCACGGGTTCAGGAGGCGCCTCCCGCGCCGACGGGGCGATGTTCACGACAACGGGCTCTGGCTCAAGTTTTGTGATCGGTAGTGCTGTGTTGTGGGTTCAGACTTCAGCCGTTCCGGCTCCGGGTCCAGGACGGCGCGCAGGCGACGAACACTGTCGCGCCAGGCCGGGCCGTAGGCCGTGTCGTCCCAGAGTTCGGCGAGCTCGGAGTTCTCGGCAACGACTCGGTCGAGTGCGGCGACGGCCAACGACCGCAGGTCATCGGGGAGGATTGGAACGGGTTCGTCGGGTCCGTAGCTCGTGCAGACGGGTTCGCCACCTGGGCACTGTGCCGCGACGAGTGCCGCGGCGGCGACCGCCTCGTCTCCTTCCGAGCCTTCCAGGTAGTCCTGGGCCTGGACGGCTTGCATGAGCACTGAACGCACCACGCCCACGCGCTGGTCGTGGGGTGTTTCGTCAAGGGTGCCGGCGAAGTCCGCGGCCATGTCGTTGTCGAACGGGCCGATGTCCCAGGTGCCCAAGGTTGCATCTCCTCATATCCGGGTTCGGTGTGATCATGACACCGGGCGGCGACATGGCTGTCATGGGGCAAACGGCACGCGCGGGAGCTCGAAGCCCGCTCGTCCGAACATCTGGCGTTCAGGCCAGACGACCCAGGGTTGTGACTTGGCGTGCGCGGTCCACAGAACTTGAGCCAGAACCCGAGAGCCGACTTCTCCTGAACAAAGCCACCATGAACAAAGCCGGCTGCCGGTGGTCCGGCTGATCATCCATTCGGCCGTGCCCGAACAGGGCGGTGACCGAGCGCTCGCTTCATAGGGTGTGAATCGGTACACCGTGGCCGGCCATGGCCACAGCCGCGGGGGAGAACGGAGCTTCCCAGCATGCCTGTCGCCCCGCCCGGACTCGGCCGCACGGCCGCGCAGATCCTCGCCGACACCGAACGGATCACCGATCCGGCGCTCATGGACGTGGTGGACAGCCTGCCGGCGCCGTTGCGGGAGAGCGTGTACTACCACTACGGCTGGGCCGGGAAGGAAGGCGGACCGGCGACCGGTGTCCGCGGCGGAACCGGACGCAAGGGCATCGCCTTCACCCTGCTGTGCGCGGGTGTCGACGGCGGCCCGGTCGAACGCGGTCTGCCCGCCGTCGTCGCCGGGAACCTCCTCATGAACGTCGCGACCCTCCACGACGACATCATCGACCTGGAAGCCCAGCGCCGCGGCCGCCCCACCGTGCTGGCCGCGTACACCACCGGGCACGCCATCATGGCCGGAGACGCCTTGCTGGCCCTGGCCTTCGCCCACCTGGGCGAGCACCCGCACCCCCGCACCCGGCAGGCCCTGCAGGTCATGCGCGAGGGCTGGGGCCGACTGTGCGCGGGGCAAGTCCGCGACGAAGAGCACGAGGGCCGCTGCGAGACCAGCCTCGACCAGGCCGTCTCCGTGCAGGAGGCCAAGACCGCCGCAGGCGTGCGCGCAGTGTGCTGCCTGCCGGCCCTGCTGACCGACGCCTCCAGCGCACAAGTGGAGGCCGTCGGCCGGTTCGGGTTCCACCTGGGCATGGCGGTGCAGTACCACAACGACCTGTCGGACCTGTGGCCCGCGGAACCCCTGAACCGGGCCCTGTACGGTGACGTCCGCCGCCGGAAGATCACGCCCATGGTCGCGGCGTGCCTGGAATCAGGGCACCCCGACAGTGAGCGCCTGGCCGCGTTCTACCGCGGCGACGGCGAGCCCACCGAAGACCAACTGGCCGCCATCGCAGGCATGATCGACCGGTGCGGCGGCCGCGCCTGGACCCGCGAACAGAACCACCAGCACATGCGCACAGCCCTCCGCAACCTCCAGGAAGCCGACCCGCCGCCCGCCCTCCACCGCGATGCGGCCACCCTCGCCGACATCTACCTGGCGTGACGCGCTGAAGCCTGCGCGCGGCCCGCCCGCAGGCCCGCCGCGCACCCGAACCGCCCGGGCAGGGCCCGGCCGGCCACGACGACGACTTCCCAGCACGCCCGTTCGGCCGACTGGTGGTGAACCCCGTTGGGACAGCCCCCCGCCCACCCGCGACCACCCCTGGCGCCCGGGGCATGGCCTGTCCTCGGCCACACCCCCGCGCTCGTGCGCGACCCCGCGAAGTGGCTGACGGCCTGCCGCAGAACCGGAGACATCGTCCGGGTCGACCTCGGACCCCGACGCCTCCACCTCCTGTGCGCACCGCAACTCGTCAACGAAGTCCTCGTCGCCCAGAGCAGCTGCTTCGACAAAGGAGGGCCTCTGTACGAGCGGGCCGCGGACATCCTCGGCGACGGCCTGTTCACCGCCACGGGCCAGGAACACCGGCGCCAGCGCCGCCTCGTCCAACCCGCGTTCTCCCCGGCCCACATCGATACCTACGCCCAGGCCATGCAGGACGAGGCACGTGCACTGGCCGACAGCTGGCGCGCTCACCGGGAAGTCGATGTCCTCGACGCCGCCTACGGCTTCACCGCGGGGGTCCTGCGCCGGGTCCTGCTCCCCACCGCCCCTGTTCCCGACGGAACCTGGCTCGCCCGGCGGATCAAGGCGGTCTCGGACGGAGTCGCCCTCAACACCCTCGCCCCATGGACGGGCACCTTGCCCACCCCCGGAAACCGGCGCTTTCGGCGGGCGCTGCACAAAATCCGGGCAGCCGCCGAACAGACCGTCGACGCCTCCCGAGCCAACCCGGACAGCAGTCGCCTGATCACCGCGCTCATGAACCCGGACGCCGACGGCGACCTCCTCGGCGACGAAAGCCTCCGCGCTCAGATCCTCACCATGTTCGGCGCCGGAACCGAGACCACCGCAGCAACTCTCGCCTGGATCCTCCACCTGCTCGCCGACCACCCGGACATCGAGAACCGACTGCACGCAGAGCTGGACACCGTCCTCCGCGGCCGCCTCGCGACACCGGCGGACTTCCCCCAACTGCCCCACACACGCAACGTCATCACCGAGGCCGTGCGCCTCTACCCGCCGCTGTGGGTGACCACGCGCACCAGCACCGCCGCCACCGTCCTGGGAGGCCACCGCTTCGTCGCCGGAACCGACTTCGTCTTCAGCCCCTACCAGCTCCAGCACGACCCCGCCGCCTTCCCCCAGCCCGAGGCCTTCGACCCAGACCGCTGGAACGCCCCCGCCAACCACACCACCCGCCAGGCATTCACCGCCTTCGCCGCCGGCCACCGCAAGTGCATCGGCGACACCTTCGCCCTCGCCGAAACCGCAATCGCCCTGTCCGCTCTCATCCCCCGCTGGCAACTGCGACCCCTGAACCCGGGAGAGACCACCCGCCCACGCTTCAGAACCCTGCTCACACCCCACCCCCGACGAAGGACGGCTGTTCCACGATGACCCGGACCACCGGACTCGACGCACACTCTCCAAAGCCCCCGGCCTCACTGGAACCAGGCAACGATGCAACCCGCCCCGGGCGGCCGGGCCGGGACCGCTTCGGAAGCACCGACCTGCTGCGGATCCACGTCGGGCCCTACCGGGTGATGCACGAGATCAACGAGCGGCAGGCCCGCGTCACCGTCATCCACCTCGGGCGGGACGCCTCGGCCGACAATCCGATCCGCCCGAGTCACCACCCTGGTCCAACCCGCCCAGGACATCCCCGCCGCAGTCCTCGCCGACCTCCTCGGCATGCATCCGAAGACAGCCAACCGATGGTGCCAACGCGCCCGCCGCTATACCGCTCACACCCAAGAGCGCGCCCCGCCACCCGGCGCCGCAGCATGGACCGCCGCCGAACGCCAGGCGTACGCCAACGACCTCGACGCGTGTCGGCGGGTGGTGGGTTGGGGGCAGAATGTCAGCAATAAGGGCCGGGCACCTGCTCTGCCTCGGTCGACGACTGCGGCCGCGAGACACAGGTAGGCGGCGAACAGCCGCACTCACGTGGTCCTCGCAGTGCGATACGTCTTCCGCGTGGATGTGTTGCCGCGTCATCATGGGGTCTCTGTGCGTGACCGAGGAGGCGTTCATGGGACAACACGAGAAGCCGCCGCCGGATCCGTCGAAGGGCACTCCCCCGCCGGACAACGCCGACGGGCGCGTCCCCCCTCCCCCGCCGTCCAACGGCCGGCACAAGAAGGACGAGTAACCGCCGTGGACCCGATCGAGGCGCGGTCGCGCCTGGCGGGCGAGATGGAACGGCGTGGGGACTGGCCCGGGCGCGCGCCGTGGATCCGTGACGCGGTGGAGGCAACGCCGCGGGACGCGTTCGCGCCCGATCGGCTCTGGCGTTGGGACGGCACCGGCTACGTCGCGGTGGATCGCGCGGTCGACGAACACGCGTGGCTGTCGTTGGTCTACGCCGGACCGGACGACGCCGCGGTGACGCAGGTCGTGGACGGAGTGCCCACCTCGAGCCTGTCGTGCCAGGCGGTGGTGGTGGACATGCTCGACTCGCTGCTCCTGGAGCCCGGGCACCGGGTTCTGGAGTTAGGCACCGGGACCGGGTGGAACGCGGCCCTGCTCGCCCGCCGCGCCGGGGCGGGCAACGTCGTCAGTGTCGAGGTCGACCCCGACCTGGCCGAGGGGGCCCGCAAGGCCCTCGCCGCGGCGGGGGTCAACGTGCGCGTCGAGGTCGGGGACGGCGCGCACGGCCTCCCGGCGCAGCCGGCGTGGGATCGGGTGGTCTCGACGTACGCGGTGGAGCGGGTGCCGTGGGCGTGGATCGCCCACACCCGCCCCGGAGGTCGCCTGGTCACACCGTGGGGGCGGTTGGGGCATGTCGCGTTGACCGTCGCCGACGACGGGCTGTCCGCCTCCGGCTGGGTCCAGGGACTTGCCACGTTCATGCCCGCCCGCGGCACCCGCGCCGAACCCCGCTTCACCGACGTCCGCGGCGACGCGCCGGCCGAGGACGAACGCGGCGCGACACGGGCCCTGGCGCCGTTGTGCGACGACCCGGACCTGCTCTTCGCGTTACGCGTCGCCCTCCCCGAACTGCGTATACAGGCCGCGCGTGATGCCGACGGCGTCAACGCCTGGATCCACGACGGCCACGCCTCCTGGGCCGTGTACTCCGCCTCGACCGGCGGCGGGACCACGCTGTATCAGGGCGGGACACGGCGCCTGGGCGACGAGTTGGAAACGGCCTGGGACCGGTGGATCGCCGAGGGCGGGCCGGGGTTGTACGACCACGGCATGACCGTCACACCCGACGCGCAGTACGTGTGGGCCCACCACCCCGACACCGGACCCCGATGGCCCACCAACGCCTGACCCGCTCCACGCGGCCCTGCCGCCCCGTGAGGGCGACGGTCACGCGCGAAGTCGGGTCCGGGAAGCACCACCGATACCGTCTCGGCTGTTCGGGTCACGAGCCATCGGCTTCTTGTCGGCGCCGTCGACGGAGATTGCGTTGGGCTTGGGCGCGGGCGCATTCGCGGGAGCAGTACAGGACGCCGCTGGTGCGGTGTTGGCCGTAGGTCGCGCGTCCGCGTTGGCGTACGAAGTGTCGTTCGCAGTTCTCGTTGGCGCAGCGTCGTGTGGTCGCTTGTTCGGCGATGTGGTTGTACAGCTGGAGGAACGCGACGGAGTAGACGCTGGGGTTGCGGTCGGCGAGGTCGCGGGGTCCGATGCTGAACCGGCTCAAGGCCCCGGCGAGGGCGTCTTCGAGGTTGTCCACGCGGATCGCGATGTCCACGGCGCGCAGTTCGTCGAGGGAGGCCGGCCACGGTGGGTCCCGGGTGGGGTTTTGTGCGCGTACCGCGGCGAGTTCGGCGTCGTTGACCCGGGGTTCCACGAGTTCCTCAAGGCCTCCTTCGCGCTGGCAGGCGAGCCAGGTCGTGATCGCTTCGTGGGCGGTTTCCAGGTGGAGGCGGACCAGGTCGCGGTGGACGCCCAGCCGGTAGCGGCCGTCGTCGTCACATCCGGGTTGGGGGATGGCGTCGATCCGGTCGATTTCCTCCTGGGCGAGGTTGACCAGGCTCAGGTCGCGGCAATCGGGGTCGAACAGCAATCCGTGGTCGACGAAGAGTTGGGCTGCGGCGTCCAGGTCGTCGGCCGGGGTCTCCAGGAGTTCCCGCAGGTAGAAGTCCTCGGGAAGCTGGGCCGGTTCCGGCCGTTTCGTGAGCCCCCCGACGCCCCAGCGGATCCAGTCGCCGTCGACCCAGACGTCGCCGAACGGCTGGATCGGCGGTGTGGGGACGACGACGCCCGGCCAGAGCGTGGGACGAAAGCGTGGGTCAACGTATGCCGTCATGGCGGCATGGTAGCCGGTACCGTCGTGGGACGGAACCGTTCGTCTTGGTACTACGGACACTTTCTCGGGGAGAGATCGATGTCGGACTGGCATACCCGCAAGACCGTCGGCGACCGGCACGAGGCCCGCGTCATGCGGGAGTTGGAACTCCGCGGCTGGACCGCGCACCGTTGCGGACAGGGCACGTTCCCCCCGGCGATCCGGGAGGCCCTGCGGCGCTCCGACACGGCGCTGCGACAGTTTCCCGACCTGATCGCCTCGCGCGGCCCGGATCTGGTGGCCGTCGACGCGAAGACGTCGCTGCCGAGTGTCACCTCCGATCGGTACGCCGTCTCGCGGGCGTGCGTGCGGGCCGGGTTGGTCTTCGCCGGGGCGAACGCCCCGATGCCGCTGTTCTACGTCTTCGGCGACCTGCGCGTGCTCACCCCCGCGGAGGTCGCGCACTACACCGCCGACTCGTGGCGTGCGCCCGGTGGTTCCTATCACCTGGTCGGCACCGCCCGGGCACACCGATTCGACGAGGTGTTCGGCGTGCCCGTCGCACGGAACGCGTGACGCCACGCGCCCGGCTTGCGGGTGCTGCCGCGGTTCTTGCTCAGCGGGAACCCGACGCGGGCCCGCGGCCTCCGCCGGCGGACCCGACGGCAACGCGCCGACGGTCGGGTTCCCACTCGCGATGCCGCGCTGCGGTCGCCGTCCGCGAGTCGCGCCAGGTCCCGCATTCCGGGGTGGTCCGCTCCTGGACCGCGTGGTTGATGTCGGAATCCGCCGGTCCAGGTGCGGAGTCGAGCGATCGTTGTCGGATTCATGCAGTGTCTTGACGCTCACGTTCCGGGGTTTCGGGAATTTCCGGCAGTCCCCAGGGAGTGACGACGAAATGCTCCTCCGTTTGGGCCTTGTCGGTTTCGTCCGGTCGATGTGAGCCCGTCGAGGTGTTGTGGCAGCATCCCCGTCGTGGATGACCGTGCGCATGACGTGGACTGGTCCGGCCTGTTCCATGCCTCGGGCGCCGCCGACGACACGCCGCGGCGCCTGGCGGCCCTTCTCGGCGCCGACGCGTGGGCCCTCGTCGACGGGTACTCGCACCTGTGGTCGCAGACGCTTCGCCGCGAGGGCGGGGCCTGGCCCGCGACGGCGCCCACGGCGCGGCTTGTCACCGAACTCCTGGACAATCCGCTGCTCGGGCGCGACGATCCCACGCTGCCCGATGCCATGCTCGCCTATCTGTACGAGGTCGGCGTCGCCGCCGACCTCGGCGTCCGGGCCGCGGAGATCCGTACCCGAGTCCGGGACCACGCGCCGAAATTGCGGGCCTGGACCGCCGAGTACGTGTCGGCCGACGCGGACGGCAGGACCCGGATGTGGCGGGACGGCACGGGGCTGGGGGAACTCGTCCTCGACCGGGCGGCGCTCGCCTGCCTCGACGCGGTTCCCGAGCTCCTGCGGCGCACACTGCCCCACCTCACGTCGGAACGCGCCAGACGCAGGGCCTGTGCCGCCGCGGCCGTCGGGTCCCTGGCACGGCATCCCGCGGCCCACGCGCAACGTCCGCGGCTGCTCGAACGGTTGACGTCGACGGCCGGGGCCGCCGACTCCCCGTACGACCTGGCGACGATCGTCATCGCCATCGGCCACCTCGGCGGCGACACGCGCCCCTGGCTCACCGATGCGCATGCGGGCGTCCGGGCCTGCGCGGCCCTGGCCCCCGACCTCGCCGGCGACGACACGGCAGAGCAGGTGCTCATGGAACCGCAGTGCTCGCCGCGGGCGTTCGCCGGCGCCTTCGGCGACATGGCTTTGCCCGTCCAGCTCCAGTCCGAGTCGTTCCACGACCTGCTCGCACGACGACGCGGGAGCTGATGCCCGATGGCAGCGATGTTCCTTTCGGCGGTGCGTGCTTCGGAAGCGGGATCCACATCGTCGCCTCGCGCCGTGGTGCGCGGGCTGTGCCTCCGTGGCGGATGACGTGGAACAGCCCCGCTACCGCCCCTTTTCGGGTGCGGTGCGGGGCCGTTCCCGTGCGTCGCGCGGACCTCCGGAGGAGGTGAATCCTCCTCGGGAGCTTGCTCGGGGCGAGGGTGTCGGTCAGTCACACCAAAGCACGATGAACAGTTGCCGCCGGGCCGCGTCGAGGTAGAACTCGCGCAGGGCGTCGAAGTGTGTCCTCAAATACTTCTTGGGGCCGCCGATGATCCGGTCGGCGCCGTGGCCGATCAGGGAACCGGCCTCTCGATCGTCGGCCGGCAGGAGGGCGAGGAGAGCCGGGATGTCGATCCGTGCGAGCAGTTGCGCGATGTCGGCCACCTGGGCAGCGGACAGGGCGGTGGGCGTCGGCCCGAGGGGGCCGATTTCGTGCGGGTGCGTGTCGAGGAAGCTCACGTCGACGGCGGTGTCGCCGTCGGTGGCCCGGCGAAGCGCGTCCAGGCGGACGCGGTCGAGCCCGGCCAACTCGCCGACCCGCCGCAGCAAGGGAGGTGCCCAGTCCAGATCCAGCACATCCGCCGTCGGCGGATCCCAGTGCGGATCGCCGTCCGCGGACGTGCCGGCGGACCGGCGGCAGGCGGCGAGGTATTCCGCCGGGACGCGGGCGAGTTGCCGGGTGACAGCCACCACGACAGTATCCCGACGACGCGCAACGACTTCCCGGACGGCAGGTGGGGCAGGCGGGACGGGGCGGCCACCACAGGCGTGGGGTGGTCGGGGAATGCCCAGTCGGCCGCCGGGGCGACGAAGTCGGCGAGGTCACGATCGACGCCCTCCGGGAGTCGGCCGAGTTGGCGGGCGGGCGACTCGATCACCGGGCCGTCGCTCTTCCGGGAGTCGAGGGCCCCTTCGCCGTTTCGCCTCCATAGGGGAAGCAGGGGTACGAGACTGGGCGCCGAGCCCGGCGGTGCGGCCGCCGACGAGGGAGGGGACTTCATGCGCGGAACCATCACCTTGGCCGACGACGCCGACCTTGCCCACCTGGTCGATCTGATCGACATGCTCCCCGACCCGAGAACGCGGAGTTTCTGGGGCGATCTGGACGATAAGATCGGCTACCGGCTCCGACTCATCCTCGCCGGGCAGGGCACCACGCACGATGTGGACTACCTCGCGGTGTACATCCTCGAGTACCTCGGCCGCGGCAACGGCCACATCACCGAGGAGCAGATCACCGAGAACCTGCGGGGTGTGGGCGCCCTTCCGGCCGCCGGCCACGCCTGGGTGGAGGACGCGACCCGCACCGCGTGGATCCTGGTCAACCGCTACAGCCTCCCGGCGTGGCGCGGCCACCGCAACACACCGGGAGGGGCGTGGCTCGAGGGCTGAGCCACCGCCGATCGCGAAACTCTCCTCCCGATGCCCTCGTTCCGTCCCTGCCGGCGGATCGCACAGGTCTGCCCGCCACCCACGACGGTGACTTGGAGCGTTTCATCACCTACGGCTCACAGCCGGGAACGCCTGCCGGCCGCGCGCCCACAGCAACCCCCGTGGGAGCGCCGCCACCGATCATTACTTCGTCATCGGTGTCGAGACGCTGCGGAGAATCCCTGCGTGGGCGGGCCGTGCGGCGGGGTCGAGGGTCATGGCGGCGTCGATCAGTGTCTCCAGTCGGGCGTCGGCCCAGGGGCGCACTTCGGCCAGGGGCGGGCGGCGGCGGGCGGTGGCGATGTCCTCCAGGACGTCGGCGGGTGTGGCGTCGGGTCCGGCCATGCGGGTGGTGGCGGGGGTGGTGCCGGTCCAGGCCCAGCGGATGGCCGCGCCGAGACTGTAGGTCTCGGCGGCGTCGGTGAGGTCGAGATGGATCTCGGGGGCGGTGGTCAGGAGTCGGCGGGCGATCTCGGGGGCGGTGGCCTGGTCACCGCCGCCGCGGTACGGGGTCGGTAGGGGCAACAGGGTCGGGTGGTGGGCGAGATCGAGATCGATCAGGTCCACCGTGTGCTCGTCGGGGCCGATCAGGATGTTGTCGGGGTGGATGTCGCCGTGGTGCCATCCGGCCGTGTGCCAGCGCTCCAGCGTGGTGAACGCGGCCGAGGCGACGGCGCGCAGGCGCTCGGCGAAGTCCGGCGCGGCGGTGTGTTCGCGCGCGGGTCGGCACCACTGCCACAGGGTGGCGCCGTCGAGCCACCCGAACGCGGCCCAGGCTCCCCGGTCGGTGTGGCCGTGTGCGGTGCTCATCGGGGTCAGGCCGGCGTCGTTGAGGAGCGCGACGGCGCGTGCCTCGTGCAGGAGGGAGGCGACGGCGGCCGGTTCGGTGGCGGTCTTGATCTTCCAGGCGGTGGTGCGCCAGGCGCTGGTGTGGTGGGGGCTCAGGGGCTGCGGGGGCTCGGTGACGTCGAGAGTGTCGAGCGCGGCGGCGAGGAGCGGGTCCATGCTCACATCCTCGCGGGCGTGCTGGGGCCGTGGACGAGGAACCGGGCGATCTCGGCGGAGATGGGCAGGTGCGTGTTCATCTCGATGGCGCCGAACTCGCCGACGGGATTGGTCTCCAGGTAGTGCCACCTCAGCCGGCGGTCGACCACGAAGTCCAGGGCGGCGTAGGCCAGTCGCAGGTCCCGCACGTGTGCGACGCACGCCCGCTCGACGCTCTCCGGCACAAGGGTCGGTGCGTGGCGGTCGACGGGCGCGTTGCGGCAGTCCAGTTCGTCGTGCTCGATCGCGGCGGCGAAGACCCGATCGCCCACCACCGTCACCCGCGCGTCGAACGCGCGCTCCTCGACCAGGGCCTGCAGGTAGTGCACGGTCCCGGCGACGGCGGACAGGTCCTGGCTCGCGTACAGGCGGGTGGTCGGGATGAACGTGGTGTGCCGCTGGGTCAGCGCCTTGACCACGACCAGGTCGCGGTGCTCGACGACGAACGCGCGGGCCGCGGCCGGATCCGACGTCGACAACGTGTCCGGCACGGCAAATCCGACCCGGGCCGCGGACGCGAGCTGCGTCGGTTTGAGGCGGGCGGCGCCGACGACGGTGGGATCGTCGATCCACGCCTTCAACCGGGCGGCTCTGAGCAGGCCCAGCAGGGCGGTGGTGTTCTCGTGGGCACGCCACCGCTCGTCGGCGTCGGAGTGCGTCTCCGGTCGGGTGGGCTTGCGCCAGTACACCGCGCAGTCCTCGTCCAGGGCCACGGACCGCTCCCCCCGGCCCAGGACCGTGCGCCATCGTCCCCGGGCGAAGCGCCCGTCGACGCGCAGGTCCTCGCGCAACCGGCCCGGGTCCAGCCGCAGCACGACAGCGGCGTGACCGCCGAGGCGCTCCACCACGAGGTCCGCGGTGAAATCCTCCTCGGCGGCCACGACCACCACTCGGGGTCGGTCAGTCATCCGTCTTCAATCCGGAGGGCTCCTGGGTCTGCGTGTACTCGGCGATCAGAGCGGGCGCGACCGCGCGGACCAGCAACTCGCCGGACGCGACCACGTTCGCGCAGGCGAGCGGGTCGTACCGGTACTCCGGCAGCGGTCGGCCGGCGCCGTCGGTGACGGCGGCCCTGCGCAGGCCCCCGGCCCCAGCGGCGGCTTCCACGCCGCCTCCCTGGAACACACCGCCGCCCTGACCCACCGCGGCCTCGGCGACCTCGAGACTGCGGCCGCCGCCATGGCCCGCAGCAACCGGGCCCGCCCCGCCCACGAACGCAGCCACCGCGCCGTCTCCTGCGGGATCCTCGCCGAGACACTGCTCGACCTCGGCCGCCTCGACGAGGCGTGCCAGGCCTGGAACACGCTCGTGGACGACCACACGCACCTGCGCTGCGGACGCGCCGACACCGCGATCACCCTCATGCGCGCCCGACTGCGCCCCCACGCCCGCATCCCCGCCGCAGCCGCCCTCCTGAACCGATCCGCCACCGACCGGGCAGACGGATGAAATCCACACCCCCAACCGCGAGCACGCTTTCGGTCCGGCGACCAGCCGCACGGCTCCGCTCGCACGCCGGGCGGGGCCGCCCCCGCGCGGGATCCGACCCGACGAACCGGGTCGAGACGAAGCCCATCGATCCTCGACGGAGCCCACCGGCCACGGCGCGCACCCCCATCCGGCGTGCACGGTCGCAGCGGGGTGTGTCCGCTCCCGACGTCATCGACCGCTGATGCCGCCGATGAGGATGTAGTCGACGTCGGTGAACTCCACCGCGAGATCGCCGGCGCGGGTGCCGCCGTCCCGGAAGTAGGTCTCCTGGAGGGAACCGGCGATGATGCGCTCCAGTTCGCGTTCGGGGGCGCCCGCGCGATAGGCGTCGAACAGTGCTTGGGCGTGGGCGGGGGGCAGGGCTTGGGTGAGCAGGCGTCGGCGGGGGTCGTCGGTGGAGCCGGCGGCGGCGGAGAACCCGAATTTGGCGCGGTCTCGATCGTGACCGCCCCTGCCGCGGCGGCGCGTTGTCGGGCGTCGCGGCGGACCTTGGGTTGCCACAGTCGGGCGAGTTCGGCGTCGATGCGGGCGGCGACTTCCGGGGGTGGGTGTTTGCGGTCGCCTTTGAGGTAGCGCTCGATGGTGCGTTGGGTGACGCCGAGGACGGCGGCCAGGGCCCGGGTGCTCTTGTGTCGGCCGAGGAGGAAGCGGGTGCGGGTGCGGGCGCGGGTGCTCACCGGGGGTCGGCGGGTGTACAGGGCGCGATCGGCCTCGGTCAGGGCGTCCTCGATCCTGCCCACGTCACTCCCCTTGGGCGGCGGCGTCGGTGCCGGGTTTGATGAAGCGTGCGGGGTTGGTGCCCTGGGCGAGCATTTCGAGGATGTCCATCATGGGGCGGGTTCCCTCGTGTTTGACCATGCCGGGGCTTGCGCCGAGGCGGAACGCGCCGGGCAGGGGCTTGCCGTCGGGGGTGCGCGGGAGGACGTCCACGGGGGACGGGCCGGTGGCGGGGTAGACGACGCAGTCCGAGAGCACGGCGATCGGGTACAGGTCGGCGGCCTGGGCGAGTTTGCGGATCTTGCGGTGCATGCCGATCCGGGCGTTGGCGATGACGGCGGCGCGGATGTCCGGGCGCCAGGTGGGCCGTTCGAGGGCCGACCAGCGGTCGCCGGGGCGGTAGTGGGCTCCCTGGGGGCGTTCGCGAAGCTTGCCGATGCCGCCCTTGACGGTGGCCTTGATCGCGGACAGCACGATCGCCCGTGCCGGGTCGGCCTGCTTGTGGTGCTCCATCGCCGTCAGGAACGCGGCGTCGGTCAGGTCGGGGGTGACGCCGAGGTCGGCCATCGTGGCCAGATAGGCGTCGCGCAGGCGGGTGTACCAGGGGTCCAGGTAGGGGCCGTGGTCGGGGCGGATCCACGCCTCGAACGGGTCCACACTCGCGCCGAGTTCGAGGGCGTAGGCGACGGTGGGGGTGGCGTACCAGCCGGGCCCGGTCGGGGCGATGCCGGTGGGGGTGAACGGGGACGGCAGACGCGGGTCCAGGTCGAGGGTGGAGAGGTCGACGTACCAGCAGCCGGGGAGCTTCGGATCGAACGTGGGGGCCTCGACGTGGACCGGGGCGCCCAGGCCCACGGGCAGGCGGGAGGCGGCGGCGAGGAACGCGGTGTTCACGTCCAGGCCCACCGCGTACTCCCGGTCGGCCTCGGCGTCGTCGATCAGGTGGATCGGGCGGTGCCAGTCGTACGCCTCCTCCACCAGGACCTCGTGCGCGGCGCGCGTCTGCGCGACGGGGTGCTCGTCCGGGGCCTCGGGCGGCGCGGGATCGACCGCCTCGGTCAGCGAACCCGGGACCGGGCCGGAACGCCAGTTGCCGGTGGTCGGGTCCTTGACGGCCTGCGTCGGCGGGCGCACCTCGGTCATCAGGGTCAGGCCGGCGACGGCGGTGGAACCGCGCGGGGTGATCACCCGGGCGGCGTAGGCACCGAGCAGGTCGGCCAGTTCGCCGGGGGGCAGGGTGGCGGCGCCGGCCCAGGAACGGGCGTCGAGCGCGTCCCAGCCGAGGAACGCGAACTGCACACACTCCCGCCGGCCGCCCTCGGCGGGCGGGCGGTAGACCTTGGTCCACGGAGCGAACCCGCGCCGCGTCAGGCGCCACCCGTCCTTGGTGACCTGCTTCACGACCTTGTGGTCGTCGGGCAGGCGCAGGTTCCGGCGATCCTCCAAGTCGGGCGGCACACCGAGGCGTTCGGCCGCCGCCGCGGTGACCACCACCAGCGGGTCCGCGTCACGGCCGGCGCGGTGCAGACGCGGCGCGCCCAACCCGGCGGCCAACGCCCACGCGACCACATCCGGCAACGTCTTCGCCGGGCAGGGCACGGTACGCCCGCCCGTCAGGTGGGCCACGAACCCACGCGGCGCGCGATCGAGCACCGCGAGCGGACCCGCCGCGAACCGGTCGGCATCGGAGGCGGTGGCGGCCGCGGCAGGGGTGTCGGTCGCCGGCCGTGCGGCCCGTCCCGACCGGGCAGGCGCACGAGAAGCCGGCGGCCGAGGCGCGGTCGGCCCGCCCGACCGCGCGGGCCCGGGAGCCGGCGCGGGTGCGGGTGCTTGATCTGCGGGCACAGCGGGCAGTGCCGCAGGCGCGGCGGACGGGCGGGTCCAGGGCGCGGCGGCCGACCGCGCGGCCGGCGACGCCTCGACGTCGGCGACCGACACGGCGGGTGGGTCTTCGGGCGTCGGTGCGGTGTCGGGCGTGGCGGCCGGGGCGGGGTAACGCTCGGCCAGGCCGCGCAGCAGCCGCGCGTACGCCTGGCGCTGCGGCGGGCGCGGCTCGGTCCGGCCGGCCTCCCACGACACGATCGTGTCCCGCCGCACCCCGAGCGCGTCCGCCACCCGCTGCTGCGTCAGGCCCGCAGCCGTGCGCAGACGCGAGCGCTCGGCGGGTGGCGGCAGATCTCCCTGCGCCACCTGCGCCAACAACGCGTCCACCGCCTCGAACAGGGTCTCGTCCCTCATCCGCTTGTCACCTCCACTCCACGAATCTAACATCTTCCGTACTTTGAATCCGACATTCGAATCAGCTCTGAACCCGACATGGCTTCCGGAGTTTGCGACGGTCAGCGCTAGTTGGCCATGGGCAGCGGTAGTTGGCCACTTAGGTCGGTCGGTGCCCGTTCGGTGTGACTTTTCGCGCTTGACGACTTCTGATCGAGCGGACCGACAGCATCCCGCACGCGCGGACGGTGCCTGGCGGTCCTCGGCTTGGTGACCAGCGAAGACGTCCCGCCGTCGGTGACAACTGCGATGAAACTCGGAGCAAGTGCCAATAAACTCGACCTTCTAGTGTCAAGAAGCTCGAAAACCACGCCGTGGAAGCCCAGGTCAGCCGCGAATCTGGTGTCGGGTATCTCGAAAAGTCGCATTCGGGCACGTGTAGCCGGGGTGCGGTCGGATGTGTGCGGGCTGGATCAGCTCGTCGTTTCGTACGCGATGCCCGACGCGGTGCGTGCTCTGCTCGTGCGGGGGTGGACGGTGGTGTGGTTCGGGGGCGGCGAGGTGGTGTGGCCGGTCCGGGATCCGACGGCGGTTGGAGGCGGCCGCTGCCTGTGGGTGGCGCTACGTGGTGGTGACCGGATGGCGCAGACACGCGTGCGGGGTTGCCGGATGCCCTTTCGGCTCGACGCCGGCCCTTGGAGGATCTCCTGGGCGTGCAGGGGCCGCTGATCGAGGCGGTGGGGGAAGGGTCTTGGGTATTCGGGGAGTTGGTCCCGGCGACAGCGTGTCCGGTGGTGGCTCGTGCCCGTGCGCTGCACCTGATCTGGCACGGGCGCTTGGCCGTGTACCTGGCCGAGCCGTTGGGGGATTCCCCGCCGGTGTGGGCGGGGAGCGAAGGCCGGTGGGGGTAGGTCGTGAGGGGGCGATTCGCGACTTCGCACCCCGTCTCGGTCTTCGCCCGGCACCTCCGCCGTTGACGATCGGGCCGCGTCGGGTGGTTGCGGGTTGTCGCCTTGTCTTGTCGAACGTTTCGCCTGTGATGGGCGCGCATGCGCGGGTACGGTGTGGTGGCTTGCGGTTGCCGTGTGGTGACGGTCGGGGGAGGGGTGGGCATGGCACAGCAGCTTGCGCGGGTTCCGTTGGAGGGCGGGGGCTCGATTCTGGTCGAGGCCGCGGAGGGGGCGGTCGGGCCGGTGAAGGCGGGCCGGGTCGGCGATGCGATTCGTGACCTGCCGGTGGCGTTGAACGCGGCTCTGAGTCCGGTCACCGATCTGGCGCGTACCGTGCTGAGGCGGGTGCGGGATGCGGGGCCGTCCGAGGTGGAGATCGAGTTCGGGATCGATCTCGGCACGGAGGCGGGGGTGGTGATCACCAAGACCGCGGCCAACTGCCATCTGACGGTGAGGGTGGTGTGGCGCAAGGACGACGACGCTCCCCCGGTGGCCGGCGCGCCGTCGAGCTGATCCGGTGGACGCCGAGGACGTCGTCTTCCGGGCCGGGACTGTGCCCGGTGTGCCTGGGGCCGTCGCCCAGGTCCGCGACGGGGTCGGGACGGTGGTGGGGGCGGGTTTCCTGATCGCGGAGGACCTGCTGGTCACCTGTGCGCACGTCCTGGTGGACGGCGGCTACGGCCCCGGTGCGGTGGTGGGGCTGGTGTTCCCCCACGCGCCCGGTGCCCCGGCGGTCGCGGGCCGGGTGCTGGAGGAGCCGTGGCGTGGGCCGCGGGAACAGGACGTCGCCCTGGTGGCGCTGGAACGCTCGGTGGGAGTGGCCCCGCTGTCGCTGGGATCGGCGGCGGGCTGCCGCGGGCACCGGGTGCGCTCGTTCGGTTTCCCGCAACAGGCCCCGCCGGGCGGTCACTTCGGGTTCGCCACGGCCGGCGAGCTGCTGCCGGCCGTCGACGACAGTGGTGATCTGTTGCAGCTGACCGGGGCCAACGATCTGACCACGGGGTTCAGCGGCGGGCCGGTGCTGGACGAGGTGAGCGGCCTGGTGGTGGGCATGCTCACGGCCATCACGGCCCCGGACGTTCACGACCGGGGCCAGGGCATCGCCTACGTCACGCCGACGACGGTGCTGCGACAGGTGTGGCCCGTACTCGACGAGCGGGACGTGTCGCCCTATCGGGCTCTGGAGCCGTTCACGGCCGAGCACGCCCGCTGGTTCCGCGGTCGCGCGGAGGCGGTGCGTCAGGTGTTGACGGCCCTGGGCGGCCGGCGGCGGGTGGTGCTGCTGCTCGGGCCCTCCGGATCGGGCAAGTCGTCCCTGGTCCAGGCGGGGGTGCTCCCGGCGCTGGCCGCGGGACGGCTGCCGGGCAGCGACCGCTGGCGCCCGGTGGTCGTGCGGCCGGGACGGGACCTGCCGGCCGCCCTCGAACAGGCGGGCCTGACCGGAGCCGCCACCGCGGGCATCGGCGCGGCCGTCTCCGACCTGCTCGCCGTCGACCCCGACCACGACCGCGTCGTGTTGGTCGTCGACCAGTTCGAGGAACTCCTCGCCTCCTCCGCCGGGACGCGAGCCCTGGAGTCGCTCGACCGGATCACCGCGGCGATCCGATCCGACGCGAGGCTCGGCGTGGTCCTGGTGATGCGCGACGACTTCTACTCCCGGCTGTCCGCGTCGGCTCCGGATCTGTTGCGGGCCGCGTTGCCCGGCCTGCTCAACGTGCCCACCACCTTGAACGGCGGGGAGTTGGAGGAGATCGTCACCGGGCCCGCCGACGACCTGGGCGCACCTTTCGAGCCGGGGCTGGCGCAACGGATCATCTCCGACGTCCTCGCCCTCAACCCCCGCACGGCCGCGGGCCTCGAGGCCCCGGTCACGGTACTGCCGCTGCTCGAGGTCACCCTCAGCCGGCTGTGGGAGCGCCGCCGCGACCACGACGGCCGCCTCGCCCACGACGCCTACCGCCGCCTCGGGGCCGTGACCGGAGCCCTGGCCGACTGGTGCGACACCGCGCTCGGTGAACTCGACGAACCCCGGCGACGCATCGCACAGCGCGTCCTGACCGCGCTGGTCCGCCCGGCCGACGACGCCCGGCACATCCCGGCGGTGCGCCAACAGCTCCCGCTCGACGAACTGCGCGATCTCGCCGCCGACAGCGACACACCCGCCGGTTTCGACGCCGTCGACGAGGTCGTGGCCGTACTCGCCCGTCACCGCCTCGTCGCCACCGACCGGGCGCACGTCCCCGGTCGGGCGGGCGACCCGACCGGGGTCCCGGTGGCGGACCTCATCCACGACGCGCTCATCCGCGACTGGGACACACTGCGCAGATGGGTCGGCCAGGACGCCCGCTTCCACGACTGGCTCCACCGCGCCCGCACCCAGCACGCCCGCTGGCAGGAGTCCCGCCACCCCCAGGACCTGCCCGCCGGAACCCTCCTCACCGAAGGCAACGACTGGTCGCATCAGCGCCGACTGCCGACCGACCTGAAGACCTTCCTCGAGGCCGGACGACGCCACCAGCAGGCCGCCATTCGGCGCAGCAGGCGCCTGAACGTCATCCTGGCGAGCGTCCTGGCCCTCGCGCTCATCGCCTCCGGGCTGGCCCTGTGGCAACGACAGACGGCGATCACCGCACGGCACACGGCCGACGCCCAACGCCACGCCGCCGACACCCAACGGCGAGTCGCCCAGTCCCGGCAACTCGCCGCCCAGTCCGCCTCCCTGATCGACACCAACCCCGACCTCGCGTCCCTCCTCGCGATCGGCGCCTACCGCACCAGCCCCACCACGGAGGCGATCGGCAGCCTCCAAACCGCCGTGCAACTTCCCCTGCGTCGCCGTCTCGCCAGCCACGGCGACGCCATGAACTCGATGGTGTTCAGCCCCGACGGACACACCCTCGTCACGAGCGCCCACGACGACACCGTGCGGCTGTGGGACGTGGCGACCGGCAACCCCCTCACGCCCCTCGCCGGAGACACCAAGGACGTGGAGTCGGTGGCGTTCAGCCCCGACGGACGCACCCTCGCCACCGGCGGCTTCGACAAAACCGTGCGGCTGTGGGACGTGGCGACCCGCAACCTCCTCACCACCCTCACCGGCCACACCAACACCGTGGCCTCGGTGGCGTTCAGCCCCGACGGGCACACCCTCGCCACCAGCGGCGGCCTCGACAAAACCGTACGGCTGTGGGACGTGGCGACCGGCAAAACCCTCACCACCCTCACCGGCCACACCAACGCCGTGTACTCGGTGGAGTTCGGCCCCGACGGACGCACCCTCGCCACCAATGGCGACGACCACACCGCACGGCTGTGGGACGCGGCGACCGGCAAATCCCTCACCACCTTCACCGACGTCACGCGCCCGGTGGAGTTCGGCCCCGACGGGCACACCCTCGCCACCGCAAGCGACGACGGCACCGTGCGATTGTGGGACGCGACCGGCAGACCCCTCACCACCCTGACCGGACACACCGCCGTGAAGTCGGTGGCGTTCGGCCCCGACGGGCACACCCTCGCCACCGGCAGCGGCGACGGCACCGTACGGCTGTGGGACGTGGCGACCGGCATAACCCTCACCACCCTCACCCCACACACCGAAGCCGGGCACGACGAACACACCGACGGCGTGTTCTCGGTGGCGTTCAGCCCCGACGGACACACCCTCGCCACCGGCAGCGCCGACAAGACCGTACGGCTGTGGGACGTGGCGACCGGAAAGCTCCTCGGCACCCGCGCCGGACACCTCGACTTCGTGTTCTCGGTGGCGTTCAGCCCGGACGGACGCACCCTCGCCTCCCTGGGCAAGGACTTCACCGTGCGGCTGTGGGACGTGACCGGCAAAACCCCCACCACCCTCACCGGACACGCCTCCGACGTGAACTCGGTGGCGTTCAGCCCCGACGGACACACCCTCGCCACCAGCGGCGGCCTCGACAAAACCGTACGGCTGTGGGACGTGGCGACCGGCAAAACCCTCATCACCCTCACCACCTACACTGGGGACAACCCGAACGACGGGGCCGTGGACTCGGTGGCGTTCAGCCCCGACGGGCACACCCTCGCCGCCGGCACCCGCGACGGCACGCGATTGTGGGACGTGGCGACCGGCAAACCCCTCCCCGGACAGATCAGGGGAGCCGTGGACTCGGTGGCGTTCAGCCCCGATGGACACACCCTGGCCATCGGCACCCGCGACGGCACGCAATTGTGGGACGTGGCGACCGGCAAACCCCTCGCCACCCTCACCACCTACACCGGGGACAACCCGAACGACGGGGCCGTGGACTCGGTGGCGTTCAGCCCCGACGGGCACACCCTCGCCGCCGGCGGCTTCGACAAAACCGTACGGCTGTGGGACGTGGCGACCGCAAAGAACTTCGCCACCCTCACCGGACACACCGCGGCCGTGACGTCGGTCGCGTTCAGCCCCGACGGACACACCCTCGCCACCGGCAGCATCTACGACGACACCGTTCGCCTCTGGGACGTGGCAACCGCAAGGACCCTCGCCACTCTCACCCATGCCGGGATCTCGGTGGCGTTCAGCCCCGACGGACACACCCTCGCCACCGGCAGCGCCGACAAGACCGTACGGCTGTGGGACGTGGCGACCGCAAAGAACTTCGCCACCCTCATCGGACACACCGAGGGCGTGAACTCGGTGGCGTTCAGCCCCGACGGACACACCGTCGCCAGCACGGGCAACGACCGCACCGTACGCCTGTGGCCCTTCACCCTGCCGGACGCCGCGGCCGACGTGCTCTGCAAGGCCGTTGCCCGTGACCTCACCCCCTACGAGAAGGACAGGTACCTGCCCCAACAGAACGTTGGGCTGAATATCTGCTCCGGATGACCTCGCGACCGTGCCGACGCCCCGAAATCCGTGCCACGCTCCACGCGTAAGGAAGGTCGCGCTCGATCCGTTCGATCCCGGTGAGCATTCGCCTGTCGGGCGCGAAGAAACGTCAGCGAAGTCGTCGTCGGTGTCGTATCGGGTGCCGCTTGGTGGGCTGCGGAGAGTGCGCGGTACACCGACGCGAGCGACGGCTGAGGGCTGGCGTTCCTGCAGGACTTGAGGACGAGTCCGGCGGGGACGTCGAAAACGGGTACGCCCTTGTCGCGCAGGGCGGGAGCGAAGACGAGCATGTGGTCGTCGACCTCGGGGCGTCCGCCGTGCCGGCCCTCGGCGGCGGGGCCCTGAACGCCACGCCCCGCCTTCAACCCCGGTCTGGCGTCGACGCGGATGGCCAACCGGATCTGACCAAAGTGGCCAACAGTCGATGACCACCCCACCGTTGACCAGCGACGCTCCGAGCGCGTGTGGCCACCTATCGCCGGCGGTCACAGAGTTGTGGGATGCCGACCGATAGATGGTCATGTCGATCAATAGTTGGCCGGCCTCTCGCCGTGCCTCTGCCGAACCGTTGAGCCGTGACACGTGGGTCGGAACCCGGTCATGGTTGGTGGATCCTGAGCGTTCCGGCCGATCTTGAGCTTGGGCCGTGCCCCGAAATGATCGGACGTCCGCCGCCGGGGCCTGGTAGAACCGGGTCCCTGCGGTATGTGGGCCACGAGGGTCTGGGGGCGTTATGTCGGGACCGGCAGTCGGACTGTGGCTGTTCGAACCACGCGGGTTCGCGGACATCGTGGCCGATGTGGTCCCGTGGTTGGAGACCTTCTGCGACCCGGTGGAGCCCAGGGTCGGCGGCGACGTGGACTTCCGGGTGCGAGACGCTTCGGCCTTGGGTCTGCGTGCCTTCGACCCGGCCGGCGCCGGCGTGTTCTTCCTGTCCGAGGACGAGGAAATGCCTGCCGGTGACGAGGACTACTCGGCCTTCTCGCGTCCTCCGGTGCAGGGGCTGATCGTCGGTGCCGGTTGCTAGGGCTCGGTGAACCACGTGCTGCTCGGCCACCTTGTGCTCGCTCTCGCCCACCGTCTCGATGCGCTGGTCGACTTCGATGGTCTCCTGGGTAGTCGCCCCGCCGCGGGAGACGAGGCGGTGTCGGCCCGCGCGAGAGCGTTGGCGTCGGCCCTCCCGGGAAGGCTCGTCGAAGTGTCCTATGACACCGGGGGCGGCGGCCGGTGGCTTCGACACGTCGGAGACCCGGAGTTTCTGGACGCCTGGCTGCGGCATCCCGACTTCCACTTGATCAACTAGCGCCCCGGTGGCGGACTTCTCGGCGAGCAGGTCGCCATTGATGAGAATCTCCGGATTCGGCCGGACCTGCTCTTTGTTCCCCACTTGCTTGAACGCTCAGCAAAGATCGCGAGCCGCCTGACAGTTGAGAGTCAGGGCCGCGCCGGCCGGTCAAGGGCGCCTTCGGCATCGCTCACGCGATGGCTGCGCCACCCTGGGCAGTCCGACCCGGCCCCTGAAGGCGCGGGTTCTCGGGCGGCTCCCGCGAGCCTGGAGTCAGGATGCATCTGCTGTGGCGCCCGTCACGGAAGACTTGAAGCCGGCAATGGGGCCGCCTGTCGGCGGCGACGGAGCCGAGGCAGGAGGTTATAAAGATGCCGAAGGCGCCCTTTCGGGCGCCGCAGGGCAGAGCGTCCAACGCTCAAGGGCGGCGAAGCCGCCCACAGACCTGGTGGTTCTGGGCCGTAGGCCGTGGCTGTTCGGCTCGCCACCGAGCAATGCAGCAACCAGAGGCCCTTGGCATGACCCGGCGGGCCTCTCGACGGGCGCATCGTCCATCTGGGAAATCGGTCTCGTGGCGGACTTGCGTAGCGCGGCCGGCCCCTGCTGCAACCCCGAATGGGGCCGGCCACGCCGGCCTCGGCTCAGGAGAGCCAGTAGGTCGGCGACTGAACGTTGCCGTGCCAGACGCCATCTCCTCCTATCCAGCTCATCGAAACGTTGTAGTAGTTGCCCGGCTGAACGGCTCCAGACCAGGGTGACCAGGAACAGGAAGTGCTACAGCCCCCCACGTGGGAATAGAACTGCGGAATCGCCTGGCCGTTGACGACCTTGTTCATGGCAAAGATGACGTCCGCGCCGCTGGGGGTCTGCGAGGCGCCACCGGCCATGTCCACCGTTCCGGCAGACTGGTTGCTGGTGATGCAGATGCCGGGCTTCAAGTCGACTCCCGCGACATTGACCGCCCTCCGGAACTGGCAAGTGGTTGTGGCGGCACTGGCGGTTCCCGCGGTGATCGCGGAGGTGCCGTGGTGATCGACGCGGCGAACACCCGATCGCCGACGACGGTCACGCGGGCGTCGAACAGGCGGTCCTCGACGAGAACGCGTCGCGGTCGAGGCGGCTCACGACCAGGTCGGCCGTGCCGGGCCGGCCCGGACGGCTCGTCCCGCGTCGGCGGTGTACACCCGCGACCGGCGGAGGCGACCGGACCCGCCCGGGTCGGGCTCCCGGGGGCGTCGATACGCTGGGGCGGTGACCGGGTTCGACGACACCGACCGACGGCAACTCGCCCTGGTGTTGCACGAGTACGCCGAGCACGTCCTGGACGAGGTGGCCATACTGCGGGTGCGGACGAAGTACGGGGACGTCTACCTCGAGATGTTCCGTACGTTCCCCCCGGGCACCACCGAAGGCTACTTCCACTCGATCGACCCTTTGCTGCCGCCGCTCGGCGCGCGGGAGAACCGGTTCACCCCCGCTCACGAGATCCGACTCGCCGTCCTGCTCCACGCGTACGCCGAACACGAACTCGACCAGTGGACCGCGCTGGAGACCCGCACCACCCGCGGGCCGGTCCACATCGGAATCACCAACTCGACCCCTTACAGCGGGACCCACGACGACGCACTGCCGCTCGACCACCTCCTCCCCACACCGGCCACCGGGCGGCGAATCGACACCCGCTGAACCTGCGGGAACGAGGCGGATCCCGTGGGCTCGCGTGCGGATTGGAGAACGTGATCGTCACCGCGGGGCGGGTCGGTCGGCGGGTGCCCCGTCCCGGCGCAGGGGTCGTCCCAGCAGGCGTTGCACGTCCTGTTCGATCGCGTCCAGGAGTCGTGCGCCGAACACACAGAAGGTGTGTTCCCAGGGGTGACCGAAGGTGCCGAACCGCAGATCCTGCGCAAGGAAGACGTGGTAGTCCCCGGCCGGGTACGGGCCGAACGGCCAACCCTCGCGCGAGCGCCCCTCGAGCACGCGCGGCAGGAACATGTCGGTCTCCGGGACGTCCGGGCGCAGCCGGTAGCAGGTGTGCTGCCAGTCCAGGAGCCACAGCGACTCCCCCGGGCGCGCAGCAGGCGGCGAGCCCGTCCTGGACGACGTCGACCAGGCGGTCGAGGTTGCGTTCGCCGGGATCGTCGCGCAACGCGTCCAGGCTCCACGTGATCGACGGCGCGGGCTCGGTGATGCCCGGGAACTCGCGTACGCAGGGCCGGAAGGCGAACCGGGCGTCGAACCGGTCCCAGACGGCCGTGTATTCGGGACGGGACAGGTGGCGCAGGCGTTCGACGGTCACCGGGCGAGCCTATCGTCGCGTGGCTCGTTCGCCGGTGGTGCCGGCGCCCCGACCCGACGCCGACGAGGACGAGGACGAGGACGGCGTCAACGCCTGGATCCACGACGGGACCTCGTCCTGGGCCGTCGTCACCATCCTCCCCGACGGAGGCGTCCGTGCCGAACAGGGCGGAGTCCGGCGCCTGTTCGACGCGCGGGACCGCCTGGGACGCGTGGACCGCGCACGGGCGGGTCAGCCGCTGGGACCACGGCAGGCTGAAGGACGAGAGCACCGGCGGGTAGGTCGCCGATATCGGCGCCGGCATCTGCCCGGTGGACCACGAAAGACGGTCGCCAACTCCGGCTGCGGACCTACGATTCCTGCGTGGACTCCCTGGACTGTGAGCTGTTGGTCGTCGATCCGGTCCGGCGAACGGAGCTCGCCTTCACATCGGTTGCGCAGCTCGCGCTGGACACCGGGTTTCGACTCGGCGACGTAGTCGAGCGTGGTCTACCCACGCATTTTCCGGTCGGTGTCGAAATACGTCAGCGTCTGACGACCGACATTGCGCATCGAATTCTCTCGGGTGAAATGTACGAAGAACAACGTGGCAGGCTCACGCCTCATGAGGACTCCCGGGCACGAAGGCTCTCCCGATCCGTTCGCGGTGGAGATCGGCCTCCGCGAATGCCGGTGGCAGCTGATCGTCATCGCCCCCGACAGGACCCGGGTCACGGAAGAGACCGTCTGCTTGGATGATGCGATCCCGGCCGCGGCGCGATCGAGCAACCCGTCACCCCCACACCGGTGTTGCCCGCCGACTCCGCATCGCGGGCACCGGCCGGAATCAGCTACGTCGTCGACGACGACATGTGCTGCGCGATCCCCACAGGAACCGGGGATGGATCGAGGTGGCATCCGGTTGGCGGACCACGCGCTGCCATCCGACATCCGGGAGCCCGGCCGGCTCCTCGGCGGAACCCCGACCGTGCGCCGCGTGCCATCGTGATCCCGGCTCGCATCGACGCACCCGCACCCGTCACAGAGGACAACGGCCGAAACATGTCGCATTCGTACAGGCACCCGACCCCCGAACCCGACGACACCGGGCGTGGTGTCGCGCCCACTCACGGCCCGCCCGCGTCCCGTCCCTGCGGCACCTGCCCGTATCGGCGCGACGTGCCTTCGGGCATTTGGGCGCCCGAGCAGTACGCCAAGCTCCCTCCGTACGATGCGCCGACGCCCGCTCAGCCGGCGGCACTGTGGCAATGCCACGTGATCGACCGCGACGCGCCGGGCGCCCGCGTCTGTGCCGGGTGGGTGGGCTGCCACGGCGGTGACGACCTCCCGGCGCTGCGATTGGCCCTGCTCGACGGTCGCATCGACGCCGACACCCGATGGGCGGCGATCGAGTACACGTCCCCGATACCGCTCTTCGGCTCCGGTGCGGAAGCCGCGGCACACGGCCTGGCGAACATCGATCGCCCCGGCGCGGCGGCCCGCGCGGCGATCGACAAGATCACGCGGACGCAACGCCCGCCCCGAACCGCGCTCTCGAAGGAACAGCCCGGTTCGGCTCAGGCGTGAGCGTCGGCTGCGGTATGCCGATCGATCGACGGGTGACCGGTGCCCTCCTCGACATTGCCGCCCGAGGCCTTTGCCGCTCCGGCGCGTCGTGTGGGTCAGCCGCCTTGGCCGGCGCTACCGATGGGGCCGACGTCGACCGGGGAGCTGGCGCCGTCGACGACCGGCACGGTGGCGGTGCCGCGCCAGTTGAAGGCCGACGCGGGCACCGGACTGTCGGTGCCCATGGGCGAGATGCTGTTCTCGACTCCATCCTCGGTGTTGAAGACGACGCTCGTGACGTGTGCGGGGAGCTGCGGAAGGAACCGGGTGGTCCGCGCCTCGGCGGCGGCGCGGGCGTCGCAGATGCGGATGCTCAGCGACGGCGGGCGCGGGGTGTAGGCGCCTTGGAACAGCCGGGGCCGATGGGGAACCACACCTCGACGGAAGGCTCCCCGCAAAGCTCTCACGGTGTGACGGGGTGCCGGTCGCCATCGGAATGACGCGCCGGTGTTGCGGTGTCCTCGTGCCCGCCGGGGGCGGTGCTCTCGCAGCTTGGGCAACGGGGTCGTCCACCTCGGTGCCCGGTCCTGCCGTCGGATGCCGCCCGCACGTTCAGGCTTGCGTTGTCACGAGGGTGGCTTCCTCGGGTTCCCGGACCGGCTTTCTTGCTCGACCTCGGTCCCTTTGAGGGCCTTCCTCAACCGATGCCTCCACTGCTGGGACATCTCGGGCGACGCGGACAGGCGCCGGATCAGGGTATGCACGAGTGCCCGGTCGAAGCCCGGCGTGGCCTGCATCTCGACGAGCCATGACGCCGCCGCCTGCATCCAGTACGGGCGGCGGGACTCGACCGCCGAGGAAACCGTCAGCTCGAACAGGCGCTCCGGGGAGGCGATCCCACCGTCCGCGAGCACGTCCCACCGGCCCCGGAACTCGCCCAGACACTCCGACAGTCCGCGCTCCATGAACGGCCACATCGGCACGAAACCCGAGCCCTCGAGGCTCGCCCGCCCCTCGCCGGCGACACCGACGCCGATCCGACCGGACACCAGAATCCCGATCCACGCCCCGTTCCCGCGTGGAAGCACCGGCCGCCACGTCGCCAGGTCCTCCCCCACACCGGCAAGCGTACCGACGACACGACGAAGGCAACCCGTGCGCCGGGCCCAGAGCATACGCATCGTCGGCGACCCGATCGCTCCGACCTGCGTCCTGTCTGCCGACGCCTTCGGTCGAGCAGCGCTCCACCCGCCGGTCGTCCGGTGAACGCGATCGTGCCGATGTGGCAACCGGCGAGCCTCGGCACACGAAGGGTATGTACCCGGACACAAGTCCCTTCAGGGTTGCAGCGTTCCCCGTATGCAGTCCGCCCGCGCCTGCGTCGCCGGTCGGGTCGCCCGGGTCGAGCAACTGGGCCTGTCGGGACGAGGCGTCGGTCCGCATCGACGAATACGGGGCGACGATCGAGATCGCCGCACGATGCCCGGCCCACGACGTGACGCGTCGGCGGCCCGCGTCCCCGGGTGGGGCCGGTGATCAGTTACCTCGGTGGCGGTTTCGACGGGCGAGCCGGAGCACCACGACGCCGGCGGTGAGGAGTACGGCGCCGGCCACCACCGCGAGGGCGGTCGCCGTCGGGACGGTGTCGTCCGAGGCGTCCGTGTGGTTCGATCCGGTGGCCATCGCCGGCGGGGCCTGCCTACGGCATTACGGACAACGGCATTGCTCCCCCGAACACGTCAACGGCCTAGATTCCACCATCGGACGACGAGACGGTTTCATCACGTCGCAAACGAGCAACCCGGCGACTTGGGTGTTCGGCCGGCCGGCGATTGCGGAGTTCGAGCGTTTCGCTTTCGACAGGTGTTGGCGCGACACCACGCCCCGGCCGAAGCCGCAGGCGGGCATGGTGGGCGTGATCTGCACGACCACGGCCGTGCACTTCTACGGTGCGGACGATCCCACGACGTCGACGGCCCAGTTCGAGCGCGAGGCGCACAGGCTCGGGTCGACGCCGGACACGGCGACCTGGGCGAGACCACAACCGGTTCCGGACGTGCGCTTCCCGGATCCGACGCCACCGCCGGGAGCGGGCGAGCAGTACAGCCCGCGCGGGGAAACCGGCACGTATGCCAAACCCGTGCGCTGGCAACAGGCCTACACCGAGCACGCGTTCGTCGTCCGCGCATCGGTGACGATCCAATACCGGACCGAACGCACCAAGCCGAAGCCCACCCCGTCCCGCACCCCGATGTTCCCCCAACCCCCCGCCACCTGCGCCGGCGGCCACCGCCCATGGAGCTGCCTGTGACCCGCGACGGCCTCAGCCCGCGCCCGCCCGGCCGGGCGGGTTCGCGCCCGAGTTCCGCGACCGTCCAGGCGGGACAGATCCCCGTGGACCAGTGGCCCACCCGGATGCCCAGGAAGGAACGGACCGGCCGTGCCCGCCAGGCCGAGCAGGCCCGCACGGTGCAGGACGCCGTCGACCTGGACCGGCGGCGCCGTCGCGAGGAAGCCGTCCGGGACACGGACCGGCCCGTGCTGCCGCCGCGGCTGGGTGAGGCGGTACGGCGGCGGTCCCTCTTCCTGCTGCCGCCGGATCCGGACGACGAACACGGGGAGCCCGCGTGAACCAGGTCCCGAGCCACGGCGATCTCGCCGCTCTCCTCACCCGGGCCTCCCCGCGGCGGGACACGTTCGCGGGCTGGCAGCGCTGGCGTACCAACCGGGGCCTGTTCACGCCCGCGCCCCGCCTGGCCATCACCGAATGGCGGACGATGAGCGAGCGCGAGCGGTCCCACTACGACCTGCACCGCACCGCGACGCACGTGAACCTGCCGCTGCAGGAGACCCCGATGTCCCTGAAGGTGTCCCGTTCGGTGAGCCGACGCATCCGCAACAACGCGCTGAAGACGCGGCCGTCGACACGGGCCGGGGTGATGGTCACCGGCTGGGGCTACCAGGGCAAGACCGAGACGGTCTGCGAGGTCGCCGCCGCCTTCGAGGACGCCTGGCTGGACCTGCACGACCACCTCAACCCGAACGCGCCGGACGGGACGAGGGGTCTGCACGCGCCCGTCGCCTACGTGCAGACACCGGTCACCGCGAAACCCAAGGGCCTGTGCCAGGCGATCCTGGACTTCTTCGGCGCCGAGACCCGTCGGCTGACCCTTCCGCAACTGATCCGCCAGGTCGCCGACTCCCTGGACGACCACGGAACCCAGGCCCTGATCCTCGACGACATCACCCGCCTGCGCATGCACCGGGCCGACGACCAGGACACCCTGGACCTGGTCCGCGCCCTGATGAGCATGAACGTCACCCTCGTGCTGGTCGGCGTCGACATCGTCGGCTCCGGGCTCCTGCGACACGGCCGGTGGGACGCCCGATCCCGGCAGTGGGTGCTGCCGTCCGCGCGGCAGGCCCGCGTCCACGGCCTCGAAGCCACACAGACCGAACGCCGCTTCGACCTGGTCGAACTCGACCGCTTCCGGTACACGACACCGCCCCAGATCACCGCGTTCCACGACCACCTCGCCGGCCTGGAGACCAACCTGCGTCTGCTCAAGGCCCCGACCGCGATGCTCACCGGTGGCACCATGCCGGAATACCTCATGCGCCGCACCGACGGCGTGATCGGCCTACTCGAGCGACTCGTCGAGGACGGCTGCCAGGAAGCGATCGACAGCGGCAGGGAAACGCTCGACGAGGACCTCCTCGACGAGATCGTCCTCAGCCTCGACGATCCCGACCGGGACCCACGAGCCGGCGAAGTCCCCGCGATCCCCGGGTCCTCCCCGCCAGCACCGGCCCGCAGGACCGCGGGCAGGAACACCGTCCTCGACGACCGGGGCCCCGCGGCCGCCGCGGACGGCTGACCCGCGTGCCCCGGCCGGCCGAGCCCCTGCCCCGGACCCTGACGCCGCTGCCCGGGGAGGGACTGCCCGGGCTCCTCCTGCGCCTCGCGCACCGCCTCGACCTGACCCCGGCCATGCTCCTGACCCGAACCGGACTGCAAGACCCCCTCACCTCCTACGCCCCGAGCCGACTCCTGCTGAGCATGGGCGAACGGCTGACCACGTTCGCCGACGTCACACGACTCACCGCCGCCGAAGCCGCCCGCCTGACCCTCGCGCCGGACACCGCCCGCTACCCGGCGATCACCGAGTCCCTCACCGGACGCGCATCCCCGTCCTTCCCCTACGACGCCTGGGTGTTCACCAACTTCACCCGCTACTGCCCGCGCTGTCTGGCCGGCGACGGCTCCGCGATCCAACAACGCCACGGCGGCCCCTGGAAGATCCGTTGGCGACTGCCCGTCGTCTTCGCCTGCCCCGAACACCGGACATTCCTGCACGACACCTGCCCCACCTGCGAACGACCCGCACACGCCTTCGACCGGGCCGCGTGCCGGCTGTTGCCCAGGGCGACCGTGGGCGGACTGCACCCCGCCCAGTGCCGCAACCCCGACGGAGGACTCACCGCACCCGCGCGGATCTGCCGCACACGACTGGACATCGACACCCTCCCCGCCCTGCCCGCGGTCACCCCCTCCCAATGGGCCCTCCAGGACCGGATCCACCGCCTGCTCGACGCACCCACGAACACGACAGAGGCGATCCACCACTTCACCGGCCTGCGTGTCCTGTCCGCCGTCGTCGTGGCCACCTGGCCGGTGGGCCGGGACTTCGGCTTCGCGGCTTCGTCCGACGCGCTCGAGGAGTACGTGGGCGACCTGCGGCGGCGGGCCGTCGACGCGAACGACCCCACCAGGGTCAGATGGGACACGCCGCCGCGCTCCGCCCTCGCCACCGCGACTCTGCTCGAAACGGCGGACGCGATACTCGCCCTCGCCCGGGCGGAGTTGCGCGGCGTCCTCGGCTCCATGCTGCACACCCGACCCCGAACCGCCGCCGGACGATGGGGCCGCACCCGGCTTCATCTCCAACGCCACGCCCCCGACCGTCTGCGTCGTGAATTCCGTGCGGTGCTGACGAACACCACCCTCACCCGAACGCTCGTCCGAGGCCCCGGGATCCGCCGTCACCAGGCCCGCCATCCACCCGAACACGTCCCGCAATGGCTGCCCGACGCGTGGACGATCCATCTGTCCTCGAGACCCGCGAACCATCGCGCGCGAAGGCTCGCCGCGATCCGACTCGTCCAGATGGCCTCGGACATGGACCTGGGCGAAGCAGCCCGCTACCTCGGCATTCCCGAGTCGTGGTGGCGCATCGACGACCGCAGGCCCCACTCGGGCCGACGCCTTCCCCGGAACCTGTTCGAACAGGACGACGCCCTCGCGCGGCTCGCGACCCTCCTGGACGCCGTGCCCGCCCCCACCGACTACCGCCACCGACGAACGAGCCTGGACGGCTGGACGCTTCCCGGGGAGGAATGGCGCGCGATTCACCGACGGCTGCCGCCGCTGCGACACCGCGTCGACGCCGCCTACGACACACGCAAACGCCAGGCGGCGTCGGAATTCGTCTGGTCGAGGGTCACCCACAGCGAACCCGACCTGGCACCACGCATCCCGCACGTGATCGACCACAGTCCATGGTTCCGCCGCAACCTCGCGGGCACCACCGCCGGACCGCCGTCTCCCCACTACCTCGTCATGCGACGACTCCTGGACAGCTACGCCACGCGCCTGGCCCTACGCATCGACCAGGCCCGCTCCCCGAACCCCGCCCATCGCAGGTGAACCCTCGTCCACCCCCTCGCCGGCACGCGCACGCAGGCGGGATCCGTCTCGGGACGGACCGACGCCGAGACCGCGCGGCGTGCGCGCGACCCGCAGGACATGGTCGTGTCCGGCATCGGGCGAACCGCCTTGTCCGGCTCGCGCCGGAGGCCTTCGGGCTCGTGGAGCGTCCGCGCCCGGGGCCGCCGAGATCGGTCGGCAGCGCGGCGGGGCACCGGGGGTATCGATCGTCGGGGCGCCGGATCTCGCCGAAGGGCGTTCCCGAAAGGGGAGCGCCCATCGCCCGGACGGCGAGGCGAACCTCGACGAGGTCAAACCGCGGGGGCCGAACCGGGCCGGCGGTGAAGTTCCACGCCGAACGAGCCGCCCCTGCGCAGCATCGGTCCTGGTAGGACGACGGCGCGGAATCCTGGGCACGATCTCCGCGCCGCCCGACGGCCGGCCGTCGCCTTCCGGGGCGACCTCCTGTGCCTGTATCGACGATCTCGAGGACTTGTGGTGCGGGCGGATCGCAGGCGGTGCGGTCGGCCAATACGACCACGGCGTGACGATCACCGCCGACGTCGAATGGTTCGGCCCGGCGGGTAATCGTGATATCGCTCCCCGATGGCCCGTCGCCGTCCGAATCCGGAACGCGACGAAGCCGGCCCGCGGGCACCTTCGTACCCGGGGCGGAATGGTCCCGCGTGCCCGCGCCGCTCGGGTGGCCCGCCGGGTGCCCCCAAACCTGCATTCGCCGTCGCCTCGAGGCCCGCATCCATGATGGCAGCGGTACGGGTGTCGTCGTGTTCGTCTTCGTCGATCGGTGTGCCGAATTGGGTGGTTCGGACCGTGCTGCGCAGATCGATTCGGACAGGGCCCGGAGAGTTCCGGTCAGCTTCGGCGGATGGGTTCCCGCCTGGTTGGCCGCGTGTCACGATCATGCGGGTCGGCCGTCGCCGGGAAACGGGAGCGAGATCGCAGGCGAGGGCGGAGCGGGCACGGGCTCGGTGGAGCCCCGGCGGGAGTCTGTGGCGACCCCGGGGTTCGTCGGTGTGCAAACACCGGTCCTCACACCGATGTCCTGTGCGTACCGCCGCCGTTCGGGTGCGCTGATTGGTGGATGCGAGGCGGGCAGGAGCGATCACTGTCGACCGGGAGGAAGTGTTCGCTTGGGAACGGACGACCACCGTCTCGACGCAGGGCTGCGGTTCGTACCGGAGGAGTTGCGGGCGAGGCCGGCCTCCGTGCACGCGCGTGGCCGGGGCGCGCGTCCGACGACGTTGCGTGGGCCGGTCGGGGAACGGTGGCACGGGCCGAATCCGGACAAGGCCTCGGAAGTGGCACACGCGCACGTCTTGGTCTCGCTGGTGGCGAGTGGACGGGGCCGCGTGGCCGGCTCGGTTCTTCGTGGCGTCCTCGCTGCGACGCCGGCGTGGGGGGTCGGGTCGTCGAGACGGCGCGGCCTCGGGGGCCGGAAAGGGGTTCTGCTCGATGCTCGAATCCGACTCGGATCTGAACGGGGGCCGGCGTGACGGACAACGCGACCGCGACGGCAGTGCGGGCAATAGCGAGACTGATGGCCTGCCATCGGGCCTCGGTCGCTCTGACCTGGGTGCGTGAGTTGCCGGATCCGCCGGTGAAACCGAAGGAGCCGATATATCTCGATGGGGCTCTGGCCGGTCGCGGGGACTGGGTGGACTCCGCGCCCGGAGGAAAGCCGGTGTTCTCCCTCGACCTGCGACGCGTCGCGGGGTTCCCCGGGAAGGTGGCGAACTTCTACTACCGCTCGGATGCCTTCGAGACGCGCTATTCGATGCACCTCGTGGACAAGGTGAAGGCCGCCGATCGCACGCCGCCGTTCGAGCTCATCACGGGCGAGCTACATGCGCAGGCAATTCCGCCCGATTATCTGCCGGGTGCGAACCGCGGGGAGGTCGAGGAGATCGCCGCATGGCGCGCGGGGTTCTCCCAGGAGACCTCGGCCACCTGGGTGCGTGAGTTGCCGGATCCGCCGGTGAAACCGAAGGAGCCGATATATCTCGATGGGGCTCTGGCCGGTCGCGGGGACTGGGTGGACTCCGCGCCCGGAGGAAAGCCGGTGTTCTCCCTCGACCTGCGACGCGTCGCGGGGTTCCCCGGGAAGGTGGCGAACTTCTACTACCGCTCGGATGCCTCCGAGACGCGCTATTCGATGCACCTCGTGGACAAGGTGAAGGCCGCCGATCGCACGCCGCCGTTCGAGCTCATCACGGGCGAGCTACATGCGCAGGCAATTCCGCCCGATTATCTGCCGGGTGCGAACCGCGGGGAGGTCGAGGAGATCGCCGCATGGCGCGCGGGGTTCTCCCAGGAGACCTCGGCCACCTGGGTGCGTGAGTTGCCGGATCCGCCGGTGAAACCGAAGGAGCCGATATATCTCGATGGGGCTCTGGCCGGTCGCGGGGACTGGGTGGACTCCGCGCCCGGAGGAAAGCCGGTGTTCTCCCTCGACCTGCGACGCGTCGCGGGGTTCCCCGGGAAGGTGGCGAACTTCTACTACCGCTCGGATGCCTCCGAGACGCGTTATTGGATGCATCTCGTCACCGAGGTCAAGGCCGTCGATCGCACGCCGCGGTTCGAGCTGATCACGGGCGAACTTCAAGCGCAGGACACTCCGTTCGGATACCTGCCTGGTGCGAACCGCGGGGAGGTCGCGGTGATCGCCGCATGGCTCGCCGGCCGGCGCCCCACGGTCCAGGCATCCTGGATTTCCCAGTCGCCCACGCCACCGATCATCAAGGGCAAGGCATTCGACATCGACGGCGCGCTCGCGGGTTCCGTCGCATGGGCCCCCGATACGGCCACCGTGTCGGGAAAGCCGGTCTTCAGGATCCTTCTGCCCCTGGAGGATTTCGCCGGTCAGTCCCTGGAGCTCTTTTACCGAAGCGACCAGTTGTCGACGCGGTACCACGCGCGCCTGGTCCGCAACCCGCCGGCCGACGCGCCCGCGTTCGCGCTGCGCGCGGACAGCGTCCTCATCCCCGTGCACCCGTGATCCGTCCCGTGTCGGACACACCGACCGATGCCTGGAGTTGGAGCAGGGTATGCCGCTGTCAGTTGCCGAACTGCTGGATATCTTCGACGCCTCGACGGACACCTTCACGTTGTCGGCCGACACCCTGGGGCTGGAGTTCGCACGGCCGATCTTCTCCGGGGCGCTCGACGGCGACCTCGTCGTCGCGACGCCCGAGTTCGCCCCGGAGGCGCTGGCCGTCACCGGCCTAGTCTCGGTGCCCGGCCTCGGGGACGCGCGTCCCGCCCGGGTCCGGTTCACCGCGGACACGGACAACAAGTCGCTGACCGGCGTGGCGTTACGCGTGGGGTGCGACGCGTGGGTCGTCGACGCTCCGTTCCTGGCGACCGACCTGAGCGTGCTCTCGGAGCTGGGCTTCACGGCCCTGGACGTGCTCCTGGAGGCGCTGCCGTCCCCCGCGGAGGGGGCCCCGACCGGCGTCGTCATCGATATCGCCGTCGGGTTCGCGCCGCCGGGCAGCGCGCACACCGGATGGCTGCGCGGCTCCGGCGGCGACCGGCACATCGGCCTGTACGGCGACCTCCCGGTCGACGGCCCAGCCGTCGACCTCGTTGATCTGGCCGATCTGCCCTTCCTGGAAGCCGACTTTGCCACCGGACTCGACGTTCCGGCCCCGCTGCGTGAGGTCCTGTCCGCGGTGACGCTGCGCAGCGTCGGCATCGAGGTGGACCTGGCCGCACGGCGTGTGGAGCGGGTCTGGTGTGCGCTGCGGATCGCACCGGCCGATCCCTGGGACGTGATACCCGGTTGGCTCGTCCTGGATCGGATCGACCCGTTCGTGTTGATCGCCGAGCGCCGCAGCGATCCCACCGGCACGTGGTCGGTGACCGCGGTGGTCAACGCCCGCTGCACGCTCGCCGGCCGGTACGTCCTGGAGGCGTCGGTGTCGCTGCCGCGCGGACGGTTGACCGCGTCGGTGTCCCGCCCCGGGGGCGCGGCCGATCTGATCGGCGGTGAACTGGAGGGTACGGGGATCGAGCCGTCGGTGGACCTTGCGTACCTGGCCGTGGACCTGGATCTTGCGACGAAGGCGTACAGCCTGGGGCTGGGCCTGGACACGCGGTGGGAGTTCGCCGACCACGTGGTGGTGACCGGCCTGGAACTCGTGCTGTCCGGGCAGGGCGGGGTGGCCGCCGGCGCGGAGTTGCGTGGGGTGGTCGACCTGGGCGGCGGGGCGAGCGCCGAGGTGGTCGGCCGTCGCGCCGACGGTGTGTGGAGTGTGGCGGGCGCGGCGTACGGACTCGACGCGGCGGTCCTGGCCGCCTGGTTCGAGGCGTCGTTCGATCAACGGCTTCCCGAGGCGGTGGCGGGCCTGGCCCTGTCGCAGGTCCGTCTGGACCTGGACTCGAGGCCCTCGGGGTCGGTCACGTGCGCCGGGACGCTGGCGCTGGGCGATTCCGGCGCGGGCGGCGCGTTCACCCTGCACGCCGGTATCAGCCCGACCGGGGCCTTGTTCACCGCCAGGCTCGATCTCGACGTGCTGCTGGAGGGCTCGCCGTATGCGATGCCCTTCGAGGTGGACCTGCAACAGGGGCCCGGTGCGACGCGGTTCCGTGCCTCGTGGGGCCCCAACGACCGGGCGGTGCCCCTGCTGCCGGTCCTGGAGGCACTGGGTCTGTCGGAGTTCGGGGACCTCGAGGACGCGCTTCCCGCCGCGTTGTCTCCCGGGTTGCGCGAGTTGGCGATCGAGTACGACGCGGGCGCGGGCCTGACCGTCGTGCGGGCCCGCAGCGACGCGGTGTCGATCGTGCTGGCGTCGGGCCTCGACGAGGGCGGGACGAGAGCGTGGGCGGCGTACGTGTCCGTCGCGGTGGCGGTCGGCCTGTCGCAGGTACCGCTGCTGCGCGGGACGATCCCGCCCGGCGCGGACCTGGGGTTGTCCGGCGCGGGCGTGGTGGTGTCCGCACGCCCGGTCTCGCGTGCGCTTTTGGACCGGTTCAACGCGGCCCTGCGCGACGGCGGCCCGATGCTGCCCGTCGTCGACGCCCGACAGGGGGGCCTGCCCGGCGGCGCGTGGCTGGCGCTGGAGTACACGGTGCCCGGGCAGGACCCGGCGCTGCTGACCTTCCCGATCGGCGAGCGCAAACCCCGGCCGCCGGGCCGGGACGGGGTCCTGGAGGGTGTGGTGCTCGCGCCGGGCGCCGGCCCCGCGCCGGCCGCGCCGGGGCGGGCGGGCAGCTGGGTGGACATCGGGCGGGCTTTCGGGCCGCTGCTGGTGCGCCGGGTGGGCCTGGACTATCGCGACGGCGTGGTGTGGCTCATGGTCGACGGCGCGCTGACCGCGGCCGGGTTCACGATGGCCGTCGACGGGTTGGCGGTCGGGGTGGACCTGGACGCCGAGGGCTTCCCCGCGCGGACGCGGCTGTCCGGCCTGGCCGTGGAGTTCGAGCGGCCACCGCTGCGGATCGCCGGCGCGCTGCTCGACCGGACACCGCCCGACGGCGACCTGTTCGTCGCGGGCACCCTGATCGTGCAGATGCCCAGGTTCGGGGTGACCGCGGTGGGCGCCTACCAGCGTCGCGGCGGGATGACGTCGTTGTTCGTGTTCGGCCGCGGCACCGGCGCACTCGGCGGGCCGCCGCCGTTCCGGGTCACCGGCGTCGCGGCCGGGTTCGGCTTCAACAGCGGACTGCGGGTTCCCGGGCCCACCGAGGTGGCGGATTTCCCGCTGGTGGGCGAGGTGGACGCGCACCCGCCGAGCGCGCCCCTGGAGATGCTCGACAGCCTGACCCGGGACTGGGTGAGGGCCCGCCAGGGCAGCCTGTGGCTGGCCGCGGGCCTGGACTTCACCTCGTTCGAGTTCATCAAGGGCCGCCTGCTGCTGATCCTGGAGGCCGGGAACGACCTGACCCTCGCCCTGGTCGGCACCGCCCGCGCCGCGTTCCCGCCCAAAGGTAGGGCGTTCGCCCAGGTACAACTGCAACTGCGGATCGTCTACAGCTCGGCGCGCGCCGAGTTCGCCGCCACCGCGATGCTCTACGACTCGTACGTGCTCGACCCCTCGTGTGTGCTCACCGGCGGGTTCGCGTTCCACATGTGGTTCGACGGGAGCGCCCACGCGGGCGACTTCGCGCTCACCGCGGGCGGCTACCACCCCGGTTTCACCGCGCCCGGGCACTACCCGCAGGTCCCCAGGCTGGGGTTCACGTGGTCGCTGGGCGCGGTGGACATCAGCGGGACGTCGTTCTTCGCGCTCACCCCCTCGGCGGTGATGGCCGGCGGCACCCTCGACGTCCGCTACTCGTCGGGGCCGTTGAAGGCGTGGTTGAGCGCCTACGCGCACCTGTTGATCAGTTGGAAGCCGTTCCACTTCGCGCTGGGCGTGGGCATCACGATCGGGGCCTCGCTCAAGGTCGTGTTCGTCACGCTCAAGGGCGAGTTGAGCGCGACGCTGAACCTGTGGGGGCCGCCGACCGGAGGCAGGGTGACCGCGAAGTTCGTGTTCGTCAAGGTCACCGTCACCTTCGGACCCGGCAACACCGGGGCGAAGGTGTTGACGTGGCCCGAGTTCACCGAGTTGTTGCCGCCCACCGACAAGGTGCTGCGCATCGGCGCCGCCGAGGGCATCCTGGCCGATTCCGAACCGCCTCCCGGGCGGGATGCGGCGGATCCCGACGGGCCGTGGCTGGTGGACGCGAGCGGGTTCACCTTCGTCGCCGAGACGTCGGTGCCCGCGTCCTCGGTCCGCTTCCAGAACCGGACCCCGGACGCGGGCACCGCCCTGGACATCCGGCCCATGCAGGAACGCGGGAAAACGAGTCCGTTCACCGTTCGCATCACCCGAAACACCGCGGCGCGCGGCGCCGCGCCCCGGTGGGAGCCCCTCGACAACGACGGTTCGTGGCAGGCGGACCCGATCCTGGGCGCGGTGCCGACCGCACTGTGGGGGCCGCCGAAGCCGAGCAAGGACGAGATCCTCGACCCCGATCGGCGTCTACTGTCGGGCCGGCGCACCGGCCTGCGGGTCACCGTGCCGCCGCCGGTGTCGACGGGCACCCCACTGGGGCCGATCCGGGAGGCCTCGCTCGCCTACGAGGACCTGCCCGACGCCGACGGGCCGTTGGACCCCGCCGACCCGCCCACCGGGGACCGGTCGCGCTCCGCGATCGGCACCGGCGCGGGCATCGTCGCCGACACGATCGCGACCCCGACCACCGTAAGCGCGCGCACCCGCCTGGCGGACGCGCTGGCGGGCCTGCTCGACCCGCTGCCGAACGCCCCGCTCGCCGACTTCGTCACGCGCGTACGCGCGTACGGTCTGCCCGCCGACCCGCTCTTGGTCGAACCCGCCGCCGCCGCAGCAGCAGCCGGCGGAGGCGGCGGCGGAGACGACGAGACGACGCAACCGCGCCCCCAAGGCTCGGCATGAGCGACGCCGACAAGGAGGAACACGCCATGGGCGCCACCGAAACCCCACCGGCCGCGCCCGCAGGCGAGGGGCCGGACGCCGCACCGCCCCGCGCGCGCAACCGCGACACCTCGTTCAGCCTCCACCTCGCCGACGACCTGATCCCCGCGGTGCAGGCCGGCAGCTACTGGATCACCGCGAGCCAGAGCATCGACGGCGTCGACACCGGCGGCTACCTCAAGGACGCCATCCGCGCGTTCGAGGTCCGCGCGCCGCAATTCGCCTTCCCGCCCGGTCTGGTCCACGCGGTCAACCCGGCTCCGGAATCGTCCGGTGACCTGGCCCTGACGCTGCCGCACGTCACCCTCGACAGCCGTCCGCTGCCGTGGCTGCGGGGCATCGACCCCGACGCCGTGGACACCGGCCCCGTCGAACCCCGTCCCCCGTGGCTGGCGCTGTTGGTGTTCGCAGCGAAGGAACTGCCCGCGGACCCGGCCGCGATCGGCGACGTGGAGAGAATGCGCGTGCGCGACCTCCTGTGGCCCGCCACCCCCGAACCGGGAGCCCTGGCACCCGACATCCTCGAGAAGCAGGTCCTGGGGAACCCCGACGACGAGTGCGCCACGATCCGGATCCCGGCGGCGGTGTTCGCGGCGGTGTGCCCGCGCGAGGACGAACTCCTCCACCTCGCCCACATCCGCACCGTCCGCGCCGACACCGCGCTGCGCGGCGAGGAACTCGCCGAGGGCGACTTCTCCGTGATCGTCGCCAACCGCCTGCCCAACGCCGCCGACGGCCGCCACGTCGTCCACCTGGTCTCCCTCGAAGGATGCCGCCAGGCACTCGCCGCACTCGCCGCCGGCACGCTCACGCAGGACGTGCGCCTGGTGTCGCTGCACCGCTGGTCCTTCGCATGCGTCCCCGCCGACGGAGCCGGCTTCGCACCACGCGTGCACGACCTGCTCTACGACGACGCCGACGGCGGGAAACCCCGAGACACCCTCCTGCGCCTGCCCGTCGCCACGTCATCCGCCACGGCGGACTCCGCCGAAGGGCGAGCACGCGAAAGGCTCCGCGAAGGCTGGACACCGCTGCCCCACCACGTGGCGTCCGGCGAACGCACCTACGCCTGGTACCGAGGCCCCTTCACCCCCGCCCCGGCGCAGCCCCTGCCCGCCGCGCCGCCCGACGGTTGGACGGACGCCGGGCAACTCCTGGGCTACGACCCCGCCTGGGGCGTGTACGACACCGACCGGGCGGCGGCCTGGACCCTGGGCCGCGCACTGGCACTGGCCGACGACGACTTCGCCGCCGGCCTGAGCGCCTGGCGCAGCCGCGCCCGCCACCGCAGCGCCGTCATCGCCCAACGCCTGGCCGCGGCCGGCCCCGACGCCGACGACGCGCAACTGGCGGCCCTGGCCCGCCGCCACGCCGGCGACCGGGCCCTGCGAGGCCTCGCCGCGGCAGGTGCGGCCGGGCGGCTGATCCAGGCATTGAACGATCCGCCCCGCGAACCCGTCGCACGCACCACCCGCACCGAACCCGCACCACCCGCGCGGGCCGTACACCGCGTCCTCGCCGAGGAGCGCGTACAGGCCGTGCTGCGCAAGGAACTGCGCTCCGCGCTCGATACCGACGCCGAGCCCGTCACGGCATGGTTCGAGCGGCTGCGGCTGCTCCACGACGTGCCGTTCGCGCACCTGGTGCCCGACGAGGCCATGTTGCCGCCCGAGTCGCTGCGCTTCTTCCACGTCGACCAGGGCTGGCTCACCGCCCTCCAAGCCGGCGCCGAGAGCCTGGGCGTCACCGGCACCACCGACATCCGACTCGCCGCCCTCGCCGCACCCTGGGCCGCACACACCCGCGACCCCGACCACCCCCTCCCGCGCGCGGGACTGCTCATCCGCTCCGCGTTGACCCGCGAATGCCCCGAACTGATCGTGCGCGCCTGGCACGGCGACAAGAGCGCCCGACTGCTGCGCCGCAGCGTCCTGGAACACGACGTGCTGCTCGTGCTCTTCGATCTGGTGCCCGACGCGGTCGAGTTGTCCGAGCCGCCCGAGGGACTGTCCTTCGGCATCGATCCGCACCCCGAGTCCGGCGTACCCGTCCTCAATCTCCGCGGTCTCGGCGACGGCGGCGTCCCGATCGGGACGACCCTCAAGAACGCCTACTTCCCCGCAGATCCCGGAGAGGCCGGCATCGGCGCCCACCTGCGCCCCGACGCATCCGGACGACGCGTTCTGGATCTGCGACCGGACCGCGCCGACGGCCTGGTCCGGTCGCTGGACGCGCGGCTGACGCAGGTCGGGCAGACCCGACCCCTGTCGCCCGCGGGGCTGGCCCTGCAACTGGTCAACGCGCCGTTTCGGCAGATGATCCTGACCGACCTGCCCTCGGGGGGAAGCCCGTCATGACCGCACCCGGCCCACTGTTCGTCCCGATCACCCTCGACGCCCTGGCCGTCAACGACCAGGTACGCGTCGGCGAGAACTTCCAGCGCTGGCAGGCCAACTACGCCCTGACCCGGTTGCGCCTGTCGCCCGAACCACCGCCGTTCGGGAACATCGACACCGACTTCGCGATCGCTCCCGACCGCGGCGGCGTCTACCTGCAATGGCAGTTGCCGCAGGCGCTCACCGACGGCACCCAGGAACACCCCGACGCCGACGTCGCGTTCCCGCTCGTGCCCAACCGGTGGCTCGTCGTGCGCACCCACGGGGTGCCGGGCGACGAGGCCCGGACGCAGACCGCGTGGCTCGTCGAGAGCGATCACTTGGACCCCGTTACCGGGACCAGCTCCTACGCCACGTCGAACGCGACGATCACCCGGATCGGCCGCCGGATCGCCCTCGACCGCCCGTGGGCCGAACCGGGGCCGCCCGACGGTGGCCTGTTCCTGACGGCGGTGGGGCCCGGGGTGCCGACGTTCGCGGTGTACCAGCCGTACAACGAGAACGTGTTCTCCATCCACGACACGATGGAAGGACTCGACCCCGCCCGGGAATGGACGGTCGGCTACCTCGTCGCGGGCTGGTACAGCGACACCGCCTCCGACCCGATCACCGCAGCGGGCACCGGACTCGGGTCCCTGCTGACCGACTTCGAGTGGTCCCTCACCCCCGATCCCGACGCCGAGCCCGACGCTCCCGAGCCCGCCTCGCGCGGGATCTTCCACGGCACCGTCCTGGACCTGCGCTGGCACCGGACCGGCCCCCTGCCGGAGTCGCCCCGCCCCGACCTGGTGGCGGTGGCGGTCGGCCACAACAGCGCGCACGCCTCCACCGTGCCGCTGGAGGATGCCGAGCCCGAGGACGCGCCGGGCCTGGCCGCGCTGCTGAGCGCCTGCCAACGCGGCCTGCTGGAGGCGGCCGACGAACCCGACGGCGCGTTCGTCGCGGCCCGCGCGATCTTCACCTCCTGGTTCACGCCCACCCCCTCGGGCCACACCTGGACCCTGGAGATCGCCCCGGACGCCCCCGACCAGCCCGAGCCCGTTCGCCGCCGGGCCCGCCGTGCCCTCGTCGACGTGTTGGCCACGCTCAACGCCGACCAGACCGCGTACGACGAGGCGGAGCGCGACCTCGCCGCCGCGCAGCGCCGGGTGTACGACCTGTGGTGGGCCCAAGAGCTGCCTATGGCCCCCGAGTTCGACCCCCCCAACGAGCCGCCGCCCGAAGGCACCTACCGCAATGAGGTGGGCATTCGGCTGCACGCGGCCGAACAGGATGCCGCGCGCTGCGAGCAGGCGCGCGACCAGGCGCGCTCCCGCATCCCGTGGGGCCGCACCCAGGCCGAGCTCGCGCAGTCCGTCGCCGAGTACTCCGCTGCTCTTCCGGACGGGTTCGTGCTCAAGCGGAACGTGTTGCCCGACCTGTACCGGCCGGCGGAGCCTCTCGTGCTGCTTCGTTGTACCGAGGAGGATCAGCAGGCGCGGCTCGCCGCCGATCAGGGCCTGTTGTGCAGGCGACCGGCGGAGCTGGTGCGCGGGGTGTACCTGGACGCGGCCCGCACCGACCTCGTCACCGCCCCCACGAACACGATCCCGAGACCTTCGAACCTGCCCGCGACACCGGTCGAACTTCCCCTCCTGTTGGCCGAGTTCTTCCACCTGGACCCTGCCAACGCCGCGGCCCTGGCCGCGGCGGCGGGACGCCCCGGCACGGACGTGGCCGGCTTGCGCGCGGCGATGGCCGACCCCGCCGCGCGCGCCGACGGCGTACCCCCCGCGCTGGGCGCGGCGCCCTGGCGGCAGGCGTGGTCGCCGCTCTTCTTCCAGTGGGAAGTCGACTACTACCCGATCACCTACGCCGACGACGAAGGCGTCGGGAATCCCGAGCGGGCGAACTGGACGTTCGACGGCGACCACTACCGCTGGACGGGCCGCGGCGCCGACCACGAGCCCCTGACCCTGCGCGGCCGGCAGTTCCTGACGCCCACCCCCGCGCAGGCGCTGGCCGACGGCCTGCGGCACGCCGCGGACGACCGGGACGGCGAATACGCCGATCTGCTGCGTGCGTTGGCCGCGCAGGCGGCCGAGGCCGATCTGATCTCGCAGACCCTGGACGGTTTCAACGATCAGCTCCTCGCCCGCAGCAGCAACGCGGCCGTACACCTGGGCAGCGGTTCACGGGTGCGCGACAACGCGCTCGGTACTCAGGTCGCGCGGGGTGCGCCGCCGGATCCGGGGCCGTTGCCGAGCCCGTTCGCATGGGCCGCCTCCCGGTTCCAGCAGGTGCGGTCGGGGCAGTTCGCGTTCACCCGCCTCAACGTCGTGGACCGGTTCGGGCGCGCCCTGCCGGTGGTGATCCCGGACGAGATCGACCTGCGCGACGGCATCGGTCAAGGCACCCCCGCCCACGCGTTCCGCCCCGGCCTGCCCGACGACCTGAGCCCGGGCGTCGACGAGGACGGCGAACCGGTCACGGTCGTCGACCACGACCGGGGCCGCTTCGTGGAGACCAAACCCCGCCTGCCGCAACCCGCCCGCACCCGGCTGAACCTGCTCTCCGCCACCGACGACACACACGTCCTGGACGAGGAGGCCGCAGCCGGGGCGATCTGCGCCTGGCTCGTGCCCAACCACCTCGACCAAGCCGTGCTCTGCTACGCGCCGGACGGGAGCGCGCTGGGTTCGGTCGCGATGAGCGTCATGCCCGACGGGAGCACGGCGGCGCGCTGGCAGCCGCTCCCGGACTCGACCTACCCCACCGCGGGCGACCTCGAGGACGACCACGCGCACCTGCACCACCTGGTCACCGGTCTCCTCGCCCTGGACCGCGCGACGCTGCGCAGTCTCCTGCGCGGCATCGACCGCGCGCTGACCACGATCGCGCCGACCGGAGACCAGGACCCGCCCACCACGGTGGGCCGCCTCCTGGGGCGTCCGCTCGCCCTGGTACGCGCACGAGTGCGCATCGACCTGGACGGGCCGCCGTACCGCGACCCGTCGTGGAAGCATCTGCTGGACCCACCCAACCCCGAATACCCGCGCTACCGGTGGCCTGTGCGCCTGGGGGAGCGCGACGAACTCGGCGACGGCCTCGTCGGCTACTACCAGGAACGCGACTACACGCGCCTGCACATCGTCCTCGACGAGGACGACCTCGCCGACCTGGAGGACGAGCCCGACTACCTGCGCCCGATCGCCGCCGGCCACGGCCTCGCGGTGCCGGCGCGCCCGTCGCGCGACCACGACGCGACCAGCGCGGCGCACGTGACGCTGCTGCTCGACCCCTACGGCACCGTGCACGCCACCACCGGCATCCTCCCCACCGCGCAACTGCGCGTCGCGGGGCGGGCGTTCGAGGAATCCCTCGGCGCGATCTCCGCCGGATTCCGCTTCGATCCGATGTTCACCGTCGACGCCCCCGAGGACGGCGCGCTGGTCCTGCCGCGCCCCGCCGACCGGCACGGCACCTGGACGTGGGCCCAGCCCGAGCCCGCCGGCGCCTGGAGCCGGCACCCCACCCACCCGGCCGACGCGGCCCCGGCCCTGCCGTTCGCCCGGCCGGTCCTGCGCACCGGGTATCTCCAACTCCACCCGTCCGACGAAGGGTGAACGCCATGACCGAGGACTTCCCGGAGTACCCGCCCTACTCGATCGTCTCGGGTGCCCTGGACCACGCGTTGCTCACGAACCCGTTCCCGCTCCAGGCGAGCCCGCCGACCGGGGGCCCGACGTCCGCACGCCTGGGTTTGGTGGTCTCGGCCCCGCCGGGCGACCCGGTCCGCTGCTCGAAACTCGTCGTCGAGATCCCGATCGGCACCAGCGCCACGTCCCTGGTGGACACCGCCACCGGAATCACCGCCACACCACCCGCCGGATGGCAGCAGGCGATCGCCTCCACCCCGAGCACCGCCACGGTCACCTTCACCCCGCCCGGAGGCGAGTTCGAGTTCGACCAGGACGGAGCCGAACTCGCCGTCGAGGGCCTGCGCGTCAACACGACCCCCGGCAACGCGAAGATCAGGATCGTGGAGCACGTCGTCGGCCAGACGCCGACCACACTCGACTGCGACATCACCAAGGGGCCCTACCGGCCGCCGATCCCGGCCGGGTCCCCCAACCGCCTCTCCGCCAGGCGCTGGGCGGGCACCGGCAGCGTCAGCCCCACCCCCGCGACACAGGTGGCGGCGGGCCAAAAGGTCACCCTGACCTGGCAACACCGCACCGGCGTCGAACGCCGGTTGTTCACCCAGCCGCTGAACGCCGCCGTCGCCGACCCCGGACGCGACGTCTCCCTGGACACCCGCTTCGACTCCGCGCCCCTGGTACGCCCGACGACCTTCACCCTGCGCACCAAGGTCACCGCCACCGGCGAGGTCATGTACGACACCGTCACCGTCACCGTCGACTCCCCCACGTTCGCGGGACTGCGCCTGAAGGGACCACTCGCCGGACCGCGCGACGGGAGCGCGGTGGTGTTCCCGGACGCGGTGACGGTGAACAAGGGCCTGGCCGTCCAGGGCACGGTGACCGCACGAGCGGGCCTGACGGCCCTGGGCACGTTCGAGGCCAAACAGGAACTGGCCGCAACCGCAGGGATCACCGTCACCGGATCGGCCGAAGCCGGCGGGAGCTCGACGGTGCCGGGCGGCCAGGTCACGGTTGCCGCAGGCACCACCACCACGAACCTGACCGCAAAAGGCACCGTGAAGCTCCTCACCACCGTCGCGCGGTGGAGGAATCTCTCCGCTGCCCTTCCCGACACCGACGTTCTTCTCCTGGGCTACGTGGTGGAGGGAATCGGGATGCCGAACCTCGGCCGCGTCGACGCGACCGTCGCGGACCGCATCGTCAGGACCAAGGCCAAGACCCGAAGCCACGAGGCCGACGCGATCTTCCTGCCGATCCGGGCCGGGGAAAGACTCACCCACGACAGCGCGACCTCCGGCGACTACGTGTTCTTCGCCGTGGCCGTCCTCGGCAGGCCCGTCTCCTCCTGACGCTCCGGAAGGCACCGCGATGACCCTTGCCCCGTCGGCCGCGCGCCCCCCGCAGGCGGCCACCGAACCGCTCCTCGACCACGCCGTACGCACCAACCCGGAGCGCCTGCTCGCCGACCTGTCGCAGCCGTCGAACGCCGACCTCGCGGTGACCGTCTCCAACGGCGGCCACGTCGCCGTGCGTTGCACGTCCATCGTGATCGAACTCCCGGTCGGCACCCGCCCCCGCGACCTCGCCGCCACCGGCGCGGGCATCACGGCCACGACCACGACCCCGGGGTGGGCCCTGACCAACGAGGACACCAGCCCCACCCGGGCCCGCTTCGAGTTCACGCCGACCGCGGGCGAAGCGGTGATCACAACCGACCCCGTGTCGTTCAAACTCACCCGCATACCCGTCAACAGCGCCGTCGGCGTCGCCTACCCCCGCGTCGTCGAAACCTCCGCTACCGGCCAGAACACCCCCGAACCCCGGGAAAGGTACGTGCGCCTGCCCAAGTTCCCCACCGGCACCACCACCTCCTTCCCCGTCGGCACCAACCTGCGCGTGTACGCGGGACAGGAGCCCATCGACGGCCGCCCGCCCGCGGTACGCGTGCCGCACGGCAGCCGCGTCACCGTCGCATGGAACCCCCTGCAGGGCGTCACGCGGCACCTGCACTGGACGGACCACGAGACCGGCACGCCCGTCCCGATCGACCCGAACGATCCCGGGCATGCCCAGATGGTGTGCGGCCCGCTGTACCGCGAGACGACGTTCACCCTGCAGACCGTCTCCCAGATCGGCGGCCAACCCGTCAACCGCCACGACACGTTCACCCTCCAGGTCGACGCGCCCGAATACCCACGCGTGACCTTGCCCAACGGAACCCTGGGCGACGTGGACTCGGCCGGCCTCAGAATCACCGCACCCGTGAAGACCGCCAAGCTCCTCACCGTCAAGGAACCCATGCGCGGCACCAACACGGCCCAGATCGGCCCCACCCTGACGGCCCCGACGATCAAGGCGGCCACCACCCGATACAGCGGCACACTCGCGGTGGCCGCGACGTTCAAGGCGAACAACCTCACCGCCGGCACGGTGACCACCAAAGGCCTGGCCGCCACCGGACGCGTCAACATCCTCAACCCCACCCACACTCTCCTGGGCGCCTCCGGTCAACGAACGTTCACCACGGACGGCCTCATCCTCGCCAACGGCCACGACCACCCGGACCTCGAACTGTGGGTGACCACCCCCACCCACACGTTCAAGAACAACTCGTGGCACGGCTACGGGACATTCATCGCGCCCGTCAAGGCCGGACAAACCGTCACCTGGGGCGGTAGCGGCACCGGCTACACCTTCCACTGGTACCCATTCGGCCTCTGAACCCCGCCGCCCACCCCCACACCCCCGCAGCGAGGAAGACGCCATGACGACCACACCACCCGCACCGCTGCTCACCTACGGCATCGAGACCACCCCGCACCCGCTGATCCCCAGCCCACAGACCGGCGAACCACACCTGGCCCGGCTGCGCCTGGTGATCTCCAACCCGACGCGCGAGCCCGTCCGGTGCGACCGGATCACCCTCGTGCTGCCCGTGGGCACCATCGCCGCCGACCTCGCCGCGACCGGCGTCGGCATCGTCGCCACCGCCACCCCGCACACGTGGTCGGTGGTCGCGATCCAGGAGGACGTCCTGATCGCCCTGCCTCAAAACGGCACCGCCGAATTCCCCGCATCCGAGCACTCCCAAGAGGACCAGCCCACCCCGAGCCTGGCCATCGAACTCACCGGCGTCAAAGTCGCCCGCAAAGCGGGCACCGCCCGCCTACGCATCGTCGAGAGCAGCAGTTCCCGCCCCCAGGAACCCGTGACCGACCGTGTCCTCCTCCGGGAGATCACCAAGGTCGACCTCCGCCGGCGGCGAGACTCGGGCTCCGCCGGGACCGACCCGACATCCGCAGCCGACACGAGGGCCGATCCCGGCGACGGAGAGGTCACCAGCACGGCGAATCTCGCAGCACGCCTGGGAACCGTGAGCAACCCCGACCCGAAACCGGCGACCCTCGTCCCCGAATCCACCCCCGTCATCCTCACCTGGGAGGGCCCGCCCGGCCGGCACACCCTCTACTCCACACCCGACCCGAACGGGATCGCCGTCACCTTTCCCCACGCCACCTTCCCCCTCCTGCGCGACGAGACGTTCGTCGTCAAGACCAGCGCCGACGGCCTGGACCGCTACGACAGCCTCACCGTCGCCGTCAGCACCCCCCTCCTGGACGGCGGCATGCGCGCCGGCTCCGTGGTCGGCGCCCCCGCGCTGACCCTGGACGCGAGCTCGGTGACCTGCACCCGGACCCTGGAGGCGACAGCCCTGATCCAAACCGAGAAGACATGCACTTTCGACCTCGCCGTCACCGCCGCCGACGTCCGCACCACGACACTGACCTCCACCGGAGCCGTCACGGCGACCGGACCGAACCCCGTACTCGCCGCCGACAAACTGCTGGTCACCGGCACCCTCCAAAGCGACGCCACCCTCGACGCGACGAGCGGCAAAGTACAGCTCCTGGGAACGCCGATCGTGACCACCAACACCAACAAGGTCGGCGCCACCGCCCCGACCGACGGATTCCTCAGCGGCGCCGGCGGTGGCGTGAAGATCAAACTGGACTCCAAAGGCGCCAAGGCGTATGACGCCGGCATCGACATCGGCGGCGGCAGCGCGGGCCTTCCCGTACACGGCGGCGACCGATACGACGGGGAAGTCGTACACCCCCAGAACGGCACCGCACAATTCGTCTTCTATCCGTTGGGCAACGTCTGATCCCACCCTCCCGAACCCGCGCCTGCCCGACACGCTCACCGCGTCGGCACCGGTCAAAGCCGAGAAGACGTGCACCGTCGACCTCGAGGCGACCGCCATCGACACCGACCCTCACCACGCCCCGGCCCGATCACCGGTACCGACCCCAGGATTACCGCCGCCCAACTGACGGCTTCCGGCAAACTGCAAAGCAGCCGGACCCTCGACGCACACCCGGGGACGCGTACGGATCCTGGGCACACCACTCGTCTACGACACCAACGTCGACGAGACCGCCGGCACCGACGGACTCCTCGTCGGCTGCTGCGAGAGCGGGAACGTCAACCTCGACGCCGCCAACGCCCGCGGGTACGACGCGTTCAACAGGCCGACCGCAGCCCTGCCCCATCCACCGCAACAACCGCTGTCGAGGCAGGACCGACGCGTCGTTCGGCAAGAGGCAGTTCGTCTTCCATCCCTTCGGGAACACCTGAGCCCCATCGACGACGTGACGCCCGAGACGGTGGGGCGACCGGCCCGTCCGGTTCCCGAAACCGTCAGGGACTCGGGACTTCGCCGTGCCCCGTCCAGACAGCGGGAGGCCGTGGGACCCGCTGAAACCCCGCGAGGAACTTCCGCGGGCCGTCACCGACGACGCCGGCGATCTCGAGATTCGGGACGCGGGCCGTTTCGAACCACTCGTCCGGCAATAACACATGCGTCACTTTCACAGCGTCATCAATGAGCATCGTCCAACCTGAAGTTGCTGGTCACGGGGCTGGTGTGGGGTGGGGTTGGGGTGCTCGGGCTGGTCGGGGGCGTGATCGGTAGCAGGTGATCATCTGTCGTGTGCCCCGTTCGCCGCAATCGTGGTGTCGGGCGGCGGGTGCCTCGTACGATCCGGGTCAAGTCGGCGTGGCGAGGGGCGCGTTGTGGCGGATGTGCTGGTGTGGGTGATGGAGCGGCGGGTGGTGCTCGCCGACCGTGCCGAGCGGTTGCGCAAGGAACTCGCCGGGATCGAGGCCGAGCTGGCCCGGCTGGGGCCGCGGAGGTGGTGATCGGCCAGTTCATCGAGGCCGAGCAGAGCGGACAGGTCGATGACCCGGCCTGGGCGGATGAGTTCGAGCGGGTCGCCGCCGCACCGGGGGCGGGTGGCATGCTCCTGGTCCCGCACCGCGAGGAGGGCATGGACGCGGGCGTGCTGCCCGCGGACTACCAGGCGGTGGGTGGTGCGGGTGGTGGTGGGGGCGGCGGAACCGGTCCCGGCCAAGGATGTGTGCGCGGCGCTCGGCACCGGTGTGCTGCCCGGGAAGGTCGAGGCGATGCGCGGCAAGCTCAAGCGGCTGGCCGCGCGGGGCTGGCTGCACCAGACCCCGGCCGGGCGGTTCGCCGCGCGCTGAGCTCGCGCGCCGGTCTGCGGGACGGCTGGTTCCGGGCGTAACGCGGGGGCCCCCGACGGGAGTTGGGGATTCCATGCGACGAAACACCCGGCCCGCCGAGGGCCCTGACGGATTTGTCTACCAGTGCCGGCTGCCGCTGTCGAGCACTACGGTCGGCATGGTCGCCGACCTGATCCGCGGCCGGCTGAAACGGATCGGCTCGCGGTGGCGGAAGCTGCCGCCCGGCCGGATCGCGGTGATCGTGCTCGCGGTGCTGCGGCACGACCAGCGGCTTTGCGACATGGCCGGCGGCAACGAGGTGTCCGCGTCCACGGTGCGCCGGTGGCTGCTGGAAGTGATCGAACTGCTCGCGGCCCGCGCTCCGCGCCTGGATCGCGCGCTGAAGAAGATCACCCGATCGGGTGGCGAAGTCGTGCTGCTGGACGGCACCTTGGTCCGCACCCGCCGACGCACCGGGGATCAGAACCGGCCGAACTACTCGGGCAAGCACAAGGCCCACGGCCTGCTGTTCCTCGCGCTCACCGACGGGAGAGGCAATCTGGTCTGGATCTCGGCGGCGAAGCCGGGGCGGTCCAGCGAGATCACCACCGCCCGTCACGACAAGATCACCGCCCGCCTTCGGGAGGCGGGGCTCGGGGCCCTGGCCGACCTCGGCTTCGTCGGCCTGGACGACAACCCCGAGGACCCGGTGGTCGTCACCGGCCGCAGGGCGACGCGCGGACACCCGCTCACTGACCCCCACAAGCAGGCGAACCGGCTGGTCAACCGCGAACGGGCGGCCGTCGAACACGGCTTCGCGGACCTGAAGAACTGGCGCATCCTCACCAAGGTCCGCATGAACGCCGCACACGCCACCACGCTGCTGCGGGCACTCATGGTCCTGACGAACGCCGAGGTCGCCCGCTGACAGATGATCACCTGCTACCGATCACGCCCCCGACCAGCCCGAGCACCCCAACCCCGCCCCACCAGCCCCGTGACCAGCAACTTCAGGTTGGACGATGCTCAATGGACGTTGGGCGGGGGGTGCCGCGGACGGTGTGGACGGGCAGGGAGATGTCGTTCAGGAGGCCTCGGTCGCGCGCGAGGCCGAACACGCGCTCCACGACGCCGAGGGTGGCTCATCTGCGCTGTGCGCGTAGCGGTCTGTGAGGTCGCGCATTTCTGTGATGCGCTCCTTCACCTGTGTGGGCTCGGAGGAGTGGTCGTTCGTCCAGCTTTCCCAGAGGCCACCGGGTTCGAGGAAGGCTTCGGCGTGGTTGCTTCCGAGGGCGTCGTCGAGGTGGAGGAGCGCTCCGAGCGCCCAGGGTTGGTCGTAGCGGCATTCGGGCCGTCGGAGGTAGTGGTCCAGGTATGCCGTCAGCACTTCGGCGTCTTCCCGGGTTCCGAGCATGGCGAGTGCGATGCAGTAGCTCTGGCAGGCATACGTGTACTCGCTGGCCATGAGGAGAGTGCCGAGGCGTTCGCGGAATTGCTCGCGGCGGCCGGAGCCGATCAGCCAGCCCGCGGCGATGCGCGGGCGCCAGTTCGGTTCTTGGAGGAGGAACTCCAGTTCGGCGTCGGTGACCTGCCGCGCGTCGCGGCCGAGCTCGTGGACGAACGTGGCGCGTTCCTCGGCCGCCAGGCGAACGAAATTGCCGCCGAGCAGTTTCAGATAGCGGCCGCGCCTGGCGCCGCCGATCACGTAGCGGCGGATGATCTCGGTGCCGGGGTCGGGAAGCGGCGGCTGAAGGCTCATGGCCGCATCATGGCCGGGTACTCACGTCGGGTCGAGGCGGTTTCCCCCGTCACGACCGTGCGCGCTGGCCGACGGTGCTCGGTGGCGGCGTTCCGGTTCGCGTACGGCGGAAGCACCGGCTGCTATCCGGCGCTTCCGAGGCTGGTGTGGCCGTAGCGGGTGTTCCCTGGCAAGTTCTTGTGTTCGGTGCTCCCGAGCGCCATCCCTCATGTAGTTCGGTCATTTCGGCGCGGTCCCGCAGGGGCTCGGGATCCGAGCTGACCTTCGCGCCGAGGTATCCGTCGGACTTCGCGGGGGTCGCCTCGCCACGCAGCGGCCCGAGCAGCGCCACCATCCGTACGCGCCGAAGGTCCGCCCCTGGGAATTCGGGGGCGGACCTTCCTGCCCTGGAGTCCCGGACCCCCTACTCCAGGGTGCGGCCGGTCCTCGGTGGTCAGCGTGGTCGGTTGCCCGATCCCGCCGCGCGCACGGCGGGCGTCGGTCGTGCCCGGCAGGTCACGGGATCGGGGTCTACCACTCGCCGTAGATGTTGCGGATCCCGGTGCTGCCGTCTGCCTGCGGCACGAGCTTGAAGGATTGGGCCGCATAGCCCGCGTAAGGTTCGCCGCTGACCCGGCCGGTGTTGATATCCATGTGCAGGACCCGACCGGACTGGGGGTTCCTGATGCCCTTGGAGCCGTCGCTCTGGTCGACGAAGACGAATTGCTGGTCCGGCCGCCCTGCGGTGTACGGCTGCCCGCTCACCACGCCGTCGGATCCCATGGTCAGTGCCAAGCCGTGGTACGTGTTGCGGATGCACCTGAAGCCGGGCTGGAGGCCGATGCTGACGGTGAAGCTCTGCCAGGCGTTCCCCGACTGCAGTTCGCCGGTGACGGCACCGTTGCTGCTCATGGTCAGGACGCTTTTCGTGGTGACTTCCGGGTCCATGTTGAACAGCATGTGCAGGTTGCCCCCGTGTTCACGGATGAACGGGGACCAGTCGGCGAGTCTCTTGGAGTTGATCGCGACCTCGGACTGGGCCCAGTCCCGTCCGTCGTAGGACCAGACCGCCATGCGGGGCAGCCACGTCGACGCGAAGGCCACGAACAGCCGTGGCTGCGGGTTCTCATAGAGGCCGTGTGTGGCCACGGTCGCCGACGGCGCGAGCCTGGCATCGGCTTGGCGGACCATCTCCTCCGGCAGCGTCTCGTCCCGCCAGGTCACCCCGTCCGTACTCGACATGGCCCGCAGACCGGACGCATGCCTCTGGGGCGTGCTCCAGTAGAACATCCACAACCGGCCTTGGAACGACGCCCCTGCGACTGCGTAGTCCGTGCGCCGAAAACTGTCGGAGTTCGGCGGCATCTCGGCGAGCAGCGTCCAGGACGGCTGCGCACCCTCAACGTATCGGTGGACGTTGATGGCTCTGAGCCCATAATACATGGCCAGGTGAAATCGGTAGAGAGACCCGTTGTGAACGACGAGATCCCCCTGACCGTAGATACCTACGTTCGGACCTCCTTCGATGAGGTCTTGGCCCCGGATCCGGGCTGTCGCGGGATCGAGCTCCTGCGTCAGCATGTAGTTCGCGTAGTTCGGCGAGTTGCTGGGCGCGAACCACAGCAGGAGCAGTTTGTCGTTGAGGTTCACGATGGACGGGTCGAACATCGTGTACACGACCTGGGCGTTGTGGGCGTTCGTGACCGTGCGCGGCAGGCTCCAGTGCTCACCGTTGTACCTGCCCAACTGGACCGCCCCGTCGTACCTGCGGTACACCGCGTACAGCACGTCACGCACGTCGCGGATGTCGTCGCCCGTGACGGTCTCGCTTCGCACGGCCATGGACGGGCGCGTCGAGCCGCTGACCAGCTGGGGGATCTCCACCTGCTTGGACCAACGACCCGCGTAGTAGATGGAGTGGCGCAGGGCGTCCGCGATGACCGGCCCGAACGTGGTGTGGATGGTCAGGGTGTATTTGCCGCCGCCCCCGTCGAAGACCAGATCGGACATCCCGCCGTTGGACTGAGCCATGCGCACCAGCGCGTCACGGTTGAAGTTGATGGTCAGTTCCTTGACCAGGTCGTCCCTGTTGAACCCCAAGATCCAGTCGATCAGCTTTGCCACGGCGACGGTCAGCACGTGCGCGATGGCCTCGGTAAAGTCGCCCGTCAGCGTTGCCTCGAGCGCCGCCCAGGCGCTGTTGCGGGCCACGTCCGCCAGTCCCTGGCGCAGCTTGTTGACGTCGTTCCCGCCGGGGTCGGACTCCCAGCACTGGATGTGCCCGACCACGAAGTGCTCGGCCGGCCCCTTGAAGAACCAGGCGTCGGGATCGAACGAGGTCACGGTCCCTGTGCTGATCGACCCGTACACCCGCGTGACCATCACGATCTGGGGCTGGGCGCCGGCTTCGCTGGCTGAGCCGCTGGCCCAGTAGATCTCGTCGTGGCCCGACTCGCCCGACTCGCGGTCGCACCGGAACTTCGCGAACCTCAACCGTGTTTCGTGGATCGCGTCGATCGCGTACTCGGTGGCGTCGGTCGGCGGGGCCGTCACCGTCACCACTTCTTCCAGCCCCGTCAGCACCCCCTGCCCGAACTCCTCGACGCCTATCCGCCGCGCGGTGGGCAGCGCGTCGATCTCCCCAACAGCCGAGGGCAGCCACGCCCGCAACTCCTGGGCGGCCACCCCCTCTTCCAGGGAGCGCTCGGCCACCAGCTGCGGGAACAGCGACGCGATACCGGCCTGCGAGGCGGGCTCCCGGTAAATGCGGCCGAACCCCGCAACCTCCTCCTCGCCGAACAAGGCCACCAATTGGTCAGTCAACCGTTGTTCCAGATCCGTCAACGCCGCACCCGACCCCCGCCGAGCGGCACCGTGTAACGCCACGGCCACCAGGACGTTCGCCGCACGGCTTTCCGCCAGCCGCCGCCCGGACCGGGTGTGGGACCCGGCCGCCGACAACTGCTCCCGCAACAACGCGGCGCGCTCGGCCCCCGTCCGGAACGGCGGCCTCTCCCTGCGCGGCGCCTCCGTCCCGGCGTCCTCGACGCCTGCGCCGCCCGGCGCCCGCGCGGCCTCCCCGTCCGCCCGGACCTGCTCCCCGCCTGCGACGCCGTCCCCGGATTCCTCGCCCATCACACGTCCCCCTCTCTCCTTGGCCGCGTCGCCGGAACCGGCTGCGGCGCGATCCTTCGACGGTTGCGTTCGGCTCGGCGCCTTGCCGGGGACGAACGGTCCCCTTTCACCCCATGGCACCGCCCGAAAGGTCGTGCGCATCGTCCGCAACGCGGAGCCGGGCGCCCCGGCAACGGCCGTGACGCCATTGCGCAGACGATTGGGATCGTGCCCCGCCGACACGCCGCCCACCCCCCCAATTGCACGGACCTGTTGGGGTGTAGGGCAGGTCCAGGTCACGGGGCAGCCATTGAGCATCGTCCAACGATTACCGGAGCCCGGCGCCAGTCGACCTTGGCTCGCGGACGTCGAGACGAAGGTTCGCCAACGGCACTGATGGCCAACTACCCCTGACCAGAATGGCCAACAGTCGATGACCACCACACCGCTGACCAGCATCGCTTCGAGCGGGTCCGGCCACCTATCGCCAGCGGTCACAGCCGGCGGGCCCGATCGAAGGCACGGGCGGAGGCGGTGAACCGGACCATCGACCACGGCGCCGGCCCGCGGCGGCGCCCGGTGAGTGGTCGGCCGGGCCGCTCGTCGCGGCGGTTTGCGCGAACCGCCGCGACGGCGGCGTTGCCCGGGTCGGGATGTGGGCTCCGTCTACTACGGGAGGGGCCGGCGTGGCCGAGCACATCGAGGACCGGGAGCACGACGAGACCCGGCCGGGCGGTGGAGGGTCGGTGTCCGTTGGGTACGCGGTCGGCGCACGCCTGCGACGGGCCGACCGACGACGCGGACGAGCTGTTGCTGGGGTGGGTGGCCGCGTGCGGCGGCGCCGAGGACGGCGTGCTCGGCTGCGCGGTGCACTTGGGTGAGGTGCTGGTGGTGTGGGATCCCGGGCAGTGGCACGGCATCTCGTCACACGGCTCACCCGACGACACCGCGGCGGTGGCGTCGGCGGCCGAGCGGATCGCGGCCGAGGTCGCCGAGGGGCGGTGGATCGTGGCTCCCGGCCCGGCCAACGACGAGGTGTTGCCCCGTCCGGCCGCGCGGGACGAGCTGGTGCGGGCGGTGCGCGCGGCGCGGGGACGACCCGAGCCGCCAGAGCGTGTCTCTCTGATCGGCTGGTCGGTTGAGCGGATGTGCCTGTTCGGTCAGTGATCACTGATGCGATGTGGGACCGGATCGAGCCGCATCCGGACGCGGAGCCAGGTTCGAGTCAGCGGGAGCTGTGCGCTGCTTGGAGGGCCGCCCATTCCAGGACGGGGAACTCGTAGCCCCAGCGCCTCCGGTACCCGTCTGTCCCATGCTCGGAGAGAAGCTCCTCGATCATGGCCATGAAGGCCCTGACGAACGCCTCTGTTGGTACCCGACCTGCCCAGACCAGCCTCGCGTCCGACCACCAGGACGACGGCTCGCTCAAGTCCGCAAACTCCACTATCTGAACGAAGACCTCCTTCTCTGTCTGGTTGAAGAAGACTCTCGTCCCGTTCGGCTCGTCGACGAACGTCACGAAGGTCGCACTGCAACCGAGGAGCAGAGCCCGGACACCGTTCATGAACCCGGCCAGGACCTCAGCCCCTACGTACGAGGCGTGCACCTTCTGTTCGGCATCGTTCACCGACCACGACCACCTGGCCCACCCGGGCCCGCCGAGCTTCCAGCGCATGCTCTGGTCATGTGCCGAAGAATCGTTGAATGAACTGTGAAGCATGCCTTCCCCCTGTGCCAAGCGATGCTGACCCTAGAAGTCGCCGAGTCGACCATGACTCGATCATGAGCACGACGATGTCACAGACGTATCTGAGAGACAGGCCCCAGCCGGGCCTGCTCGGAGGGTGCTCGGGTCGGTGGTACCGGGGCGCCGGGTGTGGGCGGTGTTCGAGCGGGACGACCCGGCCGAGGGGTCGCCCAGTGAAGAAGTCCACATCCGCCTCCGGCTGTTCGGGGGTTGTGACCAGGGGAAACGGTCCCGTGGGGTCGGACGCGTAGGCAACACGGTGAGCAACACGGTAGGCAATACGAAACGCAACACGGTGGGCAACAGGTACGGCAACACGGTAGGCAACCCCGGTCCGGGGGCCGCCGGTTTCAAAAATCGCCCCCCGTTCGAGGCGGCCGGGCCGGCCATCGTTCACCCGCGAGCGCGCGTTCGACCAGGACCACGGCGCGCTCGGTCGCCGCGGCGGGGATCCCTCGTACTCGTACATCCGCAGGACACCGTCCAGGGCGTGCACCGGGATCGCGTCGCGCAGATCCAGGCGCGCGGTCCCGTAGCCGTCCCGCGCCGCGGCGAACACCGCGCTCGACACGCTGGTGGGCCTCCTGGGCCTGGCCGGCCCGCACTGACCCCCGGCCCGGCGACCCGTCGCGTCCCCGGGCGCACGGCCCGATCACCGGAGGGGGGTGGCCGGCGTCGGGCCGCGCGGGCGCCGACCACGGGGAAGCCGACACACCCACACCACTACCCCACCGTCACACAAGGCAATGCTCCGAATGCCTTGTGTACTCGGCGAGTTCCGCCCCCCGGGGGGCGGACCGGGCATCACGCCGTAGTCGCGAATCGACCCGACCGCGTGCCGCCGAACGTCGCGGCGCCTCGGCACGAACACCGACCACGGCCGCACCGGGGGGCGGGTGGTCGGGTGGTTCTACGGCCCGGCGTCGTCGGGGATCGTATGCGTGGGATCCGCCGGCAGCGGGCGGCGTTCCGGCGGAGGCACCGCCTGGGTGAAGTTGGCGAACGGCTCCGCCGCCCCGATCAGCGCGGCCAACGTCGGGGCGGGCGGGTCGTTCGGGTGGGCGGCCAGCGCGTCGCGGGCGTCCAGGATCGCCGCGCGCAAGACCTCGTGTTGCGTGGTGGGCACAGGCCGCAGGCTATCCGGGGCCCCCGGGGAAAACCACGCCACATGCCGCCGGGTCGGCGAGGGTCACGCTCGGGGCGGCACTCGTTCGAGCGAATCGCCGCGCCACCCGATCCCCGTGGGCATCCGTCTCATTGGGTTTCGAGGGCCCCGGGAGGCGTCCCCGCGGGGCGGCGGCCCCGAGTCTCGCGCCTGGACCCCGCGAGGCACCGGGGCGTCGGGACCGCCGCGCACACGACGGGTCCGACAACGGCCCGCCCGGGTTCGTCCGTTCGGGAGACGAGCCGAGGCGGGCCGAACGCCCGGGAGGCGTCGTTCGGGCGACGCGGGGCGTGGTCGGGTGTGCGCGGCGGCCACAGCGTCCGATCGCTAATCGGGCGGATCGGGTGTACGTGACCGGGGGTGCCACCGCTCACCGGCCAACGCGCGCGCCACCAGGTCGACGGCGCGCTCCGTCGCGGCGATGCGGGATCCCTCGTACTCGTACATCCGCAGCACGCCGTCCATGGCGTGCGGGGGCACCGCGTCGCGTAGGTCCAAGCGGGCGGTGCACCCGCTACGGCCGCGTTGACCTTCTCGCGATCGACGAACTCGGATACATGGAACTCGACCGCCGCTGCTTCTCGTCGGCAGCCTCGAACTCCTACCGTCTCGCCACCACCCGTGCCCGCGCCGAACAGCAAGCCGCCGGTTGATCCACTGCCCGCTAACGGGCGTTGGCGTTGGCGTTGGCGTTTCCGATTCCGACCGCCAGCGCGGCCATCTTCCGCAAGCGCTCGTAGTACTCGATCGCGCCGGCCTCGTCATCGATCGACGGCAGGACCTTCTCAACGGCCGCGAGGCACACGAGCAAGAGTCTCCGGCGCTGCTCGTCAAGGGGGCCCGAAAGCGACGAGGAGACACAGCCGGCGATGTCCGCGTCCAGCAACACCATGTCAAACAATCTGTCTTCGTGCTCGAACTCCCGACCGCGAACATGGGGTGGGAACGGCGCACGCAGGTGTTCTTCCCACAGCCGTGAGAGCAGGTCCGGTTCCGATTCGCTCATGCTCGAGATCATGCCTCACCAACCCGGCTCTGCGGGACAAAGCCACCGCAGACACGTCGGCGCCCACTGACCCCGTCCGGCTAGGGGCCGAACGGCCGGCCCTCGCGCGAGCGCCCCTCGAGCACCCGCGGCAGGAACATGTCGACTCCGGGACGTCCGGACGCAGCCTGTGGCAGGTGTGTTGCCGGTCCAGGAGCCACAGCCACTCCCCCGGCCCGCAGCGGTCGGCGAGCCCGTCCTGGACGACGTCCACCGGACGGTCGAGATTCCGACCGCCGGGGTCCTCGCGCAACGCGTCCGGGCTCCACGTGATCGACGGCGAGGGCTCCGTGATCCCCGGGAACTCGCACACGCCGGCCCTGAACGCGAAGCGGGCGTCGAAACGGTTCGGAACACCCGGCGCAGCGAGCAGGGTTCCGACACACGAACACACCGCCCGCCACAGGGAATTCTCGATCGCGTCGCGCGGCCTTCTCAAACCCTGCGACACCGCAGGTCAACCGACCCATCACCGAACGACACCCGCGCCACCACAGACCAAAGCCCCAGGTCACCAAGCACAGACCAACCTTCTCAATCAGTGCCGCACCCCAGGTCAGAGCCCCGCGCCCCAAACCCGCCATTGAGAAGACAGCCGGAACGGAGCGACCGGCCCATTCGCTGGCTCCCTCGACGCGAGCTCCAACGGTCCCGGGCGGTCCGGACTCCTCGGAAGTCTCAGGTGTGGGGTATCTCGATGTGACGAGGTTTGGAACGGTCGGGGGCGTCGTACCGAAACTGGAAGATGTGGATCCGCTTCGGGTCGACCGACGCTGGCACCGGCTCCCGGAGGTAGCAACGGAGCTTGTATGTCGTTCCGGCCGGCATGGGCTCCCCGGAGTCGTCGAGTTCCTCGGGGTCCCCCTCGAAGGTCCGGTCCCGGTGCTCGCAGACCGGCCACGCGTAAATGCATCCGGGGCCGGGCGGTTGTTCGCAGACCGCTCTGCCGGCTCCCGAGCCCGGATCCGCGGCGAAAACGAGTTCCTCGACGAGTTTGCTCGGTTCGGCGGTCCGATCCCTCTGGAGATTCTCCAGGGTGAGGTCGACATGGAGGAACACCTTCCCCGGGGGTGCCGCCTCCTTCCGCGCCTGGGGCCCACTGCCGAGGATCGGCAGAGGCGTGCGATACCGGAAACCCTCCCAGTCGGTCAACTCGATCGTCTCGTCCGCGGGTCGCGGATCGGGTCGGCGCTCTGCGCCCTCGGCCGGGGCCGTCGAGGCCGACGAGGCGCGAGGGGGCGGATCGTCACCGTTCCCACCACAGGCCGACGCCAGTAAGAGCCCCGCGGCGACACCCGCGGACACCAGTCCGTTGCGCATGATCGATCTCCCACCTGTGGGACGGGACGAACACGACGGCCCCAGCCTGCCAGCCCCACCCCCCATCCGAAGGGCAACTCCCGGACTTCGACCGCCCACCCCCCGGGGAGACACCCCGGTGGACCCGGACCGACGCCCGGCCACCGCCACCACCGACCGGCCTCGGCCTCCATCCACGCAGAAGGAACCGCCACACCTTCGAACCCGATTCGACAGCATCCACCGCGCGCATCTCACGGCGACTACTCCGCGATCCGGGACTGGCATCGCGGTGACATCGACCGCCGTCCCCTGTGCGCGAGCACGCCCGAGGAGATGTCCCCGCTGGGTGCGCGGCTGCGCGCGATCGCGATCCGTGACGGGCAGGCCTCGCTCGCCCGCGGCCTGCCGTACGTCTTCGGGACGGCGCAATGCCCGCCCTGCGGGGGCGCGTTCGCGATCGCCTCCGCGTTCGAGAAACGCGTCGCATCCGACGGCACGCCCAAACTCCCGGGAACATGAACGCCCCGGCCGCGCCCGGGAGTCCGTCGGCCCGGGCCTCGGCCCACCGCGGTTCGGGCGCGGGACGTCAGAAGCAGGGCTCCGTCGGGGGGCCGGGCCAGGTGTCGGGGTCGAGCATCCGCCACAGGGTGTGGGACAAGCCGTCGGCGCCCAAGTCGTCGACCTGCGTCAGCCAGGGCGTCGGGGACAGCAGTCGGTGGAGTTCGGGGGTGACGGTCTCCTCGATCATCGTGCGCAGCGTGTCGCGGGGTCGTCGACCAGGCACAGCCACCCCAACGCGGCACACCCGCACCTCCGGGGAGCGGGTCGCGTCCGACCACAGGGCGCGGGTGAACGCGGCCGTGTCCTCGTGCCGGTGTTCCCGGGCCAGTTGCGCGATCACCAGGAGCCGTCGCCCGCCGGCTGGGCCGCGACCCGTCGACCCTCTCGCGGGAGCTTCGCCGCAACGCCCCAACGCGCAATGGGAGGCCGGACTGCCGGGCGTAGGGGGTGTGCAGGCCCTCGACCGTGGCCGAGGGCCTGCACACAGGTGACCGGCGTACTCCAAATACGCCCGTCGAGGATCCGTGGCACGGTGGCGTCCGAGAGCCGAAATCCCATCCATACCTTCGCCGGTGTCTCCCACGTTTTGCAATTCGAAGTCTGGACAGGGTGGAACGGCATGCCGGTATGAGGTGTGGCTCCAACGCGTGATCGTGCTGACCGGGCAGTATACGGTCATCACCGCTTTGGGACAGGCGTGGAACACCGATCGGAAGGGTCTATTCCGGTTGGTTCTGCTCGCGACCCGTGCGGCAGGATTCGAAGATCGAGCAACGCCTGCGGGCTCCAAACCCACAGCAGGTCTGCCGTGTTGGCGTCCGAGATCCCTGATCCATGGAAGGCATCCTCATGAGTGCAACCTCTCCCTGCGAAAGCCCCAGGCCGCGCCGTCGCCGTGCTTGGGGGCTCCTCGTGGTCGTACTGATTGTCGTCCTGGGCGCTCTTGCGTGGAGGACGCCTGCCATGGCTGTGCCCCTCACGGAACTGGCCACGGCCGTGGTGGGGCTTGTCGGGGTAACCGTTACCAGGCGCCGTCTCGATGCCGTCTGACCCGAAGCCGTCAGGGGACGAGCGTCAGGTTCCGAGCCCACGGCATCAGCAGCCCAGCGAGGTCGCGCGATGGCTGGAGCTGTCGCGCGGCCGGGCGCGTCTTTCCTTCGGGCGGTTGGCGATGGCCACGGGATACGCCAAGTCCACCTTGCATCGGGCCCTACGCAATGGCTCTTGTTCGTGGAGCGTAGCCAAGGCCGTCGCAGACGCATGTGGATCCGATGTGAGCGAGATCAGGGCGCTTTGGGAGGCGGAATACGACGTTGTGCGATTCCCTGCAGCAATTCCGGCTCCGGAGTCGATCCATACGCTCGAGGGGCTCAGAACGGCCATGCGGCGAATGTTGGACTGCTCGGGGCTCACCCTGCGCCGGCTCGAGGAAGCCGCAGGGGTCGGCATGCTGCCGAGAAGCACAGTAAGCCGGGCAATCCGGGGCCCCGGGGCACCCAGCGACGTTCTCCTGCGTGCTTTCGTGGAGACCTTGGGCCGAGGAGAGCAGACATCGGCTTGGCTCGCGGCTCTGCAGACCGCCGTCCACGAGGCCTCTGGGGACAGGACGGCGTCCGAGCCGGTGCATCTCGTACCATCACCTCGAATTTTGAGCGTCCTGGCCGATATCCCCATGGGCAGGTCGGAATGCCTGGCGGAGCTGATCGACAATGCCTTGCACAGGCTCGAGGACGCCGGCGAAGAAGCGAACGGGGCCCAACTCGTGCTGATCGACTTCGAAGCGGGGACGGAGCATCGCCGACAGAGCTCGGTCGTCGTCCGCGACAACGGCCCCGGAATGGATGGCCTCTCCCTCGAACGTGCCTTCGCCGCAGGCTGGACAGACCGCGAGGCGCGGCATCACGAGATCGGTATCGGCCTCACTGTGGCCACGGCGAGGCTCGGCCGTCACATCACCCTGCGAAGCACCCGGGCCCTCGACCTGTGTTGGACCGTGATCGCCTGGGATCTAAGCGAGGCCGGCCAACCGAACTGGGCTGCTGCGGTGTGGACGGAGAGGAAAGCGGAGGCAGGCGATCACGGAACCGAGATCACCATTCGCGGTCTGCGCGAGCCCTGGCAACAGAGTATGGGGCCACCCCTGAGGCGCATGCTGGGCGACAAGTTCGGATATCTACTCAGGGAAGGCAAACTCCGACTCTCGGTGAACGGTCGCCCGGTGCCACCGCGCCTGCATTGCGTCTGGGCGGAAAACCGTACCGTGCGCATGGGCAACCGCGACGTCAACGCCGTCCAACCTATCGACGTGCCGCTGCCGACCTCAGGCGTCTGCGCCGACTGCCGGCATGCGGCCACTGAGCCGCAGGAACTCTGCGCCCGGTGCGGTGGGGAACGATTCACTTACGTCGATCGCCGAATCACGGGCTGGATCGGCGTTCAACGCTACACGGATGACACCGACTACGGGATCGACTTTCTTCGAAACGGGCGAAAGATCCTCACACGCGACAAGTCACTCTTCACATGGCGCAGCCCTGATGACGACACCGAAATCCTCGAGTACCCAGAGATGAGGGTCGGCCGAATTGTGGGCGAGGTTCACTGCGACCACGTGCCCGTGGCCTACTCCAAGAACGCGTTCGACTACGAAAGTCCCGAATGGCAACAGGTCGTACGCGCTGTTCGCGGTGACGGTCCCTTGGGCGTCTTACGGTCCAAGCAGTTCGGCTACCCACCCAACCTGAGCCCCCTCGGAATCATCTTCGGCGCCTACCGGCGCACCGATCCCGGACTGCGTTACCTCTTCCCTGGAGACGGACGAACGTCCCTCGCCAATGCGGCACGAGAATGGGGTCGCGCCTTCCACCGGGGCGACCCTGCGTACGCGAGCGACGAAATTTGGTACGCCGCCGCGCAACGACACACGGAACTGTGCCGCGACGGAGGCACGAAGCCAAGGCGTTCGGTCTGATTGGCCATCACGTCTCAACGCGAGCGCGGCACGATCCCAGGACGTCAAGGTCGAGACGTCTCGGTCGGCCATCCGCCGTCGCGAACCCGACGACAGCGTATGGGCCGCACGGCACCCAGGACCACCGTCCGGGGCTGACCGGGCGGCCTGGGGGCGCATACTCGTCGACTTCGTCGCAAGCGTGGGCCGCCGCCTTGGTGGCGGCGGTCGCTGCGCGCACGGACACCGCACGGGGCTGTTGACCGAACTCGGCATGAAGTGGTGAACGGGCGGATCAGAGCGGAACCATGCGGACGACGGTCACCAGCAGGAGGCGGAGGAGCAGCTGGTCGGGTTGCGCGGCGCGCAGGTCGGCGGCGCAGCGGACGGATGTGCTCATGGCCGGCCAGGACGAGAACGACGGGTAGGCGTTGGTTGGTTCGGGTTTGTTCGGGGCGGAGGCCGACGGCCTGTTGTAGGACCTCGCCGAACGCATCGGCGCGACGTTCGTGTACGCGGGCATCGACGTGGTGGCGACCGCGTTGTTCACCGGGCACGCGGGGCACAACTCGCCGGGCGCGCCTCACTCGTCGAATGCGGGGCGTTCCCCGAACGGCTCGGCACACGCGAACCGTTCGAAGAGTTGATCACCGGCGTGGAAACCGCGCTCGACCTGAACGCATACCGCACCGGGACACTCCCCCGCCTCGCGCCCTATCTCCACCGACGCACCGCCGGCCGGATCGGCAGCCTCACCGCCTCTTCCGCCAGGCCGCTACCGCCATCGACGACAGCTCCGAAATCATCACCAAAACCGGCCTCGACGCAATCCGCCTCGACCGCACCGCCGAGACACATCACCGCCCCACCACCCGGCCACGCACACCCGGGCGGTAGACCGCCACCCCCACCCCTGCAACCCAGCTCACAACGCCGTGAACGGCACAAACATGATCCGGGCCTTTAGGCGGAGAAGGTATGTGCAACGCACCCGCGCGTTCTCAGCGAAACCGCGAAACCCCCAGGCCGGGCCCGCCACGGCCCTCGCCCGGACGGCCATGAACCGTTGTCAACCAACTGCAACGCCCCAGCCCACCCCACACACCAACCAATCAGCCCCCAGGCTCAACCGCCCGGTGTCCAACGCATCGCCTGGCGGCAGTTCGGCGGATCCGCCGGACCGTTCGCGTCGTGCGGGGACGCGGAAAGCGTGCGGCCGTCGGGATTTCATGAACGACAAGGCCCGGGTGAACGGTCCGGCGGCGTGGTGGGGGTCGGTGACGGTCAGGCGCAGGGCCCAGTCGTGAGGGCTGTAGTCGGTGCCCCAGGGCATGACGACGATGCCGCCGGGTCGGGTGCGGGCGAGCCAGGTGGGTGGGATGCGGCGTACGCCGGCGGTGATGTGGATCCGGTCGAACGGGGCGGTGGCGGGGTGTTCGGTGGTGGCGTCGGCGGTGATCACGGTGACGCGGTCGGCGTATCCGGCGCGGGTCAGGTTGGCGCGGGCGCGGTCGGCGAGGTCAGGGTCAATCTCGACGGTGGTAACCGTGCAGCCGCGGGCGGCCAGCAGCTCGGCGGTGTATCCGGTGCCGGTGCCCACGTCCAGGACCCGCATGCCGGGGGCGGCGTCGAGGTCGCCCAGCAGGGCGGCGACCGCGGCCGGCGCGGACACGGACGAGGAGGCGAGGGTGCCGGGGGCGTCGCCGGTGTGGGCGCCGTCGTCCCACTGCGTCACCAGCGGGTCCGGCCCGGTCGCGGCTCGGTGCCACGCCCGGGGGTCGCGGGTGCGGTCGACGACGGGGGCGTAGGTGCCGGTGGCGAGGTCGAACGGCCAGACGCGGTCCGGGACGAACGCCGCGCGGTCCACCGTGGTGAACGCCTCCTCCCAGCCCGGGGGTAGGGCGTCCGCCGCCTTGAGGGTGTCGACGATCGTCGGCCTCGTGGGGGTCGTGTCATTGATCGTCCTTGCGGTGGTCGCCGCCACCACCGGGGTCGCTCCCGTCCGGGTTCGGGTTGCTCGGCGGTTTCGGGCTCCGATCCGAAGGACGGCTGTCCTTGTCCGGCTTCCCCGATGATCCGCCATCACAATCCCCTTCCCGTCGGCAGAGCGACCGTCCGACCTCGAACCGCGAAAGCCGCGGCCGCCCGGGGCGGACTTCCTCCGAGCGTTCACCGAATGTCACCCTGCGTCAAGTCCTGACGGCACCCGGTCGGGGTCGTCGGCCGCAGCACCCTGCCGAGGCCGTAGATCTCGGCCGTGTCGGCGAGCTCGATGTGCACGTCCGCCGCCGTGGGGCCGCAGTCGGCGGTCCCGGGGGCGGTGACGTGGTCCATGCCATCCCGGTAGCGGGTGCGGCAGCGGCAACAGGTCGGGGTGGTGGGCGACGTCGAGTTCGTCAACCTCGACGTCGCCCTCCGCCGTAACGACGAGGTTCGCCGGCCGGACGTCCCCATGGCGCTACCCCGCAACGTGCAGACGGGTGAGGGCACGGGGGCCACGTCGAGATCCAGCGCGCGCACGGCGGGCCAGGAGCGGGTTCACCACCCCAGCCTCGCGGCGATCGGCGGCGGATCGACGACGAACCAGCGAGCGCGGCCTCGGAGCAGCGGTTCGGCCGTGGCCGGGGCAATCGGCAGGTCGTTGCGGGCAGCCGAATCCGCCGACGTTGTCGGTCTCGAGGTGGTGCCGGCGGTGGGTGTCGGCGACGAAGTAGAGTCCGGTTTCAGTGTCCGAGTTCGTGGTGTCCGGCCTCGATGTACCACGGGTTCTCCGCCAGGGCCCGGTACAGCGCCGCCTGCCAGCAGTTGAGGTGTTCGGCGCCCCAGAGGCTCTCCTGGTGACGGAGTTCGCCGAGTATGTCCTGGGCGGTCAGGCCGGTCCAGGATCTGCTCCGCACGCGCAGTTCGGGGCCGGCTTGCGCGGCGTAGAGCGTCGCGAGGTCGAGTCTGTCGAAGTGGTTGCTCACCCGCGTCGCCCATGGATCCGGCATGTCCGGTGGCGGAGCGACGTCGAAGGTGACCGCCGGCGTCGGTGGGCCGGTGATGCGGGCGAACAGCCAGATGTGGTCGTTGACGGCGTCGTCGAAGTACGGGTGCAGGGCCTGCTCTTCGGCGGTCCTCGGTATCTGGTCGAGTTTGTTGTGGTTGCACCGTTGGCACACGGGCACCAGGTTCGCGGGTGTGACGGCCAGCAGGGGGAAGTCCGACTTGGGGAGTTGGTGATCGAGGGTGTCCGCCAGGCCGTGGTGGCACAGCGGACACCGGCCGCCGGGGGCGGCCTTCAGCAGTTTGTTGTACACATCGCGCCCGGGGCCGTTCTTGCCGGCCATGCGGGACGTGTAGGTGCCGACGAGTTCGTCGTTGATCCCGCTCGGATCAGGGGTTGTGCCGCCGGGTTCGTGTCGAAGACCCGAGAGCGTGTGAAGACGGGCGGCGCGCGCCGCCGTCTCGTAGTCGGCGGCCGCGGATACGACGGCCTCCTCGTACGACGAAAGGAGGGCCTTGGCCGCGGGTCTGGCCTTGGACAGGCACGTCCTGTAGACGGTGCGGGCGTCGAGAGCGGGCGGGGGAACGGACAGCATCAGGAGTTGCCTCCCGTATCGCGGGTGGCGATGAGGGAGCGGGCGATGATGCGTGCCTCCGCGCCGAGCCGGCCGCCGAAGCGGCGTACGAGAGCGTCGAAGGAAAGCCCTTGTTCCACGAGGCGGTTCAGGTCGCGGTGGAAGCCGGTGTCGGTGATCTCCAGTCCGAAGACCTCGTGCGTCAGGATGCCGACGTTCTCCCCGTATGTCTCCATGCGGGGGCGTTCCGCGGCGACGTGCGTCCCCTGGCGGCGCAGCTTGTATACGCAGTGTCTCGGGACTTCCTGGAGGACGACCGGTGAGTGGGTGGCCAGGATCGCCAGGCCGTTGCGGTCGTTGAACAGGTCGGACAGCACGCGCACGAACGCGGACAGGAGTGGCGGGTGAAGGTGGGTCTCGGGTTCGTCGACGAGTACGAGCGTGCGCTCCCCGACGTGGTGCACCAGGTGGGTCACGGCCAGGAGCACCGCCTTGTGGCCGGAACTCAACGAAGCGAAGAGCAGCCGGGCCTTGATCCGGCGCTGATCGGCTTCGGCCGTCGCCTCGAAGTCGTCCAGCCAACCGGGTTCCAGCAGTCCGCTGCCGGAGTAGCAGAGCGTCCTCAGCGCGGCGAGCCATCGTTCGGCCTGCGCGCCGTTCAGACACGCCTCCATGCTTTCCGCGAACTCCTGGGCCAGTTCCGACTGTGACTTCGTTCGAGGCTGACCCGTCGTGGTGGGGTGCACGAGGCCGACGCGATAGGCGGCGAGCTTCTTGGAGTCCGGGAACGGCCGGTGGTCGAAGACGCTGAAGGAGACGCTGACGAGCGTGTTGAAGGAGCGAGGCCCATCGCGGTCGACCTCGCCGATCCGTCCCACCGGTTCCCGGGACGGGCTCACCTCGTCACCGAGGGAGGCCCATGCCAGGTGGTGGAGCAGCAGCGACTTGCCGACCCCGTTGCGTCCGGTCAGCACGTGAACGTTGCTGGGCGGCAACGTGTCGGGGTCGACCGCGAACGACAGTTCGAGTCGGTCTTCTCCCGATGCCGGTGCCTGGTAGGTGACCTCGAATGCCTTGAGCCGATCGCCGCCGCGGGCGATGCGACGGAACTGCTCCCGGACAACGGCGGCCTCGACGAACCTCAGGAGCGACTCGTTCGTGACGGCTTCGCGTTCGGCGACGGCGTAGGCGTCTTCGTCGAACGCCATGTCCCTCAGACCCTTGAGTACCGCGCGTCGAACGAGGGGGTCGAAGCCGTTCAGCCGCTCGTAGTACGTGTCGTCCTGCCCCACCGAGAAGTACTCGGGTCCCAGTTCCTCGAACGCGGGGTGTGGGGTGCCTCGAAGGTTTCGGACAGAGATCCAATAAGGTTGACCTGTAAGGAACCGAGGAAAGCAGCAAGATGGCACGCCCCAACCCGTACACGCCCGAGTTCCGCGAGGAAGCGGTTCAACTGGCATTGAAGTCCGCGCCCCGGGCGATCGCACAGACCGCGCGGGAGCTCGATGTCCACCCGGAAACGCTCCGCGCCTGGGTTCGAGAACATCAGCGCAGGCACGAAAAAGCCGAAGGGCCGCTTGCCGTTGACGAACGCGCCAGGTTGAAGGAACTCGAACGCCGCAATCGCGAGCTCGAGATGGAAAACTCGTTCCTGAAAAAAGCCGCAGCGTACTTCGCGAAGGATCCCCGGTAGGCAGCAAGTACGAGTTCATCGAGACGATGCGACTCGATACCGTGGAGTACGCATATCCCGTCGCATTCATGTGCGACCGCCTCGGTGTGTCCAAATCCGGCTACTACGACTGGCGGCGCCGCCCGGAATCCGCGACCGCCGGGCGGCGCGAGGAATTGAAACGGCTGGTCACGAAGGCATTCGAGATGTCCGACGGCACGTACGGATATCGTCGCATCCGCGCGCAGATGTTGCGCTGGGGCGTGGCGGCCGGCCCGGAGTTGGTGCGGCGGATCATGCGCGACCTGGGCCTGGTGCCCTGCCAGCCCCGCCCGAAGCGCTTGTCCCTCACCCGCGCCACGTCCGCGCCTGTGCCGGACCTGGTCGGCCGCGACTTCACCGCCGCCGCTCCCGGGGAAAAGCTCGTCGGGGATATTACGTACATTGCGACGGCCGAGGGTTGGCTTTATCTCGCGACTGCGATCGACTGCTGCACGAAAGAGGTCGTCGGCTACGCGATGGACGACCATTACCAGACGCCGCTGATATCACGGGCGATTCGCAACGCGGCACGCAATCGCCCCCTTGCCGAGGATGCCATATTTCACTCCGATCGCGGAAGCAACTACATGTCGGCAGAGTACGCGCAGGTGCTCGGCGGACTCGGCCTGCGTCGCTCCGTCGGTCGTACGGGGATCTGCTTCGATAACGCAATGGCCGAGTCTTTCTTCGCATCCTTGAAGAACGAGTGCGTCTCCCGCACGAAGTACTCGACTCGCGAGGAAGCTCGACGAGATATCACTCGGTATATAGAATTCTGGTACAATCGCAAACGACTCCACTCGGCGGTGGGATATCGCCCTCCTGGCGAGGTGCATGCCGAGTTCGAAGAGTTGCGACTCGCCGCGTGAACTCGACAGTCATGACCCTGTCCGAGAAACGCGAGGCCCCTCAGTGCAGGGGAACGCGGGCGGGTCCACCCGGCCCCATACCCGTGCGGCCGACCTTGACCGTGCCGACATCCGTGCGCTCCGCGCCTTCGCGGATGCTCAGGTGGAACATCGTGTAGTACCCGAAGTCGTTCCATCCGTCGCGTTCGAGGACCACCGTGATCTGTGGATTCGTCGGTGGGGGCGCATTGCGATCGATCACCACGAACCGCACAGTGTTTCTCCCGGTCGTCTGCGTCGTTTGCCGTGTCGGGACCGCACGCGGCCCAGCTGATGGTACGACCGCGGCAACGGCATGTCGGGCATCGGAGTCCCGGTCAACGGGCTTAAGGACGTCAGGGGTTGGTACCTGGGGCGGCGTGTGGCTCGGGAGAGGAACAGGATCACTGTGAAGTGGCGCCTGCGCAGGACTCGCCGCCGGGCCCATCGGGCCCCGGGGCGCTGCGGGTCGTGCTGGTCGACCGCGGTCGCGGCCAAGGGACGTCGTGCCGGTGCTGCCGCCGACCGCAGTCGAGGTCCACACTGCGGCGGAGCACCGGCACACCGGTTCGCGGCGCGGCGGGAGCGGGCCTGGGGTGGATGCCGCGCCGGGGCGACCCGTACGAGACGGATGGCCCCGACCCCACCTCCGTCGGCGCCGGCCGGGGCGGGATCGGCCCGGGTGCCCGTCGTGTCTTCAGCAGGTGGTCTGCGTGCGTTCGGGGACGGCTTCGAGCGGGTCGGTTTCGCAGCGCGGTCGGGTGCGATGTGGTCGTATGTTCATCGCAGTTCGTCTGGTCGCTTGTGGATGGTCGAGTGGATGGGGGTGTTCGGTGGGTGATCATATTCCGTTGGCAGAGGTGATCGATCGGATTCGGGCCGAGTTGATCGATGCGGCCGGTCGGGCAGCGGGTGCGGGTGTGCATTTCCCGGTGGGTTCGGTGCAGATCGAGTTGCAGGTCGGGGTCACCAAGAGTGCCGACGCGAAGGGCGGCGTGAAGCTCTGGGTGGTCGATCTCGCCGGTGGTGGCGCGGTGTCTCACCAGGCGGTGCAGAAGGTGACGGTGAATCTGGATCCTCCCGTCGATCGTCACGGTCACAGGATTCGGGTCGGTCGCGAACTCGATGAGCGTCCGTGACGACCGGGCCGGCAACGGAGCGTGCACGCGACATGTTGCGTCCGGTCCTGACGATCGCCCGGGGTGGTGTCGACGGACCGGTGTGGCTGGCCGGGTCCGGGAACGTGGTCCGGCCGGGGATCGTGGTGACCGCGGGTCACAACATCGGCGCCGGTGATCGGTCGGTGCGCGCCGGGGGTGTGGAGTACCCGTTCACGGTGGTCTACGACGGGCGGCAGGACGGGCTCGATCTCGCCGTCCTGGACGTGGACGGGTTGCGGGAGGCGCACGCAGTCACACGCTTCGCGCGGGTGGATCGGGAGTCCGTCGAACTGTTGCACGGATGTTGGGCGACGGGCTTTCCGCGGTTCATGGAACAGCGCGCGCAGGGTCGGCCGTTGCGGGATACCGCGCAGGCGTTCGGCACCATCGCGCCGGGTTCGGGCCTGGTGTCCGGGCATTTGCGTCTGTCGGTGACGAGTCCTCCGTCGGACCTTGCCCGGGAGTCCCCGTGGGAGGGGATGTCGGGCGCTGTCGTGTTCGCCAGGGATCGCGACTGGCATGCGGTTGCGCTCGGTATCGTCGTCGAACACGGCCTCGCCGAAGGGCCCGGTTCGTTGACCGTGCTGCCGTTCACCGCGCTGGACGAACTTGCCGACTCCGTTCGGGGCCGTGTCTGGGGCCTGCTGGGTGGCGGGCACGCCCTGTCGACGCTGCCCTCGCGAAAGGACGTGCACAACCTCGAGGCGCCGGGTGGGGCGTGGACGCTTCTCGAAACTTTGTGGTCTAGGAGGGCGTTCTCCCACGGCGATCACCGGCTCGTCCACAGTCCCGCGATCCAGGACCATCCCTCGGATCTGGTCACCGACGCTCTCGCGAGCCTCAACACGAGCCGGGCGGTCGCCGTGGCGCGCTCCCTCGGTCACAGTGCCGTGGAACTGCGGGCGGCGCTGGGCGACTTCGCGGAACCGGCACCGCTGCCCGTGCGCCGGGCGGTGCGCACGTTGGAACGGCTGTGCCAGGACCACGCCGAGAACTTCGACCCCGGTTACGGCCGTGGGCCGGACTTCTTCGTCCACCTCCCCACGATCGGCCACGGCCTGCCCCTGCACGACCTCTCCCTCGGACCCACCCCGCTGGGCATGCCGGCGGACGACAGCTTCGCGGCCTTCCGGGTCCTCGCGCGATTCCTCGCACAGTCCTGTGAGCACCTGGTCAAGGTCCGCAAGGCGGCTCTCAAGCTGGTGTCCGCCCTCGTCGAGACCTACCCGACATTGCGTACGGAGGGAGACGCGGACGCGGTCGCCAAGAGCATCCGCAACGGCATCACGCAACTGCGGAAGCTGGCTCCGGCGCTGCAACGCGCCGCCGACGTCGTCGGTGACGTCATCGACCGATGCGACGACCTCGACGCCCGCCGCGACCACCTGACCGCGCTGATACGGCAGCAAGACGGGGCCACCGCACGTCTGTTGCACGGCATCGCAGCAGTCCCCTCCATGCAGACCTGGATCGTCCCCACCCCCGTCCCATCCGCGTGAGCGGGTGCAGGCCCAGTGCCATCAAACGGCGGGAGCGGGGACTTCGCGGGCGCGGCCATCGTCCGGCGCACCGTCGGAACCGACTACGGCGGCCCCTCCGCAGCGTTGGAGGACCCCGGTGTAGCCTCCGTCGCCCTCGGCGCGCGACCAGCGCATCGCCGCCTCCGCGCGTCGTGGCAGTCCGGGCACCTCGCCGCGGCCGTACCGGGCCTGGATCTGCTCGCCCGTCGGCCGGCAAGGGCGGGCGATCGACTTCGGGGGCGTGAACTGCGGTGGTCGGGTGGCCCGGGTGAGGGTGGAGTGCGCCCCGGCCGGCGTGGGTTCCGTTCCTTCCGCGGGCGCGTTGGTCCCGGGTCGCCGGGCGGGCGCACGCCTCGGGGCCACCCGGGCGGCGCGATGCCCGACCGGCGGTCGGGCAGGTCGGGCATCGATCAGCACTCTTCGCAGCACACGATCGATGGCTCGCCGAGCATCTGGAACGGGCGATGTGCTTGATGGTCACACAACGACGCCGGCGGGGCTGCCGGTCCTGCCGGACGAATCCGGAACGGACGTCACGCTGTGGGGGCGTTCACGGCGCGGGTGGCGGGATCGAGTGACATGCGTGTGTCCAGGAGGGCTTCGAGTTCGGGCTCGGGCCAGGGGCGGGTGTCGGTCCAGGTGGGGCGCCGGCGGCCGGTGGCGATGTCCTCGTACAGGTCGGTGACCGTGACGCCGGGTCCGATGGCGCGGGTGGTGGCGGGTGGGCTGCCGGTCCAGGCCCAGCGGATCGCCGCGGCGAGGCTGTACTGCTCGGCGGCGTCGGTGAGTTCGATGTGGGTGTCGGGTGGGGTGTCGAGGATCCGCCGGGCGATCTCGGGTGCGGTGGGCTGGTCCATGCCGCCGCGGTAGGGCACGGTCGGCGCCAGGTCGGCGTGTTGGGCGAGGTCGTGGTCGATGAACGCGATGCTCGTCTCGTCGTCGCCGACGAGGATGTTGGTCGGTTGGATGTCGCCGTGGTGCCATCCGGCGGCGTGCAGCGCGTGGAGCGCGTCGAACGCGCGGTGGGTGATCGCGCGCAGGCGCGGGCCCGCGTCCGGGGCGGCGCGGCCCTCGCGGGTCGGCAGGCACCACATCCACAGGGTGGTTCCCGCGCACCATGGGAGCGCGGTCCACACTCCGTCGCCGACCCGCCCGCTCGCGCCGGCCGCCGGGTGGAGGCCCTGGGCGTGCAGGCGGTCCACGACGCGGATCTCGTGCAGGAGGTTGGCGGCCGGGACGGGTTCGGTGGCGGCCTTGATCTTCCAGTCGCCGACGCGCCACGCGAGGGTGTGGTGTTCGGTCAGCGGTTCGGGGGTGTCGGCGAGGTCGAGGGTTTCGATCGCGGCGGCGAGCAGCGGGTTCATGGCTCCATCCTGGCGTGCGGGAACGGGATGTCGGTGTCGTTTCGCCCGGCGCGGCCGTGGATCAGCAGGTCGGCGATCGCCTGCGCGATCGGCTGGTCGGCCAAGGCCTGGACGAACCCGAACTCGCCGTTGGGGTTCGTCTCCAGATACGACCAGCCCGCCACAGTGACGACGAAGTCAAGTGCGGCGTAGGCGAGTCGAAGGTCGCGCACGTGTGCCACGCACGCGCGGGCGATGGCTGCGGGCACCGCGAGCGGTGCGTAGTGACAGCGTCCGCGCGGGGTCGCGCGCCAGTCGAGGGCGCCGTCGTCGGTGGTGATCCGCGCGCCGAACACGGCGTTGTCGACCACGGTCACCCGGGCGTCGAAGACGCGGTCCTCGATCAGGGCCTGGAGGTAGTGGACGGTGCCGGCGACACGGTGCAGGTCGTCGTCGAGTCTGACGCGGGTGGTCGGCACGAGGGGGATGTCCCGCTGGGTCAGCGCCTTGACCACGACCCGGTCGCGGTGGTCGCGGATGAACGCGCGGGCACCGTCGGGGACGCTGGTGAACAGGGTGTCGGGCACGGTGAGACCCCTGTGGTGGGCGGACGCGAGCTGCGGGGGTTTGAGCGCGGCCGCGGCGACGGCGATCGGGTCGTTGCACCACACCTTCAGGGGGTTCGCCTTCAGGAGTCCGAGCAGCACGGTGGTGTTCTCGTGGGCCCGCCACCGGTCGACGCCGGGATCGATCGTCTCCGGCTGGGTGGGTTTGCGCCAGTACACCGCGCACGTGCGGTCCATCGGCGCGACACGGTCACCGTGGCGCAGGGCGCCGTACCAGCGGCCCGCGCGGAACCGCCCTTCGACCTCGAGGTCCTCGCGCATGCGCGCGGGGTCCAAGCGCACGACGGTGGCGCGAGCGCCGAGCAGATCCACCACCAAGTCGGCGGTGAAATCGTGCTCGGCGGCCACGACCACGACCGAGGGTCGGTCAGTCATCCGTCTTGATGCCCTTCGGCTCCTGCGTGCCGGTGTAGTCGGCGACCAGGGCCGGGTCGGCGGCGTGGATCAGCAAGACCCCGTCCGCGGTCACGTTCACGGCGAGGTCGGGGTCGAAGTGGTGCTCGGGCAGCGGCCGCACCGCGCCGGTGGGGGCGGTGAGCGCGCGGTCGAGGATCAACGGTCGAGTCATGTGAGGGTTCTCCTTGTCCGTGCTGGTCGGGCCTGCCGGGGGGCCGATGCCGCAGGGCCCCGGATCCACGGTCCACCCGCGCGCGGCGGGCCGGGGAGGTCAAACCGGCGGACACTTCACGGACATCGCGCGGACATTCCTTCGCTCGGCCGCGAAGGCGGTGACGGCCGGTCGGATGGGTCCTACCGTGGAGGTCGGGTTCGCCGCAGCTGCAGGGGAGCGCCCATGGGCAGCACCACCGCGACCACACGAGGCATCGAACGGGTCGGGAACACACGCTTGCGCCGCGAGGCCGGTGCGCGCGGGTGGGCCTCGGCCCGGGAGTTCGCCGCGGGTTTGGACGCGGAGGCGCGGCGCCCGGGCCTGGGTGTCGTGTTCGACGAGCGCACCGTGCGGCGCTGGCTGTCGGGGCACAGCCGGTGGCCCCAACGTGCGCACCGCCTGGCGCTGGAACGGATCTTCGGGCTCCCCTGCGTCGTCCTCGGTTTCGTCTCGCCCATGTGCGCCGACACGACGGCGATCACCGGTTTCGCGAGGGACTTCGGCGGGAGCGACGGCGCGGATATCGTGGCGGTGTCGCCGGCGGCGGGAGGCTCGGACGTGGAACGGCGGGAATTCCTGACCGCGACGGGCGCGGTCCTGGGTCTGTTGTCCCTCGCGGACGCGCCCGCCGCGTCCGCGATGCCGCTCGCGCACACCGGCACCGTCCGGGTCGGTGCGGGCGATGTCGCCCGCGTGCGGACGATGACCACGGCGTTGGGCGACGCGGCGGCCGAACTCGGCGGCGGTGTCGCGCGAACGGTGGCCGCGCAGTACCTGTCCGGCGAGGCGTCGCCACTGTTGGACGGCACCTACACCGACGCCACCGGCCGCGAACTCCACGCCGCCGTCGGGGAACTCGCGCACCTGATCGCGTGGATGGCCCAGGACGAGGGCGCCCCCGGCCTCGCGCAACGGTACTTCGCGCACGCCCACCGGCTCGGCACCCTCGGGGCGGATCGCGAACTCGCCTCCACCGCGCTGCGCGGCATGGCCGTGCAGGCGATCGACGCCGGACACCGCGCCACCGCGGTGCGCCTGGCCGAGGAGTGTGTGCGGCACGCGCAAGGGCTCGCCGACCCGCGCGCGCACGCCTACTACGAGACGACCCTGGCGCAGGCCGCGGCCCTCGACCAGGACCGTGCCACCGCCACCCGATGCCTGGCCTCCTCGCAGACCCGGATCGAAACCGCGCCCGTCCACACCTCGGGAACGTCCTGGGCGAGCCACTACAGCATCGGCCGCTGGGCCCACGAGAGCGGAATGGTCCTCGCCCGCCTCGGCGAACTCGACGAAGCGCGGGCCTATCTGCGGTATGCCCTCGACGTCCACGGCCTCGACCGCAGGCGCAGCCGCGCGATCGTCCTGGCCGACCTCGGCGAACTCCACCTGCGCGCCGGCGACCCCGACACCGCGATCGCCACCTGGAACGAGTTCGTCACCTGCGCCGGTGGCGTGCGTTCCCTCAAGGTCGACACCGCCGGCCAGGACATGCGCGCCCGCCTGCACCGCCTGCGCACCGATCGCGTCCCCGGCGCCGACGAACTCGAACACCGCGCCCACCACACCTGGACACCCGACAACGCCTAAGGCCTGTCTGATAATGATCTTGTGGTGTCTCGGGGTGGGTTGACGGATGCGGCGTGGGTTCGGATCGAGCCGTTGTTGCCGGTGGTGGATGGTCGTGGTCGGCCGTGGGGTGATCATCGGCAGGTGATCGACGGGGTGTTGTGGCGGTTGCGCACCGGTGCTCCGTGGCGGGACGTTCCGGCGCGGTACGGGCCCTGGCAGACGGTGTACGAGCGGTTCGTGCGGTGGGAGGCGGACGGGACGTGGGCCGCGCTGCTCGAACACGTGCGGGTGCGGGACGACGCGGTCGGCCGGGTCAACTGGTCGGTGTCGGTGGACTCCGCCGTCGTCCGCGCCCACCAACATGCGCCGGGGCACGCAAAAAGGGGGCTGCGGACGGGGACGAACCGGGCGACGTGGAGCGTGCAGCGCCGGGCCCGACGCCTGCGGGACGCGAGGGCCTGGACCGCTCGCGGGGCGGCCTGACCACCAAGCTGCATCTCGCGGTGGACGGGCGGGGGTTGCCGTTGTCGATCGTGGTCACCCCGGGGCAGGCGCGGGACGCGCCGGCGTTGGACGCCGTGCTCACCGGAATTCGCGTGCTGCGGCTCGGTCCGGGTCGGCCGCGGGTGCGGCCGACCCGGCTGATCGCGGATCGGGCGTACTCCTCGCGCGCGATATGCGCCCGTCTGACGCTGCAGCTGAACCGTCAAGCAGACTCGCTGATATCGGCGTTGCGGTCGCCGTACCCTTGGCATTTCCAAGAATCAGCGGGGGTGGGCAGTGAAGCCAGGGGAACTAATCGCGGGTCGGTACGAGCTGGTCAAGAAGCTTGGGCGGGGCGGGATGGGCGAGGTGTGGGCTGCGCGGGACCGTAGTCTCCACCGTGACGTCGCGCTCAAGCTGCTCGACCTCGGCGGGGCTGTCCACCCGGACCTGCCTCAGCGGTTCGAACGCGAGGCGGTAGCCGCCGCGCAGATCAACCACCCGAACGTGGCTGCTCTCTACGACCGGGGCGTTCACCTGGACATCCTCTTCCTGGTCATGGAGAAGGTCGATGGTACGACGCTCACCGATCACCTCCATGCCGCGAGCTCCATGACTCTGGCCCGCGCCCTGGAGATAGGCAGCGAGATTTGCGCGGCGCTGATCGCCGCGCACCGGGCCCAGGTCATTCACTACGACATCAAGCCCCACAACGTCATGATCACCCCGGACGGGCAGGTCAAGGTCGTCGACTTCGGGATCGCGGGGTTCGTCCAGACCGCGTTCTCCGTGGCGCGCTCCACTCAGCTGCAACCCGCCGGCACCGTGGAGTACGGTGCGCCGGAACAGTTCCTCTCCGAGCGCGGGGATGAACGTTCTGACCTGTATGCACTCGGTGGGGTGCTGTTCACCTTGCTTGCCGGTCGACCTCCCTTCACCGGTCACAACTGGCTCGCGGTCATCCGGCGCAAAGCTGAAGAAGAAGCCCCACGCCTCGACACACTCCGCCCTGACCTGCTGCCCGAAGTGACCGAACTCGTCGCCGAGCTTTTGCGACGCAACCCCGGACAGCGCCCCCAGTCGGCGCGGCAGGTCTACGACCGTCTCCAACAGGTGCGGTCGGCCCTCGATCCGAGAGATGCGGGCAGTCTGACTCCGCCGACCATCGTGGCACCGTCGGAATCCACGAGCGCCAAGGCAGCTCCCAGGATCCACGTGGCCCACGTGGCGCGTCGAGACAGCTCGCGGAACCGAGGAAGCTACAGCTACCACCGAATCCGCGTCTTCCTCGAAGGGGACGATGACGGCGATCTCGATCGCGTCACCAAAGTCGTCTACCACCTACATCCGACCTTCCCCGAGCCGGATCGTGTCGTCACGGACCGGGCGACAGGGTTTGAACTGAGGATGTTGGCATGGGGACAGTTCACGATGACGGCAGATGTCCATGTGCAAGGCCGGCAGGAGCCTTTGAGGCTTGAGCGATACCTCAACTTCTGATCCTGTATGGCATGTCGGTGCGCGAACACCGGGATTCTGCTTCTCAGGGCTTGCCCTTCGAGGTGTTGAGGCCAGCCATGAGCTGGCGGTTCGCGGCGCGGGCGACATCGAGATCGTCGTCGCGGTCGGCGAGTTGTTAACGACACCCCTGAGGTGCACGACGCCCCTACCGACCCCGTCTCACTCGACCGTGTGGCCCTGCCCAGCACGACAGTGCGCGACGCAAATCAAACCCCAACAGAAGACGACGACAGCCGTGTCGTGTTGATCGCGTTCGCCCCGATGAGGGTTCATGGCTCGTGAAGATCTGCCGGAGATGACCCGCGGAGACCTCGACGTGCTGCTGGCCGCGCCGAGTTGCCCGTCGTGCGGTCGGAGTCCGGAGCCGGGCGAGTGCTGGATCGTCTCGGACACCTCCTCGATCCGCTCGCGCCCTGGGTCCGGTTTCCGCGCGGTCACCGGTGGGCACTGTGGTCCGGTCCGGCCCGCTCGGCACCGGATCCGACCGGGCCGACGGAGACCGGACGACCGCCGCTGCATTACCGCACGACCGAACGGGGCCCTGCGTTCGCTCCGGGCACCGCATGCGCGGCGTGGCTGCCGGCTTTCGGGCCGGCCATGGATCGCAACCCACAGGAACCGCCACACCTGCGATGAGGCACCGCACGCCGGCGCACCGAGTGTTCGCCGTTTCGATGAGGCGCCGTTCGGAACGTGGTGGCCACGGCGAGGAGTTGTGCGCGGGGCGGTCGGCGGGCCTTTCGGGTGCTCGATCGCGGGTGCGGCCGACCACCGACCGTCGCGGTCTTGCCGTCGCTCGTCGTATCGCGTCATGCTCGGAACGTCATCGCGCTTCCGAGGGCCTGGAGGCCCCATCGTGGGTGATCACAGCAAGCCGCCGGCGCCCCCACCGGATCCGCCGCAGCCCGATCCCCAGCAGAAGCAGGACGGCGCGCTGCCCGGTATCGGGGACCCTGGGCCGGGTCGGCGCAAGAAGGACAAGCCGTAGTGCGCGACGATGCCGAGATCGTGGGCGCCCTCGACGCCGAGGGCGCCTTCCCCACCGAGTGGGTACGCGAGGCAATGCTCGCCGTGCCGCGCGCGGCGTTCGCGCCCGACACGGTCTGGCGCGCCCACCCCGCCAACGGCCGCTACACCGCGGTCGACCGGCGCGCGGACCCCGACGCGTGGGACGAGGTGGTCCTGCGGCCGGAACCGGTGGTCATCCAGGTCGACGACGGCACCGCCGACACGGCGGGGAGTGTGGCGAGCAGCTCGCTCAGCGACTACCGCGCGGTCGCCTCCTTCCTCACCGAACTCGACGTCCACCCCGGCCAACGCGTCCTGGAGATCGGCACCGGACCCGGCTGGACCGCCGCCCTGCTCGCCCGGCGCGTCGGCGACGGGAACGTCGTCTCGATCGAGATTGACCCCGCACTCGCGGACGCCGCCCGCGCCGCACACGCCCGACTCGGCCTCGCACCCACCGTGATCGCCGGCGACGGAACCCTCGGCGCACCCGACCACGCGCCCTTCGACCGGGTCCACATCACCGCCGCCTTCACCCACCGGGTGCCCTACGCATGGATCGCGCAGGCCCGCCCGGGCGCGGTGATCGTCGCCCCGTGGTCGCCCCGGTTCGGCACCGGCGCCCTCCTGCGCCTGGTCGCGGGCGACGACGGCACGGCGTCGGGGAAACTCGTGCGCAGCGTGGCGTTCATGGAGTTGCGCGGCCAACGCGGCGACGACGGCGCCGGGTTCGAGGCTACGCGCGAGGCCGAGCCGGCCACGGGCGAGGTCGAGGTGGAGTGGGTGTTGGAGTCGCTGTACCGGGACGGGAACTTCACCCACGCCGTCGCGTTGAGACTGCCCGACGTACGGCTGGAGACGCTCGGAGGTGGGGCCGTGTGGCGGCTGTGGGACGGTGGCCGTTCCTGGGCGCTGGTCGACGACCGGCCCGGGATCGGCAAGGCCGTCCAGGGCGGGCCGCGCCGGCTGTGGGACGAGGTCGACGCCGTCCTGCGATGGCAGGACGAACACCGAGTGCACGGCTACGACTTCGGCATCACCGTCGAACGTGGTCGACAATGGGCCTGGGCGCGGCAGCCTGATCGGCGCTGGGAGATGTAGCCGGCGGCTCCCGAACGCGTGAACCACCGAGGCTGCAGGTTCGAGTGCGGCGCAGCGGCGGGATTCCTGGTCCGCCGGGTGCAGGGCACGGCGGTCGCGGTGTGGGTGTCGGGACGCGCGCACCCGTGGGGTTGTGTCGGTATGCCGCTGATGCCTTCGGGGCCTGGCGCGGGCCTGCGTCCGCGCGGTGGTCGGACTCAACGTGGAGCCGGCCGGGGGCCGGGGTGGGAGCCGCTGACGACCCGGCTCGAACAGCTGGGCGCGGTGTCGGGGCCGAACGCTGAAGCGGGGGCTGGCTGCGGGCGGGCCGACCGGGTTGAGCGGCGGCGCCCCGAGGGGGTGGCTGCGGCCGGTTACGGGTCGGCGGTGTGTTCGGTGTCGGTGATGCGTCCGCCGCGGCGGGTGCGGATGTCGACCGCGCGCTGCGTCCCGCCACGTCGGCCGGCCGGGGCGGAGCGTTGGCCACCGTCGATGTCGGAGAGGGCTGCCACACTGCGCCATGCCCGTCACGCTCACCTGCGCGCGCTGCAACCGGATCTTCTCGGCTCCACCGTCGGCCCGTCGCTCGTACTGTTCGACCGCCTGCTTCCGCATCACCCAGACGGAGGCCACGGACTGGATCAACCGGGAGTGCGAACAGTGCGGCGGCGCCTTCCGGATCCGGGGCAAGGAAGCGGCCAAACGCCCGGCGCGGTATTGCTCGGTCACCTGCGCCGTGGCCGCGAAGCGGCAACCTCCGCGCCAATGCGCCTGGTGCGGAGGCGACTTCGTGCCCGGGAATCCCGCGGGCGCCTCGGACGACTCCATGGCCGGGCGGTACTGCTCGAGGGGGTGCTCGGGACTGGCGCGCCGCAACCGGACGAGGCAGGCCTGCCGCCACTGCCGCGCCGAGTTCGAGATCAGAGCCTCCCGGGCGGACACCGGCCGGGGCCTGTATTGCTCGAAGGACTGCCACACCGCGGCGTCCACCGTCGTTCGGGTGTGCCGCAGGTGCGGTACGGCCTTCCGGGCGCCGTTGAGCGTCGTCGCACGCGGATGGGGCACCTACTGCTCACGGGAGTGCGTCGCACGGCAAGTGCGGCGCGTATGTTCGTGGTGCGGCGCCGCGTTCACTGCCGAGATGTCGGTGGTCGACGACGGTCGCGCCCGGTACTGCGGCAACGCCTGCCGTCACCTGGGGCATCGCAACCGCGTCGAGCGGCCCTGCACCGAGTGCGGCCGGGTGTTCAGCATGCCCGCCTCCGCCGCCGCCCGAGGCCGGCGCACCTGCTCGCGCGCCTGTTGGGCCCGCGGACTCGCCGAGGACCCGCACATGCGCGCCGTCCTCGCCGCCGCGCGCCACGCGATGCTCACGACCCGAGCCGAGACCCGGCCGGAGCGGATCCTGTACGCCCTCCTCGACCGACTCGTCCCCGAACTCGCCCCGGGCACGGCCTGGGCACGGCAACTGCGGCTGCTGGACCGGTGGACGGTCGACGCCGCCATCCCCGATCTGCGGTTGGTCCTCCAGGCCGACGGCGACTACTGGCACGGACTCCACGAGAAGGACCACCGAGACCCCCGCGTCGCCGCAAACATGGCCAATGACGCCTACCAGGACCGCAAACTCGCCGAGGCGGGCTGGCAGGTGCTGCGCTTTTGGGAGACCGACCTGATCAGGCGCCTGCCCGACTGCGCGGACCGCCTCACCCGGGCCGTCGACACCCGCCGGCACCAACTCGCCGGCGGACCCCAGCCGCGTCACCGCATCCGACGCCGGGTCGTGGCGGGGCGAGGTGTCTACGAACGGCAGGTTGGGGCCGGGGCCCGACGCCCCCGGGTCACCGAACTGCGCGGCGCCGGGAGTCCGCGCGCCGAACCGACCTCCGACGGGACGGTTCAAGCTTGAGCTCCTCGTCCGGGAGGGGCGGCACCCGTCCTGCGGGAGAACGACGAGTATGCCGTTGCAGCCGGGCCGGTATGCTGCCGGGGCAGGCGGCCACGACCGCCGACCGCTGAAGGGGCCTTCCGCCACGCAGGAGTCCTCGTTGGTAGGCCAAGCCGTCCTTCGACGCATCGTGCACCTGAACCTGCCTGCCTTCAGAGCGGCGTTCGCGTGGGTGCGCCGCTGTATGGAGTCAGACATGCCTACGAGCCGGCCCCGGAAGTCGCGGAAGCGCACGCGGGAGATCCGTGAACAGAGCCGAGCCACCGGCACGAGGTTCACCGCGGCGCTGCGGGCCAATGACCGTACCCGAGCCGACGACCAACAGTCGCCGCCGCGCCTCACCCCGACCCGCACCTTGGTGTTGCCCCTCGTCGAGGAGGCCCTGCTGGGCCTGTACGAACTGGACGGGCTGCTTCTGAGGCTCCGATTGGAGATGGTCTTGGACCACGAGGGGGAGCTGGTGGGGTATCGGGACAGCGGAGGGGTGCCGATCCCCGGCGCGCCGATCGAGGACGTCGAAGACGCGTACTACCGGGTGCGCGAAGCGCTGCCCGAGGGGACCGAGGAGTTCGCGAACGGGGGGGTGGATGAGATCCTTCCGCCCACGCCCGATGTCCTGCTGCTGATCGAATCCGACGGCGGGAGCTTGGTGTACCTGACCTCCGTCGAGGTGGCCGAGGCGGACCTCGTGCTCCTCGCCGCATTCGCCGACGCGCTCGACCGCGCGGCCCGCCCGCGTCCCGGCCCGGAGTTCGAAGCGCTCAGGGAGGCGCTGGGCGAAATCGGGCGAGTGCCCTACTACCCGTGGATGCCCGAAGGGGACGAAGCCACCGTCGCCCGCTGGGTACGGGCCGCGCTGTCGACAGTTTTGCACTCTCCCTTCAAGGGCCCGCTCGGCGCCGCCGACCGCAAGACGCTGTCCAACGTGCTGAGGTACGCCAAGGGCTGGGAGTTCGTTCAGGTGGACCGGGACGAGGAGGAGGCGGCCGAGCGCGCGTTGCTGAGCATGATGCGCGCGGCGGAGTGGGCCTGACGGGTGCCCGAGCCGGAGCAGCCGTGAGAGCTTCCCGCGCAGTGTTCAGTGTCGCTGAGCTGTACCTATGCCGGGCGTCGCCCGCTCGGCGTGTGGGCGACAGCCGCGACCTGGTTGGCGTCGGATCCGACATCCGGCGTGATTCGCGCAGTTCCCTGTGGAATCCGTGTGCGTGGAAGCGGGCCAGCCGAGGGCCGGGTGGGCCGGACCGGATGGTCCCGGCAAAGTGGTGTCGCGGTGACGTACCGGGTGGCGCGGCGGGAGGCCCGGTCGGCGGCCGCGTGCGGTTCGAATGACCGCGGTATTGCTTCGGCGGGTGCGGGCCGCCATCCTCGAACGAGCGATGACTGTCGGTAGGCAAGGGGGTTGCCATGGGTGAGCATTCGAAGCCGAACGACGGGAAGGTCCGGCCTGAGTTGGGTTCGCCTACATGTCGCTTGGTCTGACTCGATTGCCGGGAACCCGCATGATGAGAACCCAGCGGTCTCGATCCTTGTTCGGCGCGGAAACGTGTTGCGCCCAAAGGTTGTTGGCAATGCTGGGGATCCAGTCGAGTTTGGGTGTCTTGTCGAGAATGGCAAGCCCGCCCAGTCCGACTCCGGTGGCCTGATAGGCAGAGGTTTGACGGAGGTATCTGGCCAGTCCCTCTTTGGTTGTTTTGTGCTTTCGTTGCTTGCACTCGATCACGGTCTCGAATCCTTGGAAGCGCACGACGATGTCCGCACGCCCTCCGGCTCGATCGGTGACTTCGATATCTACCTCGTGGCAGAGGCCGTCCAGGTAGTCGGCGAGGTCCTCCTGTAGTGCTTCTTCCTTCGCTTCAGGGTCGAAGAGATAGAAGAATCTGCCCGAGTGGTGGGCTTGTGCACGATTCGTGCGATTGGCAAGGAAGCGGATCAATTGAACGAGTAGTTGTACGTAGGACTCTCGGACCGGGCCGCGAAAGTCCGGACACTCCCGGAGGATCTCGATGGCGCTGTTGAAGACTTCCTGTTCGGCGACGGGGAGCCGGGCGGCGGTCGCGCTTTCGTGATCGACGATCTCCTGTTCGAGATCGGGAAGGTTGTCACGGAAGCTGAGTGGCAGGTCCGCGAGCACACCGTGTCCGATTCTGGCGGCCAGATTGGGGAATGCAGCCGCCAGGTCTTTTCCCGAATCGTCCGGTGGGTCGTCCGGGGGGTCCGCCCCTGCGGTCACGGCCTCCTGGAGCTGTCGTGCGGTGTCGATGTCCAGGTCGGGTGCGGCATCGGCAATGTAGGCCTGCAAGTGGAGGCCCAGGCTGTTGCGCCGGGCGAATGCCTCCTCGATCCGTGGGGTCACCAGGACGCTCACGCCGGGTGCGTCGTCCTGGGATCGGAGCAGGCGCAGGGCCCGGCCGGCGGAGTAGGCGGTCAGGATCTGGTCGATCGTGCGGCTGGGCCACTGGTTGGTGTGCTCGTCGAGGTGGGCGTCGACGTGTTCGAGGGTTTCGGTGAGCGTGTACCAGGCCGCTTCCGCGTCGTAGCGGCCGTCCCGCCAATGGGTGCGCAGGCCGGTGAGCCAGGTTCGGTGTTCGCTCACATGACGGCGCAATCGCCCGGCCGCGTCGCGCAGCGCGTGGCTTTGGCCGGCTTCGAAGGCCAGGATGCCTTCGATGGCGGCGAGGTACGCCTGCGCGTCGGGGCGGTCCTCGTCGGCGTCGACGGCGATGCGCAGATGGATGCGCGCGGCGTCCAGGTGGTCGAGCAGTCTCGGGCGGTCGGGGGCGTTGAAGGCGTCGGACAGGCGGCACATGGCGATTTCGTACGCCGTGTCCGCGCGAATGTGCGGGGTCGTCAGGAAGGCGGGCAGGGCGTCGGCGAGTTCGGCGTCGCGCCAGTGCTCGTAGGCCGCGCCGAGGGCTCGTACGACCCGGCGGGCGTAGCCGGCGGGGGCCGCGGCGGCTGCGGGGTCCACGAGGCGGGCCAGAAGGGCGTAGCGCGTGGTGGTGCCGTTCAGGGCGAGGCGGAGGGCTGTTTCCAGGTAGATCCCGGCGAGTTCCGCGCGCAGCGGGTCACGGTGGTTGTTGCTGCGTTCGAGGGCCAGGGTGTTGAGTCGCGCGGCTTCGTGTTCGAGGTACTGGGGGTGTTCGCAGAGTCGGTCGAGGATGTCGTCGGTGACGGCCGGGCGGTTGTCGGTGGTGAGGTGGTCGGTGATGAAGGCGGCGGCGCGTTGCGGGTGGTCGAGGTCTCCCCAGTGGTTGAAAAGCGTCTCGGCCACGCGGAACCACAGCCGCGCCGCCGTGGGTTCGTCGGTGCGTTCCCATGCCTGCCACAGGTTTTCCTCGCCGCCGAGTTCGCCGAGTGTCGGCGCGTCCCCCGGGCGGGTGAGGAGCGTCTGCAGCGGGCTCACGGCGGGACCTTTCTCGGTGGTCGAACGCGGACGGCGGTCGCTGAGTGTTCCAGGAGGGTTCCGCTACCACATGTACTGCCCCGGTGGGGCGTACCTGAGTCGGTCTTGCGGGACGACGCTGCGGGCGAGGTCGCGGTTCGCGGTGGCGGCGATGATCTGTAGGCCCGGGGTCTCGGCGCAGATGGTCTTGAGGTGTTGGAGGGTCTCGGCGAGGTCTGCGGGGTTGACCTCCTGCGCGCCCACGGAGTCCAGGAGAAGGAGTCCGGGGTGTCGGCCGCCGTCGGTTCTGCCCACGCGGAGGAGGGCCAGGAGGGTGGCGATGCGCAGTCGGAGCTGTTCGCCGTCGGAGACCGCGCTGAAGCTGGTGTCCCCGTCGTCCTTCTTGAGCCGCATCGTCGCGTTGCCTTGGAGTCGGACCCCTTGGAGCGCGGTGTAGCCCAGGCGTTGGGCGAGCGTCTTGATCTCCTCGTTGATGCGCCCCAACAGGGGTTTGCTCTGGGTTTGTACTCGCTTGTCCGCTTCTTTCTGGGCTGCTTCGAGGATGCGTTCCTCGAGGGTCGCCTGCGGCGGTCGGTCCTCGTGGGCCTGGCTTTTGGCGCGTTCGTCCAGGGCGCCGCGCAGGCGTTCCACGTCCAGGTGCAGACGTAGATGGGACTTCCCGGGCATGGCGATCCGTGCGGCGTCGAAGTCCCGGCGCGCGGAGGCGAGGGCGGCCTCCGTCGCGTCTCGCTTCGCCTGTGCCAGGCGCACCGCTTCCCGGGCTTGGCGGTCGGCGTCGCGCAGGGTCGCGATGCCGGCCGTCAGTTGTTCGACGGCGGTGGCATCGGCAGGGACTGTCGGGGGCGAGGCGGTGCCGCAGACCTCGCATTGGTCGGTGTCGTGTGCGTGGGGAAGGTCCGTGACCGCGGTGGCGCAGCGAGGGCAGCAGGTGGGGGTGAGTGATCCGAAGTGGCGTCGGGCCGCCGCGTTTTCGCGGAGGTCGCGCAGTGCTTTCTGGTCGTCGAGGAGGGCCTGGTGAATCTCTTCGGCGCGGCTTTGTGCGGTGGTGTGTTCGTGGGTGGCCCTGGTGTGCAGTGTGGTTGCTTCGGCCAGTTGGGTGCCGGCTTTTTCGAGGCTGGTGACGCGGTCTTCGAGGGAGGGTTCCTGTTGGGCGTTGTCGAGGGCTTGTTCGGCGGCCGCGAGTGTCTCGCGGAGTTGTCGGAGGGATTCGGTGCGGGCCTGGGCGTCCTGGGTGGCGCGTCGGGTTTCGCCGCGTGACTGTTGGCGGACGGCGTTCAGGGCGGCGTCGGCGTCGCGGCGCGTGGTGGTCCAGGGCAGGCCGATGAACATTTGCAGGAGGCTGACGACGCCGCCGTCCTGGACGGATTCGCCGAGGAGGATTCCGGGTTTGCGGTTTCGACACATCAGGGCGTGGCTGAAGGAGGGCCAGGTGGTGACGACGGCTTTGCCGTCGTCACCGTCCTTCGGGTCGTCCTTGCGCCAGCTGCGGAGGATCTCCAGGCCGAGGCGGTCCATCATGAACTCGTTCATCACCGCTTCGAACTGGGCGTCCCCGTCGAACGTCACGGTGTGTTCGCGGTCTCCGGTCTGCAGACTGCCGGTGAGTCGGCCCTCGCTTTGGGAGATCGTCACGACGAACGGTTCGTCGTCGATGCGTCCCGCGAGGCGGGCGTCGGTAATCCAGGCGCGGACGCCGGTCTGGAGTCTGCTGTTGCGTCCGCGCAGACACCACCAGATCACGTCCAGGACGGTGCTCTTGCCTTTGAGGTTGTCGGCGGCCAGGCACCACAGGCCGTCGTCGAGGGTCCAGTCGAAATCGAAAGTGCCGGTGGCCTTGCCGGACTTCTCCCCGCGAAACCGCACTGAGGACAGCGACAATCGGCGGGGTCGGGGCAGGAGTCCGCTCTCGCGGACGTTGTGGTGTTCCAGGGTCCGGGCAACGTCCTCGGTCGAGGCGCCGGCGCGTTTGGCCACGGCGTCGGTGAAGTCGCTCACGAGGCCGCTCCCCGGACGTCGTTCGTGATGTTCGCCAGTCGTGCGCGGACCCGGTCCGTGATGCGGTCGATGCTCTCCCCCATGTGGGTGCGTTCGTACTCGGCCTGCCGGTACTGGATCTCCTTGAGGCTGCTGCCGCTGCGATCGCCGGCCACCAGGAGGACGAGGGCGGCGCGTTCGTCGTACCAGCGCAGATCCGGCTCCTCGTCCCGCAGTTCCTGCGCGGTCCGCCGGCCGGGCGGCATCAGGTAGTAGTCCCACCGATCGACCTGTGGAGGTTGACCGACGGCCTCGATGGCGACCATGCCGTGCGAGAACAGCAGCGCGAGGGCGTCGTCGAGGGCTTCGAAGGCACCGAACCGCCACCGAACCATCGGATACGAGGCCAGGTCCGGCTCGTCCCCCTCCAGCAAGCCGGCGGCGCGCTCCACCAGGTCGACCCCCGCGAGCCCTCCGCCCTCGTGCAGGTTGAGCAGCTCGTCCGCGAGGTAGTCGGGGCTGCGCAACCAGAAATCCAGGGCCTGCAACCTCTTTTGCCCCCGAACCACCGCAACGGCCCCGGGCGGCTCCCCGTCCGCGACCGTCCCCCGGCAGTGATCCAGCAGAAACAGCACCCGCACCGCGTCCTGAACCCGCGAAGCCCGCCGTGCTGCTTGTCCTGTCCCGGCCATAGCCCTCCCCACCCGAGATGACAGAGGACCACGACTAGCACACCTGCGAAGCCACGCGAGAGGGATCATCCACCACTCGCACGAATGACACCCACACGAGACCTTGGACACCTCGGCCCGACGCGGAAACGAATGGGCACACGGGCCCAGGCAGCGCACGGTGTTCGACGCGGTGATCTCGGCGGACGAGGCAAGGCACGTTCCGGACGCGTGAGGCGGATGAGTGACTGATCCGGCCGCTCGGAGACTCGTGTTCGGTCGCCGCTCGCCGCGGAATCAACTCCCGATCGGCGCGGGGTCCCGGATCGGCCATCGGCGTCCGGTGTCGGGATCGCCCGCCCACACGTACTGCTCGGTGGGCGTGACGGTCATGCCGTAGTCGTACAACCGGATCCGCCCGTCGTCGGTCCATCGGTCCCAGGCGGCAAGGAGTTCGCCGACGAAGCGTCGGGGGCCGCCTTCGCGGACGAGGACGCGGTCGTCGCCGCGTGTGGTGGTCAGGGTCGCCCAGGACGCGGCCCCGTCGTGCACACGCACCGTCGTGCCGTCCGACCCGGGCGCCGTGATGGTGTAGCGGACGTCGGGCAGGGCCACGCGCAGCGCCCACATCACGTTGTTCGTGCGCAGCGGGGCCAAGTCGCGGGTGATCTCGTGTTCGTGATCGATGGTGGGGTGGTGGGTGTGGATGTCGTCGAAGGTGGGGGTGGGGGTGGTGTCGCGGGCGCTCATGAATTGGGCGAGGCCCTGGCACCAGCCGGTGGCGGTGGTGCCGGTGGGGTCGAGGGTCAGGGCGAAGTGGCCGAGTCTGCCCCAGGGGAAGACGAGGTCGCCGCCGGGTTCGAGTTGTTCGATCCAGGCGTTGGGGACGCGGTCGACGGCGTAGGTGGCGATGATCCGTTGGTAGGGGACGTTGTCGGGGCATCCCTTGGCGCCGTCACCCACGCGTATGTCGACGTCGATTCCCGCGCGGGTGAGGGTGGTTCGTGCCAGGTTGGCGAGGGTGGGGTCGACCTCGACGCTGGTGACGGTGCCGGTGGGGCCGACGTGGTGGGCGATCAGGGCGGCGTTCCAGCCGGTGCCGGTGCCCAGTTCCAGGACGCGGTGTCCGGGTGCGAGGTCGAGGGAGTCGAGCATGTCGGCCACCACCGAGGTGCACGACAGGCTCGAGGTGGGGCGGCCGTGGGTGACCTCGGTGATCGCCGCGTCGTAGGGCCCGGCGTACACCAGACGCGCCCACCGGTCCGGGTCGGCGGCGCGGTCGACGGGCACGTACGCGTGGCCGTCCCAGTCCCACAGGCGGTCCGGGGCGAAGGCGTCACGGGGCAGGTGTTCGAAGGCTTCCCGCAGCCACGGGGTGTCGGCGGGCCACGCCCGGTGGGCGTCCATCGCCGCTGTGGAGGCCCGCCGGTATTCGCCGAGGTCGGCGGGGTCGGTCACGGCTTCGGTTTCTTGTGCTTGCCGTCCGGGTCCGGCTCCGGCGGCACCTGGCCGTCGGAATTGTCCGGTGGGGCCTTGCCTTTCGACGGGTCCGGGCTCGGCCTGCTGTGATCACCCATACCGACCTCCGAAGTCACGTGTGGTCACTCCCCAGGGGCCATCATGGCGCTCTCCGACCGGAACCGGGAGACCCCGATCTCGAAACTCGACGGGAAACCCGGTCCTCTCACAGCGTCCAGGAGTGCGTGCGTCCGTCCGGGGCGACGAGGCGAACGTGTTGGCCGGTGGGGCCCACCTCGAGGGTGAGCCATTCCCGGCGGGGCCGGCTCAGGGCCGGCCACAGGCGGCGGGCCTGTTCGATCGGCGCCCACTTGTCCCGAGGTTGCGTGCGCGGGTGCCCTTCCGCTTCCGACCGGCCTGGACACCGGCGTCGGGCCCGTCGTTTCTCGGCGCGACGGGGCAGGCGCACTCGGGCGACACCCGGTATGACGGGTAGTCGGTCGGGGTCGTAGGTCATCGGCGTATTCACCTACGACCACGAGATCCTGGGCCCGCTTCGCGGGCAGTCCTCCGGCGTCGCCGCCCGAGGCGGGAAATGGGAGGTCCACCACAACCCCCACGACGGCCGCCAGGTGTGGATCCGCCTGCCCGACGGCGAGTCGACCGAGATCCCGTGGATCCACCGCGACCACGCCCACCACCCGTTCGACGAACGCACCTGGCAATACGTGCGTGCCACCGTCATCCCCCACACCGACGCCGACATCCACGAGGCGGAACTCGCGGAAGCCTTCGACCAGCTCATGCGCCGTGCCCGCAGCGGAGGAGCCACCCGCACCGAACAACGCCTCCTCGCCCGCGGCACACCCACCCGGATTCCCCCACCGGGACGCCCCGTGAGGCGGGAGCAGGACCTCGGCGGCACCGTCCCGGGGACACGCGAGGACAGCCTCGACGAACTCGACGACGGCGTCGACGAGTCGCCGCTGCCGGGCCCCTGCGAAGCCGAACTCGACTCCCCCACACCGCCGTACACGGGGTACGGGCTCTACGACGCACACGAGGAGGCCATGAAATGGTGACCCCCGGTGCGCAGTCGGGCGACGCCCCGAGCGGTGAGGGTGTGGACGCAACGCAACAGTCCCGGCCGTCACCACCTGGCAGGGCCGGCAGGACTTCGTGGCCAAGGCGCCCCCGACGCCGCCCGAGCCCGATGCACCGCCACGCAGTCGGGAGGAACGCCTGGCCTACCACTCCGCGTTCGCGGGCGTCCGCACCCCGACCATCGACACCCTCGCGGCGAACATACGCACCCTGATGATCCTGGGCCGCCACCAACGGACCACCGCCCGACCGGCGTTGATCGTCACCGGCCCCGCCGCGGCCGGGAAGACCACCGCCCTGCACCCGCGTCGGACGCGCCTGCCACCTCGCGCAGGCCGCCCGACGGGGCGGGAGGGCGGAGGGCGTGTCGGTGGCGTACGTCCTCGTACCGCCCGGCGCGACCGCCAAGGCCCTCGCCACCGAGTTCGCCCGCTGCCTCGGCATCCCCTTCACGGCCCGGATGACGCAGGCACAGATCACCGAAGCCGTCTGCCACACCTACAACCGGGCAGGGGTCCGCCTGGTCCTCATCGACGAGATCCACCGCCTCAACCCGCGCACCACCACCGGTGCGGAGACCGCGGATCTGTTGAAAGACCTCACCGAACGCATCGGGGCGACGTTCGTGTACGCGGGCATCGACGTGACCGCCACACCGTCGTTCGCCGGGGTACGCGGGGCCGGGCTCGCCGGACGGGCCTCGTTGGTCGAGTGCGGGGCATTCCCCGCACGGCTCGGCACACGCGAACCGTTCAAAGAGTTGATCACCGGAGTGGAAACCGCCCTCGACCCGAAGCGCACACCGCGCGGGGACACTCCCCCGCCTCGCCGCCTATCTCCACCAACGCACCGCCGGCCGGATCGGCAGCCTCACCCGCCTCATCCGCCAAGCCGCCATCACCGCCATCGACGACGGCACCGAACGCATCACCAAAACCAGCCTCGACCGGATCCGCTTGGACCACCTCGCCGAAACCCGGCACCAGCCGCGATCACGCACGTCCGGACGGTAGACCGCCCTGCGGCCCACGCCAAAACGCCGTGACCAGCACAAACACAATCCGGGCCTTTAGACGCACCCGGCTATGTGCAACACACCCGCGCATTCTCAACAAAAACGCGAAACCCCCAGGCCAGGGCCCCCACAACCCCCACCCGGACAGCCCCGAAATGTTCTCATCCGACCTGCAACACCCCAGCTCACGCCACCCTCCACACACCAACCACCACCCCCGAAATCACAGCCTCAAAGGCGACGGCGTTCACCACGCCATGCTCGGCATCGCACGAATGCACAACCTCACACCCGCCGGATAGGCGAGCGACACACAACGACCGGCCATGCCCGAGGTGACCCGGAGATCATTTGCGGGACAGCCCTTACCCCGGTACTCCCGCACATATCGTAACAAACCCATGCACAAGTCCACCGAAAACTCGATATTAAATCACCGACCAGGGATCCAAGTCTTGTGATCTGAGTGCATTCTCCTCTCTCCAATGCAGCGCCCTCGCCTGGGTTGCATTTCGAAAATAGGTGGGAACATTCAAGGGATTCTCCGTAGCAACTAGCAGAAGTCGACACAGAAACTCAACCATGCCGCATCGATAGATCTCCCAACAGCCCTCCTCGTGCCAGACGGCAATCGGCCATGCATCGGCATCGTCGCTGTCGGCGACCCAGCAGAGGAGATCTCCTCCTGAAGTCCCTCCCCAGGCGACAGCCGAAACTGAAGAATTGTACGCCGATGATTCTGGACTTCTTGTAGTCCACAGCTCGCGAGCAGTCTCCGTCGCAGCGTTGACCCCTCCCCAAGGACCGTCGGGAGGCATAATTTCGTCCGGAATCAATACCCCGACCCAGTCCTCGATCGTCACGCCTCCATAGGTCTCTTGAAAGCGTATGAAATCGCTCGGAAATCTGCCTTGTAGGTTGACATCTCCTTCTTCGACAACCTCGCCCGACCCAGGACGAGGGGGCATCAACTCAAGGAGAAGCTTGAACCAGTCGCGCTCATTGGACATCGAAGTTCCATTCGATCAAGGCATGCCAGCAACAGGCACCGGATTGAGATTACTGTCCATCCTGTATCCCAGATTGAAAGCCCATTTGTATTTTCGATCATACATGAGGTTATACACCGTATCATCGAACGAAATCCCGGGGCTTCCGTCCTTGTTTATACCTCGAGCGGTCATGTGGTATCCGTAGGGAACGGTCCTGTTTCCGGCATATTTAGGCGTCACCGTATAATACACCACCTGCTTAGCAGCTACTGCCTTACCGACCAAATCCTCATAATGGAACATATTCGGTGAGATCTTCGGAGAACCATCCATGGGACTTGCATTCACTTCCCGACTGCAGGTGGAAAGATTGTCGAGATTCAAGCCATCTCCTCCCAATGCTTTAGCCAGAAGGTGACAGTTGTTGATCGCATCCCACGATTTACGCCCCCCTGTCTTCCATGCCTCTTGTTGGGCCCACTTATAACCGGGCGGCCTTACGTCTTCGGTTTTTGTTCCTCCTGAAATCGAGTCCGATGTCAGGCAGGCAGTGACCCCCACTGCACGATTTCCATTGTTTGCATCGCGTTTCTCATAGTGTTTCCATCCCCTCCCGCCGTTCAGGCAAGAATCTTCCGTCTCATCCTGCGCAACTGTAACCTGACCGTCTTGGCCGCCTGGGTCGAGCCCGAGATCCGAGGTATTCGAGTTCACTTCTGAAATTGGATCGAATACACCCCCGCCAGGAGCCGCATTCTGGATCGCGGCAAGGATTCGCGTTCCGTCCAGAACTCCCTTGATGATGGCGATCATCGGGTCGACGATCGGTGTGGAAATCGTCGGAGGGCGGTCCTTGGGGGCAGTGGGACGGTATGGGATCTTCGGCTTCGGCTTGATGGGGACCTTGGGATTGGGGTTTTTTCGTTTCCCGCCTCCACCCGGGCCTCCCGTGGGTCCCTGGTACGGCCCGTTCACGCGCGGCGGAGCCCAACGGCTGACGCCAAAGCCGTCCAATACGGTCCGGCGGTGCCCGACGCCCATTTTGGAAACAGGAGGGTCCGCAACCTTCGGGGCCCACGTAATATCTCCACAGCCCGTAACGCACGGCCCCCAGTACTTCCTGGCGATGTTTTCCATCAAGTCTTCGTCGACACACTTGCTTGCGAAGTACCCGCGTCCGAGCTTCTTTCCCACCCCCAGCAGCTTTCGCATGGTCGGGTTCAGTTCGCCACAGTGGCCACTCGGGTCGACGGTGTCGAGCGGATCTCCGTCCCCGTACGCGTACCGGTTGGCGTTGCCGGAAGGGGTCGGGTCGAGAGTCCAGGTGTCTCGGGAGTCGAAGCCGCCGGTTGAGGGGTCGTACCACCTTGCGGACATGTTGGCCTGGCCGGTGGTGGGGTCGGTCCAGGCGCCCTGATAGCCGAGGCCGGGCTTGGGGCCGGTTTGGGTGGTGATCTGGCCGAAGGGGTCGTATGTGGTGGAGCTTGTGCGGTCCAGGGTGCTGGGGTCGATCGCGGCCGTGACGTCGCCGTGTTGGTCGGTGATGGCCAAGGTGGCGGTGGTGCCGTTGCCGGTGGCGATCAGGTCGCCGCCCGCGCCTCGGGTGAATTTGGTGGTGCCGTCGGCTACGAGGTTGTTGGTGGTGCCGTCGTAGGCGAAGGCGGATTGGCCGTTGCGAGTGATCATGCGGCCCTGGGCGTCGTAGCCGTATGTGGCGTTGTCCTGGGCGAGTTGTTCGAAGGCGTCGAATTGCAGCGACCTGGTCAGGCCGGGGACCGTGATCGTGGAGCGGGTGCCGCGTGGGGTGTAGGTGTAGGTGGTGTCGCCTGCGGTGAGAAGGCGGTTGCGTTCGTCGTAGGTGGCGGCTTTGGGGCCGGCGGTGGTGCGGTTGCCGGCGGCGTCCCAGGTGTAGGGGGTGGCGGTGGTGCCGTCGTTCCACTGGGTGAGGCGGCCGGCCAGGTCGTAGGTGTAGGTGTTGTTGCGGCCGCCGGTGGTGGAGTCGTCCTTGCCGGTCATGTGGTCGTCGGCGTCGTAGGTGTAGGAGGTGGAGATCCTCGGCAGGTCGTCCCCTCCTCGTACTTCGTCCGTCGTCAATCGGCCGAGGTCGTCGTAGTCGAATGCACGGTCGGCTCGAACGGCGAAGCGGGCCGCTGCCGTGTTGGTTCGTGGCCATTCGAAAACGGGCCAGTGATCCCAGTACGTCTGCCCCACGACGTTGCCGGAGCCGTCGTAGGCGTATTCCACGGTGTGGCCGGTCTGCGGATCCGATGCGAGGTAGGGACGTCCCCGCTGGTTGTACGCGAAGCGGGCGGTGCCGGCTGCGTCCGTGCGTCCGGCCATCTGGCCTTCGGCGTCCCAGGTGTAGTGCGAGTTGCCCGAGGTGCCGGTGGTGGTCAGCAGGAGGCCGCGGTCGTTGTAGGTGTAGGTGTTCGTGGACTTGGGGGCGGCCGCGCCGAGGGTTTGTGCCTTGGTCAGGCGTCCGGAGTTGTCGTAGGCGAACACGCGTTTGTCGGTGGGGGCTTCGGCACCGGTGCCGGTTTGTTCGATCAGGCGGCCGAGGTGGTCGTAGGTGTTGTTCGAGCGCACGCCGCCCGGTGCCGATTGGATCGTGGCCTGGCCCACGGCGTCGTATGTGGTGGTCCAGGTGCGGTCGGCGGGGTTGGGGTGTGCGGTGGTGGCGGGCTCGATCACGCTTTCGGGCTGGTCCCAGGCGGTGTGGGTGTAGATCGTGGAGTTGCCCTTGCCGTCGGTGAAGCGCGTGCGGTTGCCCATCGCGTCGTATCCGAAGGAGGAGACGATCGACTCCGTCGCGTTGGTCTTCTCGGTCTGGCGGGTCAGGCGACCGGCCGCGTCGTAGGCCAGGTCGGTGCGACCACCGGCGGGGGTCACGGTCGAGGTCTGGTTGCCGTTGGGGTCGTACGACTGGGACGACGTGCGCAGAGATACCTCGCCCAGGACGTCGCCGTTGTAGCGCATGACGATGTCCTCGACCTTGTCCGCCCGGCCCAGCGGGCTGTAGGTCCATCGGTTGCCCCGTCCCTGCCCGTCATAGGCGCGGACCTGACGCCCCAACCCGTCGTAGTCGGCGGTGACTTCGTCGGTGTCGCCCCAGCGGCGGGTCGGCTCTCCCGCCGGGTTGTAGACCTGGAATGCCTCGCTGCCCGTGGGCGACGTGGTCGCGACCACGCGGCCCGCGTCGTCGTACGTCATCGTCGTCGTGAAGTTGTTGGCCGTCGGGAAGCGTTCGACCCGGGTGGTGGTGAGTTGGCGGCCGAGTTGGTCGTAGGTGGCCTCGGTGCGGGCGCCTTCGGGGTCGACCGCGGACAGTTGGCGGCCGTTGGCGTCGTAGGTGTAGTGCCAGGTGGGGGGCGTGGGCGGGGTGTCCGTGAAGGTCTGGTTCAGCAGCGGGCCCTGGTTGGTGCCCGGGGTGGCCAACGCGCTCGGCTGGGTGGGTGCTTGGGGGGCCGTCTTTTCGACGACGTTGCCCATGCGGTCGTAGCGCGCCTTGCTGGTCCTGCCGAGGGGGTCGGTGGACTCGATGGCGCGGCCGGCCTTGTCGTAGCGGACCTGGGAGGTGGCGGTGATCGGCTGGCCGGCGCCCGCGGGGGTGTACGGGGGCAGGGTCGTGGCGGTGGTGCGGCCCGTGCGGTCGGTGACGCTCGTGGTCACCCGGCCGTTCGCGTCGCGGGAGACGACCGGTTCGCCGAAGGTGTTGTAGCCGACGGTGGTGGTGGGGCGGGTGTTCGTCGGCGGGGCGCCGGCCACCGTGACCTCGACGGTCGGGGACGCCGTTGAGATCTCCCGGCCCAGGACGTCGTAGGTGTGGGTGGTCGTGTGCGCGCTCGGGGTCGCGCCGGTGGCGTTGCCGTTGGGTGAGACCTCTTCCAGGACCAGGCCGCGTTGGTCGCGCTTCCAGGTGCCGACGAGGACGTCGTCGACGCGTGGGGCGGCGGTCTCGTTGTGGGCGGTCTGGCGCAGGACGCGTCCGGCCTTGTCGTAGGTGAAGTCGGTGGCCTCGGGGGTGGTGATGCCGGCGCCGGTGCGCAGGGTGCGGGCGACGAAGCCGGCGGTGTCGTATTGCGTGGTGCTTTCGCGGTTCAGGCCGCCGGGGTCGAGGACGGTCCTGGTCGGGCGGTTCAGTGTGTCGTAGGTGATCTCGGTGATCGTGGTGCCGCCGGTGGTGCTGCGTGTGACGTTGCCGGCTCCGTCGTAGCCGAGGCGTTCGAGGACGATGTCCCGGGTCGTGCCGTTGGGTTGCCGTACGGCGCGGGCGATGGTTTCGGCCTTGGTGTCGTCGTCGTAGTAGGTGTAGGAGGTGGTGGCGCCCATGGCGTCGGTGATCGAGGCGAGGCGGCCGGCGGGGTCGTAGGCGCGGGACTGTACGACGAGGTCGCGTGGGGTTCCGGAGGGGTCGCCGTCCCAGGCGACGAGCACGGTCTCCGCCGGTTGCCCGCTCGGTGTGTAGGTGTGGCGGGTTTCGGTGCCGACCGGGTCGATGGTGGAGGTCAGGCGCCCGAAGGCGTCGTAGGCGGTGCGGGTCACCCCACCCTCGGGGTCGGTGGCTGTTTCGGGTCGGCCCTTGGTGTCGTAGGTGTAGGTGTTGGTGCGGGTGGTGTCGCCGCCGGTGAGGTCGGCGGTGGATTGTTCGACGACGCGGCCGTCGACGTCGTAGACGGTGGTGCCGCGAATCGTGTGGGTGACGCCGGTGATCTCGTTGCGGACGCCCGGGCCGGTCGCGGTCGTCGGCCGCGACGCGAAGTCGTAGGAGGTGGTCGTGGTGACGCCGGCGGGGACGCTGTCCGAGACCTCGGTGGTGGTGATCTTGCGGCCGAGTCCGTCGTAGGTCTGGCGGGTGATCAGGCCGACCGGGTCGGTGGTGGAGGCCAGGTCGCCGTTGGCGTAGTAGGTGAAGGTCGTGATGCGGTCGCCGGGTTCGGTGGTGGAGGCGAGCAGTCCGGCCGGGGCGGTGCCGCCGCCGACGGCGGGCTCGGTTCCGGTGGTGTAGGCGCGTTGGGTGGTGGATCCGTCGGGTCGTGTCTCGCCGGCTGGGTGGCCGGTGGGGGTGTACGTGTATGTGGTCTTGTACGTGTTGTCGCCGACGTCGGCGGTGCGTGGGTCGCGGATCGCGACGAGTTGGTCGTTGCGCGGGTCGAGCGGATTGTCCTTGTCGAGATGGAACTCTTGGTACCCGGTCCAGCATTGGGTGGTGGTGCGGCAGGTGGTGCGGGATATCTCGTTGCCGCGCGCGTCGTGGCCGCTGATGACGGAGTTGCCGTTGGCGTCGGTGACGGTGTGTCGGAAGCCGCCGCTGTCGTAGCCGTAGGTGGTGGTGGCGCCCTCGACGTCGGTGACGCTGAGCGCGCGGCCGCGGAACGCGTCGTAGGTGCGTGTTTCCTGGCGGTTGTTCGGGTCGGTGACGGTGGTCGTGGTGGTGAGCGTGGCCGGGTCGGTGGTCGAGCCGCTCGCGTAGTGCGTGCCGATGGTGTCGGCGCCGAGTGCCTGGTGGTGGATGGCGACTTCGTCGATGGCGCCCTTGAAGTAGCCGCGAATGTCGGTGGGCTTGGCGGGCCAGGCGAGGTTGTTCACCGATCCCGCGCCGATGGTGATGTACGGGTCCACGACGACGGACGTCGCGTCGAGGGGGGTGCCGACGAGGTTGCCGTCGAGGTAGAGCTTTTGTGACTTGCCCGGGGTGTCGACGCTGAGCGCGAGGTGGTGCCAGCGGCCGTCGAGGACCGATTCCGGTGAGGTGATCGGCGCTGGCGTGCCGTTCCAGACCTCGCCGCGCAGTTGGCCGTCGGTGCCCACGTAGAGCATCGGTGTGGCCGGGGTGTCGGGGTTCGTGTACGGGAGTTCCTGGGTGGAGTAGCCCATCAGCACGCCTGGGCCCTCGGCTTGGAACCACATTTCCACCGTGAATTGTGGAACGCCCGTCAGTTGGTCCTTGGGCAGGCGGATGTTCGACGCGGTGCCGTCGAAGCCCGCCGCTCGGTCGCCACCGGGGCCGAAGGCGCCCACGACGCCCTGGCGGACGTTCCAGGCACCGGCGGCGTCGGTGGCCGGTCCGGGCACGAGGTCGATCGGCGCGGTGGCGCTGTCGGTGAGCGTGAGCGGCCAGTATCCGGTCGGGCCGGAAGCGAGGATCGTCCTGCGGTAGTCCGCCGCCAGGTCCTGGGCCGCGCTCGCGTGCGCGGCGGCGGTGGCCGCGTCCAGGCTCTTGCGGTAGACGGCGACTTCGTCGATCTGCCCGTAGAAGTGTCCGTCGCCCGGCGGGGCCTTCTCGTATCCGAGCGTGGTTCCGGCGCCGATGAAGTTGCGCAGGCTCTTCTCGTGGAAGACCGCGCCGCTGATCGTGCCGGCCGCCACGCCGTCGAGGTAGAGGGTCTGTACGAGGCCGTCGGTGGTCAGAACGACGTGATGCCAGTCGCCGTCGGTCACCGATGCCTCGGTGACAATCTGCGGTAGGGCGGTTCCGCTGGTCGTGAAGAACTTGCCGCGGAGCTTCCCATCGGTGTCGACGTACAGGGCGGGCGTGTAGGTCGCCTGGGGCTCGCCGATCCCGGCGGATTGGTACGCGAACAACACGCCCGGCGTCGACGTGCGGAAGGACAACTCGATGGTGGCCTGGGAGGAGCCGTGGATCAGGCCCTGCGGCAGTTCGATGTAGGACGTGGTGCCATTGAAGTCCGCGGACCCCTCGTCCTCCGTGGTGCCCACGGGGTAGCCGGTCGTGTCGTGGGCACGTCCGGCACCGTTGGTGCCGCGGGTGCCCTGCTCGGAGTCGACGCGGGCTCCGGAGGTCTCGTTGAGTCGGTAATACGACCACGGGCCCGAAGACGTAACCGCCGCCCGGTACGCGGGGGCGCTGTTCGGGACGGCCCCGCTTCGTGCCGCGAAGTGTTCGGTCACCGCACTCGCGTCGATCGCGCGGTCGTAGACCGCCACTTCGTCGATCGATCCGTCGAACCGGCTGCCGGTGCCGGGGGCTTCCGGCCAGCCGGTGGCGAAACCCGCGCCCAGGTACACGCGGCTCGAGGCCTCGTGGTTGACAGCTCCGTTGACGGTGCCCGTCTTGGTGCCGTCCAGGTAGAGCGTCTGTACGGTTCCGTCGGCGGTGAGTACCGCGTGGTGCCAGCGGCTGTCGGTGACCGACGCGGTGGAGGCGATCGGTGGCTGTCCGGGGGCGTCGGCCTGGACGAACTTTCCGCGGAGTTTGCCGTTGGTGTCGACGTAGAGCGCGGGTGTGTAGTTGCCGCCGACCCCGGCGGGGTCGTCGATCGTGTTGGACTGGTGTCCGAGGATCACTCCGGGCTTGTCGGTCTTGAACCACAGTTCGAGGGAGAGGCGGGGCAGCGTCCGCAGCAGGTTCTGCGGCAGTTCGACCCAGGAGGTGGTTCCGTTGAACTCGGCCGCCGTGTCGTCACCGCCCGCGAACGCGCCCGCGCGGCCGGGGATCACCTCGTGGTAGGTACCGGATCCGGCGGTGCCGATGGTGTTGCGCGCGGTGGTGCCGTTCTGCTCGCCGAGGCGGTAGTAGGCGACCGGGGTGGAGGCGGTGATCGCGGCCGCGTAGGCGGCGGAGGATGCCGTGTAGGTGGGCTGAGACAGCTTCCACGCGCCGCCGTTGACGTCGGTGACCTGCGTGACGCGGTCGGTGCGCGCGTCGTAGGCGACCTCGGCGTGGGTGCGGCCCGACGGCAGCGTGACCTTGGTCAGTTGGGTGGCCGCGGCGCGCGCGGCGTGGTGCTCGGCCGCGCCGGTGGCGCCCAGGGGGCGTTCGTACAGGGCGACGTCGTCGATGCTGCCGGCGAAGTACGAGATGTTCCCGGGCGATTGGGGCGCGCCCTGGGCGAAGCCGGCGCCGATCACGGTGTTGCTTGCGGCCGGGTGGTAGACCTCGCCGGTGAGGGTGCCTGCGGCCTGGCCGTCGAGGTAGAGGGTTTGGGCGGTTCCGGTGGCGGACAGGACGGCGTGGTGCCACTGGTCGTCGGTGACGTTCGCGGTGGAGGTGATGGGGTCGGGGGTGGCGCCCCGGGTGAGGAAGCGGCTGCGGAGTTTGCCGTTGGTGTCGATGTACAGGGCGGGGTTGAAGTCGCCGCCGACGCCCGCGGGGTCGTCGAGGGTGCGGGTCTGTTGGCTGAACAGGACGCCGGGGCGGGTGGTCTTGAACCACATCTCGATGCTGAGGAACGTGGACTTGCCGACGATGTCCGCGGGCAGGCGGATGTGGGAGGTGGTGCCGTCGAAACCGGCGGCCTGGTCGGGGGATCCGGCGAGCGCGCCGGGCCGGCCGAGAGTGACGTTGCGGTATTCGGCGCCCTCGCGGGCGGTCGCGGTGGGGACGGTGTCGGCCGCGGTGGTGGTGGGGCCCGCCTCGCCGAGGCGCCAGTAGGAGCGGGGGGCGGCGTCCATCACGACGGAGCGGTAGTGCGATCCGGTGGTGTAGTCGTAGCGGGTGCAGGGAGGGGTGGTGCCGGTGGGGGCGGGCGGGCAGACGGTGGTCAGTCGGTCGCCGTCGTAGCCGTACGTCCATATCGGGCCGGGGGTGTTCGCGTCGATCGGGTTGGTGCCGGCCTGGGTGACGTGGGCGCCGGTCCAGGTGAAGGTCAGGTAGCGGCCCGAGGTGACGTCGGTGGCGCGGGAGATGCGGCCGTCGGCGCCGTAGATGATCTGTTGGGTACGGCCGGCGTAGTCGGCGACGGAGAGAAGGCGGCCGTTCGTGTCGAAGATCTGGCGGGTGCCGGACTTGTCGGCGAGTTGCCAGCCGCCGCCGGGCACGGCGGTGAAGGTGGCGAAGCCGCCGGAGGGTGCGGCGTAGGTGCCGTCGGGGTTGCGGCCGAAGCGGACCTGTCCGCCGGTGGCCAGGACCACGACGACGTTGCCGGAGCCGTCGTTGTCGGGGATGGCCCGCATGTCCCAGCGCGATGCCCAGCCGGCGCCGAACGCGGTGTCGGTGCGCGGGTCGAGCGAGTTGTAGGTGCGCGCGACGGTCAGGTCGGGGCCGACCGCGCTCACCGAGGCGTCGGTGGCGGCGGTGGTGTAGTTGCCGACCTGTTCGCTGAACTCCTTGCCCGCGGAGCCGGCCGAGAGCCGGCTGGTGATGGCCGGCTGCGGCACCTGGGTGGAGAACGTGGCGGCGCGTGCGAACGTGCCGTCGGCGTTGCCGGCGTCGCCGACGGTGCCGTACCAGGCGTAGGTCTTGCCCCAGGTGAGGTTCCACTCCTTGGGGACCGTCCACGGCGACTGGGGTTGCCAGTCGGAGGTGTGGCAGTCCTTGCGGGTGTTCGCGCCGTCGACCTCGCAGACCTCGAATTTGTAGCGCAGCGGCTGGTTGGCGGGTCACGCGTCGCGGTCGTGCCCGGTGACGTGGAGCATGGGGGTCAGGGTCGAGAAGGTGTAGCCGCTGGGCGGCCAGGCGGTGTCGACGGCCGGCGGGCGGTTGGGGATGGTGAACACGGCCGGGTTCGGGCGCACCGACGGGCTCTCGCCGTCGCCGATGTAGGCGTACCAGGCGTACTTGCCGCCCTTGGCCAGTCCCCAACTCGGCGGAACGGTGAACGACGCGGACGTCTGCCAGGTCGAGTTCTTGCAGTCCTTGCGGTAGTCCTGGCCGTCGACCGTGCAGACCTCGAAGTAGTAGTCGAGGGACGCGCGGGGGTAGTTGTCCGGGTCGTTGCCCGCGACGGTGAACGTGGGGGTGGTGGTGTCGGACTCGTAGCCGTTGCCGGGGGTCATCGAGGTGATGACGGGCCATCTGTTGGCCGTACCGAGCGCCATCGGCAGGGGCGGGACGCCCATGTGGGAGAACCTGGAGCCGTTGGCGTTGTCCATGTCCCAGGCGAGGGTGTACGTACCCGGGGGCAGTTTGACGATGGTCGCGTTCACCGTGACCGACTGGCCCGGGGGACGTCGTTGGGCAGCTGCGTCCAGGCCACGGCGTTCACCTCCGTGCCGCTCGCGTCGAACAGCCGGTAACTCAGCGTGTGGATCCCCTTGGTCCAGCCGACGGCGCCGTTGTTGGTGACGGTGACGTTGGCGATGCCGTCCTGGGTCGCGGTCACCTCGCGCACGAGGTTGTTGAACCGGTACGCGGCCCGGTAGGGGGTGTAGTCGATGTCGAGCTTGACGCCGCCGTTGGGGGCGGTGTCGAACTTCTTCCAGGTCTTCGGGTCGCCCTCGGCGGTGCGCACGGTCAGGCCGTTGTTCGCAGCTCCCGTGACCCAGCCCTGGATGAGGTCGCGCCCGCCCGAGCCGAGGTCGACGACGCCCCAGCCGTCGTTGCAGCCGTCCGACTCGTTGCCGAGGGCGAAGGAGGCCGAACCGAGGGCGGGGCCGTAGGAGGGGCCCGGCCAGCGCACCGAACTGGGGTTCCAGGCGGCGGTGTTGCCGTGGACCGTCACCGCGCGCGGGGCCTGGCAGTCCCACGAGTGCACGTTCCACAGCGCGAGGCGGGCGCCGGTGATCGTATTGTTCTGCAACTGGGCGGAGACCGCCGAGGTGTTGAGCAGGATCGCGGCGTTGGCGCAGCCGCTGTCGCAGTTGTAGCCGAAGCGGTAGACGTCGGTCTGGAAGAAGTTGCGGCCCTGGACGATGCTCACCGAGTTCGACGCGGGCGTGACCGCGACGGTGGGGTCGACCTTGACCGGGTACACGCGACTCGGGTCGTTCAGCCACGCGCGGTCGAGCTTGACGCGCAGGACTCGGGTGCCGTCGTCGCGGGTGAGGAGTTCGTAGGTCACCCCGCCCGACGTGGCGCCCTCGCCGGAGGAGGGGGCGACGGCGGAGTCCATCATCCACCCGTGCGGGACCATCGCCTGGACCGCGCCCGCGGCGTCGGTCAACACGACGTTGCCGTTCTCGTCCAACGTGGGGGTCAGGCCCGCCAGGTGCAGCGGGAAGTCCCAGGTGTCGGGCGCGGACGGCGAGTTGAGGAGGATCGTCTCCTTGATCTCGCCGTCGCCGGCCTTGAGGTTGACGTCCGACTGGGGACGGGCACCGGTGAAGGTGATGCTGTCCGACGCCGTGCGGCCGACCGTGGGGGTCGCGTTGTCGAGGCCGAAGCCGACGCTCGTTCCGTTGCCCGTGTGCAGGGTCGCCAGCCGCGCCGCGTCGGCCTTGGTGGCGACGTCGACCGGGTTGGCGGCGGCGCGGGTACGCCACCACGCCGGGTCGGCGGGGTTGCCGCCCATCGGGGCGAGGGTGTTGTCGACCTTCGCCCATGACCCGTCCGGGAGACGGTAGAGACCTTGAGGGTACGGCTGCCGTCGACGTTCTCGTAGACGCTGGTGTGGGAGTCCCGCTCGGCCGGGAGTTCGCGACTGGTCCGCTCGTCGAAGGACGAGCCCGCAGCAGGCTTCGCGGGTTCCGTCGGGGCGGCGGTGATCGTCGTGCCGCCGGCCTGCGGCGGCGACTGGACCTGCTGCGTGGTGGCGCCCGAGAGCGGCCGCTCGGGCGTGGATTCGACCGGAAGCGGCGTCAACGGCTCTGGTCGGGGCCGAGTTCACCCGGGGCCTTGCCGGCCGGACGCCCACTGCCGTCCGATCCCGCGCGCGTCTGCGCCGTGTCGACCTGGTGCGAGCGGCCAGCGGCCGATCCCCACTCCTGGGTCGGCTTGCCGTACCTCGTCTCCCCCGGGGTGGCGGCGGATACGGCGGTCGCGCCACCGACGACGAGACCCACGGTCATCGCCATCGCGGCGACGATCGCGGTCGGACGCTGCGCACGCAGCCACAACAGCCCACCGAGCACGGGACTGCTCCCCCGGGATATAGAGAAACGACAGGCGCACATCCAAACGGCTGGTGAAAACCCACGGCAATGTATGTAGATACTTGTCGACAGATGATTCACGTCCTACGAAATCGCTACAACCTTGCAGCCCCTTCAGGAGTCGATGGGGCACCAACAGGCGTGCAGACACGAGTATTTGATCGGATTACGACCCCCGGTGAGAGGCAGCGCGGACGCCCGGGCATCGCCAGACACGGCATGCAGGACGTCCAGGCGAGCACGGCCGAGCCGCTGTCCGGGCAGCGGCTCGTCGCCGGCAACTCCCCACCAACGCCTGGATAATCGCCGGTATCACCGGGGAAGGTGATCCCGGTGTGCCCCAGCACCCGCACGGAACGATCCCGCCGTCCTGCACGCACACGTGAAGGGCGGTACCACGACAAGGCTCGCCGCCTATCCGACGCGGAGCCGAGGGCCGATCGTCACTCGGCCCGATACCCGTGCTCCTGCCCCTGGCGGCGATCCTCACCGAGAAGGGCTACGCACGCACTGGTGGCTGCTCCTCAAGCCGTTGATCCTGATGTTCGTCCACGACAGGCGGGCGCACCCGCTGACCGCGCAAGGCGTGATCGAAGTCGTCCCGGACGACGACCCACCCGCACACAGTCGAGCGCGGGCACGGCGACGGTGCTCCGGCCCCCGGCGTCGGACGTTCGGTACCACCCGAGCCCACCGGCGCTCCTTTGAAGTGTCCGGCGGGCCCGCTCGTCCATCGATCTCGGGCATGGGTGAGCCCTGTGTCGGAGTAGGCGCGAAGTCGGCCGTGCCTTATGCGTAACCGGTCTCCCAGTTGCTGCACGGGTCGAACCAGGCGTCCTCGACGCAGACCCGAATTTCCACCTTCCGGGCCTCGTCGAAATTCGGTCTCGCCCGTGTCGAAATGCGCGACGCACCCGGGCCGGTGTCGGTACGCATCCGGGACGGGTCCGACGTTTCCGGGGCCGTCGCGGATGCGTCGACGCCGACACCGAAGACGCCGGCGTACTGATGCGCCTGGCCATGCGGCTGAGGGAGCGGGAGGCGGGAAGGCGCCCAACGCCTCTACCGCCCGGTCGCCGATTCCGGAAACGCCTACGCGCGGAAGTATTCGCGGTGCGCGTGGTCGTCTCGCCCGGTACGGTGTGCAGCCGATCGTCCGGGGGATGGGTGGGGTGTCGTGGCGGGGTTGCGTGTGACGGTGTGTCTGCCCGCGAAGGCAGGAGGCGGTGACCTCGCGGCGGCGATCGGCGCGGCGATGGCTCCGTTCGAGGAGGACCACACCTCGGACGAGGCGCGCGACATCTGGGACTCGTGGACCGTTCGCGGCGGCAGCGACGGCTGCGGCTACTTCGTCGCCCCCGGCCATGCCGACGACCCGCGTCTGATCCACGACACGCCGCGGTCCGACGGAGAGGAACTGCCGAGTCTGCCGGGCATGTCGGCCGGAGGCCCCCGGGAGACGCTCGACTTCACGCAGCCGCGCACCAGGGCGAGGGCGGCCCTCGGCGCCGGGTGGGAGCTGTGGCGTCGGATCCGCGCGGACGGGCGGCCCGTTCGGCCGCTGTCCCGGTTCGAGACCCGGTACGAACCGGAGCACGCGGTGTGTCCCGGCCCGGAGGCGCATTGGGATTACGCCGCCCAACCGGAGGTCAGGGAGTTCCACGACCGCTGGAGCCGGATGAAGGACATCCCCGGGATGCTCAACTTCGGGTACTCCACCATCAGGGATCTGGATGCCTGGTTCGCGGGCGACCGCGAGGAATTCGTCCAACGCGAGGCCCCCAGGGCGCTCCGGCACTTCGGGGACCTCCTCACCCTCGACGGCTGGTGGATCGAGACGGGAAGACGAAACGACCCCGGCGTCCACGGCCCCTGTACCGAACCGGTGCCATGCAAGCACGCACCGCACGACCCCCTGTGCCTGACCGACCCGGTCACCTACCTGGAAACACTCCCCGACGACACACTCCTCGTCACACTCAAGTGCCACGTCTGAACCGACCCAACACACGATCGCCATCACCCCCGACCGCCGCCGCCCCCGCGAGGCTGGCGCAGAACGAGAGCAACCACCCACAGATTTTCCCAATGGAACCGACCATCCGTCCCGGATCCCGCAAAACCGCAGGTCACAGGCCGGAAAGAGTCGAACAAGACAGCAAAACCACAGGTCACTCAGTCACGATCCCAAGTCCCAGATTCTGCATTCCCACTGGTCAACACCTGGGCGATCGACAAGATCTTTCAAAGCAGCCGGGACGGAGCAGCCGAGAGTGTGGTGTGCACGGCCCGGTACGCGATCACCTTCCTGGCCACCAACTCGTCCCGCACCACCGCGGGGATGCACACCCGGTGCTCGGTTCGGGCGATCGCGCGGATCACGTCGTACCGATCGCTGTCGATGTCCGCGTAGAGGATGTTCGAATCAAAGAAGATGACCGCCACGCGGGCACCCTACGGCCATGAGACGCCGCGATCGCGCGGTTTCCCCGAGACGGCATGATCCGATGCCCCGCGGCCCAGGAAGGAGTTGGGCGGGCCTGCGTTCTTCGCCTCGACGAGTCCGAATCCTCCAGATCCGGAACAGCGGCGGTTCATACGGCGACTCGACACGGCCGGGTTCGGGGTCGGTGAGGCACGCGGAGCCGCGAACATCAACGTCCATCATGGTTCGCCGGGCCCACGTATATCGTCGGCAGCCCGTTGGCGACGCCAGCCGATGTGGCTCGCGAAACGACGAGTTCTCGCGATCCGCCGGATATCAGCCAAGATCCACGAGGCCCCGCCACGAATCGCGAACCCTACACATGCGTCTTGGGGTCGGGGGCGAGGTCGATGAAGCGCGCCAGGTGTCCCTGGAAGGCGACGGTGAGGCGGCCGATGGGGCCGTTGCGATGTTTGGCCACGATGAGGTCGGCCTCACCCGCACGCGGGGATCGCGGATCGTGCACGTCGTCGCGGTTGATCAGCACGACCAGGTCCGCGTCCTCCTCGAAAGCCCCGCAATCCCGGATGTCGCTCGGCTTGGGTTCCCGGCCCGGCCGGGTCTCGGGATCGCGGTTGAGCTGGGCGGTGACGACCACGGGGATGCCCAGTTCTCGGGCGACGCGTTTGAGGGAGCGGCTGATCTCCTCGAGTTCGCCGTACCGGTTGTCGTGCGAGCGGGTGGGGGCGAGTTCGTGGACGGTGTCGACGATCAGCAGGTCCACACCGCCGCAGGAGCGCATCCCGTGGCATTGGGAGCGGATCGCGTCCACGTCGGGTCGGGCCGTCGTGTCGATGGTCAGCGGGGCCTTGGCGACCCGGGGCATGACTTCGGTGAGGGCCTGCCAGTCGTCGTCGGTCGGTCGCCGGTAGGTGAGGTGGTGCAGGGGGATGCGGCCCTCTGCGGACATCACGCGCCGCTGGATGTCCAGACGGCTCATCTGCGGGGAGAAGAGCAGTACGGGGCGGCCCTCGGCAACGGCGCAGGAGCGCGCGAGGTTGATCGCCAGGGTGCTCTTGCCGTGGGCCGGCCGCGAGGCGATCACGACGAGTTGTCCCGGGCGCAGACCGCCGGTGAGGCGGTCGAGGTCGACCAGGCCGGTGGGGACACCCGTGCGGCTGGCCGGGCCGAGGTCGAGGTCGTCGATCAGTTCGTCGATCGAATCGCCGATTTCGGAGGTTCCGGAGGCGTTCGGTGTGGACAGGGCCCTGCGGAGGGCGGCCTCGGATCCGGCGGTCGCGTCAACGAGTTCGATGCCGTCGTCCCCGCCCAGTTCGGCGATGTACAGGCCGGCGCAGACCAGGGCGCGGCGCCGCGCGCGGTCGACGACGATGCGGGCATGACGTTCGCCGTCCGCCGGCACGGTCGCGGCGGCGGTGAGCGTGCTCAGGTAGCCGGCTGACACCCGATCCAGGTCGCCCGTGCCGGCGAGTTCGGCCTCCACGCACGCGGCGTCGACGTCGACGCCGCGTGCGTACAGGTCCAGGATCGCCCCGTAGACGAGGCTGTGGGCGGGACGGTAGAAGTCGTCGGGATGGACGAGTTCCACACAATCGGCGATCGCGGCGCCGGAAAGCATCATCGCGCCCAGCAGGCGCTGCTCGGCGCGGAGGTCCGCCGGAGCACCCGGCGCCGGTGCGTCGACGGCGGCTCCGCCGCCACCGACCTTCGGGTGGCCCGTGGGCGGTGTCGTCATCGAGACTCCTCGGGGGGACGCCGTTCTCCTGATCCGGCGCAATGGACACGGCGGTACCCGTGGCCAGGCGTCCGGCGCGTGGTGTCGTCCGGGAGAACGACCGGAAGGTGCGGGCCGCGAGGGTTGCGGCGGCACCGAGCATGACGCAGTTCCCATCCCGCCGCAGGAGAATCGGCCGGGTACACCCGGACGTGTCGAAGGCCGGTCCGGGTGTCGCCGCAACGGGCAGCGCGGCCCGACTCCCGGTGGCCCGCACGTCACCGCGGCCGAGGTCGTGAGGGTTCGGCGCGCGAACTCCACGCTCGACTCGGTCGGCGTGGACGAGCACACCACTGTGCCGGCGACTGTCGGGCTGGTGCGCCACGCGCTGGCTCGGAACGCGCCGCCAGTCGGCGGCGCGACGACGGGACCCGCGGACACCACCGCGGCGCAGTCGCCCAGCCCGCTCGACAGGACCGACCGTGGCCCCGACGTCGTCCTCGCGCCGGGCCGGCCCGGACCGGTCGCCCCGCGTCGGCGGTGTACACCCGCGACTGGCGCAGGCGACCGGACTCGCCCTTCCCGGTGAAAACCTCGCGATCCGCGAGGCCACGCCGACCGTGCGTCGCGCGCCGGAAACCGGAACCGCCCAGGTGAGGGCCCCGGGGGCACCGATACGCTGGGGCGATGACCGGGTTCGACGACACCGACCGACGGCAACTCGCCCTGGTGTTACACGAGTACGCCGAGCACGTCCTGGACGAGTCGGCCCTGCTGCGGGTGCGGACGAAGTACGGGGACGTGTACCTCGAGATGTTCCGTACGTTCCCCCCGGGCACCACCGACGGCGTCTTCCACTCGATCGACCCTCTGCTGCCGCCGCTCGGCGCGCGGGAGAACCGCTTCACCCCCGCCCACGAGATCCGACTCGCCGTCCTGCTCCACGCGTACGCCGAACACGAACTCGACCAGTGGACCGCGCTGGAGACCCGCACCACCCGCGGACCGGTCTACATCGGGATCACCAACTCGACTCCCCCCGGCGGGACCCACGACGACGCCCGATCGCTCGATCACGTCCTCCGCACGCCGGACACCGACACCGGACAAGACGCCCGCTGAACCCGGTCGACTCCGAGCGGTTCCTATCCGCGGGGCCTTCTGCGGAAGGCTCTGCGATCGGCGTCGCGCGGGAACGGCCGCAGCTCGTCCACACCCGTTCGGCCTTGTGGGCGCCGTTCGCGTGACGGTGCCTAGCAGTCCTGGAGCGGGCTCCTCGCGCACGATCCGCAGAAAACCATGGGTCGCGGAGCCCTCGATCCGATAGCCGGTCTGCAGACGGGACAACCAGGGGTAGAGCTCCCGCGCGGTCTGTGCGATCGCCCGGGGCGCGGGCGCGCCGGGGTGATCCCGGCGGAGAGCGGTGGGCGCGGTGTGCTCCCGCCGGTCTCGGCGAGGCGCTGGCGGGGTCGACGTTGTGCCACACGGACTTCAACCCCGAGAACGTCCTCGTGGAGCCCGACAGGGCGGTGCTCGTGGACTGGGGGTGGGCCGTGCGGGGGCCGGCCTGGTTGGACCCGGCGCTTGTGGTCGTGCGCCTGATCACCACGGGCGGACAGTCGCCCGCCGCCGCGCAGGCGTGGGCGACGCGACTGCCCGGCTGGCGCGGCGTGCCCGATCGGGTGCTCACCGACTTCGCCGAAGCCGACGCCCGCTACTGGGCCGGCATCACGAGACGCAGACCGGCGCCCTGGTCCCGCGCGTTGGCGGAGGCCGCCCGCGCGTGGGCCGCGTACCGCGCGCTCTAACGGCTCGGCGATCCCGATCACGCACGCCCGACCTGCCTCTCCGAGCGATGGTGGAGACCGTGCCCGGCCTGCGGAGCTCACGACGTGCGGGCCCTGTCGACGTGGGCCGGGCGCAGGTGGGATCGGGGACCGGCGTCGGTCAGCCCAGGTGAACGGCCCCGACGCGTTCCCGGCTCCCACGCGATGCGTTTCGCGGTGCCCCGGCCCTTCACGGACTCCGCGCCGGTGACGACGGTGGTGCCGCCGAGAAGCCTCGCATCCGGGCTGTCCGGGGCGGTGGCGGCGAGCGGCGTGCCGGCCCAGTGGAGACTCGTCCCGATCTGCGGGTCGGCCGCGTCCAGCCGCAGGTCGACGTCTACGTGGGAGATGGGGGTGAGCCCGTCCCTGCCGAACGCGTCGCCCAGCGCGGCCACGACGACGTCGCGGTGTCGCGCCGGGAACTCTCCTGTGTACACGGGTGGTCGCGTGATCCGGAGCCGGTGCACGGTCTTCCAGGCGGGGTGGTTCGTGTCGGGGACCTCCAGGCGAAGCCCGTCGCCGTCGAAGTTGGCGCGCCAGCAAGTCGGCCGCCGGGGTGGCACCGACCCGGTCGGGCACGGCCGCGAGCGATTCGCCCACCGACAACTCGAGGCAGCGTCGTGCAGGGACACACGCTCCGAACCCCTGATTTCGATCTCCCAGTCCTCGACGACCCCAAAGATGGGGTTTGCATGGGGACGCCGCAAAGCGCGGCCTTTTCGGAACCCGCACAACTGCGGGGTTCGCGAGCTGCTCCTCGAACTCCGCACGGTCCTGCGGGCCCGGCCGCTCACGGGACTTCGCGATCGTCCCCGGCCCTGCCGTCCCGCGTCATCACGCCTCCCGATCCGTCGGTTGCTCCCGGTCCGCCCGCCCCGCACACCCCACGTCCGGTCGGAGTGGCCGCGGTACGCGTGGTCCGGGCGGTCTCACGAGCGACTGCAGGACACGAAGCGGGTCCGCTCGCGCGCGGTCGTCCCCGTGGCTCGATGCGCCGCGGCGTTGCCGCGCGCGTGTTCGGTCCGCACCGTGCGGGCCCTCCGGGATGGGCACGGCGCGGCCGACGCCGCCGGACGAGGTTCCGCCCGGCGGCGTCGGCCGCGGGTTCGCGGTGCGGTCAGGCGCTCAGGATGCCGGCGGGGGTTCGCCAGGTCACGTTGGGCGTTTGGGTGCAGTCCCAGACGCCGAGAGGGGTGCCGCTCGCCGGGTTGCCGGCGGGATCGTCGATGCAGCGGTAGGCACCGGCGGCGGTGCGGGTGTACAGGTGTCCGTCGCCGCCGTTCCTCCACTGTTGCTGGGGATTGCCGTTGCAGTCCCAGATGACGAGCTTCGTGCCGTTCTGCTGGTCTGCGGCGTCGAGGCACTTGTTGTTGGCCTGAATCGTGCCGACGGCGAAGGTCCACTGCTGGGCGCTGCTGCCGTTGCAGTCATACAGTTGCACGGTCGCGCCGTTGCTGCTGCTGTTGCCGCTGATGTCCATGCACTTGCCGGACGGGGGGTGGACGACCGGTCCGGTCCGAGGCGGGTCCCAGCGCTGGTTCGCGTCACCGGTGCAGTACCAGAGCTGCAACTGGGTGCTGTCCTGGGCGCTGAGGCCGGGAGTGTCGACGCAGACGTGGGACGTGGTGTTGAACAACGTCCCGTCGGAGTTGAACCTCCACCACTCGTTGGCCCCGCCGTTGCAGTCCCAGATCAGCAGCTTGGCGCCCTCGTCGATTCCGCCACCGTCGGTGGCGAGGCACTTGCCCTTCGCCTGAAGGTATTTGGTGCTTTCGTCGTACGTCCACTTCTGGGCGTCGCCGTTGTTGCAGGTGTACAACTGCACCTTCGTGCCGTTCCCGTCATTGTTCCCCGCGACGTCCATGCACTTTCCGCCCCACCCCCTGATCTCCCCGGTCGCGACGCCGCGCCCGGGATCGGTGAGCATCGCCGGCGCCCGATCCGGCGCGACCGGCGTCTGGGCGCGCGCCGGCGCGAGCGTGAGCGGGGTGCCCCCCCTGCCGGTAGATGTCCTTGACCATGTTCGCCTCGCCGGCGGTGGGCGTCAGGGGCTTCCCCCACTCGCAGTTCGCGGGACGGTCCTGTGGGTTCGTGGCGCCGTGGATCATGACTTCGCATTCCAGGGGCGCTTTCGAGTGGTCGAGCCCGAGAGCGTGGCCGATCTCGTGTGTGAAGACGTATGTCGCCGCCTCCTGACTCCGAGTGCTCATTTCGTCCCAGTTGAAGAAGATGTTCTGGTTCGCCCCGGCCGGACAGCCGCCGCGGCAGCGCACAGCGTCATTGATGCCCAAGGTCACCGTGTTCGGCGTGGGGTTGGGATTCTTGCTGCGTATCACGTCGGTCGACACCATCTCCATCCTGATGGCGGCGGCCTTGTCGGCGTCCGGGTTCTCGCCGTTCAGGTCCCGTTGCGTCCCGCCGATCTCGAACAACTGCGTGTTGCCCACCAGGGCGTTGCTCCACGCGTCGAGCGCGGCCCTGAGCGCCCGATCCCACTTCTTGCCGCGACGTATGATGTCGTCCCGGTAGACGGTGATCAGTTTCGTACCCTGGGCGAGCTTGTCGGGGTCCAGTGGCGCGTGCATGGCCGCGTAGTACTTGTCCGCCACCGCGGTGTCCATGAAGGGGTTGGGCAGGGCCGTGGCCGGTGGCGCGAACACCATGGGCCCCACCATCAGGGCCAAGGCGCCGACGATTGCCACGAGGACTCGTTCCAACTTCCTGTGCATCTTCCCTCCGAAGTAGGACCTGTCGTGCTTGGGCCGGCAGCCCGTTCCGGCGTACCGCGAGCGCGTATCCCTTCCGTCGGGTCCGAGCGGCTGCGTGAGCGGCGCACCGCGTGTACCCCTCACCGGCGCCGCGCCGGCCGCGGGCGCACCGCATCGACCGCGGGTATGTGGTCGGGGCCACCGCCGTCCGGTTCGATGCCGGTGGTCGGCGGGTCCGGAACCGGCGGCGGCGCCCCCGCGACCATCGGCGTCCGTCACGCCACGCCCTGTGCTCGAGCGGGCACCGGTGAACCGAACACCACGCACAGCCGGCGGCGACAGGCTCGCGCCCACCCACGGCGAGACGACCCGAGCGAACCGGAAGACGGTCACCGAAGGCACCGGACGAACCGCGAACGCGGATCCGACCATCCGCCGCTCACGGCCTCCGTGCCGTTCGGAGCCCGCCGCCGGGCCCGAGCACACGAACCGGGCCCCCACACCCGCCCCCGACACACGCTGCCGGATCGTCCCCAGCCCGACGCGGGCCGTGATTCGCCATGCCGCATCCCCTCCCCGACCCGTGGGCCCCGCATCGCGGGTCTCCCTCCCACCGGTCCGCCATCGACGACGGCCCCTGCACCGTAGACGGATCCGAAACACCGTCACCAGAACAGTTCAGGACATCCCACACAACCCCGGAATCGCGCATTCCACAGGACTTGGACCGGTCGACCCGAAGTCCCATCCGGCCGCGCCCACGCCCGTGTCGACGGCACGACGCCACAACGACGCAGGTGCGGACCGACGCTCCGCACGCCGATGGCTGCCGACGCAACGGGCCGGGACCTGCTCAAGCAGGCTCGCAAACGCCTGCGCCGGCAACTCGCCGCCCCGACCGGGCCGGACAACGGGAGGACCTCGTGAGCATCGACACCCACGGGCTCGACGACGACACCCTCGACGCCCTGTTGGCACGCGCCGACGCCGAACTCCTGACGTACGCGCGTGCATGGAGAACCGCGGGAACGCCTCCCGGATCAAGAAGCCGGTCGACGCGTACCTCACACGTCTGGAGGACCTGGAGAGGCGATTCGACGCCGAGGCCGACATCGGGCGGGCCGTACGAGAGTGCGCGGACGAACTCGACCCGCTGTGGACTCTCGCCCCTCGCGTGGACGTTCCCCACGGCGAGGCGGACCTTCGCGACGTCCTCGCGTGGTCGCGGGAGCTGTTCGAGGACCCGACGAAGCCGGCCCACAGTCGGGGAACACCCGTCGGGGGCGGTCGGCAGCACAGGGCCTGCGGCGGACAGATACCGGCAGGTGGGCTCGGGGGCCGGGGCGTGTCAGCCCAGGTGGACGGTCCGAGACGGACGGCGTCGACCAGGCGGTGGAGGGGGCCGATCAGGTCGCCGGAGAGTGCAATCCGGTGGTGGGTTCGAGCGCGTCGGTGACCCTCGAGGACGGGCCGGGCTCCACGGAGGCGGGCAACCTGGTACCCGTTGCCGTTGATGTCCACCGCCACGATCGTGCGCAGCTCGATCCGGTCGTCGCGCTCGTGGAACAGCCGCTCTCCGGCGGCCCGTGACTCCTCCATCGCCTCGTCGAGCGCCGCGTCCGATACCGACCACGCCTCGAACATGAACGCGAGGCCGGCGAAGCCGTCCGGCCCGTCGGCGGGGCCGGCGTGGCACACCGCGCGGGCGACCGGAATCGTCGGGCTCAGCGCGCGGTCCGGGGATCCCCGGGACGGGGATGTCCGGGCCCATGGCGTACCGCACCCGAGGATCGCGGCGGGCCGTCGCCCGCGCGCCGGGCTCCCGCCCCCGGGACGGCCCGGGAACGGGAACACCCCCGGCGACGGGAACGGCGCGGCCGCATCCTGCGGTCAGGCCGCGTGCTCGAGGGACGACACCGGACGCGCCGCCGCGGTCGCCGGCCGGCCGGCGGCCACCATGCGGCTCCGCACGAAGATCGTGGCCACCCGCGTGACGACCTCGGTGAGCGCCATCAGCACGAACGCCGCGACCCACGCCTGTCCGGTGGTGATGTCGTGGGCGAGGCTGAGGCGCGCGACGTGGTCGGCACCGCCGTGGTCGACCCAGACCTGGAAGCCCATCCGCGCGCCCATGCCCAGCACCCACAACACCGCCGAGACCGCACCGGCCTTGATCAGCAGATGCCCGCCCGCGGAACGAATCCGGGTGAAGACGCCGCCGGCGACGCCGAGCACCGCGCCGATCGCCGTCAACGCACCGATCAACACCAGGTCGTTGCCGGCGGTGGGGATCGAGTGGAGGTACTTGTACCCCACGAAGGCCACGATGCCCAGCGGGATGAGGAACGTCTTGCCGTCCAGCCGGCCTTCCCGCAGCTGCCGGAAGACGACGAGGACGAGGACGATGTCGGTGATCCAGTCGGCGTTTGTCATGTCCTCAGACTGTCGCCGCCGCGTTTTCCGCACCTGGACCCACGGGTGGAACAACAGGTGGAGACGGGGGTGGAGCCCCACGACCACCCCCGCCCCGGCAACCGCTCGGGGCGGCCCGAGACCACCGAACGCATCGCGGCGGCCACGACCATCCCCGCTCCGGGGACTCCCTCCGGGGAACGGCGGGCGCCGTCCGACCGGGTGTCGGCGCCCGGGACGGAGACCACCGCCCGCGTCCGCGCCGAGGACTTCACCGGGTGCCGCGACACCGGTCCCGGCACACCGCCAACGCGACCCTCGCGCCGGATCCGGGGCCGGTGCCCGCGCCCGCCATCGACGGCATCGGCCGACGCGCCACGGGCCGGGCGGCCGAACGAACGGCACGAGCACGCGTCACCGCCGCGGGGCGGGTCGATCGACGGGTACCCCGTCCCGGCGCAGGGGTCGTCCCAGGATGTGGTGCATGTCCTGTTCGATCGCGTCCAGGAGTTCCGCGCCGAACACGCGGAAGGTGTGTTCCCAGGGGTGTCCGAAGGTGCCGAATCGCAGGTCCTGCGCAGGAAGACGTGGTAGTCGCCGTCGGGGTAGGGGCCGATCGGCCGGCCCTCGCGCGAGCGTCCTTCGAGCACGCGCGGCAGGAACATGTCGGTCTCCGGGAAGTCCGGGCGGAGCCGGTGGCAGGTGTGTTGCCAGTCCAGGAGCCACAGCGACTCCCCCGGCGCGCAGCGGTCGGCGAGCCCGTCCTGGACGAGGTCGACCAGACGGTCGAGGTTGCGGTCGCCGGGGTCGTCGCGCAAGGCGTCCAGGCTCCACGTGATCGACGGCGAGGGCTCCGCGATCCCGGGAAACTCGCACACGCTGGGTCTGAAGGCGAAGCGGGCATCGAAACGGTCCCAGACATCGGAGTATTCGGGGCCGGACAGCAGGCGCAGGCGTTCGACCGTCACCCGGCGAACCTATCGTCACGCGCTGTTGCGGACGCTTGCCCGTGCCTCTCCGTGACGCATGCCCGCCGGCCAGCGGGCGTCGACGGCCTCGGCCGCTTCCCGACAGGCCACGCAGGCCGACTCCCACCGATGGGGCCACGGATACGCGGACGCCGACAGATCCATCCGGGTGATTCCGCACAGTGTCGCCCGGAACGCGCCGTAGGCGTGCACGGGCCGGTCGGCGAGACCGTCCGCAACCGCCCGCTCCCACCGCATGCGCACCGGCAGGTACGGAGGCCGACACACCTCGAAGTACTCACCACCCACGTAGGTGAACGCGAAACACCACGGGCAACACCACACCTCCTCCCCGGAACCGGACCCCGCCCGCTCCGACACCATCGGCGTCCCGCACACGTCACAGACCACCGCGCGAGCATGACATCCGGCACCGACCCCGCGTCCGCACAGCCGATCCACCGCACCACACGACACATGCAACCGCCGATGAGCGCTCACGTCCGGGATGCGGTCTTCCGCTCGAGGCGCTCGTAGGGGTTCGGCCGCCGTGAGGCCAAGGGGGGTCGCAGTAGGCCTCCCACTCGCGCAACCCGTCGTCGAGCACCCGGGCGTCGTCGATGACGACACCATCGAGCAGGCGGTGGAACTCCTCGGCGTCGATGCCGTGGCAGCGCTCGACCCTGCCCTCGAGGCGCGGGGGCGGGGATTGACGTGGGTGTGGACGATGCCTGTGTCGAAGGGGCCGGTGAAAGACGGACCGGAACCGGGCACCGTTGTCGATCCGGATGGCTTCGACCCGAACGACGGGCACCGCAGTGCCCACCGGCTCGACACCGAGCGCGCCGGGGCGGAGGATCGCCCCGATCGGCTCCGTGTCAACGCCGGTGGTCTGCAGTGGAGTTGTCGTCGGTCACGGCCTCGACAGTGGACACCGGGCGGGGCCGGGCACCACGTGCCGGGGCGGGGCGTGCCGCGTCGTGGCGTACCGAGGGGATGTGCGCGGCGGGGTGGGTTGCGAGTGTGCAACGGCCGCCGATGCGGGCGCGGTTGCGGGCCACGATGGGGGCATGTCTTCGCGTCCCGATACGCGGCCGATGGGTGGTTGGGGTGCCTCGAAGGTTTCGGACAGAGATCCAATAAGGTTGACCTGTAAGGAACCGAGGAAAGCAGCAAGATGGCACGCCCCAACCCGTACACGCCCGAGTTCCGCGAGGAAGCGGTTCAACTGGCATTGAAGTCCGCGCCCCGGGCGATCGCACAGACCGCGCGGGAGCTCGATGTCCACCCGGAAACGCTCCGCGCCTGGGTTCGAGAACATCAGCGCAAGCACGAAAAAGCCGAAGGGCCGCTTGCCGTTGACGAACGCGCCAGGTTGAAGGAACTCGAACGCCGCAATCGCGAGCTCGAGATGGAAAACTCGTTCCTGAAGAAAGCCGCAGCGTACTTCGCGAAGGATCCCCGGTAGGCAGCAAGTACGAGTTCATCGAGACGATGCGACTCGATACTGTGGAGTACGCATATCCCGTCGCATTCATGTGCGACCGCCTCGGTGTGTCCAAATCCGGCTACTACGACTGGCGGCGCCGCCCGGAATCCGCAACCGCCGGGCGGCGCGAGGAATTGAAACGGCTGGTCACGAAGGCATTCGAGATGTCCGACGGCACGTACGGATATCGTCGCATCCGCGCGCAGATGTTGCGCTGGGGCGTGGCGGCCGGCCCGGAGTTGGTGTGGCGGATCATGCGCGACCTGGGCCTGGTGCCCTGCCAGCCCCGCCCGAAGCGCTTGTCCCTCACCCGCGCCACGTCCGCGCCTGTGCCGGACCTGGTCGGCCGCGACCTCACCGCCGCCGCTCCCGGGGAAAAGCTCGTCGGGGATATTACGTACATTGCGACGGCCGAGGGTTGGCTTTATCTCGCGACTGCGATCGACTGCTGCACGAAAGAGGTCGTCGGCTACGCGATGGACGACCATTACCAGAGGCCGCTGATATCACGGGCGATTCGCAACGCGGCACGCAATCGCCCCCTTGCCGAGGATGCCATATTTCACTCCGATCGCGGAAGCAACTACATGTCGGCAGAGTACGCGCAGGTGCTCGGCGGACTCGGCCTGCGTCGCTCCGTCGGTCGTACGGGGATCTGCTTCGATAACGCAATGGCCGAGTCTTTCTTCGCATCCTTGAAGAACGAGTGCGTCTCCCGCACGAAGTACTCGACTCGCGAGGAAGCTCGACGAGATATCACTCGGTATATAGAATTCTGGTACAATCGCAAACGACTCCACTCGGCGGTGGGATATCGCCCTCCTAGCGAGGTGCATGCCGAGTTCGAAGAGTTGCGACTCGCCGCGTGAATCGACAGTCATGACCCTGTCCGAGAAACGCGAGGCCCCTCACATCGTGACCGCTGTGCTGTGCACGACCCTGAACGGGCGCCCCGTCGCCGTGACCGCGGCCTCACACGCTGACCGCTCCGACAGCACCCTGAGAACCTGGGACCTGACCACCCGGCGACCCATCGACTGCATCCCCCTCCCAGGCTGGTGCAGCACGCTCGCAGTTGGGGACCAGGGGCAACTGGTTGTTGGCCTCGGTGCCGACGTCGCGCTCTTCGTACGCACCTCAAGCGCGCCCTCACCAAGTTTGCATCGCCGTCTCGCAATGTAATCACGCTCCGAGAAAACACTCCGTTGTCGAGGAGCCGCCAACTGTCGTAGGCCGTCTCGCGTCCCTGCCCCGAGCACAGGGCTTCACCCGCCCTCCGCATTTCGGAGGTGCCTCCGTGGGACTCCTGTTGAGTGGTTCTCGCTCGATCGGGACGAGGATGGTTGGCCGCTGGCACTCGCACGATCACTCATCACACCAACATGGCGAACCCGAATCCCCGTTCACTGACAAGAGCATGCGCTTCCCTCCCCGAGGTTGCCCTCGCTCCGACAAGTGGGTCTCAGCAACATCATTCGACGTGAACCTCGCTGCGGCTGCTCCCTCGAGCACCCGGCGCACCTGGACGGCGGTGACCTCGGCGACATCGTCCTCGAGGCCCAGCCGCACGGTGTCCAACAGCCGGCACCAGGAGGTGCGGCCCGTTTCGAGAGCGGCAACGAAGGAGTACGGCCGGCCCGGGATCATCAGGTGCTGATCCGTACTGCGGCCATAGGTGTGGCAGAACAGCCGGTCCGCGCTGCACTCGGCTTCCGGCCGCGGCCAGTTGCTCACGTCCACGGCCGGGACGAGGCGGTCGTCGGCGGCCTTCGGCTGGGGTAGCGCGGCCGGCGTCCGCCACAGCCGTCCGGCATCGAGGCGGCCGCGGTTGAGAGCGCCGTCCAGCGCGCCGTGCCCACGCCGGTGCTCGGCCACCAGCGTCAGCTTCACCGGCGACGTCACCGGCCCGTCCGCGCACAGCAACGCGTCCGCGAGCGCGTACAGTTCGTCACGCCGCGCGGTCGGGCATCCGTAGAAGTCCTCCCGGAAGTGAGACGCTTCAGCGAACGGCTCTCGCTGGACATTGCGGTACAGCAGGCTCATCCCCCACGGCCTTCGTCGAGTTCAGGTGTGGCTGTGACGTTGTTGTGCGGCTCCACCGCGTCGGCTTGCGCCGGCCCCGGCAGGTGAAGCTTCTGGGAGTTGCGGACGCCTTGAAGTGGCCCCGGATGTTGGCTTGTTCCGGGACCACCGTTGAACCGCGAAGGATCGTGGGGAGGCGTGATCGTGCCGCATCAGGCGACGTTCACCCTGTGTGACGCGCCGTTCGGTTAGGTGTCGTGACGCCGCTGCGTGTCAACTACTGCGTACTGCCGTCGTCGAGTCCGGCAATGACCCTGACGTCCGCTTCGGACAGGCCCAGAACGCGGGCGATCTCCTGGGCGAGAATCGGCTCCGGGTTGTGCCTTCCGCTGCGAAGCATGTGGATGGTGGACATCGATCGTGCGGTCTGCCTTGCCATGGCCTTGACCGGAATCCCGCGCAGCTCCATCAATCCGGTGAGCACCCTTGCGAAGGGATGCGGCTCCAGCTGCCCGGCAGGCGCAAGGGCAGGACCGAGGACCACGTCGCCGACCTTGGCTTGAAATCGGATCAGTTGGTCACCTGCAAACCCGACCTTCGCGACGAATGGCAAGCTGGCGCCACTGACGGAACCGACCGTGCCTGGGACCGACACCTCAGTGAATCTTGACGGGTGACCGTGGTGGTCACTCTCGATTTCCAGGGGAATTCCCGGCTCGACGTGGCTGACCTTCCAGTCGCTGTTCCACCAGGGAAGCTCCTGCAGAACCTCGTTGAAGAAGGGAGGAAGAACGGTGAGGTCCACCGGGTCGGGAGGGTTCTTCTGACCTCCCCAGATGACGCCAGGCCAGTACTTCAGTGCCGCGATCACGTCCACCGTCAGCGTGCGGTTGGCAAGCTCCATGGCCGCACCCTCCCACCCGACGTAATGGCGCCGTTCACTCGGGTTGTCGCGGAGGCTCGCCGTTGCTGCGTGCCTTGGAGCGGGCCAAGCGGTAGGACTCGGTGCCGGTCTCGATCAGGGTGGCGTTGAAGGTGAGCCGATCCACGATCGCCGCGCAGAGCCGCGGGTCGGTGAAGGTGCGGCTCCAGCCTGTGAAGGCTTCGTTGGAGGCGACGGCGATACTGTTCTTCTCCTCGCGTTCGGTGAGAACCTGGAAGAGCATCTCCGCGCCGCGGCGGTCGAGTTCGAGGTAGCCGAGCTCGTCGATTTCGAGGAGGTCGACGCGGCCGTAGCGGGCGATGGTCTTGCCCAGCTGCTTGTCGTCGGCGGCCTCGACCAGTTCGTTCACCAGGGCCGCGGCGGTGGTGTAGCGGACGCGGTAGCCGGCCATCGCGGCGGCGGTGCCGAGCCCGATGAGCAGGTGGGACTTGCCGGTGCCGGAGTTCCCGATCAGGCAGAGCGGGTAGCCCTTGGCGATCCAATCGCAGGTCGCCAGGTTGTGGATCACGACCGGGTCGACGTTCGGGTTGGCCTTGTAGTCGAACTCGCGCAGCGACTTGTCGCGGGGGAAGTGGGCGGCCCGGATCCGGCGTTCGGCGCGTCGGCGGTCCCGGTCCTCGCATTCGGCCATGAGCAGTTCGGCGAGGAACCCCGCGTAGGACAGGCCCTCGCGCTCGGCCCGGGCGATCGTGTCGGCGGCCTGGGCGCGCATGGTCGGCAGGCGCAGCACCCGGCAGGCGGTGTCGATCGCGGCGTCGGACGCCTGCGCGGTGAGCGAGTGGTGGACGGCGGTCATGGCGAGTCCTTCCGGCGGAGTTTGAGGAGTTCGTCCCACTGCTCCAGCCGGGGCAGGGGGCGCTGGTCGACCGGCAGGTCGCGCGCCAGCCGACGCGGCGTCAGTGGCGTGACCTGCGGCAAGACCGGTTCCGGCGGGCGCGGCGCGGGGCGGTCCGCGGACACGGTCGGAGCGCGTCCGGCCTGCTGGGCGGCCTTGCGCGCCTCCAGGGCGACCACGTCGGTGTTGACGGTGCCGGCCGCCAGCGCCGCGCGAAGCCCGGCCACGACGTCGGCGTGCTGCTGGTGCCGGTGCAGGAGCAGCACCTTGATCAGGGCCTTGGTCCCGTCGGTGTCCCCGAGGGTCTTCTTCGCGGCGGCCCAGAACGCTTCGTGGGCGGCGGTGAACGTTCCCTCGGCGCGGGCCTGGTGCAGGGCTTCGGAGCGTTCCAGTGCGCCGGGCTTGGCAGCGCTTCCAGGTAGTGGTCGAGCACCAGGTGCTCGGCGCCGCGTTCGGTCAGGCGCTTGTGCCGGGCGATCTGCCGGCGGCCGTCGTAGGCGGTCACCTCGTCGCAGGTCAATGTGACGGTGACCTTGCGGTCGATGAACCGGACCGGGACCGAGTAGCGGCTCATCCGAACCGTCACCATGCCGTAGCGGTCGACCCTCGGGGTCAGGGTGATCGCGGTCGCGAACGGGTCGTCCGGCAGCGGGAGTAGGTGGCTGGCCTCGCGGGCGAAGTCCTGGCCGATGGTCCGCATCCGCGCGCCGATCCTGCGCGCGTCCTCCCTGGCTTCGAACCGGGTGATCTGCTCGTTGAGTTCGTCCAGGCTGTCGACGCGCGGGACCGGGGTGAGGTAGTTGCGGCGGAAGTAGCCGACCTGGCCCTCGACGCCGCCCTTCTCGTGCGCGCCGCGCAGTCCCGGCTCGCAGTAGAACGGGGCGAACCCGTAGTACTCCCTAAAGTTCGTCCACTTCGGGTTCTCCTCCCGCGAGCGGCTGTGGAAGACCACGCGCTTCACCGCCGGGGTCAGGTTGTCGTAACGCACCTGACCCGCCGGGACGCCTCCCAGCGTGGTCAGCGCGTGCACATGCCCTTCGAGGAACGCCTGCTGGCCGCAAGAACGCGACACGCGGTGGACCGCCTTGCCGGAGAACGCCAGCCGGAACGCGAACAGGTAGCAGCGCGTCCGCTCGCCCGCGAGATCCACCCAGTCCTCGCCGAAATCGACCTCCGCGTCCGCGCCGAGCGCGTTGTGCCGGGTGACGAACGCCTCGACCGGAGCCCCGACCGCCGCGGCGATCTCCTTGCGCCTGGCCGCGACGAAGTCCCGCACCGTCGGATACGGGACGGCCGCGCCGAACTCCTCCTCGATCCGCGCGACGATCCGCCGCACGGTGTGGCGCTGCTTGCGCGGAGCATCCAGGTCAGCGCGCAGCCAACCATCCACGGTCTGCTTGTAGGGCTCCATCCGCGGCGATGTGCGTACCGGCCGGCGACGAGGCCGGGGCACCGGTGAGGACAGCGCTTCGCGGACCAACCGACGGTGTACGCCGTACTTCCTCGACAACGCCCTGACCGACAGTTGCTGCTGCCAGCTGTCCCGACGGATCCGGTCGAACAGCTGTTGCTTGGACAGCGACATCCGCAACACCGCCCCTGCCGGACACCACAACCACCGTCTCACCGCAAGGCTCCCGGTGGGGCCACTTCACCCCGTCACCACCCCCGAACGCTCCCGAGCGCCCCACCAACTGGGGCCGCAGCAAGCCGACATGGTGGAGCCGCTAAACAACGTCACAGCCATTCAGGTGGGTCGTTGGTCGGAGCACATGGTCAGACGAAGGCCTTGCCCATGTCCGGCGAACTCCCGGATGAGTGAACTCGTTCGAGAAGCGCGCGTGATCGTGACACCATGGGCCGCGTGACGACGAACCGAAAGGTCCATGCCGCGTAGACGGCCGACGGACGTCCGGACCAGCTTCTCCCCCACACCGGACACAGACTTCGAGACCCGCGATCGACGGTGTCTCCTCGCGTGCACTCTCCGAGGCAGCCCGCCTCGAACGCTCCCGGAACTACCTGCAACCAGGGGATGTCACCGTAGCTATGCGCCTGTGGCGGGACCACGTTCGCCGCTCCAAGCGGCAGCAGTGGCACGACTACGAGCGGGGCAACGTGCACTGGTACTGCTGCGGCAACCCCTTCGAGGCGCGCGCCCTCCTCGACACGGTGATGAACGCGATGTCACCTCGGGGCGCCCGCGAACTCCGGAAGATCATCAACAGGCTTGACGCCGCCTACAGCATCCCCCTGTCGCCGCATGACAACGAAGGAGGGTAAAGCACAAGCTGAGTTTGAGTTTTAACCGGGCGCTCTTGAGGGGCGCGGACGCTGACGGTGTAGGTGAGAATCGTGGGATGCAGGCCACCAGCGCGCTCGCGAGCGGCGACGAGATACGCGCCTACCTGAGGGGCCAGGTGAACCTGGCCCTTCGCCGTCCTGGTATGTACGGGGACGAGGTGGCGCTGCGGCTTTTGGTGGACCACCTGTTGTTCACGGAGGGCCGGCCCGATGCCTGGACCACACAGCAGCGCCAGTGGGAGGAGCGCGGGGCCTGGACCTCGCAGGGAATCGCCGGAGCTTTCGGCGACCTCCTGCCGAGGGACTGCCGTTCGTACTCCGTGGCCTCGGTCTACGCCGAGTTCGCGCACCGTCGTGGCTGGCTCAATCCCGACCGTGTCCTCACCGCGGACGAGTAGGGCGTGCTGCGCGGCACGGTGCGCCGTTGGGCGTCCCGGGATCGTGTGTGGGCAGACGTCGTCGCCGAGTTCGGCATCCCGTCCGTACTGTTCGGCGGGACCAACCCGCTGTACGGCAAGGCACTCGGCTACGTGAGCGCAGACTCCGGGGCACCACCGGTGGTCTTCCATCTGTGGAACGGCAGCGCCGCAGGGGCCGCGTCGTCGTGGCCGCCCGAGCACACGGAACCCCTCCTTCTCGCGGTGCGCTGTGACGACGCCCCCTTTCGAGAGTCCTTCTCCTTCACCCCCGCCGGTCGGCAACTACCCCCACAGACCACCGAACGGGTCCCCTGGCCGCCGTCGAGTTTCGCGACACCGGTGAAAGACACCGTTTTACTACCGGCGTTCCCGAATCTTCGCGCAACCCTCTCAGCACAACGGCCGACAGCGTCGACCAGCAGTGACGGTGGGCACCAGGGGGTACCGTCAACGATCAGCACGGTGGCGTTCGCGAACCGCTTGCGGAGCCGGAGAGCGAGCATCGGCCCGAGGCGATCGATGATCCGGTCCGCCGTCGACTTGGAAACCCCGAACAGTGGACCCAGGTTCATGCGCCAGTAGGCCGCGGCCAGTAGGGCCCGGTCCTCCAGCGGCAGACCCCACGGTCGGCCCCTGCGGATCGCATCCGCACCCTTGCGCCGCAGAATCGTCACCAGCTTCCCGAACTGCCGCGAGCTCAGCCCGGTGAACGGGCTATCCAGGACGGCTCCGAAGCCGTGATCACACCAGGCACAGCGAGATCGTCTCATCTTTGATCATCCTGCGGGCCCGGCCAGTCCCTGGTGGGACATATTTCGTTAGTCCGGACGGATCTGCTGTGTCCGCCGGTGTGTCTCCGCGCGACAGGCGCGACTCCGCTACGACGTCGATGCCGGACAAGCGCATGACGATCCCCTCGCTCCCGATGATTCGGACCGCCGGGAACGACTCGTCACCCGAATGGGTCCCGGCTTGATCTCCAGCCACCGTCGTCCTCGGCGGGCCCCGGGCGCGCCCGTGGAAACCCGGGTGGACCCCCCGGTACCCCCGGCCCCGGCCCTGCCGGCGCCCCGGTCGCCCCGCCGTGCCCGGGCCCGCCCCGGCGCGCCGACCGCACGGGGACCACGACACGCCGTTCGCCCTGCCCGGCATCGCTCCGCCGCGGGCTCGGCGGCATCTCGTCGTGTGCTCGGGGCGGCCGATGACGCGGCGACCGCGTCGGCGGTCGTACCGTTCAGCGCCTCGGCAACCCGGCCGGACCCCGTATCCACACGCGTCGGCTACCGCTCTCGGCCCGGCCCCGGCGGCCTGTCCCGCCTCTTGCTCGGTAGTCACCGCTCGTGCTCACGGAGACGGAACCGACCACCCCGATGGTCTGGAAACCACCCTTCCGAACACGCTTGCTAGCATCGCGCACGTCGCAGCACGCAGGACGCTCCCCGGCCCACCCGCCTTGTTCTCGCCAGTACGACAGCTCTTCACATCATCCGGCTCCCGCGGCGCGGGCGGCGTGTTCCGCGTGGAAGAAAACCCATGAGACGAGTCAACCGGCTTTGGTCGGCGGGCGTTTCGGCCGCCGCTCTGATCATGCTGGTTCCCGCGTGTACGACCGGGAACTCCGGCTCGTCGGGCGGCGGAGGCGGGAGCGGCAACGCGTCGGAGGGCGGCGAGAGCGTCGTACGCACGACGTTCACCTCCGACCCGAAAAGCTTCGACCCGCCAAGGGCGACAACAACAACGACTACATGTCCGCGCGCGTCCTGTACGACACGCTCGTGCGCCGTGACGACGGCGGCAAGCTGATCCCGGGCATCGCCGAGTCGTGGAAGGCCACGGCCACCACGGTCGATCTCAAGATCAGGTCGGGCGTCACCTGCTCGGACGGCAGCCCGCTCACCGCGACCGACGTCGCGGCGTCGCTCACCTACTTCGCCGCCCCGGAGACCAAGGCCCCCGCCGCCAAGCAGGTGTTCGGCACCGGCACGATGACCGCGACCGGCGACAACGCCGCAAGCACCGTGCGCATCGAGCTCGACCACTCCTGGGCCGACATGATGTTCGGCCTGGCGATGCCGCAGACCGGCATCGTGTGCGCCGCGGGAATCAAGGACCCGGCGGCGCTGGCCGCCGGCAAGACTCCCGGCACCGGACCGTTCACCCTCCAGAGCAGCCGGCGCGGCGCCGGCTACACCTTCTCCCGCCGCACCGACTACACCTGGGGCCCGGTCTTCGCGAAGATGCCGGAGGGCAGGCCTCCCAGCACGCTGACCGCATCCGTCGTCACGAACGAGAGCACGCAGGCCAACCAGCTGCAGACCGGCGCGCTCGACCACGTCGCGCTCACCGGCCCCGACATGGACCGCTTCGGCAGCGACTGGACGAGCAGCACTCTCCCCGGCCCGAACCAGTTCGTGGTCTTCAACGAGCGCCCCGGGCACCCCGGCGCCGACCAGCGGATCCGGCAGGCCATCGCCGCGATGATCGACCGCACCGCGTACAACAACGCCTCCACCCGCGGCAAGGGCGAGCTGCTCACCAGCATCACCGACAAGAGCAGCCTGTGCGTCCTGCGCCAGGAGTACGCCGGGGCCGGCATGGACAAGGCCACCGCCAGGCAGATCCTGGCCGGCAAGAAGATCCGCGTCCTCGGCGTCAACGTCCTGTCCGGCGGCGCGGGCACCGAGTACCTCCAGGCGGTCCTGAAGGAGGCGGGCGCGGACGTCGAACTGCGCAATGTCGGCTTCGCCACCTGGTCGACCGAGTTCATCGGCAACACCGGCCAGTGGGACCTCGGCGTGATGGTCAACATCAACCTGTCGGCGACGCTGACCACACCCGGCAGCTTCATGCACGGTGAGGACCCGCCGAAGGGCCGCAACATCGGCGGTACCCAAAATCCCGAGTACTCGCGGAACTTCCTCGACGCGCTCGGCACCACCGACATGGCCGAACACTGCGCCAAGTGGGAGGCGGCGCAGAACGCGCTGATCACCCGTTTCGACACGGTCCCGCTGTCGACCGTGCCGGAGAGGAGCATCTACGGCAAGCGCATCTCCGCAGTCACCCCCGGTGGCTACTCCGACCCGACCCTCCTGTGGATCAAGGGCTGACCGAGCCGTGACGCAAGGAACCGACAGGGTGCCCGCGGCGTTGCGCGAGGAAGCCGCCGCGGACGTCGGGCCGGTCGGGTCCGAGGAGCCCGGCCCGGCGACGGGGCCGCGGCGTGTCCTCGCGTCGCCATGGCTCGGCTTCGCGCTGCGCCGTCTCTTCTGCATTGCGCTCGTCCTCGCCGTCCTGGTCGGACTGACTCTCTGCATGGTGCAGTCGATGCCCGGCGACCCGGCCCGTGTGGCAGCCGGCAACAACGCGACGCCGGAGCAGATCACCCGGATGCGACACGACCTCGGCCTCGACCAGTCGGTGGCCGCGCAGTTCGGCGACTATGTCGGCGGCCTCCTCCGAGGCGACCTCGGCACCAGCTACACCACCGAGGAGAAGGTCTCCGACATCATCGCGGATCGCCTGCCCTACACCTCCGAACTCGCGCTGCTGGGCGTCCTGGTGGTGTTGCTGGTCGGCGTACCGCTGGGCATGGTCGTCGCGGTCGCGTGCCACGACGGCCGACGGCGACATCTGGACGGCGGCTTCACCCTGGCGACCGGCATCATCGGTTCCACACCCGAATACATCCTCGGCACGCTCCTCGTGCTCGTGGTCGGCATCGAACTCGGTTGGCTGCCGGTCGCCGGAGCCGCCACGGCGGACGCACTCGTCCTCCCGGTGATCGCCGTGGCACTCGGGCCGGTGTGCACCATCGCCCGGATCGTACGCCGCGAAACCGCCGTCGTCCTCGCCCAGGACTACATGCGCACGGCCCGCGGGCGCCGCCTCCCGGCCCGCCGCCTCTATCTGCGGCACGCCCTGCCCAACCTGCTGACCGGCACACTCACCGTCGCGGGCCTCCTGCTCACCGGACTGCTCGGCGGCACGGTCGTCGTCGAGAGCGTGTTCGCCTGGCCGGGCGTCGGCACCCGGGTCGTGGAGGCCGTCACCTTGCGGGACCTGCCGGTCATCCAGGGCGTCGTACTCGTCCTCGGCATCCTGGCGTGCCTGCTCAACCTGCTCGTCGACGTCGTGCTCGGTCTCCTCGACCCGCGCACCCTGACGGGGAGAGCCGCGTCGTGACCGCCGTTCCGTCCCCGCGCCGCGACCGCGCGGCCACCCGACCGCCACGCAAGCGCCTCGGTGCGATGCTCGTGATCGGCCTCATCGGGTTGGGCCTGCTGGTACTGCTCGCCGTCGTCGCCCCGTGGATCTGGGGCGACGACGCCGACAGGCTGGGTCCCGACGGACACCTCGGCTCGTCGGGCGAACACTGGCTCGGCACCGACGCGCTGGGCCGCGACATCTTCGCGCGCACCCTCGTCGCCACGCGGCCGACCCTCGAACTGTCGGCCCTGGCAACGCTCATCGCCGCGACGGTCGGCATCACGCTGGGCAGCCTCGTCTGGGTCTGTGGACCGGGCGTACGGGCCGTCGGCCTGTGGGTCATCGACGTGATGATCTCCTACCCGGCCGTCATCCTCGCCCTCGTGATCGCCGCGATCCTGGACCCCGGGCCGAAGGCATGCGTCATCGCCATCGGCGCGGCGGCCGGCCCCGCCTTCGCCCGGCTGACCGCGAATCTCACGGCGTCGGTGGCGGGGCGGGACTTCGTCGGCTCGGCACGCCTGCTCGGCGTCGGACCGCTGCGCCTGATGCGGCGACACATCCTGCCCAACATCGCCGAACCGCTGCTGGTCCTGCTGTCGGTGTCGTACGCACATACCCTGATGGCGCTCTCCGCCCTGTCCTTCCTCGGCCTGGGCGTGCAACTTCCCGACTACGACTGGGGCGGGATGCTGGCCGTCGGACTCCAGAACCTGTACACCAATCCGGTCGAGGCGGTCGGCCCCGCCGTCGCCGTCGTGCTGGCCGGGCTGAGCGCGAGTTTCGTCGGCGACGGACTGGCCGCGGCGGCGGGACGCTCCTCGGCGCCGGCGATGAAGGCGAAGGTGTCGGGAGCGGCGTCGGGGGCGGAGCCGGAGGTGGCAACGGGTTCGGATCCGGTCCCGGCCCTTCCGCATCGAGCGAACCCCGCCACGCCGGTGCGTACCGTCGAAGTCCCGGACGATGCCGTCCTGGTGATCGATGGACTGCGAGTCCTGCGCGCCGACGGCACGGCACTGGTCGACGGCGTGACGTTCCACATCGATGCCGGCGAGATCGTGGGTGTGCTCGGCGAGTCCGGCTCCGGCAAAAGCCTGACGGCGATGGCCGTCGCACGACTGCTGCCCGGCGGGCTGCACGCCACCGCGCGACGCGCCGCACTGCGCGTTCCGGGAGCCGACGAACTGGACCTGATGGCAAGTGGATCCGAGTCCGCGACGACCCGGCGCCGCCTCGCCACCGAGATCGGCATCGTCCACCAGGACCCGTCGGCGTCGTTCAACCCGGCGCTCAAGCTCGGCGGACAGTTGACCGAGACCCTGCGCGTGCACATGGGGGTCTCACGCCGCGAGGCCGCCCGACGCGCCGTCGAGCAACTGGAGTTCGTGCGGATCACCGATCCCCCGGCACGGCTGCGACAGTATCCCCACGAGTTGTCCGGCGGGATGCGTCAGCGCGCGATGATCGCCTCGGCGCTGCTGACCCGGCCTCGCCTCGTCATCGCCGACGAGCCGACCACCGCCCTGGACGTGGTGGTGCGGGCCGAGGTGCTGGGCCTGTTGCGCGCCGCGAAAGAACGCGACGGCACGGCGATGTTGTTCGTCTCGCACGACATCGGGGTGGTCGGCGACCTGTGCGACCGTGTCCTGGTGATGTACGCCGGGGCGGCTCGTCGAGGAGCTGCCCGCCGCGAATCTGCGCGCCGGACGCGCCGAACACCCGTACACCCGGGCGCTGCTGGCGGCGACGCCGCGCCTCGACGACACCCCGTCGCCGGGGGACACCGACGGGGCTCGGGGGCTCGCCGCCATCTCGGGCCGTCCGCCGCGACCCGACGAGCGGCCCCCGGGATGCGCGTTCGCCCCGCGCTGCCCCGCCGTGTCGCCGATCTGCCACACCACGCCGCCCCCCGTGCACGCTCCGGCTTCCGGGCTCGGCGTCGTGTGCCACCTGCCGGGTCGCGGATCCGCGACCGAGGAAAAGCCGCCGGAGACCACCCGATGAGCGCCACCACACCCGACGGGCCCACCGCCACGCGGGACGGCTCGGCCGGCTCCGGCACCCCGGTTCTGACCCTCGACGGCGTCAGCGTCGCCTTCGGGCATGGGCCGCAGCGCAAGACGGTGCTGCACGCCGTCGACCTGACCGTGTCGCGCGGGCGGACACTCGGCCTGGTGGGCGAATCGGGCTCCGGCAAATCCACACTCGCCAAGGTGGTGGTCGGACTCGTCCGGCCCGTCGGTGGGCGCCTCCTGCTCGACGGCACCGACGTCACGCGCTTGCGCGGCCGTGCCCAACTGTTCGCGCGCCGGCGGCGGGTACAGCTGATCGCGCAGGACCCGTACACCTCGCTCAACCCCCGCATGACCGTCGGCGAAACGATCGCCGAGGCCATCGACCCGCGCCGGGGCGGCGCGACCCGGCACCGCAACGCGGTCGAACAGCGGCTCACCCAGGTAGCCCTGGGCGCGGACGCCGCCACCCGATATCCGCACGAGTTCTCCGGCGGCCAACGGCAGCGCATCGCCATCGCCCGTGCCCTCGCCGTCGAACCCGAGCTAATCATCGCCGACGAGGTCACCTCGGCACTCGACTGCTCGGTCCAGGCCGAGGTGCTCGACATCCTCACGGCGCTGCGCCGCGATCTCGGGCTGACCATGCTGTTCATCTCCCACGACCTCGCGGTCGTCCGCCACGTCAGCGACCACGTGGCGATAATGCGACACGGTCGCCTCGTCGAAGTCGGCGCCGCGGCCGATGTGTTCGGGGCGCCGCGCGAGCCGTACACCCGGCTTCTGCTCGGCGCCGCCTCGCCGGGAGCGAGGTAGTCCGCGGTTCCGGGCGAAACCGTTCCGCGCGACCTGCGGAGCCGGATGGCACAACGGTCGACCACGGGCCGCACCCGGCAGCGGCTCCGCCCGGACGAGGCATCCGTCGATCAGGCGCGGGCGGTACCGGACCTTCCCGGGGTGGCGAGCCCGGGCATCGCAGGCGAGTACACGTCAGGAGGACAGGATGATCTTCCCGTTCAGGCCGCCGGCTTCCAGGGTGCAGTGGGCTCGAGCCGCTTCGGCCAGGGGCATGACGGCGTGGACGCGCTGGGCGAGGGTTGCCTGGGCGTGGAGGTTGAGGACGGCCTCCAGCGCGGCGGCGGTGCGGTTGTCGGCTGCGCCTCCGGCGGAGAAGCGGGCACCGTGGGTTTGTGCGGCCACCGGGTCCACGAGGGTCAGCACGTGCGCGGGGTCCCCGGTCAGCTCGACGGAGTCGCCCAGGACATCGGCACCCGAGGTGTCCAGGGCCTTGTCGACGCCGTCGGTCGCCAGGGCCCGGATGCGGTCGGTGGCGCCCGCGCCGTAGACGACGGCCGAGGCTCCCAGCGCGGTGACATAGGACTGGTCGGCGACGGAGGCGGTGCCGATGACGCGGGCACCGCGGGCGATGGCGAACTGGACGGCGAGGCTGCCGACGCTGCCGGCCGCTCCGTGGACCAGCAGGGTTTGGCCGGCGGTGACGTCGAGTTCTTCCAGCGCGCGCCAAGCGGCCTCGGCAGGGACGGGCAGGGCTGCGGCCTTCGAGTCGTCCATGCCTTCCGGGATCGTGGAGAGGTTCGCGGCGTCGGCCAGAGCGTGGGTGGCGTAGGTGCGGGCGGCGGTGCCGAAGACGGCTGTTCCGGTGGCGAGGTGGTGAACGTCGGGGCCGACGGCTTCGACGGTGCCGGCGAGTTCCAGGCCGGGGATGTGCGGCAGGTCCAAGGGCATGAAGTCGGACATCGCCCCGCTGCGGAGTTTGGCGTCGAGCGGGTTGACACCGACCGCGCGTACGGCAACACGAATTTGACCGGGGCCGGGGTCCGGCACGTCGGTGGCGACGGGCTTCAGGACGTCGGGGGAACCGTATTCGGCGAAGGCGATGGCGTCGGCATGCATGGATCGCGCCTTTCCTGCTCGTGAACGCGTGCGCACCAGGGTCGTTGTGCGTGTCCCCACCGGTGCGTACCGCGGCGCCCTTCGACGCAATGAAGTCGTACGATGCGAAACGTATATCTTTGTCTACCTTGTCGCCTGTGGACATGCTGTGCCGGACACCGTGGTAGCCCGGATGCCGTACGCGAGCGTGGGCCGGACGACGATCTCGTCCGCGGAGGCGATTCGTACCTCCGAGTCGCCGGATCGCGATGGCCCATGCCGCGCAGCCGACATCACGCATTCGATTTCGGTAACACTTTCGCGGAGCGTCCTGGCCTGGCCGTCCGTACCGTTCGATGCCACGGGACGAGGGGAATCGACGGCCGGGTTGTTGCCCGCCGACCACCTGGACGGGAATCTTGCCGCCGTATCGGTGGTGACGGACGGCGGGGGTGCTCGGGATTCAGGGGACGCGGGCGAGGCCGCCGTATTCGATGACGTCGGTGCGCTGCAGAATGCGGGGTTCGGCGTCGGAGTGCCGGTCGATGACGTCCGTCAGGCCGGGCGGTTCGATGTCCAGGTCCTCGAGGAAGTCGTCCACGGCGCCCGGCGAGCGCACGACTCCCCACCGGCCGACGGTGGCCTCCTCCATGCACCGCGTGACGGCGTCGCGGGCGTGGGGGTCGCCGGAACTGGCGTTCTGTGCCCGTCTGCTCGCCCGACACGCTCGCGCCGACGAGGCGTTCTCGATGCTCGTTCCCCACGTCGAGGACTGGATCCCCGCGGCGGCGTGTTGGCGGGGTTTCGTTCGAGCACGGTGACGCGGCCGACCTGGCCGATGTCGCAGCCCGTGCCCGGTCACCGGCGGGAGATCGACTACACCCAGACACTGCGCGAAACGGAATGAGCCGGCCGTATGCGATTTCGGGCAGCGAAGCCCGTTCGACATTGCCGGGAACGGACAATGCGTGTACCGGCGCGGCGGGCGACGATGGCCGCATCGGCGTTGAGGGGGCGAACCGGCATGTGGTCGGCGATCAAGCGGACGAGTGTCCACGAACCGCGGTTGGGTCCGTTGGAGCGGGTCGACGGGCGCTGGGGGATCGGGGATCGGGGTCCCCATGGCGACTGGAACTGGCTGGAATTTCGCGAGGACGCGTTGCACGAGCATGTATCGGGTGGCGAGGGACGGGTGGTTCCCTGGGGCAGGATCATGGAGTTCGGGGTGTTGCGCCCTCCTTTCCTGGGTTCGGTACACCTGACTCTGCGCCACCCGTACGAGCCCTTCCACGCGCGCTACGACCTGCACGCCCGCCGATACGGCGCGCAGGAGTACCTGTTCCTGAGGTACCTGCTCGGGCAAACCGCCGAGGCGCACGAGACACAGCGGCTCGGCGATCCGGACTGGCTTGCCCGCGTCATCGAACGCCTGCCCACGGAAAGGGTGTGGACCTGGCGGCGCCTCGACGAAGCGGTGGCCTCGGCCCGGCACACCTGAACCCGGTTCCCCGGGGACCGGACGCGACGTCGGACCGCCCCCCACGACCGTCGCCGGCACGATCCGGCGAACATCGGCGAACGCCTCGACCGCCTCGGGTGCGTGCCGACTCCGCATCGGGGACCGGTCGAGGTCCCGGGTGGCATGAGTACCTGTTCCCATCGCTGCCTCGGTATCCATCGGTTCACCACCAAGGAGAAGAAGTGGGTGACCTCCTTCACCGCACACGCACTCCACGTGGTTTCCGAAGAGGGCACCGAGATCGTGGTGAACCGTGCGTTCGAGGGCGGCTTCACCTGGGGTGCCTCGAAGGTTTCGGACAGAGATCCAATAAGGTTGACCTGTAAGGAACCGAGGAAAGCAGCAAGATGGCACGCCCCAACCCGTACACGCCCGAGTTCCGCGAGGAAGCGGTTCAACTGGCATTGAAGTCCGCGCCCCGGGCGATCGCACAGACCGCGCGGGAGCTCGATGTCCACCCGGAAACGCTCCGCGCCTGGGTTCGAGAACATCAGCGCAAGCACGAAAAAGCCGAAGGGCCGCTTGCCGTTGACGAACGCGCCAGGTTGAAGGAACTCGAACGCCGCAATCGCGAGCTTGAGATGGAAAACTCGTTCCTGAAAAAAGCCGGTGTGCCACGAACGCTGGAGGTCGTCTGAAGTAGGAGCGACCGAACGCGGTGCTGCACAGGAGATGAAGGATTGTAGGCCCTTCGGAGCCGCCCTTCGGGGGGAGGCTCCAAACCGCCCTCTGCTGCGTTGGCTGAAGACCGTCGTGGTGAGCGACGAGGGAAAAGGCATCCACGAGGTGTCAGGTGGGGATCAAGAAGGCGTTGCATTGAAAATCCCGTTCGGGATTCACTGTCGAAGCGTCGTTATTTAGAAAAGTGGCATCGAAACCGGGTGTTATGGCTTGGCCCGGGAAGAGTCTGGCGGGTGCCCGATGTATTGGCCAGGCGGTGCCCGGCGTGGAGGTGGCGCGAGCTTGATCTGCGGCTCCTGTGCGGAACGTGGGAACGCGTGTCCCGACACGATCCCGACTCGGAAAACGGGCGGGGCGACAGGGAGTTCCCCAAGCGTTTGAAACGCGAGGGGGTGAGTACCGTCGCGGGACACGCGGGCGGACCGGCCCGTAGTAGCGAAGATTCTCCTGCTTGATGCGGTGGGAGGGAAGCGAAGGGGCCGGCTCGGCCGTGGTTCGTGCATTCGATCAACCAGGAAAAGAATCCTGGGAGGAGTCTCGTGGACGAGCAGAGACCGCGGAGCAAGCCGTTCGATATTTCGAAACAGGAGGTGTGGGAGGCTTATCTGAAGGTGCGAGCCAACAAGGGCGCACCGGGAGTGGACGGCTGCTCGATCGAGATGTTCGAAGCGGATCTGAAGAACAATCTTTATCGGATCTGGAATCGGATGTCGTCGGGCAGCTACTTCCCGCCCCCGGTACTGGCGGTGGAGATTCCGAAATCGCACGGCGAGGGTACTCGGATTCTCGGAGTGCCCACCGTCGCGGACAGAATCGCGCAGACCGTTGTGGCAGCCCGACTGGAGGAGGTCGTGGAGCCGAGATTCCACGACGACTCCTACGGGTATCGGCCGAACCGGTCGGCACTGGACGCGGTGGGAAGGTGCCGGGAACGTTGCTGGAAATTCGACTGGGTGATCGATCTCGACATCCGGAAGTTCTTCGACAGCGTGCCCTGGGATCTTGTCGTCAAGGCGGTGGAGACGAACACCGATCAGCCCTGGGTCGTCCTCTACGTGAAGCGGTGGCTGGCCGCTCCCGTACGGATGCCCGACGGTTCGCATGCCGAACGAAATTGCGGAACTCCACAGGGATCCGCCGTTTCACCCGTGCTCGCCAACCTGTTTCTGCACTACGCGTTCGACGCCTGGATGGCACGGAAGTTCCCGACCCTGCCGTTCGAGCGGTATGTCGACGACGCGGTGGTGCACTGCCACAGCGAGAGCCAGGCCCGAATGGTGGCCGGGGCGATCGGTGAGCGAATGGAACAGGTCGGACTGCGACTGCACCCGGACAAGACCCGAATCGTTTACTGCAAGGACGGAAAACGGCAAGGCTCGTACGAGCACACGTCGTTCGACTTCCTCGGGTTCACGTTCCGGGCCCGGGGCGTACGCAGCAGGCACGGAACGGTGTTCACCGGTTTCGGCCCGGCGGTCGCCAAGACCGCCCTGAAGAGGATGAGTCGGTGCGTGAGGTCCTGGCGACTGCACCACTACACCACCTTCTCGGCGCAGGACATCGCACGATGGATCAACCCCGTCGTGTCGGGATGGATGAACTACTACGGGCGGTACCACCGTTCGGAGTTGTATCCCCTGCTCAGACGCATCAACGCCTACCTGGTGCGCTGGCTGAGAAAGAAACACAAACGGCTGAGGACCTTCGCCAAGGCGCACGCGGCATGGAGACGGACCACCCGTCAATACCCGCGTTTCTTCGCGCAGTGGCGATGGGTCCACGCTTTCTGGTGAGACCGAGAAGAGCCCGGTGACGGGAGACTGTCACGCCGGGATCTGTGGGAGCCCGGGGGTGCGATTCCCCCGGGCCACCCGACCAGCGTACTTCGCGAAGGATCCCCGGTAGGCAGCAAGTACGAGTTCATCGAGACGATGCGACTCGATACCGTGGAGTACGCATATCCCGTCGCATTCATGTGCGACCGCCTCGGTGTGTCCAAATCCGGCTACTACGACTGGCGGCGCCGCCCGGAATCCGCGACCGCCGGGCGGCGCGAGGAATTGAAACGGCTGCTCACGAAGGCATTCGAGATGTCCGACGGCACGTACGGATATCGTCGCATCCGCGCGCAGATGTTGCGCTGGGGCGTGGCGGCCGGCCCGGAGTTGGTGCGGCGGATCATGCGCGACCTGGGCCTGGTGCCCTGCCAGCCCCGCCCGAAGCGCTTGTCCCTCACCCGCGCCACGTCCGCGCCTGTGCCGGACCTGGTCGGCCGCGACTTCACCGCCGCCGCTCCCGGGGAAAAGCTCGTCGGGGATATTACGTACATTGCGACGGCCGAGGGTTGGCTTTATCTCGCGACTGCGATCGACTGCTGCACGAAAGAGGTCGTCGGCTACGCGATGGACGACCATTACCAGACGCCGCTGATATCACGGGCGATTCGCAACGCGGCACGCAATCGCCCCCTTGCCGAGGATGCCATATTTCACTCCGATCGCGGAAGCAACTACATGTCGGCAGAGTACGCGCAGGTGCTCGGCGGACTCGGCCTGCGTCGCTCCGTCGGTCGTACGGGGATCTGCTTCGATAACGCAATGGCCGAGTCTTTCTTCGCATCCTTGAAGAACGAGTGCGTCTCCCGCACGAAGTACTCGACTCGCGAGGAAGCTCGACGAGATATCACTCGGTATATAGAATTCTGGTACAATCGCAAACGACTCCACTCGGCGGTGGGATATCGCCCTCCTAGCGAGGTGCATGCCGAGTTCGAAGAGTTGCGACTCGCCGCGTGAATCGACAGTCATGACCCTGTCCGAGAAACGCGAGGCCCCTCAGTACGCGGTCGAGCGGGTGCCCTGAGCCTGGATCGCGCAGACCCGACCGGGTGGTCGGGTGGTCACGCCGCGGGGGCGGCTGGGGCATGTGGCGTTGACCGTCGCCGACGACGGGTCGTCCACCTCCGGGTGGGTCCAGGGGCTCGCCACGTTCATGCCGGCCCGCGGCACCGCAGCCGAACGCCGCTTCGCCGACGTCCGCAGCGACACGGCGGCGGGGACCGAACGCGCCGTCGTCCGGGACCTGGCACCCCTGCGGCCCCGCGACGAGTACGACACCATCCATCGGGCCCGGGCTCTCCAGCAGACCGACGACTGGAGGGCCCACTACAGGATCCACGCCGGAGTCGAGGGCACCATCTCCGAAGGCGTCCTCGCCCACGGCCTGCGCAGAACTCGGCTGGAGCGCAATCCACCGTCGCACCGGGAGGCCGGATGGGGAAGTCGTCGAGGGTCGAAGGGCCGTGTCCGGCACGGCCGGAGGTCTTGCCCAGGAGTTCGGACGCCGGCCCGGGTTCCGGATGCCGTTGCCGCCCGTCCCGGTGGGATCGCGCGCCGGTAATCATCCACAAGCCGCACGAGGTGGTCCTACCACCGTCGTTCCAGTCAGGCGGCGCAACCTGCGGTGCGACCATGGCACCGAGAAAGCGTCTTCGGCAGGCACCTGTCCAGCCGGACGACACGGACCGGCCAAAGGGGCGAGTGGAGTTCACACGTGCGCGGTTGTTCGACGGCGCCGATCCGGAGTCCGGACCGTACTTCGACGAATCCCGGCGCCGCATCACCGATCAGGCCGAACGCGAACGCCTGCTCCAGTTCCTGGCACACGGTGGCGCGACGATCGAGCGGGCCGCAGGATTGGCCCCGGATCGGCTCGACGCGTCGAAGGGCGACGTCGTGCCGATCGCGACGGTCACCGACGGTTCCTGGGTGTGGACGCGGGCACACGCCTACTACTTGGAGGAATACGGATACGGGCCGGATCCGCAATTCCACGAACACATCAGGTCGCAGGGGTACCGAGCGACCGACCCGGCGAAGGACGTCCGGGCTGCGGCGCTGGAGTTCCTCCGTCGCCATCGCCACGAAGCGTCGTGCCCCTGTAGTCCGCTCGGCCTCACCTGCGCGTGGCCGGCCTGTGTACAGCGACACCTGACCGTCACCGAACCCGCCGGGCGTCAGGCCCGGCGGGTTCTCCAACCGACGGCCGACAGTGACATCAATTCACGTCGACAATGCTCATATGGCGATGCCCCAAGCGGCTCCCGGCCTCACCGCGAAACGACTTCCACAGAAGGCGGCACAGCCGCGAGGGTGAGTCCGGTTTCGGTGACGAACCCGTCGAGGAGGTGGGGTCGCGTCGGTACTGCATGCGTTCGAGTCGGGTGCGGGCCAGGGCGGCGAGTTCGTGCGAGGCGTGAGCCCCGGCCTGCGCGGCCGGGGCTCCGTGGTGTCACCCGTTGGTGCGTGTTGCGGTGTGCGGGTGTTGTTGTTCGGGGGTCACCGGGCGGCTTCGGGGGCCGGCATGAGGGCCGTCCACAAGGGGCTGGGGCTGCCGGTGTTGGCGGCGCGGAATTCCTGCCAGTACCAGTCCTGGCCGAGCAGTTGCTTGGCACGGGGGATGGCGGTGCCGTCGGGGCCGGAGTAGTAGCGGACCTGGGCGAGCTTGCCGTCGGTGACGGCCTCGTGGATGACGTCGGCGGTCACACGGGGGTGGGAGCGGACGACGTTGGCGGAGAAGAAGGACTCGACGGAGGCGTGGTAGGCCTCCGGGACGTCGGTCGCCCGGTCGATCTTGTGGAAGATGCGGGTGTCCATGTTGCCGGGCAGGACGGCCTTGACGGCGACGCCGAACTCGGCGAGTTCGAGGTTGAGGCCCTCGCTCAGCGAGACGACGGCCGCCTTGGAGGCCTCGTAGACGGAGGTGTAGGGGTAGCCCTGGTCGGCGCTGATGGAGCCGATGTTGACGATGACGCCGGAGCCCTGCTCGCGGAAGTGCGGGATGAACGCCTTGTTCAGGGCGATGAGACCGAAGACGTTGGTCTGGAACTGGCGGTGGACCTGGTCCATGGTCGTGGCCTCCAACGGGCCGGCCTGGTAGTAGCCGGCGTTGTTGACCAGGGCGTCGACGCGGCCGAACTGCTTGACGGCCAGGTGGGCGAAGGCCAGGTCGGCGTCCTCGTCGTCGACGTCCAGCAGGAGGGTGCGGACGTTCGGCAGGTCGCCGTGGACGTCGAGGTCACTCTCCTTGCGGACGGTCGCGACGACGTTCCAGCCCTCGGAGGCGAACCGCTCGACGGTGAGCTTGCCGAATCCGCTGGAGGTGCCGGTGATGACGATGGTCGAGGACATGATGCGCTCCAGGTCTAGGTAGGTAACTTCTTACTTACGAGAATGGAAGGCGGAGCCCGAGTTGTCAAGTAGGAAGTTACTTACATAGACTCTCGGTATGGCACGCAACGCAGAAGAGACCCGGCGCAAGATCTTCGACGCCTCCGTCGACGAGTTCGCGACCTACGGCATCGCCGGCGCGCGCGTGGAAAGGATCACCGCCACCGCCGGAGTGAACAACGCCCTGATCTACCGCTACTTCGGCAACAAGAGCGAACTGTTCGACACCGTCTTCGGCGCCCTGGCCACCGAACTCGTCGAGGCGATCCCCTTTGCCGCGGACGACCTGCCCGCCTACGCGGGGAAGCTCGTCGACTACTACGCCGAACGCCCCGCGGTGGTCCGGCTCGCCGCCTGGTACCAGCTCGAGCACGGCGAACGCCCCCTGCCCCAAGTAATCCGCAACTCGCAGCAGGACAAGATCGCCCGGATCGAGGAGGCCCAGGCCGCCGGCAGCCTCACCAGCGCCTACCCGGCCGCCGACCTCTTGAGCATGATCCTCAGCCTCACCCACCTCGCCACCGACGTGGCGCCCCCCGGCATCGACACGAAAGACCGTGCATCCCTTGCCGAGCGCAGGCGCACCGTCACCACCGCAGTGGCCGCCATCCTCGCCCCGCAAGCCGTTGCCGAGCCGTCGGGCCAGGTTGACCAGGGCTAAGGCGTGGCCGCGCGGACATCCGGCCGCGACACCATCTACCAGTCCTACTAGCTTGCACTTCAGCTGGGAACTGAGCGGCTCCGGCCCCTCTCTGTCAGCGTGTGGTGAGACGCCCGTTTGATCCGGGTTAGGCTGAGAGGGCACGACAGGAGCATCCTCCGGCCAGGTCCGCTACCACGACGCCACCCGCCACATCATCCCCGCCGTGGCCGGCATCTAGCGCCTGTTCATCGCCTACGCCAACCGCCGCAGCTGGGAACAACCCCGCCGGCGCCTGGCAATACCAGGGCAACGCCGGCATCTGGGCCCCCGACGGCGAACCCCTGGTCGTCGCCACCGCCGAAGACCGCCAGCACGACACCCTGCTCATCGCCGACTGCCTCCCCGCCGCCGTGCCGCCCTTCAGCCCCGAAGGCCACCACCCCACCGACAACCGCCTCGCCCTCAACCCCGTCCTGAAGCCCGCGCGCTGAGGTCCCTCCCAGTACCCGAACGCACCACCTCCGCACCACGATGTGCATACATCAAAGGGGCCAGCGGGAAACAATCCGTATATGCAACGGCGTCGCAGGTATTTGGGAATCGCGTCCTTCCCTCGGAGTCTGCCAGTGGTCGCAGATGCCTTGGGCATGGTCGAACAGGTGTGCATCGGCGAGCACACGCTAACCATGACGCTTCCGCTCCTCGGAGACACCATGGGCTCGTTGGAGGCACCATCGGGCTACCCGGGCAGGCCGCTTCCCCCGCGCATGGTCAAGGCGTTCGAACGCCAGTGGGGATATCGCAGTTCCGACCGGATCTACTGCGTAACGGCGGCGGCAGCCTCCGTCCTGCTGTGACCCCAGGAAAAGATGTACGAATCGGAAGAGTTCACCAATTTGAGCAGGGCGTTCTTCCCTTGGTCAAAGCGGTCCAGGAGTGGGCTTCGGTCTGGACCGGAATGCCTCTCGGGAACTTCGACGATGCGCGTGAATCGGCTCTCCACATCCCCGACGGTGACAGGTACATCACCGGAAGCCCCACACGGATGCGAACCCTCTTCGTCTCGAAGCCGTTGAGTCGAGCCCAGGTGAGCGGAGCACTTCGCCGTGCTTCCCGAGGTGAACACCTTCCTGTTGAACATCAACTGCTGCTGTCTGCCAGGGACGCGCAGATCGGCGGCGATTTTCGTAAGGCAGTCATCGATGCAGCGACGGCAGCCGAGGTCGCCCTCGCGTCCTACGTCGCCGACCACCTCAGAACGATGGGTCTGGCGTCCGAGTTCATCGACGAGATGATCAAGGACGTCAACGGTGTGGTGAACCTGCACGGGCTGTGCACACGCCTGGGCGGCGAGCCGGGAGTCACCAAGAACAAGCTCACGTCACAACTGGCGAACATCAGGAACAACGCCGCGCACGGAGGGAAAATCCCCACCTCAGAGGAAGTACTCGCCGCCGGTAGGCATGCCGTGACTATCGTTCACGCTCTCCGGTCCCTGCCCGAAGTCTGACCCCGGCCTCAGCGCCGCCACGAGCTTCTCCCCGTCGTATCTCGGTGAAGGCCGGGAGCGGTGGAGGGAGAGCGTCACGCGGCCTGGTCGAGCACGGTCGCCCGGCATCGTCACCGAAATCAACCCGGACATCTGACGTTCATCCATTCCGGAGAACGTGCGGGTTCGGTGACCACCCGGTCTCGCACGCTGCTTTGCAGCCCTTTCCGGGGGCTGTCTCACAGCGCCCATGTGTACATGCGCCCGTCCGGGGCTGCGAGGCGGACGTGTTGGCCGGCGGGGCCCGCGTCGAGGGTGAACCATTCTCGGCGGGGCCGGTTCAGGTCCTGCCACAGTTGGTGCGCGTGTTCGATCGGGGCCCATAGGTCGCGCGGGCCGGTCCGGGTGACCTTGGCACCGTCGTCGGTCTCGGTAATGGTGGCGGCGCAGCCGTCGAGGGCACGCAGGGTGGTGACATGGAGGCCTTCGGCGTGGGCGAAGGTGCGGGTGATGTGGGGTTCGAGGTGGAGCTGGGCGAAGAAGGAGAAGGTCCAGTCGTCCAGGATCCTGGGGGTCAACGTCGAGGTGCGGGTCCGGTCCGCGGCGTGGCCGGCCTCCGGGTGGGCGGGCGGAGGGTGGCCGTCGGCGTGGTCGGTGTCGGGCAGCAGGGGCATGAAGGCGGCGGGGGTGTGCATGAGGCGGCCCGACGCGGTGTCGTCGGGGAGTTTCTTCAGCCAGGCGATCGATCCGCCGGCGAGGGTGCCCTTGAGCGGAACCACCAACACCGCGCCCGGCGCGCACTGTTCGATCCACGTCTTCGGGACGCGCGGGACCGAGGCGGTCGCGATCAGGCGGTCGTATGGGGCGTTCGGGGCCCAGCCGCCGGTGCCGTCGGCCAGGACGACGTCGGGGGTGAATCCCACGGTATTGAGACGTTCGCGGGCGGTGTCGACCAGGTGCGGGGTGTGGTCGACCGTGGTGACGTTGTCGACCCCGACGAGCCGGGAGAGCAGGGCGGCGTTGTAGCCGCTGCCGGTGCCGATCTCCAGCACGCGAGCGCCCGGAGTGGGGTCGAGGGCGTCGAGCATGTCGGCCATCAAGTCCGGCGCGGTCGACGAAGATGTCGGCAACCCGGACACACCCTTGAGCGGGGCGTGTTCGGCGTGGACGCCATCGACCTCGGTGATCAGCGACTCCCCCGAGTACACCGCGTCCCACCAGGCACCGTAGGCGCCGCTCTCGTCCGTGTCGTCGGCACGCCACGGAACGAAGCGGTCGCCGCTCTCGCGGCGGTAGAACACCGGGGTGAAGACGTGTCGCGGGACGTTGAGGAACGCCTCGGCGATTCGGGACGAGAGCACGACGTCGCCGGCAGCGATCCGCTCCACCAGGCGCACCCGGGCAGCAATCAGGGCTTGGTCGTCGTCGAGGACGCTCACGTAACTCCTTCGAGGTAGTCGGCGATCGCCGCCGTGATGCGCAGTCCGGTGGCCTGTTCCACGAATCCGTACTGGCCGGACGGGTTCAGCTCCAGCATCACCCACTCGCCGGTCGGGGTGATCACGAAGTCGAACGCGCCGTACGGCAGACCGAGCGTGTCGAGCATGGCCAGGACACTCCGGGTCACGGTCGGGGGCGGGGCGCAGATCTTGTAGGCGAGGTTGTCGTAGTCGCGCCGCCAGTCGACCCGGGCGGCGGCGGAGCCGGCGTGGATCTCGGCCGCGAACACCCGACCCGCCACCACCGTGAGCCGACACTCGTACGCCTTGGGGACCGCTTCCTGGAACAGGTGCGCGGTGGTGGCGATCGCGGGGTCGTCCAGCGCGGTGGGGTCGACGACGCTCGCGTACACGGCGACGGAGGCACCGTCGACCACGCCGCGGACCGGGCCGAAGGGCTTGTACACCACCGGGCCCGCGACCCCGACCGCGAACGCTCGCGCGGCCGCCGGGTCATTGGTGATCAGCGTGCGCGGGACCGTCAGACCGCACTCGGCAGCCACTCGCAACTGCAACGGCTTGTACTCGGCATCCGCCGCCCGACCCGGAGGCGGCAACCACCGGCACGGCAACGCGGCCAGGAGCCCGCCGAAACCCAGGCGGGCCTCGCGCTCCGCGACCCGCCGCGCCGGCACCGACATGCCGGCCGGGAAACGCGGCCGAGTCGGACGACGGTAGTAGACCGAACGCACGGCAGCCAGGTCGAGGCTGCGTCGGTCATTGCGCAACGACCCCGTCCAGGCCGCGCCGTCGAACGACGCGGCCAAGGACAACTCCAACGGGAACTCGGCCGGATCGGCGCGAAAAACCGGCACGGCGCGCCTGTTCAACTCCTCCACCACCAGGTCCGCCGTCGGATCGAAACGACCCGACAGGACCAGAACACGGCCCTCACGGCGCAGCGGTGCGCGTGGGGCTGGGGCTGGTGGTGGGGAGCTTGGTTCAGTCGTCACTGGGGCCGGGGTCGTCCGGGGCGTCCATCTGGCCCGACGGTAGGGTGGGGCCGTACGTCTTGGGCGGGTTCTTCGTCATGTAGACGCCGGGCGGTAGGTCCTCATAGATCCCGGTCTGCGTGTCCTCGTCGTACGACAGATCCGCAGGCAGGATGCCGCCGGTGCCGGTGACCGGGACCAGGAACCGGAACGCGAACGGCACGGGACCTTGTCGATCCGACAGGTCCGGTAGCGGCTCCGCCCCCGACGGGTTCACCGGCAGACGCAACTCCGGCGCGTCCAAGCCCCATCCGACCGTTGGTCGATCGCGTGCACCCGTATCGGCCACAGCCGTCCCCTCCCCGCATGGTGATAACGCCACGAGCATGCCCACCCACACACCGCCACCACAAGAGGCGCGAGGCGATGATGCGGACAGCGGCCCAAACCGGTCCCGACCGACGAACACACCACCCACCACAGGGAATTCTCGATCACGCTGCGCGGCCTTCTCAAAACCTGCCGCACCGCAGGTCAACCGCACCTCCCCTCAGCGGGGCAGAAAGATCACCATGGACTCGGTTGCCCGGTCCCAGGGGCAGCGGTTGTGGGTGTCGTCGATGGCGAGGCGCACGATGAGGATCACGCCGAGTACGGTCAGCGTCGCAGGGGCTCCGACGAGCAGACGAAGCGCGGCTCGGGCAAACTTGCGCGGCAGTGTGAGCCGGGTGCCTTGGTAGTCGACGGTCCGTAGGCGGCACAGTAGTTTCCCGTACGAGGCGCCGGTGAAGAGCTCGGGGCCCGTGGCGACGAGCAACCAGGACGCGAGCCCGACGACGAGCCCCTCCCTGATGCCAAGGTCGTCCAAGAAGCCCACCGACCGAAAGAATTCGGCCACGGCGAAGAACATGACGACCAGCATCACCACATCGGTCAGGAGCGCGACGGATCTTCGGCCGAGTGTCGCGAGTTCGCCCGCCTTGCGTGTCGACGGCGGCGGCACCGCGACCGAAAACGGAAGCCCACTCGATCGGGGTGGGCGGGAAGGTGGCGGTGTGAGGAACGCCGAGCGGTCGGACCGGGTCTTGCGTGATGCGCCTTTCACGGGCGCGTCGGGCGTCTCGGGCCGGCCGGTCGTCCGATGGTGGGCTCGGTTGCGGACCCAGTCGTGTCGGACGACGGCATTGTGTCCGAACTGCTGCGGCTCGGGGCTGCCTTGGGCGCGCAGTCGATGACGCACCAGACGCCACACCAGGTACGGGGTCAGGGCCGGGCCTGCCCCCTCAACGCCGTTGTCGAGGATATCGATCAGCGCACCGGTGAACTCGGGATATTCGCCTCCGGGCGGTGCGAACGACCGGCCCGTCCCGGGCGCGGAGGTCAGCACGCAACTGCCGTGATCCTCTGCGTCGTCGAGGTCGTCCCGCTCGAGGAGGCGGGCCAGGTGGGGGCGGGTGAGTGCCGGTGGTGCGCCCATACCGCCGGCCAGGCCGCTGTAGCAGCAGTCGAGTACGGTGATGCGGCGTCGGGCCCGGCCCCCGACCCGGTTCACGACACGGCGAAGCGACGTGTAGTCGAGAGTGCCGATCTCCGGGTGCTCGTCATCGGCGTCGGCCAGCGCGAGGCGGAGCTGTTCGCCGTTGCGGTCGCGCAGGCCGTGTCCGGCGAAGTACACCAGCAGGGTGTCGGTGCATTCGCGCGCCGCGTCCCGGACACTGCTCAGGATGGTATCGCGGGAGGCGTCGGATCCCAGCACGGTGACGTGGTCGGCGGGCAGTCCCCACACAGTGGGGTCGCACAGCAGTCCAGCCAGTCGGGTCACGCCGGCGACGACCGGCGGCAGGGGATCCAGCCGGGTGTACGCGTGCACGCCGACCAACACCGCGCGGCTGGCCGCCGGGTCGGGGACGGTCATCGCGGGCACCTACGCCAGCGGAGTGTCGTCGGTCGCCCCCAAGGCTTGGGCAAGTCGGGCGAGGGCGTCCGGTGAATCGCCCTCGATGGTCACCCGGGTACCGTCGCGTTCCACGATCAGCCGCGTGCTCTCCCGGAGACGATGCGGCAGCGACGCGCGATAGCTCAGGTGGGCGTAGACGAGCGAGCCCAGCGAGAATCCGGACGACGTGGCAAGCGCGATCCACGACACCAGGTCCGCGGACATCGCCCCCTGGTCCGTTGCCGGGCGGATCCTGTGGATTTCGGCGTACGTGGAGACGGCGCGATCCTCGATCAACCAGTCGGCAAATTCCCCGGTCAACTCGGCCGTCCTCGCCTGCTCGGCATCCGCGCAATCCACCCTGATACGAAACTCCATCGCCCCACCCCCAAAGTGCCGTACCCGCCCTCGGCAGAGCCCGCGCATCCGGAGAATCGAGCCCGGGACGACGGGTCGTATTGGTATTGCGTTGTCACGGTAGGATCTGAACGGAACCCCGCGCAGGGTTTCCACCAAAGACGGACCGTCAATGCGGGTTCCCTGCACTAGGGCGCGTATCCAGTCGTGATCAATGGGTGTTCCGGCTGAGGGCTTTGACCCAGATCATCGCGGCGCGGAGGTGGAGGCCGGCGAGGTAGCTCTCAGGGGTCTTGTCGTATCTGGTGGCGATGCCGCGCCAGGCCTTGAGCCTGTTGATCAGGCGCTCGACGGTGTTCCGTTCCTTGTAGAGGTCGGCGTCGTGGCGGACGGGTCGGCCGCCCCCGCTGCCTTTCCTCTTGCGGTTGGCGGCCTGGTCGCTCTTCTCCGGGATGACCGCCCTGATGCGGCGTCTGCGCAGGTGGGCTCGGTTGCCGCGGGACGAGTAGGCCTTGTCCCCGGCGACCGCGTCGGGCCGGGTGCGGGGACGCCCGACAGGCCCTCGGACCCGTATTTTCTCGAGGACGGGGACGAACTGCGGGCTGTCGGCGGCCTGTCCCGCGGTCAGGACGAACGCCAACGGCCGGCAGTTCCGGTCCGCGGCGAGGTGGATCTTCGAGGTCTGTCCGCCTCGCGAGCGCCCGAGCAGGGCGGTCCTCAGTCGGATCCGGTGCCGGCGCCGGACACGTCGTCGTTCCTCCCGCTCCGGGTCGATTCCGGCCCCGTTCCCGTCCTGTTCCCCCGGGTCGCCCCCTTTTGCCGGGCCTTCTCCTCCTCCGCGGCGGCCTTCTCCAGAGCGGTGAGCGTGTCGGGGTCGAGACGCATCCCGGCGGCGTCGTGGTGCGCCCGGACGGTGGTCGAATCCACGCTCACCAGCGACAGGTCCACCCCGCCCCGTCTCGCGGCCTCCGCGATCAGGCCCTCCAACAGGGCCTCGAAGACACCGGCGTCGCGCCACTGCCGGAAACGGTTGTGCACGGTCGGCCACGCACCGAACCGCTCCGGCACCTCACGCCACTGCGCGCCCGTCCGAAACTTCCAGATCACACCCTCGAACTGCTGCCGCAGCCGCTCGGGATACGGACCGTACGCACCGATCGGCAGGTACGGCCCGATGAACTCCCACTCCACGTCCGTCAGTTGCTCTCGCGTCACACCAAGCCGATCTACCAGACCGGGACCGCCTTGACGACGGATCCCACAGATTGATCACGACCCGATACACGACCTAGTAGTACTTCGTTAACTCAAGTTGGTCTTGGTGTCGTGGTTCGGGCATGCTGGCCGGTGTGAACTTGGGGGAGATCGAGGAACTGCGGTCCGAGTTGGGCGTGTTCGTGGCGGAGGTGTTCGCCTCGGTTGCGCGGAAGGACACGCGGGGTTGGGGCGACTGCTATCTGCGTGGGTTGATGTTGGACGGGCGGCGGAAGTCGATCCAGCCGATGGCGGATCGGTTGCCGGACGGGGACATGCAGTCGTTGCAGCAGTTCGTGAACCAGTCGCCGTGGGATCACGCGGCGGTGTTGCGGGCGGTCGCGCTCAGGACGGTTCCGATCGTGGATCCCGAGGTGTGGGTGATCGACGACGTGTCCTTCCCCAAGGACGGGCGCATGTCGGTCGGGGTGGCCCGGCAGTGGTGCGGGGCGCTGGGCAAACAGTCGAACTGCCGGGTCGCGGTGAGTCCGCACGCCGCCTCGGATCACGCCTCGGTGCCGATCTCCTGGCGGCTGTTCGTCCCCGAGGAGTGGGACGGGGACACCGACCGCCGGGCGAGAGTGGGGGTCCCGGACGGGATCGGCCATCGCGAGAAGTGGCGTCTGGCCCTGGACCTGATCGACGAGGCGATCGCCCGGGGCCTGGCCCCGAGGACGATCGTGGCCGATGCCGGATACGGACAGAACAACCTTTTCCGTCAGGGTCTGGTCGAGCGGGGCCTGGACTTCGTCGTCGCGGTCCGCGCCGACGAGAGCGCCCATCCGCACGACGCGGTCCCCACCGCGCCCGCATGGAACGGCCGCGGTCGCCGACCGGCCGCCCGTTACCGCACGAGCGCCTCCTCCCTGAGGGCCGTTGCGATCGAACCCGGGCGCCGGGGCTACCGGCGGTCGACCTGGCGCCGGGGTTCCAAGGGCTCGATGCGGTCCAGGTTTCGGACCACGACCGTGCGGCCGGCCGGGAAACAGGCCCGCGCCCACAGCATCGCCGGCGCGGGCGGATCCGCCGCCTGGGACGGGGTCCTGCCCTCGTTCACCCTGCTCACCGAATGGCCCACCGGCGAGAAGGCACCCACCGAGTACTGGATGACGAACCTGCCCGTCGACACCACCCTGCGACTGCTGGTTCGTCTCGCGAAGATGCGGTGGCGAATCGAGCACGACTACCGCGAGATGAAACACGGCCTCGGGCTGGACCACTTCGAGGGCCGAACCTGGCGCGGCTTCCACCACCACCTCGCCCTGGTCACCGCCGCGCACGCCTTCCTGACCCTCCACCGGCTCGACCCAAAAGCCTCCACGCCGGCCTGACGCTCTACCAGGTCCTCGACGCACTCCAGGACCTCCTGAGCTGCTGGACCGGCATCTGCCACACCTGCGAACGCCCCCTCCCCACGCCGGAATCCACCCACGACAATCCAATACCCACCCCGACCTAACGAAGTACTACTAGAGTCTGTCTGACAAAACGATCATGGTTGTGGTTCGCGGAGCCACAGGATCAGCGAGGCCAGGACGACGCCCGCCGTGTAGCGAGCGGCGAGTTTGTCGAAGCGCGTGGCGATCGCCCGGAACTGCCTCAGGCGGGCGAAACACCGTTCCACGACGTTGCGTTCGCGGTACGCCTGCCGGTCGAACGCCGGGGGCGACGATTCGCCCGCTGATCGGCCCGTTCGGGTATCACCACCCGCACCCCCGCCGCCCGCAACCGGGCACGAATGGCCCGCGAGGAGTACGCCCGATCCGCGATCAACCGGGTCGGCCGCACCCGCGGCCGACCCGGACCGAGCCGCGGCACGCGAATCCCGGCGAGCACCGCGTCCAACGCCGGCGCGTCCCCCGCCTGCCCCGGGGTGACCACGATCGACAACGGCAACCCCCGCCCGTCCACCGCAAGATGCAACTTCGTCGTCAACCCGCCCCGCGAACGGCCGAGACCCTCGCGGCCCGCAGGCGTCGGGCCCGGCGCCGCACGCCCCACGACGCCCGGTTCGTCCCCGTCCGCAGCCCCTTTTTGCGTGCTCCGGCCGCGTGTTGGTGGGCGCGGACGACCGTGGAGTCCACCGACACCGACCAGTCGACCCGGCCGACCGCGTCGTCCCGCACCCGCACGTGTTCGAGCAGCGCGGCCCACGTCCCGTCCGCCTCCCACATCGGGCACCGTTCGGCGTGTCCACAGCGTCAGCGGCAAGGTCATGAACGCCATCGTCGGGCGTTCCGTGGGCGTCGAAGGGGCACTCCGGCGCAGTCTGCTCGCGGTCGCGGGCAACGACGTCGAGGTGCGAACTGCGTCGTCCACCGGTCGAAACCGCCGACGCGGCAAGCGGCGAGGAACTGTGCGTGGCTCAGACCCCGTTCGTCTTTCCCTTGAGGTGGACATCGTCTCCCGCTGTCAAAAATGGGGAACGCGCGGTGACGACGCCGGGAGAGGGTCAGCTCACCGGCACGCTCCGGCCGGCTCCGGTCGTGACGTGCAGGGCACCCTGGTGCAGGTCGAGACCGCGGGCGGCGCTGGGCTTGCCCACGCGGACGAGCCTGCAGGGTCCCTGGAACGCATCGGTGCAAAGGCGGAAGGTGTCCGGATCGGCGCAGTCGACGGTGCGCAGTCGCCAGGGGGCCGAAGAGGTGTCGTCGCCGCGGGGCGGCAGGGCGAGGTGGAGCTGCGCAGCGGCCGGACGCTCTGTCCCGTAGTCGGTGTGTGTCGCCGTCCAGGCTGCCATGACGAGAACCGCCTGCGACGGCGTATGCGACACGGGCGAGCCGTCGTGGAGGTCGGGAGTTGTTCGTTGTGCGGGATGGGGAGTGTCGATGATGTCCGTGCGGCCCGCGCGTGCCCCGAGGACGGTGGCGATCCAACGGGTGATGTCCGGGTCGCCTCGGTCGGCCCAGGCTCGGATCACGTCCCGGAAGGCCGCCTCGCGGCGGCGGGCGCCGCGTTGCGACCCGGCGGCCAGGATCGCTGCGCCCGCTCCCGAGAAGGCTTCGCACAACTTCGTCACGGGGACGTCGTCCGCGTGGGCGGCGTAGCGTACGGAACGCAGTTCCAGCATGGCGTGGTGCAACAGCGCGGCGGCGGCGTGCGCGTCGGGGTCCAGGTCTGCCCCCGGCGGCCGAAGCGGTGGACCCGATCGGCTGGTTCGGGCAGGGGTGGTGGCGTCGGCGCGTCGGCCGCTGGTCGACAGGTGCCAGGAGTGGTCGTCCAGGCGATACTCGCCGCCGGCGGCGCGGAGCCGACCGCCGGGGCCCAGGGAGATCCCGACCTCTCGCACTCCGATGTCCAGGATCACTCCCCGCGTGTCGGCGAGGCCGAAGGCAATGTCGGTGACGTCGTCCAGCCACACGTCCAGCAGGGCGGGCGGCGCGGCCTCGTCGACGGCGAACCTGCGGTCGGCGACGAGTCGGACATGGGCGGTCAGGCGGGTACCGGCACGCTCCACCCGCAGGTGGCGGACCGACGCCGCCGCCAGATCGTAGTCGGGGGAAAGTTCGTCCACGTTTGGGCGCGTGAGCCGGTGTTGCGGTGCCATCACGTGTCCGCGATAGTCGCGGCCCGGCGTGTGCGTCCTGGCCGGTGGTAGGAGCGGTTCGATGTCGTACCCGGCGATCGCGGCCTGCTCGGTCATCCATGCGCGCCGCCGCTCGCCGAAGCCGGCCATCCACTCCAGTACGGTCCACGCCCGCCGCTCGCGTCGACCGGCGTTGGACGTGCTCGCGGCCCAGAACAGTGGAAACAGGTTGTTGTCCCACACATCCGCCGCCTCGCGAATGGCTTCCCGGTCGAACCGGCGGACATCCGCCGCGGCGTCCGCCATCCGGTCCAGTGAACGATCCAGCAGCGCCGCCAGGACGGACATCGCGGATCCGGGACGCATGGGCGAGCACGGTGCGTCGGACAGTGGAGGGACAGGTGTGGCCACGTCCTGATCGTCGCACATCCATCCCGGCCGGGCAGAGGAGTCCCGACAGGGGCCGGCGGCAACAGCGCTCGGCGAACGGCGATTTCGGCCTCCTTCCGCGGCCGCGCCGCACCGTGGATCCCGCGATCGGCTTCGGTCTCGAAGCGGGACCATGCACCGCCTGTACGGTTCTGCCATGACCGCGGCTGAGTACCCCACGTTGGTGCACGCATTTCCGGAACTCGTCGCCGAGATCGTCGAGTTGTTGCGCGCCGGCGGCGACGACGCGTTGGCCGGCGTGGTGGGTGGCCTGCGGTACTTCGGACGGTGCACGTGCTCGCCGACGTGCCTGCTGACCGCTCCGCGGAGTTCGCCCTGCTCCTTCGTCGCCGAGCTGGAACGTGACGCGGACGTCGTGATGTGGCTGTGGCTCGACGCCACGGCAACGACCGTCACCCACATCGAGATCATCGACGGCCGTACCCTGGGCCTCGCCGCCCGACAGCCAACGTAGCCACGGCCGCCACGTTCCCGGTTCACCGGACGTACCGCCGGCCGACCGGATCGACAGGAGTTCGCCCACGACGCTCGGGCACCACCGATCGTCGCCGGCGCCTTCCCGAGGCCCGCCTGTCATGCTGCTTTCTCCAGGACGGGGGGACGCGGGTGGGCGAGCCGATCGGTGGATGGATTTGGGGACGCAATCTGCGCGCGTTCCTGGAACTGCTGTCGCATTACGCGGGCTACGCGTTCGACGGCACGGATTGGGAGACCGTCGAGGTCGGCGTCGAGGACACCGACGACGAGGCGCCACACGGGTGGTACACGTACCCCCTCACCGGCACGAACGCCACGCTCGTCGTCGCGCTCGCCCGCGCGGTCGACGGCGAGGAAACCTCCGTCCGGGTCACCGGGGCCGACACGCCCGAACTCCGGCTGCGCACCGACACCCTCCTGACCGCCCTCGCCACCATCTGACGCCCCGGCCACGCGACCGCGCACCACCCACGGGGCGGCGGGCGGGTCGAGGTCGGGATCACCGATGGCCATCCGGCAACTCGCCACCGCGTGGGCCGCCGGATACTCCAGGCCCTGCGGCTCGGTCAGGAAGCGCCGCGCGTCCCGAAACATCCCCAACGCGCGTACACCCAGCCCGTCCTGGGCGGCCAACGCCGCGCCCAGTGCCGCCCCGATCCGGGCCGGCGCGATCATGGCGGCCCGAGTGAAACCCCGGAACCGTGGCAACGTCTTCCGAGTCCCTGCCAACAGGGACGAACAAAGGCACCGGACCGTGCAACCCAACCGAACGGCGACGAATGAACTCCCTTACCCCCTCGTCCGATTGCGTGCGCAGGCTGCCGACGTGGTGGCGCACGGTGGCGATCCTGGTTCCCGTGTGCACGGTCTTGGGCGCGCTCTGCATCTGGGCCGACGTCCGGATCGACCACGACCAAATCGCGCGGCAGGAGCGGGCCTGCGGGTGGCTGCCGACACCCTGGACCCAGTACGCCGCCGCATGGGGTGGGATCACGTTCGGTGTGGTGGCGGCGCTCGGATGGGTCGTGGCCGCTCGTCGGGCCCGGGCCGACTGCGGATTCGCGCTGACCCGGATGCCGCTCGGGGTGGTCGCGTCCGTGAGCGGATGGCTCAACGTGGTGGCCATTGTGTGTGAGCTGATGGCGCTCTACGACACATATGTGCCGGATGGGTCGGGCTACCCGGAGTGCGCGTGGTGATCGTCGGTCGGGAGCGGGGTGGGGCGTCGTCGCCTTCGTACGCGATCACCTCGCGCGCACCGGACGCGACGCTCCCATCGCAGGACGCCCTCAGCGAGCAGCCTCGGCACTCCTGCCCATCCGATACACCTACGGCAGGCGGATCTTCAGCGGTTCTCTTCCTGCCGCTGCGGCGGCTTGCCGGTAGCGGCGCAGTCCTGTCGTTTTGGCGGGTTCGGGGTTGCGGTTGTTGCGTTCCCAGTAGCCGGAGAGCGCGGCGAGCACCGCGGCGACGCCCGTGGACACGTGGGCGGTGACGGGTGTGGTGTCGAGGAGCCGGGAAACGTCGGCGGGGTCGTGGCCGGCGAGGACGAGTTGGGGGCGAGGGTGGCCAGGTCGGTGTAGGCGGCTCCGGCGGTGGCCCGGGGCCAGTCGACAGGACGGGGCCGCGGGCAAGGTCCATGACGATGTTGTCGGCGCGCAGGTCGCCGTGGACGATGTGGTCGCCGCGCCGTAACGCCGCGAGCCAGCGGGCTTCGAGGTCCCGGAGAGTGTCGCGGTGCTGCTCGGCCCACGGGTCGAGGCCGGGCAGCGGCGCGGCCCACCGTCGCGCTCGCCGTCCACGACGGCACCCTGTGGATGGCCCTGCGCCTGTCGAACAAGAGCATCCTCGGCACCGTCAAGAAGTCGGACGGCTGGTCGTCGGGGTTCTTCACGCAAGCCGACGCGATGGACGAGATCGGCCTCGCCTCCCACGACGGCGGGCTGTACACAATGTACTGCCGACCCTGTTCCAGACCTCACCCGCCGAGGCAGCCCTCGAAGGGACACCGATCAGGAACGACACGAACGGCCGACGAGAGGGAACCCCGCGCCCGTCCACGGGTTTTCCCAACGGAACCGACCATCCGTCCCAGATCCTGCAAAACCACAGGCCACAGGCCAGACAAAGCCGAACAAGACAGCAAGACCCAGGCCACACAGCCAAGACCCAAAGTCCCAGATCCTGCAAATCCAACGGTCAACACATGATCAAACGACAAGATCTTTCAAAACAGCCGGGACGGAGCACCCGAGCAACTACCGACAGGCGACCTCGCCCACCGCCCACGGGTTTTCCCAACGGAACCTTTAACCGCTCCGGGTTCGTTAGAGACTTGAGGTTGTGGCGATGACCTGCGGTTTTGGTTGTCTCTGGTAGTGCTTGGCTTCGTGTTCGGCGGGTGGGACGTGGCCGATCTCACCGTGGAGTCGGGTGTGGTTGTACCAGTCGATCCACTCGGCGGTGGCGAGTTCGACGGTGGCCGGGGTGCGCCAGGGGCCGCGGGGTTTGATCAGTTCGGTCTTGTAGAGGCCGATGGTGGATTCCATCAGGGCGTTGTCGAGGGCGTCGCCGACGGTGCCGATGGATCCGGCGGTGCCTTCGCGCGCGAGGTGGGCGGCGAGGCGGAACGAGGTGTATTGCGAGTCGGCGTCGCTGTGATGGATCAACTCCCCTTGCCGGATGGGGTGTTGCGTGCGGTCGCGCTGCCACAGGCCCATGTCGAACGCCGAGAGTACGAGGTCGGTGCGTTTGTTGCCGGCGGCCGACCAGCCGACGACGCGGCGGGAGAAGGTGTCCACGACGAACGCGACGTAGACGGTGCCGGCCCATGCGGCGACGTGGGTGAAGTCGGCCACCCACACGCGGTTCGGCGCCGTCGCGACGAAGTCGCGTCGCAACAGGTCCGGCGCCCGGGTGGCGGTCGGGTCCGCCTGGGTCGTGCGGACCGTCCGGCCGCGGACGGCGCCGGAGAGCCCGGCGTCCTTCATCAGGCGGGCGACGGTGCGGCGGGCGACGTCGGTGTGCCCGCGGCGCTTCAACTCGGCCCGGACCTTGCGAACGCCGTGGACGCCGTAGTTGGTTTCGTGGACGTCCCTGATCAGGGCGATCAGTTCGGCGTCGCGGACGGAGCGCGCGGAGGGGACGCGCTTCTTGAAGGCGTAGTGGGTGGACGGGTGGATGCCGCAGTCGTGCGCGGTGAGCACGGTGCAGATCGGCTCGACTCCGCCGAAGCGGTCCCGGTGCTCGTCGATGAACGCTACGAGCGTGTGTGTGGCCGGTCGAGCTCGGCCGCGAAGAAGGACGCCGCCGCCTTAAGGATCTCGTTCGCGCGCTTGAGCTCGGCGTTCTCCCTCTTCAATGCCTTCAGTTGCGCGGACTCCTCCGTGGTGGTCCCGGGCCGGCTGCCCGCGTCGACCTCGGCCTGACGCACCCAATGGCGCAACGACTCGGGGCCCACGTCGAGCTTGGCGGCGATCGAGCGGATCGCCGCGTGCTCGGACTTGTACTGGTCACGGGACTCCAGCAGCAGGCGCACTGCCCGCTCTTTGAGGTCCCTTGGATAGTGCTTCGGCATGATTCGTCCGATTCTCTCAAGAATGAGAGTCTCGATCAAACCCGGAGCGGTTCAGAAGCAACTCGTCGGCTGCCGCGATTGAGTGCCATGTTCCCGCTCCGTGCTGATTCATGAGGTCGTGTCACGCTCAGTGCGTTGGCTCGTGTGGAGACCGGCCTGCGGGTTGCAGAGGTGCTGGAAGAGAGGGTCCTGGGCTCCGAGTGTGGTGGAGCTTCGTGAGAGTCGACGGCTGAGTTCTGCGGTCGTCGCCAGGTAGACGTCCTTCGGTTCGATGCTGTGTTCAGGTGGATCGAGGACGAGCTCTGCCAGCACGGCGGCTTCTGGGAAGGCCGCCGCGCGGCGTTGATCGGAAGTCGGGACTGCCCGGCCGACCGGTTCTGCGGCGATGTGGCTGAGCCGTCGGGCCCACTCGTCGCCGACGTTGATCGAGGTGCCGTGTTCACCCGGCGCAGTTGCCGGGTGCGGACGTCGAGGTGCGACCGCCTTCGTCCGCCGACATTGTGCCGGGGCGCAACGCGAAGCCCTGCGGAGAGCGTCGTTCAGGAGACGGGGTGTGCGCCCCGAGTCTGGAGAACGCGACATGGGTGTCGTATTACGCGCTCGTAGTCTGTGGATCGGCGCCGCGACCGCGCTCGTCCTCGGTGGTGTCCTGCCGGTGACCGCGGTGGCGGGCACGGGGTCCGAGGCCGCCGCACCGCATTGGAGCGCGGCCAAGATTCCCGGGGACGACGGTGTCCTCAGCGGGTCGGTCAGGGTCGACTCGCACACCACCTGGGCGGCCGGATTCCGGTTGGTTCCGCAGGGCCCGGTGACGAGGTTCGTGCCCGTCGTCTACACACATGACGACCGACGCGGCCCGGCGTGGAAGGAACTGCCGACTCTTCCCGGCATCGAGGGCCGGGTCAACGCCGTGGCGGCGACGTCGCCGGGAGACGCGTGGTTGGTCGGCGACGCCGACCACGAGGGCGGTCCGGTCACCACGCAGCACTGGAACGGCCGTTCCTGGGAGTTGCGGCCGGCCCCCATGCCGGACAACGCGATCAGCGGCGGCCTGCTGGGCATCTCCGCGCTCGCGCCGAACGATGTGTGGGCCGCGGGCTGGACACAGGTTCTCGATCAGCGCATCCCGGATCCCGACGGCGGACCGACGACGATCGTCGACCACAACGAAGGGCTCGTGCAGCACTGGGACGGCCGGGCGTGGAATCGCGTCGCACTGCCGCGGCCGTACGCGAGTTGGGGGCTGAACGCCATCTCGGCGACCGGCCCGAACGACGTCTGGGCCGTCGGCAACGGGTACGGGGACGACGACGCGCCGGTGGTCGTGCACTTCGACGGGCACACGTGGACGGCGCTGCCGACTCCGCCGTACGGCGGCCTGTACGGCGAGTTCAACGATGTCGTGGCGAACGGCCCGCGCGACGTGTGGGCTGTGGGGCGCACGCTCCTCGACGACAAGGACCGGGGCCACGCGCTGGTCATGCACTGGGACGGCGCGGCCTGGAAGCGCTTCGACGCCCCCGCCGAGGGCGGCCCGCTGACCGGTGTCGCCAAGACCCCGGGCGGCATCGTCGCCGTCGGGCAGACCCACGACCGGGAAAGCGGCTTCGGACTGCGAGTGAGCGGAACACGCGTGACGTCTCTGGGAATTCCGCCGACGTCGGGCGGCACATCGCACGCGCCGTGGAAGGTGTCCGCGACCGGTCGCGAAGTGTCCGTCAGCGGCACATTCACCTACCCCAAGTCACAATTCCCCAAGCCGATGCTCCTGACCGGCCGCCTGTAGCACGGGTAACCGAACGCAAGGCGCCCGACTCGCCCGTCCGCCGTCCGCCGGTGGCCGGGCCGAGCCGGGGCCGGCCGTGTCCGTCCCGATCGTCGTCGAGATCGGCTGCGGCGGGAGGACGAGGCGTATACCGCAGTTGAAGAACTCCGGCCGCGTCGAGGGCAACGTGCAACTCGCCGGGTTGATCACCGGCATCCAGCGCAGGGTAACCAAGAACGGCTCGCCCTGGGCAATGATCAACCTCGCCCTCGCCGCGAAGCCGTACCGCACTGTCGGCGCGAGTGGGGGGTTAATCCCCTGCTCGATCTCGCCGACGCGGTCCGCGCGGCGGTTGTGCGGGGCTTGAAGGGCCCGTCGGCCGCGGCAGGCAACGTTCGCCCTCTTGCGGCTTACGTCTGGGCCCAGACGCCCAGTTCGTTCCCGCTCGGATCAGTGAAGTGGAACCGGCGTCCGCCGGGGAACTCGTATGGCCCGTCCGTCACGTGGCCACCCGCGCTCTTGACAGCCTCTGCGGATCCGTCCAGGTCGGTGGAGTAGAGCAGTACCAGCGGGCCGCCCGCCTGCGCCCCCTGGCCCAGGCGCAGGCCGCCCACTTCGGGCGAGTCTTCACCCTGCGGGCTCCGGATGCCGGCGTACCCCGGCCCGTAGTCGTTGAATTGCCAACCGAACGCATCCGTGTAGAAACGCTTGGCCTGCTCGAGGTCGGTCACCGTGAGCTCCACGTAGTCGATGACGTGGTGTCGGGGAGACGGCTGAGTCATGCGCCGCATTATGTACGGCGGGTACGACACTTTGCACTGGACGGTCGGCTCGGGCCCCCACCGCCCGCAACCACGCCCACAGGCACTGCGTCTCGTGCTCGGAAAGCCCGCCTGCGGATCGGCCCCGTCCCCCGGCCTGTTCCTCGGGCGCGCCGTCGTACAACAGGTGCGCGTAGTACGCCATCACCACGTCCGGCACCGGTACGTCCGCCAAACCGGCGGCCCTCAACCCGGCACCCACGTGCGACCGCACCCGCTCCGCCAGCCCCTCGGCCGCCGCCACGACAGCCCCCGCTGCCGATTCCAGATCCGTGCACCACGACCAGCGGCACACGCCACCCCGCACGCCGCGCTCCGCCCCAGTATCGCGTCGACTCAACGCCGCCGCCTCATCGGCGGACAGTGGATTCCGCGATGCACCCGGCATTCCAGCCGAACCACGGAACCGCACGTCACCACGCCGCAGGCCCCCGACCGAAACCGGTTGTCCAGCGATCCCCGCGGGCCGAACGACACAAAGGACAACACGGATCCGTCCGACCAAACCCTGCGCGACCACAACCCAGGACCACACAGAAACCCGAGAACCCACCGCGCACCTCTTGGAAATGTCGGGCGTGGACGAGTTCTCGCTGCGGCGCGGCCGGGTCTTCGGGACGATCCTGGTCGACATGGAGACGCGCCGGCCCATCGACGTGCTGCCGGACCACACCGCAGACACTTTCGTCGCCCGGCTACGCGAGCACCCCGGGGTCCGCATGGTCTGCCGTGACCGCGGCGGCGCGTTCGCCGAGGCCGCCGAACGTGCGTTGCCCGGCGTCCCGCAGGTCGCGGACCGCCCGCACTTGCTCGACAACTTGGCCGCCGCGGTGGAGACGGCCGCCCGGAGACACCGCGCCTGCCTGAGCCCGCCGAAACCCGAATGCACCTTCCCCGAGGACATGCTCGACCCCGAAGACGAGGAGGGCCCGGCCCAGCAGATACGCACCCGCTGGACCGAGATCCACACCCTCTACGAACGAGGCACGGCGATCACCGCGATCAGCGAGCGGACCGGGCCGGACCGCAAGACCGTCCGGCGCCACGCGCACGCCGACACCGTCGACGAGCTGATCACCGTGCGACCGCGCCGAGGCAGCGCCCGGGCACCCCACATGCCCTACCCGGCCGCGCGATGGGCGGAAGGCTGCAACAACGCCCGGACGCTCCGCGACGAGATCGCCGCCCGCGGCCACACCGGCGGCCTCAAGACCGTTCGCCGATACCTCAACCAGCTCGCGGTCAAAGAGACTTCGCTCATGAAGCCGCCTCCGCCGTCGCCCGTCCGCGACGTCGTCCGGTGGATCGTCGGCCGAGCGGAGCGACAGAGTGAGGCCGCCCGCCGGCAGCTCAAGGAACTGTGCGAGCGCTGCGACCACCTCGCCGAGATCAACACGCTCGCCCTCAGCTTCGCCACCCCTCTCCGGCAGCGCCACGACCACCGGCTCCCCGAATGGCTCACCCGGGCGGACGCCTCCGACATCAAGGAACTGCGCACGTTCGCCATGGGCCTGCGCAAAGACCTCGACGCGGTCACCGCCGGCCTGACACTCCACCGGAACTCGGGACCGGTCGAAGGGCACGTGAACCGGACGAAGAATCCTCAAACGCCAGACCTACGGCCGCGCGAGCTTCGCCCTCCTACGCCGCCGAATACTCCTCGCGGATTGATCGCCTTCACGGAAATCGCCGAAGACCCGCCGTCTTCCTCGTCGACGGCTCCCTGCGCGGCCTCACCCCCGCCCAGACCCGCAGTTCCACCGACGACCTCATCGACATGATCGAACACGGAATCGAACGACCCGCCGAAACGACCTGACCCCCGGACCCGCGCGTGGCTTCGAGGACGTCGGCTCGTCGGATCCGTGGCAGGGATTCGACGTCGACGCACACACCTGCGGACGAGGTGCCGCGCCGGGAGTGGCGCTTTGCGCCGTGAACTTCACAGCGGGGGCCGCCCACTCCACGAGCCAAGCGGGGCCGGGCCGGGCCGGGGCGCCGAGGATCTCCGTGTCCTTCATCCAGGGCTCAACCGGGCGACCACCCACGCCGACCCCATACGGTCGGGACGCGGTGGGGAGCGGCAACGTGCGGGCGGGGCGCGACTCCTCGGTTCGGCACTCGCCGAAGCCGGACCTCGGTCTGGAGGCCATGGCGTTCCTGCACCCCTCGGCCACCATGGCGCTTTCGTCCGGCACGATGTGCAGTGCGTCACTCACCGCGGGCCCGCCGCCGCGATGCGTCGATCCGACTCGGTGTCCGACGGCTTCGCAGCGTGTGCCCCCGGGGCGCGTTCGGCCGCGCGGGCGAACGCCCGGGAACCGATCATGGTGCGGCCGGTCGCGTGGGCTTGCGCCATGGCGGAAAGGCAAGTGGCGTCCACCACGGTCGGCGGACGCCCGTGGATGCGCTTCGCGTGTCCTCGGCCGCTCAGGTCGGCGCTTGCGATGGGTGCGGTTGGATACGTGCGGGTTGGATCAACGCGTAGGGCGGCGGTTTCGCCCGCTCTGGAAGCGGGTGCCGAGAGAGTCCTGCGCCTCGACACCGAGCCGACCTCCCTCGGGCACCGCTTCGTCGACGCCGGCGGCGAGACCACGTCACGCAGATCATCGGTCGAGACCCGCGCTGACCCGCCCCGGCGGACTTCCCGAGTGCGCGAGCGGGTCAGGGTTCCCGGCCGAAGGTGGGCTCCCGGCCGAGGGCGGAGTCTCGGCCCGTGCGGGCGGCTTGCGCGCGACCGCCGGCCGGCGGATCGGGGGTGAGGGACGGCATGACCACACGGGACCAGTCGGTGCTGCCGCCGTTGACCGGCTCCGCGTCGCCGGGGCGCAGCGGCGACGCATGTGCGGAGGCACCGAAGCCCTTGGCCGTGATGCCGGAGAAGCGGCCCGGCGCGCCGAGATCGCCGTCCCGGATCGCGTCGTGCGCGCGCCAGAAGGCTTCCCGCACGCCCGCGTGGAAGGCGGCGATGCTCCGGGAGACGTCGCCGGTCCGATCGTCCTGCGCATAGCCGGAGTTCTCCTGTCGCAGCTTCTTCAGCGCCGCCACGCGAGAGGCCTTGCCGGCCTCGCGCCACGCGCGGTGCAGGTCCGGATCGGTACGCGCTTGCCGCAGGTGCCGCGGTCCGGTGTCGCCGACCGTCATCCGACCCAGGTCGTAGGCCCACATCGGCGTCAGGCCGGCGACGATGGACGGCGCCGGCAAGGAGAGGGGCGGGACGGTGACCTCCGGCGCCCTGCGCGCCGTTCTCGCCACGCCGGGTTCGCGGGCCGTGTGTCCGACGGCCGTGAAGTGCGCGTGGAACTGCCGACGCAGGTCGCCGGCCGAGTCGAAGGCCCGCGTCCCGCTGTGGGCCGCGATGGTGTTGATCCGGGGATCGCGATGTCCGCCGCCGTTCTCCTTGGCCGCGATGATGTCGTCGGCCGCGCGTCCGGAGCCCCGGTAGGCCAGCAGGATCGCATCCTGCACGGGCCGGCCGTTCTCGGTCATGTCCCGGACCCGATGCGTCGCGTCCTGGACGGTGATGCCGCCGCCGTTGATGAGCACGGTGGCGGATCCCTGTCCCCGCGACAATAGTCGCCCGGCCTGCGCGAGCGCCCAGGACTCGTCCCCGAAGTTCTTGCCCGGGACCAGGAGGATCAGGTCCTGGTCGGGCTGCAGCGGCGCCTTTTCGTTCGGGTCGTAGCGGGTTCCGGGGTAGGCCACCGTGCCCTCGGCGACGACCCCGATGAGCGGGGCGTCGGCCGGGCCGAGCCGCTCCTCGGCGAGCAACCGGCGCTTGGCCCGGCCGACCTCGGCGAGGCAGCCGGAGTCGGTGCCGCCGAAGAACACCGCGGCGCCGAACCTCGCGGCGCTCAGCAGGATTTCCTCGTACACGGCCCGGTCGGCGTCGGTCGCCGCGCCGGCCCCGGCCGCGCCGCCCACGACGGTGATCACGGGCATCGAGTCGGCCACGACGTCGTACAGGGCAACGCTCAGGTCGGCGTACGAATCGACGGCCCGGACCGGGAACCAGCGGTCCGGTCCCCACCGCCGGGTGGGCGCGGTGAGCAACGAAGGAGCGTCGGGTTCGCGCGGCGCGGAGGTCTGCACGGTTGTCCCCTGTCTCGGAGGTCCCGATGGTCCCGATCATCTCGATGGCTGCGATGGTCCCCGCCGGCCGGCGCTCCCGATGGGAGCGATCGCGACGCGGGGCCGCGCGGAACAGTATGCGCGCGCCGCGTGGTCGTTGTCGTGCGATCGGCGGACGTTCGCGGGGATCGCCCCTTCTCCACGCTTTGCGGCCATCTGCTTCGAGGGGCGGGGACGGTGTGCCGCCGCCCGACCTGATCGCGATGCAGGAGGCGATCACCCCGCTGGGCCGGATGGCCACGCCGGAGGAGGCCGCCGCAGCCGCGGTCTGGCTGTGCTCGGACGCCGCCTCGTACATCACCGGGATCGCACTGTCGGTGGACGGCGCACGACGGGCGTAAGGGGCGCCACGGTCGCGGGCGCTCGCAGCGTCGGGTTGCGGTCAGGAGTAGGGGAGACTGCCCGCCGGCCGGGCCGCGACCGGTCTACCGTCTCGCGGGCTTCGCCGCAACGCCGCCACCCGCATTGGGAAGCCGGACTACCGGGCGCCGGTTGCGCGGTCGAAGGCGGAATTGGTGGCGCGGCGCCCCAAGACCGCCAAAACGGCCCGGAATGAGCGGCTTCGCGAGTATGCGCAGGACCGACTCTCGGGCAGGGTCCACCGGCCCGACGGAACACCGGTGCCGGGGACGGCGCGATGGAAGAGCCGCAGCAGGCCGCACCGGATCGGCCGTCCTCCGTGAACCTCGCCGAGCACCTCCTCCCCACCGCGAACGAAACGAGTCCGTAGCCGACACCCCGCACAACCGCATCCCCACCCATGCGCCGGGAAGTTCGGGCCTCCGGTCGCTCGGGACGAGGCCTCCGGCAACGCGGTTTTGCCGTTGCTCGCCGTGGCGCTTCATGCTCGAAGCGTCATCTCGCTTTCGAGGACGTGGAGGCCCTGTCGTGGGTGAGCACTGCAAGCCGCCGGCGCCCCGGCCCGATCCGCCGCAGCCCGACCCCAAGCAGAAGCGGGACGGCGCGCTGCCCGGTATCGGGAACCCGGGCCCGGGACGGCGCAAGAAGGACAAGCCGTAGTGCGCGACGATGCCGACATCGTGGGCGCCCTTGACGCCCAGGGCGCCTTCCCCACAGCGTGGGTGCGCGACGCCATGCTCACCGTGCCCCGAGCCGCGTTCGCACCCGACACGGTGTACCGAGACCCTGCGGCCACGCAGGGCAGTTCCTGGGAACTCACCGTGTCGCGACCATCGTGGCCGCGACGCGGTGCCTCGCCGGGGTTCGCGAAGGCCGTCTTCATTGCCCGGAGTTCACGGTCGCGACGGCGTATGGGTCGCACCGGGAAGGTTGGATACACCGGCGTCGGGCGCGTGGTGGGGCTCGGTGCGGGTCCTGTTGCCACGTCCCGACGCGCTGCGCCAAACCGTCCACCATGGGGGCCGGCCCGGCCTCGAAGGCGGACTCGTTGTCGATCGTCGGGACGACGGGGTGGTCCGCTTCGACGACGAGGGCGGTGTCCGCTTGCTCTTCCAGAACGCTGCCGACCGTGTAGCGGCCGGCGGCCGGCATTGCCATCCGGGCGTCCTTTTCGGGAAGGCCGGACGCAAGCAGAAACTGCATCTTGTGGGCATCCGGCCGAGGTCCGCCCCGCCGGGCACGCTTCCGGCATGGCGTCGTGCGCCGTCGCGGTGCATCAGCAGCGTACGACGGAAGCCACGCGTGTTCTCGAGGAACCAGTCCCGCCAGTGGTCACCGGGCCGCGGTAGCGGAGCCGCCGCATGCGGTGCCATAGCGGCCTCGGCCATCGCACCCAGCAACTCGCTCTTGTTCCGGAAGTGGTAGTAGAGGGAGGGTTCTGATCCCGATCTGCTCGCGGCGGACGTGGCCGTTGGGTTCGGGCGCGGTCGACCCGCCCACGCGCCGGCGCCTGCTCGAGCGTGTCGTCCGGGAGATCGAAGCGGGTGAACGGGACAGCCATCGCGCGCAGTGAACCTCCGTGATGTCCCGGTACACACCCCGGCAGCACCGATGTCACCAAGCCCTTCCGCCAAGGCGGACCATCATCGCCCCGCCCCATGCGGCTGCAACTCGCGCTCGGGTCCCACCGGCACGTCCACCCCGGCGTCCATCTCTGCAGCCGACAGCCCAAGCCGGAACCTTCGCGACGGTCTCCCGCGTGATCTCCAACCGTGAAGGGCCTCTTGAGCAGCCTCCAGCCTGAGGGCCGACTCCGCCGCTTCGGCCGGCGGTTCCTACGCCGGGCCGCAGACTCTCGCGCCTCGAGCACCTCCGGCGAAGACGCCACGGCGCCTCACCTCCGCCTCGACACGGTAAAAGCAAGCCGCCGCCCCGACACCACGGATCAGCGTCTTCCCAGCTCGGTCCTCCCCGAGAAGAGCCGCACCCAGCTCCCTTGGGGGAAGAACTGCCCTGGGTCGATGCCACATTTCGTGCACGGGCGTTGAAAAGCCCGTCCGATGCACCGGTCGGTGGCGGATCTCCGCGTAGCTGGTGAGGCTGCGGCTGCCCGCTCACTCGCAGGCTCGGTCACCATCGACCCCGCCGGCTGCCGCGCCGGGTCCCGAGACCGTCAGCTCTCTCGCGCCATGGCCGCCAGCAACGCGTCCAGCAGGCCCGGTGCCGCTTGTTGGAGGGTGGTGCGGCGGAGGCGGTGTCCGCGGGAAGGGCCGACCATGACCGGGTGTAGGACGCCTGCCTCGACCAGAATCTTGAAGTGGTGGGTCGCGGTGGATTTGCTCAGGCCCTCGTAGAGGTCCGAGCAGGGGGCTTCGGCGGCGGGATGTGTCGCCAGGCGCCGGACCATTTCCAGGCGTGCGGGGTCCGCGAGTGCGCGCAGCAGTTTCAGGACGGGGGCGACGGGCGGCAACTGGTCGGGCGGGGTCTCCCAGGACGGCATCAGACAACTCCACAAGTTTGACGTGCGTCGTACTTCTCCCTAGCATCCTCGAAGTACGATCCACATCATACTTGCTGGAGTCCTCGTGAAGGCACTCTCCCCGGGCCGTCGTCCGCAGTCATGGAGCTACGCGGCCCTCCTCGCCCTGCTCATGCTGGGGCAGGCGACCTCCGCCATCCCCTCGCCGCTCTACTCCCTGTACGCCGAGAAGTGGGACTACCCGCCCTTTCTGACTACCGTCATCTTCGCCGCGTACGGGGCCGTGGCGGTCGTCGCGATCCTCGTCTCCGGGGCCCTGTCCGACCGGTACGGCCGTCGGCCCGTACTCATCGTCGCCGTCCTGCTGCTGCTTGCCGGGCTGGTCGTCTTCATCTTCGCTGCGGGGCCCGGTTATCTCGTCGTGGCGCGGATGCTCAACGGCCTGGGAATCGGCGCGGTCGTCGTGGTCGGCGGAGCCGCCCTGCTGGACGTGAGCCCGGAGCGGGCGGCGCGGAGCGGGACACTCACCGCCATCGCGTTCAACGTCGGCATCGCTGTTGCCGCGCTCGGCGCCGCAGGCCTCGCCCAGACCGACTTCCACCCCCTGCTCCTGCCCTATCTCGCCGACGCGCTCATCGCCCTCGTCCTGCTCGTCCTCCTCGTGGTGATGCGTGAACCGCACCCCTCGGCCGGTGCCGCGCCCCTCGGGATCCCGCGTCCGCAGGTGCCCAGGGAGATCCGCGGGCGCTTCGTCTTCGCCGTGATCGGTGCCGGTGCCGCCTGGGCCGTGCTCGGGGTCTGCTTCTCGCTGGAGCCATCGATCGCCGCCCACGCCGCGCACGTCGCCGGGCCGTTCTTCGGCGGCGTCGTCATCGCGGCAGTGACTCTCTCCGCCGCGTTCGCCCAGGTAGTAAGTGCCCGCTACCCGGCCCGCACGGTCGCGCTCGTCGGTGACACGGCGCTCGCCGTGCTCATGCTGGCCGGAGTGGGCGGCTTCGCGACCGGCAACGCCGCCGTCATCATCGTCACCGTCGCACTCCAGGGCGGCGCCTACGGACTCGCCTTCGGCGGCTCTCTGCGCCACCTGACCGCCCACATCCCCGCCGAGCGGCGCGGAGCCGTCATGTCGATGTTCTACCTGATCGCGTACGGCGCGCTCATCACGCCCACGCTCCTCGTGGGTATCGGCGCGACCCTCTGGGGCGACACCGTGATCTTCCCCGTCTTCTCCGTGCTCGCGGCCCTTCTCTGCCTCTCCGCCGTGGTCGTCGAGCGCGTGCTGGGGCGTCGAGGAGGACACCCTACGGCGGCGCGGGCGTCGACAGCCGAGGTCTCCCGGATGAGCGAGGTCGACTGACGGGCGATCCCATGGCTGCCCGGCCTCGGAACGAGCTACACCCAAGACCTTTCGGGCGATGGCGAACGGCGGCCCCCGAGGCCGTTGCCCGCGCCCGCCCCGGCGGCCTGGCCTGGAGGCAACTCCCTTCCTCAAAGCATCCGGGAAACGCGGAATCCCTTACCGGCCGATGGCGAGTGGGAGCTGATCGAGCCGTCTCTTGCAATCGGGGAGCGCGGGCCGTACCCGGGGCGGTTGCGGGGCTGTCTTCACGGGGTGATGAGGCGTTTCCAAACGGGGAGTCCGTGGCGGGACGCGCCCGAGCGGTACGGGCCGTCACCCATCGGCCCGCGTGTACGTATGCACGTTTCGCCGCGCGGACGATCCAGGATCGGCACTACGACCGGGGCGTTGCCGTCGACGCCGTGGAGCGCGCGGTGGGCTGCACCGGCCCTCGCGGGGGAGGCGGTCGAGCGGGCCGAACGCGCTTGCGTCCGGGCATCATTGCCGCCGGGGGAACACCCACCCTCGGACCCGACGCTACATATCGAGGCTCTGCTTCAGCTCCATACCGGAACTGTCCCTGCTCATGCCGAGTCCGGGCGCCGGTTCGTCGCGATTGACCTCCCCGGCGGCGGACGAACGGCCGGACGCACCGCCACGCACGACGGGCGTGAAGCCCGCAGCCATGGTCTTCGTCAGTGACTTGCCCTCGGCCGAGATCTCGGCCGAGGTCGCCGCGTTCGTGTCCTTGACGGGGCCGACCGGCCGCGCGGCCCCAGTCCCGGGGGCGGGCTTCCCGAGCAACTCCGTATCCCTGAACCTGGCGGTGTCCGCACGGAGGTCCTCCCGCATGGCCTGCGCAGCCTCGGCTACCGACAGCTCGCCCCTCGGAGGCATCAGCTTCGCGGGATCCACCCCCTTGCCCGGCCTTGCCGCGGAATTCGGGGGAAACCGCCGCTGGTTGTGCGTGGCGGCGACCTGCCTTCGCGCCTCGGCCATGCGCTGCTCGGGCCGCACCGCGAGGCGGTTCACAGCCGTGCCGACCGTCTCGCTCACCGATGGCGCTGCGGCCGCTTCGCCGCGCACCTTTTTGGCGGCCTTGGCACCGAGCTGCCTCAAACCGATGCTGATGATCTTCCCGGTCTCGTTCAGTCTCGCCACCGTGCAACACCTTCGCAAAGTCTCGCCGGAGCGCAGGACCCTTCCGCCTACATCCTGCACCAACCGCCGGATGCTTCCCAGTGTTTCGACAGGGATCTCCCCGCGGGGACCGGATCGACTACGCGATGGCGCCGGTGTTGCACCTGCACACAAGTAGCGCGGGTTCGACTTCGACGAGAACCCCGACGGAATCCGCCGCTGGAGCGCCACGGGCCGGCTCGCCCGGACATCGGACGGCGCCCACATCCCCGGTCTCTTCGACTGCTACGCCCTGAACGTGTCGGGCACCGCCGCCTGGGCGTGCTCCTACACGGACCTCCCGCTCGTCGAAACGCCCCCCGACCGACGTCGCGAGGGTGGGTCTGCGGTCGGTCGCGGCCCGACTCACCGCGCTGCTCGGCAACCTCGCGTTCCACCTGGGCGACCACACCGGCGCCCAGGCGCACCCGGCCGCCGCCACGTTGCTGGGCGAACGGTGCGGGGATCACGACCTGCGGGCGTGGGCGTACGGCGCGGTGTCCATAGTCGCCCGTGCAGACCGATGCCACCAAAGCGCGCCGGCGTACGCCGAACACGGGCTCGCACTCGCCCGCACGCCGCTGCGGCGCGCGCAACTGCCCTCCTGGACACCTGGGGTCTGTCCGACAAAACGATCATGGTTGTGGTTCGCGGAGCCACAGGATCAGCGAGGCCAGGACGACGCGCGCCGTGTAGCGGGCGGCGAGTTGGTCGAAGCGCGTGGGTGCGCCACAAGGCGCCATGGAATCGCGTGAGGTGAGAGACCTTCGCCACCGGGTTGTCGTAGCAATCCGGTTGAAGCCGGGGGGAGTTCGGCTCCGAGGGATGCCGAGCCGAGCGGTAGGCAGCCCCGACAACGCCGGGACGGGTTGGTACTGCCAGACGACCCGGGTCCGGCTAGAGAGACAGAAGGTGCACGCGAGGAATCAGTGCCTGACGCCCCGTAATTACGACACCGGCTCGAACCTGGCGGATCTGGGCCGGACGCAGTGCACGACCACCAGCGCACGTCGATGGTCGACTCCGAAGCCGACTCCACGCATCGGTGGGGAGGCCACGCCGAAAGTCTGCGGCGTAGGCGTGGCGATGCTGCCGGGGTAGCAACGACAGTCGCCCCGCCACCAGCCCCGCCGGGGCCTCGACGCGCGCGCAGAGGCGGTCGGTCATGGCCGGCAGGAGCCGGTAGTACACCTATGTCCCGCGCAGCTCGGAGGCGATCAGTCCGGCCTCGCGCAAGAGTTTGAGGTGGTGGGAGATCGTCCGCTGGGACACGTCGAACGCGGGGGTGCGGTCGCACACGCAGATCTCCCCGCCCACCCGAAAGGCGATCATCGACAGCAGGCGCAGACGCACCACGGGGTGTGCCCGGACCTCGGCTCGGGCACACCCCGAGCGAGTGGCAGTACCCGACCAACGTCGGTGACGGTGACGGCGCCGTGTGGTCGTGGGAGGTGCACCTGGGCGATAGCGAACTGCCGGTCGTCTACGGGCCGTTGAACCTGCTGGTGCACAGGAAGGACTCATGTGCGCGCGAGGACGCCGCCGTCGGGCGAGTGGCTCCTGAACGCCAAAGGCAATCCCGGGCGGTTCTTCAGGAACGACAAGCGCCAGGCCCGGGGCAGCGACAACGACTTCCTCGTGCACGAGAACGGCAACAAGCTCGTCGCGGCCAAGGGCCACCCCGTGCCCTCGACCGCGGTCACCGGCGTCCGCATTGCCTACGTGGAGAGCGGGGCCGGCCGTGTCGTGCCTGCTCAGGTCCCTGGTCAAGGGGGCACCGAGACGCCGACACCTCTCTCTGGTGTGTACCCACGCCGGGAGAGGCGCCCTCCCCTCCCTTCTCCATCCCGGCTGCTCGGCGCTTGCGCCGGGAAACGTTCGTCAGGCGACAACATTTGTCGGGCGACGCGTTCGATGAAGCTCGGGCGCGGAGCGTCGTACTCGGTTCTTCTGCCGGGCCGGTTCGAGTTCCTTTGATGAGCGTGGGAACCATGCCGACGTCCGTCGACGGCGTCGCGAGGATCAGCGCGGGGGTTCAGTGGTGGGTGATCCACCACACGGCGGTTCCCGTGCCGGTGACAGGCCCCGCACTGCGGTCGTGGTCAAGGCACGTGTGGCGCGGGCCAATCGTGCCCGCGCGGTGATCGGGGCGGGCGAGCAGGTCGGGTGGTCGAGGGTGGTGATGGTCATGCGTGTCTCCCGGCGTTGCGTGGTGGATGGGTCGGCGGCGTACGGTGCCGCCTGGTTCCACCGTGGGCGCGTCGGGGGTGTGCAAGGCGTGCGGGCACACGGGGATCGCACGGGAAAAGACGTTCCATACCCGGGATTCGTCGTGGGCGTGCCACCCGATCCGCCTGCGCGCAGGGCGTGTGCGGGACGAGAGTTGGTGAAACTTGGCGTACGCGTTGTGGGGGGCATGGCCGGCGATCGGGATACCCGACGAACACAAGTTACCGGCGGGCGGGCGGCGGGAGTTGGTGGCCGTGCTGCACGCGCTCTATACCGACGCCCACCGACGAGGACGAACGCGCCCCGACTCCGCTGTTCCGGATGCACATCCAGCCCTACGGCGAGGTCCCATTGAACATGGGCAGCCGCCTCCAACTCGCGGCCCCTGCCCCCACCGGCCGCGAGCCCGAACCGGAGCCGGACGCGGCCTGAAAGCCGGCGCACACCACCCGGCCCTCTCGCCATGTCGACGGCGAGGGAGCACACGATCCGAAAGCTACCAGCGGGTTACTTGTCACTTGGTTCGCTGCTCGTTAACGGCACCCCTACCACGGGGCCGAGAGCCCGGGCCGGTGACTACGGCCGGCCCGACCCGCCGCGGACGACGCGCAGCGCCGCGAGACATCGACGTGTAACAGCGCGGAAGTCCCGCTGCCCCGAACGCCGTTCCTCGTCGATGCTCGGCCCGGCCGAGACGTTCGAGCAGCGCGAGTGGGTCTCAATGGCGGTCCTGACGCTGATGGAGCGGCTCTCACCCGTGGAGCGGGCCGTCTACATCCTGCGCGAAGCGTTCTCCTACAGCCACGGCGGTGCCCTCGCGGCGCCGGTGCGCGAGCAGCTCGCGCACCTGGTCGCCGAGGAGAACGGCTGTGGCTACACCTACATCACGACGAACATCGCCAAGCTGGACGTCGCGCGGGCCGCGGACGCCCGCCACGGCAAAGTCGCCGACCCAAGGCCCGGGCCGCGCTCACGCCGGCCGGCGCCGTCGTCCGCACCCACGGCGGGGTCGACCTGAAAGCGGCTCGCGAAGTCGGCCTCACCGACGGCGAGATCGCCGAGGTCGTCGCCCACGTCGCCCTCAAGGTCCCCACCAACTGCCTCAACAGGCTCGCCGACACCGACACACACCGACTGGCCGGTCGTCCGCGCGGCCGCCTGGCCGAGTGTCGCCCGATGGAAGACCTGGGCCCGACACCACTGGTTCAAGCCTTCCGTCGGCGGCTTGGGAACTGCTTCGGGACGGGGCTTTCGAGCCGGCTACCTGCCGCCGTCGCGAATCAGGAGCAGTCCCAGGCCCCGGGTGCGGGCGCCGCGTACCCACTCGGGGAGGTTGTCGGCGAGCAGCCACTCGACGTCGTCGGCGTCGTCCTCGTCCGGGAGGAGGTCGTTGTCGGCGTGGATCCTGTCGGTGTCGAAGGCTGCGAGTTCGCGGTGGATCCGCTCCGACTCGGTCTTCGACGCGAGCATGGGGAACGGCCATGGATCCGGGTCCGGAGCCGCGTCGGATCCCCACGCGAACGTCCAAGGACGCGCCCATACATCGGCGAGGGTGGTCAAGTCCCAGCCGCGGAAGACGCCTTCGAGGCGATCCCAGCCACGCCCCGGCAGGACCACCGATCCCAGCGGTACACCGAAGGTCGGGCCGAGGAGTTCCAGAAGCCACCCGTAACCGCCCGCACGCCCCGAATCGAGACGGCCGTCGACGATCTCGCGCAGCGCCGTCTCGACTTCGTCGGAGTCGGTGGCACGAAGCAGCCGGTCCGCGGCGTTCGCATCCTCGAACGTTTCCAGGGTCTTCCGCACCGCGACCTCGTCGTTCGAGCCGACCAAGCCGAAAAACACGACGGCATCGACGGCGAAAGCGGACACATGCTGTTCGGCCACGCCGCCATTTGCCAACGCCGACTGTCACGGTGTCCGTCGGGGCACCGCGGCGGGAGCGTACGGTGCACGTACACGACGGTTGCGCGATCGCGGCGGCGCCACGCCGTGGGCATGCGATGCGAACGCGGCGCTCTCGTCCGTAGGCCTCGGCGGTGTTCGCCTACCTTCTCACCGCGCTGTTCTTCCTGTTCTGCCTCGTCGGAGTCGTCCGCGACCCACGCCGCTTCGGCAACGCCGTTCTCCTCGGCCTGTCCGTCCTCGCCCTCGTCGTCGGGCTGCTCGGCGAACTGCATCGTATGCCTGAGCGCTTCGCCGACGTGGTGAAGCTGCCGCTCCTGTTCCTGCCGGCCGTGGGCGTGCTCTTGCCGGCCGCAGCACGCTGGTGTCGAACGGCGTAACGATGGTGCGACGGACGGGAGTTCGCCCCGCGAACCTGCTCTCGATGCTCGCCGGGCCGACCATCGTCGGCGTGATCGTCCTGCTCGTGACCGCCCTGTTCATCCGCTCGCGCACCGCGATCGTGATCGCCGGCACCGTGGTGCCGGTGGTCGGGTACGTGTCCTTCCTTCCGCTGTGCTTCCTCGGCTACGCCTTCCTCTACGAGCGGCCCACTGAGGGCCGTGCGCGCATCCTGAGACGCGCCGATCTCCTGTGGGTCGCAACTCTCGTACGTTGTCGACTCCTTCATGTGGCGGCCGCCACCGGCGAGCGACGCTCCCACGTCGTGGCACGCCGAAACGGTGGGACGCCGCGTCGTCGACACTTCGCCCCATGGAGCCGCTCATCCATTGGTCCGCCTGGCGTGGACGCCGCCGGGCCGTCGCCCGGCGCCGCCACTCACGTAGACCATGACCCGCAGAGATATCGAAGTGCCGCTGGAGTATCAGGTGTTGCCCGTCAGGAGGTTGACGACGTTTCGCCGGTCATCGGATCTCGTTATCAGGGTGGTCGCTGTCGTAGGACGCGCGTGCCCGTGCGATGTCTGCGCGGTGTTCGAGGGACCAGTCGGCGAGCGCCTTGACGAGGTGGGTGAGGCTCGCACCGGTCTCCGTGAGTCGATAGTCGACCTGGGCCGGCACGGTCGGATAGACGGTCCGAAGGGCCAGACCGTCTCGCTCCAACCTGCGCACCGTCAGGGTAAGCATTCGCTGGGAGATTCCATCGATGGCGCGCTGGAGTTCCCGAAAGCGTCGCGGGCCGTTGGCGAGTTCGACGATGACGAGGACCGACCACTTGTCACCGACCCGGTCGAGGACGTCTCTGATCCCGCAGTCGGGGTGGTCCGGCTGCCCACACGGCTCAAGCTCGGCGGCTCCAGTGGTTACACCGGTGTGCGTCAGTGACATGAAACTGCCTCCTTGTGAGCCGACCGCAGTCGGTTGAGGATCCTCACTGTAGTTACCGAAAAGAACCACAGGAGACAGAACCACAATGATCATGGTCACCGGCGCGAACGGACAGCTCGCATCCCTCGCCCTCCAGGAGTTGGCCGAGCACAACGTGCCCGCCCTGAGCGGCAGTCGATCGCCTGCCCAAGGACAGCGGCTCCTCGACTTCGACGACCCTGCAACCCTCGACCTCACAAGCGTTTCGACGCTGGTCCTCGTCTCGGCAGGGTATGCCGAGGACGACCGGGTCGTCGCTCGTCACCGGTCCGTTCTCGACGCCGCCGTGCGGGACGGCGTGACCCACGTGGTCTACACAAGCCTCACCGGCGACGGTGACCACCTCGGTTTCGCGATCGCCCACCGGGCCACCGAGCACCTGATCAAGGCCGGCGGGCTCGACTGGACCATCCTGCGCAACGGGCTCTACGCCGAACTCTTCGGCGCGCTGCTGACTTGGACCCCCGACGGCGTGGAATCAGCGTTCGGCGACGGCGCGCTCGCCGCGGTCGCGCGCGCAGACCTGGCCGCGGCCGTAGCCGTCGTGGCGGGCAATCCGGCCGTACACGCGGGCAAGATCTACGACCTGGTCGGTGAACCGATCACCGCGACCGACGTCGCCGAAAACCTCGGAGTCGCGCACCGTTCGATAGGGCTCAGCGAGTACCGCGACCGGCTCCTCGCCGATGACGCCCTGCTGCCGTTCCAGCCGCCGATGCTCGTCTCGATCGCATCCGGCATCCGCCACGGATTCCTCGGCGACACCACCCCCGACCTCGTCCAACTGCTCGGCCGACCGCTCACCGATCCGCTCACCGTCGCGACCGACATCGCGGCCGCGATGCGCCCCGACGCCCGCTGACATCGATGGTTCAGCGCAACGCGCCCCTGTACACGAACACCTCGGCCTACCCCACCGATGAGCCTCGGACTTACTGACGTTTCCGAGCAGCCCAATCACCCGGTGCTCCGGCGCGGCCACAGGTGCTCACTCGGGCTCCCCACCTTGTATCCCACGTGCGAGGCGCCGGCGACGTACGCCAAGTACGGCGCCGGTGTCGGCTGCTGTCACTGTCACCCAGGTGCCGTCGCCGGCGCTGCAGAGGTCGGTAGCGTCGGCGTCGTGGTGGCCCGGGTCCCTCTCTGTCAGTGTGTGGTGAGACGCCCGTTTGATCCGGGTTAGGCTGAGAGGGCACGACAGGAGCATCCTCTTCATGACCAGCACGAATCCCGGCGACGACCCGGCCCCGAAGCCCAAGCGCCGCACGTTCTCCCCGGAGTACAAGCTCCGGATCGTCACCGAGTTCGACCGGGCCGCGAGCGCCGCCGAGCGTGGCGCGATCCTGCGCCGGGAGCGTCTCTACCACTCGCACATCCAGGAATGGCGGGCCGCGCGCGACGCCGGCGCCCTGACAAAACTCACCGACCGACGCACAAGCCCGGCCCGCTCGAGGAAGCCCGCCGCGGACACCGAGAACGAGAGATTGCGGCGCAAGGTCGAGCGCCTGGAGAAGGAGGTGGCCAAGCGCGACGCCGCGCTGGAGATCCTGGGAAAAGGGGTCAAGCTCTTGGAGATGCTCTCCGAGAGCGGGGAATGACGCACGCCCTGGGTCCGCAACTGGCCCTGCTCGTCGACGAGTTGGCCCCACACGTCGGAATCGTGGCGGCCTGCCGGCTGACCGGCCGCTCCCGCGCCACCCACCACCGCCATCTCCATCCGGCCACCCCGAGGCCGAGAAAACCCCGCCCCGCACCCGCCTCCGCACTGAGCGCGGCCGAACGCTCCGCGGTCCTGGAGCTCATGAACACCGGCGAATACGCGGAACTGCCGCCCGCGCAGATCTGGGCCCGCGAGTTGGATGCCGGCCGTCACCACTGCTCGATCTCCACGATGTATCGCCTCCTACGCGCGGCCGGCCAGGCCGGTGAACGCCGCCGCCAGGCCACCCACCCCGCCAAGGTCGTGCCCGAACTCGTCGCCGACGCCCCCTCCCAGGTGTTCACCTGGGACATCACCAAAGTGAGAGGCCCGGGAAAGGGGGAGTGGTTCCACGCCTACGTGATCATCGACATCTTCAGCCGCTACGTGGTCGGCCACACCGTCGAGAAGACCGAATCGGCCGAGAGGGCAAAGGAGTTCGTCGGCGAGGCCATCGAACGCAACGGCCTGGTCCCCACAGCCGTCCACGCCGACCGCGGCACGTCGATGACGTCGAAGAAGGTCTCCCAACTCCTGATCGATCTCGGCGTCGCCCGAAGTCACTCGCGGCCGAAGGTCTCCAACGACAATCCCTACAGCGAGGCGAACTTCAAGACGATCAAATACACGGGTGATTTTCCGGCGTCCTTCGATTCGCTCGCCCACGCCCGCGAGTGGTTCGAGGCGTTCGTGGCCTACTACAACCACGAACATCGACACTCCGGAATCGGTTACCACACACCCGCGTCCGTGCATTTCGGCACCGCCGGGCAGGTTCGCGACCAGCGCGCGACCACCCTCGCCCAGGCATACGCCGCCCACCCCGAACGTTTCGGACGACGCCCCACACCACCCGAAATCCCCACCACCGCGTGGATCAACGACCCCGCCAAACGCAGGGAACCCGAACCACGCAGTTCATAGCATCACAACCGTCTCATTTGACTTGAAATCTTCCGGGTAGCGGATGCGGGCTTGCGGCTGCAGGGTGTCCGTGTCCAGCAGCGTGTGCCTGGGGGCGTGTTCGCCGAGCGCGAGGACTCTCTCCCGGTCCAGGAACCAGGCCCACCGGTACGTCGAGGCCGTCGATTCGACGCGGGGGTCGCGGCCCGAATCGTCGTCGGCGGGCCGAAGTCGTGGAGTTGCAGGGTTCCGAACGCGTTGCCCAGCCAGGTGCCGGCATCGGGATGCACGTCGAGCGGTACGCCGAAGCCCGGGCCGTGATCGTGGGCCGGCCGTCCGCGTCCCAGCGTGTCCACCAACCGTCGTTGCCCGCGCCGTCGAACGCGTCGGAACTGGCGCGCCGTCCATCGGGGTGAATCAGTACCTTGTGCGGACCTTCGTAGTACGACGGCGATGTGCCGGTCACGGCCCCGTCCGCAAGCGCGATCACCTGACGCTGCGCCGTGTACGTGACGTCGATGTCCTCGTGCCAGTCCTCGTCCGGGATGGGTACGAAAGCCCACAGCTCGGTTCCCTCCGGGGGGAACACCGCGCACGCGGGGACGTCTTCCCCGTCGACATTGCCCAGCGCGGGGTGGCTCGCCTCCCACACCGCGCTGCCGTCGGCGCGCACGCACACCGAACTGCGTTCGGCGGCGAACGCGGCGTACCGGCCATCCGGACTGACGTCGTGATTGAACCAGCCCGATTCCACGAAGTGCCGAGGTATGACGAATCGTTCGACGACGGTCAGGTCGGGCGCCAGAAGCAGCAGCCCTCCCCGGGCATCTCCACGCCTTCTACATCCGCCCCGGCGACAGCGCGGTCATGTGGTCCCAACTCGCCGCCGGCTCCTCGTCGAAACCTGTACGTATCCGCACCTTCGCCGGCAACTACAAACCCTCCCTGACCGCGTCGACCGGCCGTCCGTGGCCCGACACGACCCGAGAACCCGACGAAGCGAAGGGCCGACATCCCGGTCACAGAGGCACCCGTTCGACGGGCCGCCGGCGCCTCAGCCAACGGCGGGACCGTCCGGTTCCCCGAAGGCGGGCACGTCAGTCGGAGCCATGTCCTCCCGGAGTACTGGTGGAGTGTAGGTATTCCTGACGTGCGCTATTCCCCATCGGGTTGCGGCCAGTTCGCGAACGCCGGCAGCCGACGGCCTGACGCCGTCTCTACGAGGCGGGCGATGTCTGGGTCCTTGACCGCGAGAGCATCCCTCGCCACCTCGCACCAGTCATCACGCGCGAGGAAAGCCAGATAGTTGTCCCGGTAGGGCTGCCATCGCTGAACTGGCCCTATCGAACCGGCATCACCGTGTTCCCCTAGGCTGTTCGCCAGCCGTGCAGCGGTGCAGTACCGGGTGGCGGAGGGCCCCAACCGCTCAAGGTGGCGCAGATGTGCAGCCAGCACCGCCTCGGCGTGGGGGTAGCCCGAGAGGGTGAGGCCCATGCCTTGGCTGAAAGTCATCACCGTGAGCAACCTGCCGGCGTGGTCGACGATTTCGTCATCCACGTCGGTTCCGGCGATGACTTCGTGAAGGCGCGTGGTCCGGGCGACCTCGCCAACGAAGTTCGCGTTGAGGAAACCGCCGTCGCACGCCCTGCGGAGGAGCCAGGGTTGGGCGACGGGGTCGTCGAGTCGGCAGAGGGCTTCTACGACGTAGACCCGTCCCCAGCCGGCGACGCGATCGGCGAGCCAGAGCAGGGCGTCGGTGCCTCCAGGCAGTCGTTCCAAGGCGTGCGCTGCAAGGGGGCCGAAATGGTTGGACAGCAGGCCGATCGTTTGGATCAGTCGTACGTCTTCGACCGTTCCGATGGCGGCGACCAAGGCGAGCCCCACGGTGACCGAGTTTCGATCGGTTCCGTATCGGACCAGCCATCGGCCCGTTTCGTGAACACGACGCCTGTCCGCCTGCTCAGCCGCGGCAGCGATGTGGGCGTTGGGGTGAATGGGGACGTAGACGTCGTGGAAGGCGCCGACCAGTTCGCTGGGAAGTGCGGCGGTCCGGGCGAAATAGGCGCCCAAGACAAGCGCGGCGTCCTCGCCGGCAGTTCTCCGGTCCCTCGGCGCCTCCGGCCGAGATCGGCGACGGTCCAACGCGTCGTCGGGGTACGGCCCCCGTCCCGCGGTAGTGGCACGTCCGGGGCTAGCCGGTGGAGGTGCAGCGCGTGTTCGAACAGGGATATCTGCGATCCGGGCAGTTGCGTCCCGGCCATCTCGCTCATCGGCGGACGGAGGACTCGATTCTCTTGATCATGTCGGGCAGCCTTCCACGGCCGGAGGGAGCCCGCAAAGCTTCCCAGAGGCACATCCCATGACCGCGAGGCTTCCGTGCTCCTCGTCGTCACCCGAGCCTGGATCAGGACGGACGCCGGCAAGTCGGTCGCGAGCGACAGCACACAGCACGGTGATGCCCGGCATCAATCAGGAGAGTCTCAACCCATTCTTCTGTTCGCACAACGTTTTCGTCGCGGATCGTCGGGCGCGACGGGCCGGTCCTGAAACGTCACGGCGCCGTCGCCGAGTGCCGCCGCCCGTGTGCCACTCGACCAGTTCGGTCGGTATACGAGGGCCGGCGTCGACAGGAAGGTCGCTCTCGCCCGGCGCGGTGCCGTACCAGCGACGCAGGAAACGCCGGACGCCGTCCGACCGGATCGACAGGAGTTCGTCTACGACATGCGAGTATCGCCCGGTCGTCGCCGGTGCCGCCCCCGGCCCGCCTGTCATGCTGTTCTCTCCAGGACGAGGGGGCACGGGTGGGCGAGCCGGTCGGTGGATGGATTTGGGGGCGCAATCTGCGCGCGTTCCTGGAATTGCTGTCGCATTACGTGGGTTACGCGTTCGACGGCAGGGATTGGGAAACCGTCGAGGTCGGCGTCGAGGACACCGACGACGAGGCATCGGATCGGTGGTACACGTACCCGCTCGTGGGCGCGAACGGCACTCTCGTCGTCGCGCTCGCCCACGCGGTCGGCGGCGAGGAAACCTCCGTCAGGGTCACCGGGGCCGACACACCCGAACTCCGGCTGCGCACCGACACACTCCTGACCACGCTCGCCGCCGTTTGATACCCCGACCACTCGACCGTGCGCCGCCGACGGCGGCGACCCACGACATCGGGACCCTCGATGTCGCGGACTCGCTCTCGTCCCATACCCGGCCCGGGCGTGGCCTTCCATGCCAAGCCGGTCTTGGCGCTCTCGGGCCCGGACCAGGACCTCGTGTCGAAGGTAGCGTCAGCCGCGGACGGACAAGAGTGGTCGAAAGAGCAGGGCCAAGCCCTGGATGCCTGTCCGGACCGGGTTGGACGGCGCGTCGCGACGGCGGCGCGGGTGCTGGTCGATGTCGCCGAATCGGATTCCGGCGGGTTCGAAGGTGTGGGTGGCTTCGGACCGAAGTTCGGCGCGGGTAGCGATGGCCGCATCGCGGCACGCGCGCACGCGGCCGTGCTTCAGTCGGTTGGTCAGCGATCGTGGAGCGGCTCGGCACGCGACCGGGGCCGGCGATCTCACGGGGCGAGTCGTACCGGCCGTTGCACACACCGGTCGTGTGCACCCCTCGTCCCGCCGCGCTGCACACCCTCGTCCGCGTGTTCCCACCCACCCGTGCCTACTCGCTTCGGCCTGCGCGTGGGGCGGTGCCGTGCCCACGGACCGGCCCTCGGGCGCCGCAGTCGACCGACGATCACGGCGGCCCGTCAACGCCGACCCGTCGTTCCAGTGTCGCTACCCGTTTTACTCGCAAAGTCCATTTATGCTCGCTTAGCCACATACAACCCTTGATTACCGGAGGCCGGGACGGCGGAGAACAGCCGCGAGCGGCTCATCAGGACGCTGACGTTCTGGTTGCGTCCGGCATTCATGTTGCGTGTGGTCAACCGGTTCCAAAAGATCGCGGGTTTCGACCGCTCGATGGCTTTGGCCTCCGGCGCGCTGACCGCGCTGATCCCGCTCACGGTGATGAGCGGCACGGTCTTCGGCAGTGAGGCCGGAGACCGGATCGTCAATCGTTACGGACTCACCGATGGAGGTGCGGACGCCGTCCGGTCGGTGTTCGCCACCGATGCCACAACCGGTGTCGGCATCTTCGGAACGATGTTCGTGGCGATCTCGGCGCTGAGCTTCTCCCGAACGATGCAGCGGTTGTTCGAACAGGCCTGGGAGCTGAAACCGCTGGGTGTGCGCAACACGCGCAACGGTTTGTGGTGGATCTGCGTGCTCAGCTTGTACACCGCGGCCATCGGGTGGCTCTACGTGGTCCTGGGCGGGACGCCCCTGGGACTGGCGGCCGCCGTCTGCGAGGTGCCGCCGTCCGCAGCGTTCCTCGTTTGGAGCGGCTGGATCCTCTCCGCGAAACGGCTCGCCCCCGCGACCCTGCTTCCGTTCGCCGTCTCCGCGGCCGTCGTGATCGCGGCCTACTCGGTGGTCGCCACCGTCTACCTGCCGCGCCTGTTCGATTCCTACGTCTCCCGCCACGGCGCGGCCGGTGCGGTCTTCGGGATGGCCACGCTTCTCTTCGGTGCCATGCTCGTCCTTGTCGCCTCGGCGGCCCTGGGGCGGGAGGTACGAGACGAACTCGTGGGCATTCGCCAGGGCCGACGCCCGTCGCAGGACGAGGTCCGGCACCAGTGGGACGACATCGTCGAGCAGACCCGATCACGGTGGCGTGCCGTGCGCGGACATCGTCCGTCCGAGCACTCTCGCTGATTGTCGAGGAGTCCCCCGATCGGTCAACGCGCCCGCGCGAACGCGCTCCGGCGAACGTACTGCCGCTCACGCGGCGTCAAGTCGGAGAATCGCCGCGCCTCCTGGGCACGTTCTGTCAGCCGGGGATACCAGGCGAGCCGTGTCGTGGACGTCAACGGCAACCGCAGCAGCCGATCCAAACGCGCGATCAAGTCGACGAAGGGTTGGTCGGCGTCCAACACCGCGGACGCGACTCTGCGCTGCACGGCATCGGCCGACGCGGAGAACGCGCGGCCCGCTGACGGCGACGACGAACGGACGCGGGCAACCGTGGAGGGCCGCTCGCGGGTCCGGCACTCTTTCCTGGGCATCCGCTTGATGGGGCGCCGTCCGGACCCTCTCCCCCCGCACCGGCGACAGCGGCACGAGCCCGCCCGGACGTTCCAGGCTGCTCGGACAGTTCGAGACTCCCCATCCGCGAATCGGTCGGCTTTGGCCAGTCGTACCGATCGACCGACGGCTGCGTCCACGCGCAGCGGCGAGTTCACCCGAACAGACCGCGCCTTTCCGGTGCGGGACAACCGACAGGCGGTTCGACGCCCACCTTCACTGCCCGGAGGGGTGGTCCGACCGTCGGGCCGGTACGTCGACGACGGAATCGGGCTCGGCACGTGTATCCAAACGATCGTTCAGGCGTCGCAGTTGCTCTTCCATGCCCCGCAAGCGTTTCTCCAGGCGGGCGTATTCGAGACGTTCCTCGGCCTGTTGCTCGGGGAGAATCAACCGGGTGGCGATGGTGGCGGTGACCACGCCCATCATGCCGATGCCCACCACCATCAGCACCGCACCGACCAGGCGACCCTCAGCGGTGACCGGGTGAAGATCACCGTACCCGACGGTGGTGATCGTGCTGATCGCCCACCACAGGGCATCCGGGTAGCCCGTGATGTTCGCGTCCGACGCGCGACGTTCCGGCTCCAGAACGGCAGCGGCGCCGGCGACCAGGATCGTGAGCACCAGCACGACGGTGCTCGCCAACAGGCGGCCGGTGCGCCCGCTGCGGGCGACAGCCCCGACCCGGCCGATCACCGCGATCAGGCGCAGCACTCGCGTGGCGGGCATCGCGACTGCGGCGAGGTCCAGCGGGTGGGCGCGCACGAACCTCCAACGGTCCCGGCTGAGTCCGAGCCTGACAAGGTAGTCGGTCAGGAAGACCACCCACACCCCGTACTCGATCCACAACACCGGGCGCTCGCGGGCCTGTAACGCCTCGGCCAGGACAAACGTTGTCAACGAAACGGCCGCCAGGAGAGTCAGCCATGGAGTTATCGCGCACTCCCACCGCTGATATGCCACGGACTCCTGGTCTCCGGTCGAGCCCCGCATCACGAACTCCGTCATGGTAGGGACACCCGCCGGACCGACCGAGGGCTCCTTCGCGCATGCTAAACGACGGCGCGGGTCACTCGCGAGGACGGAGCGTCCGCCGGGTCGAGAGTCCACACCGACGCGAGGTCGCGGTCACCGAGCAGACCCACGGCGCGGCCCTCGTCGACAACGGCCACGTGGCGCAGATGGGCCGTGAGCATACGTTCCATGGCCTGCCACAGGGTGTCCTGACCGGCGACGGCGACGACGGGGCCGTGCATCACCTCGCGAACCGCCGGAACGGGCGTCGCTCGCCCTGGACGAACGTATGTCGTGGACATGATTCACCTGCTCGGATTCGAGGTTGTTCGAGATTCTCCGGGTCAATCGGCGATCAGGACCGCCGCGCCGTGCACTCGATCCGCGGCAAGATCGGCGAGTGCGCGGTCCGCGCGGCCCATGGGGTAGGGGGTGGTCGTCACGTGTAGGTCGATCTCCGTCGCCAGGCGTAGGAACTCGACGCCGTCGTCGCGGGTGTTTGCGGTGACGCTGCGCAGATTGCGTTCCCGAAACAGATGCCGCTGGTAGTTCAACGGCGGAATGTCGGTCAGGTGTATGCCCGCCACCGCCACGGTTCCGGAAGCGTCGAGTGCCGCCAAGGCGGCCGGCACGATGTCGCCGACGGGGGCGAAAACGATGGCCGAGTCCAGCGGTTCGGGTGGGCACGCGTAGGTGTCGCCCGCAGTGGCGGCGCCGAGTCCCAGCGCCAGTCGGCGGGCCTGTGCGGAGCGGGTCATGACATGGACGGACGCGCCCTGCGCCAGGGCAATCTGTGCGGTGAGGTGAGCCGACGCGCCGAAGCCGTAGATGCCGAGCGTGCCACCGGGCGGGAGGTCGGCGCGCCGCAGGGCCCGGTAGCCGATGATGCCCGCGCACAGCAGCGGCGCCAGGTGTTCGGCGTCACGATCGGCGGGCAGCGCGTATGCGTAGTCCTCCGGCACCGAGGAGACGTCGGCGAACCCGCCGTCTGCGTCCCAACCGGTGTACGTCGAATCGGGGCACAGGTTCTCGTCGCCGCGTCGGCAGTGGCGGCATTTCCCACAGGTATGGCGAAGCCAGGCGATGCCGACGCGATCACCGGGGGCAAAGCGCGTCGCACGCGTTCCGACGGTCTCCACGATGCCCACCACTTCGTGCCCAGGGACGGTGTTCGCCCGGTGCGGCACCAGGTCGCCCTCCGCGAGGTGCAGGTCCGTACGGCAGACGCCGCACGCCTCCACCCGCACCAGGATCTCCCCCGGGCCCGGCTCCGCGCGCTCGTGTTCGACGAGTTCGAGGGGGTGGGTGTCGATCGGCCCGGGGCGCGTCACCGCCCACGATCGCCCGGCGCGCCCACGCGCAGAGATATCGGTGCTCATGAGTCTCGCCCCCATGCGGGATGGTCGAGCGCTGTGCCTTGTCTCCCAGCGTCGTGGGCGCGGCCGATGGAGCACAGGGCCGATGGTGCCGTACACCCGGGCCGAAGGTCCTGCCGGCAACCCGCGTCACGCCTCGCCACTGCTCAGGGGCCTGTTCGTGAAGTGCATGCCACAGAACCGAGGTCATGCGCGGTCTTCCGCGTGGCGCGCTTCGGACAGTGGCGCCTGTGGGACACCGAGACCGCCGGGTGGCGAACCATCCGGCGGTCTCGACATGGTCGACGCTCCGGACTCAGTCCGAAGGCACGACCAGGAGCGGTCCGTGCGCGTGGTGCAGCAGTGCGATCGTCGCGTGCCCCAGACGGGGCCCGAAGTGGTGCGGTGAGGAATGGCGCCCGACCACGACCAGGCCCGCGTCCCGCGACGCCGAGACCAGCGCGGTGCCGGCACTCCCCTGTACGACGCGTTCCTCGACCTTCACCTGCGGATTGGCGTCCCGAAGCGGCGACATGACGTTCACGAGCATCTGCCGCGCGAACTCTTCCGCCTGGTGGTAGGGCGTCTCGGCTCCCTGCGCTTCCCGCAGTGCTCGCGGGACCTCGGGAAAGTTCCAGGCGTGCACCGCGATCAGACCCACCTCGCGCGCGTGCGCGGTCGCAGCCGGACGCGAGACGTCGCAAGCCGTAGGTCACGGCCATCTCCTTCAACTCGGCCTGCGCCCGCGCCTGTTCGGCCAGTTCCTCCCGGTCGCGGATCACCTCGACGGTGGTGGGCAGCGGGTCCAGGGCGCGGCGATCGGCCTGCTTGACCTCGATCAGGCGGTCGACGCCGTACAGGGCCACGCGCCGGTAGTCGCCGATGATCCGTCCCCGGCCATAGACGTCCGGGAGCCCGGTGATCAGTCCGGCGTGGCGGGCCCGCAGGATCTCGGGGGTGTACGCGTCGAAGACGGCGTCGTTGTGGGTCTTGCGTTAGGTGCCGAAGACGGCGCGGATGAACGGGTCCATCTCGTAGCCGTAGGCGCGCAGTCCCTTCTCGACCATGCGCAGTCCGCCGCCCGGCATGATCGCCCGCTTGAGTGGTGCGTCGGTTTGCAGGCCGACGATCAACTCCCGGTCACGGTCGATCCAGCCGGGGGCGCGCGAGGTGATCGTGGACGGCGTCGCGGTGTCCACGTCCAGCACGCCCTTGCCGCGCTCCTCGGGGATCAGCGCGGACACCCGGTCCCACACCGCGCGTGTGCGCGGTGTGGCGTCGCACAGGAAGTCGGCGTCGCCGGTGTAGGGCAGGTGGTTGGTCCGGATAGAAGACGCGGACGTCGATGCCGTGTTGCCAGGCCCCGAGGCGGAAGTCGCGCCAAGCGCGAGGTCGACTTCCGAGGGGTGCGTGGTGGTGGTCGTCATGGTGGCCTCTCGATGGACTCGATCGACTCGATCTCGACACCTCACACACTGGCCGCCTGTCATCGCGCCGGGCGGGGCGGACGGCCCGAGTGACCCTGCCGAACGACCCGGCCTCGGGGGTGTCGGGCCGGTTCGCCGGATGGGGTCACATGCCCTTTCAGGAGGCGACGAGTGAACGTGTCTGGTGGGCGATCTCGATGTCCTCGCGGGCGGTGACGACGAGCGTGCGGACCGGGCCGCCGGCGGCGCCCACGTCGGCGTCGCCGCGCGCCTCGGCGTTGGCGTGCCGGTCGAGGCGCACGCCCAGGAAGGCGAGTTCGCGAACGGCGTCGGCCCGGATGGCGTCGTCGTGTTCGCCGACTCCCCCGGTGAAGGCGAGCACGTCCAGGCCGCCCATCGCGGCGGCCATGGCGGCGATCCTCGTCCGGAGCCGGTAGGCGTAGATCCGGCGGGCGATCGTGGCGCGCCGATCGCCGGCCTCGGCCGCGGCGCGGATGGCCCGCATGTCCCCGCCGTGTCCGGCCAGCGCCGCCATGCCTCCGCCGTGCTCCAGCGCCTGTTCGAGGTCCTCCACGGTGACGCCCTGGCGCTGGAGCCACAGGATCAGGCCCGGGTCGACGTCGCCCGCCCGGGTCGCCATGACCAACCCTTCGGCCGGGGTGAATCCCATGGTCGTGTCGACCGATTCGCCGCCGCGTACGGCCGCCAGTGAGGCCCCCGCACCCAGGTGGCAGCTCACCACCCGCGCCGACTCCGGCTCCACGCCCGCCAGTTCGCAGGCCCGCCGGGTGGCGTACGCGTGGGACAGGCCGTGGAAGCCGTACCGGCGCAGCCCCCATTTCGTGCGCCAGCCCTCCGGCAGGGCGTACGTACTCGCCTCCGCCGGCAGCGTGCGGTGGAACGCGGTGTCGAAGCAGGCCACCGCCGGCACGTCCGGCAGCGCCCGACGAACCGCGTCGATCCCCGCGAGCGCCCGCCCCTGATGCAACGGCGCCAACGGCGCGAGGCCGGCGATCCGCGCCAACACCGACGGATCGAGCCGGGTCGCACCGGTGAACTCCGCACCACCGTGCACCACCCGATGACCGACGGCGTCGACGGACCCGGCATCGCGCAGGAATCCGGAAACCGCCCCGTCCGGGATCGCGTCGGGGCACTCGATGGTCGACGCGCACACGACGATGTCGCGCGCGTCGAGTACCGACAGCTTCACCGTCGACGATCCGGCGTTGACGACAAGGACTCGATCGGGGTTCGTCATGTGTACTCCCTCACGGTTGATCCGGATTCAATGCGTGGACGTGGGGACCGCATCCGCGATTCGCTCTCGACAAACAACCGACACTCGCACGGATTCAGACGTCACCCATGCGGGGACGCAACCTGCGACCGGTGACCTCCCTCGGACGGACCCGAGTCCACACCTCCGGGACACTTTCCGACCAGGTACGGGCCTCCGCCGTCGCGAGCCGGGCGGTGTCGACCGGGTCGGTCACGGGCTCGGCGTCGCCGATCACGAGCACGCTCCATCCCCATCGGGCGATCCGAATCAGTTCGTCCACCTCGAAGGCCACCGTCCCGACCAGGGCGGCCTGCCGCGAGCCCGCCGCACTGCGATAGAGCACATCCGTGCCGTCCATCAGGTAGTCGACCGGCAGCACGAACGGTTCCCGGGTCATCGCCGGAGCGACGCGCCCGACGTCGTGCAGGAACAGTCGGGCCCGGCACTCCTCCTCGGTCATCACGACCAACTCCCGGGCCTCGGGCGCGGGAGGGACCGCGGGTGCCGGTTCCGGTGCGGGCGTTTCTTCCACGACGCCGCGCAACAGGTGTTCGGCGCTGGTACCCAGTGCCGCCGCCAAACCGGTGAGCGCCGCGAACGACACCGGCGCGGACCCCTCCTCCACGTGCTCGAGCCAGTCCACCGACAGGTCCGTACGGCGCGCGAGTTGCCGCACCGTCAATCCGAGGTCACGTCGCCGCGTTCGCACGCCGACCGCCAGGACAAGGTGGTCGGGGCGATGTGTTCCCGCCGTTTCGTCGTCCATGTGTGCCGCCTCCTCGGAAGGGTGCTCTGCCTCCACCGATGGTTCCGCCCCAGGAAGGATTCCGGCAGGGCCGTTGGACCCGCCCGCACGGAAAACGGCCGGGACCGAACGGACTTGCGAGACGTCCGACCGGATCACTCACGCCGGATCTCGGGAGGGCGGTGGTACAGCGTCACCGGGACATATGGCCAGGCCGGGGTGAAGGGCACGAGGGCCGTCCGGACGGCACCGCGTACACGACGGAAGGCAGTGGCCGTCGGGGAGGCGACAACCGTGATGTCGGCGACGACGACACTCTCACGCGCCGTCAGGTCGACGTGCACGTCGGCGGGCGCGGTCACCCCGGCGAGCGCGCGGGATACCGCACGCGCCAGGTACACGGGCGATCGCCCCGCCGCATCTGGGCCGACGGGGTCGCCGCCGAACTCGTTCCGCAAGCGCCTGCATCGGGAGGTACGACATGACACACGGCACGATCGGGGACGTGATGACGCGCGACGTCGTCACCGTCGGATCCGGCGCCCGCTTCCGTGACATCGCCCGGGTGCTGGAGACGTGGCAGGTCAGTGCGCTTCCCGTGGTGGACGACGCCCATCGGCTGCTCGGCATCGTCTCGGAGGCAGACCTGCTGCACGCGCGCGTCGCCAGCACCGCGACGTCGCGGACACGGCCGGACTCGGCACGGGAACACGAGGCATCACCACCCGACGAGGCGCTCACCGCCCGGGGGCTGATGACGGCGCCGGTGATCACCGTGGCAGCGACGTCGAGCACCCTGCGGGCGGCTCGGCTGATGGACCGCCACCACGTCAAGCGCCTGCCGGTGGTGGACCGTTCCGGGCGGCTGGTGGGTATCGTCAGCCGCTGCGACCTGCTGGGCGCCCTCGTGCGGTCGGACGCGGAGATCCGCGCGGAGATCGAGCGCGAGATCCTCGGCGAGGCGCCGTGCCTGGATCCCGGAACGATCGAGGTCGAGGTCCGCGACGCCGGCGTACATCTGACGGGCGAGGTCGACCACCCCACCCTCGTCGACGTCGTGGTGCGGGCTGTGCGCCGCCGTGGACGGCGTCGAAAAGGTCACCCACGAACTCACCCACGCCCGCGGTCCCGAACGCCCCTTCGGCACATCGACGCGCGGATGTCTCGAAGGGTGGTAAACCGAGAGCCCCGACGCGGAGCGGAACCACCGATGCCCACCGGGCCGTCGGCCGGCTCGGGGACACCGATGGGTGCGCGTCGGGGGCCGGTCTCAGGTCCGGTGTCCCTCGTTGCCCTGGTGCACCTCGGTCATGTACACCGCCGCCTGGACCCGGCGTTCGAGGCCGAGTTTGTTCAGGACCGCCTGGCCCGACTCGTTCGGCTTCCCACCAGGTCACCCGCCCATCAACACCTTCGTCGGTGTGCCGATCCGCATCCGCGACACCGTCTTCGGCAACTCCTACCTCACCGAGAAACGCGGCGGCGCCGACTTCGACGAAGACGACGAGGCTGTCCTGCGCGCCCTCGCCGCCGCCGGCGTCGCGATCGACAACGCACGCCTGTACGACGACGTCCGGCACCGCGAACGATGGTTGGCGGCGAGTTCGGACCCGACCCGCAGCCTGCTCTCCGGCGACACCCCCGCCGACGGGCTGCGCTCGTTCACCACGACCATTCGCGAGATGGCCGACGCCGACCTGGTGACCCTGGCTGTGCCGGTGGCCGGCAGCGACGACCTGGTGGTGGAGGCCGCGTCGGGTCCCCTCGCGGACCGCGTTCGCGGTCTGGTCGTTTCCGGCGAAAGCACCCTGATGGGCAAGGTGTTCGGCTCCGGCGAGGCGATCGTCTCGGCGCGCATGCCCAGGTGGGCGTAGGCGTGGACGAGGGTGGAGCAGTCGTCGAGACAGCGTTGGAGGGGATGCCCCGCCTGTGTGGCGTGGTGGTCGACGAACAACGGCGGCAGGCACACCAGGTACGCGGGTTGGCCGATGTGCCGTGTGGTGTCCTCGGGGATCGATGCGCAGTCGATGGTGTCGGCGTTGGGGTCTGCCGGCGTGCGCGGCCCGTGCTTTCTCTTTCGGGTCCCTTACAACCCTACGCGGGTCCCTGTCCGGAGGATCAAGGGCACCTCAGTCGAGGCGCTGTGCCGCCTCGCGGGCTCACCCGTGTCTCGGCCTCTCGCGCTGTGGGCACTCGCGGACGCCGCGTGGAACGCGCGCGGTGCGCGAGCGGACGCGGGCATCGCGAACACGCGTACACGTCTGGCGTCGAGTTCCGCGGTGCGTTCGGGGCTCGTGCCGTGCTCGGCCACGTGAGTGCGCATCCGGTCAACTCACGGGTCCAACGACCCAGGAGCGGTGCAGCGGATGGCACAGGGCATCGTCACGGTCGTGGTGCCGGCCCGCGTCGCGGGCGACTCGGGTGCGAAAGAGCGCGTCGCCGAGGGACGGCGTCTCGCGCACTGTCTCGTTCACGGGCGCGGTCGACTGCCCTCGGGCGATCGCGCGTGATCCTGCCGCGGAAATCGGTCCGCGGGGCCGCGAACGCTTTCGAGCAGGGTGCCTTGCTCCTGCCGGCCGCAGAGGTGACCACACGTGCGGGGAGGCTACGTCTCTCGGGCGAAGGACGCGCAGTCGGGGCAGTCGTCGAGATAGCGGTGCCGACACTCGACCGTGTGCGCCAGGAAGACGATCGCCTGTTGCCGGTGGGCGACCTCGGCTTCGAGTGCCGCGATCTTCCCCCGCACCACCTCCTGGGCCACCGCCTTCGTCGGGGCCATCGCGGCGAGGATCTCGGGCAGCGAGAGGCCGACACGCCGCAACTTCGACACGGTGCGCGCCTGCTCCACGGTCTGGTCGTCGTAGACACGGTAGCCGTGGCGGTCGCGGCGTACGGTGAGCGCGCCCACCTGCTCCCAGTGCCGCAACACGTGGGCCTCCACGCCGACCTGCGCGGCGGCTTCGCCGATCGTCATCATCCCGTCGCTTGCCTTCGTGTCGACATGAACCCCTAGCGTCTTGATCATGCCCGACACCAGTGATTCCGCGTCCACCCCCCGGCCATCGATCCTCGTCACCGGCGCGGCCGGCAATCTCGGCCGTGAGATCGTGGCCCGACTCGTCGCCCGCGGCGCGCGCGTGCGTGGTCTGCAGCGCCACCTGCCCGACCCGATCCCCGGCGTCGAGTGGGTGGCCGGCGACCTGACCGACCCCGCCTTCTTCCGCGCGACGCTCGTCGACATCGACGCCGTCCTCCTCGTATGGCCGCTGTTCGACGCCGCCCCCGCCCGCGCACCTGTCGCAGCGTTGGCTGCGGCCGGGCCTCGCGTGGTGTACCTGTCCTCGAACGCGATCGACGACGAAGCCGACCGCCAGAGCGACCCCATCGTCCAGGTACACGCCGACATGGAGGCCCTGCTCTTTGGCGCCGGCCTGCGTCCCGTGGTCCTGCGCAGCGACACACTGGCCTCCAACGCCCGGGGCTGGGCCGGACAACTACGGGCGGGCGATGTGGTGTCGGGGCCCGATATCGCCCACACGGCCGTGGTCGACGAACGCGACGTCGCCGACGCGGCCGCCGCCGTACTGCTCACCCACGCCGCCGATCAGGGGCCGTATGTTCTGACCGGGCCCGAAGTCCTCGGCCGTGCCGACCAAGTCGCCCGCCTGGGCGCCGCGCTCGGGCGCGACCTGCGCTTCGAGGCCGTGCCCGCCGAGCTCGCGCGTTCCCGCATGCTCGCGGACGGCCGCCCCGGGTTTTTGGTGGAGGCCCTGATCGCGGCCTCGGTCCACCGTCCGGAGTCGAATCTCGTCACCGACGACGTCGAGCGCCTCACCGGTCACCCGGCCGGCACCTTCGCGAAGTGGGCCGTCGACCACGCGTCCGAATTCACCGGTCCCGGAGTGAGTCGGCCCGAATAGTGGACCACGACTGCCCGGGCGCCGGGACAGCGTCAGGTGGCGGGTCCCGCGAACCCTCCGCGACCAAGCCCTCGCGACCCCGGCCGGGAATCGCGCCACACCCGGCCCTGCGCGTGGGAACCCACTCCCGCGCGGAAATCGGGCACACCGAATCGCAAGGCCGGTCGCGTCCGGAGCCGGGCTTCAGGCGGAGGGGTCCGCCCGGCCGTTCTCCCAGACGACCTCCAACTCGACGCGCGAACCGCCGGCCATCGTCGGTGTGTTCACACACGCAGTGGTACACCGCACCCACGTCCCAGTGCCCCCGGGTATCGGCGCCGTGGCGGTGGACCGCGAGCGGGTTGGCTCGCAACCGGACCTCCTCGTCCCCCGTCTCGAAGATGTGATTTCCGGTCATGTGTTGGGTGCGGTCGAAGCGCCCCAGATCCCGACGCACGAACTCCGCCACGTCGGGGGCCCGGACCTCGCCCGAAGGCAGCGACAACACACCATCCTGGATCAGATCTTTCAGTCCCGCAGCAAGGCGTGCCGGCAGTACGGGGACGCTCGCGGCCGGATTCGGGCCGGTCGCGAGGGACTTCGGCAACGGGACCGGCGTCTCGACGCCGCCACCGGCGCGGGGGCGGTCACGTCGGCCCAAGCCGCGACGGCCCTGCCATCTGCGGACGCCGCAGCCCGACTCGGCTCGCTGGACATCCGACCGCCGGAGCGCTGTCACATCGCGTGGCTCGGATCGAACTCCCATCGCCCGCCCCCTGCCACCGGCCGCGCCGGCGAGCACCGGAAATCCACGAGACCGCCGACCATCGCGCGAAGTCCCGCCGAGGCGAAGCCTATTCACGTGCACGCCCCAATCACCGCCTTCGCGCGAGCACGCGACACAGGCGGCGCCCGGTCCACCCCCGATCCGGATCGGAGACCGAGTCCGCGTCCGCGTCCGCGGTGAAACGGCAACCTCGTGCGCACAGTGCGACGCCGACGTCGGCCGCTGTCACGGTTCCCAGGCCACGACGTCGGCATCGCCGCAGCGATCCTGCGCCCGCCGGGTGGTGTATCGAGGTGGCGGGTCAGTACGCCACGGTGAAGCGCCCACCGACGTGCTTGGGCCGCTCGATCTCGTCCACCAGTGCCACCGCGTAGTCCTCTGTGGAGATCCGGCTCGCGCCGTCCGGGCCGATCAGCAGGTCCTCCAAGCCCTCGCGATACGCGCCGGTGCGCTTGCCCGGGGCGATGGTGGCCGCCGGGGAGAGATTGGTCCACCGCACGTCGGTGACGGTGCGCAGGAACTCCAGCGCGTCGCCGTGAGCGTGCATGATGTGCAGCACGGACTCCGGCAGGCCCTGCGCGTCCCACACCTGCCTGCCGTCCGGGGTGCGCAGCGAGCCCGCGCCGCCCACGGTGATCAGCCGCGGCGCGGCCGAGCCCAGCGTGCGCAGACCCGCCACCAGCGCCTCGAAGGACGGCTCGATCAGCGCCTGGTGGCCCGGCCCGTCGCCTCCGCCGACCGCGCTGACGACCACATCCGCGCCCTTGGCGTGCTCGGCCACCGAGGTCGGGTCCAGCACGTCGCCTACGACCACCGTCGGCGACGGATGCCCGACCGTCAGTCTGGCGGGATCGCGGACCACGGCGGTGACCGTGTGGCCGCGGCGCAGAGCCTCGTCCAGTACGCGGGAGCCGATGGTGCCGGTGGCGCCGTACAGGGTGATGGTGCTCATCGTGACCTGTCCTTTCTGACATTTGCTGATGATTTGCGTTCCCCACCGACCATCCGTGGCACGGAGCCGTTGGGAAGTGGCGGACCGACGAAGGGGGTGAAAAAAGCATTGCGTGCACCCCCGTTCTCGCCCCTTCGCTGCCCGCCGGCGGGGCCGAGGAACCTCGTGGCGGTCACTCGTCGCCCGATCGGAGGGAACGTTGGGTCTCCCCACGCTCGCTCGGGTCGAGTGCCCATGCTCGTTCTCGCCCGCCCGGAGAGAGTCCACCGGTCCGGTGGGGTGCCGCCGGCACGCAGCTGGGGCCGCGGGCGAACAGGGACGGCGGTCTGCACCGGCGATGCCTGGGGTCGAAGCCTGCGGGGAAGGCCTCGAATCCGCGGCGGGCGACGTGTCGCGTGGGTCGCCATGGGACCGGCGAGCCGCACGTCGAGACCGCGTTCGCCGTGATCCGGCGGAGACCGGCCAGGTTCCGGGGTTGACCGCGACCGCACCCGGGAGCCGCCTCCTACGCGCGGGCGAGGTCTCGGATGTGGCCGAACGCGTCGAGAGGGCCGCCGGGTTGTCGCCATCGCCTCTGCCGTCCGGGTTCGCGGGGGCGACGCACGCCGCATCCCCGAACCGGTGAGGGGACTCGTCACGAGATGTTCACCCGATGCCCGATCCCGTCGGCGCGAAGAGCCGGTCACTCTGGATCGGTCGGCGTCTTCTTGCTCCGTACGTCCCATCCGCCGACAGGTCGGGGCGTTCGGCGCGAGGGGACCATCGTGATCCGTACGGCGGGAACAGCCCGCTCGATCGGGGTGGTTCGCCCCCTGGCGACCCGCCGATCGACGACCGCACGACGCGCGACCCAACTGCCCACGTCGCCCCCACCACCCGTGGAGCCCTCATGCGTCTCGGACCGCCTGTCGGAATCGCGCTGAGCGCGATGCTGATATCCCTCGTGACCCCCCTGACCGCCCAGGCCACCCCCAACGAATCACCGATCGAGCGGGGCGCGCCCGCCGCGGCCGACTACTACGCGTCGGCGCTGGGCCTGACCGGGCCCGCGTTGAAGGCCGCCCTGCACACCATCATCAGTCGAGGTACCTCCGCCGTGAACTACGACGGAGTCTGGAACGCGTTGCGCGTAACCGACGAGGATCCCGCCGACTCCTCGCACGTGGTCGAGCTCTACACCGGTCGGTCGATCGCCAAGAGCCGGTCCGGAGGGGGCAGCGGCGATTGGAACCGCGAGCACGTATGGGCCAAGAGCCACGGCGACTTCGGAACCGCGACCGGCCCCGGCACCGACCTGCACCATTTGCGCGCGGAGGACGTGACCGTCAATGGCATCCGAGGCAACAAGGACTTCGACAACGGCGGTTCCCCGGTCACCGGTGCCCCCGGCAACCGCACCGACGGCGACTCGTTCGAACCGCGCGACGCCGTCAAGGGCGATGTCGCCCGCATGATCCTCTACATGGCGGTGCGCTGGGACGGCGGCGACGGCTTCCCCGACCTGGAGCCCAACGATCGTGTGGGCAACGGATCCGCCCCGTCCATCGGCCGGATCACCGTACTCAAGGCCTGGAGCGCCCAGGACCCGCCCGACGCCTTCGAGCGACGTCGCAACGACCTCATCCACCGGGACTACCAACACAACCGCAACCCCTTCGTCGACCACCCCGAGTGGGTCGAGGAGATCTGGTAGAACGCGAGCGCGCGGGAGGCGAGGGATGACGCGCCCTCGGATCATCGAGCCGTGGGGCGCCGTCGTGCGCGAGCGCGGCGGCGCCCCACAGGTCCAGCGCGTCCGGTACCGGTGACGACGAGTTCGGCGTAGGAACCTTTCGTACCGGGCGCCCGCCACGACCCGGCGGCCGAGGAGGCCAGGTACGCCGTACTCGGCGAGACGTCGTACGCCGAACCCTCGGCCGGTGCCACGAGCGCCGAAGCCTCCGCTGCGGGGTCCGCCTCGGCCCGGACGCGTCCGCCCTCCAGGTCCGGGCGCGGCGGGTCCGCGAGCCGACGCTGGAAGTCCGCGGACGTCGCCCGCATCCGCTCCGTGATCCGTGCGTCCGAGTGTGGGGGTGGTCAGTGAACGCAGATGTGGGGTGCCGCCGCACCTGCGGCGGGGGGCCTGCTCGCGGCGGCGGCACGCGCCACCTCGTCCAACAGGAGCCGGCGTTCCCGGCGGTCCACGTAGCGGCCCCCGACGAGGACGGAGTCGATCCGCTGCGTGTTGCGGATGTCGGCGCGTGGGTCGGCGTCCAAAACCAGCAGGTCGGCGCGGTCGGCGGGCAGCGCGAGCATGCGGGCGGGCGCGGTGGTCGCGGCGGTCAGGACGTCCCGGTCGGGCACTCCCGCCTCGGAGAGCAGTTCCAGTTCGTGGTGCAGGGAGAAGCCGGGGACCGCGTAACCGGTACCGGTGTCGGTGCCTGCGATCAACTGCACACCGGCCCGGTGGAGTTCGCCGACCAGACGGAGCCGGTGCGCGTAGATCTCCCGGAGTTGGGCGATGTCGCGCGCGGTGCGACCGGCCGTCAGGGCGGCCCACGTGGGATTCCACTCGTCGGTCATCCAGGTGGGCAGGTAGCGAGTCTCCTCCGGGTCGACCGCAAGTTGGTCGGTGCGCTCCAGGCAGTGATGAACGGTCAGAGTCGGCACGACACACGTCCCGTTGGCGGCCAGCCGATCGAAAAGGGCCCGTGTACGACCGATGTCGAAGCTGCGAATCGCCTGCCATTCCAGCGGATGCACCTGCCGGAACCAACTCGCGTAGCGATCGAGGCTGGAACCGAGACCGGGATCGATGCGGATCCTCGCGATGGCCCGCCTGATCTCGTCTTCTCGGGAGGACGTGGCGAGCGTCAGCGCGTGGAGATGCTCGATGGACTGTTGCCCGGCATCACTCGCGCGCGCCATGGGCACCACGTCCGGGCAGTGACCCGCGTAACGCAGTCCCTGGCGACGGGATTCGTCGGCGATCGCCTCGTACGCCTCGCGGTCCAGCCGGGAGTACACCTTGACGAAATCGGCGCCTTCGGCCTTCGCCTCGCGTACCGCGCGGCGTGCGGACAACGCGTCCGCGACCTCGACGACTCTGCCGACCTCGCCGGCCCAGATGGAGGGCCGCCCATCGATGATCGAACTCGCGATCACCCAGCGGGGGCCGAGGAGTCGGCCCGCGCGGACCTCGTCCCGCCATGCGTGGTGCACGGGCTTGCCCCACATCTCGCGAACCGCGGTCACGCCGGTGAGCGGGAACAGGGGTGGTATCACGCTCTCGGGCCCGTCGTTGTGCACATGGGCCTCGACGAGGCCGCCCGGGACGACGTACTTGCCGGTCAGGTCGTAGGTCGTCGTCCCGCGCGGGATCTCGATCTCGGCCGAACGGCCGGTGCGGACGATGCGGCCGTCCCGGACGAGGACGGTTCGGTCGGGGCCCACACCGAGGATGGTGGCGTGGACGAGGGCGATGGTGCCGCCGGGGGGCCGACCGGAATCGGCCTCCGTGGCCGCTGCGGCCGGGACGGCGGGCAGGAACGCGGCGCCGGTCACGGCGGCCGAGGCGGCGAGTGTCTCGCGTCGAGTGGGCATGACAACACACTGGTACGAGGTGATCCCTTCGACCATGGCGCCAGGTGGAGGATGGGGGTGGGGACCGCCCCACCCCCGGGGACGAAGGCGACCCCGTCCGGACAACGCGTCGACGGACGGCTTCCGGCACGGCCGAACGAATGATCGAGCGTGGACCTCGGGTCGGTGGCCGCGCCCGTTGCGTTCGCCTACCGCCCTGGTCGAGGCCGAACGGGATCCGCCCCGGCATCGCCGAGCACATCACTGCCCTGCCCGGCGTCGGCGTGCTCCCGCGCGACCAGTGTGGTCAGTGGCCTCGGTCGACTCACGGCCAAACGCGGCGAACGCCTCGCCCCGGCGCTTGACCTCGCTGAACCCGCGCGGGGCGAGCGCCCGGGGCACCAGGCGGTTCCCGACCGTTCGACGTCGACGAAGCGCCGGCCGGGCTTCGGTGGATGTGCCGCACGTGCCGTGCGGGGCGTGCGCCGTGTTGTTCGGCACGGAGCGGTGTGAAGGAAGTGGCCAAGCATCGTCGTGCGCCGCTTCGGTCGCCTGTGCGCCCATCATGCGTTCGTGCGCCCTGTGCTCGGCGCCTTCCGTGTTGCTTTTCTTGGAAGGCGGTCGACTCCCGGTCGATCTCGTTGTGCGGAAACACATTCCGGGAGTGGCCGCGATCCGGCCGCCCCCTCTTGCGTGGTGACGGGCAAATGCGAGGTGGAAGATGGACAGTGACGCTGTTCCGACGTATTCGGACAACGAGATTCGAGTGGCTCTGACGGGTGGGATTCCCGAGCTGCCGGGGGTGCTTGTGGTGACCGGACCCGGCCTACCGGAAAAGGTTTCCGTAGCCTTCCGAAACGGCCGTGAGCACTACGAATACACCGGCGGCGTGGTGGAACTGGAAGGCGCGAGCCTGCCGCTCTTCCGGTGGAGCTACTCCACGCGGATCGCCGAATAGCCGTACACCGATCGGCGGTTCATCGGCCCGGGGCGCCGGCTCGTGCGAGCCGGCGCCCCGGCGCGCGCTGGTGGACAATCCGCCCCGGTCCCGTCGTCGATCCGGCCCCGCATCCGGCCGCTCCCCTCGTCCCGGCCTGCACGGACGTGGTAGCCGCGCGCCTGTGTCCCGGCCCTCGTAATCGGCGCCTGTGTCCGGGAGTTCGACAGGCGGGATCTCGCACACGTGCCGGGCGCACGCGCCGGAGTGCGATCGCGAGCCGGTGACTGTCTGCAAGAGCAGAGGTACCGTGAGTTGTGAGGGGATTCGTCGGGCTCGCCGTGGCGCGGGCCGCCTTCGTCGGTGTCGGCCGACCACGACTGCCCTTCCCGCGTCCACGAACGTCCGGGCCATTTCGGGACCCGCGGGTGCGCCGTGCCGTGTTGCGGCGCGTCCCGGGCACGCATGGCCCCTCAGCACACTGGAGTCCCACATTGCAATGCACGTCATCGGCCGACGACCACTCCTTCCCCAGCCTCGCACAGCACCTCGAGGCGGCCCGCAACCGCGCCTTCGTCGGCAGGGCCCGGGAGTTGGCACTGTTCCGCCGCGCACTCGACGGCGAACCGGGTTCGCTGGCCGTCCTGTTGATCCACGGACTCGCCGGGGTGGGCAAGTCGTCGCTGTTGAGGCAGTTCGCCGTCGATGCGCGCGCCGCCGGGCGCACCGTGATCGAGGTCTCCGGCCGCGTCGGCTCCTCGCCCGCGGCGTTCGAACTCGCGGCGGCGCGGATGTTCACCGGTGACAACGCGGTCCTGCTGGTCGACGACTTCGAACGCTGCCAGGTCCTGGAGTCCTGGTTGCGGGACCACTTCCTGCCCCGGTTGCCGGTCGGGTCGCTGACCGTCTTCGCCGGTCGCCGGGCCCCTGCGCCGGTGTGGGAGACCGACCCGGGCTGGGCCGAAGTGGTGCGCGTGGTGCGGCTGGAAGACCTTTCGCCGGAGGATGCCGCAGCCCTGCTGGAGTCGCGCGGTGTACCGCACGGACCGTTGCTCGCGTTCGCGGGCGGTCATCCGCTGGCGCTCGCCCTGGCCGCCGAGTTCGCCCTCGAGGCCGCCACGTCCGCCGGCGAACTCCCGGCACAGAAGCTGTACTCCAGGCTGGTGGAGCATCTGGTCGGCGATCCGCCGTCCGCGGCTCATCGGCAGGCGTTGGAGGTCTGCTGTCACGCCCGTGCGACGACGGAGGAGTTGTTACGGGCGGCGCTGCCGGGAGAGGACGCGGGCGCCCTGTTCGCTTGGCTTCGTCGGCTGCCTTCGATGGAGGCCGGGCCGCTGGGGCTCTCCCCGCACGAAGTCGTACGCAACGCGGTGGACGCCGACCTGCGCTGGCGCGATCCCCAGTGCTACGCCGCCATGCACGGTCGGATCCGCGATCACCTACTCAAGCGCGCCGTCGAGGCACGCGGCTCCGACCCGATCGCCGCCGTCGCCCCGATCATGTACCTCTACCGCGGTGGCGGCTTCCTGGGCGACCTCATGGCGTGGCGGGGCCGGGGCGGGGTGCGCGAGGAGGAGTTGCGCGGCCGGGACCACGCGGCCGTCGTGCGGATGGCGAAGGCGGCCGAGGGGAACCGATCCGCGGCGATCGTCCGCTTCTGGCTCGACCGGCGGCCCGAGGCGTTTCGCGTGTACCGGCGATCCGAAACCGGGGAAGTGCACGGATTCTCGGCGTGGTTGACGCTGCAGGGCGCGAACGACGAGGAGTCGCAAGCGGATCCGGTGACGGCCGCGGTGTGGGCGCACGTCCGCGCGGCCGGCGCCCTGCGGCCGGAGGAACGGGTGGGGATTGCTCGATTCATGGTCTCGTCCGACCCCGGCCGGGGTCCGTCGCCCGTCCTGGACCTGATGTTGCTGAGGATCGCGGCGCAGGTACTGCTCGTTCGGCAGACTGCCTGGTCGTTCGTCACCCCCGCCGATCCCGACTCCTGGGCCTCGGCCATGGCCCACGGTCCGTTCCATCCGATCCGGGCCGACGCCGTGGCCGAAAGACGGCCGCACCGCATCTTCGGACACGACTGGCGGGCGGAGCCGCTGGAATGCACCCTCGAACACACCGGTCCGCCCCGGGCCCTGCGCCCCGCGATGGAGTCGGCCGGCTGCCTCGACAGGTCGGCCGTCATGGCACGGCCCGAGTTCGACGACGCCGTCCGCGAGGCGCTGCGGTGTTGGCATCGCCCCGACGCCCTCGCCCGCAACCCCCTTTCGCGCAGTGGGCTGCTCGCCGACACCGGCGGCTCCCTCCGGGACGCGTTGGAGCGGGCGATCGACACCCTCGGCAGCGACCCGAGGAGCGTCAAGGCACACCGCGCTCTGACCGTGACCTTCGTGGACGGGGCACCGACGCAGGAGACGGCGGCGAGGCGCGTGGAGTTGCCGTTCAGTACCTACCGTCGACATCTGACCCTGGGCATCCGGTATGTCAGCGAACTCCTCTGGCACCAGGTGACCCGCGGCGTGTCCGCCGTCAGACCGGCCGGCGCTCGGTTCTGACCTCGTGGCACTCGCCTCGAGCGAGTCGGCGGTGAGCAGAACCGAGCAGCAGATGAGCAGAGGATGGTCTGGTCACCCTCGGGCGGCGAATCCGAGACTGTTTCGACATGGGCGTGGCAACCCATTCGGCGAAGAAAGCAAACTCCCCGAAGCATCGACAAGTGACAATCGCCGTCCCTTCCCCAAGGGCGCGACTCCATCGAGACATCCCGCGTGCGGCGGATCGCGGACCACGTCGGACACATCACCGGCGTGCGGAACGGCACGGTGCGGTACATCGCGGTTCAGGGCCGGAAAATCGACAACAGGCCGGCGACGCCGAGAATTTCCGAACGACGGCATCGCATACCCGGGTCGCATTCCGGCGGCCCCGCCTCTCGCCATATCGCGCACGGCGAACGTATTGCGTCTCGTCGATTTCGTTGCACCGCCGTGCGCTTCAGGGCTCCGGCCGGCCGATGAGACATCGCCGACCGTCGGGACGGAAAAGAGGGTGACGCACGTAATGGATTCTGTCTTCGTCATGCCCGGTACGGTGCCTGCTCCTCGGGCAGGCATCCTGGGCGACTTCCACCACCGCTACGAGACCGTGCGCGAATCGTTGTCCCGGATCGACAAGGCGGCCCGGGAGATGGGGCTGCCCGAGATCAGTCCCCGGCTGATCGAGGACAACGGGACGAGCGACCGACGCGGCCCCGAGGTGCAGTATCTGGAGATCTACGCGGTCAGCCTCGCGACGCACCACATGCTGGTCGCCGAGGGGGTCCGCCCCGTCGCGATCGTCGGCCAGAGCATCGGCGAACTGTGGGCCCTGGCGGCGGCGGGACACCTGGCCGTGGAGGACGCCGCACGCCTGGCCGTGGCCCGCTCCCAGGCGCTGACCCGGCAGGGTTGGGGCGGCAGGATGCTCGCGGTCGGTGTCGACGGGCGCCGGGCGCAGGCGCTCGCCGGGTTGCTCGACCATCCCCACCTGGTGCTGGCCTGCGAGAACGCCCCTCGACAGAGTGTGCTCAGTGGGCCCGAGCCGTTGATCGCGTTCGTGGAACGGGTGGCGGACACGCTGGGTTGGCCGAGCCTGCGGCTGGACGTCCCGCATCCGACCCACACCCCGGCGATGGTGCACGCCGCGCGCGACCTGCGCGCGAGCGCACCGCGGGTCCCCTACGGCACGGGGCGGTGGCGGGTGTGCTCCCCCTGGCTGGGCCGGGACGTCGGCGACGACGATCCGGTCGATCTGGTCGCGGGCGCCCTCACCGCCCGGGTGCGGATGCTGCAGACGATCCGTGATCTCCACGCGGGGGGCGTCGACGCCTTCGTGGAGTGCGGTGAATGGCCGGTGGTCACCAAGTTCGTCGAGGCCTCGGTCCCGGGTGTGCGGTGTGTGGTTCCGCTGAGCGAGGGCGATCCGTGGGCGGCGGTACGGCCACTGGCCGCCGAGGCGCCGCGCGGCGGGCTCTTCCGCGATCCGGTGCCGGCCGCATCGCCCGGCGGCAACGGGGTCGGGCACACGAGCGCGCTCGCGTCGACCGGATCGGTTGTCACACTGCCCGCCCCGGCCCCGCCGATGCCGTCGCCGGCGGCGCCCGCACCCACGCCCGCCGCGCACCCCGTCGCCGACCCGGTGCCCGCGAAGGTGGCGGCGCCCCTCCCGGTGACGGCGTTCGCCGCCGCTCCGCCCACTGCCGCACCCGCACCCGCCGGGCTCGACTACGAGTCCGTGCTGGCCGAACTGCGGCTGATGTACGGCGACTTCCTGGGCTATCCGCCGGATCTGCTCGGCGAGGACGACGGGCTGGAATCCGAGTTGGGGGTGGAATCGCTCAAGCAGGTGGCCCTGCTCGGGCGGGTCTCCGACCGGTACGACCTGCCCGATCTGCGGGCGAACACCTCCTTGTTGACGCTCGCCACCCTGCGCCGCATCGCCGAGTCCGTCGTGCGGGCCCGAGCCGAGGCCGCCGCACGATGACCCACACCGACCACCTGCGCGGCAGGGTCGCCCTGGTCACCGGTGCGGCGAGAAGCCTCGGCGCGGACATCGTGCGCCGGCTGGCGAGCGACGGCGCCCACGTGATCGTCAACTACTTCCACTCCGTCGAGCAGGCCGAGTCGCTTCGGACCGAGCTGCAACAGCGCGGACACAGCTGCGAGTTCATTCGCGCTTCGGTCGCCAAGACCGGCGAGATCGACCGCATGTTCGATCTGGTGACAGAGCGGCACGGCGGCCTGGACATCCTGATCAACAACGCCGCCGGAGGCGCCTTCCTCCCCCTCCTCGACATCGACGACACCTACTGGCAGCGGGCGTGGTCCACCAATGTGATGGCGGCCTACCACTGTTCGCGCCGGGCGGCCGAGTTGATGGCCGGGCGGGACAACGCCAACATCCTGTGCCTGTCCAGCGTCGGCGCCCACCTGCCGATCCCCGGTTACGGCCCCGGCGGCGTCACCAAGGCCGCCTTGGAATCCCTCGTCCGCTACCTGGCTCTCGAACTGTTCGACCAAGGCATCCGGGTCAACACCGTGCAACTGGGCACCGTCGCGAGCGAGTTCGTCGACAACCTGGACGATCCCCCAACGGCGCTCGGCGACCCCGCCGAAACGGGCGAACTGATGAGCCGCGCCCTGTCGACACCGGAGGCCGCCACGTTGATCGCCCACCTCCTGCACCCGGACTCCGCCTTCATCACCGGACAGACCATCGTCGCCGACGGCGGCATCGCCATCGGCGGCATGCAGGGTGCCCGTCTGCACAGCAAACTGGCGAACCGGGTCGGCATGCCCACCCGCGCGACCCCGCCGGCAGCGACGCGCACAACGACGCCGAAGGTGAACGAACCCACCCCCGACGCACCGGAGGCCGCGCATCCCGGACCCCGCGTCCCGACGCCGGTCGCCACCCCAAAACCCGAACGGGTGCCGCCCGCCGACCCCGAAGCCATCGCGGTGGTCGGCCTCGGCCTGGTCCTACCCGGCGCCAACTCCACGGAGGAGTTCTGGGACCGGCTGCGCGAAGGCACCCCGATCCGCAGCGAACCATCCGCCTTCGACCTGACGCACTTCTGGGCCCCCACCCGCGCGGACACCGACGCCTTCTACGTCCGCGAGGCCGGCTACGTGCAAACGTTCGTCCCCGACCCCGCCTCGATCACCGAACCGGACGGCAACGTCGACCACCCCGGGTGGCCGCGCACCAATCGGTGGTTGCGGCACTGCGCCGTCCGGGCCCTGGCGGGGGTACACCGGCGTCCGGAGGACCGCTGGTTCGTCGCGACCACCGGCATCCACGACCAGACCGGGCTCGGCTCCCAGGCCGTGGTGCTCGGGGACGAGTACCGGCGGATGGTACGCGAGGCGATCCCCGTCGATGAAGAGGGCGACTGGTTGGCCGAGTTGGCCGACCACGCGATCAACGCGCACTACGCGGGCGACGGCGGCAGCCCACAGGCGTACCTGCCCGCGTCCGTCTCGCGCGACGCGCTGCGCGGGCTGATCCCCGACGACGCGCAACACCTCACCCTCGACTCGGCGTGCGCGAGCGGCCTGTTCGCCCTCGACGCGGCGGTCAAGGCGCTGCGCGACGGCTCGTGCGACGTGGCGTTCGCCGGTGGCACCGCGGTGGTCGAACCGATCGGCTTCACCCTCTTCTGTCGGGCACAGGGCATCTCGATGAGCGGCAACGTGCGCCCGTTCGACCGGGCGGCCGACGGCACCGTGATCGGCGAGGGCGCGGTGATGCTCGCGCTGAAGCCGTACGCGCGGGCCGTGGCGGACGGCGACCGGGTGCTCGGTGTGGTGCGGGGCAGCGGTCTGGCCGCCGACGGCCGGGGCAAGGGCATCCACGCCCCGGCCATGCGCGGCCAGGAGTCGGCGATCGCCAGGGCCTGGGCCGACGCGGGCGTCGAGGCCGACGACGTGGACTGGATCGTGGCGCACGGCACCGGAACGCCGGTGGGCGACGAGATCGAACTGCGTTCGCTGCTCTCCCGGTTGGGGCCTCGCGAGCGGGCCTGCCTGGTGACGTCGAACAAGCAGGTCTTCGGACACACCGGGGTCCTGGCCGGCCTGGTCTCCGTCGCCCACGCGCTGGTCGCGTTCGAACGCGAGGCGATCCCCGGTCAGCGTGTGGTCACCGATCCCCACCCCGTGCTCGGCGACGGCTCGCGGCTGACCGTACCGCTCGTGGACGCGCCCTGGCCGACGGACCACACCCGGCCGCGTGTGGTCGGGGTGTCGGCGTTCGGTCTCGGCGGCGCCGACGCACACGTGGTGCTCTCCGACCGCGTGCCGGCGGGCACACCCGCCGGGCGGCGCGGCGGGGCGGACATCGCCGATACGGAGGACCTGGTCGTCGTCGGCTGGAACGCCCACCTGCCCGGCCCGGACCCCGTGGACGTACCCGCCTGGCTCACCGGCGCCGGCCCGCGCCCGGAGGCCGGTTTCGGGCTGCCGTATCCGCTGCCCTCCCCTCGGCGGGTGCGCATCCCACCGCTGACCATGCGGCACATGGATGCCGCGCACCTGATGACGCTGCAGGCCCTCGGTCCTCTGCTGGACCGGCTCGGCGAGCCGGGCAACCAGCTGCGGCCCACAACCGCTGTCGTGATCGGGTCGTCGCTGCCGACCACCCACAACACCCGGGCAGCGCTGCGCGTGCACGCCGCCGAGTGCGCCACGACGTTCGACATCCTGCCCGACCCCGACCAGGCGCGGCGGTTGCGGGAATACCTCGCGAAAGGCATGGCGCAGGCCGCGGGGGTGATCCCCGGCGACCTGAACGAGGACGACTTCACCGGGGCGGTCTCCTGCATCCTTTCCGGCCGGGCCGCGAACTACTACGACCTCCGGGGCATGGGCACCAGCGTCTACGCGCACCGGGACTCCGCGCACGCCGGCATCGATCTGGCGCTTCGCCAACTCCGGCACCGTGCCTGCGACCTCGCCCTGGTCGGCGCGGTCTGCCTGCGCCCGATCAGCGGCTGGGATCGCCATCTCGCCGGGCTGGTGCCGCCGGGCCGCTCCATCGCGGAGGGCGCCGCCGTGCTGGCGATCGCCCGACGCTCCACGGCGCGCGAACACGATCTGCCGATCCTGGGCAGCCTGTCCACCGCGCTCGTCGGGGACGACACCACCACGACACCCGCACACGCGCTGCCGGCACTGACCGACGCCGGGCACACCTACCTCTCGCTCGACGCCGTGTTGACGATCCTCGGCGCCGTCGTCACCGGAACCGCCACCGTCGTCGCGCCCGCCGCCCCCGGATCACCGCCGATCCGATTCACCCCACCGGCCGCCCCGCCGCGAACCGACCCGCCCCGGCGGGACCGGCAGCGAGCCGACCGCTCCAAGCCGGAACACGCCACGTCCACCCGGGTCGAGCCGAAGGAACACACCGACGGACACGCCGACCCCGACCGGGTCACATCGAACGGGCACGCCCGCGCCCACCGGATCCCTCCGGAGGAACCACACACCACGCCCGACCGCGACGCCCCGACGGACCGGCACTCCGAGGCGTACCTCGGGCGCCGCCAGACCATCCGCCTCGTCCCCACGACGCCGCCCCCCGCGGACGCGGCCGACCAGGCCATCCCCCCGGGCACCGTCGTCATCACCGACTCCCCCGACCTCGCCGCAGCGGCGGCGGCCCACGGTCCGGACGTCGCGGTCTGGGCACCGAGTCCGGGCATCGGCGCCACCACCCACGTGCCGCCCGAGGACGCGCCCACCGCCCTGGCCGCTCTGCCGTTCGTCCCCCGCCACATCCGGATCCTGTCCCGCCTGCCCGAGGACGACGGCACCCCCGACGGCGATGGCACCGACGACGCCGAGATCGGCCGGATGGAGCATCTCCAGGACCTCACGTTCACCACGGTCCAGGCCGCGCTACCCGCGCTGCGCAACGGCGGCTCGCTCGCCGCGGTCCTGATCGGGGCGATACCCGACGACCTGCCGACCCCGTCGAGCGCGCTGATCGTCGGTCTCGTCCGCTCCGTCCGGGCCGAGATCCGCCAGTGCGGCGGGGTGGCCCTGCTCACCGACACACCGGACGCCGCCGGCGCCCTGGCCCGGCTGGCCCGCGCCGCCGGCGCCCAGGTACCGACCCACACGCTCGCCTGCCGCTCCGACGCCTGGCTCACCATGGCGGTCGTCGACGACGCTCCGGACCCGACGGCCGGGGAGCAACTGCCGCCCGGCGCGGTCGTGGTCGCCTTCGGCGGCGCCCGGGGCATCACGCCCGAGATCGTGCACGCGCTCGCCCGCGTCGTCGACCGGCCCCACGTGTACGTCGTCGGCCGTACCCCACCGCCCGACCCCGGCGAGACACTGCCGCCACAGGCCGAGTTCATCATCACCGAACGCCGCAAACACCCCCACGCGTCGGTGGGCGAACTGCGCGCCGTCTACGACCGGGCCCAGGCGCGCCTGGAGGTGGGCCGCACGATGCGCCGACTGGCCGAGGTATGCGGTCCCGACCGGGTGCACCACCGGGTCTGCGACGTCCTCGACGCCGAGCGCACCACCACCGTCCTCGGCGAAGTGCTCGACCGACACGGGCACATCGACCTGCTGGTCAACACCGTCCTGGAACTGCGCTCACGGGCGCTGCACGCCAAGACCCTCGCCGACTTCCGCGCCGTGCGAGCCACCAAGGCGACCGGATACCGCAACCTCAAACGCGCCCTGGCCGGCCGTCCACCCCGGACCTGGGTCAACTTCGGCACCCTCGCGGCGCTCGCACCCGCACCCGGCGACGTCGACTACTGCACCGCCAACGAATACCTCGCGTACGCGAGCGCCCGGGCCCGTCGGCACGCACCGCCCGGCCGGCACGAGTTCGCGATCCTGTGGAGCGGCTGGCGCGACGCCGGCGTGGCCAGCAGCGTCACCATGCGCGAGACCCTCAAGCGCAACCGGATGGACGCCTACATCGACAACGCCCTCGGCTGCGCCCAGTTCCTGGCCACCGTCGTGCGCCCACCGGCCGGCGGGGTGACGTTCTTCGTCCGCGAGGACGAGCGCACCCTGCTGCACACGCGCGGGATCGCGGCCCACGGCTCGCCCGAAGGCCTGCCCATGCCCGTCCCCGACCCTCCGCCGCCCGCCGTGCCGGATCCGGGCCTGACCACACCGCTGCTCGACGGCGTCCTGTACCGCGGCACCGACTGGGTCGTCCTCACCAAGACCTGGGACCCCGGCACCCTGGCCGAGCGGGACGGCCGTTGGATGCGCCACCACCGGGTCAACGGCGAGTACACGCTGCCCGGCACGTTCACCCTCGAGGCCGCGGCCGGTGCCGCCGCGCTCCTGTGCCCCGATCTGGTGGTCACCGGATTCCGCGACCTGCGCTGCCGCACCTCGATCACGGTCGGGTTCACCGGGCCGCCGCGCACCGTCGCAATCGAGGCCCGGGTCACGAGCCGCCGGCAGGGCGGCGCCGAGGTCGCCGTCCGGATGACGACCCACCGGATCGGCCGCAACGGCCGCGTCCTGCGCTTCAACGACCTCCTGTGCGAGACGCGGGTCCGGCTGGCACGGCACCATCCCACGCTCGCGCCACCCCCGGACTCCTCGACGCATCTGCCCGAACCCGACTTCGCGATGCCCGTTTACACCTCGAACCCGCCGATCTCGCTCACCGGTCCGTTCGCCGGCACCCGCGATCACGCTCGCGGACCCGAGGGGAACACCGCCTCGTACGGCTTCGACCACACCGCCTGGGCACCGGCCCTGGCCGACATGATCGTGCCGGCCGTCCTGCTGGACGCGATGGTGCACCTGCTCCTGCTGCCGCCACCCGGCGAACCCCCGCCCCGGTTCGGCCCGATGGCCGGGCTCGGCGAGGTCGACCTCGGCGGACCCGGCAACGACTGCCGGCTCGGCGCGGAGCATCCGACCATCCGACTGCACTGCGACTTCGCCACCGGGGTGCTGACCGCCGCGACCGCCGACGGCCGCACGCTCGCCCGGATCGCGTCGGCGAGCGCATACGACCCGGACCACCGGGGCGAGCTCGTACGCCCCTTCGCCGACGCCCGCGGATCGATCGTTTCGTGACAGCCGAGGAGACAGCGATGTTGTGGCAGGACATCACGATCGCGGGCACCGGCGCCTGGATCCCGCCCATCGTCCCGGTACCCGATCCGCACGACGCGCCGGCGACCGCCGAACCGCGCCCGGCCGCGCTCAACGGCTTCACCTCCGCCGCCATCGCGACCGACCACACACCCACGCGCATGGCCGCCTGCGCCGGCCTCAAGGCGCTGCGCCACGCCGACGTGGAGCCCGCCGAACTCAGCGCGCTCGTGCACGCCAACTTCCAGGACGAGGACCACTACACGCCCGGGACCTACATGCTGCGGGTGCTCGGCGGACCACACACCATCGGCTACGAACTGTGCGCCGCCAGCGACGGCGGGGCCGCCGCGCTGATCGCCGCGGCCGAACATCTCACCGCCCGCCCCGCCGCGAAGGCCGCGCTGGTCACCGCCGGCGCCCGGTTCCCGGAGCAACGCTGGGGCGGCGCACGGGACATGGGCTACGTGGCCGGCGACACGGGCGCAGCCGCCGTACTGACCCGGGGCACCGGCTTCGCCCGGCTGGCCGCGACCGCCCAGGCGGTGGAGCCGCGCCTGGAGATGCTGACCCGGGTCCGGAAGGGGCGCGACGACACCGGCCGGCCGTTGCCCATCGAGGACAGCGGGCTCATGCCACACATGGACACGCTGCGACGCACCACCCGCCGGTGCGTGGAGAGCGTGCTCGACGAGACCGACACGAAACCGGCCGACGTCACGCACGTGGTGGCCATCGCGATCGGGTCGATCGTGCTCGACCTGGTGCTCGCCGGGTCGCCGCTCGATCTGCGCTGCGAGGACACCAGTTGGACCTTCGGCCGGCATCTCGGCCATGCCGGGCCGTGCGATGTGCTGCTCGGTCTGGACCGCCTGTTTCGCTCGGGCACCGCGCGGGCCGGCGACCGTGTGCTCCTCCTGAGTTTCGGGCTCGGCTTCCGTTGGACGACCGCGCTGATCGAGATCACCCGGGACCCCGCCCCCGCGGCACCGGCCGCTCGGACGCACCAGGCACAGGAATGAGGTCGCCCATGCCGAACACCGCCAGGGCCGGCGTCGCGTCGGTCCCTCTGGCCCCGCGCGCCTTTCCCCTGCTGGGCCACGCACTGCCGCTGCTGCGCGATCCGCTGGCGTTCATCACGTCCCTGTCGGGCTATCGCGAGATGGTCCGCATTCGGCTCGGCCCGAGTTCCGCCGTGATGATCTGCGACCCGGGACTGACCCGGCAGGTGTTCCTCAACGATCGTGTCTTCGACAAGGGCGGCGCGATCTACGACCGGATCCGCGAGGTCATCGGCGACGGCCTGTCCACGTGCGCGTACCCCCTGCACCGGCGTCAGCGCCGACTGTGCCAGCCGTCCTTCCACCCCACCCGACTCGCCGGATACGCGGCGGTGTTCGCCCGGGCGGCCCAGTCCAAGGCGGCCGACTGGCGCGACGGGGAGGTGGTCGACATCACCCAGGAGATGATGACGCTGACCACCCGGGCCACCATGGAGACGATGTTCAGCGGCGCCCTGCCGGACGAGACCATGCGGCGGGCCCTGACCGACACCTCCACCGTGGTCAGCGCGTTCTTCCGCCGGATGATGACACCGGCCCTGCTGCGCGGGTTGCCGACGCCCGGCAAGCGGCGCTACGACGAGGCCCGACACCGACTCTCGGCCACCATCGAGGAGATCATCGCCGAGCGTCGCGCCGACCCCACCGATCACGCCGACCTGCTCTCCGCGCTGGTCGGCGCGGTCGACGAGGAGAGCGAGGGCGGCGAGAAGCAACTCAGCGACACCGAACTCGCCGACGAGGCACTGACGTTCTTCCTCGGCGGGATGGAGACCACGGCCATCACCCTGGCCTGGGCACTGCATCTGCTCGCCGACAACCCACACGTGCAGCGGCGCCTCCAAGCCGAGACCGACGAGGTCCTGGCCGACAACGGCGGCACCCTCGAGGCCGGGCACCTGCCCTCGCTCGGCCTGGCGAGCCGTGTGGTGACCGAGACGCTGCGGCTGTACCCGCCCGCCTGGATGATGACCCGCACCCTGCGCGAGGACGCCGAACTCGGCGGGGTGCGCCTCAAGGGCGGCAGCACCATCGTGCTCAGCCCGTACCTCCTGCATCGCCGGTCGGACCTGTACGCCGAACCCGACCGGTTCGACCCGGACCGCTGGCTCGACGCCCAGCCCGACCGGGCCACCTACATCCCCTTCGGTGCCGGTCCGCGCAAGTGCATCGGCGACCAGTTCGCCCTGACCGAGGCCGTGCTCGCGCTGACCGCCGTCGTCGCGCGCTGGACCTTGTCCCCGGTCGGCGAGCAACCCTTCCGACCCAAGGTGGAGACCAGCCTGAGTTCGCGCGGACTGCGGCTGCGTCTCGACGAACGTCGCACGAACGCCACCGTCATCGCCGAATCCCGCGCGCACGCGAAACGGTCCACCTCCACCCCGTCCCCCGCGACACCGGGCACCGGCGGATGCCCGCTCGACCACTAGGAGCGATGCCATGAGGCCTCATGTGAAGCCGCTGGTGAAGGGGCTTCTGCGGGCCCGACGGGTCGGCACCTGCGAGGCGGCCCCGGCCGACACCCTGCACGCACCCACCCGCCCGCACCCGAACGGCTGGTTCTGCCTGGCCTTCTCGCACGAGGTACGCCCCGGGGCCCTCACCACCCGGACGCTCGCGGGCGCCGAGGTCGTGCTGTACCGAACGGCCAAGGGCGTGTTGCGGGCCGTTCGACCGCGCTGCCCGCACCTGGGCGCACACCTGGGGGTCGGCGGCTCGATCGAGGGCGAGGACATCGTCTGCCCGTTCCACCGGTTCGCGTTCGACCCGGCCGGCACCTGCGTACGCACCGGCTACGGCGGGCCGGCACCGAAGGCGTCGCTCACCGGATACCCGGTGTGCGAGGCGAACGGTTCGATCTACGTATGGCGGCACGCCCTCGACCTGCCTCCGCAGTGGCAGGTGCCGCGGTTGCCGATGGACGATCGGCAACCGTACAGCCACGACACCTTCGACATCGCCGGCCACCCACAGGACGTGATCGAGAACGCGTTCGACTGGGGCCACCTTCCGGCGCTGCACGGTCTCCAGGATCTCGACATCGACGGCAAACCGATGGCCGGCGAGCCGATCGCCACGGTCACCGCGACCGCGCGCGGCACCGTCATGCGCGGCTTTCGCCAGTCGTACACGCTCACCGTGATCGGCCTGGCCACCATCGCGGCGCGCACGGTGCTGCCCCGGGGCGCGGGCAACCTGTACGTGATGCTCCACGCCACCCCGACCACCCCGGGACGCATCCACCTGCGCTTCGGCACGAAGCTGGAGCTCACCGGCCTGCCGGGCCTGCCCGAACACATCGGCCGTGCCGCCGTGTTGCCCATCGCCCGACTGAGCAGCGCCCTGGTCCAGCGGGTCGCGAGTCTGGACACCGGCGCCGACCTGCTGATGTGGAACCACCAGGAACACGTCGAACAGCCGAAGCTCGCCAAGGGCGACGGACCGATCGGGCGATACCGGTTGTGGGCGCAGCAGTTCTACGCCGGAGTCGAGGGCGTTCGAATGGAATCGGCGGAATCCGCGGACATCGACACGGAGGCCGAGGGCCTGGGCACGAAGCCCACCGGCGGCCTCGTATCCCCGTGACCGGCCCGGGCGGGACCGAAAGAGAGACGACATGGCAGCGGAGAACGATACGTCCGGGGTCGGGCAACGGTTGGCCGTCCTCGGAGCGGGAGTGATGGGGTCGGGCATCGCCGCACTGGCGATCGGGCACGGCATCGCGGTGTCGTTGATCGACCCGGACCGGCGCCGACTGGACGAGGCCCCCGCGCGAATCGAGCGCATGGTGCGCCTGGGCCGACTGCTGAGCGCCTTGCCGGACGAGATCGCGGCCGGCGTACTCGTCACGGGGGCGTCGTTGGCCGACGTGGCGATGATCCACGACTCGGCGCCCTTCGCGGTGATCGAGGCGGTCACCGAGGACGCCGACGCCAAGGCGAAGGTCCTCGCCGAGGTGTCCGCACTGGTCCCGCCGGGCACCACGATCATCTCCAACACGTCGGCGATCCCGATCGACGAACTGGCTCGGGCCACGGCCCGCCCGGCGGATCTGGTGGGCACCCACTTCATGAATCCGCCCCACCTGATCCGAACGGTCGAGGTGATCCGGGGCACGCACACGGGTGAGGTCGCCATGGACACGCTGCGGGCCCTGCTCGCCGTGCTGCGCCGGGAGCCGATCGTCGTCGACGACGCGCCGGGCTTCGTCACCAGTCGCATCCTGCACCCCATGCTCAACGACGCGATCCGGGTCGTGGCGGCGGGTACCGCGAGCGCCGAGTCGGTCGACCGGCTCGTGCAGGGGTGCCTGGGTCATCCGACGGGCCCGCTGCGCACCGCGGACCTCATCGGGTTGGACAACCTGGTCGACTCGCTGTGGGTGCTGCACAGCCGGACCGGTGACGAGGGGTGCCGCCCCTGCGACCTGCTCCTGGAGATGGTGCGGACGGGCCGGCTCGGCCGCAAGAGCGGGCGTGGCTTCTACACATACGGATACGAGGGAGAACCGGCATGACTGTGTCGTCCGAGTCGTCCGAGTCGTTGGAATCGCCCGACCCGACGGCTTCCGAGTCCGTACGCGGCTCCGACGGGGTCGAGGCGGAGCTGCTGCGGTTCCTGACCCGGCACACGGGGCGGGACTGGACGATCGATGCGGACGTCTTCGGTCCCGGGGGCCTGTCCTCGCTCTTCGCCATGGAACTGGTGGTGTATCTGGAGCACACGTACGACATCGCGATTCGCGGCGCCGATCTGCGGATGGACCATTTTCGAACGGTGGTGCGGATGGCCGAACTGGTCCAACGGCTGCGGCGGCCGGTCCCCGGAGGTCTCGGTGCGTGAATCCGTGGTCGCGGCGGCCTCGACGATCACCGAAGTGGTCGGTGATCGGGCGTCCGGCTGGGACCGCACCGGCCGCTTGCCCGACGACGTCGTGCGCAAACTCGGCGCGGCCGGCCTGCTCACGACGCAAATCCCGGCGAAATACGGCGGGTTGGGGTGGTCGAGCGCGGACAGCGGCGAGTTCACCGCGCATGTCGGCAGTCTGTGCGGTTCGCTGCGCAGCGTGCTGACCTCGCAGGGCATGGCGGCGTGGACCGTCGAACGGCTCGGTGATCCGGCCCAGGCGGCGGACCTGCTGCCGCGGCTGGCTTCGGGTGACACTGCGGCGATGGCATTCAGCGAACCCCAGGCGGGCAGCGACCTGTCCGCCGTCGCGACCCTCGCCACCCTCGACGGGGACACGGTGCTGCTCACCGGCCGCAAGATGTGGGTGACCGCCGCCGAGCACGCCGACCTGTTCCTGGTCGTGGCCCGGATGGGCGACGGCGGCGCGGTGGTGGTCGTGCCTCGCGACGTGCCCGGAGTTTCGGTGACCCGGGTGGCCGATCCGCTCGGGTGTCGAGCGGCCGGGCATGCGGAAGTCCGGCTCGATCGGGTGCGGTTGCCGCTCCGGAGCCTGCTGGGTGGTGGGCGCCAGCCGCTGTCCCTGCTCGTGACGACGGCGTTGGCCTACGGTCGGATCTCCGTCGCCTGGGGCTGTGTGGGAATCCTGCGGGCCTGTGTCAAGGCGACCGTCGACCACGCGGTGTCCCGGGAACAGTTCGGCCGGCCGTTGGCGCGACACCAGTTGATCGCCCGACACTTGGCCGAGCTGTGGACCGCCGAGCAGGTCGCGACGCGGGTCTGTGAATACGCGAGTCGCTGCTGGGACGAGCATGCCGCCGACCTGGTCGCGGCCGTGGTGTTGGCCAAGTACGTCGGCGCGGAGAACGCGGTCAAGGGCGCCTCGGCCGCCGTCCAGGTGCTCGCGTCGGCCGGCGTGCGGGACGGTCACGTCGTCGCGCGGGCGTACCGCGACGCCAAGCTCATGGAAATCATCGAGGGCAGCAACGAGATGTGCCAGTTGATGCTGGCCGACCACGTGCTGGGCCGGCGGTGAACTCGATCGTGGCCGACGACGAAGCTCGTGACCGGGAGTCGAACATGAACCGACCGCCTCTGCCGGCCTTGCCCGTTCCGATCAAGTGCCTGGTCTGGGACCTCGACGACACGCTGTGGCGCGGCACGCTGCTGGAGGACGAGGAGGTCGTTCCGTTTCCGCAGGTCCGCGAGGTCATCGCCGGCCTGGACGCGCGCGGCATCCTGCAGTCGGTGTGCAGCCGCAACGATCACGACCCGACCTGGAGGCGGTTGACGGCGTTGGGGCTGGCCAACTGGTTCGTCGTGCCGGAGATCGGTTGGGGGCGCAAATCGGCGGGGGTCCGACGGATCGCCGAGCGGTTGCACTTCGCGCCTTCCACCATCGCCTTCATCGACGACCAGCCGGCCGAGCGGGCCGAGGTGGCCCACCACCTTCCGGACGTGCGCTGCTACCGGGCGGAGGACGCCGCGACGCTGCTCGGCCTGCCCGAGTTCAGTCCCGGGACGGTGACGGTCGACGCGCGCCGGCGTCGCACGATGTACCGGGCCGGGGTCCGGCGCACGGACGAGCGGGCCCGATTCACCGGCTCGCACGACGACTTCCTGCGCTCGTTGGAGATGGTGATGCGCATCGGGCGGGCCACGGCGGAAGAGTTGTCGCGGGTCGAGGAGTTGACGCTGCGCACCAGCCAGATGAACGCGACGGGGGTGCACTACCCCGACGCGACGCTGCGTGCCCTCCTCGACGACGCCCGCCACGAAGTCCTGGTCACCACGCTCTCGGACCGTTTCGGGCCGCACGGTGCGGTGGGTGTGGTGCTGCTGCGCAAACACCCGCGTGCGTGGCATCTCAGGCTGCTTGCCACCTCGTGCCGCGTGGTGGCGTTCGGCGTCGGCACGATCATCCTGAACTGGCTGGTGGATCGGGCGGCTCGGGCGGGCGTGCACCTGCTGGCGGACTTCCGGGCCACGGACCGCAATCGCATGATGGAGATCGCCTACCGGTTCGCCGGCTTCGACGAGTCGCCCTGCGCCTGTGCCGACGGGGTGGTCGAGCGGGATCCCGCCGCGGACATCCGGGTGTTGCACCTGCTGCCGGAACCGCGGCCGGCGCCCGGGACGGTCCGGCTGATCGCGCCGGATCCGCACGAGGGGCCGAACCGGGCGCTCGGGGGCGAGCGGCCGGTCACCTCCGGCGGACCAGGGTAATGCCGTCGGCCACGGGAAGCATGCAGATGTCGACCCGGCGGTCGTCCCGGATCCGGGCGTTGACCTCGCGAACACCGACGGTGTCCGCGTCCACGGCGAGTGGGTCGACGACCCGACCGAAGAAAAGCGTATTGTCCAACACCAACAATCCGCCCGGCCGCACGAGTTCCCGAGCCAGCTCGTAGTAGTGCGGATAATTCCGCTTGTCGGCATCGATGAAAACAAGGCCGAATTCGCCGGATCGACCCTCGGCGATCATTTCTCGAAGTGTTTCGGTCGCCGCTCCGATCCGAACCTCGATCCGCTCGGACACACCCGCCCGTCGCCAATACGCGGCACCGATCTCGGGCCACCGCGCGGTGATGTCGCAGGTGATCAGGCGTCCGTGCGGCGGCAGCGCACGTGCCATGCACAGAGTGCTGTATCCGGTGAAGGTGCCGATCTCCAGGACCTCCGCAGCACCGGTGGCCGCGACCAGCATCGCCAGGAACTGCCCCTCCTCGGGCATGACCTGCATCGCCTCCCCGGCGGGCAGTTCGGCGGTCGCGTGCCGCAGGTCGCGCAGAATCTCGTCCTCGCGGAGCGAGAACTCCCTGACGTATTCCAGAATTTCCGGTCCGCCCGCAATCTGATTCGCCATATCGAAAATCCTAGACGGCACTCCGGCCATAATTCAATGCATGACGCCGGCATCGACGGCCGCCGAATGCACGGTCTCGCCGTGGGCGGGCTGGATCCATCCCGGCCGGAACGCGTAGGCGCGCATGACCATGGCGAACGGGGGCGTTCTCCGTCCCGGCCCTTCACGCGAGCCCGGGCCGAACGCCCCTGTTCGGTGCTGTCGGTGCCTTCGCCGGAGTCGTAGACGAAGTGAGTTCCGGGTTGCCGGCGGACACCACGCGTGCGGCCTCCAGCGTGTAGGTGCACGTGATGCGTACTCGCCGGCGTCGCGCCCGGCTGCGGAAACGCCCAGGCAGTAAAAGCCGAAAGCTCCGGGCGGCGTTCGCCTCCCATGTCCGGGCTGCCCGCACCCACCCGTCGCCCTGGACGGTAGCGGAGACCTCCACGCGCTGCGTCGTGCCGCGGCCGGCCCATGCAACCCGAATGGAGCGTGTCGCCGCCGCGACCACCCGGCGCGGTGACGGGCCGGCGGCGGTGGCCGCGCAGCTGCGCACCGCGAACTCGCGCTCACCGCAGGCATTCCGTCGATCTCGGCGACGCTCCGGGCGATACTCACGATTCACACCGCTCCGGCGATCGGCCGCGACGTGTGTCGGTCGGGGCGCGGGCGCTCTGCATCGAACGCAACAGACCCCAGGAGGTGTCGTGATGCACGAACGCACCGGCGATCACTACCTGTTCGCCACCACGGCCGACAGCCGCACGCCCGATACGGGCGACAGCGCGTTGATCGGCCGCGAGGTCGACCTGGCGCGGCTCGACGCCTTCCTGACCGACGTACGGTACGGCGGCGGGTCGTTGGTGCTGCTCGGGGAGCCGGGCGTCGGGAAGACGACGCTGCTCACCGCGTTCGCCCGGCGGGCCGATGCCGCCGGGATGCGCGTACCGCACACCGTCGGCGTGCAGTACCGGGCGCGGACCGGATACGGTGCGCTGCGCCGGCTGCTGACCTCCGTTCCCGACGTGCGGGCCAAGATCGCCGGTATGCCCGTGCTCGCCGCGGCGCTGGACCTGGAACGGGCGGCCGCTCCCGGGCCGGAGGCGGTCGCGGAAGCCGTGGTGTCGCTGCTCACGGATCTTTCCCGCAACCGGCCCACCGTGCTCGTGTTGGACGATGCGCAGTGGCTGGACCCGGCCAGTGCGGTGGTGCTCACGCAGGTGGCCCGCAGCCTGGTGGGGGTCGGGGCGGGCATGGTGTGTGCGGTCCGGATCGGCGACGAGGGCTTCTTCGACCACGGCGGCCTGCCGCTTCACGAGTTGGGCGCGCTCAGCGAGGCCGCGTCGGAGGAGCTCTTGTCCCGCCGCTTCCCCTCGCTCGCCCCGAGAGTGCGCCGACGCCTGATGGCCGACGCCGAGGGCAACCCGCTCGCGTTGCTCGAACTCCCGGCCGCCCTCACCGACTCCCAGCGCAGTGCGGGCCGGGCCCTGCCGAGCCGCATCCCGCTCAGCCGGCGGCTCCAGGCGACGTTCGCCTCCCGGATCACCGTGTTGCCCGCGGCCACCCGGCATCTGCTGCTCGTGGCGGCGTTGGAGGGCAGCGGCAATCTCCTGGTGGTGCGCCGGGCGGTGGCCGGCCGATGCGATCTCAAGCACCTCGCCCCCGCTGAGCGGGCCCGTCTCGTCCACGTCGACGACCTGACCGGGCGCCTCGAATTCCGGCACTCGCTCATCCGCACCACCGTGGTGGACCTGTCCACCAGCGATCAGCGGCGCAGCGTGCACCGCGCGCTCGCCGAGGCGTGGACCGGAGTGCCCGAGCAGCGTGTCTGGCACTTGGCGCAGGCGGCGGAGGAGCCCGACGAGCGGATCGCCGCGCTGCTGGAGGAGACCGCGGACATCAGCGCCCGGCGCGGCGACGGACCGGGCTCGGTGGCGGCGCTGGTCCGCGCCGCCGACCTGAGTCCGGCGGCGGCCGAGCAGGCTCGGCGACTGGCCAAGGCCGCGTACGTCGGGGCGAACATCACCGGCGACCTGCGCGATGTACCCCGTCTCCTGGAGCACGCGCGCCAGGCCGACCCGAACGCCGACTCGTTGGCCGCCGCGGTGGCCGCCGCGATGTATCTGCTCAACAGCCACGGCGATGTCGACACCGCGCACCGCCTGCTGTCCGGCGCCATCGCACTCCAGCCCGAGCCGTACGACCCGGCCGACCCCACCGTGCTCGAAGCCCTGTCGACGCTGCTCATCGTCTGCGTCTACGGTGCCAGGCCACGCCTGTGGGCGAATTACGACGCGGCGCTGGCCAAGTGCTCCTCGGTGCCGGACACCCTGCGGTTGCTGCGGACCACCTTCGCCGATCCGGCCCGGGCGCGCCCGGACGACTGGGCTCGGCTCGACGCCGCCGTCGCGGCCTTGGTCGAAGCCTCCGATCCCGTCCGCATCGTCCGGATCGGCACCGCCGGGGCCTACGCCGACCGCCTCGGTGCCATGGACGAATCGCTGTTGCGCACCGCGCGGGGCGGACGCGGCGGCGAGAACAACTTCCCGGCCATCCAGGCCTCGTTCCTGTGGGGCAGTCACGCCTGGCTCACCGGCCGGTGGGGCGAACTGCGCGACGTGGTCGGCAACGGGCTGGCGCTCTGCGAGGAGTTCCACTACCCGCTGCGCTCATGGACCGGGGAGTTCGTGCTCGCGTGCGTGTCCGCGGCCTGTGGCGACCACGCCACCGCCCGTGCCCTCGCCGACCGCATGGACCAGTGGGGCGGCTCCCGCCGCGCACACGCCGTCACCTGCTACGCCGCGCACGCCAAGACGCTGCTCGCGCTCTCCCGGGGCGATTTCGAGACGGCCTACCACCACGTGTGCCGAATCTCGCCCGCCGGGACTCTCGCCCCGTTCGTCGGACACGCGCTGTGGGCGATCCTGGACACCGTCGAGGCGGCGGTACGCACCGGCAGGCGCGAGCAGGCGCGCGAGCACGTCGCGGCGGCCCGGGGGGCGGGGCTCGACGCGGTCTCGCCGCGCCTGCGCATCGTCCTGCGCGCCTGCGACGCCATGGCGTCGCGCCACGACACGACGGCCCTGCGGTGGTTCGACGAGGCCCTGGCCGACGAGGACGCCGAACGGTGGCCCTTCGAGCACGCCCGCATCCGGTTGTACTACGGCGAACGGCTGCGCGCCGGCGGCGCACTCACGCCGGCCCGGCTCCACCTGGCCGCCGCCGCGGAGAGCTTCGAACAGCTCGGCGCGACGCCCTGGGCGCGACGCGCCGAACAGGAACTGCGGGCCTGCGTCGGCGATCACCCCACGGGTCCGCGAGGCGGCACACTCACCGCTCAGGAATACCGGGTCGCGAGCCTGGCCGCTACCGGCCTGACCAACAAGCAGATCGGCGAACGGTTGTTCCTGTCTCCACGCACGGTCTCCTCCCACCTCTACCGGGCGTTCCCCAAGCTGGGCGTCACCTCCCGGGCCGGACTGCGCGACGCACTGGCGGACACCAAGGTGCCGGGGTAGCCCTCGATTTGCGTCAAATGACGCAAGAAGCCGGGCCGTTCGCCTTCCTAGAGTCGGTGCCACGGGCCGGGGCATCAGGTCACCGGCCCCGGGACTGGGGAGAAACGAAACGATGAGCGACAACGCATCGCGTGGGCACATCGTCCTCGTCCACGGCGGCTTCGTGGACGGCGCCGGCTGGCAGGGCGTGTACGAGGCCCTGACCGAGGAGGGGTACACCGTGGCCGTCGTGCAGAATCCGACGTTGTCGCTGGACGACGACGTGCTCGTCACCCGGCGGGTGATCGACGCGCAGCCGGGTCCGGTCACCCTGGTCGGGCACTCGTACGGCGGCGCGGTGATCACGGAGGCGGGCAACCACGACAAGGTGACGGCACTCGTCTACATCGCCGCCTTCGCCCCGGACAAGAGCGAGTCGGTGAACACCCTGATCGCCGACCCGCCGCCCGGCGCGCCGGTGCCGCCGATCCTGCCGCCGGTCGACGGCTTCCTGTTCCTGGACCGGGAGCAGTTCCCCGAGTCCTTCGCCGGCGACCTGCCGCCGGCCCGGGCCCGGTTCCTGGCCGACTCGCAGGTGCCCTGGGGCGTGGCGGCGCTCGCCGGCGCGGTGGCCACCCCGGCGTGGCGCACGAAGCCGTCCTGGTACCTGATCGCGACCGAGGACCGGATGATTCCGCCGCCGGCGCAACACGCCATGGCCGAGCGGATCGGCGCGACGACGGTCGAGGTGGCCGGCAGCCACGCGATCTACGTCTCGCAACCCGCCGCCGTCGCCGACCTGATCAAGCGGGCCACCGACTCCTGATCCGCCGCACGCGCATCCCCGTCCGCCCGCCGCATCGGTCCACCACGGCCGACGCGGCGGGCGACACGGGGCTCGCCCTCATCGGCCGCCGACGACCCGCGTCGCCACCGACGCGGTCCCGCTCAACCAACCCCGACGACACACGACACCACCGGAACCGACCGGTACATCCGGCCGGCCTCCCGGGGACGGGCCCGATCGGCGTCTGGGGCGGGCTGCTGCGCACGAACTTCCATGACAACGGCGGCGAAAGGCGGGAGCGGGCGGATGAGGATCTCGATCGTGGGTGGTGGGATCGCCGGGTTGACCTGCGCGCTGAGTCTGCACGCCGCCGGGTTTCGGCCGCGGGTGAGCGAGGCGGCGCGGACGATCGAGGCGGTGGGTGTGGGGATCAACCTGCTGCCCCACGCCGTTCGCGAGCTCGCCGAGCTCGGCCTGGCAGACGAGTTGGCCGCCATCGCGCTGCCGCCGCACCGGTTGGCCTACCACGACCGGGCGGGCGAGCCGGTGTGGGCGGAGCCGCTCGGCCTGGCAGCGGGCTACCGGTGGCCGCAGTATTCGGTACACCGGGGCCGCCTGCACGTCATGCTCCTGGCGGCGGTGCGCGAACGTCTGGGGCCGGACTCCGTCCGCACCGGCCTGACGTTCCGAGGCTTCGAACGCACGAGGGACGGCGTTCGAGCCCATTTCCTGGACCGGACGAACGGTGCGCCGACAGTGGAGGACGCCGATGTGCTGGTCGGCGCCGACGGCATCGACTCGGTGGTCCGCGCCCGGCTCCACCCCGACGAGGGCGCGCCGCGCGGAAACGGCGTGCACATGTGGCGCGGGGTCGCCCGATGTCCGCACATCCTCGACGGCCGTTCGATCGTGGTGGCCGGGGGCACCCCGGGAGCGAAGTTCGTCGCCTATCCGATCGAGGACCCGGCGACGCCGGGCGGCGAGGCACTGCTGAACTGGGTGCTGGAGGTAGGGCACGGGCACCGCGCCGAACTCCGGAACCGCTCGCACCGTCGCGTCCCGGCCGCGGAGGCGCGTGCCGCCCTGGCCGTCTGGAGCCTGCCGTGGATCGACCCGATCACGCTGGTCGAACGTTCCCCGATGATCCTGGAGTATCCGATGCTCGACCGCGACCCGCTGCCGCGCTGGAGTTTCGGAAGCGTCACACTGCTCGGCGACGCCGCACACCCGATGTTCCCGATGGGCATGAACGGCGGATCGCAGTCCATCGTCGACGCCCGCGTCCTCGCCTGGTGCCTGGCCCGGGACCACGATCCCGCGGCTGCGCTGGACCGCTACGACCGCATGCGCCGACCTGCGGTCAACCCGATCGTCCTGGCCAACCGAAACCTGGGACCGGAAGAGATCATCGCGCGCGCCGCCGAACACGGCGGCCCCCTCCCCGCCGGCCGAGCGGAGCGGATCGCCGACACGTACAAGGAACTCGCCGGCGCCACGGTCACACAGGTCAACACCCACCCGTCATGGACGATCCCGCGCCACGCCCCGGACCCGACCGACCCGGAGCGAGCGAACCCTTGACTACGAACGCCGACGAACTCCGCGCACCGGCACCGGGAACGAGGACATAGGCACCCGGCCCGCAGCATCAGTCGCCGACATCGGGGACGACCGGGGCATCGCCGAATCCGGGTCCGCGCACAGGGCCGCTCCGGAGCAGGGCGGCGTTCCGGCCGGATGTCCGTGAGGCGGACCGATCGTCGTACCAGCCGTTCGAAATTCGGCGTGGTGTCGTGCTCGTGTGGGCTCGACGCCTCGGTTCTCGCCCGCCGGATGGTGCGCGCGAGAGCACGTCGCGTCCGCGAAGTCCCGGCCGTACAGGGCCCCTGCCGGTCAGTGGTGGAGTTCCACGCACGACCGAGAGCGCACGGCATCGTTGAACCGGCGTGAGCACCCCCGAGTCCCGCTCGCGCTCGACCGTTGCCGTTGCCGTTGCCGTCAGCCACCTGTGCAACGGGCGGATCCCGGGCCGCGGCGGGGCGCCCGGGATCCTGCGATCCGAAGTCGGATCGTCCCGGCCGGTGGCGTTGTACGCACACTGCCGCCGAGCCCGACCCGGCCGCGATCGCGGCGAACTCCTCGTCGAGGACCACATCCGTGCGGTTGTCGAACACGAAGTCCCCGCACCGCAAAAAGGACTACGAACCGGGGTGTGGCTGCCCTACCGCAACGAACTCCATGGGGCACAACGTCCGGGCGCCACGACCTGGACGCACAGGTCGATCTCGCTCCTTCCCAGCCGGCCCGCCTCGACGAGGTCAGCGCCATCGCCCTCGGCAATCCGCACGGCCTGCTCGCCGGCGATCACATCCGCACGGTCACCACAGGCGACCTGAAGATCGACACCATCGTCTGATTCGCTTCATGAACAGCGGCATCCGGACATATCGCCATGGTTGCCTGCTCTCTGGGCTGTTCGGCCGTGTCGTGTATACCGGGCCGGCAGGGCGATCACAGGACGAGTATGAGCTTGCCGCCGGGTCGGCGGGACCGACTGAGCTCGGCCGCTTCCTGGATCCGGTCGAGCGTGTAGGTGCGGGCGACCGGTACGACCAGGATGCCTTCGCCGGCGAGCCGGGCGAACTCGTCCATCCGGTCGTAGCGGATCTCGGTGGTGATTCGAACGCCCAAGTCGGCCGCGGCGGCGAAGTCCGAGAGGGTGAGGACACGGTCGGGATCCCCGGTCAGCTCGATCAGGGTCGGCAGCGAACCGCCGGCCGGGCTGGGCCGGTCGGCGCGGTCGATCCGGCCGCCGGTCGGCGACGTGTCCAGGGCGCGGTCGACCCGGCCCCCGGCCAGTGCGCCGACACGTTCGACCATGCCCTCGCCGTAGGCTGTCACCCGGGCGCCGATCTCTTCCAGGGCCGCGGCCCGAGTCGGCCCGGCGGTGGCGATCACCCGAATGCCCCGGTGCAGCGCCAAGCGCACCGCCGCCTCTCCCACCGTGGTACCCGCGCCGTGGACGAGCAGCAACTCACCCGGCCGGACGCCGAGATCGTCGAGCGCGCGCCACGCCGTCTCGGCCGCCATCGGCAGCGCGGCGGCCTGCTCGGTGGTGACGCCTTCGGGGATGCGTGCCAGGCCGGCATAAGCGCGTACTCGGCGGCGCCGGCCGTCGGGCCGCCGAAGGTGGCCGGGCCGAACACGCGGTCCCCGATCCGGACACCGGTGACGCCCTCACCGAGCGCGTCGACGGTGCCCGCGACCTCCAAGCCGAGCCCGCGCGGCAGCGGCGGCAGATGGTCGGCGAGGAGACCGTCGACGACATGCCAGTCGGCCGGTGTCAGGCCGCACGCCCGCACGGCGATCCGGATCTGACCGGGACCCGGTTCCGGCTGTGGGACGTCGCGGAGCACGATCACGTCCGGGGAACCGAACCGGTCGAATTGGAGAGCCTTCATGCCGATCTCCCAAGTGATGACAGCATCTGTTGTCATCGAACATATCAGCTGACAACAGCTTCTGTTGTCGTAACCTGGTGGGCATGCCGAGATGGGAATCCGACGCACAGGGCCGGCTCGAGCGCGCGGCGCTCGAACTGTTCGAGACGCAGGGGTTCGAGCGCACCTCGGTCGCGCAGATCGCGGGCGCCGCCGGGCTGAAGGAGCGCTCCTTCTACCGCTACTTCCCCGACAAACGGGAAGTCCTCTTCGCCGGCAACGAACTCGAGGCCCACCTCGTCGCCCGATTCGAGGCGACCGACCCGGACCTCACGCCGATCGAGGCGCTGCTGACCGCGCTGAAAACCGCCGAGGAGACCTTTCGCCCGCGCGAGTTGCTGCTGCGCCGCGTCAGAGTGATCGCCGCCAACCCGGCGCTGGCCGAGCGTGATCTGATCAAGCTCGCCGACATCGCCGACGCGCTGGCGCGGGCGCTGGAGCGCCGCGGCGTCGAGCCCGACAAGGCACGCTTCGTCATCGACGTGGTGCTGGCAATCCACCGGCGCGCCACGACTCGCTGGCTGGCCGACCCGGACGCCTCCCTCTCCCGGCTCATCACCCAGGCCGCCGACGAGCTGCGCGAGGCGCTCACGCCGCCGGCTCCGACGACCCGCTGATCCGCCCAGGACCCCGAAGCCGGCCGCAACGGACACGTAGGTGTCCTATCCCCGGTCGGCCGACCGGACTGCGACGCGTATGTCGAGACGTCACTTCCGAACAACCGGTGCCCCAAGCGAGGTTGGGCATTCAACGTCGTTCGCACGGAGAACGTCGGAGGGCTCCGGGGGTCGGTATGGCCGGAGGTCGAGGACCTGATGGCGGACGGAGTCCGGGTCGTCGGTGCCGCGGTGCCGGTCGACGCCCACTGTGGGCGCACCGCCCGGTCGACCTGTTGCCCGATCGTTGCGCCGACACGTTCGCGACCCGGCTCGCCGGGGTTCCCGCAGTCGCCGGGGGCCGGACGACCGGCGGCTCCCGGGCCGCCGCCGGCGCCGCCGGGCCTTGTGCGGACGGCTCCCGGAGCGGGAGAACACGGCGCCGTGCACCGATCCTGCTTCTCGGTCCCCCCTCTTGCTATCAGGTGGTAGCTTGCGGGGTATGGCGAAGACGCAGGTGAATCTCCGGCTGGAGGAGTCCGCGGCGGAGATGGCGCGGCAGGCGGCGCAGACGCGGCACATGGCGGTGAACGAGTACGTGGAGCAGTTGATCCGCACGGACAACGAGCGGCTGCGCGAGGTGTTCCTGGCGGGCGCGCAGGAGGTCTTGGACGGCTACGGCGACCTCCTCGACGGGATCGAGGCGCGCGGGTGAGCGTGAGTGTCGACCTGTCGTGGATCCTCGAGGTGGCCCGTCGCGCCGGGCGCGACGATCCGGCTCCGGACGACTACGGGGTGCCGGTGGCGGCGGTGGAGCGGCATCGGGCGGTGATCGCCGGACAGGACGTCTACCACGGCACCTACGCGAGGGCTGCGGCCCTCGCGCACAGCCTGGGCCGGATGCGCTGGCTCGAGCACTCGAACCTGCGCGTGGCCGTCGCGGTCGCCCACGGCTACCTCGTCGCCTGTGGCGTGCCGGCCAAACTCACCCAGACCGGAGTCACCGCGCTCGCCGACGAGTTGACCCGCGCCTCCTCGACCGCCGCGAGCGTCGCCGCAGTCCTCAGGACCTGGGAAACCACCGACTGAACCACGGGCAGGGACGTGCCTCTGGGCCGAGTGCCGGGACTTGCCCGGCTGAGAACCGGCCCGACCCCGACCGAGCCACGCCCGATGTCCGGCCGACCGACGCCTGGCGTACCCCCGAGGCCCCTCCGGCGCCGCCGGCGCCGGCCTCGAACGGATCGGCGGGTAGCTGTCCGGCGGCTGGGATCCGCCCACCGAGGTGCAGGCTCCCGAACGGGTCGGTCATGGCGAATGGACCGCATCGATCGGCCGGATCGGCGCGATCGCGTTGCGCGCCGCCATCCGTCGACGCCGGCGGAGCACCGCGAGCACCTGTTGGCCCTGTTGGAGGTCTGGTCGGAGTCCGTATGCGTCGACGCCGATGCCCGATGGCGAGTGGGAAACGTGTCGGAGCCGAGCGTGTTCCGGTCCTGGATCCGTGACGAACACGGAGCGACCGTTCGGCTGTTCCGGCACACAGGGGGCATGCGCGTCCTCGAGTTCCGGCACGGGGCTGCGGCAGCACCGGGGTTGGGCCCGTTGACCGATGTCGTCGAGTCGCCGCGCAGCGGCTGGCGCGACGCGCGACGGATTCGCGAACTGCTCGCCCTGGTCCGGCCCCGCGGTCCGATGCCCCGGGATCCCGAGGCGGTCGCGCTGCTCGTCGGCGGCACCGGAATCTCCCGCGCCGCGGCCGTCCTGCTGTTGGCCGCCAATCCCGGGACGAGGTCGTCCCCCGAGCCGTTTCCGGATCGCGAGGAGCGGCGCGCCTTGGGCCTGAGCACCATCGAAGCCAAGCTCGCCGAGGCGGAACCGGATTCGCTGATCGACACCGAACGACTCGACCTGTTCGCAGACGCCCTGCCGGCGAACCCCCGGCAAGCTCGTCCCGCGCCGAGGGGCGCGAGGGGCAGGCGCGGAGGTCCGGCCCCCGCCGTTCCGTGTGTCCGTAGCACGACCGTATGTCCGCCTATCGGGGCGCGTCGCATACCGGAAGGGGACGCGCGGGGACATCCCCCGAACGGGCGCGCCCGGCGGCTCCGTGCCCGCGTGGACGGTCAGAGCGGCAAGGTCGTCGACCACCGCGCGCAGCATCCCGTGGCGCGCGTACGAGCGGCGTTGCCGCCCCGCGCCGCCACCGGCCCGCGCGCATCGATCCAACACGGCTTCCCCGGCGAGCGGCGAAGCGAGCACGGGTCAGTTCAGCCAGTTGCGAAGGGCCGCCAGGCCTGCCGCGCGCGCGATCTCGTCCACCGCGGAGGCCTCGACGCGCCGTGTGGCCTGCCCGGCCGCAGGGGTCTTTGCCGGGCGGGCGAGCCGGCACGGCTCGCCGCCGGGCGCGGCCATCACCACCGGGCTACGAAGATCGCCGCAGACCCATACGGCACCCAGCCCGTCGATCATCGACTCCATACGGTCGCCGGCAGCGAGGCCAAGCAGACGCATGCGGCGCCGCCGTCGGGTGCCGGCAGATCGACGCGGCACGGCCATACCTGCCACGGGTGAGCACACAGCAACTCCCGCTGCACGTCGACGCTTCGCACGGCGTTGCCAAGCGTGTTACACAAGCCCCCGTAGACGATGGTCGTGACGACCCCGGCGTTCCGGGCAGCGCCGCAAATGCCGCGAGCAGGACCGCGGAGGCGACGACCAGGACCAGCAGGAAGATCCTTGTGTTGTTCCGTTGTCCGCGGATCGCGACGACGGCGTCCTCGAGCCGCCGCACATAGTTCTGCGCCCCAGGTGTCTCGGCGGCGGGTCGGGGCGAGACCTCGTACCCGAACCGGTGTGCCGGTGGCGGATCATGCACGGTGGAGCCCCCGTTTCGCCAAGTTTCCGGAGGTGGTCCACTGCGCCCGGTCGGACACGTCAAGAGCACCGCACGGCCGACCCGGGTAGACCTGCGACGGCCGACGCGCGCACCTTTCGAGCCACCCGGCCGTCGAATCCCGGCGGGTGAATCCGTGATCGCGTGACCCGGGTCAGGCGCCGGCGTCGCCGAGGGCGGTCGGGAGTGTGTGCCGGCATGTCCCGCATCTGTCAACGAGGTTGACGTCGACGAAGTCGGCGACGAGGGCGAGGGCGTGGAGTTCACCGGGGGTGACGGCCCATTGCCGTCTCGCCGGGTGAGGGGATCGTGCCCGTCGAAGGCGAGAACCTTCCGCGCAAGCAGTCGGTGGTGAGGGAGTTGGTGACCAATGTGCGCAGATACGCGCCCGGTCCGTGCCTGTTGACGCTGGACGTGCGCGACGCCGCGGTCAAAGTGGGCGTGTGGGACGGCGACCCACCGTCTCCGTCGATCCTGCCCACCGATCCGGACCGGATCGGCCGGCACGGTCTGGAGATCGTGATGGCGCTCTGCCGCAGCTTCGCGGTGCACCGCGAACCCGTGGGCAAGCGGATCTGCGCATCCGTCGTCCTGGCCGACGATCCCGGCGGCCCGGTCGCCGGTCCAAGACCGTGACGACCCCACCTCCGGCCCGCCCCGCGCATGCCCGGCGCGTCCGACTCCGCGATCGGCTCGGCCGACAGCCTCGCCCGCCCGTCCCCGGTGGCGCCCGCCCGCACCCGCGCCCGGACGTCCTGCGGCCACCCGTACGTCCGATACACCCACGCGCGAAGGACCCCGAGAGTCGACGAACTCGACGTCGGACCAGGCAACGAGCATGGCCGCCCCGTGCACCGCGCTGTGCCGTCCGCCCGCGCCCGCGTCCGTGCTCGGCACGGGGACTGCGCCGTCGGTCCCGATCGTGGCGCCGCAATCGATCCCCGCTCCCATCCAGGCCGCACAGTGTGTCCGCCCTGAGGGCGCGCGCAACCGCTACGCGCCGTCGCGTCTCGCCGGCCCCTTTGGGACTCCAGCCGTAGATCGTGATCTTGCTGCTGAGGGCCGCAGCGAAACGACGGAAGTCGCTGATGGTCACACCGTTGATCTCCACTGACAGCCCGGACCGTCCGCCGACTGACAGAGCGCACTGCCAGACTCCTCAGCATGGGTATCTTCTACGATTACTTCGGCGCGCCCGACGATCAGGCAGCGGCATCAGCCTTTGCGGAGGGACCCGAGGACGCCGGTTTCGACACGGTCTGCGTCAAGACGATAGACCCCGCCGTCCTGCTTGGTCAGGCGGTGGCGCTGCTTGTTCGTGAACCTGTCTCGCGGGTTGTCGGGCATCCCCGGTTCGGTCATCTGGTGACGAGCCCGGAGGCAGAGAGCATCTGGATCGTTACTCTGCCCGACGAGGTGCGCGACGCCTTGGCGGAGGCACCCTGCGAACGACTGGCCGAGATCTGCATACCGTGGTCACAAGCGGAGGAGTTCCACGGGTTTGCCGATCCCGGCCATCTTGCGGACTTCCTCGACGAGCTTGCGGCACTGGCCGGACGGGCTCGGTCACACGGCCACGGACTCTACTGCCACATGGTGCTCTAACCGCGCTGTTCCACCGGCAGCCGACGCGGGTGGTGCCCCATGGTCATCATCCGGATCGTATCCGGATCGCTTCGCCTCGACCTCCTGCCGGATTTTCCTGACGGGTTCAGCGCGAGGACGGGTGGGTCGTTCGGGTGGGCGGCGAGCGCGTCGCGGGCGTCCAGGATCGCGGCGCGCAAAGCCTCGTGTCGCGTGGTGGGCACGGGCCGCAGGTTATCCGGGACATTGCGAGGGAAACGACGCAACCACGCCGCCGGATCGCGATCCCGGACTCCGGGGCCCCGGACCTCCGCCAGTCAACCCCCCGATGGCCGTGGCCCCCGGTGGTTCGTCGAGCGGTGCGGTCACGGCGCGGCGGAACGCATCCGCCTGAGCGGCGTCCGTGTGGGAGTACCGCGGGTCGGGTCCCTTCCTCGATGACCCGGGCGTCGGACCCGTGGTCGAAGTCGCGTTGGTGTTCGGCGATCCGTCGGTCGACCGCCCGGTCGCATGCCGCGATCCGCTCCCTGCGGTAACGCGGCAGGAGTTCCGCGGTGGACTCCGAGCGCACGCGGCCCGTCCGGGGCGGTGCACGAGCCCGAACCACCGTTGCGTACACCGTCGGTCGCCACGGTGTTCGTCGGCGTCCCGACGTGGAACCTGCGCCTTGGCGGCGGGCGGTGGCGTCGGAGCGTTCCGGCATCCCATCTTCTGGGCCCGGCGAGCCCGCACGCTTTTCGTGCGCCAAGCCGTTGCCCGACCGTACGCAATGCCGGTTACCTGTCGACATATCGACGGCTTTTGACATCCTCCGCCATATGTCCGGTTGTTTGGGTATTGCCGGCTATACCCGTGGTTGGCGTGGCATCGCCGGCTAAGACTGTGCTTGTACTCACATCTCAGGTTTCGTGATGTACAAGAGCGCTGAAGTCCAGCATTCCTGATCATCCTGGGTGGGGACCCGGGGGGGGGAATGGGCGATTCGCATCGTGCGCGAGCCGAAACCTCGTCGGCTTCGTGCTGCCCCGCTGCCGGTCACGGCTGCGGGATTCGCCCGGGCGCCTGCGGGGTGACCTCGTCCGTTCGCCATGGCTCGATCCGGAATGCGATGGCGAGATGAACGACACGGGGTACGTGAGCGGCGTGCCCGGCGGGCGACACCGAGGACGTGCCGAGCACGTGCTCACCGCGGATGCCCCGACCGAGAGCCTGGCGCCGATCCGCGATGAGCCGCGCCCCGCACCGGCATCCGCTCCGCTCGGTGCCTCCGGACCCCGCAGGCACCGAGCGCGCAAGGCCGAGCCGTTTCGACTCAAGACCAAACGACGACGTCGGCGCTCGCTGCCCGCGGTGGACGTGCACTCGATGCGGATCACCGCACTGGTGCCCGCGCACAACGAGGAAGCGCAGATCGGCGAGACCATCGAGTCCCTGTACTCCCAGCGCCGACCCCCCGAGACGATCATCGTCATCGCGGACAACTGCACCGACCGCACCGTCGAGATCGCCCGCGGTATGGGTGTGCAGGTCTACGAGACCGTCGACAACAAGCACAAGAAGGCCGGTGGCCTCAACCAGGTCATCGATCACATCCTGCCGAGGCTCGGGCCGGCCGACGCGATCCTGGTGATGGACGCCGATTCCACCCTCGGGCCCGAATTCCTCAGCCACGGCCTGGAGCGCCTGGCCACGGGTGAGTTCGGGGCCGTCGGCGGGACGTTCACCGGCAAGCCGGGCGGTGGCTTCGTCGGCATGTTGCAGCGCAACGAATACGCGCGATACGTCCGCGACGTCGAGCGGCTCCAGGGCAAGGCTCTCGTACTGACCGGCACCGCGACCCTCTTTCGCGCACTCACCCTGCAAGAGGTGGTCGCGGCCCGGGCGAGCGGTGAACTGCCCGGCGCCGCACACGTCTACGACACACGGGTGCTCACCGAGGACAACGAACTGACCCTGGGCATCCTGCATCTGGGCCTGCGGATCGTCTGCCCGCCCAAGTGCACGCTGATGACCGAGGTCATGGGTACCTGGTCGGATCTGTTCAAACAGCGGCTGCGCTGGAAGCGCGGCGCCTTGGAGAACCTGACCGACTACGGCTGGACGCACATCACCCGAACCTATTGGGGGCGCCAGGTTCTGTCGCTGATCGGCTTGCTGGTCATCGCGATCTACCTGGGGTCCCTGTTGTTGTCCCTCGTCCTGACCGGACACGTGCGTATCCAGCCCGTGTGGATGGAGGTGACGTTGATCTTCTCCGTCGAACGCGCCGTGAGCGTCCGCAAACGCGGGCCGCTCCAGGTGGTACTCGGCGCGCTCATCGTGGTCGAGATGGCTTTCGACCTCTACCTGCAAGCGGCCCAGGCTCAGGCGTTCTGGGACGCGATCCGAAGAAAAGAAAGGAAGTGGTGACCATGTATCACGCAAGTACGGGAGCGGCGGCCGCCGGTGCCGGAGGGGCTCTGGCGGCCACCGGCGCGAACGTCATGTGGGCGCTCGTGGCGGCGTTCACGCTGTTCAGTGCGGGCCTCGCCCTCAAGCGGATCCTGCCCGCTCGCACGCGCTGAGTTCGACCCGCCATGGGTACGCCCGCCGGGGGCTGTCGGTAAGCCGTTCCCGACTGTTCCCGGTTGGGGCGATCGTGCGGCCACCATCCTTCGATGGTGGCCGCATTCGTGCCGGTGCCACCTCTTCGAAAGGTTGATCGATATGAAGTCGAGCGTCCGAATCCGCGTCTGGACGGCCGGCGCGCTGGCCGCCCTGGCGGGCCTGGCCCTGGGACCGTCGACGGCAGCGCACGCCGATACCACGCCTCCGGCACCGTGCGCCGCCGGTTATGTGGCGATCTCGTTCGACGACGGTCCCTCGACGCTGACGCCCGACTATGTCCAGGCGCTGAACGACGCCGGCTGGGTCAAGGCGACCTTCTTCCTGACCGGAGCGCACGCGCTGGACCATCCGCAGTACGTCGACCGGATCGCGGCCGGTGGCCACTGGATCGGCAACCACTCGTTCTCGCATCCGTTCCTGGACGAGACGGGTGAACCCGACGCGTTCAACGGAGCTCCTGGGTACGAACCAGATCCTCCAGGCCCGTACCGGTCACGCGCCGACACTGTTCCGCCCGCCCTACGGCCGGACCAACGCCACGATCCGACAGGACGCGAATACGCTCGGGATGACCGAGGTGTTGTGGACCACCGACTCGTTCGACTACAACGGCATCTCCACCGACGAGATCGTGACCAACGCGCTCCAGGTCGGGCCCGGCGGCATCATCCTGCTGCACGAGGGGTACCGGACCACGCTCGCCGCGATCCCGCGCATCGTGAACGGACTGGCCGAACGCGGGCTGTGCGCGGGCAGGATCGTGCCGTCGACGACACCGGTCCAGGCGTGGCCGGGCGCGACCTACTACGCGACCGCCGCCCACTGGTGACGGGACCGGTCGGCGCGAGCCCCTCGCGCCGACCGAACGCACGACGCGACCCGGCCGCACGAAATGCCACCCTGCGGCGTGCGTCGGCCCCAGGTGGTGACGCTGCTGCGCAGGCCAGACGCGTTTCGGGGTTCGGCGTTCGGCGTTCGGTACCGGTTGTCGAGGGCCCCGGGCGATGTGTGACCCTCGCCGTCCGCGCCGTTGCGGCTCCGCCGCCCGGTGCTCCTCCGATGGTTCCGAGAACTATGCGGCGGACGGCCGCGGTGCATCGGTGCGTCGGTCGTAGGTGAGGAAGGCTGCTCCGCACTCGAGGACCGTGTGGTCGGCGAGTTCCCAGGCGGTGGGCGAGAACTCGGTGGTTCGGCCGAACAGCGGTATGCCCGAGCCGATGGTGAGCGGGCTGAGCTTGACGATCATGCGATCGATGTCGGCGTAGAGCGCGCCGGCCAGTTCCGCGCCGCCGACGAGCCAGATGTCCTTGCCGGCACCACGCTTCAACGCCCGCACCGTTGCCGTCGGGTCGTCGGCGACGAGTTCGACGCGGGGGTCCGGGCTCTCGTTCAGCGTCCGGGAGAAGACCAGGTGCCTGAGGTGAGGGTAGGCATCGGTGACGCCGACCGCGAGGCCGGTCTCGTAGCTCTTGCGTCCCTCGACGACCGTATCGAAGTGGGTGCCTTCGGCCGTGACGCCGAGCGCGGCGCGGGCCGGCCCGGGCAGCGTCTCGGGGTACTCGGCGACGAGGTGGCGGATGTAGTCCTCCGTGGGGAACCAGAAGCCGTCCGGACCGGTGGGGTCGCTACCGTCGGGACCGGCGATGAAACCGTCGAGGGTGGAGGCGATGAAGTACACGAGCTTGCGCATGGGCGACCTTCGGTGATCGACCGCGAGAGGCGGTGGTGGTGGGGTGGGATGTCTCGGTGCGCCCGCCGGCACGCCGAACCGGGCCTGACATGACCGGGACGGGACGGGACGTGACGGGACGTCAGCGTGTCGTGGTGGGAAACGGGGCGACGATGCGCTGGACGGCGCGTCGGATCAGTTCGTCGCGTTCGACGTCCGTGAACACGTCCGGCAGCGTGAGTTGTTCGAGGATCAGCCAGTTCATGGCCAGGTAGATGAGAAGGACGGCGGTCGAGCCGCCGGGCAGCCCGGCGGCCTCGTGCCGAGCCAGGTTCTCGTCGATGTCGGCGCGGACCCGCTCGGTGAGCAGCGTGCGCAACCGCGGCCGCCTGACCGCCTCCAGGCGAAGCTCCAGCAGCGCCAGGTAGCCGGAGCGGAAGCCGGCGACCCTGTCGACGACGCCCCGCATCATCGCGGTGTACGAGGCGACGTCCCGCGCACCCTCCAGGCTCTCGGTGAGCACGCCCTCCTCGGGCCTGAGTCGCTCGTAGACCCGTGCGCCCGCCTGGACGAGCAGGTCGTCCCGGTCCCGAAAGTAGTTGGACGTGGTGCCGGTGGGTGCCGCCGCCTCCTTGTCGACGGCCCGCTGGGTAAGTCCGCGCGACCCCTCGCGGGCGAGGACCTCGACGGCGGCGTCGAGCAGAGCGGCACGCCTGGCCGGGTTCCGATGCATGAGATCCCCCTGGGGTCCTGGAGTCCCGAAGTCCTTCGGTGATTGCCCAATCAAAGCACTACGTTTGAAGTACGTCAAGTGAAGTACTTTGACTGCGGCAGCGGTGCGGGGCGCGCCGAGGGCCTGCCGGGGCCGGCGGCGAGTTCGTCGGTGACGGCCACGACCGAGTCGCGGCCGTTCCGGGCCGCCTCGGTAGCAATACCGTCGGCGTCGAGCCGGCCCCGGGCGGCGACCCAGCCGTCGAACCGACATCGACAACCCGCTCTTCCTCGCCGTCTTCACCACCACACTCGCCGCATCCGCGATCGTCGCCTGCTCGCGATCGCGGCGTTCGAGTTCCTTCGGCCTGACGCGTTCGTCAACGGCAAGCGGTCCTTCGGCCTTTCGTGCCTGCGCTGATGTTTTCGAGCCCGCGCACGGAGCGTCTCCGGGTGAACGTCGAGCTTTCCCGCACAGGTCGACCCGCACTCGTCTCGGTCATCGCAATCGCCACGTCTGTCATCGGATGCTCCCCGGCGGCTTCAGGCTCTCGGGAAGGGCGATTTCGGTGAAGAGGTGTTCCAGCGCGGCGACGGCTTGGGCGCCGGTGTCGGCGACCATCGCGTTCCCACATCTCCAGCGCGGCCGTCAGCAACGCGTTGCGGTCTTTGAAGTGCCAGTAGAAGCTTCCCCGGCTGGCGTGCAGTTCGCCGGCGAGTGCGTTGACCGACACTGCGGCGACTCCGCCGCGTGCCGGCGCACGAAGTGCCGCAGAGGACCAATCGAGTGGTGTGAGCTGTTGCCTCGCTATGTCCGTACAGTACTGTATGGTCATCTTCCATACAGGGTTGTATGGAGGGTGCCACGGAGCCGCTGCGACGCGGTGTGAGCCGGATGCTCGGCAGTCCGGCCCGTGTCGCCGCCTTTTTCCGCCATGAAGGATTGACATGCGAAGCAGCGAGTCCAGGAACCACCCCGCCCGCACGGACAACAGATCATGCTGAAGGAGATCGGCAAGTGGCCGGGATTCGCGGCAGCCGCCTGGGGTTTCCTCTTCGCGATCCCCAGCTTCTACTGGGTCCTGGGCGGTACGGCGGGGACCGGGTCGACGATCGCGCCCTCGCTGTTGAAACTGCTCGAGGACAGGGACACCGGTTTCATCGTGATCCTCTGGGCAACCGGTGTTCTCAAAGTCGTCGGCGGCCTGCTCGGCTTGGCACTGACGCGCCCGTGGCGTCCCGGAACCCGACTGGTCCTGCTCTGGGCGGGCTGGGGCGCCGGGGTGTTGCTGATATTGCACGGCCTCCTCTTCATCGTTCACGGAGCATTGGTCCAGGCCGGAACGATCCGACTGGCGGCCGACCTCGTGCCGGTGAGCCGCTGGTACACCTACCTCTGGGGGCCGTGGTTCCTCGCCGGTGGCCTCGCTTTCGCCGCCGCCTCGTACCTGAACCTGCGGCGGTGGCCCCACAACCGGCCGGAAGTGCTCGCAAGCGCCGCCGGCGGTACCGGCGCGCTGCTGCTGTCGGCCGCCCTGTACGCGGCCGGTATCGGCTGAAGGCGCAACTCGCCGAAACACGAAGGATTTCACAACGTGACTACCAGCCCCCTCGGCCGCGTCGACTACGCCGACAAGTACAGCGTCGCTCTTCCGGAACCGATGAACGCACCGCGATTCTGCTCGCTGGTCCTGGAATCGGCGCCCCCCTGGCTCGACCTGGCATTGTCGATACGTGACAGGGTGACCGCCCCTTTCGGCTTCAACACCCAGGAGCGGAACTACGGCCGGCCGGTCCATCTGGAGGCCGGGCGAAAGTTCGGGCCGTTGGTCGTCGAGGCGGTGTCCCCGGATCTGGTCGTGTGCGGCAACGCCGACAAGCACCTGGTCTTCCGGTCGCTGTTCGAGGTCGACCCGGTAGACCAACGCGGCATCTTCACCACCGAGGTCCGGTTCTCCGACAGGGTCGGTCGCGGATACTTCGCCCTGGTCGAACCGTTCCACAAACGAATCATCCCGGCCCTCCTCGCCGCGCCGTTCCACACCCGAGCACGAGTCGAATCACCGGATTCGAAGCGATACCAGAGGACGATGCCGCGCCGGCGAGCCTGAAGACGCGTACAGCCTTCACCGCCTCACCCGCCACCACGCCAGACCCGCGATCCACCGGCGCGGCGGCATGCGTGGGGCGTCGTCGGATGTGTTCGGGGCGACCGAAGAGCAGGTCGTAGCCCGGCGGGAGTTGGAGGAGGGCGCGGCGTACTCGCCGCGTTCGCGTACCCGGTCGAGGAACGCGTCCCATCGCATGGCCATTTCCGTCCCTTCACGTCGCGGCACGGTAATCGAGGCGCCGGCGGGCGGGGAACGGGACGCCGAGGGGCGTCGGCTACCCGTTCCCCGCCGGTCGCGGGCCCGGGGCGGGTTCTCAGGCGTCGATACGACGACGCGGGCGGCCGTGTCGGCACTGCGTCCCCCTACACCGGCCCGACCGCAGGTGCGGGTCGGCATCCGCCGCTCGGCCCCGCCCATCCCACGTGGCGATCCGACGCCGTCACAGGTTGACGGGCCATCCGAAACTTCGGCTCGCCACTCGCCGCTCGCCCCTCGAGCAGCCGAAACACCGGCGTCCACCCACGACTTACTCACTCCAAACGGAACCGGGCAGTACGCTTTCCGGGTCACAGCCACACGGGGGAAAGAGGCGACGACCTTGTCGATCGCACGAAAGACGGCGACACGTTGGAAAGCCGCACTGTCGGCAGCAGTGTTGAGCGCGAGCTGTATGGCCGCGACGCCGGGTTCGGCGAGCGCCACACCAGCGCCGATGTGCGGGCAGTACGCCACCGCATCCGTCGCCGACGGCCGCTACATCGTCGACAACAACAACTACGGCGGCTTCGCAGAGTGCCTCACGGTCGACCCGGAGGGCGGATTCACCGTCAGCACCTCCGGCGCGAACGTCGCCCCACCGGCGGGGCCGGCCGCCTATCCGGAAATCTTCGAGGGCTGCCACTGGGGTACCTGCACCGACCCGACCAAGACCGCGATGCCCCTCCCGGTCCGTGAGATCGGCTCCGCGAAGAGCAGCTGGTCGACGCGACCGACGAGCACCGGCGACTACAACATCGCGTACGACCTTTGGTTCAACTCGACGCCGACCACCGACCCGAGCGGTCAACCGGACGGCGCCGAGCTGATGATCTGGCTCGACCGCCGCCCCGCGTCGGAGAGCCCGCCCGGGACGCCCGCGAACATCGGGGGCGTCCCGTACATCGTGTGGCAGACCACGATCAGCGCGAACGGCAAGACGTGGCCGCTGCTCGGCTACCGACCGCAAGACCCGACGGCGTCCGTCACCGATCTGGACCTGCGTGCGTTCGTCCGCGACGCGGTCGTGCGCGGCGTGGTCAACCCGGACTGGCACCTGATCGCGGTCGAGGCCGGCTTCGAGATCTGGAGCGGCGGCCAGGGCCTGGAGACCCGATCGTTCTCGTCGACCTCGGAGCGCGGCCACCCGGTGGGCCCGACGACCGCCGGCACTGCCGGCAAGTGCATGGACGACGCCTGGAACGCGACGACGCCCGGCAACCCGGTCATCATGTGGACGTGCCACGGCGGCGGCGCCCAACAGTGGACCGTCGCCATCGACGGCACCATCCGGCACGCCGGCATGTGCATGGGCACCACAGGGGCCATGGTCGCCCTGCACCCGTGCAACGGCTCGCCGTACCAGGTGTGGCTGCCCGCGCTCGACGGCGGTTTGTGGAACCTCGGTTCGGGGCTGTGTCTCCGCGACGCGTCGTCGGGATCGGTGGACGGGACACAGCTCGACCTCGTGACGTGCGACGGATCCGTCGGTCAGCGCTGGACGTTGCCGACCACCGTCGCGGCCTCGCCCGCATGACCGACACCACCTCCCGGGCGCTGCCCGTCGTCGCCCCGGACTGAGGGCTTGGCGGCCCGGACGGTCGCTCGGTGCCTCGGGATCTCCCGAGGCACCGAGCTGCGGGCACCGCCTTGGATCGGCCGCAGCGGTACCGGCGCGACGGGCCGGAGTTGCGGGCCGGGCACAGGTGTCCCTCGTCTCGGCTGCAACACCCACGCGCAACGTTGGGTTGCGGGTTTTTGCCGGAACCTCTACAGTCATACGCAACCAATGGTTGCTTATTGGAGGTTCGCGGTGGAGTTCGGGAAGCTGGAGCGGGAGATTCGCATCGATGCGACGCCGGAGGTCGTGTTCGACGTGGTGAGTCGTCCCGAGCACGTCAGGATGTGGTGGCCCGACGACACGTCGTTCGAGTCCGCGCCCGGAGCCGTGGGTGAGTTGGTGTGGGGGGACCGTGCCGTGGTGGAGGAGTTCACGGTGGTCGAGGTGGATCCGCCTCACCGGTTCGCGATCCGCTGGCTCGCCGCCGAAGGCGAGCCGGCCGGCGAGGGCAATTCGCTCCTGATCACCTTCGAACTCGAAGCCTCCGGGGGCGGCACGATTTTGCGGCTGACCGAGAGCGGCTGGCGGGAGAAGGGCTGGGAGGCGGCCGTGTTGGAGGAGGCCTTCCGGGACCACGAGCGTGGATGGGACCTGTTCCTGCCCCGGCTGCGGAAGTACGCCGCCTCGGTGGTGGCGCGGTGAGCGTCGCGGTCGACGACGAGCTGTGGTCGGCGATCGGCGACCCGACCAGGCGCCGGCTGCTCGATCTGTTGCTCGTGGCGGGCATCGGTACTCCGACCAGCCTCAGCGATCACCTCCCGATCTCGCGCCAGGCGGTCGCCAAGCACCTGGCCGTGCTCGATCGTGCGGGTCTCGTACACGCCACACCGATGGGTCGCGAGCGACGCTACGAGGTCGACGAGGCGCAACTCTCGCGTGCGGTACGCCAATTGCATGAAGTCGGCAGGACCTGGGATGCGCGGCTGAACCGCATCAAGCGCATCGCGGAAGAGATCCAGCGCCGGAAGGACAGTTGACCTTCGGACCGTCGGACCGTCGGGCCGCGGGAGCGGATACCCGGCGGCCCGCGTGTATGGGAGGCGGCGTCCCGATCGCTCGCGCCGCCGGCCTCCCGGGCCGGACGCCGGCGGCGGCCGCCGACGGGGCGGAGGTCGCGCGGGCGACGGCGGCGCTACCGCCGTCGAGAGCGCGCATTCATTCGGATGAATCAATTCACCTTTGGAGAACAGAGATGACAGGCTTGCTGCTTGCCGACAAGAATGCCGTGATCTACGGCGGTGGAGGCGCCATCGGTGGCGCGACCGCCCGGGTATTCGCCCGGGAGGGCGCGAGGGTTTTCCTCGCCGGGCGTACGCAGGCCAGGCTCGACGTCGTGGCCCGTGACATCGTCGCGGCGGGCGGGAAGGTCGAGACCGCGCAGGTCGACGTCTTCGATCAGCGGGCGGTCGACAACCATGCCGACACGATCGCGGCGACGGCCGGGGGCATCGACATCGCGCTCAACGCGGTGAGTGTCATGCACGACCAGGGCACCGTGCTGGCGGATCTGTCGCTGGAGGAGTTCATGCGGCCGATCGACGGGTTCCTGCGGACGTTGTTCATCACCAGCAAGGCGGTGGCGCGGCACATGGGAGGCGAACGCCGCGGCGTCATCCTGACGTTGTCCGAGCCGGGTTCCAAGCTGGCGGTGGGCGGAATCCTGGGACACAGCGTGAGCGCGGCCGGGAAGGAGGCCTTCTCCCGGGGACTGGCCGCGGAGTTGGCTCCCGACAACGTCCGGGTGGTCTGCATTCGACCGCACGCCGTCGTCGACGCGCCGGCGGCCGGTTCGTACACCAGGGAGCTGTTCGAACCCGCCGCCGCGGCCGCGGGGCAGTCCGTGCAGGAACTGCTGGAAAGCGGCGGCATGGTGCAGGGCACGCTTTTGAAGCGGTTGCCGACACTGTCCGAGATCGCGGAGACGGCCGCGTTCCTGGCCTCGGATCGGGCCGGAGCGATGACCGGGACGATCGCCAACCTGTCGGCCGGCGCACTTGTCGACTGAGACCGCCGTGAGTGGCCGGGCCGACCGGGCCATCCTCGCCGACAAGGCACAGCGCCTTCGTCACCTGCACGTTCCCGGCGTCCCACTGGTGCTGCCGAACGCCTGGGACGTGGGCAGCGCGCGCGCCGTCGTGGACGCGGGTTTCCCCGTGGTCGCGACCACGAGCAACGCGATCGCGGCCGCCATCGGCTACCCCGACGGTGAGGGTGCTCCGAGCCGCGAAATGATGTTCGTCGCCCGACGCATCGCGGCGTCCGTCGAGGTACCCGTGACCGTCGATGTCGAGGCCGGTTACGGGATGACGCCGGAGGACCTGGTCGAACTGTTGTGCCGGATCGGTGTCGCCGGTTGCAACGTCGAGGACGGCGACCCCGTGAACGGCGGCCTCGTCGACGTCGACGTCCGTGTCGGGTACATCACGCGGATGCGTGCGGCGGCGGATCGAATCGGGGTGCCGCTGGTCGTCAACGCCCGGATCGACTGCTTCCTCCCCACCTCTCGCCTGCCGAGGGAGCGCAGGCGTGCCGACGCGATCGCCAGGGCTCGGGCGTACGGGTCGGCCGGTGCCGATTGTGTGTTCCCGGCCGGGGCCGGGCCGAACGACCTGGCGGCGATCGTGGCCGAAGTTGCCGTACCCGTGAACGCGGGTCTCGCGTTGCGGGGCGGTTCGGTGGGCGAACTCCGGGCAATCGGTGTGGCCCGGATCTCGGTGGGACCGCAGCTGTACCGCAGCGCCCTCGACCACCTGGCCACGGACCTCCAGCCTCTCGTCGAGGCGGGGAAGTAGCAGAACGCCCGGCCCGACTTCGCCCGCGGGCCGGCGCTTCCCCAACTCGCGGTCGTGCGCACGCCGCCCGTCCACGCGCTCTCGCCTCCACGGGTTCGGCGACGCGCGTAGGACGTCGGACGCGGCGTCACGGATCCGGCGGGCGTCCTCGGCGAGGGAGCGACCACGACCGAGGGCGTTCATGCCGGACCGGGGCGACCCAGGTGCGCGGCGCGGGTTGCGCCGAGGGCCTGCAAGGGCTGGGCGGCGAGTTCGTCGGTGAGGGCCTCGGGCGAGTCGCCGCCGGTCCGCCCCACCTCGGTCGCGGTGCCGTCGGCGTCGAGCCGGCCCCGGGCGGCGAGGCGCTCACGGTCCGCGGCCCACTCGTCGGCACTCCACTGCCGGCTCGCGAAGATCTCGGCCGGCGCTGCGCGACGGGGTCGCGGGGGTGCCGGCCGAGCGCCGGGGCGATCGGGTCGGGCGGTGCTCGCCGCGTGGTCGCTCGCGCACGGGTAGGCCGCGCTGTACCTGTCCGGCGGGAGGTGTCCGCGGCCGAAACCGCCCGCGGCCGCCGTGAGGTGCGGCAACGAACATGTCCGCGACTCACACCCCCTCCCCCGGGGCACCGGCGGCAACTCTCGTCCGGTGGGCTATGCTGCGCGACGATGACTACCGGGACGGCCTTGCGCCACACACGAATTGGTGACCCGGTGCTTTTCTGAGCGCCGTACGGGCCGATGAGGGCCCGCTGTTCGATCGAGGATCCTGCGCTTCCGCGCGGGCTCCGCCTCCGTCGTGTTGATCACAGGCTCGCCACATCAACCACGACAGGAGAATTCATGCCCACCAAGACGTTGCAGATTCCCACCGCGGCCGGCCGGGCCGACGCCTTCGCTGCCTTCCCCGACGATGGTGAGCGGCACCCGGGGGTGCTGATGTATGCGGACGGTTTCGGCCTCCGGCCCGTGCTCCGGGAGATGGCTCGCGAACTGGCCGGGCACGGGTACTACGTGCTCGTCCCCAACCTCCTCTACCGCCATGGCCCCGCACCGGTGATCGAACTCCCCGAGCACATCGGAGAAGCGGCCCGACCTGCGGTCTTCACTCGACTGATGCCCTTGATCGAGGCGCACACCGTCGAACGTGTCCGGAGCGACGCCGACGCCTACCTCACGTTCCTCACCGCCCAGCCCGAGGTGGGCGTCGGACCGGTCGCGGTGACCGGCTATTGCATCGGCGGCCTCCTGGCGATGCGCACCGCCGCGGCGCACCCCGGACAGGTGGCCGCCGTCGCCGCGTTCCACGGGCCCGTGGGCGCCGACGGGACCGACCTCTTCTCCGAGCTGACCGCCCAGGTCCACCTCGGCCACGCCGAAGGCGACCTGACGCCGGAGGCCCTCGGCGAACTCAACCGGGCCCTGGACGCCGCGGGAGTCGGCTACACCTCCGAGATCTACCCCGGCACCGTCCACGGCTTCACCATGTCGGACACCGACGCCTTCAACCCCGCCGCGTTGCAGCACCACTGGGACCGCCTGCTACCTCTTCTCGGCCGCACCTTGACCAACCGCTGAGACTCAGCCTCGGAGTCCGGGCCTGACTGTGAACAGCTCGGAGGTCGGGGCGATTTCCAAGTCGGCGTGAGGGCGGGCCGCGAGTCCGCCCTCATCGCTCGACAGGGCGGCTGCTCCACCTACGCCGACCGTAACGGCAACGACACATCGCAGTCCGACCGGATCCTGGTGATCACCGATGCACCGGAGTCGCCGAATCGGCGGCCCACCGACCACGGGCGCGGTGGACGATCCCACGGAGCACGCGTACCCGGGTCGGGTCGTTCCGAATGGATGGGCACGAACCTGCCGACACCTGGCGGCCACTTCCTCGGCGACAGGCGCCACAGTCGATCGACGAGATGTCCACCCCGCCAATGGCACCGTCGACGGCGAAAGCGGCAGCAACTTCCGTTGCGCGACGCCCGACGAGTCCTTCGCGGATGCACGAACGCACCGACGATCACTACCTGTTCGGCACCACAGCCGACAGCCACACGGCCCGATACGGGCGACGGCGCGTTGATCGGCCGCGAGGTCGACCTGGCGCGGCTCGACGCCTTCCTGACCGACGTACGGTACGGCGGCGGGTCGTTGGTGCTGCTCGGGGAGCCGGGCGTCGGGAAGACGACGCTGCTCACCGCGTTCGCCCGGCGGGCCGATGCCGCCGGGATGCGCGTACCGCGCACCGTCGGCGTGCAGTACCGGGCGCGGACCGTGGCCGAGCGGCCCCCGTGCGTCGCACGGGGGCCGCTCGGCGAGCGTGGTGCATATCGGTCGTCCGACGTGTCGGATCGACCACGCCGATGTGGCGTACGGGGTGCCGGTCGCCTTGGCGGAGGTCAGTTCGGGTCCGGGATCCAGGAGCCGTGGATCATCGCCGGGACGCGGCGCGGCAGGTGCACGGTGGCGACCGGGGCGGCGGTGAGGTCGCGGGCGTCCAGGACCAGCAGGCGCGAGCGCTCGGTGTTGAGGTCGCCGACGACGGTCAGGAGATAGCCGTGGTCCTCGTCGACGGCGTCCGCCGCCGCCACGAAGACGGCCTCGCTGGGGAGTTGGCCGACGCCGAACGGACGCAATCGCCGGGCACCGGTGGCGCGGTCGTACTTGACCAGGGTGTGGTTGCCGATGCCTTCGTCGTTCGGGAAGGCCAGTGCGTACTGATAGCGGTGAATGCGGCCGAGGCGGCTCTCGTTGATGGTGGGGAACTCCACGATGAGGTCGTCGGTCTGCTCCTCGCACGCGGTACCCGAAGCCGGATCGACGACCCAGCGGCGACCGGTGGAGCCGGAGGTGGGTTCGGCACCGCGGCCGGGGCGGCCGGTCCACCACGCCCACGAGCGGTCCCAGCCGGTGCGGTCCACCGTGGCGCCTTCGATGACGATCCGGCCCAGAGCGTCCTCGTAGGCGTTGGCGAAGTGCATGCCGAAACCGGCGGCGACGTCGTACCAGCGAATGGCGGCGGCGCCGGCCGGGCCCTGCGGCATGACGCCGATGCGGCAGGGCTGGTCGTCGCTCCATCCGTACGGGATGCCGGAGTGTTCGGTCGGGTCGAAGGTGACGGAGCCCTCGAGGAAGACGACGTGGTTCTCGGTGATGGCGAAGTCGTGCTTGAGTGCCGCGCTCGCGCCCGGCACTTGCTGACTGATGGTCAACTCGCCGTCCCGGGTCACGACGTAGTGGGTCAGGAACGGCGGGACCGGTGACGAGGCGAAGAAGTGCAGGTCGCCGGTGACCGGGTCCTCCTTCGGATGCGCCGTCATGAAGGAGGTCAGCTTTCCGCCGAAGTCGTAGGCGCCGACCGTGTCGAGGTCGGGCGTGATCTCGTACGGGAGCGCGGACTCGCACAGCGCGAGCAGGCGCCCGGCGTGTTCGATGACGTGCGTACCGGCCGTGCTGACGGTGAAGTCGGGGCCGTGCTCGGTCAGATACGGGGCACCGTCGAGTGCGGGAGTGCGGACCCAGCGGTTGCGGTACCACTCGGCACGGCCCTCGCGGAGCCGGATGCCGTGCACCATCCCGCTGCCCTTGAACCAGTGGGAGGTGACGACACCGGGCTTGGGGTTGTGGCTCGCCCGCAGCAGGCTGCCGGTCAATTCGGGCGGGAGGGTGCCTTCGACGATCAGGTCGGTGGCGGTGATCTCGTCGGCGACCGGGGCGTAGTGCCCGGAGAGGTAGGGCTTCTTCTCGGTGTTGTCGTGGGTGTCGACGGAGTTCATGGCGAGCTTCCCTTCGAAAACGTGACGTGTGGTGGTCGGGGTGGGGCGAGGTGGGTCAGGAGCGCTCGGCGGCCGGTGTCGGGGTGGCGGCGGCGGCGGCGGTTGCCCGACGGGCGAGCAGCGGGGTCAGTGCGGCACCGGCGGCCGCGATCGCCGCCGAGACCAGGAACGCGATCCGGTAGCCGTCGGTGAGCGCCACGATGTGTGTGGCGCCTCGGGCGGCCTCGGTCCGGGACGCGGCCAGCGTGCCCAGCACGGCCAGTCCCAGCGCGCCGCCGATCTGACGCGTGGTGTTGACCAGTCCGCCGGCCAGCCCGCCGTCCGCCGCCGGAACCCCGGCCACGGCGGCGCCGGTCAACTGCACGAACGCCGCGCCGAGCCCCAGGCCGACCACGACGGTCGGGCCGAGGATGTCGCCGGTGAAGCTGCCGTCGGCGGAGATCCGCGACAACCACAGCAGGCCGGCGGCGAGCAGGGTCATGCCGGCCGCGAGCGTGGGCGTCGCCCCGATCCGGCGGGCCGACCTCGGGGCGATCGCCGCGCCGATCATGTTCGCGACGGCCAGCGGCAGTTGGGTGATCCCGGCGCGCAACGGGCTGTCGCCCAGGACCTGTTGCTGGTAGAGCGGAAGGAAGAAGAACAGACCGACCCAGACGCCGCCCAGCAGCGCCATCATCACATTGGCCGGGGCGACCGCGCCGACCCGGACCAGTCGGGGCGGCAACAGCGGTCGGGGGTGGCGCATTTCCAGTACGGCGAAAAGCACGAGCAGGACGGCGGCCGCGGCGATCGACGCCAGGACCCATGTGTCGGTCCATCCGGAGCGGCCCGCGGTGGTCAGGCCGTACACCAGGGCGACCAGCCCAACGGTGACGGCCAGGGCACCGCCGAAGTCGAGGGAGCGCAGTCCGTCGCCCGTCGTGGCGGAGTCGGGCAGTACGCGCAGGCCGACCGCCAGGACGGCCGCAGCGGCGAGGGTGCTCGCGAAGAACACCGCGCGCCACCCGAGCCCTTCGGTGAGCACACCGCCGAGCAGGACGCCCGCGGCGCCGCCCGCACCGGATACCGCGCCCCACACGCCGAGCGCCCTGCCTCGCGCGGGGCCGGCCGGGAAGACCTGCATGACCAGGGACAGCGCGGCCGGCGCGACGGCCGCGGCGCCGACGCCCTGTGCCGCGCGGGCGGCGATGAGCACACCGCCGCCGGTGGCGATCCCCGCCGCGGCCGAGGCCGCCGCGAAGATCACGAGTCCCGCGTTGAGCACCCGGCGGCGGCCGAGCAGGTCGGCCACCCGCCCGCCGAGCAGGAGCAGCGCACCGAAGGCCAGGCCGTAGGCGTTGATGACCCAGGCCATCCCGGTGCCGGACAGCCCGACTCCGTCCCTGACCTGCGGCAATGCCACGTTGACGATCGAGGTGCTGAGCACGACGACGAATTGGGCACAGGCCAGTACCGCGAGGATCGCCCCGGATCCGGCGACGTGCGGAGCAGCCGCCGCGGCGGTGGGCGCGCCCGCGGGGCGGCGACCGGGACCGGACATGGGAACCTCCTGGACATGCTGAATGTGAGTGATTGATCAATCAGTCGTCGGGTCGAAAAAAGAGCCCATCGCGGGCCCGCGCCCGATCAGCGCGCGCTCAGGCGCCGCCCCTCGGCGCGCCTTGAGGTTGTGGAGCCGGTGATCCAGGACGCGTCCAGCGCGCCTTGCAGGAACTCCCGGTTCGCCTCGACCGGTTCGCCTCGACCGGTTCGCTGGTCCAGGACTCCTCGGTCCGCACCACGACACCGTTCTCGGTCTTGGCGAACGTCCACACGTGGACCGCGGTGATGCCCTGTCCGGGGCCGCCCCGCACGATCCGCTTCTTGGGCCGCACCTGCGCAACGGTCGACGTGATGCCCTCCAGGCCCTCGATCGACCAGACCCACGACGAGCCCGGGCACAGCGCGCCCGGCGTGCGGCGGTAAGGGCTGCGAACATGACGGTTCCTCCTGGGCTACTTCGGCCACCGATCACAGCAGCGCGATGACTGATTGATCACTCATTCTTTGTTCCGAAAACAACCGAGCGCGTCGCGACGTCGTACGTCGGGTCGCCCTCGGAACTTCCGGGGATGTGCGGGATGCGCGAGAGCCCGCGACTCAGTGGTGCCGGATGCCCGTCGTGAGCGTCCGGGCCCATGGGCCGTCCGCCTCGTGCGCACCGATCGCGGACACCAGGTGACACAGCGCGCCCCGGGCGAAGAACTCCTGGACCTGCGCGTCGGTACCGCCCGAGGCACCGCGCACATACTCGACGAGCCGTGCGTATCCGGTCCGCACCACATCGCGGATCGCCATCTCGGACGCGGCGGCGGCCTGGGCGTGGATCTGCACCATCAGCAGGTCGTTGTCGCTGATCAGGCGGGCGTACTCGTCCGCCATCGCAGCCAGTACGACCTCCGCCGAACTGCTCTCGGCACCTGCGGCGCCGCGCTCCAGACTCTCCCGAATCCGCGCGAAGCAGTGTTCGACCACCGCAGCGAACAGGCTTTCCTTGTTGGGGAAGAGTCGGAACACGTACGCCTGCGAAATGCCGGCGGCCTTGCCCACCTCCGCGGTCGTGGTGCCGAAGTAACCCCGGGCCGCGAAGGCGCCGATCGCCGTGCGCAGCACCGTTCCTCGGCGTTCCTCCGCGGTGGAGAGCGTCCTTCGCTGTTCCGTCTTCATGTGAGTACTCAATCACTCACTCTTTTGTGAGTCAAGCGGGACCAGGCATCGACGATCCGTCCGGCCCCGTACCGAACACCCCGATCCGACCTCGACGCCGACCGGCGGGCTCGACGCGTCTGATGACGGACCGAGCCCGCACGCCCGGGTCAGCCGTGAGCGCAGCCGCTGGGCCACGGCCCGCCGGGAGCGGTCGAGGTGTCGGTGGCGGGTAGGACGGCGAGCGAGCCGGCGCGAAGGCGGCGTCGCAGACGGATCCCGCACCGGCCGCTGTCAGGCCGGGCCTTGCCCGGAGCGGACCAGGGACCAGGCGTGGGCGAACAGATCGGGCAGGGTGCGTTCGACGGTGGACCGGGAGGTGATCACGTGGCCTCCCGGGGTGAGTTCCACTCCGAGAAGTTGTGCCTTCCACGCCTCCATCAGCGGGAGCTCGCCCGTCGCGGCGCCCACCCAGGCGCCGGGCAGGAAGAGGGTGCGTCCGGCACGGGTGCGCTTGTCCTGGACGACGAGATCGGTGCCGGCCAACGCGGCTCGTGCCTTGCGATGGCGGGCCGGACTCCACTGGTTCCAGCGCCGGGTGTGGGCGTCGGTGGGCGCCTCCAGCACGAGAAGTTGCAGGTACAGCGTGGCCGCGTCGGCGTCCAGGCCCAGTTCCTCGGCGACCCGTGCGACCAGGTCGGGCGCGGACGCCGCGGGATTCGCCTCGTACCGACCGGGGGGCAGGGCGTCGGAGGCGACCCGCTCCGCGATGGCATCGAAGTAGGCGCCGCGTATACGGTCGACCGCCGCGACGCCGGTGACCCTGCTCGAACCGAGCCGGCGCAGGATCTGCGAACGGGCGTCGTCACCGAGGCGGGCCGGTCGGAAGTACGCCGTCGGAATCGGAGTCCAATTCGTGTGCTTCTGCGCCGGGTTGAGAAAAGCCACGGTGAGCCCGTCGTCGACGGACGGACGCCGGAATGGCTCGGGGCCCTCGTACGGCGTCTTGCCGAACAATTGCTCCAGCCCGTCCATCGTGACCGCGGATTCGTCGAAGTGCGCACGCGCGTACAAAAGCACGCCCGGATGTTCGAGCCGCTCCCGAAGAGCCGCGATCACCGCGGGGATGCCGGATCGGACCGGGTCGCCGGCCAGCAACTCGGCGTACAGCACCGGGACGAGGTTCGCGATGTCCTCGATCAGGCTGTGCATCTCGAAGTGTTTCCACTGATCCACGGGGCTCACGCCGTTGTGACCGTCGCACAGGGGCAGGTCCCGGTCGGTACTCAGCATCGGTTCGTTGCCGGGGCACGCGAATGCCGCACACAGGGTGGTCGCCGCCGTTCCGGCGCCCAGGGCCCCCACGTGTACGAGGGTCTCGTGCGGGATGGCGACCTGCTTTCCGTATGTGGCCTGCCATGCGGCGGCGATGCGGCCCGCGAGGTCGCGGGGGCCGGTGGGCTCCCACAGTTCTTCGGGGTCGTCCGGCAGGACGTCGGCGAACAGCTCCAACTGTGCCTGTGCGGTCAGCGGCCCCACCTCCCCGGACCCGATCTCGCACTCGGCGACCTTGAGCGACATGACCCGGCGTTCGTGGTCTGCGGAGCGCGCCAACACCCGGTCGAAGTCGCCCGGACTGCCCGCCAGGAGCATCGCGGCGCCGGGGCGGGAAAGCCCCGTGGCCCGGCTCAGTTCCTCGACCGCGGCGGGGTCCCACGGCATCGGCCCCCGGGTGCGCGCGAGGTGCACCAGCCGGTGCAACTGCTGTGGGGTGCCCCAGCCGCGCACAGGCTCGGCCGCGTCCTCCAGGACACCCAGGCCGGGCGGCTCGGCGTCACCGGTCCGCAGTTCGAGCGCGAGACGAAGGCCGTAGGGCCGCCCGACCACGACCGTCGCCCCACGCTCGTCGCGCGCGCCGACACCGTCGCGGACCCGACCGATGCGCAGACGGGCCCCGGGATCGGCGAAGACCGTATCCGCCCACGATTCCAAGAACGTGAGGAGCCGTTCGCGGCGCTCGGGCGGGACGGCGGGTGTGGCAGCGCGAAGCGCGAGCGCGCCGATCCGCCCGATGCAGCGGACCCACAGCCCTTCCAGGACCACCGGAGGACCCCCCGTGCCCGTGCCTGTCGGCGGGTCCCACGTGCGGGAGAGGTAGCCGGCGGTGTACTCGATGCCGGTGAACACGCGCGTGAGCGAATCGTCGCGGCAGCGGATCAGACGCCGCAGTTCGCTGTCGGTGCGGTGGTCGTCCACCCGGTTCGTGGGATGCGTCATCGGACATCCCTATCGGATCGCACCGACGCCGAACACACCGACGACCCGCCACCACTGCAAAGCGGGCATCGTCGCGGCAAGCTCCGCACGATCGCCGACCCTCTCGGCACCCGCTCCCTCGCGGGGCGGTGTCGGGGGTCAGACGCAGGGCCTGTCGCGGACCATGCGCAGTCGGGTGCGTTCGGTGTCTTCGCCGTCGAGCAGATCGAGCAGATCGAGCATGGTGTCGGCGGCGAAGCGGGTGGCGGCGACGCCGAGGCCCGTGAAGCCTGCCGCGTAGGCGAGTCGACCCGGGCGCGGGTCTGTTCGGCGTCCAGGACGATGACGTCGTTGCCGTGCGACGCCTCGAGTTCGGCGCGGGCGCGCAGGTCGTCGAGTTGCCAGGGTTCGGTGGCGACGTCGAGTTCGCCGGTGCGCTCGAATTCGCAGTCGATGCCGTATGTGTCGACGGCCGTGCCGATCGCGTCGAGGTTTTCGGCGCCCAGGCGTTGCAGGGTGTTCGCCCGCTTGCCCACGGCCCCGCAGTACCGCCGGGCAACCCCCACCGGCGCCTTCCCGCACTTGGGAAAACGACGTGTCGTCCACCATCCACACCTGCGGATCGCCGCGCACATCCGTTCCGCGCCGCGCCACGCCACCCGTTGGTGGTCCCACGGCGAGTCCGCGACGACCGCTGCAACGCCTGCGCGTTGCCGTCCGGCAACCATTCCGCGGAAGGCGCGGGGGTCGGTGTCGCGTGCATAGGCGGCTGCGTGCGGGGCATCGAGGGCGGCCCTCGGGGAGTCCGGCTCGGCGGCGCGAGCTACGCCTGTCCGGGGGGCGTGCGGGGTGCTTCGGGGTGGTGGTGGTGTCGCTGGTGCCCGGCGGCCGGGCCGGCCGGCCGCCGGGGATCGGGTGGTTGCGGTTGGTGGGCGGTTGGGATGGCTGTGTGGTCGCTCTGGCGTCAGAAGGTGACGTCGGAGCAGGAGTAGAAGGCGTTGTCGGTGTCGTCGATGGTCCAGACCGCGAAGATCACCGCTCGGCCGGTGCGCCCGCCGGGCAGGGTGCCGGTGTGGACCTCGTGGGTGCCGGGCTGGGCGCCGTGGTAGGGCACGTCCAGGAACGGAGTGCTCTCGATCTGGGCGCGGGTGATCGGTGTGGCGGGGTTCCAGGTCGGCTTGGTGACGTAGTACCGGAACGAGGTGGTCGAGTGGTTGGCCTGGATCTCCCACGTGAAGCCGAACCTGGAGCCGGAGGTGAGCCGGGTGGTGGGCCAGTTGCCGCCGCGCGGGTCGTCGAGCGGGGCCCAGCGTTCGTCGGCGCCGGCGCACAGTTGCCCGTCGGGCGGTCCACCGGCGGGGTAGCCCTTCGGACCCTCGACGCTTTGGGGCTCCCATTGGATGTCGCCGCAGTCCTGGACCGTGCCGTCGTAGCAGTACGCGGAGCGGCTTTCCGGACCGGAGATGAATCCGTGGGCGGAGGCGTTGGGCGCGGGCAACAGGAAGGGCAGGGCGAGCACCGAAGCACTCAGCGTGGCCAGGACGTTCCGCTTGCGCATCTTGCGCATCGAAATTCTCCTCGTGAACGAAGTCGTGCCGGGACGGGGCAGACTCGTTCGGACGCGGCCTCGGATCGATCGGCGCGTGTTCGAACCGCGAGTGCGCGCGTGCGCCGGAGCGTGGTCGTCGAGTCGATGGGACGTCGAACCACCGCATCCGAACGTGGAACCACACGGTCCGGGTTCGGATCGTGTCGGGCGCGACCCGAGCGAGTCGCGTGCGTTCGTTGCCGGGGGCGCGTCGTCAAGCTAGGAGCGGTGGTTCCGGTCGGTCAATGACCGGGGCCGGTTGCGGCACAAATTGGCGAACCCGATTCGGTACGCGGGCAAGGGCGGCGCGCCGAACCGCCCGGGGCGGGGGCCGGCGACCGGGATGGCGAGGGTCGGGGGCAACCGCCCCGGGGTGAACGCGGGTTCGGCCGCCGGGTGCAGGAACGGGACGGGGGGCCGAGGCGGATGATCGCCCGGTGGACGGCGGTCGGACCGGCCGGCGCCGGCTCGGGGCGCCGTGCCGGGCTCACACCGTCGGGGCCGTTCGGTGTCGGCGTACCGACGGTCAGCGTCGGGAGCGGCCGAAGAAGACCCGATAGAGGATCAGCAGGATCAGCGAGCCGCCGATCGCGGCACCCCACGTCTTGAGGTCGAAGAAGTGCTTCTCGAACGGGCGATCGAAGACCTTGGCGGCGATCCACCCGCCCAGGGCCGCACCGGCGATACCGATCAGGATCGTGATCAGACACCCGCCGGGGTCACGTCCGGGAAGCAGGAGCTTGGCGATGACTCCCGCGACGAGGCCCAGCATGATCCACGCGAGAATGCCCACGACGCGTCCTGCCTTTCGACGTTGATGATGGCACGGGAAGCCGGGTCGGCTCGGGCGGTCGAACGGACGCGGCAGCCGTGCGCAGCCCCCGTACGACCGAACCGCTACTGCCCCGTTGGGCGGTTTGTATGCCGGTCGGTCGCGGTCGCGACGCGCGACCACGCGCGGCCGAACCCCTTCCCGGCTTCGTGGCATTGGGCGATGCTGAAGCGATGTTCGACGACTTCCGTACCACATCGATCGACACCGGGGACGCGGCAGCTACGTCGCCTTCCGCCTCGCGATGGATCACCCGGAATCCGTCCTGCGCGCGGCGCTTTTGGACTGTCTGCCGATCAGCGAGCACCTGTCCCGTATCACCGGCGACTTCGCCACCCGGTGGTGGCACTGGTTCTTCTTCGCCCAGCCCGACATCCCCGAACGCGTGATCAACGCCGACCCGGACGCCTGGTATCGCGGGGATCCCCGCGCCATGGGCCGACAAAACCACGACGAACGGCGCGAGGCCACCCGCAACCCGGACGTCGTCCGAGCCATGCTCGAGGACTACCGTGCGGGGCTCACCGTCGACAAGCGACACGAGGGGGCTTCTCCGGCTATGGGATGGACGTGCCCGATGCGGAATCGGGTCGGTCCCAGAACTTCCGCAGGGCGGCGTTGACGGCGGCGGGCTCCTGGGTGTGGGGGTAGTACCCGGGCACCCGCAGGAGGCGGCCGCCGAGGGAGTCGGTGAGGGATTCGGCGACGGCCAGGAGGGGAAGCCCCACGTGTTCGCGGTACAAGACCGGCGCATGCTCCCAGGTTCCGCAGATCACCAGAATCGGCAGGGCGGCGGTCCTGATCGCCTCCAGCGGGATGTCCGCCTCCCAGATGGGCCGCTCCCCCATCGAGGTGGCGACGGCACGGAGCCGGCGCGACGTGGGCTCGGGCATGGCCATCCCCAACCCCTCGGTGGACGCGCGCAGATACTGCTCCGGCGTGACATCGTCCGGGATGCCCGGCGCGCCGTCGCGCACCCGGTCGAGGAGGTCGGCGACGACGGGATGGTGGGCCGCGGCGGTGAAGGCGGACGGTTGGACGAGGGCGAGGGAGCGGACGAGGTCGGGTCTGCGCGCGGCGGCGATGAGCGCGGCCACGGCACCGTTCCCGTGCCCTACGAGGTGGGCGCCGTCGGGCCCCTCGACGAACGCCCCGTCGCGGAGGATTTCCACGATGTCCTCGGCGTCGACGTCGAAGTCGCTTCGCGCGGTGTCCGGGCTGTCGCCGTAGCCCCGGCGATCCATCAGGAGCAGCCGCCGGCTGTCCGCGAGGGGTCGCTGTGCGGCGAACCCGTACGTGGAGTCGCTGCCCCAGGTGAAGATGTTGTGGACGAGGAGGGCGGGGACCGCGGCGTCCGCCGAGGGTACCGGGACCACCGAGGCCGCCGGGCCCCGGTCTCCTCCGACCCGATGGCGGTCATCCCACACGGTCACGTGCACGGTCATGGGTTCACCTTTCCGAAGCCGAGGAGTGTCGGCTCCCGTGAGACCAGGGTGTTGCGCGGGTAGGTCTGGTGATCGGGTGCATCGTGCGCGGCCCGAACCCTCCACGGTGCGCGGAGGGGGCTCGCCCGGGTCGCGACACGCGGGCCGGCCCCACGCGAATCGGGGCGGCCGGGGCCGGCGGAACCTCGACCCCGATCGCATCGTCCCGCCGGTGTCGGGACGGGCCCACGCCCGCTGTAGTTCCCGGGATACCGCCGTGATCTCCGGTGTGAGGGCTTCGGCGTCGGGCGATGTCCGACCCGGGCCGCGAGCGCGGCGGTGACGTCCCGGGCCAGGTCCAGGGTGCACAGCAGTCCGGCTACCGAGTGCACGATGGCCCCGCGGAACAACCCGCGCGCCCGCTCCAGGGTCGACAGGGCCGCGATCGAGCCCGCCCCGGCGTGACCCTCGACCCCGACCCGGTAGTTGACGCCGACCACGACCGGGCCGGCGGCGGTCGGGGCCGCGGGATCGTACATCGGGTCGCCGGAGGACCCCGCGATGTAGGCGCCGCCGTGGATCCATACCGGCACGGGCAGCCCGGCCGCGCCCACGGTCGGGGTGGCGATGTTCGGGGTGAGCCAGTCGTCGCCGACCGAGTGCTCCGCCGTAGGCCCCGCCTGGGGGGCCACGGGGCGGAACTCGCCGGCCTCTCTCGTGCCTTGCCACCCCTCGACCGGGGCGGGTGCCCGGAAGCGCAGCGGCCCGACCGGCGGCCGTGCGTAGGGGATGCCGCAGAACACCGCGTGCCCGTTCCGCCGGCGCCCTTCGACAATTCCCTCGGCAGTGTGTGCTCTCGGTCGCTCGGACATGCCACGCCCTCCGTCCACGGATGGGCTCCAACGTTTACCGGTCAACTGTATTATGTCAAGTGTACTGAAAAGGAGGTCGACGATGCCCAAGCAGGTGGATCACCGCGAACGCCGGGAGACGATCGCCCGAGCGCTGTGGCGGGTGGTGGAACAACGCGGCATCTCGCACGCGAGCGTTCGCGAGGTGGCCCAGGAGGCGGGCATCTCCCACGGCGCGGTGCAGCACTACTTCGCCACCCGGGAGGAGATGTTGGTCTTCGCGATGGACTTCGCGTCCGAACAGACCTCGCTACGCGTCGCGGAACGCGTCGGGGGGCTCGGCGACGCGCCGCATCCCCGTGACGTGCTCCTGGCGATGCTGACGGAGATGCTTCCGTTGCACCCCGACGCACGCGCGACGAGCCGGATGAGCGCCGCCTACGTCCTGGAGGCCCTGCACGACGCGAACATCCACACTCGCGCCCGCAAGGGCCTGATCCACGGTCGCGACCTCGTCGAACGCCTCGTCCGCCAAGCCATCACCGACGGCCACATCGCTCCCGACCGCGACCCCGTGACGGAGACGAACCTGCTCTTGGCCCTCACCGGCCTGACACCGCTCATCGAACTGGGCGTGATCGGATCCCGGGAGGCCACGACCACCATCGCCCACCACCTCGACCACCTGTTCGCCGACCGGCCCTGACCGCCTCGCGACATATACCGCAACGCTCGGCCCGACCACGGCAAATGCCGGGCGCTCGGTCCGCGTCGTCGAACACCTGCCGCAACTACTCGCGTTCGGCGACGACGTGGACCCCTCCCCCGCTCACTGCGCCCCCAGGCTTCCGGACGTCCTCGCGCCGGGACCGGGAGCGGTGGTCGTCGGGCCGGACGAAGTCCGGCAGGACGTCGCCGTGCCGCGGGTCCCAGGCCCCTACGACCGATGGCTGTTCGAGTACGCACCGGCGGTGGCCAGGGGTGGCCGTGTAGCGTGCACACGCATGACAGCAGAATCACCGGCACAGACCGTGCAGCGCTTGTTTCCCCTCCTCGCCGAAGGGAAGAGTGCCGAGGCGGCGGCGCTGTTCGCCGACTCGGTGTCGTTCTCGATCCCGCACCCGCCGGGCATTCCCTGGGTCCCCGAGGTCGACTCGGCAGAGGGCATGCGGACGTTCTTCGAACTGCTGGGCGCCCATGTACGGGGGAAGGAGTTCGACTTGCGCCAAGTGATCGTCGACGGCGACGACGTCGTGCTCGTCGGGCGCATGGTCTCCGAGGTCCTGAAGACGGGCCGGGACATCGACACCGCGTTCGCGCTGCACACCACCGTCCGCGAGGGTCGGATTACCCGCTATCACCTTTACGAGGACACCTACGCGGTCGCCAAGGCCTACTTCGGCGACTGAGGCACGCCTCGGGCGACACCACGCTTGTGTCGGACGGCGCGGCCGAACCGACCGGGTGCCTCCCCGTGGCGGCGGCGCTGCCCGACGAAGACATCGGCGGGGACAGGGACGCGGCAGGCCCCGAGGGATGGTCGGTTCGGAAAAGCACGCCCGCGAATGCTCGGATGGCCATGGGGGACAGCAGGGACGTCAAGGCGCCGGGTCGAACTTCGGCCGCCGGGCAACTGCGCGCGTTGTTGGGGGAGTTGGTGGGGCGGCGGATCGACGATCGGGATCGGGGGGCGTTGCGCGGCATGGGGGTGGCGTCGCGGGAGGCGGGGCAGGTTGTCGACGTGTTCGACGCGGTCACCCTCGATCGACGGAACGCCGCGATCCGGACCGTGGACCTGGACCTGCTCGACACAGCCATCGCCGTCGGCGTGCCCGTGGCCGCCCCGCCTACCGGCGTTGCGCTGCGCTGCGCCTGGCACCATGGCTCGAATCGGGCGAGCGCCGGGGCGACCTCGCCGCCGTGTGCGCCCACCCCGGATTCCGGCCGCTGCTGCGCGACGCCTTTCTGGATCGGCGGAGCGACCTGCTCGCGCTGGGCCGCCCGACCGAGCTGCGCACCCACGCGGGCGCCGACGCCGCGCTCCTGGACGCGTCCGGGCCGCTCGACCTGCTGGTCGAGAACCTGCACGAGTGGGTGACGGCGGTGGGGGCCGGCAGCCTACCCGCCCTGCACGAGGCCGTCTACCACCTGGACCTGGTCGGTCCCGCCCGCCTGGTCGCGCGCCGACCACAGACCCGCCCGTGGGTCGTCGAACTGCTGACCGCCGACCTCCCGGCTCTGCTCGCGCAAACGTGGCGGACCGGGCTCGTGGACGAACGGGGACACCGGGCGCTCGAACGTCTCGGCGGGTCCGTCCACGGCGGAGACGTGTATCCGGTCGATTTGTCGGACGGCGTCGGCACGAATGAGGGCTTCGTCGTGGTCGACGGCGCCCGGTCGGTGGTCTTCGACGCCCGCAGGCGGATCGCCGGCCCCCTGTTCGCCCGTCTGCCCGAGTCGGCCGGCTCCGCGCTGCCCCCCACGCACCGTTTGCACTTCGCGGACGGTCGACTCGCCGCCGAGCGCACCGCCCCGCAAGCGCCCCGTCCCGATGACCGGACCGCCCTCGTTCCGATCGGTGGAAAGCACTCCCACGAGCTGCGCCGCGTCGGAACCGGGTGGTGGGAGATGGCCAACGCCGCCGGCGCGTGCACCTCCCGCTGGTATCCGGACAACGCCTGGCGATCACCGAACTGCTGATGCCGGAGGACCCCGCCGACGTCTGGGCGGACCGACTCCCGGTCGAGCGCGCCGCGCGCCGGTGGCATGCCGCCATCGGCAAGGGGGTCTGAGGCCCCGGGCCGCACGAACGTGTCGGTTTCCCCGCACGACGGCGCCGGCTTTCTCCAGTACCGGCCCGCCCGCACCGCGACGCCCGATTCGGGCCGGGGTATGCGCTGAGTCGGCGTTGGCGGCCCATGCGACACCCAGCGGACGCCGAACGGGACGTGGCAGGGTGCCGGGGGCGACCACGGTGACCTCCACCGTGACGCCGGCCCCGTCCTTGACCGCTCGCGTCGGGGAGTTGACCCACGGCGGCAGTTCGCGCGATCCGGCATGGGTCGGCAATCTCATGGCGCACCCGGAGGTCACCGTCGAGATGGGCACCCGGACTGTGCCGGCCACGGCGCGGCTCGCGCGGGGGGAAGAGCGTGGGCAACTGTGGGCGAAAGAGGTGGCGCTCGTCCCGAAGTTCGCCGGGTTCGAGGCAACTGCGGGCAGGCAGGTCCCCGTTGTCGTGCTGGAGCGCGGAGACGGATAGGGCTTACGCCATTCCCTCGACTCGGCACGATCCAACTCACCGAGAACCCGGCGGTCGGCCTCGTGCGGTCGTCATGGACCTCCCCGCAGACGACGAGCCGAACTCGTATGCGACCGCGTCAGCGCAAGGTGGAGGCTCCCTTGTAGGCGCACAGTACGGTGCGTACCGCGCGCTTCGCGGCGCATCCGACGCGGTGTCCGCGCACGAGATTCCGGACGAAGCAGGCCACCATGGTGACCACGACGATGGCCAGGATCGTGGCGACCACCTTCGGAGTGCTGTAGACGGCCGTGATCACACATGCGGCGGCGATCAGCAACAGGCCCCACGCGGAGGTCCGTAACACCGCCCCCCACCCGACGCTCGCGGGATCCTGCCCCCGCTGCTCGGCGAAGATGTGTCGCCCATCGGCACACAGGCTGTTGTCGACCCTGTCGAGCTGTGTCATGACCGCTCCCCGTCCCGCGAATGCCCGTCGATACGACGATTATTGCCGTGGCGAACCCCTGCGGAACAGGATGCTACAAGCCTGTTACTCGATGTCACGTGGTTGCGGTCGGGCCGGCGCCCGGGTCGACGGGGGACGGTGGCCGCCGCAGGGCCCGGGGCGTTGCAGAACCGACGGCCGACGCCGCCGAGTACGAGGGGGAACGAGGACACGATGCCCGGGCCGAGCGGGCGGTGTGCGGCGGCGCGGCTCACCTGCGCGTACAGGGTCCGCCCGCCGCCGGCAGCGGCACCGCCGGGAGCGGTCGACTCCCCTCGGGCAGGCCGACGAGCGCCTGCGTCCGCAGGGTTCGTCGTCTCGGGCAGGTGACCTCCGCGCTCGCGGGTCGGGTTGCCGTCCCCGAGCCGACCCGGGGACGGCAACGCTCTCGGATATGTGCACGGCGCGGCCACACACCACGGTCAGGCCACCCGGTCCAGCGTCGACACCGCACGCGCCGCCGTGTTCACCGGCCGCCCGGCGGCCACCATCCGGCTCCGGACGAAGATCGTGGCCACCCGGGTAACGACCTCGGTGAGCGCCATCAGCACGAACGCCGCCACCCACGCCTGCCCGCTCGTGATGTGGTGGTCGAGGCTGAAGCGGGCCACATCGTCGGCACCGCCGTGGTCGACCCACACCTGGAACCCCATCCGCGCGCCCATGCCCACCACCCACAACACCGCGGAAACCGCACCCGCCTTGATCAGCAGATGCCCGCCGGCGGAGCGGATCCGGGTGAAGATGCCGCCCGCCACGCCGAGCGCCGCGCCGATCGCCATCAGGGCGCCGATCAACACCGTGTCGTTGCCCGCGGTGGGAATCGTGTCCAGGTACTTCCACGCCACGAAGGCCACGATCCCCAACGGAATGAGGAACGTCTTGCGGTCCAGCCGGTCCTCCCGCAACTGCCGAAAGACGATGAGAACGAGGACGATGTCGGTGATCCAGTCGGTGAAAGTCATGTCCCCAGACTGTCGCCGTCACCCTTTCCGCACCTGGACCCACGGGTGGAACAACGGGTGGAGACGTGGGTGGACCCCGATGACCACCGCGACTCGACCGGGACCCGCCACCGGCCGGTCGCACCGACCCGGCAGAAGGCCGGGCTCGATCCGGCCGGCGGGTATGGCCGCCACCAGTACCCAGGGCCATCCTGCAAAGCGGGCAGGCGCGGGGCAGGGCAGCATGTACCACCACTTCGCCGTACGTGCGGCGTGAGCGCGACGTGCCGAAGGGCTGCCCGATCGGGCGGCCGTCCCAGGATCCGGACGTGCCGGCCGATCCCGCGCCGCCCTCCCGTCGACGAGACGTTCGACCGGCTCCGCCACCGGCCGCCGACGTGGGGCGCCGGGTTCAGCCGATCTCGGAGAGGCAGTACGTGCTGCCGTAGGTCGGGACTCCGTTGCGGGTCCAATAGCTGGAGTACGTGTAGTCCGCGCCGCTCACGTTTTGGCACGGGCTGCCGGCCATCGTGTACGGAAACACCCGCAGGACCTTGAAGTTGGCCTTGGGGTCGGAGCAGCGGACCGAGATCAGTTCTTCCTGGCTGCCGCTCGTGCTGATGCGGCCGCTGAGGCACTCGCCCTTGTCGTAGGCGGTCTTCGTGCTCTCCGGTGTCGCGGATTGCTCGGCGGTGCGCGCGCTCCGGCTCGTGGCGGACGGCGACTGGCTCGCGCCGCCGCGGGTCGAGACGGGTGTCGTGGCCGGTGCGGTGTACGGCGTGTACGTCGTCGAGGCGGACACGGAAGCCGTAGCCGTGCTCGAGGTGCCGACGTGCGCCGTCTTCGCGTCGTTTCCCTCACAGGCTCCGACCAGCAGGAACGTGGCCGACACGGCTACGACCACCCCGAATGGCGCGCGTGGGCCGAACGACCCGATCCGATCGGTCATGAGGATTCCCCTTTTCCGTACCGCGTCGTTTGCCGGCGGCACGGGTAAACCATGACGGTCCCGAATCGGCTCCGACAACCGAATCCCGGGCAATCAAGGGGACTCCCTCGGCTTCACCCGCGAACCGTGTCCACAGCGCGTCGCCCGCGTTGCGGGCTACGGGTATGTCGCCTTTCTTGAACCGGTCCACTGCCCCACGCGGGTCCGGGTTCGCCCCGGGGTGTGCGGCGCGGAGCGGGTGTTGTGCCGGGATCCGATGCGCGGCGGCCGGCGTAGGTACCAAGGGCCAGGCCCGGCTTGCTGATCGGGCATCGCCGGGGCGGGATCCGCGCGGGTCCCGCCCCGGCGACGACGCCCGAGGTCGACAAGGAGACTTCGCCGGCGCGCCCGGGCGCGCCGGCCAAGGTCTCGACCGGGCGAACCGCGCGCCGATAACGCCTACTTGCCCCAGAGCTTCTTGTACTGCTCGCGATAGTCCTTGATGACGCTCGGGAACGTGTTGCCGGCCGGCTTCGGCGGCACGTTGTCGAAGCTCTTGGACCACACCATGGGCCGTGAGTACTTCACGTCCTGCTCCAGCGCGCTTTCCGGCTGACCGGTGAGGATGCGGGCCAGCGCGTCGAGCGTCCGCCACCCCTCCTCGCCCTGGTCCAGGACCGCCGAGGCGGCCAGTTGACCGTCGGCGAGAGCCGGGATGCTCGTCGGGGCCGCCGCGACGGAGTACGTCTTGGGCAGCGTGATTCCGGCGGACCGCGCGGCCGAGAACAGGTTGGTGCCCATTCCGTCGTAGCCCATGAACAGGGCGTCCATGCCGGAGTGCGAGCGCACGAAGTTCACGATGTCGCTTCCGGCGGTGGTTCCCAGCGACTGGACCGATACCGCCGTTTCGACCAGCGAGCAGGACGGGCACTTCTGCTCGATCTCCCGCTTGAACGCGTCGACGATCCCGTTCACGATCTTGTAGCCCTGGATGTCGGCGACGCCGATGGTTCCCGGGTTCCCCATGTCGGCCAGGGTCTTGTCCGCGATCGCGGTGGCCAGCGGGCTCAGGCCCTCGACTCCGTAGATCTGCAGAGCGATCAGATCACCGGAGGGGTCCGCGGCGGTGTTCGAGACCACGGGTATGTTCATCGCCTTGAGCTTGGTGAGCTGGTTGGCGATCGTCGCCGTTTCCACCGTGTTGATGACGACGGCGTCCGGGTGCATCGCGATCGCCTGGTCGAGGGCCTGCTGGAACAGCTGAGGGGTGGGCGACTGCGGCTGGATGAACTTCAGTTGCCAGCCCAGGAGTTTGACCGCCTCGGCCATCTCCTCCTGCATGATGATGGTGCCCAGACCGGCCGGCCCCGCACCGATGTGCACGATCGTCTTGCCCGCGGGGATCGGCTTGCCGACGGGCTGGACGATGCCGATCGACGTGGGCGCCTGGCGGTAGGTCTCGACCGCGCCCTTGGCCAGGGCGATACCCGTGTGGTCGGCCGCGGTCGCGGTCTTGGGCGACTTGTCCTTGTCGTCGCCTCCGCACGCCGCGAGCAGCAGGGACAGCGCGGCGCACGAGCCGACCAACGCCGCTCTGCGGCGCGTCCGGCGGGCCATCCTGGTCGATTGCGTCATGTGTTCGCTCCTTGGTGTGGTGCAACGTCAGGCGTGGGGCGTGGTGTCACAGGCGCACGGGTGTGTGCGTCAGGCGTGGGTGCGCTGCGTCGAGCGCTCGGGCCGCGGAACCGAGGCATCGCCCGGATCGCCGCGCGGTTGCCGGGCGTTGGCGCGGATCCAGGACCGGGCGCGGATCGCCTGCTCCAGGTTCGACGCGCCCAGGGCGAGCAGCAGCACGACACCGCTGAACATGCTCTGTGCCCACGGTTCACCACCGACGAGAAAGATGCCGTTGGTGCCGGTGGTGATCAGCAGGACCGAGGCGACGGTCCCCCAGGCGTTGAACCGCCCACCGAACTGGGTCGCGCCGAGGAACGCCGCCGCGTAGGCGTCGAGGAGGTACGGCGGACCGATGTTGGGACTGCCGGACTGCACGGACGAGGCGAGCAGGATCCCGGCGACACCGACCGCGAGGCCGGCCATCATCAGGCTGACGAATTTCAGTCGCCGTACGCGGATGCCGACGAGTTCCGAGGCACGCTCACCGAAGCCGAGGGCGTAGATACGGCGGCCGGTGACGGTGTACGTCTGGAAGAACCAGATGTACACCGCGACCGCCAGCATCAGCAGGAACGGCACGTAGAGCCCCGAGACCCCCGTCGTCGCCAACTTGCCGAAGGCCCCGGTGAGTTGGGTTCCGGTGATCGACTGGACCGAGAGGATCTGGCCGATGGTGGCGAACAGCGCTCCACTGGCGAGGGTTCCGATGAACGAGTCGATGCGGACTCCGACCACCACGAGCCCGTTGAACGCGCCCATCGCCAAAGCGGCGAGCAGCGTGACCACGATCGCGGGCCCGATGCTCCACCCCTGTGCGACCAGCAGCCACGCGATCAGCATGTTCGCCAGTCCCATCGCGTTGCCGATCGACAGGTCGAAGGTGCGGGCGGCGAGCGGCACCACCAGGGCCAGGGCCATCAACCCCGGCACCGCCATTCCGTTGAGTACGGAACGGACCGTGGTCATGGTCGGAAACGTGTCCGGTGCCCAGACCGAGAAGACGATCACCATTGCGATCTCGACGTAGACGACGCCGACATTGGTGAAGCTGAGGTGACGAAGCCAGGTCGGTCTCTTGTGGTCGCGATGGCTTTTCTCCGCCGCCGGCGGCGGCTCGTCAGTCCTGGTCATCGTGTGCCCCTTCGACTGCATATGCGATTGCTGATTTGGTCATCCCGTCGCCGCGGAACTCTCCGGCGACACGCCCCTCGCGCAGCGCGACCACGCGGTCGCAACAGGCGAGCAGGTCCTCGGTGTCGGAGGAGGCCATCACGATGGCCAGTCCCTCGGCCGCGCGCCGACGAAGTTCGTCGTAGATCACGTTCCGGGCGCCGATGTCGATGCCTGCCGTGGGTTCGGACAGGACGAGCACCTTCGGGGCCACGGACAGCGCTCTGGCCAGGACCGCCTTTTGCTGGTTGCCGCCGCTGAGCGCGGCGATCGGCCGTGGCGCGTAGGCGATGTCCGCGTGCACGGAGGAAAGCCATTCCCTCGCGAACGTCGTCTCGGCGGAGGGGTTGAGGACCCCTCGGGAGCGGAGCGCCGGAAGGGCGCCGAGTGAGACGTTCTCCGTCGTCGTGAATCCGTCGACGATCGCCTCGGCGCCCCGGTCCGCCGGCACGAACACGACGCCCAGTTCCCGCGCCCGCGGGATCGACGGATGCTCGACGGTGACCCCACCGATGGCGAACGAGCCGGTGACGCCGTCCCGGTGGGCACCCGAGAGCACGTACGGCACTTCCTCCCGGCCCGAACCGAGGAGCCCGGCGATACCGACGATCTCGCCGGCCGCGACACGAAGGTCGAGTCCGCGCAGGTACCGGCCCCGGAGGTTGGCGACCTCCAGCACGGAGGGCTCGCCCTCGCGGGCCGCCCTCGGCGTCGGCGGTGCCGCGGCCGACGCGAGCCCGGAGTCCTTCGCGTGCTCCGCCGAACCGACGATCACATCGACCAGATGCTCCAACGTGACATCGCCCAGAGCGCCGTCCCAGACCCTGCGGCCGTCACGCAGCACCGTGGCGTGGTCGGCGACGGCCATCACCTCGTCGAGGCGGTGCGACACCAGCACGACGGCGGCCCCGGTGGCACTGACCTCGCGGATCAGTGCGAACAGCCGGTCGACCTCGTGTGCCGCGAGGGCGGCCGTCGGTTCGTCGAGCACGAGAACGCCCCGGTGATCCTGCCAGTCGGCGAGCGCTCGCACGATCGCCACGACGGCCCGCTCCGGGGGTGAGGCCTGCGACAACGGCATCGTGGGGTCGAAGGAGAAACCGAACTGGGCAAGCAGTTCGCGGGATCGACTCGCCTGTTTCCGCCAGTTGATGCGGCCGAACGAAGCGCGCGCGTAACCGGCCGCGAGTCCGATGTTGTCGACCGCTCCGAGTTCGGGAACGATGCCGAGGTCCTGGTGGACGAAGCGCAGTCTCCGGTGTTTCGCGTCCGCCGCGTCACCCAGCACCAGCGGTTGTCCGAACACCGTGGCCTCCGCGCCCGCGTCGGGCGTGTACACGCCCGCGAGGCACTTGATCAGCGTCGACTTGCCCGATCCGTTGTGGCCGAGCAGGGCGTGCACCGTGCCCGGCCGCACGTCGAAGTCGACGCCCGCCAAGGCCCGGACGCCCGGAAACGTCTTGGAGACATTGCGCAGTCGCAGAGCGCGGTCGGAGCCGTTGGTATCCGTTCTGCTCATGAATCCCGCTCTCTCGAGATGACGCGTACGGACCGCACGACGTCAGTGCGCAGGTTGAATATGTGAAACAAAATATTTTTTGAGACCTCAAAGTCGCTCCCTTGCGCGGGACGAGGAGTCGCCGGCGCGCCCCGTCGTCCCGGCCCACCGGGAGCCCTGGAGGGGTTCGGTGGTCCGGGACGGTTCGCCGAGTCGAGAGCGAAACCCCTCGGTCAGAAGTGGCGGCCGGAGGCCAGAAGCGCACTCGGGCCGTCGGAGCCACGGATGCCGAGGTCGTACGGCGCCCTGCCATCCGGTACGAGGCCGCCGTCGCGCCGCACGTGGTAGACGCGCAGCGAGGCGTTCGCGTGGTTCGGCCCGGCGGCGGACTGATAGTCGACCACATAGAGGCGTCGTCCATCGGCGGACAGCAGCGGCATGTCGGGCATCGTGCCCTCGGGCCCGCCGGCGTACGGCGACCCGGGCAGCGGGGTCAGCGTGCCGTCGGCCCGCACGGAGTACCCGCTGACGTCGTTCGTCATCGTGTTGGCCACATACACCTGCCGACCGTTCCTGCCGAACGAGAAGTTGTGCGGGTAGCCCCCGGAGGGGAACGGCGCGGCGAGGGAGCGCAGGGAGTGGTCGGCCGCGATGGTGAAGGCCCGGACCGTGCCTCCCGTCTCATTGGCGATGTAGAGGGTGCGGCCGTCGGGCGCCACGGCCGGGGTGATCGGCGCGTCGCCCGCGTCGATGCGCTGGAGCGGCCCGGAGAGCGTGCCGTCCCGGTGGACGGCGAACCGGACGATCGACTTGGCGAGATAGCTGGTCACGTACAGGGCCTTGCCGTCCTTGGACAGGACCGGCATGGCCGCGCCGTCCTCGTACGTTCCCAGCTTCACCGGGGCGCCGTTCGGCACCGGCACGCCGTCTCGGCCGATGGTGAACGAGGCGATCGCACCGTTGTTGAAGCCTGCGATCCCGTCACCGAGGCCGAGGAACAGGTGCCGCCCGTCGGCCGAGACCGCCATGGAAACGGGAGTGTTGGGCAACGGCAGCGGTGCACCGACGCGGGCGAGCGTTCCGTTCTTCGCGATCCGGAAGGTTTCCAACTGCGGAGGCTGCGACGTGCTGTCCGGCGAACCGAGGCCGAGCCCGGCGGCGCCGTACATGTACCGGTGATCAGGGGTGGTCACCAGGTTGAACGTCCCCGCTCCGGAGGTGTACGGGGAGCCGGGCAGCGGGCGTGGCGTGCCGTCGGCCGACAGACCGAGGGCGGTGATGCCACCCGACTGCGCCGTCACATACAGACGTTCGGTCTGCGCGACGGACGCCTGACCGCCGGACGACGTTTCGGCGCCCGCCGACGGCGCGACGAAAAGCGTCGTCAGCACCAGCGCGCCGACTGTCGCCCCGTAGGACCGGACACGCCGCCACATCGGACCCGGTCGTGGCCTGATGACGGTGTCCCGGGGACCATCCGTCCGCACGGCCTGGACAGTTCGCATGGTGGACTCCGATCGATCGAGTTCTGCTGACGATTGGCTGTCGGCGGCGGCGCGACCGGGCGGGCCCGGACCTCGTACGTTTCGAGGCACGGCCCACCGGTCCGTGGCCGGGAATTCGTCTCGCCGAGGATGGTGCGAGACCGATCCAGGTCGACCGAGGCCGCCTGGGAACACGCCCTGCTCCGTCCGGCCGGCGACGGTCGTCGCGCGGTCCCGGCCGAGCCCGGATCCGGACGCCGTCCCGTTGCCCGGCCGCGTTGCCCGGCCGAGCCCTCCGGGTGGCCGCCCAAACGCTAGGTGCCGCCGTGGGGCACGAGTGTCCAGGGTTCTGGACACTCGCCGCGCCGGTTCCGTCCCGGGTCGCCGCCTCCGACCCTTGTCCCCATGTTAAATATATGATACGTAATCCCGATGGATTGGGGATCGACGCAAGGAGATGCCGTGACACCGGACGCCGCCGCCCCGACGACCGACCCTCGCGTGAGGTCGGAGCAGATGCTGATCGACGGGCGCCGGGTTCCGGCGCTGTCCGGTGCGACCTTCCCCGTGGAGGACCCGGGCACAGGGCGCGTCGTCGCGTGTATTCCCACCGGTGCCCCCGCCGATGTCGACGCCGCGGTGCGGTCCGCTCGGCGCGCCTTCGACGACGAGCGCTGGTCCGTCCTGTCGGGCGCGCAGCGCGGGGTCGTGCTCTGGCGCGTCGCCGACCTGCTGGAGACCCGCGCGGACGAACTGGTCCGACTGGAAAGCATGGACGTGGGCATGCCGGTGCCGCAGGCGCGGGCATTGCTCGGCGAGACGGCCAACCAGTTCCGGTACTATGCCGGTTGGGCGGACAAGATCCACGGCCGGACCGTGGACATCGGACCGGCCGAGCGCCGTTTCCACGGCATCACGCTCAAGGAACCGGTAGGCGTCGCCGGGCTGATCATGTCGTGGAACGCTCCGCTGTACGGAGCCGCGCTGAAACTGGCGCCCGCCCTCGCCGCGGGGTGCACCTGCGTGCTGAAGCCCTCGGAGGACGCCTCCCTGTCGATACTGGCCCTGGGCGGTCTTCTGCTGGAGGCGGGCGTGCCCGACGGTGTGGTCAACGTCGTCACCGGCCACGCCGACGCGGGCATGGCACTGGTCGCCCACGAGCAGGTGGACAAGCTCAGCTTCACCGGCTCCACCCGGGTCGGCAAACTGATCGTGCGGGCGGCGTCCGGGAACCTGAAGAAGCTCGCTCTCGAACTGGGCGGCAAATCACCGGTGATCGTGCTGCCCGACGCGGATCTGTCCCAGGCGATCCCGGGCATCGCTCTCGGCGCCTTCTGGAACACCGGACAGGTCTGCACCGCCGGAACGCGGCTGTTCGCCCACAGGGACGTGTTCGAGGAAGTCGTCCGTGGGGTGGCGGAGTACGGCCGGTCGCTGAAGATGGGCTACGGCACCGAACCCGGCGTGGACATCGGCCCGTTGGCCTCCCGGCGGCAACTCGACCGCGTCACCGGGCACGTGGCGGAGGCCGTCGGGGCCGGCGCGCGGGTCGTCGGCGGCGGCTCCAGGATCGGGGACGAGGGGTACTTCTTCGAGCCCACGGTCCTGGCCGACGTCGACCGCTCGATGCGCGTGGTCCGCGAGGAGACCTTCGGCCCGGTGCTGAGCGCGATGGCGTTCACCGGGGTGGGCGAGGCGATAGCGGCGGCCAACGACACCGAGTACGGCCTCGCCGGCAGCGTGTGGACCCGTGACGTCTCCCGGGCCCACACGATCGCCCGTCGGCTGCGGGCGGGACGGATCGGCGTCAACGTCCACCGCGCGGGCGGGGTCCAGATGCCCATCGGCGGCTACAAACAGTCGGGCTGGGGCCGGGAATGCGGGCCCGAAGGCATGGAGGAGTACCTGGAGACCAAGTCGGTGATCACCCTCCTGGACCGCTGAAGCGCGTTCGACGGCACCAAGTCACACCATCACCGCCTTCCCCGAATCCGAACACGCGAGAGGCGCAGGTGAACCGATGACCGGTAGCGCGGAGAACCACCCGTCGAAGCCAACCGTCGGCAACTCCCGTCGGCGGGGCACGCGCACGGCGTCCCGACGGCTCATGGCGGCCACCGGCGCGCTGATGACGCTGCTGGCATCGTCGACGATCCCCTCGGCGGCCGTGGCCGGCGAAGGCACGGCCCCACATACCGTCGGGCCCACGTTCGCGCGGACGACCAAGGCGTCGGGGGGCTCCCCGGTCGTCCCGTCGCCCGACGGCAGGTTCCTGTACTCCGCCGGCGGCGACGGAAAGCTGCGAGTCCACACGATCGGTGCCGACGGGAGGCTCACCGCCCGGCCCGGGGCGACCACCACGCTGCCCGACATCCCGATCGACGTGGCGTTCTCCCCCGACAGCACATACGCCTACGTCACGGTGGGCGTCTCCGACACCACGATGCAGGTCTACGCGCTCCGGGCCGACGGCACGCCCGTTCCGGTCGGTGCGCCACTGTCCCTGGGTTCGGCGTCGTTGTCGATGTCGGCCGTGTCCCCCGACGGCCGCGATCTGTATGTCACCGATGTCGCGGCGAACCGGATCATGCGGTACGCGCTGAACGACGACGGCCTGGTGGGCGGACTGCGGGAGACGGAGAGCGCCGTCGGCTTCGGGCCGATCTTCCCGACCCTGACTCCGGACGGGCGCCACCTGTACGTCGCCACCGAGTTGGGCACGACCGTGACCGCCTTCGACGTCGCGGCGGACGGCTCGCTCTCGCCTGTCGCCGGCTCGCCGTTCCCGGCCGGCAGTCCCTCACTGGGGATGGTCACCAGCCACGACGGCAAGTACCTCTACGCGCCGAACCTCGGCTCGAACTCGATCACCGGCTTCGCGATCCGCGAGGACGGCGCGCTGAAGGAGCTGCCGGGCAGCCCGTTCGCGGGCGGGGCCGACGGGACCGCTCCGCAGATGGCGGTGCTCTCGGCCGACGGAAAGGTGCTGTGGGACGCCGCCGGCGTCCCCGTCGGCGGTGCCGGCGCGCCGATCGTGGCACTGCACGGATTCGACGTCCGGCCCGACGGAACGCTCGTGCGCAATGACTCCGCCGCCGTCGGAACCGACATGGTCTTCACCCGCGGACGCCCCTGCCGCTGACACGGGGCGTCGTCGATGGTGGCGAAGCACCCGCTCCGCCGTGCCTCACACCGGCGAAGCGGGGTCGGCCGCGAGGACAAGCGGCTGTTCGGCCCAGATGGTCTTCCCCTGGCGGCCGTAGCGGCAGCCCCACCGGGTGCTGAGCTGGGCGACGAGGAACAGACCGCGTCCGCCCTCGTCGGTCCAGTGCGCGCGACGCAGGCGGGGCTGCGTGTTGCTGGGGTCGGTGATTTCGCAGACCAACGCGGCGTCGCGGACGAGCCGCAGGCCGATGGGGCCCCCGGCGTAGCGGACCGCGTTGGTGAGCAGCTCGCTGACGATCAACTCGGTGGTGAAGGCCATCTCCTCCAGTCCCCAGACGCCGAGCTGCTCGGCGACGGCCTGCCTGGCCGTGGCCACGGCCATCGGGTCGGCGGCGAACCGCCAGTCCGCGATGTTGTCCGCCGTGATCGCCCGGATACGTGCCAGCAGCAGGGCGGTGTCGTCGCGCGGTGGGGCGTCGCCGAGGCGCGAAAGCAGCGCGCGGCCGACGTCGTCCAGGGGGTGATCGGCGCCGCACAGGTCCGCGAGGTTGTCCGTCAGCCACCGCGGTCCGGCGTCGGTGTCCTCGTCCTCCCGCTCGCTCGGGCCTTCGGTGTGGAGGGCGAGGACACTGCCGGGTTCCAGGTCGACGACGGCCATCTCGAAGGGGACGCCGCCCACGCCCAGTGGCGGCCCGGGGGCGACGTCGATCACCTCCGTGGTGCCGTCGGGTCGGACCAGCACGGGCGGAGGGTGCCCGGCACTGGCCAGTGCGCAGCGCCGGCTGACGGGGTTGTAGACGACGTACAGGCAGGTGGCGCCGACGGGGCTGCCCGGGTCGGCCTCCCTGGTGAGTTGCCGTACCCGGTCGTCGAGGTGGGTGAGCAGTTCGACGGGGTCGAGTTCCAGGTCCGCGAGCGTGCGGACGGCGGTGCGCAGCCGGCCCATGGTGGCGGTGGCGTACAGCCCGTCGCCGGCCACGTCACCGACGACCAGGGCGACGCGGAAGGAGGGCAGGGGGATCACGTCGTACCAGTCGCCGCTGACCTCGACGTCGCCGCCGGCCGGCACCTGGAAACCGGCGGTCTCCACCGCCGGGTTGTCGGCGGTGGGCCGGGGAAGCAGGCGCTGTTGCAGCGCCTGCACCGAGCGGCGCTCGCGGGTGTAACGACGGGCGTTGTCCACGCTCAGTGCGGCCAGTGAGGCGATCTCGGCCAGCAGGTCCGCGTCCCTCTCGTCGTAGGGTTCCTGCCGGTCGGTACGCCAGACGGTGATGTTGCCCAGCACCAGTCCACGCGCGAAGAGGGGGGCCCAGATACCCGAGTGCCCGTGCTCGGGTACGAACAGCCGGACCAGTGACTCGTCGCCCCCGAGCAGGTCGGCCACCATCGCCGGATCCAGGATCACCGCCCGACCCTCCTGGATGGCCCGCAGCGTGGCCGAGGACGGCACCGGCGGGGCCGGCCGGCCGAGTTGCAGCAGCGAGGCGGGCCACGGGTCGTCGGCGGCGGAGGCCACCGCCGCCCGATGCACGTGCAGCTCCCCTCCGCCGGCCAATTCGGGGGGCTCGTCGCCGTCGGGTACGGCGTCGGCGAGATCCACCCAGGCCAGGTCCCCGAAGGCGGGCACGAGCACGTCGACCAGGTCTTGAACGACGCGCGTGACGTCCAGGGAGCCGCCGATCCGGGTGGCGGTCCGGTGCAGCAGGGCCAGTTCACGGCGGACCCGCCGCTGCCCGGGTGTGTCGAGGTACAGGGCCACCGCGGCCGCCGGGTCGTCCTGGGCGTCCCCCACCCGGACGGCCCGCCCGGTGGGCACCAGGAGCACGAGGTGTTCGGCGCGGGGCTGAAGCGGCAGCACACGGTAGGTGACGTCAACCGAGTCACCGGACCGGTGGCGCAGCGGCGCCCGTCCGTCCGTCTGTGTGCGGGTGTGGTCACTCGCGTTCGCGCGGCCGTCGGCGAACAGGTCGCCCAGCGGTCGGCCGCACACTTCTCGGGCGGTCCACCCCAGTAGCTCTTCGGCTGCCGGGGACGAGCGCACCACGAGGCCGTCGGCGTCCGTCACGGCGACCGCGATGTCGGCGAAGGCGCCCATTTCCGCTGCGGCTCCGGCAGTCGACCCGCCCATTTCCCTCCTCCCGCGAGGACGTTCCCATGACCCGGATACTACGTTTGCCATGTTTTGGTGTCCCGTCGACACTCCCGGCCGCAGGCCCGTGGTCATCGGTGGGTCATCGGTCGAGTCCAATGATGCATGGTATATTTTATTTCACAGCCATGAACGCTTTGTGAACTCCGTACCGACAGCGCAGGCCCCGGGGACGCGTCGCCTCGTCCCGGCGCCTGCCGTCCCGAGCCGGCGCCAGGTGCCGGGACCGCCAACCGGAGGAGCCGGCATGCAGGACGCTCCGTTGGACGAGATCGGGCGAACGCGGCCCGCGATCGAATCGTCGTGGACCCGATCGCGCCTGCACGGTGTGCGCCGGGACACGGCGCCCCGCCTCGTCCAAGGCCCGGTCGATCCGGAGAGCGGCCTGTCCCGCGCGGCGGGGTGGGTGCTGGAGCGGGCGCGGCAGGAGTTCGACGGGTTTCCGGCCGTGTTCCTGCTGGCCGACCGGACTGCCTCGGTGATCGACATGCGTTACACGCACCGGTCGATCGACGACGCGATGACCAACCTCGGTCTCGCGCCGGGCGTCCGGGTCGAAGAGAGGCAGATCGGCACCAACGGGCTGGGGACCGCGTTGCAGACCGGCCGGAGCGTACTCGTGCGCGGGCCCGAGCACTTCGTGAAGGTGTTCGATCCGTTCTCCTGTTTCGGGCATCCGATCGTGCATCCGGTGACCCGTCGGCTCGAAGGTGCCGTCAATCTCGCGTGCGCCTGGGGCCAGGAGCACCCGCTCCTGCCATCCCTGATCCGACACCTGGTCCAGGACATCGAGGACCGGCTCCTGCGGGAATCGCCCCTGGCCCAGCGGCGGATGCTGGCCGCGTTCCAGGCGGCGACGCGCTCCCGGGGACGCGCGGTCATGGTGCTCGGGCCGGGACTGGTCCTGGCCGGCCCGTCCGCGTTGGATCTGATCCAGGCCGCCGATCATCCGGCCGTCGAGGCTTGCGTCGACCCGACGGGCCCCGCCCGCGAGCGCGTACATCAACTGACCCTGGCCTCCGGCCGATCGGTCCGGCTCAGGTGCGTGCCGATCGAGGACACCGACGGCGTGCTCGTCGACATCGTCCCGGAGCGCAACGGCCGCCGCGGCAGGCCGCACCCGGACGTGGCCGCGCAGTGGCCGCTGCTCGTCATCGGCGAACCCGGCAGTGGCCGCACCACCGAGGCGCGCCGGGCCGCCGGGCCGGGGGCCACCGTCCTCGACGCGACGGCAGCCGCCCGCCGGGGCGAGGCCTCGTGGGCCGCGGCCCTGGGGGCGTTGCTGAAGACGGACGGGCCGGCGGCCGTCGTGGAGAACATCGAGTCCCTGTCCGAACCGTTGACCATGCTGGTGGCCAAGTCGCTCACCGGTACCACCCGCGAGGTCGTCCTGACCTCGACGCCCGGTGAGCATCTCCAGGGTGTGCACGCACCACTGGTGGCCATGTGCGCCGCGCGTCGGGACCTGGTGCCGCTGCGCCGCCGCAGGCACGAGATCCCACACCTGGCGCAGCGCATGCTGGCCCAGGCCTCGGGCTCCGCACGCGTGCGCCTGACCTCCGAGACCTTGCGCGTGCTGGCCGCACAGTCCTGGCCGGGCAACCTGGCCGAGTTGCGCAGGGCGGTGGACGGCCTTGCCCGGATTCGCTCGGCCGGGGACATCCTTCCCTCCGACCTGCCGGCCTCACAGCGCGACCAGTCCTCCTCCGCGTCGCCGTTCCGTCAGGCGGAGCGCGAAGTCATCGTCGCCACCATCGACGCGGCCAACGGGAACCGGCGCGAGGCGGCACGCGCGCTGGGCGTGAGCCGGTCCACCCTCTACAACCGCATGCGGGCACTGCACATCCACTGACCCCGAACACGACCGTCGGCACCCCGGTACGGGGAGGCCGTCGTCTTTCGCGCGGTCCCGTCCTCTCTCACGCGGCCCCGCACCCGTCGCCCCGAATTTTCCCGGACGCAATCCACGGACGTGTCGCGGAGCCACCATTCGCGATGATCGCCGCGCCCATTCGAGGTTGCCGCGTGTGCGAACGCCGCGAAACCGGTGTCCAATTCCTTGGACCTTTGCACAGCGGAATCCTCCCTACCGTGGAGGCGTGGCCGCGAAGGGACGAAATCCCGCTTCGCCGGCCCGATCCGCGGCGGCGAACTCCCGCGCCCGGAGCTCACCTTCCCCATACCACGTCCCCCATCAGGCATCGCCTGGGTAGCGAGGCAGCCCCGTGAAATTCATCGACATCTGGGACCTCGAAATACCGGCCGGACAGTTGGCCGCATGGCGCCCGACGGCCGGTCCCCCCGACTCCTGCGACTGGGTGCCCGACGCGCGGCCGGCGTCGTATCTCCAGGAAGGGCATCTCGGCGACGCCCTGCACTCCGCCGCGAGCGGCCGCGGCCCCTCCTGGCTGGCCACGACGTTCGAACTGCCCGGCCTGTTCGACGAATACGCCCTGGCCAAGGCACTGGATGACTGGATCACCCGGCACGAGGTGCTGCGCAGCCGACTGGAGCCGTACGCCGACGGCGACTCCCTCAAGATGTACCGCACCACCCTGCGGCCGGGCGCGGTCGGCCTGATCCGCACCGAGCACGGCCATGTCGAGGATCCGCGCGAACTGTCCGCCCGCATCGAGAAGATCCTGGACGCGAACACCGATCCGCTGCTCTGGCCCTCCTTCCTGTTCCTCACGGTGCGACACCCCGACTCCACCACCGTCTGCGTCGGCCTGGACCACCACAACGTCGACGGTTACGCGATCCTGCTGATCGCCCAGGAGATAAGCGAGTTGTACGGCGCGGCGCTCGACGGCCGCCCGGCCCGCCTCTCCGAGGTGGGCAGCTATCTGGACTTCACCGGCCCCGAGCGCCGCGACGCCGCCGAACTGCACGGCGAGCACGAAGTCGTCCGGCAGTGGCGGGACTTCGTGGTCGAGGGCGGCGGCATGCTGCCCGACTTCGTCGTTCCGGTCGCCGATCGGCGGCAACCGGCGCCCGTCGCCCAGACGGGCGGCCTGGACTGGTTACTCGACGCCGACGAGGCACGGTCCTTCGAACTCCTGTGCAGGCAACGGGGCGGCGACTTCTTCTCCGGCGTCCTCGCCTGCCTCGCCCTGTCCGCCCGGAGCCTGTCGGGCTTGGACGTCTTTCGCACCGTCGTGCCCTTCCACACCCGCAACGACCGCCGGTACCACCGGTCCCTGGGCTGGTACGTGGGGATCGCGCCGGTCGGTGTCCCCGTGCGCGGCGGAGACGACTTCGAGCAGGTGATGAAGGAGTCCAGGGCGGCCCTGCAACGCGCCCGTCCGCTGGCCTGCGCGCCACTGACCCGACTCACCGAACTGCTCGGGCTGCCCCTCGAACCCCGGTTCATGGTCTCGTACATGGACGTCCGCTCCCTGCCCGGCGCCGGCCGGTGGACCGAGTGGAAGGCCACCGCGCTGCGCAGTCGCCGATTCCATCCGCACGAGGTCTACCTGTGGATCCTGCGCACCCGTGAGGGTGTCTACCTCAGCCACCGCTTCCCCGACTCCGAACCCGGCCGGGCCGCCGTCCCGTCCTACCTCGCCGAGGTCGGCCGCCTGGTGCGGCAGGTCGTCACCGGTACGGACGCGCCGTGCGCCGCCCCCCGCTCCCCCCGTCGACCGCAGTCGCACCCGGCCTGTCTCGACGGCACCAAAGGAAAGGAACCCACGCCGTGTTGATGACCTTCCTGTCCGACTACGTGCCCCGCGTCGGCGAACTGGTCCAGTTCCGGGTTCCCGACCACGTCGTCGAGAGGGCGATGCGCGCACCGGCGCACCCGGTGCCGCCGTCCCCGGTGCAGGAGAACCACCTCCTGCGCTATCTGGCCAACCTCGAGGCACACCGCCCCCAGTCGCCGTGGTTGGGGCTCGCCTTCGACCTGCCGGGGCGGCTCGACACCGCCGCGCTGGCCGCCGCGTTGACGAAGTGGACGCTGCGCCACGAGACGATGCTCACGTGGTTTTCGGCCGAGCCGGACCGGGCCGCCCCGGGGGGCGCCGGCACGACCCTGATCCGGCACAAGGTCGCGCGGGAGGATGTCGACGTACGGCCCGTGCCACGCGGCGTCCTCGACTCCGAGGACGCCGTCCGGGAGCATCTGCGCCGGCAGTTCCACAGCGGGACCAGTCCGATGCGGTGGCCGCCGTTCACCGCCGCCGCCGTGCTCGGTGAGGATTCCTCCACCGTCTATTTCGCCATCGATCACGCGCACAGCGACGCGTACTCGATGCTTCTCGTCTTCGACGAGCTGCGCGTCCTGTACCAGGCCGAACGCGAAGGCGTCGAGGCCGACTTGCCCGAGGTCGGCAGCTATCTCGACGCGGGCACGCTGGAGCGGGAGCGGGCCGCCGCCCTCCAGGCCGACTCGCCCGGGGTGCGAAGCTGGGTCGGCTTCCTCCTCTCCGGTCCGATGCCGTCCTTCCCCCTCGCGCTCGGGGTACCGGCGGGCGAGACGCGCCCCAGCCTGTCCCTCGAACTCGACCTGCTGACCGCGGACGAGGCCGACGCCTTCGCCCGGGTGTGCAGGCCGCACGGCGCCGGTTTCTCCGCCGGTCTGCTGGCCGCGCTCGGAGCCGTGCACCGCGACCTGGGAGGTCGCGACGTCTACCGCGGCCTGTCCGTCGTACACACCCGCAACGAGGTGCGCTGGCTCGCCGCGCAGGGATGGTTCATCAACTTGGTGCCGGTCGCGTTCCCGCTGACCGAGGACGGCAGGCCCCTGTCCCCGACCGAACTCATGGTCGCTGCGGGCGCCGGATTCCGCGGTGCCTGCAAGCTGGCCGCGGTCTCTCCCCTGCGGGTGGCCGAACTCGCCGGATTCCCGCTGCAGTCCGACGACTCCGCGGTGCTCCCGATCGTGTCCTACATCGACGGGAGACACGCCCGAGGGTCCCGTGACTGGGAGGCGGCCAACTGCAACGGACTCTACGACTCCAGCCCGAGCAGCGAGGTCATGATGTGGGTGAACCGCCGCTGGGACAACACCTACATGAGGGTCACCTACCCGGACACACCCGAGGCCCGCGTCAACGTGCCACGCCTATTCGACCGGTTCCGGTCCGTGGTGCGGCGGATCGCGGGGGGCGGCGCCTGCGGCCCGACGGCGGCCGCACCCGCGTCGGCCGCCGCGTCCGCCGGATACTGAGAGGCATGTCGGGTACGGCTTCCATGCGATGAATATTTTATACACTGCGGGCTCGCCGGGCGCATCAGACCCACGAGGAACGCGGACTCTGGCAGGACCGCACCGACTCCTGACCGTCATGCCGGCGGCGCGTCAGCCGCCGGCATCCGCCGACGCGGTGGAGTCGGCGGCGGCGCTCCACGAGGAGAGGATGCGCAGACCGTCGTGGGAGGGGCTGCCGGGTTCCGCGGTCCAGGTCACCAGTTGCTGGTCGGGGTCGGTGGCGCAGGTGAGGGTGTCCCAATCCAGGGTCAGATCACCGGCGACGGGATGGTGGTACACCTTGGTGCCCATGCCCCGGGCCGCGACGTGATGGGCGCCCCACCAGCGGCGGAAGTCGGCGTCCTGCACGGACAGTTCGCCGACGAGGGCGGCCAGTCGTGGGTCGTGCGGGTCGCGGGCCGCCTCCATCCGCAGTTGCGCCACACACGCGTGGGCGACGTTCTTCCAGTCCGGATACAGCGCCCGAAAAGCCGGATCCAGGAACACCAGCCGCACCATGTTGCGCTGCTTCTCCGGGATCCGCCCGAAGTCGGTGATCAGCGCGGCGGCCATCGAGTTCCAGGCGAGGACGTCCATCCGGCGGCCCAGCACCATGGCCGGGGTGCCGGTGAGGTCGTCCAGCAGCCGCCGCAGGCGGGGCTGGACCTTCTGTACCGGGATTCGGCGCGGCCGAGGCTCGTCCCGGCCCGCGAGCCCGAACACGTAGTCGCGCTCGTCGTCGTCCAGGCGCAGGACCTCGGCAAGGCTTTCCAATACCGACTGCGACGCCTGTCGCCGGCCCTGTTCCAGCCTCGTGTAGTAGTCGGTGCTGATGGACGCGAGCAGGGCCACTTCCTCGCGGCGCAGACCCTTGACCCGTCGCCGTCCCCCGGTCTGCGTCAGTCCGACCATGGCGGGGCTGAGCTCCATCCGGCGGGCCTTGAGGAAGGCGCCCAGCTCATCGCGGTGCGCGTTGCTGCTCATGGGTCCAGTCTCGCAGCAAACGTCACGACTGTGAGGGGGCCGGTTCCGTCCCAGGACACCGCTGTCGGGGGCTGCGAGTCGCCCATTTCGCCGGCCTACGACACGTGGAAGTCTTCAAGGCGTGGCAACTCGGGGCCGCCGCGGAAAGGCTCTCCCAGCCCGCACGGCTCCCGATCACGCGCCCCGCGGGCCACAGCACATCGTCACCAAGGAATGCCAAGCACATGAAAGCGAACGTTACTTTTCCCAGCGCCGGCCTCTCCCTCGCCGGGCTCCTCTTCACCCCGGACGGCCACACCGGTGCCCCGCTGCCGGCCGTGGTCATCGGCCACCCGGGCGGTGGCGTGAAGGAGCAGACCGCGAGCATCTACGCCGAGCGCCTGGCCCGCGAGGGTTTCGCCACGCTCGTCTTCGACGCCGCGTACCAGGGCGAGAGCGAGGGCACCCCGCGCGGCCTGGAGAACCCCTTCCAGCGCGCCGAGGACGTCCGCGCCGCCGTCACCTATCTCACCACGCGTGACGACATCGATTCGGAGCGCATCGCCGCCCTGGGCATCTGCGCGTCCGGTGGGTATGTCCCCTTCGCCGCGCAGACCGACGTCCGGATCAAGGCCGTCGCCACTGTCAGCGCCGTCGACATCCGAAGCCTGCTTGTCGACGGTCTCGGCCGCACCCAGGGCCCCGAGGTCCTGCGGGCCCTGCTCGACCAGGCCGGCACCGCGCGGACCGCGGAGGCCGAGGGCGAGGCGCCGACCCAGCTGAACTGGGCCCCGGAAAGCCCCGAGGGCCTGGAGCAGGCGCCCACCCTGTACCGGGAGGCGCAGGACTACTACCGCACGCCGCGCGGTGGGCACTGCAACTCCACCAACGAATGGCCGCTGCGCAGCATCGACCACATCGCCCAGTTCGACCCGTACGCGATGATCGAGCTGATCTCACCGCGCCCGCTGCTGATGATCGTCGGCTCCGAGGCGGACACCGCCTATTACAGCCGTGAGGCCGTCGAGAAGGCGAAGGAGCCGAAGGAGTTGTTCGTCGTCGACGGCGGCACCCACGTCTCGCTGTACGACCGGGACGCACACGTCGCGCCGGCCGTCGCCAAGCTCACCGAGTTCTTCGGAAAGCACCTGGCCGGCTGACCCGGTCCGACCCGATCCGGGCGCACCGACGCCGGTCTCGGAACCCGCTCGTGGTTCCGGGGCCGGCGTCGTCGCGTTGGATCCCGCACGCCCGACTGTCCAGAAATCCGGACACTCGCCGATGACGGGCTCGGATAGACAAGGGGGCACCTCGTCGCGAGGTCCGCTGCGCAGCACGGCATCGACCGAACGCGATGGACGGTGGAGCCCGAACGAGTACTCCTCGAACGCGGGCGTTTATCCGACTTCAGAAAAAGAGGAGAACCGTATGGCCAGGTTCCCGATGGCTCGCTCACGGCGTATCGCACTCTCGGTGTCATGTACGGTCGCGCTGGTCGCTTCAGGATCGGTCGCCGTCTCCACCTCCGCCAACGGCGCCTCGTCGGCCGCTGCCGGATCGAACTCGTCCGCGACGTCGCAACGGCCCCTGTTCGTCGGTGGTTTCGCCACGCCGGCGATCGCCGGACTTTCCGTGACCAGGGGCGGCGCGATGCGGCCGGTCTCCGCGACCCCGTTCGCCACCGGTCCCAACTCGCTGGGGATGGCCATCACGCCGGACGGCCGGACGTTGTATTCGGTGAGCGCGGGGCTGCAACTCAGCACGCTCGCGGTGGTCCCGGGGAGCATCACCGGCTATCACATCGAGCCCGGCGGCACGCTGACCCGGTTCGCCGAGACCGCCGCCCCGGGCCCGGTGATCGGGGCCGCGGTCACCCCGGACGGCACCCGCCTGTTCGTGACGGTCGCCATGGGTGAGACGGGGCAGGTGTTGTCCTACGCGATCTCGCCGTCGGGGGCGTTGACGCCGACCGGCGCACCGCCGGCCACGGTTCCCAGCGGGATCAGTCAGGTGGTGATCAGTCCCGACGCGCGCCATCTCTTCGTGAGCAACTTCCTGACGGACACCATGTCGAGCTTCGCGATCGCGCCCGATGCCGGCCTCACTCCCGTCGGTGCGCCCGTCCCGACCGGGATGAAGCCGGCGATCCCGTCCGTATCGGCCGACGGCCGCTACCTGTTCGTCGGCAACGAGGCCAGTGGCGACCTGTCGGGCTACAGCATCGGGGAGGACGGGGCGCTCACTCCCGTCGCCGGTTCCCCCTTCCCGAGCGGTGGCACGCCGCACGGTCCGATCTTCACCTCGGACTCCCGCCGCGTCTATGTCGCCAATGCGACGGGCAACACGATCTCCGGTTGGCAGGTCGGCCCCGACGGCCGCCTGAATGCCCTCCCCGGTTCGCCCTACGCGAGCCCGGGCGCCGCCCGGGTCGTGCTCAGTGCCGACGGGAAGGTCATGTACGCGATGACCGGCACCCCGCGGCAGTTGGGGAAGGTGACCAGCTATGCGGTCAAGGGCGACGGCAGCCTGACCGCGACCGGGTCGCCGGCCATCGACACCGGCCTGTACTGGCACGACGGCTCGAACGCGTTCCTCACGCCGAACCAGGGCCCGACGGCGGCGCTTCGCGTGGACGGCGAGGGTCTCGGACTCACCCGGATCTTCTCGGCCGCGAAGTCCTCCGACGCGGACGGCCGGGTCACCGGCTACCGGTGGGACTTCGGGGACGGGTCGACGCAGACCACCTCGTCGCCGGTGGTCACGCACCGCTACGCCACGGCCGGTCCCCGGACGGTGAGTGTGACCGTGACCGACGACGAGGGGTGTTCGACCGAACTGATCTACAACGGCACGGTCGTCGAGTGCCGCGGCGGCCCGCAGGCCCGGGCGGTGCGGGAGATCTCGGTCGGCCGTCCCTGACGGGTCGTCAACGATCGACCCGCGCGCGTCGGGTGACTTCCAGGCGCAAGGGATCGAGTCATGGGGCGGGTTCGCGGCGGTCGGCGCGCGGGCCCGCCCCGCTTCGGTGATGGCGACGGGGCCGCCATCGACATTCCGGGAATCAAGGGAGGCGTCATGACCGTTGCTCCGTTCTCGAAGAAGTACTGGAGTCCGATCGAGACTGTTTCGGCGGCGCACGCGCGGGCGGTCCAGGACGAGCGGTTTCGGTGCGGAGGCCGGCGCGGAACGGCTGCTTCGGGTGCAGGCTGACCAGCGCCCGAACGCCCTGATCGGCACCCTGTACTTCCTCGCCCACCTCGCCGAACAGGCACCGCTGATCGTCGGCCGACCCGCCCGTGAACTCGGTGTCCGCGCCATCAGCGTCGGCGGTGAGCCGGGCGGCGGCCTGCCCACCGTTCGCGACAGGCTCGAATCCCTGTGGGGCGCGACCTCGCGGGAGATGCTCGGCGGGACGGATATCGCCTGCACGTACTGGGGCGAGTGCGAGGCGGGCGACGGCATGCACTTCCTGTCACCGGACCTGCTGATCGCCGAACTGATCGACCCCGAGACCGGCGAGCGGGTGGCGCCGATCGCGGGCGCCCAGGGCGAACTCGTCTACACCGCGCTGCGCCGCCGGGCCTCGCCGCTGCTGCGTTTTCGCACCAGGGACCACGTCGTGGTCACCGGGACCGATTGTTCGTGCGGCCGGACCGGTTTCAAGGTGCGCTGCATAGGCCGTACGGACGACATGCTGATCGTGCGCGGGATCAATCTGTTCCCCTCGGCGATCAAGCAGCTGGTGTCCGAGTCGACGCCGGCCACGACCGGGGAGATGCGTATCCGCGCCGACTTCGAGGGCCACTCGACCCAGCGGCCGCTGCCCCTGGTCGTGGAGTACGCCGCGGGATTGGCGCCGGAACAGCAGGACGATCTACGTGCCACGATCGAGCGGCGGATCCGCTCCGCGCTCAACGTCAAGACGACCGTGCAACTCGTCCCCGACGGAACCCTGAAGCGTCCGGACCACGTCAAGGTCTCGCTGGTCGAGCGCGTCACGCCATAGCGCCACGGGTGGACACTCGTCGCTGCCGGTGGACGCTCAGGAGGGGCGCGTGCTCCCGCGGTCGTCCGCCGGGCGGTCGAGCAGCCGGTCGACGAACGCGCGCGCGGCCGGGCTCACGGTGCGCCCACGCGCGGTGGCGATGTGGATCTTTCGCACCGCCCACGGCTCGGCGAGTTCCACCGTGGCCGCGCCGGACAGCGTGTCCCGGGTGACCAGGCACTCGGGCTGCACGGTCACCCCCAGCCCCGCGTGTACGAGACTGAGCGCAACGCTCGCGCTGCGCACGGTGTATTCCGCTTCGAACTCCCGGTCCAGGCGCCCGGCCGCGGATCGGAAGGCGCCCAGCATCGAATAGACCGCGATCAGGTTCTCCGGCAGCAGATCCTCGAAGGTCACGTGGCCCCGCTCGCTCAGCCGGCGGTCCCGGGGCACCTCGGCCACGGTCCAGGCCCGCTCGGATACCTCCGCATTCGCTTCGACCGAGCCGAGGGGCGAAAAGAAGGGGTGGCGGGCGGGAATTCCCGCCCGCCACCCCTTCCGGTTTCGGGACCACCCTGCCGGGGGCAGTCCCCCGATCAGACCGCGCAGCCGCGCAGCGTCTGGCCGCCGTCGACGACGATCTGGGTGCCGGTCAGGTAGGACGCGAGGTCGGAGGCGAGGAAGAGCACGACGCGGGCGATGTCGTCCGGCACCGCGATCCGCGCCTTGGGGATCCTCTTCTCCAGTTCCACGATCGCGTCCTCGTCCAGGAACGGCATGAGGCCCGGTGTACGCACTCCGCCGGGGCAGACGGTGTTGACCGAGATGTCGTGCGGCGCCAGTTCCAGGGCCATCGTCTTGACCATGCCGGCGACTCCGTGCTTCGACGCGGCGTAGTGCGCCAGTCCCAGCACCGACGGGTTCACCGCCTCGACGGAGTTCACGATGACGATCCGGCCGCCGCGCCCCTGCTCGATCATCTGCCGGGCGGCGGCCTGCGAACAGAGCATCACACCGAGGAGGTTGACGGCCAGGGTGCTCTGCGCGAGTTCGAGACCGATGTCCAGGAACGACGAGCCCTGATAGATGCCGGCGTTGTTCACCAGGACGTCGAGGGACCCGAAGGCGTCGACGGCGGCCCGGATCATGGCGTCCGCGTCCTCCGGTTTGCTCACGTCCGCGACGACCGTGCGAACGCGGGCCGCGTCCTCGAACTCCGCCAGGGCCTTGCCGAGGGCATCCGCGTTGACGTCCGCGATCACGACGTTCGCACCGGCCTCGTACAGGCGGCGGACGATACCCAGGCCGATACCCATGGCGCCGCCGGTGACCACGGTCGTCTGGCCGCTCAGGTCCATCAGATCGCCGATGGACACGGACTCGGAAGGAAGGATTTCACTCATGGACTACTCATATCATGCACAAAATATTCTGCATACCCATGGCTTCCGATTCCTGCTCGTGGCAGGATCACGGACCGCAGCCGGTCGACCTCACACAGCCGGCCCCGGGTTCGACATGCCCCCGCACAAGGAGGAATCGTGCCGAGATACACCTATGTCGTGCTGACCAACCCGGTCGAGGGGAAGGAATCCGAGTTCAACGACTGGTACACGAACACCCATGTGCACGACGCGCTCGACGTCCCGGGGTTCGTGTCCGCCCAGCGCTTCGCACTGGCGCACAAGCAGCGCGCCGAGGCGCCTTTCCCGTGGGGCTATCTCGCCATCTACGAACTCGAGACCGACGACCTGCAGGAATCGATCGACGCACTGGGGGCGCGCTACAACACGCCGGAGATGACGATCAGCGAAGCGCTCCACCCGGAACGACTGGGCCTGATCTTCCAGGCGATGGGACCCCGGCTCGAAGCCAATCCCTGATCGGGATCCAACCTCCCGTTGAAACACACCACTCGGCGGGTTCGACGCGCGAGGACCTCGTCGAGGCGTCCTTCCTTGACGATCAGCTCGAAGGTTCCTGGCATGCCATGGGCATCTCTCCCTGTCCGGTGGCGCATGGTGCGGCTCAGTCGACGGCGACTGCCGCCCGTCGTGAACGTGCGGAATCGTAGGAGGAACCCCGGCCGGGGAGCGTCCGAGAACCTGCACACCCGCACCGCGGCGGCGGGGGCAAACCCAAACGGGGCCGATTCTGTCCCTGCCTACCGCGTTGGGTCTCGGGGAAGAGGTCTCATGCGAAACGACGGCAAGGTGGGACGAATGCCCCTCGATCGCAATCGCGGCCCGGACCGCCACGCCCGACCGTCGCCCCTCCACCACACCTACGGCAAGGAGCGAACAGCCATGGAATCCGTACGATTCAAGAACCGCACCTGGGACGTGGCGGCCGTCGTACGACAGCCGAAGGACTTCGACGCGACGAAGAAGTACCCCGCCGTCGTCTGTGCCCACCCGATCAGCAGTTGCAAGGAACAGACCGCCGGCAGCGTCTACGCCGAACGGCTGACCGAACAGGGCTACGTCACCCTCGCCTTCGATGCCTCGCACCAGGGTGAGAGCGGCGGCGAACCCCGATACCTGGAGGACCCGGCCACGCGCGTGGAGGACTTCCGCTGCGCCGTGGACTACCTGGTGACGCTCGACTACGTGGACGAGGACCGCATCGGCGCCCTGGGCGTGTGCGGCGGCGGAGGCTACGCCGCCAACGCCACGATGACCGAGCACCGGATCAAGGCGCTGGTCACCGTCGTCGGGGCCAACTACGGACGGCTGATGCGGGAAGGCGATCTGAGCGCCGGCGCGGCCATCGGGATGCTCGAAGCGATCGGCAGGCAACGCACGGCCGAGGCGCGTGGCGCGGAGCCGGCGATCACGACCTACATCCCGGAGTCCCAGGCGGAGCGGGAGGCGGCCGGCATCACCGACATCGACACCGTCCAGGCCATCGACTACTACAAGACGCCCCGGGGAGCGAACCCGAACTCGCCGAACAAGTTGCGCATGTCCGGCCTCGCCGCGGCCGTCGGGTGGGACGCCTTCCACCTGGCCGAGGTGCTGCTGACGCAGCCGCTCCAGATCATCGTGGGCGACGTGCCGGGCAGTTTCGGCTCCTACCGCGACGGGTTCGAGCTCTTCGACCGGGCACGGTCGGAGCACAAGGACATCCTGGTCGTGAAGGGCGCGAGCCACTACGACCTCTACGACCAGCCGTTCGCGGTCGACCAGGCGTTCGAGAAGATCACGCCGTTCTTCAAGAATCACCTGTAATACGGCTCGGCACGGGTTGCGCCCGAAGACCCCGGCGCGGACGCGGGTTCCGCGCCGGGCCCGGCGGAGTCGGTCAGGGCACGGTGAGGACGATTTTCCCGAGGGCCCGATGCGAGCGCAGCCGCCGCATGGCTTCGGACGCGCCGGCGAACGTGTACGTGCCGTCGATCACCGCCCGTACCCGTCCGTCGAGCAGGGCGGGGCGCAGCGCTTCCACGGCACCGGAAAGCACCGCGCCGAGTTCGGCGGGTCGGGAGAAGCCGAAGGACACCCCGCGTACGCGCAGGTGCCGATAGGACAGCGCATCCAGGTCGATGGTGGACGCGGCCCGGTCCAGCCGGCCGATGTTGACCACGGTGCCATCGACGCGGGTGGCCGGCAGGCACGCGGCGAAGGTGGCGCCTCCGACGTGGTCGAGGACCAGGTCGACACCTTCGCCGCCGGTGATGTCCAGGACGGCGTCGGTGAGGTTCCGGGTCGCCGTGGCCACAACCTCGTCCGCGCCGGCTTCCCGAAGCACCGCTCCCCGGTCGGCGGTACGGGTCGTGGCGATGATCGTGGCGGCGCCGAGCGCTCTGGCGATTCGGGTGCCGAGGAGGCCGACACTCGACGTGGCGCCGGTGATCAGCACCGCCTGACCGGACTCGAAGCCGCCGCTCGTCAGGGACCCGTGTTCGGTCAGCAGCCCGGTGGGCAACGCGCACGCCTGCTCGTACCCGATGCCCTCGGGGACGGGGACCAGGTGCCGGTGGTCGACCGGGACGTATTGCGCGAAGGACGCCGGCGTGGTGCCCATCACCCGCGTTCCGACGTCCGGGCCGGTCACCCCCTCCCCCAGGGCCACGACCTCGCCGGCGAACTCGTAGCCGGCCGGGTAGGGCACGCCCGTACCGCCGGATGTCGGGTCGGCGGCGGCGAGCACCGACGCGTCCGCGTGGTTGAGCGCGACGGCGCGGGTCCGCACCAGCACCCGGCCGGGGCCGGGCTCGGGCACGGGGACCTCTCGAAGCTCCCATTCGGAGCCGGTGCCGCCGTACAACGCGGCCATCGTCTCGGGCATGCGTACTCCTTCACGTACTCGGACGTCGGCGGTGCGGGCGATGGGCCTCCGCCGCGTCGTGTCCTGTCGGGGATCACGATGCCGCTCGGGCCGCGATTGCGCGCGGCAGCGGGCGGGAGCCGGGTGGAGTTCGACCCATTTGACGGACGGTCCGGCTGTGCTCCATATAATATGTCATCAGCCAATGACATGGATCGCTGACAACGGTCCGCCGAAAGGAAGCCGCAGCATGGCCGAGCCTCCCCCGGGCGCCCCGCAGGACGACGAGCGCCCGAACGGAGCCCGTCGCATACGGTTCCTGCTGCCCGCCCTGATGTTCACGTCCCTGACCGTCTCCGTCATCAGCACGCTTGGGGCGCCGATGGTCCCCACCATCGCCCGGGAACAGCACGTGTCGCTCGGCGCCGCCCAGTGGGTGCTGACCGCGACCCTGCTGGCCGGGGCCATCGCGGGCCCGGTGCTCGGCCGGCTCGGCGACGGGCCGCACCGGCGAACGGCCATCCAGGTGTCGCTGACGGGCGTGTTCGTGGGCAGCGTCCTGGCGGCGACCGCTCCGGCGCTGCCGCTGTTGCTCGCGGGCCGTGCCCTCCAGGGCATGGGCATGGGCCTGCTGCCCCTGGCGATCGCCGTCGCCCGCGACCACCTGCCCCCGCCGCGCATGCGTTCCGGCATCGCGTCGTTGTCGATCACCACGTCCGTGGGTGCGGGAGTCGGCTATCCCCTGACCGGCGTCATCGCCCAACACCTGGACTACCGCGCCGGCTTCTGGTTCGCGGCGCTGCTGAGCGCCGCCGCCCTGATGGTGGTGCGGTGGGTCGTACCCGAGGGCTCCTCGACCCCACAACGCCCGCTCGATCTCGTCGGGGCCGCGCTGCTGTGCTCGGGGCTGGCGCTCTTCCTCTTGGCCGTGGGCCAAAGCGTGGCCTGGGGGCCGCGTTCGGGTGCCACGCTGGGGTGTCTCGGTGTCGGGGTCGCGCTGCTGCTCCTGTGGACCGTCCAGGCCCACCGCGCAGCCCATCCCCTGGTGGACGTCCGGCTGATGCGCAACCGCGGTGTCCTGGCGGCCAACGTGACCGCCCTGCTCACCGGCATCGGCATGTTCGCGGTGTTGTCCCTGGTCAACCTCTACACGCAGGTCCCCGCCGAGGCCGGATACGGCTTCGACTTCAGCCTCACCGTCACCGGGCTCGTCCTGCTGCCGATGTCCCTGGGCAGCCTGGCGGCGAACCGTCTCGCCGGCGCCCTGGTCGCCCGGTTCGGGCCGCACCGAGTGCTTCCCCTGGGCTCCCTCGTGGTCACCCTCGACCTCGTCGTGCTCGCGCTGTGGCGCGACCACGTGGCGATCCTCGTCCTGGGCACGTTCCTGCTCGGAGCCGGCGTGGGCGCCTCGTACGCGGTCATGCCGCTGCTCGTCATCCGCCACGTCCCGGCCTCCGAGACCGGCAGCGCGACCAGTTTCAATCAGGTCCTGCGCACCGTCGGCGGCTCCGTCGGCAGCGCCGCGATCTCGGCCGTCATGCTCGCCTTCACCCCCGCCGGCGGCCTGCTCCCTCGGGAAACCGGCTACACCACGGCCCTCCTCGTCACCGCGGCGGCGACCTTCCTCGGCGTCGTCGCCGCCGTCGTCCTCCCGCCGCGCCGTGCCACGGCTCCGGCGGCCGAGTCCGCGGTCGTGACCCGAGGCCACCCCGCCGACGCGCGGCCGGCGGACGAGGCCACGTCGGGTATCGTCCGCCGCGGCTTCGGGCACTGAACACGATCCGGGCCGGAAGGGGTTGGTCATGGAGTCGCCCAGGCAACATCCGCGCGGCAAAAGGCGCGACGCCGACGCCACGCGAACCGCGTTGCTCCACGCCGCCCGCGCCCTGTTCGGCCGCCGCGGCTACGAGGCGGTGACGCTCCGGGACATCGGCGAGCTGGCCGGGGTCGACGGCTCCCTCGTCGCACGGTACTTCGGCAACAAGGCCGCGCTGTACCGGTCGGCGGTCGCCGAGGACGGCCGCGAGGCGGCCGCGTCCCCGGAAGGGCTGGACCTCGGGGCCTACACCGTGGACGCGCTGCGCCGGGCCGACCTGCGCGGGGCGCCGGGTCCGCTCGTGCAGGCCCTGCTGTCCCAGGGCAGCACGCCGGAGGTACGCGCGTCCGCGGCGGAGGAGATGCGCACTCGCGTGGTGTCGCCGCTCGCCGCCCGACTGGCCGCCGAGGGCGCGGACGACCCGCAGGCCGGAGCCGAGGCCCTGGTCGCCTGTCTGGTGGGCGTCATCGCGCTGCGGACGAACGGTCTGTTCACCGGCCTGTCGGAGGCGAACCCCGACGCGATCGGCATGATGCTCGACTCCGCCGCGCGGGCGTGGTCCGTCGCGGCGGCACGGTCGGACGGCGGGGGCGCCTCGATCGACGACGGCGCGGGAAGCGGCGCCGACCTCCGGGATCCGTGAGGAAACCGGGTACCGATTCCGGAGTGCCGGGCCCGGACCTCACCGTGCGGTCGGTCCAGCCGCCGGACGCCCCGGGACCGAACCCGGCGGCCTCGCGGCGCGGCCCCGCCAAGATCCGCCGGACCGGGTCTAGTCGAGATTGATGTACACGGCCTTCGGATACAGGAAGCTCTCGACGTGCTCCTTGGCGCCCTTCCAGCCGTAGCCGCTCATCTTGGTACCGCCGAAACCCACGGCTGGGTCGAGGACCCCGTAACAGTTGACCCAGATCGTCCCGGCCGTGATCCCCCGGGAGACCTTGTGCGCGGTCGACAAATCGCGGGTCCACACGCCCCCCGCGAGGCCGTACGGCGTGTCGTTGGCGATCCGCAGCGCGTCCTCGATGTCGTCGAAGGGGATCACCGAGGCGACCGGGCCGAAGATCTCCTCCCGGGCGATGGTCATGTCGTTCGTCGCGTCGGCGAAGATCGTCGGCTCCAGGAAGTAGCCCCCGGCGAGGTCGCCGCCGAGGCGGTTGCCGCCGCCGGCCAACCGGGCCTCGCCGCCGCCCACGTCGATGTAGTGCATGACCCTGTCGAGCTGGCGCTGCGAGACGAGGGGGCCGAGCTGGGTATTCGGGTCGAGGCCGTCCCCCACCCGAATCGTGCGGGTGAACTCCTGCATACGCTCGACGAACTCGTCGTGCACGGAACGCTGGACGAGAATCCGGGTCCCGGCGACGCAGACCTGGCCGCTGTTGGTGTAGACACCCATCGCGGCGCCGGGCACGGCCTTGTCGAGGTCGGCGTCGGCGAAGACGATGTCGGGCGACTTGCCGCCGAGTTCGAGCTGCAGACGCTTGAGGTTGCCGGCCGAGGCCCTGACGATCGCCTGCGCGGTACCGACGGATCCGGTGAACGCGAGGCGGTCGACGTCCCGGTGCTCCGCCAGGGCCTGGCCCGCGTCCGCGCCGTACCCGGTCACGACGTTGACGACGCCGTCGGGTACGCCCGCCTCGGTCAGCAACTCGGCGACGCGCAGCACCGAAAGGGAGGCGTCCTCGGCCGGCTTGAGGACCGCAGTACAGCCGGTGGCCAGCGCCGGGCCGAAGATCCACCAGAGGCCGATCAGCGGACCGTTCCAGGGGATGATGCCGCCCACCACGCCGACGGGGGCCTGGTGCCGCAGGGTCAGGAAGTCGCCCGGGAGCGAGTTCCGCGGTGTCGTGACGCCGCCGGCGTCGCACTGCGAGGCGAAGAACTGCAGGACTTCGGAAGTCCATCCGGCGAGACTCCTGGTCCTGGCCAGGGGCGCGCCCATGTCCAGCGTCTCGATCATGGCGAGTTCGTCGAAGTGGTCGAGGACGATGTCGTGGATCTTCAGCAGCAGCATGCGCCGCTGATGCGGCGTCCAGCGGCTCCACTCCCCTTCGAAGGCGCGCCGGGCGGCCGCCACCGCCCGGTCGACGTCGGTCGCGTCGCCCCGGGCGATCGTGCCGAGCGTGCGGCCGGTCGCCGGGTTGACGACGTCGATCTGCTCGCCGGAGGCGGCCTCGACCCATTCACCACCGATCAGGAGCTTCTTGGGCCCCGTGACGAACTCGGGGAGCAGCGTGGGGATCTCTGACGAAACAAGCATGGGATTTCTCTTTCCGGTTCGTCCGTACACACGAGCGGTTCCCTGCGCGGCGAGCCGACGGGATCCGGTGGTGCTCAGACCACGAGGAGTTCGGCCAAGGTCGCGGCCGGCATGTCCGGGTCTCCGCCGACGACGGCGCGCAGCAGTTCCTCGCTCCGTGCCACGCCCAGGCTCGCCACGGTCAGATCGCGGAACTTCGCGTCGAGGTCGGCCTGCGACATCGGATTCTCGGCGGTGCCGACGGGGCTGTCGACGAAGACGCTCTCGCTCGACCCGTCGCGGTAGACGACGGTGATGTCACCGACCCACTTGCCGACGTACGCGGTGTCCAGTTCGGGCTTGGGCGTGATCCGGATCCGGCGGGCGAGCGTCGCGATCTCGCCGCCCTCGGACAGGTCCAGTTCTCCGTCCAGGTAGGCCCGGTGCGTGCCGAAGCCGTTGCCCCGGCCAAGGAGCGACAGGGCGAATTGGAACGGCAGGCTGTACTGCAGGTTCTCGATGCTCTGCGGCGTGTAGGCGTTGATGTTGCGGGTGCCGACGATGATGTTCCCGCCGGTCTGGATGCCCAGTGCGATGTTCTCGATGAGTTCGAGGCGGTCCGCGAGTTGCCGTGCGCCGTCGATGTACGCGTGGTTGATGCCACAACAGCAGTAGGGCTTGATCCAGACCCGCTCGATCTCGAACGCGGCGTGCGGGGAGAACGCGGCGACGGCCGCGGTCGGGTCGATCTCGCGTCCGACGAAGGTGGCGAAGAAGCCCTTCGATCCGGTGAGGTAGGCAAGGGGGCCCGTGACGCCCGCCTCGGCCAGTTCCGCCGCGCGGATGCCGTTTCGGGTGCCGATGCCCGCGTGCACCCGCTTCACGGAGCCGCCGGAGGAGGTGTACTCGGTGGTGCCGGCGCAGTGGCTCAGCGCGACGGCCAGGGCGTGGGTGGTGCGCTCCGCGTCGAAGCCGCGCATCTTGGCGACCACGGCGGCGGCGCCGAAACCGGACAGGACGGCGTGCGGGTGGAATCCGCGCTCCAGCAGCTGCGGCGCGGCCAGCACCCCGATCCGGGTGTAGACCTCGTAGCCCACGATGATGCCCAGGAGCACGTCCCGCATCGTGGCGCCGATCTCCTCGCCCACCGCGAGGGCGGTGGAGACCACGCAGCTCCCGGGATGGCTGGAGCTGGCCCGGTGTGCGTCGTCGTACTCGAAGCCGTGGCCGAAGGTCGCGTTGACGAACGCCGCGTCCGCCGCGCTCATCACGTCGCCGGTGAGGGTCACGTGGGACACGCCGGGCACATGGCGGTCGCGGGTGAGCCCCGACACCGTTCGGCTCCACGGCAGGGTCGCGCAGCCGACCTGGACGGCCAACTGGTCCTGGATCAGGCGGCGCGCCCCCTGTACGGCCTCGGGCGGAAGCGAGTCGTAGTCCGACTCGACCACCAAACGAGCGACCTGTGCTTCGACTGGGGGAGTGATCTGCACGATGTGCGCCTCGTCTTCCGGGCGAATGTGAACTCAAGAAGAATGCTGAATATATTTTATGTTTCGTGCCTTGACCAGAGTGCCGGACCGCAACGGTTCGAGGCAGACTCACACGCTCCGGGCCACCGCAACAGGGGCCGAATACAGCCCCGGACACGCCAGGCCCCCGCACGGCCCGGGACCGCCCGGCCGAGGGCCGCCACCGGTCCGGCGGGTCGCCCGGCGCTCAGCCTCGCGGTCCGCCGGCCACGTACAGGACCTGTCCGGTCACGAAGCCGGCGCCCTCGCTCGCGAAGAACGAGACCGCGTGGGCGATGTCCTCGGGCTCGCCCACCCGAGGCACGGGGGTGACGGCCGCGCGCTGCGCCTTGAACTCCTCGAACGGCACACCCAGCCGCTCGGCGGTGGCGGCGGTCATCTCGGTGACGATGAAGCCGGGGGCGACCGCGTTCGCGGTCACCCCGAACCTGCCCAGTTCGATGGCCACGGTCTTGGTGAAACCCTGCAGCCCGGCCTTGGCGGCGGAGTAGTTGACCTGGCCGCGATTGCCGAGGGCGGCAACGGACGACAGGTTGACGATCCGGCCCCAGCCGGCCCTGGTCATGTGTACCTGGGCGGCCCGGGTCATCAGGAAGGCGCCGCGCAGATGCACGCCGATGACGGCGTCCCAGTCGGTCTCGTCCATCTTGAACAGCAGGTTGTCGCGAGTGACGCCGGCGTTGTTCACCAGCACGGCGGGCGGACCCAATTCGGCGGCCACCCGCGCCACGGCGGAGTCGACGCGCACGGGATCGACCACGTCCACGCCCACGGCCAGGGCGCGCCCGCCTTCCTTCTCGATGGCGGTGACGGTGGCGGCGCAGGCGGCCTCGTCCAGGTCGAGCACGGCGACGGCGAAGCCGTCACGGGCAAGACGCAGGGCGGTGGCGGCGCCGATGCCGCGGGCGGCGCCGGTGACGACGGCGACGCGGTCGACGGGGGTGGTGGGTGCGGACACGGTCGTACTCCTCGAGCGGTGGCGATGGGAAGGGACGGGCACGGCGGCCGGCGGTCCGGGACGGTCAGCCGTAGAGGCGGGTGACCGTCTCCGCGACGCAGGCCGGTTTGTCGGCGCCGTCGATCTCGACGGTCACCCGGGCGACGACCTGGTGGCCGCCGGACACCTCCTCGACCGAGACGAGGTCCACCGACGCCCTGACCTTGGCGCCGACCCGCACCGGATGCGTGAAGCGGACCTTGTTCAGGCCGTAGTTGACGGCCATGGCCACCCCCTCGGTCCGGTACACCTCCTTGGCCAGGACGGGGATCAGGGACAGCGTCAGGAATCCGTGCGCGATCGTGGTGCCGAAGGGACCGGAGGCGGCGCGCCGGGGATCGACGTGGATCCACTGATGGTCGCCGGTCGCCTCGGCGAAGAGGTCGATCCGGTGCTGGTCGACGGTGGTCCAGTCGCCGGTGCCGACGTGCGTGCCGGCGGCGGCCGCGAGTGCGGTGGGGGAAGGGAAGACCTTGGTCATCGCGAGTCCTGTCGCAGGCCGGGGGTTTCCCGGCGATCGAGCCGAGCCGTGCTCACGCGGCGGAGAAGAGGGCGGCCATGCCCTGGCCGCCGCCGATGCACATGGTCTCCAGCGCGTACCGGCCACCCCGACGCCGCAGTTCGTGCAGCATGGAGGTCATGATCCGGGCTCCGGTCGCGCCGATCGGGTGGCCGAGCGAGATGCCCGAGCCGTTGACGTTGAGTCGATCGGTGTCGGGTCGGCCCCACTCCGCGAGGACCGCGAGCACCTGCACGGCGAACGCCTCGTTGATCTCGACGAGGTCGATGTCGTCGAAGGACTTGCCGGTGCGGGCGAACAGCTTGGCCACCGCCGGTACCGGCCCGATGCCCATGACCGCCGGGTCGCAGCCGGCCGCCGCCCAACCCTCCAGGTATCCGATGGGCTCCAGGCCCAGTTCCGCCAGCTTGTCCTCGGCGACCACCAGGCACGCGGCGGCGGCGTCGTTTTGTTGGCTCGCGTTGCCCGCGGTCACCGTGCCGCCGGGCCGCAGGGTGCGGAGCCCGCCGAGGATCTCGACGGTGGAGTCCGCGCGCACGCCCTCGTCCCGTTCGACCAGGACGGGGGCACCGCGCCGCTGCGGCACCTCGACCGGCACGATCTCGTCCTCGAAGAAACCGGCTTCCCAGGCCGCGGCGGCCCGCCGGTGGCTGGACACGGCGAACGCGTCTGCGGCCTCGCGGGTGATGCCGTAGCGCTGCGCCAGGTTCTCGGCGGTCTCCACCATGCCGGAGATCGGTCCGAACCGATGCTCGGGCTGGGAGCGTTCCCGGCCGCGGTCGAGCCGGTCGTACATCTCGACGTTGCCCGAGCGCCGGCCCCACCGCATCGACGTGGTGTAGTGCTCGATGTTCGACATGCTCTCGACGCCGCCGGCCAGGACCACGTCGCAGGCTCCGGTCTGGACCATCATCGCGGCGGTGACCAGGGACTGGAGTCCGCTCCCGCATCGACGGTCGGTCTGGAAGCCGGGCACCGAGAGCGGCAGGCCGGCGTGCAGTGCCGCCCAGCGGCCGATGCAGGGCGTCTCGGAGTTGGCGTAGGACTGGGCCATCGCGACGTCGTCGACGCGTTCCGGATCGATGGCGCTGCGCTCGATCACCGCCTTGATGACCGTGGCGGCCAGGTCCTCGACCGGAACCGCCTTCAGGGATCCTCCGAATGTTCCGACGGGTGTGCGAACGGGACTGACAATGGCTGCGCGCCGCATGGTTCACGCCTTCTCTCGATGGGACTGGACAGGGGAAGCGTCGAGACGAAGGCTCAGGACAGGGCGTCGGCCAAGGCGGCCGGGAGACCGTACGACTTGGGCTCCACATAGGCGTCGAAGCCCTCCAGGCCCGCCTCACGGCCGATGCCGCTGGACTTGAAGCCCCCCATCGGCGCGTGGAAGCCGGCCCCGTGGCCGTTGAGTTCGACGGTGCCGGTACGGATGCGACGTGCGACGGCCAGCGCGTGCTCCGGGTCCGTGGTGAACACCGAGCCGTTGAGCCCGTAGTCGGAGTCGTTCGCGATGGCCACGGCCTCGTCCTCGCCGTCGAAACCGATCACCGACAGGACCGGGCCGAAGATCTCCTCCCGCGCGATCCGCATGGACGGATCCACGTCGACGAAGACCGTCGGTTCCACGAACCACCCGCGATCGAGACCGGCCGGGCGGTTGCCACCCACCAGGACCTCGGCACCCTCCCGGCGGCCGATGTCGATGTAGCCCTCCACGGACTCGCGCTGGCGCGCGCTGACCAGGGGACCGACGTGGGTGGCCGGGTCGGCGGGGTCCCCGATGTTCAGCGAGCCCACCATCTCCGCCATGCGGTCGAGCAGTTCGGCCTCGCGCGTGCGGGACACGACGATGCGGGTCTTGTTGCTGCACGCCTGCCCGGTGTTGCGCAGCGAGAGTGCCCGGATCGACTCCATCGCCACGTCGAGGTCGGCGTCGTCGAGGATGACGGCGGCCGACTTGCCCCCGAGTTCGAGGGTGACCCGGCGCAGATCCTGCCCGCAGCGCGCGGCGATGCGGCGGCCGGCCGCCGTGGAACCGGTGAACGACACCTTGTCGACGCCCGGGTGGGACACCAGGTATTCACTCACGTCCCGGTAGGCGGGAAGGATGCCGACCACCCCGGCCGGCAGTCCGGTCTCCGCCACCATGTCGGCGAGGAGGTACGCGTCGAGCGGGGCTTCGGGCGAGGGCTTGAGGATGACGGTACAGCCGGACAGGAGCGCCGGCGCCAGCTTGAGCACGGTCACCAGCAGGGGCGCGTTCCAGGGCACGACCGCGGCCACCACACCGACCGGTTCGCGGGTGACGAGCGCGTTTCCGGTCTTCGACCTGCGCAGCGTGCTCCACGTGTACTGCGGTGCGAGGTCGATGAAGCTGTCGAGCAGCAGCAGACCGCCGGCCGTCTGCATCGTCCGGGAGAGGCTGATCGGACAGCCCATCTCCGCCGAGATCAGGCTCGCCATCTGCTCCTGCCGGGCCTCCAGTTCCCGGCTGAGGCAGTCCAGGACCGACAGCCGGTCGGCGAGCGACATTCTCGGCCAGGGGCCGTTGTCGAAGGCGTCCCGTGCCATCGCCACGGCCCGGTCGACGTCCGCCCGGGATGCCGCCGGGACGTGCGCGATGACCTCCTCCGTGAACGGTGACACCACCGCGATCGACTCGTCGGTGGCCGGGGTCACCCACTGGCCACCCATGTAGAGCTTCGAGTAGTTGCCTTGCCACACCATTGCCGATACTCCCCTTCGCCGGTCCCCCGCGCGATCTCGCACGGGAACGCCGCCCGCCGATGCGGGCGGCGCCGATGTGTGCATCCGAGTCGTTGCGCCCGCCGGTACCGCCGAACGGTGCGGCGTCCCGTGCTCGGAATCGGCCGGCGGCGGCCGATGCCGACCCGGGCGGGCTTCAACCGTCGATCCGGCCCACCAGGCTCATCACCTCGCCGAAGTCGCCGACCGTTTCGAGGTTGAGGACGGCGTCCACCAACCGGTCGATGTTCGCGTCGGGGAGGACTCCTTCGGCGTGGCCGCGGAACTTGGTCACCAACTCGTCCGTGGTCATGGTCGTCTCGGGGTCCGGCGACTTGCTGCCCTTGGGGTAGCGCCGTTCGCCGACGAAGGTCGTCCCGCGCGCCGAGACCTCGATCAGCGCGGGGCGGCTCGCCGGATTCCCGGAGATCAGCTCCACGTAGTGGGGATGGACCTCGTACGTCACCCGGTCCATCAGGCCCATCACCGAGTCGCCGAAGACCAGCGCCGGGTCCTGCCACGCCTTGGTGGGCGGCAGCCGGTGCGCGCCGACCGCGAGGCCGTGGGCGATGCTGAACTGGGCGTCGTGGACGTGCTCGATGGTGCGGTTCACCCAGAGCGGCTGCTCGACGAAGCCCTCGACCCAGGCCTTGATTCCGTCGATCTCCGCCGGCTTGATGTCGTGCTCCGTGACGATCTCGGTCAGCGAGTCGAGCAGGGCGTGCAGGATCCGGCAGTGGGGGTACGGCTTGTACGACTGCTCGGTGGGGAAGCGCCACTCCTCGCCGAGTTCGTCGACGATGGCGTCCGGCTCCCAACGGTTGGTCCCAATGAAGCGCGCGAACCCGAACTCCCGGTCGTCGAGCACGCGCAGGTCGCCGCGGTGCCCCAACTCCCCCATGTGCGCCGCCGTCAGCGCCGCCTGGGTCAGCGCTCCGGCCATCAGGTATTTGATCGTGGAGGTCGGGGCGTGCTCACTCCACGCGCGGAAGGAGTTGACCGGGGCGATGCTCCCCGCGATGCCGAGGCCGTGCGCCAGGACGCCCCGGTCGATGCCCTTGAGCTTGAGCACGGCGGCGGTGGCGCCGAACACCGTGCTGCTGTAGCCGTATACCGGCGGCGGGTAGACCTTGCCGTCCTTGAAGTCCCGCAGGTAGTCCATCGCCTTGCCGATGCGGTAGGACATCTCGTGCGCCACGGCCACCGCCGCGATGACGTCCCTGCCGGACGCGCCCACGCTCTCGCCCACGGCCATGGCGCCCGGCAGCACGTACGGGGTGACGTGTCCGGGCGGCAGCACGGCGTCGGCGTCGAGCGTGTTGATCAACTCGCCGTTGGCGAAGGCGGCGCCGAAGACCGACACCCGGTCACCGGTGCCGATGATCGTCGCATCGCCTCCCGTTCCCCCGGTCATCCGGCCGTACTCGATGCCGATGCGGCCCTTGGGCTCGTCGATCGCGCCCAGGGCGCAGCCGATCGAGTCGAGCAGGATGCGCTTGCTCTCGTCGACCACGTCGGCGGGCAGCCGGTCGAAGTCACTGTCCGCGGTGAAGGCCGCGAGGCGCTCCACGAGGGTCTCGGTCATCGTTCGCTACTCCTGCGTTTCGGGCGGTGACAAGGGGCGGGACGCGGCGGAGGCCGGCCTGTCCCGGGCGTCGACCGGTGATGATCCGAGCACGTCATGGGTCTTCCGGTGGCCGAGGGCCCGGGTAGGAGCCGCGTCGGAGCGCCACCGGAAGACGCATGATAGATAATATTTCCTCTGCCATCCCATGTCACCCCTTCCGGGAATCGGGCCGGGCTCGTACGGCCGCTACCCCCGGGGGATGGCCTCGGCGAGATCGAGCACGCCCTGCGCCGTCTTGGCGTGGGCGAGGTCGATGTGCTGCCCTTCGAAGTCGACGGCCGCGCTGCCCCGCGCCTCGGCCGCGCGGAAGGCGGCGAGCATGCGCCGGTAGTGCTCCACGACCTGCGGAGAGGGCGTGAAGACCTCGTTGGCCGCGGCCACGTGCGAGGGGTGGATGAGGACGATGCCTCGGTAGCCGAGCCGGCGGTTGTCCTCGGCGAAACGTCGGAATCCGTCGAGGTCGGCGATGTCCTGCCAGACGCCGGCCACCGGGTGATGCAGACCGGCCGCCCGGGCCGCGAGCACGATACGGCTGCGCAGGTAGAGCGTCTCCAGGCCCTCGGGCGTGAACTCGAAGCCGAGTTCGCGCCCGACATCGGCGTTGGGGCCGGTCGCGCCGAGCAGACTGGAGATGCGCGGGCTCGCGGCCGCGATCTCCTCGCAGTGCGCCATCGAGGCCGCGGTCTCGTAGCTGACGATCAGGCCGATCGAGCCCGCCTCGAGACCCTCCCGGGTTTCGATGTGCGAGACGATCGCGTCGATGCGGACGATCTCACGGGCGGTGAACACCTTGGGCAGGAACAGTCCGGCCAGGCCGGCGGTCACGACCTCCTCGACGTCGGCACCGAACAGACCGCTGTCGACGCTGTTGGGGCGCACCCAGACGTCGGCGCGCACACCGTCCGCCCGCAGCCGCTCGATCGTCTCCCGGACGATCCCCCGCGCGTCGGCCTTGTCCGCGGCCGGCACCGAGTCCTCCAGGTCGAGGATGACCGCGTCGGTGCCCGCGGCGACGGCCTTGGCCGCCCACGTGGGCTTGTGGCCGGGAACGAACAGCATGGATCGGTACGGCTTCATCGAAGAACTCCTTGTGGTGGGTGAATACGAACCCGATCAGAACGACGGTTCGCGGCGCTCGCGGTGCGAGGCGAGTCCTTCCAGGACCTCGGGTCCGCCGAAGCCGTAGAACTCCAGGGCGAGGGAGGCGTCGAAGATGGATCCGGCGACCTGCCGGTACCAGTTGTTCAGGGACTGCTTGGTCCAGCGGATCGCGGTGGGCGCGCCCTGCGCGAGTTCCAGGGCGATCTCGCGTGCGGTCGAAAGGAGTTCGTCCTCCTCGACGCAGAGGGAGACCAGCCCGATCCGCTCCGCCTCCTCGCCGGTGAGCGGACGGCAGGTCATCAGGTAGTACTTGGCCTTGGCCATGCCGCACAGCAGCGGCCAACACACCGCCGCGTGGTCTCCGGCGGCGACGCCGAGCCTGGTGTGCCCGTCGATGAGCTTCGCCGTCCGGCTGACCACCGACACGTCCGCGAGTACGCCGGCCACCAGGCCCGCGCCGACGGCCGGCCCGTGCATCGCCGAGACGATCGGCTTCGAGCAGTCGATGACGTTGTAGACCAGGTCCCTGGCCTCGCGCATCGTGCGGGTGCGGGTGTCGTAGTCGTTGGTCAGCTTCTCGACCAGATCGAAGGAGCCGCCCGCCGAGAAGCCTTTGCCCTCGCCCCGCAGCAGTACGGCCTTGACCGCGGGGTCGGCGTCGAACTCACGCCAGATCTCGGCGAGATCCGCGTGCGCCTCCTCGCTCACCGCGTTGAGCTTCGGAGCGTCGAGCACGAGTTCGATCACCCCGGCCGGGTCCGGCCCGTCCACCCTCAGGTGGGCGAAGCGTGTGTAGCGGCTCATTCCTGTGCTTCCTCTCGGATCGGTTCTCCACGGACGGCGAGGCGCCGGAAGAATCAGGCGCCCGGAATCAGGCGCCGGCGGCACGTTCCCGGCGGATGAGTTCGCGTCCGATGATCAGCTTCTGGATCTCGCTGGTGCCCTCGTAGAGCCGCAGCAGGCGGGCGTCACGGTAGATCCGCTCCACCGGCGTCTCGCGCATGTATCCGCTGCCCCCGTGCACCTGGACGGCGAGGTCGGCGACCCGGCCGGCCGCCTCGGTGCAGAACAGCTTCGCCGCCGAGGGTGCGATCCGGCGGTCGGAGCCGTCGAGATAGTGCCGGGCGGCGTCCCGGGCCAGCGCCTTCCCGGCCATCACCAGCGACTGCTGTTCGGCCAACATGGCCTGGACCAGTTGTTGATCGCCGGTCGGCACGCCCCCCTGCAGGTTGTGCGCGGAGTAGGCGACCGACTCGTCGAGCGCCCGCTCGGCCAAGCCGACCGCCAGGGCCGAGATGTGCACCCGGCCCCGGGCCAGCACGGTCATCGCAGCGCGGTAGCCCGTCTCGGCCTCGCCGCTGACCAGCGCGTCGACGCCGACCCGCACGTCGTCGAAGTAGACGTCGGCGGTGCTCGCGCCTTCCTGACCCATCTTGCGGTCCTTGGCGCCCACGGTCAGACCCGGCGTCCCCGCCGGTACCAGGAACACCGCGATCCTGCCCTCGGCCTCGGTGCCCTTGACCCGGGCGAAGGTCACGAAGAGGTTCGCCAGGGGCGCGTTGGTGATGAACCGTTTGCCGCCGCTGATCGACCAGCCGTCACCGGTCCACGTGGCGGTGGTACGCATACCGGAAGGGTCGGACCCGGCCTCGGGTTCGGTCAGCGCGAAGGAGGCCAGGCACGTGCCCTCCGCCATCGGCTCCAGCCACCGCTTCTTCTGCTCGGGCGTGCCGTAGCCGACGAGCACCTGGCCGGCGATGCCGTTGTTGGTGCCGAACAGCGATCGGAACGCGAGCGCCGTGTAGCCGAACTCGAAGGCCAGCTCGACGTCCTGGGTGATCACCAGGCCCAGGCCGCCGTACGCCTGCGGCAGGGCGTAGCCGAACAGGCCCATCGCGGCGGCCTTGCGGCGCAGGTCCTCGGGGATCGTGTCGGTGTCGGCGATCTCCCGCTCCCGGGGGACGACCTCTTCGCGGACGAACCGCCTCACCTGCGTCCGGATCTGGGCGAAATCCTCGGCGCCGACCGTCTCTTCAACGGGTGCGGACATCGGCGTTCCTCTCTGTGCCGGAAACGGTGCCGGCGACCTGGGTGCGAGCGCGGCCGAGGAAGTACCCCTCGGGATCGAACGAGCGAAGTTCCTCGACGTCGCGGGCGACGACCTCGCGGAGGTCCCGGAGGTGCGGGCTGACGGTCACGTCCCAGCCACAACGGTCGCGGACCCGGGCGACGCGATCGGCCCGGGACCCCGGACCGGGGGCGACGTGGGTGAGGACGAGTTCCCCGTCCTCCTTCGAGAGCACCCCGAGATCGGTGACGACGGTGGTGACCCGTCCGCCGGGGCTGGTCACGTAGCCGCAATCCTCGACGAACCGCCGGCGGTCCATCGTGCCGACCACCAGGACCTCGTCCGCGTTGGTGATCACGTCGTTGCCGCCGCCGGAGCCGACCAGGTACACGCCGCCGTCGATCCTGGTCGTGTTGATGTTGCCCCGCCGGTCGATCCGGGCCGCGCCGACGCAGGCGATCGACCGGAAGAACCGTCCGTTGACCAGGTTTCCCAGGACCTGCTCGGTGTCGAGCAGCATGGTCGAGGACGGGAAATTCGCGAAGCTGAAGATGAAGGGGTCGCCGGGGGTGGGGGTGTAGTCCCAGAGTCCCAATTCCGCGGCGAGGGCGACCCGATGGCCTTCCTTCGTGGCGCGTGCGACGCCGACCCAGGCCGCGAGGTTCGCGAGGCCGGCTCCGGCGAGGACGGTGTCGGCCCCGGTCTCGGCCACACGTCGGGCCACGATGTCGGCGAGCCAGACCGCGGCGCGTTCGGGTCCGGTCGGCGGCTCGTCCTGTCGCGTCGTGGTGGGCGCGGGTGCCGGGCACTCGGCTGCCCGGACCAGGTCTTCGAGCCGGTGCGGTCCGACTTTCGCGAGGTAGGCGTCGTGGTCGGCGGGTTCCAGGATCCATTCCTTGATCCAGTCGTCGAAGTCGGCCCGCCTGGTCGCCTCGCGGACCGAGATCCAATAGGGGACGTCCTCGACGTAGCCCCGCACCGGCAACCTCGCCCCCGAGGGCCCCGGGTACACGCCGCCGGGGTGGGCTCCGAAGGGGGCCTCGACGATGCCCAGGACCCGGTGCGCGGGAATGCGCACCATCGAGGACCACGGACGCAGGTCGTCGACGACCTTCTCGACGGTGGCGATCACGCCCCGCCGGGAGGCGAGGGCGCCGACCACGCCCTCGAACATGGGCGGCGCGATCGCCAGGTTTCCCTGGCGGTCGGCCACGGCGGCGTGGACCAGCGTGACGTCCGGCACCAGAGGCGCAACGAGGCCGATCCGACCCAAGCCGGTGTCCACCTCCTGGTAGGCCTCGTTCTCGGCCATGGAGGAATCGCGCACCGATGCGGTCACCACCGCCGGCACACCGGTGGCCGCGGCCCGGAGCCGTTGGATGTAGGTGAGGAAGGACCAGTTCTCGACCTCCACCGCACCGGAGGCGTACGCCTCTTGGAACACGGGATTGGGGGTGAAGACCGGAAAGGAGTCGCCCGAGTAGACGGTGACGACCTTCTTGAGGCTGCCCGAACGGAAGAGAACGGCGCCGAGTGAGGACAGGCTCGCCATGATCAGGGTGAACTCGGAACGTTTTCCCCAGTGTTGCCGGGCGAGTTCGCGGGCCAGCGCGCTCCAGCGGCTGTGGCCCATCATGATGTGTACGGCATCCCCCGGGCGCACATGGCGGGCGATCGCCTCGTCCAGCCGGCAGAAGTCCACGGACCGCCGTGCGGGTTCATCCATGTCGGGGTCTCCCTCTGTACCACTTGCTTGAGTGCACATATAATATATTCCTTGCCTGGCGGAGGCAAGAAGACGCAGGTTGTCGCGGCGACGAAGACCTCCGGACCCTCCGCGGGCGACACTTCGTATTTCTCACCTGTGCCAGTTGGCGACCGTACGGACGGAACGAGGCCCCCGATGCAGCACAAGCCGCTCAGCGGTATCCGGATCCTGGAACTGGGGGGATACATCTCGGCTCCCTACGCCAGCTCACTGCTGTGCGCGCTGGGCGCCGAGGTGGTGAAGGTCGAGAAGCCGGGCACCGGCGAGGACTTTCGGCGCCTCAAGAACGACCGCAGCCCGTACTTCATCCAATACAACGCGGGCAAGCACAGCCTCGCGGTCGACCTCAAGACCCCCGAGGGCATCGAGCTGGTGAAGGCGCTCGTCCCCCGCTTCGACGTGGTCCTGGAGAACCTGCGCGCCGGAAAGCTGGCCGCCCTCGGCCTGGGACCCGAGGAATGTACCGCGCTGCGCCCCGACCTCGTGTACGCGTCCGTCACCGGATTCGGCAACGGCGGCCCGCTCGCGCAACGTCCCGCCTACGACACCATCGGACAGTCGTCCGCGGGTCTGTACTCCCTGCTCAGCGACGCCGACTCCCCCCAGCTCTCCGGTACGATCCTCGCCGACCTGATCACCGGCGTCTCCACCGCCGCCGGGGTCCTGGCCGCCCTGGTCGGCCGCGCCGTCACCGGCGCCGGACAGCACATGGAGACCTCGGTCATGGAGGCGGTGACCACCCTCACCGCCGACGCCGTCAGCCAGTACTTCGACGACGGGTACGAGGACCCCAGCCGGGAGAGCCGGCACCCCCAGGCGCAGAACTTCTGCCTCAAGACCGCCTCCGGCGCGGACATCGCGATCCACCTGTCCTCCTCGCAGAAGTTCTGGCACTGCCTGCTGGCGGCGATGGGCCGACCCGATCTCGGCCGGGACCCCAGGTTCGCGACGTACCCCGAGCGCGAGCGCAACTACTTCGAACTGGTCGAGATCGTGCAGGCGGAATTCCGCACCCGGCCGTCCGCCGAGTGGGAGCAGCGGCTCGGCGACGCGGACGTCCCCTTCGCGCCCGTCCTCACCATGTCCGGCGTCATGAACCATCCGCAGACCCGGTGGCTCGAACTCTTCGAGCCGGAGGACAACGGCGTCTCGCTCCTGCGTCCGCCGTGGCGGTTCGGCGGCGCCCGGCCCGATCGGGGTGGCGCCGCCCCGCGCGTCGGCCAGCACACGCGCGAAATCGCCGGCGAGGTGTACGACGCGGCGCGCATCGATGAGTTGCTCGCCGCAGGCGTGCTCTTCGCGGATTCCTTCGCGGATTCCTGAGTCGGAGGCGATCGGGCTCCGCGCTGCCCGGTTGCCCGTTGCGCCGAAGGTCCCCCATCCGGCAAGGGTGGGGGACCTTCGGCGCGACCGGGCAACCGGGCAACCGGGCAACCGGGCAACCGGACATTGGGCCCGTTACGGCACCGGCTCGGGCACGACCGGCTTCTTCACCGAGTCGAGGAGCAGTTGCGCCACGTCCACGACCTGGACGGATTCCTTCGCCAGACCCTCGTTCTTCCTGCCGTTGACCGAGTCGGTCAACATCACGAGGCAGAACGGGCACGCGGTGGAAACGATGTCCGGGTCCAGGGACAGGGCCTCGTCGACCCGCTCGTTGTTGATGCGCTTGCCGATCCGTTCCTCCATCCACATCCGCGCACCGCCGGCGCCGCAGCAGAAGCCGCGCTCCTTGTGCCGGTGCATCTCCTGTCGGCGCAGGCCGGGGACGGCGGACATGATCTCGCGTGGCGGCGTGTAGATCCTGTTGTGCCGGCCCAGGTAACAGGGGTCGTGGTAGGTGATCAGACCGTCGACCGGGGCCACCGGGATCAACGCGCCCTCGTCGATGAGGTGTTGCAGCAATTGGGTGTGATGGACGACCTCGAACTCGCCGCCCACCTGCGGGTATTCGTTCGCGATCGAGTTGTGGCAGTGCGGGCAGGTGGCGACGATCCGCTTGACCGACCTCGGCTTCCGCGTCGATTCGTCCTCGCCGAACGCGGCGTTCAGCATGGCGACGTTCTCCTGGGCGAGTCGTTGGAACAGCGGCTCGTTGCCCAGGCGGCGGGCCGAGTCGCCGGTGCACTTCTCCTCGCCGCCCATGATCGCGAACCTGACCCCGGCGATGTGCATCAGCTCGGCGAAGGCCCTGGTGGTCTTCTTGGCCCGGTCCTCCAAGGCGCCGGCGCAGCCGACCCAGTACAGGTAGTCGACCTCGGTGAGGTCCTCGACGTCCCGGCCGACGATCGGGACCACGAAGTCGACCTCCTTGGTCCATTCGATCCGCTGTTTCCTCGCCAGGCCCCAGGGGTTGCCCTTGCGCTCCAGGTTCTTGAGCATCGTGCCCGCCTCGGAGGGGAACGCGGACTCGATCATCACCTGGTAGCGGCGCATGTCGACGATGTGGTCGATGTGCTCGATGTCGACCGGGCACTGCTCGACACAGGCACCGCACGTGGTGCACGACCACAACACGTCGGGGTCGATGACGCCGCCCAGCCCGTTCGGGCCGGCGTTCGCGGTGCCGATCAGCGGGCGTTCGGCCTCCGCGAGAGCCGCCACCGGGACCTTGGCGAGCTGTTCCGGGGTCGCCTTCTCGTTGCCCTCGGCGTCCTTGCCACCGCCGGCCGACAGGTAGGGGGCCTTGGCGTACGCGTGGTCGCGCAGCGACATGATCAAAAGTTTGGGGGACAGCGGCTTGCCCGTGTTCCACGCGGGGCACTGCGACTGGCAGCGACCGCACTCGGTGCACGTGGAGAAGTCGAGGATGCCCTTCCAGGAGAACTGCTCGACCTGGGAGACACCGAAGACGACGTCGTCGCCCGGGTCCTCGAAGTCGATCTCCTTGCCCGCGGACGTCATCGGCGGCAGTGCGCCCAGGGCGCTCGCACCGGACGCCTCGCGCTTGAACCAGATGTTCGGGAAGGCCAGGAACCGGTGCCACGCCACACCCATGGTGGTATTCAGCGAGACCACGATCAACCAGACGCAGGTCACGCCGATCTTCACCATCGCGACCAGGAGGATCAGGTTCTCCAGGGTGGCGGAGGAGAGGTTCTCGAAGGCGAGTACCAGTGGATAGGAGGCGAAGTATCCGGCCTGGTAGTGGTCCACGTGGTGGATCGCGCCCTCCAGGCCGCGCAGCACGTGGATCGCCAGCCCGACGGTGATGATCACGTATTCGACGAAGTACGCCTGCCAGGCGGTCGAACCCGCGAAACGCGACTTGCGCCCGGCCCGGGACGGCAGGCTCCGCAGCCGGATGGCCATCAACACCGTGATGCCCAGGATCGTCATGACGCCGATGAACTCGATGTACATCTCGAACGGCGGGAAACCGCCGATCACCGGCAGCGTGAACTCGGCGTCGAAGAGCTGACCGTACGCCTGCGCCAGGGTGGGCGGCAGGGTCAAAAAGCCGATCGCGACGAACCAGTGCGCGAAGCCGACGACGCCCCAGCGGTTCATCCGCGTGTGACCGAGGAACTCCCGAACCAACGTGACGCTGCGCCGGTACGGGTCGTCGGTCCGGCTGCCCCGGGGAACGGACTGGCCGAGCCGGAAGAACCGGACGAACCGGACGACCGCGCGGGCGAGCAGCAGGACGCCGACCGAGGTCAGGATCAGCGACACGCCGATCGCGACGAGTTGCATCAGCGGAACACCTTCTCGTTCGTCCGCGCCGGCCCGCCGGGCGATGGACCCGGCGGACCGGGCGCGGGATCGTGGGTCAGCCCCGGAGAGCCCTGACCTCTTCGGTCAACTGCGGAACGACGTCGAAGAGGTCGCCGACCACGCCGTAGTCGACGAGCTCGAAGATCGGGGCGTCGGGGTCCTTGTTGATCGCCACGATGGTCTTCGAGGTCTGCATGCCGGCGCGGTGCTGGATCGCGCCGGAGATGCCGGAGGCGATGTACAACTGCGGCGATACCGACTTGCCGGTCTGCCCGACCTGATGGGAGTGCGGGTACCAGCCGGCGTCGACGGCGGCGCGTGAGGCACCGACGGCAGCGCCGAGCGAGTCGGCCAGCGCCTCGATGATCGAGAAGTTGTCGGCGCCGTTGACGCCGCGGCCACCGGAGACGACGATCGCGGCTTCGGTCAGCTCCGGGCGGCCGGTCGACTCGCGCGCGGCGCGGGCGGTGACCCTGGTACCGGTGGCCTGCGCGGACAGGGTGACGGCGAGCGTCTCGACGGTACCGGCGGCCGGCGCGGGTTCCACGGGCGCCGAGTTCGGCTTGATCGTGACGACCGGGGTTCCCTTGGAGACACGGGACCTGGTGGTGTACGAGGCGGCGAACGCCGACTGTGTCGCGACCGGACCATCCGGGCCGTGCTCCAAGTCCGACGCGTCGGTGATGACGCCCGAACCGATCCGGACCGCGAGCCGGGCCGCGATCTCGTTGCCCTCGGCGGACGACGGGACGAGCACCGCGGTCGGGCGGACGTCCTCGTACGCGCTCCGCAGCGCGTCGACCTTCGGGACGACGAGGTACTCGGCGAACTCCGGCACGTCGGCGACCAGCACCTTCACCGCGCCGTGCTCGGCCAGGACCGCGGCGGTGCCCTCGGCGCCGTTGCCCAGCGCGACGGCGACCGGCTCGCCGAGCCGGCGGGCCAACGTCAGCAGTTCCAGGGTGGGCTTGTGCACGGTTCCGTCGACGTGGTCCACGTAGACGAGAATCTCGGCCATGGGAATGCAACTCCTAGCAAAGTGAACAGACTTCGATCTCGAGGGCTACGCCTTGGACAAACTTCCGCTGCGCGAGGCTGCCCTAGACAAACTTCCGCTCCGCGAGAAAGGCGGCGAGCTGCTTCCCACCCTCGCCCTCGTCCGCGACGATCGTGCCGACCGTGCGAACGGGACGCTCCGCCGCCGAGTCGACCGTGGTCCACGCGCCGTCCAGGCCCACTTCGCCCGCCTCGATGTCGAGGTCGGCGAGTTCCCATGTCCGCACCGGCTTCTTCTTGGCGGCCATGATGCCCTTGAACGACGGGTAGCGTGCCTCGCCCGACCGGTCCGTCACCGAGACCAGCGCGGGCAGGGCGGCCTCCAGGTACTCGGTGGCGGAGTCGGTGTCGCGCCGGCCGGTCACCCGTCCGTCGTGCACCGCGACCTCGGAGAGCAGGGTGAGCTGCGGGAGGGCCAAGCGCTCGGCGAGGATCGCCGGAAGCACACCCATGGCGCCGTCCGTGGACGCCATTCCGCAGACGACCAGGTCGTATTCCGCCTTCTCGATCGCCTTCGACAGCACCAGCGAGGTACCCATGACGTCGGAGCCGTGCAGGTCGTCGTCCAAGACGTGGATCGCCTGCTCGGCGCCCATCGCCAGTGCCTTGCGCAACGCGTCCGCGGCGTCCTCGGGGCCGACCGTGAGCACGGTGACCTCGGCGTCGTCCCAGTCCTCCGCGATCCGCAGTGCCTGCTCGACCGCGTACTCGTCCAGCTCCGACAACAGGCCGTCGACGTCGTCACGATCGACGGTCAGGTCGTCGGCGAAGTGCCGATCACCGGTGGCGTCGGGCACATACTTCACACAGACAACGATGTTCGCCATTGTGGGCCGCTCCTGATTTCTTCCCTGACGGCCCCGTCCGGGCCGTCCGCTCGACATGTCCGCTCCACCACGGCCGTGCTGGAGCCTTGCTCTGCCCCTACCGTCAGCCGTCGAGTCCGCCGCGCTTGACGAGTTGGCTCGCGATCACGTTCTTCTGGATCTCGTTGGTGCCCTCGCCGACGATCATCAGCGGCGCGTCCCGGAAGTAGCGCTCGACGTCGAACTCGGTCGAGTAGCCGTAACCGCCGTGAATACGAATCGCGTTGAGCGCGATCTGCATGCCGGCCTCGGAGGCGAACAGCTTGGCCATGCCGGCTTCCATGTCCACCCGACGGCCGGCCTCGGCCTCGCGCGCGGCGTACAGGGTGAGCTGGCGGGCCGCCGTGAGCTGCGTGGCCATGTCGGCGAGGTAGTGGCCGATCGCCTGGTGCTGCCAGATGGGCTTGCCGAAGGACTCGCGCTCCCGGGCGTAGGCGAGGGAGTCCTCCAGGGCGGCGCGGCCGACGCCGAGCGCGCGCGCCGCGACCTGGAGTCGGCCGGTCTCCAGGCCCTTCATCATCTGCGCGAAGCCCTGGCCCTCCACCCCGCCCAGGACGGCGTCGGCCGGGGCGCGGTAGTCGTCGAAGGCCAACTCGCAGCTCTCCACGCCCTTGTAGCCCAGCTTGGGCAGGTCGCGGGAGACGGTGAGCCCGGGGCCGTGCTCCACGAGCAGGATCGAGATGCCCCGGTGGGCGGGGCTCGCGTCCGGGTCGGTCTTGCACATGAGCGCGATCAGCTGGGCGCGCCGGGAGTTGGTGATCCAGGTCTTCGACCCGTTGATCAGGTAGCCGTCCTCGTCCCGGCGGGCGACGGTGCGCATGGCCTGCAGATCGGAGCCGCCGCCGGCCTCGGTCAGCGCCATGGTCCCCCGGACCTCGCCGGTGGCCATCCTCGGCAGGTAACGACGCTTTTGCTCCTCGGTACCGAAGTGCAGCAGCAACTTGGCCACCACCGTATGACTGCCCATGGCGCCGGCCAGGCTCATCCAGCCCCGGGACAACTCCTCGGTGACCAGCACGTAACAGGGCATGGAGACGGCGTTGCCGCCGTATTCCTCGGGGACGGCGAGCCCGTAGATCCCGAGCTTCTTCATCTGCTCGATCAGGGCCTCGGGGTAGGTGTTGGAGTGCTCCAGTTCCCGGACGACGGGCTTCACGTCCTTGTCGACGAACTCGCGCACCGTCTTGACGACGAACTGCTCGTCCTCGGAGAGGGCGTCCAGGGTGCTCACGGTGTACTCCTCGGGTTTCGGGTCTTCGGGTCTCGGGGTCTTCGAGGCCGCGGCAGTGCCATCATGGATGCTCATGGTGATGCGGGTGAAATGCCGATTCGTGATGGATCCATGCGCACCGTGAATGGAACGGAGGAACGATGGATGTCAAACAGCTGAGAGCCCTCGTCACGGTCGCCGAGACGGGCAGCGTGACGCGCGCGGCGGAACTGCTGCACCTGGTCCAGCCCGCCGTCACCCGGCAGATTCGCTCGCTGGAGGAGGAGTTGGGCGTCTCCCTGTTCGAGCGGACCCGGCACGGAATGCAGCCCACCTCCGCCGGTACGACGATGGTCGAGCGGGCTCGGCGCGCCCTGAACGAGTTGGAGCGGGCCCGCGCGGAGATCCGGCCGACGCCGGGCGTGGTGACCGGCATCGTGACGGTGGGTCTGCTCGACAGCGCCGGCGCTCTGCTCGCCGAGCCGTTGGCGTCCGCCGTTCTGCGCGATCACCCCGGGATCGATCTGCGCCTGCTCACCGCGTACTCGGGCCATCTCCAGCAGTGGCTCGACGACGGCGACCTGGACCTGACGCTCCTGTACAACCTGGCCGGTACGCCGTCGCTCGACGCCGAACCCCTGGTGCGCGAGAAGTTGTGGGCGGTCGCGCCGGCCTCCGCCGGCCTGCGGGCCGATCACCCCGTCCCGTTCCAGGAGGCGTTGGCCCATCCGCTGATCGCGCCGACCGCCGGACACGGATTGCGCACGGTGATCGACCGGGCCGCGGCTCGGGCCCGGGTGAAGATGAACATCGTCGTGCAGACGAACTCCATGCCCCTCCAGAAACGACTGGTGCGCGCCGGGCACGGATGGACGATCCTGCCCGGCGTCGGTATCGCGGAGGACGTCGCGGACAGCTCCCTGAGCGCCGCACCGCTGCGCGACCCCGAGGTATGGCGCTCGATCGTGCTCGCCACCGGCAGGACCGGCCGAGTCACCCCCGCGGCACGAGTGGTGGCCGCGGAGCTGGCCCGGGGCGTGCGCTCCGCCGTACGCGAAGGGCGTTGGCTCTCCGCGGAGTTGCCGGACGGCGTCCCGAAGGACGAATGAGACGGGGTCGTTCGGCCTTCGCGCCGAAGGCCGACGTGCTCGGACGCCCGACCCACCCTGCTCTTGCATATTTTATATGATACTTGTTACCGGCCCCGCGCGTCACCGCGCTTCGATGTGGGCTCTCGTGTCGGCTGTGAAGGAGAGGCCATGCAGATCACCCCGAGCGGACTGGACCCCTATGTGCGGTCCTGGAGCCCCGAGGCGATCACCGACGACGACGTGTTGTCCCCCGGCCCGGTCGCCGCGCTCTCGGCGGTCCTGGATCTGTCGGGCCCCGTCGCGGGGGTCGGCGATCCGCTGCCGCCGCTCTGGCACTGGCTGTACTTCCTCCGCTGGCCGGCGCAGCGGGACCTCGGCGCCGACGGCCATCCCCTGAACGGCCAATTCCTGCCGCCCATCCCCGACCGCCAACGCATGTTCGCCGGCGGTCGCTGCCTGTTCACCCGACCCCTGGTCGTCGGCGAACCGGTCCGACGCCTCACCGCTCTGGACTCGGTGACGACCAAGCACGGCTCGACCGGGGAACTGCTCTTCGTCTCGGTACGCAGCGAGTTCCGCCAGCGGGGCGCGACGTGCGTGGTCGAGGAACAGGACATCGTCTACCGGTCGGGGCGCGGCGCCGCACGGCACCCGGCGGAGCTGGACACCGCCGCCGCGCCGCGGTCCGAACAGGAGTGGCGGTTCCCGCTCGACGTGGACCCCACGATGCTCTTTCGGTTCAGCGCGCTCACCGCGAACGCGCACCGCATCCATTACGACATGCCGTACGTCACCGACCGAGAGGGCTATCCCGGGCTCGTCGTGCACGGCCCGCTCCTGGTGCTCGCGATGCTGGAGCTGGTGCGTCGCAACTCCCCCACCCGTGCCGTCCGGTCGTTGTCCTACCGGCTGCGACGCCCGGTGTTCGCGGGCGAGCGCCTGCTGGCGTCGGGGGCACCGGCGGAGTACGGGGCCGCGCTGCGTATCGCGACGCACCGCGAGGAGCGCCACGCGACGGCGGAGGTGACCTTCGGATGAGCCTGCTCGTGAGCCGCGTCGAAGCGGCCCGGAGTCTGCTGTTCGTGCCCGGCGACCGGCCGGACCGCTTCGACAAGGCGGTCGCCACCGGCGCGGACGTGGTCATCCTGGACCTGGAGGACGCCGTCGCGGTGCCGGACAAGGACCGCGCGCGCGATCACGTCGCCGCGTGGCTCGGCGCGGGCAATAGCGGCATGGTTCGGATCAACGCGCCCGGCACGCCCTGGAGCGACGACGATCTGGCGATGGCGATCGGCTTCGGCATGCCCGTGATGGTGCCCAAGTCCGAGGACCCCACCGTGCTCGGGGCTGTTGCCCACCGTGCGGCCGGAAGATCCGCGCTGATCCCACTGGTGGAGACGGCGGCGGGCATCGAGCGGGCGATGGCGGTGTGCGCCACCGCCGGCGTGATCCGGGTGGCCCTGGGCAATGTCGACCTCGCCGGGCAACTCGGCGTCGCCCACGACGACCACGCGGCGCTCGCCTACGCGCGCTCCCGGCTGGTCTCGGCGTCTGCCGCGACGGGTCTGTGCGCTCCGGTGGACGGGGTCACCACCAGCGTGCGCGATCCCGACGTCCTCGCCGCGGACATCGACCACGCGCGCCGGCTCGGCTTCACCGGGAAACTGTGCGTCCACCCCGCGCAGGTCGCCGCCGTGGCGGAGCGGTTCGCGCCGACCGCGAGCGAGCGGGAGTGGGCGCGGGGCGTGCTCGCCGCGGGCGACTCGGTCACCGTGGTCGACGGGCACATGGTCGACAAGCCCGTGTTGGAACGGGCCCGCCGGATTCTCGCCGCCGACGGCTGAGCCCGGCCCCGACCGGTGACATGCCACCGGTGCCGTCGCGAGGCGGCGCACGCTCGGGTGCGATTCCCTCGTCCCGCACACGCCGAAGCGTCGGCCCGCCCCGAGGGGTGGGCCGACGCCGTGCCGACGGATCACTCGCCGGAGGAGCCCTCGCCGTCGCGCGTCGACGGCGGCAGCTCCGTGTTGTGCTGACCGATCGTCGGGGCCGGCAGCGGTGGCAGCCGCGCACCGTCCACGACGATCGGGGTCTTGGGGGCGAGGTGTGGGCCCACGCCGGGCTGGTCGACGACGGCGAACAGGTCGCTCTTGCGCAGTTCGGCACCGTCGTCGCGGCCGAGTTCCGCGAAGCTTCGGTAGCGTTCCCACAGGATGCGGTGCTCGTCCAACAGCCGCGCCACCTCGGCGAAGGGCGTGCCGCCGAACCAACGCGCCAGCAACGTCGAGATCAGCTCGCGGTGTTCGTAGCGCTGCGACTCGCCGGAGAAGTCGACGCCGAGGGCGTGCGCCAGACCGTCGAACACGGCCGTCAGTCCGGTCGCGGCCAGCAGCTTGGTCCAGTGACGCTCCGTCAGGACCACCACCATCACCCGCTCCCCGTCCGCCGTCTCGAAGTCGCGGCCGTACGTACCGAAGACGTCGTTGCCCGACTTCCCGCGATCGTGCGTGGTGACCTGCGCCTCGGTGAGATAGCCGAGGTTCCCGGCGGTGGCGAGCGCGACCTCGTCGAGCGCGACGCGGATCGTGCGGCCCCGCCCGGTCAACAGCCGGTCGCGCTCGGCGGCGAGCAGTGCGACCGCCAGGTACAGGCCGGCCGCGATGTCCCAGGCGGGAAGCACGTGGTTGACCGGCTCGGCGCGGTCCGCCGGGCCGGTGATCAGCGGAAATCCGGTGGCGGCCTGAACCGTGTAGTCCACCCCGGCGCCCCCGTCGGCACGCCCTTGGAGCAGCACGTGGATCAGGTCCGGGCGGCGGGCATTGAGCTGCGGGTAACCGAATTCCGGGTAGCGGTCGCTGTTGCTCACCACGACGCACGGGCCGCCCCGGACGATCAGGTCCGCCACCCGCTCGCGTTCAGGCGCGGACGCCATGTCGACGGCGACGGCGCGTTTGCCCTTGTTCAGGCCCGACCAGTAGAGACTGGTGCCGGAGTCCGCCAACGGCCACCTGGTGCGGTCTGCCGCGCCGCCGAGGGGCTCGACCCTGAGCACGTCGGCGCCCAGTTGGGCGAGGGTCAGCCCACACAGCGGAGTGGCCACGTAGCTCGAGAGCTCCACGATCCGCAGGCCGGACAACAGCCCGTTCGGGGGCGGTCGTTCTTCGCGGGGCATGGCCGTCCTTTCGGCTGTGACGTAAGCGCTGTCGGTTCCGCGACGGGCGTCCGCCCGCGGTCGCGGATGCCCGGGGCCCCGGGAGTCCGGCTCAGGAGGCCGGAGCGACTGCCGGGGCCTGGCGGCCGGCCGCGGAATCGACCGCCGAGACGGCCTCGGCGTGCCAGGACTCGATCAGCCGACGCACGTCCTCGGGCTGCGAGTTCGGCGTCGCGGGGGTGCGCCCGGGCGTTCGGCTCAGGCGTGGCGCGGGCGACGGGTGCAGGACACCCGCGACGGTGCGATAGATCCGGCGGTGGGCGTTGTGGGGATCCTCGGCCGCCTCGTCGAACGTGAGCACGGGCGTGACACAGGCGTCGGTGCCGGCGTAGACCCCGGCCCATTCCGCCCGGGTTCTGGCCGCGATCGACGCGGCGATGAGTTCGCGCAGCCGCGGCCAGCCGCTTCGGTCGTCCTGGTCCGGCCAGTCGCCGACGTCCACGCCCAGGCGCGAGATGAACTCCCGGTAGAAGTCCGGCTCCAGCGCCCCCACCGCGAGGTAGCCGCCGTCCTTGCACCGGTAGGTGTCGTAGAACGGTGCCCCGGAATCGAGGTGGTTCGTCCCCGGCACGTCGTCGTAGAGCCCGGCGGCCCGAAGCCCCTGGAGCTTCGCGGTCAGCAGCGCCACGCCGTCGATCATCGCGGCGTCCAGAACCTGCCCGCGGCCCGACGTCCGCGCCTCCAGGACGGCGCAGACGATGCCGAAGGCGGCCAGGGTTCCGCCGCCCGCGTAGTCGCCGAGCAGGTTGATCGGCGGGCGGGGGGCTTCACCGAACCGGGCCATGGCGTGCAGGGCCCCGGACTGCGCCACGTAGTTGATGTCGTGTCCGGCCGTCCTCGACAGCGGTCCGCTCTGCCCGTATCCGGTGAGTCGGGCGTACACGACGGCGGGGTTGCGCCGGAGGACGATCTCCGGGGCGAGGCCGCAACGTTCGGCCACGCCCGGTCGGTAGCCCTCGACGAAGACCTCGGCGGCCTCGACGAGGCGCAGCACCGACTCCACGCCGTCGGGGGTCTTCAGATCCAGGACGACGGTGTGCACGCCCCGGTTGGCCAGGTCGTGTTCCTCCCGCAGACCGTCGGTCTGACTCAGGGCGCGGGCGGACCGGTTGGCCGGCCGGATCACCCGGACGACGTGGGCGCCCATGTCCGCGAGAAGCATGCACGCGAACGGCACCGGTCCCATGCCGGCGAGGGCGACCACCCGAACACCCGCCAGGGGGCCGCTCATGCGGCACCACCGGCAACCGCCTCGTCCCGCTTGTCCGCGCCGAAACCGTCGGCCGCCGTGCGGACCACCACCTCACGCATGTATTCCTCACGTTCTTGTCGATCGCCTGCGCGTCTCGGAAATCCCCGCGCGTCCGGCGCGGACCGCGGAGTACGTGCTCCGGTGTTCCGCGCCGAACGTTCACCTCTCCCGATCGGACCGCCGAAGGTCACTCCCCCGGCGAGACCCGGTCAGTAGGACCTGGGGAGGTTGAGCGCCTTGGCGGAGATGTAGTTGAGCACCATCTCCTGGGAGAACGGCGCGATCGGCAGCAGGCGTGCTTCCCGCCACAGCCGCTCGATGTGGTACTCCCTCGCGTACGCGAAGCCCCCGTGGGTCTGCATCGCCCGATCGCACGCCTGGAAGCCGGCCTCGGCGCCGAGGAACTTCGCGGCGGCGGCCTCCTTTCCGCAACCCTCTCGGGCGTCGAAGAGCCGGGCGGCGTTCATGCAGACGAGTTCGGCCGCCTCCAGGCGTATCCACGAGTCGGCCAGCGGGTGGGCGACGGCCTGGTTCTTGCCGATAGGGCGGTCGAACACGACCCGCTCGTTGGCGTACGTACTCGCCAGGCCGAGCGCGGCGCGGCCCAGCCCGACGCCCTCCATGCCGACCACGATGCGCTCGGGGTTGAGGCCGTCGATGAGGTAGCGGAAGCCCTGGCCGACCTCGCCGACCACCTCGTCGTCCGCGACCTCGAGGTTGTCGATGAACAGTTCGTTGGAGTCGATCGCGGCGCGGCCGAGCTTGTCGATCTCGCGCACGGTGATCCGTGAGCGGTCGAGGTCGGTGAAGAAGAGGGTCATGCCGTCGAGCGGCTTGCTGTCGTCGCGCGGCGAGGTGCGGGCGAGGAGCAGGATCTTGTGCGCGTTCTGCGCGTTGGTGATCCAGACCTTCTGGCCGTTGACCACCCAGCCGCCGTCGATCCTGTCGGCCTTCGTCCGGATCCGGGAGGTGTCCACGCCGGCCGTGGGCTCGGTGATGCCGAACGCCATGAGCATCTCGCCGGTGGCGAGCTTGGGCAGGTACCGGCGCTTCATCTCCTCGGAGCCGTAGCGCAGGATCGGGGCCGGCGGGAAGACATAGAAGTGGATGGCCGAACCACCGCTCATACCGGCCCCGGACTCGGCGATCTCCGTCATCATCAGGGCCGACTCGGCGAGGCCGAGCCCCAGGCCGCCGTACTCCTCCGGGATCATCGCACCGAGCCAGCCGCCGTCGGCGAACGCCCGGACGAACTCCCAGGGGTACTCGTGCTTCTTGTCCTTCTCGCGCCAGTACCCCAGGTCGAAGCGGCGGGCCAGCTCACGCACCGATTTGCGGATCAGCTCCAGGTCGCCGGGCTCGGTCACGGCCATCACTTCTCTCCTTCGTGAACAGGGATGTCTTCCAGGGGGGTCAGGGGATCGAGCGAGGACATGTCGCCCGGCGAACCCCCCAGGTATCGGGCGCGGATGGCGCGGCGCATGATCTTGCCGTTCTTGGTCTTCGGCAACGTCGCCACGACATGCAGCGTCGGGGCGAAGGAGCGGCCGACGTTGTGGACCGCCGTGGCGGCGAGGGCCACGTGGTCGAGGTCGGGGTCCTTGGGCACGACGAAGGCCACCACCCGCTGACCGCGCTGTGGGTCGGGGACTCCGATGACGGCGGCCTCGACGATCCGGCGGTCCTTGAGGAGGGACGTTTCGATCTCGGCCGGGCCCACCCGGCGGCCGGACACCTTGATGACGTCGTCGGATCGGCCGTGGATACGCCAGGTGCCGTCGTCGTCCACGGCGGCGAGGTCGCCGTGGACCCAGACGCCGTCCCAGCGGTTCCAGTACGTCGCCAGGTAGCGCTCGCGGTCCCGCCAGAAGGCGTGGGTCATGCCCGGGAAGGTGTTGAGTACCGCGAGTTCGCCGATCTCGCCCACGACGGGCCTGCCGTCCTGGTCGAGGACGGCGACGTCGATGCCGGGCAGCGGACCGTTGAACGACGCCGGGTCCATGGGCTGGAACGGGTAGCTGTTGAGCAGTCCGCCGCCGACCTCGGTGCCGCCGCTGTAGTTGACGATCGGGCGCCGGCTCTCGCCGACGGTCTCGAACAACCACCGCCAGGTCGGCTCGTCCCATGCCTCGCCGGTGGAGACGAACGAACGGAGGCTGCCGAGGTCGCCGAACGTGGCGTCGCCGGCGGCCATGACGGCGCGGATGGCGGTGGGCGCGACACCCTGCACGGTGACGCCGTTGCGCTCGACGATCTGCCAAAGCCGGTTGGGCGTGGGGTGGTTGGGCACGCCTTCGGTGAAGACGACGGTGGCGCCCAGTTGCAGTCCGCCCATGATCAGGAGTGGGCCGACCAGCCAGCCCATGTCGCTGATCCAGGCGATGACGTCGTCGCTGTGCACGTCGAACCCGTAACCGAAGTCCGAGGCGGCCTTGACGGCCAGGCCCGCGTGCGAGTGCACGATGCCCTTGGGAGCGCCGGTGGTGCCCGAGGTGTAGACGATGACCAGCGGGTCGTTGGGGTCGGTGGCGACCGTGTCGACCGGGGCCGGGTCGGGTTCGAGTTCGTCCCAGTAGCGGTCGCGGCCCTCCCGCATGGGGACGTCGTCGGCGAGGTGGCGAACCACCACGGTGTGGCGGACGGAGGGCGCGGATTCCAGCGCCTCGTCGGCGGTCCGCTTCAGCGGGACCCGTTTGCCGCGCCGGGTGGTCCCGTCGGCGGTGACCAGAACGACCGCCTCCGAGCCGCGAAGCCGGGTGGCGAGTGCCTCGGCGCCGAAGCCGGTGAAGGCCGGAACCGAGACGGCTCCGATCATCGCGCAGGCCAGGAAGGCCACCGTGGCCTCGGGGACGACCGGCAGGAAGAGCACGACCCGGTCGCCGCGCGTGACGCCGAGGCCGGTGAGGTTGGCCGCGAAACGTCGTACGTCGGCGTCCAGTTGCGCGTAGGTCAGGGTGCGCCGCCGGCCGTCGTCGCCCTCGTAGACCACGGCGGTCTTCTCGGCGAGCACCCCGACCGCGTGCCGGTGGGCACACACCTGTGCGGCGTTGAGGACGCCTCCGGTGAACCAGCGCGGGAACGGTTTGCCATCGCTGTCGTCCAGCACCCGCTCGAACGGCTTCGTGAAGGTGATGTCGAGGTCTTCGACGGCGGCCCGCCAAAACCACTCGGGGTCCTCGACGGATGCCCGATGCAGGTCCGCCTGTGTCTCGTAACCCCAGCGCCGCATGGCCCGCAGCAGGCGACTGCGCTCGCGTTCGGCCGCGCCGGGCACCCACACCGGATTCTTCGACGAACCGAACAGACTCGTGGTGCGCATACCGACTCCTCTCGGTGAGCCGCGTCCTCAGGAGGCGGTCGTCGCCTCGGCCGCGGGCCGCTTGAGCATCAGGCCGACGCGGGTCGCGTCGCAGACGATCTCGTCGCGCTGGTTGACGCCGAAGTGGCGGAAGGTGACGATGCCGGAGTCCGTGCGGCTCTTGGACTCACGCTTGTCGACGATCTCGGTACGCACGTGGATCGTGTCGCCGTGGAAGACGGGCTTGGGGAACTTGATCTCCTGGAAGCCGAGGTTGCCCAGCGTGGTGCCCTGGGTGGTCTCCGGGACGGAAATGCCCGAGACGAGTCCCAGGATGAAGAGGCTGTTCACGAGGCGTTGGCCGTGGATGCTCTGCTTGCTGTACTCCGCGTCCAAGTGCAACGGAGCCAGGTTCAGCGTCAGGGTGCTGAAGAGGACGTTGTCCGTCTCGGTGACCGTTCGGCGGTTGACGTGCTCGATGACGGCACCGGGTTCGAACTCCTCGAAGTAGAGGCCGGCCATGGGAGGTCCTTTCGCTGTGTGCACCTGGTGACGCGAAGATACGGAATATATTATGCATAAGCAAGCGCTGCCGCAGTTCAGGAGCACTCGGCGATCCCAGGAAAAGACGGCGCAACCCACGGCAACCCGACGACGCGGAGCGGGTTCGACAGCGCGGACGGCGGCCCCTCTGCCGATGGAGGTGGCGGGCCACGTTCGCGAGTCGATCATTCGGGGGCGCGGTACGGCGGACCCGCGCCGGCTCGCCCTCCATCCCCAGCTGAGCATATATTTTATTTTGCGCTCGTTCATACGTTCATGTCGACTGACCGGACTGACACACGGAGCGGTGGTAGGCGGATGCGACCGGAAATCGAGTTGCCAGGGGCCCGCTCGCAGCCGGGCGACGGGACCGACGAGGGGCCGACGGGGCCCGCCGGCCCGCTCGTCCGTGCCGCGCGTCCCGTCCTCGAACAGGTGGGACGCGAGTTGGACGGCGCCCCCGCGCTTCTTTTGCTCGGCGACACGTCGGCATCCGTCGTCGACATCCGTTTCGTGGACCGGGCCGTTCGCCGGGAGATGACGGATCTGGGGATCACGGTGGGGACGCGGGCCGACGAGGAGAACCTGGGGATCAACGCCCTGGGCACTCCCGTCGTGACCGGGCGCGGAGTGCTCGTGCGGGGGCACGAGCACTCGGTGTCCGCGTTCAGTCCGTTCGTCTGTTACGGGCACCCCGTCGTGCATCCGGTGACGCGGCGGCTCGAAGGTGTCTTCAGCATCAGTTGCCGCACCCGGGACGAGCATCCCCTGCTCCGGCCCCTGGCGCGACGCGTGGTCCGAGACATCGAAGACCGGCTCCGGATCGACGCCGACCACGCGCAACAAGGACTCTTCGCGGCCTTCCAGACGGCCGCGCGCCGTCGGGGCCACGCGGTCGTGGTGATCGGACAGGGACTCGTGCTCTCCACCCCGTCCGCCCTGGACCTGCTCCACCCGACGGATCAGACGATCATCCGCGCCTGGTCGGAGACCCTGCGATCGGTGGACGAGGCGACCTTGTGGCTGACCCTGGTCTCCGGCCGGACGGTCCGGCTGGACTGCGCCCGGCTCAAGGAAGGCGACGGGGTACGGATCCACATCGTCCCCGAGCAGGACGCCCCTCGCCGCCGCGCCGGCCGCGCACCCGGGGCGGCCCGGCCCCTGCTGATCGTCGGCGAATCCGGCACCGGGCGTACCACGGAGGCCCGACGGGCCGCGGGCCCCGACGCGACGATGCTCGACGCGGCGGATGTCGACCGACTGGGCGAGCAGGCTTGGGTGGGGGAGGCGAAAACGCTGCTGGATTCGGACGGCCCGGCGGTCGTCGTGGAGAACCTTGACCACCTGTCCGAACATCTGGTGACGCTGTTGGCCCGTTTCCTGCGCGGCACGCGGCGCGACGTCGTGCTCACCACCTTGCCCGGCGAGCACCTGGAAACGACGCATGCGCCCCTCGTGTCGGTGTACGCCGCCCGGCGGGACCTGGTGCCGCTCCGGCAGCGCCGGCATGACATCGCCCCGCTCGCGCAGCGCATGCTCGCCGACATCGCGGGGCCCGGCCGGATCCGGCTCACCTCCGACACCGCACGCATCCTGGCCGAACAACCGTGGCCCGGAAATCTCACCGAACTGCGCGGCGTCGTCCGGAGCCTCGCCGACGTCCGTTCGGCCGGCGACATCATCCCTTCGGATCTGCCGTCCTCGCATTGCCGCACCCCACCACCGACCTCGCCGTTCCGTCAGGCAGAGCGCGAGATCATCCTGGCCGCGATCAAGGCCGCGGGCGGAAACAAGCTCCGAGCGGCACGTGCCCTCGGAGTCAGCCGTTCCACGCTGTACAACAAGATGCGGGCGCTGCACATCCACTGATCCGCCGTCGGCCCCTCACCCATGGGTCGATCCGTACCGGCCGGGCTCGGCTGCGGTGGCTTCCTATATGATGTGCCGACAGGATGCGTCATCGAGAACCAACCAGTACAGGCGAACGGGGCACCCATGGCGCGCGGCGATTCCAAGCGGCAGCAACTCTCGGAAGAGGTCGCGAGCTACGTCCGTGAGCTGATCATCTCCGGTGAGGTACGGCCGGGCGAGTTCCTGCGCATGGAGCCCATCGCCGAGGCCGTCGGCGTCAGCAACACGCCGGTCCGCGAAGGACTGGTCGCGCTGAGCAGCGAGGGTTTCATCGAGTTGGTCCCCCGCCGCGGCTTCATCGTCTCCCCGTTCTCCCAGCAGGACGTGCGCGACCTGTTCTGGGTCCAGGCCCAGCTCGGCGGCGAGTTGGCGGCCCGGGCGGCCAAGGACATCACCGCCGAGCAGCTCGACGAACTCGAGGCCATCGTCAAGAAGCAGGAGGCGGCGGCCGAGGCCGGCGACGAGGAAGGCATGGTCGAACACGGCCACGCCTTCCACCGTCAAATCAATCTCGCCGCCGATTCCCACCGCCTCAGCCTGTTGCTCCGCTCCGTCGTCCGGCACCTGCCGAACCGCTTCTACGTCTCCATCGAAGGCCGGGTGGCGGCCACCCGCGAGGAGCACCCGCTCATCCTCGAAGCGCTCCGCAGGCGCAGCGCGCGCATGGCCCGGTCCCTGATGGAACAGCACATCCTGGAGAGCGCCGACCACCTCGTCGAGATGCTGGAGGCCCGCGGGCTCTGGAGGGACGAAGCCTCGTCCTGATCGAGCCGGCACGGCCACGGGTCGGCGGGTCGACGGGTCAGCTGATGTGCAGCACCCGCATCCGGTTGTAGAGGGTGGATCGGCTCACGCTCAACGCGCGGGCCGCTTGGAGCTTGTTCCCGCCGGCCGCCTCGATGGCGGCGACGATGACCTCGCGCTCCGCCTGACGGAACGGCGACACGGGCGCGGGCGCGTTGCGGTGCGAGGCCGGCAGGTCCGAGGGGAGGATGTCGCCCTCCCTGCGCGTGCCCGCGACGGTCGCGACCACGCGTCGCAGTTCGGCGAGGTTGCCATGCCACGGTTGCGTCGCGAGCACCCGCAGGCTTTCGGTGGTGAACCGGAGCGGGCAAGGTCCGCCGAGTTCGGCCAGCATGTGCTCCGCGATCCGGGGCACCTCGTGCGGTCTGCGGCGCAGCGGGACGAGGTCACGGCGCGCGTTGCACAGCGCCACCAGCGAAGCGTGGGCCCCGTCCAGATGTTCGCCGGGTGTCGACGTCAGCGCCGTCCGGCGCCGGGTGTGGCGCAGGCGGGTGACGAGCAGCGCCGTCAGCGGCTCGGACAGGAGTTGGATGTTCTCGATGATCAGTGGCGGCCCTTCGAGCGCCAGCAGTTCCGTCATCCGGGTGGTCCAGGCATGCCCTCCCTGGCGCAGAACGTCCGTGGCGTCCAGGGTGCATCTGTTTCGTCCGACGGCCCGCTGCGCCTCGGTGGTGCGTCCGCTGCCCGGCTCGCCCACGACGAGCAGCGGCCAGTGGGGCGTCGGTTCGCCGCCGTCCGCGCGCGGGCCTTCGTCCTCGTCCGGGAGGATGTCGACCAGCACCCCGTCGCAGCCGTCGATCGGCGCACATCGCAGCGTGACCGTACGGCCGGAGAGCAGGGGCAGCCGGTGTGTCGCCGCGTTCTTCCCTCGCGTGCGGTCCGCACATGCCTGCACTGCGGCGTGGTCGGCGGGTTGGAGCAGGGCGAGGGCCGGCGCGTCGGCGAGGACCAGGCCGTGCCCGACCACCAGCACCCGACGCCGGGGATCGCGTGACGCCTCCTGGAACGCCCCGAGCAGCCGCTGCTGTTGACGGGTGGAATCGAGCAGGAGGCGCTCCTGGATGTCGCGGACCATCCGCCGGACGAAGGTCGGGACCAGCGAGTATTCGTGGTCCTGGATACCGCCGAGGTCGAGGACGCCTTCGAGCCTGCGGGTGATCGGGTGCACGACGGGATGGCCATGGCAGCCGAACCCGCGGAACGCCTCCAGGAAGTGGTCCTCCTTGTGGACCGTGAGCGGCTGCCGGACCTCCAGCGGGGTGCCGACCGCGTTGGTGCCCACCCGTTCCTCGCCGAGGTCCACCCCGACCACGAGACCGGCGTCGTCGAGCGCGCTTCGCGTCGACCCGTCCTCGCAGTGGATGGACAGCAGACGGGCCTCGCAGTCGGCGAGGACGAGGATCAGCGAGGTGCCGGCCAACTCCGCCCGCGCCTGTTCGAGGACCGGGCCGGCCGCGCGGGCCAGGCCGCCCGCCTTGACCACCGCGCCCTGCACGAGCCGCGGTGCGTCGTCCTCGCGCAGACCGTGCAACCGCGACCTCGCCCACGAGGACTCGATGTCGGGGTTGGTCCGTCGGTCGTGAAGCTTCTGGGGAGTGGCGTACACGCGGGCCTCCTTTGGTCCGTTCCCCGTTGCCCGTGCCCCGACGGCGGCGGGCCCGGCCCTGCCGCCCTCGGGTCGGCTCATTGGACCCGGCGCGCCCCTCGTTGGGAAGGCCCGGCGCCGGAAGTGTCCAAGAATCCGTACACATTCGAGCACGGTCCCGGCCGTGGACCGGGACGGCATCTCGCACTACCGGATGTACATCAACGGTGCGTGGGTGGACACGCACGATCGATACGAGGTGATCAACCCCGCCACCGAAGAGGTGGTGGGTGATCGGGGCACTCGGCGCGCGCATGGAGGAGTTGGCCGAGATCGGGGCCCGCGAGTGCGGCTTCCCGCTGCGTCTCTCGCAGGCCATCTGCGTCGGTTTCCCGCTCGCGCACCTGCGGCACTACGCGGACCTGACCCGTTCGTACGCCTGGGAGCGTCCGGGCCCGGTCACCGGCGCGGTGCTGAGCACCCAACTCGTGCGCCGGGAGCCGATCGGGGTTTGTGTGGGTATCGCGCCATGGAACTTTCCGCTGGTCATCGCGGTGTGGAAGGCGATACCGGCGCTCGCCGCCGGGAACAGTGTGGTGCTCAAGGTCGACGAGAAGACGCCCATCGCGGCGCTGGAGTTGGCCGCGATCCTGCGTGACGCCGGGCTCCCGGCTGGTGCGTTCAACGTGATCACCTGACGCTTCGGGGGCGACAGCCCCGCTTTCGACCGACATCCGGCGAGCCGGCCCGTTGTCCCCGTCCTTCGACGGAGATCGGGTCGGCTCGCCGGCATGCCGTACACCGGCGGGAGATCCCGATCACACCGTCGCCGACTCGGCGACTTCGACGCCGCGTACCTCTTGCCTGCTGGTACATATTGCGGAGGGGCGGTAATGAACGCCCTTGAAACGGCTCTGTTCCCCCGTCGTTGCGTGACGGGGGAACGGAGCCATTCATGAAGCGGTCGAATATCGCGGATACCGATCAGGGTCGCGGAATTCGACCTCGGTGATCACCGGCGGACGGTGGTGACCGTCGTCAGCCGAGGTTGAGCACTGTCGAGGCATTGCCCTTCGCGCCACCGTTACAGGTCACGACCTGGCCGTTGAAGACGCGGGTGGCCGAGCAGCCCTCGTCGTCGACCGCGGTGACGGTGACGGTCCGCGCGCCGGCCTGGGCGTACGTGTGGGTGACCTCGGGCGTCGTCGTGGTGGCGGTCGTACCGTCGCCGAAGCTCCACTCGTAGCGGACGACCGAGCCATCGGAGTCGGTCGAGCCGGCGGCGGAGAAGACGCCCGTCAGGTCGTGGCTGTAGAGGGTGCGGATCGTCGCCGTCGGCCCCTGGTTGGGGGTCATCACACTGGACGGACCGTCGGCGAAGAACACGCCGGAGTCGGCCGCCGGGTACGAGGTTCGGGCCAGGCTGCCGTCCACCGGGTCGACCGCGTAGCTGTGCACCTTCGCGCTCGGGCTCAGTGCCAGGACGTCGACGAGGAACAGGCGCCTCGCGTCCGGGCTGAGCACGACCCGGCCGGGCATGGTGTTGGCCGGTCCGGCATAGGGGGAGCCGGTCAGCGGGACGAGTTCGCCGTCGTCGCCGATCGAGAAGCCGGAGACCTTGTTGCTGCCCGCCTCGGGGAAGTAGAGCCGCTTCGAGTCCGGGGTGACGGCCGCGCCGTGCGGCAGATTGCCGGTCGTGTACGGGGATCCGGGGGTCGGCGTCAGCGAGCCGTCGGCGGCGATCGTGTAGCCGGAGATACTGGCGCTCTGCTCGTTGGTCACGTACAGGAACCGGCCGTCGGGGGTGATGTTCGGCAGCGCGGGGCCGGTGCCCGTGGCGAGCGGCTCGCCGATCTGGACGGGGCTGCCGTCGGCCTCGATCCGAAAGCCCGTCACGGTGTTGGAGGAGAAGCTGGTCGCGAACACGAAGCGACCGTCCGGAGAGACGGTCGGCTGGCTGAGGTAGCTCGTGCCGGGGATCGTGGCCGGGCGGCCGACCTGGGTCAGCGCACCGTTCCGGGCGACCGCGATGGTGCGCACGGTGCCGCTGCTCTGGCCACCGACCGTCGCGAACAGGCGCGAACCATCGGGGGAGAACGCCAGGCCCACGACGGCCGCGTCGTATTGGGCGACGGCCCCGGGGATGGCGGTCATCACACCGTCGGCGCCGATCGAGTAGCCCTTGACGGACTTCTTCGACAGGCTGGCGACGTACGCCTTCTTGCCGTCGGGCGATACCACGACCGCGAAACCCGCGTCCGCGGCGAGCGGGGCACCCGGCACCTTGGACAGCGCGCCGTCACGGGCGACACCGAACGCGGCGACCTGGCCGCCGCCGGTGCTGCCGACGAGCAGGAACCGGCCCGGCGCACCGGAGGCCGACGACGTCGTCGCGCCGGTCGCGGTCGGCGCGCCGACCGCAACCGGGGCCAGCAGGCCGGTGGCCGCCAGCGCGGCCACCGCCGATGCGGCGATCCCGGCCCGGGACCGACGACGGGACCCCGTCCCGCGCCCCGGGCTTTTGCCAACGGCATTCTTGAAAGGGCTCACAGCTGATTCCACCTCAGGGGGGGAGTTGTGTCGCCGAGTCGTTTCGGCGGCTGCACACATTAAGAAAGGTTCACGGACGCTGCGGAAGACACCTCGACGAACCTGTGCAAAAGGTTGGACACCAAAGGGGAACGAACCACCTGTCCCCGACAACGACATGGGGACGCATCCACCGGGAACGGCGGGCTGTGCCCTCGGCGGTGGTGCGGGACGCACGCTCACCACCGCGCGAGCCGTGACCGAAGTCGCCCACCCCACCGGAAAGCACGACCCGCCCGGCTCGGCAATCCCCGATCGATGGGTCATCCTCCGCCCGGAGTCCGGCGGCGATCGGCTGACGTTCGCCGGCGACGCCGTGTTCCGGATCGGGTTCGACAAACCCCACTGGCACAACGGCTTCGACCACGACCCGAGGAGGCGGCCCGCGTCCGGCTCCGTCCCCTGACGGAGCCGGCGGCGAACGGTGGTCAACTGCCGACCACACACCTGCCGTTCCCGTCTGCGCGCCTGCACGCACGTCCGGCAGGACACCGCCCGGGTCGTTTGCGGCCCGCCCGACGGCTCTGCGGCATCCGCAGCCCACCCCGCGATGTCGCGAACACGGCCGCCGTCCCCACAGGAACGTCCAGGCCCTCGAAGCCGACATCCGAGCCTGGGTCAAGGACTGGAACGAGAATCCCAAACCGTTCACCTGGACCAAGACGGCCGAGAACATCCTCGAATCCCTCGCCCGATTCTGCCGACGAATCTCCGGCGCGGGACACCGGCCTGGCTAGCGGTTGGGCTTGATTTCCGCCATGGTCAGGTGGGATTCGATCCGCCGGACGGCGGGCAGACCGCTGAGCTTGCCGGTGAGGAAGGCTTCGTAGGCGGCGTGGTCGGCAACGGCCACGCGGATGAAGTAGTCGGGGCGCCCGTACATGCGACGGAACTCGATGACTTCCTCATAGGAGGCAACGGTGTCCTCGAACTCCTCGAAGCTCTTGCGATCCTGGGCGTAGATTTCCACGTCGAGGAGAACCTCCAGGCCACGGCCCAGGGCTTCGGGGTTGACGACGGCCCGGTAGCCGGTGATGACGCCGACGCCGCCCGCCCCCCGAGTCCGCGACGAAGTCCCACGCGCGTGCGGCGTTCGAGGACTCCCCCGGTGTGGCCCGGGCCGTCGGCGGCCAAGACGCGGTCGACCGGGTCCGGCGGACGAGGCGCGGCCGGCTCGGGGACCGTGGTGCGGCGGCCGCGCGGATGGCGCCGGCGATGCCCGGCTCGCGCGTCAGCCGCTCGACCGTGCGCCGCGCGATGGGGCGGCCCTTGCGGGCGTGAATCCTTCCGACACCGTCCCGCGCGACAGCTCCGCCGCGAACTCGTCCGCCGCCGCGCGGACGGAGTCCCGATCCCGTGTCGACCGATCGTGCAGGTACACCATCGGCAGGCCCATCCCGAAACCGCACAACGCGGTGAGGATTCCGCCGATCCGTTCCGATCCGTTGCGATCCGTTGCGAAGGACTCCCCCGCCGTGCCCCGAGCGTCACGCTGTCATCCGGACCCGTCAACTTTCGGTCAGCCAAGGGATATCGACCACGCTCAGCAGGAACACCAGGCCACTGAGCCCAAAAAGTAGACGGCCGATCCAGGCATCTCACTGCCTCCATTCATCGCCTCGATCTCGCGGTCACACGTTCGTCGACACGCCCGCATTGGCGAGGATGTCGCGTGCCGGCAGCGCGGTACTCCCTGCGGCGGTGAGTCCAGAGGCCGCCAGGTGCGCGTCCACGATCCACAGACCGACCGCGTATCCCGCGAAGTCCGGCAGGCCGACGGGCCGCTGCCCGATGCGCCGCGCCGTGGCGTCGCCGTGTACGTATGCGGACAGGTTCTGCATCCCGGCGACATCGATCCCGGCCACGACCTTTCCGTAAACGTCGTCGAGTGCCGCGCCGGACAGTGCCGTCGACCAGGGCCCCATGGCGCGCTCGCCCGCCAGTTCGCGTACGAACGCCTCGGCCAATCCCTCGGCCACGACCTGCTCGCCGACGGTGACCGTCGTCGGGTTCCAGACCACGTTGGCGTAGCGCACATTGTGGTGAAGCTCGTGCGCTGCGGCGTACCCGATCTTCGCCAGGGCGGTCTCGGTGGGCCACATCGTCAACTGGAGCGCCCCCGGGATGCCACCCATCCCGAGGTAGCCGGCGTTGCGGACGGTCAGGAGGTCGTCGTCGGGGTTGCCGAGCACCAGGACGACGTGCACCGTCTCGGCGGTCCTGATCCCGGGCACCGCTTCACTCAGTCGCCGCCAGGCCGCGGCGAGGCCGTCCTCGACCCGGTTCCACACCCGAGCGTCCAGCATCCGCCTCAGAGCCGGCGCATAGCGCGGATCCTCGACGTCGACACGAAAGCCGCTGCCCATCCGGTGCATCTCGACCATGTCGATGTCGCCGACCCCGGACATCACCTCCTGTACAGGACCGAACATCTCTCGTAGGGCCTCGGGCCGCTCCTCCAACGGCCTTCGCAGGAGATCGAGCATTGCGGACGCGGTGTCGTGAACAACGATCTTCATGAGCCGCGACGGTAGGGCCTCCACCTGCTGGAGGGTCCAGCACCGTTGGCGAACCCGGGCTGTCCACGGGTCGACCACGCATCGACCTCGCGTGGATCCCGGCATCGCCCGGCGGTTCCTCGAGGGGATCCCGCCACCGGCCATGACGCCCGTTGTTCACCGACAGGAACTGCCACAACCGCGCCCACTTCGCATCCGTCGGATCACCCCGCCCCTGCACCTTCGGCTCGTCCGGAGAACCTGGCCCGGACACGGTCCCGGTCCGCGTCGCCGAGTACCTGCCGCGCCTGCTCACGTCGACGACGTCCACCGCTGCCCGGACTCGCTGCGCCGGCTCCTCGATGTGCTCGCGGCGGGACCGACGTGGCGAGACGAGACCGGGGCCTCGAAGGGCGGGGTCGCGGCACCTCGCGAGCGCACTGTGGGTGGTAGTAGCGGCGGCCCCGGAAGTGTTGACCCGTTGCGCACGATTTTGTCGCCGAGTGGCGGGGCTGGATTGCTTCGTGGCGTGGGATGCCTCGGTGTCTGGGCCGCCGGTTATGCCATCGAGCCGAGATCCCCTTCGAGGAGCGTCCGAATGGTCCGTGACCGGCCCCAGAGGGCCAGGAACTCGTCGGCCACGACGGAAGGGCGGTCCTGGGGACCCACGTTGACGGAGATCCCGAACTTCGCCTGGGCTTCCACGAAGACGCCACCGGCGGCGGCGCGTTGCTCGACACGGCGGCGGACCTCGGGTTGCCACAGGCGGCGGACCCGGGCGTCGATCCTCGCGTCGACAGGGCGGAGCGGGCCGACTGTTTGCGGTCTCCCTTCGGGTAGCGCTCGATGGTGCGTCGGCTGACGCCGGGGACGGCGGCCACGGCGCGCGGGCGTTTGTTGTTCTTGCTCATCAGGAACCGGACGCGGGTTCGGGTGGACTGCGGCGGATTGCGGGTGGGGACGTGTTGCGCGGCCTGATCGAGGTCGTCGCCGAGGCGACTTCGGTGCGTACCGCCTTGCCGGGGACGCCCGCTCGTGTTGGTCTATCCCGAGGCGGTGTTGTCGCCGGGAGTCCTCAACGACGTGCGGTGGGGGTGGCATCGCGGCGTTCTCCGCGCCCCGTACGCGGAGATCGCCCGGAGGTTGAGGCGTCCCTGGTTGGCGGATCCGGCGTGTTACCCGGGTGACTTCACGCGGTGGATCCGGACCGCGCCCAGGCGTTTGAAGGGTGGGTTCGGAGAGCGGTCGGGGTGGGGGTGGGGGTATCGGTTGGAGCGTCGTTACGAACATGTCCCCACCGAGTTGACCCGTCTGGGATACGTACCGCCCCACGCGTTGGAAGCGCGCCCACCCAGGCGGATCACCGGTCCGAACACCACCCGAAGAAACAAAGCAACCCACCTGGAACCGCGACACACCCCGGGGAGACCGCAGGACGACACGACACCGGACGCAGGGCCGGCCGGCCCCGGACGCACAAAGGACCGACCACGACACCTCACGATCCGCGTCAATCAACATGCCAACCCGCAGGCCACCACATCCGACAAACGGGTCGGGCTGGACAGGTCGACGCATGGTCTGCTTGCGTGGAGTGTGTGATCCCTCCGGGTGCGGTCCTCCTGCTCGAGCAGCTGTCACCGGCCGTCGCGTCCGACGTCCTGTCCCGGCTCGCCCCGGACGCCATGGATGCGCTGCTCGGCCGGTCACCGCTCACGGCCCCGTTCGTCGCCCGCGTCGTCGCACACGGGACGCACCGGCAGCTCCTGGCGATCGTCGCCAATTCCTCGGTCGGCACGGGCATCCGCGAGCGGTTCCTCGACCAGGGCGATCCCGAACTCGCGGCCGCCGTCTACCGGTCCCATTCCACGACGCGCGGCCTCCAGCGCCGCGTACGGACCATGCTGCCGCCCGCAAGTCTGCTCCCCGGCCCGCAGGAGCGCGCCGGTTGGCAGGGCGGGCACATCGAGTACCGGCTCTACCCGTTGTTCGAGTCCGACGACTGCGGGACAGTCGTGGCCGCACTGACGTACCTGGCGCCGTACACCCGGTCGCCGGGCGCGCTCGCGGCGATCCTGCGCGGCTACCAGCAGTTGCTGCAGCTGTCCGGCCCGGATGCGGTACGCGACATCGCGGGCATCCTCACGGACCTGCGACGGGGGCCGCCGGGCGAAAACGTCCCGCTCGAGGTGCGCTCGGCGTTCGAGAATCCCACCGATCCAGGGTGCCTCGCCCGCGCGCTCGCCCGGCTGGGCAGCACGGAGTACCTGGCGGACCGACTGGCGAACGCGGACCTCACCAGTGTGGGCGCGCACTCACTCCTGATCGCTCCCCGCGACGACGAACTCGACTGGGATGTCCTGTCCGAGGAGCTTCCTCCGTTGGCCCGACGCAACTTCGCGTTTCTCCTCGCCCGGGAACCCGGCTGTCCACCGCAGTTGCTCCCCATGGATTGGCGCGACCGGAAGCTGACGTCCGGCCGTGCCGAGCCCGCAGACCCCGCCGACCGGGCAGGGCTGGACGAACTGATGCGCACCTCCTCGGCGTCCGCACCACGCGTGCTCAACGCGCTCAGAGCCGGCCGCCTACCGACCGCGGACTACCTCGCCCGCGGCGCCCCCGCCGCGTACGCCCTGGCCACGCTGCTGACCGGCGAACCAGCCCTGTGCGCCGAAGCGTCCGCCGCACTCACCGAGCCGACCGCCCGCCACCTCGGCGAACACACCGACGCGTGGGTCGCCGCAGTGAACATGCTGCCGGACTTCCCCGGCACGACGCACGAACTCCTCGAAACCGCAGCCGCCATGACCGCCCCATGAAGCCCATCGACCGGCGTCGACCGCCCTTGTGAGCGGGTCGGTGTCGCCGAGCCGAACAGGCGAGGCCGCGGAAGTCGGGAACACAGGAATGGGCAACTCCACGAAAGGACGACGCGTTTGTGTCAGGCACCCGACGTCAGTCGACTGTCACACGTGTGACAGTCGAAACGATCACCGTCATTCATGCCCCGACCAGCACACACACCCTCACGACACATCGACCCGCCTGACGACCAACCATCGCCACAACCACACAACTTCTGAAATTCCAACTCGGCATTTGTCACGCAGGGTCTCGACCAAGCGACTGCCTCCGTATATGACGACACCCCGCGCCCACCAGAAGCGCTCCTCGATATTGGGGAACGCGTCCGGAAGCAGCAGGGGACGGAACGTGGCGTCCACGGCCTGAACTTTCACATGCAACTTGCGTAGCTCCGAAAATACCTACAGGCCTTCGGCGAGGGCCGCGCCGGCAAGCGGCCGGCGCGGTCGGTTGCCGGCACCGTCCTGCCCAGCACCCGGCACCACATCTGACATGCCGTCAGCTACTGCGGCCTTTCCCGTCGATTGCCGCCCGTGAGCGTTCCGGCTTCCACTCAGCCGGACGGCGAGCGTCGATTCGTTTCGGCGAGCGCGGGATGTGGGTCGCCGACCGAAGTAGCATCGGCCGTCAGTGATCTCAACGAGGGGAGCATCGCGTGCGGGCGATCGTGGGCGTGACCGTATCGGCCGTCATCCTGTTGGCGGCATGCAACGACACCGACTCCCCGAAGAAACAGGCCACGGCCCCACCTTCGACCTCGTCCCCGACGCCGACGACCGCACAGACCGTCGCCGCTCCGGCACCGGCCACATCCGCGCCGCCGGCGTCGACCGGCTCCGGAGCACCGAGCCCGTCGGCGACGGCCGGCACACAGCCGGCTCAGCAGGCCGCATCCACCGAGGCCGCGATCCAGCGCTACGAGCAGTTCCTGCACGCCGTGGGCCGCGAGGACCTGACCACGGTTTGCGACATCGCCGGCCCAGCGGCGAAGAAGGCCCAGGACGACGGCTTCGGCCCGTGCACCAGCACGATGCCCATCACGTTCGGAATGTTCTCCGCCGCACAGAAGAAGGCCATGCAAACCGCCACGGTCGACCCGAGCCGCGTCTCGGCACGCCGACCCGACAAGGTGGAGGTCCCCGCCAAGGCGGTCCGCGCGAGCGTCCCCTTCTCCGAAAGCGACCTCGGCGACCAGACTCTCCAGTACATCGACAACGCGTGGTACATCGTCGACCAGGGTTAAGGGTTGGTACTGCAACCGTGCTTGATCTGATGAGGTCACGGCCTATGGGCTGTGGCCTCGTCGTTTGTAGTGGCTGCCACGTGCTCGATATTGGGCTCGGCGTCGCCAGTGGGACCAGTTCAAGGCGTGGGTGATCGGGGCCGGTCGCAGGTCGGCGAGACGGGCGATCGGGCGGCGGATCTCAGGCAGGCTCAGGGGGACGAGTTGCGGTTCGTCGGGCGCGGGCCCCCTTTGGAGTTCTCGCGCGCGAAGGACGGTCAGGTGTGCGTGGGCGGCCGTGGCGAGGGTGATGTGCCGGTACCAGGCGTGGTATTGCGGACCTGGTAGTGGTCCAAGCCGCACTCGTCTCGTTCCTCGCCGTCTGGAAGCACTCCTCGATCGCCCACCGCCGTCCGGCGACGGCCAGGAGCCCGTCGAGGGTGGCGCCCTCGGGCGCGAAACACACGTAATACCCGACCAGACTCGAGCCCGGATGGTCCAAACCGTAACGCGACGTCCGAGCGGGCGGATACCCCCGCAGCGCCTCGGGGGCGACGGGCCGCGGATATCCCCGACTCTTCGACGGTCAGAGAACGGTGCGGAGTGCGGCTTCGACCTGTACGGCGGTGTTGAGGTGGCCGGCCGCGTTGGGGTGGACGAGTGTGGCACGGCTCGGGCCGGGGCATTCCAGGGCGCTTTGAGCATTCACCGGCAGCTCACCGGGCCAGTAGGGGCCCGCCTGCCCGCAAATGCCTTCGACCCATTGGGTGTCCTGGGGGCGGCATACGTCGGCCGTGCGGAACGTCGAGGCCGTCTACACGACGATGAACCGGACCACGGGCGGGCGAGTCGAGCAACGCGCCGAGGCGATATCGGACGTGTGCGGCATCAAAAATCGCGTCACGTCGTTCCTCGACTACAAAGGCGAGTGGTGGACCGACGTGCGTTGCGACTGCGAGGTGATGCGCGCGTACGTGTTCGACGGTCCCCGGGCGGAGAACGCGAAGATCCTCGCCGCCGCGCTGGAAGCCGCCGGCGGCAGGACCCGGAAAGCACCGGGCGTCACGGCTCCGGGGACGCCCCCGTGCCCCGTATCCGCGTCGTCCACCGTCGACGACCCCTCCACGACGGCCGACGACGAACCGAGGTGCGCCTTCGAAGCGGTCCTGCCGACCCACGCGAAAGTCCACGCGGAATTCTGGGATGTGGGCAGCTCGGCATGGTTCCCCGACCAGTTCGGACACGCTTTCGCTCACTCCACGGGCAGCACACAGGGAAAACTCGACGTCCGAGCCGTCACGAACGCACCCCGCCCCCCGGAAGCAGCATCGTGATCGTGTCCGTCATCGAACGCCACTTCACGCAATAGACCCCACAACCACGCTCTTCGACGGTCGCTCCCCCGCGCTCCCGGCCCTTCCAGCGGTGGGGCCGGTGGAAGGCGCTGAGCCGTCGCGACCTCGTGGTGCTGTGAAGTCGCCCCCGGCGGGGTTCGTCGCCGGCAGCTCTCACGCGTCCGGGGAGCACCGCAGGGCGATCCGAACCGAACCGGACGCGGCGGCGTCGAAGACGCGGAGGACTGCCCGGAAGGGCCGGAGGAGCGACTGCGTCAGTCGGCCGGGCCTTCGTAGGGAAGGTGCAGGAACACGACCGCGCCGACGGCAAGAACCGTGAACCACGCGAGAATCCACACGCCGAGGTACCGCGCCTCGCGCTTGGCGCCCCAGGTGGTCGCCGCCGCGGCGACCGGCCCCAGCAGGGCAGCGGCGCCCGAGGCGACGCCGTACCCGGCACTGCCGCAGAAGCCCTCCTGTGACTCGGCGCATCCGGTCGTCGCAAGCACCCCGAGCCACATGTACGGCGCGTACACCAGTGAGACCACCCACACCAGGACCAACGTCAATCCACCGCCGGTACCGATCCGACGCCTGACGGGCTCCGATCGCTTCGCACGCATATCGGTGAGACGGAGGGAGACGGACATCGGTTCCTCGTCGCGGCCCGGAGACCCGCCCTGCGGTGCGGAGTTGGTCGTCGGGTGGCGCCGGCGCGCCCGCGGGGAAGTCCGATGGCCTTGCGAGTTTGCTCCAAAACAGCGGATCGGGTATCCGACGTGACGGCAACCGGGGAACGAGGGCGTCGACCATGGTGCGCAGTGCCTGCGGCCGTCGAGGATGTGGAGGTCTTCGAGTGCGGAGTCGGGCGGCGCCGACCGGTTTGCCTCACGGTCGGTCAGTCATCGTTGCCGCATCCAGGGCGAGGACCAACTCTTCGCGGCGGGCGTCCGAGCACACGGGGACGTTGACGACGCGACGAGTTGGAGTCGTGACCAGTCCGTGTCGGCGACCGCCGCGTACTCCTCGGTCCCGGGCGATCCCTCGGGGACGGCGACCATGAGCGGCGCGTCGTCGGGCAGGTCCGCCAGGACCGCGCGGAGCCGGCCCACCGTCCACACGTCCGCGACGTGATGGACACGCGCGTACGCGGTCATCGGCCTGCCTCTCGTTCGAGTGCGACGGATTCCGGGGGCGTGGTGGTCGGGTCCGTCGTTGCCGAGCCGACCTGCGATCACCCTGCGAACACACAAAACCCTCCTACGGCCCTCGCGCCCGGATCCGCCGCCACCTGCCGGCCCGACCAGCGCAACGAACGAAAGCCAGTCAGGAGCGTTCGGGGATCTCGTGTTCGCCGCCGAGGACGTCGAGGTCCAGAAGCATGTCAGACGCCGTACCGCCCACGGACGCGGGCCCAACCACCACACCGCCCACGCACAGGCCGATTGCCCACCCGAGTTGCGTCCCGAAGACCCGCGCAGCCTGCGGCGGCTCGGCGTCCCCGGCACGATGCTCGGACTCCTGGCGACCGCCGCGGCCGTCACCCCCCTGCCTCCCGTGAGCTGATCGGGGAGGCCGCCCGGCCCCGGGGCGGGCCTCGACGGACCCGCTCCGTGGGCAGCGGCTCGCGTTCACCGGAGGGGGTACACGGGCCCCACCTTTCGCTCAGGCGGTTCCGCAGACCCGCTCACTCGTTTCCCCGCCGCTTGATGAGCGGAACAGCGGGCACGAGGACGCGGGAGTTGTCGAAAGCGATGGGAGACGCGGTGAGTCTGGGAACGGTGGCGGTAACAGGGGCGGCGGGCACGATCGGCTCCGCCATACGCAAGGCGCTGCGGTGCGAGGCGGCGCGGTTGATCCTGCTCGACCGCGTACCGCTCCACCCGGAGGCCGAGAACGAGGACGTGCGCACCGTGGATCTGCGGGACGCCGCCGCCGTGGAAGCCGCCCTCGCGGGAGCCGACCGGGTGCTGCACCTGGCCGGCGTACCGAACGAGGCACCTCTCGCGGACCTGCTCGAAGCCAACGTGCTCGGCACACACCACGTCCTGGAGGCGGCGCGACGCACGGGAATCGAGCGGGTGGTACTGGCGAGCAGCAACCACGTGACGGGCTTCCACCCCGCCGGACATCGCACCGGTGCCCAGGATCCGGTACGCCCCGACGGCCTCTACGGGGTGAGCAAAGTGGCCGTGGAGGCCCTCGGACGGCTGTACGCCGACAAGTTCGGCCTGTCCGTGATCTGCCTGCGCATCGGCAGTTTCGTACACACACCCACCGAACCCCGGCACCTGGCGACCTGGCTGAGCCCGCACGACGCCGTCGGCTTCATCCGCGCCGCGCTGACCGCACCGCGCTCCACCCGCTTCCTCACGACATACGCCGTCTCCGCCAACACGCGCCGCTTCTGGGAACTCCCCGACCTGACGGAACTGGCCTACGTCCCCGTCGACAACGCCGAACTCCACGCCGCGGAAATACCCGGGACAGATCTTGCGGCCGATCCGACCGCACCCCAGGCCGGCCCTTCCGCCCGGCCCGAATTCACCCTCAAGCACCTTCGACCCTGACCCACGAAACCGGCCGCTCGCCGTGCCACCCCCTTGCCCCACCTGCAAGACACGCACGAACGTCACCCCCGACTCCCCCATCTGGGCGCTCAAGTGATCGCCACCGCATCGAGAGACGCCTACGCAGGCCGGGAGATGCTCGCCCACCCGTGGGTTCGCGCCGGAGTTCCGTCGCGCTGTGTCGGCAGGGCGACCGGTCGGTCGGGCACGTCGGCGGACGCGATCCCGGCGGTGGAAGGACGTTCGTGTACGAGGGCATCGACGTGGCCCCACACCGTTGTTCGCGGGTGTACGCGGGACGCAACTCGCCGAACGGGCCTCGCGGCACACCCAGTCGCGAGGAGAGCCCGGCGCAACAGCGGATACTCGCCCGCCGGACGGGGATCCGCGCTTCGCACGACCTGGGCCTGACGATCACAGCAATCAGACCGGGCTGGTCCGCAAGGACCGTGCGCCGCTATGCGCACGCCGCCACCCGGGACGAGCCGATCACCGTGCGACCGCGCCGCGGCGGCGCCCTCGCATCCCACCTGCCCTACCTCGCCGCGCGGTGGGCCCGAAGGCGGCAACGACGCCCGAACGCTTCGCGACGAGATCGCCGTACGCGCGGCTGCACCGGGAGCCGCAAGACCGTCCGCCGCTCAGGAGATCGGTCCGGTGAGGTGGTGGGCCAGGTCCGGGACCAGGGGAGGGAGCACGCCGGCGGCGCCGGTGACGCGGAACTCGGTGATCATGACGGGGCATCCGTCGCCGACGAGGCGCGCCACTGCGGCGAGACGGTGGTTGCCGTCCAGGACGAGGATGCGATCGGGCGCAACGGCCCAGGTCGCAAGCGTGAGGTGGATGGGGCCGCTGATCGCCCGGGCGGAGTACCAGTTCTCGACGGCGGTGATGCGGGCATCGCGTCCGGGTTCCACGAGTGTGCGGTCGCGGGCCGCCTGCTCGTGTCGGATCGGGTGGGCTCCGGGGGCGTCGTGGTCGACCTCTCCTCGCGACGGGGACGCCGGGTCGTGGTACCAGGGCGCGTGGTAGGGAGCCAGCGCGACGAGGTCGCGGGGCTCGATCGCCGTCTGCACGCGCTCGATCCGCACCCCGCCGTCGTGGGCGCCGACGAGGCGGGCGAGTCGATCCCAGTCGAGCCGAACGCGGATCCGGTCCCGACCGCGCGTGTAGTGGTGGCGAAACGCGTCGAAGGGCACGCGGGTGCCGGTTGACGCGGCCAGGCGGCGGGCCGCGGGGTCGATCGTGGCGGTCCGGTGCGCACGCACGATCGCGGATCGGCGCGCGGCCGCCTGCGCGGCTTCGGCCAGACGCGATACGACGTCGTGGAAGCGGTCCCATTCGTCTGCGGTCCACGTGGCGTGGAGGTCCAGTGAGGTGGCGAGGCGGCGCTCGATCTCGTCGAGGACGGTCCCGACGGTTTCCAGGTACTCGGTCTGCATGGTGCTCCTGGCCAGCGGCAACAGGGCCATGCCCGCCCGGGCGTCGTAGCAGACGCGCACGATCTCGCCCGAGGACGAGCGGCTGCGCAGGCGCGGAACCTGCGCGGACAACACCGCGACCTTCTCGACGAGTTCGAGGTCGGCCAGCGCCTCCTGGATCAGGCCCTGGCGGCGGGCGAGCAGAATGCCGACAGTGACGGTGACCAGGGCACCGAGCACCACGCTCGACGCCCAGTCCGCGAGGCTCCATGCCTGACCGCGCCAGGCGAGGACCGCGTCGAGTGCCGCCGCAACGACAGGAACGATCGCGAGCGGCCAGTAACTGCTCACGAAAGAACGCACGTTCGCCACGCATCCCCCTCGGCGCCCGCCCCACGAGCGTGCGTCAAGAATGGCAAACGAAGGTGCCCCTGGGAAGAAGCCGTTCGCCCTTCCGATTCCGCTTCGGGTCACGCCGCCTCCGCAGGCCCGTACAGGTTCGGCACGTGGGTCGGCGGACCCTCCGCTCCACGGCAGACCGGCCCCACCGCCCCCTTGCCGGTGGCGTCGAGCCGGGACACCGGACCCGAGTAACGCGCCCCGTGCCGGGCCGTCGTGAAGTCGGCGACCCGCGCTGCACGCGGCGCTGCGCCGGAGGTAATCGGTAAGGAACGTCGGGCGGTCCCCGCTCGCCGGCTCCGACGGGTCGTCCTTCGTCGACACATCCCGGTACCGGGACATCGACGCCGAGTTCAGCGATGCGACGGCACCCAGGCGCCCGGACCGCAGCCTCCGCTCTCAGGCCCTACCCGGCAGGATCGTATTACCGACCATGGCGACGTGTGGTCGAACGACAGCGTGTGGTCGACGCGACGCGGTCGGAACACAGTGCCGGACCGACTCGAAGGCCCACACGCCCGAGGGATCCCCGCCGTCGGTGTAAGTACCCACGTGCTTGCGGCACTTCTGGCAGTGCGACCGGCGTCCGGTTCACGCACCAGAGTCGCCGATACCTTTCCGAGCCCACGCTTGGACGGGCCCGGCGCGACCGCGGTCGAGGGCTGCCGTGTGCCACTTCACTGCCGTCGGAGCGGCAGGCGCGGTCGGTGGGCCGGTCGACAAAGGAGCGAGACGATCCCGTGGTGGGTCGTGTTGTCCTTCGACGCGGAAAGATGAGGCCCGGGTCACCGGAATAGCTTCCGGGCGTGCGGAGCCCGGGCGGTCCGCCGGCTCCCTCCCCCGGCCACACGAAGGTGGGAATCGGTCCGATCGGCTTCCCGCGACCCTTGGTTTCGGGTCGTACAGGGCGACGTAGAACCCGACCACCACGGCCCCCACGACGAGCGCCCCCATGGTCAGGGCACCGAAGATGGCCTGGGCCTTGCGCTCTGCCCACGTTCGTTGGGGAACGAACACCCGCTGCCGGCGCGGAACAACAACGATTCCGACCTCTTCGACGTCGCTCGCGCCGAGCGACCCCCTGCCGCCGTGCCGCCGCGGCGGGGAGCCGGCATCGACGTCGACACCGACCGTCGCCGCCTCGGCCGCCACTGCGGTGGCCAACCCGGCGCCCCGGCCGGCGCGGAGCAGATCAAGGACCGCGCCCACGCCGGGGTCCGCCGGACTCGACTGTTGCGCGGCGGCGGCGCGCAGGCGATCGGCGGCGTCGACGGCGAGCAACTCCGTGACACGACGCCGCCACTCGTCGCTGGGCAACTGCTCTGCCGTCTCCGGGGACAGGCCGATCTCGGCTTTCTCCTGAAGCCCGCGGGCGGCGAAATGCCAGTGGCCCAACAGGGATACGGCCGGCAGTCCGGCCGCGGAGGAACCGCCGGACGCCGCGGCCGTCGACCGCGGTCGTTCCCGGGTCGGCGACCGATGCGTACGGCGCGGAAGGCACAACCACGCGCGCGGCGACCGGGTCCGCCTCGAACTACTGTCGCCGGCCCGTCGCCGGCGTCAGTAGGTCGAAGCACTTGGCGTAACCGACGACGAACCTGCGCAGCGACCAGACGAAGGCGGCGGTGTACTCGGCGACCCGCGCGGCAATGTCCGACCGCCGAACGATCTCACGCAGCGACATCATCATTGCCGTCCTGCCCGTGCTCGTGCTCTTCGTCTTCTCGCAGCGCACATTGGTGTCAGGGATGCTCGCCGGAGCGACGAAGCAATGAGCGAGGTCGTGACCGTGCCGACGACGGGCGGGGGCCTCGGACGACGACGGGCTCGCGTAGCGGACCGTGCGCGGGCCCGGTACCGCGTCGCGTACGTCCACCGCGGGCACTGCGGGCACTGCGGGCACCGCCCGTACACCGTCCGGCGTGTCGTCGGCGGGATCGGGCCACGACGACAGCTCCACCGGACCGATGAGGGACGTGTGCTGCGGGAACGGGCCCGGCACATGTACGGCGAGGTCAAGGCGGACGCGGTGCAGGCGTGTCGGGTTCCTCGTCACCGCCGAAGAACCCCCGGGGTCGTCACCCCGCTCGCCGCCGCACTCGGCACCGGCGTCTGCCGCCGCCAACGGACCCATCGGATCGGTTGACGCTTCGGCTTCCCTTTGTGGCGGGAGGTGTCCGGAGGAAGCGGTGCCTGGCCGGTCTAGGTTTTCCCTGCGGCTGGAACAGGAATCGGTTCGACGGAGGAGACACGATGGCGGCTACGGATTTGGTGCGGAAGGTATCCGTGGGGTCCGTGTGTTCCGCGGACGGCACCGTCATCGGATACCGCACCGTGGGCACGGGCCCGGCGCTGTTGATCGTGCCCGGCGCGCTGGCCGTCGCCGCCGACTACGACGCTCTAGCGGCCGCGCTCGCCGAGCGGTTCACGGTACACACCATGGAGCGGCGCGGACGCGGCACCAGTGGGCCGCAAGGCGACGCCTACGGCTCTGACGCGGAGGCCGCTGACATCGAGGCCGTGCGCGCGGCGACCGGCGCCCGGTTCGTCGTCGCGCAGAGCTTCGGCGCATTCCTCACCCTGGAAGCCGCGCTGGCCGGCTCGGCGTTCGAGCGGATGGCGCTGTACGAGCCCGGCGTCTGCGTCGACGGCTCGGTCCCGTTCGGCTGGGCCGACGAGTGCCTCCGCCACCTCGATGCGGGCAACCCCGCCGAGGCGTTCCTCGCGTTCGTCCAGGGCATCAACCCCGAGAGCAGCGGCAAGGCCCCGCGGTGGCTGCTGCGCCTGATCATCCCGCTCGCCATCAAGAAGCCGGAACGGCTGCGGAAGTACGCCCTTCTGCGCGGCACGATCCGCGAGCACCGGGAATCCTCGCGCCGCGACGGCGACTACGCCAAATACGCCGCAATCGGCACGCCCACGCTGCTGATGGCCGGCAAGGGCGTCCGGAACACCGGCGCCGGCCGCACCACCGTCCGCCTCAAGGACGTCCTCCCCGTCTGCGAACTGGTCCTGTACCCCAAGCTCGACCACTTCGGCCCGGAGAACTCCCCCACCACGATCGCCCCGGCACTCACGGCCTTCTTCCTCCCCGACCCGCACGGCACCTGACGCCGAGGCGGCACGTACCGCAGTCCCTCACTCCTTCTTCGAGGCCGGCCGATCGGTGTACGGGCCGTCGTCACGCACACATTCGCCGACACGTCGCGGTGGGCCCAGGTCGGGGCGCGGTCCGGTGAGAGCGGGCAAGGACGTCGGCCCGCCTTGCCGCCACAGGAGCCGGGCCGACGTCGGAGAACAGACCGGCCGCCGACCGTCTTCGCGCGATCACCGCAGACGAGCCCGGATGCCGGAGCATTCCCGGAGTCGGACGGCTTCGGCCGCCCCGGAGATCCGCAGCGCCGTGTGTCCGGTCAAGGCGGCGGCTTCCAGGAGTCGGCCGGGGGCGGGACGGCGCGTCGGCCACCCGAAGCGTGCGACCGCGGTTCAGGCGTCGGACTCGTGGGCCGAGGCGGTGATCTCGATCCCGAGAGCCTCGGCGATGTGACCGGCCGCCGCCATCACTCGGGCCGTGCCGACCACAGGTGCGATTGCCACGAGGACGTCCTGGACCTGCTCCGGCCGCAGGTCGGTCGCAGCGCCGGCCTCGAAATGGGCCACGTAGGACAGCGGAGGGGCGTCCATCGCGACGAGGGCGGCTATGCGGGTGAGGATGAGGGCCTCCGGTGTCAGACCGCATCGCTCCATCGAATCAAGGGTCATGGCGGCCAGGGTGTCCAGGACGGGTGTGTCGTGCGCAGTGGTCATGACGAGCCTCCTCGGCTGATTTCTCATACCCGAGGTGTGCCGCACGCCCGCCTGGGAGAGCCGACACGTGTCGGGCTTCTCACCTCTCTTCGAGCCTAGAACCGCCTGCTCCCGAGGGCACCTCGGCCGGAGACGCCGAGCAGGCACGCGATGTCCCGACGGCGGGACACATACGAGAACGGACACCACCGCTGCCGGTACCCGATCGCGTGCCGCGTGACCGCCCCGGCGGCGATATGGCGGAACGCGCCGGGATCGTCGATTCCGCGTCCTGGACCCCATGGGATCGTCGACGCCGGGCGAAGACCAGGACACCTGCGGCGAGGACGGCAGTCCACGCGGACGGCCGACACAGGATCTGGGACGGCCTCCGGGACGGCGTCCCGGACCCTGACGGTTCGGTGGCCTGGAACTGCACGCCCTGTGCGCGATCCATCTCCTCATCGACCAGGAATCCGACGCGCCGGCCGACGACTGATGCGAAGCGGGACGACACCGAGTCGGCATCACTTCGAAAGCCGTACGCGGCGCGGCGACCGCTCGGTGCCACGATGGAGGGGGGACCTTTTCAGCCCGGCGATTCCGGAGGGCGATCATGAGCCGCGACCATCACTTTCACTGCGAGCACGCCGGCTTCTCGATCACCGTGGGCCTTCGGATGGGCCGGACGCGGGAACTGGAACTCCTCGTGGACGGGAAGGAGGTCGCCGCCGTCCGCGTCCACGGCCACCGCGCCCGGACGCACGTCATGACCGCGACCCTGCCCACCGACCCGCCTCGCGACATCGAGGTCGAAGTGAGGCTCCCGGGCGCCCGCGGCGGCGACCCGGTGAGCACTCTGCTTGTGGACGGCGAACGCAAGGCGATGCCCGCCCGGGAGGTGCCCCGACGATCACGACCGACGGAAGCCTCCTGGTACTCCTGACAGCGTCGGGGCACCCGACAAGGCATGCCGGCAGACGGCCTCGCCCCAATGGCCAACGGCATCGTGGAATGCACCGAAGGCCCGCCCCGAGCGCGGCTGCGGGCCGTGCACGTGATGGTGGAGCGGTTCCGGCGCGACGGCGGTGCCGGGCAACCGCAGATGTTGCGGATGGAGGGGGTGTCCTGCCGCGAAGCCGGGGAACGGGTCGGACGGCAGCGGCTGTGGGGCTCCGCATCACATACGGGTCGGACGGCCGTAGAGTCCCGCATCACGTTCCGTGAGCAGGCTCGCCGGCAGGCTGGGGCGCTGACAGCGTCGGACGGTGCCACGGATCCCGGGCGTGGCTGCGGCATCGGCGCGCCGATCACCGGACCGGCCCCCGTGGGAGTTCGTCGCCGGTGATTCCGCACCGGATCGACACGACGGCGACGTCATTCCGGAGCGGCAGGCGGCGCCGAGGGGATGTCGGCTTCCCCGTCGAGCCGTTCCGCGACGATCATGGCCACATCGTCGACCAGGCGGCCCTGGGTGTGGCGGAGCAATCCCCGGTGCAGTTCTTCGAGGAACTCCGACGGGGCGCATATTGGCACCGCTTCCATTGCCTCGGGTAGGGCGAAGAAGTCGTCGTCGCGGTTGCGTGCCTCGAGAACGCCGTCGGTGTGCAGCAGTAGACGGTCGCCGGGGAGGAACACATAGCTCTCCGCCTCGCCCAAAGGACTGGTGATCAGCTCCTCCAAGCCGAGGGGCGGAAGTGGCGAGGGGGGCGTCAGAGCGTGCACCGTGCCCCGGCGCAGCACCAGCGGTGGCGGATGGCCGCAGTTGACCATCTCGACCACGGCCCTGTCGGGTACCTGCGCCACGAGCACGGTGACGAACGACTCCGCCTGCTCCTCCTCGTCGTCGTCCCGATCGATCGCCCACGGCATGGCGCGTTCGCGTCGCAGCGCGGCCGCGCAGTGGGCCACGACCTCCACCAGGTCGTCCTCGTAGTGCACGGCCTCGCGGAACGCGCCCAATACCACTGCGGCCGAGCGCACGGCGGGCAGCCCCTTGCCGCGGACATCTCCGATGATCATCCGGACCCCGTATCGCGTCTGCACGGCCTCGTACAGGTCACCGCCGATCTGCGCGCCGCTTTCCGCCGCGAGGTACATGCTGGCGGTCCGCAGGGGCCCCAGGCGCGCGGGCACCGGCCGGAGCAGGACTCTCTGCGCCGCCTCGGCGATCCGGCGAATCCGCTCGAGTTCGTTCCGTCTGCGCGTACGCATGAAACGACTGGTCATGACACTGGCCGCGGAGACCAGGAGAATGGCCAGGAAATTCGTGTAGACCTGTTGGCTGCCCCACGCCTGGTTGTAGGTGGCAGTGCTCACGCTCACGGCCAGAGCGACGGCCGCCGCCGAGATCGTCCCCCTGGGACCCATCGTGACCGCGGCCAGCGCCGGCGTCGCGGTCAGCAGGGGCCCGGTGTACAGAAAGTGCGCGGGCGAGAACTCGATCCCCACCACCAGGAGTGCGATGGCGAACGGCACACACCGTGCGAGTGTGGTGAGGACCCGGCTGCGACCGCCGACTCCCGATCCGGGAGCCGAGCGTTGGAACGACCGCATACATACAGCTTGACCCTTCGAGGCGTCCGAAACGACCGCATGGGCGGGCCGGCCGCGTCTCGTCGCCCGTTCGGGTCGGCGAAGACCGTCGAACACCGGTCGCGGCGAGAGTTGCGACGCGGGCGGCCCGAACGTAATCGCGCCGAACAGGGCATAGCCAACGCGCTGAAGGACTGCCCGAGCACTACCCCGACGGCACACCCGCCATCTTCGACTTCATCACCCAGGGCGGCGGCGGAAGGCACGACCCCGTCGGGTGGCCGACCTCGCGGACTGGCCCGCGCACGACTCACTGACCCGTCGGCAGAACTACTACGCGCGGACCGGCTTCGGCGTGGTCGACTTCGGCGCGGTGGGCCGCGACCACACCCTCGGTCCGGCCCTGGACAACAACACCGCGGTCGCCCGACGGCTGCGCGAACTGACCGCAACCCTGACCGGGATCCGGGACGACACCGACCTGGAGATCGTCCTCCGAGTGGCCCTGGAATGCGCGGACAGCGTGCTCAAACTGGCCTTCCTCACCGATTCGCAGGACGACCCCCGGCTGATCGCCGAGTGCAAACGAGTCCTCGACAGCCATCTGAACGACCGACTCCGCTCGTCGACAACGAGTTAGTGCCATGACGCGCCGTCGCCGAAAGACACGAACGGCGCTGCGACTTCGGCTTCCGCCCGGACGCGGCCCCCGGCCCTGCCGGCGGTGGAGTCGGCGCGCGGGAGGAGTGCGTGCGCGTGGGGTGCAGGGCGGTGGCCGTCGCCCCGTCGGCCGAGGCCGTCAGTGGTGGAAAGCCACGCGGTCCGCGTCGTGCGGGCGGCCCTCGTGGAGGTGTTTGATCGATCGGCGCATGTCGTCGGCCAGGAGTTCGATCTGGTCGTGGTCGACGCCGTGGCGGACCAGGACGCGCTGGATGACCGTCTCCTGGCGGTCCGGTGGCAGTGGGTAGGAGGGCACCTGCCAGCCGCGCATCCGCAGCAGGTCGGACAGGTCGTACAGGCTCCAGCCGGTCGAGTCCGGGTCGGTGAGCGTCCAGGATACGGCGGGCAGGGCACCGACGCCGTCGTAGAGCAGGGTGAAGGGACCCATCTCGGCGACCTGCCGGGCGAGGTGCCGGGCGGTGTCGGCGCAGGCCTGGTAGACCCGGCGGTACCCCTCGCGGCCGAGCCGCAGGAACATGAAGTACTGGCTGACGACCTGTCCGCCGGGGCGGGAGAAGTTCAGCGCGAGGGTCGGCATGTCGCCGCCGAGATAGTCGACGTGAAACACCAGGTCGTCCGGCAGGGCGTCCTGGTCCCGCCACAGCGCCCAGCCGACGCCGAGCGGGGCCATGCCGTACTTGTGGCCCGAGGCGTTGATCGAGGCGACCCGCGGCAGGCGGAAGTCCCAGACCAGGTCGCGGTGGAGGAACGGCGCGATGAACCCGCCCGAGGCGGCGTCGACGTGCAGCGGGACGTCGACGCCGGTCTCGGCCTGCATGCGGTCGAGCTCGGCGGCGATCTCCGCGACCGGCTCGTAGGTGCAGGTGTAGGTCACGCCGAGGATCGCGACGACGCCGATGGTGTTCTCGTCGACGTACTCGCGCAGCTGGTGCGCCTGGAGGCCGGTCGCCCCGGACTCCACCGGCACCTGGCGCAGCTCCACGTCGAAGTACCGGGCGAACTTCTCCCAACAGACCTGCACCGGTCCGCAGACCAGGTTGGGTCGGTCGGTGGACTGGCCGGCGGCCTGCCGGCGATTGCGCCAGCGCCACTTCAGGGCGAGACCGCAGAGCATCGCGGCCTCGCTGGAGCCGGTGGTGGAGCAGCCGACCGCGTTGGCCTCCCCGGCGCCGCCGGGTGCGTGCCACAGGTCGGCCAGGATGTTCACGCAGCGCGATTCAATCTCCGCGGTCTGCGGATACTCGTCCTTGTCGACGATGTTCTTGTCCAGGCACAGGTCCATCAGCCGGTGGACCTCGTCGTCCGCCCAGGTGGTGCAGAAGGTGGCCAGGTTCTGCGCGGCGTTGCCGTCCAGCAGCAACTCGTTGCGCAGCAGCTGGAAGACGACGGGGGGCGGTGAGGGCAGGTCGGGCATGGACCTTTTGGACAGGGGTTGTTCACTCAGCGGTGATGCGAAAATGTCGACGGCCGGATCGGCCGCCGGTTCTTGAGCGTTGTGCAGAGCCATCAGGGCACCTCGCGTGTCGGTCCATCGGTCCGCATCGGACACTACGGACAGGTTCGGTGGGCGGCATGCGGGCGTGGGCCATCCGGCGGTGCGACGCGGGCGCGACCTACGCCGACCCGACGTCGACGTGCCCGTCGACGCCACGTCATGGGCGCTCGGCCCCGCGAAACAGGGGCAGGAGTTCGGGCTCGACCACTGAAGCGGGAGACGGAGCCGCCCCCGGGGCCTCTGTGGTGGCGCGGGACCGTTCACCACCCGGCTCACCCGGCCCCCGCCCGGCGACGGCACCGCCATCTGCGAATCCCGGCTCGTGCTGGATCGTCAAGAGTCGCGCCCGCGGACTTCGCCGCCGGTGGACCGGCGCACCCCCGTCGGGGCGACTGCTGCCGTACTGGCAGTCCCCGCATTCGAGGAGCGACGTGACAGGCGGTGCGGTGGTCGATTCCGGCGGACCGAGGACCGGACCGAGCCGAGATCGCGGTCGCCGCGAAGGCCGACCGCCTTGCCGAACACGTGCGCCGGACGTCGATGCGTCGATCGGATATCGGCCGTTTCCTGTGACGTGGCCCCCTTCGGTCGAGAAGCCTCTTCGTGCGGGTGCTGTGACAGCGCGGTTGTTCGCCGGCGTCAGGTCAGGCCGCCGTCCACGGTCACGCTCTGGCCGGTGAACCTGCGCCTGATCGGGCGCCTCACCCACGTCCGGCGCTCGTGTATCCGGGCCCGAGCGACAAAGCTCGTGGAACGGTTCGACCTCGCGAAGGCCGGTGACCGCCCCGCTCGAACGTACTCCGGCGGCGCGCGCAGGCGCCTGGACGTCGCCGCGGCGCTGGTGCCCGACCCGCGTGCGGTCGGCGATCCGGAGACCGCCCAGGCCGCGGCCTTCCCCCGTGCTCGCTCCCCTGGTGTTCGCGTCGTCGTCGTTCGTCCCGGTGCGAACCATGCCCGGCCGGCCGCAGGCCTTCGCGAAGCACCAACCGGTCTCACGCAACGCCGACGCGGTACGCGCCCTCGTACTCGGCCTGCGGCGCCGGCGCCCGATCGCGCATCCGACCCCGCCCGTCTTTCCTGTGGGAGGTTTCAGCCAAGCGGCAATACGGATAACCACCTATAAAATCAATAAATAGACACTAATGTGATATTTTCCTTCTGGGAATCACGCATATCAGGTGGTTAGGGAGCCGAGCCGTGCAACACGGATCCGACGGAAAGGCCGGCCCGACCGCGGGTCTTGGCAGCCCCTCGGGCCCGGGAAGCGGGACGGGGACGGCGCGAACCGACAGATTGTGCCTGCTCGCGGCTTTGGACGACCAAGCGACGGACACCGACGTATTGACCGCCGCGGCGCAGCACGCGACCGCGGCGCTCGGTGGATTCGGCGCCATGGGACACCTGAGCGCAAGCGCCTCTCGGGGCTTGCACCTGATCGCGAGCAGCGGACTGCCCCGAGCCGTCACCCGCAACTGGGAGGACATCCGCGTCACCGATTCGGTGGCTCCGGCGCGCGCCTTCCGGACCGGCGAGTTCGCGTTCGCGTCCACCGCGCACCGTCCCGAACGCAACCCCTCGGACCCGCCTCACCCGTCGCCCGCCGCGGACGTCTCGGCGCGCTCCGCGATGGCGGCCGTACCGCTGCCCGGACCGGACGGACCGCTCGGCGTCCTGTCGGTGCTGCTACCGGTGACCGACGCACTCTCCGTCGGGCAACGAACGTTTCTCCGGGAGGTGGGCCGGTGGGCGGCGGAACGGCTGCGCCTGGCCCCGCCCACGCCGGACACCGTCTCCCGCACGCTGCTGGGGACGCCACCGGAGCGCGCTCCCGGACAGGGCCCCGATGTGACCTCCACCGAATTCGAGTTCGAATTCGATGTGCAGGCGAACGAGGTCGTCCTCGACGAGCGGTTGCTCGACGCCGTCGGCATCGAGCGGGAGACGTTCGACGGGCGGCTCTCGACCTTCGACGACTACGTCCATCCCGATGACCTCCCGTGGGTGGTGGGAGACGTCGAACAGGCGCTCAGGACCCGTGGCCGGGCGGACAGCGAGTACCGGGTCCGCCGCTCGGACGGGACGTATGCCTGGGTGCGCTTCCGCGGCCGGGCGGTCTCGCACCGGGGCAGCGAGCCGACCCGGCTGGTCGGCACCATGTCGTACACCACGGAGACCCATGCCGCGCTGGAATCGGTGGGGCGTGCCCTGGCACACATGAGTGACGGTTTCCTGTCCGTGGACCGCGACGGGCGGATCGGATTCGTCAACGTGGCCGCCGAGCGTCTGTTCGGCCGGCCGCGCGACCTGGTGGGGCGGTCGTTGTGGGGCGTCTCCGTCGTGCGGAAGGTGCCCCTGCTGGAGGAGCGGTCCCGCCGAGCCGTCGCCACGGGGGTTTCCGACGGGTTCGAGGTGCCGTGGCCGGGCACCGATCGCTGGTACCACCTGCGACTGGTCCCCCTTGCCGACGGACTCACCCTCTACATCACGGATGTCACCGAAAGACGCCTGCGCGAAGCGGAGCGCGCCGCCGCGGAACGCGCCGCCGCCGAGCGCGCCGCCGTGCTGACCCGACTGACCCGAGCACTCGCCGAGGCGACCACCACCCGGGACGTGACCGCCGCGGTGGCCGAGAGCGTTCTTCCTCCCCTCCACGCGACCGGACTGGTCATCCTGGCCCTGGGGAACGAGCGGCTGGACCTGGTCGGCTCCGTCGGCTATCCGCCGGCGGTCCTCGATCGCCTCCACGGCATGCCCGTCGTCGCCGCCACACCTCTGGGAGAGGTTCTGCGCACCCGCGCACCGAAGTTCATCGAGTCACCCGACGACCTCATCGCCGGCCATCCCGGGCTGGTGGACTGTCCGGTCACCGAAGGGAAGCAGGCGTGGGTCTTCGTTCCGTTGATCGTCTCGGGCCGTGAGATCGGTGTGGTCGTCGTCTCCTTCGACCAGCCGCGACATCTCACCGGGGACGAACGGAGTCTGCTGACCGTGTTCGGCGGCCAACTCGCCCACACGCTCGAGCGGGCCCGCCAGTACGACGTGGCCACGACTCGCGCCCGTGACCTCCAGAATGCCCTCCTTCCCCGGGCCCTGCCGCAGCTCCCCGCGATCACCGCCGCCGCCCGATATCTGCCCGCCGGACACGGTGCGGACATCGGCGGCGACTGGTACGACGTCATTCCGCTGTCCGGCGACCGGGTGGCTCTGGTCATCGGCGACGTCATGGGCCACGGCATGCCCGAGGCCGCCACCATGGGCCGCCTGCGCACCGCCGTGCGCACGCTCTCCGACCTCGAACTGCCTCCGGACGACGTCCTCACCCGACTCGGCGACATCGTCGGCGAACTCGGAGAGGAGTCCTTCGTCACCTGCCTGTACGGCGTCTATGACCCGACCACCCAGATCCTCACGTATGCCAACGCCGGCCATCTCCCGCCCGTGGTCGCCCGCCGCGACGGCACCGCGTCCCTGCTGACGTTCGATCCCGACCCGCCACTCGGGATCGCCGCCCCGCCCTTCGGCGTCCACGACGTGTCCCTGCCCGACGGCAGCTTCGTCGTCCTCTACACCGACGGTCTCGTGGAGACCCCGGGTCTCCACATCGACAAGGGCCTGCGTCACCTCACCGAGACCGTCGCCGCCGCTCTCGCCGACCGTGACGGGCCGGCCCAGGAACCCGACCGGCTGTGCGACGCCGTCACCACGGCCCTGTTGCCGGCGCACCGCCGCACCACCGACGACACCGCCCTCCTCGTCGCCCGCACCCGTTCCCTTTCGCCGGGTGACATCGCCACGTGGGCCCTCCCCGAAGACCCCACGGCCGCGGGCCAAGCCCGGCACCACGTCCACGAGCAGTTCGGGATCTGGCATTTGGGCGAGGAACTGGAAATGGCCACCGAACTCATCGTCAGCGAACTCGTCGGCAACGTCATCCGCCATGCGACGGGTCCGATCCAGCTGCGCCTGTTGCGCAGCCGCACCCTCATCTGCGAGGTCACCGACGGCAGTCTGACCACACCCCATATCCGACACGCCCGCGCGACGGACGAGGGTGGACGCGGCCTCCAACTCGTCGCCGCCATGGCCCAACGATGGGGAACGCGCTACACCCTCACCGGCAAGTGCATCTGGACCGAACAGGCACTCGACGCGTGAACGGCCGACACCTCGCCCGGCCACGGTCGATGCCGGCCCCGCCGACACCGGGCGGGCGGTTCGCGGTGCGTCACCGGGGGCGGGGCCGGGGTTCATTCGCGTTGTCACCTCCCTGGTTCGGGTGGGCCGGCTGCGTCGTGTCACAGGCCGTGGGCGCCCCAGAGCGGAAACCGGCGACTCGGTTCCTGCTCGATGTGCAAGTCGTCCTTCAACACGGCTTTGACCTCGAGTTCCAGCCGACTTCACCGCCGCGCGCAGCTCGACCAGGCTCGGCGGGTCGGGCGCGGGTTCCAGCGCGGCCGGGTGCAGCCGCCGCTTCGTGTACTCGGGCTCTCGAACCACGACCACCGGACAGGTCGCGTGCGCGGTGATCGGGACCGCGATCCCGCCGGTGGTCGGCATTTCCCTGGCCGTGGACAGGCGGCGCGAGCCGAGCACGACCATCGCGGCGTCCCGGTCGTGTTCGCGCAACACGGCCACGGGCCTTCCATCGGCCAGGACCGACCCCGTGTTCAGCCGAGGGTGGCGGCCCGGGACCTTCGTCCAAGGTCCCGGCGCCGGCCACGCGGAAACGTTCACCCCACGTCGGGCGATACGGATTCGACGCGTGACTGTCGGCACCGATCGGCCACAGACGTGCACCGGCACGCCCCGCGGGCGGTGACCGGCGCGGCGGCGTCGGAACCCCTGCGTGCCGTTCGCGCCCGGAATCGGCCCGCACGGGCCGAGCCAAATGTCGGTGACGGCGCTGACAAGCGCACCGTCCGTCTCCCACGAAGGAGCATGGCCGGCGGTGGTGGTCCGCGGCGCCCGCCGCCGCATACGACCCCGGGTAGCCTCCGGGCTCAGACCCTGGTCATGGTCGACGTGTATCCGCCTCCGCCGGGGTAGACCCAGTCACCGGTCATCACCGTGTCGTCGGCGTTGAAAGTGCCCCGGAAATACGCCGGACTGCCCTTCGCCCCTGCCCAGATGGTGAGCGTGTCGCCGACGAGTTCGTAGACCGGGCTTGGGGAACATCGGTACAGCGGTTGGCGCTGAGAACGATCATGGTTCCTGAGTGGCGGTCTCCGAGTTCGGGTGAGGCTGGGTCTGGAGTCGCCGGCGGAGATCGGCTTCTTCGGCTGTGAGCGGGTCGCCTGGGCGACGGATACGGACTCGGCCGGGGCGGGGGATGTCGTCGACGTCCTGGAGGTCGGCGAAGTCGGCGTGCGCCTGTGCGACGGCTTCGGGGTACGCCTCCTGCTTCTCGTGCTCGGCGAGCGCCCGGTAGACGCCGGCGACGCTGGGGGCCAGACCTTTGCGCTTGCCGGTGGGAATGATCAGGTCGGGTTGGATCTGCTCGACCGACTCGCCGTTCGCCCGGCGCCGGAGCACGGTGTGCAGCATGTCGTCGGTGATGACGGGCGGGCGGCCGCCGTGCTTGCCCTTGCGGGCCGCCGCGTCGAGTCCTTCGAGGGTCGACTCGCGGATGTTCTCCCGCTCGGTCTCCGCCATCGCCGCGAAGAACGCGAACAGCAGGCGACCAGGCCCGCTCGGGTCGTACATCCCGGGCAGTGGTCCGGCGAGCATCTCCAGGACAAGGTCGTGGGCGGTGAGATGGTCGGCGAGTGCGGTGAGTTCGGCGGCGTCGCGGCCGAGGCGCTTCATCTCGTAGACGGTGAAGATGACCCGGCAGTGCGGGGCGTGGGCCTTGATCTGGCGGGCCAGCGCGAGCGCGGCCTCGAACTGCGGGCGCACGCGCACGCGGGTGCTGATCTTCTCGGAGAACACCTTGTCGCGCTCGATGCCGTGCTTGGCCAGCGCGTCGAGCTGCGACTGGAGTTCCTGGGTGAGCGTCGAACAGCGGGCGTACCCGATGCGGGTGTCGGCGGTTGGGGTGTCCGGCGCGAGCGCAAGCGGCACGGCGAGCCGGGGTCGGCCTTGCAGCGGGGGCAGGGGTGGCGCTCGACGTCGTCGGCGTCGCTCTGGGAAGCCTCTTGAGGGACCGTCATGCCCCCGGGATGTTGTCACAAACGATTCTCAGAAGTACCCCGAACCCACTTTTGAGTGAGAACGAGTTCTGCGAACCGAACCGGCGCTTCGTGATCTCCGCGCGAGCCTTCTTGGTCTTGCTCGGGCAAAGGACCCCCCGTCCGTTTGTGAGAGCATCGCGTCTTCGCAGTCCTGGCCGCGTGACCCGGTGCGCAGGGCCGCTTTTCGCCGGCTCTTGCTGGAGCCGGCTGAGAGTAGACCCGAGGGCTCAGTGCCGGTAGCCGTTGAGGAAGACATGGATGCCGGCGGCGATCCCCTCGTCGATGTCCTCCTGCGTGGGTGCCCCGGAACCCGGACGGGAGGGGTCCGCGGCCGAGATCAGCAGCATGAGGTGGACGGCTGCCCGTTCGGGGTCGGCGGTGCGGAGCAGCCCCTGGTCCGACCATTGGCGCAGGTGTGCGGCGAGTTCGCGGCGGACCCGCAGGGGGCCGGTTTCCTGCCAGACGTCGATGGCGGCCTGCGGGATGTGTCCGGCGTCGGCATTGATTTGGCGCACCAGTGCGAAGTGCGCCGAGTGCGCGGCAGTCATCGGGGTGACGAAGTCCCGGCCGAAGTCGAGGAGGTCGGCCTCCAGGTCGGTGATCTTGCGCAGGTGCCGGTCGATGATGGCGAGCTGGACTTCGGCGGCGAGGGCGGCACTCTCCTGGATGGTGGCCTGGAAGAGCTCGGCCTTGTCCGTGAAGTGGTTGTAGATGGTGCGCGTGGAGACCCCGGCCTCGGCGGCGATGGCGTCGACGCCGGCCCGGGTGTAGCCGTCCCGGGCGAAGACGGTCAGTGCGCCGCCAAGGATCGCCTGGCGCTTGTCCGCCGACCTGCCTCGGGGGCGTCCGGCTGCGGTGTTCTGACTGGTCATGCTGGGTCCTCCAGAATTGTTTACAGTGGACGTTTTACTAAATGCCATGACCGTTGTACTTTACCTCGTGTCGAGACACACAGCACCGCGGGACGCCGCTGCGCCTGCACGTCGAATCGAGGAGAGACACATGCTCAAGATCGCCATCATCGTCGGCAGCACCCGCCCGGCCCGCAGGACAGCCGTCACGGCCGAATGGGTCGCGCAGGTCGCCGCCCGGCACCCGGCCGTTGCCCGGGGAGAGGCGGCCTTCGAGACCGTGGACCTGGCGGACTACGCACTTCCCGTCCTGGACGAGCCGCTTCCGGCCCTGTTCGGTGACTACCGCCACCCCCACACCATCCGGTGGGCACAGAGCATCGGCTCGTTCGACGGGTTCGTCTTCGTCACCCCGGAGTACAACCACTCCATCCCCGGTGCGCTGAAGAACGCGATCGACTTCCTGTACACGGAGTGGAACAACAAAGCGGCCGGGTACGTCAGCCACGGCGTGCACGGCGGCACCCGCGCCGTGGAGCACCTGCGGCTGACCATGACCGAACTTCAGGTCGCCAACGTACGCACCCAGGTCTCCCTCTCGGCCTTCACCGACTTCGAGATCACCGACGCGGCCGAGCCGGGCGTCATCACCCCGGGCCCCCACCAGGAACCGACGCTGAACGAGCTGCTGGACGAGGTCATCGCCTGGTCCGGGGCGCTCAAGCCTCTGCGCACGGCCACCATGCAGGCAGCACCCGCGTAGCAAGAAGCCTCCGAACCATCCGCGAAGATCAGGGAGAGCCATGCGGTACCGACTGCTGGGCAGGACCGGGCTCCGTGTCTCGGAACTGTTCCTGGGTGCGATGGGCTTCGGAGACGGCGGCGCCTCGCCCTCCGAGGCCCGCCGCATCGTCGGCCTTTACGACGACGCCGGCGGCAACGTGATCGACACCGCCAACGTCTACCGGGACGGACAGAGCGAGAGCATCCTCGGCGACCTGCTGCACGGCCGCCGCGACCGCTTCGCCCTGGCGACCAAGTACACGCTCTCGCGCGACATCACCGACCCCAACGCCGCAGGCAATCACCGCAAGAGCCTCACCCTGTCGCTGGAACAGAGCCTCAAGCGGCTGCGGACCGACTACATCGACATCTACTGGGTGCACCTGTGGGACCGGCACACCCCCATCGACGAGACCATGCGGGTGCTGGATGACGCTGTACGCGCCGGAAAAATCCTCTACGTCGGGATCTCCGATGCCCCCGCGTGGGTCGTCGCCCAGGCCAATACGCTGGCGCACTGGCGAGGCTGGACTCCCTTCGCCGGCCTGCAAGTGCCCTACAACCTGCTGAAACGGGACATCGAGCGCGAGCTGCTTCCCATGGCCGAGTCGTTCGAGATGACCGTCGCAGCATGGAGTCCCCTGGCGCACGGCATCCTGACCGGCCGACGCTCCGACCTCACCGCCCAGCAGCACGCCGTGGTCGCTGCCGTACGCGAGGTCGCCGACGAGATCGGCGCCACACCCGCCCAGGTGGCCCTCGCCTGGACCCGGGCACATTCCGCGACTGTGCATCCGATCCTGGGTGCCGGCACTGCCGAACAGCTGGCCGACAACCTCGGCGCGCTCGACGCAGCCCTGTCCGAGGAACAGGTACGGCGCCTGGAAGCTGCCGCCGACTTCACTCTCGGCTTCCCCAACGACTTCCTCGCGCAGGCCCACCCCGGGGCGTTCGGCGCAGCCAGTAACGGCCTGGACCGAGGTGCCAGGAGGTGACGGAATGGGGACCGGCGGACGTCGGAGCAGCTGACTGACCCCGACGCCCCCGGCTTCATTCGTCGTAGCTTTCGTCGTCGAGCTCGGGGGCGTCCGGGTCGCGCAGCGGACGCAGGCCCTGGCGCGGGGTGGAGAGGGTGAAGCTGTATCGGCCCAGGACGTTGAGGTTCTTGAAACTTCAGCGGGGAGAGGCGGGCGACGTCCTCATCGCTGATCTCGTGGCCCTCGGCACGCAGCTGGGCGACCGCGGCGCCGATGTACTTCGTGGTCCAGAGCACGACGGCATTCAGCACCAGCCCCAGTGACCCAAGTTGGTCCTCCATGCCGTCCCGGTAAGCCTGGTGGATGGTGCCCCGCTTGCCGTGGCAGATGTCCCGGGCGAGGGTGTGGCGGGACTCCTGGACAGACAGCTGTTTGCCCATCTGCCGCCGGTAGGTGTCATCGACCGGGTCGACGACCTGGAGCAGGTGCAGGGTCTTGGCGATCCGCCCGTACTCGGCGAACGCCTGCCCCAGTGACGTGGGCCGTCCGTGGTTGCCGAACATCCGCAGCAAGTCGTAGGCCCACACCTGGTTGGTGACCAGCGAGCCGGCCGCCTTCAGCATCTCCTCCCACTCTGCGGTCACCTTCTTCAGGTTCACCTTGTTGGTGCGGGCCAGGTCCGCCAGTGGCCCGTAGCCGCCGGTCTCGATCCCCTCCATTTCCGCCCGCCAGAACCTTTGGTCGTCCAGGTCCTTGAACCGCGGGGAGAAGTTGTAGCCCAGGATCTTGAACAGGCCGAACACCATGTCGCTATACGAGGCGTTGTCGGTGGCGACCATCTCCGGCTTCACCCCGCCGTCGAGGTTCAGCAGGGCGTCCAGGATGTGCAGGGAGTCGCGGGGCGTGCCCGGGACCACCATCTGCCCGATGCCAAAGACCTGGTCGTTTACTGGGGAAGCGCACTTATTCGGAGGGGGCAGTATTCCTCGGGCTCCGGCGGTCTCGTTCGGCTTCGATGCGGTCGAGGTCGAGGTCTCGTGCGGCGAGGTAGTGAGTCCAGTCTCTTCGGGCGATCTCGGCCCACCGAACCGCTGTGGTGATGTGGAGCCCGAGGAGATCGGCGAGGACTGCGGGCGGGATGTGCTCAACCAAGGCGACGAGTGCGGCGTTTCGAGCCGGGCGGGCGTCGATCCCCTGGTCGAGGAGCTTGCGGCTGAACCCTGAAGGACCGGCCGGGCGGCCGGGGAGGAGGCCGGGGAAGAGCCATCGCGGGCCCGAACCGTCTCCGGTGAAGCGGGATTCTCTGACGGGGCTGCGAGCGAGCCGATGCAGGAGCGCGGCCAACTTGGGCGGGATCAACAGGGGCGGTGAGCCGATGTCGAGGCTGGTCATCCCGTCCTTCTCGCGAAGGTGTTCAACGTGCAGTTGTCGGATCCGGGAGGTCGGCAGCCCGAACAGCAGCACCAAGGCCCCGGCAGCGCGGACGTCCAGCGGTAGTTCGATGTCGTTGAGGCAGCGACGAAGCTGGGTCCACCTCTCGTCCTCATCGAGGATCCTCGACGGATGCCGGCGCGCGATGGTGGGAACCGTCAGTGGGCGTGCGATGCCCCGGGTCGCGGCCCAATCGAGGAAGTAGCGAACGGTGTAATGGCGGGTGTTGCCCGCCATCAGCCACTGTTCGAGATGGTCCTGGGTCAGTTCTTCGAGGGCGAGTTCGTGCGTGTCGAGCCAGGTCAGCAGGTCCAGCGCAACGCGGATGCGGGTGCGAAGGAAGGACGCGGCCGTGGCGGGGTGCTTGCGCTGGGCGGCCCGGCGGCGGGCTCGCTTGAGCAGGAACCAGTGGGTGAACGGGCGCACGAGTGTGGCGTGGTGGGGTGGTCGGTCGGCCAACAGCCGGTCCAGCCAGGCGGGGATGCGGTCGAGTTCCTCGTGACGCTCGGGCAGGACGCCGGTGTGGACGAGGGTTTGCCGAACGTAATGTTCGTAGCGGCTCGGCGGGAGCTCATCGAGGAGATCGTGGCTAAGCGGTCGTCCGGTGGCGGCGAGTTCGCCGAGAAGGCGGGCGTTCGGGCTCCGCCGCAGCCAACACAGCACGCCGCGGGCGTCGTCGGCAGCGGCCAGTGCGTCCCGCAGCGGTTGGAGTTGGGCGGAGACGTGCCCGTCGGGGCCGCGCAGGTGCTCGGTCAGGCGAGTGGGCAGGAGGCAGCGGGGGCAGCGGCCGTCCGCGTAGAGGCGCCCGCCCTTTCCGCAGGTGGGGCAGATGTAGATGTCGGGAAGTCCCGCGCATGGGCCGCAGATCTGCCCTTCGTCGTCGCGGCCGATCAGGGGTTGACGGTTTCCGCAGCGATGGCACCGGCCGGGATGATCCAGAACGCGGATGTAACAGGCGCCGCATACCGACCCGCGCGGCCAGTGGGCGTGGACCGGTCGGGTTCGCCCGCAATCGGAGCACGGGCTCGTCGCGCGGGGTCGGCAGGTGCGGCAGAGGAGTTCGCCGTCGGCGTTCTTGGTGCAGGGCCGAACCTCGTCGCAGACCGAGCACGGTGCGGCGGGTGGGGTCGCGCAGTTCCAGCACAGGTCGGGGCTGTCGGCGGTGGCTTTGCGGACGATCTGTTGGTGCCTGCCGCAGTTGCCGCAGGTCCGACGAGGCTGGGCCAGGCGGCGGTAGCAAGTCGGGCATAGGGCGCCGGTCGGGCCAAGGGATTGGGCTCGACCGACGCGACCGCAGGCGGTGCAGATGTGCGCGGGCGGGGTCCAGCAGTTCTCGCAGAGCGGTCTGCCGTCGGCACGTCGGGTGACAGGCATGCGAATGCGGCCGCAGCCCGCGCATTCCTCGACGACCTGCGGATCGGTGCGGTAGCAGGGCAGGCAGATCCCGCCCTCGTCCCGGCGGGCGGCGATCCGGGCGATGCGACCGCATCGCGCGCAGGGCTTCTTGTTCTGCGGACTGCGGGCGCTGCATGCCTGGCAGACCCGCCCGTCGGGGCCCCGACGGGGGAGGCCGACGCCGGCCCGTCCGCAGTCGGAACAGGCCGGAACGACGACGGAGGGATGGCTGTTGCCGGCGAGGCGACGTGCGAGGCGCACGATCACGGCCGGGCAGCGAGCGTCGCCGGAGGTGAGTGCGTCGGGATGTGCGACCAGGTGCTCGTCGAGGTCGCGCAGACCGATGCCGCCGTGAGCCCGGACGGATTCCAACGCGGCGTCGACCGCTTCCTGGGTGAGCGCGGGCAAGGTGGCCGCGCTGACCCGGGTGCGACGGGCTCGGCGTTCTTCGGCCCGGAGTGTGTCCCGGGTCTTCATTGGCCCGGTCGGCGAATGGTCGTTCGTCGCACTCGTGGCGCTTGGCCTGCGTCGTCGCCGACGGCCTTGCCGATCTGGGCGTTGACGGTCCGGACGTCGATGAGGTCGTTCGGTGTGCAGTGCAGGATGTCGCAGAGCGCGGCCAGGGTGTCCATCGAGAGTCGTTGCGGGGGCTGGGTGACCAGTCGGAAGACCTGCTCCCGTGACAAGTGGACTCCGCGTTCGGCAAGGAGGGGGCCCAGGTCCGTGGTCTGGAACATGTCGCGCTCGGCCATGAGCTTGCGCAGGTTCCAGCCGATGCCCATCTTCTTGATCATGCGTCCTCCCAGAGGTCCGCGCGGTGGTCTGTGAACGCGCGCTGGATCAGGCGGTTGCGGTACTCGTCGGAGACGCCGGTGTAGATCGCGGTCGTGCTCGCGTAGTCGTGACCGACCTGCAAGGACACGAATTTCTCCGGATAGTCGAACTCCACCAGGTGAGTCACGTAACTGTGCCTGAGGGCATGCAGATCCAGCTCCGGCGGAAGTCCGGCGAGGTCTCTGGCCTGCTCGAATGCCTTGTTGAGTCCGCGAAGTGACATGCGACCGGACCGCTCGGTGACGAAGAGCGCGGCGAGTTTGCCCGGGGAGAACGCCGGACGGATCTCGCTGACCCAGCCGTCCAGGATGTCCACGATCCAGTCGAACTCACGGACCGTCAGCACGGTGCGGCGCTTGGGAGGACTGCCTTTCGACGCCTTTCCGTAGCGAACGAAGAGCGCGCCGAACTGACCGTACTGGGGTCGCTTCTGCGCGCGTCGCAGATCGGCGAGGTCCAGCATTCGGGTCTCGTTGCGACGCAGGCCGAACGCGTAGACAGTCTTGAGCATCGCCGCGTCGCGCATCGCGGTCAGCGCGCCCTTGCGGCCCCGACTCCTGGTGGCCTCGGCCCGCCCGTCCACCGCGTCGAAGAGGGCTTGGACCTCGTCGTAGGTGAGAGGGCGCCGTCCCGGCCGGCCCTCGTACTCGGCGACGTGGGCGACGCGGTTGTCCTCGTGGAAGATCTGCTGCGGGACCTGGCCGAACCGGTTCTGGCACTCGGCCACCCAGCCGTAGCGCCCGTCGGTGATGAACCCCATGAACAGGGCCAGGGTGGTTTCGTAGCTCCGCCCGGTCGACATCGCGATCGGCTTCGCGCGGTTCGACGATCGCAGGTGGGTGATGAACGCCTCGGCGTCGGAGGGCCGCCACTGCCACGGGTACTGGTTGGTGAACTCCACCAGGCGCCGCACCATCGCCACCCGCGGCCGGATCGTCCCTTCCTCGTTCAGGAAGCGAGCGCGCTGTTGTCGCACCCATCCCAGCAGCATCGCCTCGAGCAGCGCACTCGCGGGATCGAGATGAACCACCCCGTCGACGAGTTCCAGACGTGCGGAACCAGCCAGGTGGTCGTCTATCGCCCCGCGCGCTCCCGTTGCATCCACCGCAACATTGTTGTGGCTGGATCATCCGGAGGCAAACGCTCGCCCGGGGCTTTGGGGTGCCGCGCAGCGCATGGCTGTCCGGGTGTAGGTCCCGGACAGCCACACGTCACTTCTTCTTGGGACGCGAAGGCGTCTGCGACAGCGCGCTCGCGGCAGCGGACTTCTCCGCCTTGGTCGCCTTCGGGCTCGACAGCGTCTTGCTGGCGGACGAAGCGGCCTTGGCACCGGTCTGGCCGGTGCTCTTCGGCGTCTGGGACAGCGCGCTCGCCGCGGCGGACTTCTCCGCCTTGGTCGCATTCGGGCTGTTCAGAGTCTTGCCAGCGTTCGACGCCGCCTTGGCGCCGGTCTGGCGAGAGTTCTTGGGCATGATCAACACCTCCTTCCGGGTCAAAGTTGCGTCGCGACCCGGAAGCTGATCTCATGCGTGATCTCACCCAGCGCATGGACATCAAGTTCAGAGTCGCGCGGCGGACGCCCGGCCCCTACAGGCAGGGCGTTCGCCGTTTCAGCCGCCGACACAAGGCGGCTGAAACGAACTGCGGCCATCCCCGACTCCCGCTGTGGGAGCCGGGGATGGCCTCGTCTAATTAGGGCGAAGACGCCCATGTCTCAAGCAGTCGAGCCGTTGCGTCTACTGCAACTTGGCTCGTTTGACGGCGTTCAGCCAGGTGATGCCGCGCTTGAACCCGAAGTACTTCGGATTCGGGGCGGTGCTGATGGACCTCACCGGGACGACGAAGCGCAGACCGTCGACGGAGGCGAGCAGCCCGTTGCCCCAGTGCGCCACGATCGGCACCTTCGCCTGGGCCTCGATCAGGGCGGCATTGGCCGCGGCGATGGTGTCGGCCCGCAGGTAGTACTGGTCGACGTGGACCAGCCGTGAGCGGGTCAGCGCCTCGTGACCGGGGCTGGTCACCGGAGTCATGCCGATGTTGCACGCCTCGCTCACCAGGAGCGCGACGACCGAGGTGGACAGGTCCTTCATGCGGGTCTCGCCGTCGCCCAGGTGCACGAAGGCATCCAGGAACCCGGTCCAGGAGGGCACCTCGAACAGCAGGTCCGGCAGGTCGATCTTCGGGAGCATCTTCTCCACCCGGCGCCGCAGCCAGACCAAGGACTTGGGCACCCCGAGCGCCCCGAGCTTGTCAACGTTCAGCTTCGCGCGGCCGCCGCCCTCGGAGATCTCGATGCTGACCTTCGCATCCGCGCCGGCCTCTTCGAGGCGTTCGGCCATCTGCTTCCACGCCGCGTCCAGCACCCGCACCAGATCCGCCAGATGCTCCTCGACAGGCGCCTCCAGACTCAGGCCCGCCAGTACGTCCTCGCGCACCGCCGGCCACGGCTTGCCGTCCAGCAGGCGGGCGCGCGGGTTGGAGAAGCGGTGCGAGGGGGAAGCGAAGATGGCGCGGCTGACCAGCGCCCGGGTACAGCTGCTCCAGCACGCACACCACATACGCGTCGCGGTCCACCGATCCTTGCGGCAGGTCCTTGTTCGCGTACACCGCCTTACGCCAGTACGGCGGCACCACCTTGTCGTCGATCTCCCGCTTCAGCAGCGGCTTCTTCGTCACCTGGCGCCGGCTGAGTGCGGGCAGGCCCTTGACCGCGGCCAGGACCCGCTCCCCGGCCGGGGCCGCGCCGAGCATCTTGGTGTCACCCAGCAGCGACAGGAACGGGCGCACCGTGTTGTAGCGGTGGCCAGCGCCTCGCGGATCGCGATCTCCGCCGAGTCGTCGTCCTCCGGGACCAGGCCGGCCACCGTGGCGGCCGCGCTCCACAACTGGGCCCTGGGCGCGACCTCCTCGAGGACCTTCCACATCGCGGCCGCGTCCACCGCCTTGGCGCTCTCCTCGATGTGTTCCAGCTCCTCCATGAACACCTTCGAGATGCGGGCCGTGATGCGGGACGCCTTCTCCAGCTGCGGCAGGGTGGAGAGGCGGTCCTTGTTCGTGAGCCGCTTCGCGGTGCTGAGCAGCTTGGTCGACATCAGCACCGTGAACAGCTCCAGCGCGTCGTCGATCGCCTTGGCCTCCAGCCTGTGCAGGAACGTCCGGAACTTCCGACCCCACTCCGGATCGTCGTACTCGTGATATTCGTACGCGTCCCGGATCTCCCACGCGTGCTCGTATGCGGTCTTCGGACGCTCGGTGTACCGCTTCACGACCGAGACGTCCTCGATGCCGAGCTGCTCGGCCAAGTGCTCCAGCACCGGCCACGGCACACTCAGCGGATCGCCGGGAAGGAACCTGCCGATGTAGCGCACCGTGCACATCTGCAAGGCGAAGCCCAGTTGGTGGTACTGCGTACGCCGCAGCGCGATCAGATCGCGGTCCACGTCGTCCAGGAAGAAGAAGCGCTCCAACTCCGGGCGCGTCGGCTCCTCGACGAACTTCCCGTACACCTCGGCCTGGTCATCGGTCAGAAATTCCACCGGCATGCGGCGGAGCCAACCACCCGCCGCTACAGAACGTGGATCTTTGGCCGAAGGGGCCCAGGAAGCAGACCACTCGTGCCAGAAGTTCACCGCTCACTGCTCAAGATCGTTCTCAGCGCCAACGGCTGTACCGATGTTCCCCAAGCCCGGGGTTCGGGAACCCGCTCGTTGGGACACTTCGCCTTCGGCGGGTACGTGGCCATGGCAGGCGAGGCCGCGACGGTGGTCATCGCACCGACTGCGATCACCACCGCGCCCACGGAGGTCGCCCAGCGGGCGCGGTTCGCCCCTTGCGACCGTGGCAGGTCAAGGTCTGCCCTCGCACGATGCGCCGTCGTGTGCTCCAGCCGAGGACGTTCGAACGTCAATCGGGTTCGCGGACCGGGTTACCGAGCCGGTTTGTCCTCGTCGTCGTGGTGGTGGAGGTGGATGGGCTGCTCACCGTGCATGACCGCATTGGTGGTTGCGTGATCCTTCTCGGTCACCAAGCCGGCCAGTGTGTCGGTCAATGCGTTCGCGGTGGCGTGCTCGCGGGCGACGAGGGTGAGTGTGCGGAGGGTCGAGCACCGGATGCCGGGACCCGGCTGTGTGCCTGGTTGGTGTCCGAGTTGTTGGATCAGCCGGCCCGCGCCGGCGCGTTGGCTTCCGTCCGCGGATGTCGTCGCCGTGCACGTCGGCGGCGTGGAGTCGAACGGGTCCGCGAACGCGGATGTGGGGTGTTCCGGGGCGGTGTCGGGGGCGCGGGCGGAGCAGGAGGACGCGACAGCGTGCGACGGGGAGGCGTTACGGGGTGCCGGTGGGGATGGAGCGGGCGAGGGTGCGTGGGCCGCATGCGCTGAGGGAGTTGAAGGATGCGGCGGCGGGGGCTGACGTACGGGTGGAGGGAGTGATCCGGGGCAGGTGGACGGCAACGTCCGAGTCGTAGGAGGGCCGATGTTCGCCGAGTTCGATCTGACGCGATGTGAGGGGGCCGGGGCCCGGCTGCACGTGCGCCATGGCGGTAGCGGCCCGGCGGTGTTGCTTCTGCACGGCCATCCGCGCACTCATGCGACGTGGCACCGCGTCGCGCCGCGCCTGGTTGCGGCCGGGCACACCGTCGTGTGCCCCGACCTACGGGGTTATGGACGGTCCTCGAAACCACAGACCGACAGGGAGCACCGTCCGTACTCCAAACGCGCCATGGCCGAGGACTGCTTGGCGTTGATGCGAGGTCTGGGACATGAGCGATTCGCCGTCGTCGGGCACGATCGGGGAGCGTACGTGGCCACTCGCCTCACCTTGGATCATCCGGAAGCGGTTTCGGCTCTCACCGTGCTCGACGCCGTACCCATCGGCGAGGCGCTGCGACGCGAAGTTCGCCGCGAGCTGGTGGCACTGGTTCTTTCTGGGACAGACCGACAAGCCGGCCGAACGGATCATCAACGCCGATCCCGACGCCTGGTACAAGGGCACTCCCGAACAGATGGGTGCGGAAGCGTACGAGGACTATCGGCGTGCCATCCACGACCCGGGCACCGTGCATGCCATGTGCGAGGACTACAGGGCCGGCTTGGGCATCGACCGGGAACACGATGACGCCGACCGACAATCCGGCCGACGTATCGAGTGCCCGCTACAGGTGTTGTGGGCGACTCGCGACGACATGACCGACCTGTACGGCGACGTGCTGGAAGTGTGGCGCGACTGGTCGGGCGATTGGCTGGGTGGCGGCCCGATCGAATCCGGCCACCACATCGCCGAGGAAGCGCCCGAAGCACCCGTGGAAGCTTTGCGTGCGTTCTGGGAGATCGCCGCGGAGCGCGACCCTCGTCCGGAACATGCGACCGGCCGACGGAAGCACTGAGCCACAGGCACGCTCGCGCCCAAGGGCCCCTCCCCTCCGCGTCCCGTCCCGTCCGGCGACCATCGTTCGTTGCCGGATTCGGATCGGTGGGGTCGTCGTCGACTCGGACCTGCGTACCGTCTCGACACGTCGGCCGTCGACGTGCCGAGGGGACACCATCTGCCGGGAGACGGAGCGAATGGCGGATCCTTTCCGGGAAAGTGCGCACGAAACACGGCAGTTCCGGGGAATGCGCTCTCGCGGGTGGGGCAGACGTGGGGCGGAGGTAAAAACAATGATTCCCCTTCTGGTCGTTCTGCTTCTCGCTCTGATCCTTTTCGGCGCCGGTTTCGCACTCAAGGCTCTATGGTGGATAGCCGTCATCGTCCTGGTCGTATGGGCCTTGGGCTTCGTCTTCCGCTCCGCGGGTACCGGGGGCCGGCGCGGCCGGTGGTACCGCTGGTAGGCCCCCGACCAAGGGGCACGGCGCACCACAGTCGCCGGACACCACCTTTCACTGTGTCATCGAACGGGTGGGGGTGTGGTTCGGACCCGGATGATCCGGGTCCGAACCACACCCCCACCCTTTCTTCTGTATGAGGACTGGAATCCCTCGGCAGTCGGCAATCCCGAAAACGTCACCGGGCGTCGAGATGAAAACCAACCCTCCGGGCATGAATGAAACAAGCCGGGACGGCCGTGAGAATGCAGGGAGTCATTCGCACCTCCACACGACCGCCCCGGCCCATCGCGTCCCCGGGCAGCGCGCACCGCGCCCCCGTGCTCCCCGGATCCAGCCGCTCCCGCCGGTGCGGGCCGAGCCCGAGGCTCCATCCGGCGGCGCTCCCACCCGACCGAGCCGGGCCCCGTGACGGCCGGAACGGGTGGGGCCACCACCCGTTCCACGCCACGCTACGGCGCGTCGCCGCGCAACGGCCGCCTACCAGCGATACCAGCGGCCCCGACCGCCGCCGGAACCGGCCGACCGGAACACGAAGCCCAACAGCCAGACGACGAGGACGGCGATGGCGATCCACCACAGGATCTTCACCGCGAATCCGGCGCCGAAGAGGATCAGAGCGAGGAGCAGGACGACGAGTAGGGGAATCATGATGCCCACCTCCGTCCCTTTTGTGCCCCGTCAATGTGCACGCATGCTCGAACCCGCGGCCCGGCTCGTCATGCGCCGGGGCCTCGGGCGGGCATGATCCGAGGACCGGGGGTGGCAGGCCGATCCCGCCCCCGCAAGGGCGACGGCCGTGGCACCGGCCCCGGGTCGACGTCCACAGCTTCTTCCGGGCCACCCTCCGGCCGCCTCCCCGGCTACTGCTCCGGCGAAGTCCTGGCTCCGATCGACGGCGAGACCCCTCCCCAGCCGACCCGCGCGGTCGGTGGGCCTTGCGGCCGGTGCGCCCCGCGGTGGGCGGCGCGGTGATTGTTCGGCGTCTGCGCGGGCAGCGGGGTCTCGACAGCGTTGTCGGGAACGCACGCACATCGAAGCCGCACGGGGGCGGCTACCGCCGGAGGAGGGAAAATCGTGGCCGACGTCACCCGAGCCGGTGCCGGAAAGCGCCTTCGGACCCGTTCGCGGGCGGACGTGTGGGGGCGCACCGCGCTGGTCACCGGCGGCTCGCGCGGACTGGGTCTGCTGATCGCGCGCGAGTTGGCCCGGCTGGGGGCGCGGGTGACGATCTGCGCCCGGAACGAGGAGGAGCTTGTTCGTGCCGCCACGTTGATCCGTCGCGACACCGGCCGCTCGGTGACCTGGGAACAATGCGATCTGAGCGACGCCCAGGCCGTCGACCACCTCGTCGCGGAGGTGACGAGACGGCACGGGCCGGTGGAGATCCTGGTCAACAACGCCGGGATCATCACCGTGGGGCCCCTGGCGTCGCTGGACGTGGACGCCTTCCGCCGGGCGATCGAGGTCATGTTCATGGCGCCGGTACGGCTGACCCTGGCGGTGCTGCCCGGGATGCGCGAGCGCGGCGACGGCAGGGTGATCAACGTGACCTCGATCGGCGGCCGGATCGCGGCGCCCCATCTGCTGCCCTACGACTGCGCGAAATTCGCCGCCACGGGCTTCTCCGAGGGCCTGCGGGCCGAACTCGCCGGCTCCGGCGTGAGCGTGACCACCGCCGTTCCCGGGCTCATGCGCACCGGCTCGCATCGGGCCGCGCGTTTCACGGGACGGCGCGAGCGCGAGTACGCCTGGTTCGCCGCCGCCGCGTCTTTGCCCCTGATGTCGATGGACGCCGAGCGGGCGGCGCGGCTGATCGTCCGCGCCGGTATCCGCCGCAGGCCCGAACTCGTGCTGACGGCTCTGGCCAAGGTGGCCGTCCGCGCCCACGGACTCGCCCCCGCGACCACGACCCGCGCGCTCTCCCTCGCCGCGCGAGTGCTGCCCTCGGCGGACGCCTCGGCATCGTCGCGCGAGGCGTCGGGGGCGAGCGAGCAGGCGAAGGGAACCCCGTGGACCGACCGCATCGCGACGCTGGGCGAACGGGCGGCCCACCGCTGGAACGAACCCGGTACATCCTGAACCACACCCGGCGCATCCGACCACCCGCAGCCCGGCTTCGACAGCCGCGAGGACAGGGAGTTCACCATCATGAAGGCATTGACCTGGCACGGCCGCCGCGACGTCCGCGTGGACACCGTGCCCGACCCGGTGATCAAGGACCCGGACGACGTGATCGTCAAAGTCACCTCCTCCGGGATCTGCGGCTCGGACCTGCACCTGTACGAGGTCCTGGGGCCGTTCCTGTCCGAGGGTGACATCCTCGGACACGAACCCATGGGCATCGTCGAGGAGATCGGACCGGGCGTCACCGAACTGCGGCCGGGCGACCGTGTGGTGGTCCCGTTCAACGTCTCGTGCGGCGACTGCCACACCTGCGGTCAGGGCCTGCACTCGCAGTGCGAGACCACCCGGGTGCACGAATACGGCATGGGCGGATCACTGTTCGGCTACACCAAGTTGTACGGGCAAGTGCCTGGCGGGCAGGCAGAGTTCCTTCGTGTTCCGTTCGGCAATCGACTCCCCGTGAAGGTTCCCGACGGGCCGCCCGACGACCGTTTCGTCTACCTCTCGGACGTGCTGCCCACCGCCTGGCAGGGCGTGGAGTACGCGGCCGTGCCACTCGGCGGCAGCGTGGCCGTCCTGGGCCTGGGGCCGATCGGCGACATGGCATGCCGCATCGCACTGCACCGCGGCGCGGGGACCGTCATCGGCATCGACCTGGTCCCCGAGCGACTGCGCCGCGCGCACGAGCGCGGTGTGACGGTGCTGGACTGGAACGCGCACGACGACATCGCCGAGGCCGTCCGCGAACTCACCGACGGGCGCGGCCCCGACGCGGTGATCGACGCGGTCGGGATGGAGGCGCACGGAGCCCCCGTGGCCAAATTCGCCCAGCAGGTGACGGGGTTGCTGCCGGACGCGGTCGCCTCGAAGCTGATGCGCACCACCGGCGTCGACCGGCTCAGCGCCCTGCACGCGGCCATCGACATCGTCCGCCGCGGCGGCACGATCTCGCTGTCGGGAGTCTACGGCGGCATGGCCGACCCGATGCCCCTGCTGACCATGTTCGACAAGCAGATCCAACTGCGTATGGGCCAGGCCAACGTGCACCGCTGGGTGCCCGAGCTCCTCCCCCTGCTCACCGACGACGACCCGCTGGGCACCGACGACTTCGCCACCCACCGTATCCCGCTCGCCGACGCCCCCGGAGCCTACGAACGCTTCCAGAAGAAGCAGGACGGCACCGTGAAAGTCCTCCTGCGACCGTGACCGACCCCTCCCCGCGCGGCGGACCGGGCGCCGGATCAGCCGGGAGTGCTGTGAAACCGGCGTCGCTCAGAGGGTCTCGAGGCCCAACCCGTACAGAAACAGCATGCAGTCGCTTCTGTTCAGCCACGCGCTGTGGCGCAGATCGTCCAAGTGCACGTCCTGCGCGCGCAGGGTGTCCACCAGTGTTCGGGCCGCGGACTCGGCGGCCCGGAACTGGGGGTGCGGGAAGTCGAGTACGTGGAATTCGGACTCGGGGCCGGGCCGCCAGCCCAAGTCCGCGAGTGTGGACGGGCTCAGCACCGCGGTGCTCGCTTCCAGGTGCAGCATGCGACCGTTGCAGATCAACTGCACCACGTTCGGGTTGTCCTCGTCCGTGCTCGGCCGCATCACGAGGACCAGTTCGTCGTCCAGTCGGCCCATGTCCCTCACCATCGCCGACAGCGTCTCCTCCAGCCACAGGCCGAACTCCTCCCAGCTCTGGGCCAGGCGGCCGCCCGGCAGGAACACGTCCTCCATTCCCGCACGGCCCAGCCCGAAGGCCTGCCACACCCCGAGTTCGGCAACCGCGTCGTCGCGTTCGCTCCATCTGGAGACCTGGTACTCGTGGTTCTCGACCACCGCCGCCGACAGCAGCGCCAACCGCACCTCGTCCCGCCCCCATTCGAGCTCCAGGAGGGTCTCCTCGCGGCGCCAGCGCAACACCGGGCCGGGCCCGCGTCGGATCGGCGCCGGCCCGACGCATGCTTCGATCGCCTTCCTGCCGGCCTCGAACACCGCTTCCAGAACGGTCTTGTCCTCGGTATGTGCCAACTGGCACTCCAGCAGGGTGAAACAGCCCTCGCGCGGCGAACCGTAATCGTGTCCCCGGGAGGCGAAGGCCCATCCGTCCGACAACGGTCCCTCGAACCTCAACCACGTGTCGTCTCCGGAACGCACCGTCCACCCCAGGCCGGCGATCGCACGCTCGACCGCGCTCCGGTCCCACTCCCCCAGGTCCAGGCTCTGGAACCGGGGAACCAGGTGATTGATCTCGGCATCGGTCAGTCTGATGGTCATGGTCGACGAGGCTATCGACGGCCACCGACGCCCCGGGAGCGTCCGGTGGACGGTGGGGGCCGGGACGGGATGGGCCCACGGGCACGGCGGGTTCGCCATGGCGCCGGAGGCCGATCTCGACGGCCGGCCGGTCGATCACGCGCTGCTCGGCTCGCCGGCGGGCGCGGCGATGGACGCATGTGTCTCATGTCGGGACCCGTTGGTGCCACTACCCGACGGTATCCGGCGCTCCCCTGCACACGACAGCCTTCGGCATGCCACCATGGGCGCATGACTAGTGCGTACCCGGAGCCCGGTCCGGCTGCCGAAGTCGACTGGACCGACAGCATCCCTGTCCCGCCTCTCGACTACGCCTCCCAGCGCGAGTTCGAGCAGGCCCTGGAAGGCGCCCTGGACGAGCTTCTCCCCCTTTTCGAGGATGCGGGCCTGTAACCGGTGTACGCGCTTTCGGACGACCACCTGCGCCGGGTCAACGCCTCCGTCGGAGGAACCGGCCGCGAACGGGATCCACGCCTGCTGAGTTCCCTCCAAGCGGCGGTGTACGGCAGAGGCTTCAAACGGCCTCTGCATCCGACGTTGCCGCAACGAGCCGCGGCCCTGATGAGCTACATCACCCAGGCGGCGGTCTTCGAGAGCGCCAACGAACGCACGGCCCTGACTGCCGGAACCGTGTTGTGCACGATCAACGGCCACCGCATCGTGTGGACGGATTCGAAGGAAGCCGACGCCTTCATTCGGGCCGTGGGATACGCCCATCCGACCGTTTCGTGGATAGCCGACCGGATCGAAGCGCGCCTCCAGCCCATTCCGCGCCAGCCAGTAGTCGCCCCAGGGCCCTGATCGACAAGTTGCCCGCAGGGGGCGCGGGCCGAACAGGCAGCCCGTGGTGGCTGCTTCATCACCGGAGCCATGCCGTCGACACCGGCAACTCGCGTCTTCGGTGACGTGATCCGTGCGTCCCGGAATGGCGGCCCGGGCCGGGGTCACTGCGAAGACCCGGTCCGCTCGAGGTCCACCGACGCCGATTCATCCGATTTTCGGGCGATTCGGTGCTTTTTACGGAGAAGTCTGTGTCGTGCCCCCTTTCGCATAGCCACCTGCCCCAACCTGGAGCGCGGGGGTGGTTCCGGGACGAGGGAGACAGGTGCGCGAGGAAGACATCACGATCGTCGACGCCAAGACCGTGGACACCGCGGTCAAGGCGACCATGCTCGGCAATGCCATGGAGTGGTACGACTTCGGCATCTACGCCTACATGGCGGTCACGATCGGGAAGGTGTTCTTCCCCTCGGGGAACGACGCCGCGCAGACGTTGTCCTCGTTCGCGACCTTCGCCGCGGCCTTCCTGGTCCGGCCGTTCGGCGGCTTCTTCTTCGGGCCGCTCGGCGATCGGATCGGGCGCAAGAAGGTGCTCGCGATCACGATGCTGATGATGGCGAGCGGCACGTTGTGCATCGGGCTGATCCCCGGCTACGGCACGATCGGCTTCGTCGCGCCGATCCTGCTGGTCCTGTTCCGGATGCTCCAGGGATTCTCGGCCGGCGGCGAGTACGGGGGTGCGAGTACGTTCATCGCCGAGTACGCGCCGGACAAGCGGCGCGGGTTCTACGGCAGCTTCCTGGAGTTCGGCACGCTGATCGGCTACATCCTGGCGGCGAGCCTGGTCACCCTGCTGACGGCGGTGCTCAGCGATCACGAGATGCGTACGTGGGGGTGGCGCATCCCGTTCCTGGTGGCGGGCCCGATCGGGGTGATCGGGCTGTATCTGCGGCTGCGGCTGGAGGAGTCGCCGGCGTTCGCGAAGGTGATGGAGCGGTCGGCGGCGGCCGAGGCCGAAGCGGAGGAGGCCGAGCACGGGAACGAGACGGTGCGCGAGTTCAAGCGGATCTTCCTCGGCCAACGGCGCGCGATGGTCATCTGCATCGCGCTGGTCGCGGCGTACAACATCAACGACTACATGCTGCTGTCGTACATGCCGACCTATCTCTCCGACACCCTCGGCTACAGCGAGACGCACGGCCTGCTGCAGATCGTCGTGGTGATGATCGTGCTGCTCGCGGTGATCCACCCGCTGGGCGGGCTGACCGACCGGATCGGCCGCAAGCCGGTGATCATCACCGGGTGCGTGGGCTTCATGGTGCTGCCGATCCCGTGCTTCGTGCTGATCAAGCAGGGCGACCTGGTGCCGATCTTCATCGGCCTGTTGATCCTGGGCCTGGTCCTGGTCTGCTTCCTGGCCACCATGTCCGCCGCGTTGCCCGCCCTGTTCCCGACCGAGATCCGCTCCGGAGCGCTGTCCGTCTCGTTCAACATCTCGGTCTCGCTGTTCGGTGGCACCACCCCGTTCGTGGCCGAGGCGCTGGTCGACGGGACGGGCAACGACTACATGCCGGCCTTCTACATGATGCTCGCGGCGGCCGTCGGCCTGGCCGCGGCGCTCACGATGACCGAGACGGCCCGCAAGCCGCTGATGGGTTCGCCGCCGGCGGTGGAGACGGTCGAGGAGGCTCGGGAACTGGTCGCCGCGCAGCGGTGATCACGGCCGGCGGTGCCATGCGGTGTGCACGACCTCGCCAGACCGTTTTCCGGTGTGCCGGTTCGCGGTGTGTCGGTTCGCGGTGTGTCGGTTCGCGGTGTGTCGGATCCTGCTCAGGCGGGCGTTGCTCCGTCGGGTGTCGCGGTCGGCGCCCCGTCGTCCTCGCGTCGGTCGATCAGGACGGCGAAGGCGTCGAGGACACGTTGCAGGCCGAAGGAGTAGGCGTGGGCCGGGTCGTGGGCGCTTCCGTGTGCGGCGCCCGCGGCCGCGCCGACGCGGACGGCCGTGGGATAGGTCTTCTCGTCGAGCACCCGGGCCAGCAGCGGGGCGTTCAGCTCCCACCACTGTCGGTCGTTCATGGCGCTGTCGTTTCGGGCGGCGCGGGCGGCGGCATCGGCTCGGGCGCACGCCTGCACGAAGGTCAGCAGGTGGGTCAGGCAGTCGTCCATCTCGACGTCGTCCAGGCCGAGGCCGTCGAGTCCGGATAGTTCGTGCTCGTACTTCGCCATCTGCCCCGGCCCCAGGGGAGGTCGGATCGTGGAGACGGTCACGGCCCACGGATGGCGGTCGAACAGGGCGATGTTCTCGTCCGCGATGGCGGCGACGCGCCGGCGCCAGGGTTGTCCGGTGGTGTCGGAGCGGGGCATGCGGGTGTAGGCGGCGTCGAGCATGAGGTCGAGGAGCTCGGCCTTGCCGGGGACGTAGGTGTACAGGGTCATCGGCACCACACCGAGTTCCTTGGCCACTCGGCGCATGGTCAGCGCCTCCAGACCCTCGGCGTCGGCGATGGTCGTGGCCGCCTCGACCACCGCGTCGACGCTCAGTCCCCGTCGTGGTCCTCGGCGACGGTCGGAGGAGGCGTCGCGCCACAGCAGGCGCAGGGTGTGGGCGGGGTCGCCCGAGCCGGTTCGTTCCGTCGACATGGTCGTCCTCTCGCTTTTCAACTCTGTACGTTGTACATTGTACGACGTACAGAGAAGTTGCTCGTCGTGTTCTCGGAGGCATCTTTCATGAAGGTCACGTCCAGTGCCGTATCGCTCAACGTGGACGACGTCCCGGCGTCCGCCGGCTTCCTCGTCGAGCACTTCGGATTCCGCGAGGAGATGGCCGCCGACGGCTTCGCGTCCCTGACCCGCGACGACGCCGGGATGAACGTCATCTTCCTGCGCCGGGGGCTGGAAAGTCTCCCGGCCGACCAGCGCGACGTGCACGCCACGGGATTGATCCTCGCCTTCGTCGTCGAGGACCTCGAAGGCGAACTGGCGCGCCTGCAAGCCGAAGGCGTCACGATCACGATGCCCCTGACCGACGAGGAGTGGGGCGAGCGTGCCTTCCAGGTCCGCGACCCCAACGGAGTCATCGTGCAACTGGTCGACTGGAACGCCCCCACCACCGCCTGAGCCCAGCGACGGCCGCGCCCCGAAAGCACCGCGGGGCGCGGTCGGGCCGGGTTCGTACCGGGGGTCGTGGATCGCGGGTGTAGGCGGACGGAGGCGACAACGTGCATGGCGCCGCCCACGCACCGAACCACCCGCCGGCGCCCGCGCGGTGCAAGGACGGCTACAGGGGCTGGTATGGCCTGCACGCGAACATGGGGTCGACCCGGCGGTGGGCTTCCCCAAGAGTTCCGCGGCGACGCGTGACGCGCATGAGTTCGTCGGGATCGATCGGGTGGGACCGGAGGCGTGCGTGCTCGGGCGAGGCGGCACGCGGCGCCGCGGCTTGGAGGGTGGTTCCCGGCGGGATTTCGAAGACGACCCAGGAGCAGGGCGGGTAGATGACGGGGTGGGGCGAACTCGCGGGCCGGCCCGGCGCGGCTCGCCGGTGGATCGCCACGAGTACCGTGCGTCCCACGACGTTTTCGTGAGCGTCGCGCAGTCGCGTGGAAGCCGAACGGCTCGATGGAGCACGGAACTCTTCGAAGCCGGGCAGTGGCTCGACCTCGGCGTGAGTGCGGTCCGGGTAAGGCGGACAGCCGTGCTTGGCCGCCCTCGGCTCGGGAACACCACTCTCTCGCACGGCGGTTCGCGTCAGCGGAGGTCGAGGGGGATCGCCTTGTCCACCTCCGGCTTCAGGCACGCGTTTGCGCTGCACGCGCCGACGCCGCCTCCCCCTCGAGTTGCGCGCGCTGATCGACGCGTTCCAGGCTCTCCCCACCTGGCGACGCCCTGTACGCGACCGCCAAGGCCGCCGGGGAAGACCTCGTATAGGTCCGGAAGCACGATCCACGCGACCGTCCGCTGCCCGGGGCCAACCGGCGGGCGGTCGTGGCGAGTCGGGGCGTTGGTCGTAGGCGTTGGTCGGGCGGAGGCTCGAATGGGACATCGGCCGCCACTGCCCCGTCCGCGGCGACGCGTTCGAGTGCGGGCCAGGGGGCGGTCGAATTCCGGACGACCTGCGCCGGCACCTGCCGGCCGACTCGGCCGGGTGTTCGCGAGCGGGGTCGGGAGACGGCTGCGGTGACGTGGTGCGAAGCGGCGGCGTTGACGGTCGGTGACCAGGGTGGCCGCTCGGGGTCGAAGCGGATGACGGATCATGGACGCATGTATTCCGTCCCCGATGCCGTCGCCTATCTCGTCGGCCGCTGGTCCATCGACCGCACCGTGATCGACGAACTCTCCGGCACCCGGGGCTCCTTCATCGGCACCGCGAAGTTTCGGCGCGTCGGCGACGAGCTGCTCGAAGAGGAGTCCGGCGAGTTCGAGTGGGGTGGCGTGACCAACCCGGCGAGCCGCGGTCACCGGCTCGTGCCGCGCGCCGACGGCACCGCCGACGTACTCTTCGCCGACGGCAGGCCGTTCCACGACCTGGACCTGCGTACCGGCCGCTGGAGTACCCGCCACCCCTGCGCGGCGGACTTCTACGACGGGGAGTTCACCGTCGTGTCCCAGGACGAATGGCACCTGCGGTGGCGGGTCTCGGGCCCGGCGAAGACACAACTGCTGACCTCCGTCTACCGACGGATCCCCCCGGCCGGCCGGCCGCCGATCCCGGCCCCCTGACGAGCCGTGGTCGCTCATCGAGCCGCCGCCGGTCGGCCGGGACGCCGGGACGAAGTCGCCCCGGCGGTGCCGCTATCGGGTGAAGTACGGTTCGAGGACGGACACGATCACCACGCCGCTCCCGGGTGGTCGGGGCGCACGGTCCCGACATCGATACCGCGCCTCGTTCCCTCGCGCCGCGGTCATGCGCGCGCCCCCGCCGACTCACAGGGTGTCGAACCCCGACCGCCAGGACGAATGGGTCGGGATCCAGCCCTGGTGCTTGCGGGCGAGGTGGTTGTCCGCGCCTCGGGCCCAGGCGGCGTGCGGCACACCGGCCGCTGCGGCGGGTGATGGCGCGCCCACCGCCCGAGCGAACGCCGGCACCCATTCGTCGGCGGTCGCCGGCTGGTCGTCGACCGCGTTGACCACGCCGCTCGGCCAGTACAACGCGGCCACCGCTGCGGCGGCGGCATCGTCGACGTGGACAAAACTCGAGACGTCCGGGCCGCCGGGCAACCGACCCGCCCGCGCGTCGGCCGCCTTGGTCCCGTCTGCCACGAACCACGTACCCGGGCCGTAGAGCAGGCCGTAGCGCAGCACCACCCACTCGGGGAGTTCGCGGACCGCTCCCTCCAGGGCGATCACCCCTTCGATCCTGCCGCGTCGCGGTTCGACGCTCGTGTCGTCCAGCGGATCGGAACTTCGGCTTTCTGTCGGGGGCGGGCCGAGGCTTCGGCGACCCGGCCGGTCTACGGGTAGGCGTGTCCGGCTCACACGAATGGTCCACTCGGAGTCGAATCCAATGGACCGGTTACCGGCGCGCTACGGGCGTGTAGGGCGGCGCCGTGTGCGCCGGTGCGTGCCGGCCTCACCTGTAGGTGTGGTTTGGCCGCCGAGCGGCCCTGTGTTCGGGGTCGTGGATGCTCTGCTGTTCGAGGCGATGCGCCGGACGGCTCGTGGCGTCCACGAGGGTTCCGGCCTCGCCGTCCGCGGCCTGCCTCGCAGGGTGGGGCGTGCGGCCGGGCACCTTACGACGTAGGGGGTTTCGTCATGTTCACGATGAGAAGGCGGCGCACCGGACGCTTCACCGGCGTCGGAATATCCATCGCGGTGGCGGTCGCGGGTCTGACCGCACCGCCGGCCGTCGGCACCGCGCAGGCCGCACCCGGGGCACCGGGTGTACCGCAGGCACCCGCGGCGATCTTCGCCGAGGGCTTCGAGAACGGCCAGGGTGCGACGCCGACCCTGCTCACGAACTACACCGGCGGTCCGCCGGTGGGCGAGACGTACACCGCCGATCCGACCTGGTTGACCGCGTGCAACGGCTGGGTCACATCGCCGGCCGCGTCGACCACGCCGCCCGTCGGCAGCGGGTGCGTCCCGGGCGATTGGACCCAGGTCAAGAACCTCGCGGGCGTACTCGGTCAGTGGTCGGGCGGTTCCTCGACCACGAACCACGCCGTGACGGCGTACACCGCGGGCAATCCCGGTGCCGGCAAGGTGCAGTTGGAGACGGTGACGCCGATTCCGTTGCCCGCCGGTCGGCGCTTCATCGCGTTCTCGGTCGACATCGCCGAGGTCAACTGCTTCGCCAACCATTCCAAGTTCAGCTTCTACCTGCTCGACGGCAGCGTGGCCACGCCCGCGTTCACGCGCCCGATCGAGGCGTGCGTGGATGCCACGACGACGATCGGCGGTGCCAAGGTCGGCACCTTCATCAGCAACGGCGCCGTGCTGTTCACCGGCGACCGGGCCGGCATCCGGTTGGTGAACGAGCAGCCGAGCGGCACCGGCAACGACGTGGCCTTCGACAACGTCAGGCTCGTCGACGCGAGCCCGCAGGTAGACATCGGCTTCGCGCCGACGCCGGTTCTCACCGGTGGCACCTCGACCCTGACCTTCACGGTCACGAACACGAACGAGCTGGGCGCCAAGCCCGGTTGGTCGTTCTCCGACACGCTGCCGGCCGGGCTCAAGGCGACCGGGGTGACCACCACGACGTGTGATGCCGGTTCGGTCGTCGCGCCGGCGGGCGGGGGCACGGTCGAGGTGTCCGGCAACCTGATCGCGGGTCAGGGGTCCTGCACGGCACAGGTTCAGGTGACCTCGGCGGCGCGCGGGACGTACACGAACTGCGCGGCCGGTTTCACGAACGTCGTCGGGGTGAGCCTGCCCGGGTGCGCGAGCGTCGTGTTCGACACGATGCGATTCGACGCGCACGCGTACGGAGCCGCGCTGAAGTCGCCGCTCGGGGACATCGGCCCGATCGCCGCGTCCGACGTGACGTGCTCGAACGTCGCGGCGGTCGACACCGACAACGTCGCGACGGTATCGCTGGGCACCGTCGGCAACGCGGGCGTGGTCACCACCCGCGCGGAGGGCACGATCGACGCGAACGGCCTGCAACGGGCGAACGCGCGCGCCGAGACGGCCGGGGTGAACCTGCTCGGCGGACTGGTCACCGCGGATGTCGTCGAGGCGGTCGCCACCGTGCGGGTGACGCCAACGGCGGTGCCACACCCGGCGGTTCGGTCACGTTGGCCAATCTGAGGGTGGCCGGGGCGCCGGTGGTCAACCCGAACGTCAATGTGGACATCACGATCCCGCTCGTGGCGACGGTGCGCGTGAACGAGCAGGTGGTCGACCCCGGTGGTCGGGGAATCACGGTCAACGCGCTGCGGATCACGCTGCTGTCCGGCGTGAGCGTCGTGGTTTCGCACGCACGGGTGGCGCTGACCCTGCCGGGAGCCACGTGCCCGACCGCATGACATAAGGGCGACGAGACCGGACGCGGCGGCTGTGAACGGCCGCCGCGTCCGCGTATGTCGACGTCGGCGGGACGCGCCGGCGTCCGTCCGGGTTTTGCTCGCGCCCGCGTGGGCGGCGCGTGCGGGGGCGCGCGCCCGTGTGGTGATCTGTGTGCGCTTCGTGCGCCCTACCGGAGTCGTCGAGTCGTCGTGATGATGAGCGAACCACAGGTGGCCCAGGCGACTCCGCATCGGCTCATGACGAGCATGCGGGGCGGAAGGAGTCCGCGTTGTTGCTTCTCATCTCTCCCGACAGTGTCGAGGAAGCCCTGGATTGCGCGAAGGCCGCGGCACATCTCGACATCGTCGACGTCAAGAAGCCCGACGAGGGATCGCTCGGCGCGAACTACCCCTGGGTGATTCGGGAGATCCGCGAAGTGGTCCCGGCGGACAAGCCGGTTTCCGCCACGGTGGGCGACGTCCCGTACAAACCGGGGACCGTGGCCCAGGCCGCGTTGGGCGCGGTCGTCTCGGGGGCCGGCTACATCAAGGTCGGTCTGTACGGATGTACGACGCCCGAACAGGCCGTCGAGGTCATGCGAGGGGTCGTCCGGGCGGTGAAGGACTACCGCCCGGATGCGTTGGTCGTCGCCTCCGGCTATGCCGACGCCCATCGGATCGGGTGCGTGAATCCGCTCGCGCTCCCCGACATCGCGTATCGCTCCGGCTGCGACGCGGCCATGCTCGACACCGCGATCAAGGACGGGACACGGCTGTTCGACCACGTTCCACCCGACGCCTGTGCGGAGTTCGTCCGGTTGGCCCACCAGGCCGATCTGCTCGCCGCTCTCGCGGGCAGCATCAAGGTCCGCGACCTCCGCGAACTCACCGCCATGCATACGGACATCGTGGGCGTGCGCGGGGCGGTCTGTGCGGGCGGTGACCGCGACAGGGGGCGGATCGAGGCGCGATTGGTGGCCGACTTCCGCGCGGAGATGGATCGGCATGCCCAGGCGCACACCACCGGTACGGGCTGAGCGCCGTCGTGACGATCGAGGTATCGCGCGAGGTGTCCGAGTCCGGCGACAGACGCTTCCCCGTCGTGGACCCGGCTACGGGTGAACCCTTCGACGAGGCGCGGGATCGGCGGTCGCGGGAACTGGACGCCGTCGTCGTACGGGCCCACCAGGCCTGGCGCACCTGGCGAGCCGACTCGGCCGCGCGGAGCGTCGCGCTGCTCGCGGCGGCGGACGCAGTGGCGGCGGCCGCGGGCGACCTCGCGCCGCTGCTGACCCGGGAGCAGGGCAAGCCGCTGGCCGAGTCGCACGCGGAGGTCGCGCGCACGGCGGCGCGGTTGCGGTATTTCGCCGCGCTGGATCCGGGCGTGCACCCGATCGTCGACGGCCGACCGGTGCGCAGCGAGGTCCGCTGGCGCTCGCTCGGTCCCGTGGCCGCGATCGTCCCGTGGAACTTTCCTCTCCAACTCGCGTCGGCGAAGTTCGCGCCCGCGCTCGCGGCGGGCAACACCGTGGTGCTCAAGCCCTCCCCGTTCACTCCCCTGGCGACGCAGCTGCTGGGGTCGGTCGTCTCGTCCGTCCTGCCCGAGCACGTCCTGACGGTGGTCACGGGCCGAGAGCCGCTCGGCGCGTGCCTCGCGTCCCATGCGGGAATCCGACACGTGACGTTCACCGGTTCGGTTCCCACCGGACGGGCCGTCGCACGCGGTGCGGGCGCTTCGTTGGCGCGCGTGACCCTGGAGTTGGGCGGCAACGACGCCGCCGTGCTGCTCGACGACGTGGATGTGGATGGCATCGCGGATCGGGTGTTCCAGGCCGCGTTTCGCAACTGCGGGCAGGTCTGCATGGCGATCAAACGGGTGTACGCCCCGGCCCGACTGTACGCGCGGGTGGTCGAGGCCCTCGCGGAGCGCGCGAGGGCGGTGGAGGTCGGCGCCGGGCTCGATCCCGGTTCCCAGATGGGGCCGGTCAACAACCTTCCCCAACTGGCACGGGTCGAGCGGTACACCGCGCGGGCGCTGGCCGATGGCGCGCGAGCGGCGGCGGGCGGTCGGCGGCTCGACCGGCCGGGCTACTTCTTCGCACCGACGATCCTGGCCGATGTCCCGCCCGACAGCCCGGTGGTGACGGAGGAACAGTTCGGCCCGGTCCTGCCGGTGTTGGCGTACGACAACCTCGACGAGGCCGTGGCGGCGGCCAACGGCACCGGCTTCGGGCTCGGCGGCTCGGTGTGGGGAACCGATCTCGACCGGGCGGAGGCGGTCGCGGAGCGGCTGGAGTGCGGGACGGCGTGGATCAATCACCACGCCGAGCTGTCCCTCGCGCAACCCTTCGCGGGGGTGAAGGACAGCGGCGTCGGCGTCGCGGGCGGTCCCTGGGGGCTGTACGGCAACCTCAGACCGTTCGTGGTGCACCGCCCCGGGTCGGGCGCGGAGCCGGCGACCGAGCGGCCACGGAACCGGGAGCCGGACGGGCGCCGACCGGACGCGGATCCGCCGTCGAGGGAGCGGCCGTGAGATTCGACGCCGCGGTACTGCGCTCCTACGACGGCCGGTTCGTCGTCGAGACGGTGAATGTGGACGGCGGTCCGGGGCCCGGTGAGGTACTGGTCGAGATCGCGGGCTGCGGAATGTGCCGGACCGATCTCGCGGTGCGGCACTCCGCCGGCCGTTCACCGCTCCCGGCCGTGCTCGGCCACGAAGGGGCGGGAGTCGTGCTGGAGACGGGCGGTCCGGACACCGGATCGCAGGTCGGCGACCATGTCGTGCTGAGCTTCGACTCCTGCGGGCACTGCCGGAGTTGCCGGGGCGCGTCCCCGGCCTACTGCGACTCCTTCGCCTCACTCAACCTCTACGGCGGCCGATCACACAACGCGGCCCGCTTCACCGACGCGGCCGGGGAGCGGTTGGCGCCGCGATGGTTCGGCCAGTCCGCGTTCGCCGCCTACGCGATGGTCTCGGCCCGAAACGCGGTCGGGGTCGACCCGGCCCTGCCCATCGAACTGCTCGGACCGCTCGGCTGCGGATTCCTCACGGGCGCCGGCTCGGTGCTGAACTCGTTCGGGATCGGCCCCGGCGACACCCTCGCGGTCTTCGGCGCGGGAGCGGTGGGCCTGGCCGCGACCATGGCGGCCGTCGCCGCCGGAGCGTTGGTCGTGGCGGTCGATCGTCGTCGCGAACGGCTGGGACTGGCCGAGCGGTTCGGCGCGATCCCGTTGCCCGCCGCGACAACCGGACTGGCCGATCGCATCCGACGACTGACCGACAGCGGCGTCCGCTACGCGCTGGACACCACGGGCTCCGAGCGTTTGATCAACGACGCGTTGGAGGCACTGCGCCCCACCGGCCGGCTCGGCTTGGTGGCCCGCCTGCACACCGCGTTGTCGCTCGCGCCGGGAACACTCGACCGTGGCCGAGGGATCGTCCACATCTGCGAGGGCGACGCGGTCCCCGCATTGCTGATTCCTCGCCTGACGGCGCTGTGGCGGGCCGGGCTGTTCCCCTTCGACCAGCTGATCCGCACCTACCCGCTCGCCGACATCAACGACGCCGAACGGGACTGCGACGCGGGCCTGGTGGTGAAACCCGTCCTGATCCCGTAGGGCGCGGGCGAGCGGGGATCGGCCCACGGTCGGGCGACGACGAACGAACCGCTCATCGTGCGGGCTTGCTCGCGAACACCCAGCGATTGCCCGCCAGCGCGTCGTTGTGTTCGGGCAGCGGACCGCGCCCGTGCCGACGGGTGAAGTCGAACGGGGTGTGGATTGAGGTGGACCAGCCCTTGCCGGCCAACTCGCCCGCGGAATCGGGTCGCGCGCCGTGGGCGAACAGCGCGAGCAGGTCGATGCCGATCTGCTGCTTCGTCGAGGTGTAGATCGGACTGTCCCGGTACTCCCACAGATCCTTCTCCAGCTTGACCTCGAACGCGAGTGCGCTGCCTCCGGTGCTCAACCGGTCCACCGTGTCGATGAGATACGTCTCGGCGAGGCGGGGCAGGTAGAACAACAGCCCTTCGGCCAGCCAGACGCTGGGAGCGCCCGGCTGGAACCCGGCATCGGTCAACGCACCGACCCAGTCACCGCGCAGATCGATCGGGATCGGTACACGGGCCGACTTCGGCACGGCGGACAAACCGTCGAGCACGTCGTGCTTGAACGCCAGTACGCCCTCCCGGTCGACCTCGAAGATCACACAGTCGGACGGCCATTCGAGGCGAAACGCACGAGCATCCAACCCCGCCCCGAGCAACACCACCTGGCGCGCTCCGGCACGCACCGACCGAAGGAGGAAGTCGTCCAGGACCCGCGTCCGCAGACCGAAGTAGCGTGCGAAGCGCCCCCACAGGGGGTTCTCGTCCCCATCCGGGACCTGCTCCATGCGCACCGGCCATCCGGCGGACGCCGGAGCGGCCCGCACGAAGTGCTCCGCGTAGACGTCCCGCGCAAGGCTGTCGCAGCGTCGGGTCTCGATCGCCCGCGCCGCGGCGACCATCAGGGCGGTCAGCCCGACGCCTCCTCCCACACCCTCCGCGTGGACGTCCCGACACACAACGCCGACCATGAGTCCCCCTCAGACGAGCCGTGACCGCGAATGACGAGGACGACGGCCTCGAGCCACCGACGCCGAACCGGCGCCGGCACCGGCGCCGGAGAAGAGGCAACCGGATCCGAGCCGCGCCGAACCGCATCCGAGCACGAAGGCGGACGTCGTCTTCCCATCCACCATCGCGCCGCGCTCCCGCAGCCGCGCCGGAATCGCCCCGATTCCCCCGTTGGAGTGAATCCTTGGTGACGGACGGACCGGGTCGGGTTGGCTGTCGTGGAGTGTGAAGCAGGGCGGCGAGTGCGGAGACGCTCGGCGCATCGGACGGGCGCATGTCGTCGATCCGTTCGTCGGAGATGGCGTGGGCGGTCTCCCCGGCAGGGGCCGGCGCCCTGCCGTGCGACCGCGGGTGTGTCTCCCCGGGAATCCGGTGGCCCGTGGGCGTGCCGATCCCCGTGGTTCACGGCGTCGGCGAACATCGGGCGCTCCTCCACTTCCTGTTCCTCGTGGGAGCACCACGTCACACGACGGCGCGTGCCACGCCCGCGCTACCGCGGATCCACCGCCGGCCGACGTTCTCCACGGTCGGATCGTCGAACAACAGGTCCAGGCGGCTGCGGCAGGCAGTGAACGTGGCCCCGCCGGCCCGTCCACACCCGGTCCACCTGTGACGAAGCCCGACCGTGGCCGGCCGCACGCCGCTTCCGTGGAGCACATCGCGCGCCGGCAAGGTCCCACCCCGTGTCCTGTTGCCGGCACCCGGCGTCGAACGTGGTGTGAAGGATCCGGTCGTGTGGTTTGGGTCGGTGCGCGTGCCGGTACGGAGGCGGTACGCACTGTCACGAACACGGGAGAGACCTGCCGATGGGCACTTCGGAACGCTACATGCGCGCGTGGGAGGGGTTCTGGGCCGAGAACACGGGCGAGCCGGGTGCGGCGTTCTGGGACGCGGACGCGGCGCTGACGGCGGCTCCGCACACCGAGTTGCTCGCGGCCCACGTCGATCCGACGCTGCCGATCGTCGACCTCGGCTGCGGCAACGGCACCCAAACCCGGTACCTGGCCGGGCGATTCCCTCGCGCGGTGGGCGTGGACCTGTCCCCCTCGGCCGTGGCACACGCCCGGCGCGCGGACCGCGACGCGGTGGCCGAGTTCGAACAACTGGATCTCACCGACCTGGCAGAGGTACGGGCGCTCGGCGACCGGCTCGGCGAGGCGAACGTCTACCTGCGGGCCGTGCTCCACCAGAGCGATCCGGCCGATCGGGCACCCGTCGCGGCCGCCGTCGCCCTGCTGCTCGGTAGGCGCGGACGGGGCTTCGTGATCGAGCCGACCGCCGCCGCCAAGGAGGTGCTCCGGCAGGTCGCCGAACGGCCCGGTGGGACACCGGAGAAGCTGCGCCAGGTCCGCAAGCACAACCTGCGCCCGGCCGAGGTCGCGCCGGGTGAATTGCCCGACCTGCTGCGCGGCGCCGGACTGGAGATCCTCGACCAGGGCCGGACCGACCTCGTGATGAGCGAGCGCCATCCGGACCTCAGTCCCATCGCGCTTCCCGCCGACTGGTTCGTGGTCGCCCCGACAGAGGACGGCCGACCGGTCGGCTGAACGAGAGCCGGCGGCCTCCGCGCCGGTCGAGGCGCATCGCCCCGCGGACACGTTGCGGGTGGGGTGCCCGGGGCGATGCCTCGGTGTTCGGTCAGCCGGGGAAAACGGGCAGCGGCGGGTTGGGCAGGCCGGTCGGGCCGATCGGGCCGATCGGCGGGAGGACGTTCCGATACACCGAGTTCACCCGGGGGTTCCTGGCAGCGTTCGCTCCTCCCCGGGCGGATTCCTGGGCAGCACGCTCGGCGGCTTCCTGGAGGCGCGTACCGGATTCCGGGTCGCCTTCGGGGTCGACGCCGCCGCGCTGATGGTCGTCGCCGCCGGCTACCTGCCGTTTCGGCGCACACCGAAGACGTGGTCGAGGTTCACGTCATCATCCTGCCCCGGTTCGAGCCGAATCTCGCGCCCCTGCCAGCGCCGACGCAGCCAACGGTCGTGGCAGGCCACCACGATCGCCCCCGGCCCACTTCCCAGGGCGGCCTCCAGTTCGTCGCACAGACGGGGGGAGAGATGGTTGGTGGGCTCGTCGAGCAACAACAGTTGGGGCGGGCGGGCCACCAGGAGGGCGAGGGCGAGCCGGCGCCGTTGCCCCACCGACAACTCGCCGACCGGTTTGCCCAGGTCCGAGGCGTGCATCAGACCGAGTGTGCCCAGCGGCACCCGCTCGGCCCGCGCCGCGCCCAGCGACAGCTCGTAAGTGTCGCGGACGGTGCGTTCGGGCCGTTCGAAATCGGTGTCCTGGGTGAGCAAGCCCACCGTCAACCCGGGACGCTCGCGCACCTCGCCCACGGCCGTGAGGCGTCCGGCGAGCACGGCGAGCAGCGTGGACTTGCCGGCCCCGTTGCCGCCGGTGATCAGCAGTCGGTCGGTCGCCGACACCTCCAGGTCGATCGGGGCGAGCCGGCCAGGCACCCCCGCCCGCCGCAGGGACACCAGGGGCTGCGGGCTCTGCGTCGCCGGCGTCGCGAGTTCGGCGGCGAAGCGCAGGGGGTGCGGCGGCTCGGCGACCCGGTCGCGCTCCAGTTCCGCCAGCCGCCGGGTGGCATTGCGCACCCGCCGAGAGATTTGGTTCTGCACCCGACCCGCGCGGCGACCGTAGCCCATTTTCTCGTTGTCGGTGGGCCCGCGGTCCGGTGCCACGCGGTGCGCGGTCACGCCCGCCGACCGGCGCAGGTCCGCCAACTCCTCCTGCTCCTCGGCGTAACGCCGCTCCCAGCGCGCCCGTTCGGCGTGCTTCTCGGCCAGATAGGCGCGGTAGTTGCCTCCGTAGCGGATGGGGCCGTCCAACGCGGGGTCGAGGTCGATCAGGTCGGTACAGACGGCGTCCAGGAACGCCCGGTCGTGGGTGGCGATCACCACAGTGCCGGACAGGCCGCGGACCTGCCGCTCGAGGAAGGCCGCGGCATCGTCGTCGAGATGGTTGGTCGGCTCGTCCAACAGCAGTGCGGACGGCCGCCGTACGAGCAGCGCGGCCAGAGCCAATCGGGCGCGCTGCCCGCCGGAGAGCGAGCCGAGCCTGCGGTCGGGTGTGAGGGCGCCCAGGCCCAGGCCCGCCAACACCAGTGCGGCGCGGCGGTCGGCGTCCCAGGACTCCCGATCGCGAGCCTGCTCCAGCCGCTTCCCGTAGGCGTCCAGGAGAGTGTGCCTGCTCGCATCGTCCTCCGCGACGCGGGCCAACTCCTCGCCCAGTCGGTCCAGTTCGGTGAGGTCCTCGCGGGCTTCGCGCAGCGCCTCGTCCAGCACCGCGGCCGGGGTGGAATCTGCGTCGAAGGGCATCTCCTGCGGGAGGTAGCCGAGATCGCCGGGGCGGGTGACGGTCCCCGAGTCGGCTGCGTCCACACCTGCGAGCACCCGCAGCAGGGTGGACTTGCCGACGCCGTTCTCCCCGATCAGGCCGATGCGCCGGCCCGGGGAGGCGGTGAGGGAGACGCCGTCCAGGACACGTCGGCCGCCCAGGGAGAGGACGAGGTCGTGGGCGAGCAGAGCGGGTTGAGGCATGGTCGTCCGTCCGATGTCGTCGGTGGTCGACCCGCCGGGCATGGCGCCTCCGGCGCGCAAGCGACCTCGGAGACGGGAGTGCGGAGCCTGAGCTCCGCCCGGCAGGTGCGGGAAACGGGTTACGACGAAAGCGGCCACGTCGGCGGCGCCTTCGGGGCGCCGGCCGGAGGCCGTCACATCCGGATCTCAGCCGGAGATGTCGTCTTCGCCCGCCACGTCTGCAACTCCTCGATGCCTCGAATGCCGATCGCCGGCAGCCTAGCAGCCCACGCCCACGCTCGATCCGACCGGACGCGAACACGGCCTGCCGGGGTACTACCGGTGTACCGCGCCTGGTTGTAGCGGTGGACGCGGGGTGCGAGCGGTGTGGTGGATCTGCCGGCCGCACCACATGCCCGGGAGCATCCACACGGCCAACTCGTCGATCCACCGGCCGTCGACGTCGGCTTCGAAGATGCCTTCAATCGGACTGTCCTGCACAGGCTCTGACATCACGTCAGTCATCCCTCGGCGTCACTTTCATGATCAAGTTCCACCGTTGGTCTCTACGGTCCCTCGCCCGGATGCGCGATGCACTACGCGTTCAGGCCGTCATCGCGTGCCGATCCGTTCCCGACAAGGGCCACGTCGGACCGGACGGGTCCTCGAACCACACGTGTTGGCCGCCGTCCGGTTCGACGCGCAGGCCGAAGCGTTCCGGCCCGGGACGGCCCCGGGCGGTCCATCGGTCGTAGGTGTCTTCGATGTCGGCCCACACGTCGCGTTCGCCGTGCACGGTGACCGGGAACGGGCCCTGGTCCTCGCCTCGGGCGTGGTCCACGTCGGCCCAATTCGCGCCGGTGGCGTCGATCACCCGCAGTGTGCAGCACCACTCACCCGGCTGGGGATCGTCGGCACGGGCGGTCAGGAAGCGGTAGCCGGGCAGAGTGGCGCCGACGACGAACGCGGCCTCGGGCTCTTCCGGTTGCACCGCCCACGGCGCCAGGTCCGACACACGCTCGCGGGTCGGGGCGCCGTGGTCCACAGGCGGCGGATCGTCGTCGTACCCGGCCGCCGCGGCGCGCAGCGGCATGAACGAGCCCAGGGCGGCGAACGGGCCCGTCGCTCCCCCGTCGTCGTCGCGGGTCAGCCGAGCGATGCCGTAGGACACCCACGGCGAGATCCACGGGAGCAGGAGCGTCCCACCGGGCCGGGTCTGTTCGACCCACGCCGCGGGGACGGTGTTCACGGAGCAAGTTGCGACCACGGCGGCGTACGGTGCCCGGGCGGGGTGGGCGAGAGTGCCGTCGCCGGTGACGATGTGTGGGTGGATCCCGGCGCGTTCGCACGCGGCGCGAGCCGCTCGGGCCAGGTCCGGGTCGATCTCGACACTGACCACCTCGTGACCTGTGGCTGCCTGCAGGAGGCAGGCGTTCCAGCCGGTGCCGGTGCCGATCTCCAGGAACGGGCCGGTGGTGGGGTCGAGCAGGTCGAGCATCGCCGCGACGACCGAGGGCTGCGAGGCGGACGAGGTCGGCCAGTCCTCACGACCCGGCGCGCGGTCCATCGCGGTGATCACCGGGATGTCGTCGTACGCCGCCTCCCACCACGCCTTCTCGTCGGTCGAACGGTCGACGGGGCCGGTGTCGGTCCACACGCGGTCCGGCAGGAACAGGTCCCGGCGCACCGTGGCGATCGCCTCGCGCCACCGCGGGTCCAAGTCGGGAACCGATGCGGCCACGGTGTCCGCGAGCCGGGAGGAGCGCTCGAGCGGGTCGTGCACGCTCACTTGCCGTCCTTGGGGTCGTCCTTCTTGTGCCGCCCCGGCACGGGCGCCGGCTTCGAACCGTCGGGACTCGGCTTCTGCTGACCGAAATCCTTGTCCCCCTCGTGTTCACCCACCGTGCGACCTCCCCCACGCTCGACGCACCGTCACGGATCGAGCATCCTCGCCCACGCCACGTGATCGCAAGCTCTTGGGGCATGGCTGCCAACCCACGACGTCGTGGGAACACTGCGCGGCCGGCGGCACGTCGCCCCGCACCGGCTCGGCACACCGAACCGAACCCCGGGCCGACACGGCGGATGGACCGCCGAGGCATCGACCACGGCGCATGCGCATGCGCGGCCGGGAATCCAACCCGCGCGCCAGAAATCGGCCGGCTCCTGCGACTTCTCGATCACCTCTGCCAGGCATGGGCCCACCTGTGCGACGGAAGCGCGCGTTGTGCCAGTTCCTCGACGTCGAGCAGCGAAGGTCCTGTGCGGCCGCGCGTCGACCGAATCTCGGCGATCAAGTGCCGCGCGTCCTGTACAGGGATCGCGCGGCGTCACCGGTCGGGGTGTCGACGTCCAGGCGGATCGTCTTGGCGAGATTCCGATCCGGCCAGGACGGCCGGCGGCAATCAGTCACTCGCGGATGTCTCGGTCCAGGAAACGCCATTCCGACTCGACCATGGCCGCGCACCGTGCGGCCTTCCTGCGATTTCCGCAGTCGTGCGACCCCCGTAGTGCGTGGGGAAGTCCCCATCGCGGCGCGGCGGTGCCGGCTGGGATGTTGATCTCACGGACGCGTGGTGCGAGGGAGGGAGCGTCGTGGCAGGACTCGGATGGGGTGTCGTACCGTGCGCGCTGGCGGGCGTGCTGCTGTTGGCGGGGTGTGCCGGGGACGACGACGAGCGCGGGAAGGGCGACTCGCCGGTCGCGAACCAGCGTGGCGACGACACTCCGGCCCAGGTGTTCAACTTCCCCGACGGCTTCGGGAACCTCGCCACCAAGTGCGTCGGCCACGGATTCCGCGCCTACGTCACCACGAACGCGAGCGGCCCCTCCAATGTGCAGGTCGTCGCGGACGCGGCGTGCGCGGGGTGAACGCGACGCGACCGACGAAGGCGTTGCGACGATCGCACACAATGCGATGGGCGCCGATCCTGTCGATGTTCCTGGTCCTCGGCGCCGTCGCCGGGTGTTCGCAGGAGTACTACGACGAGCGCGGCAAGGCGGACGCCCCGGTGTTCGGTGATCGGGGCGAGGACAGTCCTGCGGAAGTGTTCGACTTCCCCGACGGGTTCGGCAACCTCGCCACCAAATGCGTCGGGCCCGGCAAGCGTGCCTACACCACGACCAAGGGCTCGGTGTCGATCGACGAGGACGTGGTGATCATCCCCGCGAACGCGGTGCTCGTGGACGACCCGACCTGCCCGAAACGCTGACCCGCCGCCGAGCCGGGAAGGCATAACGAAACCGTCGCACGCGTACGCGCCGGAGACGGAACCGGGAACTGCTCCAGCGCCTGGTGATCGCGGAGTTCAACTGCCGGGAGGCCGAACTGGTCACCTACGGACTCCTGGTCGCGCGCCACCACGACGACGCGCCCCTGAACCTCTTCGCCTTCGTCGTGCAGACCCTGGCGCAGGCACGCGGCCGGAGCACAGCGAGGATCCCGAGACAACTCGACTCGATCGTCGCCGACTACCGGGGTTTCGTGCACGGCGGGTGACCCCGGACGACACCGCCCGAGTCACGATCGCGGAGGTATCCCCGCGCTCGCGGGACCGACGGGATGACCCGGGGCTCCACCCGTCGGTAACAGCTTTTTCGTGCGGTTGCGTCCTGCCGCCCATGTGGGGTCGACGGCGAGGTGAACCTCCGGCCGCACCACGGTAGTTCACCCGGCCTTGAGTCCGCCCATGATCAGGCCGGTCAGCGCGTCCACCACTTCTTCCACCGAGGCCCGTCCGCGGTTCAGTTCGGTGGCGAGCGCCCCGGCCGCACCCAATACGCCGGCACAGCACAGCCGGAGGGCGTCGGGCTCGAGGTGTGTGTACGGCCGCAGCGCGGCGGCCATCAGGTCCGTGTAGCTGTCGGTCATCTCCTGTCCGCCCGTCTCCATGTCCGGATTGCCCTTCAGTGCCGCCGAAACGGCGTTGAGTTCCGGCATGTCGGTGGCGCAGGCGAAGTACGCGGCGCCGATGACGCGGGCGACCTCCTCGGCGACGGGCACCGCGTCCCGCAGTGCCCGGGTGACCGAGGCCCGGTGGCGTTCGTCGAGGCGCCGGTAGAGCGCGAGCAGCAGGCCGGGGCGGGTGCCGAAGTGGTCGTACACGATCGGCCTGCTGACGCCCGCGGCCTCGGCGAGGGTGACCAGCGTGAGCCCGTCGGCGCCCCGGGTGCGCACGATCGCCGCGGCGGTGTCGAGCAACTGTTCCCGCCTGGCCTGCTTGGACAGGCGGGTCGGTGTGGTCGCCATGGTCCTCCCTTGCTGTCTCCTCCCAGGTTATGCTACAAAACGTAGGTTACAAAATGTAGGTTAGCTGCTGCGAAGGAGACTCACCATGGGACGGCCCGACTCGGTTTTGATCCTGGGCGGTTCGGGGCAGGCAGGCGCGGGCGCCGCCGCCGTGCTGCGCCGATGGCACCCGGAACTGCCCCTGTCGATCGCGGGCCGCGACCTCGGCCGCGCGCAGCGGGTCGCCGACGAACTCGGCGCGGCCACGGCCGTGACCGTCGACCTGCGGCGCGGGGATCTGGGCCTGCCGACCGACGGAGGATATCTGGCGGTCGTCGCCGCGCTGTGGGACAGCCGATTGCAGGGGCTGCGGTTCGCGCAGGAGCGCGGGTTGCCCTACCTGAGCATCTCCAGCGGCCTGGTGGACATCGCACCAGAGATCGTCGCGAGCGCCCAACGGCCGGGCGGTGCACCGGTTTTGGTGGCGAGTCACTTCTGCGCGGGGATCGGTGTTCTGGCGACGCTGTACGCCACCAGGGAGTTCGAACGGATCGACACGATCCGGATCGGTGCCGTCCTGGACGAGTCGGACGCCGGCGGCCCCGCAGGGCTGGCGGATCTGGAGCGATGGGCCATCGCCACCTCGGCCGGACTGGTACGCCGTGACGGCGTGTTCACGTGGGTCGCCGAACCCGATGCACGGACGGATGTACCGGGTACCGACGGGATCCTCGCGCCCGGCCGGAGCGTTGCCATCCTGGACGTGCCGAGTCTCGCCCTGGCGACGGGAGCGCCGAACGTCCGCTTCGACCTCGCCATCGGCGAGTCCGCGCGTCGGCGACGCGGCGGCCCCGCCTCCGTCGAGGTCCGGATCGACGTAGAGGGAACCGGCCCGGGAGGGCAACCGCGCAGCCTGCACCGCTACCTCGTCCATCCGGAAGGGCAGCGACCGCTGACCGCGCTGGGCATCGCCCTCGGTGTCGAGCGACTGCTCGGGCTGCGCGGCGGCGAAGCCGTACCGCCGGGCGTCCACACCCCCGAGGCGTTGCTCGACGCGTCCTACGCGGCCGAGCGTTTGGAGGAAATCGGCGCCGAGTTCGTCGACGCGCCCGGCGACGAATAAACGCCTGCCACCGCGGTGACGGATGCTCGGCGATGGCCGGCCCGGTCGGTCGGTCGATGCCTTCGATGATGCGGAAGTCGCGCTCGCAGCCGTCGGAGAGGGCCGCCTCCGCCGCCCTCGTCGGTGCTGCGGCGATCCGCGACTCCCGCGTATTCGGGCCTATTCGCCCCGGAACCGGCCGAGACCCGAAGTCCGGGGACGAGCGGCCCACTTGGTGGGCCCCGGGGTGTGTCATATTGCTTTCGGGTACCTCAAACCAACCGGGAGTGACGATGGCCGAGAAGTACCAGCGGAAGGAGCTGACGTCGGGGAAGCCTTCCGATCCGAAGCTTCTTCCGGCGGTTCGGCAGAATCCGGGACATCCCTTCCAGCGCTTCGGGTTCGAACCGCCCAAACCGCTGTACACCGCGCCCAAGAGCGCGTCGGGGGATCGGGTCCGATTCGGATACCAACCCGACGGGGTCGGGGCGGCCCAACCGGCGCCGGCCCTCTCGGCGGAGGCGCCGCTCGGATTCGTGGGCGGCAAGGGCATGGCGGACAACCGCCCCCGGGCCAACACCGCGCCCACCCGGGTCAAGGCGGGCTTCGAGGCCCCCGCGCCCACCGGGAGCGCACCCCGATCACCGAACGGGTCCTCGCGTCCGAGCCTGGGCTTCCTCCCCGCGAAAGAGGCGCGAGGCGGCGAACGGACGACGCAGAAATTCGGATTCCAGGGCAGCCCGGAGCCGACGGCGGCGGCCACGCGAGGGCAGAACGCCGACAGGGACCGGCGGTTCGGGTTCGTCCCACCTGGTGCGCCTGGTGCGCCCGGTGCTCCGGGAGCGAAGGCCCGGCGCGGTCCGGAACGCTGACGGTGGGCCGGAACGTCCGGCATGGGCCGGAACGTGGAGCGTGGAGAAGCCGATTCACGCCGCCGCCCGGGAGCGTCGGGGGCGCGGCGAGACCGCTCGCAGTCGCGCCGGACGGCGACGTCTGCGATGACCGCCGGTGGGTTCGGTCGGGTTTCGTGCGATCGGGCCACGACCGGCGGTGCGGGATGACGGTCCCGGGGGTGGGACGATGGCGGAGCGGATATACCGAAGGGACTTCGGGATCCGGATTGCGGCCGGTGAGGTGGTGTCGGGGAAGTCCTCGGGAATGTCGACCGGTTCGCGGCGGCCGAAGGCTCCGGCCGTGGGGCCGTCCCTTCCCGAGCGGCTCGCGGGGCGGTGGTCGCGGCGGGTGCGGGAGGTCGACGGGCCGCGTGGTCGCGTGAATGACATCGCGACCGTGTGTGGAGCGTACCGGCTGTCTGCCAAGTCCGCTCCGGCATCGCGATCCGCCGCCACCGGACCCTGGTCAACTGCCCGTTCTCGTTCTGCCGGGACGCTCGCGGACTTCGGCGTGGGCGCGCCGGCGCCGTCCGGATGTGATCGATCGGCTCGTGCCGGCCGCCGGACACGGTCGCGGGCGGTCGACGGGCGAGTTCGCGCTCGCGGGCGACGGTGGTCTCGTGGCGTGGTTCGCGGGTTGCTCCGCACTCTCGTTCGTGCCGGCCTTCCGGCGCCGGGCCCCGCCGGCCGAGCGGCCGTCCGCGTCGATCCGCCGGTCGTGGGCCGCGAAGGGGATGGTTGCCGGCGTCCCTCCCGGGATCGGATCGAGTGGGTTCGTTTCGATCGCGGTCGGGCGCGGCAGGGCATGGTGTGGTGGAACACATTCTCGTTCCCGTGCGGGTGGGGGCGTGATCGAGATCAGGGGGCCGGTATGGACGCGCGGGATCGATCGTGGGGCGATGGGCCGGGGGACACGCCGGAGATCAATGTGCACGTGGCGCATTCGGCGCGGATGTACGACTACTACCTCGGCGGGAAGACGAACTTCGACGCGGACCGGGCGGCGGCGGCGAACGCGCTGCGGGCGTTCCCTTCGTTGTTCACCACCGCCCGGGAGAATCGCAGGTTTCTCCTGCGGGTGGTGGCCGAGTTGGCGCGGCGCGGGGTACGGCAGTTCCTCGACATCGGCACGGGTATCCCCATCGAGGGCCGCAACACGCACGACGCGGCGCAGGCGGTGGCGCCGGAGTCGCGGGTGGTCTACGTGGACAACGATCCGATCGTGTTGGCACATGCCCGGGCCTTGTTGAGGGGGGATCCGCGGGGTGCGACCGCCTACATACAGGCGGATCTGCGTGAGCCGGAGAGCATTCTGGCGCATCCCGCGTTGCGGTCGACGTTGGACTTCACGCGGCCGATCGCGGTGTTGTTGATAGCGATCATGCATTTCGTGCCCGACGAGCAGGATCCCCACGGTGTCGTGGCACGGCTCGTCGAGCCGTTGCCGGCGGGGAGTTTCCTCGCGTTGTCGCACGTGACCCACGATTTCGATCCGGTGGGTTGGGCGAAACTGGTGTCCGCCTACCACGAGGCGGGGATCCCCGCCCAGACCCGGACTCGCGGCGAGGTCGAGGCCCTGTTCCCTTGGCCCGTCCTCGCGCCGGGCGTCACCTCCGTCGCCGCGTGGGATCCGCCGCCCGGTGCGGCCGTGCCCGGGGCCGCCGAGGTCTCCTGTCACGGCGGGATCGCCCGCAAACCGTGAGACCCCGACGGCACCGGGCCGTGTCCTCACATCGCCGTGGGTGGCGCCGGCAGCGGTGGGAACCGGCACCCGCGCCGATGTCCCGCGTCGTCCTGATCCGGAAGGTGACGCGGGCCGGGTCGGACGGGATCGGGCGCCGCGTCCGCCGGTGTGGTCGTGAAACGGCGGCCCGCGCGGCGCAGTCCGTCCAGGAGGTGTTCGCCCGGTTGCGGGATCTCTCCGAAATCGGGGTCGTCCTCCGCCACGGGCAAACCCTTGACGACCGCCTCCAGCGCGGGGGGCAGGCGCGGGGTCCGGCCGCGGTGCGTCTGGGCGAGGATGTCGCGGCGCACCTCCTCGGGCAGTAGGGGGTGTCTGCTGTGGAGGGGGCGGGTGGTGCGCCGGCCGGCCTGTTCCTCCAGGAGGGGGACCTGGTCGCGCCAGTACTGGGCGTCGCGCCATTCGCCCAGGCCGCGGTGGAGCAGACACAGGCAGGTCGCCGCGGTGTAACTGCCGCCGCCGGCGGCGAACTGCCACCAGAACTGGGCGGCGTCCACCCGGCCGGCGATGTGCAGGAGGCAGCCGTAGACGAGCGCGCCCTCGGGGTCGATGCGGCGGGTGTCCACCAGCCGGGACAGGCTCGCGGCGGCGCCGGGCCGGTTGAGGACCAGGACGGCGGTCACTCCCAACTCGTGGGCGGCCTGCTCGTGTTCGCTGCGCGCCCACGACGGCGCCGGGGTTCCCGGGTCGGTCGCGGCGATGCGGTCGATCATCCGCTCCGCCGGCGAACAGTGCCCGCAGCCCTCGCCGATCGGATCGCTCCGCCGTGGTGTGAGGTCTGCGATGTCGGGGGCGTCCACGACGGTGGCGGCGTCCCCGAGGAGTTCGTCCAGGGCCGTGGGGCCTCGGTCGTCGCGCACGTCAGTTCCTTCCGCTTGTGGTCCGAGGGCGCTCCGAGATGCGCAGTTCCCGGGCGAGGCGGCGTTTCGCGTGGCGGACCGTGGAGCGCACGGTGCTCTCGGCCACGCCCAGCCGGGCCGCTACCTCCGCGTCGGTACAGCCCATCACGTAGCGCAGGACGATCACGTCGTACTGTCGCTCGGTCAGCCGTAACAGCGCGTGGAACAGTCCCAGTCGGCTCTCCATCAACGCGAACCGGTCGCGCGTGAGGTCCAGCGCCCTGGCGAGCGGGGCGAACGCGGCCGTCTCGCGGATGGCCACGACACGACCGTTGGCGACCAGCCACGCCCCCACGTGCTCCTTCAGGATCCGCCAGGCGTACGCGGACACCGACTCCTGCTCCAGGGCGTGCTGCCACTCGCGCTCCAAGTGCCCGAACGCCTCGCGCACCGTGTCCCTGGCCACCTCCCTGTTCGCGGTCTGCAGGTAGACGTAGTCGAACCACGGCTTGGCGTATAACGCGTGAAACGCCTGGAAACTCAGGCGCGACGACGGGAGTTGCGGCGTGCTCATGGTCCGACCTCCGCACACCCGCGATCCCCCGCCCGGTCGCGACCCGTACTCGCGTCCGGACGCCGGGCCTCGTACGCGGTTCCCACGCGCACCACCGCCGCCGACACACGCCTGCCCGGCACGGATATGTCGGCCCCGAACACCCGCGCGGCGGTCGCCCCCGCGATCACCGGCTCTTTCCGGATCGCCATCTTGATCTCTCCCCCAGAAAACGCCTCGCGCCGCCCACCATGGGACGGCGCCAACCGGAACCGAGCCGCTCACCGCGGCCCCTACTTCCCAGCAAAGCGCACCAAGGCCCCGTTTGTGCAAAGCAATTCGCCACGCTCCGTCATTCGCCGACCACACGTTCCGCGGGGGGCGGGCGTCGGCGGGTGGGCGAAGCAGCGCAGCGTGTGCCGGGAGCGCTGCTACGACCGGGTGCTGGAAGCGTACGCGGCACGGATCGCGGAGATGGCGGTCGTCGCGCACGCGCATCTCGCGGGCGAGGACCTCCTGTGGCATCATGCCTCGGCCCGGGGGCGGCCACACCGTGACGTGGACCGGGGTGCCCTTGCCGGTGGGGCCCGGCCCTCGATGCCGACTCCGCCCGCGACCGGATCGGTGCCCTGCCTTCGTACGTGTCGCGGGAGTTGGACACGCGACCGGCGGAGGTCTTGGCTGCGGCACGAGCCGGGCGCAGCGGTGTTGCGCTCCTGATGGGGGATCGTCCAGTCCGGCGCCGATCGTTCGGCGGCCCGACCGAGGCCGGGGTCACAGGGTCCATAAGCCCTTGGTGAGGGTGGTGGTGCCGCCGGCCAGGGCGAGCCATTGGACGGTGCGCTTGGCCCGGTGTTCGGAAGTACGGGCGGCCAGGAGGCGGCCCAGCACGGCGCCGGCGGCGAGGGCGGTGATCGTGGTGGACCACGCGGGGGCGGTGAGGTGGGGTGGGGTCTTGGCGACCAGGGAGAAGACGTTGACCACGACGCCGTAGAACTGGGCGTTGGGTACGAACTCGCCAGCCGTCCAACCGGCGTTGAGGGCGTACAGGGACACCGCCGGGCCGCCGACGCCGGCCGAGGAGTTCATGAAGCCGCTCGCCGCGCCGGCGGCCACCGCGCCGCGCCGGGCCCGCAGCGCCGGTACCCGAACACCGCGCATGACCAGGACGACGGCCGCGCACACCGCCGCGCCGATGCCCGTGAGCAACCACGGCTCCGGCAGGTGTGCGGCCATCCACGCGCCCAGCGGCACGGTGCATGCCGCCGCGACCACCAGCGGCACCATCGTGGCGGGCCGGACCCGTCGCCAGGACGTGGCCAGGCCGATCGCGCTGATCACGCACGTCCCGGCGTTGCACAGCACCACCCCCTGCGCGGGCCCGAGCAGCAGCACCAGGCCCGGCGCGGCGACCAGCGCGAACCCCATCCCGCTGAGCCGCTGCACGGTCGCGCCCAGCAGCACGATCGCGCCGATGATCAGCGCAAGGGACCAGGCATCGGACACGGGCAACCTCGGAACGGTACGGGGCGGTACGGGCGCATCGCCGGGACGACGACGATCCGACGACCTGTCAGCTATACCGGAGATCGTCGCCCGATGGGTGCACGACCGGCCCCACGAGCCTTCGCCCGCGCCGTCGGCCGTCGTGAAGGCGCGCGTCGGTCAGGCGAGGAAGGCCGAGAGTTCGTCGATGACGAACTGCGGTTGTTCCTCGGCGATGTAGTGGCCGCAGTCCGGGACCTCGACCACGCGTACGTCGACGCCCCTGGCCGGGAGGAAGTCGCGCAGGACGGCGTAGTTGCTGTTGTCGCCGCCGAGGGCCAGGATCGGCGCGGTCAGGATCGGGTGCGCACGTCGGTCGGCGATGTCGGTGTCGAAAGCCTGGTACCAGCCGTTGCCGGCGCGGATGGCGTCGGCGGTGGAGTACGCGCGGGCGTAGACCCGTCGTGAGTGTTCGTCGATGGTGGCGGGGTCCTTCGCCAGGTATTCGACGAGCCAGTCCACGAGCAGACGGCTGCGGCCGTCGAGCAACTTCTCCGGGAGGCCGCGGACTTGATTGAACGCGAACCACCACAGGTAGGTGCGGGCGCCCTTCTCGATCTCGGAACCGACGTGCTGATCGGGCTCGGGCAGCAGTCGCATCTCCCGCAGTCCCTCGTCCGGATGCGGGACGTCCAGGAGGACGATCCGTCGTGTGGCATCCGGGAATTGCGCGGCGTACGCCTGCGCGACCATGGCGCCGATGTCGTGTCCGGCGATGTCGACGCGCTCCGCGCCGAGGTGTCGGACGAGTTCGCGGATGTCGTTCGCCATCGTCTTCTTGTCGTAGCCGTCCTCGGGCTTGTCCGACCCTCCCATGCCTCGCAGGTCGACGGCGATCACCCGATGCGTGCGCGCCAGGGCGGGCATCACCTTGTGCCACTGCCACCAGGTCTGCGGCCATCCGCCCAGCAGCAGGAGGGGGCGACCGGTGCCGCCCTCGACGTAGTGCAGACGCACGCCGTTCACGTCGGCGTGGCGATTGGTGAAGTCGCCGTCGAGGGAGCGGGCCAGCTCGGCGTCGTCGAGGGGGACGGGCGTGGGTGTGCTCACGGATGGATCCTTCCGGACGGGCGGGAGAGTTCGCGCGTTGGAGCATTCGAATGACCGAGCGCTCGAACGTTCGACTGTACGAAGAGTTCGTACGAACTGTATGTACGAGATATTCGTACAATCGAACAATGCGTGTCAAGCACCGGGCAGGAGGGGCGTCGCGGGCCGCACGGCGGCGGCAACGGCATGCACGGGAGGGTTTGTACGAGGATCACGTACTATTGGCGGATGGCCGCTCTGCACCACCCCGACATCGACGACATCGAGCTCGTATACGTCCTGGCCGCGCTCGGGCACCCCGCCCGACTGCAAATCGCCCGGGCATTGGCCGACGGCGTCGAGCGGTATTGCGGCGAGATCATGCCCGACGTCCCCAAATCGAGCATGACCCACCACTGGCGCGCCCTGCGCGAGAGTGGCGTCATCCGCCAACGCCGCGCGGGCCGCAAGCTCTACCTGACCCTGCGCCGGGACGAACTCGACGCGCTGTTCCCGGGATTGCTCGACATCGTCCTGACCAAACCGGTCGGTACGCGGTAGAACGCGCGCCTCGCCTCACCTGCGCACGAGTGCGCGGGGCGGGTGCGCCGCGCCCGGGCCCGGACTCCGGCTCAAAACTTCGGCGCAGGCGGTGTCGCGCTCCGCGAAGTGGCGGACACCGGAACGGAGTTGAGTGCCGGCGTGATCCCCACGCTGTTCGAGCCCTTTCGCCGCGCGGGCCCCGCTCGCCCGGTCACCGCGACGGGAGCCGGCCTGGGCCTGACCATCGTCCGCTCCATTTGCGTGGCGCATGGTGGCTCGGTCGACGCCGAACCCCGCGCGGGCGGCGGCCTGATCGTGCGCGTCGAACTGCCGCCCGCGCCGCCCGGCTTTCACGCCCCCGCGGCCCCGTCGGCGGACATGGCGCATACGAGCCTGAACTCGCCGCCCCCGCTGCACCCGGCGCCGGCGGGTCGAGAACACGGCACCCCGTCCGACGGGGGCCGAGACGTTGGCGGGTCGTCGGCCGTCGGGACGGCTCGGTCGAACCGGTGTCGATCCCACCCGGCAACACCGGCGTCACCCGTACGCGCGTGAGCGACAACCGCAACTCGTGCCGCAGCACCACCTCGGTGAATCACCGGACGGCGTACTTCGAGGCGCTATAGGCGCTCATCGCCCGACTCACCGAGCAGGGCCGGGCTCTCGCGGGGGCTGGGCCGCGGTCGCGTGGGCCGGTTTCGCCGGGGTGTCACGGGTACACGCACTCGACTTCTGGAGGCGCCTGTGCAGACCTTTTTGCCCGAGCCCGGTTTCGAGGCGACGGCGCGGATCCTCGACGACCGCAGGCTCGGCAAGCAGCGTGTGGAGACGTTCCAGGTCCTGCGGGCGCTGGTATGGCCGACCTACGGTTGGAAGCATCATCCGGCGGTGGCGATGTGGCGGGGGTTCGTTCCGGCGCTGGTCTGCTACGGCGTGGCGATGTGCACCGAGTGGACGCGCCGGGGGTTTCGCGACACGGTGGCTCCCCGGCTGCTGGAATTCACCGCGGGGCGGGTTCCGTATCGGCCCGAGTTGTACCGGGACGGTCTGCTGCCGCCGTGGCTCGGCGATCCGGACTTCCATGCCGGCCACCGCTCGGTGCTGATGACCAAGGACGAGGAGTACTACCGGCCGCGGTACGGGACGCGAGCCCCTGCCGGCCTGCCGTACGTGTGGCCCCTCCCGCGCTATCCCCGATGGCCCATGCGGATCCGGGTCGCATCCGCGCACACGTTGGGCCCGGCGCTGCGTGCGCTGGGCCGGGACGAGGCGACCGCACCGGAGCGGGAGGCGTTCGACACCATCGCCCACGGCCGCGACTTCGAGGTCGAGGCGTCGGACATGGAGGGCCGCGACCTCGCGCTGTTGGCCGGATTGGCCCGGCCCGGACCCACGGTGTGGTTCACCGGCGCGCCCCTGCCGGACGAGACGACGGCCACGGACGCGACGCCGACGCGGCCCCCCGTCCGCGGGGACGCGGCCGTACGGGGAGGGTCGACTGCGCGCGAAGCCGGTGCCGCGGATCGCCGCGCCATGCGCGAGGAGGCGCGGGCGCCTGCGCCGGTGCGGTTTCTGCGGCCCGGCCGGTCGATCGCCGCGCGGTGGGGGCGACCGGGCCTGATCGTGGTCGACCACGCCGCCCACCCGGACCGCGTCCCACGACCGACTGGGGTGCCGATCCTGCGGCTTCGACCGGCCTGAGCGGATGCTCACGCCGTTGCTCGGCGGACCCGTAGTTCCAGCGGGTGAGCGAGCGGACGACCGTTTCGGCGCCGATGGGGTTGGCGCTGTGGACGAAGATCGTTCCGAAGCGGAAGGGCCGTCCGTCGAAAGCGGCTTCCTCCAGAACGGTCAACACGGGCAGGATGCTGTCGTCGTGGGCCGGTCGGTCCCACCGAACTCCACATGTGCAACGTGGGCATCCGCTCCGCCGGGATGCCACGACCGCGGGTTCGCGTGTGTGTCGGGCAATCGCCGCCCGCCGGGGGCGCGTTCCGAACGATCCGCACTCGGGCGTGCGCGCTCCCGCAGGGCGCGCGAGGGCGTCCACTTGCGGCGTGTTTCGGATCGTAGTGGGCCGAACGCTTCGATCGCGCCGCTACTCCGAGTATTTCAAACCAACTTGATGGGTAGCCCAAGGGTGTGGCCACATATTCGGCCACCCCGAAGTCCTCCATCGCACGCCGATCCGATGAGCCACTCGATCGGAGCGGACCGGGGCGCGACGCGTGGACCAACCCACCCGCTCAAGCGACAGGGAGCAAAGCAAGCCATGCTCATATGGCCTGCCGGCCGGTTGTCCGACACTGAATGTTGCGGCCACACAAAGGAGTTCGAGTCACCGAACCACGTGGTGTCTCACAGGTTCTCGGCCTTGCCGCTGCCCTGTCCGAAAGTTTCCCACGCCGCGTACCCCGACGGGGCGACTCGGACTTCGCGGTCGCGATCACCGTCGTCACAAGTCCACGCCGGCGGATTCGCGCGATGTGGCCGCCGGTTGGGCGCGAACCGTGAAGTCGGTCACGGCCGAGGTGTCGCTCCGGTTCCTCGGGCCCGAGGAACGGATCCGGTACGCGGCCGCCGGCAGGGGGGCGGGATCGGGCCCGGCACGCTACCCGCTCACCGACACCGATCGGGGCAAAACACCAGCTCCGGGCGTCGGTTGCGGCCCCGGACCGGCGAGCGGCCGGCGGCCCCCGGCGACCGGGAACCGGATCCGCGCCGCGAACTCCCCGCCCGCACCTTTGTCGACGCGATGCGCACGGTCCCCGACGTGACCGGGATCGGTGTGGACGCGATGTACGGTTCCGCCGCGGCGGCCGAGACACACCGGCACGCCGGGGACCAAGTCACCGTCGGGAAAATGGACTTCGACCCCGCCCGCCCGCAGGACACCTGCGCGTACGCCATGGCCCCCCTCCTCCGCGGCGGCAACCTCCACGAACCCCGAGCCGCCTCCGGCCCGCTCGGCTGGGCGATGCTCCACCCGACCGTCCGCCCCGTCGCCCGCGCGCACCGCGGGCCGCGCGGGGACGACGTCCGCGTGGACCGGATCGCCCACCTCCGGTCCGAGCCCCTCGCAACCCACGAACTCCACGGCCACGACGAACCCTTGGCCGAAATGTGCGCCCGCCCGCTTGGTCGCCCGCGCGTCGAACCGCTGATCTCCAGCGCGCGGCGGTACGCGGTTCACGCCGACGGGACCGAGCACGACGCACGCGAGCGCGTCGATGCGCACTACCTGCACCCGGCCGGAATCGACGCCCGCGACAAACCGGCGACGCCGTGGCGGGACCGCCGCGAGGAGCAGGTCCGGCGCGAACGTGCGAAACAACGGCGTCGACACGCACGGCAGCGACATCGGCGGCATCCGACGCCCGCAGGTTCGAAGCGGGCACGCGGAGGGTTCCGCCGGTAGGCCCGGCGCCCCGCGGGCGAGACGTTCCTCCCGGTCGCAGTCTCCGGAGACACGTCGTCCGGCAGCGGGTGAGGCAAGAGGAATGACAACAGCGAGTCCACAGGAAACGCAGTAGGTATGGCAACCGGACAGGCAGCAGAAAGGGCAACCCCGGCCCCCGAGCGGCGGTTTGGGGTTGTTCCCCACGGAATCCCGCACACCCACCGCGCGTTCGGACGAATGCACAAAGCCCCCTCACCGAGGATCGGGGCGTCGTCTCCACAGGCGACAGGCCAGGCGATGCCCGGGCCGACGGAGCAGGCCACTCCCCGACGCCTACGGGGCCTGGAGGTCGGACGGCGGGCACCTCCCGCCGGCCCGCTCCGCGACACGCTTCGACAACCGCCATCCCCGCCTCCGCGACCACCGGGAAAGCCGGCCGACCGGATCAGTGGCGAAATCGTCCCACCCGAAAGGTCGCGCAGTGCAGGCCCCCAACCCCTTCTCCCCTCTCACCCTCGGAGCCGGCTCTCTGCTCACCGCGCTCGTCGGCGTACCCATGTGGATAGCCGTCGGCCTCTTTCTCCTGGCCGTCCTGTGGATCCTGGCCGCCGCCATCCCGGCGTGCACCGCGTGGATCAATACCCGGAGTCGCTGCGCGGATCGCCGTCGCCACTTCACCGCGCTGGAGAACGCCGCCGGTTCCCTGAGTCCCCAGGAGCGCACCGCCGCGATCACCGAGGCCATCCGGATCCAGGAGGCCACCGAGCCCGCGGCCACCGAACCGCCACCACCGCTCTCAGGCAACCCGGTGGACCCCTGACACGTCGTGGCTCCCGACGCGTGCCCGCCTCGGCCGCTCGTTCGGGGCCGCGCGCGGCAGTGGCGATCGGGGCGGCGTTCGCCGGTCGTAGCCGGCCCTTTGAACGACGGCCGGGCACGTGCCGCGACATGCCCGGCCCGGTCGGACCGGCCATCGTCAAGGCGTCAGCACGATCTTGCCGCGGGTGTGGCCCGTCCGACTGGCGTCCCAGGCCGCACCGACCTCCTCCAAGGGGTACGTCGCGGCGACTTCCACGGTCAAATTTCCCCGGTCCACCAACTCCCCCAACTCGGCGAGCTTCGCGCCGTCCGGGCGCACCCAGATCCAGTGGCCTCCGTGCTGGTCCACGCTGTTGTCGGCGGTGGACGCGTGCCGCCCGCCCGGCGCCAGCACCGCCAAAGTCGTGTCCAACTGCCCGCCGACGAAGTCGGCGACGGCCGTGATTCCCTCCGGCGCCAGTTCGCGGACCCTTTCGGCCAAGCCGTCCCCGTACACGACGGGTTCGGCACCCAGCCCGCGCACGAAGTCGTGATTGCGCTCGGACGCCGTCCCGATGACTCGTGCCCCGCGTTCGCGCGCGATCTGAACCGCGAGGCTCCCGACTCCTCCCGCCGCGGCGTGGATCAGCAACGTCTGTCCGCCGCCGATGTCGAGTCGCTCCAGTGTGCGCAGCGCGGTCAATCCGGCCAGCGGCAAGCCCGCCGCGCCTGCCCAGTCCAGTGCCGCCGGCTTGCGCGCCACGGAACCGGCCGTGACGGCCACGAGTTCGGCGTATGTACCGCCGTGCACCATGTCCTTGCGGGCATACGACATGACCTCGTCGTCGATCTCGAACTCCGGCGTGTCGGGTCCGCGCGCCACGACAACCCCGGCGACGTCCCATCCCGGGATCACCGGGAACACGGCGTCCAGCATGCCGTCGAGGCCGCCGGCCATGAGCTTCCAGTCCACCGGATTGACGCCGGCCGCCCGCACGGCGATCAGGACCTGCCCGGGTCCGCACTTCGGATCGGACACCTCCCGCACCGCCAAGCCGGAGTTGTCGGTGCCATAGGCGCTGTACGTCACCGCTCGCATGCGAAGGGCCTTCCCTGTCGGAAGTCGCGGAGCGCCGTGGTCGACGCCCTCGGTAGCCGGGATGATCACCGGACGGCTCCCCCGCCGCTCGCCGGACGACCACCGCACATCCACGCGGAAGGCGCCGCCGATCGTGACGGTGGACGTCACCCGCTCGAATCGCCCGCGCTTACCCGGGTCTCGGCCCGCACAATCGCCCCGCTCCGACCCGCGTGGCGGATTCACTCGCTCCGCGAGGCCGCCACGCACAGGAGGACGCACGCCCCTCCACGCGTCGCGATCGAGAGCCCGCCCTCGTACCCTCTTCCACCTCTGGTCCCTCACGTTCATCGGGATACCCGCAGGTCCCGCGCTTGCCGCAGATGTCGCACGGCAAAGATCGCCTGCCCTCCACCACCGCCTTCATGCGCCCTCGTCCGTGGCCGGCGACCGCATCACCGTGACGGGCACGGTTTCGCACCCCGCAGCCGGCTCGGCCCCGATCGCCCGGATACGGTCGGCAGGACCGGGTAGTCGCCGTGAATGGCACGAAGGCAGCAGTTGATCGACGCGGATCCCGCACATGTGTGGGGCGTGCTCGCGGATGCCCGGCGGTACGCGGAGTGGGTCGTGGGCACCCGGCACGTCGAAAGGTTCGACGATACGTGGCCGCGTCCCGGCGCTCACCTGGTCTACGCGATCGGGCTCGGGCCCCTCACGTTCCGGGACGAGTGCATCGTGCGGTTGTGCGTACCGGGCGAGCGGTTGGAGTTGGAGGCCGTGGCCTCCCCTTTCGGAACCGCCCGCATCGGCATCGAACTCCTGCCCTGGGACACCGCGACCCTGGTCCTGGTGGACGAGCATCCGCTGCGTGGTCCGGCCGCGCGTCTGCACGGCCCGCCGGGCGAGGCTCTGTTGCATCTGCGCAACCGCCGGATGTTGCGCAACCTCGCCCGGGTGGTGGAGAAGGAGCCGCGAGTCGCCACCGAACGCGGAGCCTCGGCTTCGAAGGCGGCCACCGGGGACACCGATGACCCACGACGCTGACGCGGTGGTGATCGGGGCCGGTCCCAACGGACTCGTGGCCGCCAACATCCTCGCGGACCGGGGGTGGCAGGTCGAGGTGTTGGAGGCCCGCGCGGTGCCCGGTGGCGCGGTGCACAGCGACCGCGGGGTACATCCGGACTTCGTGAGCGACACGTTCAGTTCCTTCCACCCCCTCGCGGCAGCCTCGCCGGTGATCGCCGCGTTGGACCTGCACGAGTTCGGGCTGCGCTGGAGCCACGCTCCCGCGGTCCTGGCCCATCCACTCGGTGACGGCCGGTGCGCCGTGCTGCGGCGCGGTGTCGACGCCACCGCGGCGGGACTGGCGACCGACTTCGCCGCCTCCGACGCCGACGCCTGGCGGCGACTGTCCGCGCTGTGGGGGCGTCTGGACCCGCATGTGGTGAATGCGCTGCTCACCCCTTTTCCTCCGGTACGGTCCGGTCTGGCGCTCGCGGCACGGCTGGGTGTGGCGGACGGGTTGCGGTTCGCACGCATGATGGCCCTGCCGGTGCGCAGGCTGGGCGAGGAGGAGTTCTCCGACGTCGGCGCCACCATGGTGTTGGCGGGTTGCGCCCTGCACGCCGATCTGTTGCCGGAGGCGGCCCCGAGTGCGGCGTTCGGGTGGCTCCTGGCCATGCTCGGGCAGCAACACGGCTGGCCCGCGCCGGTGGGCGGCGCCGGTGCGCTGGCCGACGCGCTGGTCCGGCGCCTGACCGCGAAGGGCGGCGTCGTGCGGTGCGGCACGCGGGTGACGACGGTGGTGGTGCGCGGCGGAACCGCGCTGGGCGTGCGTACTGCGGACGGCGACGCGGTACGGGCCCGCCGGGCGGTGCTGGCCGACGTCCCCGCACCGACGTTGTACGGCGGCCTCGTCTCCTGGAACGATCTGCCCACCCGATTGCGCGACGACGTGCGTCGATTCGCCTGGGACCCGGGGACCTTCAAGGTCGACTGGGCACTGAACGGGCCGATCCCGTGGACGGCGCCGGAGGCGGCCGAGGCCGGCACCGTACACGTGGCCGCCGACCTCGCGGAACTCTCCGACTACGCCGTGCAGGTCGGCTCCGGGCGACTGCCCGCACGCGCGTTCCTGCTCCTGGGACAGATGACCACCACCGACCCCACCCGCTCACCCGCGGGAACGGAGTCGGCATGGGCGTACACGCACGTTCCCCGACGCGTCACCGAGGACCTGGGCGGGCGCCTGACCGGACGCTGGGACACCGCCGAGACGGAGGAGTACGCCGACCGCGTCGAGCGGCGGATCGAAACGTTCGCACCGGGATTCCGCGCCCGAATCGCCGCACGGCGCATCCATTCCCCATGCGCTCTGGAAGCGGCGAACGAGAGCCTGGTCGGTGGTGCCCTCAACGGCGGGTCCGCCGCGCCCCACCAGCAGTTGGTCTTCCGCCCCGTCCCCGGTACCGGCCGCGCCCGCACGCCGATCCGCCGGCTGTACCTGGCCTCCTCCTCCGCCCACCCCGGCGGCGGCGTACACGGAGCGTGCGGCGCGAACGCCGCCCGAACCGCCCTGAACACCGACCGCCGCGCACTCACCCGCATCGTCGGCCGGCGATACTAGGACACGTCCGATCGATCATGTGACCCGCAGTCGAGTGGCGGGATCGACTGGGATGTCTCGGTCGGCTCCACGATCGTGGCGGCGCGCTCCGAACGGACGCGAGCACCGGCGTCGAGTGCGCTCCAGGTTTGTCGAACACACGGCGTGGCTTCTCGGCGACTTGCACCCTCGCGCGACCGCTCGGTCCCCACGACACACTCGCCGGCGAGCCACGGGGGGGAGCGCGGTGCGGAGGGGCTCGGAATCGACGCTTCCTCCCCGTCCGACCGGCGGTCGGGCGGGGAGGAAGGCAGGGCCATCGGCGGTGGATCAGCCCTTGTCGGGTACCGCCAGGATGCACAGCAGCGAGCAGGCCACCGCGGCGGACGGCGCGGTGGTGCTGCGCGGGGTGCCGGCGGGCGAGTTCGCGGCGACGAAGCTCGCGGACGCGGTGTTCTTCAGCGGCAGCGCCAGCAGCAGGGAGTCGCAGTGAACTTGGCGGCTGCTCCCGGCGGCGAGGGTGAACGTGCCGGCGGCCTGCCGACACGCGGGTGTGGTGGGGTCGTTGACGGTGACGGAAGCGGCGTCCACGGGGCCCGCGTTGGTGACGGTGATCCGCCAGTGCGCGGTGCCGAGCAGGCCGAGTAGGCCGACGGGACTGGTCTTCGCCCAGGGTCCGGGTCCGCCGGGTGCGCAGTCGCGCGCGTTCGGGGAGCCGCAGATCTCCTTCTCCACGCTGACCTTGGGTTGGCAGCCGGCACCGGGCGTGACGGCGGTGGTGACGGTATTGGACGTGAAGGTGCCGGTCGAGTCGGTGCCGGTCGCGGTGTTGCCGATCGAGGTGGTCGCGCAGTCGGCGGTGACGGTGGTGCGGAAGCAGATCTGTGGCGCGTCACCTCGGTACTCGACGACCAGCGCCGGGTGTTTGTCCGTGCCGAAGTCGTCCGCCGTGGTGAGGACGAGTTGCGCGGTGACGGTGATCGCGGGGTGCGCGACGGGGTCGATGCCGGTGAGATCGACGGTGCCGTCCGCGGCCAGGCCGGGGGCGGCGATCACGGTGCCGTCGGGGTCGGTGACGCTCACGCGGGACGCGGCCGGGTCGACGTGCGTCATGTCGATGCCGGTCAGCCGGGCTCGGGTGTAGCCCTGGATGTTGCCGCTGCCGCCGTCGCAATAGAAGTCGGCCGGCTTCAGCGTGACGCTCGCGCCGCTGTGCACGCAGGGGCTGGCACCGGTGGTCGGGTCGAGGGAGAACAGGTAGCCGGCGTCGCCGAGGCCGATCAGGCAGCGGGAGGTGGCGTCGTAGGTGTAGCCGTAGTCGCGGGTGGCGCCGCCGTTGACGCCGGGGTGGGTGGCGGGCAGCGGGAAGCCGGCGCAGGGCGCGGCGAGCGTCCAGTCGTGGCAGATCGTTCCGCCGGCCAGGCCGCCGCCCCAGGCGGGGAAGTAGCTGCGGGTCCCGGCGGGGGTGGTGACGGTCTCGGGGCTGAAGGTCAGGGTGTTGCCGCCGAGGGAGGAGAGGGTGGCGGGCGCGGCGTGCGTGGAGCCGTCCAGCCCGTAGCAGGTCGTCAGGACGTTGGGTCCGCCGGACGCGCTGGTGCACACGCCGTCGGCGTGCCCGGCGGTGTCGTAGGAGGCGAAGGCGTCATAGGTGTAGTAGGCGCTGCTCGGGCCGGCGGTGTGCGCGGTGGTCCAGCCCGCGCAGGTGGCCGCGGTGGTGGTGTCGAAGCAGCCGAGAGCGGGCGGGCCGGACACGGTGGAGCCACCGCCCTGCGGCGAGGAGGACGCGAACACGCGGTTGCCGACCGTGGTCAGGCCGCCGAGGTAGAGGGCGGAGGGGGTGTTGGGCAGGTCGTGGTTGGCGGCGACGATCGGCGCGTACGGCTGGCCGGCGCACGGGGTGCGGGTGGCCAGGGTCAGGCACAGCACCTGTCCGGTGTTCGCGACGCCGTACAGGTTGTCGCCGACGCGGACCAGGCCGGCCACGTTGTTGGCGCTGCTGGGCGATCCGCCCATGGTGGCCAGTGGGGCGAAGCCGCAGTTGGCGTGTGTGGCGAGGTCCAGACAGCCGACGCCGACGGCGGTCGTGGTGACCGCCGGGTAGAGCAACTGGTCGGGGTGGAGCGGGTCGAGGACGTACTGCGGGGTCAGCGGGCTGCCGATGTCACCGGTGGCGCCGCTGCCGAGCGGTCCGGGTGTGGTGTTCAGCGGGCGCGGCCACGGACCGCCGGTGCAGGGCTGACCGAGCGTCAGGTTGAGGCAGACGGCCTGCGGGGCGTTCGGCGCGGCGTGGTGGTAGATGTTCCAGGACTCGATCTCGCCGCTCGACGTGCGGTGCAGTACGGGCGTGAACCCGTCGCCGCCGGTGGGTTGCGGGGTCGGCTTCACCGGACCGAGGGCCAGGGTGGCCAGCGAGGTGCCGCCGGCCAGCGCGAGGGAGTTCTCGGCACGGACCGCGGTGGTGGCCGTCCCCGGGTCGGTGCCGGTGAAGGTATTCCCGTCGGTGGACCAGCTCGGGGTCCACCCGGGCGGGACGCGCAGCGAGCCCGGTACATAGGTCTGGGAACCGCTCGCGCCTGCCAACGGGTCCGTCACGGAGGCCGGGGCGGGAGTGTCGCCGGCGGTCGCGTTCCGGTAGCGGACGGTCCAGTCGAGGGTGTCCCCGTGCTCGACGGCCGTGGCCCCGGGGTGGGTGACGTCCCGGACGCTCTTCACCAGCGTGGACGGGGCATCGGCGGCGCCGGCCGGGGCGGGGGCGCCCAGGCCGAACATCAGCAGTCCGGCGGCGATCAGGGCGGCCGTGGCGGCGCGCTTCGGACGGATCGCGACGGACGAGCGGGTCAAGGTGAGCCGACGGGTCGGAACGGACGAATATCGACGCGGGCTTCTCGGCACTGGGTCCCCACCTCGGATCGACGAAGGGCCTGACGGGATGTCAGGCGGCCGTGGATCAGGCTAGGACGGCAAAGTATCCGCACCGGTGCCGATTTTTCCTATTGGTCACATGGTGAATGAATATGATTATTTATCGACCGGCCGTACGAGCCGGCGAAGCAGCCGTCTCGACACTGGCGGCATCCGCTGTCGCCGCCCCGTTGATACTGGCGAGCCCCGCCGCGTCCCACGGGTTCGTCACCGGCCCGGCCGGCCGCTCCGCGCTGTGCGGAAACGGCACGGTCAGGAACTGTGGCCAGATCCAGTGGGAGCCCATGAGCGTCGAGGGCCCCAAGGGTTACCCGTCACGTGGCCCGGCCGACGGCAAGCTGTGCGCCGGCGCCGACGCTCGCTGGTCTCCGCTCGACGACCCGCGCGGCGGCAAATGGCCCGCCACGGCCGTGACTTCGGGCGCTTCCACAACCTTCAACTGGAAGATCACGGCACGCCACTCAACCAGCACGTTCCGGTACTACGTCACCAAGCCGAGTTGGGACCCCGCCACACCGATCACCCGCGCCCAACTGGAGAGCACGCCGTTCCTGACCGTGCCCTACCAGGGTGCGCAGCCGGCCGCGCTCACCTCGCACACCGGCACGCTGCCGGCCGGGCGCACCGGCCGCGCGGTGGTCTTCGCCGTCTGGGACGTGGCGGACACCAACAACGCCTTCTACTCATGCTCGGACGTCACATTCTGACGTCGACGTGAGCACGGATCCGGCGACACGGCCCACGGCCCGCGCCGCCGGATCCGTGCGGTCCGACCGAGCCGCCGGATGCTCGCCGAGGTGCCGCCCCGGCGTCCGACACTCCCACCCGCAACGGCACTTCGACGGTTGCCCTCGGGGACGGAGGCCCACCCGAATCGACCGATCCCGCGCCGGCATCACCGTCCATCCGGCCGCCGAACTCTCCGACTACGCCGTGCGAATGGGCTCGGGTCGACTGCCGAAACACCCGTTCCTGCTCCCGGGACAGATGACCACGACCGATCCGACCCGCTCCCCCGCCGGAACGGAATCAGCGTGGGCCCATTCGCACGCCCCGCGGCACATCGTCGAAGACCTCGGCGGTCGTCTCACGGGAGGCTGAGGCCCCTCGGAGACCGAGGAATACACCGACCGCCTGGACCGGCGCGTCGATTCCTTCGCCCCGGGGTTCCGCGATCGGATCACCACACGCCGCATCCTGTCCCCCTCGTCGAGCGCCGGACCGCGTCCGCTGGGCCCGGCGCGTCGAGGGAATCCGTACGCAGGGCGGCTCCCGACCCCAGGCCCACGCGGGCGCGGGTCGGCGCCGTCGTCGAGTCCTGGCCATAGATGACCTTGAGCGGGGCAGACTCACCCCCGGGAATGGCACCACACCGCCCCCGCCGGGAGGCGAGACCCACTCGCCGTCCAGGCTCGCTCCCGATGTCTCGGGTCGGCGGGGGCGGGTTCCCGCCGCGATGCGTCGCGGTTGTGGTTGTTGTCGTTACGGCACGAAGGAGTGCCGGTGGGGAGTGATCCGGTGAGCGAACGAATTGGACTGGCCGAGGTGTTGGCGGCGGCAGAGGGTGCCGCGCCGGTGCGTTCCCTCGATGTCGTGGCACGCAACCTGCGCGAGCGCTTCGACGCGCGATACGTGTCCTTCCTGTTCGTCGACGTCGTCGGACGACGGCTGCTCCGGGTCAACGAGGCCCCCGATACCGACCACGAGCACCACACCGAAGAGGTCCCCCTCGCCGGCCGCAGCGTCTACGACGAGGTCCTGCGCGCCCAGAAACCGGTCGTGATGCCCCAGGGCAAGCAGGGGCACCGGGTACTCGCCCCCGTCACCAACCGCGGCGACACCATCGGTGTCCTGGAGCTGTTCCTCACCCACGTCACCGAGGACGTGCCGGCCCAGGTCGAGGAGGCCGCACACGCGCTGGCGTACATCATCGTCACCGACCGCCGCTTCACCGACCTCTACCACTGGGGCAACCGCACCACCACCGTCAGCCTGGCCGCGGAGATCCAACGCCAACTGTTGCCCTCCGCCCCCACCTGCGAGGCCCCCGAGTTCACCCTCGCCGGCGCCCTGGTCCCCGCCTCCGACATCGCGGGCGACACCTACGACTACTCCGTCGACCACGACACCCTGCACCTGTCCGTCACCGACGCCATGGGCCACGACGTCGACGCCTCGCTCATGGCCACCCTCCTCGTCAACGCCTCCCGAGGCGCCCGCCGGGCCGGAGCCGACCTCGTCGAGCAGGCCCGCCAGACCCACCAAGCCCTCCTCGACCACGGCCGACAATCCTTCGCCACCGGCCAACTCCTGCGCATCGCCCTCGACGGAAGCAGCGTCCGACTCGTCAACGCCGGCCATCCCTGGCCCCTGCGACTGCGCGACGCAACGGTCGAAACACTGCGCCTGGCAGTGAACCTGCCCTTCGGCGTCGTCGGGCAGGGCGCGTACCGCGTACAGGAACTCGACCTGCGCCCCGGCGACCGCCTACTGCTCTACACCGACGGCATGCAGGAACGCCAAGCCCGCACCGTCGACCTGCCCGGCCTCCTCCGCAAAACCGCCGCCGAGCACCCCCGCGAAGTCGTCGGCACACTCATCGCCGCCGTCGCCGACGCCTACGACGGCAAACCACCCAAGGACGACGCCACGGTCCTGTGCCTGGACTGGCACGGCCCCCGACCAGGCCCCGGCCCCCACCCCGAAAACCGACATCCGGACTCGTCCCGAACCTCGTACGGTCAAAGCTGATCATCGATCACGCGGTTGCGCGATCAATCGAGGTGCGGGGGGAAATCGCCGCCCGCCGCGTTGTTCACGTACGGATCCGGGACGCCCCTACGAAGCTTGCGGTTCATGGACCTTCCTTTCGGGGAAACGACCGACGGGTGTCGGCCGCGGATCGAACGACCGACCATCGGATCGAAGGGGATCCGACATGATCCATGTGACCTGATCCGCAAGGAAGTACGTTGAAACACAGGGGAGTTCACTCACTCCTGACTGAATTCTCCGCGGCCGGCTCTCGGACCTGCTCACGGCAGGCCCGGCACACGCGCGATGGGGTCGGTCGGCGTCGGGTGGTCTACGGCAGCCGGGTGCCGATGCGGAGGAGGACGTCGCCCGAGCCGTCAGGGGACGGGTGTGTCGACCAGACCCGTTCGGAGATCGTGGTGCCGCGGGTGGTGGTGTACTCGGCCACCCACAGGGTCGCCCGCTCGTCCGGATCGATCAGCACCTGTGCGGTGGTTCGCGAACCGTCGGCGAACACCAGGTCGCCCGGTACCCTGCCGGCCCGGTGCGGGTCCGTCGACCCGGGAGTGTGCACGCGCACCAACGCGCCGGGATACAGATGTGAGCCGGCGGCCCGCAGGACCGGCCGCTCCGTCGTGTCGCTCACCCGTGTCGTTCCTTCCCTCGGCTGCCCGCACCGCGCGCCGCGGCAGTCGCGTCCCGGCCGTTCCGTGGTGGACGGACGGGCGGGCGGGCGGGCCCGACGGTCGACGGTGATTCCTCGCCCATCCAATGTCACCCGGTGCGGGAACGCCCCCGGTGGTGCGCCCTTCGGGTGGGTGGACCCGCGCGGGTGGACATCGGGGCTCGGGCTCCACGGCGGTGGGGCGCGTGAGCACGGCGCAGGGCCCGCAGTCGACGACCGTGGCCCCGCCGGCGAGTCGCGCCCCGCGCACACCCGGGCGGACCCGGCCGCCGTGGTTTTTCGGGGTCGCCGCAGGAAAGGCCACCGGGAGGCCGCACGCACGATCGCTCGCCGCGCGCCCGGTGTCGGTGTGCGTCAGCTCTCGTAGCGGGCGCTCAGGGTCCGTATCGTCGCGGCGATGCGGTCGCGGAGGGCGGCCGGGGCGAGGACTTCGATGTCCGTGCCCAGTCGCAGGAACTCCCCGTGGGCTTGGTCGATCGACTCGATGGGTACTCGGGTCTGCGTCCATCCGTTGCCCGCGGGTGTCACGCCCAGGTGGCGCGCGCCTCGTGGGGTGAGCCGTACCAGGGCCTGTCCGGTGTGCAGTCGGGTGCGGAAGTCGGCCAGGTAGCCGCGCCAGTATTCGGCCAGGTCGAACCCGTCGATGGTGAACTCATCCTCCAGCGACCGGAGTTCCAGGATCTGGTCGATCCGATACGTGCGGATCCCGGATGGCCCGGCGGCCACCAGGTACCAGCGGCCGGCCTTGAGGACGAGCCCGTACGGCTCCACCCGCCGCTCGATCTCCTCCGGTGCTCGCCAGCGCCGGTAACGCAGTATCACCGCCCGCCGTGCCCACACCGCGGTGGCGACCGCGGCCAGGTGCGGCACCCGATCGGCGGGGTCGTACCAACCGGGGGCGTCGAGCAGGAAACGTTCCTGGATCCGCTCGGCCTGCTCGCGCAGTTCCGCGGGCAGCGCGGCCCGCAACTTGAGTCGGGCGGTGGCCAGGGCCGCGCCGAGGCCGAGTTCGGCGGCGGCGCCCGGGAGTGCGGCGAGGAACGCGGCCTGTGCCTCCTCCGCCGTCAGCCCGGTGAGCCGGGTTCGGTAGCCGCCGATCAACCGGTAGCCGCCCGCGTGTCCGGCGGCTCCGTACAGCGGGATACCGGCGGCGCCGAGCGCTTCGACGTCCCGGTAGATCGTGCGGACGGAGACCTCCAACTCCTCGGCCAGTTGCCCGGCCGTCATCCGGCCGCGGTTTTGCAGCAGCAGGAGCAGGGTGACCAACCGACTCGCACGCATGTGGTCCAGTATCCACTGACAGCAGATGTCAGGAGAACGCCTCTAACCTGCGGCGCATGAGCATCGTCGAATTTCGGCAGTACACCCTGCGGCCCGGTGCGAGGGAGACGTTGATCGAACTGTTCGAGCGCGAGTTCGTGACCGGGCAGGAGGCGGTCGGGATCACCGTCGGCGGCCGATTCCGCGACCTGGACGACCCGGATCGCCTCGTCTGGATTCGCGCGTTCCCCGACCTGAGCCACCGGCGACGCTCGCTGGAGGCGTTCTACACGGGCCCAGTGTGGCGACGGCACCGCGACGCGGCCAACGCCACCATGATCGACTCCGACGACGTGCTGCTGTTGCGGGGGCCGGGTTACCTGCCGAAACCCGGTACCCACGAGGTGGCCGCGACCGTCTGCCACGCCCCCGACGCGGCTGCCTTCGACGCGTACGCCGTCCGGCACCTCGGCCCCGAGCACGCGTTGCACCGCACCGAGCACGCCGAGAACGACTACCCCGCGCTGCCGGTCCGCGCCGGGGAAGACGTCCGGGTCTGGTTCGGCCCGGCGGTGCCCGCACCATGGCCGGTTCGACGTCTGCGGCTGGAACCCGTGACCACCCGGCCTCGAACCCGCACGAGCGGCCGATCCGACATGTGAGCGAACTCGACGCGGGAGTGACGGCCCCGGTACGTCGCAGTCATTTCCGATGGCCTCCCGGGGGCATACCCGGCCACGCCGTGCCGAGGTGGCGGGGCCGCCGCCGCGACCTCGGACCGACTCGTCCACCACGCCGCCCTGCGCGGCCGGCAGCCCCCGAGGACGCCGCGCTCCTGGGTGAGCCGGCGGGGGCGATCGTGATGGTGATCCGACGCACCTACCACGACACGGTTGGGCGGCCGGTCGAGACCGTTGGCATCCTGTCGGCGGCGGCCTGGTTCAGCCTGGTGTACCGACTGCCTGTCGACCCTGGCTGAGGACGGTGAAAGACCGCCCCAACGTTGGTCGGGGCGGCCTCATTTGGTGCGCCGCACGTGCGCCACGTGCGCCGGACATGCGCCGAGAGCGTCGATATACCGGACATCCTCGACATGTTTCGATGGCGCTTATGCCCTGGTCACAACGCTGCGAGGCGCTGACCTCAGACCTGGTTCTCGGCCTGGAACATCCAGCTCATCTTCTCCAGGTCTGCGGCGATCGTGATGAACAGGTCCTGGCTGACCGGGTCCGCCTCCTCGGTGGCTGCGATCCGCTCTCGCATGCGCTCGATCACCGCGCCGTAGACGCCGACGAAGTAACCGACCACGTCGGCGTCCTTGATCCAGCCGGAGTCCGGCTGGGGTACGCCGCTGCCTGCGGTGATGCTCGCGGCCCGGCCGTCGGGGTTGTACCCGATCGCCGAGGCCCGCTCGGCGACGGTGTCCGCGAAGGTGCGTGCCGAAGCGACCACCTCGTCCAACTGGAGATGGATCGAGCGGAAGCGCGGGCCGACCACGTTCCAGTGCGTCTGCTTGGCGACGAGCGAAAGATCCAGCAGGTCGACGAGGGCGCCTTGGAGCGCCTCACCGGTAACCTTGCGCGCATCGTCGGACAGGGGGCTCTTGACGACGACCATGGTGCTACGACTCCTCGGGGTTGGTGTCGATTCGGTCACCGGGTCGGTGGACCCGGTGTACACCGCACCGAATGCCCCGATTCCATCGATAGATACTCCCTGGTGAGAAAAACCACACCTGACGGAGGCTCGCGCATCCGGCCCCCGGGTCGTCGCCACGCGCACGGGTAGGTGGTCGCGGCGGGGCCTTCGCGTACCCTCCCGCAGGCCCGGACAGCCCGAGGCCGCCACGATCGACTCGCGTCCGCCGTGGCGGGCGTCTCTCAACCGCGCGGAACCGCCTCCGGCGCGTCCCCGATATGCCACGTCGGCAGCGTGACGGCGCCCGTATGAGCGAGGCGGAGTTCGCGGACGAGCGCCCGCACGGCGGCGGACGCGGCGAGTTCGGGTGTGGTCACGTAGCCCACCGAGCGGGTGGGGCGTCCGGGGCCGAGATCGGTGATCCGCACAGTGGACGGTGCGGCGGCGAGGGAGAGAGCGGGCATGATGGCCATGCCGTGGCCGCCGGCCACCATGGCCAGGACGGCTCCGTCGTCCTCCGCCTCGATCGTGGCCCTGGGGATCCACTCCTGGATCGCCCACCACTCGCGGGTGTACGAGGAACAGTTCTCGGTCCAGTCGACCAGCGGCAGCGAGCGGGGCGCGGGGTGTCCGGCCGGGTGCACCAGCGCGTAGGGCTCCTCCAGAAGCACGCCGGCGACCAGCCCGGGCGGTGTCGGCGTCGCGGTCTCCAGGGTGGCGATACCCACGTCCGCGCGTCCCGCGACCACCTCTCCGGCGGTGCCGGTGCCGACTTCGCGCACAATCCGCACCCGTGGTTCGATGCCGGGCCGGCGGGCGGCGAGGCGTTCCAGTACCGGCGGCAGCAGGTGAAGGGCGGCGCTGCGGAAGGCGGCGATCTGCAGCGGGCCGTCGGCGGCCTCGTCGGTGCCCGTGCCGCGGGCCGCCGCGCGGGCGTCGACGACCAGGACGTCCAGCATCCGCAGTACGCGTCGTGCATGCGCCGCGGCCGTCGTGCCCGCCGCCGTGGGCCGGGCACCGGTTCGACCGCGTGCGAACAGGACGGCGCCGACCTTGCGTTCGATACCGCGCACGGCATGGGAGACGCCCGATTGTGTGGTGCCCAGCGTCGCGGCGGCCGCCGAGAAACTTCCCGAATCGGCGGCCGCGACCAGAATCCGGAGTTCCTGGGGGGAAAGCTCGGCAGGGTTGGTCATCGGGGCTCCCACCTGCGGACATGAGGGCCGCTCATGGATACGGATCGGTCATGAGGGTAACCCCCTGCCCCGCCCCGGCATTCCTGCCTACGGTGCGTGTCATGAACGCGCTCCTGCCGAACACCACGGCGGTCACCGTCCACCAGATCGCCCGCCCCGACGGCTTCCCCACGGCCGCGCACTTCCGGTTCGTGGAGGCGCCGCCTCCCGAGCCGGCGCAAGGCACGGCGTTGGTGGAGAACCTGTACTGGTCGGTGGACCCGTACCACCGCGAGATGATGGACGCCGAGTTCGCCCTCGACGCTCCGCTGGAGGGCCGTACGCTCGGCCGGGTCGTCGCCTCCCGAACTCCGGAACTGCCCGAGGGCACCGTGGTCTTCCACCGCCGAGGATGGCGTACACACGCCGTGGTCGCCCCCGGGGAAGCGCACGTACTTCCGGACCTGCCGGGTGTGCCCCTGTCGACACACCTGGGCCTGCTCGGCGGTACGGGGCTGACCGCGTATGTGGCCCTCACCCGTATCGTGCCACTGCGCGGGGGCGAGGACGTGTTCGTCTCGGGCGCGGCGGGCGGTGTCGGTACCGCCGTCGGCCGTTTCGCCCGCCTGCTGGGCGCCGGGCGGCTCGTGGGCAGCGCGGGATCGCCGGCCAAGGCGGCGTACCTGACCGAACGGGTGGGCTACGACGAAGTCTTCGACTATCGGGAGGGCCCGGTGGCCGAACTCCTCGCACGGGCCGCCCCGAACGGCGTCGACGTGTTCGTCGACAACGTCGGCGGCGACCATCTCGCGGCAGCGGTCGGCGCCCTGCGGGAACACGGCCGCATCGTGCGGGTCGGCACGATCAGCCAGTACAACCGGCCGGACACCCCGCCCGTGCGTTTCGACCACGCGGACTTCGTGGAGAAGAGCCTGCGCATGGAGGGCTTCCTGGTGCGCGACCACACGCACGTACGGGACGAGTTGTACACGTTCGCGGCGCCCCTCCTGCGCGACGGGCGCCTGGTGTCGGACGAGACGATCGTCGTGGGCTTCGAACGGGTCGTGGAGGCCTTCGTGTCCATGCTGCGCGGCGCCAACATCGGAAAGATGATCGTCGAGGCCGAAGAGTAGGACGGCGATGATCACCGGGTGCTTCAAGCGGCAACGACGGGATTGCCGACGAGAGCGCACCGTTTGCGGATATCCCCGCCCAGTCCGGGAGTTGGCAGATCAGCCGCACGTTCGAGTGACCGCGGTATTGCTTCGGTGGGTGCGGCCCGCCATGCTCGAAGGAGCGCTGACTGTCGGTAGGCAAGGGGGCTGCCATGGGTGAGCATTCGAAACCGAACGACGGGAAGCCGGACGACTCGCCGCAGCCGACCCGGGACCAGGACGGGCAGAATCCGGGCGTGCAAAAGCCCGGCGGCGGCAAGCACAAGAAGCCGTGACCGCGCACGAGGACGCGCTGCGCGAACTCGGCGCCCAAGGCGCGTTCTCCGACGCGCCGTGGATCCGCGAGGCGATGGACGCGGTGCGGCGCGAGGCGTTCGCCCCAGAGGTGATCTGGCGCGACGACGGCGACGTCTACACCCGCGTGGACCGACACACCGATCCCGCCGGGTGGTCCGCGATCGTGGACGGACGCGGACCGGTGGTCACCCAGGTCGACGACGGCGCCGACACCGAGCACGGCGAGACGGCGACCAGTTCGATCAGCGACCGGCTCGCCGTCGCGAGCTTCCTGACCGCGTTGGATGTGCGCCCTGGGCAGCGGGTGTGGGAGGTGGGCACCGGCTCCGGCTGGACCGCCGCGCTCCTGGCCCACCGCGTCGGCCCGAGCGGGCGGGTGGTGACGGTCGAGATCGACCCCGTCCTCGCCGACGCCGCCCGCGCACGCCTGACCCCCTGGACGGACACCGTCGACGTCGTGACCCGCGACGGCGAGCACGCTGCCTCGGACACCGGGGCGGGCGCGGGGTGGGACCGTGTCCACGTCACCGCCGCCGTCACCCGACACCTCCCCCACGCCTGGATCGAACACTGCGCACCGGGCGCGGTGTTGGCGGTGCCGTTCTCCCCGCCCTTCGGATCCGGCGGCCTGCTGCGCCTGGTCGTCGACGAGCACGGCACGGCGAGCGGGCGGTTCGTCAAGAGCGTGGCGTTCATGCCCCTGCGCGGTCAACGCGGCCCCGGGCACGAGGTGTTCGAGGCGATCCGCACCGCATACCCGGCCCACGCCCGCACGCCCGTGGACTGGCACCTCGCCGGAGTGTCCGCGGACGGCAACCACGTCCAGGCGCTGGCGCTCAAGCTTGCGGACGTGCACCGCGCCACGGCGGCGGACGGTGCGAAATGGTGGCTGCACGACGGCAAGGACTCCTGGGCCCTGGTCGACGACACCCCCGACGCCGGACACGCCCTCCAGGGCGGTCCCCGACGGCTGTGGGACGAGGCCGCCGCCGTCATCGCCTGGCAGGACGACGCCCAAATCCACGCCTACGACTTCGGCATCACTCTCGAACCCGACACCCAATGGGCCTGGGCCGGCACACCCGACGAACGCTGGAGAATGTGAACCCACGGGCACGGCGGCGGAGCAGTGGCAGATCGACGCGGCCGAGGGCCGTGTCGGCCCGCAACGGCCGGATCCGAACGGGTTCATCCCCTCGAAGCGATCCCTCGAGGAACGCATTCCCGTGGCGGCACCGTCGTGGGTCCCAGTTCGCGCATACCCGGGTCGGGTCACAGTTCCACCGCGTCCGCGTAGACCAGGTCTCCCACCGTCGGGCCGAACTCGTCGACGGCGAAGTCGGAGCGCATCACCGCCATTTCGTTGATCATCAGGCGGAGGGGTCGGTCCGGGCGGGGATCCGGGAGCGGGACTTCGGCGGAGTAGGTGGGGAAGAGGCTGGTGTCATCGTCGGCGAAGAGGTCGGTGACGGTCTCGCCGAGCTCGAACCAACCGAGGACCGGGTCGGGGACGTCGGGGTCGCGCTGCTCGATGGCGGCCGTCACCGAGGGCGGACTGTTGTCGTCGTGGTAGGCGGGCCCGGTGAGTTGCACGTTCAGCGAGTCGGTGCCGGACAGGGTGAGGGTGCGTTCGGGCAACAGCCGCAGGGTGTCGGTGAGGACGATCGGGGACAGGTGACAGGTCTCCATCGAGCGCGGTTGCAGACGGGCGAGCGCGGGCCGCAGGAAGGGGAAGTAGGCGCCGCCGGTATCGACGTCGATGTCGCAGTACCACCGGCCGGACGGTCTGTCGAAGATGGGCTCGAAGCCGGCCGCGGTGACGGTGAATCCGTCGAAGACCTCGGGCAGCGCCAGTTCCAGCGTGATCGTCGCGCCGGGGAAGTTGCTCGCGGACGGGAGGAACACCGGTGCCGCGCTGCGGATCGGATCGCGTCCCATCAGGGTGATGAACGGGTGTGCCTGGGGCGGCTGTTCGTCGCCCTGCACGCCCAACACCACGGCCAACAGCTCACCGTCTCCCGACGAGAACCACGGCCGCGACAGATAGACCCGGAAACCCCCGCCGCGGCGCCGCCTGACCAGTTCGTTCGGCAGGCTTCCGGAGGTCTCGAACCCGAGGGTGAGGAAGCTGCCCAACACCCGCGGAGCCGCCGGTTTGGCGCTGCCGAGCACGGTGTGCTCGACGGGACCGCCGTGCACGCTCAGGAGTTCCCGTTCGGTGTCCTCGGTGAACTCCGGCGGGAAACAGTCGCCGAACCGGCTGGTCGCCACGGGGGTGAAGGTCACGTCGCGGCGTTTGGTGTCACCGAACTCGCACTTGGCCGGCACCGGTGTCGCCGGTGGCCGGCCCGGTTCCACCGCGAAGGCGAGTTCCTCGGCCACGACTGTGTTGAACGTCAGGGTGTCACCGTCGAGGGTGCTGGGTGAGGCCTCGCTCGCGACCGGATCCAGCGGAACGGCGGCGGCCAGCGGCAGCCGGAACACCGGAGTGGTGACGTCGAGGACGCTCGGGCCCGGCATGGCGAGGTCGTCCACGTTCTCGCTCCACGACGCGATCATGTCGATGCGTTCGGTGCTCGCCGCGCTCAACTCCAGCGAGCCGACGAGGTGTTCGCCGGTCGCCCCGAGCAGCCGGTCGGTCCCGTCGTCGAGCGTCAACAGCGGCGCGACCAAAGGACGTTGCACGGCATGGACGAGCGTCACGTCGTACCACGGGGTCAGCATCCAGTGCCGGTTGGCCCGGGCGGCGGCCATCACGCTTTCGAACCGGTCGGGTTCGAGCGCGTCCCGGCACCACTTGAGCATGCCCATCGTCTTCTCGTTGACCTTGACCCGCGAGCACACCCGCACGGTCGCCACCGTCGCCTTCGGCAGCAGCACGGTCAGCACCCGGGTCGAGGTGTCGAAGACGGGCGGTCCGCTGCCCTCCCGGATGCGCAGGAGGATCGATTTCGGCGCATGCCAGGCCGGCGCGTCCCACGGCAGCGTGAACCCCTGGCCAGCCGGGACGCCCGGGAGTTCGTGGAAGACCACGCCCTCGGCGAGCGGGTCGGGCAGATACGGCAGTTCGACCGTCTCGCCCGTGCACAGCACGTAGTGGCCCTGCGCCGTGTCGGGGGTCGCCGACGGATACGTCACGGACGCCGTGCCGGGCCGGGACGCGTCGTCGAGCGACCCGCTCTCCCGCGACGCGATCGTGTACACCCGTTCGCGTGCGTCGGCGTCGCCCGAGCCGATGGCCTCGTCGAGTTTGCCGTGCCGTTCGGCGCATTGCAGCGACGTCTTGGGCGCGACCACGTGCCGCTCGTCGACCTCGTGGTACGGCGCGTGGGTGCCGCCGGAGACCGGCGGCGAGGCGTTGAAGGTCTCGGCGTACTGTGCCGGGGACAGTTCGGCGGTGCTGCGGATCACCAGTCGGTGCGCCGAGGTCCCTTCGGTGAACGCGACGCGCGGCAGCAGCAGCGGCGGGGGGATCGCCTCGAACCTGCGGAAGACCGACCCGCCCGCGGCCGGCAGTACCAGGACGTCCTGGTCGAGGAGTCCGTCGGCCTCCGCCGCCGTCGGCCCGTTGCCCGCGAGGTCCACCGTGCGGACCCGGATCCGATAGGAGTTCCCGAACCTCAGGCGCGGCAGCGAGCCGGGCCGGGCGCGGGTTTCGATCTCCAACGGCATTGTCGTGGCCGCCGTGTTGGGGATGCGCTCGGGGCTGTCCCCCTTCGCCACGGCCATCCCCGGGTGCGGTGCGGACAACGCCCACCCGTCCCAGGTGACCAGGTGTTCGTGCACGTGGACGCGCTGCGCGGCGCCCGGCGCGGTGACCGGGGCGGCCAGGCTGAGTTGGAAGAATCCCTCGTCGGACGCGGTGTCCAGGTGGTCGCCGGGGCTGCCCGCCCGGTCGTAGGCGATCTCACGCTCGTGCAGCGAGAACCACTTCTGCCGGGTCTCGTCGAAGATGTCCAGGCGGTGTCCGCGCACGAGGTCCTCGGCGGTGAGGACCACCGTGGTGTCCTCGTCGGCGAGCGCGTCCTGCCGGTCGGCGGCCCGCTGGAAGTTCTCGTGCAGGTGCCGCGTGCGGTCGCCGAGCACGAGCGAGAGCCCCTTGGTGCGGACCGTCGGCGGCGCGGCCTCGGCGTCCCCGTCGGTGGCGGTCGCCACGGCGGCGGTCATCAGTTTGAGCGTGACGCCGTCGATGTCGGCCTGCTCGATGGTGTACTCGTCCTCCGGCAGGGCCAGCAGCCCGCGCGCGGGCGGCCCGAACGCGTCGTTGCCGTCCGCGGCGGCGCAGAAGCCCTGGCCCGGAGCGAGAGCGTAGCGCGTCGCGGCGGGGTGGTCGTGCGACGCGTCCCGGCCCAGCAGCGGCTCCCAGGTGGGCACCAGGACGATGGTCCGCTCCCCGCTCGCGCCCGGCAGCTTGTCGACCGGAAGCACGAAGTCCAGCACCAGCCCCAGGCGTCGGAGCAGCTTGGGGTGGTCGCCGAGCGAGGACAACAACTGGTGGAAGTCGACCTGCGGCACCTCCGGTGGCGGTGCGATGTGCGGGCCGCCGTCCGCGACCAGGCCGGCGATCTGCGGTTGCGGTTCGTGGAAGGCGAGGAACGCCTCCTGCGGGCTCAGTTCCGGCCGGACCAGTTCGCCCGGCCGGTCGGCGACGCGTTCGTCGGCGGCGGCGAGTTGCGCGACGATGTTCTCGCGCATGCCCTGCATGGTGCCCTGCATGTCGGTGGCCGCGGCGAACCCGGCGAGGGTGCTCATGGCCTGGCTCGGGGGCATGCTGTCGGGTGACTCGGCCGCGGTGCTCGCGAAGGATTGGCGGGTGGTGTCGGCGAGGTCGCGGGCCGGGTAGCTCACCATGGTGTTCTGCCGGTGGTCGTCGAACTCGAACACCTCCACCGGGGTGCCCTCGGGGAAGAACAGCTGCCACAGCGCGGAATCGCTCGGCTGCCCGGTGCGGGTCAGCGGCACGACCGCGGCTCCACCGTCGAGGACACCGGACTCGTCCCCGAGGGCGAGTGCGAACGTCGCGCCGGCCACCCGGGACGGCCAGTCCCGGAAGTCCGGGAACGCCGCGAGGGTGCCGGGGCCGTCGCTCGTCAGTCGAGGTGCCACGAACACGGACAGGCGCGCCTGCGTCCCGTCGGGGGACAGACCGGCCGGCAGGGCGATCCACTGGATGTTCTGTGCGGTCGTCATGGGCGTGCCTTCCAGGCGGGGTCACCCGGGATGGACCTCGGATCGGGGTGGCCGTGGCGCGGTTCACTCGGCGAAGTCCTGGCAGTACTCGTGCCAGTGCTCGAGTTTCATGGTGTCCGTCAACGACGGGTCGGCTGCCGAACCGGTGAACCGGCGCTCCAGCGCGAGGCTCACGGATTTGCTGAAGAACGCGACGCGGACGCTGACGGTGACGCTGCCCTGGCCGATCACCTCGGAGATGCCGTTGTCCTTGTGGTAGGTGAGGGCCAGGTAGAACTCGACGGTGATGCCGACGATGCCCAGCACGGACAGGTAGCCGCCGCAGCGCAGGTATCCGGTCAGCGTGACCGAGTCGCCGGCCATCTGGAACGCGATGCCCGCCATCAGGTGCACGCCGCCGCTGGCCACGCCCAGGTCGAGCGATGCGTTGCCGCCGAACTCCAGGGATCCTTCGATCTGTTCGATGCCGCGGGTGCTCACTTCGAGGGCGAAGAAGCCGCCGCCGCCGAACAGCGACACGCTGACGCAGAACGGGTTGTGCCGTTCGGAGACGGCGAAACGGAACCGTGCCGGCTTGTCGTCGAAGGGGATGGTCAGGCGCGCGGCCAGGGCGACGTTGCTCAGGTTGAACATGCCCAGGGAGAGCGTCGGCAGGGTCAGCGAGTAGCCGGCGGTGATCCCGGAGGTGTTCACGTCGACGAATGAGCCGGGCCCGAACACGTCCGAGGGCAGCGCCTCGCGGAGCTGGTTGACGAACTCGAGGCTCTCCTCGAAGGTGAGCGCGACACCCGCGGCGCTGACGTCCGGTGCGCTGCCGGGGTGCGCGGTGAACGTCAGGCGTTCGAAGTCGACCCGCACGATGTCCGCGAACACGAATGCGAAGTGCTTGAGTTCGCCGCGCACGCTGGACTTGCTCAGGGCGTCCGGCGAGCGCACGGTGGTCGCTTCGAGGACGAGGGCGGCGCCGTCCAGATCCAGCAGCGGCAGGTCGTTCTTCAGCGCGGGCTTCCACACGTACCGCAGTTCGGAGCCGGATCCGTCTACGAGATCGCCGATCCGCATCAGTGGTACCGGCAGCAGTGCCTGGGAGACACCGTCGAGCCGGCGGCGGATCTCGTCCTCGCCGAGGTCCCGCAACTCCGCGACGGATGTCGCCGGGACGTCCGCGAGCAGGTCGGCCAGATCGATGGGGCCCAGCAGTTTCGTACCGCCGAAGATCTGTGCCAGCGACGCGGAGTCGACCCCCACCGCGTCGCCCGCCGCGCCGAGGAACTTCGGTGCGAGCAACCCCGCTCGAGTGGTGACGGCCTGGACGGCCATGCTGGGTTTGGCCAGGCCGCCCGCCTTCTCGGCGGAGAGGTTCATCGGCAGCGCGTCGACCAGATGCAGGAACGCGCCGGTGGGTTGGCCGTCCAAGCCCTGTTCGAGGTAGGCGTCGTGCAGCCGTACGGCGGTTTCGGTGGCCAGTCCGGTGAGTTGTTCGACTGCGGGCACCCGCGCCACCGCGTCGACCATGGCGGGAAGCACCCCGGCCGGGTTCCCGGAGGCCGGTGCCAGGGTGAAGCGCGCCGACGTCACCGGCATGCCGGTGCTGCCGTCCCCGCTCGGGTTCTCGGCCAGGGCGACGGTCTGTCCGCCCAGCCCCACGTTCGCGCGGTCGGCGGTGGCGGGGTCGTTGTAGACCGCCGCCATGCGGTCGAGGGCGTCCGAGGAGGCGAACACGAGCGGCAGGTCCAGGCTGACGTGCCGGCCCTCGGCATCGGTCGCGGTGGCGTGGAACCGGTACGGCTCGCCGCGCACGGTCACCCAGAACGCGCCCTCCCCGGGATCGATCACGGGGGTGACCAGGTCGGTGAGCCGCAGCGATCGGAACGGTATCTGCCGTCCCTGATGCCGGTCGTAGCCCGCGTTCGCACCGTAGGCGACCTCGGCCTGGTCCACCACGATGTGCCTTTCCTTGTGCAGATAGGCGACCGAGGTGAGGTCGCCCGGGTCGTCGTAGGTCCGCCTGGTGATGTCGACGAGGGACGCCCGATGGCCGCTGCTGAGGAAGCCCTGGCGCACGGTGTGTACGAACTCGTCGCGCCCGAGCGACGCGATGTGCTCGTAACCGGTCAGGCTCACCGAGGAGAAGCCCGGCGCGATGGGCCAGGAACCGGTCATGCGTACCGTCGCGCCCAGTGGCGTGAGCATGAACCGGTCGGCCACCAGGGGCCGGCGCAGCGGAACCCCGTCCGGGCCGACGAATTCGTCGAGGCTGGTGAGGGCGACAAGGTCGCCGGGCACGGTCGGGTCCAGCGGCATTCCGGTGTGCGGGGGGCGCCCGGGCGCCTCGGCGAACGCCTTCAGGTGTACGGGCCCGCCGTTTCCGCCCGAGAGTTCGGCGTGCCACAGTTCGGCCCGCCCGTCGAGCGCGACCGGTTCGGCCAGGCGCGCCGACCACTCGAACGCCGAACCGTCGTGGTCGTGGCCCAGCAGCACGCCGGTGGGGAACTCGATCGCGGTGCGCGGGATCCCGCCGAACAGGGCCGGCTCGTTCGGGTCGTCCCGCGGCTGGTCGGCGGGGACGAGCGTCGGGGTCAGCCCGTTCCAGTCCAGCAGCGCGTCGACGGTCAGGTCGATGCCGTCCTGCCCGTCCGGGAGCAGGAACACCAACGTGCTTCCTCCCGCCGCGAAGGCGGCCACGGTCTCCGGGAACTGCCCACCGAGCAGCACGCCTTCGTTCGTGTGCTGGGACGGCGCGTGGAACAGCACCAGCGCCGGTGCGGCGGGATCCTCCCGAACCAGACGCGCCCCCTCGCGGCGGAGGTTGACCACCTCGACGCGCAGGAAGAGCATGTCCTCGATGCGGAGGATGCTGAACGGGTCGGCAGTCATGGCTGCCCGCCTTCCGATCGACCGGCCGGGGACGCACCTCGCCGACCGTCGGGCCACGGCGGGGCACGCGACCTGTCTCCAGCGTGACAAACGCGGCCCCGGCACGCACCTTTTGGACCGGGCGGCCGGCGGTGTCCGCCGGGCCTGCGGCGGAGGGGCGACGCGCATCGCGCCGCCCCTCCGCGCGTACCGCTCAGAAGACGATCGTCCAACCCTCGCGACCCCCCTGGTCCGCGGTGTACGTGACACCGTGCACCTTGAGCCCGTCCGGGTCGAGCAGGGTGATCGCGCCGCCGCGGTTCCCGAGTTGGAACGACGGGCTTCCGGGCACCTGCAGGACGGCGCCGGGCGCCAGCGTCGTCGCGGGGAGCAGCAGCGCGGTCTTGTTGCGGTCCACGAGCCGCCAGCCGTCGAGCACGATCGGTGCGGGGGAGGCGTTGAGCAGGGTGACGGTCTCCGCCTCGGGTGCCGGTCCGGGCGGGTTGACCAGCGCCCCGACGATCCGCATTCGCTCCTCGCCGGTGCCCGGCAGCGGCGGCGCGGTGTCGAGGGCGTGACCGGTGGTGTCGTCGGTGTGCCAGGACTGGGACTGGAAGGCCAGGAAGACGGCCACCCAGCGGCCGTCCGGCAGGCGGATGAGCAGGCCGCCGTCCTGCCAGACCCCGTCGTCCCGGCGGAAATCCTCGCTGTTGCCCTGGTTCATGTGCACGTCGTGCACGCCGTTGCCGGGCAGGAAGCCGAACACCTTGTCCGGCTTGTCGGGTTCGGGGCCGAAGCGCTCGCCGAACACGTAGACCGCGGCCGCCGCGTCACCGATCGCGCGCTGCACGTAGTGGTCGAGCAGATCGGCCAGGTCGTTGTCCTCGCCGGGCAGGTCCGGGGGCAGCGGCCGTACGGTCGTCGGGTCGAACAGGTTGGCGCGGATGTAGTCGAGCGCGGCGTGGCCGGGCTGCGACGCGAGCGGCGTCCACCCGCTGCCCGCGGCGGGCAGCGAGTCGGTCAGCGGGTGGCGGAAGTCCTCCACCACCACGAACAGCAGCTCGGACGGCGCTTCCTTGGACAGCACGTTGATCGCCGCACGGTACGCGGTGCCCGCGTCGTCGGCCAGATGGATCTGGTAGTGCGGCGTGCCGGAGGCGCCTTCGCGTACGCGCGCCACCGCCCGCGCGGCCAGAACTCCGTAGCTCCTCAGCGGCATGGGCATCCCTTCCCACCGGGCCCGGACCCGCGCCGGGCGGACCTGGCCATCGTGGCGGGCGTACCCCCCGGTATCGGGCGCGACACACCGGGCGACGGCGACTCACGCGGCGCGGCAACGGGCCGCACCCGGCGCCGACCGGTCCGACGCGACCGCGCCGGCACCCTGGCCTAGGCTGGAAGAGCGGCACCCCGTCCCAGGGTCGAGCGCGGGGATCCGCTCACGCATTCATTCTGGAGGGGCCATGTCGCCCATCGACGAGAAACACGATTCCCTCATCTCCGACGGCATCCTGAACCTGGGCGATCCGGTCGGGGAAGAGGAAGAGCTCTACGACGGCGGCTCCTGCCGGGCCTATACATTCGGACGCATCTACTTCCATCCGCGCGTGGGCGAGGCGTTCGAGCTGCACGGACTGATCATGGACAACTATCTCGGGATGGGCGCGGAGACCGGCGGACTGGGCTATCCGATCACCGACGAGGTCGACGACCCGGACGTCCTCGGCGGGCGGATGAACCGCTTCGAACTCGGCGACATCACCTTCGACCCGGCCTTCGGCATCAACGTGCGAACGACCGATCCCGAGATCGCCCCGCAGGTGATCGTCAAGATCGCCGACAGTGTCTTCGTGCCACTCGGCCAGGGCGGCAGTCTCGACCTGGACCGGTTCGCCGCCGATGTCCTGGGCCCGGGCAGCGAGTTCGCCGTCGAGGCGGTGCGCGCGCTGCTGCCCGACCTCACGTTGCACCGCGTCTTCGACGGACTGTCCGCAGAGCAGATCCAGGTGCTGGTCGATCAGGCCGTCGAGGAGGAACCCGACTACGAGCGGACGAACTTCGAGAACTACCTCGAGATCGACTGCCCCGCCGGATTCGACACCGAGGCGCTCGCCGCCTCCATGGCCGCGTTCGGGGGGTCCGTGGAATTCGCCTACAGCATGCCGCTCGCCTCGGATCCGGTGGTCGGCACCGGCAACGCGCTGTTCTTCCGACAGGGTTATCTGGACCCGGCACTGGACGGCATCGGCGTGCAAGCGGCGTGGGCCAAGGGCGCGGGCGGCGACGGCACCCAGTTCATCGACCTCGAACAGGGCTGGTTCGTCGGCCACGAAGACCTTCCCCCGGGGTTGCGCCTGATCGACGGCGTCAACACCCCGCTGAGCTTCGCGCACGGCGCCGCCGTCGTGGGCTCGATCGTCGGTATCGACAACACCCGGGGCATCTGTGGCATCGCACCGAACGCGTCGGCACGGATGATCTCCTACTTCCACTCGAAGCAGGCCTTCAACTCGCCGGCGGACCGGCAACGTGTCGCCAACGCCATCATGCGGGCGCAGTCGGAGCTCTCCGCCGGCGACGTGCTGCTGCTGGAAGTCCAGTTCGCGGCGCAGTTCAACGGCGTGCCCCGCTTCGTGCCGGTGGAGACCGACCCGGGCTGCTTCGCCGCGATCGCGCTGGCCACCGCCCGCGGCGTGATCGTCGTGGAGGCGGCGGGGAACAAGAATGCCAACCTCGACGAATTCCGCGACCCCGTCACGAATCAGCGCGTGCTCAACCGCAACGAGCCGGGCGAGTTCCGTGAGTCGGGGGCCATCATGGTGGGGTCCGGCACGTCCGCGCAGCCGCACGGCCGGATCGCGGTGGAGAACCTGGCCACCGGCTCCTCGCAGAGCAGCTTCGGCAGTCGCGTCGACTGCTTCGCGTGGGGCGAGAACATCGTCACCACCGGCAACCCGAACACGCCCACGAAAGCCGACGCCTACTGGACCGGCCCGTTCTTCGGCGGCACCTCGGGCGCGGCCGCGATCATCGCCGGCGTGTGCCTGCTGGTGCAGGACCTGTTCACCAGGCTGAACCCGGGCGTCGGCGCCCCGGGCAAACTGCGCCCGAAGCGTATGCGCACGGTGTTGACCACCCCCGGCAACAGCACGGCAGGCGCTCCCGGCGCGTCCATCGGGGTGATGCCGGACCTGAAGAAGCTGATCGCGCGGGAATTCGTCTGACTCGTCGTTCATAGTCGAATGCATGGAGTCAAAGTCGACACCCTCGGAGCCACCCCCGCCGCCCGCCGACAACTCCCGTCGAAACGCGCGTTCGCAGGCTCGGAACCTTCGACGGCACGAACGCGGACAGTGGGAGTTGCGCGAAGGACTGCGCTCTCGCGTCATCGAACTCGAGGCACTCCTCAAGAGCAAGACCGCGCCGGGCCCGCTCACCGCGTGCGATCAGATCCTGGCCGACCGGGCCCTCGAGTCGCTCGGCGAGGCGAAGGAGGCCCTGGGGCACGAACACGGCCGACCGGCCGCGCACATCGCGGTCGCCCAGACGCAACTGGACGTCGCCTACATCTTCCTGCTCCGGCTGCTGACGCTGGAGGACATGACCGCACACCTGCCCGGCATCGTGGCGTTCATCAAGGAGCACCTGCCGCTCGGCGACGAACGCCGCGCCCACGTGGACGAAATCGCGCTGTCCGTCCGCGCCGGTGACACGCTGACCGAAAACCAGCGCGAAGTCCTGGTCGACGCCTCGACGGTGGCACACCAGGTGCACCTGAAGGAGAAGCTCAGGGTCCGCAGCTTCGCGCACATCGTCTTCGGCGTCACCGCGGCGCTCGCGATCATCGCCGCCCTGATCGCCATGGCCGGCGCCGCCTCGCCCGGGACGGTGCCGTTGTGCTTCAACCCCACGGGTATCGGCATCGTCTGTGCCACGGCCACCGCCCCCGCCCCCGCCGGTGCCGCGGCGAACGGCGAGCGGGTCGACGGGCGAAGCCTGGACCAGATGTACGCCGACGTCGCCACCCAGTGGGACTACCCGGTGGTCGAACTGGTCGGCCTGGTCGCCGCCGCCGTGGCCGCCGCCGCGTCGCTGCGCCGGATCCACGGCACCTCGACGCCGTACAACGTGCCCGTGGCGCTGGCCCTGCTCAAGCTCCCCACCGGCGCGCTCACCGCGCTCCTGGGGCTGTTGCTCATGCGCGGCGACTTCATTCCCGGCCTGAGCGCGCTCGACTCGTCCGCGCAGATCATCGCCTGGGCGGTCATCTTCGGCTACGCGCAGCAGTTGTTCACCCGTTTCGTGGACAACCAGGCCCAGCTGGTCCTCAACTCCGTCGGCGGCCCGACGACGCGCAACCCCGGCAAGACGATGCGCGGTTCACCGGCCCAACCGAGCTGAGCCCGCCGAGGACCTCGCGTCGCCGCCCGCCGAGGATTCCCGCGGTCGGGCCCAGCGTGTGTGCAACTCGCCCACGGGCGACGTCCTCGCCCGGATCCGGGTGCTCACCACGAATCGGGCGGACGGGTCGCATGCGCCGTCGACGTGTGGGAGCCTGCCGGGCGCCATCCCTCTCGTCTCCCGGTCGTCGGGGCCGGCCGGCTGCCAGACTGGGGCGGTGACTACGGCGAAATCGGCGGCATCGCAGGGGCTTCCGGCGTCGAGGCTGGGGAGGAAGTTCACGCTGCTGTGGTCGGCCTCGTCGGTCTCCGCCGTGGGTGACGGCATGCGGGATGCGGCCCTGCCCTTGTTGGCCGCCACGGTGTCGTCGTCACCGAGCGCCGTGGCGTTGGTGACGGTGGCCGGAACGCTGCCCTGGCTGGTGATGTCCTTGGTGGGGGGTGTCCTGGCCGACCGGTTCGACCGGCGGCGCCTGATGTGGCAGGTCGACCTGGTGCGCGCCGTGGTGGTCCTGGGCTTCGCCGCGTGGGTGCTGGTCGCGAGCCCGCCGTTGGTGGTGCCGGCCCTGCTGGCCTTCGTGCTCGGATGCGGCGAGACGGTCTTCGTCAACGCGTCCACGTCCGCCCTGCCGGATGTGGTGCGGCCCGAGCAACTCGAGGCCGCCAACGGTCGTCTGGAGGGCGGTCTCATCGTCGGCGGACACTTCGTCGGCCCGCTGCTGGGCTCCGCCCTGTTCGTTGTCGGCGCGGGGTACCCGTTCGCCGTGGACGGCGTCTCCTTCGTCCTGGCCGCCGCCCTGGTGGCCGCGTTGGGTCGGTCGAGCGCGAGCACGCCGTCACCTCGTCGCCCGGTGGCGGCGGACATCCGCGAGGGCATTCGCTGGACCTGGACGCACCGCGGGATCCGGCTGCTGGCCATCGTGGCAGCGGTGGCTTCGATGGCTTTCTACCTGGCGGTCACCATGCTGGTGCTGCTGTTGACGAAGACCCTGGGGGCGTCGCCCGTGGCGTACGGCATGGTGTTGGCCTCGGGTGCCGTCGGCGGAGCGTTGGCCGGCGTCACCTCGGGCCGGCTGCGCAACCGCCTGGGCCTGACGTCCAGAATCGGTCTGTCCTTCTTCCTGATGGGAGCCTCACTGCTGGGTCTGGGGGTCGGCTCCTCCGTGGCCTTGGCGGCGGTCCTGTATGCCGTGGCCAGTTTCGGTGTGGTGACCTGGAACGTGCAGGTGGTCTCCCTCAGGCAACGGGTCGTACCGCGTCGGCTTCTCGGTCGGGTCAACAGCTGCTACCTGTTGCTGAGCCGTCTGGGGATCCTGGTCGGCGCCGGGCTCAGCGGCTGGCTCGGTTCCGCGTTCTCCGTGCGCACCCCCGCCGTTCTCGGCGGTGTCGTCCTGCTGACCTCCCTCGTCGTGGTCCCCGGGTTGGCGAGTCTCGAGGCGGTTCGAAGCCGACCCGCCGGACTCGACGGCGCAGCCGATCCGGATCCGGATCCGGATCCGGTCGACGATCCGACGCTCCCCCGGTGACCGGGCACCGCTTTCCGCAAGGCCGGGCGCGGCTCCCACCGCGCCCGTCCACGGTCACCGAACGACCGCGTACGCCTGTTGCCCACGCGGGCTCGCCGCCGCCAGCACGCCGCCGTGCGAGCCCGGGCCCGTGGCACACACCTTGCCCAGGGTCATCGGCGCGACCGTCTGCACCTCGTGGCCGCGCCGGCGAAGCTCGGTCAGGACGGCCGGATCGAACCCGTCCTGCTCCACGACCGCGGTCAGTGGCCGCGCTCGGCGGGGCGTGAACGAGCTCGGTACGTGGTCGGTATGGAAGGTCGCCGCTTCCACCGCCTGCTGGGGGCTCATGCCGAAGTCGACGTGGTTGACGAAGAAGTTCAGGGTCCACTGGTCCTGTTGGTCGCCCCCGGGGGTACCGAAGGCCAGGTAGGGCGCGCCGTCCCGGAGCGCCAAGGTCGGACTGAGCGTCGTACGGGGCCGTTTGCCGGGAGCGACGGAGTTGTTGTGTCCCTCGTCCAACCAGGCCATCTGGCCTCGGGTGCCCAGCGGAAATCCGAGACCGGGGACCACCGGCGAGCTCTTGAGCCACCCGCCGCTGGGGGTGGCGACCACCATGTTGCCGTCGCGATCGGTCGCACTCACGCAGCACGTGTCGCCCTTCGCCGCCGTCCGCTGCAGCACGGTCGGGATGCCGTCGGCCAACTGCCGCAGCCAGTCCGGGTCGCCGGAGGAGGCGGACACATCCAGTACCGGGGGAATCCACGGCTTTCGACCGTCGGGGGAGCCGGGGCGCAGGACATCGGACGCCTCGGATCCGATCAGGGTCCGGCGGGCCGCCGCGTAGGCGGGGTCGAGGAGGCCGGCCAGCGGCACGTCGGCGTGCTCCGGGTCGCCGTACCACGCCTCCCGGTCCGCGAAGGCCAACTTGGCGGACTCGATCACGGTGTGCACGTGGTCCGCGCTCCCGAAGCCCATCGCGTTGATGTCGAAGCCCTCCAGCAGGGCCAGTTGCTGGAGGAAGACCGGGCCTTGGGACCAGGGACCCGCCTTGTGCACGCTGTGACCGCGGTAGTCGAGGGCCACGGTGGCCTCGACGGGTACCCGCCAGCCGGCCAGGTCGTCACCGGTGAGCAAGCCGCCGTTGTGCCGGCCGGTGGAGTCGATCGGCTCCTCGGTCGCCATGAACCGGTCGACGGCCTCGGCGACGAACCCCTCGTAGAAGGCCGAGATCGCGGCGTCCGCCTGTGCCTCGCGCGTTCGTCCGCCCGCCGTGGCCTCGGCGAGGATGCGGCGATACGTCCGGGCCAGCGCCGGATTGCGCATCCGGGCGCCGGGCGCGGGAGCCGCGCCGTGGTGCAGATAGGTACGGCCGGACTCGGTCCACTCGTCGCGGAAGAGCGGCGCCATCACCTCGATCATCGCGGCGGTTTTGGGCAGCAGCGGATATCCGTCCTCGGCATAGCCGATCGCGGGCTCCAGCACGTCCTGTACGGTCAGCCGGCCGAAGTCGCGCAGCAGGCGCATCCAGGCGCCGAAGGCCCCGGGCACGGTGGCCGCCAGCAGTCCGGAGCCGGGTATCACCGCCAGCCCGCGCCGGCGAAACGCCTCGGGCGTCGCCTGCCGCGGCATCGGACCCTGTCCGCAGACGACCTGGGTGGACCCGGTCGCCGCGTCGTAGACCATGATCGGGACGTCTCCGCCGGGGCCGTTGAGATGCGGCTCCACCACCTGGATGACCAGGGCCGCGGCGGTGGCGGCGTCGAACGCGTTCCCGCCGCGGTCGAACATCGCCACACCCGCCGCCGAAGCGAGCCAGTGCGTGGAGGAGACCGCGCACGCGGTGCCGTGCAGTTCCGGACGATGCAGCACGAGACGTCCTTCCGGGGGGTCGGTCAAGGGGATTCGACGGGGTCCGCGAGGTGTCCGGAGGCGACCGGTGTCACTCGGCCGGTCACGCTGCCTCGCACCACGAGGCCGTTCTCGACCGTCACCGTGCACTCGAGCAGTGCGGGGCGGCCCGCCTCGGCTCCCTGGCGGACCGTGTATCCGTGCTCGCCGTTCGTGGCGGGCAGTCGGCCGGCGACGATCAGCCACCCGCCCAGGGCCATGGCCACCGGTCCGCAGGCGGGGTCCTCGGGGATGCCGAAGCCGGGGGCGAACAGCCGGGCCCGGGCGAGGCGATCGGCCGGGTCCCAGGTGAACAGGCACAGAGCCGGCAGAGCGACGTCGCGCATGTGCGCGTAGTCGGGTCGGGCCCGGGCGATCGCGCCGGCGCGGACCGGGAGCACCGCGAAGCCCCCGCCGAAGCCCGCCAGTCGCGGCCCGCCGTCGCCGTCCGCATCGGCGAGGTCTGCCTCGGTCAGCCCCACCGCGTCGAGCAGTGGTTGCCGATCCAGCGGCTCGCCGCGCACCGGCCCGGTCGCGTGCAGGGTGGCGCGGTCGGCCCGCGCCGCGAGCACCTGACGTCCGGTGCCACATTCCTGCACCAGCCGGCCGGTGGGAACGCGGCCCAACCGAGCCAGCGTGGCGGCGGTCCCCACGCCGGAATGCGCGCCGTGCGGTGATTCGGCGTCCGGGCCGAAGACGCGCACCCGGTACGACGCGTGGGGCGAGGTCGCGGGGAGGACGAAGGCGGTTTCCGCGGCGCCGAGTTCCGCCGCGACGCGCTGCATCACGGCGGACGACAGTCCCGTCGCGTCGGGGACCACGGCCAGGGCGCTGCCTGTGAAGGGGCGGTCGGTGAACATGTTGACGAGCTCGTAGCCGATCATCGTGTGCCCGTCGACGTGAAGAGCTTGCCGGCGATCCGCTCCACGACCTCGGGGCTGCCCTGGTAGGGGAAGTCGGCTCGGGGCCAATGGACGACCAGGTCGGTGAAGCCGATGTCCGCGAACAGCCCGCAGGCGTCCTCGTAGGCGTCCACCGAATCGATCACGCCGGTGATCATCGCGCCGGTGACGACCAGTCGGCGCACCGTCGAGGGGTCGCGGCCGATGTCCGCGCACGCCGCGTCGAGGGCGTGCGCCTGTGCGCGAAGCTTCGCGATCGCCGGTGCGTAGCCGCTCGGTTCGCCCCAGCCGGGGTCGCCGGCCGTCACCCAGATGTCGGCGTGGCGAGCCGCCAGCCGGATGCCTCGGGGGCCGGTCGCGGCGATGGCCAGGGGCAGGCGCGGGCGCTGGACGCAGCCCGGCACCATGAAGGCGCCGTGGGCCTCGAACCAGGCACCCCGGTGGTCGGTCACCCGTCGGCGCAGCAGCAGGTCGGTCATTTCGACGAACTCCGCGAAACGGTCGTGGCGTTCGGCCGGGGACGGCGGTGTGTGGCCCAGCACCCGGTCGTCGTGGCCTCCGGCGCCGGCGCCGAGTCCGCAGATCATCCGGCCGTCCGAGATGTCGTCGAGGGTCATCAATTCCTTGGCGAACGTCACCGGGTGCCGGTAGGACGCGCCGGCGACCATCGTCCCGAGTCCGATCCGGGAGGTGGCCTCGGCCGCGGCCGCCAGCGTGGGGACGGCGCCGAACCAGGGCTTTTCGCGCAACCATCGCCACATCAGGTGGTCGTAGGTCCACGCGTGGTCGAAGCCGAGTTCCTCGGCGCGCGTCCACAGTCGCCGTGCGTGCGACCAGCGCTGCTCGGGCAGCAGGATCACCCCGTGCCGCATGGCGCTCACGAGGCGGTCATCTCCTTGGCCACCCGGGCCGCGGAGAAGCCGGCGGCCAGACCGGCGACGCGAAAGAGCGAGGGGGTCAGATCCTCCTCGCACTCCACGATGTCGGGGTGTCGCATCTCCGCCAATGTCTCGTCCCGGCTCTCCGGCGACCCCGGGTACAGGCCGTTCGTGGCGAGGTCCATCACGATGGCCTTGTTGCGCCGCAACAATTGCGCCAGGATCTCCTGCCGCGTGGTCGGCGCCCGCAGGGTCAGGAAGTAGCAGTCGAAGATCCCCTCCCACATGCGGGGCTGGTTGGCGTCGCGTTGCGCGACCGACTGCTGGAGCAGCGACCTGCCGCCTTCCACCAGCTTGGCCGCGACCCCCAGGTGGATGCGGTGGCTCAACTCGACCTGTCGGACCAGCCGTTCCCGCTCGGAGTCGACCACGGGCGGCAGTTTCCGGCCTCGGAACAGGCTTCGTACCGGCGGGTAGTCCGGCGCCCAGGTACCGCTGAAGGTGCTGTGCAGCCGATGCATGCTCGGTCGGATGTCCACGTTGTAGATGGCGCTGTTGCACGAGCCCGTGTACAGCAGCATCCCGCAGTACGCCCGCACGTATTCCGTCACGGCGACCGAGGCGGCCTCGCGGTCCTTCGGGTTCGAGGACAGTCGCGACAGTTCGTCCGCCAGCAGGCGCCAGATCACGAAGGAGACGTGATGGCCGATGATCCAGCGAAACCAGAACAGTTGCCCCAGGCGGTTGTCGTCGACGGGCAAGGTGATCCCGAAGCCCTCCTCGGCGCGGGCCAGAAAGCCCAGGCACGCGTCGTCGAGGTCGGCTTCGTCGCGACTGCCGCCGTCGGGCGCGGCGCTGTTCGGCGCCGGCATCGTCAGCGGTTCCAGGCCGTAGGGGTAGTCGCCGAAGTCCCAGCCGTTGGTGCCGGGCAGGGAGAGTGCGGCGACGGCCGACGGGCGCCTCATGCGTTTTCCCCCACTGCTCCCCCGATGCAGGTGAACTCGAATTCCAGGCCGTTCACGTCGAGACAGTAGAAACTTTGGGTGCCCTGCGCGTCGGTCACGATCTCGGTGGGTTGCTCCGGGTCGGCGAATGTGTAGCGGTGCGAACCGGAGAGCTCCAACCAACGGCTGCGCCAGGTACGCAGTTCGGCGGGCGTTTCGACGCTCAGGCACACGTGTTGGAAACGAGGTGCGTCCGGCGCGGCCCGGCCCTCGGCGGGAGTGCCGCGTTCGAAGAGATGGAAGTGCGCGGCCCCGACGGCCAGTTCGGCCATCCGCACGACGCCGGGCAGGCGGGAGACGGTCAGGTCCGAGAATATGTCCGTCGCCCAGGTCAGCCGGCCGCCGAAGAAGTCCTCGTACCATGAAATCGAGTTGTCGAGGTTGTCCGTCTGCACCGCGATGTGGTGCAGGACGGGCACCGATTCGAGATCGGGCATACGAATCCTCTCCGGTGGCCGGCGGCCTGCGTCGGCCCGTCTCCGACATCCTGCGTGGCTCAGAGCCTTTCGAGTTCGAAGATGACCTCGCCGACGGCGATGTCGATCGAATTCTTACTCCTGAGCCGCCAACCGCCTTCCTCGAAAACGGATTCCCAGTCGCGCACGGTCGGAATGAAGGTGCCCATCATGTCGTGCGCGACCTCGAATCCCAGCGCGAAGATCGGCAGGTCACGGTCGGCGACTCCCTCGCTGCGGGTGGCGTCACCCAGCAGGAATCTGCGCGCCCGCGGGAACAGGGTGCGCAGCCGCCGAAGGTTTTCGATGCACCTTTGCCGGGGCCAGAAGTCGTGCCCCATCATGAAACAGGTCAGGAGTTCGACCTCTTCGAACGCCGGAACCGGGGCCATCGTCAGCACGTCGGCCTGCACGAACGTCGTCCGGTCGGCAAGGCCGGCCGCCGCCGCCGCGGCGGTTGCCATGCGTACGGCCGGCTGGGCGATGTCGATGCCCACGGCCCGGGTACCCGGATGGCGGTCGAGGAGTTGCATGAGCCGCTCGCCGCTGCCGCAGCCCAGGTCGGCGACGACGTGAAAGTCGAAGTCCAGTCCCTGCACCGTCTGCCAGAACCAGGGGTCGTAGCAGAACGTGCTGATCTCCCGGCACGCGAAGGCGATGGCGGCGCTGTCGCGCGGGCAGAAATTTCCCACCCGGTTCTCGGTGCGCACGACCTCGGGCGCCCGCCGGAACAGATCGGCACTCCCCCTGGTGAGCCAGTGAAAGAACGATTTGTTTCGGTATGCCTCGGAGAAGTGGACGCCCGGTAATATCTTGAAATCTTCGCGCTCGACGATCTCGACCGCCGACAGTGCCCGAAAGAGGGCGAGAACGGAAACGGTGTCGAGTCCTCGTTCGGCCGCGAAACTCTGCACGTCGAGCATTCCCTGCGTGTGTAACTCGTCAAACATACCGAGTTCCCAGGCGGCACCGATGGCCGAAGCCGCCACCGCAGAATTGTATATGTGGATTATCGCTCTTTCGCTGTCCCCCGGCGTCACATCCACCCCTCTCACGCAAAATGGTGAGAAACAAAAATTTACGACAGGCGACATTTAATATCCATGATCACGATCGGATAACGCAAGTGACGTGCGTCACATCGGCGCCGTGTTGACAGGGCGACCGCACCGACGGCAGGTTCACCATGACCCACCTGGACGACCAGGGCCGCCGACCACTCGGCACGCCGGGACGGCGGCTTGAATTCATGTCACCCCGCGTGCCTTGCGGCCTCCCTGGACAGGGCTTGGCGCGACCGTCGGACCGGAATGCGGCAGAGTGACTGGAGTTCACGTTGTCCGATTCGTCAGCAGACATACCCTTATCGCGAAATTCTTCCGTCTCGTCATATACCGAGTGGGACCCACTCGAAGAAGTGATTGTCGGGATAGTCGACGACGCCACGTTTCCCCCGTGGCACGCGTCACTGGAACCGGTCATTCCGGCGCACCAGCACGAGACCTTCCGCCGCCGTGGTGGGCAACCGTTTCCCGCGGAGCTGATCGCCGCGGCCCGCAAGGAACTCGACGAGTTCGTGCACATCCTCGAAGCCGAGGGGGTGACGGTCCGACGCCCCGAGCCGGTCGCGCAGCGCACGCCCTACGCCACGCGCGACTGGACCAGCACCGGTCTGTACGCGGCCATGCCGCGCGACTGCCTCCTGGTGGTGGGCGAGGACGTCATCGAGTGCCCGATGGCCTGGCGCTCCCGGTACTACGAAACCCTCGCCTACCGGCCGCTCCTGAAGGAGTACTTCCGGTCCGGCGCCCGGTGGAGCGCCGGACCCAAGCCCGAACTCACCGACGAACAATACGACTTGACCTGGACCGAGCCGGCCGAGGGGATGCCGACCCGGCTGATCGTGACCGAGTTCGAGCCGACCTTCGACGCGGCCGACTTCCTGCGGCTCGGGCGCGACATCGTCGCGCAGAAGAGCAACGTCACGAACGAGTTCGGCATCGACTGGCTGCGCCGCCATCTCGGTGACCGATACCGGATCCACGTCCTCGAGTTCGACGACACGCACCCCATGCACATCGACGCCACGCTGGCCCCGCTGGCTCCCGGGAAGTTGCTCGTGCACCCCGAGCGAGTGTCGAAGGTACCCGCGATCTTCAAGGGCTGGGACGTGATGCGCGCCCCCCGGCCGGTGATTCCCGACAGTCACCCGCTCTATCTGACCAGCAAGTGGATCAACATGAACGTCCTGATGCTGGACGAGAACCGCGTCGTGGTCGAACGCGACGACGAGCCGATGATCTCCGCGATGAAGGAGTGGGGCTTCACCCCCATTCCGTGCAGCTTCCGCAACTTCAACAGTTTCGGTGGCTCCTTCCACTGCGCCACCCTCGACGTGCGACGCAGCGGCGGACTCGACTCCTATCTCGACCACCCCGGCTGACCCACCGCAGGGAGCACCTCGCCAAGCGTCGTCTCGATCTGGAGTGTGAGATGTCGGACCGCAGCGCCGGACGTATCGAGCTCATGGCAGGGCAGCGAGGCCTGTGGTATGCCCATCGATTCGACCCCGAGAGCCCGATCCTCAACGAGGGCGAGTATCTCGACATCGACGGCTCCCTCGACATCGGCCTGTTCGAGGAGGCGTTGCGGCAAACCGTGTCCGAGGCGGAGACCCTGCGGCTGAGATTCTTCGAGGACGAGGACGGGCTCCGCCAGGAGGTCGACCCGGACCTCGAACATCGCCTGCACGTCGTCGACGTGAGCGCGGACCGGGACCCGCACCGGTCCGCGCTGGAGTGGATGAACGCCGATCTGGCCCGCCCGCGCGACCTCGAACGCGGGCCGCTCGTCACGTTCGCGCTCTTCAAGCTGCACGATCGGCGTTTCCACTGGTACCAGGGCTGCCACCACATCGTGAACGACGGATTCGGCTTTCCCCTGGTGGTCGCCCGCGTCGCCGAGCTCTACACCGCCCTGTTCGAGGGCGGCTCGGCCGATGGCGAACCCATCGAGTCCGTGCAGGCCCTCGTCGACGCCGATGCGGCGTACCGCGCCTCCCCCGCGTTCGACGAGGACCGGCGGTACTGGCTCGACCTGCTGGCGGACCGGCCCCGCCCGGTGTCCCTGGCCGGCGGGGCGGTGCAGGGACCGGCCCGCGCGCGCCGGCGCGAGACGAGGAACCTGGACCCCGCGGCAGCCGACCGACTCCGGTCCGCCTGCCGCGGCTTCGGAACCAACCTGGCCGGCCTCGCGGTCGCGGCCACCGCGCTCTTCGCCGCCCGGGCCACGGGCGAGACGGACGTGGTCATCGGCTTCGCCGTACCCGGCCGCGGCCCCGGCATCGAGCAGACGATTCCCGGAGTCGTGGCCAATGTGGTCCCCATCCGCCTGTCGGTGCGTCCCGAGACGACCCTGGCGGACCTGGTCGACCGAAGCGTTGTCCAGGTCCTGGAGGCGATGCGCCACCAGCGATACCGCTACGAGGACATCCGCCACGACCTCGGCCTCGCCCCGGGGGAGGCGCCCTGGGCGGTCTCCTTGAACGTCATGCCGTTCGACTACCGAGTCACCCTCGCCGGCCGGCCCTTCGTCGCCCACAACCTCGCCACCGGGCCCTTCGAGGAGATCTCCCTGAACCTGTGGGACATCTCGCGCGACGGCAGCCTGCAACTGGCCGTCGACACCGATCCCGACCGGTTCGACGAGCGCACGCATGCCGGCTGCACGCGCCTGCTCGACGAAGCGCTCGACCGCGTCCTCGACACGCCGGGCAACACCCCGGTGGGCCGAATCGACGTGCTGCCGGCCGCCGTTCGACGACTGCTCCTGACCCGGTGGAACCCGCCGTCCGCACCGCTCCCCCCGCGCACCCTGTCCGAGCTGCTCGCCGAGCAGACCCTGCGCACCCCGGAGCGGACCGCGCTGGTGTACGGGGACACCTCCTTGACGTATGCCGAACTCCGGGCCCGGGCTGGGCGGCTGGCTCGCGTGCTCACCGAGCGGAGCGTCGGACCCGAGCGGTTCGTGGCCGTACTGCTGCCCCGCTCCCCGGCGGGCGTGGTGGCCTTCCTGGCCACACTCACCGCCGGAGGCGCCTACGTGCCGATCGATCCCGGGTACCCGCCGGAGCGCATCGCGTACATGCTCGACGACGCGCGACCGGCTCTGGTGGTGACGACGGCGGACCTGGCGCGGGGACTTCCACCCGACTGGACCGGGCCACGGTGTCTGGTGGTGGACGAGGTCACCGGCGCCGCCGACCGGACGCCCCTCGCCGAGTCACGCGACGCACCCGCCCCCGACCTCCTCCCGGCGCATCCGGCGTACGTGATCTACACCTCGGGGTCGACCGGACGTCCCAAGGGGGTGGTGATCGAACACCGGTCGATCGCCCGGTACGTGACGCACGCCGTCCAGGCGTACGGCGTGGGCGAGCAGGACCGTGTCCTGGCGGCGTACGCCTTCACCTTCGACGGTTCCATGCTCGAACTGTGGGCCTCCCTGGCCGCCGGGGCGCGGATCGTGCTGGCCGACGACGACCAACGGCTCGACGTCGAAGCCCTGCAACGGCTGATGGCCGCCCACCGGGTCACCGTCGCGCATCTGTCCCCGGCCCTGATGCATCTGCTGCGGCCCGACGAACTGCCCACGCTGCGTACGGTGTCCGCCGGTGGCGAGCGCGTGCCGGCAACGCTCGTGGACCAGTGGGCCGCGGACGGACGAGAGTTCTGGAACGGATACGGACCCACCGAGACCACCGTCGACGCCGCGCAGAAACTGTGTGTCGCGCCCTCCGACGGCCGATCGCCGCCGATCGGCCCACCGGTCACCCACGCCACGGCGTACGTGCTGGACGCCGGTCTGCACCTGCTGCCCCCGGGCGCCGTCGGCGAGCTCTACGTCGCCGGACCCGGCCTGGCCCGGGGCTATCTGCGGCGCCCCGGCCTGACCGCCGAGCGCTTCGTCCCGAACCCCTTCGGTGCGCCCGGATCGCGGATGTACCGCACCGGGGACCTGGTGCGCTGGACGTGGGACGGCGATCTGGACTTCGTCGGGCGGGCGGACCGCCAGGTCAAGATCCGGGGCTTCCGGATCGAGCCGGGCGAGGTGCAGGCCGCCCTGGCCCGGTGCGCCGGCGTCGCCGCCGCGATCGCCGTGGTGCGCGAGGACCCCGGCACCGACAAGCGCCTGGTCGGCTACCTGGTGCCCGCGGCGGGAGCGCGGCCGGACATCGCCGCGATCCGTGCGCAGATGGCCGGCTTCCTGCCCGACTACATGGTGCCCGCCGCCTTCGTCGTGCTGGACGCGCTGCCGTTGACCACCGCGGGGAAGGTGGACGAGCGCGCCCTTCCCGCGCCTTCCCGCCAGGCCCCGAGCGGCGGACGCGAGCCCGGGACACCCGCGGAGAAGGCGCTGTGCGCGATCTTCGCCGAGGTGCTGGGCCTGACCTCGGTCGGCGTCGACGACAGCTTCTTCGCGCTGGGCGGCCACTCCCTGTCGGCGACGCGCCTGCTCACCCGGATCCGGACCGTGCTGGGCCGGGAGACGGGTATTCGGACCGTATACGAGGCACCGACCGTCGCGGCGCTGGCCGCCCGCCTCGGCACGGCCGGCCCGGCCCGGCCCGCACTGGTCCCGGCGGTGCGGCCCGACCGGATCCCGCTGTCGTTCGCCCAGTCCCGACTGTGGTTCCTTCGACAATTCCAGGGGCCGATCGCCACGTACAACGAGGGCATGGGGCTGCGTCTGCTCGGTGCCTTGGACGTCGCCGCCCTGCGCGCCGCGCTGCGCGACCTGGTGGGCCGGCACGAGGTATTGCGCACCGTGTTCCCGGCCGACGACGGCCATCCGTATCAGCACGTGCTCCCCGCCGACTCGGTCGACCTCGACCTGCCCGTGGTGCCGATCGACCCGGCCGACCTGGCACAGGACCTGGCCCGGGCCACCCGGCGGGCGTTCGACCTGGAGTCGGAGATCCCGCTGCGCGCCCGGTTGGTCGCCCTGTCGCCCAGGGAACACGTCCTGTTGCTGGTGATGCACCACATCGCCGGCGACGCCTGGTCGTTGCGTCCGCTGTTGGCCGATCTGGGCCGGGCATACACCGAGCGCGCCGCCGGACGGGAACCCGGCTGGGCGCCGCTCCCGGTCCAGTACGCCGACTACACCCTGTGGCAGCGGGACCGGCTCGGCTCGGCGGCGGATCCGGACAGTGTCCACGCCGGACAACTGGCCTACTGGCGGCGGGCCCTGGCCGAGCTGCCGCAGGAGATCAGCCTCCCGTCGGACCGGCCCAGGCCCGCCCTGCCCTCCTACACGGGCGACTCGGTTCCGCTGGAGATCCCGGCGCACGTGCACCTGGGGCTGGTGAACCTGGCCCGGGCGCACGACGCGAGCACGTTCATGGTGCTCCAGGCCGTGCTGGCCGTGCTGCTGTCCAAGCTCGGAGCCGGCGACGACGTCCCCATCGGTGCGCCGGTGGCCGGACGTCTGGACGACGCGCTGGAGGAACTGGTGGGGTTCTTCACCAACACCCTCGTGGTGCGTACGGACCTGTCGGGAGATCCGACCTTCACCGAGTTGCTCGCCCGGGTGCGGGAAACCTGCCTGGACGCCTACGCCCACCAGGACGTCCCCTTCGAACTGCTGGTCGGCGACCTGGCGGTGGAGCGTTCCCTCGCCCGGCATCCCCTGTTCCAGGTGGCGCTCGTGCTGCGCAACACCCGCCCTGGCGAACTGGTATTGCCCGGCATCGAGGTGCACCCCGAGTCGGTGTGGACCGGCATGTCCCCGTTCGACCTGGTGGTGGAGTTCGACGACGAGTCCGCCGGGTCGCAGGGCCCCACCGGACTGAGCGGCGCCCTGCTCTTCGGCACCGACCTGTTCGACCGGAGCACGGCGTTGTCCATCGCGGACCGGCTGCGGCGCCTGCTCGCACAGGTGGTGAGCGAGCCCACCCGCCGGATCGGCGCGTTCGAACCGTGGGCGCCCGGCGAGCGCGAGCGGGTGGTGCGGGACTGGAACGACACGGATCACCCGGTCGTCGAGACCACGCTGCCGGCCCTGTTCGAGTCCCGGGTCGAGCAGGGCCCCGAGCGCACGGCGGTCACCGCGCCGGACGGGAGCATGACGTACCGCGAGTTCAACGCCCGGGTGAACCGGCTGGCGAGGCTGCTGGTGGCCGCCGGAGTGGGGCCCGAATCCGTGGTCGCCCTGGCCGTGCCGCGCTCGCTCGATCTGGTGGCGGCGGTGTGGGCGGTGCTCAAGGCGGGTGCGGCGTACCTGCCGCTGGATCCGCAGTATCCGCCCGAGCGGATCGCCTTCCTCCTCGACGACGTCCGGCCGGCCCTGCTGCTGACCACCGTGCGCACGAGTGCGGAACTGCCGCCCGGCGTCCCGCGCCTGCTCCTGGACGAGCCGCGGACCGGCGCCGCGGCGGCCGCCGAGTCGGCCGCCGACCTGCGCGACGACGAACGGACCGGGCCGTTGTCGGCGCTGCACCCAGCGTATGTAATCCACACGTCCGGCTCGACCGGCAGGCCCAAGGGCGTCACCATGGGTACGGGCGCGATGGTGAACCTGGTGCAGGCGCACGCCCGGTGGGTCCGGCGGGAGCGGACGGGCATCGGCGGCCCGGTGGCGCAGTTCGCGGCGATCAGCTTCGACGTCTCGGCCTGGGAGATCATCGAGACCCTCACCTCCGGCAGGCACCTGGTCGTCCCCGACGACGAGGTCCGGCGCGACCCGGCGGCGTTCACCAGATGGCTGGACAAGCACGAGGTGGAGCAGTTCTGCGCGCCGAACGTGATGGTGGAGGCGGTGTGCGAGGCGGCCCTGGCCCAGGGGTTGGCGCTGCCGGCACTGCGCGACATCGGACAGGGCGGCGAGGTGCTGCGACTGACCCCCGGGGTCCGGGAGTTCCTGTCCGCGCGGCCGAAGGTGCGGCTGCACAATCTCTACGGCCCCACCGAGACGCATCTGGTGACCGCCTTCTCGCTGCCGGCGGACCTGACGCGCTGGCAGTCCTCGACCGCGCCGTTGGGCACGCCGATCTGGAACACCCGGATGTACGTGCTGGATCGGACCCTGCGGCCGGTTCCGCCGGGGGTGACCGGTGAGTTGTACATCGCCGGCGCGGCCCTGGCCCGCGGGTACTGGAATCGTCCCGGCCTGACCGCCGACCGGTTCGTGCCGAACCCCTTCGACGGCCCCGGCGAGCGCATGTACCGCACCGGCGACCTGGTGCGCTGGTCCGGCGACGGCCGGTTGGACTATGTGGGCCGCGTCGACGATCAGGTCAAGGTGCGCGGGTTTCGGATCGAGCCCGGAGAGGTGGAGGTGGTGCTCGCCCGGCACCCGGACGTCGACCGGGTCGCGGTCGTCGTGCGCGAGGACCAGGCGGGAGAGAAGCGGCTGGTCGCCTACGTCGTGCCGGCCGCGGGCACCCGTCCGGACCCGGTCGCGCTGCGCCGCTTCGTGGCCGAGTCGGTGCCGGACTTCCTGGTGCCCACCGCGGTGCTGGTCCTGGCCGACCTGCCGCTGACCGTGAGCGGCAAGGTCCATCGCCGGGCGCTGCCCGCCCCGGACTTCGCGCAGTTCGCCTCGACCCGGGCACCGGCCACGCCGGAAGAGGAGGCCCTGTGCGCGCTGTTCGCGGACGTACTGCGACTGGAGCGGGTCGGACCGGACGACTCCTTCTTCGACTTCGGCGGTCATTCGCTCCTGGCCACCCGACTGACGAGCCGGATCAGAACCGTGCTGGGCATCGACGTCGAGGTGGGCGCGGTGTTCGAGGCGCCGACGCCGGCGGCGCTGGCCGCCCGGATCAAGGGCACGAAACGTTCGCGCCGGCCGGCGTTGCGGCGGATGCCCCGCCCGGGGCCCGCGGCCGAAGAACGGAGCGACGGCTCGTGATCCACTCGGACCGCACCCACCTGGGGTACCGCTGATGATTCCGCTGTCGTACGCGCAACACCGGATCTGGTTCCTCAACAAGCTGGACGACGGGACGGGCTACCGCATCCCGTTGGTGTACCGACTCGTCGGGGAGCCGGACGTGCCGGCGCTGCGGGTCGCGTTCACCGATGTCCTGGCCAGACACGAGAGCCTGCGCACGATCTTTCCCGAGTCCGACGGCACCCCCCGCCAGGTGGTCCTGGAGGACCCCGCAACCTGGCCCGTCCTGGCGGTCGAACGAATTCGGCCGCCGGAACTGCCCGCGGTCCTTCGAGCCGCGGGAGCGCACGTCTTCGACCTCACCACCGAAGCGCCCGTGCGGTTCACCCTGTTCTCGCTCGGACCGGACGAGCACGTCCTGCTGATCCTCCTGCACCACATAGCGGCGGACGGCTGGTCGCGAGAACCACTCCTGCGCGACCTGGCGACCGCCTATGGGGCGCGGTGCGCGGGGCGGGCGCCGGGCTGGGATCCGCTGCCGGTCCAGTACATCGACTACACCCTGTGGCAGCGTGAACTGCTCGGCGACGAGGCTGATCCGAACAGTCTGATCAGCGAGCAACTGGCCCACTGGCGCGGCGCCTTGGCCGGCATCCCGGAGAATCTGTCGCTGCCCGTGGACCGGCCGCGGCCGGCCGCGGCCTCCCATCGCGGCGAGACGATCCCGATGCTGATCGCAGCCCGGACGCACCTGGCCCTGATCGAGTTGGCCAGAAAGGAGCGGGTCAGTCTCTTCATGGTGTTGCAGGCCGGGCTCGCCGCCCTGTTGACCCGGCTGGGCGCCGGCACCGACATCCCCATCGGTTCGGCCGTCGCCGGCCGGTCCGACGAGGCGATGGACGATCTGGTGGGGATGTGCGTCAACACGCTGGTGCTGCGCACCGACACCGGCGGTAATCCGTCCTTCCGGCAACTCCTGGCCCGGGTACGGGAGACGGACCTGGCGGCGTACGCACATCAGGACGTGCCGTTCGAACGGCTCGTCGACGTGCTCGCCCCCTCCCGTTCGGCGGCGTGGAACCCGCTGTTCCAGGTCATGCTCGTCCTGGAGGACCGCACCACGAACCTCCCCTACCTCCCGGGCCTGCCGGCCACCGAGGAAGAGATCGACAACCCGGACTCGAAAGTCGACCTGTCGCTCCATCTCCGGGAGCGACAGACCGACGACGGCAGCCCCGACGGCCTGGAAGGCGGCCTGGAGTTCGCCCGCGATCTGTTCGACTCGATCACCGCCGAACGCATGGTCGAACGGCTGGAGTCGGTGCTCGCGGCCATGGCTGCGGACCCGGACCGCTCCATCGGCGACGTGGAGATTCTCCGGCCCGGTGAGCGCGGCGCCCTCCTCGGCGGGTGCCGCCCGGCCCCGGCTCGAACCCGGGAGCAGTTGCTCCCCGGGCTCTTCGAGGCACAGGTGGCGCGTACTCCGGAGGCGACGGCACTGATTGCCGGACAGGCACGGACGACCTACCGGGAACTGAACGCGAGGGCCGACCGGCTGGCCCGATGGCTGACCGGCCGGGGTATCGGCGCCGAGGACATCGTGGCGCTGCTGCTGCCCCGCTCCATCGACGCGGTCGTCGCCATGCTCGGCGTGCTCAAGGCCGGCGCCGCGTACCTGCCCGTGGATCCGGATTACCCGGCCGCCCGGATCGCCTTCATGCTCACGGACTCGGCGCCCACGCTGCTCATCACCACGGGGAGCACGGCCGGCCCCGCCGGGGCGGGCACCGTCCCCGTGCTGGACATCGCCGCCCGGCAGCACGAGGCGGTGGATATGCCGCCCGAAACGGGACCGACCCGCAGTGCGCGGGCCGATGTGCCGCACGAGGCGAACGCCGCCTATGTGATCTACACCTCCGGTTCCACCGGCCGCCCCAAAGGCGTGGTGGTGGAACACCGTTCCCTGGCCGCCTATCTGGAACAGGCACGGGCGGCGTATCCGGACGCGGCCGGGTCGAGCCTTGTCCATACCTCGCTGTCCTTCGACCTGACGGTGACCGCCCTGTACACCCCGCTGGTGAGCGGCGGGCACGCGCGGTTGGACGAGTTGGCGGGGCCTCACACCGGCCCGCTCCGCCACTCCCTCTTGGACGTCACGCCGAGCCATCTCGACCTGATGGCGGCGATGCCGGTGGATCCGTCGCCGACCCGATGCCTGCTGATCGGCGGTGAGGCGTTGCGCGGGGAGTCGCTGGCCAGGTGGCGGGAGCAACACCCGGACGTCGTGGTCCACAACGTCTACGGCCCCACCGAGGCGACCGTCGACTGTGCCCGGTTCCGGCTCGACCCGGGCGAGCCCACACCGCCCGGACCGGTTCCCATCGGCCGCCCCCACGACGGCCTGAGCTTGTACGTCCTGGACGAGCGGCTGCGCCCGGTGCCGAGCGGCGTCGCGGGCGAACTGTACGTGGCGGGTCCGGCCCTCGCGCGAGGCTATCTGGACCGGTTCGCGCTGACGGCCGAGCGTTTCGTGGCGGATCCGTTCGGCCGGGCCGGTACCCGGATGTATCGCACCGGTGATCTGGTTCGCCTGCGCTCCGACGGCGAACTCGAATACGTCGGGCGGGCGGACCACCAGATCAAATTGCGCGGCCACCGCATCGAGCCGGGCGAAGTGGAGGCCGCGCTGCTGGCCCTGCCCGGCATCTCCCGGTGCGCGGTCGTGGTCCACGAGCGTTCTTCCGACGACAGACGCCTGATCGGGTATGTCGTCCCGACCGGTCCGGACGCGAGCGTGAGCCCGGCAGCCGTCCGGGCGGCCCTCGCCGACGCGCTGCCCGCACCGATGGTCCCCTCGGCCGTCGTGGTCCTTGCCCAACTGCCGGTCACGCCACACGGCAAGCTCGACCGCGCCGCTCTTCCGCCGCCGGAGACCGACGCACCGGTCGGTGACCGGCGGGCGCCGCGCACCCCGGCGGAGGCGTCGCTGTGCCAGGTGTTCGCCGAGGTGATCGGCGTCGACACGGTCGGCATCGACGACGGATTCTTCGAGTTGGGCGGGCACTCGCTGCTCATGCCGCGGTTGCTCACCCGGGCCAAGGAGGCCCTGGGGCTGGAACTGACCCTGAAGCAGTTGTTCGTGCGACCCACCGTGGCGCAGCTGCTCCGGGACCGGCCCGCGACGGCGGACCTGCTCGGCCCGCTGATCCGCCTACGCGGCGGAACGGGTCGGCCGCTGTGGTGCATCCATCCGGGGAGTGGCCTGGGCTGGAGTTACGCGGGCCTGCTGCCGTACATTCCGGCCCGACACCCGGTGTACGCCCTCCAGGCGCGCGGCCTCGACGGCTCCACCGCCCTGGCCGGCAGTTTCCCCGAGCTCGTCCGGGACTACTGCGCGCGGATCGTCGACATCCAACCGAACGGGCCGTACCTGCTTGCCGGTTGGTCCTTCGGTGGAGCCGCGGCCCATGCCGTCGCGGTCCGACTGCGCGCGTCGGGGCATGCGGTCGCTCTGCTCGCCGCCATCGACGCCTGGCCGGCGGGCGTCGGTACCGATCGCGACACCGAAGAGCCCTCCGACGTCCGGCTGGTGGCCTTCGACGGTGGGGAGGCGATGGCGGCCCTGGACGAGGAGTCGGTGGCCGCGCTGCTGCGGGCCACCGGCAACAACATCCGCCTCCTGCGGGATCCGGGGATCGTCCCGGAGTTCTTCGACGGCTCGCTGCTGCTCTTCGAGGCCGCGCCCGGCGGCCGGGCAACGCGGGTCGGGCAACGGTGGCGGTCCTGCATCGGCGGGGACATCGCGGTGGTGCCGGTGGACAGCGAGCACCTGCGGATGATGCGCCCCGCGGCGCTGCGCGTGATCGGACCGGTCCTCGCCCGGGCGTTGCGATCGACGATGCCCCTGTCGCCGGCGGTCAAGGAGCGGATCTGACATGTGCGGCATCACCGGGTCCATGGTCCTGAACAACGCTCGACCGACGACGGCCGAGGTACTGGAGCGGATGAGCGATACGTTGACGCACCGCGGCCCGGACGCGGCGGGCGCCCTGATCCAGGACGGTGTGGCGCTGGCCTGCCGCCGGCTGAGTCTGGTCGACCTCGCCGGCGGCGGGCAGCCGATGTCCAACGAGGACGGCAGCGTCACGATGGTGTGCAACGGCGAGATCTTCAACCACGTCGAGCTGCGCGCCCTGTTGCTCGCCCGGGGCCACCGATTCGGGTCGTCCTGCGACGTCGAGGTGATCCTGCACCTCTACGAGGACGAGGGGCCCGAGCTGTTGGCGCGACTCAACGGGCAGTTCGCGTTCGCGATCCACGACCGGCGCAGGCGACAGCTCTTCCTCGCGCGCGACCACGCCGGGATCGCTCCCCTGTACTACACGGACACCGGCGGGCACTTCGTCTTCGGATCGGAGATCAAGTCGATCCTGGAACACCCCGGCGTACCGCGCGACGTGGACCTCACCGGTCTGGACCAGGTCCTCACCTTCCCCGGGCTGGTGAGTCCGCGGACCATGTTCCGCGGCATCGAGAGCGTGCGCAACGGCCACTACCTGATCGTGCGGGACGGTGTCGTCACCGACCGGTGCTACTGGGCCCTGGACTACCCCCGCGACGACGTCGCGCACCGGCCCGACGAGTTCTACCCGGAACACCTGCGTGAACTGCTCACCCGGGCCGTTCGGCTCCGGATGCGGGCCGACGTCGAGGTCGGTTTCTATCTCAGCGGCGGCCTCGACTCCTCGCTGATCGGCGCGCTGGCGTCGCAATCGGGGCCCCCCGCCCACTCCTTCTCCATCACCTTCCCCGACGCGGCCATCGACGAGTCCGGGTATCAGCGCCTGATGGCGACCAAGGTGGGGTCCGTGCACCACGAGGCGGTCTTCACGGAGCAGGACACCGTCGCCGAACTCCAGCGCATGGTGCGCCATGCCGAGTGCCCGGTGAAGGAGACCTACAACACCTGCTCGCTGGTGCTGTCGGCGCTCGCGCGAGAACACGGCGTCAAGGCGATCCTGACCGGCGAGGGGGCCGACGAACTCTTCGGCGGGTATCCCGGGTACCGGTTCGACGCGGGTGGGCGCGGCCCGGCGGTGTCGGGCGACCCGCTGGAGGACGCCTTCGAGGACGACCTTCGCGCCCGGCTGTGGGGCGACCCGGAGCTCTTCTACGAGCGCCGGTACCACGCGTGGCGGGACGCGAAGTTCGAGCTCTACTCCGAGCAGGCCCGGGCCGCCTTCGAGGAGTTCGACTGTCTGCACCACCCGGTCGTCGACCACGAGCGCCTGGTGGGCAGGCCGCGGCTCAGTCAGCGCTCCTATCTGGACTTCACCCTGCGGCTGTCGGACCACCTGTTGACCGACCACGGGGACCGGATGGCCCTGGCCAATTCCGTGGAGGCCCGCTACCCGTTCCTCGACCGCGCCGTGCTCGATTTCGCCACCCAGGTTCCCAACCGGCTCAAGGTGGGCGCGCGGGGCGAGAAGCTCGTGCTGAAACAGGCCGCGGAGGCACTGGTGCCGCCGGAGATCATCCGCCGGGAGAAGTACGGGTTCCGCGCGCCCGCGAGCCCTCGGCTGCTCCGGCGCAACGTCGAATGGGTCGACGACCTGCTGTCCCCGGCGCGCATCGCCCGGCAGGGCTATTTCGATCCGGCGGTCGTGGAGCGGTTGCGCTCGCGCAGCCTGGACGCGGGCTTCGACCTGCATCCGCACCTGGACGACGATCTGTTGCTCGTCGTCCTGACGTTCGGAATTCTGCTGGACACCTTCAACCTTCCCGGTCACGTGTGAACGCGGGTCGAGCAAAGGAAACCGCAATGGCGTTCGAACCGATCCAGTCGCTTGTCGCCCGCGCGATCGACCGCTTCCCCGACCGAGTGGCCGTACAGACCGCGCACGGCTCGCTGCGCTATCGCGAACTGGATCAACGCGTCGACGCCGTCACGGCCGAGCTGTACCGGTGCGGAGCCCGGGCCGGCTCCGTCGTCGCGGTCCTCGCCGGCGACCGGGCCGAGCTGACCGCGGCCCTGCTCGCCGTCCTGCGGCTGGGCGGTGTGGTGGTCCCCCTCGATGTGGGCACCCGGCCGGATCGGCTGGGCCGGATGCTGCGCGAGGCGGACCCTGATCTCCTGGTCGTCGGCGCCGACGACGGCGACCTCGCGGAGGACGTGCGCGACACGTGCGACCGGGCCGGCCTGGTCGATCTCGGCACGGTCAAGGACCGACCCGGGAACGACTACCCGCCCCACGTGCCGGCGCCGGACGACCCCTGCTACCTGTTCTTCACCTCCGGCTCCACCGGCCGGCCCAAGGGGATTCTCGGCCGGCTGAGCGCGGTGGACCACTACATCCGCTGGGAGGCGGAGCTGCTCGGCGCCGGTCCCCAATGGCGGGTGGGCCAGCTGATCTCGCCCGCGTTCGACGCCGTGCTGCGCGACCTGCTCCTGCCGTTGAGCGTGGGCGCGACGGTATGCGTGCCGCCCGAGGACGTCCGGCTCGACCCGGTCGCCCTGTGCCGGTGGCTGGACCGGGAACGGATCGATCTGATCCACTGCGTGCCCTCGGTCCTTCGCGCCCTGGCGGGCGCGATCGACGCGGTCCGGCCGGGGTTCGAGGCGCTGAAGTGCGTGGCCCTGTCCGGCGAGCGCGTGCTGCCCGCCGACGCCGCCGGCTGGTTCGACCGCTTCGGCGAGCGGATCCGGCTGCTGAACCTCTACGGGCCCTCGGAAACCACCATGACGAAGACCTTCCACTTCGTCACCGCCGCCGATGCCCGGGGCAGGTCCGTCCCGATCGGGCGCCCGATGCCCGACACCGTCGTCCTGCTGCTCGACGAACGCGGCCGGGAGGTACCGCCGGGGCGGGTCGGCGAGATCTACCTGCGTACGGCCTACCGCAGCCTCGGGTATCACCGCAGGCCGCAGGAGACCGAACGCGCCTTCATCGCCGACCCCACCCGGCCGGGCGGCGACGAAGTCGTCTACCGGACCGGGGACTTCGCCCGCCTGCTACCCGACGGCACGCTCGACTTCCTCGGCCGCAGGGACCGACAGGTCAAGGTCGGCGGCGTGCGGGTGGAGCTGGACGGGGTGGAGCAACTCCTGCGCGAGGACCCGTCGGTCGCCGAGGCGGCCGTCGTGTCGGTCGAGCCGGACGACGCCCCGCCGTACCTGTGCGCGTTCGTCGAGACCGGCTCCGGAACGGATCCCGAGGAGCTTCGCTCCCGGCTGGGCGAGCATCTGCGCGAGCACCTGCCGGACGGCGCGGTCCCGGCGGTGATCGTGCCGCTGGAGCTCATCCCGCGCACCATCAGCGGCAAGATCGACCGCAAGGCGCTCACCGTGCCCGTGCGGCCCCCCGCCCGACCCGACCCGGACGCCGTCGCACCGCGCACCGCCACCGAACGCACGATCGCCGGGATCTGGGCGCGTACGCTGCCGGCCCCGGTCGACGACGTGCACACCCGGTTCTTCGACGTGGGCACCTCGCTGGCCGTGATCTCGGTACTGGCGCGACTGACCGAGGAGTTCGGGGTGTCCGTCCCGCTGGCGGACTTCCTGGCGAACCAGACGATCGAGGGCCTGTCGAACCTGGTCGAGCGCTTGCTGCTCGCCGACGACGACGCCGACGACGACCTCTTCGGGAGCTGACATGACCGACCAGCCACTGGACGCCGAGCAGGCCGATTCCGTCGAACGCCGGGTGCGGACGGCCGTGTTGGACCAGGACGGCGTCCTCGACTGCGCCGTCGTGTTCAACGAGGCCGACCCCGCGGCGGCCGGCGCCCGCGCCTGTGTCCGGTGCGGGATCAGCGCGGCGTACCCGGGACTGCGCTTCGACCCGGACGGGGTCTGTTCGCTGTGCGCGCGCTACGCCGCCCATCGATCGGCGATGCACGCCTACTTCCGTGACCCGCGGGAGCTGGCACCGCGCCTGCGCGAGGCCGCGCGGGGGCGCGGCTCGGACTACGACTGCCTGCTGCTGTTCAGTGGCGGCAAGGACAGCACGTATGTGCTCTACCAGCTCGTGGAACTGGGTCTGCGGGTGATGACCTTCACCTTCGACAACGGGTTCATCTCGCGGACCGCGCTGCGCAACGTCGAGACCGTCACCGCCGAACTGGGCATCGAACACGTCACCGCCACCCACGCCGACCAGAAGCGGATCTTCCTGAACTCGCTCCAGGAGCACAAGAGCGTATGCAACGGGTGCTTCCGCTCCCTCCTGGACCTGAGCACCGAACTCGCGCACCGGCGCGACATCCCCACGGTGGTCACCGGGCTCTCCCGCGGCCAGATCATGGACGAGCGGCTGTCCTGGTTCCACGAGCGGGGCATCTTCGACGTGACCGAGATCGAGGAGAAGCTGCGGCTGGGCCGGGAGGTGTACCACCGGGCCGCGGGCACGGTCGACGCCGCCGCGGTGAACGCGGTCCAGGTCGTCGACTACTTCCGCTACTCGGCGGTGACCAAGGAGGACGTGCGAACCTTCCTGCGCGAGCGCTCGTCGTTCTGGGCGCAGCCCACCGATACCGGGTTCTGCAGCTCGAACTGCATGATCAACGATGTGGGCACCTACGTTCACGCCGCGGAGCGCGGTTTCCACAACTACGAGGCGCCGACCCGCTGGGAGGTACGGCTCGGGCACCTGGACGTCGCCGAGGCGGACGCGGAGCTGCGCCCTCCGGTGGAGACCGCGCAGGTGAAACGGATGCTGGCCAGGATCGGCTATCCGGACCCGGCCGACGCCGACCGGACGGGCGCCCGGCTGGCGGTCTACTACGTCGCCGACCCGAGCGCGTCGGGCGACCGGCTCGCGGCCGCGGTGGCCGATGCCCTGCCGCCCGCACTGGTACCGGCGCAGTGGGTGCGGGTGGCGGAGATCCCCAGGGTCGCGGGCGCCGTGGATCAGTGGGCTCTGCGCGGGATGCACCGCCCGAAGGCCCCGGGCTCGCGGGGCGGGGGCGTCACCGCGGACGCGGATTCCGATCGCTCGGTCGCGGTCCGTCCGGTACAGCGTCGGATTCTCGATCGGGATCCGGTCCGGGCGGCGCACCGGGCCCGAGCCCTGTTCCTGACCTCGGAGTCCGGTTTCCCGGTCACCGACCTGAAGCGGGTGTGGCTGCAACTGCTGTTGCACCACGAGGCGTTGCGGCTGCGGTTCGGCCACGGGGATCAGGGCTGGCGGCAGTCCCGGGGCGGCCTCGGCGGTGCGGTCCACGTCTCGCGGGTGGACCTCACCGGCCAGGACCCGGGCGCGCAGGGGCAGGTGTTGCGTCGGCTCACCGACCGGATGCGGGCCCGGCTGCACGTCGATCGGGGTCCGCTGCTGCGGGCCGCGGTGGTCGACCGGGGCACCCGGCCGGCGGGTCTGTTGATCGTGGTGCACGAACTGGCCGCGGATGTCGAGTCCTGGCGGGTGCTGTTGGCGGACCTGGCCTTGGGGCTGGGACAGCTCCAGGCGGGCTCGGACGTCCGGTTGCCGCCTGCCGCGTCGTTCCTGGACCACCCGGCCGAGCCCGCCGGCGTCGAGGACGAGGCGGGCCCGGAGGTCGCCGGGGCCGCCTGTGTCCTCCCGGGTTCGCCCGCACCCGAGCCGATCGCCGAGGAGCCGCTCGAAGCGCGCTGTCCGGTGCGCGCGGCGACGGCCCGTGACGTCGCCGCTGCGATCGCGCACGTGCTGGTCGAGGAGTTCGGCGGCGGGCGACTGGTCGCGGACGTCCTCGATCACACCACGCGCAGGCCCGCGGCACGGGTGATCGGTCCGCTGGCCGAAGCGGACCGCTGGGTGGTGACCCCGCTCGTGCGGGGAGCGAGCGTCGTACGGGCCGCGGGAGCGGCCGAGCCGGCCAGGGTGCGCTACGAACACTTCGGCGATCCGGCCGCCGCGCTGCTTCCGTCGGGGGTGGCCTGGACGCTGCGCGACACGGTGTGGCGGGACTTCGCCGGGCCGGGGCACCCGGGCGACACCGATGCGACGATCACCGGTGTCGTCGACGCCGGCGAGCTTGTGCTCACCTGGTGGTGTCCCGCCTCCGTGGGCACGCGGCTGGCGGCGGCCCACATCCCCGAGCGCGTCGCGCGGCGGCTGATCGGGGAGCAGGCCGGCTGAGGTGGCGCGCTCACGCACCCTCGGTGTGCTCGGTGGGATGGGACCGGCGGCGACGGCGGAGTTCCTGCGGCTGCTGGCCGTGCGCGTCGCGGCCGGCGGCGACCAGGAGCACCCCCGGATCCTGATGCTGTCCGAGCCGGGCATCCCGGACCGGACCGCCGCGCTGCTCAGGGGCGACGACGCACCGCTCCTGCCGATCCGGCAGGCGCTGTTCACCCTTGCCGGCTGGGGCGCGGAGCTGCTCGCGGTGCCCTGCAACACCGCGCACGTCTACATCGACCGATTCCGCAGCCGACTGCCGGTGCCCCTGGTGCACATCGTGGAGGCGAGCGTGCGGGCCGCCGAGGTCGCCAGTCCCGACGGGGCCTGGTTGACGGCCACCGCGGGTACCGTCGCCGGCGGCATCTATCAGCGCTATGCGCGGCACCGGGGATACCGACTCCTGCTCCCCGACGAGGCGCTCCAGCAGCGCATCCACGCCGCCACCGTGCTGGTGAAGGCGAACCGGCTGCCGGCTGCCGGCGCGACCCTGGGTTCGGCGGTCCACGAGCTGCTGCGCATTCGGTGCCTGCCGGTGATCAGCGCCTGTACCGAACTCCCGCTCGCCTACGCGCACAGCGGGCTGCCGGCGGAATTCCAGGTGTCCAGCGTCGACGCGCTGGCGTCGGCCTGCGCGCACGCCCTGTACCCCCACCGCGGACCGGTACCGGGCCTGCTCTCGTCGACGGCCCGACGGGCGGTCGCCGGGTCCGGCTCCGGGTCCACGTCCGATCCCCCCGAAGGAGCACGATGACACGCTCACGCCTGTCGAAGGAACGCCGGCTGCTGCGCGAGACGGTCGCCGACTTCGCCCGCGCCAAGGTGGCTCCGGTGATCGCCGATATCTACCGACGCGAGGAGTTTCCCTACGAACTGGTCGCCGCCATGGGCCGCATGGGCTTGTTCGGACTGCCCTTCGAGGAACGCTACGGCGGCATGGGCGGGGACGTGTTCACCCTGTGTCTGGCCATCGAGGAACTGGCCAGAGTGGACTGCTCGGTGGCCGTCGCACTGTCCGCGGGCGTGACGCTCGGCGCGATCCCCATCCATCGGTTCGGCACCGCGGCACAGAAGGAACGCTGGCTCCCCGCCCTGTGCACCGGCGAGCGGATCGCCGGCTTCGGGCTCACCGAACCCGGCGGCGGGACCGACACGGCGGCGGCCCGCACCAAGGCGGAACTCGACGGCGACGAATGGGTGATCAACGGCAGCAAGGCGTTCATCACCAACTCCGGCACCGACATCACCAGCCTGGTCACGGTAACGGCGGTGACCGGTACCCGCGCCGACGGCGCCAAGGAGATCTCCGCGCTCGTCGTGCCGTCGGGCACACCGGGCTTCACGGTGGCGCCGTCGTACTCCAAGGTGGGCTGGTGCGCCTCGGACACCCACGAACTCGGTTTCGCCGACTGCCGGGTGCCGGCCGAGCACCTGCTCGGCGAACGCGGCCTGGGCATCGCGCAGTTCATGTCGGTGCTGGACGAGAGCAGGATCGCGATCTCGGCCGTCGGAGCGGGGATGGCCCAGGGCTGCGTGGACGAGTGTGTGCGCCATGCCCAGGAGCGGACGGCGTTCGGGCAGCGCATCGGCGCGTACCAGTCGATCCAGTTCAAGATCGCCGACATGGAGACGCGCGCCCACTCCGCACGCCTGGCCTACTACTCGGCTGCGGCCTCGATGCTGCGCGGCGAGTCCTTCTCGAAGGAGGCGGCGATGGCCAAGCTGGTCTCCTCCAGGGCGGCGATGGACAACGCCAGGGACGCGACCCAGATCTTCGGTGGCTCCGGCGTGATGAACGACAGCCCCGTGGGCCGCTTCTACCGCGACGCCAAGATCCTGGAAATCGGCGAAGGCACCACCGAGGTACAACAGATGATGATCGCCAGGCACCTCGGCCTGTCCTGACCCCACCGCCGAGCAGGCCCGGGCATGGCGACGGACGTCCGCGCGGCCCGACCCCGGCGCAGTGGACGCCGGCGCCGACGACTCGGGGCGCGAGGAACCCGCTCCCCGGGCTCCGATCACATCTTCATTCCGCCGTGGGCCGGGCAGGCATGGAGTGAGGATTCGAGGGCATACATGATCTCTTCGGATGCACGCGACGGGGGATGCGGGGTGGGCCGTCATGGTTCGGGTCGTCGACGAAGGGGACCGGCGGGTGCCGGTCGGGGCCCCCGTCATGGTCACCGCGATGTTCGAGGGCGGCGAGGAGATTGCCGCCGCCCGCGCTCTGACCCGCGACTTCCTGACCGACCTGCAGGCCGTGCACGGCCTTCCCGTCTCGAACCGCGTCATGGGCGTGGTGCAACTCGTCGTCAGCGAACTGGTGACCAACGCCCGCAGACACGCCCCCGGCCCGTGCACGCTGACCCTGGAGGCATCGGACGGCACGATCGACGTCACGGTGTGGGACGGCGATCCCACGCTGCCGATCGCCCGCGCCGCCGACCCGGGCAGGGTCGGCCAACACGGACTCGAGATCGTCCTGGCCGTCGCCCGGGGCTTCACCGCCTGCCGCGAACCCGTCGGCAAACGCATCACCGCCACCATCGCCTTGGCCGACGACCCCGCGGGAGACCCCGCAGGCCGCCCACCGTGACGGACCACACCCGCCCCGGGACCGCTGCCCGCCGACGGTGACGACCAGGAGCCCTCGCGAACCCGGCTCCGCGGGCCCGTCCGCGTTGATCCCCGGGCCGGCCCGGATCCGCCTGAGATCCACGCCCCGATGCTTCGGGTGCCCGTAGGCGACCCGGATCACAGCGACTCCAAGAATTCGCGGACGACGTCGATGAACCCGGCTGGGTCGGTCGCATGTACGGTGTGGCCGGTCGGGAGCTCGGCCAACCGTGTTCCGGGGCGGCGTTGCGCCATCGCCTTGGCCTCCACGGATCCGAGGATGTCGCTTTTGGTGCCGTGGATGAGCAGGGCCGGACAATCGGTGGCCAGCCATTGGCTCCAATAGTCGCCGACCTGTTGGCGCCCGGAGCGGACCATGTCCTCCGGGCTGAACGCCAGGCCCCACCCGTCGGGGAACTCACGCACGGCACCCGTGAGGTAGCGAGCCGAGTCACCGAGCCCTTCGATCAGACCGGATCGAGTCGCCGCCCGACGCGGCCAGGCGAGAGCGAACGAGAGGTCGTGATCCAGTTCGACCCCGATGTCCTCGATGATCAAGGCCTCGACGCGGTGCGGCTCGCGAGCGGCGAGCTGGTAGGCGTTGACCCCGCCCAGTGAATGGCCGAGCACGACGGCCCGGCCGACGCCGAGGTGGTCCAGCAACCTCACCGCATCGTCGACGTACCCTGCACGGGAGTAGTCGGCCGTACGGTCCGAGAAACCGTGCCCTCGCTGATCCAGTGCGATCACCCGCCAGTCGGGCGTCAACTCCTCGGCCAGGCGGGTGAACGTGCGGCCTTCGTCGAAGTGGCCGTGCAGGGCGAGGAGGACACGCCCCGACCCGCCGAAGTCGAGGAACGACAAGCTCCTCCCGTCCACGTCCAGACAGGATCTCGACGGTTCGGCGGGGATCTCGCCCGATATCCGTAGTGTCATGGGGAACAGCATGCCTGGGGTCACCGACAACGAAGCTCACGCCGGGAGCAGAAGCGACGCGAGGTCGACGAGGTGCGGCCGCATGCCCCGGGTACGTCCCTGGTGAGCCCGGCCCGGAATCCGACCGTCAGCTCGGCGGGCGGATCGACAGGGTGTGACGAAAGACGTCCCGGGGGTCCCACTTGGCCTTGACGCGTTGCAGGCGCGGATAGTTGGCCCCGTAATAGAGGGTGTACCAGGGGACGCCGGAGGTGTTCCGGGCCGGATCTGCCAGGTCGTTGTCGGGGTAGTTGATGTAGGTGCCGTCGCTGACCTCGCCGGGCACCGGGGCGCCGCCGGTGTCGGCGTAGACGTCGCGGTAGAAGGCGCGGACCCAGGCCAGATTGTCGGCGTCGTCGTCCTCGCTCAGCCAGAGCGTCTGGTAGACCGCCTTCATGATCGCGCCGCGTTGGGCGATCGCGGTGGCGTCCGGGGCCACCGCGCCGACCCGGCCGCCGTAGCCGATGAGCAGCATGCCGCCGTGCTCGGTGCCGGTGTCGTCGGTCAGGTAGCGGTGGACGGTGTCGAGTTGGGTATCGGTGAGGGAGCGGCGCAGATAGCCGGCCTTGAGCTTGTACCGACGGGTGAACACGTCGCCGGGTTCGCCCAGGCCGGGCCAGGTGGTGAGGTGCATCCAGGGCATGGTCAGTCCCTGGTTCACGATCGGTTCCACGTCGGTGTCGCCGCGGACCGCCGTCACGAAGTCGGCCACCATCGCGGCCGCGTTCGGGATGTCCGCGTCGATCTGCACGATCATCTCGAAGGACGCGGCCTTGCGGTGTCGGGGCAGCATGATCGCGTACAGGCCGGCGTACGGCGAGTCCGGTGCGCTCCAACGCTCGTGCCAGCGGCCGAAGTTGCGCAGAAGGGACGTGAACACGTGCGCGGTCATCCGGTGGTTCCATGCCCACACGACCAGGTATTCCAACATGTCGCGCGGCGCGGGCGGCAGCACGTGGGACGGATCGTGGCCCACGGCATCCGGCGAGCGCAGCCAATACCGGGTGACCACACCGAAGTTGCCGCCGCCCGCCCCGGTGTGTGCCCACCACAGGTCGCGATGGGGGTCACCCTCCTCGCGGGTCGCGACCACCGCCCGCGCGGTGCCGTCCCGGCCGACCACGACCACTTCCACGCCGTACAGATGGTCCACCACCGAGCCGTAGCGGCGCGACAGCGGCCCGTATCCGCCGCCGACGAAATGGCCACCGGCGCCCACCTCGGGGCATCCGCCGGCCGGGATGGTCACACCCCAGCCCTTGGCCAGGGTCCGGTACACGTGTCCGAGCGTGGCCCCGGGCTGCACCGCGAACGCGCCGCGTCCGGCGTCGTATCCGACCGCGTCCATCGGTGACAGGTCGAGCAACATCCTTACGGCCGGGTCCGCGGTGAAGTCCTCGAAGCAGTGGCCGCCGCTGCGAACCGCGATGCGCCGACCGGTGCGTACCGCGTCGGAGACGGCGCGCACCACCTGCTCGGTCGAGCCGAGCACCCGGATCTCGCTCGGACGACCCACGAACCGGAAGTTGTTGCCGCGTACCAACGCGCCGTAGCGAGCGTCGTTCGGCCGCACCGTCACGGGCCCGAACGCGGTGGCCTCCGGCGGTGCGGCTGCCTGTGGCGGCGCGGGAGTCTCGGGCGGCGCCGGGGCCGCCGGCGCCTCGGGCGTCGGATCGGTGGGCGCGGCGGCGGCTTCGGGGCCGAGCGCGCCGGCCAGTCCGCTCGCGGCCAACGCACCGGCGGCGCCGGCGAGCAACCCTCGACGATCGATCGAGTAGGGCTTCGGATCGGGTGGATTCATCACGATCTCCCTCTGTCCGGACCCGCGGCGCCGACCGAACTCCCGCCCTCCGGCGCCCCATACGGCGATCCTCCCGCACCCGGAAGGACGGGGACATCCGCCGAATCCCACGACTCGACAAAAACCCCGATGGAGCCAACGGCCACCCTGCCCTCGATGTGCGCCTTGCTCCCGCTCTCGCCTCCGTAGGCGTCGATCCGGACGGGCTCCCCGTCCGCCCCCTTGGGCGGGGACAGGCCGGATGACTGAGCCGACCGCGCTGACGGCCGTCACGCGCCGTGGGTCTCGCGCCAGGCTGTCCGGCGGGCGCGGTCCGTATCGCGCAGGCGCGCGGCGAGGGCGACGAACTCCTTCCGGGCCTTGTCAGGGTCGCGGCCCTCGAGGAGGAAGCCGGCGTAGGAGTCGAGGTTCCAGCTGAAGAGCACACCGTGCCGGGCGAAATACACGGCCAGGGCGCGGATGCGGAAGGTGTCGGCGGTGTCGAGCCAGGCGCCGGTCAGCATCTTCCACAGGCGACGGCGACCCCGGGTGTGCGCGTCGTCGGCCCTCACCAGCGACACCACTTCCAGCAATGTCGCGCCGTTGGGGCCGTTGAGCAGGAAGACGTTGTCGTCCCAGTGCTCGAAGATCACCGGGTTGGTGATGCCCCAGGGTCTGCCGACCGGTGGATCGCCGGCCAGACGACGCATCCGCGACAGCGCGCCGGAGGCATTGAGCCGCTGTGTCAGGGCCAGCGGGTCGGCGATCACCTCGTCGTCGGCGGTGCGGTGCAGTTGCGTCACGGTCGGTGCGTCGTCGCGAAAGATCCGGAACAGCGGGTGCTCGACGCTGTCGTTGCGGTAGGCGTACTGGAACGACCCGAGGAGCCAGCACAACCGGGTCAGGCCCTTCTCCGGTCCGGGCCCGCCGAAGCGGCCCGGTAAAGCGTGCGCGGCGAAATAGGCCCGTATTCGCTCGAACAGCTCGGCCAACGGCGCCTCGTCGGGCAGACCGGGACGCGAGAAGCGGCGGTGGTCGCGCTCGTTCGAGGAGAAGTCGTCGCCGACCGTCGCTCCGGCATCCCGCATGGTTTGCAGGTCGAGCCAGCCGTCCGGCGTCGGGCGCATGTCCAGCGCCCGACGCCGGAAGTGTGCCGGGAGCGGGGCGTGGGTCGGATACCGTGCCGCCTGGGCGTCGGCCCAGGACCGCGTGACCAGCCCCGCCCGGGCCAGGCCCAGCAGCGCGGAATAGGGCGGGGCGGGCTGGATCAGTGCGCCGAGCCGCAGAGCCAGGGTCCGGTCGGCCTGGCTCCAGTGATGCCTCTCGACCTTGCCTTCGGGCCGGATGATCGCGTGCTCGCGCAGGTGCTCGGTCACGCGCCTTGCTGCCTCTTCCGAGCCGGTCAGCCTCGACTGGCACCATTCGCCCAACTCACCGTGGTAGAGATGCGAGATGATCGACACACGGTGATCGTACGTTCGCCGACCGGCGTTCGGGTCCCTCCACGCGCCTTCGTCCGGCGGGCCACCACTCGTCGCACGCTCGGCCCGGTCTGCGGCGGGTGGGCCCGGTCGAAGATCGCGCGCGAGCGCCTCGGACATGGCCCATCCGCAGGGATGCTCCCGCTTCGACGCCGGGGGGGCGACTCTCCCGGGGACCCGTATTGTCGACGATCCGATGCTCGACTCCGGCCTTCGATGCGCCCCCGGCCGTCGGTGACGGGCACGGTCGTCGGGTCCCGTTCGGATCCGTCGGCGATGTGCGCCCCGCGGTTTCGCCACCGGCGGGGCGGCGCCCTCTCGGCGGCGCCGGTGGTCGGCTCGTGGTCACTCCGGTCGGGACGGCGCCGCGCGGTAGCGTCCCGGGGTGGTGTGGAACTCGCGGTTGAAGGCGTGGGAGAGCGCGTAGGGGGTGCCGTAGCCGACCTGGCGGGCGATGGTGGCCAGGGAGTCGGGGGTGTCGCGCAGGAGGGTTGCGGCGAGGGTGAGGCGCCACCAGGTGAGGTAGTTCATCGGAGGGCGGCCGACCAGGACGGCGAATCGCCTTGCCAGAGTGGGGCGCGACACGCCGACCTCGGCGGCGAGGCGGTCGTTGGTCCAGGGCGCCGCGGGATCGGAGTGCAGGGCCCTGAGTGCGGCGGCGGTCACCGGATCGCCCAGTACGGTCGGCCAGATTCCCGTCGTGTCCTCACTCATCCACGCGCGGATCATGTAGACGAGGAGCAGGTCGAGCAGGCTGGGGACCGCGACGCAGGCCCCGGGCTGCCGTTCGCCCAGTTCCCGGCCCAGCAGGTCGATGGCGGACCGGAGCGCGGGATGGCCGCCCACCTGGTGCGGGAGGTGTACGACCTGGGGCAGTTCGGCCATGAGCGGATGCATCCGGGCGCGGTCGAGCCGGTACTTGCCGCACAACATTCGCACTTCGTCGGTGTCCGATGCCGGATGGTCGGGGGGACGTGTCGCCTGCCACTGCTCGAACGGGACGGCCCGTTCCCGCGCGGCGGCGTCCGGTTCGGTGTGGCGGTCGGCGATCGTGTGCCCCGCGCCGTGCGGCAGGAGTACCGCGTCGCCGGTGCCGAGCAGGAGCGAGGGGCCGGGGCCGTCGGGCGACAGGCGGCATCCGCCCTCGAGTACGACGTGGAAACCCGCGCCGTCATACGGGGCGAGCCGGGTGCACCAGCTTCCGCTGATGCCGACGCGGGTGCAGGATGGGCGCCCGATCCGTACGGCGCCTATCGCGTCGCTCACGACATCCATGGGGTCAGGGTATCCATGAGTCGAAGGAGTGAGACGTACGCGTATCCGAATGAGCTTTCGAGACATTGAGAGCGCCATCCCTGCTTTCTAGGGTCGACGGCATGAGCATCGAGAACGCACCGAGCATCGTGCTGGGAGACGTCGAGATCATCCGCCTCGTGGAGTGGCAGGGGCCGTACGTACCGGCCCGCACGCTGGTCCCCGACTCGCCGGAGGGATTGTGGAAGGAGAACCGCGACCGGCTCGCCCCGGATCACTGGAACCCGGACGACGACCAGGCGGTGGTCGCGTTGCAGACGTGGATCCTGCGCAGCGGCGGCCGAACCATCGTGGTGGACCCGGGGATGGGCGACGAACGCGAGCGTCCGGGATCGGTGTTCCACCATTGGCGCAGCGACTTCCCCGACCGGCTGACCCGGCGAACCGGAATCCGCCCCGAGGACGTGGACATCGTGGTCAACACCCACCTCCACGCCGACCACGTCGGCTGGAACACCACGGGCCCCGCGGGCGAGTGGGTACCGACGTTCCCCAACGCCCAATACCTGCTGCCCGCCGCCGACGACTTCCACTTCGGCCCGGCCAACGCGTACGGAGGCGAACTGCGCGTGGACGACCGGCTGATCTACGAGGACAGCATTGCCCCGCTCCACCGGGCCGGGCAGGTCGTGTCGTGGGACGGCGCGCACCGCATCGACGCGGTTCTCACGCTGGAATCGGCCCCGGGCCACACACCCGGCTCGTCCGTGCTGCGGGTCGACTCCGGGGGTGAACGGGCGGTCCTGGTCGGCGACTTGGTGCACAGCCCGGTACAGATCCTCGCCCCCGCGTGCAGCAGTTGCCTGTGCCTGGACCCGGTACGGGCTGCGGCCAGTCGACGGCGCGTACTCGAACGGGCGGCTGACGAGCGGGAGTTGGTCATCCCCGCGCACTTCGGCGGAGCGGGAGCCGTGGAGGTCCGACGCGCGGGGAGCGGCCTCGCCCTCGGACCGTGGGCCGCCTACCGCACGCTGTGAGTGTGCGGTCGCTCCCTCGGCCCCGGGGCCCGCCCCGCCGCGATGTCCACTCGTGTCGCCGCCGGGTCGGACCTGCCGCCGCAGGGCCGAAGAGGCGGCCGGCGCAACGGCCGGCGGGCCGCGACCGCCTTGGCCGTCGTCGTGTCGGCCGCGCTCGGCACCACGGCGGCAGTACTCGCGCCGGACGAGTTCCCCGCGCCCGACGACGGTGCCACATCGGGGGCTCACCCAGCGATCGCCACCACCGGCCCGACGTTCACAAGCGCCGCCCCTTCGCCGTCCGCCGGTGCGCCCGCCCCTCCCCCGAATCCGCAGAGGGATGGCCTGCGACGGCCTCAGGTGCCGTCGGCGCCGAAGCCTGCGACGGCCAGCCGGAAGGCGCGGTCCGCCTGCGTCGCCGGGTCGGCGTGATTCTCGGTGGCCAGGGCGATTCCGACGATCAGTACGAGCAGATCGTCGATGGTGATGTCCGGCCGGACGGTCCGGTCGTCGATGGCCTTGCGCAGCAGCACGGCTCCGGCCGCACCGATGGCCGGCGCACAGGAGTCCGGGGTGGCCTCCTTCCCGAGGGGCTCGTAGGAGAGGACGTCTGCCAGACCGCGTGCGGCGAGCGAGTAGGCGAGCAGCTCGCGCAGCCATTCCACCAGCGCGGAGCGGCTGTCCTGCTCGCCGCTGAGCGTATGAGCGCGATCACACAGGTCGTGGACGCGCTGTTTGAAGACGGCTTCGAGTAGGGCCTTGCGGGTGGGGAAGTGGCGCCGCACGGTGGCTGATCCGACTCCCGCGATACGGGCGATCCGTTCCAGGGATGCCTGGGCCCCCTGGGCCGCCACCTCGGCCTCGGCCACGGCCAGGATGTGCGTGTGGTTGCGGCGGGCGTCCGAACGCTGGCCGGTCATGATCTCCCCAACATTGATAAACGGCGGGCCCCGCCGTATCGTAGCGAACACGAAACGGCGGGCCCCGCCGTTTATGCCGCGTGGCCGCCGAGGAGAAGACGTGCACATGATCGATGCCGCGATACCGGTTCTCGTCACCGGAGCCACCGGCCGTCAAGGCGGTGCCACCGCCCGCGTCCTGCTCGCGCAAGGAACACCGGTGCGCGCCCTGGTGCGCGACCCGAGTACGCCGCGAGCACGAGCCGTCGAAGAACTCGGCGCACACCTGTTCGTGGGCGATCTCACCGAACCGGCGACCCTTGAGGCGGCCGTGGACGGCGTGCGGGCCGTCTTCTCCGTGCAGATGCCCGCATACACCGAGCAGGGGTTCGACTTCGCCGGCGAGGTCCGCCAGGCGGACAACCTCATGACGACTGCGCGGGCCGCCGGTGTGGAGCAGTTCGTCCAGTCCTCCACCAGCGGCGTGGGACAGCACGTCGAGGCCCCGGGCTGGGCCGAAGGACGGTGGGCGGCGCTGGAAGCCCCGCTCGGCACGAAGGCCGCGATCCAGGACCGGCTGCGCGAACTCGACTTTCCGTATTGGACGTTGCTCAAACCGTCGTTCTTCATGGAGAACTTCGAGCCGTCCATGCGGTTCTACTTCCCCCGCGGCCTCGAGGGAGGACTGGTCACCATCGTCAAACCGAGCACGCACCTGGCACTCGTGGCAGCCAAGGATGTGGGCCGAGCAGCGGCGGCTGCCATGTCCGCCCCCGCCGAGTTTCATCGAGTGGAACTGGAGCTCGCCGGCGACTACCTGACCATGGCCGAAATCGCCGAGATCCTCTCCCGCGCCGTCGGAGTCCCGCTGAGCGCCCCGGACATGACCGAGGAACAGGCACGTGCGGCGGGCATGGGAGACATGGGTGCCACGCACGAGTTCATACAGGTGGTCGGCCAGCCGGCCCGGCCGCGGTTCGCTCGTGCGCTGGGCATCGAGCCGACCGGCTTCGAAGAGTGGGCGCACGAGCATCTGCGAACCGCCGCCTGAGCGGGAGCGCGATCCATCGCGGTGGTGATCACAGGAGTGCGGCCAGGCCGGGGGCCGCGTCGGTGTCGCACTCGCCGACCGAGCCGCTGTCGCCGGCGCCTGCACCGCCCCCGCCGGGCGCGCTCTGGGCCCCCTTCGCATGACCCCTCTCCCGATGCGCGCCACGTTCGGGTGAACCACTCGCGCACCCAACTCCCCGGAACATCCGAGCCGTTGGACCCGAGGGACGAGACACCGGACGAGTGTTCCGCCGCGCACACGACGGGATCCGGCAGCGGCCCGCTTCGTTGCGATCGCGAAACCGTGATTGGATGACGAGGGTGACGGCAAGCACCGATGACATCGAGAAGGCGGCGGCCGTGCTGCGCGCCGGCGGCCTGGTGGCCCTGCCCACCGAAACCGTCTACGGACTGGGCGCCGACGCCGAGGATCCCGCCGCCGTCGCGCGCATCTTCCAGGTCAAGGGGCGTCCGCCCTCCCATCCTCTCATCGTCCACATCGGCGGGGCGGAACACCTGGACGACTGGGTGCAGGACGTGCCCGCGACGGCGCGCCTGCTGGCGGAACACTTCTGGCCGGGGCCGCTCACGCTGGTTCTGCGGCGCGGCAGCCGGGTGCCCCTCGAAGCGACCGGTGGCCTGGAGACGGTCGCCGTGCGCGTGCCCGACCATCCCGTGGCGCTCGCGCTGCTGGCGGCCTTCGGCGGGGGTGTGACGGCTCCGTCCGCCAACCGGTTCGGCCGGGTCAGTCCCACCGCGGCGAACGACGTGCGTGCCGAGTTCGGGGATGCCGTCGACTTCGTCCTGGACGGCGGCCCCTGCGAGGTCGGCGTCGAATCCACCATCGTCGACGTCACGGGGGATGTCCCGAGCATCCTGCGGCCCGGCGGGGTGACGCGCGAGGAGCTCGAAGCGGTGCTGGGGTTCCCGCTCTCGGTCCCGTCGACCAGCCCCATTCGAGTACCGGGCCGGCATCCGTCCCACTACGCGCCGCAGGCGCGCGTCGTCCTCGTCGAGCCCGGGAAGATCGTCGCCGAAGCGGAACTCGCCCGGGATCTGGGACACCGGGTGGGCGTCTTCCTGCCGGCATCCCTCACCGGCACGCCGGTGAAGGCCCACGCCGTGGTGGCGGTGCCCGCTTCGACAGCCGCCTACGCGCGCGGGCTGTACGGGTTCCTGCGCCAACTCGACCGGCAGGGGTGCGACGTCATCATCGCGTCCTTGCCGGAGGAGGAGGGACTGGGACTGGCGATCGCCAACCGGCTCCGCCGCGCCGCGGGACCGCGACCCACCCCGTAACCGCTGATCGCGATGGGCCTGGGCGCGCTGCGGCATCCGCGTCACGCGGCGATGGCCGAAGTGTTCACGTTCGGCTCGGTCGGCGCGTACGCGGCGGTGCGTCGCGCCGACGCGGAACTCCTCGAAGTATCGCCCTCGTTGCCGGGCGGCGGCGCGGTCGGCGCCGAAGCGCTCAGGAAACCGGGGGACCGGGACGCGCCTCGTCGAGTCCGCGGGAGGCGACGAGGCGGGCGCTGCCGTCGGCCAGCCGGTAGGACAGGCCCACCACGCCGACGCGGCCTGCGGCCAATCGCTCGGCCAGGACGTGGGAGCGTTCCAGCAGGAGGTCGACGGTGTGCTCGATGTGCTCGGCCAGGATCTCGTCGGCTGTGTCGCGTCCGGCGGCGCGGGCCGCGAGCACGCTCGGGGTCACCCGTTCGACGACGTCGCGCAGGAAGCCGCCCGGCGTCTGCCCGTCCGCCAGGGCGGAGTTGGCCGCGGCGATGGCGCCACACGAGTCGTGGCCCAGGACGACGACCAGTGGCGCGTCGAGGACGCTCACACCGAACTCGACGGAGCCGAGCACCTCCGCACCGACGACATGCCCTGCGGTGCGGACCACGAACAGGTCGCCCAGCCCCCGATCGAAGATGATCTCGGCGGCCAGTCGGGAGTCGGAGCACCCGAACAGCACGGCGAAGGGCTGCTGGGAGGGAGCGGTCTCGGCGCGGCGCGTCGCGTCCTGGTTCGGATGCTCGGGAGAGCCCGAGACAAAGCGTTGATTACCGGCCAACAGCAGTTCGAAGGCTTCGCGGGGCGTCGGGATCCGTGGGTCGGTCATGACCGCAGCCTATGCATTGACCAGTGAGGTTGCCGAGGCGGCCGGCGGGTGGGCGGCCTTGGGGTTCGCCAATCGGCGGCGGCGGGCCATGCGGACGATCGGACCGGCCACGGGGTCCGGCCGCAGCGCTCGCGGCGGAGACTCCCGTCGGATCGGGTCGTGGTCGGTACAAGGAACGATCGGTGCCTGCCACCTGGTTCGGCGCCGAGTGGGTGGTGCGCCCGACCGATGGGGTCGACGGTCGCCGCGTCGGTTGACATTCGTCACCACGACGGACCAATCCGCGCGTCGATCCGCTCCGAAGATCCCGTAAAGGAGACCGAGGCGACCGCGCCGCGGTCCCGACGCGAGGGGCGATCGCATCGATGTTCGACACCGTCTCCACCTCCGTGGGCCATCCACCCGCACGCCGTGGCGCACGCATGGGCCGGGTGGCGGTGGTGGGTTCGGGGGTGGCCGGCCTCACCGCCGCGTACGAGTTGTCCCGGGCGGGCGTCGACGTCGAACTGTTCGAGGCCGACGGGCGCCTGGGCGGCCACGCGCACACCCGGACGGTCGTGGAGCCCGACGGCCGGGTATCGGCGCTCGACACCGGCTTCCTGGTGCACAACGAGCGCACCTACCCGCACCTGGTGCGACTGTTCGCGGAACTCGGAGTGCGCACCCGGGACAGCGACATGAGCATGTCCGTGCGCTGCGACGGGTGCGGCCTGGAATACGCGGGCGCCCGAGGCCTGCTCGGGCTGCTCGGCCGGCCCGATGTCGTGCTGCGTGGCAGATATCTGCGGCTTCTCGCCGAAGTACCACGCTTCCACCGGGCGGCCCGCCGCCTGCTCGCCGACCCTGCGGCAGGTGATCCCACCCTCCGCGAATTCCTCGCGTCCGAGCGGTTCTCGACCTACTTCGCGCACCACTTCATCACCCCGGTGGTCGCGGCCGTGTGGTCCTGCGCCCCCGATCTGGCCGGCGACTACCCCGCGCGCTACCTCTTCGTCTTTCTCGCCAACCACGGCATGCTCGGCGTGAGCGGCTCACCGACCTGGCGCACGGTCGTCGGAGGCTCCCGAACCTACGTCGACAAGATCGCCGAACGCCTCACCACCGTGCATCGCTCCGCCCCGGTCCGGGCGGTACGCCGCCACAGTGACGGCGTCACCGTGATCACCGACGACGGACGCGGCACCCCGGCCGACGCCGTCGTCGTCGCCACCCACGCCGACCAGGCTCTACGGCTCCTCGCGGACCCCACCGCGGGCGAGCGCGAGATCCTCGGCGCCTTCACCTACTCGCGCAATCCCACGGTGCTGCACCGCGATTCCACCGTCCTGCCGCGCGCGCGATCGGCCCGCGGCTCCTGGAACTACCGCATGCCGCACTGCACCGCCCCCTCCGATCGGGTGCGGGTCAGCTACCACCTCAACCGGCTGTTGAGCCTGGAAGGCGTCGGAGACTACCTGGTCACCCTCAACGAGGACCCGCGGCACCCGATCCCCGAACACCTGGTGCTCTCTCGCACCGTGTACGAGCATCCCGTCTACACCGCACGCACCGTCGCCGCCCAGCGCCGCCTGCCCGAACTGGCCGGCGGGCGTACCGCGTTCGCCGGCTCCTACCACGGCTGGGGATTCCACGAGGACGGCTGCCGCTCCGGCGTCGAGGCGGCCGGATCCCTGCTGGGAGTGAGCGCACCGTGAACATCCCGCCCGGCCCATGGGGCGCCGTCCTCTACGACACCCGCATCACCCACGTGCGCACCACACCCCACCGATACGCCTTCCACCACCGCGGATACCTGTGGCTGATCGACCCGGACCGACCTCCGGCCGTGCCCCGACCGCTGCGGCCCCTGGCGCGATTTCGGCCGAGCGACCACATCCAGGACGCCGCCCACCCGGAACTGACGATCCGTCAGGACCTGGCGCGCTACCTGGCCGCGCGAGGCGTGCGGCTCGGCACCGGCCGGGTGCTGATGCTCACCCAGGCGCGGTCCCTCGGATACGTCTTCAACCCGCTGACCGTGTACTGGTGCCGCGACGACCAGGGCCGTCCGCTGTGCACCGTCGCCGAGGTGCACAACACCCACGGTGGCCGGCACCGCTACCTCCTGCGCCCGGATCCCGCGGGTCGGGCCCGAACCGCCAAGGAGTTTCCCGTCTCACCGTTCTTCCCGGTCGACGGGCACTACCGGTTGGTCCTGCCCGAGCCGGGCGGGCACTTGGACCTGGCCGTCCACTTCGAGCACGCGGGCGTTCGGGCCTTCACCGCCACCGTCCACGGCACCGGTCGACCCGCGAGCCCCATCGCCCTGCTGCGTGCCGCGCTCACCCACCCTTTCGCCACGTGGGCCGTGAGCCTGCACATCCGCTACCGGGGCGTGCGTCTGTGGCTGCGCGGCCTTACCGTCCATCCCCGACCCGGCTCCGATCCATCGGCCGTGAACCCCACGCCCCCCGAAGAGGTGCCCGTCCCGTGACCACACAGGCCTCGCCGACGCCTGTCGTCCATCCCGACCGCTGGCCCGACGTCGCCCGCGTGCCGCACGCTCCGCTGCGCGCGGCCGTCGTCGAACGCCTCCTGGACCGCGTCGCCGCCCGCCGCGCCCTGCGCGTCGAAGGCCCCGACGGCCGTGTCCTGCGCCCGGCCCCGCCCGGCGCACCGGTTCTGCGTCTGCTCCGTCCGCGCGCGTTCGCGCATCGCGTCGGCGAGAGCGGCCTGATCGGCTTCGGCGAGGCCTACCAGGCCGGCGACTGGGCCAGTCCCGACCTCGTGGCCCTCCTCACCGCGCTCGCCACCGACCCGCAGACCCTCGTGCCGGGATTCGCGCAGCGGCTGAGGCGACTGCACGTTCGACGGCCGCCGCGCGAGGACCTGCCCACCGCCGCGAACGCCAGACGCAACATCCACCGCCACTACGACCTCTCCAACGAGCTGTTCGCCCTGTTCCTCGACCCGACGATGACCTACTCCTCGGCGCTCTTTCCGACCGGGCCCGACGGCAGGCCGATGGCCGGCTTCGCGGGATTGCCGGCCGCGCAACACCGCAAGATCGACCGGTTGCTCGACCTCGCGCGCGTCGGCCGCGACACCCGGGTGCTGGAGATCGGCACCGGCTGGGGCGAACTCGCGATGCGCGCCGCGGCCCGCGGCGCCCGGGTGGTCAGCCTGACCCTCTCCGAGGAGCAACTCGCCCTGGCCCGGCGGCGGATCGCCGACGCCGGACAGGAACACCGGGCCGAGATCCGGCTCTGCGACTACCGTGAGGCCGAAGGCACCTACGACGCCGTGGTCAGCGTCGAGATGATCGAGGCCGTCGGCCGGCCGTTCTGGCCCGACTACTTCACCGCCCTCGACCGTCGACTGGCACCCGGCGGCCGGGTTGCCCTCCAGGCGATCACCATGCCGCATCAGCGGATGCTCGCCACCGCGGATACCCAGACGTGGATCCTCAAGTACATCTTCCCGGGGGGCCTCATCCCGTCCGGGCGGGCGATCGTCGAGAGCGCCGCCCACCACACCCGGCTGCGGGTGGTGAGCGCTCAGGCGTACGGCCCGCACTACGCCGAGACCCTGCGGTTGTGGCGCGAGCGCTTCGCCGCACACGCGCGCGACGTCGCCGCCCTCGGCTTCGACGAGGTCTTCCGCCGCACCTGGGAGCTGTACCTCGCCTACTCGGAGGCCGGATTCCGCAGCGGCTACCTGGACGTCCACCAACTCGTACTGACCCGCGAGGAATCGACGCCATGAACCCGGCGACAGTGCTCGGCGATGCACCGACGCCTCGACCGGGCGCATCGTCCACGCCGTCCGGGCATCGAGTTCTCGCCACCCGTCGATATGAGGAGCCACCGTGAACGAGGCCGCCTTCTCCGCCAACCTCGCCGTCACCGCCGCGGTCACCCTCGGCGTATTCCTCGCCGCGTTCATCGTCGGTGCGCGCACCGGGCGACACCGCGGCGTGGATGTCGCCTGGGGATTGGCGTTCATCGCCGTGGCGGCCACCGGGTACGTCCTGTCCGCCGGGCACGGGGACCCGACGCGTCGAGGACTGGCCACCGTGTTGGTCGTGCTGTGGGGGACTCGATTGTCCGCGCACATCGGGTGGCGGGCCAGGGGCGCACCGGAGGACCGCCGCTACGCCCGCATGCTCTCGCGGGCACCCGAGGGCCCGGCCCGTACCCGGTACGCGCTGCGGATGGTCTACCTGCTCCAGGCCGCCATCGTGTGGTTCGTTTCGCTGCCCATCCAGGCGGCGCAGTACGTTCCGTCCGCGCCCGGCGCGCTCGCCTGGGCGGGTGTGGCCCTGTGGGCGGTCGGCCTGTTCTTCGAGGGGGTGGGGGACCGGCAGCTCGCGCGATTCAAGTCCGACCCTGCCAACCGGGATCGCATCATGGACCGCGGCCTGTGGCGCTATACGCGCCACCCGAATTATTTCGGCGACGCATGTGTGTGGTGGGGTCTGTTCCTGCTCGTCGCCGACACGGCCGTCGGTTGGGCTTTCGTCCTCAGTCCGCTGTTGATGACCTATCTGCTCGCTTTCGGCAGCGGGAAGCCGATGCTCGAGCGGCAACTGGCCGCTGAGCGACCCGGTTGGATCGAGTATGCCGACCGCACCAGCGGCTTCCTGCCGCTGCCGCCCCGCCGCGCTCCGGCCACCACGACACCCCGGAAGCCGCGGCGGTGATCCTCGACGACTCGCTCCCACCGCATGCGCACCGGCCGGTGGGCGGGCCTGGGCGGCGGTTGGTCCCGGGTACCTTCGGGGCGGCTCATCCCATGACCTAAGCTTCATTGTCGTATGACAATGGATGCTTAAGGGGAGCGCGTTGGTGGCTGAACAGGGCGGCATCGGGGTTCGCCTCAGGGTTTTGGACCTGTTGAAGTCGAACCAGACCGCGCTGACGGAGCGCTGGTCGGCGAAAGTGGCCGGGAGCCTGCGCGGACGTGTGTCCGGCGCCGAGGTCACCGGCGAGTTGCGCGACCTGTTCTCGGCGCTGCTCGCCGGACTCGAGGCTGGGACCCGGGACGACGAGTTGGAGGGCTCCGGGAGCGAGTCGTTCGGCGAGTTGCGAGCCCTATTGTCGGAATTGTCCCGCAATCGGGCCCGGCAGGGCTTCACGCCGTCCGAGACCGCCATCGGTGTGTTCGGGCTGAAGGAAGTGGTCTTCGACCTCGTCGCGAGCGAGCAGCCGTCGCTGGCGAACTACCAGACCGCGGAAAGGCTCGCGCGACTGCTGGACGCGTTCGGCCTGTTCACGTTCGAGACCTACTCCAGGGCACGCGAGGAGGTCATCTCCGACCAGACGGAACAATTGCTGGAGTTGTCCACCCCGGTGGTGAAGCTGTGGGACGGAGTCGTGGCGGTGCCCTTGGTGGGCACTCTCGATTCGGCGCGCACCCAGGTGGTAATGGAGAAGCTGCTCCAAGCCCTGGTGGACACGGGCTCGGAACAGGCGATCATCGACATCACCGGTGTCCCGGCCGTCGACACCCAGGTCGCCCAGCATCTGTTGAAGACCGTCGTGGCCGCGCGCCTGATGGGCGCCGAGTGCACCATCTCCGGAATCAGCCCGCAGATCGCGCAGACCATCGTCGCACTGGGCATCGAGTTCGGGGACATCGCCACGAAGGCCTCGCTCGCCGACGCGCTGTCCCACGCACTGCGCCGCAGCGGGGTGGAGGCGCCTCGCTCCTCGCCTGCCCGGAGGTCGTGATGGAACGTGTGCCGATCCTGAAGATCGGTGACGTCCTGTTGGTGTCGATCCAGGTCGACCTCCAGGACGAGAGCGTGCTCGCGTTGCAGGAGGACCTGTCCGAACGCATCGTGCGGACGGGTGCGCACGGCGTCGCCATCGACATCTCCGCCGTCGAGATCGTCGATTCCTTCATCGGCCGTATGTTCGCCACGATCGCGGCCGTCTCGCGCATGCTCGACGCGGAGACCGTGGTGGTGGGCATGCGGCCCGCGGTGGCGATCACGCTGGTGGAACTGGGGCTGTCGATGGGTGGGGTGCACACGGCGCTCGACCTGGAGAAGGGTCTGGCATTGCTGGCACGCCGGCGGGCGAACCTGTTCGGCGACGCCTCGATCGACGTGTCCGGCGGATGACCACGCCGAGCGCCGGCCCCACGGACGGGGATACCGAGGCCCAGATCCAACCGATCCGCGGCAATGACGACGTGGTGCGCACCCGTCAGGCGGTGCGGGAGTCGGCGCAGCGCATCGGCCTGTCCCTGGTCGACCAGACCAAACTGGTCACGGCGGCCAGCGAACTCGCCCGCAACACGCTCATCCACGGCGGCGGAGGCACGGCCTACCTGTGGGTCGTGGACAAGGGTCGGCGGCGCGGGGTGCGGGTGCGGTTCGTCGACGAGGGCCCGGGTATCCCGGACCTCGACCAGGCCCTGACGGACGGCTGGACCAGTGGCGACGGCATGGGTCTGGGACTGAGCGGAGCACGTCGACTCGTCGACGACTTTCACATCGACACCGAGGTCGGGGACGGCACGCGCGTGGAGATCGTGAAGTGGTCGCGATGACCACCGGTACGAACGGACCTGCGGACCGCGAGAAAAGCACGTCGCCAAGGCCCGCACGAGCGACGGACGTGTCCTGGTTTCGCCACGGCGATCCGAGCATGCCGGCCGCGGCGCGGCGCGCCGCGACCGCGCTCGCGCACCGCCTGGGCTTCGACGCCGTGCGTTCCGAGGAAATCGGAATCGTGGTCTTGGAGGCCGCCACGAACCTGCACCGGCATGCGGACGACGGCACCATCCTGCTGCGGTCGGTGTATTCGGGCGCGCGCGTCGCGATCGAGGTGGTGGCCGTCGACAGCGGCCCCGGGATCTCCGACATCGCGTGGGCGAGCACGGACGGCAACTCGAGCCGCGGCACCCTCGGTATCGGCCTGGGCGGCATCCTGCGCCTGGCGGACGACGCCGACCTGTTCTCGCTCCCCGGTCGTGGAGTCACGCTGGCCCTGCGCTTTCGGAGCCGGGCGGCGAGTGACGCGGCCTGGGACGAGGTGGCCGGACTGACGCGGCCGATCAGCGGCGAGACGGTGTGTGGCGACGCGTACGCCGTGCGTGTCGACGAGGGGACGACCACCGTCATGTTGTGCGACGGTCTGGGGCACGGCCCGATGGCCGCACGCGCCTCCGACGTCGCCGTGCAGGCTTTCGAGGCCGCTCCCCCGGGACGGCCCGACGCCTACGCCGATCACCTGCATCGGGCGATGAGCGGCACCCGCGGCGGCGCGCTCTCCGTCGCACAACTCGACGCGGCCGGCGGCGTCGTACGCTTTTGCGGCATCGGTAACGTCTCCGGCACGATCCTGAGCGACGGGCCCCGCCGGGGCATGGTCTCCCTGCCCGGCATCGCCGGCCAGCACGCGCGCACCCGGCGCGTATTCGAGTACGACCTGCCTGCCGGAGCGATGGTCGTGCTGCACTCCGACGGACTGACCGAACGCGGACGCGCCGCCGACGCTCCCGGTCTGACGTCACACACACCGCTCGTGGTCGCGGCGACGCTGCTGCGCGACGCGGGCACTCGCTCCGACGACGCGTGTGTCGTGGCGGTCAGGGCGCCCCGAAAGACCGGTTGATCGTGGACGACCGACACACACGATGGCGGGCCACGATCACGCCCCTGACCAGGTGTCCGCTGCGCGACGCCCATGATGTCTTCGTCGTGCGGCAACTCGCGCGCAATGTCGCCGAGGCCGTCGGTCTCGGCCGCCAGGACCGCGTGCGGGTGGCCACCGCTTTGAGCGAGATCGGTCGCGAAATCATCGACGTCGTCGGCCCGGCCGTCGTCGAGTTCGGCGTCGAACTCGACGGTGTCGGACCCTCTCTCGTGGTGGAGATCGCCTGGGAGACACCGGGTCCGAAGGGCGTGGGCGTCATGCCGCCCACGGTCGGCGCCGCGGAACGCCTGGTGGAAGACGTCGAGCGGCTCGATGACCGCATCGTGGTCCGCAAACGGCTGGTGGATTTCCGGCCCGGCGACGTGGAACCGGCCAGAGCGGCCGTGGCCGCCTCGAGTCCGCGCAGCGCACTGGAGGAACTCCGCTCCCAGAACCAGGAACTGCTCAACGCGCTCGACGACCTCCAGGCCCGCCAGGACGACCTGCTGCGGCTCAATGACGAACTCCAGGAAACCAATCAGGGTGTCCTGGCGTTGTACGCGGAACTGTCCCAGGAACTCGCGGACACCAACACCGGCGTGGTCGCGCTCTACGCCGAACTGGAGGAGAAGACCCGGCAGTTGCACGTGATCGCCGAGACCCGCACCCGGTTCTGGGCCAATGTCAGCCACGAACTGCGCACGCCGGTCAACTCCGTCATCGGCCTCGCCCGGCTGCTCCTGGATCCCGCCGCCGACCCGCTCACCGAGGAGCAGCGCCGCCAGACGACTCTGATCGAGTCGTCGGGCGCCACGCTCTCGACCCTGGTGAACGAACTCCTCGACATCGCCAAGGCCGAGTCGGGACGCATGGAGGCGCACCTGACGCCGGTCGATCTCGTCGAACTGCTCACCCACATACACGGCGTGATGCACCCGGTCGCGGCCCCCGACGTCACGTTCCGCCTGGACGTCGGCGATCATCCGCCCACGGTGGTCAGCGACGAGGTCGTCCTCACCCGGGTCCTGCGCAATCTGTTGTCCAACGCACTGAAGTTCACCGAACGCGGCGAGGTCGTGCTCGTCGCGGGCCGCGACCCGCTCGCCGGGCAGTTGGTGCTGACCGTCCGCGACACCGGCGTCGGCATCACGGCCGACCATCTCGCGCAGGTCTTCGAGGAGTTCTACCAGATCCCCGGCCCCTTGCAGGCGCGGTCGGCCGGCACCGGCCTCGGGTTGCCCTACGCCCGCAGCCTCACCCGCCTGCTCGGAGGCACGCTCACCCTGGAGAGCACCCCGGGCGTCGGAACCACCGCCACCGTTCGGCTCCCCCTGCCCACCGCGGCCTCCGCGCCCTCGGGGGAGCACACGCCGCAGGTCGGCCACGCACTCGTGATCGACGACGATCCCGCCTTCCGGGAGGTATTTCGCGCGCTTGCTCGGCCGCTCGTCACCCGGCTGGTCGAGGCGGGCGACGGAACCCTCGGCCTCGCCCTTGCCGCCGAGGATCCGCCCGACGTGATCTTCCTCGACCTCCACATGCCCGAGCCCGACGGATTCGAGGTCATGCGGCGGCTCGCGGCGCACCCCACACTCTCGGGCGTACCGGTCGTGGTGGTGACCTCGCTCGATCGATCGATGCTGCACGAACGCGTCGCGGCGGTGTACAGCCTCCCCAAAACCGGACTGACCACCGACGACATCGCCCACGCCCTCGACGTGTCGCGAACCAACCACGCCGACGGAGGCAGCACGTGATGCGACCCCCCGCGACGGCCGTGGATCACCGTGTCGCGCCCCAGGCCGCCGCCACCGTTTTGGTCGTCGACGATACCGAGACCAAGCGCTACATCCTGAGCAGTTGGCTCCGGCGGGCCGGGCACCGCGTCGTCGAGGCCGCGACCGGCGCCGAGGCACTGGCCCTGGCCTTCGCCGCCGCCGACGAGGGCGACGCGCTGGACGCGGCCATCGTCGACGTACGCCTGCCGGACGCCAGCGGCTTCGAGGTGTGCGAACGGCTGAAGTCCGACGCCCGTACCGCCTCCGTGCCGGTGGTCCACGTCTCCGCTTCCGCCATCACGGTGGGCGAGCGTGCCCAGGGCCTGTACCGGGGAGCGGACGCCTACCTCGTCGACCCCATCGATCCCGACGTACTGCTGGCCACCCTCGAGTCCGCGCTGCGCTACTCGCGTGCGCGCCGTCGTGCCGAGCACACCGCGGCGGTGTTGTCCGAACTCGCTCGCGCGACCATGCTCGTGAACGCCGCCTCCACCCTCGAGGAACTCGGCGACGCCATCGCGACGGGAGCCTCCCTGATCAGTCGAGGGCCGGCCGCCTCCTATGTCCAAGGCGAGGGCGGCGTCGCCCGCCGCACCGTGATCAGCGAATTCGGCCTCGATCCCCGACAGGGGCACGTTCCGCCGACACTGTTCGACGCCCTCTCGCGTCTCACGAATCTCCACGAGAGCACAGGCTCGACATCCGTCGTGATCAGTGCCGAGAACTGGCTGCGGACGCTCCCGGACAGTCTCGCCGACGGCAACGTCCGTCTGGCGATCTGCCGGACCAAGGCCAGCCGCCCGCCCACCGCCCTCGCCGTTCCCGCGATCGCCACCCGCGATCCGGAGGAGGAGCGGGCGCTGCGCGAACTCGCGCGCACCGGGGCCCTCGCCGTCGAGGCGTTCCGCTCCCACGCCCAGGAGCACGCGCTCGCGCTGTCGCTCCAACGCACCTTCCTGCCGTCCCGGTTGCCCTCGTCCGACTCGGTGGACATCGTGGTGCGCTACCGTCCCGCGTCCGACGAGACCGAGATCGGCGGCGACTTCTACGAGGCCGTCCCGATCGGCGACCGCCTGCTCGTCACCATCGGCGACGTCGCCGGACACTCCCTGCACGCGGCGACCATCATGGGCGAACTACGCCACGGACTACGGGCCTACGCGAGCGAGGGCCACGAACCGCACACGATCCTCGAACGCCTCAACGCGATGTTGATGCGCTTTCACCCGTACGAGACCGCGACGGTGTGCGTGCTGATGCTCGACCCCCGCACCGGAACGATCGACATCGCCAACGCCGGTCACCTGCCCCCGCTGATCGTGACCACGGACGGTGATGCGCACTACCTCACGGTCGCCGGCGCACTGCTCGGACTGGAAGTGCCCAGGCCCGAGACCGTACGCCACGAACTGCCCGCAAAGGCGACCGTCCTCCTGTACACCGACGGCCTCATCGAGGAACGCACCAGCGACTTGGACGCGGGCATGGCACGCCTGCGTACCGAGACACTCCGGGACGAGTCCTTCCGCACCGACCTGAACGCCCTCGCCGACCATCTCCTGTCCGCCCTCGAAGGAGACGAACGCGACGACATCGCCCTTCTCCTGCTGCGCAGGACCGGGTAGCCGTCCCGCAGGCGGCGGTCGGCGGCCCCGCTCCCCCGCCGCCGGCCCGCACGTGCGTGGGGCCGGTGCCGATGGGTCTCGGCGCCGGCCCCGGGTCGCTCGGGTGCGTCGTCAGTCCTTGAGGGCGTCCTTGACGTGTTCGCCTGCCTGCTTGAGGTCGCCCTTGACCTGGTCCGCACGGCCTTCGGCTTCGAGCCGCTCGTTGCCGACCGCGCGTCCGGCGGTCTCCTTGGCCTTGCCCTTGACCTTGTCGGCCATGTTGTCGGCCTTGTTCGCGGCGCTCATGCGTACTCCTCCGGATCGACGATGACGTCCCACGCCTGCCCCGACCTTCCCGATCCACACCCCGGTCGAGACGCCGGAACACGGCCCCCCTGCCCCACGCATGCCGGCGCTATTGGGCAGCCCACGACCTGTGGCGGCACTCTTGTCTGCTCCTACCGGCCCGTGTCATCCACCATCGAGTTCCGGGGACGCCGGTGCCGGCCACCCACGGTGAGGCGGCCACAATGAGCCGATGCATCAAATACCCATCCCGCCCCAGCCCTTGCCCCCGGGCGCCAACACGACCGTGCCCACCGGCGTCATGGACGTCACCCTGGCGTGGACGCCCGGGCCCGGCACGCCCGCTCTGGATCCGTGCGCGCTGCTGCTGGGTACCGACGGACGAGTGCGCTCGGACGCCGACTTCGTCTTCTACAACCAGCCGTCGGGCGCCGGTGGCGCGGTGCGCTGCATCGGCGCGGCGGGGGATGAAGGCGAAGGGGCGGGCGTGCGGATTGCGCTCGGCGACCTGCCCTCCGACGTCGAACGCGTGCTGGTGGCGGCGTCGATCGACGGCGGGCGATTCGGCGACGTCGGCGACCTGGTCACGTACGTCGCGTCGGCCGACGAGCAAAAGCCACCCGGCGCGGGCGCGTTCGCGGCGCGGTGCCCGAGCCCCGGCGGCGGCACGGAGACGCTGCTGGTCGTGGTCGAGTTCTATCGCCGCCAAGGCGGCTGGAAGCTACGGTCCGTCGGGCAGGGGTACGCCTCCGGTCTGGCGGGCCTGGCCACCGACTACGGGGTGGACGTCGCCGGCGAATCGGCGGAGTCGGAAGCCGCCCACACGGCCGCCGGCGCCGCGGTGCCGATCGCGGGCGTGCCCGCACCGGCTCCCGCGCCGGCGCCCGTCGCGGCGGTCGCGGATACCGCCGGTGACACCTCGGCCCTGCCCGCCGATCTCGCTCGGCGGGTCGACCTGCGCAAGGAGCAGGTGGCCGTGTGTCTGGAGAAGAAGGGACTCCGCGGCGTCCGAGCACACGTGGTGCTCGTCCTGGACGCCTCCGGGTCCATGTACGACGTGTACGGAAACGGCACCGTCGCGCGCATGCTGGAGCGCCTGGCGCCGGTCGCGGCCCGCCTCGACGACGACGGTGCCATGGACGTGTGGTTGTACGCCGACCACCACCAGCGGCTACGGGACCCGCTGCGCGTCCCCGAACTCAAACGCTGGATACGGCAGTTCCGCAAGCGGCCGGAGTCCGTCGGCGTGGGCAACGACGAACCCGTGGTGATGCGCGAGTTGATGTCGGCCTACCACCGCTGCGCCGACGGACTGCCCACCCTCGTCCTGTTCGTGACCGACGGCGACGTGTGGGCCGACGAGGAGATGGCCCGCATACTCACCTCCGCGGCCGAACACCCCGTGTTCTGGCAGTTCCTCGGACTGGGGAGCAGCGAGTACGGCATCCTCGAACGCCTCGACACCCTTCCCGGCCGCGTCGTCGACAACTGCAATTTCTTCGCCCTGGACGACATCGACTCGGTCACCGACGACGACCTGTACGACCGCCTGCTCGGCGAGTTCCCCGTATGGCTCGTCGCCGCCCGCGCGGCACGGCTGCTCGGCTGAACCACCGGCACCCCGCCCCCGTGCGACCGACCGCACCAGGCCCGGCCGGCTCGGCACGGTCGGGGTGGGGCGCCCCGTGCCCGCCTGGACGATCCCCGCCGCGCCGGGACGGGTCGCGCCCTCGGGTGCCGGCGGCCCACCAGGACACGGCCGCGACCGGTACGAGCGACCCGAGGCGCGGGTCCACGCCGACGCTCATCCCCGAATTTCGCGACCCCGACCTCCTCGCCCGTATCTGGCCCGACCTGACCTGCGCACCGTCCGCCACGACGCGACCGTCGAGATGATGGGCGCCCAGGACGAACGCGCCGCCCGCGAATCGCGCGTATCGAACTGCCCGCCTACGTCCCGCAACCGGTGTCGGCTCCCGACCGGGCTGCCGAGCCGGCGCCCCCCGAGCCGGAGATCGCGGCCCGGCGCAACCACCCCGGGTAGGGCCGTGGACGGCATCAGGGCCGGCTCGGGCGCGGCCAAACGGGCCCGGGGCCGGGCCGTGTTCCTTCGCGCCGCTCGACGAGGAGGGTGTTGAGTGCGGCGCGCAGAATCGCCGTGTCGACGTCGAGCAGAATCGGCAGCTTCACCGGCGGCAGCGGGCCGGCGGCGCCGGCGCGCTCGACCAGCACGTAGCTTTGCGGTGCCCGCCCCGCGGCGATCCCGGTCCGGAACTCGGTCACCTCCTCCCACGCCACGACGCGCCGCCCGCGGACCGCGATGCCGTCCGCGTCGACCCGCAGCCGCACGCGCGGCACAACCAGCAGGCCAATCCATGCGACCACGGGCACCAGCAGCACCGCCACAACCGGGACGAGCACCTTCGGCATGTCCGGATTCGGACTCGCGAACGACCCCGCCATCGCCGCGAGCAACGGCACCGTGCAGCCGGCAATGGCCACGAGGGCCTTCGTGGAGGTCCGCGCTTCAAACGCGCCGTCGCGCCGAACACCATCGACAACGCGACGCATCGCTTGCCATTCGTCCAGCGGGCCGCGCTCCATGCCGCCACGCTACCGGCACCCTGAGGCCTCCCCTCGTCCGTCCCCGCTCACCGCCCCCTGGTCGCCGACGCCACCTGCTCCTTGAAGCGTTCGATCGTCCCGTCCCCAACGCCGAGCCCGACGCACTCGATTCCCTCGCCGTCGACCTCGACAGGGTGCAGCGCCACGGCCGACAGCGGTTCGTTCCACCCGACACCGTCTCCGCCGTCGACCGCCTCCGCCTACGGCGCGCCCCTCTGCTCATCGACGGACACCGCATCGTCGACCCCAGGCACGCACCCCGACCATGACGCCGAACGGCACAACGCAGGTCCGCGCGCCGAAACACGGGAAACCGGCACGTTCGTACGCGACGCGCGCCAAGCCCTCGACGAGGAGAGCCCCGACGCGCCGAAGCCGGCCGAGGCCTGGCACGGGAAACGCCTCGCGGCGTTGCAGACCGCGCTGTTGAAGACCGCGCACGAGAACATCGTGCGCACCGTCATCACGTTCCACCACCGCGTCGCCGAGGCCAAGGCGTTCGCCCTCGCACTGCCCGACGTCGGCCGGCGGCTGCGCGCCGAACTCTCCAACCGGACACCCACGAACGTGACCGTAATCAGGCCCGATTCCCTCGCGGCGCTCCTGGTCGACAAGGACATTCTCCCGGCCGGGTGGCGGCCGGTGTTCGAGCGCGTCGCGCGAGAGGACTTCGTCCCCGATCCCGGCCCTCGCCTTGCCATACGCGATCGCGTCGCTCTCCGGCTCCTGTCGAACGGAGTCGGCCCAGGCGGTCTCACGCCTCGGACAGCGCACCGCTGCCAAGGCGTCGGCGGTGTTTGCGCATGGACACCTGGGAGCCGCAGCCGGGAGTGCAGTACAGCCCTCTCCCATTGCGGGTGCGGTCGAGGAAACCGAAATGGCAGGGGGGATTCCGGCATGCCTTGATGCGCCCCCAGTCACTGCTCTGCGCGAACGTCGTCACCGCCGCCAGTACGGTTCCGAACACGCGCGGCACCCCCGCCTGCGGCGAGGCCAGCTCGACACCGCCGGCCGTGACCACCGTGGCCAGCGGGTAGAGCGAACCCACGCGTTGCAGGTGCCGCTCGGCACGCACCAGCGGCTCACCCAGGCTCTCCTCGTCGCCCGAGTGCGCAAGCAGCACGGTCACCAGGGCATCGCGAAGCTCGCGCGCGACCGCGGCGTCGGCGTCGGTCGCCACGGTTGCGCCACCGAACTCCTCGTACTGCGCCAGCCATGCCGCGAACGAGTCCCCGTCCGCGAACAACTCCCGCCGACCGGCCCCGTCCGAGCGGGTGTTCACGAATGCGAGAACGGTCTCCACCGCCGGCGTGACGGTGCGCGGGCTGTGTTCGGGGGATCCGGCTGCCGAAGTGGTCATCCCCCCACACTACCTCAGCGTGAGCGGCGCTAATCCGACTAGTGAGCAACCTCTTCGCGCGACTTCGCTTGACTCGTTGCGATCTATCGCCTTACGGTCGCAACATGACTGGGACATCCAACCACCAGGCCCACTCCCGCACATGGCTGATCACCGGCGCAACTTCCGGCATCGGCCGCGAACTGACGCTCCAAGCGCTGGAGAACGGCGACACCGTCGCCGCCCTTGCCCGCGACACCTCCTCCCTGGACGAACTCGTACCGGCGCACGGTGAGCGCCTGCTCCCCGTCCAGTCGGACGTACGTGACGAGCGAGCCGTCCGGGACGCAGTGGAACGCACGCTCGCACGGTTCGGCCGTATCGACGTCGTCGCCAACAACGCCGGATACGGACTGTTCGGAGCCGTTGAAGAGGCCTCCGACGCGCAGGCCCGCGCCGTGTTCGACACCAACGTCTTCGGAGTGCTCAATGTGCTCCGCGCTACGCTGCCGGTGCTCCGCGCCCAGCGGTCCGGGCACATCCTCCAGGGCTCGTCGGTCTACGGGCAGTCCGCCCATCCCGGCGTGGGTCTGCTGGCCGCCACCAAGTACGCGGTCGAGGGGCTGACGGACGCGCTCGTCGCCGAGGTCGCACCGCTCGGCATCAGGGTCACGATCATCCAGCCCGGGATGACCGCGACCCCCTTCCTTGCCAACCTCGATGTCGCGGCCGGCCTGGACGACTACGACCAGACGGTCCGCGTGGTGCAGAAGGGCATCGGAGAGCTGCCCGCGTCCGCGTTCTCCGCCGCGGCGCGGATCGCCACAGGCATCCGGACCGCGGTCGACAGCCCCAATCCTCCACTGCGTCTGGCACTCGGCACCTCAAGCGCCGCAGGCATACGCCCCGCTCTGGAGGCACGGATCGCAGACCTCGACCACTGGCAGCGTGTGACCGACGCCGTCGACAGGTAGTACGCGCCGTACACCACGGATCCCGCCGCGAAACTGGTCATGGCGCAGACGGGCATGCAACGACGATCCGCGCGTCGGCGGTGATCGCGGCGCGCGCCGCGTCGATCGTCCAGTTCTGCAGGTACCCGGCGGCGTCGAACGCCCACTCGTCCTGCGGGTAGCCGGCCATGAGCAGGTCCTCGCGCCCGAAACCGCGGTTGTCCCGACCGCGGGCGATCCGACCCGCCAACCACAACATCTCCGACCGGTGATGCGCCGAGCGATCGGCGGCCGGGCGCAGCACGAACGGCACCGCCAACACGCCCGCAGCGGACGACTGTCCCGCGTAACACACGCTCCCCCACAGTCCGCGGATCACCTCGAGCGTCGTCGCGGCGTCCGCCGAGCGCAGCCGTCGCAGTACCTCGGCGATCTCCGCGCCGGGGCCGAACACGTGCGGAAACCGCGACCACGGCCGCCGGGCCTGGATGCCCGGGTGAGCCCCGGCGACCGAGACGGCCGGCAGCTCGGTGTCATTGGTCCGTGCAACACCTGGTCCGACCGCGCGTCGCGTCTGCGCAGTGAGAGGGGACACACCCTTACTCACCTTTCGGTTGGCCGTGTCGTTGACCCGAGGGTGTGCCTTCCGGCTCGACTCGTGTGCTGTGCGCTGTGGGCCTACGCCAGGTCGCTCTGCGCCAATGACACGCGGGAGGGATGACAGCAGCATGGATGTGGGCCGACGGAACTCGTTGTTCCGACCCAGGCAGCGATGCACACGCCGGTGTTCATCCGGACACCGACCGACGATCGGGAGAGACGACACGCGGGCAGCGTGCGGGCGGACGAGCACCAGAACTCGGACCGCACCGGCGAGCTCAGGGGCGACAGAACACCCGGATTCCACACGGCTGTTGCGCGGCGGGTCGACGTCACCAACGACGGCCGACCCTCCCGGGTTCCGTGTCCGCGAGCGGCCTCGCGTCCGACGACGACACCCGCGTCTCGGACTGCGACCCGATGCGGCAGGAACGTGTTCACCCGCCGAACATCGAGCGCGGACAACCCACATCCACCGGTCACAGGGACCACCACACGGTCGAGAAAGGACCCATTCGCATGGCCGTCAAGAGCAGGATCCTCACGAGTATCGCCGCCACGGCGATCGCGGCCGGGTGCCTCGTCGGAACGACGAACACCGCGTCGGCGCAGCCACAGTCGGCCACGGCTCACCCTCGGCTGACCGCAGCGCCCTCGGACTGCCCCCCGGGCTACTTCTGTGGGTACAAGAACGCCAATTACAAGAACCTGGCGTTCCGCTACAAGGACTGCTACATGCAGGAGATTCCCGACGGGCTCAATAGCGGCGGCTCCTGGTACAACAACCAAACCCTCAACTTCACGACGGGCATGTACGGGAAGAGCAAGAACTGGATCTACACCACCCCGGGTGCGCCCTACGGCGATCCGCACGGCAACTGGGCCCCGGTCTGGTACATCCAGAACTACTGCTGACCCTTCCCGAAGTCCCCTCCCGACCCTCGACCGACTCGCGTCCGGCACGGCCCTCGTGGTCGACACCAAGCGCGGCGCACTCCGCTCGGTCACCGACTACGAGGACGTCTCCCACCCCGAATGGGCGGACCGAGTGGTCGCGGCAGTGCCGGGAGGCGGATGGCGGGCCCACCGGAACGACGAAGACCCAGACGGAACTCCGCCGACGGAACAGGTGCTCACCTGGCGAGGGCGCGCAGGTGTCCGTGTCGGGTGTGGAAGGCGCGGGCGGCAGCCAGGCCCGCCTGCCGACGGGCGTCGGCCGGGTCCCGGATCATGCCGAGTTCGGCCAGGGCGCGGGCGCGTTCGTGGTCCAGGATGCCGCGGTTGTGGTTACGGCGGCGGATCAGCCGTGCGGCCGGCGGGGGCGGGCACGTCGAGTCGGTGGTGTTCGGGATGTTCGGTGCGCCAGGTCCGGGCGGCGTCCAGACGGGACGGCCAGGTCTCCCGGGGCGAGGTGGCGTCGCCCGGGCGGGGTCGAGGGCGGTGAGCGCTGCCACGCGTTCGGAGGCCGCGCATCGGCCGACGGGCTCCGCGTCGGGCCCCGCTCGACCACACCGCCGATCTCCGGCAGTCGCGCGCATCGCCGGATGCCTGGCCGCGGGATGTTCGCGACGGGACGACGACCCTCCTCCTGCACGGACGCGCACATCATCATCGCCGCCGCAGGACCCTTGGCCATGGGGACGGCCCTTCCTCAGGATGGCAATCGGATGGGCAGCCATCCGCGCGGCAGCAGGCGCGGGACGCGGCGGATGAAGCAGGCGCTCGCCAGGCCGATGGCGGCGCCCGCGACGACGTCACTGGGGTAGTGGGCACCGGACTGAACCCTCTCGACGGCGACCACCGCGCCCGGCAGCGCACACAGGGCCGCAGCGGTCGGCCACGTGGGAGCGACCGCCGCCGTGAATGCGACGGCGGCGGCGGTGTGGCCGGAGGGGAACGACGAGGAATCGGGACGGTCGTCGACCTCGTCGTGCGCAATCCACTCCTTCGGCGGTCGGGGACGGTCCGCCAGGTTCTTGCACACGCCGTTCGCCACAACCTGTGCGGTCACGAGCGCCACCAACCCGGCCGCCGCCGCCACCCGACCGCGTACCCCTCCGACGATCGCCATCACTGTGGCTGCGCCGACCCACAGCTTGGAACTCTCCGCGACCTCTTCCACACCCGAGAGCAGCCTGCCCACCCCGGCGGGGATGCGTGACGCAGCCTCCTGCGTCCCCACACGATCACTCTCCCGCAACCATCCCGGCAACCTCATGTCCTGTGCATCCCCGCAGACCCGCCGGCTATCCCCGAGCCCGTCGCCACCGCCGACCCCATGGCGGTTGATCGTCGTGGACGTCGACAGTGATCGACGCCGATACCGTGTTCGGCGCTCCGCCCCCCGGTAAGCGTGCTCGGTGGTCCCGCCGGCCCGGACCCGCGCACCGTCCCGACGAGTCGACCACCGCCGCCGCGTGCCCATGGGACAACATCTGCCGGGGGAAGGAGCGGACGGCGGATTCTTTCCGGGAAAGTGCGCGCGAAACGCACAGGTTTCGGGGAATGCGCTCTCTCGGGCGGGGCAGGCGTGGGTCGGAGGTAAAAACAATGATTCCCCTTCTGGTCGTTCTGCTTCTCGCTCTGATACTTTTCGGTGCCGGTTTCGCACTCAAGGCCCTGTGGTGGATAGCCGTCATCGTCCTGGTCGTATGGGCTCTGGGCTTCGTATTCCGCTCCGCAGGCGCCGGCGGTCGGCGTGGCCGGTGGTACCGCTGGTAAACCTGCGGGGCACGGCGCACCACGGGCCTCCGAGCCACGTTTCGCCGTATCGTCAAAAGGGTGGGGGTGTGGTTCCGACCCGGTAATTCGGGTCGGAACCACACCCCCACCCTTCTCGCGTATGCACACAGGTCATCCCTCGATCGTCAGGAACCCTGAAAACGTCACGCGTCTCGAAATGAAAACCAACTCTCCGGGTATGGATAAAACAGGCCGGGACGGTCGTGAAGAATGCAGGGAGTCATTCGCACCTCCACACGACCGCCCCGGTCCCCGTGTCTTTGGACAGCGCACACCAGGGGTCCCCACGAGCCGAACGAGCACCCGGAGACCGACCCGGGCACCCCGCAAACCTTCGGCCGTTCCGACGGAGTACCAGCTACCTCGCGCACCGGCGGGCCCTCGTTCCAGGGCGCGGCCGGCGGAACTCACCCGAACGGGCGACCCATGGCAAGTCCACGCGCGGGCAGGAACACAGCGGGCGCGGCACCGGGTCCTCGGGGAAGAACGACCCGATGCCGCGCCCCACAACGTCGCCAAGGTCATCACGTGGCCGTGGGCCGGCGGTCAAGGCAACGAAAAATGGTGCCTGACGCCCGGGCCCAGAGGATACGCCTACCTCTGAGGTCGGGGGCGGTCGACGCCGGCCTGCGTCGACGGATCCTCGACACCCGACAAGGCGGTGGGTCCGGGGGGGTCAACGCGCGGCCCGGACCGCCGTCCCCGTGGCGTCCGGACCGCGCCCGCCCCGGCGGTTGCCGGGCGCACAGCATGACGCGAGTTCCCCGAGAGCGAGACGCGCTTGCGCGAAGTCGGCGGGACATGCCTTCGTCCCGGCGTCGGGTCCAGGCCGTCCGTCATCACCCGCGGCGAGGCGTCGTTGTCCACAATCTCCTCATCCACCAGCGGAATCAGACCCGAAAACACCACGCCCACAAGCGCGTTCGCACTCGAAATCCGCACATGATCACGGACTCACCGTCCGTTACCACCGAGTGGTAAGACAGAACCGTTCGATGCACAGACCCTCCACCCATCCCCGCCGTGTGGCCTCGATCGCCGGCCGAACAGCTCGGCCGGCGTTTGAGGCCGTATGGCGGGGGCGGAGGGCGTGGTTGGTCAGGCTGTGGGGATCGGGGGGTTGTTGCGATGGTGGGCGAGATGGGCGTGGAGGGTGAAGCCGGGCGCACCCGCATCGGTCGGATTCACGGGAGTGCCCGCGCTCAGGAGTTGCCGGGCCGCCACGTGGTCGGTCGGGCGGTTGATCGACTCCACCGCCTGCAGTTCGCCCGCGCGGAACCGTAGTACCGAGAACGCGTTCGGGTCGTCGTGACCGAGTATCACTTCGGTGTCGGGAGCCTCGGCGAGGCCGGCAATGTGCACGGTGGTCGCGAACTGGTCGCTCCAGAACCATGGGGGCTCGGTGTAGGCGCTCGGCGTCCCCGTCAGGCGCGCCGCCACCGTCTCGGCGTGGCCGACGGCGTTCTGTACCGACTCCAGGCGCCGTAGGTTACCCGAGCGCACCTGCGGGAAGGCCGCACAGTCGCCGATAGCCAAGACGTGGGGATCGCTGGTCACCAGGTGGGCGTCGACGACGATGCCGCCGTTCACTCGCAGGCCGGCCGCCGCCGCCAGATCGGTACGCGGAATCACTCCGATGCCGGTCAGCAGCAGGTCGGCCGGCAGGCGGTCGCCGTCGTCGAGTTCGACCTCCGCGACACGACCCCGGTCGTCCCCGTGCACGGCGGCAACGCCTCGGCCGAACAGCAGCCGAGTGCCCTCCCGGCGGTGCAGCCGGGTGACGTATTCGGCGGTCCGCGCGGAGACCATCCGGGTCAACGGGCGATCGAGGGCTTCGACGACGGTCACGTCGCGACCCGCCCGTCGGGCCGCGGCGGCGAACTCCAGGCCGATGAATCCGGCGCCGACCACCACCGCGTGTCGGGCCGCGCCGAGCGAGGACCGCAGCGCGTCGGCGTCCCGGACGGTGCGCAGCGTGTGCACGCCGCGCAGTCCGGAGCCCGGTACGCCGAGCGTGCGCGGGCCGGCCCCGGTGGCCAGGACGAGGTGGTCGTATCGGAACACCCGGCCGTCGACCAAGCGCACGGTGCGGGCGGCGGGGTCGATCGCGGTGGCCCAACCTGCGACCAGTTCGATCGAGCGGCGCGCGTAGTAGCTTGCCGGCCGCAGCCGAAGCCCTTCCTCGTCCGTCTCACCGTGGAGGTACGACTTCGACAACGGGGGCCGCTCGTAGGGCAGTTCACCCTCGGCGTCGATGAGCACCAGTCGCCCCTGGTAGCCGTGCCCGCGCAGCGAGGCGGCCACCTGGTAGCCACCCTGCCCGGCACCCACGATCAGCACCGAGTCGATCATGTGCGCCATCACTTCTGCCGCTCGGGCAGGTGCACGATCAGGCCGTCCAAGGCCTCGGTCACCTTGAGTTGGCAGCTCAACCGGCTGCCGGGGCGACGCGGGCAGGCGGTGAAGTCCAACATGGCGTGCTCGTCGGCCCGGATCGGCTCCGGCTTGTCGAGCGTCGTCTCGTCGACGTAGACGTGGCAGGTGGCGCACTGCAGGTTGCCGCCGCACATGGCGACGATGCCGTCGATGTCGTTGAAGACGGCACCGCGCATGACGCTCGTACCGACCGGGACGTCGATGATGTGCTCCGTCGTATCGACGGCGACATAGGTGATTTCGGGCATGGCGGAACTCCTCGAGGGCGTCCGGGTGTCCGGGCGCGCAACAGGGCGCGGGACCACGGAACGCCGGTCGCATGAGTGGGAATGTGTACGAACCGTGCCGCCGACGGGTGCCGCAGAGCGTGTTCCCCCGCCGACCCGCCGTCTCGTACCGACCGTTCGGGCACGCGACGCCCTGGGCCGGGAAAACGGCAACGGGTCGGACGATAGCGCAGCGTCCCGGGTCGCGCCAGGGTCGGTCATGGGCGTCGGCGGCGGTCAGGTTCGTTCGCGGGGTGTCCGAGGGCCGGGCCGACGATGCGTCATCAGCGGCCTGCTGACGGTGAACTCCCGGAAACGGCGGGCGGCTTCGGAGTGATGGGCCTTCGGGTTCCAAACCAGCTCGAGCACTCGCCGGCAGTTCGGCGCGGCCACGTGTACCCAGGCCACCGGGACGTGGGTGTCGGTGCCGGCCGTCCGGGACATCGCCGGGATCAGGCCGATGCCCAGTCCGGTGCTGATCATGTCCTGGCTGGCCCCCGGCTCGTCCCCCTCGCAGGACAACCGCGGGGAGCGTCCCTCGGCCGCGAACAGGCGGTCCAGCAGGGTGCGTTGCCAGTGGCCGCGGCGGGTCGTGACGAACGGCTCGTCGGCGATCTCGGCGATCGTCACGCTCTCCCGGCCGTCCAGTCGGTGTCCGCGCGGGACGGCGAGCAACACCTCCTCGCGGAGCAGTTCCACGGACTCCAGGTCCGGCCCCGCCAGTGGTTGCGAGGCCACGCAGTAGTCGACCTCCCCCGCGCGCAGTTGGCGGTTCATCTCCTCCACGTTGGATTGGAAGAGCCGCACCTCGGCACCCGGAAAGGCGGCCCGGAAGCCGCCCATCAGGTGGGTGACGGTCAGCAACGTCTCGGAGGCGACGGCGACCCGGCCGAGCCCGGATTCCCGGGCCTCCCGCAACGCCCGGCGCCCGGCGTCCAGTTCGCCCAGCGCCCGATCGACGTGGGCCAGGAACACCGCGCCGTACCGGTTCAGCCGGATCCGCCGGCCCTCCCGGTCGAAGAGCGGCGTACCCAGTTCGGCCTCCAGGCGGGCGATCGTGCGACTCAGCGAGGGCTGGGCGACGTTCAGTTCCTCGGCGGCGCGGCTGATGTGCTCGAGACGCGCAACGACCCGGAAGTGGCGTAGTTGCAGCAAATCCACGGTTGACCTCTGTTGATGTCCGACGAGTCATCAATACATAGCAAAACCGGTCTTGGATTGCATAAGCAGAGGTCGCCTAGCGTCGTCGGCGGGTTCGTCGCACAGCCGGCGGGTGGCAACGCCGGCCGGCTGCATACGCGAGGCGAGGAACCCGTCCGCCGTCCGCCGTCCCCGTTCGCCGATTCGGATTTCGGTTCGGTTTTCGGTTCGGCTTCCCGACCGACTCCCCTACCACCCACCGTCCGCCGCCCCGGAGGCCGATCGCCCCCAGGAAGGTCGCATCATGAGCGCTGTGGACCTGGCCCGATTCCAGTTCGCGGCCACCACCAGCGTGCACTGGCTGTTCGTCATCCTCACCATGGGACTGGTCCCACTGGTGGCGTTCATGCACACCCGGGCCGCGTACACCCGAGACCCGGCCACTCGCGCGATGCGCGAACGCATGACCCGCTTCTGGGGTCAGCTCTACGTCGTCAACTACGCGGTCGGCATCGTGACCGGCCTCGTCATGGAGTTCCAGTTCGGACTCGGCTGGAGCGGGTTGAGCAGGTTCGCCGGCAACGTCTTCGGCGCACCACTGGCCCTGGAGACCCTGATCGCCTTCTTCGCCGAGTCCACCTTCCTCGGTATGTGGATCTTCGGCTGGGGTCGTCTGCGCCGCGGTGTGCACGTGACGCTGATCTGGCTGGTCGCGCTCACCGCGTACGCCTCGGCGTTCTGGATCCTGATCGCCAACGGCTTCCTCCAACACCCGGTCGGCTACGAGGTACGCGACGGCACGGCGCACCTGACCGACTTCGGCGCGCTGCTCACCAACGCCAACGCCCTGGTCGCGCTCGGCCATGTCGCACTGGCCGCGCTCACTGCCGGCGGCATCTTCGTGGCCGGAATCAGCGCTTGGCACTTCGCCAAGGGTACCCGGGAGACCGCGTTGTTCCGCGGTTCACTGCGGCTGGGCGTGTGGGTGGGCATGCTCGCGTCGTTCTTCGTCATCATCGTCGGCAACCTGCAGATGCCGGTGATCCGACGGACCCAGCCGATGAAGGCCGCCGTCATCGAGGGCGGCGGAGTCGGCGAGGAGCAGGCCCGGTTGGTCGCCCGGTACGGTCCCGGGGATTACGTGCCCTGGCAGGGCTGGGTGCGCAACGCGATGGATCTGATGACGATCCTCGGCAACACCGTCTCCACCGTCATGTTCATCGCGGTCTTCCTGCTGCTGAAGGACCTGCTGGTACGCAAACGTTGGCTCGCCTACCTGATGACCGCGATCATCCCGCTGCCCTTCATCGCCTCCGTCGGCGGCTGGGTGGTGCGCGAGATGGGGCGCCAACCATGGCTCGTGTACGGCGAGTTGACCGTCGACGACGCGGTCTCCGACGTCGGCACCGGGTCCCTGGCGGTCTCCTGCGCGCTGTTCGTCGCCATCTTCGTCGCCCTGGCGGCGACCAACTGGACGCTGATCGCCCGCTTCGCGCGGCGCGGCCCGGACGGCGCCCAACTCGGCGCGGACGACCCACCGGGCGAGGATCCGCGCGACGCGGGTGGCGCGGAGGCCGGGCAGGCGATCGCGGTGTTCTGAGGACGGCGATGGATCGTGAATCGAGACGGACTTCCCCGCTTCCCCGGCCGTCTTGGCCGTCTTGGCCGCCTTGGCCGCCTCGGCTTCGCCGAACTCGTCGGCCCGGCCTTCCCGGCCTTCCCGGCCATCCCGACTTCCCCGATGTCCTCGACTTCGACGATTTCCCCGACCCGACGGAAGGTTGTGCCGCATGAGCCTGGAGATCCTCTGGCTGGCCCTGCTCGGCCTGCTGCTCGCCGGCTACTTCGTGCTCGGCGGCTACGACTACGGCGTGCAGATGTTGTCCCCGTTCCTGGGTGGACGGGGCACCGATCCGGTCGGCGGTACCGCCGACCCGGTGACGCATACCGACCCCGCCCCGGATACCGTCCCCGGTCGGCACAACGCCGCGCTCGACGCGATCGCCCCGTTCTTCCTCGGCAACGAGGTGTGGCTCGTCGCCTTCGCCGGCACGATGTTCGGCGCCTTTCCGCATCTTGAAGGCAACCTGCTGTCCGGCCTGTACCCGCTGTTCGTGGCGATCCTGGTCGGCCTGGTGCTCGGCAACGCCGCGGTCCAGTTGCGTGGCCGCTCCAGGGATCCCGAAGCGCTGCGCCGATGGGACGTGCTAGTGGTGCTCGGCGGTGTGCTGCCCGCCGTGTGCTGGGGCATCGTGGTGGGCCTGTTGCTGCACGGCGTGCCCCGCCGGGCCGACAACTCCTTCCACGTCGGTGTCGGCGACGTGTTGGCGCCGTTTCCGCTGATCTGCGGCGTGGCCGTCGCGTTGCTCTTCGCCGGGCACGGCGCGGCCTTCGTCGCACTGCGCTCCGACGTCGAACTCGCGGCCATTGCACGGCGGTTGGGTGTACGTCTGCTGGCCGGGTCGGGTGCGGCGAGCGGCCTGGCGCTGGTGCTCTCACTGCTCGGGGCGGGCGCCTCGACGACGAGGACGACCACGTCGGTGGTGCTGTTCGGGCTCGTCGCCGTCGCCCTCGCGGCCGGCCGGCGGTTCCTGTCCCGGGGCCGCGACGCCCTGGCGTTCACCGCCACCTGCGTCGCGACCGCGCTGCCGGTACCGCTGATCGGGGCCGGCCAGTACCCGTACCTGCTGACCGCCTCGTCCGGCGCCGGGATCACGGTCCACGACGCCGCCGCCGACCACGCCACGCTCGAACTGCTGATCGGCTTCGGAGTGGTGATCTTCCCGCTGATCCTGGCGTACCAGACCTGGAGTTGGTGGGCGTTCCGCGGCCGTACCGGGATGCGGCACGCCGGCTACTTCTGACCGTCGCCGACCGGCCCCACGACCCGCGGCGATCCGTCCGCGCCGCACGATGCCCCCGGAAGTGAGCACGGGATGAAGCCGATCGAACGCCGCTTGTGGCGCGAACTGCCCCTGGTGCGAAGGTACTTGATGACCTCGACCGGACTCGCCCTGCTCGGCGCCGGGCTCGTCGTCGGTCAGGCCGACCTGCTCGCCGGCCTCCTCGCGGACGGCTTCGCCGGACAGGGTGCGCACTCCGGCGGTCTCGTCGCCCTGGCCGCCGTCCTCGCCCTGCGTGCCCTGCTCGCCTGGGCACGCGGCGCCCTCGCCCAACGCGCCGCCGCCGAGGCCGAGCACGCCCTGCGCGAGCGCCTCGCCGCCCGCCTCCGGCGCACCGGCCCCCACCGCCTGGCCGCCCGCCGGCATGGTGAGACGGCCACCCTGCTCACCCGCGGCCTCGACGCCCTCGATCCGTATTTCACCGGCTACCTGGCCACCAGGGCCGCCTGCGCCGTCGTTCCGCTCGTGGTCGTCGGGTGGTTGTGGTGGACCGACCGGACGTCCGCGCTGATCGTGGTGATCACCCTCCCACTGATCCCGGTGTTCGGCGCGCTCGTCGGAATGCACACCGCCCGGCGCACCGCCCGGCAGTGGCGACTGCTCGCCCGGCTCGGCGGCCACTTCCTGGACGTCGTCGCCGGCCTGCCGACGCTGCGCGCGTTCGGTCGCGAGCGTCATCAGGCCGCGGTGGTGCGGGAGATGGCCGACGCCCACCGGCGGGCCACCATGCGGACCCTGCGGGTGGCGTTCCTTTCCTCCCTCGTCCTGGAAACGGTCGCCACCTTGTCGGTGGCACTGGTCGCGGTACCGGTCGGTCTGCGTCTGTCGGCCGGCGAACTGGACCTGCGTACCGCCCTGGTCGTCCTCTTCCTCGCGCCCGAGGCATATCTGCCGCTGCGCGCGGCGGGCGCGGCGTTCCACGACAGCGCCGAGGGCATCGTGGTGGCCGAGCGGGTCTTCGCCGTACTGGACGAAGAGGAACCCGCAGCGGCGCGTACCGGAGCCGTACACGTGCCCGCGGTCGGGCCCGTACCCGTCCCCGACGCCCGGACCGCGCGGTTGTGCCTCGACGGGGTCACCGTCCGTCGGCCCGACCGGGCCACGCCCGCGCTCGACGACGTCTCGCTGACCGTCCACCCCGGCGAACACCTCGCCCTGGTGGGACCGAGCGGCGCCGGCAAGTCCACCCTGATCTCGCTGTTCCTCGGCTTCACCTCCCCCGGCGCGGGGCGGGTCCTGGTCGGCGACGTCGACCTCGCCGCGCTCGACCCCGACGCGTGGCTCGCGCGGATCGCCTGGGTGCCACAGCGCCCGCACCTGTTCGCCGCGACCGTCGCCGACAACATCCGGCTCGGCCGCCCCGACGCGACCGACGCGGAGGTTCGCGCGGCCGCCCGGGCCGCGTGCGCCGACGGTTTCACCGAAGCGCTCCCCCAGGGCTACGACACGATGCTCGGCGAACGCGGCACGGGGTTGTCCGCCGGGCAGCGGCAACGCATCGCACTGGCCCGCGCGTTCCTCAAGGACGCGCCGATCGTGCTGCTCGACGAGCCGACCGCGCATCTCGACCCGGTGAGCGAGGCCGCCGTGACCCGGGCGACCGTCGACCTCGTCCGCGGACGCACCACGATCGTCGCCGCGCACCGCGGGAGCCTGCTGCCGCACGCCGACCGGGTCGTCACCGTCCACGCGGGCGTACTCGGGCCGGCCCCGGCCGCCGGACGGCCGGTGTTCACATGAGCGCCGTCGCCTCCCGCCCCATGGTTCGTGTACTGCGCCCCCTCCTGCCGTACTGGCGCCGCCTGTTGCCCGCCGCCCTCGCCGCCGCCGGCAGCGAACTCGCCGGCGCCGCCCTGACGGCCACCGCCGCCTGGTTGATCACCCGGGCCGCCGAGCGGCCGCCGCTCTCCGCCGTCGCCGTCGCGATCGTCGCCGTGCGTGCCCTCGCACTCGGCCGGGGCACCCTGCGCTACGTCGACCGCCTGCTCGGCCACGACGGTGCGCTGCGCGCCGTCGCCGGCTTTCGCGCGCGGGTGTACGAGTCGCTCCTCCCGCTCGCTCCGGCCGGGAGTCCGGCGTTTCGCAGCGGCGACCTGCTGACCCGTCTGGTGCACGACGTCGACTCCGCGCAGGATCTGCTGTTGCGTGTGCTCATCCCGTGCACTGCGGCCGGCCTGGTCGCGGTGGCGGCCACCGGAACCGCCCTGGTGCTGTTGCCGCCGGCCGGGCTGCTGATCGGGGTGTTGGCGGCCGTCGCGGGCCTGCTCGTGCCCGCGCTGGTGCTCGTGCTCTCCCGCCGGGCCGGCCGCGCGGGGAAGGCGGTTCGCGCCGAACTCGCGGCGCTCACCGTCGATGTGACCGCCGGGGCGGCCGACCTCGCCGCGTACGGGGCTCGCGATCGTGCGCACGGGCGGGTCGAGGGCGCCATCACGCGGATCGCCGCCCTGGAACGTCGGGGCGCGCTGACCACGTCGCTCGCGTCCGCGGTGATCCTGATGTTCCAGGCCGCCGCCACGGTCGGGGCCGTCCTGCTGGGCCTGCGTGCCCATGCCGACGGACGGTTGCCCGCCGTGCACCTCACCGTCCTCGCGGTGCTCGCCCTGGTCGCCTTCGACGCCCTGGCCGGCCTGCCCGCCGCCGCCCGCCGACTCGCCGACGTGTGGGCCTCCGCCGGCCGCCTCGCCGACCTCATGGACACACCGCCGCCGGTCGCCGACCCCACGGACCCGGTCCCGCTTCGCGCCGACGGCCCGCTCGGCGTCGAGATCAACGACCTGCGGGTCCGGCACCGTCCCGACGGGCCCGTGGTCCTCGACGGCGTCAGTCTGCACCTGCCACCCGGCCGCCGGGTCGCCGTCATCGGCGCCAGCGGCTCCGGCAAGTCGACGTTGATCGCGGCGCTGATGCGGTTCGTGCCGTACGAGGGCGGCACCATCCGGGTCGACGGCCGCGAGCTGCGCGAGTGCGCGGGGGCCGACATCCGCCGCGTCGTCACCGGCATGACCCAGGACGCCCATGTCTTCCACACCACGATCGGGGCCAACCTGCGTCTGGCCCACCCCGACGCCACCGACGACGAGCTGCGCGACGCGGCTCGCCGGGCCCGGCTGCTCGACTGGATCGAATCCCTGCCCCACGGCTGGGAAACGGTGATCGGCGGGGACGGCGCCACCATGTCGGGCGGCCAGCGCCGACGCCTGCTCCTGGCCCGTGCCCTGCTCGCCGACCCGCCGGTCCTCGTCCTCGACGAACCCACCGAGGGCCTCGCCCCGGACACCGCGGCCGACGTCCTCGCCGACGTTCTCGACGCCACTCGCGGCCGAACGACCCTTCTGGTCACGCACGATCAGGCCGCCCTCACGGCCGTGGACGAGGTCTTCGACCTCACGGGCGGTCGGCTCACCCCGGTGGGCGAGGGCTGGTCGGGGGTGGTCGCCGGGGCCGCACCCCGTACCCGGTGACGATCCCGCCGTTGTACCGACCGCCCGTCCCCGCCCCGGTGCGGTGGAGGCGGGGACGGGCGGCGCGCGATCAGGCCGCGACCGAGGGTCGCATCGCGCGGTACGCCACCACGGTGGCGACCGCCACCTGGGCCCGGCCCCAGCAGTCACACGAGGAACTCACGCTCTACTTCGGGCTCAAGGACCCGGTCACCAACGCCACATGCGACTTCTCCGGCGTGGCCTGCCGGTTCTGCCCCCGCCGCCGGCACGCGCGACACACGACATGACCGACCGATCCGACGCCGCACCGAGCGGGCCCTCGAACCGCGACACAGTCCCGCGCCGGCAGATCCCACACCCCGACCGCTCAACGAAGACCACGCGCCAGTGCGTGCCGATGGGTCAGGTCAGAAAGCGTTCGACGGCCTCGCGGGCACGGGCGTTGGAGGCGGCGGCACCGGCCAGCACCCGGGCCAGGGTCTCGATCCACTCGCCCAGGTCCACGTGGCGCCGGGAGAGCACGATGCCCCGGACCTCGTGGCGGATCTCCCCGACGGCCCGGCCCCCGTCCATCCGCAGCGCGAGCCGCTGCTCTCCGAACGCGACGTCCAGTTCGGCGACCGAACCCGCGCGCCCGGCCAGCCGTTCCGCAACGGAGCGTCTGCGCGTGACCCGCACGGCACCGGGCGGCAGCCAGTCCGCCAGATTCGCCGACAGCACGTTGGCGTAGAGGTTCAGGTCGGCGCTGTCCCGGCGCAGTGCCGCGGCCAGCAGTTCCACTTCCATCTCAGGCATCGAGGCTCAGCACCATCGTCGGCCGGTCGATGACGTGGTCGTCGCGGAGCGGACGCACAGCTGTCCCGATCGCGAAGAACTCCGTGGTGTGCGACCCCCAGGTATGCGAGTGCTGCTGCAGCCGGACCGCCACGATGCCCTCGGCTTCCAGAAGGTTCGCCTCGGCCTGCATGCGGCTCATCGCCAACTCGCGCGCGTTGTAGAGAGCCTGGGTGAACGGCTCGATCTCCACGTTGCGTCCCGCCGTGTTGAGCACTTGGCCGAAGCGCTGGTGTGCGACGTGGTAGACACACGACCCCATGACCATGTCCAGCGGCGCGTATCCGGCCCGGATCAGTGTCCAGAAGTCCTGGCCGGACAGGTCCGAGGTGAACGGCTTGCCCTTGTTGTTGAGCCACGTCCCACCCGGCCCCGGGTCCGCGCCATCCGCCTTCACCGCTGTGCCGACCGCGATGAACTCGGCAATGTCCGAGCCGAAGTCCGCGAATTCGATGGCGAGCCGCACACCGACGATGCCGTCGGCCCCCAAGACGCTCGCTTCCCCCTCCATCCGGCTCATCGCCAGTTCGCGCGCGTGGTACATGGCCTGCGACAGCTTGGTCAGCTCCTGGTTCTTCGACCAGCGTGCGAGCTGGATGCCGACGTGGTAGACGGAGGAGCCGAGAACCAGGCCGAGCGGTCGGAATCCGGCCTCGCGCACCAGCAGGAACTCGTTCACCGTCAGGTCGGAGGTGAAGAGCGAGCCCTTCTGCCCTGGTCGCAGCTGCGCGAGCCGCCGCATCGCGTCCTCGGACAGGCCCTCCGTGGCCGGTTGTACGGATTCCTCGGCCGGTTCACGCCCCGTTCGCTCGCTCATGTCGGCGTTCACGCTCCAGTCTCATGATGGTCGGTGTCCCAGGACCGGCGGGCTGCTCGGAGCGGCGGAACCGGGTTATCGAGGTGCCGACGAAGACCGCCTCCGCGATGAGGTCGCGCGACCTGTCCGACGAGGGGCACACGGTCTTGCGCACCGTCAACTCCAGATCGTCCATCACCACCCCCTCGCCACCGCATTTCGCGGCGTCGAGGGCCAGTTGTCGCCGTGCGTCCCCACGGGCCTGGTTGACCAGTCGGGTGTAGCCGTCGATCTCCTGATTCCCGGCGGCCCATACGATCCGGCCGCCACGCCAGTCGTCGTGCCGGGTCGCGATGGCGATGCCCAGGACGAGTTGGGTGGGGATCCATCCCGCCCGGACGAGCTTGGCGAAGTCCTGGCCGCTCGAATGTGAGGTGAAGGGTCGGTGCGGCCTGATGCGCGAGCGGGCCCGGACCGCGGTGCCCAGCGCGGTGAACTCCGTGCCCCCGGCGGGAAACCGGCCGACCCGCAGCTTCACCCCGACGATCCCGTCGCCGCCGAGCGCGCGACACTTCGCCACCGCGCGGGACAGTGCCAGCCTGCGTGCCTCGTACAACGTCCCCACCAACGGCGCGAAGGACGGCGCCCACCGCGAGGACGGCATGGGCGCGTCGCCGGTGGCCGACCCCACGCACCCGGGCAGCCCCAGACGCCGGTGTACCCGATGTTGAAGACGGCCGTGCCGAGGACCTGCCCGACCGGGTCGAACCCGACGCCCTTGATCGCGGCGAACTCCTGGGCCGACAGCGCCGAATCCCAGGCGTTGCCTCCCCGAAGCCCTTCCGACTCGTCGGCGGCGCCGCCCGACGGACCGGCGTCTCGCCCGTGCGCCATCGCTTCCCGTGCCATGAACCTCTCAGCTCACCGTACGGATCACATCGCCTGTTCAGCAGCGTATGACATCGATCGCCGAGGATCAGCAGCGCCGTCTTCGGGCCGCCCACACGCGGGTACGCCCGGCCACCCGCTTCTCGGTGACCGAGCCCAGACCGAGGCGCGCACGCACGCGGCCTCGGCCCCTACGGCAACCGGCCGCACCGACCGCCCGCGCGACGCGTCTCGTGAACACGCAGGGCACAACACGCGGAAGCGGGAAGCCACACGGCGGGAGGAGACGCGAAGGGCGGGAACGGCCGGGATCGCGGCTCGGGCCCGACGCGGCGATACCCCCTCCCGCCCGCCCTCGGGTGCCCTGACGGCGCGAACGAAGTGTCGGAAGTCTGGGCCGGGTTCGGCCCGTGAACCACAGCGACTCCCCCTGGACGCGTCGACCCGACAGGGGATCCTGGACGTCCTTGCGGGATGGTGCGAACACGTCGAACCGAGCCTGGTGTTCATCACCCACGATGTGGCGGCAGCGGGTCGGCTCGCCGATCGGATCGCCGTCCTGGACGGCGGGCGGGTGGTCGAACAGGGCCCCCGGCGCGGCGCGTCCTGACCGAGCCTGGGCACCCGTTCACCAGGATGCTGGTGGGTGCCTCGGGCGTGGAGGACAGGGGGTGAAAGACCCAGGGGGCCTGAAGGTTGCCCCCATGGGGGCGAACGACACAACGGCACCGACGCGCGTGCGCGCTCTCCTCCGCGCGATGGCGGGATGTCTGGGTTACCGTGACCACTATGTCGACGAAAACAATGCATTTCACCCATTACGTGGTCCAGTCCGGTGACACGCTCACGGTCATCGCGAACATGTTCGGGACGACCATCGATCAGCTGGTCAAGTGGAACAATATTTCCAACCCGAATCTGATCAATACCGGTCAGAAACTCATCGTCAACGAGTCCGACACACCGCACGACACCTTCTACACGGTGAAGTCCGGTGACACGCTCACGGCCATCGCCCACAGGTTCGGCACGACGATCGATCAACTCGTCAAGTGGAATGGAATTCCCGACCCGGACGTGATCAAGGTCGCGCAGCGGCTGATCGTCGCCAAGTCGGTACCGGTGCAGGCCTGAGGACAGCACGGGTGAACGGCGGTTGGCATGCCAACCGCCGTTCACCCGCAGCCGTTCGACGCGTATGCCAGGGGTTCAGCAGACGAAGTCCGCCGAGTTGGCCCAGAACGTAAGGAACGACCAGGTCTGCGGGCCGCAGATACCGTCGATGGTGATTTTCGCGCAGGTCTGAAATCTGCGCGTGGCGGCTTCGGTCACCGGACCGAAGATTCCGTCCTCCAGGAGTTTGGTCCCGGTCAACGAGTTGTTGAGGTAACACTGCTCCTGTTTGACCGCGTCCCCCGTGGCGCCACGCTTGATCGTGGGCCTGGTGTCGGTGAAATTGCAGGGCTGAGTGATGTCGCCGGGCATGTTCGGCTCCTTCGCGTGGCGCGGTTTGTCAGTCGCTCGGCGCGACAAGGGGGCGTCGCGCGTTCGGTTCGATCACGATCGCCGGCGCCCATCCCAGCGGAACACAGGGCGGTATGAACCGCATGTCAACGGCACGCTGCGAGGAGTGACCGGCAAGGGGAGCAATCCGGCGATGCGGCGAGCGCCTCGGGCGCCACACCATGTGCCGACGCACGCCTGCGCATTCCGTACTCTGCGCCAATCGTGGTACGAACCCAACCCAGCCGCGTCGCTCAGCCTTCCGGCCGAGACGAGGCCGCCCCGCAGGGCATCCGGGTAACGGTCCCACCTCCCACCGCACGGTTTCGCGTAAGCGTGTCATCCCCGTTCCCCGGGGCGGGTGGCGTGGGCGGTGTGCAGGAGGTCGCGGGCCCAGCGGGCGTCGTGCAGAACGGTGATCGGCGGATCCGATTCCCTGGCGGCGGTGTATGCGGACCGGGCGTTGGTGACCCAGTGGGACGACGGCCGGCGTCGTCAGCGGCGACGGAACCCTCGGACACCCCGACACAGGCTCCTATGACCGGGTCCGGCTCACCGCCGCGTGCGCCGTATCCCCGTGGCGTGGATCGAGCCGGCGAGGCCGGGCGCGGTGATCGTCATGCCCTGGGGCACCGACCGCACCACCGGGGACTGTGCACTGCGCCTGGTCGTCGACGAGGAAGGACGCAGCGCGAGTGGGCCGTTCACGATGGCCACCGCGCTCATCTCGGCTCATCCGCGCACGGGGACGCGCTGTCGCGACAGCGCGCCGACGCGGTGCCGCGTTCCCCCGCCTGTTCGCCCCGCCCGCACGCGTCGTGTCTTCGCGACGGAGGACGTCATCCTCGTTCGCGCCTCCGCCGTGGACGTGGTGTCCGTCGCTGTCGGAAGGACCACCGGGACCGACCGGAACGTATTCGTGCAACGGCCCGTCCGGCGGCGCCGTCGAGCGCCTGTGCCACGGGGCGTGATCGGCGAATCACAACAACGCGACCAACGACCGGGGCCCGCAACCGATGTGCGCGCCTCACCTAAAGCCCCCGAGAACCCGGGGCCGGCCGTGGCCGCGATACTGGGGCACGGCTTCAGCGCCCTGGTGGACTCTGATCCGTTACCAAACTCTGACACATTGGCCAAGTAATTGACATTCATAATACCGCAGATAAGTCGCAGAATCACGGTCGTCGTGCAGCGCAGGCCACAGGCGATCCCGTTGGTCGCACTCGGAATGGCGATCCTCGGATTTCTCGTCACCATGGAGGTGTTCGCGCGTCGCTACGGTCTACCGGGGCCGATCACCAGCCAGGCACGCGAGATGATACTCGCTCCCCGTTCGGGGCAGCTGCTGTATGCCGGTTTGACGTTGATGATGGTGGTACTCACCTGGCGGCAACGGTTTATTGTTGTGAGTGCGGCAATCGGCATCGACATCGCCTTCTGGTTGGTGCGATCGATGGTCGGCGCCGAAATGAACTACGGCAACGGCGCGTTGTGGGTAATTTTCGGCTGTGCGATCTTTGCTCTCACGCGCCGCACCGGCCGGGAACGCGTCCTGATGCTGAAAGGCGCCGGGCTTGGGCTGCTGCTGGTGGCAGGCCACAAGACCGGCGCCACCTGGCTGCTCATCACGTCGGAGACCCGCCCGGCCGTGCTCGACCAGTATGTGGCGACTGCCGATCACGCACTGGGTGACCCGTCGTGGGCGGCCGGCCGGCTGGTCGCGGCCACCGACCCGATCAGCTCCCATGTCCTCGGTACCGTCTATGGTCAACTTCCCCTGGCAGCGGCCATCGTCGCGCTGTACCAACTTCGAAACGTAGTGGTCGAGCGCCGCTTCCCGGGCCATCATCTGGTGCGCACCTTCCTGGCCATCGGCCTGCTCGGGCCGAGCATCTACATGCTCTTCCCGGTGGTCGGTCCGGTCTTCGCCTACGGCCCCGACGGCGGGTCCTGGGCGGTGGCCGACCTGTGGCCGAACACGCCGCCGCCGATCGGCTCTCCACTCTCGATGCGGTTCGACGAGATCACCCCTCGCAACTGCATGCCCAGCCTGCACACGGCGTGGGCCACCATAATCTTCGTCCACTCGCGCAAGGGCTCGCGGTTCATCCGATTCGCAGGAACGTTCTGGCTGATTGCCACGCTCGCGGCCACGCTGGGATTCGGCTACCACTACGGCGTGGACCTCGTGGCCGGTGTGGTCTTCGCGCTCACGATCGAGACCGCGACGCGCTCGCTCGACCGTGGCTGGGATTGGCAGGGAATTCGTCTGGTCATCCACGGCGCGACGGTTTTCGCTGTGCTTCTGGTGGCGTACCGCTATCTGCCGATGGAGATGGCCGAATATCCGTGGGTGTTCGGACCACTGCTTATTCTGGCGATGGCCTCGGTCATCTACGCCTATGTGCAGACCACCAATGCGTGGGACCCGAAGGCCGCGCCGGCGGAGCATCTCCCCGCAGTACGCCAAGAGGTTCGCCGAGGCAGTTCGTGAGTGGAGTGCTCCGATCCACCGGGGCGACCGTGTCCAGAGCCTGGCGAAGCGGCGAGGTTCGTCGGCCGAACGGCTCGGTCGGCCCGGATGTCTGCTCGACGCCCGTCCTGCGCGAGCACGATGTCGTCGTCCACACGAAACGGCGGACCATCAAGTCGACCCAGGTCGATCGTCCGACCGTCGCGAGATCGGCCGGGCGCCGCCGGCAGCCGCCATGGATACGAGTCGAGCTCCGCGCCGAGATGACCACGGTCTCGGCGGCCACGACGAATCGGGGCTGCTGATCGCCGAGGGTGGGCTTCCACGGTGGACTGGTGATCGCACGCGGGCAGATCGCGGTGCGGTTGTCCCGGTCGAAGGTGAAGTCCGCCTTGGCGAAACCGGGTCGGTCGAGGGCGCGTGGATCGACCCGGATCGGGCCGGTCGGGTCGATGCCGTGCGTGGCAGCCGCGTGCCGGATCGTCTCCGCGCTGACGTAGCCGGCGTCGACCAGGTACTCGGCGGGGCCGGTCGGCGGGCGACGGGAGCCGTGTGGATGTCGTCGAGCGCCTCGATGTCCTGTTCCGCGGCGGGCGCGGTGGCGACGTTCGACGCGCCCGTGTCGCAGGTCTCGGTCGGGTGGGCGCGGTAGCCGACCCACGCGGCCTTGCCGGCCTTGTGGCAGAACCGGGCCTCGGAATCGTGCGGCGTGACGACCTCCATCGTCGACCAGGGCACCCGCGCCGATTCGGGATCGGGCGAACCGTCCGCAGCCGGGGCGGACGCGGCCCGAACTCGCGACGTACTTCACCGAAGGCGTCTTCCTCGCCCACCCCGGCAGGCCCCTGGCAACGCGGCACGAACGAGAACACGAACGGGCTGATCCGCCCGCCCTCCCATTCGCCGCGGCCCTGAGGCGGCAACCGCCCGTGGAAGTGCCCGTGCCCCGCGACGGCCTCTCCCGCGCCCGCCCGCCGGCCGGGCATGTTGACGCCCGAACTCCGGCACCATCCCGGCGGGGCGCATCCCGGGTCCGCCGCGAATCACCCGGTCGGGCCGCGAAGCCGCCGTCGACGGCGAGGCCGGGCGTGGTGTCGCGCCCACCTGCGGCCCGCCCGCGGCCCGTCCCTTCGACACCTGCCCGTATCGGCCCGACGTGCCCTCGGGCATCCGGGCGCCCGAGCAGTACGCCAAGCTCCCTCCGTACGATGCGCCGACGCCCGCTCAGCCGGCGGCACTGTGGCAATGCCACGTGATCGACCGCGACGTGCCGGGCGCCCGCGTCTGTGCCGGATGGGTGGGCTGCCACGGCGGTGACGACCTCCCGGCGCTGCGATTGGCCCTGCTCGACGACCGCATCGACGCCGACAACCAACGGGCGGCGATCGAGTACACGTCCCCGGTGCCGCTTCGCCGGTCCGGCGCGTCGTGGGGGTCAGCCGCCTTGGCCGGCGCTGCCGATGGGGCCGACGTCGATCGGGGAACCGGCGCCGTCGACGACCGGGACGGTGGGGGTGCCGGGCCAGTTCAGGGTGATGGTCTTGGTTTCTCCGGGCGGGCTGACCTGGAGGCCGGTGATCTTGACGCCATAGGGGTCGGTGGCGCCGGAAGGGTAGGTGATGCCGAAGGACACCGACGTGTCGCTCTTGAGGGTGAAGGGGTCGGCGGGGGTGCCGACGCGCTTGGCGGACAGGGGCCCCTGGGCAGTCTGGAGGTCGACGCCGGCGAAGCCGGACATCGTGCAGTTGTGGCCGATGTTCTTGAAGGTCACGGCGACGGTGAGTTCGTTGTCGCCGCCGATGGTGGCGTCCTGCGCGGTGGCCCGCAGGTCGTCGGTGCGGCACTTGCCGATCGAACCGTCGTTGCCGCCGCCCTTGCCCGCGCCGGTCGAGCCCTATCCCCCGGAACCCTTCCCGGTGGGCTCCTTCGCGGAGGAGTCCTTCCCGGAGGTGACCTTGCCGGCCGACTCGGTCCCCCCTCCGCTGCCGACCAGGTTGCCGCCGGTGGCCGCCGACGCGAGCGGGGCCGCCGGGGGTGCGACGGGCAAGGAGCCCTGCGCGGCCCCCGCGTTCGAGTTCGAGTCCGATCCCTGGCACGCCGTCATCGACATCGCGCCGCCGAGAACGGCCGCGGAAACGAGAAGGGCAGTGCGACGGTTGCGGAACATGAACGACCCCTTGATAGCCGGTGGTTGGGACCGAAACCCACTCGACCCCTCGGTGCCTTCCCCACCACCATGGCCGCCCCGCCGACCCCGCCAACACCCCGGTCGTCGCACCACAACAGCGCTGTCGCCAACCGGTGACATGGTCACGAGAAGGAACGACAACCACGCCTGTTCGCCCCGCCCCACATCCCCGAAACACCACGTCCTGCCTGCTCACGGCCGTGACGGGTCGTCCCGGACGACAGTGTTACAACACCCTCCACGTGTCTACCGTCTTACCGGAAACGTGCATTGGGCAACGGCGCATGCCCGTTCGCTGTCCAACCTCGGCGTCCAGTTGTCGCAGGTGGGGCGGTGAGCCGAGGTGCTGACCGCGACCGAACAATCCGTCGAGAGCTACCAGCGGTACGTGGCCACGCTGCCGTCCGTCCTGCCGTTGCTGCTCCGAGTGCGGGGCTTTCAGGCGGTGTTGCTCGATGTGCCGGGGCGTGAGGAGGAGGCGCGGGAAGTCCGCCGCTGGGTCGACGGCAATCAACCTCCCGCCTGATTCGCACGATCGACCATATGTGAGAGTTCCGCGAGAGATCCGGAACCTGGTCCGTTTCCGCAGGTGGGCTTTCGCAGAAGTCCTCTCGAAACCCGCACGTTCTGCGAGGCGCGGCCACGAGGTCCTGCTCGGCCGCCGCGCCCGGACACGACGACAACGACACGCACACGCGAGGAGCTGGACACGTGAACCATCGGCCCTCCGCCTCACGCCTCGTTCGGCACGAACGTCGTTCCTCGATCTGAGGGTTGCGTGCGCGGTGTGCGTGCTTCTCACGCACCCCACCAAACGGGTGGCGCGGGTTGGTGAAGCGGTCCGCGAGACGAGAAGCGGCTGTGTGCACAGGGGCCGGGAGACCGGGATGGATTGTCGGCACCGGCCCCTACGGTGCGGCGGATGGACATCGAACATGCCGACCGGCCGCAGGAGTTGTTCCACCGGGTACCGCCGAACACCGTCGCTTTCCTGCTCGAGCGCGGACACGTGGACGCGGTGGTGGAGGCGGCGCGCCGAGGGGAGTGGGACTGCGTTCGGGGCGCGGTGACGCATTTCCTGGCGCTCGGCGAACCGGAGCCGGCGTGGGAGGTGATCGCCCCGTTCGTGACGACGGGTCGCTGGTCGGCCGTCCGGGAGCCGCCCCGGTCCTGCACGCCCTCGGGCGCGGCGAGGAGGCGATCGCGATGGTGCGCGCGCACGCCGAGGGCGGCGAACGTGACGCCTGGAACATCCTGGCCCGGCTCCTGGCCGACAACGGCCGTATCGACGAGGCGATCGAGGCGCTGCGCCCGCGCCTGGGTAACCGGTACCACCTCGACGCCTTGGTCGAGGTCTGCGACGGCCGCGGACGCGATGCCCTGCTCGTCGACCTGCTGCGGCCGCTCAACCACGGGAACGGGCCCTCGAACGCCGGCATCGTGCTCGCGCGGGTGCTGGAGCGTGGCGGCCGGGTGGACGAGGCCGTTGAGGTACTGCGCGCGCGGATCGACGCGGCCAAGTGGACGTCGATCAACGACGTCGAGGAATGGACCGCGATCCTGGCGCGGCACGACCGCCTGGACGAACTACCGCTGCTCGCCGACGGTCGGCACGCCCGCTGGGTCGTCGCGGCCCTGGCGAAACGGCTGGAGGAGTCGGGCGGCGTCGACGAGGCGTTGGAGGTGCTGCGCCGCGCCGCCCGGGAGCAGGTTCCGTACGCCGCGGGCTCGTTGGCGCTGCTGCTCGCGCGCATCGGTCGCCTGGACGAGGCGGTGGAGGCGGTGCACCCGGAGTTGGACGACGCGGACTGCGGGTGCCTGATGTACGGGTTCCTGGAGGTCCTGGTCGCCGGCGGCGGTGCGGCGGCGGCTCTGGACCTGGCCGGAACGGCGGAGCGCAATCCGCACGTCGCGGAGTACGCGAGGAGTCTGCGGCCGTGGTTGCTCTCCGAGGCCGGACGGGCGGAGGAGGCGATCGCCGAGGTCGTCGCCCGGAACGAGAACGAGGACGACCGGCATGCCGTCCAGGACTTGGCCCGACTGCTGGATTCGCAGGGCAGGGTCGACGAGGCGATCGCCGCGCTGTGGGAGTACGCCGCAGACACCGGCTTTGGCCGCGCGCGACTGGCCCGCATGTTGATCGGACAGGGACGGGTCGAGGACGCGGTCGCGATGCACCAGCTGCCGGAACCCTCCGTTCCGTGGCCGGCAGACGATCCCTGGGGCGCCCCGCCGTGGAACCCCCGCCTCCGGAGGAGCGGTAGTGAGGGATGGTCGAGGTTCGGCGATGTCCGGGACCTTGCGGATTGTCGTATCGGCGAACCCGCCCGAGGCCTGGTCTACAACACCCGCACGCCGGCCATCACCGCGTCGTCGACCGGGTGCGCACACGACACCGCGACGCCCCGGCCCGGTGCGAGGTTGCCCGCCCGGTGGAATGCCCGACGGGCGCGCCGCCGAGAGGCGAGGCCCCCGCCGCCCGGATCCGACGTCGATGGGCCCGATCGGGTTCGCAATCCGCGCGTGGCGCCGCTCATGCGAGCTCGGCACCGTGACCGGCGCCCGCCCGGCGTCCTCGTGCCCGGTGCACCCGGTCACCGCGAGCAACACACCTGCCGGGAAACCGCGTTCGCGACACCTCACGCACGCCCCGTATCGAGGGTCCGGGCGGCCACAACGCCCGGCCGGCCGTCGCCTCGTACTCGGCGGACCCGCGGGGAGCGTCATTCCAGGCAAGTGATATTCGGAGGGCTTCGGCGTCGGCGAGCCGTAGGGTTGGCCCGCCGAGACGGCCTGGTGGCAGGGGACAAGCGTGCGGTCCGAGGAACATGTGGGGTGGGAGCGGGACTTCCCCGTCCGGTATCTCCTGGTTCAGGGTGATGTCGGCGATGAGGAGGAGGGTGTGCTGTGGGGGCGGTGCACGGAGGTAGAGGGCCTGTTCGTGGACGCGCCTGCGCTGCCGCGTGAGGTCCTGACGCTGCGCGGCTGCCCGCGCGAGAGCCCGCTGGTGCGGGCCGTGGCGGCCGGCGCCGAAACGGTGCGGCTGCTGGGGGACGGAATGCTCTCGATCGAGCCGGTGGATGCCTCAAACGACGGGCCGGCCCGCTTCTGGGACCTGCAGGACACCGCTGTCCTGGCCCAGTGGCCCACGCCGGGCGATCCCGGGCGCGTGGACATCGTCGTGGGCACCGGCGTCAGGAGGGAGGACGACTTCCGGGGCGGCAAGCGGCTGCCTTCGAGTCCGCGGTTCGACCTGTGGTTCCCCTCGATCCGGGGGGATGGCCCATCGGGCGGTTGCCGTTCCGTCGACGGGCTGTTCACCCCGCGCCCGCGGCGACCCAGCCGGCCCGTGCACCTGATCGGCTGCGAACCCGCCGAACCGCTGCTGACCTTGCTGTGTCGCCCCGCTCCGCAGAAGGGCGAACCGATCACGCTCCGGTGCCTCGATCGCGACGGCCGGACGATGACCGGGTACCGTCTCGACCCGGAGACCGTCGAGGCACGCCCATCCGTCCTCGGCGGAGCCCTGATCGACGTCACCGTCACCGACCCCGGTGACGACCGCCCCACCCCGGCCGCTCGCGCAGTCTGGGAGATCTGGTCCGCCGGTGTTCCCACGAGGCCCAACCAGTGGGCACGGTTCGACGCCGAGGGCCGATCCGAGTGGCTGGACCTCACCCGCGTCGGCCCGTACGGGCCGGACGGCCTCTCCGGCGGGACGTACCACCTGGACGGACAGCACGTCACCGACAGGACCGGCCTGCTCCTGGCGCTCGGCGAAGCCCTGCTCGGCCCCGGCGCCAATTACGGGACATGCCTTGACTCGGTAATGGACTGTTTGTGCGGCGGGCCCTCCGTCATCCCCCCGTTCACCCTCGTTTGGCACCATGCCGACATCGCCCGCCGCGCCCTCGCCGGACACATCCTGCACCACCTCGGCGGTGAGTCCTACTTCGAGGCGACCGTGAACCTCCTGCGCGAGTACGGCGTCACCGTCGTACTCCGGTGAACCGGTGACGGCGCCCGACCCGCCCCCGTGCGGAGTCGATGCACCAGACGCAACTCCGCCTACCTTTCGGATGGACGCGTCAAACGCAGTCCGGTGTCCCGACGATGGGGGCCGGGACGGCGAGCAGGTTGTACGGCGGTCTCGGCGCGACGTCGCCCGTCGGGGGTAACGACGACTCGGTGTCGGGTGGGCCGCTCGGGGTACCCACCGGGTTCTCCCGTGGCGATACGGCTTCAACTATGCGCCCCACGCGTCCCGAGAATTCCTCGTCCGCTCTGCCGCCGAGTACAAGTCGGTCAGCCGTCGATCGCCCACGGCACATCGGCCGGCGGGATGCCCGCAGGGACGATGTGCCGGACGCGGTCCGCGCCGCGCTGCCCGCGCAACTGGGCGGCGCGGCGGGCACTTCAGGGGCAGTTCGAAGACCGGGTCTGACACAGGAATCGGCAACTCCATGACAGAACAACCTGCTTCTGTCAGGCACCCGACGTCAGTCGATGGTTCACCTGTGGCAGTCGAAACGATCACGGTCATTCATACCCCGACCAGCACATAAGCACCCGTAGCCCGCATCAACCCGGCTGACGACCAACCACCGCTGGGGGCGAATTCGTGTTTGCGCAGGGTTTTGGTGCGCAGGCGCCTGACCGAAGGCCGCGTGGTGCCTCGCGGCACTCCGGGGTGGAATGCGCCGGGGAGTAACCGGCGGCCATCGGGTCCGGGACGACAAGGCGCGCCGACGGCGGGGCGACGTGTACGAGTCGTGTCCCGACGCACTCGTGCTCGCCCTGAACGGTCGCGCGACCCCGGAAATCGTCGCGGCGCTGCGACTCGCACATTCCCCCGATCCGCCCGACGCCGATAGCACGACCGGTATGACCGGTGCGACCGGCAAACACCCGTCCCTCCGGCCGAATCACCGGGCCCACGAGTCGAACCCCGGACTCGTACAAAGAATTCCCGAGAACCCACAGTCGATCGGGGCACTCGGGGTGTGTGCGTCGGGAGATGTCCCGTCGGCAGGACATCCTCGAATCATCGCGCATCGCACCCGGCTCGGGATATGTCGGTCGCGTCGAAAGGAAAGCGCGACCGCCGTTCCGGGCGGCGTGGTTCGTCGGGGGACCGTGACCTTGACAGTTCGAAGGTGCCGCTGAAAGGCTCGAACGGAGCTGGATCGGTATCCGGTCGTTTTCTCGAACCGGCGTCCCAGCGCCTTCATCGGGCCGGCCACAGAGCGATCATACGCGGCCGAGAGCCGGATCATCAATTACGGCTCGGGGTACTTGAGACTTCTACGGAAGGAAACTTCCTGTGAGCGCACTCGTCGATCAGTGGAATATTCACCCGGAACATTTCTGGTTGCACGGCAAACGACCCGCCAAGATCGTCGAGTACGACGAAAAACTACAGATGTGGAACATCTACGGGTATCCCGAGTCGGTCAACATACTCAGCCGGCCGAAGGTCTTCTCCAACGATTCCGCCCACCTGTCCCCCATTCCGATCGACCCGGCCATCTGTGAGGGCGACTTCGCCCAGATGGATCCGCCCGAGCACCGTCAGGTACGCGGTCTGGTGGATCGTTCCTTCACCCCGAGACTCGTGGCCGACATGCAGCCGCGCGTGCATCGGATAGTCGAGGAACTGCTCGACGACATCGCGGATCGGGATCGGTTCGACCTGGTGGCCGACTTCGCGAACCCGCTGCCCGTGCTCGTCATCTCCGACCTGCTGGGCGTACCGCGCAGCGACCGGGGGCTGTTCCGGAACTGGATGCATCAGTTGCTCGACGGCGCGGAGGAGTTGGCGCCGCCCGAGACCTTGGAGGAGATGGAGGCCCAACTGGAGAAAGGATTCGCGTTGTTGCGCGAGATGCGCGACTACTGGAGCGAACACGCCGCGGATCGCAGGCGCACGCCGAGGGAGGATCTGCTGAGCCACCTCGTGCACGTGACATTGGACGGCGAGCGACTCTCCGACGGGGCGATATTCAATATCGCCAACCGGCTGCTGATTGCCGGGCACCACACGACTTCCATGCTGATCGCCAACACGATGTTGTGTCTGGAGGCGTTCCCCGATCAGGCAAAGCGCGTACGCGCGGACCGGTCGCTGATGCCGAGTCTGATCGAAGAATCCATTCGCTTCCTCAGTCCGCTCTCCGGGATCATGCGCGTGGTCGCCGAGGACACCGAGATCGGCGGACATCACTTCACCAAGGACCAGATGGTGATGGTGTGGTGCGGCGCGGCGAATCGGGACGAGCGCCAGTTCCCCGACCCGAACGCCTTCGACGCGGCCCGCTCCCCCAATGTGCACATCGGTTTCGGCCGGGGCGTGCACTTTTGCCTGGGCCGGCGGCTGGCCCGAGCCGAGGGCCGCATCGCGGTGGACGCGCTGCTCGACCGCTTTCCCGCATTGCGCACCGACCCCGACCACGCGCCGACGTTCTTCCGGGTGATCGACGCGAGCGGCCTGGAATCGATGCCCGTGCTGACCCGGTGAGCACCCCGCCCACCCCCACCGTCCGGGCCGAACGCCCGGCCCGTTCGGTCGAGTTCCCGCACGCGTTCCGTGACGAAGGAGAAACACGATGACGACGGTCGTAGACCGGTGGAACATCCATCCCGATCACCGCTGGCTGCGTGGGGAACGGCCCGACGCGCCGATCACGTTCGACGAGGCGCAGGGTGTGTGGAACGTCTACGGCTACGCCGAGTGCCTGGAGATGCTCGGGGACGCCGCGCGGTTCTCCTCGCACACCGCGCGGCTGCTTCCGGTCACCGTGGACCCGTCGCTCATGGAGGGCGACATGTCCCAGATGGACCCGCCCCAGCACCGCAAGTTCCGGCAGTTGGTCAGCCGCGCGTTCACCCCTCGGCTGATCGCCGGCATGGAGACGCGGATCGTGGAGATCACCACCGAGCTGCTCGATCGGGTGGAGGGAAAGCCCGAACTCGAACTCGTCGCCGACCTGACCTTCCCGCTGCCGGTCATCGTGATCGCCGAGTTGCTCGGCGTTCCGGCGAGCGATCGCGACATGTTCAAGAAGTGGGCCGACAACATCATCGCGAGCTTCAGCGGCTTCTCCTTCCTGGACGACAGCGAGCAGGGCCGCCGGGACATCAGCGACGCGACCGAGCAGCTCCGGCCGCTGCTGGAGTACCTGGCCGGGCACGTGGCCGAGCGTCGGCGGCACCCGCGCGAGGATCTGCTCACGCACCTGGCCACGGCCGAGATCGACGGCGAGCGGCTCACCGACAACGAGGTCGTCAACGTCGCGAACATCATGCTGGTCACCGGGCACATCACCACCACGATGCTGCTCGGCAACACGGTGTTGTGCCTGGACGCGTACGAGGAGCAGGGCGCCCGCGTGCGCGCGGATCGATCGCTCGTCCCGGGCGCCATCGAGGAGGCCCTGCGGATGTTGCCGCCCTCGACGGCGATGACCCGGGCCACCAACGTCGACGTCGCGCTGTCGGGGGTCGAGATCCCCAAGGACCGAATGCTCATGTTGTGGCTCGGGGCCGCCAACCGCGACCCGGGCGTGTTCGCCGATCCGGGCATCTATCGACCGGAGCGCGACCCCAACCCGCACCTGGGCTTCGGACGGGGCATCCACTACTGCATCGGCGCGGGGTTGACCCAGATGGAGGGGCGCATCGCGCTGAACGCGCTGCTCGACCGATTTCCGAGCCTGCGTACCGACCCCGCGAATCCGCCGGAATTCTTCGCCACTCCGGACATGATCGGGGTCAGCTCGCTGCCGTTGCGCACCGCCTGATCGGCCCGACCACACCACGGGGAGAAACGCTTCACCATGGATCAATCGTTGTCGCAGATGTCATTCGGTTACATTCCCACGGCGATTGTGCGCGCCGCCGCGGAACTCCGGGTCGCCGACGCGCTCGCGGCGGGCCCGCTCGCGGCCGAGCAGGTGGCCGAGCGCACCGGTACGGATCCGGCCGCGTTGCGTCGGCTGCTGCGCGCGCTGGCCGGCCTCGGTCTGCTCGTTCAGGTGGACGGGGAGCGGTTCGCGCTGACCGCACTCGCCGATCCGCTGCGGGCCGAGGCGGCCGAGTCGGCGCTCGACGACATCCTGCTGTCCACCACGCCGGAGTTGTGGTGGGCGTGGGGCGAGTTGTCGCGGATCGTCCGTACCGGCACGACCGCCCGGCACCCCGACACCGGCCTGACCGCGTTCGAGGCGGCGCTGCGCGACGCCGGACACGCGGCGCGGTTCCGCGCGGCCAAGGCGCTGAACAGCCGGGAGTACACGGCGGGTGTGATCGGGGCGTACGACTTCTCCGAGGTGCGCATGCTGGTCGATGTCGGCGGCGACGAGGGCGCGTTGCTGGCCGCCGTGCTGACCGCCGCGCCCGCGCTGCGCGGGGTGTTGTACGAGCGGGCGGAGGCGGTGGAGGCGACGACGGCCGCGCTGGCCCGGGCGGGCGTCGCCGACCGTTGCCGGGTCGTCGCGGGCGATTTCGCCACGGCTCCGGAGGCCGGCGCCGACACGGATCCCGCGGTCGACGCCTACCTGTTCAACCACGTGATCCGCGACCACGACGACGAGCACGCGCGAGCGCTGCTGCGCGCCTGTCGTCGCGTCGCGGCGCCGAACGCCCGGGTGTTGCTGGTGGAGACCATGCTGCCGGCGGTGCCCGGCGCGGCGGACTCCGCGAGTTACGGGCTCACCGATCTCAACAACCTGGTCTACGCGGGCGGTCGGGAACGCACCGAAGCCGAGTATCGCGAATTGTTGGCCTCGGCGGACCTGACCCTCACCGCCGTGTTCGACCTGCCGACCACCGCGGCCGGCATGCCCGACTATCACCTGATCGAGGCGAGGCCCACCGCGTAGCCGGGCCGGACGCGCTCGCCCGCGCCCGCGTACCGGGCTCGGGCGAGTTCGCGGCACGGCCGGCGGACTCGCCCGAGCCCGGTGTGCGGGCAACCCGCAGGGCCTGTCGGGGCGGGGCGGTGGCGAAGCAGACCGAGACCGAGTATCCGTGAGGTCGTGTGAGATGGAATATCGCATTCTGGGGCCGGTCGAGATCCTGGACGGCGGCACCCGGATTCCACTGGACGGGGTGAAACAGCGCACGGTTCTCGCGGCCTTGCTCCTGGCGGAGGGGCGTTTCCTCTCGGACTCCGAACTGAGCACATTATTATGGGGGTTCGATCCACCGGCGACGCTGAAGGCACAGATCTACAACTATGTCTCCCGGCTGCGCAAGACGGTCGGCCACAGTCTGAGCATCACGCGCCGTTCGCCGGGATACCTGATGCGGATCGACAAGGATTTCTTCGATCTCCTCGAGTTCGAGCGGCTGGCCGCACGCGGGCAATCGGCGTTGCTGGCCCGGCGCTACGAGGAGGCCGGCCGATTGTTGCGCGACGCGCTGGCGCTGTGGCACGGTCCGGCCCTGGCCGATGTCTCGGAGCATTTGACCAACGCGGAGGGGCCGCGGATCGAGGAGGCCCGCACCTCGGTGATCGAGAGCCTGGTCGAGGCCGAGTTGGCGCTGGGCCGGCACGCGCGGGTACTGCCCGAACTGACCAGGCTGGTGGGGCAGTACCCGCTGCGGGAGCGCTTTCGGGCCCAGTTGATGACCACGCTCTACCGGTGTGACCGCCAGGCCGAGGCGCTGGCGCTGTATGAGCGCGGTCGGCGCCTGCTCGCCGACGAACTCGGAGTCGAGCCCGGGGTGTTGCTGCGCGATGTGCACCAGGCCATCCTGACCGCGAGCCCCACCCTGCACTGTCCCGCGTAACGGACCGACGCGGACGACCGCGGCGTCCCGCCCGTGGACGCGAGGCGCGGAAGTCGGGGTGCGGGACGCGGGTCGCCGGCGCTCAGGTACGCGGCCACCGCATGTACCGCCGCAGCCCGTACAGCAGCGGCCAACGGCCGCGCCGTCGGGTGATGCCGAGCACTTCGCCGAACACGACCACGTGATCGCCGACCGGCAGGGTCCGGTCGACGCGGCAGTCGGCGACGGCGTGCGCGTCGGCGGCCAGGTGGGGACTTTCGTGATCGGGGTCGGCGTACCACTCGACGCGCTCGAAGCGGTCCGGCGTGCCGGAGGCGAACAGTTCGGCGGTGGCCTGCGCGTCGTCGTGCAGCAGGTTGACCGCGAAGGCGCCGCGCCGTCTCAGTGCCGCCAGCGTGGGGCTCGCGGCCCGCAGGCACACGAGCAGCGTGGGGGGTTCCAGCGTGACGCTGCACACCGACGAGCAGGTCATGCCCCACGGCCGGCCGTCCGGGTCGGTCGTCGTCACCACGGCCACGCCGGTGGGGAATCCACGCATCATCGCGCGAAATCCCTCCGGCATGGCGGGGCCGTCCGATCGGGTGACCGCGTCGATCGATTCGAGCGATTCGGTCATTGCAGACCGCGCATCCGGGCGAAGTACTCGTACTGGCTGGGCAGGGTCTCGACCAGGTGTCGGGCCTTGTCGCGGATGGCGGCGAACTCCTTGCGCGCGGCCGTCGGGTCGGCCAGGGCCAGAGCCGGCGACGGGCGCAGCTCGATGCCGCCGGTGCCGAGCAGGATGCACATGTACGAGTAGGGCGGCAGCCCGTGGTAGTACGGGAACACGGTCTCGCTGTCCGGCAGACGCACCTGCCAGCGCTCGATCCGCTCGGCGAGCGCGTCCGGGATGGCCCGGGTCTTGGTGTCCTTCCAGTACTGCGTGTCGTCGCGGGCCGCGCCCTTGTAGTGCAGGACCAGAAACTCCCTGACTCCGTCCATCACGTTGGCGATCGCGGAGTTGTACATCTCGCGCATCCTGGGGTTCCAGTCGGCGGCCGGGAAGTACTTGACCAGTTGTTCGATCGCGTGGTGGATGAAGAAGATGCCGGTGGATTCGAGCGGTTCGACGAATCCGCTGGACAGTCCGATGCCGACGCAGTTGTTGGCCCACGATTCCCGGCTGCGTCCGATGCGCATGCGGATGTGGTTGGCCTCGACGTCGGCCGCCTCGGGGCCGACGAATTCGCGCAGCGTGCGCTCGGCCTCCTCGGGTGTGCAGTAGTCCTTGGCGTAGACGTAGCCGGTCCCGATCCGGCCGAACAGCGGGATGGTCCAGATCCAGCCGGCGTCCTGGGCGGTGGCGGTGGTGCACGGGCGAATGCCGCGGCGCTTCATGTCGAGCGGTACCTGCAGGGCCACCGCGCTGTCGTTGGGCAGGGTGTCCTGGTAGGAGACGAACGGGACTTCGAGCGCCTTGTTCAACAGCAGGCCGCGAAATCCGGTGCAGTCGACGAAGAGGTCGCCCTCGAGGTCGCCGTGCTGCCTGGTGCGCACGTTGGCGATCCAGCCGCGGTCGTCGAGCGTGACGTCCTCGACGTCGTCGACGATGTGCCGCACGCCGCGTTGCACCGAGTAGTCGGTGAGGAACTTGGCGAGCAGCGCGGCCTCGAAGTGGTAGGCGTACGGGAACTGGGTCTTGCCCTGGTGCTCGGACATGGTCAGGCCGACGGGCTCCTCGGCGCCGGTGTACTCCTGTTCGAGCATTCTGCCGTCCAGGTGCCGGGGGCTGCGGCCGGCGTCGCACAGGTTGGCCATCACGAAGCAGTCGGTGTCGAAGCGTTCGCCGGGGCCGTTGTGCAACCACCAGTCACTCAGGGGGAACCCGTCGACCGAGCGCATCTGTTCGAACGGGTGATAGAAGTGATGCCCCGGCTTGCGCCAGTTCTCGAACCGGACGGCCAGCTTGTAGGTGGCGTTGCAGGCCGGCATCCAATCCTCTTCCTTGAGGTCGAGGAACTCGAAGAAGTGCCGGATGTCGCTGAAGGTCGCCTCGCCGACCCCGATCGTACCGATTCTGCCGGATTCGACGAGGGTGATCGATATGCGGTCGGCGAACGCCGCCTTCAGATATGCGGCGGTCATCCAACCCGCGGTTCCGCCACCAACGATAACGACTTTGTCGGGGTTCTTCGTATTCACGTCAATACCTCGGTTCGCTGCGTCGGCCTCCATGCGGCTCGGGCGTCCGCCCGATACCAACCACCATGACCTTCGCGACTATCCGTCTTCTATATCGTGGCTACGACGGCAGCATTTTCCCGGAAAATGCGCGCGGTTTTGGGGATTTCGCGGGTACCCGGAATGGAGAAGCCCCCGCCGGCGCGGTGGAGTCGAAACTCGACCGGGTCGGAACGGGGGCGTGGTGGCGACGTGCGAAGGCCCCGGTGGCCGGCACAAGCCGCCCACCGGGGCCTTCCGACGTGCTCAGCCGACGCGCTGCATGGCCCGCTCGCGGCGCTCGGCCACGCTCGACCCCGATTCGCGCCGGGCCATTTTGCGCAACACGATCGGCGCGAGGACCAGGCCGACCACGGCCCACGCGCCCAGCACCCCCACGGTCTCCCATTGACGCCAGGAATCGCCGATCTCGACGTCGACCGCGCTGTCGGGCAGCAGCGCGGCGCGCATGCCCAGGCCGAGCCAGTAGACGGGGAAGACCTGCGCGATCCACTGCACCCAGTCGGGCATCGAGGTGATCGGGTAGAAGATCCCGGAGATCCCGATCATGGCGAGGATCGGCAGCAACAGGACGCCCTGGCTGCGGGCGCTGGTGAACACCGAGCCGAGCACCGCGCCGATCGGCAGGGTCGCCAGCAGCCCCAGGGCGAGCACCCAGATCAACGTCACCCAGGCGCCGGAACTGCCGACGGTCAGATCGGAGATGATCAGCATGCCCGGCACCAGGAAGATCGCGAGGTCGACGACCAGGCCGCCGGACACCGAGACGATCTTGCCGACCAGGTACCCGACCATGCCGTTGGGGGTGGCCTTGGCGCGCAGCAGGGTGCCGTCCTCGCGTTCGGCGGTGAGCTGTTGGCTCACGGTGACCATGGCCATCGCCGCGTTCATGCCCAGGATGCTGGGCAACACCAGGGTGCCCAGTTCGAACCCGCTGTCGCCGAAGGAGACGTCACGCAGCGAGAACGTGACGATCAGCATCAGGACGGGCCAGAAGAAGTGGTTGAACAGGTCGCCCACGTTGGTGAACGACTGGCGCAGTTCGATGACACCGCGGGACCAGCCCGCGTGCAGTGCGGTCGTGGTGGGGTTCATCTCGGCTCCTTCGTGGATGCCCCGGTGTCGGTCCGGGGAGGAAACGAAGCTCGTGCGGAGCGGCACGGAAAAAAGCCGTCCCGCCGCCGCGGCGGAACGCGCTGCGCCGTACCCGCGCCGGGCCCGGCCCCGCGCGTGGGAACCCACCCGAAGCCTCGGCCGGCGACCACCGGCGGGCAGAGCGACAGCCGCCCCTCGGGGCGGGCGCGGATCAACGGGCTATCGCCTCGCGCGCGCTGGCGTGAACCGCCTCGGCGCGGGCGGATTCGGCCCGGTGCACCAGGGACAGATAGGTGTCCTCCAGCGAGGCCCGGTGCACCTCCAGTGCGGTGATCGCGTCGCCGTATTCGCGGTAGAGCTCGAAGACGAACTTGGCGGCGGCGTTGGTGGCCCGGGTGTGCCGTTCGCCCTCGTGCGACCAGCGCACCTCGTCCTCGCCGACGATGCTGTGGGCGAGCTCGCGGGCGGTGCCGTCGGCGATGATCCGACCGCCGTCGAGGATCACGATGCGATCCGCGAGCTTCTCGGCCTCGTGCAGGTCGTGGGTGGTGAGCACGATCGTGGTCTCCTCTTCGGCGGCGAGGCGCTCGACGAGTTCGTGGAACTCGCGGCGGGCCACCGGGTCGAGACCGGCGGTGGGCTCGTCCAAAAACAGCAGTTCGGGGCGGCCGACGATGCCGACGGCGACGTCGAGTCGGCGGCGTTGGCCGCCCGACAGGGTGCGGACCTTCTGGTCGGCGTGCTCGGTCAGGCCGACGGTGGCGACCAAGTCGTCCGCGTCCCAGGGCCGTTGGATGGTCTCGGTGGAGTAGCAGGAGTAGTAGGTACCCAGGTGCGCGAGCAACTCGCGTACGCGCCAGCGGCCGTGGTCGCGCCAGGATTGGAGGACCACGCCGACCCGGGCCCGCCAGCGTTCGTCGCCGTGCGCCGGATCGACGCCCAGCACCTCGACTCGGCCGGCGGAGCGCATGCGAAAGCCCTCCAGGATCTCCAATGTGGTGGTCTTGCCGGCTCCGTTGGGTCCGAGCAGGCACAGCACCTCGCCGTGTCGGACTCGCAGGTTCACGTCCTTCAGGACCTCGGTCGCGCCATAGCGCATGCGCAGGCCCTCGGTCTCGAGCACGATCTTCTCGCTCATCGTCAATCCCCTCGTCGTCCAAGTGGTGCTCGGGAGCGGCTGATCGTCACGTCGCCGTCGAAGGTGCGGGCGCGGATCTCGACGACCTCGCCGGCACGTCCGGGACCGTGCACCGGGTCGAGTAGGTTGCGCATGCGGCCCGAGACCGTGCTCACGTCGAAGCCGGCCGTGCTGCCCTCCCGGACGCCGACGGCAATCGCCCCGGAGACGGTGGTGAGTCGGATTCGACCGCGGCCGGCCTCACCGATGCGGACGTCGCCGTGCGCGCCCTTGACCTCGACGTCGGCGTGCGCGCGGGCGATGTCGACGCCGCCCCTGGTGCTGCCGACGCGCAGGTCGCCGATGATCTCGTCGATCGTGGTGTCGCCGCTCTCGTTGCCGATCACCGCGGAACCCTCGATCACGCCCACCCGGATGTCGCCGAAGCTGGTGGTGATCTCGGCGTGGCCCACCACCCGACCGACCCAGACGTTGCCGCCGACGGTGACCGCGCGCAGCGCGCCGGTGTGCTCGAGTCGGATGTCGCTGCGCACGCCCTCGAAGCGGACCTCGCCCAGCCGGCCGTCGGCGCACAACGCGGCCCACGCGGAACCGCCGCGCACGTGCGAGTCCTCGGGCAGGGCGATCCGCACGTCGACCGAACCGCCTCCGTGCGGCGTGGCGAAGCGCCGACCCGGCCCGGTGGGTTCCTTGACCGCGAGTCGGCCGCGCGTGTAGTCGACGCGCACCTGTCGCGCGGCCTTGACGTCGAGGTCGTTGCCGGCGTCGGTGGGGCGTACCTCGACGACGGTGTCACCGCGCTCGCTCGCTTCGACGCGAATGTCGCCCGCGGTGATCGCGATCGTCGCGGTGATCGGGTGGGGGGTGTCGAATACGGCCACGGCGGGTCTCTCGTTCATCGGGTCGGGCGCGGGAAGGGGGCGGGTCATCGGGCCCAGCCGGTGTGCCGCCGGCCGCCGTCGGGCCGGCGCTGTGCCGCGCGGTCCGCGTCGACGCCCAGGGCGGCGTTGGCGGTGCGCACGAGCCACGCGTTGACCGAGTGGCCCTCGCGGGCGGCGGCCTCCTCGATGCGGGCCTTGAGGTGTTCCGGGGGGCGGAAGTTGATCCGCCCGACGGGCCCTTCGTCCTCGCCGGCCGTCGGATCGGGGTCGGCCGGCGGCTCCGGCGGCGGTATGGGTGGCGGTGCGGTGACCACGAAGCCCGGGTCGAGCCCGCGCAGTCGGATGTCGACCGAACCCGGGGCGAGTTCGCGGGTGATCTCGCCGGCCGCACTGGAGAGCGCGCCCAGCAGGGCGAGTCGCACGCAGGAGTCGAGCGAGCCGACCAGGCGCTCGGCGAGCGCGAGATTGCGCTCACCGCCGGCCTCGGCGGCGGCGAGGAACTCGTGGCGGACGTTGTCCACATAGGGCGTCAGGTCCATGACGCCATCATGGCGTTTCGATGGCGCATCGGCAAGTCCATGCTCTGCCAACTCACCTTCCACGCAAGCCGCTTTGGGCGGCGCCATGTGGCGCCGCCCAAAGCTCGCGGGCGGCTTGCTCACTCTCCGGCGAGTTCCCGGCCGATGATTTCGCAGATCTCGGCGGCGGGTCCGGGCAGGTACAGCTCCTCGTGCGCACCCCGCACGTCGTGGCGCCGCACGGTGCCCCGCACGTGCGGTCGCCACAGATCGGCGAAGGAGCCCTCCGGGTTGGGCACGGCCGCGAAGAACAGCACGTCGCCGCGATAGACCGGCGACTCGAACCCCGGCATCAGCGCCGTGTAGTTCGCTACGACCGCGACCGCGCGGTCCACGAACGCCTCGTCGTCGCGCCCGGCCGCGCCGGTGAGGTGTTCGGCGAAATAGTCCCGGATCTCGGCCGTGGTGGGCGGCGTCTCGCCGGTCAGCCGACTGCCCGGAACGCTGTCGAGCAGCGCCAGCAACGGCACCTCGTGACCGCGCCGTTGCAGCTCCGCGGCCATCGCGTGGGCCAGCGTGCCGCCGCCGGACAGTCCCATCAGGTGGAAGGGCCCCTCGGGCTGTACGGCCAGGATCTCCTCGACGTAGTCGGCGACCATCTCCTCGATCGATCCCGGCAACCGGGTCCGCCCGTCGAAGCCCTTGGCCTGGATGCCGTAGCTCGGCCGGTCCTTGGGCAGCAGGCCGGCGAAGCCCAGATACGGCCAGCACAGGCCGCCCCCGGGGTGCACCCACCACAGCGGTTCGCGGTTTCCCTCGGACCTGATCGGCAGGACCGCCGCCAACGGGTCCGCGACGGCGCCGGCGCCGCCGTCCGCCTCCAGGTAGGCGGCCAGTTCGGCGACGGTGGGACGATCGAAGACCACCCGGATCGGAATGTCCGCGCCGAGCACGGTCCGCGCCCGGGTGATCAACCGCGTGGCGAGCAGCGAGTGCCCGCCCAGTGCGAAGAAGCCGTCGTCGATGCCGACCCGGTCGAGCCCCAACACCTCGGCGAACACTCCGCACAGCAACTCCTCGCGGATGCTGCGCGGCGCGCGCCCGGTGGCGGCGCCCCCGTAGTCGGGCGCCGGCAACGCCCGCCGGTCCAGCTTCGCGCTCGCGGTCAGCGGCATCTCGTCGATGGTCATCAGCGCCGCGGGGATCATGTATTCCGGCAGCCGCGCGGACAGATGACCGCGCAGGTCGGCGACCAGTTCCTCGTTCGCCCCGCCGGCCGGTACGAGGTATCCCACCAGTCGCCGGTCCCCGGGCCGGTCGTCGACCACCACCACGGCCCGGTCGACGCCCGGGTGGGCCAGCAGCGCCGCCTCGATCTCGCCGGGCTCGATCCGGAAGCCGCGGATCTTGACCTGCTCGTCCGCGCGTCCGCGAAAGACCAGTTGCCCGTCCTCGCCGCGGACCACGATGTCGCCGGTGCGGTACATGCGCCCGCCCGGGCGACCGAACGGGCAGGCCACGAACCGCTGCGCGGTCAGCGCGAGGCGACCCACATAGCCGCGCGCCACCCCCGAGCCCGCTATGTACAACTCGCCGGGCACCCCGGCGGGCACGGGCCGCAACGCGGCGTCCAGGACGTAGACACGGGTGTTGGGGATCGGCCGGCCGATCGGCAGTACCTCGCCGGCGACCAGCGGCGCGCTCATCGTGGCGCAGGCGGTGGTCTCGGTCGGTCCGTAGACGTTGACCATCCGCCGCTCCCGCGACCACCGGGCGACCAACTCCGGCGGGGTCACCTCCCCGCCGACCACCAGCGAACGCACCGTGCCCAGCGAGTCGGCGGGCATCGCGGCAAGCATCGTGGGCGGGATCATCGCGTGGGTGACCCCGTGCGCGGCGATCGTGTCGGCCAACGGATCGCCGGCGGCCAGCCGTTCCGGGTCGGCCTGCACCACGCACGCCCCCGACAGCAGCGCCGTGAACAACTCGCACAGCGAGACGTCGAAGCTCGCCGAGGCCAATTGCAGCATCCGGCTGTCGGGGGTCACCGCGAGTCGTTCCACGTGCGCGGCGGCCAGGCTCGCCACCCCGCGATGGGTGACCGCGACCCCCTTGGGGCGGCCGGTGGAGCCCGAGGTGTAGATGACGTACGCCGCGCCGTCCAGGGTCACCGCCGGTGCCGCGAAGTCGGCGTCGGCGCGCGCCGGTATCCGGTCCACCCGCACGGTCTCGAGGTCGAGGTCGGCGAGGGTCGTGGTGGTCGCCGCGTCGACGACGATCAGGCGGGCCCCGGAGTCGGCCGTCATGAACTCGATCCGCTCGCGCGGCAGCTTGGGGTCGATCGGCAGGTACACGCCGCCGGCCTTCACGACGGCCAGCAGGGCCACCACGAACTCCGGCGAACGGCGCACGGCCACCGCCACCACCGACTCCGGGCGCACACCGCGCCGCAGCAACTCGTGCGCCAGCGCGTCCGAGCGTGCGTCCAGGTCCCGGTAGGTCAGCGTGGTCTCGCCGAACACCACGGCGGCGGCGGTCGGGTCGGCGGCCACCCGGGCGGCGAACAGGTCGGGCACGGTCGCCTCGATCTCGTCCGGAACGCCCTCGTTCGGTTCGGCCAACAGCCGGGCCCGCTCGGCGAGTTCGAGACCGTCCAGGGAGCCGATCGAGGTCTGCGGGTCGGCCGCGACCCGGCGCAGCACGCGGGCGAACCGCTCGGCGAGCCCCTCGGCTCGTTCCCTCGTGATCAGGTCGCACTGGTACTGCATGACCACGCGCAGGTGCGGGTCGGCGGTGGCCGCCACACCGAACGGGTAGTGGGTGCCGTTCGCCGAGTCGACGCCGGTGATCGTGATGCCTGCGGCGGTGTTCGCGTCGTCGATGCCGTCGCGGTCGACCGGGAAGGACTCGAAGACCACGACGGTGTCGAACAGCGTAGGCACCCCGGTGGCCCGGTGGATCTCGGTCAGCCCGCAGTGGTGGTGGTCGAGCAGCGCGCCCTGACGGTCCTGCAGGGCGGTCAGCATCTCGCCGAAGGTGTCCCACGGGGAGAGTCGGACGCGGACCGGCACGGTGTTGATGAACAGCCCCACCATCGCGTCGATGTCCGCGACCGCGGGCGGCCTGCCGGACACCGTGGTGCCGAAGACCACGTCCCGCCGGCCGGTCACCGCGCCCAGTACGACCGCCCACGCGCCCTGCACCAGCGTGTTGGGTGTGACGCCCAGTTCGGCGGCCCGTCGCGACAGGTCCGTCGCGTCGTCGGCCGACAGCACGACGTCGACCTGTTCGACCCGGCCCTGGTCCACGTCGGCCCGCGCGTCGGGGACGAGCAGGGTGGGTTCGTCGAAGCCGTCGAGTTCGCGGGCCCACGCCCGCGCCGACGCGTCGCGGTCCTGGCCCGCCAGCCACACCAGGAAGTCCCGGTAGCCGCGCACCCTCGGCAACGCCGCGGCGTCCCCGTCGGCGGCGTACAGTCGCAGCAGATCGTGTGTCAGCAGCGGCAGCGACCAGCCGTCGAAGAGCACGTGGTGCGCGGTCAGCACCAACTCGGCCCGCGCGCGGCCGGTTCGCACCAGGGTCAGCCGCAACAACGGCGCCACCGCCGGGTCGAAGTGGGCGGCCTGGTCCTCGGCCAGCAGTTGGGCCAGGCGCGCGTCGCGCTCGCTCTCCCGCAGATCGCGCAGGTCCACCTCGCGCCACGGCAACTCGACGCGTTCGGGCACCAGTTGCACGAGGTCGCCGGCCTGGTCGGCGACGAAGGCGGCCCGCAGGTTGGGGTGCCGGTCCAGGAGTGCCCGGCCGGCCGCGCGCATCCGGGTCGGGTCCACCTCGCCGGTCAGGTGGTGGACCAGTTGCACATGGTAGGCGTCGTAGGTGGCGCCGGCCAGCATGGATTCGAACAGCAGGCCGGACTGGAGCGGGGTCGGCGGCCAGATGTCCGCCAGGCCCGGATAGCGGCGCTCCCACGCCTCGATCTCGCTCTGCCGCACCGTGACCAGCGGCACGTCCGAAGGGGTCAGGCCGCCCGCGCCGGGATCGGCGACGTGTGTCGCGAGGGCTTCGAGCGCGGCGCACCACAGGTCCGCGAGTTCGCGCACCTCCGCCGGGGCGAGCACCCCGGTGGGGAAGTCGAACCGGGCCTCCAGGCGCGGTCCCCCTTCGGTGTCGGTGACGAACGCGTTGACGTCCACGGCCGACTTGGCGGGCAGGTCCGGGTCGAGCGCCGCGACGAGGCCGACGGCGTCGGGGACCTCGGTCCAGCCCAGGCCGCGTAGTTCGGCGGGCATGTCGGCCGCCGAGAACCGGCCCAGGTAGTTGAACGCGATCTGCCCACCGGGCAGCTGCGCCAACTCGGCACCGGTGTCCTCGTTCAGATAACGCAGGAGCCCATAGCCCAAACCCTTGTCGGGAACACACAGGAGCTGCTCCTTGACCGCCTTGACCGCCGCCCCCGCCGCCGGCCCACCCGCGAACGCCTCCTCGACATCCACACCCGCCAGATCCAACCGAACCGGGAACATACTCGTGAACCACCCCACCGTGCGCGACAAATCCGCACCCGGCACCACATGCTCCTCCCGACCATGCCCCTCCAAACGCACCAGAACCGACGACTCCACCACCCCACGACCACGCCGCCACCGCGCCACCGCCAACGCCAACCCCGCCAACAACGCGTCGTTGACCCCACCCCGAAACACCATCGGCACCCGACCCAACAACGCCTGAGTCACACCCACCGGCAACCGCGCGGACACGCCGGCGGTACTCGCGTGCACGTCCACGACCGGGTCGAGGTCCCGGGCGCCGAGCAGCGGATCGGGGCCGGTCAATATCTCCTGCCACAGCGGCAGTTCGGCCACGCGCCGCGGGTCGACGGCTTCCGCCGCCAGCGCCCGTGTCCACCGTCGAGCCGAGGTCGGCACCGGCGGCAGGTCCGGGGCGCTTCCGGCCCGCACCCGCTCCCACGCGGCGGCCAGGTCCGGCAGCAGGATGCGCCAGGAGACGCCGTCGATCACCAGGTGGTGCACCACCAACAGCAACCGCCCCGGCGCGTGCGAAGCGCCCGCCTCGAACCACACGAACTGCGCCATCACCCCGGAGGATGGAGCCAACCGCCCTGCGGCGGCGTTCAGTTCGCCTTGCGGGTCGGCCGTGGCGGCGACCCGACGCAGCAACCCGCGCGCGTCGACCGAGCCGGGGGCGGCGATGCACAGCCCGTCGGCGTCGAGGCGCGAGCGCAACGCGTCGTGCCGGTCCAGGACCGCGTTCAGCGTGGCGACGAGCCCGTTCTCGTCGATCCCGGGCGGCAGTTCCACCAACGTGGACATCGCGAACCGGTCGATCCCGCCGCCGGGTGCCAACAGGTACTTCGCCATCGGCGGCAACGGCATCACGCCCACGCCGTCGCCGTCGCCGTCGGGTTCGACCGGCGCGGCTTGGGCGGCGTCCTTGGTGTCCGCGGCGACGGCCAGTTCGGCCACGGTGCGCAGGGCGAAGATCTGCCGGGGAGTGATGCGCACGCCCCGGGCCCGGGCGCGGGAGACCACCTGAATGGAGCGGATGCTGTCCCCGCCGATCAGGAAGTAGTCGTCGTCGACACCGACCCGTTCGAGACCGAGTACTTCGGCGTACACCTCGGCCAGGACCGACTCGGCGAAGGTGCGCGGTGCCCGGTGGACGCCGCCGGTGAACACCGGCTCCGGCAGCGCCGCGCGGTCCGGTTCACCTTCCGGCGTGCGGGGAATCCGGTCGACGATCATGAACACGGACGGGATCTTGAAGTCCGGCAGTCGCTTCGCGGCGAAGCGGCGCAGGTGGGCCGGTGAGACACCGGCGGCGGTGAAGTCGAGGGCGGCGCCGTCGTCGCCGGATTCGGTGGGCACGACGTAGGCGATCAGTTGCCGCCCCGCGCCCCGACCGGCGTGCGGGACCACCACCGCGTGGACCACGCCGGGGTGCGTGGTGAGCACGGTCTCGATCTCGCCCGGGTCGACCGGCTTGCCGCGCACGAGCACCTCGGCTTCCGGGTCCACCGTGGTCGGGATCGCGGCGCCGATGGGCGCGTCGGGGTCGGCGATCGACTCGCGCAGGGTGGCGAGGAGCCGGTCGACGATGTCCTGGACGGTGCTCGGGTCGAACAGGTCTGCGGCGTACTCGAGGTTGACGACCACGCCGACGTCCGCGATGTCGGCCATGTTGAAGCACAGGTCGAACTTCGTGGTCGCGGTGTGCGTCGGCTCCAGGGTCGCGTCGAGACCGGGGAGTTCGACGTCGTCGTGCGCGATGCTCTGCCAGGCCAACATGACCCGAAACAGGGGTTGGTCCGGGGAGGAACGCTCGGGGTCGATCAGTTCGACGAGCCGTTCGAAGGGCACGTCCTGGTGGTCGTACGCGGCCAGCGCCCGGTGGCGTACCTGGTCGACGACCTCACCGAACGAGGGCTCGCCGGGCAGGCGCACGCGCAGCACCCACGTGTTGAGGAAGAATCCGACCAGGTCGGCAAGGGCCTCGTCGGTGCGGTTGGCGATCGGCGAGCCGATCGTGATGTCGTCGCCGCCGCCGAGTCGGCGCAGCAGCACCGCGAGCGCCGCTTGCAGCACCATCGGCGCGGTGGCGCCCCTGGCCGCCGCGAATGCGCGGACCGCGGCGCGCAGTTCGGGGTCGATGACGAAGGTGAGCAGGCCGCCCCGGCCGTTGCCCTCTTGCGTCCGCGGGCGGTCGACGGGTAGTTCCCGGGGCCGGGCGAGCCCAGCCAACTCGTGCTGCCAGAAAGCGGATTGGGTGGCCCACACACTGTTCGGGTCGTCCTCGTCGCCGAGCAGTTCGCGCTGCCACAGCGTGTAGTCGACGTACTGCACCGGCAGTTCCGGCAGACGTGGCGCCTCGCCGCGCAGCCGGGCGGCGTAGGCCGCGCCCAGGTCGCGTACCAGTGGGCCGAGTGATTCGCCGTCGCCGGCGATGTGGTGCAGGAGCAGGAGCAGCACGTGCTCGCGCTCCCCCTGGCGAAAGACGGTCGCCCGGATCGGCGGTTCCGAGGTGAGGTTGAACGGTCGGGAGGCGGCACGCGCGATCGCCTCGGCGTCGGCCGCCGGTTCGACGTCGACAACGCCCGCGTCCGGCGGCAGTTCCTCAACGCTCAGCACCCGCTGGTAGGGCACGCCGTGCTCGTCCTCGGCGATGAGCGTGCGCAGGCTCTCGTGGCGGGCCGTCACGTCACGCACCGCCGCACCCAGCGCGGGCAGGTCGAGCGAGCCGGTCAGGCGCAGGACCAGCGGGAGGTTGTAGGTGGCGGAGGGCCCGTCGAAGCGGTCGATGAACCACAGTCGGCGCTGCGCGAAGGACAGCGGGACGTGTGCGGGACGGTCGGGCACGCGCCGCAGTTCGGGTCGGGTGCGGGAGCCGATCGGCAGGCGGCCGGCCAGTTCTGCGACGGTGGGCGCGTCGAACACGGTGCGGATCGGCACGTCGGCCGCCAGTGTCGTGCGCAGCCGGCCGACCAGACGGGTGGCCAGAAGCGAGTGGCCGCCCAGGGCGAAGAAGTCGTCGTCGATGCCGATGGCGGGCAGGCCGAGCACGTCGGCGAACAGGGCGCACAGGACCTCTTCGAGGGGCGTGCGCGCGGCCCGTCCACGGCCGCCGACCGTGTGTTCGGGGGCGGGCAGCGCGGCACGGTCCAACTTGCCGTTGGCCGTCACGGGCAGCCGGTCCATCACCACGAAGGCGCTCGGCACCATGTATTCGGGCAACTCGGCCTCGGCGTGCGCGCGCAGGGCGGCGGTGAGACGGTCGGGGCTGTACCACTGTTCGGCGACGGTCGGGCCGGCGGCCGGCTCGACCGGCAGGTGGGGGCGGATGGCGTGGATCGAGTACATGCCGGTGCCCGCGAGTTCGGCGGAGGCCTCCACGGTGGTGTGGAAGCCGTGGGCACGCAGGAGGTCCACGATCACGTCGCGGCGGCCGTCGATGTCGTGCACCTCGGCGACGATCTGCCGGATGATCGGCCAGTGTTCGGGCTCGATGCCGGTCAGCACGTCGAGTTCGCTCTTCTCCGCGTCCACCTTCAGCAGGTCGACCACGGTGAGTTCGTGCTCGCGGATCACCTCTGAGAGAGTGCGCAGTTCGACCTCGACGGGCACGCTGTGCAGCCGCTCGGTGAGCAGTTCGGTCAGGTCTTCCGGCCCCGTCGCCGGGTCGGTCCCCTCGCGTTCGTTGCGCAGGACCTGTTCGAGCATGTGGCGTTCTTCGTCCTCGTCGGCGAAGCGGCCGGAGAGCAGCGACATGTCCGGGTAGTAGGTGAACACCGCGCGGCCCGGCTCGCCGGCGATGCCGCAGGTGGTGACCACGGCGTCGATGTCGTGCAGGGCGGCGTTGGTGCGGAACATCTCGGCGAGTTCGGGGATCGGCTCGAAGGCGAGGATTCGGCAGTCGGGCCGGCGGGTCTTCAGGTACAGCGAGAACAGACCGACGTGGCCACCGACGTCGATCACGCAGGCACCCTCGGGTAGGCGTATGCCGGATCGCAGGTATTCGTCACGCTCGAAGATCTCGTCGTAGAGGAAGGTGGTGTTGGACCGGTTGCGCGCGTGCACCAGCATCCCGTTGGGCATCTCGTGCAGTTCCACCCCCTCGAGCCGGCCCTCGCGGCGCATCCGGGTCACGTTGGCGACCGCGGGCGCGTGCGTTCGGTCGGGTACCACGTAGGCCACCAACCGGCGGTCGCCCGAGGGGGCTTCGCGGGCGAGCAGAACGGCCTGTTCGATGCCCGGGTGGTCGGTGAGGGTGTTCTCGATCTCGCCGGGTTCGATCCGGAAGCCGCGGATCTTGACCTGGTCGTCGGCCCGTCCGAGGAACTCCAACCGGCCTTCGCGGTCCCAGCGGACCAGGTCGCCGGTGCGATACATGCGGGTGCCGGGCGTGCCGAACGGGTCGGCCACGAAGCGCTCGGCGGTCAAGCCGGGGCGGCCGGTGTAGCCGCGGGCCAACTGGTCTCCGGCGAGGTACAGTTCGCCGACCGCGCCGGGGGGTACGGCGGTCAGGTGGGGGCTCAGGACGTGGACTCGGGTGTTCCACACGGGGCGGCCGATGGTCACCGGGCCCGGCTCCGAGGGCGGGCACGGGGTCGCGGTGACGTCGACCGCGGCCTCGGTCGGTCCGTAGAGGTTGTCCAGCGGGGCGGTCATGATCGTGTGGTATCGGTCGCGCAGGGCCGGGCTCAACGCCTCGCCGCTGCACACGACCTGGCGCAGGCTCGCGCAGTCGGCCGCCGCGGGCTCCTGGAGGAACGCCTGGAGCATCGAGGGCACGAAGTGCGTGATGGTGACCCCGGCGCGCCGGATGAGATTCGCCAGATAGGTCGGGTCGCGGTGTCCGTCGGGCCGCGCGAGGACCAGCGTGGCACCGCTGATCAGCGGCAGGAACACCTCCCAGACCGAGACGTCGAAGCCCAGCGGGGTCTTTTGCAGGATTCGGTCGTCGGGGGTGACGTGGTAGTGCTCGCGCATCCACAGCAGTCGGTTCACGATCGCCGCGTGTTCGACCACCACACCCTTGGGGCGGCCGGTCGAGCCCGACGTGTAGAGCACATAGGCGGGATGCGCCGAGGTCGCGGGGGTGGGCCGCCCGCCGGCGATCTCCTCCCCGTCGGGCTCGTCGATCACCAGTGTCTCGACGTCGTCCGTCCCGGGCGTGTCGGCGAGGGTGATGGTCACCCTGGGGCGGGCGTCCGCGCGCAGGTAGGCGATGCGTTCGGCGGGGTATGCCGGGTCGATGGGCAGGTAGGCGCCGCCGGCCCGGTGTACCGCGAGCAGGGCCACGATCATTTCGATCGAGCGGGGCAGCACTACCGCGACCACGCTCTCCGGTGCCACCCCGCGCGCGCGAAGTCGTCGGGTGAGTGCGTCGACCCGTCGGTCGAGTTCCGCGTAGGTGACGGCGGTGTCCTCGAAGACCACGGCGGTGGCGTCGGGGGTACTTGCGACGCGGGCTCGGAACAGTTCGGGGATGGTGGTGGCCGGGACCGGGCGCGCGGTGTCGTTCCATTCGACCAGGACCCGCTGTAGCTCGGCGGGTTCGAGCACGTCCAGGCGGGCCAACGGCAGGTGCGGATCCGCGACCAGGTGGGTCAGCACGCGCACCAGTCGGGCGCCGATGCCGGCCACCGCGGCGTGGTCGAACGCGTGGTGCTGGTACTGGATGGCGATGCGCAGTTGCGGATCGGCGTCGGCGGTGACGGCCAGGGGGTAGTGGGTGCCGCTGAACGGGGTGAGTCCGCTGATGGCCACCCCCGATTCCGCGTTGGCCTCGCTCAGGCCCACCCGGTCGACGGGGAAGGATTCGAAGACCACGACGGAGTCGAACAACACGCCCACGCCGGCCGCGCGTTGGATCTCGGCCAGTCCGAATTGGTGGTGGTCGAGCAGCGCGGCCTGGCGGCGCTGCAGCGTGGTCAACAGTTCGGCGAAGGTGGTCGCGGCGCCGCAATCCACGCGCACCGGCAGGGTGTTGATGAACAGCCCCACCATCGAGTCGACGTCGGGGACGGCGGCCGGACGACCCGACACGGTGGCGCCGAACACCACCTCTCGCCGACCGGTCAACCGCCCGAGGAGCACTCCCCAGGCGCCCTGGAGCAGCGTGTTCAGCGTCACGCCCAACTCGGCGGCGCGCCGGGACAGGCCGTGCGTGAGGTCGGCCGGCAGCGGCACGTCGAGTTGCCCGGTGTCCCCGGCGGCCGTGCGGCCCGCAGACCCGGCCGCCAGCAACGTCGGCTCGTCGATGCCCGCCAGTTCGTCGGCCCAGGCCCGGGCGGCGGCGTCGCGGTCCTGTCGGGTCAACCAGGCCAGGAAGTCGCGGTAGCCACGTACTCTCGGCAGCACCGACTCGTCCCCGCCGGAGGCGTACAGCCGCAGCAGGTCGCGCATCAGCAGTGGCACCGACCAGCCGTCGAACAGCGCGTGGTGGGCGGTGAAGACCAGTTCCGAGCGCTCAGCGTCGAGGGTCAGCAGCGACATCCGCAGCAGCGGGGGCACCGCCGGGTCGAAGCGCGCGTCGCGGTCCTCGGCGAGCAGTCGCTCCAGTTCCTCCTCGTCATGGCGGGTCAAGTCGTGGTGTTGCCAAGGGAGTTCGAGGTGGCCGGGGACGAGTTGTACGTATTCGCCGCGGGCGTCGGGAACGAACGCGACGCGCAGGTTGGCGTACCGGTCGAGCAGCGCCCGACCCGCGGCGCGCATGCGCTCGGGTTCGACCCTGCCGGTGAGGTGGTACACGAACTGCACGTGGTAGGCGTCGTAGGCGGCGTCGGCGAGCATCGACTCGAACAGCAGGCCGGATTGCAGGGGGGTGAGCGGCCAGATGTCCGTCAGGCCCGGATGGCGGCGCTCCCACGTCTCGATCTCGTCCTGTCCCACCGTGACCAGCGGGACGTCCGAGGGGGTCAGGCCGCCGGCGTCCGGATCGGCGACGTGCCGCGCCAACCCCTCGAGGGCGGCGCACCACAGGTCGGCCAACTCGCGTACCTGTTCGGCGGTGAGCACCCCGGTGGGAAATCCGAATCGGGCGTCCAGGCGGGCGCCCTCGTCGGTCTCGGTGACCAGCGCGTTCACGTCGAGCACCGACAGTGCGGGCATGTCCGGGTCGGGGGTCGCCACCAGTTCGGCGGTGCCCGGGGTCTGCGACCAGCCCAGGCCGCGCAGTTCGGCGGGCATGTCGGCCGCCGAGAACCGGCCCAGGTAGTTGAACGCGATCTGCCCACCGGGCAGCTGCGCCAACTCGGCACCGGTGTCCTCGTTCAGATAACGCAGGAGCCCATAGCCCAAACCCTTGTCGGGAACACACAGGAGCTGCTCCTTGACCGCCTTGACCGCCGCCCCCGCCGCCGGCCCACCCGCGAACGCCTCCTCGACATCCACACCCGCCAGATCCAACCGAACCGGGAACATACTCGTGAACCACCCCACCGTGCGCGACAAATCCGCACCCGGCACCACATGCTCCTCCCGACCATGCCCCTCCAAACGCACCAGAACCGACGACTCCACCACCCCACGACCACGCCGCCACCGCGCCACCGCCAACGCCAACCCCGCCAACAACGCGTCGTTGACCCCACCCCGAAACACCATCGGCACCCGACCCAACAACGCCTGAGTCACACCCACCGGCAACCGCGCCCAGACGTGGTCCCCGGTGGCCGTCACATCCTGCGCCGGGTCGAGCGGTCGCGCCCCGAGCAGCGGGTCGGGGCCGGCCACCGCGGAGCGCCACAGCGGCAACTCCTCGGCCCGGCGCGGCGCCTCCTCGACGAGCGCGTGCGTCCAGCCCCGCACCGAGGTGCGCACCGGAGGCAGCGCCGGCGCCCGGCCGACGCGCACCGCCGCCCACGCCGCGGCCAGGTCGGGCAGCAGAATTCGCCAGGACACTCCGTCGACCACCAGGTGGTGCAGCACGATCAGCAGCCGGTCCGGACCCTCGAGGTCGCCCGCCTCGAACCACACGAACTGCGCCATCACTCCGGCGGTCGGAGCCAACCGGCCCGTGGCCGCGTCGAGTTCCTTCTCCGCCTGCTCCTGCCACGGTCCCGAGCGAACCACTCGTCGCACGAGCGTGGCCGGCGTCGTCGTCCCCGGAGCCTCGACGCGCAGGCCGTCCGCCACGAGCCGCGACCGCAGCACGTCGTGGTGGTCCAGGACCGCGCCGAGCGTGCCGAGCAGTCCCGCCTCGTCGATGTCCGACGGCAGATCCACCACCATCGACATCGAGAACCGGTCGATGCCGCCGCCCAGTTCGAGCAGATAACGGCCGATCGGCGGCAGCGGCAGCAGGCCCACGCCGCCGCCGGCCGGCTCCTCGAACACGGCCCGGGAGCCGACTCGTTCGCTCGCGAGCGCGGCCAACTCGGCGACCGTGCGCCTCTCGAAGATCTCCCGAGGGGTGATCTCCACGCCGCGCGTCCGCGCCCGCGAGACCACCTGGATCGAGCGGATGCTGTCCCCGCCGATCGCGAAGTAGTCGTCGTCGATGCCGACCCGGTCCACCCCGAGCACTTCGGCGTAGACCTCGGCCAGCACCGACTCCGTGGCCGATCGGGGCGCGCGGTATTCCCCGCCCGCGAACACCGGTTCCGGCAGCGCCGTCCGGTCCAGTTTCCCGTTGGCCGCCAGTGGCAGGCGATCGAGCACCACGAAGAGCGAGGGGACCATGAACTCCGGCAGCCGTTGGGCGACGAACGCGCGCAGTTCGGCGACCGAGACGCCCACGGTCAGGTCGACGTCGAGCCGACTCAGGCTCGCGGCGCCGCCGAGCGAGTCCACCGTACCGATGCCCCCCGCGCCCACCGGTACCACGTAGCCCACCAGTTGCCGCCCGCCCGGCCGGTCGTGGGTGGTCACCACGGCATGCGTGACCCCCGGATGCGCGGTGATGGCGGCTTCGACCTCACCCGTCTCGATCCGGAATCCGCGGACCTTGACCTGCGCGTCGTCGCGCCCGGCGTACTCCAGGGTGCCGTCCGCGGCGCGCCGGGCCAGGTCGCCGGTGCGGTACATCCGCTGACCGGGCGGACCGAACGGGTCGGCCACGAAGCGCTCTGCGGTCAGTGCGGCGCGAGCGTGGTAGCCGCGGCCGACCGCGCCCGCGACGTACAGTTCGCCCACCACTCCCGGTGGTACCGGTCGCAGCCCCGGACCCAGCACGTAGGTGCGCATGTTGCCGAGGGGCGTCCCGATCGGCACGCTCCCGTCGGCCTGCCACGCCATGTCGCCGGGGATCGCGAACGTGGTGGCGTAGAAGCTCTCGCTCTGTCCGTAGGCGTTGACCACGCGCACCCCGGGGAACACCTCGCGGACCCGGCGCACCAGCGTGGCGGGCAGGGCTTCGCCGGCGAACACCACGGCGTCCGCGGTGGAGCCGGGCGGCAGGTGATCGACGATTTCGGCGAATACCGAGGGCACGGTGCTGATCACCCCGCCCGACCCGGCCGGCCGCTCGCCCAGCGCGAGCACGTCGCGCAGGATCTCGACGGTGCCGCCGACGCCGAGGGTGGTGACGATCTCGAACACCGACACGTCGAAGTTGATCGACGTCCCGGCACACATCCGCGAGCCGGGGCCCACTCCGACCGAGGACGCCAACCGCAGCACGCCGTTGACCACGCCCTGGTGGGTGATCGCGACGCCCTTGGGCGTGCCCGTGGAACCGGAGGTATACATCACGTAGGCCACGTTGTCCGGTCGGGGCGCGGAAGCGGGGGTGCCCGGGTCGGCGCCGTCGAGGGCCAGGTCGTCCAGGAGCACGCGCGGGATGTCCGCGTGGGGCAGTGTCGGGGCGGTGTCGGCGTCGGTGAGCAACAGCCCGGGGCGGGCCTCGTCGAGGATGCGATCCAGTCGCCGGCTGGGATAGCGGGGATCGATCGGCACGTAGGCGGCGCCGGACTTGAGGATGCCGAGGAGGGCGACCACAAGATCGGCCGACCTGGGCAGGGCCAGCCCCACCAGCGTCTCGGGACCCGCGCCGCGCCGGACCAGCTCGTGCGCCAGCCGGTTCGCCCGGGTGTCCAACTCCCGGTACGTGAACTGCCGCTCGCCACAGACCACGGCGATCGCGTCGGGAACCCGCTCGACCGTGCGTCGCACCAGTTCCGGGACGCCGAGCGCCGGGGTGGGCATCGCCGTGTCGTCGTATGCGGCCCACAATTCGCGCTCGTTCGGGGCCAGTACGTCCACCGCGCCCACCGGCCGGGTCGGATCGGTGGTGAACTGCCGCAGGACCCGCAGGAATCGCTCGCCGATGGCGACGACGGTGTCCCGCTCGAACAGGTCGGTCGCATATTCGAGAGTGCACAGCATGCCCGCGTCGACCGCGTCCTCGGCGAAGTTGAACTCCAGGTCGAACTTCGAGGTGCGGGTCGGGACGGCGGACAGGCGCGCCTTCAGGCCGGGAAGGTCGAGGTCGACGCGGGCGTTGTTCTGCCAGGTGAACATCACCTGGAACAGCGGATGGTAGGCGGTGGACCGCTCCGGGTTCAGCGCCTCCACCAGCCGCTCGAACGGCGCGTCGGAGTGGTCGAAGGCGCCGAGGGCCTTGTCCCGGACCCGTTCGAGCACGCGCTCCACCGACGGGTTTCCGGACAGGTCCGCGCGCAGCACCCAGGTGTTGACGAAGAACCCGACCATGTCGGCGAGTTCCTCTTCCCCGCGGCCGGCGATGGTGGAGCCGATGGTGACGTCGTCGCCGGCGCCGAGGTGGTGGAGCAGCGTGGCCACCGCCGACTGCATGACCATCGACACCGTCACGCCCCTGGTGCGGGCCAGTTCGGTGGCGGCGGCGAGCAGGTCGGCGTCGATCGCGAACTCGACCGCGTCGCCGTGATGGCTCGCCTTCGCCGGGCGCGGGTGATCGGTCGGCAGTCGCATCTGCTGGGGCGCACCGGCGAGTTCGGCGCGCCAGTAGCCGAGCTGGCGGGCCAGAAGGCTGTCGGGGTCGTGCTCGTCGCCGAGGAACTCCCGCTGCCACAGCGCGTAATCCGAGTACTGTACGGGCAGTTCGAGCCACTGCGGCGCCCGTCCCCCGGCGCGGGCCCGGTATGCCGTGGTCAGGTCGCGCGCCAGCGGGGCCATCGATTCGCCGTCGGCGGCGATGTGGTGGACGACGAGGACGAGCACGTGCTCCTCGGCGGAGCAGCGCAACACGCGGGCGTGGATGGGGATCTCGGCGGACAGGTCGAACCGGTGACCGACCGCCTCGGCCAGCGCTGCGGAGACCGCGTCGGGTGCCGTCTCGACGACCGGCACCTCCGGCGCCGCGTCGGCCGAGGGCAGCGCCCGCTGTGTGGGCACGCCTTCGTCGTCCACCACGAACACCGTGCGCAGACTCTCGTGCCGATCGACCACGTCGCGCACCGCGGCACGCAGCGCGGGTAAGTCGAGGGCGCCTTCGAGCCTGAGCACGAATGGGAGGTTGTAGGTGGCCGACGGGCCCTCGAACCGGTCGATGAACCACAACCGGCGCTGCGCGAACGACAACGGGATCATCTGGCATCCACTCCTCGAACGGTCATCTTGCGCAGCCGGGGTCTGGGGCCGGCCGTGGTGGCGGTGGCGGTGGCGAGTTCACCGGACAGCTCGCCGATCGTGGGGGTCATGAAGACGGTTCTGATCGGCAGGTCGGCGCCCAGTTCCGCGCGAATGCGGCCGGCAAGGCGGATCGCGAGCAGCGAATGTCCGCCCAGGGCCAGGAAGTTGTCGTCGATGCCGACCCGGTCGACACCGAGGACCTCGGCGTACAGCCGACACAGCGTCGCTTCCGAAGCGGTGCGCGGCGCGCGGTATTCGGCGCCGAGGAACTCCGGTTCGGGCAGCGCGTCGCGGTTCAGCTTGCCGTTGGGGAGCAGCGGGAAGCGCTCCAGGACGACGAACGCGGTGGGGGTCATGAAGTCGGGCAGCCTGCTCGCGGCCCAGCCGCGCAGTTCGCCACTCGTCGGAGCCACGCCCGCGCTCGGCACCACGTAGGCCACCAGGTGACTCCCGCGGCCGGTGTCGCGGCCCGCGCGCGCCACCACCACCGCGTGGCCGACACCGGGGTGCGCGGTCAGCACCGCCTCGATCTCGGCCGGTTCGATCCGTACGCCGCGGATCTTCACCTGGACGTCGACGCGCCCGAGGTATTCGAGCACGCCTTGATCGGTGAGGCGGGCCAGGTCGCCGGTGCGGTACATGCGTGCGCCCGGCGGCCCGAACGGGTCGGCCACGAAGCGCTCCGCGGTCGACCGCGCACGGCCGTGGTAGCCGCGCCCGACGGTGGCGCCGGCCACGTACAACTCGCCGCGCACGCCCGGTGGGACCGGGAGCAGCCCGGGGCCGAGCACGTAGGCGCGCACGTTCGCCAGCGGTGTGCCGATCGGCGCGCCGGCCGTACCGACGCGGTCCTCGGGCAGCGCGATGGTGGTGGCGTAGAAGGTCTCGGTCTGCCCGTAGGCGTTGACCACCCGCACGCCCGGGATCGCCTCGCGAGTGCGGCGCACCAGCGAGGCGGGCAGCGCCTCGCCGGCGAACACCACGGCCTCGGCCCGGATCCGGTCCGCGGTCTGGTCCAGCAGTTCGGCGAACACCGAGGGGACCGTGCTGATCACCACGCCCGAATCGCGGTTTTGGGTGTCGCGTTCGGCCAGGACCAAGACGTCGCGGATGACCTCGACGGTGCCTCCGGTGCACAGGGTGGTGAAGATCTCGAACACGGACACGTCGAAGTTGACCGAAGCTCCGGCCAGCATCCGCGTCCCGGACGGTACGCCGAGGCACGAGACCAGGCCCGGCACGCAGTTGGTCACGTTGCTGTGGGTGATCGCCACGCCCTTGGGTGTGCCGGTCGACCCGGACGTGTACATCAGGTAGGCCACGTCGTCCGGCCGCGGCGGGATGCCGCGCGCGGGGGTGTCGGCCTCCCGGTCGGCCTGCTCCGGGCGCAGCACGGGCAGGTTCGTGGGGGGCAAAATCGTTTCGGTCGGGGCGTCGACGAGGATCAGCGACGGGGCGGCGTCGGCGAGTACGAATTCCAGTCGCGCGCTGGGGTATTGCGGATCGATCGGCAGGTAGGCGGCGCCGGATCGCAGTACCGCGAGCAGTGCCACGACCAGGTCGGCCGACCTGGGCAGGGCCACCGCCACCACCGACCCGGGGCCGATCCCGCGGCGGATCAGCGCGTCGGCGCGGCGCCGCGCCCGCTCGCGAAGTTCGCGATAGGTCAGCGAGGTCTCGCCGGACACCACCGCGATCGCGTCCGGGGTCGCGGCGGCCTGTCGCTCGAACAGTTCGGGGATGGTCGTTTGTGGTGTGGCCGCGCCCGTGTCGTGGAAGCCGCGCAGCAGGTCGTGTTCGGCCGGTTCGAGCAGGTCCACCGTGTCGACGGGGTGTTCGGGATCGGCCGCCGCCTGGTGCAGCACGCGCGCGAAGCGGGCCGCGACGCGTGTGGCCTGCTCGTGGTCGAACACGCCGAGGCGGTATTGCAGGACCAGCCGCAACGTGGCCGAGTCGTCGGGGAAGGCCATCACGGTCAGCGGATAGTGGGTGGCGGTGACCGGTCGCAGTCCGGTGACGGTGATCCCGGCCTCGCGGCCCGCCTCGGTGATGCCGGAGCGATCCAGCGGGAAGGACTCGAAGGCGATGTAGGTGTCGAACAGGGGGCTCGATCCGGTCGCCCGGCCGATGTCGGTCAACGAATGGTGGTGGTGGTCGAGCAGCGCGCCCTGACGCTCCTGAAGGCGGGTCATCAGTGCGGCCAGGCTCTGTCCCGGGCTCCAGCGCGCGCGGACCGGGACGGTGTTGAGGAACAGGCCGACCACGGAGTCGACGCCGATGAGCGCGGGGGGTCGGCCGGCCACGGTGGCGCCGAAGACCACGTCGGTGCGGCCGGTGGCATGGCCCAGCACGACGGCCCAGGCGCCCTGCACGACGGTGTTGAGGGTGAGTCCGAGTTCGGCCGCGCGCCGCGCGAGTGCACGCGCCTGCTCGCCGGTCAGCGGTACGTCGACCTGACCGATGCCGGTGAAGGTGTCCGCGCCCGGGGTGGCCCGGGGGGCGATCAGGGCGGGTTCGTCGAACCCGTCGAGTTCGGCCGCCCACGCGCGCGCGGATCGGTCCCGGTCGCGGCGGGAGAGCCAGCTCAGGAAGTCGCGGTAGCCGCGCGCGCGGGGCAGTGCCGTGGCGTCCGAGCCGTTGCCGTACAGCCGCAGCAGATCGCGGGTCATCACCGGCAACGACCAGCCGTCGAACAACACGTGGTGGGCGGTCAGCACCAGTTCCGCGCGGTCGGGCCCCAGCGTGACCAGCGTCAGCCGCAGCAGCGGCGGTACGGCCGGATCGAAGCGCCCGGCCAGGTCTTCGGCGAGCAGTCGGGCGAACTCCTCGTCGCGCGCCGCCTCGTCGAGATCGCGCAGGTCCACCTCGCGCCAGGGCAGCGCGACCCCTTCGACGACCAGCTGGACCGGACCGGCGGCGGCGTCGGGGACGAACGCGGTGCGCAGCGCCGCGTGTCGGTCGAGCAGCGCCTGCGCGGCGGCACGCATCCGGGCGGGGTCCACCGGCCCGGACAGGTGCAGCGCGTACTGCACCCGATACGGATCGACGGCGGAGTCGTCCAGCAGGGTCTGGAAGAGCAACCCCTCCTGGAGGGGGGTCAGCGGCCAGATGTCGACCAGGCCCGGGTGGCGCCGCTCCCAGGTCCGGATCTCGTCCTGACTCACCGACACCAGCGGCACGTCCGAGGGCGTCAGTCCGCCCGCGCCCGGCCGGGCGACGTGCCGGGCCAGGCCCTCGAGGGCCGCGCACCACAGGTCGGCCAGTTCGCGCAGGTCCTCGGGGGCGAGCACCCCGGTCGGGGCGCCGAACAGCGCGCCCAGGCAAGCGCCCCGGTCGGTGTCCACGACCGCGGCGTTGATGTCCACTTCGGACAGCGCGGGCATCCTCGGGTCGTGTCCGGCGTCCAGTTCGGCCAGTTCGGCGAATTCGGCCAGTTCGGCGGTCTGCGTCCAGCCCAGGCCGCTCAGGTGTTCGGGCATGTCGGCGCCGGAGAACCGGCCGAGGTAGTTGAAGCCGACCTGCCCGAGAGGGAATGGGGCGAGGTCGGCGGCGGTGTCGGGGTTGAGGTGGCGCAGCAGCCCGTAGCCGATGCCCTTGCCGGGGATCGCCAGGATTTGCTCCTTGACCGCCTGGAGCACCCGGCCGGCGGCCGGACCGCCCGCGAACGCCTCGTCCAGGTCGGCGTCCGTCACGTCCAGGCGCACGGGGAACACGCTGGTGAACCAGCCCACCGTGCGCGAGAGGTCGGCGCCCGGGACCGTCTCCTCCTCGCGGCCGTGCCCTTCCAGCCGCAGCAACGTCGAGGTCTCGGAGCCGCCTCGGTCCCGGCGGCGGCGGGCCACCGCCAGTGCCAGTGCGGCCAGCAGCCCGTCGTTGACGCCGCAGCGGAACGCGGCGGGGATCGAGGTGAGCAGCGCCTCGGTGACCGTCGGGGACAGCAGCACGCGCGTCTTGTGCACGGTGCCCATCACATCCACCGCCGGATCGAGCCGGCGGCTGCCGAGGAGCGGGTCGTGGCCGGCCACGATCGAGCGCCACACCGGCAGTTCGGCCACCCGCTCCGGCGAGGACGCCTGGTCCGCCAGCGCGTGCGCCCAGCGGCGCGCCGAGGTGGGCACGGCGGGCAGCGTCGGCGTGTTCCCGGCGCGTACCCCTTCCCAGGCGGCGGCCAGGTCGGGCAGCAGAATGCGCCAGGACACCCCGTCGACGACCATGTGGTGCAACACCACGAGCAGCCGCCCGGGTTCGGGCGAGCCGACCGGGTCGAACCACACCAGCCGCGCGACGACACCCGCCGAGGGGGCCAGTTCCCCGGCGGCGGCGTCCAGTTCGCGAACCAGCAGGCGGTGCCACTCCTGCCCCGCCCAGTTCCCGGCGCACTCGACGCGGCGGATCAGCGGGTCCGCCGCAACCGTGCCCGGGGGCGCGACCACCAGTCCGTCGGAGACCAGTCGCGCGCGCAGCAGGTCGTGCCGGTCCAGGACGGCGGTCACGGTCGCGACCAGCCCGGCACGGTCGATGCCCTCGGGGAGCGCCAGCACCATCGCCTGGGACAACCGGTCGAAACCGGGCCCGAGTTCGCCGATCCAGCGCGCCACCGGCAGCAGGGGTTGCCAACCGAGGCCGCCGTCCTCGGGCTCGGCGGGCAACGGGTCGGCGCCGGCATGCTCGTCGGTGGTCGCCACCTCCGCCAGCTCCGCGACGGTGCGGCACTCGAAGATCTGGCGGGCGCTGATCTCCAGACCCCGGGCGCGGGCTCGGGAGACCGCCTGGATCGACTGGATGCTGTCCCCGCCGATGGTGAAGAAGTCGTCGTCGACGCCGATCCGGGCCCGCCCCAGCACCTCGGCGAAGACCGAGGCGAGCAGTTCCTCCCGGGGGGTGCTCGGCGCGCGATAGGTGGTGCCGATGAACTCCGGTGCGGGCAGCGCCGCGCGGTCCAGCTTCTCGTTCGGGGTCAGCGGCATGCGTTCGAGCACCACGATCACCGCGGGCACCATGAACTCGGGCAGCCTGCGGGCCACGAACTCGCGCAACTCCCCCGTGGCGAACCCGGCGTCGAACGCGATGTCGTCGACGCCGGCGTCGCGCGGGACCACGTATCCCACCAGTTGCCGGGCGCCGCCGACCCCGTCGCGGGCGATCACCACCGCCTGGGTGACCTTCGGGTGAGCCAGCAGCACCGCTTCCACCTCACCGGGCTCGATCCGGAACCCGCGCACCTTCACCTGCGCGTCGGCGCGCCCCTTGAACTCCAGTTCTCCGTCGGCGGACCGGGTCACCACGTCGCCGGTGCGGTACATCCGTTCGCCGGCCGGTCCGAACGGGCACGCGACGAAGCGTTGCGAGGTCGGCGAAGGTCGATTGAGGTAGCCGCGCGCGACTCCGACGCCCGCGAGGTACAACTCGCCGGGCGTGCCCTCCTCGACCGGGGACAGCGTGTCGTCGAGCACGTACGCTCGCATGTGGTCCATGGGGCGACCGATCGGGATCTCCCCGTCCAACGCGCTCTCGGGGGCCACCGACGCGCATGTCGCGAACACCGTGGTCTCCGTCGGCCCGTAGACGTTGACGAAGAGCGTCCGCGGGCACGCCTGCCGGGCCGCGCGCACGGCCGCCGGCGAGACCCGGTCACCGCCGACCCACACCTCCCGGAAGCCGGCGAGGCACCGCGCGTCCTCGCGGACCAGCAGATCGAACAGCGCGGCGGTCAGGAAGCTCGCGGTGACGTCGTACTCGGCCACCAACGCGGCCAGCGAGGCGGGGTCCGGTTGCCCCGCCGGGTCCACCACGATCAGTCCCCCGGTGAGCAGCGGAACCCACAGTTCGTAGACCGAGGCGTCGAAGGCCAACGGCGAGTGGAGCAGCACCCGGCGCTGGGCATCGCCGCGGAAGCGTCGGTCCAGTGCCAGGCCCACCACGTCGCGGTGGGTCACGCCGATGCCCTTGGGGGTGCCGGTCGAGCCGGAGGTGTACATCACGTACGCGAGGAGGTTCGCCGGCCACTGGCTTTGTCTTCCCGCGAGGTCGAACGGCGGTGTATTGCGCAGGAGTTCGTCGGTTGTCACGGTCGGGCCGAACTCGGGCGGGACGGTCGCCGCGGTTCCCGCCCCGGTCAGCACCAGCACCGGTCGCACGTCGCGCAGCATGAACTCGATCCGCTCCGCCGGGTACGTGGCGTCCACCGGCAGGTACGCGGCGCCCGCCTTGAGCACCGCGAGCAGCGCCACCACGAGATCCACCGAACGCGGCAGCAGCACGCCCACGATCGACTCCGGTCCCACGCCGCGCCGGGTCAACGCGCCCGCGAGCCGGTTCGCGCGTTCGTCGAGTTCGCGGTAGGTCAGCGACACGTCGCCGCATACCACCGCGGGCGCGTCCGGTACCGCAGCCGCCTTTCGTTCGAACATCGTGGAAATCGTCGCGTCGGGTAGCGGCTCGACCGTTTCGTCGAATGTCCTCCACACGAGGTGCCGCTCCATCGGACCCTGCACACGCATCACCCATCCGAAGAAGAAGTGAACCGGGGCGACGATTTCCGCCGCACTGCCGTCCACGACATCGGTCCGGGGGCCGAATCGGGCCGCACCCACATCGATATCGCCGATAAAGAGACCGCGCCGTCGCACTCTGCGGACTTCTCACCTTCGTACCTGTGTCCGCGTGGGTCAAGCGCACGTCAAGCCGACCCCGCGGTTCGCAATTCGACTGGTCGGCCCCGGTGTTCCTTGCCAGTGCGGAATGCGCGCGGGATCATCGATTGCCGATGTCGGGCAATCCATCGACCGCCCGATCCGGCCGTCCCACCAGCCGAACCACGCGACGTCCCGTCGACGGGACAGACGCCGGCCAACGGTGCCCACAGTTCGCGGTCGACGGTTCGGGAATGCAGGAGGATTCCATGTCGGCAAAGCCGTTTTCATTGGTGTGTCTGCCGTTCGCCGGAAGCGGAGCCGGCTTCTTCCGGGCCTGGGCGGAGATTCCGACCCATGGCATCGAGGTGTTACCGGTGCAGTTGCCCGGCCGCGAAGAGCTGTTCCTGGACGAGCCGTTCACGGATGTGCTCGAGGCCGCGGCGTGGCTCGCGCCCCGAGTCGTCGATCACACCGAAGGGGCGGAACGTTTCGCCCTTTTCGGGCACAGCCTGGGGGCCGTGTTGTGCCACGAGATCGCCCGCGAACTCCTCCGACTGGGTCACCGGGGGCCCGACCACGTCTATGTCAGCGGCTCTCCGGGACCGTGGAGCGGCCGAGACCGTCGGGCGACCGGGCTCGACGACGACGAATTCCTGGGACGCGTACAGGAATTCGCCGGATATCGACACGCGGCGTTCGACGACCCCGATCTGCGCGAGTTGCTGCTGCCCGTACTGCGCGCGGACGTGTCCATGCACGAGGACTACCGACCCTCCTCGAACGAGCCCATCGACATCCCGTTCACCTCGCTGCGCGGCGCGGACGACGCCCTGGTGTCGAGCGAACACGCGCGGCAGTGGCGCGAGGTCACCAAGCGCGAGTTCCGATACGTCGAACTGCCGGGTGGGCACATGTATCTGGCCGACTCCCCCGAAGCGCTGCTGCGCACGATCGTGGGGGCCTGAACAACGGAGACCACGGGCATGGCATTACACGGCAAGACCGCCGTCATCACCGGGGCGGCCCGCGGCCTCGGTCGGGAATGCGCCGTCCGGTTCGCCCGCGAGGGCGCCGACCTGGTGCTGTTGGACATCGCCGAGGACCTGCCGGGGGTGGGGTATCCACTGGGCAGCGCGAGCCAGTTGGCGCACACCGCGAAGTTGTGCGAGGAACAGGGCGCCGCCGTGCTCCCCGCCGCCGTGGACGTTCGCGATCCGCTCGGTGTGCGCGGCGCGGTCGACGCCGCGCTGGAACGTTTCCACACGATCGACGTGCTCGTGAACAACGCGGGCATCGCCGCGCCGTCCGGCCTGCCGCTGCACGAAGTGAGCGAGGCCGACTGGGCATTGATGCTCGACGTCGACGTCACCGGCGCGTGGCGGATGATCAAGGCCGTCGTACCGTCGATGATCGAACGGCAAGGCGGCAGCATCGTCAACGTCTCCTCCACGGCGGGCCTGGTCGGATACCGCAATTTCGCCGGCTACGTCACCGCGAAGCACGGCCTGATCGGCCTGACCAAGGCCGCGGCACTGGACTACGCCCCCTTCCGGATTCGGGTCAACGCGCTGTGCCCCGGCTCGGTACGGGACGATCCCCTGGTCGAGGGCCGCATGCTGGCGGAGATCGCCCGCTCGCTCGACGTCCCGGTCGACGAACACGAGGAGATCTTCCTGCGCGATCAGCCGATGAACGCACTGGTCGAACCGGCCGACGTCGCGGGGGCCGCGCTCTGGCTGGCCGGCGCCGACTCCCGCCGGGTGACCGGCACCGTCCTCACCGTCGACGCGGGCTTCACCAGTCGCTGACACCGGGAACACGGCCCGGCGCGCACCGACTCCCGGCCTCGGCACACGAATCGGCCACGGATCGCAACGGCGAATCGCACGCCGGTCGCGACGACGGCATTCGCGAACCACACTCGGAAACGGCAGGAGAACCGCACGATGGCGACAGCTACGCACGGACCGCTGCCCACGGCTGATCGGGTCGACGCACCCGGGTCGTCGGCATCGTCCCGACCGGGACGCGACTGTCACAGTCTGGTCGTGCGGCTGCGCGACCCGGTCCCGAGCGGCGAGGAGATCCGTCGACGACTGGACCGGGCGGGCCGGCGGTGGGGCGCGCCGGATCGGTTGCCCCTGGCCGAGGTGAACGTACCCGTTCCGCGCGAGGCCCCCGGCGCGCGGGCGCGGGTCCGGCGCGAGGCGCTGCGCCCGGTGCGGCAGGGCCCGTTCCCGTTGCGCGTCGTACTGGTGCGCCATGCCGACGCGACCGCGGATCTGGTCCTGGTCGCGGCGCGCGGGCGCTTTTCGCTCGCGGCCCTGCACGAGGTCGCCGACGTGGTCGTGTCGGACGCCGAACCGGGCGAAGCACTCCCGCCGCCCACGAACGCGTCGACGTCGAGCGGCCGGTGGCCCAGGGTGGATTGGGGACTGGGCGATCCACGCCGCGCCGGCACGATCGGCTCGCGCCAACTGGCGCTGCCCGCGGGCGCGGGGGGCGGGGACGCGGTGCGTACGGCGGTTGCCCGCACCCTGGCCGGATACGGCGGGGTGGCCGATCCCGAGATCGGCGATCCGGACGAGGTGCCCGCCGGCCCCGGCGGCACGCTCCCGCCGGTCGGGGTGGTGATCACCCCCGCGCGCGTGGACCGCACATATCTGCCCACACTGACACCGGCCTTCCCGATGACCGTACACGGCGTCGAGGGCGCGGACGGCTCGTTCGAGGGCTGGTGCCGGTTCGACGAAGGCACGATCGCCCCGGAGGTCGCCGAGGACTTCTGCGCGAGTGTGGTGCGCCTGGCCACGGGGCCGGCCGCCGACCCCGACGCGCCGTTGTCGTCCCCGCCGCCGCTCGTGGACCCGGCGCACGTCGAGCGGATCCTGCGACTGGGCGGCGCGGGCGTTCCCCCCGGCGATACCCCTCGGATCGACCGCCTGTTCGAGACGGTGGCCCGGCGGCACCCCGACGCCGTGGCTCTGGTGGCCGACGACGGTGAACTGACCTACCGTCAACTCGACGAGCGGGCCGACGCCCTGGCCGCCGGATTGCGCGCGTCGGGCATCACGGCCGGCGGCATGGTCGGCATCTGCCTGGACCGGAACACCCACCTCGTGGTCGCCATGCTGGGCGTCCTGAAGGCGGGCTGCGCCTATGTGCCGATGGACGCCGGGTATCCCCCCGAACGCCTGCGCTACATCGTGGCGAACGCGGGCCTGCGCGTGGTGCTGGCCGGTGACATCGAGGCGTTCCCCGCCGAGGGCGACGTCCTGGTGCGGCGACCGGCGGACGTGATCGCCGCCGCCGACCTCGCTACCGTCCACGGTCCCGACGACGACCATACGGCGCACGACCACGACGCCCCCGCCTACGTCATCCACACCTCGGGCTCCACCGGCCGCCCCAAGGGCGTCGTCGTCCCGCACCGCAACGTCACCGCCCTGTTGGCCGCGACCGCCGCGGACTTCTCCCTGGGCCCGGACGACGTCTGGACGCTCTTCCACTCCAGCGCCTTCGACTTCTCGGTCTGGGAGATCTGGGGCTGCCTGCTCACCGGGGGACGACTGGTCATCGTCTCGTACTGGGTGGCGCGCGACACCGAGGAGTTCCACCGACTGCTGGTCGAGCAGCGGGTCACCGTCCTGAACCAGACCCCCTCGGCCTTCGCCCAACTCGCCCGCACGGACCGACGGGCGACCGACGAACTGGCCGTGCGACTGCTGATCTTCGGAGGTGAGCCCCTGGACACGGCCGTACTGGGTCCTTGGTTCGCGCGTCATTCGCATACCCGTTGCCGCGTGGTGAACATGTTCGGCATCACCGAGACCACGGTGCATGTGACCGCGCAGACGATCACCCCGGCCGACGTCGTGGCGGGCTCGCGCTCGGTCGGCCGCGCGCTGCCGGGCTGGTCGGTGTCGGTGCGCGACGAACACGGGCGGGTGCTGCCTCCCGGTCCGGCGGGCGAGATCCACGTCGGCGGAGCGGGGGTGGCGCTCGGATACCTGGGTCGACCGGATCTGACGGCGCAGCGCTTCATTCTCGACCCGGTGACGGGCGAGCGTCTCTACCGCAGCGGCGACAAGGGCCGGCTGCGTCCCGACGGGCGACTCGACCACCTCGGCCGGCTCGACAGTCAGGTGAAGATTCGCGGACACCGCATCGAACTGGACGAGATTCGCTCGGTATTGGCCGCCGATCCCGAGGTCGGCGCGGCCGTCGTGGTCGTCAACCAGGCCACACCCGGCGATCCGGCGACCAGTCGCATCGACGCCTACGTCGTCCTCACGACAGGCTCCGACACCCGCCGGGTCCTCGATCGCGCCAAACGCATCCTCCCCGACTACATGACGCCCACCACCCTGACCGAGATCCCCTCCATCCCACTCACCGACAACGGAAAGCCGGACCTGGCCCGACTCCCCGCACCCACCGTCGGCACCCCCGACCACCGGCCGGACCCGGTCGCCTCCGATCCCCTGCCTACGGCCGAGCCCGACGGGCTCGCCGCGGCGGTCCTGGACATCTGGAGCCGCTGCCTGAGGACCCGGGTGACCAGGGAGGACAACTTCTTCGAAATGGGCGGCAACTCCCTGCTCGTGGTCCAGGTACTCACCTCGATGCGCGAACGGCGACTCCCCCGCGTCTCGACCCGCGACTTCTACAGAAACTCGAACGCCGGCCGGTTCATCGCCCTGGTCGAACAACGACTCGAGGCGTCACGACACGACCCCGACGCGATCCCGCACGCAAACCCTCCGGAAATTCCCGCCGACGCCGTGTAAGCCCCCGGAAAGGGGCACGACATGCTCATGGCGAGGTCCGCCCACCTGCCCGTTCCGGACCGAGTCGGTCCTGCCCGCATCGAAACGTCGGAGTGAATCCGAGTTCCGGAAACGCCCGGCTCGGTCGATGAACAAGCACCACCGGGAGTTCACGAGTACACACCCGAGAAGAAGCCCATTCCGCGCCGTCGCCACAACCCTTGCGAATTGCACGGAGATCGCCCGGATACTCGGCCGTCCCGGCAATATCGTCCAGGGCATCTTCCGTCACACGGCTTTTCCCCGACACGTCGTTCGGGGACCCGCGGTCCGCGGGGCAGGCGGGCGCGGGCCGGGGCGTCCGGGGAATACGGCCGAGTGGGCCCTTGCTGTGTGGATCCGTGGGTGGCGCCGAGGGGATCGAGGGTCTGGGGCGGGTGGCCGCCATGTGTCGGGAGACCCTGGGTGACGGGCCGGGGATCGGACGTCCTTTGGCGGAGGGTTCGTCCCTCGGCGTTGTCGAGATCATCTGTTGTGACGATCGGCGGTCGTTTCGTCCGCCGATTTTGGTTTCCGAGCCCGAAGCCGGGGTCACGCGGATGCTGCTGGTTCGCTCCGGTGGGTTCTTGGCGCGGGTCAACGGCCGTGAGGAGTTCGCCGATCCGGTCACGGGATTTGTGCTCCGCCAGGGCGATGAGGTGGCCTTCGCCCACCCGGCTCACACCCGCGACATCAGCACGATGCTCGATCTCGGCCAGGACGTCTACGGTGACCTCCCCCTGCCACCGGCCCGGAATCCCGTCGTACCGGTTACCGCCGCGCTCGATCTGGCCCACCGGCGACTGGTCTCCGCCTGCCGGGCCGGGATCGACCGCTTCGAGGTCGCCGAGCGGGTGCATCACCTGCTCGCCACGGCCCCCACCCCGCACGCTCCGGCACGGACCGGGCGGCGCGCCGCCACTGTCCGGGCACACCGCAGGCTGGTCGAACACGCGCGGGCGGTGCTCATCGACGGGCCGCCGACGGTGAGCCTGGAGGAACTCGGCCGCCAGGTGGGCTGCTCCCCCTTCCACCTCAGCAGGGTGTTCCATCGGGTCACCGGGCAGACCCTCAACCACTACCGCAACCAGCTACGGGTCCGCGCCGTGGTCGAAGACCTCGCCGAGGGACACTCCTCACTGCGGACACTGGCCGCCGACTACGGCTTCGCCGACCAGGCCCACCTGACCCGCGTGTTCAAGCAGCACACGGGACAGGTGCCAAGCGCGGTCCGGGCGATGCTGAGACCGGCCGGCCCGGTTGAGTGAACACGCTGAATGCGCACAAGAATCTTCTACGCCGCCGCGGCACGACTCCGTGATGATCATCAACATGACAACCGCCGCTGCGTTCTCCGGCCTTCGATCCGGAGCACGTTGCGGAAGTGCTGTCCACGGTGCCACCGGCCAGGCCGAATGAGAGGGAACTCCCGTGAAATACCGCACCATCGGCGCCGATCCGGCGACGCGGCGTGAGGTGAGCGTGCTCGGTCTCGGCGCGATGTTGTTCGGCACGACCATCGACGAGGAGACGTCTTTCGCGATTCTCGATCGGTATGTCGAGGCGGGCGGCACGTTCATCGACACCGCGAACAACTACGCGTACTGGAACACCGGCAGTCGAGGCGGGGAAAGCGAGGCGCTGCTCGGCCGCTGGCGGCGCAGCCGCGGCGTCGGCGAGGACATCACCATCGCCACCAAGCTCGGCGGCCGGCCGACCGCCACCACGAAGCCGACCGGCTCCACGAGCAGGCTGGTCCCCTCGGACGGTGTCGAGGGGGTGAACGCCAAGGTGATCCGCGAGGCCTCGGCCGCCAGTCGCGAGCGCCTCGGCGTGGACAGGCTCGACCTGTTGTATGCGCACATCGGGTTCCCGGACGCGCCGTGGCAGGAGATCGTCGAGGCGTTCGGCGCACTGGTCGCAGACGGCACGGTCGGCCTGCTGGGTGCCAGCAACCATTGGGCGTGGAGCGTGGAGCGGGTCAGGAATCTGGCCGCCGACGCCGGCCTGCCCGGCTACGAGGTTCTCCAGTACCACCACAGCTACCTGCGGCGACGGGGGGACCTGCCCGGCAGGCGCTCCCCGGACGGGGAGATCGGCACGGTCTCCGGTGACCTGCTCAGCTATGTACGGGCCGAGCCCGGCCTCGCGCTGGTGGCCTACTCCCCGCTGCTGGGCGGGGGCTACGTACGCCGGGACAAGCCCCTGGACGCCGGATTCGACCACGCGGGCACGCCCGCCCGCCTCGCCGCGCTGCACCAGGTGGCCGAGGAAACCGGGGCAACCCCCAACCAGGTGGTGCTGTCCTGGCTCATCGGCGGCGAGATACGGGTCATCCCCCTGGTCGGCGCGTCCTCGGTGGCGCAACTGGAGGAGAGTCTGGCGGCCGTGGATCTGGAGCTGACCGGGGAGCAGCGCGCCAAACTGGACGCCGCATACTGAACCCCTCGGAAGTGAGGGACGGCGACGGGGTGCCACCGGGCGGTGAGTGGGTCAGCGGGCGAGGGTGACGGTGACCGGCACGGAGGCGAGCGCGTTCATGATGTTGTTGGGACGGCGGCGTACCGGCCCGGCGAGTTCGATGTGCTCGACGCGGGCGGCCAGGGCGGTCAGTACCGCCTCCGCCTCCAGGCGGGCGACGTGCTGCCCGACGCAGTGGTGCAGGCCCATGCCGAATCCTACGTGCCCGGACGGGTCCCGGGTCGGGTCGAAGACGTCGGGATCGACCCAGCGCCGCGGGTCGCGGTTCGCCGACCCGAGAAACGTGAGGACCTTGCGGCCCGCGGGGATGGTGGTGCCGGCGATGCGCATCTCCCGCGTGGTGGTGCGGAAGAACTTCTGTACGGGGGTGTGCCAGCGCACCGCCTCGTCGAACGCGACGCGGGCCAGTCGCGGGTTCTCCCGCAGCGCGGCCCACGCGCGCGGGTTGGTCGCGAAGGCGAGCAGGGCGGCGCCGATGCCGTGCACCGTGATGTCGACGCCCGCGGTGAGCAACGACCGCACCACCAGCGGGGCTTGCTCGTGGGTGATGTCGCCGCGGTCGGCCGCGGCCCAGATCCGGGCGCCGAACCCATCCTCGGACAGCGCCTCTCGGGCACACGCGGCGTTCACCCAGGCGGAGAGTTCCGGCACGCGGGGGGCATCGGCGGCGACGAGGTCGTTGCGCGGACCGAAGGCGTTGAACGCCATGTTGCCGTAGGGGAGCAGGTTCTCCCGGCCGTCGCGCCCGATGCCCACCGCGTCGGGGAACACCCGCAGGGGGAAGACCTGGGCGATGTCGGTGAACGCGTCGAACCGGGTCCGGGTCAGCACCCGATCCACGAGTTCGCCGGCCTCGGCGTGCCAGGACTCGCGCAGCGCCGCCAGGGCCGGCGGCCCCAGGACGTTGCGCAGGACCCGACGCGGGGCGTCGTGGTGCGGCGGGTCGGCCTCCAACAACAGGCTGGGAGTTCGCCACGGCTTCTCGTGCCGGAAGTCGCTCAGGCCCACACCGGCGGCGGACTCGAACCCCTGCCAGTTCGAGAGCACTTCGTGCACCTCGGCGTACCGGGCCACGGCGTGCACGTCGTAGCGGGAGAGATACACCAGGGGGCCCGCGTCCCGGAGCCGGGCGTGCAGGGGCGAGGGGGCCTCCAGCACGTCGAGGGCGTACGGGTCGTCGTCGACGACGGGCAGCGTGCCGGCGGTGGTGTCGGTCACCGGATTTCTCCTTCGATGTCGAATCGGTTCCGGCGCGTCACAGGTCCAGGACCAGACGCTCGTCGAGGGAGCGGGACACGCACGGCAACATGCAGGCCCCGGCGGCGCGTTCGTCGTCGGTGAGCACCGTGTCCCGGTGGTCGGGGCGTCCGGCCAGGACCGGGGTCAGACACGTGCCGCAGGTGCCCTGGCCGCATGAGGTGAGCACGTCCACCCCCGCCTCGCGCAGCGCGTCCACCACCGACACCTGCGGCCAGACGGTGACGGTGCGCCCCGAGCACGGCAGTTCGACGTCGAAGGGCAGGTCGCGCACGGGAGCGGACAACGAGGTGGAGAACCGTTCGGTGCGCAGCGCGTACGGCGGCCAGGCCCGGCAACGCTTCTCCACCGCGGTCAGGAGCGCGGCGGGCCCGCACGCGTAGACCCTGGTGTCCGGTCGGGGTTCGCCCAGCCACGCGTCCAGGTCGAGGAGACCGTACTCGTCCTGCGGGCGGATGTGCACCCGCTCGCCGTGCGTGGCGAGTTCGTCGGCGAAGGCCATCGACGTGCGGCTGCGGCCGCCGTAGAGCAACCGCCAGTCCGCGCCGACGATCCGGGCCTGGCGGATCATCGGGAGCAGCGGGGTGATCCCGATGCCGCCGGCGATGAAGAGGTAGCGCTCGGAGGGTACGAGGGGGAAATGGTTGCGCGGCCCGCCGAGGCCGACGAGATCGCCGGGCGAGAGGCCGTCGTGCACGTGGACCGATCCGCCGCGACCGTCCGCTTCGCGCAGGACGGCGACGCGGTAGGTGTATGCGTCCCAGCGGTCCCCGCACAACGAGTACTGGCGGGTGGTGCCGTCGGGCAGGACGAGGTCGATGTGTGCGCCGGGTGCCCAATCCGGCAGCCGCAGGCCGCCGGGGCGGCGTAACGTGAGGGCGACCACGCCGTCCGCCACGGTCTCCTTGGTGACCACTTCGAGCGCGGTGGACCCGGCCGTGGATTCCGTCGGGGCTTCGGCCACCAACTGTGTTGTTCGGAGCACATGTTCCTCCCGAGAAGTCGGTTGGAAAAACATACTGTCTCGTGGACGCCGGGGCCAGGTGATGTGCGCGCGAAGGCCGAAATGCGCAGGGGCCATCCCGAACTCACATACTCCGCAAGCGCGTTACTGTGCCTTGTCGGTAGGCGAGCAAGCCGTCCCGGTAGACCACCGGCAGGGCGCCGATCCATTCGCCGGTCTTCGCGTCCGTCGGGATGGTCGCGTAGCGATGCCGGCGCTCGAGGGCGAAGTCGCCCACCCTCAGGACCCGCGGAACCCCGCGACGACGGGAGCGGGAGCCGCATCCGCAGCGCGGTCGACCACGAGAGCGCGACGCCCAAGGCGCGGGACCGCCACCTGGTCAGGATCGGTCGCCGGCGGTCCAGGGCAGTGCCGGGCGGCATGTGGCCGGGTCGGGTTCGGCGCGGCCCTTGTAGTTGAGCACCCGGCCATCGGGGGTGCGGACACATTCCGCCGACCCCGGTTTCGGGATGTCGCGGTCGGAGTCCCACACCAGCTTGCCCGCCGCGTCGTAGCCGCGGATCCGGGGAGTTCGCCCGGCCTGGAACGCGTCGGCGGCCTCGTGCGTGTACCCGACGGTCTCCGCCGCGTACCAGACGCCGCCCGACATGATCGCCGCGCGCTCGCCGCTGCCCCGGTCCATGGTGATCCGCGCCACGGGGGCGTTGTAGCGGCCTGCCGCGTAATCGGTCCAGCTGGAACCGGACTTGGTACCGCCGCTGTTGTCCACCTCGATGGTCCCCGTCAGCAGTTCGAAATCCGACTGGGCCCACTGGGCCACGGGCGACGTCGAACCCGAACACTGCAACGCATGCCGTCCGGCCGGGTCGACCGCGACGGCGTAGATGTGCCCGGGCTCGCCGGCCTGCGGGCTGCGCACCGTGAAGTACGGGCGGTATCCGCTCGCGGCGGTGGGGGTGGATCGGGAGAGGGCACACGCGGCGACGAATCGGGCGGCATCGGCATCCGACACCGCGATCTCGGCGGGCACAGGCACCTGCCCGAGCGGCAGCCGGCGACCCACGACGGAGGGCTCGGGGCCTGTCGCAGAGGGCCCTGCCGACGGCGAGCCTGCCGGTCCCGGGACCCGGGTGGCCCGGTCGTCGCCGGAGATCCCGAGCAGGACGCCGGTGACCAGGCCCGCGACCGTCGCCGCGGCGGCCAGTGGCAGCAGTACCCGGCGCGGCGGTATCAGCCGATCCTGAATTCGCCGTCGGGTCGTGGGCAGTCGCGACGACTGGGAGTCGGTAAGGGGGAGGAGGGCGAGCAGTTCGGCGCGGCGGGCTGCGCTGTGCGGCAGCTCCCGCTCGGCCGGGATCGTGTTCGAGGACTTCACGATGTCTCCTCGGCGATGGCGTGGGTGTTGCGGGAGGACGGTGCGTGTTCACGCAGGTCGTCGCCGAGTCGGCGGCGCGCGCGATGCAGACGCGACTTGATGGTGCCCACGGCCACGCCCAGTGCGGTGGCGGCGGCTTGATGGTCCAGTCCGCTCCACACACACAGTTCGATCACCTCGCGTTCGTGCGCGGGCAGGCGGGCGACGGATCCGCGCAACGCGACGAGGACGCGTTCCTCGTCGACGCGATCGGCGACGTCCTGGGCATGGTCGGGGACCGGTGACGGCGTGGGAAGGCGCTCCTTGAGCGCCTGATAGCGACGACGAGCCCGCCCGCCATTGGCGGCGGTGTTGCGGGCGATGCCCAGCAGCCACGGCAGCGCGCTGTCCCGGTCCAGGGTGACGGCGCTTCGATGACGCCATGCCTGCAGGAAGACGACAGACGTCAGATCCTCGGCCTCGACCCACGAAGCGGTACGGCGGGACAGGTAGTTGAAGATCGCACGGGAGTGTCGGTCGAAGATGACCCCGAACGCCTCGGGATCACCCGCGCACGCCCTCTCCCACAACTCGCGGTCGGATATCGCGGTGATGGTCACACCCTGTCTTGTCCGACGGGCCACCTCGGGTTCCCGAGGATCGCACAACCGTCCGTACTCGAAGGCCGCAGGTGGTCGGAGGTTCGGCGCAGGACGAGGGAGACGAAAGCCGAGGTCACTCGCGGCCGGGCGGGCCTGGGCCGGGGCGTCGCCGATCGATCCCGCGTCCGGCGTGAATGTCGATGTCGAGGATGCGCCGGAAGCGGCAGAGATCCGCTCCTGTGTTCAGTCGATGTCGTAGGGCTCTTCCTCGCCGCCGGTGGTGGTGTCGATGTCCTTGTTCGGGATGCCCGCCGGGCTGTTCTTCATGGACGGCTCGGCAGCTGCGGGCGGCTCCGCAGACGTTGTGACGAGGACGATCCGAACCCCGTCCATCGACCTGGCTGCGCCGGCGGGGCGGGGGCCTGGGGCCGGGACCGGCGACGCGAGGCCCCCGCGGGGCGGCCGCAGTGCGTTGGGGGGCGCGCCGGGAGGGGTGGTCGGTGGGCGGTGTCCGGGTGGGGGTGGCGGGGCTTTCGGGTCGGGCGCCGAAGCGGTGGGTGGCGCTTCGGCGGGCGGAGTCCAGCGGGCCGGCGCGGTATCGGCGGACGCGTCTTCGGCGATGGGCGGGAACGGGAGCGGCGGCGGGGGTGGTTCCGCCGGTGCGGGTGGTACGACGCCGAGGGCGGGCCAGGTGTCGCGGACCTCGTCCAGGAAGGCGCGGTGGTCGGTGCCGTGTGCGTACGCTGCTGCGCTCAGCGCGTCGAGGGCGGCCCGCAGGGAGTCCGGCTCGGCGGCGCCGAGCAATGCCGGGAAGGCGAACGCCTGTTGGAGGGCGTTGTGGGTGGTGCCGTCGGGGAGGGTGATCGTGGTGTGTGGCACGTTCGGGTCCTCGAGCAGGCGCCGCCACGGTTCGGTCGGGTCGTCGAACGGCGCGGGCAGCGGTGCGCCCGCGTCGAGTGCCGCCAACGCGGGCGCGATCCAGTCGATGTCGGCGAGCCCCGCCAGGGCATAGGCGCGATGGGCCGCCCAGCGGGCGATCGCGCGTTGCGTCCCGTCGTCGATGCGCGCGATGGCGTGGACGAGGTGCACGTCGAGCATCCGCATGCCGTGGACGTTTCCGCCCACCCGCCGCAATCGCTCCGTCGGCAACCGGCCCGCCCACTCGCGCAGTTCGTACTCCCGGACACGCTCCGCCCTCTCGCGGGCCTGTTCCTCGCGGGCCGCGCGCGCTTTCGCCGCCCGCTCGTCGGGCGTCGGCGGTGGTGGCCGGTCCCGGGCGATCCTGTTCCAGTAGGCCGCCTGGTCGCTGGTCTGCCTGACCACGCGGTCCGGTTCCGCGGGCGCGAGCCAGAACTGCAGGAGGTAGCGGTCGACCGGCGGTTCGCCGGCGAAGACCACGCCGTGGGCGTTGGCCTCGTCCATCCCCATCGCGCAATAGCGCACACGATGGTCGACCGGGTCGAGTTCGAACTCGCACGCGTCCGCGTCGCCCCACTGCGCCAGCCGCACGGTGCGGCTCTGCGGGGTGAAGGGGGCCTCGACCACATCCTCCCACCGCCCGTCCACCTCGGGCGGGCCGTCGTGGACCTCGATGGTCAGCCCCACACTGCCGGTGTGCATTCCGGTCGTCAGGAACAGATACCCCTCCACCGCGGCACCGCACAGACCGTTGACCTGCCCCGCACAGTGGTCCTCCTCGATCGCCGACCACTGCGCGCGGCTGTCGACGTACATCTGCATGTACGCCACGTCCACCGAACCCTCGAACACCGTCCGCACGAACCCTCCCCCGAAACGTCACCGGCCGCGCGTCCTCGACTCGGGCCTCCGAGCGTCATGCTGACGGAAGGCACCGACAACACGAGCATCGGCGCAGGCCCGGCTCGGAGGTCCGCCGGGAGCGTCGTCCCATGCCGGACGAGTTCGCGATACGGGGGTGTGCGGTGCAGCTCATCGCCGTCGAACTTGTTTCCTCGGTCGGTCCCCGGCCGGCTGCCGGGCGGGCCGCGATCGGATGCGCGGGCCACACGCTCCGCGGGGGTTCAGTCGGCGAGGAGTTGGGTGCGCAGTCCCGCGAGGGTGCGGGACAGGAGACGGGAGACGTGCATCTGGGAGATGCCCAGGCGTTCACCGATCTGGGACTGTGTCAGGTCCTGGCCGAAGCGCATGGACAGGATGTCGCGTTCGCGCTGCGGGAGCGCCGCGATCAGCGGCTTGAGGGTGTGCAGGTTTTCGGCGAGGTCGTATCCGGGGTCGACGAACGAGGCGCGCGAGGCGTGGACTTCGGTGGGGCCGTCGTCGCCGGCCGGGGCGTCGAGGGAGGCGGCCGTATAGCCCGCGGCGGCGGTCAGGCCCTCGACGGCCTCCTCGACGCCGATGCCGAGCTTGTCGGCGAGTTCGGCGGGGGTCGGTTCGCGGTCGTGTTCGGTGGTGAACGCGTCGCGGGCCTTGGCCAGTTCCAGACGCAGTTCCTGCAGGCGTCGTGGGACGTGCACGGCCCAGGAGGTGTCGCGGAAGAAGCGCTTGATCTCGCCGGAGATGGTGGGGACGGCGAAGGTCGGGAACTCGACGTCGTAGGAGGGATCGAAGCGGTCGATGGCCTTGATCAGGCCGATAGTGCCGACCTGGACCATTTCCTCCGCGGTCTCCGGGCGCGAGCGGAAGCGCCCCGCGACGAATCGCACCAGAGGGAGGTTGAGTTCGATCAGGGTGTTGCGCACGTACTGGTATTCGTGTGTGCCCTCTTCCAACACCCGCAGCCGGTCGAAAAAGATCTTCGACATCGCCCGCGCGTCGGTCGCCGAGACGCTGCCGGGGTCGTCGACGATCGGCAGTTCGGCGAACGCGCCGTCCTCGGCGGCGGTCGCAGTCGTGTCGGGGACCGGGAAGGCGGTCGCGGCGGTGCGGTTCATGTCGGCGTCCTCCTGCTTTCGGACCGGCGGTGGGCCGGAGCATTGTGCCCCACGCTGCGGGACGTACACCCGTTCAGGGGGCCGGATTCTGCGCCGACGGCAGTGCCGCGTCCCTCGCCCCACGGGGGCCGACATCCGAAATGCGGCATTCACGGCGCCGAGTGCCGAACCGCTCGACCGGGTGACGCTTGAGGCGCCGGGGGCCGGGCAGGTGTGCGGGCACGACGGTGTCGATTTCGGGGAGAGGTTGGTCGATGGTGTACGAACGAGCAGGTCACGGGCTCTGGGATGGATCCGCGGATTCCTGCTTCGACTCCGCGCTCGTTGATCGTCCGGACAAGGACGTGGGCGAGTCGTTCCGCGTCCGCGTCCTTGTCCGTGTGCGTGGGCCGGGGTCGCACTGCGGCACCGTCCACCATCGACCCACGTCCCTGTGAGAAAGGTCATGCCCGGGCGTCGTCGAACCCTCGTCCGCAGGCGCGTGCCGCGACGCACCGGGGCCTGTGCCCAGGCCCGTCGGTATGTACGAGCCACCCTCACCGACTGGGGTTGGAACGAGGATCGTGTGGCTACAGCCGTCCTCGTCCTGTCGGAGATGTTGACCAACGCGCAGTTGCATACCGACGGGGAAGTGATCCTGACCGTGCGCCGGACCGCGCGCGGGGTGCGGTTGTCCGTCACCGACACCGATCCCCGGACGCCGACCCGACGCGACACCGGTCCCGAACACCAGGGTGGGTTCGGCCTGCACATCCTCGATACCATCACCACCGACTGGGGCATTCGCAAACACCGGGGCGGCAAGACCGTCTGGGCCGACTTGGTCGCCCCCCACCCCGACGCGCGCCGGCATCCGCGTCCGGTGCGCGCCGGACTCGGGGCCGCCACGATCCGGGCGGCGCTTGGCTCGATGCGTCGGGCGGGTCCGGCGGTGGCCCGCCGAGCGGCAGTGCCACGTCGATCGGGGGCATGGGTACGGCGGCGCGGCGACTCCTCGGTGCGCGGGTGGGTGCCGGCGGCGATGCGGCGGATCCAGCGCGGCGGTTCACGCCTGATGCTGGTGGACGTCCTCGCCGCGCTCTGACCCCGCGCGGAGGACACGCCTGCCGGGGCCGAAAGCAGCGTACGCGGTCGGTGGCTCCGCCCCGGTTGGTGAGCTTGCCAAAACCGCACCACCTCTTCGGCTCTCAAAGAGCACCTCTGGCATCCCTTGAGTACCGTCGAGCGCCGCCGGGTTGCACGCCGCAGCGGGTTCACCGGTCGGCATACATCCTCGAACTGCGGGCAGCAACGGCTTACTTGCGATCAGATGCGATCGATCTGGGGGATGCAATGAACACGAATATCAATGCCCGGACCCGTGGACTGGCGGTGGCCTCCGTTGCGGGACTGCTGCTGCTCGCCGGCTGTGGTAACGACACGAAGGACGACGAGAAGACCGCCCCGGCGGGCGATACCGCCGCACCGCCACCCGGCACGTCGAGTACCGATCCCGGAAAGAACTCGGGCTCGGCCGAGGACGACAACTCCAAGCTGGACGACGCGACGCTGCGCACGAAGGTCCAGGCGTCCGCAAGCGCGACCAAGACGGTGCACACCGTGGGCACTGTGCACGGCCGGAACGGGGAGACCCGGTTGGACCTGCGCGTGGACAACGTCACGAAAAACTACTCCGGAACGTTGACCGCCTCGGGTCGGACCGTCGAAGTGATGCGGCTGGGGCCGGACATGTATCTCAAGGCCGGCGCGGACTTCTGGACCAAGGACGCGAAGGTGAGCGACCCGAACGTGGTCGCTCTGCTCCAGGACAAGCACGTCAAGCTCAAGGCCGACGACCCCAGGTTCAAGGACATCACCGCGATCGCGAACCTGGGCGACATCAAATCGACCGTGAGCGATTGGGGCCCCACCGTCCAGCGCCGACCGGAAGCGGACGTGAACGGCAAGCGGATGGTCGTTTTCGCCGACACTGATCCCCAGGACGGCGAGACTCTTCTGTACGTTCCGGCGAAGGGCGATCCCGCTCCGGTTCGCATGGAGAACAAGAGCCCCACGGACGGCGGAACGATCGACTGGAGCGAACATAACAAGCCGGTGACCGTCACCGCCCCCGGCCCGGAAACCACCGTCAACCTGCCCACCCTGACCGGTGAGACCCCCGCCGCGGGCTGAGCCCCGCGTGCGCGGTCGAACACTTCGCGGAGAGGCCCGACACGAGGTCGCCTGCGGGGCCCTGGTCCGGTGCTCGCGGAGCGCGGGGGCGAGATCGCGCACGGCGGCGACACGATGCCGTCGACGGTCGGGTTCACGGACTGGGCCGGCTGACGCGGGCGCGGTCGGCCGCCGACCGCGCCCGCGTCAGACCACAGACCCCAGGGGCGCGCCGAAGGTCGGGCCGAGGAGTTCCGCGTCGGCGTCGGCAGCACGAAGCAGCCGGGCCGCGGCATCAGGGTCGTCGAACATGTCCACGGCCTTGTACACCGCGACCTCGTCGCAACCGTGGCGCGTTCGTCCGTAGGCTTCGGCGGTGCTCGCCTACCTTCTCGCCGCGCTGTTCTTCCTGTTCTGCCTCGTCGGAGTCGTCCGCGACCGACGCCGCTTCGGCAACGCCGTTCTCCTCGGCCTGTCCGTCGTCGCCCTGATCGTCGGGCTGCTCGGCGAACTGCATCGTATGCCTGAGCGCTTCGCCGACGTGGTGACGCTCCTGCTCCTGTTCCTACCGGCCCTGGGCCTGCTCCTGCTGGCCGGCGCGCTGGTGTCGAACGGCGTAACGATGGTGCGAAAGGAGGGAGTTCGTCTCGCGAACCTGCTCTCGTTGCTCGCCGGGCTGACCATCGTCGGCGTGATCGTCCTGCTCGTGACCGCCCTGTTCATCCGCTCGCGCACCCTGATCGTGATCGCCGGCACCGTGGTGCTGGTGGTCGGCTACGTGTCCTTCCTTCTGCTGTGCTTCCTGGGCTACGCCTTCCTCTACGAACGGTTGCGGGTGCGCCGATCGGTGGCCTTCGTGGTCGTACTCGGCTCCGGCCTGGTCGGCGGCAAGACGGTCCCGCCCCTGCTGGCCGCCCGACTCGATCGCTCGCGAAGGCTCTACGACGCCCAGGTCGCGCGTGGGAACCGGCCCATGCTCATCACGTCGGGCGGCCAGGGCCCGGACGAAGATCTGCCGGAGTCGCACGCGATGGCCGACTATCTCATCGCCCAAGGCGTACCCGCGGAGCGAATCGTGCGCGAGGACCTTTCGCGGAACACCGAGGAGAACCTGCGCTTCAGCAAGACGATCATGACGAAGATCGATCCCGACTACCGGTGCGTGATCATCACCAACAACTTCCACGTCTTCCGTGCCGCACTGACCGCCCGACGTACCGGAGTCCGCGGCCAGGTGGTCGGCGCGCCGACGGCGAAGTACTTCCAACCCAGCGCGACCATCCGCGAGTTCGTCGCGGTGTTCCTGACCTACAAGGTCGTCAACCTCGGCGTGTGCCTGCTCATCGCGGTCTCCGGAGTCGCCGCGTGGCTGTGGCGCTGACCGACGCCCGGAGGGCGCGCTACACGTCGCCCCGTCGTCGGTACCGCCGTCGGGCAGTGCGAGCGTGCCTCGTCCGCGACGAGGAGCACGCGTCCGTCGTCGGGGAACAGCCTCCCCCTTGACGTCCCATCCATGCGGTGTCACCAACATGAGGGTGCGCGGGCGCCCGACCTGCGCCAACCACCGCAGGATGGCCGCAGTGGCCGCGTCCACACCGACCTCGGCCGGCACGTCCCGACCGGTTCGCTCCCACGCCTCGCCGTCGGCCATCACCAAGTCGGCCCACGCCTCGCCCGGACTGAGTACGGGGCCGTCCACACGCGCCGGCAGCCGGGCGAGTTCGTCGCTGTACAGGTACCGGACCTCCGCCATCCGCCGCAGCACTGCGATCAGGCCGCCTGTCGGCGGACGCCCGCCGGCGAGGTGGGCCTTGACGGTGGGAGGAGTTGGCCGTCGTATCCGGAATGCCATTGGCGTGAGGCTTCGGTGAGCACGGTGGGGAGGAGTGCCTCGGGTGGTCCATCCGGCGCCCGACCCGCCCATGGACACCGCTCGCAATGCCGCCGCGTGTTCCCGCCATCGCAAGCTCGGGGGCTCGGCGCTCGCCTCGAGGAACGCCTGAGGAAATCCCTGCCGGGGACCGGCGCGAGACCGATCCGCGCCACGTCGGCGCGGCCCACCACCAGAACCCGAGGCGTCTGCTCATGCTCACGTGATTCGCGTCGGCAACGACCGACTCGACGTCTCCTGGGGGCCCATGGTGTGCGGCGAGGGCGACCTCGCCCTGAACAACCGGACGCGGCGATCACCGCCTGGGTGGCCGGTCGCACGGACGTGCCGAGGATCACCCTCGCGGCAGGCGCTCGCGACGGGTTCGGAGTCGGTCAGGCCGCGTAGTACACGTACAGCGAGAAACCGTTCGCCCCGTTGCCGGGACACGAGTACGAAGTTGCCCCCATGTAGTGCATGTACAGGTTCCCTTCGTTCTGGCACTCGTACAGATAGCGATACGTGGCGACGTACACGCCGCCGCCCGCCTGGGCCGGGCTCGCCGCCGCGGAGACCACTCCGAGGGCGGCCGTCGCCGTGAGGAGCAGGCCCGCCGTACGTCGCTTCAGGCTCGACATGTCCACCGCTTCCTTTCGTGATCGGGCACTCGTGCGCACTCATGGTTCATGTGGGCGGAAAGCGGGGGCAAGCAATCACGCAAATTGGCCGACGGCCAAGCGCTTTGTCCCGCAAGGGTGTTCGCCAATCGCGCGATCGGGAGAATTCGGCGCGGCGGCACGCGTCCGGTACGGCGGGTGCCTCGCGCGGCGCCGGAGCCGCCACGACCGGTGCCGCACATGGATCCCGCCACCCATCGGCGCTCGGGAGGGCCGTCGGCCGGATGGCGGCCGACGGCCCGTCCGGGGGCGCGCGACGGTATTCGTCCGGCCCCGGACCGCATGGTGCTACCTGAACATGCGATCGCTGCTGTTCGCCATGCGATGGGTGCCGCTGTGTGCGTTCACCCAGTCACGAACCATCTTCACGGCGTTGCCGCACTGCCAGTTGTCGTCGTAGTCGCGCACCCCCGTGTAGGCCCCGTAACCCGCGATGATGCCGTCCACGCGTGCGTCACCCAGGAGCTTGTCGACGTACCAAGGGTCGTTGTAGGTGGTCGTCCAGGACAGGGTGGCCGCGAGGCGTCCGGCCGCGCGGTCCGCCGCGCCCTTCTTCAATTCGGCGCACGTGTTCCAGGTGGCCTCGGTGCAGTTGCCGAACCCCTTGGAGATGTCGCTGTCGCCGTAGTCCATCGCCCGCCGGCCGGCCGGGAATCCGGAACCGGATCGGGCGAAAGCGTTTTGGACCTGGTCGCGGGTCCCGGTCGTGGTGATGCCCTCCAGTGGGCCGAGCCTGCCCTCCAGGCTCTTCCAGCCCCTGCCGCCGACGTCCGGGGTGTTGCCGCCGTGGTACTCGTAGAAGCCGTAGAGCACCTGGATCCCGGCCCCAGTCAGGCGCTGCGCCTTGTCCCGCAGTCCGGCGACACTGCACGTGCGGTTCGGCGCCTCCCCGCAGTAGTTCGGGTCCTTGATGTCCAGCCACACCAGCGCCAGCCGGCGCCCACGATTGGCGTTGGACAGAATCCGGTCGATCATCGAGTCGAAACTGGGGCCCAACCGATTCTCACCGGCCGACGAACAGTCGTGCCAGGCACGCCACTCGTTCGGATTCCACCAGGCGCAGACATCGATCTCGATGGCGTTCGCACCGTGGTTGATCGCGGCGTCCACGCCGTCGAGTGTGTCGACGCGATGCGCGATGTCATAGATCGCCTGACGCTGATCGGCCGCTGCCGCCGGAGTCGTCCCGAGTGCGGTGGTGGCGAGGAGGGCACACAGGGCGGCCATCAGCGCCAGTAACGTCCGTGGGCGGGTGACACGCCACAGGTGGGGGGTCAAGAAACCACTCCTTCGTATCGGCTTGCCGAAGCGCACAACCATGGGTCGTCGACATTCACGTCGGCGTCGGCGTCGCGCGCGGGGCGCGCCGGATCGGCTGCCGTGGGGTGCGGCGAAAACGCTCGCTCGATGAGCCGATCGGGGTCCCAATCGTGATCACCGCAACCTCGTGGGCAGTTGACGAGTCGGCTGCCGGCGCCGGGTTCTCGACGCGAGCATCCACAAACGTCACGCCGCGGTCACGCTTCAGGTTGCATCGGGATTACGTACGGCCGCCGTGCCGTTCCCGACGGGAGCCGCGGCCCATGGCATTGACCACGAGCAGTTTGGCGGTCGACGAGATCCGGGGCCGGAGCGTGCACGGCCCGCCGCATCCGGTCCACGAACGTCTCCGGCGTGAATCCGGACCGCAGGCCGGCCCGATCCAGCGCTCCTCGGAATCGACGTTGCGCACCCGGAAGGTCGTCGTCCCCGGCCGTACGGCGCCCGCCTCCGGGAGACTCGGTTCGGTCGCCGAGGCGGTCACCTCGACCGGAACCGGCCGCGTACCCGCAGCCGACGTCGGCGCCGAGGATCCCGCGACCAACACCGCGACGGCCAACGCGATGGCCGTCAACAGCCGCCGCACATATGTGTGTTCGGTACTCATGGCGAGACTGCAACTTCGAGTTCACTTGAGGTCAAGGGCCGGTGAACCGTCACGGAGGAGACCGACCGCGCCCGGTACGTCGCCCGGCGTCGCGGCACCGGCGGAGGCCGTGGCGCCTGCCGGCGGATCAGGAGAGGTGGGTGAGTTCCACCACGAGTGGCCCGCCGGCTTCGGTGAGGCCCGCTTCGGTCGCGCACTGTGGCTTGGGCAACGGTGACAGCGTCCGAGTGGTGACCGTCGTGTCGCCGGCGAAACGTCCGGACCGGACCTTGCCCCTGAAGACCGCCGACCGCCCCCCGCCGACCGGGGTTTCGACGCCGCCGGATTCCTCGAGCGTGCTGATGCCGCCGTCGTCCCAGGTGATGGTCGTCGTGCGCGTGCGGGTGCCCCCGTCACAGCTCATCAACCCCGACAGGGTGGACGTGACGCGGCCCGAGGCGGGCAGCGCGCCACCGAACGGCAGGCAGGACGTCAACTCGCCACTGCCCTCCCCCTCGACCTGACGCAGCGTCGAGTTCAACCCCGGAGTGAACGTCTCGGTCTGGAACCCGGTACAGGTCTGCACCACGGGCACCGGCAGTGCGCGCGCGGCGGATTCGGCCGGACTCGCGACGCCGGCCACGACGAACGCCGGCACGGCCGCGAGACCGAGAAGCCCCAGGCCCAGAAGTCGTGTGCGGTTCATGGGTCAACCTCGCAGATGGGATGTGTCCGTGGCGGCGGAGGGGCCCGGCCCCACCATTGCCATCCTCGGGCGCGGACACGTGGATCGTCGGTTCGCGGCGGACACCGCAGTCGTGCAACGACGCGGACCCGGAGGGGAGTTACGGCTGATCACCCGAAAGGCTGAAGCGGTGTACGGGCCGCCGGCCGCGGGACGACGAGGACGGCACACGCAACGTCACCGAGCGACGTCCGCGGCATCCGGCAAGCCGTCCGGCGCGTGACGACCGCCGGTGGCCGCGCCCGACTCCCGGCACACGTCCGCGCCGGCGGCGTCGTGCGCAATGACGGACGGGTCCGGATGGGCGGGGGGCGGCTGCGTGGGTGCCGGACGACGGTGACGGGCCGGATGCCGGCACGGTCGAGCGCCCGGGAGGCGAAACGACCTCGCCGTCGACTCCCGCTCGTCCGAGGTTCTTTCCATCGTGTCCTGGCGTTACGGTGTGGTTTCCGTACTGTGTTTCGGATCGGATGAGAGGTGTCGCCATGCGCACGACATCGAACGAGATCCCCGTCCGCGAGATCATCGACGCTTGGCGCAGGGGTGCCGAAGCGCCCCGGGGTCTGCCGAACCCGGCCGGCTCCCGCTACGTCGGAGGCTCGGCGACCGAGCGCGCACTGACCGAGATCGACGTCGCCGCCCAGACCTGCGGCACGGTGTGCTCGGTCTCCCGTACCCACACGTGTTGTTGAACCGGACGGATCTCCGCACCACGATCGTCGCCGCGTCCCGGACGACGTTCGACGACGTACCGGCGATCAATGCGCGCGGCGTGTTCCCGGCGATGAAGTACGAGATCCCGCACCTGATCGCCCGCGGGGGCGGGGTCGTGGTCGTCGCGTCCTCCTCGGCGGTGGACGTGGTCCGGCCGCCGGGGCCGCCTACTCGGCGAGCGCGCTCCAAGGTCTGATGGAGGCCGTGGCGCCGGAGTATGGCGACCTGAGCATCCGGATCAACGCGATCACGCGCGCCGCGGCGTCCGCGTACGAGTGACGCGGTGGGTGTTCGTCGTCAGGGGGCGTACAGGTCGGCGACCAGCGGGGCCAGGTCGGTGTTGATGCCTCGAACCAGGGCGTCGATCGCCTCGCGGGCCCGGGTGTACACACCGGGATCCTCTTTTCGGGGGAGCCTCGGCAGTTCCCAGCCGCCCGCGGGGACGACGACGGTCGCGGTCGCGACCACCACCGGGCTCTTGCGGCTCGGTTCGCCGACCGACTGATACGGCCCGGCTCCGGCGTCGTGCACGTCGACGGCCCAGTCTCCGGCGCGGGGCCTGCGGGCCAACGCCTGGTGACGGATCGGCAGCACGGCCACGGCGATCGGTCCGCCTTCCTCGTAGTCGACCTCGATCCGGATCTGCGCGATGTCGGGGCGGAGCCGGACGTACCCCGGTTCCATGATCGGTTCGGTCGCCACGCGCCATGCCCAGGCGACGAACTCGCCCACGTCGTCGACCGCGTCGTCCCACTCGGGCAGGTTCTTTCGCAGGTACGCGTCGTACCCGAATCCGTCGGCGGTCCGGACGCGGTCGTCCTCCGCGTCGATGCGCACGATCGTGTGGTCGTTCCACTCGTGGCTCGTGGTCACTTGCCTCCCCTTCCATCGGATGGGTTGTTTCCGCCTCGGCCTGGTGTGGTGCGGGGCGGATCGTTCGCCGACTCTCGTCGCAGGGCGCCAAGTGTGGTGGAACGGATCGACGAGGCACAGGAGTTCGGACACACAGTCGATTCTTGGCAAGTACGTCATGGGCGTCGCGTATCGCCGGCCCGCCACTCGCGCCGCGCATCGCCGCCCTCCTGATCTGGACGGCCCGGCCGAACTCGGCCCGGCGAACCGCCCCTACGCGCCTGCTTCGACCTGTCCCACCGGGCTGCCTCCCGGATCGGGGCGCGCGGGTGGTGATCCCTCGCCGGGGCCGGTCGGCGCGTGACCCAGTCAGAGCCCGGCCGCTCGAACCCCGCTGGTTCGAGTCGCTGACAACCGCGACCAGGTCGTCGCCGACGAATCCGACGGACGCCGAGTACCAGTACCAGGGGCTGCCGTCCTTGCGCTTCCTGCCCGCGAACTCGACGGTCCGCAGGACCTTCCCGCCTTTCCGGGTATCCACGAACGACAGCTGTTTGCACACGCCCGTGCCGGTGCCGTCGTCGTACACGGTCCACGCGATCCCACCGACGCCGTCCTTGTTGACGCCCTTGGTCATCGCACATGGCTTCAGGCCCGGCGCCGGCGGCGTGACCTTGCCGATCCCCCGTCCCGTCGCGATGTCCAGCATCTTCACGGCGGTGCCCGAAGACGAACAGCGTCGACCCGGACGCCCCGGTGCCCAACGCCTTGTCGCGCGGCACGTCGCTGTTCTTGTTCTTGTTCGGGTCGAAGTCGTCCGGCTTGTACTCCCCTATGGACTTGCCCTCCGGCGTCTTGGACGGCACCGCGGACGCGCCCGCCGGCGCCCCCGCACGACCGCCTTCCGGCTCCCCGGCGCCATCCCCTCTCGAGCACCCGGCCACCCCCGCTGGCGCAACCAACTCCCGGCGCAGCAACCCGAATCGAGGAACCGACCCGCGACGTGGACGCAACGACCGAGGCCGCCACCGGACTGCACCCCACCCGCCGTGAACTCGCCTCCAGGCTCGAGTCCTGGGATGCCCCCGAGTCTGGCTCGACGCCCGACGGCTCGCGGTCTGAGGGTTCGGCGTGGACGAGCAACTGCTCGACGATGTAAGGACCTTCGACGCGGAATCCGGGACGGAGACCGATTGGTTCCCCAGACCCGTCACCAACCTCGCCGCCGACGACACCCTCCTGCGCTCCCCCCAACCGCACTTGGCCGTCTACGAGATCGCCACCCGCCCGCGGAGGCGCACGCCGAGTCCGAGGAGGACCTGATCGGGATCAGGGCCGGTGACTACACCGGGGTGACCGACGGTCTGGGGGATCCGGTACGGCCGTCCGATGGGGAGGGATCGTGAGCCGGCGGATCCAGTACGCGAACGCGGCGGAGGGCGCTCTTGCCAAGCTCTCGGACTCCCGTCGCCGCGGCCGACGCCACGATAGGCCGCTACGGATACGGCTCCTCCCCCATTCGAGGCGACCGTGACCGCCGCGGGACCACCAGCCGGCCTTCGGGGTGGCCGAGGGTCGCAACGGGGTCAGCGGTATCCGGCGCGGTGTCGGTACACGTCGTAGAGCAGCCAGTGGTAAGGGGAGTCCTCGTCGGCGGGATCCAGGCGCTGGAGGGTCTCGTCGCCGCGGGGGTCGTCGCGCAGGGCCAGGCGTGCCGCAGCCTCCACACGTACGTACTCGACCGGGTCGGTGAGGCGTGCCGCGAGCAGATCCGTGATGTCGGGGGTGTCCGGTGGGGCGAAGGCGAGGGCGCGGCAGGCCAGTTGGCGGACCGTCGCATCCGTGTCCTTGATTCGCTCCATCACCGCGGGCAGTGCTTCGGGGCTCCTCCTTTCGATTGCGGTGCCCAGGCCGTTCGTCGCCCGCCACCGGACTTCGGCGTCGACGTGGCGGGAGAGTACGCGAAGTGCCTCGTCGGTGCGTGGGTCCTGGGTGTCGACCAGGCCGGCGGTGAGGATCCGGGCCACGCGGGGATCCGGCTCGTGTGCCGCCCAGGGCAGGAACAGGTCGACGAGCGGCCGGTCGTACGGGGTGCCCTCGTCTTCGTCGAACAGGTTCGTGCAGCGGAGCACGTCCGCGCCGAAGCGCCGCTCCAACGGGTCCGATCGGTCGCACAGGCCGATGGCGGCGTCCCACACGGTCGGGTCGTGACGCTTCACGAGCGTGTACACCGTCGCCCACCACACCTCGTGGTCGACATCGGGTTCCGCCAGGGCACGCGAGAGCAACTCCTCGAAGGACGGACGGATCCCGTACAGCGGCTCCAACGAAGTGAGGACGGCGGTGTGTCCGTCCCTGACCGTCAGGCCCCCCGACGACAGTTCCGCACAGGACGTCCCGGAGTACAACCGCCGAACGGTTCTGCGCGCGACCTGCGCCGAACCGCTTCTGCGGCGCAACTCCGTCTCGACGCCCGTCTCGTGCCAGTACCGGGCCAACGCAAGGGCGTCACGCCCCTCGGCATCCGCGACCCACAGCTTCGCACCGCCCCCGATGAGACTGTCCAAGATCTCGCAGGCGCCCCGGTCGATCGCGCGCAACAACGGCGTGCGACCGTCCGGCCCGGCGTGGTCCGGACGAGCCTGCGCGAGCAGCACGTCGACCATGGGAAGGTCGAAGGCGTCCACCGCCAGGCACAACGCCGGAGTGCCGCGCTCGTCGACAGCGTCGGGATCGGCACCCGCGTCCAACAACGCGCCCGTCAGCCTCGCGTCCCCACTGCGCACCGCGGCTATCAGTGGCTCCACGCCCAAGGATTCCCCTCCGCTTCGACAAGCCGCATCCTTAACCCACCACATGCTCGGGACCGAAACCAGGATGCCGGCGGATCGGCTCGGCTCTTCCTCCGCGTCGGCACCACACAGCAAGGAACCGGGCCCGAGTTCGAGCACGATACCCAGCGGATCCGGGCTCGGCGAGTTCTTCTCATGTCTCCATCCGCTCGCGTGAAGCCGAACGAACCCGGCTGGAGGGATCCCCAGACGGCGCGAGCCTCCGGCGCCTCGCCGCCGTGGCCCCGTTTGTATGTCGCCTGCCGATTGGGATTACTGCGGGGCTTTTTCGGGATTCGTTGCTGTCTCTGTCGGCCAGAGCAATGCCTGGGCGACGATGACATTCTCGCCGTCGAAGGTGACGGCGGGCCCTTCGTGCAACGCGTAGCCAAGGGTTATGGCCTCGCTCACCCGCCGACAGAACCCGACGTCGTCCGGCCCGGTGATGACGCGATAGATCGGCAATCCGTCGGGCGGCGTGCTCATGAGGAGGAACCTTCCCGGCGTGCCCGCCCACCGATTCGGTGGGACGGTCCGTCCCGATGTCGTGGCTTCCCGGGGCGCTGGGCAGGTGCCACGGCCGGCTCGGGGGCGGTCGCGCGAATGTGTGAAGGGCGATGGCTGATGCTCACGGTGGGGGGTCTCGCTTTCTCTCGGGTTGGACGAGGAGGGACGAGCGGGGCGGGCGTGGCTTCGGGATCGGCTGTGGTGGTGCGTGGAATTGCCCTCAGGCCCATGGGCGGCTCGCGGGTGCGGCTTCGGGGCGGATTCCCGTTGTTCGCCGTGTGGGAGGGGCCGGGGTGGCGGGACGGTCACGGTGGCGGGTCGATCATTTGGCTCGGGGCGAGGATATGGATGCGGTGGACCGGGCCGGGGGCTCGACGTTCGCGTCGACGACCGGCCGGGACGGGCCCATGAATGGATATTGCCCGTGGGTCGGCTCTCCCGTTCCGCGACGGTGTCTCCACGTTGTGCGCGAAGTCGACACATCCGTCCCGGCTCGGGTGCGGCGAGGGCGCGTGCGCGGTGGCGAGGACACCCTCGGCCGAGGGGTGAAGAAGGTCCAGTGAGAAGTCCATGCGCCATGCGAGGAGGCTATGAACGCCGTCCGGCAGTCGGCCAGGGGTACTCGTGCCATGTGACGCCGGCATCGTGCCACATCCGCTGATCAGCCGGGCGAGTATCGGCCCGTCGGCGGGCCCGGCGCCACCCCGTGTGCCGGCGGGCCTCGACGGCGTCCGGCGTGTGGTGGGGGCGCGGTTGGGGCGCGGTTCGATGAGTGTGACGGATACGGGCGTCGAGGAAGCACGCCCGTGGGCGACGCTGAAACGTCTCGCCTTCGCCGGTGGGTCCGTGTCGAAGGACCGGTCGAGGCACATGTGAGAGATCTCGGTCGGGGCCGCCATGATCCTGCCGTCGATCAAGGAGCAGGTTTGTGCCGAGGTTGGGTTGCAGTCCCAGAGCCGGACTTTGGGGAGGGTGTGTACGACGAGGGTGGTGCGGTTCGTCGGCATGTGTGTGGGCTCGGATTCCGGCGGTCGTCGACCATCGCTTACGTTGATGTCGGGGCCCACGCGGCCTGGCCGCGCAAGGCGTCGTGATCCGTGATTGTGGGGTCGTGGCCGGTGACGGTGCCGGCGCGGTCGACGAAGTGCGCGGCGCTGACGAATACGTAGTCGATTTTGACCGGTGTGGCCTTCGCGGTGGCGAACGTGGGCGCGCCGCTGCGGCATTGCGCGGCGGTGGGCGGGCAGTTCGGGGTGTAGTACGCCTTGTTGGTGTCGTCGACCTCGACGAATCGCCCGTGGCCTCCGGTGTGGGAGTACATGCCGTCCAGGCCCGGATGGTCGGGCGTGAGGTTGAGATCCCCGCCGACGATCACCGGCATGCCCGAGCGCACGACGTCGTCGACGATTGCGGCGAGCCTTCGGTTCTGTTCCACGCCGACGTCGTCGGGGCTGGGATGTCCGCTGCACACGTGGACGCGGCGATCTCGCAGCGCGGTGTCGGTGCACAGCAGGCCGAACTGTTCGCGTGTGGTGTTCGGGGTCGTCAGGTTGTGGAACGTACCCGGGCCGACCGGGCCTTTGACGAGAACCGCGATGCCTTCGGGGGATTCGCCTCGGCTGTCGGGCCGACAGCCGGAACCCTCGTCCAGTTGGCTATGGAAGACGCCGGTGTAGCCGCGTGGACCGAGGTCGGCCAGGAGGGTTTCGAACTGCACACCGCATACCTCGCTCAGGAACACCGCGTCGCTGTTCCAGGAGGTGATCTCTTGTTCGACCTTCGCGACTCGGCGGGTGACCTCTCCCCCTATCGAGGGATCCTCGGTACAACCGCTCCAGCCACCACAGATGTTGTATTGAAGAAAGTGCAGGGGAGGTCGGGTGTCTGTGGTGGGGCTCTGTGCGGCGGTTGCGGAGAATCCGGGCAGCAGGCAGAGCGCCAATACGGCGAGCACGAGCGGTCTGGCGCGCACGGATGTCCTTTCATGGCGCACTTCGCCGGCAACCGACATTGGGACACACGGAGTTCGCGACACGGTCGGTTGTCTCGACGTCGCCGGCGAGGACATCGACCCATCGACTTTCCCTTGATGATCACACGAGCATTTCCGGATTCCGTGCAGGCGCGACCGACAACCATGCGACGAACGATGACCGCCGGGGACATTGGTCGCCGAGCGCCACGCACCACGCACCACGCGCCACCTGCCGCGATCCTTACCGTCGGCGGTGGGGCCCGCCGGCGGATTGTTCGCGGCAGCCCGCGACGGGATGGGGTCGGCCACCGGGGCTGCGGTCCCCACACCGGCCCGCAGTCGACTCCGGCCGGCCAAGAAGCGATCGAAGGGCAGCGCTTTGCCGTGTCGGTTCGGCCGCCGGGAGGTCCGGGAGTCGGCGTAGCGAGCGCGGAGCGCGGTCGTTTTCGCCGACGATTGCGAGCAGGCAGGGCAGGGGTCCGACGAGGCGAACCAGGTGTCCGACGTGTAGGTGGCGGTCGGCGCCATGTAGGACCTGTTCGAGAGTGCCGTGCGGCCTGGGGGTCGCGCGCAGGTTTCGGGGCCAGTGGAGTTCGTCGCGGTAGGGCAGTCTTCGGCCACTCTCGTAGTTCCCTCGCCGGGCGGCGACTTCGCGGTGGAGGAACGCACACGACGTAGGGGTCTGCGCCGCCCGGCCGGAATTTCGGATGCGCCGGCGCCGCTCGATGAGCAGACTCGGGCGGGTACCGCGCCATCGGCCGTCCTGCGCGAATACATCGCCGCACCGCGACACGTGAGATGCCCACCGACGCCGTTCGTGCGCGGCGGGTCCGGCGAAATCCGGTTTTCACGCGTGGTCCCTGTCTCCTCGTCGACCGCCTCATCAGGGAGAGTTCGTAATCGTGAACACGATCGCAATCGAGTCCGACGGGGACGAACTCGGCGGCCGGATGGACGAGGTGGGGCGACGCGGGGTGCGCCGGCTCGCCGTGCTGACCGGGGCGGGCATCTCCACCGCCTCCGGTCTCCCCGACTTTCGTGGTCCGCACGGCGTGTGGACCCGTGATCCGGCGCGGGAACAGGACACCCACCGCAAGCGGTACGCCGCCGACCCGGGTGTGCGCGCACGTGTGTGGCGTGACCTGGCCGCGACCGGTGTGGCCCACGCCCGACCGGGCGCGGCGCACCGGGCGCTCGCCCGGCTTCGGGCGGTCGTCGCCACACAGAACGTCGACGGACTGCATCGGATGGCGGGCAGCCCCGTCGAGTGCGTGCTCGAACTGCACGGAAGCCTGGCTCGGGCCCGCTGCGTGCGATGCCGATGCCGGGTGCCGATGGCGGACGCGCTGCGCGCGGTCCGGGCCAAAGTGCACGAGCCTCCGTGCCCGGCGTGTGGGAAGGGGACCTTGCGGCCGGATGTGGTCCTGTTCGGCGAACACCCTGACCGCGACCTCCTCGGGCGTGCGGCGAACGCCGTGCGGGCGGCCGAGGTGTTGCTTGTGATCGGAACGTCGTTGCGGGTGCGGCCGGCCGCCGACCTGTGCGCCACCGCGATCGCGTGCGGTGTCGAGTTGATGATCGTCAATGCCGAACCCACACCGTACGACGACGCCGCAGGCACCGTGTTGCGGGGCGACGTCGAGGTGCTCGTGCCGCGACTGGTGACCGCGCTCGTGGCCGGCGGAGCGCCGACCCGGTGAGCCGGCCGCGTCCACCGGGCCCGGCCACGCCGTCGGCCGACGACGATCCGATCGGTGAACCGCGCTCGAAGCTCGGTGGGCAGCGGGCGGATTCGGGCGTGGGGATGCGCGCGAGGCACATGGTGATGTCGACCGGGACGGTGGAGGCGGTGTGTTGGTCGGCGTCGCCCGTGGAGGATGGCTGTGCAGATCGAGAACGCGGGTGGTGCCGATCGGCAACCGGGGCCGGCGGGCGCCGGGCCGTCATCGGTCCCGCCGTGGCGATGCACCGTCGAGCACCACTCCGGGGGTCGGGTCGGAGCCGGCCGCCGCCCGGTACCGGAGTGAACGCCGCACGTCCCGATCGACGCGGCGCTCCCGAGGGCCGGGGCATTTCGCGCACCGGCGCGAGGCGGCGAGTTCCGCGGACGTCCCCTTTCTCGACCGGGATGGACTCCTCCGCCCCGGCGCGGGCGTCGAGCCGGCGGAGACCGACCCGATCAGGAGCGAGCGAGCCACCCGCCGAGCTCACTCGTCCTGGTAGTACCCGTCGTAGCCGGCCGACAGCTCCTGCACCGAGAAACCCTCGAACGCGCCCTCCGATTCGAGCTCCCGCAGACGGCTCAGCACCACCGGTGCAGACGGCGACGGGTGGGCTGTGAGGTGGGCCTTCGTCCGCTCGAGCCCGTGGCCGAGAAGAAGCCTAGGGTGATGCCAAGGCCGAGATCGGGGTGTTCGTGGACCGGGCCCGACACTCCGGAGCCGGCCGTACGTGGTGCTCGCCGAGCCGTGGGGCGAGCAGCGGTGGAGTCTTGCGGATGCGCTCGAAAGGGCGAAGCGGGCCGCTATCGGAGGCGCTGCGGGGGGAACAGTCCCAGGGCTGGGTGGGGTTGGGTCGGTCGGTGTTGCGGCTGGGGGCTCCGACCGCGCGGGCGGCGCTGGGCGCCGTAGATTCACCCCGTGCCCACGACGCGGCCGCGGGCGGGACGGCTGGAGACAGGTGTGCGGGACGGTTTTTCCGACGGATTTTTTACCCGGGTGGCACACGAGACACATCCGGTGGACCTGATGTGTCTGTATCTGCTCCATGGCTCGATCGATCGTATCCCCGGTCTGTTGGTCGATCGTGAGACGCTGTCGTTCGAGCACCTGAGTCGGCGGGTCCGTGCGGTGAGCCGGTCCAGTCGTGACGACGCGGACATGTTCTCGCTCTGGGTCCGGAGGAAGGTGCAAGGGCGGCTGTACGGCTTGGAGTTCCGAGTTTATTTCAGCGCCGGTGAGCCCTGTGCCGACGCGGTGATTCCGTTCGGAGCACCTGTCGAGTTGTCCCGGTTCCTGCACCACCTTCGCGGCTGCTACGGCTCGGGGGCGGCTCCGGGCGACTGGGACTTCGAGGTGTACACCGACGTGCGTGATCTCCGGGAGAGCGTCGTGCTGTTCGGCAACCGGCGTGAGGTCTGGTTCCAGGTCAACCGCGGCCCGGTCGTGGCCGGCGGGTCCAGGTTGACCCCTTGGCACCGGGGTCGGTTGGTGACCGGCCGCCTGCACGGCAACCGGTTCGGGACGAATACCCAACTGCACGCGGGAAGCGTGATGTTCCCCGACCGCCTCGCCGCCGTCGTGGGCGAATCGGCCGAGGCACGGGCTTATCGGCGGTACGTGGCCAGGCTGCGCGATCCTCTGCCCTCGCGGCCGGGACGGCTGGTCCGGCCCTACCGGCCCGCCTAGGATCGGTCCGCGCCACCCCGGCCGCCGTCTGCCCGTTCGGCGTACGGATCCGGCCCCGGCCTCGTCACGGGCACCCGGGCTCGTGGACGTGGGCTGCGCGACGTCGGCGGATGCTTCCCCGAAAGCGCGAGCGTCCGGGCGACCGCTGCCCGCCGGGCGATGTGCCAAGTCGCGGGGAACGCTTGGAGAGCGCCACCCAGGCCGCACACCGTCGAGCGGGTCGTCGACGAAGTCGCCGGGGGCGCATTTGCCGCTCCCGCTGGGCGGGGCAGGTCGGCCGGTTTCCCGGCGCGTCCGCACCGGGCGACACGGTTTGCTTCGCGGGCGCCGGTGCCGGGCCGGTGGCGTCCGGACCGGGACGGCGTGAGGTCACGCGGGGGCGCCGAGTGGGGGGTGGTCGAGTACGCGGGGCTTGTACTCGACCAGTTGGATGCGGCCGTCGAAGGTGCGGTGATCGATCATCTCGAGGGCGACGTCCGGATAGCCGTCGTAGATGCGTTCTTCGCCCGTGGCCCCGGTGATCACCGGGAACATCACGACCCGGAAGCGGTCGACGAGTCCGGCTCGTAGCAGGGACCGGCACAGGCTGAGGCTGCCGATCGTGCTGAGGAGCCCCGAGCCGCTCGACTTCATGGCTCGGACCGCCTCGACGGCGTCGTCGCGGACGAGAGTGGAGTTGGCCCACGTCAGTGGGTTCTCGAGGGAGGAGGAGAACACCACCTTGGACGCTTGTGTGAGTTCGTCGACGGACGCCTCTTCCTCGGGCCTGAACTCGGCCTGGTCGTCGGGGACCTCGCCTGCGGCGAAGCCCGACATCAGGCGGTAGGTGTTCGCTCCCATCAGGTAGGTGGCCTTGGGCTGCTCGCTGAGCCACGCGAGGTAGTCCGGGCCTTCGAGGCCCCAGAATCCGGGCCATCCCTCCCCCGACGCGTAGCCGTCGAGGGAGGTGATGAAGTCGACGAGAAGCTCCGACATGGTGGTGTCCTTTCTCAGGGTGTCACGAGCTTGGACCGGCCGGGAGCCACAAACTCATCGGCCGCGCCGTGGGATATCGAGAAAATCCGTGACCCCGCTGCCGCTCGGGTTGGCGTATCGGCGCTGCTTCGAAGGGCCAGGAGCCCCACATGGGCACTCCCCGCGACGGGCGGCGTCACCCGACGGTCGCCTCGAACGAACCTAGGGGCGCCTGCGCGCACGTTCGTGAGTGTCGGTTTGTCTTCGATGCTTCTCGACTCCCGTTGACGGGCCGGGGATTCCAAGATCCTGGACGCCGCCGGTCGCATGGCGAGCCGATGGCCGGCCGTGACGATTCGGCGGATCGCCGCCGAGATCGGCTACAGCGATGGCGCGGGCCGGTCGCGGCCCGCGTGGGCAGCGCCGACGCACGGCGTCCGCCCTTCGGGCTCCTCGCCGCGTTCCCGCCGCGGAGCCCGAAGGGAGTTCGAAGACACGCGCTAGCGGAAGTCCTCCGCGCGGTCCCGTGCCCACTGCGCGAAGGTCCGTGCCGGCTTGCCCGTCACGGATTGCGCGGTGGGCAACGGCCCCAGCGTCGACGGATCGAAGTCCGCGTTGTCCGAGGGGTCCGCGGGGTTCCCGTCGTAGTCGGTGAAGCCCAGCAGGAAGTCTGCGGCTTCCGCGGCGAAGCCTCCCATCGCCCGATAGACCTCGCGGGCCTGCAGCGGGGTCAGTTCCTCGAAGCGCACCTCCTCGCCGAGCGCGTCGGCGATCGCCTGCACCTGGTCGCGCAGGCTGATCAGTTCGGGACCGTTGATGTCGTAGGCCTTCCCCGTGTGTCCGTCCTCCAGCAGCGCTTGGATCACCACGTCGGCGATGTCCTGCTCGTGTACCGGAAACCACCCGCTGTCCGGGTTCGTGTCCCGCACGACGCGTTCCGCGCGAATGGACGGGCCCCAGAGCGCAAGTTTGTTCGCCGCGAACTCGCCGGGCCGAACGTGCGTCCACTCCAGACCGGACCGTTCGACGGCCTGTTCCACGACCGGGTGGAACGTCGTGTCGAAGCCGCCGGTCACCGCGCCGGACGAGAGCACGACGATCCTTCGCACGCCTGCACGCCTGGCGGCCTCGACCACCTTTTCGGCCGTGGACGGTTCCGGGAAGAGGAACATCCTGTCCACCCCGGCCAATACCGGCCCGAGCTCCTCGGGCCGGGTGAGGTCGCCCTTCGCCACGTCCACTCCGGCGGGCGCCTTTCGGGGATCCCTCGTCATCACCCTGACCTGTACCCGGGCGTCTCGCAGTCCGGCCGTGACCAGCCGGCCCACCGTCCCCGTCGCACCCGTCACCAGTACTCGCATCTTCCACCTCTTTTTCCGTACGTCCTACGGATAAAGATTATCGTACACTCTACGGAAAATGAGGAGGCGCGATGGAACGCAGCGGCCAGGGCGATCCCCGCGAGACCCTGCGGCTGTTGTGGCACCAGGACGGGGCCAGGTCGGGCCGCGGCAGGCCACGCAAGGTCACCCTGCCCGCGATCGTGGCCACGGCGATCGCGGTGGCCGACGAGGACGGCATCGATGCCATGACCATGGACCGAGTCGCCGCCGCCCTGGGCGTCGGCACGATGACGCCGTACACGCACGTCCCCGGCAAGGCCGAACTGATCGACCTCATGGTCGACGCGGCCTGGCAGTCCCTGGACCTCCACGACTCGGGCTCGTGGCGTGCCCGGGTCACGCGCTACGCGCAACAAACCCTCGCGCTCTACGCCCGACACCCGTGGCTCCGCAGTGTGTCCACCGTCCGCCCACCCCTGGGCCCGGGCCTGTTCGCCCGGCAGAACCACCTGCTGGCCGCACTCTCCCGAACGGACCTGTCGCCACCCGAGGTATCGGCCGCGGTCGACGCGATCGTCACCTTCGTCGACGCCGCCGCGGCAGCCCGGGCCGAACACGCGCATGCCTCGGCCGTGAGCGGCGAGTCGGAGGACGACTGGTGGTCCGCCCGGCAGGTCTTCTGGGACGAGGTCTTCGACCCGACCCGCTACCCCGCCATCGCCCGGTCGTGGGCCGACGGCGGTTTCGACCGCGACGCCGCCCAGGCCAGGGCGAACGCCTTCGACCTCGGCCTGCGCGCCCTGCTCGACGGCATCACGGCCATCGCCTCCGACGACGAACACCGGCACGACGGTCGGCACGGAAGACGCGACTGACCCGACCGACGCGGTGAACTCACCCGCGAGACGAAACGATCGTGTACGTCCACATCCCGGCCGGCACGGTCATACCCACACGGGACGCGACGGTTCAGTGGGCCCCACGCTCATCGGAGAGGCGCAGGTCCAGGATCTCCTCGTCTCCGAAGACTTGGCCCGTGGGGACGAATCCGGCGGAGACGTACAGCGCCTTGGCCGCGACGTTGTCCGCACGGACACCGAGCCGGAGCAGGGGTGCCGAGAACATCTCCCCCACGTGCGCGACGACTTCCCGAAGCGCGGCACGTCCCAACCCCCGCGCCTGGTGGGCCTCGTCGATCATCAGGCGGTAGAGCCAGATCTCCCCGTCGTCGGGATCGGGTCCGTACATGGTGAAACCCACCGCACGCCCCTCGTGCAGCACCGCCCTGGTCACGAAGCCGGGGAGAAAACGACTCTCCGCGATCGAGTACACGTTCGGTGCGATGAAGTCGCGTTGTTCCCGGGAGACCGTCAGGTCGGCCACCTCCTCCCAGTTCGCGTGGTCCAGGTCGGCGAGCTGCACTCGAATCGACATGGGGTATTCATACAAGCCTCCGGGTGGATGGGCATCCCTATTTGGGCCGGTGACCAGTGCAAACGTCACCATCGGGACAGCCCCGGCGGTGAATGCCACCCGTACCGGGTTCACGCCCCTTCGGCCACGTGCGGGTCGCGCGGCGGACGCAGCCGGCGGGTGGGGCGGGAGGTCGGAGGGGTTACCGCCCGAATCGGCCGGGGGTCCGGCCCGCTCAGCGGCGAACTCCCCAATGCGGTGCGGGTCGACGCCCCGGGGCCGGGCGGGACTCCGCGGGCCTCCTGCTGGGCCGCATCGACTACGACGGGGATCCCGCGGGGCCCTCCGCTACCGCAGACTTCGATCCGTCGACGCCCGGCCGATTACCCCGGGTGGCGGCGGCACGAAGCGCCTCCAGCATCGCGGTCGAGGCGGGTTGGGCGGGGGCGCGGTCGCGCATCGCGGCGTACACGCCACGAACCGCCCCGGGGTCGCGCAGGTCGCGCACCGTCACCCCCGGGTACGGGCGGTCGCCCAGCCCCAGGCCGGGGATGAGGCTGACGCCCAGGCCCGCGGCGACGAATGCCTGTGCGGTGACGTAGTCCTCGCTCCGGACCGCGAACGCGGGACTGAAACCGGCCGCGGCGCAGACCGTGAGGACAGCGTCCAGACAGGGCCCCGGCGGGGCACTGCCGACCCAGGGGTGGGTGGCCAGGTCGGCGAGCTCGAGGTCGTCGCGGGCGGCCAGGGGGTGTGCGTCCGGCAGCACCACGCGGAAGTTGTCCGTGCACAGGTGAGTGAACCGTACGCCCTCGACCACCGGCGTCGGCCCGGCCCGGAGCACCAGGGCGAGATCGGCCCGCCCCTCCCGTACCTCGGGCAGCGGGTCGTCGGGATCGGTGAGCCGCAAGTCCACGTGGATCCCGGGGCGTTCCCGACGCAGCGCGGCCACGGCGGGGGCCACCAGCACGGCGCCGGCGCCGGCGAAGTAGCGCACCGCGACGCGCCCGGAACGCCCCGCCCGCAGGTCGGCCAGCACCGCCTCCGCCTCGTCGATCCGGACGCCGATGTCTGCCGCGTAGGCACTCAACGCCCGGCCGGCCTCGGTGGGTCGCACACCCCGCGGGGTGCGTTCGAGCAGGGGCAGCCCGGCCTCGCGCTCCAAGGCGGCGATCTGCTGGCTGACCGCGGAGGGCGTGTAGCCGAGACCGCGCGCCGCCGCGGTGATCGACTGCGCCGAAATCACCGCGAGCAGCACCCGCATCCGCCGTATATCGAGCATGCAGTCGAGCTTAACGTGGTGTGAAGATCTTGTCGCTTGCCTTAAGCATCGGGGTCGACGACCGTTGTCTCCGAGAGATGGCACACCCGCCGGGAATGCGCGAACTCCCCCGGACGCAAAGCCGTATGGCCCTGTGGCCGTGTGGCCGTGTGGCCGGAGGGTCGCGCTTCGCGTGGCCGCTTGGCCGCGAAGCCGGGGCGGTCGTCGGCCGAGAGGTCGCGACGTCGTTCGGCGCCGCGACATCCGTTCCGCACCCCACAGGGCTCGCGAAGCCGTCTCTCGCCATCGTCGGCGCGGGCCGTCTCGCCCGCCCGCGTCGCCCACCCCCGACACGGAGGCACGCCCCATGGCAGGACTGATCATCGTCGGCGCCGGACCACTCATCGGACGGTCGGTCGCACGTCGCTTCGCGCGCGAGGGCCTGCCCGTCGCCGTCGTCGCACGCGGGCAGGGCACGGTCGACGAAGTGGTGGCCGCCGTCGGGGACGACGGTGGTCGAGCCCTCGGGTTCACCGCCGACGCGGCCGACGAGGCGTCCCTGCACACCGCGCTCGACGCGGCGATCGCAGCACACGGCGTCCCCGACGCACTGGTCTACAACGCGGGCGTGATCCGCGCGGATCGCCTGGGCGAGTTGTCCTCCGCCGAACTCCTGGACACTTTCGCCATCAACGTGGTCGGTGCCCTCGCCACCGCCGCACACGTCGGTCCGGCGATGGCCGAGGCCGGACACGGGACGATCATCCTCACGGGCGGCATGCGCGAACCGGACGCGGCCCGGATCAGCCTGTCGCTCGGCAAATCCGGGGTTCGTACGGCCACCGAACTGATCGGCCGGGAGTTCGGCCCGGCTGGCGTCCACGTCACCACGGTCACCGTCTGCGACATGGTCGAACCCGGCACACCGTACGACCCGGATCTCATCGCCGACGCCTACTGGGAGTTGCACCTGCGCACGCCCGAACAGTGGGAACGCGTGGTCCTGTTCGCCCGCTGAGTCCGGACCGAGACCGGCCGAGACCGGACCGCCTTTCACCGACGGCGCGGTGCGGCACGGAGCGGGATCGGTCAGGTTCCCAGGATGTGGTCGGCCGGTACCTCGTGGATGATCCCGAGGCCGTCCTTCTCGTCGATGTCCTCGCCCGTCTCGACGAAGCCGAAGCCTCGGATGGTGGCGAGCGATGCGACGTTGTCGGGAGAGATGGTGACCCGGACGACGCGCACGCCGGGCTCCTCGGCCGCGCGGACCAGGAGTGAGCGCAGCATCGCCCTGGCGTAGCCTCGGCGGCGGGCCTCCGGTACCACCGTGTAGCCGATCTCGACCATGCCGTCCTTGTTCGGCGGGCCGTGGTAGCCGGCGTAGCCGACCACCGCACCGTCCGGTTCGGAGACCGCGGCCCGGGCCACCCACGGGGCGCTCGCCGGGTCGGCGGTCACCTGGTCGAAGCGCTCTCGCCACAGGCGGCGCGCTCGTTCGGACACGAAGAACTCGGGCAGGACCAGACCGGTTTGCGCGCGGGCCCCGACCAGATCGCCGGCCACCAGGCAGGTCAGCGGTCGGCCCGTCAACGAGACCCAGCGAATCTGCCGCTCGGGGGTGACGGACACGGGTCGGACGGCGTCATCGGGGTTGGTCACCCACGGATCATCGGCGACAACCGCCCGCCCGTCCACCGCATTTCGCCGCTTGCGACCGCGGCCGGCCACTCCGAGCCCGAAGCCGGGCGGGATGCGGCAACGCCGTCCGGGTCGTCACCGGCGACGGTGTTCCCGGCCACCGCGACGCGGTTCCCCACGACCGGATCCAGGCCGCTGCCGTCGGGCGCCGCTCGTCGTGCGGGCGGGTCAGGTTTCCGGGTGGGTTCTCGGGGCCTTTCGGTGGCGTGGGAGGCGGTGGGTCGTGAGTGGGCGGTCGGCGATGAGGTGGTCGGTCACGATCGCGGTGATCGTCGGCGGGTCCACGTGGCCGTACCAGACGTCGTCGGGCTGCACGGTGACCAATGGGGCCTGGTTGCAAGGGAATTGGCATCCCGTTTGCAGCACGAGCACATCGTCGTCGCCGAGGCCGTGTTCCATGAGCTGCCGCGCCAGTGAGCGCAGATTCTCGTCCGCGCCCTTGGCCGTGCAGCGCGGCCCGCGGCATACCAGGACCTGGTGCCGGTGGCCGGGGACCTCCTCCCAGGCCGGGGAGGTCAGGCCGGGTTCCTCCCCGGTGATCGGTGTGACGGCTGCCGCCGCCGCGCTCACGGCGGCCGCGGAGTCGGCGAGCCGGGTGGCGACGAGCACCTCGGGGCGATGGCCGGTGCGCTCCCGCCACCAGTACGCCGCGATCCGCCGCAGCCAGGAGTGTCCCGGGCCGGTCGGCCCGAGGCGGACTCCGATCAAAACGACGGTCTCGGTGCCCGCGTCGGCCAGTCTGGTCAACTCGGCCGACAGGGACGGCTCGCCCTGTTGCAGGAACGCCGTCGTGGCGCTCGACGGCGCGGCGGCCGCGAGCAGTTCGGGCCGGCGGTCGGCCTCCGTGACGGACATGCCGACCAGGACCGTCGCCCGGCCCGAAGCGGGCTTCGCGGGGGCGCCGGCACGGTCTTGGTTCATGACTCGATCCTCTCGGGAAGCAGGCCGTTCCACCGGATGTGCGGGCGGTGGTGCAGGGGGTGCCGCTCCACGGTCGCGTCGACGCCGTACACGCGCGCGATCGTGGCGGAGGTGAGCACCTCGGCGACGGGCCCGTGGGCCACCAGGCGGCCGTCGAGCAGCACCGCGACGTCGTGGCAGTAGGCGGCGGCCAGTTCGAGGTCGTGCAGGGCGGCGACGGTGGTGATGCCGAGTCCGCGCACGGTTTCGAGGAAACCGAGTTGGTGGCGCAGGTCGAGGTGGTTGGTGGGTTCGTCCAGCAGGAGTACTCCGGGTTCCTGCACCAGGGCGCGCGCGAGTTGCACACGTTGGCGCTCGCCGCCGGAGAGGGACGACCAGGTCCGGTCGAGCAGTGCGTCGACGTCGGTGGCGGCGACGGCCTCGGCGAGCACGGACTGCTCGTGGGTGGTCGCCGGGCCGGGCAGTACGGGCCATCGACCGCGGTGCGGCGTGCGCCCCAGGTCGATGACCTGGCGGGCCGTCAGCGGCAGCGCGGTGTCGGCCTGCTGTTCCATGAAGGCCACCCGTCGCGCGCGGCGGCGGGCGGTGAGGGCGTACAGGTCGTCGCCGTCGAGCAGAACTCGGCCGCTCTGTGGCCGGCGCAGGCCGGCCAGGGTCCGCAGCAGCGTCGTCTTGCCGGCGCCGTTGGGCCCGAGCAGGCCGGTCGTCCTGCCGGGAGCGAAGCCGAGCGTCACTTCCGTCAGCAGTGTCGCGCCGCCGACGCGTGCCCCGATGTTCTCGGCCCGCAGCCGCACCGGGTTCGCGACGATCACGGCCGGTCCCCCGCCGCGCGCCCGGCGGCTTGGCGCCACAGCAGCCAGGCGAAGAACGGCGCTCCGAGCCCGGCGGTAACGACGCCGACGGGGATCTCCTGGTCCGGGAGCACCGAGCGCGCCACGATGTCGCTGCCCACGAGCAGCGACGCACCCACGAGCGCGGACATGGGCAGCAGCAGGGCATGGCGCGGGCCGCACACCAGGCGGACGACGTGGGGTACGACCAGACCGACGAACCCGATGACGCCGGTGTTGGCGACCAGGCACGCGGTCACCAGCGCGGCCGCGGCGACCAGGGCCCAGCGGGTGCGTTCGACGTGGACGCCGACGGAACGGGCCGCGGTCTCGCCGAACGCGAACGCGTCGAGGTCCCGGGCGGCGGCGACCATGACCACGGTGCCGACGACGGCGACCGCGGTCAGGAAGACGGCCGTGTCCCACCGCACTCCGGCCACCGAACCCAGCGTCCACTCCATGACGCCGCGGGCGGCGTTGCGGTCGCCGAGGACGAGGACGACGAACGAGGTGTACGCGCCGCACAGCTGCCCGACCGCGATGCCGGCCAGCACGGTCCGCGAGGCCGGTAGCGTCCGGCTGTGTGCCCCGGCGAGGGTCAGCACGACGAGGACGGCGAGCAGGGCACCGACGAAGGCTGCCGCCGGGAGTGCGCCGACGACCGCGGTGCCGGAGGCTCCGACGCCGAGGACGATCACGGTGACCGCGCCGACGGCGGCGCCGTTGGAGATGCCGAGCAGGTAGGGGTCGGCCAGGTCGTTGCCGGTCAGGGTCTGCAGCACCGCGCCGCACACCGCGAGTCCCGCGCCGGTCGCGGCGGCCCCCAAAACGCGCGGCAGCCGCAGCTGCCAGACGATCCGGTCGTCGAGCGGTGTGACGTCGGTGCCGCCGAGACCGAGCCGGCGCAGGACCACCTCGGCCACGACGTGCGGTGGTTCGTGGACGGATCCCACGGCGAGGCCGAGCAGGACGGTGAACAGCAGCAGGAGCACGGCGGCGGCCAGGGCCACCGCCGCACGACCGCCTCCCGCGTGTCGGGCGACGGGGCGATCGGTCACGGTCACGGACGCGGTGCCAGGCCGCTCAGGGCGGCCGAAACCCGGACGGCCCCGTCGGCGAGCTGCACGCCGGGGGTCGACTCGGAGAACGGCACGACCACGAACGCCCGATTTCGGACGGCCTTGAGCTTGCTCAGGACGGGGTCGTGTTCGAGGTAGTCGATCTTGGACTGTGCGGTGTCCCAACCGGCGTCCGCGACCACGATGGCATCGGGGTCCGCCGCGACCACCTGCTCCCAGCTCGCGTTCTTCCAGCCGCCGGGCAGCGTGTCGAAGACGTTGCGGGCGCCGACGGCGTCGAGCACGAGCTGGGGTCCGCCGTGGCCCGCGCCGACGTACGGGGTCTTCGTACCCGAGTCGTACCAGAGCACGTTCAGGCCCTTGCCCGCCGACTTGGCCGTGACGTCGGCGAGTTGCCGCTGCTGCGCGTCCCGGATGGCGGCGGCGCGCGGTGCGACACCGAACACCTGGGCGACATCGGCCAATTCGTCCCATACCGCCTGGAAGGACACCGTCGCCGTCTGCTTGCCGTCGGCGCAACCCAGCGGCGACAGGTAGGTGCCGATGCCCTGGGAGCCCAGTTCGTCCCGCGTGCCCGCCACCTTGTCGGTGAACGCGCTGGAATAGGAGGCGTAGAGGAAATCCGGCCGCGCCGCGAGGAGTTTCTCCTTGGACGGGTACTTCTCGGAGAGCACCGGGACGGTGTCGTAGGCCGCCTTCCATTTGGCCGGGACCACGTCGTCCAGGTACGCCGTTCCGGCCATCCGGGTCTGCAGGTCGAGCGCCAGGGCGACTTCGGTGGCGCCCTGGTTGAGGGTGACCAGCCGGGCCGGCGGTGCGGTCACGGTGGTGGTGACGCCGCACCTGCTCACGCTCACCGGCGTCGGGTGGCCGCTCCCGGCCGCCGCGGCGGGCTTGTCGGGCTCGGGTGCACCCGTACACGCGCCGAGCGCGCCGACGAGCAGGAGCGCCGCGGCGGCTATGCCGGAGCGCATGGAGCGCCCGGCACGCCGGGGGTGCGGGGGACGGATGAAACGTTCGGCGCGAAACGGGCGCGCGGAAGCGCGGAACACGTGTTCTCCAACCCTCGTGGAACATGTCGCGCCGTGGCCGGTCTCCTGGCTTCCGCATCGACGCTCCGCGGCCGGCCTTCCCGGTTGGCTCGTTCCCGATCCATCCAGTGACCCCGACCGCTTTGGGGCGGTCGGCAAGGGCCGCGGGACTCCGCGGCTACAGTGGCGAGGGCCGCGCCGGCTTGAACCGGCTTCCCGTACACCACGGCGGCCACAGGCTACCAAACCGCTCGTCGCGCCTCGTCGCCCGCTCCGCCGCGCGGGTTCGGGGCGACGCCCGGCCGACCTCCGCCGTCCTGCGCTGACGGGGGGTGTGTCGGCGGGCGGGTGCGGTGCGTGGAATGTCCGGTGTGGGTGGTGCCGTTGCCGGTGGCGGGGACATTGGTGTGCCGTGTGGGATCGGCGACTGATAGTCCTTGGCGCGTGATCACTCCTTTTCAGGCGGCGTCCTTGCGTCGTTCCATACCCGGGGCCGTGGCTCTGTTGTTGGCCGCCGGGTGTACCGGGGGCTCCGGTGACAGTGCGTCGAACGCCGCCGCCGGCAAGCCGGTTCCCACCCCGGTGACGACCGGGACGGCCGTGGCCACCCCGCCGCCCGCGCCGCCGAAGCCCAAGGGAGCGGCGGACCCGGCACTGCACGCCTTCTACGAACAGAAGATTTCGTGGAAGGCGTGCACGGACGACCCGAAGACGAAGAAGAAGGACGAGAGCGAATTCCGGTGCGGGACCTTCAAGGTGCCGCTGGATTACACCGCTCCCGACGGCAAGTCGCTGGAGATCGCCGTCATGCAATACCCGGCCGCCAAGCCCGATCGGCGGATCGGCTCGCTCGTGTTGAATCCCGGCGGACCCGGGGGCTCGGGCCAGGACTTCGTCAAGTACGGGTTCGACGACTTCGACGGTCCTTTGCACGACCGCTACGACATCCTCGGCTTCGACCCGCGTGGCGTGGCCGACAGCGCGCCCGTACGGTGCCTGGACGACAAGGCCCGGGACGAGCGCAACGCCCGGGACTCGCCCCGCGATCCGGTCGAACGCAAGGCGCACAGCGAGCGCAGCGGCAAGGAGTTCTCCGCCGCGTGCCAGGCCGAGTCCGGCGAGCTGTTGCCGTTCGTGGGCACGCGCAACGCGGCTCGGGACATGGACGTCCTGCGCGCCGCGGTCGGTGACGACAAGCTCGACTACCTGGGCGTGTCGTACGGCACCTACCTCGGGACCATGTATCTGGACGAGTTCCCCGACCGCGCCGGCCACATGGTCCTGGACGCGGTGGTGGACCCGGCGGCCGACAAGCTCGACGCGAGCATCGACCAGATGGTCGGCTTCGAGCGCTCGTTCCGCGCGTTCGCCGCCGACTGCGCGGCCCGGGCGGGCTGTCCGCTGGGCGGCGACCCGGCCAAGGCCGCCGAGATCGGCGCGACCTTCCTCGACGCATTGCAGGACAAGCCCCTGCGCACCGCCTACGACGGCCGCAAGCTGACCTCCTCCCTCGGCTGGACCGGCACCACCAACCTGCTGTACGGCGACAAGGAAACCGCGTGGAAGTACCTGCGGGAGGCCCTGGCCCTGGCGATGAACAACAAGGACGGCAGCCACCTGCTGTTCTACGCCGACAACTACCTCGGCCGGGACGAGAAGGGTCACTACGACAACAGCTCGGACTCGCGCTCGGCGATACGCTGCGCCGACGGCGCCGCCCCGGCGCCCTCCCCCGAGCGGATCGAACAGGTCCTGGCGAAGCTCAAGGCGGAAGCTCCGCTGCTGTCCAAGGACACCGTCGCATCGGACATCGAGGGCCCCGGCTGCGAGTTCTGGCCGTACAAGACTCCCGAGCAGCCGCACGTGATCCGGGCCGAGGCCGCCGCGCCCGTCCTGGTGGTGGGCACCACCGGTGACCCGGCCACCCCGTACGCCGCATCCGAGAAACTGGCCAACGACCTCGCGCACGCGAGCCTGCTGACCCTCAAGGGTGAGGGCCACGGCGCGTTCGGCCGCAGCAAGTGCGTCGATGCGGCGGTGGCCGCCTACATCATCGAGGGCAGGCTGCCGCCCGCAGGCACGCAGTGCACCGACGGCAAGTAGCCGCCGACCGTTGCCGGGTGGGCGGGGATCCACGAACGACTTTTGGAGCTGGTTCGAATCGCTACCGAAATCCTCGCCCCGGCGTTGCCCGAGGGCGATACCGACGGGGCCGTCGTCAGGTGGTTCCGGCAGGCCGGAGACGCGGTCGGGCGCGGCGACCTCTTGGCGGAGGTGGAGACGGAGAAGGTCGTGATGGAGGTCGTGGCACCGGCCGACGGCGTACTGGGCGAGATCGTCGGGCGCCGAGGTGACACGGTCGTGTCCGGCGAGGTGCCCGGATCCATCGTGTAGACCGGCAACGCCTGCGCCCCGGTTCGAGGTCGTCAGGCGCGCCCGGCCGCGGCGAAGTGGCCCCGGGCCGTGGTGTCGGCGTGCGCGAACCAGGCCGCGCAGTCCTGCGCGGAGTGCGGGGTGAGCGAGGCGGCGGCGTCGTGGATGCGGGCGAGGGCTGCGGCGGCGCGGGAGCGTACGGCGGCGCGGTCGATGCCGACCAGTCTCCCGGCGCGCTTGCGGATCCGGCCGCCGACCAGCACCGTGTCCACGTCGGCGGCGGTCGATTGCAGGACGACCGTGCCGACGGGCGGGCCGGCCGGGACGAGGTCCATGCGCGGCTTGACCACGATGACGTCGGCCTGCTTGCCGGGGGTGAGGGAGCCGACCCGGTCGCCGAGCCCGAGCGCCTCGGCGGAGCCGCGGGTGGCCCAGGTCAGGGCGTCGTGGACGGACAGGTCCAGGGCGGCGGGCATGCCCCCGGCGCGATGTACCCGGTGGTTGTCGAGGGCGCGTTGATGCTGGAGTCCCAGGCGCATCTGGCTGAAGAGGTCGCCGGAGCCGACGGCGACGATGTCGGTGCTGATTCCGGGCAGGATGCCGTGGTCGAGGCAGGCGCGGAACGGCGGGTGGCCCATGCCCATCTGCATCTCGGTCTCGGGGGCGATGGTGACCCTGCCGCCGGTGTCGGCGAGCAGTCGCCATTCGGAGTCGTCCAGTGCCGGGCAGTGGATGTGCAGGTGGCCCGGGAACAGCAGTCGATGGTGGTGCAACTCGTGCAGGCCGCGCAGCAGTACCGAGTTGGGCGCGGCCCCGGTGTGGGAGGCGATCAGGACGTCGAGGTCGCGGGCGAGTCGGATCTCGGCGGCGGTGTCGGCGAAGGCGATGGTGCCGAAGTCGCTCAGCAACATCGCCATGTCGCCGAGGCCGCCGGCCCCGGGCAGCAGTTCGCGGCGCACCCGGGCGGCGTCGGCGAGACGGTCGGCGTGTGCCGCGAAACCGGCCGGCCGGAAGTCGAAGGACTGGATGCCGTAGGCGTACACGAAGCGGACGCCGGCCTCGCGCAACCCGGCGACACCCGCCGCGGCGTGGTCCGGCGTGTTGACGCAGTCGCAACAGTCGAGGATGGTCGTCACCCCGGCGTCGAGGGCTTCGAGGGCCCCGACGAGCGCCGCCGTCCCGAGGTCTTCGGCGGTGACGATCGAGCCGATGCCGTGGAAGGTGTTGCCGAGGAATTCCGGCAGCGACTGGTCGCCGCTGTGCGCCCGCAGCAGCGACATCCAGGTGTGGCGGTGGCTGTCGACCATGCCCGGGAGCACGAAGCCGCCTTCGGCGTCGACGCGTTCGGCATCGATGCCGGCGAACTCGCGGGCGTCGCGGGCCACGGCCGCTATGCGGTCGTCCTCGATCAGCACCGCCGCGTCCGGGAGTTCGCCGATCGCCGCGTCCGCGCTGATGATGTGCCCGGTGATGATGGTGCGTGTACCGCTCACGTCCGCCTGCCTTCGCCGAGGGGGTGTTCCGGAGGCACCATCGTGGGCGTCGGCCCGCCGGTGCGACCAATACCTGTTCCCCGTCGGGGTATAGCGATCGAGTATGGCTCCTCGGCCGCCCGTCACCACCACAGGATGTCGTTGCGTCCGCCCCAGGAATCCAGCCAGGACAGATCGGCGACGCGAGCCGCCAGGAACGCCGACTGCTCCCGCAGGTGACGCAGCATCAACTGCGCCGAGGGGGTCGGCTGCGGCTTCGCGGGCAGCGTGACGCCGACCTCGTGACGTACGCCCGCCAGCGTCAGCGGGAGTCGGGTGATCCCGGTGTCCGCCACCGCGACGGAGTGCGGCAGCACCGCCAGCATGTCCGCGTCCCGCACGAGCGCGCCGACCGTCAGGATCGACGTGCACTCCACGATGTCGTCGGGCATCACCAGGCCCGCGTGGCGGAAGGCCTGTTCCAGTTCGGCGCGCAGCGCGGTCTGTTCGAGCGGGACGACCCAGGGGTGGCCCACCAGGTCGCCCAGCGTCGGCTCGACGACGTCGCACGCGGGGTGTCCGACCCGGGCGACCACGTCGACCGGCTCGCTGTACAGCCTGACCTGACGCAGGTCGGGGTGGTCGTCGATGGGGTTGAGCCGGCCGACGATGAGGTCGATTTCGCCCTCGCGCAGCAGCGGCAGGTGCGTGTCGAACGGGGCCTCGCGAACGATGACGCGGATACCGGGTCGCAGCCGTTTGAGCCCCGCGATTGCCTTGGGCAGCAGGACGTTGGACCCGGCCAGGAGCGTACCGACGGTGACCGTGCCGACCTGACCGTCGACCAGGCCCTCGATCCGGTCGCCCGCCCGGCGCAGCTCGGCGAGCACGGCGCGGGCGTGTTCGAGAAAGGCCTCACCGAACAGCGTCGGGGTCACCCCGCGTGGTCCCCGGATGAACAGGTCCACGCCGAGGATGTGCTCGCTCTCGCGCAGCCCGCGGGTGACGGCGGGCTGCGCGAGGTGGAGGGTCTTGGCGGCGCGAAGCACGCTGCCGTGGTCGGCGATGGCGCAGATCAGCACCAGGTGGCGCAGCTTGAGACGACCGTTGAGCAGGTCCATGGCACCGCCTTCATGTCACGGGGGTGGTGCTCGGCGGTCTCTGCTCGGCGGGCGGCCACGATGTCGCGGATCATATCGTCTCGGGTTCGGCGCCCCCGTGGCAGAAGCACGGCTTGAGCGAGGGCGGCAACTTCTCGAACGCGCCACCGAGGGCCATGCCGAGGATGCCCGGATGGGTTTCGGCGGGCATGCCGACGAGCCACTGGAGCACGTGGCCGGACATGCGCTCGGGGGCGAGCAAGTGCCACGGTGCCGGTGCCGTCCGCCTGCACGCGCGGCCAGGGCTCGTCCGCATCGGTGAGGATGCGGCTCTCCGCGCGGCTGATCGGCGGAAAGACGTGCGTATGAACGTCGATGACCGTCACGGGACCTCGGTGGTCCCGGATGCTTCGGCGCGCCCGTGGCGCGGTCGTTGTTCGACCCGGGAGTACGCGCCCCAGGGGCCGTGCGACGCGGCGTGCGCGGCCTCCCGGGGCCGGTCACAGGGCGTCGATGAGGCGCGACAGCGCCCGTGAGATCGGGCTCGCCGGATCGGCCAGATCCAGCACCACGTCGAAGTGGTTGCGACCCGGAACCACCGTCGGCTCGACGCCCCAGTGCGCCGCGAACTCGCGTGACTGCGCGTGGAAGCCGGCCGCCTCGTGTTCGGCGACCACGACCGCGGCGGGGCAGCGTCCGACCGGCGCCAGAATCGGACTGAGCGCCGCCGCGCGGGCGGCGTCCAACCCCAGCCACTCGTTGACGTGCGTCCGCACCAGCGGCCGGATGTCGAACAGCCCGCTGACCACGAGCCCCGCGGCCGGGACATCGTCCGGAAGGCCGAACTCCTCCCGCCAGCCGTCCACCATCGTCATCGCCGCCAGATGACCGCCGGCCGAACTCCCGCCGACCACGATCCGGCGCGGATCCAGTCCGTACGCGGGCCCCGACCGGTACACCCACGCGATCGCGGCCCGCACCTGGCGGGTGATCTCCTCCAGGGTCGCGGCCGGCGCCAACGTGTAGTCCACCACCACCGTCGCCACCCCGCGCGCGTCCAGCGCCGCCGCCATGAACGCCGAGTCGTACCGCGACAACGCCCGCCAGTAGCCGCCGTGCACGAACACGAACACCGGCCGTCGCGACGTCGGCGTCCCCGGCCCCCACACGTCCAAGCGCTCATCGCTGTCCCGGTCGTACAGGACCGCCGGCACCCCGGTCAGATTCGCCACCACGGCATCGGACTCCGTGCGGTAGCGGCGCATCAACTCCGCGAACCGCCGCGGCCCGACGGTGTCCCGGGCGTTGTACGCGGCGTCCAGTATCGGATCGCTCACGCGTCACCGTCCGCGAACGCGAGGATGTGGGCCGAGATCTCGGCGGGCGACTCCAGCGTCGGGAAGTGGGTCCGCCCGCCCAGCCACTTCGCGGCGAACCACGGATTGTCCCGCGCGAACTCCCGCTGTGCCGCGTGGTACTCGTCCACCGCGGGCTGCGAGTACAGGTGCACGATCGGCCGCGGCTCGGCGAACCGCGCCATCCGCGCCAACGGTGAGCCCCAGCGCAGATACGCCGCCTCGATCACCCGGCAGGACCGCGCCCACATCTCGAACCCGAACGCGCCCATCTCCTCGGTCAGGTGCTCCGTCACCGGCGGGCATTCGGCCGTCGCGAGCCACTCGTCGAACAGTGCCTGCCGGCCCTCGCGCCAGGTCTCGCGGTCGTAGCTGACCCGCAGTCCGGCGAGGAATTCCGCGGGCGCGTCGCGCATCAGCCAGTCGACGACCACCACGCGCGGCACCCGGACGGCACCCAGTCGGTCCGCGACCTCCAGATTGGCCCAGCCTCCGTGCGACGTGGAGACCGGGACCACCCGCTCCACGCCCAGTTCGTCGAGCAGCGCGACGACGTCGTCGGCCATCTCCGCCACCCCGAACTCGCCGGTCTCGGACCGGTCCGCGCCGTGCCCCCGCCAGTCCATGCGGATCACCCGGCGGTTCTCCGACAGCGGGTCCACCACCCGCCGGAACAGCCTGTGGTCCTGGCACCAACCGCTCAGCAGCAACAAGGGCGCACGCCCGGTCGCCGGTTCGATGCGCGGGCCGGTGACGTCGTAGTCGATGACGTGTCCGTCGAGCCTCAGGCTCTGCATGGTCGTACTCCTCGTGCTGTCGTCGACGCGAGATCGATGTGGCCGTGCCCGGCCGGGTCCACGGCGCCGGGTCCGTGCCCGGCCCGGGTGGTCAGAGCCAGGCGTCCGCGGGCGGCCACGCCGGGAAGGGCGCGGCGGGCGAATCGGGGGCGGTGACGGTGTACCTGCCCCGGTGGAACAGCAGCGGGCGCTCGGCACCCGCCGCATCGAGACCGGACACGCGGCCGACCACGACGAAGTGGTCGCCGGCCTCGTGCACGTCCTCGACGGCGCACTCCAGCCAGGCCGCGACATCCGCCAGTACCGGCATCCCGAGCGCGCCGGGACGCCAGTCGAGGTCCGCGAACTTGTCGGGGGCGCTGCCGCCGAACCGGGCGCTGATCCGCTGCTGGGCGTGGGTGAGGACATTGACCGCGAATCGCCCGGTCCGGGCGATCACCGGCCAGGTACGCGACGTCTTCGCCGGGCAGAACAGCACCAGCGGCGGATCCAGCGACAGGGCCGCGAACGACTGGCACGCGAACCCCACGGGCCGACGGCTCTCCTCGTCGACCGATGTCACCACCACGATGCCGGTGCAAAAGTGCCCCAATACATCGCGGAACCGGCGGACGTCCGCGGCGCCTGCGGTGTCCGCGGCCTTCGACCGCACCGCCGCGCCTATGGCCGCCGTCACAGCATGCCACCGGTGACCGACTCGCCGAACTCCAGGTCTCCGAACAGCTTCTGGGCGGGCTCGGGGTCGTTCGCCACGTGCACCCGCGCCGCGTGCGCGTCGCGCCACAGTCGCTGGATGGCCGAGTCCGCGTGCAGCGCGGTCACCCCCGACGCCTCGAACAGCCGGTCCGCCGCCGCGATCGCACGCTGCCCGGCGCGTACCTGGTCACGACGGTGCCTGGCGCGCAGTTCCAGCGGGATCGGCCGTCCGGCCTCGGCGCACGCCAGGATCGCCTCGAGGTTGTGTGTCATCTGCAACCACGACGCCTCGATGTCGCTGGCCGCCTCCGCCACGCGGACCTTCGCGAACGGATCGTCCTTCGCCTTGTCCCCGCCGAACGCACGCACCCGGGTGCGCTGGTGTGCCACGTGCGCCTCGTACACACCGGTCGCCATGCCGATCAGCGGCGTGGTGATCGTCGTGGTCATGAACGTGTACAGCGGGATCCGGTACATCGGCGCCCGGTTGACCTCGTGGCCCGGACACGCGCACCGGAACTGCGCGTCGAAGCTCAGCACCCGGTGCGCGGGCACGAACACGTCCTGGACGACCACGTCGTTGCTGCCCGTCCCGCGCAGCCCCACGGTGTTCCAGACCGGATCCACCGTGTAGTCCGCCGCCGGGACCACGAAGGCCGCGTAGTCGACCGGCTTGCCGTCCGCGCCCATCACCAAACCGCCGAGGATGGTGCCCGCGGCGTGATCGACGCCGGATGAGAAGCTCCACCGCCCGCTCAACGTGTAGCCGCCCGCCACGGCGACCGCGCGCCCGAGCGGCGCATACGCCGACGACAACACCGCCGTGTCGTCCGAGCCCCAGAACTCCTCCTGCGCCCGCGCGTCGAACTGCGCCAGGTGCCACTGGTGCGCGCCCAGCACCGAGGCCACCCAGCCCGTCGAACCGCACGCGCCGGCGATCGCCCGCACCGCGGTGAAGTGGTCGATCGGCCGCGCCTCGAGGCCGCCGTACCGCGTCGGCCGCATCAGGCGAAAGAACCCGGCCTCGCGCAGCAGCTCGATCGAATCGGTGGGCACCGCCCGCGCGTCCTCGGCCTGCTGCGCCCGCTCTCGGAGCACCGGCAGTATCTCGTCGACCTGGTGCAGAACGTCGGTGGCACGGGCGCTCATGAGGCTGCTCCTCTGCGGGATCCGGTGTGAAGTCCGCAGCCTGCCGACGATCTCCTCGGGCGGCGCGACGGGGACGGTGCCAGCCTCGCGCCCGGCACCCATGCCAGGCAAATACCTGAAACACCGACCGGTATCCCAAAACAGCTATAGCTCCGCAGCCGTCGCCACGCCGTGCCGCCCGGGTGCGACGCGAAGCCGGGAGCCGCCGTCGCGTGCCGCCGGTTATCGCTCCCGGGCGTTCATGGCTTCGATCAGGGTCCGGGGGCGCATGTCGGTCCAGGTGTGTTCGACGTGGTCGAGGCAGGTTTGCCGGTCGGCCTCGGGGTGGGTCACCCGCCAGCCGGCGGGGATGTCGAGGGTCGCGGGCCACAGGGAGTGCTGGTCCTCGTCGTTGACCAGGACCAGGTAGGTGGCGTCGTTGTCCTCGAAGGGGTTGGTCGGGTGGCTCATGTCGGCTCCCTGAGGAGGGTCGGCGGTCCGGGCGGACCGGGTGTGGGGGGCGTGGGGTGAGGGGTGCCGGGCCCGTCCGTCGAGTCGCACGCGCTGATCCGGTCGAGGTGGGACGCGAGGATGGGGCCGATCCGGGCGAGAGCGTCCGGGTGCGTCAGGGCGTTGTGTCGCGCCGGGATCTCGTGAACCTCGATGCGGCCGGTGACGTGTCGGTGCCAGGTCGCGGGCTCGGGGGTGTGGGGGTCGCGGTCGGCGCCGGCCTTGAACAGCAGCATGTCGCCGTCGAGGACGCCGGGGGTGAACGCGTGCGCCGCCGCCGCGTTGTGGTCCAGTACGGCCGCGACGGTCGCGAGTTGGTGCGGTTGCAGGGCGGCCAGGATGTGTTCTCGTTCGCGCAGCACCCGCGCGAGCCCGTCGTAGGTGATCCGGTGTGGGGCGAAGGCGTCCGGATCGCAGTCGAGGACGAGGGCCAGGTGCTCCGCTCCCCCGCGCAGGGTCGACGCGTGGGGGGAGATCGTGTACAGGGGATAGGCGTCGAGCACGGCCAGCAGCGCCGTGTGTTCGCCGCGCGCGGCCAGTTCGGTGGCCATGGCGTGCGCGATCAGTCCGCCCGCGGACCAGCCGAGCAGCCGGTAGGGGCCCCGCGGCTGGATCTTGCGGATCTCCTCCAGGTAGTCGGCGGCCATCTCCTCGACCGAAGCCGGCGCCGGTGCGGACCGGCTCAGGGCGCGGGCCTGGAGCGCGTACACGGGTTGGTGCGGGGGCAGGTGGCGCAACAGCCCGCCGTAGGACCAGCCGATACCGCCCGCGGGATGCACGCACCACAGCGGGGGCCGGGTTCCGTGCGGGCGCAGCGGCAGCACCACCTCCAGGGCGCCGCCGGGTCGATCCGTCCCCGATCGCGCGGCCAGGCCGGCCGGGGTGGGCGTCTCGAAGAGGGCGCCGAGTGCGATGTCGACGCCGAGGACGGCGCGGATCCGGGCGATGAGGCGGGTGGCGAGGAGGGAGTGGCCGCCGAGGTCGAAGAAGGAGTCGTCGGCCCCGACGGCGGGCAGGTCCAACACCTCGGCGAACAGTTCGGTGAGGACCCGTTCGTGGGGGGTTCGTGGGGTCGTGTGGGTGGCGTCCCCGGTGTTGGGTCGGTGTTCGGGGTCGGGTAGCGCGGCGCGGTCGGGCTTGCCGTTGGGGGTCAGCGGCATGGCTTCGAGGAGGACGAACGCCGAGGGGAGCATGTAGTCGGGCAGGTGTTGTCGGCTGTACTCGCGCAGTTGCGCGGGGGTCGCGGCGGGCTCGCCTGGGGTGGGGACGAGGTGGGCGGTGAGGTGTTTGTCGCCGTGGCGCCTCTCGCGGACGACGACCGCGGCTTGGGCAACCGCCGGGTGCGCGGTGAGGACGGCTTCGATCTCGCCGGGCTCGATGCGGAAACCGCGGATCTTGACCTGCTGGTCGACGCGACCGGCGAACTCCAGGCCCGTGCCGTCGGCGCGCAGGCGGGCGAGGTCGCCGGTGCGGTACATCCGTTCCCCGGGTGGGCCGAACGGGCACGCCACGAACCGCTCGGCGGTCGTGCCCGGCCGGTTGAGGTAGCCGCGGGCGACGCCCGGGCCGGCGAGGTACAACTCGCCCGTCGCGCCGGGCGGCAACGGATCGAGCGCCGGGCCCAGGACCCATGCCCGCATCCCCGGCATGGGCCGGCCCAGCGGCAGCGGACGGTCGGCGGCGACCACGGGGCCGACCCGGTGGTGGGTGGCGAACGTCGTCGTCTCGGTGGGGCCGTAGACGTGCACCACCTCCGTGCCGGGACATGCCTGCCGCACCCGGGCGACGGCGGACGGGGAGACCACGTCGCCTCCGGTCCACACCTCGCGCACACCCGCCAGGCAGTGCGGCTGCTGCTCCGCGATCAGGTGGAAGAGTCCGCAGGTGAGGAACACGGCGGTGACCGCGTGGCGGTCGAGGACGCGGCGGAGGGTGTCGGGGTCCAGGGGGTCGGGCGGGGCCAGGACGACGGTGCCGCCGTTGAGCAGGGGTGTCCACAGTTCGTAGGTGGAGGCGTCGAACGCGGTGGGCGAGTGGGCCAGGACGCGCTCGTGGGCGCCGCCGCGCCACGTGGGGGCCAGTGCCAGCGCGGCCACGTCGTGGTGGGTCACGGCGATGCCCTTGGGTTCACCGGTCGAGCCGGAGGTGAACATCACGTAGGCGAGTTGGCGGGGGTGGCAGGCGATGTCCGGGGCGGCGGCGCCGTGGTGGTGTCGGTCGAGCGTGGTCAGCGTTTCGGGGGTCAGCAGCAGCGCCGCGTCGGTGTGGCGCATGATCAGGTCGATGCGGGAGGACGGGAACCGCGGGTCCAGCGGCACGTACCCGGCCCCGGCCTTGACGATCGCCAGCAGGGCCGCGACCAGGTCGAGGGAGCGTTCCAGCAGGACCGCCACCGTGTTCTCGGGTCGTACGCCCCGGTCGACGAGGGCGTGTGCGAGGCGGTTCGCGCGCTCGTCCAGTTCGCGGTAGGTCACGGTCGTGGCGCCGGCGATCACGGCCGGCGCGTCCGGGGCGGTCCGCACCCGCTCGGCGAACAGGTCGGGCAGCGCGGCCCACGGCACGGCGTCGTCGTGCGTCTCGGGCCGGTCGGTGCCGGAGCGCAGCGTGCGCCGTTCGTGCGGGGAGAGCAGGTCGATGCGGCCGATGGATGTGTCGGGGTGGGTGGCGGCGGCCCGCAGCAGGCGGATCCATCGTGTGGTCAGTGTCTCGATCGTGGACCGGTCGAAGAGGTCGGTGGCGTACTCGATCAGGCCGCTCACACCGGCGGGGCCGGTGCGGGGGCTGTACCGCTCCTCCAGTACGAACGCGAGGTCGACCCGGGCGGTTTCGGGGTCGAGGGGCACGGCGGTGGTGCGCAGTCCCGGGAGCGCGAGGTCCTGCGCCGGCGCGGGGTGGAGGCCGAGCATCACCTGGAACAGCGGGTTCCGGGACAGCGACCGGGCGGGGTTGAGTTCTTCCACCAGTTGTTCGAACGGCAGGTCCTGGTGGGCGTAGGCGGCCAGGGCGTTGTCGCGGACACGGGCGAGGAGTTCGGCGAAGGTGGGATCGCCGGAGGTGTCGGCGCGCAGGACGAGGGTGTTGACGAAGAATCCGACGAGGTCGTCGAGGGCCTGGTCGGTGCGGCCGGCGATGGGACTGCCGATCGGGATGTCGGTGCCCGCGCCCAGGCGGGTGAGCAGGGCCGCGAGCCCGGCGTGCAGGACCATGAACAGGCTCGCGCCGTGGCGTCTGCCCAGCTCGGTCAGGGCCGCGTGCAGTTCGGCGTCGAGTGCGACGGCCAAGTGCTCGCCGCGATGGGTGGCGGTCGCGGGGCGGGGGCGGTCGAAAGGCAGTGGCAGCTGATCGGGCAGGCCGTGCAGGGCGTGTTTCCAGTGGGCGAGTTGGCGGGCGGCGAGACTGTCGGGCCGGGCCGGGTCGCCGAGCAGGTCGTGCTGCCACAGGGTGTAGTCGGCGTATTGGACCGGCAGCGGGTCCCATGCGGGTTGCTCGTCGCGAGCCCGCGCGGTGTAGGCGAGGGTGAGGTCGCGCGCGAGCGGGCCCGTCGACCAACCGTCGCCCGCGATGTGGTGTACGAGCAGCAACAGCACGTGCTCGTCCGGTCCGACGATGAACAGTTCCGCGCGCAGTGGCGGTTCGGCGGCGAGGTCGAAGGAGTGGCGGGCGGCGGCGACGAGCCGGTCGCGAAGTTCGCTCTCGTCGAGTCGGGTGACGGGCAGGCGCAGGGATCGGCGGGTGTACGCCGGGTGCAGCACCTGCTGGTGGGGCGGTCCGTCTCCCGACGCGGGAAAGATCGTGCGCAGGCTCTCGTGTCGGACCGCGACGTCGGCGAGCGCGGCGTGCAGGGCCGGTCGGTCCAGGCGGCCGGTCAGGCGCACCGCGAAGGGGATGTTGTAGGTGGGGCTGGGGCCTTCGAGGCGGTACAGGAACCACAACCGGCGCTGGGCGCTGGACAGCGGCAGGTTCCGGGGGCGTTGCCGGCGGCCCAGGGCGGGTCGCCGGACGGGGCTTGCGCCGTGCAGTCGCCCCGCCAAGGCGGCCGGGGTGGGGGCCTCGAAGAGTGTGCGCAGTTCCACGTCGGTGTCGAGGGCGGCGCGGATGCGGGAGGTGAGTCGGGTCGCCAGGAGGGAGTGGCCGCCGAGGTCGAAGAAGTTGTCGTCGGGGGACACGTGCGCGAGGTCGAGGGTTTCGGCGAACAGTTCGCACAGCAGACGTTCCTGCGGGGTGCCGGGGGCTCGCGGGTGTTCGTCGGCGGGGCGGTGTTCGGGAGCGGGGAGCGCACGGCGGTCGAGTGTGCCGTGTGTGGTGAGGGGCAGGGCGTCCACGGTCGTGAACGTCGAGGGGATCACGCCTTCGGCCAGGTGTTGTCGCGCGTACGCCGTCAATTCGGCGGCGGAGACGGTGCGGCCGGTGGCGGGGATCAGGTAGGCGACCAGGTGCGCGCCGCCGTGCCGATCGTCGCGGACGACGACGGCGGCTCGGTCCACGTCCGGGTGGGCCGCCAGGACGGTTTCGATCCCGCTCGGGTCGATGGGGGCACCGCGGAACTCGACCCGGTCGTCGGCGCGACCGCGAAAGTCCAGCCCGTTCTCGTCCGAGCGCCATGTCGCGAGGTCGCCGGTGCGGTACATGCGTTCGCCCGGCCGGCCCCACGGGCAGGCGACGAACCGTTCGGCGGTGGCGCCGGGCAGGCCCCGGTAGCCGCGAGCCAGTCCGGCTCCGGCGAGGTACAACTCCCCCGTCACGCCCGGCGGTACCGGCCGCAGGGCGGCGTCCAGCACGTAGGCGCGCATGCCCGCCACGGGCCGGCCGAGGCCGATCGGCGCCACGGGCCCGGTGGGGGCGAGCGGGGCGCTCATCATCGCCCATGCGGTGGTCTCGGGCGGACCGTAGGCGTGGATCACGCGTCGCCCGGGCGCCCACCGGTCCCCCGGGTGTGCGTCGTCGGCGACGACCAACCGGGCCACAGGGCCGTCGATCGCGGACGGCGGCACGGTGGTGTGCGTCGGGCGCGACACCGGCTCGGCGAGCGTGTTCGGCGGGTCGGCGACGGCGCATGACGCTTCGGCGAGCGCCGACGGCGCGTCGGCCTCCGGGTCGATCACCAGCGCGGCGCCGGACAACAGGGCCGCGCACACGTCCCGGACCAGCACGTCGAAGACGTGGGAGAGCAACACGCGGCTGCCCGTGCCGAGCCCGAGCGTTTCGGCCTGGACGGCGGCCATGTGGGCGATGCCGGCGTGCGTGACGGTCACTCCCCCGAGGCGGCCAGGGTCGCCGAAGGCGTGCGGGACGCAGGCGCCGTGCCGGGGGTCGACGGCGATGCCCGGGTCGGTGTCCGGGCGTTCCTCCCCCGGGGCGGGGACCTGGTCCGGGTGGTCGAGGACGAGTGCGGGGCGGGCGCCGTCGAGAATCGTCCGGACGCGAGCGGTCGGGCTGTCGGGATCGACGGGCAGGAAGGCCGCGCCCGCCTTGAGTGTGCCCAGGATCGCGACCACGAGGTCGATCGAGCGGGGCAGCACGAGGGCGACGACGTCCTCGGGGCCGATGCCGCGGGCGATCAGGGCGTGTGCGAACCGGTTCGCCCGGGTGTTCAACTCCCGATAACTCGGCCTGCTCTCGCCGGCGATCAGCGCGACCGCGTCCGGTGTCCGCGCCACCCGTGCCGCGAACAGCTCCGGCATCGACCGCCACGGCGTCGCGGGGGCGGCCCGGTCGAACTCCGGGAGCACTCGGCGGCGTTCGTGCGCGGACATGATCTCCGCCCGGCCGATCGGCCGGTCCGGGTGGGCCGCCACCGAGGCCAACAAGCGGGTCCACCGGTTTGTCAGCGTCTCGATGGTGGCGCCGTCGAACACGTCGGTGGCGTATTCGGCGGTGCCCACGATCCCGTCCGGGGCGCCGTCGGGGGTGTGCCGTTCGGTGAGGTCGAGGGTCAGGTCCACGCGCGCCGTGCCGGTGGGAGTCGCTCGCCCGCTCACCCGCAGGCCGGGCAACTCGACGCTCGCGTCGGGGGTGTTCTGCAGGGCGAGCATCACCTGGAACAGGGGGTGGTGCGCGAGGGAGCGGGTCGGGCTCAGCTCTTCCACCAGGCGTTCGAAGGGCAGGTCCTGGTGTGCGTAGGCGGCCAGGTTGGTGTCGCGGACACGGGTGAGGAGTTCGCCGAAGGACGGGTCGCCGCCGGTGTCGGTGCGCAGGACCAGGGTGTTGACGAAGAATCCGACGAGGTCGTCGAGGGCCTCGTCGGTGCGGCCGGCGATCGGGGTGCCGATGGGGATGTCGTGTCCGGCGCCGAGGCGGGTGAACAGGGCGGCGAGACCCGCCTGGAGGACCATGTGCAGGCTGGCCCCTCGGGCACGGGCGAGATCGAGCAGAGTGGCGTGGAGGTCGGCGCCCAGCGTGAGATCGACGGTGGCGCCGCGGTGGGTGGCCACCGCGGGACGGGTTCGGTCGGTGGGCAGCGCGAGTTGCTCGGGCAGGCCGGCCAACGCCTGTTTCCAGTAGGCGAGTTGGCGCGCGGCCAGGCTTTCGGGATCCGCCGGATCCCCCAGGAGGTCCCGCTGCCACAGGGTGTAGTCGGCGTACTGCACCGGCAGCGGCGTCCAGACGGGCGCCTCGCCGCCGCACCGCGCGCGGTACGCCGTGGACAGGTCCCGTGCCAGCGGGCCGATCGACCAGCCGTCGCCGGCGATGTGGTGCACCACCAGCGACAACACGTGCTCGTCGGGGGCCAGGGCGAACAGTTCGGCGCGCACCGGGGGTTCGATCGTCGGGTCGATGCCGCGACGCGCCGCCGACGCCGCCCGGTCGGCGAGTTCCCGCTCGTCGACGAACGTCACCGGCAGGGCCAAGTGCCGACGGATTTGTGTCTCGTCCAGAACCCGCTGACCGGGCAGGCCGTCCTCGAACACGGGGAAGACGGTGCGCAGGCTCTCCTGCCGCAGGGCCACGTCCACCAGGGCCTGTTCCAGTGCCGCCGCGTCGAGTTTCCCGGTCAGGCGCAGGGTGAGGGCGATGTTGTAGGTGGCCGTGGGGCCGTGCATCCGGTGGAGGAACCACAGGCGGCGCTGGGCGTGGGACAGCGGCAGCGGCGTCGGGCGGTGCCGTGGGCGCAGCACGGGCCGGGTGCGCCCCGCGGGGTCGAGTCGGGCGGCCAGACCGGCGGGAGTGGGTGCCTCGAACAGGGTGCGGATGCCCACCTCGATGCCAAGCACCGCGCGCAGGCGGGAGATGAGGCGGGTGGCGAGCAGGGAGTGTCCGCCGAGGTCGAAGAAGGAGTCGTCGGCGCCGACTCGGGGCAGGTCGAGGATTTCGGCGAACAACTCCCCCAGCACCTGTTCGTGTGGGGTACGCCCGGCCCGGCCCGCCTCGCCGAGGTGCTGCTCGGGAGCCGGGAGCGCGGCCGTGTCGAGCTTGCCGTTCACCGTCAGGGGAAGCGCGTCCAGCGTCATGAATACCGAAGGGACCATGTGGTCGGGCAGGTGCCGCCGCGCGTGCTCGCGCAGTTCCGCGGCCGTCGCGCCGCCGGGGCCGGGAACGATGTAGGCGACCAGACGCCGGTCGCCGGGCCGGTCCCCCCGCGCGGCGACCGCGACCCGGGCCACGGACGGATGGCCCGCCAGGACGGTTTCCACTTCGCCGGGTTCGATCCGGAAGCCGCGGATCTTGATCTGCCGGTCGGCACGGCCGAGGTAGACCAGGGCGCCGTCGGCACGCCGGCGCACCAGGTCCCCGGTGCGGTACATCCGCTCGCCCGGTGTCGCGTACGGGCAGGCGACGAAACGTTCGGCGGTGAGGCCGGGCCGGTTGCGGTAGCCGCGGGCCAGTCCCTCGCCGGCGAGGTACAACTCGCCGGGCACACCCGGGGGTACCGGTCGCAGGGCGGCGTCGAGGACGAAGGCGCGCATGTCGGGCAGCACGGTGCCGATCACGCTGGCCCCCGCCGCGGCGGCGGTCGCCCGGTCGAACGCGGCGTGGGTGACGTACATCGTGGTCTCGGTGGGGCCGTACAGGTTGAGCACCGCGGCCCCGCGGTCGCCGTGGCGGCTGTACCAGTCCTCCAGGCGCGCGGGGTCCAGTGCCTCGCCGACGAGGGTCACGGTGCGCAGCGAGAGCGCCCGCCCGAGCTGCGGCGCTTCGCGATCGGCGTGCATCAGGGGATGGAACGCGGACGGGGTCTGGCAGAGCACCGTCACGCGCTCGTCGACCAGCAGGCGCAGGAACTTCTCCGGGGAGCGGGTGGTGTCGTGGGGGACGACGACCAGGCGCCCGCCGTGCAGCAGCGCGCCGAAGATCTCCCACACCGAGACGTCGAAGGTATAGGAGTGGAACATCGTCCACACGTCGTCCGCGCCGCACGCGAAGTGGCCCCGGGTCATCGCGAACAGCCGCACCACGTTGCGGTGGGAGACCATCACGCCCTTGGGCCGGCCGGTCGAACCCGATGTGTGGATGAGGTAGGCCGGATGCCGGGGGTCGATGGTGACGAGCGGGTCGGAATCGGGGAGTTCGCGCAGGAGCGCGATGGTCGAGGGGGCGTCCAGGAGCAGCGAATTCGCGTCGGGGGCGGGGTCGATCGCGGCGTGGATCGCGCAGTGGGTGAGCAGCAGGGTCGCCCCGGTGTCGGTGAGCGTGTCCCTCAGTCGGGTGGCGGGGCAGTCGGGTTCGATGGGCAGATACGCGGCGCCGGCCTTGAGGACCGCGAGGATCGTGGTCACCATCTCGACGCCGCGCGGCAGTAGGAGGGCGACGATGTCCTCGGGGCCGACGCCGCGGGCGATCAGGGCGTGCGCGAGGCGGTTCGCCCCGGCGTTCAGCTGTCCGTAGGTCAGGGTGTCCGCTCCGCACACCACGGCGACGGCCTGCGGGGCGGTGCGGGCGTGTACTTCGAACAGTTCGGGCACGACGGTCCGCACGACAGCGGTCGGCGCCGGCTCGCGGGGGCCCGTCGACTCGCGGCGCTCGTCGTCGGACAGCAGTTCGAGATCGCCGACTCGCCGTTCGGGGTCGGCCGTGGCCATGGCGTCGAGCAGGCGCAGCAGCCGGGTCTGGTGGTCCATCAGGTCCGCGTCGGTGTACCGCTCCGCCGGGGCGTGCAGTTCCAATCGCAGGCCGGCGCCGTCGCGTTGTTCCAGGACCACCAGTGTCGGGCCGGCGACGCCTCCCCGGGAGAGGTTGTGCGTCGTGGAGCGGTGTCCGGCGAACGTGAGGGGGGCGCCGAACGTCATGACGTTGACGGTCATGGTGAACCGGGAGCCGACCGGGTCGGGCAGGCCGAGGTCGCGGGTGATGTCCTCGCCGCGGTAGCGCTCGTGCGCCACCGCCTGCTCCACCGCGGCGTCGACGCTCGCGAGCAACTCCGCCAGTGGCATGGCCGGATGCATCCGCAGGCGCAGCGGCACGATGTTGGCCAGTACGCCCGGGATGTTGAGCAGGTCGCGCCGCATGCGCCCGGAGACGACGAGGCCGAGGAGCACGTCCCGCGCGCCGGTCAGCCGGTGCGCGTAGGCCGCCGCCGCGGCGATGGCGTAGCGCGACCGCTGTGTCCCGCTCCGCTCGCTCGCCGCGCGCAACGCTTCGGGGGATGCCATCGGGCGCGCCCGGGTTCGGCGTCCGGCACCGGGAAACCACACGCCGTCCTCCGCGCCGTCGTCGGCGTGCGCGAGGTCCGGTCGGGCGGGCAGCGGGGCCGGGTCGGGCAGGTCGGCGAGCACGTTCGTCCAGTACGCGCGGTCGGCGTCGAACTGCTCGGAGGTCCGGTAGTCCAAGTCGGCTCGCACCAGATGCTCCGGCGATCCGAACGGGGAGGCGCCGGGGGCCTTTCCGGCGACCAGGGCCGTGTACACGCGCGCGACCCGGCGCGCGACGAGGGCGAAGCCGAAGCCGTCCATCGCCAGGTGGTGACTGCTGCCGTACCACCACCAGCGGTCCGTTCCCAGCCGGAACAACGCGAACCGGAACAGCGGGCCGCGGGAGACGTCCATGGGGGTGTCCATGTCCGCCGCCACCCACGCTCGTGCCGCCGCCTCGGGGCAGGCTTCACCACCGACGTCCACGTGCGGAAGCGACCACTGCCGGTCCTCGTCCACGATCTGCGTCGGGCCGTCGCCGCCCTCGACGACGCGCAGGCCCACGGCCTCGGCCTCCGACACGGCCTGTCGCAGCGCGGCCTCGAACAGCGCGGCGTCCACCGGGCCGTGGATCTCCACGCACTCCGCGACGCGGTATGCCGCGCCGATACCCGGGCGACGCTGCTCCGCGAGCCAGAACTCCCGTTGCGCGGAGGTCAGCGGCAGCGTGCGCGAGGCGACCTCCGCGCGGCGCTCGTCGGGGCTCGAACCGGGCCCCGGGTCGGGACTGGAGGCGGTCGTGGCGCCGGGACTGGACAACGGAAACCTCCGGAAGGGGATGGTTCGGGCAGCCGATGAGGAACCACGGATACCGGGTCGGTCGGTACGGCACCGCCCGGGCGATCACTTCCGAAGGGACAGGGGGAGACACCGGAACAGCGGTCGCCGGGTTCGTCGTTCGCGTGGCGGGGCCCGGCCCGGGGCCGCCGAGCATGCCTTCGCGTCGATCCCCGACTCGACGCGGCAGTTCTCCGAACATACGAAAAATCAACCATTCAGTTAGTCGAATGGGCAAGGACAAAACACCACACAACACGAAAGAGTGAACGCCACTGGACCGCTCGGCGGGCCGCGAAACCGTCCCGGCAGACCCCGGCGGGACCGAGGTTCGCACGGTCGTCGGATCGGTGTCGTCAGGGACCCGACCGGATCGTCGCCAGCGACAAGAGTCGGGTCCGAAGCGCGAACCAGTCGCACCGGCCGACAACTTCACCCCCACCGGGCGGCTTCGTCGGGTGAACCGTGGTCGGTCTTGCCAAGGGGCCGCCCCAGGATCCGAACAGCGAGTCCGAACCGACCGAACCGTTGGCGAAGAACATCAGCCGCGTTCGCGCTGACCGCCGCATTGCCGTGCGCCGCGCTCGGCCGGACGGCGATGTCGTCCCGACGCTTGGGCTTCGCGGTCGAGGACCGGATCGCCACCGTGTTCGGCGGCGCGACCGGTCGGTTCCCGACCCATCGTCCGTCGGGAACCGTGAACCTGTCTGCCGACAGAGACAACTCCGTGACCGGCGGTGATAGTTGTCCGGCTATCGCTGCCTGTCGGATTGGGTCTTGGACATGTGGTGACGAGCCTTGATGTGCTGCTGCCCTCGACATCGGCACGGAACGGGGTGCACAACATGTGTGAGAACTGCACGAACGGCGGAGGGCAGGCGAGCGCGAGTCGTCGGGGAATGTTGCGCGCGGCGGTGCTGGGTGGCGCGACGCTCGCGGTTGCCGGTGGCGCGAAACTCGCCGCGGCGACGGAGCCCGAGGTCGCGGTGGACGCGGCTCGCGGGCCCGTGGGGGTGGGTCTGCGGTGGCTCGGCGTGGCCGGGTGGGAGATCACCTTCGACGGGCGCGTGTTGTACTTCGACCCGTACCTGAGCCGCTTCGACTATCGCCTCCAGGGTGGTGCGCTGCGCACCGATCCGCGAGTGATCGAGCGGTTGTCGGCGTCGGGTCGACTGGCGGGGCCGCCCGAACTGGTCATGGTGAGCCACGGTCACTGGGACCACATGGCGGACGTGCCCCACCTGTTGAACCGCAGGGAGTGGGCGGCGCGCACGATCGACACGATCGGTACCGAGACGCACGCGCATCTGCTGCGGGCCATGGGCGTCGAGCGCCCGGTGATCGTCGCCTCGGGCGGCGAGTATCTGAGCTTCGGCGGCGGCGCCTACACCGTCGAGGTGATCCGCAGTCTGCACAGCCAGTCCGGCGGACACGGCTTCTTCGCGCCCGGCTCCCGCACCGCCCCACCTCCGCCGCCGACGACCACGGCCGACCTGGTCGAGGGCGGCACGCTCGCGTATCAGGTCACCGTGCCGGGGCGGCTGAAGGTGATGCTGTTCGGCGGTACGAACTTCGTCGAGCGGGAGATCGCGGGGATGCGACCGGACGTGGTGATGGTGTCGATGACCGACCACACCACGGTCCACGAGTACCTCCCGAGGCTGCTCACCGCGCTCGGCGGGCCGCGCTACGTCATACCCAGCCACCACGACGACATGATCACCGGTTACGACGACCCGGCCCTGCCCGGCACCGTGAACTCCGAGGCGGTGGCCGAACTCCGCGCGACCATCACCCGAATGGGGCTCGCCACGCGGGTCGTTCCGGCCGTACACCTTCAGCGCCTGAACTTTTGACCGACGATCACGGCGGACACGGGAGGTCGCGGTCCGGGCCTGCTTCGGTCGCGGGACGCGGACGTCGGCGGCGTGGCGGCGTGCGGGCTCGGCCGTACCGGTCCGGAGCGTGCGGGCGTCGGTCCCGGGCTCGCCGCCTCGCCCGGCGGTGACCTTCCCGTTCAAGATCCTGCCCGGTGACCCCGAAGGCTTCGAGCTCATGGGGCCGCGGCTTCCTCGTGCCGGCCGCCCCCGGTCTTCCCGCCTACCGGGCCGGCGTGATCCGGACCACGCAAACGAGCGGACGTCATCCGTACCGCTAGCGTGGGGCCATGGATCATGTTGCCGCCGCGCGTGCCGGGTCGGGCGTCGGCCTGCCGCCGATCGCGGCGAAGGTCCGGATTCCGCGCCCGCTCGGGGTCCAGGTGCCGAGGCCGCGGGTACGGGCGCTGGTGGAGGCGGCGGTCGCCCGGTCGCTGGTCGTCGTGGTGTTGGGCCCCGGCGGGACCGGCAAGACCTCGGCGTTGGCGGAGTGGGCCGAACAACGCGAGGCCCGGCCCGGCGGCGCGGCGGTCGCCTGGTACTCGCTCGACGGGCGCGACAACGACCCGGCCCGATTTTGGGCGCATGCCGGAGCGGCGCTGACCCGCGCGGCCGGATGCGTCGACCCGGGTCACGGCGTGTTCCCGCTCGGCAGCGACGGATGGACGGCCGAGCTCGCCGACCGCATCGCCGAGGCCGGGCGCCGCGTCGCCCTGGTCCTCGACGAGTTCGAGCACATCGTCAATCCGCAACTGGCCGAGCAGCTGGATCTGTTGCTCCGCACCGCCGCCGGCGCGGTGACGGTGATACCGATCACCCGTGCTCGGCCGCCGGCCGTCCTGGAGCGCTACCGGTTGTCCGGGCGGCTGGACGAGGTGACCTGGCACGAACTGCGGTTCACCCCGGACGAGGCGCGCGACCTCCTCGGCGCCTTCTCCGGTACGACGCCGCGCGCGGCCGAGGCGAGCGCGCTGGCCGAGGCCACCGACGGCTGGGCCGGGGCGCTCGCCCTCGCCGGGCTGCGTCTCGCCGGCGGTACCGATCCGGCCCTGCTCGCCGCCGAGTTGACGCGCGGCGACCGTACCGTGTCCGACTCTCTGCTGGACCACATGTGGCGCGAACTCGACGTCGAGCTACGTGATTTCCTCCTCGACACGGCAATCCTCGATCCGGTGGTCCCGGCCGTGGCGGACGCGATACGCCGCCGGGGGGCCGACCGGACGAGCCCGACCCCGGACTCCCCGCCCGGCACCGACGCCGCCGACCACCTGGACCGGCTGCGCCGCGACGGCCTGTTCGTCACGCCCGCGTCGCCCGACCCCGCCGGCGGCTTCCGCTACCAGCGCCTGTTCCGCCAGGCGCTCCTCGGCCGGCTCGCCGCGCTGGGCGGCGCCCGGGCCCGCGGTCTGCACACCGCCGCCGCGCGCTGGTACGCGGCGCACGGCGCGCCGGAGACCGCGATCGAGCACGCGCTCGGCGCCGCGGACTGGCCGCTCGTCCTCGACCTGGTCACCGAGGTCTACGACGAACTCATGGCCGCCGACCGCCTATTCACCCTCGAACGGTGGCTCTCCGCACTGCCCGACGACGTGGTGCGCGGTGCCCTGCGGCTGGGCGATCGCGCGATGCATCTGTGGTGCACGCTCGGCCGCTTCGACGAACGTGATCGGTGGGCGCGCGTGCAGGGGCGGGCGCCGGGCGGGCGAATCCGCGGGTTGGACGAGGCGTGGCGACTGTGCCTGCCGCGCGAGCGTGGTGACCTGGTGGCGTCGGTACGCGAGGCCCGCGCGTTCGTCGGCCGCGGCACCGAGCAGATGACCACGATCGGCGCGATGGCCCGCATCAGCCTGTCCCGCTCCCTGCTGCTCGCGGGCGAACTCGCCTCCTGTCGAGCCGAGATCACCGACGTGCTGACCGCGGCCGAGTCGGCGCGGCCCGCGCTGCCCGCTCATCTTCGCTGCGTCGCGCACGGACTCGCCGGTATGGCCGCGCTGTCGCAGGGGGATCGCAAGGCCGCCGAGCGGCACGCCCAGGATGCGGAGCGCCTGCTCCGGGAGTGCGCCTCGCAACCGGTGGCGCGCAGCCGTCCCGAGTACGTCATTCTCGCGGCGCTGCTCGAATACCCGCTCGACGGACCGGCCTTCGCGCGTTTGACGGCGTTCCTGGACGACTCGCCCGGTGTCGGCAACGACCATTCCATGGCGGCGTTCGCCGCGCTGACGCTCGCGGGTGCCCACGTGGAACACGGCGAGGTCCGGGCGGCGGCGGCGCGGCTGGCGTACGCGGACGCCCGGCTCGCGCGCTGCCCGAATCCGCTGGGGCTCACCGACCTGCGCGAGCGGGTAGCCGGCGCGCCGGCGAACACCGCGGACGGGAGCGAGGCGGCGGCCACCGGGCATCCCGTCGAACGCCTCAGCGAGCGCGAGACGCTCGTCCTGCGCTACCTGCGCAGCGAGTTGACGTTCCGGGAGATCGCCGCCGATCTGTACATCTCGGTAAACACCGTCAAGACGCACGCTCGCCACGTGTACCGAAAGCTGGGCGTCACGGGTCGGGCCGCCCTGACCGCGCGCGCCGAGAACTGACCCGCGCGGGCGCGGCGGTGTCCGACCGGGTCGCCTCCGCGCCGCCGCGCGCCGGCCGGGTCGATTCGCGCCGAGCAGGGGCTATCGCCTGCGGTGCGAGGCACACTGGGGCCGTGTCCGACATCGCAGGCCGCCTCGATCGCCTCCTCGCTTCGCTGACCCGCTCGCGCGGGGTGTTCGCCTCGTCGGGGGCGTTCGCGCGACCGGGAGCCGACATGCCGGAGTTCGTCGACGCTATTCGCGTGTTCATCGAACGGGTCGTGGACGTGGAAGCCGTCGACCTGTTCGCCTGCTACACCCGGGGGCGACCCGTCCTGTCGATGGGGCATCCGCAGATGATCGACCGGTCGATCTTCCCCCTCGAAACCCCCGAGGAAGCGGTGGAGTTGCTGACCGAGGCCGCCTCGGTGAGCCTCGCGTGGTCCCCGAAGACCATCATGAACCCCGACGTCGCACGCGAGACGGCCACCGAGCTCGTCGCCACGCTCGGGCCCGAGGCCATCTGGTGGGCGAACCGCGAACAAACCTGGCGCAACGGCCTGACCCCGATCACCTTCGATCTGCTGGTCGCAGGTACGAACGGCACACACTTCGCGCTGCTGCTGCAAGTCGAGGACGATTGATCGCCGAGCCGCTGCCGAGGCCGGTGGCGGTTGCGCTCAAATTCGGTCATGGTTTCGCAGCGGGGGGCGGAAAGCGCATCTAGGATTGCCGATCGTGCACGAATGGACGGTTTCGGCGCACTGCGCGCGGTTCTTCCGCGCGCTCGTGCGCGATTCAGGCGGGGATTCCGCCCGGTTCGACGAACTTCCGGGGCTTTCGTCGGAGGACCTCGGCGATGATCTGATACGCGTTCCGACCGCGTCGGCGGTCGCGTTGTGGGAGCAGTTGCTGGTGGCCGGATCCGGTCCCTTCGTCGCGCTGCGCCTCACCGACGCGGCCGACATCGGGACGTTCGGTATATGGGACTACCTGAGCACCTGCGGCCCCGATCTGCGTACGGCGTTCGCCACCGCCGCGGAGTATCTGAGGGTGGTCGGCGACGCGGACACGCGGATCGAGGGCATCGAGGATGGTTCGCTCTACACACTGCGGCAGTCCGTCGGGGTCGACGTCCCCGATGTGGCCGAGGCGTTCGACCTGATGGCGCTGGCCGTGTTCCTGCGCCGGGCGAGCGAGGCCACCAAGACGCCGCTCGTCCCGCTGAAGGTGACCCTCGCGCATCGTGCCCCGACCGGGGTTCGCCGGCACGCCGAGCATTTCGGTACGCGGAACATCGAATTCGAGGCGGCGGCCAACTCCGTGACGTTCCGGCTCGACGACGTCCGGCGTCCGCTGCCCGGCTTCCAACCCGGCCTCGACCAGTTCCTGCGCGGTTGCGCGGACCGGATCATGGCGACGTCGCGCGCCACGCCGACGTGGCAGGAGCGCTTCCGCGCGGCCCTGGACTCCGCGTTCCGGGGCGACACGGTCGCCCTCGACCAGGTCGCCGCCCGCCTGCACCTCAGCGGCCGCAGTCTCCAGCGCAGATTGTCCGCGCACGGTACGACCTGGCGCGGCGAGGTCGCGGCCGCCCGCGAGGAACGCGCGCTGAGGCTGCTGCGGGAGACCGATCTACCCCAGCAGGCCATCGCCTCCCGCGTGGGCTACACGGACGCACGTACCCTCCGCCGGGCGATGCGCCGATGGCGGGGCGAGACCCCGGAGGCGCTGCGGGCGGCCCGGCCCGACACAACCGGGCCGGGCATCGCACAGTCCCTGTTGGGCTGAAACGTCCCGAACCTGCCGTCAGGACGCGGCGAGTTCGGCCGCGACGGCGTCGGCGCCGAGGGCGATCATCCACGACAGCGGGGCGTCCGGCGCGTATTCCCGCATGACGCGGTCGAGTTCCTCCTTGGCCTCGTCGGTGAGCGACGCCTGCCCGTCGGCCAGGCGGGCCACCTCGGCGCGGTAGCACAGCAGGTAGTCGCGCTGTGCGGCGAGGACCTCTACGCCGGTCGGTGCGCCGTGGCCGGGCAGGAGTACGGCGGCGTCGGCGAGTTCGGTGGCGAGGGTGTCCAGGACCCCCAGCCACTGGGCGCCGTGGCCGTCGGCGGTGTAGGGGTGGGTGCCGTGGAAGGCCAGGTCGCCGATGAACGCCACGTCCCGCTCGGCGTTGGCGGCCCGGGCGAGGAAGACGCTGTCCGCGTGGCTTTCGGCGGGGCCGAGGTCGCGGGCGGTGTAGCGGACACCGTCGAGGGTGACGGGGTCGCCGTCCTTCAACTGCACGGTGGGGAAGGCGGTGACGGCGGGCCATTCGTCGCCGTAGACGGGTCCCCATTGGGCACGTTTGGCGTCGGAGATGTCGCGGATGACGCGGTCGACGGCTTCGGTGGCGTAGACGGGGACGTCGCGGCCGTCGATGAGGGCGTGAACGCCGTTGAAGTGGTCGGGGTGTGCGTGGGTGACGAAGACGCCCAGGAGCGGCTTGCCGAGGGCGTCGACCTTGGCGACGAGTGCGGCGATCTCGGAGTTGAGGAGGTTGGTGTCGACGACCACGACGCCTTCGCCGGTCTCCACCAGGTAGGAGTTGACGAGCAGGCCGGCTTCCGAGGCCGTATGCGTGTGGATGGTCAGGCCGTGGGTGTCACGGGACATGGTGGATCTCCAGGGGACGACGCGTCGGGACGAAGGGTGTTCCGCAGCGCGGCCGTTGCGCGAGCCCTCCGGGCGTGCCGGTGTGTTCCGCGTTCGCCGCTCGGACAGGACGTCGACGGGGATCGAGATCACGTTCCCCGGCTGCGGAACGAACCTAACTCCGCACGGACCGGGCATCCTTGGACCCGATGCGCCGCCCGGCGGACGGAACACGCCAACCGTTCGGGGGGGTCGCCGCCCGGGGCTGCTCACTCGCCGGTGACCACGCGGGCCACCTCCTTCGCGCGGTCCTTGAGGAAGTAGTGGCCCGCGCCGTCGATCACGTGCAGGGTCACGTCGTGGGCGTAGCGCTCCCAGGCGCGGTAACGCGTCGCGTAGCCGTCGGTGAGCGGGTCGTCGGTGCCCATCACGGCCCGGACCGGGGTACGCAGCCGCTCCCGGTCGGTGGCGCCCTCGCGGTGGAGCCGCATGGCCTCGGCCATGTCGTGGCGTACGACGGTCAGGACACGGTGGCGATCCGTGTCGTCCAGCGCTCCGGAGAAGCCGCCCAACGCGTGCAGTGTGGCGTAGAGCTGCTCGTCCGCCACGTCTGCCGGATCCGCCGCGTCCGCCGGCAGGTCGTCGCCCGGTGGGATCGCGGCTCCCAGGACGATCGCCGAGGGCGCGGCGCCGAGGTCCTCCAGATGGCGGGCCACGCGGACCGCGAGGAGCGTGCCCGCGCAGTGCCCGTAGAGCGTGTAGGGGCCGCGCACCGTCCGCGCGATCTCCTTCGCCAGCAGCTCGGCGGTCTCGGCCCAGGGCCGCAGCGGCTCGTCGGGGCGCACCGGGTCGTGTCCGGGCAGCTCGACGGCCCACAGATCGGCGCTTTCGGGAAGCTCCCGGGCGAGGGTCCGATAGGCGGTGGCGTTGCCGCCGCCGTACGGGACGCAGACGACAGTGTGCTCGGGGACCGTCCCGTCCTCGGGCTCGGGGGTCAGGCGGTGCAACAGCCCGGATGCGTCCGCCGTCGAGACCAGGCATGCGGCCAGCCGACGGGGGGTGGGGTTCTTGAAGACCTCGACCACGGGCAGCCCCCGGCCGATCGCACGGGCCAGGGCGACCGCCTTGAACGAGTCTCCCCCGGCGTCGAAGAAGTCGTCGTCGATGCCCACCCCGTCCTGGTCGAGGTCCAGGACGCGGCTCCACGCCCGGACGACGTGCAGTTCGAGCGCCCCGGTGGGCCCGGCGGCGGGGACCGCCACGGTGCGCGTGGGCGCGGGCAGGGCCGCGTGGTCGAGTTTGCCGTTGCCGGTCAGCGGGATGGCATCCAGCGACACGAAGCCGGCGGGAACCATGTGGTCGGGCAGCACCCTGCGCAACTCGGCACGCAGCACGGCCGGTTCGGGCAGGACATGGGAGCCGGCCCGAACCACGTACGCGATCAGCGCCTTGTCCCCCGCCGCGTCGACGCGCACCGCGACCCGTGCGTCGGCCACGTCGGCACGCGCGAGGAGCGCCGCCTCGACCTCGCCGGGTTCGATCCGGAACCCGCGCAGCTTGATCTGGTCGTCGGAGCGCCCGACGTACTCCAGCTGCCCCGACCGCGTCCAGCGGGCCAGGTCGCCGGAGCGGTAGAGGCGGCTGCCGCGCGGCCCGTACGGGTCGGCGACGAACCGCGCCGCCGTCAGCCCCGGACGGTTCACATAGCCGCGGGAGAGCTGGTCCCCGCCGATGTACAGCTCCCCCACGACCCCCGCGGGTACGGTACGCAGTGCCCCGTCGAGGAGGCGCACGTCCAGTCCGGGCAGGCCGGTGCCGATCGTGCTGCCGGCGCCGCCGTGCGCGAGCGCGGGGTCGAGCGGGCCGTGGGTGACGTGCACGGTGGTCTCCGTGATGCCGTACATGTTCACCAACCGTTGGGCGTCGGCGGGGTGCCGCTCGTACCATTCGACCAGACGCGCCGGATCCAACGCCTCGCCGCCGAACACCACCGTGCGCAGGGCCGATCGGCGACCGGGCTCGGTATTCTCCCGGTCCGCGCGGATGAGCTGATGGAACGCAGACGGCGTCTGATTGAGCACCGTCACCCCCTCGCGCACGAGCAGCGCGAGGAAGTCGTCCGGCGACCGGACGATGTCGTCCGGGACCGTCACGAGGCGCCCGCCGTGGAGCAGTGGCCCCCACAGTTCCCACACCGAGAAGTCGAAGGCGGGCGAGTGGAACATCGTCCACACGTCGTCCGCGCCGAAGTCGAACAGGTCCCGGGTGCGGGTCATCAGGGCGAGTACGTTGCGGTGGGTGACCAGGACGCCCTTGGGGCGGCCCGTGGAGCCCGAGGTGTAGATGACGTAGGCCGCGTCGTCGGGGCGGTGGGTGCCGCGCTCGTCCGCGCCGAGGTCGTGGCCCGGAAACGCGGCGAGCGCCGCGTCGGGACCGGGGCCGCCGATGACCACGCAGGGCGGCCCGGAAGGCAATCGTTCGGCGAACGAGGCGTCGGTGACCACGAGTTCGGGGCTTGCGTCGGTGAGCGTGTACACGCTGCGGTCGACGGGGTGGCCCGGGTCGATCGGCAGGTACGCGGCGCCGGTCTTCAGGACCGCGACCAGCGCGACGATCAGTTCGGCCGAGCGGGGCAGCGCCACGGCCACCAGGCGGCCGGGCCCCGCGCCGCGCCCGCGCAGCAGGCGGGCCAGGCGGTTCGCGGCGGTGTTCAGCTCCGCGTAGTCGAGCGTTCGTGCTCCCCCGGTGACCGCGGGCCGCCGCGGGTGCGCCGCCGCCGTCGCCTCGAAAGCCTGCGCGAGGGTCAGGTCGGGCACGGGGTCACCGGGGCCGCCCGCCCGCGACCAGGCGCTCAGGCGCAGTCGCTCCCGTGGTTCCAGTACGTCCACCGCGCCGATGCGCTGCGCGGGATCGGCCACGAGTTGTTCCACGACCCGCACGAAACGCTCGGCGAGGCGTTCGGCGGTGTCCCGGTCGAACAGGTCCGTGGCGTATTCGAGGTGGCCGACGATGCCCTGGCCGGCCGCGTCGGCGAACAGGTTGAAGCACAGGTCGAACTTGGCGACGCGGCTGCGCAGCGGCTCCAGGCCCACCCGCAGTCCGGGCAGCGTGAGGTTCTCCCGAGTGAAGTTCTGCCAGGCGAGCATCACTTGCACCAGCGGCGAATAGGACGTCGAGCGCTCGGGGTTGAGGACGTCCACCAGTCGTTCGAAGGGCAGGTCCTGATGGTCGTAGGCGTCCAGCGACTTGCCGCGCACCTGATCGAGCAGGTCCAGGAAGGCGGGGTTGCCCACCAACCGGGCGCGCAGGACCCAGGTGTTGACGAAGAAGCCGATCAGGTCGGCGAGATTGTCGTCGGTGCGGTTGGCGATGGGGGAACCGATGGCGATGTCGTCACCGGAGCCCAGCGCGTGCAGCAGGACGGCGAGCGCGGACTGGACCACCATGGACGCGGTGGCACCGCGGCTGCGGGCCAGTTCCTCGACGGCGGCGGCCGTGCGCGGGTCGATGGCGAACTCCACGACGTCGCCCCGGTGGCTCGCGACGAGCGGGCGCGGGCGGTCGGTGGGCAGCTGTAGGGGCTGCGGCAGGCCCGCGAGTTCCGCCTTCCAGTAGTCGATCTGCGTGGAGAGGAGGCTGTCGGGATCGTCGGGGGAGCCGAGCAGTTCGCGCTGCCACAGCGTGTAGTCGATGTACTGTACGGGCAGTTCGCGTCGGCGCGACGCCTCGCCGCGCAGGCGGGCGGTGTAGGCGGCGGACAGGTCCCGGGCCAACGGCGCGAGGGACTCTCCGTCGGCGGCGATGTGATGAATCATCAGCAGGAGGACGTGTTCCTCGGCGGCGAGGCGCACGAGCGTGGCGTGCATCGGAATCCGCGTGGCCAGGTCGACGGGGCGAGCCGCCACCGAGGCCGACACCTCGTCCAGGTCCTGAGGCGCGACGTCGATGACGGGCAGGTCGATGGTCGCCTCCCCGGCGTCCAGGACGTACTGGTGCGGCTCGCCCGCGGCGTCCTCGGGGAACAGGGTGCGCAGGCTCTCGTGGCGCCGCACCACGTCGCGCAGTGCCTCGGCGAGCGCGGCCGCATCGAGCCGGCCGGTCAGACGCAGCGGGAACGGCGTGCGGTAGGTGCTCGATCCGCCCTCGAACTTGTCCAGGAACCACAGGCGGCGCTGCGCGAAGGAGAGCGGAACCGTCTTGCCGCGCGGTGCGCCATGCCGCAGCGGGGCGCGGGTGCGGGCGTCGTGCGGCAGGTGTTCCACGAGTTCGACGACCTTGGGGGCCGCGAACAGCACGCGCAGCGACAACTCGATGCCGAGCACGGAGCGGACCCTGGCGGCCAGGCGTGTCGCCAGCAGGGAGTGGCCGCCCAGGTCGAAGAAGTCGTCGTCGATGCCGACCCGGTCCAGGCCGAGCACCTCGGCGAACAGCCCGCACAACAACTCCTCCAGCGGGGTGCGCGGGGCCCGCCCGGTGGCTGTCGGCGCGAAGTCGGGGACGGGCAGGGCTCGCCGGTCCAACTTTCCGTGGGGTGTCAGGGGCAGTGCGGCGACGGCGATGACGGCGGCGGGAACCAGGTGGGCGGGCAGTCGCTCGCCGAGCCGGCCGCGGAGCGAGCCGACGAGCACGCCGATGCGGGACGCGGCGGACGGGTCGGTGGCCAGTTCCCGATCGGGGCGGGCGGTGGACGCGGGGCACAGGGTGATGGGCCCGTGGCCATGCGAGAGGAGCACGGCGTCGAAACGTTCGGCGCCGGTCGCCGACCCGGTGAGCCGGGCGGTCAGGGTGCGCTCGGCCGCCCAGGCGAGCACGTCGTGCGGATCCAGGGCTCCGCCGACCGGGTGCCAGGCGGCGGGGCCGACCGGGCTCCCGGCCGTGGGACCGGTCAAGCCCAGCTCCGCCGCCAGTGCCGCCTCACCGTCGAGCCGGGCGTTGGGGATGCCCGTGACGACCAGCGCACCCTCGCCGTCGCGTGTGCGCCACAGCCGCTCCAGGTCGTTCAGGTCCACTGCCCCCGGGCCCCACGGCACGCGCGGAGCGTCGTCGAGGGCGAGGGCGTCGACGGGCGGGTCCTGGCGCAGGACGACATCGTAGCGGTGTCGGGTGAGTTCGTTGTGGACCCGGCCGGGCTTGAGCGCGACGTCCACGCTCGCGACGCCGTGCCGCCGGGCCCAGCGGGTGAACCACTCGGGGTCCAGGGCCAGCTCCGGTTCCAGCAGGACCGCGCGCCGGATCGCGGTGCGGGCCGCCGCCGGGGAGTCGTCCGGGCACCGGGCGCGCTGCGTTCCGGCGCGGAACAGCCACAGCGTGGCCGCGTCGCGCACGTCGCCGACGAAGAGCCGTCCGCCGGGCGCGAGCAGCGGCAGGGCCTGGGCGAGCACCCGGTCCAGGTAGTCGGCGTCGGGGAAGTACTGCGCGACGGAGTTGAGCACGACGACGTCGAAGCGGCCGTGCGGCAGGCCCGTCATGTCGTCGGCCGCCTGGTGGCGCAGCGTGCACCGATCGGCGTACCCGGCCTGCTCGACCTCGCCGGCGAGCCGTTCGATGGCCTCGGCGGACAGGTCGGTGCCCCAGTACTCGTCAACCCGTCCGACGATCGACGACATCAACAGGCCGGAACCCACTCCGAGTTCGAGTATCCGGCGCGGCTCACCCGCAAGAATGCGGTCCACCGTCGCGGCCCGCCACTCCCGCATGTCGGACGGGGGGATCGGCCGGCCCGTGTAGCTGGACTCCCAGCCGGAGAAATCCTCCCCCCACGGGGCACGCGCCTTCGCGTAGACCCGGTCGTAGATCTGCTCCCAGTCGTGGATCCGCTGTGCCCGGTCGATGGCGGGGGGAAGGTCGGCGCCGGGCACCACGTACCCGACCAGGCGACGCTCGCCGGTGCGGTCCGCGACGATCGTCACGGCGGACTGCGCGACGCCGGGGTGGGTGCTCAACGCGGCCTCGACCTCCCCCGGTTCGACGCGGAAGCCGTTGATCTTGACCTGGGAGTCGGCGCGGCCACGGAAGTCGAGCCGCCCGTCGGGGGTACGCACGACGATGTCGCCGGTCCGGTACATGCGCTCCCCCGGGGCCCCGAACGGGCAGGCCACGAAGGACCGGGCGGATCGGGCGGCGCGCCCGAGGTAGCCGCGGGCCAGGCCGGCGCCCGCGAGATACAGCTCGCCGGGGACCGAGTGCGGGACGGGCCGCAGGGCCGTGTCCAGGACGTAGGCGCGGGTGTTGCTTCGCGGCCGACCGATGGGCAGCCGGTCGGGCACGTCTTCGCCGGCGGGGATGGGGTGGTAGATGGAGAAGCTGGTGGTCTCGGTGGGTCCGTACGCGTTGAAGATCCGGATGCCGGGGCAGGCCGCGGCGACCCGGGCCACGGCGGTCGGGGACACCACGTCGCCGCCGACCAGGATCTCGCGCAGGCCCGCGAAGCTCTCCGGCTCGCTTTCGGCCACCACCTTGAACAACCCGGCGGTGAAGCACGCGAGCGTGACTCCCCGAGCGGCGACGAGAGCGGCGAGTGTGGTGGTGTCCAGGGGGCCCGGCGGGGCGAGGACGAGGGTGCCGCCGCGCAGCAGCGGGGTCCACAGCTCGTAGGTGGAGGCGTCGAAGGCCTGCGCGCAGTGCATGAGGATCCGTTCGTGCGCGCCGTTCGCGAAGCGGCGGTCCAAGGCGAGGCTCGCCACGGCGCGGTGCGTGACGGCGACGCCTTTCGGGGTGCCGGTGGAGCCGGATGTGTACATCACGTACGCCAGTTGGTCGGGGTGGTGCCGCCGCTGCGGGGCACGATCGGCGGAGCGCGCGATCTCCTGCTCGACGGCGGGCTCGTCGATGACCAGGAACGGGCAGATGTCCGACGGGAGTTCCGGGGCGAGCAGGGTGTCGGTGAGGACGAGGGCGGGGGCGGCGTCGCGCAGCATGAACGTGAGCCGTTCGGCCGGGTAGTCCGGGTCGAGGGGCACATAGGCGCCCCCGGCTTTCAGAATCGCGAGCGTGGCGACGATCAGGTCGGCCGAACGCCGCAGCGCCAGCCCGACCGGCGTGTCTCGGCCCACGCCTCGTGCGGCGACGACCCGGGCGAGCCGGTTGGCGCGGGTCTCCAACTCCGCGTAGGTGAGCTGCCGTTCGCCGTCGACGACGGCGACCGCGTCCGGGGCCTCGGCAGCCCGCTCGGTGAACAGTTCGTCGAGGGAGGTCTCCGGCAGTGCCGTCGCGGTGTCGTTCCGGTCGGTCAGGAGCCGGTCGCGGACGGCGTCGGTGACGATGTCGATCGCGCCGACCGGCGTGTCGAGGTCTTCGGTGAGACGGTGCAGGATCCTCGCGTACGCGGCGACGATGTCGGCCGCGCGCTCACGGTCGACGAGGTGGTGCTGGTATTGGACGGCCACCTGCAGGTGCGGCTCGGCGAGGGCGACGACCGCCATCGGATAGTGGACACCGCTGAGCGGGCTCAGGCCGGTGATCCGCATCCCGGCGGCCGATGTCGCCTCGCTGATGGCCGCGCTGTCCACGGGGAACGACTCCAGGACGACCATCGTGTCGAACAGGGTGCTCAGGCCGAGGTCCTGCTGGATGTCGAGGAGCCCGTGGTGCTGGTGGTCCAGCAGGGCGCCCTGTCGGCGATGCAGTCCGGTCAGGATGTCGCGCGGCGTGCGGCCGGGGGCGCAGTCGACGCGCACCGGCAGCGTGTTGATGAACAGGCCCACCATCGAGTCGATTTCGGGAAGCTCGGGCGGCCTTCCGGAGACGGTGGTACCGAAGACCACGTCCTGACGCCCGGTCAGCCCGGCCAGGAGTACCGCCCAGGCGCCATGCAGCAGCGTGCCGGCCGTGACCCCCAGTTCGGCCGCCGTCCGGGCGAGGTCACGCGCCGCCTGCGGCGACAGAGGTACCTCGATCAGCCCGATCCCCGCACTGTGCCCGTCCGCGGGCGCGTCGGGGACCAGCAGGGTCGGTTCCTCGATCCCGGCCAGTTCCGCGGCCCAGGCGTCGGCCGCCGCCCGCCGATCCTGCCGCGCGAGCCAGGACAGGAAGTCGCGGTAGCCGCGCACCCGGGGCAGCGCCGTGCCGTCGCCCGCTGCCGCGTACAGCCGCGGCAGTTCCTTCATCAGGAGCGGCACGGACCAGCCGTCGAACAGTATGTGATGGGCCGTCAGGACCAGTTCCCAGCGGTCCGCCGCCAACTTGACCAGGGAGAGCCGCAGCAGCGGTGGCGTCGCCGGATCGAAGTACGCGCCGTGGTCGGCGGTCAGGAACCGCTTCAGCTCCTCGTCCCGACGCGGCGCGTCCAGTGTGCTCAAGTCCAGGTGCTGCCAGGGCAGTTCCACCCGTCGCGGCACCACTTGGCGCCACTCCCCCGACCTGTTCGCGGCGTACGCCGCGCCGAGGTTGGGATGCCGGTCGAGCAGGGCCTGCCCGGCCGCGCGCATGCGCTCCGGGTCCACCTCGCCGGAGAGGTGGAAGGTGAGCTGCATGTGGTACGCGTCGACGGACGCGCTGCCGGTGAGCATGGTGTGGAACAGCAGACCGGACTGCATCGGGGTCAACGGCCAGACGTCGATCAGCCTTCCGTATCGCGCCTGCCAGGCGTCCAGTTCGGCCTGGTCGATGTCCACGAGGGGGGTGTCGGACGGGGTCGACCCGCCCGCGTCGGGGCGGCCGGCGTGGTCGGCGAGTGCCTCCAGCGCCGTGCGCCACAGATCCGTCACGTCCTGTACGTCACGGTGGGACAGCAGGGTCTCGGGGTAGTCGATCCCGGCCTTGAGGCAGGGACCCTCGGGTGATTCGTCGACGTACGCGGTGATGTGCAACGAGGCGCGCGCGGGCATGTCCGGGCCGGGCCCGGGGACGAGGTCCGTGGTGCCCGCGCTCGGCGTGAAGCCGAGGCCGTCGGACGTGTTCCCGGCCACGGCGGGCGAGTTCACGTAGGTGAAGGCGATCTGCCCGGTGGGGTGCCCGCGCAGGGTTTCGCCGGTCTCGGGGTTGAGGTGGCGCAGCAGGCCGTATCCGATGCCGTTGTCCGGGATGCCCGCGAGTTGTTCCTTGACGGCCTTGACGGCGGCTCCGGCGGCCGGCCCGCCCGCGAGCGCTTCCTCCAGGTCGATCCCGTGCACGTCGAGGCGGACGGGATACACGCTGGTGAGCCGGCCCACGGTGCGGGACAGGTCGGCGCCCGGCACGGTCGACTCCTCCCGGCCGTGCCCCTCGACCCGCAGCAGGAGCGAGGTCTCGGCGATGCCCCGCCGCTCCCGCCACCGAGCCAGCGCCAGCGCGAGCGCGGTGAGCAGGCCGACGTCGACACCGCTGCGGAACGCGGTGGGCAGGGTGGTGAGCAGCGCCCGCGTGCGGGGTGCGGGCAGTTCCAGGTGTATGTGGCGGACGGTGGACGTCACGTCGAGGGCCGGGTCGAAGGGGCGCGGGCCCAGGTCGGGGTCGGGTCCCGTGACGACGCGTCGCCACAGGGCGAGTTCGTCGGTGCGCCGGGGCGAAGACGCCTCCTCGGTGAGGGCGTGCGCCCAGCGGCGTACCGAAGTGGCGACCTCGGCGAGGCGCGGCGTACGGCCGTCGCGGACCTGCTGCCAGGCGGCGGCCAGGTCCGTGAGCAGGATGTGCCAGGAGACGTCGTCGACGACGAGGTGATGCAGGACGATGCTCAACCGGCCGGCGATCGACGGGCCGGCGTCGAACCACACGAACCTGGCCATCACCCCGGCCGCCGGGGCCAACCGATCGGCCGCGTCGTCCAGTTCCGTGCGCGCCCGGTCGGGCCAGTCGTCGCCCCAAGCGCCGTCGACGGGGACGCGGCGGATGAGCCCCGCCACATCGACGGCGCCGGACGGGGCCACGTCGAGCCCCGGCGCCGCTTCGCCGTTCACCAGGGTCGAGCGCAGGACGTCGTGGCGGTCGACGACCGCGGCCAGCGTCGCGACCAGAGCGGCCTCGTCGATTCCGACGGGCAGATCGACGGTCGTCGTCATGGCGAACCGGCCGTGGCCGCCGCCCGCTTGCAGCACGTGGTGAGCCGCCGGGAGAAGCGGCGCGAAGCCGACACCTCCACCCGCCGACTCGGCGAGCACCGGCGTGTGCCGCACGTCGCCGGCCACCTCGGCGAGTTCGGCCACGGTGCGGCATTCGAAGAGCTGCCTGGGTGTGACCTCGACGCCCTGTGCCTTGGCTCGCGAGACGACCTGGATCGAGCGGATGCTGTCGCCGCCGACGGCGAAGAAGTCGTCCTCGACGCCGACCCGTTCCAGGCCGAGCACCTCCGCATACACCCCGGCGAGCACCTTCTCGACGGGAGTACCCGGGGCGCGGTAGGCGCCGACGGTGACCTCCGGCTCGGGCAGGGCCCTGTGGTCCAGCTTGCCGTTCGGGGTCAGCGGGACCCGGTCGATCAGCACGAACACCGACGGAACCATGAACTCGGGCAGTCTGGCGGCCACGAATCGGCGCAACTCTCGCGGCGACACGGTCCCGACCAGGTCCAGGTCCAGCTCACCGAGGCCGGCCACGGCGCCGAGGCCGGACGAGCCGACGCCGACGCCGACGGGCACCGCGTAGCCCACCAACTGCCGCTCGCCGGTGCGGTTGGCACCGACGACGACCACGGCCTGTGCGACGCCCGGGTGTGCGGTCAGGGCGGCCTCGACCTCGCCGGGCTCGACCCGGATGCCGCGGATCTTGACCTGGGCGTCGGTGCGGCCGAGGTATTCCAGGTGCCCATCGGCGTTCCGGCGGGCAAGGTCGCCGGTACGGTACATGCGCCCACCGGGCGGCCCATAGGGATCGGGGACGAAGCGCTCGGCGGTCGGGCCGGGACGGTCGCGGTAACCGCGCGCGACGTTGCCCGCCACGTACAACTCGCCCGGAAGGCCCGGCGGTACGGGCGCCAGACCGGGGCCGAGTACATAGGCGCGCATGTTGCCCAGCGGCACACCGATCGGCGCGGTCACCGCTTCGGGCCGGTCCTCGCCGACGGTGTGGGTGGTGGCGTAGAAGGACTCGGTCTGGCCGTACGCGTTGACCACACGCACGCCGGGAATCGCCTCGCGTACCCGCCGTACGAGCGCGGCCGGCAGCGCCTCGCCCGCCAGAACGACGGCATCGGCCTGCAAACCGTCGCCGCACCGGTCCAACAGCGCGGCCATGACGGACGGAACCGTGCTGATCACCCCACCCCGCCAGCCACCGCGCTCGGCGATCGTCGGCACGTCCGGGACGACCTCGACCGTGCCACCGGCGGCCAGGGTGGTGATCACCTCGAAAACGGAGACGTCGAAGCCGATGGAGGTTCCCGCGAGCATACGGGTGCCCGCGTCGATACCGATCTCGTCCTTCAGGCGCAGCACGCCGTTGACGATGTCGCGGTGGGTGAGCGTCACGCCCTTGGGCGTGCCGGTGGAGCCGGACGTGTACATCACGTACGCGGCGTTCGCGGGCCGTACCGGAGCCGGGGCCTGCTCCGGCTCCGGGGCCGCGCTCGTGAAGTCGACGTCACCGAACAGCAGAAGCGGGGTCCCGGTCCGCGGGAGCGCAGGAGCGGTGTCCGTGTCGGTGAGCACGAGTGCGGGCCGCGCGTCGGCCAGGACCAGGTCCGACCGCGCGCCGGGGTACCTGGGGTCGATCGGCAGGTAGGCGGCACCCGACTTGAGCACGGCCAGCATGCCCACGATCAGCTCGATCGAGCGTGGCAGTGCCAGCCCCACCAGGGTCTCCGGGCCGATGCCCCGGACGGTCAGCTCCCGGGCGAGCCGGTCCGACCGCACCTCCAACTCGGCGTAGCTCACTCGGCGATCCTCGAAGACCACCGCGACCGCGTCCGGATCCGCCGCCGCCCGTGCCAGCAGTTCCGGAACGCTCACCTCGGGCAGCTCGGCCGCCGTGTCGTCGGCGATGCCCGGCACCTGTTGGCGCGCACCCGGCCCCAGCAGGTCCAACGAGCCGATCGGGGCGTGCGGGTCCCGTGCCGTGCCGCTGATGCAGGCGACCAGGGTGTCGGCGAAACGACGCACGTCCTCCGCGCTGTACAACGTGCTGTTGGCGTCCACCCGGATGTGCAGGCCGCTCCTGGCCTGGCCGTCGTAGTAGATGGCGAGGTGCAGGTCGTCGAAGGCGCCCCAGGAGAAACCGGATTGCGCGTACGCGGTCGCACCCGCGTAGTCGACCTCCGGTGCGACGAAGGGGAGGATGCTGAGGGTGACTCCGAAGGGACTGGCTACCGACCCCACGTCGGCTCTCCCGGCCCCTGAACGGATGTCGGAGACCTGGTGGGCGGAGTGCCGCCCGATCTGCCACAGCTCGCGGGACACCGTGTGCGCGAAGTCTCGGAACCGCGTGGCCAACGGGGCGTGCACGCGGAAGGGCAGAGTGGTCGACTGCGAGCCGTAGAAGTCCCTCGCGGCCTTCGTGCGGCCGAGGGCCATCGTCGAGAAGGTGAAGTCCCGGCGCCCGCCCACGTGCCGGAAGAAGACGGCGGCGGCGGCGGTCAGGAAGGCGGGCATCCGCACGTCGATGGAGGCGGCGGCCTCGAACCACACGTCCGTGTCCCGTGTCGGCACCGCCAGTGTGTGGTGCAGCACGGTGGGGCGGCCGGCGCTGCGTTGTCCCGGCAGCCGTAGCGGTTCGGGTGCCTCGTCCAGACGCGTTCGCCAGAATTCGGCGTCCTTGGCGAACTGCGGAGAGTTCCGGTAGCGGAGGTCTTCCAGGCGGATCAGCTCCGGTCCGCCGTGGGAGCGCTCCGGGATCGGCGTGTCGTGCTTCAGGGCCCGGTAGCACTCCGCGATGCGGAGCGGCAGGAGCCGGGTCAACGTGTAACCGTCGGCGACGGTGTGATGGGCGGCGAGGAACACCAGGTGACGCGAGTCCGACACGCGGGCGACCCCGGCCCGGAACAGGAGGTCGTGTTCCAGATCGAACGGCTCGCGCTCGATGGCCTCGGCCCATGCGTGGGCCGCCGATTCGGGGTCCGCGGCAGCGCTCGCGTCGTGGAAGGAGGGCGTCCAGGTGTCCGTGTCGCCCTCGCGGAGCACCTGCCGCAGCTCGTCTCCGAACTGCCGGAAGTTCACTCGTGCGGCGCTGTACTCGTGGAAGACGACGCGCAGCGCGGCGTGCAGCAGCTCCACGTCGACATCGCCTGCGACAAGCCATCGGCACGCGGGGATGTTCGGCACATCCGGCGTGATCTTCTGAGCCAGCCACAGGCTCTCCTGCGCTTGTGAAACGCCAATGGAACGCACCGGATTCGGCTCCCTCGTAAAGACGCGTCGGAATGATTCCCCGAATTCGGAATCCTCCGTTCCGGAACTCGGCTCCACCGACCGGCCGATCCCCTGGGAACATGATGCGAGAAAGCGAATTCGACGCAACTCGGCATGCGTCGCAGGCACGGCTTTCACCGTGGAATCTTTTGTCCTGTCTACAGGACGGGCCCGGAAAAGCGGATGCGATCCGTCCGCATAATCTCCGGCGGGCGCAATTGCCGGTACGTCTCGAACCATTGATTCCCCACGGGGGCGTCCCGGATCCTGTCCTGGTGCATACTCCGGCGCCCTTGGTGTCCACTCCGGTCCCGCCAAAAATCCCACCCCAACGAAAAGGAGGTCGAATTGAACGGCATGACCGGCCGGAGCGGGTATCCGAGCCCTGACATCTGGTTCAACTGGAACACCATGGTCGTCGACGCCGCACCGCACCCTGCGGCGTACTCCGGAACGTTCTTCGACGAAACCCTCCGCGATGGAGTGCAGGCACCCCACATCAGAAATCCTTCGTTGGATCGGAAACGCGCCCTGGTCGACCACATGGCTCGCGTCGGGGTGCGATCCGCCGACCTGGGATTCCCCGGGGCCGACCCGGAGGCACTCCGTGAATGCGTGGCTCTGGCCCGGCACATCATCGCTTCCGGACACCCGATCGTCCCTGGCTACGCCGGCCGCACCCACCCCGCGGACATCGCCGCGATCCGGGAGATCGCGGCGCGGGCCGAGACCGCGGTCGACGCCTACGTCTTCGTCGGTGTGAGCCCCATCCGGCAGTACGTCGAGGACTGGAGCATCGCCGGCATCCAACGCAACATCGTCGATTCGGCCGCGGCCTGCCTCGACGGCGAGGTCGACTTCGTGCTGGTTCTGGAGGACGCGGTGCGGTGCACCCCGGAGGTCCTCGGACAGGTCTACGACGCCGCGATCGATTCCGGAGTGACCCGGCTGACCCTGTGCGACACCGTCGGGGCGGCCCGCCCGGAGGGTACGGCCGCGCTGCTCCACTGGACCTCCCGGTACTTCCGGAACCGGCGACGATCCGTCGACCTGGAGTGGCACGGTCACAACGACCGGGGGCTCGCCCTCGCCAACTCCCTGACGGCGCTGGCCCTGGGCTGCACCCGGGTGCACGCCACCATCCTGGGCATCGGAGAGCGCGCGGGGAACGCCTCCCTGGACCAGCTCATCGTCAACAGCCATCTCGACGGACACGGAACGTACGACCTGAAGGCACTCAGGCAGTACGGCGAGTACGCGGCGGAGGTGCTCGACGTGGACATCCCGCAGAACTACCCCGCTCTGGGCCGGGACGTCTTCAAGACCAGTGCCGGTGTGCACGCCTCCGCGATCCTCAAGGCGCACCTGAAGGGCGACACACTCGTCAAGGACAGCGTGTACTCCAGCGTCCCGGCCGGTTACCTGGGCCGCGAACAGGAAGTGCTGATCGATCGGGCGTCGGGGACCAACAACGTCCGCTACTGGCTGACCGTCCACGGCTACGACAGCACCGACGCGTCCCTCCTCAAGAAGATCCTGGACGGCTCCAGGGCCCATCGGGTTCCCCTCACCGACGAACAGATAGGGCGGATCATTGCGACCGCGGAGTGACCCCCGAGACGGGTCCGAGGAGCGCCGGATCCGCCTGCGCGGCAACGTCCTCGTCCTGACCGAGGACACCGATGTCGTGGCCGCCCAGTTGTCGGGCGGTGCGGTACCCGGCATCGCCGAACTGCTGCGCGCGCCGCTCATGGACAACATCTCCACCGACGAGATCATCCCGGGCTGGTGCTGTTACTGGTACGACGAGAAGCTCGGTGACTACGCCTACCTGGGACTGCGGGACAACAAGGTCGCCGAGGGCGCCCTGAAGTCCTTCGCGCCCCGCATCATCGTCAGCGGCGAGGCGAAGGGCTGCGGCTCCTCCCGAGAACACGCCGTCTACGCCGAGAAGTACGCGGGCGTCGAAGTCGTCTTCGCCCGGTCCTTCGAGCGCATCTACGAGCAGAATTGCCGCAACGTCGGCATCGTCACCTGCACCGACTTCGACCTGCTGGAGTCGCTCCTCGACGGCGAGGAACTGCCCCTCGCGGCGTTCACCCGACGTGCCAACGCCATCGAGCGCGCCATCGTCGACCTCGGGGGCCTGTTCGGCTTCAATCGCCAAGGCTGCGGCCTCGCCCCCGACTTCGCGCCCGCCCGCCCGCTGACCGTCGTGGAGAAGATCCTTCAGCGTGCCCTGTCACCGCGCAACCCGCTCCCCGAGAACGCCTCGGTGCGCGTCGGCGAGTCGTACTTCGTCACGACCGACGTCCGGTTCTCGCACGAGTACGTCACCCCCATGGCCGCGGGCATGTTCACGCGACAGTTCGGACCGCATGCCCGGCTCGAACAGCCCGACACCTGCTACTTCTTCCAGGACCACCTCTCCCTGGCCGCTCCCGTCCTCAAGCGCCGGGAGAACGGCGACCGGCTCATCGCCCGGGTCGAGGACCTCGGGGCCCGGCAACGGGAGTTCGCGGAACTCGGCGGCGGACACTTCATCGGCCCCCGCGAGGGGGGCGGCAGCCGGGCGATCTGCCACAACCACATCCTGGAGCACGTCGCCCGCCCCGGGGACGTGATCATCGGTACGGACAGCCACACCTGCACGGCCGGCGCCGTCGGCGCGCTGGCCTTCGGGGTGGGCGCCACCGACATCGCCAACGCCTGGTACAACCGCGAGACCCTGGTGAAGGTGCCGGCCGTCGTCCGGGTCGCACTCGACGGCGCACTGCGGCCGGGCGTCTGCGCCAAGGACGTCATGCTCGGCCTGCTGGTCCACCCCGGGATCGAGGGGAGCCGGACCCTGGGCAAGGTTCTGCTGTTCACCGGCTCCGGCGTGGGGTCCGTCGGTGTGGACGAACGCGCCACCCTGTGCAACATGGCGGTGGAGGCGGGGGGCATGACCGCGTTGTTCGAAGCCGACGACGTCACCCACGCCCATCTGGCCCGCCGCACTCCGGCGACTCCCGCCGGCGCCGCACCGTCCTCGGACCCCGGCGCCCGGTACGACTCCACCGTCACCGTGGACCTGGGCTCGATCCAACCCATGGTCGCCCTGCCGGGAGACCCGCGCAACGCCGTCCCGCTCGCCTCGGTGCGCGAGGACGTCCGCGTCGACAAGGTGTACGGCGGCTCCTGCACCGGCGGCAAGGCCGAGGACATGGACATGTACGCCGCCGTCTTCAGGCTCGCCCGTGACCAGGGACGATCGGTACCCGCCGAGGTCCGGGCGTACATCCAGGTCGGCAGCGAGGCCGTGCTGAAGCACGCCGCCGAACGCGGCTATCTCGACCTCTTCGAGCAGGTCGGCGTCACCGTTCTGCCGCCCTCCTGCGGCGCCTGCATCAACGCCGGGCCGGGCGTCTCGGAGCGGCCCGACGAAGTCACCGTCAGCGCGCAGAACCGCAACTTCCCCGGACGGTCCGGCCCCGGGCAGGTCTACCTGGCCTCCCCGTACGTGGTCGCGGCGAGCGCCATCGCGGGACGGCTCAGCTCCGTGGAGGACATGCTCGCCACCGGAGCGCGGACATGAGGATCGCGGTGATTCCCGGGGACGGGATCGGCGGTGAGGTCGTCCCGGCCGTGCTGCCCGCGCTCGAACTCCTCAGCGACCATTTCGGGTTGGACCTCTCGTACCGCATCTTCGACTGGGGCGCCGAGCGGTGGCTGGCCGAGCGGGTCGGTCTGCCGGCCGACGCGCTCGACCTGCTCGCGTCCGACTACCCCGCCATCCTCCTCGGCGCCCTGGGCGACCCCAGGATCCCCGACATGGCACATGGTCGCGACATTCTGCTGGGCCTTCGTCGCGGCCTCGACCTGTACGTCAACTACCGGCCGTTCACCCCTCGTGGCAGCGACCGGGCGATCGCCCTGTTCCGGGAGAACACCCAGGGCCTGTACGCCGGAGTCGGCGGCACCGTCTCGCACGGGAGGCTTCCGGCCGTGGCCATCGACGAATGCGTATACACCCGGGAGACCGTGGAGAAGTTCCTCCGCTATTGCCTGCGCACCTTGAGCGAGAGCGGTCGCGAACGGGTCACCCTGGTGCACAAGAGCAACGCCGTCCCCCACACGGGTCGCCTCTGGCAGGGGGTCTTCCGAGCCGAACTCGCCGGTTTTCCCGGCCTTGTGGGCAGTGAGGAGTACGTCGACTCCTTCTGCTACCACTTGGTGCGCGACCCCTCGCCCTACGAGGGCATCGTCGCCTCGAATCTCTTCGGCGACATCGTCAGCGACATCGCCGCGGCCCTCATGGGCGGACTCGGGCTGGCCGCGAGCGCGAGCGTGTGCCCGGAGACCGGCTGCGCCCTGTTCGAGCCGGTACACGGAAGCGCGCCCGACATCGCGGGCCGGGGCATCGCCAATCCGTATGCCGCGGCGACGGCGGTCGCCCTCATGCTCGACCATCTCGGCCACCCGCGGGCGGCGGCGCCGCTGCGCCGGGCGCTGGCCGCCGCGGCGCGGACCGACTCCGCCACGCCGGACCTGGGCGGTCGCGGCACCACCGGCACATTCATGGCGGAGGTCATGACGCGGCTGGAGAAGGCTCTCGCGCACGATGGGACCGAGCCGCAGGCCTGACCGCAGGGGCGGTGCATTCAGGCCACACTCCCGAAACTCCCGAATTCACCGATGCGGAAGCAGTGCTATGCCTGCGCCGGGCTGTACTACGACGTCGTGGGCCGCGAGCGTCGGGAGCGCCGGTCAGGTGGACGTGGCTGCCGCTGCCGTCGCGAGCGGTTCCGGCACCGTCCCGCTGAAGTCCGGCAGCAGCATCACGGCCACCGCCCACGCCTCCGGGTCGTCGGCGATCGTCGCCCGCGCGTGCTCGGCGAGCACGGCCGAGGCTTCGGCGTGCCCGTCGGGGAAGACGCCGGACAGGTCCGCGAGTGCTTCCGGCAACCGCGCCGTCGGGTGACCGAGTCCGACGAACTCCCGGACCGAGAGCACTTCGTCGGCGAGGGCGTTGCCGAACCAGGAGAGTCCGAGACGAGCCTCCCGCGCCGTGGGCGGCAGCGGCCCGGCGAGTGCCGCGAGCGCGTGCTCGCGCACGCCGGCGCCCAGTTCGACGGCCAACCCGTCGTCCACTCCGCGGCCGCACGGAGCAGTTCGGCGGGAAACGACGGATGCCGAGCGAGGAGCACCAGCGCCGCGCGGGGCAGCGGCTCGTGCACGTGGGCCGCCACGGCCGCGGGCCAGAACGCATCCGGAACGTGTCGCGCGGCGCGCTCGGGCCGTTCGCGGATGGCGGCTACGAGTTCGTCCGGATGCTCGCGGCGCAGGGTCTCGGCGCGCTACCGGGCCAGGCCGTCGGGTGCGTTCAGGGCCCACCGCCGGGCCTGTCGCGCGGTGGACGAGCGGTCCGGCAGCGACCGCAGCCGGGGGTCGAGCAGCGCCGCTCGGCCCTGTGCCTCCCACAGGCACCGTTTCCCGGTCGGGGATCAGGCGGGCGACGAGGGCGCGTGCGTCGAGCTCCGGGTTTCGCATCAGGGCGAGGACGAGGTGGCCGGCAAGCGGCTCGCCGACCCGCCTGAACACGTCGCGGACGTCGGAGGGCAGCACCGCGGGCACGGCGGCGGCGTCCTTCGGCGGAAGCCGGCCCAGCAGTCCGAGCGGGGACGTGTGGCCCCAACGCTGCGACATGGCACCGGCGGTGTCGGCATAGGGCGGGTCGGACCGGACGAGGGGCGCCCCGGCGCCGGGGCGGTCGGGGTCGGCGGCCCTTGCGGCGTCCGCGCACAACTCGGTGAACGTCCCCGGGTAGTCCGGGGGTGCTGCGCCGGCCACGCCCACGCGGCCGCGTCGAGGCCCGGAAGCATGCGGGCCGCTTCGTCCACGAGGCGGCCGAGGGATGCGATGTGGGGCTCGCCGTACACGGCGCGCGCGTGCCGTGCCAGGGTGCCGAGCGCGCGCCACGCGGGTCTGCCCTCGAAGGCGAGTCGACGGGCGGTCAGGACGAGGGCGGCGTCCGTCGGGCAGTCGGGGTGGACGAGCAACCGACGGGCGATGTCGACGCGGTATGGCTCGCGCAGGTGCTCCGCTACGACCAAGTCCCAGTCGCTGCGGGAGTGTCCGTCGAGCGCCGTGCTGTCCGGGCCGGTCTTGAGCTTCCGCAGCCATTCCGCCAACGGCGTGCCCGGGTCCGGGCCTGCCGCGCCGCGATCGACGGGAGCCCGAGACGGACGCGGACCCGCGCGGCCGTCGCCACATCGGCGTATTCGAGGAGCAGATCGGCCGCGGACGCCCGGCCGCCCTCGTCATCCTTCACCCCGCGACGATACCGACGCGGGCCCGCCACTGTCGGCCCACGGAACCATCACTATGCCAAGGCCGGTGCGGCACACGCTTCGGGGCGGGATGCATAGTGTGCTCATGGACCGATTCGTGGGCTCGGCACGTCTCGAGTGGTGGGCCAATACATCGCTCTGCCTCGGTGAGTACGAGATCGACATCACCGTAACGGTCGATGCCGCGAACGCGTGGCACGCGTCCGGCCGGCATTCGATCGCTCTGGACACGACCGAGCGTGAAGGCTGGGACTTCCTCATCGAGCTGGACCCCCACTTCTCCCTGGCGTTTCCCGGCGAGGACCGCGGCGGCATCCTGGTGCACATCGACGAGGCCAAGGACGGAACGCTCACCCTCACGGAGACACAAGGCTGGGATGGCTCCGTGAACATCATTTTCGATCCCACCTGAGGCCGGTGGTCGCCTCACACAGGCGGGAGTCGGGAGTTCCCCTCACCGTCATCATCCCCCGGGCGGGGTCCACATGACGGAAGTCCAGGGGGCGATGCCGAAGATGAGGACGTCGTGGGGACCGGTATTGGCTTCGGCGGCCAACGACCACAAAACGGCCCCGTCCTCCCCGTCGAACTGCCGCCCCGTCAGGGCCTCCCGAAATCCCAGCACGTGATCACCGGCCGCCACACCCAAGGCGGCCACCGTCACCGCCACCCACCAAGTCGTCCCGCGCAACGGTCGCGGCGCCCTCGTCGTTCGGGTAGCCCCCGCCCACCACATCGCTGCTTCGTCGCCCCCGCTCGCCCTGCGGCCCATCACGTCACCTCTCGCTGCCGAATTCCCCGTGATGACACCGTCTTCGTTCCCGTCCCCGAGTTGCCGCGCCGGCCGGGCTAAGGCCATGTCTCGTGGATCAGGTTTTGAGCCAGAGGAAGATGGCTGCAACGTACAGTGCCGCTTGGTGGTTGGTGGCGCCGGGCGACCGGAGGCCGGCTCATACAGGTAGCGGCCGAACACGGCGTCGTTGTCCGACGATCCGCGCGCAATCAACCGAATAGAACCACTATGCGGCTGCTTCTCCGACACAGGGATGCACGGCACCGGACGACGCGGCCTGATCCTCCAAGGTCCGCCGGACAGGGCCTAGTTGTAGCCGGAGTCCATCGAGCCGCTGAACCAGAGCACCCAGATCCAGAACAGGCAGGCGACGATCGAGCAGACCAGGCCCAACAGCGCGCGGGTCCGGGCGACTTGCTCCCGTCGGGACTCCCGGACGTTCACGATGCCGATCAGGACGCCGGCGACGCCGGCGAAGGGTGCCGGCATCCACGTCAGGCAGCAGATCACCCCGGCCACGGAGAAGAGCCCGAGCCAGAGCGGAGTGTCCGGGTGGAAGGAAGTCCTCGAAACGTCGTGCACCATGCGCGCTACCACCCCTCGTCGCGGAGTCCGCCCCCATCGGTTTTGAACACGTTCAAAACCGATGGGGCGAGAGTAACCTTCCACGTCCGCAGGTCGTGAGGCGGGGTGCGAGAACGATCGCGGCGGGCAGGTCGTTCACGCGGATCGCGGCCCCGGGCGCGGCCCGGTCGGGAGCGTGATGGTGGTCGGGGGCGGTTGGGCGTGGCCTCGGATGGCGGCGATGATCCCGGCCGCCCAGTGGCGGGGGTGGTCGTGGCCGAGGGCCGCGTCCAGTCGCATCATGCGGGCGCGGCGCTCCCGTCGGGGCATGCGCAGGGCCCGGCGCAGGACCCGGACGAGGTCCGCAGGCGAGTGAGGGTCCGTCAGGAGGGCGCCGCAGGCCAGTTCCTCGGCCGCGCCGGCGTGACGGGAGAGCACCAGGACCCCGGATCCGTGCGCGGCGGACTGCGCCGCGGCGAATTCCTTGGCGGTGAGGTTCATTCCGTCCTGGAGCGATGTCACCCAGAACACGTCCGCGGCGAGGTAGTGGTCCACGATCTCGTCGAAGGGCAGGTTTCGCGGGTGATACTCGATCGGTTGCCAGGTCGTGTTGCCGAACCTGTCGTTGATGTCGGCGATGCGGTGTTCGAGCGCGGCCCGGGTCGCGTCGTGGACGACGATGCCGGGCTCCGGTGGGGGGCATACGAGGCGAAAGCGCAGGCGGCCGCGCAGGTTCGGGTCGGAGGCGAGGAGTTCGCCGACGGCGTCGACCTTGCGCTCGGGGGCCTTGGCGTAGTCCAGGCGCTCGACCGCGAGGACCACGTGGCCCGCGGCGGACGGCGAGAGGGGTGCTCTTGCCCGGACCCGGGCGTCGATCGCGTCGCGGTCGACGCCCAAAGGGTGTACGCCCACGCTCGGCGTGATCCGGGTCCTGCCCAGTGTGGCCCGGAAGTTGGCGGCGAAACGCGCGGTTTGGAATCCGGCCCAGTCCAGCGTCGTCAGGGAGGCGCGCACCTCGGCCGCGACGGGCAGGGCGGCGAAGACCGACGCCGGGGGAAACGGTGTGTGGTGGAACAGGCCCGTGCGCAGATCCGGTCGCAGGGCGCGCAGGAGTCCCGGCACGAGCCACAGGTTGTAGTCGTGCAGCCAGACGGTGCCCCGTTCCGCGGCTCGGTCGGCGATGTGTTCGGCGAAGCGGCGGTTCACGGTGCGGTATCGGTCCCAGGCCGCGTGGTCGAAGCGGATGCGTTCGGGTTGCGACATCAGCGCCGGCCACAGTGTCTCCTTGCAGGCACGGTGGAAATAGGCCGACCACGTCGAGACGTCGAACGGTTCCAGCGACAGCGCGGGGCCGGGACCGAGGGCCCTCGGCTCCGGAACGGGCGGCGTCTGTCCGGCCACCGATCCGGTCACCCACAGGGCCGAAACGTCGCGGGCGTCCGCGTGTTCCGTGCCCAGGACCGCGCACAGCGTCGGCAGGATCCCGTTCGGGCTGGCCGGGGGCCGCCACCCGGTCGACGTCCATTCCCGGGGCGGGCGGTGATAGCCCACGACCACCGCGTGCCCGGGCTCCGTCCAGCCCAGGTGAGCGAGTGCGGCGAGGATGCCGGCAGCGCCGTGTTGCTCGGCGCGGTACACCTTCTCGTCGCCGGCGAGCGCCCGGTACAGACCGGGCTCGGAGCCGGCGACCACCACACCGTGCGCGCCGATCTCGAACATCGACAGGTCGTTGAGCGAGTCGCCGGCGACCAGGACGTCGTCCCACGCCCAGCCGTGCCGCCGCGCCAGCGCCCGCACCGCGGCGCCCTTGCCCGCTCCGGGAGGCAGGACGTCGAAGTAGCGATCGGCCGAGTACGCCCACGAGCATCCCAGCGCCCCCACCGCGCGCGTGAGTTCCCCGGTCAGGTCTTCGGGGGGCAGGTCAAACGAACACCGTCCCTGTTGAGCCACTCCCTCCTGGTACGCCAGGGTGGGGAACCCCGAGAGCGCCGCACGGACGCGGGCCGCACCGGGCCAGCCTGCGCGTAATCGGGACTGCAGGTCCACCACCGGGCTCAGGTCCGTGCCGTCGGCCACGGTGGCCCCGACGTCGGCGACGATCCACCGCGGCCTGGGCACGAGCGGATCGTCCAGCACCCGACGCACCGAGGGCAGTGCGCGGCCGGTCGCGAACACCACCGTGATCTCGGGGTGGCGCGACAGGACCCGGCGCAGCCGAAGGCGCTCGCTGTCGGTCCCGCCCAACAATGTGCCGTCCAGATCGGTGACCAGGACTCTCACCGGCGATCCCCCATTCGATACGGACGCCACGAGATACCCCGTGGGCGAGCCGCGCGTCCCTGCCGGCCGGGAAGCCGGATGCGCCCACGGGCTCGGGAGCGCGGTCGGGCGACGGCGGCGCGAACAGCGACACGCGTAGAACGAAGAACAACACTGTAGGGAGTTCTGCGACCGCCGGGGGCGATACGCGGGCTGTCGTGCGGCGATACGCGGGCTGTCGTGCTCAGATCGACGTCACGGGTTCGACCATCGCGAGCCACGCGGACAGTTCGCCGACCGTGACGGCCCCGCGCGATCCGGGCGAGGTGGCGGCCGCCGATCCGCAGGCCACCGCCGCCGCCAGGCACCGGGTCACGTCCCAGCCGGCGAGCAGGCCGTGGATGAATCCGGCGTTGAAGCAGTCGCCCGAGCCGGTGGTGTCCACGACCCGAACCGGCACCGCGGGAACGGCGAACCGACGCCCGTCCCGCAGGACGATCGCGCCGTGTCCACCGCGTTTCATCACGACCGTGGGGACCAGTTCGCCGAGAGCCGCGACCGCGTCGTCGGCCGTGGCGGCCCCCGTGAGCCGTAGCGCCTCGTCCACGTTGGGCGCGAAGACGTCCACCTGTGCCAGAACTTCGCGCACGGTCGGCGTCTCCAGCGTGACCGGGACGTCCTGGCAGTCCATGAAGACCGACGCGCCCGTCGCGCGTACCGCGCCCAGTGTCGCCGCCACGCCCGGGCCGTACCGCAGTTCGGGCAGGACCAGGATCCGCGGCCGGTACGCACGGGCCAACTCGTCCACCGGGCGGGGCATCGACGGGTCCTGGAAGCTGACCATGGCCCGGTCCGCGGCGTACGACAGCGCGACCGTGATGCTGCGCAGCGGCCCGGGGTGGTGGCGGAATCCGGACTCGTCCAACCCCGCCGCTCGGGCCCCGGCCAGGACGTGTCGGCTGAACTCGTCGTCGCCGAAGTCGGTGGCCCACACCACGTCGTTGCCCAGCCTGTGCAGCGCCAATGCCGGATTGAAGGCGCCGCCGGGCAACATTTCGAAGCCGCCGGCGAACGTCTCGCGTCCCACGGCCGCCTCGCCCGGCAGGTCGCGGAAGATCAGGTCGGCGAAGTACGCCCCGGCGACCAGGACTTCACGACGTTCGTCGGAGATACCCATGCCCGCATCATCTCGCTCCCGAGAGATTGCGTGCATATACGATTACCAGGCAAATAGCCTATTGGAATGAAATTGCCGTAATACCCCTATGTGACTTCAACATGATGCGATGTCATATCCATACCGGAACGCCCCGCTCGTCTCGTCACGGGAAGGCAGCAACATGGGCAGATTCAGGTACGGAATCGCGGCGACGGCCATCGTGCCGGCCGCCTTGGGATTGTGTGCGATCGCGGGAGGCACTGCTCACGCGGAAGCGGGTCAGGACACCATCACCATGTACAAGCAGGAGAAAACCCAGTGGTGCTGGGTCGCCTCCGGCCTGACCATCGCCAAGTTCCAGGGCTTCGGCTCCACGCAGACGGACTTCTGCACCCGCGCGCAGCCCTACTACGGCTGCAACAACCAACCCGCCACGCTCGACGACATGGCCAGGGGCTGGAACAGCCTGGGCATGACCCACCCCGGCTCGGGCCTGAACAGCGCCGCCACGTTCAACCAGGTGTACACCGAGGTCAAGGCGGCGCGGCCGATCGGTGCCCGCATCGGGTGGACCTCCGGTGGTGGCCACATGAACGTGGTCTACGGCTTCGACACGTCGCGCAACACGATCGCCGTGGCCGACCCATGGCCGGACACGGCCACGTACACGTGGTGGAACTACGCCGACTACGTGAGCAACAGCTCGTCGAAGTGGACGCACTCCCGCATCGGCATCTCCGGCTAAGGCAGGCGACATGCGCGACACCAGCCGCACCACAACGTCCGGCAAACGAACCGGCTTTCGTTTCTCCCGTCTGTCCGTCGTCCTCGCATCGAGCGCGTCCGTCCTGCTGTCCGTCGCCGGCCCGGCCCACGCGGCCCCGGCCAAGGACCCGCTCCCGGCCGACATCCCCGACTACCAGGCGGCCCTCGACGCGGTGAAGTCCACCGCCGTCCGCGACTCGGTCTGCCGCTTCCTGAGCACTCCGATCCCCGCCGGCACCGCCGGGACGGTGCAGACCATCCCCGAAACAGCCGAACCGTGCCAGGGCCTCCCGGCGTTCACCATCAAGGACCCGGTGGCACTGAACGAGATCACTGCCGGATTCGTCGCGGGCACTGCCCCGCCCCTGCCCACGGAGGCCGTCAAACTGACGAACCTGCTCTCCTCACTGAGCACCACCGTCAACGGCCGCACCGCCACCGTCATGCTCGCCCCCACCCAGGGCGGCGGCTGGCACCTGGCGGCCATCCGCGACGGCGACGGCGACGCCGGCTACGCGGGCAAGGCAACAGTGGGCACCCTCGTCTTCACCGAACCGCAACTCCGCGGCTGGTACCAGCTCAGGCTCGACACCGTCGAACCGCTCAACGAGCAGGCCCGGCAGGGGCTGGGCGGCCGGGCGTCGGTGTCGCTCGGCGACTACCAGAAGCTGGTCAAGGCCCGCTACGCCGACAAACTACCCGGCTCGGAGTACGACACGAAGGGGTACTCCAGCGGCTACGGCCCCCGGCACACGACGGACGAAGCGTCGTCCTCCACTCCGCTGCTCGCCGGCTCCGGCGCGGCCCTCGCCCTCACGGGCGGAGCCGTCGTCCTCCATCGGCGCCGACGGGCCCATACCCGCTGAACCCGCCCCGGCTCACCCCTCCCCCACTCCCGGCACCTCGGGATGGACGCCGTCGTGGTGGGGGTCGGGGTGGCTGAAGCGGCATCCTCGGCCGTGGTGCGGCCGGACGCCCGTGGACTCGGGTGGGCCGTCGAAGCGGGACCTCAGGGCGCGTCGACCATGACCCGGCCGGTGGTCGGAGTCTGCGCGGCGGTGCGGCCGCCGTAGGCGGACTCGACCCGGGACCGTTCGGCCGCGTCGGCAACGGGGTTCCGGCAGCCGACTCCCGCGCTGGAGCCCGACATCAGCTTGGAGCACGGACCCGGCTTGGTGTCCGGGAGGCCCAGGTTGTGGCCGATCTCGTGGGCGGCGATGCGGGTCTTGTCGTAGCCCTGGTCGACCGCCTGGCTGCCGAGTTCCACCCACGCCTGCCCACCCGGGCGGACCGGGCCCAGGCTTGCCTGCGGCCAACCGTTGGTGGCGGTGATCCGAATCTGGGCACGGGTACCGGGCGGCACCTTCACCAGCCTCACGTTGGTGACGTTCGCGTTCCAGGCAGCGACTCCGGCTGTGATGGCCGCTTCCCAACCACCGGCTCGGGAGTCGTCGTAGTAGAGGGTCGTCGCCGCCGAAACGCTGTTCGGGGCGGCGGCGTTGGACGGCGCGGCCGCGGCTTGCTCCGCAGGCGCCATGACCATGGTGACGACCGCGGCGGTCCCGACCACCGCGAACCACTTGGAGTGGGGCATGAACATCCTTCCGCTCGACTTGTCCGTGGCGTGGCGAGGCACAGGCCCCTTGGTTGTTCGGCGACCTGTCGACTCGTTCGATGGGAGTATGTGCGTGCTCGTCGGTTTCCAGGCATACCAGTCGGCCATAACATCCACGCGGAATCGGCGACGTCGGTCGCGGCCGGCCCCGCCCGGGCCGGCCGCGACCTGTGTCGGGCGGGTGGGCTATCCCAGTCCGCCGTTGAGGGCTGCGGCGAGTTCGCCGTTGTCGGTGTCGCCGCTCAGTTCCCAGAAGAAGGCGCCGCCCAGCTTCTGTTCCTTGGCCCACTTCGTCTTGACGGCGAGGCTGGCCGGCGTGTCGTAGCCCCACCATTCGTTGCCGCAGTGGCCGTACGAGGTGCCGCCGGCCAGCCCGGTGGCGGGGCAGCGAACCTTGAGCGCGCGGTAGCTGCCGTCACCCGACGCGGGCGCGGTCGCGGTGCCACCCGGTTCGCTCTGGGTGACGCCCGTCCAGCCGTGGCCGTAGAAGGGAATGCCGAGCAGCAGCTTCTTCGCGGGTACGCCCTTGCTCCGGAGCTTGGCGATGGCATCGGCCGAGTCGAAGTTCGGCACGGGGATGCCCGGGTACGACGTCAGCGGCGAGTGTGGGGCGGTCGGGCCCTGCGCCATCCACGGACCGAAGAAGTCGTACGTCATGACGTTGTACCAGTCCACGGCCCCCGAGGCGCCGCCGTAGTCGGCGACGTCGAGCTTGCCGCCCGGGGCGGCGTCGGCCGTGATCGCGGCGCTGACCAGGGCGCCGGCGCCGAAGCGGGCACGGGTGGCGTCCAGCAGGGTCTTGATCGACCCGAAGCCGCTCGCGTCACAGGTCAGCCCGCACGCGTTCGGGTATTCCCAGTCCAGGTCGATGCCGTCGAACACGTCGGCCCAACGCGGGTCTTCGACCACGTCGTGGCACGACTCGGCGAACGCGGCCGGGTTCTGCACGGCCTGGGTGAAGCCGCCGGACCAGGTCCAGCCGCCGAACGAGTAGAGGACCTTGATGTTCGGATACTTCTTCTTCAGCTCGCGCAGCTGGTTGAAGTGGCCCTTCAACGGCTGCTCCGCGGTGTCGGCGACACCGTCGACGCTGTCGGCGGCGGTGTAGGGCCTCTGGTAGTCGGCCCAGGGATCGCCGACCACACACTTGCCGTCCACGACGTTGCCGAACGCGTAGTTGATGTGGGTGATGTTGCGGGCGGTGCCGGACGTGTCGATGTTCTTGGCCAGGTAGGGGCCCCAGTTGGTGAAGTAGCCCAGCTTGACCTTCGCTTCGCCGGTGGTGCGCACCTTCGCGGGGGCGCTTGCGGGACCGACCTGATCCCTCGTGTCGCGCGCGACGACGGTGTAGGTGTAGCCGGTTCCGGTGTTGAGGCCGCGGTCGACATAGGACGTCTGCCGAACGGTGGCGACCTTGACGCCGTCGCGCAGCACGTCGTAGTTCCGCACGCCCCGGTCGTCCCTGGCCGCGCGCCAGGAGAGTTTGACCGACGTATCGGTGACGTGGCTCGCGTGGGGCCTCCCCGGCGCGGTCGGCCGCCGGTCCCGGCCCCGGTCGGACGTCTGGCCGGACGTCTCCGAGTCGCCGGCGCCCTCGGCATGGGCCGGCCCGGTCAGGCCGACCAGGGCGCCCAGGGGCAACAGCAGGGCCGTGAGCAGAGCGATGAGCATACGACCGCGCCTGGTGCCCGGCCGATCGGGGTCTCGCGGGTGCGTGACGGGTCGTGCGGTGCCTGTGCTCAAGGGAACTCCTCGAACTCGGTCCGAACGTACGGGGACTGCGTCGCCACGCAGGCGTGTCGAGAGTCACGACACACCCCGTCGCGGCTGCCCGAGCCTAGGAAGGGCCCGAACCACCGGTCAATGGTCTGTACCAGATTGGTCTGGACCAGACTCTCTCGTGTTCGACGAACCTCGGCGGCTCGAACGGCCGGTCACGGGGCGGTCGCGGGCGATCGGGGTTGGGCATTGCACGGCCTCTGGACACGTGGCCGGGGCTACCGAACGACCACGGGGATCCGGCACGCTTTTCAGTAGCCGTCGGGTACGGGCTCGGCGAAGGCGATCGAGGAGGACGACTCCATGTCCCGGAAGGCATATCCCGGTTTACGTCCGCTGCGTGTCCTGCGCCTGTCGGTCGCCGCCGTGCTGCTCGCGGCGGTGGTGCTGGTCGGCCCCGGCGGCGCGGCGCCCGCGCACGCGGGCGGCGGTGTGTACCGGCTGAAGCTGTGGTGGATGTGGCAGCGCGGGGACAACTTCACCGCCGCCACCCCGGCCGACGACCAAAGCGCCGCACCCGGTTACCTGCTCATTCGATACGAGCCGTGGGTCTACGCGGACCCGGAGGCCGGCACGGTCCCGCTCCAGCTCTACTGGCACGCCGGCCGCGAGGACAACGCCAGTGTGGCCGACATCAACAGCCTCGACACGGTCGCCGCCACCGGGTACACCTACATCCGCACCCAGGGCTGGCTCTATGCGACTCCGGGCCCCGGCAGGGTGCCGCTGTACCTGTACTGGCACGCGGGCCGCCAGGACTTCCTGACCGTGGCCACGCAGGCAAGTATCGACTCCGCGATCTCGGCCGGCTACGTCCTCCAACGCATCGAGGGCTACGTGATGTCGAACCCGTAGGAGCTGTCGGCCTCACCCGATCGTGATCGGCGCGGCCGCGAGCGCGGGTACAGGCGGGGGTGCAGGCGGGGGTGCAGGCCGGGTCGGGTCGGCTTCGGTGCTGGTGACGTGTCCGGCGGGGCCGACGCGGTGGGCGATCACGGTGATCGCCGCCTCGTCGGGCGGCACCGGCGAGGGTTCGGGGTCAGCGGCGCCGGGTTGGGCCCTGGCCGGTGCCGTTGAGGGTTGCGAGTCGGGCGAGAGGTGTTCCCTGGTTCCACAGTCCGAAGAAGTCACGGTGGACGGCGAGGATGCCGTTGTCCACGGCGAATGCGGTGGACTGCTTGCTGAACGTGCTGGTGGTGACGAGGACGGCGACGTCGGCGCCGAAGTGGGTCTTGGCGCCGAGGAGGTCGCGGACCTCCTTGGGGACGATTCTGCGGGTGGTCGCGTAGCGTTTGCACTGGACGACCGCGGAGCGCCCGTCGGGCAGTCGGCACAGTACGTCGGCGCCGTTGTCCCCGGAGCCGCCGACCCGACGCACCTGCGTGCATCCGTCGCGGCGACACAGTTCGGCCACGAGTTCCTCGAATTGCGGGCCGGTGAGCGCGTCCACTTCCGCCAGGGTCCGCCGTCGCCCCGCGGCTACGGCGTCCTGGTGTCGCCACCGCTCGTCCTCGACCCGCGCGGCACGGTGGGCGCACCACAGCCGCCACCCCGCCCCCGCCGACGCGGCGGCCACCGTCACCCCGAGCGCCGCCCACACACCCCCGACGACGAACGCGACCGCCACCAGGATCACCGCCGCCGCGATCGCCGCCGTCCGTCCACCCGTCGCTCGCGGCGCCCCGGATGTCGATCCACGCCCCTGCGGCTGCGTCATGGCGATCCCCCGTCGTCGAAAACACCCGAGTCCACTCTGGTGGATGATCCGCAGGAAAATCCGCCGGCTTCCGAAACCGGGCCGGAACCGCCCGCACCCCGGAGGCAGTTCGGGGCCGTGATCGCCATCGGGGTCCCCGACCACCGCACCCCGCCTGCCATGCGGGGCTCACGAGGTGCGGTGGTGTCGACGGACCGGAACCGCGGCCGTCTCCGTGGGTGGGCGTCAGGGCTTGGGCAGGGTGCAGCCCGGCAGGCTCAGGTCGACCTTGTTGCCGATACCTATGCAGGGCACGATGATGTACGTCTCCTGGGCGTAGTTGATGCCCTGATGGATGGTCACGTTGCCGTTCTGGTCGACCTCACACGGGTTGTTCACCGTGCAGGTGGCACCGTCCTCGTTGCCGGTGTTGTTGACGGCGACGACCTTGCCGGTCGTCGTGTCGATCACCGGGGAGCCGGACGTACCGCCGATGGTGTTGCAGGACGACGTGTAGCGGACCGAGTCCCGCCAGGTCCAGTCACCCTCCTTCAGGCGATACACGAAGCCGTCCACGTTGCAGCTGTAGATCCGCTTCCAATACCCGGAAACCACCTTGATCGCCGAACCGGCCACCGGGTGCTGGTCGTTGAGGGTCAGCGCGCTGATCCCATACGACCTCTGGATCTGCGCGTAGGTCTGGGTGAGTTCGTAGATCGAGATGTCCGTATCGGTCATCGTGGCGTACGAGACCTTGTGGGCCCGCAGGGTGGCAACCCTGGAACCGGAGGCGCCGAGCAGCGAGAAGGTACGGGACGACGGCTGGTCGGTGATGACCTCCCCGGCACCGGGGAATCCGGTCTCGAGGCAGTGGCCGTTGGAGAGGACGAGCGCGGGGTCGCCCGGCTGCGAGTTGGGCATCCGGATCACGGATCCCGAACAGTTGCTCAGCGCCACCGTACCGGCGAAGTTGACCGCCTTGACGGTGGCCGGCGGGGCACCGACGGCGGGTGCCGTGCCCGCGATCGCGAACAGCAGGGCACAGACGACGCCGAGTGCGCCGACGAGGGACTTCTTCATGTGAGGTTCCCCTTTTGAGGGTGGGGACGATGAAGGAGCGCAATTGTGTGGTGCATGCGCATTGTTGAGGCTTCGACACCCAAGGGACAAGTAAGCAAGGTGAGTTGGCTGTTTCTTTGCGCACGCCGACCATTGCCGCACCGGCGGCGGCCGATGCCACCGGGACGGCTGCCGCAGGGCGAAGACCTCCAGGCCGCCCGTCGACGGTGCCGGCGTTCGGTCGCCGGGGTGTCGGCGGTGGTTGCGAGGTACATGTCCTGCTCGGCCATGGCACTGTCCGGCTCGATGGACCGACAGGTCACAGGCTCGAACTCCCGCCCGAATCCCCTCCATTGCGTCTTGTCGTGAGCGAGGAAGAACACGCCGAACCGTCGCCGGTGGTGCTTGCCGGCCTGGTTGATCGCGGCGAGGATCTCGGGGCCCGACCGGTGAAGGCGAAGTCGCCGATGTCGCTTCATCCTGCGGGTATTCGGTGGCGGTTGGGGCGGAGGGCCATCCACGCGGGGCCGACGGAGGCAGCCAGGGCGGCCGTGAGGCATGTGGCGATGACGCCGCCGACGAGCGGCCACGGCACGACCAAGGGGACCGAGGTGCCGCCGAGATCGCTCAGCGCCGAACGCAGACTCAGCAGCGACGGCACGGCGACGACCGCGCCGAGCGCCGTACCTATGGTCACGACGATGGCCGACTCGGCGGCGATGGCGCACAGCGCCTGGCGGACGGTCGCGCCGGAAAGGCGCAGGACGCGCAGATCGGGCAGCCGATCGGCGGTGGCCATCATCAGGGTGTTCGCGATCGCGATGGCCGTGTAACCGACGGAGACCACCACGAGCAGCACGGTGAAGATCCACACGAGGCGTTGCTCCTCGGCGTCGGCCGACGAGGCGTAGGCGGCGACGCTCACCTCCTTGCCGCCGAGCGGCGCCGGCGCGGGATCGGCGCCGGTGCGAAAGACGGCCGCCGTCAGGGCCGAGGGATCGTGGGCGCGGACGGTCCCGCGCGGGAACAGGACGTCGTAGGGCGTCGACCGGTCGGCCAGCACGGCAACCACGCGCATCGTCTCGGTGGCGCCGTCGCGGAAGGTCACCCGCGCGTCGCCGCCGTGTCGCCACCCCAGGCGCGCGGCGGCGCTCTCGGACACCGCCATCGTGGTGGGGCCGCGCAACTCGGCGAAGGAGCCCTGCCGAGCCTCGACCCGGTCGCCGACGGCGGCGAATTCGTCGGTGACCACACCCGCCGCCTCGACGACCGCGCCCTTGTCGCCGTAAACCGTCGTGGGTGTCAGAGGGGTGCCCGCCACCTCGGCCACCGCGGCGTCCGTCAGGCCCGGGGTGTCATCGGGCACGATCACACGCTCGGCCCGCACCGACGCCGCGCGCCGCGCCTCGTAGGACTGCGCCGTGGTCGCCACCATGCCCGTGATCAGCACCGCCAGGCCGACCGTCGCGAGCACCGGCGCCGCGGTGGCGGCGGTGCGGCGCACGGCCGTCAGCATGCCCTCGCGTACGAGCAACCCGATCGCCCCGGCGCCTCGCGACAACGGCCATGTCAGCACCCGCACCACGGGAGGCACCACCGCCGGGGCGAGCATGGTCAGCCCGACGATGAGGGCCATCGGCGGATACAGCCCGAAATCCGCGAGCGCCCGGGGGTCGGCCGTCGCCGTGACCGCCGCCGAGACCACGCCGAGGGCCACGAACAACAGCCCACCGACGACGCGCCCGCGCGACATCGGCCGGTTGTCCACGTCGGCCTCGCGCAGGGCCTCCAGGGGCGCGATCCGCGCGGCGCGGCGGGACGCCGACCACACTCCCGCCATGGCCACGACCATGCCCAGCACGAACGCGCCGGCCAGGGGCAACACGCCGACCTCGACCGTGAAGCCCTCGGGCTCGAACCCGAGATCGACCAGGACGCCGGCGAACGTGGGGGACAGGACTCCGCCGAGCACGACCCCGAGCCCGGCCGCGAGCGCGGCGACGGCGCCCGCCTCCGCGAACAACGCGCGTCGAACCTGCTTCGGCGTGGCGCCGATGGTGCGCAGCAGACCGAACTCGCGTCGACGACCCGCGACCGAGAGGGCGAACGTGGACGCCACGACGAACACGGTCGTGAACGCGGCCAGAGCCGCCATGGCGGAGAGCACTTGGAGGCCCACCCATCGAGTGAACGCGGCGTGGCCCGGTTCCAGTTCGGCGCGGTCGGAGCCGGTGAGCACCCGCCCTTCCGCGCCCACCACCGCCCGCACCGCCGCCGGGTCCGGCGTCGCACCGGCGCCGGCGAGCAGGCCCAACACGCGTACACCGCCCGCGAGTCGATCCGCCCGGCCGTCCGTCAGGTAGATGCCGGGGCCGTCGACGAGGCCCGACACCGTGTAGGGCGCGGGTCCGGACGCGGTGAGCACGGTGACCGTGTCGCCGGGGCGCGGCCCGAGCCGGCGGTCGAGCACCACCTCGTGGTCGGCGACGGGTGGCCGCCCCGCGACCGGCGCGTGGGCCGCGAGCGCGGCGCTCGACCAACCGTGCCCCAGCGGATCGTCGGACCGGGGATCGCCGGCGGGGCGCCCGCCGATCACCACCTGGGCGTAGAACGAGCGGTCCACCACGACGCGCCCGACTCCGGGTACGGCCGCGAGTCGATCCGCGAGCCGCCGCGCCCGTTCCGCCGACCACGGGGGGCCGTCGTCGAACGGCGGCGCCGGCGGCCGGGCCTCACCGCTGCGTACGAGCACCGGCGCGGCCGCGAACCGCTCCGGGGTCTCGGGGCCCGAGGACAGCAGGACCACGCCCGTCGTCGCGAGGATCGTCACGCCCAACCCGAGGCCCACGAAGGAGCTGAGGAACGAGACCCACCGGGCCCGCATGGTGGCGAGGGTCAGCACAATTCCTCCAGCCACGCCATGCGGGCCGCGATGGTCTCGGCGGAGATGCCGGCCCCGTCGGCGCCGCGATGGATCTCGTCGGCCACGCGGCCGTCGGTGAGCAGTACCACTCGATCCGCGAAGGCGGCGGCGGTCGGGTCGTGCGTGACCATCACCACCGTCTGGCCGTGCGCGTCGACGACCTCGCGCAGCAGGCGCAGGACGTCGCGCGATGCCTTCGAGTCGAGCGCGCCGGTCGGCTCGTCGGCGAACACCACCGCGGGCCGGGTGATCAACGCGCGGGCGATGGCGACGCGTTGTCGCTGCCCGCCGGACAACTCGGCCGGTCGGTGGCGGGCCCGGTCCGCGAGCCCCACCTCGGCCAGGGCCGCCGCGACGCGCGCCGGGTCGGGGCGGCGCCCGGCGAGGCGCAGCGGCAGGGCGACATTCTGTTCGGCGGTGAGCGCGGAAACGAGATTGAAGGACTGGAAGACGAAGCCGACGCGCGAGCGCCGAAACAGCGTCGACTCGTGCTCGTCGAGGGCGCGCACGTCGACGCCGTCGACCCGGATCTCGCCGCCGTCGGCGCGGTCGATGCCGGCCGCGCATTGCAACAGCGTGGACTTGCCCGAGCCGGAGGCGCCCATCACCGCCGTCAGCGTGCCGCGCGGGAAGTCGAGGGTGACGCCGTCGAGCGCGGTGACCCGCTGGGCACCCGCGTGGTGCGTCTTCGTCACGCGAAGCAGGCGCACGGCCGGGCCCGTCGGTGTGGGTGTCGGTGTGGATGGCGCTGTGGTCATGCCCTCCAGGAAACCGTCGGCGAACGCCCGGCACATTGGTGCCAGGGCGAGAGCGGGACTAGCCCTGGCACTACCGACGCGGCCGTCGCACGCCGGTTAACGTCGTCGTATGTTCGCGCAAGCCTCGTGGGACTCGATCGGTCGGCGACCGGTGCGTTTCCTGGTGTCTCCGGTGCCATGGCGGGCCCTGTCCTATCTCGGGGCGAGTTGGGTCGTCGGGGCGGTCGTCGTGGTGACCGTGACGTCGGTCGTGGCCGTCGGCGTCGCGACGTGGGAGACGTCGGTGGGCCCGGTGTTCACCGCGTCGCTGGGGCTCGTGGCGCTCACGTGCATGGCGGTCGCCGCCGCGCCGTTCGAGCGGTGGCGGCTGCGGCTCATCGGCGCTCCCCTCGCCGCGCCGGAGCGGTCGGGCGGTGTGCGGGTGCGGCTGCGCGAGCCCGCGGGGCGGCGCGAACTGGGCTACGCGCTGGTTTCGTTGCTCGCGCTGTGGTGGGTGGATCTGGGCATCGCGTCGGTGGCGTTGGTCATTCCGGGGCTGTTGGTCTCGGCGCCGTTGCAACCCACGGCGCCGTTGTGGATGGCGGTGGTGTTGCCGTTGGTGGGGGTCGTACTGCTGCCCGTCGCGCTGTTCCTGATCGCGGCGTGGGCGGGCGTGCGGGCGACGATGACGCGTGCCGTGCTCGCGCCTCGCGAGGCGGAGTTGATCGAGGTGGTGCGATCCAGGGCGCGTCTGGTCGACGCGTTCGAGACGGAGCGCCGGCGGATCGAGCGCGATCTGCACGACGGCGCGCAGCAACGCCTGGTCGCGTTGAGCATGAAGTTGGGCCTGGCCTCGCTCGACCTGCCGCCCGGGTCACCCGCCGCCCGTGAGGTCCGCGAGGCACACGCGATGGCGCGGGCGGCGCTGACCGACCTGCGTGAGCTGATCCGCGGCGTGCACCCGCAGGTGCTCACCGAACGGGGACTGCCGGCCGCCGTCCGCGATGTCGCGGGGCGCTCGCCGGTCCCGGTCGACGTCGATGTCGAAGTGGCCGGGCGATTGCCCACGGCGGTGGAGGTGACCGCCTATTTCGTGGTGTGCGAGGCGTTGACGAACGTGGCCAAGCACAGCGGTGCGCAACGGTGCACGATCCGCGGGCGGGTGGCCGACGGGCTGCTGGCGTTGGAGGTGCGTGACGGCGGTGCGGGCGGTGCCGACCCGGAGGCGGGCACCGGGCTGACGGGTCTGGTCGATCGACTCGCGGTCCTCGACGGCAGAATGCTGTTGTCCAGCCCGATGGGTGGCCCGACCCTGCTGCGAGTGGAGATCCCGTGTCCGGCCTCAGAGTAGTGCTCGCGGAGGACGCCGTGCTGTTGCGTGAGGGGCTGGTGGGCCTGCTGGAGCGCTTCGGCCACGAAGTGGCCGCGGCAGTGGGCGACGGTCCTGCGTTGATCGCGGCCACGCGGGAGCATCGCCCCGATGTGGTGATCGCCGACGTGCGCATGCCACCCGACTTCACCGACGAAGGGCTGCGCGCCGCGCGCGAACTCCAGGCGGCGATACCGTCGTTGGCCGTGCTGGTGCTGAGCCAGTATGTCGAGCAGACCTTCGCGGAGGAGCTTTTCGACGCGCGTGGCGCCTCGGGCATGGGTTATCTGCTGAAGGAACGCATCGGCGATGTCGAGGAGTTCGCCGACGCGCTGACCCGCGTCGCCCGGGGCGGAACCGTGGTCGACCCCGAGGTGGTCCGCCAACTCCTGGCGCGTCGGCGCGATCCGCTGCGGCGCCTGACTCCGCGCGAGCGCGAGGTCCTCGCCCACATGGCCGAGGGACGCTCCAACGCCGCCATCGCCCGTGCGTTGGTGGTGACGGAGGCCGCCGTGGCCAAACACATCGCAAGCATCCTGACCAAACTCGACCTCCCACCGGCCCCCGACGACCACCGCCGAGTCCTGGCCGTCCTGGCCTACCTGCGCGGCTGAAGAACCCGCGCGACGCGGACGGCACGTCGAGGACACCCGGCCCACCCGGTCGCCCGGCGATTGCACGGCGGCTGCGCGTCTCGGGCGCGGAAGGACAGGCCCTGGTTCACGGCGGTGTAGTACGCGGCGACGGCCTCGGTGTCGGTGTCCGGCGGCAGGTCGCCGTCCCGCACGCCGCAATCCAGGCGCAGCCGCAAGTCGCGCAGCCCCTCGTCCCGCCGGGTGGCGAGGAGGTCGCGTACGGGGGCGTTGGCGTCGGTGCAGTTGGTGGCGGCGACCACGATCATGCAGCCGGCGGGCCCGTCGGCGTCCGCGACGCGGGCGTTGGCGCGAAGGATCGCGGCGACGGCGGCGCGGGTGCGGCGCCGGTCGACACGCGCTGCGGCAACAAACGCCGCCACGCCATTCGGCCTGCGCGGCCCGCACTGTGCGAAGGGGCCACGATGGCCGAAACCCACGCCACCGCCACCGCCACCGCAACCGGCACGACCGACCCCGCCGGCGGCGTGCCGCCCGGAAAGACTGCCCTGGTCACCGGCGGCAGGGCAGCCGGGGAATCGGCGCGGCGATCATACGCAGGCCCGCGCGCAACGGTGCGGACGTCGCGTTCACGTACGTCAGTGCCGCCGGCAAGGAGCAGGCGGGCAAGGTCGCGGCCGACGTCGAGGCACTCGGCCGCCGCGCGCCGGCACTGCGCGCGGGCGCCGCCGATCCGAGGGTGGTCGTGGCGGTGGTCGAGCGTACGGCGGCGGAGTTCGGACGGCTGGACATCCTGGTCAACGACCCCGTGTCTTCCCCAACGGCCCGATCGAGGAGGTCACGCCGGCGGAGGTGGACCACACGATCGCGGTACACGTACGCGCGGTGTTCCCGGCTCGCAGGCGGCGGCGCGTCCCTGCCGAACGGGAGTGGGCGCATCATCGGCATCGGCAGCACGCCGGCCGAGCGCGCCGTTCACGGGGGTCACGCTGTACGCAATGAACAAGGCGGCGCTCGGCGGCCTGACCCGCGGCCTCGCCCGGGACCTGGGACCCCGCGGCATCACCGACACCGTCGTACACCCGAGCGCGACCGACACCGACATGAACCCGGCCGACACCGCCGCCGCGAACCTCCAACGCGAACTCACCGCCCTGGGCCGGTTCCCAGCCCCGGACGACGTCGCCGCCACGGTCACACACCTCGCCGGCGCCAACGCCTGCCCCGGCCGGGAGGCATGCACCGCAATGCCGGGGGCGGGCGGCACCGGCACGCCCGGAGCACCGCCCCGCAGACCCCGAATCCCGGAAGGACCATCGCCGACGGGATCCGGTTCGGCCGCGTCGATGCCCGAACCCTCCGCGCACCGCACGCAAGCACCCGCCCCAGCCGGGCCATGGCCGCTCGCGCGCTCAGCGGCGGTACGCCGCCGTCGCGATCTCGACGAAGGAGCGGATCAACGGGTTGCTGTCGCCGTCGTTCCACACCGCGACCACCCGGCTCGGCGCCATGTCGACCAGCGGAACCACGGTCAGGTTCTCGGGCAGCACGTTCCCCGCCAGGCCGTGTCCGAGCGGAGCCAGACCGACGGTGCTGTTCCAGAGCACGGCCTGCACACATTCCTGGACGACGCGCACCACCGGGCCCTCGCGCGGCTCGCCGCCGTTCCAATACGACTGCCAGATCGGGTCGGTGCCCGGTGGGAACTGGAACCAGCGGCGGTCGCCCAGATCGGCGATCTCCAGACGGTCGCGTCGGGTCAGCGGATCGTCGGCGCGCAGTACCGCACCGACCGGATCCGCGCGCAACTCGCGCACCGTCAAGGCCGTCTCGTCGAACGGCGCACGCGTCAGGGCCACATCGACCAACCCGGCGCGCAGCCCACAGGTCGGGTCGGTCAGGTCCGCGTCGCGGATGCGGATGTCGACGCCGGGGTGGCTGCGGCGGAAGGCGGTGGCCAGCCTGGTGATGTCGGGATCGCTGCTGTCCCCCAGGATGCCCACGGTGATGCCCGCCAGGCCGGCCGCCGCCGCCACGCGCACGCGGAGGAGGTCGGCCTGCCCGAGCAGGGCCCGCGCCTCGTCGAGCAGTGTCGCCCCCACCGGGGTGAGCGTGACACCGCCGGGCGAGCGGGTGAACAGCGCGGCCCCGACCTCGGTCTCCAATTGCTTGATCGCGCGGCTCAGCGGCGGCTGGCTCATGTGCAGCCGAGCCGCGGCCCGGCCGAAGTGGAGTTCCTCGGCGACCGCCACGAAGTAGCGCAGGGTACGTAGCTCCACGCTGCAACGATACCCGTACGGTATCGGCGTGCCGGAATGGGTCTTGGACAGCGACCGAGCCCCGGCGGTGCACTTGGAGCATGTCCTACGAGAACACATCCGCTGAAGCGAAATCCGGTGAACCGCAGGCCGCCCACCCCGGTGTCTCGGTGGTCGGCCCCGACGACGGCGAGGTGATCATCATGGCCACCACGCGCATGCGAGTCCTCGAGGACGGCAGCCACACGGAGCACCGTCTCGGGGTCACCGAATCCATCCTCGCCCCGCACACCTCGGGGCCGCCGCAACACCGCCATGCCCTGCACGACGAGGGCTTCTACATCGTCTCGGGCACGCTGGTGTTCACCATCGGGGACACGCGGCACGAGGCGACCGCGGGCACACTCGTGGTCGTCCCGCGCGGAGCCCCGCATACCTTCGCCAACCCGACCGACCAACCCGCCGTCCTGCTCAGCATGTTCACGCCCGACCTGTACGTGCAGTACTTCCGAGACCTCCAGGCCCTGGCCGCGGACGGCGAACCGCCGGCGCCACGGGCCGGCCTCGAGACGATGAGCCGCTACGCCACCGTGGCCACCACCGACTTCGCCTGAAGCCGGTGGCGTGACCGGGCGCCCCCAATCCCTCGGCAGCCCTTCGGCGCCCGGATCGCTCACACACGCCCATCCACGACCCCCGGGCCGCCCCGGACCCGGCGGGTCACCCCCATGCGGTGACCCCGAACGGAGATCATGAACATCGCCTATTGGATCGTCGCCGGCCTGCTCGCCTTCTTCTACCTCTACGCGGGTGGGCTCAAAATGGTCCGCAGCCCCGAGTTGCTCCGGCCGATGATGGCTTGGGTGGACCGGATACCGCTGCCCGCCGTCAGGGCACTGGGAACGGTCGAAGTGCTGGGCGCCGTCGGCCTGCTCCTCCCGCCGGCGACCGGCATCGCCCCCTGGCTTGCCCTGGCCGTGGCGATCGGGCTCACCGTGCTGCAAATAGGCGCGATCGCCGTCCACTTGACCGGCGAAGACCGCCGAATCACCCTCAACATCGGGCTCGTCACCGCTGCCGCCGCGACCATCTGGCTCGCCACCGGCCGGCTGTAATCGAGCGCAATCCCCGCCCGCCCGAAGCCACTTCGTCGGTGGGGGCTGCAACCATCGGGGACATGACCATGACCGAACCAGATCATGCGGACGACTGGCCCGACTTCCTCGCGCGTTGGAGTGCCGAGTGGGCGGATGCCCGAGACTCCGACCACCTCGCGGGCGACAACCTGGCGGCATGGCGGCGCCGGTGGTTGGGCTTCCCCGGCGCCGACGAGGAGCGGTTGGCCGCCCTGGAGACGCGAATCGGTCGACGCCTGCCGCCCTCGTACCGCTCGTTCCTGGCACTCACCGACGGCTGGCTGAACGCGGGGAACTTCGTGATGCGGCTGTCCGGTACGGCCGAGGTCGCCCCGCTGAGCCGGGCGGAAGCCGAGGAGTACACCGAATACGACGGCTACCTCTGGGAGGACGACGACCCCACCGAGGAAATGATCCACCGGTCCCGGATGTGGCACCGGGCCCTGCGAATCGACGCCGAGGCGGATGCGGGCATCCTGATGCTCGATCCGGGCGACGTCGGCCCGGACGGCGAGTGGGCGGTCTACTCCTGGCACAGTTGGAGAGCCGAGTCGGCGAAGCGTTTCGAGTCCTTCCGCGCCTTCATGCAGGACAAGTACCGGGAGTTCCACGCACTGGCCGCGGGCAGTGGCATGGTCAACGACACCACCCGAGCGCTGGACGCGGAGGTGGAACAGGCCCGCGAGGACGTGCTTGCCGGGCGATGGGAACAAGCGGCCGAAGTCTTCACTCGCGCCGGGGCGTTCGGTCGTCCCGGCGCGGGAGAACTCGGGCGCCAACTGTGCGCGTTCCTCGGGAAGTTCGATGCCTGGCCGGGGGCGTATCGCCTGCACGGGGGCTCGGACGAACCCACCGAGATCCTGCCGGCGTGCGTGGCCCTGGAGATCCGCCGCTCGTGGCGGCGACCGCACGAGGTGATCAATGAACTACCCGAGGAGGTACGCGAGTTGGCCCAAAGCATCGCCGACGCCACGTTCGTCTACGAACCCCCCGGCCCCTTCGGCGCCGTCGTGTCGCGGGCGCGTGAAGCCGCTCGGTGGGGCGACACCGACGGCGCATGGCGGGTGCTGCGCGACGGCCTCGCGCACTGGACCCCGCCCACCCGGGACATCGTGGCGCCGGTCGGTCTGCTCGCGGATCCACTGCTCGCCCCGGTGATCACGCCGGAGCGCGGCCGGGAGTTGCTTGCGGTGCCTCGCGCGGGCCGCACCGGCGCGCCGCCCGAGCCGGGGCCGGACCTGGACCCCGAGGGCCTGGACTGGCTCGCCGGGCAGACCTGGCCCTTCCACGGCGGCCACCGCTTCGTACTGGTCGAAGGTGTCGAACCGGCGCGTCTGGTGGATCTGTTCGGTCACGAGGAGCAGAACGGGCTTGCCGCCTCGGCCACTTCGGATGAGTTGATCGAACGCCGCATGGCGTCGGGACACCTGTGCTCCGCCGATCCGTGGGACGACCGCGCCGTCATGGTGGTGGGCCGGGCGGGCTCGCCCGGATGGGCCTTCGCGTTCGCTCCCGAGTCCGGTGCCCCCGACGCGGACCGGCTGCGCAGCCCGGCCGCCCGGGCATCACGATCGGCTTCGGGCGCGCGGGCCGTGGCGGTGTGGTGCGTCCCCGGCTCCCGCCTGGAGCCGGGCGGGCCCTGGGAACCGCCTGCGTTCCACCTCTCCATGGCCCGGGACGGCGAGATCGAGTACGCCCTCACCGTGACGATGCCGCCAATCCTCGCGGCGACCGAGGACGGGCCGGCACGCACACCGGTGGTGACCCGCGCCGGCACGCTGCCCCGCGCGTTCGACCCGGACACGATGCTCGCCGAGGTCGCGACCGCCGGGTCGGAGGAGCGCGACCGACGCCCTGGCGAGGACCACATGCTCCGGGCGATCGCCGACGAATTCGGGGTCACGCTCCCCCGCCACGCGCTGCTGCGTGGCCGATTGCACTCCTTCGAGACCGTCAGCTGGTCCCGCGAGGCCCGGCCGGGCGACAGATGGCTGAGCATCGGGACCGGTTGGTCGACGCGAGGGCTGCCCGAGGGCACATAGGCGAGCCGGGCGCTGTACGGGGGCACGAGGGACGTTCGCCCATTGCGGTGAATCCGGCTGAGCGGCGGAGGGGTTGTCGTGCCGATGGGGGAGGAAGTCCTCGCCACGGTGTGCGGATCCGCGCGCCGGTCCCACGACGAACGCGGGGTACACATGACGAGTGCCGACCGTACGAGTATCGACCGCCGGAGCGCTCTGCGCCTGACCTCGGCCGCCGCGGTCGGCACGGGCCTGGTCATCGGCGCCGGGGGTGCCGCCGGCGCCGCGCCGTCCCGGGCCGGGAAGTTCACCCTGACCGGCAAGCGATCGGGCGCGAACATCCCGAACGTGCTGACACCGGGCGCCGGATACTTCGTGCGCTACGACCTGACCGACGCGGACGGGAAGGCGGCGGGCACGGAAAGCGCGTTCACCGTCCCGGTGACGGTCGGGCCGGACGGCGCCTTCGTCGTCTCGAACCTCGTCCTGAGCCTGAACGGCGGCCTGATCACCGCCGCTTCCGGATTCCCACGCCCCCTGCCGTCGGTCACCGAAATCGCACTGACCTACACACCGTGGTCACACATCTTCGCGGTAACCGGCGGCACCGACACCTACATCGCCGCCACCGGCACAATCACCATCGAACACCCGACCAGGGACGACGACCGCCTGACAATCGACCTGACCTGACCCAACCCGATCCGGTCCGGTCCACCATGAGCCATATCCACCATGAAGGGTGGGCTCCGCCAACGCCCTCGCGCTCAGCGTCGACTTCAAACGCCTGCGCAGCACCCGCACCGGCAACCCCCGCCACGCCGCAGCAAATCTCCGACGCCGGACGCCTGATCCCGACGGTCGGCGGTGCCGTCGCGGGACCGCCCGTCGAGTAGACGACGGTGGACGGGATCACGGCGGGCGGCTTCCGTGTGAGAGGTGTCCGTCATGATCCGGATCGGTCGCCGTCGCCCGTTACCGGTCGGCTTCCGGGCGTGCGTCGAGGAGGTCGGCCACCAGGCGGTGGGCATACGCGGTGTCGAGGCCGGCCGGGCGGAAGAGGATGCGGTACATCATGGGGGCGACGACGCGGTCCATGGCCGTCTCGGCGTCGGGGGTGTTCTCGCCGCGGTCGGCCGCACGCACGAGGATGGCGTCGATCTGTTCGGCCGCGTAGGCCGAGCACTGGCCGGCGTTGCTGCCGTCCGGGTCGCCGAGCAGGGCGTCGCGGATGTAGGCGCGGCCCGAGGCGGACGTCATCTCGTCGAGGAACTGCTCGGCCCAGGCCGTCAGGTCGGCGCGCAGGTCGCCGTGGTCCTCCGGTTCGCCGTCGGGGCGCAGCCGTTCCACCGCGACGTCCGACAGCAGTTCCTGTAGGTCGCCCCAGCGCCGGTAGATCGTCGACGGGGTGACGTCGGCGCGCTGGGCGACCAGGGGGACGGTCAGCGCGTCGCGCCCCACCTCCGACAGGAGTTCGCGCACGGCGGAGTGCACCGCGGCCTGGACCCGGGCGCTGCGCCCGCCGGGGCGCACCATCTGCCTGCGACTCATGGCACCACCTTAAAGCACAATTCTTGCGTTTAGGGAGGTGCTTGACGGCTGCGCCGGGGCTTGCCGGCCACTCCGGGCACTCCGGCCTCGCCGGTCACGCCGTGCTCAGCCGACCGGCGCGAGCGTTGGGGCGGGCTGTGTGCGCTCGTAGGCGTGGCCCACCCTCAGCAGCATGCGCTCGCCGAAGGGCCGACCGAGCAGCTGCATGCCGATGGGCATGCCCCCCGTGTCGTGGCCGACCGGGACGGACAGGGCGGGCACTCCGGTGATGTTCGCCGGGGAGGACAGGCGTACGTAGGCGTCGGAGACGCTCTCGACCGTGCCGTCGGCCCATGTGACGGTTTCCTGGCCGGCCCGTACCGCGGTTATCGGGACCGTCGGCGCGGCGATCACGTCGACCTCCGCCAAGAGGCGGGCCCACGCGTCGCGCATCAGCGTGCGGGCGCGCTGGGCACGCAGGTAGTCGCCCGCGCCCATCAGCTCGCCGGCCTCCAGGAGGATCCGGACGTCGGCCTGGTACAGCTCGGGCACGGTGCGCAGGGTGCGCTCGTGGTAGGCCGTGGCCTCCGGCACCATCAGGCCCCACTGGGTGGCCTGGATGTAGCGGGTCATCGGGATGTCGACCTCGACGAGCCGAGCGCCCAGGGCCTCCAGCCGGGCGATCGCGTGGTGGACGGCGGCGGCCACCTGTGAGTCGACGTGGTCGAAGTAGTAGTTGCTCGGTACGCCGACGCGCACGCCCGTCAGGTCCGGATCCGGGCCGGGGTCCGGGCCCGGGTCCGGGTCCGGGTCCGGGTCGACCGTCGGCAAGGCGGGGTCGCGCCCGGTGAGCGCGGGCAGGACCAGGGCCGCGTCCTCGACGGTGCGGGTGATCGGCCCGACGTGGTCGAGGGACCAGGACAGGGAGGTGACGCCGGCACGGGGCACCAGCCCGTAGGTGGGCTTGAGACCGACCACGCCGTTCAGTGCGGCGGGCACCCGGATCGAGCCGCCGGTGTCGGTGCCGAGGGCGAAGGTCGCCGCGCCGGCGGCCACCGCGACCGCGGACCCGCCGCTGGAGCCGCCGGCGATCCGGTCGTGGTCCCAGGCGTTGCCGGTCTGCGGGGTGGTCAGACCGTAGGCGAACTCGTGGGTGTGGGTCTTGCCGACCAGGACGGCGCCGGCGGCCCGCAGCCGGGCGGCCACCGCGGCGTCGGCGGCGGCACGGTGGTCGGCCCGGACCCGGGAGCTTGCCGTGGTGGGCATGCCGGCGACGTCGATCAGGTCCTTGAGAGCGGCCGGGATGCCGTGCAGCGGCCCCCGGTACCCGCCCCGGGCCGGCTCGCGCTCGGCCTCGCGCGCCGTGCGGCGGGCCTGCTCGGCGGTGACCGTGACGTACGCCTCGACGTGCGGCTCCACCCGGTCGATGCGTTCGAGGACCGAGTCGACCAGTTCGACGGGGGACAGTCGCCGTTCGCGGATCTCGGTCGCGGCGGCGGCGAGGGTCAGCTCATACGGCTGCATCGGGCTGCTCCCCTCCCGCTCGGTACGCGCTGCCGGGCGGGGTGTCCCCGAAGTCCAGCTCGCGCAGGGTCGCCACGACGGAGTGGATGTGGTCGGCGGTGGCCGCGACCGCGGCGTGGCGGTCGCCCGGCAGCACAAGTCCGGCCCGGGCGGCCCAGCGGGCGGCCTCGGGCGGCGTGAGTTCGGCGAAGGACACGGATCCCTCTTTCGGTCGGGGCCGGAGTGGCGATGCACCCCGGCGTCAAAAGCCAACGATTTGCTTTAGTGCGACGGTAGGACCTACCGTCACTTAAAGCAAATCCATAGCTTTTATGGGAAGGAGTCCCAGTCCCATGTCCGGCGGCACATCCGGCGCACCCGCGCACTGCCTCCTCCGGGCCGGGCGTACGGGCAGGAAAAACCGCGCGGTGTCCTTCGCCCTGGACACGTCGATCCTCGCGGCCCTCCTGGCCGCCTCCAGCGCCCCGACCCCGCTGTACCCCCTCTATCAGGAGCGGTGGGGCCTTTCCGCGCTCGCGGTCACCGTGGTGTTCAGCGCTTACTCACTGGCGCTGCTCGCGGCCCTGCTCACCACGGGAGCGCTGTCCGACCACGTGGGGCGGCGCCCCGTCCTGGCGGGTGCCTTGATCGTGGAGGCCGCCTCCATGGTTCTCCTGGCCTCGGCGGACGGCGCGGGCTCCCTGACGGCGGCGCGCCTGCTCCAGGGACTGGCCACCGGCGCGGCCACCGGCGCCGCGGGCGCGGCCCTGCTCGACCTGGAAAACCCCCGGTACCCAGGCCGGTCGGCCCTGACCAACACCATCGCTCCCGTCGCCGGCATGGCCGCGGGCGTCCTGGTCTCCACCCTCCTCGTCCTTGCCGCGCCGGCCCCCACGGTCACCGTCTACGCACTGATGGCCGCGCTGTTCGCCGCCCAGGTGATCGCGGTCGTGTTCACCGCGGAGACGGCCCCTCGCCGTGCGGGCGCGCTGCGTTCGCTGCGACCACACCTCGGCGTCCCGCCCGGGGCGCGCCGCACTCTGCTGACCACCGGCACCGCGATCGTCGCCATCTGGGCACTGGGCGGCTTCTACTCCTCGCTGGGCCCGGCCCTGGTACGCCTGATAGACCCGGACGCCCCGCAGGCCGCCCGCGGCATGGTGTTCTTCGTCTTCGGCGCCACCGCCGTGGTCACCGTGTGGGCGCTGCGCCGCGCCGAGCCCCGCACCATCGCGGTCGGCGGCAGCCTGTCGATCCTGCCCGCCACGGCCCTGACCCTGAGCGGCCTGCACGGTGGCGGACTGCCCGCCGTCCACGGCGGCGCGGCCCTGGCCGGCGCAGCCTTCGGCGCCGTCTCCCAGGGGGCGCTGCGCCTGCTCCTCGCCTCGCTCGACGCGCGGGACCGCGCCGCGACCCTGGCCGCCTACTACGTCCTCGCCTATCTCTCCATGAGCCTGCCCGCCATCGCTGCGGGCGCCGCCACCCGGCACTACGGGCTCGGGGCCACAACCCACGCCTACGCCGTCGCCGCCGCCCTCCTCGCCGTAGCCGCCCTCGCGGCACTCACCGCGTCACGGCGCAGAACGGCCGAGGCCCACCCCGCGACCGGCCACCTCCACTGAAGAACAAAGGAGACGATCGATCATGCAGACCCCCTCCGCCACCGGCATCCCTTCCTGGACCATCGGCGACGTCACCGTCCGCCGCATCGACGAGATCGCACTGCCGCCGGCGACCGGGCCATGGCTGCTGCCCGACGCCACCCCCGAGGTGGTGGCCGAACAGGACTGGCTGCGCCCCGACTTCGCCGGCGGCGACGGCATCCTCCACATCGACAGCCACAGCTTCGCGTTCGTCGTGGACGGGCTGCGCGTACTCGTCGACACCGGCATCGGCAACGGCAAGGAACGGGCCAACCCGGCCTGGCACGACCTGCACACCGACTACCCGGAGCGCCTCGCCGCGGCCGGCTTCCCGCCGGACTCCGTCGACCTGGTGGTCCTCACCCACCTGCACGCCGACCACGTCGGCTGGAACACCCGGGAGGTGGACGGCGCGTGGGTACCCACCTTCCCCTCGGCCCGCTACGTCACCGCCCGCGCCGAACGGGAGTTCTGGGCCGGGTACGACATGGAGGAGGCCCGCCGCCAGATGTTCCGCGACTCGGTGATCCCGGTGGAACAGGCCGGCCTGCTCCACCTGGTCGACGTCCCCGCCGAGGGCACGCGGATCGCCCCGGGCCTGCGCCTGCTCCCGACGCCCGGCCACACCCCCGGTCATGTCGCCGTCGAAGTGACCAGCCGGGGTGAGACGGCGCTGATCACCGGCGACTGCGTACACCACCCGATCCAACTCGCCCACCCGGCCATCGGCGCCTGCGTCGACATCGACCCCCGGCAATCCGAGGCCACCCGCCGCGCCCTGCTCGCCCGCCTCGCCGACACCGAAACCCTCCTACTGGGCACCCACTTCGCCCCACCCACCGCCGGCCGAATCATCACCCACAAGACCACCCACCGCCTCCACCCGGTCCCCCCATCCTGACCCCCACCGACCCCGACGGCGGCCGAAGACGAACCCCGTCGCCGATCCCCGACCGGGACGTCCGGGTTCCCGTGCGGCCCCCTGGCCCGACCGGCGCCGCTTCGCCGCCACGCCCGACGTCGCGCTACGCAGGGCTGCCCTGACCCGGGTTTCGGTGCGGGCTGCCGGGCGTCGAACTTTCGCGCGATTCGCGCGGTGGCCGCTGCGGCGTCGGTGAAGTCGGTGGTGGCAAACCGGTCCTGGGGCCTCGTCAGCGCCGCGTAGGTGTGCAGGGTGTCGCTGTTTTCGCGGTGGGTGGGCGAAGATCTTCTTGCCCGGCGAGGGCGCGATCGTCGATCCGCCGCCGATCGCCTTCGCGGCGGCGGCGTGCCTGGTTTCGGCGTCGAAGAGTCAGGTCTCGACGAAGGAGTCGATCGTGCCGGCGCGTGCCGTCGTACCAGAACACACCGCCGGCGTAGTGAATCGTCCGGCCGGTCGCGGACTCCGTGAGGTTCAGCGACTCGTAGTTCTCGGGACGGTCGCGGACCAGGGCGACGAGGGATTCGGGGACGCCCCGGTAGAAGGACTCCTGAAGCGCGAAGTCCTCCTCTGCGTACAGGTTCAACGCCGACTCGTGATCGAACGTCAACAGCAGCACACGGCCGTCCTCGGCGAAGTACCAGACCGCGGACTGTCCGCCGCCGTCGTTCCAGGCCAGGCGCCGTGCGCCGGTCACCGCCACCGGTGCGACACCGGCGAGGTCGTCCATGACGGCCGCGCGGCGCCGCACTTCGGGGAGGGGTGTCGCGGCCAGGGCATCCCACGTCACATCACTCATTCCCGCAGGTTATCCACCCCCCACGACAAGTCCGTCACCCACCGCCCCGCCCCGCCCCGAGCATCGCCGACCCCCCGCCACGGAGCCCACCATGACCGCGACCCGCCGCCTCATCTCGCCCCGCCGCTGGACTCCTCCCCCGGCCCCCGCCGATGGGGGACGCACGCACGTCACCGGCCGGTTCGTCGTCGACCGCCGCATCGCGACCGGCGGTCGCGGGCCCGAGGACGTGATCTTCGACGAGCGGGGCCGATTGCTCGCCGGCCTCGACGACGGCACCGTCGTGCGTATCGACCCGGCCACCGGCGCCCGCACGGTGCTCGGGAACACCGGAGGCCGTCCGCTGGGGCTCGAACCCTCCGCCGACGGCGGCGTCCTGGTGTGCGACCACGATCGGGGGCTGCTGCGCATGTCCGCCGACGGATCGGTCGAAGTACTCGTCGACACGGTCGAGGGCCGGCCGCTCACCTTCGCGAGCAACGTGGTGGAAGGCCCGGACGGGACCGTCTGGTTCACGGTGTCCACACGCCGCTGGGACCTGGAACACCACCTCGGCGACTTCCTGGAGCACTCCTGTACCGGCCTGCTCGTCCGCCGCGACCGCGACGGCACCGTCACCGTGCTCCGTAACGACCTCAAGTTCGCCAACGGCCTCGTCCTCGCGCCGGATGCCTCCCACCTGCTCGTGGCCGAGACCAGCGGGTACCGGGTGGGCCGCTACCGACTCACCGGCCCGCACGCCGGCGGCATGGAGCCCTTCGTCGACAACCTCCCGGGCCTGCCCGACAACATGAGCCTGGGCCGGGACGGGTTGGTGTGGGTATCGATCGTGGCACCCCGAAACGCGCTGCTGGACCGGCTGTTGCCGCTGCCGGGCTTCCTGCGGCTGCTGGTGTGGAACCTCCCCGAGGCGTTCCGCCCCGAGGCCGCCCCCATCGCCTGGGTAATGGCGTTCGACCTCGACGGCGGCCTCGTCCACGACCTGCGCACGGACGACGGTTCGTACGCCTTCGTGACCGGCGTCGCCGAACACGACGGAACACTGGTCGCAGCCGGCCTGCACGAGGACGACATCGTCGTCCTGGCCCGCACACCCCCGGCCGGGTGAAGAGCCGCCGGAGGATCTCGGGGACGACGAACCCGAGCCCACCAGCGCCACGGCGCGAACACAACACGCAGACGCCGGGCCGGTCCCCGGGGCAACCGGCGCGAATCGGCCGTCACTTGGTGTCGAGTCCCGGAAACCTCCCAGATCCGTGGGATTTCGTTGCTCGAGCGCAACGGCGAGGATAACGACAGCGCGTTCCGAATCAGGTGCAGTCGGTGGTCGGCCACCCGTACCGGTCCGGTGGATCGCGCCGTCCAAGCACGTCCCGATCCGTCGGGACGCGGCGCCACTCGCACTCCGCACGAGATGGGACGAACATGCAGATCAGACGCAGCGTAACGATTCTCCGCGAACGAGCCGACCCGGCGCCCGAAACCAGGGGGCGCGCCAGGCTGGTTCGCATGGTCGCGATCGGCGCACTCTCCCTAGGCACGCTGGGCGTGGGCGCCGCGTCGGCCTCCGCCGCCGTCGAGGCTCCGGCCGGCACCGACCCCAACGTCGCCGCCGCCTACCGGTGCGATGTCGTGTACACCACCGCCTACTACTCCTGGATCACCACCGGCCACAGCCACATCGACTCGATGCTGCACGCCGAGCGGAGCTACACGGCCTGCGATGCCAAGCGCCAGACGTACCTCGTCCGTCCCGGCGATCTCCGTCCCGACAAACCGATCATCATCGACCCGAGCGTGCTCACCCCGGTCCGACCGTAGCCGCACCACGGCACCGATTCTCCTACCGGAAAAGCGAGTTGATCCCATGAAGATCCGTCGCATCGCCACTGCCATCGCGGGCGCGGCCGTCCTGGCCCCGGTGCTCGTACTGACCGCCGGTTCCGCGGCACACGCGAACCCGCCCTACGCGCACTCCAAGCTGGAGCGGTGCACCATCGACTGGAACAACAACTACTGGTCCGGCGGCGAGGCCTTCGCCCGCGGTCAGTGGAAGGCGTGCATGGGCGGGTAACCGTCCCGCGCCCCGGGCGCCGGTCGCGGCCCACCGTGGGTTGCGGGCGGCGCTCGTCGGGGGCGGCCTGGGGTCGGTGGAGGAATCTGTGCACGGAGCGGCACGTGTTCCCCCGGAGGGGCGGCCCCCGCATCGGGTCCGCTCCGTAAGGTGGGGATCGGAAGCCGCGCCCGTCGGTCGAGAGGCCGAGGGCATGCCGAAGCAGGAGTCTCCGTGGACCACGAACGCCAACCCGGACGGGAACCGGTCGTGCTCGAACCCTTGGTGCGCGCGTTCGTGGACGAGCACCGGCGCGTGGCCTCGACCGGGGCGGACGGAGGGCGCTCGACCGTGCGGCCCCACGATCGCCTCCCGGGACGGCACCCGGAGACGTCCGGCATCACGTCCGGCATCACGTCCGACATCACGTCCGGCACCCACGCCGCGGACCCCGACGTCGAGGAGGCGAGGCTGACGGTGCCCGTCGCGCACGACGATCGTCAGGTCGTCCGCGTCCTGCGCCCCGTCGACGCCGACGAGCCGCTGCCGGTGATCCTGTATGTGCCCGGCCCGTCCCGGACGCGGACCGGCGCTCCCCCGCAGCAGGCGTTCGAGCGCGACCTCGTGCTCGGCGCGGATGCCGCGGTCGTCGTCCTCGACCCGCCGCACCCCCACGGCGAGCGCCATCCCGCCACGGTGGAGCGTCTCCACACGATTGTCGCGTGGCTCTTCGAACACGGCGCGGACGTGGGACTCGACCCGCGTCGCGTCGCCGCCGTCGGCGTGTCCACCGGGGCGAACCTGGTGGCCGGCCTGACCCTGGCCACCAGGCGCCACGGCGGTCCGCCGCTGCTTCAGCAGGTGCTGATCTGCCCGACCACCGATGCCTCGGCCTCGACGTCCTGGTATGCCGAGTTCGTGGACGGCTACGTCCCCGATCCCGGGCTCCGCGACGAGAGCACCGGGTCGCCGCTGCGCGCCGGTGTCGACGAACTGGCGGGCCTGCCTCCCGCACTGATCCTCGTCGCGGAGGCCGACGTCCTGCGCGACGAGGGGGAAGCGTACGCCGCCAGGCTGCGCACCGCCGGTGTCCCCGTCGTCTCGCTGCGCTACCACGGGACGATTCACGCGTTCGTCGCCCTCGACGCGCTGCGTGACAGCCACGCCTCCCGGGCGGCACGCATCCAGGTCGTCGACACGCTGCACGTCGCCTTGCACACCTGGCGCTAGCTGTATTCACCCGTGAGTCAGTTGACCTAACGTCACCCATGGACGCCGCGGCACGATCGTCGAGCGGCCGGTCCAGCGCCGTACGACGGCGACTTGGGCGGAGTGACGATGCGGCCTGTGACGGTGACGGAACCCTCGCGGGCCGAGGCGACGTCCGGCCACCCGTCGGCCAACCGCTCCGGACTGCGGGCCCGCACGGTATGCCTCCTGGCCGGGGACGGGCTCCCCGGCCTCGGGGGTGAGGCGGACACGGACACGATCGTGGTCGTAGTCCCCATCTCCGGATCGATCGCCGTGACCACCGACGACGGCGACGACGTTCTCTCGACGGGCACCCTCCTCGTCGTCGACGGCCGGCGCCCGTCGACGTTCACCTCCGTCGGAGCCTGCGAACCGGCACTCGTGGCGTTCGCCCGGGGACTGCTGACCGAACCGGACCCGGCCATTCGGCGAGCGACCGGCCGTGTCCTCGACGCCGAGCGCGGCACCGCCGCCCTCGTTTCGTCGGCCGTGGTGTCCCTGTGCCGAACCTCGGGGTCCGACCACGTACCGCTCGACCGGATGAGCCATCACGTGGCGGACCTCGTCTCGACGCTGATCGCGGAACTCGCCGAGAGTCCGCAGCCGGCTCGTGCCGACGAACTGATGGCCGACATCCGCTGGTACGTCAACTGCCACCTCGGCGACCCGGGGCTGAGCCCCGAGCGCATCGCGGCGGCGCACTACGTATCCGTCCGCTATCTGCACAAGCTCTTCGAGGGGGAAGGCGTCACCCTCGCCCGCTGGATCCAACGGCGTCGCCTGTACGAGTGCCGTCGGGAACTCGGGCGTACCGGCCGGGACACCGTGAAGGTCGCCACCGTTGCCCAGCGCTGGGGTTTCGCCAACCCGGCGCATTTCAGCCGGGCCTTTCGCGCCGCCTTCGGTGTCTCCCCCCGGGACTGGCGCGAGTCGCGCGCCACGGGACACGAGGGCTGAGGTAGGGAGCGACAGGTGAGCATCACCGATCAGGCGTCGTTGCCACGTGTGGTCCGCACGAACCGGCTCGGCTACCTCCGGGTCGCGACGATCGAGGCGGACCCGGGCGCGCCGCACACGGTTCACACGCGCTTCGCGGACCGGGCCGACCCGTACCTCGGCGTCGGGCTCCAGGATCTCGGCACCTCCCGGGTGGCCCAGGACGGGCACGGATCGCTCGTGCGCCCGGGCGAACTCTTCGTCGTCGACTCGGACAGGACGTTCACCCTCGAACCCGAGAGCCACGTGCGCGTGCACGCGTTCCGTGTGCCCCGCCGGGCCGTGGCCATCGCCGACCGTGACCTGCGTGCCGTCACCGCGCAGGCCATCGTCCCGGGCACCGGGGTCTCCGCCGTGGTCAAAGCCGTGTTGACCTCGCTGGCGTGTTCGCCGGATCCCTTCGCACCGGCGGTGGGCGAAAGAGTGGCGGGCAATGTCACGGAACTGCTGGCGAGCCTGATCACCGAGCTCGCCCCGTCGGCGACGCCGGCGCCGACCTCGGTGTCGGACGAACTCACGCTTCGTATACGGGAGTACATCGACGCGAACCTCGGCGATCCCGACCTCACGCCGGAGCGCGTCGCACGATCGCAGCGCATCTCGCCGCGCTACCTGCACCGGGTGTTCGAGTCCGAGGACACCACCGTGGGCAGGCTGATCCAGCGCCGCCGTCTCGAGGAGTGCGCTCGCGAACTCGCCAGGCGCGGACGCACCAGCCCCACCGTGGCGGCGGTCGCGCAACGCTGGGGCTTCGTCAGCCCGGCCCACTTCAGCCGGGCCTTCCGCGCGACGTACGGCGTTTCTCCGACAAAGTGGCGCGACCGGGGTCAGGGGCCGCACCCGGCGGTCCCCACCCGTCAACAGTCCTGACGACGGGCACGGGCACGAGCACGGGCCCCGGTCGGCGAGATGCCACCTCGGCCGCCGGCCCGCGGCAGGCACGACCGTAACCTGATGCCCCAGATCCAACGCGTCCGTGCGTACGCGACGGGCGCACCCCGAATGATCGCGGCCTGGTGAGGAGGCGGTGTGGACATCCTGCTGGAAACCACGTTCGACGACGAACGCGACGCGCGTGAGCACCTCGAAGCCGCGTTTCGCCGATCCCTCGGGCCGGTCGGGGTCACGGTTCCGCGCGGGCGTCGGGTCGGAGCCGTATTCACCGGCACCCGGATCGGATACGCACGCGTCCTCACCGTCGCGTCGAGCGGCCTGGGGTTCGGCCGCAGCGCCCGGATGACGGACCGTCACCCACTGGGCGCGGTGACCGTCGTCCTCCAGCGTCAGGGCGTCGCGTCCATCGCGCAGGACGGCCGCGACACCGTACTCAGGGGCGGTCAGGCCGCCATCATCGACATGCGCCGTCCCTTCGCCGTCCGCCAGTTCGACGACTTCACGATGAACCTCGTGCGGTTGCCACACGACATCGTCGCCCGGCTCGGCGGAGCGTTGGAAGACGCGACGGGTCGGGTGATCGCGCCCGGATCCGGTGTCGGCGGGATCTTCGTCGACTTCGTCGCACGACTCGCCGACGTCTGCGTGCAGGTCTCCGCCGGGATCGGCGAGCGTCTCGCCGGCCACACGGCGGAGCTGCTGGCGACCGTCCTCGAAGAGGAGCGCCGGGCCGTCGGCGCACGAACCGATGGCGCGCTCCCGCGGGTACACCTCGTCGACCAGGTCCTCGGCTACATCGACACCCACCTCGGCGACCCCGGACTGTCCCCAGAGGCCATCGCGGCACAGCAGCGCATCACGGTGGACCATCTCCACCGACTCTTCGACGGGGAGGGGGCCGCGCTCGGCCGGATCATCGAGCAGCGGCGTGTCGACGCGTGCGTCCGTGACCTCGACCGGCGCGCCCCCGTGCACCCGCGACTCACCGAGGTGGCCCGTCGCTGGGGGTTCGCCGACACCGCGCACTTCACGGAGGCGTTCGCGGCCGTGCACGGCACGCCGTTCGGGACGCGCCGCGCCCGGCCGCTCGCGACGGGGTAGCTCCGCGACGCGGACGGGAGGCGTACGTTCTGGAGGTCGGGTCGAGCCGATCCGGTGCGGCGGGCTACTCCCATGAGGCGGGGTACTACAGTGGACCGGCGACGGAGCGGTTGGGGTTCGGGGATCGTCCGAGTCCGCCGGCCTTCGGCGCACACCACCGTCCCGGCCGCCCGAGGGCGCGAAACCATGACAAGGGAGACGGGCAGTGGACGGCCGGGAGCGAAGCGCCCACGACCTCGTGGGTCGCGAGCGCGAGAAGGCGCTGCTCGCCCGGAGTCTGCACGAGGTCAGGGTCGATCGGAGAGGCACCGGGGTCCTGCTGCGCGGAGACGCCGGCATCGGCAAGACCGCCCTGCTCGCGTGGGCGGAGACCCAGGCCCGGCAGATCGGCTTCACCGTGTTGCGTGCCGTCGGTTCCGAGGCGGAACAGGGACTGGCCTTCGGGGCACTGCACCAGGTCCTGTGGCCTCTCCTCGACGGCGGCGACGACGTACCGGAGCACGCCGAAGCCCTGTACCGGGCGCTGGGACTGCGCGAAGGCATGCCGCCCGGCGGTTTCGCGGTGGGCGCGGCGGCCCTGCGGATGCTCGCCGACGCCGCTCGTTCGGGCCCGCTCGTCCTCCTGCTCGACGACCTGCAGTGGGTGGACGCGTCCAGCGCGACGGTGTTCGCGTTCCTGCGTCGGCGCGTCACCGACCTGCCGGTGCTCATCGTGGGCGCCGTGCGTCCCGAGGCGGACGCGGACGCCGACGCGCACGACGGTTGGCCGGCCGACCCCATCGAGGTGGGCGCGCTGGCCCACGCGGACGCGGGAGAGCTGTTGCGGCGACGCTACCCGGCCATGGTCGCCACGGCCGCGAACCGGGTGCTGGACGCCGCCGACGGCAACCCGCTCGCCGTGGTCGAACTGCCGCTCCAGCTCGCGGAGGGCCACGTCAAGGGGCTCCTTCCGATGCCCGAGATGTTGCCCCTGGGCCGACGTCTGGAACGCCTGTTCGCCGGCCGGATCGACTCGCTGCCGCCCGACGCCCTGCGTGTCCTGCTGCTCAGCGCGCTGTGCGGCGGCACCGCGGCAGGCAATACCGGCGCATGGCTGCGCGCCGTATCGGGCGACGACGCGGAACGCACGCTCGCGCACATCGAGGCGAGCGGCCTGGCCCGACTCGACGCGTCGAAGGCGCTGGTCTTCCGCCACCCGCTGGTGCGCAGCGCGGTGATCGCCGCCGCCCCGGGCCACGACCTGCGGGCGGCACACCGGACGATCGCCGAAACGCTGCTGCCCGACGATCCGCGGCGCCTGGTGCACGAGGCCGCCGCGGCCCTTCTCCCCGACGAGGACCTGGCCGCGCGCCTCGAACACGCCGGTCACCGGCTCGCACGCCGAGGCGGAGACGCCGAAGGCGCGCTGCTCCTGGACCGCGCCGCCGCGCTGAGCCCGGCTCCCGACCGGCGGGCCCGACGGTTGACGTGGGCCGCCGTCATGGCCGCGCGCGGAGGCCGACTGTGCCACACGGCGCAGCTCGTCGGCGAGCTGAAGCAGGGACCGGTCCCCGCCGACATCGCCCCGCTGTTCGGCTACGCGGTGGTGTACGTCGATCAAAGTCACCGCATCGACTTCGAATCGTCGTTCACGCTGCTGCCCGAGGTCCTGCGGGCGTTGGCGCAACCGGGCGCGGACTCGTTCGGGGGCCTGGCCGAGCAGGTGTATTTCAAGCTGCTGCTCGCCACGTCCCTCACGAACGACCCGCGGGGCTGGGACGCCCTCGACCGCCGGCTCGCGATGGCGTCGCCCCTCGGTCGGCTGTGCTACCGCGCGTGGGTGGACCCGCCCCGTACCGCGCACGGCGTGGCCGAGGAACTGCGGGAGCTGCTGACGGACATGAGCGACGAGCAGGCCGCGGGGGACGGCTGGCTCGCGCTGTGGACGGCGTCGGCGGTCGACGCCGCCGACGCGGACCTGCGGCGTCGGTTCACCGGCCGGCACGGCTACGCCACCCAGGGCTCGCTCGCGAAGGCCGAGCGCTATCAGGACTTCCTGCGCGGAAACTGGGACACGGCCGAACTGTGCCTGCGGGAGGCGGAGGCCGCCGACGACATCGGCTATCGCAACAACGCGTTGTTGTTCCGCTTCTACTACGCGCATTTCCTCGCGGGTCGCGGCGCCGAGGCGGAGCTGCGCGAGGTCGACCGGTGGATCCGGCCCGTCGCGGCGACCGCGCGGATGCGCTTCGTCCTGGACAACCTCACCCGTCTCCGCGGCCTGGCCGCGTTGGGTCACGGCCGGTACGAGGAGGCGTATGCGCATCTGACCGAACTCACCGAGCCGGGCGTGCTGCCGCGCGGCATGCCGTGGTTCCATCTCGTCTTCTTCGACTTCGTCGAGGCGGCGGTACGCACCGGCCGGCTCGCGGAGGCGCGTGCGCACGTGGCGGCCGGCGAAGCCGCCCGGATGGAGAGGATCTCCGACCACCACGCGTTCCTGCTCGCCGCGGCCGCCGCGTCGACCGCGCCGGACCAGGTCGCGGACGCGCGCTTTCGGGACGCGTATGCGGTGCCCGGCGCCGCGCAGTGGGTATTCGACATGGCGCGTCTGCGCCTCGCGCACGGCTCGTGGCTGCGTCGTCGGCATCGCGCCGAGGCCCGGGACGTGCTGCGCGAGGCCCATCACACGTTCCGTCGGCTCCGCGCCGACTCATGGCGGGCACTGGCCGAACAGGAACTGCGCGCCGCCGGCGACCCGGTCGGCGCGGTCCGGGGCTCGAACTCCCCACTGAGCGCGCAGGAACTGCGCATCGCACGACTCGCCGCGCAAGGACTGTCCAACAAGGACATCGGACAGCGGCTGCAACTCTCGCCGCGCACGGTCTCGGCTCACCTGTACCGGATCTTCCCCAAGCTCGGGATCACCTCCCGGGCGGCCATCGGCCGGGCCCTGGGAAGCGACTCCTGAACCACCGGCGCACCGCCGCCCGCCGTTTGCGTGCGTTGTGAGGTCAAACCCGGTGCACGGACGGTCAATCTCCGGCGACTTCGCGGTTCTAGCGTGAGGATCGACGGCCCCGCAGATCTCCGTGTCTGGTCCGGAGGGGTCGGAACCTCACATGGAACTCAGGAGATTCGCATGTCCGACGTTGTGGAGCCGGTGCGGCCGGTGCTGGAGCCGGCGGCCGCCGCGTTCGCCGAAGCGACCGCCAATCCGCCCTACCTGTTCGACCTGCCGCCCGCCGAGGGGCGCAAGACCGTCGACGAGGTGCAGTCCGGCGAGATCGACAAGCCGCGGATCGACGAGGAATGGATCACCGTCTCCGGCGGCCCGACGGGCAGCGTCCGCGCCCGCATCGTGCGCCCCGCCGACGTGCGGGGGATCCTGCCGGTGATCCTCTACATCCACGGCGCGGGCTGGGTGTTCGGCAACGCCCACACCCACGACCGCCTCGTACGCGAACTCGCCGTCGGCGCGAACGCCGCCGTGGTCTTCCCCGAATACGACCTCTCCCCCGAGGCCCGCTACCCGGTCGCCATCGAGCAGAACTACGCGGTCGCGCAGTGGATCGTGCGGCAGGGTGCGGCCAAGAACCTGGACGGCTCGCGGCTGGCCGTCGCCGGCGACTCCGTCGGCGGCAACATGACCGCCGCGCTGACCCTGATGGCCAAGGAACGCGGCGACGTCCCGCTCGTGCAGCAGGTGCTGTTCTACCCGGTCACCGACGCGAACTTCGACACCGCGTCGTACCACCAGTTCGCCGAGGGCTACTTCCTGCGCCGCGACGGCATGCAGTGGTTCTGGGACCAGTACACGACCGATCCCGCGCAGCGCGCGCAGATCACCGCCTCCCCGCTGCGGGCCGGCGTCGACCAGCTCTCCGGCCTGCCGCCGGCCCTGGTCATCACCGGCGAGGCCGACGTGCTGCGCGACGAGGGCGAGGCGTACGCCAACAAGCTGCGCGAAGCCGGCGTCCCCGTCACCGCCGTCCGCTTCCAGGGCATCATCCACGACTTCGTGATGCTCAACGCCCTCCGCGAGACGCACGCCGCCCAGGCCGCCATCACGCTGGCCGCCGGCACGCTGCTCACCGCGCTGCACAGCGGCTGACACCGCGCTCGACGTCGACCGCCGACAACCTCCGCCGACCCCCGACAACAGGGAGAACAACCCGAACATGACCACGAATCCCACCCCCACAGCCGTGCTCGTGCACGGGGCCTTCGCGGACGCCGCCAGTTGGACCGGAGTCATCGCGGAACTGCAGAACCACGGCATCCCCGTGCTCGCGCCGCCGAACCCGCTGCGCGGCCTGGCGTCCGACGCCGCGTACATCGCGTCGGTGGTTGCTCGGATCGACGGTCCGGTGGTGCTCGTCGGCCACTCCTACGGCGGTGCGATCATCTCCGTGGCAGGCGTTGCGGACAACGTCGTCGGGCTGGTGTACGTGGCGGCCTACGTCACCGAAGAGGACGAGAGCCTGGGCGAGTTGCAGGGCCGCTTCCCCCTGTCGCCGCTCGTCGACAACCTCGAGGAGGCGACGTACCCCACGGACGGGGCGGAGCCTGCCGTCGAAGTCACCATCAAGGCCGAGGCGTTCCCGGACATCTTCGCCGCCGACGTCCCGGCCGCCGCCACCGGGGTCCTCGCCGTGGCGCAGCGTCCGCTGGCCACCTCGGCCTTCACGGAGACGGCCTCGGCCGCCGCGTGGAAGACCAAGCCTTCCTGGGCGCTCGTGGCCGGCGCGGACCGGGCGATCAACCCCGAGGTCGAGCGCTTCGGAGCCCAGCGGGCCGGGGCGACGATCGTCGAGATCGAGGGCGCCTCGCACGCCGTGGCCGTGTCCCGCCCCAAGGAGGTCGCCGACCTGATCCGCGAAGCGGTACGCGCGACCGGCTGACGAGGCGACGGCCGCGCGGGGGCACTCGTCACACGGTGAGCGCCCGCGCGCGGCTGTCGGAACCCCGTACTACGGTTCGGCGCATGCGATGCGAATACCTGCCTTGGGACGACGCCGTGGCCCTGTTCGAGCGCCGAGGGCTGCCGGAGAGCACGTACGAGAACCTGTACGAGGAGGAGTACATCCTCGTCTCGGGCCCCGCCACGGTGACCGGGGAACTTCCCCTGGACGAGCATGAGCGCACGCCGTGGGCACAGGGTGCGCCCGAGGCGGCGACCGGATACATCATCGACGGCGACTTGACCGTCGACGGCGCCATAGTCGACATCGATGCCGGCAACGCCGCCCTGATCGTCCTGGGGAATCTGCGGGCACGGGACATCTACCTGGCGGGCGACACGAAACTGATCGTCCTCGGCGACGTGACCGCCGACTCCGTCACCGGCGACATGACCGACAAACTCGTGATGATCCACGGCGACGTACGCGCGACCGTGTCGATCTTCCGCAACGAGTTCTGCCCCGACCTGATCGGCGGCACCCTGTACGGCCGGACCCTCGCCCCCGCCTACCTGGACCTCGCTGCCGAGGACATCGGCGGCCTCGTCGACCCGACCCCCGACGCCCCGCTCGCCGACCTCCTGGTCCCCGAACTACTCGTCACCGGTACACCGGAGCCCGACGACTTCACCGACATCGGCGTCCGCGGCGCCGTCCTCCGCGAACGCATCCTCGCCGGCCTCCCCCTCACCAGGAGCGGCGAGCACTGACGGCGGTCGCTCGTCCAACGTCCACGCTCGAATCCGGAAGCGGGATCGACTCCCCGGTCCCGTCCAGGACCCGCACGTCGGGAAGCACGTGCGAGAACTGCTCGCGCATCCCGGCCGAGGGCTCCACCGCGACGACCTCCCGGCCCGCGGCCCGCAGCGCCCGGGTCGGCTTGCCCGTACCCGCGCCGACGTCGACCACGGTTCGCGCGTCCCGGGGCACCCGCCAGGCCACCGCCTCCGGCGGGTAGGGCGGGCGGCCACGCTCGTAGGCGTCCGCCGCGGCCCCGAACGACCGTGCCCGACGAACTTCTTCCGGCTCCTCGGCTCCCGTCATGCCCGGCATCCTGCCAGGTACCGTCCGGTGCGCTCGTCACGATCGTGTGACAGCGCGTAACAGGATTGTGGCGGTGCGTCCCGGGGCGGAGGGCACGCCGATACTCGGTCGTACCAGCGGGCACTCGCGAGGGGGAGCGGCCATGACGCAGTTGGACAGGGTCGACAACACGCTGTGCGCCACCGGGCGGCACGTCTTCGCCGAGGAGCGGCGGGGCCGGCATCCCGGAAGCGTCGGGTGGTGGGCGGTGTTGCGGGCCGGCGGGTGGGGTCTCGTGACGATCGCCATCGCATGCGCGATGACCTCCGTCGCCTACAGTCCGATGATGGCCGTCGCGATCCTGGGCGTCATCGCGGGCGCGATGGTGGTCTGCTTCGCGTGGAACCTGCTGCGCGGGCATCGTGGCGGATGCGCCGCGAGGCGGTCGGTACGCGCGGTGCTGTGCGCATACGAGGGCGCCTCCCTGCCGTGACCGCGGCGACGAACCCCGAAGGGGCCCGGTGACACGGCGGCCGGCGAAGGGGGATGAAGGCCGTCCGTCCCGGGCAGTTGGGATCGTCGATTGTGGGCAGGGATGCTCCGTCCCTCGACGCCGAGGCCACCGCCGGAGATCGACATGGTCGACGAACCACCCGCATCACCCCGCCTTCGCGAGACGATCCGTTGGAACGTGCCGCCCGAACCGGGCGCCTTACGCCTGGTCCGTCACGCGGTCCGTGACTCCCTCACCGACTGGGGCTGGGCCCATGAACGTATCCACACCGCCATGTGGGTGACCTCCGAACTCGTCGGCAACGCGCTGCGCCACACCGACGCCGGCGCCGTGCTCACCCTGACGCCCATCCCTCACGGCGTACGCCTGACCGTCACCGACACATCCTCGAACCCGCCCGTCCGCCGCACCCCCGGCCCCGACGGCGGGCACGGGTTGCGTGTCCTCGACACCCTCGCCCCCGGGTGGACCGTCGAATACCACCCGCACGGCAAGAGCATCCATGTCGACATCCGCACCTGACGCCGCGCGACACCCGCCCGCCCGCCGGGCCGACGAGACGGAGCGAACGGCGGATCCTTTCCGGGAAAGACCCCGCGAAACGCGCCTATTCCGGGGAATGCGCCCTCCAGGGTGGGGCAGACGTGGGGCGGAGGTAAAACAATGATTCCCCTTTTGGTCGTCCTGCTTCTCGCCCTGATCCTTTTCGGCGCCGGCTTCGCTCTCCAGGCCCTGTGGTGGATAGCCGTGATCGTCCTGGTCGTGTGGGCCCTGGGCTTCATATTCCGCTCCGCGGGCACCGGCGGCCGGCGCGGCCGGTGGTACCGCTGGTAGACCCCGGCAACGACATGGTTCCCACCGTGTCATCGACAGGGTGGGGTGTGGGTCGACCCGATAAATCGGGGTCGACCCACACCCCACCCTTTTCCCTATGCGTCCGAGGCGGCACTCGCCCGTCGGAAAACCTGAAAACACCACCGCACCCCGAAATGAAAACCAACTCTCCGGGTAGGAGTGAAACAAGCCGGGACGGCCGTGAAGAATGCGGGAGTCATTCGCACCTCCACACGACCGCCCCGGCCCACGCGTCGGGTCAGGTGATCTGGATGCCCACCACGCACGTGTCGTCGTCGGTGTCCGCCCGGCTGTGGGTGAGGAGTCGGTCGAGGCGTTCGTCCAGGGTGGCGGTGACGGCGCGTGCGGCGGCCAGGAGTTGGTCGAGGGAGCTTTCGAGGCAGTGGTCGCGGCGTTCGATCAGGCCGTCGGTGTAGAGCAGCAGTGTGTCGCCCAGGGCGAGGTGGATCTCTTCCTCGGCGTAGCCGGCCTCGGCGAAGGCACCGAGGAGGGGGCCGTCGAGCAGGGACAGGCGTTGCGTCGTGTCGTCGCGGATCCACACCGGGGGCAGGTGGCCGGCACGGGCCCACCGCATCGTGCGCGTGCTCGGGTCGTACAGGGCGCACACGACGGTGGCGGTGACCTGGTCGGTCAGATGGTGCGTCACGGTGTTGAGCCAGGTGAGCAGCTGCGCGGGGCCGGCGCCGGTGATGGCCAGGCCGCGTAGCGCGTTGCGCAGCACGATCATGCTGGTCGCGGCGTGGATGCCGTGTCCGGCGACGTCGCCGACACACAGCAGGATCTTCTTGGACGGCAGGACGAGGGCGTCGTACCAGTCGCCGCCGACGGCGGTGTCGGATTCGGCGGGGCGGTAGCGCACGGCCACCTGGAGTCCTTCGACGTTCAGCGGGGTGGGGGTGGACGGCATGATCGCGTGCTGAAGCTGCCGGGCGAGGCGGTTTTGTTCGCCCACCTGTTGTTCGCTGTGCGCAAGGCGGTCGCGGGTCGCGGCGAGGGCGACCTCGGTCCAGTGTTGGGCGGAGACGTCCTGGTAGGCGCCGCGGATGGCCAGCAGGCGGTCGTCGGAGTCCAGGACCGGTTCGGCGACGATCCGGATGCGTCGGGTGACACCGTCGGTGCGTTCCAGGCGGAAGGACACGGTGGCGTGGCGGCGGCGGTGGACCAGGGTGTGCAGGAATCGGGCGAGCGCGGCGGTGTCGTCGGGGTGTGCGTGGTTCGGCAGGTCGGCCAGAGCCACGGGGAGGGCGGTGGTCGGTAGGCCGTGCAGCGCGAACAGGGAGTCGTTCCAGGTGACGGCGCCGGTGGCGAGGTCTTCCTCGAAGCCGCCGATGCGGCCCAGTCGTTGGGCGTGTTGGAGCAGCCGGGCCAGGCGGGCCGCCTCGTGTTCGATGCGCCAGACGAGCAGGATGGCGTTGGCGTGGCGGCTGACGGCGACGTCGGCGATCGCGTCGAGGCGGACGTCGTCGACGAGGGCGGTGAGCGTGACGCTTTCGGCGCGGTAGGACTCGCCGGTGGCGTGGACACGCTCGACGATGTCGTACAGCCCGCCGGGGGTCGCGGCGAGGGGGTAGGCCTCCAGGAGCAGGGCGCCGTGGATCAGATTGGCCGGGCGTCCGGCGGGGTCGAGGAAGCGCGCGTTGACGTGGTGCACCCGGAAGTCGACGAGTTGCCGGTGCTCGTCCACGTGCGGGACGAGCACCAGGGCGGGGTCGTGGAGGCAGTCGGCGATCTCGACGAGGTCGATCGTGGCGGGGTGTGTGACGGTGGGGTCGCCGGGGACCGGGTGGGTTTCGAGGGTGTGCGCGCACAGTTCGGCCAGTGCCTCGATCTGGCGGCGCAGGCGCGGGGGTTGTTCGGGCAGCGGATTCGGCCAGCAGATTTCCAGGATGCCGTGGATCCGGCCGCCGGTGCCCGCCGGGGCGGCGGCTCGGGCGCCGGTGAGGTCGTGTCGGCCGATGGAGGGTGTTCCGGACCGGGACAGGTCGGAGGTCCAGGTCCAGTCGAGATCGGCGAGCGCCTGGCGGGCGAAGGTCGCCACTCCGGGTGGGACGTGTCGCCAGCGGGTGGCCTCGTGGTCGGTGAATCCGGCGCTGCCCGCGAGGGTGAGGGAGGCGTCGGAGGCGATGGCCCATACGGCGACGGCGGTGGCGCCCAGGGGCGCGAGGGCGTGTTCGAGCAGGGATCGGGCCACGGCCTGGGTGTCGTCGGCGGCACAGGCGCCGCTTTCCGCGGTACGCAGGCGCATGCTCACGGTCTTGCCGTCGGGGGGTGTGGCGGGGGCGGCGGTTTCGGTGACGAAGTCGCAGGCGGCTTCGGTGAGGCGGTCCGCGGCGGTGCGGTCGAGGATGTCGGCGGCGAGTTCCATCACGCTCACGCCCGCGTGGTCGGCCAGGGTGGCGAGTTGTCGGGCGGCTTCGGTGGGGCTGCAGTGCAGGCGTTCGATGAGGATGCCCTTGGCCGTCTCGATCAGGGCGCGACCGTCCGCTTGGGCGTGTGCGGCGCGGATCTCGTGGCGCAGGCGTTCGACGGTCGCGGCGAGGCGGCCCACGGCGGACGTGTGGTCCGGGGCGCTCTCGCCGCGCGGTGGTACGGCGGCGATCTCGTTCCCGGTGACGGTGTGCGGGCCCGTCGGGGCGTCGCCGTCCTCCCGGTGGGATGTCTCGGGTGGGGGTGCGGTGTTGCTCACGATGGGTTCACTCCCGAAGGCGAGGACGTCGGGCGGGGTCGACCGGCGGGGTGCTCTCAGGAGGGGAGCAGGTGGCGGCGGAGGACTGCGAGCAGGTGGTCGGTGTCGACGGGTTTGGTGACGTAGTCGCTGGCCCCGGCGGCCAGGCTCTTGTCGCGATCGCCCGGCATGGCCTTGGCGGTGACGGCGATGATCGGCAGGTCGGTGTAGCGGGGCATGCGGCGGATTTCGGCGGTGGCGGCGTAGCCGTCCATCTCGGGCATCATCACGTCCATCAGGACCAGGTCGACCTCGGGGTGTTCGACGAGGGTGGTGATGCCCTCGCGGCCGTTCTCGGCGTGGAGGACGTTGACGGCGTGGAGTTCGAGGATGCTGCTGAGGGCGTACAGGTTACGGGTGTCGTCGTCGACGATCAGGACGGTGCGGTCGGCGAGGGCGGCGTCGAGGGTCGGTGCCGCGTGGTGGGTGCGTTCGGTGGCGTGGACCAGGGGCAGCACGTCACCGGGCTGTTCGGCGGACAGGTGCAGGGTGATGCGTTCGCGGAGTTCGTCCAGGCCCGCGAGCAGTTCCAGGGGTTTGGTGTCGGCGCGGGTCTGGAGGGCGCGGGTCTGTTCCCGGGGCAGGCGACGGGTGTTGTGGGCCAGGACGGGCACGTTCGCGGAGGCGCTGTCGGCGTCGAGGGCGTCCAGGAGGGTCAGTGCCTGGCCGTCGGGCATGTCCAGGTCCAGGACGACGCAGTGACAGGGTGCGGCGGCGAGGGTGGCGGCGGCTTCCTGGGCGTCCACGACGGTCAGGACGTCGACGCCCGGCCCGCCGGCACCGTCGTGTCCGCCGGTCGCGATGTCGGCCACGGCGCTTTGCGTGACCAGGCTCAACAAACCCTGTGGGCGTTCCTCCAGCACGAGTACGCGCCGCCGGGCGGGTGGCGCGGCGGGTTCGAGGGAGCGCGGCTGCGGATCGGCGTCGGTACCGGAGGCGTCGAGGGCCGGGGGGTGTGTGACGAACGCCGGGCCGACGGCGGCGGTGGCGGCGGCGGCGGCGGTGTGTACGGCGGGCAGGTACAGGGTGAAGACGCTGCCCTGTCCGGGGGTGCTCTCGGCGGTGATGGCGCCGCCGAGCAGGTTGGCGATCTCGCGGCTGATCGACAGTCCGAGGCCGGTTCCGCCGTATTTGCGGCTGGTGGTGCCGTCGGCCTGTTGGAACGCGCCGAAGATCGTCTCGAGTTGGTGCTCGGCGATGCCCACCCCGGTGTCGCGCACGCGGAAGGCCACGACGGCGTCACCGCGCGGTACGCCGGCGGGGACCTCGTGCTCGGTGGCCGGTTCGATGCGCAGCGCGATGTGGCCGCGGTCGGTGAACTTGACCGCGTTCGACAGCAGGTTGCGCAGGATCTGCCGCAGGCGTGAGTCGTCGGTGAGCAGGTCGGCCGGTACGCCGGGGCCGATGGTGATGTCGAAGGTCAGACTCTTTTGTGTGGTCATCGGCCGGAACGTCGCCTCGACGTAGTCGAGGAGTCGGCGCAGCGACACACGTTCGGTGTGTACGTCCATCTTGCCGGCCTCGACCTTGGACAAATCGAGGACGTCGTTGATCAGTTGCAGCAGGTCGGAACCGGCGGAGTGGATGATGCCGGCGTATTCGACCTGTTTGGGGCTGAGGTTGCGGGTGGGGTTCTGGGCGAGGAGTTGGGCGAGGATGAGCAGGCTGTTGAGGGGTGTGCGCAGTTCGTGGCTCATGTTCGCCAGGAACTCCGACTTGTACTTCGAGGCGAGGGTCAACTGGCGGGCGCGGTCCTCGAGTTCCTGCCGGGCCTGTTCGATCTGGAGGTTCTTGGCCTCGATGTCGCGGTTCTGCGTCGCGAGGAGCGCGGCCTTTTCCTCCAGTTCCTCGTTGGAGTGCTGGAGTTCCTCCTGCTGGTGCTGCAGTTCCTCGGAGCGCACGCTCAATTCGCCGGCCAGGCGCTGGGATTCGGCGAGGAGTTCGTCGGTGCGCGCGTTGGCGACGATGGTGTTGACGTTGACGCCGACGTTTTCCATCAACTGGTCGAGGAAGTCGCGATGTGCGGGGGTGAACGCGGTGATCGACGCGAGTTCGATGACGCCGAGCACCTGGTCCTCGACCACGATCGGCAGCACGATCAGCGCGGTGGGCGCGGCGCGGCCGAGTCCGGAGGAGACCACGTAGTCGGTGGGGACGTCGTCGACGGCGATGGTGCGCCGACTGCGGGCGGCCTGGCCCACCAGGGTGCGCCCGGGCGGGATGTGCGTCGCGTGGCCGTCGTCCGCGCCGAGCCCGTACGAGCCGATCAGGCGCAGCCCCGTTCCGGTCGCGCCGTCCTCGGCGAGGTAGAAGGCACCGTACTGGGCGCCGACCAGGGGGGTGAGTTCGTCCATCACGAGTTCGGCGACGACGGCCAGGTCGCGGTGGCCCTGCATGAGCGCGGACACGCGGGCGAGGTTGGACTTGAGCCAGTCCTGTTCCTCGTTGGCGCGGGTGGTCTCGCGCAGCGAGCCGACCATCGCGTTGATGTTGTCCTTGAGTTCGGCGACCTCGCCGGAGGCGTCGACGGTGATCGAGCGGGTCAGGTCGCCTTCGGCGACGGCGCTGGCGACCTCGGCGATGGCGCGGACCTGGCGGGTGAGGTTGCCGGCGAGTTCGTTGACGTTCTCGGTCAGGCGTTTCCAGGTGCCCGAGACGCCCTCGACCTCGGCCTGTCCGCCGAGTCGTCCCTCGCTGCCGACCTCGCGCGCCACCCGGGTGACCTCGGCGGCGAAGGAGGAGAGTTGGTCGACCATCGTGTTGATGGTGGTCTTGAGCTCCAGGATCTCGCCGCGCGCGTCCACGTCGATCTTCTTCGACAGGTCGCCGTTGGCCACCGCGGTGGTGACCAGGGCGATGTTGCGGACCTGGCCGGTGAGGTTGTTCGCCATCGAGTTGACGTTGTCGGTCAGGTCCTTCCAGGTCCCGGCGACGTTGGGTACGCGGGCCTGACCGCCGAGGATGCCCTCGGTGCCGACCTCGCGGGCGACCCTGGTGACCTCGTCGGCGAACGCGGACAGGGTGTCGACCATGGTGTTGATCACCTCGGCGAGGGCGGCCACCTCGCCCTTGGCCTCGACGGTGATCTTGCGGGAGAGGTCGCCACGCGCCACGGCGGTGGCGACCTGGGCGATGGAACGCACCTGGCCGGTGAGGTTGGACGCCATCACGTTGACGTTGTCGGTGAGGTCCTTCCAGGTGCCGGACGCGCCGCGCACGGTCGCCTGCCCGCCGAGGTTGCCCTCGGTGCCGACCTCGCGGGCGACGCGGGTGACCTCGTCGGCGAACGCGGAGAGCTGGTCGACCATCGTGTTGATGGTCTCCTTCAACTCCAGGATCTCGCCGCGCGCGTCCACTCGGATCTTCTGCGACAGGTCGCCCTGCGCGACGGCGGTGGTCACCTGGGCGATGGAGCGCACCTGCGCGGTCAGGTTCTCCGCCATCACGTTGACGGACTCGGTCAGGTCCTTCCACGTGCCGGAGACGCCCTTGACGTCGGCCTGGCCGCCCAGACGCCCGTCGGTACCCACCTCCCGGGCGACCCGGGTGACCTCGTCGGCGAACGCCGAGAGCTGGTCGACCATCGTATTGATGGTCTCCTTCAACTCCAGGATCTCGCCGCGCGCGTCCACCCGGACCTTCTGCGACAGGTCGCCGCGCGCCACCGCCGTGGCGACCTGGGCGATGGACCGTACCTGGGACGTGAGGTTGCCGGCCATGAAGTTCACCGAGTCGGTCAGGTCGCGCCAGGTGCCGGAGACGCCCTTGACGTCGGCCTGACCGCCCAGACGCCCGTCGGTACCCACCTCCCGGGCGACCCGGGTGACCTCGTCGGCGAACGCCGAGAGCTGGTCGACCATCGTATTGATGGTGTTCTTCAGCTCCAGGATCTCGCCGCGCGCGTCCACGGTGATCTTCTGCGACAGGTCCCCCAGCGCGACCGCCGTCGTCACCTGCGCGACGTTGCGCACCTGATCGGTGAGGTTCCCGGCCATGAAGTTCACCGAGTCGGTCAGGTCGCGCCAGACCCCGCCGACGCCGGGCACCTGCGCCTGTCCGCCCAGACGCCCCTCGCTGCCGACCTCGCGCGCCACCCGGGTGACCTCGGCGGCGAAGGAGGAGAGCTGGTCGACCATCGTGTTGACGGTCTCCTTCAACTCCAGGATCTCGCCGCGCGCGTCCACGTCGATCTTTTGCGACAGATCGCCGCGCGCCACGGCCGTGGCGACCTGGGCGATGTCGCGGACCTGGGTGGTGAGGTTCCCGGCCATCGCGTTCACCGAGTCGGTCAGATCGGCCCACGTCCCGGACACGCCCGGCACGAGCGCCTGACCGCCGAGGGTGCCCTCCGACCCGACCTCGCGTGCCACCCGGGTGACCTCGGAGGTGAACAGCGCCAGCTGGTCGACCATGCCGTTGAACACCCCGGCGATCTCCCCGAGCAGGCCGTCCCCGTCGTCGGGTAGTCGGCCGCCGAAGTCGCCGTCGCGTACGGCGGTCAGACCGGCCAGCAGGCGGCGCAGTTCGGCGTTGCCCACGACGTCCGTCTCGTGTCGCGTCCGCGCGGGAGGCACGAGCCCGGTGTCCGCGTCATCGGTCATGTGATCCACCCTCACCTCGATCGCCGGCCCCCGGGAATTCGCCCCTATTCTGCGGAACCCCCGCACACCCTCGCCACGCGCTCACCCGACGACATGCGGTCGGCGAACCCGACGAACACGGACACGTGGTTTTGGACATGCCGGCATCGGCCTTTCCGGTGATGGTCGACCTCCTCGACGCTGGGGCAGGCCCGACAGGGCGGCATTTATGCGGCTTAGATGGAGAATTGCCCGTTTCATTCCTGGTGTTGCGTATGGCTGGAGCATAGGACACGGTTGCAGGAAGACAACTGTTGTCCAGCGACAGAGAGGTGGTGGGGTGCGCGCGATGCGTTCCCCGGCTTGTGATCCGTACTTCGGGTACACCCAAGATTCCGCGCGATGGTGACGTTCACGTCGGCTCGATATGGAACAGCGCCCCCTGTCCCGTTCTCGTCGTCGACCCCGACGGGGACGTCATCGGATCCAACGAAGGAGCGCGCCGGCTGTTCGCGCACGCCGAGGCGGTCGGCGAAGGTCTGACCCCGGGCGGCCTGCCGCACTGGCTCGCGCGGGCGCACCACCGCCGCCTGCGCTCGGCCGCGACGCCGCGGGAGGTGGTGTCGGGCGCCGTGGTGGGTCGGACATTCGCAGCGCATCCCTCGCGGATCGAGAACGGGGATGTGGTGTGGTGGCTCGTGGAGGACACCGATCTCCGTCGAGCCGAGCAGGCACTGCGCAACGAGCGTGAACGCGCCGAGCTGTTGGCGGACGTCTCCGGCGCGCTGCTGTCGTCGCTGAACCTCGAACGATGCGCGGAGGTGACGGCGCGGATGGCCGCGGATCACCTGGCCGACGCCGCGGTCGTCATCGTCCCGGCCCAGGGTCGCCGGCACGCGCTGACCTACGCGCAGGCCGGCGCCGGCATCACGCGTACGGTGGCGTCGATCGATCCGCGCACGGTTCCCGGACTGGCGGAGGCGTTGCAGGGATTCCCACCGGTACCGACCCGGTGGATCGACCCGGAGGACATTCCCGACTGGAGCGTGCCGCCCGGTTTCGCCGGTCCGATCGGCTCGGTGATCGTCACCCCGCTGCCCGGACACGGAGTGCCGGCCGGGGTGCTGATCCTGCTGCGCGCGAGCACGCACCGGGCGTTCACGGACGGCGAGGAGGTGTTCGCGCGGCTGTTCGCCGCACGGGCCGGCGCCGCCCTGTCCGCGGCACGGCTGTACGCGGAGCAGGCCTCGATCACGACCACGCTGCTGCGGGAGTTGCTGCCGCCGCGGCTGGAGCGGGTGCACGGCGTGGAGTACGCCGGCGTCTATCGGGCCTCGCAGGACCACGAGCGGGTCGGCGGTGACTTCTATGACGTCCATCCCGGTGCGGACGCGTCCCGGGAGACGTTCGTCGTACTGGGCGACGTGGCGGGCAAGGGCCTGGAGGCCGCCGTCCTGACCGGAAAGATCCGCAGTGTCCTGCACGCGCTGGTGCCGCTGTCCGGTGATCACCAGCAGGTCCTCGTCCTGCTCAACGACGCGTTGATGAACTCCCACCACACCCGGTTCGCGACCCTGGTGCTGGCCTCGGTGCGGCGCAGCGCGGGGCAGGTGTTGTTGCGGTTGACCAGCGCCGGACATCTGCCGCCGCTGATCGTCCGCGCCGACGGGCGCGTGGAGGAAGCCGCGACCGGCGGCACCCTCGTGGGGGCGCTGCCCGACGTCCGGACGCGGAGCGTGGACGTGGCGCTGGCACCCGGCGAGACCTGCCTGCTGTACACGGACGGGATCACCGAGGCGCGCGGCGGGCCGCTGGGTGACGACTTCTACGGCGAGGAGCGGCTGCGGGAGGCTCTGCGGGAGTGTGCGCGGATGCCGGCGGAGGCCGTGGTCGAGCGGGTACAGATGCTGGCGACCCAGTGGCTGGGTGGCGGTCGTCACGACGACATGGCCACGCTGGCGATCACCAATCCGGCCGGCGGTGTCGACGGATTCCCTGTCGCGGACCACCGCGAGGGCCACGAGCCACGACGGCGGGAACCGTGATGACGAGCACTGTGAAGGCGAACACTGTCACGACGGGCACCGTGAAGACGGGCAAGGGGAGGGCGGACGCCTCGGCCCCGGGCACACCCCGCGATCTCGCGGAGCGACTGTGGACGGCCGTGATCGGCCGGGACGAGCCGGGCGCGATGGCACTGGCCACCGCGGCGGCCGACGCCGGGGCCGACGGTGAGACCCTGCTGCTGGACGTCGTGGCCGCCGTGCAGCGTCGCGTCGGGCTCGAATGGGCGGCGAACCGGATCGGGGTCGCCGAGGAGCACGCGGCCACCGCGATCATCGACCGCGTCATCGCCGTCCTCGCCCACCACCCCGCACCGCCTCCGTCGCCGACGCGGGGCAGCATCACGGTCGCGTGTGTGGATGGCGAATGGCATTCCCTGCCCGCCCGGTTGCTGGCCGAGACCCTCACCGGGCGCGGCTGGCGGGTGGACTTCCTCGGTGCCCACACCCCGACTCCGCACCTGGTCGCGCACGTGCATCAGAGCAACCCGGCCGCCGCCCTGCTCTCGGCCTCGCTGCCCACTCACCTGCCCACCGCCCACCAGGCGGTGACCGCCGTGCAGTCGCTGGGCGTCCCGGTCATGGTCGGCGGCGCCGCCTTCGGCGCGGACGGCCGCTACGCGCGTCTGTTGGGCGCCGACGCCTGGGCCCCCGACGCGCGAGGCGCCGCGGACCGGCTGGCCCGGGGGATCACCGCCCGGCACGCCGAGCGACGCCACGAGATCGACGATCTGCCCCATCTGGCCGATCAGGAGTACACGTTCGTCAAGTCCAACCGCGCCACCCTGGTGCGGCAGTGCCTGGCCGCCCTCGACGAGCGCGGGCCCGGCACGCGCGCGTACAGCGCCGCCCAGCGCGAGCGAACCGCCGAGGACCTGGCCCACATCGTGGACTTTCTCGCGACAGCCCTGTACGTCGACGAGGCGGACCTGTTCACCTCCTTCGTCGACTGGACCAGGGACATACTCACCGCCCGCCACGTGCCCGCGGCCGGTTTGCGCCTGGGGCTGGACATCCTGGCCGAACAACTGCGCGACTTTCCCCGCGCGCTCGGCTTCGTGCGCGTCGCGACCGACACCCTGCCCACGGCATCCACCCACTCCGGCCCGGGAACGACATGAGCTCCCCCACGCCCGTCGAGTTCTCCGTCGACGTTCAGGCCGGCGACACCCGGTCGCTGCGTCTGGCCATCCGGGGCGACCTCGAGTACGACACCGGCGCCGCGTTCACCGAGCGGGTGAACGCGGCGCTGGACACGCATCTGCGGCGGTACGGGCCGGCGCTGCGTCATCTGCACCTGGACTGGGCGGGCCTGACCGCCATCGACTGCGGCGGGTTGTCCGTCCTGATCGGCCTGCGCCGCCGCACACACGCCGCCGGGATCGCCCTGCATCTGCACCGTCAACCCGTGCGACTGACCCGCCTGCTCGACATCACCGGCGTCGGCGGATACCTCACCGGGCCCACCGACACGGATGGGCGCGGCTTCGCCGCAAGCGGCGACGAAGGCCGGTCCGCACCCTCCCCTTGATGGTCGGCGGGACGTCGGCCGGGCGTCGGGACACGACGGCGGATCGTTCACATCGACCCCGGGATACATGTCTGGCCGCAACATTTGTCATCAGGCAATAATTCGATACGCTTCGCATCGGGACGCCGGGGGCAGGGCAAAGCCGTCGACGTCAGGGAACGACATCGACGTGACGCGCGCATCGCCGGCTTGCAACCGAGCGCCACCGCTCGCTCATCCGACGAAAGGGGGCGCCGCCATGGGAGATCGACGTCGGCCGACGTACGCTCGGCACGTGTCCGGCCCACGTACTTCGCGCTCCCGTGGACCGCGCTCTCGTACCTCGCGCTCCCCGCACGCGGTGGAGCGGGCACACCGCGCCTGTCACCCGAAGCGGCCGATCGCCTCAGGCGGTTCGCGCACGCGAGGAGAGGGAGGACGCGTCGCCCGTCGCCTCGTCCATGACCGGCCCGGCGGCGTTGCGCAGGGATTCGAGGCCCTTCAGCAGCATCGCCCGGGACTCGCCCGACATGCGCGCCGTGACGACCGCCAGTTCCTGCTCACGGCGGGCCCGCAGATCCGCCAGGAAGGCGCAGCCCCGCCCACTCAGCCGCAACTGGAGTTCACGGCGGCTGTTGGCACTGGGCAGGCGTTCGACGAAACCCACCGCCTGGAGGCGGTCGCACAGGCGACTGGTCGAGGAGGGCGTCGACCGAAGACCGTCGGCCAATGTACGCAGGTTGATGCCCTCGTGCCGCTCCAGCAGAAACAGCACGCGCAGCTGTGACGGCGAAACGGGTGCCGTGGACGCACGCCCCAACAACATCTCGAGCAACTCGGCCGCCGCGGTCGCCACGCGCGCCGTCTCGTCCGACTGGTCGTGTCGAGAGAAGGTAACCCCGCTCACCGCCTTACTCCGACGCCCGATACGGCCGCCTCTCCGACAGCCGTGCCGTCACCACAATAGACGCTATAAAGGCGATTGATTCGACTGGCCGTCCGGCCGTTCGCCGAACACGCCATGAGGGTGCCCCGTACCGCATCCGCAGAGAACGGCTGAAGACAAACTGTGAACGTATACGAGGAAGCCGAGCGTGCGCTGCGCTCCGCACCCGCGCCCGGGCTGCTGGACGCCATCCGCGGCGTGCTCACGCGGCACTGCCGGGCAGGAGCCGTCGACCTGCTGATGGCCGACTACAGCCTGACCGTCCTGCTGTCGGTGTCCGCGCTCGCTGCGGCCACCGAACACCTCTCCATCGACAACAGCCCTCAGGGGCGGGTCTTCGGCGCACAGGAACCCGCGCACGAGCAACGCGGAGCGGACACGGTCGTACACCTCCCGGTGACGGTACGCGGCGACCGTCTCGGTGTCCTCTCCGTCACCCTCCCGACCGACGCCTGTTCACCGGCCGTCCGGTCCGAACTCGTGGACATCGCCGAGATGCTCGCCCACGCGGTCACCGTCGCCGAACGCGACACCGACCTCTACCTCCGGGCCCGACGCAAGGACCGGCTGACCCTCGCGGCCGAGATGCAGTGGCAACTCCTGCCCGGTCACGCCTGCCGACGCGACGAATACGCCATCGGCGCCCAGCTCGAACCCGCCTACGCCGTCCACGGCGACAACTTCGACTGGTCCGCCACCGCCGACCGTCTCACGCTGACGGTGACCGACGGCATGGGCGAGGGCATCGACGCCTCCCTCCTCAGCAACCTCACGATCAACGCCCTGCGCAACGCCCGACGCGCCGGCATCCCGCTCGCCGACCAGGCGGCCCTCGCCGACCAGGCCGTCTATGCCCGGTACCGCGGCGACGCCTACCTGTCCGTCCTGCTGCTGGACTTCGAACTGGCCACCGGACGGGTGCAGGTGATCGATGCCGGTTCCCCACGCCTGCTGCTCCTGCGCGCGGGAACGGTGAGTCCGATCGACTTCGACGCGCAGCTGCCCCTGGGCATGTTCGAGGAGACCGACTACAGCGCGCAGGAATTCCGGGTCCGTCCCGGGGACCGGCTGGTCTTCGTCAGCGACGGTGTCCACGCGGTCGCCTCGCCGACCGGCGAAGCCTACGGCGATCGCGCGCTGGCTCGGGCGATCAGCGCCACCCGACTGCTGCCGCCCGCCGAGATGCCCCGCGCGGTGCTGCGCGAACTCACCGGCCACCGCGGGCGCCCCATCCCCGACGACGACGCCCTGATCGTCTGCCTGGACTGGTACGGCCGACCCACCGCACCCGACGGCCCGCCGCCCGACGACGCCGAACGGACCCGTGCCCACGTGTCCCCCGTCCGGGCCGCACCGCACGCTCCGCGCTGACGGCGCGGCGTGGCACCGAGGCCCGCCCGCCGTCCCTCACCGGACGGCGGGCGGGCCCCGTTCGGCGCGGCGCGCCGCCGATCCTCCGGCGCGCCTTCCTGGTCGTGGACGTCTACTCGATATTCACCGCCGTCGCCGTGGCCGCCACCTGGGTGACCCGCCCACACGTCGTCACCCCGGACGAACTCCGGCTGCGTTCGGGCGCGTTCTTCGACCTGCGCATCCCGAGGCACACCGTCGCTTCGGTTCGCCTCACCCGCTGCTTCAACGAATCGTCGGCCGTCGCCGTGGCCGGCGACCGACTTGACACCTACCCCGAGCCCACGGCCGGGACGGGCGCAGGGGCCTGCTCCGGGGTTTCCGCCTCCGGTTCGGTTCCGATCGCGCGTTCGAAGCAGGAGTCGATGTCCTCGACGCGTGCCGTCAGCCAATCGCGCAGACACTCGCCGACGACCGCCCACGCCCCGACGAGTGCGTCGGACGCCGCGGTGTAGATCTCGACGGTCCTGGCGATGACGTCCTCGTCGTCACCGGCCGCGTCGATCGCCCGGACGATCTCCTCGAGGTACTCGTCGTCCCCTTTTTGCTGTTCCCGCTTCCGGGCCGTCGCGGACTCCCTGTTCCACTCCTCCGCGCACTCCTGGGTGATCCTCCTTTCCCGGAACTCCCCCAGGATCCGCGCGACGTCCGCCCGTCGGCCCTCCAGGGCGCGCATCCCGCACCGCCCGTACGCGTCGGTCGCGGGCCCGAGGTTCGGGGGCAGGCCGTCCGGGGGCACGTGGCCCAACGGTCTTGCCCACTCGGGTGGTGCCGGCGCGCCCGGCTCGGCCTCGCCCGCGAACACCGCGTCCAGCCGCTCGCGGTGATGCGCGGCGATCCCGCCACACAGTTCCTTGTAGTCCTGCACGGTGGTCACGGTGTCACCTCACGATTTCCCGGAAGACCCTCCACGACCGGTACCCGCACAACACGGGCGAGCATGCGCGCCGGCGGCGCCCGTCAGGCGGACAGGGTCAGCGCGATGTCGACGATCATGTCCTCCTGGCCACCGACCAGGCCTCGTCGGCCGCACTCCATGAGAAGGTCGCGCACGTCCACGCCGTAGCGCGCGGAGGCGGCTTCGGCATGGCGCAGGAAGGACGAGTAGACGCCCGCGTAGCCCAGGGTGAGGGTTTCGCGGTCGACCCGGACGGGGCGGTCCTGGAGCGGACGGACCAGGTCGTCGGCGGCGTCCTGGAGGGCGAACAGGTCGCAGCCGTGGTCGAAGCCCGACAGGTCGGCGACCGCGATGAACGCCTCCAGCGGACAGTTCCCGGCGCCCGCGCCGTGCCCGGCCAGGGAGGCGTCCACGCGGAAGCAGCCGTTCTCCACCGCGACCACCGAATTGGCCACCGAGAGCGAGAGGTTCTCGTGCGCGTGGATCCCGATCTCGGTCTCCGGCCGCAGCACGTCCCGATACGCACGCACCCGGGCGGCGACGTCGTTCATGGTGAGCCGGCCGCCGGAGTCGGTGACGTAGACGCAGTGCGCGCCGTACGACTCCATCAGTCGGGCCTGCCGGGCAAGTGCCTCCGGCGGGGCCATGTGCGAGAGCATCAGGAATCCGGAGACGTCCATGCCGAGTTCGCGCGCCGCGGCGATGTGCTGCGCGGAGATGTCGGCCTCGGTGCAGTGCGTGGCGACGCGGACCGAGCGCACCCCCAGGTCGTAGGCGCGGCGCAGATCGTGGATGGTGCCGACGCCCGGCAGCAGCAGCGTGGTCAGCCGGGCGCGCTCCAGGACGGAGGCGGCGGCCTCGATCCAGGCCCAGTCGCTGTGCGAGCCGGGGCCGTAGTTGAGCGAACCGCCCGCGAGGCCGTCGCCGTGCGCCACTTCGATGGCATCCACGCCGGCCCGGTCGAGGGCGGTGACGATCCGCGCGACGTCGGCGGGGGTGATCCGGTGCCGTACGGCGTGCATGCCGTCCCGCAAGGTGACGTCCTGGACGAAGATGGGGGTGCTCACGAGGCGGCCTCCACGTGCGGGCGGGTGGTGCCGCGGTCGTTGCCGGCGTCCGGGCCGCGGGCCGCGTCGCGGGCCGCCATCCGTTCGCCGACGCGGAGCGCGGCCGAGGTCATGATGTCGAGGTTTCCGGCGTAGGCGGGCAGGTAGTGGGCGGCGCCCTCGACCTCCAGGAACACCGAGACCTGGTGCGTGGGCCGGTCCGTGCCGGGGGCGAGCAGGGTCTCCAGCGGTTGGTCGGCGGGGACGGGGGTCACCTGGACCTCCTGCTTGAGCCGGTAGCCGGGCACGTACTCGGCGACGGCGGCGACCATCGTGGCCACCGCCTCCCGGATCCGCTCCGCCGTGTCGGGGCCGGGCGCGCGCACCAGCGCCAGGACGGTGTCGCGCATGATCAGCGGCGGCTCGGCGGGGTTGAGCACGATGATCGCCTTGCCGCGCCGGGCGCCGCCGACCTCGACGATCGCGGCCGAGGTGGTCTCGGTGAACTCGTCGATGTTGGCACGGGTGCCCGGTCCGGCGGACTTCGAGGCGATGGACGCGACGATCTCGGCGTACGCGACCGGGGCCACCGCGCCGATCGCGGCGACCACCGGGATGGTGGCCTGTCCGCCGCAGGTGACCATGTTGACGTTGTCGGCGTCGAGGTGCTGTTCGAGGTTGACCGCCGGAATGACGTACGGCCCCAGCGCCGCGGGCGTGAGGTCGATCAGCCGTTTGCCGTACGGGCGCAGCCGGGCCGCGTTGTGGGCGTGCGCCTTGGCCGAGGTGGCGTCGAAGACGATCCCGATCTCGTCGAATCCGGGCATCGCGATCAGCCCCTCGACCCCGTCGTGGGTGGTCGGGACGCCGAGCCGGCGGGCGCGGGCCAGGCCGTCGGAGTCGGCGTCGATGCCGACCATCGCACCCATCTCCAGGTGTTCGGCGGTGCGCAGCACCTTGATCATCAAATCGGTGCCGATGTTGCCCGATCCGATGACGGCGACCTTGGTCCTGGTCATGAACCCTCCTCGTCGAAGTCCGGGCCGAAGTCGATCGCGACCGTGCCGAGCCCGGTGATGTCGGCGCGGACGCTGTCCCCGGGCGCCACGGGGTGCATCGGCCCCAGCGCACCGGAGAGCACGAGTTGCCCGGCGCGCAGCGGATCGCCGAGGTCGCGCGCCTGCCGGGCCAGCCAGGCCACCGCCTCGATCGGGTCGCCCAGGCAGGCGGCGCCGGTGCCGGTGGAGACCGCCTCTCCCCCGACCGTCATGGTCATCCGCACCTCGCGCGGCACGAATTCGTCCAGGCCCCTGCGCACGGTGCCCAGGACGTACGCGCCCGACGAGGCGTTGTCGGCCACGGTGTCGGCGAAGCGGATGTCCCAGTCGCGCACCCGGCTGCCGCAGATCTCCAGGGCCGCGACCGCGTGGTCGATGGCATCGTGCACCTGGGCGAGGTCGAGCGGCCCGTCGGCGAGATCGGCGCCGAGCACGAACGCCACCTCCGCCTCGACGCGCGGTTGCAGCACCGCACGGTACGGGACCACGTCCCCGTCGGCATGGCCCATGTCGTCGAAGAGCACACCGAAGTCGGGCCGGTCGACGCCCAGTTGCCGCTGGACGGCGGTGGAGGTGAGGCCGATCTTGCGGCCGACGACCCGGGCGCCGCGGGCCAGCCGGTCGTCGACGATCCGGCGCTGGACGGCGTACGCCGCGGCCAGGTCGCCCGGACCGATCAGGTCGCGGACCGGGGCGCAGGCGACGCCGGTCGCGGCGGCGTCGAGCAGCCGTTCGGCCGCTGCGCGCACCGCGTCCTCGCCGTGGGGGGAAGTACTGGTCATGGCGGCATCGTCGCGACCCTCGCCGATCACCCACAACCAAAGCGTCTCGCTCAGCGATACGCTGGCCGGGTGCCCGACTCCGCAGACCGAGCCCCCGACCGAGCCCTCGACCAAGCCCCCGACCGCAACAGCGTCCTGAGCAAGGCGACCGCCATCCTGGAGGCGTTCACCGTCGACGACCGCACCGTCGCGCTCGCCGAACTGGTGCGCCGTACGGGCCTGCACAAGGCCACCGTGCACCGGCTCACCGGGGAGCTGGTGGCACTGCGGCTGCTCGACCGGCTGCCGGGGGGTTATCGGCTCAGCGGCACCCTGTTCGAGCTGGGCATGCGGGCGTCCGTCGAGCGCGGACTGCTCGAACTGGCCATGCCGTTCCTTCAGGACCTGTACGAACGCACCCACGAGATCGTGCACCTGGGCGTGCGCGAGGGCACGGACGTGGTCTACGTCGCCAAGATCGGCGGGCATCGGCAGGCCCGCAGCCCCTCCCGGGTGGGCGGCCGGATGCCGATGCACTGCACCGCGATCGGCAAGACGCTGCTCGCGCACGGCGACGAGGAACTGCGCCGCACCGTGCTCTCCGGTGTGCTGGAGCGGCGTACCCCGCACACGGTGGTCGCGCCCGGGTTGTTGCGCCGCCGGCTGGACGCGGTGCTGGAGAGCGGTGTCGCGTTCGAGTACGAGGAGTCCGCGCTCGGTCTGGTGTGCGTGGCCGCGCCCGTCCTGGGTCCGGACGACGAGCCGGTCGCGGCGATCAGCGTGGCCGGGCCCAGCACCCGTTTCCGCCCCGAGGCGCACGTGGCCGCGCTGCGCGCCGCGGCGACCGCCCTGGGCGGCGTACTCGCCCGGCGGGACGCGCTGACCTGACCGGGGACTCCGACGGCCCGCCCCGGGCCCGGGGCGGATGCTCGGGCCGGGCCGGCGCGGCTTCGGAGCGCACCCGGCACAGTTCGGGGACGGCGCATCAGCACATGCTCTCGACGGGTCGCCGCATGTTCCCCGGGCTCGGACCTCCCTCGACCCGCTCGTCCCGAGGTGCCGGCGGGTGTGTGGGGGTGCGGCTTGTACGGTGGGTTTCGTGACCGTCGACCCGTTTCCCGATCCGACCGCCGAGTTCGAGGCGCAGCGGGGGCGGCTGTTCGGGATCGCGTATCGGATGTTGGGCTCGGCGGCCGAGGCCGAGGACGCGGTGCAGGACACGTATCTGCGCTGGCACGCGGCCGAGCGGGGACACATCGACGCGCCGGGGGCGTGGTTGGCCAAGGTGCTGACCAATCTGTGCCTCAACCGGCTGACGTCCGCGCGGGCCCGGCGCGAGGAGTACGTCGGACCGTGGTTGCCCGAGCCGGTGCGGACGGACACCGGGGTGCTCGGGCCGTTGGAGACCGCCGAGCAGCGGGACGCGGTGTCGATGGCGATGCTCGTGCTGCTGGAGCGGTTGTCGCCGCCGGAGCGGGCGGTCGTGGTGTTGCGGGACGCGTTCGGGTACAGCCATCGGGAGATCGCCGAGGTGCTGGACTGGTCGGAGGCCCATTCCCGGCAGACCCATCGGCGGGCCGGGCTGCGCCTCGCGTCCGGGCGGCCGCGTTTCGAGGCTCCCGCGGCGGTGCGGTCCGATCTGTTGGCGCGCTTCCTCGCGGCGGCGGCCGAGGGAGCGCTCGACGAACTGGAGGCGCTGCTCGCGGACGATGTCGTGGCGTGGTCCGACGGGGGCGGCAAGGTCACCGCGTCCACGCGCCCGGTCTTCGGTCGGGACAAGGTGGCCCGGTTCCTCCTGGGCCTGATGGCCCGATTCGCCTCCGGTATGGAGTTCGGCTTCGCCGAGGTCAACGGCGACACGGCGCTGTTGGGCTGGGAGGGCGGAGCGCTCACGACGGCCGCGGTGGTGGAGGTCGGCGCGCAGGGCATAGCGGGCGTGCGGATGGTCCGGAATCCGGAGAAGCTGAAATTCCTCGAAGAACAATGCCGAGAGTTGTCACGTAACGCGTAGCCGTTCGGTTCCTTGCTGACGAGGGCGACGTCGCGGAGGTGCGGCGTCCCCGTGGCGAGGAGGACCGATGAGCGAGAACGTGATCCTGGTGACGGGCGCGACCGGTGTGCTGGGGCGTGAGGTGCTGGACCGGGCACGGCGGGCCGGCGTGCCGGTGCGGGCGATGACCCGCCGGACGGCGCTGCCCGACGATCCGGGGGTGGCCTGGATGACCGCCGACCTGCAGACGGGTACGGGCCTCGGCGCGGCGTTCGACGGTGTCGCGACGATCATCCACTGCGCGTCGGATACGCGGCGGCCGAAGCACGACATCCCCGGCTGGCGACACCTGTTGGACGCGGCGCGGCGGGCCGGAGTCGGGCACATCGTGAACATCTCGATCGTCGGCGTGGACCGGATCCCGTACTCGTACTACCGGATCAAGGTCGAGGGTGAGCGGTTGCTGGCCGAGTCGGGCATCCCGTGGACGAACCTGCGCGCGACGCAGTTCCCCGAGTTGCTGCACAGGGCGTTCGGCGTGCTGGCCAAGGCACCCGTCGTCCTCGTGCCGTCGAAGACCGAGTGCCAACCCGTGGACCAGGGTGAAGTGGCCGACCGCCTGGTGGAGTTGGCGCTGGGTGCGCCGGCCGGGCGGGTCCCGGACATGGGCGGGCCGCGCGTCTACGAGGCGGCTGACCTGGCACGTTCCTGGCTCAAGGCAATGGGCAGGCGGCGAAGGGTCGTGCCGGTACGCATCCCGGGCAAGGCGGGCGCCGGGTTCCGCGCCGGAGGGCTGGTCACGCGGGAGCACGCGGTGGGCGTCCGGACCTGGGAGGAGTACCTCACCACCAAGCAACCCACCTGACCCGGCTCCGCCGCTCCTGTCCCCTCCCCCGGCCCGCGGCGCCCGACCGCGGGCGGGGGCACCTCGCACCGGTGTTCACACCAGCGCCGCGGCGCCCACGAGTCCGGCGTCCGCGCCGAGTGTGGCCGTCAGCAGCGGCGGGGCCGCCGGGCGCGCGGCCGTGTGTTCGGCGTAGGCGCGCTCCATCGCCGCGCGCACCGGTCCGGCGGCGCTGCCCAGCCCACCGCCCACCACGATCGCGGCCGGATCGAGCAGTCGCACCACCGCCGCCAGGACCGTACCCAACGCGCGGCCGGCGGAGTCCAGCACGGCCGCCGCCTCGGGCCCGCCCTCGGCGAGCACCTCGCGGGTCCCGGCCACCCCGAAACGCTCGCCGATGCCGCGCCCGGAGGCGTAACTCTCCAGGTTCCCCGGCCAGTTCGGGTCCACCGAACCCGGCACCTCGAACTCGCCGAGCGCGATCGCCTCACCCCGCGCGCCGGTCACGGGCGTACCGTCGAGCACGAACGTCGAGGACAGGCCGGTGCCGAGCGAGACGTAGAAGAAGCCGTCCAGCTCCCGACCGGCGCCGTGCCGGGCCTCGCCGAGCGCGCCGCAGCGCACGTCCGACCCCACCGCGCACGGAACGTCGAGCGCGAGCGCGGACAGCACGTCGAGCGGTTGTTTGTCCCACGCCAACACCTCGCGGCTGGTCAACAGCCCGTCGGCGGCCACGTATTCGGGGAAACCGGCGCCCAGCCCGGTCACCGTCAGCCCCAGGCGTCGTGCCGCCGCGAGCAGGTCGACCGCCGCCGCCCGGGTGCCGGCGAGCCCGGGGTCGCGCAGCCGCCCGGCGGTGACGGTGGGGCGCTCGTCGCGGTGCAGGACGGTTCCGTCGGCCGTGACGAGCGCGGCGGCGATCTTGGTGCCGCCCACGTCCAGGGCCGCGGTGACGAAGGTGCTCAAGGGTTCTCCCACGATGGCTTGCTCATCGGTCGTACGCGGCGCGAGGTCCCGCCGGCCGCCCTACTCGGTCCCCCGATGCAGCGTGGCCTCGAATCGATACGCGTCCCCGCGATACACCGCCCGCCCCAGCAACACCGGCGCCTCGCCGCGATCGAAGGTGACCTCCTCGCCGATCAGCACCGGCGAGCCCACGGGCACCCGCAGCAGCTCGGCGGTGGACGCGTCGGCGGCGTCCGCGTGCGCGGTGTACTGGCTGCGCAGGATGTGTACGCCCGTCTCCTCCAGGAGCGCGAACAACGAACGGTTCTCCAGCTCCGCCGTCTCCAGCGCCCGCGCCCGGTCGCGGACCAGCACGGTGGTGTCCAGGCAGACGGGAACGCTGTCCAGGCCGCGCACGCGGGTGATCTCCACCACCTCGGAGGCGGGCGCGACGCGCAGCCGTACCGCCTCCTCATAGCTCGCCGGCCGCACCCGCCGGGTCAGCAGCCGCGCGGTGGCGGTGAGTCCGCGGTCCCGCGCGACGTCGGTGAAGCTGCGCAGCAGGCTCGGCGGTTCGCTGACCACGTCGGTGGAGACGTACCACCCGCGTTGGGCGGAGGCGTGCACCCGGCCGTCGCGCTCCAGACCGGCCAGGGCCAGGCGCAGGCTGCTGCGGCTGACCCCCAACCGTTGGGCGAGCGCGCGCTCGCCGGGCAGGCGGCTGCCCGCGGGGAATTCGCGCCGGTCCAACGCCTGGGCCAGTGCCCGGTAGGCGAGTTGCACGGCCGGTCCCGCGGCGGCGGGGAGATCGTCGCTGACTGTCACAGCGCGAGAACATACCAGAAGAACCAATAGTCAGACCAGATGCGAATCTGGTCCAATCTCTGGACTAACTGGTCTGCCGTAGGTCATGATCCGGGAAGAAGCGACAAGCGGAACCCGTCACTCCGACGACCCCCTCCTGTCCGTTACGAGCAGCCCGTCCGATATGGATGTTCTGTCCACTGTGGACGGCTTCTGCCACACCCACGACGCGCAAGGAACCCTCAATGCCGGTAAGCGAACCCGTCCGTCTCGCCGTCGTCGGTGCCGGGACGATCACCCAGTCGGTGCACCTGCCCGCGATCCGGCGCCTCGGCGACGTCGTCACCACCGCGGTCGTGTGCGACCTGTCCCCCTCCCGCGCGGCATCCGTCGCCGCCGGGACCGGCGCCGGCGTGCGGGCCGAAACCGACTACGCCCGGGTCCTGGCCGATCCCGACGTGGACGCCGTACTGCTGGCCACCCCCGGCACCCACGCCCGCGACGCCAAGGCCGCCCTGCTCGCCGGCAAGCACGTGCTCGCCGAGAAGCCGCTGTGCCTGACCGTCGCCGAGGCCGACGAACTCGGCGCGCTGGCCGCCGAGCGCAACCTGGTGCTCCAGGTCGGCTACATGAAGATGTACGACCCGATCACCGCGCTCGCCGCCGCCGAGCTGGACACCCTCGACACCCCGCGCACCGTGCGCGTGACCGTGCTGCACCCGGCCGACGAGCCCCAGGTCGCGCACCTGCGGATGCCGCCGCCGGCCGACGACGCGGACGGCGCGGTGATCGCCGAGGCGATCCGCTACGAGGCCGACCGCACGCTCGACGCCCTCGGCGAGGTCCCGGCCGAACTCGGCCGCTACTACCGCGAGGTGCTCAACGGCTCGGTGATCCACGAACTCTCGCTGCTGCGCGCGCTCGGCTTCACCCTGCCGACCTCCTTCGACACCGCCGACCTGTGGCCGTGGCCCGTCGAGGGCGAACCGCCGTGCCTGCTGGCGTCCGCGCCGCTGGGTGTCGACGGGGCCGCGCGCCTGGTGCTCAACTGGAACTGGCTGCCCGACCACCCCGAATACGGCGAGGAGGTCGCCGTGCTCGCCCGCGACGGCCGGCTGCGCCTGGACATGGCCGCGCCCTACCTCGTGGACGTGCGCAGCACGTTGCGGGTCGAGCGCGCCCACGACGGGGCCAGCCGCGACTCGCTCGTGCGCTCCGGCTACGACACCGGATTCGTCGTACAACTGGCCGAGTTCGCCGCGTCGATCACGCACGGCGCGCCGGTGCGCTCGACCGCGAGCGGGGCCGCCGAGGACGTGCGCTGCCTCCAGGCGCTGATCGCGGCGATCGCCCGCCGCGCCGACGTGCGCGTCGGCGGCGAGGCCGCCCTCGTGGAAGGTGACGCCCGATGATCACGACCCGACCCTCCGGCCCCGCCCTGCGGATCGGCAACGCCCCCGTCAGCTACGGCGTCTACGGCGAAGCCGCCGGCGGCGCCGGCACCTCGCCCGAGGCCCTGCTCGCCTCGATGGCCGAAGCCGGTTACGCGGGAAGCGAGTTGGGCCCGCCCGGGTTCTTCGGCACCCCGGCCGAGACCGCCGCCCTGTTCACCCGGCACGGCCTGGCCGCCGTCGGGGCCTACATCCCCGTGCACTACGCGCTCGGCGACGACGTGGTGGCGCACGACCTGGCCCGGATGGAACAGACCTGCCGCGAGTTGGCCGCATGCGCGGAGGCCGGCGGCGAGACGCCGCTGGCGATCCTGGCCGACGAGGGCAGCCAGGCCCTGCTGCACAACCCGGCCCGCGCCTGGGAGGACCGCTCGCTCGCGCTCGACGACGCCGGGTGGCGGCGGCTGGCGGAGTTGTCCGCGCAAGCCGTCGCGCTGGCCCGCTCGTACGGGCTGCGCACCTCCTTCCACCCGCACATCAGCACCTTCGTCGAATCGCCCTGGGAGGTGGACCGGCTGCTCGACCTCACCGAGGTGGGCCTGACGCTGGACATCGCCCACATCCAACTCGCGGGCGGTGACCCGGTCGAGTGCCTGGACCGCTGGCACGAGCGGATCAACCACGTGCACCTCAAGGACGTCGACACGAGCGTGCTGGCCCGGGCCAAGGCCGAGCGCCGCACCGACTTCGACACGTGGTGGGCGAACGTATGCGTGCCCTTCGGGTGCGGCGACGTCGACATCGACCGATTCCTGGTCGCCCTCCTGCGCGGCGGCTACCGCGAGTGGCTGCTGATCGAGCAGGACCGCGCGCCCACCCCCGCCGAGCTGTACCCGACCGTGGCCGCCGAACAGGCCGCCAACCGCGCGTGGCTCGCGGCCAAGGTCGCCGAACTCGTCTGACCCCGACCCCGATCCCGAGGGGCGCTCCGCCAGGCCGCCCCTCGGTCCCTCTTGACCACCCACGGTGGTCGGATCCGGGAGCAACCATGAAATCTCTGCGCTGGACCGCCGTCGCGGGGATCGCCCTGACCGGCATCCTCGCCACCGGGTGTGGCGTCCCCGGCGCGGGCGGCACCACCGTCGCCTCCGACCTCGCCGGCGGTCCCGTGACCCAACGGGTCACCGCCGAGGACGTCAAGGCCATGGGCGACACCAAGCTGCGCGTGCTCGCCGACGCCGGCGAGGAGAACACGCTCAAGGCCCTCGTGCCGCTGTACGAGAAGAAGTACCCCAACGTCGAGGTCGAGGTCGCCACCAAGGGCTTCGACGACCTGATGAAGACCGTCGTCAACTCGATGTCCGGCTCCGACGCGCCCGACCTGGCCCAGGGCAACCAGGGCTACGGCACCGACGGCCCGCTGGTGAAGGCCGGACTGATCCGCCCGCTCGACGACGTGATGCGCACCTACGGGTGGGAGAACACCTTCACCGAGGGCGCGCTCAAGCAGTACCGCTGGTCGCCCGACGGCTCGATCTTCGGCTCCGGCAGCCTGTACGGCATCAGCCCCGCCACCGAATACGTCGGCGTGTTCTACAACACCGACAAGCTCGCCAGGCTGGGCATCGCGCCGCCGCAGACCTACGCCGAGTTCACCGCCGCGCTCGACCGGGTCAAGGCCGCCGGCGAGCAGCCGATCATGCTCGGCAACGCCGAGAAGTATCCGGCGAGCCAGGTCATCGGCCTGGTCCAGGGCCAGAACGTGCCCAGCCGCGACGTGCGTTCGTGGATCAGCGGAGTGCCCGGCACCACGGTGGCCGACCCCGGCACCGTGGACGCCGCCCGGACCGTGCAGGACTGGGCGGCGCAGGGCTACTTCGGCCCCGGCTACAACGGCATCAGCTCCGACGACGCGGTCGCCAAGTTCGGCGCCGGCGAGGGCGCGTTCCTCGTCGCCGGCTCCTGGAACGCACCTTCGCTCCAGGAGAACATGAACGGCAAGGTCGGGTTCACCCTGCCCGCCCGCGCCGACGGCACCCGCGCGACCGTGGGCTCGCTGGGCCTGGGCTGGCACATCGGCGCCAAGACCAAGAAGTTGCCCGCCGCGGTGGCGTTCCTGGACCTGCTGATGAGCGACGAGTTCGCGCAGACCATCGCCGACGTCGGCCGCACCCCGGTCACCGGCGCGGGCAAGATCAAGGCCGGCAGCCCCGTGGTCGAGCAGGTCAACACGATCGGCCTGAAGCTCCTGGTCGACGACGGCCAGAACTTCTACCTCGACTGGGCCTCGACCACCATGTACGACACCATCGGTGCCAAGACCCAGGACCTGCTGGCCAAACACACCTCGCCGAGCGGTTTCGCCAAGGCGCTCCAGGACGACCGGGAAGCGTTCGCGGCCAAACAGCGCACGGATCGCAAGGCCGCGTCGTGAGCGGCCTGCGCGCCTGGGGCGCGAGACAGTACTGGCCCGCGTTCTTCTACCTGCTGCCGGCCGCCGTGTTCTACACGCTGTTCGTACTGCGCCCACTGGGCCAGACGGCGTGGGTGTCCCTGTTCGCCTGGGACGGCATCACCGAGGGCCGCTGGGTCGGCGCGGACAACTACACCGCGCTCCTGGACGACGGCCGGATCCCCTCCGCGATCGCGCACTCCCTCGTCTTCGTCGTCTTCTACGCGGTCTTCCCGGTCGCGCTCGGACTGTTCCTGGCCGCGCTGATGTCGCGGATCAGGGTGCGCGGGCTGAGCTTCTTCCGCGCGGTGTTGTTCCTGCCGCAGATCCTGGCGACCGTGGTGGTCGCGGTGTCGTGGCGGTGGATCTACGACATCGACGGCCCGCTGAACGCCGGGCTGCGCGCGGTGGGCCTGGGCTCGCTCGCGCGGGCCTGGCTCGGCGACTACGACACCGCGCTGCCGGCGGTGGGCATCGTCGGCACGTGGGTGATGTACGGCCTGTGCATGGTGCTCTTCCTCGCCGGCGTGCAGAAGATCCCCACCGAACTGTACGAATCGGCCCGGCTCGACGGGTGCGGCCCCATCCGGGAGTTCTTCACCGTCACCCTGCCCGCGCTGCGCGGCGAGATCGCCATCGCGCTCGTGCTCACCATCACCTACGCGCTGCGCAACTTCGACCTCGTGTGGAACACCACCGCGGGCGGCCCGGGCACCTCCACCACCGTGCCCAGCGTGTTCGTCTACCAGGGCGCGTTCCTCACCCACGAGGTGGGCGGCGCCGCCGCGATCAGCGTCTGCCTGACCGCCGTGGTGCTCGTCGTCACCGGCGTGATCATGCGCCTCGTGCGCGGCAAGGAGGGCTGACCGATGCCGGGCAACAGTCGCCGACAGACCGTCATCGGTCACACGATCCTCGTGGTCGCCGCCCTCGTCGCGCTCTACCCGTTCCTGTCCGTGCTGCTGCTCGCGTTCGGCGAACCCGGCACGCGCACCAGCGGATTCTCCATACCCAGCTCGGTCAGCTTCGACAACTTCACCGAGGCGTGGCGGCGCGGTCTGTTCTCGGACGCGCTCACCTCCAGCCTGATCGTCGCCGCCGCCGTGGTGATCGGCACGATCGTGCTCGCGGTGTTGGCGAGCTACGCCCTCGCGTTCTTCCCGTTCCCGCTCAAGGGCCCGATGCTCGGGCTTTTGCTGATCGGGCTCGTGATGCCGTACGAGGCGACCGTGATCCCGCTCTACTACCAGCTCAAGGACTGGGAACTGGTCAACACCTACTGGGCGTTGATCCTGCCGCAGATCGGACTGTCGCTGCCCTTCGCGGTGTTCTGGATGCGGACGTTCTTCGTCTCCACGCCGCCCGCGCTGCGCGAGGCCGCCTCGGTCGACGGCGCGTCCCGCCTGCGCACCCTGCGCTCGGTGCTGCTGCCGATGGCGATGCCCGCGATCGGCACCCTGGCCACCCTGCTCTTCCTGTTCGCCTGGAACGAGTTCCTGCTCGCCCTGGTCCTGGTCCCCGACGACCGCTCGGTGCAGACCGCACCGCTCGCCCTGTCGTTCTTCGCCGGCAACCGCCGCAACAGCGATCCGGGCGTGACCGCCGCCGCGGCCGTCCTGGTCGCCCTTCCCGTGCTCATCAGCTATATCGCCCTCCAGCGCCGCATGATCAGCGGAATGCTCGCGGGCGCCGTCAAGGAGTGACACCCATGCCAGCCCCCCTTCCCCTCCGGGTCTTCGACGCACCCGCGGACCTCGGCGACGCGCTCGCCCGCGAGATCGCCGACGGCATCGTCACCGCCGCCGCGGCCGGTGTGCGCTACGTCCTGGGCTGCCCGGGTGGCCGCAGCCCCAAGCCGGTCTACGACGCGCTGGCCGAACAGGTCGCCGCCCGCGGCTTGGACCTGCGGCACGTGGTGATCGCGATGATGGACGAATACGTGGTGGCCGGCTCCGACGGCTACACCGACATCGACCACGGCGCGCACAACAGCTGCCATCGCTTCGCCGCTGAGGAGATCGTCGCCCCGCTGAACGCCGCCGCCGGCCCCGGGCGCGGCATCCCCGCCGACGCCGTCTGGTTCCCCGACCCCGCCGACCCCGAGGCGTACGACACCCGCCTCGCCGACGCGGGCGGCATCGACCTGTTCATCCTGGCCTCCGGCGCCACCGACGGACACATCGCCTTCAACCCGCCCGGCGCGCCCCGGGACAGCCGCAGCCGCGTCGTCGAACTGCCCGACAGCACCCGGCGCGACAACCTCGGCACCTTCCCCGACTACGCCTCGCTCGACGAGGTCCCCCGGCACGGCGTGACCGTCGGCGTGCAGACGATCGTCTCCCGCTCGCGACGCGCGGTCATGGTCGTACACGGCGAGCACAAGCGCGAGGCGGTGCGCCGCCTGGGCGCGGCCGACGACTACGACCCGGCGTGGCCGGCGACCCTGGTCGTCACCTGCGAACACCCGTCCCTGTACGTGGACCGCGCCGCGGCGGACGCCCGATGAGCGAGGCCCTGGACCTGATCACCCTCGGCCGGGTAAGCGTGGACCTGTACCCCGAACAGATCGGCGTCGGCCTGGCCGACGTGCGCACCTTCGCCAAATACCTCGGCGGCAGCGCGACCAACGTCGCCGTCGCGGGTGCCCGGCACGGGCTGCGCACGAGCGTGGTCACCGGCGTGGGCCAGGACCCGCTGGGCGACTTCGTGCGGCGCGCGCTGCGCGGATTCGGCGTTGCCGATCGCCACGTGGTCACCGTCTCCGGCCGGCAGACGCCGGTCGTGCTGTGCGAGATCTTCCCGCCGGACCACTTCCCGCTCTACTTCTACCGGCCGAACGCCCCCGACCTCGCGCTGACCGTCGAGGACCTGGACACCGAGGCGCTGCGCGCCGCGCGCATCGTGTGGATCACCGGCAGCGGGCTGTCCGCCGAACCCTCGCGCAGCACTACGCTGCGCGCCGTCGCCGACCGGGTCGAGGGCGGCGACACCGTGCTCGACCTGGACTGGCGGCCGATGTTCTGGGCCGACCCGAGCGAGGCGCCCGCCTGGTACGCCCGGGCGTTGGCGCACGCCACCGTGGCGGTGGGCAACCGCGACGAGGTCGAGGTCGCCGTGGGGACCCGCGACCCGGACGAGGCCGCCGATCGGCTGTTGGCTCGCGGCGTGCGGCTGGCCGTGGTCAAGCAGGGGCCGGCCGGCGTGCTGGCGCGCACCGCCACGGAGGAGATTCGGCTGGCGCCGATTCCCGTGGAGGTGGTCAACGGCCTCGGCGCCGGCGACGCGTTCGGCGGCGCGCTCGCGGCCGGCCTGGCCGGCGGACTGCCGCTGCGGCGCACGTTGGAGATCGCCAACGCCGCCGGTGCCTTTGTGGCCGGGCGGCATGCGTGTGCCGATGCGATGCCGACTCCGGCCGAGATCGACGCGTTGATCGCGCGCTCTGTCGGCGACGCCTCCGTCCCCGCCGGCGACTCGGGCCCCGGGACCGCTTCGAGCGCCGCCCTCGGATCCATTACCGGCTCCACCCCCAGTGCCACCCCCGTTTCCGCCCCTACCGAAGGACAGCTGTGACCATCGCCCCCGACATCGCCTCGGTCGTCACCACCCGTCTGACCGACCCCGGTGCCATCCGCCGCGCCGCGCTGGCCCGACCCCGGTTCGAGCGCGCCGGTTTCGCCCGTCCGCTGTTCATCCTCGCCGCCGACCACGCCGCACGCGGCGCGATCGCCGCCGGTGGCGACCCGACCGCGATGGGCGACCGGCACGAACTGCTCGCGCGCTGCGTCGAGGCGCTGGCCCGCCCCGGGGTGGACGGCTTCCTGGGCACCCCGGACATCGTCGAGGACCTGATCCTGCTCGGCGCGTTGGACGGCAAGCTGGTCCTGGGCTCGATGAACCGAGGCGGCATCCCCGGCGCGAGCTTCGAACTCGACGACCGGTTCGGCTCCTACGACGCGCGCGGCATCGCCGAGGGCGGCCTGGACGGCGGCAAGATCCTGCTGCGCGTGGACCCGGCCGACGCCGGCACCGCCGAGACGCTGATCGGCACCGCGAACGCGGTCAACGAGCTGGCCGAACGCGAACTCATGGCGCTGATAGAGCCGTTCCTGTCGGTCCGGGAGAACGGCAAGGTCCGCAACATCCTCACCCCCGACGCGCAGATGAAGGTCAACAACATCTCCGCCGCACTGGGGCGCACCTCGGCGTACACGTGGCTCAAGGTGCCCGTCGTCGACGAGATGGAGCGCATGATGGCCTCGACCACCATGCCCACGCTGCTCCTGGGCGGCGAGGGCGGCGGCGACGTCGACGCGATGTACGCCTCCTGGCAGCGCGCGCTGGAGATCCCGCACGTGCGCGGCCTGATCATCGGACGCACCATGCTCTTCCCGCACGACGGCGACGTGGCCGGCGCGGTCGACACCGCCGTGTCCCTGGTGCGTGGGGCCACGCGGTGAGCCCCCTGCACCTGCCCGACGGGAGCACCGCCGAGGGCGGCTTCCGGGTGGCGATCACCCCCGAGTCGGCGGGCTGGGCCTACAGTTCGCTGCGCGTGCTGGAGCTGGCCCCGGGCGAGACCCGCCGGTTCGAGACGGGCGACGCGGAGACGATCGTGCTGCCCCTGGCCGGGTCGTGCGTGGTCACCGTCGACGCGGCGACCTACGAACTCGCGGGCCGCGAGCACGTGTTCGCGCGCGTGACCGACTTCGTCTACGCGCCGCGCGACGCGCGGGTGAGCGTGACCTCCGAGCGCGGTGGCCGCTTCGCGCTGCCGGCGGCGCGCTGCGAGCGGCGTCTGGCCCCGGCGTACGTGCCGGCCGCCGACGTCGCGGTCGAGGTCCGCGGTGCGGGCGCCGCCTCGCGACAGGTCAACAACTTCGCCGCGCCGGACGGCTTCGGCTGCGACCGCCTCGTCGCGGTCGAGGTGCTCACGCCCGGCGGCAACTGGTCCTCGTACCCGCCGCACAAGCACGACGAAGCCCGCCCCGGGGAGGCGGTGTTGGAGGAGATCTACTACTTCGAACTCGGCTCCTCCGGCGGCCCCGGGCGCCCCTTCGGCTACCAGCGGGTCTACGACGGGCAGGCGGTGGACGTGCTCGCCGAGGTGCGCCAGGGCGACGTGGTCCTGGTGCCGCGCGGCTACCACGGTCCGTCGATGGCGCCACCGGGATACCCGATGTACTACCTGAACGTGCTCGCGGGCCCGCATCCGCAGCGCACGATGGCCTGTTGCGACGACCCCGAACACCACTGGGTCCGGCAGTCCTGGGAGAGCGTGGAACGCGACCCCCGGGTGCCGATGTGCGATGCGGAGGGACCACGATGAACACCGTGCGCACGACGAACACCGTGCGAATGACCACGGGACAGGCGCTGGTGCGCTTCCTCTCCCGTCAGTACAGCGAACGCGACGGGGTCGAACACCGGCTGATCGAGGGCTGCTTCGGGATCTTCGGACACGGCAACGTGGCCGGGATCGGACAGGCGCTCCTGGAGCGGCCCGGCGACCTGACCTACCATCAGGCCCGCAACGAGCAGGCCATGGTGCACGCGGCGGTGGCCTACGCCCGCACCCGCCGCAGGTTGTCGACGCTGGCGTGCACGACGTCGGTGGGCCCCGGGGCGACCAACATGGTCACCGGCGCGGCGCTGGCCACGATCAACCGGCTGCCGGTACTGCTGCTGCCGGGCGACACGTTCGCCACCCGGGTGGCCTCGCCGGTCCTGCAGGAACTGGAACTGCCGTACGCCGCCGACATCAGCGTCAACGACGCCTTCCGGCCGGTGTCCCGCTTCTTCGACCGCGTCCAGCGTCCGGAGCAGCTCGCGCACGCCGCGATTCAGGCCATGCGGGTACTCACCGACCAGGCCGAGACGGGCGCGGTCACCCTCGCACTGCCGCAGGACGTCCAGGCCGAGGCGTGGGACTTCCCCGAGGAGTTGTTCGCCAAGCGGGTGTGGCACGTGCGCCGGCCGGTGCCCGACCCCGACTCGCTGGCCGCCGCCGTCGCGGTGCTGCGGAGCGCGCGCCGGCCGTTGATCGTGGCCGGCGGCGGTGTGGTGCACGCCGACGCGAGTGCCGCGCTCGCCGCCTTCGCCGCGGCCACCGGGATCCCGGTCGCGGTCACCCAGGCGGGCAAGGCCGCGCTGCCGCACGAACACCCGGCCGCCGTCGGCGGGATCGGCCACACGGGCTCGGTCGCGGCGAACGCGCTGGCCCACGACGCCGACGTGGTGCTCGGCATCGGCACCCGGTGGCAGGACTTCACCACCGCGTCGCGGACCCTGTTCGCCGACCCCGACGTACGCTTCGTCAACCTCAACATCGCCGCGTTCGACGCGGCCAAGCACGCCGGCGTCGCGATGGTCGCGGACGCGCGGGCGGGCCTGGAGGCATTGACGGCGGCGCTGACCGGCTGGAGCGCCCCGGCCGAACACCGCGCCCGCGCCGCCGAGGCGGTGCGCCGCTGGGACGCCGAGGTCGACGCCGCGTTCGCCCGCGCCCACACCCCGCTGCCCGCCCAGAGCGAGATCGTCGGCGCGGTCCGCGAGGCGATGGCGCCGCACGACGTGGTGGTCTCCGCGGCCGGCTCCATCCCCGGCGACCTGCACAAACTGTGGCGCCCGACCGATCCGCTGGGCTACCACGTCGAGTACGGGTTCTCCTGCATGGGCTACGAGATCGCCGGCGGCCTGGGCGTGAAGATGGCCGCGCCCGAACGCGAGGTGTTCGTCCTGGTCGGGGACGGCTCCTACCTGATGATGGCGCAGGAGATCGTCACGGCCGTCGCCGAGGACGTCAAACTGGTCATCGTGCTCGTACAAAACCACGGCTACGCCTCGATCGGGGCGCTGTCCGAGGCGGTGGGCGCCGAACGATTCGGCACGCAATACCGCTTCCGGGACCGGCAATCCGGCACCTTCGACGGCGATGTACTGCCGATCGACCTGGCAGCGAACGCAGCCAGCCTGGGCGCGCACGTACTCCGAGCAAACGGGCTCGCCGAATTTCGCACCGCCCTGACCACCGCCCGCGCCTCCACGCACACGACGGTCGTACACATCGACACCGACCCTCTGATCGGCGCCCCATCCTCGCGAGCATGGTGGGACGTCCCCGTCGCCGAGGTCTCCACGACCCCCACAACCGCCAAGGCCCGTCGAGGCTACGAACAAGAAAAGACCACCCAGCGCCCGCTACTGCGCCCAGCGGACTCCTGACCCCTCCCCCGCCGTAAAGCCCGTCCGCCCGCCCACGTCCTCACCGGGCGGACGGACTCGCGCCCGGGGCCGCATGTCGTGGCCGAGGAGTGCGCCCAGGTCGAGGGCCACGAGCGGTCGTGGCTCGGGATACAGGTGTACTGCGAGCCGTGACGGCGACGGCCGCGCGGCGGCCCAGCGATTGTGCTAGTCGCCGGTATCGGAATGTAGCTATGCTCTTGGGCATGAGTAAGCAGACGAACATCCGGCTGGACGAGGCCGTCAAGGCGGCTGCCGAGGAGCGGGCGAAGCGTCGTGGCCTGAGCCTGCAGGGGTACGTGGCCGATCTGATCGAGCAGGACGTGAACGAGTCGCGCGCCGCGTTCATGGCCGGCGCCGCGACGTTCCTGGCGGCGTACGCCGACCGGTTCGAGGCGGAGTTCGGCGAGGACCGCTACCCGGGCCTCCCTGCGGAGTCGGCGCGGACCGCGCCGCGGGACGCCGCGTGAACCTGCGCATCGACCTCGCGTGGATCCTGGCCATCGCCCAGCAGATCCCCGGGGACCCCCAGGTCGTCGACTACGGCGTACCGATCGCGGCGGAGGCACGGCACCGCGCGGAGATCCTGGACCACGAGGTCTACCCCGAGCCCCACCACAAGGCCGCCGCGCTGCTGTGCGAGCTGGCCAGGCATCCGAGTCTCGAAGCGGGGAACCTGCTGTTCGCGGCCACGGTGACCGCGGCATACCTGGCCGCGTGCGGCCTGCCGGTGAGCCCCGGCCTGGACACCGTCCTCCCCCTGGCCCGCGCGGCCCGCGAAGGCCTGCCGGTACGGGAGGTCGCCACCCAACTCAAGACCTGGACGAGCTGACCCACCCGGCCCCGACGGCCGCACCCTCGGACGCACCCGCGCCCGCCCGAACACCGCAAGGGACGGCGGCCGTCCGTCGGCGTCGTTAGCATCCGGGCATGACCAACAGACTGACCGATGCCGAGATCGCCGACCTGGTTGCCCGGTTCGACACCATGTCCATGGGGGAATGGGATCGGGACGCCGTCGAGCGCGCGGCCGCCGGTCTGGGCCGGCCCTCGGGCTCCGACGGCACATCCAGGCTGACGTTCGTCGGGCCGCTGCCCCATGGTCGCAGCCGCGCCCATCGGGGCCATGTTCTCGGGTCGCCGCGCGAGGGCTGCTTCACCTCGTTGGAGTGCGATCTGGCGCGCGGCGAGGATGTCGCCGTTGTGGAAGCGGTGTTCCGGACTGTCAAGACGGCGGTCGAGGCACGTATGGGGCCGGCGCCCATCGTGAGGAGCCCCGGTCCCGTGTTGCGCTGGCGTCGTCCGGAGACCCTTCTGGAGATCGAGTGGGACCGCAACGGCGTGCAGTTGCGGTTGCTGGCGACGAAGGTGGTGGAGAAGCACGAACACGCGCTCGCCGAATGGGGCGAACGCGACGACTGCGTGGCCGAACTCGGGGTGTGGCAGGGGTACATCCATCGTCATCCCGGGTTGCTGGACGCGTTCATACCCGGCGTTCGCCGCGCCGAGACCTGGGAGGAACTCGGCCGGGGCCTGCGCGAGACGCTGGAGGCGCTGCTGACGGACCTGGGCCGATTGGACGAGGACTTCCATATGGTGATCCAGCCCACGGACGAGGACGCGGAAGGTTTCGTGCAGTTCGCCTGCGGGCCCGACGAACTGACCCTGGAGGCGGCCGACGGGGTCCTCGCACCGCTGCCGGGATCGCGGACGGGCCCGCAGCTCGGCAGCGGACCGAGCCGGCTCGCCGAGATCCGTATCCCCAACCCCCGTCCGAGTGACGCCGAGCCTGCGGCACAGGCCCTGGTACGCGCCCTGCGCGCGCAAAACCTGAACCTGGACGACCTGGGCCACATGGCGTGGCTGAGCTTGGAGGGCGACTACGCACCCCACCTGATCGGACTGGGCCTGCCGGAGATCTCCTGACGGGGGCGCGTGGCGTCCACGAGGTCCGAACCGCGCCTTGGCGCCCCGTATCGGGTCGTGCGCTCGGCGACCGCGACTTCCCGGCCACCGTCGCGGGGCGGCCCCTGGCGGGGCGGCCCTGGCGGGCCGGGCGAGACGGCCCGTCCGGCCGTCGGTCGCAGGTGAGGGCAAGGTCGTCGTGGGTCCTCGGGAGATCGCCGACGGCTGGGCCGGCCTGCGCGCCACCTCGTTCGTCGACTACATCGACGCCGCCGCCCAGGCCCCACGAGCCATACCTCTTCCGCGATTCCGAACTCCTGCAGTACGACCCCGGCGCATCATCGACGGCTGGAAACTCGGGTTCCCCGCCGGCTGACCACATCCAGCCACACTGTGCGAGACGATGGGGCATCCTCGGCGTGAGGGGGACGACGCACGGCGCCGGAAACTCGCGTGCGGGTGCGAATGTTGGTCTGCGAGCATGCGCGAATGACCCACAGCGACTTCGAATACCTGGTCGTCCGGCACCGTCACCGTGTCCCCGTCCCCGCTGCGGCGAAGGCCGGAGCGGCAAGGGCCGGAGCAGCGGGGCAAGGTGCGGCGGCGGCGCGGCAGTTCGACGCGGCGTTGATGTCGGCCGGGTTCAAGGCGTCGGCCGAGTTGCTGGAGCGCCTGTCCGGGCTGGACGAGGCGACGGTGGTCGGGATCGGCACGCGGACGCTGGCGACCGTGCGGGAGATGGCCGGCGACCACGTAGCGCACAACACGTACTTCGTGGACTTCCCGGCCAACGTGCCCGATACGCTCGAGTTCTGGATGGGATGCATCGCGGACGCGCTCGCCGACACGTCCTCGCGGGCGAGCACGCTCGCGCAACCGAGCACGGGTGTGATCGACCTGCTGACCCTGCCCTCGTACGGCAACTACCGGCACACCTACGAGGAAATGCTGCTCGCACACGACGAGTTGATCCGCGCGGCAGGCGACCGCATGACCGTGCTGCACCCCGGCGGCGACCCGGAAGACGAGGTCGTGGCGCTGTACCTCGCGCTGGCCGGCAGCACCACGCCGCTCGGGGAAGAGGCGTTGTTCGACTTGGAGTTGCTAGCCGAGACATGCGTCGCCGGGCCGCAGCCCGACGTGATCCCGGTGCGGGAGAACCGTGCCGTGGTGAACCGCGCGCGGCTGACCTCCGGGATGGGCCCGCTGGTGGACACCGTCACCGACGTACTGCGGCTCGCCTGCGCGCTGTCGTACGGCGATGTGACGCTGGTCGAGCCGACCCGCTTCCGGTCGGTGCCGCGGCCGATGCGCCGGGGGCTGCTCGCCGCGCTCGACGCGGTGGTCGCGGCGTCGCCGGCCAAGCTCGCCGACGTCCGCGTGCACCGGGAGGCGTTCAAGCGGCTCGGTGAGCGGCTCCACCCGCACGAATACCCGCAGTGGCCGCACGCCGCCGAGGTGTTCGCGGTGGCCCGCGGCGAGTCGCCGGCCCTGTCGGTGGACAGCCGCGTCGACACGCTCCTCGCGGCGGAGGACGTCGCGGGAGCGGCACTGCTCCTGGCGTCCGCCGCGCCGGGGAAGCTGTTCCGCTCGCTGGACCGGCTGCTGCGCGGCGTCCGGACCGAGCAGGCGCGGGACATGGTGGTGACCGCGGCCGTCGAGGCCGCACCGCGGGTGTCCGGGCGGGTGCTGCTGTCGGTCCGCGAACATTTCCTCAACCGCCGGGTCGCGGGCCCCGATTCGGCTCCCGGGGATCAACCGCGCGACCAGAGCCGCGTGTTCGTGAACCGACTCGGTGGTGCGTGGGTCACGCCCGAGCGGCGTGCGCCGGTGTCCGCCGCGTATCGCGACCGCGTCGTCGCCGCCGTGGACGCGGAGATACGCGGCCGCCTGCCGAACCCGGGGCACCTGGTCCTCGGCCCGGACGTGCTCGACGTCGCGCTGCCGCTGAGCGGCAAGGCGTCCTCGGCCGGCCTCGGCGTGCTCCCGCGCGGCTCGGTCTCGCGGATCCGCGGGGACCTGCTGCGATTCTTCGTGTATTGGAAGCAGACCCGGCATACGACGGACTTCGACCTGTCGGCGCTGATGCTGGACGCCGACTACCGGACGGTGTCGTGGCTTTCGTACACCGCACTGTCCTCGGTCGACGGCGAGCACTCCGGCGACATCGTCGAAGCGCCCGAAGGGGCTTCGGAGTTCATCAACCTGCGGTTGGGCGCCATCCGCGGGGGTTTCATCGTGCCGCAGGTCAACATCTACGCGGGCGAGGGGTTCGAGGAGGTCGCCGAGTCTTTCTTCGGGTTCATGCTGCGTGAGGACGAGCAGCGGGGGCAGCCGTTCGAGCCGCGTACGGTGCGCATGAAGTCGGAACTGCGCGGGCAGGGGCGGGTCGCGTTGCCGCTGGTGTTCCTGCGCGGCAAGGATGGCAAGTGGCGTGCCAAGTGGCTGCATCTGTACCTGCGTGGCAAGCCGGCCGCGAACCGGGTCGAGGACAACCGGGTGACGGTCGCGACGCTGGTCCGCGGCATCGTCGAGCGCGACCAGCTGACGGTGCGGTATCTGACCGATCTGCTGGCGGAGCGCGCCGCGGCGGTCACCCGATGGGACGGAGGGCCGCTGCCGCAGGGCCCGGTCACGTTCATCGGCCTGGAGCGGCCCGAGGGCCTGCACCCGGAGTCGCGGGTGGTCACCACGGAAAATCTGCGCGACCTGATCCCCGCGTGACTGGTAGCGTCGGCGGCGGCGAGGCCATGAGGGGGCTTCCTTCTCAACCCACTTGGGTATCATTAGTCCTCTCGCTTTCCTCTCCAGGCAGTGCCGCAACTCTGCGACGCCGGAGCGCCCTTGGGCGCCCGGCGTCGCCGGTTGTCACGACGCGGCACCGCCGGCGGGGCGGCAGGCAGCGCCCGAGGGCTTCAGGAGTCGGACCAGGGCCATACCGCGCGCCACCCTCCTGGACCTGCGCCGGTTCGTTCAAGACGAGCCACGGCCACGCAGCCTCGCGGACGGCGCATGGGACGAACATGCCGACGCCGTACCCGACTTCCCCTCATTCGCGGCCTGGTTCGAGGCGATGACCGCAGCCTTCACCCCGACACACCCCCCGGCCTGGTTCGACGAAATGGGCACCCCGACCCTGGTCCGGCTCGCCCGCGACGGAATCTTCCACACCGACGCCCGGAACTGACGGGGGCGCACCCGGCCGGGAGCAACGTCCCGGGCCGGAGTCGTTGATATCGCTGACGTTCGGTCACGCCTCCCCCGTCTGCGGCTACGCCGTTGTTCCGGTGTCGGGTAGTGGGATTCTCGGGGGTGTCCAGTCGGCGAATTTGAGGATTGCCTTCATTGCCACTGCCGGTGGGGTCAGGCGCATCGCGGTGTTGCGCATGGCCACCGCCAGGCGGCCTTCCGCCTTTTGGATGCGGCCCATGCGGTGTGAGGCCTTGGTTACGGCCGCGACTCTGGGGCGGCGGGTGTTGTCGTATGTGGCCAGTGCCGTGGCCTGGTTTTGGTGGGTGTGCAGGCACGCGGCCAGGACGACGGCGTCCTCGATGGCCATGCACGCGCCCTGGCCCAGGTGTGGGGGCATCGCGTGGGCGGCGTCGCCGAGCAGGGCGACGCGGCCTGCCACGTACGTGTCCAAGGGGGTGCCCAGGATGTGGATGTCGTGGTGGAGGACGGCTTCCGGAGCGGTGGCCTTCAGCAGGGCGGGAATCGGGTCGTGCAGGCCGTCGAGGCGTCGCCGCACCTCGGCCCACTCGTTGTCGTAGCGCACTCCGGCCTTCGCCTTGGTGACCATGTGCCAGCACACCCGGCCGTCGCGGATGGGCATGACGCCGATCTCGGCTCCGTCGTGCAGGGTCTGCGCGATGTCGGGGGTGGGCAGGAACGCCTCGGTCGTCACTCCGCGCCACACGGTCGAGCCGCTGTAGACGGGGGCCGGGGCGTCCGGCCGAAGCCGCGCGCGGATGCGGCTGTTGACGCCGTCGGCGACGACCGCCAGATCGGCCCCGATGGCCGCCGTCCCACCCGGGCCGGTGTAGTGGACGAGAGCCTGGTTCGGGTCCTGCGTGATGTCGGTGACCTCGGCCCCGGTGACGACGCCGCAGTCCGCGGGGAGGGCTCCCCGCAGGATGTCGTGGAGTTCGGCCCGGTGCAGTGAATAGATCCCGGTGCCGAGCTTGGCCTCCAGTGCCGTGCCGTCGACCTGGGACAACCACCTGCCCTCGCCGTCGCGCACTCCGGTGGACAGTTGTGGTCGGCCGCCGGCCTTGACCGCGGGGCCGAGGCCCAGGCTCTCCAGCGCGCGCATCGCGTTGCTCATCAGGGCGATCCCCGCCCCGACCTCGCCGCCGACCGCCTTACGTTCGAGGACGGTCACCCGCCAACCGATCCGACGCAGCCCGACGGCAACCGCCAGGCCCCCGATGCCACCACCGACGACCACCGCCGACCGGGCGGTCGCGTGGCTGTTCACGTGTGTGTTCGTTGCGTTCTTTTCCGGCATTGTTCACGCCCCCTCGCTTCTACTTCTGTAGAAGACCGTATACTACGGATGTAGAAAGCAACATGGGGGCCGGAAGGAGCGGGCGTGCGTGCGGAACACGATCGTCGGACGGTTCTCGCGGACGCGGCGATCGAACTGCTGGCCTCCGGCGGCATGCGGGCGCTCACCCATCGCGGCGTGGATGCCCGGGCCGAACTGCCCGTCGGCACCACCTCGGCGTACTTCCGGACCCGGAAGGCGCTGATCACCAAAGCGGTCCAGCGCCTGGTCGAGTTGGATGCCGAGGACCTGCGGCAGGTCGCACTGGCCGCCGACGGACCGCTGCTCGCCCCGCCGCGAGCCGGACTGCTCGGCCCCGCGCACCTGGACCAACTCGCCGACGCCACCGCGGCCTTCGTCGACCACATGCTCGGGCCCGGACGCGTGCGTACCCTCGCGCGCTACCACTGCATCCTGGAGACCGTCCACGAACCCGAGTTGCGGGAGATCCTTCGGCACGGGGACGCGGCCAGGGCGCAGATGTGCGCGCTGCTGACGGCCGCCGGCATACCCCGGCCCCGGGCCGAGGAGCGGGCCCGTCGGCATCTGGCCTGCGTGGACGGGCTGATCTTCGACCGGCTGACGGCCCCACCCGGCACCGTCCCCACACCCGGGACACCGGAGAGCAGGGACGATCTACGGGAGGCCGTTCGGGGGCTCCTGGAAATCGCCGTGTCGGGAGAGCGGGCGCTGCCGCGTGGTTCCTCTGCGCGACCCGCACCGCCGACGGTTTGAGCCACCCGAGCGCGGAGACGGTGCTCCGCGATCGGCGTCGTCCGCACGCTTGTTGCGTTCTGTGACCATGTCACCGGTTGGTGACAGCGCTGTCGTGGAACGCCGACGTCGGTTCCCAGGGAGGTCCCCGCCCCGGCAGGGTGATCACGCAAGCACCGGGAAGCCATGCGCCATCGCGGCTTCAACTACCTGATACCAAGGGGTTTTTCATGTCCGCCAACCGCCGCCGGACCGTCCTCGCCTCCGCGACCCTCGTCGCCGGTGTCCTGTTGACGAGCGCCTGTCAGGACTCGGACTCCGGCGCCGCGAAAAGCACTTCGTCCAACGCTCCGGGCGCTCAGGCGCCCGCCGCGCCCAACACGGCGAACCCGGGCGGCAGTCAGGGCACCAACAGCCAGAGCGGTCAAAGCAGTCAGGGCGGAACCCAGAGCAGCGGCACCCAGGGCGGAGCGAATACCTCCGGCGGACAGAGCAGCGGCGGCGGCCAGGGCACGAGCGCCGGCGCCGCAACCACCTCGGGCGGCGGCGGCAACGGCAAGGCCGCCAAGTGCCGGACCGACAACCTGAAGGCCACCGCGATCGACGGCACCATCGGCGGCGACTCCGACGGTACTGTCGCGGTCACGTTCAAGAACAACGGCCCGGACTGTTCGATGGCCGGCTACGCGGGCGTCGACCTGAAGACCGACGTGGGCGAGATCCCCGCGCAGCGCACCGGCCAACAGCCAGTCTCGTTCGTTCTCGAGAGCGGCAAGTCGGTGTCCTTCGGCATCAACTACCCGCTGGAGACGATGGGCGAGGCCTCCGGCCCGCGCATCACCGGTTTGGTGGTGACCCCGCCGGACGAGACGAAGTCCGTGACTCTGAACTGGCCCGGCGTCGGCAGGCTCCCCGTCAAGAGCGGTGACGCCCCGATCAAGGTCGGCCCGATCGGCAGCGCCGGCCAGGGCGGCTGACACCCGCCGTCGCCACTCGATCGCCCGGCAGGCAGAGCTCATCGCCCGCTTCGGTGCCGACCTCGGTGGCGGGTGGCGCCAACCGGTACGCAACTCCCTGCTCCGACTCGTTCCGGCCGCCGCGCTCACCCGGACCTGGGCCCCGTCCACGCAGTGGCAACCCCCCGCGTCCGCCGCGGAGCGGTCGCCGAAACCCGCGGGCTGATCACGCCCTTCGGTGGCCGGGCTCCGCCATGGAGCGTGTTCGCCTCCCCGGCGGACTACGTGGGGGTGGCGGTCCCGCCGAGGCGAGGTAGCTTGGGTCAGGAGTGGGCCAACACCGCGTTTACGGCCTCGAGTTCGTCCGGGTCGGACGAGATCGCCATGATGGGCAGCCCGGACAGGGCTTCGGCGTGGTACGTGACCCGGGCGCCGGTCGTACTCACACCGTCCTCGGTCCCGAAGTGGCCGGCCGCGGCCTTGGCCCAGTCGACCGGCAGGAGCGCACCGGACCGGGTGGCGTCATAGCGCAGGAAGAACACCGGGGCCTGGATGTCGGAGGACACGCCGCCGCGGGTCATGTAGCAGCTGAACTCCAGCACCGGCGTATAGGAGCCGACCATCACCCGCAGGTTCTCGACGGTGCCCGCGTCGCCGTGGCAGCCGAGGAAGCTCTTCACGTCCTCGGCCGGTCCGTTCGTCATGAGCCCGTCGACGGTGTACCCGGTCCGGTTCCACCGCTCGGTCCCGGGCCTGAGGGGACCGCTTTCGGCTCCGGCCGGCCCTGCCGTGCCCCGGCTCGACGCCGCTGTGGTCGGCGGCGCATCGGCCGCACCACCTCCACCGCCACCGCCACAGCCGCCGAGAACCAACAGCCCCGCCACCGCCCCCGACACCCGCCATACAGCCCGCATATCAGCCCCCACGCCGTCCAGGCTCCCCAGCCGCCCCACCGGACGACGTCGCGGAGAGTAGCGCGAGACGAGACCGACGGACATGGGCATGATCAGATCTTGGACCGGAGATCACCGAGTGCCGACGGTGGCCGGGACGCCGCGGCACCACGCCACCCAAGCGGCCGGGCACCGGGCCGAAGCAGCTGCCCGGCCCGGGACACCCGGGTTCTCGTCGGCGCGGCGTCGCGACACCGAGCAGGATTCGAGAAGCCCCGGCCGCCGCGCGGCCCCTAGCGTGATGGTCATGGCAACCGCAGGGCATCCGGGCCGGGGTCCGGACACCCGGCAGGTACGACACATCCACAATGCAAGGGGCAAGGCATGAAGGCGCACGTCAGCTCGATCCTCCTCGGTGTCCGTGACATGGACCGGGCCAAGGAGTTCTACACCGAGGGGCTCGGCTGGAAGATCGAGAACGACTTCGGCATCTCGGTGTTCTTCGCATCCGACGGCGCCTCGCCGGTCGGCTTCTATGCCCGCGAGGGTCTGGCCGGCCAGGTGGGCACCGACCCCGAAGGCAGCGGCTTCAGCGGCCTGGTCCTGACCTACGTCGTCCGCAGCGAGGCGCGGGTCGACGAGCTCATGGCCGAGGCCCGCAAGGCCGGCGCCACGATCCTCAACCCCGCCGGCGCCCTGCCGTGGGGCGGCTACGGCGGCACCTTCGCCGACCCGGAGGGCTACATCTGGAGCCTCGGCTACAGCGCCCAGGGAACGGACCAGCCCTACGCCGAGTAGCCGCGATCCCTCACCTCACAGCCGTCCGGAACGGCACGGCGCAGCGCGGCACGTGCCGCGCCGTTCCGGACGTAGCCGGCGGCCGAATCGCAGTGCGCCGGCAGAACAACAGGAGAAAGACGAACATCATGAAGTTCATGTCCCACGTCGAGCCGCCCGAGCCCATGCGGGGCCTGGAAGTTCCAGCCGAGGTGGTGGCGGCGCTCGGCGGAGGCGCGCGGCCGCCCGTGACGATCACGGTCAACGGGCATTCCTGGAAGAGCCGGGTCGCCCTCCTGCGCGGCCGCCACCTGCTCGGCCTCAGCAACGCCAACCGGCAGGCCGCGGGTGTCGCGATCGGCGACGAGGTCGAGGTCGAACTGAGGCTCGACACCGAGCCGCGCGTCGTCGTCGAGCCCCCGGACTTCGCCCAAGCCCTGGACGACGACCCCATCGCCCGCACCGCCTACGACAACCTCGCGTACAGCCACAAACGCGAGCACGTACGCGCCATCGAAACCGCAAAGAGACCCGAAACCCGCCAACGACGCATCGAGAAGGCCATCACCACCCTGCGAGGCTGAAACGCGTCAGTCCGGCAGCCAGTGCAGTTCGTGCGCCAGGGTTTTGGCGACGGCACGAATGCGGCGGTGCAGCGGGGACTGCTCGCGGGGGAGGACCAGGTGGATCGTCAGGCCGGCCGCGCCCCGCAGCGGTCGCCAGGTGAGACCGGACGGTTGTACCGTGACCGCGGCTTCTCCGGCCGGGGCGAGGGTGACCCCGTCGCGCAGGTCGTGCTGAGACATGTCGAACGAGACCGCGGGCGTGTGGAATCGGGGGTGTGGTCGGGTGTCTCGGAACAGTGCGGACAGCTGATCGTGGATCACGGGGTTGGCCGCACGGTCGGGGAGTCGCAACGGATACCCGGCCGCGTCCGCGATCTCGATCTCCGGGTGTTCGGCCAGCGGATGGTGCTGCGCCAGCTGGACCCCGATGCGCTGACGCCGCAGCAGGTACCGGTGCACGCCACGGCCCGGCTGTTCACCGCGAGTGATCCCGGCATCGATGCGGCCGTCGGCGACCGCGGGGGAGATCTCCGGTGTCGCCATCGGGACCGCGCCGACCTCGAGGCCGCTGTTGTCGCGAATCAGCCTGTCCACCAGGGCCGGTGCCGTCTCGGCCCCGGTGCTGAGGCTGTATCCGATGCGCAGCGTGCCCAGCCCACCGGCCGCCGCGCTCCGGGCGGTATCCCATGCCCGGTCCAGCGCCGCCAGCGCGGGCGGCGCGGACTCCGCCAACGCCGCACCGGCCGTGGTCAATGCGACGCTACGCGTGTCGCGGACCAGCAGGGGCGTACCGAGTTCCGCCTCCAATCGGCGCATTCGGGCGCTGAGTGCGGGCTGCGCGATACCGATCCGTGCGGCCGCGCGGGTGAAGTTCAACTCCTGCGCCAGCACCAGGAAGTACCGCAGGCTCACCGTATCCGGCGCCACCACGTGTCCTCCCCGCCGATTGATAACGATCCGTTCTGAGTCTATCCCGTACCGATCTTTCCCTCGGCCGCACATCAAGCCCTAACCTGCGCATATGTCGATCCCACCGGCCGCAGCACCAGTCGCCGGGATCGATCGATCCGAGTGTCGACTCGAAGTCGGACGTGTCCGGCCGAACACAGGAGGTTTCCATGGCCAAGGGCTACTGGGTCAGTGTCTACCCCGCCATTTCCGACCCGGAGACGCTGACTGCCTACAACGAGCTGGCCCGTCCGGCCGTCCGGGCCGGCGGCGGGCGCACCCTGGCCGTCGGCGGTCGAGTCGTCGCCCACGAGGCGGGACTCACGCAACGAGTCGTTCTGGTCGAGTTCGACACCTTTGAACAGGCCGTCGCGGCATACGAGAGCGAGGCGTACCAGAAGGCGCTGGTGGCCCTCCCCGACGGCTACGAACGCGACTTCCGCATCGTCGAAGGCCTCGACTGACCGGCGGGCCCCGCATCCCGGTTCGTCGTCGACGTCCTCGACGACCTGATCCCTGTCGGCGGCGACCCGTCGGGCCTGCCGCGCGACCCTGCGGCTGCGATGAACAGACCACCCCCGCACCGGAGTTCGCGCACCGCCCGCGCCACGATTGTGGCCGCCGAACCCGTCAGGCCGGGTGGTGGTCGGAGACGGCGCCGAGTTCGATGTCGTATTCCAACAGGGCCTTCATCGCGCACAGGGCTGTGGCGAATCCGCCGACGGTGTCGTTCACCCAGCGCACGGCGTCGTCGCCCGAGAGCGCGAGCTCAGGCGTTTCCATACGGATAATCATGCACCACGGGCGCTCTCGGCTCCGGGATTTGGACCTACGCTTCCGGGAACGCCACAACCGCGACGCCCAGGGTTCCGCAGGGGCAAGTATGCCCTGTGGCTTGGGTGTTCCTTCGGGAGAGCAGGGCCGGAGCAGCCGGGAGCACGTCGCGGACGTGGCCCCGGCACACACCCGTGCGGACCGGCGGATCCGCCGTCGGCCGTGGCGTCGTGAGCATGTCGCGCAGGGGGGTGCGGTGCCGCCGTCCGGTACTCACCTTCGCCCGTTCGGGCGACCCGAGGGCGGGTCGCCCGGACGCCGGCGGGCGGATCGGTCACGCTCGGCCGGGACAGGCCCTCGACGATGCGGGGCGTACGGACGGACACAGGGAGCAGGGTGAGCGGCGATGTCGCGCAACGGGTCGATTCGAGGGTTCGTCGGGCGGTCGCTGACGGTGGGCTCCGCGCTGGTGGTGCTGGCCGCCGGGCAGGCCTGTGCCATCGCTCCCCCGGTCACGGAGCCGGCCTCGGCGCAGGTTGCGGCTGGGGTTCGCCCGTCGGGTTCCGACCTGGAGGTGATCCGAATCGACCCGGACTCCGTCGCGCCGGGCAGCACCACCACAGTGCACGCTTTCATCAACAACGCCGGGCCGGACCGGACGGCCTCACCGTTCACCGTGGTGATCACGCTGCCGGAGGGCGTGACGCCCGAGGGCCCGTTCTTCCCGGAGGACTGCTCCGTATTCCAGAACGGCCACCGAGTGCGCTGCGTCTTCCCCGCCGGCCTGCCGCAGTTCCGAACCGCCACGGCAGTCGTCCCGGTACGGATCGCCGACACCGTCCCCATCGGCGACCTGGCCGGCGGCTACGTCGCGGTCCGCAGCGAGGACGACCGGAACCCGGGGAACGACAAGCAACCGTTCACGATCCACGTCGTGGAGACCGACCAGAACTGAGCCGGGGCGGAGCCGGACCAGGGCAAAGCCGGGCGCGCGTCGGCGGATCGGTGGCGGCCCCGGTACACGGGCCTGGCCCGCGTCCGAGGCCCGCAAGGCCCCGTACTCCGACGACCCGCACGCCGCACCGCCCGAATTCCCGTCGGACTGGGACGACTTCGTGCACTCCCTCGTCCGGCACGGGAAACTGCGCCGGCGAGCTCGTCCGACCCACATCGAACCGTCGGGACCGAACGATGGCGCCTCCGGCGTCAGCGGCGGCGCAGGGCCGGGTCGAGCAGGGCGGGTGGAGTGTCGTTCTTTTCGTGTGCGGCCAGGTCGGTGCCGGGAGCGACGATCGTATCGATCGCGTCGAGTACGTCGGCGGAGAGCACGGTGTCGGCGGCGGCGAGCTGCGAGTGCAGGTGGTCCAGTGTGCGGGGGCCGATGAGCGCGCTGGTCACGGCGGGGTGTGTGGTCACGAATCCGAGCGCGAGCTGGATCATGGTCAGGCCGGCCTCGTCGGCGACCTTGGCCAACTGCTCGACGGCGTCGAGCCTGGCGCGGTTGGCGGGGATGTCGGTATCGAAGCGCTGCGGCAGGAACGCGGCGCGACTGGTGGTGACTTCCCGCCCCGCACGGATCGCGCCCGACAGCCAGCCCGAGGCCAACGGGCTCCACACCAGCACCCCGAGCCCGTACTGCTCGGTCACGGGCAGCACGTGGCTTTCGACGCCGCGTTGCAGGATCGAGTAGCTGGGCTGTTCGGTGACGTAGCGACCCAGGCGGTGCTCGCGGGCGGCCGCCTGGGCCTGCGCGATACGGTACGCGGGGAACGTCGAGGAGCCGAAGTAGCGGATTTTTCCCGCGCGTTGCAGGTCGGTCAACGCCGACAGCGTCTCCTCGTCACCGGTGTTCGGGTCCCACCGGTGGATCTGGTAGAGGTCGACGTGGTCGACCCCGAGGCGGCGCAGACTATCGTCCAACGCGGTGAACAGCCAACGGCGCGAACCGCCCCGGTGGTTGTGCTCCTCACCCATCGGCAGGCTCGCCTTCGTGGCCAGCACGATGTCGTCGCGGCGGCCGGCGATGGCCTTGCCGACCAGCTCCTCCGACTCGCCGCCGCTGTACACATCGGCGGTATCGATGAGGTTGACACCGCCGTCGAGTGCGGCGTCGACGATGGCGGTCACCTCGTCCTGGGTGGTGCGCCCCATCCTGCCGAAGTTCATCGCGCCGAGCGCGAGGGAGCCGACGTGTACGCCGGTGCGGCCCAAGGTGCGGTACTGCATGACCGTGGTTCCTCCGTTGCGGGTGAAGCGTGGTGACGATCGTGGGTTGGCTGCGGGCCCCTTGCTCGGGCATCGTGAGCAAACGGAACGCCGTCCCGTTTGACGATACGGAACGGGGTTCCGTTTAGCAAGCGCGGCAACGGACGGCCCGGGCGCGGCGAAGCCGCCCCTGGCCTGTGATGAACCCCGCGTGTTCGGAGGCCGGGAACAGCGCCGCGTGGCCGATCTCCTCGCTCGTCGCGAGCCTGCCCATCGGAATGGACCGGGCCATGCCGCGAATGTAGTCGGCGCCGAGGTCCGCCATGCCCTCGGTGAGCACGTTGCCGGGCAGCAGGGCGTTGATCGTGATGCCGTGGGGGGCCAGTTCCAGGGCCGCGGCCCGTACGAAGCCCATTTGTCCGGCCTTGCCGGCCGCGTAGTGGCTCCAGCCGGGGTAGCCGGTGACGGGGCCGGTGATGGACGCGGTGACCACGACGCGAGCGTGCGCGCTGCGCCGCAGAGCCGGCAGGAAGGCCGTCACGGTCGGCATGGTGCCGCGCAGGTTGACGTCGAAGACCTCGTCGATGCGCTCGGCGGTGAGGTCGGTCAGCCGAGCGCTGGGGAAGATGCCCGCGTTGCAGCAGACGACGTCGACGCCGCCCAGCACCTCGACCGCCTCGTCGGCGAGACGCGTGATGGCCGCCGGGTCGCCGGCGTCCGCCGCGATGCCGGTGACTTTCCCGCCCGTGGCGGTGAGTTCCGTCGCGGTCGCGTGCACGTCGGCGGCGTTGCGGCCGGTGGTGACCACGTGGGCTCCGGATCGGGCGAAGACGACGGCGATTCCCTTGCCGATGCCCTTCGAGCCACCGGTTCCCGCGCGCCGGACATCAGGACCGGAGCCGGCTCCCGATGTCCCCCTCGTGTGACGTCCCGCGTGCGAGGGCTCGCCGCGCGGCCGCCAGGAGCGCACGGTTCTCGTCGATCCAGTTTCCGGCGGGGTCCACGGGGATGTGGATGCCAATGCCGGTGCGCGGACCGTCGCAGACTCGTATCGACAGCACTCCGTCGGTGCCGCTCATGCGCAGATAGCCGGCGTTTCCCATGGGGGGCCAGTCGAAGGACACGTCGTTCGCGGCGTCGGACGCCTCCCACGCGGCGAACTCGTCCAGGATGGTCTCCCACCGGTCGAGGCCATCCATGTCGGAGTCGCCGTCGACCAAGTCGACGTTGGTGTCCGTCTCGACGTTGACCCAGTCACTGGAAACGGTCACGACCGCGGTGAAACTGCGCCAGGTCGCTTCGTCGATCACAGGATCGGGCAGGACGCGCACCGTCACCGCCTGGCCCGCGTCCTCAACCCTCAACAGTTCGACCATCGGCCGGTCCCCCGCTTCCACGTACGACCTTTCGCCGGACTGATGCCCGACTCGCGCCGATCATGGCGCATCGCCACGACACCCCCACCCTCACCAGCCGCCACACCGGTGGCCCCATCGTGGTCAGCGACTCGTGATTCGTCGCTGTCGGTGAATGAGATCGGCGACGTCCGTGGGTCGGCTCAGGTGTGGCGAGTGACTGGTCTCCCACGTCTCCGAGACCGAGCAGCGGGTCGCGAAGCGGCGGACCAGTGGAGCCGCGATGGCACGGTCGTCGCGGGCGGCAACATAGACGGAGGGTGTGTCGCGCCAGCTCACGTGGCTCGGCATGGCCCCGAAGATCGAGGGCGGTTCCGGACGCAGCAGCTCGATCGCGCGGGTGGCCGCCCGTTCGTCGACGTCGCCGTAGAGGTTCTTGCGAGCATCCGCGGGATCGAGTCGAAGCCGCCCGTTGTCGTCGAGGGCAGCGAGCAACCCTTCGGCGGGGGCACCGGTTTCCTTCGCGGCCTCTTCGAGGAGCTGTGCGGGTGATTCACCCACATCGAGAAGCCAAGCGGCCAGGAAGATCAGCCCTGCCGCGCCACGGACCGTTCCGGCGGTCACACCTCCGAAGGAGTGCCCGAGCACCAGCGGAGGCTGCTCCGATGCGGCAACGATGTCCTCGACCACGGCGGTGCTGTCCCCCAGCGACAGCTCGTAGAGGTCGGGCACTTCCACACTGAGGTTTCGCGAACGCAACAACCCGACCAGGTCATCGTAGTGAGCCGGTTGATGCCAGGCACCATGCAGGATGATCACATCGGTCATGCCCGCAGGCTACTCCAGCCCAACCAACACCCTTCACGGTCTTGCCCGTCGTCGTATTGGCCCGGCCCGCACGGTGGTTCGCACGAATAGACCCCCGGGCACATGACGGCCACTCGATGCCCGCGGTCTTCTCGAAGTTCCTGTCGTCGCAGTAGCTGCGCGGCGTCGGTGCGTAACGGTATGGTCGTCCGACTCGACGACTACCGCAGGAGGACTTCCATGTTCACGTCGTTCACGTCGTTCACGCCATCGGTGCGGGGCGCGGTGTTCGCCGTGGCGGTGTCCGTCGTGTTCGGCGTCTCCTGCGACACCTCGGACGGCGGATCCCATACGACGGCCGCGACGTCGGTCGCCCCGTCGGCCGCGGTGCCGGAGGTGAGGGTTCGGGACGCATTTGCCGGGCTGCAGGCGACCCTGAACGACGCGTGCACACCCGGCAATTGCGCCTACTTCCTCGGGCGGGTCCGCGACGAACTGCACCGCCTGGACCAGGCGATGAAGACCGACCCCAAAGGGGCCGGTCACTTTCCCGAGCCGATAGCCCTGATCAAGGCGCTCGACGGCGAACTCGGCGGCGACCGATCCTTCGAGAACCTGAAGAAGCACCAGACTTCGCTGATCCACACCCGGGACCGGATCAACACCTGGATGCAGGGCCATCCCGACGACTACCGCTGACGTATCACCACAAGCCCACACGTCGTCACCATCAAACGCCTCCGCCGCGCCGACGGTCCTCACCCGACCCCGGGCGCCTCGTTCGCCCTACAGGCCGGCCGCGCGGCCAGTTCCGGCGACGGGACCACGTGGCGGACGACGACGGATCGGGTGTGGGCCGCCGCATGGCCTCGATTGCTGTGGGGTGTTGCGCGCTGCGCGGTGTCGGCGTGGGTGTTGGAGGCGGTTCGAGGCCGGCGGCCTTCGGGGCGGCGTGGTGGTGTTGGGTTGAGTGGATGGATTGGGGTCAGGTGGTGCTTCGTGGGGTGGCCAGGCCGGATTCGTAGGCTATGACCACCAGTTGGGCGCGGTCGCGGGCGTGGAGTTTGGTCATGGCTCGGTTGATGTGGGTCTTCGCGGTTGTCGGGCTGATCACCATGCGCGCGGCGATCTCGTCGTTGGACAGTCCCTGGGCGACCAGGGCGACGGATTCGCGTTCGCGGTTGGTCAGTTCGTCCAGTCCGGTGGCGGCTCCGCGCAGTGGCTCGGTGATGTACCGGTCGATCAGCCTGCGCGTGATGGACGGGGCGAGGAGCGCGTCGCCACGCGCGGCGACGCGTACGGCGTGCAGGAAGTCCTCCGGCACGATGTCCTTGACGAGGAACCCGGCGGCGCCGGCACGCAGCGCGTCCAGGACGTACTCGTCGAGGCCGTAGTTGGTCAGAATCACCACATGCACGCCGGCCAGTGCCGGGTCGGCCGCGATGCGCCGGGTCGCCTCGATACCGTCGACGACGGGCATCCGGATGTCGAGCACCGCGATGTCGGGCAGCAGTTCCCGGACCAGGGCCACGCCCTGTTCGCCGTCGGCGGCCTCCCCGACCACCTCGATGTCGTCCTCGGCGTCGAGGAGCGCGCGGAATCCGCTGCGCAGCAGCGGCTGGTCGTCGACCAGCAGGACACGGATCACGAGGCGCGCTCCACCGGCAGTTCCGCCTGGACGGTGAACCCGCCCCCGGCCCGCGGCTCCGCGACCAGGCGACCGCCGAGCGCGGCGACCCGCTCCCGCATGCCCGTCAGCCCGACGCCCGCGCCGGGAGTGCCACCCGGCGTGGCCGTGCCGTCGTCGTCGACGCGGATCGCGAGCGCGTCCGGCCGGTAGTCGATCCGGACCGTCGCGGACGCGGCGCCCGCGTGCCGGACGACGTTGGTCAACGACTCCTGGACGATCCGGTACGCGGTGCGATCCACCGGCGCCGGCACGTCCGGCCGCTGCCCGTCGATGGTCAACGTCGCGGTCAGGCCGGACGCGCGGGCCCGGTCCACCAACTCCGGGACGTGGTCCATCCCCAGCGGCGGGGCCTTGCCGTCGTCGCGCAGCGCTTCCAACGTCGCCCGCAGGTCCCGGCTCGCCTCGCGGCCGGCCTCCCGGATCACCCGCAGCGCCTCCGGGACGTCCTCGCCGCGCCGTTGCGCCAGGTGTACGGCGACCTCGGCCTGCACCTTGATCACCGAGATCTGGTGGGTGAGCGAGTCGTGCAGTTCCCGCGCGATGTGCAGGCGCTCCTCGTCCGCGCGCCGTCGTGCCGTCTCCTCGCGGGTGCGCTCGGCCTCGTCGGCGCGCCGCTCGGCCTGCCGCAGCGCCTCACCCGCCGCGCCCGCGGCGATCAGCCACGCGATCTCCAGTGCGCCGCGGGCCTGCGCGTACGCCGCGCCCCCGTCGTGCAGGGACACCAGCGCGGCGAGCGGCAGCACCGCGAGCAGGATCACGGACGCCGCCACCGTGGCCCTGCGATGGCCCGCCCGCATGGCGGCGTATACCGCGAACAGGTAGGCCACGACCGGCACATCGAAGCCGGCCGCCTGATAGCCCAGTGCGCATGCCCCGGTGACGGCCAGGACCGCAACGGGCGCCCTGCGGCCGGCTGCCAGCGCCAGACCGCCCGCCACCAGCAGTACGTACCCGAGCAGATCGACGGCGCCGGCGGAGCGCTCCGCGGACAGCCCGGTGACCAACTGCGCCGCCGCCACTCCGACGGCGACCGCCCAATCCCGGGCGGCGGTGCCCACCGCGAACCGTCCTGACGTCATAGGCCGCACCCTAGCCGGGCACCCCGGGCGGGCGGGTCCCGCGCCGGGACGAGCGGCCGACTACCGCGGGCGCGGTAGTCGCGCGGTTTCTGCGGCATCCGCGGTAGTGGGATACCGCGTCGGCGACAGCGCGAAGAGTCCGCGGCGGGCGGACGACCGGCAACCGGCCCGGCCGACATCCTCGGACCACATCTCGTCGCAGCAGAAGGAGCACCCATGCCGGCCATGTCCATGCTCGCCTCACCGGCCGCCGCGTACACCTCCGCACAATCGCTCGCCGTCGGCGACTTCGGCTCCGGGCGGATCGGCGCCTCCGTGGCGGCCCTGCTCGGACTGGCCGGCGCGATCGTCGGCGCCCTGGCCCTGGCCCGCGCCACCGGCCGCATCCGCACCCGTTCCGGACCGGGCACCGGACGCAACGGCGCGTTCGTCGCCCTGGCCGCGGGTGCGGTCGGTGCGGCCCTCGGGCTGCTGGTCGTCGTCACCGCCGAAGGCGGCCTCGGGACCGGCAACGGCCTGGGCGGCGGCATCGTCGCCCTGATCGTGGGAGTGATCGCCGTGGCACTCGGCGCGTCGGCCCTGGCCCGCTTCCGCCGCGTGCCGGCCTGACCGGTCCGAAGCCGACGCCGCCGACATCGATGACGTCGGCGGCGCCGCGTTCGACCGATGGCTCACTCGCCGGAACCCGACGGATCCGACGGTGCCGTACGAGGCATCAAAGCGACGATCGGAAGGCTCAGGACCGTAACGGCCGGCACGACGACAAGCGTGACCTTCATCGCGTGGGCCAATCCGGAGGTCGCGGCCTGGAAGAAGATCGACGTGACCGCCGCCGAGCCGATCGCCGAAGCGAGTTGCTGAATCGAGCCGAGCGAGCCGCCGGCGCTGCCGGCCTCGTCGGGCTTCACGTCCCCGAGGGCCACGACGGGGATCGTGGCGAAGCAGAAACCGGTGCCGACGCCGATGACGAACAACGCGGGAGCCAGCGACCAGAGGCCGACGCGCGTCCCGGAGTGATCGACGAGCGCCAGGACCCAACCACACCCGGCGAGGACGACGACGAGGCCGATGAAGACGAGCGTACGACCGAGCCTGGCAACCAGGCCGCCCATCGCGGCGAACCCGGCGGCGACGAGCCCCAGGGTCAGCGGCAGCAGGCCGAGCGCGGCCTCCTGCGGGCCGGCGTGCAGCCCCTCCTGCAGGAACAGCGACAGTACGAAGATCAGGCCGGTGCCGGCGGGGAAGACGACCAGGCCCACGATCATTCCGGAGGTGAAACCCCGGTTCTTCAGAAGTGAGGGCTTGATCAGCGGGTGCGTCGCGGTGCGCTGACGGTGGGCGAAGGCGACGAAGAACAGGACGCCGACGAGGATCGAGACGACGGGGACCGCGTTCCAGCCGTTGGTCGAGCCCTCGATCAGGCCGTACAGCAACCCGATCATGGTCACCGCGAGCAGGCCGGAGCCCCGACCGTCGACGACGGTGGAGCGGTCGCCGTCGTCGTCACGCGGCAGAATCCGGGCGGCCATGACCAGTCCGACGCTGCCGAGGACGATGTTCGCGAGGAAGATCGGACGCCAGGACAGGCCGAACAGGTCGGCGCCGATGATGAATCCGGCCAGGACGGGGCCGCCGGCACTGGCAAGGGCGAGAACGGGGCCGAACAGCCCGAACGCCTTGGCGAGCATGTCCCGGCTGAACGCCTTCGTCATGATCGCCATGCCCTGCGGGATGAGGAGGGCCCCGAACGCTCCCTGGGCGACCCGGGCGGCGATGAGCGGGGCCGGGTCGGGCGAGAACCCGGCGACCGCCGAGGCCAGGGTGAACCCGCCCATCCCGATCAGAAAAAGCCTGCGCCGGCCGAACTTGTCCCCCAGCCGTCCGCCGACCAGGAGCAGGACGCCCATGGCGAGCATGTACGCCGGCCCCAGCCACTTGATCAGGCTCTCACCGCCGCCGAGTTCGCCGGCGATCGTGGGGGCGGCGATGTTCGTGACCGTCCCGTCGATCACGTCGAGGGCGTCGGCAAGGAGGACCAGTCCCAGGATTGCCCACATCCGGCGACTGGAGTGGTGTGTGACGACGACGGTGTCCGGCTCCGTCAAGGTGGTCATGAGGAACGTCCTTCACTGGCCCCGGGCGCCCCTCTCGGGCGACCTCTCACCTCCCCTACGAAGACACCCGGCCCGATCGGACACCGCCCGCGAAATTTCTTCGAAATCACTCGTCAAGCGCGAACCGCTACCGCAACCGGTCGCGGCGCCGGGTGAGATAGGCGACCTCACCGCTGTTGCCCGCCGACTCGATCGCCCGATCGTAGGCCGCGCGGGACTGTCCGCGTCGGCCCAGCCGCCGCAGCAGGTCGGCGCGCGTGGCGTGGTAGGCGTGATACCCGGCCAGCCGGTCCTCAAGGCGGTCGACGGCCGCCAACGCCGCCTCCGGGCCGTCGAGTTCGGCGACCGCGATGGCCCGGTTGAGGGCGACGATCGGCGAGGGGTCGAGGCGCACGAGTCGGTCGTACAGGGCGAGGACCTGCGACCAGTCGGTGTCGCGGATGTCGCCGGCGGAGGTGTGCACCGCGTTGATCGCGGCGAGGATCTGGTAGCGGCCGGGGGCCACCCCGGCGGCGGCAGCGGCGAGGCGCTCACGCACCAGCCGGTGGCCTTCGGCGATCAGTTCCGTGTCCCAGGCGCCGCGGTCCTGCTCGTCGAGGGCGACCAGTTCGCCGCTCGGCGAGACCCGGGCGGTGCGGCGGGCCTCGGTGAGCAGCATCAGCGCCAGCAGTCCGGCCACCTCACCGTCCCGCGGCAGGAGGACGCGGATCAGCCGGGTGAGCCGGATCGCCTCGGCGGTCAGGCCCGGACGTACCGGATCGGTGTCGGGGCCGGTCGCCAGATAACCCTCGTTGAAGACGAGGAACAGGACGGCGAGTACGCCGGAGACGCGCGACGGAAGATCCTCGGCGGACGGCACGCGGTATGGGATGCGAGCCGCGGTGATCTTGGCCTTCGCGCGGGTGATCCGCCGGCCCATGGCGCTTTCCTGTACCAGGAAGGCGCGGGCGATCTCGGACACGGTCAGACCGCCGACCATGCGCAGCGTCAGCGCCACGCGCGTCTCCATCGCCAGCGCGGGGTGGCAGCAGGTGAAGATCAGCCGGAGCCGGTCGTCGTCGATGGCGCCGAGAGGTTCGGGCGGGGCGTTGTCGTGCAACATCCGAGCCTCCTTGTGCTTGTCGTCCCGCTTGTTCTCGCGCCGGAGCCGGTCGATGGCCTTGTGGGTGGCGGTGGTGGTCAGCCAGGCCCCGGGGTTGGGCGGTACGCCGTCGGCCGGCCACCGCTCGACGGCGGTCGCGAACGCCTCGGCCGCCGACTCCTCGGCGATGTCGAGGTCGCCGAAGCGCCGGGTCAGTGCCGCCACCACCCGGGCCCACTCCGCGTGGTGGGCCCGGGTGATCGCCTCGCGGATGTCGGTCCCGGTCACTGGAACGGCCGCACCTCGATCTTGCGGTTGCACGCCTTCGACCCGTCGGCGGCGAGTTTCAACGCCGCGTCGAGATCGGGGGCCTCGACGATCCAGAAGCCGGCGAGGTATTCCTTGGACTCCACGAAGGGCCCGTCGGTGACCAGCGCCGCCTCGCCCCGGTTGTCGATGACGGTGGCGGTGTCGGGTGCGGCGAGGCCGCCGGCGAAGACCCAGTTGCCCTCGGCCCGGAGCCGGTCGTTGAACACGTCGATCGCGGAGTCCTCCTCCGGGGTGGCCGGGTCGGGTCGGTCGTGGATCACGGAAATCAGGTACTGCATCCGAAGATCGTCTCCTTGGGCGTCGTCGGGGCGGGGCGGTGTGCCGGTGGACCCGGATCGTCATACCACTCCTGCGACGAACACCACCGCCCCGATCCGACACCGCCTTCCGGATTTCCTCGAAGAACTTTCCGGAACGCCGGTCGGTCACCACGATCCGGCCGCTTCCCGCGCGATGCGGGCCGGGCGGCCCGGGTAGCGCGGTGGGCCGCCCGCGCGGTCAGGGTGTGGTGTGGCCCACGGCCTCGGCGTAGAAGGAGCGGTCGACGAGTTTGTCCTCCGGCAGCGCCGGGGCCTCGATGACCTTGCCCTCGATGTACATGCTCTGGACCCGGTCGGTCGTGCCGCCGCGGATCTCCCAGTCGACCACCTGCGCGGGCACGGACTTCAGCAGTTCGGGCTTGCTGCCGAGCGTCGTCGCCAACTCCTCGACGAAGGCCGGGTCCTGCTTGTAGTCGCCGGCGAAGTAGGTGTTCACGGTGCGGATGAGCGCGCGCAGGAACGCGACGCCGGCGTCCCGGTTCTTCTCCAGGAGGTTTTGCCCGTAGAGCATGCCGCCGAGCGGCTCGCCGACCGGCTGACCGCCCAGGAAGGTGTACTCCGGCTTGCCCTCGAAGTCCTTCCAGACCGGGTCGAGCAGCCACGCGGCGTCGATGCCGCCGTTCTTGAACGCCTCGGGCACACCCGCACCGTCCAGTTGCTGGAACGAGACCTCGGTGGGCTTCGTCCTGTGCCGGGCGAGCACACTCTGGATCGGGTACATGATCACCGACGTCTTGCCCACCAGCGTCCCGAAGCGTGCGTTCTTGAGGTCGACCGCGTCGCCGGTCCGGCCGTTCTTGACCCGGGCCCAGACTCCGGTTTTGGATTCGGGCGCCGCCGAGTAGTTGCCCGCGACCCACTTGATGTCGAAGCCCTGCTTGACCGCGTTGACCATGCCGGCCTCGGGCGCCGAATACAGCACGTCCACCTGGCCCTTGGCGAGCAGCGTGATCGCGTCGGTGGCCGGCATCTGCTTGAGCTCGACGTCCAGGCCCTCCTTGGCGAACTCGCCCTTGGCGATCGCGGTGCGCAGCGGGCCGAGGTATTCGGCCGACAACGATCCCGCGGTCACGGTGAGTTTCGCCTTCTGCGCGAGCGGTTTGGCGGCGGGCGAACCCGCCGCGCAGCGTGCGGGCTTGCGGGTCGGGGCCAGGTCGGCCGGGTCGGTCCACGCCTTCTCACAGCCCGCGACCGCCTCGATCGCACGCTTGGGTTGCGGGGTCTTGGACCGGTTCGAACCGGAGTCGGATGAGCCGCCGCCGCACGCGGCGAGCAGCGCGGTGCACGCCAACAGTGCGGTGGTGGTGAGGAATCCACGTCTCGCCATGATGTGCCTTTCGGGGTCGGTGCGCCCGGTGGTGTTCGGGCCGGCCGGGCACGAACCGGCCCGGCCGAGGTGGTGACGTCGGGTCAGGACTGCCCGGGACCGCGGTCGCGCGGTGCCCACGGGGTGCACAGTCGGCCCACGCGGCGGATCAGTTCGGAGAACAGCACGCCGACGATGGCGACCACGATGATTCCGACGAACATCGCGCGGTTGTCGAAGAGTTGCCGCGAATTGAAGATCACGTAGCCCAGGCCCTTGTTGTCGGGCGAGGCGATTCCTTCGGACGCGATGATGACCAGGACCGCGACGCCCGCCGAGATCCGCAGGCCCACCATGACCTGCGGCAGCGACGCGGGCAACAACACGTGTCGGAACATCTGCCAGGGACCGGCGCCGAAGACCGCTCCGGCCTCGCGGTAGCCGTCGGGCACGGCGATGACCGCGGCCATCGTGGCGATCCATACGAAGAAGAACACCGTCACGGCGACGAGCGCGATGTGCGGCGCCTCGCCGAGGCCGAACATGGTCATGAAGATCGGGAGGAGCGCGAGTTTCGGTACCACGTACAGGGCGTCCAGGGTGGGTTCGAGCGCGGCCCGAATCAGGGCGTTGGTACCCATCAGGAGGCCGACGACGAATCCGCCGAGGGCCCCGATCGCGTAGCCGGGCAGGACCCGGGCGAGTGTGGCCCACACGTCCGGCCACAGCTTGCCGTCGGTGGCGTCGGACCAGCCGTCCGCAACGATGGTCGAGGGCGCGGGGTAGAGCCGGTCGTCGATCCACCCCTGTTTCGCGGCGAGTTGCCACCACAGCAGGAGCAGCACGGGAACGACGACGGCCAGGCCGACCTCCAGGAGTCGGCGTCGCGCCCGCGCCCGGCCGGGGTCGCGCTCCGCGGCGCCCGGTACGCGGACCAGCACCCGGATCGGCGCGGCGTCCTTCACGGTGACCGTCACGGTGCGACCTCCTTCTTGCCCGATTCCTGATCGTGGTTGCGCGCGCGGCCCCGGGTCGGGTCCCGGACCAGGGCCGTGTCCGGGGCCGGGTCCGTCTCCGGTCCCGTTTCGTGATTCGGTTCCGTCTCCCGGCCCACACCCCTCCCCTGCTCGACCTCTCCGCGCAGCAGTTCCCACAGTTCGGCCTGCATCGCGGCGAACTCCGGTGACCTGCGCACCTCTCCGGTGCGGGGGCGAACGAACGGCGGTACCCGCTCGGCGATCAGTCGACCCGGGCGCGCGGACATCACCAGCACGCGGTCGCCGAGGACCAGCGCCTCCTCCAGGCTGTGCGTGACGAACAGGACGGTGCGCTTGTCGGCTTGGCAGATCTCCAGGAGTTCGTCCTGCAGGATCGTCCGCAGTTGCGCGTCCAAGGCCGCGAACGGCTCGTCCATGAGCAGGATCTCCGGCTCGACCGCGAGGGCCCGCGCGATCGACACGCGCTGCTGCATCCCGCCGGACAGGGCCGCGGGGTAACGGTCGGCGAAGTCCGCGAGTCCGAGTCGGCCCAGCCAGTCGTGTGCTCGGGCGTTCGCCTCCTTGCGGGGCACCCGACGCAGGTCCAGGCCGAACCGGACGTTCGCCAGCACCGTCTTCCACGGGCTGATGCCGTAGTTCTGGAACACCATCGCCGCGGGGTTCGCGGTCGCGGCCGTCACCTCGACCCGGCCGGCGGTCGGCTTGACCAGGCCGGCCACGATCCGCAGGAAGGTGGACTTGCCGCACCCGGACGGGCCGACGATGCAGCAGAACTCTCCGGCCCCGACCTCCAATTCGAGGGGCCCGAGCGCATGCACGCGACTCGCGCCACGACCGAACCGGCGCTCGACCCCGGCAGCTCGGATCCTGCCGGCCTGCGCGGCCGGCTCGGGCGGTTCCTGGCCCACGTGTCTCACCCCTGAAGTCCGTACGATCCGTCGTTCCTTGCAACCAGTGCCATATGCGCGCGAGTTCGAGCACACCCGGTGCCCCCACCGGAGTCGATCATTCCGCTCGACCGGCGTGACGATATGACGATGCGTCAGATTTCACAATCGATAGCATCGACAAGGTGACATTGATCTTGAGACGCACACCACCCCGACCCCGAGCACCCTCACCACCGCCCCCGGAGGTAACCACCCGCAGCCACAACGCTCACCTCGGTAACGACCACGCATCGCCGCAAGCCACGGAGCCCGACGACTCAAGGGGAACAGGTGATCGGGCGGATCGTTGGATGGATCCGGGGGCGCAACCTGCGCGCGTTCCTGGAACTGCTGTCCCACTACGCCGGATACGCCTTCGACGCCATCGACTGCGAAACCGTCGAGGCCGAGCATGGGTTGGCGCCGGCCGGGCCTGCCTGCCGCAGCAGCGGCAGGCAGGCCCGGCCGGGTATCGAGGTGATCCGCCGTGCCCGCGACCGGGCCGGGCCGCCTCGTTGGCTGCTGGGGGCGGGCTCGGGTCGGTTGGGGTGGGGCGGAGGGTCAGGGGTTGGTCGGTGGTGGTGTGATGTCCCGGGCCGGCGAAACGTCCCAGGCGGCGGCGGAGGCCGTGCCCGACGGCTCGGGCTTGCCGGGGCCCTGGGCGATGCCGTTCGAGTAGACGATGTCGATCAGCAGGATCCGGTCGTTGCCCGCCGTGCCGTCCTTGTCCGTGGACGTGGTGAGCCAGATGTCCCCGTCGGGGTCGACCTCCACGGTGCGCAGCCGGTCGTACGTGCCCTCGAAGTACGCCTTCTGGTCGACCAGGTTGGAGTCGGAGTCGATGCGCAGCCGGTAGACGCGCTCACCCCGGGTCGTGGCCACGAACACGTAGTCGTTGATGATGGTCAGGCCGCTCGGCGAGGCGGCCGACACCGGCCAGGTCTTCTTCGGCGCGATGTATCCGGCGCAACTACCCTCGGTGCCCTGGCAGTTGGGCCAGCCGTAGTTGCCGCCCTTCTGGATCAGATTGACCTCGTCCATGATGTTGTCGCCGAACTCCGCCTGCCAGAGCCGGCCCTGGGAGTCGAAGTCCAGGCCCTGCGGGTTGCGGTGCCCGATGGACCAGACGGCGTTGCCGAACGGGTTGTCCGACGGGATCGAGCCGTCCGGATTGATGCGCAGGATCTTGCCGTTGAGGGAGTTCTTGTCCTGCGCCCGGGAGTCGTTCTGGGCGTCGCCCATGCCGGCGTACAGCTTGCCGTCGGGGCCGAAGCGAAGCCGTCCGCCATTGTGGAAGCGGCTCTTGGCCATGCCGTCGAGCAGCACCTTGTAGCCGCTGAGCGTGTTGTTCTCCAGCTTCATCCGGGCGATGCGGTTGCCGTCGGTCGAGGTGTGCAGGAAGTAGAGGTAGTGGTCCGTGGCGAAGTTCGGGGAGACCTCCAGCCCCATGAGGCCGCCCTCGCCGCCGGTGGTCTGCGAGTTGGGCACCTTGCCGAGTTTTGTCTTCTGGCCGGATTTGGTCAGTCGGTAGACGTCGAAGGTGTTGCGCTCGGTGTAGATCCCGGAGCCGTCCGGCAGGAACGCCAGGCCCCAGGCCACATCCACACCACTGGCCAGGGTCTTGACGGTGCCCGGATCGGGGACGCCGCCGGCCTGGGAACCGGCGGTGGTGACGCTGATCTCCGGGCCGAACGCCGACCGGTTGCCCTTGGCGTCGAAGGCCCGCACCTTGAACCGGTACGCCGTGGCCGCCTTCAGGCCGGCAACGGTCGTGGACGCGGCCTCCGAGGTGCCGGCGGCGGCGCCATCCCGGTAGATGTCATACCCCGTGACCTGCACATTGTCGGTGGACGGGGCCCAGGCCAGGTCGACGCTGGTCGCGGTCTTGCCGGTGGCGCGCAGCCCCTGCGGCACACTCGGCGCCTCGCCGTCGGGCGGTGCGGGCAGCGTGGCGATGGTGACCGCGTTGCTGGCGTCGGAGACGTTCGGGACGGCGTCGCGTGCGAAGACGGTCCAGTCGTAGCTGGTTTCCGGCGTCAGGCCGGTCACGGTCGTGGCCAGCGTGGAGCCGTCGACCTGCTTCATGAGTTGGCCGTGCTGGTAGACGTCGTACCCGGTGACCTTCACGTTGTCGGTGGCCGCGTCCCAGGCCAGCGACACGGAGGTGGTGGTCGGCTCCTTGTCCTTGCGCAGGTTCTTCGGGGGCGTCGGCTTCTCGGTGTCGGCCGGGCCCTGGGGGGTGACGATCAGGCTGTCGAGGTTGGGGCCGTCCACGCCCGAGGTGGTGGCGCGGATCCTGTTGGTGCCGGCGGCGAGTGCCGTCGTGACGGAGGCCGTCTTCCAGGTCGTCCAGGCGCCGGTGCCGGGGAAGGGGAGATCGTTGGCGGCCTGGGTACCGTTGACCGTGATGTCCAACGGCCGGTCGACGGAAGTGCCGTTGGCGTAGCGGAAGTCGAGCTTCGTGGCACCCGGTTGCTGCGCCTGGACGGTGAACTCGACGTACGCGTCGGAGACCGCGTCGAAGTTCACGAAGCCGGTGCCGGTGTAACCGGCGTGGTTGGACTCCACCTTGCCCTTGACGACTTGGGCGGCCTCCGCCTCGTACGTGGCGGCGGCGCGAGGGAGGGGAGCGGAGTGGGCGGCGGGCAACGCCACGCAGAGCGAGGCGGTGGTGGCCGCGGCCACCAGGGCGCCGAATGCCCTGGACGGCCGGGGTTTGCTGCGTCTCATGGTGTCCTCCAGCGAAGAGGGACCGAGCGCGGGGGCGGCTCGGCGGCTCGTGGTGCTCCCCGGGCGGGCCGCTGCGGGCGTCTTCGCGGTGCGCGATTTCCGGCAACGGTCTTTCACGCGGGGGAAGTTGGCGCTGGACCTGGATAGTTAGGAAAGTTTCCTAACTGGTGATGGAGCACGCTAGAGCCCGATAAGGCACCTGTCAACGGGTCGCGCGCCACCCGACGCGCGGCCGCGAATCCGTCCGTCGAGGCCGATGCGCGCAGACCCCGAGCCCGCGCCGCGTGGTCGGCGGTACCGCCCCGGCAGCGACGGGGTCCGCGTGGTGACGTGCAACCCTGGTTCGGTGAACGACGCCCTGACAGCCGCCCTACACCGCGCAGCCGCACACCAGCAGCGGTTCGAAGTCCGCTTCGCGGCCTATTTCGACGCCCTGACCGATCCGGCGAGCGGGGCCCTGGACCTGCCGCCGCACGGCGCGTTTCCCCGCCAGGCCCTCGACCTGGTACGCGAGTTGTCGCTGCGCGGCGGCAAACGCCTTCGGGTCGCCCTGCTGCACGAGGCCGCCGCCCTGGTCACGCCCGATTCGGTACCCGGGCTCGACGATGCCGCCGTGAGCATCGAACTGCTGCACACCCACGGCCTGATCCACGACGACATCATCGACGACGCGGCCGTACGCCGAGGCGGCCCATCCACCTACTACGCCTACCGCAGCCGATTCCCCGACCGACCCGACGTCGCCCTCGCCCTGGCCGTCCTCGCCGGCGACCTGGCCGCGTTCCTGTCCCTGCGTGTCCTCCTCGCCGGCGACCTGCCACCCGCCCGCATCGCGGCCATGGCCACCGTTCCCGCCGATGCGGGGGCCGCCATGATCAACGGGCAAATCCTGGACCTGGAACGCGACTTCCATCCCGACGCCGACATCGGGTTCCTGCACACCGTCACCGAGTACAAGTCGACCCGCTACTCGGTGCTCGCCCCGCTGCGCCTCGGCCTGCTCGCCACCGGCGCCGACATCGCTCCGTACGAGGGCGAACTGCGCGCCTACGCCACCGCGGTGGGCATCGCCAACCAGATCCACGACGACTGGCTCGACCTCTTCGGCGACTCGGCAACCCTCGGCAAACCCCTCGGATCGGACATCCGTACCGGGCGACGCAGCTACGTCGTCCGCGCCCTCCTGGCGGCGGCCGACGACGCCGAACGCAAGGTGGTGGACGCGGCCCTGGGGGATCCGGCCTGCGACGACGACGCCCTCGACCGAATCCGCCGGATCGCACGCGCCCACGGCATCGACGCCGACCTGCGAGCCGACGCCGAGCACCACGCACGAGAAGCGGCGGCGCGGGCCCGCACGTGGGGTGAGCGATGGCGGCCGGAGGCCGTGACGTTCTTCGAACATCTGCCGGCCTGGTCCGTCACGCGCGATCGGTAGAAACCGGTGGAAACCAGCCACGACCGCCGCCGGAACATCCGCCCCACGGTCGGGGCGCCTACCCCAAGGCGTGGTTCCCCGACTCCGGCGGCGGCTACTACGACTCCGTGGTGGGCGGCCTGCACGTGCTGACGATCAACAGCGAGACGTACGACTCCGACACGGCCCAGCGCGCCTGGCTCAAGCAGCGGCTCGCCGCGATCACCGCCGACCGGGGCAGTTCACCAAGCGTCAGCCGCTGTCCGCGGTGCGCGACGCCAAGGGCGGCACGGCCGTACGGATCGCCCAGGCCAGGGACGACCAGATGGTGCACCACTACAACGTCGACATCACCGACGCGGCGACGGGGAAGTCGCTCGTCTCGTCCAAGGTCTTGTCGGACTACTACTTCATGTCCCGCCCGAACACCCTCGACATCCCCGTACCGGGCACGGCCGCGAGCGGCCGGTACGTGGCCCGAGTCGTAGCCGTGGACGCATACGGCAACGCCTCCCCGGCGGCATCGCTTACGTTCGGCAAGTAGCCGAAGCGGGACCGCGGGCAACCTCCCGGCCCCGTCCCCGCCCCCGTCCCGGCACCCCGCCGGGTCGCGCGTCGTCGTCGACCGCGACCCGGCCTCGGCGGCGGGCGGTGTGGGTTCATGGGGCCAGGCCGGCCAGGATTACCACCGTGAGCGGGTCGTCGGGTCGGGCGTTGGCGCGGCAGACCATTACCTTGACCAGGGTCACGATTTCGGTGGCGGTGAGGTCTTGGCGCAGGTCGCCCTCCTCCTGTGCTTGGCCGATCACCTGTTCCAGGAGGGCGTCGACCTCGCGTTGCAGTTCCACCACCTCGGGGTCCGCGACCGGCGTTGCGGTCAGTGCGGCGACCAGGGCCAGTGGGAGCTGGGCGCAGTACTCCACGATCTCGAGCAGCGTGCGTAGCCGCGGCTCGTCTCGCCCGACCGCCTCCAGGGCATGGGCCAGCAGGTCGCGCAGCGTGTCGGCGGCGATCGCGTGGACCAGGGCGTTGCGGTCCGGGAAGTGCCGGTACAGGGTGCCGACGGCGACGCCCGCCTCGCGGGCGATCCGCTCCATCGACACGTCGGCGCCGTGCCGGGAGAACAGGCGAAGCGCCGCCGCGCCGATCAGCGCGCGGTTGCGTTCGGCGTCGGCTCGCACTCGGGGAACCCTTTCTTTCGTTTTGGTCGCGGAAGGTGCACCGCGACCAACCTGAAGGACGGGTTCAGCTTAGGCTACGCTGCATCGGGCAACATGAATCCACGATTCACTTTGGAGTCGCGATGCGCATCGGAACCCTGGTCAACCCGGAACGCCCCGGCCTCGACGACCTCCTGGACGGTGTCCAGGCAGCGGCTCGGGCCGGGCTGGACAGCGCCTTCCTTCCCCAACTCGCCTCCTGGGACGCGCTCACCGTGGCCGCCCTCGCCGGCGCCCGCGTCCCGGGCATCGACGTCGGCACCTCGATCGTGCCCACCTACCCCCGGCATGCGATCGCGCTGGCCGGCCAGGCCCTGACCGCGCACGCCGCCACCGGCGGGCGGTTCACGTTGGGGGTCGGCCCCGGGCACAAGCCGGTGATCGAGGGCGTGTTCGGCCACTCCTACGATCGTCCGGCCGACCACATCCGCGAATACCTCACCGTTCTGGGCCCGTTGCTGCGCGGTGAGCGCGTCGAGCACCGCGGCCGCACCGTCACCGCGGTCGGCGCCCTGGACACACCCGGCGCCGGCACGCCCGATCTGCTCCTGGCCGCGCTGGGACCGAGGATGTTGCGCGTCGCGGGCGAACTCGCCGACGGCGTGGTCGTGGTGTGGACCGGCCCGGACGCGATCGCCGAACACATCCGCCCCACCGTCACCGAGGCCGCCGCGGCGGCCGGGCGACCCGCCCCCCGCATCGTGGTCACCGCCATCGTCAGCGTCACCGCCGACCCGGCACGGGTACTGCGCGAGGTCGGGCAGCGTCTCGGCTTCGCCGGCGAACTACCGGCGTACCGCGCCCAGTTGGACCGCCAAGGGAAGAAAGGCGTGGTCGAGACGGTGATCGCCGGGGACGAGGAGACGGTGGCGCGCGGGATTCGCCGCTACGCCGAGGCCGGCGCGACCGAACTGACCGCGAGCCTGACCGGCACCGCCGAGGAACGCGCCGCGACACTCGCCCTGTTGGCCGCGCTCCGCCCCGAGGTCTGACCACGCCGGACGCCGGCGCGCGCCCGGTCCGGGACTCACCCGTCGCCCGACGTCGCTCCGAACGCGCCGATCAGTTCGTCGAACTCCGCCCGCACCAGGGGCGCGTGGGCGTCGGCGCCCGGCAGCACCCAGAACCTGTCCTCGCGGATCGCCGCGGCGACCTGTTCGCCGGCCTCCCTGGCGCTCATCGCCCCCGCCTGCGACCTGCGCATCGCGTCGATCACGTCCCGGGCGGACGGCGTCGGCCCGCCGTCCCCGGGCGTCTCGTCGTCGGCGTCCGCGACCGGGCGGGCGTTGACCCGGTCGAGCATCTCGGACCGCACCTTGCCCGGACACAGCAGCGACACCCCGACCGGGGTTTCGGCCAGTTCGGCGCGAAGTCCCTTGGTCAGGCCGACGATCGCGTGTTTCGTGGCGCTGTACGGTCCGGTCATCGCGCCGCCGATCAAGCCGCCCGTCGACGCGGTGTTCACGATGTGCCCGCCTTCCGGTTGCGCGAGCATCAGCGGAACGAACGTGCGCACACCATGCACGACGCCCCACAGGTTGACGTCCACGACCCATTGCCAGTCGACGAGTTCGGTCTCCCACTGCCTGTTCAACGTCCACACCCCGGCGTTGTTGCAGACGACGTCGACCCGTCCGAAACCGGCCAGTGCGGCATCCGCCAGGGCCCGAACGGCGGCCGCGTCCCGCACATCGGTGGGCACCACCGCCACCTCCGCACCGTCCGCCCTCAACATCGCGGCGGCTTCCTCGAGCCGAGCCGTGTCCGTATCGGCCAGGACCACGCGCATCCCGTCGTCCGCCAGTGCCTGCGCGATGCCGTACCCGATCCCACCGGCCGCCCCGGTGACCACACCGACCCGTCCCGCAAGTTCCCGCATGCTGCCTCCTCCCATCCGAACGCCCCGCGCCGGCAGCTCACCCGCGCGTCCACCGCCCCGCAGCCCGAGACCTCCACGCGCGGGGCCCGCACCCGTCGGGGCCGGATATCCGACCGGAATCGGCCGGCGAATCGCCCTCTCCCCCAGTCTTTCGGCCTCGTCAAACCCGGCGCCCCGTGGATCGATGCTCAGTTGGCGCCGGCGGTGAGTTCACCGAAGAGTTTGTGGGCCGTGGGGGAGGTGAACAGGCGGGTCATCTCCGCGCGGGCGGTTTGTCTGCGGAACTCTCCTTCGCAGGAGGCGTCGCCCGCGTTGTGCCGGCGATGAAGTCGCAGGCGACGACGTGTGGCGTGCCGTCGGGGTCCCGGTAGCCGACCGTGGGCTGCCGGCCGTCGACGTCCCGCAGGCTCACGTCGAGCGCCTCGTAGCGCAGGTCCCCGCCTCCGGTCAGGAACGTGTCGGTCAGATTGCGGACCAGAACGTGTTGGGGGACGAACATGCCGGCGTCCTCCAGCCGACGCCGTTGTTCAGCAGGATGTTGCCGAGTGTGAGGCCGCGACTCCGGCAGCGGGGTCGAGCGGCTCGGCCGGGCGCGGTCGGGGCTCACTCGGTGGGGAAATCTTCGGGTCGGGTCGGGTCCGGGGCCGCGGCCAGGGCGCGGCGCCATGCGCCGGGGCGGACGAGGGAGGCGAAGTGTTCGGCGAGTTCGCCGGGCATGTCGACGGCGTCGGGTTCGAGCAGCCACTGCACCTGGAGCCCGTCCATCAGCGCGACGCAGGCGCGGGCGGACCGCTCGGGAACCACGCCGGCGCGTAGTTCGCCCTTGCGGCCCGCGTGTTCCAGGGCTTCGGTGATCCGGGTGCGGACGCGCCGGTAGCGGGCGACGAAGTACGGGTGGGCGGGGTGGTCGGCGGCGGTCGCCTCGGCGGAGACGACGCAGTACAACTCGACGATGCCGGGGTGGCGCGCGTTGTAGCGGGCCAGTTCCACCAGGCCGACGAGGGTGTCCAGGCCGGTGATGCCGTAGCGGGTGGCGACGCGGTGCGCGATGGCCTCGCGGTGTTCGAGTACGGCGGTGAGCAGCGCTTCCTTGCTGTCGAAGTGGTGCAGCATCCCGGCCGGGCTCATTCCGACCAGTTTGGCGATCTCGCGGACCGACCCGGCCCGATAGCCGGACTTGGCGAACGCGGCCAGGGCGGCGTCCAGGATCTCGGTGCGCCGCGCCTCGGTCTTGGCGTAGGTACCGCGCTTGCGGCCCGCGGCGCGGGCCGGGGGTTCGGCGGGGGTGTCCGCCGTGCCGGGGGACGCGGTCACACGCTGTCTCCTTGCTTTCGCCGCGTCCGGGGCGCGTGACGCGTCACGCGAGGCGTTGCGCCAGCGCACGTCCGGCGGCGCGGCCGGAGAAGATGCAGCCGCCGAGGAAGGTGCCCTCCAGGGCGTTGTAGCCGTGGACGCCGCCGCCGCCGAAGCCGGCTGCCTCGCCTGCCGCGTACAGACCCGGGATCACCTCGCCATCCGGGCGCAGCGCCCGTGCGTCGAGGTCGGTTTCGAGGCCGCCGAGGCTCTTGCGGGTGAGAATGTGCAGGCGTACGGCGATCAGCGGACCGTGTGTGGGGTCGAGGAAGCGGTGCGGTTTGACCACGCGGGTGATCTTGTCGGGCAGGTAGGCGCGGGCGTTGCGGACGGACATCAGTTGCAGGTCCTTGCCGTACGGGTTGGCCGCCTCGCGGTCGTGGGCCAGCACCTCGCGCTCGATGTCGGCGTAGTCGAGCGGGGTGTCGGGAGTGAGCGCGTTCATCCCGTCGACGAGGGCGCGCAGGTCGTGGCGGACCACGAAGTCCTCGCCGTGGTCGAGGAATGCCTGTACCGGCCCGGGGGCGCCCTTCTTGACCCGGGAGAGGGCGAGCTTGAGGTCTTTGCCGGTGATGTCAGGGTTTTGTTCGGACCCGGAGAGCGCGAACTCCTTCTCCACGATGGTGCGGGTGAGCACGAACCAGGTGTGGTGGTGTCCGGTGGCGCCGATGTGGCGCAGTGTGGCGAGGGTGTCGTGGCCGGGGAACAGCGGGGCGGGCAGGCGTTTGCCGGTGGCGTCGAACCACAGCGAGGACGGGCCGGGGATGATCCGGATCGCGTGGTCGGGCCAGATGGGGTCCCAGTTCTTGATGCCCTCGGTGTAGTGCCACATGCGGTCGCGGTTGACCAGGGACGCCCCGGCGCGTTCGGCGGCATCGAGCATCCGGCCGTCGACGTACGCGGGCACCCCGGTGATCATCTCGGCCGGGGCCGGGCCGAGCCGGTCGACCGGCCAGTGTGCGCGGACCCGTTCGTGGTCGCCGCCGATCCCGCCCGAGGTGACCACGACGGCCTGGGCGCGCAGTTCGAACTCCCCGGCCGCCTCGCGCGAGGAGCGCACGCCGCGCGGCGCGTCGTCGGGTACGAGTACGGTCCCGCGCACACCGGTGACCGCGCCGTCCTCGACCACCAGGTCGTCGACCCGGTGCCGGAACCTGAAGTCCACCAGGCCGCGTTCGGCCGCCGCGAGCACCGGTTCGCGAAACACCCGCACCACCTCGGGGCCGGTGCCCCAGGTCAGGTGGAAACGCGGTACGGAGTTGCCGTGCCCGGTCGCGGTGCCGCCGCCACGCTCGGCCCACCCGACGGCGGGGGTCAGCCGCAGGCCGAGCCCGTGCAGGTAGGCCCGTTTGGCCCCGGCGGCGAAGTCGACGTACGCCTCGGCCCACCGGCGCGGCCACCGATCCTCACGCTCTCGATCGAAGCCCGCCGAGCCGAGCCAGTCGGCGAGGGCGAGTTCCCGCGAGTCCTTGATCCCCATACGGCGCTGCTCGGGACTGTCCACCAGGAACAACCCGCCCAACGACCAGAACGCCTGGCCACCCAGGTTGGCCTCGTTCTCCTGGTCCACCACGATCACCCGCCGCCCCGCACGGGTGAGTTCGTACGTGGCCACCAAGCCGGCCAGGCCGGCACCGACGACGATGACGTCCGCGTGGTCGATCACGGCGGAACCTCCTGGGTGAATCTCGGCTGAACGTGGCGCACGGCGGCCCGGCGCATGAAACTCTAGCGAGCGTTCGGTTTTCCGCCAAGAGTTGAAAACCTTTTACCTGTTCGGTTTTCAATGTGCCCTCGGGGCAGCGGCCTCGCCGAGTGGGGCCGGTGGATCGGCCGTGTGCTCGGCGAGGCCGCGCGTTGCGCTCACGCGGGGAGGAAGAACCCCGTGATGTCGGCGAGTCGGCCGTCGCGGTGGAGCGCGGTGCTCACGCCCGCCATGGCGGGTTGGTCCTGCTCGCCGAGCTGGGTCCACCGGGCGAGCGACCGGTCGTGGTGTTCGACCACCTCGTCGATGCGGAACCGGTGGCCGGGGAAGGCTCCGGCGAATCCGGTCATGTAGTCGGCCAGTTCGGCCAGCCCGCGGACCTCCGTGCCCGGGTCCCGATAGGCGACGTCGTCGACCGCCACCGTACGAAGCGCGGCGGACCGCTCGCCGGGGTCGGCCGACCAGCACGCGGCGTAGTTCTCCCAGAGCCGCTGTGAGTCACTCATCGTCGTTCCTCTTTCTCGGGCTTTTTGCGGTCGATCGACGCCATCGCGCCATCGGTGACGGTGTGCAGTTTCGTGCGGGGGGTGCCGGCTCGGACCAGCACCAACAGGCCCTGGTAGAGCGCCAGCAGGTGGGCCGCCGAGACCTCCACGTCCAGATCCGCGGCCGCCAGACCCAGGTCTCGGGCGCGCGTCAGGGCCTGGACGAGGCCGGACTCGATCGTCTCCAGCCCGCGGCGCACCCCGTCGGCGGCCTGCGGAACGGCGAAGGACTCCACGGCGGTGTTGGTGAGCAGACATCCCGGATCGGGGTCGAGGCCGGTCTCGAACGTCGAGGTGAAGAACGACCGGATGCCCGCCACCGGGTCCGGCGATTCCAGGAGATGGGCCCGGACGCGTCCCTGCACCACCTGCTCGTTGTAGGCGTCCAGCGCCGCGCGGAACAGGCCGTCCTTGCTCTGGAACACCCGGTACAGGCTGCCCGGATGCAGCCCGGTCGCCTCCTCGATGTCCCGCAGCGAGGCCCCGAGATAGCCGCGGGCACGGAACAGTCGCATGGCGGAGCCCAGTACCTCCGCCTGATCCCAGAGCTGCTTGCGGCCCACCGCCACCTCCATAGTTGAACGCTCGCTCACAAAACTAGCACGCCACCCGGGCGCGCCGCGCGGGCAAAGCCGCGGGCGCGGACCACCCGCGTGCCTCGTGGGATGTGCCGCAGTCCGGGAGGACGGGCAAAGAGCCCCTCGCCCACTCCGGCGGCGGCGTCCTCGGCGACCTGTGGGTGGTCCGCGAACGACGAGATGGTCAGCCCGGGGTGCCGGGTCGGGCAAGGGTCACAGCTTGAACGCCTTTCGGGGATTGACCCTGACCAGGTCCACGGCCGTTTCCAACGCCTCGTCCTCGTCGAGTCGGTGTTCGGCGACCAGTTCGGCGAGGTAGCCGCAGTCCAGGCGCCGTGACATGTCGTGGCGGGCGGGGATGGAGCAGAAGGCCCGGGTGTCGTCGACGAAGCCGGACGTCCGGGCGAATCCCGCCGTCTCGGTGACCGCGCGGCGGAACCGGCGGATGGCGTCGGGGGCGTCGAGGAACCACCACGGGGCGCCCGCGTAGACCGAGGGGTAGAAGCCGGCCAGCGGGGCGATCTCCCGGGTGAAGACGGTCTCGTCGAGGGTGAACAGGATCAGGTGGAACCCTTCGGCGGTTCCGTACCTGTGCAGGAGCGGACGCAGGGCGTCGGTGAACTCGGCGCGCAGCGGGATGTCGTGGCCGGTGTCGGGGCCGTACCGGTGGTGGGTGGGCGCGTGGTGGTTGCGGCGCACGGACGGGTGCAGGGTCATCACGAGGCCGTCGTCGCAGGACATGCGGGCCATCTCCAGGAGCATGTGCCGACGGAAGGCCACGCCCTCGGCCTCGCTCGCCGTGCCCTGGAGGGCGGCCCGGTAGATGCGGGCGGCCTCGCCGTCGGTCAGCGGTTCGGTGCCCACGTCCGGGTGGCTGTGGTCGGCGGACGTGGCGCCGTGCGCGATGAAGTGGCGTCGTCGGTCCTCCAACGCCCGGATGTAGCCGTCGTAGTCCGAGGTGTCGATGTCCGCGGCCTCGCCCAGGCGCGCCACGGCCGCCGCCCAGTCCGCACCGGGTTCCAGGTAGCGGTCGGGGCGGAAGGTGGGCAGGACCCGCGCCGTCCACTCGGGGTCGGCGACCAGTGCCCGGTGGGCCGCCAGATCGTCCGCGGGGTCGTCGGTGGTGGCCAGCACCTCGATGCCGAAGCGGCGGAACAGCGCCCGAGGGCGGTAGGCCGGTTCGGCCAGGCGCGCGGCGATCGTGTCGTAGATCCGGTCGGCCGTGGCCGGGGCGGGACGTTCGGTCACGCCGAAGATCTCGACGAGTTCCGCCTCCATCCAGTAGCGGACGGGGGTACCCCGGAAGGCGGTCCAGTGCGCACACATCGCGCGCCACGCCCGACGGGCCTGCTGTTCGGCCAACGGCCCCTGCCCCACCCCGAGTTCGTCCAGCGGGACACCGCAGGCATGCAGCAGGCGCGTGACGTAGTGATCGGTGGAGATCAGCAGGCTCGCCGGATCGTTGAACGGCTGGTCGTCGACCAGCAGACGAGGGTCCACGTGACCGTGCGGCGACAGGATCGGCAGGTCGCGAACGGCTTCGTAGAGCCGGCGGGCGACGGCGCGCGTCGGTGCGTCGACGGGCAGGAGCCGGTCGGGATGGAGTGAGGAGGGCATACCCCGAATGGTCGTCCGCGGCCGGAGAACACGGCAATCGGTTGTCATGTGTTGCCGCGACGCGGGACTCGTTCCCAGCCGACCCCTACGTCGCGCCCCCGACCGCCGGGGTGACGGGTGCCGCGATCTGCGCGGCCAGGTGCCCGGCCCCGAAGCCGTTGTCGATGTTGACGACCGCGACCCCGGGGCTGCACGCGTTGAGCATGGACAGCAGCGGCGCCAGGCCGCCGAAGGCCGCTCCGTAGCCGACGGAGGTCGGCACCGCGACGACAGGTGCCGCGACCAGCCCCGCCACCACACTGGGCAGCGCGCCGTCCATGCCGGCGGCGACCACCACGACCCGGGCGGAGCGCAGCAGATCGAGCATGCCGATCACGCGGTGCAGTCCGGCCACGCCCACGTCCACGGCCGATTCGCAGCGCCGGCCCAGATAACGCGCGGTCAACTCGGCCTCCAGCGCCACCGGGAGGTCCGAGGTACCCGCCGCCAACACCACCACGAGACCCCCCTCCGGGGCGGGCGGTACGGGCGGCCACACCAGCAGTCGGGCCTGCGACTCGTGCCGGGCGTCCGGCAGTTCGGCGAGCACCGCCCGCGCGTGCTCGGAACCGGCGCGGGTGAACAGGGCCGGGCCCCGGCCGCGCTCGCGCAGCTCGGCGGCGATCGCGCCCACCTGCTCCGGAGTCTTCCCCTCGCAGAAGATCGCCTCCGGATATCCCCTGCGGTCGATCCGCTCGTGGTCCAGACGTGCGAACGATTCGGTCGTTTCAGCCATGGCGAACTCCGATCAGGGACAGCGTGAAGGCACCCGACTGCAGGCCCGCGAGGTCGACGGCGACCATCCGGAACCCGGCGGCCCGGACCACCGCCAAGGCCGCCTCGCGCAGGTCGCCCGCGAGCGCCGCGATCTCGGCGACGGGTACCTCGACCCGCGCGACGTCGCCGTGGTGGCGGACCCGGCAGTCGCTGAACCCCAGCTCCCGCAGGCCCCGTTCCGCCGCCTCGACCTGACCCAGCTTGTCCGGGGTGACCTCGCTGAAATGCGGGATCCGCGACGCCAGACAGGGCGCGGCCGGCTTGTCCGCGCACGGCAGGCCCAGCGCGGCGGCGATCCGGCGGACCGCCGCCTTGTCCAGGCCCGCGTCGGCGAGCGGGCGCAACACCCGGTGGCGCACGGCGGCCTCGGCACCGGGGCGATCGGCGCGCAGCACGTCGTCGGCGTTCTCGCCGTAGGCGACGGCCGTCAGGCCGTGCGCCCGGACCACCTCGGCGGAAATACGGGCGAACAACTCGTTCTTGCAGTGGAAACACCGGTCGGGGCCGTTGGCCCGATACGCCGGCAGGTCGCCCTCATGGGTTTCGACCTCGACCACGCGCGCCCCGATCGTCGCGGCGACGTGCAGGGCCGCCGTGTGCTCGTCCGCGGCGAGGCTGGGCGAGACGCCGAGCACGGCGACCACGCGGTCGGCGCCCAGCGCGCGCACGGCCAGGGCCAGCAGCACGGAGGAGTCCACGCCTCCGGAGAAGGCCACCCCGAGCCGGCCGGGCGTGTGGAGCAGTGCGCCGACGCGGTCGACGGCCGCGCCGTCGGTGTCGGACAGTCCCGGGAGCATGACGTGCTTCTCCTGTTCGAGGTTGGTTCGCCGATGTGCCGCCGCCGGGGCCGTGGCGCAGGTCCGCGGCGCATATCCGCGCCGCCGACGACGACTTCGGTCAGCCGAGTTCCCAGGCCCGCGCGGTGAGCGCTTCGACCAGTTCGGTGTCCCCGGCCAGGGCGGGATCGAGGAAGGCCAGCACCGCGGGCACGGCCTCGGCCGGTGATCCGGTGAGCACCGGCGCGGCGCCGTCGCGTACCGGGATCCCGTTCTTTCCCAGCAGGTGCAGCATCCACGCGGCGACGACGCGGGTCGCGCCGGGCGGCACCGCACCGGACGCCCGCTCGGCGTAGAGCGTCGGAAGTACGCGCACCGGGATCTTCTGCGCCCCGTCCTCGGCGATCTTGGCGAGGGTGTGCCGGATGCGCGGGTTCGCGAATCGGTCCGTCAGCGCGTCCCGGTAGGTGGTCAGCACGGTTTCCGGGAAGTCCAGGTGGGCCGACGCCTCGTCCCACCATTCGCGCACCCAGACCCGGCAGACCGGATCGGCCACGGCCTCGGCGACGGTGGCGTGCCCGCGCAGCGGCGCCGCGTACGCCAGCAGCGAGTGGGCGCCGTTGAGCAGCGACAGTTTGCGTTCCTCGTACGGCGTGACGTCGGCCACGAAGCGGGCCCCGGCGTCCTCCCAGCGGGGCCGCCCGGCCGGGAACTCGCCGCTGAGCACCCACTCGATGAACGGCTCGGTGACGACGGGGGCTTCGTCGAGGCGCCCGGTCGCGTCGCGCACGGCCGCCACGTCCTCCGGGGTGGTCCACGGGGTGATCCGGTCGACCATGGTGGCGACGTACGAGGCGTGCGCGGCGGCCTCGCGCCATTCGGGGCGCCCGATCGTGTCCGCCAGTTCGCCGATCATTCGCGCGGTGACCTCGCCGTTGCCCGGCAGGTTGTCGCACGGCACGACGGCCACGGGCCCGCCGCCCGCGCGCCGCCTGGCGGCCAGCCCGGACAGCAGCCGCGCGGCGACCGTCGACACCGGGGCCGTCGGATCGGCGCGCAGCGCGGCGATGTCGGCGCTCACGTCGGCGCGTCGGGTGTCCAGGCCGCCCCCGGGGGCGCGGGTGTACGCCGCCTCGGTGACCGTGAGGGTGACCACGGCGAGTTCCGGCCGCCGCCAGTGCTCCAGCCACGCGGCGTGGTCGCCGCCGGCGTGCGCGGAGGTGAGCGAACCGACCACCTCGAGGCGGTCGCGGTCGGGACCGCGGGTGACCAGCGTGTAGAGCCCGTCCTGGGCGGTCAGCCGCTCGGCGATCGTGGTGCTGCGCCCGGTGAACGCCGCGATCCCCCACCGGTCGGCGTCCCCGGCGTGCTCGGTGTACCAGGCCTGATGGGCTCGGAAGAAGCCGCCCAGGCCGAGATGGAGCATGCGCACCGGCGCGGCGGGGCGTGCGTCGACCGCGCGGGACAGCGGTCGGGTCGTGGGTCGGGGGCTTGGCATGACGGCATGTTCGCCGCCGCCGGCTCGGCGCGGCAACCGGTTGCCATGTGTTGCCCCGGGCACTTGCACCACGTCGGACACCATGGTCCTCTGGCCGCCATGACAGCACAGATCGGTGGGCCGGGCACCGTCCTGCCCGAGGACCGGGTGCGAGCCTTCGTCGCCGAGCAACTGGCCGGCGAGGACCTCGACGGCCGGAGCGTTTGCCTGGTGGTACCCGACGGCACCCGCAGTTGCCCGCTTCCGCTGCTGCTCTCCGCGGTGCACGAGGCGCTGTACGGCCGGGTCTCCCGGTTGACGGTGCTGGTCGCGTTGGGTACGCACGCGCCGATGGGCGAGGCCGAACTGGCCGCCCACATCCCGCCGTTGCCCGGCATGACCGTGCTCAACCACGAGTGGTGGGAGCCGTCGACGTTCGCCTCGGTCGGCACGATCGGCGCCGACCGGGTGGCCGAGTTGTCCGGCGGGCTGCTGCGCCAAGAGGTCGACGTACGCCTGAACCGCGCCGTCGTGGAGCACGACGTGGCCCTGGTCGTCGGCCCGGTCTTCCCGCACGAGGTGGTCGGCTTCTCCGGCGGTGACAAGTACTTCTTTCCGGGCGTCGCGGGTGCCGACATCATCGACCTGTCGCACTGGCTCGGGGCCCTGATCACCAGCGCGGAGATCATCGGCACACGCGGCATCACCCCGGTGCGCGCGCTGATCCACGAGGCGGCCGCGCTGATCCCGAGCCGCCGGCGCGCGTTGTGCGTGGTGGTCGAATCCGGCACCGGGGCGCTGCACGCGATGGCGTACGGGACCCCGGAGGCGGCGTGGTCGGCGGCGGCCGACGTGTCCGCGCAGGTGCACGTCCGCTACCTGGACGCACCCGTACGGCGGGTGGTGTCCGTGATCCCGGAGAAGTACGAGGACATCTGGACCGCGGCGAAGGGCTTCTACAAGCTCGAACCGGTCGTCGCGGACGGCGGCGAGGTCATCCTCTACGCGCCGCACGTGCGCACGATCGCCGCGATGCACCCGGAGATCGAGGAGATCGGCTACCACTGCCGCGACTATTTCACCAAGCAGTGGGACCGCTTCAAGCACCTGCACTGGGGCGTCCTGGCGCACTCCACACACCTGCGCGGGGCGGGTACATACGACGAAGAGCACGGCGAGCGCTGCCGGTTGACCGTCACCCTCGCGACGGGCATTCCCGAGGACGTCGTCCGCGGCGCGAACCTGGGCCATCTGGACCCCGCCGCGGTGGACTTCGCGGCGCTCGCCGCCGATCCGCACACCCTCGTCGTGCCGCAGGCCGGCGAGATCCTGCATCGGTTGCGCCCGTGAGGGCCGCGTGGATCGACGCGTCCGCCGGCATCGCCGGGGACATGCTGCTCGCCGCCCTCGTCGACGCCGGGGCCGCGTTGAGCACCGTGCGCGCCGCGGTGGAGGCCGTGGTCCCCGGCGAGGTGCGCCTGGAGCAGACGCGGGTCACGCGCGCCGGGATGCGGGCGACGCGGATCGACGTGACGCCGAGTGCGCACGACCACGCACACCGCACGTGGCGGGACGTACGCCGCCTCATCGAGCAGGCTCCCCTGGCCGATCCGGTGCGCACGTCGGCGCTGGCCGCCTTCGCCCGCCTCGCCGTCGCCGAGGCGCACGTACACGGCACCACCACAGAGGAGGTGCACTTCCACGAGGTGGGTGCCTGGGATTCCATCGCCGACGTCGTCGGGGTGTGTGCCGCGCTGCACGACCTCACCGTGACCGAACTGACGGCGGGTCCCGTGGCGTTGGGCTTCGGCCGGGTCAAAACCGCCCACGGCGAGCTTCCCGTGCCCGCCCCCGCGGTGGCCGAACTCGCGGCCGAGTGGCAGGTGTTCGCGGGTGGGGAGGGCGAACTCGCCACCCCCACGGGCCTGGCGCTGCTCACCACCCTGGCCCGCGAATGCTCGCCCCTGCCGCACCTGCGGCTGGAGCGCACCGGCGTCGGGGCCGGCAGTCGGGACATCCCCGGACGCCCCAACGTCACGCGCGTCTTCCTCGGCACCCCGGTCCCCGCAGCGACCGTCGACGCCGCCGCGGACGCCGCCGAGGCCGTCGTCCTGGAAACCAACATCGACGACCTGGACCCGCGCGCGTGGCCCAGCGTCCTGGCCTCCCTCATGGCGGCCGGCGCCTCGGACGCCTGGCTGACCCCCATCCTGATGAAGAAGGGCCGCCCCGCGCACACGCTCTCCGTGCTGTGCCCACCACAGGGTGCCGATCCCCTGCGCGACGCCGTCTTCCGCCTCACCACCACGCTGGGCGTCCGCGAACGGCCGGTCCGCAAAACCGAGCTGCAACGAGGCTGGACGCACGTGGACGTGCTCGGCGACCGCCTCCCGGTCAAGGTGGGCCACCGCGGCGGCAGAATTCTCCAGGCGACCCCCGAGTACGCCCCCGCCGCCGCCCTCGCCGCCCGGCTCGGCCTTCCCGTGCACGTCGTCCTCGCCGCCACCACCACCGCCGCCCACCGGGCGGCCCTGACCACCGGTGCCCCCACCCCGCGCACGCTCGCCCCCGAACCGGCCTGAACCCGGGGCGCCGCCGCGCGGTGGTGGCGGCGTCGAAACGGGGTACAGTGCGCTGCCTCCACCATCCCGTGGGCGGCCACGGCGTCGTCCGACCACCGGTGTCGCCGCCCCGGACCTGGGGTTTCCCGCGAGAACGGAAGTGAGATCGGGTGAGCGAGCGTGACGGCGCCCCGAGCGCCCCGAGCGCCCCGAGCGCGTCGACCGGCGGGAAGGCGCCGACGATCTACGACGTCGCCCGGGCCGCGGGGGTGGCCGCGTCCACCGTGTCCCGGGCGTTCGCCCGGCCCGGCCGGGTCAACGCGGCGACCGCGGAGCGCATCCGGCGAGTGGCGTCGGAGCTGGGCTACCGGGTCAATCCGTTGGCGTCGGGGCTGCCCACCGGCCGTACCTCGATGCTCGCGCTAGTGGTCTCCGACGTGACCAACCCGTTCTACGCCGAGATCATCCGGGGGGCCGAGTCGGCCGCCGCCGAGGCCGGCTTCGTACTCCTGCTGATCGACGCCCAGGAGAACGACCGAGTGGAACGCGCCAGCCTGGAAAGGGCGTTGCCCGCCGTCGAGGGACTCGTCCTGGCGGGTACCCGGCTGTCGGACTCGGCCATCCGGATGACCGCCAAGCAGCGGCCGGTGGTCGTGCTCAACCGGGACGTCGCCGATGTCCCCAGCATCATCCTCGACAACCCGCACGGCATGCTCGTGACCGCGGAACACCTGGCCCGATTGGGGCATCGCACGGTGACCTACGTGGCCGGCCCGGAGGCTTCGTGGGCGGACGGGATGCGGTTGCGGAGCCTGCGCGAGGCGGCGACCGGGCTGGGCCTGCGGGTGCAGCGTGTGGGCCCGTTCGCGCCGACGGTCGCGGGCGGTCGCGAAGCCGTCGACGCGTTCCCCGAGGACCTGCCGACCGCCGTCGTGGCGTACAACGACCAACTGGCGATCGGGGTCGTGCTCGCCCTCCAGGCGCGCGGCGTGCGAGTGCCCCGGGACGTCAGCGTGGTCGGCTTCGACGACATCTTCCCGACCCGCATCGTCCGTCCCGGGCTGACCACCGTCGCCGCCCCGCTGCGCGCCCAGGGACGGGCCGCCGTCGACGCGCTGCTGTCCTCGCGCGGCAAACCGGCACCGCGCACCGGCAAGCCGATGACCCTGCCGGTCAAGCTGGTCGTCCGCGACTCGACGGCCCGGGCCCGGCGCGGCCCGCGTCCGAGCGGGTAGAGCGGTACGCGGCCCCGGAGTCGGCTACCGCAGTGCGTCGTGGGCGGCGGGCGCGACCTCGGCGAGCCACGCGTCGGCGATCAGCCGGTGTCCCAGCGGGCTCGGATGCACCCCGTCCGGGGCCAGCTCCGCCGGTTCCCGCTCCTGCGCCGCGCGGGGCAGCAGGAGGTCGGCGCGCACCACCTGGGCCGCGTTGCGGGCGGCCGCCCGCAGCACCGCGTCGGTGCGCGGCGACAGGTCCTCGAACCAGCGTTCCTGGTCCGGCCCGACCGGGAGCAGGAACGGGGTGATCACGACCAGCCGCGCGGACGACTTCCGCGTGGTGACCGCGAGCAGCCGGTCCAGGCACGCCTCGAACTCGTCGACCGGACTGAGGAGGTCGCGGTCGTAGCGTCGCCAGGTGTCGTTGATGCCGATCTTGACCGTGACGACCGTGGGCCGGTGGTCCAGGACGTCGGTGCTCCAGCGGGATTCGAGGTCGTACACGCGGTGGCCGTTGATACCCCTGTTGACGACGCGGGGGCCGGGTCCGTCCTGCGCCCGCTCGCGCAGGGTCCGGGCGATCTCGTGCACGTATCCCCCACCGAGCGACGTGGGATCGGCGCGGTCGCGGCCCGCGTCGGTGATGGAGTCGCCGATGAACAGGAGCGTGTCGTCGTCCTTGAAGTGCATGCCTGCCGTCCTGGCGTCGATGGGTGGCCGGGCCGGCGGGACATCCCACGCGCGGCCCGCCGGATCACAGTCTCGACCATGTCGGGTCGAGGGGTTCATCCTGCCGCGCGCCGCAGCGTCTCGGCCTCGCGCGGCAGCACCGCCGGGTCGTCGCCGGGGACGAACTCCAGGAGTGCCTCGACACCCCGGCCCGCCTGTAGGCCGAGGGCCGCGACCCACAGGTCCCGGCGGTCCGCGAGCGGCAGCCGGTTGTTGCCCGGCCACCACGAGAAGACGTGCACGGCGGTGACCCGGTCGCCGAGTGCGACGAGCCCGGCCAGCGCCTCCTCGTCGGGGGTGTTCTGGGGCGGCTGCCAGTACGTGCGGACGTTGTCCGCGTCCACCTCGTCGAGCAGCCGAAGGGTCGAGGCGACGGTGTCGGTGAGCGTGTTGCCGTGGAACTCCGTCGCGAGTTCCAGGCCGTGGTCGGCGGCGATCCGGGCCGCCTCCCGCAGGCCGCGCACGGTGGTGTGCCGCTCGTCGGGCCGGGTCTCCCGCGATCCGGTCGCGCCCGCCCAGACCCGTATCCGGGGTGCCCCGAGCAGCACGGCGGCCCGGGCGACGGCGGGGAATCCGGCCAGTTCGGCGGGAGTGGCGCGAAAGTACGAGCCGTACGAGCAACAGACCAGCCCGTGGCGGGCGGAGACCTCACGGACCGCGCGGACCGCGCCGGGCTGCTCCGCCGGCGCGTGCACGTCCGCGCCCCACTCGATCACCTCCAGGCCCGCATCGACCGCGAGGCGCACGACCTCGGCGGCGGGCAGCCGGCGGAAGGTGACCGAGCACAGGCCCGGACGGATCCGCCCGGCATCCGACGCGGCCGACGGGCGGAGCGGGGGGTGGTCCGCCGCGCTCCGTTGGCTCTCCTCGGTCATGGCCCTGCCTTCCTGCGGTCGGCCTGTGGATGGTCTGCGGGGTGCGAAGCGGGGGTCCGAAGCGGGGCCGAAGCGGCCCGCCCGGACGGAGCCGGGCGGACCGCTTCGGAGGCGCGGGCGGGGTCGGGCGCACGAACCGCTCAGGCGTCCGGTGCCCCGTCACCGCCGGCCGCTCACGGAGCGTTCGGGCCCACGTCCGCGGCGGTGAGGGGGTGCCGGAGTGCGGGCGTCGTCGCGTACTCGTCGGCACCGATGTCGCGTACGCTGCCGCGCGGGTCCCCGTCGATGTCGTCGGCCAGGGTGATGCTCAGCGTGGCCGCGCCGATCGCCGGACTGCCCGCCGTCAGTCGCGACACACCGTCCGTGCCCTGGGCGAGCCGGGGGTCGGCCCGGGTGAAGCCTCCAGCGGGGATGTTGCCGTTGCCGGCCGCCCCCCACAGCAGGTTGCTCTTCCAGATGAAGCCGGTGGTGGCTCCCATGGCAACGAGGTCGCCCGAGTCGCCGACGAGCAGGTTGTCGGCGATGGTTACGTTCTGCGGCTCGAACGTCCGCGTCTCGCCCTCCAACATGCCGGCATTGTTGAGCAAGGTGTTGTGCGCGATGACCGCGCGGTCGCAGGCGTCGTTGCCCCGCCGCTGGGTTTCCGTCTCGCTCGGGGTGTGGTCCCGGGTGCTGCCGCTGCCGACCACCAGGGCCCGGCCGGACAGGTTGCTGAGGTAGTTGTTGACGACCACGTGGTCGTTGCCGTAGATCCGCACCCCGTCGAAGCCGCCGATCAGGTAATTGCCCTCGACCGTCGAGCCGTTGCCGTGGCGCAGCACGATGCCGCCCTTGCTGTCACGGATGGTGTTGTATCGGATGGTGTTGCCCGAGGACTTCACCGAGATGGCCTCGGGGTCGCCGTTGCAGCGCTCGAACAGGTTGTACTCCACGTGTCCGCCGGCGTTGCCCAGGGCCCGGCTGCTGACACCGAAGCGGATGGGCTCGCCACCGTTGTCCCCGGTGAAGCTGTGGTCGGAGAAGTGATTGCGCAAGATCTGCACGTTCTGCGCCATCTTGTCCTTGCCGGGAGGACCGTCGACCACGACGAAGATGCCCGCGGTGGTCTTGTCGTGGAAGTGGTTCCGGTCGATCTTCGTGTCGTTTCCCCGCACGACGACCCAGTACGGGTCGCCGCTGTCGGCGAACTGGAAGTCGTTGCGGGTCAGCCGGATCGCCGAGCAGTCCGTCGGGATCTCCATCGTGGTGCTGTGCCGGAAGGCGAAGCCGCTGATCACGATGTTGCTCGAATTGGCGAACACGAAGCTGCGTTCACCCTTCAACACCACACCGCCGCGCGTCTTCGACACGATGGTGATGGGTGCGGCGCTCGTGCCGTTCTTCCCGGAGATGGTGATCGAGCCGCCTGCGGGGACCGTGTAGGTCCCGTCGGCGACGACGATCCGGTCACCGGGCGCGGCGCCGTTGATCGCGCTCTGGAGCGCCGCGAGGGAGGCGACCGGGATGTCGGCCGCGGACGCGCTGCCCGACAGCGAGGTGGTGAGGGGTACCGCGGCGAGTGCGGCCACGGCGGAGCCTTTGAGGAACGTGCGTCGTTGCATGATGCCTCCTGCGTCGAAGTGGGCGGGCGGGTCGCTCAGTCGGCCCGGGGGCCGACGTCGGCCGGGGTCAGGGGGCCACACTTCGGCGCCCGGCGGAAGTATTCGTGCGCGCCCACGTCGGGCGTCCTGGTGCGGGGCTGTCCGTCGATGTCGTGCGTGATGCGCGGCCGGCGCGGCGTGCCGGCGTCGATGGCCGGGCTGCCGGCGGCCGGGCGGGCGATACCGTACGCGTCCTTCACCAGCTTCGGGTCGACCCGGGTTCCGCCACCGGCGGGGATGTTGCCGTCCGCGGCGGCGCCCCACAGGAGATTGCCGGACCAGGTGAAGCGCACAGTGTTGGCCATGGCGACCAGTTGGCCCGTGTCTGCGACGAGCAGGTTGTCGGCGACGGTGACATCGCGCGGCTCGTGCGAGCGCTGGCTCTCGCCGGAGATCGTGCCGCCGTTGTTCACCAGGGTGTTGTGCGCGATCAGGATGCGGTCGGGGGCGTCGTTGCCGCGGCGCGCCTCGGGCGTCTCGCCGGGCAGGTGATCGCGCTCCGATCCGCTGCCGATCACCAGGGCGCGCCCGGCCAGGCCGGAGAGGTGGTTGTTGACGATCACATGGTCGTTGCCATAGATCCGCACGCCCTCGGTGCCGTCGATGAAGTGGTTGGCCTCCACCCGGTTGCGGTTGCCGTGCCGCAGGACGATGCCGCCGAAACTGTTGCGGATGGTGTTGTGCCGGATGGTGTTGTCCGAGCTCTTCACCGAGATCGCCTCTGGGTCCCCGTTGGCCCGCTCGAACAGGTTGTACTCGACGATCGCGTGGGCGCTGGACAGGGCCCGGGGGCTGACGCCGAGCCGGATCGGTTCGCCGCCGTTGGAGCCGGTGAAGGTGTGGTCGGAGAAGTAGTTGCGGTACACGTGGACCCGCTGGGCCATTTCGTCGGTGTTCGCGCCCTCGATGCCGAGATAGATGCCGAGGGTGCTCTTGCCGTGGAAGTGGTTGTGGTCGACGGTGCTGTCGTCCGCGCGCACCATCACCCAGTGCACGCCCTCGATGTCGGCGAGGTGGATGTCGTTGCGGGTGAGCCTGATGTGCGAGCAGTCCGGGGGTATGTCCAGCGTGTTCCGCTGCCGGAAGGAGAAGCCGCTCAGGGTGATGTGGGTGGACGCTTCGAAGACGAAGCTCTGCTCGCCTTCCAGGACGACGCCGCCCTGCGTCCGGGCCTCGATGGTGATCGGCGCGAAGCCGATGCCCTGCTTGTTCCGAATGGTGAGCGGGCGGTCCGAGGGGACGGTGTAGGTCCCGTCGGCCACCACGATCCGGTCGCCGGGTCGGGCCCGGTCGATCGCGGCCTGCAGCTCGTCCAGTGTGCGGACGGCGCCGGGGGCCGCGCTCGCGGTCAGCGCTCCGCCGACGGGGGCGGCGGCCAGCGCCACCCCTGCCGCGGTACCCATCAGGAACGTGCGGCGTTGCATGGTGCCTCCGTGAGGATGTGGTGGAGGTACGGACGGTGTCGCGGCTGGTGATCAGCCGACGGTCGGGGCGTCCCCGGCGGTGTCCTCGGCGTCCTGGATCGCTTGGGCGTTCAGGAACAGTTCGATGACGGGTACGGGGGTGTCGGGGCGCCCGACCGGGATCTGGAGGGTGAGCGTTCCGGCGGGCTGGCCGCCCATCTCGGTGTTGACCGCGGGCCGGTCCGGGTCGATGTGGACCGGGATGATCTCGGACGCGTCGCCCAGCAGTTGGGCGTAGCGCACGCGGCCGGCCAGGCCGGGCAGGTGCAGGTGACGCGGCGGCCAGGCGAACAGGTGCACGTAGAGCCGGTCGCCGCGTTGGGTGTACCGGCATTCGGCGGGGGCGGTGTACGAGGAGGGGCCGCAGCCGCGAATGGACCGCTCGTGCAGCCGCGTCCATCGGCCGATCTCGTCGAGGATCGCGGTGTCGCGCGGGTCGAGCGCGCCGCGGCCGTCGGGCCCCACGTTGAGCAGCAGGTTGCCGCCCTTGGACACGCCGTCGACGAGCATGCGGATCAGCAGGTCGGGGCTCTTGTGGTCCCGGTTGTCCCGGTCGTAGCCCCAGCTCCCGTTGAGCGTCTGGCAGGCCTCCCACACCACGGGTCGCCCGTTCTCGGTCATCGGGCCGGACGGCTGGTACTGCTCGGGAGTGACGAAGTCCCCGGGCAGGCCGGTCCGGTCGTTGACGAGGACGTGCGGCTGCAGTTCGCGAATCGTCTTCAGGAGTTGCGGGGAGTCCCAGTCGTCGGGTCCCTTGCCGCCCCACCAGGCGCGTCCGACGTACGAGAAGTCGAAGAACAGGTAGTCGATCCGTCCGAACGAGGTCAGCAGTTCGCGGACCTGGCCGTGCAGATAGCGCTGGTACTCGCGGATGTCCCGGTCGGCGTTGGCGGCCTTGAACGCCTCGTCGTCGCGCTGCGGGTGGGTGCCGTCCACGGGGAAGGACGGGTGGTGCCAGTCGATCAGCGAGTAGTAGAGGCCGACCTTGAGCCCCTCGGCACGGCACGCCTCGACGAAGGGCCCCACGAGGTCGCGGCCGTACGGGGTGTTGGTGACCTTGTACTCGGTGAGGGCGCTGTCCCACAGGCAGAAGCCGTCGTGGTGCTTGGTGGTGAGCACGACGTAGCGCATGCCCGCGGCCTTGGCCGTCCTGGCCCATTCGACGGGGTCGTAGCGGTCGGGGTCGAAGTGGTCGAAGTAGACCTGGTACTGCTCGTCGGTCAGTTCCTCGCGGTTCTTGACCCACTCGTGCCGTGCGGCGAGGGAGTACAGACCCCAGTGCACGAACATGCCGAACCGGGCGGTGGTGAACCAGTTCGTCTCCGGGCCTGCCTCGGGATCCGGGGTCGCGGACGGATGCGCCTGCGGGGTGTCAGCGCTCGCGGTCATGGGGAATCGCTCTTTCTCGTCGGCCGTCGGCGCGCGCCGGCTTTTCGTGCGCGTCGGGCTGGTCGTACGGGAGGGGGTGGGGGCGGGCCGACGGGTGTGCGGTTCAGCCCTTGAGTGCCCCGGAGGACAGGCCGCTGACGAACGACCGCTGGAAGAACAGGAAGACGATCACCGAGGGCAGCAGCGCCAGCAGCGAGGCCGCCATCACCACGCCGGGGGTCACGGCCGGGTCGATCCGCAGGGTCCGCAGCGCCAGTGGCAGCGTGTACGAGGAGGAGTCGGTGGCCACGAGCAGGGGCAGCAGGTACTGGTCCCAGATCATGGTGAAGCCGAAGACCCCGATGACGCCGAGCGCGGGCTTGCACATCGGCAGGATGATCTGGGCGAAGATCCGGAAGTCCCCGGCGCCGTCGATGCGCGCCGCCTCCTCGAGTTCGCGCGGCACGTCCTTCATGAACTCGGTCATCACCAGGATGGAGAACCCCCAGGCACCCAGGGGAACGATCATTCCGGCGAGGGTGCCGATGAGGTTGAAGTGCACGACCGGCAGGTCGGCGAGCACGACGGACAGCGGGATGGCAAGGATCTCCTCGGGCAGCATCAGCGTCGCCAGGATGGCGACGAACGCCAGCGTCATGCCCGGGAAGACCTTCCTGGCCAGCGCGTATCCGGCCAGGACGGAGACGGACACCTGGAGCAGCAGCCCGAAGCCGACGACGAAGAAGGAGTTCAGCAGATACTTGAGCACCCCCTGGTCGAAGGCGATGTTGAAGTTGTCCAACGTGAAGCCCGAGGGCACGATACTCAGCTGCGTCGGGTCCTTGATGTCGCCGAAGGCGCCGACGAGCAGGGCCAGCAGCGGGCCCGCGAACATGGTCAGGACCAGGAGGTAGACGACGGCCTTCAGGATCCGTCCGCCGATGCTGCGGCTCTCGGTCAGGCCCAGCGCGGTTTCGGTCGACTCGCTCACTTGCTCTCCCTCCGCCGCAGCAGTTGGACGATGATGGTCAGGATCAGCGTCGCCGCGAACAGCAGGACCGCTCCCGCCGCGCCGACTCCGAGCCGGTTCTGCTCGAGTCCGAGCTTGTAGATGAGGGTCATGACGACCTCGGTGGAGCCGTTGGGCCCGCCGTTGGTCAGCAGGAACACCTCGGTGAACACGCGCAGTCCGCGAATCGCGGCGAGGATGAACAGGATCGAGAACACCGAACGCAGTCCGGGCACCGTCACGTGCCGCACCCGCTGCCACCGGGAGGCACCGTCGACCCTGGCCGCCTCGTACAGACCGCGGTCCACACTCGTCAGACCGGCGAGGAAGATCATCATGTCGTAGGGGGCGCCGCGCCAGATGCCGGTGACCATGATGGATGCCATCGAGGTGTCGGGGTCGTTGATGAACCCCGACGGGCCCATTCCCGCCAGCGCGAGAATGGAGTTGAGCATGCCGTCGCCGGTCGGGTGGTACATGATCCGCCACAGTTCGGCGACGACCGCCATCGGCACCACCACCGGAAGGAACGCGGCGGAGCGCACGAATCCCAGTCGGCGGCTCTGCCCCTCCATCAGCAGGGCCAGGGCGAAGCCGAGCGCCATCGCGCCGAAGGTCTGACCGACGGCGAGGACGATCGTGTGCCAGACGGCCTCGCGGAACCCGTGGGACTGCAACACCGTGCTGTAGTTCTCGGTGCCGACCCACCGGTTTCCCAGGTAGGGCTGAACGTCCTGGAAGGACATGGTCACCGCGTTGACCATGGGGATGAACTTGAAGTACAGGGAGAGGATCAGCGCCGGGGCCAGAAACAGCCAGGGCGTCCACCACCGGCCTCCCCGGCGGCCGCGGACCCGGCGGTCGGCGGCCCCGCCGCCCCGGCGACCCACTTTTCGCGGGGCGGGGCCGGTCGCCGGCAGGGCGGCCGGATCCGCCTGGTCGAGGCTCATGACGCGGCGATCCCCTGCTCCTTGAGGATGTCGGCGAGCTGCTTGTCGAGCTCACGCAACTTGGTGTTGATGTCCAGGCCGCAGTCCGCCAAGAGCGCGTTCACCGCGTCCGCCGTCACCTGTCGCACCGGCGTCCAGTTCGGGATGGAGGGCGCGTAGCGGCCGGAGTCCTGGTACGCCTGGGCGTAGGTCTTCCAGCGCGGGTCGGTGCGGATCTGGGCGATGTCCACGTTGGTGTTGACGGGAATCTGCACCGTGTAGCCGGTGGTGCCCTCCATGCCCTTCTTCTGGCCCTCGACGGAGACCGCGAAGCTCGCGAAGGCGTCCTGGCCGGCGCGGTTGTCGGAGCCGGCCATCAGGTAGACGGAGCTGCCCTCGGCGAGGACGGTGGCGTCCTTCGGCCCCTTGGGCATCGGCACGACCTCGTACTTGTCCGCGCCGAGCGACTTGTCGAAGCGCGGCAGCAGGTACGGGCCGACGACGTACATCCCGGCCTTGCCCGCCTCGAACGTCTCGTTCGTCGGCGGGGTGTCCATGGTCACGGCGCCGGGCTGGATCGCCTTGGTCTTGCAGCCGAGGTCACGGAACCACTGCATGGCCTGCACCGATGCAGGGGTGGTCATGGCCGGCTTGTACTTGCCCTTGCCCGTCTCGGTGATGAAGTCGCCGCCCGCGGCCCACAGGAAGTTGGAGAAGTACCAGGAGGCGTAGCCGCGCTTGGTGGACAGCGGCGCGGCGAGCCCGGCGGTGTTGTTCTTGCCGTCGCCGTCGGGGTCCTGGGTGGTGAAGGCCGCGGCCATCGCGGCGAACTCGTCCCAGGTCCGCGGGGGCTCGAGCTTGAGCTTCTCGCGCCAGTCCTTGCGGATGAGCAGCGCGGACGCCTGCGCGGAGATGGGCAGGCCGAACTGCTTGCCGTCCAGGCTCTTCCCGGACTGCAGCCCCTGACCGATGATCTGGGCGCTGTCCTTGATCTTGCCCATGTCGATCTCGCGGAGCAGACCCTGGCTGTGCATGGTCCCGATCTGCGTCGCGTCGTTCATGACGATGTCGGGAAGCTTCTTCTGGGCGGCGCGCTGCTGCAGTTTGGTCTCGAAGTCGTCGAAGATCGCCGTGACCTCGACCTTGAAGCCCGTGGCCTTCTCGAAGGCGGCGGCCAGCTCCTGCGCGCCCTTCTCGCCCGGTCCGCCCGGCGTCGTCCGGGTCCAAAGCTCGAGAGGTGCCTTGGAGTTCTGCTTGGCATCCACTCCCGCAGGCCCGGATGTACAGCTGGTGAGGATCAGGGCGGAGGCGAGGGCCCCGACACCGATCCATCGCGATCTTTGCATGACTACTCCTGTTTTCGCCGGATCGCAGTGGCCTGGAAAGCGCTTGCTGGGACGGTAACGGGGTCCGATTCGCCGGTCAATAGTCCGATGAATACAAGAGGTTTCAGCGGCCGACGAGAACACTCGTCCGACGCGCTTCCGCACCGCCCCCACGTGATCCGACCGGCGGTAGGGACGGCCTGGCACCGTTGGATGGGCGCTTATGCGTGCATTTTGGGCATGGACGGGAACGGCGAGTAGTCGTCCGAGTCGAGAAGTTCGAGCAGCCAAGGTCACAGCGATGACATTTCAATGATCCGATGTATGGTTTCCGTGAGCTTCAGGCCGGACAACACCCGGGCCGGGCCGCGCCGAACCCGGGCCAGGCCGTACCAATCGCGACATTCAGTCAGACGTTTGCCACCGCATCCGAGCAGGGACCGCCGATCGTCCGGCATCGGTCCACCATCGGACAGGCCGAGGAGACCGACCCGCCATGAACGAACCGGCCACCGTACCGACAGCGCTGTTGGTCATGGAGGAAGCACGCCGGGCCGACGTCTACCCGCCCGAAGTGCTGGCCGGGCTCGGCCGGCTCGTGCACTGGCAGGGTCCGCCCCTCACCCGGCAGGAGTTGGAGGCGGATCCGGATGTGCTGCGCGACGTCGACCTCCTGCTCACGGGCTGGGGTGCACCCGTCCTGGATGGCGACCTCCTGTCACATGCCCCGCGGCTGCGGGCGGTTCTCGTCGCGGCGGGATCCGTCCGGCACCTGACCACACCCGCCTTCTGGGACCGCGGCATCCCGATCGTCTCGGCCGCCGCGGCCAATGCCGTTCCGGTGGCGGAGTTCACCCTCGCCCATGTCCTCCTCGGACTGAAGCAGGCCCACCACATCGCCCGGGAGGTGGCGCACAACCGCCGCTTCCCCGTCAATCCCGACGTCCCGGGTGCCTACCGGTCACGGGTGGGCCTGTTGGGGCTCGGGCACATAGGCCGGCTCGTCGCCGCCCACCTGGCGCGCTTCGACGTCGAGGTGCTCGCCACGGATCCCGTCGCCTCCTCGGACACCGCCGAGCGCGCGGGAGTCCGGCTGGTCTCCATCGACGAACTCTTCGCCGGCTGCCATGTCGTCAGTCTCCACGCACCGCTGCTGCCCGAGACCCGCGGCTCGATCGGGGCACGGCTGTTGGGCTCCATGCGGCCGGGCGCGACACTGATCAACACCGCGCGGGGCGCGCTGATCGACGAGACCGCCGCCACGGAGGTCCTGCGGGCCAGGCCCGACCTCACCGCCGTACTGGACGTCACGCACCCCGAGCCCCCGGCTGCCGACTCGCCACTGTTCACCCTTCCCAACGTCGTCCTGACACCGCACCTGGCCGGCGCCATGGGGGCCGAGCGCCACCGCCTCGGGCAGCTCGTGCTCGACGAAGTGCGCCGCTTCACCGAGGACCTGCCGCTCCGGCACGCGATCGACCCCGCCCACGCCGCGTCGCTGGCCTGACGCGCGGTCGGGCACTGCCGGCGCGGCTGGGCACTGGCGGCGCGGCTGGGCACTGGCGGCGCGGCTGGGCACTGGCGGCGCGGCTGGGCACTGGCGGCGCGGCTGGGCACTGGCGGGCGCGGTCGGGCCTGGCCCGGCCGCGCCTCAGGCCACCTTGCGCAGCCACTGCTCGACGCCCGCGATGTGCGCCGTCGACCACGCCCGCGCGGCCTCCGCGTCGCCGCTCTCCAGCGCGTCCACGATCGCCTGGTGCTCGCGCACCGTACGCTCCCACGAACCGCTCTGGGTCAGGCCGCGCCAGTGCCGGGCGCGCATCGTGGGACTGGACAACGAATCCAGCAGCGAGCACAGCACGGGATTGCCGCTGAAGCCCGCGATCGCCTGGTGGAAGCGCAGATCCTGCTCGATCAGTTGCTCGGTGGTCGGCTGCGGCTCGTCGACCTGCGCGAGGCCGCGCAACCCGGCGATCCCCGCGGCGTCGATCCGGGCCGCGGCGAGCGCGGTCGCGGCGGGTTCCAGGATCCGTCTGACCTGGAGGAAGTCGAGCACGCTCTTGTCGTGGTGGAAGTCCACGACGAACGCGATCGCGCCCATCAACAGGCCGGGTTCCAGACTGGTCACATACGTGCCGTCGCCCTGGCGCACGTCCAGGATCTGGATCAGCGACAACGCCTTGACCGCCTCGCGCAGCGAGTTGCGCGACAATCCCAGCTTGGTGGCCAGGTCCGCCTCTTTCGGAAGCTTGTCGCCGGGCCGGAGCTCCCCGGAGACGATCATCTCCTTGATCCTGTCGATGGCCTCGTCCGTCACAGCCATGCCGATGATCCTTCCAGAGATCCGATGACTTCCAGTATGACGGCCGGGCGCACCGGAAAACAGACTGCTCGGACCACCACCCATCAGCCGCCTGCGGCGTCGTCCCGGCACCCGCGGGCCCTCAGCCATCCGATCTCCCGGGACGTTCCGGGTACGGCTCCCGGCGACGGCGCCGGATGTCCGACGCGCGGAGCCCGACATGGCGAACGAGGCCGCGGCGGGGGCCGCGGCCTCGTCTGGGGGACGGACGTGGGGTGCCTGGCGTCGGGTGCCTATCGTCCGGCGCCTGTCGTCGGATCTATCGAGGTGCGTTCGGCATCACGGGCAGGTCGGGTCACCGGGCTGGGCCGGGACGCTCACCGCGTTCCAGGCGGCCTTGGTCTTGTTGAACAGGCCGCAAGTGGAGTCGAGCGCCTTGGCGGACTTCAGGGTCGCGGTGCGGTACTTCTTGTAGGTCATGCCGCTCGTCTTGAGCAACATGCCGCCGTAGAAGATTTTGCCCGCGGTCTGGATTCCGGCGCCCGTGAGTTGCGTGTTGTTGCAGGTCGGGCTGCTGGGCTTGCCGCCACCGGGGTTCGTGCCCTCGGCGAGCAGGTAGAACCAGTGGTTCAGCGGACCGGCCGCCGCGTGGGTCTCGGTGCCCGGGATCGAGGCGCTGTAGCAGTTCGGGTTGTTGCTGATCTGCGAGGGGTTGTACATGTTGCGGATCGGGCCGCTGCCGACCAGGTTGACCGTCTCGCCGACCAGGTAGTCCGGGCGGTCGTAGGGCGAGGGCTCGTTGGTGTACGCCTCGGTGAGCGCGCCGAAGATATCGCCGGTGCCTTCACCCAGGCCGGCCTCGGAGCCGGCGCCGCCGGGGGTGAACTGGTCTATGCCGTGCCCGAATTCGTGGCCCACGACGTCCATGGACGCGATCCACTGGTTGCTCTGGTTGTGGCCGATCTGGATCTGCGAGCCGGTCCAGTAGGCGTTGACCGCGGGCAGCCCGACGCGTACCGGCCAGCTTCCGCCGTTGCCGTTGTGGCCGTTGCGACCGAGCCAGTCGCGGAGCATGTTCCATTCCTTCTGCGCGGCCCACAGGGCGTCCACGCAGCCGGTCTCCTTGCTCGCGGCGTTGCCGTTGCCCCAGGTGTCGGTGGCCTTGGTGAACACGCCGCCGTTGTAGTCGGAGCAGGACAGGCCGGGCCGGGTCAGGTCGGTCATCTTGTAGTTGCCGGCGCTGCCGCTGGTGGTGATCGTCAGCGGGTTGGGGCCGTTCCACTGGCTGGTACCGGTGCCGCCCTTGACGTCGTCGTAGGAGTCGAGCAACTGCCCCGAGCGGGCGTCGACGAAGACGTGCAGCCGGCTGGGCGCGGTCTCGGTGTTGCCGATCAGCACGGTCTCCCAGGCCAGGTTCGCGCCACCCTCCCGGACCCGGACGACCAGGCGTCGCGAGTCGACCTTCTCGACGACCCTGAGTTGCGCACGCGAGACGTTCTCGGCCGCGTCCTTGCCGACCGTCGGCTTGACGGGGACGTCGATCCGCTGATCGGTGGCCGACTGGGCGGCCCGGACGGTGCCGTTGCCGTCGGCCAGCACCGCCGCGCTGCCGCCGACCACGGGCAGCCCGCGGTAGGTGCGCTCGTAGGCCACGGAGTACAGGTTGTCGACCCACGGGGTGACCTGCTGCCGCACGTAACTCTCGTCGGGGCCCTTGGCCAGGACGTCCAGGCCGCTCGCCGCGGCCCGGTCGGCGGCGGACACGGCCGCCGCCAATCCGGGCGCGGGCGCAGGCGTCGCCGCGTTCGACTGGGAGGTACCGACCACGAGGCCGGCGAGTAGGGCCAGGACCGACCCGACCGTCACCGTGCTGCGTTTCATCGAGGCTCCTTGGATGGAGGACAGGCCTCGACCACGAGTCCGACTCGCGCCGGCCCCGCGAGGTGAACGGAACCGACCATCAGGTGCGCCGGGTTCGTGCCCGAGCGAACGAAACGCTCACACAGTCACAAGTCGACCGTCAACAAAACACAACCAGCCCGGCACAATCTGTCAACACCCCCACACCCGCCCCAACCACCCACCCACGAACGCGAGTTGACGTTGGGCGCCGGCCGGTGTCAGGCGCCGGGGTCGGGCTTTATCGGTTCGGGGAGGTGGGCGCGGACCGCTTCCAGTTGTGCGGCGAAGGCCAGGCCCAGGAACAGCGCGATCGAGGTCAGGTAGGCCCACAGGATCAACGACACGAACGCGCTGAGCGGTCCGTACACCGAGTCGAACGAGCTGCTGAAGCGGACGTACAGGCCCAGCAGCCACGTCAGCAGCACCCACAACGCGACGTACACCGCCGCCCCGAACGCCAGCCAGGTGAAGCCGGGTTGGCGACGGCGCGGCGACCACCGGAACACCGCGGACGCCGAGAGCAGCGCGAGCGCGATGCCCACCGGCCAGCGCATCGTGTTCCCCACCGTTTGTTGGGTATCGCTCCAACCGTAGACGTCGCCGGCCGCTCCGACGATGTCGCGGCCGGCCACGGTCAGCAGTACACCGAGGCCGATCGGGATGCCCACCACGACGGTCATCACCGCGGCGCGGCCGTACTTGCGCGCGAACGGGCGGTCGCGTTCCACGCCGTAGATCCGGTTGGCGCCCCGCTCGATCTGACTCATCGCCGTCGCGACGTTGACCAGCGCGAACAGCAATCCCAGGGAGAGCGCCGCCGCGCTGCCCTCACCCGCGTCGCGCAGCGTGTCCTGCACGACGGCCGAACTGGGGCCGGTGGACAGCCGACCGAGGACCGACGAGACGAACATGCCGAATTTGTCCGTGTGCAAGACCCTGGACAGCCCCACGACGGCGATCGCGAACGGCAGCACCGACAACACGGCCTGGAGCGCGAGCGCACGCGAGTGCGTGAACCCGTCCGCGTACCGAAACCGAATGAACGCGTTCTTGACCAGCGTCCACCCGCCGTACCGACGCAACGTCGCCCACGCCTCGTCGGCCGACAACTCCTCACCCTTCATGTCCCGCGTCTCCGGAACCCGCATCGCTGTGCCCATGGCCGACTTCTGCCCGACGACCACGAATACAGCACAAAAACCGAAGAGTTTCGGATCACCTCCCGCTCCCGTGAACTTCGCGAGCAGATCGATACCGACAGCCACCGCGATGTCGGTCTTGGGGGATGACTGTTTCTCTCACAGGGTGTGATGAAACGATGACGAGGCCTCTGGGTGGGGATTTCTGCGGTTCTACTGAGGTGCATGAACAGCCAGACCAATCCCTCTGTCCGCCTTCGGCGCGCCGTTCGGTTCTCCGTGGGAATCGCCCTTGGCGCTGCGATCGGCGTTCTCGGGCTCAGTGCCTGCGACGACTCGGACGACACGAGCAAGGCCACCGTGGGCCGGGCCGATTCGACCGCGTCCCCGGCCGGTGCCGGGACTCGGAACGCGAAGCTCGCCAAGTTGCTTTGGATGGGTGACTCCATCGGCGAAGTCGAGGCTCCCGCGCTGGGCGCGGCGATGAAGGCCAACGGGACCGAGTTCAAGTCGATCGCGGCCGCCGGTGGCGGTGGTGTCATCGGCGAGGTCGCCGAACCGACCTGGGAACAGCTGCCGAAGGAACTCGGCTCCTTCAAGCCGAATGTCGTCGTTTACCAGATCACGACCTACGACTGGGGCAAGTCCGAGGAACAACAAGCCAGTTACGAACGACTGGTCAAGACGGTGACCGACGCGGGCGCCGAACTCGTCATCGTGTCGGCGCCGCCGTTCCGGATCGACGACTTCTACAAGCCGCACGAGGCCGAGATCAAGTCCGCCCCCAAGGCGGCCAAGGACGTGGCGGACAAGCATCCGGGCAGGGTGCACTTCCTCGACGCCGCGGCCCTGTGGGGTACCGACGGCGCCGCCGCCAAGGCACAGCGGAGCGACGACGGCATCCACTCGTGTCAGCAGGGCGCTGCCGCGTTCGCCCACTGGTTGGGCAAGGAACTCGGCAGGCGGTACTCCTTCGCACCGGCGGCGGCGGACCGCTGGGCCACCGGCGCGTGGACCGGCGACAAGGTGTACGCACGACTCGGCTGCAAGTAGTCGACCCGGGGCGACACGCTCGCCTCCCCGGCCACAGTTGATCGAGGGGCGGAACGGGCCCGAGTTCGTTCCGCCCCGCGCTTTTCGGAGAACTACCCCATGCCTGCGCAGACTTCCCCTCGGCGTACCCATCGGCGGGCTCCCGCGCCGTCCGCAACGCCCGCGACAGCCGCGAGTGCGCCCACCTCCGCCAGAGCGCACATCGGGCCACTGGACGGTCTGCGCGGTGTGGCCGTCGCGGCGGTACTGCTCTTTCACGCCGGCAACTTCGGCGGCGGCTTCCTGGGCGTCGACCTGTTCTTCGTGCTGTCCGGCTACCTGATCACCGGGCTGCTGCTCAAGGAGGCGGCGGCCCGCGACGGCCGCATCAACCTCGTCGCCTTCTGGGGCCGCCGAGCCCGCCGCCTCCTGCCCGCGCTCGCCGTCATGGTGTCCGGCACCCTGCTGCTGGTATCGGCATTCGGATCGCCCGCGCTGATCCGAAACGCGCTCGACGACGGCCCGTGGGTGGTGGCGAACCTCGCCAACTGGCACTTCATCGCGGATCGGATGGGCTATTGGAACTCCGGCGACACCCGCGTCTTCAGCCATCTGTGGAGCATCGCCGTCGAGGAGCAGTTCTATCTGTTCTGGCCGCTGCTCCTGGTCCTGGTGGCCCGAGGCCGGCATGCGGGCCGTAACGTCGCCGTCGTCGCGGCGACGGGGGCCCTTGCCTCGCCGGCCCTGATGCTCCACCTCACCGATTCGATCGACAGCACCCGGGTGTACGAAGGCACCGACACCCGTGCCTTCTCCCTGCTCCTGGGCGCCCTGATGGCCACCGGGCCGGCCACTCGCGCGGTGGCCCGACTGGGCGAACGCCCGGCCGGGTGGTTCTCGTTCGCCCTGGTGTGCGGCATCGGCACGTACTGGATCCTGGCCGACGGAGAGGATTCCCCGTCACTGTTCCAGGGGGGAATGTTCCTGCACGCGCTGGCCGCCGCCGTCCTCATCGCGTGCCTCACCCGGGCACCGGGCAGCCCCGTCGGCCGCGTCCTGGGCTGCGCCCCGGCGCGCTGGACCGGTCTGATCTCGTACAGCCTCTACCTGTGGCACTGGCCGGTCTATCTGCTGCTGGACGAGGAACGCCTCGGCTTCGCGGGCTGGGGTCGGACGGCCGTCATCGTGGTCGTTTCCGTCGCCGCCGCCGTACTTTCCAAGCTCCTGGTGGAGGATCCGATCCGTTTCCGGGGCCATTGGGCGCGTGGCCGGACCGGGGCCGTCGCCCTGATGGCCACGTTCGCCGCGATGGCGGCCCTGTGGGCGGTCGTACCGGAGCCGCACAGCGGGGCGTCCTCCGTGGATGTCACCCAACTGGCGGACGAATATTGACGGTACCGGACACGACGACCGGCCGACCGCGCAAGCGGCCGGCCGGTCGCCCGGCGATCGAAGCGGGTTCACGATTGCGGGAAGCTGTACCGGTATCCCTGCTCGTCGAACCACGCCAGGAGCTTCTCCATGGCCTGGAAGGACTGTTCGCGATCGCCGCCCCCGTCGTGCATCAAAACGGTGGGACCCTTGGCCAGTTGTTGTTGGACGCGGGTGACGATGGTGTCGACTCCGGGGCGCTGGTAGTCGCTCGGGTCGACGTTCCAACCGAGGGGCCGCATGCCGTGATCGGCGGCGACCCGGCGGCTTTCCGGGGTGAACGCGCCACCGGGTGCGCGGTAGTACCAGATCCGTCGGCCTGCCGACGCCTGGTCGATCATGTTCTTGGCGTCGAGGATCTCCTGCGTCTGGTAATCGACCGGGCCGCGCTCATCGTGTCCAAGAACGGAACCGAACTCACGCTCGCGCCCTCCGAACTCAAGCTGCTGCTGTACCTGTCCGCCTCCGCCGGGCGCGTGTACAGCCGCGACATCCTCCTCGAACGGGTCTGGGAGCACAGCTACGCCGGCGACGCCCGGCTGGTCGACGCGTGCGTGTTGCGCCTGCGCGGGAAGGTCGAGGACGACCCACGCCGCCCCCGCTACGTGCAGACGGTGCGCGGATTCGGCTACCGCTTCGGTCCGCTGTGACCGCGTCCACCACGTCCACCCCGCGTTCCGCGCCCGGGTCACCGCGCGCTCGCGGACGCCGGTTGTCGCCGCGTGGCCTGCGCCCCCGGCTGATCGTCGCGTTTCTCCTGGTCGCCGCGTTCAGCGCACTGATCACCTCCGCGCTGACGTTCGACAAGGCCCGCGACGCGATCCTCGACCGCACCGAGGACGCCGCGACCGACGAACTACGTGCCCAACTCGACGCGCGCGCCCCCGACCTGGCGTATCCGCCCAGTGCCGAGAACCTGCTGGAGCTGACCGTACTGCTCAACCGCGCGGGCACCCCGCGCAACTGGCGTACACACGTGTCGTACCAGGACGGCCCGCTCGTCCCCGCCGAGGCGCCCGGTGATCCCGGCGCGATCACCGCCGCCCTGCGATCCGCGGTGTTGCGGAAGAACGGCGCGGTGGCCCAGCGCGTCGCGCGGCCCGGCGGCCCGTGGCTGGTCGTCGGCATGCCGATCCTCCACGCGGGACCCGAGAGCACCCCCACCCGGATCGTGGTGTACGCCGAAATGTCCCTGCGCGGGGAACAGGCCGACATCCACGCCCTGGTCACCGCGGCCCGCTACGGCGCGATCCCCGCCGTCGGGCTCGCCCTCGTCCCGGCGCTCGTCGCCGCCGCGCACGTCCTGCGCCCAGTACGGCGGCTGCGCGCGGGCGCCCACCGGATCACCGAGGGCGACCTCGACACCCGCATCCCCGTCCACGGCAACGACGAACTCGCGGACCTGACCACGACGTTCAACACCATGGCCGACACCATCGAACGCGACGCCACCGAACTGCGCCGCCTCGAAGCCGGCGCCCGCCGATTCGCCGCCGACGTCTCCCACGAACTGCGCACCCCCCTCGCGGCGATGGTCGCCGTCACCGAGGTCCTCGACGAGGACACCGCCCATCTGGACCCCGACACCTCCGAGGCGCTGCGCCTGGTCGCCGAGGAGACCCGCAAACTCGCGCGCATGGTCGACGACCTCATGGAGATCTCCCGCTTCGACGCGGGCGCCGCGATCCTGCACACCGACGAGGTCGACGTCGCCGGCTCGGTACGCCGAACCCTGCGCGCCCGCGGCTGGAGCGACCGGGTCGACACCGAACTCCCCGACGGGATCCGGGTCGTCCTGGACCCTCGACGCTTCGACGTCGCCCTCGCCAACCTGGTCGGCAACGCGCTGCGGCACGGCGGCGCCCCCGTCCGGGTCGTGCTGCGCCGCGCCGACGACCGCGTCGCCGTCGATGTCGTCGACCACGGCCCCGGCCTCGATCCGGCCGTACTCGCGCACATCTTCGATCGTTTCTACAAGGCCGACTCGGCCCGGACCCGATCCGACGGCAGCGGCCTGGGACTTGCCATCGCGCGCGAGAACATCCACCTGCACGGCGGCACCCTGCACGCGACCTCCACCGCGAACGAGGGCACCGTGTTCACCATCGAACTCCCGCTCGTACCAGTACCACCGGTCGTCGTGCCGGACACCCGCCGTCCGGAGGATCAGTGAAGCTCGCCGTCACCGTGGCCGCCGCCGCCATGGCCGCCCTCGTCGCCGGATGCGGCATCTCGACCACGACGCCGCACGGAGTCGGCCCTCCGGCCAAGGGTGTTCCCCAGGTCGGCGCCGTCCCCGACCGCACGCGCCTGTTCTTCGCGACCTCCGACGGTGTGCAAGCCGTGTCCCGACCCACCGACACGTCCCTCGACCCCGGCCAGGCGATCGCGTTGCTCCTGAAGGGACCGACGGAGGCCGAACAGCGGCGGGGATTCTCGACCGCCCTGGCGGAGGTGGCCGGCCGGGTCGACGTCGACACCGGAGACGGCGGCGTCACGCTCACGCTGCCCCTCGACGCCGGCCGGGTGCCGGTGGACGCGATCCACCAACTCACCTGCACCGCGGCCAACGCCCGCGTTCCGGGCGGCCGACCCTCCACCGACGTCGACGTCAACTTCCGCGAACTCGGCAAGCCGGGCCTGTGGGGTCCGCTGCACTGCGACATCGCCGGCTACAACGCGCAGCCCGAGCGGCCCACTCCCCAGGCGAGCCGGTCCGGCTGAATCCGCCGAACCTCGGGCCGGGGGCCCGGTCGAGTCGCCATGTCGCCATAAAACAGGCAGCGGCCGTGAGCCGGCCGGCCGCATGGGGAGATACCCACACCTGCATCCTCTCGGAACGCAACGATGGTGTCGATCGAACCGGGGGTCGGGTGCGGATCGTGCGCGCGGCGCCTCCGACAGACGCCGTACGGAGAGGACGTGGCGGGCGATGCGCTTACAACCGGTGAGAGTGGCGGCCGGATGTCTGGTGGTGGTCGTGCTCATGGGCCTGGCGGTCGGATGCGGTGGTTCCCCGCCCACGCGGCGCCCGTTACCCGCGGCGGTTGTCGGAGCGCCGGCGGCGACACCGCCCGCCGCGCCGCCGGCCGTGTGCGATCCGTGGGCCAGTCTGCGGCCGACGAACGCCGACGACGGGCCGGCGATCACCCGGATCCGGCAGAACGGCCTCCTGGTCGCGGGCATCGACCTCAACAGTTACCTATGGGGGTCCGTCGACCCGGCGACGGGCGAGGTCGTCGGGTTCGACATCGACATCGTGTGGGCCATCGCCCGCGGGATCCTGGGCCCGAACGCCCGGGTCAGGTTCGTGACCATGTCCCCCGACCAGCGTGTCCCGCGGCTCCGGGCCCGAGACGTCGACGTGATGGTGCGGACGATGACCATCACGTGTCAACGCAAGTCCGAAGTGGCCTTCTCCACCGTCTACTTCCGCAGCGGCCAGCAGCTCGTGGTGCCCAAGGGATCGCCCGTGCGGGCATTCGACGCCTCGCTGCGCGGACGGCGGGTGTGCGTGGGCGCGGGCACCACGGCTGTGGACGTACTGGCACAGGCGAACCTGGGCGCGATCGTCGACCTCGCCGACAACCATCTCGACTGCCTGGTGCGCCTACAGGAAGGTCAGACCGACGCGATCCTCACACACGGTTCACTCGCCGCGGGACTCGCCGCACAGGACCCGATGATCCGCGTATTGGAACCACGCCTGGACGAAACGTTGTACGGCGTCGCGATGAATCTCAACGACACCGACCTCGTCCGCCGGGTCAACGCGATCCTGGAGAACTACCGCGCAGGCGGCCCGAACAGCCCATGGATGGCCTCCTACCGAAAGTGGCTGGCCGCGAACCTCTCCGACCCCACCGCAACCCCACCCCCCGCCCGCTACGTGGACTGAGCGGCGGGCCACGAGGTCGACCACCTCGTGGCCCGCCGCCCGGGCATCCTCGCCTCACATGACGGGTCGTCAGCCCGTGATCTCGGCCACCTTGGACAGCTGGCCGGTGATCATCGCGGACGGCACCTCGGCCGGGCCGTTCTGTGCGAACGACGCCATCTGCATGGCGACGTTGCCCTTCACGGCGACCACGAGGTAGGCGTACAGGCGTCCGTCCGTGGGGTGGTCGTCGCGCATCCGGAACGCCACGGTGTCCGCGCCGTTGCGCCCGACGGAGACCTCGGTGATCGTGTACCGGTCGACCGTGCCGTCGTCGTTGGTCTCGTTGAACGAGGAGCAGACCTTGAGCGCCGCGACGTAGGCGTCGAACTCCCGCTTCAGCACCGCGCGTTGGCCGCTCGACAGTTCGGTGATCACGCCCTCGGTGGGCTGTACGGTCGCGTCGAGGGTCGTCTTGCGATAGTTCTGCTGAACCGCGGCGGTGCGCTGGTCCAGTGAGGTGTCCAGCAACGGTGCACACCGCGGGTCGGACAGTCGGGGTGCGGCCTCGGGCGTCGCGGGTTCCGGGCCCTCGGCCGAGTACTCCGCCGGAATCTCCTGCGCGTCGAGCAGCGCCGCCGTCAGTGTGTCGGCGGTCGGGATCGTTCTGCTCTCCGCGCTCCGCGTGGCCGACGGCTCGGCGGTGGGCCGCGCCGGCTGGGACGGGGAACTCCCCGTGTCGGGCGGCATCTTGACGAGCCTGGAGAGCTGGGCGCTCACGAACGGGCCGGTGTCGGCGGGGTCGCCCTTGCCCGGCGTCGCGAACGACGTGACGGCGAGACCGGTGGTGCCCTGGAGAACCAGGGTGTTGACGGCGGTGCCGAGCAACCGGCCGTTGCCGGAGACGGCGACCTTGTACGAGACGCTGTCCTTGCCCCGCACGCCGACCTTGACGTCGGTCACGGCGAAGGTCGTGACGTCGCCGCCTTCGGTGAGTGTGTAGTGCGCGCAGGAACTCAGCGCCTTGATGCCGTCGTCGAGTTGCTTCTGCAGCACGTCGCGCGGCGCGCTGGACAGGCTCACCCGCACCGAGTCGTCCGACTCCGGGTCCGCGGGAGCGATGGCGTACGACCGCTCGGCGTGGCCGACCGGGTGCGACGTGCCGCCGCTGCCCAGCGCCACGCATTCGGCGGGGCTGACCACCTGGCCGGGCTTGTCCGGTGACCGTTCGTTCGACACCTTGCCGCCGCCGTATCCGGCGGGGATGTCCTTGCCGTCGATGAGGACCGCGGACAGCTGCCGGTCCGTCGCCGGGGTCGCGTTCTGGTCCCCCTTGCCGCTGTCGGCGGATGTCGAAGCGGACCCGGACGGCTTGTCCTTGGCGTCGCCGCCCGACTTCTCGCAGGCCGTGAGGCCGAAGAGCGCGAGTGCGGTCAGCGGTACAACAACTTTGCTCGCCGCGCGACGCGGCATGGTGATACGCACCGTGAACCCCCCAGTTCGGTGTCTGTCGCGGACCACGACGCCGCCGTGTATGTGACGCGGGTACCCGTAACCCCCCTGGTGCCGGGTACCCGACGGCAGCGCCGTGCTTGTGATCACGACCCTAAAGCCACCGACCACGCCCGCCGGCCCCTGTTACCGGAACGGCACAATCCGGGGACACATGTGACATCCGGGCCTCGGGCGGCCCACGCTGCCCGCAGGGCGCTACCCGGCCGGGGTATCGGGGCCGGCCTCGTGCAGCACTCGTAGCAATTCCGTCAGGAACTCCTTGGGGCGCTCGATGTGCACGCTGTGGCCCGCGTCCTCGATCACCGCCTCTCGGACCGGGCCGCCGGCCGCCGCGTAGCGGGCCAGGACGGCGCGGGTCTGGGCGATCATCGGCTGGGCCGGGCAGTGGTCCGCGCCGGGCCAGTCGGGGACGGCGCCCAGTGCGCCGAGGTGGGCCAGGTCGAAGAGCGAGGTGTCCGAGACGATCACGTCGGCCGAGCCCCGCAGCCACAACACCGGGGGCCTGGCCGCGGCGCGTTCCAGGTCGTCGATCCGAAAGTGCGTCGGCGCCAGGCAGTTGAGCACGCCGCGGTCGCCCGGAGCCAGGCCCGGCCAGGCCTGGCTGGTGCGGGAGTCGCCGGGATAGTGGTCGTCGCCGACCCGGGTGGTGAGCATCGAGGCGACGTAGGCGTCGGCCGGCTCCACGGGCGTATTGACGTAGCACGCGTCGAACACCGCGCGAGGTGACAGCGGTGACTCGCCGCCGGTCTCGCCGGCCGCCAGCAACCGGACGAACTCCGGGTTCGCGGCGCCGCCGCCGGAGCCCGCGCCGTCCGGGCTGTTCAGCCGGCCGTCGATCCCGTGCGTGCCGCCGAAGCCGTACGGCGAGACCGGGTTGACCAGGGTCACCGAGCGCAACCGCTCGGCGTGGTCCCGCAGTTGTTGCAGGACCACGCCTCCGCCCAGGCTCCAGCCGACCAGGTGTACCCGGCCCAGGTCGAGCGCCTCGATCAGCGCGCTCAGATCGTCGCTGTAGTCGCGCAGGCCGCGGGTCGCGTCCACCGGCAGCGGGTCGGTGTCGCCGAAGCCGCGCAGGTCGAGCGCGATCGGCCGGTAGTGCGCGGGCAGTTCGAGCATCGCCTGTCGCCAAAAGAGCGAGGACGACACGTTGCCGTGCACGAAGACCACCGGCTCACCGGAACGTCCCTCTATCTGCAGGCAGTTGACGGTGAGCCGGGAGGTCGCGATCCGACCGGCGGCGATGGTGGGCAGCAGCATCCTTGATTCCTTCAGTCGAGCCAGCCGGCGACCTTGGCCGCGACCGTGGTGTTCCAGCCGAGTTCGAGGTGGTTGGCGCCGGCGACCAGCGCGGTCCCGCCGACCGTACCGACTCCGGTGGTGTCCAGGGCACTGGAGACGAAGACCACGCCGTCGCTGGGCCCTCGGTTCTCGTTGAAGATGCCGAGGATGCTCGGTGTACCGCCGGCCAGCAGGAAGGTGCGGACCTGGGCGGGGATGCCGGCCTGGTGCAGCGGTGTGATCAACGAGCCCGCGGCGATGGCGGGTTGGATGCCGGTGCCGTCGGTGTAGAACCCCTGGCCGCCGTAATACGTGGTGTACCAGTCCTGTTGGCTCTGATCGACCCCGTACGTACCGTCCCACCGGGCCAACATCTGCCGCTGCCCCGGGTAGTCGTCATAGCCGCCGGTCGGGGTGAACGCGTACTCCGGGTGCGCCTGATACGTCCCGTAGCACGTCATGCGCAGGTGCGGCGAGGGCGCGTTGACCTTGCCGCCGCACTCCGGCCAGATGCTGAAATCGTGCGCCCAGCCGTGCGCGAAGGGGTAGTCGTAGCCGCCGTTGGGGCCGCCCAGGGTGACCAGCCGCCGGACGTCGCCGGCGTACGGCCGACCCCAGGAGGGCTTGACCGAGGAGACGTACGCCCGGGTGGACATCTCGCCCTTGCTCCAGCCGACCAGATCCACCTGGGGGACGCCCAGCCGGGCGCGGATCAACGCGACCGCGTCGCCCACCTCCTGAGCCTGCATCAGGTTGTCGCCCTGCTTGTGTGCGAAGCCGATGGCGAAGACCCGGTATCCCCGGGTGGAGAGGTACTGCATCAGGCCGGTGTTCGGGCAGGACGCCGTCCCGCAGCCGTAACCGCCCGACTCGCCCGGGTTGGCCCAGGCCCGGTCCGGGTTGTCGTTGGCGCCGTGCACCAGCAGCACCGGCACCTGGTGTGCGCCGCTGTTCCAGCCGGGCGCGGAGTAGAGCAGGAAGCGCCCGGAATACGGCTGCTTGACCCCGCCGAAGAAGGTCAGGCGCTGACCGTCCTGGTCACCACGGCCGTCCGGCGGGTACTGCTCCTGGTGGAAACCGGCGGTGGTGTCGAGATAACGCTCGACGCGCTCCCAGCCGTTGGCCGGCGAGTTGTAGCTCGCCTCCATCGTGAGGTACGCCGGCGCCGCGGCCGAAGCGGCCGGGGCTCCGACGAGCCCGGTCAGCAGCGCCAGCAATACCGCGAGGATCCAGCCGCCCGACTTCCGCACCATCGTCAACTCCTCCGCCCGGCGGGCCCGGAGCGGCCCGCCCCGACACGGTAGGCGGCACACGCGGGCCGGGCCCATGAGGACGACCCACACGACGAGCGGCCGGAGGTGTGGGTCACACCCCTGGTCCGGGGTCGACCGAGCGACGTGTCGGCCCGTGCGCCGGTGGAATCGCCGTTCGCCGGCGGCTGAGGCGGCGGCCGGTGTGCTCCGCGACCACGCCCGGGTGGCGATGTATGGGGCTTGCCGCCATGGACGAGGTCCGGGTACGGCCGTAGCGTCGTGCGGATGCCCGGCGCTCCCGCGCGGTACGGGCGTACCCACCACTCTCCGAAGGAGCCGGCGATGGCGAACACCACGGAAGGCGGCGCCATGCGCGTCGACACCGGCCCGACGGTCCGCGTGCCGGGAGCCGAACGCCAACAGGCCGTGCGCCTCGCGGATTTGACCACCACCGGCACCGCCGTCACGGGCCACACCGTCCTCGCGGACTGGGAAAACCTGCACGCGTCCGGCACCCCACGGCCCGAACGTCCGGTCCCGGGACTGCAGATCGACGGCTGCTTCCCCGCCGAAACCCGGCTGAACCCGCATCACGACTGGCACCACGACGCGCAGTTCGTACTGCGTCTCCCCGACGACTGGAACGGCAAACTCGTCGTCACCGCAGCCCCGGGGATCCGCCGCCAATACGCCACCGACCGCATCATCGCCGACGGTGCGCTCGCCGCGGGCTATGCCTACGCGGCCACCGACAAGGGCAACTCCGGCCCCGACTTCCACACCGCGGGGCGCCGCCCCGGCGACGCGCTCGTCGACTGGTCCCGGCGCCTGTACGAACTCGCCGTCGCCGCACGCGTGGTGGTGCGCCGCCACTACGGCGCGGAGGCGCACCGTACCTACGTCACCGGGATCTCCAACGGCGGCTACCTGACACGCGCTCAGCTGGAGCGGCACCCGGACCTGTACGACGGCGGCGTGGACTGGGAGGGCCCGCTGTGGTCGGCCGAAGGTCCCAACCTGTTCACCTATCTGCCGACGGCCCTGGCCCACTATCCGCGCTACCGGGACAGCGGTGATCCGGAGGCTGCGGCACGGCTGATCGACGCGGGGCTGCCGGCCGGCTCGGAGTTCCTCTGGGACATTCACCACCGGACCTACTGGGATGTCACCCAACGCACCTACCGGGCGGTCTTCGACCCGCACTACCCCGGCACGGGTCTGCCGCCCGCCGGAGTCCCCTTCGCCGGCCCCGGCGAGGCGGGCGGCGACGCCGACTACGACTACCCGAACCGCCCCCGCGCCGTACACGAGGCCGTCGCCCGGGTCGCGCTCACCGGGGCGATCGGCAAGCCGCTGCTCTCCCTGCACGGGACCCTCGACGCGTTCCTGCCCATCACGCTGCACTCCGACCGCTACGCCGACCTCGTCGCCGCCGCCGGTCGCGGCCGGCTGCACCGCCAGTACCGCATCGAGGGCGGCAACCACGTCGACGGGTTCTGCGACCTCTTCCCCGCTCGGCTGCGTCCGCTCCTGCCCGCGTACCGCACCGTGTTCAAGGCCCTCGAAGACTGGGTCGAGCACGGCACGAACCCGCCGTCGAACCGCACGGTGGCCTGGAACGACGACGTCGACGACGGCGACATCGGCACCTGGTGACCCGCGGCCGGGGTCTCAGCCGCTCGACACGCGCCCGGCGACACCGCCGCATCCGCAGGCCCGACATGGCGGCTCGGCCCACGGCGCACCCCGCGACTATGGCGACGGACTCCATGTGCCCGCAGGCTCGCCCTTCCTACGATATGGCCATGGCAACCAGTACGATCACCGGCGACCACCCGCCCACTCCCCCCGACGACCCCTTCCTCGCCGGACGCGTCGTATTGGTGACCGGGGCGGCGAGCGGGATCGGACGCGCCTGCGCCCTCGCGTTCGCCGCCGCCGGCGCACACGTGCACGTCGTGGACATCGCGGTCGACGCGGCCGAGGCGGTCGCCGAGGAGATCGGCGGCACCGCGCACGGGACCGATCTGGCCGACCCGGACGCCGTGGACGCGCTGCCGACCCGGGTCGACATCGTGGTCAACAACGCCGGTCTGCAACACGTGGCGCCGATCCAGGAGTTCCCTCTCGAACGGTTCGCCCTCATCCACAAGGTGATGGTGGAGGCGCCCTTTCGCATCATGCGCCGCGTCCTGCCGCACATGTACGCGCAGAACTGGGGGCGCATCGTCAACATCTCCTCGGTGCACGGTCTGCGGGCGAGCGCGTTCAAGTCGGCGTATGTGAGCGCCAAGCACGCCCTGGAGGGGCTCAGCAAGGTCGCCGCCCTGGAAGGCGCCCCGCACGGGGTGACCAGCAACTGCGTCTGCCCCGGCTACGTCCGCACGCCGCTGATCGAGGGCCAGATCGCCGCCCAGGCCGCCGCGCACGGGATCCCCGCCGACGACGTCGTCCGCGACATCCTGCTGGAACGCACGGCGATCAAACGGCTGATCGAGCCCGAGGAGGTCGCCGCGGCGGCCCTGTACCTGTGCGGGCCGCACGCCCGCCACGTCACCGGAACCTCGTTCGTCCTGGACGGCGGCTGGACCGCACACTGACTCGCACGGCGAACGGACGGACGGACGGACCACCATGGCAGAGCAACACCCGGGGCGACCCGCGCGGTTCACCCGGGATCTCCTCGACCTCCTCTCCGCGGACGCGCCCGCCGAGGACTTCCGGGCCCTGGCCGCGCAGGCCCGCGCGGCCGGTGCCGCGCCCGACGATCTCGCGGACCTCGACGACGCCACGGCGAAGGCCCTGCGCATCCGCGGCACGCTGCGCGAACACCGGCGCCGGGAGCGGGAGTTGACCGCGCTGTTCGACACCGCGAGCGACCTGGCGGCGCTGCGTGACCTGGATTCGGTGCTGCGCTCGATCGTGCGACGGGCGCGGATGTTGCTGGGCACCGACACCGCGTACCTCACCCTGCCCGACGAGGAGGCCGGCGACACCTACATGCGGGTGACCGACGGATCGGTATCCCCGATCTTCCAGGCCCTGCGCCTGGGGCTCGGGGACGGCCTCGGCGGCCTCGTCGCACAGACCGCGCGGCCCTACGCGACCCCCGACTACCGCACGGACACCCGCTTCCGGCACGTCGACCGGGTCGACGAGGGGGTTCTCGACGAGGGACTGGTCGCCATCCTCGGCGTGCCCCTCCTGCTGGGTTCCACGCGCGGGGACGGAGGCAAGGTCGTCGGTGTCCTGATGGCGGCCGACCGGGCGCCGCGCACGTTCGGCGGCGACGAAGTGGCGCTGATGAGCTCGCTGGCCACCCACGCCGCCATCGCCATCGACACCGCGCGCGCCATGGCCGATACCCGGGCGGCGCTCGCGGAACTGGCCGAGGCGAACACCGTGATCCGGGCCCACGCCGACGCGGTGCAGCGCGCCGAGGAGGCGCACGACAAACTCACCGACCTGGTACTGCGCGGCGGCGACCTGCCGGACGTGGCCGCGGCGGTCGCCGAACTCCTCGGCGGGGCGGTCGCCATCCACGACACGGCCGGACTGGACCTGACCGGCACCACGACCGATGACGGCTCCACCCCGCTCGGCGGCGCCGAACTGGTCCGCGCCGCCGAGGAGTCGCACGCGCTCGGCCGCGCGGTGGCGTGGCACGGAGGGTGGGTGTGCGCCGTCCTGGCCGGGCCCGAGGCGCTCGGCAGCCTGGTGCTGCATCGCACCGAGCTCGACGACGCCGACCGGCACGTCTTCGAGCGGGCCGGCGTCGTGGCCGCGCTCCTGCTCCTGCTGCGCCGCTCGGTCGCGGAGACCGAGAACCGGGTCCGCGGCGAATTGCTGGCCGACCTGCTGACCGATCCCGACCGCGATCCCGCGTCCCTGTCGGCTCGGGCGCGGCGTTCCGGGATCGACCTCGACCGCCCCCACCTGATCCTCGTCGCCGACACCGCGACGTCGGACCGGGAGCGGCTCGCGGCGCGTGCCCGGCAATACCTGTTCGCGGGCGGCGGCGTGACCGCGCAGCACGCCGGGTCCACGGTGTTGCTCCTGCCGGACGACGGCACGCCGCCCGGCGAGGCGGCCCGACGCGCCGCGAGCCGGCTCGGCGTACGTACCGGAGCGCCGGTCACCGTCGCCGCGGCGGGTCCCGCCGTCGGTGCGCGCGGCATCGCAGCGGCCCACGCCGAGGCGGCCCGCTGCCTGCGCGCCCTGATCGTGCTGGGCCGCACCGGCGACGGCGCCTGCGCCGCGGAGCTGGGGTTCCTGGGCGTCGTACTCGGCGGCCGGCAGGACGTCGACACCTTCGTCGGCGACGCGTTGGGCCCGCTGCTGGCCTACGACGCGCGGCGCGGCACGGAGCTGGTGCGCACGCTCCGGGTCTACTTCGCGTGCGGCGGCAGCCTGACCCGCGCCAAGGACGAACTGCACATCCACGTCAACACGGTCGTACAACGCCTGGACCGCGTCGAGGCCCTCCTGGGCCCGGACTGGAACGGGCCGCAGCAGGCACTCGAACTGCAACTCGCCCTGCGCCTGCACCAACTCACCGAACGCCCGCCGACGGTCGTCGCCGAGAGCTGCGCTCCCCCACCCCCGGGCCGATGATGTGAGGTGGGCGCGCGACGCCCTTTCATATCCCGCACCGAGGAGGCGGCAGCATGACTGCCACGAACGACCCGCACCACGACGAGACGGCCTTGCCGCACGAAACCACCGCCGCGGACGAACACCGCCGCGTCGCGGGCGTGTTCACCGAGCGGATACACGGCGTGCCGGCCGCCGCGTGGGACGACCCGGCACCGTGCGAGGGGTGGACCGCCCGGGACGTGGTGCGCCATATGGTCGAGTGGTTCCCGGCGTTTCTCCGATCGGGCGCCGGGATCGAACTGCCCAAGGGGCCGCCGGTGGACGACGACCCGGAAGCCGCCTGGGCCGTGCATACCGAGGCGGTGCAGGCCCTCCTCGACGACCCCGCCACCACCGGCAAGGTGTTGGTGAACCCGAATATCGGGGAGCTGCCGCTGGGCGAGGCGATCGACCGGTTCTATACGGTCGACGTCTTCATGCACACCTGGGACCTGGCCCGGGCGACCGGCCAGGACGAGCGGCTGGACCAGGCCACGTGCGCCCGGCTCCTGGAAGGGATGTTGCCGCTCGACGAAGTCCTGCGCGGCAGCGGCCACTACGGCCCCCGGGTCGAGGTTCCGGAGGACGCCGACGCACAAACCCGCCTGCTCGCCTTCATCGGCCGCACGCCCTGACTCCCGCCGCCGCTGCGCGAGGGCGGGAGTCAGGTCTCCGGGGCGGGTGTCAGACCTTCGACGAGACGGCGGCGACCGCCGGGTCGGTGGTCGCCGTACCGCGCTTCGGCGCGACCTTGCGGGTGTCTCGGCGGCGGGACATCGTGGCGCGGGGGCGGGGGATCGCGGCCGGGCCGGGGAGCGCGAAGCTCCGGGTCGAGACCTGAAAACCGTTGACGCACAGGACTTCGAGCCGGGCGCCCACCCCCACGGCGTCGGGCAGTTCCATCGTCGTGGTCGAACGTCCGCCCGGTTCCAACGGGAAGTGCTCCCCGGGCGACGGCTTCACCGGGCCGCCCTCCACGTCACCGGGAGCGAACCGGAGGTGCATCGCCGTCGGGGCCACGGCTCGCGGGTCCGCGACCGTCGCGATCTCCAGGACGGCGGAGCCCGAACGGGCGACCAGGCGGACATCGATCTCGGGGCCGGGTTCGCCGTAAGGGTTATGGGCGGTTCGACCACACGGGTCGCAGGACACGGTGACCCGGTCCATGACGCCCGGGTACAGGCTGGTGTACACCACACGCTCGCCGTCGTTCCCGCAGCGACCGCAGGGTTTGGCGGGGCCGACCCTTACCACCTGGTGGGTGGCGATCAGCGCGTCGCAGAGGTGGTCGAACCATCCCGGGTGCTCGATCAGGCGAGCCAGCGCGTGCGTCCAGCGCGACGCGTGCTCGCTCACCTCCTGCGCGAGCGCGGCACCCGTCGGGTCGGTGACACCGCCGGCGATGACACCGGCGTCACCGGCGACACCGGCGCGTACGGCCGCGAGGATCGAGGCCTGCGCCTCGTCGTTGTGCAGGCGCATCGCACGCAACGATCTGGCACCCGGACCCGTCGTGCGGTTCCGGAGTTGCGCGTCCAGGTAGTGGTGGATCCGGTCCACCGTCGCGATGTCCTCCAGCCACGAGGCGATCCGTGTGGTGGATGTCGCGATCGTGACAGACTCGCCGTTGAGCCTGTCACCGTGATGAGTGACGGTCACCTGTTCCTCCGAGTATGAGGCTCGGGCCATTGCCCGGCCGAGTGCTCGGAGCCTGTCCACGCTTCGACGACGCTGTCGAAACGACAGGCCCCGAAATCCGGTTCACCACGGGTGCGGTTCCCCGGTGGGGCTGACCAACCCCGCCGATAATTTTCCGCTCGTGTCGCGCCGTTGCCTAGTGGTTCAGGTGGCGAGACTGCGAGGGTGGGGCCGACAATCTCGGGGCCTGCGTAACGGGAAGCAGGCCGTTCCGGATGGATGAATCACCCGATTCGGCTCATGGGCGGGGCCACGGGTTGGGCGAGCACGTGGCGCTGCCGGTGACGAGGGTCAACGTCTGCTGCATCATCACCGGCGCAGGGGCGCCCGACCGGTCACACATCTCGTGCATGTGACCGAGGCGATGGCCGACTTCGTGGTTGATCAGCATGCGTCGGTAGTTCGCCAGGTCGTCGCCGTACGTCGTGGATCCCGTCGCCCACCGCCACGCGTTGATCATCACCCGCCGGGTGGAGGCGACGTTGCACGAGACACGTTGTTCGCCGGTGTCCAGGCCGTCCTTGGCGCACCACGTGTTGACGGTTCCGGTACTGGCGAGGGTCACGACGAAGTCGGAGTCGCCCGAACCCACCCGTTCCAGTGCGATGGTCCCGTCGCCTCCCCAACTGCGCGTGTCGTTGAGCGTCTCGTGCACGGCGCGCGCGAAGTATGTGGCGTCGATCGACAGGCCCTCCTCGATCTGTATGCGATAGCGCAGTACGCGAGTCCCGCCCCTGGCCTCGTCATGGCCCGGAACGGTACGGAACCGTCCCGAGAGCGCGAGGTCGGCCGGTATCTCCGAGCGTGCCGCGAGCCACTCCTCGTACGGGCGGGTATCCGCGGCGCCGGTGACGTACTTCTCATCCTTGTCGTCTTTTTTGTCCGAGAGTCGGCAGCCGGCCGTCGCCAGGAGCAGGCCGGACGCCAGGAGGGCGGCGAGGATCGACTTGAGGGCCGGGTTCACGATGGGTCGGGCTTCCCGTCTGTCGTGGTGAGCACGGACATCGCGCTCCACAGGATCATCCGCATCCACGTCGAAGGACGCCATGACCGAAGCCACAACGACCGGATCGACGGAACTCCGGCCGACACCGGTGCGATTCTTTCCTGGCCATAACATCACCAAAAGGGGAGATTGCTATTACCCGTGGAATCCGACGTTGGGGATCCTGGTATCCCCTGTACCCCACGCGTGAGATATCGCGTGCCGTCGGAAACGAGGAACTTTGCGAATAACCAGGATCGTCCCCGCCCTCTTGGCCGCATTGCTCATGGTGCTCACCCTCGGCGCCACCGCCACCGCCTCCCCCGCTCCGGTCGAGGTTTCCAACGAGAACCCGTCGGCCGAAGGTCCCCGGCCGATCATCGGTGGCGGATACGCACAGAACGCCCCATGGGCGGCCCGCCTGTTCTCCGCCGGCAGGCAGACCTGTACCTCGACCATCATCGCCCCCACCTGGATCCTGACCGCCAAACACTGCGTCAGCGGTGGGCAGTTGACGTTCCGGATCGGCAGCCTCGACCAGAGTTCCGGCGGCACCGTGGCCAACGGCGCCCAGACCTACACCAATCCGTCGGCGGACCTGGCTCTGGTACGCCTGGACCGCTCCGTCTCGGCGACCTACTCCCGGCTGGGCCGGCCCGGATCGGTGACGGTGGGTCAGAGCGTCCAGGTCTACGGCTGGGGCGCGACGTCCCGGTGCGGCCAGGAGATCAACTGCCAGTCGCAGTTCCTGAAGGTCGCCAACGTGACGGTCACCGGCGGCTGCCGCGACGCGTACAACGGCTCGGCGATCTGCGCCGGTTACGGCAACGGCATCACCGCGGGCGGCGACTCGGGTGGTCCGATGAACGCGAACGGCATTCAGGTCGGCGTCGCCTCCACCAGCGACCGACAGAGCACCACCGCGTACACGAACGTGACCGCGTACCGCACATGGATCCAGTCCGTCGCGGGCGTCTGACCGAGTAGCCGTCGCCCCGCTCCCGAACCCGCCTCCCCCGACTGACCCGAAGACACGCTCCGACGGGGCCTCAGTCGCCGTGGGCGACGGGTTCGGGCTCGGCGTCGAGCGCGTCGAGCACCGCGTCGCCGTGCGCCCTGGCCCACTCGGTCAGCATGTGGATCGGATCGATCAGCGTCGCCCCGAGCGGGGTGAGTTCGTACTCGACCCGCGGCGGCACCTCGGCATAGGCGTGCCGACGAACGAGCCCGTGTGCCTGGAGCCGTCGGAGCGTCTGGGTGAGCACCTTGCGGGAGATCCCACCGATCAGCCCGACCAACTCCCCATGACGCACCGGGCCCCTGCTCAGGCCGTAGAGCACGACCACCGTCCACTTGTCGGCGATCAACTCGACCGCCAGCCGTCCCGGACAGTCGGCGAGGAAGGGATCGCCGGCACCGAATCCGCTCATGCCCCCAAGGTACCTGCCGGTACCCATCAAGAACCTAGCCTGGATCTCTCCCCCTTCCTCACCTCAGGAGAGCCATGCGAGTCGTCACCCAACACACCCTCGGCGGCCCCGAGGTCCTCACCGTCGTGGACGCACCCGAACCCCGCCCGCTCCCGACCGAGGTCCTGGTCCGCGTCAAGGCCATCGGCCTGAACCCGCTGGAGGCGCGCCTGCGCGCGGGCGAGTTCCCGCTGCTCGGCCGGCCACCGTTCGTCCTGGGCTGGGACATCAGCGGGGTGGTCGAGGAGGGCCCGCTGACGTGGCGGTTCCGGCCCGGCGACGAGGTGTTCGGGATGCCCCTGTTCCCGCGCGCGGCGAACGCGTACGCCGAGGTGGTCGCCGCCCCGGCCCTGCACCTGGCCCACAAGCCGCCGTCCCTCTCGCACATCGAGGCCGCGGCACTGCCGATCGCCGGACTCACGGCCTGGCAGGGCCTCGTCGACCTCGCCGCCGTGACCGAGGGCCACCGCGTCCTGATCCACGGCGGAGGCGGCGGAGTCGGCCACATCGCGATCCAGATCGCCAAAGCACGCGGCGCACACGTGATCACCACCGCCGGCCCGAACAAACGGAGCTTCGTCGAGGCGCTCGGCGCCGACGAGGTAATCGACTACACCACCGTCGACTTCACCAGGGCCGCCCGCGACATCGACGTCGTCCTCGACACGATCGGCGGCGACACCGCCGAACGCTCCCTCGCCGTTCTCCACCCGGGCGGCCGGCTCGTAACGGCGGTCGCCGAGGACGACCAAGGCCTGATCGCCGCATACGAAGCAGCCGGCATGCACTTCAGCGGCATCGCCGTCGACCCCGACCCCATCGCCCTACGCGGTCTCGTCGACCTGGTCAACCAGGGCAGACTCCAAGTCCACATCCAAAAGACCTTCCCCTTCGAACACATCACCGAAGCCCACCAACACCTGGACACCGGCCACCTCCAAGGCAAACTCGTCCTCACCCTGTGACGGAACCAGCCCCCGGGGCCGTGCCAAAAGCCGAACGCTCCGCGCCCTGAAGTCGGATCAAAACCCGATGCCCGGGCCCGACCCGACCGGGCCGCCGCGCCCGCGACGCTTCACCCGGCCATTCCGTTCACCACCGCGGCAGGCCGTACATGCGTGAGCGATGAGTTTGGGCGGCGGATCGGGTCTGCCCTGGTACAACCCGCATCACGCTGACCACGCACCTCTCCTGCGACATCTCCGGGTGAACCGATGACCACTGTGCATGCCAACGAAATCGCCATGGGCGTCGAGTCGTTCGGGGACGACAACGCGCCGCTCGTCCTGCTCGCGGGTGGGACCACGATGCTGTCCTGGCCCGACGCGCTCTGCGAGCGCCTCGCCGCCGGCGGGCGCCGCGTGGTGCGCTACGACCTGCGCGACAGCGGGGAGTCGACGACGAAGGACCCGGAAGCGCCCGCCTACACCCTGCGCGACCTCGCCGCCGACGCGGCGGCCCTTGTCGACGCGCTCGGCGGCGGGCCCGCGCACCTCGGCGGGATCGGCGTCGGCGGGATGGTCGCCCAGGTGGCCGTGCTCGACCATCCGGGCGCGTTCTCGGCGCTCACCCTGGTCGGCACCCGCGCGGTCGCCCCCGGCCCGGCCGACGACGACCTCCCCGAGCACGACCAGGCGACGATGGGCCGGCTGTTCGCGCGGGCGATGCCCGATTGGACCGACCGCGAGGCGGTCGCGGAATTCGCCGCCGCCGGCGCGGAGATCCTCGGCAACGACCCCGTCGCCGCGCGCGCGATCGCCGCACGCATCTGGGACCGCACACCCGACACCACGCCCCCGGTCCAGATGGCCAACCAGATGGGCATGGTGTTCTCCAGGCTCGACTGCGCACCCCGCTGGCGCGAACGCCTGCCCGACATCGAGATCCCCACGCTCGTCGTCCACGGTCGCCGCGACCCGTTCTTCCCCCTCGCCAACGGCGAGGCGATCGCACACGAAATCCCCGAAGCACAACTGCTCGTCCTCGACGCCGCCGCCACCACGATCCCCGACACGGCGGTCGCCGAGGTCACCAAGGCAATGCTCACGCTCGCGTAGGTGGTCGTGCCCGCCGGCTGTACCGCCTCGCGCGTTATTCGGCCAGGGTTGGGGCGGCGTGGGACCAGTGGTGTTCGTCGAGTTCGTGGGCTATGAAGCGGGCGAGGTCGGTGCGGGTCACCTTCCGGCCGCCCTTGGGGTTGCTCGCGTCGACGACGCGGTAGTTGCCGGTGGGGGGTTCGTCCTGCAACCGCGCGGGGCGGACGAAGGTCCAGTCGAGGGTGCTTCCGCGCACGATCGTTTCCATCAACCGCATGTCGTCGTACAACTCCCGAGCCAGGGGGGCGACGAGATTGCGGTACCACCAGGGGAAGTTGGGGTCACGGTCGTGCACTCCCCCCGACGTGACCGCGATCAACCGGGGTACGCCCGCCCCTTCCATCGCGGACACCAGCGCTCGCGCCGCGTCGGAGTAGAGCCCGTGTGCGTGCCGCCCCGGCGGGCCGATCGCGGAGACCACGACGTCGTGGCCCTCGACGGCGGCGCGTACGTCGGCGGCAACGCGCACGTCGGCCCGCACGACGTTCGACTTCCCCGTACCGGACGATTCCTCCGGGGACGGGGGCTGCCACCGGGCCGGGTCGCGCACCGCGGCGGTGACGTCGTGGCCCTGTCGCAGGGCCTCGCGGACGACGAGGTGCCCGGTACGGCCGTTGGCTCCGAAGACGATGACGTTGCTCATGACGGTGTCCTCACGTGATCAATGGGTCGAAGGGGTTACAGGAGTCGAAGGAGTCGAAGGGGCCGAAGCGGGCAGCTCGTCGCGTGCACGTGGCAGCAGGAACACCAGGCCCGCGCCGGCCAGACAGGTCGCCGTGACCACCAGCGCACCGATCACCAGACCGTGCGCTCCCGCCTCAGGAGCGCCGGCGTCGTGCGCGGCGAAGTACACCGTGCCCAACACCGCCACACCCAGGGCCGTGGAAAGTTGTTGGAGTGCGTTGAGCGTCCCCGACGCGCTGCCCGTCTCGGCGGGTTCGGCCGCCGCCAGGATCGACTGGACCAGCGTGCCGGACACCAGTCCCACCCCCAGACCCACGACCAGAGTCGGTATCGACAGCGCCCAGACGGCAGACCCCGACCCCGCCACCGCCGCAAGGCCGAGCGTGCCGAGCGCCTCGACCCCGAACCCCAGATGCAGGAGCGAGCGGCCGAGCCGGGCGGACACCGCCGGGGCGAAGAGCGAGGCGAGCCCGATACCCACCGCGAGCGGCGACAGCTGAAGCGCGGTTCCCCACGCGGACCGACCGAGATCGAGCTGGAGGTGGAGGGACAGGACGAGCAGCAGTCCGCCGAGGCCGGTGAAGAACGCCGCGGTGACCGCAAGGCCCCCGACGAACGCGGGTTTGCGCAGCAGGCTCGGCACCAGGACCGGCGAGCGGCTGGTGCGTTGACGTCGGCCGAAGGCGGTGAAGGCCGCGATTCCGGCGGCGATCTCCGCGAACGTCCACCACGGCCAACCCGCCTCCCGCCCCTGGATCAGCGGGTGCACGACGAGCGCGGACCCCATCGCGACCAGGAGCGCGCCCGGCGGGTCGATCCGCACGAGCGGATCCCCCGGGTCGGCCGGCATCCACCGCAGCGCCCCGACCACGGCCAGCGCGCCGAGCGGAAGGTTGATCAGAAAGATCAGCCGCCAGTCGAGTCCGGCCGGATCGAGCGCGATGAGCCCGCCCGCGAGGACGGGGCCGCCGACGCCGGCAAGCGCCATCACCGGCCCGAACGTCGCGAACGCACGGCCGCGTTCGCGTTCGTCGAACACCGAGGTCAGGACGCCGAACCCCTGCGGGATCATCAGCGCGCCGAGCGCACCCTGCACCACCCGAGCCGCCACCAGCACGGTCGGCGAAGGCGCCGCCGCGCACACCGCGGAGGCCATCGTGAACCCGGCGGCACCCAGGACGAACAACCGCCGCCGACCCCACCGATCACCCAGCCGCCCGCCGACGATCAGCAGGACACCGAAGGCGAGCGTGTACCCGGCGGTGAGCCACTGCATCATCGCCGCACCACCACCCAGTCCGGCGCGGACCGACGGGGCGGCCACGTTCATCACGGTCGCGTCCAGCAGGTCCAGCGCCTGGGCGAGCAGCACCACCGCCAGGATCCGCCACCGACGCGGATGGGCACTCGGCGGCGCCGTACGAACGGCCGACGTCGACGTCGAAGCCGACGTCGAAGCGGGAACGGTCACAGGTCTTCCTCCCACGCTTAACAAACACTGTTCGTCAAGCAGAGTGCCCTTAACGAACAGCATTCGTCAAGGTAGGCTCAGCCCATGCCGCAAGCCCGCTCCCGCTCCCGCCCCTCGAAATCCATGCTCGGCCTGGACGCCGTGCTGGCCGCGACCATCGCGCTGGTCGACGAGCTTGGCTGCGAAGCGGTGAGCCTGCGGCGCGTCGCCCAGGCCCTGCAGACCGGTCCCGCCTCGCTCTACGTGTACGTCCGCGATCGGCAGGAGCTGATGGCGCTCGTCCTCGACCACGCGGTGGCCGACGTGGTCGTGCCCGACGACGGCGCCGGGGACTGGCGTACCCGCCTCGAACTGCTCGTCGGACGCATCGTCACGGCCCTGGCCGGCCACAACGACATCGCCTCCGTCGGCCTGCGGGACGCCCTCCCCGGCCCGCACGGCCTGCGCCTGACCGAGGAGATGGCCCGCCTGCTCCGCACGGGCGGACTCGACGACGACGCCTGCTCCTGGGCCATCGACCTGCTCGGCCAGTACATCTACTCGACCGCCCTGGAGAACGCCGGCGCCGGTACCGACCCGCCCACGCCCGAGACGTTCACCGCCCGACTCGACGCCACCTTCCGGACGTTGCCCGCCGATCGATACCCCACCCTGCGAGCCCTGGCCCCGAGCCTCACCGGCGGCAACCAGGACGCCAGGGCGGCCTGGAAACTCCGCGTGATCATCGACGGCCTCCTCGCCCAACCCCCGCACACACCGCTCAACCGAGAGACGCACGTCACACCCGCTCCTGTCACAGGCCGCCGAGGCCCCTTGTCTTAGAGGGGCAACAGCGGACAACACCAAGGAGCGCACCATGAACGCCCGTCTGAACTTCATGACCAGCCCCGTCGCGGCCAAGGCCATGAAGCACCTCATCGCGGCAAGCAAGGCACTCGCGGACTCGACGGTGCCGGCCGCGACGCGGGAACTGGTGATGCTCCGCGCCAGTCAGATCAACGGCTGCGCGGGATGCATCGACATGCACACCAAGGACGCCGCCCACGCCGGGGAAAGCTCGGTACGCCTGAACCTGGTCGTGGCCTGGCAGGAGGCCACCGTGTTCACCGATGCCGAGCGCGCCGCCCTGGAACTGGCCGAACAGGGCACCCGCATCGCCGACGCGGCGGGCGGCGTCCCGGACGAGGTCTGGGCGAATGCCGCCAAGTACTACGACGAGGACCAGCTCGCCGACCTGGTCGCCCAGATCGCCGTCATCAACGCCTTCAACCGCGGCAATGTCATGGTCCGGACGCCCGCCGGCGACTACCGGCCCGGGCAGCACGGGTGACCTGAGCCCTCCCGCTTCCTCCACACCCCGAACACACCCCCGAACCAGGGGAGGCGAGCGCCCGAGCCGCCTCCCCTGGCCACCTTCAGGCCCGCCCGTCGCGAGGCAGCGCCGGCGCCGCGAGCGCGCTCGCCAGCATGCCGGCCGTGACGATCATCGCGGTGACGAAGATCGCGTGCCCCGACGAGCGCGCGGCGTGCTCACCGGCCGAACCCAAATAGACGGACCCGTACACCGCGACCCCGAGCACCTGGGCGATCTGGGCCGTGGTGGTCATCACGCCACTCGCGTCCGCCGCGTCGGCGGGCTCGACCCGCGCCAGCGCCACGGTCAGCAGCGGGCCGGTGAGGTAGCCCATGCCGATGCCGACGACCAGTTGCAGAACCGGCAGCGCCACGCCCCCGTGCCCGCCCGAGCGCATGTCGAGGCCGATGCCGAAGTACCCGATGGCCGCGACCACGCACGCGATGGCGATCATCGATCGACGCCACCGCTCCGGCACCCGATGCCAGGTCAGGCCGCCGCCCGCGACACCGAGGGCCAGTGGCGCGAACGTCAGGCCCGTACGGGTCGCGGACTCGCCGAGCCCGGACTGCATGTGCTGCGAGAAGGCGAACAGGAAGCCGGAGTAGCCGGCCATCGCAAAGAAGTTGGCCGACGCGCCGGACACCAGCCCGGGCGTCCTCAGTACCCGGCCGGGCAACAGCGGGGCGCCGCCACGGCGTGCCACCACCCGCTCGACCACGACGAACAGGACCAGAGCCGGCACCGAGACCACGAGCGAGACCTTCGTCCACAGCGGCCACCTGCGCTCGTGGCCCAGAACCAGCGGCACGACCAGCAACAACAGTGCCGCCGTCAGCGCGATCAGGCCGGCGATGTCCAGGCTCTTGGCCTGCTCCGGCCTGCCGCGCGGCAGCACCCGCAGCCCGGCGATCACCAGCCCCACACCGATCGGCACGTTGATCAAGAACACCGGACGCCAGCCGGCGCCGCACAGGTCCGCGCTGACCAGCAGACCACCGGCGACCTGTCCGACCACCACGCCCAGCCCGATGACCGCGGCGTACAGGCTCAATGCCCGGGCCCGCGCGGCCCCCGTGAACCTGAGTTGGATCAGACTGTAGATCTGCGGCATCAGCATGGCCGCCCCGACGCCCTGCACCACGCGGGCGCCGATCAGTACGGCGGAGTTCGGAGCCAGACCGCAGCCGGCGGAGGCGGCGGTGAAGGTGACGAGACCGAACACGAACATGGCCCGGAAGCCGTTGCGGGCGCCGAGGCGGGCGCCGGTGACCAGCAGCGCGGCGTAGGCAATGGTGTAGCCGGAGACGATCAGTTGCAGCGCCGAGCCGGTGGAGCCGAGGTCGGTGCGGATGGTCGGGGTGGCGACGTTGACAATGGTCGAGTCGAGCAGGGCCATGAAGACCGCGCCCAGCATGACGACCAGCATGCGGTTGTTCCGGCGGGTGCGTTCGTCCGGGTCGGGGGGTGTCGCGACTGCGGTGGCTCCGGGACGGTCCGGGCGCGCCGGGTCCCATTTCGTCTGACTCATGTGGCCGATGGTGTTGGTACCCGTGTGCGGGTACCAGGCATCCGCTCATCCCGGTACCGGCGGTATCCGGCTACACCGAGAGGGGGTGTCCGGCCGGGCCGCGACGCCGTCCCGCACACTGGGACGGTGACGCTCATGGGCCCCGCCCCCTCCGACCCCGACTCCGCCGCCGCGGGGAGTTCCGCCGACGGCGAGGCCCGGAGGCGCTCCGAGTTGGGCGCCTTCCTCAGGCGGCGGCGGGAGCACGTCACACCGGCCGAGGTCGGCCTCCCGGCCGGAACACGACGGCGTACGCCCGGATTGCGCCGAGAGGAGGTGGCGCAGCTCTCCGGAATCGGGGTGGCCTGGTACACGTGGTTGGAGCAGGGGCGGCGGATCAACCCGAGTGTCCAGGTACTCGACGCGATCGCCCGGACGCTGAAGCTCGACCGGACCGAACGCGACCACCTGTACCGGCTCGCGGGCGTCCCGAGCGTGCCGCTCGACGCGTCGGCGCACGGTTCCCGGCCGGCGGAGAACCAGGCCATCCTCGATGCCCTGACCCCGCTTCCGGCGACGATCGTGACCACCCGCTACGACGTGCTCGCGTTCAACGACGCGTACGCGGCGCTCGATCCGGGGCTGGTGCTGCGCCCTCCGGCGGAACGCAACGTGCTGTGGCACCTGTTCACCGCCGAGGAAAACCTGCAACCGCTCGTCGAGTGGGAGCGCGAAGTCTCCTTCATGGTGGCCCAGTTGCGTGCCGAGTTCGGCCGCCGCCTGGACGACCCGCGCTGGACGGGTTTCATCCGCCGCCTGTCCGAGGCGAGTTCGCGCTTCGCCGCGATGTGGGCCAGACACGAGGTCGCCTCGTCGGCCACCCGGCGCAAGCGCTTTCGGACCGTCGACGGCGACCGGCTCGACCTGATCGCGACCGGCTTCTCGGCGACCGCCGCCGCCGACACCAGGATGTGGGTGTACACACCCGACGACCCGCGGACGGAGCAACTGCTGGCCGAACTCGTGGGCCGCTACCGGGAGATCGGCGCCACCGAATTCGTGTCACGCGGCACACGCACCGGCGGCGACAGCCAACGGCCCGAACCCGCTGTGGAATCTTCCCACTCAGCCCCGGGTGCTAAGGGATCGTGAGTACGATCTTGCCCCGGATGTGCCCCCGGGCGGCGCGTTCGTGCGCTGTCCGGGCGTCCGCGAGGGTGAACGTGCTGTCGATCGCGACGCGGATGGTGCCCGCGTCGAGCAGGCGTCCCAGTTCGGCGAGTTGCGCGCCGTTCGAGCGGACCTGGGTTGCCGTGACCGTGACGCCCAGTTCGGCGATTTCCGCTTCGTCGAACTTGCCGAAGAACACGCGGAATTGGGAGCCGCCGCGCTTGAGCGTGCGCAGGAGGCGGCTGCTGTGGGGGCCGCCGACGGTGTCGAGGACGAGGTCGACGTCGTGTACGAGGTCCTCGGGTCGGCTCTTGGTGTAGTCGATGAACTCGTCGGCGCCGAGCCCGCGCAGGAACGACTCGTGCGCGCCCGATGCCACCGCGATGACGCGTGCGCCCTGCCATTTCGCCAGCTGTAGCGCGAAGTGCCCCACGCCGCCCGCGGCGCCGTTGACGAGGACCGTCACGTCGGGGCCGAGCGGTACCGGACGGTGCCTCGCCGCCTGGAACGGCGACGGGTGATCGTGTCCGAGCTCGATCAGGAACTGCCACGCGGTGAGCCCGGCCATCGGTACCGCGGCGGCGTGCACGTGGTCGATGCCGGCCGGCTTGGGTGCGAGGTCCGCCGCGGGCGCGACCGCGTACTCGGCGTAGGTGTGCCCGTCGAAGCCGGGGAAGCGCAGGAGGCCGAAGACCTCGTCGCCGACGCAGAGGCCGTCCACGTCGGCGGCGACGGCCTCGACGACGCCGGACAGGTCCGTCCCCGGAATCACGGGCAGGTCGAACTTCGGCCTCGTCTCCGGGGGCAGGTTGGACATACCGTCGCGCAGGTACCAGTCGGGCGGATTGATGCCGGCCGCCCGCACGCGGACGAGCACCTCGCCCGGCCCCGGCTCGGGAATCGGCACCTCCTCGTACCGCAGCACCTCGGGGCCGCCGTGCGCGTGGAGCCGGATCGCCCTCATCGTGCGTGTCGGCATCGTTTTCTCCTGTCCAGACCGCGGGATACGCTTATTCGGATCAGCGATCCGCATATGTGGATCACTGATCCGAATATATGGACCACTGAACCGGATAGTCAAGAGGGACGTGCACGCATGCGGGCCGACGCCAGGAAGAACCGCGACCACCTGCTCGCAGTAGCGGGCACCGCCATCACCGAACAGGGCATCGACGTGTCGATGCGCGACATCGCGCGCAGGGCCGACGTCGGACTCGCCACGCTGCTGCGGCACTTCCCGACACGCGAGGCGCTGCTGGAAGCCCTGCTCCGCACGAGCTTCGACGAACTCACCGCACAAGCGGCCGCACTCGCCGAGACGTCGAACCCGCCCGGCGAAGCCCTCGTCTCGTGGGTACGCGATTGCGTCGCGTGGACGACCGAGTATCGGGGCGTGACCGTACTGATGGCAGCCGCCATCGCGGACACCGAATCCGCGCTCCACGCTTCGTGCGTCACCCTGCGCGCGGCCGGCGCGCGGCTCCTCACCCGCGCCCAGGCGGCGGGCACGGCGCGCGGCGACCTCGACGGCGACGACCTGTTCGCGCTGATGGCCATGCTCGCCTGGCTGGGCGACCAACCCGCACTCACCCCACGCGCCGCTCACCTCTTCAACGTCATCGCCGGCGCAATCCTGACCGACACAGGCAACTCGTGACGTGCGGGGGGTTAAACCAGGCGCGCGTAAAACCAATGAGCACTACATTCCCGGTAGACGCGATCCGATGGGCCGTCGACATCGGCCAGGACGTGACGTGGAGAATCGATGCCACCGCCACCTCTCGACATCCGCTACCACCCGGGTGCGCTCGCCGATCCCGATACCGACCTCGCCCGGGTCTTGGCCGAGGTCACCTGGGACGAAGACATGCGGGCACGCCGAACCGCCTGCTTCGGCGTGCCGTACGACTACTCCGGGCGGCGGCACGACGTCGCACCCATGCCCCCGCGAATCGCCGCGATCGGCGCCCGCGCCGGCTCACACGCCGGTCATCCCTTCGACAACTGCCTGGCGAATCTGTACGAGACCGGCGACAACACCATGGGCTTCCACCAGGACTCCTACGACGGTCTCACCCCCGGCAGCACGATCGCGATCGTCTCCCTCGGCGCGACGCGACGCCTCGTCTTCCGCAGCCTCGACCGCGACCACCGCCACGAACTCGCCCTCGCGCACGGCTCGTTGCTGCTCATGACCGCCGTGACCCAACGCGGCTGGACCCACGCCGTCCCCCGCGACCCCCCGGCCGGCCGCCGCGTCAGTCTCACCTTCCGCCACTTCGAGCCGCACCTCCCCACGAACACATAGCGAGCCCCGGCATCCGGCCGACGTCACGCCGGTCCATACGCGGTCGGTGGGCGGCCGAGAAGGTTCCTGAACGCCGCCGTGAAGGCGGCGGGATTCTCGTAGCCGAGTGTGGTCGCGACCCGGGAGACCGGCACCCCCGCCGCCAGGGGGCGCAAGGAGTGCAGGACGCAGGCGCGCTGTCGCCATTGGGTGAAGCTCAAGCCCGTACCGCCACGAAACAGACGACTGAGCGTGCGTTCGCTCACGTTGAGCGCCGTCGCCCAGCGAGCCGGCGGGTCGTGGATGTCGGGCTCGCGGAGAAACGCGTGGCACAACCGGCGCAGCCCCGGGTCCGAGGGCAGCGGCACATCGAGCGGCAGCGGTGTGAGGTTTCTGATCTCGTGCAGGAGCAGTTCGATGACGACGGCGTCGCGACCGTGGTCGGGATAACGGGGTTCCATGTCGACGGCGACGAGGATGAGCTCCCGCAGCAGCGCGGAGACGTCGACGACGCGGCAGCGCGTGGGAAACCACGGGACGGCGCTCGGCTCGATGTACAGGCTCCGCGTGGAGACCCCCGTCATGGTGACCTGATGAGCGGTCAGGGGCGGGATGAGCACCGCACGGTCGGCGGGAACGGTCCAGGTGCCGTCGATCGTCTCCACCTGCATGACGCCGGTGACGGCGTACAGGAACTGGGTGCGCCGATGCTCGTGGAACGGGAGCAGGTGGTCGTGGGGATAGTCCGTGCCGACGGCCAGCACGGCACGGTCGAGGTCGTCCACCTCCGCGACGGGGATGTTGCGCATACGGCGAAGCTACCCCCTTCTGTCCGCTGCGCGTAAGAACATGGCGAACGATCGATTGCCCGCCGGCTACGGACACCCGTAGCGTTCCGGCAGTGCCGACCCTTTTCCTTGTCCTCTTCCTGTTCGGCTGCCTGACCGGCGTCACGACGGTGCTCTTCGGTTTCGGCGGCGGATTCATCACCGTCCCGGTCGTCTACGGCTTCCAGGCCGTCACGGCCGATTCCGGCGCCGATGCGATGCATGTGGCGGTGGCGACGTCGACGGCGGTCATGCTCGTGAACGCGCTGACCACCACCCTGGTACAACTGCGCGCCGGGCGGCTCCGCCGGGAGTACATGTGGCCGCTGACCGCCTTCGTCGCGATCGGCGCCGGCCTCGGATCCCTCGCGGCCACCCGGGTCGAAGGCCCGCAGCTGCACCTCCTCTTCGCCGCCTATCTGGCCGTGACGATCATCGACAGCCTGTTGCGAAAGGGATTCCTCGTACCCGCACACGCGGCACAACCGGCGGCCCTCGGACGGCTCACCACCACATTCGGCGGAGCCGGAATAGGCGCGGTCGCCGCGTGCCTGGGAGTGGGCGGAAGCGTCATGACGGTCCCGCTCCTGCGGCGCAGAGGCCTCCCCATGGCCGATGCGGCAGCGATGGCAAACCCACTGAGCCTTCCCGTCGCGGCGGTCGGAAGCATCGTCTACGCGCTCGCCGCCACGTCCTCGACACACACGGGCCGAATCGGCTACGTCGACCTGGTCTCCTCCGCAGCTCTGCTCAGCGGCTCGCTGCCCACGATCGCCCTGGTGAAGCGCCTCGGCCGCCACGTCCCGGACCGCGTCCACTCCATCGCCTACATCGCCCTACTCGTCATCGTTCTCCTCGCAATGATCACCACCGGCAGCTGAACCGAACCCGCATCCCGCGCCGGCGTCATCCCGTGCTCGGGATTCGGTGGGTCGCGACGTAGTTTGCCGGGAAGGCGGTGGGGTCTCGGTGCCATTGGGCGAGGGTGCGGTGGGCGAAGGTCTCGCCCGTCGCGGCGACCGCTTCGAGTGGCTCCAGGTACGACAGTGTCTCGGCACGTTCGAGGCCGGCGTCGACGCGCGCCCGTAGCCCCGCCCTGCTCAGGCGGAGCAGTTCGGCCGCCGTTTCGCGCACGGGGCGGCCGGCGAGCGTTGCCCGCATGCCGCGCCGGGCGATGTCGTCGAGGGCCACGAGGTGCTGCTCGGCGGTGATGTCGCGCAGCAGTTCCCATACGGCCGCGCGCGTGGGCGCGTGGTAGGTCAATCCGCTCCAGAACGCGGGTACCGCGGCGAGGTCCGCGTAGGGGAGCCCGTCCACCGCGCGCAGTTCCAGGGTGTCGCGCAGCCGCACGTCCGGGAAGATCTGCGACAGATGGTCGCGCCAGTCCTGCATTCCCGGCCGGGTGCCGTCCTCGAAGCCCTCGGCCAGCAGGGTGCGGAACGGCACGGGGGGCACGCGCTCGCGGCTTCCGTCCGGCATGCCTCGGTGCATCATCGGCAGGCCCAGGGCCCAGTCGATGAAGAGGTCGATGCTGAAGTCCTCCCGCAGCGTCACGGGAACGACGCGGGTGCGGATCGGGTCGGCACGACTCCAGAAGCGCATCCGGCGCGACAGCAGTCCGCTCGGTTTTCCGGCGTCCATCGGCGCGTTGACGAACAGCGCGGCCGCCGGCGTGGAGGCCGCGGCCTGGACCCGGAGTTTGTCCGCGAGATCGTCGGGCGAGGTGAAGTCGAACGACACCTGCGTCGACACGATCATGGACATGATCCGCGGACCCCACTCCCCTTCCCGCCCCAGGCTCGCGAAGTGATCCCGCATCAGCGACGTACGCGAGTGCGGCATCCACCGCACGTCCTCGAAGGCCGTACACGGGTACTGCGCGCCCGGCACGAGAGCGAAACCGAATCGGTCCGCGACGGCGGCGAGCCGTTCCAGGGTCGTGCGCACGACTCCCATCAGGTCCGCGACACACGCCGCGGGAGCCGACGAATACTCCACGGCCCCGCCGTGCTCCAGGGAGACATGGCCGCCGTCGGGCAGCCGGACCCCGACGAGCGTGCCGTAGTCGTGGACGGCCTCGTTGCCGGGCTCGGCCGCGAGGTGGGCGAGGTAGGCCCCGATTCCGGTCTCGCCCTCGTACGGAATCGCCTCCGCCGTACGCGGGTTCAGCGCGGCCGACTCGATCTCGATGCCGACCAGCTCTTCCTGTTTGTCCTGCTCGAACACGCTGCGCAGTTCGGCCGGTGAAAGCACATGTGCCGCGGATGCGATGGACATGGAACACACCTTGGATTCAATGGAGCACGACGAAGCGTCGCGCGTTGGGCCAAAAGCCGACCACCGCGAAAAGCGGCCGACCATCGCGACGCCGCTGACAGCCTTCCACAACGCGGGGCGCGGGCGGCCGGGCATACGCGGACATACACCCGACCGCAGTACCCGGCCACCCGGGTCGTCGTACGGCGACCACCGACCACCGGTCGCGTCATCCGGTGCGGTCGAAACGCTCCCGTATCTCGGGTACCAATCCCGTCCGGTCCCAGGGGAAGTCCTGGTCGGGACGGCCGTAGTGGCCGTAGGTGGCGGTCGGCCGGAATCGTGCCGTGCGCAGTTCCAGGCGTTCGATCACCGCCTCCACCCGCAGGTCCACGAGGGCCGGCAGCGCCTCGGCCACCTCCGCCGCGTCCACGTCGCCGGTGCCGGCGAAATCCACGTTCACCCATACGGGTGTGGGATAACCGATGGCGTACCCGAGCCCGACCCGGCAGCGCCGGGCCAGTCCCGCCGCGACCAGGTTGGTCGCCAGGTATCTGGCCACGTAGGCGCCCGAACGATCGACCTTGGTGGCGTCCTTGCCCGAGCAGCAGCCACCGCCGTGTCGCACCAGGCCGCCGTAGGAGTCCACCATGAGTTTGCGCCCCGTGAGCCCGGCATCGGCGGACGGACCGCCCACCACGAACGTGCCCGCCGGGTTCACATAGACCCGATCCGGACGCACACCGCGATCGCGCAACGCGGGCACGACGAGCTTTTCGGTCACCGTCTCGGTCAGGTCGTCCAAAGAGAGCGCCTGCGGGTGTTGCGCCGAGACCACGACCACGGCTCGCAGCGTTCCCTCCCCGCCGGTCGCCGGGTCGCCGGTCAACTGGACCTGGACCTTGCCGTCCGGCCCCAGGAGCCGGGCGCCGTCGTCGTCGCGCGTGCCGGCGACCCGGCGTGCGATGTCGTGCGCGAGAACGCAGCCCAGTGGCATGTGTTCGGGCGTCTCGTCGGTCGCGTAGCCGTAGACGATGCCCGAGTCGCCCGCCCCGCCCAGGTCGACGCGGTGGGCGATCTCGGGTGACTGGCGGTCCAGCAACAGCTGTATCCCACTGGTGTTCGCGCTCAGGCCGTGCCGCGCCGGCTCGTGGTAGCCGACGTCCGCCAGCACGCCGCGGACCACGGCCTCGACGTCCACGTCGGCGGTGGAGGTGATCTGTCCGGTGACCACCACGACGCCCCGGGTGACCAGTACTTCGCAGTTGACGCGGGCGCGCGGGTCCGCGGCGACGTACGCGTCCAGCACGCTGTCCGACACCTGGTCGGCGACCTTGTCCGGGTGGCCGGGGCAGACCGATTCGGCGATCTGCGCCGCCGCCGGTTCGGAGGATGACAGGGGCACGGGTTCTCCTTCGCAGAGGGCTGTTCGGGGAGGGCTGTTCGGGGAGGGCTGTGCCGAAAACGCCGTTCGCAGGGGGCTGTTCCGAGAGGACTGTGCCGAAAACGCCGTTCGCAGGGAACGATTCCAAGAGGGCCGCGCGCAAAAAGCGGTTCGGGAAAGGCCGTTCGCCCTAGGGGGCAGCCGCCGCAATCCGCCCCTCCAAACACCGCGCGATCGCATCCAGCACCCGCGCCCGCTGACCGGCCGGCCCGATGGTGATTCGCAGGCAGCCCGCCAGGTCCGGAACCTTCAGGTACCGGACGAAGATCCCCCGCGCCGCGAGCGCTTCGGCGAGGTGCTCGCCCGTCGCCGGATCGGCCGGCCGCACGGTGACGAAATTGGTCGTTCCGGGCAGTACGCTCAGGCCCAGTCGGCCCAGGGCGGCCGTGTAATGCGCTCGCCCCTCCGCGGTCTGCTCGACCACGCGCGCCAGGTGCGCCTCGGCGCCGAGCGAGGCCAGCGCCGCCGCCTCGGCCACCCGGCCCACCACGTAGTGCTCGGCGCCGCGGGCCAGAGCGTCGAGCAGCGACCGGTCCCCGACCGCGTACCCGATCCGCAGCCCGGCCAGGGCGTGCGCCTTGGAGAACGTCCGCAGCCACAACATCCGGGTGCCCGTGACCTGTCGGGCGCTCAACCGCTCGGCCGGACTCTGGTACTCGGCGTAGGCGCCGTCGACCACGAGCAGCGTCGCCGCCGGCAGAGCCCGGGCCAGGGCCAGCACCGCCGCCGCGCCGTGCGAACCGCCGCCCGGGTTGTCGGGATCCGCGAGGTAGACGACATCGGCACGGCACTCGTGCGCGCGCCGCGCCAGCGCCCCCAGATCGGGCGCGTCCGCCCGGTAGGGCACCGTGTGCACGTCGGATCCGGCGGCCCGGGCGAAGTAGCCGAACGTCGGATAGGTGGACTCGCTGGTCACCGCCGTCCGGCCGGCGCCGAGGAATCCCCGCGTCGTCATGGCGAGCAGCCCGTCCACACCCGGGCCCACCATGACGGTGTCCCGGCCGGTCCGCAGCCCCGCGGCCAGCCGTTCGCGCAGCGCGAAGTGCTCGCAGTCGGGATACCGGTGCGCCTCTGCGGCCGCGGTGTGGATCGCCCGGATCACCTCGGCCGACGGACCGAACTCGTTCTCGTTGGTGCTCAATCGTTCGCGGGCGCGCAGACCCGTGGCCCGTTCCGTCATCTCCAGCGACGGAAACGGATTCTCCGCCGCCGGGCTCACGGGTTCGGCTCGGCGGCCGGCCGCCCCACCCCGAGCAGTGTGGCGAGGTACTCGTTGTATCGGCGCATGGCGAGCATCCGAAGCGCTCCGCCCGTGATCAGCTCGATGCCGGCCTCGGGTTCGGCCTCGACGATCGGCAGTACGACACCGTCCAGCCACTCGGGCCCGTGCTCCGCGTCGCCCTCCACGTGGTTGTGGAAGAACTCGAAGTCCTCGGCCGCGCCGTAGCCGTGCCGTTCCAGGCCGCGGATCACCGAGGCGTCGCGGTCCACGTCGAACAGTTCCGGCATGGCCAGGCTGCCCAGCGCCTTGAAGTGGTTCCGGCGGTTGCAGGCCAGCACGAAGTACAGGTTGTGCCCGGCGTAGGGACGCCAGTCCTCCCACGGCGGCACGGTCGGCAGGGTCAGTCCGAGGGTCTGCAGGCTGCGGGTGAACTGGAGGGTGTGCGCCCGGTGTCGTTCGCCCGCGCCGCACTCGTCCCACAGATGACGGCTGATCTCGTGCTTGACCGTCTCCATGAAGTGCGGCTGGGCCAGGACCAGCGCGTCGAAGAAGCGGTAGTTGAGATACCCGTCGGCCCGGATGAACAGGGCCAACTGGTCGATCGTGGCCCGCTCTTCCAGGCAGGTCTCCACGAGGCGGTCGAGTTCGTTGCGTTCCTTGGCCTCGGTGACGAACCAGTCCCGCACGAAGTCGGGACTGCCGGCGTCCTGCGGGGACGGCAGCCGGTCCCGGATCTCGGCGGTGTCCGCACGCAGCACCTCGTCCTCGTACAGGTGGCGGAACGCGTTGAACCAGGCGGTGCGTTCGTGCACGGCGATGCCCAGCGGGTGGCCGAGCAGCCCCTCGTACACGGTGTACGCGCTGCGGTGTACGTCGAGCAGGGCCGCCGCGTCGCCGTGGGTGCGCCCGCGCTCCTGGGCTTCGCCGAGTGCGGCCAGCAGGCGGCGGTGACCGGCGTCGAGTTCGAGCGGTTCGACCGGGCCGTCCAGGGCGGCGTTGAGCAGGCTCTCCACCGAGCCCTCCGGAACGTCCGCGGCCGGTCGCCGGACGCCTTCGCGCGGCGGAATCCGTTCCATACCCGGGTCCTCGACCATGTTTGTCCTCCACGTTCGCTACGGGGGCGGTGGTCAGTCCTCGAAAGCTTCGATGCCGTCTCGGCTCGGCCGGGAATCCTCGACGCGCACGGGCATGCGCAGGGTCGCAAGGAGTTCGTACAGGCTCAGCCCCAACTCCGCGCCGAGATCCTGAGCGGTGCGCGCCGGCGCGCCGCCGTCGTGCTCCGGCCCGATGAACGTCATCCAGTCCCCCGGGCGGGCGCCGGGCACGTCCGTCACGTCGAACTGGGTGCAGTCCATGCCGGGCCGGCCGACCATGGCGCAACTTCGCCCGCGCAGCAGTCCGCGCGGCGCGGCAGCCGATCCGGCCAGCCCGTGCGAGAAGCCGATGGCGACCGAGCCCAGGCGCCGGCCGGGGGCGACGGGCGCGGACCGGTCGTATCCGAGCCCCTCCGAGCGGGTCACGGTGACCACGTCCAGGACCCGGGCGCGTACGGAGACCGCGGGCCGGAGCCGATCGAGACGCGCACCCGCCGGGGCGGCGCGTACCCGATCGTCGGCCTGGAACAGCCCGTACAGTCCGAGCCCCGGCCGCACCCAGTCCGTCCCCCGCAACGCGTCGGGGTGCAGCAGTCCGTGCGTCGCCGCGAGCGAGGCCGCCAACCCGGGCCCCAGCACGGCGCGGGCCGAGGCCAGCCGGGCCCGGAACGCATCGGCCTGCGCCGCGGTCTCCCCCTCGTCCCGACCGGCGCTGGACAGGTGGGCGAACACCCCGGCCGGCCGCACGGCGGCACGTGCCTCATGCAGCGCGTCCAGCACTGCACCGAACCCCTCGTCCTCGCGCGGCCCGAACCGGTTGAACCCGATATTGGTCCGCAGCCACACGTCGCCCGGCGCGCCGCCCCGATCCCGCAGCACCGTGCCGTGGCGCCGGACCTGCTCCGCCGTGGCGACCGCCGGCATGAGCCGATGGCGCGCGCACGCGGCGGCGTTGTCCGCGACGTCCACGTCCATCACCAGGATCGGGACCTCGATGCCGACGTCCCGAAGCTCGGCCCCCTGGGCGACCGTGTCCACGGCCAGCGCGTCCACCCGCGCGTCGACCAGCAGGCGGGCGAGGTCGGGTGCGCCGAACCCGTACGCGTCGCCCTTGACCACGGCCATGACGCGCCGGCCCCCGGCCGCCGCGCGCAGCACCTCGAGGTTGTGCCGCACCGCGTCGGCGGACACGGTCTTCTCCAGCCGGGCGGCGGCCAGGGAGGCGACGCGCTCGCGCCGGCGGATCGCCGTCACACCACCTCCGGGTCGGGATAACGCACATGGTCCCCCTGCCAGTTGACCATTTCCAACACCCGAAAACCCTCGTCGTCCAGGACGTGTCGGGGCAGGCCGTCGGTGGAGCCGACGTCCACCAGCGGAACCGTGTACTTGCCCGTGGCGTGCGGCAGTACGTACTCGGGGACGGCGGGGTTGGAGATCCGGCGTTTGAGCGACCGCATGATCTCCACCCCGCGCTGCACCGGGATGCGGAAACACTCGGACTCGGGGCTGTGCGGCATGAAGTGGTAGAGGTAGCCCGCGTGCACACCCCGTCGATACAGGCCCATGCACAACTCCCGCATCGTCTCCGGGGAGTCGTTGACACCGCCGAGGAGCGGGACGTTCGCGAAGATGATGGGCACCCCCGCCTGCAACCTCTTGACCGCGACGTCGAATTCCGGCGTCAGCTCCCTGGGGTGGGTGACGTGCAGCCCGATCGAGACGACGCCGTGCCGGGCCAGGATCGCGGCGAGTTCCTCGTCGATCCGGTAGGGGTTGAACGTCAGGGCCCGGGTGTGGAAGCGCACCAGCAGATCGGGCCGGGCGGCCGACACCTCACCCAGCACCTGGTCGATCTGGCCGTTGGCGTGCATGAGCGGCTCGCCCCCGCTCAGGATGATCTCCTCGACCTGCGGGTGCGCGCGTAGGTAGTCCAGGGTGGCCCGCCAGTGGTCGCGGTCGAAGCTCGCCTTCGCGGAGTCCTTGTCGAGCGTGCGCAGCGCCTCGTAACAGAACTGGCAGTAGGCATGACATACGTTCGCGTACCGCAGGATCAGGCGGTTGTCGTACTTGTGCTGCGCGATGGGCGTGACCATCTCGTGCGGGAGTTCCCAGTTCTCGGTCTTGCCGTCGTAGGCGTACGGTTCGTCGTCGCCGCCGCCGAACCGCTGCGGGGCGACCTGCTTCCACAGCGGGTCGTCGAGCGCCGGTCCGCCCGTGGTCGGGTCGGTGGCGACCAGGCTCAGGTAGTAGGGCGTCACCTGGAAACGCCTGGAGAGGTTGTGCCGGGTGATGCGATCCAGGATCTCCTGGTCGCACCCGGGAAAACGCGTCCGGAACTGTCCGGCCGTGCGGATCGCGTTGCGCTGCTGCCACTTCCAGTCGGTCCATTCGCCGTCCGGGGTGGACTCCCCGTCCTCGGCGCACCGGACTGCGTCGGTGGTCATCCTGCTCTCCTCGGAGTGGAGTGACGCGCATGGGGTCGGGCGTTGCTCGGGTGTTGCTCATGCGTGGCTGCGTGGCTCAGGCGTGGCTCAGGCGTGGCTCATGACACCGGGACAGCCGAGGTGATCGGCTCCCCTCCGATCATCTGGCGAACGGCTTCGGCGGCACGCGTGCGCAGTTCCGTGAGGGACGAGGAGGAGTAGAACGCCGCATGGGGGCTGATCAGGGCCCTGGGGTGGTTCCGCAGCCAGTGGGGGATGTCCGGCTCACCGTCGACGACGTCCAGGCCCACCCGCGCGGGTCGCTCCTCGGCCAGCGCGCCTTCCAGGGCCGAGAGGTCGATCAGCCCGCCGCGAGCGGTGTTGATCAGGACGGACCGTCGCCGCATGCGGTGCAGTCGGTCGGCGTTCAGCAGATGGCGGGTGTCCGCGGTCAGCGGTACGTGCAGGCTGACGACGTCGGATTCGGCGAGCAGTCGGTCCAGGTCGTGGCGCCGCTCCACGGCGAGCGCCTTCTCGATCCCGGGATGGTTGTACGGGTCGAAGAACACGACCCGGAGCCCGAACGCCTCGGCCCGCCGGGCCACCGCGAGCCCGATGCGTCCGAGACCCACCACTCCCCAGACCAGTCCCCGCAGCCGTCGTGGGTCGCCGATGGCCCGCCAGTCCCATCCGCCGTTCGCCACATGGTCGCGCAGCTCGCCGAGGCGTCGTTCCAGGGCGAGGAAGAGCGCCAGCGTGTGGTCGGCGACCTCCTCGGTTCCGTAGTGGGGAACGTGGTAGACGGGGACGCCGTGTGCCCGGGCGGCGTCGACGTCGACGTGGTCGTAGCCGACGCTGGCGCAGACCACGGCCCGGCAGCCGGCGGATTTCTCGAAGAACTCGGCGTCCAGGGCGACCCGGTGCCACAGGATGACGTAGTCGGCATCCATGTCGAAGAGCAGGTCACGTCGATGCGCCGGTACGATCAGCGGCCGCACGTCGGCGTGTGGGCCGATGACCTCCCCTTCCAGTTCGGCGCCCTCGGCGTATCCCGCCCCCGGAGCGTCCAGCACCACGACCGACGGCCGGGGATCCGTGCCGGGCGAGGGTTGCCGTCGAGGATCGACGCTGCGATGAGTCGTCAATCTTCAGCCTTTCTCCGTAGTCGGATGGGGCATGAGCAGTAATTGAATCCACACGGCGCGTGATGGACCAGCTGTTTTTCGGCCTTGTGCCACTTCGCTTCATACAGGGCGTTTGTGCGATTGCTCCGGCACGGATGGCCGATACCCGACCCCCGGCGTGACGGGTGGGATCGCGACCCGGGGCCGATCGGCGCCGACCGCTACACAGCGTGACAATGTCGCGGGCTGCCCCGCACCGATGAGTTCCGCCGACGTTTCCGGTCCACACCTCAGAGCAGCTTCATCCGACCCGGGAGGAACCATGACCGACCAGAGCACCGGCGCCCTGCCCCCGGTCGTCGAGCAGCACGAGTGGCAGGCCGCGCTCGACGACCTGCGGGCGCGGGAGAAAGCCGCCACCCGCGAACTCGACGCCATCGCCGCACAGCGCCGCAGGCTGCCGATGGTCGAGCTCCCGGACTACACGCTGATCGGTCCGGACGGCCCGATCCGGCTGGTCGACGTCTTCGACGGGCGCTCCCAGCTCATCACCTACCACCACATGTGGTCCGAGGGCGCAAAGTGGCAGTGCGGCGGCTGTACCGGACTGACGTCGCAGTATGTGCGGCTCGACTTCCTCGCCAACTACGACGCCCGCTTCGTCATCGTGACCCAAGGGTCCATCGACGAAGCGCTCGCCTATCGGGCCAAGGTCGGCAACACGATGGCGTGGTACTCGTCGGCGGAAAGCTCGTTCGGCGCCGACGTGGGCGCGCCGCCCGGTGGGGGCTTCGCGGTGAACGTGTTCCTCCGCGACGGCGACACGGTCTACCGCACCTGGCACACCGCCGGTCGCGGTACCGAACAACTCAGCCACACCTTCCCGTTGATCGACATCCTGCCGTGGGGTCGGCAGGAGGAATGGCAGGATTCGCCCGAGGGTTGGCCGAAGTCGCCCACCTACTCCAAGTGGCTCGGCTCGCCCGATGTCGCCCGGCTGTACGGCCCGAACCCGGATGCCGACAGGGAAGGGCGATGAAGCCGGCACACGCCGGCCGGCTGCCGATCAACGGTCTGAGCCTCTATCACGAAGTGCACGGCGAACTCGGCACGTCGGCGACGCCTCCGTTGTTGCTCATCCCCGGCGGGTTCATGGGCACCGAGACGATGGCGCCGTGGGTGTCGACCTTCGCCGATCGGCGCACCGTGATCGTCTTCGACCAGCAGGGGCACGGCCGCACCCCGGACATCTCGCGCGCGATGTCGTACGAGCGATTCGCCGACGACGCCGGGGCGTTGCTGCGGGCGCTGAAGGTCAAGCGCGCGGATGTGCTGGGCTACTCGCAGGGCGGCGGGGTCGCGCTGCAACTGGCCCTCCGGCACCCGGCGCTCGTCGGGAAATTGGTCTCGCTGTCGGCCACCTGTCGCCGGGACGGCTGGTACCCGTCGGTGTCGAAGGCCATCGAGGGCCTCGGCGCCTCGGCGTTTGCCGGTACGCCCGTCGAGCGGGCATTTCGCGAACATACGCCGGACGCCGCGGCGTTCGACGCCTACGTCGCCAAGATGAAGGTTTTGGGCATCGACGACCAGCACATCACCGACGCGCAGATGCGCTCGATCGCCGCGAAGACGATGGTCATCGCCGGGGACGCGGATGCCGTGCGGCCGGAACACGCACTGGCCATGTTCCGGCTGCGCGGTGGCGGCGACGAGGAGGCGGCGGGCTCGGGGATGCTGCAAGGGGTTCCGGCCGCGCGCCTGGTGATCCTGCCCGCGACGTCGCATGTCGGCATCTTCGGGGAGTCGGCGGTGTTGGGGCCGATGGTGACCGCGTTTCTCGACGACGTGCCGCCGACGGCGCCGGATGTCTTCGAGGGCCGCCCGAGCGCGTAGGCCCGCCCGAACGCGTAGGCCCGCCCGAACGGCGTAGGCCGCCCGCGCGCCCGGCCTACGCCGTTCGGGGCCTGCGCTGCCAGGTCGCGACCGCGGGCCGCGCGGGCGACCCACCGCACCGAAACCCCGAGCCCGGCGGGCCGACGGGCGTCGGCGGACGCGGCCGCGTGCCGATCGTGGGGACGTCCTCGGCGTTGCTCCCGGCGGCGGCGCGGTACGCGCCGGGGGGCATGCCCGTGGCGGTGCGGAAGGCCCGGTTGAACTCGGCGGGCCGGGTGAACCCCCAGCGGGCGGCGACGGCGTGCACGGGCAGGTGGGCCATGGCGGGGTCGGCCAGGTCCCGTCGGCAGCGGTCCAGGCGCCGGTGGCGGACGTAGGCGCTCGGCGACGTGCCGTGCGTCCGGAAGATCCGTTGCAGGTAGCGGGTCGAGATCCGGTGGGCCGCCGCGATCGCCGCGGGGCTCAGTTCCGGTACGTGCAGGTGACGGTCGACGAACGCGGTGATCCGCAGGAACAGCACGTGCTGCGAGGAGCCTGCCGCCGACGCACCCTCGCCGTCGGTGTGGTGGGCCACCACGGCCGCGGCCAGGTCGAGCGCGATGTGGCCCAGCCGGGCGTGGTCCTCGGGTGTGTAGAGCGCGGCCTCGTCGGCCACATCGGTCATGAACCGGGCCAGGAGCCGGCCGACTCCGCGCGTGCCGCACAGGGGGGTCGCCAACAGTCGCGCGACCTTGGACTCCGGCACGGGCAGCAGTCGTTTCGGGATCTGCAGCACCACCGACCCGGACGCCGTGTCCGGGGCCTCGGCACCGGCGTCGAAGGGACGGGAGCTGTCCACCAGGACGAGGTCGCCGGGTCCCAACGAGGCTTGGTTGTGCGCCTGTTCGACGCCCTGACGGCCGTGGCGGAGCAGGGCGAGCAGGTACACCTCGGGGTCCGAGCGCCGGATCGCCGCCGGTGTGCGCCGGCATGCCCGTGACCCGTGGGAGATCGCGGACATCCGGACGATGCCCCGGGTCACGATCGACACGCGCGCTCCGTGGGCGGGTGGCTCCGCGGCCGGGTTGCCGCCCCGGGGTAACGCCTCTTGGTCGAACACCGTTTCCATGATCCCCCGTTCGCGTCGAACAAGTCCGTGCCCCGGCGCGGTCCGGTGGTCGTGCCGCCGGGGACACCTCCAAGCCTTCGGGGCGGGGCATTGTTGCGCAGGCAGGTCGGGCGCCCGAAACAATCGTCGGGATCAATGGATTTCCTGCGGTGATCTTCGGCATCCGGCCGAATTCGCTACTGGTCGGGGCCGGCGGCACGCGGGTACCGTTCCGGGTGGTGTGGGATTCGGCGTGCCTTCGGCGACGCTCATGGGAGGGGAACCGGTGGCGGGACGGCCGGAGAAACCACTGGACCCGGATGCCGGGCCGGTGCAGCGTTTCGCACACGAACTCCGTCGATTACGGGCCGACGCGGGCGGTCCCACGTATCGCGAGATGTCCCGGCAAACCGGTGTTTCGGTCACGGTGCTGTCCCGTGCGGCGGCCGGCGAGCAGTTGCCGACCCTGAAGGTCGCACTGGCCTATGCGGCCGCGTGCGGCGGGGATCCGGACACGTGGACGCGGCGATGGCAGGAGGCGGCGGACGAGGATTCCCGACCGCTCGACGACGTCCCGTCGCCCTATCCGGGCCTCGCCCGATTCGAAACCGAGGACTCGGAGCAGTTCTTCGGCCGGGATCGACTGATCGACGACGTTCTCGACCTGGTGCGCACCCATCGGCTGGCCGCGCTCGTCGGGGCTTCGGGCAGCGGCAAGTCCTCGCTGCTGCGCGCGGGGTTGATACCCCGACTGCGGCAATCCGACGGCGACCCGGGCGGCGCGGCCCCGTTCGGGCGTCCCGCCGAGATCCGCATCCGTACCCCCGGGGCGCATCCCGCCGACGTGCTCGGTGCGTTCGCCCCTCGGGGCGACGACGGGGACGATGGGGACGGCCACGGCGACGGGCACGCCGGTGACATCGTCGTAATCGTCGACCAGTTCGAGGAGATCTTCACGCTCTGCCGGTACCGGGCCGAACGCACCGAGTTCCTGAACGGCCTGATCGCGGCCGTGCGCCGGCCCCAGGGCGGGGTGCGCGTCGTCATCGCGGTGCGCGCCGACTTCTACGGCCGCTGCGCCGAACACCGGAAACTCGCCGAGGCGTTGCGCGAAACCACCCTCCTGGTGGGCCCCATGACACCCGCCGAGTTGCGTCAGGCCATCGTCGGGCCCGCCCAGGCCCACGGCCTGATCGTCGAACGGGCCCTGACCGCACGGCTGGTGGAGGAGGTGCAGGGCGAGCCGGGCGGACTGCCGCTGCTGTCGCACGTGATGCGGGAGATCTGGCGCAGGCGTCGCGCCCGAACCCTGTCGGTGGAGGCGTACGAGGCGGCGGGTGGCGTCCACGGCGCGATCGCGGCCACGGCGGAGCAGGTGTGCTCCCGGCTCTCGGCCGAGGAACTCGTGTCGGTCCGCCGGGTGTTGCTGCGGCTGATCACACCGGGCGAGGGAGCGCAGGACACTCGCCGCCCGGCCGCCCGGGCCGAGTTGGAGGCCGTCGGCACGGGCGCGGCCGCGCCGGGGACCGAGCCGGCGCAGGGCATCGCGTCGATCCTCGAACAGCTCGTGCGGGCCCGTCTGGTCACCCTCGACGGGGAGAACGTCGAGCTTGTCCACGAGGCGCTGATCACCGCCTGGCCCCGGCTGCGGGCCTGGATCGACGAGGACCGCGAGGGAATCCTCACTCACCGACGACTGACGGAGGCGGCCGGCGTCTGGGCCGACTTCGCGCGCGACCCGGGCACGCTGTACCGGGGAACCCGGCTGGCGGTGGCTCGGGAGTGGACCGAGCGGGATCGGCATCGCGACGAACTGACCGAGCTGGAAGGGGACTTCCTGGCCGCGAGCATCGCCGCCGAGGACCGCGAGCGCATCGTGGCCGCCCGGCGCACCCGTCGTCTGCGCTATCTCGCGGCGGGCTTGGCGCTGCTGCTGGTCGCGGTGACGGTCGTCGGCGGGGTGGCGGTGGAGCAGCGCCGCAGTGCGCTTCGGTCCCGGGACACCGCGCTGTCGCGCCAGTTGGCCGCCCAGGCGCTGAACCTGGCGGATTCCCGGCCCGGGACGGCGATGCTGCTGAGCGTGGAGGCGTATCGCACCGCGCATACCGCCGAGGCGCGCGGCGCGCTGCTGAGCATGTCCACGCGCCGCTTCTACCAGGCCGAGTTGACCGGTCACGTCGACGCGGTGCCGGAGGTCGCGTACAGCCCGGACGGCACCCTGGCCAGTGTCGGGCGGGACGGGAAGGTCGTGCTGTGGGATTCGGTCCGCCGCGTGCGCCTGGCGACGCTGACCGATCATCCGGGCTGGTTGCGGGCGGTGGCCTTCAGCCGGGACGGGCAATCGATGGCCACGGGTGGGGACGACGGCCGGGTGGTGGTGTGGGATGTGGCGCAGCGCAGGCCGCGCGCGACCATGACCGGCTACGGGGCCTCGATCAAGGGCGTCGCGTTCGGCGCCGACAGCCGCACCGTGGCGGCTGCCGGGGACAACGGCACCACCGCGGTGTGGGACGTGGAGAGCGGGCGGCGCCGGCTGACGCTGACCGGGCACGCCAGCCGGGTGTGGGCGGTGGAGTTCAGCCCGGACGGCCGCACGATCGCCACGTCCGGCGCGGACCGCACGGCTCGGCTGTGGCGCGCGGAGGACGGCGCCCCGCTGACCGTGTTGACCGGCCATACCGCCTCGGTCGACTCCGTGGTGTTCAGCCCCGACGGAACGCTGCTGGCCACCGGCAGCCAGGATCGCACCGCGCAGCTGTGGGACATCGCCCGCGGCACGAGTGTGGCCGTCCTGCGCGGCCACGACGCGGAGGTCAGGGCGGTGGCCTTCAGCCCCGACGGCCGTACGCTCGCGAGCGCCGGCCAGGACCACATGATCAAACTGTGGGACACGGCGCGGCACAGCCTCGGGGCCACCTTCGTCGGGCACGGCTCCAACATCTACGGGATCGCGTTCCATCCGCGTGGCGACCGGTTGGCCGCGGCGGGCGAAAGCGGCACGGTTTCCCTGTGGGATCCCACCAGGCGTCCGCTCGACGGCCACTCGGACCGGGTCAACGACATCGCGTTCAGCCCGGACGGACGCACCCTGGCCACGAGCGGCACCGATCGGGCCACACTGCTGTGGGACCTCGCTCGCGGCTCCCGCCCCCGCGCACTCGCCCCCGGGACGAGCGCGATCCGGGGCGTCGCCTTCAGTCCCGACGGCCGGACCCTGGCCACCGTGGCGGGCGTGTCCCCGGACAGCACCAACGGCCCCGCCCAACCACCCGACCCCAACGAACAGGTCCTCACGCTCTTCGACCTCGCGGGCGGCGCCCCGCCGGTGCGGCTGATCGGCCACGACGAACGGGTGACGGACGTGGCCTTCAGCCCGGACGGCCGCACGATCGCCACCGCGAGCGTCGACAAGACGGTCATCGTCCGGGACGCCGTGCGGCACACGCCCCTGACCCGACTCGTCGTGGACACCGGCACGGAGGGCAGCGGCGTCAACGCGATCGCGTTCAGCCCCGACGGCCACACCCTGGCCACGGCCAACTACGACGGGCGCGTCACCCTGTGGGATACGACCCGGTGGGTCCGTACGGCCGTGCTCACCGAACACACCGGGCAGGTGCGCGCGGTGGCCTTCAGCCCCGACGGCCGCACGCTGGCCACCGCCGGCATCGATCAGACCGTGCAGCTGTGGGACCCTGCCCGACAGGCCCGGCGGGCCACGCTCCTGAACACCGCCGGCGCCACGATCTCGCTGACCTTCAGTCCCGACGGCCGCGTCCTGGCCACGGCCAACGCGGACACGTCCGTGATGATCTGGGACGTCGCCGACCACACCCGTCTGGCCACCCTGACGGGTCACACCGGACAGGTCCGCACCGTGGCCTTCGGGCCCGACGGTCACACCTTGGCCAGCGGCGGCGACGACCGCGTCGTCCGCCTGTGGGACACCGACCCCACCCGCACGGCGACCGACCTGTGCACCACGCTCGCCCGCGACCTGACCCGGGAGGAATGGCGGCAGCTGGTCCCGGGGCGGTCCTACCGACGCACGTGCGGGACGGGGGGACCCTGATCCGGTCGCGGTCGTGGCCGCCGGCGTGCCGTTTCGCGTCACCGGGGCTGCGGACTCCATTCGAAGAGCAGGATGGTCGCGTCGTCGCGCAGCGGGTTGCTCTGGTAGTCGAGGATGGCGTGGATGAGCAGCCGCAACACCTCTTCCGGGCGCTGCCCCGCGGAGGAGGAGCTGATGATGAAGTCGGTGAACCGGTCGAGGCCGAACTCCGCGCCGTTCGCGTCGCGGGCCTCCACGACGCCGTCGGTGTAGAGCAGGACACAATCGCCCGGTTCCAAGGTCGCCTCGTGCACCTGCCGGGCCGCCGGGGCGAGCGAACCGGCCAGGCCGATCGGCGGTTGCGGGGGCCGGTCCAGCGCCCCGGGGAGCACCCGCTCGGCACGGATCAGCAGCGGCGGAGGATGACCACAATTGACCCAGTGCAGCACTCCGGTCTCCGCGTCGAGCCGACACAGCACGCCGGTGCAGAAGTGGTCGGGCAACCATTGGGCGAGCGCCCGGTCGACGGAGCCGACGATGTCGGGCAGCTCGGCCCCGTTTCGGCGGGCGTTGCGCGCCGCCGCCATGGCGACCGACGAGGTCAGTCCGGCGGTCAGATCGTGACCCATGGCGTCCAGGATCATGGTGTGCAGGATGTTCTTGACCACCGAATGGTCGAAGGCGTCGCCCGCGATGTCGTACGCCGGTTCCAGGACCGCGGTCGACACGCAGCGCCTGCTGCCGATCGTGCGCGGGGGCAGGAAGGCCCGCAACATCTCGGCGGGCGCGCCCATGGACTGGGTGCGGGTACGGGCGGCGAGCCAGTCGCTGTAGGCCCGCTTGGAGGTGATCAGCATGGCGAGCAGATGGGCCAGCATCCGGCTGCGGCGCATGCGCACCGCGTCGAGCGCGGCGGTCCGTACTGCCAGTACGCCCAGCCGCTCCGCGCCGTCGACCAGGGGCATCCAAAGGATCAGGCCGTTGTCGACCTCGGCCACCCGGGGGGAGACCGTGCGGTACGCCCATCCGGCCGAAGTGCCGTCCACCCGCAAGGACTCCGCGGCCTCGTCGAGTGGCACGAGCAGACGCTGCTGCAGGTCGGCGAGGTAGATCGACGCGGTGTCCAGGCCGAGGAGGTCGGCACACCGATTCGCCAGCGCGGGCAGCTCGACCGGCAGTGCGGTCTGCGCCTCGACGAGCAGCTTTTCCAGGCGATTCTCGTCGACGGCGTCGTCGGGAACGGAGAACACGCGCGGTGTGTCCGACACGACGACCACCCCTTCCTCGCCCAGTCTCACACCGATCCCACCCAGGGGCATTAAGCCCTATATATTACTTATTCTGCATATGAGCATTTTGGCACCTTCAGGGTATCTTGCGGTTGCAAAACCGCGGAGCACCCTGGAGGAAACGCAGTGTCCGACTCACCGCAGCACCGCATCTTCGCCATGTTGGACGTCGACGGCGACGGCGCCATCACGCACGAGGAATACCTTTCCCGGGTGGACCGCGTGGCCTCCGCCGTCGGCCGCGACGCCGACCATCCGGTCGTGGCGGCGTCGCGGACCGCTCACGAGGCGGTCTTCCAGGACATGGACGCCGACCGCGACGGACGCGTCACATTCGAGGAATACCGCACGTGGGTCGGGCACGACGCGTTCGAACGCTCCTGCCGACCCGCGCTGGGCTCCCTGTTCGACATCGCCGACGCCGACGCCGACGGACGCCTTGACCGCGCCGAGTTCATCCGCCTGCGTACGGCCGGGGGCAACGCCGAAACCGACGCCGCCGCGGCATTCGACGCCCTCGACACCGACGGCGACGGACTGGTCGACCGCGACGCCTACCTGGCGGGCATCAGGAGCTTCGTGACCAACGCGAACTCCCCCATGGCCGCGGCCTACGGCGCCGCACAGCCGGTGCCGGGCCGTTCCTGATCCGCCGGGCCGGCGATGTCGGTCAGGACGACTGGACCTCGTCGAACAGGGCGACGGCGTCGGCGGGGTTCGGGCTCACGAGGCGGTCCAGACCGGCCGTCGTGATCTTCGCCCACCTGGCGGCCCGTACCCACATCCGCTCCTCGAAGGTGCGCACGGCCTCGTCCGGATCCCCGGAGCCGGTGGCGATGGACTCGGCGAGTTCGGCGCCGTCCAGCATCGCGAGGTTCGCGCCCGCCCCCAATGGCGGCATCAGATGTGCGGCGTCGCCCAGGAGCGTCACCCCGCCGACGTGGGTCCAGGTGTGCGACTCGGGCAGCACGTGGAGCGGGCGGTGGACGAAATCGGTGCCGTGGCGGAGAAGGTCGAGTACGGAAGGGGCCCAGCCGTCGAACAGGGCCAACAGGCTTGATCGCACGGCCTCGACGTCGGCCGGTTCCTGGCTCGTGTGCCGATCCAGCGGCGCGCGGAACTGGGCGTACACCTTGACGTGGCCGCCGCTGTTGCGTTGGGCGACAAGACCTCGGTTCACGCCGTACACGGCCATGGAGCCGTCGCCGATCATCCGCGCCAGGTCGGGGTAGCGGGTGTCGACGTCGTCGAGGGAGGTCTCGACCATGGTGACGCCGGTGTAGTGCGGCATCACCGACGAGACCGCCGGGCGGACCCGGGACCAGGCACCGTCCGCGCCGATCACGAGGTCGAACGTCTCCTGACGCCCGTCCGCGAAGTGGACCAGTACGCCGTCCCGGGTCCCCGGCACCACCTCGGTCACGCCGCTCCCCCACCGGACGTCGAGAGGGCCGAGCAGCAGGTCGCGGAGTTGCCCGCGGTCGATTTCGGGATTGGCCCGGTCGTCCGGACGGGGTCGCCAGTCGCGCAGGACGGCCCCGTCCGGGTCCAGGATGCGCATGGCCTGCCCCTCGGGACGAGACAGCGCCCGAAACTCCGCCGCCAACCCTGCCCTGTCCAGCGCGAGTTGGCCCATCCCCTCACGCAGGTCCAGCGTGCCGCCCGGGGGGCGCGCGTCGGGGGCGGGATCACGTTCGAGGATGGTGACGGGATGTCCATGGCGGTGCAGGACGCGGGCGAAGGTAAGGCCGGCGGGGCCGCTCCCGACTACGGCGATGCGATGTCTCATGCCGATACACTGTATTGCCCGCTACAGCGCATCGCAACGGTGTGCGCGAGTGTGAACCGTCGGCATGACCACCGCGGTCGAACAGGGCGGTGAGGCAGCGGAATATGGGATGATCACCGGATGATCACAGCGTGGCGAGCATGGAGTTACGGCCTGCTCGTGTCGGCGGTCGTGATGGGTATGAGCGGATGCGGCAACAGGTCGGCGTCGACCACGCAGGCCGGCGGAGGCGGATCGACCTCCGTGCCGACGGCCCGGAGCACACCGACGAAGCCGACCACGCCGACCCCGCCCGCCGATTGTCCCGAATCCGGAGTGCGGCTCACGGCCGAGGAGCCCGAGGCGGCGATGGGACTGAGGGCAATGACCCTGACGATGGCCAACTGCGGCAACGCACCCCGTACCGTGACCGGATACCCGAGCCTCCGGGTCCTGGACGCCCACCGAGCCGGGCTCAGCGTCGACATCGACCCGGGGGCAGCGTCGATCACCACCATGGAAAGCCTCCAGGCCAAGCCCCGATCAGTAACGCTGCACCCCGGCGAGCAGGCGGTCTCCGTGGTCGTCTGGCGCAACACCGTCACGGCAGGTTCCAGTCAAAACGCCCTCCACCTCGACGTCGAGCCACTCCCCGGCCAAGCCCGCCAACAAATACCGGTCCCAGGCGGAATCGACCTCGGCACCACAGCCCGCCTGGGCATCGGCCCCTGGCACACCCCCACTTGACCCACCCGAGGAGAAGACCACGGCCGATCTGCTCCTGATCGCGGGCGGCGCGGACCGGATGCGGCCCTCGACGCACTTCGCCCACGAACTCGCGGACCACTACGCGACAACCGAACACCAAGCAGCCCTCATCTCCCGCCGTCGGCTCAGCCACCTTTTGCAGGAGACTTCGGGGGCCGGCCCCAGAAGTGGGTGTCAGTGGTGTTGGGTTGCCGAGGTGCGGGCGGATTGGGGGAATTCGGTGGTTTGGTTGCCCAACGTGAGTAGGCGGTACGTGTAGCGGGCTGCGCTTTCCAGGTTTTGGGCTTTGCGTAGGGCGTCCTGGGGGGATGTGCCGACCGTGGAGCAGCCGTGGTGGGCCAGGATTACGCAGTCGCTGTGGCGGGTCGCGGTCGCCGCGGCTTCGGCTAGTTCGCGGGAGCCGTTGGGGTGGAACGGCACACGTTCGATCACGGGGGCGTACGCGATGTGATCGAGGGTGAGTTGGCGGATGCGCTCGCCCAAGGCGTCGACGAGCACCGCGTATTCGGGGTGTACGTGCACCACCGCCTCGACGTCGGGTCGGGCCAGGTAGGTGTGTTGGTGCAGGCGCCACTCGCTGGACGGTGCCGCCGAACCCCCGCCGCCCGCGAGCGGCTCGCCGTCGAGGCGCACGATCGCGAAGTCCCGTTCGGTCAGCCGGTCCAGCCGACTGCCGGCAGCCGTCACCGCGAAGGTGTCGGTGCCGGGCAGCCGGGCGGACAGGTTGCCGCCGCTCGCCAGGACGAGGCCGCTGTCCACGCACTGCCGGCCGGCGTCGACCAGGGCCGCGAGGATGTGCTCCGCCGTCATCGGGGCGCGCGTCCCTCGCCGCCCGACAGCGCGGACGCGGCCTCGGCGACACGCGCCGGGGTCAGCGTGGCCCGGTCCACGAGCAGGGTTCGGGACAGCCGCAACATCGCGGCGCCGACGACTGCGTACCGATCGTCGTCCAGCGTCTCCAGGTCGCTCACCTTGGCCAGCCCCACGGTACGCCGCGCCGCCTCGCAGCCCGCGAAGCCGAACGCGTCGGCGAGGATGGCCGGCAGCCGCCCGTCGAGGTAGGCGTCCGGGTAGCGCTCCGGCGCGCGCCGCCCCGGCCAGTGTCCGCGCAGCCGTGCCGTGAACGCGTCCCAGCTCGTCGTGAGTGTCCCGAACAGGGCCTCGGCACGCTCCTGTTCGCCCAGCGCAGCGGCCCGGGTGCCCGCGAAAAGCAGGTTGGCCCACAACATGCCGAGGTCGAACCCGATCGGCCCGTAACACGCGAACTCGGGGTCGAACGCCCGCACCGACAGGTCGCCGTCCCGCGTGTTGCCGCGAACGAAGACGCTGCCGGTGTGCAGGTCGCCGTGCAGCAGGGTTTCCTGCGTGGTGAGGAACGTGTGTTTCATCGCCATCGCGGCGGCCGACCACGCCCGGTCCGCCCGCAGTTCGGCGTAGAGCGCGTCGAGCGCCGGGCGTACCGAGTTGCGTTCGGCGCCCAGGAAGGGCTCGGTGAACACGAGATCCTCGGTGATCTCGCACAGTTCCGGATTGATCGCGGCGGCGGCACGGGCACGGAACTCGGCCTCGGTGAGGCTGCCGACCGAGGTGCCGAACGCGACGTCGGCGAGGTATTCGGCGAGTCGTTCGGCGACGCCCTCGTGTGCTCCGCCGGCATTGAGCCGGGTGCGGAACACCTCGTGGTCGGACAGGTCTTCGAGCGCGAGCACAAACCCGTCGGGGTCGAAGTCGAGGAGACCGCAGACATGTTCGGACAGTGCGCCGTGGATCCGCAGGGCGGACGCCTCCCGCACCGCGCGCTGTTCGGTCATCGGCCATTCCGGGCCGACGAGGCGTACATACGGCAGCGCCTGCTTGAGCACCAGCCGTCGGCCCGCGGCGTCGGCGCAGACGAAGACGAGGTTGAGGTTGCCGTCGCCGACCTCGGCGACGGTGAGCGTCGTCGGGTCGATCAGGTCGCGCAGCGTGGCGCGTTCGGCGATGTAGGCGGGGACCTCGGCGGAGGTCAGGATCCGGTCAGCCATGGGTGCGCTCCGCGATCGCCGGTGCGGTGGTGGGGACTTCGGGGTCGGCTCCGACCCGAGAGTCGGAGCCGGGTGTCGCCGCGGCGGCCCGGCGGCGCCGGCCGCGGCGCAGCGAGAAGGACATCAACAGGGCGAAGATGAGCACGAGCCCCTTGATCAGGTCCTGCGTGTAGTAGGGCAGTCCGCGCATGGTCAGGCCCTGGAGGATCAGCCCGATGAACACCGCGCCGACGAACGTGCCGAGCGCGTTGGGCTTCTTGGCGCCCAGGACCGCGTAGCCGACCAGGGTCATGGCGACCGCGTCCAGCAGCGAGGAGTCGCCCGCGGTGACGTCGCCCTGTCGCAGGCGCGAGGCGAGGATGATGCCGGCGGTCGCGGCGAGTACACCCGAGATGGCGTAGGCGGCGAACTTGTAGCGCTTGACCCGGGTGCCGGCCAGGCGCGCGGCCTCCTCGTTGCCGCCGACGGCGTAGAACACCCGTCCGTGGCGGGTGCGTTGCAGGAAGACCCACAACAGCAGGGCGATGACGAGGAAGAGGTAGACGGAGTAGGGGATGCCGAACAGCTTGTCGCCGTCGATGGCGGTGAAGTCGTCGGTGAACCTGCCCTTGACCACGGTGCCGTCGCCGAGCTTCATGCCGGTGGTCAGGGTCTGGCCGTCGACGAGCCAGCGTTTGAGGCCCTGGATGGTGAACATGGTGCCGAGGGTGGCGAGCAGCGGCGGGATGTTCAGGAACACGATGAGGGTGGCGTTGACACATCCGACGAGCAGGCCGACCAGGAGGCAGATGGCGATCGCGCTCGGGCCGGTGAGTTCGTAGTGGATCATCGCCTCGGCGGCCACCGTGACCGACAGGCCGGTGACCGCGCCGACCGACAGGTCGAGGTCGCCGACGATGGCGGTCAGCGTCATCCCGAGCGCGGCGATCGCCGCGACCGCCTGGATCTGCAGGATCGACACCGTGTTGTCCCAGGTGCCGAAGCCCGTCGTGGTGGCGGAGAACGCGATGTAGAGGGTGACGCCCACGAGGATGATCCCGTAGCGGACCACGAAGTCGCCGAGCGCGGCCGGGAACGCGGCCGGAAGTGGGGTCCGCCGCGCGGTCGATGTCGAGTCGCGCAGATTCATGCGTGGCTTTCCTTTCCGGCTGCGCTCGGCGCTGCCTCCGAGGGCGGTGGTGACGGGGTACGGCGTACGCTCATCGCCGCGATGAGGCGTTCGCGGCCGGCGTCGCTCAGGGCGAGGTCGGCGGTGATCCGGCCGCGGTCGAGCACCACGATGCGGTCGCCGACCTCGAGGGCCTCGTCCACGTCGGAGGTGGCGACCAGGACCGCGGCGGTGGCGGCGAGTTCGCGCACGGTGGCGCCGATGTCGTGTCGGGCGTTGATGTCGACGCCGCGGAACGGTTCGTCGAGCAGCAGTACTCGCGGTTCGCCGAGCAGCCAGCGGCCGATGACGACCTTCTGCTGGTTTCCGCCGGACAGGGTCTCGATCGGCGCGTCGGGTCCGGCGGCCACCACACCCAGGTCGTGCATCATCGTCGCGGTGGCCCGGCGTTCGGCGCCGATGCGCATCAGGGTGCCCCGGGTGAAGGTGCTCACGAAGGGCAGGGTGAGTTGGGAGCGGATCGGCCAGCCGGGGATGATCGCCTGTTCGTGGCGGGATTCGGGGACGAGGTAGACGCCGCGTTTGATCGCGGCGCCGGGATACCCGGGGTCGAAGGGGCGACCGTCGAGGGTTCGCCGGCCCGCGCCGATCGACGTGGCGCCGAAGATCCATTCGAGCAGTTCGGTCTTGCCGCTGCCGAGCAGACCGAGCAGCACGGTGACATGGCCGCGGTGCAGTTCGAGGTCGAGGGGGTGCGGGTCGTCCTCGTGCAGGCGGACCCCTTCGAGCGCCAATACCGGTTCTCCCGGCGGGAGTTCGGCACGCTCGGACTCGGCGGGGGTGCGGTCGAACAGGGCGGTCAGTACGGTCGTCCAGTCGAACCCCCGCCCGGGTATGGGCTCGAACTCGCCCTGCATGGCCCCGTCGCGCAGGACGCCGACGCGGTCGCACAGTTGGTCGATCTCGGCGAGTTTGTGGGTGACGAACAGGACGGTCATGCCGTCCGCGGCGAGCGCGCGCACCAGGTCGAACAGGCGCGCGCTCTCCTCCGCGGACAACGCCGAGGTGGGCTCGTCCAGGATCAGCAGCCTGGGTTTGCGGGACAACGCCCGGGCCAGGACCAGAAGTTGCCGCTCGGAGACGCCCACGTCGCGCACCGGCGAGCGCAACGTCTGCCGGTCGAAGCGCAGACCCAGGGTGGCCGCGACCTCGACGGCCTGGGCCTCGGTCCGGCGCCGGCTGAACAGGATGGGCGAGGATCGGTCGCCGAGCCGGTCCAAGGCCAGGTTCTCCGCGACGGTCATGTCGAGGATCACCCCGTCGTTGGGGTTCTGGTGCACGGTGCCGATGCCGCTGCGCTGGGCGGCGAGCGGGTCGGGGAAGACCACGACCTCGCCGTCGCGCAGGATCTCGCCGCCGTCCGGGGATTCCGCGCCCGAGAGAATCTTGATGAGCGTGGACTTGCCCGCGCCGTTGGCGCCCATCAGGCCGTAGATGTCACCCGCGCCGATGCGGAGGCCGACCCCGCGCAGCACCCGGTTCGGGCCATAGCTCTTCGAGATGTCCCGCACTTCGAGCACGGTGTCCCGGTGGCGGTCTCGGCGGTCGCGGTCTTCGCGTCGGTCGTCTTGTCGGGGCTGCACGGGGCCTCCTTTCCGGTTTTCGACCGAGAGTGGGTCAGGCGCCCGGCCGGATCGGGGTGATCCACGGCGCCCCGAGCACGTCCGGGGTGGCCAGTTCGGGCAGCGCCTTGCGCAGCGTGTCCATGTTCGTCACGCCGTTCGCCTTGAGCGTGTCCTGGGTGATCAGCGTCGCGGGGATGGTCATCTTCTGCGGCAGGTCGACCTTCCCGGCCGCCGCGATCGAGGCCCGGGCCACGACCGCGCCCACGTTCGCCGGGTCGGTGGCGGCGGTGGCCCGCCACGGGCTGCCGGCCTCGGTCATCAGCTGGATGTCGGCGGTGGAGACGTCCACGCCGTAGACCTTCACCTTGTTCGTCATGCCGTTCTGGCGCAGCGCGATCAGCGTGCCCTTGGCGAGTTCGTCGTAGGCGGCGAACGCGAGTGTGGTGTCCGGGGCGGCGGACAGCGCCGCGGTGCCCTCGGTCGCGGTGTCGGCGGCCACCGACTCGGTGTACTTGCCGAAGCGCGCCTTCTGGGTGAACGTCGGGTTGTCCTTGAGGAACTGCTGGTACACCTTGTCGCGGGAGTCGAGCGGCGCGATGCCGGACACGTTGACGTAGGCGAGCTTGCCGCCCGAGGGGTTGTCCTGCTTCATGTAGCCGAGGATCTTGTCGGCGATCGAGGCGTCGTCCTGCGAGATGTAGGTGGCCTTGCAGTTGGAGATCGCCACGTCGTAGACGACGACCGGGATGCCCTTGGCGATCGCGTCGTCGATCTTGGGGTTGACCGAGTCGGCGAGGCCGTGGTCCACGATGATCACGTCGGGCTTGGCGTTGATGGCCTGGTCGAGTTGGCTGACCTGGGTCGCGTTGTTGCCCCGCGCGTCGTAGACGGTGACGCTGCCGCCGGCGGCCTTGATCTGCTTGGTCGCGCCGTCGCCCCACTGTTCGAAGTAGTCGCCGACGCCGGATTGGCGGACGAGCGCCACCTTGAAGTCGCCCTTGAGTGCGGCGGGCTTGGCCTCGGGCAGTTTGCGCGCGTTGTCGACGGTGCGCTGCGTCGCGCAGTTGCCGGCGCCGCCGGCGGCGCCGGACGCGCCGGGCTGCGCCTTGTTGTCGTCGGTGCTCTGGGAGCAGGCGGCGAGCAGGGACATTCCGACGGCGGCGGCCCCGATCACGCGAATGGCCTTGGATCTCATGGTGTTCTCCTCACTCGGTGGTCTCGGCCGCGACCGGCCGGGCCGCGGGGGTGTCAGGCACGGGTGTCGCCGGCGGGCGTGTCGCCCGCCGCGACGTCGATGACGCGCGTGTCGGTGACGATCGCCGTGATCAGGTCGGCGGGTGTCACGTCGAAGGCGGGATTGAGGGCGGTGGCGTCGGGCGGGGTGACCCGTACACCGTGGAAGAAGCGGACCTCGGCGCCGCCGCGATCCTCGATCTCGATCGCGTCGCCGTTCGGGGTGTCCCGGTCGATCGTGGTCTCGGGCGCGACCACGAGGAACGGCACCCCGGCCCGAGCTGCGGCCAACGCCACCGCGAACGTGCCGATCTTGTTCGCCGTGTCGCCGTTGGCGGCGATCCGGTCGGCCCCCACCAGCACCGCGTCGATGCCGCCTCGGGCCAGCGTGATCGCCGCGGCCGAGTCCACGATCACGTCGTACGGCGCGCCCATGCGGCCCAGTTCCCACGCGGTCAGCCGCGCACCCTGGAGCAGCGGCCGCGTCTCGCACGCGATGGCGCGCACCAGTCGGCCGTCGCGGTGCAGCTTCGCCACCACGCCGAGCGCCGTGCCGTGCTCGACGGCGGCGAGCGCGCCGGTGTTGCAGATGGTCAGTACGGTCAGCGCGGCCCGGTCCGGAACCAGCCGCGCCAGCGCGTCGGTACCCCGTTCGGCCATCGCGACGCAGGCCGCGATGTCCGCATCCCGTACCCGCAGCGCGGCGTCCAGGGCGGCGAGCGGGCCGCCCTGCTCCAGGGCGGCGAGCGCGGTGTCCACGCCGTAGGCGAGGTTGACCGCCGTGGGCCGGGCCTCGCGCAGTTCGGCGATGGCCTGCCGGGCCCGGTCGGCCGGCAGGTTCTGCGCGGCGAGCGCGACGCCCAGGGCGCCGGCCACGCCGAGCGCGGGGGCTCCGCGTACCGCCAGTCGTTGGATCGCGTCCACCAGGACGTCGAGGTCGTGGATGTCGAGTTCGACGAGGCTGTCGGGCAGCAGGGTTTGGTCGACCAGCCTGATGAATCCCCTGCCGGGTTCCCGCTCGGCGTCGTCGGCGGGAATCCAGTCGATCGTGCGCATCCGCCGCGTCTCCGTCTCTTCGTGGGACGACCCGTCGATGCCTCCGGGGGTCGTCCTCATGATCCGAGTGCGCCGAAGTTGTCAGACAATTCGAAGCGTGTCAAGATGTCCGACATGGCGACCCAGACACGGCGGCCGCTGGCCGACGACATCGTTCGGGAACTCAAGATCGAGATCCGCGACGGCGTCCATCCCGCGGGGGCACGGTTGCCGACCGAGGCCGACCTGTGCAGGCGGTTCGGGGTCTCGCGGGCCACGGTGCGCACCGCGCTCAAGGAACTCGACGTGCTCGGCCTGATCCGCACCCAGCAGGGCGCGGGTACGTTCGTGCGCACCCGCCCCGCGGTGCGCGACGGCCTGGAACGCATGGGCTCGATCACCGAGTCGATCCGGCGCAGCGGCAAGGAACCCGGGCACGAGTACGGGCGGCGCACGCTGCGCCAGGTGCTGCCCGACGAGGCGGAACGTATGGGTGTTCCGTCCGACACCGAGGCGCTGGAACTGCGCCGCCGGGTGACCGCCGACGGCGACGTGGTCGCGTACTCCTACGACGTGATCCCGCGCGGCCTGCTGCCGGCCGCGTTCGATCCGGAGGAGCTGAGCGGGTCGTTGTTCGCCTATTTCGAAACGGAGTTGGGCATCCATCCGACGCTCGGCCTCGCGAAGGTGCACGCGGTCTCGTCGGCGCACATCGCGTGGGGTCCGGACGCGGCCAAACACCGCCTGTTCGTGCTGCTCGACCAGTTGCACTACGACGACGACCACCGCCTGCTCGCGTACTGCAAGACGTATTTCGTCGAGGGTTCCTACGAGTTCCAGCTGGTACGCACGGCCTGACCGCGCCGCCACGGCGCCCCGACCGCACGGCGTCCAGGGCGAACCCGCGAGTGCACGAGCGCACGGCCTCGCGGGGCCCGACCGCGCCGGCGCACGGGAACGAGCGGGTACGCGCGCGCAGTTCCGCGCGTACCCGCCCAACTCCCCTACCGTGCCCGTTCGTGGGCACGGCGGGCACTCACACGACGCGTTCGCTGCCCCCGTCCACGGGGATCTGCGCGCCCGTGGTCGCGGCGAAGTCGTCGGAGCACAGCCGGGTGACCGCCTGCGCCACGGTGGCGCTGCTCACCTCGGTACGCAGCAGGTTGCGCCGCTTGTACTCCTCGACCGTCATGCCGTAGTCGGCGGCCCGCTTGGCCAGGATCTCGTCGGTCCACAGGCCGGTGTCGAAGACGGCGTCCGGGTGCACCACGTTGACCCTGATGCCGTCGGCGGCCCACTCCAGCGCGGCCACCCTGGACAACTGCGTGACGGCCGCCTTGGACGCCGAGTACGCCGCCGCGCCCGGCCCGGGCGCCGGCACGTTGCGGGACGCGATCACCACCACCCGGCCGCCGCGCGGCGCGAGCGCGAGCAGCGGGTGGGCCTCGCGGAACAGTAGGGCGACAGAGTCCACGTTGACCGCCATCGAGGTGCGCCACGCGTCGGCGTCCAGCGCGGAGATCGGCGCGCCCGCCTTGAACACGCCCGCGCTCGCGACCACCATGTCGAGGCCGCCGAACCGCTCGACGGCGGCCCGCAGCGCGCTTTCCACGGCGGCGCGGTCGGTGACGTCCACGACCTGACCGAGGTATCCGGCACCCGGCAGGGTCTGCGTGACGCCGGCGTCGAGGTCCCAGCCGACGACGCTCGCACCGGCCGCCGCCAGCGCCTGCGCGCACGCCCTGCCGATGCCCGACGCGGCCCCGGTGACCAGCGCGACCTCGCCGGCGAACGCCTGCGGCGCCCCGGCCCGGCGCAGCTTGGCCTGCTCCAGGTCCCAGTATTCGAGGTCGAAGATGTGCTCCTCGGACGCGGGCCGGTAGCCGCCGAGGCGTTCGCCGACGGTGATCACGTCCATCGTGTGCCGGTAGATGTCGCGGGCCACGTCGGTGTCCTTGGCGCTGCCGCCGACCGTGAGCATGCCCAGGTCGGGGTCCAGGACGATCCTCGGCGCCGGGTCCAGCGGCTTCAACTCGGTGCCGCGACGCCGGTGATGGCGTTCGAAGTACTCCCGGTAGCGGTCGGCGTAGCCAGCCACGTCGCGGCCCACCAGCGGCACCCGCTTGGTACGGATGACGTGGTCGGGGGTCGCCGGGCCCCTGGACGCGACCTCGGCCAGGTCGGCCCGCGCGACGAACCTCGCCGTGTCCTCGTCGGCGTGCCGGGCGACGATCATCGGCCGGCCCGCGGCCTGGCTGATCTCCCGGCGCAGCAGGGCGAGTTCGGCGCTCGTCGGGCGGGTCGGCACGGGGGCGGGGGCGGGTGCGGCGTCGGCGTGCTCGGCCAGTCGGCGCTCGGCGCGGGTGATCAGGTCCAGGTGGCGCTCGTACGCCTCGCGGGTGTCGTCGCCGAAGGTGAACAGGCCGTGGTTGAGCAGTACGAGGCCGATGGTCCCGTCGTGTGCCTGGTCGCGCCACACCTCGGCGCAGCGCACGGCGAGGTCGAAGCCGGGCATCACGTACGGGACGATCGCGACGTCGTCGCCGAACACGTCCCGGATCACCGCCTCGCCGTCGGCGAGGTTGGTCAGGGTCAGGATCGCGTCGGCGTGGCTGTGCTGTACCGCGCGGTGCGGCAACATCGCGTGCAGCAGCGCCTCGACGGAGGGGTCGGGGGCGGACGCGTCGAGCAGCGCGCAGCGCAGTTCGTTGACCATCTGGGCGTCGCTGAGCGCGCTGACGGTGAGCAGTTCGCGCAGCCGGGCCAGACGCAGCGGGGCGAACCCCTCGGGGCCGATCGAGGCCAGGTCGTGGCCGCTGCCCTTGACGTAGAGCACTTCGACCGGCGCGCCGGTGACATCGGCGATCTCGGCCTTGACGGAGGTGTTGCCGCCGCCGTGCAGCACGAGTGTGGGTTCGCGGCCGATCAGCCGTGAACCGTAGGCGCACTGCCCCAGGGGACCGTCGCCGGCGTCCGCGTCGGACCATCGATTGCGCATGGGTGCACCGTCCTCGTCCTGGTATTCATCAGACCAACCAAGCCAATTTGTCTGACAACCTAGGAGCTGCCGCCCCCGCGGTCAATACGCCGCCTCGGCAAGGCCGCCGGGGCCCACACCGGACGAAGCCCGTCTCACGACCGCGAGGGCGGCGGCCGGGTGCACCGGTTCGGCCCGGGGCCGGTCAGACGCGGAGGAGGGCCTTGATGGCGCGGCGTTCGTCCATGGCGCGGTATGCCTCTGCGGCCTCATCGAGGGGGAGCGTGAGGTCGAAGACCTTGCCGGGGTCGATGCGGCCGTTCCAGATCAGGTCGATCAGTTCCGGCAGGTATTGCCGTACCGGGGCCGGGCCGCCGTGCAGGTGTACGTGGGAGAAGAACAGTTGGTGGCCGTCCAGGGACACGTCGTGGGAGACGCCGACGTAGCCGACGTGCCCGCCCGGCCGCGTCGCGCCGATGGCCTGCGTCATCGACTCCTGGGTGCCGACCGCCTCGATCACGGAGTGCGCGCCGAGGCCGTCCGTCAACTCCCGGATGCGCGCGATGCCTTCGTCGCCGCGTTCGGTGACGATGTCGGTCGCCCCGTACTCGATCGCGAGCTTCTGCCGGGGCTCATGGCGGCTCATCGCGATGATCCGCTCCGCGCCGAGCTGCTTCACGGCGAGCACCGCCATCAGCCCGACCGCGCCGTCGCCGACCACCGCGACCGTCCGGCCCGGGCCGGCCTGCGCGGCGACCGCGCCGAACCAGCCGGTGCCGAGCACGTCGGACGCCGCCAGCAGGCTCGGGACCATCGTGTCGTCGGGCATGCCGGGGGTGGCCACCAAGGTGCCGTCCGCCAGCGGCACCCGCAGCCGCTCCGCCTGGGAGCCGAGCGCGCCGAGCGATTCGCGGTGGACGCACGAGGACTGGTAGCCCGCGCGGCAGATCTCGCAGGTGTTGTCCGAGGCGAAGAACGACCCCACCACGAACTGGCCCGGCCGCACCGAGGTGACCGCGCTGCCGACCTCCTCGACGACGCCGGCGTACTCGTGCCCCATCGGGGCCGGGCCGTGGACGGCCTCGATCCCGCGATACGGCCACAGGTCCGACCCGCACACGCACGTCGCCGCGATCCGGATCACCGCATCGGTCGGGCGGACGATCGTCGGGTCCTCGCGCTCTTGCACCCGGACGTCACCGGGGGCATGCATCACGACACCACGCATGGGGAGTGCTCCTAACCTCACTGGTCATATACCGCGGATCGGATACCGACCCGCCGGTCATTGAAGGACGGCCCGGGGGAACGGACCTGCCGCGCACGCGGTGTCGCCCCGATATCACCCGCATGCGCCGCCGGCGCCGGCCACGGTGAGCGGCAAACGGCCCGTCGCGCCCCGGAGGCGCCACGTCCTCAAGACAACCCGATCCCCCGCGCCGCAGGGAGTCACCGGTGTGGGGTGTACCGGCAGTACATCCCTCACCGCGCGGCGAGGACGTACGGTCGAGGGGTGGACAACCATGACGAAGTCCGCGAGTTCCTGACCTCGCGGCGCGGCCGGATCACCCCGGAGCAGGCCGGACTCCCCGCCGGCGGTCGGCGCCGGGTGTCGGGTCTGCGCCGAAGCGAGGTCGCCGCCCTCGCGGACGTCAGCGTCGAGTACTACGCCAAGCTGGAGCGCGGCAACCTCGCCGGCGTCTCACCCGCCGTCCTCGACGCCGTCGCACGAGCGCTCCGACTGGACGACGCGGAACGTGCGCATCTGCTCAACCTGGCCCACACCGCCACCGGCGCCGACGCCCTCGCCCGGCCTCGGCGCCGCGCGTCCCGGTCGTGGACCCCGCACCCGAGCCTGCGATGGACCCTGGACGCCGTCACCGGAGGCCTCGCCTTCGTCCGCAACGGCCGCATGGACCTGCTCGCCGCCAACGCGCTCGGCCGCGCCTTCTACGCCCATCTCTACGCCGGCGGCGAACGCCGGCCCAACCTCGCCCGCTTCACCTTCCTCGACCCGGCCGGGCGCCGCTTCTTCCGCGACTGGGATCTCGTGGCGGACACCACCGTCGCCATCCTGCGCACCGAGGCCGGCCGCGACCCGCACGACCGCAGCCTTCACGACCTGGTCGGCGAACTGTCCACCCGAAGCGACGACTTCCGCACCCGCTGGGGTTCCCACGACGTCCGCCGCCACGGCACCGGCGACAAACGTTTCCACCACCCCGTCGTGGGCGACCTCACCCTCGCCTACCAGAGCCTCGAAATGGCCGCCGAGCCCGGCCTCATCCTCACCGTCTACACCGCCGAACCAGGCTCCCCCGCCGACGAAAGCCTCCGCCTCCTCGCCTCCTGGACCACCGACGACGCCCTTCCCGCACACGGCACCGAATCCCCACCGACCACCCCGCATCCCGGCGCCCGACAACAACTCTGAGCCCCGACGACGGACTGACCCAGGTTGCCGCTCAGAGCCTGGTTCGCGCCCTGTTCCGCGTCCACGGCGCGACGTGGCCGGAGAGCCGGCCGGCCCGGGCAGCCCGCCGACCGGCCGCGCGACGGCCGGCGCGGGACGGGCGCGGGCACGCCGGTGCCGACCGAACGCGCCTCGGGGGTGGCCGAGCTCGTCGCCCGGGGGCCGGACCGACCAGGAGGTGTCGGCGCGCACCCGTTCCTCGGCCCCGGTGGCGTGGAACCCGCGTCACCCGCCTGGGCGACGAGGCACCGGAATAGCGGTCCCTCGCGGTGCACCCCTTCGGGTCGGTACGGCCGAGGCCCGCCCCCGGTTTCGTCGGTGCCGGATACGGGCCGCCGTCCCCGCTCGATGGCGATTCAGTCGAGGTCCGGCATGAGGGGCGGGCCGTGCTCCTCGACGGCAAGGGCCACGACCCTCAGGAGGGCGGCCAGGTCGCCCACCTGCTTCCCGGTCAGGGGTGCCAGCAGGCCGGCCTCGGCCGCCCGCTGGTCGTCGATCACCGCCGCCCACGTCTCGGCGCCCCGGGAGGTCAGGCCGACGAGCAGGCTGCGGCGATCCTCCGCCGTGTGCTCACGCGTGATCAGGCCCGCCGACTGCAGGCGGTCGAGGCGGCTGGTCAGGGTCGCGGGATGCACGCCGAGCCCCCGGGCCAGGCGGGTGGGCGCCATCCGATACGGCTCGCCCGCCGAGCGCAGGCGCCACAGGATCTCGTACTCCCACAACTTCAGGCCATGCCGCGCCAGGGCGGCCTCCTTCTCCTCGTGCAGGTGTCGCACGAGCATCTGCATGCGGGTGACGGCGCCCTCCAGTTCCGGTTCCAGGCCCGGGACTTCGCGCTCCCAACGGAGGATGTGCCGGTCGATCGAGTCTCGTGTCGGCGCCGATTCCGCCGCCGCATGCCGTGCTGTCACGGGTCCACCCTACCCTCCGAAAATTATGACTTCGGATATTTTGAAATCGTAGTACTGTCCGAATCCATGTCGACCTTCACCCTCGCCGGCCGCATCGACGAACACGTCGTGGACAGTGTGCTGCTGCGCGGCAATCCCCTCGGCGACCCGACCCGACGCCCGCTGTGGGTCTACACCCCACCCGACTACGACGACGCGCCCCAACGCCGCTACCCCGTCACGTATCTGCTGCTCGGCTACGCCGGCACCCTCCCGGTCTGGGGCAACCGCACGGCCTTTCGCAAGCCGGTCCCCGAACTGATCGACGAGATCTTCGCCCGCGGCGAGGCACCCGGAATGGTGCTGGTCTTCGTGGACGCCTGGACCACGTACGGCGGCAGCCAGTTCATCGACTCGCCCGGCACCGGTCGCTACCACTCCTACCTGTGCGAGGAGATCGTGCCGTACGTCGACGCGCATTACCGCACCCTCCCCGAGCGCGACCACCGGGCCATCGCGGGCAAGTCCAGCGGCGGACTCGGCGCCGCGATCACCTCGATGCTCCGCCCGGACCTGTTCGGCGCCTTCGCCACCCACTCCGGCGACTCGCTGTCCGAGGCCCAATACCACCCGCACTTCCTCACCGCGGCCCGCCAACTACGGCCCTACGGCGGCGAGATCCTCCGCTGGTGGGCCGACTTCCGCTCGCGCGTCGCGTTCACCAGGGAAGAAGACCTGAACCTCCTGGAGATCCTCGGCGTCTCCGCCTGCTTCTCCCCCGGCCCCGACGGCTCCCCCACCCTCCCCTTCGATCCCCGCACCGGGGCTCTGATCGAGAGCGAGTGGCAGCGCTGGCTGGCCTGGGACCCGGTACGCATGGCCCCCGCGCACGCCGACGCCCTCCGCTCGCAGCGCGGCATCCGGATCGACGCCGGCACCCGCGACGAATGGTTCCTCGACCTGGGCGCACTGGCCTTCCGCGACGCGCTCACCGACATCGAAGTCCCCGACGACATCGTGCACTTCGAGCTGTTCGAGGGCGGCCACCACGCCGTCGAACACCGCATGCCGCCCGCCCTGGCCTGGCTGGCGCACCGCATCACCGACCACCCCTGACCGCCGGTGCCGGGCGCGGCTTCATAATGGCGTCATGTCGCTCACCGGAACCGACGCGTACCGGGACGACGACGCCCTGCCCCCGCTGGTCCGGCGGGCGGTGGAGGCGGCGCGCCGGCACGGCTTCGCGTTCTCCTGTAGACCCGAACAGGGCCGCCTGCTACAGGTGTTGGCCGCCGGGGCCGCGCACCGCATCGGCGAGACCGGGACCGGATACGGCGTCGGCCTGGCGTGGTTGGCCTCCGGCGCGCTCCCCGGAACCCGGCTCGTCAGCGTCGAACGCGACCCGGACCGAGCGCGCGTCGCGGCGGAGGTCTTCCGGGACTGCGATCACGTCGACGTCCTCCCCGGCGACTGGCGGCGCATCGCCGACCGCGGCCCCTACGACCTGCTCGTACTCGACGGCGGAGGCCAGGCCAAGGGCAACGGCGCCGCGGATCCCGCTCACCTGCTCACCCCCGGCGGGACGGTCGTGATCGACGACTTCACCCCCACCGCCACCTGGCCGCCGTACTTCGACGGCGCGGTCGACCACTCCCGCCTGCACTGGCTCGAACACCCCGAACTCCGAGCCACCCAACTCCGCCTCGCGGCAGACCTCGGCGTGATCGTCGGAACCCGACTCCCACCCCGCTGACGCCGGTGCCGGGTCGCAGGGTGCCCGCCTCGGCGGCGCGGTCCAGGATCGGATGAATCCATGCGGCGGCGGCCCGGGCGGCGACGGCCGTCGCTGATCGCACCCTGATGGGCCGCTTCGGCCGCCCGCGCGAAGTGCCGACGCCGTACTGTTCCTGGCGAGCGACGCGCCCCCAGCCGCTGACCCCTCCCCCGCCAGGTACGGAGCCGACGTTTTCACTCCCCTGGAGCAACCCACCGCCGCGCGCCGGCAACGGGATCGAGCGCGGACCGGAGCCGGGTCCGGGCCGGAGGTCGGAGGTCGGCGTGAAGCTCCCGTTTCCGCCGACCGCCGACGCTTCCTCCGCACACGCGGTCCGTTCGTCGGACCGGGAGGATGGACCGACACCGGATCGCGCGGGCACCGGCCACCGGAGCAGCCGGCACACCCATACGCCTACCCCCGTCACCCGGAGCGATACTCCGCTCGGGTCGGCCGCGAACACCCCGCGGATGCCCGCCGAAGGCGCCGGGCAGACGCCCCGGATTCGTACGTCCCCCGGTTCCGCGGGTCCGCGCCGGCAGCCTCGGGGGCACACTGGGGAAATGGACGTTCTCGCCGCCCACGGCCACATCGACGTGCCGGGTGGGGGCCACGTCGAGGTGGACGTTTGTCTGCACGATTGGCCCGCGGCCGACACCGACTACCCGTTCACCTGGAACGCGGTACTCACCGGCGGCCCGAAACTCGCCGTCGGCACCGAGGGTGAACTGCACATCGACACCGAGAACACCGACCACGGCCACCCCTGCGTCGTGATCGCGTGCACCGACCACCACATCCAGGTCCGCGGACACGAGAACCACGCGCGCGCCCTCGCCCCGGAACCGGAGGATCCGGAACCGGAGGATCCGCCGCCACCGGATACCGCGTTCGAGTGAACCGCCCCCGCACCCGATCCCCCTGAGCATCCGTGTCGTTGGGCCGTAAAGAGGCGCCCGACGGGCACTCTCGGCCTCGCGACCGAGACCCGGGTCCTCGCGCTTGCATCCCGCGAGGACCCGGCCGGACCACCCCGCGAGGACAACCCCCGCCGGGCCCGCCGTACCCACGAGCGGGCCGACGGGGTGCCGCGCTTCGGCTCGCTCGCTCCGGGGACGAGCGAGCCGAAGCGCAGCCGGTCACGCCCGGTGCCCGGCGAAGGCGGCGGCCAGCCGGCTCTCCAACGCGTCGACTCCGGCGTGGTCGGGCCCCACGACGACATAGCGCCATCCGCCGCCGTCCGCCGGGCGGTCCACGTAGAGGATCACTCCCCGGTCCGTGCCCGGTCGCAGATCCAGACCCGCTGCGATCAGGCATTCCACCGCCGCGTCGAACGGCATCGTGGCATCGGCCCGCATCGTTCCCATCGCCCAGACCGGCGCCGGGCGGTCGGTACCGGCGAGTCGGGTCACCAGGGCGTGGACGGTGCTGGTCGCGGTGCGGCGGACGTTGCATTCCAGGGCGTACAGGGTGCCGTCCACGGCGCAGACGGCGTCCAGGCTGTACGGGCCCCGGTATCCCTCGGCCGCCAAGTGACGGCCGAGGGCGAGCGTCCAGTCGGCAAGTTCGGCGCGCGCAACGCCCGGGAGGTCGCACGGCGGGCAGATGTACCCGGCGAAGGAGCCGCCGGACATCCGCATCTCGCCGTCGAACAGCACCCGCGCCCGGCCCGAAGCGACGTAGCCCTGGGCGCTGACCGCTCGCGTGTGCTCCACGTACCGCTCCACGACCCATCGGTCACCGGTGGTGGCCGGCGCCGGTGAGCGGCTGTCACCACGAGTCACGAAGCGCATGCCGTGTCCGCCGGCGGAGCGGTCGGGTTTGACGACCACGCGCTTCGTTTCGGAGAGCAGTTCGTCGGTCACCCGATCGAGGTCGGCGCGCGTGCACTCCCGCCCCTCCGGCAGCCGCATGCCCAGTCGTCCGGCGAGGGTGCGGAAGCCGGTCTTGGTGTTCAGGTCCGCGACGAGGCGGAGCACGTCCGGCCGTGGCCCGCCCGCCTCGTACGGAGCGATCCCGATGCCGAGGTCGGCGGCGAGGCGGACGGCGGCCACGTCCAGCGCGATCGGGAGCAGGCGCGCTTCCGGGCGCTCGCGGACCAGCGTGCGCAGCGGCTCCAGCAGACCGTGCGCGGTGACGGCCTGTGCCATCGGCAGGTGCGGGGTGTCCGGCACCGTCAGCACGGTGAGGGATGCCTCGGCGATCCCCAGGCGCCGGCAGGCATAGTGCCGGAAGGTGTCGGACACCGGCACGGGCGTGACCAGGACGTCGTCCGGTCGCATCAGCCACAGTTTGCGCGGCGCCTGCTCCGACCAGCGCCGCAGGGTCGCCTCCTCGGCCAGGTCGGCGGCCAGGGGCGAGACGAAGTTGGCGAGGAGGACGAGTGCGCCGGGATCCTCGTACTCGGTGATCACGGTGCGCCCGTCGCGGCCCGGCGCGCCGGCTCCGACGCAGGCCGCTCCGGTGGGCGCAGGGAGCTGCGGCCCTCGTTCCAGGCGGTGAGCAGGTGCGCGGCGAGCCGGTCCTCCACGACGCCGCCGGCCCGGATCCCGAAGACCACGTCGTCCTCGAGGTCGGGTTCGTGCTCCAGCAGCGCCGCCACCACTTCGCGGCGCATGAGCTGTTCGTGGACGGCGTCCGCCTCGACGTGTTCGGTGTAGAACAGGGCGCACGCCGGGTCCGCGACGTTCAACCGTTCCAGTGCCGCGGCAAGGCGGGCCGCACCGGGTGGCGAGCCGATCTCGATGGCGGCGAACTGACCCACGGCCATGCCCCGGTGCGCCCGGTGCAGTCCGAACAGTGACATGAGGTTGACCACCGCCAGCATCGGCGTGGGCACCCGGTCGAGGTAGAAGCCGTACGCCGGATCGAGTCCGAGTCCGCGCATGAGGTCGGCGAACAGCCGCGCGTGCATACGCTCGGCACGGCCGCCGCCGTACTCGTCGAACTCGACGGTCACCACGCCCGCCTTGGCGCGTCCGGTCAGGCGCGGGATGAGCCACGCCTGGGGGTCGGCCTCCTTCAGGTGGTAGAGCGAGCGGTGCACGACGTACTCGCGGAACTGCTCCAGGTCGCCGCGCTCCAGGAGGTGGCGGCTGACCCCGGTGCCGTCGAGCGGCTCGATCAGCAGCGGCGCGAGGGCATCGTCCACACCGCCATCGGCGTCGACGTTCTCCCGCAGCGCGCACAGGAACGACTTCTCCAGTCGCGCACGCAGACGCAGCAGGTCGGGGTCCCATTCCCAGCGCGGATCGACTCCCGCGAACGCGCGATAGTGCAGTTCGTAGCAGGCGTACAGGGCGAACTGAAGGTCCTCGCCGAAGCCGTCGGCACCGGAGTCGGCGTCCGGGTCGGCTCCGGCCGGCACCCGTACGCCCGTCCCGGCCGGTTCGGCCAGAGCCGCGAGAACCGCGCGGGACAGCGGCCCGCGAGGGGTGGGCAGTATCGGCGTGGTCATCCGTCCTCCCCGGCCGTCGGTGGGGTGGATCGTGGCTCCGGTGGGAGCCGATGAGCCCGGTGGCTGGTGTCGCACCACGGCGGGCGACGGGTTCGGCGGCACGTGCACAGGGCCGCCACGCTCCGGTCGGAGAAGGCCGTACTCCCGTCGGCAAGCTCCACCTCGACGGGCCCCTCGACCAGCATCGGCCCGCCGTCGACGACCGTGATCCTGCGGGTGTCACTGTGGGAAGTCGCCACGGATGACCACCAACTCCTCCTCGCGACAGCCCGGCTCGATCAGGCCGCGTTCCTCCAGGAAGGCCGCCCGCGCGGACAGCACGGGACCGAACGGTTCGAGGCTGCGGGCGACCACCCGGGCACGCAGGCCGACGGCTTCGAGCAGCCCCAGCGTCGTCCCCACGCCGCACAGCGCGGAGTGCACGACCAGGAGCGTGCCCTGGGGCTTCAGGTGGCGCGGCACCTGGGTACACAGCCGATCCAACACGAGTCGCCCGTCCGTACCGGCGTCCCAGGCCCGCGCGCGCCCGCGCGGAGGAGCGTTTTCCTCCCGCGTGGGCACGTACGGCGGATTCGCCAACACCACGTCGAACGTCCGGCCGGCCACGGGTTCCAACAGGTCGCCGCGACGTACGCTGACCCGGCTGCGACGCCACGCGCTGTTCAGGCGAGCCGCCCACACGGCCTGGCGGGAGATGTCGATAGCCGTGACCCGACAGCCGGCGGACGTCGCGGAAGCCGCCGCGAGCGCCACCGCCCCGGTCCCGGTCCCGACGTCCAACACCTGATCGGCTCGATGCAACCCCTGCTCGACGAACGCCGACGCCAGGAGTTTCGTGTCCGCCTGAGGTCGATACACACCGGGCAAACGAAGCATTCTCATCATCGTCGGCTGCCCCGGTGGGGCCCCGACAAACTCCATGATCCTCGCGCCGACGGGATCGCACCGGGTGGGCGCCGTCGCACGTATCCGCCCGCTGCCCGCCGCGCATGGGCCGGAGCCCTGCGGGTAGCGGGCGGATCGCGCGCCCACACGGGCGACGGCCACTCACCGACCGCCCCATGGTCGTGCTCGAAAGGATCCGCGATGAGTAAACCGTCCAAGGAGACTCCCCCGCCCCCTCCCCCGCAGCAGCAAAGTGCGCCGGGCACGACCAGGGAGATGACGCCGTCCCCTCGGGACGAGATGGCCGACTACCGGGGCAGCGGGCTCCTCGACGGCAAGCGTGCGTTGATCACGGGCGGCGACTCGGGTATCGGGCGCGCCGTGGCCGTCGCCTTCGCCAAGGAGGGCGCCCACGTCGCCGTCGCGTACCTGTCCGACCAGGAGGACGAGGACGCCGCGCACACCCGACGGCTCGTGGAGGCGACCGGGCGCACGTGTGTGCTCCACCGCGCCGATCTGTCCATCGAGCGCAACTGTCGGGAGATGGTCGAGCGCACCGTGGCCGACCTCGGCGGGCTCGACATCCTCGTCAACAACTGCGGCACCCAGAACCCGGTCGACGACCTCGAGCAACTCGACAGCGCCCAATGGGACCACACGTTCCGGGTGAACATCCACAGCTTCTTCTGGACCACCAAGGCCGCCCTGGCCCACCTCCCCTCGGGCGGCAGCGTGATCAACACGTCGTCGATCAACGGCCTGCGCGGAAACAAGACACTGATCGACTACTCCGCGACCAAGGGCGCGATCCTCGCGTTCACCTACTCCCTGGCCCAGTCCTTCCAGGAACGCGGCATCCGGGTCAACGCCGTCGCCCCCGGACCGGTCTGGACCCCACTCATCCCGGCCACGTTCCCGCCGGAAAAGGTCGCCTCGTTCGGGAAGCAAACACCCATGGGCCGCGCGGCACACCCCGACGAGATCGCCCCGTCCTACGTCTTCTTCGCCTCCGGCCGCCTGTCCGGCTACTACTCCGGCGAAGTCCTGGCCCCCATCGGCGGCGAAACCCTCCCGGGCTGACCCCGCCGCCGATGTGCGGGGGGCGGTCCGGCGCGCGGCGTGGCGCGGCGTGCGCTCAGGCGGCGGCCGTCCCGGTTCGGCGGATCGCCTTGCCCGCGAGGACGTCCGTGCGCCGGCCGTCCTCGATGACGGGCCTGCCGTCGATCAGGACGTGTGGGATTCCCGTGGGCAGGACGCGCGGGTTTTCGAACGTCGAGCCGGCCGCGACCGTGTCCGGGTCGAACAGGACCAGGTCGGCGCGGTATCCCTCGCGGACCAGGCCCCGGTCGGGCAGGCCCAGTCGGGCCGCCGCACGCGAGGTCAGGTGCGCCACGCACTCCTCCAGGCTCAGCACCCCCAACTCGCGGACGTAGCGGCCGAGGTATTGCGGGAAGGTGCCGTACGCGCGCGGGTGCGGCTTGTCCCCCTGGAGGATTCCATCGCTGCCGCCGGTGTGCACCCGGTGGCGCATGATCTGTCGGACGTTCTCCTCGTGCCCGACGTGCTGGAGGATCGTCGAGCCGAGCCGGTCGCCGATGAGCAGGCGTCGGGCGGTGACCCAGGGCTCCTCGTCGCGCTCGGCGGCGCTGCGGGCGACGGTCTTGCCCACGTACGCCTCCAGCCCCGGGTCGGTGATGCCGGACATCTCGATCGTGTCCCACTCGATGGGGACACCGTGGCAGCCGTCGGAGCCGATCTCCTCCAGGTGGTGGCGGATGCGCTCGGCCGCGGCGTCGTCCCGGAGCCGGGCCAGGGTCGCTTCGGGGCCGCCCTCGCTCGCCCAACTCGGCAGCACGGCGACGAGCGTCGTACAGCCGGGTGTGTAGGGATACGTATCGAGGGAGATGTCGCAGCCGTCGTCCAGCGCCGCGTCCAGCAGGGCCAGGAGGTCGGGGGCGCGGCCCTTGTTCACGCCGAAGTTCATCGTGGCGTGGGCCAGGTGGAGCGCGCAGCCGGCCGCCTTCGTGAGCTGCACCATCTCCTCGTACGCCTGCAACGCCCCGGCTCCGTACGAGCGGTGGTGCGGGCAGTAGTAGCCGTCGTATCGGGCGACGACGCGGCACAGTTCGGTGAGTTCGGCGTCGTCCGCATACATCCCGGGGGTGTAGGTGAGGCCGGACGACATGCCGACCGCGCCCTGCTCCATGCCCTCGGCGACGAGCTGTTTCATCCGGGCGAGTTCGGTGTCGGTCGCGGGGCGGCCGTCCCACCCCATGGCGTACATGCGCAGTGTGCCCTGCGGGATGAGGTAGGCCGCGTTGACCGCGATGCCCTGCCCGCCGAAGTTGCGGTCGAGGCGGTCGAGGTAGCCGCCGACGGTGCGCCAGTCGAAGTCGATGTCGGAGCCGTCGCCGTTCCAGCCGGTGATCGACCTGCGCACCTCGGCGAGCGTACGGTCGTCGACGGGCGCGTACGACAGGCCGTCCTGGCCGAGGACTTCGAGCGTCACCCCCTGTGCGGCCTTGGCGGAGTGGTCCGGGTCGCGCAGCAGCGCGAGGTCGCTGTGCGCGTGCATGTCGATGAAGCCGGGCGAGAGCGCGAGGCCGTCCGCGTCGAGGGTGCGCCGGCCGGACAGCCGGCGACCGCCCGCACGCCGGATCTCGCTGATCCGGCCGCCGTCCAGACCCACATCGGCCCGGTATGACGCGCCGCCGGCGCCGTCGATGACGCGTGCATCACGAATGACGAGGTCCATGCGACGGCTCCTAGAACAGGGTGTGGATGTAGTCGGTCACGGTGCCGTCGGCGGTGACCAACGGGATCAGCTGCCATTTGTCGAAGGACGTACACGGGTGCGACAGGCCCATGCCGAGCCAGTCGCCCACCTCCAACTCGGCGCCCGCGTCGGTGGTGATCCAGCCGTGCTGGTCGGAGAGGCCGGTGACGGCGATGCCGGTGGCGGGTCGCGTCGAGCCGTCGCGCGCGGAGCGCACCACCTGTGCTTCGGGCAGGTCGAGGTCGTACGCGGCGTCGCGTTTGCCGGCGTTGACGAACGCCTGCGTCGCGGACGGGCGGGAGACGACCTGGGCCCACAGCCGGAAGGCCGGCTGGAGGGCGCCCTCGTCGGGGACCCGGTTGAACGGCGTGAGGTGGCGATAGTGGCCGTCGTCGTGCGAGACGTACGCTCCGGAGCGCAGCAGTTTCAGGACCGGGCGCGACAGCGCGGGAAGCTCGGCGAAGACGTCGGCCACCGCGTCGAACCAGGCGCTGCCGCCCGCACTGAGCACGATCTCGTCGAGCTGTTCGAAGCGGCCCCGCTTGTCGAACTCGGCGACCAGGGACGTCAGTCGGCGCAGCCACGCACGCACCCGGTCGCCGTCGGCCCGCGGCACCTCGCCCTCGTAGCCGGCGACGCCGACGAGGCGCAGGACCGGGGAGGCGGCGACCGCGTCGGCGATCTCGGCGCACTCGCTCTCGGTCCGGGCTCCGGTGCGGGCGCCCTCGCCCGCCGCGAGTTCCACGACCACGTCGACCGGGCGGCGGGCCCCGGCGGCGCGCAGTGCGGCGTCCATCAACGCGACGCCGCGCACGGAGTCGACGTAGCACAGGAATCGGAAGTCCGGGTCGGCGTCGAGTTCGGCGGCCACCCAGCGCAGCGCCGCCGCGTCGACCAGCTCGTTGGCGAGGAAGACGCGCGGGACGCCGAACGCGCGGGCGACCCGGGCCTGGTGTGGGACGGCCACGGTGATGCCCCACGCGCCGTGTTCGAGTTGGCGGGCGAACAACTGCGGGGCCATCGACGTCTTGCCGTGCGGGGCGAACGCCAGGCCGTGTCGTTGTGCGTACGTCTCCATCAGGGCGAGGTTGTGCTCGACGGATTCGGCGGACAGCGCCAGGACCGGCGTGGTGAAGCCGCCGGTGAACAGGTTGCGCCGCTCGGCGGCCAGTTCGCCGACGGTCAGGCCCTCGGCGTCCGGCGGCAGGCCCTTGAAACGGTGGTCGACACGCTCGTCCGCGAGCCTGGCGAGCCGTCCGACGGCGTTGTCGACAGCCATGGATACCTCCGGAGTATCGTTGCATCCTGTGCAACGGCCATTGCGTATATCGCTCGGTGCTGTCTAACATCCGAGCCAACGCCGGGTCAATGGTCGGCGTCGCGCGACCGTCGGCGAGGCGGATGCGACCGCCGATGATCTTCGATCGTCCGATGAACCAGGAGCCCGAGCCATCGTGAGCGTGACCGCATCAGCAACCGTCGACGTCGTCTGCCTCGGCGAGTCCATGGTCACGTTCGTGCCCACACGCTCCGGTCGCCTCGCCGACGTTCCGTCCTTCGAACGTGGCATAGGCGGCGCCGAGTCCAACGTGGCGTGCGCGCTGGCCGCGGCCGGGCACCGTACACGTTGGCTCAGCCGGGTCGGCACCGACGGCTTCGGCGACCACCTCGTCGAGGCGGTCGCGGCGTACGGGGTCGACACGTCGGCCGTGCAGCGCGACCGGCTCCGCCCGACCGGCATCTACTTCCGCACCGCGGGCGAACGGGCCGTCGGGGACGGCGACCGGGCCGGGACCGACGCTGCGCTCGCAGCAGTCGCGGTCGCCACGGATGCCGAACCCGTCGCGGAAGTCCTCTACTACCGCGCCGGCTCCGCGGCCTCCGCCATGTCGCCCCGTGTCGTACCCGACAGGGACCTGTGGTCGGGCCGCATCCTGCACGTCTCGGGCATCACCGCCGCCCTCTCCGACGACTGCCTCGCGCTCCTGGGCGAGGCGACCCGCCGCCGGCCCGGTCGGCCCCTCGTGTCCTTCGACGTCAACTACCGCGTGAACCTCTGGGACGAGCGCCGGAGCGTGGCGGCCGACCCCACCGTCCTGCTCGACCTGGCGCGCGGCGCCGACCTGGTCTTCGTCGGCGAGGACGAGGCCGAAGCCGCGTGGAACATCCGCGGCGCGAACGCGATTCGGGCCGCGCTCCCCGAGCCGGGCATCGTCGTCGTCAAGCAGGGTGGCGCGGGCGCCACCGTCTTCACCGACCACGGGCCGTCGGTGTTCGTCCCGGCCCTCACCGTCGACATCGCCGCTCCCGTCGGCGCGGGCGACGCCTTCGCGGCCGGGTTCCTGTCCGCGACCCTGCGCGGCCTGCCGGTACGCCGGCGCATCCGCCACGGCCACCTCATGGCCGCCGCCGCCCTCACCGTCGCGGGCGACCTCGCCGTCCCCCCGCCGCGCGCCGTCGCCGATCGCCTCGCGGCCCTGGACGACGCGGCCTGGGGCAGACTGCGTCTCGGCCCCGGCTGGACCGAGGCCGCCGCCACCGGGGCGGACCGGGAGGTATGTACGCCATGAGCCAGACCGTCGACCGAGCGCTGAGCATCCTGCCGCTGCTGGCCCAGGGGCCCGCGGACCTCGGACAGGTCGCCGAGCGCCTCGGCGTGCACAAGTCCACCGCGCTGCGCCTGCTCCGCACCCTGCACGAGCACGGTCTCGTCTACCGCCAGCAGGACCAGCGCTACCGCCTGGGCGCGCGCCTGTTCGCGCTCGCCCAGGAGGCCGTCGAGAACCTCGACGTCCGCGAGATCGCGCACCCGCACCTGGTCGCGCTCAACGAGCAGTGCGGGCACACCGTCCACCTCGCGGTGTACGAGGAGAACGAGGTCCTCTACATCGACAAGGTCGAGAGCCGCTACCCGGTGCGGATGTACTCGCGCGTCGGCAAGCCGGTCGCGATCACCGTCGCCGCCGTCGCCAAGCTGCTTCTCGGCGACCTGCCCGAGCCCGAGCGGCGCGCCCTCGCCGAGCGGCTCGACTACCCCATGTACACGTCCCGTTCGATACCGAACGCCGCCGCGTTTCTCAGGGAACTGGCGACCGTCCGCGAACAGGGCTGGGCCACCGACCTCGGTGGCCACGAGGAGTCCATCAACTGCGTCGCGGCCCCCGTCCGCGGTGCGGACGGTCTGGTCGTCGCCGCCATGTCGGTCTCCGCGCCGAATGTCGTCGTCACCGCCGAGGAACTCCTGAGCCTGCTCCCGCTGGTACGCCGCACCGCCGACGCCATCACGCGGGAGTACTCGGGCACCGCCCACCCCCCGCGATGACCGCTCGACGACCGCGCGATCAGCGCCCGATCACCGCCCCGACCAAGAAGGCACGCTCATGACCGACAAGCTCGAAAAGATCGCGATCACCCCCGCCGGCCACACCGCGCCGCCCGCCAAGTTCTCCCACGGCGTGCGCAAGGGCAACATCCTCCAAGTCGCCGGCCAGGTCGGATTCCTTCCGGCCGTCGAGGGCCAGGCGCCCACCCCCGCCGGTCCGACCCTGCGCGAGCAGACCCTCCAGACCTTCGCCAACGTCAAGGCGATCCTGGAGGAGGGCGGCGCGAGCTGGGACGACGTGATGATGATGCGCGTCTACCTGACCGACACCGGCCACTTCGCCGAGATGAACGAGATCTACAACGCGTACTTCGAGGAGCAGGGCCTGACCGCGCCCGCCTCCGCCCGTACCACCGTCTACGTCGGCCTCCCCGCGGGTCTGCTCATCGAGATCGACGCACTCGCCGTTCTCGGCTGAGACCCGTTGCCCCGATTGTTCCCGGCTGTCCCCCTCGGCACGGCGCCCTCCTCCCCCATGGCGCCGTGCCGCGGTCCCCCCTGCCCCACGCCCGGAATCCATGAGGTCCCCTCCGTGCTGTCCACGCTGCCGGCTTCGACGCCGCCCCCGAAGTCCCCACCGCACACCGGCGGTCTACTGCTCCTGTTCGACGGCACGGCCGCTCTGCTGACCGTCGCGACGCTCGGCATCGCGCTCCTTCTCTACCTGATCATCAAGGTCAGGCTCCAGCCGTTCGTCGCGCTGCTCGCGGTCTCCATAGCCGTCGGCCTCGGCGCGGGGCTGTCCGTCACCGAACTCTTCGGTACCGTCCAGAAGTCCGCCGCCGTCTCGGTCATCGAGTCCGGCATGGGCGGCATTCTCGGCCATGTGGCGATCATCATCGGCCTGGGCACGATGCTCGGCGCGATCCTCGAGGTGTCCGGCGGCGCGGAGGTGCTGAGCACCCGCCTGCTGAACCTCTTCGGCGAGAAGCGCGCGCCGCTCGCCATGGGTCTGACCGGCCTCATCTTCGGCGTCCCGGTCTTCTTCGACGTCGGCATCTTCGTACTGGCGCCGATCGTCTACGCCGCCGCCAAGCGCTCCGGCAAGTCGATCCTGTTGTACGCGATGCCGCTGCTCGCCGGTTTGTCGATGACCCACGCGTTCCTGCCGCCGCACCCCGGACCCGTGGCCGCGGCGGGGCTGTTCGACGTCTCGCTCGGCTGGGTCATCCTCATGGGCGTCGTCGTGGGCATCCCCGCCGTGCTGGCCGCCTGGGCGTACGCGGCGTGGATCGGCAAGCGCATCTTCGTCGACGTCCCGCACGACATGGTCGAGGCCGCCGCGGAGGCGAAGGCCGCCGTCGCCGCCGAGCAGGCCGCCTCGGGCATCGAGCCGCCGGAGAAGCCCGTCGCGCTCGGTACGGTTCTCGCCATCATCGGCACGCCGCTCATCCTGATCCTGGGCGCGACGTTCTCCTCCATCGCCTTCGACCCGTCGACCGTGCGTTCGGTCATCGAGTTCTTCGGCAACCCCTTCGTCGCCCTGACGATCGCGCTGATCCTCGCGTACTACCTGCTCGGCATCCGCCGGGGCTGGTCCCGCAAGTCGCTCGAAACGGTGTCGACCGCCTCGCTCAAGCCCGTCGGCAACATCCTGCTGGTCGTGGGCGCGGGCGGGGTCTTCGGCGCGGTCCTCAAGGCGTCGGGTATCGCGAACGCGCTCGCGACGACCTTCGACAACGTCGGCCTCCCGGTCATCGTCCTCGCGTGGCTGATCTCGGTGGTCCTGCGCGTCGCCCAGGGTTCGGCGACCGTGGCCATCGTCGCCACCTCTGGCATCGTCGTGCCCCTGGTCGAGGGTCAGGACATGTCGCAGGCCCACCTCGCCCTGATCATCATGGCGATCTCCGCGGGCTCGATCTTCGCCTCCCACGTCAACGACGGCGGGTTCTGGATGGTCGCCAAGTACTTCGGCATCTCCGAGCGCGACACCCTCAAGTCCTGGACCGTCCTCGAAACCGTGCTGTCGGTGGCGGGCTTCGCGGTCGCGGCGTTGCTGAGCCTGGTGATCTAGTACCGCACGTAGGCGGGCCGAAGGCCGTCTTCCCGGAAACGGGAAGGCGGCCTTTTGCGTATGGTCGCCCGGCCAAGACCATTGGCATCGATAACATCCTCTGCCATAGTTCCTGGCGTCGGCGCGCGCTCGCCGGCACGACGTACTCGCTTTCCCCTCGGAAGTCCGGCCTTCACGGGCCGCCACGACCGAGCGATCCACGCTGATATCGATATCAGAACGCGCCGTCCGCAGGTGCTGCGGTGGGGCGTTGGAGAACGGAGAGAGATGTCACCTCCCGGAAGAATCATCGCGGCGGTCCTCGGCACGGCCCTGGCGTTCGCGAGCGGCGGCTCGGCTTCGGCGGGTACGGCTTCCGCGACGGAGTCGGCTTCGGCGCCGGCAACGGCGACCGCGACCGCGACCGCGACCACCTACTCCGTGGCCGTCGGCGCCAAGGGGTCGTGGACGCACCCGGACGACACCCCGGCCAACCCCTACATCGACAAGGACGGCACCTTCTACTTCCAGCAGGCCCATTCCCTCTACGGCGCGACCCAGAGCCGCGCGTGGAGCTTCTTCACCGGGACCGATTTCGACTCGGCCCGCTTCTCCGACACGATCGGCAACGCGGGCACGAACGCGAACACGACCGCCTTCTGCAACAACAGCCCCACCGGCGTGGAGTCCACCTACGCGCCCGCCGGTTCGGGGTACTCGCAGCGCAACTTCTGCGATCTGACCGGGATGTGGGTCGACCCGGACACCGGCGACTGGTACGGGCTGGTACACAACGAGTTCAGCCCGCAACCCTTCGGCGACGGTGTGCACTTCGACTCCATCGACTACGCGGTCTCCCGAGACCAGGGCCGGACGTGGACGATCAAGGACCACGCCATCACCTCGCCCTACAGCACCAAGCGGGGTGACACCGCCGCCTTCCCTAACCAGACCTACTCCTATGGCGACGGCGACCAACGGCTCTACGTGGACACCGCCTCCGGCTACTTCTACGCCTTCTACGGCTCGCGCGTGGTGGACAAGAACGGCGGCTGGAAGGCGTTCCACGCGCACGTGGCCCGGGCGCCCATCTCGGGGAAGATGGCGACCGGCACCTGGCAGAAGTGGTACGACGGCGCATGGTCGCAGCCCGGCGTGGGCGGCAAGGAGAGCAACGCGGTACCGGTGGACGCCACCAACTCCACCGGATACACGCCCACTTCGAAGGAGTACGACCCGGCCAACACCGGCACGGTCGCTCAGCAGGTCGCGGCCGGCACCGCGCCGTCGACCTCGCCGCTGTTCGTCATGGACATCACGTACAACGCCTATCTGGGGTTGTACATCGGGCAACCGCAGGCGGTCGACCAGAGCGGGAACGCGCCGCAGCAGTTCTACGCCACCGACAACCTCGCCACCCAGAAGTGGAAGCTCATCGGCGACACCGGCGGCTACCACACGGCTTCGTGGTACCGCTGGTTCCTCGACGGCGCGAGCAAGACGAGTTCCATGATCGTCGGCAAGAACTTCCGCTCCTACTGCTCCTTCGGCTGCTCCGGCGGATCCTCGTCCGAATACGTCAACGTCGACATCGGCAGCTCGGCGCCCGCCGTCGCCCCGTTCGACCCCGCGAAGACGTACCGCATCGGCGGCGGGAGCGGCCGGGTCCTGGCCCAGGTGTCGGGCGGCTCGGCCACCACGTCCCTGCCGGCCGCCACCGGATCGAGTCTGGAGGCGTGGAGCTTCGCCGCCAACGGTGACGGCTCCTACCGCATCACCAACGCCGCCACCGGCCGACTCCTCGGCGTCCCGACCACCCCGGCCGCGGGCCGCGCCTGGGGAACCGCCCCCACCGTCACGGCGGTCGGTGCCGGCGGGCCGAGCCTGGGTCAGCAGTGGTTCGTCATCCCCGGCACCGCCGCCGACGGCGCGGCCACCGGGACGTACCGGCTGGTCAACCGCTACAGCGGACTGGTCGTCGGCCTCTCGGGGACATCCGGCCGACTCGCCGAGACGACCCCGGTCCGCGCCTGGACCGACACCACCGGCAGCGGCGTCGGCGCGGGCCGTACCGCCGCCGAGCAGACCCTGACCATCACCGCGGTCGGCACCGGGCCGGGCGACCTGAGCGGCACCCACACCCTCACCACCGGCGGCAAGGCCCTCGACGACCCGAATCACAGCACCACGCCCGGCACTTCGCTGATCACCTGGACCGCCGGCGGCGGCCTCAACCAGAGCTGGCGCTTCACCCGGCAAAGCGACGGCTCCTACGAACTGGCCAACGCCGAATCCGGGCTGTGCGCCGACGTCGAGGGCGCCGCGACCACGGCCGGCGCCAAGATCGTCCAGTGGACCTGCACCGGCCGCGACAACCAGCGGTGGACCCTGACCGGGCTGCCGGCCGGGGACTACACCGTCGCCTCCGTACACAGCGGACTACTGCTCACCACCGGCTCGACCGCGAACGGCGCTGCGGTAACGCAGCAGACGGACACCGGGTCGCCGCTCCAGCGGTGGACGATCACCTGACGGACCCCGGGATGTCATCGATCCCGGCGCGGGGATCGATCGGGCCGCCTTGAATCGATATTTCATTTGTGATCGACTGGCATCGATATCAAGGCGGCTCGACCGGGAGGACCCCCGGCGGCTCGACGGGGGAGGATCCCCATGGCGAACGACAGGCCACGTGACGCCGCCCGGCCACCCGGGATGGCCGACGTCGCCCGAGTCGCCGGCGTCTCCGCGCAGACCGTCTCCCGCGCTCTGGCCGGCCATCCGAACGTCCAGGCCGAGACCCGCGCGAAGGTGCTGGTCGCCGTGGACCAGCTCGGCTACCGCAAGAACAACGCGGCCCGGGTGTTGTCCTCGGGGCGCAGCCGTTCCCTCGGCGTGGTCACCCTCCAGACCGGCTTCTACTCCCGAACCGCCCTCACCGTCGGCATCGAACGCGCCGCCGACGAGGCCGGCTACACCGTGAGCACCGCCACCACCGCCTCGCTGGACACCTCCGCGATCGAGGCCGCGCTGATCCGGTTGTCCGAGCAGCACGTCGAGGGCGTCATCCTCGCGGTGCCGCTGATCCACGTCAGCCGGCGCATCGAACAGCTCACCTCCGTGGTGCCCACCATCACCGTCGACGGCTCGCGCACGGCGGCGACCGAAGTGGTCGCCGTCGACCAGGTGTCGGTGGGCCGCTTGGCCACCCGGCACCTGCTCGACCTCGGGCACGAGAGCGTCTGGCACGTCGCCGGGCCGCAGGAGTGGCACGACGCGGCCGGCCGCTCGCGGGGCCGGGTCGCGACCCTGGAGGAGGAGGGCCGGTCGGTGCCGCCGGAGCTGGTGGGCGACTGGTCCCCCGCCTCCGGCTATCACCACGGCCTGATCCTGGGCAAGATCCCCGACGTCACGGCGGTCTTCGTGGCCAGCGACGAGATGGCCTTCGGGGTGATCCGCGCGCTGCACGAACTCGGCCGCCGGGTGCCGGCGGACGTGTCCGTGGTGGGTGTGGACGACATCCCGCTGGCCGAATACTGCTCGCCGTCCCTGACCACCGTGGCCCAGCCGTTCGGGCGGATGGGAGCCCTCGCGGTCGGCCGGCTGCTGCGGTACATCGCCGACCCGGCGGCGCCACAGGAGCCGGCCGCGGTGGAGCCGACGCTGCTGGTTCGGGCCAGCACGGGACCGGCGCCCGGGGCGTCGCCGGCGGCCTGATCGCCGTTACCGGGTCGGGGACTTCGGTCCGTTCTCGGTTACGTTCTCGGTCAGGCCTCGCAGTCCCGAGGTGAGGCGGCCCAGCAGTATGGGGAGGGCCTCGCGGTCGGATTCGGGCCAGTCTCGGGTGACTTCGGCGATGACGTCGCTCCAGGCCGCCCAGATCCGGCGCAGCGTCTCCTCGCCGTGGTCGGTGAGTTCGAGGGCGGCGGCGCGGGCGTCGTCGGGGTCGGGGGTACGCCGTACGAATCCGGCGGCGACGAGTTCGGCGACCTGGCGGCTGAGGGTGGTGCGGCCGACCTCCATCCGATCGGCGAGGTCGGACAGGCGTACCGGCTGGAAGTCGCCGATGCGGGTCAGGGCGAGCACCAGGTGGGTGGGGACCCGTACGCCGGCCTCGCGTCCCACACGTTCGACGAGGCGGTCGTCGCGGGATACGCGCACCAGGTCGCGCAGGGGCGGGATGACCGAGCGCAGCCAGGCACCGTGCGGCGAGTCGCCGCCTATGGCCGCCTCGCTGAGTCGGGGGTGCGGGTCGGGCTGGGGGGTGGCGTCGGTCATCTGGGCTTCCCGGTCGCGTCGTGTGGTGCCGGGCCGCCCGGCGGGGCCCATTTTAGCAAGATAGTTGCGTCAGTGGCGCAACTGTGGTTCGGTGCAGGGCCGGGCAATCCAGCGAAAGGAACCCGCCGTCATGAGCGACCGCGAGCAGCGGGCGAAGACCGTCGCGAACTTCTGGAAGGGCGTCGACAGCCACGACTGGGACCTCGTCGCGTCCACTCTCGCCGACGATTTCGTCCGCATCGGCATGCGCGACAACGAAGAGGACACCTGCCGGGGCAAGGACGCGTACATCGCGTTCGTGTCCGGTGTGATCGGCCGCACCCGGGCCCACGAACTGCGGTCGCGCTTCACGTTCCTCAGCGACGACGGCCGCTACGCGTTCAACGAGGCCGTGGAGACCATCACGTACGCCGCCGGCGAGGAGCCGCTCGCGATGCGCTTCGCCAACTACCTGGAGCTGAACGACGACGGGCTGATCCGCAAGCTCGACATCTTCTGGAAGACGCCGTCCACGATGCCGCCGGACTGGATCACCGTCGACTCGATCATCGGCGACGACTCGGCAGCCGAGACGGCGTAGCGGCCGGAGGACGTGGCGGCGCCGGGCGCGATCAGCGGGTGAGGGGGAGTTGGTTGCCGGTCGCGCCCGCTTCCAGGGTCGGGTAGTCGGGGTGGTCCAGGCGGTGGTGGGCGTAGACCTGGTCGGCCCACGGCGGGTCGAACGGGGTGAACGCGCGCAGTCCCAGGACGCGGCCGATCGGTCGGGTCGGGTGGGCGGCGTTGAAGTCGGCGATCGCGGCGGCCTCGCCGATCTGCTCGACGGTGCCCGGGAGATCGTCGAGGTAGCAGGTGACCCTGGGCAGCAGGTGGCCGTGGTCGGGCCTGCGGAAGAGTTCGAGTGCGGTGGTCGTCGAGGTGTAGTGGTCCAGGTCCAATGCGACGAACCCGACCGGGTTTTCCCGGAGTTCGCGGGTGTGGGTGTCCAGGTAGTCGGGGAGCGTGCGGTCGAGGTCGCCGATCACCAGTTCGGTCTCGCCCAGGCGGGCGCGTAGTCGGGCGTGGTCCATGGCGTAGAAGCCGGGGCCGAACAGGTAGGGCAGGTCGCGGGGGTCCTTGGCCGGCGGCATGCCCGCCCCGCCGTCGAAGCCGACCACGCGCACCGCCACGCCGGTGGCGGCGGCGTAGTGGCGGGCGTGTTCGGCCAGCGCCAGCAGACCGTTGCCGCCGGCGACCCCGAACTCCACCACCGTCACGCCCCGATGCCCCAGGCGTGCGGCCGATTCGGTGGCCCGGCGCACGCCGTAGGCGTAGTGGGGCCGCTCCACCAGGCCGAACCGGTACGCGGTCGCCGGGCCGACGCCGGGGAGTCGGCGTAACAGCCGGTTCCGGGCGGCGTCGCGGGTACCGGACTTCGACCAGTCCCACACCGTGTCGGCCCAACCGCCGGTGGGCCGACGACCGAACGGATGACCCTTTTGTGCGCTCGTACCCGAACCCCTGCGCATCACGGGCGATTCCTTCCCGACACGACGACGACAACCGGTCACCGGCAGCCTTCCCGCCCGCGCCCGCCGCGCAATCCCGGGCCGAGGGCCCGGGTGCGCAGGCCCGGAACGGCCCGGGGCGCCGTGGGGCCTGCTCGCCGCGCTCCAGGCCTTGCCGGGCAACCGCGAGGTGCTCGGGGAACCGGTGATCGCGATACCGGCGCCGCCGACGTGAGCGGTCGGGTCGCGTCGTGGGGTCGGGTCGGGTCAGGTCCGCGCCGGGTGGCGGGCGCGCGGCGGGCTGTCGCCGAGGAGTTCCAGGCCCAGTGAGGTCAGCGAGTGCAGGACCGCGCCGCCACGACGGGTCGTGGTGATCAGCCGGGCGTTTCGCAGCACGGTCGCGTGTTGGCTCGCGGACGCCGGCGAGACGTTCAGCCGACGGGCCAACTCCGTGGTCGTACAGCCGTCGTTGATCACGGTCAGCGCGGCGGCCCTGGTCTGCCCCAGGAGGGCGCCGAGCGCGCGGTCGTCGCCCGTACCGGGCTGCCACAGCGCGGCGCCGTCCTGGAGGTCGCGCACGGTGGGTACGGCCAGCACGTACGGCGCGGTTTCGTCCTGGACGTCCCAGAGCACCGCCGATTCCCGCCAGACGAAGAGCGTCGGTGCGATCACCAGGCCCCGGCCGCCGAGCACGATGTCGTGGTCCTTGCGCCGTCGGATCTCCAGGACCGGCGGATTCCACCGGATGTACGGCACGTACAACCCGGCCAACAGTCCTTCGACGCCGCCGTCGAGCAAGGTGCGGGTGTAGCGGCTGCGGGCGGCCTCCAGATGCGAGCGCACCCGCTCGTGGAAGGGCGCGACCGTCACGGCATGGGCGGCCCGCAGCGCCTCGGCGAACTCGCGGCGCGGTTCGAGGGCGCCGTCCAGAAAGTCGCGCACCCAGGTCGCGTAGGCGGGATCGAAGGTCAGGTCCGCCAGTTCCGCGCGTAATCGCGCGCCGGGTACCGCGAGCAGGTTCTCGATGCCCTCGTCGAGGGAGGGCGAGTCGCCGACCAGCGTGCGCAGGTCCAGGCCGGGGCCGCGGACGGGCATCAGCGCGGTGAGCGGACCGGGCGCCGCCTCCAGTCGCGCGGCCACCTCGGCGCGCCAGGCCCGGAAGGGCAGCGGTCTGCGCGGGCCGTGCAGCAGTTCCAGGCTGTGGTAGGTCTCGGCCGCCGCACCGACCGTCGTGGCCAGTCGGGTCCGGGCCAGGTCCTCCGCGGTGAAGTGGATCCGCAGCACTCGTGTACTCCGAGGGTCGGTGGCGATTCGTCCGAGACGCGCTGTATGCCGCCTCCCGTTGGGTGCGCACCTCATCGGGAGGACCACGACAGTGTGCGTCCTCGACGGCGCTCCGACCAGCGGGTTTCAGCCCAGCCTGAAAGGCGTTTTCAGACGACGCCGAATCGACCAGGCTTCGGACACGAGGCGAACGGACAACGTCGTCCGCCCGCCCGAGCAATTCGAGCCGGAGTGGAGGACTCCGGGTGCGAAGCCACATGGGTACAGGCGACGAAATCGGCCGAAGATCCGACACGGGGCGGAAGCACAGGCCGAACAAACACGCCGCCCGACCCCAAGCGGCCCCACACCCGGATCACGCCCCGCCCAACGGGGAGGGCCGGGCCTTCCACCAGACTCGCCCCCGGCCGGAGGTGACCGGATATCCGCCCACCTCCGGCCGCACACGTCGCGATGTATCGTCGGCGGCATGTTGGTGTGGGAGCGGGAGGAGCCGCCGAGTCGGCCGGTGCCGGCGCCGTTGAGTCGGGAGCGGATTCTGGGTGCGGCGATCGGGCTGGCGGATGTGGACGGCCTGGAGGCGGTGTCGCTGCGCAAGGTGGCCGCCGTGCTGGGCGTCGGGCCGATGCGGCTGTACGGCTACATCGCTACCAAGGAGGAGTTGCTCGACCTGATGGTCGACGCGGTTCACGCCGAGATTCGGCCGGTCGGAGACGGTTGGCGCGAGGTGCTGCACTCCCTGGCCGAAACCACCCGGCAGGCCGCCCACCGGCACGAGTGGTTCGCCGATCTGATCGGTGGGCGTCCCCGGCTCGGGCCGCACGCGCTGGCCAGGGGGGAGGCCGTGCTGGCCGCGATGGGCGACATCGGCCTGGACATCGTCGTGCCGGCCGTCGACGCGGTCGACGCGTACGTGATCGGCGCGGTGCGCCGGGAGATCACCGAGTGGCGCGCCGAGCGGGCCACCGGGATGGACAAGCGGCAGTGGCAGGCCGCCTTCGGGCCCTATCTGGAACGCGTCTTCGCCACCGGCCGATACCCGGCACTGGAGTCGGTCGTCCGCGACGGCCCGCACCCGGACCCCGACGAGACCTTCCGGACCGGCCTCGACTTCATCCTCGACGGCATCGAGGCCCGCCTCTCGTACTGACGCGCCGGCGACCGCGTGTCTCACTCGGCGAGTTCCGCGCGCAGTGCGCCGACCGAGGCCGGGTCCCAGCCGGGGCGCGGTGCGGAGCCGACCAGCAGCCGGGTGTAGGCGTGTCGCGGGTCGGTCAGGATGTCGCAGGTGCGGCCCTGTTCGACCGCCACGCCGCGATAGAGCACCAGCAGGTCGTCGGTGACCTGCTGCACCACGGCGAGGTCGTGGCTGACGAACACCAGCGCGACGTGCGTCTCCGTGCGCAACTCGGTGAGCAGGTGCAGGATCTGCGCCTGGATCGACACATCCAGCGCGGAAACCGCCTCGTCGAGCACCAGGACGCGCGGGCGGGCCGCCAACGCCCGGGCGATGGACAGCCGTTGCCGCTGTCCGCCGCTGAGCCGATGCGGACGCGCGTCGGCCTCGCGCGTGCCCAGCCCGACCTGGTCGAGCAGTTCGCGCACCCGCTTGTCGCGGTCCGCCTCGCCGTGCAGCCGCAGTACGCCCGCCACGCACTGCGCCGCGGTGAGCCGGGGGTCCAGCGACACGTACGGGTCCTGGAAGACCATCTGGATCTCCCGGGCCCGACGCAGCCGCTCCGCCGCGCCCCGTACGCGTGGCGCGCGCGCATGTCCGTCCACCGCGATGGTGCCCGCGTCCGGGCGGACCAGGCCCACCAGCATGCGCGCGATCGTGGTCTTGCCCGAGCCGGACTCGCCGACCAGGCCGAGCGAACCGCCCGGGGGCACGGTGAAGGAGATGTCGTCGGCCGCGACCGTCCGGCCGCCGCGTCGGCCCGGCAGCGCGAACTCGCGGCACAGGCCGTGTACTTCCAAAGCCGGCGTGGTCATGCGCGCACCATCTCCACGGGGTGGTCCAGGTCGGTGCGGCGGCACATCACGCTGCCGCCGCCGTCGAGTTCGCGGGCGACCGGCCGCCAGGTCTCGCACGCGCCCTGCGCCGCCGGGCAGCGCGTGACGAACGGGCAGCCGGGGAAGGCGTCGTCCAGCGACGGCGGCCGGCCCGGGATCGGCCGGATCGGGCGCGGATCGCCCAACTCCGGTGTACAGGCGAGGAGTCCGGCCGTGTACGGGTGGCGAGGATCCGCGAACAGCTGCTCGGCCGTGCGCTCCTCCACGACCCGTCCGGCGTACATCACGTACACCCGGTCGCAGTAGGCCGCGGCCAGGTGCAGGTCGTGCGTGATGAACAGCAGGCCCAGGCCGCGCCGGGCGCGGTGTTCGCGCAGGATGGCCAGGATCTCGGCCTGGGTCGTCACGTCCAGCGCGCTGGTCGCCTCGTCCGCGAGCAGCAGTTCGGGGTCGCCCGCGAGCGCCGCCGCGATCACCACCCGCTGGAGCATCCCGCCGGACAACTCGTGCGGGAACTGCCGCAACCGCTCGGCCGGTCGCACGATGCCCACCGCTTCGAGCAGCCGCAGCGCCTCGGCGTACGCCTGCGCCTTCGGCCGGCCCAGGGTGTGGATCAGCCGCTCGGTCAGGAAGTCACCGATCCGGCGCACCGGATTCAGCGAGGAGCGGGGATCCTGGTGCACCATCGCCACCCGGCGGGCCCGCAGTTCGCGCAGGTCGCCGGTGGCCAGGGTGAGCACGTCGCGCCCGCCCACGCCCACCCGGCCGCGGATCCGCGCGTCGCGCGGCAACATCCGCAACACGGCCTTGGCGGCGGTGGACTTGCCCGAGCCGGACTCGCCGACCAGGCCCACCACTTCGCCGCGATCCACGCGCAGACGCACCGCGTCGAGCACCGGGCGGCGCGCGCCGACGCCGGGCAGTTCGACCGTCAGGTCCTCGATGTCCAGCAGGCGATCGTGGTCGAGCCGGTTCTCGACGACCGCGTTCGTCTTGTCGACCGTCGTCATCGTTCCCTCACCCCCAGGCGGTCGGAGATCCGCACGCCGACGACGTTGAAGGCCACCACGACCAGGGCGATCGCGGTGCCGGGTACCAGGGCCGGCCACAGCGCGCCCTGGACCAGCGCGGCCTGCCCCTCCTTGACCATCAGCCCCCATTCCGAACTGGGCGGCTGGGCACCGAAACCCAGGTAGCTGAGCGTGGCCATGCCCATCAACACCTGGCCGAACATCAGCACCAGGTAGCCGATCAGCGACGGCGCCAGGTTGGGCACGAGCCGCCGGGCGCAGATCGCGAATCCGCCCATACCCTGCACCCGGTAGGCGTCGATGTAGGGCTTGGCCCGCTCCGCGAGCGCGATGCTGCGGGTGTACTTGGCCACCACCGGCGAGTAGGCCAGCGCGAGCGCGATCACCGCCGTGGTCAGCCCGTCGCCGAACACCGACACGATCAGGATGACGAACAACAGCCCGGGGAACGCGAACATCACGTCGGTGACGCGCGAGACGAACGCGTCCACCCAACCGCCGTACCAGGCGGCCAGCGTGCCCAGTGCGATGCCGATCACTGACGCGAGCGCGAGCAGCGCCAGCGGCGCCACCAGGCTCGGGCCGGCCCCGTGCAGCACCCGGGAGAGCAGGTCGCGCCCGGACTGGTCGGTGCCCAGCACGTGCGCGCCGTCGGGCAGCGCGAGCGAGGCGTTCAGGTCGATCGCGTCGGGTTCGTACGGCGCCACCAGCGGCGCCAGGATCGCCAACGCCGCGGTCAGCAGCAGGAATCCGGCCGCGATCCGGAACGGGATCGGCCAGGTCCGCTTGGGCTTGGCCGGCTCGGGGGATGCCGTGGCGACCGAGGGCACGGCGGCTTGGAGGAGGGTCATGCGGCGCTTCCTTCGAGGCGCACCCGCGGGTCGATCAGCGGGTGGACGAGGTCGACGAGCGTGGTGACGAGCATGTACGCGAGCACCATGAGCAGCAGCACGGCCTGGGTCACCGGGAAGTCGTGCGTATTGATCGCCTGGACGAGGAGCGAGCCCATGCCGCTGATCCCGAACGCGGTCTCCACGACCACGGTGCCCGCGAACAGGCTCGCGGTGATCAGGCCGCACATGGTGACCACCGGCGCGAGCGCGTTGCGCAGCACGTGTCGGCGGATCACCTTGAACTCGGACAGTCCCGCCGCGCGGGCCACGGCGACGTGGTCCTGGGCGTACTGCTCCAGCATGCTCTGCCGGGTCACCCGGCTGACCACGGCCAGTTCACCCAGGGCCAGGGAGAGCGCGGGCAGGGTCAGATGGTAGAGGCGGTCGCCGAAGCCCTCGCCGGCGCCGGTGACCGGGAACCAGCCCAACTGCACGCCCAGGAAGGCGACCAGGGCCAGCGCCTTGACGAACTTGGGGATCGACGCGAGCAGCGTGGTGACCGCGACGACGATCGCGTCGACCCGCCCGCCGCGCACCGCGGACACCACGCCGAGGGCGACGCCGGCCACCACGAACAGCACGGCGGAGTAGGAGACGAGGAACAGCGTGGTGGGCACGCGCGAGGACACCAGGTCCGCGACCTGGTCGTGGTACTGCATCGAGCGGCCGAGGTCGCCGTGCAGGACGCCGCCGATCCAGTCCCCGTACTGCACCCACAGCGGGTCGTCGAGGTGGTAGGCGGCTCGGACGGCGGCCAGCTTCTCCGGCGTCGCGTCCTCCTGGCCGCCGACCAGGAACGCGGCCGGGTCGCCGGGTGCGGCGTAGATGGCGCCGAAGATCACGAAGGACGCGGCGAGCAGGGTGACGAGCAGCCCAAGGGTGATGCGCAGGGCGCGGGCGGGCATGGGAGACACCTCCGGGGGCGGGGGAACGGGCCGGGGCGCGCCGGTGGGGCCGGCGCGAGACGTCAGCCCTTGGCGCCGAGGTCGGCCAGCCACGGGTAGGCGACGTTGGACATCGACGCGGGGGCGCCGGTCAGCTTGGTGCTGGTGACCAGCACGTTCGGCACCTGGACCAGCGGCAGCCACACCGCGTCGGCGGTGAACCGGCGCTCGGCCTCGACCAGCAGCCTGGCCCGGGCGGCGTCGTCGGTGGTGCGCAGCGCCTCGTTGACGACCTTGTCGTACTCGGGCGAACTGAAGCCGACCCAGTTGTTGTTCGATCCGGTGAGCGCGTTGTCGTAGAAACCGGCCGGGTCGGCCTTGGAGATGTACCAGTCGTCGGCGAACATGTCGACGCTCTTGCGCAGCGCCTGGTCGGTGTACAGGGAGGTGAAGTCGGCGCCGGACATGGTCTTGATCTGGGCCTTGAGGCCGATCCGGTGGGCCGCGTCCACCACCGCGTTGGCGATCAGGTTGCGGGTGGGCGTGCCGTCGTTGGCGATCACGAGGGTGGGGGCGGCGGGGCCCAGTTCGGTGACCAGCTTCTTCGCCGCGTCCAGGTCGGCGGCGCTGGGCTGCGCCGGGGCGCCTTGGAGGGCGTCGTAGCCGGCCTGGAAGGTGGCCTTCTCGTAGCCCCACGCGCCCGGTCCCAGGGGCGTCTTCCAGGGGGTGGCGAGTCCGGCGAAGGCCGCCTTGGCGATGCCCTGGCGGTCCAGCGCGAGCGAGAGCGCGCGCCGCACGCGCGGGTCCTTCATGCCGCCGCGCTCGGTGGGGATGAGTGTCCAGGCGCGGGAGGAGGAGCCGTAGGAGACGGTGAGCGCGCCGTTGCCGGCCAGGGGCGGGACGGCGCTCATCGTGGTGAGGTAGGTGCCGTCGGCGGCGCCGGTGGTCATGCTGTTGACCATGGCGTTCTCGTCGGCCCAGCCGAAGGTGGCCGAACGCACCAGCGGCTTGCGGGACTTGTCCCAGTAGGCGTCGTAGCGCTCCAGGGTGATCCGGCTGCCGGCCTTCCATTCCTTGAGGGTGTACGGACCCGTGCAGGCGTCGGTGCGGCCCGGGGTGCCGTAGTCCTTGCCCGCCGGCTCGGCCTGTTCGCGGTCGAGCACGACGCCCGCGTTGCCCGCGAGGGCCTTGGTGAACAGCGCGTCGGGTTCCTTCAGGCGTACGGTGACCTCGGCGTCGCCGGTGCGTTCGATGGAGCTCACCCGCTCGAACTCGTCCGACTCGTTCCTGCCATCGGCGGCGTGCCGTTGCAGGCTCCACACCACGTCGTCGGCGGTCATCGGCGAACCGTCGTGGAAGGTGACGCCGGCGCGCAGCTTGAGGACGAGCGTGGTGGGGTCGGTGTAGGTGGCCGAGTCGGCCAGGTGCGGGCGCGAGCTCAGGTCGGGTTGGGTCTGGAACAGTCGTTCGCAGACGTTCGCGAGCAGCGCGTTCGAGTCGCTGTCCGAACGCACGTCCAGATCCAGCGACTTGGGTTCCTTGGCGAGCAGCCATCTGACGCTGTCCACCGGGCCGGTGCCCTTGGCGGTGGTGTCGGTCAGCGCGAGGTCGGCGGGTTTGCCGGGGGTGCCCGCGGGGTGGTTGCCGCCGGCGGTCTTGTTGGAGCAGGCGGTGCTCAGGCCGAGCAGGGCCGCGAGGCCGAGGGCGGCGAGGGTGCGGGTGCGGGACATGCGACTCTCCGGGGGATGCGGGCGTGCGGGGACGCAGGATGCGGGAACGCGGGGAGCGGCGCCGGGAGCGGCGGGATCAGGCGCCGCCGGGGCCGTCGTGCAGGTTCCAGGGCAGGAGTTCGTACTCGTGATCGCACGGGGTGCCGGCGGTGACGCGGTATTCGCCCGTGGTCAGGTCGACGCAACTGGACAGGAGCGTCGCCCACTGTCGGACCGCCGGTCGGGCCGGATCCGGGTGGGTGCACAACGATTCGGGGTAGCCGAGGTGGTCGGACATCGCGGCGTGGATCAGCTTGCGGGTCTCGGCCGGGTCCCCCGCGTCCCGGCAGCGCCGCAGGCCGGCCTCGGCGCGCGGCACCCGGAGCAGCGAATCCGGCGCCGAGGGGCGGTAGTTCGCGGCCAGCTGGGTGGGCATGAAGGCCTGGTAGTGATTGCCGTGCACGAGCAGGCCGTCGTCGGGATACATCCAGCCGTTGGCGCCGGGGGTGGTCTCGACGTCGATCGCGAAGCCCGCGCGGTGGGTGAGCAGGGCGTTGCTGGCGATGTGTGCGCGGGTGCGGAAGAGCACGTCCAGTGCCTCGGCCGGGTTGGCGCAGTCGAGTACGCGGCGCCGGATCAGCGTCTGCGGGATGCCGATGGCGTGGTCGAAGCGTCCGCCGAGGCCGTTGGCGTTGAGGGCGAGGCCGGCCGAGTTGGCGCCCTGCCGGCCGACCTGGCCCGCCTCGACCTGCATCACCACGGTGGGCTTGCCGGGCTGGACCACGCGCACGACCATGACCGTCTCCCGCACGCCGTGGCGCCAGTCCCAGTTCTGGCCGGCGTACACGTGGCCGTCGCCGGAGGCCGGTTCGAGGAGGGCGAAGGAGGTGCAGCCGTCGGGGGTCTCGGGGGTCTCCGGGGTCGGCGATGCGGCCGGTGCGGCCGGGGCTCCCATCGCGGCGAAGGTGTCGTCGTAGATGATCTCGCCGCGGGCGTTGAGGGCGAGGATGTCGAGCAGGTCGAGGCCGGCGCCCTCGGCGATCCCGGTCATCTCCTCGACCAGGTCGGGGGCGAAGGCGCGGGACGGGGCGAGCCAGTGTTCGGCGCGGGCGGTGACCTGACTCCAGGTCAGGCCGCCGGCGGCGCCGAATGCCTCGGCGTAGTAGTCGACAGCGGTATGGATGAGCGCGCTCGCCCCTTCGCCGTACTGGCGGCCCCGGCTCCGGGGCTCGCCGCCGATCTCGATGGTCGGAAGGGACACGCCACTCACGTCGTCTCCTGGGGTGCTGGGGTATGGGGGTCCGCCGTGCGGGGTGTCGCTGGGGTCGCGGCGACACTTGTCGTCCCGGGTCGGTTCGATCCGAGCCGCTCTTCCGTAACAGTCATTACGAGATCGCGGTAACATGTATTGCTTGTTTCATGAGGAGAGTAATGGTTGATACCGGGGAGTCAAGAGGCGTGAGCGAACAACCGCAGGAGAATCCGGCACTGGCCCGAGTCCGGGCGGCGATCCGTGAGCAGTGGGCCGACCTGTCACCGGCCGAGCGGAACGTGGCCAGATACCTGACCAACTGCTCCCCCGAGCAGGTACTCTTCGCCAGCGCCGCGGACCTGGGCGCGACGATCGGCGTCAGCAACGCCACCGTGGTGCGCACCCTGCAACGCCTGGGCCTGGGCGGCCTGTCCGCGCTCAAGCGCGACATCGCCGCCGACTTCGTCACGGACGTGGCCCCCGAGGTGCGGGTCCGGCAGCGGATCACCCAGGTCGGCCAGGACCTCGACGGCATCCGCGCCAGGGTCTACGACGAGGCGATCGAACGGCTGGAACACGGCCGGGCCAACCTGGACGCGACCGCCTTCCGCCGGGCCACCCAACTGCTGGCCGACGCCGGCGAGGTGCTGGCGTACGGCGTCGGCGCCTCGGAATTGGCCGGCCGCCACCTCGCGCTCAAGCTCAACCGCATGGGCCGGCGAGCCCGCTTCGTGGGCACCACGGGCTTCGCGCTGGCCGACGAACTGCTCACGCTGCGCCGCCAGGACGTGGTGGTGATGTTCGTCCCGGGGCGATTCCTGCACGACATGGAGGTACTGCTGGACCGCGCCCGCGTACTCGGCGCCGGCATCGTGGTGGTCACCGACGAACTGGTGGAACGCCTGGCCGACACGGCGGACGCGGTCCTGTACGCCCCCCACACCCCGACCGGCATCACCACCGAATCCCTGGCCGCACTCGTCCTCGGCGACGCACTCCTACTGGCCGTCGCCTCCCTCGACGAAACCCGCTCCGTCGAACACTCCCACCAACTCACATCCCTCCGAGCCCAGCTCCTGGAACCAGGAGAGACCCGCCACAAACGCTGAAGACGCTCTTCAAGGGTGGAGCCGGGTATCGAAACCCTCGGAACACGTGCGGCTATTCGTCGAGGTACCGGTATCGGACGTCGGCCGGCGAGATGAAGAGGCGACCTTCGCGGACCTGCCATTCGGCCGCCCCGTCGACTTCGTGACCGGCAAGGAAGAGGCCCCGGACTCGGTCTCCGTCGTCATCGGAAGCCGGGATCCGGGCAATCTCTCGGAGCTGGTCAAGCAACCAGTCCCGGCACGACTCGCGGATGTCGGCGCCGTAGAAGATGTAGTGGGTCCAGTTGACGTGCCGGCGAGGTGTGCCCCATCCGTTGGAGTAGTGATCCTCTGCGTAGGACGAGATGATCTCGTGGATGGCGGCGAGTTGCTTCTCGTCGCACTCCAGCCATCCTCTGATCGACACGTAAGTACCCATTAATATTCCCGTTCCGGTGAACAGCACGGTGGGCCGGTCCTGCTCGACCCGGACGCGACGCGTGGAGACGCCCGCCGATGCGGCCGTCGGCGGCGGAGCGTGACCCGCGCACAGCCGCCACACTCCGCAGCGATCCTCGGCCGTCCGTTCCCGATGGGCAACCGAATAGCCGAGCTTCCGGCGTCGACGGCCTGGTCGCCGCCGAGGTCCGGACGTTCGATCGTCGCGCCGGCCGAGAGGAGTCGGCCGTGCCGGATCGGTCAGTCGTGGGTTGGTGGGTGTTCGGGCGCGGGAACCGTGGCCACGTCGCCTTCGGCTCGGCCCGCGCCGTCTCCGTGTACTGCGCCTTGGGCGCGGTGGGGCTTACGGCGCTCGCGGCGTCCGCGACCGCCGGCGCGCACGGCGCCTATTGGTGGGCCGTCGCCGTCCCGGGCGTGTTGTTCGGGCTCGGAACCGCGGCCGCCTTCACACCGATCACGCCGGCCGCGACCGCGGGTGTCCCGCCCGCCCGAGGCGGTGTGGCGGCCGGCTGCGTGGCCGGCGCATCGGTGGTGGCCCTCGTCACGATGCCACGAACTGCCCGACCGCCGGCGGACCGGGCGCCGACCTCGGGCACATGAAGCCCGCCCCCACACCACTCACGCCGCCCCGGGAGCACCTCGTGTCACGACCTCGTCAACCAGCCCCGGGAGGCTCGACCGCGCCGGCGGGCGCGCTCGCGCGTGGATCGGCGGCCTGTTGCCGCCGCGTGGGGGCTTCGGTGGGCGTGGTCGCCGTCAGCCACAGGCCCGTGAACACGGCGCCGATCAGGGTGACCACGCCGGCCACCAGGAACGCGCTGTTCAGGCCCGCCTCGAACGAGGCACCGTCGGACTGCCGCGTGCGCACGACGGCCCCGAGCACGGCCACGCCCAACACGGCGCCGATCTGGCGTGTGGTGCTGCTGATGCCCGCGGCAAGCCCTCCCTCCTGCGGGTCGACTGCCTGGATGGCGGCGCCGGTGAGCGGGGACATGGTCAGGGCGAAGCCGATACCGACGATCGCCAGTCGCCACCACACGTTCCCGTAGCCGGTGTGGGCGTGCACGAAGCCCAGTGCCAGCAGCCCGAGTCCGGCCAATGTCAGCCCTGCGGTCACCACGACGCGGAAGCCGTATCGGGCGGCAAGCCTGCCCGCGAACGGGCTGACGATCACCATCGCGAGCGTGGTCGGCAGCGTCTGCAGGCCGGCGCGCACCAGCGAACTGCCCTGGACGTATACGAAGAACTGGGAAAAGAAGAACGTCGAGCCCATGAGCGCGAAGCCCACCACGACCATGGCGGTGTTGGACACGGTGAACAGTCGCCGGCGGAACAACCGCGGCGGCAACACGGGGTTGGCGCGGCGCCCCTCGACGACGACGAAGGCGGCGAGGACCACGACCGCGACGGCGAAACCGCCCAGGATCAGCGGCGAGGTCCAGCCGCGGCTGCCGCCCTCGATCAGTGCATAGGTCAGCGCCCCCACGCCGAGGACGGACAACACCGTCCCGGGGACGTCGATCGCGGGCGCGTTCGGATTACGGGATTCGTCCAGGAGGCGCAGCCCGGCCGCCAGGAGCAGCACGCCGATGGGCACATTGATCAGGAAGATGGCGGGCCACCCGAAGGCATCGGCCAACAGGCCACCGGCCGGCGGGCCGGCGGCCAGGCCGATGCCGCTGAATCCGGCCCACAGTCCGATCGCCTTCACTCGTTCCTGCGGAACAGGATGAGCGGCGACGAGCAGGGCCAGCGACGCCGGGCTCAGCGCGGCGGCGCCGACACCCTGGAGCACCCGTCCGGCGAGCAGCCAGCCGACCGAGGGCGCCATGGCGCACATCAACGAAGCGAGGGTGAACACCGCCACGCCGGACAGGAACACCCGTTTTCGGCCGAAGCGGTCGGCGAACACGCCGCCGGACAGCAGCAACATGGCCACCAGCAGCACATAGGCGTCGACGATCCATTGCAGGCCGGTCAGTTCGGTATGCAGACGCTCCTGCATGTCGGGCAGCGCCGCGCCGACGATCGTGTTGTCGAGCAGCACCATGAACTGGCCCGCGCAGGTCGACGCGAGCAACGCCGTCCGGCTCGATCGACCGCCTGCGGCCACAGGCAATGCAGCCATGCTCGTCCCCCTTCTTCGCCCGGTACGACCGGGCATGACCGACTTGCCGGCACAAAGCAGCCCGGCAAGCCTCACAAACGCAAGTGACTACTGCGTTAGAGAGGACTGTAAAGCGCATCCGCCCACTAAGGCAAGCAGCAGCTGCGTTAAGGTGAGCGGATGGACGAGTCACGGATCGACGAACCGCGGATGGACGAACCACAACGAGCCCGGCGGCCCGGCGGGCGCAGTGCCCGCGTGCGCGCGGCGGTACACCAGGCCGTCGCGGACCTGGTCGGCGAACGCGGCTACAGCGGCTTCACCGTCGGCGAGGTCGCGGCCCGCGCCGGTGTGGCCGACACGAGCATCTACCGCAGGTGGGGCAGCCTGGAGAACCTGCTCGCCGACGTGACGAACTCCCGCCTGACCGCACGGTCGCCGATGCCCGACACCGGAAGCCTGTCCGGCGACCTCCACACCTACGCGGCCAACGTGGCCCGCGAAATCACCGGCCCCCACGGCCCGGCGGTGTTGCGCCTGACCATCGCGCTGTCCGACATGGACGAACAGGGCCTGCGGGCACGCGACGACTTCCTCGCCGAACGCTCCCGGCAACTGCAGTCGATGCTCGACCGCGCCGCCGAGCGCGGGGAAGACCCACCCGACGCGCTCGACGTACTCGACCACGTCATGGCCCCGATGTACATCCGGGTCCTGTTCGGGATCGGCGCACTCACTCCGGAGTACATCGACGGGCTGGTCGACCGACTGTTGTCGTGACCCGCCGCCGGCCGGGCAACCCCGCGATCGCCCCGGTCACGAATCGACCCACCCCGCCTCGCCCACACTTCGCCGCACCTCCTGGTCGGACCGAAATCGACCGGGCGTACACCCGATCAGACCCTTGAAGGTGCGGACGAAGTGGGGTTGATCGTGGTAGCCGGTCTCCGTGGCCGCCTCCGTCCACGACAGCCCCGCGTCATGCCGTCGCAACGCCGCGCGCAGGCGCAGGACTTGGGCCATGGTCTTGGGCGACGTGCCGATCTGCTCGCGGAAGCGCCGCTCCAGGCGCCGGACGCTCCAGCCGGCCGCGTCGGCCAGCTCGTCCACTCGCGCGCGTCCGTCCACTCGCAGCAACTCCCGCCAGGTGTCCACGACTTCGGGACAACAAAGCGGACCGTCCCGGAGCCGGGCGGCAAGCAGGTCCTCGACCAAGCCGAAACGGCCCGACCAGTCGGGGCATTCGGCCAGGCGTTCGTCGAAGTGCCGCTCCCGCGTGCCGAGCAGGTGCACGGGGTCCAGCGGGCGGTCAACCCATTCGGCCATCGGGAGGCCGCAGATCCGGTAGGCCGCGAGCGGCGTCAGCAGCACGGTGACGCCCGCCAGAACACCGGTGTGCTCGCCGATCACGGTCTTCGTACAACCCCCGGTGACCATCGAGGTTCCGGACACGGCACGCCTCGGGTCGATCGCGTCGACCACCCGCACCGGTTCGCCGAACCCGATCATCACCCTGACGACCCCGTCCGGCACGACCAACCGGTGTCTGGTACCACGGGCTCGGAGGCGGAATCCACGCAGGCCCAACACCTGTCCGCGCAATGCCGGACCCGCCCTTCGGGCCACGAACTCCCCTGCCTCCGCACCGTTTGCCGCAGGACTCACCTCGGCGCGGACGGCACTCGTCGCGCTCCCACCACCGCGCGCTTCGGGGCGCCTGTCCCCCGACGGTCGACCGGCTTCTCGCATATCGACGCACAGTAGCGTGTCGGTCACGACGCCGACGAGCCCGGAATCGGACTGTTCGGCTGCCGGACCGCGCCGCGGCCCCCCACCATGACGTATTCGTGCAATACACGCGCCCTCGGACCCGCCAATCTGGGACTCGGGCACGGCGATCCCGCACCGCCGGCTCCTCGGCCACGAATCGGTCGCGAATCGGTCGCGGGGCGGGCTGCGGGGCGGGCTGCGGACGGACGAAGAAGTACCGATATCGCTTCGACCGACCGGCTGCCCGTCGACGGGGGGCGGGCAGCACCGGGGGGAGGGCGCTGCCCGCGCCCGTGTCGCCGGTCCGGCCTCCCCGGCGAGCGGACCCGGCGCTCGCGACCGGTCGTGAACACCAAGACGCCCTCGGACGCGCCCGGGTCCTCGACCCGCGGCAGACACGAATCGCCACCTCGTGTGATGCCGCGCCCGATCCGCGGGGCCGCCGCCCGGGCCGGGGCACCACCCATGCCTCGGCCCGGAGCCGTGCTCGTCCTCATGCCCGGGAGGGAAGCACCGGGCAGCGAAGCCCATCCGGGCCCGGTGGGAACGACCGCGAACCCGCCGCCGAGCGTCAAGGCACCGTGACGACGATCTTGCCGCGTGCGTGGCCGAGGGCGCTGACGTCGTGCGCCGTGGCAATCTCCTTCAGCGGGAACACCGCGTGCAGCGGAACGGTGAGGCGGCCCGCGTCGGCCAGTTCGGCCGCCAGTGGCAGTCCGGGCCAGCCCGGCGACTCCCCCGCCTCGGAGCGGCAGAACCGCACACCGTGCCGAGCGGCGTCGAAGTCCGCGATGGTCACCACACGGTCCGGGTCACCGGCGATGGCCACAAGGTCGGCGAGCGAGCCCTTGCCGGCCGCGTCCAGAACCACATCGACCCCGCGCGGAGCGAGCGCGGCAACCCGATCGGCCAACCCCGCCCCGTAGGTGACCGGTACGACGCCCAACCGCTCCAGGAAACCGTGGTTTCCCTCGCTCGCGGTGCCGATCACCGCGAGGCCCCGGGCCCGGGCGAGTTGCGCCGTGATGGTGCCGACGCCCCCGGCGGCGCCCTCGATCAACAGCGTCATGCCCTCGGCGGCGGCCAGCGCCGCCAATACCCGCGTGGCCGTGTCGATGTTGCCCGCGGCGCCACCCGCCTCCTCGAAGGACCACGACCGAGGCTTGGGCGCCCACGCCTCCAGTACGGCGTACTCGGCCGCGGCGCCGCCCTGATCCACGAACGGAACAAGACCGAACACCGCGTCTCCCACGGCGGTGCCGATCACCCCCTCCCCCACCTCGTCGACGATTCCCGCGGCATCCATGCCCGGCGTATGCGGGAAGTCCAGGGAGACGAGGTCCCGCAGCCTCCCCGAACGCAGGTACCAGTCGGCAGGGGTGACACCGGTGGCGCGCACCGCGATGCGGACCCGCCCGGGCCCCGCGTGCGGCTCCTCGACCTCCTCGACCGCGAGAACCTCGGAACCGCCATAGCGGTGGTACTGCACAGCAAACACGGTCAACCTCCGTACACACGCCCGTCGTTCGGCGGGAGAATTGGTGGCCGCGCACCTTCGCGGCCGACGGTCGGCCGCGAAACACCGCGGCACCCCGTCACGCTAACCCGCCAAACGGACGACCCCTTCCGTTTGTGCTTAAGTGGGAGACATGCCTGCCCCACTGTCTCGGAACCCCCCTCGCAGCGCCTCCGGCGCCCCCGCCACGGGCCGGCGGGCCGACGCCCGGAACAACCGCGCCCGACTCCTCCGAGCCGCCCGCGAGGCGTACGCCCTGGACGGCCCCGGCGTGTCCTCCGGCGCGATCGCCCGCCGAGCGGGCGTGGGCGCCGCCACCCTCTACCGGCACTTCCCCACCCGCGGCTCGCTGATCGCCGCCGCGTTCTCCGAACAACTCGCCCAGTGCGTCGCCGCCCTCGACGAGGCCCTCCGGGACGACGATCCCTGGCGCGGACTGCGCACCGCCCTCACCAAGGTCTGCATGATGCAGGCCCACGACCGAGGGTTCAGCGCCGCGTTCCTGGCCGAATTCCCCGACGCGCCCGACGTCCGGCGCGAACGTGTCCGCGCCGAGGCGGGCCTGGCCCGGCTGGTACAGCGGGCGAAGGACGCCGGACAACTGCGCCGGGACTTCGACACCAGCGACGTCACCCTCCTGCTGCTGGCCAACAACGGCGTCCTGCGCGACTCCCCGGCGGACTCCGTCGCCGCATCCCGCCGCCTGCTCGCCTACTTCCTCCAGTCCTGCCGGCCATCGCCCGACACACCCCTGCCCGCCCCGGCCCCACTCCACCTCGACGACCTCCACCGGCCGGCGCGTCGAGCGGAGTGAGCGCCCCGCGTCGGAGCGCTGGATATCCGGCGTTCCCAGGGCTGTTCGAGCTGACAGGATGAGTGGCAGGGTCGCAGGGGACCGGTGGGAACGACAGAGGGTGGGAAGGCGTGCGCCGCTTCGGGCGAGCTTCGTTTGCGGGTCGGTCGGCCATGGGCCTCGCGGTCCTGCCGCTGCTGTTGGCGGCGTGTTCGTCCGGGGGCGACGGGCTACCGGGTATGCCTCGCGCCGACGCCACGGCGTCCGCCGTGCACTCCCCCGGCGGGGGCGCCGGCGACGCGGGCAGGACCCCGGAGAGCGGGGCGCCCGCGCCGGTCGGCGTCGTCCGGGTCGCGGTCGTCGGATCGCAGTGGCAGTGGGCCTTCAATTACCAGGAGGGTCCGGCGAACCGGGCCGGTGCGGTCTACGACGTCGGGACGCCCGGGAACACTCCCACGCTGTACCTCCCCCAGGGCGGGAACGTGCGGTTCGAGTTGACCTCGCTGGACGTCATCCACGCGTTCTGGGTGCCGTCGTTCCTCCTGAAGGTGGACGTCCTTCCCGACCGGATGACCGTTGCCGAGATCGTGCCCACGACCCTGGGCGAATTCGACGGCCAGTGCGCGGAGTTGTGCGGCGCGGACCACAACCGTATGCGTCTCAGGACGAAGGTCGTGACGGCCGAGGAGTACCAGCGGCACCTCGAGGAGCTGAAGACCAAGGGGCAGACCGGCGCGGTGTCCAACTGCCGGGATGCCGGCCGCTGTTGAACGCCATGGGGCGGCAACGCCCCACGGCGCGAGACCTAGGCCGTGTCCTGCGGATCATGTTCGGAGCCAGATGGCGAGGGCCGCGAGGATGATGGTTCCGTGGAAGACGTAGCCGCGTTTGTCGTATCGGGTCGCGACGGCGCGGAACTGTTTGAGGCGGCCGATCGCCCGCTCGACGGTGTTGCGTTGGCGGTATCGCTCGGGGTCGAATCCGGTCGGGCGGCCTCCGGCGGAACCTCGCCGGAGGCGATTCGCGATCTGGTCGTCGGGCTCGGGAATCGTGTGCCGGATGTGGCGTCTTCGCAGGTAGAGGCGGTTGTCGCGCGAGCTGTAGGCCTTGTCCGCGCTGACACTGTCGGGCCGGGTGCGGGGTCGGCCCGGCCCGATCCGCGGCACGCGTATCCCCTCCAGGACCGCCTCGAACTGCGGACTGTCGCCGCTTTGACCGGGCGTCAGGACGAGGGAGAGGAGACGGCATCGCCCGTCGGCGCTCAGATGGAACTTGGTGGTGAACCCGCCCCGGGAACGTCCGAGTTGCTCGCTTTCCGCACCACCTCCGCCAGGCGGTCGGCCAGGCCCCGCAGCACCGTCGCGTCTCGTTCGCTCCGAACGCGGACCCCCTTTTGGGCCGGGATCGGCGGCGGGGCGCCCCGCGCACCCGCCGCGTGGGGGTGCGCGCGCACGGTCGAGGAGTCGACCGAGACGTCCCAGTCGATCCCACCGACCGCGTCCGCCCTCGCCTGGACGGCGACCAGCAGCCGCGTCCACGTGCCGTCCGCCGACCAGCGACGATGCCGCTCGTGCACTGTCTTCCAGGGCCCGAAACGCTCCGGCAGATCCCGCCAGTGGATCCCCGTCCGCGTCCGGAACAACACCCCGTCGATCACCTGCCGATGATCACGCCACCGACCACCACGACGCCCCACCTCGGGCAGAAGCGGCCGCAACCGCTCCCACTCCTCGTCCGTCAGATCACCCCGGCCATCCACGATTAGTACAACGATCAGATGATCCGCAGGACACGGCCTAACCGCAGTTCATCGTCACGCTCGCGTAGAACACGTGGCCTCGGTACGGGTCGTCGAAGACCTCGGAGACCTGTGGCGCGTCGGCCGGTTCGCAGGAGTAGCGGCCGTCCGTGCGCGCCGAGCCCTGGGCGTCCTCGATCGCGGCGCGAACCGCGATGTCGGCGGTCGGGCCCATGCCCGCGCCGCAGTACAGTGCCGTCCCGCTCGCCATCGCCGGCGCGGCGGCGGACAGCAGGGCGGCGGCCAACCCGGCCACGAACAGTGCGCCCCGGGTCAGCCGCGTGGAAGTTGTCGCCATCGTCGATCCCCTCCTGATTCCGGCAGGGCCCCGACGGTGGGCCGGGCCCTGGAGTCTTTGTCACCTACACGGACGGCCGGTGGCACGGGTTCACCGGGCCGACGTTCACCCGTCCGCGTCCGCCCACCGGTCCAGGAGCGTCGCCGGGTCGTCTCCGCCGGGCGGTGGGATGTACCGCGCGCCCGGGGCGGCGTGTGCGGGCGGGGTGTAGGAGCCACGATCGATCAGGCGGCGAATGGTGGCGCGATGGATCTCGACCGTCGCCGAACACCTCGACCCAGCGGTCGTAGACGTCGTGCGGGGTGCACGAGCGCTCGCGGCACCAGACGTGCCGTCAGGCGTGGGAACGGTTCCGGGACCGGGCGGTGATCACCGCCCGGCGGTCGGATGCGGTCAGATGCGGTCGGCGGCGATCAGGAGGTATTGGAACGAGCCGTTGCGGTAGGAGTTGAGGAAGGCGTCCTCGATGCCGGTGGTGAGCGTGGACGTGGCGCGCAGTTCCCAGTAGGGCAGGGTGGCGGGGGTGAGGTCGATGATGGCCTGGGGCACGAAGCGGTTGTCGGCCATGGCCCGCAGGTATTCGCGGCGCGAGTGGATGTTGCATTCGAAGTGGGCGTTGATCTGGGACACCCACTTGGAGGGTTGCCCGTAGACGGGGTTCCAGCAGCCGGTGATGGTCACGTAGCGTCCGCCGGGGGCGAGGATGCGGGCGTGTTCGGCGAACAGGTCGTGCAGGTCGACGTACATGCTCGACTCGTTGTTCCACGAGGCCCGCGCCTGCCCGCTCGCGAAGGGCATGTCGAGCATGTTGCACACGTGGGCGCGCACGGAGGCGTCGATGTCGAGTTCGCGGGCGCGCCGGTTGGCGAACTCGGCCTGCTTGGCGGACAGGGTCACCCCGTCGACCGAGCATCCGAAGCGGTGGTGGGCCATCACCATGGAGCCGCCGCGACCACAACCGGCGTCCACCAGCCGGGCGTCGCGCCGAATCGGCCCGAGGTGATCCAGAAGCAGATCGGCCTGCGCGGACTCCAGTCGGTGCAGTTCGGCGATGAGCTTGGTCTCGCGGTCGCTGCCGTGGGAGTCGGCGAACGCGGCGTCGTCGACGGCCCCGATGCCGTAGTGGTGGTGGTAGAGGCCGTCCACGTCACCGAGGCGCAGGTTCACCGGCCGCGCCTCGTGATCCCAGTAGTGGGCGATGTCGCCCTGGTAGGGCGTCGCCGGACCGGGGATGGTCACCGAGATGGCGGGTTGGGCTGTCTGGGTCACGATGGATCTCCTCTTGGTTACCAGAAGTCGGGCAGGCCGTAGCGGTAGGTATTGGTCTGGTGCCAGTGGTGGTTGCCGTCGACCCACACCGCCACCCCGCGCAGGAAGCGGGACACCTGCGGCACGGGACACGCGAGCGCCAGCGCGGCGGCCTCGGCCTCGAAGGCGCGCATCAGGTCGTTGTGCACCTCGATGGCCTTGAGGAACGCCTCGCGCTCGTCGAGACCTTCACGTTCGGCGAGCACCACGGGCAGGTTCATGTGCCGCACCGGGGCGGCGAGTTCCTTGGTGTACGAGTACAGGTCGTTGACGATCGTGGTGGCATTGGACGCCAGCGCGATGACACGCTGCATGTCCGGCCGGGCGTGCAGGTCGGCGGGCAGTTCGTACCCGCCGACGGTGTCGGTGATGGTGGGACAGGGGCGGAAGTTGTTGAACTGCCGCATCGCCAGGTACTCCCACACCTCGGGCACGTACTCCGTCTGCGCCCACGCCGCCTCGGCGAGATATCCCAGGTGCAGGCGGGCCATGTCGTGCCGGAACCGATCCGCCCGGGAGCCGGCGGCGAGCCGCAGGAAGTAGTCCATCGCCGAGCGGTACGCCCGCCTCGGCGCGTCGCCTTCGAGCGAGCGTTCCCACGGCCCTTGGTACTCCGACGTGGTGTGCACCGCGTCAAGCGCGGTGTGCGCCATGAGCAGACGCCCGCCGAGGCCGACCGGTGAGCCGCCATGGTCCTCGCAGTAACAGTCGTCGAGCACGTTCTCCGCGGCCATCAACCGGGTGGCGACCATCAGATGCTCGATCGTGGGCGCATCGGGATGGCAGGCGACCATGTACCTGCCCAGCGAAAAGCCGTCGAACTGGTCCTCCCACTCCGGCGGGAACAACGCGACCTCGTCCACCGCCCAGTCCTTGATCCGACGACCGACCTCCGCCACCCGCACCTCGTCCGGCTCGGCCACCGGGTGGTAATACAAACCCGGAACCTCCCGACAGGGCCTCGATGGCTGCGCGCGCTGCGCCAGGTACAGACCCGCCGTACCCAGGCCGCTCGGACCGCGCAACGCGTGCTCCCAACCGTCGCGGGCCGCGACGTCGCGGGCGCCGGCTTCGGGAACTTCGGGCTCGGCCACGGGGTGGTGGAGGGCCGGGCTCTCCCGGGGCGGCTCCGGCGGTCCCGGGCGCCGCGCCGCGTACAGGGCGGACGTACCCAGGCCGCTCGGGCCGCGCAGCACCCGGTCCAGGACCTCGCGAGCCGGCTCCGGATCACCCCGGACGCCGTCCTCGGGCGCGGCACGGAGTGCGGCGGGCGCCGCCACGGCCCGTGGGCCCGGTGTCGGCACCGGATGGAGCGAGTGATCGGGCATCCGTGACTCCTTGGGTGATCGGATGGGGGGGTTGCCGAAAGTCGGGAATACACGGCCGGCGGTCCGGGAAAACGGCGGAGAGCAAATTCTCGTATCCGGTCGGTGGGGCCGCCCGTGGCGTCGGGGCGATGTGATTGTGCGCGTCGTGTCTCGTCTGCGGGGGGTCGAAATGGCGGATGGGCGGAGGGCGTGCTTTTCACATCCGGGAACAGGTTAGGTCGACTCCCCGATTCGGCGAGGAGGAGAGGTCGATTGTCATTCGATGTAGTGAACTTCCGGTTGCGTGTTTGCCGGGCGCACACAATGGCCGACCTGTGCCTCACGCGCCTACGAGCGGGTGGCGCCCGGGCCGACGGAGCCTCGGCGGGCGCACGGGCGGACCCTGATGGCCGTCGGGGATCAACCGGTTTCGATCCGGTGGAAAACGGGTGATGCGCCGCAATCCGGAAGTGCGACGAGTGATTCCGCTTTCCTGCTTCGCGCCGAGGCGAAACCCGAATCCCTTTCCAGGAACGGCGCCGTCGTGTTTGATCGGCCGAAACCCCGTTCAATTACCGCACGTCGGGCACGTCATTCACTCTATCGTGTAATAGCAGATTCACCCTCGTTGTTGTCAGGCTGTTCCCGTCCGCTCCAAGCTCGGAGGAAGAGGCGTTTCATGTCGGTCGACGCAAATCCGCAGCCATCCGCGGATCGGGAATGGGAACAACAGAGCCTGGACACCGCAGCGGCGCGGAATCTGGCGACGACGACCAAGTCCGTCCCGCAGATGCGGGAGATCAGCTCCCGGTGGCTGCTGCGGATGTTGCCGTGGGTGCGGGTGCAGGGCGGTACGTACCGGGTGAACCGGAGGCTGAGCTACGCGGTGGGCGACGGGCGGGTCACCTTCGTGCAGACCGCGGGCCGGGTCGAGGTGATCCCGGCCGAACTGGGTGACCTGCCGGCGCTGCGGAACTACCCCGACGAGGCCGTGCTGACGGAGCTGGCCCGGCGTTGCGAGCAGCGTGAATACCCGGCGGGCGCGGTGCTGGCCGAGTCCGGGGCGAGCGTCGAGCGGGTGTTCCTGCTGGCGCACGGACGCGTCGACCGAGTGGGGTCGGGGCCGTACGGCGGTGAAACCGTTCTGGGCGCGCTGGCGGACGGCGCGTACTTCGGCGACGAGTGTCTGACCGCGGCGGAGCCGACCTGGCCGTGCACGTTCCGGGCGAGCACGCCGTGCACGGTGTTGGAACTGACCCGCGCCGACGTGCGGAGCCTCGCCGAGCGGGCCGAGTCGCTGCGCGCGCATCTCGACGGCGTGGCGCGGATCCCGAAGCAGCGGACCAACAAGTACGGCGAGGCGGCGATCGATCTGATCGCCGGCCATGTCGGTGAGGCGGTCCTCCCGCACACGTTTGTGGACTACGAACTCGCGCCGCGCGAGTACGAACTCTCCGTGGCCCAGACCGTGCTCAAGGTCCACACCCGGGTCGCGGACCTCTACAACGAGCCGATGAACCAGACGGAACAGCAGTTGCGCCTGACGGTGGAGGCGCTGCGCGAGCGCCAGGAGTACGAGCTGGTCAACAACAGCGAGTTCGGCCTGCTCGCCAACTGCGACCACAGCCAGCGCATCCAACCCCACGACGGCGTCCCCAGTCCCGACGACATGGACGAACTGCTCTCCCGTCGCCGCGGCAACAAGTTCTTCCTCGCCCACCCCAAGGCGATCGCCGCCTTCGGACGCGAGTGCAACGCGCGCGGTCTGGTCCCGGATTCGGTGGACTTCAACGGACACCGGCTTCCGGCCTGGCGCGGTGTTCCCATCTTCCCGTGCGGAAAGATCCCGCTCACCGAGCAGCGCACGACGTCGATCCTCTGCATGCGCACCGGCGAGGATGAACAAGGCGTCGTCGGCCTGCGGCAGGAGGGCATCCCCGACGAGATCGAACCGAGCCTGTCGGTGCGCTTCATGGGCATCAACGAGCAGGCGATCATCTCGTATCTGGTCAGCGCCTACTACTCGGCCGCGATCCTGGTCCCGGACGCGCTCGGCATTCTGGAGAACGTCGAGGTCGGTCGCCGCCGCTGACCGGGGAGGGTGGCGCTATCGTGGTGAGCGCAGTGATGCCGAGGCGCGGAGGTCCGGATGGCCGGGTTCGAATGCCTGTGTGGTCACGGACGTTCCCGGCACAGTGGGCCGCCCGAACGCCGGGGCGGGTGCCGGAACTGCACGTGTGCGGAGTACGTGTACGCGGCCGAAGCCGTCGCGCGGTCACGCATGCCGGCCGCGCAGCCCCCGCAGGAGGAGCGCAAGCCGCATCCGAGTTGCCCGCTGCAAGACCCCGACTGCATCGGCTTCCACCCGACGATCGGCTGGTAGCGCCCGCGTGCACGGGTGTACGGACGCGTGTCGAGAGCGGAGGTTGTGATGGGGGCTGCCGAGGATGCGCCGAACCACGCGCAGCGGATGGGCATCGTGCCGGCCATGGTGGTTCGGGAACTGGGCTGGGACGACGACACCGACGACCAGATCCGCGCCGAGATCGAGGACACGATCGGCGACGCGATGGTGGACGACGAAACCGAAGATGCCGTGGACGCCGTCCTGCTGTGGTGGCGAGCCGGTGACGGCGACCTGGCCTGCGAACTCACCGATGTGGTACGGGCCTTGGCCGACCCGGGCGCGATCTGGGTCCTCACCCCCATGACGGGCAAGCCCGGCCACGTCGACCGGAGCGAGGTCGCCGAGGAAGCGCACGCGGCCGGCCTCGTCCGCGTGGCTACCGTCGCTCTCGGAGCGTGGTCCGGCAACCACCTCGCCCGACCCGAACCAGCCTCCGCATAGCGCTGGTTCGTCGCCTCCGGGTGTGCGGCTCGCGCCACGGCCCGGCCGGCCGCTCGGGGCGGCCGGCCGGGCCGTTTGCGGGATTCACATCCGATGGATCGTCAATCCTTGTGATCGTGCACCGTGTTGGTCTCCTGGATCTTCTTCCAGGACTTCGGCTCCGGCGCCACGTCCGCCGTGGCCCTCGGCGTCAGGCCCGGCTTCGCCGTGCCCGGCGCCGCCACTCCGGCCGATCCCGCTGCGGGCTTCGACGGCGTGAACAGCCAGGTGGTGAACAGTTCGGCCAGCGGCTTGCCGGAGATCCGCTCCGCGTACGCCTGGAAGTCCTGGACGGTGGCGTTGCCGTACCTGCGCTCGGTCGGCCAGCCCTTCAGGATCTGGAAGAACTTCTCGTCCCCGACGGCGTTGCGCAGCGCCTGCACCGCCACCGCGCCCCGGTCGTAGACCGCGCCGGCGAACTGCTGGTCCGGCCCCGGGTCGCCCGGCTTGATGGTCCAGAATACGTTGTCGGCCGGGTAGAGGTTGTAGACGTAGTCGGCCAACTCCTGGGCCGTGCCCTCGTTTTCGTGCTCGGACCACAACCACTGCGAGTACCGGGCGAAGCCCTCGTTGAGCCAGATGTCGCTCCAGCGCCGCACGGACACGCTGTCCCCGTACCACTGGTGGGCCAGTTCGTGCACCACGACGGAGGTGTTGGCCCCGCGGGCGAACTGCGCCGGGCTGTAGAAGATCTGACCCTGCGTCTCCAACGCGTAGCCGGTGGGCACGTTGGGCACATAGCCGCCGACGGTGCCGAACGGGTACGGGCCGAATCGGCCGCTGAGCCAGTCGACCAGCTCGCCGGTCCGCTCGACACTGGCCTGCGCCGCGCCGGCGTTGTCGCCGAGGTCCCTGCTGTACGCGGTGATGACGGGCAGTCCGCCGGGGGTGGTGTCGGTGCGGATGTCGAACTTGCCGATCGCCACCGTGGCCAGGTAGGTGGCCTGCGGCTTGGTCTGCCGGTAGTTGTAGCGGGTCCAGCCGGCCCGCGAACTCTGCGTCGAGGTGCCGTTGCTGATCACCTGGGTGCCGTCAGGGACCAGTACGGAGACATCGAACGTGGCCTTGTCGGTCGGGTGGTCGTTGCTCGGGTACCACCAGGCCGCGCCCTCGGGCTCGTTGGCGGCGATGCCGCCGTCGGGGGTGCGCAACCAGCCCGACACGCCACCGCGCAGGACCGTGCCGGGGCGGTCGGCGTAGCGGACGACGACGGTGATCGGGCTGCCCTTGGTGATCACCCGGGCGGGGGTGATCTCCAGTTCGTGCTCACCGGTGGCGGCGAACGTGGCGGGGCGGCCGTTGACCAGCACCTCGCTCACCTTCAGCACGAAGTCGAGGTCGAAGCGGGTGAGGTCCTGACCGGCGGTGGCCAGGATGGTGGTGGTGCCCTCTAAGTCGTCGGTGGCGGGCTGGTACTTGAGCCGGATGTCGTAGTGCGAGACGTCGTAGCCGCCGTTGCCGGCGGTCGGGTAGTAGGGGTCGCCGATGCCCGGGGCTCCCGGGCCGGCCTGGGCGGCGGCCGAGGCGGAGGCGGGGACGGACAGGAGCAGGGCGAGCGCGCCTGCGGCGGCAGAGACGGTCAGCCTCGTGCGCACAGTGGTCCTCCACAGGGTCACTGGGAAAACGGGTCGGATCGATCCTTGTCCCGCCGGACCCCGTCCTACGCCCGAACGCCCGGATGTTCACGGGAAGAAAGCAATGCGAAATGCCGGCGCCGGGGCGCAGGCGATTTCGGTGGCGCGGAACCGGGCCGCCAACGTCCTCCTCGTTCCTTGGAACGATCACGGCCAACCGACGGGGCACGACATGACGGATCGGCGGGAGGGTGACGAACTCGTACCGAATCGGCGTGGCACCGAGTTGGCGATGCTCGGCTTCGCGGTGTTGGCGACCCTGTCGGCATTCGCGAACGTCGCTCTGGCGGGCGGCGGTTCGCTGTCCACCGACGCGGCGGCGTACGGTTTCAGGATCGCTCGCGCGGCCCTCTGCGACGAAGCCTGGCCCCGACTTCGGGCGGCCCTGCGCCTGTGGCGGCCGGTATGCGAGGACCACATCGCCCCGATCTCCCTGCTCGCCGACCCCGTCCTGGCCGAACTGATCACCCCGGCCCGCGGCCGCGAAATCCTGGCCATGCCCCGTGGCGTCGGGTAGGGCCGACTCAGGGTAGTCGTCGTCCGCGTCGAAGCACGACGGCGCCGCTCCCGGTAACGGGAAGCGGCGCCGTGCGTCACGTCGAGGCCGGTGAGGGGGCCGCCTCACGGCGGAAGGCACACCGTGGCTCCAGCCGAGCGGTATTCCACGGAGGCAATGGTTGGGCCCGGGGGCACACCCTCACCGACGACCATCACAACCGACACCGCCCCGGAATCATTCCCCACCCCCCAAGCGCGGTCGGCGGCCGTGGCTACTTACGCCAGAAGAGGTGGTGCACCACGCCGCTCGGGCTGGGCACGACATCGAGGTGGAACCGGTCGAGCAGCTCGTCGGGGGATTCCCACAGGCGCAGTCCGCCCCCCAGCTTCAGCGGCGAGACCGCCACATGCATCGTGTCGACGAGGTCGGCCTCCAGGAATTTCCGAATGACGGTGACCCCACCGCCCAGTCGCACATCCTTGCCCTGCGCCGCCTCGCGCGCCTTGTCGAGAACGGTGGCCGGGTCGCCGTCGACGAAGTGGAACGTGGTGTCGGAGAGCGTGAACGAGGGACGCTCATGGTGCGTCATGACGAACACCGGCGTCCGGAACGGCGGCTCGTCCCCCCACCAACCACGCCACTCGTGGTCCCGCCAGGGCCCGCGCTGGGGCCCGAACTTGTTGCGGCCCATGATCTCGGCACCGATATTGCGGTCGTAGTCCCGCGTGAAGTAGTCATCGAGCCCCCGACTGCCCCCGGGCTTGGTACGCATCCGCCAACTGGCGGTCGCCCCCGCCCAGGCGAACAGTCTTTCGGGATGATCATATCCGAACGGTCGTTCGAGACTCTGATCCTCACCGGCACCCACGCCGTCACTCGACACGCCGAAATTCTGAACTCTCAACAGCTGAGCCACGTCTTCCTCCTGTGATGCCTTCGGGCTGCGCGTCGGTTTCACGGATGGATCGGAGCCCACATCCCCTTCTCGACATCGAGCCACGGATTCTCCGAAAAATCTTCCGAACCCGCCTCGCGATCGCGCCTACACGCCTTCGCCGCGCGGGAGGAGTCCGAAGCGCTGGGCGACAACCCGAGTGTCGTCATCGACGGTGAACCCGGGATCGTCCATCGCCGCCCGCATCTCGGGTCCGTGCCAGAACTTCTCGTGGTTGGCCCGCCATTGCGCGATCGAGGTATCGCCCTCACCCTCGTCGCGAACATGCGGCCAGTCGACATCCGCCAGCGGCAACACGCGGACCTCGGTGATCTCGATGACGCCGACACCACATCCCTCCGAATCGACGACCGTGTAGCGATCCCCGACCCGCGGAAGTTCCTCACCCGCATGCTCGTAGTCCGCGAGCACCCCGGTGGTACTGGTCTTCGTCCCATCGAGCACCGCGGCAACAAGCGCATCCCGCAACGCCCCGGGAAAGCCGAACTCCATGGGCGGATACTCGAACACGTCGACCATGCCCCCACGCTACGACAGGACGTTCACGGGCGCAGTCCCGCCGCGCGCAGCCATTGGTACCAAGCGCGACGGGGTGGCCCGGCCCCGTTCGGGCGGATGTCACACCTGCTGTGGGATCATCCGGTTCGGCGGTTGGGTGGGGTGCGCGTGAGGGGGCAACTCGGGTGGGTCGGTTGGCGGATCGTTGGCGGGAGCGTACCGGGGGCGAGGCCGGTGCGTTGTACCGGAGCGGGCTGGGCCTGTTGGCGGATCGACGGGACACGGAGGCGGAGCCGTTGTTGCGCGAGGCCGTGCGCTTGACGGTCGAGCGCGACGGACCGACGGCGCACACCACGTTCGTGTGCAGATTGGATCTGGGCAGCGCGTTGTCCAAGCTCGGCCGACACGAGGAGGCCGAGGCGCTGATCCGCGAATCGTTGGCGTACGCGCAGGCGGCGCAGCCGTCGGGGGACGAGGAGATGCGTGCCCGCGCGTATCTCGTCCATGCGCTCGTCGTCGCCGGGCGACCGAAGGTGGCGGAGGCCGAATCGCGCACCGTGATCGGACTGCCGGTCGGGCACCCCTCACCGTGGTGGTACGTCGCCAACCGGCAGCTCCGGGCCCGGACGTTGGCCTCGCTCGGCCGTCCCGGCGAGGCACTGGAGATCGCCGAGCGCGTGATCGCCTACGCCGTTCGGCGTCCCACGGTGCGCCATTGGGAGCGGGGCGCGCGAATTCTGCGTGCGGAACAGTTGGGATATCTGGGTCGCTACTCGGACGCCGAGCGGGAGTGCCGGGCCGCCCTGGGTTCGTTGGACGGCGCCGACGAACGTACGACGACGCGGACTTCCGTGGAGGTCGGGCACGTGCTGGTTCCGGCGTTGCTCGCCCTGGGGCGTCGGACCGAGGCCGAGGCGTGCGCTCGATCGACGGTCGATCGTGCCGCGTCGCATACCGCGACCTGGCGCGAGTTGCCGGTCGCGCACGCGAACCTGGCCGTGTGCCTGGACGCGGACGCTCGCCACGACGAGGCCCTGGCGCAGATCACCGCAGCCAGGGCGGTGTTCGCACGCACCGGACCGGCCGACCGGGACGGCAGCACGGCGCTGATCGCGAACGCCGCCGCCGGCGTGCTGATCGGCCTGGGCCGATACGCCGACGCGCAGGCCGAATCCGACGCCGCGCTGTCCCTGGGTGCCCGCGAACTCGGACCCTTCCACCACCGCACCCTCGAGGCGGGCACCGCCCTGGGCACGGCACTCGCCCACGAGCCACGGCGCCACGCCGAGGCCCGGGACCGGCTCCGGATGGCCGAGGCGGCCTGGCGGACCCACTTCGGCCCGGAGCACCCACGAACGGCCGCCGTCCGCAAGGTACTTGCGGAACTACCGCAGATTCCGCCGCAACCCGACCCGGACTGAGCCAACCGCAGCACCTGTCCGGGGCCGGGCTCGGAGGTTCGCACGGCCGCGGCGGCTGGAATCGGGGCGCTAACGCGTGAGCCAGGTGCGGGCGGCGGTTACCAGGGTTTGTATTCCGGTGGACAGTGTGGGGTCGAGGATTGGGGCGAAGTGGGGGGAGTGGTTGGTGGGGATGTCTTCCGCGATCCGGCCTGCCGCCTCGGCCTCTGCGTACAGCGCCGGGTCGGTGCCTCGGACGAACCAGTACGCGGAGGGAATGCGGCCGCCGTCGGTCAGCAGGCCGAAGTCCTCGCTCGCCGGGATCAGCGGCGCCGCGACCACGCGCGCCGGGTCGAACTGCGCCCGGAACGCCGCGAGTACCGCCTCGCCGACCCGCTCGTCGTTGACCAACGCCGGAAAGCTGTAGAGCAGTTCGACCTCCGGGTCCGGCGCCCCGGACGTGGCCGCCTCGCCCCGCACGATCCGTTCGATCGCCGCCAGTGCCCGGTCGCGGACCGCGGCGTCGAACGAGCGCAGGGTCAGGCCCAGTTCGGCCTCGTCGGGAATGATGTTCTCCTTGGTGCCCGCGTGCATCGATCCCACGGTCAGCACCACCGGGTCGGTCGCCGCCACCTCCCGGGACACCACGGTCTGCAGGCGCATCACCGTCGCGGCGGCCAGGACCACCGGGTCCACCGTCGCCTCCGGCCGCGAGCCGTGACCGCCCTTGCCACGCAGCCGGACCCGGATGGCATCGCCGGCGGCCATGGTGACCCCGTCGCGGTACCCGATCCGGCCGGCCGGCCCGGGACCCACGTGTTGCCCCAACGCGACCGCCGGCGTGCCGAATCGTGCGTACAGGCCGTCGTCGAGCATCGCCCGGGCCCCGCGGCCGATCTCCTCCGCGGGCTGGAAGACCAGTAACACCCGGCCCGACCAGTCGGCGAACCGACCGGCCAGCTCGGTCGCCGCGCCGATCAGCCACGTGGTGTGCAGATCGTGGCCGCAGGCATGGGCGACCCCGTCCCTCGTCGACGCGTACGGCAGGCCGGTCTTCTCGGTGACCGGCAGCGCGTCCATGTCGGCGCGGAGCAGCACGGTCGGCCCCTCCCCCCGGGCCAACACGCCCACCACGCCGGTGCCGCCCACCCCTTCCACCGTGTCGCAGCCGAGCGCGCGCAGGTGTGTGGCGACCAGGGACGCGGTGCGGTGCTCCTCGAAGGCCAACTCGGGATGCCGGTGCAAGTCCCGGTACACCTCGGTGAGTTCGTTCAGCAGGTCGGGTGGGGTGGAGATCATCGTATTCCTTCCGTCCGGTCGGCGGGGCACGGTCCCGATGCTAGGGCGTGCAGCGCCGTTTGACTGAGTGAGCACTCATTCATTAGCTTCGGGTGCGTGACGGACACCACAAGCAGGGCTACTCGGCGGCGGCGCGCGCCCTCCCTCGAACCCGAGGAGCGGCGCGCCGCCATCATCGCCGCCACCCTCCCCCTCCTCCTCGAACGCGGCGTCTCGGTGACCACGCAGCAGATCGCCCGAGCCGCGGGAGTCGCCGAGGGCACGATCTTCAGCGTGTTCCCGGACAAACATTCGCTCGTCCACGCCGCCGTGCTGAGCAGTTTCGAACCGACGCCCATCGTCGCCGCGATCGCCGCGATCGATCCGAATCCGGACCTGCGCGACCGGCTGAGCGCGGTGATCCGCGTGATCGCCGACCAACTCGTCGCCACCGAACCGCTCGTGGCCGCGCTGCGCACCCAGAGCGTGCCGGCGGAGGTCAGGGAACCGTTCCTGGCGGAGGTGGCGCGCTACCGGCAACGCCTCGTCGCGGCGGTCGCCGAGGTGGTCGAGCCCGACCGCGACACGCTGCGCCGTCCACCGACCATGGTCGCGCAACTGGTGGTGGCGATGGTATTCGCCACCACCCGCGGTACGTTCGGCCTCGGCGACGCGCTCGACACCGACGAGATCGCCACGCTGCTCCTCGACGGCCTGCTCGTGCGCGAGCAAGCCCCCGATCGAACCCCCGAGCCGCCCCCCGCACCCGCCCCGACCCTCGACCCGGCGCGCCAACCACCCCGGTCGACCAAGCGGGCGCGACGCTGATGTTATTGCGCCTGTTACGCAACCACCTGCGCCCCTACCGCCGTTCCCTGACCCTGCTCCTCTTCCTACAGGTCGGTCAGGCCGTCGCCGCACTGCAACTGCCCAGCCTCAACGCCGATTTGATCGACAACGGCGTGCTCGAAGGCGACAACGGATACATCCTGAGCATCGGCGGCGTGATGGCGGCCGTCGCGCTGGGCCAGATCCTCTGCTCGATCACGGCTGCCTATCTCGCCGCCCGGATCGCCACCGCCCTCGGCTACGACCTGCGGGCGGCGGTCTTCGACCGGGTGTTGTCCTTCTCCGCCCAGGAAGTGAACCGGATCGGCACCGCGTCGCTCTTCAACCGCACCACCAACGACGTGCAACAGGTGCAACTCCTCGCGCTGCTCACCGGCACCCTGCTGGTGCCCGCGCCGATCGTGTGCGTCGGCGGCGTGGTCATGGCGCTGCGCCTGGACGGGCCGCTGTCCGGCCTGTTCGCGGTCGTCATCCCGGTACTGGTCGTCATCGTGGGTGTCCTGGTCGGCCGAATGCTTCCGCTGCACCGGGTGGCCCAGCGGCGGCTCGACCGCACCAACGGCATCCTGCGCGAACAGATCACCGGCGTCCGGGTGATCCGGGCGTTCGTCCGCGACGACCGCGAGCGCCGCAGGTACACCGCCGCCAACGAGAAACTCACCGAGGTGTCGCTGCGCGTCAGCCGGCTCACGGCGGTGATGTTCCCGATGCTGATGCTGGTCATCTACGTGTCCAGTGTCGCCGTGTTGTGGTTCGGCGGGCACCGGATCGCCGGCGGGTCGATGCAGATCGGCGCGCTGCCCGCCTACCTGTCGTATCTGATGCAGATCCTGATGTCGATTCTGTCGGCCACCTTCATGTTCACCATGATTCCCCGGGCCGAGGTGAGTGCCGAACGCATCCAGGGCGTACTCGGCACCGAACCGATGTTGCGGGCGCCGGAGCACCCCCTGACCGCGCTGCCCCGCCCCGGCGAAGTCGAGCTGTCCGCCGTGGAGTTCCGCTATCCCGGTGCCGATTCGGCCGTCCTCCAGGGCATCGACCTGGTGGCCCGACCGGGCACCGTCACCGCGATCGTCGGCGGAACGGGCAGCGGGAAGACGACCCTGCTCGACCTGGTGCCGAGGCTGATCGGGGCGAGCGCGGGCACGGTCCGCGTCGGCGGCGCCGACGTACGGCAGTTGGCACCGGCGCTGCTCGCGGCACAGGTCGGGTACGTACCGCAGCGGCCGTTCCTGTTCTCCGGCACCATCGCCGACAACCTCCGGCACGGCCGGCACGATGCCGGCGAGGCCGAGATGTGGCATGCCCTGGAGGTCGCGCAGGCCCGGGAGTTCGTCGAACGGCTCCCGCGGGGACTGGAAGCCGCGGTCACCCAGGGCGGCTCGAACCTGTCCGGTGGGCAGCGCCAACGGCTGGCCATCGCCCGGGCGCTCATCCGCCGGCCGGCGATCTACCTGTTCGACGACTCGTTCTCCGCCCTCGACCACGCCACCGAGGCGGCGCTGCGTACCGCGCTCGCCGACGAGACCGCCGAGGCGACCGTGCTCGTCGTGGCGCAGCGCGTCGGCACCATCCGCGACGCGGACCACATCCTCGTGCTGGACGAGGGACGTGTGGTCGGCGCCGGTACGCATGCCGAACTGCTCGAACACAACGCCACCTACCGGGAGATCGCCCTGTCCCAGACCAACGACCAGGAGGCGGCGTGAGTATCGGGAAGCCCGGCGACCCGGCGCGGCCCACCGTGCCGCGCGCGCCCCTGGCCGGTGCGGTCGGCGCCGGACGGGCAATGGGTGGCGGGATGCCGCCGGCCAAGGTCCTCGACCTGCGCGGCTCGATCCGCCGCCTGGCGCGCACCCTGCGTCCGGACCGTCTGCTCATCGCCGCGACCGCCGGCTGCGCGGTGGTCGCCGTCACCCTGGCGGTGCTCGGACCGCTCATGCTCGGCAAGGCCACCGACGTCATCGTCACCGGGCACATCGGCGCCGAATTGCAGCCCGGCGTCAGCAAGGCCGACGCCGTCGCCCACCTGCGGGCGACCGGGCACGACCGGCTCGCGGACCTGGTGTCCCCGCTGCCGGTGTCGCCCGGCCACGGCATCGACTTCACCCGGCTGGGCTGGGTTCTGCTCGCGGCCCTGCTGCTGTACCTCTTCTCCGGGGTGTTCGGCATCGTGCAGGCCCGGTGCACCGCCCGGCTGGTGCAGCGCATCGGCTTCCGGCTCCGCGAGGACGTCGAGGCGAAACTCTCCCGATTGCCGCTGAGTTACTTCGACCGGCAGTCGCGCGGGGACGTGCTCAGCCGCGCGACCAACGACATGGACAACCTCACCCAGACCCTCCAGCAGACGCTGAGTCAGTTGCTCACGTCGGTGCTGACCATCGCCGGGGTGGTGGCGGTGATGTTCTGGGTGTCGTGGCTGCTCGCCCTGGTCGCGCTGACCACGGTCCCGCTGTGCCTGATCGGCGCCGCCCGGATCGGCCGCCGGGCACAACCCCACTTCGTCGAGCAGTGGGCCACGACCGGCCGGCTGAACGGGCACATCGAGGAGACCTACGCGGGCCACTCGGTGGTTCGGACCTTCGGGCTGCGGGAGGAGGTGCGGCAGGATTTCGACCGGCACAACCGGGAGTTGCGTCGGGTCGGCTTCCGGGCGCAGTTCGTCTCCGGGACGATCCAACCCACCATGCTGTTCCTGGCCAACGCCAACTTCGTCCTGGTCGCGGTGAGCGGCGGGTTGTTCGCCACCGCCGGCATGGTCACCCTGGGCGGCGTCCAGGCCTTCGTCCAGTACTCCCGCCAGATGAGCCAGCCGATCACCCAGATGGCGACCATGAGCAATCTGCTCCAGTCCGGCATCGCCTCGGCGGAGCGCATCTTCCAACTCCTGGACGCGGAGGAGCAGTTGCCGGATCCGGCGCGGCCGGTGCGGCCGGGGCCGCTCGGGGGCCGCATCGTCTTCGAGGACGTCTGCTTCCGGTACACGCCGGACGAACCGCTGATCGAGCACCTGTCGTTCACCGCCGAGCCGGGGCGAACGGTGGCGATCGTGGGCCCCACGGGCGCCGGGAAGACGACCCTGGTCAACCTCCTGATGCGCTTCTACGACCTCACCTCGGGCCGGATCACCATCGACGGCGTGGACATCGCGACGATGACCCGCGAGGACGTACGGCGCAACATCGGGATGGTGTTGCAGGACACCTGGCTGTTCCGGGGAACCGTCGCCGACAACATCGGGTACGGCGCGGACCGCCCGACGGCCGAACAGATCGAGGAGGCGGCGCGCGCGGCACACGTCGACCACTTCGTGCGCGCCATGCCCGACGGCTACCGCACGATGCTGGACGAGGCGGGTACCAATCTCAGTGTCGGCGAACGGCAACTGGTCACCATCGCACGCGCGTTCCTGGGCGGGTCGGGCATCCTCATCCTGGACGAGGCGACCAGTTCGGTGGACACCCGTACCGAAGTGCTGATCCAGCGGGCGATGAACACGTTGCGCACCGGGCGGACCAGTTTCGTCATCGCGCACCGGTTGTCCACGATCCGCGACGCGGACCTGATCCTGGTGATGGAGTCGGGTCGGCTCGTCGAACAGGGCACGCACGAGGCACTGTGCGCGGCCGGCGGCGCCTATGCGCGGCTGCACGCGGCGCAGTTCGCCGGGGCGGATCGGCGGCGCGACTGAGGCCGTTCGGGGCTTCGCTCGGGGCCCTGCTCAGGGCCCTGCTCAGGGCTCTGTTCGGAGCCCTGCGCGGGGCCCTGTTCGGAGCCCCGCTCAGGGCATCCCACCGGCGGCCGCCACGTGGACGACCTCCCCCGAGGCGATGCCGGCCCCGTCGCCGGCCAGGAACGCCACGGTGGCCGCGAGTTCGGCCGCCGGCGCACGCCCGCCCGGCGCGGGCGGACCGGGCGCCGGCGGCAGGATCTCCCCCGCCGCCGCCCACATGCCCCGACCCACGACGACGAGGTGGGCGGTGACGCCGAACGCGTCGGCCTCCAGCGCCAGCGTCCGGGTGAACCCCTCCAGCGCGGCCCGCACGGTGGCGTTCCCCCGCCCGTCGGCGGCGTCCGGCATGTCGACCACGGTGACGATGCGCCCGTACCCCTCCCGGATCATCGGGTCCAGCACCGCCCGGCTGATCAGGAACGTCTCCCGCAGCGGTCCGCCCACTTCCCCGTCCCAGTCCGCCACCGCGCCCGGCGGCCCGCCCGGCAGCGCCCGGACGACGTGCACCAGCACGGCGGGCGGCCCCAGGTGCACGTCGACGTGATCCACCGCCCCCTGCACCGAATCGGCCTCACCCGCGCGTACCTCCACGGCCAGCGCCCGGCGACCCGATCGCCGCGCGCACTCCACGGCCCCGGCACAGGCATCCGCGGACAGACCCAACACCGCGAGATCGAATCCCGCGTCCGCCAGCCGTGCGGCGAGCGAGTCGCCGGCCCGGCCCGCCCCGGAAATGATGCCAACTGCGGCCACGGCGGCCTCCCCCCAACAGTTCGGAGGCGGGAGCCTAGCAGCGCAAATGGCCCTGTTCATCGGTGATTTCCCCACCGACCGACCCGCCGTGCGCACCGCGACGCCTACGGGCCGCATCGCTCTGGACCCCGTCGCCGACCCTGCCTAGACTCGGCGAATTCCATCGGGATCCCGCAGCGGCACGGTTCCGCTTCCAGCGCCGATCCGACAGTCTCTGCCCTGCCCGCCGCCGCAACCCGGCCCGGCGCCGCCTGCCGGCCCGAAGCCCGGCGCCACGACGGAATACCCACGAATCCCGCAGGCCCGCCCGCGACCGCGCGGCGGCGCCGCACCCCGCAGCCGTACATCGGATGGGAGTACGCCATGCCCGGCAACGACCACTACGTCCGACAGATCCTGGAGTCGTTATCCGTCGACGAGGACCGGATCAGCCTGGTCCACGAGGACATCCCGACCCGCGCCGGCGAGTTGGCCGCCGCGGTCCGCTCGGCCGCCGCCGGGTTGCGCGCGCACGACGTCGGCGTCGGCGACGTGGTCGCGGTGATGACGGTCAACAACACCCCCGCGACGCTTGTCCTGCGCTACGCCGCCGGCCTCGTCGGCGCCCTCGTGGTGCACGTCGGCACGGTGAACGCGGTCGATCCCGGCGATGTACTGCGCGCCGGCGAGCAGTTCGAGATGGTCGCGAGCACCGGGGCGACCGTGTTCGCGATCGACGCGGACAACGCCGCCCGGGCCCGCGAGTTGCGCGCCCGGTTCGAACGGCCCGTGCTCCTGGTGGGATTGGGCGACCTCGGTCCCGATGTCACGGACCTGAGCCTGCCGTCGCCCGACGCCTTCGATCCGGCCGACGCCGCCCAGGGCGAACTGGCCGTCGTCACCTACACCAGCGGCTCGACGGGTCGACCGAAGGGTGTGTGCTGGTCGTTCGAGGTGCGCAACGACATCACCGCGCGGATGGCCGCCCTGGGGCATCGGCAGACGATGTTGGTCACCGCGCCGCTGACCCATACGGCCGCGTTCACCTCGGACAACGTCCTGGTGTCCGGCGGCACGGTCGTGTTGCACCAGGGGTTCGACGCGGCGGCGGTGTTGCGCGCGGTGGGCCGGCACCGGATATCCCGGGTGATGTTGTCCGCCCCGCAGGTGTACGCCCTGGCGGACCATCCGGACGTCGGCGCCACCGACCTGTCCAGCCTGCGCGACCTCGGCTACACCGGCAGCCCGGCCTCCGCCGACCGACTCGCCGAGGCGGTGAAGGTCTTCGGCCCGGTGCTCGGCCAGATCTACGGCAGCAGCGAGTGCGGCCTGATCTGCCGGCTCACCGGCGACGACCACACCCGTCCGGAGCTGCTGAGCACCGTGGGCCGGCCGGTCACGCCGGTGACGCTGAGCATCCGGGACCCGCTCGACGAGCGTGAACTGCCCATCGGCGAGGTGGGCGAGGTGTGTGTGCATACGCCGCTGGTGATGGCCGGGTATTGGCGGGACCCGGAGGCGACCGCGCGGACCCTGCGCGGCGGTCGACTGCACACCGGCGACATCGGACACCTGGACGAGGACGGATATCTGCACCTGCGCGGCCGGCTCGCGGATGTCGTCAAGACCAAGGGCATCAAGGTGTATCCGGCGGCCGTGGAGAAGGCCCTGTCCGGGCACCCCGCGGTGGCGCAGGCCGCGGTGTTCGGGGTCGCCGACGCCGACCGCATGGAGCGCGTGCACGCCGCCGTGGTCGTGCGCGACGGCCGGCACGTCACCGCCGAGGAACTGCGCGAGCACGTCGCCGCGGTCCTGTCACCGAACCAGTCCCCCACCGTCGTGACGTTCCGCGCGGAGTTGCCGCTGCTCGGCCTCGGCAAACCCGACCGGATGCGGCTGCGCGCGGAGGCCGAGGCCGCCGGCGCAGCGCCGGCCCACAACGCATCGGAGACGAGATGACCCTGCCCACCACATACGTCGGCGACCTGGACACCCCTCCCGCCGAGCACGCCCGGGGCGGCGCGTACCCGCCCGCTCCGGCGGAACCGACCCTGCTGGTGCCGGCGCTCGCGGGGGCCGCCGAGACCGGTGCGCCGGCGAGCACCGAGCGGGAGTTGTCCGAGGCGACGAGCGCTCGGCTGAGCGCCCACTGCGAGGCCCGGGGCCTGACCCTGGAATCGGTGGTACGGGCCGCCTGGGGCGCGGTGTCGAGCCTGCTGACCGGCAACGAACACGTGGTCTTCGGCGGGGCGATACGTCCCGTCCACCTGCGGTACCGGCCGGCCGCCTCGCTCGCCGCGACGGCCCGGCAGGCCGAGGCTCCGCCCGGACCCGTCGAGGGCGAGCCGTACCGGGACCACTCGGCGGGCGAGTTGTTCGACAGCGCGGTGTACATGGCCGGCACCGACCCCGTGGGCTCGGCCGCCGGCGGGGTGCCGATCCGCTGCACCGTGCATCCGGGCCGGCGGGTGCGGCTGTGCGTGCGCGCGGCGGACGGTACGGCCACCGAGTTGCCGGCGAACCTGCTCGTCCGGCTCCTGGACGCGTTCACCGACGACCCGGATCGCCCACTCGGCACGATCGCCCTGCTGACCGGCGACGAGCACCACCGGATGTTGACCGAGTGGAACGACAACGGCGCGGACCCGCCCGCGATCTCGCTCGCGGAGGTGGTGCGGCGCCAGGCCCGGGCCAACCCGCACCGGACCGCGCTGGTCGGTGGCGGGGAAACCCTCACCTACGCCCAACTCGACCGCCGCGCCGACCGGTTGGGCCGATTGATCCGGCGCCGGGGTCTCGGTCCCGAGGACATCGTCGCGCTCGTGTTGCCCCGCTCGGTGGCGATGGTCGTCGCGATCGTCGCGGTCGGCCGGGCCGGCGCCGCCTACCTGCCCGTGGATCCCGAATACCCGGCCGACCGCGTCGCGTTCATGCTCGGCGACGCGCGGCCCGCGCTACTGGTGACGACCACGGGGTCGGCGCCGCCGGCCGGTGTCGGGCCGGAGCGGATCGTGCTGGACGAGGCCGAGACGGCCACCGCGCTCGACACGCCCGACGCCGACACCAAGGCCGAATCCGAGGCCGAATCCGAATCCGAGGCCGGGAACGGCCGACCCCCGTACCGGACGGCCGATCCGGCGTACGTCATCTACACCTCCGGAACGACCGGACGCCCCAAGGGAGTCGTGGTCACCCACGCCGGCCTGGCCTCGCTCGCGGCGGCGAAGGTGGCGCGCATGGCCGTCGCGCCGGACAGCCGTGTCCTGCAGTTCGCCTCCCCGAGCTTCGACGCGTCGGTCACCGAACTGCTGGCCGCCTTCACCGCCGGCGCCACCCTCGTCGTCCCGCCCGCCGGGCCGCTGGTCGGCGAGGAGTTGGAACGGGTGCTCGTCGACGAGCGGATCAGCCACGCGGTCCTGCCGCCGGTCGCGGTGGCCGGCCTCGCCGAACCCCGGCTGTCGGGCCTGCGCACCCTGGTGATGGCGGGCGAGGCGTGCCCGGCCGAACTGGCCGCGACCTGGTCGGGCAACCACCGGACGATCAATGCCTACGGCCCGACCGAGGCCACCGTGTGCGCGACCATGAGCGAGCCGCTGTCGGGTTCGGGACGGCCGTCGGTGGGCGGGCCGATCGCCGGCCGGTCGGTCTACGTGCTCGCGGACGGGCTGCGCCCGGTGCCGCCGGGTGTGGTCGGCGAGCTGTACATCGCCGGTCCCGGTCTGGCCCGGGGCTACCTGCGGCGACCGGGCCTGACCGCCGCGCGGTTCGTGGCCGACCCGTTCGCGCCCGGGGAGCGCATGTACCGGACCGGGGACCTGATGTCCTGGCGACGGGACGGAAGCCTTACCTTTCACGGTCGGGCCGACGACCAGGTCAAGGTCCGCGGGTATCGCGTCGAACCGGGCGAGGTGGCCGCCGCGGTGGCCGAACACCCGGATGTCGCCCGCGCGGTCGCCGTCGTCCGCGACGACACGCCGGCCGGCCCGCGGATCGTGGCCTACGCGGTACCGGCGGGCGAGGCCGCGCTCGATCCCGCCGCCCTGCGCGAGCATGTCGAGCGGTTCCTGCCGGCGTACATGGTGCCCGCCGCCTTCGTGGAGGTCGCCGAGTTCCCGCTCACGCCCGGTGGCAAGCTCGACCGGGCCGCGCTGCCGGCGCCGCAGGAGGCCCCCTCGACCCCGGGCCGGGCGCCGCGCAACCCGGCCGAGGCCGCCCTCGTCGCGTGTTTCGCGAAGGCGCTCAACCTGTCCGCGGTGGACATCGACGGCGACTTCTTCAAGCTCGGCGGCAACAGCATGCTCACCATCGTGCTGATCCGCGAGGCCCGCCGGGCGGGACTGTCGATCTCACCACGGGACCTGATCGACCACCCCACGATCGAGGCCCTCGCCGCGGTCGCCGAAACCAACCGGCTGAACCGCGCGAACGGGCACCAGAGGAGCCAGGCGTGAACACCCGACCCGTGATCTCCCCCGACGACATCGACGACATCGACCTGGCCGACGCGCGGCTGCACGCCGAGTACGACCTGCGCGAGGTGTGGCGCCACCTGCGCGCGCACCGGCCGATCCACTGGCACACCCCGCGCGAGTCGCGCCCCGGCTTTTGGGTGGTGAGCCGCTACGCCGACGCGATGACCGTCTATCGCGGCAAGGACTGCTTCACCACCGAGGGCGGCAACGCGCTGGCCACGATCCTCACCGGCGGCGACTCGGCGTCGGGAACCATGCTGGCGGTGACCGACGGCAAGCGGCACGCGCAGATCCGCAACATCCTGATGCGGGCCTTCTCCCCCCGGATGTTGGAGGAGATCAAGCAGGCGCTGCGGGTGACGGTGGATCAGCTGCTGGTCGAGGCGATCCGCAAGGGCAGCTGCGACTTCGCCCACGACGTGTCGGGGAACGTACCGCTTGGCGCCATCTGCGACCTGCTCGCCATTCCCCGGGAGGACCGGCGGCAGCTGCTGGATCTGACCTCGCACGCGTGGAGTTCCGACTACGCCGACGCCCCGTACCAGGACAGTTGGACGGCGAAGAACGAGATCCTGCTGTATTTCTCCGACCTGGCCGAGACCCGCCGGGACAGCGGGCACGACGACGTGGTGAGCCTGCTGGCCGGCAGCCGCATCGACGGGGAACACCTGTCCGACGCCGAGCTGATGGCCAACTGCTACGGCCTGATGATCGGCGGCGACGAGACCGGCCGGCACGCCATCACCGGCGGGCTGCTCGCCCTCGTCGAGAACCCCGACCAGTGGGCGGCCCTGAAGAAGGGCGAGGTGGACATGTCCACGGCGGTGGAGGAGGTGTTGCGCTGGACCCACCCGTCGCTGCACGGCGGCCGTACGGTCACCTCCGACGTGACGGTCGGCGGCCATCGTTTCGCCGCCGGCGACGCGGTCAGCGTGTGGATCTCCTCGGCCAACTTCGACGGCGAGGTCTTCGCCGATCCGGACCGCTTCGACCTCAACCGCTCCCCCAACAAACACCTGACCTTCGCGTACGGCTCGCACTTCTGCCTCGGCCACTACCTGGCGCGGCTGGAGGTCGAGGCAGTGCTCGACGGACTGCGGCGCCTGGTGGCCGACATCGAGCCGCTCGGGCCGCCGCAGCCGATCTACTCCAGCATCCTCTCCGGCGTGCAGTCCCTGCCGGTACGCCTGATCCCGGAACCGCACGCGACCGCCGCGGCCTGACCCATCTCGAAACGGAGACCAACATGAACACAACCGATCGGGACTCCACGGACGTGGACGTCGTCGTGGTCGGCGGTGGACCGGGCGGCTCGACCGTCGCCTCTTTCGTCGCGATGCAGGGCGGCCGGGTGCTGCTGCTGGAGAAGGAGAGCTTCCCCCGGTATCAGATCGGCGAGTCGCTGCTGCCGTCGACCACGGAGTGGATCTGCGGGCTGCTCGGCGTGGCCGACGAGGTGGAGGCGGCCGGCTTCCAGACCAAGACGGGCGGCACCTTCCTGTGGGGCGCCAGTCCCGAGCCGTGGTCGTTCACCTTCGCGACCGACACCCACCGCGGCCGCCACGCGTTCCAGGTCGAGCGGATGAAGTTCGACAAGATACTGCTGGACAACGCCCGCCGGGTCGGCGTGGACGTGCGCGAGCGGTGTTCGGTACGCGATGTCCTCGGCGATCCGGAGCGGGTGCGCGGCGTGCGGTACACCGACGCCGACGGGGTGGAGCACGAGGTCACCGCGAAGTTCGTCGTCGACGCCTCCGGCAACACCAGTCGGATCCGCCGGCATGTCGGCGGTACCCGCGAACTCGCCGAGTACTTCCGCAACATCGCCGTGTTCGGGTACTTCGAGGGCGGCAAGCGCATGGACCCGCCCCGGCGGGGGAACATCCTGTGCGCGGCGTTCGGCGGCGGCTGGTTCTGGTACATCCCGCTGACCGACGAGTTGACGAGCGTGGGTGCCGTGGTCCCGGCCGAGATGGCCGACAAGATCCGGCAGGACCGCGAGGGCGCGCTCGAGCGGTTCATCGCCGAGTCGCCGATGATCAGCGACTTCCTCGGCGACGCGCGCCGGGTGACCGAGGGTCCGTACGGACAGGTGCGGGTGCGCAAGGACTACTCGTACAGCAACACCCGCTTCTGGCGGCCCGGCATGGCCCTGGTCGGCGACGCCGCCTGCTTCGTGGACCCGCTGTTCTCCACCGGCGTCTACCTGGCCACCTACAGCGGACTGCTGGCGGCCCGCTCGATCAACAGCGTGCTGGCGGGCCGGCTCGACGAGCAACGCGCGTTCGCCGAGGCCGAGTTCCGCCACCGCCGCGAGTACGAGCTGTACTACGAGTTCCTCAAGGCGGTCTACGACACGCACCAGGACGAGACCTCGTACTTCTGGACCGCGAAGAAGCTGACCGGCGCCGCGGCCTCCGAGGCCGATTCGTTCAGCTACCTCACCGCGGGTCTGGGCGCCGGCGAGTACACGCCGCTGGACGGTGGGTCCGCGACCCCGGCGCCGCGCACGCGGGGGCGCGGGCCCGACGAGGACGCCGGGATGCGGGCGTTCTGGGAGGGTCGGACCCAGGAGTTCACCACCGAGAACCACCCGGACCCCAACCACCTGCGGCTGGAGGGCGACAACCACCGGCGGTTGCTCGACACCATCGCCGCCGGGTGGCGGGATCGACCCGATCGGCTGACCGTGTCGACGGACGGCATGTACTGGGAGGAGCCCGCGCCGGCGCCCGCGCTCAGCGAGCCCGCAGCCGAGGCCGGATGACCTCGGCGAACCGGGCCAGCGGCTCCGGCTGAGTCATCTCCCGGTGTTCACACCCGATGTCGTGCACCTCGATCGGCCCGGTGACCCAGGGCCGCCAGACCTCTCGGTTCGCCGAGTCGGTCCGGCGGCCCTTCGTCGCACGGAACAGCAGCAGGTCACCGTCGAACACCGCCTCGGGCGGTCGGCGGATCAGTCGGGCGTTGTTGAGGAAGACGTCCACGACGGCGTGCCGGCTCGCCGCGTCGAGCGCGGACAACGGGCCGCCCTCGACGCCGAGGGCCGCCGCCGCCCGGGCCCGGTCCGGCGGCGCGTGCGCCGGGTCCGGGGCACCGCCGACGAAGTCCACCAAATCGGCGAGCAGTTCCGGCTCCGACGGCTCCGACGGTACGCGGCCGTTCGCCGGACCGACGCCCGGGAAGCTGTCGAGCACGGCCAGCAACGCGACGGCCTCGCCGCGCGCCCGCAGCATGGTCGCGAGGGTGTGTGCGACGTGCCCGCCGAAGGACCAACCCATCAGGTGGTACGGGCCGTTCGGCTGCACCTTCAGGATCTGTTCCAGATAGTCGGCGGCCATCTCCGCCACGGTCGCCGGCAGCGCCTCGCGACCGTCCAGGCCGCGTGCCTGGATGCCGTGCACGGGCTGGTCGTTGCCGAGGTGGTGCAACAGCCCGGCGTAACACCAGCTCAGCCCGATGCCCGGATGCACGCAGAACAGCGGTGGCCGCTCGCCCCGGGTGCGCAGCGGCAGCAGTACGCCCAGCGCGTCGCGCCGGTCGCCCTCGCCGAGCCGCTTGCCCAATTCGGCCACGGTCGGCGCCTCGTACACGTCCCGCACCGACGGTTCGGCGCCCAGGACGTCGCGCACCCGCTCGACGAGGTGCGCCGCGAGGAGCGAGTGGCCGCCGAGGTCCAGGAACGAGTCGTCGATGCCCACCGACGGCAACACCAGCGCCTCGGCGAAGAGCCGGCACAGCACCTCCTCGCGGGGTGTGCGGGGGCCACGACCGGCCGGGTTCGGCTCGACGCGAGGGGCCGGCAGCGCCCGCCGGTCGGGTTCGCCGTCGGCGGTCGACGGCAGGTCGTCGAGGACGACCACGGCGGTCGGCACGGGCCGCTCGCGCAGGGTTCCGCCCAGATAGGCGGCGCCGGCCAGGTACGCCCGCAGCGCTCCCGGGTCGATCCGGCGGTCCGGCGCCGGGACGGCGTAGCCGACCAGCCGGCCGTCGGTGAACGTGACGGCGGCGCGGGCCACGTCGGGATGCTCGGCCAGGATCGGCCCCAACTCCGCCAGGTCGGCCGGATCGATCGCGTCGGGCGGGGTGTCCTCGCCGCCGGCCGGCTCGCCCAGGGCCAATCGCGCCGCCAGGCCGGCCACGGTGGGCGACTCGAACACATGCCGGACCGACAGTTCGACGCCGAGCACCTCACGCACGCGGCCGAGCAGTCGGGTGGCCAGCAACGAGTGGCCGCCGAGGTCGAAGAAGTCGTCGTCGACCCCGACCGCCTCGACCCCGAGCACCTCGGCGACCAGTTCGCACAGGGTCTGCTCGGTCGGCGAGCCGGGTCGCCGTCCGCCGCCCGCGCCGGGGGTCTCGGGCGCCGGCAGCGCGCCGCGGTCGAGCTTGCCGTTGCCGGTCAGCGGCAGCGCGTCGAGCACCACCACGGCCGCCGGCACCATGTGTTGCGGCAGTCGGGCGGCGAGCGAGCGGCGCAGCGCCACCGGTTCGACGGTGTGTCCGGGCTCGGGGACGACGTAGGCGACGAGCCTGCGGTCACCGGGCCGGTCCTCGCGCAGGATCACCACCGCGACGCCGACCTCGGGCTGTTCCGCGACGGCCGCCTCCACCTCGGCGGGTTCGACCCGGAACCCCCGCACCTTCACCTGGTCGTCCGCACGGCCCAGGAACCGCAGGGTGCCGTCGTCGTGCCGGCACGCCAGGTCCCCGGTGCGGTACATGCGCGAGCCGGGCGGCCCGAACGGATTCGCCACGAACCGCGTGGCGGTCGGCCCCGGCCGGCCCCGATAGCCGCGGGCCACTCCGGGCCCCGCGAGGTACAGCTCGCCGGGCACCGCGATCGGCGCGAAGGACAGGCCCGGCGAGAGCACATGCGCCTGCGCGCCGCGAATCGGCGTCCCGATCGGCGGTGCCTGGTCGCCGTGCAGCGCGGCGCTCGCGGTGGCGCAGACGGTGTACTCGGTGGGCCCGTAGGCGTTGACGAGGGTCCGTCCCGGCGACCACTCGGCCACCAGCGTGCCGGAGACCGCCTCCCCGGCGACGACCACCGTGGTGCTCGGGGGGATCGTGTCGGCGGGGATGCTCGCGAGCACCGCCGGGGTCAACGTCACGTGGGTCACCGCCGGCCGGCCGGCCAGGGCTTCGACGATGGCGTCGATGCGCGGGCGCCCGGGTTCGGGCAGGACGAGCGCCGCGCCCGAGGTCAGCGCCTGGCACAGTTCCCAGAACATCGCGTCGAAACCCATCGACGCCGCCTGGAGCACCCGGCTGCCGGGGCCGGCGCCCAGCGTCTCGCGCTGCCATCGGGCCAGGCTCGGCACACCGGCGTGGGTGACGAGCACACCCTTGGGCGTGCCGGTCGAGCCCGAGGTGTGGATCAGGTAGGCGGGGTGCGCCGGGCACAGCGGCCGGCTGCGCTCGGTGTCGGCCGGCTCGTGGTCGGGCAGGGCCGCCCACCGGCGGGCGGGGTGCGCGTCGTCGAGTACGAGGGTGGACGCGGCCGAGCCGTCCGGGAGCGCGGCGTGGTGCTCGTGGTCGGTCAGCACCAAGTGCGGCGCGGCGTCCGCGAGCAGGAACCGCAGCCGCTCCACCGGGAGTTCGACGTCCAGGGGCACGAAGGCGCCGCCGGCCTTGAGGATCGCGAGCAGTGCCACGATCAGCTCCACCGAGGGCGGCAGCGCCACCGCCACCAGCCGCTCCGGGCCGACCCCGCGGCGCATCAGGTGGCGGGCCAGCCGATTGGCGCGGCCGTGCAGCTCCCGGTAGGTGACCGTCTCCGTGCCGCAGTGCACGGCCGGGGCGTCGGCGTGCGCCCACGGCGCCAGCAACTCGGGCACCGTGGCGATCGGGGTGTCGTCGTCCACCGGCCCGGCGGCCAGGGCCCGCAGCCGATCACGCTCGGCGGGTGTGGTCAACTCAAGTCCCACGACCGCCAGTTCCGGCTCGGCATCGACCACTTGGCGCAACACCCGGAACAACCGGTCGCCGTGCGCGGCCACCTCCGGGCGCCCGTACAGGGCCGGGTTGGCGTCGAAGTTCAGCTCGTATCCCTCGCCCTCACCGAGGTCCTCGGCCGCCACGGCGAAGTCGGCCACGGGCCCGTTGGTCAGGCTGTGTACGCGCCAGGTCCGCCCGCCGGAGCGCAGACTTCGCGGGAAGGACGTCACGTTGACCACCAGGCCGAACAACTCCCGGTCGCCGGTGCCGCGTCGCAGGGTTCGGCTCAGTTCGCCGCTGCCGTGCCGCTGGTAGCGCAGCGCCTCCAGCAGTCGCTCGGCCGCCTGTGCGCGCAGCTCGGCCACCGTCGTCGCGGGGGTCACCGTCATGCGCAGCGGCACCGCCTGGGCCAACATCCCCGGGATCCGCCGCAGTTGCCGACTGTCCCGCCCGCCGACGGCGAGTCCGATCACGACGTCCGACGCGCCGGTGATCCGGTGCAGGTAGGCCGCCGCGGCGGCGACCAGGTGGGCCGGCGCGCCCGGCGCCGGCGGCCGGTTCGGCGCCGCGGTTCCGCGCAGCGCGGCGTGCGAGAGCCGTCGGGTCTCGCGCAGGAAATCGGTGGGCAGCGCGGCGGGGGGTTCGCCCAGTCGCACCGGCTCGGGGGCGTCGCGCATGCGCTCCAGCCAGAAGCCCCGACACCGCCCGAACGCCGCCGAGGCGCGGAACTCCGCTTCGTCGGCCAGGAGTTCGGCAAGCGTGCCGAAGCCGCACGGCGGTATCGGCGCGCCGTCGTGCAGCGCCGGGTACACCTCGGCGACGCGGCGCACCAGCAGCCCGACGCTGTACGCGTCGAGCAGGAGGTGGTGGTTGGCCAGATACCACAGGAACCGGTCGGGCCCCTCGCGGAACAGCGCGAACGAGAACAGCGGCGCCCGCTCGATCACGCGCGGCTCGCGCAGGTCGGCGCGCATCCGCTCCAGGGCCGTGGCGCGCGGGTCGGGCGCGGCGCCGATGTCGAGATACGGCAGCGACCAGTCCGGCTGCGCGCCGACGATCTGGCGCGGCTCGCCGTCGACCTCGACGAACCGCAGTCGCAGCGCGTCGATCTCGTCGACCACGTGCCGCAGCGCGGATTCGAACACCTCGGGCCGGACCGGGCCGAGGATCTCGACGTAGCCGCCGATGGTGTAGACGGGGTTCGCGGGGGCCGACTGTTGTGCGAGCCAGATTTCCCGCTGCGCCGCGGTGAGGGGCAGTGTCGCGGCCGTGGCACCCGGTTCCATCTCGCTCCGTTTCCTGTTCCTTCGGTTCCCTGGGGTTGCGGTCAGACGGTGATTCCGCCGTCGATCTCGAAGACGGAGGCGGTGATGTACGCGGCGCGGTCGGAGGCGAGGTAGCCGATGAGGTCCGCGACCTCCTCGGCGCGGCCGAACCGGCCCAGCGGTACCGCGTCGAGCAGCTTCTTGCGCGCGCGTTCGGGCATCGCCCGGATCATGTCGGTGTCGACGAGTCCCGGCGCCACCGTGTTCACCCGGATCCCGAACCGGCCGACCTCCTTGGCCAGCGCCTTGGAGAAGCCGATGATGCCAGCCTTGGACGCGGAGTAGTTCGTCTGCGAGGGGTTGCCATGCACGCCGGCGACCGAGGACAGCGTGACCACGCTGCCCCGTCGCCGCTTCATCATCGCGAACACCGCGGCCCGGCAGACCTCGAACACGCCGGTGAGGTTGGTCTCCAGGACGCTGTGCCACTCCTGGTCGGACATCAGCACGAGCGGCTGGTCGCGGGTCACGCCGGCGCACGTGACCGCCACCTCGACCGGACCGAGGCGGGCCTCGGTCTCGGCCAGCCAGGCCCGGACCGCGTCCCCGTCCGCCACGTCGACCGGTACGGCCAGGCAGCGCGCGCCCGCCTCCTCGACCAGCGCCTCGACCTCGTGCGCCGCGGCCGCGTCGGAGCGGTAGCAAAAGCTGGTGTCGAAACCCTCCCGGGCCAGGTGCAACACGGTGGCGCGGCCGATCCCGCGCGAGCCGCCGCTGACCAGCGCCACCCGGCGATCGTCGTCCGGCATCGTCTTTCCCCTCAGGCTCGTGGCCGGCGGGCGGCCGAGTAATGCTCGCCCAGCCGCAGCAGCGCGCAGGCGACGGTGCCGTCGCGGTCGACGGAGCTGACCAGCGCCGCCCGCCCGGCGGCCGAGGGCAGCCGGTCCGATGCGCTGAGCACGGACACGAGTTGGAAGGCGGCGGAGGCCGCGCCGGTGTCGCCGAACGGCAGGCGCGGGAGCCGGTCGAGCGCGTCCGGGGCGAACAGCCGTGTCAGCGCCGCCCATTCCCGATCGCCCGCGGGCCCCGGCGGCCGGCTCGGCGACACCGCCCAGACCTCGTCCGCGGCCACTCCCGCCGAGGCCAGCGTCTCCAGCGCCACGTGCCGAATCGCATCGGCCGGATCATCGCCGTGGTGGACCCGGCTGCGTACCGAGAGCACTTCGGCGAGCACGGGAGCGCCGGCCGCGCCCTCGCCCAGGATCACCGCGCACCCCTCGCCGAGCGGCATCGGATCCGCGTCGTCCGCCCGGGCGTGGTGTTCCAGCCAGGAGCGGGTCACCGAATACTCCTCCGCCGCGCCGCACACCACCCGCCGCGCCCGACCGCAGGACAGCAGTCGCCGCTGGTAGCTCAGCGCCAGCAGGCCGGCCGCGCGCCCGCCGGCGATGGTGGCGTTGGGTCCGCGCAACCGGTAGCGGATCGCGCATTGCCCGGCGGCGCAGTTCATCACGGTGTTGGGGGTGCGTGCGGGGTCGACGTGATACGGGCGCGCGCCCTGGAATGATTCGCGGGTGAAGTCGGTCATGCTCTGCACGCTGCCGGTGGCGGTGCCGAGCACGAGTCCGGTCTGCTCCGGCGCGTCCGGCGCCGGGTCGGGGTCGGCCTCCGCCAGCAGCCGTCCGACGGCGACCGCGGCCAGCGCGGTGACCCGGTCCATGGACCGGGTTTTGCCGCGGAGCGCTTCCCGCGGCGAGAAGTCGGGCACCAGGCAGGCCCGCGAGCCCGGTGCCGGCGGGGGTGTGGGGGTCGGCGCGGCGGCGGGCCGGGCGCCGGACCACAGGCCCTCGGTGAAGGCGTCCCGACCCACGCCGAACGGTGATACGGCGTCCCACGCCGTGATGGCGATGCCCATGCGACGTTTCCTCACTGGTATCTGCCGAGGACCACCACGGCGTTGTTGCCGCCGAAGGCCATCCCGTTGTTCTGTACGATCCGCAGGTCCGCCTCGACCGACGTGTTGGGAACGCAGTCGATCGCGCATTCGGGGTCGGTGCGTTCGTGGTTGATGGTGGGCGGGATGAAGCCGTGGGTGATCGCCAGCGCGCATCCGATGGCGCCCAGCGCGCTGGCCGCGCCCATGGAGTGCCCCAGCATCGACTTCAATGCCACGGTGCGGGGCGGGTGTTCGCCGTACACCTCGCGGATGGCCATGCTCTCGGTGACGTCGTTGGGGATCGTGCCGGTGCCGTGCGCCGAGATCAGGTCGACCTGGTCGGGGGTGACGCCGGCGTCGCGCAGCGCCAGGTCGATGCAGCGGGCGACGCCCGCCTGGTTCGGCGCGACCGGGTGGAAGGCGTCGCAGCTGAGCCCGAATCCGAGGATCTCCGCGTAGATCCGGGCGCCGCGGCGCAGCGCCGCGCCCAGTTCCTCCAGGACCAGCACCCCGGCGCCCTCGCCGGTGAGGATCCCCTTGCGGTCCACGTCGAACGGTTGGCACCGGTCGGGCGCGATCGTGCCCAGGCGGTAGAAGCCGGCGAACGTCTTGCGGCACATGGCGTCCGCGCCGCCGCACAGGGCCACGTCCACCTCTCCGGAGCGGATCGCGTCCAGGCCCGTCCCGATCGCGTAGTTGCCCGCCGAGCAGGCGGTGGCCACGGTGGACGCCTCCGCGCGGTTCAGCGCGAGTTCCTGGGCGACCGCGGTGGAGAGCCGGATCGCGGACACCCGCCGCACCGCGACCGGGTCGTACTTCTCGGGTCCGTCGGCGAGTTCGCTCTCCACGAGCCGGTCCAGGTCGTACGCCTCGCCGTCGGTGGTTCCGATCGCGACCAGGACGGGTTCGTCCCGCAACCGGTCGAGCGGCAGGCCCGCGTCCTCGACGGCCATCCGGGCGGCCGCGACCGAGAACCCGGTCGCCTTGCCCAGCGTGTCGATGTCCAGATTGCGGATCCACTCGGCCGGATCGAATCCGACCACCTCACACCCGTTGCGGTGCTCGAAGCCGTCGGTGTCGAACACGGTGATCGGTCGGACCCCGCTGCGCCCCTCCCGCAGTGCCCGGGCGAATTCGTCGGCGCCGATGCCGATGCTGGACAGCACCCCGACGCCGGTGACGACCACGCGCCGCCGCCCGGCGGGCGGGTGGTCCGCCGCTGCTCCTGTTGCCATGTGCGCCCCCTCGGTCGGCCGGCCGCTACCAGCCCGGCGTCGCGTCGAGTACCTCGTACACACCGCGCAGGTTGACCATGCGCGGCACTTCGGACTGGGCGATCACCACGTCGAATCGCTTCTCCAGTCCGGCGAGGATCTCGATCAGATTCAGCGAGTCGGCCTCGTGGTCGTCGACGAATCTGCTCGTTTCGGTGACCTCGGACCGGTCCAGCTCCAATAGTTCGCAAACGAGGTCCGCGACCTGGCCCCGGCGTTCGTCGTCCATGTGTGCCCCTCTTCCGTCCCGACCCCCGATGCGGGCGGGTTTGCCGTCATCCGGCCGTACCGGAGCCCGGTACGGCGCTCGTCGTGGGTTGCCGCCCCAGGCGTACGGGCAGGTCCACCAGGCCGTGCATGACCACGCTCGGGCGCCGGCGCAGTTCGCCGACGGGGACCGCGAGCGTGATGTCGGGGAAACGTTCGACCAGCCGGCCGAGGGCGACCTGCGCCTCCATGCGGGCCAGCGCGGCTCCCAGGCAGAAGTGCATGCCGTGCCCGAAGCTGAGGTGGCCGGTGATCCGCCGTTCGATGTCGAAGGCGTCCGGGTCCGGGATGTGCGCGTCGTGGTTGGCCGCGCCCAGCGCCAGCAGCACGAGGTCGTTCGTCGCGATCGGGGAGCCGTGGATGCTCATCGGTTCCGCCGCGTATCGCCAGGTGGTGACCGGGGCCGGCGAGTCGTAGCGCAGTGTTTCCTCCACCGCCGCGTCCACCAGTTCCGGCCGCTCGCGCAGTCGCGCGAACTGGTCCGGGTGCTCCAGGAGTGCCAGCAGCGCGCTGCCGAGCAGGTTCACCGTCGTCTCGTGGCCGGCGATCAGCAACAGGCAGGCCATCGACACCAGTTCCAGCGGGGTGAGCCGGTCGCCGGTGTCACTGGCCTCGACCAGGTCGGAGAGCAGGTCGTCGCCCGGCGCGGAGCGTTTGGCGGCCATCGTCTGCGCGAGGTAGCCGCCCATGGCCGTGGTGGCCCGGCGCAGTTGGTCGCGCGAGGAGGAGCCCACGACGACGGTCGACCAGGCGCGGAAGGAGCGCTGGTCGGCGCGCGGAATGCCGAGCAGTTCGCAGATGACCGTGAGGGGCAGCGGGAAGGCGAAGGCGTCGATGAAGTCGACGCTCCCGTCCGCGGCCCGCACGACCATGGCGTCCAGCAGTTCGTCGGTGAGTTGCCGGACGAGCGGGCGCAACCGTTCGATGCGGCGCGCGCTGAAGCCCTGCGCCACCAGCTTGCGCAGCCTGGTGTGCTCGGGCGGGTCGCTGTTGAGCATGTCGGTGGCGACCATCTCGCCCACGTGCGATCCGTCGAGCCCGGGCGGTGTGGCCCGGTCGATGATCGCCCGCAGCCGGGCCGAGTCCTTGCACAGGCGCCGGTCGGCGAGCGCGGCGGAGACCTCCGCATGGCCCGTGACGACCCACACCGGAATACCGCTCGGAGTATTCGCGCGATGTATCGGACCCACCCGGCGCAGCTCGGCGAATACGCGGTAGGGATCCTGCATATAGCGGTCGCTGAATAGACCGTGCTCGTGCACCGATTCGATCGTCACGACGCCCTCCTTTCCTCCGGTTGCCGTCTTCGGTCGCCGTCTTCTGGGCGCCGCCGAATTACGCGTCTCATCGCTCGGGTTCGATTTTCCCCGGGGAGTGAAAACGGCCGGACAATGGCGTGTCCTCCGGTGATGGGGATCGACCGTACGGGACGGTATCGACATTGACAATGTCCACGGTCGGACGGACGCCGACCGGTCGTGGATCCGGTCGAAAGCCCAGGCGTCCCAGCAGCGGTCCGGTCATGAGCGTGGTCACCAGGGCCATGATCACCATGGCGGTGAACATGCGCGTGTCGAGCACGCCCAGCCCGAGACCCACGTTCAGGATGACCAGTTCGGTGAGTCCGCGGGCGTTCAGCAGCACGCCGAACGTGAGCGCCTCGTGCCCCGACGCGCCGGACAGCCGGGCGGCGACGGCCGCTCCCACGAACTTGCCCGCACACGCCACCAGGACGACGGCGACGACCATCACGAGGCCGCGCCGGCCGAGGCTGCCGAGATCCACCGACAGACCGGTGACGGCGAAGAAGACCGGCAGCAGGAACAGGCCGGTCTGGTCGATGCGTTGGGCGACCTCGGGGGCCCGCTCCTCGACCTCGCGGCGCGGTACCACCACCCCGAAGGCGAAGGCGCCGAAGACGGCGTGCAGCCCGATCACGTTGCCGGCCCAGGCGGACAGCAGCACGCCGGTGACCAGCACGGCGTGCAGGAGCGCGCCGCCGGCCGAACCGTGCCCGGATGCCGTCAGCCGGCGCAGTCCGGGGCGCACGATGTAGCCGAGGACCAGCAGGAACAGCGCCGTCTCCAGCGCCATTCGGATCAGCGGCCAGGACCCGCCGGCGGTCGCGACCATGACGATCACGGCCAGTACGCACCACGCGAGGAAGTCCTGGATGGCGGCGCAGGCGAGCGACATCGCGCCGATGCGGCTGTGCTGCATACCCCGTTCCTCGATGATCCTGGCGAGCACGGGGAAGGCGGTGATGGACATCGCCGTGCCGAGGAACAGGGCCGGTGCGAGCATGCCGTCGGTGTCGAGGCGGGACGTGTCGTACCAGGGGTAGAGCAACACCGCCAGCCCGGCTCCCAGCAGGAACGGCAGCGTCACGGAGGCGAGCGACACCGCGGTGACCCGGCGACCGGTCCCGCGCAGGTGCGATGCGTCCAGCCGATGGCCGATGCCGAACATGAAGAGCACCAGGCCCAGTTGCGACAGCGCCTGGAGAAGCGGCCGGGTGTCCGCCGGGAACAGCGTGTCGGTGGGATCGCCCGGGAGCAGGCCCAACACGCTCGGCCCCAGGGCGAGCCCCGCGACGATCTCCCCGACCACCGCCGGTTGTCCGACCCGGCCGGCCAGTCGGCCGAAGACGAAGGCCGCCGCGAGGATCAGGGCGAGCCCCGCGAACATGCTCCCGGTGATCGCGTCCGCGGAACGGGCGGCGAGGAAATGGGTTTCGGACAAGGTCGGCTCTCCCCCGATTCTGAATCCACTGAACGACAGGAACGACGATTCGCCTCCGACACGGGTTGACTACGGCCGGGAATATCCGGCGTGGCGAATCCCGATGCTCGTACCTCGTACCTCATACCTCGTATCGCGCACTTCTCGACCGGCCATGCGGGAGAAACGCCGTCGATATCGGGTCGTCGAGCGCCACCGCATCAACGTAGAGCGGTCGACGGGCCCTTTCAAGGACCCGGAATTCACCGCGTGACGCGATTTCATCGTCCTGCCGACAGGACAACGCCGCACTCGCCCCGACTCGGGCCCTGCGGTAATGGGCCGCGGTGGAGCGGTTGACCGTCGACCCGGATCGTTGTACAACTATAACGGTTGTAGATCAGTAACGATTGATGGGGTGGTACATGTCGTCGCCCACCGGGATCGGCCGCCGCGAGAAGCTCCTCGTCCTGTCGACCTGTTGCCTGAGCCTGTTCATCGTCGGGCTCGACAACACGATCCTGAACGTGGCGCTGCCGTCGATCCGGGGCGATCTGCACGCCTCGGTGTCGCAGCTCCAATGGACCATCGACGCCTACACGTTGGTGCTGGCCGCACTGCTGATGGTGGCCGGCTCGACGGCCGATCGCATCGGCCGGCGTCGGGTGTTCCAGACCGGACTGGTGGTGTTCGCCGTGGGCTCGGCGTTGTGCGCCGTGGCGCCGGGGCTCGGGTGGTTGATCGCGTTTCGCGTGGTGCAGGCGGTCGGCGGGTCGATGCTCAACCCGGTCGCGATGTCGATCATCACCAACACCTTCACCGAACCCCGCGAACGGGCCCGCGCGATCGGCGCGTGGAGCGCCGTGATCGGCGTCGCCATGGCGCTCGGGCCGATCGTGGGCGGTGCGCTGGTCGACTCGGCCGGCTGGCGGTCGGTGTTCTGGATGAACCTGCCGGTCGCGCTCGTCGCCATCGTGCTCACCGCGCTGTACGTGCCCGAATCCAAGGCCGCGCGTCCCCGGCGGGCGGATCCGGTCGGCCAGGTACTGGTGTTGGTGTTCCTGCTGTCGCTCACCTACACGATCATCGAGGGCCGTGCCCAGGGGTGGACCTCGCCGCTCATCCTCGGCCTGTTCGCCCTCGCCGCCGGCTGCCTGGGGGGTCTGGTGTACCGGTCGCCACGGCGCGTGGAACCGCTGATCGATCTGCGGTTCTTCCGCAGCGTGCCGTTCGCGGGGGCGACCGTGACGGCCGTGTGCACGTTCGCCGCGATGTCCGGATTCCTGTTCCTGAACACGCTCTACCTCCAGGACGCGCGCGGCTGGTCGCCGACCGAGGCGGGTCTGCGTACGCTGCCGATGGCGGTGATGACGGTCGTGTTCGCGCCGATCTCCGGGCGGTTGGTGGCGCGGGTCGGCCCGCGCATACCGCTGGTCGGGGCCGGTGTCGCCATGGCGGCGGGCGCGGCGTTGCTGGTCGGGCTGGCCGAGGACACCTCGACCTTGCGCATGGTCGCCGCGTACGGCGTCTTCGGCGTCGGCTTCGGGCTGGTCAACGCGCCGATCACCAATACCGCCGTGTCCGGAATGCCGCGTGCCCAGGCGGGTGTCGCCTCCGCGATCGCCTCGACCAGCCGCCAGTTCGGCCAGTGCCTCGGGGTCGCGGTGGTCGGCACCACGATCGCCTCCGTGCCGGGCACACCCGGCGGCGCCGACCTGGCCGCCGCGACGCACACCGGGTGGTGGATCGTGCTGGGCTGCGCGGGCGCCGTCGCCGTCCTCGGTATGCTCACCACGGGCCGCCGGGCCCTGCGCACGGCCGAGCGTACGGGCGCGGAACTCATGCCCGCGGCGCCGCCCGCCGGTACGCAGGAGACGACGGACGTGAGGCAATGACCCCATCCCCCGCGCACGACGCCACGAGCGACGCCCCTTCGGATGCCGCCGGGCGAATCTGGCGGGGGATGCGCGTGCTCGTCGTGGAGCGGCACGATCGCCGCCGCGCGGTGACCGAGGCGACCGGGCTGAGCTTCGTCCGGGTCAAGGCACTGCGGCGGATCGCCGCCGGTCCGATGTCGATGCGCGAACTGGCCGGCCGGCTCGCCACCGACAAGCCGTACACGACGCTGGTCGTCGACGACCTCGAACGGCGCGGCCTGATCGAACGCACCGTCCACCCCACCGACCGCAGGCAACGCATGCTGGCGGCGACCCCGGAGGGCCAGCGCCTCGCCCGAATCGCGCGCGACATCCTGGACGAGCCCCCGGCGTCGTTGCGCGACCTGCCGGCGGCGGACCTGGCGGTGCTGGACCGGGTGATCACGGCGCTGGTCGACGCGGACGAGCCGGCGCGGTAGGGGCGCGCCCGCGGCGCGTCGGCCGACCCCCCGAAGCCCAAGTCGTATGCGCGCAGCCGGAATACCTCCGTTTTCGGCGTGCGGGCGCCGGTATGGCGGGGCGAACGGTGGGTAGGAACCCGGGCATTGTCGGGACCGATCGGGGAGAGTGCATGACGGCATTGCCGCGCCGAATACGGCGTCCGCTTCCGCGGAGCGGCGGCATCCTCGACGGTCGATACCGCCTGGGGCAACTGCTGGGCGCGGGCGGCACCGCCGATGTCTTCCGGGCCGTCGATCTGCGGCTGCGGCGCGAGGTCGCGGTCAAGATCTTCCGACCCGGCGTGCCCGCGGTGACGGCGGAACGGTTCTGCCAGGAGGCGGTGTTGCTGGGCCGGTTGACCCATCCGGCCCTGGTCACGGTGCACGACGTGGGTTGGCACGAGAGTTGCACGTATGTGGTGATGCGCCTGATCCGGGGCGTCACCCTGCGGCAGCACATCGTGGACGGCCCCCTGACCGCCGACCGGGTGGCGAGGATCGGTGCGCGACTGGCCTCGGCGTTGGCGCACGTACACGCGGCCGGCATCGTGCATCGGGACGTGAAGCCGTCCAATGTGCTGATCGGCCCCGGCGACACCCCGTACCTGGCGGACTTCGGCATCTCGCGTCTCGTCGACGAGCCCACCCGCTCCTCACCCGGCACGATCGTCGGCACCGTCTCCTACCTCGCGCCCGAGCAGATCCTCGGGCACGGCTCGGGGCCCGCGTGCGACGTCCATGCCCTCGGCCTGGTCCTGTTGGAGGCGCTGAAGGGCGGACGCGAATATCCGGGATCCTCGCTCGACGCCGCCCTGGACCGCTCGCGGCGAGCGCCGTACATCCCGTCCCACGTGCCGGGCGAACTGGCCGCCACGATCGAGGCCATGACACGTGTCGACCCGGCCACCAGGCCCGACGCCGCCGAGTGCGCCCGCCTGCTCGACGCGGCCGCGGCATCGTGCGCGCCCGCTTCGGGCCCGCCGGTCGTCGCGGCCCCCGCCACTTCGGATACCCAGGTGCTGCGCCGGAGACGACGCCGCCTGCCGACCGCGGGCCTGGTCGCCGGCATCATCCTGGGCGCGTCCGGCGCGACCCTGGCGGTCCTCCACCACCAGGCCGGCCCGGACGCGGACAACAGCCGCCCCGCACCGACCACCGCCCCCCTCCCACCCCTCACCCAGCCCACGCCCCCACCGGTCGTACCACCGCCCACCACGGCCACCCCGCCGCCCGCCACGGCCACCCTGCCGCCCTCGACACCCCCCACACGCGCAACCACTCCCCCTCCACCACCGGCCACGACAGTCACCGTCGCCGTCACCGTCCCCGCCCAAGCCCCCTCGTCCGCCGCCGACGCCCCACCCCCGGACAGGGAACCGAGAGGCGACACCAAGCCCAAGGGAGAAAAGCGCACCAAGCCCACCGAACCCCCCGGCAAACCCAACCGGTGAATCCACCCGACGACCGCCGGCGCAAGTACCATCGGCCGTTCGTGATCATCGATGGGAGAACCGCGTGCGGGCAATCGTGGGCGTGACCGTATCCGTGGACCCGAAGCTGGTCTCCGTGCGCGGAACCGACCGAGTCGACATCCCGGCCCGCGCGATCAAGGCCGGCACCACGTTCACCAGCGGCGACCTTGGCGATTCCACCCCGCGCTTCATCGACAACGCGTGGTACGTCGTGGACTGACCCCCGGGTTCGGCTGGAGGGCGAGGGGCCGAGCCGGTGGGGTGTCCCGATTGCGCGGACGTGCCGGATGTCGGTTGGTTCGGGTGGGGGAAGATCGGGCGGTGGATTCCTCGTTGGCGGAGGTCGTCTCCGTCGTGCTGCTTCTGGGCGTGCTCGCGTGCGCCGTCGTTCGCCCGTTCGGCATAACCGAGGCGGTTGTCGCCGTGCCGGCCGCCGGGCTGGTGGTCGCCGTCGGGGCGATCTCGCCCGCGCATGCCGGTGACGAGGCGGCGCGGCTCGGGCCGGTGATCGGGTTCCTCGCCGCCGTGCTGGTCCTGGCCCGGCTGTGCGACGACGAGGGCCTGTTTCACGCCTGCGGGGCGTGGATGGCCCGAACCGCGGCAGGACGCCCGCGTCATCTGTTGGTGCAGGTGTTCGTCGCCGCCTCGGGGATCACCGCGGTGCTCAGTCTGGACACCACGATCGTGCTGCTCACCCCCGTGGTGTTCGCCACCGCCGCCCGGCTCGGCGCCCGCTCCGAACCCCACATCTACGCCTGCACCCACCTGGCGAACACCGCCTCGCTGCTGCTGCCGGTTTCCAACCTCACCAACCTGCTCGCGTTCGCGGCCAGCGGATTGAGCTTCACCCGCTTCGCCGCCCTGATGGTCCTGCCCTGGCTGGTCGCCATCGCCGCCGAGTACCTGGTCTTCCGGCGCTTCTTCGCCGCCGACCTGGACGCCGGCGCGGAGGCGCCGCCCACCTCCGAACCCCGTGAGGTGCCGCTGTTCGCCCTGGTCACCGTGGCCTGCACGCTGGCCGGGTTCGTACTGACCTCCGCGGTCGGCGTCGACCCCGCCTGGGCGGCCCTCGCCGGCGCCGTCGTGCTGGCCGTGCGGGCCCTGGTCCGGCGGCGCACCACGCCCACCGCCATCGTGCGCGCCGCCGCGATCCCGTTTCTGGCCTTCGTCCTGGCCCTGGGCATCGTGGTCCGCGCCGTCGTGGACAACGGCCTCGCCGACGCCCTGGGCCGGCTGATCCCGGACGGCACGGGCCTCGCGGCCCTGTTCGCCATCGCGGCACTGGCCGCGCTGCTCGCGAACATCGTCAACAACCTGCCCGCCGTGCTGGTACTGCTGCCGCTGACCGCGCCGTCCGGGCCCGGCGCGGTGCTCGCGGTGTTGCTCGGCGTCAACCTCGGACCCAACCTCACGTACGCCGGCTCCCTGGCCACCCTGCTGTGGCGGCGCATCGTGCACGAACACGACAGCGAGGTCGAACTCGGCAGATTCACCCGACTCGGCCTGTGGACCGTACCCACCGGCCTGCTCGTGTCGGTGCCGGCGCTGTGGCTCTCCCTCACCGTCATCGGCGCCTGATCCGCTACGGCGTGGCGATGGGACGGGTGGAGGTCTCACGCTCGGTCATACACCCATGATGACGGGGACGGTCATCGGGCTGTCGCAGGCGTGCATCAGTGCGACCAGCCGGCCGCAATAGCTGCGCTCGGCCTTCATATAGCGGCGATTTCCCGCCCCGAACGACCAGGCCACGGCATTCATCTCCGCCTCGTCGTGGGAGGGAACCCGCTCGAAGAACGTGGCCAGTCGGCCGGCGATGTGCGGGAATCGCCCGACGGGAAGCCGAAGAGCATAGACGCCGACGCGCTCGATCCGTCCGGTGTCGATCCGCAGCGTCACCGAGAACGTATACCCGCTCGGCGCCGTGAAGGCGCGCATGTCGCCGAAAGTCAGCGCGTCCGGCCCGACGCTCCCGGACAGCGCGAGCAGTCGCTTCGTCGACTTCGCGTCGATGCCTTCCTCGGTACGGAAGTACAGGTTCGCGGTGCCCTGTTGATAATCCACCGCCACATTCCGCACCACCGTCAGGCCCAGTTCGCGAAAACGGCTCTCGTGCCGGCGGATCGAGTCCGGGATCCCGCGCGCCCCGAGGACCTCCTCCACGGGCCGCCTCCCGTCCAGGTACACCCAGGTCTTGGCCAGGCCCTGCGCCGAATCGAAGTCGCACAGCTCCCTCGACCCCGCGTACAGCGCGCTCCAGGCGCGGATCAGGCCGGCGGCCGGGCTGCGGGCGGGGATGAATCCGGCCCGCTCGGCGATGTGCACGGTGTCGACGGACCGGCGCTCGTAGAAGCGATAGTTCAGCGCGCCGCCGGGCCGGTCGGTGGTGCGCCACAGCACCGCCCCCCGGTGGAAGCTCTCCTCGAACACGTCCAGCACCCGGCGGGTCATCGGTGCGGAGTAGTCGGCGCCCAGGAGGTCGGCGGTCGTTTCGATGTCCGCGAGGAATCGGGACGGAGAAAATTCGATGGTAGACATAATCAGGATGCGCTCCCGGTCCTTGCACAGGAATTGACGAAACCGCGGAGCGGCTATTCACTCACGATCCCATAAATCTCTGCAAGGACATGTCGGTATGTCGCGGAACCCGAATCACATTCAGAGTATCGAGTGCAAAAAGGCCCCCGAATGGCCGAGTTCCGGGCCGGGCCGGGCCGGACGATTATCGACGTGAAATCAGATCAACCCGAGCCGGCGCAGATCCGCCGCATACTTGTCGATCAGCCCGGCGGACAGGTGGGGAATCCCCGGCTCGCCGATCCCCGTCGCCCGGACGGCCCGCGCGAACCGTCCGGCCGGGAGGCGCGAACCGGCCACGGGTTCGGCCGGTTGCCGGAAGGCGTGCAGCAGGGGCAGTACCGAGTACCGACGCCGCGTCTGTGGCAGCGCCCGCAGCGCCGCCTCGAAGCGGGTGAACCAGACGCCGTGGTCGTCGACGCGTTCGATGTCGTGGCCGGTCGCGACGAGCCGGTCGACGAAGGTGTCCAGCGAGATGCCGTCGTCGTGGGGGTTGACGACGTTGTACGTCCGGAAGCCGTCCCCGTCGCGGGCGCCGAGGGTGTCGACGGCCCGCGCCACGAAGTCGACGGGCAGACCGTCGTAGTGCGCGCGCGGCCGTTGGGCCCCGACGTCCCTCCGGTAGAAGGAGGCCGGCGCGATTTTGGTGGCGACCACGCTCAGCATCAGCCGGGTGAACACGTCGGTCACGTTGAGCTGACCGGCGTGGTGCGGATGGGCGAGGATCATGTCCGAGCGCAGCACGGTCACCGGCAGGCCGTACCGCTCGTGGGTCTCGCGCAGCAACACCTCACCGGCCCACTTGCCGGCCGCATAGCCGGTGGCGTACGCGTCCGACAGGCGGCGCTCGGGGCTCGCCTCGCGGATGTCGGCGCTCTCGTCGAGCCGCGCCGGTTCGACTCCGGCGGCCACGCCGGCGCTGGACAGGTAGGTGAACGGCTTGATCCGCCCGGTGAGCGCCAGTTTGATCAGCTCGGCGGTGCCGGCCACGTTGGGGCCGAAGAGCTGGTCGTACGGCAGCACGTGGTTGACCAGCGCGGCCAGGTGGAAGACCCGATCGACGTCCTCGGTCAGCCGCCGCCACGTATCCGCGTCGAGGCCGAGCCGCTCCCGGCCGATGTCCCCGGCGAGCACGTCGAGCCGCCGGGCGGCCAGGTCCCGGTAGCGGCGCGACAGTTCCCCGTCGCCACCGTCGTCGAAGGCGGCATCGAGCCGGCGGCGGGCCTCGGCGTCGTCCCGGCCGCGCACGACGCAGACCAGCCGGCCGCCGGTACCGGCCAGGCGCTCCAGCAGGTCGAGGCATACGAATCGGCCGAGGTAGCCGTTCGCGCCGGTCAGCAACACGGTCCCGGTCGCCGTCGGCCGTAGCGGTGCCGTCGGCCGTGCCGGTGCCGCCGGCGCACGGGCGGCCTTGAGCGTGGCGGCGTCGATGAACCGGTCCGGCGTGAGGTCGACGGCCCGCACCACCTCGCCGCCGGCGCCGTGCACGGAAGCCGCCGAGGGTCGTGCCTCACCGAACTCGCGCACCGCCTCGATATGTTCCGCGATCGCCCACAGCGAGCACGCCGGACCGAGCAGCATGCCGACCGGGACCTCGACCCCGAAGACGTCCCGGAGCAGTTCGGCGAACGCCAGCGCGGACAGCGAGTCGATACCCAGGTCGGTGAAACGCGCGGCCGGATCGGGGTCCCTCACCGACAAGCCCAGGAATGCGCCGGCGGCCCGGCGGACGGCCGCGAGCACCGGTTGCTCGGCGCCGGCCTCGCGCAGGGCGCGCAGTTCGTCCGGCCGCCCGGTCGCCGTCTGCTCGTACAGCCGTTCCAGACGGTCCCCGTAGCGCTCCTTCAACCGGGGTCGGACGTTCTTGCGCAGTTCCGACAGCAGGCCGTTCCCGATGCCGAAGGGCTCGGTCTCCACCAGGAAGTCCCGGGGAACCTCGTAGGGTTCCAACTCGGCCTGCCGCGCGACCCGTTGCAGCGACTCGCCCAGCGCCCGCCGCAACTCGTCGCCCTCGGCCCGCGCCATCGCCTCCTCGGTGGGCACGATCACCGCGAGCAGATGGGCACGCTCGCCGTTGCCGTACACGTAGATCTGCCGCACGAGCGAAGCGGTGGCGAAGATGCTCTCCAGCCGCGAGAGTGCGACGAACTCGCCCTGTGCCAGCTTCAGCACGTCGTTGCGGCGGCCCACGTACCTCAGCCGGCCCGGGCCGGTCTGCTCCATGATGTCGCCGGTTCGGTAGAACCCGTCCTCGTCGAAGACCTCGGCGGTCGTCTCCGGCCGCCCGTGGTAACCGGGGGTGACGAACTCCGACTTGATCAGCAACTCGCCACGTGGATACGGCAGATCGGTGGTGCGGTGGCCCGACTCCGGTACGTCGACGAGCTTGTGGTCGCACACCGCGGGCCGCTGTACGCGGGAGTCGAACAATACGACGCCGGCCTCGGTCGATCCGTAGCTGTCGTGCACGGTCCGGCCCAGGTACGACTCCATGAACCGCGCGAGTTCCGGGGACAACGGCGCACTGCCGCACATCACCCGCAACACCCGGCCGCCGAGGCGGGGCTCGCGGCCGAACTCCTCTTCCTGACCGGAAAGTTCGTGGCGATGCGTCCGATAGAGCATGTCGCAGATGCGTGGCACCAGCATCAGCTGGGTCGGGCGGACGAGCCAAATGTCGTCGAAGAGGGTCGACGCATCGCTCTTCGCGGGGAAGTACGCGGTGCCGCCGTGGCCCAGGGTGTGGAAGAGGACGGTACGGCCCGCCACATGGCTCAGCGGCAGGTACTGGACGGTGATCCACGGCAGCCCGTCGTCCGCCGGAATGCTGCCCATCCACAGGCGTCGAAGCATCCGCTCCGTGTAGATGGCGCCCTTCGGCTCCCCCGTGCTGCCGGAGGTGTAGACGAGCAGCCGCATCGTGTCCGCGTCCGCGTTCGTGTCCGCGTCCTCGTCCGCAGCGGCCGGCCGGCGCGCCGGGGCGGCGGGTGGGAGCGTACGCCCTCGCTCGGTGACGACCGTAAGCGTGTCGATCCCGGTGAGTCCGGCCTCGGCCAGGCGCCTGCGCGCCGCCTCGAAGCGCTCGCGCTGATCGTCGACCTCCGGGTGGTGGTCGAACACCACGAGTCGGGGCTTCGACGTGCTTGCCAACACCAACTCGACGGCGCTGTCCAGGACTTCGATGCCGGCCGCCAGGACCCGCGGCCCGGCCTCGTCGACGATCGACCGCAACCGGGCCACGGGAGCGCTCGACGGCAACGGCACGGACACCGCCGCCGACCGCAGGCATGCCAGGTCGAGCACTGTGTAGTCGACGCCGACGAAGCCGTACACCGCCACGAAATCCCCGGCACCGACCGCACGCCCCGCGTCCCGCGTCCACTCGGCCGCGACCGCGCCGGCCCGTTCCCACAACTGGGCGTAGGTGATCGTGTCGAACCGCGGCAGCAGCTCCAGTGTGGTGCGACCCGATGCCGGATCGAGCACCGTGCGTGTCGCGCGCCGACCGAGGGCGGGACGCCGGGCGTAGGCGTCCATCAGCAGCGCGACACTCCGCACCAGGCTGTCGGCGGAGTCCCGAAACGCGGTGCCGACCGAGGGCACGGGCACGGCGGCGCGCAACTGCGGGTCCTCCGCCACCACATCGGCGGGCTTCGGGAAGCCGGGCGCTTCGGCGTCCCGGTCGCACGTCGCGGAGGACGGGGACACGGCTCACCAACCTTTCGAGAGAGGGGGTCGATTCCACCGAAAGCCTCCCATCGACGCCTCTGTCGCCACGCCGATCCACCCCCGAATGCACCCGACCTGACGAACGGAACCACCCGAAACGACTCCCGTCGGGGTTGACGCGGGACGCACACGCCGTCGCCACCGTCGCCGTCGCCGTCGCCGTCGCCGTCGCCGGACGAAAACGATCGCCATCTACGATGTTTCGGTGGACACATGCCAACAACCGAAAGGCGACGTCGGATGCTGAACTACGGCCTTGACGTGTCCGGTCTGGAACGCGACGTCGCCCTGTCCGACCTGGTGGCCGAGGGAGACGAACTCGACGCCCTCGTAGCGGCGCACGCCGACTGGTCCGACCCCACCCCTGCGGCGGGGTGGACGATCGCCCACCAGATCGCGCATCTTGCCGCGGCCGATACGAACGTCCTCATCGCCATACGGACCCCGGAGGCGTTCGACGCCGTACTGAAACAGACGGAAGCCGCGGGCAGTCGACACGCCGATCTCGAAGCCGCCGCGGGAGCCGCCAAACCACGATCGGTACTGCTCGACGAGTGGCGCGCCGGTCGCGGCGAGGTGGCGGCGGCGCTCCGCGACCTACCGACGGAGCACGGATTTCCCTGGTACGGCTCACAGTTGACCGCGACGCTCATGGCGCCGCTTCGGCTCATGGAGGTGTGGGCCCACGGGCAGGACGTCTTCGATGCGGTGGGCGCCGCACGCCGTCCGACGGATCGACTCCGGCAGATCGCCGCCCTGGGCGTGATCGGACGCGAACTCTCTTTCTATGCCGCCGGGTTGCCGCTTCCGACGGAGCCGTTCCGGGTCGAACTGGCCGGCCCGGACGGCCGAACCTGGACATGGGGTCCGGCGGATGCGGCGCAGCGGGTGGAGGGCGGCGCCCTCGATTTCTGCCTCCGAGTCACCCAGCGCAGGTCCCCGGCCGAGACGGACCTCACGGCAGTCGGTGGGGACGCGCAGGCGTGGCTGGACAACGCCCGCGTCTTCCTCTGAGCAGGCCCCCGATCGCCGGGAACCCCGGGCGACCACCGCCCGGGGTTCCCGGTCGCGGATCCGTGGATCCGTGGATCGGCAGCTCCCGGATCAGCTGACGTACTTGATGGACACCCAACCCTTGATGCCCGACGCCTGGTGCTTGACGTAGTACCACTCGCTGGCCTCGGCGTCACCGTCCCGGTACACGACGCCCTGGCAGTAGACGGTGACCTTCGCGCCCTTCTGGAGCACCCGCAGGATCGGCGTCCAGGTGCCCTTGCCCTTGCGCAGGCTGACGTTGTTGCCGGTGATCTTGGCGGTGTGGTCGCGGAGATCGCGGTAGCACCCCGGGTTGCTCACGGCGGACGCCGACGGCGCGAGCGCTACGCCCACACCCGCGAACAACGACACCGACGCCAGTACAGCCGCAGCGCTCCGACCCATTTTGCTCACTGGCAAATTCCCTTGATCGACATGAGGAACAAGACACACCGATCCTTCCCGCTACCCCACTCGCGCGGATATCCGGTTCGCGCGACACGGCCCCCTCCCATGGGCCGCCGGAGGCCCGCTGCGGCGTGATCTTGGGGTCGGTATCCTGGCCATCGCCGCAGAAGAGGGGAACCATGGAGTTGTCGGGCGCCGCCGATCCGCGGCGGGTCGGACCGTACGCCGTGCTCGGCGTGCTCGGTGCGGGCGGCATGGGCAAGGTGTTCCTGGGTCGTTCGCCCGGCGGCCGTACCGTCGCGGTCAAGGTCGTCCGTCCCGAACTCGCCGACGACCCGGTGTTCCGGGCTCGTTTCGGACAGGAGGTCGCCGCCGCCCGCCGCGTCTCCGGTGCCTTCACCGCCCCCGTCGTGGACGCCGACCCCGACGCCCCGGTCCCCTGGATGGCGACGGTGTTCGTGCCCGGCGTACCCCTGTCCACCGCGGTCGCCCGGTACGGGGCGCTGCCCGCGGCGGCGCTGCGCATGCTGGTCGCCGGGTTGGCGGAGGCGCTCGGCAACGTACACGCCGCCGGCCTGATCCATCGCGACCTCAAACCCTCGAACGTCCTGGTCGCGCTCGACGGGCCGCACGTCATCGACTTCGGGATCTCCCGGGCGGTGGAGGGAACCTCGCACACCCGCAGCGGCGCGGTGGTCGGCTCACCGGGGTACATGTCGCCCGAACAGGCCCTGGCGCGGCTGCTCACCCCGATCAGCGACGTGTTCTCGCTGGGCGCCACCGCGTATTTCGCCGCCACCGGGCTGCCGCCGTTCGGGACCGGCAACGCCGCCGCGCTGATGTTCCGCGTCGCCGGCACCGAGCCGGACCACGCGCCGCTGGCCGGGCTCGACGAGCCGCTGCGCGCGCTGATCCTGCGCTGCCTGGCCAAGGACCCCGCCGAGCGGCCCGAACCGGCCGAGGTGGTCGAGGACATCGAACGCCAGGGCGTCGACGTCGCGGCCGGGAGCTGGCTGCCCGCGCCGCTGACCGCCGACATCATGGCGGTCCGCGCGTCCACCCTCACCGCTCCCCCGCCCGCGCCGATACCCCCGACCCTGCCGTCCCCGCGCACTCCGCCGGAGCCGCCGGCACCACCCACCGCCCGCGCGATCGGTCGCCGCGCCCTGCTCATCGGCGTCGCGGGCACCGTCGCGGTGGCCGGCGGCGTCACCGCGGCCGTCGCGCTGTCGAACCGGGGCGGGGGCAACGTCGAGAACGCCGGCCGCAAGAGCGAGTCCGCCCGCCCCCGTCCGACCGGTACCCCACCCGCCCCCGCCGCCCTCCCGACCACGCCCCTGACCGCTCCCGACGCCGTCGTCCGCAAGATGCGCGACCTCGGCGAGCCGAGCTCGGGTCTCCTCCTGAGCGGCGACGTCCTGGTCACCTTCGGCCTGCTCGACGCGAACGGCCTGGACCTGGACGCCAAGGCCCGTTGGGGGCCGACCGCGGCGAGGATCGAAGGCGTGTCGGCCAGGCATCGGCCGGGCATCGTGCGCAACGGTGTCCTCTACTTCTGCGGCGGTGCCGGCTCCGTCACGGGCCTGCACGCCATGAACGTCTCGACCGGAAAACTCCTGTGGTCGGTGGCGGAGCCGCCCGGCGATCGGCTCCTGCGGGTCGTGGCCGGAATCATGGGCGACACCGTGATCGTCTCCGGCGACCTCCTCGGTGGCACCTCCATGCGGGGTTTCGTGTGGGCCGTGGACGTCCGAAAGCGCGCCACGCTGTGGCAGGAAACCGGCACGGACGTGGCGGCGGTGCTGCTGGTACCGCCCACGACCGAGTCGATGATCCTCGCGGGAGGCGGCGGAATCGGCCGAGACGGCGAGGTCGTCGTGCTCGATCCGGCGACCGGCAGACGCGGCTGGCGCAACCCGGTACCCGGCGGCTCCTTCGGCAGCTTCGCACGGTCGCGGGCGTGCTTCGCGGGCGGCGCGTACGTGTACGCCGGATCCTCGGTCACCGCGGTCGACCCGCTCGACGGCCGGCAGCGTTGGACGTTCCGGACCGGCCGCAACGGCGGCGACACCTTCGGGGAACCGGTCGCGAGCCCGGACGGAAGGACGGTGTACATCACCTGTGCCGTCGGCCTGGTCGCCCTCGACGCGGCCACCGGCGCGCCGAAGTGGGCCACCGCGCCGCAGGAGGGTTCGCTCCGCGAATCCGACTCGGCCGGGATCCGGATCGCGGACGGCAACGTCTACGTGGCGGACGACAGGGCGAACCTCTGGGCGGTGGACGCCGAGACGGGCAGGGGCCGATGGAAGTACGGCGACCCCACCCAGGACGCGACGAACGTCCTGCTCACGGCGGTGGGCGGCGGTCGGGTGTGGGGCGCCAACCGCACCTCGCTGGTGGTCGTCGCCGCGAGCGGGGCGTAGCCGCCGAACCGCCCACACAATCGCCACGACGCGCGCGATCGGCCCGGACGATGCCCGGTCGATATCCGAACTCCCGCTTCGAATAGGGGCGTTCGCCAACGAAAGGGTAACGGCAGCAGGCCATGGAACAGCTCGACGCCTCGGATCCTCGACGGGTCGGCCCGTACGTCCTGCTCCTGCCGCTCGGCTCGGGCGGCATGGGAAAGGTCTACCTCGGCCGCTCCGCCGCCGGACGCGCCGTGGCGGTGAAGGTCATCCGCGCGGACTTCGCCGCCGACGAGCACTTCCGCAACCGCTTCCGGGCCGAAGTCGCGGCCGCACGGCGGGTGTCCGGGGCCTTCACCGCGCCGGTCGTGGACGCGGACCCCGACGGCGATCCGCCGTGGATGGCGACGGCGTTCGTCTCGGGTCTGTCGCTGTACGACGCCGTGCGGCGGCACGGGCCGCTGCCCGAGGCTTCGTTGCGGATGTTGCTGGCCGGGGTGTCCGAGGCGCTGGTCGGGATCCATACGGCGGGGGTGATCCACCGCGATCTCAAGCCGGGCAACGTGCTGTTGGCGCTGGACGGTCCCCACGTCATCGACTTCGGCATCGCCCACGCGCTGGACGGCACGTCCTTCACCCGGGAGGGCACCATCGTGGGATCGCCGGGGTACATGTCGCCGGAGCAGTCCCTGGGGCGGCCGGTGAGTGCGGCGAGCGACGTGTTCGCGCTGGGTTCGACGATGTTGTACGCGGCGTCCGGGCAACGGCCGTTCGGGGATGGGCCGCCGGCCGCCGTGCTCAGGCGCGTCGTCGGTGATCCGGCCGATGTCGGCGCGCTGCCGGCCTCCATCCGGGACGTGGTGGCGGCGTGTCTGCACAAGGACCCCGTACGACGTCCGACGCCGCGGGCGCTGATCGACTTCGTCAGCCGGGACGAGGGCGGCTCGGGCGGGGGAAGTTGGCTGCCGGACGCGGTGACGCGCGACGTGAGCCGCGCGGCCGACGTCCTGACGGGCCTGCCGGCGGCGCGGGATGCGGCGAGTGGGCACCAGGCCCCGCCCACGACGGGCATGGACGCCCCCGCGCCGGCGCGGGCGCCCGCCGGGTCCGGAACGCCCACCCGGTCCGGAGCGTCGGCGACACCCGAGACTTCGGCATCAGCCGAGTCGCCGGCGCTGCCCGGGACCGCTGCGTCGCCGGGGACGTGTCCACCGCCCGACACGTCGGCATCACCCGGGATCGCCGCGCCGCCCGGGACATCGGCGCCGCCCGGGGCCTCCGCACTGCCCTGGACGGGGTCGCCGCTCGGCGCGTCCGCCCGTCCCGACAGCCCGCGCCCGCCGGAGCAGGCTCGGCAACAGCTCTTGCGCAGGCGGCTGTTCCTCGGCCTCGCCGCCGGCGCGGCGGTGTCCGTCTCCGGCGGCGTGGCGGCCGTCCTGCTGCCGGGGGACGCCGATTCGGCCCGGGGCGCGGTCGCGACGCCGTCCGCCGGCGGACCGGCATCCTCGCCGCCTGCCACCGTCCCGGCCCCGCCGCCGGTCGCCCCGCATGCGCCGCTGCCCGCGCCGACCGGTCGCAACGGTGTCCTCGACGGCCCCCCGGCCGCGACGTCGTGGACGGTCAAGGCGAGTGGACCCGTCACCGACGTGGCCGTGTACGGGGGTTCGGTCATCGCCACCAGCAAAAACGGCCGGGACGCGTTCGACGCCGGCGCGGGCCGACCGCGGTGGACGCTCCCCCTGACCGGGAGTTGGAGCGACGCCGGCAGGGTCGCCGGGGACGACCGCGTCGCCTACCTCACCGGCACCAAGGCCGCCGGGCAGGACGTGCTGAGCGCCGTCCAGCCCGGCACCGGAAGGGAGTTGTGGACGCTCCCGCTCCCACATGTCGAGTGGGCCCCCACGGGCGTGGCCGGCGTCGTCGACGACATCGCCTTCGTCACCGGCCGAGGGATTACCGGTAAGACGACGACGCTGTCCTCCTTCGGGTTCGTCTGGGCCGTCGACGTCCGCACCCGAACCGGCGTGTGGGAGACCGTGGGTGCGGACGTCGACGGGTTGTTCGTCCCCCCGCGCGGCCCCAACCTGCTGTCGCACGGCGACCGCGACCGGGGCTCGGACGGGCGCCTCGTGATGCTCGACGCGACGCGCGCGGGCGCCCGCGGCTGGACCATCGACGTACCGCCCGTGTCGACGCAGGGGTATGTCCCCGTGACCCGGCCCCCGATCCCCGTCTGTTGGACCGCCGGTGGCTTCGTCTACTGCGCGGACCGGGTCCGCCTGGTCGAACCGGAACGAGGAAAGCCGGTGTGGGACTTCCCCGCCGCCGGCGCCGGCGAGACCTTCACGGACTGCGCGTCGAACACCGACGGCGACACGGTTTTCGCCACCACGCAGACCACGCTCTATTGCCTCGACGCGAGGAAGGGCACGCTGCGTTGGCGCAGCTCGATACCCGGCGATTCCGCGAAGCGACCGACGTTCGGGACGCAAGGCCCCATGGTCCGCTACGACTTCGGCAACGTGTACGTCGCGGACAGCACCGGAACACTGTGGGCGGTCGAGGCGGCCACCGGAACGACCCGGTGGAAACACCCGTTCCCGGTGCAGCCTCCCGGTGACCGCGCCGGCCCGCTCCTGACCGCCGCGGCAGGCATCGTGGTGATCGGTTACGGCTTCCAACTCACCACGATCGACGCGGCCGGGTAGGCCGGAACGCCGGGACCGATGGCCACGATCACCGCGTCGAAACGATGCTTCGGATCGGCCATATGCCGTCTGTTCACGGCGGGACTCATGCCCATAGGCTGAGCGGTCCTCACGTTCTCGGGAGGTCTCGTGAACGGTCTTCGTGCGGTTGTCGTCTGCCTTGTGATCGCGTGTACGGCGGTGGTGTCGCCCGCCGCGACCGCCGCGACGCCCGCCGCACCGGCGTCGACATCGGTATCGGCATCGGAATCCACATCGGCGAGATGGTCGGCGCTACCCGTGCCGGCGGCGGCTCCGCCCGTGAGCGTGGCCGATCTCGCCGCCCGCGGACCGGGCGACGCGTGGGCGACCGGATCCGAGAGCACCGCCGACGGATTCCGGCCGACGTTGTACCGCTGGAACGGCACGGCGTGGAGCCGGGACACCTCCTTTCCCGGCGCCGACGAGCCGGGCTCGCTCGGCCGGGTGCGGTTCGTCGGCGACGAGGTGTGGATCTTCCACAACCGCGCGGGGGTCGCGGAGATCCTGCGCCGGTCGGCAACCGGGTGGAGTGCCGTACCGCTGCCGCAAACCCTGTGGACCTACCAGGACTTCACCGCCGTACCGGGTGCCGCGTGGGTGGTCGGCGAGGACGACACCGGCCTGAAGGTGTTGCGCTTCGACGGTTCCGGCTGGACCACGCAGTCCACCCCGGACGGCGTGCTGTTCCTGATGGGGATCACCGCGCGCACCGCCGACGACGTCTGGGCCCGGGCGGACACCGCCGAGGGGACCACCATCCTGCACTGGGACGGCAGTGCGTGGCAGGACGCGAAGGTACCGCTGCCGCCGAACAGCAATGTGCATACGATCCTCCTCGAACCGTCCGGCGCGATCACGATCGGCGGCAGCAGGTACACCGACGGCGTGGCCCACACCTACCTGACGACCCGGAACGGCCGTGCCTGGCATACCCGTTACCCACCGCTGGGGGACACCTCCACCGAGGCCATGGTGCGCGGCCCGGACGGCGCGCTGTGGTTGCCGGTGCGCAGCGACCGGGCGTTCCAGTCCAAGTACGCGCGGATCGACGGCCCCCGCACCACGTTCTCCTACGGCCCGGAGCGCCCGAACGCGATCGACGTGAGACCGCGCGCACTGGCGACCGTCGGATCCGCGCTGCTGTCCTTCGGCACCGTCGAGATCTACGGCTCGAAACCGAACCTGATGAGCGAGCGACTGGGAGGTCGACCATGACCCGCCGACTTCTGGTCGTGGCCGTCGCCGTCGCCATGACGGGCATGACCCTCGTCCCTCCGACCTCGACCGCCGCGTCGGCCTCGGCCTCGGCGGAACTCCCGTCCTGGCAGAACGTTCCGGTCTCGGCGGAGGTACGCCCGCAGGCCACCCTGAACGAAGCCGTGGCGTTCGGGCCGGATCGGGTGTGGGCGGTGGGCGCCGACGCGGTCGGGCGTCAGGCGCCCGGATTCCCGCTGGTGCTGCGCTGGGACGGAGCCGCGTGGCAGCGCCGCAGCCTGCCCGGGATCACCTGGCAGGGCGAGTTGTCGTCCATCGCCGCGACCTCCCCGACCGCGATCTGGGCGGTCGGCCGCGACGCGGCGGGCGGCGGCCACGTGCTCCGCTCCGACGGCTCCGCCTGGTACGAGGGCCGGGCGCCGCGCGGTGTCGCGCCGACCCGAGTCGTCACCGGCGGCGGCCAGGTCTGGCTGATCGGCACGCGCAACGACGCGCAGGCGCTGCTGCGTTGGGACGGGCGCGCCTGGCGGGACCTACCGGTGCCGCCCGGATCCGTGTACGGCCTGCACATCCTGGCGGCCGACGACGTGTGGGCCGCGGGCGCCGGCGCCTCGGGCGCGACCGTATCGCACTGGAACGGTCAGGCGTGGCAGCAGACGATCGTGGACGGCTTCCCCCGCTCGGGTGTCGGCAGCGTACTGGCGGTCTCGCCGACGGAGATATGGGCGGGCGGCACCGCCGGATTCATCGGCGGCCCGCCCGGCCGGCCGATCCCACCCCTGCTGGTCCGCTGGGACGGCCTGACGTGGCACCGGGTCACCGTACCCACCGACTTCGGCGCCATCACCTCACTGGCCCCCGCCCCCTCCGGCGCCCTGGCCTGGATCTCGGTGATCCGCTCCCAAAAATGGGCCCCACCGGGCAACTCCCCACCCCTGATTCCCGGCCCGGACTTCCTCGCCTGGACCGGCCAATCCTTCACCGAGTACAAAGAACCCGTCGTCCCGGGCGAAGGCCCCTCGACCACCCTTAACCTGACCCCGGTCCCCAACACCACAACCATCTGGTCCATAGGCCGAGCCCCCGGCCCCGAATCCACCTTCACCCCCCGCACCCAACACTTCCCCTGACCCCTGCACAGGCGCACGGGCGCATGGGCGCACGGGCGCTTCGCCATGGAGCGGAATCACCGGGGCCAAAGGTATAGACCTATTGTCTCGACGTGTGGGGGACGGCTAGCTTGGGGGCGCCGCGGTACGAACCGTCAGTCCTCGTACGTCGTTTCCCCGGACCGGACCGTCCGGGAGAATGGGGTTGGGCTCATGCGCAAGGTTTTGACCGGTTTCGCATTCGTCCTCGCACTCGCGGCCGGCGCCGTCGCACCCGCCGTTGCCGACGGCGGGCCGCCGGACTTCACGTATATCGTCGGTTACTACGCGTCCGCCGAGGACTGCCGCGCCGGAGCCGTGGCGCAATACCCCAACCACGGCGCCTACTTCTACTGCCAACAGGTCAACGACCACGCCTGGGCCTTGTGGATGCACTAGCTCGGCGAACGCGTCGGCTCCGACCGCGTGGGCGGTCGGAGCCGACGCACCGGAGGAGTTCGCCCGACACACCGGCGCGTTCCCGGACCGCGTCCACGCCGACTCGCGCCGCTGACGCCGCACGCCGCGCCGGCTATCGCCGGGGGATCATGTCCGCGGTGATCACCAGCGCGGCGGAGGTGCGGGTTTCGCCGTTGCGGGTGAGTGTGTAGGTGGCTCGGGCGTCGACGTCCGCCAGGCGGTACGACGCGATGGTGAGCCGGATGCCGTCCCGAGGTGTGTGGTCCAGGTCCACGGTCTCCTCGAACCGGTTCCCCTGCGGGGATTCGACGATCAGGACGACCCGGTCGCCGGCCCGGCCGTGGTCTCGGCGACGGGGGTCCCGTCCTCGGGCGCGTCGTCGTCGAACGCGCGGTTGATCACCTGGTACATCACGAAGTCCTGCCACCGTCCGGCGATCCTGAGGTATTGCGGCGCCAGGCCGTACCGCGTGAAGCCGTTGCGTTCCAGCACCCGCTGCGACCCGACGTTGTCCGTCAACGTCTCCGCCTGCACCCGGTGCAGCCGCAGGTCGTCGAAGGCGACCCGCACCGTCTCGCGCACCGCGGCCGTGGCCAGGCCGCGGCCGTTGGCGTGCGCACTCACCCAATAGCCCATGGCGCACGACTGCAGCGCCCCGCGCACGATGCCGTTCAGCGTCATCCGGCCGACCACGTCCCCGGCCTCGTCCACGATCACGCGCAGGTGCACCCGGCCGGCCGACTCCTCGGCCAACGCCTCGCGGATCTGCGCCGCCTGCGTGTCCAGGGTGAAGAAGTCCTCGGCGCGCAGCGGCTCCCACGGGGCCAGGAACTCGCGGTTCCGGACCACCAACTCGGTCAGCGCCGGTACGTCGTCCATGGTCAGCCGCCGGGTCACAAGCACGAGCCGAGCATGCCACGAACCCTGCCATCGGCCGCGACCGGGGCATCGGACGCGGCGACGGTCAGGTCGGGTGCGTGAGCGAGCCGGAGTGGGGCCGGTGTTCCCAGCCCCGGTCGGTGCGGGCGAGTTCGCGGAAGCCGGCCGCGGTCAGCCGGGCGATCGACGTGGTGTCGGCGGCGGATTCGTAGTCGAGCACGCGGTCCGTGCCGGCGAGGTGCAGCCATTCGGCCGCGTGGGCGAGCAGGTGGCCGGTCAGATCGTCCGCGTCGGCGTCCGGTGCGACGTGCAGGTTGCCGATGTCGGCCAGGCCGCCGCCTCGGGCGCGGCGTTCGGGCCGGTCGAGCATGGTGTCGACCTCGATGAAGCCGAGTTCGCGGTCGCCGTGGCGGGCGGTCAGCCGGGTACCGCACTCGCCGACGGATCGACGCACGACGAATCGTTGCGCCGAGGGGTCGGCGCACGCTCTGCGGAGATCGGCGACCTCCGCGATCAGGACGACCTCGGTGTCGCCCGTGTGGTGGAACCCGGCACGCTCGAAGACGGCCCGGACGTGCGGCCACGGTCGCGGCAGGCCGTACACGCCCGGCGCCGGCAGCGCGCCGTCCGCGTACCGCACCCGCACGCCCCAGCGGGCCGACTGCGCCAGGCACCCCTGCATCAGCAGGTCGGCGGCCCGCTCGGCATCGGGCCGAAAGGAGGCGGCCGGCCGGCAGACGAACCAGTCGACCACACTCGCGTCCCGGTAGTCGGCGCCGACCTCGGCATCGTCGCGATAGCGCAGCAGATGCGCCGCGGCCACCACGCACCGGTGGTGTTCGGCCACCAACGTGACCCGTTCCGCGACCCATGGGTCGGTGACGAACTCGCCGGGCCGCCGGGTCAGGCAGTCGAGCACCGTGTTCACGGACACGGAGACACCCGGGACCACGGCGGCGACGTGGGCGTTGACGAGGTCGGTGAGTTGGTCGCGGTCGTCGCGACGAACGAGGCGCACCGTGGGAGCGGACGAAGGCATGCGGAGAACTCCGTTGAAGATCCGACAGAGAAGCCGCCATGCGATGCGGTACCCGGCCGACGATACCCCAGACTCGGACCGGACCGGCCGACCACGCCTCGTTCCGCCGGCTCAGCGCGGCTCGTCGCCCTCGATGACGATGCGGTGCATGACGCGCGGGCCCCGGTAGTCGTACACCGCGTAGTGCTGGGTGCTGCGGTTGTCCCACAGCGCGATGTCGCCCGGCCGCCACGTGAACCGCACCTGGAAGTCGGGCCGGGTCACGTGCTCGAAGAGGTGCGGCAGCAGCAATTCGTTCTCGCGTTCGTCGAGTTCGACGATCCGGGTGGTGAAGATGCGGTTCACGTACAGGCATCGGCGACCGGTCACCGGATGTGTGCGCACCACGGGATGCACCACCGGCGGCAGCGCCTGCGGGTCGCCGCCGCGGTGCGAGCGCGACTTGGTGACGTCATGCTCCGCGGTGAGGCCGTCCAGCAGTGCGCGCATCGGCGCGGAGAGGGCGACGTACGCGCTCTCCATGTCCGCCCACAGCGTGTCGCCGCCGAGCGGCGGCAGCGACACCGCGCGCAACATCGTGCCCATCGGCGGCCGGGCCAGGAACGTCGCGTCGCTGTGCCAGATGTCGGCGTTGGAGACCTTGGGCCCGTCCCCGTCGGTGGCCAACACCATGACCTCCGGCAGGTCGGCCTCAGGCGGCTCGCCGAACGGAAAGCGCTGGAGCGCCCCGAATCCGGCCGCGAAGTCGCGCTGGCGGCGCGCGGAGATGTCCTGGTCGCGGAAGAACAGCACCTGGTGGGTGTGCAGCGCGTCGGCGAGGCCGGCGTAGGCGTCCGCGCCGAGATCGCGGTTCAGGTCGATCCCGGCGATCTCGGCGCCGATGGCGGGTGTCAGGGGGCGGACGTCGAACACGGGTACTCCAAGGTCTTGTTGTTCGATGCGATCGAGGCGATCGAGCTCTGTGAGACAGACTGTCTTAATCAATCGACTGAGACGGAATGTCTTACACTCCTCCCGTGGATGTCAAGACCCGAACCCGCGCCCGCATCCTGGACGCCGCCGAGCGCCTGTTCGCCGAGCGCGGCATCGCCGCCGTGTCGCTGCGCGAGATCGGCGCCGCGGCGGGACAGCGCAACAACTCCGCCGTGCAGTACCACTTCGGCACCCGCGAGGCACTGGTCCGCGCGCTGTACGAGGACCGCCTCGCGCCGCTCAACCTGCGCCGCCTCGACCTGCTCGCCGCCCTCCCCGACGAGCGTCGCGACGACCTGTCGGCGCTCGTCGACATCCACCTGCGACCGCTCGCGGAGGCCATGCGCGACGGCGCGCGCGAGAGCCACTACGCCCGGTTCGTACACCGCTTCACGCTCGAAGGCGAGGTGCTGTCCCCGCCGCTGGGTTCCGACGTCGCCGGCGGCGTGCGCGCCGTCACCGCGCTGATCGAGGACACCCTCGCCGCCGCCGAGCCGGACATCCCGCCCGCCGTGCACGCGACCCGGCTGCGGCTGATGTTGCTCCTGGTCACCGCGACCCTCGCCGACAGCGAACGCCGCCTCGACCAGGGCGCGGAACTCCCCCTGCCCTTCGAGGACTTGCTGACCGAACTCGGCGACGCCGCGGTGGGCGTACTGGATCCCACGGGAGCCGTGCGACGACGTTGATTCCACGGGTCGACCGGACACACCGCGCGCCGTGCCGCCGCCGAGGACGCCGCGATTCCTATCCTGTGGCCTGTGACATCCGGATCAGATCACCCAGATGACCGCAACTCGGACGGCAAGCCGGAAACCGGACCGTCCGCCGGCTCGGCCCACGCGGCGTCCGGCGCTCCCCCACCGCACGACTCCGACCGGGCCTCCCGGTCGCGCGAGGCCCGCGAGGCCCGCCAGTCGGACAAGCGCGGCGGACCCGGCCACAACGTCCTGCTCCTGCTGATCCTGATGTTGCCCGCGCTCAAACTCGCCTGGACCGTCGGCGAGGGATCCGCGACCCGCGACGTGGTCACCGCGATGGGGCCCGCGAACTGGCCCGACGTCATCCTCGGCATGATGCTCGGCGACGCGCCGTTCGCCACCCTGCTCGCCATCGTGGTCTCGCGGATCAGCTTCGCGTACTTCGCCGCCCACGGGGCCGTACCCCGCGGCGACGACCGTATCTCCCGGGCCCGGGTGGTCGGGCTGTCCCTCGCGACGCCGCTGGCCTTCGGGGTGTTGATCGGTGTGTTCTTCGGGCCCTGGTGGGCGTTGACCACGGCGGTCGCCGCGGTCCTGCTCCGGTACGGCGTCATCGTCGAGTACCGCGCCGGACGCCGCGGCCGGCATCCCGAACGCCGCGCCCAGTCCCCCGCCCCATGGCGGCGCGCGGCCTCGTTCGGCCAGGCCGCCGCACTCGTGCTGACCGTGGTCGTGCTGCCCGTCGTCGCGCTCGCCGACGCCCTCGACGGCCGCTCATGGGCCCCGGTCGTGCACTGCTCGGTCGACTACGGCCGCGGCCCCGCACCCGCCCGACTCATCGAACTCGACCGCGTCGGCAACGGCGTCGTCGGCTGGGACGTCGACGCCCGCGAGATCGCCAACGGCCTCGACTGCGCGGCGGACGAGAACGACGTGATCCGCGAACCGTGGTGGCGCGACCGACTCCGATAGCGTCGAGCCCATGATCGTATGGCTCAACGGCACGCACGGCGCCGGCAAGACGACGACCAGTGCCCTCCTGCAACCACTGCTCCCGAATTCACGGGTGTTCGACGCCGAGAAGGTCGGCGAGACGCTCATGGACATCAAACCCGGGCTGCCGGCAACGGACAACTTCCAACACTGGCCGCCGTGGCGCGAGTTGGTCGTCGAGACCGCCCACCGCATACTCGACTACACCGGCGGCACCCTGGTCATGCCGATGACAGTCCTGGTCGAGCAGTACTGGCGCGAGATCAGCACGGGCCTCGCCCGACACGCCCTCCCGATACGGCACTTCGTCCTCCACGCCGACCAGGACACCCTGCGCCGGCGCATCGAGGGCGACACCCTCCTGGGCCCCTCCCCCTTCCGTTTCAACTACCTGGAGCCCTACGCCGAGGCGGCCCGCACCTGGCTGCACGCCGAGGCCGAGGTCGTCGACACCACCCACCTCACCCCCACCGAGGCGGCGCTACAGATCGCCGAGGCCGTCGGCGAGGGCCGCGACGGGTAGTGGGTCGTCGTGCGCCGCCTGGGCTCGGTGCGGGTTCGGCTCGGTCAGCCTCGGATGTCGAACTCGCAGTAGTCGACATCGGTGAGTTCGACCGCCTCCAGGTCTGCGGCGCGGGTGCCGCTCTCCTGGAAGTAGGCCTGGTGCAGCCCGGCGGCGACGATGCGCTCCAGGTCGCGTTCGGGGGCGCCGGCGTGGTGGGCGTCGAACAACTCCCGGGCGCGGGCGGGGGGAAGGGGTTGGGTGATGCGGCGCATGCGGGGGTCGTCGGTGGAGCCGGCGGCCGAGGAGAATCCGAATCGGGCCCTGGTCTCGACGATCACCGCGCCCGCGGCGGCGGCGCGTTGTTCGGCGCGGCGGCGGACCCGGGGTTGCCACAGGCGGCGGACCTCCGCGTCGATCCGGGCGTTGACGGGACCGGGCGGGTTCTTGCGGTCGCCCTTGAGGTAGCGCTCGACGGTGCGTTGGCTGACCCCGAGGAGCGCGGCGACGATGCGGGTGCGGTTCTGGTTCTTGCTCATCAGGAACCGTACGCGGGCCTTGGTGGACCGGGGCGGTTTGCGGGTGAGCACGTGCTGGGCGGCCTGGTCGAGGCCGTCGCCGATCTTGCCCATGCGGGTTCCTATTCGCCTTCGGCGACGGCGTCGACGCCGTCCTTGATGTGGCGGGCGGGGTTTTGTCCCTCGACGAGCATGCGCAGGGCCCATTCGAGGGGGCGGGTGCCCTCGTGTTTGACCATGCCGGGGCTGACCCCCAGGCGGAAACCGCCCGGGATCGGCTTGCCGTCGGCCGTACGCGGCAGGACGTCCAGGGGGGAGGGCCCCTCGGAGAGGTAGACGACGCAGTCGGAGAGCACCGCGATGGGGTACAGGTCGGCGGTGGTGGCGAGTTTGCGAATCTTGCGGTGCATGCCGACGCGGGCGTTGGCGATCACGGCGGCGCGGATGTCGGGGCGCCAGGTCGGTCGCTCCAACGCGGGCCAGCGGTCGCCGGGGCGGTAGCGGGCGCCCTGGGGGCGTTCGCGGAGCTTGCCGATGCCGCCCTTGACGGTCGCCTTGATCGCGGCCAGGACGATCGCGCGGGCGGGGTCGGCGCGCTTGTGCTCGGCCATGGCGGCCAGGAACGCGGTGTCGTCGAGGTCGGGGGTGACGCCGAGGTCGGCCATGGTGGTCAGGTAGGCGTCCCGCAGGCGGGTGTACCAGGGGTCGAGGTAGGCGCCGTGCTCCGGACGGATCCACGCCTCGAACGGGTCGATCACGGCGCCGAGTTCGGCGGCGTAGGCGACGGTGGGGGTGGCGTACCAGCCGGGCCCGGTCGGGCGCAGGCCGGTCGGGGTGAACGGGTTGGGCAGGCGGGGGTCGAGCTCGATGCCGGAGAGGTCGACGTACCAGCAGCCGGGAAGCTTGCGGTCGAAAGTCGGTGCCTCGACGTGGACCGGGGCGCCCAGGCCCACCGGCAGGCGGGACGCGGCGGCGAGGAAGGCGGTGTTGACGTCGAGGCCGACGGCATATTCCCGGTTGCCCTCGTCGTCGCCGACCAGGTGGATGGGGCGGTGCCAGTCGTACGCCTCCTCCACCAGTACATCGGCGCCGCCCCGGTTCTGCGCGACCGGGTGCTCGTCCGGGGCCTCCGGCGGCGCCGGATCGACGGCCTCGGTCAGCGAGCCGCCGACCGGGCCGGAGCGCCACTTGCCGGTGCTCTCGTCCTTGACGGCCTGGGTCGGCGGGCGCAGCTCGGTCATCAGGGTCAGACCCGCGACGGCGGTGGAACCGCGGGGGGTGACCACGCGGGTGGCGTAGGTACCCAGGAGTTCGGCCAGTCGCGGTGCGGGCAGGTCGGCGGCGTCGACCCAGGAGCGGGTGTCGAGCGCGTCCCAGCCGAGGAAGGCGAACTGCACGCACTGCCGTCGGCCGCCGTCGGCGGGCGGTCGGTAGACCTTGGTCCAGGGGCCGAAGCCGCGCCGGGTCAGCCGCCAGCCGTCCTTGGTGACCTGCTTGACCAGCTTGTGGTCGTCGGGCAGGCGCAGGTTGCGGCGGTCCTCCAGGTCGGCGGGTACACCCAGACGCTCGGCGGCGGCGGCGGTGACCACGACGAGCGGGTCGGCGTCGCGGCCGGCGCGGTGCAGGCGCTCGGCGCCTAGGCCGACGTCCAGGGCCCAGGTCACCACGGCGGGCAGCGACTTCGCGGGACCGGGCAGGACCCGACCGTCGACCAGGTACGCGACGAGCCGGCCCTTGTCGGCATCGAGGACGGCGAGGGGGCCTGCCGGGAACCGGGCGGCGGGCGGCGCGTCGGAGGGGGCGGTGTCGGCCTTGGCGGCCGCACGGGTGCGGGGCGGCGACTTGGGGGAGGCGGCCGAGGGGGCCGTGGCGGGGCGCGCCGCCGCAGGCGGGGCGGCGGGCGGCTGGGCCTCCAGCGGCGGAGGCGCGGCAGGCGGCTTGTCGACGCCGCGCAACTGCGCTGCGGGCGTCGGCGGCACGGCGGGCGACGGCGGCGCGCTACGCACCCACGGCGCGGCGGCCGTCCTCGCCCCGGCCCCGCCCGGACCGAGCGCCGCCGTGAAGGTCGTGTGCGTGGCGGCGGCCGTCTCCGCTGTGGGCCCGGCCTCGTTGGACCCGTCGAGTTCGTCGGCCGGCCCGTTGGCGCCCTCCGCCGCGTCGGCCCCGCCCGGGAACGGTCGCGGCGCGGGGTAGCGCTCGGCCAGCCCCGCCAACAGGCGCGCGTACGCCTGGCGTTGCGGTGGGCGCGGGTCACTGCGCCCCGCCTCCCACGCGACGACCGTCACCCGCTGGACCCCCAGCGCGTCCGCGACCCGCTGCTGCGTGAACCCGGCGGCCTTGCGCAACCTCGCCCGCTCGGCCGGCGACGGGAGATCACCGGGCGCCTCGGCCAACAACGCATCCACGGCATCGAACAACGCCGGTTGGGGCTCGGACATGATCCACCTCCACCGGCGAATCTATCAACGAGCACACTCCGGACCCGACATTGACCTTACATCGCGCCCGAACTCGCGACTCCGAGCGCACGGGGCTGCCGAGTCCCCCGCAAGGGTGAGTTCGGGCATGGGGCGACACATACCCAGAGAAGCTACCGACAGACCCCCGGGCCCGGAAGCACACACAGCTTCCGAGGCCCCATCCCCGGATCCCGAAAAACAACTCCCCCACCGTGCAACGTTCCGAGAGTCGTTGCCGTCAGAGGGGTGGCCCGGTTCGCAGGACCCGGCCGCCGCCAGGCCGCCGGACGCGGCCCGTGCGGATACGCCACGTCGACTTCGACGATCGGATGGAACTCTCGATGACCCCGATGAACGCGACGACTTCACGTCGCCGACCGAACAGGCGCATGCTCGCCATCGTGATCGGCGCCGCGACGACGGTCGCCGTCGGCGGCGCGGCCTTCGCCGCGATCGCCTCGACCTCCCCCTCCACCGCGACCGCCGCCCCGGCATCCCGCATCGGCAACGCCGCCGACCCCGCCGCAGTCGCCGTCCCGACCACCCTCACCACGCCCGCCGCCCCCGTAACGCCCCCGGTCCGCGTGGTCGCACCCGATGAGCGGATCACCGACCGGCTCGGCGACACCATCTGGTTGACCGCCGACGGACGACACGTCGTCACGGTGCCGTTGGCCCCCGGCGAGCCGGGCCCCGCCCAGGAGCAGGCCAAGCGGGTACTGGACGACAACTTCGCACCGGACTCGATCAACGCCCGCGTGCTCGGCGGCCGACAGGGAGCCCTGTACACCGGCGCGTACCGCGGCTCCGACACCCTCGCCAAGGTCACGGTCCAGGTGGACGGCGAAGTGCTCGACGCGCAGGTGATCACGCTCGCCGGCACGCCCGGCTGGGCCGTGTACTACGTCGACGGCCCCGCCCCGCGCCCCGACCCGGACACACGCAAGGGGCCGACACCGATGATGATCACGGCCTACGCCGCCGACGGTCGAGTCCTCGCCGCCCTGGCCCCGCCCGCCGCCCCGAAGAAGTAGCCGCATCGCATTTTCGTGAGGACCCGCTTGAAAACGGTCGATGAAGAAGAGGACTTCCGGGCGTTCATGACCAGCCGTTGGCCCGGCCTGCTGCGCGTCGCGTATCTGCTCACCGGCGGCCATCACCACGACGCGGAAGACCTCGCACAGACCACCCTGGCCAGGGTCTACGCCAAGTGGCACCACGTACGGCGCAGCGACAACATCGACGGTTACGTCCGCCGGATCATGGTGAACGCCAACCACGACCGCTTTCGACGGTTGCGAGTCCGGGAGTGGATCACCTCGCGGATACCCGACACTCCCACACCCGACGGGGTCGACCGGCTGGGTGAGCGGGACGTGCTGACGACCGCTCTCGCACGTCTGCCCCCAAGGCAGCGCGCGGCCGTGGTGCTGTGCTATTTCGAGGACATGTCGCATGCCGAGATCGCGGCGGCCCTGGGCTGCCGCGAGGGCACCGCGAAGAGTCAAGTGTCCCGGGGGCTGGAGAAGTTGCGCAGGGACGGCGCACTGCTCGACCTGCACCACGCGGAGGCGACCTCCAAGGAGGAGACTCGATGAACGACGAATCGATGAACGACGAGCGGCAACTGCGCGTCGAACTTCGGCAGTTCGCCGATCGTGCAGCCGCCGGCCCCGCTCCGGTGGCCGAGGTCGTCCGGCGGGGTACCGCCATCCGCCGCCGGCTGCGCCTGCTGCGCGGCGCGATCGGTGCGGCGGTCGTGGTCGGTTCGGTGGTCCTCGCCGTGGAACTCGGCGACCGGGGAACCCGTCCCGGGCCGTCCACCGGCCCGTTGCCGGCGGTGGCGTCCCACCCGTCCTCGACCGAGCCGCCCACCCTCCCGCCTCCCCCCTCGCTCCCGTCCCTGGTACGCACCGTGGCGCCCGAGGAGCGGGTCACCACCGAGGGCGGCGATGTGATGTGGCTGACCGCGGCCGGACAGCACGTGATCGAGCGGGCGCCCCGGCCCGGAGGGCCGCCGCCCGGAACGCCGGAGATCAGGAACGTCCTCGACGGCAATCAGGTGTTCGGCACGATCAACATCCGCATGCTCGGCCGGTCCGACGGGGCCCTGTACACCGGCGCCTTCCGCTACGAGGGCACGAGTGCGCCGGCCCGAGTCGCCATGAACATCGACGGCCGAAACCGCGACGCGCACGTGCTCACCCTCGCCGATGCCCCCGGCTGGGCCGTCTACTACCTCGACGGCCCGCTCCCGCCGTCCGGCTCGCCCACGCCCGGCACGGGCGGCGTGGTATCGGTGGTCGCCTACACGGCCGACGGAACGGTACTGGCCGGCTCCCACCGACCCGCATCGACCGGGTAGCCCGGGGCCGAACCGGCCGGCGCCGGGGGGTCGTGCGATTGCGCCTGACGGCGTTGGAGACCCGCAGTCGCCGACCGCTGCCCTCGGGAATGGTCGCCGACAGCCGGCCGCTCGATCCGCTGGTCCACGGCGGCGAGGTCACCTGGCTGCAACCGATGCCCGACGCGCTGCCGCACCTGGGGGATCCAGCCGGCGCGGCCGTCGATCGCGGCAGCCTGCGCACAGCGCGACGATCCGCGGCAGTACGACCGGAACGAGGGACACCATGACCACGACCGCCAACCGCACGCGAACCGGGGACGAGACCGCCGTCCTCCAGGTTCTCAAGGGCGTGTACGACGCCTGGGACGCGCACGACGCCGACGCGTTCGTGGCCGACTACACCGAGGACGCCTGGGCGATCCTGCCGGGCTCCTACCGCCCGTCCCGCGAGGACGTGCGCCGGAGCATGGCGGCCGGCTTCGACAGCTTCCTGAAGGGCTCGACGACGGACAACAAGGTACTGGGCATTCGCTTCCTCGACGACGACGTCGCCCTGGTGGTCAGCGAGTCGAACGTCATCTTCCCGGGCGAGACCGAAGTACCGGCCGACCGCGCCGTGATCGCGACGTGGGTCCTGACCCGCAGGGACGGCAGGTGGCTGCTCGCGTCGTACCAGAACTCCCCCGCCGTCGTGACCATGGGCTGACCACCGCAACGGCGACGCGGGACACGTGACCGCCGGACGTTCCCGCCGCGTACCCCACCCGGGTACGCGGCGGGCGGGGCCTCGGCCACGGGCGGGGACGGCCGCCTCGCCGGCGGGATCCCGTCGATCGACGCAGACTCGAAGAATGGAGATCCGCCAAGCGCACGGCCACGTGACGCTCCCCGACCGCGACGACGTCGAGGTCACGCTCGACCTGTACGACTGGCCGCTCGACGGTGACACCCTCCCCCACAGGTGGACCGCCGTCATCGACGGCCCACCCGTCCTGGAGGCGGGCCTGGAGGGCGTCCTGCACCTCGACACCGAGCCGACCGCCCTCGGCCACCGCTTCGTCGTCGTAGCCGGCGGCGACCACACGACCCGACTCCTCGGCCAAGACCCCCGCTGACCCACCCCACCGAACCGGCGACCCACCCGTCGCTCGGGGTCGGAGGACAGGTGTGACGGTCGCGGACAGGGCATACGTGGGGGATCGAAAGATCACCGTCCGACCGGGTGGAGAAGGGAGCCGAATGCCGTCCGACGTCGATCTCTCGGCGGCGCTGTCCAGGGTCAAGGAGAGCGAGACCTCGCTGGTCGCGCAGGTGCTGCGGACCACCGTGGCGGCGGTGACCTCGTACGTCGCCGCGCTGCTGTTGACCGGCCCCGATCCACAGCCGATCCTGTCCCCGCTCACCGCGCTCCTGGTGGTCCAGGTCACCTCGTACGCGACGTTCACCACGGGTGTACAGCGAGTGGCCAGCGTGGTGTCCGGGGTGCTGATCGCGGTGATGTTCAGCGAGGCGGTCGGGCTCAACTGGTGGAGTCTGACCCTGCTGCTGCTGGCCTCGCTCGGTCTGGGGCACCTGATCCGGCTCGGCGATTCGATCAACGAGGTGGCGATCAGCGCGATGATCGTGCTGGGCGTCAGCCAGGTCGCCGACACCGCGTGGGACCGGATCGCGGAGACGCTGATCGGGGCCGCGGTCGGCATGGTGTTCTCCCTCGTCCTGGCGCCGCCGGTGCACGTCCGGCCCGCGAACGAGGCGGTGATGTCGGCGTTCGACGCGCTGACGCGACTGCTGGACACGATGGCCCGGGAGATCGGCGAGGACGTCAGCCACGCCCGGGCGCACGGCTGGCTGGAGGAGGCCCGCCGGATCGACCGGGACATCGTGCGCGTGGACGCCACGCTGTCGACGGCCGAAGAGGGCACCCGGCTCAACCCGCGCGGCAGACGGGCCACCGTACGGGTGCTGGCGCTGCGCAGCGGCCTGGACACCGCCGAGATCAGCGCGGTGGCGCTGCGCATGGTGTGTCGGGCGCTGAGCGGGCTCTACGCGCGGGGTGAGCACGGCGAGCCGGCGTACACCGAGATCCCGTTGGCCACCGCGCAGTCCCTGCGCAGCCTGTTCCACTCGCTCGCGGCGCTGTTCGCGTCCTACGGCCATCTGGTCGTGCTGCACGGGCGGGCCCTGCCCGAGGAGGCCGCCCGAGCCGAGAATACCCAGCGCGAACGGCTGGCCGAGGCGCTCGAGGACCGCTCCCGCACCGAGGCGATCCTGCTCGCCGACTCGATCGAGAACCCGGATCGTTGGGAGCTGTACGGCACGCTGCTGACCGCCGTCGACAAGCTCGTCGACGAGACCCGCCCGGCGGGCACTCCGGGCGACCTGGCGCAGCGCATCGAGGAGCGGCGGCGCCGACTGGCCGAGGAGCGCCGGTTGCGCGCCGTGGTCGCCCGGCCCGGTCCGGTCCTGCGCGAGCGCATCCGGCGGGTGGTGGCGCCCACCGACCGCCTCCTCCGCGCCCCGCGCCGGCTGCCGCGGCCCCTGCGGCACACCCTGCGTCGCCGGACCTGACGACCGGGGGCGCCGGGTGGGGTGCCGGCCACGTGCCTGTCGAGCGCGTGGCCGGCACCCGCCCCGGTCAGCCCGCCTGGGCGAGACCGGTGAGGCCGGGCGGCAGGTCGCGGGTGTGGACGACGCCGAGGCGTTGCGTCGCCCGCGTCAGGGCCACGTACAGGTCCGCCAAGGCGAACGCGGCCGGCTCCACGACGATCACCGCGTCGAACTCCAGGCCCTTGGCCTGCTTGGGATCGAGCAGCACCAATGGCCGGGTCAGGTCGGGCTCGACGCCTCGCTCGGCGTGCGGGATCGCCGTCGCCAGCGTGTCGATCAGCTCGCGCGGCGCGATCACGGCGACGCGGCCGTCGACCGGAACCCGCGCGTCGGCGCCGCCGGTCGCGTCCCCCGGACCCGCCTCCGGGGCGACCCCTTCGTGCGCGACCGCCCACGCCACGGCCGCCGGCAGGTCCGCGGTGTGCCGCGACCACGGCTTCACGCCGGTCGAGCGCACCGAGTCCGGCGGTTCGAATCCGAGGTCGACGGCCCGCATGACATCGGCCGCGACCTCCATGATCTCGGTCGGCGTACGGTAGTTCACGCCCAGCCGCACCCGCTCCCAGCGGCCCTCGACGAACGGGACCAGGATGCGCTCCCACGAGCCGCACCCGCCCGGCTCCGAGGTCTGCGCGGGGTCGCCGACCAGGGTCATCGACCGGGTGGGGCTGCGCCGCATCAGCAACCGCCAGGCCATCGCGGACAGTTCCTGGGCCTCGTCGACCACGATGTGGCCGTACGCCCAGGTACGGTCCGCCGCCGCGCGTTCGGCGGAGGTGCGGTGGTCGAGTTCCTCCTGGCGTTCGGCCAGGCGTTCGGCGTCGACGAGGTCGTGGGCGCTCAGCACCTCGGACTCCTCGTCGTCGCGATCCTCGAACTCCTGGGTGCGCGAGCCGTAGGACAGGTCGAGCACGCCTTGCGCGTACGCGATCCGCCGCCGGCGTTCGGCCGCGGCCAGGGCCTGCGCCAACGAGTCGTCCTCGCCCAGGAGTTCGGCGGCCTCGTCGAGCAACGGCACGTCGGCGACGGTCCATTCGACGGGATCGCGGGTCCCGAAGACCGGGTCGTACCCGATCGGCCGCCGGATCGCCGCCGCGTCCTCGTCGGACAGGTAGACCGGTTCGGCGAGGTAGTCCGCGACCAGTTCCTGCGGCGTGAGGCGCGGCCACAGTTCGTCGATGGCCGCCTGGACGGCCGGACTCTCGGCGACCGACATCGACAACTGCGCGATCTCGCCCGAGCCGAGGAAGTTCGGCCCGCCGAACGGGTCGGCACCGAGCCGGTCCACCAACTGCTCGGTCAGGCCGTCGATCACGCGCGACGCGAACGCCGGGCGGGCGAGGTTGTGCGGCAGCAGCGTCGCCCGCGCCTTGCTCCGGGCGGCCTCGGCGATCGCCGCGTCGAGGTACAGGTCGCCGTCGTCGTGCTCGATGAACAACGGCGTCTCGGGCACCGTCTGCCGGTCGGCCACGAAGCGGCGCAACACCTCGGCCATCGCGGCACGGCCCTTGACCTCCGCCGCCTCCGGGGTGTCGACGGCGGTAGCGGTTACGCCCGGGAACAGCTCGCCGGGGGTGGCGAATTGCACGCCCGTCTCGCCGAGGGAGGGCAGCACGTCCTCGATGTAGCCGAGGAAGGCGGGGTTGGGGCCGACCACGAGCACGACGCGGCGGGTCAACTGCTCGCGGTTCGCGTACAGCAGGTACGCCGCGCGGTGCAGCGCGACGACGGTCTTGCCGGTGCCCGGGCCGCCCTCGACCACGAGCACCCCGCCGTGCGGCGCGCGGATGATCCGGTCCTGCTCGGCCTGGATCGTCTGCACGATGTCGTGCATGCGCCCGGTGCGGGCCGCGTCGAGCGACGCGAGCAGCACGGCGTCGGCGTCCGAGCCCTCGAAGCCGGTGCGGGTGGCGTCGGTGAGGTCCAGGATCTCGTCGTGCAGCCCGGTGACCCGGCGCCCGGACGTGGTGATGTGCCGCCGGCGCCGCAGCCCCATCGGGGCGTGCCCGGTCGCCAGATAGAACGGCCGGGCGACATCGGCACGCCAGTCGATGACCAACGGCGTGTGCTCGGCGTCGTCGCGGCGGATCCCGATGCGCCCGATGTGGTGGTCGGCGCCGTCGCGGAACAACAATCGGCCGAAACACAGGCCGTTCGCACCGGCGTCCAACGCCGCCAGCAGGCCCGACTGCTCGAAGACCGCGATGTCCCGCTCGACGCGTGCCTGCCGGGTGCCGTCGTGCTCGCGCCCGAGCGCGCTCTCGACGGCGGCCTCCGTCCGGGCACGCAGGTCCGCGAGGTGCGCATACAGCACATCGACGAATTCCTGCTCGTGTCGCAATTCGGCGTTTGACAATTCGACTCCCGGACGGATATCATGTCGTCATTGAGCTTTCCGAATACCATTCGGAATCGGTATTCAGAACCACCAAATATACCTCGCGAAAAGCCCCGGACGTCAAGTCGTCCGGGGCTTTTCCGTGTGCCGCCCGGTCCGTCGCCGAGCGGCCGGGGTGGCGCTACTCGAAGCGTGCGGTGTCGCCCGCCCCGCGGCGGACGATCTCGGCCTCGTCGCTGGAGAAGTCGATGACGGTGGTCGGTTGGGTGCCGCAGTCGCCCGAGTCGACCACGGCGTCCACCACGTGGTCGAGCCGTTCCTTGATCTCCCAGCCCTGCGTCAGCGGCTCCTCCTCGCCGGGCAGGAGCAGCGTGCTGGACAGGATCGGCTCACCGAGTTCGGCGAGCAGGGCCTGGGTGACGACGTGGTCGGGAATCCGCACGCCGACCGTCTTCTTCTTCGGGTGCAGCAGTTGCTTCGGCACCTCCGACGTCGCACGGAGAATGAAGGTGTAGGGGCCGGGGGTCGACGCCTTGATCGCCCGGAACACGTCGTTGTCCAGGTGTACGAACCGGCCCAGCTGGGCGAAGCTCTCGCACACCAGGGTGAAGTGGTGCCGGTCGTCCAGCTCGCGGATCGCGCGAATCCGGGCGATGCCCTCACGGTTGCCCAATTGGCATCCCAGTGCGAAACAGGAATCCGTCGGGTACACGACGAGCGACCCGCCGCGGATCAGGTCGACCACACTGCCGATGGTGCGTTGCTGGGGGTTCTCGGGATGCACATCGAAATACTTCGCCATGCGCAGACCTTACGGGGGCCGGGCCGCGCCCCCGACCAAAGCCCACCACCCGGCGGCGGCCGTCGCGGCGGAGGTCGAGGGATGAGGGGCTTGCCCGGTGTCACTTGTGGGGCCGCCGCACGATCCGAGGCGTAGCAATCCGGTGACATGGCGGGACCCAATTCGTCGAGTCTTCCGGGCTAACGTCGATCTTGCACGGCGCGCCACCGCCTCCCGTCCCAACACCCGAGGGAGTGGGCAACGTGTGCGTCCTCGATACCAATTGCTCGGGAGAAGTCGCATGTCCCTCGTAACGATCCGCCGTACGAACACCGTCCATACGCTGGCCGGCGCCGTGCTGGCGGCGGCCCTGCTGATTCCCACCGCAACGGCGTGCAACTCGGACGACAAGGACAAGAACACCGCGCCGGCCGCCACGGCCAAGGTGGGCGACAACACCCCGCCGCCCGTCCCGGCCACCCCGCCCGCGACGGCCGCCGCACCCGGTGCACCCGGTGCGAGCGCGCCGGCCGGCACGACCAACCCGAAGACCGGCACCCCGCCGGCCACGACGCCCAAGGGCGGCGGCGGCTCCTCGGGCGGTGGCAAGACCCTCGTGGACGGCAGCACTGCCCAGATCGAGAGTCTCGGCGCCCAGCGCTACCGTGCCAAGATCGTCAACGGCGGCCAGGTCCTCGCCACGCTCGAAACCAACGACACGGACGCCGGGCTCGACGCCAACGGCATGTTCGTCGTGCTCTCGATGGACGGCACGATCCACTCCTGGATGGGCGGCGAACACACTGGTCCGGGCACCTTCCAACTCCCCGGCGGCTGGACGGCCGAGGTCACCAAGGTCGGCGAACTCCGCTTCCGTGCGCGGATCCTCGGCAACGGGGGTGCGGACTACGGCACATTGGAAGCGAACCAGCACGACGCCGGCGCGGTCGCCAACGGCATATACATCGTGCTGAGCGCGGGCGGCGAGATCAGCGCCCACGAGTAGAACCCCGCCGAGCCCCGCCGGTCGCACGGCGCGATGGTGGAGCCACCCCGGCTGCTCCACCCCCTCTACTCCACCCCGCCGAAGACGCAAACGTTCGGTCGGCAACGCCCCCTGGCGCACCCGAAATCCGCTGCGAACCGGTCTGGGAATCGCCCGCCCATGCGGTGCCGTGGACATGAGTGAGCTTGCCCGCAGGGGCTTCGGATCCGGCGCCGACCGTTACCACCGGGCCCGGCCCGCGTACCGCCCCGAGGTGATCGGGTATCTGCATGGCGCGGTCGACCTCGGCCCCGGCCGTCGTTCGACGCGGTCGTGGTCGCGCAGGCCTTCCACTGGTTCGACGGTCCCGCCGCGCTGCGCGAGATCGCTCGGGTGTTGCGCCCGGGCGGCGGCCTGGTGCTGCTGTGGAACGAGCGTGACGAGTCGGATGCCGAGGCGCTCGCGCCGAGCACGAGGTCTTCTTCGCCCGCCTGCGCACGCACTTGGCGGACCGCCCCGACCCGATGGACATCCCGTACCTGACCGACGCGTTCGTCACGCACAAGCACACCACCTGGCTCCGGACCGGGCCCCGACAGCGGCGATCACCAGGAGATACAACGGGAGTTGCAACGCGACCTGCAACATAACCGGCAACGCGAGCCGCTACGGGGAATGGGACGAAGACTACGACGTGAGCTGCAACGGAAGCCGCGACACGCGATACATCCGAGCACCCAGAGTAGTCAAAGAGCGACGGATCGTCGCCGACGCCACGCCCATCCGGCGGGGGTTTGCCAAGCCGCCTCGGAATTCGGCCTTTCGGCCGCCGGCCCTTGATCGATTGCACAATGCACAGGACGAGGTGCACGTGCCGTTGTCCGATGAGGATCTTCGAGTCATCGCCGGAGACGTTCTGCGATCTGTTCGCTATCTCACCCTGGGGACCGCCTCTCGGGGCGGTGAATCGTGGATGACGCCATTGGCGCACGCCTGGGACTTCGAGGACCACTTCTACTGGATATCGGCCGCCGACTCCCGGCACTCACGCAACATCGACGAGAATCCGGCCGTTTCGGTGCTGGCCTACGACCTCGGCACGACCGGGACGGACCAGGCCCTGTTCAGCAGCGGAACCGCCCGGCGACTGAGCGACGACGAGGTCGCCGAGGGCTGCGCCGTCTACTACGCGCGGCGCTACCCCGACCCGGAGGTGCGGGTGAAGCGCGAGCGCCCTGCGGACGACTTCCGCGGGGCGTCGCCCAATCGGCTGTACCGCGCCCGCATCGACGCCTACTCCCTACTGCACCCGGACGGCCACCCCGTACACGGTGGCCTCGTCAGTCACCGCGTGACCGTTCCGTTCAGCACCGCGCAGCTGCTGCCCGCCGACTGAGCAACCGGACGAATCGGGCGCCCCGGCGGCCCGGGCGCCTTGTGACGCCCTCGGGGACGCGCGGGTGGGCCGGAACGGCCACCCCGAGTGAGGAGTCACGGTCATGCGGACGTATGCCGGTGAGGACGTCGTGCTCGGTCTCGACCTCGGAGGCACCGCCTTCAAGTCGGCGCTGATCGGCCGCGACGGCACCCACGAATTCGTCGGCCGGCACCGCAGCGGGCGCGAATTGGGCCCCGACGCCGTGGTGGACCACGTGCTCGACCACGCCGCCGCCTCGGTGGCCGAGGCGACCCGGCGCGGCGCCGTGGTGCGCGCCGTCGGGGTCGCCGCCTGCGGGGTGGTGGACGAGGCGGCGGGGGTGGCCGTGTTCTCCTCCGCCTTCCGGTGGCGCGACGTGCCGCTGCGCGACCGGGTGGCCGAGCGGCTGGGCCTGCCGGTGGCGCTCGGGCACGACGTGCGCGCCGGCGTCGGCCACGACGTCTTCCTGTTCGTGCCGATCGGTACCGGGGTGGGGCGGCGATCATGATCGGCGGACGGCCGTTCGTCGGCGCGCACTGGCGGGCCGGCGGGTTGGGCCACACGATCCTGCGGGCGAACGGCCGCGCCTGCGGATGTGGTGTGGCGACAATCGCCGATCGGGGCACTGCCGGCCGAGTGAGGCGTGCCCCGTGTGCCGATGGAACATCCGACGTGGTTCGCCGACTGGCTGCCCGCGCACGGCCGTGAGCGTGGTGTGACCGACGCGGACGCACGACGAATCGCGTTCGTCCGGCCCAGGCGTTTTCGGCGTCTCGGACCGGTGCCGCTGCCGCGATTACGGCGGTCCCGTGCCGTGTGGGCTGTGGCGGACGCGGTACGGGGTCCACCACACGTATCGGCCCACCCGGTGCAGCAGGCCCGCGTCGTGGTAGCGCGCGGTCACCGCTTCGGTCAGGTCCGTCGTGGCCACGCCGCGCAGCAGCGGCTCGATGACCTGTGCGTAGCGGGGGTTGCGGATGACCAGGCGGCGGAACGGGTCGGCGCGGTGGTCGCGGACCTCGATGAAGCCGGGGCCGTGGCGGTAGCCGAACTTGGCGGGGCGGAACTCGTCACGCCAGGCGGCGGCGAGGCGGTCGCCGTCTCGGTCGCCTTCTCCGTCTCCGTCTCCGTCTCCGTCGATCACGGTGGTCGGCGGGTGCAGGTGGCCGAGCAGGCGCCAGTCCCAGGGGCCGGCGGGCGGGCGGAGCGTCCAGTCGACGGCGATGCCGTGCGCGGTGAGTTCGCGAACGACCACGAGTCCCGCCACGGACGCCGCGCCGCCGGCCTCGCTCCCGCCGTCGGACAGGTCGATCGCGGCGTGCAGCCGGGCCAGGCCCGCACCGCCTGCGGCGAGCCGCGCAACCTCGTCCAGGGGGTCGCCGGCGACGTCCGCCTCGCCGAGGTACATCCCCGGTATCCGCGTGGCCTCCGGGTCGCGGTCGCGCCACAGGGCCAGCCGTACCGGCGGGAGGTCAGTGCTCATCGGCGGCCGAGGTGGGTACGAGCGTCGGCCGGCGCGGCCGGATCGGCGCCGGGTTGCGCGCGGCCGGCACGACCTGGACGACCTCGCCTCCTTCGGCGAAGACCACGCCGAGCGAGCGCCATCGGGTCAGCAGGTCCTCGATGGCCGTCGCGGTGACGCCGTCGTGGCGCGCGGCGGTCTTGCGCAGCAGCGCCGCCGGGCTGTGCGGGGTGTCGAGCAGCCGGAACACCGTCGTCTCGATCGGGTCGACGAGTTCGAGCAGGTGCCAGTCGAAGCCGGGTCGGGTGCCGACCAGGACGATGCGGTCCCCAAGGTCGTGGTGGGTGAGCCGACTGCGCGGATGCGCGGCGATCCAGTCGGCGATGGCCGGCCGCAACCGGTCCAGGCAGGCCGTCGAGATGCCGCGCCGGGGCACATCGAAGATGTAGACGAGATCGGCGAGTTCCGTCTCGGGCAGGTCGTAGATGTGCCGGTAGTGCGCGGCCGGTCGGGGTGGGCCGAAGCCCAGTTCGGGCCGGTCGAAGTACGGACTGAAGCGCTCGACCTTGACCCGGGTGGCACCGGCGGGCGGCATGAGGTGGTGCAGCGCGGGGAGTTGGTCGATCACGTCGTCGTAGTCCCCGTCGGTCTCGCCGGGAAAACCGTAGAGGTGGTTCCAGCTCACCTCGGTCCCGACCGTCTCCGCGTCGCGCAGCAGCCGCACGTTGCGGCAGGCCGTCACGCCCTTGTCCATCAGCCGCAGCACCTTGCTGCTCAGGTTCTCGATTCCCGGTTGCACATGGCTGATCCCGGCCGCGTAGAGGGTTTCGAGTTGGTCCCGGCGCAGGTTCGACTTGATCTCGTAGCCGATGCGCAGGTCGTATCCGGACTCGGCGAGGCGCGGCGCCATCGAGCCGAGGTAGGCCATGTCGATGATGTTGTCGGTGACCCACACGTCGAGGATGCGGTGTCGTTCGACCAGGGCGAGGAGTTCGGCGACGAACCGGCCCGGGTCCTTGCTGCGGAACTCCATGAACGAGCCGTTGAGTCCGCAGAACGTGCAGTGGTGCTTCGCGCCCCACCAGCAGCCGCGCGAACTCTCGACGACGAGCCGGGGTTCGACCCAGGATCCGGCAGTCGACCTTGCGTGTCGTTCGAAGTAGTCGCCGTAGTCGGGCGCGACGAGCGCACCCGGGGGCAGCGGCGCGGCCTCCATCGGGTTGACCACACACGCGCCGTCCGACGTGCGCCGGCACAGGCCCGCGATGTCGGCCAGTGCCTTCTCGTCGCGGTCGCCGTCGATGGTGGCGGCGAGCAGTTGTGGGAACGCGGCCTCGCCCTCGCCGCGCACGACGGCGTCGATGTACGGGAAGTTGCGGTGCAGCGCGGCGCCCTGCGGGCCGTCGCAGTTCGCGCCGCCGAACACGGTGAGCGTGTGCGGCGCCAGTTCCTTGACGACGCGCGCCGCCGCCAATGTCGCGGCGTTCTGCGCGAACGTGGTGGTGAAGCCGACCACGTCCGGCGCCTCGGCGACGATCCGGGCGGCGGTCTCGCGGACGAACCGCGGCGCGAGGTGGTGCAGTTCGAGCGCCCTGGCGATCATGCCGTCGGGCACTCGACCGGCCAGGCGGGCGGTGAACTCCGGTACCTGCCAGCGCGGGCGGTCGTTCAGCGCGGCCGAGAAGATCCATTCGCTGAGCCCGGAGAAGTAGGAGTTGGCGCAGAACTCGTATTCCTCGGCGGTGAAGCCGGTATGCGCGACCAGCCAGTCGACGTAGTCGAGGTTGGCGTGCACGACCTCGACGTGGGCGTCGGGGAAGACGTCGAGGACGCGGCGCCGCAGGATGCCGAGCGCCAACGACGGCATGTCGATCGACGACCACGGCATGTCCACGAGCACCACGCGCATGCCGCTCACCAGCGCCCGCGCCGGCTCAGCGCGGCGCGGGCGGCATCGCCCGCGGGCGTCGGGGTGGTCTCGAACGCCGCGGCCACCCGCGCGGAGACCGGGCCGTGCGCGAGTCCGGCGGGAGTGGCGAAGTACGCGTAGAGCGTGGTCTCTTCCGGGGGGCCGGCCACGCCCGGTCCCCAGCCCGCGATGGCCGCCCGGGTATACCGGCGCAGCGCCGCGTGGCCGTGGTCGGTGCGCACGACGCCCTCGACTCCGATCAGGAACGACAGCGGCTGCTCGTGGCAGAGCGCGGTGAACAGGGAGAGCATCAGTTCGTGGTCGACGGTCTCGCGCACGGTCGTGGCGGTCGCCTCCGGCAGGTCGAGCAGGAATCGCGCGAACGCCTCCTCCACCGACAGGCCGGGACCGAGGTGCGGGACCAGCCGGAAGGCGCCGAAGTGGGTCGAGGTCAGGAACCCGTCGAGCAGGTCGGCGTCGTCGTGGCCGGCCGCGCGGAGCGTGTGCAGGCTGCGCGGGAACGAGCCGGCGAGCCCGCCGTCGCGGCCCAGCCGCCAGATCCGGGACCGGAACCGGCGGGCGGCGGCGTCGAGTTCGTCGAGTTCGACGGTTTCCAGACACTCCAGCTCGCCCGGGTTCGTCGCCACCTCGGCGGCGCCTTCGTCGGCCAGGCGGGCGCGCAGGTCGCGGTCGAGCAGGAGACGCATGAGCAGGTCGGCGAGTGGCCCGCCGGCCAGGCCCGTGCCGGTCGCCGGCGGGGCGGAGGTCGTCTCGCGCGGTGGCGCGGAGGTGCCGACGAAGCGGTCGTCGCCACGCCGCCACGCGTCGGCCAGGTCGCGCAGCCGCTCGAAGTTGGGCCGGGACCGCTCCACCAGCCGGCCGTCGTCGCGGTACATCGGGTCCTCGTAGCTGACCCCGAGCAGATTCGGGCAGCGCGGCAACAGGTATTCGGTGAGCTGTAGTTGCTCGTCCAGCAGCACGCCGTGGTGCAGGTCGCGGAACTTGCCGCCGACGATCTGGCAGCCCGACAGGTGCAGCTCGCGGCAGCGGTCGAGGGGTAGGGCCTCGATCCCGTCGAGCATGTGGCGGCCGGTACGGCCGCGCAGCCACTGGTAGCTGAGCAGATGGCCGACGTCGAGGGTGACCCACACGTCGGCGTCGTCGGCCAGCCTGGCGAAGTATGCGAACGCGTCGAGGCCGCCGAGGTGGAAGGACCCGCCCTCGGTGAAGCCGGGGAACTCCACGTGCAGCGGCGCCACCAGGCGACGGGCGGTGTCCGCGGTGTTGGCGGTGGCGATCTCCAGGCCGCGTTCGGTCAGCGGCGGCGGCAGTGGATACGGCAGCGGGCAGCCGCGCAGGCTCCAGATCCCGAGGTCTTCGACCACCCAGGACAGGTCGTGGCGGGCGGTGAGTTCGTTGGTGAACTCGATGGTGGGGCCGCGGTCGTAGCGCTCGGGCGAGCCCATGTTCAGCTCGGTCTGGTGCAGCGCACGGCGGGTTCCGGTGGGCAGTTCGGCGAAGAAGCGGTCGTAGGCGGGGGCGTAGTCGGCCATGCGTACGGCGGCCCGCGAACGCGGCTGGAACGAGGGGCAGGCGTAGGCGAAGTCGTGGCCGTGGCGCCGGAAGAACGCGCGCACGCGTGGCGAGATGTCGCCGCCGTCGGGCGTTTCGACGAAGCCGATGCCCCGATTGCCCAGGGTGCCTCCGCTCCACGGCATGTCCATGACCAGGCCCAGACCCAGCCTGGTCGTGGTGGCTGACGTTGGTGTCACGACGGCCTCCCGGCGTACTCGACGTCCGCCTCGGTGGTGGTGCCCGGATGGGGTCGGCCGGCCAGCGCGCCGACCAGGCGGCCGAGGAGCAGCCGGCCGTGTGCGGTGCGCGCCGCGAGCAGGCCGTCGGCACGCTGCGCGACGTCGCGGCGCGGTAGCGCGTACAAGCGCTCCCGAGCCAGATCGGCGATGGCGATCCGGTCGTGGACGCCGTCGAGTTCGGCGGGGACGATACGCACCCACGGGTGTGGCCCGACCAGTTCGGCCTCGCGCGGGCCGGTCGCCGGTGCGCTGCTCGGGGGCGAGAGCCGGCCGGCCCGGCCCGGGGTGACCGTGCGGAAGACCCGTTCCAGTCGATCCAGCGCCTCGGCTCGGGCGGGGCCGCCGCCGACCGCCATCGGATAACCGACCCGGCCGCCGAGGTAGTTGAGTTCCGGATTGCCCGTGAGCGGCCCGGAGGTGTCCAGCGCCAGGCCGAAGTGCTCGGGGTGCCTGGCGAGCCGGCTTCCGGGCTCGGCGATCAGCAGTTCCAGCGCGTCGATGCCGATCCGGTCCTGGTTGTCCGTCAGGAAGCGCAGGGATTCCTCGAACTCGTCCGGCGTCTCGTCGAGGACGTGCCCCATCACGGACAGCCGCATGGTGATGCCCGCGTCGGCGAGGTTGTCGACGATGCGCTGGTAGTCGGCCGCGCGCACCCCCCGGTCCAGCAGGTCGAGCAGGCGCTGCGAGGTGCCCTCGTAGCCGATGGCGATCTGCGCGCAGCCGAGGTCGGCCAGCTCGCGGCAGAACTCCGGCTCCAGCAGGCCGGGTTCGAGGCGGGCACGGACATCGAAACGCACCCGGACACCGCGGGCCCGCGCCAGCCGCATCGCCCGCGCGATCAACCGGAGGTTGGTGTTCTCGTCGGCGATCGCGACGAGTTCGGCGCCCGTGTCCCGGACCACCGACTCGACGGCGTCGGCCAGTTGCGCGGGGGTGCCCTGCTGGTAGCCGCCGCGGGCCAGGGAACGATTGCCGTAGGAGCAGAAGGCGCACCGCCCCCAGTAGCAGCCCACACAGGACACGATGGCCAGTTGGGTGGTCTCCGAGAGGTAGGCGTGGATCGGCAGGTCGGCGAAGTCGGGTGGGCCGAGGTCGCGAAACCGCAGTCGTACCGGGCGCGTCGAGTGTTGCGCGGCGCCGTCGGGTGAGAGCCAGGTCATGCCGGGTACGTCGGCCTGCGCGACGGTCCCGTCCAGCGCGTCGAGCCAGCGTTCCAGCGGCTCCTCGCCGGCCGTGTGGCACAGGGCGTGGACGGTGCGGCGCACGCCGGCCAGCCCGGCCAAGTCCTGGTGACGGAGCATCACCTGCTGGCCGCCGAGGCAGATGTGTGCGTCGGGTCGCAGCCGCCGCACCCAGGCGGCGATCAGCAGCGCCGGTGCCAACTGGCTGAAGAACGCCACGGACAGGCCGACCACGCGGGGCCGGTATCGAGCCAGCAGGTCCACGACGTGCCGGTGGAGCCGCTCGACCGCGACACCGGACGCGGCGGGCGGCGCCTCGGCGGCCACGCGCACGCCGGCGTCGAGTTGGCCGAGGTCGCGCCAGGTCCGGGTGAGGAGCGTGTCGCCGACGAGCAGCTCGACGGCGTTGCGCGCGAGCCGCAGCGCGTCGAACGCGGGGGGCGTGTGCGCTACTTGGGGATCCTGAAGCTCGTGGGGCGCGTCGGCCGGTCGCTCCATGACCCGGGCGCGGATCTCGCCCGCGTGCCGGATCACGACGTCGGCCATGGCCTGCCGGTACCAGCCGTCCAGACCGGTGCCGCCACGGGCCGCGACCGCGGCGGTCAGCGTCTCCGGGTGTCGCAGCACGTCGTGCACCAGGCCGATGTTGAGATCGGCCTGGTGAACGCGCCGACCCCGACGCCGCAGGTGGCCGGTCAGGTAGGGCAGGCTCAGGTACGGGAAGAACCTGGCCTCGGTCTGCGGCGGAAAGATCAGGAGGACGTCGACCCGATCACCGCCGCCTGCCCGTTCGGACGGCACATTCCCACCTCGGCAGTCCGGGGTCTCAGATGGAGACGTCTTCCTCGTTGTTCGCCGCGATGTAGGTGTAGGAGTGGTACGCCCCACCGACCTTCAACTCGCTGGTCTCGATCACTTCGAGGTCGTCGAGCTCGGCGAACTCTTCCTCGTCGGCGGCGGTTTCTACCGTCACCTCGGGCGGTGCAACACTCATGATCCCTCCCCTGGCGTGCGATGGTGGCTGACGCCTTCACGGTAGCGGTGTGCGGTGGTGTGTCAACAGCCGTACGACAAAAGCAAGTTCCGCTCGGAGGAATCGGCCTCGTCGAGAAAGCGCGCGACCCAGCGGCTCGTCGTCTCGTCGGCCTGGCGTGCGATACCGGGCGCGGGAATGCGCTCGGGCGCCTCGACGCCGAGAAAGGCCAGACACCCCCGCACTCCGTCCTCGTACCTCGCGAGCAGGTCCTCGTAGACGACGACGTGGGGTGTGACGCGGTGGCGGTCGAAGTACCGCGCCCAGGTCGCCGCGTCGTGATCGAGCATGCGCAGGTGCCGGCGGATGCCGTCGTGGTCGTAGCGGGGGGTCGAACTCGCCCGCCCCGTCGGCAGGTGGGTTCCGTCGACGATCCACACGCCGGTCTGCTCGGCCACGGTGTACGAGATCGCCTGCCGCAGGCGGTCCCGGCGCACCATGTGGATGTAGCGCGGCGCGCACAGCAGTTCGTGCGGGTCGACCTCCAGGGCGGCCAGGTGGCCGGCGTGCACCTTGATGCCGAAGACGCCGTTGGGACTGGTCCGGCACCGCATCAGGGCGCGGACATGGGCGGCGGGCAGCCCGTCCGGATCGTCGGCGTCGAATCCCCGACGTTCGAAGTAGTCGAGGACGTGGGCGTCGGCCAGGTAGTCCTCGGGAAAGCCGGCCACGCCGGTATGCCACAGCGCACGGGCAAGCATGTTGCTGCCGCAGCGCGGGCTCGACGCCAGGACGTAGCGAACCGGCGGCGGGCCGGCGAACGGCGGGAAGTCGTACTGCTCACCGTTCGTCGAGTATCGCAGCGCCACGACCACCACTCCCGCTCCTCGCCGCCGTCCACGAACACCCCTGTGACGCACGGCTCTTGTGATGCTATCGGCAGATGTGATTACCCCCGGAGCGGAACCGTCCCCTACCTTGAGGCCGTCCCGACCGGAGCTGTACGAGAACGTCCCGCTCGACGGTGGTTGGTTCGGACCCTGCGGCGGTGCGCGTCCTCCGGTTCCACACCCCTTCCCCCCTTCCCGAGGAGACGCATGTCTCGCCGCGTCACACCACGCTTACGTCCCCGTCCCTTCCCCATCGGCCTGGTGACCACTCTGATCGCCACCCTCGTCGCCTTTCTCGCACTGGCTCCGGCCGGGCCCGCCGGCGCGACCGGCGCGCGACCGTCCGGCGCTGTTCCCTCCCCCACCGCGCCACACCGAGGGGTCGTGGCGCAGAACTCGTCCGACACGCCGACTCCCGGGCGTGACAAGGCCGTTCAGGCCTTCGTCGAGCAGCGCGCCAAGCTGCGAGCGGCCCTGTCCGGGGATTCCGCGAGCACCCCGAGCGCCGCGACGGCCGCCTCCGGCGCGAGCCTCGCGCCGACGCACAACTTCTGGGGCATCTTCCCGCAGGCCGGCACCCACGACGGCATCACCGCGACGCACAGCGTGGATCCCTCGTACAGGGTGAGCAACTCGCAGAACTTCACCTACGCCCCGACCACCAAGGCACTGAACTCGTGCATGGAGGTCGTCACCGCCTACTGGAGCCAGGGCGCCGAGATCTGGGCGTGGGACTGGTGCGGCACGAGCGGCCCCGCCAAGACCGTGAAGGTGGACGCCGCGTTCCTGGCGAAGTACACCACCACCGTCAACGGAATCACTTCCTACAGCGTGCAGTTGAGCAAGGACGCGACCTCGGGCAACGCGTGGTCGTCGTTCCTGTACAACTACAAGACCCAGGCGTGGGAGTCGCTGTTCCGCTCGTCCGGCACCGACCAGAGCGCTCTCAACTACGGCTGGGACATCTTCGAGATCTACGCCACGGTCAACCCCGCCACCGGTAAGGGCTACTACTGCACCGAGGCCCGCAATACCACGTTCGACAGCACCGACATCAAGCTCCGCCGGGGCGGCGCGTGGCAACTCGCAACCCCCACCGACTCGCCGTGGACCAGCACCAGCCCGCGCGGCAGCGACTACCTGTGCCCGTCGCTGACCTTCACCCGAGCCGCGCAGAACCACCACTGGACGGTGCACCCCTGATCGTCCGCACGACCGGGCGCCGGACGGGTGGGCTCGACCCCCGTCCGGCGCTTCGCCCACGCCGAGACCGGCTTGGTCAACCGGCACTACCACCCGCACGAGGTGTTCGCGTACACCATCTCCGGCAAGTGGGGCTACCTGGAACGCCCGTGGACCGCCTCCGCCGGCGACTTCGTGTACGAGGCCCCGGGCGAGGGCCACACGCTCGTGGCCTATGAGAGCGACGAACCGATGAAGACCATGTTCATCGTGCAGGGTCCGCTCGTCTGGTTGGACGAAAACGGTGAAGCCACCGGCTACTTCGACGTCCACGACTACATCGCCCTGTGCCGCCGGCACTACACGAAGGTGGGCCTGGGCGCCGCATACGTCGACGCGCTCTTCCGCTGAGCCCCGGGCCACGCCCGCCGCCGCCCGGTCGGGGAGACGGAAGTGCCCGGCGCGCTCGTGGCCTGCACACCCGAACTTGCCGGGCACCGTCCTCGGCGGTCAGACCAGTTGCGCCGACACGATCGTCACGGGCTCCACCGGCACGTCGCGGCTGCCGTTCCTCGACGTGGTGGGCACGCCCTCGATGGCGTCCACCACGTCCTCGCCGTCCACGACCTTGCCGAACACCGCGTAGCCCCAGCCGTCCTGACCGGGATAGTCGAGGAACTCGTTGGCGGCGGCGTTGATGAAGAACTGCGCACTGGCCGAGTGCGGATCCGACGTCCGCGCCATCGCCACCGTGTACTTGTCGTTGCGCAGACCGTTCTTGGCCTCGTTCTCCACCACGTTCGGCGCCGGCTTCTTCTCCATGTCCGCGGTCAGGCCGCCACCCTGGATCATGAAGCCCGGGATCACCCGATGGAAGATGGTGCCGTCGTAGTGACCGGCCTTGACGTAGTCGACGAAATTCGCCACCGACTTCGGAGCCTTCGACTCGTCGAGCTCCAGGGTGATGTCCCCGCTCGAGGTCCGCAGCAGTACTTTGATCATCCGGCCATCGTACGCAGTGCCGAAGCCGCCGCCGTGTACCGACACCGACGGGGGCGGCCGACCGGAATCCCGGCCGACGGCCCGCGAGGGCCCGTACGCCACGCCCCCACCCCGCGAAACAGCGAAGGCAAGGAGATTCCTCTCCCTGCCTCTCTCAACTTATAGCGCACCCGGGGGCTTGCGGCAAGGCCCCCGTCGGGGCGCAGAATCGTCCGCCGTGGCCACTGCCTGCGGAAATGGGAAGGACGACAACGAGGGATGAGGACGTGCCCGACAACAGGTTCGACGACGCCGGCGGCACCGGCGATGCGGAGACACCAGAGCAGGACTGTCTCGGAGGTATCGCGGTGAGCGACCGCTACGTATCGGATCTCGGCGGGATCGACGCGACGATGGTCGCCCTCGTCGGCGGCAAGGCCGCACACCTGGGCGCACTCTCCGGGATCGAAGGCGTCCGGGTGCCGGCCGGCTGCTGTGTGACCACGGACGCCTTCCGGCGAGTCGTCGCGCAGGCGCCGTCGCTCGACGAACTGCTGGACCGACTGTCCCGCTCGAACCCGGACGACCGGGAGGAGATCCGCACGCTGAGCGCGGAAATCCGCCGGACCATCGAGGAGATCGCCGTCCCGGACGATGTCGCGACCGCGATCACCGGCGCGCTCGCCCGGTTCGGTGAGCAGGCCGGCTACGCCGTACGATCCAGCGCGACTGCGGAGGACCTGCCGACGGCCTCGTTCGCGGGCCAGCAGGACACGTACCTGAACGTGGTCGGGCCGACGGCCATCCTGCGTCATGTCGGCCGGTGCTGGGCCTCGTTGTTCACCGAGCGGGCGGTGGCCTACCGGCGGCGCAACGGCATCGACGATCGTGCGGTCCACATGGCCGTGGTCGTCCAGCGGATGGTCTTCCCGCATGCGGCCGGTGTCCTGTTCACCGCCGACCCCGTCACGGGCAACCGCAGGGTCGCCACCGTCGACGCCGGCCCGGGCCTGGGCGATGCGCTGGTCTCCGGCCTGGTGAACCCGGACGTGTTCACGGTACGCGAGGGCGAGATCGTCGCCAGGACGATCGCCGACAAGCGGCGCGCCCTCCACGCCGTGCCGGGCGGCGGCACGCACGAGGTGGCGATCGCCCCCGACCGGCGGCGGCAGCCGGCTCTGACCGACGCGCGGGTGTTGGAACTGGTGCGGCTCGGTCGGCGGATCGAGGCGTACTTCGGCCGGCCGCAGGACATCGAGTGGTGTCTGGACGACGACGGCTTCCGGATCGTGCAGAGCCGGCCGATCACGACGTTGTTCCCCATTCCCGAGAGGGACGACCGGGACAACCACGTCTACGTCTCGGTCGGCCACGGGCAGATGATGACCGACCCCATGAAGCCCCTGGGACTGTCCGTGTGGCAGCTGACGGCCATGGCCCCGATGTCCACGGCCGGCGGGAGGTTGTTCGTCGACGTCACCCGCCGCCTGGCCTCGCCCACGAGCCGCACCGCCTTCCTGGACCTCGTCGGGCGCGGCGATCCGCTGGTCAGGGACGCGCTGGAGACCGTCCTGGAGCACGACGGCTTCGTTCCGTCGCTCCCGGACGCGGGTCCGCCCGAGCCGCTGATCGTCGACCCGGCGCCCACCCCGATCGAGACGGATCCGGCCATCGTCGCCGAGCTGATCGAGCGCAGCCGGACGTCCGTCGACGCCCTGCGGCGCGAGATCCGGAGCAAGTCCGGACCGGCGCTGTTCGACTTCCTGGCGGAGGCCTTCGCGGAGCACAAGCGGGCCCTCGGGGATCCGCTGAGCCTTCGGGCGATCATGGCGGGGATGGAGGCCACGTGGTGGCTCAACGACAAGCTGTGGGAGTGGCTGGGCGAGAAGAACGCGGCCGACACGCTCACCCTGTCCGCCCCCGGCAACGTCACCTCCGAGATGGGCCTGGCGCTGCTCGACGTCGCCGACGTGATCCGCCCGCACCCGGAGGTGGTCGCCTACCTGCGGGGTGTCGAGGGCGAGGACTTCCTGGACGAGTTGCCCAAGCTCGCGGGCGGGGACGAGGCGCGCGACGCCGTGGAGTCCTACCTCGACCGGTACGGCATGCGCTGCGTCGGCGAGATCGACATCACCAGGCCGAGGTGGCGCGAACGCCCCACCACACTCGTCCCGGTGATCCTCGACCACGTGAAGAACTTCGAACCCGGCGCCGCCGAAAGGCGGTTCGAGGAGGGCCGGCAGCGGGCACTGGCGAAGGAACGAGACGTATTGGCGCGTCTGCGAACCCTGCCCGACGGGGACCGAAAGGCCGACGAGACCAAACGTATGATCGACCGGGTCCGCACCTTCATCGGATACCGGGAATACCCGAAGTACGGCATCATCACCCGCTACTTCGTCTACAAGCAGGCCCTGCTGGCCGAGGCCGACGACCTCGTGCGGGCCGGCGTGCTGGCCGATCGGGAGGACGCCTACTTCCTCACGTTCCAGGAACTCCACGACGTCGTACGCTCGCACCGAGTGGACGATCGGCTCATCCGGGAGCGCAAGGACGCCTTCCGGTCGTACCACGCGCTCACCCCGCCCCGGGTGCTCACCTCCGACGGCGAGGCCGTCAACGGGTCCTACCGCCGCGACGACGTGCCGGACGGTGCCCTGGTGGGCCTGCCGGTCTCCGCCGGCACCGTCGAGGGTCGGGCCCGGGTCGTCCTGGACATGGCGGATGCCGATCTCGAGGCGGGCGACATCCTGGTCACGGCCCACACCGACCCCAGCTGGTCGCCCCTGTTCGTCGGGATCACGGGCCTGGTGACGGAGGTGGGCGGCCTGATGACGCACGGCGCGGTGATCGCCCGGGAGTACGGCCTGCCGGCCGTCGTGGGCGTGGACCAGGCAACCCGGCTGATCCGCGACGGGCAGCGGATCCGTGTCCACGGCACCGACGGCTACGTCGAGATCCTGTCCTGACTCCCGACCACCGCGCCGGCGGGGAATCCGGCGCCGGAACTCCGGCCCGGATCCCCGTCACCCGTGCGTCAGGCCCAGGCCCGCAGCTCCTCGTCGCGTGGGGCGTCGACTTGGGTCCACGTGCTGTCGATGCGCATCGTGGCCCGGCGCTCCGGGTCGTAGGAATCCCACCCGGGGTCGCCGGTGCGGGCGAAGTCGATCCAGGCCGCGTGCATGCGGCGAGCCAGCTCCGCAGGGGGATCGGCCGGGCCCAACAGGGCCGCTGGTCCACGGAGTTCGGGCAGGTGCGCGAGGTCGAAGACGAATGGGACCTCCACCGTGTGGGTGGCGCCGAGGCGGCCGTCCAGCGCCGGTGAGCGCCAGGCGAACTCGTAGGCGTGGGTGGCCGATCGCGGGTGCGCGGCATGGGCGTCGGCCAGCGCGCGGCTGCCCGCCCCGAACAGCGCGTCGCCCAGGATGGCGGAGCGCAGTTCGCCGAAGCCCGCCTCGGGGCGCGACTTCCGGTAGGTCTCGACGAGTTGCCCCGGATCGGGGTGCGCGCGGGCGGCCGTGTCGTCGACGTCGGCGGCGGTCGAGTCGGCGTAGCTGTCCACCGGAACCAGGTAGAGGTTGCCCTCCTCGGTGTTGGTCCCGACGAGCAGGTCGACGTCCGCGCCGAGCCCGGCGGCCACGGACTCGGCGGGTTGGGTGTCCAGGACCAGGCCGAACGGGGCGAGGCCGAGCAGCGGGTCGTGGTGGGTGTCGGTCCGCAGGTCGAGGCCGGAGAGCCGGGAGGCGGCCTCGACCAGGCGTTCGTCGTCGATGTCCGCGAACGTGTCGACGTGCGGCTCGATGCCCAGGTGTTCGGCCGCCGCCCGGGTGACCCGGGCGGCCTGCTCCGGCGTGAACGCGCCCAGGCCGCTGCCGCTTTGCACGATCGCCCGGCGCAGCAGGCCCGCGGCTTCCGGGCCGGCCAGGACGGCGCCGACGATGGTCGCCCCGGCCGACTGGCCGAAGAGGGTGACGTTGCGCGGATCACCGCCGAACGCGGCGATGTTGTCCCGGACCCACCGCAGCGCGGCCACCACGTCCAGCAGCCCGCGGTTGGCGGGGGCGCCGGGGATGTCGAGGAACCCGGCGATGCCGAGGCGGTAGTTCACGGTGACGAGCACGACGCCGTCGCGGGCGAACGTGGACCCGTCGTACAGCGCGGACCGGGTCGACCCGGCGACGTATCCGCCCCCGTGTACGAACACCATGACGGGCCGTCCGCCGTCGGCGATCGCATCGGCGGGGGTATGGACGTCGACGGTGAGATAGTCCTCCCCGCGGCTCCAACCGGCCCCGAAGTAGGGGGACATGTCCACCCGGCCGAGCCTGCGCTCGGCCTGGGGGGCATTGGGTCCCGGCGCGCCGGCGTCGCGGATGCCGGGCCACGGCTCGTGCGGTCGCGGAGCGGCGAATCGGCCCGCGCCGCGCGGCGGCGCGGCGTAGGGGATGTTCCGGAAGACGGCGATGCCGTCGTCCCGGCGCGGACCGCGCACGGTCCCGTGTGTGGTGGTGACGATGTGCGACACGACGATGCCTTCCTCAGTCCCGCTCGGTGTACGGGGTGAACGGGGCCCAACCCTTGATCGCGAACCCGGCGCCCTCGTGCGCGACTTCGGCCGCGCCGTGGCCGGCCAGGTGCGCGGGGATCACCAGGGCGTTGTGGTCGGCCGCCCAGCCCAATACCTTGCGGCGGGTGGCCCGGGCGCCCGCGGGGTCCTCGCAGAAGCAGCTGTTGGCGTGCGGTTCGAGCACCTGCACCGGGCTGTGCAGCATGTCGCCGACGAACACCGCGCGGTCCGTCCCGGAGGTGAGGGTCAGGACGGAGGAGCCGGGCGTGTGTCCGGGAGCCGCGTCCAGGCGCAGGTGGGCGTCGATGCGGTGGCTGCCCTCCCACAGCAGCGTCCGGCCGGCCCGGTGCACCGGGGCCACGCTGTCCTCGAAGACGTTCTGGTTGCCGCGGCCGAATACGCTTTCGTGGCCGTTCTCGGGGTTCCAGAAGTCGAAGTCGTCCTTCGGCATCAGGTAGGTGGCGTTGGGAAAGGTCGGCACCCACTCCCGCCCGTCCAGTCGGGTGTTCCAGCCGACGTGGTCGATGTGGAGATGCGTGTTGATCACGATGTCCACGTCTTCCGGCGCGACACCGGCGCGGGCGAGATTGACCATGAAGTCCGTGTCCAGTCGGCTCCAGACCGGGGCGTACGGACGCTCTTTGTGATTGCCCACGCCGGTGTCGACCAGGATGGTCCTGCCCTCGCTGCGCAGCAGCCAGGTCTGGATCGCGGAATTGACGATATTGGTCTCGGAATCCAGAAAATGCGGATCCAGCCAGGGGGACTCGTCCGTCCAGACCTCCTTCGAGCTTTCCGGGAAGAAGGCGTGCGGGGTCATGTCGACGGATCCGTAGTATTCCCGGATCCGGGTGATGGTGACGTCGCCGAGTTCGATCTGTTCCATGGGTATTCCCTGGCTTCCTTATACATTCGAGGGGCTTTCCGAAAGCGTACGAACGGCCCGGTCGGCTCCGGTATCCGTCACGTGACTGCACCGCGCGGGGCGTCGGCCCGCCCGCTTGTAGCCTGGGGGCGACCAGGCAGGACGGCTCGGTCGAGCGACGGGCCCGATCACCGGAGACCCGTGAGCACGCACGCAGGCACCCCCCGTCCGGGCACCCGATCGCACCCGGAACCCGCCGAGCCGCTCGTCGGCCGCGACCGGGAGGCGGCCCGCCTGCTGCACACGCTCGACCCCGCCTCGGCGGAACAGCTCCTGCTGCTGCTCGGCGACGTGGGGATGGGCAGGAGCGCCCTGCTGGACCGGGTCGTGCGCGCGGCCGAGACCGACGACGCCCGCGTCCTTCGGGCGGCCGGCAGCGAGTCCGAGTCGAGCCTGGCGTTCGCCGCCCTGCATCAACTGCTGCGTCCGGTGTCGGCCGAGGTGGACGACCTGCCGGAGCGGCAACGCGCCGCGCTGTACGGCGCCTTCGGCACCGGTCCGATCCCGGCGGACACCGACCCGATGCTGATCGGCGTCGCCGTATTGGGCCTGCTGTCCGCCCTGGCGGAGCAGGGGCGGGTGCTCGTGGTCCTGGACGACGCGCAGTGGTTCGACCGCGCGTCCCTGGACGCGTTGTCCTTCGCCGCCCGACGGACGGCCGGCGAACCGGTCACGATGCTGGTCGCCGCCCGCACCGGCGATCACCTGCCCGGCTTCGACCGGCACATCCCGACGTTGACTCTCGGACCGCTGGACGACGCCGCGGCGGGTCGTCTGCTCGACCTACAGCCGCAACGCCCGACCGGCCGGACGAGGGCCCGGATCCTGGCCCAGGCCGACGGCAACCCGCTGGCGCTCATCGAGCTGGCGCGGGCGGCGGGCGCACCCGAATCGGCCGCCGGGTCGCCCGCCGGCGGGCCGCTCCCGCTGACCGAGCACCTGGAACGCCTGTTCGCGGCTCGCCTGCCCGATCTGCCGTCCACGACCGCGCAGGCCGTGCTGCTCCTGGCCGCCATGGACACCGTCGACTCCGCCATCGCCGCCCCGGCCACCCTCCCGGGGCCCGAGGACGCCGCCGTGTGGGGGCCCGCCGAACGGGTCGGGCTGATCCGGCGCACCGGTCGGGGTGCGCGGTTCGGCCACCCCCTGGCCCGCTCGGCCGTCTATCACGCCGCCCCCGTCGAGGCCCGGCGCGCCGCCCACCGCACGCTTGCCGAGGCGCTGCGGGGCGAGCCCGACCGGCGCGCGTGGCACCTCGCCGCCGCGAGCACGCCGCCGGACGCGGCCGTCTCGGCGGAGCTGGAGCGCACCGCCGACCGGGCCCGGCGTCGCGGCGGCCACGCGGCGGCGGCCGAGGCCCTGCACCATGCCGCACACCTCGCACCGCGCGAGGACGGCGCCCGGCTCCTGGTCGAGGCCGCCTCGGCCGCCGCGCTCACCGGGGACCTGCCGTGGGTCGAGGAGCTGGCCGCCGAGGTACGGGCGCGCACCGACGACGCGTCGCTCCTGGCCCGCGCCGCCGGCGAGCTCGGCCGGCTGGCCACGCTGACCGTGCGGCACACCGTCGTCTTCGCCCGACTGGCCGACGCCGCCGAGGAATCGGCCCCCACCCGCCCCGGCACGGCGCTCGACCTGGTGGCCTCCGCCGCCGTGGTCCGCTTCTACCGCGGCGAGGACGCGCAGCGGCGACGCGTCCGCGACGTCCTGGCCGGCATCCCCGACGACGCGTCGTGGTTGCGCGTCTGGATTCGGGCGGTCTCCGACCCTTTCGACAACCGGGCCGAACTGCTGTCCCTGCTGCCGCGCCTCGCGGCGGAGGCGCGACGCCGCCCCGACCGGCTCACCGCGTTCGCCGTCATGGCGTGGTTGTTGGACGAGACCGCGCAGGCCGTCCGCGCCTTCGACGAGGCATTCGACCACTGGGGCGTACGCGGACCGCTGCCGGAGGGGCTGGGCGGCGCGGCCGCCTGGAGCTATGTGGAACTGGGCAGGTGGGGGCGGGCCCGGGAGGCGTGTGCCCGCAGCGGAGCACTCGGCGCGAGGGCCGGCCTCGACCACGCGGTGGCGTGCGCGGCTGCCGTGGATGCCACGATCCTCGCCTACCAGGGGGACCCGGCGGCGGCCCGCGTCCGGGCCGAGGAGGCGCTTGCCCTGATCGACCCGGCGGAGAGCCGCTCGGTCGCCGTCTACGCCCGTCGTGCCCTCGGCGCGGCGGCCCTCGCGGAGGGCGCACACGAAGACGCGTACCACCAACTCCGCGCCGTTTTCACCGCGGACGGCGAGCCCGCGCACTACCACGCCGCCTATCCGGCGCTGGCGGATCTGGCCGCGGTGGCGGTACGCACCGGCCGGCGCGACGAGGTGGCCGGCATCGTCGAGCGCGCCGCACACACGCTCGGCGCCGATGCCTCACCCCGCCTGCGTGCGCTCATCGAGCGGGCTCGTGGTCTGCTGGCCGACCCCGAGGACGCCGAGCCGCACTTCCGCGCGGCCCTGGCCGACCCGGAGTCGGCACACCGGCCGTTCGAACGTGCCCAAACCCTCCTGGACTTCGCCGAGTGGCTGCGCCGGCGTCGGCGCATCGCCGAGGCACGGGTGCCCCTCGCCGAGGCCCTGGAGACGTTCCGGCGGCTGGGCGCCCGCCCGTGGATCGAGCGGGCCCGGGCCGAGGCGCGCGCCGCCGGCCTCGACGTCACCGATTCCGCGCCCGACGCACTCGCCGAACTCTCCCCGCAACAACAGCAGATCATCCGGCTCGCCGCCCGCGGACTGACCAACCGCGAGATCGGCGAGCGGCTGTTCCTGTCCCCGCGCACGGTCGGCTCGCACCTGTACCGCAGCTTCCCCAAGCTGGCCGTCACCACCCGCTCCCAGCTGCGCGACCTCATCGACAACGCGCACGCGGCCCCCGACCGCCGGGACTGAGGCCACACCTCGCATCGCCGCACGTCGCCCCGACACCTGCTCGGCGACGCTCGGACGCCGTCGGTTTTCGCCCCGTCCCGGCGCCGAACCGGAAGAAGCCCTGCGACTTGTCCCCGTCGGGAACCGTCCCTCGGGCGCCGACGTCACATCACCATGGCCGAGTCGAATGCACGACCACCCGCCAGAATCCGGACGATCCTCGTCATCGCCGCCGGACTGATCGCCGTCGCCTGCATCGGAGTCGCACTGTGGGTCATGTTCACGGATGACGGCGAGGAAAAGAACGCGACGGGAGAGCCGACCCGCTCGGTGTCCGACACACCGGTCGGCGCACCGGGCACCGCCCCCGTCACCTCGCCCGCCGCCACCCCTGCCGCGTCCCCCGCCGAGACGGCGATCCCGCCGGGCACAACGCCACCGCGTGCCACGCCCACGGGCATCCGAACCCCCGCCGTCCCCGCCGACGGGCGGGTCGACACGCGCACCATCTCCTTCGCCGAGGCACGCGGCCTGCCCAAGGTGTTCGCCATCGCCGAATCGGCGGCACAGGACGCGGACGTCCTGGCGGGCGTATTCGGCGGCAGCCCGGACAAGCGCCCGGCGGAAACCACCCCCGCAACGGACTTCGCCCGCAACGTCGTGGTGACCGTGACCGTCGACGCGGGCTGCCTCGACCCCGAGGGCGCCCGGCTGTTCGCGACCGGGAACCGGCTCCGGCTCGACGTACGCCTCCCCGATCGCAGCCCCCCGCCGGAATGCCTCGCCCCGTACATCCGGCTGGCCCGCTTCGAGGTGCCCCGCGCGTCGCTGCCGCAGCGTCCGGTCCTGGACGGCAAGTCGCCGGCGACACCGAACGCGGACTCCCGTCCCTGACGCGAATACCGCACCCGGGTGCGGCGACCGCCGACGTGCCGTGCCCGGGTCAGGACCGGGTCAGACCGCAGTTCCCGGCCACCCACTCGAGAACCGACTGGTAGGCCACCGCGAAGCCGCCGATGTCATCCATCGTGCCGTGTTCGACCCGCTGGTGGAATTGGCGGTCGACGTTGTCGACGCTGCCCTTGATGGCCGCGGGTGCCTCGTTGTTCATGCGGTCCCACACCAGGATCGTCTGCGCGTCGGGCAGGCCGTTGTGGAGCTCGTCGTCGGTCGCCATCGTCTTGACCGCGTCGGCGCAAAAGGCCGCGTTGCCGCCCGGGCCGCCTCCCGCCGACGTCGACGCGGCGGGCGGTCGCGCCGTCGGCCCACCCGTACCCTCGCCGGAGCCGCCCGTGGTCGTGCCGCCCGACGTGGCTGCGGACGTCGCGGTGGGGGCGGTGGCGCGCGGTTGTGGCGGTGTCGCCGTGGCACCCGCGGTCTTGTGGTCCGACGAGGACCCGCCGCACCCGGCGAGCGTCGCGACCATCAGCACACCGCTCGCCACCACGACCACCCTGGACATCCGACCGGTCGACACCGGGCCACCCCCTGTTCCGGTTCGCGAACTCCCGCTTTGCCGGCGGGAATACCAAGTGCGGAGATCACGCCAGCCGCGCGTGTTCCGAGCACACGCGCGCTTGGCGAAACCGTGGGAGAACCCGGGGCTCGCATGCTCCTTCCATGGCCGATTCGGCGTGGAATGGCCCTTGTTTCGCCGGTCGCGGATACCGGGTGACCGTGCTGCGCGACGGCTGCGCCGACGGTGATCCGGCCGTCCACGACTTCTTCATGGACGCCGTCTTCCCCAGCCGCGGCTTCACGGTCACACCCTGCGCCGACTGGCATCCGGAACCGGCCTGAGCACTCGGCCGCACAGGGTGGGGTCGTGGAGTCCTAGCGCGTGTCTTCAATGTCCCGTGGAGCTCCACGGGACATTGAAGACACGCGCTAGGCGGGCGGCAGTGGTGACGTGGGCATCTCGATCGGCGCCTTGTTGACGGAGGCGCTTCGGGCCAGGACCTGGAGCACGTCGCGATGCACGCGCTCGCATCGGTTGCGCATCGCCTCGTGGGTGCCGGCCACGTCCCGCGCGCGCAACCCTTCGAAGACGGCCGCCAGTTCTCCGGGCGGGCTCGCGGCGTCCGGGGCGATCAGCGCGGCCATCCGCAGGACCCGTTCCAGTTCGTCGAGTACGTCGACGATGGCCTTGGCAAGACGGGTGTTGCCGCCGGAGTTGGCGATGATGGCCTCGAATTCGATCGAGGCCCGCAATGCCTCCTCCTGCCCCAACTCGCCCGCCGCGAGCGCGAAATGCACCCGGGACAACACTTCGAGCCGCTCCAGCGCGGGCCCGTCGACACCTCGGCGCGCCGCCGCGGACGCGGCCTCGCCGGACAGCAGCGTGCGCAGTCCGCAGAGGTCGTCGGTGTCCTGGAGCGTGATCGGCCTGACGACGTAACCCGCACGCGGCAGGGCGGCCACGAGCCCGTCGCGCCGCAATCGGGCCAGCGCCTCGCGCACCGGCGTCTTGCTGATGTCCCACTGCCGCGCGAGCGAGGTCTCGGTGAAGCTGCTACCGGGCGACAGCGTCAGATCGATGAGCTGGCGTCTGATCGCCCGGTAGGCCTGGTTCGTGCGATCGAGCCCGGCATCTTCCGCGCCGACCAACAGCAGTGCGGGGATATGCGGCATTCCCGTGATCACCGAATCGTCGTCACGAGCATCTTTACGCACCCCGCAAGCGTACCACCGGCCCGAATTGATACAGCAGCTTGCCCACCGCGTGCTCTCCGGCATGGGGATAAAGGAATCCCGTCCGTATTCCGACAGGGCAAGGGGCCGGCGGATTCGTCAGGTGTCCATCGCGGCTCGTTCGGCCGCACTGCGCAGCACACAGAATTCGTTGCCCTCGGGGTCGGCGAGGATCACCCAGCCCGAGCCGTCCGGATTCCGGTGGTCGGCGAACAAGGAGGCCCCCAGGCCGAGCAGTCGCTCCACCTCTTCGTCGCGCGATGTCTCGGGGCGCAGACACAGATGGACCCGGTTCTTGACCGTCTTGGCCTCGGGCACCTGGTTGAAGTACAACACCGGGCCGTCCGCGAGTTGCACCTCGGTTTCCCGCGCGCCCGGCTTGTCCTCCGGATGCAGCGGACGGCCGGTCACCCCGCTCCAGAACCGGGCCAACTCGTAGGCATCCGCACAGTCGATCGCCACATTCTGCAATACCGAGACCATGGGCGTGATTCTTCCCGATCCTCGCGCCGAACACCCGGGTAGGCAGTAGTCGATCGGTGGTGTTTCGGCTCACCCTCGGAGGATCGTGTGTCGGACGGGACGCAGCTCTACCGCAGCACCGGGGTCGCGCTGCTCCGGGCGGCGGTGACGCCGCTGGGCGAGATCCCCACGCGGTGGCCCGACCTGGACGAAGTACCGGACTGCGTGGCGTGGTTGCGGCGGACGTGGGCGCGGCCCGGGCTCGCCGCCGGCATCACCGCGGCCGGCCCGACTCTCGCGCGCCGGGTCGAGGCGCTGATCGCCGGCACCGACGACGGTGACCCCAAGCGGGTGCGCCGGGCCACCACCGCCGTGGTCCGCTATGTGCTGCGCGGCGCCGGACGCCCCACGCCCTTCGGCCTGTTCGCCGGTGTCGCACCGTTGACCGTGGGCTCGCACACCCGGCTCGACTGGGGGACCGGGCATCGGCCGGTGGCCCGGGTCGACACCGAATGGCTCTCCGACGTCGTCGACCGGCTGGAGGCGTGTCCGGAGCTGTTGGCCCGCGTGGATGTGGTTTTCAGCCGGCCGGTCAGCGAGCGGGGCGACCGGTTGGAACTGGCGAACGGCCCGTTCCGGGTGAGCGTGCGCCGTACGCGGGCCGTGCTCGCGGCGCGGGAGGCGGCGGCGGCGCCGGTGCGCTTCGGCACGCTCGTCGACGCCGTGGCCGAGGCGTTTCCCCGGGTCGACCGCGCCCGGGTCGAGGCGCTGTCGGCCGATCTCCTGCGGCGCGGCTTCCTGATCAGCGCGTTGCGCGCGCCGATGACCGTCACCGACCCGCTCGCGCGACTCGTGGCCGAACTCCGGCGGGTGCACGCGGACACGGTGCCCGCCGTCGCCCCGCTGGTGGCCGGACTGCGCCTGGTGGCCGAAGATGTGCGCCGACACAACGAGGCGGCGCTCGCCGACCGGGCCGCGTTGCGGGCCGAACTGGGTGCGCGGATGCGGACGTTGTCCGATGCGGGCCGTACCGCGCTCGGCGTGGATACACGGCTCGACTGCCGGGTCGCCGTTCCCCATGCGGTGGCGTGGGAGATGGAGCGGGCCGCGAGCGCGTTGTTGCGTACGACGCGTCGGCCGGCGGGCGAGTCCGCGTGGCGGGCCTACCATGCCGCGTTCGTCGACCGGTACGGCGTCGGGGCGGCGGTGCCGCTGGCCGACGTCGTGGCCCCGGACACCGGGCTCGGTTATCCCGCCGGGTATCCCACCGCCACGGAGGTCGCGCCGGCCGAGACGGCGACGCCGCGCGACGACCGTCTGCTCGCGATGGCGTGGGAGGCCATGGCGGACGGGGTCGGCGTCGGCGAGGTGGTGTTGACCGACGCGGACATTCGTACCCTGGCCGACGGCACGGGCTTCGACGAGCGGCGCATACCTCCGCACCTCGAATTGTCCGCGCGCGTACACGCGCCCAACGTCCGGGCGTTGGATCGTGGGGAGTTCACCCTCGTGGTCACGCCGGCGGGCGCGGCCGGGACGATCACCTCACGGTTCACCCCGACGGCGACCGGTTCGGGCCTGGAAGACGTGTACCGCGCGCTGCCGCCCGCGACCGAGGGCGCGTTGCGGGTGCAGTTGGCCACGCCGCCGGTGTACGCCCATGCGCAGAATGTCGGCCGCGTCCCGCGATATCTGCCCCACGTGCTGTCCCTGGGGGAACACCGTGGCCCCGACGACGCGGAACTCGCGGTGGATAGCGGGGACTTGGACGTACTGGCCACCCCGAACGGGCTGCACCTGGTCGACCGCTCACGGCATGTCGTCGTGGAGCCACAGGTGTTCCATGCCCTCGCCCTGCACCGACAGGTGTCCCCGCTCGCCCGATTCGTCGCCCGGCTGCCGCGTGCGTTGGGGGCCCAGTGGTACGAGTTCGACTGGGGGCCGCGGGCGCAACTCCTGCCCTGGCTACCGAGGGTGCGGTACGGACGCTCGGTGCTCTCCCCCGCGCGATGGCGGCTGACCGGGGACGACCTGCCGGCCGCGAGCGCCGACGGAAACTCCTGGCGACTCGCCCTGAAGGCCTGGCGCACCCGCTGGAAGTGCCCGGACACCGTCGAGTTGCGCGACGCCACCGACCGCACCCTGCGCCTGTCCCTGGACGAGCCCGCGCACGCCGAACTGTTGCGCGGCCGGCTGGGCAAGCGCGGGCACGCGATCGTGCACGAGGCCGCGTCCGCCGCCGAGTTCGGGTGGATCGGCGGTCATGTCCACGAGATCGCCCTCCCCCTGGTCGCCCGCCGACCGCCCGCGCCCTCGCCGTTGCTCGGCCTGCCGGGGCTCGCGGCCGAACCGGTGTGCGGCGCGGCGCCCGGATCGGCGAGTGAGGAGTGGGTGTACGCGAAGATCCATACGCACCCCGAGCGCTTCGACGAGATCATCGCCCACCGCCTGCCCGGACTCGCCGCCGCCCTGGACCGGGACCGCGCCCGGTGGTTCATACGCCACCGCGGCACCCACGAGCGGGACCATCTCCGGCTGTACATCCACACCCCGGACCCGCACGACCGGGCTGCGGTGATGGCGGCGATCGAGCGATGGACGCGAGAGTTGCGCGCCGGGCGGGCCGCGTCGCATCTCGTGCTGGACACCTACCGGCCCGAAGTCGGCCGCTACGGCGCCGGAGCGGCCATGGCGGCGGCCGAGCGGGTCTTCGCCGCCGACTCGCGCACGGTGGCCGCGTGGATCGTGCACGCACCCACGATCGACCTCGCGCCCGTCGCGTGGGCCGCGTTGTCGATGGTGGGCATCGCCTGCGCGTTCCACGGCGACCCCGGCGCGGGCATGCGGCGCCTGGCCGCGCAACCGATCGGCGCGGCACCGCAGGTCGAGCGGGCGATCGCGGACACCGTCCCGGCCCGGATCACCGCCGACGGTGTCGATCTGGCGGGCCTGCCACCGGAGTTGACCGCGGCCTGGACGGCCCGCGCGGAGGCCCTGGCCGCCTACCGCGAACTGCTGTCCGCCGATACCGACACCGACGCCATCCTGGACGCGCTTCTGCGCCTGCACCACAACCGCGCCCTGGGCGTCGACCCGACCGGGGAACGAACCTGCCGACGCCTCGCCCGCCAGGCGGCCTTGGCCTTTCGGGCCCGCCGGGTCCGCCCGTGAGCCGACCGACGAAGTCCCGCGCCCGTCGGGCCCGAACGCGCGACGGCCCGGGTCGGTGGATCCGACCCGGGCCGCCTCGTTCGTGCCGCGTCGCCCGACTACTTGGGGACGTTCCAGAGTTGCCCCTTGCCCGTGTTGGCGGAATGGAGCTGCACCACCGTGCTGTTCGCGGTGCTTCCGCCCTTCACGTCCAGGACCTTGCCGCTCGCCACGTGCACGATGCGGCCGTTGGCGTCGATCCGCCACTTCTGCGCGGCGCTGCCGTTGCAGTCGTACAGCGAGATCTTGGTGCCGTCGGCGAACGCGTTGCGCGCGTCGTCCAGGCACTTGCCCATCGAGCGCAGCGTGCCGTCCGGATACAGGATCCAGGACTGACCCGGGCCGGTGTTGCAGGTGTAGATCTGGATCTGGGTGCTGTTGGCCGGCTTGCCGCCCTTGACGTCCAGGCACTTCCCGGCGATCCCGGTGATCCTGCCCTGCGGGGGCACCGGAGCGCCGGCTGCGGCGGCCAGCGTGCGGAGCCCCTGTACGTCGAACTGCTGCACGTACTGGCCCGCTCGGGAGTCCGGGTAGGCGTTCAGGAGCGTGCACATGACCGGGTTCTCATCCGAGTCGGTGCCCTTGGCGCACTTCCCGGGCGCGTCGTCGGCGTGCGCCAGACCCAGGGTGTGGCCCAGTTCGTGGCTGACGTGGTTCCGCATGCCGACCTCGCCGAAGCGCGCGGTGGGCTTGCCGTCGGCGGTGAAGAAGGACGTGTTGATGTACGCGTGCCCGCTGGTGACCGTGTCCGGAGTGCTGCGCGCGTGGAACCCGCAACTCCACCCCGGCGTCCCGGATCCGTCCATGACGACCTTCCACGGACTGCCGTCGGTGGTCGTCACACACGGGTTCAGGAACGCGCCGATCACGATCTCGCCCTTGGGGCGCACGTAGTCGTGACCGACCGGCTTGGTGTCGACCGTGATCGGCAGCGCCGTCTCGTGCTGGATCTCGGCGGCGGAGCGTTTGACGTACGGCGCCAGCCAGTCGACCGACTTCTGATCGTAGAACTTGATCGTGTAGCCGGTCGACAGCAGCTTCGCCGCACCGGCCGACTTCCATCCGAGCCCGGACGGCGCGGCCGCGGCGGCGGCGACGGCCGTACGCTGCCGGGTGGGAGCGAGCGGCGGAATCGTCATCCGGCCGTTGACGAACCTGGTGCCGTCGACATCCGACCAGGCGGAGTCAGGCGCCTCGACCCCGTCCAGCGCCTGCTGAACCGGCACCGGATCCGGTTGGGCGTCGCCGTCCTGGTCACCGAACGCCGAGCCCGAAAGTTGCAATCCACCGACGATCGCAGCGGTCGCCGCGAATGCGGCGACCAACGATATTCGGCGCTTCCCCGTGACCTTCAAATCCAGTAACCCTTCGTTCAAGGCCGTGAACGCACCTTTCGGCACGGCCGAAAAACACCGTACAGGTCACCGGTCGGAACAATTTCCGCCCCCGCTCCCCCCGCGCAACCCGACCCCGTCTCGCGCGATCGGGACAGGAATCAGAGCACGAGAACGGGTCGGGTGGAGAAGTCCTCGTACATGTCCGCACCTTCCGAGCCATGGACGAACTCGGCGGCCGGAAAGGGATTCCGATTCGCCGTCGCCAGGGGAAGCCATCCCAACATCCCCCCATAACCACCACAGGCGGACTCCCCGCCATCACCGCCGTGCACCGCCGTGCGATCGCTCGTCACCTCGATCCGATACGTGTCGTAGGCGATGCGCAGGCCGAAGGCATTCGGCTCGTGCTGCGGACCGGTGTGATCGTCGTAGGGGATCCGGTCGAGCGGACAGTCGTCGCCCCACCGGAACAGGGTGCCCGCGCCGGCCCCGCACGCGTGTTCCCATTCGTCGGAACTCGGCATGCGCAGGCCGCGGGAGGCGAGCACGGCCGGCATGTCGGCGGGCGGCTCGGTCAGGTTCTCGTCCTCCACGGCCATGAGCACCGTGGCCACGGTGACCTGCCGGCGCGGACTGAGCAGGTGCGCGAGGTGAGCCCGCAGATCGGAGCCGAACCCGAAGCCCTGCTCCAGGCTTTCCCGGTAGTCGGCGGCCTGCTCGGGCGTCGGCTGCCAGGCTTCGAGGTCGAATCCGAGCGTCACCCTGCCGCCCGGGACCAGGGCGAACTCCTGTGTGTCGCGTTCGATCCGGACGCGGTGCATCCGGGGCCCGAGGTGCTCGACGGCCTCGACCGCCACCACGCGGCCGCCCGCCCGGTCGGCGGCCTGTTGTGCGAGTCGGCGAGCCGTCGGCAGGTCGAACGACCGCCATTGGTCGAAGGTGAGATCGGCGAGAGACATGCGCGGGAGTCTTCCACCGGGGCCCGACAGCGCCCGCGCCGGAGTTGTTCGGGGTGGCCGGCTACTGGGCGTGGATGGCTGTGTGGGCGGCTTCGATCAGGGTTTGGGGAGCGATGTCGAGGGTGCGCAATGCGCGGGCGGCCGTGCCGTGTTCGAGTTCGGCCACCGCGATCAGGACGTGGGCCGTGCGCAGGGTTTTGGGGCGGTCGGCCTTGGCCAGGGTCGTCGCGCGTTGGAATACCTCGTTCGCGGTGCCGGAGGCTCGGTACGGTCCGCGTGGGGCGGGGGCGGGCGTGGGGGCGGGGATCGTGCCGGTGTCGATGCCGACCGAGCGCAGCGCGGCGGCGTGGGATTCGGCCAGGGCGCGGCGGACGTCCTCGATGGTGGCTCCGACTGCGGCCAGCGCCGTACGGGCGGAGTCGTCGGGGAGCGTGAGGGCGGCCAGGAGCAGGTGCTCGGGGCCCGGGGTTTCCTCGCCGAGCGCGCGGGCCTGCTCCTCGGCGCCGGTGAAGAGACGCTTCATTGTGCCCATGTCGTGTATCGCGGTGCGGATGCCCACGGTGGATCTCCTTGCCGGGCCGGTGGATCACCGGTCCTGGGGTGGTGGCGTTCGCCGGGAGGGTGACAGTCGTTTGTGGGCGGCCTGGGCGCTCATGCCCAGCGCCTGGCCGATGTGGTTCCAGGTCCAGCCCTGGGCGAGGGCGTGGTCCACCGCCGCCCGCTCCAGCGCCGCGGCGAGGCCGCGCAGTGCGACCACGGCCGCGAACGCGTCCTCGGGTTGCTCGGGCGAGGGAACGTCCTTGGCGTCGATCACACATCAACTTTAGTTGATGGATCGTCGGGCCGTCAACAAAAGTTGATGGGGTTCGGAGGTCAGAGCACGAACGGATACGCCGGCGCCGGCCCGTCCTCCGCGTCCCCGTACGGTGCCGGCCGGCCGAGGGCCGGTCCGAGTGTCGTAGTGCCCGGGGTCGCGCGGTTGCGCAGGCCCGTGCGGTAGACGTCCATCGCGGCCTCGGTGCGGCCCATGCGACGCAGCAGGTCGCCCAGGAGCATGCACAGGTCGGCCAAGTCTCCCGCCGCGCCGCTGCGTTCGAGGAAGCCGAGCGCACCGACGTAGTGCTCCTCGGCGCGTTCCGGCTCGCCCCGCTCCTCGGCCATCAGACCGAGCAGCCGATGGGCGCCCGCCGCGTGCACCGCACCTCGGGTGTCGTCGAGATCGAGGACGCCCGACAACAACTCCCGCGCCTCCTCGTGCCGGCCGAGACGGCGCAGTACGTCGGCCAGCTCCACCTCGACCTGGGCGGTGAACAGTCGGGCGTGCCGGGCCACCAGCATCTCGCGCGCGGTGCGCAGCTCGGCCTCGGCGGCGTCGAGCGCGTCGTGCTGGGCGTGGACGTAGCCGCGCATCCAGTGGCAGTGGGCGAGTTCGGTCCGCAGCTGCAGCTGCCGGTACAGCTCCTGCGCCTTGGCCAGCGAGGCGTCCGCGTCGGCGATGCGGCCCTCCGCCAGGAGGGTACGGGCGACGCTGCGATGCATGCCGGCCACCAGGGCGGGATCGGAGACGCTCGGCGCCAGCGCGAGGGCGACCTCGGCGGCGTGCGCGGCGCGGACGTACGCCCCCATGTCCATGTAGGGCGCGATGGAGGCGGCGTGCAGCAGGACGAGCGCGTCGGGGTCGTGCAGGTCGTCGGCGGCGAGTTCGGCCAAGGCGGTCTCCAACACGTAGCACGCGTAGCGGAGTTCGCCGGCCAAAAAGTGGGCCACGGCCCGGCCGCGGATGGCGCGGGCCCGCCGGGGTGCGGGTTCGCCGGCGAGTTGCCGCTCGGCCGCCTCGAAGTGGGCGCGCGCCCGGGCCGGTTTCCCGGTCACCAGCGCGCACTCGCCGAGTCCGATCCGGGCGGTGGCCTGCTCGGCCGGCAGCGCCAGCCGCTCGGCCTCGGCGAGCAGTTCCCCGTAGCGCAGGGCGGCCTGCTCGGAGGTGCCGGTGGCGAGCAGGCGCTGGGCGTCGGTGAGCGCGAGGCGCAGTTCCGTGGCGAGGTGGGCGGGGTGACCCGTGGTCAGCTCCTCGTACGTGGTGCCGAGTTGCCCCGCGAGGAAGCGCAGGGCGGCCTCCGAGGGACGGGCCTTGCCCGATTCCAGGGTGGAGATGTGGGCCGCGGTGTACCTCGGCTCGGCGAGCTGACGTTGCGTCAATCCCAGTTGGTTGCGCATGCGTTGGATGCGGCTTCCGATCTCGGCCGGCTCGTCCATCGAGTACCCCCTGCGGTTGTTCCTCGCCCCGAGGCATTGTGCGGCAACGCGCCGACGTTTAGCTTAAGTTCGGACTTGGATTCACTGAAGTCCGGATCTATCTCCCCTCGCGTGCCAAGGAGAATCCCTTGCGCAGATCGAGTACATCCCTTCGCACATCCGTGACGGCGGTCGCCGCGGCCGTCGCTTTCGTGTGCGCCGTCGTCACCGCCCCGGGTGCGGCCGCCGGTGCCGCCGCGAACAAACCGACCACCGACCGGGTCCAAGTCGAGATCCCCGGCCCCGAATCCGCGGGACCCACCGCGCTCGCGCAACCGCACACCGAGGCGGGCTCCGGGTACACCTGGGTCTCCCGGCGGGGCAGGGAGGGATCGCCACCGGGCGTCCTCTCCCCCGAAACCGCGCCGGGCGACGGCGCGGTCACCAAGGTCGTCGACAACGGCCCCACCACGGACCGCCTCGACATCGTCTTCGTCGGCGACGGCTACACCGCGGGTGAACTCGCGCGATTCCACACGGACGTCAGGGAGCGCTGGGCGGAGATCGTGGCCGTCGAGCCGTACACGACGTACGCGAACCTCTTCAACGTCTGGGCGGTGGACGCGGTTTCCCGCCAGTCCGGAGTGTCCGGCGACCCGTCCCGGGACGTGGTCCGGGACACGGCACTCGGATCCTACTTCTGGTGCGAGAACACCGAACGGCTGCTGTGCGTCGACGAGGCCAAGGTCGATTCGTACGTCGACAACGCGCCGGCTGTCGACCTGGTGATGGTGCTCGCGAACAGCGCCAAGTACGGCGGCGCCGGCTACAACACGCCCAGCCCGACGCTCGGTTACGAGGGCATCGCCACCTCCTCAGCGCACAACGCCCAGTCGGGCCAGGTCGCCATCCACGAGACGGGGCACTCGCTCGGCAAGCTCGCCGACGAGTACTTCTATCCCGGCGTCCCCGGCTACGAGCACTACACCGGCCCCGAACCGGGCGAGTCCAACATCACCGAACTGTCCGCCGCGCGAATGCGGAGCACCCGCACCAAGTGGTATCGCTGGCTGGGCCAGACCTCACCGGACGGCGGCACGGTCGGCGCGTACACGGGCGGCGGCTACTACGTGACCGGCCTGAACCGGCCGACAGACGGCTCGCTGATGCGCTTCACCGGCAAGCCCTTCAATCTGCCCGGTGTCGAGGCGATGATCGCCGGCTTCCACCGACACGCCTCCGCGGCACACGCCCTCACCCCGACGGCACGGACGTTGCGAGCCGAGGACAGCGCACGCATCGCCCTGGCCCGACCCACCGGTCCGGCCGCGCGGCCGCTTCGGGTGCGGTGGTACCTCGACGACAAGCCGCTGAAGCCCCCGGCTCGGGAGGACACGATGCAGGTCTCCGAACTGCGCCTCGACCCGCGTCGCCCGGGGCCGCACCGGTTGACCGTGGTGGTCGTCGACCCGACCGACTCGGTCCGTGACCCCGTCGTCGCCGAGACCCTGCGCACGAGTCTGACCTGGGTCGTACGGGCCTGATCATCCGGGTTTGACCCAGATCGTCCAGTTCAGCCCGGATCATCCGCGCCCGAGCACACACCACGGCGGCACGGCGACCCCGGCGCGCCCCTCGCGCCGGGGTCGCGCCGTCTCGTCCGGCCCCTCGGGCGCCGATCGGCACGTCGTGGCCGTTTGGCCACGGCGGTGGGTGCGGGGTTGCATGCGCTTCGCATCCTCCGCCTCGGATAATGTTTGCCGTACCGAGGTCGGAATCTGTCGGACGATCCTCGTGCCCGTCCGGGAGGGAAATCGCGATGCCGACCACTCGCCACGAGGAACTGCGGGCTGCGATCGTGCAGGCCCGTGAGGCGCTCACCGCGCATCCGGACGCCGCGACCTCCCCGGCCCTGGCGGCCCTGATCGCCGCCGCGGAGCCCTTCGCCAACTTCACCCAGGCGGTACCGCCGCCGACGACGCGGCAGTTCAAGGCGCGCCTGCAACCGGAGCCGTGACCGTCGACGCGGGATCCCGGCTCAGGCCGCGTGGCGGTTGTGGTGCCGGCGGGTGTTTCTTCTGCGCAGCGCGCGGCGTTCGTCCTCGCTGAGGCCGCCCCACACACCGCTCTCCTGCTTGGTCGCCATCGCCCAGGAGAGGCAACGATCGATCACGGGGCATCGTCGGCAGACGGATTTCGCCTGGTCGATCTGCTCTCTGGCCGGGCCGGAGTTGCCGACCGGGAAGAACAGTTCGGGGTCTTCGTGCGTACAGGCAGCGGCGGATCGCCAGTCCATGTCTTCCTTTCCGGCCGCGCCGAGGGGCGCGGCCCCGCGGTTCGGGTTCTCGGCCCTGCTGCCCGGGATACCTCCACCCAACCGGCCGAGTCGGCGAAACCCTGCGGAAGTTCGCGGATCCTCACGCTCGCACTTCGTCGACGGCCGGGAGGGCGAGCCGCAACGTGTCCTCCGCCGCGTCCGGATCGGCCAGCAGGGCCGGGAGGAGCAGCCGCCACAGGTCGGTGAGGTCGTTCTCGATGTCGGCCCGGCCGGAGAGCGCGTCGGAGACGGTATGCAGGCCGAAGAACGCGTGGATGATCGATTTCGCCGCCCCGGCCGGATCGATCCGCTCCGCGAGTACGCCCTCCTCCCGCGCCCGCTCCAGCAGCGCTCGGACGGCGGTGATCCAGCCCACGAACGGCGCGGGCAGCGTCGCGTCGATCCCGTACCGCTCGCTCCACAACCGCGCTCCACCTCGCACGAGCGGATCGTCCCGAAACGCCCGGGCCACGTCGAAGCTCAACCGCACCAGCCCCACCACCGCCGGCACAGCGGCCCCGGTGTGTCGTTCGATCAACACCGGCCACGTGTCGAAGTGTGCCTCGACGATCGCGCGGGCCAGGGCGTCCTTGTTCGAGAAGTGGAAATAGATGGCCCCGCTGGTGAGTCCCGACGCGTTGCCGATGTCGCTGATGCTGGTACCCGCGAAACCTCGCTCATGGAATAGACATGCCGCGGTCTCCAGAAGAGACCGGCGAGTCGCCCCTGCCCGTGCCTGCACGTGCCACCTACCTCCAACTCGAACGCCCGGTTGGGAACCGTCTGCCCTCGGGCCGCTCCGGCGGGCCGGATCGCCGGGCCCCGCGCGCCGCCGCCCGACGGGTGGAGCGGAGACGACATGCACCTTCCCGGCACCTGGGTTCTGCTTGTGTTCATGGTTGCTCTTGGCGGCGACACGGCGTCCTCGCGCTCGTCGGCGAGGCTCCTGAGCTGGTCGCGCACCGTGGAACGGGAATCGGTACATCGAGTGTCGGTGGCCGAGGTGCTGCTCACCGACGTGGTCCGGCTCGCGGGCACGACCTTCCTGGCCGCCGCCCAGTGGCCCTGCTCCCATCCCACGTTTCGCCCCGCCGACGACGGTGGCCACAGTCGGCTGATGGTCCTGGAAACCCTCCGTCAGCTCGGAATCTTCATTCCGGCGCAGTTCTATGCGGTGCCTCCGGAGGCACACTTCCTGATCAAGGACCTTTTCTACGGTGTCGACGCCTCGGCGGAGCCACGTTCGACGGGTGGCGCCAGCGATATCACCTGTTTGGCCCAGGTCGACGACTTCCGCCCCACGCACGACGGCCGCGGATTGCGGGGGCTGCGGCTGCGGCTGCGACTGTCGGTCGGCGCCACGACCTTCGCCCGCGCGGGGGGTAACGCACGCTTCCTGGACCCGGACGCGTACGCGGCGCTGCGCCGGGGCGCGGCGGGGGCGCGCCCGGCGGCTCCGCGTGTACGGCCGACGCCGGAGGCGGTGGACGCGACGCTGCCCCGGGACGTGCTGGTCGCCGAATCCGACGGCGGTGTCCTGGAGGTGGATCCGGCCGATCGGCTGCATCCGTTCTTCTTCGATCACCCCTGTGACCACATGCCCGGGATGGTGCTCGTCGAGGCCGCCCGGCAGGCGATCGCGCTGGTGAGCGGCGGCGAACTGCTTCGGCCGACGGCGTTTCGCCTGCGTACTCCCCGGTTCACCGAGTTCGACCCGCCCGCGCGGATCGAGTGCACGCTGCACCGCGGTCGACAGGCCTCGTTCCGCGTTCGTCAGGGCGGGGCGTACACGGCCCTGGGCGCGGCGCGCTACCGCTGACCCCGAGGGCGACACGCGGACAATCCGTCGTTATTTGAATACGGAGTGTGTTCGTCCTAGCGTAATGATCGTTATGTTTCGGGGCATACCCCGCCCGCCGACGCCTCGGGCGGGGTGTCGCCCCGGATCCACGTCTCTCGATCGGATGGCTCACCAATGGCAGGAAACTCCCTTCTCTCCTGGACTCCCGCGGCAATCGTCTTCGATTGCGACGGCACGCTGATGGACAGCGAGCGCCACTGGGAAGAGGCACGCGAACTGGTGCTGCGCGGATACGGCATGGAGACCCCGGACGACTTCGGCGAACGTACGAAGGGCCTGCATTTCACCGAATGCGGACGGGTCATGACCGAGGTGATCGGGCTCTCCGGCGGCCAGGCCGACCAGGTGACGGCGCAACTTCTGGACCACTTCCGGAAGTTGGTCGCCGCCGCCCCCGTAACCATTCCGGGCGCAAGTGAACTCGTACGTCTGGCCGCCGACTTCGCACCGTTGGCGGTGGCGAGCAATTGCCCGCGCGACGTCGTGGAGTCGGGGTTGGCGCAGGCCGGGCTGCTTCCGTACTTCACCGACATCGTGGTCCCGGACGCGACGTTGCGGCCCAAGCCCGACCCGGACGTCTATCTCGCCGCGGCGCGGGCCTGCGGCGCGCCGCCGTCCGTGTGCCTGGCGGTCGAGGACTCCTACTGCGGGATCCTGTCCGCCTCGCGCGCGGGTCTGCGAGTCCTGGGTGTGGGGGCCGCCCCGCGCGACGAGGAGCTGGCCCTCGTGGACATGTGGGTGCCCACGCTGGCCGACGCGGCCCTGGTCGCCTGGGCCGATTCGCGCGAGCCGGTGGGCGCCTGCGTACGCATCTGAGCGCGGCCCGATCGTCACTCTCCGCGACCGGGCGCATGCCGGTCGCGGGGGGCGGCGGTTGATCATCCGTCGTGCGCAGAGGTGCCCGGTGGGTGGAAGCAGGCGGTGATGGCCTTGCCGTGCGGGGTGGGGTGGGTGTGCCATTCGTCGGCGATCGCGTCGACGATGGCCAGGCCCCGGCCCGAGGTGGCGAGACTCTCGGCGCCGCGCGGGGCCGGCAGTCCCGGGCCGGTGTCGGCGACGTAGACGTTCAGGCAGCGGCTGTCCCAGGCCAGGACCAGTCGGGCCGTGCTGTGCGCGTGGACGTGGGCGTTGGTGATCAGTTCCGAGACCGTGAGGAGGATGTCGTCCACCGTCTCCGGGGCGTCCGCCGTCCAGGACAGGCAGGCCAGCCGCTCCCGGGCCCAGCGCCGACCCGCCTCCACACCGCCGCCGATCGGAAAGGAGTGTGCCCACCCGACCGCTCGCAGGTCAGCCATGTCATGCTCCTCTCGCTTGGTCGCCGTCGACCGGACGTCTGCCCCGTACGGTCGCACTCACGCCGCCCCGAGGATCACCGTCGTGCACGTCGGTGTTCGCGACATACACGCTGTCTCGTGGGACACGCAAGGGCGTGGAAGAAGTCACCGAAGGTATCCGGGCGTTCTCCTGGCCCGTCCGCGCGCCCACGATGCATTCGTGCGCCCTGTGCCGGATACCTCCGGTGATGTTGTGCTTGCGGGGCGAGCGACTCCCGGTCGGTCTCGCCGTGCGGCCCTTGCGCGGTGACGGGTGATGCGAGGTGGAAGATGCGAGGTGGACGATGACCAGTGGCGCGATTCCCACCCATCCGGGCGACGAGGTGCGGGTGGCTCTGACGGGTGGGATCCCCGAGATGCCGGCGGTTCTGGTGGTGAACGGACCGGGCATACCCGAAAAGGTGTCCGTGGCCTTCCGCAACGGGCGGGAACATTACGAATACACCGGTGGCGCGGTGGAGTTGGACGGCGCGCACCTGCCGCTCTACCGCTGGAGCTACTCCACACGCATCGCCGAATAGCCGCCGGGCGGCACTGCGCCGTCGTCTCGTGCAAGGGACGCGACTCGACACGGCTCGGATCCGGGCGGCTCGGCGGGTGATCGACCCGGTTTTTCTCGACACTCCGCCGTACCGCTGCGACGCGCTCGCCACCGGCGTCCGCCACGTGCTGGAGTCGTCGGCGCCCGGCGTCGACCGTCACCAGGGCGAACACGATCTCCACCGTCATCGCGTCCTTCTCCCACCGCGATTCCCGCCCCATGTCCACGCCCCGGTCTCACACGGGCACGGGTGCCCCGGGCATCAGGACAGGAAGCCCACGATGCCGCGGCCCGGGTGGGTGTGGGCTTCGTGGAGCCAGGTGCCCAGTTCTTCGACTGCCTCGCGGACGTCGCCGTCCAGGGCCGCGAGTTGTTCCTCGGTGACGGCCTTGTACTGGGACAGTGCGGTGGCGCAGGCTTCCGGCGTCCAGACGCCGTGGCCGGGGAGGTCGGTGTTGGGGAGCGGCTCGGGCAGGCCGTAGCCGAATTCGGACACCGTGACGGCCTCGATGCCGAGGGACTTCAGGGCCTCGTCGACGTGCCCCAGCCACGCGAACTTGAAGGGCGAGAAGCTGTTGCCCCACAACCGGCGCCCGTGGAAGGCGCAGATCATCCGGTACGCGTACCCGTACTGGAAGGCGTGCCGCTCCTCGAACGGGCCGCCTTCCACGACCGCCGTCAGCGCCTCGTATCGCGTCGGCGCGCCGTTCTCGATCTCGTGCGCGAAATAGTCGTCGTCCTGCGACATCTCCTGCTTGAACCGCCCACCGATCGCGCGGCGAACCCGCACGTCACCGGATCCCACGACGGCACGCGGGAGTTCGGGGTCGACCAGGAACAACGACAGCGAAAGACTCATACCGCCAACCTATCCGCACCGGCCGACACCCCCCATCGAGGGCTGCGCAAGCCCCGAGGCGGCCCGAGGCGGCCCGACCGACCCCACCACCGTGAACGTGACCGTGGTCTCGAACGGCTACTCCTCCCCCGCCGGTCCGGGCGCCGAGTACACCTATCCCGAGTAGACGTCGCGGTCGGCACCGGCGCTTCGTTGTCGGACGGGAATCCGGCTGAGATGTTGACCGAAATGGAAAACTCGGCCTTCGTATGAGGTGTTGGCCGCCGGAATCCGGGATGCCTAGGCTGAATCCACCGCACGCCAAAAGCATCCACGGGAGCCTCCAGTGAGAAGCACACGAATCGTGCTGTGCGCCCTGCTCGTCACCTGCGCCGTCGGCCTCTCGCCCGTCGCCGCGTCGGCATCCTCGGCATCGTCTGCGCCGGCGTCCCCGGCGGATCGCAACGCCTTCGCCCTGTCCAGCGCCGCGTTCGCGGACGGCGGCCTCATCCCCAAGGTCCACGAGTGCACCAGCGGTGGCGGCCACGACCCGGCCAAGAGGAACGAGTCCCCGCCCCTGGCCTGGTCGGGCGCGCCGGCCGCCGCCAAGAGCTACGCGATCGTCATGCGCGATCTCGACAACGCCAACCTCATCCACTGGGTCATCTACGACATCCCGGTCGGCACCACCTCGCTGCCCCAGAACGTCGACCACGCCTATCGGCCGTCGGTGCCGGCCGGAGCCAGGCAGGTCTACTACCGGGGCAGCGCGAGCCTGTACGGCTACCAGGGGCCGTGCTCGCCGTCGACCGTGAACACCTACGAGTTCGTCGTCCACGCGCTCGACCGGACGTCGCTCACCGAGCTGAACTCCGGCTCCTCGACGCAGACCGCCGCCAGGACGATCGCCGCCGCCTCGATCGGCTCGGCCAGGATCAGCGGCGAGTCGTAGCCCGACGGTGCCCAGACGCGCGGCGCGCCGGCATCCGCGCGCGGATCAGGACCGGCGGCGCAGCCGGAACCACTGGGGTTTGGTCCGGTTCATCGGCCGGCCCAGGCCCGCCGTGGGGGCCGGCTCGACGGTCGACAACTCCCAGTCGGGGAACGCGGCTTCGATCTCGTCCCGACTCGTGCCGCCCACGAGGGAGCGGTACCGGGTCGGGCCGAACGCGAGGATCAGCAGCGTGGCATCGGGCTCGGCCAGGGCCGTGACCCCGCGGCCGACGGCCTTTCGCTGGTCGACGTCGAAGCCCTGGAAGCAGCCGATGTCGAGGAAGAGATCGAAGGTGCCCAGATCGGCCGATCCGAGGTCGGTCACGTCGCCCACGACGTAGGTGGCACCTTCGTCGCCCCGCTGTCGCGCCGCCTCGATCGCGGCCGGCACGTAGTCGATGCCCACGGCGTGCCAGCCCCGCCGGGCGAGTTCCGGGGTGAACTGGCCACGCCCGCACCCCAGATCGAGCGCTCGGCCGAGTGGTCGCGGTCGGTCGACGTCCTCACGAGCGAGTACCGCCGCGATGCTTTCCCCCGAGGCCTTCCCGTACGACTCCCAGGGCGTCATTCCGAAGCGGTACATACGAGCGTAGTTCGTCATGTCCATCGAGCTCCCGAGTCGATCAACAGGTTAGGCGGCGGCGAATCCCGGGACGGAGTCGGGGCCCCGATGATCCACGTGCCGAACTCCTGTCATCCGTCGGCGAGATGCCCGGCCGCCCCCACGAAAAAGGGACCACGGCAACGGACTTCGCCGAGGCACCCCGCACCCACCGCTATCGCGCACCGCGCAACTCGAGGATGTACGTCGCGGTCGACGCGACGACGCGGTCCGCGTCCCGGGACAGCTCCGCCAGCGCCCGTGACGCCGTACTTCCCGGAATGTCCGCCAGGGCCTGGGTCAACCGGCGCCGCGCCGACGGCCTCGCCGCGGCATGCGCGAGGCAGTCGACCAGGCCACCGGCGATACGCTCCGCCACCGTCGGGTCGCCGGCCAGCACGCCCAGCGCGTCGGCCGCGTCGGCGTCGTTCCGCTCCGCCACGATCATGTCGAGCAGCGTCGGAATCGCGTCCGCCATGCCGCGCACGCCCAGCGCCAACGCCGCCTGCCCGCGGACCACCTCGTCGGAGTGGGTGAGCGCGTCCCGGAGCAGCGCGGTCGCCCCGGCGTTCGCGATCTCGGCGATGGCGCGGACGGCACGCTCGCGTACCTCGGCCTCCGGCGCGTCGAGTCCCGCCGCGAGCAGCGTCGGCGCGTCCTCGCCCGCCTGCGCCAAGGCCCAGCGCAGGGCGCCTGCCACGTTCGGGTCCGACTCGCCCAGCACGGCCTCGACCAGCGCCTCCACCGGCACGGGCCCCTCGTCGATCGCGGACAACGCCGCCCGCTGCCGCGCGCCCGCGCTCTGCGACCCCAACGCCTGGAGGAGCGCGACGATCTGGAGCACGTCCTCCCAGCCGGCCGGTTCGGCGGCACCGATCCGCCGCAGTCGCGTCAACAATCGGGTCTCGGCGGCGATCCGCTCGCGCGTGCGCCCGATGAGATCGTCGACCAACTCGGCGGGCGCGAAGGCGGGATCGTCGAGCGCCCGCCCGACGTCGCGCAGCGACAGTCCCAACGACCGCAGGCTCTCGATGTGGAAGATCCGCCGGATGTCCTCGCCGGAATACTCCCGATAGCCCGAACCGGTGCGACCCGTCGGCCGCACCAGTCCGAGCGATTCGTAATGCCTGAGCATGCGGGCACTGACCCCGGACCGTCGCGCGACGTCACCGATCAACACTGCCTACCGCCCTTCCGCACCGGCCCCGCCGAGGGCCGCGACACGCTTCGCCTCCTCGATCGCGAACTCGAATCCGACATCCGGGTCGCGCCACAACCGCTCCGTCGCGATCGCGTGCGCACGCACGCGGGGATCGGGGTCCGTCGTCGCGGCGCCGAGTGTCGGCAACATCGCCTCCCCGAGCGCGATCAGCGCCCGGCTGAGGCTCAGCCGCGTCTCGTGTTCGCCGCGCCCGAGCTGCGTCGCCAACACTACGGCCAGCTCGTGCCGGGCATCCTCGGGCACCAGTACCACCGCCGCCCGCCAGGCGCTGCGCGCCACCTCGTCGTCGGCGTCGGACAGCAGCGCCGGTGTGATCGCCGGCCACGCCCGCCGATCCCCGATCTTGGACAGCGTGTGCAACGCCTGGCTACGTGCCCGCGCCCGCTCCGAACGCGCCTGCTCAACCAGCAGCGGGACCGTCAGTGGCGCCGGGTGGCGGGTGAGCGCCCACGTCAACGTCTCGCGCACCTGGAAGTCGGGGTCGATCCCGCACCGCTCCACGAGCGTGCGGACGAATCCCGGGTCCGGGTTCGTGCCGGCCGCCAGCGCCACGCGCACCCGGACCGACGGATCGTCGTCCGCCAGTCCCCGCAGACCTCGCATCGTGCCCTGTTTCGCCATGGCCATCGCGACCACCTCCTCGGCGACAGTCAAAACGTTGCCATCGTGTCAAGGTCAACCCCAGGGCCGGCGGGGCGTCAGCCCACCAGGGACGGGTCGCCGAGCCGGAGGTAGTCGTCGAGTCTGCGGCACAGCTTCGGGAGGATCACGACATCGTCGGTGGTCGAGGGGATGCCGGTGATCACGGCACCGGTGGTGGTCGCGTCCCGGGGCCAGAGCCCGCTGCCGGCGGCCCTCGCCCGGAGTGTCGCGGCGGTGAGCTCGCCGCGCAGGTCGGGAAACAGGTTGCGGTAGTACGTCGGGTAGACCACCGGTTCCGGCACGCCCGTTCGGGTCAGTCGGCATGCGGGGGGGCGGGGGCTGATGGTGCACTCGGCTGGTCGGACTCTTCCACGTCCACGACCACGTTCACCTCCCGAACAGGAGCCCAGCATGCCGATCGTCGCCGTCTTCGATGTCCCGGGGATGACCCGCAGGCAGTACGAGCAGAGCGCGGAGAAGGTCTCCGGCCGCGCCGGCCCGGTGAAGAACCTCTCGGACTGGCCCGTGTCCGGCCTCATCTCGCACACCTCCGCCGCCACCCCGGACGGCTGGCTCGTCGTCGACGTCTGGGAATCGGAGGAGGCCTTCCGGGAGTTCGGCAAGACCATCATCCCCATCCTCGAGGAACTGGGCGTGCCCGACCCGAAGCCCAGGATCTACCAGGCCCACACCGTGGTCACCCCCTGACGACCCCACCCCTCGGCCCGGGCGGCCCGGTCCGGGACCGGGCCGCCCGGGCCGCCGCGCGTCGGGGTGGTATGCAGGTGGTTCGGCGAACGGGTGACGGGGAGGGTGGTCGATGTCGACGCGGTGCCCGGTGTGTGCGGCGGCGGTTGTGCCGATCGTGTACGGAATGCCCGCGGCGCCCCTGCGCGAGCGCGCTCGGGCCGGGGAGGTCCGGCTCGGCGGGTGTGTGGTGTGGCCGGATCGCGCGCAGTGGTGGTGTCGGGCCTGCGACTCCAAGCTCCGGCGCGAGGAGGGCGGCGCGTGGACCCGGGTCGTGGCCGCTCTCGGCATCCTCGGCATGCGCGAGGGGCCCGGCCGGTTCGTGGTCGGCCGTGACCGGGCGGCCTGCAGATTGTCGGTGCCCGCGGACTGGGAGTTCGTGGCGCCGGTACACGCCGTACTCGAACGCATCGAACCCGGCCACTGGCGCGTGTCCCGCCCCGCCTCGGCGACGACGGACGGCGTGACCACCCTGCGCCGGGGACGGACCTCGCAACCGCTCGGCCCCGGCGAGGAAGTGGTGATCGACGATCGCATCGCCTCCGCCCTCGCCGTCACCGACCCGGCGGGCGTACGTCGGATCGACGTGGAGTGGACGGTGTTCCGCTGACGCGTGCCGCCCCGGGTCCGGGTCATGCCCGAGCGGACCGAAGCGGCCTCACTACGAGGTGAGTTCGGCCACCAGCCGGGTCGCGACGGGTACGGGGACGCCGTGTCGCGCGCCCGCGCGCAGCAACGCGCCGCCGATCGCGTCGAGTTCGGTGGGTCGGCCGGCCTCGACGTCGCGCTGCATGGACGACTTGGTCTGTTCCGGGAACGAGTCGTAGAGCGCCAGGGAGTGCGCCGGATCGACGGGGACGCCACAGGCCCGGCTGACCGCGGCGGCCTCCTCGACGAGCGCGAGCAGTTCCGCGCGCCGCCCGGTCCGCACCTCGCCGATGGTGAGCCCGTAGCGGCTGGTGAGCAGCGCGAAGGGGGCGAGGAAGGCCAGCTTCGCCCACAACGCGGCCGCCTCGCCGCCCACCGCGCGGGTGCGCACACCGGCTTCGGTGAACAGCGCCGCCAACGGCTCGACGCGCTCAGGCGGGCCGGCCAGGTCGATCTCCGTGAACGGGCTGCCGTGTTCGATCACACCCGGCGCGAGACGCGTCGACTCGACGCGGATCACGCCCGGGACGACGGCCTGTTCGCCGTAGTATTCGCGCAGCAGGGCCGGGTGTTCGACGCCGTTGAGCAGCGGCAGGATCACCCCGTCCCCGATCGTTTCCGCCGGGATGCGCTCCAGCGCGTCGTGTAGTCCCGTGTGCTTGACCGTGATCAGGCACAGATCGACGGGTTCGCGCAGGCGCGTGTCCGCGTCGACGTGGGCGGTGAACTCGCCGTACTGCCCGCTGCGTACCCGAATTCCGTTCCGGCGCAGGGCTTTTGCGGTTTCCTTGCCCGCGACGCAGGTCACGCGGTGGCCGGCCCGGGACAGCAGGGCGGCGAGCAGCCCGCCCACTCCTCCCGGCCCGAGGACCGCTACGGCTCGGGGAGGCACGGCGACGGGCTCGTGGGGCGACGTCGAAGCGGGCACGGACGGTTTCCTTTCGATGGCGACGAGGGTCGGCACCCGTCCCGCCGGGCTGTCTCCCGTCCGGACGGGGACGCGTGGTCGGGTCGGGTTGCCGCCCGGTTCCGATGATCGAACCGGGCGGCAACCCAAGTCAATCCTCGGGTTTGCTGCCAACTTCCCAAGCCTTACCTTGGGGCCATGACCCTCGATGACCTCCGTATCTTCGTCGCGGTGTGCCGGGCCGGGAGCCTGAGCGCCGTCGCCCGGGACCTCGCGTGCACCCAGTCGGCGGTGAGCCAGCACGTGAAGCGGTTGGAACGGGAGACGAAGGTGCAACTCCTGGAGCGGCACCCGCGCGGCGTGGCCCCCACGGCGGCGGGCCGACTGCTGCACGCGGCGGCGGCCGACGGCATCGCCGGACTGGATGTGGCCCTTCGTCGGCTCGACGAACTGGCCTGCGGTGAAACGGGATCCGTCCGGGTCACCACGGGCGCGACGACCGTGCGGCACTTCATGTCGGAGGCGGTCGTCGCCTTCCGCAGCCGATATCCCGGGGCCAGTCTGGAGTTTCGCACCGAGACCTCCAGTCGCAGCTGCTTCGACGCGCTCGCCTCCAACACCCTCGACCTCGCCTGGATCACCGTCGGCGGCCCGATTCCCGGCATCCAACAGCGCTGCGTGGCCGAACTTCCCTGGGTATTGGCGGTCCGGGCCGACGACCCACTGGCCGAACGCGCCCACGTCGACGCGGCCGACCTGGCCGGCATCCGCTACATCCGGCCTCCGGAGGACTCCTCCTCGCGGGCCCACCTCGACGCGGCCTTCACGAAACTGGACATCCGCGTCCCGCCCGAATCGGGCGTCGCCGACTGGGACACCGCCATCCTGCTGGTCGAACTCGGCCTGGGACACGCCCTCGTGCCGGCCCTGCCCGACCGGCGGGCTCCCGCCGACACCGATCCCGTACGCTTCCTGCCCATCCCGGCCCTGCCCCGCCTGCCGGTCGGCTGGGCCGTACGCCGCTGGGACGACCTGACCCCCCTGGCCCGCGCCTTCGCCGACAGCGTCACCCTCACCGGAACCGACCCGCGTGATCGGCACTCCAGCGACCGAACGTACGGGCGGGCCGACCGGTGACCCGTTCGACGGTGTCGACCACCGTGCCGGCTTCGGCGGGCGGGTCGGCGTACCAACCGATCACATAGTCGGCGTCCTCCCGCGACACACCACCGGCCATCAGCCTGGCCACGGCCTGTTCGTGCGTGATCGCGACGAAGTCGACGTCGCGGTGGATCGCCCGGGCCAGGATCGCGATCCGCTCGCGTGTGGTCAGCGCTTCGGGCCCGGTGAGGTTGTACACGCGGCCCGCGTGGCCGTCGTCGAGCAGGGCGGCCGCGGCCACCGCGCCGATGTCGGCCTCGTGCACCAGCGCGCTGGGGAAGTCGTACGGCTCGCGCACCACTCCCTCGGCCCGGATCGAGTCGATCCAGGTCAACGTGTTGGACATGAACTCCTGCGGTTCCAGGCGCGTCCACTCCACCCCCGAGTCCGCCACGGCCTGCTCGACCGGCCCGACCCAACCGCCCCACACCACCGTGATGCGCCGTACACCCGCCTCGACCGCTCGCCGCACCAACTCCGGCCCGGCCTCGGCCGCTCCCGCCGTCACCGTGACGTGCAGCCGATCCACACCGTCGAGGGCGGCACCCAACCCCTCCGGCGACGTATGCGTCCCGACCACCGTCTCGACCCCCGTCGGCAACCTCCCCGCGGCCGCGACCGGATCACGCGTCAACGCCCGAACCTTCTCCCCGCGCCGAACCAACTCCGCCACCACATGCCGACCGGTGTTCCCGGTGGCACCCGTAACAAGTGTCGTCACAGCCGAACCCCTCTCGTTCCCGACGACGCTAGGAGTTCAACCACACTTGAAGTCAAGCCACCCCTCACCGGGTCCGTTTGCCGCTATCGTGCGCACGTGATCGACTCCGGGCAGCGGCCGCTTCTTTTTCTTGATGTCGACGGACCCCTCATACCGTTCGGTGCGTCGGCGGAGCAGTATCCGGATGGCTATCCGACCTACCGGTTCGTTCCGCACGTGCCGGACGCCTTCGCGAATCCGCTGTTGGCCAGGGTCGATCCCGCGCACGGCGCACGGTTGGCGGCGCTGGGCTGTGACGTGGTGTGGGCGACGACCTGGATGCACGAGGCGAACGAGTGTGTGTCGCCTCGGCTCGGGCTGCCGCGGCTGCCCGTGGTGGTCTGGCCGGAGCCGGCCGCCGTCGACGCGCACGCCGATCGGGCCGGGCTGCACTGGAAGACCCGGGCGCTCGTCGCCTGGGCGGCGGGGCGGCCGTTCGTGTGGGTCGACGACGAGATCGGTGACGGCGACCGGGCCTGGGTCGAGGCTCACCATCCAGCGCCGGCGCTGCTGCACCGCGTCGACGCCGTGCACGGGCTCACCGCGGCCGACTACGCGGCCCTGGGGGCGTGGGTGGCGGGCTTGTGAGCGCCGACGGCGGGGGCGTGCCGCAGAATTCGGCGAGGAGTAGGTAGCCGGCGGCGTCGGTGTCGCCCGCCCAGTCGGTGTCGAAGTTGACCACCAGGCTGTGTCCGCCGTCCCGGGTGGTGTAGGCCATGCTCTGCGAACCCGGCAGGAAACCGGTGTGTCCCCACACCTGTGTGCCGCACGGCAGCGTGGCGCGGAAGACGCCCAGGCCGTCGTCCTGGCCGTCGCCGAAGTCGGGTGAGGGCACGGTGGTGGTCAGCTCGGCCATCTGCGCCTCGGGCAGCAGCCGGCCGCGCATCAGGGCGGCGAGGAAACGGTCCAGGTCGGCGGTGTCGGACACCAGTTCACCGGCCGCCCACCCCCAGGACGGGTCGAACTCGGTGATGTCGTACACCGTTTGGTCCGGGTCGTCCGGGAACTTCGTGTACATCCGCCCGCTCGGCGCCGGGATGCGGGGGTACGTGCCGGGCAGGAGCGTGGAGCGCAGCCCGAGCGGGACGAGGATGCGCCGCTCGGCCTCGGCCGCGTAGGTGTGGCCGGTGACCCGTTCGACGACCATCGCGGCGAGGACGTACGCGGTGGTGGTGTAGTTCCAGCCGGCGCCGGGCGGGAACGTCGGTGCGTGCTTCAGTCCGATCGCGACCAGTCGTTCCGGTGTCCAGGTGTCGTAGCGGTGGTCCAGGAAGGTCTTGCCCAGGAGGTGCAGGTCGGGGTCGTCCGTGTAGTCGGCAACGCCGCCGGTGTGGTTGAGGAGTTGCCGCAGCGTGATGGCGCGGCCGTCGTTACCGTTGCCGCGGACCAGGCCGGGCAGCCATTTCTCCACGCTGTCCGCGAGGCTCAGCCGGCCCTCGGCCTCCAGTTGCAGCAGGACCACGGCGATGAACGGCTTGGAGATGCTGCCCACCCGGAAGCGGTCGACCGGGCGGGGCGGGCGGCCCGTACGCAGGTCGGCGACACCGGCCGTGGCGCGCCAGGCGCCGTGCGCGTCCCGGGCGCGGACGATGACGCCCGGCACGCCCGAGCGGATCGCGAAGTCCACGGCGGCCCGGGTCTGTTCGTGGCCGGCCCCCGACGCGGCGGACCCGCCCGTCGCGGCGGCCGTGTCGCTCGCCGTCGAGGGCACGCCGGCCCCGACGGCGGTCATCGCGACCGCCGCGACCGCGGCGACCAGGGCCCTTCGAACCGTCCGCATCGCCACCGCGGCCTCCCTCTCGTCGACCTCGCCCATCCTCCCCCGCCGACGACCTCCGAATGACCCGATGTCCCCGAAATCAACCCATTCGGGGCGCAAACGCGCCCCGGGCACACGTGGGCACCGTGTTGGTCTAGACCTCTACGCGCCGATGCCGCACGCTGGTGGATGCACCGGCCCGGCTCGCCCGCACGCGTCCCGTCACCGTCTCGACGGAAGGTTGCCCGATGCGCATCCGTACCCTGTCGCTCGCCCTGGTGAGCGCCCTCGCCACCATGCTCGGCACCGTGCTCGCCGTCGCGCCGCCCGGCCACGCCGCCGCGACCGTGTCCGCGACCGACCCGGTCGTGCTCGTGTCGACGTCGGCGCAGCTCAAGTCGGCGTTGGCCGCGGCCGCCCCGGGCGCCACCATCCGTCTCGCCGACGGCACGTACACCGGCAACTTCCGTACCACCAGGGCCGGTCGCGCCGACGCCCGGATCACCCTCGTCGGCTCCACCAACGCCGTACTGCGCACCGGCACCGGCGGCGGCTACGCCCTGCATCTCGACGGCGCCGCCTACTGGACCGTACGCGGCATCACCCTCACCCACGCCCAGAAGGGCATCATGATCGATGCCGCCCGCGGCGTGCTGGTGGACTCCGTCACCGTGCACGAACTCACCATGGAGGGCGTGCACTTCCGCAATTCCAGCAGCGACGGCGCGATCGTCGACTCGCGGATCTACGACACCGGCCGGGACAATCGCGGCATGGGCGAGGGCGTGTACGTCGGTACCGCCAACACGCTTGCCGACCGCAGCGATCGGGTGCAGATCCTGCGCAACGTGATCGGCCCCGACGTGGGCGGCGAGGCGGTGGACCTGAAGGAGGGCACCACCGGCGGCCGGGTCGCGGGCAACACCTTCGACGGCACGGGCCTGACCGGGAACAACTACGACGACTCGTGGGTCGACGTGAAGGGGAACGGCTACCTGATCGAGGACAACACGGGCCGCGACTCCACGAACGACGGCTTCCAGGTGCACGCGCAGTTCCCGGGTTGGGGCTGCGGCACCGTCTTTCACGCCAACCGCGCCGACCTGACCGGCGCGACGGGCCCGGACCGACTCGCCATCCACGCCTTCTCGTACACCGCCGCCTGTCCCACCACCGTCACCGCCGACAACACCGTCGTCGGCGGCAACGGCCTGGTCAACCCGGGCGTCCCGGTCATCCCCTGACCGCGCCGCCCACGCGTCGGCAAGCGCTTCGGACCGGTCGAGGCAATCGCCGCCGCGGCGTCGTCGGGCGCGGCGCCGTGGGGCGGTCGCGCCGTGGGCAACCGCCACCGGCCCCTCGGCCGGCGCCCCGCGGACGGCCTACGGGCGGGACCGCCGCGCCGCGGCGGCCCGATCCGCCGGTGGGATGCGGCGGTGGATGTCCGCGAGCATCGTGTGCATCGCGACGCGGAAGATCTCCGCCTGGTGCGTGTCGACGAACGAGGTGTGGCCGAACACCTCCAGGGAGACCAGGCCGTGCATGTGGCCCCAGGCGCTCAGGATGATGGCGACGGCGGGTGGCGGCAGTGAGCCCAGCCCGTCCGGTGGCAGCCGCTCCAACTCCTCGCGCAGCGCCGGCGACAGCGGCGGGATGTCCGCGGCGGCCAGCTGCCGCGTGGTCAGCCCGCCGAACAGCTCGCGTTCGAAGATCGCGCTCATCCGGCGCACGGCCTGGGTGGTCGGGCCGTCGGTGGGCGCCGCGTAGTGGCGTAGCGGTGCCCCGTAGATCAGCTGGAACCGTTCCGGGTTGGCGACGGCCCACCGGCGGTAGCCCTCGGCGGCCGCCACCATGCGCGACAGGCCCGGGTCGGCGACGGCGTCGACCGCGACCTGTACCGCGTCCGCCAGGTCGTCGTACGCCTTGGTGATGAGCGCGGTGACGAGGTCGTCCCGGCTCGGGAAGTAGTGGTAGAGCGCCTGCACGGTCATCCCCAGGCCGCGGGCGACCGCACGCAGCGACAACGAGTGTGGTCCCTCCCGGCCGATGTGTTCCTCGGCGGCGCTCAGGATCTCCCGCACGGCGGCGGCCCGACGCCGCTCACGCAGCGTGAGCGGCGCGGAAGGCGCCGGCGGCGCAGGCACGGTCGATCCGGCTTCGGCTGGAGACATGCGACGACCTTACGACGAAGGTTCCGGCGCGCCACGAGCCCGGCGCACCCTGTGAAGAAAATCTAACACTGCCAAAGTTTCTTGTACCTCACTAGGGTCATCAAGCGTGGCAGGGAGCGCCGCGGACGGCGCATTCCAGGTCTTTTCTTTTGTTATGGCAAGAGCCCAAGGAGACAACCCGTGTTTGAACGCATAGCCGAACTCACGGTTCGCCGGCCGAAATTGGTACTCGTCGTCGCGGGTCTGCTCGTGGTCCTGATGGGCGTCCTGGGCGCCGGCGCGTTCGGCAAACTGCTGAGCGGGGGCGGGTTCGACGACTCGGCCTCCGAGTCCACCCGCGCCAAACAGGTCATCGACAAGAAGTTCGGCGGGGAGACCAACCTGGTCCTGCTGGTCCGCGCCCCCGACGGCGGCGTCGACGGCCCCGCGGCCAGGCAGGGCGGGCAGAGCCTGGTCACCGATCTCAAAAAGGAGAAACACCTCGACAACGTGATCTCCTACTGGGACGCGGGCATCCCGGAGCTGCGCTCCAAGAACGGCCGACAGGCGATGGTGCTCGCCCACGTCAAGGGCGACGACAGCGAGCGCGCGGAGAACGTCAAGGGCATCCTGGAGCACTACACGGGGCGGTACGGACCCGGGCTCACCGTCCAGGCCGGCGGTGCCACCGCCGTGGGCGACGAGTTGTCCGAGCAGGTGGTGAAGGACCTCGTGCTGGCCGAGGTGATCGCCGTTCCGCTGACCCTGCTCCTGCTCCTGGTCGTCTTCGGCAGCGTGGTCGCGGCGCTGCTGCCGCTGGTCATCGGTACCGTCGCCGTCGTCGGCACGTTCGCCGAACTCGCCGTCCTCGGCGGCCTCACCGACGTCTCGGTCTTCGCGATCAACCTGACCACGGCCCTCGGCCTCGGCCTGGGCATCGACTACGCCCTGTTGATGATCAGCCGATTCCGCGAACACCTCGCGGCCGGGGCAAACGTGGACGACGCCGTCCGGCACACCGTGCGCACCGCGGGCCGTACGGTCGCGTTCTCCGCCGCCACCGTCGCCGCCGCGCTCGCGTCACTCCTGGTGTTCCCGCAGTTCTTCCTCCGCTCGTTCGCCTACGCCGGGGTCGGCGTGATCATCGTCGCCGCGGTCGCCACCCTGTTCGTGATGCCCGCGCTGCTCGCCCTCCTGGGGCACCGGGTCAACAGCGGCCGCATGCCGTGGGCGAGGTTCGACCGCCCCGCCTCCGCCCGCACGCCCCTGTGGGGACGGATCGCCGGCACCGTCATGCGACGTCCCGCGCTCACCGCGATTCCGGTGCTCGCCGTACTGCTGCTTGCCGCAAGCCCGCTGCTCGGCATCACGTTCGGCACGGCCGACGAACGAGTGCTGCCCGAGGACGCGCGGAGCCGGGAGGTCTCGACCGCGCTGCGGACGAACTTCGACGGCAACGACGCCGCGGCCGTACACATCGTGATCAACGGTCCGGTGGCCGAGGGCCCGTTGGCGGCGTACGCGAGCGAACTGTCCCGGCACAGGGACGTGGTCCGCGTCGCGACCTCCACCGGCACGTACATCGGCGGCCGGCTCGCCGCGCCCGGCGCCGGCAACCCGGCGATGGGCCGCCCGGACGCCCAGCGCATCGACGTGGTCGGCGCCCTGGCCCCCAAGTCGGACGCCGCCCAGGACCTGGTCGCCGACGTACGGGCGGTCACGCCGCCCCCCGGGACCCACCCGCTGGTCAGCGGCACCGACGCCGAGTTGGTCGACTCCAAGGACTCGATCGGCGGTCGACTGCCCGCCGCGATCGCCCTGGTCGCCGTCACCACCTTCCTCCTGCTCTTCCTGTTCACCGGCAGCGTCGTCCAGCCGCTGCGCGCACTGCTCCTGAACATGATCAGCCTGGGCGCGGCCCTGGGCGTGATGACCTGGATGTTCCAGGACGGCCACCTCGCCTCCCTGTTCGGCTTCACCCCGCAGCCGATGGACACGTCGATGACCGTGCTGATGTTCTGCATCGCCTTCGGCCTGTCGATGGACTACGAGGTGTTCGTGCTCAGCCGGATCAAGGAACTGCACGACGAGGGCGAGGACACCGAGTCCGCGGTGGTCAACGGCCTCGGCCACACGGGACGCATCGTCAGCGCCGCCGCCGCGCTGCTCGCGGTCAGCTTCTTCGCCTTCGGGACGGCCCGGATCAGCTTCATGCAGATGTTCGGCATGGGTACGGGGCTGGCGATCCTGATCGACGCGATCGCCGTACGGGGCGTGCTGGTCCCCGTCGCGATGCGGCTGCTTGGCCGCTCGGCCTGGTACGCGCCCGGCCCGCTGCGCAGGTTCCACGACCGCTTCGGCCTGAGCGAAGGCGGCCCGGCGCCGGCGGTCGCGCCGAAGCCCCTCGTCGGCGCGGCGAGCGAGAAGGACCCGGCGGGCGTCTGAGCACACCGGCGGCGGACGGGGCGCGAATTCGCGCCCCGTCCGCTTCGTGCCTTGCGCGTACGGCAACTCCTCTCGGGATCGCCTTGCGCATCCGGCAACCCATCGGGTCGGCGGCGCGCGATCCGCCTAGCGTGACGGCATGACCCACCCCGCACATCACGGCGCGCACACCGCCCACACGCACGACCACGCCGAGGCCGACCTCACGGAGACCCTGGACCTGGACGCGGAAGTCCTCGCCGAGCACATGGACGCCGTCACCGCGTCGCTGCCCTCGGGGACCGAGCCTCGTCACATCGTGGACCTGGGCTGCGGAACCGGCGCCGGTACGCTCGCCCTGCTCCGGCACTTCCCGAACTCCCGGGTCACGGCCGTCGACTCCGCCCCCGCCCACCTGGATCGCCTGCGGGACAACGCGGTCGCCGACGGCGTGGACGAGCGTCTGCGCATCGTGCGGGCCGACCTCGACACCCCGACGCCGCCCGACCTCGGCCGCCCGGAGCTGGTCTGGGCGTCCGCCTCGATGCACCACATGAGCGACCCGGACCGCACCCTGCGCCAAGTCCGCGAACTGCTCCGTCCGGGCGGCCTGTTCGTCATGATCGAACTGGCCGCCTTCCCCCGCTTCCTCCCGCCCGAGGCGCCGGCGGACAGCCCCGGCCTCGAAGACCGCTGCCACGCCACGATCGACCGGCAACACGCGGCGATGGCCTCCCACCGGGATGCGGACTGGGCCCCAAAACTCGTCGCGGCCGGCTTCGCCATCGAGTCCGAACGCACCCGAACGCTGCACGTCCCCGCCTCGCGGAACCCGGCGGTGACCCGCTACGCCCACACCACCTTCACCGGCCTCCGCACCCGGATCGGCCGGCTCCTGACCCCCGAGGACCGCACCGCCCTGGACCGCCTCCTCGACCCCGAGTCCCCGCACAGCCTGTTCACCCGTGAGGACCTGGCCCTGCGGACCCGACGCACGACCTGGATCACCCGCGCCGGCTGACGCCGCGCCGGCAACCCGATCCCTCGCCACTTCCGGAGCAATGCCAAAAGTACCGACGCCGGGACTTCGTCCCGACGACAATAGCGACGCGTGGAAATGCGATGCTTCTCTTCGATGCGCGATCGGGATAAAGATCGGATCGTATCCAAAGCCGTTTCCGCCGCCCGACAATTCCGAAGCGAGCCGAATCACCTGATCTTCCGGCCGCCGGGCGGGCGACATGGACCCCCTTTCCGTTACGATCAGCCCGCTCCCAGGAAGGGGATTCTCACCAATGGCTCAGCGCGTAGTCACGCTCTACACGGATGACATCACCGGCAACGAGGGTGAAGACATCGCAACGCATACGTTCGGCTTGGACGGCGTCACCTACGAGATCGACCTCGGCCAGGACACCTACCAGCAACTGCTGGACGCCCTCGGCCCGTACTTCCACGCCGGCCGCAAGACCGGCACGTCGCGCCGCACCGCCGTCAAGGCCCACAAGACCGGCGACGGCCCGGACCCGGTGAAGGTCAGGGAGTGGGCCAAGGCACAGGGCATCGAAATCAACGCCCGCGGCCGGGTACCGGGTGACATCGTGGCGAAGTACCAGGCGGCTCACTGACCCGAACGCGGGCACTGAGGCGCAGGGCAAGCCCGGTGCGGAGGCGCGCGGAGGCGCCGCGAAGCGTCCCGAGCCTCCGCACCTCGTCGGCCTCCGCTTCCGGGCGATCCGCGAGGGCGAGCGCCGCGGCATAGGGCCGTTCGCCCTCGTCGAGCCTCGCCGCCACGGCATCGAGCACGGCCCGAAGCACGACGCGATCCGCGCCGGGGTGCTCCGCCAACAGGCGTAGGAGCATGTTGTCGTTCCAGGCGCCGTCACGGGCCGTGCTCAGTTCGAGCAGAACGGCGGACGGGGTGTGGGGATTGGCGGCCAGGGCGTGCCACACGAAGGGATAGGGACGCCGCGCGAGGCGATGCAGGGCGGAACCGTCCTTCTCCGTACGCGCCGCTTCCAGGTAGTCGGCAGGCGTGGGCACGCGGATGGCCTCCCGAAATCGCCGAAGCCGCCATCCTGACACCGGATCCCGAGCCGCACCATCGAATACCGCGACGGTCGGCGGGGATCAGGCGTTGGTGACGGATTGGGGGAAGGCGAAGACGCCTGTGGGGTCGTAGTGGTGGGCCACCGACTTCAGGCGTTGGAGGTTGCCGGCGTAGTAGGCGGTGCCCCAGTCGGGGAGGGTCGCGTCGATGTAGTTGACGTAGGCGCCCGTCGCGCCCAGTGCGGCGAGGCCGTCGCGGACCGCGTCGACCGCCTCGGTGGCCGCCGCCTGGCCGGCCGGCGTGGTGTTCGCGTAGATCTGGGCGGTGGCCAGGGCCTTGCGGTGCGGGAAGGCGGTCGCGTCGGGGGCGAGTTCGGCGACGGCGCCGCCCATCGAGTCCAGCAGCAGGTCCAGCCCGACGCGGCCGGCCATCAGGCCCACCACCGCCTGGCCGTCCAGCGCGGCGGTCAGCACGCGGGAGACGGCGACGAAGGCCTCGCGGGTCAGTCGTCCGCCCTCGAACGTCGGGTGGCACTGGGCGATGGTGTCGGTCGAACAGCCGGCCATGTACTTCATCGCGTCCAGGTAGTTCTTCGCCTGCACACTGCGCGTTCCGGGCTGCGTTCCGACCGCGGCGACCAGCGTGTCCAGGAGCGGGTTCAGCGCGTCGGGAGTGCCGACGTAGCAGCCGCCCACCCGACACGTCGGCGGTGTGCCGCCGGAGATCACGCAGTTCGACCACAGCTCCGGCCGCGCGTCCGCGATCCACCCCTGCCAGGCCCCGACCACCGAGGGCGTCGCGCCGGCCGGAAAACGCAGCGAGAACACGGTGAGCGGGGGCGCCGGCTCCGTGCGGAACGTGAACCGCGTGACCACGCCGAAGTTGCCGCCGCCCCCACCCCGCAGCGCCCAGTACAGATCCGGTTCGGCGCACTCGGACACGGTGAGCACGCGCGAGTCGGCGGTGACCACCTCGGCCGCGACCAGCCGGTCGCAGGTGAGCCCGTACTTGCGGGTCAGCACCCCGATCCCGCCGCCCAGGGTCAGCCCGCCGATCCCCACCGTCGGACACGAGCCGCCCGGCAGCAGTCGGCCCGCCTGCGCCAGTCCGGCGTACACCTCGATCAGCCGGGCGCCCGCGCCGACGTCCACCGTGCCGTCGTCGTGCACCTCGATCCGCGCCATCGGCCGCAGGTCCATCACCAGCCCGTCGTCGGGCACGCTGTATCCGAGGTAGCTGTGCCCCCCGCTGCGCGCGGCGATCGGCACGCCGTGGCCTCGGGCCGCGTCCAGGCAGCTCTGTACATCCGTCGCCGACGTGCAGCGGGCCACCGCCGCCGGCAACTGCCGGTCGTACAACTCGTTGAAGCCGAGCCGGGCCACGTCGTATCCCTGGTCCGCGGGCAGCAACAACCGACCGTCAAGGCGCGCCTTCAACGCCGACCAGTCCGGCGGCCCGGCCGTCGGCGTCCGCGTCCCGGCGTACGTGCGCGCCCGGGGCGCCGGCCGGCTCACGGCGCCGCGCACCGATCCGTCGGCCGTCGACCCCGTGAGCACCAACGCACCGCCGACCCCCAAAGCGGTCAGGAATCCTCGTCGATCGATCGTCATATACCCACATCTCCCGGCGACCCGTGCGCACCGCGTGCCGGCGACGCATACCCTGAGTTATCGCAAGCTTTATCCCCGAATCGGTCGAAGGCACGCCGGGCTGCGCCCATCGGCCGATACGACGGGGTCCACCCGGCTCAGTCCACCCCACCGATCACGGCCCTGCCCTCGGCCGCGGCGGCGGCGAAGAACGGACCCAGGTCCTCCAGTTCGTGCTCCTCGCACTCCCCATCCCAGCGGGCCGCCCCGCCGGCGCGGGCCCAGCCTTCGGCGACCAGGCCCTCGGCCACCCGACGGACCTCGTCCGGGGCGAGGACGAAGGCGGGCCCGTAACAGAACTCGTACTCCTCGACCTCGTCGCACTCGTGCCCGGTCGCCCCGGCCAACCAGGGGAAGGCCGCCTCCCAGTCGGCCGTGCCCTGCTCGGCCTGCGCCCTGCTCTCCGCGACCGCGGCGAGCAGGCGGTAGTCGAACCTGTAGGAGTCCGCGCGCGGACGAAACTCGCCGGGGAGCACCCCCGCCTGTTCCGGATCGGGTCGGTCTGACGGGTCGATTCGCTCGGGTTCGTCGGCCGGGTCGAAAAAGAGCGTCTCGATCAGTTCGGGCCGCTCCAGTACCGCCGCCGGCACCGACGGTTCGACCTTCGCGAGCATCAACCACATGGACATGGGCTCTCGGTTTCCTTTTCTCGTGTGCGGTCGGCCCGACAGCCGTCCGGTCCACGCGGGGAAGCTATCGGCGGCCACGGACACGCCGCCCCTCGCCCGAATTTTTCGGATCGAGGGCATGCAACCCGCGAACGGCGGAGCGCGTGTGCGCAGGGAAACCTCGGTTCGGAGGTGTGGATGAACGCGGTTGTGTCGCGGTCGCCGGAGAGAGGGAGGGTCCCGGATGGGGACACCCGAGATCGACGCTCGCCAACGGCCCTGCCGGGAGCCGTACTCGGGGTTTCGGCGGCGGCCGGCGAATCCTCAAATTCAGCGCAGATCCAACAACCTTGTAACACGCCGTGGTTAGTGTTCGCGGTTCGAGCCGAGACACATCCGGGAAGCGAGGGTCCGGGCCCGTGACGTCTTTTTGTACCCGAGGCCGTGACACCGGCGGCCAGGCCTGCTCGACACCCGACGGCGAGCCCACAGACCTCACGGAACCCGCTGACCTCGCGGAACGCGTCTATCGGCAATACTCCACACCCTTGTTGTCGTTCTGCCTCAAACTCACCGGCGGCGACCGGCCGTGGGCCGAGGACGTGGTCCAGGAGACCATGTTGCGGGCGTGGCGGCACGCGGGCACGATCGCCGACGACACGTCCAACCTGATGCCGTGGCTGGCGACGGTGGCGCGCCGGATCGTGATGGACGACCGCCGCGCGCGTCGTTCCCGGCCCCAGGAGTGCAGCCCGGAGCCCCTGGAGTACGTTTTGGCCGACGACCAGTGGGAGCCCCTGCTCTGGAAGATGGCCGTCGCCGACGCATTGCCCTCGCTCACCGCCGCGCATCGCGAGATCATCGCCGAGACGGTGTTGAGCGATCGTGATCCCAAGCAGGCCGCCGAACTGCTCGGCATACCGGTCGGAACGGCGAAGTCCCGTACCTACTACGCGATCCGCGCCCTGCGCCAGGCCCTGGAGGAGCGCGGCGGCGGATGAGCACCCGAAATTCCATACAGTGTCGCGCGGACCACGCGGCAGCACGGTCGGGTGCTGTCGTGGATGCCCGATGTGGGGAGCTACCCGGCAGATGAGGAACATCGATCCGCTCGACTTCTTCGCGGACCACCGCGAAACGATCCTCCGTTGGGGTGGCATCTCGGCCGCCGCGCTCGTGGTCTTCCTGATCCTCCGGTTCTTCGCGATGCGAATGGGCGGGTGGAAGGCGGCGGCGCGGCGGTTGTGGCGGGAAATCGCGCTGACCGCCTACGCGTTCGGCGGCCCGGCGCGGGCCTGGCTGCGGTATCGGCGCTCGGTACGGGTGCTGGTGCGGGGCCTGGGTGCGGCGACGACCTGGCGGGACGCGGAACGTGCGCTGGTGGCCGCGAAGTTCGCCGCTACGCCCGCTCAGCCGTATGCCGCCATCGTCGGCGAGGACACGGTGACGGTGTTGTTCGCCGCCGCCGGGATGCCGTCGCCTCGCGGCGTCTGGCGGGCGGTCCCCGACGACCCGTGGGCCTGGACGGCCGTTCGGGCGGAGTTGCCGTCGGTCACGCCGGACGCGGAAGGGACCAGGCCGGTCGTCGTCGCGCTGGGCGAGCGGGACCGGGAGTGCGTGTTCGTCGACCTCGTCGTCGGTCCGGCGATGGTGTGTGTACAGGGTGATCCGCGTTCGGGACCGGCCCTGTTCCAGGCGGTCGCGGCCCAGTTGGACGCCAGGCTGCCGACCGGGCAGGTCGTGGTCGCCGACGGGGTGCACCGCGACGTGGCCGGACAGCCGGTGCGGGAGGCGTACCGGACCGCTCGCGGCAGGCCGCCCCGGCTGGGGCTGCCCACGTTCCTGGTGACCCCGGAGCTGCCGGATCCGCTGCCGCCCGAACTGACCGAACCTCCGGGTGACGAACCGCCGTTGCGGCTGCTGCTCGGCGGGCCGGGACGGGGACACATCCGGACACTGCTCACCGATCGACACGGACGGGTCGCTCTGCCCGGCACGCCGCTGGTGGTCGTGTGCCATTCCCTCGGCGCGGCGCTGGCCCGCGTACTGCCGACCATTCCGCCGGTGCTGCCGCCGGTACCCGCGCCGGTGGCCCGCTCCGGAGTGGACCACGCCGCGTGGTTCGCCGAGGAGGAGGCCGGGGCCGAATCCACCGCCGCCGAGCCGCGGGCGGCGCAGCCGGTGGCCATCGGGGAACCGGCCGAATCCATGGCCGCGGCCGTCTCCGCACGATCCTCGACCGCGGAGCCGGCCTCGGCCCGCCCCGCACCCGAATCGAGCGCGACGGCCACATTCCGCGCCCCCGCCGCCGGCACACCCACCGGCTCCCCCGCCGTCTCGGCCCGCCGAGAGGCAACCCCCCGCCGGGAACCCGCCGACACCCCCGGCCGACCCCCCGTCACCGAACCGCCGACCGGCCGCGATCCGTCCCCGATCATCGAGCCCACCCACAGACCCGACCCGTCTCCCCCGGCCGAACCAACCGACGGGCCCGACGCACGTCCCCGCGCCGAACCAACCCCCGACCAACCCGATCCGCCCACCGACACCCCCACCGACCGAACCCCCGATCCCGCCCCCGAGCCGTTCCCCCCCGGCTCCAGGGCCTGAGGGCCTGTCCCGCGGGATCTCGGTGACGCCGCGCCGTCCGGTACCGGACGGCGCGGCCCGATCCGCCGAGATCCGCCGCGCAGGCCCACCGCGGCCCCGCCTCGCCCCCGGACACCCCCGCCGGGGCGAGGCGGGGTCCGTACCCCCTCCCCCACCCCGCGAGAGAGTTGCATGCCCGTGAATCTCGCTCTCACCACCACCGATCCGCAGGGCCGACGCTCCGATCACCTGCTGGACGTGCCCGATTCGGCGACCGTCGCCGACCTCGGGTCGGTGCTGGGCGCCGCCGATCTGTTCCTGGGTGATCGGCGGCTCAATCCCGACGCGCGCGTGGGCGCGAGCGGCATCCGCGCCGGCGCGGTGATCGGTCTCGGCGCTCCCGCGCCGACCGAGACCGCGACCCGGGCGTGGCGACCGCCCGGCTCCGATCCGGTCCTGGTCACCGTGCGGCACGTCTCGGGCCCCGGCGCGGGCCGGGTGTGGCGGCTCGGCCCCGGCCGGCACGAGGTCGGCACCGATCGGGCGTGCGCGTTGCGCCTGGACGGCGGCGGCGCCCCCGCACAGGGCACCTGGATCACGGTCGGCACGGACGGCTCCGTCACCGTCGCCCTCCCGGACGACGCCGACGAGGCCGACTGCGGCCTGCGCAGCCTCACCCCGCCGCCGCCCGTCGATCCGATCACCGGCACGCCGCTGTCCACCGAGGAGCCCGCCGGCACGCAGGAGGGCGGGCCCGGCGGCCACTCGACCGAGCCCCCGCCCACGGGTCCGGACGGACAGCCCGTACAGCCGCCGCTGCCGCCCGTCGGCCAACTGCCGCCGCTCGACGACGGCTCGCTCCCCTGGCCGACCTACGCCGACCTGTCCCTCGGCGAGCACCTGCTGCGCCCGGGCCCGCCGGACGAGCCCGAGGCCGCGGTACGCCCGGCCCCGGACGGCCTCGGCATCGAGTACAACCGGCCGCCGCGCATCGCCCCGCACCTGGACGCCGAGTCGATCCGGATGATGGGTCCGCCGACCGACACCAGCAAACGCCCGTTTCCCTTCCTGATGATGATCGCCCCGCTCCTGATGGGCCTGGCGATGATGTTCCTGTTCCGAAGCCTGTTCTTCGTCGTCTTCGTGTTCTTCACACCGCTGATGGCGGTCGGCAACTGGATCTCCGGAAAGCGCACCGGTCGCCGCGACTACCAGGAGGCGAAGCGGGTCTATCGCATCCGCCGATCGGCCCTGGAAACCGAGATGCGCCGCGCGACCGTCGAGGAACGCGGGCTGCGCAACTCGACGTTCCCGGACCCGGCGGCGCTGTTGCTGACCGCGACCGGCCCGGGCCTGGCCCTGTGGCAGCGCCGGCGGCGCGACTCCGACCACCTGACCATCCGACTGGGCACCCTCACCCGCGCGTCCCTCAAGAGCATCGACGACCAGGCCCGGGAGAACCACTACCGCAACGTCAACTGGCGTATCGCGGACGTGCCGTTCGGGGTCGAGATGACCGCCTTCGGGGTGGTCGGGATCGGCGCCTCCGGGGAGTTGCCGCGCCGGATCGCGAGTTGGGCGGTGATCCAGACCGCCGTCCTGCACAGCCCGCGAGACGTGCGCATCGTCGTGCTGACCGAGGACGAGCACGCCGAAGCCTGGCAGTGGGTCCGGTGGTTGCCGCACCTGCGTCCCGGCCGACTCGGCGCCGCGGTGGTGGCCCTCGGCACCGACCCGGAGAGCACCGCACACCGGGTCAACGAGTTGATCGCCGACGTGCAGACCCGCACGGACTCCTCGCAGTCGGCGCTCGGCCCCACCCTGCAGCGCGAGCCCGACGTGCTGGTGATCCTGGACGGCGCCCGCCGCCTGCGCGATGTGCCGGGCATGATCGACGTGTTGACGAACGGCCCGGCCGTACGCGTGTTCAGCCTGTGCCTGGAGGAGCGCGAGCACCTGCTGCCGGAGGAGTGCACGGCGGTGGTGACGGCGAACGGCGGCCGACTCGACCTGAAGGCGTCACACGTGCCGGAGGTGAAGGGCATCCGGGCCGACCTGGTCGACCCCGCCTGGTGCGAGGAGGTCGCGCGCGCCCTCGCGCCGGTGCTCGACGTCACCGTGGAGAGCGATTCCGGACTGCCGTCCGAGGTCGCGCTGTTGCCGCTGATCGGCCAGGAACCGCCGGACGCCGAGGTGCTGCTCCGGGCCTGGGCGCGCCGCCCGGCGTCCACCACGTTCGTCCTGGGCAGCGGGTACGAGGGCGTGTTGCGCCTGGACCTGGTCCGCGACGGCCCGCACGGCCTGATCGGCGGCACCACCGGCTCGGGCAAGTCGGAACTCCTCCAGACGATGATCGCGTCGCTGGCCGCGGTCAACCGTCCGGACGAGTTGACGTTCGTGCTGGTCGACTACAAGGGCGGCAGCGCGTTCCGCGAATGCGCCGAACTCCCGCACACCCTCGGCATGATCACCGACCTCGACGGCCACCTGGTCAAACGCGCGCTGGCCTCCCTGGATGCCGAACTGCGCCGCCGCGAGACGGTCCTGAACGAGGTCGAGGCCAAGGACCACACCGAGTACCGGGCCAAGCGCGCGCGTGATCCGCGCCTGCCCCCGCTGCCCCGACTGCTTCTGGTGATCGACGAGTTCGCCACGCTGGTGCGCGAACTGCCGGACTTCGTACCCGGTTTGATCAGCCTCGCCCAGCGCGGCCGCTCGCTGGGCCTGCATCTGCTGCTGGCCACCCAGCGGCCCGGCGGCTCGGTCAGCAACGAGATCAAGGCCAACACCAACCTGCGCATGGCCCTACGGGTGACCGACCGCTCGGAGAGCCAGGACATCATCGACGGCATCGAGGCCGCCGGCATCTCGCCGAACAACCCGGGACGTGCCCTGGTCCGCCGCGGCGAGGGCCCGCCCACGCCGTTCCAGACCGCCTTCGTCGGCGCGGAACGCCCCGGCGCGCTGCCGAGTTCGGTCGCCAAGGCCGCCGCGTCCCGGCCGGTACGCGGCATCCGGCTCGGCTGGCAGCGCCTCGGCCGCCCGCTCGACTTCTCCGAAGCCGAAGCCGACGTCGAGAACGACACGGACACGGGACCCGAGTCGCACTTCGACCCGCACGAGGACCCGATGACCGGGCTGTCCCAGGAACTGCCGACCGACCTGCGCGCCCTGGTGGACGCGCTGCGCGAAGCCGCGGACAGGTTGCCCGACTTCCGCCCGCAGCCCAGCCCCTGGCTGCCGCCGCTGGACGACCGCATGCGGCTGGACGAGCTGCCCGCCATCCCGGAACCGGCGCCCGGCGCACTACCGATGGTTCCCTACGCCCTGCTCGACATCCCGCACCTACAGGCCCGGCGGCTGGCCGCGATCGACTTCGCGTCCTTCGGCCACCTCTACGTCATCGGCGCACCACGTTCGGGCCGCACCCAGGTGCTGCGCACCATCGCGGGCGCGGCGGCGCTCACCATCCCGTGCTCCGATCTGCACATCTACGCGATCGACGCGGCCGGCGGGGGCCTGAGCGTGCTGGAGGCGCTGCCGCACTGCGGCGCGGTCGTCTCGCGCCACGACGCGGAACGCATGGAGCGGCTGATCAACCGGCTGACCGCCGAACTGACCCTTCGACAGCGGCTGATCGCCCGGCACGACTGCGCGGACGTCACCGAACTGCGGGGCAAGGTGGGCAAGGACCAACGGCCCGCGCACCTGGTGCTCATGGTGGACGGCTGGGACGCGCTGAGCACCATGCTCGACGACTACGACGGCGGCCGGTTGTACGGCGACGTCGTGCGGCTCCTGCGCGAGGGCCAGGGCGCCGGGATCCATGTGATCGCCACGTCGGAGCGGCTGTTGCTCGGCGGGCGCCTGGCCGCGCACAACGACCATCGGCTGCTGCTGCGCCAGACCGACCCGGGCGACTACACGCTCATCGGGATGCCCCGCAACAGCATCCCGGCGGCGGTGGCGCCGGGGCGGGGTTGGCTCGCGCCGGGGGCGATCGAGGCGCAGATCGCCTTGTTGCCGTCGATCACCGACGCGCCGGTGGCGGCGGCCGTCGACGGAGAAGACCCGTCGGCGAACGACCAGAGCGACCAGGCCGAGGCCATGCGGGAGTTGGGTCGGCGGGCGACCGCGCGCGACAGCAACGTGCCGGACGTACGGCGTCCGTTCCGGGTCAACGAGATGCCGACGCTGATCGGCTTCCAGGAGGCGCACGACCGCATGCCGCAGTCGCTGCGCAAGCCGTTCCAAGCACTGCTGGGTGTGGGCGGCGACGCGGTCGCGCCGCTGACCTACGACTTCGCGGACGGCGGCGGGTCGTTCATGGTCGCCGGGCCGCCGCGCAGTGGGCGCACCACGGCACTGGCTGCGATGTGTGTGTCGCTGCTGATGGGCGGCACCCGGCTGGTCGTACTGACCCCGCGTGACTCGCAGTTGCGCAAGTTGTCCGCGCACGGCCTGGCGCAGGTGCTCACCGACCCCGATCCGGAGCCGGAGGTGCTGGTGGAGGCGTTGACCTCGGTGCGCGAGCATCCGGTGGTGGTCGTGGTGGACGACGCCGATCTGATGCTGGCCTGTGCCGCCGACTCGGTGTTGCGCCGGATCGCGACGTCGGGCCGGGACCACGGTCAGGGGTTGCTGTTGGCCGGGTTGGCCGAGTCGATGAGTTCGCTGGGCTGGGTCGGCATGGCCCGGCGTTCGCGGCGCGGCCTGCTGCTCGGGCCCAAGACGCTGGGCGAGGCGGACCTGATCGGGGCCCGGCTGTCGGCCGAGCAGGTGCGCACGCCGCTCGGCCCGGGCCGGGGCTGGACCGCGGGCGACTCGGGCGCGGCGATCGCGGTCCAGGTGCCGCTGACGGTCCTGGACGGCTGACCGGCGGCACGGGGCCCGTCGGCACGTTCCCGTCCGCTGCGGACTTCCGGAACGTGCCGACGGGCCCTGGCGCCCCAGCCGAAGAGGGGTCGGCCGGCGGCTACTTGTGCGCCGCCGCCTCCGCCTTCATCTTCGCGACGGCGGCGTTGATGTCGCCCATCAGCTTGGTGTCGGAGCTGCCCAGCGAGTCGGCGATGTCGGTGAAGTTCTTGGCATACGCCGCGATGTTGCCCGCCGAGTTCTTCATCTGCGTGCTGAAGGTGTTGTAGGCCTCCTGCAGGGCGGGGCTGGCCTTCTCGAACACCAGGCCGTTCTGGAGCAGGGTGGCGACCTGGGTCTCCAGGTCGCCGAGTTCTTTGGAGATGTCGCTCAGCTTGGTGCCCATCCGGGTGGCGGCGCTGCGGATCTCGTCGTAATCGACCTTGATGTCGGCCATCGGGTCCTCCGGGGGGGTTCGGGTGTCGGGTGGGGACGCGCGGGCGGGCCGCTACTGGGAGGAGTTGACCTTGTCGGCGATGTCCTTGTCCATGTCCTGAACGGACTGCATGATCTGCCGGAACTGCTGCGCGTAGCCCTTGATGCTCTCCGTCGCGGCCTGGAGCGCCGTGCTGAACTTCTCGTACTGCGCCTGGAGCGCGGGACTGGCCTTGACGAGAACGAGGTTGGTGGTGAGCACGTTGTCGACCTCGGTCTTGGCCTCCTTCATCCGGGGCACGAGCGTGTGCTCGACGCTGTTGTCCAGGAGGTTGGACACCCGGGTGATCTCGGAGTAGGTGAGTTTGATGTTGGCGCCCATGGGGGTCTCCTCGGGAACGAGTCGGGGTGGGTCGTCGCGAACGACGGTGCGGCGAGCGTCAGTCGAGCTTGCCTCCGGGCGGCGGCTTCTGCACGCCCCCGCCCTTTTCGGTACCGTCGCTGCCGGCGTCCTCGTCGGCGTACTTGGGATCGCGCTTCCACTCGCTCTTGGGTCCGTCGCGAATGTAGTGCTCGGTCGTCTTCCCGGAGTGGCTGATCATGGTGCCACTGCCGTCCTTGTTGATGGTGAAGTCCGACGTGCTCTTGGTGCCGTCGCTCAACGTGGTGGTAATCGAGTAGTCGCGGACGTCGATCCGGCCCGGCTTTCCGTCCTTGCCCGCGCCCGGCACGTCGTCGACCCATTCCGGGGGACCCTTGTACGTGGTGGTCGTCTCGTAGGTCTGCCCCTGCGGATTGGTGATCTTCGACGTCTCCTTGACGATGTTGTTGTCCTTGTCCAACTCGACACTCACGTCGATCTTGCCGTGCTCGTCCTCGTAGTGGTGCGAAGTCGGCGGCTTGTCACTGGGCTTGGGGGGCTCGTCGCCGGGCTTGGGGGGCGCGCTGTCCTCGCCCTTGGCGATCCAGGCGGCACACCACGCGGGCGCCTCCGGATCGTGGCATGCGTGTCGGATGGTCTCGTTCGGGTGATCGCGGAAGTACTCGGTGGCGCCGATCGAGGCCAGGTAGTCGTCCCACTTGGTCTTGTCCGCGAGCCACTTGTCGTGCGCGGCCTTGGCGTTGCGCCATTGGTCGATGCCCAGGCCGGTGGTGATCAGTCCCGCCGAACCGGAGATCCTCGAGTCCTGGTCGAAGAAGAGGTCGGATACCGCCTTGAAGCTGTCGGCGAGCTTGTTCAGCCCCTCCTTGGCCTTGGCGGTACGGGACTTGGAGTGGTGGTAGAAGCTGTTGAACGAGGTCGAGAGGCCGGAGGTGCCCAGGGCGGCGCGGCGCTCGGCGGCGCCGGCCTCGCCCAGCTCGCGAAATGCCCCGCCGGTGCCCGAATCGGCCTGCTTGGCGAGTTCTCTGAGCTTGGTATTGATCTCGTGCAGGTTGGTGTAGTCGATGGCGAAATCCGCCATTCGGACCTCCTGTTCCTTGCCCGACTCGCGTGGTGGGCGGCCGCGCCGCGAACCGCTCCCATTTCTGTACGCGCCGCAACCATCGTGGGTTCAACCGAGATTGTCGCGAGGAAGAATGAACCCGGCGAACCATTGGCGCGTACAAAAGAGCGCCGTGGTTGCACGAATCGAGCGAGAGAGGCGCTTCGATGGCTCGTCCCGGGGACTGGAGTGCGCTCGGCCTCGACAGCGATCCGACTCCCGGCGACGCCGACCGGATCGACCGTGTGATCGCCGCGGAACTGACGTTCGTCGAGCTGGCCAAGACCATCGACAGCGGTCTGACCGAGGTCAAGAACACCTCCAGCGTGATCTTCGTCGGCAAGACCGCCGAGGCGCTGCGCGGCGTCATCGACGGGAACCTGCGCAACTACATCTCCACGTTCAAGAAGGCCCACGAGGACGTGCGCGCCGCGCTGACCGCCTACGTCGGCGTGATGCGTCACGAGCAACACCGCGCGGACACCGCGCTGTCCGCCGCCGCCGCACTGTCCGAGGACGACAAGGAGGGGCGGGCCGCGCACAAGACCACCGCGGAGGACGCCAAGTCGATCCTGTCCACCGCGGCCGACACCGCCGCGCGTAAGATCATGGCCGCCGGCCAGTCCATCGCCTCCCCCGTGGACGAGTGCGAGGAGTTCTGGAAGGCGCTCGGCTGGATCGCGTTGATCCTGGCCATTCCCGCGATCTTCCTCGGCGGCCCGCTCGCGCTGCTCAGCATCGCCCTCAACGTCGCGCTCCTGATCAAGACCGCGATCGACTTCGCGCACGGCAAGGCGAGCGTCACCCAGCTCGTGTTGGGCATCCTGGGCATGATCGCGCCCACGACCAAGGGCCTGCACCTGGGTCAGCTGTGGAGCGGCATCAAGGGCATCGGCGGACGCGGGATCACCGGTACCAAGAACTTCTTCGGCGGCGGCGCCAACTCGTTCGGCCTGTTCGGCCGGGTCGGGTTGGGCATCGACGACGCGGTGGCCGCAGCGGGCGCGTGGATCAGGGGCGGCGCGCAGGGACTGAAACTGGGTCCCCTGCTGACCATGGGGCCCGGGTTCGCGAAACTGGGCGGCGGACTCAAGTTCTTCCCCCTCGCCGCCGAACTCACCGTGATCAACCTGGCCGGCGCCAAGACGTTCTTCGGACTGCGTGCGGTGGCGACCACACTCAACACGTTCAAGAACCTGGGCACCTCCATCGCGCACGGCCTGAGCGGCTTCAAGGGGCTGCGGCTGTTCCTGCCGGTGGCCGCAGACGAGATGCCCAACGGCCTCGGGCTCGCCTTCCGGATCGGCTTCATCGACCGCGGCGTCTTCGGCATGTACCGCTACGGCGCGTTCCTCGACGGCAAGTTCATCGGCGCGGGCTCCAAGATCTCCGCCGCCGCCAACGCCGGATTCAACGCGTTCGGGCACGGCGGTGAGCTGATCAAGCTGCCCAACATGCACCTGGGTTCGTTCGATTCGGTGCACTCGGGCCCGCTCGGCGGCGCGTTCGACATGCCGCCGCTGTCCACGAAGTTCACCAACGGCTTCGGCCACTTCGACGTGATCAACCTGCCGTCCCTGAACACGTTCGGCACCGGCTTCCACGCCGGCAATTTCCCCGGCCTGGGCAACTTCGTACACGACATGGGCGGGCTGAACGCGCTCACGCACCTTCCCGGAATCGGCGCCAGGATCGCCGACATCCCCTCGTTCTCGTTCACCGGGTTGGGCTTGACCCACCTCACCGGCAACCTCACCGTCCCGCACGGGATCACCGGCCTGGGCAACACCGGGATCAACGCGCTGCCGGCCGCCGTGGGACACATCAGCATCCCGAACCTGGACACCGTCGGCGCCGGCGTGGCCGGCAAGATCCAACTCGGCCTGCCCGGATCGAGCGCGCTGGTGCACGACCTGCCCACGTCCGGGGCGAACACGCACACCGGACTCGACGGCCTCGGCACCGTCGCCCTGCCGCAACCGGGCCACGTCGCCATGCCGGACGTCACCACGCCGGCCCTGCCGCACGTCGACGTGGCGGGCGTCGGCGCCCTCCCGCTCACCTCGCACATCCAGACGCCGAACGCCGGCGCGATGCCGAACACCGGCCACGTCACGGTCCCCTCGGTGACCGGCGTCGGCGCCCTCGGACACGTCGCGACGCCCAACGTCGGCGGCCTGCCCGCGATCGCCCAGCCGGCGACCGCCCACACCGGCGCGCCGATCCACGTGGCCGATGTGAACACGCCCCACCTCGGCGGGCTGCGTACCGGTGCCGACGGCGAGACCTCCCTGGTGGGGCCCGGCGCGAGCGGGGTCGACGTCAAGGGTGTCCAGGGCCTGGGCGGCACCGGCACGCACATCGACCTCAACGGCAGCCGCGTGGTCCTCGGCGGCCCGGCGTCGGGCCCAGTGGTGCACAGCACGCCTGGCGGCCTGCCGGGTGTGCCGACCGTGTCCGGCGGCCTCACCGGCGGCGCGCACTTCGTCCCGGCGAACGGGGCGACGCACAACCTCGACGTGTTCATGATGCGGGGCGCGAGCTACGACTTCGCGCACACGTTCCGCACCATCCCCGGCCTGAACGGCATCGAGGTACGGGTCCTGCCGAGCACGCAGGCCGGCCGCACCGTCGACATCCACGTCGATCCCGGCGGTCGTACCGACATCTCCGCGAACCACATCACCGTCGGCGACCGGGAAGTGCTGCGGATCGAGCGCAACCTCGGCGACGGCGGCACCCAGCGCTGGGACTACGAGCTGAGCGCGGCGAACAACCATCGCCTCCTCGACGACCAGATCATCGACACCCACGTCACCGGCCCCGTCCCCGGGCAGGCCGTCGAACTGACCACGCTGCCCACCCCGCAGCTCCCGCACGTCACCACCACCGGGTCGACCGTGCCGACCGTCGCCGGCCCCGGACAGCGGGTGGTCGACATCCCGGGGCTGTCCGGCACACGCCTGGAGTACCGCGTCGGCGACGGCGGCGGCATCGAGGGCATCCGGATCACCGGCGGCGCGGACGCGGCGCACCTGACCCCCTCGCGCGTGACCGGCCCGGCCGGGAACGACATCGTGCGGGTCGAGCGGCAGGTCGTGGCGAACGTCGAGGTGCGCCGCTGGGACTTCGACGTGTCCGGCGAGAGCGGGCGGCTGGACCGCATCGAGCGGCGCATCACCCTCACCGGCGGCGAACACGACCACACCCTGGTCGCGATCCATGTCGATCCGGACAACCGCACCCTCGGGGTCGCCCACTTCGACGACGAAGGCAACATCCTGAACGCGGGCGGGCCGCCCGTGCGGTTCAACGACGCGGGCATTGTCGTGCCCACACCCGGCGGCTTCCGGCTCCACGACCCGGCGACCGGTACCCCGTCGGGCACCGGCCTGCGCCTGATCGGCTCCAACGGCCACCCCCTGGCGCTGCACGTACTGACCCCGGACGGCGGCGGCGCCCGCACCCTCGTCGGCCCCGACGCCACCCGGACACTCGGCGCCGTCACCATGCCGGAACACGCGGGCGGCATGCTCCACGTCGTCCCGACCGGCACCGGCCCGACCGTGCGCGTCTTCGGCGCCGACGGTCGTTTCTCGCACAACTCGCTGCCGCTGACCGGCATCGACCGCCTGGGCCTGGCCGGCGGCCACATCCGCTCGCCGCACGTCGACACGCCCCTGATCGCCCACGCCGACGGCCGGCCGGTTCCCGGCACGACCGTCATCCGCCAGATCGGCAACGAGTTCCGGATCCAGCACCCCGGCGGCCAGTTCCACGTCGACGCCGGCGGCGCCCGCGCCCACGACGTGGTGACCCTCACCACCCCCGCCGGCGCCGGTACGGGCCTGCACGTGTTCACCCCGGTCGGCGGCCCGGGCAGGCTGCCGCACCTGCGCGCGGATGACGGCACGCCGGCCACGACCGCGCACGTGGGCATCGTCGACAACACCTTCCACGTCACCGGCACGAGCGGGCAGCCCCACGCGGTGCGGGTGTACACCCCGGGAGGGGCGTTCTCGCACGACGCGCTGCCGCTGACCGGCGGCGGCGCGCCCGGCGGCTTCATCCGACTGCCCGACGCCGCCGGCGGAGCGCCGCGACTGGTGCACGGCGACGGCCGGATCGTGCCGGTCGCCACCGTGACGCCGCAGCACGGCGGCGGATACCTGGTGGATCACCCCGGCGGCAAGATCGTCGTGAACAACGTCGGCGCGCACACCCACAACACGCTCACGCTGACCGGCGGTCCCCAGGCCGGGCGGTTCGTGCACACGCCTGTGGGCACCCCCGACGTCCCCGTGCCGCACCCGAGCGACCAGAGCGGCGTACCCGACACGAACCTCACCGTCACCCGCGCCGGCGACGAGTTGCGCCTCACCGACCCCGACGGGTCGTTCACCGCGCACGGCCTCGACGGCGCGCACCGCTACGACGCGACCCGCCTGAGCGGCGGCGCGTTCGACGGCCGGTTCGTGCGCATCGAACGCGGCATCGGCACACTCGTCGACGGGCACCTCACCGCCGTCCCCAACGCACACGTCGTACCCCAGCCCGGGGTCATCGGCGAGGGGTTCGAACGACCGGGGACGCGGACGGGCCTCGGTTTCCGGATCGACGACGGCACCGGCCATGTCGTCGTCGACATGGCCGGCGCACACCGCTACGACGTAATCGGCCTGCGCGGGGCCGACGGCGCCGCGACACACGAGTTCGTCTTCACCCCGGCCCCGGTCGCCGGGGCGGCGGCGCCCGACCCGCTGAACCTGCTCAAGGGCGCCGATGGCCACAACCTCGGATTCTCGGTGGTCGCGCGCCCCGACGGCACACTCCGGGTCATCCACGGGGACACCGGCATGGTTCGGGGGTTCTCCGCCACCGGCGTGTTCGAGTTCCAGGTGTTGCGCCTGACCGGCGTGGACCGCGTCGACCTGTCGCAACTCGTCCGGGTACACCCCGGCGGGGCACACACCCTGGTCGACGACACGCTCGCCGACATCGCGACCACCACCGTGCACATCCGCCCCGGCGGCGGGTTCCATGTCGCCGGTGCCGACGGCGAGTTCCGCCTGTTCGACCCGGCCGGCCGCCTCGACTTCCACGTGACCGCGCGGCCGGTGACCGAGGAAGGCGGGATCACCGTGTTCCGGGTGGACGACGGCGCGGGAGTGCACCGGTTCGACATGATCGGGCTGTCCGACGCCCGCATCGGCGACCCCCTGCACACCCGGTTCCTCAGCACCACACCGGGCGACCTGCGGGTCCTGAGCGGCCACCTCGACCACCTCCCGGAGCTGCGCGCGACCCCGGAACCCGGCGGCGGGTACCGGATCGGCGGCGTCGGTGCGCGCGCCGGCGAATTCCAGCGGTTCGACCCGGGCGGGCGCCTGGAGTTCCAGCGCATCGACATCGTCGGCGCCCGGGGCGGCATCGACCCGAATCGGCACTTCGAGGTCACGTATCCGGCGGGCGGCGGCGAGGGCACATGGTCGCTGGTGCGCACCGACGCCCACGGCATCCGTGTCCCCGTTCCGGGCCGACCGAAATGGTTCGAGGGCGGCGTGGTCGACCCGAAGGGGGCGGACGCCGGCCACGTGCACCTGATCAGCCACCTCAAGGTCACCGTGTTCGAACGTCGCGTCCTGCCCCACGGCGGCTTCCTCGACGCCCACCACTCGTCCGCCTCGCTGGGCACGTTCAGTCTGGTCAATCAGCGCGGTCGGTGGGCCGAGTTCGACATCAACGGCAATCTCATGCACGACGGCACCCGGCACTGGGGCGAGAGCACCCGCAGCTGGTTCGACGTCAAGAGCGTGTTCGGCTCCGACGTGCGGGTCAGGCACTTCCAGCTCAGCGCGGACGGCGGGCACGTACTGACGGACCTGCGCCACCGGCCGGCGGCCCAGGGGTTCGCCGCCGACAGCAGGTGGGTGCGCTTCGACGCCGACTTCCGGGCCATCGCGTCCGGCACCCGGCACTGGGACACCGGCCTCAGCCGCGGCTGGACCGACACCATGCGCCACCCGATCACCAACGAGATCGTCCACGCCCAGAAGAAGTTCGGCCGCTTCCAATTCGGCCTGCACGACGTGCGCCGCTACCACCAGCTCGAACTGGGAGCGGACGGTATCCCCAAGCGCGACTGGGTCTCCCGGCACGCCGACGGCAACATCAACGGGCTCGGCAAGACCCTGCACAACGGCGACTTCCTCAAGTTCGAACGTTTCGCCGAGCAGCGACCCCCGGTGTTCTTCCGCAACATGTTCAGCGGCGAGTTCCGCGCCGCCGACCTCACCCGGCACCCGTGGCTGGCACAGGACAACCGGCTGCGCGTGGGCACCTGGAAGCAGGAGCCGGCGGGCGGCGGTCCCGAGGGGCACGGCGTACAGTTCATCTCCAACAACAAGACGGTCATCGACGTCGCCCACACCGGCGACATCGTCCGCGAGGTGCGGCCCCTGCACAACGGCGACACCCTCACCGTCGGCGACGTCCGGCTGCCCGACGTCGCGGGAGCACAGGTGGCGCACCGCCCCGGCTACCTGCCGTGGACCGAGGGTGCCGACGGTCTCCGGGGCCATCGCACCTTCCACGAGGGCGACTTCGCCGTCACCCCGGGCACGGGTGATCGGCAGATCACCTGGCAGGACCGGATCACCGACGACGTGGAAGACGGCGACTGGTACTCCCCCGGCACCAAGGAGTGGCGGGTGGTGCGCACCGGCCTGTCCGACGGCACGTTCATCGACTACCGGCCCAGGCCCGCCGGCGGCGCCGGAGGTGCGGGAGCCAACACCCGCGGCCTGATCGACGCGCACGCCGGGAACTGGATCCGGTACGACCACCACGGCATGGTCGTCGCCCGCATGGACGCCTTCCCCACGCCCGACGGGGTGGGACGCGTCGACATCATCGGCACCATGGGACGCAACTCGCGCGAGTTCCGGTGGCACGACGCGCTCGATCCCACCATCGGCGGCAAGCGCCTCACCGCGTTCGAACGGCAGCTCACGCCGTGGCACTTCGACCGCGAGTCGTTCCAGGACTTCGACGCGGCCGGCAACCTCATCCGCGAGCACCGACAACTCGGCGAGGGCCTGAGCGTCCAGGGTTGGCGCGGTGTCGACGCCGCGGGCAACGAGGTCTGGCACTGGAACAAACTGGACGCCAACAACAACGTGATGAACTTCGGCGACGGCGTCGGCGATCGTGTCCGGCACTGGTTCGACCGCAACGGTAACCCGCTCCCCGGCTGGGAGAAGGGCGCCCGGTGGTCCGACCGGATCACCAGCCTGGACCACCAGGTCGTCCAGGAGATCCCGGCGCGCAGATACACCAACTTCTTCAGGGACTTCTTCACCGACAGCCCGTTCCGGGTCCGCGACTTCCGCCCCAACCCCGAGACGCGGTTCAACCGGCACCTGTGGCAGGAGTCCGACCAGGGCATCATCGCGCAGGCGAAGATCAAACTCGCGGACGACACCTTCCTGGAGATCAACAACTTCAACAAGCACGCGCGGCGCTACGACATCGACGGCATCACCGTGATCAACGAGCGCACGATCCCCGGCTACATCCAGGAGTTCAGCGCCGACGGCGCCGCCATCATCGGTCGCGAGACCCACTTCACCGGCCTCGCCAACGAATACCGCGCGTTGAACCGCACCTACCGCGAACCCAACCGATGGGGCTACGGGCCGTCCGAGGATGGCGAGGTGGTGCCGGAGCCCTTCATGCTTCGGGCGATCCAATCCATCGGCATCGACATGACCCACGAGTTCCTGCTCGACTTCACCGTGAACCTCGTGGTGCTCTCCATGGTCCGAGTGATCTCCGGCGGCGGGTTGAGCGTGGTCGACGTCGGCCGCGCCGCGTTCGGCGCCGCGTTGAGCTCGATGACCAAGGGCACCGTCGCGGCCGCGCACCTGGCGGCCAACCGGGGCGGCTGGAAGGTGCACTGGTCGAACATCGACTACGGGATGGCTCCGAGTTGGCGGCCCAACGACGACAGCCACAACACCGAGTGGGGGGCGAACGAGCGCCCGGTGCGCTGGCGCGGCGGCACCTACGAGTTCACCCTGGGCCTGGCCACCGGCTCGGTGGCCGGGTTCGTCAGCGGCGCGGCGCAGTCCGCGATCTTCGGGGTCCGCGGCGCCGACGGCGCGATCATCAAACTCACCGGCGGCGACGCCGCGTTGGCCGGTCTGGCCTCCGCGGTCGGCGGGATCCTCGACACCGCCTCGGTGGGCGCGCTGCGGGCCCTGGTCCAGCACACGATGGGCAGCCGGTTGATCCACCGCCAGGGGCCGGCGGACATCTTCCTCATCGGCGGGCTGGGCAAGCTGGCCGAGAAACTCTTCGGCCTGCTGGTGCTCAGCCCCGCGACCGTGCGGTGGATCGGTCATGTACCGGACGGGACCTCGTCCGACAACCTCCTGCCGGGATCGGGAACGGGTAGCGGATGAGCACTACGGCAATCCACGTCGACCCCGGGGGCCGCCGGAGCCGGCGCACCATCACGGCGGCGCTCGCCGGCGCGCCCGTCGGCGCCGAGATCGTGATCGCCCCCGGCGAGTATCCGGAGACGCTGCGCCTGGAGCGGCGGGTGGTGCTGCGCGCGGAGCACGGCGCGGGCACGGTCGTGGTGCGCGCGCCCGACGGCGTCGCGCTGACCGTGGCCGCCCCCGACTGCGTGGTCCGCGGCCTCGTGCTGCGCGGCGCCGACCCGGCGGAGCCGGTGGTGCGGGTGGAGGACGCGGCGGGCCTGACCCTGGACGGGTGCGAACTCGACCGGGGCCGGGTGGAGGTGGTCGGTTCGACGAGCGCGGCCGGCGCCGCCCACAACGCCGCGCTCGGGTTCGCCGACACCCTGGAGGCCGACCTCGGCGATCCGACCGGCGGCGGCGTCCTGGTGATCCGTCGCGGCCGGCTGCGCGGGGCCCGGCACGGCGCGCTGGTCCTGGCCGGCGATGCCCGGGCCCGGATCGAGGACACGCTCCTGGAGACGATCGACGGCATCGGCGTGGCGCTGTCGGACCACGCGGTGCTGATCGCCGACCGGTTGCGGGTGCGCGACACCTCCGGCTCGGCGCTGCGGGTACGCGGCGACGCCCGGCTGCTCGCCCTGGACACCACGCTCGACCGCGCCGGACGCAACGGCGCCCTGGTCGAGGACCGCGGCGAACTGCGCCTGGTCGACTGCCGGATCCGTGCGGCGGGCCGCAGCGGCGTGCAGGCCGAACACGAGGCCCGCGTACACCTGAACGACTGCCGGATCACCGACGCCAAGGCCAGCGCGATCGCCACCGGCGGCGCGGCGCGCCTGAGCGCGGACGGCTGCCGGATCGAGGCCCCGGCCGGCAACGGCGTCGTCGCGCTCGGCGTCTCCGAGGTGACGATGACCGCGTCGCTGATCACCCGCTCCGGATTCACCGCGGTCCATCTCGGCGAGAACTCCCGGGCCCGGATCGGCGGTTGTCGACTCGACCGCAGCGACGAACACGGCCTCGCGGTGGTCGCGGGCGCCGAGGCGGAGATCGCCGACCTCACCGTCACCGACGCCGGCATGTGCGGGGTGCATGTGGCCGACGCGGCCGGGTTGACCATGGTCGCCTCCCGGATCGAGGGCGGCGAGACGGGGGTTCGGCTGCGCTCGGCCACCGAATCCGAACTGCGCGAGTGTGTGGTGAGCCGATCCCGCCGCACCGGCGTCGAGATCGGGGCGGACGCGGTCGCCACGCTGTACGCGACCCGGATCGCCGAGAGCGGCAGCGCCGGGGTCAGTGTCGAGTCCGGCGCCCGGATGCGCATGGACGGGGGTGGCATCTTCGCCGTCGCCGGCAGCGGATTGGTGCTCGGGCGCGACGCGACACCGACGGTGCGCGGCATCCGGGTGGACGGCACCGGCAAGAACGGCATCCTGTTCGGCGACGGTGCGGGCGGCCTGATCGAACACAGCGACCTGTCGGCGTGCGCCTACCCCGCGCTGCACATCGGCCGCGACGCCGAGCCGAGGTTCGTCGGTTGTCGGATCTTCGACTGCGCGCGCGACGTCGGCCACTCCGACGGCGCCCGCCCGGTGTTCCAGGACTGCGTGTCCGTCCGGGTCGAGACCTCGACCCTGCCCGACTCGTCGCCGGGTACCCCCGGCGCGCCGCCCCGGCCCACGAAACCGGCCCCGGTCGGCGGGGTCGCCCCGGTCGGCGCGAGCCCCGCCCCCGCCGCGCCGGCGGTGGTCGACCTGGCCGAACTCGGCGAGGCACCGCCACCGCCGGAGACCCTGGACGACCTGCTCGCCGAACTCGACGAACTCGTCGGCCTCGGCGGGGTCAAGCGCGACGTCGGCGGCATGGTCAAGCTGATGCAGACGGTCCGCATGCGCCAGGAAGCCGGACTGCCCGCGCCGCCGCTCAGCCGGCACCTGGTCTTCGCGGGCAACCCGGGCACCGGCAAGACCACCATCGCGCGCCTGTACGGCCGGCTGCTCAAGGCCCTCGGACTGCTGGAGCGCGGCCACCTCGTCGAGGTCGACCGCAGCGCCCTGGTCGGCGAATACGTCGGGCACACCGGCCCCAAGACGACCGAGTCGTTCAACCGGGCCCGGGGCGGCGTGTTGTTCATCGACGAGGCGTACGCCCTCGTGCCCGCCGGCGTGGCGAACGACTTCGGCGGCGAAGCCGTCGCGACCCTCGTCAAACTCATGGAGGACCACCGTGACGAGGTCGTGGTGATCGTCGCCGGATACCCGGACGAGATGGAGCGGTTCATCGCGTCGAACCCGGGTCTGTCCTCCCGCTTCACCCGCAGCCTGCTGTTCGACGACTACTCGGCCGGCGACCTGGTGCGCATCGTCGAACACCACGCGGGCCGGCACCGCTACGAACTCAGCACCGCCGCGCGCGAAGCGCTCGGCGAGCTGTTCACCGCGATGCCGCGCGGCGCGCAGTTCGGCAACGGCCGTACCGCGCGGCAGGTGTTCCAGCAGATGACGGAACGTCAGGCCATGCGGATGGCCGATCTCGACGCTCCGGACACGCAGCAGTTGATGGTCCTGGACGACATGGACCTGCCGCGATTGGTGGGCTCCGATTGACCGGGTTTCGTCGGCCGATCCCGGCGCCGACGCATGGCTTGTGGCCGATGGCCGTGGCTGATGGAGGAGTAGTTCGTGTCCGCACCCAATGAACCCAACACCCCTGCCCCGCCGGGCGGTTCGTCGGCATCCCCGGCAGCCGGGGCCGCGCCGTCGTTCGCACAGGCGTACGCCCGCCGGCCGCCCCGTCCCACGCGCGGCCTCCTGCCCGGGCGGCGGGTATGGATCTCGCTCGCCTCCGCCGCCGGCATCGTCACCGTCAGCACGCTGGCGGTGACCCTGGCCCAGAGCAGCGCGAGCGGCGACACCGCGACCCACCACCGCACGGTCTCGGCCGCGGGGGCCAAGTCCGGCGCGCCGGGCAAGGGCGGCGCACCCGGGGCGAACGGAGCCGACGGCCTGCCGGGATCGCCCGGCGCGCCCGGGGCACCGGGAGCCCCCGGGGCGGACGGGCTGCCCGGCGCGAACGGCCTGCCCGGAGCCGACGGATCGCCGGGCGCCCCGGGCGCACCCGGCGAGGCCGGCCCGCCGGCGACCACGCCGCCCGCCGCCGATCCGCCGCCCACGACGCAGCGCCCCACCGCACCGCCCGCGCCCAAGCAGACGCCTGTCAAGCAGGAGCCGCGGAGCGAGGCGCCCAAGCCCATGATCGGCGGCCCGGGGCCGGCGATGCCGCCGTCGAAGCCCGACGTCCCCGGCAGCCCCCTGCGCAACCCGGCCTCCGGGAAGTGCCTGAGCGGGTCGGCCGGTTCCGACGGCACACCACTGATCCTGTGGTCGTGCAACGGCGACGTGAACCAGAAGTGGGACATCCGCCCCGACGGCACGATCCGCACCAAGGGCCTGTGCATGGACGCGGCCTGGGGCGGCACCGCGTCCGGCACCGTCGTACAACTCGCCTACTGCAGCGGCAATCCCGCCCAGCAGTTCGCGCTGCGCAACAACACGCTCTACACGAAGACCGCCAACATGTGCGCCGACATCTGGAACAACAACTCCGGCGACGGCGCGGCGATCCGCCTCTACGCCTGCCACGGCACCTGGAACCAGGCCTGGACGCGTTGACCCTCGCCGGGCCGGCCCCCCTCTGACCGCGGGTCACCCGATCACGCCACCGCCGAACCGGTGACGTCCGCGCCGGCACCCATGTCGCAGCAGGGTGCCGGCGCACCCCCGGGGGACGCTGGTCGGATGGTGGACACAGGGACCGGGCCGGAGCCGGCCGACGAGCCGAGCCACGCCGGCGGCGGGCGGACGGACCCCCCGACCGAGGCGTGCCCGGCCGCTGCCGGCGGTGGGGGGTCCCACGCGGCTCCCCCGCCACCGGCACCGTCCTCGCGACTGCGCCGGTTGCTCGCCCGGCCCCGCCGGGACCCGGCGAAGTCCCGCCGGGTGGTGCGCCGTCGGCTCGACCTGGTCGGGATGTGCGGGGCGGCCGTGTTCTTCTGGCTGTCGCTGACCCCCTCGCTGCTGCCGCGCCCGTGGCCCTGGCAGGGGCTGATCGGCGGCCTGGCCGGGATCGCCGGCTACACCCTCGGCGTGCTCGCGGCCACGGCGGTGCGCGCGGTCGTCGCCCGCCGCCCCGACGCGCGGTTTCGGGTCGTCGCCTGGCGGATGTACTGCGTCGTGGCCGGCGTCGGCACGGTGGTGGGCCTCGTGTGGTCGGCGCGTGCCCAGCGCCGGCTGCGTTCGCTCCAGGGCCTGAATCCGTCCTCGCCCTGGAACGGCCTGATGATCGTGGTGATCGCGCTGGGCACCGGGCTGCTCCTGCTCGTCCTCGCCCGGGGATTGCGACTGGCGGCCCGCGCGTTGATCCGGTGGTTCGGCCGGCACCTGCCCCGGCCCCTGGCGTACGGGCTCGGGCTGGCCACGATCACCCTCCTGGTCGTGGCCGCCCTGCACGACGTGGTGTGGGAGCGCGGCTTCATCGGCTTCGTCGACCACACCGCCAAGGCCGTCAACCGTGTCGTGGACCCCAATCTCCCGCGCCCGAACTCGCCGCTGCGCTCCGGCGGTCCGGGCTCGCTCGTGTCCTGGCAGAGCCTGGGGGCCAACGGCCGCAAGTTCGTCTCGGAGGCCACCGATCCGGCGCTGATCACCGCGTTCAGCGGCAGGCCCGCCACCACCCCGATCCGGGTGTACATCGGCGAGGACCCCGAGGACACCGACTTCCGAGGCGCCGCGGCACTGGCCGTGGGCGAGCTCGACCGCACCGGCGCGTGGACCCGCGCGGTGCTCGCCGTCCACGGCACCACCGGCAGCGGCTGGGTCAACCCGAACCTGGCCGCGCCGCTGGAGTACATGTACGACGGCGACACCGCGATGGTCGCCATCCAGTACTCGTATCTGCCGAGTTGGGTCTCCTTCCTGGTCGACCGCTCGCGCGCCGAACGCGCCCAGCGGGCCCTGTATCACGCGGTCCGCGAGCGGTGGTCGGCACTGGCACCGCAGGATCGGCCCAAACTGGTGCTCGGCGGCGAGTCCCTGGGCGCGTACGCCACCGATTCCGTCTTCGCCGACCCCGCCGCACTGATCGACGGCGCCGACGCGGTGGTCCTGGAGGGGCCGCCGTTCGCGAGCCGGTTGTGGAATCGCATCAAGGACGACCGCGACCGGGGCACTCCGGTGTGGCGGCCGGTGTACGACGCCGGGCGCAACGTACGCTTCGCCCAGTTCCCCGCCGACGATCTGCGCCGGCCGCCCGGCCCGTGGGAGCATCCGCGGGTCGTCTACCTCCAGAACGCGTCCGACCCCGTGGTGTGGTGGAGCCCGGATCTGCTGTTCGACCGGCCGGCGTGGCTGCGCGCGCCACTGGGTCCGGACATCACGCGCGAGGTGCGCTGGTACCCGATCGTCACGTTCTGGCAGACGACGGTGGACCTCGCGGTCTCCTTCGGCACCACGTCCCCGCACGGGCACCGCTACGGCAACGGACCCACCGTCGCGTGGGCGGCCGCCCTGCCCCCGCCGAACTGGACGGACGCGGACACCGATCGGCTGATGACCTTCATGACGCGACACCCGGTTCGGCACTGACGGTTCGCCGACGCGGGCTTCGCCGCGGGGCGACGGCGCGCCGGGTCAGTAGTCGACGCGGTCGGATTTGGCCAGCCATGCGTCGAACGGCGCGGTTCGGTGGGGCAGTTCCAACTGCTCGACCCGGGTCGGCCACATCGACCTCGGCTTCTTCTCGAACAGGTCGTAGAACTTGCGGTCGTCGAATCCGGCCACCGCGGCGTCGTGCCGGTCGGCGCAGTAGACGATCCGGTCGACGCGCGCCCACAGCGCGGAGGACAGGCACATCGGACACGGTTCGCACGAGGTGATCAGGACACAGCCGTCGAGCGAGAAGGTGCGCAACTCCCGGCAGGCGGCCCGTATCGCGCTCACCTCGGCGTGCGCGGTCGGGTCCAGCGTCGCGGTGACCCGGTTGTGCCCGACCGCGATCACCTTGTCGGCCTTGGCGACGAGCGCGCCGAACGGGCCGCCGCCGCCGCTCACGCTGGTGGTGGCGAGCCTGATCGCCTCGTCCATCCAGGCGCGTTCGCGCTCTCGGGCGGGCGTTTCCTGGGCATGCGCGGTCACGGTGACTCCATTCGTGGGTGCGGAGAATCGAGGTGCGGACTGCACCTGGATGTACTGGGGTGCGCCGGCTCGGCGCGGTCGTCACGGCTCGATGCGGCAGATGTGCTCCGGCCCGACCGGGGTGTGCGTCAGGTTCAGCCCCGTCGCGTCACGGATGGCGTTCACGATCGCCGGGGTGGTGGAAATCGTCGGCGGCTCGCCGACACCGCGCACCCCGTACGGCGCGTTCGGGTCGGCCCGCTCGATCACGTCCACCGTCATCGGCGGCATGTCCACGATGGTCGGGATCAGGTAGTCGGTGAACGACGGATTGCGCACCCGGCCATCCCGCACCAGGATCTCCTCCATCACGGCGAGCCCGAGTCCCTGTGCGGAGCCGCCGTGGATCTGCCCGACGACGGCGTCCGGGTTGACCGCCCTGCCGACGTCCTGCGCGCAGTCCAGGCGCACGACCTTGACCAGGCCCAGTTCGGTGTCCACGTCCACCACCGCCCGGTGTGCGGAGAAGGCGTGTTGCACGTGCACCCGGGGGCTCTGCCCGCTCACCGGGTCCATCGCCCACGTCGGCCGGTGGTGGAACTCCCGGGTCTGCTCGATCGTGTCGTCGCCGAGCACGTCGACCAGATCGGCCAGGACGCCGGTGGTCGCGGAGACGACCTTGCCGCCGCTCAGCGACAGGTCGGCGGGGTCCTCGCCGAACCGCAGGGCGACGCGCGCGAAGAGCACCTCGCGTACCGCCCGACACGCGTCCCGGACCGCGCCGCCGGTGATGTAGGTCTGCCGGGACGCCGAGCTGGACCCCGCGTCGCCGACGTCGGTGTCGTTGGGGTGGATGTTCACCCGCTCCACGCCGAGTTCGCTGCGCGCGATCTGCTGCTGCACGGTGACCAGGCCCTGGCCGACCTCGGCCGCCGCGGTGTGCACCATCGCGATCGGGACGCCGCCGACCACCTCAAGGCGCACCCGCGCCGTGGAGTAGTCGTCGGCGCCCTCCGCGTAGGAGATGTTCTTGATGATCACGCTGTAGCCGACGCCGCGCACGACGCCCTCGCCGTGTGTGGTGTTGGATCCGCCGCCCGGCAACTCCCGTACGTCCACCGGCCCGGCGCGGTGCTCCGGCGGCAGGGGCAGGCGTTCCAGGCGTTCCAACAACTCGGCGACCGGGGCCGGGTAGTCCAGTACCTGCCCGGTGGGCATGGTCGAGCCCTCGGCGATCGCGTTGAGCCGGCGCAGCCGCACCGGGTCCATGCCCAACGCCTTCGCGAGCTTGTCCATCTGCGACTCGTAGGCGAAGGCGGGCTGTACCGCGCCGAGGCCGCGCATCGCGCCGCACGGCGGGTTGTTGGTGTACAGCCCCCACCCCTCGATCACGACGTTGGGTACCTCGTACGGCCCGACGCCGAGCGAGGTGGCGTTGCTGACCACGACCGGGGTCTTGGAGGCGTACGCGCCGCCGTCGAAGTACATCCGCGCCTTGACGTAGACGAGCCTGCCGTCCCTGGTCGCGCCGTGCTCGTAGTACATCTTGGCCGGGTGCCGGTGCACGTGGCCGAAGAAGGACTCCTCGCGGTTGTAGACCATCTTCACCGGGCGGCCGGTGCGCAGCGCCAGCATGCAGCAGTGGATCTGCATGGACAGGTCCTCGCGGCCCCCGAAGGCGCCGCCGACCCCGGACATGGTGAACCGCACCTTCTCCAACGGGAGTCCGAGCGCCCGCGCGGTCTGCCGCTGGTCCACGTGCAACCACTGCGTGGCCAGGAACAGGTCGACGCCGCCGTCCCCGTCCGGGACGGCCAGGCCGGATTCGGGTCCGAGGAAGGCCTGGTCCTGCATGCCCACGGTGTACACGTCGGACACCACGACGTCGGCCCGGGCGTTCGGGTCGCCCCGGGTGATCGGCTGGTGGCGCACCACGTTGCCGCCGGGGTGCAGGTTGGGCAACGTGTCGTCGTGCGCGGCCCGTTCGGGGTCGGTGATCGGCTCGAACACCTCGTAGTCGACCACGATCTTCTCCAGCGCGCGCCGCGCCGTCTCCGGGTGGTCGGCGGCCACCAGCGCGATCGGCTCGCCCTGGTAGCGCACGACGTCCTCGGCGAGCGCCGGCGTGTCGGCGACCTTGAGGCCGTAGACGTTCTCGCCGGGCACGTCCTCGTGGGTCAGCACCGCGTACACGCCCGGATGAGCGAGTGCCGGGCCGATGTCGATCGAGACGATCCGCGCATAGGGGTGCGGGCTGCGCAGCGTGGCGCCCCACAGCATGTCCTCCGCCCACAGATCGGAGGAGTAGGCGAACTCCCCGCGCACCTTGAGCGTGCCGTCCGGCCGCGGCGGGCTGTCGCCGATCCCGCCGGTGATCGCCTCGTCGAGGTCCTGCGGGCTGCGCGCGGGTGCGGTCGGCACGACCATCGGGGAGCCTCCACTGTCCGGATACCTGTGTGAGGAGTACACAGCACCTCCGGTGGGCCCGGTTAGCGGTCGAAGACCCGAAATCGCCCGGGGTCCGGGACCGGCCCTCCGTAGACTCCTACAAGAGACCGGCGCCGTCGTCGGCGCCGCCGAGCGGGTGGCGGACGGTGGACGGGGCGCACGAGGTGTCGGGCATGGCGCTCCCGGGTTCGGCGACGAGGGGGACGGCTCGGGGTCACTGCCGCGACCGGGCAAAAACGTTCCGGCCGCCGACGCCGTTCCCGGGACTCGAGGCCCGGGAGCACCCGACATGTCACACCTTTCGCCACCGTGCCATGGCGAACGAGAACACCCCGAACAACATCAGCCCGACCGCGACCACCCCGAGCAGCGGCGGACCCGCCGCCGTGTCGGCGAAGGTGCGCAGCGTGTCGTCGAGGCCCTTGGCCTTGTCCGGGTCGTACTTGGCCGCCGCGACCAGGACGAACACCCCGGCCGCGGTGAACACGGCGCCTCGGCTGACCCCGCCGGCGACGCCGAGCGTGTCGACCACCCGCTCGGTGCGGGTCGACATGCGCCCGAGTTCGAGGTGGTCGCGATACTTGCGCAGCAGTGCCCGTACCGCGATCCAGACCCCGGCGACGACCACCACGAGGCCCGCCGCGGCCACCAGCCAGCGGCCGGCGGGCAGATCCAGCGCCTCGGCGGTGGCGCCCTTGGACTGCTTGTCGGAGGCCCCCTCCTCGGAGCCGCCCGAGCCGCCGGAGCCGTTCTTGCGCCCGGCAGCCAACGCGATCACCGAGGCGGCGACGAACGCGTAGAACCCGAATCGGGCCAGCGAAGCGAGCCGCGTGGAGGCGTCGCGCCCGCCGGGCCCCGCCGCACCGAACACCGCCTCGGACAGCCGCCACAACGCCATGCAGGCCAGGCCGATCCCCAGTGCCCACACCAGGAAGCCGCCGAACGGCTGCCTGGCCAACTCCTGCACCGCACCGCCCCGATCGGCCTGCCGGCCGGAATCGCCGACGGCGATCCGCAGGGCCAGGACGCCGACCAGGAGGTACACCACGCCTCGCGCCACGAATCCCGCGCGCCCTGCCGCGGCCACCGCGGTACCGCCCGCCGCGGAACGTCCCACGGCGGTGTTTCGTAGTCCGGTCGTCGTTGTCCTCATCGCGAAGAGACCCTTCTGTGTCCGTCTCCTCGCGCCTGCCCCGAGGCCGGCGTTCGATGCCGCCGGCCCGCGACGGGTCGATCTCGCGGCGCTGCGGCGCCGGGGCTTCAGAAGGTCAGATGCGCGGCCACCGGGGCGTGGTCGGAGCCGGCCGCGCCCTGGCGTTCGACGGGCTGCGCGTTGATCGACGGCAGCGGGCCGTCGGCGCCGGTGAACACCTCCTCGAGGCGTTGCAGCAGTTGGTGGCTGACCAGGAGGTGGTCGATCAGTTCGCCCTGGCCCTCGAAGACACGGGAGACCCGCTGCTCCACGGGGATCTTCAGGCCGAGGTTCCACAACCGCGCCGCGTCGGCCTTGTCCGGATGCTCGAATCCGCCGGTGCCGATCTGCGAGCCGGGCGGGCCGTACAGGATCTGCGTGGTCGCGGCGAGCGGGGTGTCGTTGAGGTCGCCCATCACGATCACGTCGCGGGTGCGACCGTCGCCACCGAGGAGTTCGTCCGCCAGGGCACGCATCGTGGTCGCCTCGGCGCCACGCCGCCACAGCGCGTACGCGGCGTAGCGGGCACGTTCGCCCTCGTTCTTCGGGCTGTGCCGATTGCCCGGATAGGTCAGCAGCTTCGACTTCAGGTGGCACACCGCCGCGTGCAGGGTCCGACCGAGCACCGGTTCCAGGGTGACCGCGAGCCCGCCGCGGCCCATCGCGTTCAGCGGCGCGCCGGTGTCCGCGGTCTGCAGCGGGGTGAACTGGCTGGGGAAGGCGGTGACATCGGCGGTCACCGTGAGCGGGTGTCGGCTGAGGAACCCCACCCGGATCCGCCGGCCGTCCGGGTGCGCGGACAACTCGGTGTGCCACGTCCCGTCCAGGCGGCCGACCAGGTCGTGCAGCGCGTCCGGGTTGCCGACCTCCTGTACCCCGAGCAGGTCCGGGTTCAGCCGATCGATCGTGGCCGCGAGCGAATCCAGCTTCGCGTCGAACTCGGCTTGCGTCTTCGGGCCGTCCTGTTCCCCCGGCAGGAACAGGTTCTCGAGGTTCCACGTCGCCAACGTCACCCGCATGGGGCACCTCCTGCTGTCCGGCATGCCGCGCGTACGCCCGGCCGCACCCAGTCTCCGCGCGATCCGCCTCCGCGTCCCGCCGAATCCCCGGACACACCCCACCGTTTCACCCGGACGCCACGGCCGACACCGCCCCACACGTCGGCCCTCCCCGCCCCCGGGAACGCGACCGCTCACCCCGCCGACGTGCCGCGCCGCGCCCTCCGGCGCGGCGGGAGGCTGTTCCAGGTCACGCAGGACCACACCATCGTGCAGTCGATGGTCGATGAGGGTCGCATCACCCCGGAGGAGGGTGCCTCCCACCCCCAGCGATCACTGCTGCTCAAGGCCCTGGGCCATGGCAGCGACGCCACCCCCGACCTGCGGCTGCGGGACGCTCGCCGGGGTGATCGATACCTGCTCTGCTCCGACGGCCTGTCGACGGTCGTGCCGCCCGAGGAGATCCACCGCGTGCTCGCCGAGACCCCCGACCCCGGCCGCGCCGTCCGCGAACTCGTCGCCCTCGCCAACGACTGCGGCAGCCCCGACAACGTCAGCTGCGTGGTCGCCGACGTCGTCGAACCTAGTGTCGCGGGGGGCGATTCGGCTGGATTGCCGCCTTGTTCGGCAGCCGGGGGCGGCCGATACTGACGTGAGGTCGCCGGTCCTGTCGCGGGGCGGGCGGGCGTGTGCGTCCGCCGTGGCCGACAGCCGCCTGCCGGAGGGGGAGACCGCTCGATGGGTAGGGGAGATCTGCGTCAGTTCCACCGGGATCCGTTGGGATTTCTCGACGGCCTGTCCCGCGCTCGTGCCACGGATGTCTTCCCACTGCCCTGGGGCGGTTGGTGCGTGGGCGACTCGGACCTGGCCCTGGTGGTGCTGCGCGATCCGGAATTCAACGGAGGGCTGTCCACCTTCTATGGCGACCTGTTGCCCTCGCGATCGGCCCAGATCGCGCTCGGCCACACGATACGCAACACCATCCGACCGCGATTACCCGAGTATCGCCGGAACTTGGCCGAGGCGGTGGCCGAACTCCCCACGAGCGCACGATGGCCCGAGGCCGGCCCCGCGCTGGTGTATCGATGTCTGGCGGACCTGCTGCTGCATCCGACGTCGCCCCCCGAACTGCGGCTCCTGCTGGCGCGATCCGTCGGCGCCGGTCTGCTGATCCGCTCACCCACCATTCGCGGCCGGGTACGCACGGAGCTGCTGCGCCCGAGGCTGTTCGCGGCGCTGACCCGAGACATCGCGCGACGCCGGGCACGCGGCGTCGATCCGGGCGAGCCGCGCGATCTGCTCGACGCCGTCATCGGCGGTTGTCCCGAGGAGACGCCGGACCCGGTCGTGGCCGAGCTGTACCTGCTGCTGTACCGGTCGATCGTGGGCAACGTCGGCTACGCCGTGGCCTGGAGCGTGCTGCTGGCCGGTCTGCACGGCGTGCCGGGCGAGCCGTGGCCGTGGCCCGCCGAGTGGATCGTGCGCGAGGCCGCGCGGCATCGTCCGTTCGTATGGATGGTGGGCCGCCCGACGCCGCACGCCGTCGAGTTCGGTGGCGTGGCGCTGCCGCCCGGCACGATCCTGTCGGTCAGCCCCTACCTCCTGCATCACGACGAACGGCGCTGGAGTCGGCCCGATCTCTTCCGGCCCGAACGCTGGGCCCGACCGCAGGCGTGCGGCCCGTATCTGCCCTTCAGCACGGGCCCGTTCGTGTGCGGCGGCGCCGTCATCGCCCAGACCATGGCCACCGACACGGTGGCGGCGCTGGCCGACGACGCCCGCCTGAGCGTCGTCGGCGGTGCGGCGCGGCCGGTCGTGACCAACGCCGCCGCGCCGCGCCCGTTCACCCTGAGCCGCACCACCAAGTCCCCTACCGGTTCGTCCGCTTCGAAGAGGAGGTGACCACCATGATGGCCGTCATCCGGCGCATTCTCACCAACACGCCGCCGCTGATCTGGAACCCGAAGGACCCGTGGCGCTGACCGCGCCCGACCCGAGCGGCCCGCACGGCGGAAGTACCCACGCCGTGTGGGCCGTTCATCCGGCCGGAGCCCGGTCGGGCCCCGGCCGGGCGACGCGTCCCCGTCCGCCCCCGTTGTCTCGCGGACGGGAACGACGCGGCCTCAGGTGGTGTATCCGCCGTCCACCGCGAGGGTGGTGCCGGTGATGTATCGACCACCCGGGCCCGCCAGATAGGCCACCGCGGCGGCGATGTCCTCGGCTTGGCCGTAGCGGCCGAGGGCGGTGAGGGATCGTTGGAAGTCGGCGCTGTCGCCGTCGGCGGGGTTCATGTCGGTGTCGATCGGGCCCGGGTCCACGAGGGTGGCCGTGATCCCGCGCGGACCCAACTCCCGGGCCAGGCCCTTGGTCAGCCCGAGCAGCGCCGACTTCGCCGTCGCCTGGAGCACGAAGTTCGCCCCGGGCACCCGCCCGTTGAAGCACGATCCGATGCCGATGATCCGCCCGCCCTCGCCCATGTACCGGGCCGCGGCCCGCGCCGCGGTGAACACGGACCGGATGTCCACCGCGAGCACCCGGTCCAGTTCCGTGTCGGAGACCTCGGTGAGCGGGCCGTAGGTGAGGAAGCCCGCGTTGTTCACCAGGATGTCGATGCGACCCAGTTCCGCGACCGTGCGCTCGACCGCCTCGGCCGCGGCGTCGGGCTCGGTCAGGTCCGCCCGTACGGCCACGGCCCGCCCGCCGGCCGCCTCGATCTCCTCGACCACCGCGCGCGCCCGGTCGGCCGCGTCGACGTAGGTCACCGCGACCGCCGCCCCCTCGCCCGCCAACCGCTTCGCGATCGCCGCGCCGATGCCTCGGCTGCCGCCGGTCACCAGTGCCACCCTGCCGGTCGGATCACCCATCGTCGTCTCCTCCTCCTGCGTGGACGCTGTGTTCGTCGTGCCGGCAGAGTAGGAGTTGACATCAGTGTCAGGTTCAAGCGGTCGTTCACGGCGAGGTGCGGACATGCGGATCGGCGAACTGGCCCGGCGCAGCGGGGTGAGCGAGCGCTCCCTGCGCTATTACGAGGCCCAGGGCCTGCTGCGCGCCGAACGCACCCCCGGCGGCCAACGGGAGTACGGCGAGTGGGCGGTCGACCGGGTGATCCGCATCCAGACCCTGTACGCCGCCGGCCTGCACAGCCGCAAGATCGCCGAACTGCTGCCCTGCATCCGGGACACCGACGGCCGTGCGAACGAGCGAGCCACGCCGGTACTGCTGGTCAACCTCACCGCGGAGCGCGAGCGGATCGACACGATGATCACCGATCTGCTGCGCTCTCGCGACGTGCTCGACGAGGTGATCGACACCGCTTCGGAGGGCGTGCCCGCCGAGCAGGCCGGCCGCGATCTCGGCCTCGGCGCCGGGCTCGGCCGTCGAGGCTGAGCCCGGCCGGCCGCTTGCGGGTCAGCCTGCCGTCACATCGGCCAGGAAACCCGTCACGGTGGCGACGTACAGCTCCGGGTGGGTCGTGTGGGGAACGTGTCCGGCGCCGTCCAGGGTGCGGATCCGCGCGTGTGCGATCGCTTCGGCGAGGCCGCCGACGATCTTCGCGTACCACGGCGGGCTGGTCGTGCCATAGCTCAGCAGCACGGGGACGGTGAGCGCGGACAGCCCGGTGACGTCGATTTCGTCCCAGTGCGGATCGTTCAGCTCGTCGAGGAACGTGCCCGCGTTGCCGACGAAGGTCTCGCGTGCCCGGTCGGGCAGCCGCTCCCACATCCCCGGCCCGAGCGCGACCTCCTCGACGAACAGGTGCGCCCCGCCCCGGTCGTCGCCCGCGCTCAGCCGCTCGACCACCGCGTCGATCCGATCCTGGGCCACGCGCATCAGCGGCCGCAGCTGCGGGTCGTTCGCCACGGTCGCGAACAGCGGCGGCTCGTGCGCGACCAGGCTGCGGAACAACTCGGGTCGGCGCGCGCCCAGTCCGAGGGCCGTGGAGGCGCCGAAGGAGTTGCCGACGACGTGCGCCGGCCCCAGGTCGAGCCGTTCGAGCAGCGCCGCGAGGTCGTCCTCGTCCTGGAAGCGGCTGCCCGGTCCGGTCCCGCCGGTACTGCGGCTGTGGCCCCGGCGGTCGTACACGAGCACGCGGTAGGAGGCGGCGAGCGCCGGGAGGATCGGCCCCCAGCCGGTGTGGTCGGTCCAGGAGCCGTGGACCAGGACGAGCGGGTCGCCCTCGCCCGTGACCTCGTAGTACAGATCCGCGCCGTTCAACCGTACGTGTGGCATGCCGCCGTCTCCTTGCTCGGGCCGTGCGGAGGATCCGCCGTTCCGCGTCTCGGTGAACCGCGAACGCGCGTCCGGCCTTCCCGGACGCCGGCGTCCCCCGCACGGAGCAACACTGTCATCCGCGCCGCTCCGGCGGGGACTGGGAATTGGGCGCAGCGGGTGAATTCCGCGCGGGACCCTTACGCCGTGCCCGGTCGGGGCGACACAATCGTGCGACTCGAGACGAGGGGGCGAATCCTGTCCGTGAGCGACGTCTTTCCCGAACGGGTCCTGCCCGCGGGCCCGATCACTCTGCGACCGTTCACCGCCGGCGATGTCGAGGACACCCGAACCGCCTGTGCGGACGAGGTGATCCAACGCTGGATACCGCTGCCGCGCCCGTACTCGCCACAGGCGGCCGTCGACTGGTGCACGAAGACGGCGCACACCCGGCGCGAGTCGGGCGACGGCATCCACTTCGTGATCGCGGACCCGGCCGACGACCGACTGCTCGGCGCGATCGGGCTGCGCCGCACCGACTGGGACGACCTGGTCACCGAGGTGCGCCATTGGGTCGCCCCGTGGGCTCGCGGACGTGGGATCGCCGCCCGGGCCACCCGCGAGCTCGGGCACTGGCTGCTGATCGAGCAGGGCTTCGAACGCCTCGAACTGCGGGCCGCCGTCGGGAACATCCCCGCGCGCAAGACGGCCGTCAGGGCGGGCCTGCACCGGGAGGGCATCCTGCGCAACGCCGGCCGCCTGCACGGCGGCCGGGTCGACGTCGTGCTGTACGCGCTGACCCGCTCCGACCCGTAGCCGCCGCCGCGCCGTCCTCGACCCGGGGCCGGCTCAACCCAGTTCGGCCAGGTCCTGTTCGGTCAGCCGCAGTGCGCCGGCGGCGATGTTCTCCTCCAGGTGGGCGAGCGAGCCGGTCCCGGGGATGAGCAGGATGTTGGGCGAGCGGGCCAACAGCCATGCGAGCGCCACCTGCGACACGCTCGCCCCGTGGCGCGCGGCCACCGCGTCCAGGCGGGCGGCCGCCAGTGGTTGGAAGCCGCCGACGGGGAAGTACGGGACGTAGGCGATGCCGGCCGCCGCGCAGGCGTCGACCAGTGCGTCGTCCTCGCGCCGGGACAGGTTGTACAGGTTCTGGACGCACACGATCGGCGCGATCGTCCGGGCCTGGGCGAACTCGGCGGCGGTGACGTTGGAGATGCCCAGGTGCCGGATCAGGCCCTCCTCGCGCAGCGCGAGCAGGGTTTCCAGGGGCCCGGCCAGGGGGGTCAGGCTCCGGTCGAGGTCGCCCATCCGCAGGTTCACCACGTCCAGGCGGTCCACGCCGAGCGAGCGCAGGTTCGCCTCGACGCCGCGGCGCAGGTTGTCCGGCGTGAGTCCGGTCTTGTCCGCCGCCGGCCGCGCCACGTCCGCGCCTTCGACCAGCGCGCCCACCTTGGTCACGATCACCAGGTCGTCGGGGTAGGGGTGCAGCGCCTCCCGGATCAGCTCGTTGGCCGAGATCCCGTCGCGCGCGTAGTAGTTGGAAGTGTCGATGTGGTTCACGCCCAGTTCCACGGCCCGCCGCAAAATGGCCAACGCCGTGTCCCTGGCGAGTGGTTCGCCCTGCGGCCACCCGGTCAACCGCATCGCCCCGTAGCCGATCCTGGCGACGCTCGTATCGCCGCCCCATGTCCATCGCTGTGTGATCACGGGCGACACCCTAACGGCCCCGCACCCACTTGCCGATGTTTGCCGCAGGGCTCCCATCGGCCCCATTCGTCCCCCCGCCCCCGGAGCCAATCCTCTCGAAGCACCACCAAATCCCCCCGACGACCTCGTCCCGGCGACACCGGCGGTGCTTGTGTCGGACATCGGCCGTGTAGTGCGATGGCTCCCATGGTCTTTCCCATGACGAAGAGACGAGTCACCCCACTGGTCACCGCCCTGGTCGCCGGCTGCCTGTTCGCCGGCGCTCCGGGTGCCCACGCGGACGCCGCCGCCGGCCCGGACGGCACACCGTCGGCCGCGGGCGCGCCGCCGAGGTTGGGCATCGATCTCGACACCGTGACCATCCCGGAATTACAAACCCGCATGGCGCGCGGATCGTTGACCTCGACCGCGCTCACCGGCGCCTACCTGTGGCGGATCAAGACCGTCGATCCCACGATCAAGGCGGTGTTGCGCACCGACCCGACCGCGCTGCGCCAGGCCGCCGCCAGTGACGCCCGGCATCGGCGCGGGCAGAGCCGGGGTCCGCTCGACGGTATCCCCGTCCTGCTCAAGGACAACGTGAACACCCGCGACCTGCCGACCACCGCCGGCTCGACGGCACTGGCCGGCAGCCCGCCCGACGCCGACGCGGTCCTGGTGAGCCGGCTGCGCGCGGCGGGGGCGGTGATCCTGGGCAAGACCAACCTGTCCGAATGGGCCAACTTCCGTGGCGCCAGGCCCACTTCCGGCTGGTCGGCGGTGGGCGGCCAGACCCGCAACCCGTTCGTCCTGGACCGCAACCCCTGCGGCTCGTCGGCCGGTTCCGGCGCCGCGCTCGCCGCGTCGTTGTCGCAGGTGGCGATCGGCACCGAGACCGACGGCTCGATCGTGTGCCCCTCCGGGGCGAACGGCGTGGTCGGCGTCAAACCCAGCCTGGGCGTGGTCAGCCAGTCCGGCGTGGTGCCGATCTCCGCCGAGCAGGACACCGCCGGACCCATGGCCCGCAACGTCACCGACGCCGCGCTGACCCTGGCGGTGCTCGCCGAGGGCCCGGTACCGCGCCCGGGCGACCCGCTCGACCTCACCGCCGCCTCCGCCCGCCCCGACGGGCTGCGCGGCAAGCGCATCGGGCTGTGGCGCCTGCCCACGCTCGGCCCGGACGTGGACGCGCTGATGACCCGCACCGCGGGGCGCCTGCGCGCGGCGGGCGCCGAGGTGGTCGAGGTGAAGCTCCCCTACCAGGAGCGCATCGGCGAACTGGAATTCCCGGCGCTGCTCAGCGAGTTCCACCGCGACATCGACGCCTACCTGGCCACCCGCGAGGGCCCGCGCGATCTCGCCGCGCTGATCGAGTTCAACCGCACCCACCCGGCCGAGCAGACCTGCTTCGCCGGCCAGGAGCTGTTCGAACAGGCCCTGGTCGCGCCGCCCACCACCGACCCGCGATACCGGGCGATGCGCGCCGAGTTGACGGACCTGGCCCGCCGCTCGATCGACGAGACGCTGGCCGCCGAACGGCTCGACGCCATCGCCTCGCCGACCAACCCGCCCGCCTGGACCACCGATTGTGCGCGCGGCGACAACGATGTGATCCCGTCCTCGACTCCCGCCGCCGTGTCCGGATACCCGTCGATGTCGGTACCGGCGGGCTCCGTCGGCGAACTCCCGATCGGCCTGCTCCTGATGACCGGCAACCTGCGCGACGGCGAACTCCTGTCCCTGGGCGCCTCGATCGAACACCACCTCCACGCCTGGCGCGCCCCGCGGTACCTGCCGACCATGGGCTCCTGACCCCCACCGACGGGCCCGCCCGAACCTCCTTTCCCGGCCGGGCCCGCCGGCTCGCCCCACCCGAACTCCCGCCGCCGCAAGGCGGCGTCGCGCCGATCGGCGGCACCGAAGCAGCCGGGCGCCCCCGCGGTCCCGGACCCCCCGGAGGGGCCGGGTCCGCATGGGGCGCCCGGCTGCGCCGTTCGTGCGTCCGTGCGCCCTTGACCGGGGTCCGGGCTCGGCCGATCATGGCCGCCCTGCCTTCCGATCACCGTCGGCGGCGGTCGCACCACACGCGGGCTCCGGCCTCGCGACGAAAGGGGCCATCGTGCACGTCTCCTCCGGAATCGATCTCTTCGACGACGCCGTCCTCGCCGACCCCTATCCGACCTACGCCCGGCTGCGCGAACTCGGCCCCGCCGTACGGCTCGACGCGCACGCCGTCTGGGCCCTGCCGCGCCACGCGGCCGTCGCCGACGCGCTGCGCGATCCGATCGGCTACTCCAGCGAACGGGCCCTGGCCCTGACCGAGCAGGTCAACGAGCGGGTCCTGACCGACACCGTGGTGGGCACCGACGGCGCCGCCCACGCGCGCCTGCGCCGGGTGCTCTCGCGCCAACTCGCCCCCAGGGCGCTGAAATCCCTCACCGCCGACATGTACGCGCACGCCCGCGCACTGGTCGACGCACTCCCGCGCGGCGAGGTCTTCGACGGCGTGGCCGACCTGGCCGCGCCGTTCGTCTCCGGCACGGTCATGCGCCTGATGGGCTTACCCGACCGGGACCGCGCCCGGCTGCTCGACCTCGCCGACGCGACGTTCGACACCTTCGGCCCCGACACCGCGCGCACCCGGGCCGCGTTTCCGCGCGCCGAGGAGATGTTCGCCTACCTCGACCGCTTCGCCGCACGGGGGCGGGTGGCGCCGGACAGTTGGCTCGGCGCGATCCACGCCGCAGCCGACCGGGGCGACATCGACGAATCCCAGGCCGTCCCGCTGATGCTCTCCTACACCGTCGCGGGCATGGACACCACCATCCACGCCGTCACCACCGCGCTGCACCTGCTGGCCGAACACCCCGCGCAGTGGCGCCTGATCCGCGAGCGCGCCGTCCCGGGCGACGCGGTCTTCGCCGAGGCGCTGCGGATGGAGGCCCCGATCCAGTGGTTCGGCCGCCGCGCCACCCGCGACATCCGGATCGGCGATACCGTCGTGGCGGCCGGCGAACAACTCCTCCTGCTCTACGGCTCGGCGGGCCGCGACCGCGCCAAATGGGGCCCGAGCGCCGACACGTTCGACATCACCCGCCCCGACAGCCGCGACCACCTCGCGCTCGGCCTCGGCGTGCACCAGTGCGCCGGCAACCACCTGGCCGTCCTCGAACTCGACGCGGTGCTCACCGCCCTGGGCGGCCGCTTCCACACCCTCGCCGCCGCGCCCGACCGGGCGCCCACGCGACGGGTCCACAACATCCTGCGCGGCCTGCACACCCTCCCGCTCGTCGCCGCGTAGCCCGTCGCACCGCACGGCCCGCCCACCGTATGGCCCGCCCACCGCGGATCCCGACCGGTACAGCCGATCCGGTCGGGAACCGCGGGCGGGTCCGGCCTACGGCGCGGGAATCGCGGAGAGTTCGTCGGTCAAATCGTCCAGACCCAGCGACCCCTGCGACAGCGCGCTCATGTGCCACGCCTTCAGGTCGAACGCCGCGCCCTGCGCCCGTCGGGCGTTCTCCCGGCCCGACAACCACGCGCGTTCGCCGAGCTTGTAGCCGATCGCCTGGCCGGGCATGGTCAGGTAGCGGGTCAACTCGCTGTCCACGAAGGCGTCGGGGAGGCTGCTGCTCGCACCGAAGAACTCCTGCGCCAGGTCCGGGGTCCAGCGCTCGCCGGGATGGAACGGCGCGTCGGCCGGGATCTCCAGTTCCAGGTGCATGCCGATGTCGACGATCACCCGCGCGGCGCGCATCATCTGCGCGTCGAGGTAGCCCAGGCGGCGCTCGGCGTCGGTGAGGAAGCCCAGTTCGTCCATGAGGCGTTCCGCGTACAGCGCCCAGCCCTCGGCGTTGGCGCTGACCACTCCGACGGTGGCCTGGTAGCGGGACAGGTCGCCGGCGATGTGCGCCCACTGGGCGAGCTGGAGGTGGTGGCCGGGGACACCCTCGTGGTACCAGGTCGACACGAGGTTGTAGACCGGGAACCGGTCGCGGCCCATCGTCGGCAGCCAGGTCCGGCCGGGGCGGCTGAAGTCCTCGGACGGCTGGGTGTAGTACGGCGCGGCGGCGCTTCCCGGCGGGGCGATGCACGACTCGACGCGGCGCACCCGCTCGGCGAGGTCGAAGTGGGTGCCGTCGAGGTGGTCGATCGCCTCGTCCATCAGGGCCTGAAGCCAGGCCCGCACCTCGTCGACGCCCTCGATGTGCGTACCGTGCTCGTCCAGGTGCGCGAGCGCCGCCCACGGCGTCGCGGCGCCGGGCAGGACCTTCTCCGCCTCGTGGCGCATCTCGCCGAGGAGGCGGTGGTACTCCGACCAGCCGTAGGCGTAGGCCTCGTCCAGGTCGAGGTCGGCGCCGTTGAAGTACCGCGACCACACGGCGTACCGCTCGCGCCCGACGACCTCGGGGGCGTCGGCGACGGCGGGGGCGTACACGTCGCGCATCCAGTCGCGCAGCTCCACCACGGCGGCGGTCGCCGCGCGTGCGGCCTCGTCGAGTTCGGCGCGCAGGGCCTGCGGGCCGGCGGCGACGAAGTCCTCGAACCAGCCGCGCCCGTTGCCGTCGGTGTCGGCCCACTCGCCGAGCTGGGCGACACACGCCCCGGTCGGGCGGGGCGCCGCGTACAACTTGCGCTCCAGGCCCAGCTCCAGCGACTCGCGGTAGCCCGAAAGCGCGTGCGAGACCGCACGCAGCCGCTCGACGATCGCGACCCAGTCCGCGTCCGTCTCCGCGGGCGTCACGGTGAACACCTCACGCACGAAGTGCATCGGCGTGCCCATGTTCCCGACGGTCCGCAACCCCTCCCCGCTCTCGTGCACGGCCAACTCGGCCGTCAACCGCTCACGCAACAGCCGCGCACACCGCCGCTCGACCGCCACCTCCGCCCCCTCCCGCCGCTCGGCCTCGGCGAGCGCGGCAAGCGTGCCCCGAGCCAACGCGGCCCGCGCCTCCTGCCCCTCGGGAGACAGATCGGGCAACCGCCCGGAACACTCCGCAACCCCGAGAAACGTCCCCATCACCGGATCGAGCACAACGAGTTCGTCGACATAGGAGTCGGCAACCTGACGCGGAAGCGGAACACTGTTGACTGACATACCCCCATCCTCATACGCCGACAACCCCCACGTCACGCCCGTTGTCCGAACAACCGACAACCGACAAACGCCGAGCAACCGCGAGAGCCCGGAAGGCGCGGACCCGCTCACTAGACTGTGAGCATGGATCCCGCCGAATCCGAACACGCGCCCGACGTCCACGATCCCGACTACATCGCCTTCGTCGCCGGCCGCATTCTCGACCACGTACGCGAGGTACCCGAACTCGCCGCGTTGGCCGAACCAGTGACGTTCGAATCGACGCCACACGGCATCGTGATGATGACCGCACCCGACGCGGCGCACGGGGACATCCTGGACAACCTGCGCTCCTTCCTCGCCTCCCTGCCGCGCGAGGGCGCCGCCGAGCGGGCGTTGCGGGAGAACACCTCGGTGGAGTTCGGCGCGTCCGAGCGCACCCCCGACCTGGTCGTGTTCGACCCGTCCCGCCGCGTCCTGGTCCGAGCCGGCAAGGCCATGTCCCCCGCCGGGATCCTGATGCTGGTGGAGGTAACGTCGAATTCCACCCGCCGCGAGGACCTCGACCGTGACGATCCGGCAGCCAAGCCACGCCAGTACGCCGCGAGCGGCATCCCGCTGTACCTGGTCGTCGACCGCCGCAGGGGCGAGGTGCTGCTCTTCCGCGACGCGATCCACGGCATCTACCCGGCCCCGACCGTCTTCCATGTCGGTGAACCCGTCTGGCTCCCCAAACCCTTCTCCGCTGCCTGGCCCACCGAGTTCATGAAGGACCTCCTCTGACCCCCGCTCGGATGCGGCGGCTCGTCGCGTGGTCGTGTGGAGGTACGGGTTTGGGCCGAACCCGCACCTCCACCGGCCTCAGCGCTTCAGGCGCAGTGACATCGGGTCGATTCCGGCGCCGTCGATGGCGAATGTGGTGCCGCGCGTGGCGAAGTACGGGGTCAGCATGTCCGCGAACGTCATCACGTCGACCCGCTTGACCAACTCGGCCTCGGCCGCCGTCCATTCGTCGCAGCCGGCGACGTCCGGCTTGCTCATGGCCAGGCCCACCCGGCGCTGGTACTCGGGGTTGTCGACGCCGCCGAAGTTGAGCCCGTCGGGCGCCTTGGCGCCGCTGAAGAAGGGCACGAGCTGGTCGTGCTGGGTCAGCGTGATCGGCGTCCAGGAGATGTCCCACTGCCCGGAGGCCAGCACCTCTCCCGTGATCCCGGCGGTGAGCGGCCGACGGTTGACCTTGACCCCGAACGAGCGCCACTGGTCGACCGCCAGCTCCACCGCGGACAGCAGTTCCGAGCCGGCCGTCGCCGAGTAGGGCAGCACGATGGACAGTTGCCTGCCGTCCTTGGTCCAGTGCCCGCCCGACTTGGTCCACCCGGCCCCGCGCAGCGCGGCCGCCGCGCGCGCCGGGTCGTGCGGCGGGATGTTGGCGCTCACCGCGTCCGCCGGGCAGGTCGGCAGCATGGTGACCGCGACCCGGGTCGGCGCCGAGCCCTTGCCGCCGGTGGCCACCGCCCCCAGCTGCTTGAGGTCGAGCGCGGCGGTCAGCGCCCAGCGCACCGCGGGATCGGCGGTGACGTGATCGGGCGCCTCGTTGTACAGGAACATCCCGTACGGGTCGCGCTGGACGCGGTACTTCAGCCCCGCCGCGGTCAGCCGGACCCGGTCGGCGCCGGTCACGGAGGCGATGTCGAGCTGCTTGCCCAGCAGCAGGTTGGCCCTGGTCGAGGGGTTGGCGACGACCTTGAACACCAGCCGCTCGGGCAGTTCGGTGGAGTTCGCGCCGCCCGGCCCCCAGACGTATTCGGGCCGCTTGGTGTAGGTGAAGTGGTCACCGGTCGCAGCCTCGACGAGCCGGTAGGGGCCGGTGCCGTCGGTGGCGTGGTTGAGCGAGTCGGGCGCCGCGAGCGCCGAGGGGCACACCAGCGGCAGTTGCGAGGCGCCGCGCAGCAGGAACGGGGTGGGTTCGGGCGTGCGCAGGACGAGCGTGTTGGTGGCGTCGTCCGCGGTGGCGACCGTTCCCGGCGTCACGGCCAGGCCGTACAGCGGTGAGGTGTTCTTCGGGTCGGCGATGTAGTTGTACTGCGCCGCGACGGCGGACGCGGTCAACATCCGGCCGTCGCCGCACCGCACGTCGCGCCGCAGGGTGAACGTGGCCGACAGCGGATCGGACTCCCACTTCTCGGCCACGCCGGAGACGATCTGCCCGTCGACCGTGGTGTTGACCAGCGCGTCGTAGGAGAACCGCGTCATCAGCGAGGTGATCTTGGACAGCGAGGTGAGCGGAGACAGGTTGGCGGGGTCCTCGGAGATACCGATCGTGATCGTGTCGCTCCCGCCCGCGCTCGACGCTCCGGTGCCGCCGCATCCGGTGGCGAGCATCCCCACGGCCACCGCGCCGGCCGCCGCCCGCGCGGCGCCTCTCATCGTGCACCACCGGCGGGAACGGCGGAGCACGTACGCCCTTCGCCCCCCGATGCGGCGGCGATCGACGTACGAATGCTCGGATCCACCGTCCGGACACCGGACCCGACCGCATCGGATCGTCCCATGCTGGATACCTCCTCGGAGAACGGCGCGACTGCCGCAGTGGACGCTCAGGGTAGGCAGCGCCCGAACACCTCGAATCGTCGCCGCGGACGAAGAGCGATCACCGAGTCCGTCCGAATCGCCAACCCGAGACACCACGATGCCGGGCAGTCTTCACGCCATCCGCCGCGCGCCTCCGCACCGAGAGCCCACTCGGTCCAACCAGGCATGCCATTTGCCTAAACACATTAGGCATGCACATAATCCATTCAGGTGAATCCGAGAGTGGATGAGGAGGCCGGGCATGACGCGCGTGGGGCTGACCACCGAAAACGTGGTGCGGGCCGGGGCCGAGCTGGCCGACGAGGTCGGGTTCGCGCAGGCGACGCCCGCGGAGTTGGCCCGGCGGCTCGGCGTGCGGACTGCGAGCCTGTACTCGCATGTCGCCAACGCCCACGACCTCAGGACCCGCATCGCGCTGCTCGCGCTGGAGGAACTCGCCGACCGGGCCTCCGCCGCGATCGCCGGACGCGCGGGCAAGGACGCGCTGACCGCCTTCGCGAACGTCTACCGCGACTACGCCCTCGCCCACCCGGGCCGCTTCGCCGCCGCGCGATACCGGCTCGACCCGGAGCCGGCCGCCGCCGGCGCCGGCATCCGGCACGCGCGGATGATGCGCGCGCTGCTGCGCGGATACGACCTGGCCGAACCGCACCAAACGCACGCCGTCCGGCTGCTGGGCAGCGTCTTCGCCGGCTTCGTCGACCTGGAGTCCGCCGGCGGCTTCGAGCACAGCTCCCCCGACTCGGGACAGAGCTGGACCGCGATCCTCGACGCGCTCGACGGCCTGCTGCGCACCTGGCCCACCACCTCCTGACCCCTCCCCCGCCATCTCCGCAGAACGAAGAGACCGAGCCCATGCACACCCCGTACGCCCACACCACCACCCCCATCACCGCCGACCTGCTGCGCGGCGCCCTCGACCTGGAGCACACCGAACGCGGCGTGGTGCCCCACCGGTTGCCCGCGCACGCCCGCCGGCAGATCCCGGACGGGCAACTGGCCATGGCCGAGTCCCAACCCTCCGGCGTACGACTGGCGCTGCGCACCCGGGCCGCCGTCCTCGAACTGGACGTCGTGGCCGGCAAGCGCGTCTACCCCGGAGCCCCGCCGCGCCCGGACGGCGTGTACGAACTCCTCGTCGACGGAAGCCTCACCGCCCGGGCGAGCGTGCCCGACGGCGACACGCTCACCATCGACCCGGCCGGCGGAACCGCACACACCCGGCCCGGCCCGGTGCGCACCCTGCGCTTCACCGACCTGCCCACCCACGACAAGCACGTCGAGATCTGGCTGCCGCACGACGAGAGCACCCAGCTGGTCGCGCTGCGCGGCGACGCCGCCATCCACGCGGCGCCGGCGCACGGGCGCAAGGTGTGGCTGCACCACGGCAGTTCGATCAGCCACGGCTCCAACGCGACCACCCCGACCGGGACCTGGCCGGCCCTGGCCGCGGCCCGGGGCGGCGTGGAGCTGATCAACCTCGGCTTCGGCGGCGGCGCCCTGCTCGACCCGTTCACCGCCCGCGCCATGCGCGACACCCCCGCGGACCTGATCAGCCTCAAGATCGGCATCAACATCGTCAACGCGGACCTGATGCGGCTGCGGGCGTTCGGCCCGGCGGTGCACGGATTCCTCGACACCATCCGCGACGGACACCCCGACACCCCGCTGCTGGTGGTCTCGCCGATCCACTGCGCCATCCATGAGCACACCCCGGGGCCGTGCGCCGTGGACCCGGCCGCGTTCGGCGAGGGGCGCCTGCGGTTCGTGGCCACGGGCGATCGTGCGCAGGTCGCCGCCGGGCGGCTGACCCTGACCGTGATCCGGGACGAGCTGGCCCGGATCGTCGCACGGCGCGCCGCCGACGACCCGAACCTGCACCACCTCGACGGCCTCGACCTGTACGGCGCGGCGGACCAGGCCGAACTCCCGCTGCCCGACGATCTGCACCCGGACCCGGCCGCCCACCGCCGCATCGGCGAACGGTTCGCCCGCCTCGCCTTCGGCCCCGCCGGCCCGCTGTCCGCCGGGGCCGGTTGACCTCGCCGTCCGCGCTACCCCTGCAATGCGGCGATCTCCGCCTCGAACAGCAGTTCCGGGTCGAACTCCATGCCGACGAAGTGGCCGGCGAGTTCCAGGGACAGCACGCCGTGCAGCCGGGTCCAGAAGATCAGGGCCCGGTGCAGCACGGCCGGCGGCGCGGGGTGCTCGCCCGCCCAGCGTCGGTGCCGCGCCAGGTGCGCCTCCAACGCGGTCGTGGCGTGCTCGGCCGGCGGTTGCGCACTCCACATGTCGAGCAGGGTGGTCATGATCTCGGCGGAGATCGCGGTGATGTCGTCGGGGGCGTGGTAGCCGGGGACGGGCGTGCCGTAGATCAGCAGGTAGCGCTGCGGATCCGCCAGCGCCCACCGGCGCATGGCGCGCGCCGTCTCGGCCACGTCGGCGCCGCCCTCGAAGGCGACCCGGACGGCGTCGGCCATGCTGCGGTACGCGTCCCGGATCAACTCGGTGATCAGCTCGTCACGGCCGGCGAAGTAGCGGTAGAGCGCGGGCCCGCTCATGCCCATCTGCTTGGCGATCGCGTTGAGCGAGAGCGCGGACGCACCCGCCGTGGCAATCTGCTCCCACGCGTGTTGCTTGATCTCCGTCCGCACCTGCGTCCGGTAGCGCTCACGCGGGGTGTTCGCCTCGGTTTCCGCCATGACCCGCCACCTTTTCGCACACGCAGCCACATCCCCGCATTTCAGTTAGAAGCTATCACAAACCTGAACCTCCTTCCGGAAGCCACCGCGCAGGCCCACCCGCCACAGGCCCCGCCCACCTACCGCACCCCCGCGCACACGTCGCCGATCGCCTCGTCCAGGATGCCCAGCCCGAGCGAGAGTTCGTCCTCGGTCGCGGTCAACGGCGGCGCGATCCGGAACACCCCGCCCATGCCCGGGAGTTGCACGATGTTCATGTGCAGCCCCAACTCCAGACAGCGCCGGGTGACCCGCGCGCCCAACTCGTCGGAGCCGTGCTTCGCGTCGTCCCGGTCGACGACCAGTTCGAGGCCGGCGAGCAGCCCGCGACCGCGGATGTCGCCGACCACCGGGTGACGCTCGGCGAGTTCGACCAGCCCCCGACGCAGGAACGCGCCGAGCGATCGGGCCCGTTCGTCCAGCCGATCCGCGATCAGCACGTCCAGCACGGTGTTGCCCACCGCCGCCGGCAGCGGGTCGGCGACGTGCGTGGTGAAGAACAGGAACCCCCGCTCGTGCGCCCGCTGTTCGATCTCCGCGCTGGTGACCACCGCGGCCAGCGGCAGCCCCGCGCCGAGCGTCTTGGACAGCGTGAGAATGTCCGGCACGACGCCGTCGCGCTCGAACGCGTACCAGTCCCCGGTGCGACACAGGCCGGTCTGCGCCTCGTCGAGGATCAGCAACATCCCGCGCTCCCGGCACTTGTCGCGCAGCGCCGCCAGATAGCCGACCGGCAACTCGATGATGCCGCCCGAGCTGAGGATCGGCTCCACCAGGCACGCGGCCAGACTGCCGGTCGACTGCGCGTCGATCAGGTCGAAAGCGAAGTGCAGCTGCCGCCGCCAGTCGAGCGCTCCGTCCGCCGCGACGAAGTCCGGCCGGTACACGTTCGGCACCGGAATGGCGAAGTTGCCGGGCGCGCCCGGCCCGTAGCCCTTGCGTCCCGCACTGTACGTCGCGGACGCGGCGGCCTGGGTCATCCCGTGCCAGGACCGCGCGAACGAGACGATCTCGTGCCGGCCGGTGACCAGCTTGGCCATCCGGATCGCCGCCTCGTTCGACTCGGCGCCGGTCGTCAGCAGCAACACCTTCTCCAACGGATCCGGCAGCGTCTCGGCCAGCCGCCGGGCGAGGTCGACCACCGGACGGCTGAGCATGCCGCTGTACAGGTGGTCCAGGGTCGCCACCTGCCGCCGCACCGTGCCCACGATCGCCGGATGCGCGTGACCCAGGATCGCGCTCATCTGCCCGGAGGTGAAGTCGAGGATGCGCCGGCCGTCGGCGGTGAACACGAAGCTCCCGGCGGCACGGTCGATGATCTCGCGCGTGAACTCGCCGCCGTAGCGCACGAGATGCCGCTCGGCGTCGGTCCAGAACGGGTCGGCGAAGGACGACGAGGAAGTGGTCGAAGCAGCCATGTCCCGACGGTAGATCGGGCCCGAAGCACACGTCCAGCGCACGATTGTGGCCTCGCTGTTCGGCTCTGCCGTACAACAATGGCCGGATGATGAACCCCTGGCGGCTGCGGCTGCTCAGCCAACTGCACACCCTCGGTACCGTCCGCGCGGTCGCCCAGGCGGCCAACCTGAGCCCGTCCAGCGTCTCCCAGCAGCTCGCCGTCCTGGAGGCCGAGACCCACACCCGCCTCCTGGAGCGCACCGGCCGCCGGGTACGGCTGACCTCGGCCGGGCTGATCCTCGCCCACCGCGCCCGAGCGATCCTCGACCACATGGACGGCGTCGAGGAGGAACTGCGCGGCTTCGCCGACGAACCGGCCGGACTGGTGCGCCTGGGCGCGTTCCAAAGCGCCATCCACTCCATGGCGGTGCCCGCGGTGACCCGGCTGGCCCGCGAACACCCGCGCCTGGACGTGCAGTTGCTGGAGCTGGAACCGCACGAGAGCATGCCGGCGCTGCGCGTCGGCGACGCGGACGTCATCATCACCACCACCGACTTCGACGAACTGCCGCTGGGCCCCGACCTCGACCTGGTCCCGCTGGGCACCGACCCGATCGTGCTGGTGGTCCCGCCCGGGCATCCCGCCGCCGGGCGCGGCACCGCGGACCTGGCGGCCTGCGCCGACGAGCCGTGGGCGTTCGACATGCCGCAGTCGTACATGGCCAACCTCGCGCTGCGCCTGTGCCGCCGCTCGGGCTTCGAGCCGCGGGTGGTGTGCCGGTTCAGCAACTACATGATGACGCTCCAGCACGTCGAGGCCGGATTGTCCATCGCGCTGCTGCCGGGCCTGGCGGTCGACCACCGCTATCGGGTGCTCACCCGCGAACTGGCCACCCCGCAGACCCGGACGATCACGGCCGCGATCCGCCGGGGCTCACCGCAACGCGCCGCGGTCCGGGCGGTGCTGGACGTACTCCGCGACCGCCCGCAAGCACCACCACCACCGCCGCCGCCGGGCCGCTCCTGACGCATGGATAATGTTATGCGCATAAGCAATCCGTCGAGGAGAGCCGAGAGAGAAGAGCCATGGACTTCGACCGGGCCGACGCCCTCAACCAGGCCATCCGCCTGCTGAGCCTGCGCCACCGGGCCAGGATCACCACCCTGCTCGCCCCGCTCGGCCTGCACCCCGGCCAGGAGGCACTGCTGCTCGAACTCGCCCGCAACGGCCCGATGATCCAGGGCCGACTCAGCGACGCCCTCGGCTGCGAGCCGCCCAGCGTCACCCTGATGACCCGCAAACTCGAAGCCGCCGGCCATATCCGCCGCACCCCTGCACCCACCGACAAACGCGCCTCCGTCGTCGAACTCACCGGCAGCGGCACGGACTTGGTCGAGCGGATCAAACAGGCATGGTGCACCCTGGCCGAGGAAACCGTGACCGGACTGCCCGAGCCGACCGTCGCCCAACTCCCCGACCTCCTCACCACCCTGACCACCAACGTCGACACCAGACGCACCCGCCGACCCCACGACGGATGACCCGGCACCACGAGACGCGCCAACTACGCTGAGTAGCCAAGACGTTCACCACTTGGGGACGAAGATGACCAAACACGTCACACCACGCACCGGCACCATCGCCGCGGGCTGCGCGGCCGCGCTGATGTCGCTCACCACCGTCGCCGGCTGCTCCGACGACGGCGGCGGGGCCGGCGCCCCGCAAACCCCCACCCGAGCCGGCGACAACCTGCCGCCGGGCGCCGACTACTGGGCCGGCAAGGCCGACCTCTCCGTGTTCCTGTGTCACGCCGGCGACCCCCGTACGGGCGGCTGCGCCACCGGCCCCGTCACCACCGCCCAGCGCGCCGACATCTCCACCACGCTCGAAGCCATGCCGCAGGTCCGGCAGGTGTACTACGAGGATCACCAGGAGGCGTGGGAACGGCTGCGCCTGCAAGGGACGAGCACCGCCCCGGCGATCGGCCCCGAACAGCTGCCCGACTCGTTCCGCGTCAAGCTCCGGGACCCCGGCACCGCCCCGACCGTGATCTCCGCGATCACCCCACACCCCGGCGTCGCGTCGACGACGCGATACTCCCCGACCGCCCCGGCCGGAGAACCCGGCTACAGGTCCAGCACCGCGCGCAACGCCTGATCGACCCGCTCCATCACCTCGCGGGCCACGGTGCCGACCAGCTTCGCGTCGTCGAACCCGGCGGTGCGCAACTGCTGGAGGTCGACCGCCACCGCGGTCGACGGCAGCGGCTGCTCGATCACCACGGACATCGCCGTGTCCGGGAAACGGCCCGCCGGTTGCAGCACGATCGCGAGCACCGCCGCATAGGCCTGTTCGAGACCGTCCAGCGAGACGACCAGGACATCGCGGCCGTCGCCCAACGTCCAGATCTCGCCACGCCTCACAGCCCGTCGCCCTCGCCGCACAACTCCTCGCCCAGACCCAGCGCGGCCAACTGCCGAGCGGCGTCCAGCACCGCCTGCCGGCGCGCGGCCCGCACGATATAGGCATTCAGCGACAGCCCCGCCGCCGCCGCGCCCGCCCGGATCGAGGCGTCGAGATCGTCGGGAATCCGCAACGTCATCACCGCCATGCCACCAACGTAGCAACCACACTCCGGTGGCGTCCTCCGGTGGCGGCGATTTCGCCCGACCGGACCTCGATCCTCCCCTCCCACCCCGCGCGCATCCCCCCACCCCACCCGCGCCCGTACCGCCGCACCGACATCGTTTGGGCGCGCGACCCCAGGGCAGGCCGCAGACATATCGTTCGTCCCACCGTGGGAGGTGACCGGTATGACCGCCGTGACCGAGTCGGTCGACGTGGACGTCCCGCTGCACACGGCGTATCTCCAGTGGACCCGCTTCGAGGAGTACCCGCAGTTCATGGACGGCGTCGAAGAGGTGGTCCGGCTCGACGCCCACCACCACTATTGGAAGACCTACACCGCGGGCGTGACCCGCGAATTCGGCACCGAAACCGAGGAACTCCCCGACGAACGCATCTCCTGGTGCACCGTGTCGGACGAACCCCGCCACCACGCGCTCGTGACCTTCCGCGAGGTCGACGCCGACCACACCACCATCGATGTCGTCACCGAAGTCGAACCCGAGGGCCTCACCGACACCACGGAGACCACCCCGCCCTTCACCGCGACCCGGGTCCGGCCGGACCTGCTGCGCTTCAAGGAACTCGTCGAGACCAAGGCCCTCGGCGAGATGCGCGACACCCCGAGTTCCACCGGCCGCAGCCGCATCCCCCCGGACTGACACCGCCCCACCGCGCGACGAACGACGAGGGACGAACGACGAGGCCGGCTCGACCATCCGCCGAGCCGGCCTCCTCACGCGCGACCACCCTCAAACGTTGCCCTCCGGCGGCTCCGGCGGCCGTTGCGGCGCGGGCGCCGTCGGCTCCCCACGCACATCCGCACGCTCGGTCCGCGCCGGATCCGCCTGCCACTCGTGCGCGGTCCGGTACCGGGCCAACCGGCCACCCCGGTCGTAATCCCCCACGCGGGCCGCGGAGTTGCGCCGCCGCGCCCGCATCCGCATCCCCGTCGCCACCATCGCCAGCGCCGCGCAGAACAACAGCGCCAGCGCCAGACCGGCCAGGAACGCCGCCAGTGTGTCGAGGGTGACCATGTCCGTGCCGAACATGCTCACCGTGTACTCGGGACCCCCGGAGGTGTTGTACGCGACGAGCAGGGCCGCGAATGCGACGCTCGCCGCCGCGATGAAGAGTCCGATGATGATCACGACGCTCACATCCGTTCCGCTCGGGATTGCGTGCGGCACCCCCACCCATCCACGCTACGCCCGTCTTCGGGCCCGCCCAACCCGTACCGGGCACGCTCGCATCGCGTCCCCGACCGGCCCCAGGCCGACCCGATCGCCGAGGTCACACGGGTTGCGGCTCGGGCTCCGGGCCCGGCTCCGGTTCGGGCGTGGGCCCCGGCCGCGGCGGCTCCGGCACGGGCCCCGGCACGGGCCCCGGGCCCGGGCTCGGCCAGGGCGTCGGCTGCGGCGGGCGGGTATCCGGGTCAACCGGCATGGGAATGGTCATCGCTCTGTCTCCCTCGCATCGCTCCCCGGGTCCGCCCCGGGGTCTTTCGGCGGCGTCCGTCCCCGCGACCTCCCGTCCGTCTCCCGCTCGGATCGCTCCCCGACGCGTCCCCGACGGCTCTCGCGCTCCGAGCACTCCTCCGCCCGCCTACCCGGATCCCGCACCGCGACGCGTCCACGACCCGTCCGTGATCCACCCGCGCCGCGCCGCCGGACTCCCCGCACCGGCGCGCGCCGGTTCCCGAACCCGTACGCGAGCCCGCCACGCGCTCACCCGAGGTCGCCGCCCTGCGGAACGATCACCAGCGGCCCGGGAGCGTGATGGATCAGCCCATTGGTGACCGAACCCAGCAGCATGCCGCGGAAACCGCCCATTCCCCGACTGCCCACCACCAGACACAACGCCTCCGCCGCCGCATCCGCCAACGCGCGCACCCGATGGCCCAGAATCGTCACCCGCTCCACCGACACGTCCGGATACTTCTCGCTCCACCCCGCCAACGTCTCGCCCAGCCGGATCAGCGCCTCCTCCACCTCTGCCTCGCTGCCGAACGCGGCCACCATGCTCGCCGTCGGCGGACGCACATGCACCGCCCGCAGGCCCGCGCCGCGCAACGAGGCGGTCTCGAAGGCGTACCCGACGGCCCGCTCGCACCCGGCCGACCCGTCGACGCCCACCACCACCGCCGGCGGCTCCCCGGTGATCGGCTCGGGCCCACGCACCACCGCCACCGGACACGGCGCGTGCGCACTCACCGGAACCGCGATGCTGCCCGTCGTCAACAACTCGGTCAACGCGGACAACCGGCGCGACCCGAGCACCAGCACACTCGCCTCACGCGCCTCCACCCGCAACACGTCCACCGGCCGCCCGTCCACCGCCGCCGTGGTCACCGCCACATCCGGTCTGCGCTTGGCCGCCACCACCCGCGCCTTGTCCAACAGCGCCTCGTCGGCCGCGCGCCGACGTTCGGCCCAACTGCGGCGCACCACGGGGACCTCGGCCTCGGGATACGTCTCGACCGACCAGTCGAAGACGTGCGCCCGATGCAGCCGGCCGTCGTGCTGGCTCGACTCCGCCGCGGCCTCCGCACCCGCCGGATCCGCCGGCCACTCCGACGCGTGGACCAGGCGCAGCGGCAGCGCGTGTCGGGCGGCCTCGTCGGCGGCCCAGGAGACGGCGAGCATGCCCGCCGCCGAGTTCTCGACTCCGACCACCACGGGCCGACGTCCGGTTGTCATGACAGCTCCCGGTCCTGGGAACCCCCCTCGATGGCGATGCTGTCCTTCCACTGTCCCTCGTCCGTCCGCCCTCTGTCTCGCGTGCGCGCGCCGTCGTCGCGACGACGGGCACTCGGTGCGCCGGGGTCGCAGAATCGAAGGAGCGGGACGAGCCGAGATCGGCGACCGCGATCACCCACCGCGCCCGCGCCGGAACCACCCGCGTCGGACCGGCGGGCGCCGATCGCCCGGGCCGCGTCCCCCGGAACCATCCCCCACGGCCCGAGCCCCGGCCTCTTCCCCGCGTTCGCACGGAGGAGGAACCATGCTCTTCACCGATCGAGTCGACGCGGGTCGACAACTCGCCGCCGGGCTGACCCACCTCGCCGGCGAGGACGTGCTCGTCCTGGGCCTGCCCCGAGGCGGGGTACCGGTCGCGGCGCAGGTGGCCGACGCCCTGCACGCGCCCCTGGACGTTTGTCTGGTGCGCAAACTCGGCGTGCCGTCCCACCCCGAACTGGGCATGGGCGCCATCGCCGAGGACGGGACGCGCGTACTCAACGACCACGTCGTGCGCAGCTCGCGCGTCTCCGCGACCACGCTGCGCGACATCGAGGAGCGCGAGCGGGCCCTGCTGGCCGAGCGCGCGCACCGCTACCGGGGCCGCCGACCGCCCCCCGAACTCGCCGACCGCACCGTCCTGATCGTCGACGACGGCATCGCCACCGGCTCCACCGCCCTCGCCGCCTGCCGCACCGTCCGGGCCCGCGGCGCCGCCCGCGTGATCCTCGCCGTACCCGTCGCGCCGTCCGGCTGGTCGGCGGGAGCGGACGCCGACGAACTGGTCTGCCTGCACAACCCCCTCGGCTTCATGGCGGTCGGACAGTTCTACTCGGACTTCTCCCAGACCACCGACGAGGAGGTCGTCGACTGCCTGGCCCGCGCCACCGCCCGGAACCCGACACCGGGCCCGTCCGGCGGGGCCGGCCCGACGGACGAGGACGTGGACCTGCCCGTCGGCGCCGTGCGCCTGCGCGGCCGGCTCACCCTCCCCGCCGGAGCCGACCGCATCGTCGTGTTCGCGCACGGCAGCGGCAGCAGCCGACACAGCCCCCGCAACCGCTTCGTGGCAGACGTCCTCAACCGCGCCGGCCTGGGCACCCTGCTCTTCGACCTGCTCACCGAAACCGAGGAACAGGCCCGAGGCAACGTCTTCGACATCGAACTCCTGGCCGCGCGCCTCGTCGCCGTCACCCACCGACTCCGCGAACGACCCGAGGCCCGAACGGCGAGCGTGGGCTACTTCGGCGCCAGTACCGGCGCCGCCGCCGCGCTGTGGGCCGCGGCCGACCTCGGCGACAGGGTGAGCGCCGTCGTCAGCCGCGGCGGCAGGCCCGACCTGGCCACACCCCGCCTGCCCGAGGTCACCGCCCGTACCCTGCTCATCGTCGGCGGCGACGACACGGGCGTCCTCGCCCTGAACGAACAGGCCCGCAACCGGCTGCGCTGCGAAAGCGAACTGGCGGTCGTGCCCCACGCCGGCCACCTCTTCGCCGAACCTGGCACCCTCGCCGCCGTCGCCGACCTGGCCCGAGCCTGGTTCACCGCCGACCCGCACCACCGCGCCCCGACACCGCCGGCGCCGTGACCGCGCCGGGTCGCTCCGGAGTCACCCGACGGACCCCGCGCGGACGCGGTCGTAGACGAGGCACAGCGTGCCGTGTTCGCCCGCGGATTGTGCCGTGAGCGTCCACTCGGTCGCCGGCAGGCCGTCCTCGAACAGGCGCGGGCCGCCGCCGAGGAAGACCGGGAACACGGTGAGCGCCAGGCGGTCGACCGCGTCCGCGGCCAGCAGCGCCTTGATCACACCGGCGCTGGCGAGCACGAGGATGTCGCCCCCCTCGGTCGCCTTGAGGTCGGCGGCCACCTCGGCGGTCGGCTTGTTCACGATCGTCGTCCGCTCCCAGGGAGCGGGCGCCTGGCCGAGAGTGGAGGAGAGCACGACCTTCTCGGTCCCGACGAGCCACTTCGCGAAGCCCTCGTCGCGCGGATCGACGCCCTCCGCGCCGATGATCGTGGGCCAAAAGCCCAGGAACCCCTCGGCGTTGACCCGCCCGAGCAGTGCCGTCGTGGCCGGCTCCCACAGGTGGGTGAGGTGGTCGCGGGCGACGTCGGTGAGCGCGTACGGCATCACCCAGCTCATGTCCTCGGGGGCGTCGGGGCGGGCGTAGCGGCCGTCGAGGGACAGGGCGATGTTGGTGACGATCCTGCGGCCGGCGGTCTGCGTGCTCATCGCGTGCTCCTGGTGTCGGGGGTGTGCGCGGCCGCGGCGAGGGTCGCCGCGAGCTTGTCGAGGCTTTGGCCGAAGCCGATCTCGATGCCGGCGATGAAGTCGGCCGACTCGACGGTGCTGTCGGTGATGTGCCATCGCACGTCGAGCCCGGTGCCGGCGCCGTCGGGGCGCAGGTCCAGCTCGACGTGGGAGGTGAAGGCGGGCCCGCCGTCGGGCAGCAGCGGCGAGAGCCGGTACGCGAGGTGCTCGCCGGGGCGTACCTCGTCGACGACGCCCTCCGCCCGGCCCACGACCGGGCCGCTGTCGTCGAGGTCCTCCGCGTCGCGATACTCCAGCACGACCCGCCCACCTGGTCGCGCCTCGAAGACCAACTCGGCGACCCGCAGATCGTCGGGCACCCACCAGCGACCGAGCAGAGCCGCCTCGGTCAGATACGGCCAGAGCACACCCGGCCGCGCCGGCAACGACCGGGCGAACCCGAACGAGCGGCCGTCGGCCCACCCCGCCTCCCCGGCGGCGAGCCGCTCCACCTCCAGGCCGCGCCCGTAGCGGTCGTGGGTCTCCCCCGGCCCGCCGACGCGCTCGGCCGAATCGGCGATCCGCCCGAGCGCGTCGGCCAGTTCCCGCAGCGGACCGGGCCGCAGCGCATAGATCCGACGCTGCCCGCTGCGCTGCGACGCGACGATCCCGGCCCGCTCCAACGTCTGGAGGTGCTTGGTCGTCTGCGGTTGCCGCGCCTCGGCCAACCGAGCCAACACCCCGACCGGCCGAGGCCGCTCCGCCAACAACACGACAAGCCGCAGGCGAGCCGGATCGGCCAGCGCGACAAGGAGTTCGTCCATGCCTCAAGTATTCACCAACACGAATATTCGTGTCAACGAATACTTTCGGAAGGCTTGCTCAGCCTTCAAAGAGCCTGTTATCGACCCGCTTTGCGGCAGAGGATTTCTCCGTGTTGCACCGAGAACCAGCCGTCCTCGCGACTGCCCCACTGCCGCCAGGCGTTCGAGACCGCGTGCAGTTCGTCGGGGGTCGCGTGGCCGCCGGCGACGGCGCGGTCCGCGTAGGCCGAGGCCAGGGTGCGGTCCGCCCACAGGCCGCTCCACCAGGCGCGTTCCGCCGAGTCGGCGAAGCACCATGTGCTCGACGTGGCGGTGATGTCGGGGTAACCGGCTTGCAGCGCCCAGGACTTGAGCCGCCGCCCCGCGTCCGGCGCGCCGCCGTTGGCGCGGGCCACCCGCAGGTACAGGTCCAGCCATTCGTCCATGCCGGGCACGGGCGGGAACCAGACCATCGCCGGATAGTCCGCGTCCCGGGCGGCGATGAACCCGCCCGGCTTGGTCACGCGGTACATCTCCCGCAGGGCCCGCACCGGGTCGCCCACGTGTTGCAGCACCTGGTGCGCGTGTACGACGCAGAACGTGTCGTCCGGGTAGTCCAGGGCGTGTACGTCGGCCACCGCGAACTCCACGTTGTCCAGCCCGCGTTCGGCGGCCGTGGCGCGCGCCCGGTCCAGGATGTCCGGCGCGTGGTCGACACCGGTGACCCCGCCGTCGGGGACCAGTGCCGCCAGGTCGGCCGTGATGGTGCCCGGCCCGCACCCGATGTCCAGGATCCTCATGTGCGGCTCGATCCGATCGAGCAGGTAGGCCGCCGAGTTGGCGGCGGTCCGCCAGGTGTGTGACCGCAGCACCGACTCGTGGTGCCCGTGCGTGTATACGGCGGATTCCTTCGACATGACGCCCCTCATCTCTCGCCTTCTCGCAGCCCGATTCACGCGTGTCCACGTCGCGAACCGATGCACCCCACCGTACGCCGGCATGTCGAATGATGAGACTCGAATCTCGGCATCCGGACACCAGGAGAGTCGACATCATCCGAACGCAGATCAGCCGGGGTCCCGTTCGACGCCGCGATCACGTGGCGCACGCCCGGCGGTGGAGTCCGGGCCGGGCAAGGCATCGACGACCGGCGGCTCCTGCGGATGGATCGCGACCACCGCGGTGAAGCCGGCGGCGGTCGGATCCGGCACCACCCGGCGACGGCCGTCGATGATCGCGCGGGCCCGGGCCGCACGCGCCGCGGCCTCTTCCAGGGACATCGGTTCGGCCGCCGCCCCGGACACATCACCCGCGGGTACCACCGGCCCCGTCTCCGGCCGCACCGGAGGCGGTGCACCAGGCGCGACCTCCTTCGGCTTCCGCCACCGCGACGCCGGCACCGGATCGAAACGCCCTCCGCCGAACCGGCGCAACCACGACGACCTCGCTCCGCCCGACGCCGCAGCGACCCGCTCGCGGCGGTCGAGTTCCACACGGGCCGCACGCGCCTGCTCGCGAGCCTCGGCCGTATGCGTGTACCAGGCGGCACGCGTGGCGTGGATCGACTCCAGCACACGCGCCTCGGACTCGGCGACGGCGTACCGGGACTCGGCCGACTCGGCCGCACGCTTCGCGGCCGCCGACTCCTCCGGCGACACCGCGGTCCACGAACGCATCAACGCCTCCGCCCGCGCCCGACGCCAACGCGCCTGCTCCCCCGCACTCGCCCGCAGCCGGTCCGTCACATGCGGCGGAGCCCACCGCTCCTCCCGCTCGTACCGATCCAGACAACGCTGGAGCTCGGCCGTCGACGCAACGGCGAACCGATGCGTCTCACCGGTCGCACCCAAGGCTTCGGCGGCACGATCCCACGCGTGCCGCGCATCCACCGCATCCACCGCCGGAGCCGGCCCGATGGCATCACCCCGATGCGTATACCCGTACGCCTCCCGATAGTTCGCCACCAGTCCCGCCCGACGCACCCACTCCTCCCGCGCCCCGGGATCCACCGGCACCGCACCCAACCGCTCGACCAGCCATCCCGGCGGCGAGTCCGCCGCTTGATGCCCCAGTTCGACCACACGCCGATCCATCGCCGCGGCCAACTCCCGCAGATGCACACCGACCGCGTCCGACTCCGACACCGACGGAGAACGAGCCGCATATCCGGACCTGGCCCCGGACAACCCCCGCCCGCCCGTCGCCTCCGCCACCCGCGCCAACTCCCGTTCCACCCGCCAATGCAGCACCTCCGCCACACTGTCCGCGTCCGCCAACCGCCGCTCCCGGATGACCCTTCGCAACATGCCGTGAGCGTCGTACCCCGCGTCCTCCACCCGCCGCATCAACCGCGTCAGCGCGCCGAACGCCGCCTCCTCCTCGACCCGATCCCCACCCTCCGCACCCAGTTCCGCCCGCACCACATCCAGGCAACCCGCCGCGGCGCGCTGCTCCATCAGATCGCTCCACACCGGCACCCGAGTCCGCAGGGACTCCGCGTCGGCGAACGCCTCCCGCAACGCCTCGGTCGCCGAACGTTGCGCCTCGGTACGCCCGAGCACCGCCGCGAACACCCCCCGCGGATGCGCCGCCTCCCCACCACTCGCGGCCAGGTACACGTGATTGGCCAGCCGGGCCCGGGTCAGCGCCACATACAACTGCTCACGCGTCATGCCCGTGGTGACCAGCGCATGCGCCGCGTCGACCGTACGCCCCTGAACCGCGTGCACCGTCCCGGCATAGGCCAGCTCGACATGGTCACGCACATACCGCGCCGGCACCCGAAGGGTCTCCCCATCCTCGTACGCCACGGTCAAACCACCGTCCCCGTGCCGGGCCAACACCCGAACCACATCCCGGTTCGTCGCCCAGTGCCCCCGCCCCGAACTCGTCAACGACGGGTCGTTGCGCCGAAGTTGCACCCGATCCCCACGCCCGGCCACGTTCCCGTCCGCCAGCGCCACACCCTCGTGCTCCACCCTCCCGAGCCGCACCAGATGCGCCCGCGCCCGCCCCGACAACTCGGCCGCCGACTCCCGCGTCGGCACCACCAACAGCGCGTCCACACCCGAGAGATGGTCCGCCAACCAAGCCCGATAGGCCGCGTCCTTCATCTCCTCGACGCCACCGCCGTGCGCCCGACCGCGCAGGTCGTACTCGGCGAAGACCTCCGCATCCCCCTCGCGCAAACGCAGACTGGCCGCACGCTCCCACCCGTCCCGAAACCGGCGCACCTCCTCCAGAACATGCGCATGCGGCAGATCACGCGCCAGCAGACCGAACATGCCGCCCGCGCCGATCTCGGCCGTCTGCCCGTGATCACCCGCCAAAACCACCTTCGCCCCCGCGTCGGCCGCCAGCGACAAGATGCTCGCCAAGTCCGCCGTCGAACACGTCCCCGCCTCGTCCACGATGACCAACTCGCCCGCGTGAAACGAGTACAACTCACGATCCGGCACCGACTCACCGGCGGCGATCGCCGCGTTCGCGATCAGGAACCGCCGCACGTTGGCCACGCGCGAAACCCCCTCGTCGGCCATCACCCGCGCCTGCCGCTGCCCGACCGCCAAACCCTTGACCGTCCCGCCGCCCGCCTCCCACAGCGCGCACAAGCCCGCGATCGTGTACGACTTGCCCGTCCCGGCCGGGCCCACCAGGACGTCGACGAAACGCCCGGCCGTGGCCAAGTCCCGCACCGCCGCCGCCTGATCCGACCCGAGCGCCCCACCCGCCAGGAACCCCTCCACCAACTCGGTCCGCACACAGGGCGCCTGCCGCCGAGCGGCGTAGGCGATGATGCTCGCCTCGACATCCAACTGCTCGATCGTCGTATAGAGCGTCGCCTCCGGCCGCGCGTACCGCGACGCCCCGTCCGACAACGACAGCGCCGCCGGCACCCCCGCGGCCGGATCAGGCGCCGCGAGCCGCACCACCGTCGCACCACCGGACCCCGCAGCCGGGGACAACGCCCGCGCCACCAACTCGTCCAGCAACCCCCGAATACCATCCGGCGACAAACCGCCCAACCCGTCCGGCAGTTGCCGATTCAACTCGGCCACCAACTCGGCCCGCCGAAAGGTGGGCCGGGTCAACGTCAGTTGGCCGATCGCCTTCGCGACCACCCGGTCCGGGTCGAACGCCGGCTCCGACACCGGCTCCGCACCGGCGTCGAGCACCCGACGCGCCACTCCCGCCAACGACTCGCGCAACGTGGAGGTGACCACGCGCTCCCACCGCGCCAGCAGTTCCTCACGCGGCACCGCGTGCTTCTTCTTCGGGGCCCGAGTGTGCAACGTCGCGGTCTGCGCGAGACACGTCAACTCGTAGGCCGACGGCGACCGTCCGTGCACCGCCCGATACAGCGCCACCATCTCCTCGACCTTCGCCGAGATCGCCCGCCGCCGCGAGGAGAACCGCTCACGCAACTCCGCGCCCACCCCTACGATTTCCCGGGCCCGACCATCCGGCCGCAACGCGAACCGCACACCCAGCGCCCGGGTCAACGCCTCCTCCGCCACCCGCTCCGCGAGAGCCGCCGCCGCGGGACGCTGGGCGTACACCGCCCGCCCGTCCAGAGTTCGCCAACGTTCGATCCGCTGCCCCGTATACGGATGCACCTCCACGGACCGCACCCGATTGAGCACCGCGCAGTGCACATGCAACTGCGGCTCCTCATCACGCGAGGTGTGCTGCCGGAAAGCCGCCACCGTCCACTCGTGCGCGTCCACCCGCCGCACCCCGTTGTGCCCCGCCCGAGAAAAACCGGCGTGCTCCTGCAGATGATCGATCCCGGCCCGAACCCCCGCCATCCACGCGTCCCAAACCGCCTGGGCCTCCTCGTATCGCCCGTCCGCCTGCAGCGCCGCATGGAACACCGACCAACTCTTCGGAGCCGAGAAGGTCAGGTCGAGATACTTCACCGCCCGAACCTGGGTCGCCTGCACCCGAGCGACGACGGCCGCCCGCTCCTCCGGCGTCGCCTCGTCCGGCAACGCGGCGAGCGCGTCGGCGAGGCGCTGCTCCACCGTCCGATACCTGCGCGGCGCCGCGCCCAAGGCGGCACCGCTCACCGGGTCGACAAGGTCCCCATAGAGCCTTTCCATGACCTCGGCATCGACCTCACCACGCAGCCCGAACGCCGCGGCCCCCGCCCCCAACCACACCCCGGGCGGCTCCCCCGCGACCTCGATCGCCTTCAGGTAGTAGTGCTCCGCACCGCGCCCGACCTGATCGGTGAGGTATCGATGATCGCTGCCCGCCGAGATCGTCAGCACGCACAGAGGGTAACCACGAACCCCAACTACCGGAAGGGGCAGGCAAGATGCATAGGTGTGCGATTTTCGAGCCTTTACCCTCCGTACCCCGACGGCAGGTGACCCCCACCCACGCGACCCGGCGCAAGCCGGCACGACGGCGCCGCCCGACGCGGCCCGGAACCGGCGGCGCCGGGCCTACACTGGGCGGTGGTCGCTCGTGGGAGCCACCGGCAGGGGTCGGCGATTTTGCCCAGCCGAGGCCGGTCACGGCCTCGGCCACGGACTTCGGTCCGAGTCGCCGACCCCGTCCCCGCCGGCCGCCGGTCGGGCCGGGAGCTCGCGGCGGGCACCGGGCCGCGCCGCGAACCCCCGGGATCGAAGGGTCAGTCGGTCGTGAGGTCGACCATCGAGGCGGTCGCCATCCGGGTCAGGTACGCGGCGCCGACGCCGATCGCCTCCTCGTCCACGTCGAAGTCGCCCTCGTGGAGGTGGGCGGCCGACTCGGGGTCGACCCCGCGGGACCGCACGCCGAGCCGAACGAGGTTGCCCGGCACGCCCGGCATGTCCGGGACCCCGGGGACGTTGCTGACGCCCTTCAGGTACCAGGCGCCGTCCTCACCGCCCTGGCTCTGCTCCGTGTCGACCACCGCCTCCTCGCCGAACAGGTCGACGATCGCCTCGCGCGACCGGTAGCCGAGGCTGTTCACGACGGGCGGCATCCGGTGGAGCATCTGCGTCCACGTGACACCGCTGCCGCTCGCGAGCTTGGCGGCCTCGACGTGTTCGGCGAAGATCGCCCCGATCCGCTCCCACGCCTCGGGGTCGGCCGTGCGCATCGTGCCGCCCAACTCGCCGCGCGGGTCGATGATGTTGCGCGCGTGACCGGTGTGGATCACCGGGGTGCTGATCACCACGCCGTCGCGGGGGGCGAACCGACCCGGGATGGCCAGCAGCGAGTTCGCCATCCGGATCAGCGCGGCGGGCACGTTCGCGGTCAGGTGGGGTCGGGCGCCGTGGCCGCCCTTGCCCTCGGCGTGGAAGTGGAACGTGTCCGTCCCCGACGTGATCGGCCCGTCCAGGACCCCGATCCGGCCGACCTCCTTGGTCGGGTCGCAGTGCAGCATGTGGAGGGACTCGACCTCCCCGTCGCCGAGCAGCCCGTCCCGCATGGCGACCAGCGCGCCACCGGGCTGGACCTCCTCGGCGGGCTGGAACACCAGCCGGACGGGCCGGGTCAGCAGGTTCTGCTCCCGGAACCGGGCCAGAGTGAGCGCGGCCCCCAGGAGTGCGGTGGTGTGTACGTCGTGGCCGCAGGCGTGCGTCTTGCCGTCCACGGTCGAGCGGTACGGGACGTCCTTGAGGTCGTGGACCGGAAGGGCGTCGATGTCGGCGCGCAGCGCGACGGTGCGACGCGCCGCCGCCGAGGCGGTGGTCGGAGCAATGTCGCAGATGAGTCCGGTCCCGCAGGAGAGGACGCGGGGGGCGAGTCCGGCCTCGCGCAGGCGCTCGACCAGCTTTTCGGTGGTGCGGGTCTCCTCGAAGGCCACCTCGGGGTGCATGTGCAGGTCGCGGCGGAAGGCGATCAGCTCGGGGGTGAACCCGTCGATGTCGCGGATGATTCGGAGTGCCGAGGGCTTGGTCACGGGTGGTGCTCCTTGGTGTGGGATGTCCGGCGAGCTCGGGGCGGGCTTTGCCAACCCGTCCGGCGCTCGTAAGGGCTCGGGAGATGGGCGGAGGGGTTCCGCCGCGCGGTGTGGGACTCGGTGATCGGTGGGCCGCGCGCCCGGCCGGTGACTCCCTTTTTGGAGCCGGGCAGGCTCCGCCAGATCGCGCGTCGGGTGTGGTGTCCAGACATCTTTTTCGTCTGGACACCACACCCGAGGTGTGATCTCCTCCGGTGCCCGGCCAAGAAGGGAGCGCCGGTCGGGTGTGTGGCCCATCGGGCGCCGAGGCCCATGCCGCGCGGCCCACCCGCGACCCTCGGCCCATCTCCCGAGCCCGCCCGAACACCGGTCGTGGGCACTGCCGCCCCGAGCTCGCCGGACATCCCCTCGGCGAGCGGCGCCACCCGCGACGGGGCCCGCGGCGCGCCGAATCATCCACGAGATCGACACGCTCACCCCGAGCCGATCGCCTTCCGCCGCGACCTGTGCATGCGCGCCGAGCCGGACTTCGAGGAGGCACGCGCCGCCGAAAAGCTGGTCGAGCGCCTGCGCGAGGCCGGACTCGCCCCCCGCGTCCGTACCCGAGGAACCGCACTCGTCCGCGACATCGCTCCGACCACCGCCTCGGCGGCGGCGCGTCGCACCGTCGCGCTGCGCGCCGACGTCGACGCCCTTCCGGTCCACGGCCGCGCACGTCCCGTACCGCTCGACCGTGGATGGCACCGGGCGCATGCCTGCGGTCACGACGTACACACCACCGCACTCCCGGCGGCGGCGCTCGCTCCGGCCCGGTTCCGGGAGCAGGACCAGCTGACCCGGGCGGTCCGGCCGGTGTTCCGAGGCGATCGCGGGGGTGCGGCCCGGTGGTGCGTCGGTCGCCATGCGGGACGGGTGCTCGGCGGCGGGGAGGTCGAGTCCGTCCGCGTGCCGCACCGCGACCCGACCAAGCAGGTCGGCCGGATCGGGGCCATGGGCGGGGCGGTCGCGTCGGGGACGGACACGTTCCACTTCCACCCGGGGGCAGGCGGGCTCGGTGCCCGACCCCACCCGACCGCGAACGTGCCCGCCGCGCTGATCCGGATGGCTAACGCGCTGCTGGCCACCCCGGGTCGGTTCGCCCCCCGCACCGGGGTGGTGATCACCGCTCCGGTGATCCACACCGGCCACGCGCGACATCATCGACCCGCCCGGTGAGTTGGGCGGCACGACGCGCACGGCCGACCCCGAGGCGTGGGAGCGGATCGGGACGATCTTCGCCGGACATGCCGAAGCCGCCGAGCTCGCGAGCGGCGGCGGTGTCACGTGGACGCAGACGCGGACACTCCACCGGATGCCGCCCGTCGTGAACACCCTCGGCGGTGGGTCGCGCGAGGCGACCGGCCGCGTGTTCGGCGCGGAGGCGGGGGTCGGCGCGGAACAGAACCGGCCGGTGCGGACCGCGCCTGGTGCCCGAAGGGCGGCGGGGGCGTTCCCGGGGTCCCGGACATGCCGGGCGTGCCGGGCAACCCCCCGGTTCGGCGTCCGGTCCATCGGCGTCGACGCCGAGCCGTACTCCCGCCTCCACGAGGGCGGATTCGGCGTGGACGAGGACACGGGGTCCGTCGACGCCGGGTAGTACCCGACCCGGATGGCAACCGGACACCGGCATCACGGCCAACGGGCCCACCGAACCCGGGGGTTCGCGGCGCGGCCCCCGCGCACCCGCGGCGAACCCCGGCCCGACCGGCGACCGGGCACGGGCGCGGAGCGCACGTGTCTCACCCGACGGCCGGCCGCGCTGCGGGCGGGCATCCGGTGCGCGGCACCGGCCGTTCGGAGGCGCGCGGCGCCCCGGGCAACCCCGGCCCGGCCGGGCTCCTTCGCATCGTGATGCACCGGTGTGTCGTCCCGGCGCCGCGAAGCAGAGCCGGGACCGGGACCCCACCACCCTGCCCACCCGCTCACGACCCGAGCCGGCCGCAAACGACCCCGACGTTGCCAACCAACCGTGCAATAACGAAAGTTCATCGAAAGAAATCAGGTTACCTCGCGCACTATCTTGCTTCCGCGCCTTCCCTTCCCTCCTCACTCCCCGGATACTGGCTCCTCGAACACACATCCCTCGCCCCACCGGTCGCGACCAGGGAGCCCCGAATGCCCACCGATCAGGACCTCCCCGGCGCGCCGAGCCCAAGCGGCGACGGGCCCACTCGGGCCCGGCTTCCTCGTGAGCCGGGCGGACGGCGGCGGGTGACCAAGGTGCTGATGACCGAGGCCGAATACACCTTCGTGAGCGCCAAGGCCGCCGCACAGGGGGTGAGCGTCCCCAGACTCCTGGTGGAATCCGCCGCCAACGACGCGCCCACCGCCACCGAACGACGCGCGTTCTACGCCGAACTCCTGGCCGTACGCCGGCAATTGGCGCACATCTCAGACGCTTTGGCGCGCATCGGCGACGGCCCCTCCGGCTCCACCGGCCACGACCCGGCCACCCTCACGAACCTCACCACCCGGCTCGCCGCGTCACTGGACCGCCTCGACTCCACCGGCACCGGACCCGCCGCGTGATCGCCAAGATCTCCGGCGCCGCCGAGCGCCACGACGACATGGCCCAACTCGTCACCTACCTGTTCGGCCCCGGCCGATCGAACGAGCACGTGGACCCGCACCCGATAGCCGCCGCGGCCGGACTGGACCTCGACCTCGACCCGATGTCACTGGCCGCCCAACTCGACGCTCCCAGGCGGCTGTTCAGTACCGTTGTCAAACACGGATCGGTTTGGACCGCCGCGCTTTCCACCGGCCCCGACGACCGACGGCTCACCGACGCCGAATGGGCGGACGCGGCCCGAACCCTCGTCGACCGCCTGGGCTTCGGTGACGATTCCGGCAGGGCCCCCTGCCGCTGGGTCGCCGTGCGCCACGGGGTATCCAAGCGGGGTAACGACCACATCCACATCGCCGTCGGCCTGGTCCGCGAGGACGGCACCCGCGCCGATCTCTGGCGGGACCGGGTCATCGCGTCCGCCGTCTGCGCCGACCTCGAACAGCGCTTCCGGCTGACTCCCGTCGAGGGCAGGCGCGACGGACTGGGGCATCCCGGCTACAACCGTGCGAACGCCGAATGCGCCATCCGCCGAGGTCGTCCCGAGCCCGAACAGGTCACCCTGGCACGTCACATGCGCGCCGCGGCGGTCAGTGCCCGCGATGAACAGGACTTCCTGCGCCGTCTCGCGGCGTACGGCCTGATCGTGCGACCACGCCGTGCCGAGTCGCGTGAAACCGTCGGCTTGTCGGTCGCCCTCCCCTCACCCGACGGAACCCCCGCCATCCGCTACGGAGGCCGCCGGCTCGGCGCGGACCTGACCCTCCCCCGACTCCGCCGGCAGTGGCCCGACCGACCGGACGCCGACTCCGTCCCGAGCCCCGATCCCCACGCGGACACGAACCCGCGCCCGGCTCCGGTCCCCACCTGGACCCGGGCCGCGTCCGAGGTGGCCCGCGCTCGCCGCCGAATCCGCACCGGATCCCCCCACCGGCCCGCCCTCTGGGCCTGCCTCGCCCGCGAAACCGCCGGCGTCCTGGCCGCCTGGTCCCTCCGCGACGAACCCGGCCGGCCCGGCCCGATGGCCCGAGCCGCCGACGTTCTGGCGCGAAGTGCCGTACATCCCGGACCCGTTCCCCGATCGGCCGAAGCCGACCTGCGCTCGGCCGCGTTGGCCGTCACGGGCGCACCCGCGACCTCGCCCCGGGCCCGCGCCGATCAGGCGCGCCTCCTCCGGGAACTGCGCCTCACCATCGAAGCCCTACGCACCGCGGAGTCAACCCGCCGGCCGTCCCAGGCCGCGCAACTGGGCGCTCTCGAACCGGAGTTGCGGCGCCTCGAACACCGCCTCCGCTCCCCGTCCCTCGCGTGAACGGGCTATCCGCGCGTCACGTCCTTTCGACCCCGCACCCCGGAGGCTTACCGTCGGGCCTACGCGCATGCGACGAAAGGCTGCTCGGTGTCACAAGGACTCAATCCCTGGCTCGGTCCGTCCGCATCGGGTGGTCCGGGAAACAGCGGCAACCGTTCCCGTCGGGGTGTAATCAATCGCATTCGCGCGGCTCGCGCCCAACGGCGTACCGCCCGCATTTCGCGGATGCGCCGAGCCGCCGCAGGCCGGGGCCCGGCCCGCCAGAATGCCCGCTACGCCCCCCGTCGACGCCCGTTGCGCAGAGCGGCCAGAGTCGCGACGGCCCGTGCCAGGCAATCCGCCAAAAAGTATACCAACAGCACCATTTCCGCCGCCAAGGCGACCGGGCGGACCGTCGCCCGTCAAGGGACGGCCGCATACATCAACTCCCGCAGCGCCCTCACCCGAGGCACCAACACCGCCAAGCGATACACAAACGCAGCCATCTCCGCCGCCAAGGCGACCGGGCGGACCGTCGCCCGTCAAGGGACGGCCGCATACATCAACTCCCGCAGCGCCCTCACCCGAGGCACCAACACCGCCAAGCGATACACAAACGCAGCCATCTCCGCCGCCAAGGCGACCGGGCGGACCGTCGCCCGTCAAGGGACGGCCGCATACATCAACTCCCGCAGCGCCCTCACCCGAGGCACCAACACCGCCAAGCGATACACAAACGCAGCCATCTCCGCCGCCAAGATCCGGGGCGAACAGAAGTTGGCGACTGCGGCCAGAAATGCCGGAACCGCGTACCGGGGCAGCCGTCGCCTCGTCGCCTCCGTCCCCGCATATCTGAGGAACCGCATGGAGCAGGTCGCGCGGGGCACCTGGGGCGCGGTGATCGGCACGGCCAGAGGTCTGGGCATGGCTTATCGCGTCGGTCGCGACATCGGCCGAAGTACCCGCAACGGGATGCGCTCGCTCGGCGGGTCGGCTCGTGCGGCCGTGGCAGCCATAGGCAAACGCAGGGCTGCGGCGGCCTCGCTCAAACGTCGCACGGCTGCGCAGCAGGGGCGCAACGCGGCCTCGGGCCGCGCGGGTGCGTCCCGTCCGCAAAGTCCCGCTCCCCAGTCCGCCCCCCGGATGAGCCCGACGAGAACGACCGCGAGTCCCGGCAGTCGGATGCCCGATCGTCTGCGTCAGGCCTCCCGGCCGGTCGCCCAAGCACGCAAGGCCGGCAAGAGTCAATCCCGCGCTGCCGCCGGCGCGTCCGCCTCGCACAACGCCCGGCTGCGGCGCGTCGCCGGCGCGAGCCAGGACGCGGCCCGCCAGCGGCAGCGGGAACAGGGCCGCGGACTGGAGCGCTAGGAAATTCCGATCTTGACGGAAACGTCGAAGCGGCCGGGGCGATGCCCCGGCCGCTTCGACGTTTCCGTCCACCACATCACAAAACCCATACGAAAAACGGGTGCACGGCAATCCGTGCACCCGTTCCCTCATCAGGCAACCAGAGTGGGTGTATCGCTCACCCGCTCCACACTTTCCACGCTCGAATGCGCTTCCTCCGCCTCTCCCGTCCCGCCGGAAGGCTTCTTCCGCGCGGCGGCACCCGTACTCGCACCGGGCATCTCCCCGAACGCCACCGTCTGCGCCCGCAACAATTCCACCGCCGCCCTCGGCGACGGATCGGCCGTGCGAAGCTGCTGTGCGGCGCTGCTGCCGGCATCCAACATGCGCTTGGTCACCGCGCGTACGAAGGCAAAGTCCCCCGCCGCGACCAGATCCGGCATCAGGTTCTCGATCAATGTCCAGATCACCGTGCGCGCGGAGTCGCCGGCCATCGTCGTCGGATCGATCAACTGTCCTTCCAGACCCGAACGCGCGGCCCGCCAGGTCGCGGCGCGCAACCACGCCGGTGAATGTTGCGGGGCTCGATCCCCGGCCTCGACGGCTCGGATCGCGCGGTGCACCAAAGCGCGGAAGAGCACGGCGATGAGTACGGAGGTGTCCACGTCCGGACAGGCGTCGCAGATGCGCATCTCGATCGTCGGCACATGCGAGGACAGCCGCAAGTCCTGGTAGTGCATGCCGATATCGAGGATCACGCCGGAGCGCACCATGCCTTCCAACATGGCGTCGTACTCCCGCGCCGAGGCGAAGCCGTCGGCCGGCCCCGCCGACGGCCAGCGCTGCCAGAGCATGTTGCGCCAACTGGCATATCCGGTGTCGGCGCCGAGCCAGTAGGGGGAGCTGGCCGACAGCGCGAGGAGGGTGGGCAGATGCGGGGAGATCCAGGCCATCGCCCGCGCGGCCACGTCACGGTCCTCGATCCCTACGTGGACGTGCATCCCACAGATCACCTGCTCGTCCGCCACCTGGGCGTAGTCGCGTTTGATCGAGGCGTAGCGGTCGCCCGGGGCCTGCGGTGAGTCCGCCAGGTCCATCAGCGGCGCGGTGCCCGACGCGATCACCGCCACACCGATCTTGTCGGCGGCGCCGGCCAGCAGACTGCGAGAGCCGATCAGGTCGGCACGCAAGTCGGCCAACTCGCGGTGCGGTTGGCTGTTGGTCTCGATGGACGCTTCCTTGGCCTCACCCGTGAAACCGGCCTTCGGGAGCTCGGCGAGCAACTCCGTACCCGCCGGGCTCAGCCTCCCCGTCCGACGGTCGACAATGTGAAACTCTTCTTCGACACCCACAGTCCGAATCGACATGCGTCCCCTTGAATGTGTCTTGTGTACGGTGGCCGGTGCCGGACCACCGGGACCGCCCGGATCACCGGACCTCCCGGAGCGTCGGCCGCACGTGTTGCGCCCCCGCGTGTGCTCCGTCGGCCGGATCCACATGGCCTCGGGACTGTCCCGTGCCCTCGACGGTCGGGGTTTCCCCGAGGTCGAGCGAAGTCGGCGCAGCCGCAGGCCTGCCGCCGAAGCGGCGGAAATCCGTTGGCTTGCAAGGCCGTTGGACAAGACTGCGACTTGGTGACCGTGCTGCCAAGACCCGCTGGGTCCAAGAAGTCTTACGCTGAGCAACGGCGCTTCTGGGCCTGTGATCGGGAACCGAACCCGGCACCGAAGCCGATACGACGCTGGGCCCACCCAACACCAGCCTCGCCCTCGGCGCCACCCCGTCGCCGTCCGCCACCGGCAGGGCGCCGTTGCGCCACCGCCTCCCCGCTCGCGCGATCCGGCTGTTCGCCACGTTCTTCGGCCCCCGGGTCGGGCCGGACCACGATCGGTGCGGCGACTCCGATGGGCCTTCCCTCTTGGCATCGGAGGTTCCGGCTCCCATGATCGTCTCTGTGATCCGATACCTACGCACTTGCTCGGCCGTGACGCTGGGCGCGATGTCCCTCGCGCTGTGCGGGTCCGCTTCCGTGGCGGCGGCCGATCCGAGGCCGCAGGGCGCGCCGGAGCCGGCCAGGGTGGAGTTGGTGCTCGACCTGTCCGGCTCGATGAAGCAGAACGACGCCGGTGGCGGGCAGACGCGGTTGGAGGCCGCCAAGCAGGCGGTGAACCGGATCATCGACGCGGCTCCGTCAACCGCCCGGGTCGGCGTCCGCGTGTACGGATCGACCTATGCCGGTACGGACAAGGTCCAGGGGTGTGCGGACACTCGGCTCCTGGTACCGGTCGAAGAGCTGACCACGGGCGCCAAGGTCGCGGCCCGGCAGCGGGTGGCCGAGTTGACCGCGGTCGGATTCACCCCGATCGGCAACGCCTTGCGTGCAGCCTCGAACGACCTCGGGACGCAGGGCGAGCGGCGTGTGATCCTCGTGTCGGACGGCGAGGACACCTGCGCGCCGCCGCAACCGTGCGAGGTGGCGAAGGAGTTGACCGCGAACGGTACCCGCTTGACGGTGGACGCGGTGGGGTTCAACGTCTCCGGGGCGGCCCGCGACCAGCTCAAATGCATCACCACCGCGGGCGGCGGGGCCTACGCCGACGCGAAGGACACCGACTCGCTGGTGGCGAACATGTCCAGCCTCTTCCGCCGGGCCGCGACCCCGTACAAGGCGTCTGGACGGCCCGTACAGGGCGCGACGACCGGTTGCCCGGACGCACCGATGGTCGAGGACGGCCAGTATCTCGACACGTTCGTCACCAGCCGGGACCTCTGGTATCGGATCCGTAAGAACCCGGACGAGGACCTGGCTATCGGCGCCACCGCCATCTTCACCGAGCGCATGCGCCACGAGGACGGCCGGGAGAACTCGGCGTTCCTGACCCATCTGTTCATCCGCTCGGGTCCGCCGGACCTGCCGCAGAGCTGGATTCTGAGCGAGGGTGTGGCCCTGGAGGCGAACAACATCGTCACCACCGGCGCGACCGGCGGCACACACAGCACCGCCAAGGCGCCGGACGGCATCGGATGTCTGCGCATCTCGCACAACGCCGAGGTCGACCCCCAACGCGGAATCCTGCTCGAACTTCTGATCAGCCATCCGAAGCGGGCGGACGCCACACGGCCCGGCGGCGAGCCCGACCCGGCCCCCACGCCCACCGCCGCCGACACGAACGCCGGGGGTCCCTCCGGAGCCACCGACTCCGACTCCCGTGCTCCGGTACCCGCCCGCGCGACCGGCGCCGACGACGGTCCCGGCACCACGACCACCGTCGCCCTCATCGCCACCGCGTTCCTGCTCGGCGGCGCTCTGGGCTCATTCGTGGCCGGCACCTCGCGCCGTCGGAGCCGACCGTGAGCCGTTTCCCGGGCAGCCGCCGCGCAGCCGCCTCCACCGCCGCCGCCCTCGCCGCCGTCACGACCGTGATCTCGCCGATCGCCCTGCCCGGCTCGGCGGCCGGCGCCGAACCCCCCGCGGCGACCGATGCCGCCGGCGGCTATTCGTTCAACGGCGCGGGCACACTCTTCTCCGGCGTGCATCGGGAGAGCCTGGTCGTGGGCGACTTCCTGTTCTGGCGTGTGCAGGTGCAGGCGGGCCAGAAGTTGTCGGTCAAGGGTTCCGTCGACATTCCGGCCGACTTCCCGCACAAGCAGGGCCCGCGCTTCATCGTCAACCTCTACAACCCGCTGCGCGAGGCCATTCCCAACACCGACGCCCCGCCGAACCAACTCCGGCCCGGCGCCTCGCATCTGGAGGTGTCCTCGGGCGCGTGGACCGTGGGAGACGGCAAGAAGTACGAGAACTTCGACGGGACCAAGGGCTCGTTCAAGGAGTTCAAGGACGATCACTACGCACTGCGCGGGCCGTACTACATCCAGGTCTCGATCTCGGGTGCCCAGGGACCCCAACGCGGTGTCGTCGTCCCGATCACGCTCGAGGTGTCCGTGGAGGGCACTCCCATCCGGCGCCCGGACCAGCCGATCGACCCCGAGAACGACACACGGGCGCGAACGCAAGCGCCGGCGCCCACCCGGAGCCCGTCGGGCGCCGCTGCCGGGTCCGCGCGCGAAACGGCCGGGACCCCCGGCGGCGACACGTCGTCCACGGCCACCGACTGGGGTGTCCCGGTCGGCGGGACCGTGGCCGCGTTCCTGGTCGCCACCGCCGGGGGCTACGCGCTGCGGCGCCGGTCCGCCGCGCCCGCCCCGGCGCCCGTCTCGCCGTGGAGTGCCCACACGAGGCCGGCCGTGCCCCCGCGGCCGCCCGACGCCCCGCCCGAGGCGGATTGAACCACACCGAACATCCGGGCTACCGGAGGATTTACCCATACGTGGTAACCACCCCGTCCTTTTGCCCCCGCCGGGCTCGCGGCGACGATGGGCTCCGTTGTTCCGGACGCCGATCGAACGGGTCCGAAGCGGCAGGCGACGGGACGGGGGTCCACGAACACGGGTACCCGGACCCTGTCGGCGTTCCTGCCGAGGCCGATGAAGGGGTCACTGTGCTCAAGCTGGGTATCGAAGAGGAGTTCCACGTCGTCGATTTGGCCACGAGACGAGTGGTCCCGTCGGCTCGCGGACTTGTGGACCGACTTCCGATCGGCGCCTTCATCGGGGATCGGGAGACCGCTTCGACGATCCGGATGGTCGGTTCCGCGCACCACGAACTGGGTGACATTCGCGGCGAGTTGGTAGCGCTGCGGGGAATCCTGGTACAGCGCGCCGCGGGCCTGCACCTGGGCGCGCTGGCCGGCGGGACCGCGCCCCTGCTCGGTCGGGACGACCCGGCCGCGGCGGAATCGGTCGGCGGTCGACACACGTGCGGCATGTTCGTCCGTGTCGAGGCCGAGGACGGCGAGACGGCGACCCGGGCGATGGCGTGGATCATGCCGCACGTATCGACACTGTTGGCGCTGTCCGCGAGTTCGCCGTTTTGGGCCGGTCGTGACACCGGTCACGCCAGCTGGCGCCGGCACCGTCTGGGGGCCTCGGCCCCGACGCCGACCGGGGGCGGCGTCGGGTCCACGGAGTCTCCCCGCGAGACATTGCACCCCCCGCTCCGCCTGTCGCCGCACACGCCCATGCTCGAACTCCGCGTCTGTGACGCCATCGCCGATGTCGAGGTGACCGTCGCGATCGCGGCTCTGTTTCGCGCGCTCTACCGGTACGCCTCGCGTGCCGTCGTCGCGCACCGGACGCCTCCCGCGCCCTCGCCGGCGATCGCCCACCGGGCGATCCGGTACGCGGCGCGCTTCGGGCTCGCGCACGACCTGATCGACCCCGTGGCCGCAGTGACACGTCCTGCGGCCGCGGTGGTCCGTGCCCTGGTGGCCGAGATGGCCCCGTACCTGCGCGAGGCCGACGACCTGGACCGGGTCGAGACGACGATCGAGCGGGTACTCACGGAGGGCACCGGGGCCGCACAGCAGCGCGACACCGCCCGAGCGGGCGATCTGTCCGCCGTCGTGGACCGGGAGTTGGCCCGGACCATGGCCTGTGTAGTCGTCACCGACACCTCGCCGGCCCTCGACGGATCCCCGGCTCCCGATGCCCCTTCGGCTCTCGACGCCGTCGTGCGGTAGCCGACCACCGAACGAGCGGCCACCGACCCCCGGCGCTGCGCTGGAACGCCGCGAACTTCCTTATTACCTAAGGGTTTACCCGCCGCTGATGCCCGTCGCGGCCTATTGTCGAACGCTCGTCTCGGCGCAGGCTTCGACCATGCCACAGAAAACGCAAGGCCCTACCCGGGAACGCGAATCCAAGGTCACGACGGGTGGGCGCGTCAGACGCCCCGGACTGCTCGTGGGGGTGGAGGGACTCGAGGCGTACGAGGTGAGTTCCGCGCTGTTGCGCTCGATCGTCTCGCCCCCTCGCATCTTCGTCGGATCCACTCGCGAACCGAACGCCCGACCGGACTTCGCCACGCTGATGGCGCTGGCCGAGGCGGTCGGGGGTGATCCGTACATCAGGGGTGGGCGCTCCGCCTCGGAGACCCTGACGCTGATCGCCATGCAAACCCATCGCTACGAATCCGCCCGGCTGTTCCTGGCAGCCGGGCGCACCGTCGTCGAGCAGCGTGGCATCTACACGGCGGCCGTCGAGGACGCGGTCACCCGCCATCCCCACGACATCGACCGGGCTCATCGCAGCGCGCGACGGTTCCTGGCGACCGTCGCCGATTGGCGACCGCTCCCCGGCATCGTCCTGCTCAACGTGGACGAACCGGAGGCCATGGTCGAGCGGTTGCGCACACAAGACCACGAAAAGTTGCTCGACCCGGCCCAACTCCACCAGAAGGCGGTCCTGTTCGAACGCCTCGCGGCCGACGACACGGCCCGCTTCCGGGTCTTCGACCGGCGCGAGTCGACCGAGGCCACGTCGACCGGGGCGGCGGTACGGGATTGGGTGGGTCGGGTCTTGTCGGAAGGAGCCGACGCCCGGATGGTCTGAACGCCGACGCACCCCGGTACCCGGGCACCCGACGCCCGGCGACGCCCGACAGCGCAGTCCTTTGATTCCTACCCGCGCGTATACCCGTCCCGGGTGACCGACTCGCCCTTCCACGGACGCACGCACGGCGCCAACCTGCCCCCGGACTCCCTCCGCCGATGGATCGAGTCGTCACCCCTCACCCAGTCCGGGGAGCAACACAGTGCAACGAAGTCACACCGACACGACGGCCGGACGAAGCCTGCCCGGCCGGATCGCCACGGGCCTCGGCGTCGGCGCCGCGGCCCTGGCCGCCACCATCGCGACCACCGGACCGGCCCAGGCGGCCGACGACGACGCCAAAGCGTGCGGGTCGGTCGCCATCGAATGGTCCGTCGACGCCGGGAAGACCTGGTCCAGGGCGGGCCTTTTGGGTTCGCTCGCCACGAAGGTGGACGTGCGCGTCGCCGGCAACGTGGCCAAGTCCTGCACGTACAAAGTCACCCTCGCCGCGTACAGCGCGGACGGCCCCACCTGGAAGACCTCCGGGGTGCAGCGTTATCTCGGATCGCGCACGGCATCGCTCACCGGTGCCCATCGCGGTGCCGCCCTCGACATCTCCCGTTACGCGCCGCCGTGCTTCGGCCAGATCGATCTGTACGGCAACGACAAGATCTTCGACGGCAAGGCCAACCCCCTGCCGCGCTATCCCGATGCGAAATTCCCGACCGACCTGATCGCGGGTTGGAACGGTGGCAAGGAATGCGCGCCGTCGTCACCCAAGCCGTCCACCAAGCCGCCGACCACCACACCGCCCACCACGGTTCCGCCGACGACGGCCGTGCCGAGCACCACCACGTCGACCTCGAAGCCGCCGAGCCCCTCGGCCTCCGCGTCCGCGTCGTCCACGCACGCACCCGACAGGACGGCGACACCCACCTCGGCGTCGACGCCCCCCGACGACCAGCGCACCCCACCCGCGTCCGGCGACGTGCCCGGCCAACTGGCGCAGACCGGCGCGAGCGACGGTGTACTGCGGATCGCCGGGGCGTCCGCGGCCGTGCTGATCTCCGGTGTCGGTGCCCTTCTGCTGATCGGCCGCCGCCCTCGTCGACGCGGCCCCCACCGGCCCGGCACCGCACGCTGAGTGGGCCGGCCCACTCTCCGAACACGCCCGCGCCGGGCCCGACATCCCGAATACGCGGATCCCCCGACGCACCTCGCACCCCGGAGGACCCTGCTCTAGGCTCCCGACGTCGTACCGCGCCGGTGTCCCCTCCGAGGCCGGACCGTGCCGGGTCCCGGCCCGATTCGAACCCCTGCCGATCGCGGGTAAGTCGACTTCGGTTGCCTCGAAGTACCGTGGAGGGCCCTTGCGATTTCGTTCGCTCAAATTCGTGTTGCCCGCGTTCCTGTTGGTCGGCGGTGCCGTCACCTTCGGGGTCGCGTCGGGTGACTCGGACAACTCCAAGACGACGGTGCCCACCACCGAGAACGCCTATGTGAGTCAGGTGGCTCCGGCCAAGACCCACGACTCGCAGACCTGGCTGTCGGTGTGTCCGGAGACCTGCGAGGGGGTCGCGCGCTCCGAGCGTCGCGCCTTCCTGCGGTTCACCGTCGCGGGCGTGCCCGCGGGCGCCCGGGACGTGCGGCTGAGTCTGGACCTGTACTCGGCCCGGACCACCGACACTTCCGTACGGGTGCACAAGGTCACCGGTTCCTGGTCGGCGAAGACGCTGACCTGGAACCGGCAGCCGGCGTTCGGGGACGAGGTGGGCTCGCGCGACGGGTTCGCCGTGGGGCAGGTCGGGTCCATCGACGTGTCCTCGACGTTCACCGGCAACGGGTCGTACTCCTTCGCGCTGACCGCGGCCAAGGGCGCGCAGGGCGTCTTCCAGTCCACACGCGCGGGGGCCGCCCAGGCTCCCCGGCTCTCGGTCCGCTGGACCGATCCGTCCACCCCCACCACCGGAGCGCTGCCCTTCGAGATGCCGTCCACGGCGGCGCTGCGCGCGAGCGACAAGAAGGTGTACGCGCACTACTTCACCCCCTACCCCGCCTCCCTCGACAACAAGGAGCCGAATCAGGACTACTACCAGCGCAATTACCTCGACCCGGCGGGCGAGAGCGGCAAGCACGCCGCCTACGGGGGTCTGCTGCGGGATCGGCCGGTGCCACGCGCGCCACTGTCCGGGGATTGGCAACTCGCGGACATGCAGCGGGAGATCCGGGATGCGACCGCGGCCGGTGTCGACGGCTTCACCGTCGACGTACTGAACACCACCGGTGCGCACTGGAGCAGGCTCAAGACGCTGATCAAGGCGGCCGAGAGCACCGATCCCGGCTTCACGATCGTGCCGATGCCGGACATGACCTCGCTCAAGGACGTCACTCCCACCGGTCTCGCCGCATCGATGGCCGACTTGGCGTCCTCTGCCTCCGTCCGGCGTCTCCCGGACGGTCGGGTGGTGATCTCCCCGTTCAAGGCGGAGCAGCAGACACCGCAGTGGTGGGGGCAGTTCATCACCGCGATGGAGAACTCCCATCGGACCAAGGTCGCCTTGGTCCCGGTGTTCCTGAACTTCTCGGCGAACGCCGACAAGTACGCCCCGGTCAGCTACGGGTTCTCCAGTTGGGGCAATCGCAGTCCCAACCGCCAGGGCAACATCCGGTCGGACATCGCCAAGGCGCACAGCCTCGGAAAGATCTGGATGCAGCCGGTCGCGGTGCAGGACGAGCGTCCCAACCAGGGGATCTACGACGAGGCGAACAACACCGAGAACCTGCGGGTCTCCTGGGACAACAGCATCTCCGGCGGCGCCGACTGGGTGCAACTGACCACCTGGAACGACTACTCCGAGGGCACCCAGTTCGCGCCCTCGGCCAACTCGGGGCACACCTGGGTCGACATCTCGGACTACTACCTGGTCCGGCTCAAGACCGGGGCGTGGCCCGCGATCACCCGGGACACGGCGTACCTCACGCATCGTGTGCAGTTCGCCGCGGCCCGGCCGACGGGCGGTCAGACGAAGTTGATGACCCCCAGGGCGGGGACCGACCCGCCCAGGGACTCGGTGGAGGTACTCACGTTCCTCGTCGCCCCGGCGACGGTGAACGCGACGATCGGGGCCGCCGGCCAGAGCTACCAGGCCGCCGCCGGTGTGCAGGCGAGGCTGTTCCCGCTCGCTTACGGCACCAACTCGGCGTCGGTCGTGCGCGGTGCGGCCACGGTCGCGACGGTCTCCTCCGCACACGTGGTGCGGAAGGACTTCGCCGCGCAGGATCTCGGCTACCGAGGCACGAGCAGCGGCCGGCCCGGCGCCGGCTGACGCGTCACGGCAGGGAGTACGACCGGCGGGGCCGGGTCCGAACGGGCCCGGCCCCGCCGCCTGTTCGGGCTGTCCTCGGCACGTCGTCGAAAGCCTCGCAAGGTACGGACTCCGACTGCGGAGCCGGCCCGCAACGCACAAACACGACGGCCCGGGTGCGCGATGGGGGTCGCGCATCCGGGCCGTCGTGGACGCGTACGGGATCGGGCGGGGGTGAGACCCCGAATGCCGTACGGGTACGGGCGGTGCGGGCTCGGGCGGCGAGTGCCGGGAGGGTACGTCCCCCCGCGCCATTGAGGGGGAACGCCCGGCTGTCGCCCGAGCCCGCGCCGCTCAGTTCCCTGAAACCGCCTCGGCGGACGTCGGGTGGTCGGCCGACCGGTCGCAGAACTCGACCGACCAGTGCACGCTCTGCGGAGGCTTCGTGCCGCCGGTGCGAGTTCCGCCTCGGGTGCCGCCTCCGCGGCCTTCGCGGCCTCCACCCATGGACGAAGCAGAGCAAATCATGTCGGATTTCCTTCCGTTCCCGAAGGATGGCGAGGGTAGGTTCGGGAGAACCGTCGGGTTCGCATCGAAGGCGAGCGCCCGCTGCAGTCGGGTCAAGGCCCTTCGATGCGACCAGCCTGCGTCATCTCGCGCATCGGGCCAAGTCCGCACAGGCTGAGGGAATGTGGCGTGCAGGACCAGCGGCTCTGGCGCTTGTCGACCCGCCACGACTCCCGGTCATCGAACTCCGCGTGGGATGCTGGGTGGGCGTGGTGCACAGGCGCGACATACGCGCGGTGCGCGCGGTACGGACCACGACCACGGAAACGATGGGTCGGACGGGGGCTGCATGGGCAAGTCGTTTGGTCGCGAACTCGCCGCCCTGGACGCGGAGTTGGGTATCGCCCTGCACACGGCCGTGGCCCGGATCCGGCGGGCGCTGACGCCGGGGACGATTCGCTCCGAGCGCGAACTACGGGCGTTGGAAGAGCGGTTCGCCGAACACGGGGTGATCCTCCCGACCGCGCGAGGTGCCCTCGACGCCCTCGCCGCGGCCGACCCGACCGCCGCGACCACGATGTCCACGGCGGCCGACTGGGCGTCGCGCTCGATCCTGCGCTCCCTCGCGGCCGAGGCCGCCGTCGCACACCAGGTGTGGGACATGGCCTCCCTGGGCGCGCTCGGCCCGGACTCGGCGGCCTGGACGGCCTCGTGGATCGGGACCGTCGGCGCCGGCGACCTCACCGGTGTTCTCGATCGGAACCGCTCCGCCGAGCCCACAACGATCGGCGATCCCATCTCGACCTGGCGCCCGCCCGCGCCTGTCGACAAGGCCGCCACGATCGTCGACCCGGCGATCTGGCAGAAGCAAATCGCCGAACCCCTCTATGCGCTCGACGAGTTGTGGGGCCTGGCCTACGGCGCCGTGCTGCTTCGGGCGCCCGAGGCCGATACGTTGTTGCGCCGCCTGGACGCGCTGGTGCCGACCTCGGACATCGGTATCGGCCGCCCGCTGTCCGGGGAGCCGGGATTGCGGGTACTGGGTACGCGCATCGCCGAGGGGTCGATCGCCTGGACGGTTCCGGGCTCGCCCGTACGCCCGGCCCCGATGTGGGTTCCGGCTGCCGACGGCGCGCACCCCTGGTTGCGGCAGCTGCCCGGCGTGCTCCGGGCCCGCGAGTTCGTCGTCACCGTCTCTCGCGTGTGGTGGGAGTGGCTGCGCGGACTGTGGGCGAGATCGAACCGGCGGCTCGCCGCACCCATGGTGTCGGCGATGGCGGAGCTGATGCGGCACCTCCTGGCCCGTTTGGTCGCGCTCTACTCGACACACCTGCGCCGGCCCCCGTCGGCATCCCGTTCGATGCCCGTGGCCGGTACCGTCTCCGTCGCGCCGAGTGCCCCGCCCGCGCCGAAGGTCCCACCCGCGCCGCTCACCCCACCGGTGGTCGAACCCACCCGGGCCGCCCTGGCCCCCTCCCCGACACCTGCCACCGCCCCACGCCGGCCGCAGCTCGGCCCCCTGCCGTCGGGTCCCGGCACCGAACCGGTCCACAACCGGGCCACACCCACACCGCCGGCACCCGCCGCGTCGGCCTCGCCCCCTCAGCGGGTGTCGTCGGTACGCACTCTCTCCCGCGGTCCCGGCGGCTCCCGCGCCATATCGGACCCGCACGCCATGCGCGTCGACGGCGGCTACGCCGCCTCCATCGCCCGCACCGGTCTGCTCCCCGTCTCCAAACGATCCGTCCGCCCAGCGAACTCCGGCCGCTGACCGCCGAGTCCGACGACACCGTGGGCTCCGGGGCGCCGTCGGCCGATACCCGCCTCCCTTTTCCCGATTCCGCGCTTTCCGACCTATCGGGGCCCACGACACCGCCCTAGGCTCCTCACGCGCCGGCGCGGCACCGGTCCCACGCGTCCGTGCGCGCGCGTCCACGCGTCCCGGCGAACACCCGGACGCCGAAGCGCCGTCGCTCCGCCGACCGGAACGGAAGTCCGTGATTCGCCGACGCCCACCCCTTCCTCTGATCCTGATGGTCGCCGCGGCGCTGTTGCTCACCGCGTGCTCGGCCGCCGTGTCCGGTGCCCCCAGGGTGCGCAATCCCATCGCGGAACCGGCGAAGGCGCCCAAGCTCGTGGTCCCGGCCCCGTACGACACGACGAACGGCTGGCAGGCCGACGTCCGCGACCGCGTGTACGTGGTGGCCCCGAAGGTGGGCGCGCTGATCAGCGTCGACGGACGCGGCGACATCCCGTCGGCGCAGGCCAAGTCGCGGACCCCGACCAAGACCGCGGTGATCGCGCGCGGCGCGTCCGACGGCAAGGTGTGGTGGTGGTCCAAGCCGGTGCTCCCGCTGCGCGACCAGAGCACGCCGAGCCTGACGCTGGTGACCATTCGCGACGTCGAGTACGTCGTGCTGGTCCGCGTGGGCACGATCCCCGAGGACGGACTCGTCCGGGCCCGACGGGTCGTGGTAACGGACAGTTTCGTGGTCACCAGCAGTGGTCGGGACGTGGCTCCGCACCAGCACCTGGTGCGGGACGTGAGCGAACGACTGACTGAAGTGCCCACCAGGGTCGGCAGCGGCGGGGTGCTGTTCCCCGACGACACCTCCTCACGGCAGCGCGGTGCGATCGACAAGGGTGTGCTGTGGAACCCGGAGACCGGCGAGTCCACACCCGTCGGCGTCGACGGGCCGACCTCACGGCGCTGCCTGCTGGGCGCCACCTGCTCGATGCTCTCGTTCCCGCTGCTTCCCACCTGGGCCGGCATGCTCAACGAGACATGGCAGGCCGCGCCCGGCCAGAAGACGGGTACGCCGCCGGAGCGGTGCCGCTCGACCTATTCACGCACCAACCCCTGTGCTCGCGGTTTCGAGGTCGCCGGCCGCTGGAACAGCGGTTCGGTCGCCCCTCAGGGACGAGCCCTGGGTGTACCGGTGAGCGTGACCGACACGGCCGTGGTCGCGGCGTGGTGGACGCCGGCCGAGGGAAACACGCCGCAGGAGGTGCTGTACGTCGTGCACGACCTGATCACCGGGGCCGCGCTGGCCCAGGTGCCGTGTCGCACCGCCCGGGACGACAAACCGGACGACCAACACCCGCTGCTCGTCGGGCGGCACTCGCCGGACACCCGCTACCTCGTCGTCGGACCGCTGGCCGTGGACATGCGCGGCACGGCCGTGTGCCACTCCCAGGACGACCGTAACAACGAGGTCGAATTGGCTTCCGTATCCGACACCGGCATCGCGTACGGGACCATCCGCAGCTCGGCGGACCGCCAACGGGGCACCGCCGGACTGGCGGCGCTGAACGTCGCCACCGGGGCGATCGACACGCTGCCCCAGGGGTCTCGGATCCCGGTCGCGATCACCGCGTCCGGCGTCGGGGTCTTCGAGACCACCAGGGAGCAGTTGAACAAGCAGGTGCTGACGACGCTCACGATGTACCCGCCGCGTCCAACCGGTTCCCCGCCTCCGCCCACGAAGAGTCGATGAGCCTTCGCCGTCCGCCGCTGTCCGCATCGCGCGTCACTTTCGCGCAACTCGGATAGTTCGGCGTCACGCCAAAAGCAAGGATTGCCATTCGTTCCCTGTTCCGGGAAGAGGATCCATGTCCCAGTCCGCACATTCCGAGCCCGCGCCGCGTTCGGGTCGAGCCGTCGGCGCGACCGGTTCGATCGACTCGCCCCGCAGCCATCTCGCCCAGGCCGTCGCCTCCTTGCGCCGTGGCCGGGAACGTTCGACGACCGTCGTCGCCGTGGCCGCCGCGGGATCGCTGATCGCGACGTCGATCGTGATCGGCGTCGGCGCCGCGGGTGCCGACGCCGACCTCGCCGACATCGGCGCCTGGTTGCCGAGCGCGAACGGCAGCATGGTCCATGTCAACGGCCTCTCCGGCGACGTCACCGGTCGAGTACGGCTGCCCTTCGCTCCCGGCGCCGACTACCAGGTGAGCGAGGACGGTGAGACCGTCCTGGTCCTGGATCGCTCCAGTGGCCAGGTCACCCGGATCGATCCGGCTCAGCTGACCGCGCCGCTGTCACTGGACATGGGCGACGCCGGCATGCAGTTGCTCACCGGCGGCGACCGGGCCTGGTTGGTCGACGCCGGCCTGGCACCGGAGGCCACGACCGCCGTGGTGCGGCCGATCGACCCGACCACGCTCGCGCCGCTCGGACCGCCGATTCCGCTCGGGACCAAGGCGATCGGCCGTCCCCAGGCGGACACCAAGGGCACCCTGTGGATCCCGATTCCCGCCCGCGGCGAGGTGGTTCCGATCCGCGGTACGACCGCCGGCGCGCCGGTCAAGGTCGCCGACCCCGGCAGCGCCATCACACTGGCGCTGGTGGCCGACACCCCGGTGGTCGTGGACCCCGTCGCCGGCGCCGCCAAGGTCCTGGGCGCGAACGGCGTGGACCGCACCGTCACCCTGCCGTCGGAGGTGTTCAAGGGCGGCGCCGACAAGACGGTGATCCCCGGCCGGACGGAGGGGCAGGTGTTGCCGGTCCTCGGCAGCGCGAACGGCACCCTGGTCCTGGTGGACATCGCGGCAGGCAAGGTGTCCGCCGTGCCGCTGGGCACCGGTGACAACTCCCTGGGCGAACCCCAGGTGTTGGGGGCCAAGGTCTACGTCGCGGACAAGACCGCCGGTTCGCTGATCGTCTACGACACGCGGCAGGCGAAGCTGGAGGCGCCGGTCAAGGTCACCGGGGTCAGCGGCGATCTGGAGACGTTCGTCCACCATGGCCTGCTCTGGGTCAACGACGAGAAACACGCCGCCGCGGTGGTCGTGGACGGCGACGGCACGCTGCACCAGGTCAAGAAGTACGACGAAAAGGGCGGCGATCCGGTCCCCGGGGACGAGGTGCCGCCGAGCGTGCCGCCCACGACGCCGCCGCCGGACGACCGGCAGCGTCCGGACAATCCGGGGCGCGGCAACGTCCCGCCCGACCCCGACACACGGGACCACGAGGGGGACGGCAAGAACCGGCCGGGCGACGTCACGCCCACGCATCGGCCGACCCAGGGCGGCGGCGCCACCTCCAGGCCCGAGCCCACCACGACCGTCACCGTCACCGCGCCGCCGCTGCCCACGGCGACCGCGACAGCCACGGCTACGGCCACAGCCACGGCCACGGCCACGGCGAGCAGCACCCCGACGGCGTCCACTTCGCCGAGTGCGACGCAGACTTCGCCTTCGGCCACGAAGACCCCCGATCCGCCCAAGCAGGCCGCTCCGGGAACACCCAAGGCGACCTCCGGCGCCGGATTCATCACGGTGACGTTCTCCCCTTCCGAGGGTGCGACCCCTGAGAGCTATCGGATCGACGGCCTCAAGGACGGCATGAAGGCGCAGCCGGTGACCGTCGGCGGCAAGGGTCCGTTCTCGTTCAAGGTCACCGGCGGCCAGTGCTCGGCGGAGTACAGCTTCACCGTCACCGCGCTGTTCGCCGACGGCGTCGAGAAGAAGTCGACCGCCTCCACGGCCGTACGCCCGTGCGTGGTGCCCGCCGCGCCGAAGGTGACGGCGACCACGCCCTCGGCCGGCGGTCACGGCGGCACGATCAAGTGGAGCGGGACCACCGGCTCGACCTACACGGTCACCGTCGGTGGCAAGAGCACGACGACGGACCAGAGCAGCTACGTGGTGACCGGACTCAAGAACAGCGCCGCCTACGACGTGACGGTGACCGCCCGGAACGAGGCGGGCACCAGCGCCAAGGGCACCGGGCGACTGGATCTGACACCACCCGCCCAGACCTACAAGGTCGGCCCGAACATCAACAACAACATCGCGATCGGCATCCGAACGGGCCCCTCGGTGGCGGGTACCACACGAGCCGGCTACATCGGAAGCAGTTACGTCGGCGACATCAAGGTCTTCTGCCAGGTCAAGGGTGAGCACCAGGTCCGAACCGGAACCAATGTGAGCAGCTCGATCTGGGACAAGGTCGATTTCCGGGGTACGGGCGAACCCGCCACGGGCTGGGTCAGCGACCTGTACATCCGCACCCCGAATTCCAGCAGGGGCACCTTCTCGTCGTCGGAACTTTGGCAGTGCGAGTAGCGCCGGACCCGTCCCCAACGCCGACCCTCGTTGCGATGCGCCGCGCCTGACCACGCGTCGGATCGCCCACTCGCGTTGGTGCCCTCCGGACCCGCACGGAGGGCACCAACGCGTTCCCCGACCCCCTCGGCGATTGCACGCGCGCCACGACGCGGCAAGCCCCACCCCTCCGCGACCGCCCCGGCACCGGGCGGCCGGCCGAACGACCTGGAGCGCCGTGACCACGATGCCCTCGACGACGAACGACGATCGTCGAACCGCCCCCGCGTTCCCCGCCCCGGACGCACTCGCCCTGTTCGGCGAGTGCTTCACAGCCCTGGCCGACAACATCGAACGGGTGGTCGTCGGCAAACGGGAGCAGATCGAACTGGCGCTGATCTGCCTGTTCGCCGAGGGGCACCTGCTGATCGAGGACGTGCCCGGCACCGGCAAGACGACCTTGGCCCGCGCCCTGTCGGCTTCGCTCGACGCCACCTGGCAGCGTGTGCAGTTCACCCCCGACCTGTTGCCGTCCGACATCACCGGCGTGTCGATCTTCCGTCAGACGACCAACACGTTCGAGTTCCTGCCCGGACCGATCTTCGCCAACATCGTCATCGGCGACGAGATCAACCGGGCCTCGCCCAAGACCCAGTCCGCGCTCTTGGAGGTCATGGAGGAGGGGCGCGTGACCGTGGACGGCGTCGCGCACCCGGTCCCCCGCCCGTTCCTGGTGATCGCCACCCAGAACCCGGTCGACATGTCGGGCACGTATCCGCTGCCCGAGGCCCAGTTGGACCGGTTCCTGATGCGCATGTCGCTCGGATATCCGGACCTGCGCTCCGAGGTGGCGGTCGCCTCCGGAACCGGCGGCGCGCCGTCGATCGACTCGCTGCCCACCATTGCCACGGCCCGGCACATCGAGGAGTTCGTACAGATCGCCCGCACCCGGGTGAAGGCGGTCGAGTCGGTCGTCGAGTACGCGGTACGGATCGGGCACGCCACGCGCGAGTCGCCGTACACCCGCCTCGGCGCCGGACCACGCGGCAGCGTGTCGCTGGTTCGCGCCGCCCGGGTGCGCGCGGCCGCACAGCGTCGGGGCCACATCCTGCCCGAGGACGTCAAGGCACTCGCCGGCCCGGTGTTGACGCACCGTCTGTTGCTCACGCCGGAGGCCGAGTTGAGCGGGATCACTGCCGCCGGCGTGCTCGACGAGGTCCTGGCGCAGGTGAGTGTCCCGGCCGCGACGGCGTCGAAGGCGAACGGGTGATGTTGTCGTCCAGCGGTCGCGGGGTGCTGGCCGGCGGCGTGCTCCTGGCCGGCGTCGGGTGGGGGCTCGGCTACCGCGAGGCGGTGGTCCTGGGCGTCGCCGCACTGCTCGCGGTGGCCGTTGCGGTCCTCTGGACGATGCGCCGCTCCTCCGTGGCCGCCGTACGCGAGGTGGTGCCGGCCAAGGTCGCGCGCGGTGATGTCGCCCAGGGCCGGGTCACGTTGGCGAACACCGGGCGGCGGGCGCTGCGCGGGTTGCGCGCCGAGGACCGGGTCGCGGGGCTGGTGATTCCCCCCGTGGATCTGCCGGCGGTACCGGCGGGCGGCGAGTTGCGGGCACGTTACGCACTGCCTACGCATCGCCGCGGCCGGGTGGAGATCGGCCCGATGTACCTGGTGCGCGGCGATCCCCTCGGCCTGACCCGGCGCTCGCGCCGGCACGGCGAGTTGGAGACACTGCTGGTGCGTCCGCGCACCGTCGCACTGGCGTCGTTGCCGGCCGGGCGCACACACCACCTCGAGGGCCCGAACTCGGACACCGCGGACGACGGCACACTCACCTTCCACTCGCTGCGCGAGTACGTCCTGGGCGACGACCTGCGCCGGGTGCACTGGCGTTCGACCGCGCGCACGGGAACGATGATGGTCCGCACGCTGATCGACGTGAGCCTGCCGCAGACCACGGTGGTCCTGGACACCGGGTCGGCCGCCTACGCCGAGGGGCCGGAGGGCGACGCGCGCGAGGAGGCGTTCGAGGTCGCCGTCGACATCGCGGCGTCGGTGTCGCTGGCCGCCGCGCGCAACAACTTCCCCCTGCGGGTGTTGACCGGCAGGGGCGCGCTGCCCGCTCCGGTAGGCGACCATCGCGGCGCCGAGCACTGGTTGGACCTGCTCGCCGACGTCTCCGCGAGCGAGGACCACTCCCTGTCGGCGGCCTTCGACGAGGTCGAACGCACCGCGGCCGGCGACACATTGGTCGTGGTCACAGGTGGCGTCGACACACCGGGGTTGTCCCGACTGGATCGGGTCGGCGGCCGTTTCGACCGGGTGCTGCTGATCCGCAGCGTCCCGCCCACGACGTCCGACGGCGGCCGAAACGGCGCCGGGCGAGCCGAGGGCACGGCCCCGAACGTGCTGCGGGTGGCGCAGATCCGGGTGTCGGGCCTGGAAGAGATGGCCGTGGCGTGGCGCAAGGAGATATCCCGGTGACCATCATTGTCGACGATCCCGCGGTGCGCCCGAGAGATGCCCGGGACACGGGCGAACCGGCGGTGACGCTCCACGAATCCGCCGCCGGGGCCCCGTCCGAGGGTGCCTCCACCGCCGGTGAGCGCGCGTGGCGTGACGCGCGGCGCCGGGCACTTCGGTCCCTGGTGCCCGTGACGATGGCCGCGCTCGCCGTCGGTGCGGCGTTCGTCCGCATCTTCGAACCGCGCGACCTGCTGCCGGTGATCGTGCCGTGCGCGCTCACCCCGGTGCTGCTGTCCGTGCTGTGTTCGCGGCCGACTCGGGCCGCCGCCGAGGACGCCGCGAAGTCGACCGCCGCGGAGGCCGCTTCCGCTCCGCGGGTCACTCGGCCGTTGTGGCCGTCGCTCGTGCTGACGGTCGTCTGCTGGTTGTCGGCGATGTCCGCGACGCTCTTTCGGGCGGGCGCGGTCGGTGGGGTCTTGCCGGGCGCCGGGTTGATCCGCGACATCGGCCGGGACCTCTTGGACGCGCCGCACGCGGTGTTGGGCGTGGTGGCGCCGGCGGCCGGCGATGCGCGGTTGCTGGTTCTGCCGGCGGCGTGTGTCTGGCTCGCCGCCTTCGCAGGCGCCGAACTGGCCCTGCGCACCCGCACGGTGGTCGTGCCGGCTCTGCCCGCGCTGGTCCTGTTCGCGGTCCCGGTGGTGCTCGGCGTCGGCGGTCCCGGCGACAATGTCGCGGCGTCGATGTTCCTGATCGGGTCGATCGGCCTGCTGCTGTCGTCGCGGCGTCCGGGGCGCGGGTCGTCGCTGCGGAACCTGTCGGTGGGCGTGCCGCTGGTGCTCGCCTGCGCGCTGTTCGCCGGCCTGGTCGGTCCCGCGCTCCCGGGCGCGGATCGGCGGGCCGCACCGGACCTGCACCGACTGGTCGACCCGCCCGTGGATCTGCGGGTGAGCGGTGCCAGTCCCCTGGATCGCATCTCCGCGTGGTTGCAGACCCCCGAGCGCCCGTTGTTCACCGTCGCGGGACCGGCACCGGCGGATCGCACCTGGCGGCTGGCCGTGTTCGACACGTACGACGGGGTGCGCTGGGCGCCCTCGGTCGATCTGCGACCGACCACCGGCCGGATCCCCGACGAGGCCGACACGCACGCGGTGGCGAAGCTGCGCGAGTCGCACCAGGTGACGATCCGCGAACTCGGCGGTATCTGGCTGCCGACGGCCGACCGGCCGAGCGAGGTGAATCCGGCCGGCGGCCCGGAGATCTCGGTGGATCCGGGCAGCGGCGCGGTGATCGCACACCGGCGGTTGACTCCGGGGACACGCTACGCGTTCGACGCGCGGATCCCGGTGCCGGACCCCAACCGCCTGCAGTTCCTCCGGGTCGGCGCGAACCCGGCGGACATCGCGTTGCCGGAACGGGATGCCGGCGGCGAGCCCTTCGCGGCCCTGCCGGTGTTTCGCCGACTGGCCGAGGAGGCCACGGTCGGCAGCAGTTTCCCGTACCAGCAGGCACTTCGGCTCGCGACCTGGCTGCGTACCAACTACCGCTACGACACCACCGCCACGCCCGGCCACTCGTATCGCAATCTCCAGTACTTCCTGGAGTCCGGCAAGGTCGGCACGTCCGAGCAGTTCGCCACCGCGTTCGCGGTCATGGCCCGCTCGCTCGGCCTGCCGGCCCGGGTCGTGGTCGGATTCTCCGCGGGCACCGACGTCGGCGGCGGGGTCCGCGAGGTGCGCGCGGGCGATGTGATCGCGTGGCCCGAGGTGCAGTTCGCCGGCGCCGGATGGGTTCCGTTCTCCCCGACCCCGGGCCGGCGAGGCGAGTCGGGCGAGCGGGAGCGGGCGCCGGGTCAGGACGTCGCGCAGCCCGGAACACCGGCCTCGGCACCGCCGGCCCGGGTCTCCCGGGAGCAGGCGGACGCGGGCATCGAAGGCACCGAGCACCGCGCCGCACCGGACGACCGGGCGAAACACTCCGGTTCGGGTACGGACGCGGGGTTCGCCTGGTGGATCCTGCCGGCGGCGATCGGCGCGCTCCTGGTGCTCGGATACCTCGCGGCAGGCGCCGCGGTCCCGTACGTGGAACGGCGCAGACGGCGCGCGAAGCCGGCCGACGAACGCCTCTTGGCCGCCTGGCAGTCGATCGGCGGCGAACTGGGCCGAGCGGCCGGTGTACCCGCCGCGAGCGCGTCCACGGCCCGCGAGATCGCGGTGCTGGGCGGCGTGTTGTTGCCCGAGGAGGTCGGCACCCGGTTGTCGGCGCTGGCGGATCTGGTCAACGACTGCGCGTACGGCGACCGGGTCGCCACGGACGCGGAGGCGAACGACGCGTGGGAGTTGTGGGCGGTCGTGGCCGGTTCGGTGCGCCGCGAGGTGTCCGCCGCCTCGCGCCGCCGGCGGGCGCTCGCCCGGTGGCGACCGGGCACGGTCATCGCGGTATGGGGTTTCTCGAAGGGACGACGGGCGTGGGGACAGTGAGCGATGGGGGCGGTTCGCGAGCGCGCGCGGTCCGGCGAAGGGGGCCGGCATCACTGGCCGCCGTGCTCGCGGGTGTGACGTTGGCGGGATGCTCCGTGACGGGGTTGGATCAATTGGCCGTCGACAAGGCCACGACCATGATCCGGGGCGGTTCGAGCGACTCGCTGGATCCGACCTCGATCCCGGAGAAGTACCGCAAGTACATCCCCCAGTTGGAAAAGGCCGGCAAGGCCTGTAGCGACCTGACCGCGCCCCTGGTGGCGGCGCTGATCGAGACCGAGACCAGTTGGAACCCCCCGGAGGTGAACGACGACCGGGGTCGGGCCCAGGGGCTCGGCCAGTTCATGCCGGACACCTGGGGAGAGAACGGCAACGGCGCGGGCCGCGACGGCGACGGCGACGGGAAGAAGGAGGTCGGGAACCCGGCCGACGCGATCATCGCGATCGGTGACTACCTGTGCTCGATCGCCGAGAAGATCCGCAAGTTCCAGGAGGAGGGGAAGATCCCCAACGTACGGCCGGGGGACCAGCTCAAGATGCCCGATCTGATCTTCGCGGGCTATCTGCGCGGCCCCTACGTCTGGGTCAGCCCGCCCGCGGGGACGACGTTCGCCTCGGACGGCATGCCGGACCTGGAGGACCCGAAGAACATGAAACCCCGGGACTACGCGGACAAGATCATCCGCTTGGCCAGGGAGAAGTACTCACTGAAGGGCGCCGGCAACGGGGTGCCCGCGATCGTGGGCGCGGATCGGCAGGCCATCCTGGCGCGGGCCAAGGTGTGGACCGACGCGCACATACCCTACGACCAGGGCACCACGAAGATGGGTCTGATGGCCGACGGCAAAACCAAGCAGTACTACCGGACCGACTGCTCGGGCTTCGTCACCATGGCTTGGGGGGTGGAGGCCGGGCCGACCACGGTCACGATGACCGGGATGACCGTGGCCATCCAGAAGAACGAGTTGACGGCGGGCGACATCCTGCTCGACTCCGATGCGGGCAACTCCGGGCACGTCGTGCTGTTCGAGAAGTGGGTCGACGACGCTCGGAGTTCGTATTGGGCTTACGAGGAGGCGGGCGGTTCGGGTGCCGTCTACCGCAAGATCCCCTACCCGTATTTCCAGGGGCACGGGCCGTTCGAGCCGCGCCGGTTGAAGTCGCTCAAGTAGCAGACCCGGATCCGGGACGCTTCGGCAAGCCATGCGGCTCGCCGAAGCGTCGACGTCTCCCGCGGGCGCGGATCGGGCCCGGCGGATCAGCGCACCGGGGCCACGTGTTCGCGGGCGGGGCCCGCCGCGCGAGTCGGCCCCCCGGTACCGCCGCCGACGAGGTTTCGCTCGAGCGGTTCGGCCAGGCCGTCCTGTCCCAGTTGCTCACGGTAGGACTTCGGCGTCACCAGCGGTTGCACCACGGGGTCGAACCCACGCGGTTTCGGGTCCGGCGCGGATGAGCCTGCCCCGGTCCGGGCGCCGGAGCGCATGCCCAACGGACTGAAACCTCTCCTCCACCACACGCTCGACCCGGGCACCGTCGGCGCCCCCGCCGCGCCCCGACTCGCGTCCGCGGTCCAGGGGTTGGCCTCGTTCGCCGACGGCCCGCTCTGCTCACTCACGTCGCCTCCCGGCCCGGGACTCCATCATCCGGCCACTACAGGTTGAACGCTTCGCGCGCCCGCTCGGGCACCCGGCCGTGCGGCATCAGTTGCTGGAGCCGCTCGCGCGCGGGCGCCGCATCCGCGGCGAACCCGGCCGCCCTGCGTCGCGCGACGGCCGACTTCTGCCGTCGCAGGACGGCCTTGCGCGCCGCCGCGGCCTGACGGCGGGCCGCGCTGCGTCGCTGGAGTCCGGGGGCGAACCGGCGGGTGTTGCCGGCCGCTATGTCCTGGAGCAGCATGATCTGGGCTCGGCTGCGGCTTGCGTGCATGCGCGCCTTGGCCTGGTTCGAGTCGCCCTTCCTGGCCTGGTTCTCGAACTTGCGGTAGGCACGAGCGCCGGCCCGCATCCCGGAGTTCTGCGCGTACAACTTCGCCGTTCTGGCCCGGTCCACGGTGTTGGTTGCCACGCGCCGCGCTGCCGCGGTGATGGGTTTGTAGTGTGCTTTGCGCTTGTTCTTCAGGAAGCTACGTGCCTTGTCGAGCCGCTTGGAGACGGCGGAGACGATGGGCTGGAAGGTGGCGACCGCGTCGCCGATCGACTGGGGGCCACCGTTGGGGCCGAATTCGACGGCCTGGGTCATCGCTCATCCCTTCTGTCGCCAATCGGGTGTCCGCGGCGGCTCACGGCCCGCCGACCCGGTTGAGTTTGCCCTTTTGGAGGTCGTACTGCTCCTTGCGGATCTTCGGTTGTTCCGGGGGTGTCTCGGCGTCGGCCTCGATGTCCTCGTCGGCGTCGGGGGCGACCTCGTCGTACCAGGTCGCGTCGGGGTCGCGGGGCGCCACTCGGAACGCCGGGTCGTCCCACATCTCGGGCGGCGAGGGCTCGAGGGGCAGTTCGGCGAGGGGGCGCTCGGTGTGACCCTCACGCGGGTCGCAGGCGACGAACGGGCCCATCTCCGGGTCCATCAGCACGCGCAGGTGCGGATCGGCGTGCTGGAGCCACCAGTTGGACATCCCCAACGCCGCGTCGTGACGCAGGTATTCGAAGGCGCGCCAGATCGCGGTGAGCCGGATGACCGCCTCGGGGTGTCGCCACCAGCCCGAACACCACATCAGCGAGGAACGGTTGAGCCGCCGTTCGATCACCTTGGCGAGGTATTCGACGACGAAGGCGTCGACCGATTCGAAGACGAACTCCGGTTCCGGCTCCTCGTCGAAGTCGGGGTCCGGCTCGGGCGTCGGGTCGCGCGGCACGCCCGGGGCCGGCGCCGACCGGGCGGCGGCGTCCGCCGGGGCGACGCTCTCGCGCAGCCGCCGGGGAGCGTCGCCCTGTCCCCAGACGTCGTCGTCCGGAAGCTCGCCGCTCATCCCACGGCCTTCGCCATGTTCACCTTGGCCGCCACCATCACCTGGGACGGGTCGTAGGTGGCGAGCGACTCTCGGATCCGGTCGGCGTATTCGGTCTCCCACCACGGAACCGTGCGCACCAGGGTCGGCCGCGAGCCGCTGATCTGGACGAAGGCCCTGCCGCGCGGCATGGACATCAGGTCGGCCGCGTCCAGCACCGCCTCGGCGCGGCTGGCCCGGCTGATACCGCGGTGATCGCCGAACTTGTGGCTGGTGGAGGTGGTCCGCGGCTCGAACACTCCGGCGGACTTGGCGAGGTTGTCCAGGAAGGAGACGTCGGAGACACCGCCGCCGTAGACCCGGATGTTCGCCGAACCCCACAGCTTGGACATACCGTTCTCGCCCCAGACCGAGACGCCCTGGGCCCAGGACTGGAGGATGACCATCACGATGACGCCGCGCGAGCCGAAGTGGGTGTACTTGTCGGGAAGGGCCTTCCACGGGCACACGTTCGCGGCCTCGTCGAGCACGAACAGGGCCGGGATGGGCAGACGTCCGTTGGGCGAGTCGCGGGAGTAGTTCTCCGCCTCCTCGGCCAGGATCGTGGTCAGCGCCATCACCAGTGGGGCGGCGATCTTGTTGGTTTCCTCGGACAGCAGGTACAGGGTGTCCGACGGGGATCGCACGAAGGCCATGTAGTCGAACTCGGGCCGGCTGGGATCGCTGCCCGGCGTCACCCATTCGTTGATGTTCTCAGCGATCAGGAAGGACGCCATCTGGATGGCCGTGCCGTACACGCCCGCACGCTGGCGATCGGGCTGTCCGATCACCGACTCCACGGCCTCGGCGGGCATCCGGTGGCCCCGCTCGCGCAGGATGCGCACCGGGGTGTCGTCGGTCGGACGGGTCAGCCAGACGTAGACGTCGGTGATCGGGCGCTTGTCGATCGAGGCGGCGAGCAGCATGTTGGCGAACAGGTCCTGCGCGGCGGGCTCGAAGTAGGCGTCGCTGCGCGCGTGTTCCTGCCGGTTGACGGAGACGAAGCGGGCGGCGAGCTTGACCGCTTTCACGATGCTGTCGCCGACGTAGGTGAGCGGGTTCCACCAGAACACCGGTTTGCCACCCGCCTGGTTCTGCGGGTCGAAGATGTAGACGGTGCCCATGTCCTCACGGATGGCGCGGGTGGCATCGACCACGTCGCGCTTGTTGGAGGTGACCACCACGGCCCCGGGCGCGGCGACGATGTTGGGAATCGCCCTGGTCGCCGTCTTACCCGTACGCGGGCCCCAGATATCGACGTGCATGTCCTCCCACGAGCCCCACAGCTCATTGCCGCCGCGTACGGTCCTGCCGATGAATACCCCGGGGGTGGTGTCCTTGTCGAGGCCGAACTTCCCCGCCGTACGCCGGACTTCGGGCGTGGTGGAGGGCCGCAGTTCGCGCGGCGAGGCGAGGTAGCGAATGGCTCGGTCGATGCGCTCGCTGCGGCCCCTGGTCTTGTTCCACACCGACCATCCGATGCCGATCAGGACGAGCACGGCGAGCAGTTGCAGACTCAGGTACACGGTTGCCGCAGCACCCGGCCACCGATAGTCACTGGTGGCCAGGCGTACCCCGAGCACAAGGGGGTTGCCGCCCGGCTGCTCGGTCGGCCCGCCGCCCCAGGAGGCGGCGAACCAGGCCATCACGTGCACCGCCACCAGGGCAATCAGGCCAAACAGGAAGACCAGCGCCTCGAGTTCGACGTTGGGTCCTCTGCGCTTCTGCGTGGCGCTCATGTGCTACCTCCTGTCTCGGGCACGACGGTCGCGAACCCGGGTGCGCGCGGCGTTCACCAGCGTTGCGGTGCCGGGGCGCCGCCGGCGGGACCGCCGGGGGTGAGGACTCGAATCTGCTGCTGCGGGTGTCGCGGCTCGCGGTACTTGGGTTCGATCCGGAACGGGTTCTCGTCGCCTCCACCGCTCTTGTTCAACTGGTGTTGGGCGGCCAGACCCAGGCCGGTATTGGAGGCGGCGAAGGCGAGCTTGCCGGTGCCGGGAGGCAGCCCGGTGACGCTGGGGAGCGCGGCCTGCGCCACGAACTTCGCGGCCGTGTTGATCGCCGCGGATTTCGGCACCGGGGGCGGCGTCGGGAGAGAGGGCGGCATCGGCGGTGCGGGCACCGGGGGCCGCTTGACCAGGGACACGGGTGCCGGGCTCGGCGGGTTTGGCGTCGAGCGGTCTCGCGACGGACTCGACGGGCCGTTGTTCGACGGGCCGGTATTGGACGGTCCGGGCCGGCGGTTGGGCGGCGGCGGCCGATTCCCGCGTCGGTTGCGGGCTCCCTTGGCCATCGCGGCGGCCGCGCCCGTGCCGCCCGTGGCGGCGACCGCGCCGAGTGCGGCCACACCCTTGGCGCCCGCCGCCAGGGTTCCCATCACCGCGCCGTGGGCTCCCTTGCCGTCCTCGGCCACGAGTCCGACCAAAGGATTGACCATGCGCATCGTCGCCGGCAACGAAAGGGTGCCCGCGCCCAGGAGGATCACGCTGGCCAGGCCCTCGGCCGTACTTCCGTCGGCGGGATCCGCCCACATGCGAAACACCGGGACGATCACGAACGCGGCCGTGGGTTCGAGCAGCGCGAAGCCGACCGCGAAGCTGAAGCACTTCAGCAGCGCCGCCTTGCCGGTTTGCGTTCCCGACCCGGCCGCGAATATCGGCATGACTCCCAGGAGTAGGGTCATGCCGATGAGTCTCGCCAGCATGTACAGATAGAGCATGACGCCGGTGACGATGAGCAGGACCGCCGATATCAGGAACAGCACGAAGTTGATCGGGTGTTCCGTGCTGCCCATCGGCGCCACTTCGAGGTACTTCTGTACGGCGTTGCAGACTTCGGTCTGATTGATCGCGGTGTCGCCCTTACCGGACAAGCCTCTGATCATGAACCATTGCGTGAAGGTATGCCCCGCCTTGAGCAGTAGACCGAAGAACGCGATGCTCGACGTGGTGACCACGACCAGCGTGAACATCGCCTTGGCCATCGCTCCCACGGCCATCGGGTTGCGCGACAACGCCATCTTCCCGGCCACCCACAACAACGACAGCACCGCGACGATCGTCGTGATGAAGATCGTGTGACTGCGCAGCATATCCGTGATGCCGGAGGCGTTGCGGTCCTTGCCGCCGGTGAAGGGGGCGTCGACCTTGAGCCACCAACTCAAGACCTCCGTGGCGAGTTGGCTCAGTTCGAAACGGGCCCACTCGATCGGCTGACCGAGGAAACTGTAGGGGTTGTTGGTCTTGTCGCTGGCCCACTTCTTGACCGCCCACTCCCACTCGCTGTCCTTGAGGGTGCAGGCGCTGTGCCAGTTGAAGCTTTCGTCGGGATGGAACTCGTGGCAACCGATCTTGCCGATCGCGTACGTGTCGGTCCAGGCGAAGTCACCCCGGACCAGTTCCCCGGAGTCGTATTGGTTGTCCTTGAGTTTGTCGGCGATGTTGGGGCCGTACGGGTTGACCGGCGCGAAATTACACATTGCCCCACCGCCTGTTCGTGTTGTTCACGTCGAGTTCGGCCGGGGTGAGATCGACGTGGACCGGAATTCCGGGCCGGCCGCCGACCTTGACCATGAAGTTCCCGAGCCCGGGCGGCGGTGCCTCCTCGCCGCGGGTGGAGTCCCAGGACGGCGGTGTGGACCAGTCCTCGATCATGCGTTGCTCGGCGCTGGTCATCGGTACGACCGAGTTGAGTTGCGGCATCTCCGCCGCGGGCAGACCGCCGGTGATCACCATGCCCGCTCGCTCGACGAAGCCCTTGGCCTTCATCCGGTCCTCCTCCGTCGGCAGTGCGAGGAGGTCGGACATGGTGTGGGTGATCATCGCCATGCCCACGCCGCGTTGACGGTTGAGTCGGGTCAGCGCGTCCACCCGGTCGACCAGACCGCGACCGGCGCGCAGCACACGCCAGAGTTCGTCGAGAATGACGAAGTAGTTGCGTCGCGGTTCCAATCCCGCGTCGGCCAGTGCCTGGGCGACGGAGATCGCGCCGAAGCCGTAGCTCCAGCAGGCCAGCAGCGCCGCGGCCTGGAGGGAGCTCTCGCCGTCGTCGATGGCACTGACGTCGAAGCAGACGGGGCTGTCCCGGCGCATCGGTTCGGAGGTCGGCTGGGAGAACATCTCACCGAGCCGGCCGTCGCCGAGCAGGCCGATCAGCGAGGATTCGAGGTTTTCGGTGATCTCGCGATAGCGGGACAGGTCACCGCGGTCGAGGGCGACCGCGCGCAGGGCCTCGGGCGCCTCCTGGATGACCGAGAGCAGGTCGCCGAGCACCGGTACACCGTCGAAACGGTCGTCGAGCAGTTTCAGCGCCATGTTGAGGATGGTCTCCTCGCGGTCGGCGGGCGGATTCCCGCGCAGCACGGTGATCAGCGACGCGACCGCGTTCAGCCGCCGGCCGTGAGCGTCGGCGAGCAGCGAACGCCGCGCGGCCTCGGGCAGACGCGCCGCGGCGGCCCTGGACTCGCCCGGGTCGAGCACGTTCAGAAAGCCGCGACCTCGGCCGAGCGTGATGACCTGGCCGCCGAGGGCCCGGATCAGGTCGGCGTAGTCGGGCTTGAGGTCGCCGAACACCACCGGGTTGACGCCGTATCCGGCCAGTCCCAGGGCCTGGCGGCGGACGATGGTCGACTTGCCCAGGCCGGGCTTGCCGAGCACGAACTCGCTGGGGTTGAGGATGAGTTTGGCGCGTTGGAACCAGCTGATCGGGTCGCAGCACAGGGTGCCGCCGCCGGTGAGCGAACGACCCAGCGGGACACCGACCGCCGGTGTCCCGGATCCGGCCGCGAACGGCCACAGGCCGCAGACCTGGACGGTGGTGCCGCGCCACTCGGGCGCCGCCTCCACATATCCGACCGAGCCCGCGCCGTAACCGGTCCAACCGCGCCAGCCCGCGGTGCGCGGACGCACTACGCGGGGCTTCTTCTCCTTCTTCGGCGCGGTCGGCTGCGCCTGCCCGTGCGGCAGCGACTTCTGCCGCTTGCCACGCCGGTGACCGGCCTTGGTCGTCTCGTCGTCCTCGGGGACGACCCCCGTGGGGTGGTACGTGGTCATCTCGCCCCGTTCTCCCTGGCGCGTGCGCGAGCGCCCGGCGCATTCGCGGTCGGTGCCGGGTCGGCACTCACATCGCGTCCCGGATGGTCTGCGGCACCTTGAGGTGCTTCGGCAACACCAGGCCCAGCGGCAACGCCGCGGCGAACGCCGAGGCTTGCGAGCCGTAGACCCGGCGGATGGCGATTCGCGCGGACGCGGACAGGTTGTCCATCGCCGACGCGGCCAGTTCCAGACCGTCGGCATCGTTCACCGTCGCGGTGACGAGCATGCCGAACTTCACCAGTCCGGCGCCGGTGGCCTCCTCCTGGGCGCTCTGCTGGGCGGCGCGCACCGCGATCGAGTCGCGGGCGTTGCCGACCTTGGCCTGCTTGGCCTTGAACATCGCGTCCTTGACGTCGCGCTCGACGATGCCGGCGGCAGTGGAGGAGTCGTGCGGACGGTACAAAAGGGTGACCCGCTTGCGGTCGATGTCGGGGTGCGGGCCGAGCAGTCGGGCCAGCACGTTGGAGAACACCTCGCCGCGCGGAGCGTCGGACATCGCCCAGGTCACCGACAGCGCGCCGTCGTGGCGGTAGTGGTCCCACGCCTCCTGGGTGGCGCTGGGCCCGGCATCGCTCCAGGTGATGCCAGCGCCGCCTTCGGAACGAGCCTGGTCGATCAGGCCCGCGACGCTGGGGTCGTACGCGACCCGGACGGCCTCGGCGAGGTCGCCGCCGCTCATCGGGTGCGCCTGTCCGGCCCCGGTCATCTGCAAGGTGGCGCACAACCCGGGCAGGCGGGTGCCCAGTTCGGTGGCCATCTCCTCCGGGGTGCGCTTGGGTACCCCGGGCCGGGGAGCTCCGGAGAAGGTCAGCGCGACGCGGGAGGAGACCCGGGCCGAACCCACCGGGTACAACTCCACCACCTCGTTGAGCACGTGGCGGGAGAGTTCGGGCGAGTCGGGGCGCAGGTGGTCGAAGACCTCGCGACGCAGGCGTTCTCCGGTGTCGAGGGCGGTCTCCACGGTGACCGAGGCGGCCACGATCCCGGGTTCGTTGCCCAGCGCGGCCAGCCACTGGCCCCAGTAGGCGACCCAGGTGTCCACCTGTTCGGTGTCGACCAACGAGCCGCCGTCGGCGTCGCATTCGATCACCACGGTGTGGTCGTTGGTCGAGGGCACGGTCAACAGTGCGAACGGGCGCTGGTAGGCGTCGCGGGCCTCGTACAGGCGGGACGCGGCGGCGAGCCCCGGCAGCGTGCAGGTGCCCAACGGGACCCGGCCGAGCGGGCCGGATCGGTAGAGGTGTTGCCCCTTCATCTTTCCCCGAGACCATGCTCCTCGGGCCACCAGCCACTGCAAACCCGTACGTCCTTGTCGGTCTCGATACAGCAGGGGGGCGAGCACGACCACGAGCAGCACAGCCAGGAACATCGCGACGACCAGCGAGATCATCATGCCGATGATGATCATGATCATGCCGCCGAGCAGGATCAGCGTCCCGGCCAGTCCCAGGCCCATGACGCCCGGCGAGGTCGGCTTGCGCCAGTTGCCGTAGGTGCGGATCTCGGGTGCGCTCACGTTCGTCTCCTCGATGCCTCGACCGGTGCCGCTCGTACGAGCGCGGTCGGAAGGTGCCCGATGCCGATCCGGGGATCGTCAGGGCGTCCACGCGACATAGCCGGCGCGTGACGGCACGGATCGAGCCGATGGGCGGCTGCCGTCCGGGGGCAGTTGCAGACGCCAGCCGTCGTCCCACACCACCGTCCAGGTGGTGGCGTCGAACGTGGCCGCGCGCTCGCGCATGCGGACCAGGGTGACCGTGGCCGCCTGGGCGGAGTAGCCCTCCACTCGGAAGCCGACGAACTGCGGCTTGTCCTCGTTCGCCGGACTCTCCGCCACGGCGCGCGAGGTCGCCGCGGACCGGGCTCGGGCCAGGAAACTCTCCCGCCCGGGGCCCGCGGCCAACATCGTGCCCGCGGCCAGCGTCGGGGATTCCGTCGTCTCGTACCGTTCGCTCGCCTGGGCCGCCGCGATCAGCGCGCCGACGGGGGTGTGCGCGTAGCAGCGCACCGTGCCGGAGTCGGCGAGGGCCGGGCCAGCCGCCCGCGACACCGGTAGTCCGACGCCGTGGTAGGGCTCCCACACCACGCCGTCGGGTTGCCGCGTGGTGGGAATGCTCTGGTCCTGGTCGGACAGGGCGGGACACCGACGTACCGCGTCGGCCGGACCCGCTCCGCCCGGTGCCGCCGGTCCGCCGGCACTCGTGGTCGACGAAACGCTCGGCCCCGATGTCGTGGCTCCCTCGGCGGCGCGCCCCGACGAGGGCGGCCCGTCGGGTTCGAAGACGACCACTCCGAGCGCGACGACGCACAGGAAGCCGAATCCCGCCGCGGCGGCGATGAATCCCCGTTGCGTGAACGGATTTCCGTCGTCCCCCATCCGGTCGCCGGACTTGTCCCGCCGTAGAAAGGCCACTGTCGTTCCCCGGGGACCCCTCGGCCTACTTCTTCACCAGCAACAACTGGGCGAGCGTCGCGGAGCTGCCGACCAGGATGGCGGCGACCATGATCCAGCCGAGGCTCATGATGTGCTCACCACTGCCGCCGCTCTTGTGCGACATGGCCATCCGCGCCGCGCAGGCGAGGACCGCGATCACACACACCACGGTGACGATCCACGCGCCGTAGCTGAGCAGGGTGTTGATGCCGTCGCCCAGTCCGGCGGGCGCGGTCGGCTTCGGGTCCTCGATGGTGTCCGATTTCCCGTCCTTGAACCCCGTGAGGGTCGCTGCGATCAAAGCCATTGTTACTCCCCGCTGTTTCGGTAGTTGGTGAGGTCGGCCAGTTCGGATGCCAACTTCCGTACGTCCTTGCCCGAGTTGCGCGCATCGGGCCACTCACCGAGCCGCCACGCCTCGTTCCATGAGACGCGCCACAGGCGCGGCACCCCTCCGGCGATCAACTTCAGCCACTGCTGGAGGCTCTTGGGCAGTGGACCGGGTGCGTCCGCCACGGCGACCAGTCCGAGCAGGTCTATCCCTTGCAACGCACCGGACGCCCACTGCCTCCCCGCGGTCTGCGCGGCGTGCAGGCCACCCGCATGGGTCCTGGCCACCAGGACCACCCCGGCATGTCCCCCCGGCGGGGGTATCGGCCACCCCCTGCCCTCCGCCGCGGCGCCCTGCGAAGCCGCCAGCGCGAGCGTGCTCTCACCCGCTCCGCCATGGCAGCCCACCCACCACCAGGGGGGTCGGGCCGACTCCGGTGGCGACCAGGTGGGCAGTCCGCCCGCTCCGGGCGGCGCGATGCCGCCTTGAGGAGCCTGCGGTCCGAGGCTGACATAGGTGGGCGCCTCCACCGCGGGTGCCGCCTCGACCACGACCGCGGCGCGGGGCAACCATGGGTTTTCCTTTGGCTCTTCCGTCCGACGTGACACGGGTCCCCCGGCGTTACAACGGTCGGCGAGGCGTGACGAGGACGGCCAAACACCGATCCCGAGGACGCCGGGTCACACGATCGCCTTCGCGATCGACGCCGAACTCCCGGCCAGGGCACAGGCAACCATGACCCAACCCGCGCCGAACAGGGTCCCCTCCGCGTCGCCGTCGCGATACGTCATCGCCAACTTGGCCGCGGACAGCAGGAATCCCACCACGCAGACGACGAGGACCATGTAGAAGCCGTAGTCGACGATCGTCTGCAACGGTCCCGCGAAGGGCACGCCCGTGCCGGGATCCGGAGGCAACGGCTTCTTGACGTCCGACGGCACGATGTAGGTCGGTGGCGGCGGATCGTCCATCGGCAGCAGGTCCCACGGCACGATGCATGTCTCCAAACGTTCGGCGTTCGGCATCGCGGCCCACCGGCGAGCCCTCTCGCGCGTGCCCTCGCGCGACGGACCGACCTCCACACATCGGTGTCGTCGGTGGCAACCGGCCGAGAGTGGGGTCTGTCACGAGATGGTGCTCCGTAGGACTGTCGGGGCCGAGTGATGCAAGGCGCACGCCGACAGTAGCCGGCCCCCTCACCACCCACTATCCAGATCGCGTGAGGCTCTACGCGCCAATGGGATGGCCTGCGCGCCGCGCCGCGCGTCCTCGGCCACGACCGTCCGGATCGATCAACTCCTGGGTTGAGTCGTGGGTTTGTTGCCCGCGGGGCACACCGGTTCGCCCCGGGCCACCCGCACCCCGTCGGCCTCCCCGATCAAGGTGGTCACCACGAAGCACGACGTGCTCGGGGCCTGCGCGAACACCGCGACGTGTTCGTCGGCGCCGACCAGGACACGCTCGATGAGACTGCCCGCCGGAGTCTGCGCCACGGCCACGTAGCCGCTCACGTTCCGCGCGTCGACCGGCGCCTCCCAGGAGAGCTTGAACGTCTTGTCGAAGCCGCTCACCGCGACGGAACGGGCCTGGCGGGCCGCGAGTTGGGCCTGGTCGACCGGACGCGCGGTCTGGGTGACCCATCCGCTCGCCGAGGCGGACGGATGCGCTGGGCCGGCGGGCCCCTTGGCCGCGGAAGGGGCCGGCTTCACGGTGCTGGGCAGGGCCGGCCCGGCGCTCGGTTTCTTGTCCTCGCCGCCGGCCAGCAGCACCACGCCCACGACCACCACCAACAACCCGGCCGCTCCCGCCGCCACCAGGAGCATCGGCTTGAACTTCCGGCGGTCCGACTTCTCCTCGGCCCATTCCCAGTCGTGCGCGCGCGGGAAGTAGCCGGCCGTCGCCGCACCGTCCGAGCCGGTCGCCGGCTCCTGGTCGGCGACCGGGTTCGCGCCGGTGGGCGACGGGATGTCGTAGGTCGGCTCGTCGTCGTCGAGGCCGGCGTAGGGCGAGACGTAGGGGGGCGGTGGGTCGTCCGAGTCCACCGACGTCGGGGGGAGGGCGGCCTGTCGCGGCGGCGGGTCCTCGTCCAGGTCCTCGTAACCGGCGTACGGCGAGACGTAGGGCGGCGGATCGGCCGGGTCGCTCCCGGCAGCGGACGACGCGGGGGAGGTCGTGGGGGTGCCGGCGGTCGACGTGGTGGGGATGGTGGCGGGCGGTTCGGGGGTCGCGACCTCGGCGGCCGGGGGCTCGCCGACCGAAGGCTTGGCGAACCGCACTTCGGTGCCCCCGGGTTCGGGTTCGGCCGGTGGGGCGGTCGGGGACGAGGCGGCGAGTCCATTCCCGACCGGGGCTGCCTCCGGGGACGGCGCGCTCGGTGGTGCTTCATGCGAAAGCGCGCTCTTGGGCCACCACAGGGGAACCGACGCCCGGTGCGGGGGTGTCCACCCTCCGGCGGACCGTGCGCCGGCCGGCGTCGCCGCAGCCGCCTCGCGGTTCGCCGCGTCCGCCGCGGGCCACCAGTCCTCGTCCGGCGGCAGCAACCCGTCGCCGGTCGCCGACTCGGGGTTGTGCGGGGCAGGGGCGGGAGCGGGCCACCACAGGTCGTCCGGAGGGATCAGCGCGCTCGGCGTGCGACCCGCCGGTTCCGGCTCGCGCGGCTCGAGGTCGCCGCGGTCGTATGTGCTCGTGACGCCGTTCCCGGCACCGTCCGGACGCTGGACCATCAGATCGTCCCACCTCGATGAGTCGTCGGCCCGAGGACCGCTGCTGACAGGGACTGCGCCGCCGGGCGACGGGTCGTGCCCGCCTCGCGCCGTCGCGACCGGTGCCCGGGCGGGATCGTCCAGGCCTGCCCGGACCGGGTGCGGGCCTTCCGGGCTCGTACCGATGAGGCGACGCGCACCCATGTGACCGGGCCGGCGGCGGTGTTCGCCGATGCGGGGTTGAAAGTGCCCGCGCTCGCCCCCGGTCGATGCCGTCGGACACCGCCCCAGCGGGAGTATGCCCCACGGACCGTCCGCCCGGCACGGCACCGGCCGGGCCCCGGGTATCGAATCCGGGCGACTCGGGCCGTCAGTCCAACAGACGCAGCTCTTCCAACCAACGCCGAGCGACCTCCGTCGCCGGGTCGTCGGCTCCGTGAACTCGTACCTGGGCCCGCAGCACCGAGGGGCCGACGTCGAGGCCGGCCCGCAGCCGTGCCACGCGCCGCCAGCTGGTGTACGCGTTGCCCGCGAGCCGCCGGAGCACCGCTTCCGATTCGGTGTCCGCCTCCGGCTCCAGCACCAGCTCCGCGTAGATCCGGGCGGCCAGTTCGGGCTCGCCGCTCAGGGCCGCGACATATGCGCGCACTTCCCGGGCGCCGCGCGGAGGGTGGGGGTCGTCCGCGATGAGTTGCTCGGCGCGGGCGCGCGCCTCGGTCCAGTCCCCGGCCTCCACCGCGGCGCGGATCCGTACGAGCAGGTCGTGTCGGTGCTCGGCGGCGGCGGGTTCGGGGGCGGATTCGGCCACGGGCGGCGCTGCCGCGGACACCGCCGGGGGTGCGGGCACGGGCGCCTGGACGGGCTCGACACCTCTCGCACGCGGGACCTCGACCGTCTCGAACCGCACCGGCGCCGCGGCGGGTTGCCGGCCGGCCGGCCGAGCGGGAGCTTCCTCGACGGGGGCCCCCGGCGGACCGGGCCGGGCGTCCGGAGTCGGGTGTGCGTCCACGGCCGTCACCTCGCCGTCCACATCGACGATCAGCGGCCATCGGGTGCCGTCCGCCTCCACCGCCACGGCGCGGACCGGCCGACCCAGGCTCAACGCCTTGACCGAGACCCAGCGAATCGCCTCCGCGCGGGCGAACTCCGGTGGCGCGGGCACGAGAACGCCGTCCACCGCCGTCTCGCCCCGGTCGGTCATCTCGATCACGGTCACCGGTATGGCCGGCACCGAAGCCGGGTCGATCATGTGCGGCTCCCCCCTGGATCCTCGACGCGCGCCGAGCACGCGCCGTCCGGTCTCGAGCGAGACCTCCCTGCGCGCCCGACAGTGCGAGTCGGCGCGCGCATCGGGGACACCATAGGGCCATCCGCGTCCAAGGGCGCGTATTTCCACGCCGAAATCGGAATGCCGCCGGTATACCCCGGTCGCGCAGAATGGATATTCGCCACCCGTCCTTGACGTCGGGATCCGCGCTTTGCTTCACTGTGGCGGGCGAATGGATCGGTAATACGGCACCGCCCCTCTCTTCCGGCCGCCGACCGCGGGCCGTCCGGCTCGCGGCAGTCGGCGCCCACGGTGGAGCGACGCTCACGCGTGATCGCGTCGGGTGGCACCGGCGGACCGATCGGTCCGATTTTCTCCCGATTTGGAGGCGGTACCCCTCCCGTAGTCCCCTTGAAGCACGTGCCGGAGTTCCGCTCCCACCGCACGTCCGCTCCCCGAGCGTCGCGCCCTTCCCAATTTCCCGCGACATTTCGAATCGGCGATCACGGCCACCGCCGGACCGCCGTCTCGAATATCGGAAACCCGACCCTACACCGGAAAAGAAACCGGTCCGGGTCACGCGTCAGACGTCGGTCGAACCGATCAAACCGCCTTCTCGAGGTCGGCTACCGGGGCCGCTTCCTCTTCGGGCGTCGACCGGATCGACTCGTCGGCGCGCACGAAACGGCCCTGCAGGCATCGCCCGGCGAGCACGAACGCGTCCAGGGCGGCCTTCAGGAGCGGATTGTGGTTGGCGGTGCGATACAGCGCGAACACCCGGCGGTGCGACGGGGTCTGCGCCAGCGGTATGGCGACCATGCCCTCCCGGGGCTGGTAGGCCAGACCGGGCACGATGGCCACCCCCGCGCCGGCCGCGACCAGACCCTGGACCACGTCGTAGTCATTGCTCCGGAAGGCCACCTTGGGGGCGAACATGTGCGCCGCGCAGATCCGGAACAGGCTGGTGGCACCCGCGGTTCCCGGCCTGCTGGCCACCCAGCGCTCTTCGGCCAGGTCCGCGAGGTCGATCCCGTCGGCGCGCCGCAGCGCGTGATGCCCGGTCGGTACCAGTAGGACCAGCGTCTCCTCGATCAGCGGGAACACCGTGAGTTCGACGGGCCACACCCGCGGCACCAGGTCGTAGGCGAAGACCAGGGTCAGGTCCAGGTCGCCCTTTTGCACCTGCGGCAGCAGGTCGTCGGGCTCGGCCTCGTCGAGCAGGATCTCCGCGCCGGGATGCGAACGGGTCAACTCCGCCACCGCTGACGGGACCAGGCGTTCCCCGGCGGTCGGGAAGGTGCCCAGGCGCAGGCGCCCGCTGCGGCCCTGGACCACGTCGCGGATATCGCGCTCCAGGCTGTCCAGCACGGCGATCGACTCGCGGGCCCGTTCGGCGATCGTGAAGGCCATCCCGGTCGGTCGGATCCCGTGCGCCTCGCGCTCGAACAGCGGCGTGCCCACCGCCCGTTCCAGTGCGGCGATCTGTTGGGACACGGCGGAGGCCGTGTATCCGGTGCGGCGTGCGGCGCGGGCGAACGATCCGGTGACCACCACCTCGACGAGCGTGCGCAGATGCAGGGGGTTGAGCATCACATGTCCTTGGCCTGGCTCGAACGGGGGTTGAGCATCAGAGTTCCTTGCCCTGGCTCGAAAGAGGTCGCGGTCTGGCGGATCTTGGCACCCGTGGTGTCGGCCACGACGCTGTTGGAGCACGTCGACCGAATCGATCGTTGGGCCTCGAGGAGTGCTTCGCCATGTCGGATGTCCTGTCGCTGATGGATCAGTGGGGGCCGGAGAAGGTCGTCTCCGTGTCGCACACCCGAACGGGTATGAAGGGCGTGTTGGTCATCGACAACACCGCCCGTGGGATGGGCAAGGGCGGTACCCGGATGTCCCCGACGGTGACCACCGGCGAAGTGGCCCGGTTGGCCCGGGTGATGACGTGGAAGTGGGCCGCGGTCGACCTCTTCTACGGGGGCGCCAAGGCCGGGATCGTCGGCGATCCCACCGGTCGGGACAAGGAGGCAGTACTGCGGGCGTTTGCCCGGGCGTTGTCGAACGAGGTGCCCGCCGAGTACGTGTTCGGCCTGGACATGGGGTTGACCGAGGACGACGCCGCGATCATCCAGGACGAACTGGGCGACCGCGGGGCCGCGGTGGGCACCGATTCCGTGCTGGGCGGGGTGCCGTACGACCGACTCGGGGTGACCGGGTACGGGGTCGCGGAGGTGGCCGACGCGCTGGCCGCGCGCATCGGCCTGCCCCTGGCCGGGGCGCGGGTGGCGATCCAGGGGCTGGGCGCGGTCGGTTCCGCGGCGGTGCGCCGGTTCGCCGAGCTGGGCGCGACGGTGGTCGCGGTCTCCTCTGTGCACGGGGCGTTGTACGACCCGGCCGGTCTGGACGTCGAGCGCCTGTCGCGTCTGCACGCGGAGTTCGGCGATCTCGCGGTCAAGGAGTACGCCGGCGGGGTGGTGCAGGCGTTGGGGTCCGAACTGGTGGTGCCGGCGGAGGTGTTGGTCCCGGCGGCGCTGCAGGACGTGATCGACGAGAAGGTGGCCGATCGCATCACCGCCCGCTTGGTGGTGGAGGGTGCCAATCTGCCCACCTCGCCGGCCGCGCAGCGCGTCCTCGCGGAGCGCGGGGTCGTGGTGGTACCCGACTTCATCGCGAACGCGGGTGGCGTGGTGGCCGCCGGGTTCGCGATGGACGCGCGGTATTCCGCGTTCCGGCCCGACGCGGAGGTGATCCGGGCGAGCGTGTCCACGAAGTTGCGGGAGAACGCGGTGCGGGTGTACGAGGAGAGCGCGCGTCGTGGGGTCACGTCGCACGAGGCCGCCCGCGCGTTGGCGCAGGAGCGGGTCCTGGCGGCGATGCGGCTGAAGGGGCGGGTGGCCTCCTGACCGTGGCGTCGCGGCGCGAACTCCGGCTTCGGGTCCGCCCGTCGGCGTGCGCGACGTGCTCGCGCGGTGGCGCCGGCGAGGTTCCCGGGAATTCATCCGGCTCAGGTGTGGGTGTCCACGGACAGCGGCGTCTGGCAGAAAGTCTCGATTTCCTCCTGGAGTTCGCGCACCCGCGTCTCGCGCACGCGCATGGGCCGGCGAAGACGCCCGTGCACCAGCATGACGAGGGAGCGCAGTCCGTCGACGCGCCAGGACGGTTCGATGCGCAGCACGGGGCGCAGTGCCTGGGTGGTCGCGTCGATCTCGTCCAGGTTCGCGTAGGCGAGCGCGATGGACACCCGGGCGATCATCTCGTCGGTGCTCGAATAACGTTCGGGTGTGATCGCGGCGTACATGCCGAGCGCGGTCTCGCCGCATTCGATCGCGCGGCGTTCGGCGCCGGGGATGAAGACCCGGGTCAGTGCCTCGTAGGCGCTTTGTTCGGCCGGGTCGAAGGCGAGCAGGCCGCCGATCTCGTCCAGTTCGTCGCGGCGGCCCAACTTGCGCGCGTCGGCCGCCTCGCGCAGTGCCGCCGAGGCGGCGAGGGCGTCGCCGAGGGTGGCCTGGGTGAGGGCGACCAGGGAGTGCAGCCAGACCGATGCGGTACCCACCCCCATGTCCCGTACGGAGGCGCCCAGTCGGGCGTAGCGCAGTGCCTCGTGGACCCAGCCGGCGCGGTAGGCGATCAGCGACTGTACGCCGCGAAGCCAGACCTCGGCGCTGGGGTCCCGCGCCTCCACGACCGCGTCGAGCAGTCCGGCCTGGGCCATCGCCAGTGCCTCGCGCGTGTCGCCGAGGTCGTGCAGGGCCCATGCGGACACACCGCGCGCCAGCGCCTTGGTCAGCGGGTCCACGCGCGAGTCGTCGGGGTCGCCCGGTGCCCGCAGGGTGGTGGCGTGTCGCCGGACGGCGACCAGTTCCTCGTGGATGCTCGGCAGGGCGGTGTGCGGGTACACCGCCGCGAGCCGCCGGATCGCCGCGGCCGTCCGGGCCGGGGACGGGAACTCGATCGTGTCCCTGGGCCCGCCGAGAACGTCGACCTTGTTCGTGAGTTTCATGCGTCGTCTCTCCGCCGATGCGAGATCGTGCCTGGCGGTTGCCAGGATCCCGGCGCGCGGGGGATGCGCAAAGGTCGCCACGGTTACCCGTTCTCGGTAAACCGAAAGGTAACCGCATGGAATGCGGGACATTGCGGACCCGGGCCGCCGGGTCGCCCCCGGCGGGCGGCGGTCCGGGGGTGTCGACGGATGGTAATACGCCGGAAACATCGATGCCGTGAATCGGCTGCCGGGAAATATCGGAACCCAAGGGTTCGACGTCGAACTGTTGCGCCGTTCGAGGTCCCGTCGCTGTTCGTCGAACGCTGTCCTATGTATGCTCCGATTCTGTTCCGCTCGGTTCCGCCCCGTTTCATTCCGGCCGGGGTCGCCGTCGACGGCGCCGAAGGCATTCGATCGCGCCTCCGTGGATCGGCGCCGTAACCGGATTTCCACTGCGCGTCACCGTCGTGTCGCGTAAGAGCCGATTCTGATATCGAGGAGCCTTTCGTGGCAATTGACGTCGCAGCCGATCAACCCGTCGTCCTCGTCGAGATCTCGGCCGATCACTCCGTGCGCGTGGCCGGCGAGGTGGTCGTCGTGGCCCCGGGAGGCGATCCGCGAGGGGCCGCGCTCGCGGTGGTCGCCGAGCGGGCGCGACTGCTCGGGCAGCCGGTGCGAGTACACGCCCGGGAGCCGGACGGCACGATCTTCCCGTTGGACGTCTACGCGGATCGCTCGATCGCCGAGGCGGGGGCACCGATCCCGGCCATGCGTCGTCGCGGCATATTCGGCCTGCGTCGACCCGGATCCTCCTCGGCGGCCGAGCCGACCGAAACCGAGGTCGCGCCGCCGCCGACGGTGGCACCGTCCGCGCCGACCGGGGCCGGGACCGACGTGGCGCCCCCCTCGTGGACCCCGCCGCGACCGGCCGCGAACGCACATCCGCCGGCCCCCGCGCCGCACACCTTCGGCGCCGGCGTGCCGACACCCGGCGCCGAACAGCGCCGACTCCTCGACCTGATCCGGTCGGCGATGGGCACCGGGGACCACGCCGGCGCCTTGACGCTGGCCGCCGAGTTGGACTCCCGCACGGGCACGACGGCGGCCGGTCCGGCGGAGCGATTGGCCGCGCGCGAGGTCTACGGATACGTGGCGCTCGCCACCGGGCACCCCGAGGTGGCGGTGCGGTTGTACGCCGAGGCGGCCACACTCGGTGACGGCGGGGCCGGGGACGCGCCGGCACGGATGGCCGCCAACGCCCACTTTTGCTGGCTGCGCGTAACCGACCCGGTCGCGGCGGACGCGGCGGGCGCGTTGGTGCTGCACGCGTACGCCGTCGGCGGGGTCACGGATTCGCCGGGGGCACGCGCGGCGCGGCGGCGGCTGACGGCGGCGCGGGCCGGCTCCTGAGCGGCCGACCGGGCCCGATCATGGGCCCGGTGGGCGGGGTCAGGGTTGGGCAAGCGGACGCGGCGGCGGCGGGTTTCCGCTGCCGCCGACGCGCGGCCCCTCGGCCCAGAGGCGGTGCAGGTCGTCGGGGGTCAGCGGGCTGCGGTAGGCCGCGCGCACCACCTCGTGGGCCACCGGGCCGCCCTCCTCGATCAGTCGGACGAACCAGTCGAATCCGGCGGGATACGCCCACAGGTAGGAGCGCAGGAGCGGGTTGGCCCCCCGGTCGCCGATCAGGTCCGCGATCTGCTGGTCGTCCCAGAACGGCACCCGCGCGCGGGCGTGCGCCGCACACGCGCCGACGCCGACGCCCCGATTGATCGCCAAGTGCAGTTCGCTGCGCACCAGTTGCAGATAGTGGTCCAGTCGTACACGGGCGATCAGCACGTCGTCGTCGGGTGCCACGAGCAGCGGCATCGCCTGGGCCAGGCCCTCCAGGACCACCTGGGTGGGCCCGTGTACGGACAGCACCCGCACCCACGGCACGTCCTCGCCGCCGCAGCGGTCCGCGAAGCTCGCCGCCTGGAGGCCGTGGCCGAGCACCTCGTGCAGGGCGAACTGCCGGGTGCCGGCCCGGGTGAAGCGGGCGTTGCGCGGATTGAGCCGCAGCCGCACGTTCAGCCCGGCGCCGTCGAGCCAGTAGGCCCAGTAGGCGTCGACGTCGACACATTCGATGCTCAGCTCGTACGCCGCGTGCGCGCCGGTGAGCGCACGGACGGCCGGCTCGTACGCGGCGGTGTCCGCCCGGATCCCGGCGGACACCTCCTCGGGGGCCACCGGCTCCTCCAGGACGCGCAGATCCCGATCGGTGGCCCCGTGCCAGCCGATGCCCAGCTTGTCCAGGAGCCGCTGGGCCAGCAGGCCGCGTTCGCCGACGTAGTCGGCCGACCAGCCCGCGACCGCGCATCCCTGGGTGGCCCGCACATACGGACCGAGCGCCGGCCGTTCGCCCAACTGCGTTCCCAGATAGGCGAGATCGGCGGCCAGCCGGCCGGCCAGGCCGGGCACCTCGGCCACCTCCGGCGCCGCCGCGAGCGCGCTCAGCCGCGCGTACACCTCCAGCCGGCTGCCCGCGGCCGGCACCGGATCGGCCGGCGGAAAGAAGTCGAAGTCGATGATCGCGGCACCGCCCCGCTCGATCTCGAAGCGGTGCCAGGCGCGGATCGCCGCCTCGACCTCGTCACGCACTGTCATGAACCACATCCCAACGCAGCGTCACGTATTCGTTGGCGACCAGGTCCTGCCTGGAGAGCGTCACGTGCAGTCGGTCCTCGTCGAGGCTCCAGCGGGTGTGCTGGGTGATCGAGTTCTCCGAGCCGTCCGGATGTTCCTCGACCGCGCCGCACCCGCGGAACTCGGCGACACCGTGGTGGGTCACGCTCAGGGAGAACTGCCGCGTGGGCCGCGCGATGGCCTGGTGCCAGTACGTCGCATCCACGAACAGCCCTCCCTCGCAAACGTATTCGATGACGGTAGTCTCCCCGGGCGGCACGGGGGGCGAGATCTGGCAGGCGAACTTGGTCAGCCCGGTGGTGTCGTACAGCCGCTGGATCGCGATCTGCCGGTCGCAGGCGTCGGTGGGGGTGATGGTGAGCCGGCCTCGGGTGCGCTCGAACCACAACTCCCGGACCATCCGGGTGAGCGGGCGGCCGGTCAGGTTGAGCACCACCTGGCGGTAGGTCAGCCGCACGTGCCCGTCCCGGTCCACCACGATGTCCACGTCGAGCGAGAGTTCGACCGCGTCGCCGAACGGGTGCGGCGCGTGCGGGGAGGTGTCCCGGGGGGCCGGCTCCCAGTAGTCGGCCACGCCGCGCTGCCCGGGCTCGCGGCGGTCGGTGCCGGCGCTGCGCGGCGCGGGGAGCGGGGTCCCGGGCGCGACCGGGTCGGGCGCCTGCGCGGGCACGTCCTCCTCCCACGGCTGCGGGGCCAGACCCAGCATCTCCCCGGGAATGCGCAGGCCCTGGGAAACACGCTCGACCACGTGCTGTTGGCGGACCTGAGCCCTTCCCTTGACGTAATCGGCGACGCGACTCGGCGTCATCTCGCACAGCCGCGCCAATTTGCTCAGAGTAAATCCGAGGTCTTCCTGGGCGAGCCGGAATATGGCCCCCAGATCGCGGTCGGCGCAGGCCCTGATCATGGCCGGGGTGGCCAACAACGCGGTAGGCAGCGGGTTTCGGTCTTCAATTTTCGACATTCTGAGCCCCCGTGACTGAGCCGACCCTACGCGGCCCACGTAGTTACCGGTGAATTTACCAGTCCTAGGTAACGTCCTCGACCTTATGTCGATTCCCGCTCCGATACACAATCTACAAACCGGCGTTCAATCGAACGCGGTCCGTGACATTCGAATGTCCCAAACGATCGGCGGACGCAATGCGGGACGGGCAAATGGGGCCGACGGGTACGTATCACCGGCGCCCGATTCTCCCGCCCGCGGGCAGCCGCGCCGCTGCCCACGACCCGGCCGCCGGGTCGCCGATCCGGGACCCGTCCGTCGCGTCGGTGCGCCCGCCGCGCCGCGACGACGGGCGCACCGTATCCCCCGTGAACCGTCCCCGCGACGTGAAAAGCCAGGAGATCATGTCCGCATCGACAGACTTCCGACCCGTCCTGGTCGAGCGGAAGCAGGGCGGCCCCGGGTCCGCGCCCGCGATACCGCGCCCCCGGCCGACCGATGCCGGCCCCCACCGACGTGTGCTCTACCGCGGTACCGACCCGGCCGCAGTGCATGCGGCGGTCGCGTCCCGCCTGGGCCCGCACCGCCTTCGCGTGCCCGGCGGTCGGATCAACGCCACCTTCCGGGCCCTGCACGAGGGCATCGTCACGATCCACGAACTCGCCTACGGCGCTCGGGCCGACGTGTACCTCGACGGCAGCTCGCCGGACTACCTGATCCCCATCCGCCACCGCGGTTGGGGCCGGGTGCTGATCGACGGCACGGAGAACACGCTCTCCCCCTGTGTCCTGGGCCCCGACCGCCCGTCGCGCCTGTCCTGGGAGCCCGACACATCCGTGGTGCTCCTGCGCATCCCCGGCGAGGTGATGCAGCGCGCGATGGGCAACGGCGTGGTCCGCTCGCCCTGGGGCTCCCGCGAGTTGGGGCCCTACCTGGACGCCGGCGACCTCGGCGTGCGGCAGTGGCTCTCCCTGGCCCGAGACTTCGCCACGATGGTCGACTCCGGCGGCGGGTACCTGGTCGGTTCGCGCACGGCGACCCGGCACTTCGAGCAGGTCCTCGTACACGGCCTGCTCTCCTGCGCGCCCGCCCACGGCGCCGGTCCGCTTCGGACCGGCTCGGGGGCCGACGAACCGAACGGGCTGCGCCGGGCGTTGGCGTACTGCGCCGAACACGCCGGGGAGCCGATCTCGGTCGGCGCCGTGGCCGCGGCGGCCGGGATGAGCGTGCGCACCCTCCAGGAGAAGTTCCGCGTGCACCTGGGCGTGACCCCCGTCGGCCACCTGCGCCGGGTGCGTCTGGCGGGCGCGCACGCCGACCTGATCAACGTGGCCGAGGGCAGGTCCCGGGACACGGTGACCGACATCGCCCTGCGCTGGGGCTTCGGCCACCTCGGGCGCTTCGGTTCGATGTACCGCGAAACCTATGGGCAGTTGCCGTCGTACACCCTGCGGCACGGGGCCGCCGAGGACAAGGTGTCGCGCGCCGCGGGATGAGGCGGGCGCGATCCGGCGGTCGGCGGCGTCGCCGGCCGCCGGGTCACCACGACGGCAGCGGCACCGTGGCCCGGAAGTGCTCGCGGGCATCGGCGGTGCGCCCGTTGCCGTATACGCGCAACACCTCGGCCAGGCCCGGATGCTCCGCCGCGAGCAGTTCGGCCGCGGCCTCGATCTCGGCGGCCGAGGCCGCCGCCCGCAACACGGCCTGCACCGAGACGACCGGATCGGCGGCCGGCCCGGTCAGCACCTCCGGCCCGTTCAGTCGCAACGCCGTGCGAGTACTGGGCTGATGCGACCTGATCCGCTCCAGCGCACCGGCCCGCTCGGCGGCGGGCAGGCGCTCGAAGTCGGCGGAGGCGACCAGCGCCTCGATCTCCTGGAGTCGGGACAACACGGCCGGGTTGCCGATCTTGGCCCGCTGCCCGGACATCAGTTGGGAGAGCATCGGCGCGGACAGGCCCAGCACGGCGGCGAGTTCCAACTGCGACGCGCCCAGGCGTCCCAGGAGCCGGCGGAAGCGATCCTGCAACGGCTCGCCGTACCACTGGGTTTGCCGCGCGCGGTTGCGCGCGATGGCTTCCTCGTCCCCCGGTGCCTTCGTCATCGTCGCATGATGCCCCTCGAACGACCCGTTTGCAATTGCAATTTCGGGGTCGGTGACGGGTCCTCGCGTGGCCTTCGGCACAGGGTAGGGGTCGGGGCCCGGCTCCGACTCGGGTCACCGGATCCCGAGTGGGGTCCAGCGAAACGTCCCGTCGTCGCCATAGGTACAGCGCACCCACGCGCCCGAGGTGGTGCGCGCCTCGGTCGACACCTCGTAGAAGGCGCACGGGGCACCACCCGCGACTGGCGTCGAGGGGCCGGTGCCGCGCGGGGACGGTGCCGATCGGTTGCCGGGGGACACGGCCTCCGTCACGGCGGCGTCCGTCATCTGCGGCGTCGGCTCCGGGACGGGCGGCTCGGCCGAGTCGTTGCCGACGGTCAACCACGCCGTGGTCGCCGCCATGGCGAGCAGCCCGCCCAAGAGCAGCCACCCGCGCCGCCGCGCGACACGTGTCGACGGGCGTGGATCCCCGGCCTGCGGCGAGAGAGGCGGGAAGGGGCCCGAAGACGTGCCGGGAAGGCCGGGGTCGCGGCTGGGCGGCGTGGCGGGGGCCGGTGTGGGTGGGGGCGTCGGTGCGGGCGTGGGTGCGGGCGTGGGTGCGGTTGCGGGCGCGGATGTGACGCCGGATGTGGGTCCGTAGACAGGTGGCGGCGTGGGTCCGGGCAGCGGCACGAATCGCAGCGCGGCGCTCCCCCGGGCTCCGGGGCCACCGTCGATCCGGATCTCCGGGTCGCGCGGCATGCCCCGCAGGACCGGACCCACCGGGGCGTACTCGGGCAGCGGACCGAGCACGTCGAAAACCTCGATCGGCTCCCCGTCGGCGGTGAACGCCGGTACCACCGGCCTCCGTTGTCCGGCGCCGCCCTCGATGTCGCGCAACCGGGCCCGCGCCTCCGCGGCGCTCTCGGGCCGCTCGTGCGGGTCGGCGGCGGTCAACGCGGCCACCAGGTCCCACAGCGGACCACCCCCGGTCGGCATGGTCGGCGGCTCGTCGGCCGGGTCCTCGTGGCCGGTGAGCAGCTGCCACGCCAGCACGCCCAGCGCGTACAAGTCGCGCCGCACGTCGGGCGCCGCACCGAGCGATGCCTCCGGCGGCAGGTAGCCCGGGGTGCCCACCACGTGCCCGGACTCGGTCAGTCTCGGTCCCTCGCGGGGCAGCGCCAGACCGAAGTCCCCCAGCAGACAGCGGGGCATGTCGTGTCCGGTCACATCGAGCAGCACGTTTGCCGGTTTGACGTCCCGATGCAGGAGGCCGACCGTGTGTACGTGATCCAACGCGTCGAGGAGTTGGCCGAGAATCGCCGCCGCGTACGACTCCGGCAGGGCGCCGTAGTCGCGGATCAGCGACTCCAGCGATCCGCCCGCGAACAGCTCCATCGCGATCAGAACATCACCGTCGGCCACCCACGTGTAAGGCGACGCGACGTGCCGGTGCTCCAGCCGGAAGCCCTGTTCGCGCACCACGCGCAGCAGTAGACCCGCGTCGGTCGGACGCACCAGCTTGGCGGCACAGTAGCCGTCCAACCGATGGTCGAACGCCCGCCATACCGAGCCGGACATTCCGGTTCCGACCGGGTCGACGAGGGTGAAACGGCCGGCGAGCGGTGAGGGCACGGCGTCACCCTAGCGCAGGGGTTGCGACCTCCCTTCACCCCGTTACCGGTCGGTAGTCGACGATGTGTGGACGCAATCCGGATCATCGCCCCCGCGTGATCGGGACAACCCGGTTTCGGGGTCGCGCGCCGGGGCGCGTCGGACCCCATTCGGGGCTACTTCGGACTACCCGTCGGACAGGCGGGAGCGCAGTGCGCGCATACGGTCGCGGACCGCCTCGCGCCCGGGGGCGTCGGGCACGGTCTCGTAGGCCCGCAGTACGGCCGAGCCGAGGTCGTACGCGGACTCCGGCTCGACGACGCGCAACCACGAGTAGTGCGCGTTCCGGGCCATCCGGGCGGTTTCCTCGGGCAGATCGAGCCAGGCCGGGGCGGCGTCGGCGTACAACTCCACTGCCAGTCCGGGCCGATCCGTCATCAGCGCCACGTACGCGTGCACCTCACGTGCGGCGGGCACGGCCCGATGGTCGGTCCCCGCCTCGACGGCCGCGTCGAGGGCGGCGGCCAGCGTGATCGCCCGCTCGCTGTCGCCGGCTTGGAGCAACCGAGCTATCTCGGCGACGGCGCGGGCCTGTTCGATGGTCGGTCCGGGCGGGGAGGCGGGGGCCGGCGCGGGCGTCGGCGTTGGCGGTACGGAGGGCTCCGCCGCGAACGAGAACACCTGCGGCTCGTCGTCCACCGACGCCGGCGCGGTACGCCGGGCCGGGGGCTGCCAGGAGGGCACGTCGGGAAGGGGGTCGACCACCTCCGGAGCCGGCGGGGCGACGGCGTGCACGAACGAGGTCTGCTCGGGGGCGGGCTCGGCGGGGACTGCGGGCGCGGAAGCCGCTGCGAGGGTGGGCGTCGGGGCCGGGGCGGGCGCCCAGGCGGGCGCGGGCACGTCGGGCGAAGCCGCATCGGGGACCGAACCCGGAACCGAGGCCGAAGGTGCGCCCGACCCGGAGTCGACCCCCGCCCCGGTCTGTCGACCCGCCGTCGGAGCGGGCGCGGGCATCGGCTCGGGCGCGGGCGCGGGCGCGGGCATCGGCACGGGCGCGGCCGTCGGAGCGGGCGCGGCCGTCGGAGTGGACGCGGCCGTCGGAGTGGACGCGGGCATCGGCGCGGGCGCGGCCGTCGGAGCGGGCTCCGCCGCTGCCGGTGTCGGCGCACTCGCCGCCGGTGTCGACTCCACCTTCGGCAGCGCGAACCCGCCCGTCGGCGGCACGAGTTCCTCCGGCGCCATGGGTATGGGCGTCAGTCCGATGCCCCGCCCGGCCGAGACACCCCGCTTCGTCGGTTCGGGACCGCCGAACATCCCCGTCGCCCCACCCGGTCCAGCGGCCTCCCGAGCGGGCGCAGCCGCGGCCTCCGAGCCCCGCTTGCGTCGGCCCGGCCGCGAGCGTCGCTTCTGGGGCGGGGAAACCGGATCGTCCGCCGCCGCCACCTCACCATCCTCGGCGACGATGAGCGGAAACAGGGTGCCGTCCGGCTCGATTGCGTCGGCTCGCACCGGACGACCCAGAAGGCGCGCCGTCGCCGAGGCGGCCTCCAACGCGGTCGCACGCGGGTCGGCACCCGGCGGCACCGGAACCTCGGTCCCGTCCACCCGGACCCTGCCGTCCGTCGACAGTTCGATGCGGACGACGGGCCACGCGGGCACCGCGGAAGGGTCGGTCACGAGGGCTCCTTCGGTCGGGCGAAGTGCGGCGCGGCGCGGACGGACGGACGACTCGACCACGGTCCGGCGGGACCGAGCCGGGCGTCACGGACGCGGCGTCGACATCGACTTCGGCTTCGATTTCGGTCAGGGCTTCGATTCCGGTTTCCTCGTCGCGGCCTTCGGCGACGCCGCCCCGGACGCACCGGGCCCACCCGCCGCGCACACCGGTCCGCCCGGGGCCACCTTCATCCCGGCTGCTCCGCCGACCAGGGTCACCACGACCACACACGAGTCGGCGTTCACGGGACCCCCCGAGAGCACGGCGTCCATCGTGTCCCGAGCCGGGAAGGCGGTCTTCTGGTAGGTACCGGACGGACTTTGCGCGATGGCCAGGTATCCCGCGATCCCTTCGGTGCGCGTGGGCGCCTGCCAGGTCACCCGGATCCCGCCCTCGACGGCGCGTCTGGTCACCTGCTGCGGCTGATAAACGGCCAGGAGTTCGCCAGCGAGCGGGCTCGCGGTGTTCGGAGCCGACGCCGGCGCCGGAGCCGAACCGGACGCCTCCGAGCCGGGCGCCCCCGAGGTGCCCGGCCCGGAAGACGTCGACCGCGCGGGTGACGCCGCCACGTCGGCGGAGTCGTCACCACCGGTCAACAGGACGGTGGCGACGACGGCGCCGGCGACCAGGAGCAGCGCCGCGAGCACGAGCCTCCCCCGAGACCCCCACTCCTGATCGACGAACTCCCGGCTATGGCGGCCCCGTTCGTCCGGAACCACGGGTCGGCCGTACCCGAACGGCAGGTCTGTCCCCGCCGACGGTCCCGGTGCGAGCGGGATCGGCGGCGGCGCGAACGCCCGTCGGGACGTGCGATCCGACCTCCGGACGCGCACGGTGTCCCCCTGGATGGCATGGCGAATGAACGGGTCGAACACCCGCGTCGACGCCCGGGGCCGCGGCCGAATTTCGGCCCGACGCCCCACGATCCCGGTGGAACCCATGGGGAGTCTAGAAACCGCCCGGCGCGACCGATAGGCCGAATCGCGCGCGGCAACCCACCCCCCGCACGCGATTCGGCTGACCCCCGACCTCCGGCCCCGGCCGCCGCGCCTCCCTACCGCCGCACCCGACCTGGCCCCGTCACAGGCGACAGCTGATCTCCATCCCGTCCTCGACCGGGAAGCTCACGCTCTCGTAGCCGTTGCCCGAGTCACGTACGTAGTCCAGGTACGGCTGCATCGAGCTCTGGTCGATGTCGTCGGCCACCACGAGCGTGCCCGGCCGCAGGCGCGGCTCCAGCAGGCGCAGCACCGGCAGGCACAGGTCCTTCCAGCCGTCGAGCAGTACGAAGTCGGCGGACGCGTCCAGTGCGGCGAGGGTGTCGAGGGCATCCCCCTCCAGCACGGTGATCAGGTCGTCCACGCCGGTCTCGGCGAACGTGCCGCGGGCGGCGGCGATCTTCTCCTTGCTGAGTTCCGTGGTGAACACGCGTCCCGCGCCGTTGTCCCGCAGGGCCGCGGCCAGGTGCAGCGTGGAGATCCCGAACGACATGCCGAACTCGACCACCGTGGTCGGACGCGTGGCCCGGACCAGGTTGTAGAGCAGCACCCCGCCCGCGGCGGAGATCGGCATGTGGATCCCCGCCGCGGCGTCGGCCTTGTCGTGGGCCGACATCGAGGCGTAGCCGGCGGGCAGTGTCGCTGCGATGGCGTCGTCGCGCTCGGCCAGGGCGAACATCCGGTCGAGGGCGGTGCGGACGCGGGGGTCGGCAAGCGTGTGAGTGAATGTCATGTCGGCTAGCGTAGACGCAACGTCGCGTCTACGCTAGCCGTCTTTTCCGGATGCAATACCCTCGACCCGAGGAGGCGAGATGACATCGAGGACACCGGGCGCCGACGCCCGCACCACCCCCACCGTCGGCGGATCGGACGCCCCCGGCCAATCGGCTCGACAGCACCACGGCAACCGACACGGGCGCAGTGAACAGGCCCGCCTGGCGGTGATCGAGGCGGCCGACGACCTGCTCGTCGAGAAGGGCTTCGCCGGCGTCACGATGGAGGGCATCGCCGCCCGCGCCGGGGTGGCCAAGCAGACCATCTACCGGTGGTGGAGCACCAAGACCGACGTACTGATGGACGCCTTCCTCGAGGACGCCGCCGAGGACCTGACGGTGCCCGACTCCGGAGACCTGGCCCGCGACCTGCGCGACTACCTGCGCCGGCTCGCGTACTTCCTCGCGAAGTCCGACTCCGGCGCCGTCTTCCGCGCGCTGATCGCCCAGGCCCAGCACGATCCGGCGTTCGGCCGCGACTTCCGCGCCAAGTGGCTCGACGCGCAACGCCGACGCGACTGCCTCGCCCTGGAACGCGCCATCGCCGACGGCCGGTTGCCCGCCGACCTCGACATCGCCGGCGAGACCGACCGACTGGTGGGCCCGCTCTACTACCGGGTTCTGATCACCGACGAGCCGGTCGACCCTCCCTACACCGACGCCCTCGTCGAAGCCTTCCTCGATCGCCACGCCCGCCCGGCGGCCCCCTGACCGACCCGGACCGGATCGGGCGTCCCGCCACGCGCGGTTCAGCCCATCCGCTCGACCGAACCCGCTCGCGCCGCGTAGTCCCGGAGCGTGAGCGCGCCCGCGGCCTCGTCCGTCCAGTCGCCGCTCGCCCACGGCAGGCGCGGCAGGTGCCGCGTCCACGGCGACATGCGCGTGGTGCGATCGCGCACCCACACCGCGGTCCGGCTCCCGGGCAGGATCGCCGGCGTGTTGTCGAGCGCGAGGCGTTGGCACCGCTCGACGTAGTCGGCCATCTCGTGCCGGTAGCGGGCGAACGCCGTGCGGTACTCGCCACCCACGCTCGCGAGTTCGCCGGCCGGCACGACGCGGCCCTTCGACCAGCGCTGCATGTGTACCTGGCTCGCCGCGTCGAGACGGAAGTCGGGCACGTCCCACATGGCGTCCAACAGCGCGGGTACGACCCAGCCCGCGCCCCGGAAGCGGTCGGCGACGAACTCCCGGCCGGCCACCGGGTCGTGCCGGTCGAACTCCGGGGGCGGCGCGTGTCGGCTCGCCGGTGTGCTCAGCGTGCAACCGAGCGCCCTCTACTGGCACTTCGCGCACAAGCAGGCGCTGTCGGACGCGATGTCCGAGCGGCTGATGGAGGGCGTCGGCGACGTCGATCCCGACCAACCGGGCCTGGATCGGCTCGCGGAGTTGGCCTGGCGACTGCGCACCGCGCTGATGTCCCACCGCGACGGCGCCCGGGTCGTCTCCGGCACCTACGTGCGCGAACCGAACACGCTGCGGGTCGGCCGGGTCGCCATCCAGGCGGTCATCGCCGCCGGGGCGCCGCGCGAGGAGGCCGCCCTGGCCGCGTTCGCCCTGCTCCACTTCGTGTTCGGCCACACCATCGAGGAGCAGGCGCGGGACGAACTCGTCGCCCGGGGCGCCTGGGAGGAGCACACCGTCGACATCGACGCGCACAAATACCCCGACGTCGACCCCGCACTCGACGCCCTGACGGCCACCGACTCCGCAGAGCGTTTCCGCTACGGCATACGCCTGATCCTCGACGGCCTGGCCGCCCGCACCTACTACGACCGCTGCAGAACCCGCGGCAAGACCCACACCCAGGCCCTCCTCCGCCTCGCCCGACAACGCATCAGCGTCCTGTTCGCCATGCTCAGAGACGGCACGTTCTACGAATCCCGCCCGGCCGAACCGGTCGCCGCATGACCCGCTCACGCTTGACGAAAGACATAGAGGCACCCCCCGCACAGCCGAGCAGAGTGCCGAGAAGCCGGTCGACCGCAGGGGAGCGGGAGGGTGGTCGGGTCGAGTCCTTCCAGGGAGCCTTCCCGAGTGGGTCGGCCGTTCCCGGCACGCGTTGCGATGTTGGTTGCGTCGTGCCCGGTCCGGGGCTGGCCAGAGTCGGTGGGCCGCCGCCGGCGTGCGGGACTCCAAGACCCCAAGCCCCCGACGAGACGGGCGCGTTGCTCGGCGAAAAGCCGGCCGGCAGCGGAGGGCGGGGTGGGTGGTGGGGTCGAGTTCCCCGGGTGACTTCCGGAGTGGGTCGGGTGTTTTCGGCGCGCGTTGCGCCTTGGGTTGCGGGGCTGTTGCGGGGCTGGCCAGAGTCGGTGGTGGGCCGCCGCCGGCGTGCGGAACTCCGAGACCCGGGAGTTCCGGCGAGACGGATGTGTCGCTCGGCGAAAACCGGCCGGCAGCAGGGGCGGGAGGGGGCTCGGCTTGGGTTCCCTGGGTGGCCTTCCCGAGTGGGTCGTTTGGTGGCGGCGAGAGTTGCACCTTGGACTGCGGGGGTGCCGGTGCGGGGAGGGCGGTGGGGTCGAGTGCGCCGGGGAGCCTTCCCGAGTGGGTTGGGGGCGGTTGGAGAGGAGTTGGGGTTCGAAACCGGATCGCGTTGGGCGGTCGTGGGCTTCGAGCTCCGGTGACCTGCGGTTTTGTGGTGTCGAGGCGGAAAGTCGGGCGTCGAGTGCCGGTTTCGTGCGCTCCGACCCCCTCAACGCCGGTGTGGAGACCGAAACTGCGCAGTGGAAGCCGACTTCGCGTGCTGCGACCCCACAAAGGCCGTCGAGAAGACCGAACGTGCCCAGTGAGGGCCAAAACCGGATCCCGAGGCGCTCCACACGGCTTCCCTTCACACTGACCTGCGGTTTTCTTCCGCACCGAGGCTCCAACACCTCACGCTGTCCGGTTCTGTGAACCCTCGCCACCCACACGCCGACCACCCGCCGAAAACTCCCGGCCCACCGGGAAGGCTGCCTGGAGAGCTCGACTCGATCGCCCACGCCGCACGCCGCTGCCGGCTGGCTTTCACCGACCAACACACCCATCTCGTCTGGAGCTTCGGGCCTGGCGGCGGCCCACCGTCGACTCTGGACAACCCGCACCAGGCACCCGCAACCAACAACGCAACGCGCGCCGGGAACGCCCGACCCACTCCGGAAGGCACCCGGAGAACCCGACCCCACCACACGCCCGCTCCCCCGCTGCCAGCCGCCGGTTTCCCGCTGAGCAATACACCCGTCTCGTCGGGAGCAATGCATCTCGGAGCCCCGCACGCCGGCGGCGGCCCACCACCGACTCAGGCCGGCTCCGCACCAGCCACCCGCAACCAAGAGCGCAACGCGCGCCGGGGACGCCCGACCCACTCGGGAAGGCCCTGTCGAAGGATCGACCCGACCCGACTCGACCCGCCCCGACCGGCGCGGCGGCGCGGCGTGGGCTCGGTCCCATGTCCCCTCATAGGCCAGTGAGTTGCTCCACGCGGTTGTGAAGGTGGGCTACGTAGGCTTCCGACTCCGGCTTCATCAGTACGCTGCGGAGGATTCGGGCGCCTTCCGCGTCGGCGGTGAGTTTGGGGTGGCGGGTGGTCAGGCGGGCGGCGTCTATTCGGAGTGTGCTCAGGAAGATCGGGTCGTCGGTGTCGCGCATGCCCTCGTGCAGGACGCGGGCGGCGGCCTCGTCGATTCGGGCGAGGGTGTACGGCGAGGTGATCGGGAAGTAGCTCACGATGTCCAACTCCGGGGGTTGGTACAGCTCCAGCCGGTCGGACCCCTCGATCAACTCCGCCCACCGCAACGCCGCACGTCGACCGGCCGCCAGTGTCCGGCCCAGCCCTTCCCGGGTGGGCGGCAGCAGTTGGAAGGTCAGCCACAGCGCGGCGGCCGCCGCGCCGGCGCGTGAGCATTCCAGGCTGATCTCGCCGAGGTGCAACTCGTCGGAGGTGAAGTAGGTATAGGGCGAGTCGTGTAGGTAGAACCGGCCGACCGAGGGGTCGCGGAACAACACGGCACCGCACCCGTACGGCTGGAGGGCGTGCTTGTGCGGGTCCACCACGATCGAGTCGCACTCGGCGATCGCCCGCCACGGCGCGGCCGGCAGCCCCTCCGGGCCGTCCAGTCCGGCGAGCAGGGTGAAGAATCCCCCATAGGCGGCGTCGACGTGGATCCGTATGCCGTACCGCTCGCGCAACTCCAACGCCTCGTGGATCGGTTCGACGGCGCCGAGGCCGGTGGTGCCGGCGGTGAGTACGACCGTGCCGACCCGTCCGGTCCGCAGCAGTTCCTCCAGCGCGTCGAGGTCCATGCGGCCGAGGTCGTCCACCGGTACGGAGTGTCCCTCCACGCCCAGCACGCCGCACATGCGCCCGTGGGTGTAGTGCGCCTCGGTGCTGTACGCGATGCCCTTCCCGGGATGGAGTTCGCGCGCCACGAAGAGCGCTTCGAGGTTGGCGATCGTCCCGCTGGTGGTGAGGTGCCCGAGGTGGGTGTCGTACCCGAACATGTCGGCGAGCCGCTGTACGACCTCGCGTTCCATCTCGGCGGTCGCGGGTCCCCCGTCCAGGGCGTGGTTGTTGGGGTTGATCAGCATCGCGGCGAGGTAGCCCACGACCGCCGCCGGATGCGGCGGCTTGAGCATCTGGCCGGCGTAACGCGGATGGAAGAAGGGGTAGTTGTCCGTCAGCCGCTCGGTGAACGTGGCGAAGACCTCGGCGAATCGTTCGTCGTCCACGTCCAGGGCCGGATGGCCCCGGTAGGACCCGAACCCCGCCGCCCAGTGCTCGTTGGATGTCACGGCGGCCTCGAGCCAGTGGCGCAGATCCATACCGCTCTCCTTGGCGTTCGTTCTCCCCCGAGGATTGTTTGGCGCCAAACAAGCTAGGCCGCGCACAAAAGGCCGGTCAAGACTCGAGACACCCGACATACACGCACACCCCGTGATGACGATCCGATTTTTCGGGCGCGTTGCCGGGGCTTTCGGGGCGGGTGTCGGAATAGTGGGGTCGTTCGGCCCATTTCCACCCGGGAGAGAACGACCATGCCCCACCCCGAAGCCCCGAAGCCACCGGCCCCGGCCCAAGCCCCGGCCCCCGCCTCGTCACACCCCGTACGCCAACTGCGTCTCGTCGTCGAGGCCGAGGACTTCGACGCCGCGCTCGCCTTCTACCGTGACGCCCTCGGCCTGCCCGAGGAGGCGGCCTATTCCGGGGACGGCGGAGCCCGTGTCGCGATCCTCGACGCCGGTCGGGCCACGTTGGAGATCGCGAACCCGCAGCAGAAGCGAATGATCGACGACGTCGAGGTCGGCCGCCAGGTCGCGCCCCGGATCCGGGTCGCCTTCGAGGTCACCGACGGCCGGGCCGTGACCGATCGCCTCGTCGACGCGGGCGCCACCCCGGTCGCACCCCCGACCGTCACGCCGTGGCAGTCCCTGAACTCCAGGCTCGACGCACCCGCCGACCTGCACATCACCGTCTTCCAGGAACTCGCGGACGGAAACCGCGAAATCTCCGAAAACACCGAAAGCTCTGAAAACTCCGAAACCGATACCCCCGCGCCGACGACCCGGCCCGACTCCTGAGCCGCCCACGCCACCCGCCCACGCCACGCGCCCCGGCCCCCGCTCCACCCCCGCACCCGGCTCCAACCGATCCGCCCCATTCCTGCGGACTCGCGGACGGTGTTCGCCCTCGGGCGACAACCGGTTAACCGGAACGTGGCATTCGGGTCCCTCGACCGCGATTGGCTGCCTGTGGCCCGGTGCTCCCGACCGGGCCGAGCCATTGCGCGAGGCCGCGCCGCCGTGCTCCGATCGGTGGATCCTCGCATGCGTTGAGGAGCTGAAGTCCCCGTGTCACCACCCCGCATGGGCCTGCGCCCGGCCCGCCCCCGCCCCGCGGCGGCCGCGCTCGCCCTGACCACCCTGCTCGTGGCCGGCCTCACCGCCGCCGCCCCCGCCGCCCTGGCCGACGAGGCGCCGCAGACCGCCGCGAAGCCGCAGGCGGGCGGCGCCGCCGCCGACGGCCTCGTGCTCGACCGTCCCGGCGAGTCCGTCGTCACCCGCCGTGAGGTCACCCCGATCGCGCCCGGCCTGACCCGGACGTCCTTCGACCGCGTCGGCCGGGCCGGCTGGATCCGCGGAAACGTTTTGGTCGCCGACCTGAACACCAAGGGCCTGAGCGTCGACTACCTGTCCTCGGGCAAGGTGACGACCCGGCAGACCGTGTCCGAGCAAGCTCGCAACGCGGGGGCGGTGGCCGCCATCAACGGCGACTACTTCGACATGAACGCCTCCGAGGCCCCGCTCGGCGCCGGCGTCTCGCGCGACAAGGGTCTGATCCACGCACCGATCGAGGGCTGGAACCAGGCCGTGACCGTCGGTACCGACGGACTGGCCCGGATGGCACAGGTGTTCCTGGAGGGCAGTGCCACACTGCCCGGCGGCCGAGAGGTGCCGCTGTCGGGCGTCAACACCTACGGCCTGCCCGAGGGCGGCGTCGGCGTGTTCACCTCGGCGTGGGGCAACGCGTCCCTGGCGCACGTCGCGGGCGGCTCGGGCAACGTGGTCGAGGTCGAGATCCGCGAGGGCCGCGTCGTCGCGGTGCGCGACCGGCTCGGCGGCGGGCCGATCGCCGACGGCACCACGCTGCTGGTCGGCCGCGACGGCGGCGCCGACCGGCTGCGCGAGCTGAAGGCCGGCGACCCGGTCGGCATCGGCTACAGGCCGCGCGCCTCCTTCGGCGAGGTCGCGGTCGCGGTCGGCGGCTACCAGGTCCTGGTCCGCGACGGGGTCGCGACCGAGTCCGGCGAGAACGACGGCAACGAGCCCAACGCCCGCACCGCCGTGGGCTTCTCGGCCGACGGCAGGCGCATGTACCTGGTCACCATCGACGGTCGCCAGGCCGACAGCCCGGGCATCAACCTGGCCAACCTGGCCGTGTTGATGCGGGACATGGGCGCGCACAACGCGCTCAACATGGACGGCGGCGGCTCCGCCGACATGGTCGCGCGCCTGCCCGGACAGGCGCAGTCCGGTGTGGTGAGCAGCCCGTCGGACAACGGCGGCGAACGACCGGTGGCGAACGGCCTGGGCCTGTTCACCACCCCGGGCTCCGGCGAGACGCGCGGCTTCCGGCTGCGGCCGGTCCCGACGGTCGACACGGGCGCGCGGGTGTTCCCCGGGCTGCGCCGGACCGTACGCGCGCTGCCGCACGACGAGTCGTTCGGCGCGGTCAAGGGCGCGGTACCCAAGCCCAAGTGGTCGACGGACACGGCCGCGAAGCTGACCGTGGCCGGCAACGGCACCGAGGCGGTGGTGACCGGTCGCGCCTCCGGCCCGGCGTCGGTGACGATCAAGGCCAAGGGCGCCGAGGACGCGAAGTTGCCGCTGACCGTGCTCGGCGCACCCGTGCGCGTCACCGCCGGCGACGACCCGGTCGGCCTGGCCGCCCCCGGCGCCTCCGCGCACCTGGCGGTCACCGGCTACGACGCCACCGGCCACGCGGCGCCCGTCGAGGCCGCCGACGTCAAGGTCACCGGCGGCGAGGGCATCGTCGAGGTCACCCCCGCCGCCGACGGCACGCTGAACCTCAAGGCGCTCGCCGACGGCCGCTCGGCCACCCTCAAGCTCACCGTCGGCACACTGGAGACCGCCGTCGCGGTCACCGTCGGCATGACCGAGAAGTCCTTCGCCGACTTCTCGAACGCCGCCGCCTGGAAGTCGGGCAACGACCGCGCCCCCGGCGGCTCGGTCGACCCCGCGCCCGGGCCCGACGGCAAGCCGGGTCTGTCCCTGGCTTACGACTTCACCACGTCGACCGGCACGCGCGGCCAGTACGCCATCGCGCCCGAGGGCATCGTCCTGCCCGGCCAGCCCCGCGCGCTCACGATGTGGATCGAGGGCGACGGCAACGGCGCCTGGCCGCGCATCCAGTACCGGACGGCGGCGGGCGTGGTGTCCAACCTCGACGCCCCGATGGTCACCTGGAAGGGCTGGCAAAAGGTCGAGTTCCCGGTCCCGGCCGGGGTGCAATACCCGCTCACCTTCCAGCGGTTCCGGCTGATGGAGACCAACGCCGAGCGCCAGTACACCGGCCGGCTCGGCCTGAGCGACCTGCGGGTCCAGGTGCCGCCGGACGTACAACTGCCCAAGCAGCCGTACGTCAAGGACCCGGTGATCCTCACCAACGGCACCGTCGACGCCAAGCCGCTGCGCGTGGCGGTGATGTCCGACGCCCAGTTCGTGGCCCGCGACCCGAACAGCGACCGGGTGCGGGACGCGCGCCGCACGCTGCGCGAAGTGGCGGCAGCCAAGCCGGAGTTCATGGTGATCACCGGCGACTTCGTGGACGAGGCCGCACCCGAGGACTTCGCGCTCGCCCGCACGCTGCTCGACGAGTTCGACCAGTACACCAACCGCACCATCCCGTGGCACTACGTGCCGGGCAACCACGAGGTGATGGGCCCCGGGAACATCGCCAACTTCAAGGCCGCCTTCGGCGAGACCTCGAAGGTGTTCGACCACAAGGGCACCCGCTTCGTCACCGTGGACAGTTCCATGGGCACGTTGCGCGGCGGCGGCTTCGAGCAGGTCGCAGGGCTGCGCAAGGCGCTGGACGACGCGGCGAAGGATCCGAACATCACCGGCCTGCTGCTGTTCGACCACCACCCCACCAACGACCCCCTGCCGGACAAGGGCAGCCAACTCGGCGACCGCAAGGAAGCCCGGATGGTCGAGCAGTGGCTCGGCGCGTTCCGGGCGGACAGCGGCAAGTCGGCGGCGATGGTCAGCGGCCACGTCGGCGCGTTCCACGCCGCGAGCGTCGACGGTGTCCCGTACCTGATCAACGGCAACTCGAGCAAGGGCCCGGCCGCCGAGCCCGACCGCGGCGGCTTCGTCGGCTGGACCATGCTCGGCATCGATCCCGCCAAGGGCCGCGTCACCGACCCGTTCGCGGTGCCGACCGACGACGCCGCGTGGCTGCGCGCCGAGGTCAAGCCGTACGCGGAGTCGGTCGCCCTCAAGGCCCCGGCCACGCTCGGCGTGCTGAACACCCAACCGGTCACCACCACGATGGCCCAGGACGGCCGCACCGTCCCGGTCACCTGGCCGGTCACCGCCCAGTGGGGCGGCACCGGCGTACACATCGGCTCGCCCGCCTCCGCCCCGGGCGGCACGATCGTGGCCTACGACCCGGCCTACGGCACCCTGACCGGCCTACGCCCCGGCGTGGCCACACTCACCGTCACGGTCGGCGGCGTCAAGGCCGAACAGCCGGTCAAGGTCGGCGACGTCGACCCGGCCGCCTGCACCACCACCATCCGCGGCAGCACCGCCAAGCCCCTGGCCGTCACGTCGGGCATCACCTGCCTGGACAACGCCACGGTCAAGGGCCCGATCCTGGTGCAGCCCGGAGCCGGCCTCATCGCCACCAACTCCACGGTCACCGGCCCGATCTCCTCCCGGGGCGCGACCGTCCTCGTCCTGACCGACACCACCGTCGGCGGCCCGGTCGCGGCAAGCGGCAGCACCGGCCCGGTCATGCTCCTGTGGTCCAGGCTCGGCGGCCCGGCCGACCTGAGCCTCAATCGGGGCATCACGGTAGTAGCCGGCAATACCGTCGCCGGGCCGCTGAGTTGCCGCCTCAACACCCCGCCGCCGACCAACGGCGGCATCCCCAACAAGGTTTCCGGACCGAAGTCCGACCAGTGCGGCGCGCTGTAACCTCCCGCCCGCCGCAGCCACCGCATCGGGCCCGGTAGGCCACCGCACCACCCCGCGTCCCGCACGACCGCAACCAACGGTCTTGCGGGACGCGGCCGTTCCGACGCACGCAGGCAATCACACGCAAAGTCTTGACTGGTATAGACCACTGGTATTGAGTGAGCCCCGCACCATCCCGTCCAGGGGCCTCGAACGAGGCAGGCGCCGGTCCCGGCACGGCAGTCGAAGTACCCGCATCGGTACTTCCGTCGATCAGGCGCGGCGTGTTTCGCGCGCCGGGGAGTGGGCTTTCCATGGCGAGAAAACGAATCATCGGGTTCCTGTTGGCCATCGCGATCGTGGGCATGGGGGCGGCGGCGCTGCCTTTCGCCTCGACCGCCGCCGCCGCGAGTTGCGCGGCCGGATGGAACGCGTCGGCCGTCTACACGGGCGGCGCCACCGCCTCGTACAACGGCCACAACTGGGGCGCCAAGTGGTGGACCCAGGGCGAGACCCCCGGAACCGCCGACGTATGGACGGACCAGGGCGCATGCGGAGGCGGCGGCACCACCGGCGGCTCCACGGGCGGGGCCACCGGCGGTACGACCGGCGGTGGCGGCACCTGTACCTACCCGGACTGGGTGGCCGGCCGGTCCTACGCGGTCGGTGACGTGGTGCACTACACGAACGGCAACTACTACCGGGCCAAGAACGCCAACCCGGGCTACGACCCGGTGATCAGCACCTGGTACTGGGAGCCGTACGCGTGCGGCGGATCCACCACCGGAACCACCACCGGATCCACCACCGACGGCAGCACCGGCGGCAACGGCGGCAACCCCGGCGACTTCGTGGTGAGCCAGGCGCAGTTCGAGCGCATGTTCCCGAACCGGAACCCGTTCTACACCTACGCCGGCCTGACCGCCGCGCTCGGCTCCTACCCGGGCTTCGCCAAGACCGGCAGCGACACGGTGCGCAAGCAGGAGGCGGCGGCGTTCCTGGCCAACGTCAATCACGAGACCGGCGGCCTCGTCTACATCGTCGAGCAGAACACCGCCAACTACCCGCACTACTGCGACGCCGGTCGGCCCTACGGATGCCCCGCCGGCCAGGCCGCCTACTACGGACGCGGCCCGATCCAACTGAGCTGGAACTTCAACTACAAGGCGGCGGGTGACGCACTGGGCATCGACCTGCTGAACAATCCCAACCTCCTCCAGAACGACCCGGCCGTCGCCTGGCGGACCGGCCTCTGGTACTGGAACACCCAGAACGGGCCGGGCACCATGACCCCGCACAACGCGATGGTCAACGGCGCGGGCTTCGGCGAGACCATCCGCAGCATCAACGGCTCGTTGGAATGCAACGGCGGCAATCCCGCGCAGGTGCAGAGCCGGATCAACAGCTACCAGTCGTTCGTATCGATCCTGGGCACCACGCCCGGGAACAACCTGAGCTGCTGAGCCCGACGGGCGGGGCGCGGCGGACCGGCACTCGGCCCGCCGCGCCCCGCCCGCAGGCCCACCCACATACCCACCCGCACAAGCGCGGCACACTCACCCCGAACCGCGCCCGCGCCCGCGCCCGCCTCGCGCGCCCTCGCGTTCGGCGGCGTCGAACCGGGCAAGCGCGCGGGCCCCCGACTCCAACGCCCGGGCCAGGCTCCGCAGTTGCGCGTCCGACAGGCCGCCCACCTCGTCGGCGATCTCCTCCGCCGCGTCGTGGGAGATCTCCTCGGCCACCGCGTCGAGGGCCGCCCGGGGCCCGAGTTTGCTCACCGCCGCGGCCGCGCGGGTCGGCGTGAGCAGCGTCGCGGCTCGCACCAGCAACCACGCCGGCACCCCGGCCGCGCCCTCCGGCGGGGCCAGGTACGGCCGGGAGCCGGCGAAGCGGCGGTCCTCGGCGAAGCCGTCCTGCTTCACCTTGATCACCGGGCGGGCCCCATCGTGCTCCCACCACTCCCCGGCCGGCTTGAGCACATACCCCTCGGCGAGGTTGTCCTCGATGCGCGGCAGCCTGAGCAGGCCCGGGACCAGGCTCGCGAACACACACGGCAGATCCCCGAGCGAGTGCGCCGAGCCGTGCCCGAGCGCCGGCACGCAGCGCAGCCCCGCGTCGGGCGCGCCCGACCGCAACGCGCGGTCCGCGATCCAGCACCGCCCGTCCGCCGTCTCCACCGCCGCGTCGAACACCAACCAGTGCAGGTCGGGCGCGTACCAGACGCCGGTCTGCACCGGCTCGCCGGCGGGATCGGCCGGGACGTCCGAATGCGGGTAGCACCCACCGGCCAACTCGCCGTACACGGTCACCGAGGCCGCCTCACCCCACACCGCCCGCAACGAGGCGGCGAAGCGCGCCGCGCCCACGGCCAACCCCGGCCAGATCCTGGCGATCCCGAAGAAGTCGTCCAGCAGCTCGTCGGACAGCAGTTCGCGCCGTTTGGCCGGCCGCACCCCGGAGCCGTCGCACACCACCGCGAAATGCGCCCCGTGCACCTTCTCCGCCGCCACCCACTCGCGCCCACCGCCCGCCCCGGGTCGCGCCTTCGCGGACATCTTCGGGTACGGCCGCAACGCGAAATCCCCGGACCTGGCTTGTGACATGGCGAAATCCTCCGCCGCCCGCATCGCGCCCGGCAACCGGGTTTCCGGATGGCGCCAAGCCCGACGCCGCCGCCCTCGTCAGAGTCGCGCCCGCAACGTGCCCCGTTCCAGGCCGAGTTCGCGTTCCGCCGTGGTGATCGCCATGTCGTCGAGCGCCGGGTGGTCGAGCCGGCCGTCGGCGTCGGCATCGGCGTTGGCGTTGGCATCGGCGTTGGCGTCGGCGTTGGCGTAGGAGCCGAGGCCGTCGACGGTGACCAGGATGTGCAGGGCCGCGCCGAGGGCGTCGTCGGTGTCGAACTCCCCTGCCACGACGCCCGCTTCGATCAGGGCGGTGAGCGCGGTACGGGTCACCGTCTCCTGGGCGCCGACCGCGTCGCGCAGGCCCTCCTTGAATCGGCTGAGGTGACGGGCGTTCAGCCACAGCCGGCTCAGGTCGAGATACGTCCCGTCGGCCAGCCGGACCAGGAACCGGGCCAGCCGGTCGATCGGCGCCAGCCCCTCCTCGTCCGCCGGCAACAACGTGTCGCGCTCCTTCGTCGCCGCGTCCGTGAACGCCTCGGCGACCAGGGTGTCCGCGGCCGGGAAGTAGTGGCCGATCAGCCCCGGCCGCACCCCCAACTCGTCGGCGACCCGGCGCAGCGTGATGCGTTCCAGGCCCTCTTCGAGGGCGATCCGCGCGGCGCTGCGCAGGATCTCCGCGCGGCGCTCGTCGGGCAGCTTGCGAACGCGGATGGGTTGGGGTCTTGACGCCATGGCCCACAGCTTATTGGATGTGCGACCATTAGCCAGTTGGCCATGCGACCAATAACCGGCTCGGCCGGCCGACCCCGAGAGGCCCCGATGACCACCACCAAGCCCACTCCCGACGCGAGATCGCAGGACATACCCGCCTCCGGATCCGCCGGGCACCGGGAAACGCGCGGCATCGACCAGGTCCCCGCCGACGAGCGCGGCGGCGATGCCCGCCGGCTGTTCGCGGTCTGGGCCGCCCCGAACGTGAGCTATCTGAGCTTTGTCGTCGGCGCCACGCTGATCATCATGGGCCTGTCCCTCATCCAGGCGATCGGGCTCATCCTCGCCGGCAACCTGCTGTGGATCTGTACCGGCGTGATCGCCGCCTCCGGCCCCGTCGCCGGCACCAGCGGGTCGGTGATCTCCCGCGCGATGTACGGCGTCCTGGGCAACAAGGTGGTCCTGGTCCTGACCGGATGGCTGATCGCCGCGGCCTACCTCGCGCTGAACTGGTCGGCCGCCTCGGTCGCCGGCATCGGCCTGGCCGCACGCTACGGCCTGCCCGACGATTCGGCCGTCGACGCCGCGGTGATCTGCGCCATCGCGGCCGGCACGATCCTGATCGCGATCTACGGATACGCCACGATCGTGCGCCTGTACTCCGGGCTCAGCGTGTTCCTGACCGTCGTGTTCATCGTGGTGACGGGCTACGTGCTCGCCGAGACCGACTGGTCGTACACGCCGGCCGAACCGCTGCACGGCGCGGCCCTCGCCGCCGCGCTCGGCGCGGGGTTCACCATCATCGCCTCCACCCCGCTGTCCTACGCCAACAGCCCCGACCTGGCCCGCTACCTGCCGCGCGACAGCAACCCGTACGCCATCGCCGGCTGGACCGCCGTCGGCGCGTACCTGCCCAGCGTCGTCTTCACCACCGTGGGCGCCCTCGCCGCCACCGGCCTGGACATGAGCGACCCCGAAGCCGCGCTGGAAAGCATCCTGCCGGGCTGGTTCATCCCCGTCTTCGTGATCGCGGTCGTGGTCAACACAATGACCAACAACGGCATGACCGCCTACAGCGCGAGCCTGTCCATCCAGTCCGTCGGCGTCCGGCTCGCCCGCATCCCCGCCGTACTGATCATCGGCGTGCTCGGCACCGCCATGACGCTGTACGCGATCCTGGTCGTCGACTTCCTCGACAGCGTGCAGACGATGTTGCAACTCGTGGTCGTGGCGACCGGTCCGGCGATGGCGGTCGCGGTGACCGACCTGATCCTGCGGCGCAATCGATACCACGGGGCCGACCTGCTCGAACAACGCCGCGGCGGGCCGTTCTGGTACCACCGCGGCGTGCACCCTGCGGGCGTACTCGCGCTGCTCGGCGGCGGCCTCGTCTCCGCGATGTGGGTGAACACCAGCTTCTGGACCGGGCCGATCGCCGCCGCGATGGCGGACGTGGACCTGGCCATCCCGTCCGGGATGATCACGGCCGCGGCGATCTACTGGGGCGTCGCCCGCGCGACCGGCACGATCCCGAGGGCGTGACCCCACCCGGACGACACCAGGCACCCCACGCAATCCGAGCCACCCGAGCACCCCGGCAACCGAGCGCCCCAAGCGCTCCGAGAACCCCGAGCACCCCGAGCACCCGGCAAGACCGAAGGAAACCGCGTGTACGCCGACGTCATCCTGTTCGCCCGGCACCTCGAACAGCCCACCGCCGCTCCCGAAGCGCCCGCAGCCCCCGCAAGCCCAGACCCGCTCGACCGCGCCGACGCCGTCGCCATCACCGGCGACCGCATCGTCGCCGTCGGCCCCGCCGCCGACATCGCCGCGCTGCGCGGCCCCGACACCGTCGTCCACGACTTCCCGGGCGCGACCATCCTGCCCGGCCTCGTCGACGTGCACGCCCATCCGGTCTGGGGCTCGATCTCCATCGGCAGCGGCGTGGACCTGCTCGGCGCCGGCACCCTCGACCAGGTCTGCGATCGGCTGGCCCGCGCCGTGCGGGAGCGGCCCGCCGACGCCTGGATCACCGGCTACGACCTCGACGTGAACGTCTTCACCGGCGACCCGACCGGACTCGTCCTCGGCGAACGATTCCCCGGCGTGCCGATCTCCCTGATGACCCGCGACGCACACGCCCTGGTGGTCAGCCCGCACGTGGTCGAGCTGATCGGCCTGACCGGCCGCGAGACGTTCACCGACGCCTCGTCCGTCGAGGTCGGCCCGGACGGCCGCCCGACCGGCTACATCGTCGAACTCCAGGCCATGGACCTGGTGTTCGCGCACTACCCCGAGGTCCCCCTGGACACCGCCGCGGAGTTCGTCCGGGACCGGCTCGAACTGCTCGCCGCCGGCGGTCTGACCGGGCTGCACGCGCTCGACTTCGCCGACCCGTCCGAGGCGGTGTACCGGCACATCGAGGCCCACGGCGAGCTGCCGCTGCGCATCCGCTGCTCCCCGCTCGTGCCGGCCGACTCCGGCCCGGACGTCTGGCAACACGTGGCCGACCTCCAGGGCCGCCGCGGTCGGCGCTGGCACGTGGCGGGCGCCAAGTTCATGCTCGACGGCACCGCCGACAACGGCACCGCGTGGTTCGACCACCCCGACACCCACGGCGAGAACCGCGAGCCGCTGTGGCGCGACGTCGACGCCTACCGCGCCGCGATGCGGTTCTTCACCGAACGCGGCATCCCGACCGCGACCCACGCGATCGGCGACCGGGCGGTGCGCTTCGCCCTCGACGTGATCGAGGAGGTCGGCCCGGTCGAACAGGCCCCACACCGCATCGAGCACATCGAGTCCATCCCCGACGACCTCCTCGGCCGCTTCGCCGAACTCGACGTGGTGGCAAGCCTCCAGCCCGCGCACGCCACCCGGCACACCCGCGCCGACGGCACCGACAACTGGTCGCGCCGGATCGGGCCGGACCGGGTCGCGCACGGCTGGCGTACCCGCGACCTGCTCGACCACGGCGCCGTGGTGGCACTCGGCTCGGACTGGCCGATCGGCCCCGGCGACCCGCGCGTCGGCCTCGCCGACTGCCAACTGCGCCGCCCCGTCGAGGAGCCGAACTCGGCGCCCGTTCAGCCCGATCAGGCGCTCACCGCCCGCGAGTCCTACGCCGGGATGACCGTCGCCGCCGCGCGCGCAGCCGGCGCGGGCGCCGAACTCGGCCGCATAGCCCCGGACTTCCTCGCCGACCTCACCGTCTTCGCGGCCGATCCGCTCACCCTCACACCCGAAGCGCAGCCCGGAAACGCCGTACTGGCCACCGTCGTCGGCGGCGAGGTCCGCCTCCACCCGCGCTCCCCGGAAGGACGCCCGTGACCACGCTCGAAGTCCCGCCCTCCCCTCGCCCCCCGCACACGCGCGGCGTCGCGCGCGGCGAACAACTGCGCGACGGCATCCCGGCCGCACTCGACGCGTACGACCGCCTGTTCGCGCTGGGCGGCATCACGCCGGACCTGGTGCGTGCCGACGCCGAACGTGCCCTCGACACGATCGGGGACTTCCACGCCGGTGCCCGGGCCGAGATCGAGGGCATCGCGCACGGCGCCGGCCTCGACCCGTGGCGGGTGGCCGCGCTCAACGCGCGCACCGAGATCCTGGCCCGCAGCGCGGTCGTGCCCCCGGGCGAGTGCACCACGATCGTGCGCCGCGTCCCGGGCGAGCCGGGCCGCACGGCGCGGACGTTCGGCGTGCAGACCTGGGACTGGCACGTCGAACTTCGCGACCTGTGGCACACGGTGGAGTCGCGCGGCGGCCGGTACGACTTCGTCGGCATCACCGAACACGGCATCCTCGGCAAGATCGGCGTCAACAGTGCCGGGCTCGCCCTGCACTTCAACATCCTCGGCCACCAGCGCGACGGCATCGGCGGCGTGCCGATGCACGTCCTCGCCGCGATCGTGCTCGGCGAGGCGGGCGGCGTCGCCGAGGCCGTCGAAATCATTCGCGGCGCGCCCCTCGCCTCGTCCGGGTCGTTCGCGCTCTTCGACGAGGGCGAGGCCGTGCTGCTCGACCTGAGCCCCGTCGGGGTGTTCGAGATCCGGCCGGAGCCGGCCGAGGGATACCTGCTGCGCACCAACCACTTCCTGACGCCGGTACCCGCCGAGGCGGAGAAGTCCCGGCTGTACCAGCCCGATTCGGGGCAGCGCTACGACTTCGTCCGGGCCCGGCTCGCCCACACCGAGCCGCCCGCCACGCCCGCCGGGCTGGCCCGGCTCCTGGTGACCGGGCCGGGCGAGCCGCCGGTGACGTGCGTCCCGGATCCCGCGCAGCCCCTCGGCGCGCGCTGGGCGAGCCTGGCCACCGTCACCCTGGAGCCGGCCGGCCGCACCGCCCATGTCCTCGACGGCACCCCGGCCGACGCGGACTCCCGCCCCTGGCGCCGCCTCACGGCGGCCTGAGCGGGTGGGTCGGGGCCGACACGGGACGGCCCCGACCCCCCGGGGGGCGATCGGCTACTCGGTCGTGTCCCGAACCGCGTCGGGCATGGTCCAGCGGTGCTCGCGCCTGGGGTACAGGTAGGCGTAGTAGTAGAGGTATCCCGCCGCGACCATGGCCACGGCGATGCCGGCCGGGCGCCAGTCGGCGTCGATCGACTCGTACAGGACGTACGCCATCACGCCGATCGCGGCCACCGGAACCCACGGCCAGGCGGGCATCCGGTACGTCGCGTGGGCGGTCGCCCCGGAGATCCGGCCGTACAGCGCGGCGACGGCGACGAAGATGTACAACAGCACCAGATTGGCGCCGGTGGCCAGGATCAGTTTGTCCAGCGGAACGAGCCAGGCGACGACGATCGCGGCGGCGCCCATGAGCAGGGTGGCCAGGACGGGGGTGCGCAGGCGCGGGTGCACCGCGGCCAGCGGCCGGCCCACCACGTCGGGCCAGGCCCGGTCGCGGGCGGAGGAGTACACCAGTCGGCCGATCTGCAGCATGATCGCGATCACCGCGTTGACGATGGCGATCGCGATGCCCAGGCTGACCACGGTGTTGACCGTGTCGCCGCCGCGTTCGAGCAGGAAGTAGTTCATCGGGGACCGAGCCGCCATGAGTGCGCTTGTACTCGGCGTGCCCAGGAGCACCGCCACCAGCGGCAGGCACTCCGCGACCACGGTGATCCCGAGCGACCACATCACGATCCTGCCGATCGAGGAGACCTGTCGGGTCTCCTCGGCGTAGTACACCGACGTGCCGTAGCCGTTGTAGGCGAACAGCGCGCTGGCGGCGAAGGACGAGATGAGCCCGGCCGAGGCGCCGACGAGCACGCCGTCCTCGCCGAGTGCGTGCGGCGTCCACAGCGTGGATATCGGTTGCTCGACGTTGACCAGACCCAGCCAGGCCAGTACGGCGATCGCGGCGAGTTCGACGGCCAGGAACACCCCGGTGACCCAGGCGTTGGTGCGGATCCCGAGCACCGAGACGAGCGAGGCCACCGCGATCACGGCCAGTCCGGTCTTCTTGCCGCCGAGCGAGTCCCAGACCACGCCCAGGTAGTCGCCGGTGCCGAGGGCGATCACCGCCACCGTCAGGACCCCGGCGAGCAGCGCCAGCGCGAACAGCGCGAAGCCCGTGGCGCGGCCCAGGGTACGTGCTGCGAAGGCGTATTCGCCGCCGGTGATCGGGAAGGCGCTGGACAACTCGGCGTAGCAGAAGGCCATCAGCATCCCGGCGACGGCCGCGAGCGCGAAGGCCAGTGCCGCCGCGCCGCCGAGCCCGCTGATCACCGACGGCATGATGATGAAGACGCTCGACGCGGGCGTGACCGCGGACAGCGTGATGAACATGTTCTCGCGCAGGCCCAGCGAACGGGACAGGTCCTGGGCGTAGGCCGGCGACTGCGGCGGCGGGGTGCCGGCGGGCGGCCGGCTGCCCTGGGTTTCGGCCATGTGGCTCCCTTGTCAGTTCTTTGACGCCGGAGTCAACGATATGGAAGAGTCCCACGTCAATGGGTTGACAATAATTTGGCACTGAAGACAAGGAATGGTGCATGGCACGTCCGAGGAATCAGACGGCGCGGCGCGAGCAGCTGGTCCACGCGGCCACCGAGGCGGTCGGCCGACGCGGGCTGGCCCAGCTGCGGGTGGCCGACATCGCCGAGGTGGCGGGCGTCGCGCGAGGCTCGGTCAACTACTACTTCAGCGATCTCGGCGACCTGCTGCGGCAGGTCTACCAACAGGCCGCGGACCGCTTCTACACCTCCCGCACGGACACCGCCTCCCGACTGCCCGATGCCCGGGACAAGCTGGTGGCCTGCGCCCGACTCGGGCTGCCGGCCGGTCCGGGGGACGAACTCGCGGTGGTGCTGTACGAGTTCAGCGCCGCGGCCCGGGACGAGAGCGAATACGCCACGCTGGCGCAGAGCCTGTACGACCGTCAGGTCGCCATGTACGGCTCGATCCTGGAAATCGGGCGCGCCCAGGGCCACTTCCGGTTCACCGAGCCGATCCCGGACGTGGCCGCGAACCTGGTCACCCTGGAGGACGGCTACGGCCTGCACATCGTCGGCCGCAACTCCTCGCTGCCGCCCGAGCGGGCCCTGGCCCTGATCCTGGCCCACGCCCGGCAGGCCACCAACTGCCCGGACCTGCGGCCGGACCGGGTCGTCCCGGATCCCGAGACGACCGGTCCCGACACCTCTCCTCGGCACACCCCGGCTTCCCAGCACACCCCGGAAGGCACCGCGTGAACGTCCCCGCCGCATCCCCCCTCACCGCCACCCCGTCGGGACGGCCCCGCGCCCGCGCCCTGGGCATCCGCCTCGACGGCACACCCGGGCCGGCCAACGCGCTCACCGACGTCCCCGGCGTCGAGATCGGCTACACCACCCTCGTCGAGGGCACGTCGGTACGCACCGGTGTCACCGCCCTGCTGCCGCGCGGGCGGGCCGACGTGGGCCTGCCGTGTGCCGCCGGACGGTATGCGCTCAACGGCAACGGCGAGATGACCGGCGGCAGTTGGCTCGACGAGACGGGCAGCCTGGCGGGCCCGGTCCTGATCACCAACACGCACGCGGTGGGGCCCGTACACCGCGGCGTGATCGACTGGACCGTGGCCAACCGGCCCGACCTCGCCCGGCAGTGGCTGCTGCCCGTGGTCGCCGAGACCTGGGACGGCTACCTCAACGACATCAACGGCTCGCACGTCCGCCCCGAACACGCGGTCGCCGCGATCGACTCGGCCGCCCCGGGCCCGGTCGAGGAGGGCTGCGTCGGTGGCGGCACCGGCATGAACTGCTATGGCTTCAAGGGCGGTTCGGGCACGGCCAGCCGGGTGGTCGAGTACGGCACGGCCCGCTATACGGTCGGGGCCTTCGTCCAGGCCAACTTCGGCGCGCGCCGCGAACTCGTCGTCGCGGGCGTACCGGTCGGCCGCCGGATGACCGAGGACAACCCGATGGAGGACACCGACTGGTTCGCCCCCGGTGGGGCGGGCTCGGTCATCGTGGTGGTCGGCACGGACGCGCCCCTGCTCCCCGGCCAGTGCACGGCGCTGGCCCGCCGGGTCCCGATGGGCCTGGCCCGCACCGGCACCACCGGAAGCCACTTCTCCGGCGACATCTTCCTGGCCTTCTCCACCGCCAACCGGGGCGCCCTGGCCAGTGGCTTCCCCCAGTCCCCGGCCACGGACGAGGACTACGACACGCTGCGCCACATCCCGTGGGGCCGCATCGACCCGTTCTACACGGCCACCGTCCAGGCGGTCGAGGAGGCGGTCCTCAACGCCCTGACCACCGCCGAGGAAACCGTAGGCCGCGACGGTCACCGCACCCCGGGCCTCCCCCACGCCCGGCTGCGCACACTGCTCGAAGAGCAGAGCCACCCCACCGGCGACTGACCCGGCACCGCGCGGGTGGCGGGTGACGCCGCCCGCGAAACGCCGCGCGGCGCCGACCCCGGGTGGGGTGGCGCCGCGCGGCGGGGGTGGGTGCTCAGTGGACGGGGGCGTGCACGGCGACCTCGCGGGCGGCCGGCCTGCGCAGGGCCAGCGCGGCCAGGGCCGTCAGCACGATGCCGGCGGCGGCCAGGTACACCGCGGTGCGCAGGCCGTCGGCGGTGGCGACGCGCAGCGCCTCGCCGGTGTGCTCGCCCAGGCCGGCGTTGGCGATGGCGACCAGGAGGGCCAGGCCGACGGCGCCGCCGATCTGCTGGCTGGTGGAGGCGATACCGGACGCGATGCCCTGGTCGGTGGGGTTCACCCCGGTCGAGGCGGCACCGAACATCAGGGTGTAGCCCGCGCCTTGGCCGATGCCGAGGATGACCAGCCCGGGAATCAGGGCGGCGTACGAGGCGTCGGCGGACATGGTCGGCGCGATGATCGCGGCGCCGGCGGCACCGGTCAGCAGCGAGGCGATCAGGATCGGGCGGATGCCGTACCGGGTGGCCAGCCGCCCCGCGGTCTGCGAGCCGACCGCGATGGCGGCCATCGGCACCAGGAAGGCCAGCCCGGTGCGCAGCGCGCTGTAGCCGTGCACGCCCTGGAAGTAGACGGTCAGGAAGTAGAGCAGGGTGCCGAAGGTGGCCATGTAGAGGAAGGTGACGCCGGTGCCGACGGTGAGGTTGCGGTTGGCGAACAGGCGCAGCGGCAACAGCGGGTCGGCACTGCGGCGTTCGACGGCGACGAAGGCGGCGAGCAGGGCGAGGCCGGCGAGCGCGGCGCCGAGCACCGGGGCTGCGGTCCAGCCGGATTCGGGTCCCTGGACGAGGGCGTAGACCACGGCGGTGATTCCGACGGTGGAGGTGAGCGCGCCGGTCAGGTCGAACGAACGGCCCCTGGTCCGCGCCGCGTCGGGGGTGATCAGCGGGAACGCGAGGGCGGCGGCGAGGGCGGCGAGCGGGACGTTGACGAAGAAGACCGATTCCCAGCCGAGGGACTGGGTCAGCACGCCGCCCAGGAGCGAGCCCAGGATCATCCCGCTGCCGCCGGCGGTGCCCCACACCGCGAACGCCCGGTTGCGTTCCCGCCCTTCGGCGAAGCTCGTGGACACGAGGGTGAGCGTGGCGGGGAAGAGGAAGGCGCCGCCGATGCCCTGGATCGCCCGGGCGGCGATCAACAGCGCGGGCGATCCGGCGAGTCCGCCGAGCAGGGACGAGACGGCGTAGAGCGACAGTCCGAGCGTGAACATCCGACGCGGCCCGAACAGGTCGCTCGCCCGGCCGCCGAGGAGCAGGAAGCCGCCGAAGGCCACGGCGTAGGCGCTGATCACCCACTGGAGGTTCTGCGCGGAGAAGCCGAGCCCGGTGCCGATCTCGGGGAGCGCGACGTAGACGATGTTGTAGTCGATCGAGATGATCAGTTGGGCGAAGGCCAACAGCGCGAGCACGAGCCCCGGCCGACGGCGGGAGGGTGTCTCGGCGATGGTGGTACCGCCGCCGGGGGCTTCGGCGGCGGCGGTCCTGCGGCGTGGCGTGGCGACTCGGGACGACATGGCGTGGCCTGTTCTGTGGAGGTGCGGTGCGGTGTGGTTCGCCTGGTGGCAAACACAAACCTAGGCGCGCGATCGACCAGCCACAGGGTGCATTCCGAGCCCGGATTCGTGGGTCAATTTCCCCCGTGCCGCCGGTGGATCTCCACCGCGACGGCCAGGTCCTCCCAGGACATCCCGACGCTCTTGAAGAACCGCGGCCGGTCCTCGGGGACCGTCCTCTCCCCCCGGACCAACTCCGCGAGGTTCACCCCCGCGTCGCGGCCCGCGTCCCACCCGGCGAGGAGCAGATCGCCGGCCTCCTTGGCGGCGGCGGAGCGCGCCTCGACGTACACGGCCGAGCGCCGAACCAGCGCGGTGTCGACCTCCCGCGCCGTCGGCTCGTGTGAGCCCACCGCCACCACGACCGCGTGGGCGGGCACCAGCGCGCCGTCGAACAGCGGCTCACGGGCCGTGGTCGCGCACACCACGATGTCGGCGTCGGCGACCGCCTCCGGCGTCCCGACCGTCGCCGCGAGGCCGAACGCGCGGGCGTGCTCGGCCAGTTCCCGGGCCGCCTCGACGCGTCGCGCGACCACCGTGAGCCGTTTCAGCGGCCGGACGGCGAGCAGGGCCGCCAGGTGCCCGTACGCCTGCGGACCCGTACCGAACAGCACCAGGTGCCCGGCGTCGGGGACGGCCAGCCGCCGGACGGCGACGGCGCTGACCGCGGGCGTCCGCAGCGCGGTCAGCGCGGCGCCGTCGAACAGCGCCAACGGTCGCAGCGTGGGCCCGTCGAGCAGCAGGTAGCTGCCGGTGATCCGGGGCAGCCCTCGGGCCGGATTGCCGACGGCGACCCCGGCGATCTTGACGCCCACGTGCGACGAGACCGCCGCGGGCATCAGGAGCAGTTCGCCGGCGGGCACGGCCACGCTCGACCGGGGCGGTGCACTCTCCGGATCGAGTCCGCCGAGCAGCGTGCGCTCGATCGTCCCGATCGCCTGCGCGGGCGTCAACTCGACGGCGATCGTGGGCAGTTGATCCGTCGCTGTCACAGCAGGAACCCCGTCCCGAGCGTGTCGTCGGCGTCGAGCAGGAACCGATGCTCGCCGGTGCGATACGCCGTGCCGGTGACCTCGGTGAGCACACCGGCGGCGTGCGTCCCGACGACCCTGCCGGTGAAGATCGTGCCGATGATCGACTCGTGGCGCAGTTCGTCGCCCGCCGCGATCCGACCGCTGTCGGCGAGCAGCGCCAGCCGCGCGGACGTCCCCGAACCGCACGGGGACCGGTCGATCTGGCCGTCGGCGAACACGGTGACGTTGCGCTGGTGGAGTCCGGTCCCGGTGTCCGGCAGTTCCTCGTGGAGGATGACGCCGTAGACCCCGGACAGGCGCGGGTCGTCGGGATGCCGGGTGGCCGGCTCGTCGGCGAGCGCGGCGCGGATCTCCCGGCCGATCGCGGTGATCTCGGGCAACTGCTCCGGGGTGACGGCGAGGCCGAGCGAGGTCGCCGAGACGGAGGCGTAGCAGGCCCCGGAGTGGGCGAGGTCGACCTGTACCGGGCCGCGCGAGGTGGTCACCGGGATCTTCCTGGCGGCGATGCCCGTGGGCACGTTGCGGAAGGTCACCGAGGTGGTCCGCCCGGCGCGGCGGTGCACGATGGCGGTGACCCGACCGGAGGGAACGTCGATGTACACCCGCGCCGTTCCGTCCGCCGGCGCCGCCACCCGCCCCGAGTCGACCGCCCACGCGCCGAGCGCGATGGTGCCGTGGCCGCACGCGGTGGAGTAGCCGTCCTTGTGCCAGAACAGCACCCCCAGATGCGCCTCGTCGTCGTCCGGCGGGACCACGAAACCGCCGTACATGCCGCCGTGCCCGCGCGGTTCGCGGGTGAGCAGTCGGCGGATGTCGTCGAGCGGGCCGGGCCGCGGCGCGGTGGCGGTACCCCCCGCCCCGAGTACGATCGCCCGCCGCTCGGCCACGGTGTCCCCGGCGATCACGGGCAGCCCACGGGAGACGATCCGGAAGGGTTCGCCGGCGGCGTGGTAGTCGACGGTCTCGATGGCGGCGATCACGATGCGGGCGCCTTCTTCCTGGGCGGGGGTGGGGACTTGCCGGGCACGAGCGGATGACACGACAGCTTTGTAAGGTGTGACATTGTATTAACAGATATCAGACACCCGCAAGTATTTCCCGGACCGATCCCCCGGGCGGCTTCCTCCATCCGCACTCTCGCCCTCGTTCTCACACCGCGCCCGCCGCCGTCCCACTCTTGGCCATTCGCCAGACGACGGTCTTTCGTGGCGGATAGGTTGAAGTGAGGCATTCCGCCTCCCCGCACCTGACCCCATGGAGGTCGAAGTGCCGCATTTCGCCTACCAGTTCCACGCCGCCGTCGGCAACTGTCAGCCGGTCCTCGCCGCTCCCGCCGGGGTGGGCGACCCGGCGCCGCGACTGATCAATCTGGCCAACACCGCCGGCGCCGCGCTGGTGCCGCACCTGGCCGGCGGAATACCCGCGGCCGGATTGGCGGCCATTCCCGCGCTGGCGGCGAACGCGCCCTACACGTGGGCCGGACTGACGAACGCGTCGCTGCGCATCGGGCTGTACCCGGCGGGACCACACCCCGCATACGAGGCGACCTGGCGCGTCGCGTCGTTGCGCGTGTCCGCCTATACGGCCGCGGGCGGCCACCTGCACGACACGCCGATCCTGGCGGCGCTGGACGCGGGCGAAAAGCGCGCCCTTGCCTACTTCACGGGCGTGACACTGGCCGTGTACACCGCCGGGATCACCGGCTTCACCTTCCCGCGCCACCTGTCCCGCCACGCCGCCGCCTACGGGGGAGCGGGCGTCGGATACACGCTCGATCCCGCGTTCGCCGCGGCCAACCTGCCCGACATCGTGTTCTTCAACCTGGGGGCGGGCACCTGCCAGGTCTGGGAGGCCAAGGGGCGCGGTGTGGGTGCGGCCGGCGGCGGTTTCGCCGTTGCCGGGGTCGCGGGGCTGCTCGGCACGGCGATCGACCAGACCCGCAAGCTCGCCACGGTGCGCATGCCGGGCGTCTTCGGCGCGCTCGTCGCGCCCAATGCCCGCATCGCCTCCGTCGCGCGGGTCAATCCCGCCGACGGCCGGTGGCACCTGCACGTGGCCGACCCCGCCCAAAAGCGGCGCCGGGAGGAAGGCGATCCCATGGAAAAGGCGAAGTTCTACGAAGAGTTCTATCGTCCCTTCCTCGAGATGATCGACGGCAGCACCGCCACGCTCACCGTCGACAGCGTGCGGTTCCGCGTCGCGGTGGTGCCGGGAACCCGGGTCCGCGTCGGGCTCGACGAACGGATCGCGGATCTCTTCGGCCAACACGTCGGCAAGCGGGGACGCCCCGAGGGAGATCGTGCCGCAACGGCGTCACCGGAGGAGATCTGCGAACGGATCGAGGAGATTGTCGAGGCGGGCTACGGCCAGGCTCCGATCGACAACCTCTACATCAGCCCGGAGGGCATCCTCACCGAAGCCGACGAGGAGGACCTGACCCAACCTCCCGCCTGACAGCCGGACGAGCGGACCACCTGGCGGCCTACCCGATCCGCACCCGATCGTTCTCGCCGTCGGACAGGAACGACGCCAACGCCTGCCCCTCCTCGCCCACGGCGGCGTGTTCTGCCCGGGACAACGACCGCAGCGGGGTGACCGTCACCGCCCCGCCCTCGACGCTCCACGTCGCGCCGACCCGGCCGTCGAGCAGGACCACGCGCACGCCGGCGACCGACAGGCCCCGGTGTGCGTCGTCGACGATCCGGGTGCGGTCGTCGTAGCCCAGGAGCGCGTTGTCGAAGGCGGGGAGGAAGCGCACCGGGGCGGGGGTGTCGGGGTCGGGGCGCGGCGCGTCGGGCAGGTCCAGCAGTTCGCGCCCCCGCTCGTCCCGGAACGAGACCAGTTCCGGGCGCACCGCGGCAACCGCGCGCGGCAGACCCGCGAGGCCGCACCAGGCGCGCAGGTCGGCCGAGGAGGCGGGACCGAACGCGGCCAGATAGCGCCGTACCAACGCTTCGCCGACCGGATCCGCGTCCTCCGGGGCCGGCGGGTCGACCTCGCGCCCCAGCCACGAGGAGACGAGCGCGTTGCGCACACCCGCCCGGGTCCGCCACACCCCGCGCGGCGGGAGCTGCACCACCGGGACGAGCGCGATCAGCATCTCCCCCAGCGCCTTCGGCGACACGTCGGGCCAACGATCGGCGAGCGCCCGGGCGAACTCCGACATCGAGCGCGGCAGCCCGTCGGCCATCATCTTCCGGCCCTGCGCGGCCAGTTCGTCGAGATCGATCCCGTCCAGCTCACGGCGGTACACGCCCATCACCCGCTGCCGCAACATCGCGTTGTGACGGGTCCGCCAGGCCAGTGCGTCGGCGGCGGTGACCAGGTGCACGGTGCGGCGCATCAGGTGGGTGCGCACCACGTCGCGTCCGGTCACCAGGTCGGACAGCGTCGCCGGGTCGAACGCGCGCAACCGCGACCAGAGCCCGATGAACGGCTCCTGCGGTTCCTGCGCCTGGAGACCGCCGACGTGCGCGACGGCCGCCGCCAGCGCCATGTCCACCCGATCGAGCAACAACTGCCGTGCCAGGGTCGCCCGGTTGAGCGCCCGCGCGTCGAGAACGGTCATCGCAACCGACCCCCCTTCGTTTCCCCGCCCACGATCACGACGGATCCCTCGCCTCTCCTCGCATCCATGTCCCCAGCCTCACATCGGTAGCGGTCAGGTTGTGACCGCTACTCGGAGGCATCATGGCTCCATGCACGGGAGTTGCCCGGCGGAACGCACCGCCGAGCCGGGACGCGCCGACCCCCCGACCCCCCGCCCCTTCAGCCCCCCACGTAGTCCGCCAGGTGCTCGGCGGTCAGCGTCGACCGGGCCGCTACCAAATCCGCCGGCGTGCCCTCGAACACCACCCGCCCGCCGTCGTGCCCCGCCCCGGGCCCGAGGTCGATGATCCAGTCGGCGTGCGCCATCACCGCCTGGTGGTGCTCGATCACGATCACCGACTTGCCCGCGTCGACCAACCGGTCCAGCAGCCCGAGCAGTTGCTCGACGTCGGCGAGGTGCAGACCCGTGGTCGGCTCGTCCAGGACGTACACCCCGCCCTTGTCGCCCATGTGCGTGGCCAGCTTGAGCCGCTGCCGCTCGCCGCCGGACAGCGTGGTCAGCGGCTGCCCCAGACCAAGGTAGCCGAGCCCGACGTCGGCGAGCCGCCCGAGGATGGTGTGCGCGGCCGGCGTATGCGCCTCGCCCGCGCCGAAGAACTCCCGAGCCTCGTTCACCGACATCGCCAGCACCTCGCTGATGTCGCGCCCTCCCAGGTGGTATTCCAGCACCGATGCGTCGAACCGCCGGCCCTCGCACTCCTCGCACACACTCGCCACGGAGGCCATCATCGCCAGGTCGGTGTAGACCACGCCGACCCCATTGCAGGTGGGACAGGCCCCCTCGGAGTTGGCGCTGAACAGGGCCGGCTTCACCCCGTTCGCCTTCGCGAACGCCTTGCGAATCGGGTCGAGCAGCCCGGTGTACGTCGCCGGATTGCTGCGCCGCGAACCCCGGATCGGCGCCTGGTCCACCGACACGACACCCTCGCCGGCGGCCTGCGAGCCGCCCACCAGCGAGCCGTACACGAGCGAACTCTTCCCGGAGCCCGCGACCCCGGTGACCACCGTGAGCACCCCGAGCGGCACATCCACGTCGACGTCGCGCAGGTTGTGCGTGGCCGCGCCGCGGATCTCCAGCGCGCCGGTGGGCTTGCGTACCCGCTCCTTGAGCCTGGCCCGGTCGTCGAAGTGCCGGCCGGTGACGGTGTCGCTCTTGCGCAACTCGTCCACGGTGCCCTCGAAGCAGACCGTGCCGCCCGCCGAGCCGGCGCCGGGGCCGAGGTCGATCACATGATCGGCGATCCCGATCGTCTCCGGCTTGTGCTCCACCACGAGCACCGTGTTGCCCTTGTCCCGCAGGCGCAGCAGCAGGTCGTTCATCCGCCGGATGTCGTGCGGGTGCAGGCCGATGGTGGGCTCGTCGAAGACGTACGTGGTGTCGGTGAGCGCGGAGCCGAGGTGGCGGATCATCTTGACCCGCTGCGCCTCGCCGCCGGAGAGCGTGCCCGACGCCCGGTCGAGCGAGAGGTAGCCGAGGCCGATCTCGACGAACGAGTCGAGGGAGTGCCCGAGGTTGGCGAGCAGCGGCGCCACCGACGGCTCGTCGATGCCTCGGATCCACTCCGCCAGATCGCTGATCTGCATCGCGCACGCGTCGGCGATGCTCACCCGCTTGATCCGCGACGACCTGGCCCCCTCGCTCAGCCGGGTGCCGCCGCACTCGGGGCAGGTCCCGAACGTCATCGCCCGCTCGACGAACGCCCGGATGTGCGGCTGGAGCGCGTCGATGTCCTTGGCCAGCATCGACTTGCGGATCTTCGGGATCAGCCCCTCGTAGGTCAGGTTGATCCCGTCGACCTTGATCTTGGTCGGCTCCTTGTACAGGAGGTCGTGCAGTTCCTTCTTGGTGAACTTGCGGATCGGTTTGTCCGGGTCGAAGAAGCCGCAGCCGCCGAAGATCCGGCCGTACCAGCCCTCCATGCTGTAGCCGGGGACGGTGAGCGCGCCCTCGTTGAGCGACTTGGAGTCGTCGTAGAGCTGCGTGAGGTCGATGTCGGAGACGGTGCCCCGGCCCTCGCAGCCGGGACACATGCCGCCGGTGCGCTGGAACGACGCCTTCACGGCCTTCTTGGTACCGCGCTCGACGGTGATCGCGCCGCTCGCCCGGACCGAGGGCACGTTGAACGCGTACGCGCTGGGCGGGCCGATGTGCGGCTTGCCGAGTCGGCTGAACAGGATGCGCAACATCGCGTTGGCGTCGGTGGCGGTGCCGACCGTGGAGCGCGGGTCGGAGCCCATGCGCTGCTGGTCGACCAGAATCGCGGTGGTCAGCCCTTCGAGGACGTCCACCTCCGGCCGGGCCAGGGTCGGCATGAAGCCCTGGACGAAGGCGCTGTAGGTCTCGTTGATCAGCCGCTGCGACTCCGCGGCGATCGTGCCGAAGACGAGCGAACTCTTGCCCGAGCCGGACACGCCGGTGAAGACGGTCAACCGACGCTTGGGGATCTCGACGTCGATGTCCTTGAGGTTGTTCACCCGGGCGCCGTGCACGCGGATCAGATCGTGGGTGTCCGCGGCGTGCGGCGCGGGCGACCGCGGATTCGTCCTCGGGGCCTTGCTCATCCTGACTCCTGTGCTCGCGGTCGGGCGCTTTCGGTGGGTCGGCGCCGGCGGGTCGGCGGTGTGTGGCGATCACGCTAGCCGCCGGCTCGGCGACCGTGCTTCTTCATTCCTGATCGATTCGATCACCGGCCGAGCGACGCGCCGCGTGCCGAGAGTAATTGGGCCCTCGCGTGGCAAACCTCTAGCGTACGAGCCTGTGAACAGCAGATTGCGGGACATCGCGGCCGTGAACGCCCGGATCGTCGCCACGGGCGAATACTCGACCCCTTACGGCACGGTCCGGGTGGGGCCCGCGCTGCACGCGGCGATGTCCGGCACCGTCGGCCATCCCCCGGACGAGCCGCTCGCCCCGCACCCGGTCGGCGCCGGGCCGTCGACGCAGGTCCTGGTGACCGGCGAGGGCAGCCTCCAGGCCGCGCGGCGCCTGTCCGGGTCGGGCTCGGGCACGATCGCGGTGCTCAACTTCGCCTCCGCGCGCAACCCGGGCGGCGGCTACCTGCGCGGTGCCCGGGCCCAGGAGGAGGACCTGTGCCGCAACAGCCTGCTGTATCCGTGCCTGTTGCGGGCCCCCGACTACTACGCCGCCCACCGAGCCGGACCCGATCTCCTCTACAGCGACCGGGTCATCTGGTCCCCCGACGTCCCGGTGCACCGCGACGAGCACGGTCGCCTCCTCGACGAGCCGTTCCCGGTGTCGTTCCTGACCTGCGCCGCCCCCAACGCCGGCGAGACCCTGCAGCGCGACCCCGCCGCGCACGGCCGCGTCCGGGAGACCCTTCGCCGCCGTGCGGGCCGCGTTCTGGCGGTGGCCCGGCATCACGGCGCCCGCCGCCTGGTCCTGGGCGCCTGGGGATGCGGGGTGTTCCGCAACGACCCGCGCGAGGTCGCCGGCGCGTTCCACGACCACCTCGCCCCCGACGGCCCCTTCGCGACGGCCTTCGAACACGTCGTCTTCGCCATCCACGACCCCTCCCCCGACTCGCCCAACCGGACGGCGTTCACGGAACGCTTCGGGGCCGCGGAGGCCGTTCGGCGCTGATCGGGCGGGGCCGCGTCGGTGCGCCTCAGCGGTGGTGTGCGGCGCCCACGTGGTGCAGGTGGACGAGGATGTCGTAGGCCGGGTGCAGGCGGGTGTTCGTGTACTCGTCGCACGGCCACACGACGCCGACGCCGCGGGTGGGGTGGGCGCCGGCCAACCAGTCACGGGCGAGCCCGGGGGCGACCGTGCGGGTGTCCAGATACCAGTCGCGTCGACACACCTGTCCGAGGACGAACTCGGCGGCGCCCGGCCCGGTGGGTCCGAGGTCGAAGCGGCGCCGGGGCCGCCCCGGGGCGGTGGCGTCGATCGCGCCGAACGAGCCCTGGCCGAAGGTGAATCCGACGTTGGCGTACCGACCGCCGAGCCGTTCGCGCAACGCCCGCCCCGCGTTCGGCGGTTCGTCCCCCGCCCCGCTTCCTGCGGCGACCTCGGTGTTGTGCGCAAAGACGAACACCCCGGCGCCGATCCGGCGTTGCCACCGGATCACCCCGTCGGCCGCGGCCTCGGCCCGGTCGGCGTGCGAGAGTTCGCTCCCGATCCCGAGCACCCGTACCGCGCCCGGCGCACCGCGCACGTTCCACAGCCGCATCCAGCGGAACACGTCGAGCGTCTCCAGGGTGTTCCATGGGCTGTCGTCGGCGCGGAACTCCTCGTCCATGATCGTTTTGAGGTGGCCGGCGCCGTGCCGCACCCACGCGTCCAGGCGCGCTCCGGCGCGCGGATGGATCCCGAGCACGAGGCCGCGGAAGCCGTGGTGGTCGACGAGATGTCGGAACAACCGATGCTTGACGGTGCCGAACTCGCCCGAGCCGTGGGTGGCCGCTCCCGCGCCGACCACCTCCACGCCCCGGAGCATCGTGCCGAACGCCGCCAGATCCGTGTCGGGCCCGCCCGGGACGGTGCTGCGCAGCGGAAAGGCGTGGGCCGCCAGCGCCAGGGCGGGATCACCGCGCGACGGAGAGGGGGCCGGGGACGTCACGGAGACGGCCGCCGGGCCGTAGGCAAGGGACAAACGTTGTGATTTCATGCGTCCGACGCTAGGCAACCCACCGCGCCGCCCGCGTCGTCCACGAGACCCAGGACGCGAGTACCCCTCGGGCGCCGGCCGGCCATTACCCGGGTCACCCGGCGGCCGGCTCGGCGCAGGCCTGCCGGTCAGTCGCGCGCGGCCGCGTATACGGCCGTGACGGCGTCGGCGATCGGGCCGGCCGGGTCGCGCTCGGGGTCGCGGCGGGCCAGGCCGTCGTACATCTCGAAGCCGGTGAGTTGCCAGACGACGTCGATCGTCTCGGACCCGACCTCCACCCCCCGGGCCGCCAGGAGCGAGCCGAGCGCGGTGCGGCGCATGTCGTCGCGCTCGCGCAGCAGTCGGTCGAGGTCGGCGTCCAGCACCGCCATGCCGCGCAGCCTGCGGATCACCACCGGGTCGGCGGCCCAGAAACGACAGAAGGTCTCGGTGAACCGGCGCAGCGCCGCGTGCACGTCGGGCGCGGCGAACGCCTCGGACAGGTCGACGCCCGCGCGCGCGGCCAGCCCGTCGAAGAGGGCTTCGAGCAGGCCGGCCTTGGTGCCGAAGGCGTTGTAGACGGTCTGGCGGGACACGTCCGCCGCCTTGGCGATGGCGTCGAGGGTGATCTGGGTGGGCTTGGCGGCCGCGAGCAGCGAGCGGGCGGCGGTCAGGATGCGCAGTCGGGTGTCCTCGGCTGCGGCCTGGCGTTTGTCGGACTTGTACACGCGCGGACTCACGCGGCTTGCCCCTTTCCCAATTTTGGATTTACTGTCTGTCCATTGAATTCTACGCGACCTCGCGGATCGCGGATACCCCGGCCTGCCCGGGCGTCCCGATACGCGGGATTCGCACTCTCCACACCCTGCCCCACCTCGATTCGGGAGTGCACCATGTCCACCCTCCAGCAACCTCTCGCCGACCGCGTCGCGATCGTGACCGGTGCGAGTCGCGGCATCGGCGCCGCCACCGCCCGAGCCCTGCACAACGCCGGTGCGCGGGTCGTGCTCGCCGCCCGTGACGCGGACGCGCTGACCGCGCTGGCCGACGAACTCGACGCGGCCCACGGCCGGGCGCTCGCCGTGCCGACCGACATCACCGACCCCGACGCCGTCGAGCGACTGGTCGCCACCACCGTCGACCGCTTCGGCCGGCTGGACGCCGCGGTCAACAACGCCGCCGGCGGCGGCCACCCGCCCACCCCGCTCGCCGACGTCGACGTGGCCGCCTTCGACAGCGCCTTCGCCGTCAACCTGCGCGGCGTCTTCCTGGCCCTGAAGTACGAGATCCCCGCCATGCTCGCGAGCGGCAACGGCGGCGCCATCGTCAACATGTCCTCCACCGCCGGTCTCCAGGCGGTCGGCGGTCTGGCCGGGTACGTGTCCAGCAAGTTCGGCCTGATCGGGCTCACCCGCACCGCCGCGCTCGACTACGCCGACGCCGGCATCCGGATCAACGCGCTCGCGCCCGGCCCGATCCACACCGAGCAGCTGGAGGCCGCCGGGGAGCAGGCCCGACAGGCCGCCGCCCAGGCCATGCCGATGCGCCGGATCGGTCTGCCCGACGAAGTCGCCGCGGCCGTGGTGTGGTTGTGCTCCGACGCGTCCTCGTTCATCACCGGCGCCACCCTGCCGATCGACGGCGGCAAGCTCGCGGGCGCGCCGCCCTTCCGTCGCCCCGCCGGCCGGCCGCAGACGAACCCGACCGCGCCGTGAACCTGCTCGTCGTGGGCGCCGCCGGCGGCACGGGCATGCGGCTCGTCGCGCAGGCCCTGGTCGCCGGCCACCGCGTCACCGCCCTCGCCCGCGATCCGCGACGCGTCACCACCCGACACGAACACCTGCGCGTGGTCGCCGGGGACGCCCTGGATCCGGAGACCATCGACGCCGTCGTGCCCGGCCACACCGCCGTACTCAGCGCACTCGGCGCCACCACCCGCGAGCCCACCACGATCTACTCGCGGGGCACCGCCAATCTGCGCCGTTCGATGACCGCCGTGGGCGTCCGCCGCCTGGTCTGCCTCTCCTCCGGCGCACTCGACTCGGGCGCCAGGGTCCCGGCGGCCCAGCGCCTGGTCACCAACCTCATCGTCAAACCCCTGCACCGGCACGCCTATGCCGACATGGCCCGCATGGAGCACGACCTCTTCGACGCCTACCAGCTCGACTGGACCGTGATCCGCGTCCCGATGCTCACCAACGGACCGCGCACCGGCACCTACCGGTACAGCCCCGACCAGACCCCACCGCTGGAGCGCCCCACCCGGCTCTCCCGCGCCGACCTGGCCGACTTCATCCTCGGCCACATCGACGACCGAGCCCTGTTCGCGACCCGGGTCGCCATCTCGTACTGACCCGCGTCGACGACCCTCGGAAAAAAGGCCGCCGAGGGGCGGTCCGGTGCCCGCCACCGGCACGGCGACCGCACGCGACCGCCCCTCGGCTCCCCCCATGCCGCCGGCCCGCCCCGGCCGACGTGCGACCACCGGCGCCCGGCACCCGTCGACCGGCGCCCTTCTCCCCTACCGCTTTCGACCGCATCCACGAGGTAGACATGGCCACAACCCGGGCGGCGATACAGCCCCCCGCTTCACCAGGTCCGTCCGCCACGCCCGGATGGACGCGTTACGCCCGCGTCGTCGCGGGCCGCCGCTCCAAGTGGGCGGTCCTGGCGATCTGGGTCCTGCTGATAGCCGTCGGCGGATCGCTCGCCGCGAAGATCGGCTCGGTCCAGGACAACGACCCGCAGACCTGGCTGCCGGCCGACGCCCAGTCGACCAAGGCCATGGACATCGGCGAGAAGCACTTCGCCGACAAGAACGTCGCCACGGCGGTGGTCGTCTACGCCCGCGAGAGCGGCCTGTCCGCCACCGACCTGGCCAAGGTCGACCGCGACCGGGCGGCCCTCGCGGCCGAGGGCGCCGCCGCGCCCGTGCCGGCGCCCGTGGTCGCCGAGGACCGTCGGGCCGCGTTCCTGAGCGTCGCGCTGCGCACGTCCAAGAACGACAACGCCGTGCTCGGCGACGGCGTCGACAAGCTACGCGACCTGGCCCGGACCGACGCGCCGGCCGGGCTCGACGTACGAATCACCGGACGCGCCGGCAACATCGCCGACTTCATCGACGTCTACTCCGGCCTGGATCTGGCCCTGCTCGGTGCCACTCTCGGCCTGGTCGCGCTGCTCCTGCTGATCACGTACCGCAGTCCGATCCTGTGGCTGATCCCGCTGCTTTCGGTCGCCTTGGGCGCCCAGGTCGCCAACGGGGTGGTGTATCTGCTCGCCCGGCACGCCGGGTTGCTGGTCAACGGGCAGAGCGCGTACGTCCTCACCGTGCTGGTCCTCGGCGTCGGCACCGACTACGCACTGCTCCTGGTGGCCCGCTATCGCGAGGAGTTGCGCCGGCACGAGGACCGGCACGAGGCGATGGTGCAGGCGTTGACCAGGTGCCTGCCGGCGATCGTCGCGTCCGCGCTGACCGTGATCGTGGCCACTTTGTGCCTGGTGTTCGGCAGCATGAACTCCACCCGGGGACTCGGCCCGGTCGTGGCCGTCGGCGTCGCGGTGGTTTCGCTGGCGATGACCTCGCTGCTGCCGGCCCTGCTCGTGATCCTCGGCCGGTGGGCGTTCTGGCCGTTCGTGCCCCGGTATACCCCGGACGCGCCGGCCGAGCCGGTCGCCGCCGAGCGGGCACGCGGACTGTGGCCGGCGGTGGCCCGGTTGGTGGGACGTGCCCCCCGCGCGCTCTGGATCGGCACCGCCGTGGTCCTGGCCGCCCTCGCACTGGGCGCGACCGCCGCGTCCACGGGCCAGACCCAGGCGGAGCAGTTCACCAAGAAGGTCGACTCGGTCACCGGGCAGCAACTCCTGGCACGGCACTTCGCCGCCGGGTCCGCCGCGCCGGCCGACGTGTACGTGCCCTCGGCCGTCGGCGGCGACGCGGCGGCGATGATCCGCGGCGTCCCGGGGGTCGCCGCCGCGAGGGTCGACCGGACCGCCGGTGGGTGGGCGCACATCGGTGCGGTCCTCGCCGACGCCCCCGACACCGGCGCGGCCCGACGCACCGTCGACCATATCCGCATCACCCTCGATCATGCCCCCGGGAGGGTGTCCGAGGCCGTCGTCGGCGGGCAGAGCGCGGTCGCCCTCGACACCTCGAACGCGCAGGGCAGGGAGGAGAAATTGCTCATCCCGCTGGTCCTGGCGATCGTGCTGATCATGCTCGTGGTGCTGCTGCGCGCACTGGTTGCGCCGATCGTGTTGCTGCTGTCCGTGGTGCTCTCGTACGCCGCCGCCGTCGGTGCCGCCGTGCTGGTCTTCCGCGCGCTCGGTCATCCCCGGATCGATCGTGGTCTGCTGCTGTTCGGCTTCCTGTTCCTGGTCGCGCTGGGCATCGACTACACCGTCTTCCTGATGACCCGGGCCCGGGAGGAGGTCCGGCTGCGCGGCCATCGCGAGGGCATGCTGACCGCGCTCACGGTCACCGGCGGCGTGATCACCTCGGCGGGACTCGTGCTCGCCGCGACCTTCGCCGCGCTCACCGTCATCCCCACGGTCACCTCGCTGCAGCAGGGCTTGCTCGTGGCCATCGGCGTGCTCTTGGACACGTTGCTGGTCCGCAGCCTGCTCGTCCCGGCCCTCGCCCTCGACATCGGGCCGCGCATCTGGCGCCCGGGACACCCCGAGCGACCGTCACCCCGGCCCACCCCCTGAGCAGGTCGAGGGGCCGGCCGTCCGCCGGCCCCTCGACCGGCCGTCAACCCTGGCCGCGGAAGCGGCGGTGCAGCGCGCGGATCTCCTCGGCCAGCGCCGGGACCGGGCCCTCCACCACGAGCCCGGGTACGACCTCCCCGATCGGCAGGGCGCGTACGGGGGAGGCCGAAACACCCAGTTCGGCCAGCCACTCGCCGGTCTGCTCGGCCGAACTGACGTAGACGATGCGGCCGAGGCCCACCCAGCCGTGCGCCGCCGCGCACATCGGGCAGTGCTCCCCGGAGGTGAACACGGTGGCCGCCGCCCGCTCCGGGGGTGTCAGGTGCGCGGCCGCCCAGCGGGCCAGTTCGATCTCGGGGTGGCGGGTCGGGTCCCCGGTGCTGCGCTCGCGGTTGCGGTCCTCGGCGAGGACGGTGCCGTCCGCGGCGACCAGGACCGAGCCGAACGGCTCGTCGCCGGCCGCCACGGCCTCGGCGGCCAGTTCCACGCAGCGGCGCAGGTGGATGAGTTCGTCGTCCGACACGGTCATCGCGTCTCCGTCATTTCGCTTCGGTGGAATCGGCGGGCGGGGTGTGCTCGCCGGAAGGGGTGCGCCCGCCGGGCGGGGTGCGCTCGCCGTTGGGGGTACGCAGTCGCTCGGCGACCCGGGCCAGCATGCGCCACGCGGCGCCGGGATGCCGGGTCTCGTTCGGGTCGCCGTCGAACGGATCGAGCACGACGGTCTCGGCGCCCAGGCCGCGCAGGCCGTCCAGATCGTCGAGAACCTGCTCGATCGTGCCCTCGCCCGCGAGTCGCGTGGCGTCGGGCAGCGGCTCGTCGGTGACGTGCAGCGCGATCCGGGGCACCAGCGCCGGCATCGCCCGGCCCTCCCCCTCGGCGATGTCGCGCATCCGGTCGACCGCCGCGTGCATCCACGGCATGGTGCGGCGCAGCGGATGCCAGGCGTCGCCGAGGCGCACCGCGCGGCGGATGCCCGCGTCGCTGTTGCCGCCGACCCAGATCGGGATACCGCCCGCGCGGTAGTCGTCCTCGCCGTCCGCCCACGCGGCGCGAATCGCCGCGAGGTGCTCGTCCGTGGTTCGGCCTCGGCGCTCGAACGCCAGCCCGAGTGCGGCGAATTCCTGCCGCGCCCAGCCGACGCCCACGCCGAGCACCAGGCGCTCGTCGCTCAACCGGTGCAGGTTGGCGGCCATCCGGGCGACGAGCAGGGGGTGTCGGTAGGGGACGATGAGCACCGTGGTGCCCAGCCGGACCCGCCGGGTGACGCCGGCCAGCCAGGCGAGCGTGGTGAAGGGTTCGTAGAAGGGGGCGGGGTACTGCTCCGCGACGTCGGGCGTGATCGCGATGTGGTCGGAGACCATCAGCAGGTCGTATCCCAGCCCCTCCACGGTCTGTGCCCAGTCGCGCAGCATGCCCGGATCCGTGCCGGGGCCGAAATTGGGGACGTTGACACCGAGTTGCATGGATCGAGGCTATCCGGCGGCAACCCGAGGACTGAAGACATAATTCGTGCCCTTGCGGCCGGATCGCCGTGGATCCGCCGGTAGTCTGGCCGAATGTCCGAGGATCTCGATGCCACCGACTGGGCCATCCTGGGTGAGCTGCAACGCGACGGTCGTATCCCGCTGACCGAACTCGGGCGTCGGGTCAGTCTGAGTGCGTCCGCGACCACGGAGCGGGTCAGGCGTCTGGAGGCGGTCGGCGTGATCACCGGCTACCGGGCGGAGGTCGACCTCGCTCGGACGGGCTTCGCCGTGCTGGCCGTGGTGCGCCTGAAGTACCCCGGAAGTCGGCACGGCCCGCTGCACCGCCTGCTGGAGGAGCGGCGGGAGATCCTGGAGTGTCTGCGCACCACAGGCGAGGACTGCTACACGCTCAAGGTGGCGGCCACGTCGATGCCGCATCTGGAGGCGATCATCGACCGCCTCGCGCAGTTCGGCAGCACCACCACGAACATCGTCTACAGCCAGACGCTGACCTATCGCGGCCCCGCCCGCCCCGCCCCGCCCGGCGACGACCGGGACGGGGAACACGCGGCGGACTGACCCCTCGGGGCCGACTACTCGGCTACTCGACGACGAGTTCGACCGGGATGTTGCCCCGGGTGGCGTTGGAGTACGGGCAGACCTGGTGGGTGGCCTCGATCAGGGCGCGGCCCTGCTCGGCGGACAGGTGCTCCGGCAGTTCCACGCGCAGCGTCACGCCCAGTCCGAAGCCGCCGTCGCCGTTCGGGTTCAGGTCGACCTCGGCCGTGACCGAGGCGTCGGCCGCGTCCACGCCCTGGCGCTTGGCCACCAGCTGCATCGCGCTGGCGAAGCAGGCCGAGTAGCCGGCCGCGAACAGCTGCTCGGGGTTGGTGCCGATCCCGTCGCCGCCGAGTTCGCGCTGCAGGCCCAGCTTGACGTCGAGTTGCCCGTCGGAGCTGACCGCCCGGGCGTCTCGTCCGGCCGAGGTCGCGATCGCGGTGTACAGGCTCATGGTGGTCCCGCCCTTCTCCAGGTGGTGGCAGACAGATCTGTCTGTTCGGTTGATGGATCCGACGGTAGACAGACCTGTCTGGTAAAGTCAAGGTGTGCCTACGACGACGACCTCCGATCGATCCCGCGAGAGCCCGGCCCGCCGCCGCGTGCTCGACACCGCGAGCGCGCTCTTCTACGCGGAGGGTGTGCATGCCGTGGGGGTGGACCGGATCATCGCCGAGGCGGCCGTCGCGAAGGCGACCTTCTACCACCACTTCCCGGCCAAGGACGCGCTCGTCCACGCGTATCTGACGGAGCAGTTCGAGGCGCAGCGCCGGATCGTCGCCGACTTCCTCGCCGACTCCGCCGACCTGCCGCCGCGCGAGGTCCTGGTGCGGCTCTTCGACCTGATCGTCGAGATCGGTCGCAAACCCGGCTTCCGGGGCTGCCCGTTCATCAACGCCGCCGCCGAATTCCCGGAGGTCGCGCATCCGGTGCGCAGCACGATCCTGGACCACCGGACCTGGTTCCGCACGATGCTGGCCGACCTGCTGACCGCGGCCGGCGACGCCCGTCCCCGAACCACCGCCGACATCCTCATGCTGCTGCGCGACGGCCTGGCGGTCGGCTGCTACCTGGACGACGCCGACGCCATGCGCCGGATCGCCCAGGACGCGCTCGACCGGGTCCTGGGCCCACCCGACGACCCGACGCGATAGCCGCCCCGGCCGCCGGGACTACCGCCCGGCCCCTGCCGTGCGGCTCACGGTGTGCGGCCGTCGTCGATGCGGGTCATCGCGCCCGGCGCACCCGCCTCGAGGGTGCGCCTCAGCACGTCCCACACGGCAAAATCCGGCTCCCGTGCTCTTCGGGCGTTCTCGACGAGCGGTGGCCCGTCGGATCTTCAACTGCCCCGCCCGCGCGGGAGTTGCGCCCCCACCACTCGCGATCGCGCGCTGGGTGTGTCGGGCCCGCTCCCGGGTGAACACACCTAGGCTGCCTGTGGGTGGCGTGGCCGTGTGGCGCCAGATGGGTGATTCCGGAGGCGGATGTGGTGCGTGACGGTGGGAGATTCGACGTCGTCGTGGTCGGCGGCGGCCACAACGGCCTGGTCGCCGCCGCCTACCTGGCGCGGGCGGGGCGCTCGGTCGTGGTGGTGGAACGGCTCGACGAGGTCGGCGGCGCGGCGGTGTCGGCGCGGCCGTTCCCCGGGGTCGACGTGCGGTTGTCGCGCTACTCGTACCTGGTCAGTCTGCTGCCCCGAAAGATCGTCGAGGACCTGCGGCTGCCCCTGGTGACGCGGCGCCGGCGGATCGGGTCGTACACCCCACGCGGCGCCGACGGCCTGCTCGTCGACACCGGGGACCGGGCGGGCACCCGGGCCGAACTGACCCGGTTCGCGGGCGCGCCCGACGCCGACGCGTGGGAGCGGTTCGGCGCGGCCACCGGCCGGCTGGCCCGGCGGGTGTTCCCCACCCTCACCGAACCGCTGCGCTCCGAGGCCGAGTTCCGCCGCCTCGTGGACGACGAGCGGATCTGGGACGCGGTGTTCGCCCAACCCCTGTCGGGCCTGATCGAGGCGGAGTTCGCCGACGACACGGTGCGGGGCGTGGTCGCCACCGACGCGCTGATCGGCACGTTCGCGCCGATGCACGACCCCGCGCTGCGGCAGAACCGGTGTTTCCTCTACCACGTGATCGGCGGCGGTACGGGCGACTGGGACGTCCCGGTGGGCGGCATGGGCGCGGTCACCGCGAGCCTGGCCGACGCGGCGCGGACGGCGGGCGCGCACCTGCGCACGGGCGCGACGGTGACCGCCGTGAACCCCGACGGCGAGGTGTACTACACGATCGGCGACACGGAGTATCGCGTGGCGGGCGGCCACGTACTCGCCGCCGTCGCGCCGGAAACGCTGGGCCGACTGCTGGGCGAGCCGGCCGCCGGCCCGGCGCCGGAGGGGTCGCAGCTCAAGGTCAACATGGTGCTGGCCCGGCTGCCGCGCCTGCGCGATCCGCGCGCGGACCCGCGCCGGGCGTTCGCGGGCACCTTCCACGTCAACGAGGGTTACGCCCACATCGCCGACGCGTACGAGCAGGCCGCGGCCGGGCGGATGCCGACACTGCCACCCGGCGAGATGTACTGCCACACCCTCACCGACCCCTCGATCCTCGGTCCGGGGCCCCGGGCCGCCGGGGTGCATACGCTGACGCTGTTCGGCCTGCACATGCCCGCGCGCCTGTTCGCCGACGACCACGACGGCGCTCGGGCGAAGGCGCTGCGCGCGATGCTCGCCTCCTTCGACGACGTGCTCGCCGAGCCGATCGAGGACTGCCTGCTGCGCGACGCGAACGGCGACCCGTGCCTGGAGGTGCACACGCCGCTCGACCTGGCGGACGAACTCGGGCTGCCGGCCGGGCACATCTTCCACCGCGACCTGTCCTGGCCGTACACGCCGGACGACGAACCGCCCGGGACGTGGGGTGTCGAAACGGCCCACGAGCGCATCCTGCTGTGCGGGGCCGGCGCCCGGCGCGGCGGCGGGGTGAGCGGCATCCCCGGCCACAACGCGGCGATGGCGCTGCTGCGCGGGCCGGTCCGCGGCGCCGGCGTCAGCGGGGCGACGCGTCCAGGTAGGTGAGCACGGCGAGGACGCGACGGTGTCCGGCGTCGCCGGCGGCAAGGCCGAGCTTGGCGAAGATGTTGCCGATGTGTTTGTGCACCGCGTTGTCCGTCACCCGCATGCGGGCGGCCATGGTCGTATTGTCGAGGCCCTGGGCCATCAGGCCGAGGACTTCGCGCTCGCGGGTGGTCAGCACGGTCAGCGGATCGTCCCGGCGGCGCACGACCTGGGCGATCACCTCGGCGTCCAGCGCCAGGCCGCCGGCCGCGACCTTGCGCAGCGCCTCGACGAACTCCGCGACCCGGCCGACCCGGTCCTTCAGCAGGTAGCCGACGCCGTGGTGGCCGGTGGACAGCAGTTCGGTCGCGTACGTCTGCTCGATGTACTGCGACAACACCAGGATGGGGAAGTCCGGTCGGCGACGGCGCACTTCGATCGCCGCTTGCAGGCCCTCGTCGCGGTACGACGGCGGCAGGCGTACGTCGACGATGGCCGCCTGCGGTTCCTCCTCCGCCACCGCCGCGAGCAGGTCGTCGGCCGTGTCGACGACGCGGGCGACATCGAATCCGTGTCGGGCGAGGATGAGTTGCAGGCCCTCCGCGAGCAGCACGTTGTCCTCGGCGATCACCAACCGCACGGCAACCCCACCATGATCGAGGTGGGACCGCCCACCGGGCTGTCCACCGTCACCTCGCCGTCGAGCGCCATCGCCCGTCGACGTATTCCGGCAAGTCCGGTGCCGCGCGTCTCGTCGGCGCCGCCCGTGCCGTCGTCGGTGACCCGGATCCGCAGGCGGTCGGCCTCGCGGTCGAGCGTCACGGTGGCGACGGAGGCCCCGCTGTGCTTGGTCGCGTTGGTCAGCGCCTCGACGACGGTGAAGTAGGCGACCGTCTCGACGGCTGCGGGTATGTCGCCCAGGTCGCCCACATCGAGCCGGGCGGGCACCCCCGACCGGGCGACGACCGCCGTCAATGCCCCGGACAGGCCCCGGTCGGCGAGGATCGGCGGGTAGATCGTGCGGATCACGTCGCGCAGTTCGGCCAGCGCTGCCTCGGCGCTCGTATGCGCCCGTTCGATCAGCGCCTCGGCCGTGTCCGGATCCTCGCGCACGGCCTGCCGGGCCAGGGCGAGGTGGATCGTCATCGCGACGAGCCTACCCTGCGTGCCGTCGTGCAGATCCCGCTCGATCCGGCGCAGTTCGGCGCCGTGCGCGTCGAGTACGTCGGCCCGGGTCCGGGTCAGCGCGGCCACGCGCAGCTCCAGCCGCTCCGCCCGCGACGACGCGAGCAGCCGGGCCTGGGCGCGGGCGAGCGGCGGCAGCCCGAAGCACGCCACGGCGCCGAGGCCGACGACCTGGACGACACCGAGGGCCAGCGCGTCGCCCCAGCCGTCGATCGGTACGTCCACCCACAATCGTGGCCGGTCGGCGGGGGGAAACGCCCACCAGGCGGTCAGCCCGATCACGCCGACGATCGTGTTGCCGACCACGAGCAGCGCGAGCAGGCCCGCCGGCACGCCGGTCGCCGCGTTGAGCACCAGCCACCGGCGCGTGGTCGGCGCCGAACCGCTCGGTACCCCGAGCCGGCGCCGCGCGGCGGATCGCCGACGGTCCGCCCAGTCGCCCACCGTCCCCGGGTGCGGGAGGAAGAGCAGCCCACCGAGCGCGGCGAACGTGTTGCCGAGCAGGTAGGCGCAGGCACGCACCGCGTTCGCCGCATACATGACGGTCAGTATGCGAACAGGGGTCCGCCCCCGCACTACAGCCCGCTGTACCGAAACGCCTGCGGCCGGTGGTATCGGCGGCCGGCCCGGCGCCGGCTAGCTTTCCGGCCATGGCAGAACACCTTCGTACCCTTCCGCTGACCCTGGCCCTGGCCCTCGGCGCCACGGCGGCCGGCGTGCTGATCGCGCCGCCCGCCGTGGGCGCGGCGGCGTCCCCGCCCTGTTCGCCGATCGCCGGCGAGCGGGCCGGCGCCGGCGTGCTCCACGGCGTGCCCGACCATCGCCGGCTGCGGCGTGACGCCGAGGCGGTGTCGGCCCTGGGCATCCCGGCCGTCCAGGCCAGGGCGACGGCCGGCCCGGTCACCTGTTCCGCGCGGGTCGGCGTCGCCGATGTGCGCACCGGCCGGGAGATCCCCGCCGAGGGCGCGTTCCGAATCGCCAGCACGTCCAAGGCCCTCACCGCGACCGTGGTGCTCCAACTCGTCGGCGAGGGCCGCTTGGGGCTCGACGACCGGATCGAACGATGGTTGCCGGGGCTGGTGGCCGGTCGCGCGATCACGATCCGCCAGGTGCTCCAGCACACCTCCGGCCTGCCCGACGCCATCCCGTCGTGGAACACCGAGGCGGAGTACCTGAAGCTGCGGTATCAGCGGTACTCCACCCGGCAGTTGGTGGAGGACGCGGTCGCCATGCCGAAACTCTTCGAGCCGGGCGAGGGTTGGGCCTATTCCAACACCGGCTACCTGATCGCCGAGCTGATCATCGAACGGGTCACCGGGCAACCGTGGGCCGCCGAGTTCGAGCGGCGCATCTTCCGCCCGCTGGGCATGGACCACACCTACTGGCCCGGTTCATCGCCCGACATCCGCCTGCCGCACGCGCTGCAATACCAGCGCTTCGACGGGAAACTCGTGGACGTCACCTCCCAGATCCCCGCCTACCCGGCGGGCGGCATCGTCTCCACCACGCGCGATCTCGACGTCTTCTTCCGGGCACTGCTCGTCGGACGCCTGCTCCGCCCGGCCGAACTGGCCGCGATGAAGAGCACCCGTCCCGTCGACGCCGCGCTGCGGAAGTTCTGGCCGGGCGGCGAGTACGGCCTCGGACTGGTCTCCCGCCCGCTGACCGACACCGGCGACGAGCGTTATTGGGGACACGACGGAGGCGACTCGGGCTCCATCGTGACCACCGGCTTCACCGAGGACGGCCGACGGGGTGCGGTGGTCTCGATGAACTTCGGACTCGACGCGACCTTCGACGAAACCCTCGCCCAACAACGCGCCGCCGACCGGGTCGTGCGGAACGTGCTTCGCCCGCCGCGTCGGTGAGTCGTCGGTCGGTGGGAGCGCCGAAGTGTTCCGGTCCCGGCCGTGGTTCGCCGACGACGGGTGGGATCATGACACCTTCGCAACGGCACGGATCGGGGAGGGATCGGATGGGCGCCGGCACCCCGGCGACGGCGGAGCTGCTGTTGCGGTGCGCCGATCCGGAGTTGGCGGCGCGGGTCCGGGCCCGGCTCGGTCCGGCCGGACCGGGCGCCGATCCCGTCCCGGAACTCGGCCGCGGGACACCGGACAAGCCCACCGACCGAAGCTCTTGGCCGCATGCCGCCGACGTGCGCGAGAAGCGTCTGCTCGCCGCCGAGACGCCCGACTGGGACGAGGTGATCGAGGCCCATCGCCGTGAACCCATCCGGGAGTTCGCCCGCACGATCCTCCTCGCGGACCGGAACTGCCCGGCGCCGGTCGCCCTCGAACTGGTCGTCGCGCCGCCCGAGCCGTTTCGGTCGCAGTGGGCCACCGGACCGCTCGAAGCCGCGTTGGTGAGCGGGGTGCTGACGCCGCGTCGGATCGTGTTGTCGGCGACGCCCGGCTGGTGGGCGATCCGCACCCTGGAGTTCTTCGTGCGTCCCCGGCACTACCGGCGACTCGCGGCGATCGACCGGGTGCTCGACGAGGCGGCCGAGTTGTTGCCGGGCGACGACCTCGCGGCGTGGGGGTGGTTGATCGCACATGCCCCCGACCATGGCGGGACGTTCCCGCAGTTGTGCGCCGACGCCGCGCGGCTGTCCGGTTCGGCCGGGACCGGCACCGGCTCGGCCTTCGGCGCGGCCGTGATGGGCCGCGAGTTCGACGCCGTCCTGCCCGGTCCGGCGGTCGGCGAGTGGAAGCGGTGGGGCGCGTTCTCGCCGGCCGGGATGCTGGGCCGGGTGGATCCCACGATCGTGGCCCCCGTGGTCGCCGCGCTGCCCGTCGAGGTCGTGCGCGGCTTCGCCCGCGCCGGGACGGCGTTGGCCGGACGGGTCGTACTGCCCGCGTTGAAGCGGGTGCCCGAGCACACGTGGGACCTGGTCCACGACGTCGTGGCCACCGCCCCGACCGTCGAGCGGCTGCTCGCGCTGCACGACCCGAACGTCAACGCGGCGTTGTTGTCGGCACATCCGGGCCCGGACGCCGCCTACGCGATCCACCGGGCCACCCGTCGCGACGCGCGGCCACGCGTACGCCTGCCCCTCGAACGCCGCGCCTGGCTGAGTTCCCGACTGGCGAACGACTGCGCCGAGGCGGTCCACGGTCACCATCCGTATCTGATCCGGGCCGCTTTCGAGCGCTACGGGGCCCGTGGCCTCGGCGGCCCGGCCACGCTGCGCGGTCTGCTCGGCCTGTGGGAAACCCGGGGCCGCGTCGCGCTGTTCGACCGACGGGTCCGGCTGCGGCTCGGCGGCGAGTACGAAACGATGCGGACCTTCCTGGATACGACGCGCGCGTTCGACGGTCTGCGCCGGCTGCGGCGCGCCGTGGCCGACTCCGGGCGACCGGCGGCACTGCTCGCGGCGATGCGCCGCAATCCCGAGATCGCGACCCGGCATGTCCCGGACACGTTCTGGCCGGAGGCGATCGCCGCCCACCGGCGGGGCGAGTTGCCCGGCGCCGTCCTGGCCAACCTCGCCGCCCAGCCCCGTTGCCCGGACGAACTTGCCCTGGCTGCTTGCCACTTGGACCCGGAGGCGGCGGCGCGTGTGGGGCGGCGCTCACCCGCCCACGCCCGCGCCGCACTCGGCCATCCGCTGCGCGAGCCGTTGCGGGACCGGCCGAGCGAGTGGATCGACGAGGCGGACAACTGGTACGTCGACGCGGTCGCCGACGGCGCGCTCACCATGCGTGAGTTCGTCGAGACGGCGCAGCCGCCGCTGCGCATGCTCGGCGCTCTCGACGCCTTCGCGGCCCTGCTCCCCGAAGAACTCGACGAGGCCCGGCGGCTGATCACCGCGCACGTGGCGAACACCCTCGGCGACAGTGTCGACGCGTGGGTGATCGCCGGCCGCATCGCCCCCGATTTCCCGGGCACGCTCCCGGAGTTGCTGACCACGGCGACCGCGGCGGCCACGTGAGGGGCAAGCGGCCGGGCCCGGTCAGGCGTTCTTGACCGCCACCCCGCCGTACATCGCGATGTCCGCGTCGCGGATCTGCGGCGCGTCGGGGTCCGGACGCCAGTGGTGCACCAGCGTCACCCCCGGGTCCAGCAACTCGTAGCCGTCGAAGAAGGCGAGCGCTTCCTTCCGGTCCCGGATCTGCAGCGGAATGCCGCGCGCGTTGTACTCGCGCCCGACCCCGCCCACGCCCACCGGGTCGGTGTCGCCGGTGAACACGGTCAGCACCAGGAAGCTGCCCGGGGCGAGTTCGTCCATCAGGCGCCGCACCAGGCCCTGGGGGTCGTCCTCGTCGAGCACGAAGTGCACGATCGCGACCAGGGACAGCGCCACCGGCTTCGACAGGTCCAGCACCTCGCGCAACTGCGGGGCGTCGATGATCGAGTCGATGTCGCGCAGGTCGGCGTCCACGTAGCAGGTGCGGCCCTCGGGGGTGCTCGACATCAGCGCCCGCGCGTGGGTCAGCACGATCGGGTCGTTGTCGACGTAGGCGACCCGCGTCTCGGGGGCGATGCCCTGCGCGATCTCGTGCACGTTCGGCGAGGTCGGGATCCCGGTGCCGATGTCCAGGAACTGCCGTATCCCGTACTGCTCGGTGAGGTGCCGCACGGCCCGCTGCATGAAGGTGCGGGTGGTGCGCATCGAGATCGGCAGGGCCGGCCACGCCTGCACCGACGCCTGCGCGGCCACCCGGTCCGGTTCGAAGTTGGTCTTCCCGCCGATGAGGTAGTCGTAGACCCGGGCCGAATGCGGGACGTCCAGCCGCAGATCGACCGCCGACCAGGGCTCCTCGCGCGGATCCCGCGACATCCACTCCGCTTCCGACATCCCTCGCCTCTTCCCTCGGGTCACCCGGGCAACAAACCGCCTCATCGGCACGCCGTGTTCTGCATCGTAACCGGCTCCTCACGCACGTAGGTCGGCCCCCACGACCGGAGTTGCGTCGTGGGGGCCGACAACGTGCGGGTGAAGCGGGTGGAGCGGGTAAGGCGGGTGGAGCGGTTACTTCCGTGCGGGGGCGATCCAGACGACGGCGCCCGTGTCATGCGGCAGCGGGGTGATCGGGAACACGGTCACGCCGTAAGCCTTCTCCAGCCCGGGGTTGCCGTTGCCGGTCACCGAATCGTGGAACGGCTTGCCGTAGTTCGCGAAGTCCGGCGAGCCGTCCGGCTTGGTCACCTTGGTCGAGTACGGCGCCCGCGCCGGAACCACGGTGGAACCGTCGCGGTCCTTGCCCGCGAACCCGTTCGGGCCCGCCTCGACACCCGGCGCGTAGCCGAACACGTCGGAGAAGAACCGCACCGGCTCCGTCTTGGCGAAGTTCGCGCAGTGGTCGCCGGCCCGGAGGCAGGCCTGGAATCCCGCGGTGTCCTTGAAGCCGAACGCCGCGTTCGCCGACTGCACCCGGGCCTCCACGTTGGCCGCCTCGTTCGACGGCAGGTGCGGGAAGCGGTACGGCTCGGGGTTCGCGTCGACGAGCAACAGCTCGCCCTTGGCGCCGAACGACGGGCTCCGGTCGAGGTAGTTGAGGACGCCGTTGTTCGGGTACTCGTTGTCCCGGAGCCACACCAGCAGGCCCGGCGCGTTGTAGGCGAGCTTGGAGCGCTTGCCGTTCTCGCCGAACGTGTAGGTGTACTTCAGGCCCTGGTCGAAGCCGGACAGGTTGCGCCATTCGAGCAGGTAGTACTGCTCCTTGTTGAAGGTACCGTCGGAGCGGATCCACCCGGCGCCCCGAGTGCCGGAGCCGACCGAACCCGCTAGGGGCGTCCAGCCGTTGTCGCCTTGCTCGACGTCGTCCGACCATACGGTGGTGCCACCGTTGGTGAGCGAGAAGTCGTCGGCGAGCCAACCCTTCTCCTGTGTCGCGGCGTCCGTGTCGACGCCCAGGCGCAGTTTGATGTTCTGCCCGGCGTACGCGGTCAGGTCCACGTGGTCGTGGCGCCAGCCGTTGCTTTCGCCGGTGAGCCCGGTGCTCTTGCCGAACCGGCGCAGGTTGCCGTTCGGGTCCGGGTAGTCCGGCGGGGTGGACACGAGCGTGCCCGCCTCGTCGCGGACCTCCAGCTGCTTCCACGTGGTGCCGCCGTCGGTGGAGACCTCGACGAAGCCGAAGTCCCAGTCCACCTCCAGCGAATAGTCGCTCCACCACTGGAACTTCAGGTCGGTCCCGGTCGGGACGGCGAGGTCGCGGACGAGTTTGACGTCCGCCCACTCCTGGTCGTTGTTCGAATACCACGCCTTGGTGCCGCTGTGCGGCGTGGAGAATCGGAACACCTTGTCGGGCAGGTTGACCCGGACCGCCTGTTGGGTGCCCTTGGGCGTCTTGGCGGCCTGGCCCAGGGTGGCGATCGTGGGTTTGTCACCCACCTTCAGGACCTGGGGTGTCAGCCAGCCGAGCGTGTACTTGGACCACGCGCTCATGTTGGCGGGCATCGACTGGAACAGCGGGCCCGAGTGGGAGCCGCTCGCCATCAGGTCCCAGAAGTTGACGTCGGACTCGCCGCGCGCGGGAGTGCTGAAGTTGTCGTACAGGTCCGGCAGACCGAGGTCGTGACCGTACTCGTGGGCGAACACGCCCACGCCGGAGTCCTCCGGCTGCACGATGTAGTTGGCGACCTTGACGTTCTGTCCGGGGACGGTGTAACCGCCCGCCACGGCGCTGGAGTGCGCCCAGATGGCGTACGTGCCCTCGGCGCCGCCGCCGGAGGACTTGTCCTTGCCCGAGTGCACCAGGACCAGGTGGTCGACCACGCCGTCGGGCTCCTGCGTGTTGCCGTCGTTGTCGGCGTCGCCGGTGTCCTCCTTGTCGTAGTCGGCCCACGGGAAGTTCGGCTGGCTGCGCGCGAGTTCGTTCACCGCGTCGATCGCGAGCGTGGCCGCGCCACCCGGGTTGCTCGGATGTCCGGTCATGTCCTGCTCACGCTTGCCGCAGGCGCCGGCGCCGTACCACGCCTCGGAGTGCGGGACCTTGATCCACGGGGTGGCGGTGCCGGAGACGGTGTACTTGCCGCCCGACATCTCCTCGTACATGTTCTTCATCGTGTAGCCGGAGACGTCGATGCCCGGCTTGCCGTCGGGACCGGTCAGGTCCTTGCGCATGCGCTCGGTGATGCCCTGCTTGGTGTAGAGCATCTTGTTGAAGTGCTCGGGGCTGAAGTCCTTGACCCACGGCGTGTTGTTGTCGTTCCCGGCCAACGCCGGGTCCGGAATCGTGTTGTGCAGCGGGCCGTTCTTGATGGTGCCCGGCGGTTCCACGACACAGGACGGATCCTGGACGCTCGCGCGGCGATTGAACCCGGAGAAGTCGTCGTTGGCGTTCTCGTTGAACTCGACGAGAACGGTCAGCAGTTTGGCGTTCTGTTGTTTACCCGGCGCCAAACCGCTCTTCTCGGCCTTCAGTTGCTCCGGACTCTTGCCGGTGCGCTGGGACTCCGCTTCCAGCAGGCGCAGTTGCCCCGCCGCGCGCGGGTTGCCCTCACGGTCCTTGGCGCCGCGCCCCTCCTTGGCCTTGCGGGCCTTGTCCGCGGCCGACAATTCGCCGTCGACACCGGTGCCCTGGGGGAACTCGGCTTCGACGGTGTTGAGATAGGTGTCCTCGGGTCCGGGGTTCCACACCGCCCTGGTGTTGTCCACACGCACGGGCGCGGCTACGGACGCGGCGCCGGTCACCGTGGAAAGGCCCGCGGCCACGAGTACGGAAGCCGACAGTAAAGTCACCGGGCCACGGAAACGCCGGAGGCCTCGCGGCGGCGTACCGCCGCGCCCGGGTATCGCTCGACTCAAGATGGTCTCCCCTTCCGCCCGGAAGGTGGTCCCGGACGCGAAGCGACGCCGATCAGGGTGCTGTGGTGCCTTACGCGCCCACGACGTCGAGCTGATTCGGCAGAGCCCGACCCCCACCTCCCGCCTGCCGTCGGGTCACGACGGAGACGGGATTTCGCGTCGGGCATCCGGACCCTAGATGCGCCTGTGACACCAGAGACAGGGGAGGCAAAGATTTTTTTATGGACTCTTTACCCGAGACTCACGACAGCCCCGGGAAAAGGCCCGCATATCGGGGAAAATCGCGCGCACCGATGACTTCGCGGACCCGGGGCAGTCCTTTGCAGTGGGCCGCAAGGGTCCACACGATCCCGCCCGGCCCCGGCCGGGCCCGCGCACCACCGACACCCGGAGGACGCCCGATGTCCCAGCACGAACCGCGCACCCGACTGGACTCGCGCTACAGCCACCCCGACGCCGAGCCCGTGCCGTGGTCGGTGGCGGTCACCCGCCTGGCGACCGCCCCGGTGTTCTGGCTGAGCACGGTGCGGCCGGACGGACGACCGCACGTGACACCGCTGTTGGCGGTCTGGCTGGAAAACGCGCTGCACTTTTGCACCGGCGCCGACGAACGTAAGGCGCACAACCTCCATACCAATGCGAACTGCGTGCTGACCACCGGCGACAACGCCCTGGACCGGGGCCTGGACCTGGTCGTCGAGGGTCGCGCCGTACCCCTGGCGGACGATCCGTCCCTGCGCCGCATTGCCGACGCCTACGCGGGCAAGTACGGCCCCGACTGGCGGTTCGAGGTCCGCGACGGCGCCTTCCACGGCAGCGGGGGCAATGTGGCCCGGGTCCTGCGGGTGGCGCCGACCACCGTCTTCGGCTTCGGCAAGGGCACGTACAGCCAGACCCGGTGGCGCTTCGACGCCGCCTGAGGTCGGACCCGGACCGCCCCGGTCAGGCGAACGGGCCCTCGGCGACGAAGCGGCGCAACGATCCCGCGAACTCCCGTGCCGCGCCCGGCGGCCAGGCAGCCAGGCTCGCGGTGATGTGATCGGCCAGTCGGCGGCGCAGCTCGACCACCGCACGCTCCCCCGCGTCGGTGAGCACGAGCAGCGCCGCCCGCCGGTCGGTGGGGTGCGGTTCACGCCGTACCAGTCCGGCCTCCTCCAGGCGGGTGGCGCGGCGGGTGACGCCGGAGCGGTCGAGTCCGACATCGGGTGCCAGATCGGCCGCACTGCGCGGTCCCGTCCGGGCCAGCGCGCTCAGGACCGGGTAGGTCACCTCGTCCACCCCCTCGCCCATGCCCTCCGTCAATGACCGGTGCAGTCGCTCCCGTGTCGTCCGCCGCAACAGCAGGCCCAGCGCATCGGCGATCTCGTATCCCACCTCGTTGTCCACGGCACAAAGGATAGCGTGCGCGGCGCACGCATATGGTGCTACGGTGTGCAAACGAAGTGCGTGCGTCACGCACGCATCTCTTTCGTTTCCTTCCGCTCACCAGAAAGACAGGACCTCCCATGGCCCCCACCGGTATCGCCGCCGCGCTCACCGACCTGCTCTTCGACCGCGACCTCCCGCTCGCCGAGGCCGCCGACCGGCACTTCGCCCCGGACTACCGCCAGCGCACCGACGGGGAGTGGGCCGACCGCGCCGAATTCCTCGCGCACATCGCCCACTTGCGCACGATCGTGGCCGCTGGTTCCGTCGAGGTCCACGACGAACTGCGCGACGGGTCCCGCTACGCCGACCGGCATACGGTCGACATCACCAAGCACGACGGCTCGACCGTACGCACCGAGGTCTACGTCTTCGCCGACCTGGCCCCCGACGGTCGTTTCCACCGCATCGAGGAGGTCACCCTCATGCTCCGAGGCGACGAGACCGACCGGAATCTCGGCAGCGCCCGCTGAATCCGGCCGGCCCGGCTCGGCCGGCGGGCCCGGGTGTGGCGTGTCCGGGGGCGGCGCGCGGGGAAGTCGAGCACGGATCCCGGCCCGACCGATGAGTTTTCCCGGTCGGGACCGTCCACCTCTTCGACAACACCGCGACGCGTGAAACGGACACCCACCATGGCCACGATGATCTTCGTCAACCTGCCCGCCAAGGACCTGCCGAAGGCGACCGCCTTCTACACCGCGCTCGGCTTCACGCCGAACCCGCAATTCACCGACGAGAACGCGAGCTCGTTCGTGATCGGCGACACGATCCACCTGATGGTGCTCGCGGAGCCGTTCTTCAAGACCTTCACCAAGAAGGAGATCGCCGACGCGACACGGACCACCGAGACGATCCTGGCCCTGAGCGCGGAGAGCCGCGCGGGCGTCGACGACCTGGCCGAGAAGGCGTTCGCGGCCGGCGCGACGGCGGCCAACGACACGTTGGACGAGGGCGCCATGTACGGCCGCAGCTTCCAGGACCTCGACGGGCACCTGTGGGAGGTCATGTACATGGACATGAGCGCGACCTCCGACCCGGCCTGACGGTCACCACCGTCCGCGCACCCACCGGCGGGCCGGCCCCGAGGTCGGCCCGCCGGTGCGGCCGGCCTCAGCCGGTGGGCACCGGCTGCGGCGCGGGCGGCCCGGTGTACCGGGCGATCGGCCGGATGATCTTCGTGTCCTCGGCCTGTTCCAGGATGTTCGCGCACCACCCGATCACCCGACTCACCGTGAAGGTCGGCGTGAACATGTTCCGGGGAATGCCGCACAGTTCCATCACCACACCCGCGTAGAACTCCACGTTGACGTGCAGTTCCCGCCCCGGCTTCAGCTCGGCCAGGATCTCGGTCACCCGTCGGTGCACCGTGCCGGCGAACTCCACCAGCGCGACGCCCCGCGCGTCGGTGTGCGGGGCGAGTTCGCGGGCCAGCTCGGCCAGCATCACCGCACGCGGATCCTCGGTGCGGTAGACCGGGTGGCCGAATCCCATGATCCGCTCGCCCTCGGCGATCCTGGGCCGTACCCACGCGTCGACCGCGTCGGGCGAGCCGATCGCGTCCAGCGACTCCAGCGCCCGATCCGGCGCGCCGCCGTGCAGCGGACCGGAGAACGCGCCGATCGCCCCGACCACCGCGGACACCAGGTCGGCCCCCGAGGAGGCGATCACCCGCGCGGTGAACGTGGAGGCGTTGAAGCCGTGGTCGACGGTGGCGATCAGATACCGCTCGATCGCCGCCACCCGCTCGGGTTCGGGCTCCTCGCCGGTCACCAGGTACAGCCAGTTGGCCGCCGTGGACAGATCCGCCCGGGGCTGCAACGGCTCGGCCCCGGCCCGGATCCGGTACAGCGCCGCCAGGATCGTCGGGGTCACCGCCCCCACCAGGAGCGCGTCCGCCCGGCGCCGCTCCGGCGACGACTCCCACAGCGGCGGCAGCGTACGCGCGGCGCCGATCAGCGACAGCGCGGTGCGCAGTCCGGCGAGCGGATCGAAGCGCTCGCCCGCCGTGGCGATGGCGCGCAACACCGGGCGCAGCTCCTCGGGCAACACTCGCAGTCGGGCCAACTCGGCTGCGAACGCCGCCCGTTCGTCGGCCTCGGGCAGTCGGCCGTGCACGAACAGGAACCACACGTCCTCGAACGTCCGGGTGTCGGCCAGTTCGATCGCCGAGTACTGCCGGTAGTGGTAGAAGCCCTTCGCGCCCTGCACATCGCCCAGTTCGGTGGTGGTGACCACCACCCCCTTCAGCCCCCTGGGTACTTCGATCCCGCCGTCGACGACGACCGACATGACACGCCTCCCGCTCTGCGCACAGTTCCGCTTCGGCCACCTCGAATGTCGTCCCGACGATCAACTATCGTCAATGTTGATTGCCTCAATACGAGCGGAAGGCGGCGACGAAATGGCTGGTAGACGGGCCGTGCCGGGCGACGAAAGTGACCGGGATTACCTGACCACCGCCCAGGTCGCGCAACGGTTGGGGGTCAAACCCGAGACCGTGTACGCCTACGTCAGTCGCGGGTTGTTGACGAGCGTGCGCGAGTCGCGACAGCGGGGCAGCCGGTTCGCCGCCGCGGACGTGGAGGAGTTGGCGAGCCGGACCGGCGGCCGGCGCGCCCGCCCCGCCAACGGCTCGATCGAACGTATCCACACCCGGGTGACCCTGCTTGCCGACGACCGGCTCTACTACCGGGGCCGCGACGTGGCCGAACTCACCGGGTATCGCCTGGAGTCGGTGGCGCACTGGTTGTGGCGGGGCGTGGACCTCGCCGAGGTGCCCCCGTTCGAGGCCCCCGCCGGGCCTGCGGATCTGGTCCGGCGCACGGTGGCCCCGCTGCCGGCCACCGCGCGGCTCACCGACCGTATCCGGATGATCGTGGCCGCGGCGGGCACTGCCGATCCGCTGCGCTTCGACCTGTCGGAGCAGGCCGTGGTCCGCGCGGGCGAGGCGCTGCTCGCGATGATCGCGGACACGCTGCCCCCGTGCCCGGGCACGGCCCCGCCGACCGGGCCCTCCCTCGCGGCGCGGTTGTGGCCGAAACTGACCGCTCGCGCGGCGACCCCGGAGCGCATCCGGCTGCTGAACGCCGCGCTCGTGCTCAAGGCCGACCACGACCTGGCGGTGTCCACGCTGGCCGCGCGGGTGGCGGCCGGCGCCCGGGCGGACGTGTACGCGGTGGTCTCGGCCGGGCTCGGGGTGTTCGACGGCCGGCATCACGGCGCGGCGATCGGATTGGCGTACCGCTTCCTGCGCGACGCGCTCGACCCGGCGGGCGGCGGCCCGACCGGCGCGGTCGCCGACCGGTTGCGCGCCGGGGAGCACCTGCCGGGCCTGGGCCACCTGCTCTACGCCGAACACGACCCGCGCGCCGACCTGTTGCTCGGTCTGCTCCGCGAACACGCCGAGCACGACGAGCGGGTCGCCCGGGTGATCCGTGCCGTGGACGCGCTGACCCGCGAACCGGCGGCGCGCGCCGAGGTGTTCCCCAATGCCGACCTGGCGCTGGCCGCGTTGGCGCACGCGATGGACATGCGGCCGGACGCCGGCGAGGCGGTCTTCGCGATGGCCAGGTCGATCGGCTGGCTGGCCCACGCGATGGAGGAGTACCGACAGCCCGGTCTGCGCTACCGGGCCATCGGCGTCTACACGGGCACCCGCCCGCCGAGCCGCTGAGGCGCGGCGTCGACGGGTCGGCTCACTGCGCCTGCGCCTGCTCTTCCACCGCGCCGGCGACAGATTTCAGCCAGTCCTCGACCAGGGCGACCTCCACCCACTGCGGAAACAACTTCTCGGTCAGGAAGCGGTGCACCTCGGGGTCGAGGTCGAGGCAGCCGTCCACGAGCACGGTCAGGCCGAAGTCCAGGTCCTGCGCGTGACACAGGGTGTAGAGCACGACACCGCTGGTGGCGATGCCGGCCAGGACGAGACGGTCGATGTCGCGCGCCCGCAGGACCAGGTCGAGGTCGCTGCCGGAGAATGCGCTGCCGCGTCGTTTGGTGACCACGACGTCGCCCTCGCGGGGCGCGATGGCGGGGTGGATCGCGGTGCCCGGGGCGCCCTCGGTGAACAGCCCCATCGCCGCGGAATCGGTGAGCACCCGGTTGCGCGGACTCACCTCCGGCAGCCCCGGCCGCAGCCCGATCACCACGTAGATCACGGACATGCCCGCCGCGCGGGCGCCTTCGATCGCCGCGCCGAGCCGGTCCAGGTATCCGGAGCCGTCGTCGGCCATGTCGACGATCTCCTGCTGTACGTCCATCACAAGCAGTGCGCCGTTGCCCATGCGTATCGCCCCTCCCACCACGGACCGCGCGGCCCGTGAGCCGCCGACACCGCTCCCCGGCGTCGGGTCGTGCCCCGCTCGGTACAGTACGGGGATGGCAAACCCCAGGGAGCAGATTCTCGCCGAACTCGGCGTGCGGACGGCCGTCGTGCCCAAGGTGGAGATCCGGCGCCGGATCGACTTCCTCAAGGACTACCTGCGGTCGACACCGGCCAAGGGCTACGTGCTCGGGATCAGCGGCGGCCAGGACAGCACGCTGGCGGGCCGGTTGTGCCAGCTCGCCGCCGAGGAGTTGCGGGCCGAGGGCCGCGAGGCGCGGTTCGTCGCGGTACGGCTGCCCTACGGCGTGCAGGCCGACGAGCACGACGCACAGATCGCGCTGGGGTTCATCCGGCCCGACCGCTCGGTCACGGTGAACGTCAAGCCGGGCGCCGACGCGGTGGCCGCCGAGGTGGCCCGCGGTCTAGCCGAGTCGGCGGGCGAGGAGTCCGGCTCGGCGGGCGGGGAGTCCGAGCTGCGGGACTTCGTGCGCGGCAACCTCAAGGCCCGCGAGCGCATGGTGATCCAGTACGCCATCGCCGGGCAGCTGGGCCTGCTCGTGGTGGGCACCGATCATGCCGCCGAGGCGGTGACGGGCTTCTTCACCAAGTACGGCGACGGCGGTGTCGACCTCACCCCGCTGACCGGTCTGACCAAGCGTCAGGGCGCGGCGCTGCTCCAGGAGTTGGGCGCGCCGCCGAGCGTGTGGGAGAAGGTGCCGACCGCCGACCTGGAGGACGACCGGCCCGCGCTGCCCGACGAGGTGGCACTGGGTCTGACGTACGCTCAGATCGACGAGTACCTGGAGGGCGGCGACGTCGCGCCGGAGGTGGCGGCGCGCCTGGAGTCGACCCATCGCGCGACCCGGCACAAGCGGGCCCAGCCGGTCACCCCCGACGACGACTGGTGGCGCTGACCGCGCAGCGGCTTGTGGGAACAACGTCCGGGTCGGCCCGCGTGGGCCGACCCGGACGTCGTCGTCACACCAGGTCGAACCGGTCCAGCTCCATCACCTTGGTCCAGGCGGCGACGAAGTCGGTGACGAACTTCTCCTTGGCGTCGTCGCTCGCGTAGACCTCCGCGAGCGCGCGCAGCTCGGAGTTCGACCCGAAGACCAGGTCGACGCGGCTGCCGGTCCACTTGACCTCGCCGGTGGCCGCGTCGCGACCCTCGAATGTGTTCGCGTCCTCCGACGTCGCCTTCCACGTCGTGCCCATGTCGAGCAGGTTGACGAAGAAGTCGTTGCTCAGCACGCCGGGCGTGCTGGTGAACACGCCGAGCGACGACTCCTGGTGGTTGGCGCCCAGCACGCGCAGCCCGCCTACCAGGACCGTGGTCTCCGGCGCGCTCAGGGTCAGCAGGTTCGCCCGGTCGATGAGCAGGTACTCGGCCGGCAGCCGGTTACCCTTCGCGAGGTGGTTGCGGAACCCGTCGGCGGTCGGCTCCAGCGCGGCGAACGACTCGACGTCGGTCTGCTCCTGCGAGGCGTCCACCCGGCCCGGGGTGAAGGGGACCTCGATGTCGACCCCGGCGGCCTTGGCGGCCTGCTCGACCGCGGCGCCGCCGGCGAGCACGATGAGGTCGGCGAGCGAGACCCGCTTACCGTCCGTGCGACCGCCGTCGAACGCCGCCTTGATCTCCTCCAGGCCGTGCAGCACCGCGGCCAGCCGGTCGGGCTCGTTGACCTCCCAGCCGAGCTGCGGTTCGAGGCGCAGCCGCGCGCCGTTGGCGCCGCCGCGCTTGTCGCTGCCGCGGAAGGAGGACGCCGACGCCCACGCGGTGGACACCAGCTGGGACACGGTCAGACCGGAGGCGAACACCCTGGCCTTGAGGTCGGCGATCTCCTCGGCGCCGATCAGCTCGTGGTCGACCGCCGGCAGCGGGTCCTGCCACAGCAGCGTCTCGGTGGGCACCTCCGGGCCGAGGTAGCGCACGACCGGGCCCATGTCGCGGTGGGTCAGCTTGAACCACGCGCGCGCGAAGGCGTCGGCGAACGCCTGCGGATCGGCCAGGAACCGACGCGAAATCTGCTCGTACGCCGGGTCGAAGCGCAGCGACAGGTCGGTGGTCAGCATGGTCGGCGCGTGCGTCTTCGACGGGTCGTGCGCGTCCGGGACGGTGCCCGCGCCGGCGCCGCCCTTCGGCTTCCACTGGTGCGCGCCGGCCGGGCTCTTGGACAGCTCCCAGTCGTAGCCGAACAGCGTCTCGAAGAAGCTGTTGTCCCAGCTCACCGGGGTTGCGGTCCAGGCGCCCTCCAGCCCGCTGGTGATCGCGTCGGCGCCCTTGCCGGTGCCGAACGTGTTCTTCCAGCCCAGGCCCTGCTGCTCGATCGGGGCGGCCTCGGGGTCGGGACCGACATTGTCGGCCGGGCCCGCGCCGTGCGTCTTGCCGAAGGTGTGCCCGCCGGCGATCAGGGCGACGGTCTCCTCGTCGTTCATCGCCATCCGGCGGAACGTCTCGCGGATGTCGCGCGCGGCGGCCAGCGGGTCCGGGTTGCCGTTCGGGCCCTCCGGGTTGACGTAGATCAGGCCCATCTGGACCGCGCCGAGCGGGTTCTCCAGATCCCGGTCGCCGCTGTAGCGCTCGTCGCCGAGCCAGGTGGTCTCCGGACCCCAGTAGACGTCCTCGTCGGCCTCCCACACGTCGGCGCGACCGCCGCCGAAGCCGAAGGTCTCGAAGCCCATCGTCTCCAGGGCCACGTTGCCGGTGAGTATCAGCAGGTCGGCCCAGGACAGGCTCTGCCCGTACTTCTTCTTGACCGGCCACAGCAGCCGACGGGCCTTGTCCAGGCTCGCGTTGTCCGGCCAGCTGTTGAGCGGGGCGAAGCGCTGCTGCCCGGCACCGGCGCCGCCGCGGCCGTCGCTGATCCGGTAGGTGCCGGCGCTGTGCCAGGCCATCCGGATCATGAACGGGCCGTAGTTGCCGTAGTCGGCCGGCCACCAGTCCTGCGAGGTGGTCAGCACCTCGGCGATGTCCCGCTTCACCGCCGGGAGATCGAGCGTCTTGAACGCCTCGGCGTAGTCGAAGTCCGCGCCGAGGGGGTTGGCCACCGCAGGGTTCTTGGCGAGGATCTTCAGGTTCAGTCGCTCCGGCCACCACTGCCGGTTCCCACCGCCCTGGGTCGGGTGCGGTGCGCGCGTGTGCGCGACCGGGCAGCCCCCTCCGCCCTCCGTCTTCGCGTCTACGACGATTGCATCATTGTTCTCGGACATGGGAATCCTTCCGGACCAGGCGGATCGTGGTACTCGGGGAATGCGAGCGGTGCAACGTCGGGGGGAGAAGCCGGACTCGCCGGACGTGCTCGGCCCGGGAGCATCGACAACCTCTACGGTCGTGCGGTCCACGTCGGCGGCGACACGACGGATCGGCGGAACCGGGCCGCATCGCGGTCGGTTCACCACGTGGTACGGGTCCCGCGCCGGCGGCCGACTTCGTCAGGCCGGCACCGCGCGGTTCCACGGCGGTGGTCCCGTCACGTCTCCGTCTCCTGCCGTAGTGGGGTGTTCCCGACTCTTGGCTATCGCCAGAACCGATCCTACGATGGACAGAGTCCAAGTCAAGATGTGCGCCAATTCCATATTCAAACGGAACCCGGACCTCCGCCGGTAAACTCGGGTCTCCACCGAACCTGAATAGGTGAAGCGATATGAGTGACCTGCTGGAGCGACTGCGCGCGCGTGGTTGGCGGATGACGTCGCAGCGGCGCGTCGTGGCCGAGGTCCTCGACGGCGACCACGTGCATCTGACGGCCGACGAGGTCCACGCGCGCGCGGTGGCGCGCCTGCCCGAGATCTCCCGCGCCACGGTCTACAACGCACTGGGCGAGCTGGTCTCGCTGGGCGAGGTCATCGAGGTGTCCACCGACGGCCGCGCCAAGCGCTACGACCCCAACGCACACCGCCCACACCAGCACCTGGTCTGCTCCCGGTGCGGCACCATCCGCGACGTACACCCGGCCGGCGACCCCCTGACCGACCTCCCCACCGACCAACGCTTCGGCTTCACGGTCTCCGCGGTCGAGGTCACCTACCGAGGCCTGTGTCCCGCGTGCGCATAGCGCTTCCGCGCCACACCCGGCGATCGCGCCGAGCGACGGACGAAGCCGCCGAGATCGCCGCCATGCTCGACGAAGCCTCCCGCGAAACCGTCGCGTGAGCGATTGGACCTGGGAGTACGACCCGGACGCGGACCACGTCGTCGGCGGGCTCGTGGCCGACGTCCGAGCAGATGTCGAATCCCTCGCACAACGCTTGGCCGACGCCACCTCGGTGCGATACGTCGACGGCCCGTCGGATCACGATTCCGGCGTGTCGGGAATCCGCGACCACGCCGAGGGCCGCCTGATTCTCTGGTACATGGAACACCGACGCCTCGAACTACCGCCCGTGCTCCGCGTCCAACACTGGCCGCACCTGAACGATCGCTGATAGCGACTCACCCGCCCCGCGCCTACCGTCGCCCCCGGTGGAGCCAGGTGTTCAGGACGACGTGGCCGTCGGGACGGGGGCGGGTGACGGGCTTGGCGTCGGTGAGGTGGAAGCCGGTCTTCGCGGCGACGGCGATGCTGGGGGCGTTGTCGGCGGCGATGCGCAGGATCACCGCGTCGGCTCCGAGTTCGTCGCGGGCGTAGTCCGTCATCAGGCGCACCGCGCGGCCGGCCAGACCCTGGCGGCGGTGCCGCGCGCCGATGCCGTAGGCGATCTCCCCCACCCGACTCGGCCGCGCGGCCTCCGAGCCGAGGTCGATGTCGGGGCCGTCGGCGTCCGGGAACAGCAGCACCTCGCCGCACGGTTCGCCGCCGTCGAGGGTGATCGCGAGTTGGATGCCCCGATGCAGGGCGCGGGACGCGCGGGCCCGCGCCAGGTACGCCCGCGCGGCCTCCGCGTCGAACGGCGAGACCAACGGCGTCCATCGGTCGATCTCGGGTTCGTCGAACAGCTCGACCATGGCCGGCACGTCGTCGTCGTTCCACTCGCGCAGCCACAGCCCGTGGCCCTGTACGCGGATCTCGCTCGGCAGAAGGTATGCGGGTGATGAGGTCATGACCTCGATCCTGCCCCCTGATCCGCGCCGAGGCCACGCCCGCCGACGCGCAACCGCGCATATCGGCTACCGGCCGTCGGGGGAGACGTACCGCCTCGCGAGAGGGAGTTCGTTCTCCGACCTGTGGTGGTGTCGAGGATTCGTCGGGCCTGGAAGCGTGGTGCTCATGACCACACGACACGTGGGCCGCGTGTGCCGCGGCCGGTATCGACTCGTCCTGATGGGCACGGTTTTCCTGGCTCTGCTCGGTTCCGCGGGCGTGGCCGTCGGCGCGGAGGCGACCCCCGCCGCGGATCGCGCCCCGGACGGGATCTGGCGCTCCGACGGCTACGGGACGGTCCTCACGATCGACGGCGGCGTATTGCGGCCGTACGAGACGACCGACCTCGGGTGTGCGCCCGGCACCCCCGCGTACCGGGAGCACACACCGGACGGCTCCGTGCGGTTCCGCGCCCGCGACGCCCCCGACAGCTACTTCCCGATCACCGTACGCCGGCTCCCCGGGCGCCCCGATCGGGCCGCCCTGACCATCGAAGGCACCCTGGGCCGCCGCGAGTTGCGGCGCGTCCGCACGCTCCCGGCCGACTGCCTGCGGTCCGCGCCCGCCGATCCGCGGGCCGTCTTCGACGTGTTCTGGCAGACGTTCCGGGAGAACTACGCCTTCTTCGCCGAACGCGGCGTCGACTGGGCGGCGGCCCGGGACAGGTATCGGCCGATGGTGCGCCCGGACACCACCGACGATCGCCTCTTCGAGATCCTCACCACGATGGCCGAACCACTGCGCGACGGCCACACCTCCCTGCGGGCCCCGGCCCTGGATCGCTTCTGGCGGGTCGGCCGCTCCGGAACACCCGAGTTGGACCAGGCGTACGAGGACCGGATCCGGGCCTTCGTCGAGCGCCGCGACCTCGGCGGCACGCCGTTGCGGACCTTCGCCGCGGGCGCGATCGGCTTTGCCGAACTCCCGGGCCGGATCGGCTATCTGCGGATCAACCGGTTCGTCGGCTACACCGGCGACCAGGCCCCGTTCGCGGTCGAGGCGGCCGAACTCGATCGCGCCCTCGACACGATCGTCACCGCCCGGCGCACCGCCGGTCCCGACGCCTGGCACGGCCTGATCATCGACGTGCGGGTCAACCTCGGCGGCTTGGACGACCTCGGCCGACGCGTCGCCGCCCGGCTGACCGACCGGGTCCATCCCGCCTACGTCAAGAGCGCCCGCGACGACCCGCACGACCCCACCCGCTTCACCCGCCCCCAGGCGTTCCGGATCGAGCCCGCCACCGGCGCACCGCGCTATACCGGCCCGGTCGCGGTCCTCACCGGCCCCGCCACGGTGAGCGCCGGCGAGACGTTCGCCCTGGCCCTGCGCGAACGCCCGGGGCCCACCACCTTCGTCGGCGACAACACGCAGGGCATCTTCTCCGACATGTTCGGCCGCACGCTCCCCAACGGCTGGGCGTTCACCCTGTCCAACGAACGCTACGTCTCCCCCACCGGCCGCGGCTACGAAGGTGTGGGTTTGCCGGTCGACTTCCGCACCCCGGTCTTCACCGACGCGGAGTTCGCCGCCGACCGCGACTCCGCCTTCGACCGCGCGGTGCGACTGCTGGGCGGCCGCAACCCCTGACCGGTGGCCCCGCTCTCGGGGCGGTGGGCGGTGACGGTGAAGTAGTCGAGGGTGCCCTCGCGGTAGGCCAGGAGGAAGTTGTGCGGCCAGGTGCCGGGCGCCCAGGTGCGATCCAGCCAGCGGTCCCATCCGGGCCAGACCGACTCGCCGATCGAGGCGACCCGGATGTCGCCGAGCCCGGCGCGTTCGAGGGCGTCGGTCAACTCCGGGACGGTGTGCGGTACATCCAGGCCCTCGGCGAACGTGGGCAACACCTCGGCCGGCCGCCGCGCCCGGACCGGATCGGCGTCGGGAACGAGGAACGTGGCCACGACCATGCGCCCCCCGGGCCGCAACACCCGCGCGGCCTCACGGGCGAACGCCCCGAGGTCCCGGAAGTGCTGGGCGGCCTCGACGCTGTACAGGCAGTCGAACTCGCCGTCGCCGAACGGCATGTCCTCGGCCGCCCCGCGCACGAACCGCAACCCCCCGGGCCGGCGGGCACACACCTCGGCGGTGGCCCGCTCGGCCCGCCGCAACTGCTCCGGATGGATGTCCATGCCGGTGACGAGGGCGAAACCGTACTCCTCCAGCGCCACCACGCCCCCGGCCCCCATCCCGCAGCCCACCTCCAGAACCCGCAACCCCTCGCCCGGCGCCAACCCGTCCAGCACGTGCCGATACAGGGCCCGCTGGCTGGCGATGCGATCCTCCTCGGTGAGCGCCCGATCGAGATCGATCCCTTGCCAGTAGCCGAAGTTGATGAACCCGCCGCCGAACAACCCCGTCGCCCCGAGATCGTCCGCCCCATAGGTCCTCTCGACCGCCGCCGGAATCACATGCCGCGCCCCACCGGACCCGTCCGTCATCGACCCCACCTCTCGACAGGAAGCACACCCACCCCCCGGTTGCCCACCCCACCCACCCCCCGAACCCCGCCCACCCCCGATTCCGCACCACCGGGCACCGGCTCACCCACACCCATCAACCGTCGTCGGGCCAGGGATACCCGAGTTCCTCGGCCCGCTCCCGGCTTCCCCCGCTCACCCGCCCGTAGCCCTTGGGATCCTCCTCGGCCAACCGCCGCAACGCGGCGTCGGCCTGCGCCTCGGGCGGCCTCCCGTCGTCCGGCACCTTCCACAGGAACTGGAGGGGGAACCCCTCCCCGCGCCCATACAGGAAGGTCACCACGGCCGTGGTCGGATCCTCGAAGTCGGTGCTGATCCAGCCCGGTCGCACGTCCCACCGGGTGAGCAGCTCCGGCCGGGCGCGCACCCCCGCCGCGATCATCCGGGCCACGGTGCAGGCCGGCCAGGACCACGCGTCGTCGGCCTCGGCGCGCTCGATCTCCGCGTCGTAGGCCGCGGCGTCGAACCGGTACGCGGGCAGTTCCGGCAGCGGCTCCCGCGAGCCCGGGGCCATGCCCGGACGCCGCCAGTCCCGCCACACCACCTCGTCACCCTCACGGTGGATGGTGACGTACAGCGCCCCACAACACCCCTCGGTGCACCATGCCTGCGCAAGCTGCACCTCGTGCGGTTCCGCCTCCGCCCGGAGCCGGCCGACATCGAGCAGGTACTCCGGGCCGTTGGCCGCGCCGCGCCCGAATGCCTCCGGGACCAACGGGCGTCCGTCCAGGAGGATCCGGGTCTCGACGGCCTCCCGGTCGACCGGATCGGTCCACACCACCTCGACCCGCAGTCCGGCCCGGGTGCCCGGCACGGCGAAGGGCCGCCGCCCGAAGCGCCGGATCCACTCCACCCGCAGCCGCAGCACCGGATCCGCGTCGTCGACCGCGGTGTCGGCCACCGCGGCCCAGCGCCGCGTGGCCAACAGTCGCCCAAGAGATTCCGACAGGGCCTCCCGCCGACCCGCCGGCCAGTCGAGCAGCACCCCGGGGCCGCTGCTCAGGTCCAGGGCGAGCGAGAGCAGCACGGCGTAGTGCTCGACGGTGGGCGACAGCCGGTCGGCTCCCGCGACGACGGTCTCGTACAGGGCGACCGCGTCGCGATACGTGAGCAGTCCGACCGAATCGTGATGATTGTCGCCCATGCGAGCGAGCAGGCGACCCGCCCGGGCGAGCAGTTCCGGGTCGCCGGCATGTCGGTCGAGCAGTTCGGGCAACCGCGCGGCCTCGGCGACCCGACGCGCGATCGCGCCGCCGACGAGAGGCGGTCGGGTCGGGAACGCGAGGAGTTCGGTACGGACGGCCGCCTCGTCCCCGCTCCACAGGGCGCGGACGAGCGAGCGCGGCGGTGCGCGCCGGATCCGCCGGGCCAACCAGGTCAGCGCGGCGGTGGGACGATCGAGGGCGTCCAGGGCCTCGACGGCCGCCCGGCCGAGATCATCGATCCGGGCGAGCACCCGCAGGCACGCGACGTCCTCGGGCCCGCCGAGGCGGCCGAGCAGGGCCATGCCGGTGGCAACGCTGGTCGGGTCGGTGCCGGTGTAGGCCAGGCATCGGCCGAGGGTCCGCGCTGCGGCCTCCTGCTCGGCGGACAGCGGCAGTTCCGTCACCACGGCCCGGATCGCGTTGGCGTGGGTTGTCCCGATGCCGAATTCGGCGAACCGGCGCCGGAGGATGTCGGGGTCGTCGGGCAGCGGTGTCAGGGCGTCCCGGACCACCATCCACGCCTCGTCCCATGACGAGAACGGCGGGTCGTCGGATGCGAGGCCGTCGGGCAGGTCGAAGCCGGCGCCGAACGGCACCTCGTCTTCAGGGGATTCGCGCACCCGCCGCAGGGCGTACGCGTACAGCGAGGGTGCGGGGTCGAGCGCCTCGCGCTCGTCCGGGCCGTTCACCGGCCGGGGTGGAACTCGTTTCCGTAGGTCATGGGCGCAGTCTGCCGGCGGGTTCGCGCTTGTCGAACGTATATGCGTGCCGGCGGTATGCGGACGGTGGGATTCCGGATCGTGGGGCATTGGTTCGCCGGTGTTCAGGTGTGTGGTGTCTGGCGGCCATCGTGTTGCGCCAGGGTCTTGGCGGCCGGACCTGTCGGTACGGCACTGGCACGGCAGAGGAGTTCGGTGCACATGAGGTCGATGGTCCGAGGTTTGCGGTCGGCGGTACGCGGCGTGGCGGCCGGGGCGGCCTGCGTCGCGCTGTGTGCGACGGTCGGGCTCACGGGCACGGCGCACGCGGCGGAGGTGTCCGACGAGCAGGCGGCGCGGGCGAAGCCGGCGTTCCCGTCCGAGATCAAGGGGTGGCAGCCGATCGGGCGGTACGAGATCGACGCCGCGTCGCAGGCCCAGGGACTGGCCAACGTGCGCCCGCCCGGCGCCAAGCCGTACCTGTACTACACCGGCAACACCTCGATCCCCGCACCGGTGCGCGAGCGGGGCTGGTCGCACATCGGCGACCCGGACTCCTCGCGCGGCTACCTGTTCGACGCGTACCAGGGCGGTGGCGACGCGACGGCGAAGATGTTCCGGGTGACCACGCCGTCGGGCGCGGCCTACGAGTATGTGCACCCCCTGGCGGCCGGCGAGGCGATGAACAACTCGTTCGCCGCGATCTCCCCCGACAGCCGCTGGATGGTCTCCGGCGAGTGGGACACGATGAACCGCCTGCTCGTCTTCCCCACCCCGCTGCTCAACCCCGCCACGGGGCGCACCGGCGGCGACCTCGCGCTCGCGGGCACCATCGAACTGGACCGTCCGGTCAAGGACATCCAGGGTTGTACGTTCCTGGACGCGAAGCGGCTGCTGTGCGCGTCGGACGACTCCGACCGGAAGTTGTTCCCCGAGGCCAAGCCCCTGTTGCAGATCGAACTGAAGAAGGCGCTGAACGGTCGCACGGTCACCGGGCACGTGACCTCGCTCGGCGCGCTTCCGCAGCTCAGCGCCTGCCCCGGCACGGCCGTCGACTTCGAGACCGAGGGCAACGACTACGACCGGCACACCGGTGTGCTGCGCGTCGAGATGATCCCGCCGCGCGACTGCGCGGCGCGCGCGACGGTGTACGAGTTCAAGCGCAAGCACTGAGCCGGTAGCGGTGGGTGGTGGGCCACGGGGCGGACGCCCGGTGGCCCACCGTCCTACGCGTTCTCGGCGGTGAGCCGGCCGGACTTCACCGCCGCGAGGAGCGCGGCGTGGTCACGTTCGTTGCGGTCGGCGTAGGTTTCCGCGAAGGTGGTCACCGCGCGGTCGAAGGTGTCCCCGCCGCCCAGGTAGGCGGCCACGGCGATGCGGTCCCCGGAGCGGGCGTGCGCGCGGGCCAGGGTGGCGCCGCACAGTTCGCCGAACACGCGCATTCCGCGCGGCACCATCAGGGACGGTTCGGCGATGCCCTTCCAGTCGCGGAGTTGGCGGACATAGAAGTCGCGTTGCCGTCCGTCGATGCCGTCCGCCCGTTCCCAGCCCAGGAGCATGTCGCCGGCGGCCTGCATCAACCGCTGGCCCGCGACGACCCGTTCGCCCTGGGTGGCCGTCTCGGCGGGGCCGACGTGCGCGGCCAGGACCGACTCGTCGGCCTCCTTGGCCTGGAGGATCAGCGGGTCGTCCAGGTCGCGGCCGAGCAGGAGCACGATCCAGCAGCGGGTGCCGACGCTGCCGACGCCGACGACCTTGCGGGCCATGTCCACCACGGTGTACTGGCCGAGCAGGTGGCGCAGTTCGGAGCGGAGCGTCTGCCGATACCGGTCGATCAGGTCGCCGATCCGCCCGGCGAGCGCGGCCCGTTCGTCGTCGGGCAGGAGTTCGGCGATCGGGGTGACCAGTGGCGGCGAGGAGATGATCCGCGGCTCGCCGTCGACCATGCGGGTGAGCTTCGCGAATGCCTGGAGGCTGTCCCGACCGCGCGCCTTGCCCATGGCCTTGGACAGTTGCCGCCGGCCGCGTTTGTGCAACCGCCCGGACGCCAGCGCCCGGACCCGATCCGCGTCGGCCTTGGCGTACCAGACGTCGAGGTTGCGCATGCCCGCGAAGCGGCGCATCGCCTCACGGTAGGACCGTACGGTCGCCCGGACCACGTCGGCGCGTTCGGCGTCCGTGTAACCGTTCTCGCGCCCCGCGATGACCAGGCTCGCGGCCAGCCGCTTCACGTCCCACTCCCACGGCCCGGGCAACGTCTCGTCGAAGTCGTTGAGGTCGAACAGCAGCAGGCGTTCGGCCGAGGCCAGCAGTCGGAAGTTGAGCATGTGCGCGTCGCCGCACAGTTGCACCCGCAGCCCCGAACTCGGCGTGCCGGCAAGGTCGCTCGCCATGATAGCGGCGGCACCCCGATAGAACCGGAACGGCGACTCGGCCATGCGCCCGTACCGGATGGGCACCAACTCCGGTACCCGCGACGCCGATTGCCGCTCGATCAGGTCGATCGGGTCGGGCCGCCGGGTCGGCGCGAACTCGGCGTGACTCGACCGCGGCGTGTTCGCCCGCGCCGCCCGGCCGCGCTCGGCGCGCTCTCGGGGTGTGGGCGGCGGGGTCGCGCGGGTACGGACTTCGGCCTTCGGCGTCATCGCAAGCCCTCCGGGGCCGCATCGAGGCACACACGATCCGCGCATGCGGCCGACGCGGTTCGTCCGAACGGGAGCCCCCGGTCGCCTGGGCGGCCCGGGGGCGAGGACGGCACGCCGCCCCACCTCAGGAAACGCGTTGGGCCCGCTCCCGGCGAGCGGTGTGGCGCCAAAGAGTGACGGCGGCGCGGCCGTCAGGGCCGGCGGGTACGCACGGGGCGGTGCGCGCGCAGGCGGCGCCAGGTGCCGGCCAGGTGTGCGCCGAAGGCGGGATTCAGCACTGCGGCCGGGGCGATCAGCGGTCAGGCGAGCGAGGCGGGGGCGGTGACGCCCCGCTGCTCGTCGAGGTGACCGTCCCGGAGGGCCGCCGCGCGGACGAGGTCGAGGTGCGCGACGCGTTCGACGCCGCCGTACGGCGCGCCACCCGCCCGGTGGCCGGCACGCGTCGTTCGCGACCACCGGCGACCCCGCGCTGATCTCGGCTGACGGGCGCACCACCGTGGCCCTGGTCTCCCCGCCCGGCGGCGAGGGGCCGAAGGCGTACGGCGACGCGCCGGCCCGGGTGCGGGCCGCGGTGGCCGGGGTCGAGGTCGCCGGCGCGCCCGTACGGGTCACCGGCCGGCCGCTGCTGTCGGGACGCGACAGCGGCGCCGCCCGCAGCCCGATCGCCGAGACCCTGCTCGGCGCACTGGGCGCGTTGGTCGTGCTCGGCCTGACCTTCGCCGGCGGCCTCGCCCTGATCCCGCTCCTGACCGCCGCGATCGCCATCCCCACGACGTTCCTGCTGGTCGGCGGCCTGACCCGGGTCACCGACGTGTCGTTCATCGTGCAGTACCTGGTCGCCCTGATCGGCCTGGGCATCGCGATCGACTACGCGCTCCTCGTGGTGGCCCGATGGCGCGAGGAACGCGACCGCGTGGGCGGGGCCGATCCGGGCGGACCCGATCCGGCCGGGAGCATCGAGGTGATCGTGCGCGCCGCGACCACCGCCGGCCGCGCGGTCCCGCTCAGCGGCGCGACCGTCGCCCTGTCCCTGGCCGCGCTGGTCGTGCTGCCCGTGCCGTTCCTGCGCAGCGTCGGCTACGCGGGTCTGCTGATGCCGCTGGTGAGCGTCGCGGTCACGCTGGCCCTGCTGCCGGTGCCGCTGTACGCGTGCGGCGCCCGGCTGGACGTGCCGCGCCGCACTCGGCGCGCGGACGGCCGAGCGTGGTCGGCGATCGCCCGGACCACCACACGTCGGCCGGTCCTGGCGGCCGTGCTGGGCGGCGCGCTGCTGCTCGCCCTCGCCGCACCCGCGCTGACCATGCGGGTGGGGCAGCCCCAGGTGCCGGCGCTCGGCCGTGGCGGTGAGCCCGCGCGGGTGTTCGCCGCGATCGAGCGGGCCGGCTTCGGCACGGGTATCGCCCAGCCGATCGAGGTGGCGACCGACGGCGACGCGAAGGCGCCGGCCCGGCGGTTGGCAGCCGAGCGGGGTGTGGCCGGCGCGATCGCCCCCGCCGGGTGGGACAGCGGGGGCCTGCGGGTCGTGGAGGTGTGGACGGCCACGGACCCCGCCACCAACGCGGGTCGCGCCGCGGTGGGCGGGTCCTGGCGGCAGCCCGCGCAACGCCCGGGGTGCACGCGGGTGGCGGCCCGGCGCAGGGCGACTTCGCGGACGCGGTGTACGGCTCGTTGCCGCTGGTCCTGGCGGCGATCGCGGTGCTCACGTTCCTCGTACCGATGCGGGCGTTGCGGTCGATCTGGCTGCCGGTCAAGGCGCTCGTGCTGAACACCGTGTCGATGGCCGCCGCCTACGGCGCGGTCGTACTGATCCGGCAGAAGGGCTACGGCAGCGAACTGCTCTTCGACACCCCGGCCACGGGGGCGATCACGGTGTGGGTACCGATGGCGGTGTTCGCGTTCCTCGGCCATAACCGCCTTCGCCGACGCTCTCGGCGTCGAACTGCCGTACCTGCTCGGCCAACCGCAGATGCTGATCCAGGCACCGGACGCCGAGGCGATGGGCATCCCCGCGATCGAGGTCGCCCTGATGCCGACCAGCCTGTTCGTGTCGCACGCGCCGACCGATCACGTCTAGGACTACGACCTTTCGGGCACTACACGGGGGCGACCAGCGACAGGGCCTCGTTGAGGTTGTGTTCGGCGATGTCCTGCATGAACTTTCGGTTGGGGAAGTCGCCGTCGAGGAGGCGTAGGGGGCCCGCCGTCAGGGACAGGCGTTGGGCGAGCATGTAGAGGGCGAGGCGGGCCTCGTCGAGGTTGTCCGCCGCCACCCGGCGGTAGTCGTCGTGGAGGCGGATGCGCAGGAACACGTGCTCCCATTCGACGTCGAAGTACATCAGGTCCTCGATGTCGATCAGCACCGGATTGCCGTCCCGGTCCACCAGCACGTGGTCCAGGCCCAGTTCGCCGTGGATCACCGAGTATTCGGCGCGCGGCCGTACCGCCGAGGCGAGTTCGTGCAACCTCTCCTCCAGGCGGTCATGGGCCCCGGCGATCCTCGCGTCGCGCCCGGCCGCCTCGGCGAGGTGGCGCAACGCGGAGTCCAGCACGACGCCCTCGCAGGACGTGCCCCGCGCCGTACCGCCCCCGTCGATCAGCGCCACCTTGCCGTACGTCGGCGCCCGATACGCGCGCATCGCCGCCAACCCCTCCACCAGACGCGCCATCGTCGGCTCCACCGCCTGCGGGTCGCGCTCGAACCGGGTCATCAGGTCCTCGCCGGGGAAGTCCTCCACGATGGCGAGATCGGCCGGGTAGTAAGCCCGGTCGCGGTCGACCAGATACACCTCCGGCACCCGCAGCCCGAGCGTGTCCAGCCGGGCGTGCGCCGCCTCGAACAGGTCGAGCCCGACACCCGGCGAGAACGGGTCGGCCACGTCGTCGTCGCCCTCGTGTGCCGGCCAGTAGTTCTCCGAGTCCTCCCACAGATAGGCGATCACCGACGCCGCGTCGTCCATCGTCAGCCGGTACACCCCCTTCCGGGTGCCGCCCGTGAGCCGCTCGACCCCCGCCAACCGCCGCCCGCCGCCCAGCGCGGCCCGTACCGCTCCCGCCAGCTGATCCCGCGTCACATTTCTCGGCGCCACGTCCGCGACCGCCTTCCCGGTTCGACAACCGGGGCACCCTACGCGAGCAGTCGCCCGCGGGCGATCAGTTTTCCCGTGCCGCGAACACCGGCGCCAACGCCGCGTCCAGCCGGCCGAGCCACTCCCGGGCGGTGCCGCGCGCGCCGGGGAGGTCCGCGAGCAGGGCGGACCAGTCCGACTCGTCGACCGGAATCGCGTCCGGGTCGAAGCCGTGCTCGGGCACGCTCCGGATGAAACCGCTGCCGACCCGACGCAGCAACGCCGGGGTGAGCCGAACGCGTTCGTCCTCGGCCAGCAGGACCGCGTCGTAGAGATCCTTGCTCCGAGGTCGGCCGCCCTCGCCGCCGTCGAGATGCAGCCACACCAGCTTCCAGGCCAGCGACAACTCCCGGCTCGCGGTACGCACCACCGGCGCCGGTCCGCCGTCGGCGCGCGGTATCCGGGTCCACACCGGCGGTTGGTGCAGCTTCTCGTCGAAGGCGAAGTCGAGCCGCGCCTCCCCCGGCGGCAGCCCCTCCGCCTCCCAGGGGATCAGGATGCGCATCCCGCCCGCGCCCTGCCCGTCGTACGCGTAGTCCCAATCGCCGTCCCGTCGCATGCCGTTCGCGTCCAGGACCAGGCCCGGTGCCGCCTCCGGCCGTTTCCCGATCCATTGCGTCAGGTCCTCGTATGCCGGGATCGAGCCCACCGGATCCGGGTCCGTATCCCAGCGAAGCCCCTCGGGCGGCGCGATCACCCGCACGCCGCGCGTCTCGAACTCCCGCTCCCCGTCGGCCCAGATCTCGTATCCGGCCGCCCCGCCGACCGCCTCCGGCCACTGCTGTACGGCCGCGACGGTGTCGAGGTAGGGGTATGGCGCCGACGGATCGATGTGGACGATCGGCGCGGGCAGCACCACGAAGTCCAGGTCCGCCGGCTCCCGCGCCCGCTCCCCCGTCCAGGCGGCCATGGCCATGCTCCCGCGCAGCATCACACAGTCACTCCAGGGCGCGGCCGCGACGAGCCCCAACAGGTGGTCGAGCACGGCACGATGGGCCGCCCGCCGACGCGCCGACGTATCCCCGTCCGGGTCGACGCCGTATGCCATGCGCTCCTCCTCGACGTCCGCGCCTCCGCCCCGGCCGGCGACTGTACCGATCGAAGCCGACACGGCCCCCGGGCGCCGACGACCTACGCCCGTCAGCGCCCGTCGCGGAGGTACGTGAGCACCGCCTGGACGCGGCGATGACCCGCGTCGGACGCGGGCAGGCCGAGTTTGCCGAAGATGCCGCCGACGTGCTTGTGTACCGCGTTGGCGGTGATGAACAGGATCTCGGCGATCTCGCCGTTGCCCAGGCCGCGGGCCATCAGCGCGAGCACTTCGTGCTCTCGGGGGCTGAGCGGGTCCAGGGGGCTGCCGGCCGCGGCCGTCATCAGTTGCGACAGCACCTCGGGATCCATCACCGTCTCGCCGGCCACGACCCGCCGCAGGCTGTCCACGAATTCGCTCATCCGACCCACACGGTCCTTGAGCAGGTAGCCGACGCCGCCCACACCGTCGGACAACAACTCCCGGGCGTAGACGTGCTCGACGTACTGCGACAGGACCAGGATCGGCAGACCGGGGCGGATGCGCCGCAGTTCCAGCGCGGCGCGAAGTCCCTCGTCGCGAAAGGTCGGTGGCAGCCGGACATCGGTGACGACCAGGTCCGGCTCGTGCGTTCGCACCGCGGCGATCAGGCCGGGGCCGTCGGTGACCACCTCGGCGACGCCGATGTCCCGTGCGGACAGGATGAGTTCGAGTCCCGCCGACAGCAGCGCGTTGTCCTCGGCGATCACGACGCGCACGGCAACTCCACGATGACGACGGTGGGTCCGCCGACCGGACTGGTGATCGCCACCCGGCCGTCCAGCGCGGCCACGCGGCGCCGGATGCCGACGATGCCGGTGCCGTTGCGCTCGTCCGCGCCGCCGACACCGTCGTCCGCGACCTCGACGACCAGGGTGCCGTCGCGGCGGGTCAGGCCGACGTGGGCGCGTTGTGCCCGGCTGTACTTGGTGGTGTTGGCGAGCGTTTCCGCCACGACGAAGTAGGCGGCGGCCTCGATGGCGGCGGGCAGTCGGCCGAGTTCGCCCAGCCGGACGTCGGTGGCGACCCCGGTCCGGGCGGCGACCGCGTCCACCGCCCCCGCGAGGCCGCGGTCGGCCAGGATCGGCGGGTAGATGGCGTGGACGACGTCGCGCAGTTCCGTCAACACCTCCTCCGCCCCCTCGAGGGCCTCGCGCAACAGGTCGGCGACGACCGGGTGTTGGGCGCCGAGGAGGTCCCGGGCGACGCCGAGGCGCATGGCCACCGCGACGAGACCGGCCTGGGCGCCGTCGTGCAGGTCGCGTTCGATGCGGCGCAACTCCGCGCCGTGGGCGTCGAGTACGTCCGCCCGGCTCGGGACCGCCTTCGCCGCCCGCGCGGCGACGACCGGCTCCCGGTTCGGGGCGCGGAGGCACCCTCGGTCACGCCACACCTCACACCACAGCGATTTCGCTCGATCCCGCACACTCGCCACTTTCTCGGCCCCGTTCCGGACGCACACCACGCATTCCACGCGCGGCGACCTCGGGGGCCGCGCACACTACGGCGACCCTATGAACGGGTGCGGCGCCCGGGCGTCCTTCCGGGGGACGAGTACCGGAGTACCGGATCCGCTGTACCCGGTCCGGGGTGTATGGGCCACATGCAGGCCGCGGCGGTGCCGTACCAACGTCCGCTCCATCCTCGTCGACCATAACCATCACTTCTGGCATCCATCGGATCCATCTGTTGGATTTCTGATCGGCGGCCGAGCAGGATGGAACCACGAAAGGCCGCGACACCACGAGGAAAGGAACACGAACCATGTCCGAGTACGAGAAGGCCATGCGTCCCGAGGACATCACCCGCCTGTTCGTGGAGCGGTCCAACGCCGGCGACGCCGCCGGGGTCGCCGCGCTCTACGCGGAGGACGCCGTACTGGCCTACCCGCCGGGCAGCACGACCGTGGGCCGGGAGGCCATCCGCGAGCTGTGGGCCAAGGTGCTGGCCGACCGGCCCCACTTCGAGCCCGAGGAACCGCTGCCGACGCTGATCAACGGCGACATCGCGCTCACCTCGACCCCGCCGAAGGACGGCTCCGGCGCCCGGGCCCAGGTGGTCCGGCGCCAGCCCGACGGAAGCTGGCTGCGGGTGCTCGACCAGCCCGAATTCGCCGCGCCCACCCGCTGAACCCCCGACGGCCGCCCCGACCCGGGCGGCCGTCGGCGTGCGCCGGGTCGGACGCCGGATCAGCCGTGCCGAGTCAGCCGACGCCGGGTCGATCGGCGCTGGGCAGCCCCGCCGCCCCCGCCGGCCGCCGCACCGCCGAGTCGACCAGCCCGCGCACCCGCGCCGCCGGAACCGTGATGCCCGGCGTACCCCGCGTCCAGCGCAGGAAGTCCTCGACGTCCAGTGCCGGAATCTCGCCGGGACCGGGTGTACGTCCTGCACCACCCGACGGCGGGCGAGCCGACCCTGCACGGCGAACTCGTCGCGCTGCCGGACGAGCCGGCGTGTCGGGGGCTCGACCTGTTCGCCGCCGAGCCGGGGTCGGCGTCCGAGCGGGCGTTGCGCGAGCTGGGCGGCGGCCTGCCGGCGCACGATTCCGGGAGCCTGCCGACGGCCCGGCCGTGACATCCGTCGAACGGTTTCCCATCGGGTCGCACCCGCACCGATGAGTTTCGCGGGCGGCCGTCGTCTACCTCCATGACAACGACACCGCACCGACCGCAGCACCTGGAGCACATCATGAGGAAGATCACCGCCGGCCTGTTCATCTCGCTCGACGGGGTCGTGGAGGCGCCCGACCAGTGGCACTTCCCCTACTTCGACGACGAGATGGGTGCGGCCGTCGGCGCGCTGCTCGAAACGTCCGACACCCTCCTGCTGGGTCGCAAGACGTACGACAGCTTCGCCGGCGCCTGGCCCGAGCGGGAAACGGCCGGTGGCGACGACGCGGCCTTCGGGAAGGCGATCGGCGACGCGCGCAAGATCGTGGTGTCGCGCAGCGAGCTGACCTTCACCTGGCGCAACTCCGAGCAGTTGCGCGGTGATGTCGTGAGCGCCGTCACCGCACTCAAGGACGAGCCGGGCGCGGACATCTCGATCAGCGGCTCGGTCTCGATCGTGCGCCTGTTGCTGGACGCCGGGCTGCTGGACGAGTTGCACCTGTTCGTGCACCCGATCGCGGTGCGCACCGGCATGCGGCTGTTCACCGAGGGCGAGGGGTCGATCCCGCTGCGGCTGATCTCGTCGAAGGCGTTCGGGTCCGGCGTGCTCCACCTGGTGTACGGCCCGGCCGCGGCGGCCGGCGACGCCTCGTACGACGACGCCAAGGTGCACCTGTCCCAGGCCCGTCGGTAGCGCGTGGGCGCGGGTGTCCGCAGCGTGCACAGCATCGTGTTCGGCCGTCGCTCGTTCAACGGGGTATGAGCAACCACGCCTCGCCGCCCGACGGTTCCCACCCCGCCACGGACCCGCAGATCTCCCCCGAGCAACGCGCGGCCCTGGAGCGGATCACCGCGGCGGGCGGTCGGGCCGGTGCCTGGCTGTGTGGTCTGGGCCGTCCGGGCGGCCCCGCCTGGGCCCTCGCCGGCGCCATCGAACACACGCTCGCCGAGCTGCGTCCGTACGGGCCGACCGAGGTGGACCCCCGCCCCGGTCTGGCCCGGCCCGGCGTCGACCGGGACCTGCTGCCGTACCTGGACCCCTACGCCGGCCCGGCCGGACCGGTGATCGGCGCGGTGCCCCTGACCCCCGCCGAGACGGTCGCGGTGCTCACCACGACCGGCTGCGCCCGCATCGCGCCGCTGACCATGTCCCGCCCGGACTGGGCCGACCAACTCCACGCCCTGGCCGACACCATCGACAACGCCCTCCAACACGCCACGCACGTCGAGCCGGACGCCGACTCGCGCCCCGACCCGACGGCGTAGCCGTCGCGCAGCGGGTCAGTCGTCCGGGTCGCCTGCCTGGCTCGTCGCCACGGATAGCCCACCGCCCCGCGCCGCTCTCCCCGAGCGGCCCGGGGCCTCACACCTCGAACTTGCCGAAGTCGGAGGCGTTTCCCACCACCGCCGGCCCCAGATCCGCCGGCGCGTGGGCCAACACACGGCAACGGCCTCCCAGGCGGAGCCACTTCGTCGAACACGTCCCCGGTGCCCCGCTCACGAATGCGGATACGACCCGTCAGGCCGGTCGACCTCGTGTCGCAACCGCCTCGACGCCCACGACCTCGACACCCTCTGCCGCTGCGCCTCGACCACCTCCGCGGACTCACGCGCACGCACCGCGGCCGGGTCGGAGGGATTCGAGTTCATCGCGACAGTCTGACGCCGCCCCACCTCCCTGTGAAGCCCCGCACACACCCACACAACGCCCAATCCACCCTGAGCACCCGAATCGGGCCCTCGCCCGGCCGGGATGTGTGCCCATGTCGACCGCGATGCCGGTCGGTCGGGCCGATGTGGGTTTGGGCTGGTCGGGGGGCATCCGGGTCAGCATTCTTGGGGGGCGCGGGAATTACAGAGCGAGGGGCGGGCCGTGGGCGGTCGATCCGTGGGTTTGGCTAACTTGGCGGTCCGGGTGGGGGATTCGGATGTGTCCCCCGTTGCGTCCGGGCGTTTGTGGTGTGCGGGGATCGCGGCGGGCGCGGCGTCGTTGGGGGTGGTAGTCGCGGATGTGTACGCGTATTTCGTCTATCGGGACTGGCGGGCCTGCCTGGCGTCGCGTGTGCACACGTCGGTCGAGCCGGAGGCAATATCGACCGGTGCGCGGATGGTGCCGCGCGGGAACGGCGCCACCGACGCGGCGGCCGCGGCGGTGTTCGTCACGAGTGTGACGATGGTCGCCCTGGTCGTGTGGTGGACCGTGCTGGTCTCCCGGAACCGCTCGGCCTGGTACGGCCCTTCGCGCGGCTTCGGCGTCCTGTGCCGCTCGGGGCACCGGCGGGCGGGGGACGCCGGACACGCCGGGATAGGCCCTGCCCCGGTGCTGGTGTCGGCCGTGGGGATACTCGTGTTCACCACGCTCACCCGGCTGTTGGGCCTGGTCGGCACGGACTGGAGCGGGCCACTCGACGGGCAGATCCGGTCGGAGATGGGTTTCCTGCACTCCCGGATGATGCTCGCCCTCGCCCATGCGGCGGGCGCGCTCCTGATGGCGGTCGTGGTGACGACGACGACACGACGACACCTGCGCCTGCCGAGCCGCCGACCGGACCCCGATTCCGACCCTGTTTCCGACCCCGACCCCGACCCCGACCCATCGGCGCCTCGGGGCGAGTGACGCGTGTCCGGCCGATCCCACCTACCGGATCATGCCCAGGAGTGCGGTGTGGGTTTCCCGGTCGGCCGCGGCGATCAGGCCGGCCGCCCCGGTGTACGGCGGTCGGCCGTACAGGTCCGTCACCACGCAACCGGAGGCCTCACACAGCGCGATGCCGGCGGTGAAGTGCACGCTGTCGCGCAGGTCGCCGTCGGTGACATAGGCGGCCCGGCGACCGGCGGCCACCCACGCGACGGCCAGGGTGGTGGACACCACGCGCGGCCGGAAACCCGCGACGAAGTCCGGGTCGGCGAGGAGCCGGACCGCGCGGAACGACGGCGCATTCGGGAACGGCGGATCCAGGTTCACATCCACCAGCCGCGACCCGGACGACGGCACCAAGTCCCGGTCTGTGCCGTCGAGTTGACGGTACGCCCCGGAACCGTCGGTCCAGAACACCTCGTCGGCGAACGGATCCGCCACGGCCGCCGCGACGGTCTCGGCACCCACCCGCAGGGCCACGTTCACCGCGACCAACATGTTGCCCACGGCGTAGTTCAACGTGCCGCACAACGGATCGATCAGCCACCGGCGTTCCGCGCCGGCCGTGCCGGTGTGGCCGCTCTCCTCGCCGGTGACCGCGTCGTCGGGCCGCGCGTCGCGGAGGATGTCCAGGATGGCCTGTTCCGCGTCCAGATCGGCGGCCGTGGCGAAGTCTCCGGCGCCCTTGTCGAACCGCTCCGGCGACGTCCCGTACATCCCGCGCACCACGGCCGAACCCGCCCGCGCCGCCCGTACGGCCAGCCCCGCATCCGTCTCCATCTCCAAGATCGCCATATGGGGAGCCTACGCGCCACTCTCGACGAGCCGCCGAGCCTTCGCACAGTGAGCCAGGGGGGTCCCTGGCCCTCCGCGGTCGAGGGCGCTAGGCTCCTGCCGATGACTACTCACTCCGTAAACGGATTGGGGGTCCCCACCGCGCAAGGTGAGTGCTGATGCTCACCGCGATCGCGAATCGGGATTCCCGCCTCACCCTCTGGCTGCGCGTGCGCGAGTTCGCCGTGCCGCCCTCCATGATCGAGACCGCGACCGCTCGCCGGCTGGCCGGTGACTGGCAGGCCGCCTGCACCGCCGCAGGTGTCGACGTCGACATCGATCTCCGCTTCGAAGCCCGCACGCGTGGCGGGGAGTTCGCCGCCCGGATCCGGAACGACCTGCGTGGTCTGGCACCGGATCTGCTGCGCTGGCACATGCCGAGAATCGCTCCTGACGGGCTGCTGCGCCCGGGTCTGACCGTGTCCCTGGCGCAGTACGACGTCGGCGAGCCCGGCGGCACGCGCCCGGTGCACCTGGTGGCCCGTACCCCACCCGCGTGGGCGGACGCCGGTCAGCGCATCGCCCTCGCCCTGTGGGACGGATCGCACCGCGACGTCGCCGGCTTCCGTCACCATCCGCACCGCCATCCCCATCGACGGTTCCGTCTGGACCTGCACCGACATCTCTGGGACGCCCGCCGCAGCGACGAGCTGTGGATCCGTTCCGGGGCCGACCGGCCGCCCTGCGACGGCGGTTCGGGCCCGGATCCGACTTGGCCGGGACCGGTCCCGGCCGAGTGCGCCGTCGACCGATGGGCCGCCGAGGCCGCGATCCTGCTCCGGGCCGAGGGGCGACCCACCGGCACCGGCTCGGTCGCGGTGCGCTGCGGGGGCCGTCGCCGGCTGGTCCTGCACGTGGTCGCGGACGACGACGGTCCCGGGCCGTCGACGGTACGGATCGCGGTCGTCGAACCGCGACCCGCCGGCGGCGACATCACCGGGCTGCCGGTCCTGCCCGACGCGGCCACCTGGATACCGCCCGACCTGGAACTGCTGCGCGCCGGCCTGATCGGACCCGATCGGCTGCACCCGCTGGTCGCCGCGGCATTGGTACCGGGCCATGTCGCGGGCGCGGCACCCGTCCTCGCGGACCACGTCTCGGGACGACCCGACATCGTGGAATGCCGGGGCGCTCGCCACCGCATCGGCCTGGTCGACGGCGTACTCGCACCACTCGACCACGATCCGGACGAGATCCGTCGCGAGGAACTGCTGCACGCACTGACCGGCACCCCGCTGCCCTGCCTCCAGGCCATCGACGCGGCACACCGCCGCCCGGACTGCATCGCGGGCGTCCGCGAACGTCTGGACCACGGCGACATCGCCGGCGCACTCGCCGTCGTCGAGAGCCTGCTCGGCCCCGACGCACTACCGCGCGGCGGCCTCCTCCGCGACGAACTGGAAGACGCCGCCGAACGGTTGATCACCCACGGGTTGTTCCGAGCGGGCCTGGGCGGACCGGCGCCCGACCGCATCCCGCTCCGAAACCGTCCACGTCCCCCACACACCCGCCGCGCCCATCCGGGCAACATGTACCCGCACTGAGGCGAACCCGCCGACCAACCCGGGGACTTCGAGCCGACGCACACACGTGTGCGCTGCCGGGCGCGCCGCCGCAGGCACTTCGCCGCGCGCTTGCGTGCGCACTTCGGCGTGCGCACCTTCGCGCGCCCGAAGCTCCCCCACCGAACCCAAAAGGTGATCACCCATGCCCACACCCACCCCACTCACCACCACCGCACCGCGCAGCACGCCCCAACTCGACGTGGCCGCAGAGTTGTTGGCTCTCCTGCGGGACACCGCCACCGAGCCCCGCCCCGATACCCAACTGGAGGCCCTGACCCTGGCCGTGGCCGCCGACCTGCCCGTACTGCTGTGGGGTGAACCCGGGATCGGCAAGACCGCCGCGCTCACCCAACTCGCCGAGACCCTGGACCTGCCGCTCACCACCGTGATCGCCAGCGTGCACGAACCCTCGGACTTCTCCGGCCTGCCCATCGTCGGCGACGATCCGGCGACCAACGGTGTACCGATGGCCCCGCCGGAGTGGGCCGTTCGCCTCGTGCGCGCCGGACGCGGACTGCTGTTCCTGGACGAGTTGTCCACCGCGCCGCCGGCCGTACAGGCCGCCCTGCTCCGGCTCGTCCTCGAACGCCGGGTCGGCGCCCTGCAACTGCCGCCCGGCATCCGGATCGTGGCCGCCGCCAACCCGCGCGGGTCGGCCGCCGACGGCTGGGAGCTGAGCCCGCCGATGGCGAACCGCTTCGTACACCTCCAATGGGTACACGACCACGACGTCGTGGTGCGCGGCCTCGGCGGCACCTGGCCGCATGCCACCCTGCCCGTCCTGGACCCGACCCGACTCGCCGAGGCCGTGGCCTTCGCCCGCCGGGCGGTCTGCGGCCTGCTCGCCGGCCGCCCCAAGCTCGTCCACCTCCTTCCCACCACGGAAACCCGTCGCGGCGGCGCCTGGCCGTCGCCGCGCAGCTGGGACATGACGGTGTCGCTGATCGCCTTCGCCACCGCCGCCGGGTCCTCCCGCGAGGTGGTGTCCCTGCTGGTCAGGGGCACCGTCGGGGACGGCCCGGGGCTCGAACTGCTGGCCGCCCTGGACCGGATGGACCTCCCGGACCCCGAGGACCTGCTCGCCGACCCGACCCGCGCGATCCTGCCCGAGCGCGGAGACCTGCGTCAGGCCGTACTCGACGGCGTCGTCGAGGCGGTCCGCAACCGCCCGGACAAGCCCCGATGGGACGCGGCCTGGGCGATCCTGGTCCGCGCACTCGACACCGGCGCCCCGGACCTGGTGGTCGTCCCCGCCACCACCCTCGCCTCGCTGCGCGACCAGGACTGGGAGGTGCCGGCATCGATCGAGCGGCTGGCCGGAGCCGTGTCGCTGTCCCGGCGCGCGGACCGGGCGGCGGCCCGAACCGCGGTGACCGCACGGGCCGGCCGATGATCGCCGACGCGCCGGGAGCCCTCGACCTGGACAAGCTCTACGCGGCCCGCCTGTACGCCGCCCGCGCCCGCCCGTACCTGGCCACCGCCCTGTACGCGCTGCACGTGGTCGAGTCGCGGGCCGTGTCGACGATGGCCGTCGACCGGCACTGGCGATGCTACGTCTCACCGGCGTTCGTGGCCCGAACCCCCGAGGAGGAACTGGCCTCCGTATGGGTGCACGAGGTGTCGCACCTGCTTCGCGACCACCACGGGCGCAGCGACCGGGTGGCGTACGAGCGCGGATTGACCGGCCGCGGTGACCGATTGCGGATGAACCTCGCCGCCGACTGCGAGATCAACGACGACGCGTTCGACGACGGACTGCCCCAGCCCGAAGGCGCCGTGCTACCGGGCTTGTTCGGAATGTCCAATGGCGAGTTGATGGAGACCTACCTGCGCGAGATCGTGATGGGACTGGTCACGCAGGACCTGGCGTGGCTGGACTGCGGCAGCGGCGCCGACGGGTTGGATCGGGAGTGGGATCTGGGGCCGGACGGCGCGCACGGCCTGAGCGAGCACGAACGGGACGCGGTCCGGTACCGGGTGGCGCAGGGCATCAGGGGCCGGCCCGGGCATGCCTCGAAGTCGTGGCGGCGGTGGGCCGAGGAGGTGTTCCATCCGCCGCAGCCGTGGCGGCAGTTGCTGGGCGCGGCGGTGCGCTCGGCGGTGGCCGGAGCCGGCGGTGCCGACGACTACACGTACGGCCGGCCGGCCCGCCGTTCGGCCGGCGTGCCCGGCGTCGTGTTGCCGAGCCTGCGTCGCAAGCCGCCTCGGGTGGCCGTGGTGGTCGATACGTCCGCGTCGGTGAGCGACGCCGAACTGGGCAGCGCCCTCCTCGAAGTGGCCGCCATCTCCCGCGCCGTGGGCGGCCGGCGCGACCTGGTCACCGTGGTGTCGTGCGACGCGGCGGCCCGGATCGTGCAACCGCTGTGCGACGGCGAGGGCATCACGCTGCTCGGCGGCGGCGGTACGGACCTGCGCTCGGGGTTCGCCAAGGCCCTGCGCCGCAGCCCTCGCCCCGACGTCGTCGTGGTGTTGACGGACGGTCAGACGCCCTGGCCCAGTGCCCGCCCGTCCTGTCGCACGGTGGTGGGCCTGTTCCCCCGCGTCCACGGCTATTCCGTGAACGAGGACAACCCCGAGTACACTCCGGACCTGCCACCCGACTGGGCCCACGTGGTGACGATCGGACCAACTTCCTGATCCTCCAGGGGAGTCCACGGGTGACGGGGGTCGGCAGCACGGTGCCGACACCGCCGTCCCCGGCGTCGGGGTGTCGGACCGGGATGGAAACATGGGGGTTCCCGGAGTCGTGTCGACGACCCGGGAATGGTCGGCCTGCCGAGGAGGTCATCATCAGCGACGCCACCGGCCTGTGCATCGCGCCCCGCCCCGACGGCGGGTGCCGTGCACCGGCCCTCCCCGACGCCCCGGTTCCGCTGTGCGCCGAACACGTGGCCGCCACCTGCGAGTTCGCCCATGACGGCCTACCCGGCGACGACGAGGAGGAGACTCCCTCCGGCCGGCGCCCGCGCCGACAACCCACCGAGGTCACCATGCTCGGCGAGGGGCTCGTCTACTTCGTCCGCACCGATCGACGGATCAAGATCGGCTTCACGACCGACCTGCGCCGGCGACTGGCCCAGTCCGCCCCGGGCGAGGTCCTGCACACCGAACCCGGCTCGATCGCCGACGAACGCCGTCTGCACGCCGCGTTCCAGGACCTCCGCCTCCGCGGCGAATGGTTCCGTGCGGATCCTCGCCTCCTCGACCACATCGCCACCCTCAAGGCGAAGGCAACCGCGTAGAGCGAAGCCGCAGGCAACCGTGTAGAGCAAGGCCACAGGCAACGGCGTGGATCGAAGGCGAAGACAACCGCGTGGATCAAGCGTCCCGTTCGCCCAGCACCGCCGCCAGAACGTGGCGGGCGCTGGTGGTCATCGCCCGGTTGGTTTCGCGGTAGTACGGGAGGGCGATCACGGCCTGCGACAGCGTGCGGGCCCGGCCCCGGAGCCAGGTCGCGTCGTCGACGCCGAGGGCGTCGCGGAAGGTCCGCCGCGCGCCGGCGGGCAGCAGGTTCCAGGCCGGGAACAGGTCGCAGGCCGGGTCGCCCAGCCCCACACACCCGAAGTCGATCACCGCGGTCAACCGCCCGGCGCCGTCCACCAGCAGGTTGCCCGGCATCAGGTCGGCGTGGAGCCACACCGGCGGCTCGTCCCGCCCCACGTCGGCCCGCAGTCCGTCCTCCCATACCGCGATCGCGGCATCGCAGTCGACGCCCTCCGCCGGGATCGCGCGCAGTTCCTCGATCGCCGACCGGGTCGAGGCGTCCAGCGCGGCGAGCGGTCCGCCCCGATGGGCCTTCGGCGCTCCCGGCAACCGGACCCCGCGCATCGTCGCCACGAACCCGGCCAGGTCCTCGGCCAGTCGCGCGGGTGCCCGCAGTGCCCCCGGCTCCGGGTTCTCCCCCGCCAGCCACCGGTACACCGACCACGGCCAGGGGTACCCGTCGGCCGGCTCCCCCGCGCCCAGCACCTCCGGCACGGCCGTCGGCAGCAGCCCGGCGAGGCGCGGCAACCACTCCCGCTCCAGCGTGACGTCCGCGACCCCGCCGCGCACCAGCGGCAACCGCACGACCATGTCCGCACCCAGTCGGTACATCGCGTTCACCGTGCCACCCGACGGGAACCGCTCCACCGGCAGTCCCGCCCATCGGGGGAACTGCCCGGCAACCAGCCGCCACACGAGGTCGCCGTCGACGGGGTGCATACCGGAGTGCATCTGTCCTGTGTTCATCACCGACCATCCGACCGCCCACCCACGACACCCCTCAACCGTTTTCCCGCCCGCCGCCCCGCACCCGCAGCGCACCCCATACCCGGGACGACCCGCTCACGCGCCCCAGCGCGAAGCCGCCGCCCCCGCCTCCATCCCGGTGCGGCCCGTCCCGTCCTCACCCCGTTCGCGGAGCAGTTCGCCGGGGAGGCTGTAGCGGGGGGCGTTCTGCGGATTCCGGCGGGCGTGGCGGACGATTTCCCCGGTCAGGGTCTCGGCCATCCGTAGCCGGGGGTGTTCGGCGTGGATCGCCCGGGCCTGGGCGTCGTCGACGCATTCGGTGTCCACGCCGAAGTCGATGGCGATGCCCCTGCGGGTCAGGTACGTCAGCGTGCCGCGGCGCTCGGCGATCCCGGCCGAGGTGTGCAGCGCGATGGCCTCCCAGACCCGGTCGACGTCGGCGGCGGCCACCCCGCCCTCGGTCAGGAACGCCGCGGCCATGTCGGCCCCTTCGACCTCGAATCGTTGCCGGCCCTCCGCGTCGGGCGACGTCCCGAGGTCGTGCAGCGCGCAGGCCGAGAACAGCAGGTCGGGGTCGAAGTCCGCGCCGGGTCGCAGCCTGTCGTACGCGGCCTGCAACACGGCGAACCGGTAGCTGCGGAAACTGTGCTCCGCGGTCGGCCGCGACGTGCGGGCCCGCACGTACTCGATCGTCCGGTGGGCCAGGGGCGTGGTGGGAACGGCGGCGATTGTGTCCATGCCCCGACGGTAATCCGCGGATCGGTGCCCGAGGCAGTGGCACGATTGCCATTCATCGATAGTATCGTGCCATGCCCGCCGCAGCCCGTACCGGGGCCGACGCCCCGGTGCCACGCCCGCCCCACCACGTCGTCGTCCTGGCCCAACCCGGGGTCCTGGCCCTGGACTTCGGCATCCCGATCCAGGCGTTCGGCGACTGGGAGGGAAGCCCGTACCGGGTCACCGTCTGCACCGAGCGCCCCGGCCCCGTCCCGCTCCACGGCGGCCCGTCGCTGCTCGTCGACCGCGGTCTGGACGCCCTCACCGACGCCGACACGATCGTCGTGCCCGGCCTGGTCCCGCCCGACCCCCCGTCGCCGCGACTGCGCACCGCCCTCGCCGAGGCCGCCGCCCGAGGCGCCCGCATGGTGTCGATCTGCACCGGCGCGTTCGTCCTGGCCGGCGCGGGACTGCTGGACGGCCGTCGTGCCACCACCCACTGGCAACGCGCCGCCGAACTGGCCCACCGATACCCGTCGGTGCGCATCGAACCGCAGGTGCTCTACGTCGACGAGGGCAACGTGCTGACCTCGGCGGGCGTGGCCGCGGGCATCGACCTGTGCCTGCACATCATCCGCGCCGACCTCGGCGCCACGATCGCCAATCAGCGGGCCCGCGCCCTGGTCGCCGCCCCGCATCGCGCGGGCGGCCAGGCGCAGTACATCGCCCACCCCACCCCGCCCGAACGCGGCGGCGGGCTCGACGAGTTGCGCGCCTGGGCGCTGCGCCACCTGGACGAACCGCTGACCGTCGACGTGCTGGCCCGACGGGCCCGGCTGTCCCGGCGCACCCTCATCCGCCGCTTCCACGAGGAGACCGGACTGCCGCCCATGCAGTGGTTGTCCGACGCGCGCGTCGACCGGGCCCGCGAACTCCTCGAGGACTCCGACCTGTCCATGGCCGCCGTGGCCCGCCGATCCGGCCTCGGCACCCCCGCCAACCTGCGCACCCTCTTCAAACGCCGCCTCGGCGTACCCCCCAGCGCCTACCGCGCCACCTTCGACACGGCCACCGCCCCGTAGCGGTGCCGGCCCGGCAGCGGCGTGGGGGTGCGTTCGATCGCGACCACGGCGGCGTCGTCCGCGAGCCGGCCGCCGACGTACGCCGGCAGGTCGTGCCGGAGGTGGTCGAGCAGCCCCTCGGGGCCGAGGTCGCTCCACCCTGCGACACGTTCGGTCAGGGGATAGAACGTACCGTCGGGCGCCCGGGCCTCGATCACACCGTCGGTGTACAACATCAGGATGTCCCCAGCGCGGAGCGTGAAGGTGTCGACCACGTAGTCGGCGGCGTCGATGCCCTGGCACAGGCCCAGCGGGGGTGCGGGCCGCCGCGCGTCGAGGGTGTGCACCCGGCCGTCGTGCAGAACCAGCGGGGGCGGGTGTCCGAAGGTGGTCAGCGCGCCCACGCCGTCGTGCTCGCGCAGGTCCGCGACGATGCCGGTGATGAAACGCTCGTCCGCGTCCGTGTCGGTCGGGGACAACTCGGCCAGGTAGCGGCAGATGCTCTCCTCCAGCGCGGCGGCCAGCTCGGGCAGCGCGGCGAACCGATGGGCACCCTCACGGAACGCGCCGAGCAGTTGCGCGGCGTCACCGATGGCGGCCAGTCCTTTGCCGCGGACGTCGCCGATGATCAGGCGGACCCCGGCGTCGGTGCGGGCGAGCGCGTACAGGTCGCCGCCGATCTGCGCCTCGTCGTCGGCGGCCAGATAGAACGACGCGATCCGCAACGAGCCGACCCGACGCGGCAGCGGCCGAAGCAGGACCCGCTGCGCGGCCTCGGCGACCGAACGCAGCCGGACCACCTCGCGTCGGCGCTGTTCGCGGCGCAGACACAGATACCACACCAGTACGGAGATCATGGCGACGGCGATGACCTGCATGAGGTGGTTGCGGGTGACCAGGCCGCCGCGCAGCGTGGCGATGAGCATTTGGGCGCCGACGGCGGCGGCCCCGATCCCGGCGGTCAGCCGCGGCCCGGCGAACGAGGCGGCCAGCGCGGGCGCCACGCCCAGGAGCGGACCGAGGTGCACGTCGGGTGAGGAGATCAGGTCCACGACCGTGATCACCACGATCAGTGCGACGGTGAGTACCGGCAGTGCATGGGCCGTTTGCCATGGGTGCCGGAACTCCGCGAGACGCCGTCGCAGTACCACGTGTCCGAGTGTGCCCCTTCCGCGACACCCTCGCGCGACCGAACCCCGCAGCGCCGGTATCGGCCGCACATCGCGTGACGATCGGTCACCGTCGGGCGGGCAGGGTCGCCGGACGGTCGGATTACGGCATTCGTGGCATGCCGTGGTCCGGTACGGCGCGTTTGCCTCCGAGTCGGTCGTCCCCCGTGTTGGACTCGGCGGCGTGGCGAGGCGGTGGGCGCGCGGACATACGGCGCGCGCGGCATCGGTCGCGATCGGCATCGGCGGCAGTCGTGGACAGGAGCGGTGATGGCACGCGGCACGCACATCGAGGATCAGGAGCACGGCCGGCGCTGTCCGCTGGGCGCCGCGTCGGCGCACGCGTGCGGCGGCCCGACCGACGAGCGCGGCGTGCCGATGCTGGGCCGCTCTCCGGCCGTCGGCGACGAGGACGGTCCGCCCGGGTGCGGGGTGCATCTGGGCGAGATGCTGGTGCTGCGCGATCCGGATCTGTGGATCGGCGTACTCTTCGACGCGCCCACCGACCGGGCCGCCGACTTCGACGGCGACGCCGGGGCGGTCGCGGAGTTCGCCGAACATCTCGCCCTCGACGTGGCCGACCAGCGGGTCGACGAACTCGACGACCACGACGGCTTCGTCGCCCGCCCGGTGACCGCGGACGAACTCGCCAGGGCGGTCGAGTACGCCCTCGGCGCCATCGGCGTCGCGTAGTCACCGAAAACCCGCACGGTAACCGATCCGCCACCCCCCGTCGAGGCAACGGCGGGAGCGGCCCCACGCCATCCCCCGGCCCGCACGGGAAGCGCCCTCCGCCGTCGTGACGCCGATCCCGACGATGGGGGCTGTACGGCGACACGATCGCCGAACAGGAGGCCGCGCTCGCGGATCCCGCCCCCACCGAACCGCCCCATGTCCGCGCCGGGCTCGCCGCCGTCGAGGCGGGCTTCGGCACACTGGGCGGCCGTACCCTCGGCGGCTGAACACTCGGCGGCCGAATCCGGTCGCTTTGGGTCAGTCCGCCGGCCGCCCGTCGGCCAGCCGGTCGCCCAGCGTGCTCCGGTGATAGAGCACCCGGCGGCCGGCCCGGCTGCGGGTCACCAAGCCTGTGGCGTGCAGGACGCGCAGGTGTTGGGACACCGCGCTCGGCGTGACGTCGAGTCGGTCGGCGATCTCGACGCCGGCCATCGGCTCGGCGAGGAGGACGAGCAGTTCGGCCTTGGCGGCGCCGACGAGACAGGCCAGGGCGCCGGCGTCGGGGACGGGCTCCCGGATCCACAAGGTGGCCACGCCGCGACTGGGATACATCAGCATCGGCGGTTCCTCCGCACTGAGCGGCGGCGCGGGTTTGTGCGCGAACACCGAAGGTACGAGGAGCAGTCCCCGACCGGCCGCCGCCACGTGGTGCCGGCCGATCATCTTGTCGATGTACAACACGCCGTTGTCCCAGCGCAGGTTCGGGTGCATGTCGGCGAACAACGACCGCGCGCCGCCCAGGGCCAGTTGCCGCGCGCGGTAGGTCATGTCGGCTTCGAGCAGGAGCCGGATCCGCGGCCACGTCGGCCGGATGGCGATCTCCCAGTAGCGCCCCAGCAGTTCGCAGATGCGATCGCGTAGCGCGGCCACCGCTTCGTCGTCCCCGGCCACCTCCCGCAGCGGGGCGGGGACCGGCTCCGGGGCGTGTGTGTCGATCAGGTCGCGGCGGACCAGATCCGGGGAGGTGCGTCGAACGGCGGCCAGTTCCTCGGCGAAGCTCGGCGCGAAGGTGCCGGGTCGCGGGGTCAGGTAGTCGGGGAGGGTGCGCCGGACCGCGACGAGGGACAGCAGGAGGTCGGTGTCGAGCCCGTCCAGTCGGTCGACCACCGACCTGCGCCACGGCAGCAACAACGCGGACAATCCCGGCTCGCGCAACACCCGCAGGCTGCACACGGTTTCGTGCAGCGGGGAGAGGGCGAACCGTGTGTCGGCGAGGTCCTCGACGCCGAGTTCGTAGCTGATCATCAAGCTCCACGCTACATCCATTGGCGCCGGCGCGGCGGTGCCGTGGACTACCGGATATGACAGACACGGGCAACGACACCTCGCCCGGGCCCCCGAGCGGGGTCCGCCTCCCGCCGGATCCCGCTTCTCCCGCGCGGCCCGACGGGCCGGGAATGCCCCGTCGGCTGGTCCTGATCCTGGCACTGACCTGCGCGGTCGGCGTGGGCAACATCTACTTCCCGCAGGCGATCGTCCCGCTGATCGCCGCCGGCCTGCACGAATCGCCCGACACCACCGCCCTGGTGGTGACCGCGACGCAGATCGGCTACACGCTCGGGATCTTCCTGCTCGTACCGCTCGGCGACCGCCTGCCGAACCGTGCGTTCCTGGTCACCCTGCTCTCCGTGACCGCCACCGGACTGCTCCTCGCGGGCTGCGCGCCCGGTCTGAGTGTGCTCGTCGCCGCCGGGGTCGTGATCGGCGCCACCACCGTGGCCGCGCAGATCGTCGGCCCGCTGGCGGCCGGACTGGTCGCCGCCGAACATCGCGCCACGATGATGGGCACCCTGCTCAGCGGCTCGATCGGCGGCATGCTGCTCGCCCGCACGTTCAGCGGCGCACTCGGCGAGGGGCTGGGCTGGCGCGCGCCGTACCTGGTGGCGGCGGGCGTGGTCGCGCTGCTCGCCGCCGCGCTCGCCCGGGCCCTGCCCGAGACCGAGCCCACCTCGCGCCAGGCGTACCCCGCACTGCTCGCCGAGCCGCTGCGACTGCTGCGGGCCGAGCCGGAACTGCGCCGCTCCTGCCTGTACCAGGCGACCGTCTTCGCCGGGTTCTCCGCCGTGTGGACCTGCCTGACGCTCCTGCTCACCGGTCCCGCCTACCACCTCGGCGCCCAGGCGGTGGGGCTGCTCGCCCTGGTCGGCGCGGCGACCATGGTCTGCACCCCACTCGCCGGGCGCCTGGTGGATCGGCGCGGGTCGGATCCGGTCACCCTGATCTGCCTGCTCGGCGTGCTCGTCTCCGCCGCCGTCCTGGTCCCGGGCGCCCGGGGCGGCGCCTGGGGCCTGACCGCCCTGGTCGCCGGCACGCTGCTGCTCGACGTGGCGATGCAGTGCGGGATGGTCGCCAACCAGGCCCGGGTGTTCGCGCTGCGCCCCGACGCCCGCGGCCGACTCAACACGGCCTACATGACGTGCGCCTACCTCGGCGGCAGCGCGGGTTCCTGGCTCGGCGTCCGGGTGTACGGGCGGGCCGGCTGGCGGGGGGTGTGTGCCCTGGTGGCGCTGCTTGCCACCGTCGCACTGGCCCGCCACTGCGTGGCGCTGTACCGCCGTCGCCCGGCCGCGACCGACCGCCGGCCGCTCACCAGGTGACCGGCAGTTCGGCGACCCCATACACCGCCGACGACGCCCGCAGCCGCACCCGCTCCGGCGGCACGGCGCAGCTCAGGGTGGGAAATCGGCGCAGCAGCGCGGGGATGGCGATGCCCAGTTGCAGGCGGGCGAGTTGGGCTCCCAGGCAGTGGTGGGTGCCGTGTCCGAAGGCGAGGTGCGGGGTGGGCCGGCGGTCGGGGTCGAAGCGGTCCGGTCGGTCGTGCACGGCCTCGTCCCGGTTCGCGGATGCCAGCGAGACCACGACGTGATCGCCGGCGGCGATCGTATGGTCCCCGATCACCACGTCCGTCAGGGCCGTTCGGGGCAGGCCGTAGGGAATGACGCTGAGATATCGCAGCAGTTCCTCCATCGCGTCGGCGACGGCGGCCGGGTCCCCGGTGTCGCGCAGCCGGTCGGCCGCTTCGGGTTCTTGAAGGAGCAGGAAGGTGCCCAGGCCCAGCGTCGCGGCCACGGTTTCGTGTCCGGCCTCCAGCAAGTGGTTGGCCAGGCCGATGAGTTCGGCGTCGGTGAGGGTGTCGGCGTGGTCCCGGACGAGGCTGCCGAGCAGTCCGTCGCCCGGCCGCTTGCGCTCCCGGGCGACGAGGTCGGCCATGTACGCGTGCGCCTCGGCCGCCGCCGCGGCCACCTGCTCGGTGGGGCGGGCGAAGTCGAGCAGGGTGGTGGTGCGGCGTTGGAATCCCTCGCGGTCGGCGTAGGGCACGCCGAGCAGTGCGCAGATCGCCAGGGACGGGACGGGGAGCGTGAAGTGGGCGACGAGGTCCACCGGGGGTCGCATACGTTCCAGGGCGTCCAGGGCGTCGGACACGGTGCGTTCGAGGTCGGCGCGCATCCCGCGTATTCGGCTCGGGGTGAACGCGTCGACGAGCAGTCGGCGGACCCGGGTGTGTTCGGGTGGGTCGAGGCGTAGCAGGTTTCCCACCCGTCGCGCCTCCAGGTCCGGGCCGGTCGGGCGCAGCAGGTCGGGCGTGCGGGCGGTACCGAACCGACGGTCGACCAGGACGCGGCGTACGTCCCGGTCCCGGCTGACCAACCACAGCGCGCTGCCGTCGGGTAACGACACTTTGCGCAGGGGCTCTTCGGCACGCAGTCGGTGGAAGACGTCGGGTGGGTCGAAGGGACGTCCCTCGGGGCGGACGCTGGGCAGGGGGATTGCACTGGTCCCGGACACGGGGCACCTCGCAGGCGATCGTCGGACGGTGACGGTGACTTGCTGCGTGCTCTCGCCGGGGCGTCGCGACCGGGTCGGGGACGGTCTGCTCGGGGCACCGGGCGAGGGCGTCCCGATGTTTCCCCGACTCGGGACCGGCTACGCGCCGAGTCGGGGCATGCCGCCGGCCGTCCCAAACCGGCGGAGTGCACCTCGACGCCCTTGCTCAGCCGAAGAGTTCGGTGAGGCGGGCGGCCTGGCGCTCGGCGGTCCCCGGCGGATTCCGGGGGTTCTCCGGGTCCTCCATCGACAGCAGGAACAGCCAGACGAGGGCGAGCAGGCGTCGGCAGTCCGGCACGCGCGCGGCCTCCGCCGGGGTGAGGTCGACCCGATCGAGCAGTCGACGCACGTCCAGGGACGTGTCCACCCAGCTCGATACGTGTTCGGTGATCTCCGCGAGTTCGAAGGCCCGGTCGCTGCGCCCGGACTCCTCGAAGTCCACGACCCGGATCCGCGCCCGTGTCCCGCGCGCTCCGGTTTCCGGGCAATCCCCGGGATCCTCCAGGTAGTTGGCGAGATTCCCGTCCCCGGGGCCGAAGACGGCGGGCACCTGCCCGCGACCGAGAGCCCGCCGACCACCACCACGATTCAGCCAGTGCACGCCCGCCGCGAGGGCCCGACCGACCGAGCGTGTGGTGTCGATCCCCCACCCCGCCCACTCGTCGATCCGGGCGATGATCGGGTCCTGCTGCCCCGGCCGGACCGGGAGTTCGCGGACGACCTCGTCCGGGACGGCCGCGTACAGCGTGTTCAACGTCGTGGCCAATGCGTCGACACGCTCGTCCCGCACGCTCATGCCGCGCAGCGCGACCCCCGGCAGCCGGGACATCACCACGACCGGGCACGACGGTCGAGGATCCCGGCTCACCGGGCGCGGGGCCAGGTCGGGCGCGAAGCGGTGCAGCAGGGTCAGCGCGGTCCATTCCCGCCGGTGGTTGTCGTGCGCTCCGGCGCGAAACGTCTTGACCACCGTGTCGGGTCGGAATTCGAGGGCGTGGGTACTCCACGGGCCGTTGGTCGTCATCCGGCCCAATCCTGCCGGACGGGCGCGCCTGCCACACGGGCCCGACGCGGCCCGCCCGCCGCTCACCCCGAGCACGGAGCCCGGAGACCGCAGCCCGCAGCCCGCAGCCCGGACGTCAGGCGAGACGCCCACCCCCGTCGACGTGCAGAACCGTACCGGTCACGTACGGGCTGGTGAGCGCGAACAGGACCGCCCGGACCACGTCGTCGGGCGTACCGACCCGGCGCGCCGGGTTGCGCTCGGCGACCTGACGCAGGAACGCCTCCTTGTCGGCGCCCATGCCGTCCCAGGCGCCGGAATCGACGATGCCGGGCGAGACGGCGTTGACCCGCAGCGGGGCCAGTTCCACCGCGAGCGCCTGGACCAGGAAGGCCAGTGCGCCGTTGGTGGTGGCCATCACCACCCGCCCGGGCGCGGGCCGCCACGCGGCCACACCGGAGAAGAAGGTGAACGAGCCGCCCTCGCGCATCCGGCCGGCCAGGTGCTTGGCGAGCAACATCGGCCCGATCACCTTGGCCGCGAACGCGCGTTCCACGGAAGCGAGTTCGAGGTCGACGACCGGACCGTTGGCGGGCATCGCCGCAGTCGAGACCAGGTCGTCGAAGCTCCCGACCTCGGCGGCGAACGCGGCGATCGAGTCCTCGTCGGCGAGGTCGAGGGCCAGGACCGCGGCCGGCCCGGGCAGGGTGTCCGCCGTCTCCCGCAGCCGGGCCGGGTCCGGGCCGGCGAGGATCGTTTCGGCCCCGGCGGCCGACACCTGCGCGGCCAGGGCCCGGCCCATGCCGGATCCGGCCCCGACGACGACGATCCGCCGCCCTTCGAGGGTCGGGGCGGGGGTGTGCGCGGCGGTCCGGGAGAGGTCGGGCGTGACAGACATGGGTGGCACCTTCGTTGCTCATGCCGTATTTCGGGTGCATACGGCCTTGTATCTCGACTCTGCGGCACATCCCACCCATGCGTCCAAGGCATACTTTCTATCCCTGCCATAAACTGTGTCTATGGCGACGTTGCGGCAGTTGGAATACCTGGTGACCGTCGTCGACGCCGGGTCCTTCACCCGCGCCGCCGAGCTGCTGCACGTCTCCCAACCCGCGCTCTCGCACCAGGTCCAGGCCCTGGAGCGGGACAGCGGAGGCCCGCTCCTGGAGCGGCTCCCCCGCTCGGTCCGGCCCACCCCGATGGGCCGCGCGATGTTGCCGTACGCCCGTGCCGCGCTCGCCGACGCAGCCCGGGCCCGCTCGGCCGCCCGCCGCGTGGCCGGTCTGGAGACCGGCGAACTGCACCTCGCCTCGGTGTACTCGGTCAGCCTCGGCGTGCTCCCGCCCGTCCTGCACCGGTGGCGCCGCACCCACCCCGAGATCCGGGTGAGCCTGGTGGACCACCGGCACGCCGGCGAACTGCACGAGACCATGACCGCCGGACGCGCCGACCTCGCCGTCGGCCCTCCCCCACCGCGCTGGGACGGACCGCTGCGCGACCTGGGCGTCGAGGAGTTCGTCGTGGTGGTCCCGGCCGACGATCCGGCCGCCGCCGACGGCGCGACGCGGGTCCGGATCGACACGCTGGCCGAGCGCAGTTGGGTGCACTACGCGGCGGGCAACGGCCTTGCCGACGTGCTGGATCGTGCCTGCGCCGCCGCCGGGTTCCGGCCGAACACCGCCGTACGTACCGAACAGACCGCCGCCGCGCCCCTGCTCGCCGCGGCCGGCCTCGGTCCCACCCTGGTGCCCGCGAACGTCATCCCGCCGCACTTTCCCGGCCGACTGCTGCGCCCCGACCCGCCCGTGCGCCGTGCCCTCGCCGCGTACACCCGCCCCCGGCCGGATCCGTTGACCACCGCGTTCCTCGACACGCTCACCGAGCACGCCCGCGTGCTGCCGGCCCACGTGCGCGCCCGACTCGGCCCCGATCCGGACAAGGCCTGACGCCCGGCGACCGACACCGCCGACCGGCGTTCGGCCTCCTCGATCCAACAGCACGAAAGCATCATTCGTAGGGGAAACCGGGCTTTCCCACACACGGCGCACTCCGACGCGCGATCATGTCGGCATCCCGGGTGTGGGTATTCCGCGCACCGGGCACGTCGAGCGAAGGAGTCGCCGGATGGCGTCGTCGGTTGAGGAACTGCGTGTGTCGCTGGAACGGGAGGCCGATGAACTGGCCCATCGTCGCGAGGAGTTGGAGACGGAACTGGCCGAGGTGGAGCGACAACTCGAGGCCCGCCGCAACGCGGTCGCACACCTGACGTTGATCCGCCCCCTCGTCGCGCCCGTACCGCAGCCCCGCAGGGAACAGAAGTCCGCGCCGCCCGCCGCCGCTCCGGACCCGGCACCCGCGGCCAAGGCCGCGCCCAAGGCCGCGGCCGAGACCAAGCGCACCACCCCCGCGCCGCGCCGGCGCAAGGCCGCGCCCCGCCCCAAGGCCGCCGCCCCGGCACCGGCGGGCCCGCGCCGGAAGGCCGCCCGCGCCCCGAAGGCCGCCGCCCCCGCACCGGCCGCCGAACGTCGGGTCCGCACGCACCTGCGCGACGAGATCGCGGCGCTGCTGAGCGCGAGCGGGCAGCCGATGAACGTGCGCCGACTCACCGAAGCCCTGGGCGAGGAGCCCACGAAGAGCCGCCTGGAGAGCGTCCGCACCTCCGCCGAGGGCCTGGTCAAGGCGGGCCGCGCGGGCAAGGCCGGCCGGGGCCTGTTCACCGCCGCCGGCTGACCGGACCACCCGCGCCCACGACACCGACCGCGCGCCCACGGCCACGAGGCCGACCCCGATCGGCGGCCCGTACCGCCGTGCACCGGGCGGGAGTTCGGGAGGCCGCAGTGGCCACGGCGGCCCGCCGCGCATCCCCGCCGCGCCGGTCCGCCGCCACAACTCCGGCCGGCTGTCCGGGTATCCGCCCCGACCCACCCGGCCCGAAAACGCGCCGGCAGCGCGGCACGAGCCCCTCGGGGCGGTGTGCCGCGCTGCCGCGTGCGCCGGGGTCAGCGCTCGGCCGGGAGGTCGTACACGTTCTCCGGCGTGACGACGGAGGTGATCGCCTTGGCGAACAGCGTGCTGGGCTCGTTGCCGTCGTGCAGGATGTCGGTGTTGAGCAGGATGACCATCGTGGCGTCCTGCTCGGGCAGATACATCGTCACGCTCTCGTAACCCGGCAGCGATCCGTTGTGCCCGACCCAGCCGCGGACGCGGAACAGCCCGAGCCCGTACCCGGCGTCGTCGAAGCCGGGCACGGGCACGAACTTCTCCCGCTGCTCCTGCACGGCCGGGGAGAGCAGTGTCCCGGTGGCCACCACCTTCGCCCAGCGGCGCAAGTCGTGCAGGTCGGAGATCATCGCGCCGGCCGCCCACCCCCAACTCGGGTTCCAGTCCGTCGTGTCGGCGACCTCGCCGGTCAAGGTCTGGTCGGTGTACCCGTGCGCGTGCGGCGCCGGGAACTCGGCGCCGCACGGGAACAGGGTGTGCCGCAGGTGCGCCGGTCCGGTGACCCGCCGGTGGATGAACTCGGCCAGCGGCATCCGGCCCACCTTCTCCACGACCAGGCCGAGCAGGACGGTGTTGGTGTTGGAGTACTGGAACGCGCTGCCCGGCGCGAAGACGTTCGGGTGCCGGAAGGCGTAGCCCAACAACTCCTGCGGGGTGAACGCACGGGTCGGGTCGCTCAGCAGCGCCTGTACGAAGTCCGGGTCGGCGGTGTAGCTGAACAGGCCGCTGCGCATCTCCGCCAGTTGGCGGAGGGTGATGTGGTCGCCGTCGGGCACCCCGTCGACATACACGGAGATCGGATCGTCCAGCCAGAGCCGCCCCTCGTCGACCAGTTCCAGGAGGGCGGTGACGGTGAACGTCTTGGTCTCGCTGCCGATCCGCATGTTGAGATCGGGCGTCATCGGCGCACCGGTGGCGATGTCGGCCACCCCCGTCGATCGCACGTAACTGCCCCGACCGGGCCACCACAGACCGACCGTCACCCCGGGTACCCCGGTCTCCCGACGGGTCTGCGCGATCACCTCGTCGAGACGGGCCACGATCGCCGGATCCAGGCCGTGCGACGCGTGGTCGCCGGGGTCCGAGGCGTCGACGCGCGGATCGCCGGCGACGACGATCGTCGGTGGCGCGGCCTGCGCCAGGGGGCCGGCCAGGGTGAGCGGGACGAGGGCGGATAGCGCGAACAGGGCGGTGGCGAGGCGGCAGCCGGAGGCACGGCGCATGGCGATATGTCTCTTCCGGGGGTGAGGGGACGGGACAGCGAGGGGACCGGACAGCGGAGGGGACCCGCTCGGCCAAGGTGATCACCCGTCCGCGCACCGGACCGCGCGCCGACCGGCACCGCCCGGCGATTCCACCCGTACGGCCGCCGGCGCCGCGCCCCGGACGCCGGCCGACACCGCGCAGGGGCGCCGACAACACGGGCCGACCGGCGCCGCCCCTCGGCCCCGATCGGGCGCCCGATAGCCTGAGGCGCACGCTTCCCGGCCGTCGGGCGTCCCGCTCCACGGATGTCGGTCGCCGATTGGGCTTCGGTCCGGGAGCGGCCGTGTCGGGACCCGGGACACGTGCCGGTCGCGGTCGTCCCGCGGTCGGCACGCGGCCCGACACGGCCGGCTCGCATCCCCTACCAACTCGGAGGTTCCCATGTCACAGACGGTCAACTTCAAGGGCAACCCGGTCGCCGTCGCCGGCCGCCTCCCGCAGCCCGGCGACAGCGCGCCCGACTTCTCCCTGGTGGCCAAGGACCTGTCCGACGTGTCGCTGGAGAACTACGCCGGCAAGCGGAAGGTGCTCAACATCTTCCCGAGCATCGACACCGGCACCTGCGCCGCGTCGGTGCGTCGGTTCAATGCGTCGGCCGCCGACCTGACGAACGCCGTCGTCCTGTGCATATCGGCCGACCTGCCGTTCGCTCAGGGCCGTTTCTGCGGTGCGGAGGGCCTGGACAACGTGGTGACGCTGTCCACCATGCGGGGCCGCGAGTTCCTGGAGAACTACGGCGTCGCGCTCACCGAGGGCCCGCTGGCGGGCGTCGCCACGCGCGCCGTCGTCGTACTCGACGAGAACAACGTGGTCGTGCACTCCGAACTGGTCGCCGAGATCGCCGAGGAGCCCGACTACGAGAAGGCGCTCACCGCCCTCAAGTAGGACGTGTCACGGCGGGCCGCTCGGATGACGCATCCGTACGATCGGCACCCGCCGCCGCGACGCGGGACCGGATCGCGCCGACGACCTCGGCCGATCCGGTCCCGCGGCGTCGGAATATCCATTTCGCGCGGAGATCCCCACATCGGCCGCGAACGGCTGATCTTGGTGCGGCACCCGATGCTAGGTTTTCACCGATTGTCAGCCGGTACGACACCATCCGGCGGGTTCCTCAGGCCGGACGCCCGGACCGCCGGAGAGCATCGGTGCCGTACCGTGCCACGTCGTACCGCGCGTCGGCCGTGATTCGAAACGAGTCCCCGATGTTCGAACACGACGCACCGGACACGCCACGCGCCGCCACCCGCACCCCGGCCCGCCGGCCGTGGCGCGCTCTTGCCGTGACCGCGTGTGCGGTGGCCGTCCTGGCGTCGTCGAGTGCGTGCGGCGGAGGCGACGACAAGAAGGCCGCCGCCGCGCCGCCGCCGAGCGCCGGCCCGCAGACCCCCGGTTCGACGCCGCCGCCCGCCGCCGGCAGCGCCACACCCAGCGCGTCCGCGTCCCAGTCTTCGCTGCGGCCGTGTGTACCGGTCACCGCGACCGACAAGCCCACGCGCGGCACCCTCACCCGCGAGGACCTGCGCTTCGCGTCCCGCGACCCCAGGCCCGTCACCGGCGACGAGGTCTTCGGCCTCGCGCAACTCCCGTACAAATACGCGGGTGGCATGCTGACCCGGACCTGCGTGAAGACCGTGGACGACTGCGCCGCCGTGGCCTTCGACAAGGCCGCCGAGCAGATCGCGCGATTGGGCTGCGAACGCGGCGTCGTCGCGCTCTACGTGGACAAGGCGAACAACGTCCAGACCACGGTCGGCGTGCTCCAGATGCCCACCGCCGTGGCCGCCGCCACCCTCGCGGTGGACGACCCCGACGGCTTCCGGCAGGTCACGCCGCCGACGGCGTCCGGCGCCGAGAGCTTCGCGCCCGACGCCACCTTCAGCCGGGTCAACGAATCGCTCTACCGCTACTACATCTACGCGATATCCGGCCGCGCGGACGGCAAGCAGCGCGAAGCCGGCGAGGTGGACCGCCACATCGCCGCCCAGAACGCCGTCTACCACCTCGTCGGCGACTCCCTGGACCGCCGCTCCACCGGCGCCGCCGCGTCGTAACCGCCCGCCCCGCTCGGGACGGCACCCGTCCCGAGCGGGGGTACGGCACGCACCCGGCGGTCGTGGGTATGGGATCCGCACGACCGGCGAGTGCTACCCCGCCACCATCGACAACGCCGACATGGGCTCCCCCGCCCAGATCCGCCGGGACGCCTCCTCCGGATAGGCGGCGACCGTCGGCTCGGCCGCGAAGACCCGGGTCGCGCGCGACTCCGGCTCGTACGCGGGCCATCCCGGGTCGCCGTCCCTCGCGAAGGCCGTCCACGCGGCGCGCATGCGGGCGGACAGCGCCTCCGCCTCCTCGGTCGGGCCGTCGCCGAACAACAGGGCCGGTTGGCCCCGATCCAGGTTGCCGAACACGAGCGGGACATCGAGGCCGTGACACGCGCCGAGAACACCACCCATGCCCGGTGCGGGCCAGGTCAGTTCGTACACGTGGGCCCGGCCGCCGCCAGCGATCCGCGCCTCCGCCAGGTGCAGGCTGGGCATCCGGAACAGCCGGTCGGAGCGCACCAGTTCGTACAATTCCTCCGGACTCGCGTGCGGATACCCGTCGCGGTAGCGGCGCGCACCGTCGCGCTCCGGGCCGAACACGTCCAGGGCGGTCGCCGCCTGCTCCTCCGTCACCTCGCCGAGCAGCCCGTCGAGCACGGTGAGCAGCCGCTGTTCGTCGCGCGTGTGGCCGACGAGGAGCGGTACGTCCCGCCCGACGCCGTCGGTCAGGGCCCGCCACGGTGTGGCCGGCAGCGTGTCGCCGTCGACGACCGGCGCGAACGGGGTCGACCCGTGGGCGGCCCGTCCCCACCGCCCGGCCCAGCGGGTGATCCCGGCGGCCACCGCGTCCCCGGCCGCGGCCAACAACTCGGGCTCCACCTCGGAGAGTTCGGCCGTCGTGGCGCGCAGTCCCAACTCGGCGGCACAGCTCGCCGCGATGTCGGCGGCGAGTTCCGGCGCGAAGAACGTGCCCTGCACACTCTGCGCCACGGCCCGACCGAACAGCCCGGCCGCGCGCGGCATCGCCGACAACGCCGCGACCGACCCTCCGCCCGCCGACTGGCCGAAGACGGTGACCCGGTCCGGATTCCCGCCGAACGCCCGGATGTTGTCCCGTACCCACATCAACGCGGCGATCTGATCCGACAGCCCCCGGTTGGCGGGCGCGCCCTCGATCAGGCCGAAACCCTCGAACCCCACGCGGTAGTTGAACGTCACCACCACGACGCCGCCGTCCCGCGCCAGTCGTGCGCCGTCGTACTCCGGCAGACCGGACATGCCGACCGTGTACGCACCACCCTGGATCCACACCATCACCGCAAGCCCCGCGCCCGGACCCGGATCGGGCGACCAGACATTGACCGTCAGCCAGTTGTCGCCCACGGCGCCCCGCGCCAACTCGGCCATCCCGAGAGCGCCGCCCTGCGGCGGCGGCGGTCCGTACGCCAGGGCCGGCCGCACCCCGTCCCACGGGCGCACCGGCCGAGGCGCGGCGAACCGCAGCGCACCCACCGGCGGCTCGGCGAACGGGATGCCCCGGAAGACCGCCACCCCCGCCTCCCGCCTGCCCCGCACCACCCCTACCGCCGCCCGCACTTCGGGCCGCACGACATCGGACGGCTCGGACGCGCCAAGGATCATCACGACTGCCTTTCGGAGCGGGTCGGCCGCGCACGGCTTCGGGCCCGAAGCACGGCGGAGGAGCCCGCGTCGCCCCGGACACCCCGGATCATCCCGCCGTATCGAGCCGCACGCCGGCCATTTACCCCCGACTTCCGCCCCCACCCCCGCTCCTCGGGCGCCGAAGCCGGGTGGCGGTGCGGGACGCCCCCTCCTCGCCCCGCACCGCCACCCGGCCCCGGCCGACAGCGATCAGCGCCGCTCCAGCATCGGCAGCCGCGACCGGGCCGAGTGCGCGGCGACCGTGTACCAGAGGTTGACCAGGTCCATCAGCTGGTCCGGGCCGGTCGCCTCGCAGCGCACCGTGAGCAGGTCGATCCGCTCCGCGCCCGGGACCGACGCCGCCAGCTCGGCGGCCAGCGGGATCTGGAAGCCCACCTCGAACACGAACTTCTCCGGCAGCGCCAGCGGTTCCAGGACCGCGGCCTTCTCCACGGCCGCCGCCGCGCCGGCCCGGATGAGGTCCTGGGCGACGGTCGGGTGCAGGTTGTTCGCGGCGGTGAAGCCCTCGGCGGTCTTGACCGGGACGGTGATCACGCCGGGGAAGACCGCGGCGGTGGCGGCGCAGACCTCGTTGTCGCCGGTGACCAGTCCGATCGGGACGCCGTGCCGGGCCGCGAGGAGCGCGTTGACCTCGGCCTCGGTGACGGGCTTGCCGTTCAGCCGTACCGAGGTGAAGTCCGACGAGAAGGTGTGCGCGAGCACCCCCGGCGCGCCGGCCGCCGCGTGGTAGCCGATGAACAGCGCGACGCCGTGGTTCGCGCCGAGGCCGTGCGCCATGCACTGGGCCTTCGGGCTGCCCAGGATCACCCGGGCGCGCGGGTCCAGGTGCTGCACGATCAGGTTGTCCATCGTGCCGTGGCTGTCGTTGATCAGGACGCTGTCCGCGCCCGCCGCGAAGGCACCCTCGATGGCCGCGTTGGCCTCGCCTGTCATGATCTCCTGCGCCCTGGTGTAGCCACCGCCGCCGCGCACGATCTGGTCGAGGGTGGCGATGCCCGCCACTCCTTCCATGTCGATCGAGATGTATACGTCCATGGAGTCTCCCGTTCGTCGCCGGTTGCCCGCCGCCCAGTGCCGGATGTCCGTCGGGCACCGCCCTTCGGGTACCGCCCGTCGGGCGTCGCCCGTCCGGTGAGCATCACGCACCTCGGCCTCGACAGGCGTCGGCGATTCGGACAGGTTCGGATGGCGTTGTTCGTCCTCCCGGACGATCCGACCGCCGCGCACGCTGCCTAGCGTGAGCGCTCCCCGCGGCAGACCGCCGCCCTTGGAGGAGGTGCCCGACCCATGGGACGACCCACCCCGCCCGATGCCGCCACACCGGCTTCCGGCCGCTCGGACCGTTCGGTCGCAGCGGGTTCGACCGCGCCCCTGCCGACCGCCGAAGACCTGCGGGCACGCCTGGCGGAGCTGGTCGAGAAGTCGGGGATCCCGGGGGCGAGCCTCGCGGTCCGGGTCGGCGATCGCACCGTCGCCACCGCGGTGGGCGTGCTCGACGTCGAGACGGAGTATCCGGCGACCACCGACTCGGTCTTCCAGATCGGCTCGATCACGAAGGTGTGGACCGCGACCCTGGTGATGCAACTGGTCGACGAGGGACTGATCGACCTCGACGTCCCGGTCCGTACCTACATCCCCGACCTGCGACTCGTCGACGAGGACGCCGCCGCACGGGTGACGACCCGTCACCTTCTGTGCCACACCGCGGGTTTCGAGGGCGAACTGTTCGACGACCACGGCAACGGCGACGACTCGCTCGTGCGCCTGGTGGCCAGTCTGGCCACGGTCGGCGAGCAACTGTTCCCGCCCGGCGAGACGTTCTCGTACTCCAACGCCGGATTCGACCTGCTCGGCCGCCTCGTCGAGGTGCGCACCGGAGTGACCTGGGAGCGGGCGCTGCGCGATCGCATCGTCGCCCCGCTCGGTCTGACGCATGTGGCCAACAACGCGACCGAGTCGATCCTGATGCGCAGCGCGATCGGACACATCGGCCGTCCCGACGGCACCAACGCCAAGGCGCCGGTGCACCACACCGACCGCAACGGCGCGCCCTCCGGCTCGGCGCTCGCCATGACCGCGACGGACCTGCTCGAATTCGCCGCCGCGCACATCCGGCTCGGGCAACTCCCCGACGGAGAGCGCCTGTTGTCCGAGGAGTCGGCGCGGGCGATGCGCGAGCCGCAGATCGAGATCGGCGGCGACGGCGCGTTCGGCGCGCGGCTGTGGGGCCTCGGCTGGATCCTGTACGACTGGTCCGGCGGAGAGGTCATCGGCCACGACGGCGGCACGATCGGCCAGGGCGCGATGTTGCGCGTGGTGCCGGAACGCGACGTGTCGATCGCGCTGTTGACCAACGGCGGTGCCCTGTACGGCGTGTACGACCTGATCTGCGAACTCCTCGAAACCCTCGCCGACGTGCGCCCGCCGGCCCCGCCGCTCCCGCCCGCCGAGCCGCCGGCCGTCGACACGACCTACCTGGTCGGCAGTTACGCCTCGCCCGCGCAGCGGTTCGACGTCGCCGAAACCGAGGACGGGCTCGTCGTGACCGCGCGAATGCTCGGCAAGCTGGGCGCGCTGCTGGGCGACGACACGATCGCCATGCGGGTGGTGCCGACGAGCGAGCGCATGCTGATCAGCACCGAGGGGATGGGCGGACGGCACCGGCAGTTCCTCTTCCTCGGCGAGGGCGAGCGGGCCGAATTCCTGCACGTGGGCCGGGCGATGCGCCGCATCCCGGACGCCGGCGCCGGGGCCGAGTAGCCGCACCCCGGCTAAAGGTCGGCGAGGACCTTCCGGGCCTCGTCGACCGCCTCGCGGCCGGCCGGCAGCAGTGGCAGGCGCACGTTCGGGTCGGGATTCGGCCCTGTGCGTGCAGCACGCCCTTGATCACGGTGGGGTTCGGTTCGCGGAAGAGCGCGGCCGCCAGTCGGGCCAGGGCGTGCCCGAGCGGCCGGGCCCGGTCGAGGTCGCCGCGCTGCCAGGCGGCGGTCAGTTCGACGAAGCGGTCCGTGGCCACGTGTGCCGAGGCGAGTACGCCACCGGACGCGCCGAGCGCGAGCAGGGGCGACAGGAACGGGTCGTCGCCGACCAGGACCGCGAAGTCGGCCGGGAGGTCGCCGAGCAGGTCCACCGTCTCGCCGTCGATGCCGCCCTGCGCGAGCTTGACCCCGACCACGCCGGGAAGCCGGCCCAGCGCGCGCAGCGTGGCCGCGTCGAGGGGTCGGCCGGTGCGGTACGGGACGTGATACACGATCAGCGGCAGCGGAGCGGCCTCCGCCAGGTGGGTGAAGTGCGCCAGTACGCCGGCCTGCGAGGGGCGGCTGAAGTACGGCACCGGCACCAGCGCGGCGGCGGCCTCCGGCCGGTGCGCGAGGTCGGCCAGCGCGCGGTCACTGGCCCGGGTGTCGTTGCCGCCGGCGCCGACCACCAGGACCGCGTCGCGCTCCGCGCAGACGCGGGCGCAGACGTCGATCACGGTGGTGCGCTCGTCGGGGTCGAGCGTGGCGGCCTCCGCGGTCGTGCCCAGGGCGACGAGGCCGGTCGCGCCCGCGGCCAGGACGGAGCGGGCCAGGTCCGCGAGCGCGTCCACCGCGATGCGGCCGTCGGCGGCGAAGGGGGTGACGAGCGGGACGAGGATTCCGGTCAGGGGTGTATGCCGTTGCCGAGCCTGCGGAGTCTGCCGATTCTGCCGTGGTTGCCGAGTCATGAGTACGAGGGTGGCCCGCACCGATCATGCAGGTCCAGTTCACATTCGTGAAGCTGAGCGTAAGCTGAGCCGATGCTCGACGTCCGCCGCCTGCGCCTGCTGCGCGAACTGTCCCTGCGCGGCACGATCGCCGCCGTCGCCGAAGCCCTCGCGTTCACCCCTTCGGCGGTCTCCCAGCAGCTCGCCACCCTCGAACGCGAGGCGGGCGTCCCGCTCCTCGAACGCACCGGGCGACGGGTCACCCTCACCCCGGCCGGGCACACCCTGGTCGGCCACGCCGAGGCCGTGCTGGCCCGCCTGGAGCAGGCCGCGGCGGAGCTGGCGGACACCCGCCGCGGCCCGGCCGGACCCCTGCGGATCGGCGCCTTCCCGACCGCGACCCGGGCGATGATCCTCCCGGCCCTGACCTCGCTCGTGGACCGCCATCCGGGCCTGGAGCCGATGGTGATGGAGATCGACCCGGCCCGGGTCGCCGACGCGTTGCGCGCGGGCGACCTGGACGTCGCGCTGATCCACGAATACGACTTCGTCCCGACGGTCGCCGAACCGGGCATCGCCACAAGCCCGTTGTGCACCGAACCGATGTACCTGGCCGGCCAATCCCCACCGCCGGCGGGCACCCCCACCGACTCGGTGCTCGCCGGTTGCCGGAACTCCCCCTGGATCACCGCCACTCCGGGCACGTTGTGCCACGCGATGACCATCCGCGCCTGCCAGGCCGCCGGCTTCACCCCGCATGTCCGCCACCAGGTCGACGACTTCACCACGGTGCTGTCCCTGGTCGCCGCTGCCCAGGGCGTAGCGGTCGTCCCCCACCTGGGCATCCCCACCCACACCCCCGCCGTATCCCTCACCCGCCTCCCCCTCCACCGCCGCACCAAAATCGCCCACCGAGAGGGCGCCACCCACCACCCGGCCATCCAAGCCACCACGAGGGCCCTACAATCCTCCATCCCCACCGAGCTGACCCCGATGTAATCGCCACCGCCCCGAAAAACCCGTTGGCCGGCGACGGGCGAGCCGGGACAATCCCCCGTGACCGAAGTAAGGGGATGCATGGCCCGGTTCGTCTGCGCCGAGTGCGGCGCGGTGTTGTCCGCGTCTGTGTCACAGGTGGCGCTTCCCGTCCACGCAGGCCACGATTTCAGCCACCAACTGCTCCCCCCGCTCATGGAATCCGGGACCTACGCCGTCGACCCCGCACCCTTCGGGCCGCCTTGGCGGCCCTGGGACGAGGTGGGGCCGGAAGAGGCGGCGGCCCGGGGTCTGTTCGCGCCCACCCAGGCCGTGTGCTTCGGCACCCCCGGAACGGTGGTCATCACACCCGGTGACGCCCGTAACACCGCCCTGATTCCCGAACGATGCGAGGGCTCCTGCTACGGAGTGGACGGCAGGGCCGGACCGAACCTGGCCTGTACCGGCTGTGGTCGACCGGTGGCCACCCGGATCGACGACTGCGGAGCCTGGCAGGAGGTGCGCTTCGCCCCGCAGGCCGTACGCCTCCTCGCCGACGACGAGGGCGAACCCCCGCCGCTCGACTGGGCCATGTTCGCCAACGAGCACCCGGCCACCGAGCCGATCGAGGCGCAGGGGTGGTGGAATCCCCGCTGGGAGGCGGCGGTGGGGGTGGCCCTGGCCCACGTGGTAGCGGCCTCGGCGGGCCGCCCCGTCACGGTGCCCGGCGGCCTGCTCACCGAGACCTTCGGCCGTTGGCTCGACGTCCTCCTGCCGCCGGGCCCGCCGGCGAAACGCCTGGTCCTGGCCGGCCCGGGCCTGCCCGACCCCACCGACGCCGACATCCTCCTGGTCCCGCGCCACCCGCGGACCGGCGAGGCATGGCCGCCGCTCGCCCCCGTCGCGGGAGTGCCCCTGGCCGCCGGGGTGTGGATGTACCTGGCCTTGCACCGGGACCGCCGCCGGCGGTGCGACCGCCTGCCGATTCCGGCGACCGGCGGCCTGCCCGAGGGCGTGCTCCACGACGACCCGCCGCCGCGCAACCCGGCGAGCCGATTCCGGCCCGCCGGCCCCCTGTTCCTCCGCACCCTCGCCGGCCTGCCCGCCGTGCGCCTCCCGTGGCTGCGCGAGATCTACGACCGCGTCAAAGCCGCCCCGTACACCTTCCCGTACTGACCCGACGCCCCGGTCACTCCCGGAAGCCTGCGCGTTGGCGTAGCAGGGTTGTCATCAGGGCCAACGGGGGCCAGTTCAGGCGGCCTTGGCGGGCCACCGCTCGGGCGCGCATCTCGACGGGCGGGGCGGTGAGGGGGAGCAGCCGTACGCCGGGGGCCACGGTCGTGTCCAGGGGCAGCAGGCCCACGCCGAGGCCGGCCGCGATCATGCCCTGGACCAGGTCGAGGCTGTCGGCCTGGTGCGTCACCCGAGGGGTGAAGCCCACCATCGAGGCGAGCGTACGGATCACCGTCTCGTCGGCGGTGTTGCGGGAGTTGACGATCCAGTCGTGGGTGTCGAAGCGGCCGAAGACGTCGAGCGTCGTGCCCTCGCGCGCGTCGGCGTCCGCCGGGACGCCCAGCGCCCAGCGCGCGGTCCACAGCGGCATGGCCCGCACCGTCGGATCCTCGGCCGCCGGCGCCAGGTTGTAGTCGTAGGCCAGTGCCAGGTCGGTGGCGTCCTCGGCCAGCAATGCCAGCGCCTCGGCCGGTTCGTGCTCGCGGATCAGCACATGCACGCGCGGATGGCTCACCGCCAACTCCGCGACCACCGGCAGCAGGTGGGCCCGGATCGCGGTGGCGTACCCGGCGATCCGCAGTGTGCCGTTGGGCTCCGCGCCGGGCGACAGGTCGTGGTGCGCCGCCTCGACTGCGGCGAGGATGGTCACCGCGTGCTCGGCCAGTCGGCGCCCGGCCGGGGTGAGCCGGACCCGGCGCCCCTGCGGCTCGATCAGCGCGGCGCCCATGTCCCGGGACAACGCCGCGATCTGCTGCGAGACGGTCGAGGTGGTCGTGTTCAACACGTCCGCGACCGCGCGCATCGACCCGAGTCGGGCCAGTTCCACCAGCACCTGCAGGCGTCGGGTCTCCATGCGTCGTTCTCCGAGGTTCCACGCTGCGGATCGTCCATGATTCCTGAACGATATCTTTCGGATCGGCACGTGGACACGAACGATACGCGGGGCCTCTACTTGGCGCATGAGCATTCCGGATCCCCGCACCCGCCCCGAGATCGGGCGTCCCAACGGCGGTCGGGCGAGGCTGCCCGACGCCGCGACCGGGGCGTTGATGGCCGTCGCCGCGATGTCCACCGTGCAGCTCGGACTGGCCCTTTCCGTGCCGCTGATCGACGACCTCGGCGCCCTCGGTACGGTCGCCCTGCGACTCGCGTGGGCCGGGGTGCTCCTGCTGGTTCTGGTCCGACCGCGGCCGCGCGACTTCGGCGGTCGGGACCTGTGGGCGTGCACCATGCTCGGCGTGGTGAGCGGGTGCCTGATGGTGTTCTTCATGCTCGCCGTCGCGCGCCTGCCGCTGGGCACCGCGAGCGCGCTGGAGTTCCTCGGCCCCCTGGCCGTGTCCCTGTACGGCTCGGGCGCCGGGCGGCGGCGCTGGACCGCCCTGGCCGGAGTCGGCGTGGTACTGCTCACCGAGCCCTGGCACGCCGGCATCGATCCGCTCGGCCTGGCCTTCGCGCTGGCCGCCGCGGCCTGCTGGGCGGCGTACATACTGCTGACCCAACACGTCGGCGACCGGGTCACCGGCCTGAGCGGACTGGCCGTCTCGATGCCCGTGGCCGCACTCGTCGCCCTCATCGCCGCCGCACCGACCGGCCTGGGTCGGGTGACCTGGCACTTGGCGCTGATCATGCTGGGGCTGGCCGCGCTCAGCGCCGTATTGCCGTTCAGCCTCGAATTCCTCGCACTGCGCCGGCTGACCACCTCCGCGTTCGGCACGCTGATGAGCCTGGAACCGGCGATCGCGCTCCTGATGGGCCTGGTGGTCCTCGACCAGATACCCGGTGCGGTCCCGGCCGCCGGCGTCGTCTTCGTGGTCCTCGCCGGCATCGGCGCCACCCGCACCGGCGCCCGAACCACCGTGCCGGAACCCGCCCACCCGGCCGACCCGCTTCCCGACTCGCATCCCGACCCGCAGGTCCGCGTGGCCCGATAGCGGCGGCCCGCTACCCCTCGCGCGCGGCGCGCGTCGCGGCCAGTCCGTCCAGGAGGTGTCCCAGGAGTCGATCGAACGTCGCGTCCGGATCGGCGGACCGGGCCGGTTCCGCCAGGATCCGGGCCAGGCGCGGATGGTCCGGGCTCGCGGCGACCGCGCGCAGGTAGCGGCCCTGGGCCTCGGCCAGTTCGCCGGTCGTCCGCCCGGCGCGCACCGCGGCACGATCCCGGGCGACCTCGTAACCGACATGGCTCGCCACGAATCCCGTCACCAGGCTGAACACTTCGAGCGCGCCCTGCCCGTCGAACCCGGCCGGTTCGAGCACGGCGAGCGCGTGTTCCGTGAAGGCGAGCGTGTTGGGGCCGAGCGTCTGCTGCTCCTGCAGGGCCGCCGGCAACCATGGATGACGAAGCATCAGATCGCGTTGGGCATGCGCCATGGCGCGCAGATCCGCGGTCCAGGCCCCCGTCGGCGCGGGCGGGGTGGGCTGGTCGCCGGCCACCCGGTCGATCATCAGCTCCAGCAGGGTCTCCTTGTTCGGAACGTAGGAGTACAGCGACATCACCCCGACGCCGACGCGCGCCGCGACGCCGCGCATGGTCACCGCGGCGAGCCCGTCGGCGTCGGCGATCGCCACGGCCGCGGCGGTGACCTCGGCGCGGGTATGCGCCGGCGGGCGGCCCCGACGCGGTTGCGCTCGCTCCAGCCACAACGCCTCGGGGTCCACGCCGCCGCTGCGATCGGCCTCCGGAACGGCCACGACGGCTCCTTTCGCAGGTGGGTGCCAAGGGCCCCCATCCAAGCATGGGTTATTCTCGTACTTAGTACGGGAAATAGCGACCACGGCCCGGCCCGTGCGGAAGGCGAGAGCACCATGACGAGCACCACAGCCCACCCGACACCCTCCAACCGCCCGCCGCGAAAGCCCCCACGCCTGGTGCGGGCGATGCGGCGCACGATGCGCGGCATGCCCGCCGCCCCGCACCGGGTCCGGTACGAGGGCGGCCTGCGCATCCCCGCCGCCGACGGCGGTGCGCTGGTGGCCGACCACTACTTCCCGTCCATTCCCGGCGACTTCCCCACCCTGCTGCTGCGCTCGCCGTACGGACGCGGGTTCCCGTGGGCACCGATGTACGGTCTCGCCTTCGCCGAGCACGGATTCCACGTGGTCCTGCAGAGCTGCCGAGGCACCGGCGGATCCGACGGCACCTTCGCGCTGTGGACCAACGAGGCCGCCGACGGGTCGGCGACCGTCGCCTGGCTGCGTGAACAGCCGTGGTTCACGGGCGTGTTGGGCACGATCGGGCCGAGCCACCTCGGCTACACACAGTGGGCGACGGCGCTGAATCCGCCGCCGGAGCTGCGCGCGATGGTGATCCACGCCGGTCTGCACGACCCGCACGCTTACTTCCACGCCGGCGGCGTCTTCCACCTGGAGAACGCGCTCGCGAGCACCGCGGGCTTCGTGCACCAGCACCGGGGCAACCGGCACTTCGCCAAGGCCGCCCTCCGGCTGCACCGCACCCTGCGCCGGGTCGCGCGCACGCTCCCCCTCCCGGACGCCTGCGCCCTCGGGCTCGGCGAGCGGGTGCCGTTCCTGGAGGACGCACTCGCCCACCCCGACCCCGCCGACCCGCACTGGACCGGCGCGGACGCGGGCCGCGCGGCCGAGACGTTGTCCGTACCGACGCTGCTGGTCGCCGGCCGGCACGACGTCATGTTCGAGCAGAACCTGGAGCAGCACCGCCGACTGCGGCGGGCCGGGTGCGAGACGGGGCTGCTCGTCGGGCCGTGGACGCACGCCTCGATGCTGCAACAGGGGTGGCCGTCGGTCTTCGCGGACAGCCTGGCCTGGCTGCGCGCGCACCTGTACGGCGATCGGTCGGCACTGCGCGAGGCACCGGTGCGGATACACGTCGGCGGCGCCGACGAGTGGCGCGATCTGCCGGACTGGCCGCCGGCCGAGGCGGTGGCGCAGCGCCGGTACATCGCCGCCGACGGCACGCTGAGCTGCGAGCCCGACGCGGCCACGGCGCCCGCGGTGCTGCGCTACGACCCCGCCGACCCGACCCCCTCCGTCGGCGGCGCGACCCTCTCGCCCGCGGCCGGACCCCGGGACAACACCGCGTTGGAGGCCCGCGACGATGTGCTGACGTTCACTACACCGCCACTGACCGAACCACTGGAGGTCTGCGGTCCGGTGTCGGCGGACCTGTACGCGGCCACCGGCACCGACCACATCGACGTCTTCGCCCGCCTGTGCGACGTGGACGAACGCGGCCGGTCCACGAACGTGTGCGACGGCATCCTCCGGCTGACCCCGAACGGCTCCACCCCGGCGCGGATCACCGTCGCGATGAGCCCCACCGCGTACCGCTTCGGGCCCGGCCATCGCATCCGCCTCCAGCTGAGCGGCGGCGCCCACCCGCGCTTCGCCCGCAACACCGGATCGGGGGAACCCGCTCACACCGCACGGGAGATCGTGCCCACGAGCGTGGAATTCCACCCGGGATCGGCCCTCGTCCTGCCCGTCGTGCCGACCCGAAACCAAGCCGACGGATAGATTGCTAGTGTGCTAGCATCCCTGTCGTGGGTGACGAGGATGTGAAGCAGTTCAACGTGTATCTGCCGATCTCACTGATCAAGCAGGTCAAACACCGTGCCATCGAGTCGGAGCTGTCGCTGTCGGCGCTGGTCGCCGCCGCGCTGCGCGCCTACCTCGACGACACTCCGGGTGAACGAGAGCCATCGTCCGAAAAGGAGAGCTGACATGACGACCGAGGGCATCGAGGCCGTGTTCCTGGAGACGCACAACTGGGGCAGGGCCGCCAAGTTCTTCCAGGGACTGGGCTACGAGTTGGAGTTCTCGACCGGGCACAACTCCGGCCAACTGCGCAACGGCGACGGGCCGTTCGTATTCATCGCCGAGGTGCCCGAGACCCGGGAGCCCGGGATGCGGCTGGTCCTGCGGGTGCCCGACGAGGACACGTTCCGGCCCGCCGACGGGGTCGAGGTGGTCACCCCGTTCGAGGACACCCATTACGGGACCAGGGAGATGACCGTCCGCGACCCCGACGGGCGGGAGTGGACCCTGTCGGCGCCGGCCCGGCCGTGAACACCTCCGACGTCGACCGAACGGAGCGACCTGTGCCCGACGAACGTTTCGCGACGCCGGACAACACGGCGCTGCGGGTGGCCCTGTGGCGGGCCCTGCACCTGCGCCTCGATCCGGCGCCGCACGTCTTCGAGGACGAGATCGGCCTGCGCATCGCCGATCCCGACCCGGACTGGCGCGAACGGCCGGACATGGATCCGGACCTGACCCGCTGGTTCCGGGCCGCGATCGTGGCCCGGGCCCGCTTCATCGACGACCTGGTGATCGAACAGGTCGAGCGCGGAGCGGAGCAATATCTCGTCCTCGGTGCCGGACTGGACACCTTCGTCCAGCGTCGACCGGAAGTCGCGGCCCGGATACGCGTGTTCGAGGTCGACCAACCCGGCCCCCAGGCGTGGAAGCGTCGGCGACTGGAGGAACTCGGCTACGGCGTCCCGGACCGACTGCACCTGGTGCCGGTCGACTTCGAATCGGGCGCCTCGTGGTGGGACGAGTTGACCGCCGCAGGATTCGACCCGACCCGGCCGACCGTGGTGGCCTCGACGGGCGTCGCCCTGTACCTGACCAGGCAGGCCAACACCGACACGCTGCGCCGGCTCGCGTCGCTGGCCCCGGGCTCCACGCTGGCCATGACGTTCCAACTGCCGCCGGAACTCCTCGACTCCGACGAACATCGCGCCGCGTTCCGGATCGCGATCGAGGGGGCCAAGGCGGCCGGGACGCCGTTCGTCAGCTTCTACCCACCGGAGGAACTCCCGGAGTCGGCCCGCGAGGTCGGTTTCGCCACGGCCCGACACGTGTCGGCGGCCGAGCTCAACGAGCGCTACTTCGCGCACCGCGCGGACGGACTGCGCACCTCCAGCGGCGAGGAGCTGCTGGTGGCGACCACCTGACCGGGCTTTCGGGCGCCCGCGTTCGCGGATGCGGACGGTCCGCTCAGCGGCGCGGGCAGCCTCGGGTGGCCTCGGTGTGCGAACGCTCGAAGAAGGTTCGACCGCCGCCGTAGCTCCACGGGAGATGGAAGCCGTGGTGGTCGGTGGCGTCGAACCGCATCGCGAGTTCGGACCAGCGCTGCGACTTGGCCAGGGCGTAGCCGAGCGCGCTGTGATCGGACAGCGCGCTCGGCGAGCGCGGCGAGCCGTCGACCGGGTAGCGGTCCAGGGCGGTGTCCAGGTCGCGCTGCCGGGACTCGGCGAGCCAGAAGGCCGTGTCGTCGGCGGCGCCGTCCCCGCTGCCGTGCGTGTGCAGCGCGTACTCGATGTGCGCCTCGACCACGAGGATCACCAGGGGCGAGCCGTCGGGCGCCTCGGCCGCGGCCGTGCGGGCGAACGTGTACATCTCGTCGTGCGATCCGCACCATTTCTCGCACAGGTACTGCAATGCCGCGTCGTGCCCGGCACGGTGGTACGGATCGCGCTCGCGCAACGCCGCCCAACGGGCGTCGAACACATCGCGCGCGACGCCGAGTCCGCGGCAGACCCACAACCACGAGACCCACGGGGTGGGATCGTCGCCGGCGGCCTCGGTCGCGAGCAGACAGGCGCGGTCGGCGTCGGCCAACAACGCCCGAAAATCGGCGAATTGCCGTCCGCCGGTGAGACTCGCCTGCTTCGCGGCGCGCGCGTTCCAGGCCGCGCGCACCATGGCGGCGGCCATCACCACCAGCGGGTCCGCCGATTCGGGGCGCTCCGCGCGCCACTTCCACACCCATTCGGGGTGCAGCGCGGCCGCCTCGCCCAACGCGGTCACGGCGACCACCCGCCGTGCCCAGTCGCGTCCCACCCGCTCCAATAACGCGGCGGCCGGCGTGAAATCGCCGTTACGCGCAAGGCCCTGCGCGACCGCGCGAACCTCGGCGTCGTCGAGCGCGGCGTCCGACACGAACACAGGCACCGGCGCCGACGATCGCGGCGACGTGAAACGACCCCAAGCTGACATGGGCAAGGATCCTATGCGCCATCCTGACCCTCGGTCAGGGGGAGCGGGGCGGGACATGACGTCGACTCCGCATCCCGGTCGGCCGATGAGCGTTTTGCGAAAAGAATGTCCAGGCAAGCCGGCATGTGCTCGCCTCATGGAGATTCCGCGACACAGCAGGCATTGCGGAGGGCAGGAAACGCGACGCTTCGGCTACCGTTACGGGCCATGACGTATGTCACCGATCCGCGGGTCGACACCTACATCGACGCCCTGCCCGAATGGCAACAGGTCATTTGTCGCGAGGTCCGGGACCTGGTGCACGCCGCCGACGACGAGGTGGTCGAGACCATCAAGCGCACCGTCCGGCCCTACTTCGTCCTCCAGGGCAACATCTGCGCACTGCTCGCGGCCAAGGACCACGTCAACGTGTTCCTGTACGACGGCGCCATCGTCCCCGACCCCGAGGGGATCATCACCGGCGGCCACGACAACAAGACCGCCCGCACGGTGGCCGTCCGCGAGGGCGAGACCATCAACGGTCCCGCCCTCAAGGCGATGTTCGAGCAGATCATCGCCAACAACCGCGCGGGCGGTTGGCGCAAGCTCAAGCAGTAGCGGCCGTCACCTCGCCGGCTAGCGACCGATCATGAAGGCGTCCGGGCGCAGCGCGCGGTCGACGATGCGGACGTCGCCCACCCAGGCGTTGACGGTCTGGTCGAGCTTGCCGTCGTACGCGTAACCGCCCAGCATCCAGGGGAGGTTGAGTGTGGTCAGGCCGTTCGCGCGGGCCGTCGGGTTGCGCACCACGGGGCAGCCGTCGATGTACATCGTGGTCTGCCGGGAGTCGTTCACGACGGCGACGTGCCACCACGCGTCCAGGGCCAGTTCGTGGCCCCAGTTGGTGGCCGAGCCGTCGCCGTCGAGCGGGTAGACGCACCACTGGAGTTCGCGTCCGCCCGACAGGCTCAGCGTGACCACCGGCTCCTGCGGGTCGCCCTTGGGCTTGCGCGCCTCGCCGCTCATCCCCCAGCGGCTCAGCAGCGCCGACCACGCGTCCTTGCCGCCGTCCCAGTCGGCGGGCAGCTTGAAGAAGGCCTCGACGGTGTATCCGGAGCGGAACGTCGCCCGGTTCAGCGGCGCGTCGTTCGCGGTCTGGAAGTGGCCGCCGCGCAGCGGGGACTTGCCGCCCGCGAGCCGGACGCTGCCGTGTCCGGGCTGGTCCGGGTGGTACTGCCCCGACCAGCTCACCGACCCGGCCGCCGCGCCCGGCGCCGGGATCAGGGTCAGGTCGTTGCCGCGTCCGGACAGGTCCTTGACGCGCTGCCCGCCGGGTACGGGCGAGCCTTCCCGGTGCGAGCCGTCGAAGCGCCAGTAGGCGACGGTGCCGGGCACCACCATGCGGGCGGCCGGACGGGCCGGGCGCTGGGGGATCGGCGCGAAGCCCGCGAACCGCTTGTCGAAGTCGACCGGCACCGAGAAGTAGTCGTCGGGTCCGGTCAACTCCATCTCGCGGCGCTCGAGTTCGTTGAGGTCGCGGCTGTTGCGACCGAGGATCCACGGGGACAGCGTCTCCACGTCGATGGTGTCGCGGTCCAGGTCGAAGTGGTAGAGCCGGATCATCGCGGCGCCGCCGAAGTAGCGGTTCTGGTAGTTGGTGATGTGCAGGTGTACGTCGTTGCCGGCGTCGTTGCGACGCGTGCTGCGGCCGGCCGGCCAGTAGTGGCCGTTGAGGGTGAGGAAGATCTGGTCGTTGCCCTTGATCAGTTCGTCCCACAACCGGCGGCCGTGGTCGGAGAATTCCGCCTCCCGGCCCGGGACGTCGGCGGAGACCAGTTCGTGGCTGGTCAGGATCACCGGCGAATGCGGGTGGTCCGCCATCACCTTGCGCGCCCACGCGATACTCGCGGGCGAGGGCCGCCAGTCCAGGGCGAGGACGAGCCATTCCCGTCCCCCGGCCTGGAACAGGTGGTAGGTGTTGTAGCCGTCCGGGGTGGCCCCGCCGAACGAGCGTTTGCCGCGGAAGCGTTGCGGACCGAACGTGTCCAGGTACGCGGACCGGCCGCGCCGGTCGTCGGTGTTGGAATCGATGTCGTGGTTGCCCGCCAGCACGCTGTAGGCCACGCCCTTGCGGTCGAGCACCTCGAACGCCCGGCCGATGCCGTCGAATTCGGGCTTGCGGCCGTTCTGGGTGAGGTCGCCCAGGTGCGCCATGAAGACGATGTTGTCCTCGCGCGCGTGCTCCAGGATGTACCGGAAGGACGCCTCGATCGGCGCGGTGGTGATGCTCGGCTCGTCGAACATGTACTGCGTGTCCGGCATCACCACCAGCGTGAATCGCCGACTGTCGCGGTCCGGACGCCACGCCGGCATGCCCTGCGCGTCCACCGGCGCGTCGGCGGCCGCGCCCTCGGCGCCGCCGTCCGTCCCGGCCGCGACGGCCGGGGAGATGCCGACCGCCCCCACCGCGGCGGCACCGGCTCCGGCCAGCGCCGCAGAGCGCAGGAACGCCCGGCGGGCGGGCCCGGACAGGGGCGTGACGGGCTGGGGGCAATCGTCGTCGTGCTGCTCGCACATGGTGCTTCTCCGGGCGCAGGCGGGGTGGGGGCATGCGCACGGTATTGGTTGGAAAACCCACGAAGATCATCCACACCGCCAACAACGGCCGACGACCGGGTGAATTCGCCGCCGGCACGCGGCCATGCCCCACCCGCCGTGTCCGCGCCCTCACCCGGAAGGCGGATTCACCCCTGCCGGCTCTGCGGTACCCGCACCGACGCCATGCCCGCGGCGGTGGCGGCCCGGATCCCCATCTCGGTGTCCTCGAAGACCAGACAGTCCGCGGGGGCGACGCCCAGGTGCGCGGCGGCGCGGAGGAACCCCTCGGGGTCGGGCTTGGCCCGCGTGTAGTCCTCGGCGCACACCAGCACGTCGAACCGGTCGAGCAGGCCGAGGGCGTCCAGCGACGAGGTGACCGAGTCGCGGGTGCTGCCGGAGACCACGGCGGTGGGTATCCGCCCGCACGCGTCGTCGATGTGCGCGAGTATCCCCGGTACGGGGGTCAGCTGCGGCAGATACTCCCGAAAGAGCAGTTCCCGCCGGCGGGCGACCGCCTCGACCGGCATGGCCAGACCCTGGTCCGCTTTGAGCGAGGCGATGATGTCCGTCACCGTTCGGCCGCCCCAGGCATAGAACAGGTCCTCGGGGAACGCGCAGTCCCACTCGTCCAGGGCCTGCTTCCAGGCCCGATAGTGCAGCGGCATGGAGTCGGCGATGGTTCCGTCGCAGTCGAACAGGTACGCGCGAAACTCACCGGGCGGCAGGGAAATGATCATCGACTCACCGTATACCCGGCCGATCGCCTCTCTGCTACGGTTGCCGGCATGAAGCGCGCTGCCATGATGACGACGACGCCGGAGAGTGTCCCGGCGCGCTGACAGATGTCTTGGTCAAGAAGCCCCGGGGCGAGTGCCCCGGGGCTTCGGCTTGTGGTCACTCGCCCCACATCAGCGAGGAGACCCCCATGTACGACCACCGCAGGCTCGGCCGCGAGTTGGACCTGTTCGACACCGACCCGCTGATCGGCGCGGGACTGCCCTACTGGCTGCCCGACGGCGCCACCGTGCGGCACACCCTCGAGGAGTACATCCGGGGCGCGGAGCGCCGGGCGGGTTACCGGCACGTCTACTCGCCGGTGCTCGGCAAGCGGGAGTTGTACGAGATCTCGGGCCACTGGTCGCACTACAGCGACGACATGTTCCCGCCGATGGACCTCGGCGGCGAGCAGGTGGTGCTGCGGCCGAGCCTGTGTCCGCACCATGCGGTCATCTACCGATCCCGCGCCCACAGCTACCGCGAACTTCCGTTGCGGATGGCCGAGTTGGGCGGGATGTATCGCTCCGAGCTGTCCGGCGTGCTGGGTGGGCTGACCCGGGTGCGGGCGATCCAGCTCAACGACGCGCACATCTTCTGCACCATCGACCAGGTCGCCGACGAGGCGCGGGCCGCGCTGGAGATGATCCGCCGGGCGTACGAGGCGCTCGGCATCGAGGCGAGCCGCTACCGGCTCTCCCTCCCGGGTCCGGGCGGGAAGTACGTCGCCGCGCCGGAGAAGTGGAGTCGGGCCACCGCGTTGTTGCGGGACGTACTCGACCGCTCCGGCCTGCCGTACGAGGCGGCGGAGGGGGAGGCCGCGTTCTACGGCCCCAAGATCGACGTCCAGGTCACCGACGCGGCCGGCCGGGAGTCCACCCTGTCCACCGTCCAGGTCGACTTCCATCAGCCCGAGCGGTTCGACCTGCACTACATCGGCGCCGACGGGGCCCGGCATCGGCCGGTGATGATCCACCGCAGCATCATCGGCAGCGTGGAACGGGCCGTGGCACACCTGATCGAGCAGCACGGCGGGGCCTTCCCCGCCTGGCTCGCGCCGACCCAGGTGGTGGTCCTGCCGATCACCGAGGCCGAGTGGCCGGGCGCCGAGGAGGTGGCCCGCCGCTGCGCCGAGCTCGGACTGCGGGCCGAGGTCGCGGGTCCGGAACGAGGCAGCCTCGGCGCCCGGATCCGGGAGGCGCGACTGGTCCCGTACCAGGCCGTGCTCGGCGCCCGCGAGGCCGCCGCCGACCACGTCGCGCTGCGCCTGCGCGACGGCCGCCGGCTCGACGCGCGACCGGCGGACGACGTACTCGCCCGGATCGCCGCCCTCGTCGCGGCGCACGCGGGCGAACTGTGGGAGGACGAGCACGCCGAGGTGTAGGACCCACGGGAGTCGGGTGCCTCGCGCCGCGACGGTCGCCGCCGCGCGAGGCACCGACACCCCCGCGTCAGATGTCCAGGAACCGCACGTCGGCGGCGTTGCGTTGGATGAATCCGCGCCGCGCCTCGACGTCCTCGCCCATCAGGATCGAGAACAGCGCGTCGGCCTGTGCGCCGTCCTCCAGCGTGATGCGACCGAGCACCCGGTGGTCGCGGTCCATGGTCGTCACCCGCAACTCCTCCGCGTTCATCTCGCCGAGCCCCTTGAAGCGCTGGATGCTCTCCTCCCGCAGTCGCCTGCCCTCGCGCCGGCCGCGTTCGACGAGCATGTCGCGTTCCCGATCGGCGTACGCGTACTCGATGTCGCCCCGGCTCCAGGTGATCTTGTACAGCGGCGGGCGGGAGAGGTAGACGTGTCCGGCCTCGATCAGCGGCCGCATGAAGCGGAAGAGGAAGGTCAGGAGCAACGTGTTGATGTGCCGACCGTCGACGTCGGCGTCGGCCATCAAAATGATCCGGTGGTAGCGCAGCCGGTCGATGTCGAAGTCGTCGTGCACGCCGGTGCCGAAGGCCGAGATGAGGGCCTGGATCTCCTGGTTGTCCAGGATCTTGTCGACGCGGGCCTTCTCGACGTTGAGGATCTTGCCCCGGATGGGCAGGATCGCCTGATACTCGGGATTGCGGCCGGACTTGGCCGAACCGCCGGCGGAGTCGCCCTCGACGATGAAGATCTCGCAGGCGGCCGGATCGGTGGACCGGCAGTCGGCGAGTTTGCCGGGTAGTGCGATGGATTCCACCAGGCTCTTGCGGCGGGTGAGATCACGGGCCTTGCGCGCGGCGAGCCGGGCGGTCCGGGCCTGGACCGCCTTGCGCACGATCTCCGTCGCGTCGACCGGGTTTCGGGCGAACCAATCGGTCAACTGTTCGTGCACGGCCTTGTGTACGTACGTGCGCGCCTCGGTGTTGCCCAGCCTGGTCTTGGTCTGCCCCTCGAACTGCGGCTCGCCCAGCTTGACCGAGACGATCGCGGTCAGCCCCTCGCGAATGTCCTCACCGGGCAGATTCTCGTCCTTGTCCCGCAACAACCGTCGCTCGCGCGCGTAGCGGTTGACCACGCCGGTCAGCGCGGCGCGGAAACCCTCCTCGTGCATGCCGCCCTCGCGGGTGTGGATGGCGTTGGCGTAGGAGTACACCCCTTCGCTGAACCGGGAGTTCCACTGCATCGCGACCTCGACGGACACCGACTGCCCCGCGTCCTCGGCCCGGATGGAGACGACCGACGGGTGCACCGGCTCGCCCTTGCCGGCGTTGAGGTGGGTGACGAAGTCGACGATGCCGCCCTGATAGCGGTACTCGACGGACCGGGCCGGCTCGTCGGCGCCGGGCGTGCGTACGCCGTGGCGCTCGTCGGTCAGAGTCAGGGTCAGGCCCCTGGTGAGGAAGGCCATCTCCTGGAGGCGACGGGCCAGGGTCTCGAACGAGTACTCGGTGCTCTCGAACACGTCCGGGTCGGCCCGGAAGGTGAGCGAGGTGCCGGTGTCGGAGACGGCCTCGTGCCGGACCAGTTCGGTGACGGGCACACCCCGGCGGTAGTCCTGGGTCCACCGCCGGCCGTCGGTGCGGATCTCCACCGACAGGTGCGTGGACAGCGCGTTGACCACGGACAGCCCGACACCGTGCAACCCGCCGGAGACCGCGTAGCCGCCGCCCCCGAACTTGCCGCCCGCGTGCAGCACGGTCAGCACCAGTTCCACGGCCGGTAGCCCCTTCTCCGGGTGCAGCCCGACCGGAATCCCGCGCCCGTTGTCCACCACCCGCACGGCGCCGTCGCCCAGGAGCGTGACATCGATGCGATCCGCGACACCGGCGAGGGCCTCGTCGACGGAGTTGTCCACGATCTCCTGCACCATGTGATGCAGCCCGCGCTCGCCGGTCGAGCCGATGTACATCCCCGGCCGGCGGCGCACCGCGTCCAGCCCGTCCAACACGGTGATCGCGCCGGCGTCGTACGCCGGGCCCTGCCTCCCGCCGCCGTCGGACGACGCGACGGCGGAAAGGCTGCCGGAATCAGTCACAAGGCTCTCTTTTCTGGCATCACGAATCACGCTCCCGCCGCGATGGCGGGAGCGGTCGTGTCGTCGGGTGATACACCGGCCCCGGACAGGCCGAACAAGCCCCGGGGCACGCAGATTTCCTCGCCCCGGGAACTGGTCCAGCATACCGAATGTGGACCCGAACACCAGATCTCCAGGGTCTCTATACGCCTTTCTGAGCGCCTGAAATCCCATGAGCCAAATCCCCCTACTCAAACCGGCCTTTCAGGCCGTCAGATCGCCATACAGCGCTTCACCCCGATGCGGGTCGACCCCACGCCAACCACCCGGCCCGGCACAGGGCAGGATCGTCCTCACCGCGGCCCGGCCGCGGTGCGGTACCACCCGTCCCGATTCCGCGGAGGCTTTGCACACATGAGCGACAACGGCACCGACACCTGGACGCGGCGCATGGACGATCTATGGGCCGACTTCGACGCGCATCAGCCGGACGACTTCGTGGCCGCCGTTCGGGCGCTGGTCGACGAGCGGCCCGACGACGACGCGGTCGCGGCCTACTGGATGGGGTCGGCGTACGACTCGACCGGCTACGAGGCCGAGGCGGCGCCGCACTATCGGCGCGCGTTCGCCCTCGGGCTGCCCGAGGACATGCGGCGCCCCGCCACCATCCAGTTCGCCAGCACGCTGCGCAATCTCGGCGAACTCGCCGAGAGCGTCGCGCTGTTGACCGCCGAGCGGGAGGCCGGATCCGACCGGCTCGACGACGCGCTGGCCGCGTTCCTGGCCCTGTCCCTGGTCGACTCGGGGCGCGAACGCGAAGCGCTCGGCCTCGCCCTGGGCGCCCTGGCGCCGCACCTGCCCCGCTACACCCGCTCGGTCACCAACTACGCCCGCGCCCTGATCCAGAACCGGGAACCCACGAAGGCCGGCTGAGCGTCACCCGCACCGGCCGGACGCCGGCCCTCGTCGAGCCCGGTGCGCAGGGCCCCGGCCAACACCTCCAGGGGCCGCCGCCACGCGTGCCCCGGCGGGGTCGCGTAGCCGATCTCGACCCTCGCGCCCCCCAGCCTACGAAGCAGCCGGCGAGCACCGAGGCAGGCGGGGCGCGACGGGCTTCGCGGCAGCGGTCGTCACCGCCGGTTCCTCAGGTGATGCGGATGCGTCGACACCGGCGGTCGCGCGTGCCCCTCCCGCGACCACGCCGACGTACCGTTCGCGCCGGTCGTACCCGTCGCGGCCGGCGCGCCCGCCGCCGTCTCGCCCGAGTCCGGCGCCGATCCGGCGGTCGCGTTCTCCAGGAACCGCAACAGCTCCACCGGGAACGGCAGTACGACGGTCGAGTTCTTCTCCGCCGCCACCTCGACGATGGTCTGGAGCAGGCGCAGCTGCAATGCCGCCGGGCTGCTCGACATCACCGTCGCCGCCGAGGCCAGCTTGCGCGACGCCTGGAACTCGCCGTCGGCGGTGATGATCCGCGAGCGCCGCTCCCGCTCCGCCTCGGCCTGCCTCGACATCGAGCGCTTCATCGACTCGGGCAGTGTTACGTCCTTGATCTCCACCCGGTCGATCTCCACGCCCCAGCCCACCGCGGGCGAGTCGATCATCAGCGCCAGCCCCTGATTCAGCGCCTCACGATTGGAGAGCAGATCGTCCAGGTCGCTCTTGCCGATGATCGAGCGCAACGACGTCTGCGCGACCTGCGACACCGCGAACTCGTAGTCCTGCACCTCGACCGTCGCCTTGATCGGATCGTTCACCCGGAAGTACACGACGGCGTCGACCCGGACGGTGACGTTGTCCCGGGTGATGCCGTCCTGGGCGGGAATCGGCATGGTCACGATTTGCGTGTTGATCTTCCGCAAACGGTCCACGACCGGCACGATCCGGGTCAGCCCGGCCGTACGGATCGGCTCCTGCACGCGGCCGAGGCGGAACACCACGCCGCGTTCGTATTGGCGGACCACGCGCAACCCGGTCGCGGCGAGCAGCCCGACCAGCGCGACGATGCCGCCGACGAGAATGATGATCACGAGCGCCACGGTCATGGCCGACTCCGGTGCCGAAACGACTGTCCCGAGCATGCGGGCGTCCCCGAGCACTCCCTGCTCCCCCACTGTAACTCCGGCCCCGGCCCCACCGAAGGCCCTCGGCTATCGCCCGTCCTCGCTCCCGGTCGCGGCTCGATCCGCCGCCTCCGCCTCGCGTCGCCACAGCGCGCTCGGCCACCACATCCGGTGCCGCAGGTCGAGCGTCAGCGCCGTGACCACCACAGACCGCACCACCAGGGTGTCGAGCAGGACACCCAGCGCGACCGCGAAGCCGATCTCGGCGAATCCGACGATCGGCAGCGTGGCCAGCGCCGCGAAGGTACCCGCGAGCACGAGGCCGGCCGAGGTGATCACCCCGCCGGTCGCGGCCAGGCCGGTCAGCGCACCGGTGCGGGTGTCCGTGCGCATGCTCTCCTCCCGCACCCGGGTGCTCAGGAAGATGTTGTAGTCGATGCCCAGGGCGACCAGGAAGACGAACACGAGCAGCGGGAACGAGGTGTCCTCGGCCGCGAAGTCGAACACGTGGCGAAACGCCAGCGCGCTGATCCCGAGCGCCGTGGCGAACGACAACACCACCGTCGCGATCAGCACCACCGGCGCCACCACGGCCCGCAACAGCAGCGCCAGAATGATCAGTACGACGGCCAGGATGACCGGGATCAGCACCTTCTCGTCCCGGACCGAGGCCCGGTTGCTGTCGAGTTGGGCCGCTGTGCCGCCGCCCACGAGGGCGTCGGCGTGCGGCACCGCGTGCACCGCGGAGCGCGCGGCGTCGACCGTGTCCCGGGCCGCGCCGCTGTCGGCGGCGTCGGTCAGCGTCGCCTCCACGTACGAGCGTCCGTCGCGCTCCGCCGGTACGCCCGGTGGCATGGTGACGCTGTCGGCGACCACTCCGGGGACGGCGGCGAGCGAGGCGCGGACCGCGTCCAGCGACGCGGTGTTCGCGACCACCTGGAGCGGTTGTCCGGTGCCGGCGGGGAAGTAGCGGGCCTGGACCTTCTGGCCGACCACCGAGTCGGGGGTGCCGGTGAAACTCTCGGCGGTGGTCAGGCCCGAGGCGTTCAGCGAGATCAGGCCGAAGGACAGCGCGGCCAGGATGGCGACGGTGGTCATCCACACGGTGCGCGGGCGGCGGGCGATGCGGCGGCCTATCCGGGACCACAGGCCGGTCTCGGTCGGCTCGGGCGAGCCCAGGTGCGGGACGGCGGGCCAGAAGATCCACCGCCCGGTGATCAGCAACACCGCCGGGAACAGGGTCAACATCGCGAGCAGCGCCACCGCCACGCCGATCGCGGCCACCGGTCCCAGGCCGTTGGTGGAGTTCATCTCGGCGGCGAGCAGGCACAACATGCCGACGATCACGGTGGAGGCGCTGGCGATCACGGCGGGTCCGGCCCGGTGCAGGGCCAGCGCCATCGCCTCGTGTCGATCCTCGTGCCGGCGCAGTTCCTCCCGGTAGCGGGCGACGAGGAGCAACGCGTAGTCGGTGCCGGCGCCGAAGACCAGCACGGTCAGGATGCCCGCGCTCTGCGCGTTGACCACGAGCGAGGCGTGCCGGGCCAGTACGTAGACCACCGCCTGTGCGGCGAACAGCGCGCCGACCACGCAGACCACCGGGACCAGGAGCAGCGTCGGACTGCGGTAGGTGCACAGGAGGATCACCACGACCACGCCCAGGGCGGCGAACAGCAGGGTTCCGTCGATGCCCTGGAAGGCGTCGCTGCTGTCGGCGGCGACGCCGCCGGGGCCGGTGATGTGCGCTTCCAGGCCGTCGTCCGGGTGGTCCTTGACGATCGGTCGGATCTGATCCACCGCCTCGGCGATGCTGTTCCAGCCGTTGTCGCCGAAGGTGATCGGAACCAGGATCACCTTCGCGCGCGGAGCGGCGAGGCGGTCGGGCAGGGGACCCTGTACCTGGGAGCCGACGATGCCGTGGGCGGTCAGGGTGCGCAGGTGCTCGGCGTCGGCGGCGATGGTCGCGTCGTCGGTCGGGGTCAGGCCCGAGTCGCGCGCGAACACCACGACGGCGGTGACGTTTTGCGGCAGGAACGCCTTCGATGCGTCGACGACCCTGGTCGACTCGGCGTTGCCGGGCAACCACGCGGAGGCGTCGTTCTTCTCCGCGTCGGTCAGCTTGCTCGCGGCCGAACCGGCCGCGGCGAGGACCACGATCCAGAGCACAAGGATGATCCACTTGGCACGCCGTCCGCAGACCAGCCGCGCCGCTCTCCCCGCACCACCCATCCCCCACACCTCCACCGCTCGAACGTGATGTGGTGTCGCCCGAGGTGCACTCTCCCCAGGATGGCATCGGCCGGCGGATCCCGCCCCCGCCGACGCCCCCGCCGGCGCCGGCCGATCGCACTCGGGTGCGCGACCCTGGACGACATGAGCGACAAGGCACACGGCCGCTTCGACCTCGTCGTCGAGGCGTACCGTCCCGGTGACACATATCGGCTGGTCATGCTCGCCGACGGCACCTACCGTCGACTGCACGACCGGGGCGAACTCGACGCCCTCGCCGCCGAACTGGGCCTGGACCCCGCCGACCGCGACCAGGTCGCCTGGGAGGGCGGCGACGAGTGGCCCGCGCACGACGGCGGTTGATCCATCCACGGCCGACCGCATGATCGACCACGGCCGTTCCCGGTGCGTCAAGAGGCAACCGAGAACCAACCGTGAGCGAGTCTTTACGCGCCGTCGGAGGTTCTCGAAGCCCACGGACGACTTTCGCCGCTCCGCGGTCGGCTCGATGTCGCCCCTGCATCGACATCACCGCAACACTGTGTAGCTGTATATTTCCGGTGGGTAACATTCACTCGGGCGCCCGCACGCGGCGCCGGCCGACCGTCGAGCGCATACCTCCCCCACCCATGTCCGCCTCCGTTCCGCCTCCGTTCCGCCTCCGGATGTCCGACCGGGCGGCGTCGCGGTGGAGTGCGGCACCGGCCTCCGGTTACCCGTGGTAAACCTCACCCGTCGCAATGGGCCATCTCACGTTGGCTCGTATTCACCTGTTCCGGAGACGGCTCGCGAACCTAGTTTTCATTTCGCCTTCCATGCGCTATCGGGCAAATCTCAGGCCCGGCACGAGTCGCAATAGGCGGCACGACCGTGATCTTCCCGGTCAAGAATGATCACGACTTCGAATTGCACAGAGAGCCGAACCCAAGGCGCCGCCACGGCGTTCTTCGGCTCTCCGGCCGTTCGCCGGAATCCACCGCGCGAAACGGCCGCGTCGGCTCGCCTCGGGCCGTTTCGGCGGGTGCTTCCAGGTCCTTGAATACGTCTTCACCTGCACCGATGGCGCCGGTAAGTCGCGCCTTTCCCCGTAGCGCCGGTCACGCGCGGGCGGTGTCGCAGCGGCCCTCCACACCTGTCGTGTATGTCGATCTTCAGACATCCCCGATGGAATCTCATTATTCAACCGGGTTTACATAAATCCCCGACGAGGACGAGTCATGACCCGTATGAGAACCACTCCCGGACCGGCGAACTCGGTCGTGACCCCGGGGGCATCACCCCCCACGGCCACTCTCGACAAGTCGCCGATCCGCGTACTTCCCCATTTCTTCGAGCGATCCTGCGACCGCAATCCCGAGGCCGTCGCCGTCGTCTGCGAGAACACCTCGTTGAGTTACGCGGAGCTGGACCGCCGAGCCAACCGCTTGGCGAGTCTGCTCCGAAGCCGAGGGGCCGCGCCGGGCCGCACCGTGGGAATCCTCCTGGAACGCTCGCTCGACGCCTACGTCGCCCTGCTCGGCGTGATCAAGTCGGGCGCCGCCTACGTCCCGCTCGACCCGTCGTTCCCGGCCGAACGCGTCGCCTTCATCGCCCGGGACGCCGACCTGTGCGATCTGGTCAGTACGTCCGAGATGCGCGGGCGCACCGCGGAGGCGACCTGCCCCCTGCTCGAACTCGACGTCGCGGCGCAGGACTTGGCCCGACAACCCGACGATCGGCCCGACGTCCGCATCGACCCGGGCTCGTGGTCCTACGTGATCTACACCTCCGGGACCACGGGCCGCCCCAAGGGCGTGGCCGTATCGCACGCGAGCATCGCCAACTTCCTGCACGTGGTCACCCCGATCTACCGGGTGAGCGCCCGGGACCGGGTCTACCAGGGACTCTCGATCGCGTTCGACTTCTCGGTCGAGGAGATCTGGCCGGCCTGGATCGCCGGGGCGACCCTGATCTCCGGTCCCACCGACGGCGGACGGGTCGGCCAGGGGCTGAGCGACTTCCTGCTGGAGCACCGGATCACGGTGCTGTGCTGCGTACCCACCCTGCTGACCACCATCGAGGGCGAATTTCCGCTCCTGCGCACCCTGTTGGTCAGCGGCGAGGCCTGCCCGCCGGACCTTGTCCGGCGCTGGGCGCGACCCGATCGGCGCATCCTCAACGCGTACGGACCCACCGAGACCACCGTCACCGCGACCTGCGGCGAACTGGGCCCGAACCGGCCGGTGACGATCGGCATACCGCTGCCGACCTACCGGGTCTACATCCTCGACGAGCAACTGCGCCCGGTCGACGAGGGCGCCGGCGGGGAGATCTGCGTCGGCGGTCCGGGTGTGGCGGTCGGCTACGTCAATCGCCCCGACCTGACCGCCGAGCGGTTCGTGACCAACCCGATCGAGGCCGAACGCGCCGACGTGCCGAGGATCTATCGCACGGGCGACCTCGGCCGGTTCACCGCGACGGGCGAGATCGAATACCTCGGCCGGGTCGACACCCAGCTCAAGATTCGCGGCTATCGTATCGAGGCGGCCGAGATCGAGGAGGTGCTGCGCGAGGATCCCGCGATCGAGAACGCGGTGGTGACCCCGCTGGAGCGGGACGGCGTCGTGCAGGACCTGGTCGGCTACGTGACACTCGTCGCCGGCGGCGACGGAGCGTCGACCCCGGCCTGTGACGCGTTGCGGGCCCGGTTGCGGGTGGCGCTGCAGAGCCGGCTGCCCGCGTACATGATCCCGTCCTACGTCGAGGTGCTGCCCGAATTCCCGTTGCTGGCCGCGGACAAGGTCGACCGTGCCGCACTGCCCGCGCCGGCCTCCGCGCCGCTGAACCGGCGCACCGGTACCCACGTCGCACCCGAGACGGCACTGGAACGGCACCTGGCCCGGGCCTGGGCGGACGTGCTCGGCGGCGCGGAGATCTCCGTCGAGGACGACTTCTTCTGCGACCTCGGCGGCCACTCCATGGCGGCGGCCCGGCTGATCTCCCGACTACGCCGGGAACCGGAGTTGCGCGGCGTGGCGATGGGCGACCTGTACGCCCACCCCACCATTCGCGGCCTGGCCCGGCACGTCGAGGCCGAGGCGGCGGCCGGGGATCCGGCGGCCGGTGTCGCACGGCAACCCGCCACCCCCGCGCCGGCACCGCTCCGGCACCGCAGCCGGCGGGTATTCGCCTGCGGCGTCGCGCAGTGCGTCACGCTGTACGCGTGGCTGCTCGCCCTGGGCCTGCCCGCGGTCGTGCTGCTGTACCGGGTGTTCCTGGCCTGGGACCTGCCGATCCACGAGCCCGCGCCCGGCGGCCTGCTCGACCGCCTCACTCACCTGTACCTGCCCGGGTTCATCGCCTTGGAGGTGGGGTGGATCGTCGCGAGCCTGCTCGTCACGCTGTTCGCCGCGCGGTTGTTGATGCTCGGCGTACGCCCCGGGTGGTATCCGCTGTGGGGCGTGACCTACCTGCGGTTTTGGCTGTACGGCCGGATGCTCGCGTTCAGTCCGCTCGCGTTCCTCACCGGATCCCCGCTCCTGGCCCCGTGGTTGCGGCTGGTCGGCGCCCGGGTCGGTCGCGGCTGCCATGTGTCGGCGGTGCTCGGGCTGCCCGCGTTCGTGGAGATCGGCGACGGGGCGAGCATCGGCTACGGCGCACGCCTCCAGCCGTACGTGGTCGAGCACGGGTGGTTGCGGCTGGCGCCGGTCCGCATCGGCGCCGGCTGCTTCGTGGGCACCAACAGCGTCGTGCTCGCGGGCGCAGTGATCGGCGACCGCACCTCGGTCGGCGAGCAGTCGTTGGTTCCGGCGGACCACGTGTTGCCCGCCGACGAGCACTGGGCCGGCTCACCCGTCACCCGCCAGGAAGGGGCGCCGGCGCTGCTCGACGCGATGGCGGCCGAGGACGACGGCCGGGCCTGGCCACTGCGGGTCCTGATCGGCTTCGGCGCGGGTGCCGTACTGCTCGCCTTGGTCCCGCTGTTGGTCGCCGGCGCCGCCGGCGCGCTCGTGGGGGTCGTCGCCTGGCGGTACGGCTTCGGCTGGGCGATCGTCGCCACGCTCCCGGCCGGGCCGCTGGTGGTGCTGTTCACGTGTGTCCTGGTGCTGGTGGTCAAGCGGGTGGTGCTGCCGCGCTCGCGGGCCGGCATCCATCCCGAACGCAGCGGCCTGGGCGTGCGCAAGTGGATCGGCGACGGCATGATGACGGCCAGTCTGACGCTGACCCACGCGCTCTACTCGACGCTGTACCTCGTCCCGTTCCTGCGCCTGCTCGGTGCCCGTACCGGGCGCTGGTCCGAGGTGGCCACGGTCAGCTTCGTCGACCCCGAGATGCTGATCATCGGCGAGCGCAGCTTCGTGGCGGACGTCAGCGTGGTCGGCCCGGCGGTGTTCCATCACGGGCAGGTCGCGCTCGCCCCGGCCGAGATCGGCGCGCGCAGTTTCGTCGGCAACGGCGCGCTCGTTCCCGGCTCGTGCCGGCTCGGCGAGAACAGTCTGCTCGGCGTGCACTCGCTCGCGCCGACCCGGCCGATCGACCCCGAGACCACCTGGCTCGGTTCGCCGGCGATCTTCCTGCCGCGTCGCGAGGAGAGCCGGGAGTTCCCGGCGAAGTTGACGTACGACCCGAGCCGGGGGTTGATCGCGGCCCGGCTCGCGATCGAGTACTTCCGGGTGACGCTGCCCGCCACGATCGCCGCGCTGGGCGCGCTGGGCAGTCTGTACGCGGCCGTCCGGCTCGCCGGGGTGTGCCCGCCGTGGGTGCTGTTCCTGCTCGGTCCGGCCCTGTTCGTGGCCGTCGGAGTGGGCTCCACGCTGGCCGCGGTGGTGCTGAAGTGGCTTGTCATCGGCCGCTATCGGGCCAGGGTCGAACCGCTGTGGAGCATCTGGGTGCGCCGCACGGAGCTGATCACCGGGCTGTACGAGAACCTGGTCGTGCCGAGCCTGCTCAACCTCCTCACCGGCACTCCCCTGATGGGCCCGGTGTTGCGGCTGTTCGGCGCCCGGATCGGCCGGCGGGTCTGGCTCGGCACCACGTATCTGACCGAGTTCGACCTTGTCGAGGTGGGCGACGACGCGGCGGTGGCGGAGGTGACGTCGCTGCAGACCCACCTGTTCGAGGACCGCGTGATGAAGATGTCCGAGGTCCGGATCGGCGCGGGCGCCTCGGTCGGCACCCGGTCGGTCGTGCTCTACGACGCGCGGGTCGGCGCCGGGGCCTCGCTCGACGCACTGTCCCTGGTGATGAAGGGCGAACACCTGCCCGACGAGACCCGGTGGCGCGGCATCCCGGCCCGCCCCGGGTGAGGCGTCCCGGTCCCGTCCCCGCCCCCCAATCCCCATCCCCCATGTCCCGTAGTCCCCATCGGAGATACCCATGACGCTTGCCCAGGTCACCATGACCGAGCCCCACGTGGCGTGCGACCTACCCGGTCCGCGCTCCGCCGAACTGCTCGCGCGCCAGGCCCGGCGCGAGTCCAACGCCCGTACGTATCCGCGTAATCTGCCCATCGCGCTGGCCGAGGCGGCCGGCAGCTTCGTACGCGATGTCGACGGCAACGTCTTCATCGACTTCCTCGCCGGCGCCGGCGTGCTTTCCCTGGGCCACAACCATCCCGAGCTGGTCCGCTCGGTCACCACGCAACTGGGCGTGCTCACCCACGGGTTGGATTTCCCGACGCCGGTCAAGGACGCGTTCCTGGAGGCTCAGCTGTCCATGCTGCCCGCCGGGATGCGCGAGCGCACAAAGGTGCACTTCTGCGGTCCCACCGGGGCCAACGCCATCGAGGCGGCGATCAAGCTCTGCAAGATCGCCACCGGTCGCGGCGACGTCGTCACCTTCCAGGGCGGCTTCCACGGCAGCACACACGCCGCCATGGCGCTGACCGGTCTGGTCTCGGCGAAGCGGCCCGTCGCCAACAGCGTGCCCGGCACCCACTTCTTCCCGTTCTCCTACTGCGGCCGGTGCCCGCTGGCCCTGAGCCCCGCCACATGCACCACGAACTGCGTGGCCTACCTGGAGCGTTCGCTCACCGACGGCAACGCCGGCATCCCGCTGCCCGCCGCGGTGCTCCTCGAACTCGTACAGGGCGAGGGCGGCGTGGTGCCCGCGACCGCAGACTTCGTCCGCCGACTGCGTGCGCTCACCCGGGAGTTGCGGATTCCGTTGATCGTCGACGAGGTGCAGACCGGCTGCGGGCGCACCGGTACCTGGTTCGCGTTCGAGCAGTACGGGATCGAACCGGACGTCGTGGTCGCCTCCAAGGCGCTCAGCGGCATCGGCACCCCGATCGCGGTGATCCTGTACGACGACGCGCTCGACGGCTGGGCGGCCGGCGCGCACATCGGCACCTTTCGCGGCAACCAACTCGCCTTCGCCGCGGGGGTCGAGGCCGTGCGCATCGTCCGGCGCGACGACATCCTCGGCAACGTGCGTCGGCGCGGCGCGCAGATCGCCGACCGGCTCACGCCGCTGATGGCCGACCCCTGGGTGCGCGAGGTGCGCGGCCGGGGCCTGATGTGGGGCATCGAGATCGCCGACCCGCAAACCGGACTGCCCGCCGCGGAGTTCGCCCGCGCGATCCAGGCCCGGGCGCTGCGCCGGGGGCTGATCGTCGAGCGCGGCGGACGCGAGGACTGCGTGGTGCGGATCCTCCCGCCGCTCAACGTCACCGCCGAGGTCGTGGACACCGCGTGCACGATCCTCGTCGACGCCGTCGAAGCCGGTCACCCGTAGGCCCATCCGCACCGGGCCACCGGCCGACCCGGCGCCGACCGGCCGCCCGTCCGGGGCGGTCTCGAGGAGATCTCACTCCATGGTTCTCATCGTGCAGAAGTACGGCGGCTCCTCGGTGCACAGCATCGAGCGCGTCAAGCAGGTCGCCGAACGCGTGGTAGCCACGCGTCACGAGGGTCACGACGTCGTCGTGGTGTTGTCCGCCATGGGCGACACCACCGACGAACTGCTCGACCTGGCACGGCAGATCTCGCCCTTCCCGCACCGGCGCGAGCTGGACATGTTGTTCACCTCGGGCGAGCGCATCTCCAACGCGCTGGCCGCGATGGCGATCCGCGACCTGGGCGCGCGGGCGTGTTCGTTGTCCGGCCCCCAGGCGGGCGTGTTCACCACCGCCGAATACGGCAGGGCGCAGATCGTCGAGGTGGTCCCACATCGGGTTCGGCGCGAACTCGACCGGGGCCGGATCGTGTTGGTCGCCGGATTCCAGGGCCTGAACCGGGACACCGACGACATCACCACGCTGGGCCGCGGCGGTTCCGACACCACGGCCATCGCGCTGGCCGCCGCGCTCAAGGCCGACGTCTGCGAGATCTACACGGACGTGGACGGCGTGTACAGCGCGGATCCCCGGATCGTGCCGAACGCGCGGCTGCTCGACCACGTCACCTACGACGCCATGCAGGAGATGGCGGCGTCGGGGAGTCGGGTGCTGGCCCTGCGCTCGGTCGAGTACGCCCGCCGCTGGGGTGTACCGATCCAGGTCCGGTCCTCGTACGGGGACAAGCCCGGAACCACCGTTTCCGGCGCCCCCGACGACGCCGGCGCGGAACCGTCACGGATCACCGCCGTCGCGCACGACCTGTCCGGCGCGAAGGTCACCGTGCACGGGGTCCCGGACGGCGCGGGGGCGGTGGGCCGGCTGGTCCGCGCGGTCGCCGACGCCGGGGGCGAGATCGACATGGTGGTGCGGAACGCGGCACGACCGGACGACGCCCGCGCCGATCTGACGTTCGTCCTGCCCGAACAGGGCGTGGCCGCCGCGCTGGCCGCACTCGGCGCGATGCGCGCCGAACTCGGCTTCGAGGGGGTCAGCCACGACGCGGACGTCGGCAAGGTCTCGCTGATCGGCACCGGCATGCGGGCCGGTCCGGGGGTCACCGCGACCTTCTGCGAGACGCTGGCGGCCGTGGGCGTCAACATCGAGATCATGTCGACGTCGGAGATCCGGATCTCCGTCTTGTGCCGCACCGCCCAGGTGGTCGACGCGGTGCGCGCCCTGCACACCGCGTTCGACCTCGACACGACGGAGGAGGCCCTGGTCCACGCGGGTTCGGGCCGCTGATCGTCGGCCCACCGAAAACCGCCGGCGCCGGGAGTACGTCCCGGCGCCGGCGGCCGTCGGTTCCGCCTCGAAGATCCCGGCCTCGCGCCGGTTCGTCGTTCGCTACGCTGCGCAGATGGCGACTGACGGGGGTTCGGGGGATGCCGGGATCGAACAGACGCCCGCTCAGGGGCGGTTGGGGTCCGCGGACGGGACGGCCAAGGTGTTTCACGCCCTCGGGTTGGCCGTGTTGCTCCTGTCCGAATACTGGCGGTCGGTGATCGACGATGTGCGGACGGGCACCGCGCCGCCGGACCGGGTCCAGGCGCTTGCCCGGGCGGCCGCGTCGATGGCCGACAACGGGTTGCACAAGACGGCGGCGGACCTGTTCGAGACGGCGTCGTTCGGACAGGAGCGGGCGGCGTTGTGGGCGGCGGTGTGTTGTGCCCTGGTCGTACGCCTCAACCGGCACGGGTCGCCGGAACTGCAGAAAACCCTGTCCTATGTGTCCGCCGTGTACTGCGCGTTGGCATGCGCCGTCGGCACGTACTACCTGTTCGCGTCCGGGCCGATCGTGCTGCTCGCCCTCGGGATCGGCTTCGGAGTGATGCACACCGCGACCCGCAAATGACCGGGTGCGGACGGGGGTTCGGCGCGTCGGTCAGCGATTCGGATAGGTCGCGCAGATCAGCGTGGTGTCGTTGTGGGCGACCCAATACCAGTAGTACGTACGGTCGTTGGCCACCCTGGCACACGCACCGGCGCGGACTTCGGCCGGGGCCCGGTAGACGCCGGTGACGGCCAGGAGCGAATCGAAGCTCGCCGGGATGCGCGCCGCGTCGCAGTCGATCCAGGTGAACAGGTTGGCGGAGTAGCGCGGGGTGTTCTCGGTCCCGCCCGAGCGGGAGACCAGGAAGCACTGACCCTTGCGGAACTGCCGTTCCAGGCACAGGTCGACGTCGCGATAGCGCCAACTGGTCACCCCGGGGTCGCTGATCGGGCAGTTCGTGGCGTTCACCCCGGCCACGCGCACATACGCGCTGTCCGAGTCGCAGTCCACCGCGCGCGGGGTGTCGGTGTTCCAACCGCTGCCGCGCTCCGTCCCGGTCTGCCACGCGTTCAGGCAGATCCCGTTGTGGGCCACCGCCGCGAACGCGTCCGCGCGCGGGTCGCGCACGGGGGTCGGCACCGAGCCGCCCGGCCGGGAATCGCTCCCGCTCGGCGTGCGCCCGGGCGTCTGCCGGGGATCCGCCGGCAGCCCGCGCACCGTCGGGAACCCCGTGGGCAGCCCGGTCGGCAGCCCCGCCCTCGGCGCCCCCTTCGTCGCGGCGGTCAACGCCGCCGGCGCGCCCCCGGCGCCCTTGCCGCCCTTGTCGTCCTCCAGTACGCGGGGCAGCACGATCACCGCGAACAGCAGTGCCGCCACCAGCAGTACGAGATTGCCCTGTTGCCGCTTCGAATCCCCGACCCCCGTCATGCCGCGCCATGGTACGGACCCGCCGCGCATTCCGACACCACCATCGGTCGACGTCCGCCGAGGTCGGTCAGGGCGTCGGCACGTGCCGCCGAAAACGGCCCGGCGGGATGCCGTATGCGCGTTTGAACGCCTTGGCGAAGGCGTACTCCGAGCCGTAGCCGCAACGTTCGGCCACGGTCGGCAGCGACGCGTCGGTGCCGCGCAGCAGGCGCGCCGCGGTGGTCATCCGCCACCAGGTGAGATAGCCCAGCGGGGGTTGGCCGACGACGGTGCTGAAGCGTTTGGCGAAGGTGGCCCGCGAAACCCCGGATCGGGTGGCCAACTCCTCGACGGTCCAAGGGTGTTCGGGGCGGCTGTGGATCTCGTGCAGGGCGCCCGCGACGGCCGGGTCGGTCAGCGCGGCGGCCCAACCCGTTCCGGCGTGTGCGGCCTCCTCCTCGATCCAGGCGCGCAGTACGTACAGCAGCAGCACGTCGACGAGCGGGATCAGGATCGCCTCGCTGCCGACCCGGGGCCGCCGCAGTTCCGCGCCCATCAGGTCGACGGTGGCCCGGATCGCCGGGTGTTGCCCGACCCGGGCGGGCAGGTGGATCACCGGCGGCAGGTCGCGCAGCAGCGGATGCGGGCGCAACCGATCGAACGTGTAGCAGACGCAGACCATTTCGGTGAGCGCGCCCGGGCCGGGGATGTGCAACTCGGTGATCAACGACGTCTCGTCGCGGGCGGGGCGGAAGTCGATCGGCGGGCTGCCGGGCCGATCCGCCAGCACGTGACCATGCCCCGGGGCGGTGAACAACACGTCGCCGACGCCGAGGGTCAGCGGCGGGCCGTCGGGCGGAATCAGCGCGCACGTCCCCTGGAGCACCACATGGCAGCAGGCCGAGTCACCCGCCGGGAAACGTACGCCCCACGGCTGCCGACACATGCTGCGCCCCGCGTACGGCCGACCGGCGCGCATCGCCGCGAGCACATCTCCGAGAACGTCCATGTCGGCACTCTAGTGTGCGTCGGGCCAGACGATCGGACAAGAAATCCGGACAGCAGGGTATTCAGCGTCCGATCCGTCCCGAACTGGTCGGAGGCCGGTTTCGCGCGGCAGACGATCCGTCAGGTGGTCCGGGTCGGCGTCGGCGGCGACATCGTCCGGGTCCGTCTGTCCAACCTTCATGGCATCCGGCCGCTCACCGTCACCGGCGCCACGATCGCGGCCGGTGCGGGCGGCGTATGCCCGCACCGCTCGTCGGGTGTGCGGGTGCGTGGCACGGGAGGATGCGCGGCAGAGTCGCTCATTGTCGGGCCTGGTCGATCGGCACCGGGAAGGCACGCCCGGCGCCACGCCCAAGGTCACTCGAAGGAGTGGCACCGCGTGTCGATCGGGTGAACACTCGGTAGCCGGCGTGTATCGATCGCGGGCTCCTCGTTGTCCGCTCCGACGCCGGATCCCGCTTCGGGAATCGGCGCACCCGCTCATCACGCGGTCGGCACCCGACGCCCGCCGCCTTCGGCCACCGCCCGAGTCAGGAGCCCGCCACGCAGCGAACCCGACACCCGTCGAACCCCGAACCCCCGTGCGCCGGGCCCGACCTGCCACCGCCGCGCGCCGTCCGCCGCCACCGCCACTCCTCCTCCGGCCCGGACGACGGCGGGTGCCGATGAGGGCCGGTCGACGGCGCCTCCCGTCGATCGCCAGGGCGGCCACGGCACCGGAGCCCGGCCTGATCGCGCTCGCCGTCGTCATCGGCATCGGCGGTCGCTCGGGATCCGGCCTCCCGGTCCTGCTCGCCGCCGGTCTGGCGTTCGCCGTCCTGCTGCGCACGGCGCGCCGACCCAACCGCTCGCGCGCGATCGCGTTCGGCACGCTCACCATCGGCGCGGGCGCCCTCCAGGCCGTCCCGCAACCGACCGGGCGGCCCCTCTCCCCGTGGCCCCTGCTCGCCTTCCTCGCGATCACCCTCGCCGTCGTACTCGCCGCCGCGGTCCGCCTGTTGACCGAGGTCGTGCGTGTCACGGGCGGCCGCGCACCGCGACTGCGCACCGCCCTGGACGCCTGGCTGCTGGTCGCGTCCGTCCTCACCCTGGGCCGGATGACCGCGCTGCACTGCGCCGCCGGCGACCCTCGGCACGGGACCGCGTCGACCGTCTGGGTTCCGGTGGGCTGGTTGTGCGTCGACGTGGTGTGGGTGTGCCTGGCCCCGCTGCTCTACGGCGCGCCGACCCGGGGACGGCGCGGCGGCGCGGCCCTGGTGACGCTGGTGGCCGTGGCGGTGATCGGCCTCGGCGGCATCGAGGTCCTCGTGTCCGACGCGGTCGACCGGGTGAGCCGCCTGTCGACCGCCACCAGGGTCGTGGGCATGGTGATGATCGTGTGCGGGCCCTGTACCCGCCCGGCCGGCATATCCGCGACCGCGAGCACGCCCCGGCGCCGGGCCGCGACCGCCGTGCTGGCCGCGAGCGTACCCGTGCTCGCCTGTACCGTCGTCGCCCTCGTACACCTGCTCGCCGGACACCGCTGCGATCGGCTCACCGTCGTCCTGGCCGGCTCCGTCGCGGCCACCGTATGGGCGCGCCAGTGCCTGGCCCGCCTGCGTACCCTGCGCCTGGCCGAACAACTCGCCGACCACGTCGCCGCACACCGGCCGCGGATCCCGCACCAGGGCACCCGCCGGCCGGGCTGACGGCGACCCCGAACCCGAACCCGAAGTCGGCTATCTCAACAGCCACTTCCGGGTCAGCAGCAGCACCTCCGCGCGGCTGTACGGGCCTTGGTCGGCGGCGACGAAGTGCATGCCGATTCGCAGCGAGAAGGCGAGCAGGCAGCGCACCTCGACGTCGCCCGGGTCGGCGCAGAACGTCGCGAACAACGAACGCAGGTAGTCCATCCGCCGGTTGTCCACCCTGCGCAGCCGCTCCGCGACCGCCTCGTCGCGCCGGGCCCAGCCCCGGACCGCCAGGTCGGCGGCGGTACCCAGGACCGGCCCCTCGCTCGTGGACGCGAGCTCGAACAGTCGATCCAGTCGGGCCCTGGCGTCGCCCCCGCCGGCCTCGACCCGCTCGATCACGTCCTCGGTGACCGCGCGCTCCCACGTGTCGAGCATCTCGGCGAGCAGGACGCCCCGGTTGCCGAAGTACCCGTAGAACCCGCCCTTGCTGACGCCCAGTGCCTGCGCCAGCGGCTCGATCCGGACCGCCTCGGGACCGCCGGCGGCCAGCGCGCGCAGCCCCTCCTCGACCCATCTGCCGCGCGGTGTACGGGTCACGCCCACGATGTGGTTCCTCTCGTCCTCGCGTCACGCCCCGCCGTACGGTGTCGTACTCGTGGGTGCCGACCTGCGTCCATACGGCATCGTATGAACAGCGCCGGGCGTCGTGCGCCCTCGGGCCCCGGCGCGTCGAGGGCATCGGCGAGCGCGGCCGGGGTCGTCACCCCCGCCGGACGTCCTCCGACGAGCCGACGTCCGCGACGCGGGCGGGCGCTTCGACCGGCTTCTCGACCGACTGCCCGGCCGACTGCTCGACAGGCTTGGCCGGGCGCGGGCGCGTGGCGACGATCAGGACCACCGACGCGACGATGATCGCGCCGCCGAGGTAGACGTTCGGGCCCACCGACTCGCCCGCGATCGCCGCGCCCAGCAGCACCGCCACCACCGGGTTGACGTACGCGTAGGTCGCCACGGTGTCGTTGGGGAGCACACTGTTGACGTACATGTACGCGCTGAACGCGACGATCGACCCGGCGAACACCAGCCAGGCCAGCCCCAGCCACGAGGCGGTCGAGATGCCGGCCACGTCCAGTTGCCCGAACTCGCCGCGCAGCGCGGCCAGGACGAACAACATCACCCCGGCCGTGATCATCTCCAACGAGGTCACCACCAGCGGATGCCGAGGCAGCGGCGCGGTGCGCGCGTACACCGAGCCGCCCGCCCACAACACGCACGCGATCAGGACCATCACCACGCCGCCGATGTGCACGTCGCCGCCCGGGCCGCCGACCAGGACGCCGATGCCGATCGTGCCCAGGAGCAGCGCGAGCAGGATCGCGCCCGACACCCGGGTCCGGGTGGCCAGCGCGTTGATCAGCACCATCCACACCGGCACCGTCGCCACGACCAGCGCGGCGAAGCCCGAGTCGAGGTGTTGCTCGCCCAGGCTCAACAGCCCGTTGCCGCCGACCAGGAGCAGCCCGCCGATGATCGCCGCCGAGCGCAGATGCGGCCAGGTGGGTCGCTGCTCGCCGCGTGCGTGTCGCGGGCCGACCACCGCGAACATCAGCAGTCCCGCGACCAGGAACCTGGTCCCGGCCGAGAGCAGCGGCGGGATCGTCTCGACCGCGTAGCGGATGCCCAGATAGGTCGAGCCCCACACGATCCACACGGTCACGAGGGCGACCCACGGCAACAGCCGATCCCTCTTTTGAGGAGACAACACGACCAGCACACCTCATTAAATTAGGGGATCCAGGCTGCTAACCTTTTTTAGGGTAGGTCAGACACGATCTCCGGAACAAGGGGCTTTTCCATGACGCGGCAGCTCGACGAGATCGACCGGGCGCTCCTTCGCGCGCTGAGCGCGGACGGCCGGCGCACCGTGCGCGCCCTGGCCAGATCGGTGGATCTGTCCGAGCCCGCCGTGCGCGAGCGCATCCAACGACTGGAGCGCGACGGGGTGATCACCGGCTATCACGCGGAGTTGGCCCCGGCGCAGGTCGACGCCGGCACGGCCGCGTTCATCGCGCTGCGCTTCGACGCGGGGCGGGCGGCGCGCGATCAGGTCGAGGCGGCGATCCACCGCGAGCCCGCCGTCCTGGAGGCGCACGAGGTGGCGGGCGAGGACTGCTTCTGGATCAAGGTCCGGGTGGCATCCACCGCCGCGCTCGCCGACACCCTCGACCGGATCCGTGCGATCCCGGTCATCCGCGGCACGGGCACCACCATCGTGCTGCGCACCGTCTTCGAACGCCCGCTGCTGTCCGCCGAATCCGCGGTCGAGGCGGCCGACGAGGCGGTGTCGGACACCCGCGCGTAGCGGTCACGCCGGCAAACCGCACCACCCCTCGCACACCGGCGTGCGGGGGGTCTTCGGCGTGTTCTTCGCGTGGAGCTTGGCGCAAAACATACCTGCGCGCCCTTTGCGGATAGTGATTGGCTGACTTCCGTCGGTTATCACGGTGGGGTGAGGAGTCACGCGTGATCATTCAGCTGTACGGCGAGTGGACCCAGCGCTCGGACACGTCGGCGAACTATGCGCGGGCGGTGGCCGGTTGCCAGGAGGTCGCGGACCGGCAACGGAAATATTTCACCGCCGACGGACAAAAACATGAGCGTTCGATGGTCAACAAGGGCCTCGCCCTCTACATCGACGTCCCGCACCACCTCCTCGGCTTCGACGACTCCGGCGCGCGGGGCATCGCCGAGATCAAGCCGAACAACTGGGACAGCGGCTTCCTGAGTTTCGCGGTCGGCGGCCGGCGCAGTTGGACCGACGGAGTGGTCACCGCGCCCGAATCGGTGTTGTGGGCGGCGATCCACGCCTACTGGAGTGTCCGGGTGCCCGAATACGCCGACGCGTCCGCCCGGGAACGGCAGGCGTACCGACGCGGACATCTGCCGTCCGGGGCGAAGGGGGTGCCCTCCATCGAGGACCTGTCCGGCCTGATCGACTACACCAGGTGCCGCCGCTCCGGACCGGTCGTCGTGGTGGCGGGTCGGCACGTGGAGTTCGAGGAACCGGCGGACCGCCAGGAGGAGTTACCCTTCCTGGTCGCCCTCACCGACCCGCTGCACGAGCCCCCGCTCACCGGCCCGTACAGCTACCGCGGCGACCACGACGACACGGCCCGCCTCGCCAGAATCCGCAAACTCGAACCCCAGTCCCGCACCGGCCGCCGCTGACCGGCAGGGCCCGCGCGCCGGCGGATCAGTCGACCAGGTGCGCGACCGTTGGTACCACCAGGCCGAAGAGGTCGGCGATGGTGGTCAGGCTTGCCGACTGGAGGGTTTCAGCGGGGGTGACGGCGCCGTCGGGGGTGGGAAGGGCTCGGGTGGCGGTGGCTTCGGCTACGACGGTGGGGCGGTAGCCGAGGTTGAAGGCGCCCTGTGCGGTGAAGGTGACGCACATGTGCGTCATGAAGCCCGCCAGGATCAGGTCGGGGCCCGCGTCCAGGTCGCGGAGCGTGCGCTCCAGGTCGGTGTCGTGGAAGGCGTTGGGGACCTGCTTGACCACGACCGATTCGCCGTCGGCCGGCGCCACTTCGCCGCTGATCGCGCCGATCTCGGCGCGGATGTCGTACGGGGTGCCCGCTCCGCCGTCGTTGACGACGTGCACGACGGGCGTACCCGCCGCCCGCGCCGCGGCGAGCAGTCGGGCCCCGGCGGCCAGGGCCGGTTCGACGCCGTCGAGGGCCATCACGCCGGTGCGGTAGGTGTTCTGGAAGTCGATCATGATCAGGGTGCACGCGCCGCCGAGGCGGGGCGGCGTGTTGTCGAAGCCGACGATCTCGCGCAGGGTCGCGGAGGGGTGCATGGTCGGAAGTACCTTTCGTTAGAAGCCGGTTGCATGGTTTTCGGGCAGGGCGAAGCCGCCGAACCACGCGGGTTCGTACGCCGGGGTCAGGACACCGTGCGGAAGCGGCGGCGGTAGCCGGCCGGGGTGGTGGTGAGTTGTTTGCGGAAGGCCCGGTGCAGGGTTTCCACCGAGCCGAATCCGGTGGCCGCCGCGACTGCCTCCAGCGGTTCGTCGGTGCTCTCCAGGAGGCGGCGGGCCGCCTCGACCCGCGCGGCCTCCACGTAGGCCGCCGCGCCGGTGCCGGTCTCCTGCCGAAAGACCCGGGCGAACTGACGCTCGCTCAGGCACATCCGTCCGGCCAGCGCCGACGTGGACAGGTCGTGGTCCAGGTGCTCGGTGATGTACACGCGCAGTTCGTCGATGTCCCGCCGGCCGGTCGCGGGCCGGCTCAGCGGCACGCTGAACTGGCTCTGGCCGCCCTGCCGACGCAGGTACACGACCAACTGCCGGGCCACCGCGAGGGCCAGGTCCTCGCCGTGGTCCTCGGCCACCAGGGCCAGTGCCAGGTCCATACAGGCGCTGATCCCCGCCCCGGTCCAGACCCGGCCGGAGCGCACGAAGATCGGGTCGGCGTCGACCCGCACCTCGGGGTGGTCGGCGGCCAGTTGCGCGGCGGTGGACCAGTGTGTGGTCGCCCGGCGCCCGTCCAGGAGGCCCGCGGCGGCGAGCACGTGCGCGCCCACGCAGACCGACGCGATCCGGCGGGCGTGCGGCGCGGTGGCCGCGACCCACGCCACGACGGCGTCGTCGACCAGGGCCACCGGACCCTCCGGGCCCATCGCCACCGCGCCGGGGACGAGCAGCGTGTCCACCGCGGCCCCCACGTCGGCGAAGGCGACGTCCGCGAGGATCCGTACGCCGGCCGACGTACCGACGGGGCCGGCCTCGGGGCCCGCCAGGCGAACCACGTAGCCCGCCGCGCCGGCGGTCTCCCGGTTGGCCAGGGCGAAGACCTCGGCCGGGCCGGTGACGTCGAGCAGGTCGACGTCGGGGAAGACCGCGATCACGACGCGGTGTGGAGTGGACATGCGTCCATCGTGGCGCCCACCCCCGATGGCCGCAATGACGGGTATCTGTCACATTCGGCCATCGACGCGGCGCGGCCGCATCGTCCCCACACGAACATGGCGGGCGCGTCCGGGAGATCCGGAGCGCGCCCGCCACATGACGGTCATCCGTGGCCGGCGGCGGCCAGGAGACGGGGGAAGCGGTCGTTGGGTCTACAGATCTCGCCGAGGTCGGGGTCGTCGACCTCCTCGATGCCCGGCTCCACCCGGGCGACATACGCCTCCGGGTCGCCCGCCCCCTCGATCTCGGCGGGAGCCGGCGTGGGCGTGGCCGCGTGCAGTCGACCCGCCCAGTGGTGGGCGTCCTGCGGTTCGCCCTCGATCCGGTGGTGCAGGGTCAACAGGCGCATCGCCTCGACGTCGTCGGCGCCGGCCGCGTACCGCCACCAGAACGCCGCCGGCGCGGGCCGCCCGGTCAGATACAGCAGGCAGCCGAACACCAGCGCCCCGTCGGCCTCACGTTCGTGGACGAACTCGCCGAGGAGGGGACCGGTGGTCGGCCGGGCCACCACGGCCTGGCACAGCTGTTCCAGGTCCGCCGCCGCCGCGTTCTGCGCGGCGTGCGCGTCCGCGAAGCCGGTGCCGCGTTGGGGACCGATGGTGCCGGGCCGGACCAGGGCGGCCAACAGTTGCTCCTGGACGATGCGGTCGGCCAGCCGGCGGGTCGCGGCGCCGGCGTCGTAGTCGGCGAAGGCCGCGTCCATGTCGCGCCGACGCTGTTGGAGGGCGTGGTCGAGGGAATTGTGGTGGTTCATGTATTCGGTTCCCGAGGGTGCGATGGGGACGACGGGGTGGGTTCGGGATGTACGTGGCGGGCCCGCTCCAGCGCGGTGGCGAGTTGTTTGCGGGCCGCGTGTACGTGGCTGCGGACGGTGGAGATGGTCACCCCCAGGTAGTCGGCGACGTCCTGGAGCGGCAGTTGCATGACCAGGTGCAGGCGGGCGCAGGTGGCCCGCTTGACCGGCATCGCGGCGATCGTGCGATCCAGGATGTCCAGGTGGGGCACCACCGCGGCCGGGTCGCCGCTGCCGGTCGAGGCCACGTCGGGGGCGCCCGGCGCGGTGAAGTCGAACAGCACCTCGGGGGTGCGCCCGCGCCGCCGACGGATGTCCACCACCCGGCGGCGCAGGATCCCGAAGGCGAGCGCGAGCGGCGGGCTGGGGTGGCGCACGATCTCCGCCCAGCGCCGGGACAGCGCGAGCAGCACGTCGGCGACCGCCTCGTCCGCGTCGTGCGCGCAGCCCAGGCTCTTCCAGGCGTGGTCGATCAGGGTCTGCTGGTGCTCCCGGCAGAACCGGACGAAGTCCGCGGGCGCGTCGATCACCGGACCGCCGGGGGCGGGACGCCGGCGGTCCACGGTGTCCCGGACCAGGTCGCGCCGCAGCCGGCGGTCCTCCAGGGCGTCGGTGAGCATCCGGAACGCGCGCTTGACGGGCGGCGCGGGCTCGCGCAGTACGTCGTCCCAGCGCTGGAACAGGGCGAGCAGCACGTCGGCGACGATGTCCTCGGCCTCCGGGCGCGATCCGAGGTGGTCGTAGGCGAAGCGGGTGAGCGTGAGTTGGTGGCTGTGGCAGAAGGCGACGAAGTCGTTGCGCAGGAGGTCCACCAGGTCCACGTCCACGGCTTGGGCCTGTTCGGGGTGTCGGGGTTCGGTCATCGTCCGCCGCCCTTGCCGCGCGCGGAGTGTGTGCTGCGATACCCGTGGCCGCAGTGGCGGTGCGGCTCGGGGAGCGCGAAGCCACGCATCAGGGCACCGAGCGGCGCGCGCACGACGACGACCAACACGCCTATGAGCAGCCACAGTTGTCTGGTCTCGGGGCCGAGGATGTTGTTCAAGGCAGCGGTTCCTTCCGTGAAGTCCGGCGCGAACACCGGCGGGCGCGCCGACCGTTGCGCCCGACGGTGTCCACGAGACCCGAAGGCCTCTCACCCCCTATCTCGCCGGCCGACCACCCGCCGTCCAAGCCGAAACCGCAAAATCTCGCGCAACGCGTCCGAACGACTACACGTTGTCGCCCCACCAGGCCCAATGCCCGATGCGGCGGGCGCCGCACGCCGGCCCGGTCACCACGGGAGTGTGCCGTCGGCGTCGAAGTAGCCGCCGGTCGGGCCGTCGGGGCCCAGGCACGCCATCCGCACGATGACCTCGGCGCCCTCCCCGACGGTCTGGAGCCCGGTGTGCGCGTTCAGGTCGGTCTTGGTGAAGCCGGGCTCCACCGCGTTGATCCGCAGCCGCGGGAAGGCCTTCGCGTACTGCACGGTGATCATGTTGACCGCGGCCTTAGAGGCCGGATACGCCACGCCCGGATAGGCGTGCGTCGGCGTGCCCGCCGCGGTGACCCGGGTCAGTGAGGCCAGGCCGCTGCTCACGTTGACCACCACCGGCGCGGCGGACGCCTCAAGGAGCGGCAGGAACGCGTCGGTGACCCGTACCGTGCCGAAGACGTTGGTCTCGAACGTGGCGCGCAGCGCGTCGACGGACAGCTTGCCCGGGCCGCTGACCACACCCCGGGCATCCATCTCCCGCTGGATGCCCGCGTTGTTGACCAGGACGTCGAGCCCGCCGGCCGCCGCCACCTCCGCCGCCGCGGCCCGCACGGACGCGTCGTCGGTGACGTCCAGTCGAATCGCCCGCACGCCCAGTTCCTCGGCGGCCCGGCGACCGCGTTCCGCGTCCCGGGCGGCGAGCAGGACGGTGTGGCCCGCGGCGACGAGTCGGCGGGCGGTCTCGAAGCCGAGACCCTTGTTGGCTCCGGTGATCAATGTCGTTGTCATGCCCCCACCCTCCGGGCGCCGTCCGGCGACAGCCAGGCGTCCCGCCTTCCTGGGACTGCCGGTACCAGGCACATCCGCGTCGACGGGTGCACAGTGGTGTGCATGACGACCACCGAATTCGGCCGCACGGTACGACGCTGGCGCGACCGGGTCTCCCCGGAGGCGGCCGGGCTGCCCCTGGGCGGGCACCGGCGCGCGGCGGGGCTGCGCCGTGAGGAACTGGCGCTGCTGGCCGGGATATCGGTCGACTACGTGACCCGCCTCGAACAGGGCCGGGCGAGCAATCCGTCGGAGCAGGTCGTCGAGGCACTGGGCCGGGCGCTGCGGGTCTCCCGCGCCGAGCGCGAGCACCTGTTCCATGTCGCCGGGTTGGTTCCGCCGGGGCGCGGCACCGTACCCGCCTACCTCACGCCGGGCATCCAGCGCATGCTGGACCGGCTGACCGGGACCCCCGTCGCGGTGAGCGACGCGGCGTGGACCCTGCTCCTGGCCAATCCGATGTACACGGCGCTGATGGGTGAGCAGCACGGCGACGAGCGCAACGCGGTGTGGCGCGCGTTCCTCGGCTCCGAGAGCCGGGTCCGGCACACCCCGGAGTCCCGGCGCGCGTTGGAGGAGATTCAGGTCTCCCAGTTGCGGGCGACGGCGAACCGGTATCCCGAGGACCGTCGGCTGCGCCGACTGATCGCGGAACTGCGCGCGAGGAGCGAGCGGTTCACCGCGTTGTGGGAGTCGCCGGGCGTGGTGCCGCAGGAGGGGGTGACCTGCAAGGTCGTCGACCACCCCCAGGTGGGCACGCTGACCCTGGACTGCGACGTCCTGCACGCGGCCGGCAGCGATCTGCGCGTCATCGTCTACACCGCCGAGCCCGACACCCCGGACGCCGAACGCCTCGCCCTCCTCGGCGTGCTCGGCACCCAGTCGCTCACCGGGTAGGACCGGACAGGGCCTACGCGTGTGCTTCCACGCCGTACAGGCGCAGGCCCCGACTGCGGTAGTTCTTCAGGGCGTTGGCGTGGTCCTCGGACGAGGTGTGCAGCCAGACCCGGCGCACCGCGGCGGCGTCCGGGAGCGGCGGGGTGGCCCACGCCTGACGGAGCACCAGGGTCAGGGCCCAGCCGCCCAGGCCCTTGCCGACGTATTCGGGGAGCAGGCCGAAGGTGACCACCTCGACCACGCCGCCGGGTTGCGGTTCGAGGTTGCCGATGCCGGCGCTCTCCCCCCGATGGGTGATCAGCCAGGATTCGCGCAGCGGGTGGGCGGCGCGAAGTTCGGCCCAGTCGCGCTCGGTTCGCTCCGTGCTGCGCCAGCCGTAGGGCGCGCCGATCCGCGCCTGGAGCGCGTACACCTCGGGCGAGGGCTCGACCCGCCGCAGTCCCAGTGCCTCGACGGGCCGTGACGGCCGCAGTTCGTCGGGCGCGGTCATCTCCAGATACATCAAACTCTTGCCCATTGCGACAGGCTATCGAGGCTCGCGGACACCGAGGCCGTCGCCTGGTAGGCCGCTCCATCGGGTGATCCTCGTTGGGCCGTTCGGATGACCTACTACCGAATTGCCGGTTGCGCACCGGATCGGTCCCGGGACGCTGGGCCCCCGAGGGGTGACCCCGTCGAGGTCACCCCGGGCGCGCGGTCACCAGGCGACCGGGAGGGCGAGTGGGAAGCGCCAGATGGACACCGTGTTCCACCGCACCTGCTCGGCCGGTACGGCCAGTCGCAGATCGGGGAACGCGGCCAGCAACGAACCGATGCAGACCTCCATTTCCATCCGGGCCAGGTGTGCGCCCAGGCAGTGGTGGGTGCCGTGCCCGAAGGCCATGTGCGAGGCGGGCTTGTCCCGGTCGAAGTCGAGTTCGTCGGGCCGCTCGTACACCGCCTCGTCGCGGTTGGCGGTCAGATACGACACATGCACGGTGTCGCCGGCGCGCACCGTGACGCCGTCGAAGTCCACGTCCTCCAGGGCCACGCGCGGGATGCCGACGCCCTGGCGGAAGGGGATGAAGCGCAACAACTCCTCCAGGGCCTGGGGCAACCGGTCCGGATGGGCGCGCAGTTCGGCGAGGTGGGTCGGATGGGTCAGCAGCGTGTAGACGATGTTGCCGATCTCGTAGGTGGTGGTGTCGTGGCCGGTGACCATCAACAGCATGGCCAGCACCGCGAGTTCGTCCTCGCCCAACATCTCGTCGCCGATGCGGGCGCTCGCCAGCGCGCTGATCAGGTCGTCGCCCGGTTCGCGGCGCCGCGCGGCGGACAGCTCGGTGAAGTAGGCGCGCAGACCGGCCTTTCCCTCGGCGGCCGACGCCTGGTCGGCCGGCTTCATCGACATCATCGCGACGGCGTACCGACGCATCCGGGGCCGGTCCTCCTCCGGGACGTCGAGGAGTTCACTGATCGTGCGCAACGGCAGTTGCCCGGCCAGCAGTTCCATCAGGTCGGCCGGTGCGCCGTGCCCGGTGATCCCGGCGAGCAGTTCGTCCACCACACGCTGCGTCCACGGCCGCAGCTTGTCCACCTGCGCGTTGCTGAACGCCTTGACCACCAGCCGGCGGACCCGGTTGAGGGCGGGCGGGTCCATCAGGTTGATCGACTCGGACTGGGCGATCGGCGCCGGGGTGATCCGGGGGAAGTCGGTACCCACCAGCGCCGCCCGCCCGAACCGGCGGTCCGAGGTGACCAGGCGTACGTCCGCATGCCGCGTGACGAGCCAGCAGCGCCCCTCGCCGTAGGGCATGCGGACCCGGGCGACCGGTGCCTCGGTGCGCATCCGGGCCATCGTCGGATCGGGCTCCAGTGCCTCGTCGTGCCGGAACGGGCATGCCCATACCTGCTCGTCGGTGGTCATCGTGTCTCTCCCAGTCCACGGGGGCGCGTCGTTCGCCGGCGATACCGGCGACCTGTGCTCTCCACGGTGGGCGCACGGGCGTCCCGAACGCGTGGGGCGGGGGTCCCGCGCACGTCCCGGTCCGGTCCCGACGCCGGTTCCGGGTGCGGTGCGACGCCGCGGGCGCCGGGCTCGGGGACGTGGCCCGCATTGGCCTTACGGCGGGCCGATCCGGCCCCTACGATCGGCCGATGACCACGATTTTGATCATCGGCGTGGGGGACATGGGCGAGCGGGTCGCCGATGGTTTGGCCGCGGGCGGGCCCGGGCGGCGGCTGGTGCTGGCCGGCCGCTCGACCACGGGCGACGCGGCGGCGGCGACGGTGGCCAGTTCCCGCGACTGCCTCGTCGAGGCGGTCCGGCTCGACGCGTCCCGGTCGGAGGAGGTGGCCGGGCTGATCGACAGGCTCCGCCCCGACCTGATCGTGCACTGCGCGTCGCTGCGCAGCCCCTGGGCGCTCGCCGGCCGTACCGATCCCGCCGCCGAGGCGGTCGTCGCCGCCGGTCTCGGCCTGCGGCTGCCGTACCAGCTGCCGCTGATCCTGTCCGTCATGCGGGCCACCCGCGCCGCCGGGTACACCGGCCCCGTGGCGAACCTGTCCTTCCCGGACGTGACCGGCCCGGTACTGGCCCGCCTCGGCCTGGCTCCCACCGTCGGCCTGGGCAACGCCGCGATGGTCCACCTGCGGGTGCGGGCCGCGCTGCGGGCCGCGGACCCCGATCGGCCGCTGCCGCTGATCCGCGTCCTCGCCCACCACGCGCAGGTGCTCGGCGTGATGGCCGCGCAACGCCCCGCCGACCCGGACCTGGGCTGCCGGGTGCATCTCGGCGAGGACGGCCGGCGCGAAGACGCCCTCGCCTACCAGGCGCCGCCGATCGCGCCCGGCCTGCGGCACAACGTGGTCACCGGCGCCGCCGTACTCCCGGTCCTGGAGGCGCTGTTGCCGGGCGCCGGTGCGCTGCGCCACTCCACCGCCGCGCCGGCGGGCCTGCCCGGCGGGTACCCGGTCCGGATCGTCGACGGTGCCGTGTCCCTGGACCTGCCGCCGGGCCTGGCCGAGGCGGACGCGATCGCCTTCAACGAGCGCCTCGCCGCCGGCGACGGCATCGACCGGATCGACGCCGACGGCACGGTCCGGCTCACCGCCGCCGCACACCGCGCGGTCGCGGGCATCGCGCCGGACCTGGCCGAGCCGATCACCGTCGACGAGATCCCGGCGCGCGCGGCCCGGCTGGACGCGGTCCTGGCCGGGGCCTGATCGCGGCCCGGCTCAGGCCTTCGACCTGACCTCCCACAGGTCCGGGAAGACCGGGTTGAACAGGGTGGAGCGCAGATAGGCCGCGCCGGACGAGCCGCCCGTGCCGAGCTTGGCGCCGATGGTGCGCTCGACCATCTTCATGTGCCGGTAGCGCCATTCCTGGAGGCCCTCGTCGATGTCGACGAGCGCCTCGCACACCTGCGCGGCGTGTCCGGTCTCGTCGCGGTAGACCGCCTCCAGGCTCGCCTGCACGTCCGGGTCGGCCCGCCACGCCAGGCTCGGATCGCGGTCCAGGACCCGCGCGGGCACCGGGTAGCCGAGGGCGGCGAGGTGGCGCAGCAGCGAGTCGAACACCGACGGGCGGTGCGCGGCGGCCTTGAGCCGGTCGTCCAGGTCCAGGTCGTAGCCGCCGAACTCGCGGCGCCCGAGCACCGCTTCGAGCTCGCGGAACTGGGCCGACTGGAACCCGCTGGAGGTGCCGAGCGCGTCCCGGAACGACGCGAACTGGCGGGGTGTCATGGTCTCCAGGATGTCGAGCTGGCCGACCACGGTCTTCAGGATCTTGGCCACCCGACGCGCGGTATGCAGCGCGCCCGCGCTGTTCCCGGTCTCCAGGTGCCGCTGGAGCAGTGCCACCTCGTGCAGGATCTGCTTGAACCACAGCTCGTAGACCTGGTGGATGACGACGAACAACATCTCGTCGTGCGCGTCGGTGGCCGGCTGCTGGCAGGACAGCAGGGTGTCCAGCCGCAGATAGCTCCCGTACGTGATGTCTGCGGTGTCCACGGCGTCTGCGGTGTCCGTGCTGTCCGGCGCGTCGCTCATCGGCGCGTCCTCTCCTCGCGGGCTGTCAACCGTTCCGATGGCCTCGGAGACGACGGGCACCATCTTGTGCCGGTCGGCGCCTTTCAGGAATGGCCGACACACGGAAACGCGCCGGTCGGATGTCATGATCACAACACGTTGTACGGGGTCGTCCTTATGTTCGTAAACCCTGCCCGATGGGGATGCGAAGCGGGCCGCGAGGCCGGCGAACCCGCGGTGGGATCCGGCCACGATCGGCCGAGGCGGGAGGGCGGGTAGGGCGGGCGGGACGGGCGGGACGGGTGGGGGACTCAGTCCTCCCAATCCCAGTCGAGCGTCTCGCCGGTGAGGTCGTGGTAGACGCTCGCGATCTGCCCGACATGCACCCCGGGCAGTCCTGGTCGCCAGGCCGGGAAGGTTTCGGGATCGGCCCACAGGGAGCGGTAGTACGCCCGGCCCCGGCTCACCACCCAGTGCGCGACGTCCTCGGCGCCGTCCTCCGAGTCCGGCAGGTACGGGGTGAACGGGTCGTCGAGCAACTCGACCACGGCGTCCAGGAATTCGCGGTGGAAGCGGACGAGGTCGGCCGGGTCCGCGGCGCGCAGCGCGGCGTCGACGTGCTCGGGGTCCCGGCACACGTCCTCGACGCGCTCCCAGAAGGAGTCCGGGAGGTGGTCGGGCGGGGATGGCGGGCTCTCCGGGTTCACGCGGGGCATGGTTCCAGACGGACGGGACGACCGACACCCGGGGGGCGGCCGGGTCGTCCCGTCGTGATGGCGGAGGTATGCGAAGACCGACCGGATTCGATCCCGGCCGCCTCCCGCGATCAGCCCACGTGCTCCTCGTAGTCGGCCACGCGGGTGTGCACGTACTTCAGCAACTCGCCTGCCGCGCTTCTGAGTTCCTTGGCGCCGTCGGTCCGGCCGTCGCTCCACTCGGCCGACGACACGACCAGGGAACGTACCGCCATGAGGCGACCGAAGTCGCCGGTGCCGCCCGGCGGTACCGGCTTCAGGGTCGAGCCGGCCGGCGGGTCGAGCGCGACGACCTGGTAGCGGATCGGATCCGTGCCCGTCAGGGCGAACAGGGCGGCGGCGTCCTCGGCACGGTTCATGGTGACCACCGCGACACTGATCCGCATCCGCCGGTCGGCGTCGGTGTACAGCGCGGCGGACAGGCGCGTACAGCCGGTGCCCCGGGCGACCGCGGCCGCCAGGTCGGGCGCGAACATCTCGGCGCAGGTCCGGGGCACATGCACGTCGACCCGCTGGAACTCGGCCCCGGACGGCAGCCGTACCCGCGCCTCGGGAAACGCCCTTGTCTCGGGCACGGGCGGCGCCGCCTCGGCCCGGCCCACCTGGAGCGGCGTGCTCGCGCCGCCCCCGGTGGGAGGGCTCGCCGGGATACCCGCGGTCGGGGTGACCGGTCCGATCACCAGGGTCGGGCGCGCGGTGGAGACCACCGACACGTCCGCCGTGTTCGGCCCGCTGTCGGCCGGGCGGACCAAGCCGTACACGCCCACCGACAGGATCACCGAGCCCACGACGGACGCGGCGAGCCATCCGGGGGACACGTGCCCGGGCGGCCGCGCACCGGATCGTGCCCCGCCCCGGCGTGCGCCGGTCCCGCCGCGGTCACCGCCTCTGCCCGCACCCCCGCTCGCTCCCGCGCCGGGAAAGTCCCCACCCGCTCGGCCGGCCGCGTCGTTCGCCCGCGCGACCTCGCGCGCGAGAAACGCATCCCAGTCCGGCTCGTCCCGCCCCGTCATGACCCGCCCCCACGTTCGCAAACCCCCCACACGCAGCCTACCGACCCACCCGCCCCCGAGACCGGCCCACCCGGCCCCGAACTCGGCATCGGGGCAGGGTGGATCGAGCGGGACGGAGCGGACGGGCGGTACGCCGTGCCGGTGCGTGGCGCCGCCCTACTCGGTGCGCAGCGCCGTGGCCGTGCGGGTCCGGGCCGCCCAGGTCGCCGGGAGGAGCGCGCCGAGGGCCGCGATGGCGACGCCCGCCAGGCCCAGGAGGGCCAACTCGGGGAGGTCGTACACGTCGAGCACGCTCGGCGGCAGGTTCGTGCCGGCGGCGTGGCCCATCCTGGGCACCACGTAGCCGTGCAGCGCGTAGCCGACCGGGACACCGATCAGGCCGCCGGCCACCCCGATTCCGACCACCGAGGCGAGCACGAGGCCCACCGTCTGTCGCGGGGTCATCCCGAGCGCCTTGCACACGCCGAGGTCGTGCACCCGCTCCCGGGTGTCGAGCACGACCGAGTTGAGCACGCCCAGCCCGGCCACGGCGACCAGCATCAGGGTGAGCAGCACGGCCATCGCGTCCAGGACCAGGATCAGGCCGCCCTCGCCCGAGGACGCGTCGCCGAGCACCGCGCCGCCCGACGGCTCCACCACGCGGGCGAGATCGGCGGCGTAGCGGTCGCGGTCCACACCGGGCTTCAGGCCGATGAGGTACACGTCGGGGCGCGCCGAGGCGAAGGAGGCCATGTCGGCGTGGATCCGGGTGCCGTCGTCCGAGGTGTCGAAGGCCTCGCCGACGATCCGCAGGGCCTGGGCGTCACCTTCGTGGGTGACCCGGATCGTGTCGCCGATCCGGGTGCCGGTGCGGGCCAGGAACCGGGTGGGCACCACGACCTGCCCCGGCCCGTCGAGCCAGTGCCCGGCGATCATCGGGTAGCCGCCGGGCCGCGAGTCGCCCTGGTACAGCGCGGCCCGGACCGAGCCGGGGATGCCGGTCACGGTGACGTCGGCGTGTCCCACGCCGTAGCTCGTGGCGGTGCCGGGCGCGGCCGCCACCGCGGCCCGGATCCGGGCCGCGTCGGCGGGGGCGGAAGGGCCGCCCCCGGCAGGGGCGTTGTCGGCGCTCCCGCCCGGGGCCGGGGCGTTGCCGCCGCCCGGCCCCGCGCCGCCGGCGGGGGCGTTGCCGCCCGCCGGGCCCGCGCTCATCGCCGGCGCCCCGCCCGGTCCGCCCGCGGCGCCGACGAGCACCGTGACCGCCGCCCGGCTCTCCGGGTCGCGCGCGTCCCCGACCGCGTTCAGCGACGCGGTCAGGCCCACGGCGAATGTCGCCGCGACGGTGCCGAACACCACCGCGAGCACCATCGCGAGGGTCCGCACGGGATGCGCGAACGGGCTCGCGAGACCGTACGTCACCGCCCGGGGCAGCGGCAGCCGCCCGGTCGCCCGGTACGCCCACCGCCCCCGCCCCGTCCGCGGCGCCCGACCGACCGCGATCGCCTCGACCGTACGCAGTCGACCCGCCCGCAGCGCCGGCACCAGCGCGGCGACCGCGACCACGACGAGCGCGCCGACCGCGACCAGCACGTCCACCCACCAGGCCACCGACAACGAGGCGTCGCCGTAGACCTGTTCGGTATCCGCCAGGAGCGGCAGCGCCATCACGTTCCCGAGCACCACACCGAGCCCGATGCCGACGGCGGCCGGCACCAACGCCTGGGCCACATAGGCCCGCACCACCTCGCGCGGGGTGAAGCCGATCGCCTTGAGGATGCCGATCCGGCGCAGCCCGGTACCGACCGCGCCGCTGACCACACTCCCGACGATGATCACCGACATGGCGATGCCCAGCACGCCGAAGGCGGTCAGGAACGGGATGGTCGGCGCGGCGTTGCCGTCGGCGGCGCGCTTGGTGTCCAGGTGGGACCGGGCGCCCAGGAACGCCCCCGCCGGTACGGCCGACACGAGTTCGGCCCGGCGGTCGGCGACCTTGCCGTCCGTCCCGGCGGCGGCGAAGCGGTAGAGCATCTGCAGCCCCGCCGGCTCGTTCGTGGACGCGAGCGCGCCGACCTGGTCCGGAGTGACCCAGGCGCCGGCGGTACGGCTCACCGATCGGGCGATGCCGACCACGGCCAGGATCGGCGCACCGGGGGCGTCGGAGCCGGCCAGCGTGAACCCGGGCGGCATGTCGGGGCCGGCGAACTCGGTGGACAGCACGATCTCGCCCGGTTTCTCCGCCCAGCGGCCCGAGGTGAGGTCGAGGTCGTCCACCGCCGCGTGCGGACCGGCACGACCGGCCACGGTGAGTGCCGGGAAGTGCCCGCCGCGACCGTCGGTGGGGTGGATCGTCGCGGTCGGGTACGGTCCCGCGCTCGCGGTGACGCCGGCCAGGTGCCCGGTGGCCGCGAGGTCCGCCGCGCCGACCTTGCCCGGGTCGAACTGGGCGCTCAGGTGTGCCCCGTGCTGGTGGGCGAAGGCGTGGTCGAAGGGCGCGTTCGCGGCGACCACGAGCGATCCGGCGACCACCGCCGAGGCCACGGCCATCATCGTGGCCAACGCGATCACCACGGTCTGTACCCGACGCCTGGACACCCCGGAGCGGACCACCCGGCCGAGCGCGCCGCGCCCGATCATCGGACCGCCTCCGCGCGCGGGTCGAGCGCCAGGTGCCCGTCGACGAGGTGGATCGACCGGCTCGCGCAGGCCTGGGCCAGCGCCGGATCGTGGGTGACGAGCACGATGGTCTGCCCGTCGCGGTGCAACTCGGTGAGCAACTCCCGGACGTCCGCGCCGGAGGCGCTGTCCAGCGCGCCGGTCGGCTCGTCGGCCAGCAGCAGAGCGGGCCGGTTGATCAACGCCCGGGCCACCGCGACCCGCTGCCGCTCTCCGCCGGAGAGCCGGCCCGGGTAGGCGCGGGCGTGTTTCCCGATGCCCAGCACCTCCATCAGCTCGCCGGCCCGCGCCGCCGCCTTGCGTCGGCCGGTTCCGGTCAACTGCGCGGGGAGCTGGATGTTGTCGGCGACGGTGAGGTCGTCGAGCAGGTTGAAGAACTGGAAGACCATGCCGATGTGTTCGCGGCGGAAGCGGGCCAGCGCGTGCTCGCTCAGCCCGTCGACGCGCTGCCCGGCCACGGTCACCGTGCCCTCGCTCGGCCGGTCGAGGCCGGCGATCAGGTTGAGCAGCGTGGACTTGCCGCTGCCGGAGGGGCCGGTCACCGCCAGCGCCTCGCCGCGGGCCACGCCGAGGTCGAGCGGGCCGAGCGCGGGCGCTCCGCCGCTGTCGTAGCGCTTGGCCACGCCCGCGAGTTCGATCACAGGGGTCATGGGAGTTGTCCGTCCTTGGCGTTGTGGGGGGTTGCGTGTCTGCCGGCCTCGGCGACGCTAGGTGCGCGGGTGCTCGCGGCGCGTCGGCCGCCGCGCCGACATCCGGCCCTTCCCGGGAAGGACCCGCGGGCGGGGTCATCCCTGCGACGTACGCCGCTCGGCCCGGGGCACCGGTCGTGCGGGGGGATGCGGCGGCCGGCGGACGGGTCGCACAATGGGCCGGTGTTCAGGGACGATTGGCGCCGATGGCGCGGGCAACTGGGGGTCGTGCTGCGCCCGGAGGCCGAGCCGGCGCCGCTGTCGCGGCGGGCGCGGTACGCCGATGTGCTGCTCGCGGTGGTGCTGACCTTCATCGCGCTGGTGGTCGCGGTGCGCTATCCGGACGCCGGGCCGGGGCCGGTCGGTCCGATGGGCGATCAGCCGATGCCACCGGAGCCGCCCGAGCCCTGGTTCCCGCCGCCGCCGGAGGAGCACGGACTCGACTCGGGGGCCTGGCCGTTGGTCGTGTTGTCCGCACTGCCCCTGGCGGTCCGCCGCCGGTATCCGCTGGTCGCCTTCGGCGTGATCCTCGGCGCGACGGTGGGCATCGGTGAGGACCACGCGTCCTGGATCAACGTGACCACCTGCGTCCTGGGCGCCTACAGCGCGGTGGTGCACAGCCGCTACCGGGGCCGCGCGGTGGTCGGGCTGGGCCTGGCCGCCGTGCTGGCCGGCGCCGCCTTCCGGGACACCCCGCCGATGTTGCCCGGCTGGTCCAGCCCGGGGGTGGTGATCCTGATCGCGGGCGGCCTGGCCGGCCTGGTGTTGTTCTGGCAGCGGCAACTGGCGGCCGGTCGGCAACGATACGCCGACCTCGAACGTGCCCAGGCCGAGGCCACCCGCCGCGCCGTCGAGGAGGAACGCTCCCGGATCGCCGCCGAGTTGCACGACGTGGTGACCCACAATGTGAGCGTGATGGTGATCCAGGCGGGGGCGGCGCGCACGGTGATGGACGCGGCGCCGGAACGATCGAAGGCGGCGCTGCTTGCGGTCGAGGCCGGCGGGCGGGCCGCGATGGCCGAACTGCGCCACGTGATGGGGCTGCTCGCCGCCCCCGACACCGAACGCCCCGACGAACTCGAACCACAGCCCGGCCTGGACCGGCTCGACGCGCTGATCGAACGCGTCCGCGCGGCCGGGACACCCGTACGCCTGGCCGTGTCGCTGCCGCCCCAGCCGCTGCCGCCGGGGGTGGACCTGACCGCCTACCGCGTGGTCCAGGAGGCGCTGACCAACACGATCAAGCACGCGCCCGGCGCCGACGCGCACGTGACGATCGGCTACACCGGGGAGCGGCTGGAGATCGAGGTCACCGACACCGGCGTCGCGCCCGCCGGGCCGACACCGGTCGGCGGCGGCAGCGGGCGGGGCCTGCTCGGGCTGCGCGAACGGCTCGCGGTCTACGCCGGCGAGTTGACCGCCGGGCCGACGCTGACCGGCGGCTACCGGATCCGGGCGCACATCCCGTGGCGGACGGCGTGAGCGGGGCGCCGCTGCGCGCGGTGATCGCCGACGATCAGGCCTTGGTGCGCACCGGGTTCGGGATGATCCTGAGCGCGGACGGCATCGAGGTCGCGGCCGAGGTGGCCGACGGCGCCGACGCGGTGGCCGCGGTCCGGCGTACCCGTCCGGACGTGGTGTTGATGGACATCCGGATGCCGCGCATGGACGGCATCGAGGCCACCCGCCGCATCCTCGCCGAGCGCCCGGACGGCTCCGACGGCACCCGGGTGATCATCCTGACCACGTACGACCTCGACCACTACGTCTACGCCGCGCTCACCGCCGGCGCGAGCGGCTTCCTGCTCAAGGACGTCACCCCTGAACACCTGGTCGCGGCGGTGCGCCTGGTGCGCTCCGGCGACGCTCTGCTCGCCCCCACCATCACCCGCCGGTTGATCGAACGTTTCGCCCACCGCGACGAACCCCCCGCAGCCCTGCATCGCGACCTGTCCGACCTCACCCCGCGCGAACTCGAAGTCCTGCGCCTGCTCGCCACCGGCCTCAGCAACGCCGAACTGGCCGACCGCCTCACCCTGAGCCCGACCACGGTCAAAACCCACATCGGCCGAATTCTCAACAAACTGGACCTTCGCGATCGTGTCCAGGCGGTCGTCCTGGCCTACGAATCCGGCCTGATCTCCCCGGGATCCACCCCCTGACCCACCCCGCCGGCGCGACCACCGCAGCCGTCCCCGGCCGGAAATCGCCTGCGGGGAAGGGCTGTTCGCCCTAGGCCGGTTTGCCGGCGCGCAGGGAGTACATCAGGGGCACCCTCGGCCGGTCCGCCGGGTAGCGGTAGATGCCGGACCGTTCCTCCAGGTCGGGGAAGCGGGCGAACAGGGTGTGGTCGTGTTCGTGCAGGAATTCCAGGCGCAGGCCCGTCGTGGTCAGTGCGCTGACCACCTCGCCGATGCCGTGTTGCCACTCGACCGTGACGTTGGCGGTGGTCTCGGCGCTCATGTCGGCGTAGGTGCCCGGCTCTTCCCAGACGTTGCCGTCGCGCCGGAAGTAGTCCAGTTCGACCGTGCGGCCGTCCTCGGCCAGCACGTCGGCGAACGGGTGGAACTCGGCCAGGTAGAGGAAACCGCCCGGGGCGACGAGCGCCGCCGCGGTGCGGGCCCAGCGCTCCAGGTCCGGCAGCCAGCACAGCGCGCCGAGCCCGGTGTAGACGATGTCGAAGGTGCGTCCACCGAGCGCGGTCGGCGCGTCGTAGACGTCGGAGGTGACGAACCGGGCCGTGTCGGCGCCGATCCGCGCGGCGAGCGCGCCGGCCGCGGCCACCGCCGGCGCGGAGAAGTCGAGCCCGGTGACGGTCGCCCCGCGCCGGGCCCACGACAGCGTGTCGAGCCCGAAGTGGCATTGCAGGTGGAGCAGGCTCTTTCCGGCCACGTCCCCGACCTCGGCCGTCTCGAAGTCCCGCAGCGGGTCCTTGCCCGCGACGAACCCCTCCACGTCGTAGAACCGACTGGCCGTATGGATCGGGACCCGTTCGTCCCAGTTGGCCCGATTGACCGCCCGCCAGTCCTCGACCACCGAATGTTCGCCCATCCGGTCAAACTAGCCGGCCCCCGCCAACCCCCTCAACCGATATACACCCGCCCGCCGCCGGCCCCCCACACGCCTCGCATCGCGAGCGGTCCGGGCGGGTAGGACAAGGGCGATCGCGCCGTCTGGCTCGGTTCCGTCGACCTCGATCGATTCGATGCAATCGCAACCCCGCGCCGGTACAGTCGCATCCCACATGTCGGCCCGCCGGCCCGCTCGAAGAGTGGGTGTCGGGACACGACGGGCGGCCGAGTCGCGTGCGACGGTCAGGTGCCGAGGGAAAGAGGTGCGGGTGAGCGGGAGAGTGGATGGCGGTCACGGCCGGAAACACGTGCGGCGACGCGGAGCGGCGAAGGCACGGAGCCTCGCCTCCCGCACCCGCGCCACCCGCGATCAGCTCAGTTGGCTCAACGAGGCGGGCCTGCGCATCGGCACCACGCTCGACCTGAAGACCACCGCCCAGGAACTGGCCGACTTCACCGTCCCCCGTTTGGCCGACGCCGCCGCCGTCGATCTGCTCGAGTCCGTACTCCAGGGCGACGAGGGTCGCCGCCCCAGCGGCCTCGGCAGACCGGCCCGGCGGGCGATGTCGGTGGCGCACATCGACCGACTCGCCGACCTGGAGCCGGACGAGATCGGCGAACTCTCCACCTCCCCCCCCGAGCGGGACTCGCGCTTCACCCGGGCCCTGGCCGACGGCCGGCCGTTACTGATCAGCGCCTTCGGGCCGGAGGACTTCGACGAGATCGCGCCCACCCCCAGCGCCGCGGCCAAGCTCCGGCAGGCGGGCGTGCACAGCTACATGATGGTGCCGCTGATCGCGCGCGGCGTGCAGCTGGGTTCGGCCGACTTCATCCGCGCGGGCGACCGACCCGGCTTCTCCCAGGCGGACCTCGCGCTGGCGATGCAGCTCGCCTCCAAGGCCGCCATCGACATGGACAACGCCCGGCTGTACGACCGCGAACGCGAACACGTGGCCAGGCTCCAGCGAAACCTGCTGCCCCGCGTCACCCCCCGCACCCCGGGCCTCGGGGTGAACTCCCGGTACATCCCGACCGCCGACCCGCTCGGCGTCGGCGGCGACTGGTACGACGTGGCCCCGCTGCCGGGCGGCCGGACCGCCCTGGTGGTGGGCGACGTGATGAGCCACGGCATGGCGGCGGCGGCCACCACCGGCGTACTGCGCGCGGTCGCCCGCACGCTCATGGCGCTCGACCTGACCCCGGAACGTATGCTCGCCCGCCTCGACCTCGCCGCCCGCGACCTGGAGGACGACCAGGTCGCGACGTGTCTGTGCGCCGTCTACGACCCGGCCGAGGGCGCGTACACCCTGGTCAGCGCCGGACATCCGCCACCGCTGCTGGTCGACGCCGACGGCAAGGCGTCGTTCGTGGACGTGCCGATCGGCGCGCCCATCGGCGCCGGCGTCATCCCGTACGACCCGCTGCGCCTGACCGTTCCGCCGGGCAGCCGACTCGTGCTCTACACCGACGGGCTGGTCAAGTCGCGGACCGAGGACATCGACGTACAGCTCGCCCGGCTGCGCAACCGGGCCGCCCGGCTCGGCCCCGACGAGTTGGACGCCGGTGTGCTCGGCGATCCGACGCCAGGCGCGGGGGCCCGCTTCGACGAGGCCGTGATGATGGTCGCGGCGACCCAACCGCCGCTCCTGGGCGGCGACTTGTTCGTCTGGGACCTGCCCCCGGACGGCTCGGCGGCGGGCCTGGCCCGCCGGTTGGTGCGCGGCCGACTCGACGAGTGGCAACTCGGCGACCTCTCCGACGTCACCGAACTCGTGGTCAGCGAACTCGTCGGCAACGCGCTGCGCTACGGCCACGCCCCGGGCCGGTTGCGGCTGCTCCGGCACGATCGTCTGGTGGTGGAGGTCTCCGACACCGGCCCGGACCTGCCGCAGATCCAGCACTCGTCGCTCAGCGACGAGGGCGGGCGCGGCCTGCAACTGATCAACATGTTGTGCCGGGGCTGGGGTTCCTGTCGCACCCCCACCGGCAAGATCGTCTGGGCCGAACAGGACATCCCCTAGCGGGGCATCGGTCCCTGTCGGGGCACCGCCATCGGTCCGGTGGCGACACGCATGTCTCGGTTGCGTTTCGGTGCGTACGCGGAACGCCGGCATGCGGGATCGTACGAACAGGGCCGGCGCGCTGCGGGAGCGTTGGCCGTCGACGTGTGATCGGGGAAGACCGAATGACCGACGACCGGGACTGCGTCTGTCACGTGCGCCAGGGCTACGCGCGGGTGACCGCGCCCAGGGTGCTCGACGTCTCCGTCGCCCACCATCTGCGCAAGGACCTCGTGTCGCAGATCAACGCGCTGCCCGACCACGTGGTCGAGCTGGCGTTCGATCTGTCGGGCACCGAGGTCTTCGACGCGGCGGGTGCGGCGGCGATCGGCTCGGCGTGCCGACACGCCTTCCTCCTCGGCCTGCGCTCGCGCTGCCACACCGTGTCGCCGGAGCTGCGCGACGCGTTGGCCTGCGTGGAGGCCGATGTCGCCTTGGTCGACCGGTAGTTCGCCCGGACGACCCGAATCCGCCCCGGGACGCCGGCGGCACCCGGATGCCGCCGGCGTCACGGGGTATGCGGAAATCCTTGGGCCGCGCGGTGACTCTTGGATAGAGTGCCGCCCGCCCGACGGCCACACGTTCCACGGAGGCGACTTGCACCAGGATCCGGGATACCCACCGCCCTACCCTCCCGCTCCGCCGCCGCACCCGACCCAGCCCAGGTGGGCGTGGTGGGTCGTGGGCATCGCCATCCCGTTGATCGGCATCCTCGTCACCGTCGCCGTCAGCCGATCCGGCTCCGACGGGGACTCCAAGGCGCCGTCCGCGAACACCGCCCCGGCACCGGAGCGGCAGAACACGCCGCCGGGCGACGGCACATCCGGGTCGGCGGCGTCGCCGAGCGGGCAGACCGGACAGACGGGCCAGTCGCCGGCCGGCACCCCCGGCCCGGTGAACCGGACGGCCAAGGTGCTGTTCGGCCCCGGCACGGTCACCGCCACGGCCTCGTCCCGCTATGTGGACCTGGACACCAGCCCGCCGCTGGTCACCCCGTCGGGCAAGTCCGCCGACCTCGTCTTCGGCTTCCTCTTCGGCAAGCCCGACCTGGTCACCGAGGGGTCCAGCCCCACCCTGGCCCCGCTCCCCGGGGGCAGCGTCGACCCGACGGCGGCCGACTGCGCCGAGGCGGTCCGCAAGCGCGGCTCCTACCTGGGCGGCGAACTGGCCCTGGGCTCCCGCTTCTGCGCCGTGACCGACGAGGGCCGCATCGCGTACTTCCAACTGACCTCCGTACCCGCCGGCGAGGCCCCGGTACGCATGGAGGTCACCGTCTGGGACCTCGCCGGCTGACCGCTCGCGGCCGCGTGCGAGGTCTGCGCGGTGCCCAGCAGCAGGGCGATCAGCAGGGCCAGGCACGAGCCGAAGGTCGGCGTGCTGCGATGCATCCGAACTCCCCGGGATGGAAGGCGGGTTCGTCACGCGGGCGAACGACACGCTCACACCCCGCCGGGGCGTGGTCAACGCCGGCGGCGGGCATCGGCACATTCCGGCGGGCCGCGCGGTGCCGGTCGTCATGCGATTCGGACCACCCTGTCGATTCGGCTTGTCGCCGACCGGTCACAGGGGGCAACGTGGGGTGTGTGGCGGTGTTCGGACGGGGCCGAAGACGCGGGACCGCGGCCTACCCGCGGTCCGCGTACCTCCTGCGTGAGCAGCACGAACGGTTGCTCGACCTGATGCTCCTCGAGTTGGCCAACGTCCGGGAGCGGCTCGCCGGGCAGCCGCGGGACGAGGCCGTGGAGCGAGGGCGCCGGGAACTCGTGGCGCGGGCCGCGCACTTCGCCGGGCGGATCCCACCGGGCTTCCCCGCCGTGTTCGCGAGATGGGTGACGATCCTGGAGGCCGCGCGGGAGTACGACGTCGCCGTCGCGCTGGACCTGGGCACGTCCGCGCTGCGTCAGGCCCGGGAGGACGCCGCCGCCAACGGGCGGGTGACCGCCGCGCATCTGGCCCTGGCCGACGCGCACGCACGGACCCTGTGCGCCGTCGGCGCCCCGCCCGCCGAGCAGATCGCGCTCGCGAACCTGCGGCGCACGTGGTCCGGGCGGATCGAACCCGACGACAAGTAGCACCCGGACGGGACGAGCAGCGCCCCAACCACCGGAAAAGGCGGGTGCCGGCCCCGGATTCGTGTTTCGGAATCCGGGGCCGGCACCCGCCTCCCCGTGGCGGACATCGAGCCGTCCGCGCGCCGTCCGCGCTACCGGACGTTCGCGATGGAGTCGCCCTTGTCGGTGGCGCGACGCTTGGCGCCGAGCAGCGGGACCAGGTTGAGCAGGAGTCCGACCACGGCCACGGCGGTGACCAGGTTGGCGCCGGGGCGGTAGGAGCCGAAGTCGGCGTCGCCGGCCTTGGCGCCGGTGGTCAGCGCGGTGACCACGGCGAGCACGAGCGCCGCGCCGACCTGGCCGGAGGTCTGCACCAGGCCGGAGGCGAGACCCTGTTCGGAGTCCTCGATGCCCTCGGTGGCCTGGGCCATGATCGCGCTGAACCCGAAGGCGAAGCCGCCGCCGAGGAGCAGCATGGTGGGCAGCACCGCGAACGCGTAGTTCGGCGTGGTGCCGGCGGTGGCGAGGAACCACACGTAGCCGAGGCTCATCGAGGCCATCGAGGCGATCAGCAGCGGCGCGGTGCCGTAGCGGTTGATCAGCTTGCCGGTGAACGGCGACCCGAAGGCCACGACCAGGCCGGCGGGCAGCAGCGCGAGCGCCATCCGCAGCGCGGACCAGCCCAGTCCGTCCTGGAGGTAGAGGGTCATCATGAACTGGAAGCTCATGTAGGAGCCCATCAGCGCGACCATGCTCAGGTTGGCCCGGACCACGGTGCCGACGCGCAGGATGCCGAACCGCACGAGCGGGTGCGCGATGCGCTTCTCCACCAGGACGAACGCGGTGAGCAGGGCGGCGGCCAGGACTATCGAGCCGAGGGTCAGCGGTGCGCCCCAGCCGCGTTCGGGGGCGGAGACGACGGTGTAGACGGCCAACAGCATGCCGCCGCTGAGGGTGATCGCGCCGACCACGTCATGGCCGCCGGAGTCGGCGGGACGGTCGCGCGGGATCAGGAACCAGCCGCCGATCAGCGCCAGGATGGCGAGCGGCACGGGGATCAGGAAGGTCCAGCGCCAGCCGAACTCGGTGAGCAGGCCGCCGAGGATCAGGCCGGAGGAGTAGCCGCTCGCGCCGAAGACGGAGAAGACGGACAGCGCCCGGTTGCGGGCGGGGCCCTCGGGGAACGTCGTGGTGAGGATGGACAGGGCGGTGGGCGCGGTGAACGCGGCGGCCAGGCCCTTGATGAAGCGGGTGGCGATCAGCAGGCCGCCGCTGTCGACCATGCCGCCGAGCAGCGAGGCGCCGGCGAACACGGCGAGCGCGATCAGGAAGACCCGGCGGCGGCCGAGCAGGTCGGCGGTGCGACCGCCGAGCATCAGCAGCCCGCCGTAGCCGAGGATGTAGCCGTTGACGATCCATTGCAGGGAGGTCGCCGACAGACCGAGTTCGTGGCCGATCGACGGCAGCGCGACGCCGACCATCGAGACATCGAGGCCATCCAGGAAGAGCACGAGGCACAGCACGGCCAGGACGCCCCAGAGTCTGGGGGTCCAGTGCGAACCGGACGGTGTTTCGGCCGACGAGGAGGACGAGGGGACGGAGTGCTCGCGGGAGGACGGTCCCGCGTAGGTCTCGACTGTTGAAGCCATGGGCAAGAACGTACATGCGCACGCATTGAATGTCTACGCATTAAATGTGAGTGCAATAAATTTGCTTGCATGTTACGCCGGGCGGCGCTACCGTGACGCAATGAAGACGAAGGACCCGCTGATCGAGAGCTGGCGCGAGCTGTTGTCGCAGTACAGCCGGGTGGCGCATGAACTCGATCGTGCCCTTCAGGCCCGGCACGGCCTCACGATGAGTGACTACGAGGTCCTCGATCGCCTGGTCGACGCCGAGGGCTGCAAGTCCCGCATCCACGACCTCGTCGTCGATCTGCACCTGAGCCAGAGTGCCTCCTCGCGCGCCGTGGCCCGCCTCGAGAAGTGCGGCCTGGTCCAGCGCGCGATGTGCGAGAGCGACCGCCGGGGCGTCTTCGTCATCGCCACCGACAAGGGCCGCGCCCTCCACGAGCAGGCCCGGGTGACCCAACTCGCCGTGCTCGGCGAACACCTGGTCTGAACACCGGGTCCGCACGCCTGGTCCGAGGTCGCCGGGCACGCTTGCCTTCACGCCGGCGTCAATGTCTACGGTCGTCATCGCCGGCCGCCGCGGGGCCGATCCCGGAATCGGATCGTCCACGCGGCGGCGTCCGGCATCGTGCCGACCGACACTGCGACGATTCGAGGCCGTGCGTGCCCTCCCTCCTGCATCTCGACGCGAGCATGCGTCAGACCGGATCCGTATCCCGGGACCTGTCCGCCCACTTCGCCGCCCGCTGGCGCGAACGCCACCCGAGCGGCGCGTACACCTACCGCGACCTGGCCGCCCAGCCGATCCCGCACCTGACCCACGCGGTACGCGAAGCGCTCGTCGACCCGGGCACCGAACACGGCGCGCCGGCGGACGAATGGGCGCTGACCACCGCGCTCAACGCCGAGTTGCGCGCGGCGAGCACGGTCGTGATGGGCGTGCCGATGTACAACTACTCGATCCCGTCCACGATCAAGACCTGGCTGGACCGGGTCGTCTCCCCGGCCACCATGGCGATGCCCGGCGGCGAACCCGGGCCCCTGGCGGGCACGTCCGTGATCGTGATCAGCCCCCGGGGCGGTTCGTACGCCCCGGGCACGCCGCGTGCGGGCTGGGACCACCAGGAGCCCTACCTGCGCGCCGTCCTGGGGGCCATCGGCCTCACCGACGACCTGACCACCTTCGTACCCGCCGAGTTGACGCTCGCCGCCGTCGTGCCGCAGATGGCCGCTCTGAAGCCGCTCGCCGAGCAGTCCCTCGAACGGGCCTACCGGACCCTGGAAACACTGGCCGGCGAGGATGCGGGGTGACCCGTCGCTCAGTGGGCCGCTTGGTGGAAGTGGCTGGGGCGGCCGTCGTGGTGGACCAGGGTGCCCAGGCGGGCCGCCTCGGCGCGGTGCAGCAGGCGCGCGTGGCCGTCGGCGTGACGCAGCACGGTGGCATGCCACGGGGTGGCCCAAACGTCGGGGGCGTCGAGCAGGCGGATCCCGAACTTGTCGGCGCCGCGCCGCTGCGGATGGATGGACAGGCGTACCGCGCGCGGGTGGTGTTCGGCGATCAGGTCGCTCCAGGCCCGGCTGCGCTGCATGACGCCGTAGGCCCGGTCGCGGCAGTCGCGTTGCAGCGCGGATCGGGTGCCGGGGAAGTCGGCGGTGTCCTCGAACAGGAACCGGGTGATGCCCCGGTACAGCCGCAACGTGTCCTCGTCGGAACGGACTTGGGCGCGCAGTTCGGCCAGGGTCGGTGCGTGGCGCGCGTGCAGCCAGGCACGTTTGTCCGCGTGTGTGCGGGGGCCGGTCGGGCCGGTCGGGCCGTCGCCGAGCACGTCGCGCAGGTCGAACACGCTCAGCCGGTCCAGGGCGTTGTCGGCGATGACGGCGCGTAGTTCGTCGGTGTAGACGTCGACGTGCGCGTCCGGGACACGGACGAGGTCGGCGAAGACGTGGCCGTCGGAGCAGATCAACATCCGGGCGCCGGGCGGGTGTACGGCGGCCACCGACGCGCACAGCCCGTCCAGGAAGGCCAGGCTCAGCCGTTCGCCCTCGTCGGGCAGATGTCCCAGGACCTTGGCGGGGTTGGGCGATTTGCAGGGGAATCCCGGCAGCGCGAACACGACGGGTTCGCCCCGGGCCACGAAGTCGGCCACTCGGTCGAGTTGTTCGGGGAAGTCGGCGGCCGATTCGCGGCCCTGGTCGAGGTCGCGTTCGGCCGCGCGGCGGTGGGGCAGGAGCAGTTCCAGGATCGCGGCACTGATCGCGGCGGTCTGCGCGGGCCCCGGGCGATCGACGGCGGGCGTGGCGGGCATGGCGTGCATGGCGTGGTCACGCCCGCTCGGTGTAGGTGACCGGCAGCGTGTCGACGCCACGCGCGAGCACGGCGGGGATCCACTCGACGTCGTCGACCGGGACGGCCGGGGCCAAGCCCGGCAGGCGGGCGAGGAGCGTGCCGAGGGCGACTTGGAGTTCGACCCGGGCCGACGCGGCGGCCGGGCAGAAGTGGATGCCGTGGCCGAAGGCGAGGTGCGGGTTGGGGCTGCGGTCGAAGTCGAGGGTGTCCGGGTCGGGGAAACGTTTCGGGTCCCGGTTGGCCGCGCACAGCGAGACGATCACCGAGTCGCCCGCGGGGACGACGGTACCGTGCAGGTCGTCGTCCGCGGCGAGGAAGCGCCAGGTGGTGAGTTCGAACGCGCTGTCGTAACGCAGCAGTTCCTCCACGGCGGCGGGCAGGAGCGCGGGGTCCTCGCGGAGTCGGTCCAGGTGCCCCGGGTGCCGCAGGAGGGTGACCAGGGCGGTGCTGATCTGGTTGGTCACGGGTTCCTGGCCGGCGACCAGGAGTTGGAAGATCATCGAGTCCAACTCGGCCCGGGTCAGCTCGCCGGCGGTGTGCGCGGCGACCAGTCGACCGAGCAGGCCGTCGTCGTCCGGGTCGGCCCGGCGGTCGGCGACCAGGTCGGCGATATAGCCCTGGAGTTCGCGCAGCAGCGCCTCGTACCCGGCCCGGCGCGGGTCCCTCGGACCGACGGGCTGCACGACCTTGCACCACTCGCGCCGGAACCGGGCCGCGAACTCCTCGGGCAGGCCGACGACTTCGGCGAGGACCCGGAACGGGAAGCGGGCCGCGAAGCAGGCCACGACGTCCGCTCCGCCGCCGGCCGGCATGGCGTCGACGAGGTCGTCGGCGATCTCCTGTATCCGGGGTCGCAGCGCGTCGACCCGACGCGGTGCGAAGGCGTCGGTGACCAGGCGGCGCAAGGCGGTGTGCCTGGGCGGGTCCTGGTGGAGCAAATGCACCTGGAGTTCGGTGTGTTGCGGCTCGGGCATGATCGAGGCGAGGGCCCGCCAACGATCGTTGCCCAGGTCGTGGTTCTTGCCCAGCCGGGGATCGTTGAGGGTGGCGTGCGCCGCGTCGTATCCGGTGACCAGCCAGGCGCCCACCCCGCTGGGGAAGCGCACCCGATGGATCGGGCCGGCGTCGCGGAGCTTGGCGTAGAGGGGGTAGGGGTCGCGTTTGTACTCGCGCCCGTACAGCTCGACGGCGGGCGGGTCGTTCGTGGTGCGGTCGGGGCGGTTCGTACCGGGTTCGATCCGGGTCACGGGGTGCGTCTCCTGGCGGTGCGGTGCGGGCCTTGCGGGACGGTGATTGGGCAGGCGGGTGTGGGTCGGGTGTCGGTCGGGGCTCAGATGGTGATCTCCGGTCGGTACGGGTCCAACCACAGACCCGGGTCGACCACACGTTCCAGGCGCAGCCGGTGTCCCCACGGCAGTTCGTGCGCGGCGTGCGGCACGGCCGCGAGCGCGGTGCGGTAGGTGTCCGCCCGGTATTCGCCGATCCGCAGTGTGCGCGCGACATCGGGATACAGCGGCATCGCGGCCTCGTCGCCGGTGACCAGGAGCCAGGGGATCGCCTCGACGACCGGGCGGCGCGGGCGCCCGTCGGGCCGGAGGCACACCCGGCCGGCGATTCCACACATGCGTGATCCGTCCTTCGGTCGAGGCGTCGGCTGCGGAGGGATCGGGGCGGGGTCCGATGGCGCCGGTGGGGCGCCCCCGCCCTCGTCGTTCCATCGGAGCAGTCGCGCGCCCCACCGACAAAGTTCCCGAGCCGCGCGGGCGGTTCACGGGGTCCTGTTCGCGCGGATGGGTTCACGCAGCTCGGTTCACGCCGTCGGGGCGGGGCGCGCGGCGGGGCGTCGGGCGAGCAGCGTGATGGCGAGCGCCGCGACGATCAGGGCTCCCGCCACGGCGAAGGTGATCCGGGTGCCGGCCGCCACCGCGTCGGGGCGTGCCGTGGTCACGTCGTGTGCGCCCGAGGCGAGCGCGAAGACCGCGCCCATCACCGATGTGCCGGTGATCAGGCCGAGGTTGCGCGACAGGTTGAGCATGCCGGAGACCACACCGCGTCGATCGGGCCGGACATCGGCCATCACGGCGGTGTTGTTCGCGGTCTGGAACACCGCGTATCCGGCGGTCGTCACCACGATCGGGACCAGGTAGCCGGCCGGTCCGAGGTGTCCCGAGGTCAGCGCCAGGGCGAACGCGCCAACGGATATCGCGATCAGCCCGACGACGGTCATCCGCCGTGCGCCGAAGCGGTCCGCGATCCGGCCGGCCGGTATCCCGGTGAGCGCGGCGACGACCGGGCCGACCGACATGACGAGTCCGACGAGCGCGTCACCGAGGCCCATCGCCCGCGCGAGGTAAAACGGGCCCACCACGAGCGTGGCCATCATCACCGTCGACACCAGCGCACTCGTGGCCAGACTCGCGCTCAACGCCGACTCGCGGAACATCGCCAACCGGATCAGCGGCTTCGTCGCCCGCGCCTCGGTCCGTACGAACAGCACGACGCCGAGCCCGGCCGCCACCAGCAGCGCCGCGTTCAGCGCGCCGAACCCGCCGCGCCCGACGGTCATCGCGAGGGCGTACACGCCGAGCGTCCCGGCCAGCAGCAGCGTGCCCACGTGGTCGAAGCGGGGTCGGTCGGTCCCGGGCTCGCGGCGGTCGCTCGGCAGGTGTCGGTGTGCGAGGAGCAGGGCCAGGATCCCCAACGGCACGTTGACCAGGAAGATCACCCGCCACCCCGGCCCGGCGATCAGCGCGCCGCCGAGCGACGGACCGAGCGCGGTCCCGATCGCGGACATCGTACCGAGCACGCCCATCGCGCTCCCGGTCCGCTCCTTGGGCACCGTTTCGCCGACGAACGCCATGGTGAGCGCCATCATCACGGCCGCCCCCAGGCCCTGCGCGGCGCGGGCGGCGATCAGCGTCTCCAGGGTCGGTGCCAGGCCGCACAACACCGAGCCCCCGGTGAACACACCGATCCCGACCAGGAGCAGCCGGCGGCGCCCGATCAGGTCGCCGAGCCGGCCGGCGCCGACGATCACGGTGGTGATGGCGAGGAGATAGGCCAGCACGATCCACTGAACGCGGGCGAAGGAGGCGGAGAACGTATCGGCCAGGGTCGGCAGCGCGACGTTGGCGACGCTCGTGCCCAGCGAGGACAACAACATGGACAGGCACAGCCCGGCAAGCGCCCACCGCACCGAGCCCGAGGCCGGCCGTACATCGTGTTTCACCGGCGCATCCCGCGAAATCTCTGAGGTCATGGCGAGCAGGCTGCAGCGGCTCCCGCGACCCGGCAACTCGTGTTGCCAAGATGGGGACGGCGCGGTGGAATGCCCGCATGACGGACGACTCACTCCCCTACCGGACGGTCCTCGACGAGGTCGCGCCCCGCCTTCGGCGGCTGCGGGCCGAGCGTGGTCTCACCCTCGCCGCGCTGTCGGAGACGACCGGCATCTCCAAGAGCACGCTGTCCCGACTGGAGTCCGGGCAGCGCCGACCCACGCTGGAGTTGCTGCTGCCGCTGGCGGGCGTGTACCGGGTGCCGCTGGACGATCTGGTCGGCGCCCCGGAGGTGGGGGATCCCCGGATCCGGCTGAACCCGCATCCGCTGCCCAGCGGCGGTACGTTCATCCCTCTCACTCGAACCCCGGGCCCGCTCCAGGCGTTCAAGATGATCATCCCGTTCCGAGGCACCGAGCCCACCTTCCGTACCCACGAGGGCTACGAGTGGCTGTACGTCTTGGAGGGCCGGCTGCGGCTGATCCTCGGCGAGCACGATCTGGTCCTCGGCCCGGGCGAGGCCGCCGAGTTCGACACCCGGGTCCCGCACTGGTTCAGCAGCGCGGACGAACGACCGGTCGAGGTGCTCAGCCTCTTCGGCCGCCAGGGCGAACGTATGCACGTACGCGCCAAACCCCGCGCCGCCGCCGACTCCGAGTAGCGTCAGTCGCCGGTCGGCATGGCGAATCCGGGCAACGGTCGGCCCGAACCCCCGCCGAGCACCAGCGCGTCGCGGTCGACGTGCACATCGGCCGGGCCCGCGAGGAGCAACGCATCGACGTCGTCCAGGTGTTGCGCGCGGTCGCCACCCGGGGGGACCGGCTGATCCTGCTCACCGAGGCGAAGCCGGAGATGTCCCTCGGCGCCGACCCGGGCCTGTCCCGGCTGGTCGGCTGCCGGCTCGGCCGCCGTCGGGTCGATCGTGAACACGGTTTCGCCGCCGTCGAGTTGCTCCTCGACGTGCCGTTGCAGCAGGATGAGACGACCGTCGTGGAGTACAGCTACGCCTACGCGTCCTCCGTGGTCTCCACCGGTTACGCGCGGATGGTGCGCTTCCCCGGCCGGACCATGGTGTTGTGCGCGATTCGATCACCGCATGATGCCGGTGCGGTGTACGGCCGGGTGGCGGCCCCGGCACGACGCGCCCGCGCAGGATCCCCGCGAGGTCCGAATCGCGGCGACGGGCCACGCCTGCACGGTCTTTCCCGAGGTGACCCCGGGCATCTACGGCCTGCACTGGGAGTGGGACGACGGGCCGGCGGACGGCGCGGTATCCGGCTGAGGCCGTCCGGCGCGCATGCCGAAGGGGTGTGGCGGTCGATCGTCCGCCACACCCCCGCGTCGGTACCCGGACGGCTACTTCCCGGCGACGGCCAGCCGGGTGGCCTCCCAGCCCGGGCCGACGTCGACGGCCGGGGTGCGGCTCAGGCCGGTGTTGCGCGCGGCCTCCTCGACCGCGTCGGGATCGCCCGCGCCGTCCCGGCCGGCCCTGGGCGTGAGCAGCCAGACGGCGCCGTCCTCGGGGAGCAGGCCGACGACGTCGAGCAGCGTGTCGGCGAGGTCGCCGTCCTCGGCGCGGAACCAGAGCAGCACGGCGTCGGCGATGTCGTCGTAGTCCTCGTCGACGAGGTCGTGGCCGGTCAGCCACTCGATGCCCTCGCGGAGGTCGTGGTCGACGTCGTCGTCGTAGCCCAATTCCTGGACGATCTGGCCGGGTTCGAGGTCCAGCCGGACGGCGGGGTTGGTCTGCTCGTACTCGGTTGTGCTCATCGCTGCCTCCCGAATCACGACGCGCCTGTCACGTCACACAGTAGCCAAGCAGATACATACGGTGCTCGCGGTGATCCACGCGGGAGGTCGTCGCCGGCGCCGGTGCCGGCGCGCCTTCCGGTCACCCCACCAGGGCCGGGGCAAGCGCGCTCGCGGCGAGCATCCGGGGCGCGCCGGTGCCGTCGGCCGGGACGGTCCACAGGTCGGCGCCGTAGTCGCCGGGCAGGGCGTACAGCAGCGTGGCGGCGTCGGTCCACAACGCCTGGTCGTCGACGTCGCGTCGTTCGGCGGTGGCGGTCTCGGTCATCGTGCGCAGGTCGAGCACGTACAACCGCCAGGGTGCGTCGTCGGGTGCCTCGGGGGCTGGGACGCGGCGACGGGCGGGCAAGTCCCCCGCGCGTCCGCCGGTTCGGCCGCCCGCAGCACGTGGCGCGCCACGACCAGGGCCACCACCAGCGCCGCCGCCGTCAGGGACAACGCGGCCCGATCACCCCAGCGGGTCCACAGCGCGCCCAGGGCCGGCGAGCATACGAAGCGCCCGATCGCCTGCCCGGTACCGACAAGGGCCAGGCTCGCACCGCAACTCCCCGGCGGCGCCGCACTCGCGGCGGCGGCCGGCAACACCCCGTCGGTCGCCGCGTAGTACAGCCCGTGCAGCGCGAGCACCACGACCGGCGCCGCACCGGCGAACCCCCCGCCGTCCGCCCCGGAACGCAGCAGCACCACGTACGCCCCGAGCAGCGCCAGGTGTCCGAGCAGGAACATCCGCCGCCGGCCGATACGATCGGCGACCGCTCCCAACGGAGCGGCCAGGAGCAGGAACACGGCGGCGGTGCCGATGGGCAACAGCGGGAACCACTCGGCGGACAGCCGATACCGGTGTTGCAGCAGCAGATACACGAACGAGTCGCTGACGGTGGCCAGTCCGAGGAGCGTGGCGCACACGGTGAGCCGACGCAGCCGCGGCCGGCCCAGCAGCACCCGCACCCCGCCCCGGCCGGAAGGCGCCTGTGGGGGCCTGTTCCGACCTCGCTCGTACCCGCGTCCGCGGAAGCCGGCCGCGGATCGCGCGGTACGAACAACACGAGCACCAGTACGCCGAACGCCGCCACGCTCGAACTCACCACGAATACCGCGTGATACCCGTCGACGGCGACGCGCAGGATCAGGTACGCGAGTACCGGACCGGCGAGCGCGCCGACGGTGTCCATCGCCCGATGCACGCCGAACGCGCGTCCCCGCCGCTCGGGCGGGGTGGCCGCCGAGATCAGCGCGTCGCGCGGCGCGGTGCGCATCCCCTTGCCGGTGCGGTCCACCGCCAGTACCGCGCCGAATAGCCGCCCAGGTTCTTCTTCAGCCGGCTGTCGCCGGTGGACACCCCGCAGTCGTGCATGCCGCTGCACAGGTTCGGGATCACGAAGGAGACGTTCGGCAGTTTGGCGTAGTCGCCGGGGAACTGGCCGAAGGTGTGCGCACTGGAGGTGGGCACGTTGTCGAAGCCGAACCACGGCACGTGCTTGCGGGCGTACTTGCCGCTGCTGCACGTGGTCGAGCCCTCGCTGGGCAATGATTCGCTGTAGCTGCCCCAGGTCCTGCCGGCGGCGATCACCTCGGAGGCCAGGTCGGCCGCGTGCGAGAAGCCGACCTGGTAGCAGGAGTCGCCGGTGATTCCCTGGGTGCTGCCGGAGAAGACGGCGAAGTAGTTCGGCCGGCTGGGGTGGGTGATCCCGTACGACACCTTGAGCAGGGCGCCGCCGGTGGCCAACGAGTTGATGAACGGGGCGCTGCCGCTGCCGATGATCTGCCCGTAGGCGTGGTTCTCCATCATCACCACGACGATGTGGTCCGGTGCCGGGGTGGTCGCGGCCGAGGCGGGGCCGGCCCCGGACAGGGTGGCCGGCGCGAGGCCGCCGGCGGCGGTGGCGGCGAGCGGGAGGGACACGCGGGAGCGGAACCGGGAGCGGGGGCGGGGCGTCCGGTCGCAGGAACCGGACCGGTCTCGGGAGCGGGTACGGGAACGAGCCTCGGCGAATGCGAAAGGCATGCCTGTCTCCGATGAGTGAGTGGGGGGGACCCGCCCGGCTCGCGACACGGGGTCGGCCGGCCGGGGCGTGGTGCCGACGAAGGTCCCGCACCGGCGGAGCACACGTCAACGCGTCGTCGGGGGCCGAACGCCTTTCTGTCGACGGCCCGGCAAATCTGTGGACGGCGCGGGGTCGGGGGACCGGGGGGCGCGGGGTCGCCGGGTGCTCGGCGGGGCTCGTCGGGAGCGGGTCGGGAAGTCGTCGAGCGCTCCCCGCGCGTCCCCCGATCGCTCGTCGGGCGGGGTCAATTCCCTGGATTCGCCAGTGGACGGACGCCCCGGGTCGATCGCCGGTCCGTTCACTGGCGAATCCACGGAATTGGCCGCCGGGTTCGGCCGGCCGAGGTGCGTCGGCGCAGGTCGGCGCGGGTGCCGCGGGTGTTCGCCGTTGCCGGTCGAGGGCCGTCGTCGCCTGTGGACGGCGGGGCCTCGTAGGGCCGTTGACCGACCCCGCCGGAACGCGCCAACCTCTGGATCGCCACGGCGGCCCGCTCGTCCATCCGGGTTCCCGGGCACCGCCCCCGTCGGTCCGGCTCGCCTCGACGGGACCTTCGGGGGCGTCCGGCCACACCCCCGCCGCCGACCACCGACACGATCGCCCATATGTGTCAAAAAAGCTACAAAGAGTGATATTCGCATAAAGCGAGGCAATTCTCCGATGCGCCGGCCGCGTTCCCCATCGGATCACCGATCACGCGCCGGCCGCGAAGGAGAGAACAACGCTGATGCGTACCACTCGTGTCCTTAGCAGCACGGTAGCCGCCGGCCTGTTGGCCGTAGCCCTGGGCGGCACGGCCGCCGCGGCCGAAGGTCTCGGCCCGCAGAGCAAGACCCTCAAGGCGCCGGCGACCGGCACCAGTGTTGGGTCCGACGAGGACCAGGCGGCGCGGACCGCCGACGGCGCGGACCGCTGCCCCCGGCCCACGCACGACTGCCCGAGCGGGAAGCCGGACCACAAGCCGGCCGGCAAGCCCGACCACAAGCCCACCGAAAAGCCTGCCGAGAAGCCCGCCGAGAAGCCCGACCACAAGCCGTCCGGGAAGCCGGTCGAAAAGCCCGACCACAAGCCGGATCACCGGCCCACCGGCAAGCCGGACCACAAGCCCGATCACAAGCCGACCGGCCGGCCCGACCACAAGCCGACCCCCGGGCCGATCGTGATCAACAACGTCACGAACACCACCGTGAACACGTCGCACGTGACGGTCAATGAAACGACCAACAACACGGTGAACATCAACAACCACCACACGACGAACATCGTGCACAACCACAAGCCCGCGCAGTCCCGGCCCGAACACGCCAAGCACGAGCGCCCGAAGCACGAGCAGCCCAAGCACGTGCACCACAAGAACGACATGACCAAGCCGCACCACATGGCCAAGCCGGCGGTCCAGCACGGGACGCAGACGAAGACCATGCCGGTCGGCGCCGTTGCCGGTGGCTCGGGCGGGACCACCGGGTCCGACACCGGTCTGCTCGCCCTGGGCGGCGCGCTGGCCGTCGCGGGTGCGGGCGCTGGTGCGTTCGCGCTGCGTCGGGGCAGCCTGCGTGGCTGACACGTCCTTCGTTCGTCGCGCCGGCCGCCGCCTCCTGCTGGTGGTGGCCGTCGCGGCGGTGGTGTGCGGTGTCGTGCTCGGCGTGATCGGCTACCAGAACCGTCGCCCGCCCGCGACGGCCACGGCCGCGCCGAAGTCCGTTGCCACGGCGGCCCCTTCCCCGGCCGCCGGCGCACCCGCCGATCCCGCAGGCCCAGCCGATCCCGCCGGCCCCGCGGCGGCGCCGGCACCGCCGGAGGGCCCGATCCTGGCCCGTTCCGAGCCGGTCACGATCGACATCGCGGAGATCGGCGTGCACGCCCCCTTGACCTCGGTCGACCTCGACGCCGACGGTGCCGTACAGGTGCCGCCCCCCGACGACGAGCGCCACGCCGGCTGGTACGACCAGGGACCCACCCCCGGCGAACTCGGCCCGGCCGTACTGGTCGGCCACCTCGACTCGGCCACCGGCCCCGCCGTCTTCTACGAGGTCGGCAACCTGCGTCCGGGTGCCACCGTCGAGATCCGCCGGGCCGACCAGAGCACCGCGATCTTCACCGTCGACGCGGTGGAGCGCTTCACCAAGACCGACTTCCCCACCCAGCGGGTCTACGGCGACCTGAACCGCGCCGAGTTGCGGGTCATCACCTGCGGCGGCGAGTACGACCCCGACAAGGGCGGCTACCAGGACAACACCATCCTGTTCGCGCACCTGACGGGCTCGCGCTGAACCATCCTCGCGCGTGCCCATGCCCGGTCGTCGTCCGCGACGACCGGGCATGGGCACGTCGTGGCTCAGGCCACCCGGGTCGCGTCCGGTCGGGTGTCCGGTCGTGCGTCCGCGGGCGCGTCCGGGTACGGCAGGCCGAGATTGTCGCGCAGCGTCGTACCGGTGTAGTCGGTGCGCAGCGAACCACGTTCCTGGAGCAGCGGCACGACCTTGTCGACGAACTCGTCGAGGCCGGTGGGGGTCAGGTGTGAGCCGAGGATGAACCCGTCGGAGCCGTCCTGCTGGACGAACGTGTCGATCCGGTCGGCGACCTGCTCGGGTGTGCCGACGAACTCGGTGCGGCCGAAGACGTGGATCGCCAGGTCGCGCAGCGAGTACGAGTTGGCCTCCGCCAGTCGACGCCATTCGGCCACCCGGCGGTGCGCGTCCTCGGCGATCCGGGCCCGGCCGCGGACCACCGGCGGGCCCTCGGGGTCGGGATCCACGTCCGGCAGCGGCCCGTCGGGGTCGTAGCCGGACAGGTCGCGGTTCCAGACCGTCTCCAGGAGGATCTGCGCGGTACGTCCGCCGATCTGCCGCCGGGTGATGTCGCGGTGGCGTTCGATCGCGTCGGCCTCGCTCTCCCCCAGTACGAAGGACGCGTGCGGCAGCAGTTTGACCGCGTCGGCGAACCGGCCGAGTCGGACGGCCCGGGCCCGGATGTCCCGGTAGAACTCCTGGGCCTCGTCGAGGCGGTGGTACGGGGAGAAGATCGCGTCGGCCCCGCCGGCCGCGAAGTCGCGACCCTGCGGGGAGACGCCGGCCTGGAGGATCACCGGCCTGCCCTGCGGGCCGCGCGGCGTGGTGAACCGGCCGGAGATGTCGAACTGCTCGCCGGTGAACGCGAATTCGCCGGTCTTGTCCTCGCGCAGGAACACCCCCGCCTCCCGGTCGGCGGCCACCGCGTCCGCCGCCCACGAGTCCCACAGTTCGCGGGCCGCGGCCAGGAACTCGCCGGCCCGGGTGTAGCGGTCGTCCCGGTGCAGGAAGCCGCCGCGGCGGAAGTTGGCGCCGGTGAAGGCGTCGAACGAGGTGACCACGTTCCACCCGGCCCGGCCGCCGGACAGGTGGTCGAGCGAACTCAACTGGCGCGCCAGCTCGTAGGGTTCGTTGAAGGTCGCGTTGATCGTGCCGATCAGGCCCAGGTGTTCGGTGACGGCGGCGAGCGCGGCGAGCACCGGCAGGGTGTCCGGGCGGCCGACGATGTCCTGGTCGAAGATCAGGCCGAGGCGTTCGCGCAGCGCCAGGCCCTCGGCGAGGAAGAAGAAGTCGAACCGGCCGCGCTCGGCGGTCTGCGCCAGGTGCCGGAAGGAGGCGAAGTCGATCTGGCTGCCGGCGTCGGGGTCGGACCACAGGGTGTGGTGGTTCACCCCGCCAAGGTAGGCGCCGAGGATGATCTGCTTGTGCGGCTTGCTCATCGGGATGGGTTCCTTCGTACGGGTGGCGGGGCGGGCGACGAGGCGGGTGGGTGCGGCGGAGTCACGACGCGGCGGCGGCCGGCGCGGGCGCGGCGTAGCGGTTCGCGGGACGCGGCAGGCCGAGGCGGGAGCGCAGGGAGCCCGCGTCGTAGGAGGTGCGGAAGACGCCGCGGCGCTGTAGTTCGGGCACCAATTCCCGGGTGATCGCGCGCAGATCGTGGGGCAGCGCGGCCGGCCGCAGGCGGTATCCGGTCAGCCCGGCGCGCTGCCAGTCCTGGAGCAGGTCGGCCAACTCGGCGGCGGTGCCGGTGAATACGAACGCGTCGCTCTGGTACTCCGCGCCGTCGAGGTCGTCGAGGCGTGCCTTGCGCTCGCGCGCCGCCGCGGTGCTCTCGTCGAGGACGACGACCACGTCGCCGAAGACGTGTACGGTCTCCGACTCCCGTCCCGCGACCCGCTGTTCGGCTCGGATCTCGGTGACGATGGCCCGCGCGTGGTCGTGGTCGCGCGGGGTCACGTACACGACGTCGGCCGAGTCGGCACCGAGCCGGTAGGGCACCGTGTCGTGGGCCAGCACGGTGACCAGCGGCTGCCCCTGCGGCGGGCGCGGCACGATCGACGGTCCGCGGACCCGGAACCTCGGCCCGACGAAGTCGATGTAGTGCAGCTTGTCGCGGTCGATGAAGCGGCCGGTCGCCGCGTCGCGGATCTCCGCGTCGTCCTCCCAGCTGTCCCACAGTCGGCGCACCACCTCGACGAAGTCCCGCGCCTCGGCGAAGGTTTCCGCGACCGCGGCCACCGCCTCGGGCTGCCCGAGGTCCGCGAAGGTGAACGCCGGTTGTTCGCGCCGCCCGAAGTGGGCGTTGTCCACCGGCCGGGAGACCTGCGCCCGCCAGCCGGCCCGGCCCAGGCTCACGTAGTCGAGGGTGGCGATCGCCTTCGAGACGTGGAACGGCTCGGTGTGCGTGACGGTCGCCGTCGGGACCAGCCCGATGTGCCGGGTCGACGGCGCGACGCGGGCGGCGATCAACACGGCGTCCAGTCGGCCGCGCACCTGGTCGATCCGGTCGTCGATGCGGTCGTACGCGGTGGACTGGAGGCCGAGCGCGTCCTCGATGGTGACGAAGTCGAGCAGCCCGGCCTCCGCCTCCGCGACCAGGTCGGTCCAGTAGCGGGCGGTGAACAACTCGTCGGCGCGGGCGTCGGGTTCGCGCCAGGCGGCCGGATGCCAACCGGCGCCGTCGAGGGCCACGGCCAGGTGGAGGGGGGTTGCGGGGTTCGGTACGGATGACATGGGCTCGGTTCTCGCTTTCGACGGGCACGGCGGGTGACGGTGGCGAAGGTGGATCCCGGCCGGGAAGACGCGCGCCATGATTCGGCCCGGGCGCGCGGCGGCGCCGGACAGCCCGCTGGGGCATGCCGAAGTCGCCTGCTACAGGCGGAAGTTCATGCGCGGAATCGGCCGACCACAGGGCCTGCCGCACGCGATGTCGCGCACGGAACGGGCGGTCTCGTGGAGCGGCCGGGTGGGCCCGGGTGGGTGGAGGGTGCTACCCGGTCAGTGACACAGGGAGCCGGCGGAACGGCGCAGGTCGATGAACAGGCGCCGGGTCAACCGCGCTCGGGGCGACATCGCGCCGGCGGCGGTGCGGGGGTACGCGGCAGGCGTGGCGCGGCGATTCGCCGTACTCATCCACCCGCTCATGCGATCGTTCCCCCGATATCGGTCGACGTCGCGACGCTAACGCAGCCCGTCCGGTCTTGTCCATCGACCCGGTCGGGGCCGGCCCCGGGCGTCGTTTCGAACCGTGAACACCCTTTGACGGAGCGGGATCATGCTCGTAGCCTGCGGATCATGTCTCAGTCCCGATGGCCGGGCGGTGCCGCGTGAGCGACCTGCGGGTGTTGGACAACGCGGTCTACACGTCCCTGACCGGACCGCATGCCCGCCTCGCCGAGAGCAAGGGTCGGGTGCGGCGTTATCCCGTCGACGTATCGCCGTTCGCGGCGCTGCCGGACGATCCGGGCGCGGCGGATTGGGCGGACCTGGCCGTACTGGCCGGTCCCGGCGTGGTCGTACCACTGGCCGATGGGGAGACCCTGCGGCCGCCCGAGGGCTGGGATGTGGTGATGCGGGTGGCGGGCGTACAGCTCCTGGGCGACGTCGTGGTGGGCATCCCCGACGACTCGCTGGTGCGGCTTACCGCCGCCGATGTACCGGAGATGTTGGACTTGGTCGCCCGCACCGAGCCCGGGCCGTTCCTGCCCCGCACCATCGAGCTGGGCACCTATCTCGGCGTCCGCCACGACGGCGCGCTGATCGCGATGGCCGGGGAGCGCCTGCATCCGCCCGGCTGGACCGAACTCAGCGCGGTGTGTACCGATCCGGCGCACCGGGGGCGGGGGTTGGCGACGCGGCTGGTCCTGGCGCTGGTGGCCGGGATACGCGGTCGGGGCGAGACGCCGTTCCTGCATGCCTCGGCGGGCAATGCCAATGCGATACGGCTGTACGAGTCGTTGGGTTTCCGGCTACGGCACACCCCGACGTTCCTGGGGGTACGGGTTCCGGCCGACGAGCCTGTTGCGGGAGTGAATGCGCGGTAGGTAGGCAGGGACCGGCGGGTGGATGTGGGGCCGGCGGGCCGCTCGTGCGGCCCGCCGGGGTGTACGTACCAAGCGTCGTGGGCCGGTGGGGCCGTGAGGTCCCGGGGCCGCGAGACTCCGGGCGCGCGAGGTCCCCGGCCGCGAGGTCCTGCGGGGCCGTCAGCCCGGCGGGTCCTCTGCCGCCGTGGCGTCCTGGTCGGCGCGGTCGGCGGCCTTTTCCGCCTCGGCCACCATCGAGGACATGTCCGAGGGCGCGTCGGCGGGCGTGGCCTGGCTGCCGGCCGGTTTCGACCCGTTGTCGCCGCCGTCGGAGCCGCCGCACCCGGTCAGGGTGACACCGAGAGCGAGCGCCGCCACGACGAGTCCGCCGATCCGGCGGCGCACGCCGGTCACTTGCCCGCGGCGGACGGCTGCGTGTCGCACCACGTCTTGACGTTCGCCAGGTCGGCCTTGCGCTGCTTGAGTTCCGGCAACAGACGCTGACGCGTCGTCAACTTGTCGTTCAGGTAGGTCTTCACGGCCGGGCGGTTGAGCTTGTCCGCCTCGGCGATGCGCGCCTGCAGGTGTGCGATGGACCCCTTGACGGTCGCGTCGCCGCCCAGCCGCTCGATCGACTTGGTCAGGCGCGTGTCAATGGTCGGCACCCGCTTGCAGATGCCCGGCTTGTGCTTGTCGCCGGCGGGCGTCGGGCCCGCCTGGGCGGCCGGTGCCGAGACCAGGGCGCCGACGGTGGTCAGGGCGGCGAGGGCGCCCAGAGTGGCGAGGCGTCGGGGCGCGCGGGCGCGCGAAGTGGTGGTACGGCGAGACATGGTGGATCTCCCGAGTTCACGGTTCACCGCCCCGCTGCGGGGTGGCGTGCCGCGAGAGTAGGTCGCCGATCTGTGGGGTTCTTGTGAGCCGTCTGTGCGGTTCTTGTGAAGCCGGACCCGGCCGGGGAGTCGCCGGATCCCGTCGGTCTCCGGGCCGTTTCGCGGCTCTTCCCCCAGGCCGTTTCGAGGCTCACTTCGCGGTGGGGACCGCCCCCGGTTCGCGGGTCAGCCAGTCGTGCCGGATCCCGTCGTCGCCGGGCGCTTCCGCCGCCGGGTGCCGCAGTGGGAGTACGACCTCGACGCGCGTACCGACGCCCTCGGGCGGGTCGGTGACCGTGACCCGGCCCCGGTGCAGCTCGACCTGCTGGGCGACCAGGGTCAGTCCCAGACCTGCTCCCGGACTGTCCGGTCCCCGCCGGAACCGCTCGAAGACCGCCGCGCGGCGGTCGACCGGAATCCCCGGGCCGGCGTCGTCCACCCGGATCCGGGCGCCGTCGGGTACCGCCTCGACGGCGACCCGGATCGGGGTCGGCCCGTGCGGGCCGCGCCCGTGCACGAGTGCGTTGCCGATCAGGTTGTCCACGACCAGGCGCAGTCCCGGACGCAGGCCGTCGACCCGGACCTCGCCGGCGCCGACCACCTCGACCTCCGCGCCGGGCTGCCGGATCCGCGCGTCGTGGGCCGCCTCGTGGGCGAGTTCGACCAGGTCCACCTGTTCGAAGGGTTGCGCGTCGGCCAGGTCGCCCTGGGCGAGTGCGCGCAGCGAGGCGAGCAGGGACAGGATCCGCTCGTGGCCGGCGGTCAGGTCGGCCAGTACCTCGACGCGCTCGTGCGCCGCCAGGTCGGGGTAGGCCGCGAGCACGTCGAGGTCGGTACGCATCCCGGTGAGCGGCCCGCGCAGTTCGTGGTCGACGGTCGCGGCGAACGCGCGCGCCGTGTCCAGGGCGTCCCGGGTCCGCGCGGTCTGTACGTCGTAGCGCCCGAGCACGTCGGCGAGGGTGCGACCGAGTTCGTCCACCTCGGCCACCCCCGACGGGACGTGTACGTCGGGCCGCGCCCGGTCGTCCGGTTCGATCGCCGCCGCCCGTCGACGCAGCGCCCGCAACGAGCGGGTGGTCGTGCCGGCGACGATCAGGCCGGCGAGCGCGGATATCGGTACGGCGAACAGCGCGACCACGAACACCCGGCGGCGCAGCAGCGCGGTACGGGCCTCGGTCTCCGCCGTCGGCTGGAACACCCGCAGCGTCGCGGGCGCCCCGGAGCGCGTGGCGCCCAGCGGTCGGGTGATCACGCGCCAGGCCTTGCCGCCGGAGCGCACGGTGACCGGCCGCCCGGACCGCCGATTCTCCGGCAGCGCCACCTCGGGTGGCGGTTGCGGCCCGGCGGCGACCGGCCCACCGGGCAGCTCGACGCGCACCCCGACGTCGAGCGCCCCGTCGAACAGCCTGGTCTCCCGGGCCCGCACGGCGTTTTCCCGGTCGTTCTCGACGGCCCGCAGCAGCGCCCGCGCATCCGGAGCAAGCCGATCGGCGCGCTCCCGCAACGTGACGTCCTGACGGTGAGTCACATCAGCGGTGACCCACCGCACAACCAGACTCCCGGCCGCGATCACGAGGAGGGGCACCAGGACGCCGACGGCAAGCGCGATCCGGGTGGACAACCGCATCGACAGTTGCCGGCGCCGGGGCGGGGAGGGCACGCCCGGAGGGCGGCGGTCGCCCTCGGTGGTCGGGGGGACCCCGCCCGCCATGTCCACCGCTTCCGCCGCCTTCACCGCCGGCCGTCCGACACCCGGAGCACGAAGCCCACCCCGCGCACGGTGTGCAACAGGCGCGGCCTGCCACCGGCCTCCAGCTTGCGGCGCAGGTAGCTCACGAAGGTGTCGACCACATCGGTCCGCACCTCGAAGTCGTAGCCCCATACCCGGGCCAGCAACTGGTCCCGAGTCAGAACCAGCCCGGCATTGCGCACGAACACGTCGAGCACCGCGAACTCGCGAGCGGTCAGGTTCACCGGCTCACCGTCGTAGGTGGCCAGATACGCGGCACCGTCCAGGATCAGCGGCCCCGCCCGCAACACCCGATCCCCGGGCGGGGCGGGCGGTCGACGACGCAGCAGCGCACGCAGCCTGAGTTCGAGTTCACGCAGGTCGAAGGGCTTGACCAGATAGTCGTCCGCACCCGATTCCAGCCCGGTGATCCGATCGACGGTCTCGTCCCGAGCGGACAACATCAGCACCGGGGTATCCACCCCGCGCTCACGCAACGCGGCACACACCTCGATCCCGGTAAGCCCGGGCATGGCCACGTCCAACACGATCGCCTGCGGCGCCGCCTGCCCCCCGAGCCCCTCCCCGGTCCCGAACGCAGCCAGGGCCGCCGCCCCATCCGAGGCCAACTGCACCCGATAGCCGGCCAACCGCAGCCCCCGCTCAAGGGCGCGCCGAATGGCGGGATCGTCATCCACGACCAACACCCGAGCCGCCCCCACAGCCCCCTCCCCCTCAACCACCCGCCATCACCCCAAACTCACCGGCCCGCCCAAGGTGGTCGGACCCTACGCCGGGAGTATCCCCCGCCCACGCACCTCCGGGGGCGGGGGTGCCGGGGGCGATCGGGGCGAGAGCCCACCGGGGACTGGCCGAGGGGGTGGGACGTGCCCGGCGGGCGGCGCGCCTCGGGACAGGATGGCCGGTGCGGGGCGGCTCCAAGCCGGAGGTGGGCCGCCGCCGGCGCGCGGGGCTCCGAGACCCGGGGCTTTCGGCGAGACGTCCACGTTGCTCGGCGAAAACCGCCCGGCAGCAGGCCGAGTCCGCCGGGGCGCGCGTTCCCGAGCGGGTCGAGCGTTGCGCCTTGGGTTGCGGGTAGCTGGTCCGGGGCTGGTCAGAGTCGACGGTGGGCCGCCGCCGGCGTGCGGGGCTCCAAGACTTGAAGCCCCCGACGAGACGGGTGCGTTGGTCGGCGAAAACCGGCCGGCAGCGGGGGCGGGGAGGGTGGTCAGGTTGGGTCCTCCGGGGGCCTTCTTGAGAGAGCGGGGGGTTTCGGGGCGTTTGGCGAGGGGTTGGAGTTCGAAACCGGATCTCGGCGGGTGGTCTTGAGCTTCGAGCTTCCGTGACCTGCGGTTTTGTGAGGTCGGGACAAAAACTCGGGCGCCGAGCGCCGGTTTCGTGTGCTCCGACCCCCCAACGCCGGAGCAAAAACCGGAACTGCTCCATCGGAGCCGGCTTCGGGCGCCACGGCCTCACAGAGGCCGTCGAGGAGACCGAAAGTGCCCAGTAAGAGCCGAAACCGGATCCCGAGGCATCCGAAACAGCCGCCGCCCGCACTGACCTGCGGTTTTCTCGCTCATTGAGGCCCCGACACCCCGCGCCATCCGGATTCGTGCACCTTCGTCACCCACATGCCACCGCCTGCCGAAGACACCCGACTACCCGAGAACGCGCCCCGGAGGACTCGACCCGACCACCGCCCTGCCCGCCGCTGCCAGCCGGTTTTCGCCGACCAACGCACCTGTCTCGTCGGGCACCCCGGGTCTTGGAGCCCCGCACGCCGGCGGCGGCCCAACACCGACTCAGACCGACCCCAGACCAGGCCACGCAACCCAAGGTGCAACGCCCGCCGAAAGCGCTCGGCCCACCCGAGAACGCGCCCCGGAGGACTCGACCCGACCACCGCCCTGCCCGCCGCTGCCGGCCGGTTTTCCGCTGAGTAACACGGCCGTCTCGTCGGGAGCCCGGGTCTTGGAGCCCCGCACGCCGGCGGCGGCCCAACACCGACTCAGACCAGCCCCGTACCAGCCCACGCAACCACAAACACAACGCCCACCGGAAGCACCCGACCCACTCGGGAAGCCCCCCGGCAGGCTCACTACTGCCGGCCGGTTTTCGCCCACCGACACACCCGGCTCGCCCGAACTCCCGAGCCTCGGAGCCCCGCACGCCGGCGGCGGCCCGCCACCGACCCGGACCCGCCCCGCACCGGCCACCCGCAGCCCAACGCGCCACGCGCACCGCGCCGGCCTTGGCCCCGTCAGCCGATTGGGGCGTCTCCTGGGAGGCCGGCGTCGATGGCGACGTTGCCTGGGGCCAGGCGGCAGACCACCCACTTGCCGTGTTCTCGGCGCAGGTCGACCCAGTAGGGCGACGGCGAATGGTCGGCGCCGGTGATCGAGACGTTCACCGTGGCCAGGTCGTCCTCCCTCGTGGAGTTGACGAACGAGAACGTGAAGTCGGCGCCCTCGCCCGCCACCACGCGGCGGGTGTCCTCCTCGCGCGCGCCGTCGCAGGCGCCGTGGAACGCGGTCGCCGGTCGGCCGGCGGCGACCGCGTGCAGGTAGTCGCGCGTGGTGTCGTGCCACGGGCGGTCGAAGTCGGCCCCCGACGCCGAGCAGGAGACCATCACGGCGGCTGCCAAAGCCGGTGTGGCGCCGCGCACGGCCCGCGACACCACCGTTCGCCACCAGGCGCAACGCCCCACGTTTCCCCCGCTCATCGCCACGATCGCTGGATCGTAGCGCGAACTCCCGTGAGAACAACCGGGCTTCGCGTCGGCAATCGCAGGGGCTTTGATTGACGCGGCGACGCGCGGTCTTTCCGCTCTCCGATTCGCACTTCGGATAGGTGCGTTGGGGCGACCCGCCCACCCCCAAAAAGCTGATGATTGCCGAATCCCGGTCACCGGTGATGAAGCCGACTAACGTCGAATTCGGTACATCCGAGCGCCCCTGCCGTCGGGCGAACCCCGACGGCGGCGCATGAGTGAAGGGCGAAGGTGGCGGTGATGAGTCACGAGAGCGCGGTCGCGGCTGCCGAGGCGGCGCGGCGTTACTACGGTACTGGTGACGTCGACGGGTTCTATCGGGCCGTGTGGGGCGGCGAGGACATCCATACCGGTGTGTACGCCCGCGCCGACGAATCCGTGGCGGTCGCGTCACGCCGTGCCGTCGAGCTGGCGGCGGATCGGGTCGCCGGGCGGCTCGGGCCGGAGCATACGGTGTTGGACCTGGGCTCCGGGTATGGCGGGCCGGCTCGCTACCTGGCCGGGCGGTTCGGGTGTCGGGTCGTTGCGCTCAACATCAGTCCGACGCAGAACGCCCGGCATCGCGACACCAACGTCGAGGCCGGTCTCGACGGGCTGATCGAGGTCGTCACCGGGTCGTTCCAGGACATCCCGTATCCAGCGGGGCAATTCGACGTGGTGTGGTCGCAGGAGGCGTTCTGCCATTCCGGCGATCGGCGGCAACTCCTGGCCGAGGCCGCGCGTGTGCTGGCCCCGGAAGGGGACCTGGTCTTCACCGACCTGATGGCCGCCGACGGCACCCCGCCCGAGGCGCTGCGCTCCGTGCTGGCCCGGCTCGAGGTGGCCGAGTTCGCCACGCCGTCGTTCTACCTGCACGAGATCGCCGCGCTGGGCCTGACCCACATCGACTTCGACGACCGCAGCGAGCAGGCGCTCACCCACTACCTGCGCCTGACCGAGGAGACCCGCCGGCGCGCCGACGAACTCCGCGACGTGATCGACCCGACCTACCTGGCCACTCTCCAGGAGAACCTGCCGCTGTGGGTCGACGCCTGCCGCGGCGGCCGGATGAGCTGGGGCATCTTCCACTGCCGCCGCGCCGCCTGAGATCCCGGCAACGTCGCATACCCCGTCGTCGCCGAAGGTGGGAAGACTTCTCAGGCACCCGTCAAGGCGCGCCGACGGGGCCGCTTCGGGCCTCCAACCTGGGCGAATGGACACGCTCGAATACCGGATCACCCCTCGGCGACGGGAGTGGATCACCGCTGCCGCCGCGGCCGGCGTCGGGCTCGCCGCAGCGCTGTGGGTGACCGTGGATCCGGGGGTGGGCGCACTTCCTGCGCCGCTCGGTCGCCGGTGGCGTCAGCCGCTGGTACATCCCGATCCGGATGGGCCTGGTGGTCCTCGCGCTCGTCCCGCCCCTCATGGTGCGCAGCGCGGTGGCGCGTACCCGGCTCACTCCCGAGGGCATCACCGACCGCGGGCTCTTCCGTACCCGGTTCGTTCGCTGGGCCGAGGTCACCGACCTCTCGATCCGGGCCATTGCCCCGAATTACCTCACCCGCCGCATCCTGGTCCGCCGCCGGCACGGCCGCCCCGTGTATCTGTCCGGCGTCCAGGACCGGGTGGCGGCGGACGGCCCGGCGGGCCCCTGCGCGGCCATGGTCGGGTACTGGCGCGAAGCCCTCGACCCGCACCCGGCGGCGCACCACCGCTGACCGGTGCCGGGCCGCGCGGGACGCCGCCGGGCAGCGCCGGACGGGCCCGAACAACGGAACGCGGTCGGCAAAGCGGACGAACGGCCCGGCGCGGTTGTCGGATTCGAAACTCGCTTATACGTTCCTGAGATGCAGGACCGTGTGCCTGCCGGCCCAAGCGCGTTACCAGTCGGAAGTCAGGAGTGGCCGAGGATGGTTCAGGTGGATACGACGGTGCCGCATTCGGCACGGATGTACGACTACGTGCTCGGCGGCAAGGACAACTATCTCGCCGACCGGGAGGCCGCCGAGGAAGCCCTCAAGGTGTGGCCGGGGCTGTGGACGAGCATGCGGGTCAACCGGGCGGTGATGCGCCGCATGGCGCACTGGTTGGCCGCCGAGGCCGGCATCCGCCAGTTCCTCGACATCGGCACCGGCATCCCCACCTCGCCGAACCTGCACGAGGTGGTGCAGGAGACCGCCCCGGAGTCCCGGGTGGTGTACGTCGACAACGACCCCATCGTGCTCGTGCACGCCCGCGCGCTGCTGAGCAGCGCCCCGGAGGGCCGCACCTCCTACGTCGAGGCCGACATGCGCAAGCCCGACGCACTGTTCTCGACTCCCGAGTTGTGCGACACCCTCGACCTGAGCCAACCGGTCGCGGTGACGGTCATCGCGATGTTGCAGTTCGTCGAGGACGCCGCCGGGCTGATCGAGAAGCTGACCGCGCCGCTGGTCCCCGGCAGCTACCTGGCCATCACCGCCGCGACGGCCGACCTGGCCAAGGGCTCGACCGCGCTGGCCGAGGTGTACAACCGCCGGGGCGTGCCGATGTATCTGCGCTCCCGGGAGGAGTTGACCGCCCTGTTCGCCGACCGGTGCGACCTCGTCGAGCCGGGTGTCGTGCCGATGCAGCACTGGCACCCCGTCGAGGGGGAGGAGCCGGTCGGCGTCGAGGACACCAACATGTTCGCGGGTGTGGGCCGGCTGCGCTGAGCCGACCGGGAAGGCGAGCGGTGCTACTCCTTGGCCTGCTGGATCCGGACCATGTTGCCCGAGGGGTCGCGGAACGCGGAGTCGCGCGGTCCCCACGGCTGATCGATCGGCTCCTGCAGGACCTCGGCGCCGGACGCCCGGACCCGCTCGAAGGTCGCGTCGAGGTCGTCGGTGCTGAAGACGGTCATCGGCAGCATGCCCTTGACGAGCAGCTCCTGAAGGGCGTCGCCGTCGGCCTGGGAGCGGCCGGCGTGCGGTTCGGAAAGCACGATCTCGAGGTCGGGCTGCGTGGCGCTGCCGAGGGTGACCCAGCGGAAGTCGCCGGAGGCGACGTCGTTGCGCAGTTCGAGGCCGAGCGCGTCGCGGTAGAAGCCGAGCGACTCGTCGACGTCGTTGACGGTGATGTGGCAGTACTGGAGTGCGATCTTCATGCGCCCCACGCTAGCCGGCGTCGTCGGGACCCGCTTCTCGAATCCTGCTCGGTCCGCCTCGGGCCGGCCGGGTCCGCACCTTGGCCACGCACGCGGGCATGGCCGCCACCGCCGGGTGTTCCCGGCCGCGGTAGGCGCTCGGGGTCTCGCCGACGATCTCGGTGAACCGTGAGCTGAAGGAGCCGAGCGAGGTACAGCCGACGGCCATGCATGCCTCGGTCACCGTCATCCCGCCGCGCAGCAGCGCCATCGCCCGCTCTATCCGGCGGGTCATGAGGTAGCTGTACGGGGTCTCGCCGTAGGCGGCCCGGAAGCGCCGGGAGAAGTGCGCCGGCGACATGAGCGCCCGGCGGGCCATCGTCGGCACGTCGAGCGGTCGCGCGTAGTCCCGGTCGATCAGGTCCCGCGCACGCCGCAGGTGGGCCAGATCGGCCAGCTCTTCCGGAGTCATGCCGCCCACGCTACCGCCGGTTGCCGACATACCCGACGACCTGCGCGAACGGGACCGCGAGCGGGACCGCGAACACCACCCGGAGGATGCCGCCGAGACGGAGCACACCCGAGTCCGGCAAGACCGGCCCAACCGCTTCAGCGAGTACATACGGATCTCCGAATCGGGGTGGTCGTCACGGGACCCGGGAGGGCCGGGTCGTGGACTGGTCTACCGCCCTCCCACGCCACAACCGATCGGTTTGTCTGGGCGAGGGCGTGTCTCGCACGCCGGCGTGCCTTCACGCGTGGCGCGGTGGCATCGGGACCAGGCGGTGTTCCACCGGGAGTGGGCCGAGGGCGTCGAGCATGGTGGCGAACTTGGCGCTGGTCTCCGCGAGTTCGGCCTCCGGGTCGGATTCGGGCAGGATGCCCGCGCCCGCCCACAGCCGGATGCCGTAGCGGCCGACCACCGCGCAGCGCAGCGCGATGATCCAGCGGCCGTCGCCGTGCCGGTCCATCCAGCCGACGAGGCCGCTGTAGTAGCCGCGCGGGTGGGTCTCCAGGTGGTCGATCAGGGTCCGGGCCGCCGCGCGGGGCAGTCCGCACACCGCCGGGGTCGGATGCAGCAGCGCCGCGAGCGCCAGTGCGCTGGGCACCGGTGGGCGCAGTCTGGCCTGGATCCGGGTGGACAGATGCCACACCCGTGCGGTGGCCACCACGTCCGGCCGGTCGGGGATGTCCAGCCTCGTGCACAGCGGGGTCAGCACTCGGCGCAACTCGTCCACCAGCAGGGCGTGTTCGCGCCGCTCCGTGGCCGAGCCGAGCAGCTCGGCGGCCCGGGCCCGGTCCAGTGCGGGATCGGGGTGTCGCGGGGCGCTGCCGCCCATCGGGTTGAGCAGGAGTCGGTCGCCGTGTCGGGACAGGAGCAGTTCCGGCGAGGCCCCCACCAGGGTGCGCCGGGGCCCGCGCACGCCGGGGCGGTGGGCGTCGGGTCCGGGCGCGCAGGGGTCGAGGTCGAGCCGGAAGACGTGTCCGCCGGGATTGTTGCGGTAGAGCCGATCCAGCGTCACCGTGGGGTCGAATCGGCCCGCCAGGGTGAGGCTGCGGGCCAGCACCACCTTGCGCGCGTCGCCGGCGCGCAGCCGCCGCACCACCTCGGCGACCGCGGCCAGGTAGGCGGGGTCGGCGGCCGACGGTCCGGCCGGCCGGGGCGGGGCCGCTCCGCAGGTCGCGACGGTGGTGCGGGCCGTGCTGTACATGCGGCCGACGGCCAGCACGGCGGGGGTGTTCTCGTCGAAGGGGAGCGCGCCGACCACACACCGGCCGGGCCCGGCGTGCCGCAGGGCCCGCTCGGCGCTCTGCGCGACACGGGCGAACTGACCCGGACCGGGCCGGACCCGCAGCGGCGGCCCGGGGTGGGCGCGCAGCAGGTGTCGGGAGGTGGCGAGCAGGAAGCGGGCCGGGCCGAGGGGCATCGTCGACTCCTGTTCCGCGCGACGCCGACCGGCCGTGTACGGGCGGCGCCGCCGCCGACGTGGCAGCTGTACGGGATGTCGCGGCGGGCAGGATCGACGACGGGAACGGCCCGCGCGGCTCACCGCCGTCCCGCCAGTGCAACATCCCGCCACGGGTCGGCGACAGGGCGCGCGGGGGTGGTGTGCCCGCGTCCCGAAGCACGGCGGCCCATCCTGCGCGCCGGACGGAATCGGCCGTGCCGTACCCCGCCCCCGACCGGTACGGACGGGGGCGCCTCGCGGGGCGTTCCGCCGTACCCCGCAGGCGGATTCGCGCGTTCCGTACCGGCCCGCCGGCCCTCGCCCGTTCGCCCGGATTCCGCCCTCCGGCCGCCGACTCCCGCGGCGCGCAGGGGGAGTTCCCCGCGCGCCGGGATGCTCCGATGCGCCGGTGGCCGGCACTGGAACCGGCCGTCGGCGGCGCACATCGTGGAAGGGCCATCCGAACGACCGGCAGGGGAGAGCCGTGATCCATATCGGTGCCGGCCCCGGACACGGTCGCGTGATCCGCGTCGTGGTGTTGGGCGAGTATCGGGCGGATCGCCTCGTCGGGCCGCTGCGCCGGGCCGGTGCGGAGGTGGTGGTCCTGGGCTTCCTCGACCTGGCGGCGTACCTGGGCCCCGACGTGTTGTGCGGGCGGTTGCCGGCCGACGCGAGCGACGACACGATCCTGGCGCTGCTCGACGACTGGCGGGCCGACATCACGATCCCGAACATGTGCTCGCCCGGTCAGGAGCAGGCGCTGCGCGGCTACGCCCGGATCGGCCCGCGCCGGCGCGCGAGCGGGCACGAAATGCCGGTGCATTCCCGTGAGTTCGCCGTATTGGCCACCGACAAGGTGGCGTTCCACCGGGTCGCCGAGCGGCGCGGCTGGCCGGCTCCGCGCGGCGCGGTCTGTGCCGGTCCCCGCGAGCTGATCACCGCGGCCGACCGAATCGGGCTGCCCGCGGTGGTCAAGGAGGCCCGCAGCGAGTCGCTCGCGGGGCGCCGCCACGTGCCCGACCGCCGGGTGCTGCACCGGATCCGGACCGAGCTGCGTTATCCGCTGCTGCTGCAGGAGGCGGTCCGGGGCGAGGAGTTCGCCGTCGAGCTGTTGAGCGGCCCGGCCCGTACCATCGCCTGGCCGATCGCCTCCCTCGGCCCGTTGGACGCCGAGTGCGCGCCGGGCCGGCGGGCCCGGGTGCAACCGGCGACCGTGCCCGAGCGGGCCCGACGCGAACTCGCCCGCGTGATCGCCGATATCGTGCGCGCGGCCCGCCCGTTCGGGCCCTGGCAGATCGATTTCGCCGTGTCCGACGACGGCCGCCTGCACCTGATCGAGCTCAACGGCCGATGCGGCGGCGTGTCCAACATGAGCTGGGCGTGCACCGGCCTGGATCCGCACGCCGCCCATGTCGCCGCGGTGCTCGGCCGCATGCCGCCGGCGCCGCACCCGCGCCGGGCCGCCCTCGAATTCCCGGTACCCAACGGGGTGTTGCTGCCCGCTCCGCCGCCGGGGATCGATCTGCTCACCTTCCCCGGCAACCCGGGCAACCAGGGCCCGTGGCACTCGGGCGCGCAACGCGTCGTTCTGGTCGTCCCCCGCCACGCCTCGGCCCGGGCCCGCGTGTGGCTCCAAAACCTTCCGGCGCAGGCCCTGTCGATCCGCCCTGGGCCGATCGTGACCCAACTCGCCCACGGGATGCGCACCTTGGCCACGGGCAGCGGCACCGTGCCGAACCTCCGTTGAGTTCGACCGCGCCGGGCGCCCGGGAGTACCGGAATGCGGACGACCCGCGTCGAGTGCGCGTCCGCGGTGCGTTCACGGCTTCCGGGCCACCGCCCCGTAGCAGGAGACGAGGGCGGGTTCGGCGGACGGCTCGGCGGTGGGGTGCCACCGGGACACCGGGACCACGCCGGGCGCCTCCACGTCCCAGCCGTCCAGGAGTTCGGCCACCTCGGCGCGGCTGCGCGGGCGCACGGTGATGCCCGCGTCGGCGTAGGCGCGGACCAGGCCGGCCCAGCCCTTCGGGTCGTAGTCGCCGGTCACGTGCGCGATCACCAGCCGACTGCCCGAGGGCAGCCGCCGAGTCAGCCGGCGCAGCAGGTCGAGCGGGTCCTGATGGTCGGCGACGAAGTGCAGGATCGCCACGAGCAACATCGCGACCGGCTCGTCGCAGGCCACCGAGCGCGCGAACTCCGGGTGCTCGACGATTGTTTCGGGCCGGCGCGGGTCGGCGTTGAGGTAGGCGGTGCGGCCTCGGGGGCCGCTGGTGAGCAGGGCCTGGGCGTGCGCGAGCACGATGGGATCGTTGTCCACGTAGAGCACCCGGGCCTGGGCCCGCACGGCCTGGGCCGCATCGTGCGTGTTGCGGCCGGCGACCGGGATGCCGCTGCCCACGTCGACGAACTGCCGGATGCCGGACCGGGCCAGGTGCTCGACCGCGCGCAGCAGGAACCCCCGGTTCTCCTGGGCGGTGATCCGCAGCGTGGGAAAGGCCGCGAGCGCCGCCTCGGCCGCCTCGCGGTCGGGGTCGAAGTTGGTCCTGCCGCCCAGGTAGTAGTCGTACATCCGGGCCGGGTGGGCTCGTTCGATGCCGATCTCCAAGGACCTGTCCGTGCCGTGTCCGGGCTCGTCCGCCACCGTCGTCTCCCCCTGGTTGCCGACCGGATCCTCCGCGCGGTACCGGTCGTCGTCCGCCCGATCATCGCGAACCGGCCCCGCCCGCGGGGCGCATCGGGAAACTACCCGAGATCGGGGGGACGTCACCGCGCGTCAGTCCGGATCCGGGATCTCCGGCAGGCCCAGGGCGCGGGCGATCGTCTCCTTCGCGTGGCGCACGTTCGAGCGCACGGTGGCGGCGGTCATGCCCAGGAGGCGACCGGCCGTCTCGTCGGAGTACTCCAGGACGTAGCGCAGCGTCATCGCCTCGAACTGCCGGTCCGGCAGTCGGGCGATGGCCCGGAACAGGCCGATGGGCCCCTCCAGTTCGGCGAGCTGGTCGCGGGACAGGTGCAGGACGCGGCGGGCGGCTGTCGCGGTATCCGGGTCGTCCTCGCTCAACCCCTGCATCAGCAGCGCGATCGCGTCGCGCCGGAGTTCGCGCACGGTCTTCTCCCGGATGCCCAGCAGCCGGGCGGCGTCCTGGTTGCTCTGCCCGAGGACCCGGGTGAGCAGGAAGACCTCGTGGTGGTCCCGGGGCAGTTCGTGCACGGCGGTGAACAGCGCGATGCGGTGTTCCAGGGTGTCGAATACCTTCGGCGGCAGGCGCAGCGCCTCGAAGGCGGCCGGATCGAATGCGGCGGTGGACACGAACGCCGAGGTTCGACCGGTGCGTTGCATGTGGCGCACGATGTGTCGGCGCAACATGCGCCAGGCGAGCGGTTCGACGGGTCCCGACGCGCGCTCCCATTCCGTGGCCAGTTCGATCAGGCTTTGTTCGACGACTTCCGCGGCCGGCTCGCGCGCGCCCAGTTCCAGGTGTGCGACCCGTAACCACAGGGTGGCGTACCTGCGGTGGAACCGGACGAAATCGGGCGGCAGTTGGCCTTCGGCGGATCGTTCCCCCGGGTTCGTCACGACCCGTCCTTCCTGTTGCGCGGTGGGGTCCGGCGGGGAACTCCCGTCCCCGGCCCGGGGAGGGGCATCCGCGAGCCGGGTTCGAGGACCCGCAGAGGAGGGTGGTTCTGCGTCTCCACGCGGAGACCTCTCTGTTGGCTCCCCGGCCCGTGTGGGCCGGGGCGTCGATGCGGGGCGCGGCGCGCTCCCAGGCACAGCAAACCCTGTGGAGAGCCCGGGTGTGCAAGATGAAGGCTAACTGCGCGTAAGTACATATTCGCTGTCCGTTGATCGAACAGGCCAGGTTTTGACATGTTTACGATCGTTTATCCGGAATCGACGAGCCCTGTCACACGGTGCCCGCACCACGGTCGCGAGCCGATCGCACACCGAGCGGGTGACCACCACCCGGCGTCGGGTGACCCGGCGAACACGGTTCCGTCGGGCGGGTACCGAGTGTGCCGCATCCGGGGACCGCGGTCCGCCGTTCGGCGCGGCGAACCCCCCGGATGGGACAAAATACTTCCCGTGCACTTGCACAGACGGCATCCGCGTCCGCTTGGCTGTGTGTCAAGCCCCCTCGAGCGCATCCCGAAGTCCTGTCGATGTCCGCATCGACGGCCTTGCGGATCCGGTCTCGACACGCGCCCCGAACAGGCAAGGACACCCATGAGCGACCATCGGCGCCCAGACCGTCCCCCTCCGACCCGCCCATGAGCCCCACCGACGCCGCGATCGGCGGCGAACCCCGCACGCTGCCCGTGTCGTTCCACGCCTACCGTCTGGCACACGCGGGGACCTGGCTCGACTACGCGCGCGTGCACCTCGACGACCCGGAGCGGGCCCGAACCCTCGTCACCCGAGCGCTCCTCGACCTCGCCCGCACGTGGGCCCACGCGCTGCGCCGCCCCAACGTGCACGCGTACGCCTGGGCCCTGTTCCGGCGACATCTGGACCAGTACGGCCCGCATCCGGCGCGGATCGCCGTCGCGGCCTCGCCGCACATCCCGTCGCTCCCGGGGCGGCACTACGACGTACTGATCCTGCGCACCCGACTGCGCTGCTCCGCGGAGCAGGTCGCGGACCTGCTCGGTACGACCGCCGACGGCGTGCGCTGCGATCTGCGCTGGGCGCTGCGCCGATCGGCCACCCATCCGGGCACGACCGACCCCAGCGAGGATATTCCGTGAGCACTCACCCCGACCGTCGCGAACACCGGCCGACCATCGACGAGATGCTGGGCGCGGAGGGCGTCCTCGCGCACGAATACGACGACTACGACCACGCCGAGGCGGAACGGTCCATCGCCGCCGCCCTGTTCGGTGCGTCGACCCCGGCCGAGGCCGGTACGGACGCCGACGCCGAGTCCGGCCCCCGGGCCGTCCGCGAGCGCGCCGCCCACGAACTCGCCCTGGCCGCGGCCGTCGTGCTCAACGCCGACCAGGCCACCGACGCGCTCCAGCGGTTGTCCACGCTGCACGAGGGCGGGCCGGACGGCGCGCTGGTGTTCGCCTCGCTGCTGTATCTGGCCCACCACGGGGACGGCGCCCGCTTCTGGTGGCAGGTCGCGGCCGGCTGCGGCAACCGCACCGCCGCCCACTGCCTGTACCTCCTGCACCGCAGCCACGGCCAGACCCGCGACGCCGTGCACTGGCGCCGCCGGGCCGAGCGCATGACCGCCCCCGACGCGCCGTGCGAAGTGCCGTGCGCCGCCCGCCCGCTGCTCACCGATCCCGTACGGCACGCGCTGATCGCCGCCAGTCATCGCGGCGCCGATCCTCGGCTGCCGCCGGCCGTCGAGCGGGTCATCCACGGCCTTCCGGTGGACGCGGCCGCGCCCGACTTCGGCGAGGTACCCGTGCCCGACCCCACCCTCCCGCGCGAACTCGCCGTCGCCACCGCCCGGGGAGCCCCCCGACGCTGACCCCGGCCCGGGGCGCGCCGCCGCTCGGCGCGGTGGCGCTCGGCCCGGTGGCGCTCGGCGCCGTGGCCCCGCTCAGCGCGGTGGCGCCGACAGGGGGCGGGTGCCCAGGGTGCGGAACAACTCCTTCGTCATGGCCCGGTTGATCGCCGGGTCACGGCCCTCGACATAGGGGATGCGGGGTGTGTACCCGGTCGCCGCGAACAGCGCGAGCGCACGGATGTTGCGCGCGCCGGTCTCCACCACCAGGCGCCGCGCCCCCGCCTCGGCGGCGGTGTGCTCCAGGGTGGCCAGCAGGCGGCGACCACAACCCCGGCCCCGATGTTCGGGCACCACATACAGCCGCTTGATCTCCGCTGTGCGACTGGGCAGGGTGCGCCAGCCGCCGCAGCCGATCGGTTCGGTGCCGGCGTAGGCCACCACCAACAGCCCCTCGGGCGGCTCCAGATCGCGCGGTTCGGTGGTGTCGGGGTGGTCGGCGAAGCCGTAGAGCGCGACCTGCTGGGCATAGAGCGCGTGCAGCAGGCGCTGGGTGTCGGGATGCGTGTAGGGACGCGGCACGAGGCGTATGTCGCCCGGACCGCTCGGGGCGTCGGCGCCGAACGGCCCGTGGTGGCCCGGAGCGGCCCCCAGGACGGCCCCGCCCTTGGCGCGGTGCGCGAAACCGATCAACGACCTGCTCCTCTCCCGCCGACTCGCGAACCAGTGCTGCGGGACATTCTCCGGCATGTCCCCACGCGACGGACAGTGGTCGAGCCGAACATGCTGCAACCGAGACTTCGGCGATCCGCACAAGCCCCGGCGCCGCAGGCCCGACCGGCCCCGAAAACGGGTCGGCGTCCCTCCGGGTGACGAAGACCACGATCCGCCACGAACCGGCGGGCGCGGATCCGAAGGGTCAGCGGAGCTTCGGGGCGCCGTTCGGGAGGGGGACGATGTGGGGCGCCGTCGTGGTCAGTTGGTGGCAGGTCTCGCGGTATTCGCGGGGCGGGCGGGAATCGCGGACGATGCCGGCGCCGGCCTGTAGCCACGTGGTGTCGTCCCGGGTGTGGATCATCCGCAGGGCCAGGGTCGCGTCCAACTCCCCGGACCGGCCGGCCCGGATCACGGCGCCACCGTAGAGGCCGCGCGGGCCCGGCTCGTGGGCGTCGATCACCGCGTAGGCCGCCGCCCTGGGGGCACCGGTCGCGGCGAGGCCGGGGGTCGTCGCGACGAGGGCGTCCCAGGCGCTGTACGGCTGTGCCAGTCGGCCCGACAGGCGCGAGCCGATGTGGTGCACGTTGCCCCGCTCCCGGACCGCCATGAACTCGTCCACGCCGACGCTGTCCGGCTCGCACAGGGCGCGCAGTTCCACCTCGGCGGCGCGGACCGCCAGTTCGTGCTCGTGCACCTCCTTGGCGTCCCGCGACAGCGCGCCGCGCCGTCGGGCGTCGAAGGCGGGGTCGCCGTCGCGCGGACACGTGCCCGCGAGCGGTCGCACGGTGACGGTCCGATCGCCGGCGACCTCCACCACGGTCTCCGGGCTGAACCCGACGGCCCGAAGTCCCGGCAGATCCAGCAGGAACGACCGGGCCGGCGTATTCGCCCGGCGCCCCCGCAGGTAGGTGGCCGGGAAGTCGACCGCATAGGGCACGGCCACCCGCCGGGACAACACCACCTTGTCCGCCTCGCCCGCCCGGATCCGCCCCACCGTGGCCGCCACCGCCGCCGTGAACGGCGCGGGATCGTCGTCCTCGACGTCGACCGGCCAACTCGGCGCGGCCGTCGCCCGATCGCCGTCGAGCACGATCCGCGTCACCCGCCGCAACTCCTGGATGTCGCACGCCCACACGGTCAGCGCCGTCTCGTCCACCCCGACCTCGACCCGGGGCACCGTCAGCCGCCCGAGCAGATCCGCGCCCACCGGCAACCCGGCCACGGCCCGCCCGAGTTCGAAGCCCACCCACCCGTAGAGCCGCCAGTCCTCGATCGGCAGCCCGGCCAGGACCGCCTCGATCGCCCTCGCGGGCGACCCCACCCACGGCACACGAGTACATCGCCCCTCACTCGTCCCGACCACGGCGTCGGCATGCACGGCCACCTCCGCGACGGCGCCGCCCGCGAACCACCAGCGCCCCTCCCCCTCGTATACGACCGACTCGTCGAACCCCCCGGCCTCGGCCAACCGCACCACGACGTCGAGCGGATCGAACTCCCCCTCGTGGCGCACCCACAGTCGGCGTGGATCGGTCGCGGCGGCATCGGCGGGCGCGGCGGCGATGGTCATGGGATGCACCGTCCTCGGATACTGCGGCCGGCCCGGGCCTCGACGCGTCGCACGCGGCGCCCACCCGGCCGCACGGATTGAGCAGTATCCACTTAGGTTAGCCTTACCTAACACGAGACGCCAACGCAATATCGCGGCGCCCCCGACGCTCGCCACCCCTCCCCGCAAACCAACTCGGCTGCACACCCCGCGAGTTGGGTAACCCGCCCAAGCGGCACCCGCTCGCCCGCGCACACCGATCGACCCACAAGCCCACACCGCGACTCACCCGTTGGGATGGTTTATCCGGCCTCCCGTGCCGCATCGACGATCGCCATACCGGACAAACCGATACGTTGCCGAAGTCCGCCCTCCCGACCCCGCGCGTCGTATACCAGGAGGCTCCGTGCACACCATCGACCCGGCCGACGAAGGCCGTTCGTCCCGCTCGGGACTCACCCGGCGCCGGTTCGTGATCGCCGCCGGCGGTGTCGCGGTGGGTGGCGCGTTGATCGGCGACGCGATCGGGCCCGGCGCCCGGCCTGCCCACGACCCGTTCGCGGAGGTCGCCGCCGGCCGCGACTCGCTGTCCTTCACCGCCGCCACCAACGGCGCCGCGACGCTCGATCCCGTCGGCGGCGGCCTGGTCGCCGAGGTGCAGAGCGTGTTGTGGGCGATCCCACCCGACGGCGGCCCGGCCCGCGCGCTGACCGCGCCCGAACTGGAGCCCTGCCGACCGGTGTTCGCCCCCGACGGCCGGCTCCTGGCCTTCTCCGCTTATCGGGGCGGCCGGTTCCACGTCTGGACGATGCGCCCCGACGGCGGCGGACTTCGGCAACTCACCGACGGCCCGTGGGACGACCGCGCGCCCGCCTGGTCCCCGGACGGCACCCGGCTCGTGTTCGCGTCCGAACGCGACGGCGACCCGATCACGGGCAGCCCGTACCGGCTCTGGGTCCTCGACGTGCGCGGCGGCGCGCTCACCCGCATCACCGGACTGCCCGGCCAGGACGGCCCGTTCCACGACGGACCCTGGGAGGACTTCGACCCGACCTGGGCCCCCGACGGCACCCGGATCCTGTTCGTCCGGGCCGCCGCGGGCGGCGCGTCCCCGGACGCCCGCACCGTCGCCTCCGTGCCCCCCGACGGCACCGGACCGGTGACCGTCGAGCACACCGAGACCACGCCCGGCACGCAGATCATGACCCCGGCGCTGTCCGCCTCCGGGCGGTTGGCGTATCTGCGCACCATGGGCGGGCCCGAAAGCGAACGGCCCGACGGGGAGTGTGCCCTGATCGTCGACGGCGCGCGGATCCCGATCGACGGCGACGTGCTACCGGTGCCGCCGCGTTGGAATGCTGGCGGCGAGCTGCTGCTCAACGTGGACGGACGGTTCCGGCTGCTCCGCCCCGAGGACCCCACGACGGCCGCCGAGTTCGCCTTCGACGCCACCCTGCCGCTCGACCGACCGCGATACCACGCCAAACACCGCGAGTTCGACACCGACCGGGTGCGGCCCGTCCGCGGCATCCACCTGCCGGCGCTGTCCCCCGACGGCCGCGAGGTCGCCTTCGCGGCGCTGAACACGCTTTGGATCGCGCCGACTTCAGGTGGCGGAGTGCCGCGCCGGGTGTTCTCCGCCGCACCCACGCGCTACGTCATGGCGCCGACCTGGACCGGCGACGGCCGGGGCCTGGTGTTCGCCGACGACCGCGACGGCCTCTACGCGGTACGCCGTCTCGACCTGGCGTCCGGCACCGAAACGGTCCTGGCGGCCGGCGGGCGCACGCATCCGGCCCTGTCCCCCGACGGACGCCGGCTCGTCAGCCTCGACATGTCCGGCAACCTGGTCCTGACCGACCTCGCCGGCGGCACCGAACGGGTCCTCGCGCCGCCGCTGTCGGGCAGCGGACTGCCGGGGCGGCCGAGTTGGTCGCCGGACGGCCGCCGCGTGGCGCTGTGCGAGCGCAACCGGCTCAACCGGCGCTTCCGCGAGGGCTACAACCTGATCCGGGTGATCGACGTCGACGCGCCCGCCGGCGACGCACACGAGGCGCCCGGCGCGAGCCGGCTGTACGCGGTCGCCCCGCACACCTCGATCGCCGACCGCTACGACTCGGGGCCGGTCTGGTCCCCCGACGGGCGCTCGATGGCGGTGATCGTCGAATCCGCCCTGTGGTTGCTGCCCGTTCGCGCCGACGGCGCTCCGGACGGGGAGGCGCGACAGCTGACCACCGAGGCCGCCGACCATCCGTCCTGGTCCGCCGACGGCGGCCGGCTGCTCTACCTGTCCGCCGGGAGGCTGCGCCTGTTCGACGTGGCCGCCGGCACCGCCCGCACCGTCCGGGTGCCGCTGGATCACCGCCACCCCACCCCGGCCGACCTCGTCGTGCACGCCGGACGCCTGTGGGACGGCACCGGCGAGCGCACCCGCGACGACGTCGACATCCTCGTGCACCGCGGCCGGGTCACCGCGATCGAACCGCATCGCCCCGGCCGCCCGTCCGCCGCCCCGCCCCTCGACGCGTCCGCGCGCACCGTGCTCCCCGGCCTGTGGGACGCGCACACCCACCCGTGGCAGTACACCTTCGGCGGCCGGCAGACCGCCACCCAACTCGCCTACGGCATCACCACCGCCGTCTCGCTCGGCGGCTTCGCCTACGAGCAGGCCCGGCTCAAGGAGGCGATCAACGCCGGCGAACTGGCCGGCCCCCGCCTGCTGAGCACCGGGGAACTCCTCGACGGGGCACGGGTGGCGTACAGCATGGGCCGCAGCCACCGCACGCCGGCCGGGCTCACCCGGTCGCTGGCCCGCGCCGCCGCGCTCGACTGGGACTTCGTGAAGACGTACGTACGGGCCCCCACGTGGCTGATGGCCGAGGCGGCACGGTACGCCCACGACGAGCTGGGCGTACCCGCCGGAAGTCACCTGTGTTCGCCCGGAATCGAGGTGGGCCAGGACCTGACGACCCATCTGAACGCGACCCAGCGCATCGAGTTCGGCCGCGCCGTCTCCGCGACGGGCCACTCGTACCAGGACGTGCACGAGATCTACACCACCGGCGACTTCGCCATGATCGCCACGCCGTTCACCGCACTGCCCCTGATCGGCGCCGACCCGGCCCTGGCCGCGGACGACCGGGTCACCGTGCTGATGCCGCCCTGGCACACCGCGCTGGTCCGCCAACTCGCCGGCCGCCCACCCACCCCCGCCCAACTGGCCGCGCTGGGCACCGAGATGGACACCTACCGCCGCATCCTGAGCGCCGGCGGCCGGGTCGCCATGGGCACCGACGCGCCCCTGGTCCCGGTGGGTCTGCACCTGCACCTCGGACTGCGCGCGCTGCATGCGCACGGCCTGTCCCCCGCCCAGGCACTGCGCACCGCCACCGTGCTGCCGGCCCGACTCTTCGCCGTGGACCGCGACCTGGGCACGCTGGAGCCGGGCAGACTGGCCGACCTGACCATCGTGGACGGCGATCCGTTCACCGACTTCGACACCCTGGTCCGCACCGTCTCGGCGGTACGCGGCGGCACCCCCTTCCACCGGGACGACCTGGTCCGCTCCTTCCCGGCGCCCGCCGCCTCCGCACCCGCCGCCGGCCAGGCCCGGGTGACGCCGCCCGCGGCAGGCCACCACGCCCGCCCCGAACCCGAGCCCGCCGACGGCTGGTTGGCCATCGCCCTGGAGTTGCAGCGGGACGGCTGTTGCGGCTGAGTCCACCGAACCACCGGCGGGCGAGGACGCGAGTGGGTCAGGGATCGGCGGAGCGCGGCGCTTCGGGGTGTCGGCGCAGCGTGAACAGATGCGTCGTTCCGGTGATGTCGAGCAGGCGGCGGGCCCATTCGCCCAAATCCAGGGTCAGCGTGGTGCCCCGCGTGCCGGCCCGGGTGCGCGCGTGCAACAACGCGTGCACGATCGTGCTGTCGCAGAAGGTCACGTCCGCCAGGTCGACGTGCACGTGCTCCGCGCCGCTGTCGAGCGCCCGGCCGAGCGCCCGGCACAGTCGCGGACCGGTGGCCACGTCGATCTCGCCGGCGACCCGGAGCAGGACCGGTTCCCCGTCGGCGGTGACGTGCAGGCACAGCAGTTCCGAGGCGGGCACGGGTTGTTGGTACCGCTCGGGTCGGCTCGGCCGCGGCGGTGGCGCGGAGGATCCACCCCCGCCGCGAGGCTCGGGGCGACGCGGTCGTCGAGACATGGTCGACTCCCTTGCGTACCGTATGCGTGTTTCGTTGACATCTGTCGGGTTGGTCTGCTCCCAGCATCGGACGCCCCGAAACCCGCGTCAATGCATTCCGGAACCCTTCTTCCACAGGTGCGCACCCGTGATCAGCGCGGGGCCTGCGACAGCGCACCCGCCAGGAAGGTACGCACCGCCCGATGCACCGTCTCGGGCGTGGGCGGGGGGCCCTTGCGGTCGGCGAAGAGCAGGTGCCCGGTGCCGACCAGCATGGGCGCGAGCGTGTCGGGATCGGCGTCCGGGACGAGCCGGCCCAAGGCGCGCTCGGCGGCGAGATAGCCGGCGATCATCGCCGTGGCCTCGGTCAGGATCGGCACGCCGGTGGGCGTGGTGCGGCGCAGCCGGGCGCGCAGTTCGTCGCGGGAGACGACCAGGCCGACGATGGCCACGGCGACCGATCCGAACAGGTCGATCAGCGCCTCGGTGACATGATCGGCGACGTCGCCCGACCCGGCCAGGCCGTGCAGCGCGGCCGCGCGGCCGTCGATCCGGGCCACCCGGTCGCGGACGAGTTCGGCGAGGAAGTCGTCGAAGTCGGCGAAGTGCCGATGCAGGACGCCCTTGGCGCAGCCCGCCTCGGTGGTCACCGCCCGGCTGGTCAGCGCGCTCGGCCCGTCCCGGAGCAGGACCCGCTCGGCCGCGTCGAACAGTTGCTCCCGCACGTCGCGCAGGGCCACTCCCGTCGGCATCGTCACTCGCCCCTTCCGGCTCGATCGCCCCACCCCCGCACCCGGCGCTCGACCGGGAGGCGATTGACGAGTGGGCAGGCGCCCATTCATAGTGGGCACATGCCCACTATACCGTCGGAGCACGAGCACACCCCCCGCCCCGAACCCCCGATCCCACCCCACCGGCACCGCGAGACGGCGGAGTCGTTCGGCGTGGACGCCGAGCGCTACGACCGGACCCGCCCCCGCTACCCGCAGGCCCTGGTGGACCGCATCGTCGCCGCCGCCCCGGGCCCGGACGTCCTGGACGTCGGCTGCGGCACCGGCATCGTCGGCCGCCGCTTCCGGGCGGCCGGATGTACGGTGCTCGGCGTCGACCCGGACCCGCGCATGGCCGACTGGGCGCGCGGACGCGGACTCGACGTCGAGGTCGCCACGTTCGAGGACTGGGACCCGGTCGGACGCACGTTCGACGCGCTCGTCTGCGGCCAGGCATGGCACTGGGTGGACCCGGTCGCGGGCGCGGCCAAGGCGGCGCGGGTGCTGCGTCCGGGCGGCCGGCTCGCCCTGTTCTGGAACACCGCCATGCCCGAGCCCGAACTCGCCGCGTCCTTCGCCGGGATCCACCGCTGGCTGCTGCCCGACTCCCCCGCCGCGCTGCCGACCCCGGGGGACATCGACCGGGCGTACGCGACCATGTGCGCCCACGCGGCCGACGGCCTCCGGGCGGCGGGCGTGTTCGCCGAACCGGAACAGTGGCGGCTCGACCGGCGGCACACCTACACCCGGGACGAGTGGCTGGACCAGGTCCCCACCATCGGCGTCTACACCCGCCTGGCCCCCGACGTCTCCACCGAACTCCTGGCCGCCTTCGGCGCCGCGATCGACGCGGCGGGCGGCAGCGTCCCCGTCGACTACGGCACGCTGACCCTCACCACGACCCGCAACCCCGCCTGACCGACACGAGACTCCCTCGCCCCACCGGCGGGCGGAGTCGGGGGTGGTCGGGGGGGTTGTGACCTTGGGGCGTGGGCGTGTCTGATGGTCGCACTCATCGCGAGGGGGAGGCGTTCGGTGCCTCCCGCGCCGACCCGTGATGCCGGCTCCGCCGCTGCCGTCTTGTCGCCGTGCCCCGGCTCGGGAGGTCGATCGTGGATCACGAGGGACTTCGACGCGCCCTCCTGCACCGCATGCTGATCGGATACCGCACCCGGCTGGTCCCGGCCGTACCCGGGCGCGGCTTCGCCGGCGCGGCGAACCGGGTCCCGCGCCAGGAGGACGTCGCCGGCCAGGCCCGGGTGAGTCTGCGCTGGTACGGGCATCTCGAACGGGGCGACCGGGTCGCCTTCGACCCGCATCGGCTCGCCCGGGTCGCGGACACGTTGCGCGTCCCGCACCGCGAGCGCGGACTGCTGCACCTACTGGCCACGGGGCCGGACTCGACGGTGTTCCCCCGGCCCGTCCCCAGGCCGGCCCCGGACGTGTCGCACGACGACCGGGAGACCCTGTGCCGGTTGTCCCCCAATCCGGCGATCCTCACCGATCACGCCTGGAACGTGCTCGCCGCCAACGACATGGTGTTCGCCTGCTTCCCCGCACTGCACCACCGCCGGGCACCGGCGGGCCCGCCGAACGTGCTGGACTGGATCTTCGGCGACGAGGCGGCGGCGACCTTCGCCGACATCGACGCGGTCCGCCGCGACGCGGTCACCACCGCGCAACTCACCTACATACGCTACGGCGACGACCCGACGGTCGCCGCACTGGTACGGACCCTGCTGGCCCATCCGGGCGCCGCGACCCGCTGGCACCGGTGCGTACTGCCGTGCAGTCCGCGACCGCGCCACCACGTACGGCTGCGGGTGTTCGGCACGTGCGAGGTGGTGTTCCTGCACCACGAGGACACCGACGGCCGGCACCTGCTGGCCATGCTCCCGGCGGTCGAGTCGCGGCCGTCCTAAGCCGCGAGCCGCGAGCCGCGATCTGCGGCCGGGGCCGGACGCCAAGCAGGGTCAGGGACACGCCGGTTGCGCCGAGCCGAAGGTGCGGCGGTAGGTGTGGGGGCTGACGCCGGTGGTCTTCTTGAAGCGGTCGCGGAAGGCGGTGGGCGAGCCGAACCCGACCTGGGCGCCGATGCGTTCGACCGGGTCGCCGGTGGTCTCCAGGAGGTGCTGGGCCTGGCGGATGCGCGCGCGGTGCAGCCATTGCAGCGGCGTGGTGCCGGTGTGCTCGCGGAAGCGGCGGATCAGGGTCCGGGTGCTGGTTCCCGCCCGGGCGGCGATGTCGGCGAGGGTGAGTTCGGCGCCCAGGTTGTCCCGCAACCACGCGAGCAGCGGTTCCAGGGCCGAACCCTGCGGTGTCGGGACATGGTCGTGCACGATGAACTGCGCCTGCCCGCCCTCGCGTTCCAGCGGCATGACGGACAGTCGGGCGGCGTCGGCTGCGACCGCCGAACCGTAGTCGCGGCGGATCATGTGCAGACACAGGTCCATCCCGGCGGCGGCGCCGGCCGAGGTGAGGATGCGGTCGTTGTCCACGTACAACACGTCCGGGTCGACCTCGACGGACGGGTGGTGTTCGGCCAGGAGGTCGGCCGCGATCCAGTGCGTGGTGGCGCGCAGGCCGTCCAGCAGCCCCGTGGCGGCCAGGGGGAAGGTGCCCACGCAGATCGACGCGATCCGGGTGCCGTTCCGCGCGGCCGTGCGCAGTGCCTCGCGCACGGCGGGGCTGAGCGGGGTCAGCGGGTCGGCGGTCCCGGGCACGATGATCGTGTTCGCGCCCGCCAACCCGTCCAGCCCCCACGGCGCCCGCAGGGTGAAAAGGCCGGCGTCGACCTCCGGCTGCTCGGCGCACACCCGCACGTCGTAGCCGGGCCGGCCGTCCGGGAGCCGGGAGAGGGTGAACACCCCGATCGGGGTGGCCAGATCGAACGGGATCACCCCGTCCAGGGCGAGGATGGCGACGATGTGCATGGCAGGAATGTACCCGGCCACCGGAAAACCGCCACGGCCGCACCCGGGGTCGGGCACCGGCCGCGCGCCGCCCGACCCGGCCCGGACACCCGCCCGCCTCACCTCTCCGGCGGGAAGTCCGCGCCCAGGCTCACCTGCCGCCATGCCGCGAACCCGTCACGCAGGGCATCCAGTCGGGCGTCGGCGATGTGCACCGCGGCCTCGCCGAGCAGCAGCCGCAGCGGGGGTTCGGGTGCGTCGACCACGGCGGCGATCGCGGCGGCGGCGCGGTCCGGGTCGCCCGGCTGCCGGCCGTACGTCGCCCGCGTGGCGGCCCGACGGGCGCCGGCGGTGTCCGCGTAGTCGGCGATCCGGACGGCGGACTCCCGCATCGAAGGGCCGGACCAGTTCGTCCGGAACGCGGCCGGCTCCACGATGGTCACCCGGATCCCCAGCGGCGCGACCTCGGCGGCCAACGACTCGCACAGGCCCTCCAGCGCGAACTTGGTGGCGTGGTAGTAGCCGGTCGCGCCGAACGCGACAAGGCCGCCGATCGAGCCGATGGTGACCACGTGGCCGGACCGCCGGGCGCGCATCCCGGGCAGCACGGCCCGGGTGACGGCGGCGACACCGAGGACATTGGTGTCGAACAGCCGCCGTATCTCGTCGTCCTCACCCTCCTCGACGGCGGCCAGGTAGCCGTAGCCGGCGTTGTTGACCAGCACGTCGATCCGGCCGAACGTGGTCTCGGCGGCGGCCACGGCGACGGCGATCGCGTCGGCGTCGGTGACGTCGAGCGGGAGCACGAGCGCCCGATCGCCGTACCCGCCGACCGCCTCGGCGACGGCACCCGGATCACGGGCGGTCAGCACGACCCGATCCCCGCGTTCGAGCGCGTGCAACGCGATCGCGCGCCCCAGGCCGGACGAACAGCCGGTGACGAACCAGACGGGAGTGGATGCGGAGGAAGCGGGGATGTCCATCGAAATGTCCTTCATGGATCGATTCTCGGGCGGTATGGGACTCACCCCTGGCCCGTCGGTATCAGGAGCAGTTCCGCGAAGTTGACGTGCGCGGGCGCGGCGACGGCGTGCCCGACGGCGGCGGCCACGTCCTCGGCGGACAGCGGGGTGTTCGCGGTGCGCATCGCGGCCAGTTGCTCGCGGCTCGCCGGATCGTGCATGTCGTCGCCCAACTCGGTGAGCGTGACGCCGGGTTCGATGTTGGCGACCCGTACGCCGCGCGGGCCCAGCTCGGCGCGCAGTCCCCGACTCAGGTGCGCCACGGCGGCCTTGGTCGCGCAGTACACCGACCAACCGGGGAACGGCCGTTGGCCGCCCAACGAGCCGATGTGCACCAGGTCGGCGGGGCGTCCGGCCGCCGCGGCGGCCAGCAGGTCGTCGACGAACACCCGGCCCGTGTAGAGCAGTCCGGTCAGATTGACGTCGAGCATCCGGTCCCACTCGACCGTCTCCGCCTGCTCGAACGCGCCGCCGAGCATCACCCCGGCCGACGCCACGACCAGGTCGACGGCACCGAGCCGCTCGTGCACGACGCCGGCGGCGTGCCGCATCGCCGCCAGGTCGCGGACGTCGACGGGCACGGCGAGGATCGTGCCGCCGGTGTCGGCGTCGACGCGCTCCTTCGCCAGTGCCTCCAGTCGGTCCGCACGGCGACCGAGGGCGGCGACGTCGGCGCCCGCCGCGGCCAGTACGCGGGCGGTCGCGGCGCCGATGCCGCTGGAGGCGCCGGTGACCACCGCCACCCGGCCGTGCAGGGGAAGCCGAGGGGTCGTGCCGCCGGCGGTGCCGCTGTGTCGTTCGGTGTGTGTCATGGCTCCAGGCTGGCCGGAGTCCGCCGGCCCAACCAGGCCGCCGCCCACCCTGGGAGTACCGCACCCTGGCTCCCCGCCTCCCCTCGTCGTACCGTCGAGGCATGGACAGCGACAACGCCCTCGGCACCTTCCTGCGCGCCCGCCGCGAGGCGGTCGACGTGGCGACGGCGGGGATCGTGCACGCCGGTCGCCGCCGCACGCCCGGACTGCGCCGGGAGGAGGTCGCGGCGCAGGCCGGAGTCAGTACCGACTACTACGTACGCCTGGAGCAGGGTCGCGAGCGCGGCCCGTCCGAGCAGGTCGTCGACGCGCTGGCCCACGCACTGCGCCTGGGGGACGACGCGGCGGAACACCTGCGCCGATTGGCCCGCCCGGCGCCGCGCCGCCGCTCGCCGGTACGGCGGGCCGAGCGGGTGAGTCCGCTGTTGGTGCAAATGATGCAGTCCTGGGATCGGCAGCCGGCCGTCGTGCTGGGCCGCTACATGGACATCCTGGCCGCGAACACGCTGGGCGCCGCGCTGTTCGACGGGCCCGAACGCAACCTGCTCAGGCTACTCTTCCTCGACCCGGCCGGGCGCACGTTCTACCCGGACTGGGAGCAGGCGGCGCGCAACACCGTCGCGTCGCTGCGCTCGTGCGCGGGCGACGATCCCGGGGACCCGGCGCTGGCCTCGCTGGTGGGCGAACTGTCGCTGCGCAGCCAGGACTTCGCCCGGCTGTGGGCCCGGCACGAGGTGCGCCGCAAGAGCACCGAGGCCAAACGTTTCCGGCATCGCGCGGTGGGCGAACTGGTGTTGTCCTACGAGTCGTTGACGGTGAACAGCGCGCCGGGGCAGCAGCTGGTGGTGTATCAGGCGGAGCCGGGCAGCGCCACCGAGCAGGCATTGTGCCTGCTCGGCAGCTTGGCGGCGGACCGGGTGGAATCCGGAGACGAGCCCCGATAGGGCGGGTCTGCGAGCTCTATGCCCCGGTATGGCGGGTGCGGCGGGTGCCCCCGGTCGCCCCGGCCTCCCTCACAGTGGCTTCACCTTGTTCGGCGCGACCGCGACCGTCACCGACCGGGTGCCGCCGAGGAGGCCCGCCAGGGTGAACGTGACCTCCAGTCGGCCGTCGAACCGGCTGCCCACGACGACGCCGCGAGCCCCGGCGGGGACGGATTGGGTGAGGCCGCCGCCCAGGTCCCCGACCGCTTCGACCCTGGTACCGATGTCCATGGGATGTTCCTCCGTCCGGGCGGGCCGACTACGCGCGCGGCGCGGATTCGGCGCCCCGGTCCTGTTGCAACCGCCACAGTTCGGCGAACAACCCGTCGTGTTCCGCGAGGAGTTCGTCGAACGTGCCCTGCTGGGTCACCCGCCCCGAGTCCATCACCACGATGTGGTCCGCGACCGCGACGTTGGCCAGTCGATGGGTGACCAGGACGACGGCGCTGTCCCGGGCGATCTCGCGAAGGCCCGCGAAGATGCGGTGTTCGGCTCGGGGGTCGAGGGCGGAGGTGGGTTCGTCCAGGCAGATCAGCCCCGGCTCGCCGTACAGCGCGCGGGCGATGCCGAATCGTTGCCACTGGCCCACGGACGGGTCGACGCCGCCCCACCATTCGCGGGCCAGGAGGGTGCCGAGGCCGCGCGGGAGGCCGGCGATCACGTCGTCCGCGCCCGAGGCGCCGGCCGCGCGCTCGATCGCTTCGTCGTCGTCCTCGCGGGGTTGGCCGAGGTTGATGTTCAGGCGGGCGGACAGCGGCCAGCGGGCGATCTCCTGCGGGACGTAGCCGACGTGGGACCAGGCCGCGTGCGGGTCGAGGTCGCCCACGTCGTCGCCGTTCCAGGTGACCCGGCCCTCGTGGGCCAGGTACAGGCCGCACAGCAGGCGGGACAGGGTCGACTTGCCGGAGCCGTTCTCCCCCACCAGGGCCAGGATGGTCCCTCTGCGCAGTTCCAGGTCGATGTCGGCGACGGCGGGTGCGGCCTTGCCGGGGTAGCGGTAGGTGACGTTCTCGGCGCGGACCACGACGGGCGGCTCGGGGACGAGGTCGCCGCGCTTCATCGCGTGGCCGCCGGCCTCGTCGAGGAAGCGGGCCCAGTCGTCGAGGTACAGGCCGACGCTGTAGAGCCGACTGCCGGAGACCACCAGGCCGCCCAGGGCCGTACCGACCGTGCGCAGCGCGATCACCGCGGTGCCGGCGGCGGCCACCGACATACGGTCCGTGGACAGCAGGTACGCCAGCGCGGCCCACACCAGGCTTGCCGCCAGCCCGCCGACGGCGGCGCCGACCAGGCCGATCTTGGCGGTGGTCCAGGCGCCGGACTGGGTGACCCGCTGTACCCGATCGGCCGCGACGGCATAGCGGCCAAGCAGGAACGGCGCCATGGTGCCGGCCCGGAGCTGGTCGGCCCAGCGCTGGTCGGAGATGTGCCAGCGCAGCATGTTGAGCAGCCGCCGCTCGTCCTGGGTGTGCAGCGTGGTGAGGTATTCGACCCGCGCCCCGCGTACCGCCGCCACTCCGCGCGGCAGCGCGCCCAGGAGCAGCAGGGGCAGCAGCACCGGATGCAGGAGGGTGAGTACGGACGCGGCGGCGATCAGCGAGGCGCAGGCGGCGAGGACGTCCTGGGACTGCGGCATCAGGCCGCGCATCGATTGCAGGCCCCGATCGGCGGCGTCCCACCGGTCCTGATAGCCGGGGTGGTTGTAGGCGGCCAACTCGGCCCGGGAGGCGGCCTGGAGCAGCAGCCATTCGGACTCGCGGGTCAGCCGCGGGGTCACCCGCGCGGACAGCGCCACCACGGCGATGCCGAGCACGGCGCGCAGCCCGACCGCCGCGCTCAGCAGGAGGATCGAGGGCAGCGCGTCGCGCAACCGGTCGGTGACGTCGCCCGACGCGATCAGCGCGGTGATCGTTCCGGTCGTGGCGAGCAGTCCGCCGGCTTCGAGGACGCCGGCCAGGACCTGACATACCATCAGCGCGACCAGGGCTCGCGGATCGGCCTTCCAGGCGAGGCGCATGGCGCGCACGAGCAGGTGCGGCAGGCGGGCGGCCATGGCGCGGGTGGTGATCTTCGTCAGCGCGACCGCGGTGTCCCGGCCGGGGGGTGCGAACGCCAGTTCCTGGTCCGGGCGTTCGTCTTGGGTCGGGGCTTCGGCGGGGGTGTCGGGCGGGACTCGGGTCGGGACTCGGGTCGGGGCTTCGGCGGGGTCTTCGGTCGGGGCTTCGGCGGGGTCCTCGGGCGGGGTCTCTGCGGGGGCCTCCGGCGTGGTGGCGCTCTGGTGCGGGATGGCGTTCGGCCCGGGTTTCGAGCGGGCGTCGCTCAGGGGGGTGGGATCTTCTCCGGCGGGTTTCGCGGTCACGACGGCGCCTTCCGATCGTGCGGGGTGGGATCGCTCGGCGGAGCGTCCGCCAATGCTGGTGCGGTGGGGTGACACCCCGGCAGAGCGCACCGGTGTGAGAGCGAGGCGTGGAGCCGAACCGGGCGCCTCGAACGGGCGCTCGACCAAACGATTCGCTGCCCGGCTCCGCCGACCGATCGGCGCCGGACACCCCACCACACGCGCGCTCGCCCGATCGACCGCACCGCGCGCCGGGCGTGCCCGGGAGGCGCATCGGCCGGCCGGGGTGACGCGCGACGAACGACTCCCGCCCGCGCCTTCCGGCCCGGACCGCCGCGCACGCCGCCGCCCGCTCCCCCGTTGGGTCGCGGCGCCGAGGGGGTGCCTATCCTGGCGGGGACACGGGGCGGCCGGACCAAGGGTGAGGTGCGACGATGAGTGCTGCCGTACGGACCATTCGCTGGGGCATCCTGTCGACCGGCGGTATCGCCGCCGAGTTCACCAAGGCGCTGCGGAGCCTGCCGGATACCGAAGTGATCGCGGTCGGGTCGCGCGGCACGGCGAGCGCGAAGGCCTTCGCCGAGCGGCACGAGATCCCCCGGGCGTACGGCAGTTGGGCCGAGTTGGCCGCCGACGACGACATCGACATCGTCTATGTCGCCACCCCGCACTCGGCGCATCGTGAGGCGGCGGGGCTGTGTCTGACGGCCGGGCGGGCGGTGTTGTGCGAGAAGGCGTTCACGCTGAACTCGCGCGAGGCCCGCGAACTGGTCGAACTGGCCCGGGGACGCGGGTTGTTCCTGATGGAGGCCATGTGGACGTACTGCCACCCGCTGATCCGCCGGATGTGTGAACTGGTCCGGGAGGGCGTGATCGGCGAGGTGCGCAGCATATCCGCCGCGTTCGGCTTCGCCGGGGACCTCCCGCCCGAGCACCGGCTGCGCGACCCGGCGCAGGGTGGCGGCGCCCTGCTCGACCTGGGGGTCTACCCGGTCTCCTTCGCCCACTTGCTGCTCGGCGAGCCCGACACGATCCGGGCCTGGGCCCACCGGACCCCCGAGGGGGTGGACGCGAACACCGGCATCGTCCTGGGCTGGAACAGCGGTGCCGTGGCCACCCTGGGCTGCTCCATGACGGCCGACACCGACGCGCCCGCGACCGTCGCCGGCACCCTGGGGCGGATCGAGTTCGCCGACGGCTTCTACTACCCGGACCGGTTCGTCGTGCACCGCCGGGGCGAGGAGCCTCGGACCGTGCTGCTCGCGGACGTCACCGACGATCCCGAACGCGGCACGATGCGGCACGAGGCGATCGAGGTGATGCGCTGCCTGCGCGCGGGCGAGACCGAGTCCCCGCTGGTGCCGCCGGCGGGCACGCTGGCCGTGATGCGCACGCTGGACACCGTGCGCGAGCACATCGGGGTGCGCTACCCGGGCGTCGACTAGCCGACGCGTTCGGCGGCGGGCCCGATTCAGGCAACCGCCGTGCCCGCCACGGCTGTTGCCGCGCCCGACGGCTCAACACGGCCCTTGGCGCTCTGCCGCGAGCAGGCGCAGCGCCGCGACATGCGCCCCGTCGGTCCGTACCTGACCGGCGACCGCCGCGGCGCGCTGGGCCCGCTCGGGCCGCAGGGCGTCGTCGAGGGCCGCGATCAGCGAGTCGGTGGTCGGCGTCCCGGGCGCGTGCGGCGGAACTGTTCGCCGACGCCCGGAAGCGCGTCGAACAGGGCAACGGCCCCCGCTGACCCACCGGTGGGCGGGATCATGATCCCGCCCACCTTGCCGAGGGTTACTTCGCGGCGATCGCCGCGGCCGTCGTGGGATACCAACCACCCATGAAGGCATCGGCGTTCACGAACAGCTCGCCGCTCGGCTTGTCGAGCGCGTGCACCGGCAGCCGCTTGCCGGTCTGCCCGGCCTTGTTCGCCTCCACGGCCACCTGGATGTCGGCGATCTCCGAGCCGCCGCCCGGCGCCGGCGGTGCCGGGTGGAAGGCGGCGTAGGCGGTGCCGCCGGGCTTGAGCGTCTGGAACGGGTATTGGTAGTCGTTGCCGTGCTCGACGTCCCGGCCGGCCGTACCGCCCGCGTACACCTGCGGCCAACCCGGCAGCACACAGGCCGCGGCGCCGGTGTTGGTGCCCACGACGAGCAGCACGTCCTTGTGCCCGGCCGGGTAGTCGACCTTGAGCGAGATCTGGTCCTGTGCGCACTCCCCGCCGGGGGTGCCGGTCGACTTGGCGGTCGAGGTCGGCGTGCCGGCGGGCCCGGTCGCGGCGCCGGAGGCGGTCGGGGAGGGTGTGGTGCCGGTCGCGGCGACGGTGGCCGGGGCGGTGATGGCCCGGCCTCCCGGGTCCGCCGTGGTGGCCTTCTTTTCCTTGTCCTCGTCGTTGCAGGCGGACAGGCCCAGCACCGCACAGCCGGCGATCACGACCGCGCCGAGGCGCACGAAAACAGACATGGTGATTCCCCCGTGTAGTGCCCGGTTGTTGGTTCCCCGGGCAGAGCGCAGATCAATATAGGGGTACGAATCGCCTGCCGTGCGCGTGGTGCGGCCGGTGATCATTTGGTGACGGAGGGGTCGTGGACACCCGCGCGGCGGTCGGCCCCGGCCCGACCCCCGCCGGCCACGCTCGACGGGCGAACGGGCCGGACGGGTCAGCGGATTCTGGCCCCGTAGACGTGGTCGACCGTCATCGTCATCAGCACCCGACGATCGGACACCATCACCGACCGGTACTCCGCCCAGTCCGGGTGCTCCCCGGCCGCCGCGCGGTAGTAGTCCACCAGCGCGTCGACCTCGGGACCGTCCGGGTCGGTGCCCGGTCCGATGAGCGTCGCGACACCCTCGGCGGTGGCCCAGGAGCCGCCGTCCGAGCTGGTGACCTCGAGCGTCGCGCGCGGGTCGCGGCGCAGGTTGGCGGTCTTGGCCCGGCCCTCGGTCATCGAGACGTGCAGCACGCCGGCCGCTCGATCGTAGAAGGGCATCACGGGGGACAGCTGGGGGCGGCCGTCCGCCTTGATGGTCGCGAGCACGCCGAGGCGGCTCTGCGCGAGCAGCGAATGCGGGTCGAACGATGAGGTGCTCATGTCAGGGCCCAATTCCCGATCGGGCGCCGCGTATTCCCCCCGCGCCCGGCCCGATCGCCGATCACGCGCGGGTCCCGGCCGGCGCCCGGAGCTGTTCGATCACGGCCGCGTAGCCGCTGCCGCCGTGTCCGTCGGCCACCGCCCGCTCGGCCACGGCCCGCACCAACCTCGGGAACGCGGCGTCGACGCCCAGCGATTCGCTCTCGTGCACCAGGTGCTCCATCGAGGCGAGGTGCGTGTCGATACTGGCGTCGAGCACCGGATACCTGCCCTCGTCGATCTGCGCGGCGTAGCCGGCCAGCCATTCGGCCACCGTCGCCAGCCCCTGCCGAGCCACCGGCGCGAACGTGCCCGCGCTCACCCCGGCGGTGTCGAGCAGCGCGGCCCCCTGGAGGAATCCGTTCAGGATGCCCCACATCAGACCGAGCATGGACGCGTCGTAGAGCGCGGACAGACCCTGGTCCGCGCCGAGGTACGCGGTCCCGCCGCCCAGGCTCCGCAGCGCCGACTCGTGCCGCTCGAAAGCGGCCGGCGGGCCGCTGTAAAGGATCACCCCCTCGGGCGTACCGATCGCGGTCGGCGCGCCCAGGATCGCCCCGTCGAGGTAGTCCGCGCCGTGCCCCGCGGCCCACGCGGCGGTCTCCCGGGCCTCCTGCGAGGTGCCCGTGGTCACGTTGACCAGGGTCCGACCGGCCAACGTCCCGGCCGACGGGTCGAGCAGTTCGCGCACGGCGGCGTAGTCCGTGACGCAGACGACCACGAGCGCGCCGGCCGCGACGGCGTCCGCGACCGAGGGGGCGAGCCGCGCGCCCCGCGCGACAAGGTCGTCGGCCTTGGCCGGCGAACGGTTCCACACCGTGGTGGGGTATCCCTCGCGCAGAAGGGTGTCGGCCAGTGCCCGACCCATGTGCCCCAGACCGATGACCGTCACGGGTGTGCGGTCGACGTCGTGCGTTTCCATCGTGGCTCCTTCGTGTGACGCGATGCCTGTGGCAGGATCATCGACGTTCACACCGGTATGAAGGTCAACCGAGAAGGTCGACCACGCAGGTCGACCACGAACGTCAACCAGGAGCGCACACGTGCTGATCGGGGAACTGAGTCGACGCACCGGGGTACACACCCACCAACTGCGCTACTACGAGGCCCAGGGCCTGCTCGAACCCGCGCGCGGCGCCAACGGCTATCGCGAGTACGACGCCGACGCGGTTCTCACCGTCACCCAGATCCGCGGCCTGCTCGAAGCCGGTCTGTCCACCGAGGACATCGCGTATCTGCTGCCCTGCGCGATCGGCGCGGCCCCCGAGTTCGCCCCCTGCGGCGAGCTGACCGACTTCCTGCGCACCCGCCTGGACGGACTGGACCAGCGCATCGACGCGCTCACCCACACCCGCCGGGCGCTGCACACCTACCTCGACGCCTCGGAACGCGCCGGCGCCCCGCGCTGACGCCCCGCCGTCGGCGGGCATGCTCAGGGCTCGTAGCCCAGTTCGCGGATCGCCGCGCGCCCCTTCTCGATCTGGGCCCGCGCGGCCACCAGATGCGCGTCGGCGCTGCGCAGGCTTGTCCGGACGATCTCGACCACCTCGGCCTGGCCGAGGGTGTGCGGGTCGGGCGGGCTGGTGGAGGCGAGCAGCGCCAGCACCGCGTCCAGACCGTGGGTGATCGCCGGCGCGGCGCCCCACACCCCCTCCTGGGTCGGCACCGCGGTGTCGGCGAGGTCGAGCGCGGTCCGGCGCAGGCGATCCTCGATCGCCCGCGTCCAGACGAACGTGGTCACCCACGCGTCATCGGCCCGGGGGTGGTCGGCCGCCGCCGAGCGCGCGCCCGCCTGGTAGCCGCTGCGCAACACCTCCTGATCGAGCCGGTCCACGTCGCCGGCCGCGGCGGCCTCGATCAGGAACAGCAACAACCCGAGCGCCATCGGTCGCGACATCGCATCGGGGTCGTCCGCCGGTTCCGGTACGTCCACACCCAGCACCCGCAGACACGCGACGACCTGCTCCCGACTGATCATCGGCCGCCGCGACTCCTCGCTCATCGCTGGAACGCCCCGGCCACCGCCCGTGGTTGCGTGTCGACCGACGGGCGGGACCACACGCCGACCGATAAGCGGGATCGCGCGTCGAGCGGTAAGCGGGACTGCGTCCTCATCGCGTGCCCTCTCCTGTGCCGGCCGCCGGCCGCCGACCGCGTCGGCGGACTCCCCGTCCGACGCTAACCGGCTCACGGCAGGCGCGGGGTCCGAGTCGGCGAAACCTCCGAAACCACGCCCGTCCCTACCGATCGGCCGTCGTGCGCGAACTCGCCGCCGTGTTCGGCCGGTTCGCGCACAGCCAAGCGAGTACCGCGGCCAGCAGGGCGGTTCGGCCGGGCAGGTGGGCCAGGTCCACGAACTCGTCCCGGGCGTGCGGGTGTCCGCCGACCGCGCCCATCCCGTCGAGGGTGGGGATCCCGAGCGCGCCGGTGAAGTTGCCGTCGGAGCCGCCGCCGGAGCGCACGGCGTCGGGTTCGGGCATGCCCAGGTCCCGGGCCACCGCGCGGACCAGACGCAACAGGTCGGCGGACACGGCCTCTTCGAGGGGATACCGGTTCACCCCACCGGTCACCACCAGCCCGGCCCCGGGCAACACCGGGCTCAGCTCGCGCATGTGTCGTGCCACGCGGTCGAGTTCCGCACGAGTCCAGGCGCGTACGTCCACGGACAGCGTCGCCGCGTCGGGCACGGTGTTGGTGGTGGATCCCGCCGCCGCGACGGTCGGGGTGACCGTGGTGCCGAGGTCCGGCCGGGACACGCCGGCCAACGTGAGGACATGGTGGGCAAGTTCCACCGTCGCGTTCACCCCCAGTTCGGGTTCCAGGCCGGCATGCGCCGCGCGACCGCGTACCGCCACCCGGAAACCCGCGACCCCCTTGCGGGCGGTCTTCACCGCGCCGTCGTCCCCGCTCGGCTCGCCCACCAGTACCGCCCCGGACTCGGCGGCCAGTTCCTCCACCAGGGTGCGGGAGGTGGGCGAGCCGGTCTCCTCGTCGCCGGTGAGCAGCAGGCCGATCCGATCGGCCGCGCCGGACAGCGCGGCGGCGTACATCATCTGCACGATCCCGGCCTTCATGTCGAACACGCCGGGCCCGCGTGCGATGCCGTTCCGCACCGAGAAGGGCAACTCGTCGAGCGTGCCCACCGGCCACACCGTGTCGTAGTGCCCGAGCAGCAGCGGCCCCTTCCCGCTCGGGCGCCAGACGAGGTGGGTGATGCCCTCGCGGACCACCCGCTCCGGCGGACGTCCGAGCAGGCGTTCCCCGGCCGCCGCGACCGGATCGGCGCAGCGGTCGAGTGCCCGCCGGTCCTCGGAGGGGGATTCGCAGGTGACCAGGTCGCGCAACAGGTCCACCATCGCGTCGAATTGCTCGGACGCACCGTCGAAGTAGTGCCCGGACACAGTCATGCCCGGAATCCTCCCCCGCGCCCGACTCCGGGAATCGCCGCCGTCTTGGGGCGGGACCGACCCCGATCACCCGTCCAGGCGCGGGTAGTCCAGGTAGCCCTCGGCGCCGCCGCCGTAGTGACCGGTCTTCAGCGGCCGGTTGAACGCGGCGCCGGCGGCCAGGCGTCGGGGCAGGTCGGGGTTGGCCAGGAACAGTCGACCGAAGGCGTACACGTCGGCGAGCCCGGTCCGCACCGCGTGCTCCGCCCGTTCGTGGCCGCCCGGTTCGGCGCCGTCGTAGGTCGCCATCAGCGTGCCGCCCCAGCGCGGCCGCAGGTCGGCCAGCGCCGGATAGGCCCCCGACTGCACCACGTGCAGGTACGCCAGCCCCATCCCGTCCAGCGCGCCGACCAGTCGGCGGTAGCGCGTCGCCGGATCGGCCTCGAAGATGTCGAGCTGCGTGTTGTCCGGGGAGATCCGCAACGCCGTGCGCTCCGGCCCGATCGCGGCGGCGACCGCCTCGACGACCTCGATCGGGAAGCGCACATGGTCGGCGTAGCCGTCGGTGCGCCGGTTGGCGCTGTCGGCGAGGAACTGGGCGAGCAGATAGCCGTAGGCGGCACTGATCTCGACCCCGTCGAAGCCGGCGTCGACGGCGTTGCGCGCGGCCTCGGCATGCGCCTCGACCGACGCGGCCACCTCGGCGGCGGACAACTCGCGCGGGCGCACATAGGGCTTCGGGCCGTCGGCGGTGTGGATGGTGCCGGAGGTGATCGCCACGGCGGAGGGGGCGACCGGCCGCGCCCCGTCGAGGAGATCGGGGTGGCTGACCCGGCCCACGTGCCACAACTGGGCGAAGATGCGCCCGCCCTCGGCGTGTACCGCGCGGGTCACCTCCCGCCAGCCGGCCACCTGCGCCGGGTCGGTCAGGCCGGGCACGCCGGGGCCGCCCTTGCCGAGGCGATGCGGCCAGATGCCCTCGCTGACGATCAGGCCGGCGGCGGCGCGCTGGGCGTAGTAGGCGGCCATGATGGGCGTCGGGACCCCGGTGACATCGTCGGCGCGCGAGCGGGTCATCGGCGCCATCGCCGCCCGGTTGGGCAGGTGCAGGTTCGGGCCGCGATAGGGGTCGAGCAGGGGAGAGTGCATGGAGGCTCCTTCGCCGGAAACGGGGGCGGTAGCGGCACCGATCGTGTGCATGTACCTGCACTCGACCCTGCCCGCCCCGGGTCCGCGCTGCCAGACCTCCGTTCCGCTCAGGACCGCCGTTCCTACCACTGCCAGGGTCAGTCTCGGCCCCCGCACTCGTCCGCCCGGCCGTGGACAATGAACGACATGAACGGCACGAACGACGTCCACGACCGCATCGGTACGGACGAGGCCGCACGCCCCGGCGGCGGGCGGTCGATCGATCCGCGCGACGGGATCGGCGAGTTCCTGCGTACCCGGCGGGCCCGGCTCGGCCCGGAGGACGTCGGGCTGCCGGTGACCGGGCGGCATCGGCGCGTACCGGGGCTGCGCCGTGAGGAGTTGGCCCAGCTGGCGGGGGTGTCGGTCGCCTACCTGACCCGGCTCGAACAGGGCAAGGGCCACAACGTGTCGACCGAGGTGATCGACGCCATCGCCCGGGCGCTGCGGCTGACCGAGACCGAGCACGCCCACCTCACCCACCTGTCCAAGTGCCGGCACCAGCCGCACCGGCGCTACACCGCGTCGCGGCGCCAGCAGGTGCGGCCGGGCCTGCGGGCACTGCTGACCGCCATGGACACGATGCCCGCGTACGTCACCGGTCGGCGGCTGGACGTGCTCGCCTGGAACCGCCCGGCGGCGGCCCTGTTCGGCGACTGGGACGAACTCCCGGACCGGGAGCGCAACTGGGGCCGGCTGGTCTTCCTGAACCCCGGGTACCGCCGCCTGTTCGTGGACTGGGAAGCGAAGGCGGTGGACGTCGTCGGCACCCTGCGCCTGGACGCCGGCTGCTATCCCGACGACCCGCGCCTCACCGCGCTGGTGGGCGAACTCTCGGCCGGGAGCGAGGAGTTCCGCCGGTTGTGGGCCCGGCACGACGTCCAGGAGCAGAGTCACGGCAGCCGGCGTCTGCACCACCCCGTGATCGGCGAGCTGACCCTCCCGTTCGAGACCCTGCGCCTGCCCGACGACCCCGAACAGTGCCTGACGATCCACCACGTCCCGACCGACCCGATCGCCGCGGAAAACCTGCGCCTGCTCGCCAGCTGGGGCACCGACCCGACACCGCAGGAGCTACCGAACCGACACCCCTGACCGGCACGCGCCGGGCCGACGCCCCCGACAGTCATGGACCGGGTCCGACGCTCCCCGACCGGCCACGCGCCGGGCCGACGCCCCCGGCCGTCACGGACCGGGTCCGACGCTCCCCGACCCTCACGAGCCGAGTCGACGCCCCCGGTCGTCACGGGCGGACCCGACGCCCCCGGCGTCACAGGCCGTGCCGACGCTCCCCCAGCACCTTCTCGCACACCCGCGCCTCGTTCGCGGCCGAGAACACGTCCCGGTATGCGGCCACCGCGCGCCGGGTGTCCTCGGCGACCAGGTCGGCGTTGATCTGCGCGCCCGCCGCCGCGCCTCCGGCGCCCGCGGCGCCGACCTGCGCCATCAGGTCGGTGACGTTGCCCGCGACCCAGACCCCGGGCACCTCGCTGCGTCCGGTCGGGTCGGCGGGGACGTACTCGCCCGCCCCCGACGGATGCGCCACCGCCCGCAGGCCGAGGCCGGCCAGGAAGTCGGCGCGCGCCACCATCCGCGTGGCCACCGCCAGCGCGTCGCGCTCGATCAGCGTTCCGTCCGCGAGCCGCACGCCCACCAGCCGGTCGTCGACGACCTCCACCGAAGCCACCTCGCCGGCCACCACCCGGATCCCCCGGGCCGCCAACTGCTCGGCCTCCTCCTCGGTCGGCGGCGCCGTGGTGTGCGGGAAGAAGGTGATGTCGTCGCTCCACTGCCGGAACAGCAACACCTGGTGCATCGACAGCGGCCCGCTCGCCAGCACGCCGATCGCCCCGTCGCGCACCTCCCAGCCGTGGCAGTACGGGCAGTGCAACACGTCCCGCCCCCACCGCTCGCGCAGCCCGGGGACCTCGGGCAGTTCGTCCACCAGCCCGGTGGTGACCAGGAGCCGCCGGGCCCGCACGGTACGCCCGTCGGCCAGCGCCACCGTGAACCCGTCGGCCTCCCGGGCCACCGCGTCCACCTCGCCGGTCACCACGTGGCCCCCGTATCCGCGCACCTCCGCCCGGCCCCGCTCGACCAGTTCGGCCGGCGGCATGCCCTCCCGGGCCAGCAGGCCGTGCACCCCCTCGGCCGGGGCGTTGCGGGGCGCGCCCGCGTCGATCACCACCACCGAGCGGCGCGCCCGGGCCAGCATCAGCGCCCCGTTCAATCCGGCGGCACCGCCACCGATCACCACCACGTCATAGCCGTCCATCAGTCGATCGGTCATTGCGACCACCTCCGATGACGACCATGCGACGCATCCGCGATTCCGGCAACGTTACTTGCCGATATGGCAAACTCGACGGCATGGACGACGATCTCGACTCCGCCCTCACCGCCGTCGGCCCGCGCCTGCGCGCACTGCGCCGCGACCGCCAGATCACCCTGGGCGACCTGGCGGCGGCCACCGGCATCTCGGTGAGCACGCTGTCCCGCCTGGAATCCGGCTCCCGCCGCCCCAACCTGGAACTGCTGCTCCCGCTGGCCCGGGCACACGGGGTCACCCTCGACGAACTCGTCGACGCCCCGCCGACCGGCGACCCGCGCATCCATCTGCGTCCGATCACCCGCTTCGGCATGACCATGGTGCCGCTGACCCGCCGGGCGGGCGGCATCCAGGCGTACAAGCTGGTCATCTCCGCCGGCGGCCTGCGCGGGGAGCCCGACCCGCAGACCCACGAGGGCTACGAGTGGTTGTACGTGCTCAACGGGCGGTTGCGGCTGATCCTGGGCGAGCGGGATCTGGTGCTCGCGCCCGGCGAGGCGGCCGAGTTCGACACCCGCGTGCCGCACTGGTTCGACGCGGTCGACGCCCGACCGGTGGAATTCCTCAGCCTGTTCGGCACCCAGGGCGAGCGCGCCCACCTGCGCGCCCGCCCCACCACGACGACGCCGGGGAGCGCCTGACCCCGGTCGCGACGACCGACGGCTACCCGGCGATCGACTGCTCGGCGCGCACGTGGGCGACCAGCGCGCTGGCGTGGCCGTGGCCCAGGCCGTGCTCGGTCTTGAGCCAGGACACCAGCTCCATGTGCTTGGTCAGCGGCGAGGAGCGGACCAGGCCCAGCCACTCCTCGATCGGCCGACCGTACTTCTTCTCGATCGAGGGAAAGTAGGTCGCCGGGCCCTTCGGCTTGTCGCTCATGTCCGTATTCCTCACGCGGTCGTTCCGATGCCGTCGAGGGTAGGACCGCCGGCCCACCGCGAACTCATCGGTATGCCGGCGGAGGTCCGGGTCACACCCGATTCACCCGGCGGTGGGCGGCTACTTCGGGACGGTCCGGAGTTGCCCCCATCGCGCGCGGCGTGCCGTCCTTCTCCACGATCCAGGACCGCCCCTCCCGCGTCGCAGTCGCGGAGCCGGATCGGCGTGCCGTTCGCGTGAGCCGGCCGCCCGACGGCGCCACCGCGCCACCGGTGCACCGGATGTCCCGGGTGCTCTGCCGTTCGGGACATCCGGCCGCCCCGAGGGGTGTTCACGCCTCGCGCGGCCGCCGCGGAGTACCCGAGTGCGACCCCGCCCGCGACGGCCCGGCGGCGGATGATTGGGTGGGGTGTCCCCGACGGATGGCGCGTAACGTCGGCGGGCGGCCGGGACGCGCGCGCGAGAGAAACGGCACGGCATGGCGGAGGCGGCGTTCATCCGTTTGTTGTGCCACGCCGACGCCGCCGAAGTGGAGGCGGTGGCCGAGCGGTTGGGGGCCTCGACCCGCGGTGGGCTCGTGGCCGGGGCACTCGGCAGCCCCGACGCCCTCCTGGACTGGATGTACGCGCACGGCGACGACTTCGACCGGATCGTACTGGCCGGCGATCTGGAGTTCCGGGCCGAGCCGGGGCAGCTCACCCACTACGACAGTCCGCTGTGGGACCTGTACCGCCGCGCCGACCCGGAAACGAACGCCCTTCTCTACCAACCCGATTCGCCGCTGATGTGCCGGCTGATCCTGGCCGGCGGTCCACCCGGGTGCCTGCCGCCGACCGAGCGGGTGGCGGCCGGGCTCGTGCCGGTCGGACCGGTACCCGTGCATCCCGCGCTGCGGGCCCGCCTGCTCGCGACGACCGAGTACACGGTGCTCGCGCCCGCCGTGGTCGCGGCCGATCCCGACCTGGTCCGGCACACGCTGCGCACGCTCGGCGCCGACGGTCGGCTCACCCGCGCCGAACGGGCTCTGGCCCTGCTGCGGTTGTGGGACCTGGAGGGGCCCGATGCCGTGCGACCGTGGACGCGCGACCTCGACGGCGCCTATCGGGGACTGCACCGGCAGATGCGCGAAGCGCTCGACCGGCCCAAGGTCCGGGCCGATGTGGAGACCACCATCCTCGACGCGGCCCGACCGGAGGGCTTCGCCCGGCGGTTGCGAGCAATCGAGGACCCGTCGCGCTCACGCCTGTCCCCGGCGGTGAACCGGGTCATGGTCGCCCCGCACACCTTCGCGTGGGGCCCGGTCCTCGACGCCCACCACCGGTCGCCCCTGTTCTCCGACGACGTGGTCTGCCTCGTGCGCCGGTACGGGCTCGACCACGCGGCGCTGCGGGCGCTGGTCGGCGTCGGCCCCGACGGCCGGCCGCGACTGGAGCGGTGGCCCGCGGCCGAGGGCGCCGACGACGGCGACCTCATCGCCGCCCTGTTGGACGCGTGCGAGCCCACCCGTACCGCCGACGCTCCGGCCGCGGCCGACCTGGTCGCCGAGGCCGCGCCGGCGTGGGCGTTCCTGGAGAACTACGTCCAGGCCGCGGCGCGACCGGCGACGCAGCGACGCCGGCGGGAGCGTTTCGCGCTGGTCGACGCCGAACTGGCCCGACTCGTCCGCGACCGGCTCGGCGACGACGTCCCCGGGTGGCTGCACCTGGCCCGGCTCGGCCCGGAGTACCCCGGCACCCTGCGCGATCTCCTCGACGCGGCCGTGGCGGCGGCCGACGGCCCGGACCCCGCCCCGCCGATCTGGGCCGACTACCTCCGGCCCTACAGCCACGACTCCGGCCGGCAACGCCACGCCGCGCTGTGCGCACTGTTGCGCGGGACCGCCCCGGACACGATCGCGCGCGTCGCCGCCCACCTGCCGCCCGAGTTCACCGCCGACCTGTACGGCCGTCCCGGCGGCGCCGACGTCGACGCCGCGCTGCTCGCCGCCGGCGCACCCGCGGTCGACGTGGGAATCTTCACCCGTCCGCGCACCTCGCCGCGGGTTCGGGAGCGGTTGCTCCGCGACCCGGCCCGGCTGCCCGCGCTGCGCCGGACACTGATCGCCATCGCCGTCGAAGACCCGACCACCCGGCCGTCCCGGCACTATCGCGACCACTACCGGGCAACCGTCCACGAGTCGCTGCACGCCTACCGCGCGGCACTGGCCGTCGGAGACTCGCGCGTCACCGCCATGCTCGCCCAAAACACCCTGCACCCGGACGGCGCCGACCACGCCCGGGAGAGCCTCGGCACGGACCCGAGCGGGGTGGTCGCCCGGGCGGACCGGGCGACACCCGCCGATGCCGATCGGCTTCTGGCGGAAACCATCACCGACTGGGAGGAGCGAGCCCGGGCGGGCGGCGTGGTCGAGTTGTTGCCGAGCCTGGGCGCGCGCGGCTTCCTGGAGACCGTCGCCGACCCCGGCTGGTCGGCGATCCTCGCCGCGCACCGCGCCGAACCGCTCTCCGTCAAGGCGCTCGAAGTGCTCGCCGACGTCCGGCCGGACCTGCCCGAGGAACCGACCCGGGCACTGGCCGAACACGCCGGCGAGTACTGCGACCTGGCGGAAATCGCCCGGCATGCGTGGCCCCTCGCTCGCGATCTCCTGCGCGCCGTGTACCCGTTCCTCGACCGGCGCCGATCCGCCGCCGATTGGCCCGGGTTGATCACGAACGCCCTCGCCGACGGCGCGGTCGACCCCGAGCAGTGGCTTCGACACGGCCGACCCGCCCGCGTCGTGCTGCGCACGTTGACCGACGCGCCCTACGGCGTCGTCCCCCGGGCGGTCGACGAGGCCCTGGACCTGCTCGTCGCCACCCACCTGGCGGGCAGCCCCGACGCCTGGACGACCGCGTACGCGATGTTGCCGGACTTCACCGGCACGGTGAGCGAACTGCTGTCCACCGCCCGCACGGCGACCGGCACGTAGGCGTCGGCACTCGCTCCCGCGCCGGTCAGTGCTTCGCCCGCTCCCGGTCGCGCAACCAGGCGAGCAGTTCCGGGACGTCGGTCTCGATCAGCCCGAAGTGCGCCCCCAGGCTGCCGCCGTCGGCGACCCGCGCATGGATCCGGTAGACGATGTCGTTGCCCAACTCGCCGAGTTCGGCCACCAGTCTGGTGCTGTACGCGATCTTGACCCGCTCGTCCTGCTGCGCGTGCGAGACGCGGATCGGCACCGGGATGGACAGGGCGGGATTGGTGCGCTCGACCTGGCGCACGAACTCCCGCTGATGCGGATTGGGATCCTGGGTGAGGCTGCCCCGGAACTGGGCATTGCCCTTGATGCCGCCCCACGCCTCGCACGCGGACAACTCGACCCGGCATCGGTCGTCGGCGGCGGTGAACAGCGTGTACGCCTCGGTGCTCAGCACCTCCAGCGCATCGATGGCCGGCCGCTCCTCGGTCGCCTCGGCCCGGGAGCCGATGATCGCGCCGGTGAGCAGCAGGGGTGTGAAGGCGAGGCCGCCGGTGTAGCCGTCGTAGTCGCTTCCGGCGATCAGGTCCTCGACGATGTGCGAGGCCGGGGCCAGGGCCGCCACGCCGAGCAGGGTGAACTCCGGGATGCGATCGGCATGGTGGGCGGCGAACAGCGCTCCCTGGCCGCCCTGGGAGTGGCCGACGAGGGCGAACCGGTCGGAGATCACCGGGTACAGCCGGCGCGCCGCGCGGACCAGGTCGAGCACGCCGTGCGCCTCGGATCGGCCCAGCAGGAAGGGGTGCGGGCCGGGTGTACCCATGCCTTCGTAGTCGGTCATCGCGACCGCCCAACCGGCTTCGAGCAGCGCGTTCAGCAGCACGTGTGGGGACTGGTTGATCTCGTGGTGCTCGGGGAGTTCGGCCGCGATCTCCTCGTTGTCGCGCGAGGGGGCGCACTTGTCGCCCAGTCCGAGGGTGCCGTGCGCCCAGCCGATCAGCGGATGGCCGCCGTCGGGCGCGGGCGTGGGCGGCAGCGCGACGATGCCGGACACCGCGATCGGCGTACCGTCGACGGCTTCCGAACGATAGAGCACCAGTTCGTTGTGGCTCGCCGAGCGGAGCGCGGCCACGCCGGTGAGCGGGCGGGATCGGATCACGTCCCCGTACTCCCCCGGCGGCAGCGGGACGGGCGGAACGTAGAAGTCGTCGCCCTCCGGCGGTACGACCCGTTCGGGTGCGGTCATCGCGACCCCGCTTTCCGAGAGGTGTGCCGGTCGCCCTGCCGGCGCGCGGCGCGTATGGGGTCATCCTGGACACCGCCGCCCGCCGGCGAGGCCCACTTGACCAAACTCGGCTCGAAGCCACCCGCGCCCGGCCGCCGGAGCGGGTCGGGCTCGGCGTGGCGGGATCCGGTGAGCCGGAAGGCGGGCGGACTTGGCTAGCATCGTGATCACCCGTCTTCACGCGCGCCGTCGCCCGGAGTGACCTTGCTGGTATCCGATAGCCCCGAGGGTTCCCGCTGGGGCACCCTGCGGACCGACTTCGAAGTGCTCGCCGTCGTCCGCACGCTCACCTCGGCCACGCGTCTGCTCGACGTGCTTCCCCTGCTGCGTCCCGAGCACGGCATCCAGGTGTCGTTCACCGTCAACCCCGGCTCGGCGTTCGCCAACGGGCTTCCGGAATACCTGGGTTCGCTCGGTGTACGGGTGTTGTCGTGGGCCGAGGCGACGAGTCGTCGCTTCGATCTCGCGGTGGCGGCGGCGGTCCACGCGGACATGCGGCACCTGGACGCGCCGCTGGTGGTGATGCCGCACGGCGCCGGGTACAACCGCCTGGTGCCGGCGTCGACGGGGGACGGCGAGTCGCCGGCGGGCTTGTCCCGGCGGGAGTTGACCCACGACGGGCGGGTGTTCCCGGCCGCGATCGGGCTGTCCCACGAGGAGCAGTGGGAGTTGCTCGCCCGCACGTGCCCCGAGGCGCTGCCGGTCTCGGTGGTGATCGGCGATCCGTGCTTCCACCGGATCGTGCTCAGCCTGTCCCGGCGGCGGCGCTACCGGCAGCCGTTCGGCGCGGTGCACGGTCGGCGGCTGGTCGTGGTCAGCTCGACCTGGAGCGAGCATTCGCTGCTGGGCCGGCATCCGGAGCTGCCGCTGCGGCTGATCGGCGAGTTGCCGGCGGACGAGTTCGTGGTGGCGGTGGTGCTGCACCCCAACGTGTGGAGCTATCACGGGCCGTTCAACGTGCGGGACCGGCTCCTGGCCGACGCGCTGGACGCCGGGTTGCTGATCGTGCCACCCGAACGGGGTTGGCAGGCCGCGCTGATCGCCGCCGACTGGGTGGTCGGCGACCACGGTTCGGTGTCGTTCTACGGCGCGGGCCTGGATCGGGTGACGCTGCTCGCGGCGACCGGCGAGGGGGAGCTCGATCCGGCGTCGCCCACGGCCGCGTTCGCCCGGGAGGCGCCCCGGTTGGACCCGGACGGGGATCTGTACGCGCAGCTGCTCCGGACCGCCGAGGAGCACAAGCCGGGGGCGCTGCACGCGATCACCGCCCGCTCGTTGGGTTCGATCGGCGAATCGCCGCGCCTGCTGCGGGATTTGCTCTACGCGCAGCTCGGCCTGCCGGCCTCCGCCGAGGAGCCGGTCGTACGGCCGGTCGCCGATCCGCGCCCGGAGTTCGGCGGCGGTCCCACCCGGTGGGATGTGACGGGTTCGGTGGTGCCGGACGAGGCGACGGCGACGGTGGCGGTCCGGCGGTTCCCGGTGTTGCCCGGGCACGACGAGGCGCGGGGGTTCTACGCGGTGACCGCCGACGAGGTGGATCTCCGGCGCCGCGCCGGCGCGGAAGTGGTGGTACGCACCGACCCGTTCGCGGAACCGGCCGCGCCCGTGTGGGCGGCCGAGACGGCGGCCGAACTGCCGGGGCTGAGCGTGGCGGTGGCCGCGCTGGACGAGGGCCGGCATCTGGTGCGCCTGCGCGGCGGGACCCTGCTGGAGGCATCCACGGTGCGGACGTGGGGGACGAACCGGCCGTGGCTGGACCCCGTGCTGCTCGGCTGCGCGCTGCATCTGTGGGCGATGGCCGGCGGCCGTCCCGCGACGCTGCGCGAGGGCATCCGGATCCGCACGGGCGAGCGGGAGGTGGAGGTCGCGTTCACCACGGACACCCCGGGGCCGGGGACGGAGCCGAGCCGGGGCTGATCGGCATCGCCACGGCGGTGGTTCGGGGCGGTTCCAGGCCCGAACCCGGTGCGGCCGTCGCTCGGGCCCGGCCGGCGCTCAGAGTCGGTCGGCGCTCAGAGTCGGTCGGCTCCCGGCTCGGGCGCCGGTACGCCCAGTTCGCGGTACAGCACGCCCAGTCGGGTCCGGCCGTGTTGCTCCAGCTCGGCGTCGCCCGCCTGTACCGCGACCTCGACCAGCGCCTCCAACGCCTGGGCCTCCTTGACGTGTTGCCCCAGCCGCGCGGCCGCCCGCACCGCCTCGGTCAGACTCGCGACGGCCCGGTCCGTGGCGCCGAGGGCGTGCTGGACCCGGCCGCGCACGATGGCGATCCTCGGCCGCATCGCCTCGTCGCCGGCCGCCTCGGCCGTGGCCAGCGCCTCGTCCAGCACCCGCAGCGCCTCGTCGGGCCGACCGGCGGCCAGCAGCGCCCCGCCGAGGTTGTAGCTCTGCACCACGATGCCGTGCGCGTCGCCGGTATTGGCCTCCCGGGCCCGGGTGAACGAGCGCACCGCGTCCTCGGGGCTCGACCGGGCGAGGTGCAGCAGGCCCTGGGTCTCCCACACCACCCCGCCCAGGCGCGGGTCGGACACGATCGGCAACAGCTCCTCGGCCCGCCGCAGTTCCGTCTCGGCCCGCTCGTGGTCGCGCAACTCGTGAAACGCGCGGGCGAGTTGATTGCGCATCCGGACCTCGGCATCGGGTCGGCGCTCCCACTGCGCGGCCACGATGCCCAGTTGGTGGCTCTCGATCCAGTCGGCGTAGTGCTTGCGGCTGTGGTACAGCGCCCACAACGACTCGCACAGGCGCCACACCGCGTCGTACCACCCCCGGCTCGCCGCCGCCCGCAGCACCGCGAGCAGGTCGGCGCGTTCGGCGTCCAACCAGTCCAGCGCCTCGGCGCGCCCGGCGAACCGCGGGGCGGTCGACGGAGCGGCCGATGCCGTGGTCGCGTCGCCGCCGAGCCTGAGCCGGGAGCCGAGCACGAGGCGGTCGGCGGCGTCGGCGGCGAGCAGGTGATACGCCACGATGCGGCGCAGCGCAGCCTCCCGTTCCGGCTCCGGATCGCGCAGCGCGTGCCGCCGGGCATGCAGGCGGGCCAGGTCGTGAAAGCGGTGGCGCTCCTCGCCGGTGCCGTCGGGGTCGATCTCCTCGACCAGGTGGGCGTCGACGAGTTCGTCCAGGTGTGCGGCGGCGTCGGGTTCGCCGGTCGCCGCCGCGGCCAGGGCCGGGGTGAAGGTGGGGCCGGGGTGGGCGGCGAGCATGCGATACAGCCGCTGGGCCGCCGGCGAGAAGCTGTCGTAGACAGCGTCGAACACGCGCTCCACGTGCACTCCCTCGTGGTTGGCCAGGGCGTCCAACCCGTGCTCCGCGTCGCCGAGTTCGGTCAGCACGCGGTCCACGCTCAGTCGGCGGCGCCGGATCAGGCGCGCGCCCACCGCGCGCAGCGCCAGCGGGAGCCCCCCGCACAGCCGCACCAGTTCGGCCAGTTCGCCGTCGGCGGCGCGGCCGTCGCCCAACCAACGGCGGATCAGCAGCGTGCCGGCCGGGACGCTCAGCGGGTCCAGGACCACCGCGCGGGCGCCGTCCAGGATCAGCCCGTCGATGCGGGTCCGGCTGGTGGCGATGACCATGCCGGAGGCGGGCAGCAGGGCGCGGACCTCGGCGGCGTGCCGGGCGTTGTCGAGGAACACGAGCAGTCGGCGGCCGGCGGTCGCGGAGCGGAACGTGGCGGCGCGCCCGGCCAGGGTGGGCGGGATGTACGCCTCGTCGACGCCCAGGTCGCGCAGGAACGCGCCGAGCACGCTGCCGACGTCGATCGTGCCCTCGAACCGGCTCTGCCCGAGGTCGACATAGAGCTGTCCGTCGGAAAAACGGCCGGCGGCGCGCGCGGCCCAGTGCGCGGCGAGCGCGGTCTTGCCGACGCCGCCCAGACCGGTGAGGGCGACCACGCCGGGGCCCGGTCCGCGAAGTGCGCCGGCCAGGACCTCTTCGAGGGCGCGGAGTTCGGCGTCGCGGTTGACGAAGTCGCGATGCGAGGGCGGGATCTGTCGGGGGATCAGCCGCGTCGGCACGGGCGCGAGGGCGACACCGCCGAAGTCACCTCCGGGCGGCGCCCGATGGCCGTCCCCGTCGGCGAACCCGTGTCCGGGACCGCCGCCTTGGGCCGGCGTGTCCCGTGTGTACTCGCCCCGATCGCCCACCCGATGTCTCCTCCGCAACGACCGGACCCGCCGACCCCAGGATGGCCGTTGGCCCGCCGATCCGACACCGGACACGCCCATTCCCGACCACTCGAATCATCACCGAACCGCGACCGGATCATGCCTGCGGGTGACCGAAGGGACGCCGCGACGGGGTCTCGATCCCGATCCCGGCGTCAGCCCCGATCCCGGTCCGGGTCGTTGTCGAGCGCCCGGGTGGCGGCCGCGGCGACCACGGCGGTGAGGCCGGGTTGGTCGGTCGGGGGCAGGAGCGCGTTGCGCGGGGTGTTCTCGATCAGCGCGTACACGGCGGCGACCCGGGCGTGGCCGGTGATCGCACGGCGGGTGGTGGTGGCCGCGGTGAGCAGGCCCGGGAGGGCGTGCAGGGGGCGTGGCCCGGTGGTCGTGGCGCCGAAGGCGGGCGGGGTGTCGGGACGGGCTCGCAGGACCGGGACGCCCGGGGGCGGGGTGGCGAAGGCGGTGAGGTCGACGATCAGGTCGGCGCCGTCGGCGATCGTGTGCAGCGCGTCGGCACCGTGGGTGAACGGATCGAACAGGGTCAGGTCGGCGATGCCGCAGGCGATCAGCAGTCCGGCGAGGTCGCCGCCGGCGGCGGGGTCGACCACGATCACCCGGGCGGAGAGCGGGTTGAGGCCACGGTTGACCAGGGCGTTGACCGTGGCGGCGGCGGTGGCCGGCGCGAGGCCGTCGTTGATCGTGTCCAGGAGCAGCACCGGCGGGGTCGGGCCGAGCGCGGCGTGCGTGACGGTGACCCGGTCCAGGCGGGTGTGTACCAGCACCGCAGCGGCGAAGCCGGGGGCCAGGATGCGTACCGCGCGCGCGATGTCGGTGACGTCGGGGGTGGCCACGGGCAGCGGGAAGACGTCGAGCCCGGTGGCCCGGCGCAGGTGCACGGCCTGTGATTCGAGGGCGGGCAGGACCGCGTCGGCGGGCAGTTCGTCGAAGCCCAGGACGGCGCTGGCGTCGCTGATCAGCGCGACGCGGTGGCCGCGTCCGGTGTAGCGGTCGGTGTGTTCCGGGTGTGCGGCCAGGTGCGAGACCACCCGGCGGTCGGCGTCGGCGTCCAGGAGCGCGACGTCGTGTCCGGTGCTGGTGGCCGCGCATACGCGCAGGGTGAGTTTGCCGGTGGAGGCGGTGGTGAAGACGGGGTCCTGGGCGTGCAGCAGGTCGGCGCCGAGGCGGCGCGCGAGGGTGCGGGTGAGCCAGGCGAGGGTGCGCGGGCCGTCGGCGTCCAGGGTGATCCGCCGTGCGCCGGTCACGTCCGGTTCGTCCGCCCGGCGGGCGACCGTGCCGGGGGCGTCGGCGAGCACGCTCTCCACGATCGCGTCGGCGTCGGGCGGGATGTGGATCCGGACGCTGTAGGCGGGATTGGGCACGGGCCGCTCCGCGCCGCCCCGTCCCCGGCTCAGCACGGCGAACTCCCGGACCCATCGGCCGCTGCGGTGGCCGGGGATGCTCCGGGCGTCGCCGCGCGCAGGTCTTCGAGCAGGCCCACCTGGTCGGTGAGCAGCCCGGTGAGGATCCCCCGCGCGACCGCGAGCAGGTCGGCCACGCGCGGACTGGTCAGCGTGTAGTAGACGGTCGAGCCCTCGCGGCGGCTGACCGCCACCAGGTTCGCCCGCCGCAGCACGGCCAGCTGCTGGGACAGCCGTGAGGCTTCGATGCCGACCTCGGGCAACATCTCGGCGACCGCGTACTCGCGCTCGCTGAGCAGTTCCAACACCCGGATGCGGGCGGGATGGCCGAGCGTCTTGAAGAACTCGGCCTTCATTTCGTACAGGGGTGTGCTCACCGCTCCACGTCCTTCCCGCGCGCCGTGCCCGGCCGAGACCGGCGCACGCCGAGGCATGCTCCTCGCATCTGCGCGGATTGAGCAATCGCACACCTTAGCAAGTCCCGGCGCAGCCCGGCCGCCCGGCTCGGGCGGCGGGGGCCGTCCGGGCCGGGCGTGCGGGGTCACCCGGGCCGGGTGTTCGGCGTTACCCGAGGACGTCCTCGTGGTTGTGGACGACGAGCCAGCCCTGGGGGAAGCGGCGGGCCACGGCGGTGTTGCGGATGTGTTCCGAGGGCAGGACGGTGCCGTCGGCGGCGGGGGCGAAGTCGACGCGCAGGTTGTAGCGGGCGAGGGCGGTGTCGTCCCAGATGTCGATCACCTCGTCGCTCGCGTGGATCCCGGTGACCACCGGGGCGTCGGGGCCGACCGGGCGCTCGGCCCGGATGCGGTCCAGGTCGGCGCGGCCGAACAGGAGTTCGGGGGCGGCCGAGTCCCAGATGGTGGCCTCGGGGTGAATCCGGCGGTCGATCCGCTCCCGGTCGCCGGCCGTGAAGCCGGCGTAGATGTCGAGCAGGGCGCTCCACACGGCGGCGCGGTCCTCGGCCGACCCGGCGGGGCGGTGGGCGTCGCGGGAGGTGGCAGGGGTGGTCATCGGTGCGGGTTCCTATCGGAGAGGGCGGGCGGCACGCGGGAGGTCAGACCGGTACGTCCTCGCGGACGACCTCGCCCTCCAGCATCACGAAGGACATCCGGCCCATCGCTCCGAGGTCGCTCAGCGGGTCGCCGTCGACGGCGATGAGGTCGGCCGCGTAGCCGGGGGCGATCCGTCCGAGCCGGTCCTCGGCCCGGATCAGCCGGGCCGCGGTGACGGTGGCCGCCTGGAGCACGCGCAGGTTGTCCAGGCCGCCCTTGGCCATCAGGTACATCTCGTGCACGACGGCGGACACCCCGTCGACCCGGTCGCCGGGTGGCACGTCGGTGCCGTTGACCACCTGTACGCCCGCCTCGACCGCGCGCCGGAAGCTCTCCTGGTGCGGCGCGATGGCGTTCTTGGCGTTGACGACGGAGCCCTCGTCGAAGTGGTTGTCCCGCATCCAGCCCAGCGAGTTGGTCACGCACAGCGTCGGGGTGACGAACGCCTCGCGCTCGGCGAGCAGGCGCGCGGTCTCCGCGTCGAGGGCGTAGATGTGCTCGAACGAGCGCACGCCCAGTTCGACGGCCTGGCGGATCGCGGCGGACTCGCCGGCGTGCGCGACCACGTAGGCGCCGTGCTCGTCGGCCGCCTTGACCGTGGCGGCGATCTCCGCGTCGGTCATCTCGGCGTGCTCGAAGTCCTCGCCCTCGCGGGCCAGGCCGGAGTTGATGAAGATCTTGATGTGGTCGGCGCCGGCCTCCAGTTCGCCGATGGCGGCGTGGTAGAAGGCGTCCGCGCCCTTGACGTAGACGCAGTCCGAGCCCTCGCCGTGGCCGCCCGGCGTGGACAGCGCACGCCCGGCGCCGAATACGCGGGGGGCGCGGATGAAGCCCCGGGCGCGCGCCTCGCGCAGCACGAAGTCGATCCGGTTCTGCTCGTGCACGCACCGCATCGTGGTCACCCCGGCGTGCAGCGCGTCGGCGGCCCGCTGCGCGGCGCGGAACGCGGTCAACTCGGCCGGTTCGTCCTCGCGCGTCTCGGAGAAGGGGAAGACGATCGACATGTGCGAGTGGCACGTGATCAGCCCGGGGAGCAGGTGCCGCCCGCCCAGGTCGTGGACGTCCGCGTCCGCCGGCGCGGCGGCGGCCACCTCGACGATGACTCCGTTGTCGATGTGCACGCTGCGATCGCGCAGGACCTCGCCGGTGACAACGTCGACGACGTGACAGTTGGTCAACCACATGGGTGCGGTCACCCGACTTTCGTGAGAGCGGGAGCGAGGATCGAACAGGCGGCCCTGCGCTCCGGGAGGAATTCCACCAGTGCGGGCTCGTCCACCTCGCAGGCGTCGGTGGCGATCGGGCAGCGCGGGTGGAACCGGCAGCCGGTGGGCGGGAAGGCGGGGTCGGGGACGTCGCCGGGGAGGTCGACGGGCAACTCGCCGCTGCCGTCGGCGCGCGGCACCGCGGAGATCAGCGCCTTGCTGTACGGGTGGCGCGGGTCGTCCCACACCTGCGCGGTGGGGCCGCTCTCGACCACGGTGCCCAGGTACATCACCGCGACGGTGTCGGCGATCTGCCGCACGATGGACAGGTCGTGCGAGATGAACAGCAGGCCGACGTTGCGCTCCCGGGCCAGGTCGAGCAACAGGTTGGCCACCGACGCCTGCGCGGAGGCGTCCAGGGCGGCGATCGGCTCGTCGGCGACGATGCACGACGGCTCGGCCGCCAACACCCGGGCGATGGCGATGCGCTGGCGCTGCCCGCCGGAGAACTCGTGCGGGAAGCGGTCGTCGAACTCGGCGGCCAGGCCGACGCGTTCGAGGAGTTCGCGGGCCGTCTCGCGGCCGCGTTCGCGGGTGCCACCGGCCAACACCACGGCGTCGGAGATCTGTTCACCGATCCGGCGGCGCGGGTTGAGCGAGGCGTAGGGGTCCTGGAAGACCATCTGCAGGCCGCGCTGGTCGCTCGGCCGCGGCTTGAGGCCCAGCGTGTCGACCGCCCGGCCGTTGAAGGTGACCCGGCCGGCGGCGGGCTTGAGCAGCCCGACCGCGGCCTTGCCCAGGGTCGACTTGCCGCAGCCGGATTCGCCGACCAGGCCGACCACCTGCCCCGGGGCCACCGCCAGACTCACCCCGGCCACCGCGCGCACGTGCGGGCGGCCCGGCGAGCGGTAGGTCACGGACAGGTCGTGCAGCCGCAGGCCGACGTCCTTGCTGGTGACGGTGAGGTTGGAGGTGGAGAGCGCGGTCATGGGGTACCCACCTTCGAGGCGGTGACGGCCAGGGGGTCGATCGGGCAGGCGCCGGCGTGGGTGGGGGTCAGCGCGAGCAGGTTCGGCCGCTCCTCGGCGCACGCGGCCACGGCGTGCGGGCAGCGCGGGTGGAACGCGCATCCGCTGGGCGCCTGGCCGAGCTTGGGCGGCGAGCCGACGATCGGCACCAGCGCGGCGTTGCCCCCGTCCGGGTGCGGCAGCGCGTCCAACAGGCCCCGGGTGTACGGGTGTCGGGGTTCGCGCAGCACGTCGGCGCGCGGCCCGCTCTCCACGATGCGGCCCGCGTACATCACGCTGACCCGGTCGGCGAGGGCGGACATCACGCCGAGGTCGTGCGTGATGATGAGCACGGACAGGCCGTTCTCCCGGCGCAGTCGGTCCAGCAGGCGCAGGATGCCCGCCTGGACGGTGACGTCCAGTGCCGTGGTGGGCTCGTCGGCGAGCAGCAGCGCCGGGTCGCAGGCGAGCGCGATGGCGATCGCGATGCGCTGGCGCATGCCGCCGGAGAACTGGTGCGGGTAGCGGCCGAGCGCCCGTTCGGGGTCGGGGATGCGCACCGTGGTGAGCAGTTCCACCGCGCGGGCGTTGGCCGCGCGCTTGTCCAACTTCTTGTGGTGGCGCAGGTGTTCCGTGAGCTGCTTGCCGACGCTGAGCATCGGGTGCAGCGAGGTCATCGGGTCCTGGAAGACCATCGCGACCCGGTTGCCGCGCAGGTCGCGGACCTGACGCGGGGTCATCTTCAGGACGTCGTCGCCCTCGACGAGCATCTGCCCGGCGGCGGTGCCGCCCTGCGGCAGCAGGCCGAGCAGGGCGAGCGCGGTCATCGTCTTGCCGGAGCCGCTCTCGCCGGCGAGGCCGACGATCTCGCCGCGCCCGACGGTGAGGTCGACGCTGTCGATGGCGCGCAGCGGGCGCCCGTCGGGGCCGGGCAGTTCGACGACCAGATCGCGAATCGCCAGCACGGGTTCCGCACCGGATATCGACTTCTCGCGGGTCGAGGCGGCGGGCGTCGAAGCGGGGTTCTCGTTCATCTCCGTCACTTTCGGAGTCACTTTCGAATCGCCCGGGCCGTACGCGGGTCGAGCGCGTCGCGCAGGGTGTCGCCCAGGAAGTTGAAGGCGAGCACCGAGAGCAGGATGGCCGCGCCGGGGAAGACCGCGACCCACCACGCGTCGAAGTTCGCCGATCCGGCGTTGACCATGGCGCCCCACTCGGCGGCGGGCGGTTGCGCACCCAGGCCGAGGAAGGACAGTCCGGACAGCAGCAGTACCGCGTTGCCCAGGTCGAGCGCGGCGAGCACGGCGACGGGCCCGGCCAGGTTGGGCCGCAGGTCCACGGCGAGTACGCGCCATCCGGAGGCGCCGAGGAGTCGGTCGGCCTGGACGAAGTCCGATTGCCGCAGCGTCAGTACCAGGCCGCGTACCACGCGGGCGTAGGTCGGCCAGCTGACGATCACCACGGCGAGGACGGCGTTCGTCAGGTTCGGCCCGAGCGCGGCGACCACGGCCATGGCCAGGATGATCGCCGGGAAGGCGAGTACCAGGTCGGCGCAGCGCATGACGACCATGTCGATCCAGCCGCCGAAGTACCCGGCGACCGCGCCCAGGACGGTACCGATGACCATCGCCAGGACCACCAGGAGCAGCGCCAGCGGCAGCGAGATCCGGGTGCCGTGGATGACCCGGGACAGGATGTCGCGGCCGAGTTGGTCGGTGCCGAACCAGTGGTCCCCGGACGGGGATTGGTACTTGGGCCACTTCTGCGCGAGGGGGTCCTCGGGGGAGATCAGCGAGGCGAACACGGCGGCGAACAGGAAGACGCCGATGATGGCGAGGCCGGTGACGGCCAACGGGCTGCGCCAGGGCGACTTCCCGGCGCGCCGGGGCTTGCGCCGGGGGGCGTCGTCGTCCGGACTGGGGGTGCGGTCGGCTCCGAGCCGATCGCCGAGGAACAGGCGCGTGGCGTTCACGAGAGGCGAATCCTCGGGTCGATGACCCCGTAGAGCAGGTCCACGAGGAGGTTGATCACGACGTAGACGACCGCGACGAACAGGCAGACGCCCATGATGGACGGCAGGTCCAGGTTGAGCGCGCTCTTGTAGGCGTACTGGCCCAGCCCCGGCCACGACAGCACGTTCTCGACGAGCACGGTGCCGGCGAGCATGCCGCCGAAGGTGAGTCCGGCGACGGTCAGGATCGAGGTGAGCGCGGGGCGCAACACGTGCCGACGGATGACCGTGCTCTCGGGAAGTCCCTTGGCCCGGGCGGCGCGCACGTAGTCGTTGCCGAGGGCTTCGAGTACGGCGGCGCGGGTGAAGCGGGTGAGCACGCCGATGTTGAAGGCGGCCAGCACGCAGGCGGGCAGGATCATCCGGGAGAAGGCCTCACCGAAGGTGCCGGTGTCGCCGACCAGGAGCGAGTCGAGCGTGTAGAGGCCGGTGATCTCGTCCGGGGGGATCGCGCCGGGGGAGAGCCGACCGCCCGCCTGGATCCAGCCGAGCTTGAACGAGAAGACGTAGAAGGCGACTTGGGCGAGCCAGAAGACCGGCATGGACACGCCCGCGAGGCTGACCACCCGGATCACCCGGTCCGGCCACCCGTTGCGGGTGACGGCGGCGACGATGCCCAGACCGACGCCGATCACCAGGGCCAACACGATGGCGAACAGCGCGAGTTCGATGCTGGCGGGGACCTTGTCGGCCAGGTCGTCCCACACGGGTCGGTGGGTCTGCTGGGAGGTGCCCATGTCGCCCTGCAGCAGGTTGCCCAGGTAGGTGAAGTATTGCGAGGGCAGCGAGTCGTTGAGCCCGTTCTTCTCCTTGAACGCGGCGACCGCGGCCGGGTCGTTCTGGGCCCGGTCGCCGAGGTTCGCGGCGACGGGGTCGCCGGGCACGGAGTGGGTCAGCACGAAGGCCAGGATGGTGATGCCCACGCACAGCAGCAGACCGATGGACAGGCGCACCAGGACGAACCTGGCGAAGGGGTGGGAGCCGCGCGCGGCCCGGGGCCCGGGGGCCGCACCCCCCGTGGGGGATGCGGCCGCCCGGGAAGTGCCGGGTCGGGCGGTGGGGTCAGCCGAGCTTGTCGACATCGATGTACCAGATCGGGTTGTAGCGCAGGTTCTTGACCGAGTTGTTCGCGGCGATCACCTGGGCGGGCTGGAGCAGCGGCATGAAGGGGCCGGTCTTGTTCATCGACTCCTGCAACTGCTTGTAGGCCGTCACGCGTTCCGCGTCGGACGTGGCCGTCTTGGCCTTCTGCGCCAGGCCGGACACCTCCGGGTTGGCCTCGGCCTTCCAGCCGGCGCGCAGGCTGACCAGCTCGCCGGGGGTGAAGGCGAGGTAGTCGCTGGCGTCCGGGTAGTCGGCCTGCCACCACCACAGGCCCATCGCCTCGGAGCCGTTGCGGTACGAGTCGAGCGCGGTCTGGGTGGGGGCCGGCTTGAGGTTGATGGTGATGCCGACCTCCTTGAGGTTGGCCTGCACCCGGGCGGCGAGGTCGCCGAAGTTGATGCCGTTGATCGTCACGTCGGACGCGTAGTACAGGTCGACGCTCGGGTTGTTCAGCCCACCCCTGGCCAACGCGGCCTTGGCGCGCGGGATATCGCGCTGGACGGCCTTGCCCGGGTCGAGCGCGCCGGTGAAGAAGCTGGGCACGATCCCGGCCGCCTGGGCGGATCCGGCGCCGGCCACGTCCAACAGGCTCTTGTAGTCCAGGCCGTAGCGCACGGCTTCCTGGAAGTCCTTGTTGGAGGTGGTCGGCGAGATCGCCGGGTTGTCGTTCGTGAACAGGAACGCGGTGGTGGGCGTGGGCTGTTGCAGCACCTGGGCCTGGCCCTTGACCTTGACCGCCTGGTCGGGCGACATGTCGAGGGAGATCTGGCTCTCGCCGCTGAGCACGTTCAACTGCTGGGTGTTCGCGGGCACGTTGCGCACCACAACCTTGGCGTACTTGGGCTTGGCGCCCCAGTAGTTCTCGTTGCGGGTGAGGATGACCTCGGTGGACACGTCGTACTTGGTGATCTTGTACGGACCGCTGCCCTGCGAGTCGCCGTTGAGGAACTGCTCGGCCTTGTCGCCCTGGTCGGCACCGGCCGCGTCGGAACCGCCGTGCGCGGCCACGGTCTTGGAGTTGACCACGCCGAGCGCCGGGGTCGCGATGCGGAAGGGCAGCGCGGGGTCGGCGGCCGCGGTGGTCAGCACCACCGTGTGCTCGTCCTTGGCGGTGGCGGTCACGCCGTCCAGCAGGAAGGCCGGGTTGCCCTTGAGGTTCTTGACCCGGTTGAAGGAGAAGACGACATCCTTCGCGGTGACCGGGGTGCCGTCGGAGAACTTGGCCTCCGAGCGCAGCGGGAAGGTGAAGGTCTTCGCGTCGGGCGAGGCCTCGTAGGAGGAGGCGAGCAGCGGCACGGGCTTGGTCACGTCGCCGTTGGCGAAGGTGAGCAGCGTGTCGTAGACGGGCCGGGTGACCATGATGCCGGTGGGCTCGAAGGTGCGGCCCGGGTCGGCGGTCTTGAGGCTGAAGGAGGTGTCGACCACGAGGGTGCCTCCGCCGCCTCCGCCCTTGTCGTCGGTGTTCTTCTTCGCGCCGCCGCACGCGGCGAGCATCATGGCGGCGGCCACGGTGACCGCGACGGGCGCGGCGGCGCGTCGCACGGCCCGGCGGCGGGCGGATCTGCTGCCTGCCGACCTGCCCGCGGTCGTGCTGCCGCTGTTGTCCCCGATGGCTTGATTGCCCTGCATGGCGCACCTTTCTCAAGGCACCCGATCGGCCGATGACGGAACCGAGTGTTTGATCTGGCTGAACGGTGGGCTCGAAAGTAGGCGCGGGCCGAGGTGGTGGTCAATGACTTTTTTCCACATCTCGACATGTGGGACCAAAAATTTATGTTTGGTGATCAAGGATCCACATGGAGCGATCATTCTCCGCTTTGATAACGCTTTGATGACTGCTCGCCGGCTGCTCGATGACTGCTCACAGGCGTTGTCGGGGACAAATGCCGACAGCGGCGACCGGGAAGCGGCGAACCCGCTTTCACCGACGCGTACTTCGCTCGCGGTACGCCGGGAGGGCGTGCTTGACCCCCGCACCGAGCCAATCGATCTTGACGGGGGATCGGCACCGTGCTTATCTTCGCCCCGAAGCGTTCAATCACGTTGAACAAGTCGATAGCACAAGCCAGGATCCACGAGTCGAGGGTACTCGGCAGCGAAGCGAACGGGATCGGACATGCTGGGTGACCGACTGCGCGAACTACGGCAGGCGCACGATCTGACCTTGCGTCAGTTGGCCGCCGCAGCCGGTATTTCCGCGGGCATGCTCAGCCAGTTGGAGAACGGCGCCGCGGAACCGAGCCTGAGCACCTTGCGCAAGCTCGCCCGCGTCTTCGACACCTCCATCGCCACCCTGTTCGACGACCCCGACGTACCGCGCGTGGCTGTCACCACGCGTGAGCGGCGCATGCGGCTCGGTGCCGCCCGTCAGCACATCACCTACTCCAGGCTCACCCCCGGAACGGGTGATCTGGAAGTGTTGGAAGCGGACATCGAGCCGGGCCAGGCCTCCTCCGACGAGCCGTACAGCCATCCCTCCACGGAATGCGCCACGGTACTCGCCGGAGAACTCGACGTCGAGGTGGACGGTCGCGTCCACCACCTGCACGAGGGCGACGCGATCACGTTCGACTCGCGTCTGCCGCACCGGTTCGTCAACAACTCCGACGCCCCGGCACGGCTACTGGTCGCGGTCACGCCGCCGATGCCGTGAGGCGCGGGTGCGCCCGAGGCATCGGAACGCGGGTACTTCCCACGCCGTAGCGCGGCGGGCGGTCCCGGCGGGCCGGTGGTCGCGGGTACACCCGTCGCCGTAGCGCGGCGGGGCTCTCGGGCCGTCGCGACTTCGGGTGTTCCCGAGGTGGTACGGCATGGGTGTCACCCGCGCCGTACGGCCCGCGGGTACACCCGTCGCCGTAGGCGCGGGTCCCCTCGACGCCCCGCGACGTGCGGGCTCCGTTTCGCGCGGCGCGGTCGGCTTGCGCGTCCGGGGTGTGGTCGCTCCCCCACACCCCGGACGCGCCGGCCGACCGCGCCGTACGGCCGGAGCGCACGTACCAGGCCCACCGGTGCCGAACGGCCCGCGTGTGTCGGATCCCGGGTTTGTGTCCCCGAAAGGATCGAGGGCATGGACCGCACCACCGTCGACTGGCACGGCTACATACCGGCCGTGACCACCCCCTTCACCTCCCAGGGCGACCTCGACCTGACCGCCTGGGACGAACAACTGGAATGGTTCGCCGCCGAGGGTCTGGACGGCGTGGTCATCGCCGGCACCACCGGCGAGTGGTACACGCTCACCGCGACCGAACGCGCCACCCTGTTCACCCATGCCGCCCGCCGGGTCCGCGGCCGATACACCCTGCTCGGCGGCTGCAACGCCTACACCGCCACCGCCGCGATCGGCCACGCCCGCGCCGCCCGGGCCGCCGGCCTCGACGGCATCCTGCTCACCCCGCCGCCGTACGTGGTGCCCAACGCGCGCGAGACCATCGCCTTCTACGAGGAGGTCTCCACCGCCGTCGACATCCCGCTGTGCGTGTACAACTGGCCGCGCGGCACCGGCGTCGACCTGGACACCGACACCCTGACCGCACTCGCCGACCTGCCCACCGTGGTGGCGATCAAGAACTCCACCGGCGACTTCGGCGGCTTCGTCCGCGGCCTGGTCGCCCTGCACGAGCGGGTGCGCTACTTCGGCATCACCACCGACGCGGTCGGTGCCGCCCTGATGCGCGGCATCGGCGGCGACGGCCTGATGGGCGCCGGCGCCGTGCTCGGCCGCGACCACCCCGCCTTCTTCACCCACCTCGCCGCCGGCGACGAGGCCGCGGCGCTGGCGGTCGGCGCCCGCGACCGGGTGCTGATGCGGGCATGGTTCACCCGCGACTACGGGCCGCGCTTCGCCAGCGCCCCCGCCATCCTCAAGCACGCCCTCACCCTGCGCGGCGTGCCCGCCGGTCACCCGCGCCGCCCGCTGCTTCCGCTCACCGTCGCCGAGGCCGACCAAGTCCACGCCACCCTCGTCGAGTTGGGACTCGTCTCCTGATGGAACGCACCGAAGTCCTGGTCATCGGCGGCGGGTTGCTCGGCTGCGCGGTGGCCTACCACCTCGCCCGCGGCGGCGCCGGCGTGCATCTGATCGAGAAGGACCAGCTGAACCGGCACGCCTCCGGCCAGAACGCCGGCAGCCTGCACTTCCAGCTGGAATACCGGATGATCCAACACGGCCACGCGGTCGCCGCCCGCGCCGCCGAGGCACTGCCGCTGCACCTGGACGCGATGAACTCGTGGGCGGGCCTGGAGGACGAACTCGGCGAACCGTGCGGCGTGCGCCGCGGCGGCGGCCTGATGCTCGCCGAGAGCCCCGAGGACCTGGCCCTGCTCGCGCACAAGACGCACCTGGAGCACAGCCACGGCCTCGACGTCGAACTCCTCGACGCCCGCGCCACGCACGAGTTGGCCCCGTACCTGTCCGAGCGGGTCGTCGGCGCCGCGTGGTGCCCCGGCGAGGGCAAGGCCGACCCCCGCCTGGTCACGCACGCCTACGCCCGCGCCGCGCGGCGGCTCGGCGCCCGGATCGAGACCGGCGTACGACTGACCGCGCTGCGCCACGACGGCCGGCACTGGCTCGCCGACACCGCCGCCGGCCCGCGCCTGAGCGCGCGCGCCGTGGTCATCGCCGCCGGCGTGTGGACCGCCGAGGTCGCCGCGATGGCCGACATCCGGCTGCCCGTGGTCCCCGTCGCGCTGACCATGACCGTCACCGCCGCCACCCGGCCGCTGGTTCCGCACCTGGTGCAACACGCCGGCCGGCGGCTCTCGCTCAAGCAGAGTGCGGAGGGCAACATCCTGATCGGCGGCGGCCGGGCCGCCAAGTTCGTCCAGCACGCCGGCACCCTGGACCTGGACGCCCGCCCCGAACTGCGCCTGGACTCGGTCTTCGCCGGCGCCGACGCCGCCCGCGTGGTGCCGGCCGTACAGCGGCTGCCCGTGTTGCGCGTGTGGTCCGGCGCCACCTCGCTCGCCCCCGACCAACTCCCGCTGCTCGGCGCCGTTCCGCGCCGCCCCGACCTGTTCGTCGCCACCGGCGGATCCGGCTTCACCCTCGGCCCCACCTACAGCCGCCTGCTCGCCGAACAGATCCTGACCGGAAGTACCGCCCTGCCCCTGGACGACTACTCCCCCGCACGGTTCGGAGCGTTGAACTTTGTCTGACCACTCCCCCTCCGGCCGTCCGGGGCAGGTGACCATCACCCTCGACGGCGTCCCGCGCGAAGTGCCGGGCGGTCGCTCGCTCGCCGCCGCGCTGATCGCGATCGACGAACCCGTCACCCGGCACGACCGCGCCGGCCGGCCGCGCTCGGCCTACTGCGGAATGGGCGTGTGCTTCGAATGCACCGTCACCGTCGACGGCGCGCCCCTGATCCGCTCCTGCCAGGAACCCGTACGCGCCGGCATGACCGTGGACACCACCGGCGAGGAAGCCCGATGAACACCACCACCCCCGACCTGCTCGTCGTCGGCGCCGGCCCCGCCGGGCTGGCCGCCGCCGTCACCGCCGCCACGCACGGCGCCCGGGTCCTGGTCGTCGACGAACAGCCGCGCCCCGGCGGCCAGATCTGGCGCCGCCCCGACCCGGGCAACCCCGGCCCGGACCCGCTCTCCGCCCCCGCGTACGCGGCCGGCCGCGCGCTGCTCACCCGCGCCGCCGCGCATCCGGGCATCGACTTCGCCCACCGCACCACCGCCTGGGGCGTGTTCGCCACCCGCACCGCGCCCGACGGCTGGGCGGCGCCGCCCGGCACCCCCGTCCCGGCCGGACCCCGAGTCGCGGTGCACGGTCCCGAGGGGGTGGAAGTCCTGCTGCCACGCGCCCTGTTGCTCACCGCCGGCGCCTACGACCTGCCGGTGCCGCTCCCGGGCTGGACCCTCCCCGGCTTTCTCACCGTCGGCGGCATCCAGGCCCTGCTCAAGGGCCACCGCACGCTCGCCGGTCGGCGGATCGTGCTGGCCGGCGCACACCCCCTGCTGCTGATCGCCGCCGCGCAACTGGTGCGCGCGGGCGCGGACGTGGCCGAAGTCGCCTTCGCCCAGCACCTGCCCGCCCCCGCCGACCTGATCCGCGCCGTCGCCGCGCTGCCCGGCAACCGGGCCAAGGTCGCCGAGGGCCTGGCCGCGCTGCGCACACTGCGTCGGGCGGGCGTACCGGTGCACACCCGCACCCTGCTCCTGCGGGCCGAGGGCGAACAGCACGTCACCGCCGCCGTGTTGGCCCGCGTCGACCAGGACTGGCGCCCGGTCCCGGGCAGCGCCCGCACCGTCGGCTGCGACACCGTGGGCACCGGCTACGGCTTCGTCCCCTCCACCGAACTGGCCCGCCAGGCGGGCTGCGCGGCGCACTGGAACGGTCCGGCCGGCGGCTGGGTGCTCGACCACGACGACGCGATGCGCACGTCGCTGCCGCACATCTGGGCGGCCGGCGAACTCACGGGCGTGGCCGGCGCCGAACACGCCGTGGCCACCGGACGCCGCGCGGGCCTCGACATCGTCCGCAGCCTGGGCCTGCTCGAATCCGCCCCATACGACCGGGAACTGCGGTCCATCGAGGGCGAGTTGGCCGCCACCGGGCGGATGGCGGCGTTCCTGGACCACACGTGCGCGCCGCACCGGGCCGGGCTGCACGCGCTCGCCGACGACGACACCGTGCTGTGCCGCTGCGAGGAGATCACCTTCGGCGAGGTCCGCCGCACGCTCGCGGACAACCCGGGCCTGGATACCGCCGACGCGGTCAAACTGATCACCCGCGCCGGCATGGGCCCCTGCCAGGGCCGGATGTGCGGCCCTGCACTGCTCGAACTCCTGCACCGGGAAACCGGCTTGCCAAGGGAGACGATCGGCGCCTTCACCGCCCGCCCACCCGTGAAACCGCTCCCGGTCGAAGCGCTGGCGCGCGCACACGACGCCACCACGACGGCGGAATCACCGACGGACGCGGGGCCGGTGGTGAGGTAGCGGCTGTGCCGGAGCGGCGCGGGCTCGGGTTTGGGCCTGGGCTTCGGCTCCGGCTCCGGCTCCGGCTCCGGCTTCGGCTTCGGCTTCGGCTTCGGCTTCGGCGGGGACGCGGGTCGTCATCTCCGCGCGTCGATGTCGGGTCGGTCGGGTCGGTCGCTGGTGAGGTGGCGGTCGAGCAGGTCGCGGGCGTGGGCGACGGTGAGCGGGGAGACGCCGTGTGCGGGGGCCGACAGGAGGGCGTTCTCCATCTCGGCGTACGCGCCGTTGCGGCCGGCCCGGATGATCGCCGCCTCGGCGGCCGACGCGACGGGCAGGCCCGGTCCGTCGCGGGTGACGAGGCGGATCCACAGCGGCCATCGGTCCGAATACACGCCGACCCCCGTCTGGTCGGCCGGCGCCCCGGGCCGCGCCCACACGTCGTGCGGCGCGCGGGCGAGGGCCACCGCGTGCATGAGGCCGGCGGCGTACATCGTGTGGAAGTCGTGCCGGAAGGCGTAGGTCTCGCGTTCCGAGCCGGTGGGCGTGCCGAAGAGCGTCGGCTGCCGGTCGGGATCGGGGCCGTGGCTGGAACCGGGGCCGGGGCCGGGCAGGAACCCCACCTCGGTCCACAACGCGTCGAGGGCGTCCCGACACAGCAGCGCGGTGCGCGACACCGGACCCGGCAGGAGCAGCGCGGCGGTCAGCAACTCCGCCACCAGGTCCGCGTTTTCCTCGAAGACTTGCCAGAGCAGGCAGGCGTTGAGGATGCGGCGCAACTCGATCGGGTCGGCTTCGTCGGGGAGTTCGCGGCGGCCGAAGTCGGTGAGGTGGAACAGGGTGTGCGTGAGCGCGTGCACGTCGGCGAGGCTCATGTACAGCGGGTGCGGGTGTGCGGCCAGGATCGAACCCTGGCGGTACGCGGTGTGGTCGACCGGTTCGCCGCCGCACTGGGCACGCAGCCAGGCCGACTCGAGGCGGCGGTGCGGCGGCCGTTCGACGGCGTCGACCTGGCCGGTGGCGAAGGCACGACGCAGCGTGGCCGCGAAGTGGGAGTCAAGGATACCGAGTTGCTCCAGCGCCAGATGCGTGATGCCGAGCGGCACTGCGGTGCGCGGGTGTCGGACGAGCAGCGCGGTGCGCTCGGGGGTGCGGGCGAGTGGGGCCAGCAGGGTCGCGATGCGGTGGAGCGCGGATCGGATCTCCGGCGCGGGGTGCGGGATCCGGTCGGCGATCAGCACGAGGCGGGCGGTCTCCACGACGAACTGCTCGGTGGCGCTGCGGTCGGGGTCGGGGCGGGCCGCCGGCTCCGGGAGGGGGCCTTGGCGGTCGAGGCGTTCGAGGCCCAACTCGGCCAGGGTGAGCACCTGGAGCAGTCGACGGCGGGGCGGCGCGGGCGCGGGCACGTCGTCGGCGTGACCGGCGCCGTTGCCGGCCGAACGCGCGGCGCGGCTCGCCGGGATCGAGCCGGCGTCGGGGGCGGTCTCGGGGGCGGCGTCTCGGGCGGGGGTCGAGTGAAGGACCTCGGCCCCCCGCGGTTCCGGGATCACGCCCGCTCGGCGGACTGCGTACCGGCGCCCACGCCGGCACCGTCCTCGCTCGCCACCGGCCGGATCCCACCGATTTCCACGCCCTGCCCCCACTCACCCATCGGATCCCCCGCCAAGTCGTCGGTATTCCTCCACCCGGACCCTCAAGCTTGACACCACCGTGGGCAGTTCGTCAGGTAAATCAGCAAATCGCCTCGTATTGCGTACTCATGGGCGAACCATGCACGACCATGGGTGGCCGCTGTGACCGCGGCGGCCGGCCAAACGCGGCCGGGGCGGCACAAACCGCTCGCGATCGGGCCGTACGTCGCCGCCGCACCCGCACGCGGGGCGCGCGCCGGTCGCACCCGGACCGCGCGCGAACCACACGCGGACGGCATCCGCACCATCGTGTCGCCCCACCCCGGCATACCCGGGCGTCCGTTCCGGTTCACACCCACGGAGGACGTCCACGATCGTCCGCCCGGCGGTCCACCCGCCGTCGACCGACCCCACAGGAAGCGCCGAGCCTCATGTACACCACTCGTACCACCCATCAGAATCCCGATCCCACCCCCAACCGATCCGATGAGAACCAATACCCCGTCCACACTCGTGGGTTCTGACAATGAACCCCAACGACAAGCGCATCGACCATCTCCTCGGAGCCTTCGGCGCCGGAGCTCTCGTCAACGCCTGGATCGACGCCCTGATCACCGACGACCACCTCGACCCGGCCGCGGCCACCCGGGTGGCCTGCGACCGTGTCGCCGACCTCTCGCCGTGGCTGATCGCCGCGCCGGGCCAAACCTGGCGACTACGGGAGGAGTTCGAGCCGAACGCCGACTTCTCGCCGCACCTGGTCCTGGTCCTCGGCGTCCGACACGCGCACGGCACCCATCCGCGCGACGGCACGTCGGCGATCCTGATCGCCGACGCTGAGGACGACCCACGCCATGCCGTGGGCTGGATGGACGTGGACGACTTCGCCGTCTGCTACTCCCTCGAGGAGTGGCCCGCCCCGGAGGTCCGCCGGGTCGACGACAGCGACGCCACCACGACCCCGACCCCGAACTGAGCGAGGGCGGCGTTATGGGCGGATGGCCGTCATGTACGGCATGCCGCGCACGTCGATGGACAGGATCTCGACGTTCGAGCCGGGCTTGGGGGCATGGATCATCTTGCCGCCGCCGATGTAGATGCCGACGTGGTGCAGGTCCGAGTAGAAGAAGACCAGGTCCCCGGGCTGGAGTTCGGACTTGGCGACGGGCCTGCCCACCCGGACCTGCTCCTGGGACGTGCGCGGCAGCGAGACGTTCGCCGTCCGCCAGACGAACTGGGTCAGCCCCGAACAGTCGAACGAGTCGGGGCCGGTGGCGGCCCAGCGGTACGGCTTGCCGAGCTGCGCGTAAGCGGCCCGTACCGCGGCGGCTGCCCGGTCCGACGTCGCCGGGGACGCCGTCGCGTACTGCCGCTTCGCCGCGGCGGCCTCACGGGCCTTGCCGTCACGTTCCGCCTGCTCCTCCCGGCGCAACCGCTCCCGGTCGGCGCCGGACAGCCGGTTGACGACGTCCTGCGCCTGGCGCAGCTTGGCCTCGACGGTTTGCTTGCGCGCCGTCATCTCCCGCTGCGTACGGTCGAGTTCCGCCATCCGCTCGGCGACTTCCCGGCGTTCCTGGTCGAGTTCGCGCCGCTGACGCTGCACGAGACCCAGCGCCTCCTGCTGCCGCGCGCTCAGTTGGCGATCGAGGGAGATCCGGTTCAGGAATCCCCGGGGGTCATCGGTCATCAACAGCCGCAGGCTCGGATCGACGCCACCACCGCGATACTCCGCCGACGCGATGCCTCCGAGCATCTCCCGCTGACGGGCAAGCGCGGCCTGCTTGTCGGCCAACCGCTGCTGCAACACGGCGACTTGCTCCTGCGCCTTACGATTCGCATCGGCCGCACCGTTGTAACTCTCGGTCGCGGCCTCCGCCTCCTCGTGCAGCGCGTCGACCTGCTCCTTGGCCTGCCGCAGCGTCGGCTGCGGCTCGGCCTGCACGGGCGAAGCGGCAAACACCATCACCCCAACCGCCGCCGAGGAAACAATCGAAACCCCGACCCGCCGAGCAACCCGAGGCCGAGATCTGGCATGCACACCCATAAACGCCGCACTCCTCCGGTCCGGCCGCCCACACAAAGCAGACACCGCCGGGGCGGCACCTCAACGGCACCGCCAACCCTATTACTATGCAGCGTAGTAATAAACCCCACCCAAGGCACGTCACACTCGGCGCCAAGCGTACCTCACTCCACCGCTCCGGAGTCCCCAACCCGCCTCAACGCCGCACGCAGAGCTGCCGATTCCACCGGATCGAGCCGCTCCACAAAGCCCAACAAGGCCGCCGCCCGGTCCTGACTATCGGCAAGCGTTTCGGCCATGATCCGCGCGGTATAGGCGTCCTTATCCTCAACCGGCATGTAGGTACCCACACGCCCCGAAAGCCGACGCTCGAGCCACCCTTTGGCAACGAGCTTGTTGAGCACCGTCATGACCGTCGTGTAGGCAAGTTCCTTCTCCCGACGCTCATTCAACGCCGCAACAACGTCATGCACCACGACGGGCCGCCCCATGGACCAAACCACGTCCATGGCCTCACCCTCAAGACTCCCCAACCCCCACACACCCCCAGCCTACCGACCCCCAGAAACACGAGGGATGCGCAGCCACCCCGAGCCGTGGTCCGCCGGGACGCCCCCGGCGCGCGGGACTCCGAGGCCCCGGGCTCCCAACGAGAGTGCTGCGTTGCCCGCCGGGAAGCGCGACGGCGGTTCGGGTCCGCCGACGCGCCTCCCCGGGTAAGTCGGCTATCTCCGGCAACCGTTGCGCCTGTGGCTGCGCAGGCCGGTCCGGGGCCGGTCAGAGTCACCGGGTCGGCCGCCGCCGGCGTGCGGGGCTCCGAGACTGAAGCCTCCCGATGAGACAGCCGAACTGCTCACCGAAAACCGGCCGGCAACGGGGGCAGGAGGAGGCTCAGGTCGAGTCCGCCGGGGGGACGTCCCGAGTGGGGTGGGTGTTTCCGGCGGGCATTGCGCTTGTGGTTGCGGGTGGCTGGTCCGGGGCGGGTCAGAGTCGGTGGTGGGCCGCCGCCGGCGTGCGGGGCTCCGAGGCCCGGAGTTCCCGACGAGGTGGGTGTGTTGCTCGGCGGAAGACCGGCTGGCAGCGGGGGAGCAGAAGGGTTGGTCGGGTTGGGTTGCCCGGGGTGCCTTCCTGAATGGGTCGGGTGTTTCCGGCGGGCGTTGCGCTTGTGGTTGCGCAGGCCCGTTCCGGAGCTGGCCAGAGTCGCCGGATCGGCCGCCGCCAGCGTGCGGGGCTCCAAGACTTCGGAGCGTCTGGCGAGACAGCCGTGTTGCTCGGCGAAATCCGGCCGGCAGCAGCGGGCAGGAGGACGCTCGGGTCGAGTCCGCCGGGGAGCCCTCCCGAGTGGGCCGCGCCTCTTCGGCGGGCGTTGCGCCTGTGGTTGCGCAGGGCCGATCCGGAGCTGGTCAGAGTCGCCGGGTCGGCCGCCGCCGGCGTGCGGGGCTCCGAGACCCGAAGCTCTCGACGAGACAAGCGAGCTGCTCACCGAAACCCGGCCGGCAACGGCGGGCAGGAGGAGGCTCGGGTCGAGTCCTCCAGGCAACCTTCCCGAGTGGGCCGGGCGTTCCCGGCAGGCGTTGCGCTTGTGGTTCCGGGTGGCCGGTGCGGGGCCGGCCAGAGTCGCCGGGCGGGCCGCCGCCGGCGTGCGGGGCTCCAAGACCCGGGCTCTCGACGAGACAAGCGAGCTGCTCACCGAAACCCGGCCGGCAACGGCGGGCAGGAGGAGGCTCGGGTCGAGTCCTCCAGGCAACCTTCCCGAGTGGGCCGGCTGGTTTCGGTGCGCAGTGGGCGTGTGGGTGACGGCGGTTCACGAAACCGGATCGAGTGGAGTGCTGGAGCCTCTGCGCGAGAGAAAACCGCAGGTCAGCGCGAAGGGAAGCCGTCTGGAGCGTCTCGGGATCCGGCTTCGGCCCTCCCTGGGCACTTTCGGTCTCCTCGACGGCTTTCGAGAGTTCGCAGCACGCGCAACCGACTCTCACTACGCAGTTTCGGCCTTCACACCGGCGTTGCGCAGGTCGAAGCGCACGAAACCGGCACTCGAGACCCGACTTTCCGCCCCGACCCCGCAAAACCGCAGGTCACCGAAGCTCGAAGCCCACAACCGCCCACCGCGATCCGGTTCCGAACCCCAACTGCCCTCCAAACGCCCCGAAGCACCCCGACCCACCCGGGAAGGCCCCAGGAGAACCCGACCCGGCCACCCTCCCGCTCCCCCACTGCCGGCCGGTGTTCCACCGAGCAACACACCCGCCCCGCCAGACGCCCCGAAGTCTTGGAGCCCCGCACGCCGGCGGCGGCCCACCACCGACTCTGACCCGCCACGCACCAGCCACCCGCAACCAACAGCGCAACGCCCGCCGGAAACGCCCGACCCACTCGGGAAGGCCGCCCGGGCAACCCAACCCGACCACCCTTCTGCCCCCGCTGCCAGCCGGTTTTCGCCAAGCAACACGCCCGCCTCGCCGAGATGCCGGAGTCTTGGAGCCCCGCACGCCGGCGGCGACCGACCCGGCGACTCTGACCCGCCCGGACCGGGCCTCCGCAAGCACAAACGCGACCCTCGTCGAAGACACGCAACCCACCCGGGAAGGCCCCCGGCGACCCCAACCCGACCAACCACCCTCCCCGCCGCTGCCGGCCGGTTTTCGCCGAGCAAAGCGCCCGTCTCGTCGGGAGCGCCGGGCTTCGGAGCCCCGCACGCCGGCGGCGGCCCACCACCGACTCTGACCGGCCCCGGACCGGCCCTCCGCAACCACAAGCGCAACGCCCGCCGAAGGCAACCGACTTACCCGGGAAGGCTCGTCAGCAGACTCGACCCGAGGGCCCTCCCCCTCCCCGCTGCCGGCCGGTTTTCGCCGAGCCACACGCCCGCCTCGTCGGGAGGCCGGAGTCTCGGAGCCCCGCACGCCGGCGGCGGCCGACCCGGCGACTCTGACCCACCCCGGACCGGCCCTCCGCAACCACAAGCGCAACGCCCGCCGAAGACACCCGACTCACCCAGAAAGCGCGTCGGCGAACCCAACCCGGCCCCCCGCCCTCCCCGCCGCTGCCGGCCGGTTTTCCGCCGAGCCACACGCCCGCCTCGTCGGGAGGCCGGAGTCTCGGAGCCCCGCACGCCGGCGGCGACCGACCCGGCGACTCTGACCCACCCCGGACCGGCCCTCCGCAACCACAAGCGCAACGCCCGCCGAAGACACCCGACTCACCCAGAAAGCGCGTCGGCGAACCCAACCCGGCCCCCCGCCCTCCCCGCCGCTGCCGGCCGGTTTTCCGCCGAGCCACACGCCCGCCTCGTCGGGAGGCCGGAGTCTCGGAGCCCCGCACGCCGGCGGCGACCGACCCGGCGACTCTGCCCCGCCCCGGACCGGCCCTCCGCGACCACGAGCGCAACGCCCGTCGAAGACACCCGACTCACCCAGAAAGCGCGTCGGCGGACCCGCCCGGCCGCCCGCCCTCCCCGCCGCTGGCGGACCCGCCGAGCAACGCACCCCCGTCTCGTCAGCCCCGACGGGTGACCGGCGCCCGCCCTGAGGGGTCGCGTGGCTGTGGTCGGGGGCGGAGGCGGTTGGCGGGGTGGTGGTTAGGGTTCGGGGGTCGATTGGACTGGGTGACCGTTGGGGGTGGGTGTGGGGGCTCTGCTCTTGGGGCTCTTCGGGTATGGGCTGGGGGTGAGTTTTGGGCTGCCCTGGTTGTTGTCGGTGGGGCGGTGGGTCGAGCGGGCGCCGCGGGTTGGGATTGTGTTGTGGCAGGTGGGCAGTCTTTCGGCCTTGGGCGCATTGGTGCTGGTCGGGGCTGTGATGGTGGTGCCGGTCGGGGCGGTGGGTGGGGCCGTTGGGGAGCTGTTCGGGGTTTGTGCGGCCGGCTTGCGTGGGCATTACGGGTGGTCGGGGGTTGCCGGAGCGCCGGTTGTGGGTGCGGTTGGTGCCGGTGGGGTGAGTCTGTGGGTCGTGGGCAATGTCGGGTATGAGCTTGTGGCGGCGGCGCGGGATCGGCGGGCGCATCGTGAGCGGTTGCGGCTGCTGGGGTGTCCGGCCGGGCCGTTCGGGGCGCTTGTCGTTCCGTTTGCCGAGCCCGTGGTGTACTGCCTGCCGGGGCGCCGGCCGACGGTCGTGTTGACCTCGGCGGCGGTGGCGGCGCTGACGTCGCGTCAGCTGCGGGCGGCCCTCGCCCACGAGCATGCCCACATCCGCCAACGGCACCATCTTGCCCTCGGGTTGGCCGCCGGGCTTCAGCGCGCCCTGCCGTTCCCGCCGCTGTTTCGCCGTGCCCGCGCCGAGATCACGTTGCTGATCGAACTGGCGGCGGATGACGCGGCCGCGCGCCGTCATGGCCGGCGGGCGCTGGCCGAGGCGGTTGTCGTGGTGGCCGCGCCCGAGGCCACCACGCCCGAGACCACCGCGCGCGGGCTCGGCGCCGGTGGGGTGTCCGCGCTGCATCGGGTACGCCGACTCGCCCGTGCCGACGCGCCGTTGGGACGCGTGCGCCTCGCGGCGGCGATGGCGCTGGCCGTCGTCCTGCTCACCGGTCCCGCCCTGCTCGCGTTGGCGCCGCTCGGGCACGCCGCAGGGGCCCACCACTGTGCGTCCGCCCCGGCCGACGGCATCGATCCCGGCACGGCCGACCGCATCGCCGTGTGACGATCGGCGCCGCCGCCGACGTCGCACGCCACGAGGAGCCGCCGCCCCTCGCCGCGCGGGAATTCGGCGGCGGAGAGACGGCGGCGGGGTTCGGAGCCGGCTAGTGGTTCATGCCGGGCATCGACGGCGAACTCGGGGTGCTACCGCCCATGGCGGTGAGCATTTGCCGCATCTGCTGCACCTCGGCCGCCTGCGAACTCTTGATCTGCTCGGCCAACTTGCGCGCGGCGGGATCGACGCCCTGGGCGAGTTCCGTCTCCGCCATGGTGATCGCCCCGTTGTGGTGTTCGATCATCATGGTCAGGAACCGCCGGTCGAAGTCGGCGCCGGTGGACGCCTTGAACGCGGTCATGTCCGCCTCGGACATCATGCCGCCGCCATGGTTCATGCCACCCGGAGCCGAGGTCGGCTTGCCCCACGTGGTGAGCCAGCCCTTCATCAGCTTGATCTCCGGGGCCTGCGCCGCCTCGATCGTCGCGGCGAGCTTCTTCACCTCGGTGTCGGCCCCCTTGGCCGGCGCCTCCTTGGCCATCTCCACGGCCTGCTCGTGATGCGGAATCATCATCTGCGCGAACATCACATCCGCGTCGTTGAACGCACCCGCCGACGCGCCCGGGGCGGACGCCGAGGCGGAGGCGGACGCCGCAGCCGGGGCGGACGCCGAAGTGGACGCCTTCGCCGAGGACTTGTCCTTGTCGTCGCTACCGCACGCGGCGAGGACGAGCGCACCGGACATCACGGCGGCGGTCAGCGCGAGGGTACGGGTGCGGGTACGGGTGAATCGCTTCATGGTCGTGCTTCTCCTGGGAGTGCGCGGCCCGCCCGTACGGCGGGCTCGGCGATGCGGAACAGGGCGCGAAGTCCCCGGCCGTGGCCCGGGACCGGGCGTCGGCCTATATGCGCAGTACTCGCAGGAGGGCGAGATCGGGTGTCCGCGGCGGCGGCAATCCCAGTACGAACGCCGCCAGTCGGGCCCGAGGCCGACGTCGGCGCCGGGTCCGGGCGCGACGCAGGGCGAGTACGGCCAGGGCGGCCACCACGACGCCGAGGCCGGCGAGCAGCACGGCCAGACAGATCGTGGTCGGGTCGGAGCCATGGTGCGAGCCGCCGTCTGTGGAGCAGCCGCCGTCCGGGCAACCGCCGTGATGGCCGGGCGCCATCGGCTCCATCACGCCGCGGCCCGCACCGACCGCATCCGCGGCCTCGGTCGCCGATCCCGTCGCAGCCGCCGACGCCGGATGGCCAAGCGTGTGCATGCCCATCACGCCGAGGGTCAGCAGCAGGAGGAGCAGGCCACGCACGAGGACGCGGTCGATGCCACGCGGCGCGCGTGCCACCGGTCCCGCCGTCCGCGCCGCCACGTACCCACCCTCCGCCTCGCGTCGCCCATACCCCACGTTGGTATCCAGACTAGGCCCAGGAGCAACACATCGACCAATGGGGTCCGATGAAATGATCTTCTGGTCATGCATACCCCCGGCCCGTAAACTCGCCGGGCGCTGTCGCGCCGCAAGTACACACGGGAGAGACATTCATGACCACACACCACGAATCACCCGCCGGACACGACCACTCGGAACACCACCACTCCGAGCACCCCCACGGCGGCCACGGCGACGACGGCAACAACCACGGGGAGCACGGGGAGCACGCAAACCACGGGAGTCACGAAAAGCACCACGGGGGTCACGAGGACCACGGAAGCCACGACAGCCACACCAACCACGCGGACCACGCGGACCACCCGGACCACGACCCCGCCTCCTGGAAAATGGCGGCCGCGGCCACGCTGCACTGCCTGACCGGCTGCGCGATCGGCGAGGTCCTGGGCATGATCATCGGCACCGCCCTCGGCTGGTCGAACCCCGCCACGATCATCACCGCCATCATCCTGGCGTTCGTCTTCGGATACGGCCTCACCATGCGCGGTGTCCTACACGCGGGCGTCGATCTGCGCCAGGCCCTCAAGGTCGCGCTCGCCGCCGACACCGTGTCGATCATCGTCATGGAGGTGATGGACAACAGCGTCATGATGCTCGTGCCCGGCGCGATGCACGCCGGACTCGGTGACCCGCTCTTCTGGGCCAGTCTCGCGCTGTCGTTCGCCGTCGCCTTCGTGATCACCGTCCCGGTCAACCGCTGGCTGATCGCCCGCGGCAAGGGCCACGCGGTCGTACACGCGTACCACTGACCGAGCCCCCTCAGGCCCGCTCCGACAGCGCGTCGGGCCGGACGTGGTGATGCCGGTCGATCACATACGCGTGCCGGTGTCGCCACCCGTCGGCCGACGGCACGGCATCGGCCAGGTGCGGGTGGTCGGCGGGCAAGTCGCAGTGCACGTGCACGAGTTCGGTACCTCCACGACGGGGCCGACACGCCGCCGCACCGACCACCCCCGCCAGGGCGATGCCGCCCAGCACCATCGCGGCGACCGGCATACCCGCACCCGCCGCCAACCATCCGGCGAGCGGATAGGTGACCAGCCAGCACCCGTGGGACAGGGAGAACTGGGCGGCGAACGCGGCGGGCAGGTCCGCGGCCCCCGCCGACCGCCGAATCACCCGCCCGGCCGGGGTGAGCACCAGCGAACACGCCGCGCCGATCGCCGCCCACGCGACCAGCAGCAGCACCCACGATCGCGTGTTCGGCGCCGCCGCCGTGACCCCCGCGACGGCGGCCAGTACGACCGGAAGCGCGCAGGCCGAGGCCGACATCACGCCCCGATCCGCAAAACGGCGCAGCAGGCGCGGCAGCAGCAGGGCCGCCACCATCGAACCCCCGCCATACGCGCCCAGGGCCAGCGACACCGCACCCGCGCTCCGCCCGAAGTGCTCCCGAACCAGAACGACCGTATTCACGAAGACGATCGCACTCGCCGCCGCGACCGCCAGATCGAGCGCCAACAGCGCCCGTAGCCCCGGCGTCTCCCGGAACAGCCGGAACCCGAGGCCCGCTTGCGCATACCGACCCCGCACACCCTCGGCCCGCTCCACCGGCGCCGGCCGAGGCAACACGACCGAGACGACCAGGGTGGCCGAGGCGACGAAGCCCACTGTCGTACCGGCGAACAGCCAGTGGTAGGAGACCAGTTCGAGCAGCAGCGCGGCCAACGCCGGGCTGAACAGGCTCTCCAGGTCGTAGGCGAACCGAGACATCGATAGGGCCGCCGTGTACTCGCCTTCCTCGGGCAGGAGTTCGGGGATGCCGGCCTGGAACGTGGGCGTGAAGATCGCCGACGCGCCCTGGAGCAGCAGGATCAGCACGTAGATCTGCCACACCTGGGTGACGAACGGCAGCGCGAGCGCGACGAAGGCACGGACGAGGTCCATCGCGACCAGCAGGCCACGGCGGGAGACCCGATGCGCGAGCGCGCCGGCGACGGGTGAGACGACGACGTACGCGACCATCTTGATCGCGAGCGCCGTGCCCAGTACGGCGGAGGCGTCGGCTCCCGCGATGTCGTAGGCGAGCAGGCTCAGTGCGACCGTGGCCAGCCCGGTACCCACGAGCGCGACGACCTGCGCGCTGAACAGACGGCGATAGGTGCGATTTCGCAATACGGCAAGCATCGGCATCGACCTCGTCCCGTTCGGCGGCGTCGAGGAGCGAGACCAGCGTACTCATCATGTGCGTACACATGCACGCGTTGATCATCACGAGTCCCACCGGAGGCCCGAGGCCCCACACGCGTCAGTCGTGCGGCGGCAGTTCGCCGATCGTGTGGTCGGCCACCTGGAGCGCCTCGTCCACCAGCCGCCGCAGATGGCCGTGGCGCAGCGAATAGACGACGCGGCGCCCGTCCTTGCGGGCCGTGACGAGGCCGGCCAGCCGCAGCTTGGCGAGGTGCTGGCTGACGGAGGGGCGCGGCGCGGCGCAGTCCCGGGTCAGCGTCGTGACGTCGGCCTCACCCCGGCCGAGCCGGTCGAGCAGGGCGAGCCGGGTACGGTCCGCGAGCAGGGCCAGGACCGAAGCGGCGACCTCCAGGCGTTCAGCGGCGGCCGACTCCCGCGTCATCGAGGCACCTGCGTGTCGTTCGCCCGTACTCATGCGCACATCGTAGGGCGAATCCCGGAGCCGCGACCGAACGCCACGACTCCGCCGAGACGGGGGCGCCGCCACATCTCCTACGATGCGTAGGAGGTAGGCTGGCCGCTCGATCGAGCAGCAGTCGCGATTCGGGACGGAGGGGTCCGCGTGGGTCGTTCGTCTGCCGCAGGGCGGTTCTCCGCAGGGGATTTCGCCGGCCGGACCCGTGGACGCGGCCGTGGCCGCACCCGTGGCCGTGGGCTTCGTCGGGTGATCCCGTTGCTGTTGCTCCTGCTCATGGCGTGCGCGACGGTCGGCTCGGTCGGGACATCCGGCGCGAACGAGGCGACCGCCGCGCCGATCCCGGCGCTCGGCGCCCCCGCCGCGATGGCCGCCGCACCGGCCGGACACCCGGATCCGGGCTCCCCGCACGGCGCGCTCGGCGCCGACTGCCGCCCCGGGGACCGCCATTGCGTGGCCGTACTGACCGGCAGCCCGCTCGTCCCGCCCCAATCGTCCCCCACCCCCGCCGATCTCGACACCACGGCGCCGCACGCGACTCTCCGCGTCGTCCCGTCCTCGACCGTCCCCCGGGATCCGCCCGACACCCGGGAGTTGTGCGTCAGTCGGACCTGACCACGACCACCCGACTCGTCCGCGCCGCGACACCGGCGCGCCCCGGCGAGCGGGATCCGTCGTCGATGTCACCGAGACGCCCGAGGGACACCCATGGACCAGCAGGACCGGACCCACCCGTCCGCAGCCGACAAGAACAAGCCGAGCGAGCCGAACCAAGCGGGGAACCAACCGGGAAACCAGCCGGGGAACCAACCCGACAAGTACTCCGACAAGCCATCCAAAAAGCAGTCGAAAGCCGAACGATCCGCCAAAATGGCCGAGACCCGCCGTCGTGTCGCCTCCGAACGCGACCGGCAGCGCCGGGCGCAGCGCCGCCGAACCCTCGCGGTCAGGGGCGTCGTGACCCTGCTTGCCACCGGCGTGGTCGCGGCCCTGGCCATCGTCGTATCGCGGAGCGACGACGACGCGAACAACCGCGCGGACAAGGCTGGTTCGAGCGGCGGCGCGCTCGTCGCCGAGGTGAAGGCCACCTCCGGGATCTCCTCCCCGATCCGGGGAGTCACCACCTACACCGCGTCCCAGGGCCACGAGGCCAAGCGGGAGATCCGCTACGAACAGGTGCCGCCCGTCGGGGGACAACACGATCCGGCGTGGCTGAACTGCGGTACATACGCCCAACCCGTCCCGGCCCGCAACGCGGTGCACTCGCTCGAACACGGCGCGGTATGGCTCACCCACCGCCCCGGCCTGCCCGCCGACCAGCTCGCCCTGCTCACGGCCAAGGCCAAGGCGTCGTACGTGATCCTGAGTCCCGTCCCGGACCTCCCGTCACCGGTGGTGGCCAGTGCCTGGGGCGTACAACTGCCGCTGACCGATGTCGGCGACCCGCGTCTGGACGAGTTCCTGAAGACGTACCGGGAGGGGCCACAATCGCCCGAACCCGGCGCACCGTGCAGCGGCGGGGTGAACAGGTGAAGGTGCTCGGCGCGATCGTCGAACTCACCCCGTTCCTGGTGGTCGCGTTCGGCTTCACCTACCTCATCCGCGCGATCCTCAACGCCGACCGCCGCGAACGCGCCCTGCTGGACGCCCGCGACCGCGCGGCGCCAACAGCGACGTCGACAACAACACCGGCACCGGCATCGGCCCAACCCGCGAACCCTCCTGAGGCACGGGAACACGCGTGTGACGACCCGGCAAAGCCCTGACCGCACCCAAGATCTCGACCTGGCATCTTCATTCCGGCAACGAGGTGTTACCGGATGCTTTCCTGGTTACGCTGCGAAGTGGCCGACGTGTGATCTTCGTTCGTGGAAGGGACGTTCACCATGTCCGTTTGCGAGCTGTTGGCACCGCCGCAGGTGTGCGACGCCGTCGACGATCGTGTCGACCTCGATCGACACGGGCGGCGCGACCTGAGCGTACGGATCACCGCCCCGGCGGCGGTGTGCGGGCCCGGCGACGGCCTCGTGGTGACGTGGGCGCCGCGATCCCCCACCCTCGTCGGGGCGTTCGAGGTACACACCGCCGTCGCGCGGGTCGGCGCCGTCTACGTCACCCTCCCGCACGCCAAGGTCTGCTGGAGCGCGGGCGCGGCCGTGCAGGTGACCTACCGGCTGATCAAACCGGACGGCAGAACCCTGGAGGCGCCCACCGGCGCCGTCGTCGAATGCGTCAGCGAATACCCGCCGTTGCTCGATTTCGCCGACGTCACCGAGGCGAGCAACGGACACATCAGCCTGGACCGACTCGACGCGCGCGGCGCGACCGTCACCGTGCCGTACGACGGTGTCCCGGTCGACAGCGGCGACACCGTCGTCGTCACCTGGACCCCACGACCTTCCGGCGTCGAGCCGTTCGAGACCCGCTTCACCGTCGAACGGGCCCGGGGCGACGGCTCCGCGCAGATCCCCTTGGACCGAGTACGCGCCTGCGAGGGCAGCAGCGCCGAGATCCACTACCGCGTCATCAAACGCGGCGGCATCGGCGAAGCCACCTCCGGCCGCAGCGTCTTCGCGATAGACCCCACCCCACTCCCCCACCGCCCCTGGCCGACAACCACCCGCCGCCGCCCACTCATCTAGGACGCGGGCCCGGCGGCGGGCCCGGACGCGGACGCCCCACCGACCGAGGCAAACGCCGCCTCCAGTACGTCCCGCCCTTCCCGATCGAACGCCACCAGCCGCACCCGCTCGACGGCGCTCGACGCCCCCACGATCGTCGAAACCGCGATCCGCGCGGCCTCCTCGGCCGGAAATCCATACACACCGGTCGCAATCGCCGGGAACGCCACACTCCGCACGCCCAGTTCGTCCGCGACCTCAAGGCAGCGCCGGTAGCAGGAGGCCAGGATCTCGGCCTCGCCGAAGTCGCCGCCCTCCCAGACCGGCCCCACGGTGTGGATCACGTGGCGCACCGGCGGATACAGGTCGAAGGCCGGCGTCGCCATCGCGTCGCCCGGATCGCACGGCCCGATCTCGGCCCCCGCGGCCGCGAGCCGTCGACCCGCCGCCCGGTGGATCGCCCCGTCCACACCACCGCCGCCCAGCAACGACTCGTTCGCGGCGGTCACGATGGCGTCCGTGCCCTGGAGCGTGATGTCACCCTGCACGATCTCGATCACAGTCATGGCCCGATCATGCCGGCGGCCTCCCCGGGCGGCGGGGCGGGACATCGGGCGGTGGGCGAGTGAGTTGGGGGTCCCCGTGCCGAGGCGGTGTAATCAGCCCTCGAGGTGCGGGAGTTGTGGGGTCAGGTCGTGGAAGTCCTCCTCCCAGCGGTTTCGGGTGTAGCGGCGGCCGACCGGGGTTTCCCACCACAGCAGGTCCTTGGCCAGGCGGACGTGGTCCAGGGCGATCCGCCGTCGGCCCAGTTCGGCCATCAACGGGTGCAGGCGGGTGGACAGTTCGTCCAGGGTCTCGGCCTCGACCGCGTCGTCGAAGCGGGTGCGTTCGCGGCGTTGCACCAGGGTGTGGTCGGGCGCGATCAGTCGGGCCAGATCGCGGCAGGCGGCGCCGATCGAGGTGCCGTCCGGGCGGTGCAGGCCGCCGGCGATGGCGCCCTGGTGCACCGCGTACAGGACCACCGCGTGCCGCACGGCCCGGGCGGCCAGGCGGCGTTCGAGGGTGACGGGCAGGTGGACGGTGATCGCCTCCACCGCGGACACGGGCGGCTCGGCCACCGCGGCCGGCAGGAATCGGGCGGGCAACCGGCGATCGCCGTGGACCCGCGCCAGGAACGTGTGCAACGCGTGCTCCCACGGCGCCCAATACGCGGAGACGCGCGGAATTGGCGGCGCGGTCATCGTGGTCGATTCGTCGTGAGGGGCATGATCGATTCCTCGGGGTCGACGCCCGCACGGGCGCCGGGGCGGGCGGGTGCGGTCATCCATCGGAACGGACTGGGAAGGGACTCGGAACGGACCGGGACGTGCCCGCCCGGGTGCATCCCCACGCCCGGGCGGTCCCGCTCCATCACCGTTATGACGAACCACGCCGCCGTTTTGTGACGGACGGTCATAGGACGGGCCCGCAGCTCCGAAGCCACCCTCAAGCCACCCCGAAGCCACCCCGAGCCCGCCCCCGGCTCCGCCGCGCCGGACGCCCGCCCGGTGTGCTTCGCACGGCGTTCGTAAAGTGTTCAGCACGCCGCCGCCGATGTGCCCCATGCTTCGATCCGAAGGCGAGTGCGCCGCTCGCCGCCGATCCCCGAGCAAAGGACTGGCCATCGTGCGAAAGTGTTTGCCTGGAAGAGTGCAACTCGTCGTAGCCGCACTGTCGTTCGTCGCCCTCGGACTATCGGGCGCGCCGGCGTCCGCACAAGCGCAGACACAGCCGCAGACACAACCGCAGACACAGGCACACATACAGCCGCAGACACAGGCCGCCGGCCAGGCCGTCGTACGGATCAACGAGGTCGAGTCGAACGGCGGCACCCCGGGCGACTGGGTCGAGTTGGTCAACACCGGCTCGGCCGCGGCGGACCTGTCCGGGTGGGTCGTCAAGGACAGCGACGACGCGCACACCTACCCGATCGCCGCCGGCACCTCGCTGCCCGCCGGCGGCTACCTTGCGCTCGACGTCGAGTCGTCCTTCGGTCTCGGCAGCTCCGACTCGGCCCGCCTGTTCGGCCCCGGCGGCACCACCCTCGTCGACTCGTACAAGTGGACCGCGCACGCCACCACGACGTACGGCCGCTGCGCCGACGGCACCGGCTCGTTCACCACCACCGTCGCGCCGACCAAGGGCGCGCCGAACTCGTGCCCCACCTCGTGGGCCGGCTGGCCCGGCGGCAGCACCGTCACCGTCGCCGACGGCTCCAACGTGTTCGGCACCAACCTCAGCGGCCTCTCCTTCCAGGACGCCGGCGTGTTGTGGGCGGTGAAGAACGGTCCGGGCACGCTGTACCGCCTCGTGCCGGACACCGGCGGCAAGTGGCGCCCGGATCCGACCGGCGGCTGGGCCTCGGGCAAGGCGCTGAACTACCGCAACGGCAGCGGCGATCCCGACGCGGAGGGCGTGACCTACACCCCCGACGGCCTGTTCGTCGCCACCGAGCGCGACAACGACGACAGCGGCGTCAGCCGGCCGAAGATCGCCCGCTTCGACACCTCCTCCACGGCCGGCGCACTGAACGCGACCGCCGAGTGGAACCTGACCGCCGACCTGCCCGCGGTGGAGGCCAACAGCGGCCTGGAGGGCATCACCTGGATCCCCGACACGTTCCTCACCGGACACGGCTTCCGGGACGAACACACCGGCGCGGCCTACGACCCGGCCGCCTACCCCGACCACGGGAGCGGGTTGTTCTTCGTCGGCCTGGAGGCCAACGGCACGGTGTACGCCTACGCGCTCGACCGGACCGGCGGCGGATACCACCGCGTCGCCACCTTCGCGAGCGGCTTCCCGGCGGTAATGGAGCTGCAGTTCGAGCCGGCGAGCGGTCGGCTGTGGGCGGTCTGCGACAACACCTGCCAGGGCCGCAGCACCACCCTCGGCATCGACGCCCAGGGCCGGTTCGCGATCACCGCCGGGTACAACCGCCCCACGGGGTTGTCGAACTACAACAACGAGGGCTTCGCCATCGCCCCGCAGACGGCCTGCGTGTCCGGCCACAAGCCCGTCGTCTGGTCCGACGACGACAATGACGGCGGCCACGCACTGCGCGCGGGCACGCTGAACTGCACGCCGTAGCGGGCGCGGAACGCGGCGCGGGGCGGGTGGTCTCGGTACGAAGACGTACCGAGAGACCACCCGCCCCGCGCCGTCGGCGGGTTCAGCGCTCCCCGGACGCACCCTCCGGGGCGGCGGCGGAGGGCACCGACGCGGTGTCGGGCGCGGGCACGGTCGCCGAGTCGGCGCCGGCGTCCGTCACCGGCGCGGCATCGCCGGCCGTCGCCGCCGCGGGAGTCGCGTCGCGCCGGTCGCGCCGGGTGCGGCGGATTCCCTCGGCCATCGTCGCCACGGCGATCAACACCAGCCCGCCCTCGGGGAGTTCGCCCAGGCGTGTGGCCAGGGTGGTCTCGCTGCGCAGCGGCACGGTCGCGTTGAGCACCGTGCGCGTCCACGGATCCGTGGACTTCACGATCGTGCCGTCGGGGGCGATGACCGCGCTGATCCCGGTGGTGGAGGCGACCAGTACCGACCGGCCGTGTTCGACGGCGCGCAGCCGGGACATGGCCAACTGCTGCTTCGGCTCGGCGAGGCTGCCGTTGCGCATGTAGGTGGCGTTGTTGGTGGGTACGGCGAGGAGGTTGGCGCCGGTGCGGACCGCGCCGCGGACCTGGCCGTCGTAGGCGACCTCGTAGCAGATCGAGGAGGCCAGGTGGATCGGGCCGACGTCCAGGCGCACCGGACCGGAGCCGGCGACGAAGTCGCGCGGAATCAGCTGGAGGTCGCCGAGGCCGCCGATCAGGTCGCGCAGCGGGATGTACTCGCCGAACGGCACCAGCTGCTGCTTGGCGTAGTAGCGACCCGGGCCGGTGTCGGGGAACCACAGCAGGCTCGTGTTGCGGATGCGGTCGTGGGAGGCGTCGAGGATGGCGCCCACCACGATCGGCGCGCCGACCTCGCGGGCGGCGAGCGAGATGCCCTCGCGCAGACCGACGTCGGTGCGCGGGTCGCGGTCGGTGGCGTTCTCGGGCCACAGGACCAGATCGGGCCGCGGGGCCTTGCCGAGCTTGATGTCTCGGGCCAGTTCGCGGGTGGCGGCGATGTGGTTCTCCGCGACCTGCTGGACCCGGGCCTGCTCCTCCATGTTGCGGGCGCGCGGCACGTTGCCCTGGACGACGGCCACCTTCGCGGTGCGCTCGCCGTGCGTACTCGGCAGCAGGAACACCCCGCTCGACGCGAGCGCGCCGGCCACGACGAGGCCCGCGCCGAACCGGACGCGGTACGCGCGGGGCGCGGTGAGCAGCGCGGCCAGGAAGGCGGCGGTCAGCGCGACGACGGCACTCACGCCGGGGGCGCCGGCCACGGAGGCCCAGCCCAGGGTCGGCGCGTCCGCCTGACTGAAGCCGAGCCGCCCCCACGGAAAGCCGCCGAGCGGGACGCGGGAGCGCACCGCCTCCGTGGTCACCCACCAGCAGGCCGCCCACAGCGGCCATCCGGGCAGCCGGGCGAAGGTCGGCACGGCGCAGCACAGCAGCCCGAGCAACAACGCCTGGGCCGCGCTCAACGCCAGCCACGGCAGTACGCCCAGGTTGGTCAGCCACCACAGCAGCGGAATGAAGAACGTCAGCCCGAACAGCGTCCCGAGCCGGAACGCCACCTTGGCCCGCCGATGCCGAATGGCGGCCAACAACAGCGCCGGCCCGACGGCCGCGGCGGGCCACAACCCGACCGGCGGAAACGCGAGCGCGAGCAACAGCCCGCCGGAGGCCGCCATGATCGCCCCGGCCCAGGTCCGCAACCGCCGCTGCACCGCACCCTGAGCCTGAGCCCGAATCGCCGTCATGCCGCCCACCCGGCACGAGACTCCGAGCGACCGGCAGCCGCGAACAACGGCCGTCCGTCGTCGAATCCCCCGACGAACACGGGCAACGGAACCTTCCCGACCGGAACCGACATCGGCGTCTCCTCGGCTGAACTCGGGGCGGCGCGTAGGGCGATCCGCGGAACGATCTGAACAAACAAGGGGGCGAGCCGACCCACGACAACGTCCACGCCGAGCAGGCCCGGAAGCTGTCCGAGGGGGGCGCCGGTCCGGGATGGCCCCGGGCGGGACAAGGCCCGGCGGGCGCTCGGATCGTGCGTCTCAGCCACGGAGCACCCCCGCGGGTATCGCCGCGGCGTGGGGATCGTTGGCATCGTCGACCGGACGACCCCGGCGTTCCGAGTGATCCGAGTGATCCGAGAGATCCGCATGATCCGAGAGATCAGAGCCGTCTCGACCCGGCGCCCCGTCCGACGTCCGCTCCACCTCCGCCGGAGGCAGAAGCGCCGCGAGGTCGGCGAGGACGTGGGCCAGCTTGGGATCGGCCGGCTCGTACCGCACTCGGCGGCCCACCGGGACCGTGCGTACCAGCCCGCAGTCCCGCAGGCGTGAGAGGTGGTTGGACACGTTCCCCCGGGTCAGCCCCAGCCGCTCGGCCAGTTCCGACGGGTACGCGGGCGCCGCCAACAGCGCCAGCAACAACCGGCGTCGGCTCTCGTCCGCGAGCGCGGTCCCCACCCGGGCCAGCGCGGCGGCGTCCACCACGACGGCCGGCCCGTCCTCTTCGTACGTATGCACGCGTAGACGTTACAGCACGCACTGAATCAAGCAACCACTGAATCGAACATTCGACCGTCCCATCCAACCGGACAGGCCCCGAGCCCGGCACACCGCCGCCTCGGCCCGCGTTGTACCCGACCACGAAGTCGTGCGGGAGATTTCGGCGCTGCGGACAACGCCGCGCACCCGGTGGCTTCCTAGCGTGTGGCCATGACGCGAACCGCCGGGCCACCGTCCCAGATCCACGACCTCGTGCTGCGCGGTGGTCGGGTACTCGACCCCGAGACCGGGCACGACGCACTCGCCGACGTGGGGGTGACCGGCGGCACCATCACCGCCGTGTCCGCGCGCCCGCTGGTCGGCCGGCGCACCATCGACGTGCGCGGCCTCGTGGTCGCGCCCGGCTTCATCGACATGCACAGCCACTCGCACGACGTGGCCGGCCACCGGCTCCAGGCCATGGACGGCGTCACCACCGCGCTCGATCTCGAGGCCGGCCTCTCGCCCGTCGACGAGGGCTACCGCCAGGCCGCCGCCGAGGGCCGTCCGCTCAACTACGGCTTCTCCGCGTCGTGGTGCCAGGCCCGGATGGCGGCCGTCGGCGGCCTCCCGCACGGCGGCGGCATGCACGTCGCCCTCGGCCTGCTCGGCAACCCCGCCTGGCAGGGCGAGGCCACCGGGACCCAGGTCGACGAGATGCTCGAACTCCTCCGCCTCGACCTGGCCGCCGGCGCCCTCGGAATCGGCGTCGTGGTCGGCTACGCGCCGCGGGTCCGGCCGGAGGAGTACCTGGCCGTATCCCGCCTGGCCGCCGAATCGGGCCGCCCCACCTATACGCACGCCCGGGACCTGGTCGAGCAGTTCCCGGACGTCGTGATCGACGGCGCGCAGGAGATCGCCCGCGCCGCGGCGGAGACGGGCGTACACGCGCACTTCTGCCACATCACCTCGACGTCGCGGCTGCACAGCGACCAGGTCATGCAGCTGATGGACGACACCCGCGCCGAGGGCGGCCGGATCTCCACCGAGGCGTACCCGTACGGCGCGGGCATGACCGCCATCGGCGCCGCCTTCCTCGCCCCCGAACTGCTGGCCGCCACCGGCCTCACCCCCGACGGCATCGTCTACGCCGCCACCGGCGAGCGCATGGCCAACGCGGAACGGCTGCGCGAGGTACGCGCCAAGGACCCGGCGGGCCTGGCCATCGCGCACTTCCTGAACGAGGCCGACCCCTTCGAACAGGGCCTGATCGACCGGGCCCTGCTCCACCCCTCGACCGTGGTCGGCTCCGACGCGATGCCGCTGACCTGGACGAACGGCGAACCCGACCCGCTGGCCTGGCCGCTGCCCCCGACGGCGGTCACCCACCCGCGCACCTCGGGCACGTTCGCCAAGGTGCTGCGCCGCTACGTCCGCGAACTCGACGCGCTCACCCTCCTGGAAGCGGTCTCCCGCAGCAGCTTCGGGCCCGCGCGGATCCTCCAGGACAGCGTGCCCGCGATGCGGCGCAAGGGTCGAGTGCAGGTCGGGTGCGACGCGGACCTGATCGTGTTCGACGCGGAGACGGTGACCGATCGGGCGACGTATGAGCACAGCACGCGTCCGTCGCTGGGCTTTGCGCACGTCCTGGTCGGCGGCGTAGCGGTGGTTCAGGACGGGACGTTGTGCCTGGATGCCCTGCCGGGGAGGCCGGTGCGGGCGTGAGCCCGACGGGTCGCGGGGGCCGGCTCGCGGCGTGAGCGGGGCGGGGGCCGGAGTCGTGGGCGCGGGGGTGCGCGGGCCCGGGACGCGGGTGAGGCGCGACGGGGAGCCGGAGTCGTGGGCGCCGAGGCGCGCGGGCCCCGGCCGCGGGTGAGCGCTACAGGGGGCCGCAGTCGCGTGCGCCAAGGCGCGCGGGCCCGGCCGCAGCGTGAGCGTGTCGGGGGGCCGGACTCGCATCGGCAGTGTTGCTTCTTTTTGGGCGCTTCGCGCCGGCTCGCGAAGCACCGCTTTTCTGCTCCTCCGCTTCGCTCCTCCGCAGAAAAGCGGCCCCTCGCTCGGGGCTGGGTGCCCCTCCGCTTCGCTCCGGGTCACCCAGCCCAAACTTTGCGGCTCCGCCGCTCTCCGCGCTGCGCGCGTCGATCACGCGGGCGGCCCGGGTCGGGGGCGCTGACGCGCCGCTGGGGGTCAGGTCGGGTTGGGGCTGGTGGGGTGTGGGGTGGGGGCTTCGAGGAGGCCTGATGCGAGGGATTGGGCGTGGGTGTGGGCGGGGCAGGCGTGTGGGCCGAGGCCGTAGGGGGTCTCGGTGAGGTCGATTTCGATCGTGGTGCCGTCCGGTGCCACTCGGCGGGTGCGTGGGACCGGGGGGTCGGTGCGGCCGGAGGCCAGGTGGGCGACCAGGGCCTTGGTCGCGTCGCATGCCTGGACGAGCAGGCCGATGCGGTTGGCGGTCGCCTCGTCGGCGACGCCGCCGCATACCCGGACCAGGCGCGCCACGGCCCGGTCCGCCTCGGCGGTGATCGTGGTGTGCGGCTGGTACGCCGTCGCCACCACCGCGACGTCGGCGGCGATGCTCGCGGCGAGTTCGCCGGGCAGGCCGAGTACCTCGGCCAACACCTCGACCGGCCCCCGGCCGTCCCGCGCGGCCCGCTCCCGAAGGTCTCGCGGATCGATCCGGTCCAGATCGGCGACGACCAGGGCCCGCCGCCGCTCGTGCACGGCGCCGGCGCTGAACCGGGCGACCGAGGCGCGCAACCACGCGACGCCCGCGGGCGCCGCGTCGGGTACCACCGGCATCGTGTAGGCGGGATCGGTGAGCAGGGCGTGGTTTCGCGACGTCATGCCGCCATCGTGGCCCGGAAACACTTCGGCGGACACCGAAACGACGCCCCCGTCGACCTCAAGGATGACCCCGACCCCGGACCTCGGTCCCGGTCGGGCATCGACGCCGGACCCGGGTCCCGGGTCGAGATCGTCTGCCGAACGGCCCGCCGGGGCCGCCGAAGGCGGTGAAATGGAACGGACGCTCCATACTCGCGCTCCGGCACCCGCGCGGCACTCGCCCCGCGGCACGCCCCGAGCCGCCCCCGACCCCCGCCCACCCCGCTCACCGTCCACCTGCACAATCGAAGGAGACCCGAGCATGGGGTCCGATCACGGCCTGGTGGCGGCCCCCGCGCAGGCCCCCGCCGCCGCCCCGCCGCGCGCGACGGAGGGTGCCGCGAGGCGCGATCCGCGCGCACCCGCGCACCGCCGGCGCACCGTGCCGAAGCCCGGCGCCGCCGCCTGGCAACGGCTCCGAGCCAACCGCGCGATCGCCTTCCTGGTGCGGTACCGCGCCAACCTGCTCGTATCGCTGGCCGCCGGCGCGATCGACACCCTCGCCTACCTCCTCCCGGACGAGGGCATGGAACCCCGGCGCGTACCGGTCGGCATCGCGCTGGCCCTGGTGGCCGCCGCGATCCTGCCCGCGCGGCGCCGGCATCCGATGCGCGTGCTCGCCGCGGTCGTCGCCACCCAGACCTGCCTTGTCGTGGTGACCACCGCGACCACACACTCCTACGGCGGCGCCCTTCTGGTCGCGCTGTATACCGTGGCCCGCTTCGGCAGTACCCGCGACCTCTGGATCGCCGGTTGCGGTGCGCTGGCGGTCCAGGTGCTGCGCGACTCGTACGACTCCGACACATTCGTCCCGATGGTCGGCGCCGACCTGCTGGCCACCCTCCTGATCGTCGGCGTCGGGCTCGGCACCGCCAAGTGGCAGGGCCAGGTCGCGCTCAACCGGCAGTTGCTCGCCGATCGGGCCGTCACCGAGGAGCGCCGGCGGATCGCCCGGGAGTTGCACGACATCGTCGCGCACCACATCACCACGATGTACCTGATGTCCGGCGGCGCCCGGGCCACCCTCGAACGCGACCCCGACACTGCCCGGGAGGCGCTGTTCACCCTGGAGTCGTCCGGGCGCGCCGCGCTGCGCGAGATGCGCCAATTGCTCGGCGTACTGCGCAGCGACGACGGCCCCGAGCAGGCGCCTTCCGAACCCCAGCCCGGGATGGACGACATCGACGCACTGATCACCGAGTCCCGCGCGGCCGGCCTCCCGGTGGAGTACCGCGAGCACGGCGAGCGTGAACCGCTGCCCCCGGCCACGGGTCTGACGCTGTATCGGATCGTCCAGGAGGCGCTGACCAACACCCGCAAACACGCGGGCAACGCGCGCACGTGCGTCGAGGTGCGGCATCTGCCCGATCGTGTCCTGATCGAGGTGGTCGACGACGGCGCGGGCAGCATCCCCGCGACCGGCGTGGTCGGCGGCTACGGCCTGACGGGCATGCGGGAGCGGGTGGCGCTGCACGGCGGGACGCTGGAGGTCGGCCCGTGCCCGGGCGGCGGATTCCGGGTGTTCGCCAGCGTGCCGCTGCCGTCGAAGGGCCCCGACTGGCGCGGCTGAACGGGCGCAATCGGGACGCCGAAACGCCGCGAGCGCGACGGATACGTCCGGAACGCCCGAGCTTGCCTACCACGCTGGTTGACCGTCGCGGCGCACCTCTGCACCCCTGGTACTCCCCGGATCCCCACCGAGCGTTTGACGCTCGGACACGCGCCGGTTGCCTACCGTCGTGCGCATACACCGGTGGGCGGTCGGTACCTGGGGGCCGCCGTCCCCCGGTGTGCCCGACCGGAGCTCACACGGGGGAGTTCCGTCCGCATCGAACCGTCGGTGCCGCCGGGGGCCGGTCCGCAGGCAGGCGCGGCGCGGACCGCCGCCCGCCGGGTCGACCGCCCGCCCGGGCGGTCCCGACGGCTTCGGCGCTCCCGCCGGCTCCCGGGCGCCGGCCGTGCGTCCCGGATGTCGGGGGCGGGGGCCGCGTGCCGGGAAATCGGGCTCGCGACTGGACCGTTCGGCGCTCCGAGGGGGGTCGGCGGAGGCTGTGAGGTTGATGTGAGTACGTCCGACGATGTAGCGCGCGGGGTCCTGGCGGCGGTGCGGGCCGAGGACGAGGGGGCGTTCGTACGACTGGCGGAGTACCACCGCAACGATCTGCGCGTGCACTGCTATCTCATGCTCGGCTCGTTCACCGACGCCGAGGACGTCCTCGACCGGACCCTGCTGCGGGCCTGGCGGGCGCGCCGGGGGTTCACCGGGCACGCGCCGTTCCGGTCGTGGCTGTACCGGATCGCCACGAACGCGTGCCTGGACGCGCTGGCCGCCCCGGCGCAGTGCCGACGGGAGATCGCGATCGCCACGAACGGCGCGGGCGAGCCGGTGCATTCGGCCCTCGCCGAGGTCACCTGGCTCCAGCCCCTCCCGGACGAACCCGAGGGCGGGGCCGCCGCCGACCGCGACACCGTCGACCCGGCCTTCGTAGCCGTACTCCAGCACCTCCCGCCCCGCCAACGCGCCACGCTGATCCTGCGCGACGTCGTGCGCTGGCCGGCCGCGGACACCGCCGACACGCTGGGCATGAACGTCGCGGGCGTCAAAAGCGCCCTGCAACGGGCCCGACGAACCCTGCGCGAGGAACTGCCCGACCGCCACACGGCCAACGGCGACCGGCCGGCCGGCCCAGACGCCGCCGAACGCGCCTGCCTGGAGCGCTACGTCACCGCGTCCCGCCGGGCCGACCCGGCAGCGTTGTCCGCGCTGCTGCACCCGGACGCCCGCCAGGCGATCCCCCCGGCCCGGCTCGTGTACACCGGCCGCCGCGCCATCATGGAGATGCGCCGGCCCATCCCCACCGACGCACCCGGCCACACCGAGCGCAAGGCGCTGCCGCTGTCGATGAACCGCCGACCCGCGGTGGGCCACTACGTCCGCCGCCCGGGGTTGGGCGTCTTCACCGCAACGACCCTCGACGTACTGCGCATCGACAACGGCCTGATCACCGAAATCATCACCTTCGGCCCGGAACTCCTCACCACGATCGGCCTCGGCGCAATCCCGGACATCACCCCCGACAACCACGAGCACACAACCCACGTCGCCGGCCCCTGAGCCGACCCACGCAAGAAGGCGGCCACCCACCGAGATCGGCGCCCGCCAACCCCTCACCGCCCGGCAACCGGCCCGCCGTCGCCGCCGCCCGGGGCGGGCGGCTCGGGTGTCAGGGCAGGCGTTGGGCGATGCCGTCCAGGAAGACGTCCAGGCCGTAGGCGAAGCGCTCCGCCGGGTCGGCGCCGACCAGTGCCGACATCGCCTTCTCGAACGTGGCGGACTCCTCGGGCCCCGCGGCGGCCCGGCGCGTGGCCCAGTCGTCGGATTCGGCCAGGCGGGACTGGGCCTGCTCCTCGATGGTGTGGCCGAGGACGTAGTAGAACATCGCGAACGTGATCCACCCGGCCTGTTCCGGGGCGAGGCCCGCGCGGCACAGCACCTCCACCGCCATTCGGCCGGTGGCGTTGGTGTTGGCGTCCGGCACGTAGGTGCCCGCGACCACCCGCGCGCCGTCCCGCCGGGAAAGCAGCGCGCCGCGCAACCGGTCGCCGAGCAGCCGCAGTTGCTCGTCCCAGGGCGCCTCGGGCAGCGGCGCCGCGACACCTTCGAGCAGTTGCTCCGCCATCGCGTCGAGCAGCGCCTCCTTGCTCGGGAAGTGCCGGTACATCGCGCCCGCCCGCACATTCAGCGCGGTGCCGAGTTTGCGCATGGTGAGGCCGTCCAGCCCCTCGGCGTCGAGCAGGTCGAGCGCGCCCTTGACCACATCCGGCCGTCGCAACATCGAGAACTCCCGCTTCCGTGCCGTTGACAGCACTCGTGATCCGATCCTAACGTGAACAACGTTCACCGTGAACATCGTTCACGGTGAACGGCGTTTCCATCTGCCTCCATGCTATCCACCACCTCCCAGGAGCCCCCCATGGCGAACAGTCCCGGTCGACCGGACGCCGCGCCCCCGCTCGCGAAACCCGCCCCGCGCCCGACCCGCCCGGCCCGGCGCGACGTGATCGCCCTGGTCGCCTGCGTGGCGCAGTTCATGGTCGTGCTCGACTCGACCATCGTCACCGTGGCCCTGCCGGACCTGCGGGCCTCGCTCGACCTGAGCGACACCGGGCAGCAGTGGGTGGTCAACGCCTACCTGATCACCCTCGGCGGCCTGCTCGTGGTCGCCGCCCGCGCGGGCGACCTGTTCGGCCGCAAGAGGATGTTCCAGACCGGCCTGCTGATCTTCACCGCCGCCGGCGTACTCGGCGGCGTCGCGCAGGACACCACAACCCTCCTGGTCGCCCGGGTCGCCCAGGGGCTCGGCGCCGCCGCGCTGGCCTCGAACGGCCTGAGCCTGATCGCCGCCGGCTATGCCCACGACCCGATCCGCCGTGGCCGGGCGCTGACCCTGTGGAGCCTGACGGGGGGTGTCGCCGCCGCGGCCGGACTGGTCCTGGGCGGCGTGCTGACCCAGCAGTTCGGCTGGCGCTGGGTCTTCCTGGTCAACGCCCCCGTCGGCATCGCGCTGCTGCTCACCGCCGGCCTCGGGCTCGCGCCCACCCCGGCGGCCGATCCCGGCGAGCGGCGCCGGATCGACGTCGGCGGGGCGCTCGCCGTCACCGGCGCCACCGGCCTGTTCGGCTACGCCGTCTCCCGTACCACCACCCACGCGTGGACCTCGCCGGGCGTCCTGGGCACGTTCGCCGGCGCCGCGCTGTGCGCCGTCGCGTTCGTCCTGATCGAACGCACCGCGGCCCGCCCCCTGGTGCCGCTGAAGATGTGGCGGCTGCCCGCGCTGCGCTTCGGCAACCTGATGATGCTCGTGCTGGGCTCCGCGATGACGGCCACGCTCTATTTCATGTCCCTCTACCTCCAGGGCATCCTCGGCTACGGGGCGCTGCGCGCGGGTGGGGCGATGGTGCCGCTGACCGTGACGATGCTCGCCGCCGGGATGGCCGCGCATCGCCTGATCGCCGTGCTCGGCCCGCGCGCGCTGCTGGCCGGCGGTGCGGTGACGGCGGCCGTGGGTGTGCTGTTCCTGGCCTGGCTCCCGGCCGACGGCGGCTTCCCGGTGCGCTTCGTGATCGGCTCGGTCGTGGCCGGTGCCGGGGTGGGCCTGATGTTGCTGCCGGTCACCGTCGCCGCGACGGCCGGTATCGAGGCCCGCGACGCGGGCGCCGCGTCCGGCCTGCTCAACACCGCCCGCCAACTCGGCGGCGCGCTCGGCCTGGCCGTACTGGTGACCGTCGCCGCCCAGGACTCCGCGACCGACCCGGCCGCCGTGCTGGACGGCTACCACACCGCATTCGCGGTCGACGGCTTCCTCATCCTGCTCGTCGTCCCGCTGGCCCTGCTCCTGCCCCGCCCCCCGCGTCCCTGACGCCCGAAGTCGTCCTCCCCGCCGGGGTCACACCCGCGCCGCCACGTCACCCGGATCGCACCGGTCGGCCCCGCGCCCGGTCCGAGTCCCGGTGGCCGGCCCGGCCCGGCGGGGAGGGCCCGTACGTGGCGCGACGGCGGTACCGCCACCCGCTACGGCAGGGCCGCCACCGGCTCCGCCGCGCCCGGGTCGGGGCCGCTCGCCCGGCGCGGCGCGGCGGCGGCCAGCGCGGTGATCCGGGCGTGCAGGTCGGGCACACACGACTCGGCGGCGGGGTCCAGGAGGGCGCTGCGCAACACCCGCGTGCGGTTGCGGTCGGCGACGGCCCGGGGGTGGCGGCGCAGGAAGTCCAGGACCCGCACCGAGAGCGTGCTCAGGTGGCTCGGGTGCGCGAGGGGTTCGGCACCGGCGGTGCCGGCCCGCAGGATGTGCCCGCTGGAAGCCTCCACCCAAGACATCCGGGGGTGCCGCTCGCCGGTGAGCGCCAGATAGGTCAGGATGTCCAGCTCGGGTCGCTGGAAGAGCATCAACTCCGATTCGCCCTCGATCAGTTCGCACCATTGCCGGGTACCGCGCAGGCCCGCCGCGAGCCCCGAGCCGACCCCCTCGGGGGTGAGCGGGAGGGCGCGCAGGGTCAACCACAGGGCCGCGGCGAGGGCACCGGAGCGGGCGCGGTCCAGGCCGAGTTCGCCCGGACGCAGCACGTCGGCGGAGAAGTCGCCCGCCCGGGGATCCCGCCGCCCGCAGGCCCCGTTCACCGGCTCGCGGAACAACACCGCACCGCAGCCGGAGGGGTACAGACCGATCCGATGCGGATCGACGACCACCGAGTCGCACTCGGCGAGCGCGCGCAGATGCCGGGCCGCGGGCGTCGCGCTCAGCTCGTCCGCGTCCACGAGCAGCGTGAAGAAGCCGCCGTAGGCGGCGTCCGCGTGCACCCGCACCCCGCGTTCCCGGCACAGCGGCAGGATGTCGGCGATCGGGTCGACCGCGCCCAGCGTGGTGGTGCCGGCACTGACCACGACGGTGCCGACCCGCTCCCGACGCAGTTCCCGCGCCAGCGCGTCGGGGTCCATCCGCCCGGCCGCGTCGGTCGGCACGGGGTACGCGGGGGTGCGCAGCACAGCGCACATGTGTTCGTGCGCGGGGTACATGTCGGCGCCGTGCGCGATGCCGAGGTCGGGGTGCGCCTCGCGGGCCGCCCACAGCGCCTCCAGGTTGGCCACGGTCCCGCCGGAGGTGAGGTGCCCGTGGGCGATGGGCAGCCCGAGCATCGCGGCGAGGTCGGCGATCACCTCCTCCTCCAACGCGACCGCGGCCGGGTCGCCGTCGAACACCCGGTCCTCGGGCCCGGCCAGCGAGGTGGCGAGCCGACCGGCGACCGCGGCCCGGTGCGGCGGCCTGACCAGGTGCCCGGCGTACGCGCGGTGCGGGAACGGCCGGCCGCCGCGCAGATGTTCGGCCAGCGCGGCCAGGTGCGCCTCGAACCGGTCACCGGCGCGCTCGCCGCCCCCCTCGGGCGGGGCCTCCCGATGGGCGTCGGCCCACGCGGACACGGTGTCGAACGCCTCGGTCAGCCGGCGACGGGTGTCCATGGTGTGCCTCCGGATACGACGGCCGGCGCCCGCTTCACCCTGCGGACGCCCGGCGATTGCGCGTGCGGACGGGTGCGGAGAGTTCCCGACCGGGCGGCGATCATGCCCGTCCCTGCGGCATCCGTGTGACCGCGCCGCCCGGCGCCCGGGCCGCCCGGGCCGCCCGGGTTCGTACACTCGTCGACGATCACGAACGACGCGCGGTGCGGAGGCACGGGGCATGGAGCTGCGCCAGATCCGGTACTTCGTGGCGGTGGCCGAGGAGTTGCACTTCGGGCGGGCCGCCGAGCGACTGCACATCGTGCAGCCCACGGTCAGCCAGCAGATCCGGCGCCTGGAGCGCGAGTTGGCGGTGACCCTGTTCGACCGCAGCACGCGCAGTGTCACACTCACCGCGGCGGGCGACGCGTTCCTGCCGCACGCCCGCGCGCTGCTCGCCGCCGAACGCGCGGGCCTGGCCGCGATGGCCGCCTTGCGTGCCGAGGAGGCCGCGGTCCTGCGCCTGGGCACCAACGTCGGGCTGGGCACCCGGCTGGATCGGCTGTTGGCGGCCCTGGCCGAGGGCGCCCCGCAGACCGGCGTGGAACTGGTCAGCCTGCCACCGGCCGACCGGCTGCGCCGGGTGCGCGAGGGCACGCTGGACGCGGCGCTGGTACGCGGGGTGGACCGGGCGCCGGACCTGGACTTGGTGCCGGTGTGGCGCGACCCGCTCGTGGTCGCGCTGCCCGCCGCGCATCCGCTGGCCGATCGTGCCGAGGTCGCGCTCGCGGACCTGGCCGCGCTGCCGCTGCGCATCGTCCCCCGCGAGCACAATCCGCACCTGGTCGACCTGCTCGTCGGCGCGTGTCGGGCGGCCGGGTTCGAGCCGGTGGTGGGCCGTACGTTCACCACCGACCAGGACACCCTCGCCGCGATCGGCGCGGGGCCGCCGACGTGGACGGTCTTCTACGCGAGCAAGGCCGCGATCCTGTCCACCACCCGCACCGTCTTCCGCCCGTTCGCCGCCCCTGTCCCGACGATGCAGACGTACCTGGCGATCCGCCCCGACGCCCCCGCCCGCCGCCTCGCCGCGCTCCTGGACGCGTGCCGGGCCCAGGACGAGGACCCGCCCACGCCCGGTACTCATCACGATTCGTGATCACTGTCGGTGCCGATTGCCCCTGGGTCCGCGCCACGACCTGCGATGGAGTGGTCCCACGCCGCACAGCGGCCCGGAATCACCGGGCGGCGGCGCACCGAAGGAGGCCGTCGTGCCCGTCATCACCGTCCAGCAGGGCCCGCGCAGCGTCGAACTCAAGCGCGACCTGGTCCGCCGGCTCACCGACGCCATGGTCGAGGCGTACGAGATCCCGGCCGAGGCGGTCCAGGTCTGGATCCACGAGACGCCTACGGACAGCTGGGGCGCCGCGGGAACCCTCACCGCCGACAAGTAGCGCCGAGAAGGGCCCCGAAGCGCCTGTCAGCGCCCGCCGTCGAGGATCAGTCGGTCGGGCGGTTCGATCAGCGGGCGCAGGTCGACGAGGGACTGGTTGGCGACGAACAGAGATGCCACGGGTGCGGTACGGGATGCCGACAGCGGAAAGCGGTGATTAGTCTGAAATGCGGACCTGTTTCGAGGCCCGCTCGCAAACCCTCCGTGTCCGTGCGTCGACGACGCCGGTCGCAGCCCTGCGAGGAGTGGAGTTCCCGTGGACGACTATCCGCTGCTGAACGTGTTCTGGACGATGATGTGGCTCTTCCTCTGGGTGCTGTGGTTCTTCCTGCTGTTCAAGGTGATCACCGACATCTTCCGCAGCCACGACCTCGGCGGCTGGGGCAAGGCCGGTTGGCTCGTGTTCACGATCGTTCTGCCCTATCTGGGCGTACTGGTCTATCTGATCGTGCGCGGCCGGTCGATGAGCCGGCGCGACCTGGCCCAGGCGAAGGAGAACGACGCGGCGGTCCGGGCGTACATCCGCGACGCGGCCGGCTCCGAGGGCGAGACGAACCGGGGCGCCAGTCCGGTCGAACAGCTCGACAAACTCGCCGCTCTGCGCAACAACGGCGCCATCTCCGAGGAGGAGTTCCAGCAGGCGAAGCAGAAGGTGCTCGGCTGAGCCACGCCGGGCGCGCGTCGGCGCGCCCGGGCCCGCCCCCGACGGACCCGAAGGAATCACTCCGAGGTGCGGCAGCGGTCACCGTGTGTACTCATGGACGGGCATGGCCGTTCCGCTGCCGCCACCCCCGGAGTGACCTTGAGTACCCCACCCGAGCCACCACCGGATCCACCCGACCGGGCGCCGCCCGCGCCCGCGACGCGGGGGTTGCCCGTTCTGCGACCCGGCTATCTGCGACTGCTGCTGGTCGCCGCCATCGTGGGTGTTCCCGTCTCGCTGGCCGCCTTCGGCTTCGTCGCGCTCGAACACGCGATGCAGAAGGGCCTGTGGGAGCACCTGCCGCACCAGATGGGCTACTCCGTCGCGCCGTGGTGGTGGCCGCTGCCCCTGCTCCCCCTGGCCGGTCTGGTCGTGGCCGGGGTCGCCGCCCGGCTGCCCGGCGCCGGCGGGCATCTGCCCGTGAACGGGCTCGGCGGCCCGCCCATCCTGCCGTCGGCGCTGCCCGGCGTGGTCGTCGCGGCACTGGCGAGCCTGTCGTTCGGCGCGGTCCTGGGCCCGGAGGGCCCGCTGATGGCGATCGGCAGCGCCCTCGCGTTGTCCGCCGTACGCAGCGCCCGGCGCGCCGCCGCGCCCGAGATGGTCGCGGTGCTCGCGGCGGCCGGGTCCGCCGCCGCGATCGCCACCGTGTTCGGCAGCCCGCTGGTCGCGGCCGTACTGCTCATCGAGGCGGCGGGGTTCGGCGGTCCCCGGCTGATCGCGCTGATCCTGCCGTGTCTGCTGGCGAGCGGCGTCGGGGCGGTGGTGTTCACCGGGTTCGGCGCGTGGAGCGGCCTGGCCACGGGCGGGTTGGCGCTGCCCTCGTTGCCGCCGAGCAGTTCGTTGCGGGCGGGCGATTTCCTGTGGGGCGTGCCGTTGGCGGCCGTGATCGGCTGCGGGGTGGTGCTGCTGATGACGCTCGGTCGCCGCGTCGCCGACTGGACCGCGCCGCACCCGACCCGCCGGATCGTGGCGTGCGCGATCGTGGTCGGCGCGCTGGTGGCCGGATACGCGGCGAGCACGGGCCGCTCGCCCGAGGAGGCGGCACTCTCCGGCCAGTCGACGCTGGCCACGCTGGCGGCGAACCCGCATTCGTGGGCGACGTCCGCACTGTTCATGCTCGTCCTGTGCAAGGGGCTCGCCTGGTCCGTCTCGCTCGGCTCGCTACGCGGCGGGCCGATCTTCCCGGTGCTGCTGCTCGGCGCGGCCACCGCGCTGTTGTGCCAGGACCTTCCCGGCTTCGGCACGCTGCCGGGGCTCGCGGTGGGTCTGGCGGCGGCGGGCTCGGCCACGCTGCGGCTGCCGGTCTCGGCGACCGTGCTCGCCGTACTGCTGCTCGGCGATCACGGCACGGACCAGGTGCCGGTCCTGGTCGTCGCGTCGGTCGTGGCCTTCGTCGTCGGCGAACTGACCCGCGCCCGGTGGGCGCCCCGCCCGCCCGATCCGGCGCCGGCCGACCCGTCCTGACCCGCGACACGCAGCGTTTTGCTCTGATATATCCCAAAGGCCCATCTAGAGTGTGCCGCGAGGAGGAGCCCCGAGGAGGCGGATCGTGACGCTCGACGGCCCGACCGAAGGCGCCACCCAGCACCTCGCCCCGGCCCCCACCCCGCGCCGCATCGCGCTGTTCGGCGGCTTGCGCGCGCTGGGCTCGTCGATCCTGCTGCTCGTCCTGTACTACGTGCTGCCGCTGGATCGGGGCCTGGACACGGCGACCGGTATCGGACTCGCCGTCGGACTCGTCCTGTTCGCGGCCCTCGTGGTGTGGCAGGTGAACGTCATCGCCCACGCCGAGCGACCGCGCCTGCGCGCCGTCGAGGCGCTGGCCGTCTCGCTGCCGTTCCTGCTCCTGCTCTTCGCCGCGACCTACTTCGTCATCGGCCGCGACCGACCCGACTCCTTCACCGAAGCGCTCACCCGCACCGACGCCCTCTACTTCACCCTCACCGTCTTCGCCACCGTCGGCTTCGGCGACATCGCCCCGAAGAGCGAGAGCGCGCGCGTGGTGGCGATGGTCCAGATGGTGGTGAACCTGATCGCCGTCGGCGTGATCGCCCGGGTGGTACTGGGCGCGGTACAAGAGGGCCTGCGCCGCCACGCGACGCCCGCGGCCCCCGACGCCCACGTCGACTCCGCCGACAGCGCCGATTAGTCCCGTCCGACAGGACGAGTCGAGTCGAGGCCGGGCGCGGCCCTCGCCGGTGCATGTATCGAAGTCCACATCGACCGTGTACTTCAAGCCAGGGACCAAAGCTCGGAAACCGGCATCTTTCGCCCTTCGGATCCGGCCCCGTCGGGGCGGGGGTGTTCGGCCCTTTTGGATGTTTCCTACAACTGGCGCCGCTCAGTGTGCACTGCCCGCGACATGGCGTTGCCGACCGGTTCACGAAATGGTGAACACTGTCGGGGGTCGCCGCATCGTCGCGGCGAGCACAAGCGTTGGTTTGCAGGAGGTTCGGTCGGGTGTTCAGTCGTGTCGCCATCGTCAACCGTGGAGAGGCCGCGATGCGGCTCATCCACGCCGTCCGGGAGCTGGCCGCGGAGACCGGCACCCGGATCGAGACCGTCGCTCTGTACACCGACGTCGACCGTACGGCCACCTTCGTGCGCGAGGCCGATCTGTCGTATGACCTGGGGCCCGCGTCGGCGCGCCCGTACCTGGACCTGAAGGCCCTGGAGCGGGCGCTGGTGGCCACCGGCGCCGACGCGGCGTGGGTCGGGTGGGGCTTCGTCGCGGAGGATCCGGCGTTCGCCGAGCTGTGCCGGGAGTTGGGCGTGGCGTTCGTCGGCCCGAGCGCCGAGGCGATGCGCAAACTCGGCGACAAGATCGGCTCGAAGCTGATCGCCGAGGAGGTCGGCGTCCCCGTCGCCCCGTGGAGCCGCGGCGCGGTGGAGACCCTGGACGCGGCCCTGACGGCCGCGGCCGAGATCGGCTACCCGCTGATGCTCAAGGCCACCGCCGGCGGCGGCGGACGCGGCATCCGCGTGATCACGAGTGACGCGGAACTGGTCGACGCCTACGAGCGCACCAGCCAGGAGGCCGCGCGCGCGTTCGGCAGCGGCATCGTGTTCCTGGAGCGCCTGGTCACCGGCGCCCGGCACGTCGAGGTCCAGGTGATCGCCGACGGCCAGGGCACCGCGTGGGCGCTGGGTGTGCGCGACTGCTCGATCCAGCGGCGCAACCAGAAGGTCGTCGAGGAGTCCGCTTCGCCGGTCCTGGCACCGGACCAGGTGGCCGAACTCAAGACGTCCGCCGAACGTTTGGCGCTGGCCGTCGGCTACCGCGGCGCCGCCACCGTCGAATTCCTCTACCACCCCGGCGACCGACTGTTCGCCTTCCTGGAGGTCAACACCCGCCTCCAGGTCGAACACCCGATCACCGAATCCACCACCGGATTCGACCTGGTCAAGGCCCAGTTGCGGATCGCCGGCGGCGGCCGGCTCGAAGGCGCCCCGCCGATCGAGCGCGGCCACGCCGTCGAGGCACGCCTGAACGCCGAGGACCCCGACCGCGACTTCGCCCCCTCCCCCGGCCGGATCGCCCGCCTCGACCTGCCCGCAGGGCCCGGCATCCGCGTGGACACCGGCGTCAGCGAGGGCGACACCATCCCCGCCGACTTCGACTCGATGATCGCCAAGATCATCGCCTATGGGCACGACCGCGACGAGGCGTTGGGCCGGTTGCGGCGGGCGATGGCGCAGACCACGGTGATCATCGAGGGTGGTGCCACCAACAAGAGCTTCGTCCTCGACCTGCTGGATCAGCCGGAGCTGATCGACGGCAGCGCCGACACCGGCTGGATCGACCGCGTGCGCGGCGAGGGCCGCCTCGTCTCGCACCGCCACTCCGCCGTCGCACTCGCCGCCGCCGCGATCGAGGCGTACGAGGAGGAGGAGCGTGCCGAACGCCAGCGGCTGTTGTCCACCGCCTTCGGCGGCCGGCCGCAGGTCCAGCACAAGAGCGGCCGACCGCTCGACCTGAAGCTGCGCGGCGTCGGCTACCGCGTCCGTGTCGCCCGCGTCGGCGCGCACCGCTTCCGGGTCGGCATCGAGGTCGGCGAGGTGGTGCGTACCGCCGATGTCGAACTCGACCGGTTCGACCGGCACACCGGCCAGATCGTGGTCAACGGCACCCGCTACCGCCTGCTCACCGCCACCCACGGGCCGACCCACCTGGTCGAGGTCGACGGCGTCACCCACCGCGTCGGCCGCGACGAGGGCGGCGTCGTACGCTCCCCCGCCCCCGCCCTGGTCGTCGCCACCCCCCTGGCCGTCGGCGACGAGGTCGAAGCCGGCGCACCGGTCCTGGTGCTGGAGAGCATGAAGATGGAAACGGTACTGCGCGCACCGTTCCGGGCACGCCTGAAGGAATGCTCGGTGTCCGTGGGCAGCCAGGTGGAGACCGGCGCCCCGCTGCTGCGCCTGGAACCGCTCGCCGACGACGACGGCGAGGCCGAGGACACCACCGCCGGCGCATCCGTCGAGCTGGACCTGCCCGCCGCGCCCGAGACCGTCCCCGTGCGCGCACGCACCCTGCGCGGCCAGGAGGACCTGCGCAGCCTGCTGCTCGGCTTCGACGTCGACCCGCACGACGAGCGCCGTGTCCTCGACGACTACCTCGCCGCCCGCACCGCCGCCGCCGAGGCCGGCCACCGACCGCTGGTGCGCGAGTTGGAACTCGTCGAGATGTTCACCGACCTCGCCGAACTGAGCCGCAACCGGCCCGCCGGCGAGGACGTCGGCGGCGACGGCCACCTGCACAGCGCCCGCGAGTACTTCCACAGCTACCTGCAGAGCCTGGACGTGGAACGCGCCGGACTGCCCCCGGCGTTCCGGGCCAAGCTCGCCAAGGCCCTGGCCCACTACGGCGTCACCGAGCCGGAGCCGTCCCCGGAGCTGGAAGCCGCGGTGTTCCGGATCTTCCTCGCCCAGCAGCGCGCCTCCGCCGACGCCGCCGTCATCGCCACCCTGTTGCGCTCCTGGCTGCGTGAGGCGCCGCCGGACGCGACGCTGCACGAGCCCGCGGGTCTGGCCCTGGAGCGGCTGATCGCCGCCACCCAGGTGCGCTTCCCCGTGCTCGCCGACCTCGCGCGCGGCGTGGTCTACGACTGGTTCGGCCGGCCGCTGCTGCGCCGCAACCGCGCCCGCGTGTACGCCGGTGTGCGCAAGCACCTGCGGCATCTGGACGCGCACCCGGACACTCCGGACCGCGCCGAGCGGGTCGCCGAGATGGTGCGCAGCACCGAGCCCTTGGTTCGGCTGCTCGGGCAGCGGCTGGTCCGCGACAACCTCGACAACGCGACCATGCTGGAGGTGCTGACCCGGCGCTACTACGGCAACAAGGGCCTCACCGACGTCCGTACCCGGGAGATCGCGGGCTGCACGTTCGTGGTCGCCGAGCGGGCCGGCTCCTCGCTGGTCTCCGCCGCGGTGGGCTTCGAGGCCCTGGGCGGCGCGCTGCGCGGCCTCGCCGAACTGGCTGCCGACGGCCACCCGATCGACGCGGACATCTACCTGTCCTGGGAAAACCAGCCGGAGAGCGCGGACGCGACGGCCGCCGCGCTGCACGAGGTGGTGGCCGCGCAGCCGCTGCCGCCTCGGGTGCGCCGACTGACCACCACGGTGGCCGGTCGCGGCGGCGCGGTGATGCACCACCACTTCACGTTCCGCCCGTCCGACACCGGGATGGTCGAGGAGCGGTTGATCCGGGGCCTGCACCCGTACATCGCGCAGCGTATGCAGTTGGAGCGGCTGAGCAAGTTCGACCTCACCCGGCTGCCGTCCTCGGACGAGGAGGTCTACCTCTTCCAGTGCGTGGCCCGGGAGAACCCCGCCGACGACCGCCTGGTCGCCTTCGCCCAGGTCCGCGACCTGACCGAACTGCGCGACCACGAGGGCCGGTTGGTCGCCCTGCCGACCGCCGAGGACATCCTCGCCACGTGCCTCGACTCGATCCGCCGCGCCCAGTCGCGGCGTCCGTCGGCGAAGCGCTTCAACACCAACCGGATCGTGGTCTACGTGTGGCCGCCGAGCAGCCTCACGCACGCCGAGATGGAGATGATCGCCGGGCGCGTGCGGCCGACCACCGCGGGCGCGGGCCTGGAGGAGATCCTGTTCATCGCCCGCCAGCGCGACCCGCAGACCGGCGAGCTGACCAAGATCGCGGTCCGCATCCCGTTCGACGCCGCCGGCGGTACCGAACTGACCATCGGCGAGCCGTCGGACGAGCCGGTCGAGCCGCTGGACGGCTACCGGTTGAAGGTGCTGCGCGCGAGCAGCCGCAACACCGTCTACCCGTACGAACTCACCGATCGCCTCGGTGACTTCGTCGAGTACGACCTGAACGACGAGCACGTCCTCGTGCCGGTCGACCGGCCCAAGGGCACCAACTCCGCCGCGATCGTGGCGGGTGTGGTCCGCACCGCCACCGCGCGGCACCCCGAGGGCGTCACCCGCGTGGTTCTGCTCGGCGACCCGACAAAGTCGCTCGGCGCGCTGTCCGAGCCGGAGTGCCGTCGGGTGATCGCGGCGCTGGATCTGGCGGAGCGTATGCGGGTGCCGGTGGAGTGGTACGCGCTGTCCTCCGGTGCGCGGATCTCGATGGAGTCGGGCACGGAGAACATGGACTGGGTGGCCGCCGCGCTCAAGCGCATCGTCACGTTCACCCAGGACGGCGGCGAGATCAACATCGTGGTCGCGGGCATCAACGTCGGCGCACAGCCGTACTGGAACGCCGAGGCCACCATGCTCATGCACACCAAGGGCATCCTCGTGATGACCCCCGACTCCGCGATGGTGCTCACCGGGAAGCATGCCCTCGACTTCTCCGGGGGTGTGTCGGCCGAGGACAACTTCGGCATCGGCGGCTACGACCGGGTGATGGGCCCGAACGGGCAGGCACAGTACTGGGCGCCGGACCTGAACGCGGCGCGCGACGTGTTGATGTCGCACTACGACCACACCTATGTCGCCCCGGGCGAACTCGCGCCGCGTCGGACCGGTACCACCGACCCGGCGGACCGCGACGTGTCGAGCTTCCCGCACGTGGTGGAGGGCAGCGACTTCACCACGGTCGGCGAGATCTTCTCCGCCGAGGCCAACCCCGACCGCAAGAAGCCGTTCGACATCCGCACCGTGATGCGCGCACTGTCCGACCAGGACCACCCGGTCCTGGAGCGCTGGGCGGGCATGGCCGACGCGGACACGGCGGCGGTGCAGGACGTGCACCTGGGCGGCATGCCGGTGTGCCTGCTCGGCATCGAGTCCCGGGCGGTGCCGCGGCGCGGCTTCCCGCCCACGGACGGGCCGGCCACCTACACGGCGGGCACGCTGTTCCCGCAGTCGTCGAAGAAGGCCGCGCGGGCGATCAACGCCGCGTCCGGCAACCGGCCGCTGGTGGTGCTGGCGAACCTGTCCGGGTTCGACGGCTCGCCCGAGTCGATGCGGAAGCTGCAACTGGAGTACGGCGCGGAGATCGGCCGGGCGATCGTGAACTTCCGCGGGCCGATCGTGTTCTGCGTGATCTCGCGCTACCACGGCGGCGCGTTCGTGGTGTTCTCGAAGGCGCTGAACCCGAACATGACCGTGCTGGCCATCGAGGGCTCGTTCGCGTCGGTCCTCGGTGGAGCGCCCGCGGCGGCGGTGGTCTTCGCGGGTGACGTCAACGCGCGCACCGCGGCCGATCCTCGGGTCCGCGACCTGGAGTCGCGCGCGGCGGCGGCCTCCGGCGCGGACCGGGCCACGCTGACCGCCGAGCTGGACGAACTGCGTTCGTCGGTCCGGACCGAGAAACTGGGCGAGGTGGCCGCGGAGTTCGACCGGGTCCACGACATCCGCCGTGCGGTGGAGGTGGGTTCGGTGGACGCGGTGATCGAGGCGCGGGAGTTGCGGCCGCGGATCATCGAGGCGATCGGGACGCACTGGGCGGAGTCGGGCTCGGCGGCTTCGGCGGGCTGAGCGAAGGAACGTGCGGGGCGGCCCCGGCTCTTCGGAAACGGAGAGTCGGGGCCGCTTGCGGTCAGCCCGTCACATGGCCGGTCACCACTCGCATCGCCCGGCGGACGGCCGCTCGGGTCTCCTCGGTGTGGTCGATCGCCTCGAAGCCGTGGCGGGCCTCGGCGAGGTGGATCACCTCGACGTTCGCCTCGGCCGCCTCGCCGGCCGCCAGGAACTCGTGTACCGTCACCGCGATTTCGGCGCGCTCCAGGCCCACCGTGGTGAGCACGATCGGCAGTTCGCCCGCCGACCGCACCGCCGTCGCCGGGTGGAAGCGGGAGTCGGCCAGGCCCCAGTTCGGCATGGGAGCCAGGATCGGGTAGGTCGCGGCCAGGCAGCGCAACCACGACGGCGGGTGTACGAGCCAGTCCGTGGCCAGGAGGCCACCGCCGGAGAAGAACCACAGCGCGATCCGGTCCCGATCGACGCGCGGGTGCGCCCGTACCGTCTCGATCGCCGCGACCACGTCCTCGGCGGCGCGGTCGTAGTCGCCCGGTCGGTGCAGCCGGTGATCCACGGTCGCACCGACCACCCCGACACTCGCCGCGTACCGGCCGTAGCCGACGAACGTCGGCCAATCGCGCGGCGTCGGCAGGGCACCCTCGGGCAGCGGCCCGCCGTGCACGAACAGCACCGCCGGACACGGGAGTTCGTCGTCGGGGAGGTACAGGTCGACCCGCCCCACGCGCTCCCGGTCGCACGCGGGGACGTCCAGCGGGAACGGCCCGAGGTGGCTCGGCTCTTCCCGCTTCGCCGACAGGCGGTGGCCCTCGTCGGCCGCCGCGCGGCGCAGTACGTCGGCTACTTCCCCGGGCGCGGACACCATCGGCCAGTGGCCGGTGGCGAGTTCGAAGAAGCTCACCCGGGGGTCGACCAGCCGTTGCAGCGCCGGGTTCCCCATGCCCACCAGCGACTCGACGAGCGCGATGCTCGCCCCGTTCCCGGTACACAACACACCCGTGGTCGGCAGCCCGGCCGCCGCCCCCGACAGGCGCAGCGGTCGGGTGAGCGTGCCCACCGGATGGGGTGCGGCCGACCGGGTCAGCCGGGCAAGCGCCGCGTCGGACAGGTCCGCGACGCCGCCCCAGCGCGCCCAGTCCTCGCGCGTCGTCGGGGCCGGGAGGGCCGGATCCCCGTCCCACGTCGTCAGCCGTTCGCGCGTCGCCGCGTCCGCGATCGCGGCGAGCGCCAGGTCCCCGTCCTGTGGCAGGCCGGCGTCCAGGTAGACGATCCGGGCCACCCGGTCCGGGCGCCGATCGGCGGCGCCGAGCACCGGGTGGATGCCGTAGCCGTGCCCGACGACGACCACCGGCCGCGCGGCGTCGATGCGGTCGATCAGGGCCACCACGTCCCGGATGTGCGTCTCCAGGTCGATGTCCGGGCCCGCCGGCTGCCGATGGTCCAGTCCGGTGAGCGTGACCGGATACGCCTCGTCGCCGGCCGCCGACAACCGGGCGGCCACGTCCCGCCAGATCCACCCGCCGGTGTGGGCCTCCGACACCAGTACGAACGCCGTCATGGTCGTCCCTTCGTGTTCCATACCGAATCCGCGCTCGACGCGCCCCACGAGCGGGGCGCCGACCGGCCGTGGGGCCGGTCCGGGCGGGCCGCTACCGTAGGAACTCCCCCTGAGGGAGGTTCAAGTCGTGGCCACCGATCACACCTGGAGCATCGGAGAGCTCGCCGAGCTTGCGGGCGTGACGGTCAAGACCGTGCGTTTCTACTCCGATCGCGGCCTGCTGCCCGAGGCCGGGCGCAGTGCCGGCGGCCATCGGCGCTACCGTCCGGAGGCGTTGGACCGGCTCCGGACCATCCGTTCGCTGCGCGGTCTCGACCTGCCGGTGCCGGAGGTGGGGCGCTTCCTCGATCGTGAGGACACGCTGGAGGAGATCATCGCCGGGCAGCTCCGGGAGGTCGGCTCGCGGCTGGCCGAGCTGCGTTGGCGCGAGGCGGCGCTGCACCTGCTCCGGGACTGTGCGCCGGACGAGCGGGCCGAGCGGCTGCGGCTGGTCGGCGCCGTGTCCGTGCCGCCCAGTACCGCGCCGGTGGCCCGGTTCTGGCGGGGCTGGCTGCCCGCCCGGCTCCCGGCCCGGCTGGTCTCGGCCATCGTGGACCGCTCGGTGCCGCAACCGCCCGCTGATCCGACGCCGGCCCAGGTGTTGGCGTTCGCCCGCCTGCACGCGCTCGTCACTCGGCCGTGCGCGGGGCCCGGGGGTCGGGTGCCGGCGGCGCATCGGCCGCGGACCGGGCCGAGGCCGGCCGTACTCTTCGGCGGTCTCGTCGAAGCCCACACCCTCGCCGCACCCGGGCTGCGCGCCCATCGTCCGCCGCAACCCGGCGAGGCGCTGGACTGCTTCGTCGCGGCCTACGCCCGCTCGTGGGACACGGCCGACACCCCCGCGTTCCGGCGCCGGCTGGCCGGCCTGCTCGTCGGCGAGACCCGGATCGACCGCTACTGGCAACTGGCCGCCGAGCTGACCGACCCGGCCGAGCCCACCCCGGGGGCCACGGACACCTGGTTGCGCGCCGCGCTGAACGACCAGGTCGCCGAACCGGCGGCCTGATCGACGAAGGTGTGGTCCGCGTGTCCCGGATCGAAAGGGCGCGCGCCCCGAGCGCGTCGATCCGTCGGATCGCACGGCCCCTGCGCGTTCGATACGACGCCGACCTCGTCGGCGCGCGCGCCACTTCCGCCCCCAGGTCGCCGCTTCGGCAACCCCCGTGCCCGCGCGCGGGCGACACACCCGGTCCGGTCGCCGCCCGGACCGCGCGGTCGCGCTCGCGTGCACCGCACTGTCGCCATCCTCGCGACTGTGCACGGTGCGGCGAAATCCCAGATTTCTGGGGGGTATTCGGGGACCGGAGCGGCGAACCGCCCACTGTCCGCGGGAACTTCGCCGGCTCGCCGGCCGACTGATGGGCGACGGGGGAACGCCGAGCACGTGCCGAGTGAGAGGTGTCCTGATGGTGAACGACGAGCGGGACGAGGGTCGTCGTGGGGTTCTGAGGGGTGCGGTCGTCGCCGCCGTGGGAGCGGGGTTGCTCGCAGCCGGGGCGTCGGGGACGGCCCGGGCCTCGGAGGAATGGCTGCCGGAGGCCGCGGACGGCGCCGACCGCGGCCCGGGGCGGGTGCGGATCGCCGTGTTGCTCTACGAGGGGGTCACCGCGCTGGATGCGATCGGTCCGTACGAGGTCCTGTGCCGGGTTCCGGGCGCCCGGGTGACCATGGTCGCGCGCCGGGCCGGGCGGATTCACACCGACACCGGGCAGGTGGCGTTGATCGCCGAACGGTCGTTACGCGAGGTGCGCGGCGCCGACGTAGTGCTCGTGCCGGGCGGCGGCCCCGGCATGGTGGCGGCGAGCAAGGACGCCGAGACCCTCGACTGGATCCGCCGGATGCACCGCACCACCACGTGGACCACGTCGGTGTGTACCGGAGCCCTGATCCTGGGCGCCGCCGGTCTGCTGCGCGGCCTGCCTGCCACGACCTACTGGGCCTCGCGCGGGCAACTGGCCGCATTCGGCGCCACCTACACCCCGGGGCGGTTCGTCGAGGCCGGGAAGATCATCACGGCGGCGGGTGTCTCGGCCGGCATCGACATGGCCCTGCACCTCACCTCCCGGTTGACGAACGATCGGGTGGCCCAGGCCGCGCAGTTGGCGGTCGAGTACGACCCGGATCCGCCGTACGACACCGGCAGCCCGGAGCGGGCGGACGCCGAATTGCGCGCGTTGGCCCTGAAGTTGATCGAGGACTCCGCCGCGCGGTAGCAATTCTCGTGATCGTTCTCGTAGTCCGATGATACGACCATATGACTACGCCACGTTATCGAACAAATACTCGTGGTACACGTCGCAGGTCAGTGGGTATGCCCCGATCGACGTCAGTGCGCGTTTCGTGCCGCGGCCGCGAAACGCGCCCGGGGTGTACTCGGGTCCACCGGAACGGGACCTCCCACCCCGGCCATCGAGATACGTTCCACCCGGCGTGAAATGGGGGCCGCCCATGGCTACATGGGACGACCTGATCGCACATCTGCAAGCTGTACCGGAAGGCGTATACGAGAGCTGGAACCCCCGTGACGGTTACGACAACCGCACCAAGTGGGGACGGGAGTTCGGCGAGGACGGCGTGCCGTGGTGCGTCATCTTCGACTGGTGCATGTACAACGACGTCGGCCTCGCGGACATCGTGCCCAAGGTCGACAACGTCACCGCGTTCGCGAACTGGGCCCGCGCGCACGACCAGTGGTCGGAATACCCGAGTTGGGGCGCCTGGGTCGACTTCGGCAACGGCGCGCACACCGAGATCGTGGTCCGTTTCGACGACGTCCACGTGTACACCAAGGGCGGCAACACGATCCCGACCGGCGGCGACGGCGGCCAGGGCAACGGCGTCTACTCGCATACGTTCAGGCGCACCGACGCGCGGGTGACCGGCTATCTGGCCCCGCGCTTCCCCGACGGCTGCCCACCCACCGCCGATCCGCACGATCCGCGCGGTACGTCCGGGGGCGACGGGATCCCGACCGTCAGCCTGGCCAACATCCTCGACTCCGCGCACCTCGACCCACCCGCGCCCCAGGGCTCGGCGGCGCACCGCACCGACGTGCTCCTGGTCGAGCAGGCGCTCCAGGCCGAGGGCCTGCTCGCGTCCGCCTACGTCGACGGCTCCTTCGGGACCGCCACGATCCACGCCTACGCCGCCTACCAACGCCGTCTCGGCTACTCCGGCCAGGACGCCAACGGCATCCCCGGCCAACGATCGCTGACCCGCCTGGCCGGCCAACACGGCTTCCGGGTCGACTGACGCACCACCCGCGAGGCGGTCGGTTCGGTCCCGGGTCGGTCAACCGACCGACGCGGGCCCCGACCCGACCGACCTCGCGGTCGGCGACTCGGTGCCCGGTAGGCTTCGACGGATGCAGTCGATCACCATCAGGCGGGCCGTCGCCTCGGACGCGGACCGGCTCACGTCGCTGGTCGGCCGGTCCGGCGCCTATCGCGGGCACTACGCGTCGATCATCGCCGGATATCGGGTCACGGCCGAGTACATCGCCCGGCATCGGGTCTTCGCGGCCGTCGGCGCGGGCGACGAGCCGCTGGGCTTCTACGCCCTCGTGCTGGATCCGCCGGAGTTGGATCTGGCCTTCGTGGCGGACGACGCGCAGGGATCGGGCGTCGGCCGGCTCCTGATCGAGCACATGATCGGCGAGGCCGGCCGAGCCGGTCTCACCGCCGTGCGTGTGGTCGCCCATCCCCCGGCCGAGGCCTTCTACCGGCGGCTGGGCGCGACGCGCGTGGGCACGATCGCCCCGTCGCCCCCGAGGGTCGACTGGGAACGCCCGGAACTGCGATTCGCCATTCCCCCGGCACCGGCGGGTTGACCTGGAGCGCGGTCCAGGTTGTTGACTCGTGCCCTCGGGCCCGGGACATCACGGGCCGCGGCGTTGGGGGTCACCATGAAGTACCGCACCATCGGGGTCGATTCGGGCACGCGTCGGGAGGTGAGTGTGCTTGCGCTGGGGGCGATGTTGTTCGGGTCGGTGACCGACGAGAAGACCTCCTACGCGGTGTTGGATCGTTTTGTCGAGGCCGGGGGCACGTTCATCGACACCTCCGACAACTACGCCTTCTGGGTCGACGGAGGACTCGGCGGGCAGAGCGAGGAGTTGCTCGGACGGTGGCGGCGCAGCCGCGGCGTCGGGGACGAGATCGTCATCGCCACCAAACTGGGCGCGGCGCCGCTGGCGGCGGGCACCGGCTACATCGACAACCCCGAGGGCCTGTCCGCGAAGGCGATTCGCGAGGCGGCGGAGCGGAGCCGGGAGCGGCTGGGGGTGGAGCGGCTGGATCTGCTCTACGCGCACATCGAGGACCGGACCGTGCCGCCGCGGGAAACCGTGGAGGCATTCGGCGAGTTGGTGACCGAGGGTACGGTCGGCCTGTTGGGCGCGAGCAATCACGCCATGTGGCGTGTGGAGCGGGCCCGTTCGCTCGCCGCGGCGGCGGGGGTGCCGGGGTACGAGGTGCTCCAGTATCAGCACAGCCATCTGCGCCCGCGCTACGACATACCCGACGCGCTCTTCCCCGAGGGCAGCCTCGGTCACGCCGGTCCGGAGCTGCTGAGCTACCTGCGCGCCGAGCCGGATCTGACCCTGGTCGCCTATTCGCCGCTCCTCGGCGGTGCGTACGCGCGGCCGGACAAGCCGCTGCCGCCGGACTACGACCACCCGGGCACGCCCGCCAGGCTGGCGGTGTTGCGCGAGGTCGCGCAGGAAGTCGGGGCGACGGTGAACCAGGTCGTGCTCGCCTGGCAGATCGGCGGGGCGTTCCCGATCATCCCGCTCGCCGGTGCCTCCTCCGTCGCGCAGTTGGCGGAGAACCTGGCGGCCGTGGACCTGGAACTGACGCCGGATCAGCGCGCCCGGCTGGACAACGTGCACTGAGCCGGATCCCGGGCGGCGGATCGTCCGGGCGACCGGGACCCGGCGGAACGGGCGGGCGGGGACGACGTGTTCGGCGTCCCCGCCCGCCGGCCCGTCAGCGCCAGGTCATGTTGATCTCACGCTCGAAGTTGACATACCCCGCCCGCCGAAACGCGTTCGCCATTGGGACGTTGCCGAGATCCGTCGCCGCGCGGATCCGGGGCACGTCCTGTGCGGCCGGCACACGGGTGCCCTCGGCCAGGATGTCGTCGACGTAGCCGTTGCCGCGATACGCGGGCAGGACCGCGATGTAGGCGATGACGGGGTTGTAGCCGTTGTGCGCCGGGATCACGAATCCCAGCGGCTCCCCGTCCGGCAGCGTCGCGACGCGCCACCACTCCTTCGGGCCGGCATAGCGGGCCAGTTCGTCGTCGTACTGGGCGACCGCCGATTCGCGCGCGGTCATTCGGGTCAGCTCGTCCCGCCCGTGCGCGTCCAACGTCCCCGCCAGGACGCCGGTCATCAGTGCCACCAGTTCGTCGGCATCGTGCACCGGACGGAACGTCAGCCGGCCGCGCGGCTCCGGAATCGGCGTCCCGGGGCGCCATTCCAACCGCAACCGCTCCACGAGCAGCCGGGCGCCGAGGCTTTCCAGCGCCGTCATGCGGGCCCGGACGGCCGGGCCGACGAGCGTGTCCTCGCGCCAGTCGGGCGGGACGAAGCGGGTGTATTCCGGCGGGCGGGTTCCGGCGGGCAGGATGTCGGACAACGCGGTGCGCACCAGGCGCGCCGCGAACTCCGGGCGCTCCGCCGCCGGGACACCGTCGACGCCGTGGCACACTCCGGTGAAGAGCGCCCGTCCCGTTCCGGGGTCAGACTCGGTCGGTTCCCCGGGAGGACACGGGCGTGGTGATGACTGCGTACATCGCGTGTCCCTCCTCTCGTCGTCACGTCCCCCGGGGCGATCTGCCGCCGGGGGTCCGGCCGCACTTTCTACCGAACAACACCCGTCCCCCGCAAACGCTTTTCCCGCGCACCCGGCCCGCGCAACCGGCCGCGCACTTGGCCGTTACGGTGCCGAGTGGCGCCGGACCCGTTGCAGCCAGCCGTGGGGGTGGCTGGTGACGCCGTAGAGTTCCAGGTCGCGGCGGGTGGTGAAGGCGCTGCCCTGGTCGCCGGCCAGCCAGTCGCCGATCGCCGGGACCACGCCGCCCGGCATGTCGGGCGGACACAGGTCGGGGTCGTCCACGATGCCGTCCTCGACGACGAAGAAGCCGCCGTCGGGCACAAGATGGGCGAAGTTGCGCAGCGCGGCGGCGGTCGTGTCGTACTCGTGCAGGGTGTCCTCGACGACCAGACAGCGCGCGCCGGGCGGGATCGCCCGCTCGACCCGTTCGGCGAGCCCCGGGTCGCGGACGTCGCCCGCGACGAGGGTGATGTCGCGCGCGAAGTGCGGATCGGCGGAGCCGAGCAGCGCCGCCGCGCGCGACTGGTCCAGGTCGACCGAGATCACCCGGATCGCCTCGGGGACGCGGCCGTAGCCGGCCAGGGTGCGCAGTCGGTCGCGGAACCACAGGGCCGAGCCGCCCAGATGGGTACCCAGTTCCACCACCACCTGTGTCCGCGAGGACCACAGCACGTGCTCGAACACACGCAGGTCCTCGGGAAACTTCTTGATCCGCAGACCGGCGTACCAATCCCGGACGTGCTGCCGGCCGCGGGCGCGGCGGTATTCCAGGAGCGTCGTCGCGTGGTCGGCGGCGACGGTCGGCGGCAACCGGTCACCGTCGAAGTCGTCGGTGGCGGTATCGGTGTGGGTATCGGTCATGGCGACCCTCTCCTGTCCCGGCGTCCGGACGGGCCGGAGTGCTCCGGCAGCCGTACCCGTGCCCGTACATCCATATCGGGAGAGCACACCGTCGCGCCCGGTTTCGGAGCTGTCGACACGGATTGTTCCGCCATCGAACGCCGCGCGGTCATCCGTCGTCCGCCGGGAGCACACACGACCCCTCCGGGCCGGCCGCTTTCGGGATCAGTCCGGCAGCACCGACCGGTAGTAGTCGATCTTGCCCCGCAGGTGCCCCTGCTGCGCCCGCAGCAGCGCGATCTGCTCCTCCACCGCGGCGTCGTGCCGTTCCAGGAGGGCGATCCGCTCGGTCAGCGACTCCCGGTCGCCCGTGCGGGCCAGTTCGGCGTAGCGGCGCATGTCCGCGATCGGCATCCCGGTGTCCCGCAGGCAGCGCAGGATGCCGAGCCATTGCAGGTCCTGCTCGGTGAACCGGCGATGCCCGCTGGGCGCGCGGCCCACGTCGGAGAGCAGGCCGATGCGTTCGTAGTAGCGCAGTGTGTCCAGGCTGAAGCCGGAGCGCTCGGCCGTCTCGGCCGGGGTCAGATAGCGCGGCGCGGTGGGGGTCATACCGGAATTCTGCCGGGTGGGTGTCGCAGGCCGTCGACCCCGTTCGCCCGGGGTCGACGGCCTCCCCGTGGCGGGCCCGCCCCGTGTCGGGCCCGCCACGGATCACGGCGTCTTGCTGTACCCCAGCCCCTCGACGATGCGCCCGTCGCGCACCTGCATGAGGTTGACGCCCGCCACGGTGGTGGACTCGGCGTGCGCCTCGCCGAACACCTCGTTCACCTCGCCCGACGCGAATGTCACCCGCCACTTGATCACCGCGCGGTCGTCGAAGACGTAGACGTCCTCGGGTTGGAAGCTGACGTTCGGGTCGGCCGCCAGTTCCTTCCAGAAGGTCTCGCACGCCTCCAGCCCCTCGTAGCGGGTCCCGTCCGGCGCGGGCTGGACCGTGACCATCACACAACCCTCGCCGACCAGGCCCTCGATCAGCGTCGGGTCGTGCTTGGTGAACGCGTCGTTGAACCGCGCGATGACTTCGGCCGTCGACTTGACTGCGGACATGGCGAACCTCCAGGGGGTGTGGGGGGGGTTGCGGCCCGCCGGTGCGGCGGCCCGTGACGACAATCTTCCGTCCGGCGTCCGGGGCCGACAATTCCCTGCGGGTAATGGCCGTTCCGGGTCGGGGGCGCGTGTTCCGGCCGGGGCAGGTCCGGCTCAGATCCGGCGGGTTCCCCACACGGCGAGCGAGGTGAGCACGCTCAGGGCGGCGCCGAAGAGCAGTACGCCGGCGGTGGAGACGGTGTTGACCAGGATGCCGCCGAACAGGGCGCCGAGCGCGATCGCCAGGTTGAACATCGAGGTGTTCAGCGCCGTGGCCGCCTCGGTGGCGTCGGGCGCGGCCTTGAGGATCCAGGTCTGTACGCCGACGGGGACACCGCCGAAGGCCAGGCCCCACAGGACGAGCAGTGCGACGCCGGTGAACCGCGTGCCGCCCGCGAGCGGGAACAGGGCCAACAGCGCGGCGAGCGCGAGGCTGATGGTGATGATGGTGCCGCGTACGTTGCGGCCGGCGGCGGCGCCGGCGAGGAAGTTGCCGACGATCCCGGCCAGGCCGAAGGCCAGCAGGACCGGGCCGATCAGGTTCTCGTCGATCCCGGACCGGTCCTGCAGGATCGGGCTGACGAAGGTGAACGCCGCGAAGTGGCCGCTCACCAGGAGGAAGGTGGCCAGCACGCCGGCGCGCACGATCGGGTTGCGGAACTGCTCGCCGAGGGTGCGCAGTCGCACCGGTTGTGACGCGGGCATCGGCGGCAGCAGGAGGACCAGCGCGACCACGACCACCAGTCCCAGACCGCCCAGGGCGACGAACGCGATGCGCCAGTCGGTGAGTCCGCCGATCAGGGTGCCGGCCGGGACGCCGAGCACGTTGGCGGCGGTGGCCCCGCCGAAGGCGATCGCGGTGGCCCGGGGCACGTACCGCTCGGGGACCATGCGGACGGCCAACCCGGCCGCCAGCGACCAGAATCCGCCGATGCTGACGCCGACCAGGAAGCGCGAGGCGATCAGCACGGGGAAGTTCGGCGCGGTGGCCGAGACGATGTTGGCGACCACCATCAGTGTGATCAGCCCGAGCAGCACGACGCGGCGATCCAGCCGGCCGATCAGCACCGGCAGCAGCGGTGCGGTGGCCGAGGCCACCAGGCCCGGCACGGTGATCATCAGGCCCGCCGTGCCCTCGGAGACGCCGAGGTCGCCGCCGACGGAGGTGAGCAGGCCGACGGGCAGTTGTTCGGCGGTGACCACGGAGAACGTACCGACCGCCACCGCGGCAACGGCGAACCAGCGTTTGCGGGGGACACGCTCGGGCGCCGCGTCGACGGGTTCGGCCTCGCCGGTGGTGCCGCCGACGGGTCCGGTTTCGGCGTGGAGGACGGCAGGCGTGGCGGCGCGGGCTTCGGTGCTCACAGGTGCGCTTTCCGGTCAGGGTGCTGCCGGCAAGGGTGATGCCGGGCAGGGCGACACCACGGGTGGTGTCGGAGGGGGGTTCGCGTGCGGATCGGCTCGCGGGGACGGCACGGCCGTCGCCGTGTCTCCCCCACCTTCCCGCAGGGGCCACACCGGCGGAAACAACGACTGCGACGGCCGCCACAACGACCCGTTGTGACACACACCCGCGCCGCCGCGCTCACACCCGACCCGGCCCGCGTCGCCGGTCCGTTCCGCCCCACCCCGCTGCGACCCGCCCCGATCCGTCCCGGACAAAGCCGTCCGTATGCTTACGTGATGATCGATCTGGATGTGCGGCTCCTGGAGTCCTTCATCGCCGTCGCACAGGAGTTGAACATCACCCGCGCCGCCGCCCGGTTGCACCTGACCCAGCAGGCGGTCTCCGGCCACATCCGGCAGTTGGAGCGGGCCCTGCGGGTCGATCTGCTCGTCCGCACCCACCGGGGTGTCCTGCTCACCTCCGCCGGCGACGAACTGGCGGCCGGCGGCAAGGCGGTGGTCGCCGAACTGGGTGGCCTGATCGAGCGGGTGCAGCGGGTGGCCCGGGGGCAGAGCGGCACCCTGCACCTGGCGTGTTGCCCCTACGCCACGTCCCTGTTCGCCGGCGAGGTGGCCGGCGCGCTGGAGGCGGCGGTGCCGGGGCTGACCGTGGAGTTGACCACCGTTCGCACGCCCCGCGAGGAACTGGTGCTCCTGGACGCGGGATCGGCCGACATCGCGTTCATGTGGCTGCCGATCGGCGAGGTCGGCCTGCGGTACGCGGAGGTGCGTACCGACGGGCGCGTCGTCGCGGTGGCGCCGACCCACCGGCTCGCCGGGCGCGACACGGTGAGCCTGGCCGACCTGGCGGAGGAACCGGTGGTCTGCCCGGACGTGTTCACCTCCGCCGAGGCCGAGCGGCACTGGATCGCCGACCCGCGCCCCGACGGCTCGCCCGCGCCGCGCGGTCAGGTGGTGGCCCAGATCGAGGATGCCCTGCTCACCGTCGCCCGCGGCCGCGCGGTCTGGCTCGCCCCGGAACCGATCGGCCGCTGGGCGCCGGCCGCCGGCGTGCGCTGGATCCCGGTCGTGGACGCGGCACCGTCGGTCCTGGCCGTGGTGTGGACCGAACGTGCGCCCGAGCCGCTGGTCGCCCGCCTGATCGCCGAGGTCCGCTCGATCGTCGGCCGGTCCCCGAACCGACCCGGCCGGGCCTGATGTCCGGCGGATCCGGGCGGTGCCCGACAAGGCCGCGATCCGCCGGCCGGACCCGCGTCGACGCCCGCCCTCACGCCCCCGGCTCGGGCCCGACGGCCGGAGCCGAACGCATCCGCAACAGCGGCAGGTAGACCTCGTCCACGATGTCGATCACCACCTCGTCCGCGATCGGCGCCCCGAACAGCAGGAATTCGTTGCGCAGCAGGTCGGTGGCCACGCCCGCACGGCGCGAGGTCGGCACCGCGGGGTCGATCTCACCCCGCTCGACGGCGCGTTCGAGCACCCGACGGGTCCGTTCCGGGCCGACCGTATGCATCCGCTCCCGGACCAGGCGGGCGAGTTCGGGGTCGTGCGTGGTCTCGGCGAGCAGGCCGCGCAGGATGCCGCCGAGCGGACCGGCCAGCTTGGCCGCCATCTCCCGCAACAGCGCGAGCATGTCCGCGCGCAGGTCCCCGGTGTCGGGTGGTTCGCCCTCGCCCACGCCGATCAACTTGCAGGCGTCCATGGCCAGTTCCGCGCGACTGGGCCAGCGCCGATAGAGCGTGGCCTTACCGGTGCGAGCGCGGGCGGCCACCCGCTCCATGGTCAGTCCGGCGTAGCCGAAATCCATCAGTTCGGCCAGCGTCGCCGTCAGGATGGCGTTCTCCAGCTCCTCGCCGCGGCGTCGTGGCCCCTTGCGATGGTCGACACTCACCTCGACCGGGCCGACATTCGGTGACAGGTCAACTCCTCAAAGTTATCGAGAGATCGTTGCGTTCTCTGTGGGATGAGCCTAGCCTCCCAAGCAGAGAACCACTCGTTCTCTATCAGATCAAGGCTGCGAGGGGATCGATGACCGAGACCGCTGCGACCTTCCCCACCGACGAGACCCCGACCTTCCCGACCGGGGCCGGCCCCGACGAGGCTCCCGCCTTCCCGAGCGACCGCACCTGCCCCTACCGACTGCCCGACACCTACAACACGCTACGCGACGCGCCGAGTTCGCTGCGTCGGGTGACCCTGTACGACGGCCGCCCGGCGTGGGTGGTGACCCGGTACGAGGCGGCCCGGAAACTCCTGGCCGACCCCCGGCTGTCCTCGAATCGCGCGAACCCCGACTTCCCCCTGACCTCGCCCCGCCTGTACGCGCTGCGCAACCGCAGGCCCGGCTTCCTCGCCCTGGACCCGCCCGAGCACGGGCCGCGACGGCGGATGACCATCAGCGAGTTCACCGTCCGGCGGATCAAGGGCATGCGCCCGGATGTGGAACGCATCGTGCACGCCGCGATCGATGACCTGATCGCCGACGGTCCGCCCGCCGACCTCGTCACCCGGCTCGCCTTACCGGTGCCCTCCATGGTGATCTGCGAGTTGCTCGGCGTCCCGTACGCCGACCACGACCTGTTCCAGGACGCGAGCAGGCGCCTGCTCCAGGCCGTGGACGGGCCGGATGCGGTGGCCGCGCGCGACCTGCTGGAGGACTACCTCGGCGGCCTGATCGCCCGACTCGAACTAGACCCCGGTCCGGGCCTGCTGTCCCACATGGTGACGGAGTATGTGGCCAAGGGCGCGCTCGACCGCCAAGAACTGGTCGACACCGCCGTCCTGTTGCTCGTGGCCGGCCACGAGACCACCGCGTCGATGACCTCGCTCGGCGTGATCACCCTCCTCGAACACCCCGAGCAACACGCCGCCTTGCGTGCCGATCCGACCCTGATCCCGGGCGCGGTCGAGGAGTTGTTGCGCTACCTCGCCATCGCCGACATCGCGGGCGGGCGCGTGGCCGTCGCCGACATCGAGATCGACGGGCAACTGATCCGCGCGGGCGACGGCGTGATCGTGGCCAACTCCATTGTCAACCGGGACGGTTCGGTCTTCGAGGATCCGGACACTTTCGACATCCGGCGCTCGGCTCGTCACCACCTCGCCTTCGGCTACGGCATCCATCAGTGCCTCGGCCAGAACCTGGCCCGCCTCGAACTCGAAGTGATCATCGCCGCGTTGTTCGACCGGGTACCGACGCTGCGACTCGCCGTCCCGGTCGAGGACGTGAAACTGCGGCCGGGCGCCTCGATCCAGGGGGTCAACGAACTCCCGGTGACGTGGTGACCGCCCCCGAACGTGTCGCGCTGCGGGTGATCGGCGACCGGAGCGTCTGCGTCGGCGCGGGCCTGTGCGCGCTGAGCGCACCCGAACTCTTCGACCAGGACGACGACGGCCTCGTCACCGTACTGACGCCGCACCCCGAACCCCGCGCCCACCGTGCCGCCCGCCAGGCTGCCGACCTGTGCCCCTCCGGCGCGCTCCGCGTCATCGAGGAATAGCAACCCTACGGAACGGCACCACCGGGGAATACGAGGAACGGCGCTTCCCGGGACCGGCCCGACGACGGGACCGGTCCCGGTCCCGTCACCGCCGCTTGTTTGACGAATCAACCACACGTCGCCGAATCCGAGGTCACCAGGATCTGACGCCCTTCGGGCACCCTTGACCATGAAAACCGATCACCTTATGGTTTTCGAACCGGGCGGTGCCCTCCCCGGCCCGCCCACGGAGCCATCGATCGGAGTCGCCTGGTGGAGCACGACCTCACCCTCGCCGACAAGGCCGCGCTGACCAGCGGTGCGGGACAGATGACCACCAAGGGGCTCGACGCTGCCGGCATCCCGTCGGTCACCATGTCCGACGGCCCGCACGGACTGCGGCTCCAGAGCGAGGACCCGCAGAACGGCCAGCTCGACCTGCGCCCCGCCGCACCCGCGACGTGCTATCCACCCGCCGTCGCCCTCGGCAGCAGCTGGGACGTCGAACTCGCCCACCGCGTCGCCGGCGCGATCGCCGTCGAGGCCGCCGCGCACGGCATCGGTGTACTCCTGGGACCCGGCATCAACATCAAACGATCGCCGCTGTGCGGACGCAACTTCGAGTACTTCTCCGAGGACCCCGTGCACTCCGCCGCGCTCGGCGGCGCGATGGTGCGGGGCCTCCAGGACGCCGGCGTCGGGGCCACCCTGAAGCACTACGCGGCCAACAACCAGGAAACCGAACGCATGCGGGTCAGCGCGGACATCGACGAGCGCCCGCTGCGCGAGATCTACCTGCGCGCCTTCGAACGCATCGTCCGCGACGACGATCCGTGGGCGGTGATGTGCGCGTACAACGGCGTCAACGGCGTGACCCTGTCCGAGAACACCCGGCTGCTCACCGACATCCTGCGCGCCGAATGGGGCTACGAGGGCCTGGTGATGTCCGACTGGGGAGCGGTCCGCGACCGGGTCGCCGCGCTGCGCGCCGGCCTCGACCTGGAGATGCCTCCGACCGGCGGCCGTACCGACCGCGAGGTGGTCGCCGCCGTCGACTCCGGCGAGTTGGACGAGGCCGTACTGGACCGCTCGGTCGCCAGGCTGATCCGCTTCGCCCACCGGGGCGCCCGGCCGGCCGGCGACGGCTCGACCGCGCCCTACGACGACCACCACCGCCTCGCCGGCGAAGCCGCCGACAACTGCGTGGTGTTGCTGCGCAACGACGGCGGCCTGCTGCCCCTGGACCCGACCGCCGGGCGGATCGCCGTGCTCGGCGAACTGGCCCGCACCCCGCGCTTCCAGGGCGGCGGCAGCTCCCAGGTGACGCCGACCCGGGTGGACGTACCGCTGGACCGGCTGCGCGCGCTGGCTGACGGCGCCCGGGTCGAGTTCGCGGCCGGATACCCGCTGCCGGACGGTCCCGAACCCGACGCCGATCCAGCCATGTTGGCCGACGAAGCGGTGCGCGTGGCCGCCGCGAGCGACACCGTCGTCCTCTTCCTCGGCCTGGCCCGCCAGGACGAGTCGGAGGGCTTCGACCGCGGGCACATCGACCTGCCCGCAGACCAACTCGCTTTGCTGGAGCGGGTTTTGACGGTCAATCCGCAGGTGGTGGTGGTGCTGTCCAACGGCGGCGTGGTGCGCACCGCCCCCTGGCACGACCGGGTACCCGCGCTGGTCGAGGGTTTCCTGCTCGGCCAGGCCGGCGGCGGCGCCCTCGCCCGGGTGCTGTTCGGCGTGGTCAACCCCTCCGGCAAGCTCGCCGAGACCGTGCCGCTGCGCCTGGAGGACGCGCCGAGCTTCCTGTCCTTCCCCGGCTCCGAGGGTCATGTGCGCTACGCCGAGGGCATCTTCGTCGGCTACCGGGGCTACGACGCCGCCCGCCGCGAGGTCGCCTTCCCGTTCGGGCACGGCCTGTCCTACACCACGTTCGACTACGGCGACCTGCGCGTGGAGAGCACCGACGAGGGCGCCGGGTTCACGGTCCGGGTCACCGTGACCAACATCGGCGACCGGGCGGGGCGCGAGGTCGTACAGATCTACTCGGCCGCCCCGGCGGGGTCCCGCGTGGAGCGTCCGGTCCGCGAGTTGCGCGGCTTCGCCTCGGTGCGGCTGGAGGCGGGCGAGAGCCGCGAGGTCGCGGTGTCCTTCGCCCGGACCGACCTCGCCTACTACAGCGTGCGCGAGGACGGTTGGCGGGTGGAGGGCGGCACCTACCGGATCGAGGCGGCGGCGTCCTTGCGGGACGTGCGCCTGACCGTCGAGGTCGACGTCGAGGACTCCTCGCGCACCGGCCTGGACCTGCGCAGCACGCTCGGCGAATGGCTGGCCCACCCCGTCGGCGGCCCGCTGCTCCTGGAGTGCCTGGCCGCGACGGAGCATGCGATCGCCTCGCGCCTGGCGGACGACCCGATGTTGCTGCGCGCCGCGCAGGGCGTGCCGCTGGAGGTGATCGCCGACTTCGCCGGCGGCATCATCCCCCACGACCAACTCGCGGAACTCGCCGACCGCGTGGCCGCCCCCGTCGGCTGAGCGCGGCGAGTCGGGTGGGCGGGGACCCCTTCCCCGTGGGCTCCCCGCCCACCCTTGCCCGGGAACAGGGCCTAGTCGGGGCGTGGCGGCGCGATCAGTTCCAACAGGTCTTCGAGCGCCTGTTCCATGTCCACGGAACGATCGTTGAGCCACTGCAACTGGATGCCGTCGGCCACCGCGAGCACCAACGACGCCAGCCGCTCCGGCGGAATCGTGCTCTCGATCACGCCGTTGCGCGCCTGCCGGGCCAACAGCTCCCGGATCTGCCCGCGCACCCGCGGATACCGCTCGGCGAAGAACGCATGCGCCGGATGCTCCGGATCGCTGCCGGCCGCCGCCATCGACACGAACAACTCGATCAACCCGGCCGCCCGCGCCCCCGCGCGCACGATCTCCAGATGCGGATCGGGCCCCTGGTACTCGTTCCAGAGCCGCCCGTTCTCCTCGTCCCGAGCCCGAAGCACCTGCGTCAACAGGTCTTCCTTGGACGCGAAGTAGTGCATCAGCCCCGGCAGGCTCAGGTCACACCGCGCCGCCACCTTGCGCAGCGAGGTTCCCCGGTATCCCTCTTCGGCGAAAACTTCCAGCGCGACCCGAAGAATCTCCCGCCGCTTCGCCTCACCCTTCCCATACGGGCCACGCTTCACCATGCCGCCACCCTAATGCGCCCCCACCCCCCGACCCTCACCCCGACAACGAGGCAGCGGGGGGCGTGGGGTCATCGGGGGAGGGCGGTCACCTTCGTTTGGAAGTCCTTCATGGAGACGATCCGGTCCTCGGTCGGCAGTTGCATGGTCACCGGGGCGCCGAAGGAGTCGTAGGTCGTGGTGGAGACGTGGCCGGCGCGGTTGGAGTCCAGGCGCAGCACGTAGGGCTTGTCCTTGGCGGCGATGAAGTAGGTGTCGGTGGTGGTGCCCTGGTGGGCGACGATCGCGGTGGTCGGCACGCCGGCGACGGTGGCGGCGAGCTTCTTGTCCTCCTTGGCCGAGGAGGCGACCTCGTAGAACATGCCGCACCCGTCCCTGGCGGGTCCCCGCACAAAGGACTGCTTCAGATCCGCGGGTACGTCGTAGGCCGCACCGCCCGCCTTGCGCAGCGATTCCACCGCGAGGTCGGTGCTCATGTACAGGTCCGTGCCGTGGCAGAACATCTCGCCGGCCCGTTCGGTCCCACCGATCGTGATCACGATGTGCAGCCCCTGGTGGGGGTCGGACCAGATCTCCTGGGTGCCGCCGGCCACCGCCGTGGTCGACCCCTTGGCGTGGAACGTGGTCGCGCCCATCGCCGTGTTCACCCGGGTGGGGGTGCCGCCGGATTCGTCCTCCGACGTGGAACACCCGACGGCGGCCACTCCGAGCGCCAACGCGGCGACGGCCACCGAGCGTATGCGGATCCTGCCCATGCGTCCTCCGTACCTCGACCGATTCCCCCCGGGAACCGGCCCGACGATCATCCGCCGAGCCTAGGGTGCGCTCCCGCACGGGTCATTGCCGAAACCCGGCAGTCAACTCGGCCCCAGAGCGCGGCATACGCGCGGGCACGGGTTGGATCCGCCGACCGTGCCCCCCTGGGGCGGGGTTCGGCGGCTCCAGCAGACCCCTCCCATGAGTTCGTCGCCGGAGAGGGCGTCGCCGCGAACGGGTGCTGCGATTCCTCGTGTGGGGCGCGGTGTTCCTGCTCGCCTGGCACGGCATGGAGTTCGTGGTACACGGCGTGCTCGTGGAGGCCGACGTCATCTCCGCCGACCCCGACCTGCGGAGCGTCAGGCGCTGGTACACCTACCTGTGGGGGCCGTGGTTCCTCGCCGGCGGCCTCGGCTTCGCCCTGGCCGCCCGGGCGCACCTGAGCACCGTCGCCGACCGGCCCGACGCCCGCCGCGCCGGCCGCGTCGGCGCGCTCTGCGCCCTCGTGCCGTCCGCCGGCCTGACGGTGCTCGCAATGGTGTAGCCGCGCGCCGGCCGTACGTGACCCGGGTGGGCGGCCACCAGCACGAAGGCCAGGCCGTAGGCCACATAGCAGGACGAGCGGAACAATTCGAAATCCGTCATGTGCCACTCCTGGTCGGGCAGGTGTGGCACCGACCAGACCAGGAAGCTCGGAAAGACCAGGAGAGCGGCGAACAGCGCGGTGTGCGCCCGGGCGTGCGGGCCGTGCAGCGTGGTCCACAGCAGCAGGGCGATGGGTACGCACCACACCCAGTGGTGGCTCCACGAGATCGGGCTGGCAAGGAGCCCGGTCACCGCGCACGCGGGCAGGCCCCACGCGTCCCCGCGCCGCCGGTACGCGATCAGCGTGCAGCCCAGGCCGAGCAGGCTCAGCACGACGATCACCGCGGTCCAGCCGAGGCCGAGGTCCCGGGTGCCGGCGAGCCGGGTGAGCAGGCCGCGGATCGACTGGTTCGCGGCGTTCTCCAGCCGCCCGACCCGCTCCGGATCGAAGACCAGGTCGGTCCAGAACCGTCGGGTGACCCCCGGCAGCACCATCGCCGAGAACGCCACGGTCGCCGCCGCCGTCGCCAGCGCCGTGCCCGCCTCCCGGCGCCGCCCGGTGAGGAGGAGGTACACCACGAACACCGCCGGGGTGACCTTGATCCCGGTCGCGATCCCGAGCACCACCCCGCGCAGCGCGGCCCCGCGCGGCCGGGTGAAGTCCCACAGGACCATGGCCGCCACGGCGAGGTTGACCTGCCCGTACCGCATGGTCGTGAACACCGGCTCGAACCAGATGGCGAACGTCGTGGCCGCCGGCACCACCGCCGGCCCGAGCCGACGCCCCTCGGGATCCACCAGCCGCATCGACAGGCGCACCACGACCGCGACGAGCACCAGGTTCACCGCGACGCCGACCCCGAGCAGCACCCGCAGGGGCAGGTAGGTGAACGGCACGAACAGCAGCGCGGCGAACGGCGGATAGGTGGCGCGCAGGCCGTGCGGCGTGTTCAGCGGGCCGTACAGGTCGATCCCGTCGCGCACCGCCAGACCCTCGGCGCGGTAGACGACGAGGTCGACCATGGACGGGTGGCTGAGGTGGCGCACATACAGATATACGGCGATCGAGCACGCGCAGGCGAGGGTCCATCCGACGATCCGCCGTCGCTCCCCGAGCCATCCCCACCGCACCCACGCCGCGGCCGGTCCGAGGCGCGGGGGCACCGAGGCGTCTCGCCGAACCATGGGATGTGAACCGGACCCGACGGGTCGTCTCATGGGACGAAACTAACCCGTCGGGCGGGTGCCGGTGCGGCTGTCGGCACCTGCGTGTCGGTCGGGGGTGAGGCGCGCCACGTGGCTTCCGGGTTGGAAATTGTCCGAATTTGCCTTAGATTCAATGGTGCATGAGGCGTTTTGTGCACCAAATAACAACTACGTGAGCACATGTGCCTTGGATTCGAACTGGAGGTAGTTTCATCCCCGGCGCTGTGCGTGAGTACGTCCTGGCCCACCAGACCGGCATTCTCTGGGCGGCCACCGCGCTGTCCCTCGGCCTGCTCGTCTACATGCTGCTGGTGTTCGGCCGCTTCCTGATCTATTGGGCCGGCACCCGGCACGCCTTCCGGCACAACCGCCCGGCCGATCCCGGCGATCCGACCGCCTTCGCGTGGCACCTGGTCGTCCCCTGCCGCGACGAGGAGGCCGTGGTCGCGCAGACCCTCGCCGGCCTGCGTCGCTCCGCCCCCCACGCGCACCTGTGGATCGTCGACGACCACAGCGACGACCGCACCGCGGAGCTGGTTCTGGCCGCCGCCGAGCACGACGAGCGGGTGCACCTGGTCAACCGCCGGCGCCCGGACGCGCGCATAGGCAAGGGCGCCGCGCTCAACGCCGCCTACCGCGAGATCCGCGCCTGGCTCCCCGCCGACGCCGATCCCGCGCGGATGATCGTCGGCGTGATCGACGCCGACGGCCGGCTCGACCCCGGCGCCCTCGCGATGGTCTGCACCGACAAGGCGATGGGCCGCCCCGACACCGGCGCCGTACAGATCGGCGTACGCATGCGCAACGTCGACGACCCGCGCCCGCTGCCCGAGCGCGGCCGGTTCGCCAACGCCCGGGCCCGGCTCCTGGTCCGCATGCAGGACATCGAGTTCCGCGCCAACAACACCGGCATGCAGCTGCTGCGCCGGCGTACCGGCAGTGTCGGACTGGGCGGCAACGGTCAGTTCGTCCGGCTCAGTGCCCTCGACTCGCTCGCGGGCGACGACGGTCGGCCATGGCCCGAGCGCGCGTTGCTGGAGGACTACGAATCCGGCCTCGAACTGCGCCTGGCGGGCTGGCGGCTCACCCACGTCGCCGAGGCGCAGGTCTCCCAGGAGGGCCTGCCCTCCTCCCGCCGCTTCCTGGCCCAGCGCACCCGCTGGGCCCAGGGCAACCTCCAGTGCCTGCGCTACACGCGGCGGGTGCTGGCGTCCCCCCACTACCGCTGGTCGGGCAAGGCCGAGGTGCTCTACACCTTCCTCCAGCCGCTGGTGTGCGTCCTGCTGGTGCTGCTCACGCCACTGTCCCTGGCGATCACCGGGGTCGGGTTGATCGTGTTCCCCGACGAGACGGCCGACTTCCAGTTCCGCTTCGGGCCGGTGATGGCCGCCGCGTTCGTACTCGCCGCGGTGCCGATGGTGGCGTGGGGTCTGGCCTATCGCAAACGGGTGCACGCCGACCGCGGATGGCTCACCGGACTCGGTTGGGGCGTCCTGATGTGGCTGTACACCTACCACCTGTTCGTGGTCGCCTGCCGGGCCGCCTTCCGGCTCGCGCGCGGCCGCAACGGTTGGGCGAAGACCCGGCGCAACGCCGAGATCGAGCTCGCGGGCGTACCCACCGCGCTCGAAGCCTGACCCCGATTCTTTGCCACCGCCCGCCCCCCGGCTCGGAGATCCGTACGTGAACGTGCCCCACCTGCCCGCCGCCAGTGTCGCCGTCGTCCTCGGCACCCGCCCCGAACTGGTCAAGCTCGCCCCGCTGATCCACGAACTCGGCCCCGCCGCCCGGCTGGTGCACACCGGCCAGCACTGGGACGAGGCGATGTCCGGGCGGTTCCTGCGCGATCTGGACCTGCCCCGCCCCGAACTGCTGACCGGTGTCGGCGGGCGTCCGCGCGCCGGGCAGATCGCCCACTCGCTCGACCAGCTCGACGACGCCTTCGCCGAGCGGCGGCCGGTCGCGGTGATCGTCCAGGGCGACACCAACGCCACCCTCGCCGGCGCGCTGGCGGCCAACGCCCGCGACATCCCGCTCGTCCACGTCGAGGCCGGGCTGCGCAGCTTCGACCGGGCGATGCCCGAGGAGCACAACCGGGTCATGGTCGACCACGTCGCCGACGTCCTGTGCGCCGCCACCGCCACCAACGCGGCCAACCTGCGCGCCGAGTCGGTAGACGAGAGCCGCATCGAGGTCACCGGCAACACCGTGGTCGAGGTGGTCCGGCGCCGACTCCCCGACCGGACCGCGCGGGCCGCGCTGCTCGCCGGGTACGGTCTGCGGCCCGACGGCTACGTCCTGGCCACCGTGCACCGCCCCGAGAACACCGACACCGCCGAGGCGCTGCGGGCCGTGCTGACCGAGTTGGACGCCATCGCCCGGGCCGGCACGCCGGTGCTGTTCCCGATGCACCCGCGCACCCGCGCCGCCGTCGACCGGTTCGGCCTGGCCGCGCTGCTCGGGCGGATCACCGCCGTCGAGCCGGTGGGCTACGGCGAGTTCCTGGCCCTGGCCCGGCATGCCGCGCTGCTGGTCTCCGACTCGGGCGGCATCCAGGAGGAGTGCACGGTGCTTGGCCGGCCGCTGCTGGTGGTGCGTCGCTCGACCGAGCGTCCGGAGGCGATCGACGCGGGCTTCGCCGCGCTGGTCCGGCCGGGCCCGGAGTTGGGCGACACGGCGCGGTCGTGGCTGGCCGACTCCGGGGAGCGGCTGGCTCGGTTGGCCGAGACGGCCAGTCCGTATGGGGACGGGCTCGCGTCGGCGCGCATCGCTCATCTGACCGGGCGGCTGGCGGGGGTGGCGGCGCCGATGGCGGCCTGAGGCACCCGTCTGGGGAGTGTGCGACGGCCGACGCCGGTCGCCGGGGCTTCCGGCGACGGGCGTCGGCCTGGTCGTGTGGGGCGGGGTCGGGTCAGCCGAAGAGGCCGCCGGTGTCGGCGGCGCGACGGCCGGGCACCAGGGGCGCCTGTCCGACCGGGACGGCGGGCCATGGTCGGGGGCGGGCGATCGGGCGCCGCAGGTAGTACGCCGCACAGGCCGAGGTGAGCAGACCCGCGCCGAGCACGATCAGGCCCTGCGGGTCGAGCCATCCGAGCGAGCCGCCACCCGCGAGGTCGACGAGGCGCGGCAACAGGAACGTGCCGACCGTCGCCGCGCCCGCGCCGAGTGCGACCCGGAACGCCACCACGCCGGCGCCGACGACCATCACGCCGGCCAGGAACAGGCAGGCCATGCCGAGCAGGGCCAACCAGGTGGCGGCGTAGGGCGGTCGGCGCAGGCTGTCCGGGATCAGGCTCGCCAACGCCAGGCCCGAGACGGCCAGCCCGGCGGCCGTCGGCCACCGCAGCGCCGCACCGGCCGCCTCCCGCGCCCCGCCGCCGCGCCCGGGGCCGGAGGCCCCCGACGCGACCCGCGCCCGCCGCGCACCCCGTGCGTCGGGGCGGCGATCGGAGGCGGGCCGCGGGCCCTGTGCGGCATGGACCGGATCGTTCAACAGCTCGGCCAACAGCACCAGATCGCTGATCGGCCGCTTGATCGCCACCTCGCGCAGGGCGTTGTCGGCGTTCACGTCCGAGCAGTCCTTGAGGATCGCCAGGACGCGGGCCACGTCCGGAATCGGCCGGTTCACCACCGCCAACCGCAGGAGTTCGTCGGCCGGACCGCCATCTCTCGTCGCCGGCACGGTCGAGGAGGCGGCGGCGGGATCGGGGATCGGGGACGAGGGAGGATCGAGGTGGGTACGGGGCGACGCCACCGCATGCGGGTTGGACGGGATTGCCATGACGCGTTCTCCAAGTCGACGGGTGGGACCGTGCCGACACGCGTTCCGTCGAACGCGTCCTCCGTGTCGGACGCCCGCGTGTACCCGGGTCGACACCCATTCAGTCGACCGCCGACCGGCCCACCGGCCCCGGCCACCCGCCCCGAACCCACCCCGCCGGCACGCGCTTTCCCACGAAACCACCGGTCACCGCACCAGGAGGCCCCCACCACGGAAGCGGGCCCGCCTCCACCCGCCCCGAAAGCACGGCACCCAAACGAGTGACCGTCACACCCGAAACAACACCCCGGACCCCCAAAGCCCGTTCGCGACGGAACCCGTCAACATCCCGGCGCCACGCCGGCATTCACCCGGGTGCGGCCGGCCGTCTCGGCATGAGCGGAGACCACCGAGGCGCGGGTAATGGGGTCCGCGGGCGGAGGGGGTGCGGCCGGCGTCGTGGGCTCGGGCAGCAGGCCGGGGGGGGCGAATTGTCCCCGGGTAACGGGAAACCCGGGCGACGCGGGGCCGGGCGCGACGAGGCGGGGCGCGCGGCGGGCGTGGTGGCGGGCCCGGAGGGACTGGATGGGCCGGCGGGTGGCGCGGGGCCGGATCCGCCGGCCGGAAGGTCGGGAGCGCGGCGGGCGGGTCAGACCCGGCTGGGTACGCGGGAGCGGTCGACCTGGCGGATCGCGTCGTCGACGGTCGACTGCGCGGTGTCCAGCCACGCGTGGGTGATGTCGAAGCTCTCCCCCACCTCGGCCGGCCACCGATGCAGGCGCGGTTCCTCGCCGGCCTCGGCGGGGCGCGCGTGCAGCAGCGCGTGGCTCAGTCGGGCCACCGCCGCGAGTTCCTCGCCCGCCACCCGCAACCACTCGCGCACTGCGGGGTCGGTGACGTGGCCGATGTTGCCCGGATCCTGGAGCGCCTTGCCGATCGCCCCGGCCGAACGTCCGGTCAACTTGCGCGCCCGCAGGCCGGGCGGCAGGCCGGTCAGGCGGGACAGTTCGGAGAGCACAAGCCCCTCGACGAGCGTCACGGAATAGGTCAGTCGGCCGATCTTCAACAGGTAATCGTCATCTGGAAGCACCCCGTCATTCTCCGTTACCCACCCCGCCCGGAGTCACTTTCCCACCCCGCGTGTCTCGGCCCGAAACGGCCGCGCGTTCCGCGACCGGGGTGATGGGGGTCGGGAGGCGAGCTGTATGGTTTCTACATCGTTGTAGAAGTTTTGGTCACGGAAGTCGCGGAAGTCGCGGAACTCGCGGAAGGAGGCTCGGGCGCGGTGGGTAGGGCTCAGCGAGGTGCCATGTGGCGGCAGATCGTTCGCGTCGCGGTCGAGCGGGAGTTTTGTGGGCCGTGGCTGCTCGACGAGGTGCGGCGGCAGGGGTTCGAGGTCGCCGCCGAGCGGTTGTACGCGATGCTGCGCCGCATGGAGGGCGACGGCACGCTCGTGTCCGAGCACCGGACGGTCGACGGGCAACGGCGCCGGATGTACCGCGCCTCCGCGGCCACCCGCGAGCGCGTGGCGCACGAGTAGCGCGCGGTCGGCGGGGCCGCCGGTTTTGGGCCGAGCGCGTGTCGTGGAGACACGCGCTACAACGGCGTCGCCGCGATCAGGAGCAGGACCAGGGCGACCGCGGCGTTGAGCGAGGCCAGTACGGACACCGTGGTTCCCGTCGCGGCGACCAGGGCCGCGACGCCGGCGCGGGAGCGGGGCGTGGGCCACGCGGTCGGCGGCGGTGGACCGAGCAGGGCGGCGACCCGACGCGGCACCGGGCCGGGCGCGGCGAACGCGGGTGCGGCAAACGGCGGGCGGCCCTTGGCGGCCAGCGCCGCCTTGCCCACCGCGCGGGCTATCGTGCGCCGGTCGCCGAGGGCTTCGGCGGCGTCCTCGTCGGCCCAGCGTTCGACCGTGTAGGCGACGGTGGTGTGGATCGGGCGCAGCAGCGGATGGGCGCAGGCCGCGAGTCGGGTGGCGGCGAGCGCGAGGTGGTGTCGGCCCCTCAGGTGGGCCCGCTCGTGGGCGATCAGCGCGCGGCGCTCCTCGTCGTCGAGCGGGAGCAGCATGCCGGTGGAGACCACGATGCGGTCGGGCGGTCCGCGCAGGGCGTAGGCGTAGGGCGTCGGGTCGGGCAGCACGGTCAGTTCGCCGCCGGCGGGCGCTCCCGCGACGGCGTTCAGCGCCAGGCGGTGCTCGACCCGGTCGCGCCGGTGGGTGACGGCGACGGCGATCAGGATGGCCAGGAAGGTGGGGATGGCCAGGATCCCGAACAGGCTGACGTGCGGGATGGCGTCGCGTACCTCCGTGTCCGACCAGCCGTCGGGCAGCGGATTGCCGGGCAGTTGGGCCGTGCCGACCACGACCAGCAGTGCCAGGCACAGGGTGCTGCACACGGACAGGACCACCGAGACGACGGTGAGCAGCCGGGTGGCGGTGCGCGGGTGCAGGTGGTCGCCGGCCAGACGGGCCACCGGGAAGGCGGTGAGCGGCAGCAGCAGTGGCAGGTAGAGCGCGAGCGGCATGCTCACCCCCGGCTCTCGGCCGGTCCGGCGGCGCCGAGCAGGGCGCGCAGGATCGACTCGTCGGCGGCCGAGAGTTCGGAGACGAAGCTGGCCAGCACCGCCTGGCGGTCGGCCTCGTGGTCGAGGAGCGCGCGCATCCGGCGGGCCACGATGCCGGCCTCGTCGGTGACCGGGGTGTAGGCGTACGCCCGTCCGGAGCGGGCCCGGGCGAGCAGTCCCTTGTCGTGCAGGCGGGACAGGATGGTCACCACCGTGGTGTAGGCGAGGTCACCGGCCAGTTCGGCCTGGACCCAGGCCGCGGTCCGCGGTCCACGCGCGACCCACAGCAGCGCCAGCACCTCCGACTCCAGTTCCCCCGGGCCACGCCGCACCCCACGCGCCGACGGTTTGCCGGGATTTGGACGGACCGTCATATCGCCTCCGGGAGTCGTGCTGCGGATTGTGCCGGGGTGGTGGTGAGGTGGTGCCGGGTGGTGGTGATGTGGCGCCGGGGTGGCGAGGTTGGGCCGAGGTGGCGCCGCGCCGCCGTTCCACGTCCGTGCTCCGAGCTTTCTGCGCCTACGTGCTTTCTGCGTCTCTGGGCTTTCTACACCTATGTAGAGTATCGCCGCCGACATCCACGGCACCGGCCGCACCCACTGCGGCCTCGCACCCCCGACGCTACGGGACGCCCCCGGCGCCGCGCCGACCCGAGGTGTCGGCGGGCTGTCGGGCCCACAGGCCGAGGTCCATGTCGAAGGCGATCAGCAGACCTCGCGGGTGAAGGTGAGCGCGCGGGACGGGGCCGGGAGGAGGACGCGGTCCAGGAGGCGGCCGGCGTCGAGGTCCCAGATTCGCGCGGTGTGGTCGTCGGCGCCGGTGGCCGCGACGGATCGGCCGCCGACCGTGCCGCACGCGACGGCGTGCACGCTGTCCGCGTGACCGGTCAGCGGCCGGCCGAGCGGGGTGCCGGCGCGCGGATCCCACACCCGCGCGGTGGCGTCGCCGGCGGCGCCGACCACGACGGGACGGCCGCGCACGGTCGTACAGGCGAGCGCGTGCACCACGCCTGTGTGGCCGGTCATCGGCGCGCCGACGGGCCGACCCTCGGCGGGGTCCCACACCCGAACGGTGCCGTCGGCGGAGCCGCTGACCACGACGGGGCGGCCGTCGAGGACGGTGCAGGCCGGCGCGTGCACGGGTCCGGTGTGGCCGGTCGGGGACGTCCCGATCGGCCGGCCCGTGAGCGGGTCCCACATCCGGATCGTGGCGTCGGCGGAGCCGCTGACCACGATCGGCCGGCCGTGCAGCGTGGTGCACGCCAACGCGGTCACCCACCCGGTGTGTCCGGTCAGCGGCTCGCCGAGTCGGGCCCGACCGGTCAGGTCCCAGAGCCGGACCGCGTTGTCGCGGGACCCGGTGGCCGCGATCGGCCGGCCGCGCACGGTGGTGCAGGCGATCGCGTGCACCCACCAGACGGGTTCGGCCAGGGTGGCGTCGATCGGGTCGGGGATGTCGAGGCGGCGGATCCGGATCCGGTCGCCCTGCCCGCCGGTGACCACGACCGGCCGGCCGGCGACCGTGGCACAGGCCGAAGGCGTCGCCGTGCTGTACACGGGAAGGCCGCGACCGGGCAATTCCCCCATCGCCTGCCGGATCCGCCGGGCCGCCACGGAGAAGGCGACGTGCGGGCGCGCCGGGTCGGCATCCAGTCCGGTACGCGCGACCTCGTCGAAAACCCGGCCGAGGACTCGCCCGAACCCCCCGTCGCACACACCCGGCTCCCCCACGCCGGCGGCAATCACCCACACCCGCGCGGACGTTTCCGAACGATCCACCAACGCCCGCAGCGCAGCCGCATCGGCCCACCACAAATCCAGCAGAAAAAGCGTCGGCGCGTCACTCCGTTCCGCATCGGCGATCCACGGCCCGACCGCGACACCGGGCCCGATCCGCCCGTGGTCGGTGACGTAGACCACCCGGGCGGCGGCGATCGTATCCGCCACACCGCTGCCCGACTCCGCACCCCGAACGCCGGTATGGACCTCCGTCGTGCGATACCCGAGCCGGGTGAGCGCCGCGGCAGCCTCCGCCCAAGCCGGCGCGCCCCCTCCGTACCCTCCGCACCCATCCGAACCGACCGCATCCAACCGGCCGATCCCCACCACCACGGCACGCGCGTCAGCCTCCACCGGGACCCGCTCCCCACCCTCGGCACCAGCCGGCATGCCGGCGCGACGCGACCCAGGGGACGACTTCGCGGATCTGCGCACGGGCGAGGGCGGTCGGTAAATCCTCCCGAAAGAAGGAGGCGGGCACGCCCTCCACGAGAACCTGTTTTCGCCATATCCTTGACGTCGTCAAAAACCCTTGCCTATCGTTCCCGTGCCGACGCGGGTCGCGCGGACGACGAGGCACGAGGGGATCACCATGGCGGGCGGCACGATCGACGGATTCCAGGTGCACGGACAGGACATCCCCTGGCTGCTCCGGCACTGGGCCGAGCACCGCCCCGAACATCCGGCCCTGGTCTGGGAGCCCGCCGACGGCACCGGCCGCACCTGGACCTACGCCGAACTGCTGCGCGACACCGAACGATTGGCCGCCGGCCTGACCGGACGCGGCATCGGCCGCGGCGCCAAGGTCCTGGTCCACAGCGAGAACTGCCCCGAGATGGTGCTGGCCTGGCTGGCCTGCGCGACCGTCGGCGCGGTGGCGGTGACCACGAACACCCGCGCGACCCCCGCCGAGATCGCCTACTTCGTCGAACGCGCCGGGTGCGTGGCCGCCGTCACCCAACCCCACCTGGCGGCTCCGCTGGCACAGTCCGGCGCCACGTTGGAATGGGTCGCGGTCATCGACGGCACCGCCCCGGACACGGTCCCCTTCGCCGACCTGTACGGCGACGCCGCGACCTGGACCGGACGCCCGATCGAACCGCTGCTCCCGTTCGGGATCATGTTCACCTCCGGCACCACCAGCCGCCCCAAGGCCGTCGTACACACGCATGCCAACGCGATCTGGGCAAGCCGCTCGGGTCCGCGCGGCATCGACCTGGGCCCCGACGACCGTTACCTGATCCACCTGCCCTTTTTCCATGTCAACGCGCAGAGTTGGTCGTTCTTCTCGGTACTCGGCGTGGGTGCGACCGCCGTCCTGACGCCCAAGTGGTCGACCAGCCGGTTCTGGGACGTGGTCGGCCGGCACGGGATCACCCACATGTCGCTGATGCCGTTCTGCTTCGGCGTACTCGCCGCCCCGAACCGCCCGGAAACCGCCCTGCGGGTGGGCGTGTTCGGCCAGGTCGCCCCGGCCCTGGACACGATGCTCGGACTGCGCGTGTACGCCGCGTTCGGCATGACCGAGACGGTCACCCACGCGATCACCGGCAAACCCACCGAGTACCTGCCCGCCCGCTCGATGGGCCGCCCCGCACCCGGGTACGCCTGCGCCGTGGTCGACCCCGAAACCGGCCGGGAATGCGCCGAGGGCGAGGTGGGCGAGCTGTGGCTGCGCGGCCAACGCGGCGTGCAGCTGTTCCTGGAGTACCACGGCGATCCAGAGGCCACCGAGGCCGCGTTCGTCGGCGACTGGTTCCGCACCGGCGACATGGTCCTACTCGGCGCCGGCGGCAACGTGTTCTACCGCGAACGCGACAAGGACCTGCTCAAGGTCGGCGGCGAAAACGTCTCGGCCCGCGAGGTCGAGGACGTCATCGGCGCGATCCCAGGCGTCACCTCGGTCGCCGTGGTCGGCAAACAACACGACTTCCTCAGCGAGGTCGTGGTGGCCTTCGTAATCCGCGCGGCAAACGCCCCGGACGAGAACACCCTGGAAAAAACCATCCTGTCGGCCTGCCGAGAACGCCTGTCCGACTACAAGGTCCCCCGCGCAATCTACTTCGTAGACACCTTCCCCCTCGGCACCCTCGACAAGGTCCTCAAAAAGTCCCTACGCGAACTCGCCGACGCCCGCCCGGCGGTCTGAACCGGCGGCCGGCACGAACAGGCCCGAATCCCGCAAGTCCCAGCCAGGCCAAGGCCGTTGGATCACGTCCGGACCGCACCAGATGTGGAGGCGGCTGTTCTTCCGTGGCTCGCCTGACCGTGCGCGCGAGGTCGGACGCGGACGGTTGCCGTGCGTGGGCACATTGGTCAATGTAGGCCCGGCAAACGCGGCTCGATCACCCGACGGGCCCGATGCGCGCAACCCGCCCGCTTGTGTCGTTGCGGGCGGGCATGAGGGATGGGTCCGGACAAGCGACCGCCCCGCCCCTGGCGGATCTGAGGGCGGGGCGGTTGCCGTCTAGTGGGCAGTGGCTGCCAGGAACGCGGACCATGCCTGGGCGCCGGGGGTGATCACGGGCGACTCGGGGATCTTGCTGTCTCGAACACCGACCACATTGGTCAGGTGCGCAACCTCGACGCATTCGCCGCCGGATCCTCCGCTGTGGGAGCTCTTACGCCATATCCCCATCTGCTGCTGCTCGTTCATAGACTCTTGGCAATCCCTTCGATCAATTCGACGCTCTGGTCCTTCCACAACGCCTGAGACCTGATTCGCCCGTAGCGCTGGGCCAGGATGGCGACGTGCTCGGGCTCGCTGATCCACTGGTCACCACCCTGCCCTTCCATGTAGCCGAGATCCTGCCCGTCGCACGTCCTCAGGAGAATCATGGGCCCTTCGAGGCCGCTGTGCTCCTCTGTTCCCTGCGGCATCACCTGGAGCGACAGGTACCGCAACTTGGCACACTCGACGATGTGTTCAAGCTGACGTCGCAATGCCGGCTTACCGCCGAGCGGCCGGCGCAGGACGTGTTCCTCGATCACGAACGACAGTTCGGGGGGATTGCGCCGGGTGAGCAGCGGCTGCCGAGCCAACCGCTTTGCCGTCCACTTGTCCACCTGTGTGTCGTCGTGCGGCGGGACGAACGCGTCGAGCGTGGCCCTGGCGTACTCCTCGGTCTGCAGCAGTCCGGGGAGAACCATGGTGTTGTACGAGCAAAGACTCAGGCAGTCCGCCTCCTTGGCGGCGTACTCGCCGAACAAGCGGGGCGAGATCTTGGGATGTGACCTCAACTTCTCCGCCGCCGCCGACACCACGCCTCTGGCTTTGAGCAGGGTGTCCAGTTCGGCGAACGTCCGAGCGTCCGGGAACCGTGCTCCTCTCTCCCATGACCTGACCGTGGACTCCGAGTTGCCGATGTAGTCGGCGACTTGAAGACGGCTCAAGCCGAGATCTTCGCGCAGAGCTTGCATCTGCGCGCCCAGCATCTGGGCCGCGATGTCCCTGTTCTCTGCTGTCACGTGATGTACCTCCCCTGTGCCAGCGGCGTCCCCTCCTGTATCAGGGCCGTCTCACCGCGTATCGGTGCGGTGTCGGCGGCGTGGAGGGATGTTCCGCGTGCGGCCGGACCCCGGATCACGTGTGCACGCACTGTGCCGGGTCGACCACTGGTCACGGTAGCTCTGCGGCATTGATGCTGGAGGCATGACGCCACATCACCCTTCGATCGTGTTCCCTCGGCCGCCCTCGAACCGGCGGAAGTCGTCGCGGGCCGGTACTGCGACGCGGTGTGGATCGGGCGGACGCCGGGACCTCGGCCACGGGGAGATGTCGGCCTTCCTGGTTGCGCCTGAGTAGTAACCGTTCCGTCCCCCGCGACCCCCGACGTGTCGCGAGCGCTGTCCGGCCGACGGCCTGCACCGTCTCGTCGGCCGTCCCTCCTCCCTTTTTGACCTGGCCGGGCACCATGGGTCGCCGGCCGGGTGAGCGATCACCGCCTGGAGCTGCGATGCCGCACGTCCCGAACACGATCGGTGGCGTATCCCCCGCCACCCCCGCGAGGCACACCGACAGGGCTTTAGGCGTCCTGCGGGTCGGGGGGGCGCTGAAGCTCGGCAAGTTGGCCCGGTCCGCCGGACCGCGCAGCCGACCGGCGAGACCACCGCTTTGGTGAGGAACGGCCCGTCGACGGCGAGCGCCCCTCGCGCCGTCGGCTGTCGGGTCTACACGAGGTCGTTGCCGTCCCTGCCGGAATCCGCTCGGGAGGCGCGTCGGTTGGTGACGTCCGCCTTGGCCGGGTGGGGGCTCGTCGACGACGGCCGGGCGGTCGTTGTCGTCACCGAGTTGATGTCGAACGCCCACCGTCACGCCGCTACGCCGACGATCCGCGTCGGCGTGCGGCGGATGGGGCCGCGGGTGGTGCGGGTGTTCGTGGTGGACCGGTCGGACGACATGCCGATGGTCCGGCGTGCGGACACCGGTTCCGTCGACGGGCGGGGTCTGACCCTGGTGGACGCGTTGTCCGAAGGCCGGTGGGGGGTGGAGCCGTTGCCCGTCGGCAAGCGGGTGTGGGCCGAAGTGACCTGTTCCACGGCTGCGAGCCGCGTATCCGCCGGCTCGAATCGCACATCCGCGCCTACCTGGAGCAGCGCGCCACCGCATGACGAAGCACTCCGCCCCGGTCGTGAAGGAATCCACGATGTCCCTTGACCCTGTTGTCCCTTCGGACGTGCCGCCGCGAGGGGGTGAGCCGTGGGCGTGGCTGCTGGACGCGGCACCAGTGGCGCCGCAGGCGCGCGCGGAGTGGGCCCACGCCGGGGACGGGTGGTTCACGCCCGGGAGGGTGTTCTCCGCCGTGACCTTCCCGGCAGGGGCCGTGCACGCCGCCCTCGGGAGTCGGCTGTTGGGCGAGTTCGCGAACCATCTCACGGCGGTGATCGACGGGCCGATGTTCTATCGGCCGAGGACGAACCGGCGCGACGACGACACGTTCACCGCTCTCGTGTCCTGCTCCGTGGGCCGCCGTTGGCGCGTGCCGTTGACGACGGTGGAGCCGGCTCCCCGGCCCATGTTGCTCCCCGCGCCCGATCGGTACACGCCGGAGCGTACGAGCCCGTGGTGGGTCGTCTCCGTGGCGGAAGCGGAACCGGCTCGCTTCTGTTCGCCCCGGGCATTGACCCGGCTCGTCAACGCCGGACGCGGACGATGGGTGAACCGGTGACGGAGACACGGGAGCAGACCTTCCGGCGCCTGGATGACGCGATCAGGGACGTGTCCGGCGGGCAGTTCGAGGTCAGGCCACCGAGCGGGGTGTACCTCCGAGACGTGCTCGTCCACCCGGAGGGCGGTGGCGTGTTCGATACGGAGATGTGCCCCGGCGGGTCGATGGTGTCGATCATCAGGGAATGGACCGAGGAACGGCCCGGGGTCGTGCGCCTGTGGGTGCTGCCGTTCGGTCCGCGTGCCGCCCACCTGACGACGGTCATGTGGGTGGGCACCGACCTCGACGTTCAGGGACGGTACGCCGGGTGGCTCGCGGCGCTCGCGGCGGACGGATGGCACATCCCGGCCCCCGCCGGGAGCCTGTGCGGCTGCGAAAGCGGTGCGCCCGAGATCGAGCAGGCCGACCAGGACGGCGGGCATCAAAGCCGGCGGGGGGTTGACGGCGTAGTTATTGAGTAATAACTTACTTGGCATGGCAGCTCCTACCAGTCGTGTGGCCGGCACTGTTCGGATGAGTGCGGACGAGCGTCGCGTTGCGGTGATTCGTGCCGCCGTGACCGAGTTTGCCAAGGGCGGTCTGAACGGCACCTCCACCTCGGCGATCGCGAAGCGTGTCGGCGTTTCGCAGCCGTACCTGTTCCGTCTGTTCGACGACAAGAAGGCGCTCTTTCTCGCCACCGTGGAGTACGCCTTCGATCGGGTCGAGGAGCGCTTCCGCCGGGCCACCGAAGGCCTCACCGGTTACCCGGCGATGCATGCGATGGCGCACGCCTACCACGACTTCCTCGACACCGACACCGATCTGCTGCGCATCCAGTTGCAGGCCTACGCCGCGGCCGAGGACGCCGAACTGCGGTCCGAGATCCGCGGGTTCTGGAACCGGCTGGACGCGTTCGCCCGGGAGGTCACCGGGGTCGACGGCGAGGAGCTGACCAACTTCTTCGCGCGCGGCATGCTCTGCAACGTCATCGCCTCACTCGACCTGCCCCGCACCCGGTACTTCGACAACGTTCTCTCCGCGGACGGCAAGTTGCTCCACTGCGATCTGTGCGAGGACTCCGAGCGGTTCGGCGAGCTGCCCGCGCCCGAGCCGCCCGCCCCCGAGTCGCCCGCGTCCGCACCGTCCGACTGACCCACCCCCCACCCGACCCGCCCGCACCACGCGCGGGCCCTTCTCCGTCCGCCCCGGCGCCGAAGAGCAGAGCCCTGCCCGCAATAGTTAGTAATCAATAACTAATCCTGAGCGTCAAAGTTAGTCATCGATCACTACATCCGGAACCTCGACCCAAGGGATCCCATGAGCCAGCAGCAGGCGCGACCCGCGACCGGATCGCGCACCGTCCTGTGGACCTTCCTCGCCTCCAGCTTCGCCCTCTTCATGGCCTCGCTCGACAACCTCGTCGTCACCACCGCGCTGCCGTCCATCCGCGAGGACCTCGACGCCGGGATATCCGAGCTCGAATGGACCGTGAACGCCTACACCCTCAGCTTCGCGGTGCTGCTCATGCTGGGCGCCGCGCTGGGCGACCGGTTCGGCCGCCGCCGGATGTTCGCGACCGGCATCGGGATCTTCACCGTCGCCTCCGCGATCGCCGCGATCGCCCCGAACTCCGAGACGCTGATCGTCGCCCGCGCCCTCCAGGGTGCCGGGGCCGCCGCGATCCTCCCGCTCAGTCTCACCATCCTGACCCGCGCCGTCGCCCCCGAGAAACGTCCGATGGCCCTGGGGCTGTGGGGCGGCATCAACGGGCTCGCGGTGGCCCTGGGCCCGCTGGTCGGCGGCGCCGTCGTCGAACACGGCTCCTGGCAGTGGATCTTCTGGCTGAACGTCCCGCTCGGCCTGGTCCTGGTCCCGCTCACGCTGCGCAAGGTGGACGAGAGCCACGGCCCCAACAGCCGCCTCGACCTGGTCGGCACCGTCCTGGTCAGCCTCGGCCTGCTCGGCCTCGTCTTCGGGCTTGTCCGCGGTGAGGGCCACGGCTGGTCCAGCGTCGGCGTCATCGCCCCGATGGCCGTCGGCGCCGCCCTGATCGCCGTCTTCGTCGGCTACGAACGCCGCGCCGCACAGCCCATGCTGCCCATGACGATGTTCCGCAACCGTGCCTTCACCGCCCTGACCTTCTCCGGGCTGCTCATGTTCGCCGGCGTCTTCGGCTCGATCTTCCTGCTCACCCAGTACCTCCAGGGTGTCCAGGGCTACTCGCCGCTCGACGCGGGTCTGCGGATCCTGCCGTGGACGATGATGCCCGTGGTCATCGCCCCGCTCGCCGGCCCGCTGTCCGCCCGGATCGGCGGCCGGCCGCTGGTCGTCGCGGGTCTCGCCCTCAGCGCGGCGGGTCTGGCCTGGTTCGCGCTCACCGCGTCGACCGACGTCACCTACGCGCAGCAGATCCCGGCCCTGATCCTGTGCGGGCTGGGCATGTCGCTGTACTTCATCCCCACCGCGAGCCTGCTGATGTCCGTGGTCCGTACGGACCAGCAGGGCGTCGCCTCCGGCGCCAACAACGCGCTGCGCGAACTCGGCGGCGTCCTCGGCGTGGCGGTGCTCGCCTCGGTCTTCAGCTCCAACGGCGGCTTCGCCTCGCCCCGGAGCTTCGTCGACGGCCTCGTCCCGGCGCTGTGGGTCGGCGTCGCCCTCGCCGGTGTCGGCTCGGTCACCGCCGCGCTGATCCCGCGCGCTCGTGCGCAGGCGGCGACGGAGACCCCGGCCCCGAAGGTCCCGGTCGGCGTCTGACCTCCCGCACCACCGAAACCTCGTGGGCGCGCCCTCTCCGGAGGCCGCGCCCACGAGGTTTCGGCCGGTCGAACACCGCGCGCGGTCAGTGCAGTTGGGCCAGGAACACCTTCGGGCGCAGGGGCTTGCCCGAGGCGTCCAGGACGGTCAGCGGGGTGCCGTCGCGCAGTACGGTCGGGGTGCCGGTCACCCCGGATTCGGCGAAGTCCGCCTGTACCCGGTCCACCCAGGCCCGATGGGTGAACCCGCGCACGACGTGGTCGAAGTCGGCGCCGCGCAGCCCCGGCACCTCGCCGGCGGCGTCCAGCAGGAAGTCGGGGTCGGCGAAGGTGTCCGTCGACTCGTCCGGCTGCCGTTCGTACAGCACGTCCAGGTAGTCCAGGAACGCTCCCTGGCCGACGTCCGCCGCGCCGCGCAGGGCGTTCACCGCCCGATGCGAGCCCTCTCCGCCCAGCCGTCGGTCCAGGAAGGTGGCGAAGTGGTACCGCAGTACGAACCGACCCTCGTCCGCCAGTCGCCGAAACACCGGCCCGAGCCCCACCTCCATGCGTCGGCAGAACGGGCAGCGCGGGTCGGCGTAGAGGTCCAGACAGCGGGCGAGGTCCTGGGGTCCGTAGACGAGGGCCGTGCCGTGCGCGCCGGGGGCGCTGCGGAAGCTCATTGTTCGCCTCTGTCCGGCCGGCCGCGCCGCGACTCCTCCGACCGCCCGTTCGGGGTAACCGGACGGTCGCGCACCGTGTCGGCCGCCTGCGCGGCCGTCCGGGGGTGCGTCGGCGCATTTGCGGTCATCGGGTAGGTTCACTGGAACCGGCCGGTCCGGGAACGACTCCCCACCCGGCATGGGGGAAGGTGACGCCCGGATGGACGCGGCCCCGAGGTTTCGCCACGAGGCGCTGCTGTACGCGGGCCTCGACGACTTCGTCGAGCGCACGGCGGCCTTCGTGCGCGCGGGGTTGCGCGCGGACGAGGCGGTCGCCGTCGCGGTGATCGAACCGCGCGCCGGCGCGCTGCGCAAGGAGTTGGCCGCCGACGCGGACCTGGTGACCTGGATCGACATGGAGCGGGTCGGCCGCAATCCGGCGCGGATCATTCCGACCTGGCGGGAGTGGACGGCGGAGCAGGGCACCCGGGGTCGCCGGGGCATCGGCGAGCCGATCTGGGTCGGTCGCGACGCCGCCGAACTGGTCGAGTGCGGCCACCACGAGGTGCTGCTCGACCTGGCCTTCGCCGGCGAGCCGTGGTGGCTGCTGTGTCCGTACGACGTCGCCGGCCTGCACCCCGAGGTGATCGCCGAGGCGCAGCGCACCCACCCCCCGCTGCCGGCCGGCGCCGCCGACGAGCGGCACTCGCGCCGGGACGCCGACGTGTACGCGGCGACCCTGCGCGGCCCGCCGCTGCCGCCCGCCCCGGGGCACGCCGAACGCCTGGCCTTCCGGGCGGGCGAACTGCCCGGTGTCCGGACGCTGGTCCGGCGGATATTGCCCGACGCGACCCGGACCCGGGTCAATCACGCGCTGCTCGCGATCGGTGAGATCACCGGCAACAGCGTGGTGCACGGCGGTGCGGCCGGCACGATCGTGCTGTGGTCCGAGGGGGCCCACCTGTTCTGCGACGTCCACGACGCCGGCCGGATCACCGACCCGCTCGCCGGTCGTCACCGCCCGACCACCGATCAGGACGGCGGGCGCGGCCTGTGGATCGCCAACCAGATCTGCGACCTGGTCCAGATCCGCTCCACCGGAACCGGCACCACCGTGCGGTTGCGCCTGCGGGTGTCGGACTGATCGCTCGCCCGAAACCGGTGCCGCCGCGCGACGGCCCCGACCTCGTTCGCCCGGAGGAGCGGGCGGGTGAGGTCGGGGCCGCGGGGTGGAAAGACTGGTGGGACGGGCTGGTGGGACGGACTGCTGGGGGATTCAGTGTCGGGAGGTCGGTGTCGCGCCCGGCGCCGCGCCCGGCGCCGCGATCTGTTCGATCTCGATCATGCACGCCACACAGAACGTCTCCCGCCGGCGACTGCCGTGCACTTCACGAAAGTTCGGCAGGGTCTCGCCGCACAACGCGGTGTCCTCGCCCTCCATCGCGTGCCACACGACGTTGTCCGGACCTTCGACCGCTCGCATCACATGCATTTCCGCTCCCGTGTGCTGGGATTCACCGGCTTCACCATGCAATCCGGGGGCGGTCCCGCGCGCATCCGGGCCGAGGCCGCCCCGAGCCGGGCCGGGTGGTCCCGATCCGCGTGCGGGGACACGGAGTACGAGGTCACCGGCACGCGGTCGGCCGTCGAGACGGGCGGGGCGGGGTTGGCCCGTCCGGGTGATCGACCGGGACGACGGGCGGGCCGTCGCGGCCGGGGCGACGGGGGGCGGCCCGGGAAAGCGAGGGCTGAACCGCTCGTCGGCGGCACCGAGGTGTCCCCGACGTGGGGACGGATGCGTACCGTGATCGCCGGCGGCGGTGTCGTCGGCCCGCTCACCGCCCTGGAGTGCGTCCGGGCCGGCCATCGGGTCATCCTCGTCGAGCCGGCCCCCTGCCCGGTCCGCACGCGGCGCCTCGTACGACCGACACGGAATGATGCGCGCCCTGCACCCGGACGATCCCGGGGCACCCGGGCCGGGGCCTGGCGGGTGTGGGAGGCGTATCGAGGCGTGCGCTGCCACCACCGGGCGGGCGCGCTCACGCGGTGCCCCGCCACCCACCGGCCTGCGCTCACTCGACCGCCCACCGCGCGTCGGCGCGGGCCGACTCCCGGACGTATCCGGGCAGTTGCCGGAGCAGGGGACGTGGTGATCGGCGACGGGGCCACGCCGCGCGCCGACGGCCTGATCCGCGCCGCCCGGGGTTACTCCGGCGGGAGTAGGCCGTTGTGGAGGAGGTCGGCCAGTTGGGTCGTGGCGAAGAGTTGGGGTTGGCCGCCGGTACGGATGACCAGGGTCGGGTGGTCGGGCAGGAGCGGGGAGGCGAGGAAGACGACGGCCGTCGGTTCGCCGACCGGGCCGGCGAACATCACGGCTCGGCCGAGCGGAGTGGGCACGGTTTCGACCGGGCGGTCCGTCGGGATGTCGGACTCGGTGCGATAGAGGTCCTTCGGGCTCAGGCCCTCCCATCCCGGCATGGTGCGCGGGTCGCAGGCCGTACCGAAGGACTGGATCACCAGATCCGGGCCGGCCATGCCCCGATTGACCACGACCCGCGCGCCCGGGCAGAACGAGCCGGACACCGCCGCCGAATCACCCTGCACCCAGCGGTCGGTGGGCACCCGCAGCCGGAACACCGCGACCCGGGTGCGCACCGTCGCCAGGGTCAGCCGAGCCCCCTCCCCGGTCCACGGCAGCGCGGAGGGCGCCTGGTCCGGAGAAGACGGCCGATACCCGCCCCCACCCGAATCGCTGCACGCGGTCACCGTCGCCGTCACGGCCAGCACGACCGGTACGACCGCCCCGCGCAGCCACGCCGTCCCCACGGCGACCCGCCGTCCACCCATCGTGCGGACTCCCCTTCCGTCGGCACATCCGGCGAATGGACGCGGCCCGCTCCGAACGGGTTCCCCCGCGCGTACCCGCTGCCCCGCGCCTCGGTCATTGTGGCAGGCTGCCGTGTCGTGACCGATGTCGACGGCATCCGCATCACCACGCTCGCCGAGCGCCCCGCGTTCGTGTCCCGGCTCGACGAAATCACGGAGACCTGGCGCGGAGTTCGTACCGCAGGATCCGGTGCTGAGCGCGCTGTCGGGCCGGGTGCCCGAGGAGTTCCCCGAACACTGCGTGGTCGCCACCGACGGCGATCGGGTCGTCGCCCGGGGGCTGGGCGTGCCGTTCGACGGCGAATCCGACGACGGGGACGGCGGCGAACGCCGCAGGACATGCCCGATCGTGGGTGGGACCGGGTGATGGTGTGGGCGTTCCGGGATCGGCGACACGGGCGCGCGGCCACCGCTGCAAGTGCGTTGGAGATCACCATCGACACCGGATACCTCGGCCGCGGCCTGTCCCGACACATGGTGACGGCCCTGCGCGACGCCGCCGGCCGGCAAGGTCTCGGCACGTTGTGGGCGCCGGTGCGGCCGACCGCCAAACACCTCGAACCCCGGGTGCCCATGGCCGAGTACGTACTTCGGCGCCGCGCCGACGGGCTGCCCTCCGACCCGTGGTTGCGGGTGCACGTCCGGGACGGCGGGATCATCGCGAAGGTCGCGCCGGCGTCCATGACGGTCGGTGCCTCGCTCGTCGAGTGGCGACGCTGGACCGGGCTGCCGTTCGACCGCGACGGCGACGTGGAGGTGCCGGGCGCACTGGTCCCGGTGCACTGCGACACCGCGAACGACCACGCGGTGTACGTCGAGCCGAACGTCCGGGTCCGCCACCCGGTGCCCGACCCACGCGGGTAGGCACGATCGACCAGGGTCGTGTCAGGCGTCGGGGCCGAGGGTGTTCAGGAAGGTCTTGACCACATCGATCGGGATCGCGAACGTGATGCCGACACTGCCGGCGTCCGCCGCGGCGCCGCTTCCGCCGCTGCTGCCGCTCCGGGGCGGGTCGTTGCCGCCCTCGGAGGTGGTGTCGTAGATGGCCGAGTCGATGCCCACGACCCGGCCGGACAGGTCGACGAGCGGGCCGCCCGAGCTGCCCGAACCGAACGCGACGTCGGTCTGGATCGCCGGGTAGGTCACCGTGTTCGAGTCGGTCGCCGCGATGGGCGAGGTACGCACGCCACTCGCGTCGTCGGGCACGACCGCGCTCTCCCCGGACGTCGTGATGGGCCGGTTCAGCGCGCCGACCACACCGGAGGTGACCGTGCCGCCCAAGCCGAGGGGCGACCCGAACGCGACCACCCCGTCGCCCACTTGCAACGACGCCGAGTCGCCGAGCACGGCCGGGGTGAGGCCGCCGACACCGCTCACCCGGACCACCGCGAGATCGTGGGCGGCGTCGCTCGCCGACACGGTGCCGGCGGCGGTGCGACCGTCGGCGAAGACCACCGTGAGGCCGCCGGAACCCATCCCGGCCACCACGTGATCGTTGGTCAGGATCCGGCCGGCGGTGTCCAGGACCACCCCCGAACCCGTCACCGAGCCGCGCCGCGAGGTCACCCGCAACTCGACCACACTCGACCGAACGGCCGCCGCCACCGCCGACACCGACCCCGCGCCCCCGACCCCTCCGGCAGAGGCGTTCCGCACCGGCGCCCCGCCGATCGCCGCCGGCGGCGCGTGGTCGGAGTCCTCGAAGTGGCGCACCACGACCACCCCGGACAACCCGCCGACCAGGCCGGCCGCCACGGCCGCCACCACCGGCACCGGCAAGGCCCGCTTCATCCGCCGCCGACCCCGGGCCCGCGTCTCGCGTCCGCTCCCGCTCCCGGTGGACTCCGCGCGCCCCGCATTGTCTTCCGTCATACCCGAGACTCTCGATCCCGCAGATGAAGACAACCTGAGAACACCCCCAAGCCCACCCCAAAACCCGACACCACAACCCGGAGCACGTCCGCGCGCGCCCACGTCCGCGAGCCCGCGATGAGTTTTGCCGGCCCGGGCGGTCCAATGAGTGTGAGTCGCGTATTCACTCGGACGAGGGTCAGGAGAGCAGCGGGATGACGATCAGTGCACGCACCGCCGGCTATGCGCCGGTCAACGGGATCGAGATGTACTACGAGGAGCACGGTGTCGAGGGAGCCGCGCCCCCGTTGGTTCTGCTCCACGGTGGGGCGCAGACCATCGACCTGTCCTTCGGCGCGCTGTTGCCCGCGCTCGCCGCGAACCGGCGGGTGATCGGCGTCGAGTTGCAGGGGCACGGGCACACCGCCGACACCGACCGCGAGATCTCGCTGGAGGTGCTGGCCGACGACGTGATCGCGCTGCTCGACCACCTCGACATCGATCGGGCCGACCTGCTCGGCTACAGCCTCGGCGGCCTGACCGCGCTGCGTGCCGCGGTGCGCGCGCCGGAACGGGTGAACCGGCTGGCCCTGTTGGCCACGCACTGTCGGCACGACGGCTACTTCCCGGAGATCTCCGCCCCCGAGCAGACCTCGCCGCGCCTGCCGACCGAGGCCGACTTCAAGGCGATGGTCGAGGCGTACGCCCGGGTCGCCCCCGACCCGACCGCCTTCGGCGCCACCCTGGCCAAGCTCCAGCCCGTCGCGCACGGCTTCACCGAATGGACCGACGACGAGTTGCGCGCGATCGCCGCGCCCACCCTCCTGGTGATCGGCGACACCGACTTCATCCGGGTGGAACACGCCGCGTTCATGCACGGGTTGATCCCCTCGTCCCGGCTCGCGGTCCTGCCGGACACGACACACATGGCCGTGCCCGGACGCGCCGAGTTGCTGCTCCCGATCCTCGACGCGTTTCTGCCCATCGGCTCCTGAACCCTGCCCCGCGTGGCCCGAGCGACCGTCGAAGGTGCGTCCGCCACACGCCTTCGACCCCCGTTCCGCCGACACCACGCACGCCCTCCGCGCGTGGTGTCGGCCCCGGGACCGTCGCGGGATCCCGGGTACCGCCCCGCGCCGCGGCGGCTCAGCCCCAGGACGCGCCGGCCGGCTCCTCGATCGTGGTGTTGATCCGGTTGAAGAAGTTGGTGATCGAGATCATCAGGATGATCGCGGACAGCTGCCGCTCGTCGAAGTGGTCGGCGACCTCGTCCCACAGCGCGTCCGGTACGGCCTGGCCGCTGTGGTCGGCGAGCCGGGTGGATGCCTCGGTCAGGGCCAGTGCGGCGCGCTCGGCGTCGGAGAAGAAGGGGGCCTCGCGCCAGGCCGCGACGGCGTGCAGCCGCTCGTCGGTGGTGCCCGCCTTCTTGGCGCTGGTGACGCCGGCGAACACGCAGGCGCTGCAACCGTTGATCTGGCTGGCGCGCAGGTGCACCAGTTCCAGGATCTCCTGCGACACGCCGCCGGAGTACATCGCCTTGTAGATGGACTGGATGCCCTGCATCGTGTCGGGCAGGACCATGGCGGGGTTCTTCATCCGAGCGCTCATGACATCTTCTTCTCTCGATCGTGGGCGGTCGGTTCGTTGGTGTACCGGCCGGTTATCGTCCTTCACTGCACTGACGAAACGGCCGATGGAGATGTGACAGGTGAGCGAAGAAGATTTCCTGGCGCAGCGGTTCGAGGAGACCCGGCCGCATCTGCGGGCGGTGGCCTACCGGATGCTGGGCTCGCTCGGCGAGGCCGACGACGCGGTTCAGGACGCGTGGTTGCGGCTGAGTCGGTCCGACATCTCCGAGGTGAAAAACCTGGGCGGCTGGCTGACCACGGTGGTCGGTCGGGTGTGCCTGGACATGCTGCGGTCGCGGACGGCGCGCCGGGAGGATCCGCTGCAGGACGACGACGGGTTCGTGCGCCTGCCCGATCCGATCGTCAGCGGTCCCGACGGCATGGATCCCGAGCAGGAGATCCTGCTGGCCGACTCGGTCGGCATCGCGCTGCTCGTGGTGCTGGAGACGCTGGCCCCCGACGAGCGGCTGGCCTTCGTCCTGCACGACATGTTCGGCGTGCCGTTCGACGAGATCGCCCCGGTCCTGGACCGTACGCTCGCCTCCACCCGGCAGCTCGCCAGTCGGGCCCGGCGCCGGGTCCAGGGCGTCTCGCCCGCGCCGGAGTCCGACCCGGGTCGGCGGCGCGCGGTGGTCGACGCGTTCCTCGCCGCCTCGCGCGGCGGCGACTTCGAGGCCCTGGTCGCCGTGCTCCACCCCGAGGTGGTGGCTCGCTCGGACGGCGGCACGCTGCGGCCGAGCCTGCTCCGGCGCGGTGCGGCCGAGGTGGCGTCGCAGGCGATCACCTTCGCCCGCTTCGCCGAGATCGCGCTTCCGGCGCTGATCAACGGCACGCCGGGCGTGGTCTCGCTGGCCTCCGACGGCACGCCGCTGTCGGTGATGGCGTTCACGATCGAGGACGGGCGGATCACCTCGCTGGACATCCTCACCGACCCGGAGCGGCTGGCCGGGATCGACCTGAGCGTGCTCACGGGCTGACGGGATCGCCCCACGGCGGTCGGTGCGAGGGGCCTTCGGCCTCCGCGCCGACCGCCGACGCGCGCCGGGGCGTTGTGACGCGGGTACGCCCTACGGGCGCGGGATGCGGCTGTAGTCCTGGCCCGGGATCTCGATCAGCGCGTGCGTCGGCGCGATCTGCAGGTGGTGCGACCCGTCGATCTCGTACCCGCCCGGGACCCGGTATCCGGCCCAGATCGGCAGGTCGACGCGCAGCGCCCAGGCGCCGGACGCGGTGCGCTCCCAGCGCACCACACGACACAGCAGTACGCCGCGGTCCTCCGGCTGCCGGACCCACACCCACGTGCCCTCCGCCGGTGGCGGCGGTCCGGGTTGGGTGTGGCGCGGCGCCTCGGCGCCCGCGCCGGTGCGGGCCGCCTGCGCGCGGGTGGCGTCGACGCGTTGCCCCAGGGTCGCTCGGCCACCGGAGAACGACGCCTCCAGTGCGTCGACGTCCGGGGGCTCGGTCATGCCGATCATGGTAGCCCCGATCGAACCCGAATTCGAACGCATGTTCCCATCGGACGTCGGAGCCATCCACCGGGCGTACCACCCGCCTCAGGCGCCCCCGTAGCGGACCCGCAGCACGTCCACCACGTCCGATCCGGCGCTCGATTCCGCTCGCGCGGTCACGGTCCACGACATGCGCAGCACCACCCACCGGGAGCGGGTCACCACGCCCACCCACCGCGCGCCCGGCGCCGCCCGCCGCAGCGCCGGGATCGCACTGGACGCCACCCGCGCACCCGGCACCCCGAGCAGCGCCGGCAGCAGGGTCGGCGCCACCAGTACCGACACCACGACGGTGACCGCGGCCGCCGCCCCCATCGTGGTCAGGGGCGGGATGCGCACCACGGCGAGCGCGGCCGGCGCGATCACCACGGTGGCGCCGGCGAAGACCACCGCCGTCCCGGCCGTACCCACCGCGCGCCCCACCGACTCCGCCGGCTCCATCCCGGCCCGGACCTGATCACACGGCCCCGCGCCCCGCGGACGGCCGCGGCCTGTTCGGTGGCTGCCAGGACCGCGGCGCGGGCCGGTCCCGCGTCGATCGGCCCCGGCCATGCCAGGGCGTGTCTTCAATCTCCCGACCCCCGCGAACCGGGCCGTGAAAGGCCCATTTCACACACGACTCCCATGGAATGCACGCCGGTTCGTGGGCCACGCTGGTACCGCGCCGGGGCCCGCCCGTCCGGCGAAGCGCGCATCGAGAAGGAACCAGATGAACACTGCGGAGCCATCGGCCGGTTCGTCCGCGCCGCCGACCGAGCGCGGTCGCCTCCTGGTCGTCGACGACGAACCCGCGATCGTGGACACCGTCACCCGGTTCCTGCGCTTCGTCGGCTACGACGTGCGCACCGCCGGCACCGGACGCCAAGCGCTCACCGTGGCCCGGGACTTCCTGCCGGAACTGGTCCTGCTCGACATCATGCTGCCCGACGGCGACGGCTTCGAGGTGCTGCGCCGACTGCGGGCCGACGGCCTGCCCGTCGCCGTGGTCTTCCTCACCGCACGCGACACCCGCAAGGACGTGGTGCGCGGGCTGACCGCCGGCGGCGACGACTACATCACCAAACCCTTCGGACTGGACGAGGTCACCGCGCGCATCGAGGCGGTCCTGCGCCGCACCCGCCGCGCCGACCCCGGCGGCGACGTGCTGCGCGTGGCCGACCTCGAACTCGACTCCTCCGCCCACCAGGTGCGCCGTGCGGGCCGGCACATCGACCTGTCCCCCACCGAGTTCCGCCTGCTGCGCTACCTGATGCTGCACCCGGATCGGGTGTTGACCCGGGCCCGGCTCCTGGAACACGTCTGGTCCTACGACTTCAACGGCGACGACACCGTGGTGGCCACCTACATCAGCTACCTGCGCCGCAAGATCGACGACGGCCAGAGTCCGCCGCTGATCCACACCCGGCGCGGCGTCGGCTACTGCTTGCGCACCCCGCCGTGCTGAGGCTGCGCGCCAGGGTCCGCACCCAACCGCTGCACCGCCGCCTGGTGGTGGTCATCATCGTGGTGTGCACGGTCGTGCTGAACACCTGCGCCGCGGTGACCGTGGGGGTGCTCCGGGAATCGCTGTTCGACCGCCTGGACGAGCAACTGGACACCACCGCCGCCGCGTTGCGCGCGCTGGACACCCGCGAGCGCAGCAACGCGCCGATGAGCCTGGACCCGGGCGTGTGGCTGGAGTACCCGGGCGGCCTGTACGTCGCGCTCGCCGTCGTACACCGGCAACCCCAGGGCCCGGGGCCGAGGTTGACCGGTCCGCTGCCCGCGACCGGCGCCACGTTCACCACCGGCTCGGCGCAACCGGGTTCGCGGGAGAGCTTCCGGGTGCGGGTACAGGAGTTGACCGACGGGCGCACCGCCCTGATCGCGCTGAGCGTGCGCGAGACCGAGGCGGCGGCCGACCACGCGCTGTACGTCGTGCTGGCCACCGTCGGCATCGCGCTGCCGACCCTGGCCCTGCTCGCCGCGCTGTTCGTGCGGCGGGAGTTGCGGCCGCTGGAGCGCGCCGCCCGGGTCGCCGACATGATCGCCGCCGGCGACTACGCACAGCGCGTGCACGATCCGCTGATCGGCCCGCGCACCGAGGTCGGCCGACTGGCCATCGCGCTCGACCGGATGCTCGACGGGGTCCAGGCCGCGCTGGCCGCCCGGGACGCCTCCCGGGAACGGTTGCGCCGATTCGTCGCCGACGCCTCGCACGAACTGCGCAATCCGCTGCAATCCATCGGCGGATACGCCGAGTTGTACCAGCGCGGCGCGCTGCCCGACCGGGCCGCGGTGGACGACGCGGTGAACCGGATGCGCGCCGAGATACGCCGGATGAACGGGCTGGTCGAGGCGCTGCTGTTGCTCGCGCGCCTGGACGAGGAACAGGACACCGATTTGGAACCGGTCGACCTGACCCGGGTGGTCGCCGACTCCTGCCGCGACGCCGCCGCGGTCGAGCCCGACCGACCGCTGGCCTGTGCGGGCCTGCCGGCCGAGGATCGGGTGAGCGTGCTCGGCGACGAGGATCGGCTGCGGCAGTTGGTGGCCAACCTGCTCGGCAACGTCCGGATGCATACGCCCGTGCATACCCCGGCCGAGGTCGAACTCCGCGCCGCCGGCGGCGAGGCGGTGCTGACCGTCCGCGACCGCGGCCCGGGTATCCCGGCCGCCGATCTGCCGCATGTCTTCGACCGGTTCCATCGGGCCGACAAGAGCCGCAGTCGCACCCAGGGCGGCAGCGGTCTGGGATTGTCCATCGTCGCGGCGATCGTGGAGATGCACCACGGCACGGTCACGATCGGCCCGGAGCCCGGCGGGGGGACGGTGGTCGAGGTGCGGTTGCCCGCTTTGGCAAAGGCCGGCCCGGTCGGTGGGGCGGGCGGGCCGATCCGCAGGCTCAATCCTCCGTGACGGTGAGGGCGTGGAAGCGGATCAGGTCCTCCAGGAGGCGCCGGCCGTCCTCCCGTACGGGTGGGGGCAGTTCGTCGAGCATCGAGCCGACCCGTGGGGACCGTGCGGGCGGGCGCAGTGCGGCGAGCAGACGGGTCAGGTCCTCGGCGGACAGGATCGTGCGCGTGGTGTGCCCGCAGGCGGCGACGATCCGTACCGCGCCGATGTCCTGCCAACGTACCGGCTCGTCGGCGGGCAGCCCGACGGCGACTCCGTCCGTCAACGGCCTGTGTGGCGCGGGCGGCGGCGCGGGGAAGAAGCCGCCGGCCGTCCAGCGGCGCAGCGACAACGTCGCCACCCACTCGCGGGCCGCCTCCTCGTTCGCGCCGGAGCGGAAGAAGTCCACCGCCTGGTCGAGTGCGGCGGGCAACACGCCCGCCGACAGCGGCCCTTCGACCCTGTCGGGCGGCGCCCAGGACGGACCCGCAAGCGGTGGCAGCCCGACGGTCTCCATCTCCTCGCTGAGCATGGACTCGGGGGTGGGATCGGTCAGATACTCCGCCACCTCGAAGGCGGCGCGGGTGAACTCGCGGGGCAGGCCGACATTCACACTGGTCGCTGGGGTGTCGTCGAGCGCGCTTTCCCCGACGTGATAGTGGCTCGACGGCCAGTAGAGCATCTCGCCCGCGTGCACCTCGACCGCGAACGAACCCGGCAGGTGACGCTCGTAGTCCAGCACCGAGGTGACCGCCTCCGTCCACGGCCGCTCCGGCCAGAAGCGCATCACCTTGCGGCCCTGGAGGGCGAACATGAACGACGCGAACCGGTCCTTGTGCGCGCCGATCTGGGTGTGCTCGTAGTTGCCGTGGAACATGGTGGTGATGGCGCTGCTCAGCGGCAGTCCGAAGCGGCGGAAGGCGCCGTCGTAGAAGGCCCGTTCGCGGCGCCACAGCGGGTGGTGGAAGGCGTGGAACGCCTGCACGGTCAGCGAGTACCGGCGGCCGTCGAGGCGTTCGGCGAGGCGCGCGGCGTAGCCGTCGAGCGAGTCGTCCTCGGCGAGCGGCAGCCAGCCGTCGGGGCGGGACTTGAGGTCGCGGTCGACGGCGAAGCGCACGTGTTTGGGGATCTCCCCGGCGGCGTTGGCGACGGTGGCGGCCACGGCGGAGCCGAACACGTCGTCCGGGCGGAAGGGGTGAGCCGACGGGCCGCCCGGGAGGCGGATCAGGACCGGACGGCGGTCCCAGTAGCGGTCGGCGATCAGGTCCCAGTCGAGGCCGTCGACGACGTCGACGCCACCGGTGCGGTCGGTCATGTCCGTTCCCCCGCCGTCGTTTCCGTCGTGTCCGTCTCGGCCGCCGATTCGATGGCGCGCACCCGGTACAGCACGCGCAGCAGGGTCAGGACGCCCTCCTCGCGGGTGGTGTGGCCGGTCACGCCCACGTCGGCGCACACCTCGGCGAGGTCGCTCGTGCGCCGCCGGTCCAGGGCGGCCAGAACACGCGGGGCCAGTGCGCCGCGAACCGGGAGCAACAGGCCGTTGACCGCCCATACTTCGGCCGAGGGGCCCTCGGGCACCCGCAGGACCTCGGCGGCGAGCCGGAATCGGGAGCGGGCGTCGATGGCCGGTTCGGTGCCGGGGCCGGGCGCGGTGGCGGAGCGGGGTTCGGGTACCGGTTCGAGGCCGGCCGCCGTGCGTCGGGCGGCCCAGCGGCGGCGCACCGTGCGGGTCAACTCCCCGTCCGGGTCGCCCGCCACCCGGCCGAGCACCTGCGCGACCTCGGCGAACTCGGCGATCGGCGGCGTCGAGCCGTCCGCGTTCTCCGGCGGCGGATAGGGCAGGTACGGCATCGGTCGGGCGGCCACCGGATCACGGCGGACCAGGTCCTGGAGCACGCCGCGTACGGCCGGGAGCGCGGTGGTCGGATCGGTGGGCACGGTGATCCGCAACACGGCGGCCCGATCGGTGAACTCCTCCCCCTCGTCCGGCTCCACGGCCGCCGCCGGGTCGTACAGCACGTCGCCCGCGCCGGCGTCGCGCCGATGGGTGCCGGCGAGTACCCAGGTCAGCACGTCCGTCCCGGGCGCGGGTGGTGGGGTGCGGAAGCCGTGGCCGAAGCAGAGTTCCGAGGTGAGCGGCAGCGCCGGCCATCCGATCCCGGACCACAGTCCGGCCAGCGCGTCCCGGGCCCGCGCCCAGCGGGGGAAATCCAGGACGAAGGGGTGTCGGATGGTCAGGAGCCAGCCCTTGCCGCCGAGTTCGTCGTCGAGCCGGTCCGCGTAACGATCGAGGTCGTAGTCGTCCTCGGTGGGCAACAGGGCGCCGGGGGCGGCCAGTCGGCCGTCGACGCTGAAGAAGCGCACGGCCGACACCGATCGGGGGCGCGCTCCGGCGCGGAACGGGCCGCTCATCGCGGTCGCGGTACGGAACGCCGTGACCGCGTCGATCGGGGGCACGACATGCGATACGCGGGCCGGTTCGCGATCCCAGGCGCGGGCGCACACGTCGCGCCAGTCGGCTCCGCTCCGCTTCTCGGTCGACCCGCTGGTCGGAGCCGCCGGCCCGGTCGTTCCGGCCTTTCCGGTCGCCGTGCCGCTCACGACGCTCTACCTTCCTGCTGGGTCCGCTCCAGCCATTCGTAGGGTTGGGGAACCCAGGGGGGTCGGGTGTGGCTTTCACGACGCTGCCGACCATGGCCTCGGAGGCTTGGCCGCCCGGCTCCCCACGACGACTCGGCCGCCGATTGGGAACTGCGAACAAGTCGCTGAGTAGAGCAATGCCGGCGAGGTCGTCTGTGGTACGCACTGCACGCACGACGAGTTGGAGCACGATGAGCCGGATATGGGCCGGGACCGACTGCGGCAAGACCCATCACCACTGTCTGGTCCTGGACGGCGAGGGCAACACTCTGCTGTCGCGGAGGGTGGCCAACGATGAGCCCGAGCTGCTGGAACTGCTCGGAGACGTCCTGGAGATCGCCGACGGCAGGAGCATCACCTGGGCACTGGACATGACCGGCGGCGAGCCCGCACTGCTGATCGCCACGCTCGTCAACCACGGTCAAGAGCTCGTCTACATCCCCGGCGTCGCTGTCAACCGCGCATCCGACAGCTACCGCGGCCAGGGGAAGACCGACGCCCGGGACGCTCACGTGATTGCCGACCAGGCACGCATGCGACGTGACCTGCGACCGATCCGCCCCGACGACGATGCGACCGTCGAACTGCGACTGCTGACCGAACGCCGCGTCGACCTCGTCTCCGAGCGAACCCGCACCACCAACCGGCTCAAGGCACTGCTGACCAGCATGTTCCCGGCATTGGAACGAGCACTGGACATAGGCACCACCGGAGCGCTGACGCTCCTGGCGGGCTACCGGACCCCGACGGCGATCCGCCGCACCGGCCTGCGTCGACTGACCACCTGGCTGACCAACCGAAAGGTCCGAGGCGCCGAGGCCCTGGCCACCAAAGCGGTCGAGGCCGCCGAGCGACAGCACACCGCCGTCGCGGGCGAGGCAGCCATCGCGCGGATGGTGCTGACGCTGGCGAAGGAGGTGACGACCCTCAACGAGAAGATCCGCGACACGGACAAGCTCATCGAGGGCCGGTTTCGCGAGCACGAACTCGCCGAGGTGATCCAGTCGATGCCCGGCATCGGCCCCGTCCTGGGTGCCGAGTTCCTCGTCGGCATCGGCGGCAGCCTGGAAGCGTTCCCAACACCCGATCGCCTCGCGGCCTTCGCCGGTGTGACTCCCGCACCACGTGACTCCGGGAAGGTCCGCGGGAACCTGCACCGGCCCCAGCGCTACCACCGACGTCTTCAGAGGGTCTTCTACACCTCCGCGCTGGTCAGCATCCAGTGCGACCCCAATTCGCGAAAGTTCTACGACCGCAAACGCGCGGAGGGTAAACGCCATACCCAGGCCGTGCTGGCTCTCGCCCGCCGACGCGTCAACGTCCTGTGGGCTCTCATTCGTGACCGACGGTGCTATCAAGTCACACCACCCGTTACCACGGCAGCTTGACTTCAGCATTGGGAAGCCTCCGTGGGGGTGTCGAGCTTGGCGAGGTGGATGCGCAGTGTGCCGTCGGCCCACTCGTAGCCGATCCGCCGGCCCGCCCTCGGCCAGTCGAAGTCGACCCGGCCGTCGGCGCCGCCCTCGGACCAGCGCAGCGTCACCCCCAGTGCGGGGTCCACCAGGGTTCGGGTGTCCGGGAGTTGCTCGATCACACCGACCACCGCGTCGCGCAGGGCCGGACCGAGCGCGGCCAGGGTGGGGTCGGCGTAGCGGTGCAGTCCGGCCGTGGGGAAATCGGGGACCTCCGCCTCGGGGCTCCGCCGGAGCGGAACGGGCGTGGCCAGGAAGGGTTCCGGCGCGGGGGCCATGGTGAGCAGCGGTGCGCCGGGGCCGGCCGGGTCGCCGTCGGCCGGGGCCGCCGCACAGAAGTAGTAGGGCACGTCCCAGCGGCTCAGTTGCACCTTCTCGTCGACGCTGAAGGGTTCGCCGTCCGGGTAGCGTTCCGCGGTGGTGCCGCGCAGGCGGGCGTCGATGGCCCGGGCGTAGTCGGCGGTCGGGCGCGGCACGATGCGGATGTACGCCCGGCGCGCCCGGGGTTCCAGTTCGCGCCGCACCGCCTCGCGGTGCCGGCACAGCAGCGTCCAGGCGTCGAACATGCCGCGCAGCATGGACAGGAGGTGGGGTGCGCGGCCGAACCCGCCCTCGGTGTCCGCGACGGCGGAGGGGACCACCGTGCGGGTCGGCGGGCGGTCCATGGGCAGCAGGCGCAGCGTCCCGTCGGCCGAGCGTCGCCAGACCAGCGCGCCGCCCTCGAGGGCCCGCCAGTCGGCGGTGTCCTCCAGGCCGGGCGGGTATTCGAAGTCGTCGGCGGCGGCGGCCTCGGCGGGCGACGGGGCCGGGCCCAGGAGGCCGGTGGCGCGCAGTCCGCTCGATCCGGTGAAGTAGCACTCCAGGTCCACCGGGTACAGCATGGGTTCGTCGTGCTCCCGGTGCGGGCGCGCTCCGGCCAGGACGTTGCCGCCGATCAGGTCGGAGATACCGAAGGCGATACAGGTCGCGGCGAGGTTGCCGGCCCGATGCCAGAAGCGGCGCGCCTGTTCGGGGGTGAGGACCGTGCCGGTCATCGTGGTCGAGCCGTCGACGCGGACGGGACCCTGCTCGGCCGGTGGTGCGATCCACTCGTGCCAGCTGTAGCCGCGCGCGCCGGGACCGCTGCCGGTCCAGGTGGCGAGTGTCGGCAGTCGCACCGGTCCGGCGGCCTCCGGCAGTGCGTTGATCCGCGCGAACAGGCCGCCCGGTTCGACGGGTTGCCGGTCGTCCCCGATCGGGCCGTCGGCCAGGAACAGGGCTTCCCCGTTCGCCGGTCGCGGTTTGTACGCGAGCGCGCCGCCGCCCGCGAACGCCAGTCGTAGCACCCGCAGTCCGCCGTTGTGGGTTTCCGCGCCGTGCGCGCGCAGTTCGACGACAGGACCGGCCAGGCGCGGGTCCCGGGGCCGGTTCGGTGCGCCCGGGTCCGTGCCCAGGTCCGTGCCCAGGCGGACAAGGAACAGGTCGAGGGCGGACTGGAGTTGGGTGACGCGCAGATCCGCCAGGCGTTCGGCCACCTCCGCCGGGGAGTGGTGGCACGCGGTAAAGATCGCGCTCAGTGTGGGGCCGAACAGCGCGGAGTCGACCGGGTCGAGTACGCCGGGCGCCAAGAGGTCGGCGTCGATGCCGGCGGCGGCGCGGACGCTCCAGGCGTCGAGTCGCTCCATCGCGCGCCGGAAGGGGGCGAACCGGTTCGCGGCGAGCAGCGAGGCCACCTGTTCGGCGTCCCGCACACCGCCCAACGCGCCGTCGGGCGCCAGGGTTTCGGCAGGTCCGTCGGTGACGACGGGTGGGAACACCTCCTGGGCGCCGCCCTCCCGTACATGCCGGATCAGCCGGTCGAGCACGGGAACCGGCAGCGTGGTGGCCAAGACGAATCGTCCTTCCGTGAGGGGGCGGGGCGGAACTCGGGCGCGACTCGGGCCGGCCTCGGCCGGGACTCCGGCCGGGCTCGGGATGTGCGAATCCGGGCGTCGGATGCGCCGGAACACGCCGGATGCCGCACCCTCGGGCACGGCATCCGACGTGCGGGCTCAGCCTCAGGCCGGGCAGTACCCGTAGTGGGTACAGCTCGTCGGAGGACGGAGCCGGTCGTCCACGAGTTCGAACTCCAGGTCACCCACGAGAATGTCGAACGATTCGTCCTCGTCGGCCGATTCGATGTGGAGTTCCGTACCGCCGTGCAATTCCATCGCGATCTCCCTTCCGTGTGCTTTCGGTGAGGGGTGCGTCGGCGAATCGATCACGGGCGGGGAGGCCCACATACCCGCCGACAGGTCTCATCATTGGCGGGAATTCCTGGGGACGGCAGCCGAATTCCGGACACTTGTCCGACCGCACCCGGACACGTTTCCCGGTCGGCGCCGGCGGGCCCGGCGGCCGGTGGGCGGGGCCTGCCGGCCGGCCGGAAATCGCTCCTCCGGACGATCCGTCGGGGTCGGGGACGGCGCCGGTCCCGGGGCGGAGCCGAGTCGATCGACCCGAAGAGGGTGACGTGCCCCATCTCGTCCGGCATACTTCCGATTCATGTTCCTCATCGGCGGCCTGTTCCTCGCCCTCACCCTCCTCGGGGTACCGCTCTGGGCGCTGTTGTCCCTGGGCCGGTACCTCGCCCGCGTGATGAGCCGGCCCCGCCCGGAGCACGCCGCGCGACAGACCGCCACGACGACGACGGCCGTACGCACCTGATCCACGCGCACCGAGCACGGCGGCATCGCCGGCTCGACGAGCGCCCGGACCACACTTCTTTGCGTCCGTCCGGCCGAGCCGGCACCCGGACGATCCCGAAGTCGAGGGCTCTCCTTCCTCGGGAACCGCGACGATATGCCGTCGCCAAAAATGTGCGCATCGATCTTCATCGATCCCGTCGGCCGGCGATGATCCAATTCACCCACCCATGGCCCGACCTGCGCATACACTCGCCGATATCCAAGGCAGACGACCCGATCAATGCCATCTCGGCAGTTGTCACAGATTGGGGAAACGGAATACGATCTTCGCGTTTTCCCTCGATCGACAGGTAATCGATCTTCCGCCGGATTCGCCGCGACACACTAGCCAAGCCGACCGGCCTGCTATACAGTCAATCCCGGTCATCAGTCCGCGCGAAGTCGCACGGGATAATTTGATGACCCGAACCTTTGGTTAAATCGAAATGAATAGCTGAACCCTAGCCATTCCGAAGCTTCCCCGCGAAGCCGACGCCCTCTCCCCCGGTCGACATCGGCATCGACTCGACCGGACGAGCCGGGCCCGGCCTCCGCGTCCCGACCGCCGATTCTCGAAATTCGAGAACAGGCCGGCCAGGGAATCTCGTGCGCGCACCATCCGACCACTTGTCACCGCCCGACGCGCGCCGCGGACCACCGCTCGACCACCGCGGCGCCCGGCGGCCACCCCTCCGAGAAGCATCCGTCGTGAAGCTCCGTGCGTGCCGTTCCCGACGCCCGGGGCTGTCCCCCGGTCGTCCCGCGTGTTACGCGCGTCCAACGGGGATTTCGCCGGGTGACCAGTCCTGCGCGAGTGCTGGGAGTGTCGTCGAGCCGTGGGGAAACCAGTCGAAAACCGCGTTTCGGGAAACATCGAGCCCCAGTCGGCGCAGTACCGCTGTGTCGGCATCGGAGTCGGTCCCGCCAACCTGAGCCTGGCGTCACTGCTGCACGGGCGTGCGGAGACACCGAACCTCTTTCTCGACCAGAAGGAGCGGTTCGGTTGGCACGACAATCAGCAGATCCCCGGCGCGTCGTTACAGGTGTCGCTGCTCAAGGATCTCGTCATCCTCTCCGACCCGACCAACGGGTTCTCCTTCCTCTCGTATCTGCACGAGCAGGGCAAGATCTACCACTTCATCAACGCCCAATACGACGCGGTTCCCCGCCGGGAATTCCGGAACTATCTGGAGTGGGCGAGCCGACGCAACGAGAACATCGTCTTCGGCGAAAAAGTGGTCGCCGTGGAGTTCGACGACGCACGTGACACGTTCGTCGTGCACACCGGCCGGCGCACCGTGACGGCGGAGAACATCTGCGTCGGTGTCGGTACCACGTCGTGGGTTCCCGAGCATGCCCGGGACAAGCTCGGTGACACCCAGTTCCACGTCAGCGACTTCATCGACGGAAAACGTCCCGGACTCGCCGGAAAGCGGATCGCCGTGGTCGGTGGCGGCCAGTCCGGGGCCGAGGCGTTCCTGGATCTGATATCCCGCGCGCCGCAGGAATTACCCCGGCGCGTGACCTGGATCTCGCGGCGCGGGAACTACTTTCCCATCGATGACTCGCCGTTCACGAACGAGTACTACACGCCGAGCTATTCGGAGTATTTCGCCGGCGTGGACCGGGCGGTCCGCGAGTCGCTCAACAGTCGTCATGTGCTGAGCAGCGACGGCATCTCCGAGTCGACGTTGCGGGAGATCTACCAGCGCTGCTACGAGCACCGCTTCATCGAGGGCACGCAGGATCTGCTGGCGCTGCTGCCCAATCGTGGGGTCACCGGCGTGAGCGGGAACGAGTCCGGCGGGTGGACCATCGAGATGGGCCACAACGACCGCCCGGGTGCGGTCGAGTACGTGGATGTGGACACCATCGTGTGGGCCACCGGATTCCGTCCGGCGTCGACCGAATTCCTCGCGCCGATCGAAAGCCGCCTGGAACGTGAGGGCGACGAGTATCGCATCGACCGGGATTTCGCCGTGCAGTGGGACGGCCCCCGCGATCGCCTCATCTTCATGCAGAACGCGGCCCGCGGTCAGCGCGGCCTCGCGGATCCCAATCTGAGCCTGACCGCCTGGCGCAGCCGGCGCATCCTCGACCGGCTTCTGGGGGTGGGCTCCGACGAACAATTGCCGTCGTTCGTGGAGTGGTCCGCCAAACCGCCCGTCGACGACCTGGACGCGCTGTGAGCCGGGAACACACCGATGTGGCGGTCGTCGGCGCCGGAATCGTCGGCTGCCTGGTCGCCCGGGAGATCGTCGCCCGCGCGCCGGAGGCGTCCGTCCTGCTCCTGGACCGGGACACCGTCGGTACCGGCGCGAGCCGGCGGTCCGCCGGGCTGCACTGTCCGCGCGGCGCGACGGAGCGGGTGCGGCGCATGACGGCGTACAGCCAGCGGTACTACGCCGACCTCAAGCACGCCGCACCCGCGTTGCCGATTCACGCGGTGCCGATGTCGGTGGTCGCCTCCCCCGCGAACGCCGCACGGGTGCGCGAGATCTACCTCGACAGCGCCGAGTTGACCCCCGTCGACCCTCCCGGGGACCGAACCGGCCCGCCCGATCTGCGACTTCCCGAGCATGCGCGGGTCTGGGACTGTCGGGGCGCGCAGTACGCCGACGTTTACGCGCTGGTCCACGACCTCACCCGGGAACTGCGGGCAAGGGTGACCCTGCGCGAGGGTGTGCACGTGGACACGCTGCGCGCCGTCGGCCACGCGAACCGGGGCGCGGAGCGCATCGAACTCGCCCTCGGCACCGGCGAGACGGTGACCGCGGATCGGGTCGTGTTGGCCCCGGGACCCTGGCTCGCCGAACCCGCCTGGCGCGAGTTGCTGGCCCCGCTGGGCGCCCGGGTCAAGAAGATCGTCGCCCTGCACGTCGAACGGGTCCCGACCCGCACCGACCGGGCCGTCGTCTTCCACGACGAGGACGCCTTCCTGCTGCCGCTGCACGCCTCGGGGCACTGGCTGTTCAGCTACACCTGTACGACCTGGGACGTCGATCCCGACGACCTGGCCGGCGGCCTGTCCGCCGACGACGTCGACCAGGCGCGCGCGAGCCTGCGCCGCCACGCCCCCGCGCTGGCCGAACACCGCGTCTCGGGGCGGGTGTTCTGCGACGCGTACAGCTCCACCGGCGAACCGCAGGTGCGGGCGCTGGGCGGCGGACGTGTCGTCTTCGCCGGCGCCGCCAACGGGTCCGGATATCGGCTCGCCCCGGCGATCGCGGCGGAGGCCGCGGATCTGCTGGACCTGTCCTCGATTCCTGCGCACGCGTGATCGAAGTGAAGGAGCCGTCGTGAAGATCAGCACCTACCGCCCCGACGCCCCGCACGCCGCCGACGGCGTCGCCGTGGCCGCCGTGGAGGCGGGCTCCGCGACGCGGCTGGGTGTCGGCGCGACCTGGGTCGGCGTCGCCCCCGGCGCGCGCTCGGAGGCGCACCAGCACGACGAGACGGAGACATGGGTGTTCGTCTCCGGCACCGGGGAGTTGACCGTGGACGCCGAGCGCCATCCGGTGTCCGCCTCCACCGTGGTCCAGTTCGAACCCTTCGAGACCCACTCCGTGGAGAACACGGGAGACACCGACCTGCTGTTCGTCAGCCTGTACTGGCGCGACGGCGAACGGGCGACGAACGCCGCCCACGACACCGGGCACCGCGGGTTCGGCACCCGCCCCGTGTTCGTCTTCTCCTCCGCGCCCACGCCCAACGGCGACCTGCATCTGGGGCACCTGTCGGGGCCGTTCTTCGGCGCCGACGTATTCGTCCGCCACCAGCGCATGCTCGGCGCCGACGCGTGGCACATCACCGGCAGCGACGACTACCAGAACTACGTGGTCGCCGCCGCCCGTCGGGAGGGCCGCACGCCGGCGCAGACCGCCGCGCACTACAGCGCCGAGATCCTGGCCACGCTGAAGCTGATAGACATCGACGTCCACCAGTACACCGCGACCAGCCGCGACGACGCCTATCCGACCGCGCTGCGGACGTTCTTCTCCCGACTGACCGCGTCGGGAACCGTGGCGCCGCGCGAGGGCGCCGCGCTGTTCGCCGCCGACACCGGCGAATACCTGTACGAGTCGGGGGTGTCCGGCCGCTGCCCCACGTGCGACGGCGACAGCGGCGGCAACATCTGCGAGACGTGCCTGGAACCCAACGTGTGCACCGACCTGATCGAGCCGCGCTCGGCGGCGTGCGACGCGCCGCCGCACGAGCGGGAGCTGGTGCGCTACACCTTCCCGCTGCACGAGTTCGGGAAGGTGATCACCGACCACCACCGGCTCGGCCGGGTGCCGGCGGCGGTCAAGGAGCTGGCCCAACGCCTGGGCCGCCGCGAGCAGTTGCACATCCCGGTCACGCACGTGGCCGAGTGGGGCATCGCCCCCACCGAGACCGATGTGCCGGGCCAGGTGATCTGGTCCTGGCTGGACTACGCCTTCAGCATCCTGTACGGCATCGGCGAACTCGGCCGCGACCTGGGCCGCGACTGGGACGCGAACGCCCCTTCGCCCGACTGGAAGATCGTGCACTTCCTGGGGTCGGACGGCAGCTTCTTCCACCCCATGTTCATCCCGGCGCTGTACCGGGTCGCGCATCCGCGCTGGCAGCCGGACATCGACTACAACATCAACGAGTTCTACCTCCTGGAGGACAGCAAGTTCTCCACCAGCCGCGGCCACGCGATCTGGGGCAAGGACGTGCTGAACCCCCGCACGGTCGACGCGATCCGCTTCTACCTCGCGCTGACCCGCCCCGAGGGCCGGCGCACCAGCTTCTCCCCCGACGCGTACGAGACCTTCGTCCGGGACACCCTGGTCGGCACCTGGCAGACGTGGCTCGACGACCTGGGCGAGCGCGTCGCCGAGCGGTACGCCGGCGTGGCGCCCGACGCCGGCGTCTGGCGGCCCGAACACGCCGCCTTCCTGGCCCGGTTGGAGGCGCGCCGGTCGGGGCTGACCGGGGCCCTGGGGCAGGACGGCTTCTCGCTCAACCGCGCGGCCGAACTGCTGGACGGCATCGTCACCGATGTCACCGCCTTCGTCCGCCTCCAGGCCCCCGCCGCCGACGTGGCGGACTTCAAGGACGAAGCGCGTACGGGGATCGCCCTCGAACTGGCCGCCGCCCGACTGCTCGCCACGTGCGGCGCCCCGGTGATGCCCCGGTTCGCGGAGCGCCTGTCGACCGCGCTCGGCATCCCCGCACCCACCCGCTGGCCCGCCCGGGTCGACCTGGTACCGGCCGGGACCGTCGTCGACCTGGCCGGCCGGGAGTTCTTCGCCGTCCCCGGGACGACCGACGCGCAACCCTCCTCGGCCGCCGCCGACCAAACGGCCCCGCCGCTGCTCCCGTGGTTCAGCGCGCTGGTGCGCGATCTCCTGCGGCTGCCCGCCGACGAGCCCGTGCACGACCGCTCGCTGATCCAGCTGGGCATGGCATCGCTACAGGCGATCGCCCTGCAGTATCAGCTCACCGAGCAGGTCGACGCCGACGTCCCGATCGAGGAACTGCTCGGCGCCCGCACCGTCGCCGAACTCAGCGCGCTGATCGCCCAGGGCCTGGACCCGGACGACGTCGCCGCCCGCACGGGGGTGCCGGCGTGAACCACCTCGGCGTTCTCCGCGAGATCGAGGCCAGGGGGCTGACCATCTCGGCCGCCGGAGCCGATCTGCGCCTGCAGGGTCCCCGGGAACGTATGGATCCCGAACTGCTGCACCTGATCAAGGAGCACAAGGCGGCCCTGGTCGCCCATCTGGACCCGCCGGACGGCTTCGCGCCGACCGACCTGCAACGCAGCTACCTGGTCGGGCGGGGCGAGCACGTCGAGATGGGCAACGTGGCCAGTCACGTCTACCACGAGATCGAGGGCGCCTGGGATCTCGACCGCCTGGAGGCCGCGCTGCGCGCGGTGGTGGCGCGCCACGACGCGCTGCGCACCCGCTTCACCCCCGACGGCCGCCAGGTGCGGGAGGCCGAGGTCGAGGTGCGCGTCGGGCGCATGGACCTGCGCGGCGCGACCGAGGCGACGCGGCACGAACACCTGCGCGCCGAACGCGCGTCGCGCTCGCACCGCATCCTGCCCGCCGACCGCGCGCCGCTCGTGGCGGTCGACGTCACCGTGCTTGCGGACGACCGGATGGTGCTGCACGTCGACCACGACGGCCTGGTCATGGACGCGATCGGCATGTTCCTGTTCTTCCGCGACTGGCGCCGGGCGTACGACGCGACCGAGGGTACGGCCGAGGCCCCGGCGGAGGAGGCGTCCTTCGAGGCGTATGTGGCCGCCGTGGAGGCCGCGCGCACCCGGGCACCGGCGAAGCGGGCCCGCGCCTACTGGATGGACCGCCTCGACGACCTCGCGCCGGCCCCGGACCTGCCCCTGCGTACCAGCCCCTCCTCGATCGTGGCCCCACGCTTCACGGCGCGCTTCGCCCGGCTGACCGAGCCGCGGTGGACCGCGCTCAAGGCCCGGGCGGCGGCGGCCGGACTCACCCCCTCCGCAGTGCTGTTCGCGGTCTACGCGGACACCCTCGCGGCCTGGGGCGCCGGTTCGCGGTTCACGATCAACACCACGGTGGCGAACCGTCCGCCGATCCACCCGCGCATCTTCGAGGCCGTCGGCAACTTCTGCGAGACGATGCTCGTCGAGATCGAGGTGGACCGGCGCGTTCCCTTCGTCGAGCGGGCCCGCGCGTTGCAGGCCGGGCTGCGCCGAGGGTTGGACAACCGGCACTTCACCGGTATCGAGGTGTTGCGCGAGGCCGCCCGGCGCGGCGACGGCGCGGCACGCGGGCCGATGCCGTACACGTTCAACAGCGCGCTCGGCTACGCGCACGCCGACGTCGACGGCTCGGCCCTGGAACTGTTCGGACCGGAGGTGTACACCTCCAGTCAGACCCCGCAGGTGTGGCTCGACGTCTCCACGTTCGAGCAACACGGCGGCGTGGTCGTGCAGTTCGACAGCGTCGACGGGCTGTTCCCGGACGGCCTGGTGCCGGACCTGGTATCGGGCTACCAGCACCTCCTGGAGGCGCTGCTCGCCGAGGAGTCGTGGTCGGCGCGGACGTTCGACCTGCTGCCCGAGGCGCAGCGCGAGCGCCGCCGGGCCGCCAACGCGACGGCGACGCCGCCGCCCGCGCCGGGCATGTTGATCGACGCGTTCCTGGCGCACGTGGAGCGCGCGCCGGACGCGCCGGCGGTACTGACCGCGAACGCGTCGCTGAGCTACGCGCAGGTGTACGGGCACGCGGCGCATGCCGCCGCCTGGTTGCGCGCCCGCGACGTGGGCCCGGACGAGTTGGTGGGGCTGGTGATGCATCGTGGGCCCGAGCAGGTCGTCGGCATTGTCGCGACGCTGCTCGCCGGGGCCGCGTACCTGCCGGTCGATGCCGCGCTTCCGCCGGCGCGGCGCGCGTACATGCTGGACAACGGCCGGACGCGGGTGGTGTTGACCAACGACGGGGAGGCGGGCGCCGACGCGGGACGCGAGGTGTTGGTGCTCGACGCCGGCCGGCCGCTGCCGCGGGGACCGGTGCCCGATCCGCGTCCGGTGCCCGGCGCGGCGAACGACGACCATCTGGCGTATGTGCTGTACACGTCGGGGACCACCGGCGAGCCCAAGGGGGTCATGGTCGAGCGCGGGAGTGTGGCCAACGTGGTCGCCGACTGCAACGCGCGCTTCGGCATCGGGCCGGCGGACCGCTTCTTCGGGATCAGCGCCTTCAACTTCGACCTGTCCGTCTACGACGTCTTCGGCGCCCTGTGCTCCGGGGCGGCCGTGGTGTTGCCGGACGCGGACCGCGCGGCCGATCCCGCGCACTGGTTGTCGTTGTGCGGCCGGGCGCGGGTGAGCGTGTGGAACTCGGTGCCGGCGATCGTGTCGCTGCTGCGCGACCAGGCGGCGGAGGGCACGGACGCACTGGACGCGCTGCGCCTGGTGATGATGAGCGGCGACCGTATTCCGCCGACGTTGCCGCAGGAGTTGCGCAAACTCGTGCCGGACGCGCGGATCGTCTCGCTGGGCGGGCCGACGGAGACCACGATCTGGAACGTGTCGCACCCGATCGGCCCGGACGAGGACGGCTCGCGCAGCATCCCCTACGGCCGGCCCAACGCGAACAACCGGGCGTACGTACTCGACGAGTTCGGATGCGACGTGCCCGACGGGGTCACGGGCGAGATCTGGGCGGCCGGGGTGGGTCTGGCGCGGGGCTACTGGGACGACCCGGAGTTGACCGCCGAGCGCTTCGTGCTCGACCCGGAGCGCGGGGAACGCCTGTACCGGACCGGGGATTTGGGCCGCTATCTGCCGGACGGCGAGATCGACATCCTCGGCCGGGGCGACTTCCAGATCAAGGTGAACGGCTATCGCATCGAGGCCGGCGAGGTGGAGACCCGGCTGGTCGCGTTGCCCGCCGTGGAACGCGCGGTGGTCTCCCGGCAGTCCGGCGCGCGGGGCGATCGGCTGGTCGCCCATCTGGTCCCGGCCGGCGACGAACGCCCGGACGTGGAGGCGGTACGCGCCGCGCTGCGCGAGCATCTGCCGCAGTACATGATCCCGGCCGCCGTGTACTGGCACACCGCGCTGCCGTTGACCCGCAACGGCAAGGTCGACCGGGCCCGGCTCGCGACAGCCGCCGAGGCGGTCGCACCGGCGTCGGCCGCGCCCACCGCCGCCGATTCGGAACTGGAGCTGGTGGTCGCCGGGTTGTGGGCCAAGCCGCTGCGCGTCGCGGACGTCGACCTGGACGTCACGCGCCCGCTGTACGACCTGGGCGGCGACTCGCTGGTGGCCGCACGCATCCTGGCCGGCGTGCGCAAACGGTTCGGTCTGACCATCACGCTGGACCGCCTGCCGGAGGTGGACACGATCCGCACGATGGCCGCGCACGTCGAACGCGGCCTGGCCGAGCGCGCCGGGGCAGGGGCGAGCACGCCGTGAGCGATTCGGTGATCAACCACATCGTCTCCCGGGCCCCCTCCCCCGGCGGGCGCATCTCCTTCTTCCGGCTCGGCGGGACCCGGACGATGGAGCTGACCGAACTGCACACGCGTGCCGGGCGCCTCGCGCTGTGGTTGCGCGACCTGGGCATCGAGCGGGGCGACCGGATCGGCATCCTGGCCGCGAACGGCCTCGGATGGGTGCTGCTCGATCTCGCGGCGATCCGCCTGGGCGCGGTGACGGTGGGCTTCGACCCGGCCAAGTTCGACAGCGACACCGGACTGCGCGAACGCTACCGACTGGCCGTGCTGTTCACCGACGGGCAACCGCAGGCCCCCGGCAGCAGGGCGCTCGCCGAGATCGAGATCGCGTCGGCCCTGCCGGACGACGGTCGGGTCCTGGAACCGATCGTCTACGCGCCCGACGGCGTGTTGTCGCTGAAGCTCACCTCGGGCAGCACGGGCGAGCCCAAGACGCTCACCGCGTCGGTCGGCAGCATCGACGACGATCTGCGCGCGGTCCAGGAGATGTTCGCGCACGGCGACGACGACAACCTGCTCGTGTTCCTGCCGCTGTCGGTGCTCCAGCAGCGCTACTGGACGTATTCCGCGCTGCGTTGGGGCCACGACGTCACGATCTGCACCTACGAGGCCGCGTTCCCGGCGCTGCGCGCGATCCGGCCGACGGTGGTGATGGGCGTGCCGGGGTTCTTCGAGACGGCCAGGAAGCACATCGAGGCGCGGATGCGCGGCGCGCGCACCGACACCGACGAGGCCACCGCGCGGCGCGACGGCGCGCGGCGGTTGTTCGGCGACCGCATCCGCTACCTGTGGACCGGTTCGGCGCCGGCCTCGACCGGCACGCTGGCCTTCTTCGAGGACGCGGGACTGCCGATCTTCGAGGGCTACGGGCTCAACGAGACGTGCATCGTCACCAAGAACCATCCCGGCGCGCATCGGCGGGGCAGCGTCGGGCGCGTCCTGCCGGGCAAACGGGTGATCCTGGACGCCGAAGGGGTGATCCACGTACACGCCGACCACCCCGTGTGCGCGGGCTACGAGCAGGCGCCGCCCGGGGTGTCCGAGCGGGTGTTCGCCCCCGACGGCACGGTGCGGACCAACGACATCGGCCGACTCGACGAGGACGGATTCCTGTACGTGCACGGCCGCGCCGACGACGTGATCGTGCTCGACAACGGCCGCAAGATCGTCGTACGGCCGCTGGAGGAGCGGATGAAGGCCAGTCCCGCGATCGAGGAGTGTGTGGTCTTCTGCCCGACGCAGACCCGGCTGGTCGCCGTGGTCTCCCCGGCGGCGGGTATGGGCGGACCCGACCTGGAGCGCGCCGTCGCCGCGCAACTGGCCCGTACCAACGCCGCGTTCGGGCCCGACGAGCAGATCCGCGCGGTGGTGGTGGCCAGTCCCCGGTTCAGTGTCGGAAACGGACTGCTCACCTCGCAGCTCAAGCCCAGGCGCGGGCGCATTCTCGACGCCTACCGTTCCCGGATCCACGACACCGAGGGAGGCATCCATGCAGTCCGAGATTGAGACCGTGGCCAGGACGAACCTGGCCCGGGTGTTGGAGTCCGACGTCGCCCCCCAGGACCTCGACCCGGACCAGGACATGGTCGGCACGTACGGATTGACTTCACTGAACAAGGTCTTGTTCCTGATGGCCGCCTGCGACGATGCCGGGGTGGACCTGGCCTGTTTCACCGAACCCGACGTCGCGGCCATGAGCACGCTGCGCGATGTGACCGAGGCGCTGTCGCGCCACGCCGGAAAGGCGGCTTGAGATGAGCTGGGTGCGGACCGCTTCGACGACACTGGAGAACGAGCACGTCCTGCTGCGCCCGATCGTGCCCCAGGACCGCGAGGCGATCCGCAAACAGGCGATGGACCCCGAGATCTGGCGCTACTTCGTGCTGGTGATCGCCACCGACGCCGAGTTCGACGCGTTCTTCGACGCGGCGCTGGCCGATCAGGCCGCCGGTCGCCGGGTCGTCTACAACGTGATCGACAAGTCGGTGGACCGCACGGCGGGCAGCATGAGCTTTTGCAGCATCGCCGAGCCCGACGGGCGGCTGGAGATCGGCTGGTCCTGGCTGGGCGCCGAGTTCCGGGGCAGGGGCGTCAACCGCTGGGCGAAGTTCCTCATGCTGGAGCACGCGTTCGAACAACTGGGCGCCGAGCGGGTGGAGTTCAAGACCGACGTGCTCAACCTCCAGGCGCGCGCGGGTCTGCGCAACATCGGCGCCACCGAGGAAGGCGTGCTGCGCAGCTTCAACCCGATGCCGGGCGGGCGGCGCCGCGACGCGATCTACTACAGCGTGCTGCGCGGCGAATGGCCCTCGGTGCGCGAGCAGTTGCTCGCCGGACCCAAGGTGACCCGGCCGACGGGGCAGGCATGACCACCGACACCCTCGCGGTGCCGGTCGTGCGGGCCCGGGGCGACGCCTTCGCGTGCGGGCGGCGGCACGGCATCGAACGCGCCGAGAGCCTGCGGGCCTTCCTCGACGACGGGCTGGCCCGGTTGAACCGGGTCGGGACGACCCCGGTGTCGTGGGCGGCGCTGCGGCCCGTGCTGGACGCCTTCCGGGTCGAGATCGAGGGCCGGACGCCGCTGCTGGCCGAGGAGTTGCGCGGGCTGGCCGAGGGCGCGGGGCTCGACGCCGACGAGGCGCTGCTGTTGCAGATCCGGCGCGAGGTGATGGGATACCAGCGCATCCCGACCATGGGCGACTGTACGACGTACGCCGTCGCCGGCGCGGCCGGTCCGGTGCTGGCGCAGACGGTCGATCTCAACGGCGACCTCGACGACCAGATCTGTGTCCTGGACATCGCGCGGACCGGCTCGCCCCGCCGGGTCCTGGTGCTCGCCTTCGGTGGGCTCCTGGGCTATCTCGGGATCAACAGCGACGGCCTGGCCGTCGGGCTCAACCTGGTGCTGGGCGGCCGATGGCGGCCGGGCCTGCCGCCCTACCTGGCCATCCGTCACCTGTTGGACAGCGCCGCCGACGTGGACGAGGCGGTGCGGATCCTGCGCACCCTCAAGCTCGCGAGTTCGCGCAACCTGGTGTTGTGCGACGCCCGCAAGACGGCGTGGGTGGAGATCCTGGACGACGAGCAGCGGGTGAGCGTGTCCTCGACGAGCATGCACACCAACCACTTCCTGCACCCGGACTTCCTCGCCCACGACGAACTCAACGTCTTCGCCCGCAACTTCTCCCGTCAGCGGCTGGACGCCTGCCGGGCCCGGGTGGGCGAGTTGCCGCCCGACGCCGGCGTCGAGGCACACTTCGCGCTGCTGTCGAAGGCGCCGATCCGGGTCGAGGGCAACGGCGACATCCGCCGGGAACGCACGGTGGCTGCCGTGGTGTTGCGGCCGGATCTGGGCGAACTGCATGTACGGCCGGGCGATCCGGCGCTGAACCGCACCCACTCGTTCTCACTGCGCGCGCCCGCGACGCTCGGCGGGTCCGCGCCGGCGGAGGTGATCTCGTGAGTGTGTCCGTGACCGGCGACGGCTGGTTCGTCTCGCGCGACGACGCCGCCGCGCACACCCCGCTCGTGTACTGCTTCGCGCACGCCGGCGGTGACTCGCGATCGTTCCTGGCCTGGCAGGGCGAGTTGGGCGACGAGGCCGAGCTGGTCGCGGTGTGCCCGCCCGGCCGCGCGCACCGGGCTCGCGAGGCCCGACCGACGCTGGCGGAGTTCGCGGACGGCGCGGCCTCGGCGATCCGGGCCCGGGTCGGCACGCCGGGCGCCGACACCACGCGACCGGTGTACCTGTTCGGGCACAGCCTGGGCAGCCTCGTCGCGTTCGAGACCGCGCGGCGGTTGCGCGATGTGCCCACGCTGCGCCGGTTGTTCGTCTCCGGTGTCTCGGCCCCCTCGCTCGCGCCCTCGGAGCGGGTGTGCCGGCTCGCCGCCCTGGAGGGGCGCGCGTTCGCCGAGGCGCTGGAGTTCTTCGAGGGGCTGCCCCCGGAGGTGCTGGCCCAGGACGAGGTCCTGGACCTGCTGTTGCCCGGCGTGATCGCCGACTTCCGGATGGCCGCCGGCTACGAGTACACCGCCGCCGCGCCGCTGGCGGTGGGCGTCACGGTGATCGCCGGGCGCGACGACCCCTATCTGTCCGCCGACAAGGTCGCGTTGTGGGAGGGGGAATGTGTGCGCCCGCCCGAGTGCCACTGGGTCGACGGCGGCCACTTCCACTTCCGCGACAAGGGCCCCTCGGCGGTGATCGACCTGCTGCTGAGCGCCGTTCGGGCCGACCAGCACGTCGAAGTGATCTGACCCCCAGTGATCCGACCCCCAGTGATCCGACCCTCCCTCAGCGCGTGACCACATGAGCGCGTCGACACACCGGCGCGTCGACACATCGGAAGGAACGGCAATGCTGCTCGACCCGGCTGACCAGTACCGCAGGGGCCTCGCCTTCAAGGAGGCGCACGAGAGCGAGGGCGCGTTCGTGGTGGCGAACGCGTGGGACGCGGGCAGCGCCCGCCTGCTGACGGGGCTCGGCTTCACCGCGCTGGCGACCACGAGTGCGGGACTGGCCTTCGCGCTGGGCCTCTCCGACGGCGTGAACCTGCTGGATCGTGGCCAGGCGCTGGACAACGCGCGCGCGATCGTGGCCGCGACGCCGCATCCGGTCAGCGCCGACCTGGAGAGCTGCTACGGCGCCTCGGGCGAGGAGATCGCCGAGACGATCCGCCTGGCCGCCGAGGCGGGCCTGGTGGGCGCCTCCATCGAGGACGCCACCGGCGACCCGGAGGACCCGATCCTGCCGATCGAAGTGGCCGTGGAGCGGGTGACGGCCGCCGTGGCGGCGGCCCGGGCGCTGCCGTTCCCGTTCACGCTGACCGCACGGGCCGAGAACTTCCTGCACGGCCGCCGCGACTTCGCGGACACCCTCGCCCGGCTCCGGGCGTACGAGGCGGCGGGCGCCGACGTGTTGTACGCGCCGTGCCTGCCCGACGTCGAGGCGATCCGTACCGTGTGCTCGGTGCTCGACCGGCCCGTCAACGTGCTCGCGGGAGTCGGACCGGCTTTGTCCGTGCCGGAGTTGGAGAAGCTGGGCGCCCGGCGGATCAGCCTGGGCTCGGCGTTCGCCCGCGCCGCGCTGGGCGGTTTCCTGCGCGCCGCGCGCGAAGTGCGCGAACACGGGACGTTCACCTTCGTCGGCGAGGCCGTGCCCTACGCCGAGGCGAACACGCTGATGTCCGCGCCGGCCGGCGCGGCGGAGGAGGACGCGTGAGCGAAGTGACCGCCCATCTGCACCAACCACGTTACGTTCTGGGCGAGTTCGAGGTCGCGCACACGAGCATCGCCAATCTGGCCGCGCGCGCCGCGGAGTTCAGGATGGCGCCGACGCCCGACCTGTGGGGCTGGGGCAGCGTGCGCCGGACCGAGCGGGGCCTGGCCGAGCTGGCCGCGGAGAGCGCCGCGGCCACGCTGCGTGCCGGCGCGAGCGACGCCGACGCCGTCGTGTTGTGCTCCACCCGTGTGCCCGGACCCTCGGAGGGGCACGGCGCGTTCATGGAGACGTTCCTGGCCGAGGCGGGCCTGGGCGACGTGCCCTTCTACGGGCAGAACATGAACCGCTGCGTCAACCTGCTGGCGGCGATCGACACCGCGACCGCGTTCGTCCGCGCCGGCCGCCACCGTCGGGTACTGGTGGTCACCACGGACAGTGCCGCGCACGAGGACGACCGGATGGCGAGCTACGCGCTGTTCAGCGACGGCGCGGCGAGCTGCCTGGTGACGGCCGCCGGCGAAATCGCGGGCGGCTACGAGATCCTCGCCTGCGCGAGCGCGCAGGACCGGGGCGGACTGGCGCACTCCAACGAGATCAGCGCGGACCTGGCCCGCACCGTGAACGAGCGCCTGCTCACCCCCTTGGGCATGAAGCCGGGCGACATCGCGGGCCTGATGCACGCGAACATTTTCAAACCCGTGATCGTGATGAAGGAACGGCAGGCCGGCTTCACCCCGGCCCAGCTCCATCTGGACAACATCCCCCGGGTGGGCCACTGCTTCGCCGCCGATCCGCTGATCAACCTGGTCGACCGGGCCGAGGCGGGACACGTACAACCGGGACGGCACTACCTGTTGGCCGCCGGCGTCCCCGGGCAACGGATCGGAGTGCTGTTGCGCCGGGCCGGCGCATGAGCGTGGACGACACCACCGAACGCCCGAGCTGGAGGCTCAGGATGACCACCGCACCGCCTACGCCGGGTCCCGGCCGCGCCTTCGTGCCCTTCGTCCTGCCCGACACCGTCGACGCGCTGCCGCACCGGCCGTTCGTCTTCGGCCGCGCCGCCCTGGACGAGGCGCGGTCGGCGGTCCGCGCGGAGCCGGTCGAGGTGTTCCGTCTGCTGCTGCGCGACCAGGAGTCGGAGTCGACGCTTCTGGTCGCCCGATGGGTGCTGGATGCGTTCCTGGCCGACGCGGGCGGCCGGGGGCCGGGCGCGGGGAGCGGCGTCGACGGCGCTGACGAAAACCCGGCCGACACCGAAGCCGCGGCCGATGTCCTCGCCGAGGCGATCGCCGCCGAAGTGCGGGACGCCCGAGCCGAGTCGGCCGAGGTCTTGGACGCGCTGACCCGATCGGGTCCGGAGGCGCGAGCCGAAGCCCTGCGCGGGCGCGCGCCGTTGGCGCTGGCGGCCGGCTGTTGGCTGGACACGCTCTCCCAGCCCGCGACCCAGCCGTCCGTCGTGGTCAACCGGCTCTTCGCGCACCATCTGACGCTGCGCGGCGGCGGCAACCCCGAGCGCGGCCAGGCCCGGTCGCGGCGGCGCACGCTGGAGGACGCGGGTGTACTCCTGCCGGAGCTCGCCGCCGCCGACTTCGCGGACCGGGCCCGCACCCGCCCGCTCACCGCGCTGCACGCCGCCTTCTACCTGGCCCTGTCCCGGCTGCCGGCCAACTTCCTGCCCGAGGTCTCGGGCGTGCACTACGCCTTCCTCGCGCTCGGCGTGGACGACCTGCTCGCCGACACCGCACCGCTGCTGCCGGAACCGGCCCTGCGCGAGGTGCTGACCGAACACCTGGCCCTGGCCGGACCGGCCGCGCGCCGCCGGTTGTACACGGCCGTGCGGCTGACCCTGGAGTTGGAGCGGGAGCACGTCGCGATGCTCGCCGAGCACGCCGCCTGGCGCGCCGGCCGCACCCTGGAGTCGCGGGTCGCCGCGATCATCGCGCGCCACGCCCCGCTGGCCGGCCGCCAACACGGCGGCACCCGGGTCGGCGGCAAGGCGTTGACGGACGTGTTCGGCGCCGCCCGGATCGACCTCGCGGGATTCCTGACCGATCTGCGTGAGTCCGGATACCTGCGCGGGCCCGGCAACGGCGACTGCCGGCTCCTGGACGCGATGCGCTTCGGCGGGCCGATGTTCGGGATCTTCGACGAGCACGAAGCGGCCACGTTCCGGGCCTGGGCGGTGAGCGTGCAGGCGGGTGAGCGGCCCGCCGTCGAGATCTCCGCCGAGACCGCCGGCGACGCGGCGGCCGAGCACCGACGGGCCGCGATCATTCGCAGCGCCCCGGCCGATGTCGTGATCGCCGAGGCCGAACCCCGCGACCACCGCGATTTGTTCCACCGCCTGGTCAACATCGAGAACTTCGCCAACACGCTGCCGATCGCCGCCGAGCGGGCCGAACGGTGCTTCCGGGACGCGGAGATCCTGTTCGTACACGGGGCCGGCGGCCGGTACACCGACGCGACCTGGTTCGACTACAGCCCGCGGGCCCTGTACGAGCGGGCCGAGCGGGTCTACTGGGAGAAGCTGGTCGACCCCTACGAACCGCTGCGGGAGATCCCGGACCGCGACGAGGTGTTGTTCCGGCAGTCCACCTACTACCTCACCTACCTCATCGACGGCGCATGGCTGCACCGCCTCGGCAACCTCGGGCACGACGAGCGCGAGACCGACGCGATGTTGTTCGCGATCTACGCGGACGAGATGGGCAACGGCGACCTGCGCAAGAACCACATCACGCTGACCCACCGGGTATTGGCCAGTGCGGGCCTCGAACTGCCGCACATCCGCGACGAGGCGTTCATCGAGCAGGACGAACTCCCCGACGATCTCTACGGGTTCGCGATCCAGCAGTTGTGCATGTGCCTGTTCCCGGACCGCTTCCACAACGAGATCCTGGGCTACAACCTGGCGATCGAGATGTTCGGCTCCGGCGAGATGCGGCTGCACGAGATCCAGAAGTTGCGCCGGCACGGCATCGACGACTGCTACGAACAGGCCCACCTGACCATCGACAACTTCTCCGCCGGACACGCCAAACAGGCCGCCGACATCATCGTCGGATTCCTCGACCGGGTGCGGCGCACCGCGGGCGAGGCGGCGGTGGCCGAGCAGTGGCGCAGGGTCTGGCGCGGCTACGCCTCCTTCGCGTATTTCCTCGAACAGCCCCTGCTCAACCGCATATCCGCCGGTGATCCACCCGCCGAACCCGACATCGAGTCCGGCGACCCTTCCTCGCCGGGCGCGACCGACGATCTGGCCGACCTGGTCATCTGAGTCGGCCGCCGACCCCGCGCCCGCCCCCGCCCCCGCGACTACGACCACGAACAGGCAACCCGTACCCGGAGGACAGCACATGGCCGATTCCCGCCCGCGCACGACCGACGTCGGGATCACGATGCGGCACGAGACGCGCGAGAGCGAGCGGCGCGCGCCGATCGTGCCGGCCGACGCCGCGCGGCTCGTCGCGCAGGGCATCACGGTCACCGTCGAGCACTCGCCGCAGCGTGTGTTCCCGATGGGGGACTATCTCGACGCCGGCTGCGTGGCCGCCGAGGCCGGGAGCTGGCGGGCCGCCCCGGTCACGGAGTTCGTCGTGGGCCTGAAGGAACTCCCGGACGAACCGGCGACGTTGCGACACCGGCATGTGTTCTTCGGTCACGCGTACAAGGGCCAGCGCGACGCCGAGGCGCTGCTGCGGCGCTTCACGGCGGGCGGCGGCGCACTGCTCGACCTGGAATACCTCACCGACGCGGACGGGCGGCGGCTGGCCGCGTTCGGCTACTGGGCCGGATACGTGGGCGCGGCGCTCGCGGTGCTCCGGCATCGGGGCCGGCTCGATCCACCGCTGCGACCGCGCCCGAAGGAAGACCTGGATCGGGCGTTGCGCGAGACGTCGACCGGCGCGCGGCCGAGCGTACTGGTCATCGGGGCGCTGGGCCGATGCGGGCGCGGCGCACGCGAAGCGCTGGCGGTCGCCGGGATCGAGCCGACCTGCTGGGACGTCGCCGAGACCTGGTCGCTGGATCACGCGGCGCTGCTCGATCACGACATCCTCGTCAACGCCGTGCTGGTGACCACGCCGACCCCGCCCTTCGTGACCCCCGCGTCGCTGCGGTCGCGACCCCGGCGACTGTCTCTGATCGCGGACGTCACCTGCGATGTCACGTCCCGGAACAACGTGTTGCCCGTCTACGACGACATCACCGACTGGCGCGAGCCGGTGCGCATGGTGAGCGATGTCGGCGACCCGCTGGGCGTGATCGCCATCGACAACCTGCCGTCGCTGCTTCCCGGCGAGGCCAGTACCGCCTTCTCCGCCGAACTGACGCCCCATCTGGCGACCCTGGGAGAACCGGGGCAACCCTGGCAGCGCTGCCTGCGGGTCTTCCGCGAGGCATGCGAGGCGAACGGCCTGGAAACGGAGAACGTCCATGTTTGACGCGATACCCGCCGGCGGAACCGTGCACTGGATCGGCACCGGCCTGTCCACCGGCAGCGGACTGCGTGTGGTGGCCGACCGGGCCGAACGGCTGCTGGTCTGGGGCCGTACCGGCACCAAGGCCAAGCGGTGCCTGGCCCGGCTGGGTCTGACCGGTCGCGCCGCCGCCCGCGCCTACGATCTCGACCGGCTGGCCGGAGAGTTGCGCACCGGCGACATCGTCGTGTCGATGTTGCCCGCGAGCGAACACCCCGCGCTCCTGCGGCTGTGTGTCGAGCGCAACGCCCACTTCACGTGCAGCAGTTACGTGTCCGAGGAGATCGTGGCCGAGGCGCCGGCGGCGACGAAGGCCGGTCTGGTCGTGCTGACCGAGGCGGGCCTGGACCCGGGCATCGACCATCTGTTCGCCGACCTGCTGGTGGCCAGGGGCCGCGAGGTCGTCGGGGAGGGCCCGGCGACGGTCGAGTTCACCTCGTACTGCGGCGGAGTCCCCGCCGAATCCAACGAGTTCCGCTACCGGTTCAGCTGGGCGCCGCGTGGGGTGTTGAACGCGCTGCGCGCGCCCGCCCGCTACCTCGACGGCGACGCCGAGCAGGTGGTCGACCTCCCGTGGACGGCGACCCGTTCGCTCGTGCTCGGCGGCGAGACGTTCGAGGCATACCCCAACCGCGACAGCCTCCCCTGCCTCACCCAGTACGCGTTCCCGGTCGACTGGCGGGCGCGTGTGTTCGTCCGGGGCACACTGCGCCTGGACGGCTGGCTGCGGGCGTGGGAGGACGTGTTCGCCACCGTGCGCACCGGCGACGGCGACCGCATAGCCGCCCTCGCCGACGAACTCGCCGCCCGGTATCCGACCACCGACGCCGACCGTGATCGGGTCGTGCTCGCCGTCGCGCTCGACATCGAGGGCGCGAACGGCGCGGGCTGGCGCGGCGAATACGTGCTGGACACGGTCGGTGACGCCGAGGAGAGCGCGATGGCGCGGTGTGTGTCCCTGCCGCTGGCGTACGGGATCACCGAGATCCTCGCCGGGCGGGTGCCGGCGGGCCTGCGCCAGGCCGCCCAGGGCGCCGAGGACGCCCGCCGGTGGCTGGAGTTCCTGGGCACGAACGGCGTCGACTGGCGCTTCGACGAGCGGCACCGCTGAGCGCTGCTCGCCGGCACGTTCCGCCCGGCAACCCGAGCCCAACCACCCGAGACCCGAGCACCCGAACCCATCCGACCCCGTCCGAACCACCCGGACCACCGGAACCGCCCGATCCAGGAGGACACCGAACCATGACCCAGGCACCGTTCGAGTCGCGGGAATCGGCCGACCGGCCCCAGGCGTTCATCCTGACCGGCTCGTTTCCCGTGATCCGCCGCAATCCGCTCTACCTGACCGAACTCTCCGGACGTGGGCTCAAGATCCTGGTGATCACCGCGGAGTCCTACCGCGCGCAGGCGACGGAGGCCATGGCCGACACCTCCAACCCCGCCGCGCTGATCACCGAAATCGCTTATGTGACGGGTGACTTCACCGTGCAGGGCGCATTCGTCGCGGGTGCGATCGCGCGCACCTCGGCGTGGCGCGAGGCGTACACGATCGTCGGCGCCTACGCGGTGGGCGACTACCTCGCCGAACCCACCGGCCTGCTCGCCGACGGGCTCGGCGTGCGCTCGCCCGGTCTGCGGGCCAGCCGCGCCTGTCGCAGCAAGTACCTCCAGCGCTGGTACGCCCCCGACCTGGGCCCGGCGTCGTTGACCATTCCCGCCGGCGAGCGTGAGCGGGTCGACCTCGACGCGGTGCGCTTCCCCGCCGTGGTCAAACCCGCCTCCCGCGCGTCCAGTTCGGGCGTCGAGACGGTGGCGGACCCGGCCGGGTTGCGCGCGAAACTGGCGACGTACCCCGACCACGAGGTGGTCCTGGTCGAGGAGAAGGTGTCGGGCCCGGAGTTCTCCGTGGAGAGCCTGATCCAGGACGGCGAGGTGGTCTTCGCGTCGGTGACCGACAAGGTCACCACCGACAGCCACGCGCACACCTTTGTGGAGATGGCGCACAGCGTGCCGAGCGTGCGCGAGGACCTGCGCGAGGTGCTTCTGACGGCCAATCGGGAACTGGTGGCGGCGCTCGCGTTCGAGCACGGCATCGCCCACTCCGAGTGGCGGGTCGGCGACGACGGCCGCCCGCGCCTGATGGAGGTGGCGGCGCGCACCCCCGGCGACGGGCTGCTGACGCTGTATCAACTGGCCACCGGGCGACCGCTGGAGCCGGAGATCCTGCGCGTCGCGCTCGGCGAACCGGCGAACTACCCCCAGCCGCACCGCTACACCCGGCAGGTCTACCTGGAGCACCGGCCCGGCACGCTGGAGGACGTGGTGCTCGACTGGCCGGACGTACGGCCGGAGTGGATCGGCGCCAGCGGTGTGTGGCCCGACATCAAGCCCGGCGGGCCGGGCGAGGAACCGACGTTGCGCGCCGTACTGGTGCTGCGCGAGCGCGGCGCGTCGCTGACCCCGCTCGCCGACTCCGACGACCGGTCCGTCACGTTCTTCATCGACGCCCCGACGCCCGACGGGCTCGACGCCCTGGAGCAGCGCGTGCGCGCCGCCATCCGCATCGTCGTCGGCTGACCGGCATGGTCCACGTCGCCCGCGAGGAGGGCCACGACAACGACGAGGTGACCGTGGTGGCCACCTTCCGGCAGGCGTCGCTCCCGGCGAAGACGCTGCTCACCGGGGCGTTCATCAACCGCCTCGGGGCCTTCCTGAACATCTTCCTGGTGTTGTTCCTGACCTCGCGGGACTACTCGGACGGGCAGGCGGCGTTCGCGCTGGGCGTGTACGGCGGCGGCGCGATCGTGGGCGTACTGCTCGGCGGGGCGCTGTCGATCCGGCTCGGCACGCGCAACGCGAGCGTAGTGAGCATGGTCGGCGCGAGCGTGCCGCTGGCGGCCATCCTGTACCTGCCCTCGTTCGGGCTGATCCTGGTCGCGGTGGCGCTGGTCAGCATGGCCGGGCAGCTGTACCGCCCGGCGTCGGCCACCCTGCTCTCCGACCTCACCCCGGCGAACCGGCAGGTGATGATCTTCGCGATGTACCGGTTCGGGCTGAACCTCGGCGTCACCGTCGCGCCGCTGTTCGGGTTCGCGTTGTACAACCTGGCCGGCCACAGCTACGCCCTGGTCTTCTGGGTGGAGGCGGCGGTCGCGCTGTGCTACGCGACCCTGGCATGGGTGACGCTGCCGCCTCGCTCCGCCGAGCCGGGCGCGGCGGGCCGCGACGCGAACCCCGAGGCCGGCGAGGAGGGCGGGGAGGGAGAGCGGGTCGGGCGCGGCGGGTATCGGGCGATGATCCGCGATCGCCGCTACATGTTGTACCTGACCGCGATCTTCTTCTTCGGGGTCGTCTACGTGCAGTATCTGTCCACGCTGCCGCTCGACGTGAAGGACAGCGGCGTGGCGATCTTCTGGTACACGCTGGCCGTGTCGCTGAACGGCTTCATCGTCATCGCGTTCGAATTGTTGATGACCAAGTACGCGCAGGCGTGGTCGCAACGGCTCACCATGGCCTGGGCGTTGGTCCTGGTGGGCGTCGGCGTGGGCATGTACGGCCTGCCGCTGGGGCCGGCCGTGATCCTGCTCGGCACGCTGGTCTGGTCCGTCGGCGAGATCCTGGGCGGGCCGGCGACCACGGCCTATCCGGTGGTGGCCGGGCCCGCGCGGCTCAAGAGCCACTACATCGCGGGCTTCCACTTCGCCTGGAGTCTGGGCGCGGCGGTCGGGCCGGTCGTGGGCGGGTGGTTGTTCATCCGGTTCGGACACGGGGTGTGGCCGGTATTGACCGTGGGCTCGGCGTTGTCGATCGTGTTGGTGTTGGTCTCGGTGCGGGACCGGCCGACCACGCCACCGCTGAACGCCGCCGACGCCGACGCCACCGACGCCTCGACCCGCGCAACCGCCGGCCCGGCCTGAACACACCGCGCCGTCCGCACTCCCCGGACCGGTCGTCTCCGGCCCACGGCCAGGACCAGGCTCCGTCGATAAATGCTCGACATCGGGTGGGGTGATCGGGGATGCTGCGCGCGATGACCAGAATTGATGACACACCGCCCGCATGGGACGAGCGCACCCAGCTCACCACGTTTCTCGACTACGCACGTGACACCGCGCGCGCCAAATGCGACGGCGTCTCTGCGGAGAACGCACGCAAGGCGCTCCTGCCGGGGTCGCCGCTGATGACCGTGAGCGGACTGATCAACCACCTCCGCTGGGTCGAGTACTACTGGTTCCAAGTGGTCTTCCTCGGCGAGGAGGACCGGGGCCCCTGGACCGACGAGGATCCCGACCGCGAGATGCGGATCGCCGTCGACTTTCCGCTCACGCAGTTGCTCGACGAATACGCCGAACAGAGCGCCCGCTACCGCGAACTGGTCGCCGCGAACAGCCTGGACAAGCAGGCCGAGCGAGTCCGCAAGGGCCTGCGCGTCGACCTGCGCTGGATCCTTCTCCACCTCACCGAGGAGACGGCCCGCCACAACGGCCACCTGGACATCCTGCGCGAGATGCTCGACGGCACGACCGGCGGGTAGGCCCGGCGCGGGGGCGCCGGGGCGCGGGAGCGCCGGGGCGCGGCGGAGCGGGGTCGACGTGGGTTCCTCGGGCGCACCCTCCTCGGGCTTCCACTGCGGGCGCCGCCGTCCCCGGGGCGATACCTCGCCCGGATGATGAACCGACCCGGGCCGGTCGTTCCCGCGCCGTGGGTCAGGACATTTGGCGGGCCGTGTTGTAGACCTTGGCGGTCAACGCGGCTGCCTCGTCCGGGGATACGCCGTCGCCGCCGTTCGTCATTTCGGCCAACACGGCGACGTCGACGCCGCCGAGGGTTGCGTAATCGGCCCAGGCGCAGACCGGGAACCGGTAATTCGCATCGGTCTTGGCGGTCCCTTCACCTTTGCTGCGGGTGTACTGCATGACCTGGCACTTCATCAGCGCGCCCTCGAAGCCGGCGGGCTTGACGGTCTTGGCGCCTCCCACGGGCTGTATGTCGGTCCCCGGCGCCTTCCCGCTGCCCTTCATGCCTTTGTTGCCGACGTTGGCCAGGTAGGCGTCGAGCGACTTGGCGGGGTCGGCGATCTCGCCGTGGTAGCCGTAGAAGGTGAGCCGTGTACCGCCCACCGTCGCGGGATTGCCGGGATCGGGGCTGGGCGCGTTGTAGACGCCGGACACCGTCTGGGCGTTCTTCACCCCGAGGTCCTCGGCCTCCTTCGCGCCGGGCGTGGTGCCGGTACCGGACTTCGTGTAGGCGTCGATCGCCTCCGGAACGACGAGCTTGTAGCCCTTGGTACCGGCGGCGACCGCACCGCCGCTCCCGGAACCGCCACCGCCCGGGACACCGGTGGTCGTGCCCGCAGTGCTGCTGCCGACGTCCGGCGCCTTCGCGTCGTCCTTCTTGTCGTCCGACCCACCGCACGCGGCGGTCAGCACGAGGAGAGGCGGGATGAGGGCAGCGGCAGCGAAGCGGGCACGAAACTGCATGAAAAATGGTTCCTTCCAAAGGGGTTCGGCTCCGACGGAAGCATCCGCCAACCGCCATGACAGTCCCGTCAGGCTGCCGCACCCCCAGGACCCACGTCATGGGGATCCCCCTCGCCCCGCCTCACGAAGGCCGGTGACGCGCGTGCGTGACACCGGCCTTCGTCCGACGCTCAACCGATGGTTGCAACGCACTGTTCGAAGGCGGCGGCGCCGAAGACGAGAGCAGGCCCTCCGGGCGCCTTCGAGTCCCGCACGGCGACCCACTTCGACAGGGGGCGACTCCACGCAGACCGTGTTGTTCGCTGTGTAACTGTTCGTGCGCCAAGACGCGGTGAGGGTGGCCGATGTGACGGCGCCGGGGCCGGTGTTGCGGGCGGTGGCCGTGTAGGACAGGTACGGGACCAGGATGCACAAGTGCGGCTGTGCGGTCAGTGAGACGGCGATGTCGGCGTTGGCGGGGCCGGGTGGGTGGCCGGGTCGGTGAAGTTCCGGAAGCCGGCGGACGGGGTGTAGACGGCGGTCTTGCCGGTGCCGTCGGCGTTCATTTCATGGTGTAGAGGTTCCGGTTGCCCTCGTCCCTGACGGAAGCGACCTTGGTGCCGTCCGCCGAGGCGCGACGAGGTTCGAGTCCCGGTCCGCGGTACTGGTGAGCTGGACCACGCCGACGCCGTCGGGGTTGACCGCGTAGATGTCGCCGTTGCCGGTGGCGCTGTCGGCGTAGTAGATCTTGCCGTTGGTGCCGGGGAACGAGGCCTGCGCGGGCATCGTGCCCAGGGACAGGCCCACCACGGCGAGCGGCAGTCCGCCGAACAGCGCCGTCATACGGTGCAGGGGCGAACGGTGCGCCGACCGCGGCCTGTCGGGTGGTTGGTCGTCGAGTCTCACAGGGACTCCTGCGGATCAAGGGGCGGTTCCGGCGGTCCGGAAGCGGCGAGCGACCGGACCATCCCACAGCCTCCCGGCACGGGGCACCGGCCGGTTCGGGACATCAGGCCACCCGCCGCGAGGCCCGCCCCGTCCGGCCTGCACGGCATCGCCACGTGCGTACCCACGCTCACGCATTCAGCCGGGAACGGGCCCCGCCAACCGCCGTACCGCTTCCCCGGGCCGGCCACCTGGCCATACGGACAACAGCGGCGCAGACCATCTCACCGAACCAGGGATATAGCCGCAGAGCGCGGGTCTGCGTGGTTCGGAGTATGCGGGCCTGACGGCGTCGTCCGGGTGGTGGGGCCGGCGTGGTTGGTGCGGCGTTGGGCTCGGCCTGGGGGCGACTTGGTGGCTTGGCGTGGTTGTCGGGTGGTTCACAGGCCGGTGATCTGGGCGATGAGGGTTCCGTTGTGGGTGGTGAGGCCGCCGGGGGCCAGGCACTGGAGCGGGTTGACCAGGGCGTAGATCCAGGTGAGGACGGCGGTGGCGCCGGTGAACTCGCCCGAGGTGATGGTGCCGGTGCCGATGACCTGGAGGACGCCTGCGGTACTGGTCAGTTCGTAGGTGAGGGTGGCGGTGGAGGACTGGCCGTTGTTCCAGTCGAGGGGGAGCGGGCTGCTGCCCTGTGGCAGGCGCAGGTCGAGGCAGGAGGCGTTGGGGAGGGGGTAGGTGGCGGTGGGGATGGCTCCGCTGGTCAGTGTGGAGTCGGTGGAGGTGCAGGAGGTGTAGGTGTCGGTTTCGGTGGTGGTGACGGTCTGCGGGGTGAGGGTCAGGCCGGGACTGTAGGTGACGTGGCTGGTGCCGGTGCAGGTGGTCGAGGACGCGGCGTGGGCCGTCCCGGCGGGCACGACGGCCAGGAGCACGGCGGCCGTGACGCAGCCGAGGGTGGCGGTGAGGGTGCGCCGCAGGCGGGAGCGGGTGGCGGGAAGGGCGAGCATGATGCCTCGTTTCTCACGGGCATGGCGGGTTGAGCCGCCTGGTGCCGGGAGGTTCGGCGTCCGGGCGGGGTGCCCGGTGGAGGGGCGGCTGCCGGTCCACCGGGTGTTGCCTGCTGGTCAGGGGCAGGTGGCGAGGATGATCGAGACGACGGTGCAGGTGGCGGAGTCGCTGTCGTTGGCCGCGTTGTTGTCGGCGGGCGTCGATGCGGTGCGCGTCGCGGTGACGGTCACGTGCCCGATGTTGAGGATGCCGACGGGCAGGTGGAACGTCGAGGTGGCGTGCGCGCCGTTGGCGATGGCCCCGTAGGTGCAGGTGACCGTGCCGGGGGTCGAGGTGCAACCGGAGGACAGGTCCGTGGCCGTCTTCCCGGCGGGCAGGGTCGCGGTGAGGGTGGCCGAAGTGACGGCGCCGGGTCCGTTGTTGGTCACGGTGGCGGTGTAGCGCAGGTAGGGGACGAGGATGCCCAGATGCGGCTGCGCGTCCAGGTCCATGGCGATGTCGGCGGCCGCGGGGACGGCGATCGTGGTGTTCACGGAGTCGGTGCCGGTGTTGCAGCAGTCGTTGAAGGACGCGCTCGCGGTGACCGTTCCGACGGTGGTGGGCAGCACGGTGACGGTGACCGTGTCGGAATCGACGCGGCCCAGACGGGTGCACGACACCGAGGTGCCGGTATCGATCGTGCAGGGCATGTCCGGGTTGGAGGAGGCGACGTTGGTGATGGTCGCCGCCGCGCTGCCGGTCAACGTGACGCTGCCGCCTTGGATGCTGAACAGATTCCCGACCGCGACGGTGTAGGTGTAGCCGGTACCCGGCGGGACCGGGTCGGCCGACCCGGTGATCTGCACACGGGTGTCGGCGTGCGCGGGGGCGGCCGTGAACAGCAGACCCGCCACCGCGAGCAGGAACGCGGCCGTCAGCGTCCGCAGACGGCCCGCACGTCCTGGCGGGCGCGGGGGTGAGGGCAGGGACAAGAGCGACATGGTGCTCCTTCCGGCTTCCCGCGCCGCCCCGCGGACCGGGCCGACGGCCCGGAATCACCCTGGGTGGCACGGCTGTACACGCACGCCATCCGTGGCAACCGCCCCGGGCATAACCATGCGCCGGTTCTGCGCTACACACTGTCGTCTTGATGAGAGTGGTTCGCCAGCGGATACCCGGCCAGAAATTCACCGCACTTCGGGCCACCAACCCCCCACCAGAGCTGCGTCCGTCCGGTCCCCGGCACGGCCACCACCACCCGCCCCACGACACCGCGAACCTTCCCCGGGGACCCGGCCACCCGCGCATCCCGGAAACTTCGCAGCCCTCCCGTGCCTTGCCGCCCCGCAGGCGAGGCGGCGAGGACCCGTTCCCATGTGCCATCGACGGCCCACCTCATCAGGCGCTTGTGCGCGGTCTGAAAGGCCCGAGGCCTGCGGGCAGGTCCCGCCAAGGCGAACCGGTTCGGTACTTCCACGCCATGGCCTCCGGTGTCCGGCGATGGTCGGCCCACCGCCGACCGCGGACCGGATCAGCCGGCATGAGCGGCTCGATCCGCTCCCACATCGCATCAGTGATTACCAACCGAACGGACACAACTGATCAACAGCCCAGACGATCAAAGAGACACGCTCTAGGCTCCTCTCGCTGGAAGGGAGGCTGCGATGGCGATGGCTCGCGAGACTGCCGTGGCGATGGTGCAGGAGGTGATGGACTCGGTTCATGCCGACGATGCCGAGTTTGCCAGGGTCACGGAGAAGCTGGACCAGGCTCTCGGGTGCCCGAGCGGCTATGTCAGCAGCTTGATTTTCTGGCCGGAAGGGCCGGAACCGACAGCTGCGGAGGTTGTCGATAGGGCCCTGGAGTATCGACCTTTCGCGCTGTGATGGTTCATGTTCTCTCTTCTCCGGCACCGGAAAGACCCGCATGCAGTCGGCCCGCTGCCCGGGCGGGACGATCAGGGACAGCGGGCCGCAGCAACTCCTAACCGATTGCTGCCACGCACTGATCGAATGCGGCAGCGCTGAACACAAGAACCGGTCCCCCCGGCATCTTCGAGTCACGAACGGCCACCGTCTCCAGCAGCGGAGCGACTTCCACGCATGCCTGGTTGCTTGCCGTGTAACTGCTGGTGCGCCAGGGCGCGTTCACCAACATCGACGCACCGGCCGTGACGTATGCCATGAGTCTTCCCTCTCCTGGTGTAGCCAACTAAGCCAGACTCCGGATCATTGCGTGACTTGCATCAGGATCCAACGCCGTATTTCCCAAGTCCAGGAAGAGCCTACGCAGGCGGCGAATCTCCAGCGGTGTCGTGATGACGGCCATGCTCAGGGCCGACTGCGTGAAGGCCATCTCCGGCTCACCGAACGGCATCTCGAAGAGCATGAACGCGCCCGTCTGAGCGCCATTCTCCCCCGCCCCGAAGGGGACGACACGCACTTCCACGTTCGACTGACGCTCCATCATATGCAAGAGATGGCGCGCTTGGGCTCGTTGCGCTTCCACACCACCGACCACAAAACGCAGAGCAGCCTCCGTGATAATGGCCTCCAGGGCAAGCGGACGTGCGGACGCGAACAGACGCTCCTGCCTCCGCATCCGAAGCTCCGTGTATGCATCGACTTGACCCCGTCCGAGATCCGCAGCGCCCGCCGCGTTCACTGCCGAGGCATATTGGGGAGTCTGTAGCAGAGCGGGGATCAGAACTGTCTGGTAGTCGAAACATCGCACCGCACTCGCTTCGACGTCCAACAGCCGTGCGTAAGGCGCGGGAACGCCGTAGGCAGCCCACCAAGGGGCCGCTGCCTCACGTGCCTGGACGAGTAGGCGCTCCAATTCGGCGAACTCCTCGCCGCTCAAGCGGTACGCCGCTGCCAGCGCCTCGATGTGTGCCTGCGTCGCGACGCGCTGCCCCGTTTCGATGCGACTGGCCTGTGCGGCCGAGCATCCCAGGATCTTTGCCGCCTCCGTCCCCTTGAGTCCGCGCCTGATCCGATGGCGCCGGAGGAGATTGCCAAGGGTTCGTCGGGCGTTGGATTCCGTGGCTGGATCCATCAAGTCCTCGCTTCCGAAAGCTCGTTCGTCACGGTGCGACACTCGCCGAGTGGCACAAGGCGGGTAATTCTTGGTAATCACCCGGTAAGAGCCGACATAGCTTGACCAGGCACCCAAGACGGAACGAATCTATCCATCGTGACGGAGAGCCGCGCTCCCTTCACTCAAAATCATCGAGCGCGAGGTGTCGAACCATCGCGGGCCGATCACCTCAAACGCCCTGAACACCCTTTGACAAGGGGAGTTTTAGCCATGTCGGATCCCATGACCGAAGCACCTCCGGAACCTCTACTCACCCTGCCGCTCTCGATCCACGCGCCCCGACAGGCCCGTCGGCACATAGCCACGGTTTGCCTCGTCACGGGATTGGATCCGGATGTCACCGACGTGGTCCTGCTCGTCGTGTCGGAGCTGGTGACCAACGTGCTCCGGCACGTCGGCCACGGGTCGGTGACCCTCGCCTGGGAGCTTCGCGCGGATCGGCTGATCATCGATGTCGGGGACGAAGCGCCCGACGAATTCCCGGAGTTGAGGACGGCCGAGGATGACGCGGAAGCCGGTCGGGGGTTGCGGCTGGTGCTGGCCTTCACCGATCAGTACGCGGTGATCCGGGTCGAAGGGAGCGCACCCCAACCGCCCCGGAAGATCACCCGCGTCGCCTTTCTCTGCCCCGCAGCGGGACACCGGAACGTCGATGCATCCATCACCGCGCAGACCACGCCATCGATCGACGTCTCGGACCATCGGAGGAGCACAGTTGTCGACGACCCGAATCCCGATCCCCCGGCCACGAGTGGGTGGTTCGCCGTTGCCGCCCCGCGCCCCGAGAATCTGGCCCCGGCACGGGTGTCCCGGACGGCTGTTCTCCGTACGGGAGTTGCGGGTGTCCTCGGGCCTCGACCTTGTCCGTGCATGCCTTTTGGCGTCCTTGCGGGCGGACCTTCGAGCGGGGGAGGTCGACTCGATTCCCGCCGACCGGCTCACCGCGCCCGGGCGAATGGTGGTGGCGCGTAACGCCATTCGGGGCGACGCCGCCGGGCGGCTCGCCCTCGTCGTTGGGCGCGCCGCGCCGGGGGCTGCGGTGCGAGGGGTCGGCGAGTGGGCGCCCGCCTGGCGGCGAATCGGGGCCTGGGTGTTGCCGATGAGCGCGCTTCCCCGGGAGGACGACATCGACCTCATGCTGCACGACCTCGCCCGACGACTTCGTCATGGCCTTCCGCATCCGGCCGGCCATCCATCGATCCTGCTCGTCGGGCAACCCCCGGACCGAGCGGACCACTTCCATCGCCCGCAGACCCATCTCGACCCAGGGGCCACCACGCATGTCCGGTACTGAACCGCGTTCGAGCGGTACCCATGTCCTCGCGCCCACCGAAGTGGTGGACCTCCTTGCGGCATTCGACGTCGTGCGCCGCTACGTCAAGGGCGTCAACCTCGCCGACCTGCGACTGACGTCCCGGGCGGCGGCGGACGGCCGATGCCGAGTCACGTGGAGTGTCCCGGGTGCGCCGATCACCCGGGACGTCGACGACCCCGACCACCGATCCGCCCACCTGATCGACGTACCGGCCTACCTGGGCAGGATCGACGCCGCCACACACATCTGGCCCGTCGCGGGGCATCGGAGCGGGTCGGGGCCGTTCGCCCCCGATCCCTTCGTCGACGAAATGCCCGCCGTCTTCGAGGAGTTCATCACGAAGGCGGGCCCGCTGTCACTCGGGCTCGTCGGTCCCGAGGGCGGGGTCACGGTGACCGATCGAGGGGTGTTCCACACCCTCCTCCCGAGGCAACCGATCGTCGCGAACCTCGGCTACAACCTCGGTACCTACCTGGCCTCCCTCGCCGACCCCGGCGAACCGGTCCCGTGGGAGTGGTGCGAAACGGCGATGGCCTGCTACCGGGCCACCCTCGTCTGCGCCTTCGCGACCCGCAGCGCGCACAATTGCCCGTGCGGACGCGACTTCGACGACCACGTCCCGCGCTGGGCCGACGTATACGCCTACGCCGCCCACGCCACCGGCCGCCCGGAACGGCTTCCCCTCACCGACGCGGCCACCGTCGGCCCGTAACGGAACGGAGCGGCGCCGAGCCCACCCCGGTCACGCCTGGTCGGCCGGGGTGGGCCGGCGCGTGCCGGTGACCTTCGAGGCGGGCAGGCGTCCGGCTTTGGACGTGCCCCGAAGGGTGGCGGCGTCGACCGTCACGTCGAACGCCAGGTTCAGCCGCATGGGCTTGGTGACGGCCTGCTTCCAGGTGAGCCGGTCGCCGTCGAGGGCGATGTCGCTCAGGGGCACTTCCTCGCCGGCCCCGTGCGCGACGCCGGTCAACCGGCCGGTGTGCTCTCGGAGTTCGATCACGGCGGCGATCTTGCCGATGGGAGTGGATATGGACAGATCCCAGGTGCCGTCTACGGACATGTCGATGTTCTTCTTCCTGGCTGTACGAGGGGGGTAGGGAGAGGAGAGGAGAGGAGAGGAGTGGGGCGACCCGCTGCGGTCGGGGTGCTCAGAAGGGGGCGGGCGCGGGGCCCTGGGCACGCCATACCGTGCCGCGCCGCTCGTGGGCGAACAGCTCTTCGACGGCATGTGCGATGCGCGGGCCGACCTCACGTTCCAGCAGGTACAGGCCCAGGTCGAGGCCCGAGGTGACGCCGGCGGCGGTGACCAGGTCGCCGTCGTCGACGATGCGGGCGCGGACCATGTGGGCGCCGGTGGCGTCCAGCAGGTCGAGGCCCATGTGGTGGGTGGTGGCGTGGCGTCCCTCCAACAGTCCCGCCATGGCGAGTACGAGGGAGCCGCCACAGACGGTGGCGACCGTGATGCCCGGGTCCTTCATGGCCCGTTCGAGGAGCGCGGGCAGCTCGGTGTTCAGCGTGCGGCCGAGCAACGCCGGGATCAGCTCGTCCTGTTGCCGTTCGCCGGTGCCGGCGTCGTCGTCCGGGACCTCGCCGGGTTCGCCCACCCGACCGGAGGCGCCGGGCAGGACGACCATGTCGGCGCGCTCCGGGTCGAGGGCGCCGACGGCCCGCAGCGCCAGTCCGCCGGTACCACCGACCACCTCACGAGCGCCCTCCGCCGAGACCAATTCGACGGTCACCGCACCGGCGGATGCGAGGCCGCCGGCGTACAACACCTCGTAGGGAGCGATGACGTCGAGCGGGTCGAACCCGTCGAACAGCACGATTTGAATGTGCACGGATGTTCCTTCGGGGTGGCGATTCGCATCGGACACCCCGAAGTCAACCGGTCGTCACTTCGATCGGGGAGTGGCACTGGCGACATCTTCCAACGGGAAAATGCCAGTTCTCTCCAGGCTGCTCGGACCTGCGCCGATGTACAACGAACGGCGGAGGCCGAAGGTCAGTTGCCCTCGCCGGGAGGCGTACCGCAGCTCGGGCCGCCCGGGCCGTCGAACTGCACCGAGCTGACGAAGTCGCGGTAGTCCGGGAAGAAGTTGCCCTTGCCGGTCGGCCCCGAAGAGGTGACGGCGGTGCAGCCGCTGTAGCCCGCGTCGGACCAGAGGTAGATGGTCGAGGCGGTCCGGTTCCAGTCCGACTCGGCGCGGTCGTTCATCCCCAGCGCCGCGAGATCCGGCGTGCTCCGTGTCAGCTTGATCATGTCGCCGGTGCCGTCGAGCCCCGAGAACATGCAGTAGTACCCGGCGGGACACCGGTCGTATCCGTCGGCCGCCCCGGCCGGGGACACCGACATCGCGCCCACTACCGCCACCACGCCCGCCAGTCCGGCAACAATCCGTTTGATGTGCGTCATGCCTGACTCAACGACCGCTCCCCCACCGGGTTCCGGCTTGATCGGGTGTGGGGTGTGTGCTCAGTTTTCTCGGGCCTTTGTCGCCGCCACCCGGGCCTCGATTTCCTCGCGGATCGGACGGTAGCGTTCCTCGGCCGCCCGCATGCGGGCCACGCAGCGCTCCCAGGCGCGGCGGGAACGGGCCCGGCGGTTGGGGAACCAGGAGTATCGCCACAGGCGCACCGTGGCGGTGTCCGCCATCAAGCGGGGCTTCGTCCGGATGCCGTGCTCCCACCGCACCTCGGACTGGGCGTCCATCAGTTCCCGCACGAAGTCCTGCGCGGCCCGCTCCCACCGGGCCGCCTCCTCCGGAGTGCCCTCCACCTCCGGGCGCTTCGGCGCGGGGATCGTGGTGATCTCGTAGCGCACGAACTCGAGGCCGTCGGGGACCTCCACCCACGACATCCTGTCCCACGGCTTCGGCACGAGCGTGAACGTCAGCGAACTCAGGATCACGGCCGATGCTCCTCACCGAACGAACGTTTGCGCCCAGCGTAGTCCCGGGGCCGCGGCCCTCGGCCGCGCACCTCACACGTGCAGGACGATGCCGCGCCGGGCGGCGAACTCGTCGAAGCGGTGCGGCGCGAGCGCCGCGGATACCGCCTCGGGGGTGTGTCCGGACGGGTTGTGGAAGGTGACCGCGTCGTCGCGCCGACCGGTGACCAGAACGAGGTGTCCGCCACGCCCCGGTGCCGGTCGCTCGGGGCGGCGAATCTCCCGGTGCACGGAGGCCATCACCAGGTGGCCCCGGTCGAGTTCGTCGGCGAGCCGGTCCGGCCCCAGCTCGGTGACCACCTCCGCCCGCAATCCGTGCGCCTCCCGCACGTACTCGACGAACGGCCGGTAGTAGAGGCCGTCGACCCCGCCGTCCTCCCGACGCACATACCCGCCGTGCGCCGCGCAGCCGACCATCAGCTCGTACAACGGAGGCGCGTGGCCGTCCCGCGCGAACAGCGCCATCCACAGACAGGCCATCCCGCACCACCGCCCGGCCCAGTAGCCGTACGCGGCCCGATCCGGCGCCCCGCTCACCGCCCAGGCGTCGTCGTCGCCCGGCGGATGGCCGGCGTAGACAATCGCGCCGATCAGGTCCGGGCTCGCGTACTGGGTGATCGCCGGTATCGGATGACGCGTGTTCGGATGACGCGTGTATCGATCGGACACGTGGACTCCTTCCGGCTACCGGGCGGCCTCCTCCAGGAGGATCCGGGCCAGTTCGTGCGGTTGGGAGTACATCGGCCAGTGGCCCGTGTTCATCTCGACCAGCCGCCACCGTTCGCTCGTCAGCAGCTTCGCCACCGCGTCACTCGGTTCCGGGCCGTCGAGGAGACACTTGAGGTAGGTCGTCGGGATGTCACCCAACGAACCGGCCAACTCGGCGCGTTCGGTCAGGGAGTCGCCGGGATGCGGCGTCGCGTCGGCCACGATCCGGGCGATCTGCTCGTCGGTGAGGCCCTGTCCCGCGAAGTCCGCCGCCGCCGGCGGGGCCCAGAAGCCGCCGTTGGCGACGATCGCGGCGGTGATCGCCCCCTCTCCGGCCCAGGATCCGGACGCGAACGACTCGCCGTGCACGGCCACGTTCGAGTCGACCAGGACCATCCTCCGCAGCCGGTCGCCGATCCGCTCGGCGGCCTGGCCCACCGGGATGCCCGAGTAGCTGTGTCCGACCAGGACCACATCGCGCAGGTCCCGATCCTCGACCTCGTCCACGATGTCCCGGACGTGCGTACGCTGCCCCGCCGGCACGCCCCGCTTCTCGGCGAGGCCGGAGAGCGACAGCGGATACGCCCCGTGTCCTGCGGCCCGCAGCTCCGGCACCACCTCGTCCCACGCGGGGGACCCCAACCACGCACCTGCGACCAGTACGAACTCCGTCATCGCAGCACGCTATCCGATCACTCCGACACCGCCCGCAACGACGTCACCCGCCGGTCGCGGTCCTGGGACCGGGCGGCGGGTGACGGGTGACGGGGCTTCGACGGACGGGCGTTCGACGGCGGACGCGCTCGGGCGCGCGACCGTCACAGCTGTACGTATGCCAGTTCGTAGGCGTCGGCCATCGCACGAACGCCCGCGTCGTTGAGGTGCAGGTGATCGCCGCTGTCGAGGTCGGCCCGGATGAAGTCCGGGGCGTCGGGGTCCTGGACCGCGGCGGCCACGTCGACGACCGCGTCGAAGACGTCCGAGGCGCGGATCCAGTCGTTCACCCGACGGCGTTCCGCCCGGCCTTGGACGCTGTCCACGCCGGGGTAGATGGTGCCGCCGTACGGGCCCATCGTGGCGGCGATCGAGGTCAGTCCGGCCGCGCGGGCCTGCGCCGCCAGCGCGATGAAGCCGTCGATCAGGTCCGCCGCGCCGGCCGGCGGCTTGCCGGACATGCCCGGCAAGCCCAGGTCGTTGAGGCCGAAGTGGAAGAGCACGTGGGTAACGCCCGGCACGGACAGCACGTCCCGCTCGAACCGCGCGAGCCCGTGCAGCCCGACCTCGTCGGTGAGCAGCCGGTTGCCGCCGAGCCCCTGGTTGACCACCCAGCCTCGGGCCAGTCGCCGGTTCAGCTGGTTCGGGAAGCGCAGGTTCGCCCCGACGGTGGTGCCACCGCCGCCGAACCAGGAGTCCCCGAACGCCACGGCGATCGCGGTGCCCTCGGGGGCCAGGACGTCGACCCCGGCCACGTAGTACCGCCCGTCGACCTCCTCCGCGTCGTCGAACGCGGCCCGCCCCACGGCGTTGCCGGCGACCAGGTAGGCGTTCTGGGAAGGGGTGTGCGCGTAGGTCGCCAGGCCGGTGTCCTCCGGGAAGTACAGGGTCAGCGCCAGGTCGGTGCCGGCGTCGGTGGCGAACTCGACCGGGTCGCTCCGGATCCGGGCGCCGACCGGGATGGTCGCCTCGGCCGCCCCGGCGAACCGCAGTACGGCCTCCCCGGCCGGATCCACGACGCCGCCCGCGCCGGCCGCGCCGACCCGCGCAGCGCCGATCACCAGGGGCTCCCGGCCGTATTCGTTGCTCAGCAACACCCGCAACGTGGTGCCGCCGCCGTCCATGTGCAGGATCTGCCGGAGTGTCTGGTCGCGAAAGGCGCGTGACGGCTGGATCTGGATGTCCTCGTACGCGCCGAGCACGGCGGAGCGGAAGCCGGCCACCCAGGTCGTGGCGGGGGCGGAAATGGTGGTGGGGGTGGTGGCGGTTGGGGTGGGGGTGGTGGCGGTCGTGTCGATGCTGATCATGATCGGTGAACTCCTCGATGGATGGGGGCGGTTGGCCGGCCGGTGGATGGGTGGTCGTGCGGTGGGCGGGCCCGATCAGGCCCGCGCGAACCGGCTCCCCCGCAGGACCGTCACGGCCACCGCGGCGACCGCGAACAGTGCCGCCGCGGCGTGGAAGGCGAAGACGTAGCCGTCGGTGGCGGCCTGCTCCGGGGACGGGCCGGTGCCTGTGTGTGCGTCGGCGAGCGAGGCGAACAGGGCCATGCCGATGGTCGGGCCCATCAGCATCGAGGTGTTGAAGGCGCCGCCGGCCAGTGCGGCGTCCCCGGCCGACACGCCCCGCGTCGCGCCGACCACCGCCGAGGCCGCGGTCAGGCCGATCCCGACGGGAAGGACGAGCATCCCGAGCAACGGCGCGCCGACGTAGGCGGATTCCGCGTCGATCCGGCCGAACAGCAGGAACGCGATCGCCATCGTGATCAGGCCGAGGGACGCGGTCCGCCGGGCGCCGAGCCGGGCCACGATCAACACGCCGGCGGCGCTGACCACGATCAGCGCGAGGGTGTACGGGACGAAGCCCAGCGCCGAGCGCAACGCGGACCAGCCGAGCACGCGCTGGAAGTACAGCGACATCAGGAACGCCGCCGACGATCCGGCGATCGGCGCGAGCATGCCGGTGGCCAGCGCGCCGACCCGACGCCCCGAGGCCAGGAAGCGCAGCGGCATCAGCGGCGCGGCGACCCGGTTCTCGGCCACGGCGAAGCCGAGCAGGAGCACGAGTCCGGCGCCGATCGGCAGGAGTACGGCGGCGGCGAGCCCGCCGTGGGTGCCGACGGCCACCAAGCCCAGGCTGAGCAACGCGACGCCGCCGGTGACGAGGGCCGCGCCGAGTACGTCCACCCGGCCGCGCGTCGGCGTCGGGCCCGCCGGCAGGTATCGCCCGGCCAGGGCCGCGACCACCAGGCCGATCAGGGCGAGGGCGACGAAGGACCAGCGCCACGAGGCCCAGGTGGCGGCGGCACCGGCGAGTTGCATGCCCAACGCGGCGCCGACGCCGGAGAGTCCGCCCCATGCGGCCATCGCGCGCCGTCGGGTGGCCTCGACCGGGAACACATCCCCGACGAGGGCCATCGCGGCGGGCGCGGCCACTGCGGCACCGGTGCCCTGGAGCAGCCGGACGGTGATCAGAAACCCCCCGCCGGGGACGAGCGCACCGGCCAGCGAGGCGGCGGCGAACAGGGCGATGCCGGCCCGGAAGGCGTTGCGGCGGCCGTATCGGTCGGCCATTCGGCCGCCGAGCAGGAGCAGGCCGCTGAAGGCGAGGGTGTAGGCGGCGCCGGTCCAGACCAGGCCGGAGGCGCCGAGGCCGAGGTCGGCGGCGATGTCGGGGCCGGCGGCCGAGGTGATGGTGACCGAGGTGTTGAGGACGGCCTGTACGGCGGCCAGCAGCGCGAAGGCGGCGCCGGTCCGGGTGGCCGCTGTGGTCGCCGGTGTGCCGATTGCCGTCGGGGGCGCGGCGATGCCGGGGGTGCCGGCGGGCGCGACCCTTGTCGCCGACGCCGCCTTCGGCCTCGTGGCCGTGTCGTGGTTCATCTGCCGACCCCTTTCAGGTGTCCGCCGTTCGATGAACCAAACCATACAGTGCAGTTCACATGAACTCAACAGTGCAGTTCAGTTGTACCGACCTGTACGGTTCAGAATTGATTAGACTGAGTAACGATCCGGCGTTCACGCACCGTGCCGAAGGCACGCGGCAACGCATGAACGCGACGACGAGCAGAGGAGCCGACCGTGCGGGCAGCCGAGCAGACCCCCAAGCGCATCCCCTCGGGTGACCGCGCGGCACGCAAGCGCGCGGCGATCCTGAAGGCGGCGACCGACGCCTTCCTGCGCGACGGCTACGGCGTGGGCATGGACACCATCGCCGCCGAGGCCGGCGTCGCGAAGGTGACCGTCTACAACCACTTCGGCAGCAAGGAGGCCCTGTTCATCGCGATCGTCGGCGACATGCTCGATCGGGCGCTGGTGGACTCCATGCACCTGATCGAGGAGCGCCTCGGCTCCTCCACCGACGTACGGGCCGACCTGATCGCCATCTGTGAGGCGTGGGTGGCCGGCCACGCCACCCCGGAGGTGCTCGCGCTGCACAACGTGGTGCTGGGCTCGATGCCCCGCCTGCCCGAACTGGGCCGTACCTGGCAGGAGTTGGGCCCGGACCGCTTCCACGTGGTGGTCCGCACCGCACTCACCCGGCTGGTCGAACGCGGCGAACTGGCCATCGACGACGTGCCCTTGGCCGCGATCCAGCTGTCCGGCCTGGTGCTGTTGCCGCACATCGCGTACGGCTCCACGGGCGCCGCGCCCGACGCGGACCTGACGGCCCGTCTGATCACCGGCGGCGTGGACATGTTCCTGGCCCGATACCGCCCCCAGGCCCGCCCGGACGCCGGCTGACCCCCGGTCGGCGGCACCCCCACACGCCACGCCCGGCTACGGCCCGCACAACGACACCGACTCCTGGGTCACCGTCTACCGGGGCGCCGACTGCACGGGCGCCGAGTGGCGCCTGAAGCCGCACGGCAAGCCCGCCCGTGACGACCCGAAGGTGCGCTCGGTGTTCTTCGACGTCGCCGGTTGACCCGACCCCGCGTTCCGGCGTCCCGGCGACGGTCTTCGTCACATCCGCCGTCCCGCATCGGTCAAGGTGGCAACGCCGGATGGGATCGACGAAGGGTGCGCAACGATGAGCGACGACGCGTGTCAGGGGCCGGAGAGCGGTCGGGACGAGTATGTACTGCGGCCGATCGGCCGGGTCGAGTCCCCGCTGCTGGATCGGGTGTCCGCGCCCAAGCAGGGGGACGAGGGTTCGCCGGAGGCCTGGCTCGTGTTCGAGCCGGACGTGGCCGACGGACTCCGGGACCTGGCGGTCGGCACGGACGTCCTGGTGCTGACCTGGCTCGACCGGGCGGACCGGGACGTGCTGTCCGTGCACCCGCGCGGCGACGCCCGCACGCGTGTGCGGGGCGTGTTCGACACCCGCTCGCCGGACCGGCCCAACCCGATCGGTCTGCACCGCGTACACATCACCACGATCGACGGCCTGCGGATGGGCGTCCGCGACCTCGAAGCACTCGACGGCACCCCGATCGTGGACGTCAAGCCGGTATTGGGGGCCATCGGCGAGCGCTGACCGCACCCCGGGCCGACGACGCTGCCGCCGCCGGCCCGGGAACTCGGCTCAACCTCGGCCTCAGCCGAGGAGCTTGACCGCCTGGTAGTAGGTCCAGGCCGTGCTGTTGCAGGTCGCCCGGGCCACCGCGCCGTACGGGGCGCAGACCCGCTTGAGGTCCTCGTACAGCGCGCTGTCCAGGCGGGGCTTGTTGGCGGCGAAGGTGCCCGCCGCCTTGTAGTTGCGGTAGCCGAAGTCGTGCCGGGCACAGGAGTTCTGGAACGGGAAGCCGAGCGGGTTGTCGGGCGAGCTGCTGCAGTAGTCGGTGGACCAGTCGAAGTTGTAGGCGGCCCAGTTGCCCTGGTTCTGCCGGGCGGACCACCAGGCGTTGTAACTGGCGGCGCTGGTCTGGGTCCAACTGGAGAGCACCTGCGGCTTGTCCGCCGGAGCGGCCTGGACCGGCGTGGCGACGCCGACTCCGACGCCGATCGTCATCGCGGTGGCGGCAAGTGCCATGGACAGTCGACGCATCGAATACCTCCAGGATGCCGACGCTCCCGGTGTGGAGTGCCGTGGGCAGGGGATGCAGGTGGTACGGCCGAGCTCCGAACTCCGAACTCCCCTCGACCGGTCGGCGACGCGAGACGCGATCCGTGGACGCGGGAACGGACGCCATCCCACCGGAGGACTGCGGTCGCCGTCCAGACTTCGGCGGACTTCGGATGACAATTCATCCTCCGGGCACACCCGGTTCGCCCGACGCCCTTGCGCACACCACACATGGCCACCGCGAGGTGCCGTCGTGGGCGCGATGCGGGCCGGTCTCCGGCGACGCTACGCGCGTCCGCCTCTGTCCCGCCGACGAGACGGCCCGCTGCGGCGGTTCGTCGGCGCGGGCCTCCCTGGCGGTCGGGAAGCGGATGGTGATGTCCGACCCGCCGCCGTCCCGGGCCGCGTGGTGAACGGGTCGGCGTGTTCGTCCCAGACCTTCGCCAACAGCGTCTCGGCGCTGACCACGTCCCCGGCGCCGGCGAGCGGCTGTTCGAGCGCGCCGAATTCCTTGGGCGTCAAGTGCGGCGCCTTGCCGCCGCGTTCGGCGCAGCGCCGGGAGCGTCATATGGGGTGAATTACCCCTTGATGAGGGTATTTTGCCCGTCTCCGGCAGTGTCGGCGGCACATCCGTGCTTGCGCAGTCCGGTGGCGATACAACCGGCCGACGGCTGCTCGTCCCCGACCGGAAGCACTCGCATCCGGGCAGCATCCCAGCCGATACATATGGCCCGCGTACTGGTGGGCCGCGATGCCGCTCGTGCTCGGCACCCCCCTCAGTGCGACGCCGTCCGAGCCCCGGCCCGTCGTGCGGGCGTCGACGGCGTCGGCGCGGCCTGCTCCCCGTCCCCGGCCGAGCCATAGGGCAGCAGGGCGTACACCATCCACCCACCGTCCGGATCCGGGCCGATGTCCAACCGCCCGTCGAGCATCGCGACCCGTTCGCGCATGCCGATCAGCCCGTGGCCCATTCCGTCGCCCGGTGCCTGTGCGCCGCGCCCGTCGTCGCCGATGCGCAACTCCAGTGCCTGCTCCAGATATCTGACCAGCACCTTCGCGGTGGCCTGCGGACCGGCGTGTTTGCGGGTGTTGGTCAGCGCCTCCTGGATGATGCGGTAGGCGGTCAGGGCGACGGTCCGGGACGGGTCGACCGGTACTCCCTCGACGGTCAGGTCCACCGACATCCCCGCGCGGCCGACCTGGGCGACAAGATCGTCCAGGTGGCCCAGGTTCGGCTGTGGGGTCATGCCCTCGGTCTCGTTCTCCGCGCGCAGGACGCCGAGCAGCCGGCGCATCTCCACCAGTGCCTCGCGGCCGGTCCTGGCGATGGTGTCCAGTGCCTCGCGGGCCTTGTCCGGGGCGGTGCCGATGGCCCGTCCGGCACCGTCGGCCTGGACCACGATCACCGACACGTTGTGTGCCACCACGTCGTGCAACTCGCGGGCGATCCTGGAGCGTTCGGCCGCCGCCGCGATCTGTGCCTGCTGGTCCCGTTCGAACTCCAGGCGCGCCGCGCGTTCCTCGAGTTCGGCGTAGTAGGCCCGCCGGGTACGCATCGAGTCGCCCAGGACCCACGCGATACCGAGGCTGGTCACCATGAAGCAGTAGCCGAACAGGCCGTCGCGCAAGCTGAGTTCGAGGTTGGTGCCCCATCGCGCGAAGTAGAGTCCCGGCCCGACGAACACGGCGACGAGCGCGATCCGCGCCCGCCGCCGGCTCCCCCACTTCGCCGTCGTGTACAACACCATCGGTACCGCGAAGCTCGCGGCGGAAATCGCCCCGGTGAAGAACAGTTGCCCCACACCGCCCAGCGCGACCACCAGGAAGGCGGTCCGGGGGTGGACCCGGCGCAGCACCGCGCCCAGGCAGAACACCGCGACGACGACCCACGTCCAGGTCCAGGCGTGACCGGTCGGCGCGTCGTCGGCGTTCTGCTGACTGGCACTCAGCAGCGGCAGCGGCAGCATGTACAGCACATCCACCACGAGCGGATGCACGCGCAGCCAGGCGTAGATTTTTTGCACACCCGGACGTTACGGTCGCCGCGCCCGCACCGGCGTCATCCGGTGCGGCGAGCGGTCCCCTACTCCGGAGGTCGCACATGTAGGGGTCGTCTCTCCTCCGGCCGGCTCCGGGGCCGGTGCGGAAGTTCATCCGGATTGCGTTGACCCCCGAGCACTCCTCATGCAAGCTCGGCGCGGGGGATCTTCGCGAGGAGGCAGGGTGGGGTACTGCGGGAGTTGCGGCGGCAATGGCTGGATGCCGATGGAGACGATGTGCTCCGGGTGCGGCGGATCCGGCCAAAACACGCTGGTGCAGGACGGGATGGGCTGTGGGGGTTGTGGTGGCAGCGGCCGCAACACGCAGATGCAGCCGTGCCCGAACTGCAACGGCACCGGGGGACACGGCGGCGGAGGAGGTGGCGGAGGCCCCGCTTACACCCCTCCGCGCGGGCCGATCTCGGCTGCCGCGCGGGTCAAGATCTTCATGTACAACCTGATCCTCATCGGCGGGCTCGGCGGATACGTCTACTACACGACACGGTAGCCCCGAGCACACCGATCTCCGGGCCGACCGGATCACCCCGGCCCGCCTGCACGCCGCCGACCCGCTCGACCCGATCACGGCGGATCGGTTGGCCGCGCACCCCGTGTGCCCGACCGGCGCCCCCGACGTCGCGCCGCTGCTCGCGGGCACACTCCGCAAAGTGGTCGACGCGGTCGTCGCCGGGCTGCGGGTCGGCGTGCTCACCCCCGGGCGGGTCGTATACCCGAACCGGTAACGCCCCGCTCCTCCTCGCGGCCCCGGCCGACCCCCGATTCGGGGATCTCCGGGAACTCCTCGGCGTCGCGGTGGCCGCGGCGACGTGATCAGCCGCCGGCCGGCTCCCCGCAGCGACCGGGCGGGCCGTTGCGCAGCACGACGGCGGCGCGCTCGGGTTCGACCATGGGGAAGACCGCGCTCGGGTCCGCGCCCGGTTCGATCTCCGTCCTGATCCGCCACGAGGTGATGCCGACCTCGGCCAGGGCACGCTCCACACGCGCCCGTGCGCCCGCGAGGTTCGAACACCGCTCGCCCGTCGCCCAGCCCGGCAGCAACCGGTTCAGGCGGCGGACCTGGTCGACGGTCGCGCCGCCGTAGCGGGCGTCGTCGTCGGGGCGGGTCATGCCCAGCGCGGCGCAGGCATCCTGCGGGCCGACGCCGGTCGGTTTCGGCATCGTCCACAGGCCGTTGTGCTCGCCCTTGCGCGTACAGGCCACCAGCGGCGGCGCGGCGGGCCTCGCGGCGGTGTGCTCGGGGCTGTCGGCCGGCAGGTAGGTCCGGGCGGTGTCGGTCATCGCGTCCCAGACCGCGGCACATGCCTCCTCCGGGGTCTGCGCGCCGTCGACGTGCACAAGGTAGAGGAATGCGGGTTCGACGGCGTACGTGTACGAACAGGTCGTCTGCTGGGGGTAGGACAACCGGGCCGGCGCGTCGTCGATGAGCATCGCCGCCATCGTGCCGCCGGCCGCCGCGAGGACCGCGAGCGGTACCCCGATCCGCCAGACCAACCGCCGGCGGCGGGAAACGGGGGTGCGGGCGGTGTCCTCCGCCGCCGCGTCGTGGAATGCCTGGAACAGGGTGGCCGTCATCCCCTCGGCCCGGGCGGCCGGGAGGTCGCGTTCGGGCGGCGTCGGCAACAACTCGGCCAGGTCGTGGGTCACCGAATCGTCGAAGTGCGAGTCGGCGTGGGCAGTCCGGCGCTTCATCGGGCTTCCTTTCGAATGGGTCGGCCGACGGGCAGGCGTCCCGGCCGGCGGGCATCGTCGACACGTTTCGCGGGCACGGACGCGGTCCTGGGTTTCGGCGAGGCCGGATCCGCGCCCCCCGCGCCCTCCTCCCGGTCCGCGAGCCGCTTGAGCTTGGCGCGGGCCCGGGACAGCCGGGAGCGTACGGTGCCGGCCGGGATCCCCAGGGCCTCGGCCGCCGCGGCCGAGTCGAGTCCGGAGAACACGCACAGCGCGACGACTTCGCGCTCCTGCCGGCGCAGCGTGCCGAGTATCGCCCGGACCCGGGCGATCGTTCCGGTGTCGTCGATCCGGCCGACGAGTGTGTCGGCGAAGTCGGGCACCGCCTGCTCGCGCGGCACACGATCCAGGACCGCCTGATGTCGCCGCGCCGTTCGTCGTTGGTTGCGGACCACATTCGTGGCCACGCCGAGCAACCACGGCCGCAGGGACTCGCCTTCGGCGGCCACGTCGGCGCGCAGCCGCCACGCCTCCAGGAAGGTCAGCGCCATCACGTCCTCGGCGGCCGCCCAGTCGCCGGTCATGCGAAAGCCGTGGTTGTAGACGGACTTCGAGTGTTCGGTGAACAACTCCTCGAAGGCGTACGGGTCTCCGGCTCTGATCCGGGATCTCATGCTTGTTTCCACACCCTTCGACTGTCCGGCGGCCGCCCGCGCGCTCCCGGAGAGTGACGCGCGTCACTCGCATTCGGGCGCGGGGCGTGGGTCACGGGTGCGTATAGGCGGGGATTCCCTGCTGCTTTTCGGCCGCGCGCGCTGCGATGCTCTTCCTGCACGGCTGCACGGCTGCACGGCCGCACGGCTGCACGACGGAAAGGAACCCTCCTTCGGATCCGGCCTCGGGCCGTGATCCGACCCTAGTGAGCGGAGTTCTCTCGTGACTGCAAAGACCCTTCGCAAGCGTCTCGGCCGAGCGTGCAAGGTCACGGCCCTGACGGTGGCCGGGATCACCGCGATGTTGGCGCTCGCCGCCGGCCCGGCCGCGGCCGATGCCGACGGCGGATTCGGCGGCTTCGGCGGCGGATCCGGCGGCGGTGGCGGCGCGACCGGTACCTGGTAGCGGGCCTCGGGCCGGTGCGGCCCGGTGGTCGTGTACCGAGGCCGCACCGGCTCCGCCGCACGTGCGATGCCCACCGTCGGAAGGGGCCACGATGCACAACGGTTGGATCGTCCTGGTCATCGGCGTCACGCCGCTTGTGGTGTTCGGCGTCTTCGTCGCGCTGGTCAAGCCCGATCCGGACACCTGCGTGAACTGCGGGCATCTGCCCGCGGACCACGGAAACACGTGCGGCGGTGACGAGTTCGACGTCGGTGAACTCGTGCCCAACGGCAAGTCGTGCGGCTGTGTGCGGTATCGACGGCGCTCGACCACCGGCTGACGGCGCGGCGCGGGCGTCCGGTCGACATGCGATGGAAGATGTGGTTCACGTCACACAACGCGATGCCGGAGCCGGGTGGTCATCGTGGTGTGAAGCGAACTGGTTGTGGGATCAGGCTCTCGGTCGTGATACCCGTGTTCAACGAGTCACGGCGGTTGCCGGGGACTCTGGCGGCAGTGGTCGATCATCTCCGGGAGGTCGGAGGCGAGTGGGAACTGGTCGTCTCCGACGACGGATCCACCGACGACACGTACGCCGTCGCCGCGGCGGTGGCCCGCGACGAGCCGCGGGTGCGGCTGGTGCGACATCCGGTCAATCGGGGCAAAGGGCATGCCGTACGGGTCGGGGTCGCGGCCACGCGCGGTGACCGGGTGCTGCTGTGCGACGCGGATCTGGCCACCCCGATCGACGAGTTGGCCCGGCTCCAGGCCGCGCTCGACGCCGGGTTCGACGCGGCGATCGGCTCGCGCGGGCCGGCGTTCGCGGTGGCCCGGCCGCCGGTGCGGCGGGTGTTGTCGGATGTCGGGAGCCGGCTGATCCGGGCCGTCGCGCTGCCCGGAACGGTGGACACCCAGTGCGGGTTCAAGCTGTTCCGGGGCGATCGGGCCCGGGCCGCGTTCGCGCGCGCGAGCGTGGACGGGTGGGCCTTCGACATCGAAGTGCTCCGGCTCTTCCTCGCGTTCGGCTGGAGCTTCGTCGAGGTCCCGGTGGCCTGGACCCACCAGGACGGCTCCAAACTGCGCCCCGGGCACTGTCTGGAAGTGCTCACCGACCTGGCCCGGGTACGGCTGCGGCACGGCCCGGCGCCGGCCGCCGGCCGCACCCCCGGCGTGGAACCGTTGCGGATGCCGCTCCCCCCGGGACGGGCCGCGTGACCGAGGTGCGCGAGTCCGTCGCGCCGATCCGCGCGATCGCGCTGCCCCGCTCCGGACGCACCCTGGACGCCCTGGTGTGCGGCGTCTTCCTGGCCGCCTCGCTGCTGCTGTACCGCGGCCTGTGGTGGGGCGGGCCCGGCGGGCGCTATCTGGTGGACAGCGGTCAGGACCAGCGCCAGTGGGAGTGGTTCTTCGCGGTCACCGCGCGCGCCGTCGCACACGGGGAGAACCCGCTGACCACGACGCTGCAGAACCATCCCGACGGCGTCAATCTGATGGCGAACACCTCGATGCCGGGGCTGTCCATCCCGCTCGCGCCGATCACTTGGCTGTTCGGGCCGTCGGCGACCTGGGCGATCGTGCTGACCTTCGGGCTCGCCGCGACCGCCGCCGCCTGGTACTACCTGATCTCGCGTCACCTGGACGTCTCGCGCCCGGCCGCGGCCCTGGGCGGCGCGTTCTGCGCGTTCGCCCCGCCGATGATCTCGCACGCCAACGCGCACCCCAACCTGGCCGTGCTGTTCGTGATCCCGCTGATCATCGACCGGTTGCTGCGGGTGGCCGGCGGCCTGCGGCCGATCCGCGACGGCATCCTGCTCGGCCTGCTGACGACCTATCAGATCTTCCTCGGTGAGGAGGCGCTGCTGCTCGCCTCCACCGGGATCGCGCTGTTCGCCATCGGCTACGCCTGCGCCGCGCCCTCCGCGGCGCGCGCGGTGCTGCGTCCGCTCGCCCGGGGGGTCCCGATCGGCGCGGCGCTGTGCCTGGTGCTGGTCGCCTATCCGCTGTGGTGGCAGTTCAACGGCCCGCAGAGCTACACCAATCTGCTGCACGGCCCGGCGGGCAACGACCTCGCCGCGCTGAGCGCGTACGCCGACCGCTCCCTCGCCGGCGACATCGACGTCTCCTCGCGCCTGTCGATGAACCGCACCGAGGAGAACGCGTTCTTCGGCTGGCCGCTGCTCCTGCTCGCCCTCGCCCTCGTCGTCGCGCTGTGGCGCACCGCGCTGACCAAGGCGCTCGCGGTCGTGCTCGTCGGCGCCGCGCTGTTCTCCCTGGGCCCGGAGATCGTCCTGAACGGCGAACCCACCGGAATCGACGGGCCGTGGCGGTGGCTCGGGCAACTCCCGCTGTACGAATCGGTGTTGGAGAGCCGATTCACCATGGTCTGCGTGCCCGCGTTCGGCATGCTGCTCGCGCTCGGCGCGCAGGCCGCCACCCGTACCCGCGATCGCCGGATCCGGCTGCTGTGGTGCGTGGCCGCGCTCCAGGCACTGGTGCCGCTGCTGCCGCAACCGCTGACCACCCAGCCCCGCGAGGCGACGCCCGCGTTCTTCACCGACGGCACCTGGCGCCAATACGTGGGGCCGGGCCGGGCCATCGTGACGGTGCCGCTGCCCGACCCGTCCGACGCCCGCGCGCTGAGCTGGCAGGTCGACGCCGACCTCGGCTTCCCGCTCGCCGAGGGCTACTTCGTCGGCCCGTTCGGGCCGGACCGGCTCGGCGGCTACGGCGCGGTCACCCGGCCGACCTCGAACCTGCTGCGCGAGGTGCGCGACAGCGGCAAGGTTCCGGAGGTGACCGAGCAGGACCGCGCCCAGGCCCGCGCCGACCTCGCCTTCTGGCACGCGGACGTGGTGGTGCTCGGCCCGCACTACCAGGAGAACGCGCTGTGGTCGACGCTCGAACTGCTGCTCGGGCCGAGCCGGCAGACCGGCGGCGTGTGGGTGTGGGACGTCCGCGGTGGGAACGGCCGGGCTGTGGACGCCCGGAACGGGGGTGCGGCCGGTGCCGGCTGAGCGGGTGGCGGCGCATCGGACCGGGGGACTCGCGGCCGACCCGGAGCCGATACGGTCCCCGGGAGGCGCCGGCATCGGCGGTTGGGCGAGGGAGGGCAATCGGGTGCGGGCGAGCGACGAGCACGCGTACACGGAGTACGTGTCCGCCCGGCTGCCCGCGCTGCGCCGGGTCGCCCGCCTGTTGTGCGGGGACCCGGACCGAGCGGACGACATCGTGCAGAACACCATCACGCGCCTGTACGTGCACTGGCGGCGCGCCAGTGCCGCGGACGACCTGGACCGCTACGTGCACCGCATGCTGGTACGCGCGTTCCTCAACGAGCGCCGGCTGGCCTGGGCCCGGGTACGCCTGGTCGGCGCGCCGCAGGACATCCCGCTGCCCGCCGCGCCGCCCGGACCCGACGTGGAGACGCGCGACGCGGTGCGGATCGCGCTGTCCCGGGTGCCGCCCAGGCAGCGCGTCGTGCTGGTGTTGCGGTTCCTGTGCGATCTGCCGGTCGCCGAGGTGGCCGAGATCCTGAACTGCTCGCAGGGCACGGTGAAGAGCCAGACCGCGTTGGGCCTCGCGCGCCTGCGCACACTGCTGGACGGGCCCGTCGTGGCCCGATGGGAAGGGGCGTAGGCGGGCGATGGACACCGAGGAGTACGAGGGCGCCCGACTGCTGGCCGCGTTGCGCGAGACGCCGCCGGTCGGGTCCGACGAACCGGGCGTGTTCGTGGCGCGCGCGATCCGCGACGGTCGCCGCACGGTGCGGGCCCGCCGGGTACTGGCCGTGGTCGGCGGCGCGGTCGCGGTGGCGATGATCGCGCTGGTGACGGTGGTGCTCGCGACGCCGTCGCGCGACGGGCGTTTCGGGCCGGCCGCCGGGGGCGGCTTCGACGTGCGCGAGCGGGTCTTCCGGGTCGGCTCGGCGGGCGGATACACGCCGGTGTCCTACGAGACGGGCCGCTTTCGCCAGCGGGTGACGCTGGAGCCGGAGAAGCCGGGGGCCGCGCCGGAGTTGGCGGCCACGCGGGCGACGGTGACGATGTACGCGGCGGGGCGGTTCCCGGCGATGGCGAGCGCGGCGGGTTCCACCGCGCCGTCGGTCCGGGAGCGTCCGGCCGTGTGGCTGATCGGGCCGACCCCGGTCGACGGCCGGCTCGAACTGGCCTGGCAGTGGGCCCGGGACGCGTGGGCCGTGGTCTCGCTCACCGGTCCGGCCGCCGACGCCGAACGGGTCCGGCACATCGCGGAGAGTGTGCTTCCCGACGCCCGGGTACCGGTGCGTGTCCCGCTGACCCTGGCCCCGGGGGCGCTGGCGAGCGGGGAGCACGTGGTGGCGGTGATCGCGCCGATGGCGCCGGAGAAGTCCTCGCTGTACGCGCTGCGCTTCGGCACGACCGATCCGCCGAACGCGGAGGGCGGCGACCCGGCCTCGTTCGTGGTGGGCATCGGCGCCACGCCGGGCGCGCACGACGTGCGTCCCGACCGCATCTCCCGGGCCGACGGCGCGTTCGCCGAGTCCGAACCCGCGATCGAGGCGAACCGCCTGCGCGCGTTGCTGGCGGCGATCCGACTGCTCGACACCGCCTCCATCCAGCCGACCCTGATCCCCTCCGACGGCGCGTCCACCGCGGCCGCCCCGACCACTTCCCCACCCACCTCGGCATCGGGATCGCCGACCTCGACGACCGGCACGGCCGGCAACCTGGACGGCGCCGCCACCTCCACCCGAAACCCCACCGGCGGCGGCACCCCCTACATCCCCAACACCTCCGACACCTCCGGCTCCCCCACCACCTCCACGTCCGCGTCGACGGGGTCGGCCCGCTGAATCACACCGGTTCGGCGGCGGGGGCGAGGCCGGGGCAGGGCCGCGACGCGCGCCCGGCTCAGCGTCGACGGCGCGGTTGCGGCATCGGGCCTTCACGTTTGAAGGTTTCGACGATCGGGGTGGTCTCGACGTTTGTGATGCCCTCGACGGAGCCGAGCGTTTGGGCGATGAAGTCGTACAGGTCGGCGGTGTCCCGACACAGCAGGCTCACCAGGAAGTTCGCCCGCCCGGTGGATACGGCGCCGAAGACCGTACGGGGGTCGGCCGCCACCACCTCCGCGACCGCCTCCAGTGCCGAGGGGCGTACCGACATCCACAGGAAGGCGGGCATGGCGTAGCCCAGATACTCCGGGTCGGTCTCCACCTCGAAGTACAACACGCCCGTGGCGCGCAGCGCTTCCAGCCGACGGCGGACCGCCGACTCCGAGGTTCCGCAGGCTCGGGCCAGGTCCGCGAACGACATGCGACCGTCCCGGGACAACGCCGCGAACAGGGCCCGGTCGTCGTCGTTCCAGGGCGGCAGCGGCGCGTCCGGGTCGACCACCGGCGCGGAACGGGTCAGTGCGGCCACCTGGTCGGCGTCGAGGGCGACGTTCTGGGCCCGCCACCCGGGCGGGCCGCCGACCACGACGCGCAGGACGCAGTGCGCCTCCAACTCGCTGACCCCGGCCGCGCGGCCGACGTTGCGTAGGAGTTGGTCGCCGCGGGCCTCCGGGCCGCGCGGCCGGGTCACGCACATCACCTCTGCGCCGGCCGACAACAGTTGTACCCAGGACACGTCCGACCGGCGGCCCAGGCCCTCCGCCACCGCCTCCACGGCGTCCGGAACGCAGCGCACCCGCAACACCCAGGACGCCTGTCCGGTACGCCGGGTGTCGCCGATCGCCACCACGCGCATGGCGCCGCTCGCCCGCATCCGCCGGTAGCGGCGCACCACGGTCGCGTCGGACACGCCCAGCACCTCGGCGATGCGCGCGAAGGGCGCCCGGCCGTCGATGTCCAGCGCGTGCACGATCGCCAGGTCGACGGCGTCGAATTCGATGGATCCCACCGGCGGGAGCGTAGTCGTATCGGGAATCCGCCGCATTCGCCGCGTGGGCTCGACGCGATCCCGCGGATGGGCGAGGGTTTCCGTCAGCGGGCGGAACGCGGGCGTGGGGCGGGTCGGGTCGGTGGGGCGGATCGGGTCGCTTCGTCGGGGCGGGTCGGGTCGCGTCGGTCGCGGCCGGCTGTGGGTTCGGCCGGTGGTGCGCTTTCGTATCGCCGTTGCGTGGTTCCGCCGTCCTGTGGATCCGTCGTTCCGTTGCTCCGCCCTTCCGTCGTTGCGCTCTTCCGCCGTTGCGCCTTTCCGTCATTCCGTCCACGCATCTCGTCCTGGGAGTCCTCGTGCGCAAGTGGGGACCGCTGCTCGCGGTCTGTCTCGGATCGTTCATGTTGCTTGTCGACGTCACGATCGTCATCGTCGCGCTGCCCGACATGGGCGCCGATCTGGGTTCCTCGTACACCGACCTCCAGTGGGTCCTGGACGCCTACTCCCTCGCGCTGGCCGCGTTGATGCTCGGCGCCGGATCGCTCGCCGACCGGATCGGCCGCAGGCGGGTGTTCGTCGCGGGCACCGTGGTGTTCACCGCCGCGTCGCTGCTGTGCGCGCTGGCGCCCGACACCGGGACGCTGATCGCGGCCCGGGCCCTACAGGGTGTGGGCGGCGCGGCCATGTTCGCCACCACGATCGCCCTGCTCGGACACGCCTACCAGGGCCGCGATCGCGGCGTCGCCTTCGGCGTGTGGGGGTCGATCTCGGGGGCCGCCGCGGCGGTGGGGCCGATCATGGGCGGGCTGCTCACCCAACACCTGGGCTGGGAGGCGATCTTCCTGGTCAACGTGCCCATCGGCGTGCTGACCGTGGTGATGTGCCTGAGCCTGCTCACCGAGTCGCACGGCAACCGTGCGGCGCGGCCGGACCCGGCCGGCATGGCCACCTTCACGCTCGGTGCGGCGCTGCTCACCTACGGCTTCGTACGAGCCGGCGCCGACGGGTGGACCGATGGCCCGACGCTGAGCGTATTCGCCGCCGCCGTCGTGGCGTTCGGGTTGTTCGTGGTGGTCGAGGCCCGGGTCGCCGAGCCGATGATCGACCTGGCGCTGTTCCGGCGCGCGTCGTTCAGCGGGATCATGCTGTCCGGTCTGCTCGTGCAGTTCTCCGCGTTCGCCGCGTTCCCGGCGCTGTCCGTGTGGCTCCAGTCGGTGCTCGGGTACGGACCGGTCCGGGCCGGGCTCGCGCTGCTGCCGCTGGCGGCCGTCTCGTTCGTGGCCTCGGCCGTGGCGAGCCGGCTCCCGCACGGTACGGGGCCCCGGTGGCCGCTGGGGATCGGCGCGCTCTGCATCGGGCTCGGCGCGTTCGCGCTGACCCTGGTCGACGCCGATTCGGACTGGACCGCGCTGCTCCCGGGGCTGCTCGTGGCCGGGGTCGGGGTCGGCCTGGCGATGCCGCAGATGGCCGGTGCGGCGCTCGCGGCGGTGCCGCCGAGCCGGGCGGGGATGGCCGGTGGGGCGCTCAACACCTTCCGGCAGTTGGGCTTCGCGCTGGGCATCGCGGTGGTGGGCGTGGTCTTCCGGGACGGCGCCGAGCATGCGCTGCGCGGCGGTGGGACCACCCTCGCCGCCGACCCGCACGCGACCGCCGAGGCCCTGGGCGGCGGCCGGGCGCAACAGCTCGTGGCGACGGCTCCGGCCGGTGGCCGGGACGCGGTGGTGGACACGATTCGGGACGCCTTCGCGGCGGGCCTGGACCGGGCGTTCCTGCTCTGCGGGGCGCTCGGGCTGGCGGCGGGCGTACTGGCCCTGCTCACCGTCCCGAAGGCGGCCCACGCCCCTGCCGCCGGCGGGAGCGGGGCACCCACTCCCGAACACGAGCCCGCGTCGCGGTGACACCGACGCGGACGCCGAACAACGCTCGACCGCAGGCCGGGAACCGATGCCACGACGGACATCGGTCCCTGCCCGCGTCGGTCGCCGGCCGGGCCTGGACGTCGGCTCAGGCGTGGGCGAGTTCGACGACCTTGGCGTCGGCGGCGTTGCGCTTGATCGACTCGATCCCGTTCATGCACGCCGCACGCGTCTCGTATGCCTCGCCGACGGCGATGATCTGCCCGTTGCCGGCCTTCAGGCGGAATCTGAACTTGCCTGCCTTGTCGGTGTACAACTCGAACTTGGCGGCCATGGCACACACCTCCCGCTCATGTCGCCCTCCCCACCATGGTCCCGCTCCCCTGCGCCGAGGGCATCTTGCACGGGCGGCGGACGTCGGAAGGCGGGCCGCAGCATGGTCGCCGCGTCGCGTCAGGCGGCTCCCGACCATCCCCGGAGCACGTCGGTGGCGGTGCCGGCGAGGAATTGCCGGATCAGCGCGGCGATCGTCTCGGGGGCGTCCTCGTAGCTGTAGTGGCCCACCCCCGGCAGCTCGGTGATCAGGCCCCGGGGGAAAGCGGCGCGGAACAGTGGGAGGAAGTGGGCGGCTGCCAGGGTCCGGTCGGCGGTGCCCCAGATGGCGAGCGCGGGGGTGTCGGCCAACCGGGCCCGGGCCCGGGCGGTCGGCGTCTCGAACGTATGCGCGCCGGTGGCGAAGCCCCGGGCCCAGCCGATCGCGCCGAGGCATTCGTCGGGGGTGCGGAAGGCCGAGCCGTACGCCTCGATCCAGGTCGGGGAGATGATCCGGGGGTCCTCGAACCCGTTCAGCGCGAGCGTGCTGAGGATGGTGAAGTCCAGGGCGCCCAGCACCTGTTCGAGCGTGCCGTCGGCGTGCGCGCGGGCGATCCAGCGAAACCAGGGCGACTCGGCGGCGTTGGCGGCCAGTACCGCGCCCAGGTCCTCCTGCCCGAACGGCGTCGGCGCGTTCACGGCGACGACCCGCGCGATCCGGTCCGGGTGCCGGGCCGCCAGACCCATGCCGACCGGGCCGCCGAAGTCGTGCATGACCAGGGTGATGTCGGTCAGGTCGAGATCGAGGACCAGCGCCTCCAGGTTGTCGACGTGATCCTGGAGCCGGTACGAACGGGTGGACGGGGTCTCGCTCTTGCCGAAGCCCATGTGGTCCGGTACGACGACGCGATGGTCGGTCGAGAGGCGGCGGATCAGGTCGCGGAACAGGTAGCCCCACGTGGGTTCGCCGTGCAGGCATAGCACGACCGGGCCGGCCCCTTCGTCCACGTAGTGCATCCGGAATCCGGGCGCCGAACTGTGGTGCGGCGCGAAGGGATAGCTGCCCAGGAAGGTCTCGGCGGCGGCGATCATCTCGGGGGCCTCCTCGGTCGTACCGTCGTACGGTCGGTCGGTCGGTCCGTCCGTCCGTCCGCATTCCGCATGGTGGCAACTTGCAACCACCATGACCATAGGAGAGCCAGTTTTAATATGCAACCACTGTTGTTCGGTCGCCCCCGCCGAAAGGGCGGGGGTCGAACCGCTACGGGTGGCGGCGGGCTGTGCTCGGGCGGTCGCCGCGACCGGTCAGGGGGTGTTGCCCAGGGCCTGGCGCAACGGGAGGGCGCCGGTGGCGATGTGTACGCCTCGGGAGACGATGCGGGCGTTGGTGGTGTCGAGCGAGGCCAGGCGGGACAGCGGGGCCGGGCCGTCGTCGTGCAGCGAGCAACACAGGAGCAGGATGGTGCGCAACGCCCCGTCGGGATACGGCCCGTCGGGCGCGGTGACCACCTCGCGCAGCGTCTCCCACCGCACCGAGGCGTAGCGGCCGTCGTCGGACCAGTCCAGACACACCGCGTACAGGTCGGGGCGGCGGACGAAGGAGCCCTCCTCGGTGAGGATGTACGTGGTCGCCTGCGCCGCGAAGTCGCCTTCGGCGGCCCGGTACAGCGCGGCCTCGATCACCTCCGAGGACATCGCGGGCACGGACGCCCCGTTGTTGTGGCGCGTGGCGCGGCGGGCGGTGGCCCGCTCGATGCGGTGCTTGCTGTCGACGCGGTTGCGGCGGCTGCTCGGGCGGCGTTCGGTGCTCATGAGACCGCCCTCCGGGACGGGTCGGGCGCCCACGTGTGCGCGGGGGCGAGGAGGTGTGCCGGGTCGACCTGGAACAGTTCGGCCAGGCGCTCCACGTCGTTGAGGTCGAAGGGCAGTTCGCCGGTGAACCGACGCCACGCCCAGGAGCGGCCGTGGCCCAGCGCCTCGCCGATGGCCCCGTCGGTGTAGCCGTCGCGCCGGGCGAGCATGCGCACGTTGCGCGCCACGATCATCCGGATGGGTTCGTCGGCGGTCGGGGTCGATATCCGCTCCGCCGTTCTGGTCTCACGCGCCCCAGGCGCCACATGCCTCATTCCGGCAGCGTAGAACGCGAGTTGCGGGAACGGTAGATCCGACGCAACACAATCATCCCTCTCTGCGGGAAAGTTGCCCGAACAGCGAAAGCAACCCCACGCCCCGGAGGCGCAGTTGAAGCCGGCCCCAGAGCGGGGGCGACTCGATCACCACGCACGCCCCGGGGCGCACGAACAGCCGGGTGGCGAGCACGATCGCCTGGGTCGCGCCGGTGGTGACCAGTACCTGGTCCGGCAACGCCGCCGCCAGATCGGGCCCGTCGGCGTCGGCCGCGTGCCCCAGCGAGTCACCTCACCCGGCCCGGAGACCATCCGCTGCACCAGCGCCGTCGCCTGCCACCCTGCACCCGACCGTCCCCGGCGGCGGCCGGCGCCCCGTCCGCGATCAGCCGCACGGACAGCGCGAGCCGGCGGAGCGGACACACCGGAACGACCAAGCCGGCCGGGCGCGTGGGGGCCCGCGAACCGCGCGGCCCCTTCACCTCTGCCGGGCGGCGAGACGACGGACGAGGGACGTACGGGCAGATCGGCTGAGCCCCGAGCCCCCAGCCCTGGGCTCGCAACCCCAAAACCCCCGTTTCTCACTTGCGCAACCGTCGAATCCCACCCGACGAGTCACACTTTCGCCGCGACCCCCGTCATATAGCCGAGGACGCGCGGCCCGGACCGCTCCGGGACATCCACCCGGCTCGCGCCGGCCGCCGCGCCCCGCACCGCGGATCGAGGACGAGAGGGACGTCGCGCATGAGCGCAGGGGGCATAAGCGCAGGAGGCAACGACGCCGGGCCGCACGCCGGTTCGGCCAAGGGCGGGGAGAACACCCGACTCCCCGTCCCGGACGGCCCGGGCGTCCGGTTCGCCGACGCCATCGACAGCCGGCTGGGCATCTACGGCGCGACCAAGAGACACCTGCGCAAGGTCTTTCCGGACCACTGGACGTTCATGCTCGGCGAGATCGCCCTGTACAGCTTCATCGTCCTGCTGCTGACCGGCGTCTTCCTCACGCTGTTCTTCAAGCCGAGCATGACCGAGGTCGTCTACGACGGCTCCTACGTGCCGCTCCAGGGCATCCACATGTCCCAGGCGTACGCCTCGACCCTCGACATCAGCTTCGACACGCGTGGCGGCCTGATGATCCGTCAGGTCCACCACTGGGCCGCGCTGATCTTCATCGCCGCGCTGTTCGTGCACATGTTCCGGATCTTCTTCACCGGCGCGTTCCGCAAGCCCCGGGACCTCAACTGGCTGTTCGGATTCCTCCTGCTGGTACTGGCCATGGTCAACGGCTTCACCGGCTACTCACTCCCCGACGACCTGCTCTCCGGCACGGGTCTGCGGATTGCCGAGGGGGTCTGTCTGGCCATCCCGCTCGTCGGTACCTACCTGCAATTCTTCCTGTTCGGCGGGGAGTCCCCGGGCGACGACATCGTGCCGCGCCTGTTCACGATCCACGTGCTGCTGATCCCGGCGATCATGGTCGGCCTGGTCACGGTGCACCTGACCCTGGTCTGGTACCAGAAGCACACCCAGTTCGTCGGCCCGGGCCGGACCGAGAAGAACGTGGTCGGCGCGCCGTTCATGCCGGTCTACGCGGCCAAGGCGGGTGGCTTCTTCTTCCTGGTCTTCGGCGTCACCGCGCTCCTGGGCGGCCTGGTGCAGATCAACCCGATCTGGTCCTACGGCCCCTACAACCCCGGGCAGATCACCGCCGGTTCGCAACCCGACTGGTACATCGGCTTCATCGAGGGCGCCCTGCGCATCATGCCCAACTGGGAGTGGAACGTCTGGGGCCACACGCTCAGCTTCAACGTGCTGATCCCGTCCCTGATCATCCCGGGTGTGCTGTTCACCTTCATCGCCGCGTACCCGTGGGTGGAGAGCTGGATCACCGGCGACAAGCGTGAACACCACATCCTGGACCGGCCGCGCAACATGCCGGTCCGCACCGGTCTGGGCGTCGGCTGGATCGTCGCCTACGGCGTGTTGTGGATCTGCGGCGGCAACGACGTGATCGCCACCCACTTCCACCTGTCGATCAACACCATCACCTGGATCGGCCGCTTCGCGTTCCTGATCGCCCCGGTCCTCGCCTACCTGGCCACCGTACGCATCTGCAAGGGCCTCCAGCGCCGCGACCGGGACAAGGTCCTGCACGGCCGCGAGACGGGCGTGATCAAGAAGCTTCCGCACGGCGAGTACATCGAGGTCCACGAACCGCTCGACCCCGCACTGCGGCACAGCCTCACGGCGCACGAACAGCCCAGGCCGTACGCCCTGGTCCCGGCCGTGGACGAGAACGGCGTGGCCCGCCGGGTCACCCGCTCGCAGAAGTTGCGGGTGCGGATGTCGCACTGGTACTTCGCCGAGCCGATCGCCAAGGCCACGCCCGAGCAGTTCCGGGAACTGACCGAGGGGCCCGAACACCACCACGAACACTCCTGACCGGCGGGGGCGGCCCGTCCCGCAGGCCGCCCCCGCGCACCTCGCCGCCCACACCGCCGCCCCGAGGAGATCCGGCATGCCCTCGACCGTCCCGTCCCGTTCCCATCGCGGCCGTACCGCCGACGGTCCGCGCCCCGATCCGCTGCTGATCCACGCGGTCCACCACGCGCTGCGCCGGGACCTGGCCGACCTGGTCGAATGGGCGCGGACCTGCGTACCGGTGGCCGGCCCCGGGTGGAACCGGTTCCGGCACTACCTCACCCTGCACCACCGGGCCGAGGACGCCACGCTGTGGCCGGTGCTGCGCGAGGCGTCCGGCCGAGGGTCTCCGTTGCACCGGCTGACGGCGGTGATGGCGCAAGAGCACCACCGGCTGGACGAACTGGTGGCCACCATCGACGACTGCCTGACCGGACGCGGGCCGGCAAGCCGCACGTTCGAATATGTGACGCAGTTGGACACCGCCCTCACCGCACACCTCGACTTCGAGGACGCGACCCTGCTCCCGTTGATCTCGATGCTGATCACGCCCCATGAATGGGCCCACTTCGACGTGGCCCAGCGACAACCGCTCTACCTGGTCGAGGGCGCAGAGTTCCTGTCCTGGCTGGTAAAAGGCGTACCCGCCGATCGCGAACTCGCGATCCGCCACGTGTTCCCACCCGCTGTCCGCCTGACCCACCGCCTCCTGCGCCCGAGGCACGTGCGCTGGTGAGGCGGACGGGCGACGGCGCGGTCAGCGCCCGCGGGGCTTGCCGCGTTTGCCGGTCTTACCGGAGCCCGGGCCGCCACGTGCGCCCCGGCCGGTCGCGCCGCCGCCGGCGCCTCCCGGCTTGCGGCGTGCGTCGGGGCGTTTGGCGGCTGCCTTCGCCGACTTGGGCTGCGGCGGGGTGGGCGTACGTCCGCGCGAGCTGTTCACCGTCCGTCCCCGGACGATCCCGATGAACTCCTCCATCAGCTCGGAGGGCTCACCCTCCGGCCAGGCCAGCGCGACCCGCGACTGCGGCACCTCGGCGGTTTCGGCGGCCTCGTCGACCGTCTCGCCGGCCCCGGCCAGCGGTCGATATGTCAGGTCCTTGCGGTGGTGCAGTCGGGCCAACGACTGCGGGACGATCAGCAGCCCCACCCCGGCCGCCACCAGCTCGATCGCGTCCGCCGTGGTCGCCGGCCGCTCCTTGGCCGGCACACCGGGCGGGCCGGCGGTCCAGTCGAGCGGGTCGTCCAGCGGGTGCAGCAGCACGAAGTCGGCCAGGTCCTCGACGGAGACCTCGTCGACCGCCGTCACGTCGTGGTCCTTGGGGACCACGACCACGGTGGTCTCGGTGTACATGGGGATCGTGTTCAGCCCGGTCCGATCCATCGGCAACCGCACCAGACCCGCGTCGGCGCCACCGCTCCGCAGCGCCTCGGCCGCCTCGGCGGCGGTCACCGCGAGCAACGCCAGGGACACGTCGGGCAGCCGCTCGTTCCAGATCCGCACCCATTTGGCGGGGGTCACCCCCGGAACGTAGGCGAGCCGGAACGAAGAGGGTGTTTCCGCGCCTGTCACCACGTCAGGTTACCGGCCATGATCGGCGGCACCGCACACGGTCGCTACTCTTGACCCCATGACGTCGCACAAGACCACCCAGACGATGAAGCCCGCGACCGCGGCGAAGAAGCTGGGCGTATACCTCGAGGCCACCCCCGCCGAGTTCCGGGAAGGTGTCGTCTCCCGCGACGAACTGAACGCACTTCAGGCCGACCCGCCGGAGTGGCTGCGCGAGCTGCGCGCCGCCGGTCCGCACCCCCGGCCCGTGGTCGCGGCGAAGCTGGGCGTGTCCATCGCCGGGCTCGCGCGCGGCGGGATCACCGAGGCGCTGACCACCGAGCAGATCGACGCGCTGAAGGAGGAGGGCCCGGAGTGGCTGCTCCACGAGCGCGCCGTCCAGGCCGACGTCCGCAAGGAAGCGGTCCGGATCAAGGAGAAGAACCAGGCCAGGGAGGCCAAGGAGCAGGAGCGACCCGCCGCGCGCCCCGCCCCGGCCCGCCGCCCCCGCTCCTGACCCGGCTCGGCTGAGGCCGGACCGGCCCAGCCCCCGACGGTCGCCCGGCCCGCCCCGGGCGACCCTTCCACCCTCGGCGGCCCGGTCAGCCCAGATACGCCGGCGCCACCGCCGCCGTCGTCAACCGCCGGGGCGCCCCCGACCCGTCCGCCGGCAGCGCGTACAGATCCGCCCCGTAGTCGCCCGGCAGCGCGTAGACCACCGTGTGCGGGTCCGACCACACCACCTGGTCGTCCACGCTGCGCGACTCGGCGAGCGCGGTCTCGGCCATCGAGCGCAGATCGAGCGCGTACAGCCGCCAGGGTGCGTCCGCCGACGCGCCCTCGACCCGCTTCTTGTAGACGACGGTGGTCCCGTCCGGCGACAACGACGGACACTCGACGTTGGTGTGCACCGAGGTCACCGTGCGCTCCCGCAGGTCGCCCCGGACCAGGTAGGTATGGCCCCCCGTGGCCATCGTGGCGTAGAAGACCCGGTCGTCGGCGAAGGTGACCCCCCAGAAGTTGGCGTCGGCGGGGGCGGCTCGGCCGGTGCCGTCGCGGATCACGGTGAAGTCCTCCAGGGACGTGATCAGCTTTCCGCCGCGCAGATCGACGATGCCGGTGCGGGTGGAGAAGTCGGCGCCCGCGTACGAATCCCCGCCGACGAAGACCGTCCATGCGACCAGCGCGCCCGACGATGAGACCCGGGCCCGGGACGGGATGCCGGGCAGTGCGTACGTGGCCCGCTCGTGCAGGCCGGCGTCCAGCACCACCGCGCGGTAGTTCTCCTGGAGCGTGCCGTGTTCGGCCCGAAGGCAGATCCCGGTGCCCGCCGCGGCGTGGAAGCGCAGGCACTTGACCCCGGACGCGGTCCGCGCCCCGTCCGGATCGACCGCCCGTACCGTGGCCACCTCGTCCCGGTGCGGACCCCAGGCCAGGTTCCGGAACACAAGCAGCGGCTCGGCGGCGGCGCCGAGCGAGACCGGACCGGCCGCCACGGCGGGGCCGCCCGGCCGCGGACGGTTCTTGCGGTCGGTGCGATCCACGGCGTGCAGGACGGCCGCGACTGCGAGCACGGCCAGGACCATGACCGCGGCGGCGAGCACCGACAACTTGCGGCGAAGTGTCATGGCGACCTTTCCGCGACCGGGCGCAGCAGCAGCGCGCCGGTCGCGCACACGGTCAGCGCGACCGCGGCGGAGGTGAGTGCGGTGCGGTCGCCGAACGCGGTCCAGGCGGCGCCGAAGGCGATCGAGCAGACGAAGCGGGCCAGGGCCTGTCCGGTCTGCACCAACGCCAGCCCACTGCCCCGCAGTTCGGCCGGGACCACCTCGGCCGCGTCGGCCATCAGCACCCCGTCGGTGGCGGCGTAGAAGCAGCCGTGCAGGGTGAGTACGACACAGGGCAGCCAGGCCGCGTCGGCCCCCGAGAGCAACAGCACATAGGCCACGAGCAGCGCGAAGTGGCCGCCGAGGAAGACCCGTTGCCGCCCGATCCGGTCGGCCAGCCGGCCCAGCGGGATGGCCAGGAGCAAAAACGCCGCGGCGGTGCCGAGCGGCAGCAGTGCGAACCACCGGTCGGCGACGCCGAGTCGGCGCTGGAGCAGCAGGTACACGAACGAGTCGCTGACCGTGGCCAGTCCGAGGAGCAGCGCGCATCCGGCGAGGCGCCGCACCTCGGTGCGGCGCAGCAGTGCGACGGCGGCCCGCAGCGAGGGCCGGGACGCCGGGGCAGGCAGCGGGACCGGGCGGGCCGGCACGAACAGCAGCAGAACGAGCAGGCCGAGTACGGCGATACAGAAGCTGACCAGGAACACCGCGTCGTAGCCGTCCACGGTGGCCCGCAGGATCGCGAACGCGACGAGCGGGCCGAGCAGGGCGCCCGCGGTGTCCATGGCCCGGTGGACACCGAACGCCCGCCCGCGGTCCGCGGGTTCGCAGGACAGCGAGATCAGCGCGTCGCGCGGTGCGGTGCGCAGTCCCTTGCCGGTGCGGTCGGCGGCCAGCACCATGCCGATCAGCGGTAGCGAACCGACCACGAGCAGCAGCGGTTTGCACACCGCCGACATGCCGTAGCCGAGCGCGGCCACCGTCTTGTGCCGGCCGCCGCGATCGGCCAGGTGCCCGCCGACCAGACGGACCAGCGCACCGACCCCGTTGTAGATCCCGTCGAGTAGGCCGAAACCCAGTGGGGACAGGCCCAGTCCGGCCACCAGGTAGAGCGGCAGCACGGCCGCGACCATCTCCGAGGAGACGTCGGTGACCAGGCTGACCGTGCCCAGCGCCAGCACCGTGGGGGCGACGGCGGAGGGGGCGAGGACGGAACGCCGCCCGGAGCGGGGGCTCCGGGCGGCGTCCGGCGCGGCAGTACCGCGACTGTCCGCTACATACACGTCAGGGGACCCAGATCCCGGTGATGTCGGTGGCGGATCCGGCCTGTCCGGCGTGCGAGGTGCCGTACATGTCCTCGATCGTGCGGAGCAGGTTGTAGTGGTTGTAGGTGGTGGCGCTCGAACTGCCCGCGACCACCTGCTGTCCGTACAGGACGGTGGCGATGCGGTTGCCGCTCAGCCGGTTGTCCTCGTCGAAGGTGACCACCAGGAGGCTGTTGTGCGTCTTGGCCCAGGTGGCGTACGCGCCGAGCTTGTTCTGCAACCAGGTGTCACCCGTGCTCACCGAACAGTCGTGCATGTCGTTGCACAGGTTCGGGACCACGAAGGAAACCTTGGGCAGGGTGGTGTAGTTCGTCGGGAACTGAGCGAAGGTCATCGCGGTTGAGGTCGGCACGTTGGAGAAGGCGAACCAGGGGTTGTGTTTGCGCGCGTACTGGCCGCTGGAGCACACGGTCGAACCCTGGCTCGGCAACGACTCGTTGTAGCTCGCCCAGGTCGCGCCGACCGCGATCAGTTCCGAGCCGAGGTTGGGGGCGGAGCTGAAGCCGGGGGTGTAACAACTGTCGTCCGTGATGCCCTGGGTGGAACCGGAGAACATCGCCAGGTAGTTGGGCTGGCTGGGGTGGGTCTCGGCGTAGAACTGGCTGAGATTGGCGCCGCCGGTCTTCAGCGAGTTGATGTACGGCGCGCTCGAACTGCCGATGACCTGGCTGTAGCCGTGGTTCTCGAAGACCACGACGATGGTGTGGTCGGGAGTGGGTACGCTGCCCGCCGCCCGCGCGGTGGGCGCGCCGGCGACGAAGGCCCAGGCGGCGACCAGCGCTGCGGCGAGGGCCAGCGCGGCACGGTTGCGGATGTGGGCATGGGTGTGGCTGCGGACGGGGTGTCTGCGTCGGGATATGGACCAGTCGGACACGGTTGTCTCCTGTGACATCGGAGTGAGTGGAATACCGCGTGCTCGATGGTGCATCCCAGACGCTAGGGAATCGTCGGGTTCGCCCGGGAGGATCCCGAACGTGAAGTTCGTGCGAACGAACCGCCGGCCGCCGGTCGCCAACCCGTCGATCGAACGTCGATCGAAGGTCGATCACCGCGCGACGCACCCGGCCGGACCGGACACACGGCGAGGGCGCGGGGAGTAATTGCGGCGCGGGGCACGGGCGCGGAGCAAGACGGCGCGGAGCGTATCGGCACGCGACACGACGGCGGCCCGGGACACGATGGTGTCCCGGGCCGGTCGGCGGATCGGGATGGTCAGCGGGCCTCGGCGGACAGGCCGGCGGCGGCCAGGAGGTAGGCGGTCATCGGGGCGTAGTCGCGGGCGTCGACGACGTGGTCGTCCAGCGGGACGGTCACCGTGACGGTCCCCTCGGCCTCGCCGAGGAACAGCGCCGGGTCGTTGCTGTCGGCGAACGCGACGGTCGGGATGCCCTGTTGCCCGGCGCGGCCGGCCCAGCCGTGGTCGGCGACCACGAGGTCGGGGCGGGGTCGGCCGCTCTCCGCGAGCGCGTCCAGGATCGCGCCCATCGGTTGCGGGGCGTGCGTGTGCCACAGGGTGGCCCCGCGCTCCAGGACCGCGACGCCGCCGAACTGGCGGACGTCGCCCCAGGTTTCGTCGTCCCCCTCGGTGGTGCGCAGGTCGCGCGGGATGTCGATGACGGTGGCGCCGGCCGCGGTCAGCGACTCGGCGATGGCGCGGTGTACGTCGAGCAGGCCGCCGGGGTGGCCGGTGGCGACGAGGACGTGCAGTCGGCGGGCCGCGGCGTCGCGCAGTACGGCGGCCATCCGGTCGAGGGCGGCCAGGGTCAGCTCGGGGTCGATGGTGTCCTGGCCGGTGCGGTGGGCGGGGTTCGGGTCCACGCCCGCGCGCTCGGCCATCACGGCGAGCACGTCCTCCTCGGTCTTCCAGCGGTCGCCCAGGTCCAGGCCGAGCCAAAAACGCAGGTTTCCGCGGACCAGTTCGGCGTAGTGCCGGAGGTTGACCTCTCGTGGGGTGGCGATCGGGCCCGCGATGCGGGTCGCGACCAGGTGCCGGAGCAACTCGTCGGGCGACGGTGGGATGTTCGGCGTCGTCATGCCGCCATTGTGCGCACACGACAACCACCCGGTGGCCGCCGCCCCCACCCCGGGAGCCGGCGGCGCGGGTACGGGCCCGCCGGCGCGGTGATCGCGTCGGGGTCGGCATCGGGTCTCCCGGCGGCCCGCGCCCCTGTCCCGGATCGGGCTCGTCGAATCCCGTTCACGCACACGAAATCGCGCCATAAGTCGGCCGATTCGTGACGTTCTCCTTTTGTTGCGCAGCGTGGAGACTATTGGCGCGGAACGGCGGCCCACCCGCCCCACCAGCACCGGAGGACACAGGTGCGAGGCGGCGACCGGGGACGGCCGACGACCGCGAAGGTTCGTGTACTGATCTGCCCGCCTCTGCTGCAGGAAGGATCGAAATGAGCCCCGTGATGGTAGAGATCCGCGATGCCGGACCGCTCGACGTCGAGGTCGAGGAGGAACTGGTCGAGTTCGAGGACGAGACCAACCCGGAACGCCGGATCGAGTCGTGTCTGGCCGACCCGTGGGTGACCGCCACCACCCGCGTGGGGTGCGACTGGGCCTGACCGGCCCGTCGCCCGCCGCACACCGGATCCGGCCCGGAGCCCATCGATCCGGCCGCCCCGCACGGAGCACGCATCCGCGCGGGGCGCGCGGTCCCGTACCGCGCACGCCGGCCGCGGACGACGCCGGCGATCGCCCGGCGGACGGTGTGTTCGGAACCACCCGACCCGGAACGGCAAGGAGCGGACGTGGGCAAGGTGCGAACGGTCCCCGACGGATCCGTGCAGGACCTGAGCCGGCGTCTGGACACGCTGATCGCCGGCCACGATCGACGCCACCGGGCGGACTCGGTCTGGCTCCACCTGTTCGATCCGCGGATGCCTCCGATGGACCACGGGTGGAAGCTGCACGTCTCGACCCGCCCCGAGGACTTCGCCGAGACGCTGGACCTGCTGGTCCCGGTGCTGCTGCGGTACACCTGCCTGGCCAAGTTCGCGGCCGGCACCGCCGTGCTGGAGGAGATCAACGCGGGCGTCCGCGATCCCGCCCTCGTCGGCAAGGCGATCACCGTCTATCCGCGTGAGCGGGACGTGGCCGCGCTCGGCCGGGAACTCGCCGAGGTGCTGGCCGGTCGCGGCGGGCCGCGGGTGCTCGGCGACCGCCGGGTCCGCCCCGACGCCCCCGTCTACTACCGGTACGGGCCCTTCCGGGCGGGCGGCGGCGACGACGCGGGGCTGGTGATGACCGGCCCCGACGGGCAGCGCTTCCCGGGTCGGGCCACCGTGCGCTACCGGCAACCCCCGTGGGCCGCCGACCCGTTCGGCGCCGCCGCGCCCGCGCCGGGACGCACCGCCCGGCTGATCGGCGGCCGGTACCGGCTCACCGGCGGCATCGCCCGCTCCCCGCACGGCGACGTCTACCGCGCCCTGGACACCGCGACCGGCGACCGCGTCGTGGTCAAGCAGGCCCGGGCGTACGCCGGGGAGGACGGCGGCGGACTGGACGCCAGGGACCGCCTGCGGCACGAACGCGCGGTACTGGGCGTGCTGTCCGGGCTCGACGGCGTCCCCCGGGTGATCGACCACCTGCGGCACGGCGAGGACGAGTTCCTGGTCACCACCGACTGCGGCCCCGGCGACCTGCGCCGCGACGTACTCGCCCACGGCCCCTACCCGGGCGACGCCCGCTCCGGCCGGCGAATCTCCGAACTGGCCCGCCGACTGCTCGCGGTGCTCGACGGCATCCACGAACGCGGCGTGGTGGTGTGCGACCTCAAGCCGGGCAACGTGGTGTTGGACGCCGACGGGAACGCCCGGATCGTCGACTTCGGGATCAGCGCGCTGGACACCCGCCGCCCGGCCGGCGGCACCCCCGGCTACACCCCGGCACCCGACCCGGACGGCGGCTCGCCCGTCCCGGTCGACGACCTGTACGCGCTGGGCGCCACGCTGCACTACGCGCTGACCGGCCTGGACCCGGTGATCGTCGATCCCGATCCGGCGGTGAACCGGCACCGTACGCTCGCCTGCCTGGCCGCCGCGCTGCCCGGCGTCACCCATCGGCCGGTCCGGGCCATGGTGGCCGCGCTGCTCAGCCCGGATCCGGCCGAACGCTCCGCCTGCGCACGGCGGTTGCGGGCCGGGCAGCCCGAACCGATGCCCGGCCGCCGACTGCCGGCGCCGCCTCGGATCACCTCCGCGCTCCTGGACGACGTGATCGGCCACACCGTCGCCGCCTGTGTCCGGGGTGTCGCCGACTGGCCCGCCGCCTCGGGCCCGCGTCCCGGCTCGACGCTGACCCTGTACGTGGGCGCCGCCGGGGTCGGCCTCGAACTGCTGCTGCACCACACCGACCGCCCGGACGTCGCCGGCGCCGTCGCGCGCCTCGCCCACCGCACCGCGGCCCACCCCGAACTGGGCGAACTCTCCGACACGTTGTACACCGGCCGCACCGGCATCGACCTCTTCCTCCGGGCCGCCGCCGACCTGCCGGGCGGTGCGCCGGCCCCGAACACCCCGCCTGCCGCGAGGCCCTACGACGACACCGGCGACCAGATCGGCGGCGCGGCCGGCGGCGGTACCGGGCACCTGCTGCTGGCCGCGACGGCGCGGGCGGCAGGCGACCCGGAGCGGGCGGGCGTACACCTGGCCGCCGCCGCGGCGTGCGCCGGCATGCTCTCGGCCCGGCACGGCGAGCCCGAACCCGACGAACTCGGGCTGCCCCCGGCCTCCTCCCGCGCGGCTTACGCCCACGGGTTCGCGCACGGCCGGGCCGGCATCGTGTACTTCCTCGACGCCTACCGACGTACCGACCCCGACGCGGCGCCGACCGTACACGCCGCCGCCCGGGAGGGTCTGGCCGACCTCGCCGCGCGCACCCCCGACCTGCTCGCCTCGGCCGCACTCCCCGGCGCCGCGCGCAACTTCGGGTCCTGGTGCCGGGGCATGGCCGGCATCGGTACGACACTGATCGCCGCCGGAGCCGCGGATCGGGACCCGAAGCTGCTCGAACTCGGCCTGCGCTGCGCCCGGTTGTGCCATTCCCTCGCGCCGCGGATGAGCCTGGTGTCCCAGTGTTGCGGCCTGTCCGGCATCGGCGAACTGCTCGTGGACGCCGCCGTCGCGACCGGCGACGACGAACTGTGGCGGGCCGCCGAGGACGTGATCGGCCTGATCCTGGCCCGCAGCGGCGGCACCACGCGCCGGCCCCTGCTCCCGGACAACACCCGCGCCGCGTCGAGCCCGGCGTGGGGCACGGGCAGCGCGGGAGTCCTCTCCTTCCTCCGACGGGTGCAACAACGCGGCGGGCGGCGGTTGTTGGCTCCGCCGACGAGCCCCTGAGCGGCGCGTTTGGTGGTGGCCTCCGCTTCGGGGTGGGTCCGGGCCCACTCCGAAGGCGGGTGTTGGCCGGAGTGCTCGGGGGCGGCTCGGCCGGCTAGCGTCCGAGTATGCGATTTGCTCAGAGTGCGCTACCAAATGCCTTCACTACAAAGCGAGTTCACGTAGATGCCCGCACCGGAGCGGGGACGTCGACGAGCCGCCGGCGCCGATGGGGTCGGGCCGTCGCCGTGCCGGCCGGCGCGGCGCTGCTGCTGTTGCTCACGAACGGCGCCGTGCCGGCGCATGCGGCCGGCCGGGGCGACGGGACCGACGGGGCACGCGCCGGGAGCCGGACGGCCGCCGTGAGTCGGGCCGACGCCGAGCGGGCTCCCGCCTACGGGCGGGGCAGCGTCGTCTCGGTACGCCGCGTGGACGTCCTCGATCGGGACCGGGTCCGCGAGCAGTTGTCGCCGTACGACCTGGACGCGCCGGCGGCCGAATACGGCGTGGTCACCTATGTCGTGGTCTACCGCACGATCGACGCGGCCGGGCGGCCGACCGTGGCCAGTGGCCTGGTCGCGGTGCCCCGGGGTGGGCCTCGGACGCAGCGGGTGCTCGCGTTCGAGCACGGGACCACGGTCGAGAAGGTCGGCGCGCCGTCCGGGGAACGGGCGGACGACAACCGGGCGTTCCCGCTCTTCTACGCGGGCGCGGGCTACTTCACCGTGGCGCCGGACTACCTCGGCCTCGGAATGGGTCCGGGCCGGCACCCCTACGACCATGCCGCGTCCGAGGCATCGGCGTCCGTCGACCTGCTGCGTGCGGCGCGCGAAGCGGCCCGGCGCGAGGGTGTCCGGCTCGACGCGCGGGTCCTGGTCACCGGGTTCTCCCAGGGCGGGCACGCCGCGATGGCGTTGGCCAAGGCCCTGGACGCGGGCGCCGATCCACGGCTGAACCTGGGCGGGCTGGCCCCGGCGAGCGGGCCCTACGACCTGGAGGGCGTGATGTTGCCGGCCGCCATGGGCACCACCGGCGACGCGCGCGCGGTCAATCTCGCGCTGAGCTATCTGGTCCTGGGCTGGAATACGGCGCGCCCCCTGTACCGGCACCCCGAGGAGATCTTCCTGCCGGACCAAGTGGACACCGTGCTACGGCTGTTCGACGGGCGGCATACCGAGGCACAGATCCTGGCCGGGCTGCCCGACCGTCGAGAGGCGCTGTTCCAGGCGGAGTTCCTGGCCGGCCGCAACGCGGCCGCCGGCCGCTTCCGCGCCGCGATGCGCGAGAACGACACGACCTGTGCGTGGCGCCCGCGTGTGCCCGTCGTGCTCTTCGGCGCCCGGGGTGACCGGGAGGTGCCGTTCGCCAACACCGAGAGTTGCGCCCGTACGCTGAGCGCACACGGCACCGACGTCCGGGTGGATGATCTCGGTGACATCGGGCACTTTCCGTCCGGGATCGGCTCGGCGCCGCGCATCCTGGCGTGGTTCGCCGACCACATGTAGCTCGGCTCGGCCGCTCCGGCGACGGCGGGTTCAGCGCCGGACCAGGGCGGCCTGCGCGGCGGACAGCAGGGCCACGCGCAACTGCTCCAGATCGTCGAGGGGGCCGTTGCGGCGCAGCTCGGTGACGAACGCGCGGGCCGCGTCGGTCACTTCGACCGGCCCCTCCAACTGGAGTGCGCCGAACGCCCGTTGCAACGCGGGCAGGTCGTCGTGACCGCCGCTGTTGGTGCGGCGGGTCAGGATCACCGACTCGGCCGCTTCGAGGAAGCGCAGGTAGGTCTGGCGGCGAACGTCCGTCAGTCGCTCCGCGCGCTGTTCGTCCAGCGTGGTGCGGACGGTCTCCAGGAGGGCATCGGCCTGCCGGTCGCCCGCGTGCCGTGCCGCGTCGGCCTGACGCATCCCGGCACCGCGGGCGAACCAGCCGGTGATCAGGCCACCGGCGAGCGCCGACCCGGCCGCGAGCAGCGCGATTCCCCACTCACTCATGAATCACATTGTGACGGGCACCCCCACCGGCCGCAGACCGTTTCCCCGATCCCGAGATCCGCACCGAATCGCGTCGGCGGGTCGTGGCGAGCAGGAACAGCCAGGCCGCCACCGCGATTGCGGCACCCGCCCCGTACATCGCCGCCGTGCCGCCCTGGTCCAGCGCGAGGCCGCCGATGCCGGTGCCGAGCGCGATGCCCAGGTATATGGCGGACGAGTTCAACGAGACCACCAGCGGGACCTCCTGGGGCGCGGCCTCGATCAGGCGGTGCTGTTGCGCGGGGGTTTGCGCCCAGGAGGCGGCGCCCCACCCGAACAGCAGCGCGCCGACGACCGCCCGGGGCGGGTCGCCCGCCGCCGGCCCCGCGAGCAGCGCCAGTGCCGCGGCCATCACGGGATAGGTCACCGCGAGCACCCGCGTCGGGCCCCGTCGGTCGGTGGCCTGCCCCGACCACAGGTTGCCGAGCACCGCGCCCGCGCCGTACAGGACCAGCATCCAGGCCACCGCCGAACCGGTCACCCCGACCGCCGCCAACGCGGGCGCGCTGTACGCGTATGCGGTGTAGGCGGCGGTCATGCCCAGGACGGTCAGCGGCAGCACGCTCAGCACGCCGGGTCGGCGCAACACCGCCAGTCGTGCCCGCAGCGGCACCCGCTCGGTGCCGGGCAGCGCGGGCATGACCACCCGGACCGCGACGGCGATCGCCAGGCACAGCCCCGCGACCGCGCCGAGCGCGATCCGCCACGTGGCGAGTCGGCCGATCAGGGTGCCGAGCGGTACCCCGAGCGCGGTCGCCACGGTGAGCCCGCCGATCACCACCGCCAGCGCCCGCCCGCGCAGTTCGGGCCGCACCAGCGCCGCGCCGACCGCACCCGCGTTGGGGGTGAAGGCCGCCGCGCCCACGGCCGCGCCCACGCGCGTGAGGATCAGCACGGGCAGGTTCGGCGCCAGCGCCGAACCGAGATTGGCCGCGGCCAGCACCAGCAGGGCCCCGATCAACAACCCGCGGCGGGGCAGCCGAGCAGTCAGCGTGGCCGACACCGGCGCGGCAAGCGCATAGGCCACCGCGAACACGGTCACCGACTGCCCGGCCGCGTTCTCCGACACGTCCAGCGAGTTCGCCATCGCGGGCAGGAACCCGGCGACCACGAAGGCGTCCGTACCGACCGCGAAGGTGCCCAGAGCCAACACGAGAACGGTCGAGATCTCGAACATGTGGCGCCTCCCGATGAAAACGAGGAATCGGGATATCAAACATCCCGATTCATGCCGTGAAGAAAGACAAACAGGAACCGGACCCGGCCCCGCCCGCTCAGCCACCCATCCGGGCATACCTGCGCCGCGCCCGCTCGGCCGCCGCCGGCGGGGCCGCCGCGAGCGCGTCGGCGATCGTACGCCCGGCCAACTCGCGCCGGTAGGCGAGTTCGGCCTGCCGCATCAGCGTGCTCACCCCGCAATCGACCCGGAATTCGGCCGCCGCCGGGTCCACACCGTCCCCCCGGCGCCGGATCTCGGCGCACCGGAAGAGTTCGTCGGGCCCCTCGACCGCCACGACCACGTCCAGCAGGGTGATCGCCTCCGGCCGCCGCGCGAGCAGGAACCCGCCGCGCGCCCCGGCACTGGAGGTCAGGATGTCCGCCCGAACCAATGCCTGGAGGCGCTTCTTGAGGTAGGCGGGCGGCAGTTCGAACCAGGCGGCCAGCGTCGCGGTCGACACCGGCCCCTCGTCCTCGAGCCAGGCCAGCACCAAACAGCAGTGCAACCCCCACTCGACCCCTTCGCCCATCCGCATGATCGGGATACTACACGTCCCGATTCACCGACCGCCGGCTCGCCCCTTGCGTCGCGGTCACTCCATCCGGGTGCCCTGCGCGCTGACCAGCGTCCACCCGCCGCCTCGCCCGGCGGGATCGGTGACGAAGACGTGGGTGTAGCGGCTGCGCGACTCGAACGCCTCCCCCTCGAAGCGGCCGGACATCCGGGTACGCCCGATCACGATCGCCGTCGCGTCGAAGAACCGCACGCTCGGCTCCTCCCCGTCCGCCCCGATCGCCTCGAACTCCAGCCGCCGCGACGCGATCAGCGGAACCAGATCGGCCTTCGGGATCACCGACCCGGCCATGACGTCCACCAGCACGAAGTCGTCGGCCAGCAGGCCGCCCAGCGCATCCCCGTCCGCCCGGACCAGTGCGTCGAAGAAGGCCAGATCCGCCCCGACCACCTCGCGCCCGTCGTGCGCGTCCACACCACTCGTCCCGGCCATCGCGCCCGCTCCCTCGTCGCCGTCGTCCCGCACGGGGTCCCGACGCTAGACGTTGACGTCGGCGTCAACGCCAATCGGGAAACCGCGCACCGCACCTCCGCCGCACCGGGCCCGACGCGTCCCCCGCCGCCGTGCGCTCACGCCCGGGCCTTCGCCGAACCACCCGTCAGCCCGTTCTCGTAGGCGGCGATGACCAGTTGAGCCCGATCCCGCGCGCCCAGCTTGGTCAGCAGTCGGCTGACGTGTGTCTTGACCGTGCCGACCGCGAGGAACAACCGCGCGGCGATCTCGGCATTGGAGAGGCCGGTGGCGATCAGGTACAGCACCTCACGCTCGCGGTCGGTGACACTCTCCAGGCTCGCGAGCGGTTGCCGCCGGACGGCGGGGCGGCTGACGAACTCCTCGATCAGCCGCCGCGTCACGGGCGGCGCCAACAGCGCCTCGCCGGCGGCGATCACCCGGATCGCGGCCAGCAGTTCGGCCGGGCGGGTGTCCTTGAGCAGGAATCCGCTCGCACCCGCGCGCAACGCGCCGAACGCGTACTCGTCCAGCCCGAACGTGGTCAGGATCAGCACCCGAGGCCCGTCGGAGCCGCCGTCGGCCATCACCTCGCGGGTCGCCTCGATGCCGTCGAGCAGCGGCATCCGCACATCCATCAACACCACGTCGGGACGGCTCTCCCGGATCAGCCGCACCGCCTCGCGCCCGTTGCCGGCCTCGCCGATCACGGTCAACTCCGGGTCGGAGTCGATCAGTACACCGAATCCCGCGCGCACCAGACTCTCGTCGTCGGCGACGAACACCCGAATCGTCACGCCGCCCCCGTCTCACCCGTGCCGAACGTGCCTGCGTACACGGGCTGTTCCTCCGGCACCGGCAACCATGCCGCGACCCGGAAGCCACCCTCGGCACGCGGCCCGACGCTCACCCGACCACCGTATAGGGCGGCCCGCTCGCGCATGCCGATCAGCCCGTGGCCGGACGGATGATCCCACTCCCCGGCCGAACTCCCGCGCATTGCCGAGCCGTTGGGGGCAGTCGCCGGCGTGGCCCCCGTCCCCTTCGAGGTCGCCGATCCATGCGAAGCAGCCGAAGCCACCGACGCCGGCTCGGCTTGCCCCGCCTCCATCCGACCCACCCCGTCGTCGACGACCTCGATCCCGATCCCGGCGTCGTCGACCGACACCGTCAACCGGGCCCGGTCGGTCCCCGCGTGTTTGGCCACGTTGGTCAGCGCCTCCTGCACGATCCGATACGCCGCCCGGTTCAGCCCGTGCGGCAGTTCGTCGAGGCCACCGCTCACCGTGGCGTCGACCCGTACCCCGGCCTGGGCGCTGCGCGCGAGCAGCCCCTCCAGGTCGGCCAGCGCACCGGGCGAGTACTCCGCCGCGTCGCCGTCCCGGAGCAGCCCCACCAGTGACCGCAGTTCGACCAGCGCCGACCGGCTGACCTCCTCGATCGCCGCCAACGCGGCGGCGGCCTGGGCCGGCCGGGTGTGAATGACATGGTTCCCGACGCCGGACTGCACCGCGATGACGCTCAGGCTGTGCGCCACCACGTCGTGCAACTCGCGTGCGATGTCCAGTCGTTCCTCGGTGACCGCGCGGCGTGCCCGAGCCACCTGAGCCGCCGCCCGCTCCTCCGCCTGGCGGCGCAGGCCCTCGTTGTGCGCGCGGCCTCTGGCCGCCGCCCACCCGGAGACCCACGCGGCGAACTGCACGATGACGATCTGAAAGCCGATCATCGGTCGGCCCGAAAGCTCCTGCATCACCAGGCAGGACGACAACTCGCCCAGCAGGGAGCCTCCCAGCACGAGTGCCGCCATCCGCCGCGAGCGAGCCTGTGCCCCGTAGGCGACCAGGACCGCGAGCATCCACACCGCCAGGAACCACGGTGTCGCCATCAGCGGCGGCAGCAGCACGGACGTGGCGACCATCGCGGCGAGCGGCGCGAACCGGCGCAGCACGAACGCCCCCGCGAAGAGCCAGATCGTCACGAACACCACCGGCACGGGCAGGCATCCATGCCACGTCAGCGTGGAGACACCCAGCGACAGCACCACGCCCAGCGCGCCGGCGATCGCCACGTCCACGGCCACGAGCAGCCGGCGCCGCGGACCCTGCTTCGGGGTGTACGCCTGCGGCGTCGTCGAGTTCACGTATCGACGCTACGGGCGCGAGCAGGACGTGACTTCTGTCTCCGGGCCACCCTTCGCATCGTCCTCAGGTCGTAGTCGTGCCCCGCCATCCCCCGCACGACAGACCCGCCGTGGTCTGTCGCCCGCCGGACGCGCCCGGGCCCGGCGAACTGCGAGGTTCGAGAGGCCGAACCCGCACCGCCATCCCACCGACTTCCCCAGCGAGAGGAAGTGATCCCGATCGTCTCGACCGAGCACCCGTACCGCGCCGAGGCCCCGGCCTCCGTGCCCGTCCGCGAGCCGACGCGGACCGCCGGTCGGTTCCGTCGCGCGGTGGGCCGGTGGTCGCGCGCCCTACCGCTGCCGATCGCCTACCTGTTGGCCGCAGGCGTGGTCACGGCCGTGCAAACCTGGGTGCTCGGGCCGGGGAGCCGCGCCGCACTGGTCGACTGGGCCTCGACCAACCTCACCAACCTCCGCGGCCGACCGATCGAGTCACTGGCCGCCTCGGCATTCGTACTCGAACCCGAACGCTGGTCGCGCCTTGCCGTCACCGCCCTCGCCCTGACCGCACTGACCGACCGCTTCGGCAACCGCCGAGCCGCCCTGATCGCAGCCACGGGACACGTGGTGGGCACGGCAATCGGCCAAGGCCTGCTCGCCACCCGAATCGCCCTCCACCACACCCCGCCCAACCTGCGCAACATGCCCGACGTCGGCCCGTCCTACCTGGTGATGGCAGCGCTGGCAGCGGTGGCCTTGACCGGCCGACGATGGCCGACCCGCGCCCCGGCGATCACCCTCCTGGCATGGAACGCGCTCTCCTGGCCGGAGGGCATCACCCACGCGAGCGTCACCGAAATCGGCCATGTGACCGCCTGCCTCACCGGCGCCCTCCTCGGCGGCGCCCTGGCCCTCCGGAGCCGGGCCGCAACCCGATCGTGGCGATCGCCGGTCGGCGCGACCCCGGCGCCGGCAGCCCCCGCACCCGTCTCCGCGTACGCTGTGAATCCCGAAACGCGAGGATTCGACATCGTGCCGCACAGCCCCGAAGAGCAGATCATCCGCATCGCCGCAACCGCCGGCGAGCCCTTCGGGGTTGCCCTGGGCGGCAGTCGGGGGCTGGCGCGGCACGGGCTCGTGGAGCGGGACGGTGACACCGTCGACCTCGCCCTGGCCGCGCGTGACGGCAAGCGGCTCGGGGCCGCGCGGGCCGCGATCGTGGCCGCGTTGACCGAGGCGGGGTCCGGCGTGGGCGTCGACGGAAAGGCGGCCGGCAAGACCCGGGTCCGGCTGAACGTCCGGGCGCCGGACGCCAAGCGGGCGATCCCGGTGAGCCTGTACGTCGGACCGCGTCGGCACGAGCCGGTCGTGGTGGACGACGTTCCCGTGCTGCATCCCGACGACCTCGCCGCCGCGAAGGTGGTCACCCTGGGGTCGCGGGCCGAACTCCGGGACGCCTTCGACGTGTTCGCGCTCTCCGCCGGCTACGACACCGGGCGGCTGCTCGAACTGGCCCTGGCCTACGACCCCGAACTGCGCGCCGAGGACTTCCTGACCGGGTTCAAGCACGTCACCGAGCGCGAGGACGCGGACTTCCGCCGACTCGGGTACACCGCCGCGCAGGCCGACGCGGTGCGTGCGTACTTCCAGGGCTGGTTCGCCGAATTGTCCGCCCGTGGCAGCCGCCCGATCGCCGCCGCGCTCGACCCGGAGGTCTTGGCGAAACTCGCGCGACTCGCCGAGCCGGCGTCGGCGACGACCGAAGGCGACGAGGACGCGTGAGCCTCAGGACCGCCGGCCCCCGGGCGTGACCAACCCCGTCTCGTACGCCAACACCACCGCCTGCGCCCGGCTGGACAGGTTCAGCTTGGCCAGCGCCCGGTTGAAGTGGGTCTTGACGGTGGACTCCGTGACCACGAGCGTGCCGGCGATCTCGGTGTTGGCCAGGCCCTTGCCGACCAGGCGCAGCACCTCCAACTCCCGTCCGGTCAGCGCGTCCAGGGCCGGCGGCACGTCGGCGTCCGGCGAGGTGGGCGCGGCGGCCACGTACGTCTCGATCAGTCGCCGGGTGACGCTGGGCGCGAAGAGCATGTCGCCGGCCATCACCGCGTCGATCGCGGCGAGCAGTCGTTGCGGGCCGATCTCCTTGAGCAGGAACCCGGAGGCGCCGGCGCGCAGTGCGGCGTAGACGTACTCGTCCAGGTCGAAGGTGGTCAGCATGACGATCCGGGGCGGGTTGCCCTCGGCGGCGGCCAGGATGCGTTCCGTGGCGACCACGCCGCTCACCCCGGGCATCCGGATGTCCATCAGGATCAGTTCGGGTCGCAGCTTCGCCGCCATGTCCACGGCCTCGGCCCCGTCGGACGCCTCGCCCACCACATCGATGCCCGGGGCCGCGCGTAACAGGGCGGCCAGTCCCGCCCGGATCAGGACCTGGTCGTCCACCACAAGTACCTTGGTCACCCCGTCGTTCCTTCCGTCACGTCGGCCCGAGGCGATCTAGGTGTCGCCCGCGCCCCCGACCTTGCCGCCCGACGTGCCGGGCTCGGCCGGGATGGGCAGGACGAGGCCGACCTCGAACCCTCCTTCCGGGCGCGGTCCGGCGGAGAACGTCCCGCCGTAGAGCCTGGCGCGCTCGGACATGCCGATCAGGCCGTGTCCGGACGCGCCCCCGATTCTGCCCGAATTCCGGGTCTGTGGGGTCGCGTCGGAGTCGGGTTCCCCACCGTCGTCGCACACCGCTATGCGCAGTCGGGTGGGTTCATACTCCACCGTCAGTTCCACCCGTGCGGTGCGGGCGTGTTTGAGCACGTTGGTCAGTGCCTCCTGGACGATCCGGTACGCGCACAACTCGACGCCGGACGAGAGCGGACGGGCGATGCCGACCCGTCGGATGGCCACCGCCACCCCCGCCGCCCGGATCCGGCGCACCACGTCGTCGAGGCGGGCCAGGCCGGGCGCCGGGTCCATGGTGTCGTCGGCGGCGGGCCGGTCCGGGCCGGGCACGGGCGCGGCGTCCATGTCCTCGGGGTCGGCGCGCAGCAGCAGCAACATCCGGCGCATCTCGTCCAGCGCCTCGCGGGTGGTCTCCCCGATGGTGTGCAACGCCGCCTGGGCGGTGGGCGGATCGGAGGTGATCACGTACTCGGCCAGCCCGGCCTGTACCGAGATCACCGAGACGTGGTGGGCGACCACGTCGTGCAGTTCGCGCGCGATGCGCACCCGCTCGTCGGTGACCGCGCGCCGCGCCCGCGCCTCCTGTTCGCGGGCCAGTTTGGCGGTCAACAGCGCCAACTGCGCGTTGCGTTCGCCCAGTCGGCGGGCGGCCGTGCCGAACCAGCAGACGACCGGCGGAACGGTCAGGATCTGTGCGACGACGGTGACCATCGAGCCGCCGTCGGCGGCGAGGCCGGCGTAGATCCAGACGGCGCCCACGGCGGCGATCGCCACCGCCGCGATCCGCACGGGCCGCTGGGAGGCGACGGTGTACAGCGCGAGCAGCGAACCGAGGGAGTTCACCACCGGCCAGTAACCCAGGGCGATGAACCAGATCTGGAGCGCGAGCATCACGAACAGCACGGCGACGGGGGCACGCCGGCGGACCAGGAGGGGGAGATTGATCAGGACGATCAGGACGAAACCGAACGTGTCGGTATGCCGCCAGTTCCCGGTCGGGTCCTCGCGTGCCAGGAGCAGGCTGACCACCATGTCGGCCACCGCCGGCGTTATGTCCACGGCTCGCGGAGACACGCCGGCGGACAGCCTCTTCCACACCGCTCGGGCCCGCATCGGCGCAGCGTAGCCCGCGGTTGACGGCGTGTCGTCAAACCGGCGGTCCAGGTGTGCATACCGCGCTGGTTGTAGGTCGGGGACGGGGTCCCGGGAGGCCCCGGGGACGGCAGCGGCGGGATCCGCGTCGGCACGGTCCGATTCGGGCAGGTAAGGATGACAGGGATCGGGCCGCTCTTTGGCACATGTTGCCGTCGAGAGTGCGGCCGGTACAGCGTGTACTGAACACCGATCGTTCGGGCGGGGCGACGCCGAGTGCCCCCCGCCCGGGCGTTACGGGTGTGGCGAAAGGTGTGGGCGTGGCGCAGGCATGGTGGGGCGGCGAGGACGTCGACGGGCCGGACGCGGTGGCCGCGCGCCTGGACGGCGTGGACTACCTGGCCGGGGACGGTGTCGGTACCGCCGCGTATCTCGCGCTGCGGATGGGCCGCCCGCTGCTGGTCGAGGGCGAGCCCGGCGTGGGCAAGACCGCACTCGCCCAGGCCCTCGCGCAGGCGTTCGCCGTACCGCTGTTCCGGCTCCAGTGCTACGAGGGACTGGACGCCTCGCAGGCGCTCTACGACTGGGACTTCCCGCGCCAGATGTTGCACCTGCGGGCGGCCGGCGCGGCGGGGGAGAGCGACGCCGCGACGCTGGAGGCCGGGCTGTACGACCGGCGCTATCTGATCTCGCGGCCGGTGCTGTCGGCGATCGAGGCGTCGCCGGCGGTGCTGCTCGTGGACGAGGTGGACCGGGCCGACGACGAGTTCGACGCGTTCCTGCTCGAAGTGCTGTCCGATTTCGCGGTGACGGTGCCCGAGTTGGGGCGGATCGCCGCGCCGGTGCCGCCGCTGGTGGTCCTCACCTCCAACCGCACCCGCGAACTGCACGACGCGCTCAAGCGGCGCTGCCTCTACCACTGGCTGGACCACCCCGACCACGCCCGCGAGGTGGCCATCGTGCGCCGCCGACTGCCCGAGGTGAGCACGCGGCTCGCCGAGGACGTGGTGCGCGCGGTGGGCCGGCTGCGCGCGGCCGACCTGGTCAAGCCGCCCGGCGTCGCGGAGACCCTGGACTGGGCGGGCGCGCTGCTCGTGCTGGGCGTGCGCGAACTGGACCCGGAGGCCGCCGCCCGCACCCTGGGCGCGGTGCTCAAGCACCGCGAGGACCTGGAGAGCGTACGGGCGGCCGGGTTCGACCGGCTGCTCGCGGTGGGCGGCTGAGATGAGCGCGCGCAGCCCCCTGGACGCCGCCACGCTGCGCGCCGCGGCGAACGCGCCGACCCGCCGGGACGGGGTGGAGGTCCTGGTCGGGTTCGCCCGCACGGTGCGGGCCGCCGGGGTCGCGGCGGACCCCGAGCGGGTACGGGTGTTCCTGGCCGCCGCCGCCGAACTGGGCGCCGATCGGCGCGAGGACACCTACTGGGCCGGGCGGCTCGCGCTGTGCTCGGCGCCGCAGGAACTGGCCCGCTACGACGCCGCGTTCGCCGCGTACTTCGGTGCCGAACAGCCCGTGCCGGGCCGCCGCCGGCCGCGCGTGGACGTCGAGCGCGCGGTGGGTGTGCCGGACACCGCCTCCGCCCCGCCGCGGGACGAGGAAGGGGACGGGGAGGCGCGGGTGGCCGCCGCGGACCGGACCGAGATCCTGCGCCGGCGCGACATCGCCTCGCTCGACCCGGCCGCGCGCGCCGAACTGCGCCGACTGCTCGCGCTGCTGCGCCCGGCCGCGCCCACCCGCCGCACCCGGCGCCGGCGTCCGGCCCGACACGGCCGGATCGACCGCACCCGCACCGTGCGGGCCGCGCTGCGCACCGGCGAGTTGGACCGGCTGCACCGGGCCGAACGCACGGTGCGACCGCGCCGCCTGGTGCTGCTCCTGGACGTCAGCGGCTCGATGGCGCCGTACGCGGACGCGCTGCTGCGGCTCGGCCACGCCGCGGTGCGCCGTCGTCGGGGCACCGAGGTGTTCACCGTCGGCACACGGCTGACCCGGATCAGTCGCGAGTTGGGCCACACGGACCCGGACCGGGCGCTGGCCGCCGCGTCTGCCGTGGTGCCCGATTTCAGCGGCGGCACCCGGCTCGGCGACCAGTTGCACACGTTCCTGACCCACTGGGGCCGGCGGGGCGTGGCCCGGGGCGCCGTCGTGGTGATCGCCTCCGACGGCTGGGAACGCGGCGATCCCGAGCCGCTGGCGGTGGCCATGGCCCGACTGCATCGGCTCGCGCATCGGGTGATCTGGGTCAATCCGCACCGGGCCCGGGATGGGTATCAACCCCTTGCGGCGGGTATGGCCGCGGCCCTCCCGTACGTTGACGACTTTGTCGCCGGGCACAGCCTGGCCGCCCTGGAGGAACTGTGTGCACTGCTGGTCGACGAGCGAGGGGCCCGGTGATCGGCCGTGCGTGAACTGCTTGACCACCTCGAGGCGTGGTACCGGACCGGACGCACCTTCGCCCTGGCCACGGTGGTGTCCACACTGCGCAGCGCGCCGCGCGACGCCGGTGCGGTGATGGCCGTCTCCGCCGACGGTGTGGCGCTGGGGAGCGTGTCGGGCGGGTGCGTCGAGGGGGCGGTGTACGAGCTGGCGCTGGAGGTCGTCGAGGACGGCCGACCGCGCACCGCGGCCTACGGGATCAGCGACGACGACGCGCTCATGGTGGGCCTGACCTGCGGCGGCACCCTGGAGGTATACGTCGAGCCGGTCGACCCCAGCCGCTTCCCGGAATTCCCCGAGCTGATCGCCGCGCTGCGCGAGGGCCGCCCGATCGCGGTGGCGACGGTGGTCTCCACCCCCACGCCGGAACGACTCGGCACGCGGGTGCTGGTCGGCCCGGACGAGGGCGACGCGGACTCGCCGCGGACGGCTTCCATACGCGCGATGCTGGACGCCGACCGCACCACGCTGGCCGGCTCGGACGGCGACGCGCTGGTCCCGGTCCAGGCGCTGGGGGTGCGGCAGGACGAGGTGGTCTTCGTCCGCTCCCACGTGCCGCGTCCGCGCCTGCTGGTGTTCGGCTCCAACGACTACGCGGTGGCCGTGGCCCGGGCGGGCGCGTTCGCCGGGTTCCGGGTGACCGTGTGCGATGCCCGGCCGGTGTTCGCCACCGCGGACCGCTTCCCCGGTGTGGACGAGTTGGTCGTGGACTGGCCGGACCGCTACCTGGCGGACACCCGGGTCGACGCGCGCACGGCGATCTGCGTCCTCACCCACGACCCGAAGTTCGATGTACCGGTCCTGGTCCGGGCGTTGCGGATGCCGGTCGGCTACGTCGGCGCGATGGGCAGCCGCCGCGCCCACGAGGACCGACTGCTGCGACTGCGCGAGGCGGGGATGACCGAGGCGGAACTGGAGCGCCTGCACTCCCCCATCGGCCTCGACTTGGGCGCCCGCACCCCCCAGGAAACCGCCATCGCGGTACTGGCCGAGATCATCCAATCCCACCACGGCGGCACCACCCGCCCCTTGTCCCTCACCACAGGCCGCATCCACCGCTGACCCCGGGCGACCACCCCACCGCCTCCCACCCGCCGCGGAGGGTGTTCGACGAAGTGGCACCGGCGGCTCAGGCGTCTCGGGTCGCCACTGCGCCGACAAACAGGGCCCGCCGCGCCGGAGTCGGCGGGGCGGGCCCTGATTCGGGTCGGGTCAGACGAGCGGTGGGGCCGCTTCCGACAATGCCTCGATGGCTGCGGTGAAGCAGGCCGCCGGGGGGGTTACCAGGCCGGCGCCGACCTGGCCGGTGCCGGCCACCTTGCCGGCGATGCCGGTGTTGATCTGGGGCAGGATGCCGGTGCGGACGACCTTGGTGACGTCGATGCCCGTGGGTGTGCCGCGGAAGTCGAGGACCGGGATCTGGTAGGCCGGGTTCTCCGCCAGCGTGATCTCGTACATCCGCCGCGTCGCGGCCAGTGCGTCGTCGACCTCGCCGCCGATGAAGCGCACGATCGCCGGTGCCGCCGCCATCGCGAAGCCGCCGATGCCGGCCGTCTCGGTGATCGCCGAGTCGCCGATGTCCGGGTTGGCGTCGTCGGGGCCGTAGGCGCCCAGGTACAGGCCGTCCGGCACCTCGGCCGGGCCGGTGTACCAGCGGTCGCCGGTGCCGGAGACCTGGATGCCGAAGTCGGTGCCGTTGCGGGCCATCGCCACCACGAGCGAGGAGCCCGGTACGTCCCGGCCCGCGTCCATGGCCAGCTTGCACGCCGGCATGTCCAGGTTCAGGAAGAAGTGGTCGTTGCCGCCGACGAAGCGCGCCGCCTCGGCGATGTCCCTGGTCGGCGCGCCGCTGTCGACCATGCTGGGCAGCAGTTCGCGCAGCAGCATGAGCGTGCCCGCGCGGTTGCGGTTGTGGCCCTCGTCGCCCATCTGGAGCATCTGCGCGATGATCGCGCGGATGTCGATCGGCTCACCCGCGCGCACCGCGGTGCGCAGCAGCGGTCCGAGCACCGCCGACATCCACTGCAGCCGCTCGATCACCTCGGGCCCGTACGCGCCGTAGCGCAGCACCTTGCCCAGGCCCTCGTTCAGCGAGCACCAGGCGCGGGTGCCGTGCGTGGTGTCCTCCAGCTCGAACATCCACATCGACGGGCTGACCACGCCCGCCATCGGCCCCACCGCGTGGTGGTGGTGGCAGGAGTCCAGCTCGGCGTGCCCGTCGGCGAGGAACTTCTCCGCCGCCTCGGGGGTGTCTGCCAAGCCCTCGAAGAGCACCGCGCCGATCAGCGCGCCGCGCATCGGCCCGGACGCCCGCGCCCAGTCGATCGGCGGCCCCGCGTGCCGGAACTGACCCGCCGTCAGGCCCAGTGCCTCGCTCGCCGGCTTGACGTCGACCAGGTGCGGGGTCGACGCCAACACCCGCTCGATCGCGACCTTGTTGGCCGCGTCGCGCCGCGCGTCGGCGAGCACGCGGGCCAGCGCGTCGGAGGTGCCGGGCAGCGGCGGGCGCCAGTCGACGGCGGTCACGGGCACGGCCTGCGCGGCGAGCGCGTCGGCGAGCAGTTCGGCGCCGACCGCGACCACCGACGGGTCCTGGGTGAGAAGACGGTTGGGAGCGCTCACGCGTCGAGCCCTTCTACGATCGCCACGGCGCGCCGGGCGGCCTCGGCATTGGACAGGTGGACCTCGGCGCCGGCGTCGGCCAGCGTGCGGGCCTGGGCCTCCAGGTCCTGCGGGTCCAGGTCGGTTCCGCACAGCGAGATCAGTACGACGGGCGCGTCGGGGCCGGCCGTGCGCAACACCGCGGCCAGATCGGCGGCCGGGTCGGCGTGTGCGCCGTGGCCGAGTACGACGTCCAGGAGCAGCACCGCGGCGGCCGGGTCGGCCAGTTCCTCGGCGAGGCGTTCCAGACGCAGGCTCGGGTCGATCATCGGGTGCGGGCGACCCGCGGTCAGGCCGTCGTCGCCGAAGTCGATCATCAGGTGGCCGGCCGCATGCATGTCGGCCGGCAGCGCCCACTCGGGCCGCAGCGGGATGTTGGACGCGACCGGTCCGAGCCGGTCGGCGGCGATGATCATCGCCTCGTCGCACAACGTGCCGCCGCAGAACAGCCCGCGCAGCGCGCCGGTACGCGGCGTGCGCGGCGACTCGGGCAGCCACACCCGGTCCTCGACGCCGGCGTGGCCGATCGCGGCGAGCGCCTTGGTGGCGGCGGCCGTCAGGTCGTCCCGGCCCTGCCCGAGGAAGGCCAACTGCACCGGCGTGCTCAGGGTCGCGGCAAAACGCTCGACCTCGGCGGCGACCGCGTCGGCCGGCGGCTTGGACACCACCACGATCAGCTCGGTGTTCGGGTCGGCGTCCAGCATGGCCAGCGCCTGGAGCGTGGAGCGGGCGCCGACGGCCTCGCTCAGGTCGCGCCCGCCCACACCGAGGCAGTGGCTGACGCCGCTGCCGGCCGCGTGCAGCAGGCACATGAGTTCCTGCGAGCCGGTGCCGGAGGCGGCCACGATGCCGATCGGGCCGCCGCGCACGGTGTTGGCGAAGCCCAGGCCGACGCCGCCGACCAGCGCGGTGCCGCAGTCCGGGCCCATCACGAGCAGGCCGCGCTCGCGGCCCATGTCCTTGAGCCGGATCTCCTGCTCGACCGGCACGTTGTCGCTGAAGATCAGCACGTCCAGGCCCGCTTCCAGGGCGTCGACGGCCTCGGCGAAGGCGTGCGGTCCGGGGACCGAGATCAGCGCGAGGGTGGCGTCGGTGCCGGAGGCGGCGGCGGTGCGGATCGTGCGCGGCGGCACGCCGCCGGCCGAGCCGATCCCGCCGCCACCGCCGGTGGACAGCTCCAGGGACGTCTCCAGGACCGCCTTGGCGCGGCTCAGCGCGTCCTCGTCCTCGGCCCGGATCGCCACGATCAGGTCGTTGGGTCCGGCGCCGTCGGGGGTTTCGAAGCCCATGCCCGCCAAGAGGCCGACGTTGAGTTCGGTCGCCATGGCGACGAGCGCCTTGGTCACCCCGTCCACCGCGGATACCGATCGGCTCACCTGCATCAGGCTGACCGAGTCTCGGTATGTTCCGCGGCGCAGCTCAAGCGCGCTGCTCACGGGCGCTCCTTCCTTCGGGGTACGGGAGTTTCGGGTGCGGCAGTTTCGGGTGCGGGAGTTTCGCGTGTGGGAGTGTCGTGCGCATCGCCTCGGCGCCGGCGAGTACACCGAGGGCGAGGTCCGCGCCGGAGGTGTGACCCACCGTCAGCAGGCGGCGCAGGCACGGGAGTACGTCGGTGTCGCGGCCCATCGCGCCGATCAGGTCGATCAGTTGTGTACAGCCGTCGCCGCGGGCGGCGTGGCCGAGCAGCGCGGCGGACAGGTCGGTGGTGCGGCCCGGGGCGTGTGCGGCGACGCGGGCGCCGAGGGTGTGCGCGTGCCGGGCGCCGGCCGCGCCGGGGTCGAGGTGGCGCAGCGCGAGCAGGAAGCCGCAGAGCGCGTCGTCGCCGCTGGGGGTCAGCCCGGGGCCGAGCCCGATCAGGCGCAGCGCGGCGCCGGCGGCCCGTTCGGGGTCGGAGTACGCGTACCGGCTCAGCTCGGCCAGATCGGCACGGGCGCCGGCCGGCAGCCCGGTGGCGGCGGTGTCCAGCGCGGCACACAGGGTCGTCACACCGTGGGCGCGGGTACGCACGTCACCGGGTGCCGGCGGTCGCGGCGGCGTCCACCACCGCACCACGTCCACCCGCAGCGGCCCGAGCCCGACCGCACCCCCGCCGATCCGCGCGTCGGTGCAACCGGTCAACGCCGGAAACGGCGACCGCCCGGTCCGCGCGGCGAGCACGACGGCGTTCGGCAGCCGCACGGCGTCGTGCGTACACACCGTCACGACCTCCCCGGAGTCGACATCGGCCAGGTACAGCGCGGCCGGAAACACCCCGAGCACCCGAGCGGCCCGCTCGGGCCCCGCCAACACCGCCCGCAACACCGTCGACGCCGACCCGGGCACGGACACCGCGCCCACCGGCGGCACGGCGCCCGGCGCGGCTTGCACGCCCACCGATGCCACCGCGCGGTTCACCTCTCCCGGGTCTGCCACGGTCGTGCCTCCCGGTGCGAGCGATGCGAAGCGAAGCGGCTGCCGTATACGTCGGAAACGGTACGAAGTCACCCGTGGACACGGTGTGCCCGTGACGCCGGAGGCACGAGTGCACCGGTGGGGCGTCTTGTCCGCACCGATTTGAATCGGACCGGCTCTATGTCTGTTGTGAACGTAATCCAATGGCTATGGTCCTCGAATGGAGCAAGTTGCCAACCTTGGCGCACTTAATTCGCGTAATCTGCCAAGCCCTGGCGGAGGCCCCGGCGGGGTGCGAACCGCGAGTACCGGCACGCTCGTTCGCGGCGTCCCGGTCCGCGACGTGCTCAGCCTCTCCAGCCTGTCGGGCGCCGAGCTGATGGCCGGCGAGCGCGGTCTGGACCGCGTCGTGCAGCGACTCAACGTGATGGAGGTCCCGGACATCCTGCCGTGGACCAAGCCGCACGAACTCCTCCTGACCACCGGATACCCGCTGCGCGAGACCCCGCAGTCCCTGTGCGACCTGGTCACCGCGCTCGAATCGCGCCGGCTGGCCGCGGTCGGCATCAAGCTCGGCCGCTACCTCGACGAGCTGCCCGCCGACATGCTGGCCGCCGCCGACCGGGTCGGCCTGCCCATCATCCGGCTGCCCGACGACGTCGCCTTCGACGACATCCTCAACCAGGTGCTCACCGACATCCTCAATCGGCAGGCCGCGGTGCTGGCCCGCTCCGAGGAGGCGCACCGCGCACTGGTCAGCGTCGTCCTCGCGGGCGGCGCCCTCGAAGCGATCACGGACGAGCTCAGCCGCCTGCTCGGCGGCACCGTCATGGTCACCACCCCCGACGGCCGGCTCCTGGCGTCCTCCGAATCCCACAACGACGGCGAGGCGGCGCAGCAGACCCCCGCCGCGCGCCGCGCGCTGTTCGACGCCTCGGGACGCTTCCGCGTCGAGCGCTTCAAGCACGGCGCCGGCGCCCTGGAGGATCCCGGTACCGGCGTGGCGCTCGTACCGATCCTGGCCGGCGCCCTCGACCATGGTCGGGTGGTCCTGATCTCCGCCGGTCGTACCCTGGACGAGAGCGACATCCAGGTGCTCGAACGGGCCGCGGCCACCGCCGCCCTCGTGATCACCAAGGACCTCGCGGTCGCCGCCGTGGAGAGCAAGTACCAGGGCGACTTCATGCGCGACCTGCTGGCCGGGCGGGCGGGCGATCCCGCGCACACCGTGCGGCACTGCGCCTCGCTCGGCTGGGCCATCGACCGCCCGCTGATCGTGGTGGTCGCCCAGCTGGAGCCGGGCGAGAGCCCCGACCCCGACTCCGACGATCTACGGCCCGCCCACGAGCGGTTCGCCACCGCCTGGGGCATGGTCGTGCGCGAGCGCGACTCGCGCGCGGCGGTGGTCGGCTACAGCCAGGAGGTGGTGGTCGTGATGGGCGCCTCCCAGCGCACCGCGCCCGGCGAGACGGTCCGCCAGATGGTCACCCAGGTCTCCGGCGACGGCGGCGGTGGACGCCGGTCGTTCTCCACCGGGGTCAGCCGTGTGGTCACCGACCCGGCGCTGCTCCCCGAGGCGTACGAACAGGCCCGCCGCGCGGCCAAGGTCGGCCGCCAGATGCACGGCCCGGGCGGCATCGCCGACTTCGACAGCCTGGGCGTGTACCGGCTGCTCAGCCTGGTCCCCGACTCCGCCGAACTGACCAGTTTCATGCGGGAGACCCTCGGCGAACTCGCGAGCCGCGAGGACGAGGAGACCACCGATCTGCGCACCACCCTGGAGGTGCTCCTGGACACCAACCTGAACGTGGCCGAGACGGCCCGGATCCTGCATTTCCACTACAACACGCTGCGCTATCGAATCGGCAAGCTGGAACGACTGCTCGGCGCGTTCACCACCGACTCGCATCTACGGCTCAACATCATGCTGGCGCTCCAGGTGCGCCGCATGCGCGGGCTGTAGCGCGGCGCGCACGTACGGAGAAAGCCTTGGTCGTTCATCCATACGCCGACACACGACGGCAACAAACCTTGGGTGAATTCCACAACACCACCGGGCGAGCTCTGTCACCTATCACCCAAGCCCCGGTGACGGACCCGTCCATAACCTTCCCCCAACCTCGTGGCGAGACCGGCGGACTCCACCGGATCGCGCTCACCGTGCCGGGTCGTGCGACAACGAATCGCCCTCGCACCCCCCTACGCCTGGAAGGCGGCTGAACATGGCACTCGGCTTGGGATGGAAGCTCTACGGGGACGGCAGCACCCCACCTCCGGGTGAGGTCGTACGCCCCGACGAACGGCTCTCGTGGGGTCGGACCATCGGTCTGGGAGCACAGCACATCGTCGCGATGTTCGGCGCGACATTCGTTTTCCCGGTGATCATGGGCCTGGACCCGAACCTGGCGATCATGATGTCGGGTCTGGCCACCGTGGTCTTCCTGCTCGTCGTGCAGGGGAAGATCCCCAGCTACCTCGGCACCAGCGCCGCGTTCGTCGGCGCGGTCACCACGATCCGCGCCTCGGGCGGCTCCAGCGCGACGGTCACCGGCGCGATCCTGGTCGCCGGCGCCGTACTCGCGCTCGCGGGCGTACTGATCCACCTGCTCGGCGCCGAAGTGGTCAACAAGGCCCTGCCGCCGGTGGTCACCGGCGCCGTGGTGTTGCTGATCGGCTTCAACCTGGCCCCCGTGGTGGCCAAGACCTACTGGCCGCAGGACCAGTGGATCGCGATCCTGACGATGACCGCGGTGATCGCGATGACCGTGCTGCTGCGCGGCTTCTGGTCGCGCATCGCGATCTTCCTCGGGCTCGTCTTCGGCTACGTGTTGTCGTGGCTGTTCGACAAGGGGTTCGGCCAGATCACCTCGGTGCAGCCCGGACAGCACGACGGCAAGGAGTTCGCCCACGACCGGGTCGACTTCTCCGGCGTCACCTCGGCCGACTGGTTCGGCATGCCCTCCACGCACGCCCCGGACTTCAAGACCTCGGCGATCCTGGTCGCACTGCCCGCGGTGATCGCGCTGATCGCGGAGAACGCCGGCCACGTCAAGGCGGTCTCCGAGATGACCGGCGCCGACCTGGACGGCAGCCTGGGCAAGGCGATCACCGCCGACGGTGTCGGCACCATGATGGCCAGCGCCGTGGGCGGCTCGCCGACCACCACCTACGCCGAGAACATCGGCGTGATGGCCGCCACCCGGGTCTACTCCACGGCCGCCTACTACGTCGCCGCAGTCGTCGCCGTGCTGTTCGGCCTGTGTCCGAAGTTCGGCGCGCTGATCGCGGCCACCCCGGGCGGGGTGCTCGGCGGCATCACCGTCGTGCTCTACGGCATGATCGGCCTGCTCGGCGCCAAGATCTGGATCGAGAACAAGGTCGACTTCGCCAACCCGATCAACCTCGTCCCGGTCGCGGCCGGCGTGGTCATCGGCATCGGCGGCGTCGCGATCAAGTTCAACGACGACTTCGTCATCGAGGGCATCGCGCTCGGGACCATCGTGACCCTGGTGGTCTACCACGCCCTGCACGCCCTGGCCCCCGCGCACATGCGCGACCCCAAGGCGCCCGCCGACGTCGAACTCGAGGGCGGTACCGCGCTGTCCCTGGGCACCGTGGAGGAACACCCGCCCGGCGGCAAGCCGTTGGCCGGCAGCAGTGCCGCGCCCCCGCCGCCGCAGAGCTGACCCACCCACCCGCACCACCGCACGCACCACCTGGAGGGGACGACACGTGAAGCCGCCGGCATTCCGATATCACGCACCGACCGACCTGGCCGAGGCCCTCGACGCCCTCGCCGAGGTCGGCCACGACGGAAAGGTCCTCGCCGGCGGCCAAAGCCTGATCCCGATGCTCAACATGAGACTCGCCGCCCCGGCCCACCTGGTGGACATCAACGGGCTCAGCGAGTTGGCCTACATCCGCACCGACCCCGGCGGCGTCGCGGTGGGCGCGCTCGCCCGGCACGCCGAGGTCGAGGCGGACGAGGCCGCACACGCGGCGGTCCCACTGCTGCGCCAGGGCCTGCGCCTGGTCGCCCACCCGGTGATCCGCAACCGCGGCACCACCGTGGGCAGCCTCGCGCACGCCGACCCCTCCGGCGAGATGACCGCCGTACTCGCCCTGCTCGGCGGCTCGATGACGCTCGCCCGCAAGGGCTCGACCCGCACGGTCGCCGCCGAGGACTTCTTCGTCGGCCCGCTCGAGGCGTCCATCGAGGAGGGCGAACTCGCCGTCGCCGCCTACTTCCCCCGCCTGCCGGGCCGCACCGGCACCGAGTTCGTCGAGATCGCCCGCCGGCACGGCGACTACGCGATGTGCGGGGTCGCGGCGGCGGTCACCGTCGACGACGACCTGCGCATCGTCTCGGCCCGCGCCGCCTACCTCTCGCTCTCCCCCGTCCCGCTCGTGCTCGACCTCACCGACGCGCTGATCGGCCGCACCGCCGACACCGCCGTGTGGCAGGACGCGGCGACGCTGGCCGCCGGGAGCCTGGAGCCCGAGGGCGACATCCACGCCACCGCCGAATACCGCGCCCAACTGGCGGGCGTACTCACCGTCCGGGCACTGCGCACCGCCACAGAGCGCGCGGCCCTGGTCGACCCCAACGGCACGACAGGCACCACCAGCACCGAGCGGAGCCCCCGATGACCGAGACGCAGATCCCCACCGAGCAGCGGCTCGACATCCGGCTGAGCGTGAACGGCGTACTGCACACCACCACCGTCACCCCGCGCCGGCTGCTCTCCGACTGCCTGCGCCACGACCTGGGCCTGACCGGCACCCACGTCGGCTGCGAACACGGCGTGTGCGGCGCGTGTACCGTGCGCATCGACGGCAAGCCGATGCGCGCCTGCCTGATGTTCGCGGTCAGCGCCCAGGGCCATGAGATCACCACCGTCGAGGGCCTCGCCGAGCCCGACGGCACCATGCACCCCGTACAGCAGGCGTTCCGCGAGTGCCACGGCCTCCAGTGCGGCTTCTGCACCCCCGGGTTCCTCACCGTCGTCTCCGCCTTCCTGGATGAGAACCCGACGCCCACCGAGGAGGAGGCCCGCGAGGCGGTCTCCGGCAACCTGTGCCGCTGTACCGGCTACCAGAACATCGTCAAGTCCGTGCTGCGCGCAGCCGAGATCACCGAGGAACGCAAGGGCTGCGCGCACGCCGAGGGGGACGCCCGATGACCACCAAGATGTTCGGCGCACCGGTGCAACGCACCGAGGACCTGCGCCTGTTGGTCGGCAACGGCCGCTACCTCGACGACCTGGGCGAGGGCGCCTACGAGGCCGCGTTCGTACGCAGCCCGCACGCGCGGGCCAAGATCACCGGGATCGACGTCACCGGCGCGCTCGACGTCGACGGCCTGATCGCGATCTACACCTACGAGGACCTGGCCGGCCGGGTCGCCGAGCCGCTGCCGCTGCTCATCCCGCACCCCGCGCTCACCCACGGGCGCACCGCGTACCCGCTGGCCAAGGAGTTCGTCAACCACGTCGGCGAGGCCGTGGTGATGGTGGTGGCCACCGACCGCTACCTCGCCGAGGACGCCTGCGAGCGGATCACCGTCGAGTACGAGGCGCTGCCGCCGGTGGTCGGCATCGAGAACGCGTTCCGCGCGGACCGCCTCGTACACGACGACGTGCCGGGCAACTGCGCCGCGCACCTGGTCCAGGAGGTCGGCGACGCGCCGGCCGCGATCGCCGCAGCGCCCAACCGGCTCGAACTGAAGCTGGACATCGAGCGCAGCGCGTGCATGCCGATGGAGGGCCGGGGCGTCTACGCCCGCTGGGACGCGGCCGACGAGAGCCTGCGCGTGTACACCTCGACCCAGACCTCCACAGGTGTCCGCGCCGCCGTGGCGGCCAAGTTGGACCTCCCGCTGGACCGGGTCGAGTGCGTCACCCCCGACGTGGGCGGCGGCTTCGGCGTCAAGATCGTGCACCCGTGGCCCGAGGAGATCCTGATCCCGTGGGCGGCCCGGCTGCTCGACCACGAGGTCAAGTGGACCGAGGACCGCCGCGAACACTTCATCTCCGCCGCCCACGAGCGCGGCCAACTCCAGACCGTACGGGTCGGGTTCGACGACGACGGCCGACTGCTCGGCCTGGACGTGGAGATCCTGCACGACAACGGCGCGTACACCCCGTACGGGATCATCGTGCCGATCATCACCTCGACGCAGCTGCTCGGCCCGTACAAGCCCGGCGCGTACCGGGTCGACTTCCGCAGCCTGTACACCAACACGGTGATAGTCACGCCGTATCGCGGCGCGGGCCGCCCCCAGGGCGTGTTCGCGATGGAGCGGGCGATGGACGCGATCGCCGACCACCTGGGCAAGGACCGCACCGAGGTGCGCGCGGTCAATTTCATCCAGCCCGACGAAATGCCGTACGACCATGGGCTGTTGTTCCAGGACGGCCGGCCGCTGATCTACGACTCGGGCGACTTCCCCGGCTCGCTGGAGGCGCTGAAGAAGCTGGTCGGCTGGGACGAGTTCGAGGCGTACCGGGCGCAGGCGCGCGCCGAGGGCCGCCGGGTGGGCATCGGCGTGGCGTGCTACGTCGAGGGCACCGGCGTCGGCCCGTACGAGGGCGGCCACGTCCAGGTCGAGACCACCGGCAAGGTCGTCGTCGCCACCGGCCTCACCAGCCAGGGGCAGGGCCACCAGACGGTGTTCGCGCAGATCGTCGCCGACGAGCTGGGCGTGCCGATCGAGGACGTCACCGTCACCACCGGCGACACCCGCCGATTCCCTTACGCGGTGGGCACGTTCGCCTCGCGCGCGGCGGTGATGAGCGGCAACGCCATCGCGCTGGCCGCGCGCAACGTCAAGGCCAAGGCGCTGCGGATCGCCGGCGAGGCGCTGGAGGCCGACCCGCGCGACCTGGAGATCGTGGACGGGCACGTACGGGTCAAGGGCAGTCCCGGCGCGTCGGTCGCGCTGGGCACCGTGGCGGTGTTGTCCAACCCGCTGCGCTACGCGTTCGACGAGGCGTCCAAGGCGGCCACCCAGCTGACCGGCAAGGCCGACTTCTCCAAGCCGCCGGTGGCCGAGGACGACGAACCGGGCCTGGAGGGGCGCGACTACTACTCGCCGCCGACCGCGACGTTCGCCAACGGGATGCACGCGGTGATCGTGGAGACCGATCCCGACACCGCCGAGATCCGCATCCTGCGCTACTGCGTCGTGCACGACTGCGGGCACCTGATCAACCCGATGATCGTCGAGGGCCAGGTGCACGGCGGCGTCGCCCAGGGCGTGGGCGGCGCGCTGTACGAGCGTATGGAGTACGACGAGCACGGGCAGTTGGTGAACGCGTCGTTCATGGACTTCCTGATGCCGTACGCCAGCGAGGTCCCCAAGATCGAGATCGACCACCTGGAGACGCCCTCCCCGCTCAACCCGCTCGGCATCAAGGGCGCGGGCGAGGCGGGCGTCATCCCCGCGGCGGCGGTGTTCGCGTCCGCGATCGAGGACGCCGAGGGCTTCCCGATCACGCGGATGCCGATCCAGCCGTCCGAACTCTTCCACCTGCGCAAGCGGTTCGCCGCCGGCGAGATCTCGGCGCTGCGCCGGGGCGCCGACCATGCCGCCGGCACCCACCGTTAAGGAGCACGAGCCAGCATGAAGGTCCAAGGAAACGCCATCCTGAACGCCCCTGCCGACAAGGTCTGGGCGGCGCTGAACGACCCGGCCGTGCTCACCCGCACGATCCCCGGCTGCGAGAAGCTGGAGGAGACCGGTCCCGACGCGTACCGGATGACGGTGACGATGGGCGTCGCCTCGATCAAGGGCACCTACCTGGGCAACGTGCAGCTCACCGACCAGGTACCGCCGGGCTCGTTCATGCTCAAGGCGTCCGGCTCGGGCGGTCCGGGTACGGTCAGCGCCGAGGTGAAGGTGACGCTGGAGGACATCGACGGCGGCCGGACGCGGTTGGAGTACGACGCGGAGGCCGTGGTCGGCGGCGTGATCGGCGGTGTCGGGCAGCGCATGCTGACCGGGGTGGCCAAGAAGACGGCCGGCGAGTTCTTCAAGTCGGTGGACAAGATCCTGACCGGGCAGACGCCGCTGACGGCCGCGCCGAAGGGTGGCGTGCCGGCGGCGGTCAACGGAACTCCCGTGGTGGCGACGGCGGATGGCGGCGCGCTCGCGGCTCCGGCGGGTACGTACGCGGCCCCGGCGTCCGCCTTCTCCGGCGACGACTTCGCCAAGGGCGCGCTGTTCGGCGCGGCGGTGGCGCTGCTGGGCGCGATCGTCGGCGGCGTGATCGCGCGTCGGCGCTGATCCGGTTCGTTTCGGGAAGGGAGCGACAACATGCGTGCGTTCACGGCCGCGGCCGTTCAGGTCGTACCTCGCCCGGGGCCGCTCACAGCCGCGGTGGTCGAGGCGAACATCGCCCACGCGTCGCAGTGGGTGACCCGCTGCGTCGAGTCGACCGGCGCGGAGTTGGTGGTACTGCCGGAGAGTGTGACCACGGGCTTCACCCCGGCGCTGCCCGCCGAGGAGTTGTGGGACCTGGTCGACGCCATCCCGGGCAGGCTCACCGAGCCGTTCCAGGAGCGGGCCCGGGAGTTGGGCGTGCACCTGGTGTGGGGCACGTACGAGCGCGGCGCCGCGCGCGGCGAGGTGTACAACTCGTCGGTGCTGGCCGGTCCCGACGGGCAGGTGCTCGGCGTGTACCGGAAGACCCACCCCTTCGGCCCCGAACTGCGCTCGCGCGGTGGGTGGGTGACGCCCGGTGAGCACGTCAGCGTGGTGGAGACCGACCTCGGTCGGATCGGCATGATCATCTGCTTCGACGGCGACTACCCGGAGCTGAGCCGGATCCAGGCCGTGCAGGGCGCGGAGGTGATCTGCCGTCCGTCGGCGCTGCTGCGCTCCGCCGACCTGTGGGAGCTCACCAACCGCGCACGGGCGTACGACAACCACGTCTACGTCGTCGGCGCCAACGCCACCGGCAGCGACCCGGCGGGCGTGTTGTACTTCGGCAACTCGATGATCGTCACGCCGGGCGCCGAGGTGATCGCGCGCGGGTCCTCCCACGAGGGTTGGGTCTCGGCCCGGCTCGACCCGGAGCGCGCGTTGGCGTCGCTGACCCCGGGTTCGAGCGTGCCGCAGGTGTTCGACCACCTGGCCGACCGGAACCTGGAGCTGATCGCCAACTACGCGGACGATCTGGTGCGTCCGGCGAAGACGACGTTCCCGCACGGGTAGGACTCCGGCGACGGGCGGCGCGACGGGCCGGCGGGGGTTGCTCCCTCGCCGGCCCGTCGCGCGTAGCATGCATGGCGACACCGCGACACCGCACGGGGGGATCCGACATGGAGTACCTGTTCTACTGTCGCGACCGGCCGGGAACACGGCCGCTGCGCGACGAACTCCTGGAAGAGCACTGGGCGTTCATGGACCGCTACGCCGAGGGCATGATCGCCCGGGGGCCGACGTTCGCCGCCGACGGGGAGACGGTGACCGGCAGTGTGCACATCGTCGATCTGCCGGATGCGGACGCGGTCCGGGAGTTCGCCTACGACGAGCCGAACCACCGGGCGGGCGTGTACGAGCCGGAGGTGCTGATCCGCCGGTGGGGCAACACGCTGGGCCGGAAGATGTGGGACTTCAAGGGGAGTTCGCCGGCCGGGCCGCGATTTTTGATCCTCGCCCACGCCCGCCCCGACAGGACCGCGGCCCGGGACGCGCTGCACGCCGAACAGCGCCGCCACCTGCTCGACGGCGAGCACGCCGGGTCGCTGATCGTGTGCGGGCCGCTGCTGTCCGAGGACGGCGCGCGGTGGCTGGGCACCGCGATCCTGGCCGAACTCCCGAACCACGCGACGGCCGTGGCGCTGCTCGGGCGGAGCCCGTACGCGCGGGCCGACCTGTACGCGAGCATCGAGGCGCACGGTTGGTGCTTCGGCGGCCGGGACCAGGACGACGACTGATCGGCTCGGCCTACTTGCCGAAGCGGCGCTCGCGGGTGGCGTACGAGCGCAGTGCGCGCAGGAAGTCCACGTGCCGGAAGGCCGGCCAGTAGCAGTCCACCCAGTGCATCTCGGCGTAGGCGGACTGCCAGAGCAGGAAGCCGGACAGCCGCTGCTCGCCGGATGTGCGGATGATGAAGTCGGTGTGGGCGGCGGTCGGCGAGTACAGGTGCCGCGAGATGTCCTCGATCTCGAACCGCTCGACCAGCTCGGCCGGGTCGCCGCCGGCCGCCATGTGCTGCTCGAACGCGCTCTTGACCGCGTCGACGATCTCCCGCCGTCCGCCGTACCCGACCGCGACGTCCACCCTGAGCCCGCCGCGCCCGGCCGTCGCGGCGGTGGCCTCCTTGAGCACCCGGGCGCCGGCTCCGGGCAGCATGTCCAGCGAGCCGATCACCTGGACCTCCCAGGAGCGGCCCTCGGCGGTGATGTCCCGGACGGTCTCCTCGATGATCTCGATCAGCGGGCCCAGCTCCTCGGCGGGCCGGCCGAGGTTGTCGTCGGAGAGCATGAACAGGGTCACGTGCTCGATCCCGGCGGCACTGCACCAGCCCAGGAACTCGGTCACCTTCGCGCCGCCGGCCCGGTAGCCCTCCCGCACGTCGGAGTGCCCCGCCTTGCGCGCCCAGCGCCGATTGCCGTCGAGCATGATCCCGACGTTCTGCGGACGCGGCAGCCCGACCAGGGTCGAGGCCAGCCGGCGCTCGTACACCGCCTCGATCGGCCGTCGAATGAACAGCGGGAGCAGCTTCATGACCTTCTCCGTCGCATCACGTCGTGGCAGCCTCGGCGGACCCTACCAGGGGGGTTACCTCACCCGCTTCGCCAAGCGTCCCCAAAGCCGTTACCACACAGGCTACTTGGCCGGGTGCCACACCCGCGGATGCATCGGGGCCACTGTAGCGCATGTGTCATATATCGAACTATTACGGCATATCGGCTACTCGCTACCCCGTGCCATTTCGACCGGGCGGAGCGCACGCTCGCCGGCCACAGCGCGGGAACCCTTGTGTTCGGCGGGTGGGGCCGGTCGGTGCCTGGCAGGCTGGATCGCCTGTGGACGAGGGGGCACGGGTGGGTGTGGAGCGTGCGGTGGTGGTGGGGATCGGGCGTTTCGAGGCGGACGCCTCGGATGAAGAGGTCGCGGTCGGCGGTTCGGCGTGGGCGGAGTTGCCGTTCGTCGACCAGGTGGTACCGCGGGTGTCGGCGGCGCTGGAGCGTCTGGGGTATGCGACGCGGGTGCACCGCGACGTCGGCTCGGCCGCGTTGCGTGCGGCGGTGGCGGGTGCGATCGGGACCGCGCGGGTGGTGTACGTGGCCTCGCACGGGAAGGCGAGCGGTTCGAATCCGGGGCGGGTGGACGTGGTGCCGGCGGACGCGCTGGTGGGGCACGGGACGAACGCGGCGCAGTGGGTGGACGACGCGCAGGAGTGCGGTGTGGCGACGTTGTTCCTGTTCGATCTGTGCCGGTCGGGTCGGGCGGCGGCGCTTCCGCACCTGGTCCACGGTTCGCACGCGCCGGCCAACGCGTGGGTGATCGCCGCGTCGGGCGGCGGCCGTTCTCGACGGTGACCCGGCGCGTGCGCCGGCGGGTGGAGCGGATGCCGGGGCCGGTGCAGAGCGTGCAGAGCACCGCGATGGTCCTGGCCGAGGACGAACCGGCGTTGCCGTTCTTCCCCAACCCCTTTCACGATCCGGCCGCGGCGAGCGTGGCCGATGTCGATCCGGCGCTGCGCGTCTTCCTCGACCCGGGTGACGCGCGGCACTTCGCCGACAAGGCCGGTACGCAGTTCACCGGCCGGCGCTCCCAGCTGCGCGCGCTCGCGCCGTGGCTGGACGACGTCGACGCGGGCGGTCTGCGGGTGGTGGTGGGCAATCCCGGGGTGGGCAAGTCGGCGCTGCTGGGCGCACTCGCGTGTGCCGCGCACCCCGAGCTGGTCCCGGTCGCGCCGCACGTTCGGGCGCGGTTGGCCCGCGACCCGCAGGGCTGCCCCTCGGTCAATGACCGACTGGCGGCGGTCCACGCCCGCAACCGCACCACCACCGAGGTGTTCACCTCGATCGCGCGCCAACTCGACCCCACCACCGCACCGGACGAACCGCTGGACGCCGCCGGGCTCACGAGCCTGCTCCCCGGCGCGGGCGAGGTACCGGCGGTCGTCGTGGACGCCTTGGACGAAGCGTCGGACCCGGTGGGGTTGTGCGCGGAGCTGGTGCGCCTGGCCGGTACGGTCCGCGCCGACGGCCGCCCGGCGGTCCGCCTGCTGGTGGGCACCCGTCCCTGGCCGCAGTTCGCCACGCTGTTCGACTTTGCGGAGGCGGCGGGCGGCCTGGTGGACCTGGACGACGCCGACCCCGACGAGGTCCGCGCCGACGTCGCGGACCACCTGGCCGGCATCCTCGCGACGACGCCCGGCTACGCCCCGCCTCGGATGCGCGCGATCCGCGAGCGCCTGGCGCGCGCCGTCGCCGATCGCCTCTCCCCGCCCGGCGGGCAGCGGGCGCAGTGGGGGGCGTTCCTGGTGGCCGGGATCTTCACCCGACACCTGGCGCGAATCCCCGCCCCGAACAGCGTCGACGCGGCCGAGCGACTGGGTGCCGGCGCGCCCACGACGCTGCCCGCCGTCCTCGATCTGGACCTGGCCGCACACCCCCACGGCCGCGACATCCGCGCCATCCTCGCGGCCACGGCCCTGGCCCGGGGGGAGGGCATGCCCCTGGAGGTGGCACTGCCGCTCGCCGGCCTGTTCGCCGACCTGGACCCCGAACGCGCACGCATCCTCTTGCCCGACGCCCTGTTCTACCTGCGCGCCACCCCCGACACCGACGGCGCCCTGCTCCACCGCCTCTTCCACCAGGCCTTGGTCGACCACCTCACCGACTCGTCCACCACCCCCACACCCGACGACGTCCTCGACCACCTCCTGGCCACCCACACCACCCACGACGGCCACGTCCGCGACTGGGGAACCGCACCCCCCTACCTCCTGCGCCACGCCCTCGAGCACGCCGACGCCGCCGGCCGCCTCGACGAACTCCTCGCCCACAGCGAGTACCTGGTCCACGGAGACCCGGCCGCCCTCGTCCCCGCCTTCCCCCACGCACACACCGACGACGCCCGAACGGCCCGGGCCGTCTACCGCACCTCCATCGGCCGGCACCGGCACACCGACCCCACCACCCGCCGCCGCATCCTCACCCTGGACGCGGCACGCCACAACGCCGCCCCGCTCGTGGCCGCCTTCACCGACAGGACCCACGCGGGCACGTGGACGGCAATCGCGGCAGCGGGCGGGCACCTGGACCCGGCGTGGCGCGACACCCTCACGGGACACACCGGCTGGGTGAATGCGGTGGCGTATGCGGTCGTGGAGGGGCGCCCCGTCGCGGTGACCGGCTCCGACGACCACACCGTGCGGGTGTGGGACCTGACCAGCGGCCGGCCGCGCGGCGAACCCCTCACCGGACACACCGACGCGGTCATCGCGGTGGCGTGCACGGTGGTGGACGGGCGCCCCGTCGCGGTAACCGGCTCCGACGACCACACCATGCGGGTGTGGGACCTGACCAGCGGCCGGCCGCGCGGCAAGCCCCTCACCGGACACACCGACGCGGTCATCGCGGTCGCGTGCACGGTCGTGGACGGGCGCCCCGTCACGGTGACCGGCTCCGACGACGACACGGTGCGGGTGTGGAACCTGACCAGCGAACAACCATGCGGTAAGTCCCTTACGGGACCCACCGGCTGGGTGCTTGCGGTGGCGTGCACGGTCGTGGACGGGCGCCCCGTCGCCGTGACCGGCTCCGACGACCGCACGGTGCGCGTGTGGGACCTGACCAGCGGCCGACCGCGCGGCGAACCCCTCACCGGACACACCGACGCGGTGATTGCGGTGGCGTGCACGGTGGTGGACGGGCGACCGGTCGCGGTGACCGGCTCCCGGGATCACAGCGTTCGGGTGTGGGACCTGTTCAGCGAACAACCGCGCGGCGAACCCCTGCCCGGACACACCGGCTGGGTGAATGCGGTGGCGTGCACGGTCGTGGACGGGCGACCGGTCGCGGTGACCGGCTCCGACGACCGCACGGTGCGGGTGTGGGATCTGATCAGAAACCGGCCGCGCGGCGAACCCCTCACCGGACACACCGGCTCGGTGATTGCGGTGGCGTGCGCGGTCGTGGAAGGGCAACCGGTCGCGGTGACCGGCTCTTTCGACCTCTCGGTGCCGGTGTGGGACTTGACCAGCGGTCAGCCGCACGGCAAACCCCTCACCGGACACACCGACGCGGTGATTGCGGTCACATGCACGGTCGTGGACGGGCGCCCCGTCGCAGTGACCGGCTCCAGCGACTGCACGGTGCGGGTGTGGGATCTGACCAGCGACCGGCCGCGCGGCGAACCCCTCACCGGACACACCGGCTCGGTCAATGCGGTGGCATGTTCGGTCGTGGACGGGCGCCCCATCGCGGTAACCGGCTCCGAGGACCGCACGGTGCGCGTGTGGGACCTGACCAGCGAACAACCACGCGGCGAACCCCTCACCGGACACACCGGCTCGGTGAATGCGGTGGCATGTTCGGTCGTGGACGGGCGCCCCATCGCGGTAACCGGCTCCGAGGACCGCACGGTGCGCGTGTGGGACCTGACCAGCGGCCGGCCACGCGGCGAACCCCTCACCGGACACACCCACTCGGTGAGAGCTGTGGCGTGCACGGTCGTGGACGGGCGCCCCGTCGCGGTGACCGGTTCCGACGATCGCACGGTGCGGGTGTGGGACCTGGGCTCGAGACGATGCATCGACCGGATCCTCCTGCCCGCTCCCTGCCACGCGCTCGCCGTCGGAGACGGAAATCGGCTGTTCGTCGGATTCGGCGCGGACGTCGCGCTCCTGACACGCGCCTCCTCCCCATCGCCGGCACGGCCGGCCCCCGGGCACGCCGACACCACCACTCAGGAGGATGCGTGATCCAGCCCGTCGTGGGAGTCCACGGCATCGGAAACCTCCGCCGCGGCGAAACCCCCGAGCAAGCCGCCCGAACCCTGGGACGCATCTGGCAGAACCACCTCGCCACCGCCCTGCGCCGCGCCGGAGACGGCGGTCCGCCACCCGAGGTGTCCGTGGCCTACTACGCCGACCTGCTCCGCAAGCCCGGCCGCCAAGGCGCCGGGGACGACCTCGACGACCTGGACCCGGCCGAGGCCGAGTTCGCCCGCCAATGGATGGACGCGTTCGACCTGCCCACCGGCGTCGCCGCGGGCCGGTCCACCATCGAGGTGCGCCAAGCCGCCGAGACCCTCGCGCGTATGCGCGGCCTGGGCGCGCCGGCCACCAGGTGGTTCGTCGCGCTCTTGTGCCGGGAGGTCCCCGCCTACCTCAAGGACCCGCACAGCGCCGCCCGCGCCGCCGCCCGGACCCGCGTCACCGACGCCGTCGAAACCACCGGCGCCCGCGCGGTGATCGCCCACTCCCTCGGCTCCGTCGTCGCCTACGAGGCTCTGTGGGCCCGCCCGGACCTGCCCGTCGACCTTCTCGTCACCCTCGGTTCACCGCTCGCCCTGCCCCACGCGGTCCTGCCCCGCCTACAACCGGCGCTCGTCGACGGCCGAGGCGCCCGCCCGCCCGGTGTCGCCCGTTGGGTCAACCTCGCCGACCCCGGCGACATCGTCGCCATCCCCAAAGGCGGCATCGGCCGCACCTTCACCGGCGTCGACACGGACGAACACACCCTCATCCACACCTTCGACTTCCACCTCGCCAAGAACTACCTCGCCCACCCACGCCTCGGCGAAATCCTCCGCGACACACCCCGACACCCGGGAAGGATGTAGCAGCGCCACGAAGTGCCCACGGCATCAGTCGAGTCCCGCGGGTTCGGGCCCGCCTGTCCGTGGCCTCGCGCCTCGCGCCTCGCGCCTCGCGCGGCATGGTGACCGCGTCGCCTTCGGTGACTTGTACCGCCTCGGGCGCTCGACGGTGCCCGTCCCTGGGCGTCCTGCTGCGCGCCGCAGGCGCTACGCAGCGGCGCGTGGAGTCGTCGACTCGGGGTGGAACTGCTCGACGCGGTCGCGCCTGGTGTAGTCGAGGCGAGCCGCCACTCCCGCCACCCGACCGGCGTGATCGCCTCGACCGAGGTCACCCACGGCCGACGGGCGTGGGCGAACCGCGGGAACGGCCGCTACCACGCGGCGTGGCCGTTGATCGTGTCGAGGCTGTGCCACGGGCCTGACGCGCCCGCCCGCTCGGCGATCCCCGCCGCCAACGCGACCTTCCCCGGTGCCGGGTCGCGTCGCGCCTCGTGGTTCGGGGCGATCAGTCGGCGGGTGGGTGGTCTCGGGCCGGCGTGAGGGTGCGGTGGAGCCAGTGGGTGCGGGTTTCGTGTGCGGCTCGGCTTGTCGCTGCCTGGGGGGCGTGGGTATCGAAGCCGTGGAAGGCACCGGGCCAGACGTGGAGTTCGGCTCGGCCGCCGGCTCGCCAAATGGCGTCGGCGTAGGTGACGGCCTCGTCGCGGAGGGTTTCGGCGGAGCCGACGTCGAGGTAGGCCGGGGGCAGGCGGGACAGGTCGACGGCGCGGGCGGGGGCGGCGTAGGGGGAGACGTCGTGGTCGTGGGCGCGCTCGCCGAGGAGGGCCTGCCAGGCGGTTGCGTTGGAGGTGCGGTCCCAGGGGTCGAGACCGGCCATCTGTCGGGCCGAGACGCTGTCGTTGCGGTCGTCGAGCATCGGGGACAGGAGGAGTTGGCCGATCGGCGCGGGGCCGCCTCGGTCGCGGGTGAGCAGGGCGAGGGCCGCCGCGAGTCCGCCGCCGGCACTCTTGCCGCCGACGACGACGCGGTCCGGGTCGATACGGAGGTCGGCCGCGTGTTCGGCGACGTGGACGAGTCCGGCGTAGCAGTCCTCCACCGGTCCCGGGTGGCGTGTTCCGGGTGCCAGGCGGTATTCGACGGAGACGACGGCCAGTTCGAGTCGGTGGGCCCACGCGCGCAGGAGGCGCGGGAGTACGGACCACGCGTTGCCCGAGACCATGCCGCCGCCGTGCATGTAGTACAGGAGCGGCAGCGGGCGGGCGACCCCGGCGGGGCGGGCGCTCACGAGCGTGACGTCGGGCCCGTCCGGCGGGCCCGGCACGCGTAGTTCGTCCACTTCGAAGCGTCCGCCGTCGCGCAACTGCTCGGGCGTCGGCCTGGGCCGCACGGCCGCGTCCCGGGCCTGCCGCTCCGCGAGGTTCTCCGGCGTCAGCGGCTGCGCCGACGCCCCGCCGCCCGGTTCGGGGTCGAACGGCGGCGCGGCTCCGAAGGTACGCGTGGGGTCCATACGACGCAGTCAACCACCCGCCCGGACGACCGCCGGCGGCTCAGGTCAGTTCTTCCGCGAGCAGGTCCATCAGCAGGCCGTCCTCCCAGTCGCCCGTGCGGTGGTCGCGCCAGTAGCGCCGCATGATTCCGACGGGCTTGAAGCCGACCTTGGTGTAGCAGCCGATCGCGGCCGCGTTGGCCGCCGCCGGGTCGATGGTCAGCCGGTGGTGGCCGCGTTCCTCCAGCAGCCACCGGGCGAGGGTGCGGGCCGTGTCGGAGCCGAGCCCCTTCCCGTGCCGGCTCGTCGTCAGAAACAGGTCGATGCCGGCGTGGCGGTACTCGGGATCGGTCTCCTCGTCGCATTGCACGGCCCCGATGACCTCGCCCTCGAAGACGACCGCCCACATGTCCTCGTAGTCCTCCGGCGGCGCCCACCACGCCGCCACCTCCGGCTCGGCGACGATGCGATCGAGGATCGCCCGATCCGCCTCGACAACCGCCCGCAACACGACCCGATCCCCACGCAGTTCCTCCATGCCCGCATTCTCACACCCGGCGGCGCGCGACCGTGACTCCCGCACGTCGCCCCACGGCCCGACCCCGATGTGCTGTGACCCATGCCACATGCGACTCCTGTCAGCAATCGGGGCGCTGTCCCGCTCAAGCCACCGAGAGCAGGCGAACCGACAGGAGCCGTCCATGAAGCACCGGGCCGTCGTCCTCGGCGCCGGCTACGCCGGGACCTACGCGGCCGGGGTCCTGGCCCGTCGGTTGTCCCCGGCGGACACCGAGATCACCGTGGTCAACGCCGTGCCGGACTTCGTCGAGCGCATGCGGCTGCACCAGCTCGCGGCCGGCCGCAGGATCGAGGCCCCGAGGCTCGTCGACGTCTTCGCGGGCACGGGGATACGGCTGCGCGTGGCCCGGGTCACCGCCGTCGACCCCGAGCGCCGGGTCGTCGCCATGGCCGACGCCGATGGCGGCGACCATGGCGCTCACGGCGACGAACTCGCCTACGACACGCTCGTATACGCACTCGGCAGCCACGGCGACGCCCACGGCGTCCCCGGCGCGGCGGAGCACGCCTTCGACGTCGCCGCCCGCCCCTCGGCGCTGCGCCTGCGCGAGCGCCTGGCCGGCCTGGGCGGGGGCGGGCGGGTACTGGTCGTCGGCGACGGGTTGACCGGCATCGAGACCGCCACCGAGATCGCCGAATCCCGCCCCGGCCTCACGGTGACGCTGATCGCCCGCAGCGAGTTGGGTGCCCGGCTCTCCGCCGGAGCCCGAGGCCGGCTGCGCCGGGCCTGCGACCGACTGGGCATCACGGTCCTGGAGCGCACCGAGGTCGAAACCGTCGAGGCGACACGGGTGTTGTGCGCCGACGGCACCGCCCTGGCCTCCGACGCAACGGTATGGACGGCCGGGTTCGCGGTCGCCCCCATCGCCGCCGCCGGCGGACTGGAGGTCACCGCGAGCGGTCGGATCGTGGTCGATCGCACCATGCGCTCGGTCTCGCACCCGGACGTCCACGCCATCGGCGACAGCGCCCACGCCATCGGCGACAACGGCCGGCCGCTGCCGATGTCCTGTGCCTCGGCCGGCTACACCGCCGGCCAGGCGATCGACACGATCGTCGCCCGCCTGACCGGCCGCGAGGTCACGAACACCAAGCTGGTCTACGCGTACAACCACATCAGCCTCGGGCGGCGGGACGGCATCCTGCAGACGGTCGACGACGAAGGGCGGGCGAAGCCGAAGTACGTGGGCGGCCGAAAGGCGGCGCGGCTCAAGGCGGGCATCATCCGGATGTCGCTGTGGGCCACCATGCATCCGACCTTCGGTCTGCCCAGGCGCCGGCACCGCCTGGCTGTCGTGCCGGACCCGAGCGCCACGCAGGCCGTCGCGTAGCCGACCCTAGGGTGATGCGCATGGACAGCACCGCCACGGATCGGTTCGACACCGATCGGTTCGAGGCCGGCCGCACCCGACTGGCCTCGTTGGCGTACCGGCTGCTCGGCTCCGCCGCCGACGCCGAGGACGCCGTGCAGGACGCGTTCCTGCACTGGCAGGCCGCGGACCGGCGGCGGATCGAGGTGCCGGAAGCGTGGCTGACCAAGGTCGTCACCAACCTGTGCCTGGACCGGCTCCGCTCGGCACGGGCCCGCCGCGAACGCGCCGTAGGTGCCTGGCTGCCCGAACCGCTCCTGGACGGCGACCCGATGCTCGGCCCGGCCGACACCGTCGAGCAGCGCGAATCGGTCTCCCTGGCCGTACTGACCCTGATGGAGCGCCTGTCCCCCGTCGAACGGGCCGTGTACATCCTGCGCGAAGCGTTCTCGTACAGCCATGCCGAAATCGCCGACATCACCGACATCACCGAGTCCGCAAGCCAGCAGCACCTCCACCGGGCCCGGCGCCGCCTCACCGCCGCGCACCGCCCCGCCGGCGAGGTCGACCCCGCGACCGCCCGCAGGATCGTCGAGGAATTCCTCGCCGCCGCCGCGTCGGGCCGCACCGAACACCTGGTGACGCTGCTCACCGACGACGCGACCGCGATCTCCGACGGCGCCGGCCTGGTCGAGAAGTTGGTGCGGTACGACACCCCGCAGCGCATCGCCGCCGTCGCCCGCGCCGGGTTCAATCCCACACCGGCGAAGCGGCGACTCGCCGGAGGCACGCCCACCGTGCACTTCGCACTCGTCAACCGCGCCCCCGCCATGCTCTTCGTCGTCGACGACCGGGTCGTCGGCGCGGTGACGTTCGACCTCACCGGCGGCCGGATCGCGACCGTGCGCGGCATCGCCGCCCCCGTCCGCCTGACCCGCCTCACCGAGGCATGGCGGCGGCACACGCCGGGCACGCCGCTCGTCCCCCGGTGGTGACGGGGCCCGCTGCTCAGGCTGTGCCGGCGCCCGCTGCTCAGGCTGGGGGACGGCGGGGCTTGAGCAGGTCCGTGACGAGGGTGTCGACCAGGGCTCGTGGGATGGTCGAGCCGGTCATCGCGCGGTAGACGATCGGGCCGACGAGGGCGTCCATCGTGGCGTCGGGGGCCAGGACGGGGGCGATCTCGCCGGCGGCGGTGGCGCGGGCGAGCAGGTCCCGCTCGGCGGCGCGACGGGGGTCGAGATAGCGCTCGTGCAGCGAGGCGGCCGTGGCGGAGTGGTGCTGGGCCTCGGCCAGGAGCGCGAGCAGGACCCGGCCCGCCGGATCGCGGGTGACGAAGCGCGCGAAGGCCCGCAGATAACGCCGGATGTCGTCGGCCGTCGGCCGCTCCTCCGTCGGCACCGGGAAACGCTTCTCGCTGTCCTCGACGAGTACATCGAGCAGGATCTCGACCTTCGACGGCCACCAGCGGTAGATCGTCTGCTTGGCGACACCGGCCCGGCGGGCGATGGACTCGATGGTCAGCGCACCGAAGCCGTGCTCGACGAGCAGGTCGTCTGCGGCGTGGAGCACGGCCAGACGCGCGGCCTCGTCGCGCCGATTCCCGGAGTGCGCCCTGGGGGGCGGAGAGCTTGCGGCGGACATGCGGACACCGTACCGGGCGGCGCCGCCGCGATCCAGTCTTGACGCAACGTCTTGTCTAGACACGACGTCGCGTCTAGATTAAAGCCATCGACCCCATGAAGGAGCGAATGTGTCCGGCACCACCACAACCCCGCGCCAGGCCCTCGTCATCGGCGCTTCCCGAGGCTTGGGCCTCGTCCTCGCCGACGAACTGGTTCGCCGCGACTGGCAGGTCACCGCGACCGTGCGCGCGGACGGCGACGAACTGCGCGCGATGGCCCGCCGCTCGGGAGGCAGGCTGACGGTCGAGTCGTTGGAGATGAACAGCGCCGAGGACCTGGCGTCGCTGCGCAAGCACCTGGCGGGCACGCGACTCGATCTGCTCTTCGTCAACGCCGCGATCGACCGGGGCGATCTGCCGATCGATCAGGTCCCGACGGAGATGTTCACCGAGGTGATGATCACCAACGCGTTCAGCCCGCTGCGCGCTCTCGAAGCACTGCGCGAACTCGTCGCGCCGGGCGGGACGGTCGCGGTCATGTCGTCCGACCAGGGCAGCATCTCGCGCAACACCGAGGGCGGCTACGAGCTGTACAAGGCCAGCAAGGCCGCGCTCAACCAGCTGATGCGCAGCTACACGACCCGCCACGCCGACGACAACCACACGAAGCTCCTCATCGACCCGGGCCACAACCGGACGAGGTTGGGCGGCTTCGACGCACCATTGGCCCCCGAGGAGAGCATCCCGGCGGTGGTCGACGTCCTGGAGGCGCAAGCAGGCGCCCCCGGGCTCCAGTTCCTGGACCTGAACGGCGAGGTGGTGCCCTGGTAGATGAGGGGGTCCGCGATACGCGATTCCAAGGCCCCCGACCGGGGCACCTTCCTCTTCCGTGAGGCCACTTGGGCCCCGTTCCTGACCGCCCTCAAGAACACGCGGTCGGCAGCCTAGAGTTCACGCCTACACGCCGCAGATCGGCGACGCCCGTTCAGGGCGGGCTCCCTTCCCGTCGCCACCGCACTTTCGGCAGGGTGTCAGCCGCGGCCGTGCAACACGATCTTCCACACTCGGGTGGCCACCTGGAGGTTGAGCCGGTCCTCGACGTTCGCGAGGTCGTTGCCGCTGATGTCGCGGATGCGCTGGAGGCGGTAACGGAGCGTACTGCGATGGATCACGAGGGACTCGGCGGTCTCGTCGTAGTTGCCGCCGCAGTCGAAGTACCGCGACAGGGTTTCCACCATGGCCGTGTGGTGCAGGGAGTCGTAGTCGATGAGCTGCCCGAGCCACTCGCGCACGAACATCTCCAGTTCCCGGCGATCGTTGCCGGGTCCCAGGATCCGGTACAGGCCCAGCTGGTCGAAGAACGTCGTGCCGTAACGTTCGCGAGAGGCGCGGCGCACCTCCAGGGCGCGCCGCGCCTCCTGGTAGCGGTGGGGGATGTCGTCCGGGGAGTCGCACGGGCCGCTCACACCGATCGCCCCGGACAGTGACCCGGTCTCCCGGGCCAGAGCCTTGTACAACGCGTGGGCGTCAGGCCGGTCCTCGGCGACCAGGACCACGTGGTCGGAGCGCCGGGTCAGCAGCGACCGCATGCCCACGGCGGAGGCCGCCCGGTCCACCGTCTGCGCGAAGGAATCGTCCGCAGCCCGGTTCGACCACTGCGCCACGACGACGTAGTGGCTGCGGCGCAGGTCGTGTCCCACGGCCTCGGATCGGGCGTAGGCGCTCTCCTCGTCCGTCCCTGCCAGGAGATCGTCGACCAGCTCCCGGCGCAGCCTCAGCTCCACTTCGGCCAGGTTGCGCAGGTGCGCCAGCTCCCAGGCCAGTGACGTGGCGGCGTTTTCCAACGCGAGCACGGTGTGTTCGTCGGCCTCGCTCTCCGTATCGACCAGGGCCAGTACGGCCAGGATCTCGCCGTGCGGGCGGACCAGGGTGATCAGCCGGTCCTCTATCCGCACGGGTCCGACCCCCCGGGCAACGGCGTGCAACATCTCGTCCTGGCGCACGCGGTCCGGTTCCGGATAGGGGTCGGGTCGGTCGGGGCCGGTCCAGGACCTCAGCCGACCGAAGCGGTCCTCGACCAGCACGGGGAGTCCGGTGAGTCCGTGCAGTGCACGGGTGACGGCCTCCTCGCCGCCGCCCGAGGCGGCCACATCGGTCATGAGCGCGTGGATGTCCCGCTGGTACCCCAGCTCGGCGACGACGGAGACCAGTTGCTGCCGGAGGGCTGTGCGCTCCTCCTTGAGCCGGTGCAGTTCCACCGCGTCCTCGCGTCGGCGGCGGTGGGCGTGGACGAGCGACAGAGCGGCCGCGGTGTGCCGGACGAGCGTCGCCAGCAGGGATCGCTCGGCCTCGCTGGGCCGGCAGTGGGACGTCACCACCAGGTAGCCGTGGAGACCCTCGGGTCCGCGAAGCCCCAGGGCCCGGCTCCAGGGCCTCCCGGGTACGGTCACAGGGCCGTCTCGCCCGGCCAGCTCCCGCACTGTTCGATCAACGGCCGAGGTATGGATCTGCGCGGTCCTCGGACTGGGGACCAGGTCGCCGTTCACCCTCAGGTATCCGGCTTCGGCGCTGTACGGCCCCGCGGCGGCCGTGTGATCCATGGCCAGGCGCAGGATCTCGCCTCCGTCCCGGGCGTCGAACTGGGCGCGGGAGAGCGCGGTCAGTTCGTGGAGGGCACGGTTGGTCGAGGCGAGGGCAGGTGGGCGGCGCCCTCTCCGGGTGGCCGTGGCGTGCCGCCCGCCGCCGCCCCGGGTAACGCTGCCCTCCCGGTCGGAGCGGCGGCGATACAGGGTGTGCACCCGGCTGTCACCCATGGGATCACTCCGTTCTTCCCGGGCATCGAGAGGGCTGGAGATGTTTCGGGCACCCCTCCCCGGCCCGGGTGTCCGAGACGTTCGGATGCTCCCTCTCATCCTCGTGGGACGACCGGGCCCGTGCATTTCCGGCTCGCCAGGGGCAGGCGTGGCGCCATTCGGCTCGCGACCCTGGGAGGCGTCCGCAACCCACCGGGCGCACCCGCGGGGCGGCCGGCTTTCGGGCGTGTCGGCGCACGCCCCGCGGAGCGGTCGCCGGCGTGGCCGCAGCGCGATGCGGACCGCCCGGCGGAGGTTTCATCCGTACCCGGGCGCATCTGATCCGGAGAGCCGGCGCGGGCCGCCGCGCCGGAAGGGAGAAGTTCCTCATGGCCAAGGCAGTGGGCATCGACCTGGGCACCACCAACTCGGTGATCGCCGTATGGGAGGGCGGCGAGCCGTCCGTCGTACCCAACAGCGAGGGCAATCGCACGACACCGTCCGTGGTGGCCTTCACCGACACCGGCGAACGCCTGGTGGGCCAACTGGCCCGGCGGCAGGCGATCCTCAACCCCAAGGGCACCATCTACTCGGCCAAGCGGTTCATCGGCAGGCACTTCGACGAGATCTCCGACGAGGCCAAAGCGGTGGCGTACGACGTGGTCGAGGGCGACGGCGGGGCGGCGCGCTTCAAGGTACGCGACAAGTTGTACGCGCCTGAGGAGATCAGCGCTCAGGTGTTGCGCAAACTCGCCGACGACGCCTCCAAGCAACTGGGGGAACGGGTCACGGAGGCGGTCATCACGGTGCCCGCCTACTTCAACGACGCCCAGCGCACGGCCACCAAGGACGCCGGGCGCATCGCGGGGCTGGAGGTGCTGCGGATCATCAACGAGCCGACGGCCGCCGCCCTCGCGTACGGCATGGACAACAAGCAGCACGAGACCGTCCTCGTCTTCGACCTGGGCGGCGGCACCTTCGATGTAAGCATCCTCGACGTCGGCGACGGCGTGGTGGAGGTGCGCTCGACCGCCGGCGACAGCCACCTGGGCGGCGACGACTTCGACCGGCGTCTGGTGGATTACCTCGCGGACGACTTCCAGAAGGAGAACGGCATCGACCTGCGCAAGGATCCGCAGGCGCTGCAACGGCTGTTCGAGGCGGCGGAGAAGGCCAAGACGGAGCTCAGTTCGGTGACGCAGACGCAGGTCAGCCTGCCGTTCGTCACCGCGGACGCTTCGGGCCCCAAACACCTCACCGATTCGGTCATGCGGTCCACGTTCGAGCAGATCACCGCCGACCTGGTGGAGCGTTGCCTGGGCCCGGTCCAGCAGGCGATGGCCGACGCCAAGGTCGGTGACAGCGACATCGACGAGGTCATCCTGGTGGGCGGCTCCACGCGTATCCCGGCGGTCCAGGCCCTGGTCCGTCGGCTGACCGGCGGCAAGGAACCCAACATGAGCGTCAACCCCGACGAGGTCGTGGCCCTGGGCGCCGCGATCCAGGCCGGGGTACTCAAGGGCGACGTCAAGGACGTCCTGCTGCTCGACGTCACACCGTTGTCGCTGGGCGTGGAGACGCGCGGCGGAGTGATGACGAAGATCGTCGAGCGGAACACCACGATCCCGGTGCGCCGTACCGAGACGTTCTCCACCGCCGAGGACAACCAGCCTGCCGTCGATGTGGTCGTCCTTCAGGGCGAGCGCGAGCGGGCCGCCGACAACCGGGTGCTCGGCCGGTTCCAGCTCACCGACATCCGGCCGGCGCCGCGGGGCGAACCGCAGGTCGAGGTCACCTTCGACATCGACGCCAACGGCATTCTCAACGTCACGGCCCGCGACCGGGACACCGGCAAGGAACAGGGCATCACCATCACCGAGAGTTCCAACCTGGACCGTGGCGAGGTCGAACGCATGGTCCAGGAGGCCGAGTGCAACCAAAACGAGGACCGGGCACTCCGCGAGGCCGTCGATGCCCGCAACGAACTCGACGCCGTCGCCTACCAGGTCGAAAAGCGCCTCGCCGAACTGGGCGACGGGGCGCCCGCGCACGAGAAGGCGCGCGCCGAGATGCTGGTGTCCGACGCGCGGGCGGCGGTCGAGGAAGAGGCGGGGGTGGAGCGGGTGCGCCCCCTGACCTCCGAACTCCAGCAGGCGCTCGCCGGGTTGGCGGCCCATCAGGGAGCCGGGGCGGCCGTTGGCGGGGCAGGCCCGGACGCCGCCCCGGACGGTCCCACGAGCGACGGTGGCGACGATGTCATCGACGCCGAGTTCGACAAGGAGTGAGGTGCGCCATGCGCAGCCACTCCCAGGAACCGGACCGGGACGCGTCGGATCCGGTCGAACAGGTCCCGGACGGCGCCGTGCGCTCTCCTCGCGGGGATTCGCCGCGATCCGACCCCCCGGAAGCCGCGAACGACGAACCCGGCCCCGACACCACCGACCCCGCGCCCGCCGAGGACCCGATACGGGAACTGGAGGATTGCCGGCGTCGCGCGCTCGCCGACCTCGCCAACCTCCGCAAACGCCACGCCAGGGAACTGGAGCGGGAACGGGCGGCCGAGCGCGCCGGTACGGCGGCAGCCTTCCTACCCGTCCTGGACAACCTCGAACTCGCCCTGACCCACGCCGACGCCGAACCGGGCGCGGTCGTGGAGGGCATCCGCGCCGTACGCGATCAGGCAGTGCACGTCTTCGAACGGCTCGGCTACCCGCGGCGGGCGGAGTCCGGCGTCGCCTTCGACCCGGCCCGGCACGAGGTGGTCGGCGTCGTCCAGGCCCCCGACACCGAACCGGGCACGGTCGTCGACGTGTTGCGCCCGGGCTACGGAGACGGCGAACGGCAGCTCAGGCCCGCGGCCGTGACCGTCGCGAAGCGGGAGTGAGCGGTCATGGCACAGGACTTCTACGAGGTGCTGGGCGTGTCACGGACCGCGAGCCAGGACGAGATCCAGCAGGCTTATCGCAAGCTCGCGCGCAAGCACCACCCCGACGTCAACAAGGACCCGGGGGCGGAGGAACGCTTCAAGGACCTCAACGAGGCCTACAGCGTCCTGTCGGATCCGAAGACCCGAGCCCGCTACGACCGCTTCGGTGCGGATTTCCGCAAGATCCCCGAGGACTTCGACGAACGGGTCGCGGCCGGCGCGGGCGGTGGCTTCCGCGCTCGCGGGACCGCGGGCGCCGGCGGCCCGCGTGGCCGATACACCACCGGCTTCGGCGACGACTTCGCCGGAGAGGGTGTCGACATCGAGGACCTGCTCGGCTCGATCTTCGGGGCGGGCGCCGCCCGCTCCGGCGTACCGGGAGCCGACCAGGAGGCCGAACTGCCCCTCACCGTCGAGGAGGCGTACCGGGGCGGCCGGCGCACCGTCACACTCGCCGGCCCCACCGGGAAGCCGCGGCGGTACGAGGTCGCGGTGCCGTCGGGCGTCACCGACGGGCAGCGCATCCGACTGACGGGCGAGGGCGGCCGGGGCGGTGGCGACGCCCCCGCGGGCGACCTGTACCTGCGGGTGCGTATCCGGCCTCACCCCCGGTTCCGGCTGGACGGCCGCGACGTGCGCGTCCAGGTCCCGGTCGCCCCCTGGGAGGCGGCCCTGGGCGCGACCGTGCCGGTGCCCACCCCCGGTGGCGGCACGGCCAAGGTCACGGTGCCCGCGGGCTCGTCCAGTGGCCGGCGGCTGCGACTGCGCGGCGAGGGCATGCCGAACCCGCACGGCGCCGACGGCGATCTGTACGCCGAACTCCGCGTCATGGTGCCGCCCACCCTCGGCGACCGGGAGCGCGAACTGTTCGAGGAACTCGCCGCCACCTCCTCGTTCGACCCCAGGAGGACACCATGAACGACCAACGTGCGGGAACGGCAGGTGCCGGCCGGGCGGACGTCGGCGACCGTTCGATACCGACGAGTTCCCATGCCACCGCGTCGACGGCCGTCCGGTACGCGCTCGTGCCCGTCCCCAGGCTCTCGCTGCACGCCGTGGCCCGTCGTTCGGGCCTCCACCCCGTGCTGGTTCGCCGGTTCGTCGCCCTCGGCCTGGTCGACGCCGAACGCGACGCCGCGGGGCACCTGGTGTTCGCCCCCGAGGCCCCGGCGGTCCTCGCCCGCATCCAGCGGCTGCGCTCCGGACTCTGCCTCAACTACGCATCCATCGGCCTGGTGCTCGACCTGCTCGACCGCATCAGCCTGCTCGAAGCCGCCCTGCGCGGGCACGGCACGAGGAGTGAACCACCCCCATGGACATGAACCGCCTCACCCAAAAATCCCAGGAAGCCCTCCAGGACGCCCAGACCGCGGCCGTCCGCATGGGCCAGACCGAGGTCGACGGGGAACACCTGCTTCTCGCCCTCCTCGATCAGGAGGACGGCCTGATCCCCAGGTTGCTGCAACAGGCCGGCACCGGGCCGGAAGAGTTGCGCGGGGCCGTACGCGAGGAACTCTCCCGCCGCCCGAAGGTCACCGGCCCCGGCGCGACGCCAGGCCAGGTCTTCGTCACCCAACGCCTCGCCCGCCTGCTCGATGCCGCCGAACAGGAGGCCAAACGCCTCAAGGACGAATACGTCTCCGTGGAGCACCTCCTGCTCGCCCTGGCCCGGGAGGGCCCCTCGACCACCGCCGGGCGACTGCTCGAACAGGCCGGCATCACCGCGGACTCGTTCCTCGGCGCGCTCACCCGGGTGCGGGGCAACCAGCGCGTCACCTCCGCGAACCCCGAAGTGGCCTACGAGGCACTGGAGAAGTACGGCCGCGATCTCGTCGCCGAAGCCACCGACGGCAGGCTCGACCCGGTCATCGGCCGGGACGCCGAGATCCGCCGTGTCACCCAGATCCTCAGCCGCAAATCCAAGAACAACCCCGTCCTCATCGGCGACCCCGGCGTCGGCAAGACCGCCGTCGTCGAGGGACTCGCCCAGCGCATCGTCCGCGGCGACGTGCCCGAAGGACTCCGCGACAAGATCGTGTTCGCCCTCGACATGGGCTCCCTGGTCGCCGGCGCCAAGTACCGCGGCGAGTTCGAGGAACGCCTCAAGGCCGTGCTGTCCGAGGTGAAGGCCGCCCAGGGGCGCATCCTGCTCTTCGTCGACGAACTGCACACCGTCGTGGGAGCGGGCGCCGCCGAAGGGGCCATGGACGCGGGCAACATGCTCAAGCCGATGCTCGCGCGCGGCGAACTGCACATGATCGGCGCGACCACCCTCGACGAGTACCGCAAGCACATCGAGAAGGACGCCGCCCTCGAACGCCGGTTCCAGCAGATCCTGGTCGACGAGCCGAGCGTGGAGGACACCATCTCCATCCTGCGCGGACTACGCGAACGTCTGGAGGTCTTCCACGGCGTGAAGATCCAGGACACCGCACTGGTCTCCGCGGCCACGCTCAGCCGGCGCTACATCACCGACCGGTTCCTCCCCGACAAGGCGATCGACCTCGTCGACGAGGCGTGTGCCCGGCTGCGCACCGAGATCGACTCGATGCCCGCCGAACTCGACGAGATCACCCGCCGCGTCACCCGGCTGGAGATCGAGGAGGCGGCCCTGTCCAAGGAGAGCGATCCCGCCAGCGAAGCCCGCCTGGAGGAGTTGCGCAGGGAACTGGCCGATCTGCGCGGCGATGCCGACGCCAAGCACGCGCAGTGGGAGGCGGAGCGGCAGGCGATCCGGCGCGTGCAGGAACTGCGCCAGGAACTGGAGCGGGTCCGCCACGAGGCGGAGGAGGCCGAACGCGCCTACGACCTCGACCGCGCCGCCGAACTCCGCTACGGCCGCCTCCGGGATCTGGAGCGCCGGCTCTCCGCGGAGGAGGAGCAACTGGCTGCCAAGCAGGGCCGGAACCGGCTGCTGCGCGAGGTCGTCACCGAGGAGGAGATCGCCGAGGTCGTCGCCGCCTGGACCGGCATCCCCGTCGCCCGCCTCCAGGAGGGCGAACGCGAGAAGCTGCTGCGGCTGGACGAGATCCTGCGCGAGCGCGTCATCGGCCAGGACGAGGCGGTCAAGCTCGTCGCCGACGCGGTCATCCGCGCCCGCTCCGGCATCCGCGATCCGCGTCGGCCCATCGGGTCGTTCGTCTTCCTCGGGCCCACCGGTGTCGGGAAGACCGAACTGGCCAAGACCCTCGCCCGGGCTCTGTTCGATTCCGAGGAGAACATGGTCCGCCTCGACATGAGCGAGTACCAGGAACGGCACACCGTCAGCCGGCTGATGGGGGCCCCGCCCGGATACGTCGGCTACGAGGAGGGCGGCCAGCTCACCGAGGCCGTACGCCGCAGGCCGTACTCGGTCGTGCTGTTCGACGAGATCGAGAAGGCGCACACCGATGTCTTCAACACCCTGCTGCAGGTTCTCGACGACGGCCGCATCACCGATGCCCAGGGCCGCACCGTCGACTTCCGCAACACCGTGATCATCATGACGTCCAACATCGGCTCCGAGCACCTCCTCGACGGGGCCACCACCGAAGGCGAGATCAAGCCGGACGCGCGCGCCCTGGTGATGGGCGAGTTGCGCGGGCATTTCCGCCCGGAGTTCCTCAACCGCGTCGACGACATCGTGCTGTTCAAGCCGCTCGGCGAGCAGCAGATCGAGCGCATCGTGGAACTGCAGTTCGACGAGCTGCGACGGCGGCTCGCCGAACGTCGCATCACCGTCGAACTCACCGACACCGCGCGCGAATTGATCGCCCACCAAGGCTACGACCCGGTGTACGGGGCCCGGCCGCTGCGGCGTTACATCTCCCACGAGGTCGAGACGCTGGTCGGGCGCGCCCTGCTGAGCGGAGACGTCCAGGACGGCGCGACGGTACGCGTCGACGCCCGGCACGGAGAGCTGATGGTGAGCTACGAGCAACAGGAGGGAGGAGCCCGGGAGGAGAGAGCGACATGAACACCACCCGGACGACGACGGTGACCTGTCCCAACTGCGGGCGCGACAACCGAATTCCGGTGGCCGCCCGGGGGCGTCCCAAATGCGGCCACTGCAAGCAGTTCCTGCCCTGGATCGTCGACGCAGGCGACGACGACTTCGCCGAGATCGCCGACAACGCCACCCAGCCCGTCCTCGTCGACCTCTGGGCCACCTGGTGCGCCCCCTGCCGCATGGTCAGCCCTGCCCTCGAACAGGTCGCCCGGGACCTCGCCGGACGGATCAAACTCGTCAAGGTCGACGTCGACAAGAACCCGCGGGTCGGCCGCCGCTTCGAGGTGCAGGCGGTGCCGACCCTGCTCGTCCTGGACCAGGGCGGGACGGTCGCCCGGCAGGCCGGCGCGGCACCCGCGCACGTCCTGCGCTCGTGGGTCGAGCAGGCGACAGCCGGCCGGCATCCCAACACCGAAGGAGCCCCTCATGACCACAATCCCCGACCCACACCTGGCGATGGTGCGTCCGGTGACACCGCGTACCCCGCAGGGTTGTGAGGAGTGCCTCGGATTGCACTCCCCGTGGGTGCACCTACGGCTCTGCCTCACTTGTGGGCACGTCGGCTGTTGCGACTCCTCGCCCCTCAAGCACGCCAGGCGGCACGCGGCCGGCGTCGGCCACCCCATCGTGCGATCGTTCCAGCCGGGCGAGGACTGGCGCTGGTGCCATGTCCACGAGGCCCTGACCTGATGGGCACCGACGAGCAGGGCACTGGTGCGGTTCGCGAGACACCGGACCGATACGGGGCGTTCCCGCGCCTGACACCGGAGCAGCTCCGGGACTTGGCCGCGCACGGTGAACGCCGGCAAACGGCCGAGGGCGAGGTCCTGTATCACGAGGGCGAGCCATTCCGGGAGTTCCTCGTGATCCTCGGCGGAACCGTCGAGATCCTCCACGACCGCGGCGGACCCGACGAGCGCACGGTGGCGGTGCACGGACCCGGCAGATTTCTGGGTGAACTCGGGCTGCTGGAAGGCCAGGCGGCGTTCGACACCGCCGTGGTGCGCGAGGCGGGCGAGATCCTGGCCGTACCGGTGGAGCGGCAACGCACCCTGGTCGGCCGCGACCCCGTCCTCGGCGACCTGATCCTCCGCGCCTACCTGTGCCGGAGGTATCTGCTCATCGGGCTGGGCGCGGGCTTTCGGATCCTGGGGTCGTGCTATTCGCCGGACACGGTACGGCTGCGCGAGTTCGCCGCCCGCAACCGGCTGCCCCACCGCTGGGTGGACCTGGAGAAGGACGAGGAGGCGGAGGCACTGCTGCGCCGGTTCGCCATCCGCCCCGAGGAGACCCCGGTGGTCCTCTGGAAGTTCGAGCGGGTGCTGCGCAATCCGACCAACGCCGAACTCGCCCGGCTCATCGGACTGCCCGCCCCCTCGCCGAAGGCCGAGCGATGCGACGTGATGGTGATCGGTGCCGGGCCCGCGGGACTCGCCGCCGCCGTGTACGGCGCCTCCGACGGCCTCACCACGGTCGCCGTCGACGCCGTGGCCGCCGGAGGCCAGGCCGCCACCTCGTCTCGCATCGAGAACTACCTCGGTTTCCCGTCGGGCATTTCCGGCGGCGAGCTCATCGAACGCGCGGTACTCCAGGCCCACAAGTTCGGCGCCCACCTCATGGTGCCGGCCCAGGTCGGCGAGCTCATCCCGCAGGACGACGGGTACACGGTCACCTTCACGGACGGGTCCCAGGTTCGGGCGGGCGCGGTCGTGCTCGCCTCGGGAGTGTCCTATCGCAGGCTCGACGTGCCCGGCATCGACCGCCTGGAGGGCATCAGCGTCCACCACGCCGCGACGATCCACGAGGCGAGTCTGTGCCAGGCGGATCCGGTCGCCGTGGTCGGCGGCGGGAACTCCGCCGGCCAGGCGGCGCTGTTCCTCGCGGACCACGCCTCCCGGGTCCGCCTCCTCGTCCGGGCCGGCGAGCTCGACGCGGCCATGTCGCGATACCTCGTGGACCGTGTCGAACGCCACCCGAAAATCGAGGTGTTGCTCCGCACCGAAGTCCGGGGCATCACCGGGGACGACAAACTGGAGTCCCTGACCGTGGAGAACAAGGCGAGCGGTGAACGCCGGGAGTTGCGAGCCGCGGCGCTGTTCGTCTTCATCGGGGCCCGCCCACGCACGGAATGGCTCAACGGCGTGCCGGCCCTGGACGAGAAGGGCTTCGTCCTCACCGGCGCCGATGCCCAGGCGGCAGCCGACAGGACCCGGTGGGACCCGCTCGGCCGTGGGCCATTGCCCCTCGAGACAACCCTTCCCGGGGTCTTTGCCGCCGGCGACGTCAGGAGCGGCTCGGTCAAACGGGTGACCTCGGCGACCGGCGAGGGCGCCATGGCGATCCACCTCGTGCACGAGCACCGACAGCAGACCGGCAACCTGGGCCGCGTCGCCGGTCCCGAGGAGCATCCGCCGACGGCGGTCCGGCACGTGTCCCGGCGGTGACTCCCTCCTCTACGACGGCGGGGGACGCGCAGGGCGTGCGGTGCGGGCCGGGACGAGGCCGGAGCGGGCGTGTTCGTGGTGGTGAACGGAGATCGCCCGCAGGTGCGGCGGGCCCGGTGCCGGGAAGACGAGGAGATCCGGCCGTACTGCCCGCGTGGGTGGGATCGCCGGGCAGCCGACGAGGAGGGTCCAGTCATGCGGGTGTCATCTCAGGGCGTAACGGTGGTGGGTCTGTTGGCGGATCCGGACGTGCCGACGGAGATCGCCCGGCGCTTGGCCCGGACCCTTCCCGATCGGCTCGCCGACGCGTCGGGTCCGGGTCATCGGTTCGACGTCGAGGTGGTCAGTGAACCGTTCACCGCGGGTACCGAGGACCCGTCCACCTTGATGCACCGGATCATGGATCGCGGCAGTGCGGAGGGCTGGGACATCGTCGTGGCCCTCACCGACCTTCCGCTGCACTCGCACGGGCGCAAGCTCGTCGCGAATCTGAGTCACGAACACGGCTTGGCACTGCTGTCTCTTCCTTCGCTGGGGGGCTTGCGGCTGCGGACGATGGCGGGGCGGGCCGTGGAAGCGGCCGTACTCGGCTTGGCGGGTCCGCGGGCCACCGGGGCCGAAGTACCTCCGGGGATTCAGCCGCTGCGAGAGCCCTTTGCCCGTCGTTTCGCCTCCATCCACCCGGGTCCGGTCGGTGGGAGCGAGACCGCCGACCTTCGGTACGTCGTCAGCGGCCCGCGCGGTTACCTGAGGGTGCTCCTCGGCATGGTCCGCGCCAACCGGCCGTGGCGGTTGGTGACGGGCTTGTCGAAAGCCCTGGCGGCCGCACTCGCCACGGGGGCCATCGCCACCCTGGACTCCAACGTCTGGAGCCTTGCCGCGGCCCTGAGCGTGCCACGCCTCGTGATCGCCATGGTCGGGTCCGTCGGGCTCATGATCGGTTGGCTGATCGTGGACGGGGAGCTGTGGCATCGCACAGCGGAGGGCTCACCGGAGGCGAAGCAGAGGGCGCGGCTCTACAACGCCTCCACGGTCGTGACTGTGGGTATCGGGGTGCTGGTCTGCTATGTGGGTCTGCTCGTCATCAACTTGCTGTGGGCACTGTTCATCCTCAACGGCCGGGTGTTCGCTTCCATGACACAAACCCCGCTGCACGCCGCGGAGTACTGGACGTTGTCCTGGTTCGTCGCTTCGGTCGCCACCGTGGGCGGCGCGCTGGGATCAGGTTTGGAGAGCGACGAGGCGATCCGGGCCGCCGCCTACTCCAAGCGTGAACAGGAACGACGTCAAACGCTCCAGGACGACCAGCCCTCGAAGTGAGCCGATATCGACACGAACTTCCGTTGCTCGGGCGGAGGGTGTCCATCGACGATAGGCGAGGCCCCCTACCGCATCAGGGCGTTCCGCTCGCGTGGGACCAGGTGATGCCCGGTGGGACGACGCGGGCGCATACCGGTTCGCCGCGGCCGTCCGTCAGGCCCAGGTGCGCGGTCAGTACTCCGGACGCGGCGGCGCGAATCAGGACGTCGTCGGGTACGGCGGCGAGCATGAGCTTGGCGCGGCGGAACATCGTGAAGGACCCGGCCGCGTCGACGGTGCCCCACGTCAGGTAGACGAACCGGTCCCCGGGTCGCCCCTGGATGTGCGCGCCGCGCAGGTCGATCCCGCTCGGGGTGTCCGACCTCGGGACCGTGGTGCACGCGAAGGTCCACGAGGCGGAGGCGGCGTCGCCCGGGACCGGGTCGAGCAGGTCGGTCGGGCGGCGGCCCTGCACGGCGACGTGCACGTTCGTGTACTGCGGGCCCTCGGCGGGACCCGTGCCGGTCGGCGGCGGGCACGTGCGGCCGGGGAGGTTGTCGGCGTCGATGCGGATCCACATGCCGCCCATCCTCACCGATCGCGTCGGTCCGCACCGCCGGTGCGGTAGCGGCCCGGGGTGGTGCCGATGATGTGGGTGAAGGCGGTGATGAAGCTACTGGGGTTGGCCCATCCGCACGCGTGAGCGGTTCGGGTGGTGTCGTGGCCGGCGGCGAGGAGTACGAGTGCGTGGTGGATGCGCAGTTGGGTGCGCAACTCGTGGAAGGTCATGCCGAGTTCGTCGCGCAGCAGGCGGCTGAGCGTACGCGAGCCGGCGCCGACCGCACGTCCGAGTTCGGCCAGCGTGGAGTTGTCCGCCGGGGTCTCGGACAGGATCCGCGCGAGGGATCGCAAACGGTCGTCCCGGGGCTCCGGCAGGTGCAGTGGCTGCTCGCGCGTCTCCCGGAGTTCGTCGACGAGCACACGAAGCAGGCGGGAACGGGCACCGCGGCCATACGCCTGCGCCGCGGAGCCGCCGTCCTCGCGCGGCGCGGTCAGCGCGAGCAGGACCTCGCGCGCGATGCCGGACGCCAGGAACACGGCAGGCCGGTCCGGGATGCGCCGGGCCAGGGACGGGGCGAGGAAGACGATGCGCATGTCGGTGTCGCCGTGGGCGCGGTGCCGGTGGGGGCATCCGGCGGGCGTCCAGGCGATCCGGTCGGCCGGGACGATCGAGGTGCCTCGATCGGTGTGCACCGTCAGGACGCCGGTCGCCGCGTACACCAGGTGCCCGCGCGAATGCGACTGCGGCGCGCTCGCTCCGCCGGACGGCCAGAGGTGGCGCCCACCGGACGGCCACACCTCCGACGTCACTTCGGCGCTTCCACGCGGTTGGCGGTGATCGGGCATGATGCGGCAGTTTATCGGTGGTCGGCCAGGGCCCGACGTGGTGATCTGGAGTGGTCCCGAGCCGCAGACGGCGCACCCCAGCAATGCCGCCGCGGTCGAAGAAAGGAAAGCCCATGGCGACATTCGTCCTCGTACCCGGCGGTTGGCACGGCGCGTGGTGTTTCGACCCGGTGACACCGCTCCTGGAGCGTGCCGGGCACACCGTCCACGCCCTCACCCTGACCGGCCTGCGGCCCCACGACGACGCCGCGACGGTGGCGACCACCAACCTCGACACGCACGCCGACGACGTATTGCGCCTCCTCGACCGTGCCCACCTCACCGACGCGACACTGGTCGGCCACAGCTACGGCGGCATGGTGATCTCGGCCGCCGCCGACCGAGCCGACGGCCGGGTCGCGCGCCTCGTCCACCTCGACGCCTACGTCCCGCGCGACGGCGAATCGTGCTGGTCGTCGACGAGCGACGGCTACCGACAGAAGTTTCTGGCCGGCGCCGCGACCAACGGCTACGCCGTACTCCCACCCGCCGGCGGCGACCCCCGCCGCCGCCCCCACCCCCTCGCCTCGTTCACCCAGGCAATCCGCCTCACCGGCGCCGTCGACCGCGTCCCCCACCGCGAGTTCGTGTACTGCTCCGGCTGGGAAGACGGCACCCCCTTCACCCACCTCCGCAGCCGCCTACAAGCCGACCCGGCCTGGCAGGTCCACGACATCCCGACAGTCCACAACGCCATGCGCGAGGCCCCGCAAGCCGTCGCCGAACTCCTGAACAAGCCGTCGGCAACCTGAGGTCGTGCGGGGATGTGGTGCAGCGAGAACGACCGGGGTCGCGTCGCCGGTCCGGGCTCACCCGGTCACGTCACGGCGGCAGCCAAGCCCGTGCGTACCGTCTCCACGAACGTGCGCGCGTCGGCGGATTCCGGGTCGGCGAGGATCGCCTCGATCGCGGAGCCGGACGCGTGCTTCGGGTCGAGCGCGCGCGCATCCGCCGCGACGGCTCGTGCCCACCGCAGCGCCTCCGGGTTGTCCTCTGTCGCCGCGATCATGAACAGACCCACGAGTCCGTACCAGAGGGTCGCCCTGTCCGACGGGGCCGTGGCGTTCGACGAGTCCGCCTCACCCAACAGGGTCAGCGCTTGGAGGTAGACCTCGCGAAGCGCGTACGGCACCCCCCAGCTCCGTACCTGGTCCCGAATCAGCCGAGGTACCGTCAAACCCCGCAAAGGCGCGGCGAACGCCCTCTCCAAGTCGGCGAGTGCCTGCGTCCGCTTGCCCTGCGTCAGACGGACCGAGGCGAGCATCGCGTGTGTCAGCCCGTCGGCCGACGGCGGGCCCGAGGCCAACAACGTTTCGGCATCGACGAACCTGTGGGCCCGTACGAGCAGTGCGGCGCGGTGCATCCGGCCGACGTGGGCGCCCGTAATCGGTGTCAGGACCGCGTCCAAGAGCTGCACCGCGTCCTGACTGGAGCCGGACTCGGTTGCCGCGCGGGCGAGTTCGATGAGCGGACGGCGGGGGCTCTCGGCCGCGAGCCGTGTCGCGTGTACGGCCGCGGCCACCGCCTCCGTGCGGTGCCCAGCGGTGAGCAGCATGCGCCAATGCCAACACCAGAGGTCGAGGTGGTCCGGATGCCGGGCCGCGGCGGCCTGCGCGAGATCCAGGGCATCGGCGGCCCGGTCAAGCTTCACGGCGGCGTCGATGGCGACGAGGTACGTGCGCGGTACGTCGTCGTACCCTTCGGCAAGCAGGCCGGTCGCCAGGGCGTCCGCACCGACGTGGTCCCCGTCCTCGTCGGCGATGGTCATCGCCGCTTCGCGGCCCACGCGGTGCGTCGGGTCGGCCGCCAGGATCGCGGCGACCAGTGCGCGGGCCTGCTCGCCCGCCGCCCTGGGCCACGTGTGTCCCGACACCTTCGCCTCCCCCCACAGGGTCTGGGCCAACCGCGCCTGCTCGGTGAGGAGTTCGCCGTCGTCCCCGGCGGCTCCCGGCACGTTGAGACGGGGGCGCCCGACGGCGAGGCAGGCCAGTGCGTGGACATCGGCCAACTGCTCGCACAGGCCGTTGGTCTCGATGTCTCGGATCACCCCGCGGACGGCCCTCGGTGACGGATCCAGACGCAGGCAGCTCGTCAGCAGGCCGCGCGCCTCCTCGACCCTCCCGAGCCGCACTTTCACCAGTGCCATGTCCGCCAGGTTGTCGGTACTGTGCGGGGCGCGGGCGAGGGCCTCGGCCAACGCGGCCTCCGCGTCCGACCAGCGCTTGCTCGCACGGTATATGCGAGCGCGGACCTGGTACCCCGTACCGCTGTCCGGATCCAGCCGAATGGCCTCGTCGGCGGCCGCGAGCGCTTCGTCCGTGCGGCCCGGAAACAGGGCCAGAATCCTGCCCAGCAACGTCCACGTGTTGGCGGCGTGGGGGGCGAGTTCGACGGCGCGGCGGGCGTGCGCCTCGGCCTCGACCCTGCGTCGCTGATAAAAGCGGATCCACCCGAGGCGCCGATGGCCTTCCCGGTCGTTGGGGTAGCGGGCGACGAGCAGGGCGGCGACCTCGGCGGCCTCGGTCAGACGGTTGTCGAGATCCAACAACCACGCAAGGTACGACAGACCGCCGAAGTGGTCGGGATCGGCCGCGAGGACGCGGCGCAGTACGGCCTCCGCGTCGCCGTACCTGTGGATGTCGATCAGATTTCGCGCCCGCGCGACGTCCTTGCCCAGTACGTCGCCGGCCCCGCCGACCGGCATCAGAGCAGCCTTTTCTCGCGGAGATAGGCAGCCAAATCGTCGTACGCGCCCCCTTCGTTCGCGAACAGCGCGACGGACTTGGCCGCCTCGAACCAGGCGGTGACCGAGGGCTTCAACTCGCCCAGAGCGGCGTCGAAATCGGGCATGCCGATGAGCCGTACCTCGCCGGTGCGGATCGAGTCGACGAGCGCCTTCTCGGCGGCCGACTCGCACAGGTGCGCCAGGTCCGCTCCGGAATAGCCCTCGGTGCGCCCGGCGAGCGACGGCACATCGATCTCGCAGATCGGACGGTCTCGGAGGTGGAAGCGCAGGATCTCCTCACGGGCGGGCGAGTCCGGGGGCAGGACCAGCAGGGTGCGGTCGAAGCGGCCGGGGCGGCGCAGCGCGGGATCGACATCCCACGGGCTGTTGGTGGCGCCGAGTACGAACACGCCCTCGTTTCCGGCGTCGACGGAATCCAACTCCTGGAGGAACTGGTTGACGGTGGTGCGCATGGCGCTGCTGTGCAGTTGGCTCCGGCGCCTGCCCAGGGCGTCGATCTCGTCGAAGAACAGCACGCAGGGGGCGTGGCGGCGCGCGGCCACGAAGATCTCGTGCATGTTCCGCTCGGAGTTGCCGATCCACATTTCCAGTACGTCCGAGATGCCGACCGAGACGAACGACGCGCCCAGTTCGCCGGCCACCGCCCGCGCGATGAACGTCTTGCCGCAACCCGGCGGGCCGTACAGCAGGAGGCCGCCGCGCAGCGACTTGCCGTACATGCGGCGTAGTTCGGGGTTGCGCATGGGGGCGAGGAACGCGCTGTCGAGGCGGTCCTTGACGTGTTGGAGGCCACCCACGTCGGCGAGCGTGACGGTGGGGCGCTCGGTCTCGAACGTGTCGGCGGGGCCGTGCTCGTCATGGTTGGCGACCCGAAAGCGCTCGGGCTGCGGGGTGTCGCCCAGATCGTTCTCGGCGGCCGACCAGTCGAAGGAAGCCGTCCGCGCGTCGGCCGGGGGCGGGGACGGCTCGGGGGCGGCGGGCCGCGTGGCCTCGGTCGGCGCGGAGCCCGCGGCCCGACCAACGGCCACGGCCATCAGATCTCGCGCCGCGACCGAACCCGGATCCAGCTTCAGCGCCTCGGCGATCTCCATGACGGCGTCCACCGCGGCACCCCCGGCGATCAGGGCTTCCGCGAGATGCAGGCGGTATTCGGGCCGATCGGGCGCCGCCGCAACCGCCTGCCGCAGTGCCTCTATCAGCGGACTCCCGGAAGAACCTGCGACCGACATGCAATTCCCTCCGTGGACTCCGCAGGAACCTATCCGCACGGCGAGGCCCGGCACGACGCTCCCGCGCTATCCGGCCGGTCGGCGCGACGAAATCCGCGTTCGACGTACAGGGACCACCTCGGTGACGGCGCGGCGCGCCCTGATACGCGTGCTAGTCCGGCAGTGTGCGGCCGAGTTTGCGCAACAGGTCGGTGAGTGTGGCCTGTTCGTCGGGGGTCAGGCCGGCGAGGAGGTTCGACTCGTTGTGGAGGTGTTCGCCGATCAGGGCGTCGATCAACTCCCGGCCGCGGTCGGTGAGTCGGATCAGGCGGCCTCGGGCGTCGCCCTCGGCGGCGCGGCGGGTGACCAGGCCGGCGCGTTCGAGGCGGTCGACACGTTTGGTCACCGCGCCCGAGGTGACCATCGTCGAACCGCTCAGCTCGCCGGCGTTCAGCTCGAACGGCGCGCCGGAGCGGCGCAGCGTGGCCAGGACGTCGAACTCGCCCCGGCCCATGTCGTATCGGCCGAAGACCCGGAGCAGCCGCTCCTCCAACGCCCAGTGCAGGCGCGAGATCCGGCCGATCACATGCATCGGGCTCGGGTCGAGATCGGGCCGCTCGCGACGCCACTGGCCGACGATGCGATCGAGGGCATCGGCGTCCTCGGGCGAAACGGGGGCGGAGACGGGGGCGGGCTCGGCGGAGTCCTGGGTCATGCTTGACGGTCCTTTCCGTGGAAAGTAATCTGCTTTCCATGGAAAGTATCTAGGCCGTCACGCCTGGACACAAATCGGCGACCCTCCCCTCCCCGCCTTCCTCCCACCCGTGCGGCGCCCTTCTCGGCATGCCCGAAAATCCCGAAACCCCCGAAATCCACACCGGAAAGCAGAAATGTCAACGAACGCACACCCCCACTCGGCCCTGCGGTCGTGGCTGGGCGTCGCGGTCATCACCGCGAGCCTGTTCACCTTCGTCACCACCGAACTCATGCCCGTCGGCCTGCTCACCCCGATCGGCTCCAGTCTGGACATCTCGGTCGGCGTCGCCGGGCTGATGGTCACGCTGTACGGCGTCTCGGCCGGCCTCGGCGTCCCGTTCATCGTGGCCTGGACCCGCCGCGTCAACCGGCGCACGCTGCTCACCGTGCTGCTCGCGGTACTGGCGCTGGGCAACCTGGTCACCGCGATCGCGCCCAACTACCCGCTCGTACTGGCCGCACGGCTCGTCATGGGCTTCGCCAACGGCGTCTTCTGGGCCATCGGCGTGAGCATGGCCATGCGTCTGGTCCCGGAACACCAAGCCAACCGCGCGGCGGCGGTGGCGCTTTCCGGCATCTCGATCGCCACGGTGGTCGGCATCCCGCTGGGCACCTTCCTGGAGGACCTCACGAGTTGGCGGACCACGTTCCTGATCTGGAGCGGCCTGAGCGCGGTCGTCTTCCTCGCCGTCGCGGTCACCGTCCCGTCGTTGCCGTCGCAGAACGCGGTGCCGGCCCGGGAGGTCTTCGGCCTGGCGGTCAAGAACGTTCCGCTGCGGCTGGTGATGATCACCGTTGTGCTGTACGTCCTCGGGCACTTCGGGGCGTACACCTTCGTCCGGCCGTTCCTGGAGGAGAAGTCGTCGGCCACGCCGGGCTTCGTCACCGCGCTGCTGATCGTGTACGGAATCGGCGGCGCGGCAGGCAACTTCGCCGCCGGGTACACCGTCGGCAAACGCCTGCACGGCACCTTCGTCGTCGCCCTCGCCGGAATCGTGGTGGCCCTCGTACTCCTGCTGACCATCGGCCGGTCGCGCACCGGCGCGATCATCGCCCTGGCCCTGTGGGGCGTCTGCTTCGGCGCGGTGAACCTGTGCCAGATCAACCTGACGCTGGCCGCCGCGCCGGACACCTTCGAGGCGGCCATGTCCATCAACACCCTCGGCTACAACACGTCCATCGCCCTCGGCGCGCTGTTCGGCGGCCTGCTCACCGACCATGTGGGCGTCGCCGGCGCCGTCGGGTTCGGCGTAGCCCTGACCACGGCCGCACTGGCCCTCACCCTCACCACCCGCCGCGCCGCCGAGCGGACCCCGTCCGACACCGATGGCGATACCAATACCGATACCGCGACGACCGATGCGGAACCACAGGCCCTGCCTGCCCGGTAGACCGGCCACACTGTTCGTACCTCTGGTACCGACCTCGCGGGCCGACGGCGGCGGCTCTCACCGGCCGGCTCGAACGTGGCTTCCGTGAGGGTGGGTTCCTCTCGTACGTTGGACGGGTCGCGCCGGGGCAGGGAACGTCGTATGCGCATGTCCCGGTGCCACAGCCGGACTTCGGCCCGGACATGCGCACCGGGTCGAGGGGGAACCGTGAATCGCACCGAGTGGATCGGCTTCGTTCGGCTGGCCCGGTTACGGTTCCTGCTCTACAACATGCTGCCCGTCGCGCTCGGTGGGGCGGTGGCGGTGCACGAGGGGCACCGGATCGACCTCGGCTGGTACGCACTGGCCCAAGGCTTCGCGTGGGTCACCCACCTGATGACGCACTATTGCAACGAATACTTCGATCTCGACGCCGACCGCGCCAACCGCTACCACACACCCTGGACCGGCGGCAGCCGTGCCCTGGTCGACGGCCTGGTCCGGCCGATCGTGTCGCTGTCCACCGCCTTCGTACTGCTCGCCGGCGCCGTGTTCGTCGCCGTCGCGATGCCCACGCTGCCCACCCGTCTGACGGCCGCCGCCGGCATCACGCTCGCGTGGTTCTACACCGCGCCGCCGCTGCGGCTGAACTATCGCGGACTGGGCGAACTGACCGTGGCCGTCGGCCTCAACGGGATCTGGCCGATCGTGGCGGTCTCGCTGCTCGCGGGCGGCGTCCCCGGGCTGATCCTGCTGATCCTGGCCCCGACCGCGCTGTTGCAGGCGGCGCGGATGATGGTGATGAACCTCGCCGACATCGAGTCCGACGCCCGGGTCGGCAAACGCACCCTGCCGGTCCTGCTCGGACCGCGCCGAGTCATCGTGATCTTCACGCTGTGTCAGATCACGGCCTATGCGGCGCTCGTCGTGTTCGCGCTTGCGGGATGGGTGCCCTGGCCGGTTTGCGCGGCGATGGCGGGCACGGCGCCGCTGTCCGTGTGGCTGGTGGGCCGACTGCGGTCCGGTGCGCTCGCCGACCACGACCCGCGCCGGATGACGCCCGTGGTGTTCTGGGCCTCCAACCACGTTGCCCTGATCGTGTGCGCGGCGCTGGTCGGCGTCCTAGCCGAGACCGCCACGGATCCGCAGGTCAACGACGGTATGGCTGGCTCGCTGAGCTTCCTGACCGCGATCCTGGCCGGCTTCCTCGTGCTGTTCGGCGTACGCCTGGTCATGGCGCTGCGCCGGTTGCACAGCGCGGACGAAACCGCCCCGATCCCGTGTCCCGCCGAGAAGGCCTCGACCTGAACCCGGTCGGGGTGGGTACGGGCCAAGATCGTAATCTGGGCGTATGTCCGACGAGCTTTCCCCGTCGCCCGAATCCGAGGCGGTGCGGGATTCCCCGCTGATTCGAAGCCTGCGTTCGGCCGTCGACGCGGCGCCCCGAGATCTGCCGCTGCGCCTGCATCTGGCCCAACTGCTGCTCGACGCCGGGCAGTTGGACGCCGCCGTCGGCGAGGCGGCGGTCGCGCTCAGCCAGGCTCCGGCGGACCCGGAGGCACGGGCGCTGATGGCGCGGGCGATGGGCGGCGCGGCGCCGGCGGCTGCGGAGGCACCGGCCACCGCGGAGGCCCCTGCCGCATCCCCCGCCGCTCCCCCGCAGCCGCCCCGCCCGGCCGGTTTCGACTGGGCCGCCGCCGAGGAGGAGGTCGAGGGCGTCGTCCCGCCGCGCTTCGTCGCGCCGAAGGGCCCGGACGCCCCGGGCACCCCCCTCGCCCCCGACGCCCCCCTCGCCGCCGACGGCACCGGCGACCCCGGCGGCGCGAGCGCGTGGGACGTCGAGGCCCCCGAGGGATTGCGGCTCGCCGACGTCGGCGGCATGCAGGAGGTCAAGGACCGCCTGGAGGCCGCGTTCCTGGCCCCGATGCGCAACCCCGAACTGCGCCGGCTCTACGGCAAGAGCCTGCGCGGCGGCCTGCTCCTGTACGGGCCGCCCGGCTGCGGGAAGACGTTCATCGCCCGCGCCGTCGCCGGCGAACTGGGCGCCAACTTCATCTCGGTGTCGATCAGCGACGTCCTGGACATGTGGATCGGCAACTCCGAGCGCAACATGCACGAGGTGTTCGCCACCGCCCGCCGCAAGGCGCCGTGCGTGGTCTTCCTCGACGAGTTGGACGCGCTCGGCGCCAAGCGCAGCCGTACCCAACACGGCGGCCTGCGCAACACCGTCAACCAACTGCTCACCGAACTGGACGGCGTCGGCGACGTCAACGAGGGCGTGTTCGTGCTTGCCGCGACCAATGTGCCCTGGGACGTCGACCTCGCGCTGCGCCGCCCCGGCCGGCTCGACCGTACGCTGCTCGTCCTGCCGCCCGACCGCCCGGCGCGCGAGGCGATCCTGCGCTACCACCTGAGCCAACGCCCGATCGCCTCGGTCGACCTGGGCAAGCTGGTCAAGATCACCGACGGCTTCTCCGGCGCCGACCTCGCGCACGTCTGCGAGAGCGCCGCCGAGTCCGCGCTGCTCGACTCCGCGCGAACCGGCTCGGTCCGGATGATCGGCATGGCCGACCTGCTGGCGGCGGCGAAGGCGATCCGGCCGTCCACCGACGCCTGGTTCGCCACCGCGCGCAACGTCGCGATGTTCGCCAACGACGGCGGCACCTACGACGACCTGCTCACCTACCTGCGAAGGAACGGCAAGCTGTGACCGAGCACCCGCTCGTCGAACAGGCCAGGGCGCTGCTGACGCTCGACCGGGACGAGGAGGCGGGCGAACTGCTCGCCCGGCGGTTGGCCGAGGATCCGGACGATGTCCGTGCGTGGGTGCAACTGGCCTACGTACACCAGGGTTTGGGGCGGGACGAGGAGGTACTGACCGCCACCGCCGCGGCGTTGGCCCTCGCGCCGGACGACTACGAGGCGCTGATCGTGCGGGCGTACGCGCTGCGCCGGTCGAAGCGGCGTGAGGAGGCGGAGGCCGCCGCCCGGACCGCGATCGGGCTCGCCCCCGAGTGGTGGAACGGGTACGCGGCGCTGTCCGAGGTGTTGACCGCGTGGCAGGAGCGCTGGCCGGAGGCGTTCGACGCGGCCTCGATGGCGGTGCGGTTCGGCCCGGAGGCGGTCAACGCCCACCGCGCGTTGTGGAAGGCGTCCCTGCTGGTCGGCCGCAGCGACGTACGGGCCCGGGCCGTGCGCGAAGTGTTGCGCCTGGACCCGCAGAACGCCTGGGCGTTGGCCGAACTCGCCGACCAGGCCGAGTACGACGCCGCCCGCGCACCCCTGATCGGCGCCGGCGCCAAGCTCACCGCCTCCGCCGACGCCGCCGCCACGGCGCTGGTCGCCGACCCGACCTCGGAGCGCTTCCGCAAGCAGGTCGACGCGGCCGTGTTCCGCATGTTGCGCGGGACCCGCTGGATCGCCCTGGTCTGCCTGGTCCTGGCCGCGCTCGCGGCCCGGATCTTCCCCACCGGCGACGACGCCACGTCGTTGCCCGCCCCGCTCGGCACCCGCGTCTGGGCGCTGACCCTGATGGCCCTGGCCTGGGCCTTCGGCGCCTGGCGCCGCTACCGCCGGTTGCGCACGGGCGTACGGCTCAGCATGTGGTCGCTGGTGCGTCGGGTCGGCTGGGCCCGCCTGGTGGTGGGGCAATCCGCGTGGATCACCACCACCGCCGTGGTGGTCGTGCTGACCCCGTGGTCCGACCGACTGGTCCCGCAGATCCTGTTCTGGGTGGCCCTGGTGCCCACCCTTCTCACGATCCGCCTGGAACGCGCCGCCGCGCGCTGACCGCGACCCCGGCTGGCCCCCGCTCAGCGCCCCACCGCGTAGCCCTGTACGCCGCGTGAATCCGCCGCCGCCGACAGCACGCCCGTGTGGGGATCCCGCGCGACCGCGCACAGGCGGCCCTGGGACCACGGTTCGTCGACCGTGACCAGGTGGCCCCGCTCGCGCAGCGCGGCGACGGCCTTGTCGCCGAGGCGGGATTCGACCGTGAGGCTGCCGGGGCTCATCGTGCGGGGGTGGAACGAGCCGGGGAAGCTCGCGGTGTGCCAGTTGGGGGCGTCGATCGCGGCCTGGAGGTCGAGGCCGCCCAGCGCCACGGCGAGGAAGAAGTGCAGGGACCACTGGTCCTGCTGGTCGCCGCCCGGCGTGCCGAAGGCCAGCACGGGTATGCCCTCGCGCACGGCGATCGACGGGGACAGGGTGGTCCGGGGGCGACGGCCCGGGGTGAGCGAGTTGGGCAGGCCGGGCTCCAGCCAGGCCATCTGGAGCCGGGTGCCGAGCGGGAAGCCGAGTCCGGGGATCGCCGGGCTGGACTGGAGCCAGCCGCCGCTGGGCGTCGCGGAGACCAGGTTGCCCCAGCGGTCGGCGACGTCGAGGTGGCAGGTGTCGCCCCGGGTGGCCCCGTCGGCGCGGACGGTCGGCTCGCCGGTGCCGGGCGGCCGGGTCGACGCGCCCGGCCCTTCGCCCTGTGCCACCGGCAGGCCGGGCAGGCGCGGGACCCGGCCGCCGGGGCCGCCGGGGCGCAGCTCGTGGGAGGCCCGTGCGTCGATCAGCATGCGCCGGCCGGCGTTGTATCCGCCCGCCAGCAGGTCGTCGAGCGGCACCGGCGCGGCGTCGCCGTACCAGGCCTCCCGGTCGGCCATGGCGAGCTTGGTGCCCTCGACCAGGGTGTGCACGTACTCGGGGTCGTCGTAGTCGAACCCGTCGGGCAGCAGCGCGAGTTGCTGGAGGAAGACCGGGCCCTGGCTCCACGCGCCGGGCTTGTACACGGTCCAGCCCCGCCAGTCGTGGCCGGCCGGCTCCTCGTAGTGGGCCGCATATCGCACGAGGTCGTCACCCACGAGGGTGGAGGCGTGGCGCCGTCCCGAGGTATCCATCGCGGGCTTCGCGGCGAAGTCGGCGACGGCCTCGCCGATGAAGCCCTCGCGCCAGATGCGCCGGGCCGCCTCGATCTCCGCCTCGCGCGTGCCGCCCGCGCATTCACGCAGCAGCGTGCGCCAGGTGCGGGCCAGGGCGGGGTTGCGGAAGAGTGCCCCGGTCTGCGGCGCGGGCAGGTACACCTCGGCCGAGCTGGTCCACTCGGTCTCGAACCGCTCGCGCATCCGCGCCACGGTCGCGGCGAGCGGCGGCGAGACGGGGTGTCCGGACTCGGCGTAGCCGATCGCGTACGTCAGCACCTCGGCGAGCGGCTTCGTCCCGTGGTCGCGCAGCAGCGTCAGCCACGCGTCGAAGGAGCCCGGCACGGCGGCGGCCAGCGGCCCGGTCCCGGGCACGAGGTCGAGGCCGAGGGAGCGGTAGTGCCCGATCGTGGCCCCCTGCGGCGCGGGCCCCTGGCCGCACAACACCCGGACCGCGCCGCCCACCGGGGCGAGGATGATCGGCACCTCTCCGGCCGGCCCGTTCAGGTGGGGCTGTACGACCTGGAGCACGAACCCGGCCGCCACCGCCGCGTCGAACGCGTTGCCGCCGTCCTCCAGTACCGCCATCGCCGACTGCGAGGCGAGCCAGTGGGTGGTCGACACGACGCCGAAGGTCCCCCGTACGGTCGGCCGGCTCGTCCAGTCGCTCATCGCGCCTCCTCCGCGCCGGGCGTCCCGGCCCCGCCCTGGGGCACCGCCGAGCACGATCCGGCCAGTCTCGCGGGGTCGCGCGGCTACCGAAAGTGATTCGGCGGGGTCGTGCACGCTTCGGCAAAACGGGGACACACGCTTCGGTGGACGGGAACCCACGCGTCGGCAGACGGGGGCCACGCGTCGGCAGACGGGGACCCACGTGTCGGCAGACGGAATCAGGCGGGGACCAAGACGGGATCAACCGAGAGCGATTCACCAACTGTTGCCGAGCTGCTTGGCAGATGTTGCCGATTCCGCAGGATCGCCCGGCGAGTTGAATCGCTGTCAGCAGCCGGGCGAACAGCCCTCCACGAATGTGATCGAATCACCTCCCCTCCGATTGGAGCGCGCTGATGACGCCTGCCGCAGCGGCGGGACCCCGCCGACGGATCCGAATCGGCATCGACACCGGCGGTACCTTCACCGACGTGGTCGCGCTGGACGAGGAGTCCGGCGAGCTGGTCACCACCAAGACGCCGTCCACGCCGAGCGACCCCGCCGACGGCTTCATGAACGGCATCGACAAGGTGCTGGGCCTGCTCGGATGCACCGGGGCCGACGTCACCGCCGTCGCGCACGGCACCACGGTGGCCACCAACCAGCTCCTGGAAGACAAGATCGACCGCCTCGGGTTCATCACCACCGAGGGCTACGAGTACATCCTGGAGATCGCCCGCCAGGCGGTCCCGGACGGCTACGGCAACTCCTACTTCTGGGTCAAGCCGGACCGGATCGTCCCGGTCGACCTGGTGCACACCGTGGGCGGCCGGTTCGACCACAAGGGCAACGAGGTCCGCCCGTTCGACGAGGAGGGCGCCCGCGCCGCCGCCCGTCGACTGCGCGAGCAGGGCATCCTCACCATCGGCGTCTGCTTCCTGCACTCCTACGCCAACTCGGCGCACGAGGAACGCATGCGCGAGATCCTGCGCGAGGAGCACCCCGAGGCGATCGTGTCGATCAGCTCCGAGGTGCTGCGCGAGTACCGCGAGTACGAGCGCTCGATGACCACGCTCGTCGACGCCGCGGTCAAGCCGCGCGTGGCCCGCTACGTCGGCGGCATCCGGCAGCGCCTGGACGCGTTCACCACCGCGGGCGAGGCCCCCCGCCGCGTGCCGTTCGCGATCATGAAGTCCAACGGCGGCGTGCTCTCCGCCGAGGAGGTCGTGCACCAGCCGATCACCACCGTGCTCTCCGGCCCGGCCGCCGGCGCCCTGGGCGCCGCGCTGATCGCCGAGAAGGCCGGCTTCGACAAGGTCCTGACCTGCGACGGCGGCGGCACCTCCACCGACGTGTCGGTGGTGCTCGGCGGCGAGCCGACGCTGACCACCGAAGGCACGGTCGGGCGCTTCCCGTCCAAGATCCCGATGATCGACGTGGTCACCGTCGGCGCCGGCGGCGGCTCGATCGCCTGGATCTCCCCCGAGGGCACGCTCAAGGTCGGCCCCCGCTCGGCCGGCGCCGACCCGGGCCCGCTGTGCTACGGCAAGGGCGGCACCGAGCCGACCATCACCGACGCGCACGTCCTGCTCGGCCGCATCCCCCCGCACCTGCTCGGCGGCGAGATCCCGCTGGACGTGGACGCCGCCCGTGAGGGCCTGACCAAGATGGCCGCCGAACTCGGCATGGGCATCGAGCAGCTGGCCAACGGCATCCTGGAGATCTCGGCCTGGAACCAGGCCAACGCGCTGCGCCAGATCACCGTCAAGCGCGGCCTGGACGTCCGCGACTTCACGATGGCCACCTTCGGCGGCTCCGGCTCGCTGCTGCTGTGCCGCCTCATCGACATCCTCGGCCTCGCCGGCGTCATCGTGCCGCGCGACCCGGGCAACGTCTCCGCGTTCGGCCTGCTCACCGTCGACGTGCGCTGCGACTACGTGCAGACCGCGGTCGGCAGCCACCCCGAGCTCGATCACCCCAAGGTGGCGGGCATCTTCGACGAGTTGGCGGGCAAGGCGGGCGACGCCCTCGACAAGGAGGGCTTCGCGGCCGAGGACCACCGCTACGTGCGCACCGCGGACCTGCGCTACTTCGGCCAGGCGTTCGAGGTCCGGGTGCCGGTGCCGGACGGCCCGTTCACCGCCGAACTCGCCGACACCGTCGCCGAGTCCTTCCACGCCGCGCACGAGCAGCTCTACGGGTACAACTTCCGCGGCGACGCGAGCCAGCCGGTGGAGTGGGTCAACCTGCGCGTCACCGGCGTCGGCCCGATCCGCCGCCCCGAGCTGCGCGAACTCCCGGGCCGCGAGGGCGATGTCGAGCGCGCCCGCACCGGCACCCGCGCGGTCTGCTTCGTCGATCGCGACGGCTACGTGGACACCGCCGTGTACGCGCGGCCCGAACTCGCCCCGGGCGACCTGGTCGTCGGCCCGGCGATCATCGAGGAGTTCGGCTCCACCATCCCGATCCACCCGGGCTTCGCCGCCCGCGTGGACGCCTACGGCAACGTCGTGGTCACCCGCGACACCGACACCACCTCGACCGCTTCGAAGGGAGCCTGAACATGAGCGCCGGCACCACCGCCACCACTCCGCAGGACGCGCTGCACGGCGTCGACCCCGTGCTCCTGGAGATCGTCGAAGGCACCCTCGCCTCGGTCGAGATGGAGGTCGAGACCGCGATCGGGCGCACCTCGCGCTCGCCGATGATCCGCGACGCGCACGACTTCCGGGCGGGTATCCACGACCGCAAGTTGCGCAAGCTCACGGGCCGTTCGTACTCCGCGCTGGTGCACCCCATCGCCCGCGACTTCCCGCTGGAGACGATGCGTCCGGGCGACGTGTTCTTCCACAACGACGTGTACGAGTCGGAGGGCGGCATCGGCCACCTGCCCGACCTGTGCGTCACCGTCCCGGTCTTCGCAGACGGGCAAGTGGTCGCGTTCGTCCAGGCTTTCGGGCACCACGACGACATCGGCGGCTGCTGCCCCGGGTCGATGCCCTCGGGCGCGACGACGGTGTACGAAGAGGGCCTGATGGTCCCGCCGATCAAGCTGTGGGACCAGGGCGTGCCGAACCAGGCCGCGCTGCGCATCATGACCCGCAACTCGCGGATGCCCGACTCGCTCGCCGCCGACCTGGACGCCGAGTGCTCGGCGTGCCTGATGGGTTCGCGCCGGCTCGGCGAACTCTTCGAGCGCTACGGCCGCGAGACGGTCGAGGCGTGCTTCGACGCGATCCTGGACAAGACCACCGAGACCTACCGTCGCGAGATCCTGTCCAAGATCCCCGACGGCGAGTACGTCTGGGAGGACTACGCCGAACACGACGGCGTGGACGAGCCGATGCTGCACACGCAGCGGATCACCCTGACCAAGACGCCCGACAAGATCCTGATCGACTTCACAGGTACGTCGAAGCAGGCCAAGGGCCCGATCAACCACTGCGGCGACTACGCGGACGGCAACTTCCTCAAGAAGTGGCTCGCCCCGATCCTGCGCAACCTCGCGGACACCCCCGAGCGGATGGCCGAACTCGACGTCAACGAGGGCGTGGTGCCGCTGATCGAGATGAAGTTCCCGGAGAAGGGCACGCTGCTCACGCCGATCTTCCCGGCGCCGACCAACGCGCGCACCTTCGTCATCCTGCGCCTGCTCGGCGTGCTCTCCGGCGTACTGGCCAAGGCCGTCGACGGCCGGATGCCGGCCGACCAGGAGACGATCCGCTACACCGGCGTGTACGGGCACGACGCGGAGGGCCGCTCGTACCTGATGCGCGAGGTGCTCGGCGGCGGCTCGGGCGGGCGCTACTACGCGGACGGCGAGGACACGATCCACGTCGTGCCGGACTCGCGCAACCTGCCGACCGAGTTCACCGAGTCGCGCTTCCCGTTCCTGGTCGAACGCCTGGGCCTGGCGGCCGACTCGGGCGGCCCGGGCGAGTTCCGCGGCGGCCTCGGCTACGAGAAGCACATCCGGATGTTGCTCGACGCGTCGTTCATGTCGATCGCCGACCGCTCGATCCTGTCCTGCTGGGGCGTCAAGGGCGGCAAGGCCGGCCGTCCCTTCCAGGTCGTGATCGACCCGGGCGGCCCGAACGAGCGCGAGATGGAGGGCCTGGTCGACGACGAGCCGGTCAAGGCCGGCGAGGTCATCCGGATCCGCACGACGGGCGGCGGCGGCTGGGGCGACCCGCTCAACCGCAAGACCGAGTCGGTCCTGCGCGACGTCCAGTGGGGCAAGGTCTCGCGGGCGGCGGCGGCGGACGACTACGGCGTCGTCCTGACGGGCGAGGGCGACGAGTTGGCGGTCGACGAGGCGGCAACGGAAGCACTGCGCGAGTCGATCCGCGCGGCCCGGCCGGAGGTCGAGCCCTTCTTCGACCGCGGCCCGGGCTACGCACTGCTGTCGGGCGGGCAGGCCTACGCGGCGGTGGACCTGCTGTAGGCGGCGGCGCCGGGGCCGCAGGGGGCGGGCCGGGTGCGGGGCCGAGGGCCCGTACCGCTGGGCCCCGCACTGGCCCGCCCCCTCGGCCGATGCCCGAAAAGCACCCCGAGCAGCCGCGCCTCCCTCCGCGATCGGGAGGCGCGGCCCAGCCCCGGCCCATCCCGCCCCGAGCCCCCGAACACCCCGGCCCCGACCGTCTCGACGGTCGGGGCCGTTGGCGTCGCCGTTGCCGTTGGCGCCCGCCCATGCGTCGCCCCGATCCGGGACGGCCCGGGATCTACAGGCCCAATCGCGCGGCGAAGGCCGAGAAGGTGGGTGCCACAACCCGCCACCGGCACAGGCCGGGATCCGTCCAAAAGTCGCTGCCGACAACACGGGGATCCGCTGGATCCGTCCGGTAGTCGAGCGCCAGGGCAACGTCATCCCCAGGGTTGCGATTGACTGCGACCAGCACCGCCTGTTCGACGTCGAGCCAGGGAAGTTCGAGCGGTTCGGTGGCGGTGCTTCCGCGTGCCTCGCGAAAGAAGGCGCAGCGCGGGTCGTCCGCGAACATGTCCATCGATCGGGACTCGAACTCCATCTGCTCGGGATGCGACACGAACACCAGCGGATCCTCGAACCACGGGATGACCTCCGCCAACACCGCGTCCCCGGGGTGCCGCCAGAGGCCACGCTCGAAGAGCGAGGCCAGGCGGGCGGGAAGAACAAGTCCTCGGACGGTCGCAGGCGCCATGGCATGCAGCCTCGCACGGCGGGACGACTCCCGCGCAAACACCGCCCTCGGCAAGGAACCCCGTTCCGGGGCGGCCCCGGAACCGCCCACCGCGGAGCGGCCGTTCGCGGCGGGAACCGCCTCCCATCCGCCCGGCAGCGAGGCGAAGCCGTGGGCGTCCCTACGCCGGTTCGCCGGGTGTGCGTTCGGTGGGCAGCGCCTCGACCGCGTTGGCGATGGCGGGGCGGAGGTGGTCGAGGGTCGTGTCGGGGCCGAGGATCATGCGCCGCAGGTGCGGCATGGTCAGGGTCCATGCCACCAGGCCGAGGGTGAAGAAGAGGCGGCTGCGCGGGTCGTCGTCGGGGTGTGCGGTGGTGGCGGCCCGGATCTTGTCCTGGTAGTGACGGGTGCGGGCGTCCTCGGCGGGGACGGGCCGGTCGCCGAGTTCGAGGGCTTCCCACATGAGCAGGCGTAGCGCCTCGGGGTGGGCGCGGTGGTGGTCGAAAAGGCGTTCCGCGTAGGCGGGCAGGTCGTCGTCGCCGGGCGGGACGTCTCGGGCGAGGTCGGCCATGAGGCGTTCGAGGACGGCGGCGAAGAGCTGCTGCTTGTCGCCGAAGTACTCGTAGATGGCCCGCTTGTTGGCCTCGGCCTGGGCTGCGATGCGATCCACCCGTGCGCCGGCGACGCCGTGCGCGGCGAATTCGGCGGTCGCCGCCGCCAGGATGCGTTCCTTGGTTGCCGCAGAGTCGTAGGCCATGGAGCGATTGTAAGGAACCGGTTCGTTTGACGAGCGCGCGGCGGCGTGCAAGGCTCTCCTACGAGCTTCCGAACTATCTGGTTCGTTCGTTTGGAGGAATGTGATGTCCCCGACCGATCAGTCCTCACCGTCCGGCGAGCCGCGCCGGCGACTGTCCCTGCTGATGGCCCTGGCCTGCGGCGTCTCGGTGGCCAACGTGTACTTCCCGCAGGCCCTCGGCCCGCTCGTCGCGGACGGCCTCGACCTCACCCCCGGCACGGCGGCGGCGGTGGCGACGCTGACCCAACTCGGCTACGCGCTCGGGATCTTCCTGCTGGTCCCCCTCGGCGACCGACTGCCGCGCCGGCCGCTGATCACCACGTTGCTCGCGGTGACCTCGTGTGCGCTGCTCGTCGCGGGCCTCGCCCCCGCGTTCGGCGTACTCCTCGCCGCCGGCACCGCGGTCGGCATCGCCACCGTCGTCCCCCAGGTGCTGTTGCCGATGGCCGCGGGCCTGGTCGCCCCCGAGCACCGGGGCCGAATCATCGGCACCCTGCAAGGCGGCCTGATCGGCGGAATCCTGCTCGCCCGCACCTTCGGCGGCATCGCCGGCGAACACCTGGGCTGGCGCGCGCCGTACCTGATCGCCGCCACACTCACCGCGCTCCTGGCAGTCGTCCTCGCTCGCGCCCTCCCGGCCACCGCCGCGTCCGGGCACGAGAGCTACCCGACACTGCTCGCGGACACCCTGCGCATGCTGCGTACCGAGCCCGCCCTGCGCCGCTCCGCGCTCTACCAGGCCATCCTCTTCGGCGCTTTCAGCGCCGTCTGGACCGCACTCGCCCTGCTGGTCACCGGCCCCCGCTACGACCTGGACACCCAGACCGTCGGACTACTGGCCCTGATCGGCGCCGCCGGCATGTTCTACGCACCGGCCGCCGGACGCCTGGTCGACCACCACGGCCCCGCCCGCGTGAACCTCGCCTGCGCACTGGCCACCCTCGCCGCCGCCGCGATCCTGATCCTCGGAACCCTCGCCGGCGTCATCGGACTCATCTCCCTGGCGGCCGGCCTGCTCCTGCTGGACGTCGCCATCCAATGCGGCCAAGTCGCCAACCAGGCCCGCATCTTCGCGCTGCGCCCGGAAGCGCGCAGCCGGCTCAACACCGCGTACATGACCTGCTCGTTCCTCGGCGGCAGCGCGGGCTCCTGGCTGGGCATCCACACCTATACCCGACTGGGCTGGCCAGGCATCTGCGCCCTCACCGCACTCGCCGCAACCATCGTGCTGCTCATCCACGTCGCCTCACACCGCCCCGGAAGGACCCGAGCCCCGGCGAAGCCGCCCGCTCCCCAACCGACGACCACAACACGGTGAGGCCCCCGAACACCGCCCGGCCTCCCCACTCCACGGGGCAGACCACCGCGCGCCCACCGCCACATGATCCGCAAGCCACAAGCCACAAGCCAGAACCAACAACCAACAACCAACAACCAACAACCAACAACCAACAACCAACAAGGATCCCATCATGACCTTCCCGGCAATGCCCCCCGCCGTCCTCCAGTTCTTCCGCGCCTCCCAGGACGGCGATGCCGACACCTGGGCCGCCGCCTTCGCCGAAGACGGCGTCTTCCACGACCCCATCGGCACTCCGCCGATCACCGGACGCACCGCCATCCGCACCTTCATCGCCTCCGTCATACCCAACTTCCACCCCTTCCTGGGCCTGACCCCCACCCAAGCCCACACCGTCGGCAACCACGTCGCCGTCACCTGGTACGGCGCCGCCGTCACCCCGGACGGCAAACCCGTCAACTGGTCCGGCATCAACATCTACGACCTCGACGACACCACCGGCTTGATCCGCGAAGCCAAGGCATACTTCAACCCCGCCATCTTCCAAGCCCAACTCACCCAATAGACAAGGCGAAACCCGACCGGCAGCGGCGGGCGGAGAGGGCGGCGCGGTCGCGTCCGCCGGGTGCCTTCCCGCATGGGCCGGGCGTGCGCGACAAGCGCTGCGCCTCGCCCGGGTGGCACCGGCGCGGGGCGGGTCAGAGTCGTTTGGCCGGCCGCTGCCGGCGTGCGGGGCTCCGAAACCCGATGCTCCCGACAAGGCGGGTGCGTTGCTCGGCGGAAAACCCGGCGGGCTGGAGGGGGCTCGGGTGGGGTCCGCCGGGGTGGCTTCCCGAGTGGGTCGGGCGCTTGCGGCGGGCGTCGCGCTGTGGCCGAGGGTTGGGGCTGGTCAGAGTCGACTGGCCGGCCGCCGCCAGCGTGCGGGGCTCCAAGACCCGGAGTCCCGACGAGAGTTGCGCATTGCTCGGCGGAAGGGCTGGCTGGCAGCGGCGGGCGGGAGGGGGCTCGGGTCGGGTCCGCCGAGGTGGCTTCCCGGGTGGGTCGGGCGTGTGCGGCAGGCGCTGCGCCTCGGCCGGGTGGCACCGGTGCGGGGCTGGTCAGAGTCGTTTGGCCGGCCGCCGCCAGCGTGCGGGGCTCCAAGACCCAAAGCCTCGACGAGAGTTGCGCATTGCTCGGCGGAAGGGCTGGCTGGCAGCGGCGGGCGGGAGGGGGCTCGGGTCGGGTCCGCCGAGGTGGCTTCCCGGGTGGGTCGGGCGTGTGCGGCAGGCGCTGCGCCTCGGCCGGGTGGCACCGGTGCGGGGCTGGTCAGAGTCGTTTGGCCGGCCGCCGCCAGCGTGCGGGGCTCCAAGACCCAAAGCCTCGACGAGAGTTGCGCATTGCTCGGCGGAAGGGCTGGCTGGCAGCGGCGGGCAGGAGGGGGCTCGGGTCGGGTCCGCCGAGGTGGCTTCCCGGGTGGGTCGGGCGTGTGCGGCAGGCGCTGCGCCTCGGCCGGGTGGCACCGGTGCGGGGCTGGTCAGAGTCGTTTGGCCGGCCGCCGCCAGCGTGCGGGGCTCCAAGACCCAAAGCCTCGACGAGAGTTGCGCATTGCTCGGCGGAAGGGCTGGCTGGCAGCGGCGGGCAGGAGGGGGCTCGGGTCGAGTCCGCCGAGGTGGCTTCCCGGGTGGGTCGGGCGTGTGCGGCAGGCGCTGCGCCTCGGCCGGGTGGCACCGGTGCGGGGCTGGTCAGAGTCGTTTGGCCGGCCGCCGCCAGCGTGCGGGGCTCCAAGACCCAAAGCCTCGACGAGAGTTGCGCATTGCTCGGCGGAAGGGCTGGCTGGCAGCGGCGGGCAGGAGGGGGCTCGGGTCGAGTCCGCCGAGGTGGCTTCCCGGGTGGGTCGGGCGTGTGCGGCAGGCGCTGCGCCTCGGCCGGGTGGCACCGGTGCGGGGCTGGTCAGAGTCGTTTGGCCGGCCGCCGCCAGCGTGCGGGGCTCCAAGACCCAAAGCCTCGACGAGAGTTGCGCATTGCTCGGCGGAAGGGCTGGCTGGCAGCGGCGGGCAGGAGGGGGCTCGGGTCGAGTCCGCCGAGGTGGCTTCCCGGGTGGGTCGGGCGTGTGCGGCAGGCGCTGCGCCTCGGCCGGGTGGCACCGGTGCGGGGCTGGTCAGAGTCGTTTGGCCGGCCGCCGCCAGCGTGCGGGGCTCCAAGACCCAAAGCCTCGACGAGAGTTGCGCATTGCTCGGCGGAAGGGCTGGCTGGCAGCGGCGGGGAGGGGAGCGGGGTCGGGTCGGGCTCGCCGGGGGCCTTTGCGAGTGGCCGGGGCGTTTCTGTGTGCAGTGAGCTTGTGAGTGACGAAGGCTTCTGAACCCGGACGGCGTTGGGTGTCGCAGCGCCGAAGCAAGATAAAACCGCAGGTCGGAGCGGAAGGAGAGCCGTTTCGGGTGCCTCGGGATCCGGGTTCGGCCCCCACCGGCCCTCACTGGGCAGTTTCGGTCGTCCTCGCCGGTCTGCGTCAGGCCGAAGCGCGCGAAACCGACTCGATCGGGCAGTTTCGATCTCTCCGCCAGCGTTGAGGAGGCCGAGGTGCACGAAACCGGCACTCGACACCCGATTCTCCGCCCCGACCACGCAAAACCGCAGGTCACCGAAACTCAAGGCTTCGAACCACCCATCGCGATCCGGCTTCGAACCCCACTCCCCCCGAAGCACGCCGGATCCACTCGGCAAGGCTCCCCGGAAGACCCAACCCGACCCCTCGCCCGCCTCCCGCTGCCGGCCGGGTTTCCGCCGACCAAAGCGCAACTCTCGTCGGGGCTTTGTGTCTTGGAGCCCCGCACGCTGGCGGCGGCCGGCCAAACGACTCTGACCAGCCCCGCAACCCGACCACAGCGCAAACGCCCGCCGCACACGCCCGACCCACCCGGGAAGCCACCCCGGCGGACCCGACCCGAGCCCCCTCCCGCCCGCCGCTGCCTGCCGGGTTTCCGCCGAGCAATGCGCAATTCTCGTCGGGGCTTTGTGTCTTGGAGCCCCGCACGCTGGCGGCGGCCGGCCAGACGACTCTGACCAGCCCCGCAACCCGACCACAGCGCAAACGCCCGCCGCACACGCCCGACCCACCCGGGAAGCCACCCCGGCAAACCCGACCCGAGCCCCCTCCCGCCCGCCGCTGCCTGCCGGGTTTCCGCCGAGCAATGCGCAATTCTCGTCGGGGCTTTGTGTCTTGGAGCCCCGCACGCTGGCGGCGGCCGGCCAGACGACTCTGACCAGCCCCGCAACCCGACCACAGCGCAAACGCCCGCCGCACACGCCCGACCCACCCGGGAAGGCACCCCGGCAAACCCGACCCGAGCCCTCCCCTGCCCCCGCTGCCGGCCGGTTTTCGCCGAGCAGAGCCCACTCCTCGCCGCGAGCCCCAAGTCTCGGAGCCCCGCACGCCGGCGGCGGCCCGCTCCGCGGCTCTGGTCAGCCCCGACCTCCCGACCGAAACGCAACGCCTGCCGCAAGCACCCGGCCCGGCCCGGCCCGCCCCGGCCCGGCCGGCTGGTTTCGTGGCTGTGCCGGGCTGGTGTCTGGTGGCGTCTGCGCCAAGTGGACCTGTGCAGCAGCCCGGTCGCCGACCGGCCCGGTGGGCCGAAGACGATCGCGAGAGGCCGACGGATCTCCGGGACGGTCGGCGGGAGCGGTTCGAGGTTGCGGGCCAAGTGGTGGGTTCGGCCGGCCGGTTGTGGGCGGCCTGACCTGCGGCGATGGCTGCACGGAAGATCAGGGCGAGCATGGCGAGGGTGATGTGTCGGTGCCACGAGGTCCGGTTGCGGACCTGGCTCCTGGGCCAGGCGGGGCTTGGTCGCGAACCGTACGTTGTCGGGTATCCCGGCAGCGTGACGGCGTTCGGGATCACCACGCCAGGGGTGCTCGGGCAGGTGGGGCCGGCGGTCGATCAGTACCCTTCCGCGGCTGGTGGCGTAGGCCGGTAAAGCTCCGACCCGGGAGTTCTCGACGTGTCCTGCGGTGCCGGTGTACTGCCGTTGCACTCCCGCTGAGCACGCCCGGATGGCGTCGGCGTCCCGATGTGCGTGCCCGGCAGCCGCTGCATCGGTCCGGGGCGGGCGTGATCGGGCTGTTCGGCCGGCTGCCTGCGGTTCTTGCGCTCGACGTTCGATGGCAGCGCGATCAGGTGGGCGCGGACACCGGCCCGGGGCGCGACTCGACCGGAACGGCCCGCGATTCGAGCCGTGACCTGGTCGAACATCGCTCGCCGGCGGGCGGGGTCTACGCTACGGCCGGCGGGGTTATGTCCTTGGTGAGGCGGGCGGTTCCGTCATCGTCGGTGTGTGACGCCGACTGGTATCCCTCGCCCTGGTAGAGGGCGATGTTCCGCCGGCTGTGGACGCCGGTGTGCAGCACGAGGCGGCGGCAGCTCGGCTCGGCCGCGGCTTCGGCGGTGCGCAACAGCCAACGGCCCAGTCCCCGGCCCCGCAGGTCGGGTACGACGCCGAGGCGGCCCAGGTGCCAGTCGGTGTCGACACGTCGGGCCCGCACCATGCCCAGCAGCCGGCCATCCCGCCACAATCCCATGGCGTGCCAGGTCGCCAGCCACTCGCCTATCTGCTCCGGTGACTCGTGCAGGGCCGGGATGGCCAGGGTGTCGTTGGCGAGGGCCTCGTCCACCCAGCAACACCGCTGCACCACCGTGACCTCGGGAGCGTCATCAGGCGTCAGCCGCCTCAGGTAGGAACCCGGCAACGGGCCGGGCCGCAGGTCGGGGCGTGCCCCTTCGCGCATCGGACGTAGGGCGTGGGCGATCCGGACCAGTTCGTCCAGGACACCGACGGCCGCGGCGGCGAGGGTGGCGCTCGGGCGGATCCGTCCGTCTTCGACCGCGTCACCGATGCGTATCGCGACCGTGCGCCCCAACGGCACCAGGCGCAGTGTGGTCACCACCTGCTTGGCGTGCTGGACCGAGCGCGTGCCCGCGGAGGTGTTCCCGTAGCTGATGAAGCCGATCGGTTTCCATGCCCATTCGCGACCGAGGTAGTCGAGCGCGTTTTTCAGAGTCGCCGGCATTCCGTGGTTGTACTCCGGCGTCACCACTATGAAGCCGTCCGCGGCGTCCACGAGCGCGCTCCATCGTCTGGTGTGTTCGTGCGCGTGGAGACCCGACGACGGATGCTCCTCTTCGTCCAGGAAGGGCAGTTCGAGGTCGCCGATGGCGATGGGCACGAGTTCGACGTCGAGTTCCCCGGCGCGAGGCGTGATCGTCTCCATCAACCACGTGCCGACCGCCGGGCCGAGGGCGCCGGGTCGGGTGCTGCACACCAGGACGAGGACACGCGCCGTATTCGTTGACATGGAAATGAAAATAACCGCTAGATTGATTACATGTCAAAGAAGTCCTCGGCTGAGAATGTGCGCTGGCTGAACCCGGACGAAGAGCGGGCGTGGCGGGCCTACCGGCGCATGGTGGTCGCCGTGCAGGCCGCCACGGCGCGTGACCTGGCCGCGGTCGGACTCTCCGAGCCCGACTACGAGGTGCTCAGCACGTTGTCGGAGCGGCCCGACCACACCAGCACCCTGCGGGAACAGGCCGCCAAGATGCGATGGTCCCGCAGCCGGCTCTCCCGGCACGCCACCAGGATGGAAGCGCGCGGTCTCCTGCGACGGGCACCCGACCCGGCGGACGGCAGAGGATGCTTCCTCATTCTCACCGACCACGGCCTGGAGACGCTCGAAAACGCCGCCCCGGCGCATGTCGCCTCGGTGCGACGCCACTTCATCGACCGGCTCCCGCCCGAGGACCTCGGCGCCCTCGAACGCATCGCCCGGAAGCTGGAGGACATCGAGGACTGACGGTGAGCACCGGTCAGCCGCGCACCCACGACGGCGACCGGCGAGACTCGGCATCCGTGGTGACCGGCGACGAAGCCCGCGGCCAAGACCCACAGTTCCGGCTCCCACCCCGACGGACAAACACCGTTGCAGTTTCTGGCTAGACTCCGGGGCATGATGTTCGGCGCCGATCGCACCGTGGAGAGCCGGCTCGTCCGGGTGGAGCGGAAACTCGATCTGATCCTGCGTCACCTCGGCATCGAGGAGGACGAATCGGAACTCGCCCAGGTCCGGGCGCTCGTGGACGAGGGCAGGACCATGGAGGCGATCAAGGTCCACCGGGAGACCACCGGCGCGAGTCTCAAAGAGGCGAAAGACGTGGTCGACGCCATCAAGGCGGGACGCCGCTGACCTCCGGTCCCGCGTCATGGACACCCGCCTCGCAGGCGGACTCGGTCCGACGCGGCGCTGGCATGGTCCGATCGACATCTCGCGACTCCCGGCGCACGCAAGCGAGCACCGACGCTACGACGTGACCGCCCACATCGGCCCACAGCGAGCCGTTGGCCCCTGTACGACCTCGCCTGAACCATGACGACATACCAAAACGTCACGGCAGTAAGCGAGTTGCGCGAGCACATCACACCGTGGGCTGAACGGTCGGCGCGTATTGCCCCCGGTTCACGAATTCCCGGACCTGCACGTGGGATGTGAAGGCGGTACTCCGGGAGCGGTACTCGGGTGGTTCGCGGCCCGGTGGGAGCCGAGAGGCCACCCGCTCCGGCCGATCCCGCGAACGGCGGGTGCGGCGGGCCGAATCCGTCCACCGGACGCCGTATCGGGGGCGGCTTCCACGATCATTGGGCCATGCGTGCCGCCCGCCTGATCCGTATGGCGTTGCTCATCCAGTTGAGCCCCGGCCTGACCGCCTCCGCCATCGCCCGCGAGTTTGACGTCTCCGAGCGCACGGTGATCCGCGACGTCCAGGCGTTGCAGGAGGCCGGCATCCCCGTCAGGTCGGAGCGCGGCCGAGTGGGCGGGTACCACCTGGCACCGAGCTACCGAACCCGACTCGCCACACTGCACCCCTCGGAGGCGGAGACGCTGTTCCTTTCCGGTCTGCCCACGGCGCTACAGGATCTGGGGTTGTCGGATGCGGCGGACAGCGCCCGCCTGAAGTTGACGGCCACCCTGCTCCCGTCGGTGCGGGCGGCGGCCGAGTCGTCGGTGCGCCGGTTCCATCTCGATGCGCCGGCCTGGTTTCGGGAGCCGTGCACGCCCGCACTGCTGCCGGAACTGGCCCGCGCCGTGTGGTCCGACCGCACTGTCGAACTGGCCTATGCGCGGCCGGGCCGCGACGGCTCGCCGCCCTCCACCGTGTCCCGTGTGGTCGAGCCGTACGGGCTCGTCCTCAAAGCGGGCTTCTGGTACCTCGTGGCCCGGCACCCGGCCGACGGGGCGAGCCGTGACGGGGCCTGGCGTACCTACCGCGTCGACCGTGTCACGGCACTGGCTCCCGGCGCGCCGGAACCGTTCGTGCGCGATGCGGCTTTCGACCTGGCCGCGCACTGGGCGACGCACGCGGCCGGGTTCGCCCGGACCCTGCTGCGCACGAGCGTCACGGTGCGCCTGACGGAGCAGGGGCTGCGCCGCCTGCCCGCCGTGGTCGACGAGGCCGGTGTCGAGGAGGCGTTGGCCGGCGCGAGCGAGCCGGACGCCACCGGGCTGGTGACGCTCGACTTGCCGGCGGAGTCACCGGATGTCGCCTTCGACCAGCTGAGCAGGCTCGGCGCCGACGTGGAGGTGCCGGCGCCGGCGGGCCTGCGCGCCCGTTTCCGCGAGCGCGCACTCGCCCTTGCCGCGCTGTACGGGACGGAGCCGCAGGATCAGCGGTAGTCGTCCGCCGAGGCGTCCTTCCCGCCGTGGGTCACGTCCTCGAAGTACGCCCAGGCGTCCGGCCGGCTGCCGTCCACGTCACGGACGCCGTAGATCCTGGCGAGTTCCCCGCTGGAGGTGGACCTGCCGTTCCAGCGTTCGGCCCGGTCCGGGTCGGCGGCCAGGGCGGCGACCGTGCGGGCGAGGAAGTACGGGGACTCGGCGATCGCGAAGGCCGGTTCCCGGGCGATGGCGTCGCGCCAGTTCTCCTCGGTCACGCCGAAGTGGGCGAGCATCTGCTCCGAGCGCATGAACCCCGGCGAGACGGCGACCGCCGTGCCACCGTACTGCGCCAGTTCTTGGCCCAGCCCGAAGGCGAGCCGGATCGGGGCGTTCTTGGCGAGGTCGTAGTACATGTTCTCGCGGTAGCGGCGGTTGGAGACCGCGGTGCCGTCGGTGATCTCCACGTGCAGCGGCGCGTCCGAGCGGATCAGGAGCGGCAGCACGAGCGCCGCGGTGATCACGTGCGAGCGGGCACCGAGATCCAGGATACGCAGGCCGTCGGCGAGCGGGGTCTCCCAGCTCTTCTTGCCGAAGACCGAGGCGACGAGGAGGTGTTCGCCACCCCAGAGGTCGTTGACGAGGATGTCGAGCCGCCCTTGCTCCTGGTCGATCCGCCGGACGAGGGAGCGGACCTGCTCCTCGTCCAGGTGGTCGGTGGGGACGGCGATGCCCGTGCCGCCGGCCGCGGTGACGAGTTCCGCGGTCTCCTCGATGGTCTCCGTCGCCCGGCCGACCTCGCTGTTCTGCGTGCGGGTGGTGCGTCCGGTGACATAGACGGTGGCCCCGGCCCGCCCGAGTTCGACGGCTTGGGCACGCCCGGCGCCGCGGGTGGCCCCGGCCACGAGTGCGATTCGGCCCACGAGCGGGCGTTCCTGGGAGGCATTCCGAGCGCTGTTCGGAAGCGACGTTTTCTGACTCATGCCATTGATCATCCACGCCAATAGTGACAGAACACGTCACCCTTTCCCGGATGTCCGCGCGCACCGGGCCGGACCGCCCGCGGGCATGTTCGCGAGGCGATCCGGATCGCGCGCGGTCTGGCGGCGGTGACCGTGGAACCTCGGTCAGTGGACGACGTCGAAGACGTTCTTCTGCACACCGTTGGCGTACGCCTCGTGCTCGACCAGCTTCAGCTTCTGGGTGTCCTTGTCCGTGGCGCTGAACAGGCGCTTGCCTGCGCCGAGCAGGAGCGGGAACACAAGCAGGTGGTAGCGGTCGATCAGGTCGGCGTCCGACAGGGCCTGGTTCAACGTGGCGCTTCCGTGCACGATGATCGGACCGCCGTCGGTCTGCTTCAGCGCGGCGACGTCCTCGAGCGAGCGCAAGATCGTGGTCTCGCCCCAGTTCGACACCAGGTCGCCCTCGGACAACGTGGTGGAGACGACGTACTTCGGCATCACCTTGTAGTCGGCGAAGTCGGACATCTCCGGCCACACCGCGCTGAACGCCTGATAGCTGCCCCGGCCCATCATCATCGCCGCGGCTTCCCGCTGTTCCCGGCCCTTGATCTCGAACGCCTCGGGGAGGAACTCGATGTCCTTGAAGGTCCATCCGGAGTTGCGGTAGCCGGGCTCCCCGCCCGGGCCCTCCACGACGCCGTCGAGCGAGACGAAGGCGGTGCTGATCAAAGTACGCATCGAAAATTCCTGAGTGTCTCGTTGCCGTTTCCGGCGAGTTCGGTCGGTGTGCGCTCGTTTCACGGCGCACCGGACATGATCTTGGATTGTGGATCGCGGGGAAACCGTCTTCCCCCGTTCGAGTTCTTCGGACGCCCGGCTGTGGTCGCGGCAGTGACGCCGCTGGGTACCAGTCGGCGAAGTCCTCGTCGTTCCACAACCCGTCGAGGCGGTCCCGCACCCATATCGCCGTCGTACCGCCCGGGTTGCTCGCCCGCGCGACCTGCGCGGTCAGAGAAGGGACCTGCTCACCGGGACAGGGCGGAGGGACAACAGACACCTCGAACTCATTCGGCCCTCGGAACAGCCCGAGCATGCCCGATGATCAGGCTGCCGCACCGGGAATCACCAAGATCACCGACAGAGTCAAGCTTAGAGGCAGACAAACCGGATCGGACCTGTTTCTCCATGGTCCCGGGGCCCGGCCATGAGCCACCATGGGGCCGTGAATACCGTGGCGAAGCGTCTGGCCAAGTGGTTCCTGGGCGCGGTGGTATCGGTCTTTCTGGTGATACTCGCTCTCATCGGGTTGGTCGTCTTCCTGCTCGTCTACAACGGAGAGCCTCCGGATCGGGCCGACATCGACAAGGTGGCCAACGCTCCCAAGGTTCGTGCGGCCCAGCGGACGGCCGTGGGGGACCTCGAAGCCGCGTACACGACGCTGGAACAGGCCATGGGCGGGCGCGCCCGGCCGCATGCGGAGGCGGTGTCGGACGTGTGCGGCGCCTCGTTCCGCGATCGGGGGCTGTGGCACCCGGACGGCTGGAGCGACGTCAACTGCGAACGCGAGGTGGTGCGCGCCTATGTGCTCGACGGTCCCCAGGCGGAGAACGCGACGGTCGTTGCCGTCGCGCTGGAAGCCGCCGGCTGGGCACGGAACGGGCCGGCCTCCGTGAATCCGGGTACGCCCCCGTGTCCCGCACCCGCGTCATCCGCCGTCGACGCCCCCTCCACGCCGATCGGCCACGAACCGGCATGCCGCATCGACGCGATCCTGCCGTCGCGCGTGAGTCTGTACGCGGAATTCTGGGCCGAGGGCCTCGTTCCGGCGCGCTTTCCCTCCCAGTTGCGAGATGCGGCCGATCACTCCACGACCAGCACGACCGCGCGCATCGATATCCAAGCCATCACGAGCGCGTCCCGGCCACCCGGGAGCAGCGTTGTGATCGTGTCCATCCTGGCCCCCTATTTCACGCAACAACAGCATTCCTGACGCGACTTCGCCGAAGCCGGGAGAACGGCCGCGCCGCCGGGGTGGCCGCGGCAGGTGCGGCGGGGTCTGTTCGGGCGGGAGCCACGAACAGCCCGAGCATGCCCGATGATCAGGCTGCCGCACCGGGAATCACCAAGATCACCGACAGAGTCAAGCTTAGGGCGTGGCGGGCAGGGGCCTGTGAGAACGGGCCCCGGATGCGCGGCCGTGGGCGTTGTACGATCGGCCACACGGGTGACACCGGCCGGCGACCACGCTCGCCGCCGCGTACGGGGTCCCGGTCAGTCGTCCGGGTCGACGACGCGCAGCAATGCCAGGTCGGGGAGCTCGAGTTCGAGGGACAGGCGGCGTCCGGTGACGGTTCCCTGGTAGGCGAGATCGTCCACCTTCACGCCCATGCTCTCGATCGCGTTCACGAGCATGGTCGCCGCAGTGTCGGCGTGTTCGGGGTGGCGCAACGCGTTGGGGAAGCGCTGTTCGCACAGCAAGTCGGCCCGGGGCCAACCGAATTGCACGAACCGGTCGGGATCGGCCATCGGGTCGCCGTGGTCGGACGCCTCGATCCACAGGTCGACTCCGTCGTTCCAGGCGCTGACACGTCGGAGTCGGTCGCGGCCGGATTGCAGATGGAGGATGAACTCGGCGGGGATGCGCGGTGCGTCCGTGCACAGGGCACGCAACGCGATGGCGAGCTGCGTACGTACTCGCTCCCACGTCCGAGGCGGGGTCGGGCGCGGCTCGGGGGAGCGCAGGTCGATCGGCGCGGCGGCGCGCCAGATCCCATGCGGCAGACCGGCGGCGTCGTTGTCGAACGTGGTGTTCAGCATCGCCATGATCGCGCTGTCCCCGTGCAACCGCACGGCCAGGCTGGTACCCGGGCGACGCCAGAGCATGGTCGGGCCGGGCCCGGCGCACACCATCGGCGGTGCGCCCAGGATGTCCTCGGTCAGCTCCCAGGCCGTCTGTACGAATTCCACCGCGTCGCTGTACCGGATGCCGTAACTCAGGTTGAACTCCAGGGAGATCGCCTGGTCGGCATCGAATTCGTCGACGGCCACGACGCCGACCCCCTGCCTGGGGCCGCCCGGCGGATCGTCCAACCGCCACCGCACCCCCTCCAGCCGACCCCGGACCGGGTCCGCCTGCCCGCCGTTCGGCCCCGTGGCGAGCAACCGCCACCCCAGGCCGCCCAGAACGGACGAAACCTCCGCCATCCGCCATCCGCCCAGGTCCAGCGGCGCCAACTGCTCCAGCAGGCTTTCGAACCGCTGCTCCGCAGACCAACGTCTGTACTCATCCGTCATGCACCGCAGACTAAGGCCTGTCTGATAATGATCTTGTGGTGTCTCGGGGTGGGTCGACGGATGCGGCGTGGGCTCGGATCGAGCCGTTGTTGCCGGAGGTGGACGGTCGTGGTCTGCCGTGGCGTGATCATCGGCAGGTGATCGACGGGGCGTTGTGGCGGTTGCGGACCGGTGCCCCGTGGCGGGATGTTCCGGCGCGGTACGGGCCTTGGCAGACGGTGTACGAGCGGTACTCGCGGTGGGAGGCGGACGGGACGTGGGCCGCCTTGTTGGAGCACGTGCGGGTGCGGGACGACGCGGTCGGTCGGGTCGACTGGTCGGTGTCGGTGGACTCGACGGTCGTCCGCGCGCACCAGCACGCGGCCGGGGCGCGGAAAAAGGGGTTGCGGACGGGGACGAACCGGGCGACGTGGGGCGTGCGGCGTCGGGCCCGAATCATGCGGGCCGCGAGGGTCTCGGCCGCTCGCGGGGCGGCCTGACCACCAAGCTGCATCTCGCGGTGGACGGGCGGGGGTTGCCGTTGTCGATCGTGGTCACCCCGGGGCAGGCGGGGGGCGCGCCGGCGTTGGACGCCGTGCTCGCCGGGATTCGCGTGCGGCGGCTCGGTCCGGGTCGGCCGCGGGTGCGGCCGACCCGGTTGATCGCGGATCGGGCGTACTCCTCGCGGGCCATCCGTGCCCGGTTGCGGGCGGCGGGGGTTCGGGTGGTGATCCCCGAACGGGCCGATCAACGGGCGAATCGTCTCGTCGCCGTCGGGGTCGAGCCGGCGGGCGCCCCCCGGCGTTCGACCGGCAGGCGTACCGCGAACGCAACGTCGTAAAACGGTGTTTCTGTATTCACCCGTGAGGTTGGTGACGCGGCTTGCGGGTGGTTGGCCCTTGAGTGCGGTGTGTCCGCGGTGGTGATTGTAGGAGTGGAGCCAGGCGGGGAAGGCTTCGCGTCGCTCCGTCTCGGTGCGGTAGGGCTGCGCGTAGGCCCATTCGTCGAGGAGGGTGCGGTTGAAGCGTTCGACCTTGCCGTTGGTCTGCGGCCGATACGGGCGCGTGCGCTTGTGCGATATCCCTTGTGCCGCAAGGGAGTCGCGCCAGGCATACGACTTGTAACAGGAGCCGTTGTCGGTGAGGACGCGTCGGACGGTGATGCCGCACGAGGCGAAGTAGGCGTGTGCCCTGGCCCAGAATCCGACGGCGGTCTCCTTCTTCTCGTCGGTGAGGATTTCGGTGTAGGCGAGGCGGGAGTGGTCGTCGACGGCGTTGTGGAGGTAGGCGTATCCGGCGCCGGAGCGGGTCTTGCGTCCGGCGGCGCGGCCGAGGGCCTTGTGGCCGCCGCCGTCGGGGATGTTGCCGAGTTTCTTGATGTCGACGTGGACCAGGTCGCCCGGGGCGGCGTGTTCGTAGCGGCGGATCACCCGGCCGGTCGCCCGGTCGAGGTGGGCCAGGCGGGCGAGGCCGTAGCGGGTCAGGACGCGGTGGACGGTCGCCGGGTTCAGGCCGAGGAGGTACGCGATCCGGGCGGGTCCCCAGCGGCGCAGGACGCGGACCTTGACGATGCGGCGTTCGGTGCGGGTCGGGGTCCTGCGTGGGCTGCGGTGCGGCCTGGAGGAGCGGTCGGCCATCCCGGCCTCGCCGGATTCGCGGTAGCGGGCGGCCCATCGGGCGGCGGTGGTCACCGACACCTGGAAGCGTTCGGCCGCGCGTCGCAGGGGCCATCGGTCGTCGACGACGCAACGGGCCAGGCGCAGGCGTCCGGTCTCGGTCAGGGGTGCATTACGGTGGGGCATGAGGGCCTTTCGTTGGTCGGTGCAGATGTCGCAATCCACACCGAACCCGAAAGGCCCTCACTCGTTCAAGATCAACCCACCATGCAATCCGTCACCAACCTCCGTGGGTAATACACCTAGGCGCGGAGCGGAGGCTCGGTGGTCTTCAGGGCGGCCAGGAAGGGGGTCCAGGTGGCTTCGTGGAAGAGGAAGGCGCCCTGGGCTGGGTCCTTGGAGTCGCGTATGGAGATGGCGCGGCCGGGAGAACGGGCTCCCTCGACGCAGTTCACATCCGGGTTGCTGTAAGTGGACTTGAACCATTCGCTCGTGGTCATGAATCAGATCTCCTTGATCGCCTCGTGGATCATGTCCCGGGCTTCTTGGGGCCCCGGAGCAAGAACTTGGAGCTCGCGGAAGTTTTGCTCGTAGGTGTCGACGATGCCGTCCCGAGCGGCGACCCAACTTGCGGCCATGCTTTCCAAGTAGACGATCGGCCTCGCAAGCGATGCCCTAGCGAACCGGAGGATGGTGAATGGGCCGCTCATGCCGATGTGAATCCCCAGGCTGAACGGCACCACCTGCACGTGGACGTTCCGCAACGTCGAGACCTCGGCGATGTGTTTGAGCTGCTCGGCCGTCACCGTCGAATCCCCTCCACGGCGACGCAATACCGACTCGCTGAGGATTACGAAGAGTTCCAGGGGCGCTTCCGCTCGATACAACACTGCCTGCCGGGCAATCCGGGCGGCGACTCGCAGCTCGATCTCTTCCGAGCTGTAATTCCTCAACTCGGTCCGGTGAATCGCCCTTGCGTAGGCTTCCGTTTGCAGCAGCCCCGGCACGTAATCCGATTCGTAGTCACGCACTACAGTCGCCGAGGCCTCCAGTCCGAGGAAGGCATGGACGGTCGGCTGGACCGTGGGGTGCTCCCAGGCCGATGCCCATCGATCCTGCTTCGTCTTGGTCACCAGGGAGTAGTCGATCAGCAGCGACCTTGTCGCGGCATCGGCCTTGTAGAGACCACACAGCATCGCCGCGTCATCCGGTTCGACGACGACGTTGTCCCCGTACTCCAGTCGGGTCACCTTCGACGGGCTCCACATGAGTCGCCTTGCCACCTGACTGGATTTCAGGCCGGCGCCTCGACGCAACCGGCGTAGTTCCGCGCCGAGTTGCAGACGGCACAGGGCAGGCGTGGCCGACTCGATTTCTTCCATCGTCTTTCGTTCCTCCGCACACGATTTCAGTGTCTCGGCGAACGTCCCACCCCGGCAAGAACGTTCTGCGTCACAGCGGGAATTACCGTGCGCGAGCGCATTTCGGCTCATCTCGGCCCGTAATCCCATCGCCATGCTAGTGGCCGAAACTCACGCGTCGACGCCGAATCGATGCATTGCGTGATCATGGTGGAGGTGCCCTGAGTTCGCCGTGTGCGCCGGACCATATGTCAGCGTCGCCCGAAGTCCACCTCCTCCGCCTCCCGTCCCGGCCACGTCAGCCGCGTCGGCGCGGCCGGGGTCTCCGCCACCACCCGGCCCCGCGAGATCACGTGGCTCGGGCGCACCTGGCGGCGGAGGACGTCGAAGGGGGAATCGGCGGGCAGGAGCAGGAAGTTGGCCGGGCGGCCGATCGCGACGCCATATCGCTCGCCCAGGTCCAGGACCCCGGCGGCCCGCGTCGTGACCATCGCGAACGCCTCGTCGATTTCCGCCTGCCCGGACAGCTGCGCGGCCAGGATGCCGGCGTGGGCCACCTGGATCGGGTTGGCCGTGCCCAGGGGGAACCACGGGTCCATCACGTCGTCGTGGCCGAATGCCACATTGACGCCGGCCGCCGACATTTCCTTGACCTGGGTCAGGCCGCGGCGCTTGGGGTAGTCGTCGAAGCGGCCCTGGAGGGTCAGGTTCACCATCGGGTTGCTCACCAGGTTGATGCCCGAACGGGCCACGATCCGGCGCAACTTGCGGCTGTACGCGCCGTTGTACGAGCCCATCGCGGTGGTGTGACTGGCCGTCACCCGGGAGCCGAGGCCGCCGCGCCGGGCCAGTGTGGCGACCACCTCGACGAATCGGGACTGCTCGTCGTCGATCTCGTCGCAGTGCACGTCCACCATCAGGCCGTGTCGCTCGGCGAGTTCGAAGGCGATCTCCAACGACCGCACACCGTCCTCGCGGGTGTCCTCGAAGTGCGGGATGGCCCCGATCACGTCCACCCCGGCGGCCACCGCCCGCTCCATCAGCGCCTCCCCGCCGTCGAAGGACACGATGCCCTCCTGGGGAAACGCCACCACCTGGAGGTCGAGCACATCCCGTACCCGCTCGCGCAGTTCGATCAGGGCGTGCAGCGCGGTGAGTTCGGGGTCGGTGACGTCGCAGTGGCTGCGTACGTGCAGTACGCCGTGGGCGACCTGCCAGCGCAACACCTGTTCGGCGCGGGCCAGTACGTCCTCGCGGGTGAGCATCGCCTTGCGCTCGGACCAGCGTTCGATGCCCTCCCACAACGTGCCGGAGGTGTTCCAGCGGGGTTGGCCGGCGGTCAGGGCCGTGTCGAGGTGGATGTGCGGCTCGACGTACGGCGGCGTGACCAGCGCGCCGGCGGCGTCCACGACCGGACCGGTCGGCGCGACGGCTCGCGTCCCGGCGGGGGTGATGTCGGTGACGACGCCGTCCGTCACCACGATGTCGACCCGGTCGGTCCGGTCGGCTCGGTCGGCTCGGTCGGCTCGGTCGAGGAGCCGGCAGTCGGTCACGGTGAGGCTGCTGTGCATGTTCGGTCGCTCCAGGGATCGTTCGGGGATCGGATCGGGTTCACGATCGGGCGGGTTCGGGCATCCGCTCCTGCTTGCGCTCGTGGCGGCCCAGGACCAGGTACAGCCCACCCGCGACGATCGCGCCCGCCAACCACGACAGGTCCACGTTGCCGATCGCCCTGGCGCCCGGACCGCGCAGCGCCTCGGGGACGCCGTACTCGAAGCACCAGGTGGCGACCATGCCGCACAGCAGCGCGACGATCGCCGACCAGCGCACGTCGGCGAGCAGACCGCGACGCGGCGCGGCGTACAGCGCGGCGATGTCCACGCGCTGTCGGGCGAAGACGTAGAAGTGCACCAGCATCACCGCGGCCCACGGCGCGACCCAGGTGACCATGCCCGCGAGCCAGGTGTCCAGGGTGTGCGCCAGGCTCGCCCGGAAGATCAGGAACAGCGTGAACACGGTGGCGAACACGCCCACCAGGCAGGACAACACGCGCCGCGAGACCCTGATGTCCAGGGTCTGCGCACAGAGCGAACAGCTGTACAGATTGAGGATGTTGGTGGCGATCGGCCCGTGCAGCACGAGCAGCAGCACGGGGATGGCGAGCGGGCCGAACGAGTCGACGATCAGTTGCCCCGGGTCGGCCTTGGCGTTGACCGTGGCCAGTGACGCACCGAGCACGCCGAGCCAGACCACGGGGACGAACTGGCCCAGCACGCTGGCCGCGTACAGCTTGCGGCGGGACGTGGTGCGCGGCACGAAGCGGGAGTAGTCGGAGGCGTAGGCGAACCAGGTGATGCCCCAGCCGACGCCGATCGCGGTCATCACCGTGCTCATCGCCGACCAGCGGTCGCCGCCGCTCAACGTGCTCGCGTGGCCCCAGTCGATGTCGAGCCGGGTCCAGGCCACCGCGGTCATCGCGGCCAGCACGACCAGGGTGGCGGGTACGGTCCAGCGCTCGAAGCCGGCGATGGCGGCGAAGCCGGACGCGGCGATCGCGATCTGGACGGCCATCACCACCAGGACGACCACGACCTTGGTGCCGTTGCCGCCCTCGTAGCCGACGCTGTCGAGGAGGGCCATCACGAGGTCGAGCACGATCCAGGTGTTGATCGCGCACCACCCGGCGGAGATCACGCCCTGGACGGCGGCGGGCAGATAGGCGCCGCGCCGACCGAACGCGGCCCGGGCCAGCACCATCTGGGTCACGCCGGTGCGCTGGCCCATCAGTACGAACAGGCCGAAGACGCCCATGCCGATCAGGTTGCCGACGATCAGGACCAGTACGGTGTCGACCAGTCCCAGGCCGAGCACGATGCCGAGGGCGCCCAGGACCCAGTTGATCGGCGCGATGTTGGCGCCGGCCCAGATCCAGAACTGGTGCGCGGGTGTCGAGTCGCGGGCCTCGTCGGGTACCGGTTCGAGGGACTGGGTGTGGTCGACCGCGCGCTCGGGGCGGGCCGGCTGCGCGGGGTGCGCGGGGTGGTCGAGGGTTGCCACGGAGACCTCCGGTGGGACGGAGCGGAGCACTGCGGTGGGGAATGCGGTGCGATGCGATGCGGTCTGCGGTGAGAGCTACGGTGGGGTGATCACCGAAGGTTCCTCGGCCGGACGGGTCGTGACAACGGACACCGTGACCGCCATACTGACGGATCTTCCGGACGGAGTGTCCATGACGCTGTCCCTGCGCGCGGTCCTCGACCATCCGCTGATGCGCGGAGCCGACCCGGCGGTACCGGATCCGCACGCGGACCTGGATCGCCCGGTGCGCTGGGTGCACTCCAGCGAGATCTACGAGATCGCCCCGCTGCTGCGCGGCGACGAACTGCTGCTCACGACGGGTCTGGGCCTGGCCGGACGGGATGCGGGCGAGCGGCGACGCTATGTCACGGAGCTGGCGGCGGCGGGCGTGGCGGGGGTGGCCCTGGAGGTCGGCCGTACGTTCCGCGAGGTCCCGGACGACGTGGTTCGCGCGGCGGCGGACGCGGGTCTGCCGCTGGTCGTCCTGCGCGGCGTCGTGCCGTTCGTCGAGATCGCCGAGGCGGTCAACGCGGCCATCCTCGACTCGGCGGTGACGCGACTGCGCCACGTCAACCGCATCGTGCGGACCCTGTCCGGCGTCCTGGCGCGGGGCGCGGGCGTCGAAGAACTCACGACCACGCTGTCCACGCTCACCAACCGGCCGGTGGTCCTGGCGGCCCTCGACGGAACGCTCACCGCCTACGCGGGCACGGACGACCCGACCTCCGTCGTAAAAACCCCAACAGCCGAAGCCGGCGTCGAACTCAGGGGCGCACTGTGGGGGCGGCTACTCCTGGGCGCGACAACGGCGGCCGCCACTCCGTCACCGGGCGTGGGTGGCGCGGCCGACGCCGACACGGCCGACACCGCGACGGGCGCAACCAGGACAGCGGACAGGCCAGAAACGGCGGCCGCCAACCAATCGCCGGGCGCAGCGGGCGCAGCGGGCGCAGCGGGCGCAGCCAATACCAACACGGCCGGCACAACGAACGCCAACCCTTCGCCGGGCGCGGCAGACGCGGCCAACCCCAACGCGACCGGCCCCACGACCAGCGCGACCAGGACAGCAGGCACGACCGGCACGACCGACGCCACTCATGTGCCGGGCGCGGCAGGCGCGGCCACCCCCAACGCGACCGGCCCCACGACCAGCGCGACCAGGACAGCAGGCACGACCGGCACGACCGACGCCACTCATGTGCCGGGCGCGGCAGGCGCGGCCAACCCCAAGACCGTCAACACCACGACCAACGCAGCCGGGACAGCAGGCACGACCGGCACGACAGGTGCCACCCATATGCCGGGCGCGGCAGGCGCGGCCAACCCCAACACGGCCGACCCCACGACCAGCGCAACGAGGACCGCGGGCAGGGCGGTGACGCCGGGCGCGGCCACCCCGACCACCGCCCCCGCCGACGGGCCCTGGTCGACCGCGGGAGCGGCGATCGCGCGGGAGGTGGCCGAGCACGCCGCGCAGGTGTTCGCGCCCGCCCTGTTGCGCCTCGCCGACCGTGGTGGCTGGGTGGGCCGCGAGCGGCGGGAACTCGTCGAAGGGCTGCTCGGCGACGCGTTGCCCCCGCGCGAGGTCGCCGCGCGCCTGACGGTGTGCGGCCTCGTCCCGGCCGGCGCCGCCGTGTGGGCGACCATCGCCCTGAACCGGCCCGACCAGGTGCAGGCGGTGACCACCCTGTACGAGGGCCTGCGCGCATGCGGCGGCCGCGGCCTGGTCAGCGACGGCCCGGGCGGCGCGTACGCCCTGATCGCCCTGGACCGCCCCACCCACATCGCCGAACTCGCCGACCGCCTCGGCCTGCCCGGGGCCACCGACCACGAGCCGACCGCCGCCCTCGGCCCGCTCGTGCGGGACGTGGCCCGCGTCGGACACAGCCTGCGCGCCGCGCGGGACACCCTGCGCCTGGCTCGCCGAGTGCACCCGATCCGGCCCACCGGTGTCGCCGAAACCGTACTCGCCGACGACTGGGCCCTGGAACGCCTCCTGGACGGGCTGCCCCCGGAGGAACTGGCCGACCTCGTCGAAGACCAACTCGGCCCGCTCCTGGCCGCCGACGCCACCCGCGGCACCGGCCTGGTGGACACCCTCGAGGCGTACCTGCGCTGCGGCTGCTCCAAGACCGAGACCGCCGGCGTCCTGTTCCTCCGCCGCCAATCGGTCCACCAGCGCCTCGCCCTGATCGAATCCCTGCTCCACGTAAGCCCCGACGCCCCCGACCGCCAGGGCCCCCTACGCGCCGCCCTCACCGCCCGCGACCTCCTCACCACCCGAGGCCCGAACCCGACCTAGCGCCACACCCGACCCGGCACCGCACCCCGGCACCGCACCCGGGCGAAGTCCCGCTCCCACCACGCCAAACGGCACCGGCCGGCCGAGCCCCCATTTCCGGCCACGACCGCCACCCCGTCGACGGCCGGCGACCCCTTGATCACCGTGAGTTCATCCCGACTTGGGCCAACCGTCCCGACTGTGCAGCGATGGCACAAATTGTTACACCCGAGCCTGCCGATCAAAGCGGAAATCAGCTGCCAATATGGACAGTTCGATCTTGACGGGGAACTCGCCGGAGTGGGAATCTCGGCTGCCCTCATCGAGGGTCTTTTCGGTCCTGGGGGGGACGAAGCGGTCTTCGGGCGAGTGCAGCGAACCGTCTCGGTGGCGATTCTCGTTTCGGGTGACGCGAGTGATCTTCCGGGATGCGATTCACTCCTGCCCAAGAGGTATCTCCATGTCTTCGTCCTCAACGCTCGCCCGCTGGGCGGCCGTATTGGCCATACCGTCACTGGCCGTGGCGGTCGGGGCGGCGCCCGCGCTCGCCTCCGGCAACACGTACACCGTGGACCTGCACCAGACGACGCCGGTGTCCGCCACGGACCCCGGTGTCTCGCACGAGGGCGGATGCCCGGCCCCGGCCGACCAGGACGGCTGGCACTTCGTACTGCCCACCAACGAGGCGGCGTTCGTCAAGCTGACCGTGACGTTCCAGCCGGGTGGCCGGCAGGTCGTCACCACGTTCGGTCCGCCGACCGACAAGCACGCGTACGTGGCCTCGCCGGCCGGTGCCAAGCTGACCTCGGCGGTGGCCCAGGTCAAGGGCGGCAGCGTCAAGTTCTTCAACCTGTCCCACACCTGCCCGGCGAAGTCGACGCCCACGACCCCGCCGACCACCAAGCCGCCCACGACGGCCCCGCCGACCACGGCGCCGCCCACCAGTGGGACGCCGACCACGGCCCCGCCGACCGGCACCCCGTCGACGTCCGCGTCCTCGTCGCCCTCCACCTCGGCGACCGCGACCGCCACCCAGCCGGCGACCACCGGCGGCAGCGGTGGCGGCGGCTCGCTCGCCAGCACCGGCGGCGTAGCGGTGGGCGGCCTCCTCGCCACCGCCGCGGCCCTCGTCGGCGGCGGCATGATCCTCCGCAAGCGCCGCGGCAACCGCGCCTCCTGACCCGAAGCGCAACACGGGTCCACACCCTCGCGTGAACCGACCCGCCGCACGCGAACCGTCCCGCCGAGCCCAGGCCCGGCGGGACACTTCGCGTTCCGGGCATGGTGGCGAGAGGTCGGCCGGCTCCGGGGACCCGATCGCCGGACCGGCCCGCCTGCATGCGCCCCCGACGCGGGTGAAGCGCATGTGATCGGCGCTGTTCCCGGCGCGCGCGCGGGTTTCTTGGCGTCCTGGCGTCCGGAGAACGGGGGTACCGGTGGGCGCCGAGCGCACGTTGGTGATCGGGATCGGCCGCTTCGACGCCGATGACCGCCCGGACGAGACTCCGGTCGGCGCGCCGACGTGGTCCGACCTGCCATTCGTCGCCGAGGTCGTCCCTCAGGTGGCGGCGACGCCGGACCGACTGGGGTACACCACCGACGCGCGGATGGACCCCGACTCCGTCGCGCTGCGGTCGGCGGTGAACGACGCGCAACGCCTGGACACGCGCACGCTGTTCCTGCTCGACCTGTGCCGCTCAGGCCGCACCGCGACCCTCCTCCACCCGGACGCCCCGCCCCGCCCGGCGGCCGACGGGATCCTCCCGGATCCCGTCGGCGTCCACGGCACCCGGGGCCGCCTCCACCGCCACCGCCCCACGCACCCCGGCTTCGGCACTATGTGCCCGATTCACCGGGGCTGTGTTGGCGAGGGCGCACCGTGAAACCCCGGGCGGGTGCTGCCTAGCGTGGGTGCATGATCGTGATTACCGGGGCCGCGGGGAAGACCGGGCGGGCGTTGACCTGGGCGTTGGCCGAGCGTGGGGTGCGGGTGCGGGCGTTGGTGCGGCGGCCCGAGCAGGTCGCGGTGGCGGTCGCGGCCGGGGCGAGCGAGGCGGTGGTGGGCGACGTCACCGCGCCGGCCGACCTCGCCGAGGCGCTCGCCGGGTGCGAGGCGATCTATCACATCGCGCCGAACGTGCACCCGGACGAGCCGGCCATCGGGCGCGCCGTGATCGCCGCCGCAGAGCGGGCCGGCGTGGACCGGTTCGTGTTCCATTCCGTGTTGCGGCCCCAGCTGCGGGCGATGCCGCATCACGAGGCCAAGGCCCGGGTCGAGGAGGCCCTGTTCGAGTCGGGCCTCGCGGTGACCGTGCTGCAGCCCGGGCCGTACCAGCAGAACATCCTGGACGCCCGTGACGCGATCGTGCGGATCGGCGACTACGTCGTGCCGTACCGGGTGGACGCCCCGTTCGCCGCCGTCGACCTGCGCGACGTGGCCCAGGCTGCGGCGGTCGTGTTGTGCGAGGACGGCCACGAGAACGCGGTGTACGAGCTGGCCGGCCCGGAGGCGCTGACCCCCCGGCTGATGGCCGCGCACCTGGCCGCCGTACTCGATCGCCCCGTCACCGCGCGCCGGATCGACCCGCGCGAGTGGTGCGAGAACGCCCGCGCGGGCGGCCTGTCCGGCTACGCCCTGGACACGCTGACCGCGATGTTCGCGTTCTACGACCGGCACGGCCTGACCGGCAATCCGCGCACCCTGGCGATGCTGCTCGGCCGGGCGCCGGCCCGCTTCGAGGACTTCGCCCGACGGGTGTTCGCCCCCGACGACGCCCACTACGCCCCGGGCTTCCAACACCAAGTATTGCCAAGCGAGCGCGATTCCTTGGGCAGTAACTGACGGCGAGCAACGCCGCGTCGCCGCCTAACTTGGACGCATTCGACGCCGGACTGCGCACCGCCGCACACATGCAGAAAGGGGTGTTCGACGTGAGCGGACCGCTCTGCGATCTCGTCGTGCTCGACCTCTCCCGCGCCCTCGCCGGCCCGCACGCCGCGATGATGCTCGGCGACATGGGCGCCCGGGTGATCAAGGTGGAGAACCCCGACGGCGGCGACGACACCCGAGGCTGGGGCCCGCCGTTCGTCGGCGCCGAGGACGCCCGCGAGTCGACCTACTTCCTCTCCTGCAACCGCAACAAGGAGTCGATAGTCCTCGACCTGAAGACCGAGGAGGGCCGGGCCACCCTCGCCCGGCTGATCCGGCACAGCGACGTGCTCGTGGAGAACTTCCGCACCGGCGTACTCGACCGGCTCGGCTTCCCGATGGAGGAGCTGACCCGGCTCAACCCGCGCCTGGTGGTGTTGTCCATCACCGGCTTCGGCCACGACGGTCCGCAGGGCGGCCGGCCCGGCTACGACCAGATCGCCCAGGGCGAGGCGGGCCTGATGAGCCTGACCGGCCCCGGCCCCGACGACCCCACCCGCATCGGCGTACCGATCGGCGACCTGCTGGCCGGGATGTACGGCGCCTACGGTGTGGTCGCCGCGCTGCACGAGCGCGAGCGCACCGGCCTGGGCCGGGTCGTGCGCACCTCGCTGCTGTCCGCGATCGTCGGCGTACACGCCTTCCAGGGCACCAACTACACCGTCGCCGGCCAGGTCGGACGCGCGCAGGGCAACCTGCACCCCTCGCTCCAGCCGTACGGCTCCTACCGCTGCAAGGACGCGATCATCCAGGTCGCGGTGGGCAGCGACAAGTTGTGGGCCAAGTTCGCCCCGATGGTCGGCCTCGCGGTGGACGACGCCCGGTTCGCGGTCAACGCCGACCGCGTGGTCAACCGGGCCGAACTCGCGGAGGCGATCAACGCGGCGTTCGCCGCGCGCGACGTGGACGACCTGCTGCCCGAGCTGGCCGCCGCCGGCATCCCGGCCGGCGAGGTACGCACCATCGACCGCGTCTACGACTGGGACCAGACGAAGTCGCAGGGCCTGCTGCTCGACGTCATGCACAGCACGCTCGGCCCGATCACGCTGCCCGGCCCGCCGATCCGCCTCGACGGTGTCGACGGTACGAGCGACGACGGGCGCCGGCGGCACGACGCCCCGCCGACGCTCGGCCAGCACACGGACAGCGTGCAGGCCTGGCTCGACGCCGAGGACGCCCGCGCCCTGCACGCCGCGCGGCGCGCGTGAGGGCCGAACCGGTGGGGGCGGAAGCGGTGACCGCCGAGCCCGCTCCCGCTCCCCCCACGAAGCCCCGCCGCCCCCGCGTCGGCGCGCACGACCTCATCCGCCTCGTCCTGGACCCCGACACCTGGACGAGCTGGGACGCCCCGCCGCACCGCCCCGAGCGCCTGGACCCCGGCTACCGCGACGAGTTGCGCGCCGCCGAGGCCAAGAGCGGCGTCGACGAGTCCGTGGTCACCGGCGAGGGCCGGATCCGGGGCCGCCGGGTGGCCGTGGTGGCCTGCGAATTCGGCTTCCTGGCCGGGTCGATCGGGGTCGCCTCGTCCTCGCGCCTGGTCGCCGCGATCGAACGGGCCACCGCCGAGGGCCTGCCCCTGGTCGCCTCGCCGACCTCCGGCGGCACCCGGATGCAGGAGGGCACGGTCGCGTTCCTCCAGATGGTCCGGATCAGCGCCGCCGTCGCCGCGCACAAGAGCGCCGGCCTGCCCTACCTCGTCTACCTGCGCGGCCCGACCACCGGCGGCGTACTCGCCTCCTGGGGCTCGCTCGGCCACGTCACCGCCGCCGAACCCGGCGCGCTGATCGGCTTCCTCGGCCCGCGCGTCTACGAGGCGCTGTACGGCCGGCCGTTCCCCGAGGGGGTCCAAGTCGCGGAGAACCTGTACGCGCACGGCCTGGTGGACGCCGTCGTCGAGCCCGACCGGCTCGGCGACGTGGCCGCCCGGGTCCTGGACATCGTCACCGCGCCGCGCGAGAACCTGCCCGACGTGGCCCCGCTGCCCGTCGAGGACCTGGCCGACGTACCCGCGTGGACCTCGGTCGAACTCTCCCGTCGCCCCGAACGCCCCGGCGCGCGCGCCCTGCTCCGGCACGCGGCGAGCGCCGTGGTGCCCCTGCACGGCACCGGCCAGGGGGAGAGCGACCCCGGCCTGCTGCTCGCGCTGGCCAGGTTCGGCGGCGCGCCCTGCGTCGTGCTCGCCCAGGACCGCGCCCGCCAGTCCAGCCACGGCCCGTTCGGCCCGGCCGGCCTGCGGGTGGCCCGCCGCGGCATGCGCCTGGCCGCCGAACTCGACCTGCCGCTGGTCAGCGTCGTGGACACCGGCGGCGCGGCGCTCAGCCCGGAGGCCGAGGAGGGCGGACTGGCCGGCGAGATCGCCCGCTGCCTGGCCGAACTGGTCACCCTGCCCACGCCGACCCTGTGCCTGCTGCTCGGCCAGGGCGCGGGCGGCGGCGCGCTCGCCCTGCTGCCCGCCGACCGGGTGCTGTGCGCCCAGCACGGCTGGTTGTCCCCGCTTCCGCCCGAGGGCGCCTCGGCGCTGCGCTATCGCACGCCCACCCGCGGCGCCGAGATCGCGGCGGCGCAGGGCATTCGCTCGCTCGACCTGCTGCGCGACGGCGTGGTGGACCGGATCGTCGCGGAGCGGCCCGACGCGGCCGACGAGCCGATGGCGTTCCTGGCCCGGCTCGCGCAGGTCCTGGAGTACGAACTGGTCGGCCTGCTGCGCCGACCGACCGAGGAACGCCGCGCGGCGCGGCTGGAGCGGTACGCCCACCTCGGCTGCTGAAACGGGCGCGCGCCCGGCGTAGACCCCCGAACCCGGGCGCGCGTCACTCGGCAATTTCTGCCAGATCGATCGGTGTTTGTAGTCAAATGACTCTCAAGCCATCGACCCGGTTCCCCACCTAGAGTCCCAATTCCCGGACGGACGACGGCCCAACGGGCCGAACCGCGACGGGTGCATCGGGACTCCCGCGTACGACAGGACAGGAGAGTTCGACACATGACAACTCCCCGCACCGCGAACGGCACCCGGAGCACGAACGGCACCGGGAGAGTGCTCATCGCCCTCGGCGGCAACGCCATGACGGGGCCGGACGGGAGCGCCACCCCCGACGCCCAACGGGCGGCCGTCGCGGTGGCGATGGAGGCGGTGGCCGACCTGATCGTCTCCGGCGTCGACGTCGTGCTCACCCACGGCAACGGCCCCCAGGTGGGCAACCTGCTGGTCAAGAACGAGTTGACCGCGCATGTCGTACCTCCGGTGACCCTGGACTGGTGCGGCGCGCAGACGCAGGGCACCCTCGGCTTCACCGTCGTCTCCGCCCTGGAGGCCGCGCTGCGCCGCCGCGGGCAGCCGGCCCGGGTGGCGGCCGTGGTCACCCGGACCCTGGTGGACGCCGCCGACCCGGCGTTCGAGCACCCGACCAAGCCGGTCGGCCGGCATCTGCCGCAGGCCGAGGCGGAGCGCTTCGTCGCGCTCGGCCAGCACTGGGAGGACCGGGGCGCCAAGGGCTGGCGTCGGGTGGTTCCGTCGCCGGATCCGCTGGAGGTGGTCGACGCGCCGGCCATCCGCACCCTGGTCGCGGCGGGCTTCACCACGGTCGCGGCCGGTGGCGGCGGCATCCCGGTGGTGCGCGACGCGGACGGCGCCGAGCGCGGCGTGGAGGCGGTCTTGGACAAGGACCTCACCGCGGCCCTGCTCGCCGCGTCGGTCGACGCGGACGTGCTGGTGATCGCCACCGACGTACCGAACGCGATGCTCGACTACGGCACCGCGAACCAGCGCGAGCTGGGCCGGGTCACCCCGGAGGAGCTGCGCGAGCACGCCGCGGCGGGGCAGTTCGCGGGGGGCAGCATGGGGCCCAAGGTCGAGGCGGCGGTGCGCTTCGTCGAGGCGGGCGGCCGGCGCTCGGTGATCACGTCCCTGGACCGGATCACCGCCGCGGTCGCCGGCGAGGCGGGCACGGTGGTGGAGGCGAACGCGGCGGCGGTCGCGGCTGCGGCACCGGCCGTGGCGGCGGCGGACGCCGGGTAGCGCCCCGTCGGCCCACGCGCCCCGACGCGCGGGCCTGCGACGCGGGCAACGCGTCCGGAGCGGCCACAGCCTCCGGATCGGCCACAACATCCGACGCGGCCGAAGCGGTGCAACCGGCCGCAACGGTCGCAAAATCGGTCAGTATCGGTAATTCAGCGAACTCCAATGAACGAGGTGGAACGAGTGCCCAGGCCGATCGAGGTTCACAAGGTCGCCATCGAGAGCGTCACCGACGCGTCCGGATTGGCCAAGCTGATCGACGACGGCGTGTTCGCCGCGGACGACGTGCTCGCCGTCATCGGCAAGACCGAGGGCAACGGCGGGGTCAACGACTACACCCGCATCCTGGCCGACCGCGCCTTCCGCGAGGTGCTGGTCGCCAAGGGCAAGCGTTCGGTCGAGGAGGCCGGCAAGGTACCGCTGGTCTGGTCCGGCGGCACCGACGGCGTGATCTCCCCCCACGCGACGGTCTTCGCCTACGCGCCGGAGAACCGGTACGAGCCCACCGACGAGCCGCGCGTGTCGGTCGGCGTGGCGATGAGCGAGACGATCCTGCCCGAGGACATCGGCCGGGTGCCGATGGTGGAGAAGGTCGCCGCCGGCGTGCGTGCGGCGATGGCGGTCGCGGGCATCACCGACCCGGCCGACGTGCACTACGTACAGACCAAGACTCCGCTCCTGGTCCTGGACACCATCAACGACGCCAAGTCGCGCGGGTTCGACGTGTGGACCGAGGACACCCTCAAGTCCATGGACGTCTCCAACTCGACCACCGCGCTGGGCATCGCCGTCGCGCTGGGCGAGATCGACCTGCCGACGGCCGACCAGATCCACCGCGACCTGTCGCTGTACTCGTCGGTGGCGTCCTGCTCCTCCGGCGTGGAACTCGACTGCGCGCAGATCGTGGTGGTCGGCAACGTGCGCGGCGTCGGAGGCCCGTTCCGGGTCGGTCACGGCGTGATGAAGGACGCGCTCGACGCGGACGGCATCTGGTCGGCGATCCGCTCGGCCGGGATCGACCTGCCGGAGCGTCCGCACACCTCCGACCTCGGCGACCGCCTGGTCAACGTGTTCCTCAAGTGCGAGGCCGACCCGAGCGGCAGCGTGCGCGGCCGGCGCAACATCATGCTGGACGACTCGGACGTGCACTGGCACCGGCAGATCAAGGCCACCGTCGGCGGCGTGACCGCGGCCGTCACCGGCGACCCGGCCGTGTTCGTCTCGGTCGCCGCCGTGCACCAGGGCCCCTCGGGCGGTGGGCCGGTCGCGGCCATCGTCCGGATGGACTGACGCACCCGCGCTCCCGGTACCTCACACCGACGGCCACCGCTCCCCGTTCCGGGCGGTGGCCGTCGGCATGTCCGCCCGCCCCGCACTGCGCGGTTCCACCCCGCCGGCGCCAATCCCCGCACGTGTTACGGAAGTTGCCGGTCGGTGACGAAGGGACTCGGATAGGCTCCGTACGCCCGTAAGACGCCATGGGTGAGCGCGCGAGACATCGACGAGGAGCAGCCGTGGTCGAGCGGGAGCAGGACGAGTGGGGCTTCGACGCCCTGCCGGAGGGGGAGTCGCCCGAGGACTGGGCACCGACCGGGATCGACGTCACCGTGCCCAGCATCGCGCGGGTCTACGACGCCATTCTGGGTGGCAAGAACAACTTCGCGGTGGACCGCAGGATCGCCGACGAGGCGCTGGCGAACCTGTCCAACGAGGGCGCCTGGCACAACCGGCACATCCTGGCCAGGGGCGTGCGCTACCTCGCGGCCCAGGGCATCGACCAGTTCGTCGACCTGGGTTCGGGCCTGCCGACCGTGCAGAACACGCACGAGGTCGCCCAGGAGGTGAACCCCGACGCGGCCGTCGTCTACGTGGACAACGATCCGATCGTGCTCGCGCACGGGCGGGCGCTGCTCGCGGACAATCACCGCACCCGCGTGGTGACCGCCGACCTGCGCGATCCGGCCGACGTGCTGGCCCGCCCGGAATTGCGCGAACTCATCGACTTCACCCGGCCCGTCGGCCTGCTCCTGGTGGCCGTCCTGCACCATCTCGCCGACGACGAGGACCCAGCGGGCGTGGTCCGCGCCTACCGCGACGCACTGCCGCCGGGCAGCTACATCTTCATCACCCACTTCTGCGACTCCACGCCGGAGGGACGCGCGCTGGAAAAGATCTTCCTGACCCAGTTGGGCAGCGGTCGCTTTCGACCCCTGGAGGAAATCGAGAGCTACTTCGACGGCCTCGAACTCGTGGACCCCGGCGTGGTCCTCCTCCCCCTCTGGCACCCGGACGAGCCGGTCACCCGCCCGCTCACCCCCGAAGGCCACCTGTCCGTGGGCGGAATCGGCCGCCTCCCGGGCTGACCCGCGAACCCACGCGGACCGACCCTCGGACCCACGCGGGTGTCCGGTTGGGGCGCGTCGGGGGGTTGGGGGGTGGGGGTGGCATTAGCCTCGGGGCTCATGAGGATCGCCATTATCGACGACTACCAGGACGTGGCTCGGGGGCTGGCCGATTGGGGTTCGCTCGACGCCGAGGTGCACGTGTTCACCGAGCCGTTCGCCGATGGTGACGCGGTGGTCGCCGCGCTCGCCGGGTTCGAGGTGATCGTCGCGATGCGCGAGCGCACCCGGTTTCCGGCGGAGGTGCTGGACCGGTTGACCGGGCTGCGGCTGCTGGTGAGTACCGGGCCGGTGAACGCGGCGATCGACGTGGCGGCGGCGCGCGGGCGTGGTGTGGTGGTCTGCGGGACGGGCTATGTCGCCCATCCGACCGCCGAGCTGACCTGGGCGCTGATCCTGGCCGCCGCCCGCAACCTGCCGGTCGAGGAGCGCTCGATGCGGGCCGGCGGCTGGCAGGTGGGGCTCGGCGTCGGCCTGCGCGGCAAGGTGCTCGGCGTGCTGGGCCTGGGCCGGCTCGGCAGCGAAGTGGCCCGGATCGGCCACGCGTTCGGCATGGAGTGTGTGGCCTGGAGCCCGCACCTGACCCCGGAGCGGGCCGCGGCGCACAACGTGACGGCGGTGACCGAGGAGATGTTGTTCGCCCGGTCCGACGTGCTGTCCATCCACCTCGTCCTCGGCTCCCGCACCCGGGGCCTGGTCGGCGCCGCCCAACTGGCCCGGATGAAGCCGACCGCGATCCTGGTCAACACCTCGCGCGGCCCCATCGTCGAGGAGTCCGCCCTCCTGGACGTGCTGCGCCGCCGGGCCATCGCCGCCGCGGCGCTGGACGTGTACGACGTCGAACCGCTGCCCGCCCGCCACCCGTTGCGCACACTGGACAACGTCGTGCTCACCCCGCACATCGGCTACGTCACGCGCGAGCTGTACGAGACCTTCTACCGCGACGCGGTCGAGGACATCGCCGCCTTCCTCACCGGCGACCCGATCCGGGTCATGAGGTGACGGCCGCCCCGGGGCGGTCGGTGGGGCCGGCGGGCGTGGCGGGCCCGGCGGCTGCGCCGGCTGCGTGCGCCTCGGCGGCGGCGAGCAGTTGCGCGCGGTCGAGCCAGACGCGCTCCCACTGGCGGGTCAGCGCCGGGTAGACGATCAGGAGCCGAAACGGTGCGATGGCGGCCATGTACAGCCGGCCGAACCAGCCGTTGGGCTTGACCAGGACCGCCATCCGCAGCTCGTGGCCGCCGTCCCCGGTCGGCACCCAGCCCAGGTGCATCAGGGCGTGCGCGGTCTTGTTCCCCAGCTCGCCGACGAACTCGCGGTCGAGCCCGTACACGGGCGTGAGCGGCATGCCGCCGGAGTCGGCGGGGTCGACGGTGTCGCGAAGTTCGTCCGGTAGGCGATCGCGCAGCGGCACCACACGCTCCCCGAGCCCGGCCCCGGGCCGATCCCAGCCGAGCAGGACGCCGAGCTTTCGGCGTACCGCGAGCAGGAACCGCGTCGGCGCCGCCTGCCGGCCGCCGCTCGCCCGCATCGCCGCGAGCATCACGGGAAAGTCGTCCGGCCCGGCGCCCGGAGTGCGGTAGGACCACACGTCCTCGACTCGGAAGTCGTGAGCGAACTCGTGGAGCCGCCAAGGCTGCTCGATATGCGCCGTGCGAGGAAGTCTCATGCCCGCTGCCACCTTTCCGGCGTCGGGACGCCGTACGCCGCCCCCCATATACGCCACCGTACACGAGCATACGAGCCACGTATACGGCGGCGTATATGCGACCGGCCGGGTGCCGCAGGACTCAGAAGCGCACGTCGGGTCGCATCCCCTCGGCGATCCGTACACCCTGACGGATGGTGCGCCCCGAATGTGACAGGGCAACACCCAAACAGCCTCACCAAATCAACCCGAGCACGCCAAAACCGCCCGGGTCACATCGCCACCACACGCGTCGACGGTCCGTTACGGTTCGCGGCGCCGGCCGTCGCTGTCGCGACGCTCCGTGCCGCCCGTGCCGCCCGTGCCGTCGACCCGATCCGCGCCGTGCGCCCGCAGCCACCCGTGCGTACGGGCACGCCGGCCACGACGTACCGCATGGGTCCTCGCCGGGCCGTCCGCGTGCCGTTTCAGGTAGGCGAAGGCGCCGATCAGGAGCAATGCCGGCACCGACACGGCCACCGCCACCAGGACCACCACGGGCGCGCCCGTGAGGATCGCGGCGATCAGCAGCCCGATCGAGGTGCCGGACAGCAGCAGCGCCGTCCACTTCACAATCGTCGGCCAATGCGGCGCGCCGATGCGCACGCCGGTGCCGAATCGACGGCGTTTCGGAGCCGGTACAGAGGGTGGGTCGTCGAACACGCGCAGCAGTTCGACCAACTGCTCGTCCTGCGCCAGGGATTCCTCCATGCGCGCGAGGGTGCGCCGTTCACGGCCCGAAAGCGAAGGTCCGCTCACCACATCCACCTCCCAGCCGGAGCTGCGGGGCGGGACCTGCCGACGGGGTACGCCCGACGATGGTCGCCGGGGCGAACCGTGCGCCGACCGGACCCACCGGCGGCCCGGTCTCGGACTCGGATCACTCACAGACGGGATCACTCACAAACGGTGAATCCCGATGACACCCCTGAGCGCGAGAACCAGCGCCATCAGGCACGCCACCGCACCGACGATCACGTTGCTGGTGATGGTCCGCGTGGTGTCGAAGGAACCGCTCACGGCCCAGGGTGCGACGATCGTCCACACACCGATGCCGAACGCCGCCCAGCTCATCGCGTGCGTGCGCTCGTAGGCGGACCCGAAGGCGCCCATCATCAGCAGCGCAAGCGCCACGCCGGTGATCAGGTTGTTCGTGGTCAGAGTCGTGAAGCCGTTGAACCCGACGATCCAGGGGGAGGCCGCCAGGTACACACCGCACAGCACGCCCAACGCTTCCGCGGCCTGCGCCACCGCACCGGTGGTGGCGCGTTCGGAACGAAGTCGCATGGTGATTATGTCGGGGTGCTGCTCTATCGATGGCGCTGTCGGTGTCGATGTCGACGTGGACACGTCCACCACCCTCTTTCCGAGAATCGCAGTCCCTTGGTTGATAGCCCTCCCACCTGCGACTAATCCGTTCAAACCTCAATATTTACCGACATTTCGTTCGACCCGATTGACACGGCCACTACATATCGAGAAAACTGGATGCGATCCCGCGCCCATCGGGCGCCCACCTCCCCGGAAGGCAGCCCGCCGTGGACCCCCTGGCCGTACACAAGGCGCTCGCCAACCCGGCCCGTCTCCGGTTCATGCAGTGGCTGAAGGAGCCCGCGAAGTACTTCGACGAGGACTCCTACCGACAGCAGGGCCTGGGCTTCCACATCGGCGTCTGCGTCGGCGACATCCAGTCCCGCGCCGGCCTGGCCCAGTCGGTGGTGTCCGGATACCTCCAGACCCTCAAGGACGCGGGTCTGCTCGAATCCGAGCGGATCGGCAAGTGGACGTACTACCGGCGCAACGAACGCACGATCGCCGAGTTCGCGGAACACGTCCGCACGGAACTCTGACCCGGACACTCCGGCCCGTCGCATGTACACGCACGGGCAAACGCATCTACATATCTCGATATGTAAAACCAACACCGACTGACAAGGCCACGATGAGAACCACCACCATCACGATCGCGACCCTCGCCCTCGGCGTATTCGGGATCATCACCACCGAGATGGGCATCGTCGGCGTGCTGCCGCAGGTGGCCGACCGGCTGCACGTCGGCACCTCGACCGCCGGCCTCCTCGTCGGCGCGTTCGCCCTGGTGATCGCGGTCTCCGGGCCGTTCATGACGCTGTTCGCGTCGCGGATCGACCGCAGGACCGTGCTGGCCTCGGCGATCCTGGTGTTCGCGATCTCCAACGCCGTGTACGCGCTCACCACCAGGTTCGACGTGATGCTCGCCTTCCGGATCCTGCCCGCCGTCGTCCATCCCGTGTTCTTCTCCGTCGCCCTGACCACCGCGGCCCGCCTGGTCCCCGCGGCGGACGCCACGCGGGCCACGACCCGCGTGTTCGCCGGCGTCACCGTCGGCTTCGCCCTCGGCGTGCCGCTGACCTCCTATCTGGCCGAACACCTGTCCCTGGAGGCGGCGTTCTGGTTCGGCGCCGCGATCAACCTGCTCGCCTTCCTGGGCATCCTGTGCTTTCTGCCCACCATGCCGGTCCAGCGTCGGTTGTCGTACGGCGCCCAGGTCGGCGTGCTGCGCAGTGGCCGGATGTGGCTGAGCATCCTGTCGGTGGTCTTCGTCTTCGCGGCGATGTTCTCGGTCTACGGCTACTTCGCCGAGTATCTGGACGAGGTCACCGGGATGGACGGCTCGTGGGTCGGCGCGCTGCTGATGGTGTTCGGCCTCGTGATGATCCTCGGCAACTTCGCCTTCGGCGCGCTGCTACGGCGCGACGCGACCCGCACCGCGCTCGCCTTTCCCGTCCTGTGCCTGGCCGTGTACGTCCTGCTCTACGCGGTCGGTCCGCACGTCGCGCCGATGCTGGTGGCGATACCGATCTGGGGCCTGGTGCACTCGGGCGGGCTGATCGTCGGCCAGGACTGGCTCGGGCGCGACGCGCGCGATGCCCCCGAGTTCGGGAACAGTCTGTTCATCTCCTTCTCCAACCTGGGGATCACCGCGGGCACCACGATCGGCGGCTGGCTGCTCTCCATCACCGGACCCCGGCAACTCGCTTGGCTCGGCGCCGGTTTCGCGCTCGCCGCGCTGGCCTGCATGGTGCTGCGGCTGAGCCTGGACCGGGTGCGGCCCGGTGTGGCGGCGCAACTGCCGGTGTGACGCGGGTGCGGTCGTTCGGGGTTTTGTGAGCGGTCGTGTGCACACTGTGCCTATGGAAAAGCTCTCCTTGGATGCCCAGGTCCGCGAACTGCTCAAGCTGGCCGCCACCGCCTCTACGGGGCGCAGCGCGCACACCGTGTACGGGGGACACGAACACGTGTTGCGGCAGACGCTGATCGCGCTGAACGCGGGGACCTCACTGTCCGAGCACGAGAATCCCGGCGAGGCGACCCTGCTGGTGTTGCGGGGACGGGTGGTCCTGATCGAAGGCGAGACGTCGTGGGAGGGACGGACGGGCGACTTCCTGGTCGTACCGAAGTCCCGGCACAGCCTGGACGCCCTGGAGGACTCGGCGGTGCTGCTCACCGTCGCCAAGCACGGGTGAGCGACGGCGTCGGGATCACGGCGCGGACATGCCCCGCACAGCGGCCGGCATCATGGCGGGCCCGGCCGACCCCCGGCCGTCCCGATCCCATGGAAGCAGGCCCGTACGTGACGCTGACGCATCTCTTCGACGTCGAGACGCTGCCCGTCGGCCCGTGGCGCAACGGGGGCGGCGACACCCGGGAGATCGCGTGCGAGGGGTCGGCGGGTCCGGGCGGCGACTCGGCGGACTTCGGCTGGCGGGCGAGCATCGCGACGATCGCCGCCGACGGGCCGTTCTCGCCGTTCCCGGGCGTCGACCGCACCATCACCCTGCTGGCGGGCGACGGCGTGCACCTGATCGCGGACGGCGGCGATGCGCCCGGGACCCCGCCGCTCGATCATCGGCTCGACCGCCCCGGCGTGCCGTTCGCCTTCTCCGGCGACCTGACGCTCCGCGCCCGCCTGCTCGGCGGCGGCGACGGCGACGGCGCGGTCCGGGTGCTCAACATCATGACCCGGCGCGGCCGATGGACCGCCGACGTGCGGCGCATCGACACTCCCGTGCCGCTGCCCGCCGGGCACGCCGGCGTGCTGTACCTGCTGTCCGGGCACGGAACGCACGGCGGCCCCGGCCCGGCGCTGCGACCGGGGCGGGGCCTGTGGTGGACGAGCGGCGCCGCCGACGAGGCGGCGCCGCTCGAACCCGGCTCGGTGGCGCTGTGGGCGGACATCCGCCCGGTGTAGCGCCGGTCGACCGTGCGCGTCGATCAGGGCATCGTGCGCAGGTGCGCCGAGATGGTGTTGGCCAGCGCGTACCCGGCGGTCGCGTCCCAGTTGACGGACCAGGTCATCGCGCCCCGGATGCCGCGCCAGGTGGTCGCGGGTCGGTAGGTGCCGCAACCGGTGCCCGACTCCAGGCAGTCCAGCGCGTTGTTCACCACGCCGGGCGAGACGTATCCGCTGCCCGCCGCGCGTCCGGTGGCCGGTACGCCGAAGGCGACCTGGTCCGGGCGCAGGCCGCCCTGGAGTTGGATGCACGCCTGCGCGGTGAGGAAGTCGACGCCGCCCTGGGCGTACAACTTCTGGTCGCAGCCGAACATGGTGCCGGAGTTGTAGTACTGCATGTGGACGATGGTCAGGATGTCCTTGATGCCCAGGGCGAGTTGGAAGTAGGCGGTCTGGGTGGTCTGCATGTCCAGGGTCTGCGGGGCCATCGTGATGATCAGCGAGGTGCCGCCCTGAGCCCGGATGGCGCGCAGCGCGGTGGCCATGTAGGTGGGGCTGACCCCGTTCTCCAGGTCGATGTCCACGCCGTCGAAGCCGTATTCGCGCAGCAGCGCCGTGGCGGTGCTCGCGAACATGTCGGCGGAGGCGTTGTCGCCGACCCAGACCGCGCCCAACTCGCCGCCGACGGACAGGATGACCTTCTGTCCCCGGGCGTGCATCGCGACGATGTCCGCCTTGAGGTCGGCGTTGGTGTAGCCGCCGAGCGCGGTGGACAGGCCCGGATCCACGCCGAACGTGATCGCGCCCCAGCGGCTGCGGTCGGCCTCGGCGAACGCCACCGCGACCAGGTTGTAGGACGTGGGCACGTCCCGCAGGCGCAGGTTCGTGGAGCCGTTGACGAAGTTGTGCCAGTAGCCGGTCATCACCCGTTTGGGCAGTCCGGTCGGGTCCTGGCCGGTGGGGCCGTCCGGCGCGGTGGTGGCGGTGACGGGGGCGGAACGCGCGGAGGATCCGGCGCTGTTGGTCGCGGCGACGGAGAAGGTGTAGCTGGTCTGCGGGGTGAGTCCCGGGATCTCGGCGGAGGTTCCGGCGACCGTGGCCACCTTGGTGTCGGCGCGGAAGACGTCGTACGAGGTGGCGCCGGGCACCGCGGTCCAGGACAGCGAGGCGCTGCGCGCGGTGGTGCCGGCGACGGTCAGGCCGGTGGGTACGCCCGGGATCGTGGTGGATCCGCCCGGGCCGACGAGCGAGACGTCGTCGGCGTAGTAGGCGGGCTGCCCGTACCAGCCGTTCAGGTAGATCGTGACGTTGGTGGTGTGCGCTCCGGTGTGGAACGTGGTGGTGAGCTTTTGCCAGGTGGTGGCGGAGGAGGTCCAGGTGGACACGTCGGTGGTGCCGGTGCCGCTCGCGCCGAGGTAGATGTAGGCGCCCTGGACCCAGGCGGATTGGGTGTAGTCGGAGTCGGGTTGTACGGCCACGGTCTGGCTGCAGCGGGCGTTGTCACCGCCGGCCGGGGTGGCCTGGAGGGCGCCGGTTCCGGTGTGTACGGGGGTGGTGGTCGCGCGACCGGTGCTGCCGGAACAGGTCCAGCCGGAGAGGCCGGTCTCGAAGCCGCCGTTCACCACGAGTTCGGCAGTGCCGGCGGCGGGCGCGGACGGGGCGAGGACGAGCAGGCTCGCCGCGGCCGTTGTACAAGCCGCGGCGAGGAGCGCGGCCCAGCGGCGCGGGCCGGGCCGGGCTCGACGCGAAGTCGGGGTATCGGCGGGGGTGTTGGGGGGACGTGGGGGTGCCATGGTGGTGTGCCTCCCGTACCGGCCCGGGCGGTTGCCTGCGGGCGTGGGTGTGCGTGGAGGGTGAACCCGGATCGGCGCCGCGTCGCCTGATGGGACGTCAGGCTCCCTCGGTGCGGGACGTGCGCAGGCCGTCCGGGCGCACCCGGAGGTGCCGGGGTGCCTGTGTGCAGGACGAGTTGACCGCCGTGACGGCGGAACTGTCAATAGGTCTGGACCAATTCGGGCCGGGCGGGAGGCGGGTGGGTGCCTGGACGCGGGAACGAAGGTGCGTGCGTGCGTGCCCTCGATCACCTGGGGCGGGTCGCGGAGCGGACCGAATCAGGCGAATTGGCCGGGCGTACGGCCCGCTCCGGGCGGGCCGGCGTAGGACTGGGTGATGGTCAGCCAGCGGATCGCCTCCGCGCCCTCGGCGCGCACCGCGAGGTCGGCGGGGTGCCGGCGGCGGGTGACCAGGAGGCAGAAGTCGAGCAGTGGGCCGGTCACCCGCTCCGTGGCGTCCTCGGGGCCGTGGGTCCAGGTGCCGCCCGGCTCGTCCGGGTCGATCAGTTCCACCCGGAACTCCCGCTCGGGTGGCCGCAGTCCGTGCACGGTGTAGGCGTAGTCACGGGCCCGGACGCCGAGTCGGGCGATGTGCCGGAGGCGGGTGGTGGGGGTACGGAGCACGCCCAGGGTGTCGGCGATGTCCTGGGTGTGCGCCCAGGTCTCCATGATTCGGGCGCCGGCCATCGACGCGGCGCTCATCGGCGGCCCATACCACGGCAGTCGGGCGCCGGCCGGCAGCGCCGCCAGCAGTTCCGGGACCGCGTGCCGGCCGTCCCGCCAGCGGGCCAGGATGTCCTTCGGCGGTGCCGTCGCGCCGGCTTCCGCGCCTCGGTCGACGAAGCCGTCGGGGTCGGCGGCGGCCACCGCGACCGCGCCCGCGAAGGCGGTGGGATCGGTCGCGGCGAGCCGGACCTGATCGTCGGTCCAGGCCAGATGGGCGATCTGGTGCGCGATGGTCCACCCGGGCGCGGGCGTCGGCAGCGCCCACTCGGCCGCCGACAACGAGGCGACGAGCCGGTCCGACTCGGCGCCCTCCGCGCGGAGATCGTCCAGCATGGCCGCGAGATCCACCATCGATGCCGTCCTCTCATCGCTCGCAGCGTCGCACCGCGGCGGGGTCGTGGGCAAGCACCGGGGATGGGCTCACCGTGGCGGCCCCTGCCCGGCGGCCCTGCCGGCGGCCGTCGCCCCGGCCGGACCCGCCGGCGCGGCGGGCGGGCGATGCGGCGGGCGCACGCGCGGCGGGCAGCCGATGCGTCGCGCGGCGGGCGGGCGAGCAGCGGGCAGCGAGCGGCGGGCAGCAGGTAGCGAGCAGCCGACGCGATGGGCAGCGAGCAGCAGGCGGCGAGCAGCGGCAGCGGGTGGCGAGCGGCCGGCGCGGTGGGTGGCGGGCGGCGGGCGGTGGGCGGCCGGCGCGGTGGGTGGCCAGCGCGGTGGGTGGCGGGCGGTGGGTGGCCGACGCGGTGGGCGGCGGGCGGCGGGCGGCCAGCGCGGTGGGCGGCGGGCGGCGGGCGGCCAGCGCGGTGGGCGGCCGACGCGGTGGGCGGCGGGCGGCGGGCGGCCAGCGCGGTGGGTGGCCGACGCGGTGGGCGGTGGGTGGTCCGGTCGCCGCAGCGACATGGGGGCCGCGTGAGCGTGTCGGGGTCAGACCGTCAGGAGGATCGCGCGGGCGTCCGTGTTGAGGGTGTGGCCGCCGGGGGCGGGGGCGACCGGGACCGGCCAGTGCACGTGGCCGCAGATGGTGAGGGGCGGCGGGGCGGCCCGGATGCGGGCGGCCGGCTCGGCGCGGCCCGGCTGGGTGGGCGTGGCGCCGGGTGGGCCCTCGTGCAGGATCAGCACGTCGGGGGTGGCGCCGAGGACGCGGTCGACGAGGGCGGTCTGCGCCTCCTCGGCCCGGCGGCCCGGCCGCTTCGGGTCGCCGATGATCCGACCCACACCGGCGAAGCGGACCCCGCCCACGTCGACGTGCGCGCCGTCGAGCAGCACGACGTGCGGGCCGGCCTCGGCCAGGTCCGCCGTCGACACCTCGTCATGGTTGCCGGCCACGCCGACCACGAACGGGCAACCGGCCGCCGCAAACGCCCACCACACGTCCCGGACCGCCCCGCTCGCGCCGCGCCGATCCGCCGCCGGCGCCGCGTACAGGTCGCCCGCCAACACCACGCCCACCCGCTCCGGCACCGGCGCCGACCCCTCCTGCGCCCACACCGTCAGGAAGTCGGCGAGCGCGACACCCAACAGCACCGGCGGCCCACCCCAGGGCGAGGGCGCGACCCCCTGGAGGTCGCCGGCGACCAACACCGCGTCACACCCCGCCGGCAGCCGATCCACCCGCAACCGCCCCACCGGCAACCGCGCCGCCTCGCTCCCGCCCCCGACCCGCGCCCGGCGATACCCGACCTCGGTCACCGCCTCCACCCCACCACCCACGATCCGCATCCCCGCACGGTAGTTCCCGGGCAGCAGTTCCCGAGCGGCATCGAAGGCGCGGCAGCGGCCTGGCTAGGCTTTCGGACATGCCGAACAACGACGGATACGAGCCGGTTTTCCGACGCAGCCGCCTCCGGGGAGGCCGCTACGTCTACAACGTCCACAACCCGGTGGGCCGCGTCCTGACCGTGCTCGCGCTGACCGTCACCGGCGTCTTCATGTTCCTGATGGCCACCCACACCGGACCCTTCGCCGACTCCCCCGCCCGGCCCGGACCGACGCTCCCGCAGAGCGGGTCGCACGCGCCGACGTCGGCCCGCTGAGCCCCTGAGCCCCCGGTCCCAGCAGTCCCAACAGCCCCCCTCCGGTCCCCTCAATCCCCCTCCTCACGCAACCGCCGGGCCCGCAACACCAGTTCCAGTTCGAAGCGGCGATCCGGCTCGTTCATCTCGTCGCCGAGCAGATCCCGGATCTGCCGCAGCCGATAGCGGACCGTCTGGGCATGGACGCCCAACCGGGCCGCGATCTCCGGTGCGCCGCCCCGGGTTTCCAACCACGCCAGCAGGGTTTCCTCCAGCCGGCGGGCGTGCGCCGGCGAGCAGCTGTCCAGGGGGGCCAGGCAGCGGCGGGCCAGGTCCTCGATCAGTTCCTCGGGCGGAAGCAGCACCAACGCCTCGGTGTGCTCCGTACATCGGATCAGCCGCCCCTCGGGCAGGTGTCCGCGCTCCACCAGACGCAGCGCCGTACACGCCCAGTGCAGCGACTTCGCGGCGTCGGCGATCGGCACCGACGGGCCGATCGCGCCCGACCAGCCCGCCATCGCCCGCCGCACCAGTTCGGGGCGTCCGGCCGTGTCCGGGTCGGGCAGGATCATCCGGGGCCGTTCGCACTCCATGTCCAGGAGCACGTCCCGCCCCACCGCCGGCGCCACCGCGTCCGGCGCGGGGCGCAACAACACGCCCACGGCGACCTGTTCGGGCACCGTCCAGCCGATGCGGGCGGCGTGTTCGGCCAGCGCGCTCGCGGGTTCGGTGCCGTATTCGGTGAGCAGCAGTTTGATCAACCGCTTCTGCGCCCACAGCCGTTCACCGACCTGGCGGGCCGCGGCCTCGGCGTAGCCGTGTACGGACTGGGCGACCAGGCCATCGAGGAACTCGAAGCCCGCCTCGGCGAGTTCGTACATCGCGGGAGGCGGGATCTCCACCCGCTGGCCGATCTCGGCCAGCCGCCGCCAGGCCAGCCGCACGCCGAGCCGGTACATCGCCTGCAACGAGTCGAGACTGCGCCCCTGGAGCACTTCGGCGCGGCCGAACAGCTCGAAGATCTCCAGGCGTTCGTGCCGCCGATCGCCGGTCGCGGCCAAGTGCTCGACGAAGTCGACGAGGGCGCGCCGAATGGCGACCAGCGCCATCGGCTCGCCCGACTCGTCCGGCACCAGCGGCACGCCGGGGTATTCGATCCGGATGTCGCGCAGGATTCCCTGCGCCAGTTCGGGTACCTCGGCCATGGCCAGATCGGCGAACCGCCGCAATTGCGGCCGGGGTACGTCCCGCCAGGCAGTGCGCACCGTCACCTCGCCCCTCCCTCGCGCCGGACGTCCGGCGCCGTCTTCGGGGACCGCCGGCCGATGCCGGACCGGACCCGTCTCCCGGCGTACGGGCTCGGCATCAGGGCTGCGCGGTCGGCGCCGGTGTCGGGTCGGTACGGAACGAGACGAGCGGCGAATTGGGTTGGTCGGGGGTGGAGTTCAACGCGGCGACGATCCCGAGCCCGGCACCCACGGCGAGTGCGGCGGCGAGGATCACGGTCGACCCGGCGGCGAGCAGTCTGTGCATGCTTCGACGAGCCTCTCGATCGGAGGGCACCCCGCCCATTCCCGTGCACCGGCTCTGTATCAGCACAGTGTGCGAGGTGTATTGACACTCCGTCAAGGGTGCGCCTACGGTTCCCGGCCTGGGACGGACCCGAGCCGACCTGCGTCGGAACCCACGCCGGAGCCGCCCGGAACCGAGACAGACGTGCACGTGCCCGAGGCCGAACGCCGTCAGGAGTGCCGGATGCGCCGCCCCACTTCGCCCCGCCCCACCTCGTCCCGCCCCTCGATCCCGTCCCTGCTCCTGCTCGGTGTGGGAGTGTTCCTGCTCGTGCTGGCCGCGATGCTGGCCTGGTACGTCGAACCACACGCCAAGCGCACCCCCGTCGACATCGACGACACCGTGGTCTTCGCCGGGAGCGGCAGCTATTTCGACACCGCCACGCTGAAACCGGTGGACGGAAAGACGATCACCGTGACCCGCCGCGTACTCGGCGACGTGGCGGAGGCCAAACGCAGCGGCCGCGCGGTGTGGGACGTGTCGACGACCATCGACACCCCCGAGACGCTGGCCTGGGGGGACCCACGCCGGTCGTACCAGTGGACGGTGGCCCGCTGGGTGACCGACCGCCGCACCAACGCCCCCGTGCACTGCTGCGGGGAGACGCCGCGGATCGAGGGCGAGGCGTTCCTGAAGTTCCCGTTCGACCTGGAGAAGCGGCAATACCGCTGGTGGGACGAGACCTTGGGGGCGGCGATCCCGCTGGACTACCGCGGCACCACCAAGGTTCTGGGGCATCGCGGCTACCGCTTCACCGGTACGGTGCCGGACACCCGGATCGGCGTACGCCAGGTCCCGGGCGCACTGGTCGACCTGCGCGCGCAGCCGCAGGTGCTCGCCGAGGAGTGGTACGCCAACGCGGGCGTCGAACTGGTCGTGGATCAGCGCACGGGCCGGGTGATCGACGCGAAGATCGCCCCGCGCAAGACCCTGCGCGCGCCCGGCGCGGCGACCGCCTCGGTGACCCTGCTGAGCAGCGACCGGATCGTCTTCACCCCGCAAACCCGGCGCCACCAGGTCGACTTGGCGCAGCGGGACGACCGCAAGCTGATCGCCATCGGGTGGATCGCACCGCTCTCGGCGGCCGGCCTCGGGGTCGTGCTGGTGACGCTCGGGGTGGTATTCCTGGTCCGAGGCCCGCGCCGCGCGTCCGGCGGCGCCGCGGCCGGCGGTACGGCCGACGGCCGCGACCCCGAGGGCGACACCCGTCCGCTGCCCGAACGGCACGCGGAACCGGCACCGCATTGACGGTTCGCGGCCTCACCCGGGAGCAAAATTGTCACCTCGGTGAGTAGCCGACCGGTGACGCGGTGGCGAAAACTACGAACTCACCCCGCACATCCCGCCCGTCCCGCAGCACCGGCACCGCCGTTCCCATCGCGGCGACCACGCAGCCCGTCCCTCCCCCGGATCCGGCCCGACCCCGCGCACCGAACGCTCGCTCGCTCCAGGACCGAGAACGAGACCGAGATCGAGAACGAGTTGGAGCTCAGATGCCCCAGCACGTGCCCGCGTTGCGTGCGGTGACGCCCGTATCGCCGCGCCGACCCGTCCCGCCCACCCGCTCGTCCAACCGTTCCCCGCACCCCCACCGCATCGTCTTCCTGGCCCGCCGCGACCTGGCCAACCCCGCCGCCGGCGGCTCCGAGCTGCTGGTCGACCGGCTGGCCGACGGACTCACCGCGCACGGCCACCGGGTAACCCTGCTGTGCGGCGGCCCGGCCGCCGACCGGGACTACCGGGTGGTCTCGGCGGGCGGCGACACCGACCACTACCTGCGCGCCCGTCGGACCCTCGATCGCCGGATCGGCGGCTGTGACCTGCTGGTCGAGGTGTGCAACGGAATGCCGTACCTGACCCCGCTGTGGCATCGCGGCCCCACCGTGTGCCTGGTCAACCACGTGCACACCGACCAGTGGGGCATGCGCTTCCCGGGCCCCGCCGCCCGGATCGGCCGGCGCCTGGAGCGCTGGGGACTGGCCGGCACCCATCGGGGCAACCTGATCGTCGCGGTGTCCGGCTCGACCGCCGCCGCGCTGCGGGAGATCGGCGTGCCGCCGGAGCACATCCGGGTGGTGCACAACGGTGTCGAGGAGCCCGCCCCGCCGGCGCCCACCTCGACGGAGCCGCTGTTCGTGGCCGTGGGCCGGCTGGTCGACTACAAACGCATCGATCTGCTGCTGCGGCTGTGGGAGCAGGTCCGGCCGGTGACGGGCGGTCGGCTGGTGATCGTCGGCGACGGTCCCGAACGGGATCGGCTGCGTGCCATGGCCGGGCCGGGGGTGCGCTTCACCGGCTGGGTGTCCGAGGCGGAGAAGCACCGACTCCTGTGCGCGGCCTGGCTGTTGCTGCATCCCTCGCAGGTCGAGGGCTGGGGTCTGGTGGTCACCGAGGCCGCGGCGCGCGGCACGCCCGCCGTCGGCTTCGACATCCCCGGGCTGCGCGACTCGATCGACGACGGCGTCACCGGCGTACTGGCGCGCGGCGAAAGCTCGTTCGCCGCCGCGTGGTGTGCGCTGGCGCTGGCCCCGAGGCGCCGCGAGGCGATGGCCCGCGCGGCGAGGCTGCGCGCCGCCCGCTACCGATGGAGCGCCACCGTCCGGCAGTTCCGGGCGGTGGCCGCCGAGGCGGCGGCGTCGGGGACCGGACGGAGCAGCCGGTGGTGATCGTGTGAAGGACCCGTCGTTGCGCCGGTCCCTCGCGCTGTTCCGCGCCTTCCGGCACGAACAGAGCGACCCGGACGGCTGCTACGGGCTGCTCGCCCGGGACGCCGCCGACCAGGTCGAGCGGCACATGCGGCTGCGCGGGCGGGTGGTGGTCGATGTCGGCGGCGGCAGTGGGCACTTCACCCGCGAGTTTCGTCGGCGCGGCGCGCACGGGTACCTCTTCGAGCCCGATCCCCGGGAGTTGGCCGCACGCGGCACCCCGCCCGAGGGCACGGTGCTGGCCGACGGCTACCTGCTGCCGCTCGCGGACGGGGTGGCCGACGTGTGCTTCTCGTCCAACGTGCTCGAACACGTCGCGGATCCGCGCACGTTCCTGAGCGAGTTGGTGCGGGTCACCCGCCCGGGCGGGTTGATCTACGTGTCCTTCACCAACTGGTACTCCCCGTGGGGCGGTCACGAGTGGGCGCCGTGGCACTACCTGGGCGCCGAGCGGGCCCGCACCCGCTACGCGCGCCGCACCGGCCGCGCGCCCAAGCACATCCTGGGCGAGAACCTGTTCGCCGTACACGTCGGCCCCACCCTGCGGTATGTGCGGGCCCGGCCCGACGTGGTGGTGGTCAGCGCCCGCTCCCGCTACTGGCCCTTCCTCGCCGGCACGGTCACCCGGATCCCCGGGCTGCGCGAGGTGATCACGTGGAACCTGCTCCTCATTCTTCGGCGGTGCCCGTGACGGCGCGGCCATCGCCCGACGCATCCGTCGGTCCCGCCGCCGGCTTTCCCGACGCCCGGTATCGCGCGCGCCCCGCAGGAGGCACCCGTGGCTGAGACGACCCTGTCCCTCCCTCCGGCCCGGCCCGGTCGCCCGCCCGCCGCGCCGCCGGCCGTCGAACCACCGGCCGAGCGGGTGCGGCATCGGGTGTGGGTGCCGGCGTTCTGGGTGGTCGTCCTGGTCGCGTTCCTGGCCAAGTCCCCCGGCAAGACCACGTTCGAGACCAAACTCGGCGTGGCCACCGACCCCTGGGACTTCATCGGCGACCTGGGCAGCCTGTGGCACGACCGGGCCGGCTTCGGCGGCCTCGCCGACCAGTACATCGGCTACGCGTTCCCGATCCTGCCCTACTACGCGCTCGCCGACCTGGTCCGGCTGCCCGTGTGGTTGGCCGAGCGGCTGTGGTTGTCGCTGATCGTCACCGCCGCCTTCTGGGGCGCGCTGCGGCTGGCCGAGGCGCTGCGGATCGGCACCGCGCGCAGCCGCCTGCTCGGCGCGGCGAGCTACGCGCTGTGGCCGACGTTCACCATCGTGATCGGCTCCACCTCGGCCGGCGTACTGCCCGGTGCGGCGCTGCCGTGGGTACTGCTGCCGCTGGTGTCCGACCGGCTGAGCCCTGGGCGTACGGCGGCGCGGTCCGCGGTGCTGATCCCGTTCATGGGCGGGGTCAACGCGGCCTCCACGCTGGCCGCACTGCTCCCGGTGGGGCTGTACCTGCTCAGTCGGCCGGCCGGGCCGCGCAAGTGGCGGCTGATCGCCTGGTGGGTTCTCGGGGTGCTGCTCGCCACCGCCTGGTGGGTGATCCCGCTGATCCTGCTGGGTGTGTACGGCGAGAACTTCCTGCCGTACGTCGAACAGGCCGACACCACCACGACGACCATGTCGGCGACCGAACTGCTGCGCGGCGCGGGCAACTGGGTCGCCTATCTCGACTTCGGCGAACCGTGGTTGCCCGCCGGCCGGACGGTGGTCGCCGCCGTGATCACCGTCGTGTGCTCGGCGTTCGCCGCCGCGCTCGGCCTGGCCGGACTGGCCCGCCGCGACCTACCCGAGCGGCGCTGGTTGACGCTGACCGTGCTGGTCATGGCGGCGATCGCGCTTGCCGGGTACGCCGGTTCGTTCGGCGCGCCGTTCCACGGCACGATCCGCGACTGGCTCGACGGCCCGATCCGGCCGTTCCGCAACATCTACAAGTTCCAACCCGGATTGGCCCTGGCCCTGGTGCTCGGCCTGGCCCACCTGGTCGGCACGACGAGCACCGCCGCCCGAGGCACCACCCCGCCGGCCCGGCACGGGCCGCGCTCCGGGCGCCCCTACGCGCCGCTGATCGCCGCCGTGCTCGTCCTGCCCGGACTGGCCTGGCCGTACCTCAACGGCACGATCCTCCAGCCCGGCGCCTTCAAGGAGTTGCCGCACCACTGGCACCAGACCGCCGACTGGCTCAAGCACAACTCCGCCGACAGCCGGGCCCTGGTGGTGCCCGCCACCGCGCACGGGCTGTACACGTGGGGGTCGCCGATCGACGATCCGCTCGATCCGCTCGCCGATTCCCCGTGGGCGCAGCGGGACTTCGTCCCGTTCGGCACGCCGGGGCAGCGCCGGGCGACGGACGCGATCGAGCAGGCGCTGCTCACCGGCGGTGAAGTACCGGGCCTGCGCGACTTTTTGCTCCGCGCCGGGCTCTACAACGTGGTGGTGCGCAACGACCTCGATCCGGACCAGATCGGCTACGTCCCGCCGAACGTGGTCGAACGCACCCTGGTCACCTCCGGATACCACCGGGTCACCGCGTTCGGTCCGGAGATCACCGGCGGGCGCATCCCGGAGAACACCCCGGTCCAGGTACAGGGCCTGTTCAGTCGCCGGCAGGCGGTGGAGATCTACGCGCCGCCCGCCGACACGCCGCGACCCGGCCGGGTCGGCACGCGCGCCGTCGCGGATACCGCGGTTCTCAGCGGCGGTTCCGAGGCGCTGTTGCAACTGTCCGCCGATCCCGGCATGCGCGACCGACCCACCGTGCTCACCGGCGACGACCACCCCGGCATCGACCGGCCGGGGGTACAGGTGGTGGCGGACGGACTGCGGCGTGCGGACACCCGGTTCGGGCTGGTGAACAACAACACGTCGTACACCTACACCGCGACCGAGCGGAATCCGTCCGACAGCACGCAGGCCGCCGGCGAGAAGCCGAAGCAGATCCTGCCGACGACCGGCACCGAGCACCAGACCACGGCGGTGTTCGCCGGCGCGAAGACGGTGACCGCGTCCAGCAGCGGCAACTGGCTGTTCCATCTGCCGCAGTTCGACCCGGTGAACGCGTTCGACGGCGACCCGAACACCGCCTGGACCGAGGGCAGCGCGGACGGGCCGGTCGGCCAGTGGGTGCGGGTGGCCTTCACCGGGCCGATCGATCTGCCCGACACGCTGCGCCTGACGCCGCTGGCGGGCAGCGCCATGCGCGCCGCGCCGACCCGGGTGCGGGTGGAGACCGAGCGGGGCTTCCGGGAGAGTTCGCTGCAACCGGACGGCACGGCGCAGAACGTACTGGCGCCGGCGGGCCGGGCGACCTGGTTGAAGATCACCATCCTGGGCGCGCAGTCCCCACGTTCGGGTCTGTCCGGCGCCGGATTCGCCGAGGTGTCCGTCCCGGGGGTGCAGGTCTCGCGGGTATTGCGGCTGCCCACCGACGCGGCCGGCGCCGCTGCCTCGACCCGGGTCTACTCGCTGCACCGCGACGAGGATCCCGGCGGGTTGTCCCCGGTGAACGCCGAGAACGGGCTGCACCGGCGGTTCGACACCGCCGCCGACGGCACATTCACCGTAGACGTGCGCGCCGCCGGGGTCACCGGAGCCGAGTTGGACCGGCTCGTGCAGAACGCGGTACCGGGCCGGCCGTCGGGCATCACGGTGACCGCCGAGTCGACCGGATACACCGGCAGTCGGCTCGACGCGCGCAATCTTGTGGACGGGGACCTGACCACCGCGTGGGTCGCGGGCGATCGACCCGTGCTGCATCTGAACTGGGGACAGCCCAGGTCCGTGGACCAGATCGTGCTCGGCGCGGCCGGCGGGTTGTCCGCGCGGCCCGAACGTATCGAGATCTCCTCGCCGTTCGGCTCGGCCACCGCCTCGGTGGACGAGAACGGCACGGCCCGGTTCCCCTCGATCTTCACCGACCGGTTGACCATCACGATCAGCAAGGTCGCGCCGCTGACCCTGCACAACCCGCTCGCCGACCAGCGGCTGCAACTGCCCGTGGGATTGAGCGAGGTCTACATCCCGGCGGTGGCCGACCTGCGGCAGCGGCCCGCCGATCCGGGGCAGACCTTCCAACTGCCGTGCGGCCAGGGCCCGACGCTGAAGGTGGACAACGTGCCGCACCCGACGAGCGTGTCGGGCACGGTGCGCGATCTGACGGAGCGTCGGAGTGTCCGGGTGCGGCTGTGCGACGGCGACACTTCGGGGGCCACGCTGTCCCTGCCCCGGGGCACGCATACGGTCGAGGCGGACAACCGGGGACCCGTCGAGATCACCGATGTGACCCTGACCGGCGGGCAACTGCCTCCCACGAACCGGCAGTCGGCGCGGGTGGCCACAGCCGTCGACTGGAGCGGCGACCACCGGACGGTACGCGTGGGGGCGGGCGAGGCCACCTACCTCCAGATGTACGAGAACCGCAACTCCGGCTGGAAGGCCACACTCGGCGGCAAGAAGCTGCGCCCGGTCCGGATCGACGGCTGGCAGCAGGGCTGGCTGGTCCCGGCGGGCGCGGCCGGCACCGTGCGGCTCGACTACGAGCCTGGCGGGATCTACCGGGGCGGACTGATCGGCGGCGCCGTGGCCCTGGCCGCGCTGCTCGCCCTGGCGTTCATCCGGCGGCGCGGTGAACTCCCGGTCGGGGCGAGCGAGTCGCGGGTCGAACCGCCCGCGCCCGGCTCGATCCTGGGTGTGGTGGCGCTGACGGCGGTGATCGTGCTGGTCGCGGGACCGTTGGCGCTGCTGGTGCTCGCGCTCGCGGTGGTGGCGCGTCGATGGCAACACCTGCTGGTGTCCATCGCGTTGGTGGCGATGGTCGGAGCGGGCATCGCGGCGGTCTCCGGAGCGGGCGAGCCCGTCGGCGCCGGCGAGGGCGCGTTCGGGCCGGCCGCGCAGATCCTGGCGCTGATCGCACTGATCGCGGCGCTGGTGACGGTGGGCGGGCCGGATCGGGACGGCGGGAGGGGCGGGGCCGATCGGGATGCCGGTGGGCCCGGGGGCGAGGCCGCGTCTCGCCACGACTCCGGGGAGGGGCACGGGAGTTTCGGGCTCTTCGGACCGCCGGAGCATGCCCCGGCCGAGCCGCCGCCGGGCCGTGCCGGGACCGTCTCCACGACCAAGTCCGAGGCTCCGCCGCCGGATCGGGACAGCGGCGGCGACCGGACCCGGCGGGACCCCGTCGTCGATCCCACGCACCGGAGCACCGGGCAGACGCCCGCCGGGGGGCCGCCCGATCGGGAGGCCGATACGGCGGAACTGCCCACCGTGGCGTCGGACGCGCGGCGGGCCGAGCCCGGGGAGGGCCATGACACGAAGCCCGGGCACAAGAAGACCGGCCCCGGGGCGACCCACCCCGACCAGTCCCACGCCGAGGAGACCGACCAACCATGAGCGCGGTGCGCCCGGCTCGGCGCGAGCACCCGGCCGAACCGACCCCGACCCGGATCCCGTTCCCGGTCGTCGACGAGGTGTCCCGGCAGTGTGTACGGCCGGGCGAGGCGATCTCGGTGCACATGGAGATCCGGCTGCCCGGACACCCGGATCCGGCCCGGCTGCGCCCCGCGTTCCGGGCCGCACTACGCACGCACGCCCGCGCGCTGGTCCGCGAGGCACCCGCGCCCTGGTACGCACGCCGCTACGCGTGGGAACTCACCGACGCCCCGGACGTGGAGCCGGTCCGCTTCCCGCCACCCGGGCCCGACGCGCTGGTCCGGGCCCGGGCGGCGGCGCTGGCCGAGGCGCCGCCGCTGGACCTGGCGCCGCCGATCCGGATCGAGGTGATCCGCTCGTCGCCGACCGCGCCCGGGTGTGTCCTGCTGTGCACGATTCACCACACCGCCCTGGACGGCCCCGCCTTCCTGCGCGTGCTGGCGACGGCGGCGGAACTCTACGGCGGCGCCGGCAACGACCCGCCGGCCGCGCCGCCCACGACGGATCGAGCCGCCGCCGGCGCGCCGCCCGACGGGCCCGGCCTCGACCCGGGCAGCCCGGCGGCCCGCTCCGCCCGGGTCGCGCCCGCGCCCTCGGCCGACCCGAACCGGCGCACGGGCAACGGCGTCCTGCTCGGCGAACTCCCCCTGCACGCCCGCCCGTCCCGCGCCGACCACACCGTCAACGACCGCCTCCTGGTCGCCACGTGCCTGACCATCGCGCACTGGAACCGCCTGCACGACGCACCGCTCCGACCGATCCGGATCACCATGCCCGTGGACGACCGCCCTCGCGGCCCCGACATGCCGATCGGCAACGGCACCCGCCTGGTCGACGTCTGCTTCGGCCCGCGCGAATACGCCCCGGAACACGACGGCAGGCACGCCGCACCCCCGAGCCCCGACCACATTGCCGACCTGCTGCGCCGCACCGCCCGCCGCACCCGCGAACTCCGCGCCGCGCGCCGACCCCCGCTCGGTCGGGGCGCCGCCCTGCTGACCGCGCCGGTACTGCCCGTCGGCGTGCGCGCCGCGTTCACCCGGGCCCTGGGCCGTGCGGTCGGACCGTGGACCTCGACCACCCTGCTCAGCAACCTCGGCCGCATCCCCTACCCGCTGGACTTCGGCGACGCGGGCCGGGCAAGCGCCGTGTGGGTGTCCGCACCCACACGGATGCCCAGGGGCCTGACCCTGACCACGACCGGCACCGCCGACCGCCTGCACGTGAGCCTGCGCTGGTCCCGAGCGCTGCTCGACGACGCGGCGGCCCGGCAGCTGTACGGCCTCCTGGACACATACCTGGCCACCGTCGCCGCCGCACCGAACCCGCCACCACCCGGAGGTGGTTCGTGATGACCGCCACCCGCCCCACCGGCCTGCGCGCGTTCTACGAGAACCCCGCCGTCCCGGTCGCCTCCGGCCCGGAACGCAGCCGCCGGCAGGCCGCCATGCTGGCCCGCGCGCTCGGCCCCGAACCGGCGCTGATCGTGGACATCGGCTGCGGCGACGGCTCGGCGGCGGCGATCGCCCGACCGCTGCTCGCCCGCCATACGCTGGTCGGCCTCGACTGGTCCCAGGACGCGCTGCGCCGCGCCGCGCCCCGGCTCGACCACGCCGTGCGCGGCGAACTCACCGACGGCGGGCTGCCGTTGGTCGACCGCGCGGTGGACGCGGTGATGTTCGCCGAGGTGTTGGAGCACCTGGTCGACCCCGACGCCGCGCTGGACGAGCTGCGCCGGGTGCTCAAACCGCGCGGCCACCTGATGGTGTCCACCCCGAACCTCGCCGCCTGGTACAACCGGGCGCTGCTGCTCGTGGGTGTCCAGCCGGTCTTCTCCGAGGTCAGCCTGCGCGGCATCCACGGCCGCCCGGGCACCGAGGTGGTGGGCCACCTGCGGCTGTACACCGCCCGTGCGCTCCGGGAGTTCCTGGTCGCGGCCGGCTTCGAGGTGGTCCGGGTCGCCGGCGCGCCCTTCCACGGCGTGCCCCGCCCGCTGCGCCCGCTGGACCGGATCGCCTGCGCCGCCCCCTCGCTCGCCTCGATCCTGCTCGTGCACGCGCGGCGGCGGTAGCCGTGTGGTGGGGCGTGGCCGCGGCGCTGCTCGCCAACGTGCTCTACAGCGGCGGATTCGTGCTGGAAAAGCGGGCGTTGAGTGGTCTGCCCACGCTCACCGTCGGCCGCCCGCTGCGCACGATCGGGCTGCTCCTGCGCAGTGCGCCGTGGCTGGTCGGCTCGCTCGCCCTCGCCGCCGGCTTCGCCGCCCAACTCGCCGTCTACCGCGCCCTGCCGCTCGCCGCCGCACAGGGCATCCTGGTTGCCGGCCTGGTGCTGCTGCTCGTGTTGTCATCGGTGGTGCTGGGCGAGCGGCCCTCCGCTCGGGAGCGCGCGGGCGTGCTCGCCGTCCTCGTCGCACTGGCGATGGTGGTCGGCTCGCTGCGGTCCTCGGACACCGTCGGCGACCACGCCCCGGTCGGCCGGCTCCTGGCCGTGTGCCTGCCGGCCCTGGTCGGGTCGGCGTGGCTGTACGCGGCGGCGGGCCGCCGGGCCCGGGATCCGGGTCGCCCGCCCGCCACCGGCGTCGAGTACGGCGTGGCGTTGGGCCTGCTGTACGGCGTGAGTTCGCTGGCGATCAAGGGCGTCTCCGGCCGAATGGGCACACACGACCCCGGCGGCCGGGTGCTGGAACTGCTTCGCTCGCCCTACCCGTACCTGCTCGTCGGCACCGGGGCGGCCGGTTTGGTGTTGTCCCAGACCGCGCTGCAACGGTGCCGGGCATCGTTGATCGTGCCCGTGTGCACCACGGTGTCCGCCCTGTTCACCGCCGTGCTCGGCAGTGTCGCCTTCGACGAGGCGCCGCCGCACGATCCGCCGCGGCTGGCACTGCGCGTGGCCGGCACGGTGCTCGTCGGCGCCGTCCTGCTCGTTCTGCCCCGGCACGACCGAGTCCCCGTCCCGGAAGAGGAGTCGCCCGATGGAACCCGACAATCCGCTGCTCCGGATCCTGGCCTGCCCGCTGGACAAGGGCCCGTTGACCCTGCTGGTCGCGGAGGACGCGTTGTACAACCCGAGGTTGCGCCGGCGCTATCCGATCGTGGCGGGCATCCCGCAGTTGTTGCCGTCGTCCGGCGTCCCGGTCTCCGACGACGAGCACGCGCGGATCACCCGCCGGAGCGCGCCGTGACGCTCGCCGCCCGGATCGGTCCCCGGGTGCCGCCGAAGCTGGTCACCACCGCCGTCGACGTGCTGTATCCGCGCTTCGAACCGGAGTTGCGCCGGCTCGCCGACTTCGTCCCGGCCGGTGGCACGGCCGTGGACGTGGGCGGCTGGTACGGGCCGTGGTCGCGGCGCTTGGCGCGGCGCGCGGACCGGGTGGTGACCGTGGAACCCGTGCCGCACCTGGCCCGGCTGCTCGCCGAGGGCGCCCCCGCCAACATGCGGGTGGTGGCCGCCGCCGCGGGCGATCGGGCCGCGGACACCGTGTCGTTGTGGTTGCCGCCGGGCGACCGGGGCGATCGGGGCGTGTCGTCGCTGGTCCGCCGGGAGATCCACGACCGGGCGCTGGAGGTGCCCTGCGTGCGGCTCGACGATCTGGAGCTGACCGGAGTGGTCTTCGTCAAGATCGACGTGGACGGCAGCGAATCGGCGGTACTGCGCGGGGCGGAGCAGATGTTGCGCCGCGATCGCCCGGCGCTGTTCATCGAGTTGGAGACGCGCATCGGGTCACCGGCGCCCGTGCTCGACCTGCTCGCCGAACTCGACTACGCGGGTTGGGTATTGCCGGGACGGGACTGGTTGCCGCTGGCCGGGTTCGACCTGGCCGGTCATCAGTCCCGGACCGCGCATGTGGCCGAACGCGGGTTGCTGCGCCGGACGTTGGCCCCGTTCAGTCGCCGCTACGTCAACTCGGTGCTGTTCCTGCCGAAGTCGCTCCGGCCCGGCGAGGGTTGATACCCGTCCCCGTCACAGCAGGCCGTGGTCGTGGGCGTAGATGGCCGCGTGGGTGCGGTCGCGCAGGCCGAGGCGGGACAGGATCCGGGAGAGCAACGCACGATGCGCGAGGAGATCGACCCCGACTACGACGGCCCCGAGGAGGCCGGTACGCCGTTCTGCCCGCCGAACACCATCGAGGGGTGCGACACCGATTACGTCTACGCCGAGCGGCCGGCCGCCGTGCACGAGGCGGTGGCCCGGCTGTCACTGAGCGGGAGGATCAAGCGTCCGCTGATCACCCTCCAGGGCACGCTCGACGCGCTGTTGCCGATCAGCCGCAGCGGTGACGTGTACGCGAAGATGGTCGACGACTCCGGGCGCGGCCGGATGCACCGCTACTACCGGGTCACCGGTGGGACGCACGCCGACGGGTTGTACCAGGGGCTGGAGCAGTTGGTCCGGCCGATGTCACCGTGCTTCGCGACGGCCTTCGACGCGCTGTCCGCCTGGACCACGCGGGGTACGCCCCCGCCGCCGAGCCGGACCGTTCCGGCGCCCGCGCCGGGCACCGACAAGGTCGACAGCTGCACGCTTTAGGTTCGGATCCCCGCGCGGCAGCGGGTACTTCACCACGGGCCACCCGTGCGGCGTCGTCGACGCGGCACGGGTGGCGTCCGGGTGTCCGCCCCGTTCGGCGGGCGCCGGGTCCGGCGCCTCAGCGGACGTTGGGATTGGTCGGCTCGCGCTCGGCGGTCGTGCGGACGGTGTCGGCGGCGCCGGGCGCGCTTCGTACCGCGCGGGCCGAGGTCTGCGCCGGCTGCGTCGTGTCGTCCTCGCGCATGGCCTTGGTCTCGCTCTTGAGGATGCGCATGGACCGGCCCAACGCCCGTGCGGTGTCCGGCAGTTTCCGGGATCCGAACAGGACGATCACCACGATCGCCAGGACCAGCAGGTGTCCGGGCTCCAACCCGTTGCGCAACATCGCCACTCGCCTACTTCCACGTCGCGGGCCCGCCGCCGCGCCCGACGCCGGGCAGCCCGATGAGGACACCATACTTGCCGCCTTGCGCAACTGTACAACTTTAGTACTGTCGAGGGTCAGCCGTGCGCCGCCCGCCGCCGGTCGTAGTGCCGGCGCACCAGCGTCAACGCCCCCGCGTACAGCGCGAGCACACCCGCGAGCACCGGGTAGTAGCCGATCGGCGGCGACGCCATGCCCAGCGCGGGGGCCACCGGGGTCAGCGGCAACAGCACGCCGATCGCGGCCAGACCGGCGGAGGCGATCAGGATCGGCCTCGACGCCCGCCGCCCGGCGACGCCGCGTCCGGTGCGCAGGAGCAGGATCACCAGTGCCTGGGTGAGCAGGTTCTCGGTGAACCAGCCCGCGTGGAACGCCTCCTGGTCCACCTCCCCGCCGTGCCGCACCATCAGCACCAGGACGGTGAACGTGGCGAGGTCGGCGACCGCGTTGAGCAGGCCGAAGCCGGTGATGAAGCGCATCAGGTCGCGCGGGTGCAGGGCGCCGGGGCGGCGCAGCGTGCCGGCGGCCGGGCGGTCGAACACGAAGGCGGCCTGGGCGGCGTCGAAGCACAGGTTCTGCACCAGGACCTGCGCGGGGAGCATCGGCAGGAACGGCAGCAGCAGTCCGGCCATCAGCATCGCGATCACGTTGCCGAGGTTGCAGGACAGGGTGATCCGCAGATAGCCGGCGATCGTGCCGGTGCCGCGCCGACCGGCCACGATCGCCTCGTCGATGGCGCCGAGGTCCTTGGACACCAGCACCACGTCGGCCGCCTCGCGTGCCACGTCGACCGCGTCCCGGGGGCAGATGCCCACGTCGCAGGCGTGCAGCGCGGGCAGGTCGTTGACCCCGTCGCCGAGGAATCCGGTGGTGTGGCCGGCGGCCCGCAGCGCGCCGACGATGCGGGCCTTGTGCGCGGGCGTACAGCGGGCGAACACGGTGTGCGCGGCGGCGAGCCGGCCCAGTTCGGCGTTGTCGAGCGCGTCGATCCGCTCGGCGGTGACCACCTCGCCGGGGTCCAGGCCCAGGTCGCGGCAGACCCGGGCGGCGGTGCCGGGCAGGTCGCCGGTGAGCACCTTGACCGCGACGCCGCGATCGGCGAGGACCGCGAGCGCGTCGGCGGCGGTGTCGGCGAGCGCGTCGCGCAGGCCGACGAAGCCGATCAGGGTCAGTGCGCCCGCGTCGAGGGCGGCCTCGGGTTCGGTGTCGGCGGGCCGCTCGGTCAGCGCGACCGCGAACAGCCGCAGGCCGTCGGCGGCCAGTTCCTCGGCCAGGCGCAACGCGTCGGCCCGGGCGGCGGCGTCCAGGGGCTGCTCCCGGCCGTCGAGCCGGACCCGCGCGCAGCGGTCGAGTACATCGTCCACCGCGCCCTTGACCACCACGATCAGCGGGCCCGGACGTCCCGGGCGCCGGACCACCGCGCACGAGGTGCGGCGGACGGGGTCGAACGGCGACGCGGCGAGCCCGTCGTGGTCGGCGGGGTGGTCCGGGTGGTCGGGCAGTGCGACGAGCCCGGTCCACGGCGCGTCCGGCTCCCGCTCGGCGGCCGCCGCCTCCCGTGCGCCGGCCTCCTCGTACCCGGTCAGGACCGCCTCGTCCAGCGCGTCCGGCACCGGCGGATCGGCCAGGTGCAGCGTCCACCAGCTGTTCACCGCGGCCCAGTGCAACACGTCGGGGTCGGCCCGGCCGGCCGGGTCCACGTGGCAGCCCGGAGTCGGCTGATCCCGGGTGAGGGTGCCGGTCTTGTCGGTACACAGCACGTCCATCGCGCCGAGGTCGTGCAACGCGGGCAGCCGCTTGACGATCACCTCGTGCTCGCGGGCGAGCAGACGCGAGCCTCGGGCGAGCGTGGTGGTCACGATCACCGGCAGCATCTCGGGGGTCAGCCCGACCGCCACCGCCACCGCGAACGGCAGCGTCGCCAGGCCCCGACCGCGCACCATCGAGTCGGCGAGCAGTACGAGGGCCGGGGTGACCAGCATGAAGCGGATCAGCGTCCAGGAAATCCCATGCACCGAGCGGTCGAACGCGGTCTCCCGGCGGGGTGGGGCCAGGCGCGTGCGCGGGGTACCGGGGAAACGAACGCGGGTACCGGCGAATCGGGTGTCGGCGCCCGTCGCGTAGACCACCGCGGTGCCGCTGCCGGCCGCCACGCTGCTGCCCTGGAAGCACAGGTGGGGCCGCGCGAACGGGTCGTCGGCGCCGGGCTCGTCCGGCGGCACGTCCACCGGGTGTTTGGCCACCGGCGCGGAGGCCCCGGTGAGCGCCGACTGGTACACCGTCAGGCCGCTCGCGCGCAGCAGCCGCAGATCGGCCGGGACCAGGTCGCCGGGGCCGAGCCGGATGACGTCGCCCGGTACCAGCTGGTCCACCGGCACCTCGCGCGGCGCCGGGTCCGCGCGCGGCGGCCCGCCCGAGTGTTCCCGGCGGCGGACGCTCGCGGTGCCGGCGACGAGTTCGCGCAGTGCGGCGGTGGCCCGCTCGGCCCGGTGCTCGCCGGTCGCGCGCAGGGCGCAGCTGACCACCACCAGGACCACGATCACGCAGGCGGTGGCCCAGGCGGTGACCGCGGCGGAGACCAGGCCGAGGCCGAGCAGGACGGCGGTGAACGGGTCGCGGGCGCTGCGGGCGAAGCGGCGGAGCGGACCGGGCGGGCGTCGGCCGGGGACGGTGTTCTCGCCGTACCGGACCAGTCGGGCGTCGGCCTGCGCCTCCGTCAACCCGCGCGGGCCGCTGCCGAGCAGGCGCAGCACCTCCAACGTGGGCGCGTCGGCGGCGGCCCGGGCCGGGTCCGGTCCGGTGACCTCACGCCGCCGGGGGCCGGGTACCCCGGCGACCGGGTCGTCGAGGTCGGCGGCCGGGCCCGCCGAACCGGATCCGGGTACGGCCTCAGGCGCCCAGGCCACGGGACCGTCCCGGCACCGCCCCGGACTCGGTGCGTTCGGCGAGTCGTTCGATCAACCAGCGCACCATGGTCACCACGTCCGGGTGGTCGACGAGGTACACCACGCGCCGACCCTCGCGCCGGGAGCGGACCAGGCCGGCCAGTTTGAGCTTGGCCAGGTGCTGGCTGACGGCGGGCAGCGCGCCGCCGACCCGCTCGGCCAGCGCGGTGACGTCGCTCTCGCCGGCGGCCAGCGCCCACACGATGTGCAGGCGCGCGGGCGAGGCCAGCAGTCCGAAGGCCGCGGCGGCCTCGGCCAACACCTCGGCCGGCGGGTCCTCGAAGTCGTGGACCGCTGAGGCCACAGTCGTACTCCCGTCCACGTGCGCGGCCGTCGGGTCATCGCCGCCGCGCGGCGCCCGGGTCCCGCGAAAGAACACTCAGTCTAGGGTCGCACCGCGTGACGGAGGGGAACCCGGGGCCGACCGCCACGCCACGACGCGCGGTGCGGCGGCGCCGGCGCTCAGGCCGGAGTCGGCTTCGTCGTCGACACCAAGGCCGGCGCCTGCTCCGGTGTCGGTGTCGGCGCGGGCTCCGGCTCCGGCTCCGGCTCCGGTGGTGCGATCGGCTCGATCGGGGTGACCCCCGCCAGTACCTTCCGGGCCCGTTCCCGATCCAATACGCCCTCCCACGAGGCCACCACCAGCGATGCCACGCTGTTCCCGCACACGTTGGTCAGCGCCCGGCACTCGCTCATGAACCGGTCGATGCCGAACACCAGCATGATCCCCGCCACCGGCACGTGCCCGACCGTGGACAACGTCGCGGCCAGCACGACGAACCCCGAACCGGTCACCCCCGCCGCGCCCTTGGAGGTCAGCAACAGCACGGCGATCAGGCTCAGTTGTTGCCCCAGGGACAGCGGTGTGTCGGTGGCCTGGGCGACGTAGAGCGCGGCCAGCGTCAGATAGATGCACGTCCCGTCCAGGTTGAAGGAGTAGCCGCTGGGCACGGTCAACCCGGCCACCTGGCGCGGCACACCGAGGTTCTCCATCTTCGTGATCACCCTCGGCAACACCGACTCGCTGGAGGAGGTACCGAGCACGACCAACAACTCGTCCTTCATGTAGCGCAGCAGATGCAGGATGTTCAGCCGGATCGCCGCCAGCACCGCGCCGAGCACCACCACCACGAAGAACAGGCTGGTGCCGTAGAAGATCGCCACCAGCTTGCCCAGGCTGGTCAGCGTGTCGAGTCCGTACCTGCCGACGGTGAACGCCATCGCGCCGAACGCGCCCACCGGCGCCGCGTACATCACCACCCGCAACACCGCGAACAACACCCGGCCGGTCTTCTCCACCCCGACCGCCACGCCCGTCGCCGCCGGGCCGACCAGCTTGATCGCGACGCCGAACAGGACCGCGAAGAAGAGCACCTGGAGCACGTCGCCCTCGGCGAAGGCACCCACCACGCTGCTCGGTACCAGGTCGGTGAGGAAGTGCCACCAGGACTGCGCCTGACCCTTGTCGATGTACCCCTGCGCGGTCGCGGAGACCTTCATCGAGCCCACGTCGGCGTGTACGCCGTCGCCGGGGCGCAGCACGTTCATCACCACGAGCCCCAGGAGCAGCGCGATCGTGGTCAGCGCCTCGAAGTACACCAGCGACTTCCAGCCGATCCGGCCGGCGCCGCGCAGGCTGTCCACGCCCGCGATGCCGGTGACCACGGTGACGAAGATGATCGGCGTGATCACCATCCTGATCGCGTTGACGAACGTGTCGCCGAGCGGGCGCAGCGACTCGCCGGTGCCGGGCCAGGCGGCGCCGACCACGACACCGGCGAGGATCCCGACGAGTACCCAGACGTAGAGCAGGGTGTACCAGGGGCGGCGCGCGGGCGGCGGTTCGGTGGGTGGCGCGCCGGTCGTACCGGCGTCGTGGTCGGGTGTGGTGGCCTGGGGCATGGGGGCCTCCCGGTCGGGGACGGGTGTGGCGCCGCCGGCGGTCCGGTGCGCGCCCCGTCGGGGCTCGGACGCATCGGACACATCGGCATGCCGGCATGTCGGCGCGATACGCGTCGTAGCGTGGCGTGGTCGTGGCGCCGATCGGGACTTACGCGCATTACGCGCATGGCGAGAATTCCGCCGAATGCCACCGAAGTGGGTGAAACCTCGGTAATGGACGTCTTGCCCCGCACCCGGGACGTGCGTCGATAATCTCCGGCATGGCCAACCAGAGCATCGCGCGGCAAGTCCTGCTGTGGCAGCTCGCCCTCGTCCTGCTCCTCGTCGCGACCGGCTCCGGCGTGGCGCTGCACGCCGTGCATCGGTCGGGCGCGCAGACCGCCCGGGAGCGGGCGCTCGACGTGGCGCGCACACTGGCCCGATCCCCGGGGCTGGCCGAGGCGGCCGGCTCGGCGGACCCGACCGCCCGCCTCCAGCCGATGGCCGAGACCATTCGCAGAGAGAACAAGGTCGACTTCGTGGTGGTGATGAGCGTCGGGGGCATCCGGTACACCCATCCGGACCCGACCCGGATCGGCAAGACCTTCCTCGGCCACATCGACGGCGCCGCGCACGGGCGCACCACCACGGAGACGTACACCGGCACCCTGGGCCCGTCGGTACGAGCCGTGGTCCCGGTCCTCGGCCCCGACGGGCGGCCGGTGGCGCTGGTCTCGGTCGGCGTGACCAATCGCCGGGTCGATGCGCTGGTCGGCGCGGAGATCCCGCTCGTGCTCACCGTCGCGGCCGCCGCGCTGGCGCTGGCCTGTGCGGCGAGCATGGCGGTGCACCATCGGCTGCGCCGGCAGACGCTGGGGCTCGGGCCGGTCGAGCTGCGGCGGGTGTACGAGCACCACGACGCGGTGTTGCACGCGGTGCGCGAGGGGCTGGCGGTGGTGGACGCGGACGGTCGGCTGGTGTTGGCCAACGACGAGGCGGTGCGCCTGCTCGCGCTGCCGGCCGACTTCGAGGGCCGGCACGTGGGCACGCTCGACCTGGACGAGTCGCTGGCCGACACCCTCGCCTCGGGCCGCACCGTAGCGGACCAGATCCACCTGTGCGGTACCCGTGCGCTCGCGGTCAACGTCAGCCCGACCGGGCGCGACGGTCGGATGGTGGCCACCTTCCGGGACCACACCGAACTGCGGGCGCTGGTAGGAGAGTTGGATCAGGTACGCGGCTTCGCCGACGCACTGCGCGCGTCCGCCCACGAGGCGGGTAACCGGCTGCACACGGTTGTCGCGCTGGTCGAACTGGGGCGCGGCGAGGAGGCGATCCGGTTCGCCACCGGGGAACTGGCCGCCGCGCAGGACCTGGCCGACGAACTCACCAACGCGGTGTCCGAACCGGCCCTGGCCGCACTGTTGTTCGGGAAGCACGCGCAGGCCGCCGAGCGCGGCGTGCAGTTGACCGTGACGGGTGGGCCGGCCACCGACGACACGGACGCCGACCCGTTGGACGCGCTGGCCGCCCGCTTCGATCCGCGCGATCTGGTCACCGTGCTGGGCAATCTGGTCGACAACGCGATCGACGCCGCGGTGTCCGCGCCGCCGCCGCGCACGGTGCAGGTGACGGTGGGCGTCGACCCGGACACCGACGGCGCGTTGCTGCTGCGGGTGGCGGACAGCGGGCCCGGGATCGACGAACCGCTCACCACCCGGGTGTTCGAACGCGGCTGGAGCACCAAGGAGGCGTACGGATCGCAGGGACGGGGGCTCGGCCTGGCCCTGGTCCGTGCCACGGTGGCCCGGCACGCGGGCAGTGTGGAGGTGGCGCGCGGCCCCGACGGCGGCGCGGTGTTCACCGTCCGGCTGCCGGCCGCCGTACCGCGACCGCGATCGGAGGAGGACGCGTGATCCGCACCCTGGTGGTCGAGGACGACCCCGTACTCGCCGACGCGCACGCGGTGTTCACCGGCCGCGTGCCCGGCTTCGAGATCGCCGGCGTCACCGGCAGCGGCACCGAGGCGCTGCGACTGTTGTCCACGCGCCGGGTCGACCTGGTCCTGCTCGACCTGTACCTCCCGGACCTGCACGGCCTCGACCTGTGCCGGAGCATGCGCGCGCAGGGCCACGAGGCCGACGTGGTCGCGGTCACCTCGGCGCGCGACCTGCGCCTGGTGCGCTCGGCGGTGTCACTGGGCGTGGTGCAGTATCTGCTCAAGCCGTTCTCGTTCGCCGCGTTCCGCGAACGCCTGGACGGCTACGCGGAATACCGCCGCCGCATCGCCGAGGTCGACGCCCCGGCGGCGGCGGGCGGCCAACACGCGGTCGACGGCGCCTTCGCCGCCCTACGCGGCACCTCCGAGTCGCCCCCGCTCCCCAAGGGTCTGGCCGCAGCCACATTCGAAGCCGTCGTGGCCCAACTCGGCACCGGCACAGCCACCTCGGCCGCCGACGTCGCCACCGCACTGGGCATCTCCCGCCCCACCGCCCGCCGCTACCTGGACCACCTGTCCGCCCGCCGCCTGGTAACCCGCGAACCCCGCTACGGCGGCGCCGGCCGCCCGGAGTACATCTACCGCTGGCACCGACCCGACACAAACAACTAGCCGGCCGGCACCACTCCGGGGGGGCGGCCACGGCTCCTGGCTGCGCCCGGCGGCGGCTCGGGGGGCCGTCCCGGCTCAGGGCTGTGGGGCGTCCGACAGGCGGACGAACTTGTATCCCTGCTGGAGGAGTTCGGGTACGGCCAGGCGGATCCCGGCCGCTGTGCCGCCGCGTGGGTGATTGAAGTGGCCGATCACCACCGAACCCGGGCGTACGTCGCGCATGGCCTTGCGGACCTGTTCGGGGGTGAAGGTGGCCCCGCCGTCGGCGTTCACGTGGAAGCTCGCGAACCGCTCACCGAGGTCGGTGACGATCCTCGCCGCCACGTCGTCGCAATATGCCGTCCCTGAGCGGAAGAACTTCGGTGGGTGGCCGAGGAGTTCGGTGAGCCTGGCCCGGTTTCCGGAGACCTCGTCATAGACCTCGCCCGCGTCCTTGGTCCCGGGGATCCCGTACGCCGCGCGCCCGGACACGGACAGCGGCAGGTGCCGGGTGCCGTGATTGGCGATCTCGAACAGCGGATCGGCGGCCAGTTGCCGCAGCACGGCAGGATTCTCGTCGATCCAGCGGGAGTTGACGAACAGCGTCGCGGGCACGGATCGTTCGTGCAGGAAGTCGATCAGGGTCCGGTCGTATTCGCTGCCGCCCTTGCCGCCACAGGCGTCGAAAGTCAGCGCGGCCACCTTGGCGTTGCCCGGCAGCCGGGACAACGACCCGGGGACCTCGAGGCCCCAGCCGGTGGGTGTCTGCTTCCCGTACCGGGCGACGATCTCCGCGCGGGTCGGACCGGCGGTGGTCGGCGCGGTCGCGGTGGGCCGGGGCGTATCGCCGCCGGGCGGCGCGGGCCGCCCGGCGGCGGGCGGGGGCGGAGCCGTCGTGGGCGCGGCGCTCTTCGCCGACTCCGAACACCCCGCCAGCAGCCCACCGAGCGCAGCCGCCAACACCACCCGCCGGCCCACATCCATCGCGCCGCTCCTCCACCCGAACCACCCGCGCGACGCCACCCGCCACACAGCGCTCACCCTAGAAGACCACGCCACCCGGAACGCCCCCGAACCAACCCACCCACCCAAGCCCCAACACCCCCAAGCAGCCCAACCCCCACCCCGGACCACCCACTCCCACCCGACCCACTCGATCCCACAAGCACACCCACCACAAGAACCACCGCAACTGGCGACAGTGCGGGTGGCCCCGAGGTCACGCCCCGCCGGCCGCCGCCGGGGACACGGGCGGCCCCACCGGCACATCGCCGCCGACCCGGCCATCACCCGGCCACGTGCGCACGAACAGCGCCGAGCCGACCCGCACCGCGCAGGCCGGGGCCCGCCGCGCATGTGGCTTGCGCTTGGTCGGGGCGGGCGATGGGCGTTGCCGCCCGAGCGGGTCGTCGTGGTGGGCGTTGGTTGTCACAGGTGCCGGGTAGCGTGCGCGCATGGCTCCCCGTATCGATTTCACGCTCGACTGTGCCGATGCCCTGCTCCTGGCCGACTTCTGGAAGACCGCGCTCGGCTACATCGACGAGCCGCCGCCCGCCCCGTTCAAGACCCGCCTGGAGTGGATGGCCCACGTCGCCCCCGACGAGGAGATCGTCGGCGGCGTGATCACGGACGCGGCCTGGTTGTGCGACCCCGACGGCGTCGGGCCCCGGCTGGGGATCCTGACCGTTCCGGAGCCGAAGACGGTCAAGAATCGGCTGCACCTGGACATCCGGGTCCCGTGGCACCCCGACGCGGCGGAGCGGTGGGCGCGCGTCCAGGCGAAGTCCGCGCAGTTGGTCGAGGCGGGCGGCCGGGTGCTGGCCGAGTACGCCGGCCATCACGTGACGATGGCCGACCCCGAGGGCAACGAGTTCTGCGTCGCGATGGGCCCCGCCCCGGTCCCGGCCGCCCCCGCCCGCAACTGACCGGACACGCCGCGCGGCCCCGACGCCCGGTCGGGGCGCGAACAGTACGCTGGTCGGACGCCGAGTATCCGAGCATGAGGTGTCCCATGACGTCGCCCTCCCCCGCAGCGCCGACGGTCGGGATCCGGGAGCGCAAGAAGGCCCGAACGCGCGCGGCCATCCAGGGCGCGGCGCTGCGGCTGTTCGACGAGCGGGGCTACGACGCGACCACGGTCGAGCAGATCGCCGAGGCGGCCGAAGTGGCGCCGAGTACGGTCTTCCGCTACTTCGCCACCAAGGAGGACCTGGTCCTCTCCGACGCCTACGACCCGGTGTTCCTGGAGTCGTTGCGCAGCCGGCCCGCGGAATTGCCACCGATCCCGACGCTGCGGGCGGCGCTGCGCGAGACGTTGGCCGCGCTGACCGCCGACGAACTCACCGAGGCGCGGCGGCGAACCGTCCTGATGTTGTCGGTGCCGACGCTGCGCGGACTGAGCTTCGCCAACTTCGTCGAGGTCATGCGCACGGTCACCGCGCTGCTCGCGGAGCGAACCGGGTACGGCGCCGACGATCCGGCGATCCGGGCACTCACGGGCGCCGCGTTCGGCATCATGCTGGACACGATGGTGCGTTGGGCGGACGAACCGGACCTGGATCTGATCGCCACCCTCGACGACGCCCTCGCCCGCCTGGAGGCGGGCCTCCCGCTCCAGCTCCACAGCCCGCAACCCCCAGCCCACCGCAACTCGGCGGGCCGTCGCGGGCATTCCGAGCCCAGACCTTCCCGCCATGGATGATCTCCCCTACAGTCACTACGGGTCAATGGCCGACTACCGATGGTTGACTTGTTCCATGTGACCGGGGTTTCATGCACCGGTGGGAGAACGTGTGCAGGCCGACATTTGGGGGCGCGCGGAGGCCATGGAGTTCATCGAACGAGGTCCGGAATTCGGCAGGTTACGCACCGCGCTCAAAGAGTGCGCCGAGGCGCAGGGCGGCATCGTCCTGATCGAGGCGGGGGTCGGCTGCGGCAAGACCGAGACGTTGTCCTGGGTCGGCGAACGGGCCGGCGACATCGGCGCACTACTGCTGACCGCGACCGGATCGCGCAGCACGATCGGGCAACCACTGGGTGTGCTCCGCCAGTTCCTGGACGGTCCGCCCCTACCCGTCGAACTCGCCGCTCCGCTGGCCGAGATGCTCGACGACGGCGACGCGCCGCGCGCGGCCCGCCGTCTCACCACCGCGCTGCACGACGTCGCGCACCGGCACCCGGTCGTGGTGTGCGTGGACGACCTCCAGCACGCCGACTCCGCGTCCGTCCATTGCCTGCTGCACCTGGGCCGCCGCTCCGCCCGGGCCCGGGTTCTGGTGCTGTTCGCCCGCTCCCCCGGCCCGGCGCTACAGGACCCGCAATTGGACACGGAGTTCCTGCGCCAACCGGCACTGCGCCGGATCCGGCTCGCCCCGCTCAGCCCGGCCGCAGTGGCCGAGTCGTCGGCCGTGGGCTTCGACCCGCCGGGTCGGGAGCATGCCCACGAAGTCCACGAAATCACCGGCGGAAACCCGCTGTTGCTCCGCGCGCTGGTCGAGGAGCTGCGGTCGGCGACCGAACGCCCCGCCACGACCCCGCTGCGGCCCGCGCCCGGCGGCCCGTACAGCCAGGCGGTACGCGCCTGTCTGCGGCGCGGTGGCGGCGGCATGTGGCGGGTGGCCAAGGCACTGGCGATCCTGGGCGCACCCGCGTCCGCCGAGGTATCGGGCGCGCTCGCCGGCACCACCCCGGTGGCCACCGCACAGGGCCTGGGCGCCCTGGCCGCCGCCGGCCTGATCGAGGACGACCGCCTGCGCGGAGCGGCCCGAACCGCGCTGCTGGACAGCCTGGATCCGGCCGAGCAGGGCGCGCTGCACCGCCGGGCGGCCACGATCCTGCGGCACGAGGGCGCCCCGGCGGCGCGGACGGCCCGGCACCTGCTCGCCGCGCGCGATGTCCCGGACACGTGGGCGGTGGGCGTGTTGCGCGAGGCCGCCGAGGAGGCGCTGTCCCGGGACCGGGCCCGACGTGCCATCGACTACCTGGAGTCGGCCGCCGAACAGTGCCGCGACCCCTCGGTCCGGGCCGAGATCCATGTGCGACTGGCCGAGATCTCCTGGCGGCTCAACCCGAGCGCCGCCGAACAGCGTTGCCTGGGCGAACCGTTGGCCGCGCTCGCGGTCGGCGACCTGCCGGAGTCGAGCATGGCCTCGGTGGCCCGGCAGTTGCGCGCCCACGGCCGACTCGACACGGCGCGCGAGGTGTTCGACCGGCTCCGCAAGCGCACCGACCCCCGGGCCGAGTGGGTCGAACACGTCGAGTCGGACGTGCCGTTCCCGTGGTCGGACGATCCCGGTCCGAGCGCGTCGGCGACCGATCCGGCCGAGCGGCTGGAGGCCGCCGAACAGCTTCTGCGCGTGTCGGGGCTGACGGACGTGACGCTGTTCCCGATCGTCACCGCCGCGCGGTTGCTGATCGCCCGCGACCGGGCGGGCGTCGCGGAGGCGCACTGCCGGGACTTCCTCGCCGAATCGATCCGGCGCGAAGCCCCCGGCTGGGTGGCGGTGTTCGCCTCCGCGTGTGCCGAAGCGGCGCTGCATCAGGGGCGGTTGCCGGACGCGGAAGGCTACGCGCGCCAGGCGATGGCGGCGATGCCCGAGCACACCGGCAGCCTGTACCTAGGCGGCCCGCTGGCCGGGCTGATCTCGGTGTACACCGCGATGGGCGACTACGAGGCCGCGGCCCGTCAGGTGAACCGGCCGGTCACCAAGGCGCTGTACTCCAGCCTGCACGGCCTCACCTACCTCCGTGCCCGCGGCCGTTTCCATCTGGCCACCGACCAGGCCCGCGCGGCGCTCGCCGACTTCCTGCACGTGGCCTGGCTGGTCCACGCCTGGCGGGTGGACCAGCCGTTCCTGATCCCTTGGCGGACCGACGTCGCCGAGGCGCTGCTGCGCCTGGACGAGACCGAGCGGGCCCGGCGGTTGGTGGTCGAGCAGTTGCGGCTGTGCGGTCCCGGGGGCGGCCGGGTCCGGGGCACGGCGTTGCGGCTGCGGGCGATGACGGTGGACGTCGCCGAGCGCCCGGAACTGCTCACCCAGGCGGTCGAGGCACTGCGCCACTCCGAGGACCCCCTGGAACTGGCCCGCACCCTCGAAGCCCTGGCCGAGTCGTACCGCGCCCGGGCCGAACCGGCCCGCGCCGCAACGCTGCAAAGCCGCGTCTGGCACCTCACCCGCGACTGCGGCGCCCGCCCGCGCTACCGCGCCGTCGCGCACGCCTACGCCGACCTGCTCACCGCCTCCACCGGCGGTACCCCCACCACCGGCGACACCAACCTCAGCGAATCGGAGAAGCGTGTGGCGGCGCTCGCCGCCTGCGGGTACAGCAACCGGGGCATCTCGGAGGAACTGTTCATCACGGTCAGCACCGTCGAGCAACACCTGACCAGGGTCTACCGAAAGCTCGACATCAAGAACCGCCGCGAACTCCCGTCCCACCTCCGCACGGGCCTGCACAGGGTCTGATCGTTCGCAGTCGTCGAGGTGGCCGAAGGTGTCAGACGCGGGCCGGTAGGCCGAGGGAGTGGGCCAGTAGGTCATGGTGCAGGTCGTCGGTGTCGCCGGCGGGGGTGTAGTGCGGGGCGGGCCACAGTTCCGGCTCGAAGCCTCCGGCTCCCGGCGCGCCCGGGGCGCCGGCGCCCAGGACGGCTGCGGGGCCGAGGAGTTCGAGGCCGATCGGGCCGAAGTCGGCGGCCAGTTCGGCGCCGAGTACCCGAGCCGCCGAGGCGTGCAAACGCGGATGCTCCGCCCGGCCGCCCGGTGCGGGTACCGCCGCCGCGGTGGCCAGGAGCCGCACCGCCTGGGTCCGCACGGCCAGTTCGGCCACCGCGGCTCGGGCCGCGGACCCACGGGCACCCGCGACGGGCCGCGTGCCGGCGCCCGCGCGCAGCAGTCCGATCAGGTCCGTCAGGCGACGATGCAACGTGGCCGCGACGTCGCCGAGCAGGATCGGCTCGGCGGTGAACGTCTCGGCGACCGGCGCCCAACCACCGCCCACGGTCCCGATCCTGGCCGAGTCCGACACCCGGACCTCGTCGAGCAACACGATGCACCCGCGCTCGCCGGCCGGCGAACGATGCGGTCGCAGCAGTACGCCCGGCGCGTCGGTGGGCACCAGGAAGACGGTGAGCCCGGCGCGCGGCGACTCGACGTCGGCGTCGGTACGGGCCACCAGCCACATCCGGTCGGCACGATGTGCGTCGGCCGTCCATATCCGCGCGCCGGTGAGGATCCAGTCGTCCCGCTCGCCGGCACCGGTACGGACCGCACTCGCCCGCACCGCGGCCGGATCGAAGTCGGCCTCGGACCACCGGTATCCCAACGCGATCCGGATCGTGCCCTCCCGCAACGCCGGCAACAGCCGCGCCCGCTGCTCCGCCGAGCCGTACCGGGCGATCGCCGGGCCGAACACGGTGGCGGTGGTCAGCGCGTCCAGGATCGGCAGCCGCAGCCGGCAGACCTCCTGCCGAAGCGCGAACCGCTCCGAGGCAGTTCCCCCACCCCTACCGTCCGCCCCCGACCACCCGAGCGCAAACCACCCATGGCCGGCAGCCTCCGCCACGACGGCAGGATCATCAACGCCCTCACCATCCGCCGAGGCAGCAAGGCAGCCCCCGCCAACCCACCCAAAACCAGACCCCACGGAGGCGCCCCGCCCAAAGACCCCCGCAACCGAGTCGGACGCACCTGAAGCAGACGCGGACGCGGCGGACGGCGGCGCGCCCGACACGGACGTTGGCGCAGCAGACACAGGCGCGGCGGACGCGGTGGCGGGGTCCTCCGAGGCGGACGCGGTGGCGGACAACAGCGACGGCGTTGCCGAACCCGACGAGTACGCCGCCGCGTTCGTGGCCTCCAACCCCGACTCCGACCCCGTCTGCCGCCTCGGAGTCGAATGCGGCTCCGATTCCGATTCCAACTCCGCCTCCTCCGACCCCGGTTCCCGCTTCGGTTCCGTCCCCCGCTCCGATCCCGATCCCGTGTCCGGCACCCCCTCCGGGCCCGACCCCGCCCCCGACGCCGTCGGTCCCCACCGCCCCGAGGCCACCTTTCGGCACGCCTCCCGCACGGCCTCGCCGTCCGGGCCCAGCCACGGGTCCGGCAGGGTGGGCGTGCGCACACCTGTCCCGTGCACGGCGGCGCCCGCTGCGGTCTCGCCGCTCGGGGTCTCCTCCAGCAGCCGATCCGCCGCGTCCCCGCCGGGCGCCGCGAATGCGCGCAGGCAGGCCAGGTCGGCTCGTACCCGATGGAACAACCACGGCGTCTCGTGTTCGTCGGAGCAGCCGGCCACGGCCGGCTCATGGTGCGCGCCGAACCGTACACGCGGCGCGACCCGTCGGATCTGCGCGACGGCCAACTCGGCGGCGATCGCCCAATCACCCGCGCCCTCCGCATAGCGCCGCACCGCGTCGGCGATCAACAGATCGCCCGCGCCCAGTTCCATACGATCGGCCCGCTGCCGCACCGCGGCAAACGCACCCACCGGCTCGCCGGCCCGAGTTCGCACCCTGGCGTGCGCGAGCGCCGCCCCCGCCACGCGTTCCGCGGCGCCGAGCGCCCGCGCGGCCCAGCCGAGCCGCAACACCGTCACCGCACGATCGGCCTCGGCGGCGGAGAGTTCGAGGTAGGCCAGCGCCGAGCCGAGGCGGGCCCGGGTCCACCCCGGCACCGCCAAGTCCTCGACCGGGTCGACCGCCTCGATCCGATGCAGCCCCATCGGCCCACCACCGGGCGGCAGTTGCAGGACATGGCTGGCGACGTCACCCGCCTCGACCAGGCAACCGGCCCCCGGCAGCCCCGGATCACCCGGCAACGCCGTCGCCACCCGGACGCCGCCGTCGCCGATCGCCGTTGCCAGCCCGACATGTTCGGCGAACAACCGTGCCGCGACAAATCCCGCCGACACCGGCAGCGGACACGCGGCCCGCCCGAGCACCCGGGCCAGGGTGATCGAGGCGGCGAGATCGTCCTCGCGCCCGAGGTCGAACCAGCCGTGCCCGGCGCCCATTTCCCACAGCCGATCCAGATCTCCCGTCGGCGCGGCGGCGGCCCCTCCCCAGTGCCGGGCGATCAGCCCCGCCGCGACCTCCGCGAACCCCTCGTCCCCGGCCAAGCCTTCGGCATCGGCGGGCACCCCACCCCCCGCCAACCCTTCGGCCCCGGCAAACCCCTCGACCTCGTCCCGGCGCGACACATGCATGGCGCGGCTCCCTTCGGCGATGGCCCCGGACCGCGCGCCCGCGAACCCCCGCCGATTCGACGGGAGTTCGCGGACGATGATCCGGTGCGTACGGTGACCCGGCGCGTACGGCGCTCCCGGATCCCCTCCGGCGGCCGACGCGACCCCCCGCGCTCCGGTCGTGGCTTGCCGGGCCGTCGCTGGGCACGACGACCCGGCGGTCAACCGGTTGGCCAGGCCAGCGTATGAACCCGACCACGACCGGGGGAACCCCTGACCCGGCCCTTACCCCGCCTCCGACCGCCCCCTACTCGATCCGGGGTGGCCAATCACCCCGCCGCCCGCCCCGGCATGAACACGAGCGCGACGACCAACCCGAGCACCGCGACGCCGCCCGACACGAGCAGGGCCAGATCCATCCCGTGCACGAACGCCCCCCGCACCGAGGCCGACATCGGCGCCGAGCCGAGCCTGCCCGCGACCTCCGTGCCGCCGAACACCCCGGAACGGGCGGTGTGCAGGTCGGCGGCGGACAGATCCGGCACCCGCAGCCGATCCCGATACCCGGTCAGCGCCACACTGCCCAAAATCGCCGAACCGAACGGCGCACCCACCTTGTTCGCCGCCTGCAACACCGCGGCCTCCACCCCGCTGCGCCCCTCCGACACCTCCGACAGCGCCGCGGAGGTCGACGTCGCCATCGCCAGCCCCATCCCCGCCCCGCTCAACCCCATCCACAACGCGACGAACCACGTGCTCGACCCCACCCCCGTCGCCCCACCCATCAGCAGCCCCGCCGCCATCAGCACGAACCCGACCGCCACCGCGACCTTGACCCCCAATACCCGGGCCACCCGATCCGCCGGCACCGCACCGATCACCAACCCGCCGATGATCGGCAACAATCGCGCCCCCGAACCCATCGCGTCCGTGCCCCGCACCGCCTGGAAGTACTGCGGCATCGTGAACAACACCCCGATGTTCGCGAACACCGCGATACCGATCAGCACCACGCCCCACGTGTACGACCTCGACGCGAACACCCGCAGATCCAGCAGGGGTTGCCCCCGGGCCGGCACCCGAGCCGATGCTCGTATCGCCCGAACCCGGCGAGCAGCACCAGGCCGCCGCCGATCGACCCCCAGGCCCACGCATCGTCCCAGCCGTACTCCCCGGCCCGAATCAACCCGAGCGTCACACCCACCAATCCCGCGGTGGACAACAACACCCCGACCAGATCCGGCCGCGACCGACGCCCGGCAGCGGCCTCCGACGCCGGGACCAATACCGACACCACCACCACACCCACCAACGCGACCGGCACGTTGATCAGGAACACCCACCCCCACCACAGATGCGTCAGCATCCACCCGCCGAGCAGCGGACCCAGCGGCAGCGCAAGGAAGTTCGCCGCCGACCACACCCCCACTGCCCGCGGCCGCTCGTGCACCGGGAACAACACCGTCAACGCCGACAACGCCATCACCACGATCCCCGCGCCGGCCACCCCGAGCACCGCACGGGCCGCAATGAACCATCCGGGCGTCGTGGCGTACGCACACCCCGCCGACGACAGCGCGAACAACGACAGCGAGGCGACCAACACCCGCTTGTGCCCCAGCCGATCGCCGAGCAGCCCCATCGGCAGCATCGCCGCCGCCAGGAACAGCAGGTACGAGGACGAAAACCACTGCAAATCCGAAGCCGTCGCCTCCAGATCCCCCGCCAACCTCGGCAGGGCCACACTCAGCACGGTGCCATCCAGCCCCACCGCCAACATGGCCAGACTCAACGCGGCCAACGCCCACCACCTGCGCCGCCCGACACCGACCGCGCCCGCCGCCGCGGTACCCGTCGCCTCGCCCGCCGTTTCCGTCGCGCCCATGCGCTGCTCCCTCGTCGAGGCTCGACTCACCTTGAGAGCAGACACTCTTTTCGGAGTCGGCTCCGATTTCGGAGCCTACTCCTATATTTTTCGACCTCAACAGTATCTACGCGCGTTGATTCTCGCGTTGGATCCGGCAGCGACAGCAGGCCCCTTCGATCAGCCGACCGGCGGGACAGGCGGAAGGCGGCCGGGGGCCACCTGCTCGGCGGTCTCCGGCCCCGAGCCGGGCCGACGAGGCGGGAGCGCGCTCCCGGAGCCGCCGGAGGTACCGACGAGCGACGTCGGGCAGACCCGGTTCTCGGCGCGCTGGACGGGGGTGATCACCGAGACGGCGCCCGAGCCGCCGCCGGGGAGGTTGCGGCTGCCGGCCGTCGCGGCGGTACAGATCACCTGCTCCAGCGCGGTCTCGCCGAGCGGACTCGCGCCGGCCAGCTCCACCCGGAGCGTGCCGTACTCGACCACCGTCACCCGCGCGGGGCCGACCCCCGCCGGGATCGCCGTACTCACACCCGTCAGCGTCTCCTCACGCGTCGGCCCCGCGAGCAGCAGGTCGATCGCGGCCTGCGGACTGTCGCCGCCGGACGAGGTGCGCAACTCGGGAACGACCCGGTGGGCGTCGACCATGTACACGTACACCCCACTCGGATGGTTCGCGTCGGCGGGCGGAATGATGCCGTCGGCCGGCTGACCCGCCTCGATCGCGCCGGTGGCCGGAATCCCGCAGCCGGCCCCGACCGCCAGCAACACCGCCGCCAGGAAAGGCAGTCGCAGCCGGGCGACCCCGTTCCCGCGCCTCGTACCCATGCGCATCCGCACCTGCATCCGCAGCGGCCGCACCCTCATCCGTCCTCCCGACCTTCGGTGCCGACACGGGCATGGCGAGGCAGTTCCACCGTGAACTCCGCACCTCCGTCGGGCCGGTTCGCCGCCCGGATGAGCCCGTCGTGCAGCCGGACGTTCTCCAGCGTGATCGCCATGCCCAGGCCACTGCCGGAGGAGCGGGTGCGCGCCGCATCGGCCTTGAAGAAACGCTCGAAAACCCGATCCAGGGTCTCCGCGGCGAGGCCGGGGCCCCGGTCGGCGACGGTGAGTACGACCCAGTCGCCGTCGTCGCGCCGCTCGGCCGCCAGCGCCACCTCCACCGGCGGCGCACCGTGGCGCAGCGCGTTGCCGACCAGGTTGGCCACCACCACGTCCAGCCGCCGCGGGTCGACCTCGGCCCGGATCCCCTCCGGCAGCCTGGTCGTCACCGCGTCCCGCCATCCCCGCGCGGCCAGGCAGCGGCGAACCGCCTCCGCCATGTCCAACTCGTCCACGTGCAGCGCGGCGGCGCGCGCGTCGAAGCGGGAGATCTCCATCAGGTCGTCGACCAGCCGGGTGAGCTTGCCGGTCTCCGAGGAGATCAGCCGCAGCGCCGCGGCCGTGTCGGGGTCCAGGTGTTCGGCCGCGGCGTCCTCGTCCAGTACGTCGGTCACCGCGGTCATCGCGGCCAGCGGGGTGCGCAGTTCGTGTGAGACGTCCGCGGCGAACGCCCGGGCCCGCGCCTCCAGTCGGCGCAGCCGCGCGTCGTGCTCCTCCAGCGCCGCCGCGGTGTGGTTGAAGTCCTGGGCCAGCTCGGCGAGTTCGTCCCCACCCTTGACCTGGAGCCGGGTGTCCAGGCGGCCCCGGGCCAGCCGCCGGGTGGCCCGTTGCAGGGCCCGGACCGGGCGCAGCACGCCGCCCGCGACGATCAGCGCCAGGACCAGCGCGGCCAGCACCGCGGGGATGGCGCCGTTGCGCGCGGCGCGGACCAGGGCGGCCTCCTCCTGTACCTGGGTCTGCATCGGCGTCATCACGTAGACCTCCACCCCGGAGGCGGTGGTCCGGCCCGGGCCGCTGAACGCGATCGGCACACCGACCGCGAGCAGTACCCGTCCATTGCGGTGCACCCGCTGGAAGGCGGTCGCGGTGCGCCCGGCGACGGTACCCCGCAGTTCGGTGGGGATCTCGCTCGGACCGAAGTCGCGATTGGTCGTCGCCCACAGGTCCCGGTATCCGACCGCCACCGCCCAGTGGTCGGTGCGGGTGCGGGGGTCCACGAGCGCGGCGATCCGCTCCAGCGCGGCCTGGTCGGGCGGGTACGGCGTCAACCGCGCGACGGTCTGGACCCGGTCGCGTACCGAGTGCACCGTCGAGTCCTGGGCCCGCTGCAACATCGCGCCGCGCGCCTCGCGGTAGGTCAGCGCGGCCGTCGTCAGCGCGGCGAACATGGCCACCAGCAGACAGGCCGCCGCCAGCCGTACCCGCAGGCCGCGCAGCCCGCGCAGTACCGCACGCGGCGTGGCACGCAGCCCGCGCAGTACGGCACCGGACCCACTCACAGCGGGCCGAACCGATAGCCGAAGCCGCGCACGGTCTGGATGTACCGGGCGGGGCGCTCGGCGTCCTCGATCTTGATCCGCAGCCGTTTGACGCACGCGTCCACCAGTCGGCTGTCGCCCAGGAACGGGTGTTCCCAGACCGCTTCGAGCAGCTGGCCCCGGCTGAACACCCGGCCGGGGGCGGCGGACAGCGCCAGGAGCAGCCGCAGTTCGGAAGGGGCGAGGGGGATCGACCGGCCGGCCTTGGACACGGTCAGCGCGGTGCGGTCCAGGGTCAGGTCGCCGTGCACCTCCCGGCGGCCGGCGGGCGTGGCCGAGTCGGCGCGCCGCAGGACCGCGCGGATCCGCGCCTCCAGGACCCGGGACTGCACGGGCTTGACCACGTAGTCGTCGGCGCCGGCTTCCAGACCCACCACGATGTCCATGTCCTCGTCGCGCGCGGTCAACATGATCACCGGCAACGTGCCGGCCCGCCGGATCCGCCGGCACACCTCGAAGCCGTCGATGCCGGGCAGCATCACGTCCAGCACGACGAGGTCGGGATCGAATTCGGCCACCCCGGCCAGCCCCTCCTCGCCGCTGTGCCGCACCTCGGCGGTGTAGCCCTGCCGGCGCAGCCCGAGGGCCAACCCCTCGGCCACCGCGGGGTCGTCTTCGATCAAGAGCACACGAACCATTGGGTCAGTATCGAACAGCTCCCCGCCCCGTCTCCCGCACCACCGGCCGATCGCGCGGGTTGTGACACAACGGTCTTGTTCCCGGCCGAATGCGGTCATCCGAGGTCGCCATGGTCGACCCCATGAAGCCTCACGACATCGCCGCCACGCAGGCGACCACCCCGAAAACAACGAAAGCCGGCGCCGACGCACGCAACGACAGCAGGGCCCACCACGCCGGGGTCTCCGGCCCCGCCCGGGTCGGGGCGGCCGCCGGCCGTATCACCGACCACGTCGCGGGTTCGGCTCCCACGTCGGTCCCGGTCACCGCCGCCCTTGTCCCCGACCCGGCCGCCGCCGCCGGCGCCAACCGTCGCGCCTCCGCGAAGCGCCGCGCCGCTCTCGCCGGTCGCCGTCGGTCGTTGCGAGGTCCCACCGCGCTCGTCGTCGGGGCGTTGATCGCGCTGGTCGCCGGTTGTGCGGACGATGCCGGGCCGGCCACCCGTACCGCGCCGGTGACCGCGACCGTCTCCGCCACCGACGGCGACCTCACGCTCCAACCCGATTGGCCCAAGGACGGCCAGGCGGCGCTGTCCGTGGACGGCGCCCGCACGCCGCTCACCTCCGGCACCGCCAAGCCGACGCCGACCGCGAGTGTGGCCAAGGTGATGACGGCGTACGTCTTTCTCAAGGCCAAGCCGCTCGCGGCCGGCAGCTCGGGACCGTCCTTCACCATCTCCGCCGAGGAGGCCGCCCGTTCCGCCGACCGGCTGCGTCGCTCGGAGAGCCTGACCCCGATCACGGCGGGCGAGACCTTCACCCAACGTCGGGCTCTGGAGGCGCTGATGGTGGTGTCGGCGAACAACATCGCCCACGAGATCGCCCGCTGGGTCGACGGCGGCGACGCGGCATTCGTGGCCCGAATGAACCGCACCGCCCGCGAGTTGGGCATGACGAACACCACGTACACCGACCCCAGCGGCTTCGATCCGGCCACCGTGAGCACCGCCGCCGACCAGGTCAAGCTGTTCGGCGCGGCCATGCGCGACCCGGGCTTCGCCTCGATCGCCGGCGTCCCCTCCTACACCGACTCCGCCCGAGCCACCAAGCCCAACGGGAACTCCCTCCTGGGCCACGACGGCGTGGTAGCCGGCAAAACGGGCTTCACCACCCCCGCCGGCGCCAACCTGGTCTTCGCCGCCGAACGCCAACTCAACGGCCGCAAGCACCTGATCATCGGCGCGGTCATGTCCCAGCACCGAGGCAAGACCGCAGCCGCCGCGATCTCCGAATCCGAAAAGCTCCTCACGTCGGTCGGAAAGCCGTAAACCGTCAACCCCAAGCCGCAAGCCGCGAGCCCGCGAGCCCGCAACACCCACCCCACCCGCCCACGGCGCCGGCGCGCGAAGCACCCGCCTTCGCGCGCTCACCCACCACGCCCCCGCCCCAAGCCCCGACGCCCCACGCCCCACTCCGCCCGCCCCACCCGGCCGAAATTCGATGGCCCCACCCCACCCCGCCTCCTACAGTGACCGAGGCTCCCGCAAGGCTCGGGACCGCATCGGGCGCGGGGGATACAGGAGCGGAGGGGACATGCGTACGCACTATCCCCGCACCCCCCACGTCCCCTGGTCCCCGGGCGCAGGCGCCGACGACATCCGGTCGGGCGATCTGTCCGCGCTCCGCGGCCTCGAGGTCGTGGTCACCGAGAAGCTCGACGGCGAGAACACCACGCTCTACTCCGACGGGCTGCACGCGCGCTCGCTCGACTCGCAGCACCACCCCTCCCGCACCTGGGTCAAGGGGCTCCAGGGCCGGATCGGCGCGCGGATCCCGGCCGGGTGGCGGGTGTGCGGGGAGAACATGTACGCACGCCACTCGCTCGGCTACGACACGCTGGCGAGTTGGTTCTACGGCTTCTCGGTCTGGGCCGGCGACGACTGCCTCGGCTGGGACGAGAGCACGCGCTTCCTGCGCCGTCTGGGCATACCGACCCCGCCGGTGTTGTGGCGCGGCGTGTTCGACGAACGCGCGTTGCGCGCGATCCGGCTCGACCCCGCGCGTCAGGAGGGTTTCGTCGTACGCTCCGTCGAGGGCTTCCCCCGCGCGGAGTTCGGCCGACGCGTGACCAAATGGGTGCGCCGCGGCCACGTGCAGACCGACACACACTGGATGCACGCCGCCGTGATCCCCAACGGCCTCGGCCCGAACGCCGCGCTCTGGGACGTGCGTTCCGGCACCGAGCCCGACCTCCCGGCCCTGTTCCGCCTCCTGGGCCGGGACGAACCCACCCCCGCCACGATCGAGTTGGCAGCCGACGCCTGCGCCCGCGTCGACGTCCTGGGCCGCTCCGGCGACGCCCGACTGACCGGCGTACTCGCCGCCGCCCTGCACACCGAGCCCCGCGCCGCCCTCGCCGCCGAATCGGCGGCGGCCCTCGGCATGCCCGCGGCCCGCCGGATCGCCGACCTGGTCGGCCTCCAGACCCTGCTGCGCCGCCCGTTCCCGGACGACGAACGCCCGCGCGGACTGGCCAGGTTGGCGGTCGCCGCCGACCTGGGCGTGCTGCACGCGGTCGCCGGCGCCGTGTCGGCCGCCCGGACCGACCCCGACACCACCCCGGCGGACGCCGCCGCGGAGTACGAGCGGGTCGAGTGGTCGGCGCTGCTCGCCGCCGACGCCGGCCTCACCGACGAGGCCCCCCTGGCCCCGCTGCGTACCCGGGCCCGCGCCGCGTTCGCCGACCTGCCGCCGGACGTGGCCGACCGCTGCTGGGCCGAACTGCGCGACGCCCACGCCAAGGGCTGGGCCATGCCGCCCGAGGCGACCCGCCGGCACTGGTCCGGGGACTTCCCCCGGCTGGTGCACCTGATCGGCCGCTCGGGCAGCGGCAAGAGCACCTACGCCCGCCGACTCCCCGACGTCGCCGCCCACATCGCCCTCGACGACCTGCGCGAGGCCCGCGGCGCCCGGGCCGACCAGCGCGCCAACGGCGACGTGTTGCGCGAGGGCCTGGATCGCCTCGACGCCGCGCTCGCCGCCGGGGGTACGGTGGTCTGGGACGCCACCTCGCTCACCGGCCCGCAACGGACCGCGGTGTCCGCCATCGCGCACCGCCGCAACGCGCTGACCACACACACCGTCGTGCTGGTCGGCGAGGACGAGCTGACCGCTCGCAACGCCACGCGCGAACACCCGATCCCGCCGGCCGTACTCGCCGCGCAGGGACGCCGGTTCGCCCCGCCCTACCCCGGACAGGCGAGCCGGACCCGGTACATCGGTGCCGGCGGCACCGTCGACGACGTCGCCGGCTCCCTGGACGAGGAGGAGGCGTGATGCGTACCAGCGAGGAGATCTACCACCGGGTGCGCTGGGACCCCCGTTTCGACCCGGCCCGCTTCGTCCTGGCGGTCAGCCGGCGCGGCGCCGAGCCGAAACGCATCGCGCTGCCCGCGTTCGTCCCCGGCGGCGACATCCCGTGGCATCGGGTGTTGCGCATCGAGGCGGACGGCGAGGTGGTGTGGGACCGGGCCGAACGTGTGGACCGGATCGACACCTGCACCGTCGGCCGCGCACACGACCCGCGCCGCCTGCGCGCACCCTTCTTCACCGCACGCGAACCGTACACGTTCGACCCGGCCAAGGGCCGCTGGCTGCCCGCACCCGCACCGACAACCACAGCCGCACCCGACCCCGGTGCCCCCGCCCGCATCCGCGTGCTGACCTGGAACACCCTCTGGGACCGCTACGACGCCGACCGCATCGACACCGCCCGCCGCCGACCGCGCCTGCTCACCGCACTGGCGGCGGCCGACGCGGACGTGATCGCGCTCCAGGAGGCCGAACCCGACCTGATCGCGCTGCTCACCGCGGAGCCGTGGCTGCGCGCGGCATACACGATGGACACCGACCCCGCCGGCCGGGACATCGCCGACAGCGGACTGGTCCTGCTCAGCCGGCTGCCGGTGCGCGAGGCCGGACGGCACGTACTGGGCCCGTTCAAGGCCGTGGCGGCGATCACCGTGGACACCGGCGCCACGCCGCTGGTCCTCGCCGTCACCCATCTGACCAGCGACCACGCCCAGGACGGCCCCGGCCGCCGCCGCGTCGAACTCGCCGCGCTCGCCGACGGGTTCGCGGGCGTACCGGACGACCTGGTCGTGGTCGGCGACTTCAACGACGGCGCCGCGGGCCCGACCGGCCCCGCCGCCGCGCTCGGGCTGACCGACGCGTGGACGCAGGTACACGGCCCCGACGACCACACACCCACCTTCGACCCGGGCACCAACCCGCTCGCGGCCATCGGCTCCCGCACCGGCCGCGCCGCACGCCTGGACCGAATCCTGCTCCGCACGGGCACCTGGCGCACCGAAACGGCGGTGCTCCGAGGGGACGAACCCGACCCCGACGGCCTGTACATCTCCGACCACTTCGGCGTCCAGGCCGACCTCGTGACCGGCGCCGACACCCGCACCGCCGTCCTCGACGCGGCCCCGACGGCACGCACCGCACTGGCGTGGCTGCCCCCACAACACCTGTGGCCGGACCTCCAGGCCCTCCGCCGCGCCCACGACCCGCAGGTGGACCGCTGGCCGCCGCACGTCAACATCCTCTTCGGCTTCGTCCCGGAGGCCGCCTTCACCCGCGCCGCCCCGCTGCTCACCGCCGCGGCAGCGCAAGTGGCGCCATTCGTCGCGGAGTTGTCCGGCGTACACACCTTCGGCCATCGCGAGGACGCCACCGTCTGGCTCGACCCGGCGGCGGCCGACGAGGACGCGTGGGCGCGTCTCCACCAGACCTTCGCCCGCCACTTCCCCAACTGCCACGCGCACGGCAGGCCCTACATCCCGCACCTGACCCTGGGCCGCAGCGACAACCCCCGGCAAACGGCGGCCACGTGCGCGGCTCGCCTGAGCCCGACGTCCGCCCGGGTCGACACCCTGGTCCTCCTCTCCCGCCGAGGTGACGAGCCCATGCGCCCCAGGGCCCTCCTGACCCTGGGCACGGGAGCCCTGAGGTGGCTACCGGAACACCCGGACACCAACGCCGACATGCACGGGCCGTCCCTGCCCACCGATCCCGAACGGGACGTACACGCGCGGCGGATCGCTCGCCGCATCGCGGGGGCGTTGGACGAGGGCGTGGTGTCCGTGGTCGGCTCCCGGCGGATGGGCTGCGCCGCCCCCGACGCGGACCTGGACCTCGTCCTGGCCCTGCCCGGCACGATCGACCTCGGCGAGGTGGCGGCCCGGGTCGCCACCGCCCTGCCCGAGGCCGGCGGCATCCGTCCCGTGATCGGCGCCCGCGTGCCCGGACTGCGACTGGGCGTCGGCGCCATGACCACCGACCTCGTACTGGTCGGCACCGGACGCATCCCGCCCGCCGCCGCGGTGGACCGCCGCGCCGAACTGCCCGAACCGGCCGCCGTCGCGCTGAGCGCGGTCACCGACGCCGACGCGATCCTGAGCGCGGTCGGCGCGGCACACGCGAGGTTCGCCGTCCTGTCCCGGCAGGTCAAAGCCTGGGCGCACGCACGCGGCCTGGACTCGGCCCCCTTCGGCGGACTCCCGGGCGTGGCCTGGTCGATACTCGCCGCCCGAACCACCATCGACGCCGCGCCCGACGCCACCGAGGGCGACCTGCTCCGAGACTTCTTCGCCGGCTGGGCCGCATGGGACTGGCGCACCCCGGTAAGCCTCACCCACCGCGGCACCCACCCGGAACCGGCCGGCACCGCCCGCGCCGAAGCACCGATGTCGATCCTGACACCGAGTCACCCGGTGCGCTCCTGCACCGAACAGGTGGGCTCCGGCGGCCGCGACCTCCTGACCGACGAGCTGTACCGCGCGTGGGAGATCCTGACCGGCGCGGAGTCCGACGGCACCGGCCCGTGGTCCGAGGCGACCGAACCACCCCCGCTGCACCGCCGCCACGCGGCCTGGCTGGTCCTGACCGTACTCCCCTCCTCCCCCGACGAGTTCGCCGCCACGACCGGGCGACTTCGGGGCCGCGTGCGCTCGTTGCTCAGACTCCTCGAGGAGGCCGGCATCCGGGACGCCCACGCCTGGCCCCGCCCCTTCGACGCGGGCACCCGCTACGCCATCGGCCTCGGTGCGGCCCCGCCCATCGCCGCCGACCTGACCAAGTGCACCGACCGCTGGTCCCGTTCCCTGCCGGGCGTCACCCTCACCCACACCGACGGCGGCGCGATCCCGACCCTCACCTGATTCCCGGCCGCCCCCGCTCGCCACCCCTCCCGCCGGATTCGCACCGATTCGATGTCTTCGCACGGTTGTCATACCTCGCCGCGAGGCGTAGAAGAGAGAGCAACGCACCGCCGGGGGGATTCGGTGTGCTTGGCGCTCCGCTTCGCGAACTCCGTCACCAAGTGCCACTCGGCCCGGCGGTGATCCCGGACGTTCCCCGCGAAGGGAGCCAGGCATGTCGGCAGAGCCCGTCCATCGATGCCCCGTTCTCGACCCCACCGCCCGAGCCGCACACGCGGAGGCCGCCGCGCTGCGCGCGCGGGGCCCGGCCGTGCTGATCGAACTCCCGGGCGGCGTAAAGGCCTGGGCCATCACCCGGCACAGCGTCATCCAGGCGCTGACGCTCGACCCCCGAGTCTCCCGCGACTTCCGTCGGCACTGGCCGGGACTGGCCGACGTACCCGCCGGATGGCCACTCGCCCCGGTCGCGCTCCAGCAGGGCTTCGTCAACAGATACGGCGAGGACCATCGCCGCCGACGCGCCCACGTCGCCCCGTCGTTCGCGCCGCGCCGCGTGCACTGGATGCGGCCACAGGTCCAGGCGACCGCGGATCGCCTGGTCGACGCGATCGCCGCGGTGCCGCCCGGGGAGAGCGTCGACATCCGCCGCACGTTGTCCCTGCCGCTGACCATGACGGTCATCTGCGACCTGCTGGGCGTGCCCGACAGCATGCGCCACACCCTCGGTGCCGCGATCGACGCGATCCTGGACACCGCGGCCGACGCCGCCACGGCAATCGCCTACCAGATCGAACTCCAGGCCAGATTGAACGAGTTGCTGGACTACAAGCAACAGAACCCCGGCCTCGATGTGACCACCGACCTCCTGGCCACGACGGAGGACCGGACCGCCGGCGCCACCACCGGCACGACCCGACCCGTTCGTCAGGAACTGCTCGACTCGCTCTTCCTCATGCTCGGCGCCGGTTACGAAACCTCGGTGAACCTGATCACCAGCGCCCTGTACTCGCTGCTCTCCCACCCCGAACACCTGGACCGGCTCCGGGCGAAGGCCATCGACTGGGACGACATCATCGAGGAAACCCTGCGCCACAACGGCCCGGTCATGTTCCTCCCCATGCGCTACGCGATCGAGGACATCGACCTGGGCGAGGGAGTCACCATCCCCCGGGGCGACCCGATCATCATCGGCTTCGCCGCCGCCGGCCGGGACCCCGCCGTGCATCCGAACGCCCCCGACACCTTCGACCCCACCCGCGCCGACAAGTCCCACCTGGCCTTCGGCCACGGCCCGCACTACTGCCTGGGCGCCCACCTGGCCCGCCTGGAAGCCGAAGTGGCCCTGACCACGCTGTTCGACCGCCTGCCCCACCTGACCCTGACCCACCGGGACCTCCCCCGCCCCCGGTCCCCTCCCTCCTGGTCAACGGCCCGGCGCACCTGCACATCACCCCCGCCCCGGTGTCACCGGCGCAGGCCGGGTGATTCGACCGCCATCGCCGCCGGCGGGGCCGTGCTCCGGTGGTCGACGGCGATCAGGAGGTCACCCGTCAAGGGGTGGTCCAGAACGGCCGCCCTGATGCCGAAGACCTCGGCCAGCAGGGCCGGGGTCAGCACCTCCCTCGGGGTGCCCGACGCGCGGACCCGGCCCTCGTGCAGCACGTGCAGGCGGTCGCAGACCGAGGCCGCCGCGTTGAGGTCGTGCAGGGCGATCAGCGTCGTGCGGTCCTGGGCCCGGAGGAGGGTGAGGAGTTCGACCTGATGGCGCACGTCCAGGTGGTTGGTCGGTTCGTCCAGGACCAGGACATCCGGCTCCTGGGCCAACGCCCGGGCCAGCAGCACCCGTTGGCGTTCGCCACCGGACAGGGTGGCGAACCGGCGGCCCTGGTGCTCCTCCACGCCGGTTTGCACCAGCGCGATCAGGACCGCCGCGCGGTCGGCGGCGCTGTCCCCCGCGAACGCCTTCTGGTACGGGGTGCGTCCCATCGCGACCACCTCGCGCACCGTGAACTCGAAGTCGCTCTCCCGCTCCTGCGGCAGGGCCGCCACGTGCCGGGCCGCCGCGGCCGGGGTCATCGACCGCAGGTCGCGCTCGCCGAGGAGGACCCGGCCGCCCTGCGGCTTCAGGTGGCGGTAGACCGTGCGCAGCAGGGTGGACTTGCCGCTGCCGTTGGGGCCGACCAGGCCGGTGATCTCCCCGGCGGCGGCGATCAGTTCGACGCCGGCCAGGATGTCCCGCCCGGCCAGCACGACCCGCAGGTCCTCGACGGTGATCCGCATCGCGTCGTCGGCGGCGGCCGTTGCCTCACCACTCATCGGGTCTCCAACCGTCGATCGAGCAGGAGCAGCAGCACCGGTGCGCCGATCACGGCCGTGACCACGCCGATCGGCAACTCCTGGGTGCCGATCGCCGTTCGGGCCAGGGTGTCGACCGCGACCAGCAACACCGCGCCGAACAGCGCCGACACCGGCAACAATCGACGATGGTCGCCGCCGATCAGCAACCGGCACACGTGCGGGACCATCAGCCCGACGAAGCCGATCGCCCCCGACACCGAGACCAGCACACCGGTCAACACGCTGGTCACCGCGAACAGTTCGCGCCGCAGCCGGGCCACGTCCACACCCAGCCCGGCGGCCGTCTCGTCGCCCATCAGGAGCGCGTTCAGCGCGCGGGCGCGGGCCTGGAGCACGATCAGGCCGAGCCCGACGGCGGCCGTCGGCAGCGCCAACTGCTCCCACTGGGCGCCGCTCAGACTGCCCATCAGCCAGAACAGCACACCGCGCGTCTGCTGTTCGTCGCCCGCCTGCAGGACCAGGAAACTGGTGAACCCGGACAGGAACTGGCCCACCCCGATCCCGGCCAACACCAGGCGCAGCGGGGAGAATCCGCCGCCGCGCCGGGCCAGCGCCCACACCAGCGCGAAGGCCGCCAGCGCGCCGGCGAAGGCCGAGACGGACAGGCCCCAGCCGAGCACACCGCCCGTGCCCGCCCCGAGCACGATCACCGCGATCGCGCCCAGCGAGGCGCCGGAGGAGATGCCGAGCAGGTACGGATCGGCCAACGGATTGCGCACCAGGGCCTGCACGGCGGTGCCGACCAGGCCCAGCCCCGCACCCACCACGGCGGCCAACAGGGCGCGTGGCAGCCGGAGTTGCCACACGATCAGGTCCCGCGTACCGGCCTCCGGCTGCTCACCCCGCAACCGCCGCCCGACCACCGACCACACCTCGCCGAACGGGATGTCCACCGACCCGAACGACACCGCCGACGTCAACGCGACGACCAGCAACACCGCCAACACCGCAACGACCCACGCCGTACGGGCCGTCCGCGTCGGACCGGCCGAATCACCCGCACGGCCGGAGCCGGAGACATCGGCGGACCCCGCCGAAACGACACCCCCGCCCGCACGACGGCGGCTCCGCAGTTCGGACACCGAACGCACCCGCGCCTACCCCGCCGCCGGCGCGGAAGCCGAAGCGGAAGCCGAAGCCGTCCCGGGCCCGGCTCCGGACCCCGCGCCCGGCTTGACCAGGTCCGGGTGAATCCGGCCCGCGATCTCCCGCACCGTGTCCGCGTTCCGCACCCCCGCGATCGTCGTCCGCTCCGACCCGACCCGGACGAATTTCCCGTCCCTGACCGCCGGCAGCCCCTTCGTCGCATCGAACGTGCGCAGGAAACGTTCCGCCTCGTCGAACGCCTTCGCGTTGGCGTCCGCGCCGCCCTTGTCCCGCACACCGAGCTGGATCCAGTCCGGGTTCTTCCCGACCACGTCCTCCCAGGACACGGGCTTGAAGTCGCCGGCGCAGTCGGCGAACACGTTGCGCGCACCCGCCTGGGTGATCACCGCGTTGGCGACCTGCTTGCCGCAGACCGCGATCGGCTGCTTGGTCCCGGCGTCGAAGTCGAAGAAGAAGTACGTGGGCCGCCGGTCCTGCGGCACGCCGGCGAGCGCGCCGCGAACCGTGCCGACGGTCTGCCGCATGCCTGCGACCAGTTCCTCCGCCCGGGCCGAAGTGCCGGTGACCGCGCCGAGTTGCCTGATGTCCGCCTCGACCTCGGCCAGATCCTCCTGCGCGCCCGCACGTTTGCTCGCACACGCGGTGGACTTGAGGTAGATGTGCTTGATCCCGGCCGCCGCGAACTCCTTCGGCGACGGCCCGGAGCCCATCGCCCCCATGCCGCTCATGTCGGCGAAGGTGTCGATGTACAAGTCGGCGCCTGAGCCGAGCAGTTGCTCCTTGGGGATGACCATGTCGCCGAGCGCCTTGACCTGTTCGGCCTGCGCGGCGAAGGGCGCCGGCATGGTGCCCTTGCCCGGCGGGAATCCGGTGCCCACCACACGATCGCCCGCGCCGAGCCAGAACAACATCTCCAGGCTGGACGCATTGCTCGTGACCACCTTCTTCGGCGCCGCGGTGAACGTCGTCTCGGCCCCGGCACAGTCGGTCACCTTCACCGGGAAGCCGGCCGACCCGGCGTCGCCCGACCGTGCCGCCGAGGCGGACGCCCCCGACCCCACCTCGGCCGTCCTGCCGGAGTCACCGCCACACCCCGCCGCGAACAACGCCACCACGGCGGCCACGCCGCACACCTTGCTCGCCCGCACAGATTCGCTCCCCAGAAGTACCGTCAGGCGGCCCGCGAAGGCGGACCCGGGGAGTCAGTCGGGCGGGACGACCGGGAAGTTCCCGAGGAGAACGGGTTCGACACCTAAGAGACAGGAGGTTCGACACCGAAGAGAAAGGGGGTTCGAACACCGAAGAGAGCGAGTTCGGCACCGACACGCGTCACCCCGCCGCCCGCTCCCCCACCGCCCGCCGCCGCAGCGCGCTGCGGGCCACCGCCGGATGGGTCCACGCGCCGTCCGGGTGGTAGACATTCGTCCCCGGCGGCACGATCTCGTCGATTCGGTCCAGCGTCGCGTCGTCCAGCACCAGCGAGGCGCCATTGATCGCCGCCATCGCCTGCTCCATGGTGCGCGGCCCGATGACGACCGAGGTGACCGCCGGGTGCGCCGTCGGAAACGCCACCGCCAGCTCCGGCAGCGTGCAGCCGATCTCCTCGGCCAACTCGACCAGTCGCTCGACGATGTCGAGCTTGGTGACGTTCACCGGCAGGGTCGGATCGAACCGCCCGGGGTTGAGCCGGGCCCGACCCGAGGGCAGGTCGATCGGCGCGCCCTTGCGATAACGGCCGGTGAGGAACCCGGAGGCGAGTGGGCCCCAGGTCAGTACGCCCATGCCCAACCGTTCGCAGACCGGGAGCAGCGACGCCTCGATGCCCCGGGCCAGGATCGAATACGGCGGCTGCTCGGTCCGGAACCGGTACAGCCCACGCCGCTCCGCCACGTGATACGCCTCCACCACGTCCTCGGCCGGGAACGTCGAGCAGCCGAACGCCCGGATCTTGCCCTGCCGGACCAGATCGGTCAGGACGGCCAGGGTCTCCTCGATGTCGGTCGAGTCGTCGGGGCGGTGGATCTGGTACAGGTCGATGCGATCCGTCCCGAGCCGACGCAGGCTGTCCTCGACCGCGGTCAGGATCCAACGCCGCGAGTTGCCTCCACGATTGACCCCCTCGCCCATCGGAAAGTGCCCCTTGGTGGCCAGCACCACGTCGTCCCGGCGACCGCGCAGCGCCTTGCCGACGATCTCCTCGCTCTCGCCGGCCGAGTACATGTCGGCCGTGTCCACGAAGTTGATGCCCTGGTCCAGCGCGGCGTGCACGATCCGGACGCAGTCGTCGTGATCGGGGTTGCCCACCGCGCCGAACATCATCGTGCCGAGCGCCTGCACACTGACGTGCATCCCGGTGCGGCCGAGCGGGCGGTATCGCATGGTCGTGCTCCTTGTTCCTGGGTTCCCGGCCGGGGTCCCCCGACTGCCGGTGATACCCGGCGGCGGGCACGCTCGTACGGCCCGACCCGCCCCTCGGCGGGCCGGCGCGAGGCCCGCTCCGGTGCCCGGCAATCTATGAGCTGGACCCGACTCCAGGTCAAGCCCCATCCTGAGGCACGTGACGGAGAACCCCGGAAACAACCCCACGGACGACCGGCCGGCCGAGCACTCGGGCGACGACGCCCCGGACACCACCGGCGACCTGAGCATCGGCGAAGTCGCGGCCCGTACCGGCCTGACCATCGACACCCTGCGCTTCTACGAACGCGAGGGCATCCTGGCCAACCGGGTCCGGCGCGGCCCGGGCGGACGCCGCCGCTACGCCGAACACGACATCGCCTGGCTGAACATGTGCATCGTCCTTCGCGGCTCCGGCATGCCCATCCCGGCCATCCGCCACTACACCGAACTGGCTCGCGCCGGCGAGGGCACCGAACGCGAACGCCTGGCCATCCTCCGCGAGCACAAGACCCGAATCGCCGGCCAGATCACCCAACTGCACCAGTGCATGGACCTGATCGGCTACAAGATCGGCGTCTACGAGGACTACCTCGCCGAATCCGAATCCGAATCCGAATCCGAATCCGAGCCCCCATCCGAGCCCCACGCGAGCATCGACGTGGCGAGCCATGCCGCCGAAGGCAACACCGATGCTATTCTCTGACTGACCGATCAGTCATGGAAAGGCGGCGATCCCGTGGCCCGCACCACGGACCCCGAACGAGTCGCCCAGCGGCGCGAAACCATCGCCGTCGCCGCCGCCGCGCGCTTCGCGGAGCAGGGGTTCGAGGCGACCACCGTGGCCGACATCGCCCGGGCCGCCGGAATGAGCGCGGCGAGCGTCTTCTACTACTTCCCCGACAAACGCGCCGTCTTCCGGGCCGTCTTCGAACGCGACCTGCCCCTCTCGCGCACGCTGATGGACCGCCACGCCGGCGCCGCGCACCCCGCCGAGGCGATCCTCGACCTGGTCACCGACCTCGCGGCCGACGCCCGGGACCCGCACGCGGCCGGAATCCTCGTCGAACTGCTGCGCCAGATCGACCGGGACCCCGAACTGGTCGAGGTGATCGCCCGCACCGAAGCCGTGGTCCAGGAGGGCCTGGTCGGCCTGATCACCCGCGGGATCGCCGACGGCACCATCGATGCCGCGCTCGACCCGGCCGAGACGGCGACCTGGATTCGGAACCTGGTCGACGCGGTCTACCTGGGCGCCCACCCCGACCGCGACGCGACACCGGCCCTGCGCCGCACCGTTGCCCGCTACCTGGCCCCGGAGCCGGATCCCGACCCGACGAACAACACCCGAGAAAGCGAGACGAAGTAAGACCATGGACGCGACAGCGGTCGACAAACAAGCCGTCACGATCCGGATGCCCCGGCTGTGGCTGTGGCTGATCGGCGTCGGCGCCGCCCTGCTCGGCTTCGGCGCGGGATTCGGGGTGGGCCCGCTGGTACGCGCCCTGTTGGACCTGACCGGCTCGGCCCCCGCCCCGCTGCGTCTGGCCGCGCGCCTGCCGACGGTGTGGGCGGTACCGGCGCTGACCCTGCTCGGCGCCGCAATCGGCGCCTGGATGGCGGCCGTCGCCCACCGGGAGAGCCCCGTCGTGACGGTGACCGCCGACCACATCGCGATCCACGTGGACGGCGCCGGCCTCCAGGTGCGTCGGGACCGGATCGACGCCGTGTTCACCGACGGCCGGGACCTGGTCGTCCTCGACGCCGCCGAGACCGAACTGATCCGGGTCCGCGCCGGCGACCTGTCCACCGAACACCTGCGCGACGCCTTCGCCCGCTTCGCCTATCCCTGGCGCGGTACGACCGACCCGCGCGAGGCGGACTTCACCCCATGGGTCGACGGCACCCCCGACCTGGACGAAGCCGCGCACGCCCTGCTGCGCACCCGCAAGCGCGCCCTGACCGACAAGCACCCCGGCGCGGCGGAGCAGGCCCTGGACGATCTCCGCGCCCGAGGTCTCGCCGTCCGCGACCGCAAGGGCGTCCAGCAGTACCGCCGCCGCGGCCGCCCGCACCGCCCCGAGGCACCCGAGGGCTGACCGGAGCCCGCCCACCCGTCCCCGCCCCGGTCTGGTCAGCGCGTCGGCCGGCGGCTACGGTCCCCTCAGGACCGGAACGCCAACGGAGGGGAGCGCCGTGAAGGCTCATCCGAGCGGCCCGTACCGCGTGGAGTACACCGAGACGGCCGCCGCCGTCCGCGACTCACTGCCGCCCGAGCGCCGCGCGCAGCTCACCAAGGCCCTCCAGGTACTCGCCCGCGACCCGTACACCAAGGCCTCCGCCCCGATCGGCCCCGACGACGACACCCGTCAGGCGATGGTGGCACCCGCCCTGCTCATCGAGTACGGCGTCCTGCGCGGTGTCATGGTCGTCGTCGTGGTGACGGTCCTCGACGGCATGGAATTCCTCGGCGACACCGAGGACTGACCGAGGACCGGGCGAGGACCGACCGAGGGTCGGGCAGGGACCGGGCAACACCGCACCCCACCTCCCACACCGCCCCGAAGCCCGCTCAGCGACGCGCCACCAACATCCGCGCCCGAGGCTCGTGATGCCACTCCCCCGCCACGGCCCGACGCAGGAACTCCTCGCGCAGCTCGGCCATGAACGCCTCGCCCCGGGCCAGGGTCAGCGCGCGCAGCGGACCGGAGCGGGTGAACGCGTCGAAGAAGGCCGCCGCGTCCGGGTGGGACATCGGGTACACCAGGTCCACGTCCCGCTCGATGGTCGCGCCCCGCCCCGTGATCGCGGCGAGGAGGCGCCCCTCCCAGGAGCGGTCGGACGCCGGCATCCGGGCCCGCATCACCTCGCCGAGCAGCGCGAACGGGCCGGTCTCCTCGATCCCGTCCGGCCAGAAGACCACCGCGAGCCGACCGCCCGGACGCAGCGCCCCGACCCACGATGCGAGCGCTTGATCCGGCTCGGGCAACTGCTGGAGCCCGAACACCGACACGATCGCCGCACACCGGCCCGACCACCGCGCGTCCAGGGTCGAGGCGTCGCCTTCGACGACCGTGACGCCGGGCCGGCCGGCCACCCGTTCCCGAGCCAGTCGCACCATGCCCGGGGAAAGGTCGATACCGACGATCTCCCGGTCGTCGAAGTCCTCGGTCAGCAGTTCGAGTTCGGGAAACGTGCCACAACACGGCACCAGGATCGGCCCGTCCGGCAACGACCCCACCGCGGTCACCGCCGCCCGTACCCACGGCGCGAATCGGGGCACGAAGTAGGCGTCGTACCCCTCCGCGGCCTCGTCCCAGCCCCGTGCCACCCGCGCAAGCCGCTCGGCCCGATCCTCCACGCCCGCACCCCTCGCCACGACCACCCGGGGCGATCCCCGCCCGGGACGGCCGAGCCCGACCGCGCCTCCATGATCGCGCCGGCGCCGCCGCCACCCGCCCGAGCCGCGCCGGACGAAGCTCACCCGTCCCGTGAACCGGCCTCCGCCGCCGCCAGCGCCCGCAACAAATGCGCCCGTTCCGGATCCGTGCCCACGTGCTCCAACGCCTCCCGATAGGCCACCACCGCCTCGGCGAACCGCCCGCACCGGTACAACAGCTCCGCCCGCGCCGCCGGATACGGATGATGCCCCCGCAACCTCGGCTCGTCCGCCAGCGCGTCCAGCAGCGCCAACCCCGCTTCCGGCCCGTCCCGCATCGCCACCGCCACCGCCCGGTTCAGCGCCACGATCGGCGACGGCGTGAGCGCGAACAGCACGTCGTACAGCGCCACCACCTGCGGCCAGTCCGTCGTGGTCGGATCCGCCGCCTCGTCGTGCAGCGCGGCGATCGCGGCCTGCACCCCGTACCGCCCGGGCGGCCCACCCGTCAGCGCCACCCGGACCAGCTCCCGGCCCTCCTCGATCATCGCCCGGTCCCACCGCCCCCGGTCCTGATCGGCCAACAACACCAGTGCCCCGGCCGCGTCGACCCGCGCCGCGCGGCGCGCGTGGATCAGCAACATCAGCCCGAGCAGCCCGGCCGGCTCCCGTTCGGCGGGCAGCAGCCGGCGCAGGATCCGGGCCAGCCGGATCGCCTCCTCCGCGAGGTCCGACCGCTGCAACGTCGGCCCCGAGCTGGCCGCATACCCCTCGGTGAAGATCGAGTAGAGCACCTGGAGCACACCCGGCAACCGGGCCGGCAACTCGTCGACGCCGGGCACCCGGAACGGGATGCGGGCCTCGCGGATCTTCTTCTTCGCCCGGACGATCCGCTGGGCCATGGTCGCGGTCGGCACGAGGTACGCGCGGGCCACCTCGGGTGTGGTCAGCCCGGCCAGGCAGCGCAGCGTCAGCGCCCCGCGGTCCTCGGCGGGCAGGGCGGGGTGCGCGCAGGTAAAGAACAGCTGGAGGCGCTCGTCGGGCAACTCGCCGTCGGCGTCGGCCGAGGGCGCCGGATCGGCCCGGTCCGCCTCCACCTGCAACACGGCCAGCCGCGCGGCGTACGTCCGGTCCCGACGCAGCCGGTCCACCGCCCGCCGCCGGGCCGTGGTCAACAACCAGGCTCCGGGGCGCGTCGGTACGCCGTCGACCGGCCAGTGCACCAGCGCGGCCTCGATCGCCTCCGAGGCGACCTCCTCGGCCAGGTCCAGATCACCGAAGCGGCGCGCGAGGGAGGCAAGCAACCGGCCCCGTTCCTCGCGGAACACCGATTCTACCGAGGCGTCCACGCCCGCCCTCCCGGGTTCGTCGGGGCCGGCGGCTCGCTCGTCCATCGCGGTCAGACCGAGAAGTCGGCGATCGGCCGGACCACCATCGCACCGCTGCCCCGCGCCCCGGGACACCGCGCGGCCCAGTCCAGCGCGACGTCCAGATCCGGCACGTCGATCACGTAGAACCCGCCCAGCACCTCCCGGGACTCCGCGAACGGCCCGTCGGTCACGGTGCGCTCACCGGCCTCGCCGACCCGCACCGTGGTCGCGGTGACCAGGTCCGCCAACGACTCCCCGGACACGAAGATGCCCGCGTCCTTGACTTCCTTGTCGTAGGCCATCCACTCCTCGACGCCGCACTCGGGGGCCCCGCCCTCCGCGTCGACCGCACCGCTGTGGATCAGCAACATGTATTTCATGGTCCGACTCCCGTTTTGTCCGATGGTGTCCCGCCCGGCAGCCCGGGCCGGCCTGCCGCACACCGGAACGACGAACGAGAGACGGCCGGATCGACACGACCGGCGAAACTTTTTTCGCCGCCCCTGGCGCGTGCGCTACCCCTCGCCCAACCCGTCGATCCACTCCAGCAGCCGTGCCCCCTGCACGACCATGATCTCCGGATCCCGGAGCGTGTTGGTCAGCAACGACATGCCCTGGTAGGCGCCGACCAGGGTCATCGCCAACTCGCGCGCGTCGTCCCCGCGACCCATCGCCCGGAACTGATCCCCGGCCCAGTCCAGCAGCAGCCGCATGACGTCGGCGGCGAGCCGAGCCGGTTCGTCCTCGCGCTTGTCCAACTCCGACACCAGCGTGCCGAACGGGCACCCGTACCGCACCGCGAGTTCGCGCTCCCCCACCCAGCCCTCGACCAGGGCACGCAACCGCTCGCGCGGGGTGGGCAGTTCGGCCAGGGCCGCGATCAGTTCGCGCAGCCGCCGCTCGTGGTCGCCGACGGCGGCCTCGACGAGTTGGTCCTTGGTCCGGAAGTAGTAGTAGACGTTGCCCACCGGCACGTCGGCCTCGGCGGCGATGTCGGCCAGTGTGGTCCGCTCGACCCCCTGCCGATACACGACCTGCGCGGTCGCCGCGACCAACCGCTCCCGCTTTCCGGGCCTGCCGTCGGCCCGGCTCCGGCTCTTCTTCTGCACCGAGTCAGTCATCTCACTAACAACTATAGACAGGCCTCCGGAAACCCCTGGCCACCGAATGCCACCGCACGTCTCCCGAAGTCCGGCCGGCATCCTGGCACCCCGACCCGACCACCCGGACCCACCTCGTCACGCCCCGCCCCGCCTCGCTCCTCTCCACGGCACCGCACCGCACCGCACGAGACGAAAGGTCACCCGATGACCGACGGCATCGACACCCCCGACCGGCGCGGTCGCACCGGCCTCGACCGCTACGGCCGCGACCTCACCCGCAACCCGAGGGTGCGGATCCACGACGTGGAGGTGCTGTCCTGCGACTGGTACGTGCTGCGCAAGACCACCTTCGACTACCGACACGCCGACGGTCACTGGAGCCGCGAGCAGCGCGAGAACTACGACCGGGGCGACGGCGCCACGATCCTGCTCTACGACGTGGAGCAGCGCACGGTGCTGCTGACCCGCCAGTTCCGGCTGCCCGCCTACGTCAACGAGCACCCGGACGGCTTCCTGATCGAGACCGCCGCCGGCCTCCTCGACGGCGACGCCCCCGAGGAGGCCATCCGCCGCGAAGCGGCCGAGGAGACCGGACACGTCGTCGGTACGCCCGAACACGTTTTCGACGTCTACATGAGCCCGGGTTCGGTCACCGAGCGGCTGCACTTCTTCGCCGCCCCGTACGGCCCCGGCACGGCCGCCGGCCTCGGCGGCGGGATCGCCGCCGAGGGCGAGGACATCGACACCCTGGAACTGCCGTTCACCGAGGCGTTGGCGATGATCCGGGACGGGCGGATCGCGGACGCCAAAACCATCATGCTGCTGCAATGGGCGGCCCTGGACGGCCCGTTCCGCGCGAAGGACACGGCTTAACGACGCAGCAGGGCCTCGGCGAGTGCGACCTGGGCGGGGTCGAGGGCGGTGTTGCCGTCCTCGACGTCCCACAGCGCGTTCTGCAGGATCCGGCCGAGGGTCCAGCCGACGGCGCGTTGTCGGTCCAGGCCGACCACCTCGGTGAGTCGGTCGAAGCGGCGGTACACCGTGCGCGCCACCTCGCCCGTCGCGACGGCCTCGGACAGGCGGCTGTCCAGCGCGGGCCACAGGTCGAAGCCCGGGTCGCCGGCCAGCGGTTCGGGGTCGATGGCCAGCCACGGCTCGCGCTCGCCGGCCAGGACGTTGTCGTAGTGCAGGTCCCAGTGCAGTAGGCGATCGCCGGGTTCGTCAACGAGTTCGGCCACGGCCGACGCGCAGGTGCGCACGAGCCGGCGTTCGGTCGGGTCGGCCAGCGCCGCCACCGCGCGGGGGGTGTCGTCGAGCATGGCCGAAGCGATGTCGGCCAGTCGGCGCATCCCGGCGGGCGCCGGCACCGCGACCAGGCGGGCCATCAGCTCGGCGAGGGTCTGCGTGGCGACGGCGTCGTCGGGCAGCGCCGCCAACGTGCGCGTCGCGTCGAGGCGTTCGAGGAGTTGGGCGTCGGTGTCCGGGTCGTGGTCGAGCAGGCGCACGATGCCGTCGCCCCGCCAGGCCCGCAGGCCGGGCACGACGCCGGCGTTGTCCTCGGCGACCTGCTGGAGCCGCAGTACGGCGGGCGTACCGTCGGCGCGGGTCACCGGGAGCACGACGGCGGCCATGCCGTGGGCGACGGGGCCGTCCGGACGCAGGGACCAGCGGTCCATGACGTCGGCGGCCAGGGTCGGCAGCGCGGCGATCCAGGCTCGACCGGCGGCGGTCCTGCCATGCGCCGCGGCGAACGTGTCGGGGACGTCGAGGGGTGTCGACGTGGTCATTTCGGTTGTCTCCTTCGTGAGATCCGGGTTTCGTGCGGGTCCGAAGGAGTCACGGGGGTGCCCGGGGCGCGGGCAGGCGTCAACGCATGTCGTGCAGCCTATCCACCGGTCGCGAAATCGGGTGGGGGGCCGGACGCGGGGCCGGGTCAGGCCACATCGCGCAACATGCGTCCGGCGTAGACGTCGCTCACGTGTCCGCGCAGGTGTGCCCAGACCGCGACGGAGCAGGGGAACTCGCTGTCCCCGTAGGCGATGTAGATGGTTTCCTCGCGTCGGAACAGGCCGTGTTCGGCGTCCTGTGGCTCCGGCCACTCGCGGACCACGGCGGCGGCGTGCTCGGCGTCCACGCAGCGCAACGGCACCACGGCCAGGCGCTCGTACTCCCTGGGCACGGTGTGCGCGATGACCTGGACGTCGCCCATGTGCCGACCGAACGCCCGCAGGTGATCGGCGCGCGCCCAGGGGCGGTTGGACTCCCAGGTACCGCACGAGCACCTGGCGCGCGTGGCGACGAAACCGAGTGCGTGGTGGTCGCCGGGGTAGGTGGTGAACTCGATTTGGTGGCGGTCGAGGCGCACCAGCGGGTCCTGGGTGTAATTCGGCATGCTCATGAGGGTTCCCCCGAGGTGAGGTCGCGTGGTAATGGGACGAGCGTAGGCAAGCCCACCGACAACGGCGACCGGATTATTCGGCTTCGGTTCGGTCGGCCCGCCTACCCGGCCGGCTCGGGGTGGTGGCCGCGACAGGCGGCCTCCAGGGCCAGGCGCCAGCGGCGGTCGGCGCACTCCTCGTCGCCCAGCGCGCCGCGCAGTTCCAGACTGGCCAACCCGTGGACGAGGGCGCTCATGTGGGCGGCTATGTCCGCCGGGTCGGCGGGCCCGAACCGGCCGGCGTCCACACAGCGGGCGACCGCGCGCAGCAGCGTGTCGTGGGTGCCGCCGATCCGGGCCAGGTCCGCCTCGTCGGGGCGGAATTCGGCGATGGGTCGGCCGAACATCAGGTCGTAGCGGTGCGGATTGGCCCGGGCCGCGGCGCGGTAGGCGTGGCCCAGGGCGAGCAGGTCGGCCTCGGGGTCGCCGTCCACCGGCACCCGGGCGAACCGCTCCTCCAGCGCCGCGAAGCCGTCCAGGAACATCGCGCGCAGCAGGCCCGCCTTGTCCTCGAAGAGGTTGTAGACGGCGGTGGTCGACGTGCCCACCTCGTGGGCGACCCGCCGGGTGCTGAGCGCCTGTGGACCCTCGGTGGCGAGCAGTCGACCGGCGGCGTCGATCAATGCGCGACGCAGTTCGTCCCAATCGCGCGTACGTGGCCGTCCCATGTTGACAACTGTAACGCAACGCTGTTACATAACACTGTAATCAAAGTCACCCTCGCCGGGACGGGTCGTCCGCCGCCGCGTCGGGGCCACTCTCGGGAGTCCACATGTCCACCGCGTCCGAACTGCACGTGGTCCTCGGCGCCGGCGGTGCCGTCGGCGCCACACTCGTCGACGAACTGCACGCTCGCGGCCGGCGGATCCGGGCCGTCAACCGCAGCGGCGGGCTCACCGTGCCCGAAGGCGTCGAGGTGGTGCGCGGCGATGTCACCACGCCGGACGGCGCGACCGCCGCGTGCACCGGGGCCGCGGTGGTCTACCACTGCGCGGCGCCGGCCTATACGGCCTGGGTGAGCGAGTTCCCGCCGCTGACCGACGCGATCCGCCGGGGCGCGGCGGCGGCCGGGGCCAAGCTGGTGTTCGCCGACAACCTCTACATGTACGGGCCGGTGAGCGGCGCGATGACGGAGGACATGCCCTACGCCGCGGAGAACCCCAAGGGGCGGGTGCGGGCCACGATGGCACGGTCGTTGCTGGCCGCGCACGAGGCCGGCGAACTGCGGGTGGCGATCGGGCGGGCCTCCGACTACTTCGGGCCGCGCGGGGTGAACAGCACGGTGGGCGACACGGTGTTCGGCGCCGCGGTGCGGGGCAAGGTGGTGCGGTGGGTGGGCTCGTTGGACCAGCCGCACTCGCTCAGCTACCTGCCCGACTTCGCCAAGGGCCTGGCGGTGCTCGGCGAGGACGCCAGGGCCGACGGCCGGGCCTGGCACGTACCCACGGCCGAGCCGCTGACGGGCAAACAGTTCCTCGACCTGCTGTTCGCGGAACTGGGCCGCCCCGGCAAGTCCGCAGCGGTGAGCCACACCGCCCAGCGCCTACTGGGCCTGGTGAACCCGACGGTGCGCGCCCTGGGCGAAACCTGGTACCAACGCGACCGCCCCTTCGTCGTCGACTCCACCAGCTTCACCGACACCTTCGGCGATCTCCCCCCAACCCCCCACACGACGGCGATCGCCGAAACCCTGTCCTGGTTCCGCAAAGCGACCGCCTGAGCCCACGACCCGCCCCTGCCCCGATCCCGCCTCACGGGGGCGTGAGTGCGGGTCGGTGTGGGGTTACCAGGAGCCGGAAGTGGGCTATCGAGTGGCGGTCAAATGGGCAAAGACGACGACGTTCGCGGCATAGCCGGTGCGCTTGTCGTAGTGGCCGCCGCAGGTGATCACGCGTAGTTCGGCGGCGTCGGTGGCGCCGTAGACGACGTCGTCCGGGAAGGCGTCCTTCGGGAAGGACCGGACGGCGTCGATGCTGAACACCGCCGTCTTGCGGTCCCGGCGCTGGACCTCGATCCGGTCGCCGACACGCAGCAGGCCGAGCTTGAAGAACACGGCCGGGCCGGAGCGGGTGTCCGCGTGGCCGACGGTGACGGCGTTGCCGCGAGCCCCCGGCGCGACCCCGTCGCGATACCAGCCGACCAGGTTCCTGTTGCTCACCGGCGGGGTGGCCAGTCGGCGGTCCGGGCCGGTGCCGAGCGTGCCCATCGGCGCGTTCACGCCGATCGCCGGGATCCGCATCCTGACCGGCACCGACTCGGGCAGCGGTGCGGCGTCCACCCGGCGCGGCCCGTCGGCGGGCACCCGGGCGTGCGGGACGGCGGCCACGTCCGCGACGGGAGCCGGCGGCCGTTCGACGCCGCCGTCCCCCGAACCGTGGTGGACCAACCACAGTCCGGCGATCAGCGCCAGCGCGGTCGCTCCGGCCGCCAGCGGGCCGGAGCGACGGGTACGGTGCGCCGACCGTGTGTCAGGACGTGCCATCGCCCGTGGCCCGGCGACGACGGACGAGGTGGATCCCGAAGCCGGCGAGGGCGGCACCGGCCACCACCGCGCCGACGGTCACCTCGCCCGCGTCGAACGTCGAGGCACCGCCGCCGCCACCGGCGTTGACGCTGCCGGCCGGACGTCCGCCGGTGCTGCCGGCCGTGGTGACGCCGCCGGTCGTCCCGGGAGGACAGTCGACCTTGAAGACCTTCTGCTTGCCCGTCCCGTTCTCGCCCGCGAAGGTCCACACGAGCTTGTACTGGCCGTTGGGCAGGGTGAGGGTCCCGGTGTGTCCGGTGCCGTCGGTGAGGGTGATGGATCCCCCGAGGACGGGGCCGTCGGCCTTGGGCGGCTGCGCGGCGATCGTGTAGGTGACCTGCTGCACGGTGTCGAAGTTGAACGCCGCCAGATTGAACAGGCAGACCTTGGTCTCGTCCCGCTGGTCGGTCGGCGGGGTGGTGCTCGAGTGCACCTTGACGTCACCGTTGTCCCCCGGCGCCAGGGGCAACGCGTACGCCGGGCCGGCGCCGGCGAACACGGCGGCGCCCAGCGCGATCGCCGCGACGGTCGGCCGCCGGAGACGGGTGGTCGAACTGCGTAGGGATGGCATCACGATGGGCACTCCACGATGAGGGCGAACGACTTAGGTCGCATCACCTGAAAATGGGACATTCAGACCGTGCAGTCCTCACCCACCCCTCCCACGCCGACACGCCCCACCAGGCCCCGTTTTCACCCAAATAACCCACCCCCAGAGCCCCCCCGGACCCAACCGCAACCGACCGAAGCCAGGCAAAGCCCAAACGGAACCAAGCGCGGCCGATCCGGCCAGGACCGGGCCGGGCGGGGCCGAGCGGAGGCCGAACGGAGCCGGGCGGGGGCCAGGTGGGGCCGAATGGAACCAGGCAACCGCCGGGCGAGGCCGAGCCGGACCCGGCGGGCTGGGCGGGCCGGGCGGGGACGGGGAAAGGTCCGGCGGGGTGGGTGTGACCTGGGTGGGAGCGGTGACCGGGCTTCTGGTGGGGGCGGGGTCGAGTTGCCGGCGGAGTTGGGGTTTGTTCAATTTGTCCGCATTTGCCCGTTTGACATTGATTCCGGGCAGGCGTACTCCGAGACTATGTGCGCGCAACCCGCGGAGTGGTCGCTGCACCGGACGGGACGAGGGAGGCGCCGATGAGCGGAAGCGGTCACGGGGCCCATACCGGACCCCTCCCCCTGCCCGTGATCCGGAGCGGCGCCGATCGTAACGACCACGTCGACGGGATTCTGGCCGACTGCTCCAATTGCCTGGACGCGGCGGTGCGGGCCACCGGGGCCTACGCCGGGGTGGTCTATCTGCGCTCGCCCGACCGCCGCTCGCTGGTCCTCGCCAAGGTCGCGGGCCTGGCCGTGTCCCTGCTCGGCCCGTGGAGCCGGGTCCCGGTCACGGGCGCGCTGCCCGCGCCGGAGGCGTACCGCACCGGCCGCATCGTGTTCCTGGCCGACGACGGCGACACCATGCGGCGCTTCCCGCAGCTGGCGCTCGGCATGCCGTACGCCTACGCGTCCGCCTCGGCCCCCGTCCGCGGCCGCGGCAACGGCAACGGCGGCGAGACGTTCGGCGTGGTCGCGCTGATGTGGCCCGCCTCCCCCGGGCGCGGGCTGCCGGCCGCCCGAAGGCGCCGCCTGCGCGCGGCGGCCAAACGGCTCGGCAACGCCCTGAGCGCCCGCAGCGGTCCCGGCACCGACATCGCCTACGACGGTCCGCCGACCGTGACCCTGCTGCCCACCGACACCTTCCCGCTGATCCGGGTGGGCCTGTTCGACTGGAACGTGAACACCGGCGACTTCGACGCCGACGAGGAACTGTGCGAGTTGTTCGGCATCGCCCCGGCCGACTTCGACCGCCGCGCGGCCACGCTGGCCGCCCGGGTGGTCTCCGGTGGCGGGCGCGAGTTCCGCGAGGCCGCGCATCGGGCTGTGGAGACCGGTCGGGTACTGGCCTGGCGCCTCCAGGTGGCCGGCCCCGACGGCACGCGCCGGCCGCTGGAGGTGTGGGGGCGCATCCCCGAGGACGAGACCGGCGGCCGGGCCCGGCACCTGGTCGGCGCCGTCCTGGACCTCGGCACCGGGGCCGCCGCCGCGGAGGCCGTGGAGCGGCTGCGCGACGGCGTCTTCTCGCTCGACGGCGAGGGCCGGGTCACCTACGCCAGCCGCAATCTGGCCGACCTGCTCGGGGTGCGCCTGGAGGACGTGCTCGGCCGCGCCCCGTGGGACGCGCTGCCGTGGCTCGCCGACCCCGCGTACGAGGACCGCTACCGGGCCGCGATGCTCTCCCAGCAACCCGGCTCGTTCCTGGCCCGCACCCCGCGCGACCGCTGGCTGGCGTTCTCGCTCTACCCCGACCCGTACGGCCTGACCGGCAAGGTGGTCCCGGTCGCCCCGCCGCCCGGCGCGAGCGACGCGGCGGACGGCGCCGAGGCCGCCCGCCCGACCGGAGCGCCGGAGGCCGAGGCCGCCCCGCCCCGGCTCGGCGCGATCTACCACGTGCTCCAGATGGCCGGCGCGCTCACCGAGGCGGTATCCGTCGGCGAGGTGTGCGAGGTGGTCGCCGACCAGATCCTGCCCGCGTTCGGCGGCCGGGAGCTGGCCATCTACGTGGTCCGTGACAAACGTTTCTTCCTGGCCCTCGAAAGCGGCTACCCCGAGGGGTTCCTGGACCGCTTCGAGGGCGTCGCGCTGGACGCGGCGCTGCCCGGTGTGGAGGCGCTGACCCGGGGTGTACCGATCTTCTTCGAGTCAGCGGAGGAGCTGACCGCGGCGTATCCCGGGATCCCGCTGGACGAGATGTCCGCGTGGGCCTTCCTGCCGCTGATCGCCTCCGACCGGGCGGTCGGCAGCTGCATCCTCGGCTTCGACCGGCGGCACACGTTCACCCCCGAGGAGCGCTCGGTGCTCACCGCGCTGAGCGGCCTGATCGCCCAGGCCCTGGAGCGGGCCCGGCTCTACGACGCGGAATTCGCCCTCGCCCGGGGCCTGCAACACGCGCTGCTCCCGCATCGGCTGCCGACGCTGCCGAACCTGGAGGTGGTGGCCCGCTACCTGCCCGGCACCCAGGGCATGGAGATCGGCGGCGACTGGTACGACGTGATCGACACCGGCCGCGCGGTCGGCCTGGTGATCGGCGACGTCGAGGGGCACAGCGTGGCCGCGGCCGGCACGATGGGCCAACTGCGGAGCGCGGTACGGGCGTTCGCCACCGGGGGGCAGCGACCCGACGAGGTGGTGAGCTGTACCAATCGGCTGCTCGCCGATCTGGATCCCGGCCTGTTCGCCAGCTGCTGCTATATCGAACTGGACCCGGCGAGCGGGCGGGCCGAGGCGGTCCGGGCGGGACATCCGCCGCCGCTGCTGCGCGGTGCCGACGGCCGTACCCGGGTGGTCGAACTGCCCGGCGGCCCGCTGCTCGGGGTGGACCGGGCCGCCGAATATCCGGTGACCCGAATGGCCCTGGAGCCCGGCTCGGTCCTGGCGCTGTACACCGACGGCCTCGTCGAGGAGGTCGGCGTGGACCTGGACCGGGGCATCGACCGCATGCGCGCCTCCCTCTCACACGCCGCCGACGCCAGCCTCTCCGACGTGGCCGACCGCATGTTGCGCGACGCGGGCCGACTGACCGAGCGGGCGGACGACGTGGCCGTTCTGCTGACCCGCCGACTGCGACCGATCCCGGGCATGGGGTCCGCCCCGGCCACGGGCCCCCTCCCGAACCCCGGTCCCGCCCCCGGCACGGGACCCGTCGCCGATCTGCGCTGAGCGGCAAACGCGCGACCATGGAATGAGGAGGACAGGAGGGCTTGATGGGCACACCGCACACCGCCGGTGCCGACGACGCCGGCGACGCCTCTTCCGCCGTGCCCTGGGGCGCGGACCGGGCACTCCTCGACCATCTGCTCAACCGGGCCCCGATCGGCATGGCGGTGGTCGATCGCGACCTGCGCTGCGTGTGGATCAACGACCAGCTCGAGGAGCGCGGCGGCATCCCGCGCGAGAAACGCCTGGGCCGGCGGCTCAGCGAGATGCTGCCCGGGCTCCCGGCGGAGCACATCGAGGCGCGGATGCGCGAGGTCCTGGCGACCGGGGTGCCGCTGATCGACCACGAGTACCAGGGCCGCACCGCCGGCGATCCGGAGCACGTGCACGCCTACTCGACCTCGTTCTTCCGCCTGGAGGATAGCGAAGGGCGCGCGGCCGGGGTCTGCTACCTCGTCATCGACGTCACCGACCGATGGCGGGCCCGGCAACGGCTGGCCCTGCTGAGCGACATCGGCGCCCGGATCGGCACCACCCTGGACGTCGCGCGCACCGCCCAGGAGCTGGCCGACGTCGCCGTCCCCGACCTGGCCGACTTCGTCGCGGTGGACCTGCTCGAACCGGTGCTCGGCGGCGTCGAGCCCGAGCCCGGCCCGGTCCGCCGGGCCAACCCCGACCTGATCCGGGTCGGCCAGCGCTCGGTGCGCGAGGGCCGGCACGGCGGCGTGGACGACGACCTCGTCGAGTCGATCGCCCGGATCGGCGAACGCGCCCCGGTGGCCCGCAACTCCCCCGGCGCCCGCTGCCTGGTCGACGGCAAGGCCGTACTCGAACCGCTCCTGGATCCGGACCTGCTGCCGTGGCTCGCCGAGGACCGCGTCTCCACCGACCGCACCCGCCGGGTGGGCCTGCACTCGATGATGGTCGTACCGATCCGGGCCCGCGGCACGATCCTCGGCGTGACGCACTTCTTCCGCCGCGACACCCCCGACCCGTTCGAGAGCGACGACCTGATCCTGGCCGAGGAGTTCGTCTCCCGCGCCGCGGTGTGCATCGACAACGCGCGCCGCTTCACCCACGAACACGCCGCCGCGCTGGCCCTACAGCGCAGCCTGCTCCCGCACGGACTGCCCCGGCAGACCGCGGTCGAGGTGGCCAGCCGCTATCTGCCCGCCGACGACCGGGCCGGGGTCGGCGGCGACTGGTTCGACGTGATCCCGCTGTCCGGCGCGCGCGTCGCGCTCGTGGTCGGCGACGTGGCCGGGCACGGCATGCACGCGGCGGCGACCATGGGCCGGCTGCGCGCGTCCGTCCACACCCTGGCCGACCTGGACATGTCCCCCGACGAACTGCTCGCCCACCTGGACGACCTGGTCATCCGGTTCGTCGACGAGGAGGGCACCGGCGAGGGCGGCGTGGACACCACCGCGCTGGGCGCGAGCTGCCTCTACGCGGTCTACGACCCGGTGAGCCGGCTGTGCACGATGGCCCGTGCCGGGCATCCGCCGCCCGCGCTGGTCCACCCCGACGGCACGGTGGAGTTCCCGGACCTGCCCGCCGGGCCGCCGCTCGGGCTGGGCGGACTGCCGTTCGAGGCGACCGAACTGGAACTGCCCGAGGGCAGCCTGCTCGTGCTCTACACCGACGGCCTGGTCGAGGGGCGCGATCGTGACGTCGAGTCCGGGATGGACCGGCTGCGCGCATCGCTGGCCGACCCCGACCGGCCGCTGGACGAGTTGTGCCGGTCGGTGCTCGGCATCCTGCCGCAGAACCCGCCGCAGGACGACGTGGCGCTGCTGATCGCGCGCACCCGCAAGCTGGACTCCTCGAAGGTGGTGTCCTGGGACCTCCCGGCCGACCCCGCCTTCGTCGCCGAGGCCCGCACCCTGGCGGGCCGGCAGCTCGCCGAATGGGGGCTGGACGAGATCGCCTTCACCACCGAACTGGTGGTCAGCGAACTGGTCACCAACGCCATCCGATACGCCTCCGGGCCGATCCGGCTGCGGCTGATCCGCGACGCCACGCTGATCTGCGAGGTGTCCGACGCGACCAGCACCACACCCCGGTTGCGGCACGCGCGGACCACCGACGAGGGCGGACGCGGGTTGTTCCTGGTCGCCCAGTTCACCCAGCGCTGGGGCACCCGCTACACCACCGACGGCAAGACGATCTGGGCGGAACTGCTGCTGTCCGGAGCTGAGTGAGCACGCGGCTGCGCGCGGCCGTTTTTCGACCCCTCGCCACGCGGCCCGGATCGGGTGCCTGCGGCCGTCCCCGGCCCGTGTCGGCGGCCCCTGATAGCGTTCCCGGATGCCAGGAACCACCCCCCGGGACGCCGACCACGGGTCGGGCCATCGTGGGCGCAACTCCACGGCCGACCGCGCCCTCGACATCCTGCTGCTGTTCCGCGACGACCGGCTCGCGCTGACCGCGTCGCAGGTCGCGGGGCATCTGGGGGTGGCCCGGTCCACCGCGTACCGCTATCTGCAGAGCCTGACCGCCAACGGGTTCCTGGAGGAGAACGACGGCGGTGTCGGCTTTCGGCTCGGGCCGCGGGTGCTCGACCTGGCCCGGCTGGCGCGCAAAGGGGTCGGGCTGTCCGAACTGGCCCGCCCGGTGATGCGCGAACTGGCGCTCGCGGTCGGCCAGCCGGTGCTGCTCACCCGGCGCACCGGCGATTCGGTGGTGTGTCTGGAGCGCGAGGAGGCGCTGCACACGTTGCGCCTGTCCTACGAGCGCGGCCAGGTGTTCCCGGTCAACGCCGGCGCCGCCGCGCTGACCCTGCTGGCGTGGGCGCCCGAGGCCGACATCGAACGGGTACTGGCCCGCCCGCTGCCGCGCTTCACCGACGCGACCATCACCCACCCGGACGAACTGCGGGTACGCCTGGCCGGGATCCGGGCCCGGGGCTACGCGGTGGCCCGCGGCGAGTTCGACCCGGACCTGCTCGGCATCGGCGCCCCCGTACATCGCGAGGACGGCGCGATCGTCGCGGCGGTCAGCATCGCCGCGCTGTCCCACCGCATCCCCGACGAGCAGGTGCCGCACTATGTCACGGCGGTCCGCGCGTCGGCGGCGGAACTGTCCGCGCGGGTGAGCCGGATGGGGTTGTAGCGGGGCGGGTCGCCTCGGTGTGCCGCGCTCGGTCAGTCGGGGGCGCAGTGGGTGGTCGGCACGGGTGTGCGCGGGTCGATGAGATAGCGGTCGGTGACCGCCGCCACGCAGCGGTTCTTGTCGTAGCCCATGTGCCCCCAGCCGGCCGCGGTGACCAGGGTCGCGCCGCGGATCCGTCGCGCCGCGTGTACGGCCCAGGACAGCGGCGTCTGCGGGTCGTGCCGGTTGTTGACCAGGAGGATCGGTGCGCTGCCGGCCACGCGGTAGGGGTGTGGCGGGTTGGTCACGGGGGTGGGTCGGCCCAGGCAGTACGTCATCGCTTTCCAGGCCTGGATGTTGCGGCGCATGTGCGGTGCGAGCGCCTTCGACCGCCGGTCCACGGCGGCGAGCGCGTCGGGGTCGGGGACGTCCAGGCTCCAGTCGGAGCAGAGCACGGCCTGCGAGGTGCGGGCGTCGAGGTCGGGGACGTACGGCGGGGGCGGTGCGGGCAGCGGCGGGGCGGCGTCCATGCCCGCGAGCAGGTCGGCGACCCGGTTCCGGGCGACGGCGAGCGTCTCGGCGGGATCGTGTTTCAGGTACGACATCAGGAACTGCACGCCCGACAGCAGGTTGTCCGGCCCGAGGCCGTGCGTCGGGTCGCCGGGCACGTACAGGGTGCCGGCCTGCGCGCGGGCGTAGAGCCGTTCGAACAGGGCCTCGACGTCGCGGCCGTGCAGCGAGCAATCGGTGCTGCCCGCGCACCACTTCACGAATTCGGTGAAGGAGTCCTCGGCGGTGGCGGCCTCGGATTCCAGGAATTCGGCGCCGTCGATCGAGTGGTCCATGTTGCTGTCGGCCACCAGGGCGCGGAAGCGGTGCGGGAAGAGTTCGGCGTACTGCTGCGCCATCAGCGTGCCGTAGGACACGCCCCAGAAGCTGAGACGCGCGTCGCCGAGCGCGGCCCGCAGCGCGTCGATGTCGCGGACCACGGCGAGCGTGTCGAGGTGGTCGTACAGCGGGCCGGTGCCGACCCGGCAGCCGTTCGCCAGTCGGCGGTTGTCGGCGGCGAACGCGGCGAATCCGGCCGCGGTGGTGGGGTCGGCGGTGGGCCGGGGGCCGGCCTGCGGGCAGTCGAGCGGGGCGCTGCGGCCCCAGCCGCGCGGATCGAAGCCGACCCGGTCGAACCGGGCGTCGATCTCCGCCGAGAAGAAGTTTTTGTACGTGCCGACCACGTCGTCGACGCCGAGCGAGCCGGGGCCGCCGTAGTTCAGCACGAGGGAGCCGATGCGGCGGGTGGGGTCGGTCGCCTTGCGTCGGGCCACGGCCATCTCGAAGGTCGCGCCGCGCGGTTTGCTCCAGTCGACGGGCAGGGTGAGTGTGCCGCAGTCGGCGGTGGGGTCCTGGGGGCACGGCTGCCAGGCGATCGGGGGGGTCGGGGCGGCGAGGTCGGCCCGTGCGGGGCGTGCGGGGTCAGCGAGGTCTGCGGGGCGGGCGGAGGGCGCGGCGGCGGCGAGCACGGCGACGCTCACGCCGACGAGGATCGTCGCGAGCGCTGTCGAGCCGCGTGCGCGCCCGCGCGGTGGGTGCGGTGGGTACCGAAATCGTGGCCTGCGTGGCGAGTTCGTCCTCATGCGGACGCTCGCGAGGATCGTGGTCGCATGCCGCGAGACTAGGGCGTGTCTTCAATCTCCCGTCGGGCTCCGCGGCGTCCGGTGCCGTGCATCGGCGTGCCGGAGAAGCAGGTGCATAGTGGTTCTATTCGCCTGTTTCTCCGGGGCGGCCAGGTGCGGTGCCGGGCGTCGTGGAGCTCGGCGGGAGATTGAAGACACGCCCTGGGGGATCGTTCGGCTTGTACGTCGTGCGTGGGCAGTAGGCCGCAGGTGTCGGTGGTGGTTGCGGGTCCGCCCCGGGGTGGAGCCGGTGTCTCCTACCCGGCGGCGGGGGTGGGGCGGGTTCGGGCGTCGATCAGGGCCAGCGCGTCGGCGACCGAGCCGGCCGGGTCGGGGAGCGGGTACAGGACGCCGCGCACGGTGCGGGTGTCGTCGAGGAGCAGGGTGAGCCGCTTGAGGCGGTCGACGCCCGCGGCTCGGAAGGTGGGCAGGCGTAGCGCTGCGGCCAGTTCGAGGTCGGCGTCGGACAGGAGCGGGAACGGGATGTTCGCGTGCGCGGCGAACGCGGCCAATTGGTCGGGGCGTTGGGTGCTGACACCGAGCACGGTGGCGCCGCGGGCGGCGAATTCGGTGAGGCGGTCGCGGTAGGTGGCGGATTCCAGGGTGCAGCCGGGGGCGCCGGGGATCTGGTCCCAGCCGGGGGGATGCCCCTGGACGCCGGGGGCGTAGGCGCCGGGGAAGCAGTACAGGACCGTCCACGGGGTGTCGGCGATCGGGTCGACGCGCTCGGCGCTGGCGGGGGCTGTGGCGCTGACCTCGGACGCGGCGGCGGGGCGGAGGGTGAGCGCGGGCAGTTTGGTGCCGACCAGGGCGTGCGCCTGGCGGGCCTCGGCCGAGTCGGCCTCGCCGGTGGCGGTCAGCGTGCCGTCGCCGAGCACGAACCGCGTGCCCCAGTTCTGTAGGGCGACCAGGACTGGGAGCAGGCCGCGCCCGGCGTCGGTGAGGTGGTACTCGTAGCGCGGCGGGTGCGGGTGATAGAGCCGCTTCTCCAACACGCCGTGTTCGACCAGGGCCTTGAGCCGCTGGGCCAGCACCTTGCGGCTGATCCCGACCTGTTCGTGGAGCGCGCCGAACTGGTGTACGCCCGCCGCCACATCGCGCACGAGCAGCAGGGTCCACCAGTCGCCGACGACGCCGAGCGCCTGGGTGATGGCGCAGTCGGCGTCCGCCAGATCGGTATATCGCATGTCACCTCGTCTTGCCTGCGTCGATGCGCTCACTATAGTGAGTTTCCATTGGTTACTCACTTGATGGCTGCGGGGCACGGGGGTGCGGATGTCGGGCAACGTGGATGCGACGGGGTTGGCGGGGGCGGCGCCGGGCGCGGCGGGCGGTTTGGGCGGCAGTTCAGGTGGCGGGGCGGCCGGCGGTTCGGGCGCGGTGAGCGGCGTGGCGCCGGTCGGTTCGGGTCGTGGGAGTGGGCCGGTCGGTGGGGGTGGTGCGTTCTGGCGCTACTGGGCCGCGCTGACGATCAGCCACGCCGGGGACGCGGTCACCGCCGTCGCCCTGCCGCTGATCGCGCTTCGCGGCCTGCACGCGACGAGTCTCCAGGTCAGTTTGATCACCGCCGCGCAGTACACCGCTTGGATCCTGATCGGGCTGCCCGCCGGGGTGATCGTGCAGCGCCTGCCGCTGCGCGGGACCCAGGTCGCGATGGACGTGGTGCGCGCGGTCGCGATCGCCTCCGTCCCGATCGCCTGGGCGCTGGACGTACTGGGCCTGTGGCAGTTGGTGGTGGTCGCGTTCGTGATCGGCCTGGCGAGTGTGGTGTTCGACGTGGGCAACTCGACGCTGCTGCCGTCGATCGTGAGCAAGGAGGAGTTGACGTCCCGCAACAGCCTCACCTCCGGCTCGGTCGCCGCCACCCAGCTCGGCGGCCCGTCGCTCGCCGGCGTACTGGTGCAACTGTGCGGCGCGGCAAGCGGTTTGCTCGTGGACGCGGTCAGCTACCTGCTCTCCGCGGTGCTGCTGCGCACGCTGCCCCGCCCGGCCCGGCAGGCACCCTCGGATGGCGGCCCCTCGTTGCGGACGCGGATGGCCGAGGGCCTGCGCTACGTGCGCCGGCATCCGGCGATCCGGCCGTGCGTCACGGCGGTGACGGCCGTGAACTTCGTCTGCGGGGCGTTGATGGCGCTCGTCCCGGCCCTGCTCGTGCGCACGTTGCACGCACCGACCGCGCTGGTGGGCGTACTGATCGCGACCGAGGGCCTCGGCAGCCTGATCGGCGCCGCGCTGACCACGCGCCTGGTCGCCCGCTTCGGCAGCGCCCGGACGCTGATCGGGGCCGGGCTGCTGACGCCCGTCGCGGTCGGCTGCATGCCGTTCGCCGGCCACGGGCTCGGACTGCTCGTCTTCGCCGCGGCCAACGCCGCGTTCGGCGCCGCGGTCGTAATGATGAGCATCATCACCCGCACCCACCGGCAGACCGTGACCCCGCCGGAGTTGCTGCCTCGGGTGATGGCCACGGTCCGCTTCGTATCCTGGGGCGCGATCCCGTTCGGGGCGCTGACCGCAGGGCTGGCCGCCACATGGCTGGGCAATCGGGGCGCGCTGGGCACGATGTTCGGTGTCGCGCTGCTGACTCCGGTGGTGCTGGGCGCGGGCCCGATCCGGCGGATGCGCGACCTGGTCTGAACCGGGCGCCGGAAATCCGGATGACCGCAGGCGAGTTCGTGATCTACGGTGGGCGCATGGATGTCACGTTCAAGCGAATCGGTGCGCGACGCCACGCGTTCGGCACCCGACCGCGGAGCGCCCATCCGACGTCGAACCGGGAGCCGTGGAAGGGCCGTTGGCCCGATCGCTCCGGGTCGCCTCGCGGCTGAGCCGCGTTCTGCGCCGTTGCGCGTGGTCGTGTCGACGCATTGACGCGTTGTTGCGTTGTCGCGTCATCGCACGGCTGCACCTTCGCGCTGTTGCGCTGGTGTAGGTAGTTGCGTCGTCGTGTCGTTGCGTCGTCGTGTCGTGACCGGAAACGGTCCCGGCCGTAGGTAATAGGTGGGTCGGCGACCGTCGACCCACCCGCCGACGCGCGGCCGTATCGCCGCCGCCCCCCGAGCCGACCCAAAGGCCGCCGCCGCGCGCCGAGTCCCGATCCGTTCCGGCTCCGCCCGTCGCACGCCGATCCCCCACCGATCCGCCGATGCCGCGCCGTCGCGCCGCAGCGGTTCGGCGTACCGTCATGCCGCCCTCCTTCGGCCTGCCCGGTGTCGTCGAACCCTGCGCGCGCGGTGCGCCCATGGGTCGATGGGGTGTGCTCGGTCGCAACTCGACCGGCCCCGGCGGCCGTTCGCCATCCATCCCCGGTGTGCTCACCGGTGCTCTCCGCTGCCCCGTGCGTGGTGTGCGAACACCCGTACGGAGTCGACGGATCGCCGTGTGCTGCCCGGATTTCGGCACCACCCGTTGCACCCCTTCGTATGAGACATAAGAGAGGGCTTCAGGCCGTCATGACCAGAACCGCACGCCACCTCGACCTCGCCACCGTCCGCAACATCGGGATCATGGCCCACATCGACGCGGGCAAGACCACCACCACCGAGCGGATCCTGTTCTACACGGGCGTCTCGTACAAGATCGGCGAGGTGCACGACGGCGCGGCGACCACCGACTGGATGCCCCAGGAGCGCGATCGCGGCATCACCATCACCTCCGCCGCGATCTCCTGCGACTGGACGCTCGACGGCGTCGCACACCGGATCAACCTCATCGACACGCCGGGACACGTCGACTTCACCATCGAGGTCGAACGTTGCCTGCGTGTCCTCGACGGCGCGGTCACCGTGTTCGACGGCGTCGCGGGCGTCGAGCCGCAGTCCGAAACGGTGTGGCGCCAGGCCGACCGCTACCGCGTACCCCGAATCTGCTTCGTCAACAAACTCGACCGCACCGGTGCCGAGTTCCATCGCTGCGTCGAGATGATCGGCGAACGACTGGGCGCGGTGGCCATGGTCGTACAGGTGCCGATCGGCGCCGAAGCGGACTTTCGCGGGGTGGTCGACCTGGTCCGGATGCGTGCCCTGGTCTGGTCCGCGGACACCGGACTCGGCGAGGCGTACGACGACGTCGAGATCCCGGCCGCATACCTCGCGGACGCCCGCCGATGGCGCGAACGGCTCCTCGAGACGGTCGCCGAGCACGACGACGCGATGATGGAGGCGTACCTGGCGGGCACCGAACCCACCGAGGCACAACTGCACGCCGCGATCCGGCGGATCACCATCGCCTCCGGTCGCGGCGACGGTCCCACCGTCACGCCGGTCTTGTGCGGAACCGCCTTCCGGAACAAGGGGGTTCAGCCGCTGCTCGACGCCGTGGCGCGCTACCTGCCGTCGCCCCTGGACGTGGGGGCGATCCAGGGCCACGCGGTCGGCGCGCCCGAGACGGCCGTCGTACGCACACCGTCACCCGAACAGCCGCTCGCGGCACTGGCGTTCAAGATCGCAAGTGATCCGCATCTGGGCAGGCTGACGTTCCTGCGGCTGTACTCCGGCAGCCTGACCGCCGGCGACCAGGTGCAGAACTCGATCAAGGGCCGCACCGAACGTGTGGGCAAGATCTACCGCATGCACGCCGACAAGCGAGAGGAGATCGCCGCCGTGGGCGCGGGCGACATCGTCGCGGTGATGGGGCTGCGCCGGACCACCACCGGCGAAACCCTGTGCGATCCGGCGCACCCGGTGGTGCTGGAGTCGATGGACTTCCCGGTCCCGGTGATCGAGGTGGCCATCGAACCCGCGTCCCGGGCCGACCAGGAGCGGCTGGGCGTCGCGATCCAACGACTGGCCGAGGAGGACCCGTCCTTCCGGGTCAAGACCGACCGGGAGAGCGGGCAGACCATCGTCTCCGGCATGGGCGAACTGCACCTGGAGGTACTGGTCGACCGTATGCGGCTGGAGTTCGACGTGGCCGCCTCGGTGGGTCGACCGCGCGTCGCCTACCGCGAAACGGTGAGCGCGCCGGTGCCCGGGCACGACTACACGTACCGCAAACAAAACGGCGGCAAGGGCCAGTTCGCCAAGGTCCGCATCGCCATCGAACCACTGGAGGGAGACGGCTACGAGTTCGTCGACAAGGTCGTCGGCGGCCGCGTCCCGAAGGAGTTCATCCCCTCGGTGGACGCCGGCTGCCGAGCGGCGATGGAACTCGGGGTCCTCGCGGGCTACCCGCTCACCGGCCTGCGGGTAACCCTGCTCGACGGCGCGTTCCACGAGATCGACTCATCCGAAACGGCCTTCCGCATCGCCGGCTCACTGGCCTTCAGGGAGGCCGCGCGACTGGCCCGCCCAACCCTGCTCGAACCGGTGATGGCGGTGGAGGTGACCACACCCGAGGACCACTTGGGCGACGTCATCGGCAACCTCAACGCCAGACGCGGCCAGGTCGAGTCCCTGACCGACCGCTCCGGCGCAAAGGTGATCACCGCACTGGTCCCACTCGCCGAAATGTTCGGCTACGTAGGCGACCTACGCAGCCGAACCTCCGGCCGAGCAAGCTACACAATGGAATTCCACTCCTACACAAGGGTCCCACCCCACCTGACCCCCGAAATCCCCACGGGAACGACCACGGCCTAACCCACAGCCCAAAGCCAACGGAGGCCCGATAACAAAGGAGGAAAGCCCCCACTCCGCCGCCACCCGGGACCCCGCCCCGGGTGGCGGGCGGGGCACGGGCCTGGGGTGGGTCACCGCCGGCCCGGGGGCGCTTCCGGCATGCGCTGCGCTCGCGGTCGCGGGCAGCTGGTGCAGGGCCTGTCCGAGTCGGCGATGTACCGCCGCCGGCGAGCGGAACTCCAAGACCCGGGGTTCCCGACGAGACGGGCGCATTGCTCGGCGAAACCCGGCCGGCAACGGGGGCGGGGAGGGCGCTCGGGTCGAGTCCTCCGGCCGGGCCTTCCCGAGTGGGCCGGGCGTTCTCGGCACACGTCCCGCCTTGGGCTGCGGGGTGACCGGTCCGGGACTGGTCAGAGTCGATGGTGGGCCGCCGCCGGCGTGCGGGGCTCCAAGACTCGAAGTTCCCGACGAGGCGAGTGCATTGGTCGGCGAAAACCGGCCGGCAGCGGGAGCAGGAGGACGCTCGGGTCGAGTCCTCCAGCCGACCTTTCCGAGTGGGTCGGGTGTTCTCGGCGGGCGTTGCGCTTGTGGTTGCGGGTGGCTGGTGCGGGGCTGGTCGGAGTCGATGGTGGGCCGCCGCCGGCGTGCGGGGCTCCAAGACCCGAAGCTCCCAACGAGACGGGCACGTTACTCACCGAAACCCGGCCGGCAGCAGGGGCGGGGAGGGCGCTCGGGTCAAGTCCTCCAGCCGACCTTCCCGAGTGGGCCGGGCGTTCCCGGCACGCGTCGCGCCTTGGGCTGCGGGTGGGTGGTGCGGGGCTGGTCAGAGTCGATGGTGCGCCGCCGCCAGCGTGCGGGGCTCCAAGACCCGAAGCTCCCGACGAGACGAGTGCATTGCTCACCGAAACCCGGCCGGCAGCAGCGGCGGGGAGAGCGCTCGGGTCAAGTCCTCCAGCCGACCTTCCCGAGTGGGCCGGGCGTTCCCGGCACGCGTCGCGCCTTGGGCTGCGGGTGGGTGGTGCGGGGCTGGTCAGAGTCGATGGTGCGCCGCCGCCAGCGTGCAGGGCTCCAAGACCCGAAGCTCCCGACGAGACGAGTGCATTGGTCGGCGAAAACCGGCCGGCAGCGGGAGCAGGAGGGCGCTCGGGTCGAGTCCTCCAGCCGGCCTTCCCGAGTGGGCTGGGCGTTCCCGGCACGCGCTGCGCCTTGGGCTGCGGGATGACCGGTCCGGGGCTGGTCAGAGTCGATCCTGTGCCGCCGCCAGGGTGCGGGACTCCGAGACTCGAAGCTCCCGACGAGACGGGGGCGTTGCTCACCGAAAACCGGCCGGCAGCAGGGCGAGGGGTGGTCGGGTCGAGTCCTCCGACCGATCTCCCGAGTGGGGCGGCTGTTTCCGGCAAGCGGTGGCATGCGGGTGATGAAGGTTCACGAACCGGATCGAGTGAATTGCCGAAGCCTCAGTCCGAAGGAAAACCGCAGGTCAGCGCAGACGGGTGCCGTTTCGGGTGCCTCGGGAACCGGTTTCGGCTCCCACTGGGCACTTTCGGCCTCCTCGATGGCCTCTGTGCGGTCGCAGTGCCCGAAGCCGGCTCCGACTGTGCGGTTTCGGTCTCCATACCGGCATCGAAAAGGCCCAAGCGCACGAAACCGGCACTCGACGCCCGACTTTCCACCCCGACCCCACAAAACCGCAGGTCACCGAAGCTCGAACCCCACAACCACCCACCGAGATCCGGTTCCGAATCCCAACCCCACCCCAAACACCTCCAAACACCCCAACCCACTCGCGAAGGCCCCCGGAGCACCCAACCCGACCCCTCACCCTCCCCGCCGCTGCCAGCCTGTTTCGCCAAGCAACACACCCGCCTCGCCAGAAGCCCCGAATCTCTGAGCCCCGCACGCTGGCGGCGGTCCAGCGTCGACTCTGACCGACCCCGCACCGGCCACCCGCAACCACAAGCGCAGCGCCCGCCGAGAACACCCGACCCACTCGGGAAGGCCCGGCCGGAGGACTCGACCCGAACGCCCTCCCCGCCCCCGCTGCCGGCCGGTTTTCGCCGACCAATGCACTCGCCTCGTCGGGAGCTTCGGGTCTTGGAGCCCCGCACGCTGGCGGCGGCCCAGCGTCGACTCTGACCAGCCCCGCACCAGCCACCCGCAACCACAAGCGCAACGCCCGCCGAGAACACCCGACCCACTCGGAAAGCCCCCGGGAGAACTCGACCCGACCCCTCACCCGCTGCCGGCCGGATTTCGCCAGGCAACGCGCCCGTCTCGGCGCCCAGCGCACCGCCGGCGGCGGCCCATCCCACGACCCCGGCCGACCCCGAATCACCCAGCGCGCCCCCGCCCCGCCGCCCCCGCCGTTCAAGCACCGCCGCCCGGTCGGTCGCTTCGGTAGGCGAAGCCTGTGCGGTAGGACCAGACGACGGCTTGGGTGCGGTCGCGGACATCCAGTTTGGCCAGGATGTGTTTGACGTGGGTTTTCACCGTTTCCACCGACAGGTGCAGTGTGTGGGCGATTTCGGTGTTGGACAGGCCGCGGGCCATCGCGCGCAGTACGTCGGCCTCGCGGTCGGTGAGGCGGCCCGCGCGCATGTGGTCGGGGCCGATTCGCGCGGCGTGCGAGGCGAAGAGGCGGCGGGCGACCGCCGGTGAGACCACCGCGTCGCCGGCCGCGACCGCGTGGATCCCGGCGATCAGCTCCTCCGGCGTGGCCCGCTTGAGCAGGAAGCCGTCGGCGCCGGCCGCGATCGCGTCGTCGACCACCTCGTCCAGGTCGAACGTCGTGAGCACCAGGACGCGCGGCCGATCCGATACCGCCATCAGGTCGCGGGTGGCGGAGACGCCGTCGCGGACCGGCATCCGGATGTCCATCACCACCACGTCGGGCCGATGTTCCAGCGCGGCCCGCACCGCCTCGGCGCCGTCGGCCGCCTCCCCCACCACGGTGATCCCGGGCTCGGCCCGCAGCAGGGCCTTCAATCCGCTCCGGACCAGCGCGTCGTCGTCGGCCAGCAGCATCCGGATCACGAACGCACCTGCGCCGGCAGCGTCGCCCGTACCCGAAAACCCGCCGGCACCGGGCCGGCCTCCACCTCACCGCCGACCGACCGGGCCCGCTCGCGCATGTTGACCAGCCCGCGCCCGGGCCGGCCCACCTGCAACTGGCGGCCCTCGTTGACCACTTCGAGCACCACGGTGTCGTCGACCTGGGCCAGCTCGACGTCGATCCGGCCGCTGTCGGTGTGCCGCAGGGCGTTGGTCAGCGCCTCCTGGACGATCCGGTGCAGCGCCTGCGCGACCGTGGCGCCCACGTGTATCTCCTCCGTGGTCAGCCGCAGTTCGCGGCCCGCCGCCCGGACCCCGTCGACCAGTGCGGACAGGTCGGTGGTCGGCCGGTCGGCGTGCATCACCCGGACCAGCCGGTCCAGCTCCCCCAGCGCGTCGCGCCCGACGCTCTCGATGTTGCCCAGCGCCTCCCGGGCGAAGGCCGGGTCTTCGGCGAACACCCGGCGCCCCACCCCGGCCTGCATCACCATCACGTTGACCGCGTGCCCGATCGAGTCGTGCAGTTCGCGGGCCAGCTCGGTGCGCTCCTCGGCCCGGACCCGGGCGTGCTCGGCGACCGCCGCGGCCCGCCGGCTGCGCGCGGCGTCGCCCGCGACCATCGCGACCAGGAAGCACACCGTCACGTTGAACACGTCGGTGGGCCCGATCGGCGCCCGGTCGACCGCGAAGTAGCCGCCCACCGCGGCGAGCATCACAGCCACGCCCGTCACCCGGGCGGTGGTCCCGCGCAGCGAGAACAGGGTGAACAGCGAGATCCACACCGGCCACTGGGTGACCGTGGTGGAATAGCCGGCCGCCGCGTTGACCACCACGAGCAACGACGTGGCGACCACCACCCCCACCGGCGCGACCCGGCGCGGGAACAGACACAGCGTGGACCCGACCGCGAGGCACAGACCGACCGCGTCCAGCCCCCGGTAGGGCGGGTCGGCGGGGGCGAGCACGGTCACCGCGACCGCGCCCGCCACGAACGCCGGCGTGAGCCAAACGTCGGAAGTGCGCATGCCCCATCCTGCACCGGCCCGCCCAACCCCGGTCCACCCCCGCACGGCCGAGAACGATCTCCCTCGCACGAGGGAGGGGATTCCCCGTTCCGGGGGGCGAGCGCGAACCCCTCCGCTTCCTAGCGTGGTGACATGCCGCGAAAGGACGCCCCGACATGACCACGACCACCACGACCACCACCGCGCGCCGCCCCGACTCCACCCGACGCCGCACCGTGGGCGTCTGGTGGCTCGCGCTGAGCGCTCTGGCGATCGCCGTATTCGCTCCGCTGCCCTACCTGACCGAGTCCCTGGTCGCCCTCGCCCGCGACGACTCCGACATGGCGAGCAACTACGCGTACCGGCCGAAGTGGCAGCAGGCATTCCTCTACACGCACATCGTGGCCGCCGGCCTCGCCCTGCTGCTGTCCCCCGTCCAGCTCGCGAGCCGAATACGGCTGCGCGCGCCCCGCCTGCACCGGGCCTGCGGCCGACTGGTCCTGCTGTGCATCGCCGTGGGCGGCGTCGCCGGCCTGGTGCTCGCGCCGATGAACCACGCGGGCGCGGTGGGCACCGCCGGCTTCGGCATGCTCGCGGTGTTGTGGATGGGCTGCGCCGGCTTCGGGTTGCGGGCGATCCGGCGCGGCGATCCGACCCTGCATCGCCGCTGGATGCACCGGGCCTTCGCGTTCACCTACGCCGCGGTGACGCTGCGCCTGTGGCTGATCCTGCTCCTGTCGCTGACGGGCGACTTCGACCGTGCGTACACGTTCGTTCCCTTTCTGTGCTGGGTGCCCAACCTGATCGTGGTCGAATGGCTCCTCCGCTCCCGCGCGCCCCGAAAGATCATCCCGCCCGTCATGTGATCAAGGTCTGCGCGTCGCCCGCGCGCCACCTTTGCCTCATAGCGTCTGGCCGGTATTCGCCCCTCCCCCCGAGCGCAAGGAACCCACATGGCGACCGAGGACCACTCGCTTCCGGCCGATCGGCCCCTACCGCAGCTGCCCGAGTGGGCCGACCCGGAGGTGGCCGAGGACCGACTCGACGCGCAGGGGGTGTCGCGCCGAGGGCTGATCGGTCGAGCCGGGCTGTTCGGGGCCGGATTCCTGGGTGCCTCGGCACTCGGGATGACCGGCGCGGGCGTGGCGGCGGCGGCCGAGTCCGACGACGCGGTGCAGGCGAGTTCGCGCCCGGGCCAGGACGGCCCGCCGAGCAAGTACGTCTACCTCGTGGGCGACCACCACGTGCACACCGTCTACAGCCACGACGCCAAGTACGGCTTCGCCCAGTCGGCGGCACAGGGGCGGCAGTTCGGCCTGGACTGGATCGTCTACACCGAACACGCCAACTTCGGCCACGCCAACGCCGGCGGCGCGGAGCGCGAGCACGCGGAGATCCTCAAGGCCCGTCAGGAAAACCCGCGGGTGCTGATCTTCCAGGGCCTGGAGTGGTACGTCCCCGCCGCCGAGCACGCCACCATCATGGTCGCGCCGGGCCGCAACGAGGTGGAGCTGCTGCGGCAGTTCGAGCTGACCTTCGACGCCAAGCTGAACAAGTTCGACGTGGGCGCGGTGGGCGACCCCAAGACGCCCGCCAACGAGGCCAAGGCGGTGGAGGCGATCCGCTGGCTCGGACAGCGCCGCCGCGAGGGCTTCGTCGAGGATGTCCTGGTGCTGGCCAACCACCCCAGCCGGCTCGGCATCGTCTCCCCGCACGAGCTGCGCGCCTGGCACGACGCCGACCCGTCGATCTTCCTCGGCTTCGAGGGCGCGCCCGGCTCGCAGGCCAACGCCGACCCGGCGTGGGTGAAGTATCGCGAGGGCCAGTCGGGTCCGGGCACCTTCCAGCGCGGCGAGTACCAGAACGCGCCGTCGCCGCAGAGCTGGCCGCGCTATCCGATCGAGAGCTACCGCACGTTCGGCGGCTTCGACTGGATGACCGCGACGGTCGGCGGCATGTGGGACGCGCTGCTGTCCGAGGGCCGGCTGTGGTCGGTCACCTCGAACTCGGACAACCACCGCACCATGTTCGACACCTACGCCGACGGCGACTACCCGCCCGGCAAGGGCTTCGACGACCTCGGCTCCAAGCCGCTGCCCAAGGACACCGGTGTCCCGCAGCCCGGCAGCGATTTCTGGCCGGGGCAGTTCAGCCGCACCCACGTGGGCGTGGAGCGGTTCGGCTACCGCGATGTGATGAACGGCCTGCGCGCCGGGCGTGTGTGGGTCGACCACGGCCAGCTGCTCGACGGCCTCGACGTGTGGATGGTCGCGGACAACGGCCACAGCGAACCGGTCACCCTGGGCGGCCGGTTGCCGCTGGCGGCGAACCGGGGCGCCACGCTCTACATCCGGGTCACCACCGCGAGCCGGCCCAACTACCACGGCGTGGTGCCGACCCTGGCGCACGTCGACGTGATCACCGGCACGGTCACCGGCAAGTCCCGCGACGCCGACGCCTGGCAGGCCCCCGACGCGCGGGTGACCAAGCGCATCGACGTGGCCGGCCGTACCGGCACCTACACCCTGAAGGTGCAACTGCCGCGCCGGAACAAGCCGTACTACGTCCGGCTCCGGGGCAGCGACGGCAACCGGCACGGCGTCGGCCCGTTCGGCGCGGGCGTCGACCCGGCCGGCCCGATCCAGCACCCGAACAACGACGGCGACCCGTGGCGCGACATCTGGTTCTACAGCAACCCGATCTTCGTCGACGTCAAGAGCTCGCACTGGGGGGACTGACCCGGGGGCGGCGACGGGGTCGACGTCCCTTGCCCGGACGTCGACCCCGTCGCCGGTAGGGGCCGGTCCGCTGCGGCCGGCGATCCGCACCGGATCCCCGTCCGGGCCCGATCCCCATCCGGGCCCGATCCCCATCCGGGCCCGATCCCCATCCGGGCCCGATCCCCATCCGGGCCCGATCCCCGTCCGGGCCCGATCCCCGTCCGGGCCTGGATCCGCATGTGGCCGAGCACACTCGGCCCGCCGACCGGCAGGTGCGGATCGGATCCGGAGATGCGGTCGACGAAGAGGCCGAGCCGGGGGCATACGCCCGATCAGGAGAGCGGGCGCTCGCCCGTCGTCCCCGCGATGCCCACCCAGCGGCGCCACTCCGCGACCAGGCCCCAGCTGTCCTCGCTGGTGTTGGCCACCAGCAACTCCCCCGAACGCACGACGTGTTTGCGCATCGCGCTCTCCGCGGCCACCCCATCGCGCCGGCGCAGCGCCTCGACGATGTCGGTGTGCTCCCGGAGCGCGGTCTCCACCGATTGGTACCTGGGTACGCTGAGCCGCCCGTCCAGGGCCAAGGTCTGGCGCAACTCGCCGACGAACTTGGCCAGTCGCCGATTTCCGCCGGCCCGCAGGATCACGTCGTGCAGCTTCTCGTCGGCGGCGAAGTACTCGGGGCCGGCGTCGGGGTGCGCGGCCATGATCGCAAGTTGGGCGGCCAGTTCCTCGTCGTCGCGGGTGGTCATCACCGCTGCGGCGCTGCGGCACGCCGGCGGTTCCAACAACACGCGCAGGCTGCACAGTTCGACCACGCCGCGCCCGTCCGGGCCGAGCACGCGCGCGCCGCGGTTGCGTTCGATCCGGACCAGTCCCAGGTCCGCCAGTTTGAGCAGGGCCTCCCGTACCGGCGTCCGGGAGGCACCGAACCGCTCGCCCAACTCCCGTGCGGAGTAGAGCGTCCCGCGTTGCAGTGTGCCGAGCCGGATCGCGTCGCGGATCTCCGCGGCGATCTGCTCGGACTTGATGTCCGCCGACGACGGTAACGACGACAAGGGGTTCCCCAGACCGGCCGAGCGACCAGGAGCACGATTCCCGGCCCGCTCGACCCGAGGCCGGAGCGGCCAGGATAGCCGCCGGAACCCGACCCCCGTCCGCCGCCCGCCGGCGACTCCGGCACCCGCCCCGACGGGCCCGACATCCGGCGCGGCGGGTACACCGGCCGCCGCGAACTCCCTCGCGTGTCAGCCGGTTGCGAGATGTTCGAGGCGGACCGCCAGGCCGTCCAGCATGCGCTGGAGGCCGTAGTCGAAGTTCGCCTCGCGCAGTTGCTCGGGATCCCTGCCGCGCATCGCCGACTGGCTCTCCCGGACCCGGGGATGGTCGCGCATCGCCTCCTCGGCGCTGGGTTGCAGGCTCTCCATCCACTCCTGTTCGGTCCGACCGCTGCGGGCGAGCATGGACAGGTACGCCGCCTCGCTGGTGGCCATGCCGATCACATAGGCCAGGACCGTACTCATCACCTGATCGCTCTCCTCGACGGCGAAGCCCGCGCCCTCGACCACGGCGAGCATGCGCTCGGACAGCCGGATCACGTTCGGCCCCAGGTAGGCCAGTCCCACCTGGCCGAGCACCGCGGCCACCCAGGGATGGCGCAGCACCATCGCGCGCAGGCTGTACGCGCAACTCCCGATCCCGGCCAGCCAGTTCGTCGGATCGCCCGGCTCCGGCACGGTCAACTCGCCGTATACCTCGTCGACGACCAGCTCGATCAGCTCGTCCTTGTTGGCCACGTGCCGGTACAGCGAGGTGGCCCCCGCGCCCAAGCGGGTACCCAGGCGCCGCATGCTCAGCGCCTCCAGCCCCTCGGTGTCGAGCAGCCGCACCGCCTCGGCCACGATCTGCTCCCGGCTCAGCTGCTCGCGTTGGCGACGCGGGCGCGTCCAGACGGATTCGATCGGCTTCTCATCGGCCGCCATGGCGCCCCTCGTCTCTCCGTACCGCGTGAATCGCTGTCTCCGAGCCACCGTAGCGCACACCGTTCGCATTCTGCGTACACCTGATCCAGGAGCGCACGCGGACAGTGTTCACTACTTGCGCACACTGTTCCACGATGCGTACGGTGTTCGCAACGGGAGCACGGCGTACGCATCACGCATCGTCCGCTGCGCCGAGAAGCCGTGCTGTGAAGCCGAGAACTCGAGGGGTCCACCATGGAGAACCACCGCAATCCGCGCCGCTGGCTGATCCTGATCGTGTTGTGCCTGAGCACGCTGGTGCTGGTCGTGGACAACATGGTGCTGACCGTCTCGGTCCCGCCGATCGCGACCGACCTGGGGGCGAACGCCCAGGAGATCCAATGGATCATCGAGTCGTACGTACTGGTGTTCGCCGGCCTGTTGTTGACCGCGGGCAGCCTGTCCGATCGGTTCGGTCGAAGGCGGATCATGATCGTCGGGTTGGCGATCTTCGGCGGCGCCTCGCTGGCCGCGACGTTCGCCGCCAACCCGGAGCAGCTGATCGCCGGTCGCGTGCTGATGGGCATCGGCGGGGCGCTGATCATGCCGAGCACGCTGTCGATCCTGATCACCGTGTTCGACGACGAGGAGCGGCGGAAGGCGATCACCGCGTGGAGTGCGGTGGCCATGGTGGGTCTGGTCGGCGGGCCGGTGGTGGGGGGCGTGCTGATCGCGCACTTCTGGTGGGGCGCGGTGTTCCTGATCAACGTGCCGATCGCGATCGTCGCGATCATCGCCGCGCTCGTGCTGATGCCGGAGTCGAAGGGGCCGTGGCGCAGGTCCGACCCGCTGGGCATGGGGCTGTCGATGGTCGGCATGACCTCGCTGGTGTGGACGATCATCGAGTCGGCCAACGGCGGCCTGTCGCACCCGGGTACGCGGATCTCGCTCGTGGTCGCGGTCGTCGCGCTGGTGGCCTTCGGCTTCTGGGAGACCCGTACCGCGCACCCGATGGTCCCGCTCGCGCTGTTTCGGAACCGGGTGTTCAGCGGCGCCAGTTTCTCGCTTGTGCTGCTGACGTTCGCCAACGGCGGCCTGATGTTGATCCTGACCCAGTACCTCCAGTTCGTGCTGGGCTACTCGCCGAGCAAGACCGGTCTGGCCTTCGCCCCGATGGCGGTCGCCTCGCTGCTGTTCAACGGCATCGGCGCCACGCTCGGCAACAGGATCGGCAACCGGCCGATGACGGCGGTCGGCCTGGTGGTCATCGCGGTCGGCTTCGGCACGGTGGCGAGCCTGCCGTCGGACGCCGGCTTCGCACTGCTCTCCGCCGCGACCGTGCTGATCGGGATCGGCAGCGGGTTGGCGATGCCCGCGGCGACGGCGGCGCTGATGGGTGCGGTACCGGCCGAGCACGCCGGCGTCGGCTCGGCGCTCAACGACACGGTGCAGCAGGCGGGCGCGGCGCTCGGGGTGGCCGTCCTCGGCAGCATCCTGTCCGGCACCTACACCGGCGCCATGCCCGACACGGCCCCCGAACAGGCCAAGCAGTCCATCTCGGACGCACTCACCATGGCCGACACCGCCGGCGACCACCACCTGGCGAACACCGCCCGCGAGGCCTTCACCACGGCAATGTCCGCCGGCTTCTGGACCGCCGCAACCTGCATACTGGCCGCCGCCGCCCTCGCACTGCTGCTGATCCGCGACCAGACGGGGAGCAGCGAGGCCGCGGGGGCGGGTGCGGAGACCGAGCGCAGGGGCGCGGGGGGCCGGGGGACGGGTGCGGAGACCGAGCGCACGGGCGCGGAGGGCCGGGGGACGGGTGCGGAGACCGAGCGCACGGGCGCGGAGGGCCGGGGGACGGGTGCGGAGACCGAGCGCACGGGCGCGGAGGGCCAGGGCACGGGCGCGGAGGGCCAGGGCACGGGTGCGGGGACCGTGGGCGCCGTGGCCGGAAGCGTGAAGGCCGTGGGCGCTGTGGCCGAAAGCGTCAAGGTCATCGGCGCTGTGGCCGAAGGCATGGGGGCTGTGGCCGCACGCGCCGTAGGCACCGTGGCCGAAGGTGCCCAGAGCGAGGGGAGCGTGGCCACAGGGCCGGTGGGCACCGTGGCCGGGAGCGCCAAGGCCCACAGCGAGGGCAAGCGCGCAGAGGCCGAAGGCGCCGTGGGCGCGAGGACCGAGGACGCCCCGAGCAAGAGCGAGGGTACGGGGGCCATGGCCGCCGGGGCAGTGGCCGCCGAGGTTGCGAACCCGGAGGGCGGCGAAGCCCAACCGGCGTCGGCCGAGCCCGCCCCCGCCTGGGCAGCGGTAGCCCACTGACCTCCCGCACCCGGAGGATCTCGCACCACTGCGCCCCGACGGCCCACCCGCCGTCGGGGCGCCGTGGCATCAGTCGGTCCAATTGGACTCGAACGCCCACCCGCCACCCGACAACCGATCCGCATCGAACGCCGGTCGCACCGATGGCACGCGCACTGCGGACGAAGCCACAGCCATCGCCCACCCCCTGCGGCCCGCCGGACCTCAACCACGGCCGGACAGGAGGCGATCGCTCCCCAAAGCGGACCGCAGCCGTTGCCCACCAGCCGGCGGCCCGCCGGTCCTCAAGCGCGGCCGGGCCGAAGGCAATCACACCCCACAACGAACCGCACCCGTTACCCACCAACCTGCGGCCCGCCGATCCTCAACCGCGCCTGGGCCGAAGGCGATCGCACTCCCCCGCGAACCGCAGCCGGCCGCCCACCAACCTGCGACCCGGTCGTCCTGGGACGCGGAACGAGCCGCAGCAGCGGGGAGGGACACAGGTCGGGTCGAGTCCGCCGGGGAGCCTTCCCGAGTGGGCCGGGTGCCTTCGGCGAGCGTTGCGCCGTCGGTTGCGGGTGGCCGGTGCGGGGCGAGTCTGAGTCGGTGGTGGGCCGCCGCCGGCGTACGGGGCCGCGAGACCCGGGGCTCCCGACGAGACGGGCTTGTTGCTCACCGAAAACCGGCCGGCAGCGGCGGGGAGGGAGGGCGCTCGGGTCGGGTCCGCCGGAGAACCTTCCCGAGCCGGTCGGGCAGGGCATTTCGAGGTGCTGTTGGGCGTGTGGGGGCGGGAGTTCACGAAACCGGACGGCGTGAGGTGCCGTGGACTCAGCGCGATAGAAAACCGCAGGTCAGCGCGCGGAGAGCGCTTCTGCAGTGCCTCGGCATCCGGTTTCGGCGCCCACTGGGCACTTTCGGTCTCCTCAATGGCCTCTGCGAGGCCGCAGCGCCCGAAGCCGACCCCGACCGGGCAATTTCGGTCTCCACAACGGCGGTGCAAGAGGCCGGAGCACACGAAACCGGCACTCGACGCCCGACTTTCCACCCCGACCCCACAAAACCGCAGGTCACCCAAGCCTGAAGCCCACAACCACCCACCCCGATCCGGTTTCGAACCCCAACTCCCCTCCAAACACCCCCGAAACGCCCCGACCCACCCGGGAAGGCCCCCGGAGAACCCGACCCGACCACCCACCCGCTCCCCCGCTGTCAGCCGGTTTTCGCCGAGCAACACACCCGTCTCGTCGGGAGCCCCACGTCTTGGAGCCCCGCACGCCGGCGGCGGCCCACCACCGACTCTGACCGGCCCCGCACCGGCCACCCGCAACCCGCAACCCAAGGCGCAAAGCGCGCCGGCAGCGCCAGGCCCACTTGGGAAGGCTCGCCGGCGGACTCGACCCGAGCGGCGGATACGCCGCGGTGCTGATCGGGGCCGCGCTAACCGTGCCGTGGTTGATGGCCGGGCTTGATGTCCAGCACGTACTCGATGGAGACCCCGCGACCGGTGAAACCCTCGTAACGCCACGCGGCGTCCAGCACCTCGCGCACGTCCCAGCGGGTGTTCGGCGGCTGGGCCGCCCGGCCGGGTCTGGCCCACTTGAACGGATCCCACCCAACGCCCGCAGATGTTCGAAGCCGGCTCGAAGTGGCCCCACCCAAGCGGAGACCGTCACAGCCCAGGCCCGCCGCTGGAGACCAACCGCGTTGCCGCAGCCCAAAGTACGCTCAAGGCCATTGCCTGCGGCAGCTCCGCACAGCGCCCGGTGAGACCGGCAAACGCCACGACATATTGCCCAGGCAGCGCTGTCGGCGGGATTGGGACCGCCGCCAACGTCGGCCATCGGAGCGCTGCCCTGTCAAGGATGCAACCCGCACGCCGCCCGGTCAGGTGCGCAAACGCCATCCCACGTCCCAGGCAGCGGAAGCGCTGTTCGACCGGGTCCAACTCCAACCCACCGCTGCAGGTGATGTCAGGGCGACGTCGCTGCGCCAACGAATGCCCCACCACAACCCAGCCGGCAGCTACACGTGGCGGCCGGCGACATGGGCCGAGGCCACCACATTCCCAAGCAACGCCGTGGCCCGGTCGAGGCCACCGCCCAAGGTGGCCATCGGGACACCGCCCCGTCGACGGATTCGATGCCCACCCCTCGCTGGTGGCTCACCGGCCGCCCGACAAGGTGCGGGCGGGCGCCACCACATGGCCGGGTAGCCCTGTCGAACGCTCGAAGCCGCCGCAGCAGGTGACCCTTGGGGCGTCACCGCGCCGGCAGGAAACTCCATAACCCCACCGGCGGCTGCGCATGGTGGCAGGCGAGGGGGCGAGCCCATTACGCGGCCCAAGCAACGCTGCTCCACCGGGTCGAACCACCGCCGCGAGTAATCACCCGACGGCACTCCATCGACGAGCGTGGTCCCCGCCCCGCGGCGACTACGTATGGGGGCAGGTGAGAGGGGCGAAGGCCGTCACGCGGCCCAAGCAGCGCTACTCGGCCCGGTTGAGCCACCGCCGCGAGGGATCACCGGGCGGCACTCCATCGACGGACCGTGGTCCCTCCCCGCCGGCGGCTACACCCGTGGCGGTCGGTGCAGTGGGCGAAGGCCGTCACGCGGCCCGACCAGCGCTGCTCGGCCCGGTCGAACCACCGCCGCGAGGAATCACCGGACGGCGCGCCGTCGGCGGGCGTGGTTGCCTTTCCGTCGGCGGTTATGTGTGGTGGCTGGTGAGGTGGGCGAAGGCGACTACGTTGCCCACGTAGCGCCGGGTGGTTTGGTCGAACCCGCCGCCGCAGGTGATCAGGCGGAGTTCCGCTGTCCCGGTGGCGCCGTACACGCGTCGGTTGGGGAAGTGCTCGGCGCGGTAGACCTCGATCGCGTCGATCGTGAAGACCGCGGTGCCGCCGTCGGCGCGGTCGACCTCGACCGTATTACCGCGATGCAGCGCCCCGAGGTGGTAGAAGACGGCCGGGCCCTGGTCGGTGTCCACGTGTCCGGCCACGATCGCGGTGCCGCCGGCGCCGGGCGGCGTGCCCTTTCGATACCAGCCCGCGAGGTTGGGCTCGTCGGTCGGCGGGGCCGCGAGCCTGCCGCCGCTCTCCAGGTCCAGGCCGGTCAGCGGGGCGTCCACACCGATGGCCGGGATCCGCACACGGGTCGGCGCGGCGGTGGGCAGCGGGGCGAGCGGCGGCGGATCGTGCGGCGCGGGTCGGGCCTCGTCCGGGTACACGTCCGCGACACCGGGCTGCGGCGGCGGCCCCGGAGTCCCGGTGCCGTTGACGAGCAGCGCGACCCCCAGACACATCGCCACCACCCCCGCCCCGACGGGCCCGATCCCCCGCTTCGCCACACGCTCCTCGGCCGCGACCTCTGGCTCCACAAAACCTCCCGTCACTGCGATCGAGGTGGGTCGACATCGACCCCGGGCCTTCTGGACGTCCTCACTGACGTGAGTGGGTGATCCGCGGTCGACGGGGCGCAGGTGGGTGATACACCGTCGGCGCCCAAGCCGCGCCGCCGCACAGGCCCCTACAAGGTGGGCTGCGCACTCTCGGTGGCACCGATTCCAGCGACCCGGGTGAGTGGGGCACCGTCGGGAGCGCAGCCCGCCGAGTCGCATGGGCAAGGCATCGCTGGTCGCGCGGGCCCTTGGTGGCAAGCGCGCGAAGCATCATTTGATGGCACCCGCCCTTCCGACCCGAGCGCGGGCCACATCCCCCTCGTCCGCGGCGTCCGAGTGCCCGCGTCGCCGATGTGGGTCGGGCGGCGCGGGCACCTGGTGCGTGGGGGTCAGGGCTTGCCTGCGCTGCGGCGGCGGTGCAGCACGATCAGGCCCGCGCCGGCGGCGAACATGCCTGCGCCGAGGGCGATGTCGGTGTTGGTGTCGGCGTCGCCGGAGCCATCGGACGTACCGCCCGCGCCGGTGTGCATGCTGCCCGAGGGGGCTGCGGCGTGTGCGTCCTCGTGGCCGGGGGCGTTGTCGTGCGCCGACTCGGGCTTGCCATCCGCGCCCTTGCCATCGGCGGCCTTGGCGTCGGCGGCCTTGCCATCCGCAACCTTGGCGTCGGCAGCTTTCCCATCCGCACCCTTGCCATCGGCGGCCTTGGTGTCCGGGCATTGCTTGGCGGCGTTCGAGGCGGTGGTGGTCATTTCGTTCTTGGCGCGTTCGAGTTGGTCCTGGTGGGACTTGTCGGGTCGGCCGGCGGCCGCGGCGGTGTCCTTGCCGTAGTCGGCGACGGCCGCGTCGTACGCCAGTTGCGCCTTCGCGGCGGCGGCAACCGCCTTTGCGCACTCCGCCGGATCGCTCTGGGACGAGGCAGGGGCGGCGTAGGCGAGCGCCGGGGCGGCCAGGGCGAGACTCGCGCCGAGCAGCGGCGGGCCGAGCAGCCTATGGATCGAACGCATGATGGAACCTCCGGCGAGCGCGGACGCGGTAGCGGCCTACCGCTGGGACAGCCGTGCTCGCGACTTCCAGGTAAGCCGGGCGGATACCCTCGCGCACGCCGAAATCACCCGAAACAGGGTCGAACAGCCACGCTCCGTAAGCATGGGATTCCCGGTTCCCCCGCCCCCACGGCCCCGACGAACCGGTCACACATTTCCGCCCCCGCTTACCCGAACGGGTGACCCGCGTGCATGCCCGGCCCGAGCCGTCGCGGCGGCATCCCACCCCCGTGTGTGGGATGACGCCGCGACGGCTCGGGTCCGGAAGCGTCAGTGGGTGCTTCCGCCCTGGGCGGTGATGTCGGTGGTACGGGTGGCGGCGGTGGTCACGATCGCCCGCAGCGCGTCGGCGATGGCGGGCAGCGGGAGCGAGGCGACGGCGCGGTCGGCCACCTGTTCGGAGGCGAAGGGGACGTGTACGAAGCCGCCCCGGGTGGTGGGGCGTTCGGTGGCGATCAGGTGCATCAGGCCGTAGAACACGTGGTTGCAGACGAAGGTGCCCGCCGTCGAGGACACCGACGCCGGTACACCCGCCGCGCGCGCCGCCGCGACGCACGCCTTGATCGGCAGGCCGGCGAAGTAGGCGGCGGGCCCGGTCTCGACGATGGGCACGTCGATCGGCTGTCGGCCGGCGTTGTCCGGGATGCGGGCGTCGTCGACGTTGATCGCGATCCGCTCCACGGTGACGTCCGGCCGGCCGCCGGCCTGGCCCACGCACACCACCAGGTCCGGGTCGACCCGCTCCACAGCGGACCGCAGTTCGTCGAGCGCGGTCCCATATACACAGGACAACCGCACCGCCGTCACCTCCAGGTCCGCCGCAGCCCCGGGCTTCGCCGCCACCAGTCGCACCGCCTCCCACGACGGATTGCTCGCCTCGCCGGCGAAAGTGTCGAATCCGGTGAGGAGTACGCGGGTCATTGGTGATGCCTCCTGGAACGGCGGAGCAAAGCGGGTGACGAAAGCGCCCGATCGGAACGCGAGAACAGCACGCGAGAACAAAACGCGAGGACGAATCGCAAAGCCGCAACGCGAAGCGTCGAAATGCGAGTTCGGAACGCAAAACCTCGAAACGCGAGGTCAGAACGCGAAAGCCGACATGATGCCGATGTTGACCACAAGCAGCGCACCCGCCGTCGGCAACTGCGCCTTGATCGGCCCGTATTGGTCCTTGAGCCCGAGCAACGCCGCGGGCACGATGTTGAAGTTGGCCGCCATCGGTGTGCACAGCGTGCCGCAGAAGCCGGCGAGCATCCCGAGCGCGAGCACCACGGCCGGATCGCCGCCGCCCTCGACCACCAGTACCGGCCAGCCGATCGCCGCGGTCATCACCGGGAAGGCGGCGAAGGCGTTGCCCATGATCATGGTGAACAGGAACATGCCGAGGCAGTACACGATCACCGCGACGTAGATCTTGCCGTCCGGCAACACCTTCGAGGTGATCACGCCGACCTGCTTGCCGACGCCCGACACCTGGAAGATCGAGCCGAGCGTGGCCAGCAGTTGGGGCAGCAGCAGCGCCCAGCCCATCGCCTCCAGCATCGACCGGCCCTCGTGCACGGGGACGCTGATCCGCTTCTCGCGGACCACCGACATGCCCACGACGAGCGCGACGATCGCGCCGACGCCGAGTCCGAGGATGGTCTCGCTGCCCTTCTGCAGCACCGGTTCGGTGCCGATGTGCCACTTCTTCACGAACACCGCGCACACCATCGCCACCACCGGGATGGTCAGTGCCGGGATGAAGATGCGGCTGCCGAGCCGGGACGCGATGGCGACCCGCTGCTCACGGCTGGTGGTGGGCACGGTGCCCTTGCCGGTGAAGCCGAAGCCGGCCAGACAGACCATCACCAGCACGGCCACGCCCAGCGGTTCGGCCGGGGAGGTCTTCTCCACGACCCGGGTGCTGTAGATGAAACCCGCGCCGAGCAGGCCCCAGAACGCGGCGCTGCCGAAGCGCTTGGGATTGCTGCGATCCACCAGCATCTGCGCGGCCATCACCAGGAAGACGGCGCCGACCAGCCAGAAGAACCATTCGACCTTGATCACTTGAGCTTCCCCTCGGCGGCGGAGTCGACGGCGGACGCCATGGCGGGGACGGCCCCCGTGCCGGCCGGCGCCGCGGCGAAGTCCCGGGCCAACGTGCGGTCCAGGCGCAGCAGTCGGGCGCCGTGGATGAGGAACGCGAAGACGGCGGTGGGGATCGCCCACAGCGCCACGTGCAGCGGCTCGATGTGCTGGTGGTACGTGGTGTTCACGAAGCCCGTGATCAGCAGGATGGAACCGACCGCCAGGAAGCAGTCCTCACCGAAGAACAGGCCGACGTTGTCCGCGCCCGCCGAGTGCGAGCGGATCTTCTCGCGCGTCTTCTCGGGCAGCGGGCCGTGGCTGCGCTCGGCGGCGCCCTCGGCCATCGGCACCACGAGCGGGCGTACCGTCTGGGCCGGGCCGCCCAGGCTGACCAGGCCCACGGCGGCGGTGATTTGGCGCAGTCCCAGGTAGAGCACCAGGAAGCGGCCGGTGGTCAACTTGCCGAAGCGCGCGATCAGCGTACGGGCCTGTTCCTGGAGGCCGTTGCGTTCCAGGAGCCCGATGACGGGCAGGGTGATGGCGAAGATCGTCACGCCGCGACTGGACGCGAAGCCGTTGCCGAAGGCGGCCAGCACTTCACGCGGCGACAGGTCGCCCAGCAGGCCGGTGGCCACACCGGAGACACCGACCACCAACAGGGGGTTGCGTCGGGTGGCGAACCCTACGATCACCAGTAGGACGCCGAGGAGCACAATCATTGCGCAGCCTTCCACGCTCGGGTCCTCGAACAGTGGGGACGAGGAGGTGCCGAGGAGGCTAGGCTATTGTTGAACAATCCCACAAGACCTTGTGAACGGCGCGGGAAATTGGTGTACTCCTCCCGCACCGCTCGTCGCACTCTGGGGGACTCCACCGTATGACCCAAGATGTCGACCTTGCCCGGACTTCCGGCGACGATACACTCGGCCGTCTGGCCGCCGACCGCGACCTCCTCGGTCGCGCCGGCACCGCGCAGCGCGTCGCGGAGGTGTTGCGGGATCGGATCGCCGAGGGCGCCCTGCCACCCGGCACCCGACTCTCCGAACAGGCCCTGGGCGCCGCCCTCGGCGTCTCCCGCAACACGCTGCGCGAGGCGTTCCGCACGCTGGTCGACAATCGCCTGGTGGTGCACGAGATGAACCGGGGCGTCTTCGTCCGGATGCTCGACCCCGACGACGTGACCGACATCTACGCCGTCCGACGCGCCCTCGAAGGCACCGGCCTGCGGGCGGTCTGTACGGCGGCGCCGGAGCGGATCGCGGCCCTGCACGCCGCGGTCGCGGGCGGCGAGGCGGCGGCCGAGGCGGGTGACTGGGCCGAGGTGGGCACCGCCGACCTGCGTTTCCACCGGGCCCTGGTGGCGCTCGCGGGCAGTCCGCGGCTCGACGAGTACATGACCCGCCTGATCGCCGAACTGCGCCTGGCCTTCCTGGCGATGCCCTCGGCGAGAGCGCTGCACGAACCGTTTCTGCGGCGCAACCGGGAGATCGTGGACCTGCTCGCGGGCGGCGACTTCGACGGCGCGACGGTGGTTCTGGACCGGTATCTCGACGACGCGTGCGAGATGATCTGCACCGCGATGCGAATGGACGGCGCATGAGCGTGAACGCCGACGCGGCCCCGACGGGCGACGGCTCGGATTCGAACTCGAACTCGGGCTCCGTCGTGATCGACCTCAACGCCGATCTCGGCGAGGGCTTCGGACGGTGGCAGCTCACCGACGACGAGGCGTTGCTCTCCGTGGTCACCAGTGCCAACGTCGCGTGCGGCTTCCATGCCGGGGATCCGGTCACCATGCGCCGGGTGTGCGAGCTGGCCGCCGAGCGCGGTGTGCGGATCGGCGCGCAGGTCTCCTACCGCGACCTGGCCGGCTTCGGGCGCCGGGCCATGGACGTGCCCGCCACCGAACTGGCCGCCGAAGTCGCGTACCAGATCGGCGCGTTGGAGGTGTTCGCGCGCGCCGCCGGTTCGCGCGTGTCCTATGTCAAGCCGCACGGGGCGCTGTACAACCGCACCGTGTGGGATGCGGACCAGGCCGGCGCGGTGGTGGCCGGCGTACTCCTGGCCGGCGGCGCGTTGCCGGTCCTGGGGCTGCCGGGCTCGCGCCTGCTCGAAGCCGCCGAGTCCGCCGGACTGCCTTGTGTACCCGAGGCGTTCGCGGACCGCGCATACACCGCGCGGGGCACCCTGGTGCCGCGCGCGGAACCCGGTGCCGTCGTTCACGACGGCGACCGGGTCGTGGCCCGCTCGTTGACGATGGCGCGTGAGGGCGCCGTCGTCGCCATCACTGGAGAGCGGGTCGCCGTCTCGGCCCGGTCGCTGTGCCTGCACGGCGACACCCCGGGCGCGGCCGAGTCGGCGCTGCGGGTCCGCCGCGCGCTGCTGGCCGCCGATGTGTCCCTGGAGCCGTTCGCGTGAGGACCTTGCCGGTGGGCCGACACGCACTGCTCCTGGAAGTGGACACGGCCGACCGGGCCGAGGCACTGCACGCCGAACTGCTGCGGCGGCGCGCGGCGGGTACGCTGCCGGCCGTCCGGGAGATCGTCCCGGCGGCCCGCACGGTCCTGCTCGACGGGCTCGCCGACCCCGCCGCGCTGGCCGCGGACGTCACGGGCTGGCGCATCCCGCCGCTGTCGCCGGAGGCGGGCGAGCACATCGAGATCGCGGTCCGCTACGACGGGCCGGACCTGGCCGAGATCGCCGAACTGTGGCGGGAGCCGGTCGAGCGCATCCCCGAGATCGTCGGGGCGATCACCTTCCGGGTGGCGTTCTGCGGCTTCGCGCCCGGTTTCGGCTATCTGACCGGCCTGCCCGAGCGTTATCACCTGGCCCGCCGGGCCACCCCGCGCACCGCGGTCCCGGTCGGCTCGGTGGGCTTCGCCGGGGAGTACGCGGGCGTATATCCGCGCTCGTCGCCCGGCGGCTGGCAACTGGTCGGCAGCACCGACGCGGTCCTGTGGGACGCCGACCGCGAGCCGGCCGCCCTGTTCGCTCCCGGTGTCCGCGTCCGCTTCGTGGCGGTGGAGCCGTGAGCACGGGACGCGGTGGCGTGGGCGGAGCCGAGGCGAGGCGGGCGGAGCGGGACAAGCCGCGCCGGGCCGAGGCGAGTCGGGGCGAGGCTCGCCGGCGGGAAGCCGGTCGCGGTGAGGCGGTGCAGCGCGATCCGGGGTCGGAGGGGCCTCGGGTCACCCACGTGAGTGACGCATCACGCACGATCGAGGTGATGCGAGCCGGCGCGCTCACCACCGTCCAGGACCTGGGGCGAATCGGCTTCGCACACCTGGGCGTACCACGCTCGGGCGCACTCGATCAGCCGGCCCACCGCCTCGCCAATCGCCTGGTCGGCAATCCCCCCGAGGCGGCAACCCTGGAGACCACTCTGACGGGCACCGCCGTGCGGGTGCGCCGAACCACCGTGGCCGCGGTGGTCGGCGCACCCTGCCCGGTCCGCGTCGCCGGTCGCCCCGTCGCCTGGGGCGCGGCGATCCGGGTACCGGCCGGCGCCGTCCTCGAGGTCGGCCCGGCCACCGCCGGCCTGCGCACGTACGTGGCACTCGCCGGCGGCGTGGCGGTCGAACCGGTCCTGGGCAGCCGATCCACCGACCTCCTGTCCGGACTCGGCCCGCCCCCACTCGCCGACGGCGACCTGCTCCCGCTCGGCGAGCCCACCGGCCCCGCCCCACCGGGCGCGGACGTCCACCGCCGATCGGGCCCGCCCACCGAACTGGTACTCCCCTTGGTACTCGGCCCCCGGCAGGACTGGTTCACCGAAGCCGCCCGAAACTCCCTCGGCGCCGCCCACTACACCGTGGCCTCGGCAAGCAACCGAATCGGACTACGCACCGACGGCCCCGCCCTGGCCTGGGCACGCACCGACGAACTCCCCAGCGAGGGCATGGTGCTGGGCGCGGTACAGGTCCCGCCCGACGGCCGCCCGGTCCTGTTCCTGGCCGACCACCCGGTCACCGGCGGCTACCCGGTAATCGGCGTCGTCCCCGAGGAACACCTACCCGCCGCCGCCCAAGCAACCCCGGGCACCCCAGTCAGATTCACCCCCACCACCCACTGAACCCCAACCCCACGCGGCCGTTCCAACCCCAAAAAAGCCCCCCACAAACGGGCCACCCAAGCCCACCCAAACCCGGCCCCACCCAGCCGAGACGCACCCCGCCACGAACGCCCGACCCACCCGGAAAGGCCCCTGGCGGGGGCAACCGCACCCTCCCCGCCGCTGCCGGCCGGTTCCCCCCGACCAACAAGCACGCCCCGCCACCAGCCCTGGGCCGGCCCCGGAGCCCGGCACGCCGACGGCGGCCGACCCGGGGCTTCCGGCGAGATGGGTGTGTTGCTCGGCGAACCCCGGCCGGCAGCGGCGGGGAGAGAGCGCTCGGGTCGAGTCCTCCGAAGGACCTTCCCGAGTGGGTCGGGCGTTCCCAACGAGCGTTGCGCGTTCGACTGCGGGTGGCCGGTGCGGGACTGGTCAGAGTCGATGGTGAGCCGCCGCCGTCGCCACATCCCCACCCCCTCCCCACTCCCTCCCCACCCCTTCCCCACTCCCCACCCGGACGCCTACTCGCCGGTAGCAGCCCCGAGCCCGCCTTCGCGGCCCGGCCCAGCCGCTTGCACATCACCCCCACCCACCCAGCAGCTCGCCCGATTTGTCCATGAGTTCATCACACCCTCACCCATGAATTCCTCACTCCGCATTGATGACGAATGCGACTTTCGGCGGCCTCGGGGCGCCGGCAGTGTTCCGGTTGGCACCCGGGCTTCCGGATGGAAAAGGAGTGCGATGAATCAGGGATACGCGGTCTTCTGCGACGCCGATCGGCTGTTCTACGACGCGCCGTATCGGCTCCGCGCGGACGACGCCGGCCTGGCCACGCACTACGCCGCGCTGAACCGCGCACTCCCCGACGGCTGGCTGCGCAATCCCTCCGGCGACTGGCTCGCGTTCCGGCCCGATCCGTGCGAACTGCCGGAGCAGGGCTGGAAGATCCACATCTCCGCCGTACACACCAACGCCGAGCGGGTGTTGACCGTCGTCTGGGACTACTGCATCCCGCGCGGCATCGCGTTCAAGTGCATGCCGAGCCCGTATCTGCTGCACAACCGCAACGGCAAGTACGCCGACCGCGCGGCCAGCGGCAAGTTCGTCACCGTCTACCCCGCCGACGACGAGCAGTGTCGCGTGGTCGCGGAGGAGCTGTCCGCCCTTCTGGCCGGCGAGCCGGGGCCGTACATCCTGAGCGATCTGCGCTGGGGCGTGGGGCCGGTGTTCCTGCGCTACGGCAGCTTCACCGAGCGCAACTGCCACGACGCACGCGGCGAGTTGTGTCCGGCGATCGAGGACGACACCGGCACGCTCGTCCCGGATCGGCGCGAACCCTCGTTCCAGGTACCGCCGTGGCTGGACCTGCCCGCGTTCCTGGAGCCCCACCTGGCCGCCCGCGCCGCGACCACGGTCGGCGAACTCCCGTACCGGATCGAGCGTGCGCTGCACTTCTCCAACGGCGGCGGGGTCTACCTGGGCCGGGATCCGCGCACCGACGAGCAGGTCGTCCTCAAGGAGGCCCGCCCGCACGCCGGACTGGGCGCCGACGGCGCGGACGCGGTCACCCGCCTCGAACGCGAGCGCGACGCCCTACGCCGGTTGAGCGGACTGGCCTGCACACCCGAGGTGCGCGACTGGTTCACCCTCGGCGATCACCGGTTCCTGGTCCTGGAGTTCGTCGAGGGCCGCCCGCTGAACACCCTCTTCGCACTCCGCCACCCGCTGATCGAGACCGACCCCACGCCGGAGTCCCTGGCCGACTACACCGCGTGGGCCATGCGGATCTACGGCCTCGTGGCCGACGCCGTCGAGGCGATCCACGCGCGGGGCGTGGTCTTCAACGACCTGCACCTGTTCAACATCATGATCCCCGAGGACGAACAGTCGGTCACACTCCTCGACTTCGAGGCCGCCGCCATCGACGACGACACGCGCCGTCAGGTGGTCGCCAGCCCCGGCTTCGTGGCGCCCGCCGACCGACGCGGCTTCGACATAGACCGCTATGCGCTCGCCTGTCTGCGGATCGCCCTGTTCCTGCCTCTCACCAGCCTGTTCGCGGTGGACCGGAACAAGGCCCGGCACCTGGCCCAGGTCGCGCTCACGGAGTTCCCGATCCCGGCCGGCTGGCTGGACCCGGCGGTCGAGGAGATCCTGCGCGGCTTCGACCCGGCACCCGAACGCGAATCCGGTACGCCTCCCGAGCGGGAATCCGGTACGCCCCCCGAGCACGCCCGCGCCGACATCCCCAAGCCCGAACACGCCCGCGCCAACGCCTCGACCCCCGAGCCGAACCGGGTGGGGACCACCACGCCCAACAGTTCGCCCACCGCCTCCGCCTCCCCCTCCGCCGGCTACCTCCCCGTAGACCTCGCCGACTGGCCGCGCTGCCGCGACTCGATGGCCCGGGCGATCATCCTGTCCGCCACCCCCGACCGCGAGGACCGCTGCTACCCGGGCGACATCGCCCAGTTCGCCGTCCCGGGCGGCGGCGCGTGCCTCGGCTCCGGGGCCGCCGGCGTGCTGTACGCGCTGGCCGAGACCGGGGCCGAACGCCACCCGGCGGGTGAGGAATGGCTGTTGCGCGCGACCAAGAACCCGCCCGCCGGCAACCCGCCCGGCTTCTACGACGGCCTGTCCGGCGTGGCCTGGATGATGGAGCGCCTGGGTCACCGCGATCGCGCCCTCGACCTGGTCGACCTGATCCTCGGTCAGAACCGGCACGGCCTCGGCGTGGACCTGCACAGCGGACTGGCCGGACTCGGCCTCGCCCTGGACGACCTCGCCCGCACCACCGGCGAACACGCCCTGCACGACCGGGCGTTGGCCTGGGCCGAACAGGTCGCCGACCGCATCCGCACCGGCCCCCCGTCGGCCCGAGCCGGCCTCCTGTACGGTGCCACCGGCGGCGCCCTCCTCTTCCTGCGCCTGTACGAACGGCTGCGCGACCCGGGCCTGTTGGACGCCGCCGCGGACGCACTGCGCAGTGACCTGGCCCGCTGCGTGGTCGCCATCGGCGGCGCCCTGCACGTGAGCGAGGGCCGCCGTACGATGCCCTACCTCGGCGCCGGCAGCGTCGGCATCGCCATGGTCCTCGACGACTACCTCGCACACCGGCCTGACGAGCAATTCGCCGCCGCCCGGCTGGAGATCGCCCGTGCCGCCCGAGCCCGGTTCTACGCCCACCCCGGCCTGTTCCGGGGTACCGCGGGGATGATCCTGCACCTGAGCCGCACCACCGCCGACGAACCCGACACGCCCAACACACCCGACGCATCGGACACACCCGACACCCGTGCCGCCGACCTGCGTCGGCTGACCGACACGCTCTCCTGGGGCGCGATCCCCTACCGGGGCGAACTCGCCTTCGCCGGCGACCAGATGATGCGGCTCTCCATGGACCTGGGCACCGGCACCGCCGGTTGCCTGCTCGCACTGGGCAGCTCCCTGCACGACCATCCCGTGCACCTGCCCTTCCTCCCGCCGCCTCGGCGGCCCTGAAGCCGGTCCCGTTCTTCGCGGACCGAGGCAGAATCGGCCCACCCATCGGGCGGGCCGCGGCACCATCCCGTTCCACTACCGAGAGGAATGATCACCATGGCACTTCTCGACCTGCAGACGATGGCGGCGGAGGAGACCGAGCTCGGCGGCGGCGGCCACGGCGGCGACAGCAACGTGAGCCTCCTGCTGTGTGGCAACAGCAGCCTGAGCCTGCTTCAGTGCCACTGACCTCTGACTCTCTTCGGGAGGCTCCGAGCATGCCTCTGAGCACCCCGAGGTAGCCAGGGCGAGTCGACAGCGGTCCCGGGCGGCGGCATTCCGCCCGGGACCGCCGTTCGTGCAGTATCCCCGCACCCCGACACCCCCAACACCCCCAACACCCCAGCGACGAAAGCGAGGAACCGCGCCGGCATGGCCGCCACGGACCGCACCCCCGACGGCGCATCGGCCGCGCCCCCCGGGACCGCCCAACTGCTGGCCGGCGCCGTGCGCCACAGCCCGGGTCGCACCGCGGCCGTCTTCCTGTGCAGCGCGGTCGCCGCCGGCGTGGCGATCGTGCTCCCGGCCGTCCTGGGCCACACCCTCGACCTGCTGCTCGACGACGCCGACGGCCTGCACGGCGCGGTCGTCCTGTGCGCGGCGCTGATCGTCGCCGAGATCATCTGCACCGCCCTGGAGGCCCTGCTCGGCGGGGTCGTCACCGCCCGAAGTGCCGCCTGGTTGCGCCGACTCGGCGTGGACCACCTGCTCTCGCTCGCCCCGCACCGGGCCGGCGAACACGCCCCGGGCGATCTGGTCACCCGACTCACCGGCAACGTTGCCGAGGCGAGCACCGCGCCGACCACCGCCGCCGCAGGACTGGCCGCGCTCTTCGTCCCGATCGGCGGTCTGGTCGCGCTGGGCGTGATCGACCCGTGGCTGCTCGCGGTGTTCCTGGCCGGTGTACCGCTGCTGATCTGGCTGTTGCGTGCCTTCGCCCGCGGTTCCTCGGAGAGCGTCTCCGGCTACCAGAAGGTCCAGGGCGAGATCGCCACCCGACTGGTCGAGGCCCTGGGCGGCGCCCGCAGTATCGCTTCAGCCGGCGGCTCGGCCCGCGAACTCGGGCGGATCCTCGACCCGTTGCCCCGGCTGAACGCGCAGGGGCGGCGGATGTGGCAGGTGTACGGGCGGGCCATGGCGGGTGCGGGCATCCTGGTCCCGCTGCTGAGCACGGCGGTGCTCGCGGTCGGCGGCGTACGGCTGGCCGGCGGGCACCTGACCGTGGGCGAACTGCTCGCCGCCTCGCGCTACACCGCGCTCGCCGCCGGGCTGGGCGTGGCGGTCGGCGGCCTCGACGCGCTGGTGCGCAGCCGTTCGGCCGCGCGGCGCACCGCCGAACTGCTCGCGATCCCGCCGATGCGGCACGGCACCCGGGCGTTGCCGGCCTACGGTCCCGGTCGGCTCGAACTGTGCGGGGTCACCGTACTCCGGGGCGGCGAGCCGGTGTTGCGCGGCGTGGATCTAGTCGTGCCCGGCGGCACCACGATGGCCGTGGTCGGGCGCTCCGGCGCGGGCAAGTCGACGCTCGCCGCGGTCGCCGGGCGGTTGTGCGACGTGGACGCGGGCGTGGTGCTGCTCGACGGCGTGCCGCTGACCGAGATCGATCCGGCGCGGTTGCGCCGCGAGGTCGGCTACGCCTTCGAACGGCCCGCCCTGTTCGGCGAGACGATCGCCGACGGCATCGCCTTCGGGCCCTACCGACCGCAGCCCGCCGGGATCGAGGCCGCCGCCGCCGCGGCCGGCGCGGACACCTTCATCCGCCTGCTGCCCGGCGGGTACGCCGCGCCGCGCGCGAGCGCGCCGTTGTCCGGCGGCGAACTGCAACGCCTCGGCCTGGCCCGCGCCTTCGCGCACGCGGGCCGGTTGCTGGTGCTGGACGACGCGACCTCCAGCCTGGACAGCGTCACCGAACTGCGGGTGGATCGGGCCCTGGTCCACGACGTCCGCGCGGGTACCCGGCTGCTGATCGCCCACCGGGTGTCCTCGGCGGCCCGGGCCGATCTGGTCGCGTGGCTGGAGGCGGGCCGGGTGCGCGCGGTCGGAACACACGAGCGGTTGTGGGAAGAGGCCGACTACCGGGCGGTGTTCGTCGCCGCCGAGCCGGACGACGCGTCGCCGGGGCCTGGTTCGACCCGGGATTCGACCGGGACATCGAAGTATGGCCCGACCGGGGACGGGGATTCGACCTGGGAGGGCAGGTGACCGAGGACCGTTCCGGGGTGCCCGCCCTGGCCCGGCGTTTCCTGGCCCGACGCAAACGGGTGCTGGTCCGGCTCGGCGCATGGTCCCTCCTGGAATCGGCGCAGACCTTTCTCGGCGGCTACGGCGTGGCGATGGCGCTCGACCACGGTTTCCTGGCCGGTCACACCGGTACCGGCCTCGCCTGGCTGGCGGTCGCGGCGGTGGCGGTGATCTGCGGCGGGGCGGCCACCGGCGGGGTGTTTCGCGGACTGGCCGATCTGGTCGAGCCGTTGCGTGACGGGCTGATCCGCCGGGTGGCCGACCGGGCCCTGACCGAAGCGATCGAGGCCCCGTCGCGTGCGGCGGACGGCGCGGTGGTGTCGCGGTTGACCAATCAGACCGAACTCGCCCGGGACAGCTTCGCCGGACTGGTCCTGGTGGCCCGCTCGTTCGTCTTCACCGTGCTCGGCGTGCTGCTCGGACTCGGTGCGCTGGCCCCGGAGTTGCTGATCGTGGTGCTGCCCCCGCTGGTAATCGGCCTGGCCTTGTTCCTGGCCACGCTGGCGCCGATGGCGGCCCGGCAGCGGGTATTCCTCGACGCCGACGAGGCGTTGTCGACGCAGCTCGGCGCGGTCGCCGAGGGGCTGCGCGACGTGGTGGCGGCGGGCGCCGGGGAGTCGGTCGCGGCTCGGACGCGTGCCCTGATCGAGGCCGAGGCCCGGGCGGCGCGGGTCCTGGCCCGATGGGCCGCGGCCCGTACCGTCGCGCTGGGTGTGGCCGGGCAGTTGCCGGTGCTGCTGCTCCTGGTCACCGCGCCCTGGTTGTTGCGGCAGGGGTTGACCGCCGGAGCCCTGCTGGGCGCGCTGACCTACCTGACCCAGGCCCTGCTGCCGGCCCTGCACACCCTGATGAACGCGCTCGGCGCGGCGGGCACGCGGCTGCTGGTGGTTCTCGATCGACTGACCTCCGGGCCGCGAAGTGCCGCGCCCGGCACGCCGGTTGTCGAAGCGGACTGCCCACCGGCCGAACGCGGCGCCCCCGCCCGAGTCGAGATACGCGGGCTCACCTTCGCGTACGGTCCGACCGCCCAGCCGGTTCTGCGCGACCTGGATCTGACCGTCGAACCCGGCGAGCACCTCGTGGTGGTCGGCCCCAGCGGGATCGGCAAGTCGACGCTGACCGCGCTGATCGCCGGCCTGCTCGAACCCGACCGAGGCGAGATCCGGGTGGCGGGACGACCGGTCGCGCCGATCGCCGCCGAACCCTCCCGCCGACGTGTGCTCATCCCGCAGCAGGCGTACGTGTTCACCGGCAGCGTCCGGGAGAACCTGCTGTACCTGTGTCCGGACGGCGCGTCGCCCGCCGCGCTGACCGCGAGCGCGGCCGAGGTCGGTCTGCTGCCCCTGGTCCACCGGCTGGGCGGCTTCGACGCGCCGGTGGACCCCGCCTCCCTGTCCCAGGGCGAGCGCCAGTTGCTCGCACTCGGCCGGGCGTACCTGTCACCCGCGCCCCTGGTGCTCCTGGACGAGGCCACCTGCCATCTCGATCCGGCGGCGGAGGATCGGGCCGAACGGGCCTTCGCCGAACGGCCCGGGACGCTGGTCGTGGTGGCTCACCGCATCAGTTCGGCGCATCGGGCCGACCGGATCCTGGTGCTGGACGGGGCGCACGCGGTGTGCGGGACGCATCGGGAACTCCTGGACGGATCACCGCTGTACCGCGACCTGGTCGGCCACTGGCACGCGGAACGCATCTGATCGGCCGTCCGGGCTCCGGGGGCGGCGGCGTGCGGGGCCAGGAGGCGTGGCCCCGCCAAGTCCGCCACAAGAGAAACGGACGCTAGACCCACCCGGCGTCGCGCGAGATGCGGATCGCGTCGATCCGGTTGCGGGCACCGGTCTTGCGGGTGATCGCGCACATGTAGTTCCGTACCGTCCCGATGCTCAGCCGCAGGCTGCGGGCGATCTCCGGGGCCGAGGCGCCCTTCGCGGCGAGCGAGAGCACCCCCAGTTCGCGGGGCGTCAGCGGTGCGGTCGCGGCGCGCAGCAGGTCGAGCGCGAGCGTACCGTCCACGTAGCGGCGGCCATTGGCCATCAGTCTTATCGCGCGCGGCAGTTGCAGCGGTTGGGCGTCCTTGTCCACGAAGCCCAGCGCCTTGGCCTCCGCTGCCCGGCGCAGGCTGCCCGGCCGCGCGGTGGTGGCCAGTACCAGCAATGCGCAGTCCCGGTCGACGGGACGACTCGGTAAACGGGATGCGCCGGGACAGTCCACGTCCACCACGCATACGTGCGGACGTTGGGCGCGCGCCCGGTCGGGAGCGCTCTCCCAACTCTCGGCGACCACCTCGATGTCCTCCTCCCGATCGAGCAGCGCGGTCAGCGCCGATCTCATCAACTCCGTGTCGTGCACCAAGAGAACCCTGATCATGTCCGCCCCCAGTCTGTGCCGACGCGCTTGAGGTGCCCGCCAAGCACGTCGATAGGTACCCCATCCCGAGGGTCTCAGCACTACCTGTAATCGGATGATTCTTTAATGCGACATTCAGATCTCGGGTTCTCGTCTCCTGTCGAACCATGATCGAGCCGCGCCGCTATCAACCGAGGGTTCGAAGGACTTCGGACACGCCGCCCGCGCCATCGCCGGCCGGGGTATACGGGGCTTGCGCGCCGAGGAGTCGGCCGCCGAGGCCGAGGCCGGCGTCGGCTCGGGGCTCAGGCTCGGGGCTCAAGCTCGGGGCTCGGGCTCAGTCATCGTCGTCGTCGCCGAAGACCTCCTCCGCGAACATGCCGCCCAGGAAGCCCGCCGCCGCGCCGGTCGCCATGCCGCCGACCATCCCGCCCAGGCCGGAGCCGCCGCCGCGCGCGCCGGCCCGCGATCCGGCCTCGCCGCCGGTGTTCACCCAGGGGCTCGGCCGCATCGCGTCGTACGACGAACCGCCGTGCGGGGTACGTGCCGCGTACTCCTCGACGGCGCGCCGGATCCAGGTGTCCACGGTTCCCGCGAGGTCCTTGCTCAGGTCGGTGTGGTCGAGGCGGGTGCCGGTGTCGACGCCCAGGCCCGGGCCCGGGCCGAACGTTTCGCCGCGCGGGCCCACGCGCACCGAGACGTGGGTGGCGTTCGGGCTGGAGCGGAAGGACAACGCCACCTCCCCGCACCTGTCGGCGTAGCGCGGGGCAGCGTGGAACGCGACCTCCTGGCGGAACGGCAGGTCCTGCTCGGCGTCGAACCGACCCATCGTCGGATCGGCGTCCTTGAAGGTGAAGCCGAGCGCCAACGCCGCTTCCAGGACCCGCTGTTGCACCGGCAGCGGCTCGATGTCGACCGCGTCGGCGGCCTGCCGCTGGCGACGACCGTCCAGGGCCATCAGCGTGCGCAGCCCCACCGCCGGGTTCGCCAGACGTTGCCCCGCGATGGTGGTGAACGGCGCTTCCCAGGGCACGGGGAACGAGAAAGGCAACTCCCGCTCCTCCCGCGCGGCCAGCCGCAGCGGGCCGCTCACCACGGCGTCGGCGAACGGGATGGGGCCCTCGCCCGCGCCGGCGGGACGCCCGATGCCGGCCGCCGTCGACAGGACCAGGGACAACGTCACGCCGCCGACCTCGGCCGGGCGGCTGCCGCCGACGACGGTGACCCGGCCCCGGAGGGTTTCACCGGGCCGGGTCACGGGCGTCGACAACGTCGTCCGTACGTCGGGGGCGCCCACGCCGATGGCATCGAGAACACGGTTGAACACCATCTGGTGCTTTCCTTTCGGAGATGTGCGGTCGCAGATAGGAACGCGCACGAAGCTCCGATAGTTGCGTACTTGCGCAACTTTTAAATCACAGCACTCCGAGAGGGCCTACACGCCCGCCTCGCGCACCCGTTCGGCGAACTGCTCCGAGGTGACCACGTCGGCCGTGGACTGGGCCAGCACCACCAGCGCCGCGCGGTGCACCTCTTCGGCCGACATCGCGCCCCAGCCCAGGTCGGGGTGGTCGTAGGTGGCGCAGGCGTCGGCGATCACCAGCGTCCAGTAGTCGCGGAACATCGCGTCCCGGGCGGTGGCGTGCACGCAGTCCTCGGTGGTCACGCCGGTCACCGCGACAGTGGTGATGCCCCGACCGCGCAGCAGCATGTCCAGATCGGTGCCGTGGAATCCGCTGTAGCGGTGCTTCTTGACCACCACCTCGCCCTCGGCGGGCGCCACGTCGGGGTGGATCTCGCTCCCGGGCGTGCCGTCGACCAGTGCCTCGCCCGACGCGATCGGCGGGTACAGGTCGCCGTAGCGCCCCCGGTCGGAGCCGTCGGCGCGGTGTACGTGCGCGGTGTAGACGACCATGATCCCGGCCTTGCGACACAGGTCGAGCAGGCCGGCGAGGGTGGGCAACATGGCGCGCCCGGCGGGCGATTCCAGCGGCGCACCGGGAGAGATGAAGTCGTGCTGCACGTCGACGACGATCAGCGCGGTGCGCGCCGGATCGACGGTACTCACCTGGTAGCCCATGACGCGGACCTCCTCGACACCGTCTGGATATGGCGTGGAATTGACGGACGCCACAGTAGCTCTATATCCCGAGGTTGAGAAGATCCGTTCCCGGGACAGAGCCGGAGCCGGAGCCGGAGTCAGCGCGCCGCCAGTGTGTCGTCCACCCACTCGCTCGCGAGCACCTCATCCAGAACCAGACTGCCCGCGCCCAGCATGCACGCGTCCCGGCCGGTGACCGCCGTCGCGATCTCCAGGTCGCGGGTGGCCAGCGGGAGGCAGCGCTCGTAGATCGCCCCGCGTACGGCGGCCACGAACGGCTCGGCGGCGGACAGGCCGCCGCCCAGGACGAGCACGTCGGGGTTGAAGAAGTTCACCAGCGGGACCAGCACCTGCCCGGCCAGCCGGCCCGCGTTGCGGACCAGCGTGGTCGCCTCCGGCACTCCGTCGTTGACCAGTTCGACCAGGTGGCGCGAGGAGGTGACCTCGATGCCCTGCGCGCGCAGTATGCGGCGCAGCGCCGCGCCGCTGGCGTGCGCCTCCAGGCAGTCGGAGTGGCCGCACGAGCAGGTGACCGGCTCGGGCACGTGTACGGGGACGTGGCTGATGTCGCCGGCGGCGCCGCGTCCGCGATGCAGTCGGCCGGAGACGATGATGCCGCAGCCGATGCCGGTGCCGGCCTTGACCGCCATCAGGTTGTCCCGGTCCGGCCAGCCGTAGCGGTGTTCGCCGACCGCCATCAGATTGGCGTCGTTCTCCACCACCACGCGTACGCCGAGCAGTTCGCTCATCCGGCGGCCGATCGGGAAGTCGTTCCAGCCGGGCATCCGGGACGGGGCGACCACCTTGGCCTCGCCGGGGTCGACGGGTCCGGGCATGCCGATGCCGACGCCCAGCAGCGGCAGGTGCTCGACCTCGGCCTGACGCAGCGTCATGCGCAGGTTGTCCAGGAGTCGTTCGATCACCCGCTCGGGGCCTTCGGCGATCTCGCCCGGGAGTTCGTGTTCCAGGAGCACCCGTCCGGCCAGGTCGAGCACCGCCATGCGCACGTGGTGGGTGCCGACGTCGACGGCGACCACGACGCCCGCGTTCTCGTGCAGGCGCAGCTGCCGGGGCCGGCGGCCGCCCCGGGAGGCGCCCTCGCCGTCCTCGCGGAGCAGGCCGGCCTCTATCAGCTCCTCGACGCGCAGCGACACGCTCGACGGTGCCATGCCGCTCAACCGGGCGAGTTCCGCCCGGGATCGACCGTGCCCCTTGGCCACCAGTCGCACCAGGTCACCCGCGCTTCCACCCAACGTTCCACTCCCGTTCGAGGCACACCTGCTGCGGTACGGCAGTGACAGGAATAGCACACCCCGTAATAACCAGCAAGGCATTGACTTTATTCGAATTTCGCTTCTACTGTCACCTGAAACTTCGATTCCGAACAAAGATGGAGCGTTGATGAAGCCCGCGTCGCCTTCTTCCGCCGTAGTGACGCCCATGGTCGAGGCGCGGGCCATCAACAAGTCGTTCGGCGCGGTCCGCGTGCTGACCGACGTGGACCTGACCGTCGCGGCCGGCGAAGTCGTCGTCCTGATCGGCCCGTCGGGCGCGGGCAAATCGACGCTGTGCCGCTGCCTGAACCGGCTGGAGAACGTCGACTCGGGCGTGGTCCTGCTGGACGGCGAGGAACTGCCCGCCGAGGGTCGGGCCTTGGCCCGGCTGCGCACCGAAGTGGGCATGGTCTTCCAGCAGTTCAACCTGTTCGCACACAAGACCGTGCTGCAGAACGTCACCCTCGGCCCGACCCGGGTCAAGGGTCTGTCCGCCGCCGACGCGGAGCGCCGGGCCCGGGAGTTGCTGGACCGCGTCGGCATCGCCGACAAGGCCGACCACTACCCGGCCCAGCTCTCCGGCGGCCAGCAGCAGCGGGCCGCCATCGCCCGGGCGCTGGCCATGCAGCCCAAGGTGATGTTGTTCGACGAACCGACCAGCGCGCTCGACCCGGAGATGGTCAACGAGGTCCTGGACGTCATGGTCGACCTGGCCCGCGAGGGCATGACCATGGTCGTGGTCACGCACGAGATGGGCTTCGCCCGCCGGGCCGCCGACCGCGTCGTGTTCATGGCGGACGGTCAGATCGTCGAGGTCGGCACGCCCGACACCTTCTTCACCGCCCCCACCACCGACCGCGCCCGCGACTTCCTGTCCAAGGTGCTCAGCCACTGACGCCCGCGCTCCGCCGGGCCCGTCCGTCCCGTCCCCTCTGTACCCCTGCCTAGCTGCAAAGGAAGGCCCCGATGTCCGGCTTCCCCCTGCGTCGCCCGCGCTCCGGCGCGTCATCGCGTCGGCTGCGTACCGCCGTTCCGGCCGTTTTGGCCGCATTGTCCCTGAGCGTGCTGGCCGCCTGTTCCAGCGACTCCTCGTCCGACGCCGTCCCCGGCGGCAAGCCGGCCGGTGAGGACGTCGCCAAGAAGGCCGAGGGTGCGCCCGACGCCGCGATCCTGCCCGGCTCCACGATGGCCAAGATCAAGGAGCGCGGCTACCTGATCGTCGGCGGCTCCCAGGACGCGCCGCTGTGGTCGCAGCTCAACCCGATATCCGGCAAGACCGACGGGTTCGACGCCGAGATGGGCCGACTGCTGGCCAAGTACATCATCGGCAAGCCCGAGGTGAAGATCGTCAGTTCGGCCACCGAGACCCGTGAGGCGCTGCTGCAGAACGGCACCGTCGACGTGGTCTTCCAGACGTACACGATCACCCCGAAGCGGGCCGAGCAGGTCGCCTTCGCGGGCCCGTACTACTCCTCCGGCCAGGCCATCCTGACCAAGAAGGGCGCGAGCGGGATCAAGACGCCCGCCGACCTGAACGGCAAGACCGTGATCGCCGGCGCCAACACGCCCGCGATCGCCGCGATCAAGCAGGTCGCGCCGGACGCGAAGGTGGTCACCTTCGGCAGCGACCCCGAGTGCGTGACGGCACTGCGCCAGGGCCGGGGCGACGCGTACGTGCAGGACCAGGCGTTGCTGGTGGCCGACGTGAAGCAGAACCCCGACACCACCGTCGTGGGCGAGCCGTTCACCTCCGACCCGTACGGCATCGGCCTGAAGAAGGACGACGCAGCGTTCAAGACGTTCGTCAACGACTGGCTGCGCAAGATCGGCCAGGACGGTTCGTGGCAGACGGTCTGGAAGCAGACGCTCGGCACGGTCGTCGAGGGCAACCCGCCGACGCCGCCCGCGATCGGCGGCGTCCCCGGCTCCTGAGCCCCGGGGTCGGGAGGGCGTGCCGCCCTCCCGACCCTCCCGGCCTTCGACTCTCCCGGCCTTCTCGGCCCTCGTCGCCCTCCGCAGCCCTCGCGCCGGAGGAGCCCTCGGCCCTGGGCCCGGCCCGCCGCGCGCCCCGCCGAGCCCCCCGCTCGCCGCGCCTCGCCCGGACTCGTCTCCGCCCACCCCCTCGCGAAAGGTCCTCGCCGATGGATGTCGTGCTGCGACATCTCTCCGCCTTCACCGACGGCATCGTCACCACGCTCGAACTCACCGCGCTCTCCTTTCTCGGCGCGCTGCTGATCGGCGTCGTGGTGGCCGCCATGCGGGTGTCCCCCGTCGCCGCCCTGCGCGGCGTGGGCACCGTGTACGTGGAGACCTTCCAGAACACCCCGCTCCTGGTCCTGCTCGTGCTGTTCGTCTTCGGCCTGCCCGAAGTCGGGGTGATCTTCCCGCTGTTCACCACGGCGGTGATCGTGATCGCGCTCTACGAGGCGGCCTACATCGCCGAGGCGGTGCGCTCGGGGATCAACACGGTCTCGATCGGCCAGGCCGAGGCGGCCCGGGCCCTGGGGCTGACGTTCGGTCAGTCGTTGCGCCTTGTGATCCTGCCGCAGGCGCTGCGCGGCGTGGTGCAGCCGATCGGCAACATCTTCATCGCGCTGACCATGAACACCTCGCTCGCCGCCGCCGTCGGCGTGGTCGAACTGACCTCCGCCGCCAACCGGGTCAACCTCATGGAGGCGCAACCCATCCCCGTATTCGTCGGCGCGGGCATCGGCTACATGCTCATCTGCGCCACGGCGGGGATCGTCACCGGCATGATCGAGCGGAAGGTGGCGATCGTTCGATGAGCGCGTCCCGAGTGTTGTTCGACGAACCCGGCCCGATCGCGCGGCGCCGGATGCGGATCGCCACGATCGTGGTCGGCGTCGCGGTGGCCGCGCTGCTCGCCGTGGCCGTGAAGCGGTTCGCCGATCACGGCCAGTTGGACGCGGACAAGTGGCGGCCGTACACCACCTGGCCGATGTGGCGGTATCTGCTGGAAGGGTTGTGGGCCACCGTCCGGGCCGCCGCCGTGGCCACCGCGCTGTCCGTGGTCGGCGGCATCGTGCTCGCCCTGGGCCGGTTGTCCCGGCAGCGGGCGCTGCGCTGGTCGGCCACCGTGTACATCGAGGTGATGCGCACGGTTCCGGTGCTGCTCCTGGTCTACCTGGTGCTGTTCGGACTGCCGCACTACGGCGTGGATCTGCCGCTGTTCTGGAAGTTGGTCCTGCCGCTCTCGGTGTCCGCGTCGGCGGTGTTCGCGGAGATCTTCCGGGCGGGCATCCTGTCCCTGGATCGTGGGCAGCGCGAGGCGGGGCTCGCCGTCGGGCTGACCGACGGTCAGACGATGCGGCTGATCGTGCTGCCGCAGGCGGTCCGCCGGTTGTTGCCGTCGCTGGTCAGCCAGTCCGTCGGGCTGCTCAAGGACACCTCGCTCGGCTTCATCGTCAGCTACTCGGAACTGCTGTACAGCGGGCGGGTGTTGGCCACCTACAACCGGCTGCTGATCCAGACCTACATCATCATCGCGCTGGTCTACATCGTGCTCAACGCGTCGTTGTCCAAGCTGGCCCGCACCCTGGAGGCCCGGCAGGGTTTCCGCTCCGCCGGCCGACGCCGGCTGCGCACACTGGTCCGGGCCAAGGCGGCGGCGGACCAACCGCTGTGACGGCAACGAGCCGACCCCTGTGACGACTTCCCTGTTCGACGGCCGCACCGCTCGGCCCATCCCGGAGGACCCCATGCGACCGGAGGACACCGTGCCCCACGAATCGACCACGCGCTACGCCGAACTCGCCGAGGTGGTGCGGTCCGGGTTCGTGGAGAGCCGGCACTTCGGCAGCCTGGTCGCACTCGCGCCGGACGGCCGGCCGGCGCTCGAACTGGGCGTCCCGAACGAGCCGGTGGTACCGCGCTCCTCGGCCAAGCCGTTCCAGGCGCTGGCCTGCCTGCAGGCGGGCGCGCCGCTGTCCGGGGCGCACGTGGCGATCGCGGCGGGCAGCCACACCGGGCAGGACTTCCACGTGGACGCGGTCGAGGACATCCTCACCCGCTCGGGGCTGACCTTCGACGCGCTGGGGTGTCCGCCCGACCGTCCGGAGGACGAGAACACGTACCGGGAGATGATCGCGCGCGGCGAGGAGAACACCCGCGAGCGGATGAACTGCTCGGGCAAGCACGCCGCGATGCTGGCGGCCTGCGTCGCGTCGGGGTGGCCGACCGAGGGCTACCTCGACCCAGGGCATCCGCTGCAGGTGCTGGTCCGCGAGGGCATCGAGGAACTGGCCGGCGAGTCGGTCGCGCACACCGCCGTGGACGGCTGCGGCGCACCGGTGTTCGCGATGACCCTGACCGGACTCGCCCGGGGCGTACGCGCGTTGGCCACCGCGACCACCGGGCCCGGGCGCGTGGTGGCCAAGGCGATGCGCGAACACCCGGCGTACGTGGGCGGGGACGGGCAGGCCAACACCGAGGTGATGCGGTTGCTCCCGGGCGTCCTGGTCAAGGGCGGCGCCGAGGGCGTGTTCGTGGCGGCGACCACCGCCGGACACGCGGTCGCGGTCAAGGTGATCGACGGCAGCCCCCGGGCCACCACCGCACTGGCGCTGGCCGCGCTGCACACGCTCGGCGTGGACGTCTCGGCGGCCCACGAATGGACGACCGTACCGGTCCTCGGCGGCGGCCTGCCGGTCGGCGAGGTCCGCGTGACATCCCATCTGGCGTAGCGCACCGTACGCCACCCCACCCCACCCCCCTTCGCACCATCAGGAGTTCGCGTCATGACCGTCAACGCCGGCCCCACCCCCGCGCCCGCCTTCGAGATCTGCATCGACGACGTGCCGGGGGCGCTCGCCGCGGAACGTGTGGGTGCGCAGCGCGTCGAGCTGTGCGCGGACCTGTTCGAGGGCGGCATCACGCCGAGCCTGGGCCTGATCGAGACCACCCTGGCCGCCGTCGAGGCGATCCGGGTCCATGTGATCGTGCGTCCGCGCGGGGGCGACTTCGTCTACGACGAATACGAGGCCGCCGCGATGCGTCGGGACGTCGAGGCGATCCGGGCCGCCGGTGCGCAGGGTGTGGTGATCGGCGCGCTGACCCCCGAGGGCGACCTGGACCGTCCGGTGATCGAGGCGTTGCTGGCCGCGGCCGGCGACCTGTCGGTCACCTTCCACCGCGCCTTCGACATGACCCGCGACCCGCACGCGGCCCTGGAGGAGCTGATCGAGCTGGGCATCGACCGGGTGCTGACCTCGGGGCAGGACAGCAGCGTGCTGGAGGGCGCGCCGCTGATCGCCCGCCTGGTCACCCAGGCGGCCGGCCGGATCGTGGTGATGCCCGGCGGCGGCATCACCGCGCGCAACATCGACCGGGTACTGGCCGCCACCGGCGCGCACGAGGTGCACTTCGCGGCGGGCGCGATCCTGGAGAGCCCCGCCACGCACCGCAACCCGCACCCGTACATGGGCGGCGCGCTGCGCCAACCGGAATACGCCCGCCGGGTGACCTCCGCCGACGGCATCCGCGACGTGCTGGACGCCGCCCGCAAGGGCTGACCGGGCACCTCCGGACCCGAAGTGGAAATCCTCCGCCCGACACCGATGAGTTTGTGCCTCGGGACGGGTCGGTACTGGTGAGAGCGTCCATTACGGAGTACCGGAGGTTTCCATGCCCGCCCAGGGATTCACCACCTGCCTGTGGTTCGACGGCCAGGCCGAGGAGGCCGCGAACTTCTACCTGTCCGTGTTCAAGGACGGCAAGCAGGGCCGCGTCGGCTACTACAACGAGGCCAACCCGGACCAGGCCGGCCAGGTGCTCGTGGTCGAGTTCGAGATCAACGGACAGAAGTTCGTCGCGCTCAACGGCGGGCCCCAGTTCAAGTTCAACGAGGCCGTCTCGTTCCAGATCCACTGCGCCGACCAGGACGAGGTCGACCACTACTGGGGCCTGCTCACCGCCGACGGCGGCGAGGAGGGCCCCTGTGGCTGGCTCAAGGACCGGTTCGGCCTGTCCTGGCAGGTCGTGCCGACCGAGGTGATCGACATGATCGGCGACCCGGACGGCGCGAAGGCGACCCGGGCCACCAGTGCCATGTACACCATGAAGCGCCTGGACATCGCCGCGATCCGCAAGGCGTACGACGGCGAGTAGTCGGGCGCGCGGCCCGGTGTCCCACGGCGTGACCACACGGGTCGGGTCGACCCCCACACGGGGGACGACCCGACCCGTGCGCGTGCGGGCCGCCGGGGGCCGCGAGGTGCGCCCTCAACCACCCAACCCCGCGTCGCCGGCGATGGCCACCGCCTCCGCGCGGCTGCGGGCGCGCAGCTTGGTCAGCACGTCGCTCACCCGATTGCGGAGGGTCTTCTCCGAAAGGATCAACCGCCGCGCGATCGAGGCGTTGTCCAACCCCTGCGCGAGCAGGTCGAGGACCTCACGCTCGCGGTCGGTCAGCTGCGGGAACGGCACCGCGCGACACCGCTTGCGGCGGGGCCGGGCGGCTCATGCGCCCGGGCCCGCCGGCCCGGTGTCACTCGTGGCTCGTGGTCTCGCTCGTGACGGTGGTCGCGTAGGCCGCCGGGTCGGCGGCCAGGTCGCGGATCAGGGTCAGGGCGTAGGACTCGATGGCGGTGACCAGGTCGACCTCGCCCGGGTCGAGGAGCCACTGCATCTGTAGACCGTCCATGGTGGCGAGCAGTTCGGCGGCCTTGAGGCCCGGGTCGACCTCGGCGCGGATCTCGCCGGTCGCCTGGGCGTCGGTGATGATCCGCGCGATCAACTCGCGCAGCCGCCGGTAGCGCTGTACGAAGTAGTCGTGGGCGGGATCCTGCGGGTCCAGATTCTCCATGGTCAGCACCGCGAGCAGGCGCGCGAGGCCCGGTTCGCGCGCGTTGCGGTGCGCGGAGGCGGGCATCTCCCGGATCGCCCGCAGCCCGCCGATGGCCACCGACTCCTGCGCGAACTCGATGCTCTGCGCGCCGCGGTGCTCGATCACCGCCTGGAGCAGGCCCTCCTTGCTGCCGAAGTAGTAGAGCAGCGCCGGTTGGGTGATCCCGGCGCGGGCCGCCACCTCCGCGAGGCCCGTGCCCCGGAAGCCGCTGCGCGCGAACAACTCACTGGCGATGGTGACCAGTTCCTCGCGTCGACGGGCGCCGCGCTCGCTGCGGCCCGGGCCCCTGCGGGGTTGCCGGGTCGGGCGGAGGGAGCGCGTCGGGTCGTCGTCTTCGCGTGTCGTCGGGGTCACGGAACGCAGGCTAGCAGTTTTATCTAGTGGTCAGTAAAAAACGCGGTTATGGTGTGTGCCGCCGAGCGGAAGGACACGCACCATGCGAGAGACGTTCGCGAACCGTCGATGGCGGGGTCAGTGGATCTGGGCCGAGCACACCGCGGTGGGCGCGCCGTCCCGGGAGAATCCGATGAACGGCTCGCTCGACCCCGAGCGGTTCGACCGCCGCGTGTTGTTCCGGCGCACGTTCGAGCCGGCCGAGATGCCCGAGCACGCGCCGTTCCGGATCAGCTCGGATTCGCGGCACGTGCTCTACGTCAACGGCGTCGAACTCGCCCGCGGTCCGATCCGGCACGGCGGCCGGCGGCTGTACTACGACTTCGGCGACGCGGCGGCGGCGCTGCGCCCCGGCCGGAACGTGATCGCGGTGTCGGCCCGGTTCTACGGCCACCGCACCGCGTGGTGGGTGCCCTCGCCGACCACGTACAGCCTCGGCGGCGGCGCGCTGGTCGCCGAGTTCGGCCTCGGCGCGGAGCATTGGATCGGTACCGACGCCGCCTGGCGCTGCCGGGTCGCCGACGCCTGGACGCCGTGTGCCCCGCAGTCCACGGTGTCCCCGCAGATCCCGGAGATCCTGGACGCACGCCGGCTGGACCCGGCCTGGACGCACCCGGACTTCGACGACGAACTCTGGGACGCCGCGACGGTGTTGCCCGCGGCCCACGTCGGCAGCACCGGCGCCACCCGGCCACCGGCCGAACCGTACGGCGCGCTGCTGCCGAACCCGCTGCCGGCACTCGGCGGCGCCACCCGCACACCGGCCGCGTTCCACTCCGCGCCGCTGCCCGCCGCGCCGCGCCCCGTGGGCCCGCCGGCGTCCGCCGACGTACAGGCCGCGCTGCACGGCGCGCTCACCACGATCCGGCCCGAGGCATGCCCGGACACCGTCCCCGACCCGGGCAACGCCGCCCCCTCGGCCACGCTCGCGCTGCCCGCCGGCCGCCGACTGGTGATCGCCGATCTGGGCCGCATGGTCGGCGGCACGGTGTGCCTGGACCTCGAAGCGGCCCCGGGAACCGTGGTGTTCGGCGCGCTCACCGAGTCGCCCACCCCGGCCGCGCTCGCCGGTGCCGCGTGCTTCGCCTACACCGCGCGCGGGGACGAGGCGGGCGAGCGGTTCCGGCTCGGCGACCCGGCCGGGGGCCGCTACCTGGTCCTCGTGGTGGATGCCACCGGGCCGGTGCGGCTCGCGCCCGCCGTGCTCGAACGGCTCCGGCCGCGCCCGGCCGGGCCGTACTTCGCCTGCTCCGACCCACTATTGGACCGTATCCACCGGGTGGGCCTGCGCACCGTGGACCTGACCGCGCAAGACGCCTACATCGACTGCCCCAGCCGGGAGCAGCGGGCCTGGACCGGCGACGCGGTCGTGCACCAGTCGGTCGACCTGGTCACCAACCCCGACTGGAGCCTGGCCCGGCACCAACCCGTGCTCACCGCGACCCCGCGCGGCGACGGCCTGTTGCCGATGGTGGCCGCCGGCGACGGCGGTGATCCGGAGCTGGTCAGCATTCCCGACTGGTCGCTGCACTGGGTGCGTTCGGTGTACAACCTCCACCGCTACACGGGCGATCGGGCGCTGATCGCCCGGCTGTTGCCCGCCGCCGAAACCGTGCTCGACTGGTTCACCGCCTTCCTCGGCGCCGACGGCCTCGTGCACGACGTGACCGGCTGGGTGCTGATCGACTGGTCGCCGGTGCAGGTCGAGGGCACCAGCGCGGCGCTGAACGCGCTGTGGGCACGGGCCCTGGGCGACTTCGCGGAGATGGCACACTGGTTGGGCGATGCCAACCGGGCCGCCTGGGCACGGGAGTTGCGCGAGTCGGTGCGGGTCGGCTTCGAGGTGTTCTGGGACGAGGAGCGGGGCGGCTACCGGGATCACGCGGTGGACGACGTGGTGCGGCCCGCGATGAGCGAGCACACCACCGCAGCGGCGGTGTGCGCCGACCTGGTGCCGGCCGAACGCGCGGATCGGGTGCGGAGGTTCCTGCTCGCGCGCGACGTGATGTTCACCCTGGCGCCGGTCGCCGCGCACGGCGCGGACGCGGACGGCGCACCCACGGGGCACCAGGTGGCCCGTTTCACCCCGCCGGCCGTGACCTGGGACGCGCGGCACCAAGTGGTCGGCGCACAGCCCTTCTTCCGCTACGTCGTGCACGACGCGCTGGCCCTGCTCGGCGCCGCCGACACGATCGCCGACCTGTGCCGCGACTGGCGGCACCTGCTCGCCTCCGGCCCCACCGCGTGGCGGGAGACCTGGGAGGGCGGCAGCTACTGCCACGGCTGGTCCGCCACCCCCACCCGCGACCTGCTCGTGTACACCCTCGGGATCACCCCCGCCGAGCCCGGCTACACGACGGTCCGCATCGCCCCGCGCCCGGGCGACCTGGAGTGGGTCAAGGGCGCGGTCCCCACCCCGTACGGGCTCGTCCACGTCGCGGTGGAGGGCACCCGCGTGCATGTCGAGTCCCCGGTCCCGGTGCGGCTCGTGGCCCCGGACGGCACCGTCACCGACCGGCCGGCCGGCACCTTCGACGCGGACCTGGCCGCGCTACCGGTGTGACCCCCGCCGCACCGTCGCGGCGGGCGCGGCATTGACGATTCCGGGGTACCAACTTAACAATACGCGTAACGAAATACCGGACACCGGCGTCCGCGCCCGGCCGCGCTCCCACCCGAGCGACGGCCTCGTCCGGCCTGCCCGTCGGCCCCGCCACCCAACTTTGGAGTCCCGAGTGCACCAACACCTCGGCGTGGCCGCTCTGCTGAGCGACACCGCGCTGCGCTTCCCCGACCGCACCGCAGTGGTCGAGGGAGACACCCGGATCACCTATCGCGACCTGTGGGCCGACGTGCTGCGCTACGCCGCCGCGCTGCGCGAGCGGGGCGTACGGCCCGGTGATCGGGTCGCGGTGATGTTGCCCAACATCGCGGCGTTCCCCCGCGTCTACCACGCGGTGATCGCCGCCGGTGCCACCGTCGTGCCGGTGCACGGGCTGCTGGTCGCCGAGGAGGTCGAATTCGTGCTGCGGCACAGCGGATCGGTGCTCACGATCAGCGGCGGCGCGTTGTGGCCGACCGCGCGGGCCGCCGCCGACGCGGCCGGGATACCGATGCTGGCCGCCGACCACGAACACCCCGGCGCGCCGCTGACCGCCGCGCACCCGACCGCGGCCGACGACATCGCGGCCATCCTGTACACCAGCGGCACCACCGGCCGGCCCAAGGGCGCCCGGCTGACCCACCTCAACATCGTGCTCAACGCCACGGTCTGCGCCCAGGACCTGCACGAACTGTCGCCCGAGGACGTGGTGTTGGGCTGCCTGCCGCTGTTCCACAGCTACGGCCAGACCTGCGCGATGAACGCCGCGCTGCGCGCCGGCGCGACGCTGGTCCTGATGCCGCGCTTCGACGCCGCCGCCGCGCTGGAACTGATGGCCGCGGAGGGGGTGAGCGTGTTCATGGGCGTACCGACGATGTTCCACGCGCTCACCGAGGCGGCGCGGGCGTCCGGCGCGAGCGCCCCCACGCTGCGGTTGGCCGTGTCCGGCGGCGCCGCGCTGCCCGTCGCCGGTCTGGAGCGCTTCGAGGCCACGTTCGGGACGCGGGTGTTCGAGGGGTACGGGCTGACCGAGACGTCCCCGGCGGCCACGTTCAACCAGCGCCTGCTCGGCCGCCGGCCCGGCACCGTCGGCCACGCGATTCGCGGGGTGGAGGTCGCGATCGCCGCCGCCGAGGTGGACGAGCGCATCGAACTGCTGCCCGCCGGGGCGGTCGGCGAGGTGGTGGTCCGGGGCCACAACGTGTTCGCCGGCTACCTCGACGACCCGGACGCGACCGCCGCCGCGATCGTGGACGGCTGGTTCCGCACCGGCGACCTCGGCGCGGTCGACGACGACGGCTTCCTGAGCATCGTGGACCGGAAGAAGGACCTGGTCATCCGCGGCGGGTACAACGTCTACCCGCGCGAGGTCGAGGAGGTCCTGGCCCGACACCCCGCGATCGCCCAGGTCGCGGTCTACGGCACCGCGCACGAGGCGCTCGGCGAGGAGATCCACGCGGCCGTCGTACTGCGCCCCGCCGCGCCCGGCACCGAGCCGCCCACGCCCGAGGACCTGATCGCCTGGTCCCGCAAACACCTCGGCCGGCACAAGTACCCCCGCGTCTTCCACCCGATGCCCGCCCTCCCGCTGGGCCCGACCGGCAAGATCCTCAAGCGGGCGCTGCGCGACGCCACACCGCCGGAGCCGGGGGCCGCCGCCCGATAGCGGGCGCGGCCCCGGGGCGCGGATCAGTGCCGCTTTCGGCGGGCGATGTCCGGCCGTCGGGGGCGAGTTCGGGTGGGTGCGTGGCGCGGGAGGGCGGGCTCGGGTACCTTCGGTTCCCAAGTAGTCGTGGCCCGAAGTTCGTTCGCCCGTGATCGCGATCACGGGCGATTTTGCTGTGCACAGCCGCTTCGGGTCCGGTGAGCACCTCCGGGCCCGCATCTTGCGCGGCACGGTTCCATTTTTCTGAACGAGGAGTTCGGCGTGGCCAGTGGCACCGTGAAGTGGTTCAACAGTGAGAAGGGCTTCGGCTTCATCGAGCAGGACGGTGGCGGCCCCGACGTCTTCGCCCACTACTCCAACATCTCCGGCAGTGGTTACCGCGAGTTGCAGGAGGGCCAGAAGGTGACGTTCGACGTCACCCAGGGCCAGAAGGGCCCGCAGGCGGAGAACATCGTCGCCGGCTAGTACACCCGTTCGTGCCGCGGCGGTGACACACCGCCGCGGCACGACAGGTCAGGCGGCCTGTCCGGTGGGCATGATGGTGATCTGCTGGAAGTTCACCCGGGGCGGCATCGTGGCGATGAAACCGACGGTCTCCGCGACGTCCTCCGGCGTGAGCCACTCCATGCTCTCCTTGGCGCCCGCCAGCCACTCCCGCGCGCCCGGGTCGGTGACGTGGCTCTGCAACTCGGTGCCGACGATGCCCGGTTCGAGCGCCGAGACCCGCACGTTCCGCGCGCCCAACTCGGCGCGCAGGTGCCGGGACAGGTGGGTGACGTACGCCTTGGTCCCGGAGTAGACGGCGAAATTCGGGAAGATGTTCTGCGCCGCGATCGACGAGGTGTTGATCAGGTCGGCCACCCCACGCTCGGCGGCGGCCGCGATCAGCTGCGGGGTGAACGCGCCGATCGTATTCATCAGCCCCGTGATGTTCAGATCGATCTGCTGCTTCCACTGGTCGGCCGCCAACTCCTCGATCGGGGCGGGCAGCATGACGCCGGCGTTGTTCAGGAGCAGGTCGGCGCCGCCGAACTCGGCCGCCACCCGGGCGGCGGCGTCCGCCAACGCCGCGGCGTCGGTCACGTCGGCGGCGATCGCCAGCGCGCTGCCGCCGTCGCGCTCGATGCGGGCGACCAGATCCGCCAACCGATCGGCCCGCCGGGCCAGGACGACGACGCGGGCCCCCAGCGCGGCCAGCTTCTCGGCGGACGCCGCACCGATACCGCTGGAGGCGCCGGTGACGACCGCGACGCGACGGGCGAGCGGGCGGGACATGGTGTTCATGGACATGGTGCGTACCCTCCACGGGTGAGCAAAGTGGGCCGCGGTCGGTTCCTCTCGACCGCTCATCCAGCACACCACCCCCACGAGCCCGTGTGGACGCCATGAATGGCCCTGCCGAAACAGGTACCGACAGGGCCGGCCCGGTGCGGATACGGCACCGGCGACCTGCGCACACTGGTCCCATGGACCGCACCAAGGAAATCTCCGGATTCCTGCGCTCACGACGCGCCGGAATCACCGCCGCGGAGGCCGGACTGCCCGCCGACGGCCGGGTCCGCCGCGTACCCGGCCTGCGCCGGGACGAGGTGGCCCGCCTGGCCGGCGTGAGCACGGAGTACTACACGCGCCTGGAGCAGGGGCGCGCGCACAACCCCTCCACCGAGGTCGTGGCGGCGATCGCGCGCGTGCTGCGGCTCGACGACACCGAACGTGAACACTTCACCGACCTGCTGGGCTCCGACGCCCGCACCGTGCGGCGCGCGCCGGCCGGGGCCGCCCAGCGGGTGCGGCCGGGGCTGTACCTGATGTTGGAGACCCTCGATCGGGTGCCGGCGTTCATCCTGGGCCGGCGTACCGACGTGCTGGCCACCAACCGGCTCGCCAGGTCCGTGCTCACCGACTTCGACGCGCTGCCCGCCACCCGGCGCAACCTGGCCCGGTACTACCTCCTCGACCCCGAGGCCCGAGAGCGCGTCGGCGACTGGGAACGTCTCGCCGCGGAAACGGTCGCCATGCTCCGGTTCGAGGCGGGCCGCCACCCCCACGATCGCCGGCTCGCCGATCTGGTCGGCGAACTGACGCTCAAGTCTCCCGAGTTCAGCGGCTGGTGGAACGACCACCGGGTGCTGCGCCGCACCCACGGCGCCAAGCACTACCGCCATCCCCTCGTCGGGGACCTCCACTTCGCCTACGAGTCCTTCCAGGTCCCGGGCGACACGGAGCAGACCTTGTGCGTCTACAACGTCGAACCGGCCTCCCCCACCGCCGAGGCGCTGCGGATCCTGGCCGACTGGACCGCACCCGAACTCCCGGCCGCCGACGCCCCGCACGCCGGCTGACGGGTCGACGGCGGGCGCGCCCGGAGGCACCGCCCACGACGAGGCGCGCACGACAGCGGACGACAAGGAAGGCCGGGAGGCAGCCACTCACCGCCTCCCGGCCTTCCGATCAGGGGGCCGTTACTTCAGCCCGTTGTCGACCGCGGTCATCAACACCCCGGTGTCCCCGCTCATCTCCCAGATCATCGCGCCCAGGAGATTCTTCGAACGGAGCCAGGCCGTCTTCTTCCCGATGGACCATGCGTCGTCGAAGGTCCACCACTGGCCGTTGTTGCCGGTGAAGCCGTAGGTCGAGACCGACTGCTCGTCGTGGTAGACGGTCAGGTTCGGTACCGACGACATCAGGTTGGCGTAGCCCCTGGTGCCGGCCTCCTCCGGGAACTGGCCCGGTGCGGCGCCGTGCGCCTCCTGCCATTCGCCGTGCGCCCCACCGTCGGCGACGCCCTGCCAGCCGCGGCCGTAGAAGGCCAGGCCGAGGGCGAGCTTGCGTGGGTCCACGCCCTGGTTCAGGTAGTAGTTGACGGTGGTTTCCACGCTGAACTTGGTCGGGTACGGGTCCCCCGCGTCCTGGTACAGGTTGCCCTGGTCCCCGGTGCGGTTCGGTTCCCAGCTGTTGTCGCTGCCGGAGCCGTGGAAGTCGTAGCCCTGCACGTTGGCGTAGTCCATGTAGTCGAACACGCTGGGCGTGCCGTCGCGCGTGGTGATGTCCCAGCCCACGTCCAGCTTGCCGGGGTCGGCGGGGGTGAACGCGGTGAGCAGGTAGTGCTTGCCCGTGGTCTGGCCGTACGCGTCCATCTGCTTGCGGAACTCGGCCATCAGCAGGGTCAGGTTGTTCTTGTCGTCCGCGGAGATGTGGTTGCCCGCGTGACCCTCGGCGCCCGGCCACTCCCAGTCGAGGTCGAAGCCGTCGAAGATCCCGGCCGCGACGCCGTTGCCGCCGCGTCCGTTGGTCACCGGCAGGTTGCCCTTGAGGTACATGTCCACACAGGACTTGGCGAACTTCTGCCGCGACGCGTCGGTCTTGGCGACATCGGAGAAGTACCGGCTGTACGTCCAGCCGCCGACCGAGATCAGCGCCTTCAACTTCGGGTACTTCGCCTTGAGTTGCTTGAGCTGGTTGAAGTTTCCGGCCAACGGCTGGTCCCACGTGTCGGTGCTGCCGTTGACGGATTCCCCGGCGCTGAAGCCCTTTTCGTAGTCCGCCCACGAGTCGCCCGCGCCGTCACCCTGGTTCGGGTCCTGCGGACCCGGGGTGGTGGCCTTGGTGACGCCGTTGAGGCAGGTCAGGTTGACCGGGTCGATGTTGGAGAAGGAGTAGTTGAGGTGCGTGAGCTTGGCCGCGGCACCGGTGGTGTCCAGCGACTTCATCGTGTAGGCGCGGCCGTAGATGCCCCACTGCACGAAGTAGCCCACGCGGAAGTACTCGCCGCCCGGGGTGCCGCCGCCGGTGGTTTTGACGGTGAGCGGCGCACTGGCCGGGCCGGTCTGGTCGATGGTGTCGCGAGCCACCACGGTGTACGTGTAGGTGGTGTTCGCGGTCAGGCCGGTGTCGTTGTACGAAGTCCCGTTGACGGTGGCGATCTTGCTGCCGCCGCGCAGGACGTCGTAGTTCTTGACGCCGTGGTCGTCGGTGGCCGCCGTCCAGTTGAGGGTGAGCGACGTGTCGTTCACGCTGCTCGCCGTCGGTGTGCCGGGGGCCGTCGGGGGTGTGTCGGTGCCGCCGCCGGGCGCCGTGCGCAGCGTGGCGGTCGGCGATGCGGGTCCGGTCTGGTCGATGCTGTCCCGCGCCACGATCTTGTACGTGTACGCGGTGTCGGCGCTCAGACCGCTGTCGGTGTACGCGGTGCCGGTGACCGTGGCGACCACGGAAGTGCCGCGGTAGACGTCGTAGTTCTTCACGGCGTGGTCGTCGGTGGCCGCGCCCCAGCTCAGCGAGATGGAGGTCGAGGTGGTCGCGGTCGCGCTCGGCACGCCGGGCGCGCTCGGCGGGTTGTCGGTCGGCGGTACGCCGTCACAGGGGCCGCCGTTGATCTTGCAGCCACTGGGACTTCCGGGGCCGGAGCCGACGAAGCCGAACTTGACGCTCGCCCCGGGCGCGACCGAGCCGTTGTAGTTACGGTTCTTGGCGGTGTAGTGCGTTCCGGACGAGGTGATCAAGGCGTCCCAGTACGCGCCCACGGAGGTGCCGGCGGGGAAGTCCCACTCGACGGTCCAGGCCGTGACGGCGGTGGTACCGGTGTTCTTGATCGTCCACTCCCCCTGGAAACCGCTCCCCCAGTCGGAGGTTTTGGCGAAGGTCGCGGTGGCGCCTTCGGCGGCTTGCGCGGGTGCGGCGGACAGACCGACCATCGCGGCGAGCGGGAGGAGCAGGCTCGCACAGATGGCGATGAATCTCTTGCCGGGCTTGGTGCGTTTGGTGCGCCACACGGTTTCGATGGCCATGGGTGCTCCTGGATTTCGGGATCCGACGGAGAACCTGTGCCCCACAATGAGCCGGGTTGTCCGGCTCACACAGTAGGGCGAGCGTAATGAAGGTCTGGACCAATAATCAAGGTCTAGACCAGTAGCCGCGAGGTGCCGGCAAGTCCCGGCAAAATCGGTCCGCCCGAACCCCCCTGCGCCCGCTGCCGTTTCGTTGGCCGCACTCGGTCTTCGATACCCCTTCACGCAAAATGTGATTTGTGACATGGTACATGTCACGCAGCGGCCCGGACGCTCCCCTTCCGGTCCACGGCGGCACCAACTGCCTTGCCACCGTTGGCTCTTCCGGCAAGACAGCGAGCAGTACCACGCACGCGCCGGCTCCGCCTCTCTCCCCGAAACGGGGCCGGCGACGAAACCGCTCATGCCGTTGCACCACCCCTCATCGGAGGCGCGCGTGCGCGTGCCCTCTGTTCCGCAAGGAGACGGTCTTTGCGAACCAATCGATCGACCCATTCGGCACCACGACAGGGAAGACTCCGCCGCGTCGCGGTGGTTGCCATATCACTCGCCATGGGCTTCGGGTTGTTCACCCAGCCCGGATCGGCCGCCCCCGCCGATCCCGGCGCGGCGGCGACCCCGATCCCCGTGGCCGCACCGCTCGGCGCGCCCCCCAGCGCCTCGGCCGACCAGTCCCCGCACACCCAGGCGAAGCCGCTGCCCGTCCCCGACCGGCCGCCGCTGTCCGCGAACGTGTCCGACAACGCCCGGCGCGACTACGACGACCCGGCGTCGGCCGCCCGGCCGACCCGGCCGTCGATGGCCGCGACGAACCGGCAGGCGGCCGTGGCCGGTTGCTCGGTCGCCGACTTCGCGAGCCGTACCGGCGCCGCGCTGGTCACGCAGATCAAGTCGTCGACGACGGAATGCGTGAACACCCTGTTCACCGTCTCCGGGACCGACGCCCGCTCGATCTTCCGCGAAGAGCAGATGACCACGGTCGCCTACGCTCTGCGCGACCTCGCCGGCTCCTACCCCGGCAACGGCAGCACGAACGCGCCGCAGGTGGTGCTGTTCCTGCGCGCGGGCTACTACGTGCAGTGGTACGACCCGACCACGGTGGGCACGTACGGTCCCGCGCTCAAGACCGCGATCCGCTCCGGTCTGGACGCCTTCTTCGCCAACTCGCACTCCTCGGACGTCACCGACGCCAACGGCGAGACGCTGGCCGAGGCGGTCACCCTGATCGACAGCGCCCAGGAGAACGCCCGCTATCTGTACATGGTCAAGCGGCTGTTGGCGGGCTACAACAGCTCGTACGACGCGTCGTGGTGGATGAAGGCCTCGGTCAACAACGTCTTCACCGTGCTCTTCCGCGGCCACCAGGTACCCGAGTTCGTCACCGCCGTGCAGTCCGACCCGAGCACCGTCGACGCGGTCGACGCCTTCGCGAGGGCACACCGGGACCTGCTCGGCACCGACCGTGCCTACCTGACCGTCAACTCCGGCCGCGAACTGGCCCGCTTCCTCCAGTACGCGAGCCTCCAGGCCCGGGTGCGCCCGATGGTGCGCGCCCACCTGAGCGCCACCTCGATCACCGGGCCGACCGCGGCGATGTGGGTCGCGCTGGCTGAGGGCACCGACTACTACGACAAGGCACAGTGCGCCTACTACGACACCTGCAACCTCCAGGCGCGGCTGACCGCGGCGGTGCTGACCATCGACTACACCTGTAGCCCGAGCATCCGCATCCGGGCCCAGGAGATCAGCCAGGCCAACCTCGCCGCCGCCTGCACGAGCCTGCGCAACCAGGACTCGTACTTCCACGGCGTGGTCAAGGACAGCGGCGCGGTGGCCAACGACCACAACACCACGATCGAGGTGGTGGTCTTCCACTCCAGCTCCGACTACCAGACGTACGCCGGCGCCATCTTCGGCATCGACACCAACAACGGCGGCATGTACCTCGAGGGCGACCCGAGCGCGGCCGGCAACCAGCCGCGGTTCATCGCCTACGAGGCCGAGTGGACCCGGCCCGCGTTCGAGATCTGGAACCTCAACCACGAATACACGCACTACCTCGACGGCCGGTTCGACATGTTCGGCGACTTCAACGCGGGCGTGAGCACGCCGACCATCTGGTGGATCGAGGGCTTCGCGGAGTACGTCTCCTACTCCTACCGCAACCTGCCCTACGACGCCGCGATCACCGAGGCGGGCAAGCACACCTATGCGCTGAGTACCGTCTTCGACACCACCTACTCCAACGACACCACCCGCATCTACCGCTGGGGCTACCTCGGTGTGCGCTACATGCTGCAGAAGCACCCGGCGGACGTCACCCGCCTGCTCGGCTACTACCGCACCGGTGACTGGGCCGGCGCGCGCACCTTCCTGACCTCCACCATCGGCACCCGCTACGACAGCGACTGGTACACCTGGCTGGCCGCCTGCGCGGCGGGCGCGTGCGGCGGCGGCACGCCCACCAACCGGCCGCCGACGGCCGAGTTCACCAGCGCGGTCAGCGGTACGTCGGTCGCCTTCACCGACACCTCCACCGACTCCGACGGCACCATCGCCTCCCGCGCCTGGGACTTCGGCGACGGCACCACCTCGACCGCGGCCAACCCGACCAAGACGTACACGGCCGGCACCTACACCGTGAAGCTGACCGTCACCGACAACGGCGGCGCCACCGCGACCGTCAGCCACACCGTCACGGTCACCGGCGGCGGAGGCGCCACCGAGTGCACCGACCCCGACACCCGCGTCCTGGGCAAGAACTGCAGCCGCACCTCGGTGTCGGCGGGCGCGAACGGAACGGCCTGGTTCTACATCTACATCCCGGCGGGAACCGCGCGCCTGAACATCGTCACCGCCGGTGGTACCGGCAACGCCGACCTCTACTACAACAGTGACAACTGGGCCACGCCCACCGCCTACACCGCCAAGTCCACCCAGTCGGGCAACGCGGAGACCCTGACCATCACCGCACCGCCCGAGGGCTACCACTACATCTCCCTCTACGGACAGCAGGCGTTCGCCGGCACCTCGGTGACGACGAGCTACTGACCGACCCCGCCCGGCGCGCCCACGACGCGCACCGGGCGGACCGCGGCGGCGGGGTCCTACCGGGCCTCGCCGCCGTCGATCGTGGATTCGCGGACCACCAACTCCGGGCGGAAGACCACCTGGCGGTGGGTGTGGGTGTCGGGGTGTTCGCTCTCTTCGAGGAGCAGTTCGGCGGCGGTACGGCCGAGGCGGTAGGTGGGCTGGCGGATCGAGGTCAGCGGGACCGCCGAGGCCGCGGCGAACTCGATGTCGTCGTAGCCCACCACCGCGACGTCCTCCGGGATCCGCACGCCGGCGCGCAGCAACTCGCGCATCAGGCCCAGGGCCAGCAGGTCGTTGGCACAGAAGATCGCCGCCGGCGGGGGGCCCGCGTCGAGCAGGCGCCGGGCCGCCTCGGCGCCGGATCTCGCGTTCATCGCGGGGACAGTGACGTCGCGGGTGGAGGTACCGAGCCGCAGTCCCGCCTCGCGGAGCGCGGCGCGCATGCCGCGACGGCGGTCCTCGCACTGGCGGATGGACAGCGGGCCGGACACGAACGCGAACTCGCGCCGGCCGGCCGCCACCAGGTGCTCGGCGGCCAACCGGCCGCCCAGCACGTCGTCCACCGCCACCGAGCACAGGTCCGCACGGTCGCCGCCGCGATCGAGCAGCACCACCGCCAGGCCCCGGGCGCGCAGGTCCGCCACCGGCAGTTCCGCATCACGCGCGGGGGTGACCAGCACGCCGCGCACCCGCTGTTCCTGGAGCACGCGCAGGTATCGCTCCTGCTTGGTTCCGGAGTCGTCCGAGTTGCAGAGGATGACCACCGAACCGGACTCGTTGCAGACGTCCTCGACGCCGCGCGCGACGTCCGTGAAGAACGGGTTGGCCACGTCCAGGACGATCAGGCCGACCGTGTTGGCCACGCCCGAACGCAGCGACCGGGCCGAGTCGTTGCGTACGAAACCGAGCAGTTCCACCGCTTCGAGCACCCGGTTGCGGGTGGACTCGGCCACCCGCTCGGGGTGGTTGAGCACGTTGGACACCGTGCCCACCGACACACCGGCCCGGTGGGCCACCTCTTTGATGCTCGACGTCGTCATCCGGGATCGATCCGCTTCTCCAGGCCGGTCCGGGGTCGGGCCGGCGGGTCCGACCCGGGCAGCCTATGCGGTGCCGGGGCGGATCCCCGAACCGCGACCGGCGATGGCGTCAGACCGGCGACTCGGCGCGCTTCGGCAGGCGATCGGCGGCGCGGGCCCAGTCGCCCGCGTCGGGGCGGGGTTCGTGGCGGCGCAGCGGCTGAGTGGTCCGGACCAGTGCGCGCAGATCCGCGAGCGAGCCCGGCACGGTCCCGGCGGCCCGGGCCTGGACGAGCAGGTTGCCGAGCGCCGCGGCCTCGGTGGGGCCGGCCACCACCGGCAGGGCGCACGCGTCGGCGGTGGCCTGGCACAGCAGCGTGTTCAGCGCGCCGCCGCCGACCACGTGCACCACGTCGACGGCGCGCCCGGACAGGCGTTGCGCGTCCCGCACCGCCCGGCGGTAGGCGAGCGCGAGGCTGTCCAGGATGCAGCGCACCGTCTCCCCCGGCGTCCGCGGGACCGGCTCGCCCGCCCTGCGGCAGGCCGCCGCGATGCGCTCGGGCATGTCGCCGGGCGGCAGGAAGACGGGATCGCCCGCGTCGACGAGGAAGCGCAGCGGCGCCACCCGCGCCGCGTCGTCGAGCAGCCGGTCCAAGGATTGCGGCCGGCCGAGGCGGTCCCAGTGCCGCATACATTCCTGGAGCAGCCACAGGCCCATCACGTTGCGCAGATAGCGCACCGTGCCGTCGACGCCCAGTTCGTTGGTGAAGTTCGCCCGGCGGCTCTCCTCGCCGCGCACCGGCGCGTCGAGTTCGACGCCGACCAGGGACCAGGTCCCGCTGGAGATGTAGGCGAAGCGCTCGTCGCGGGCGGGGACGGCGACCACGGCCGAGGCGGTGTCGTGCGAGCCGACGGCGGTGACCCGGACCCCGGTGGGCAGTCCGGTCTCCGCCGACACGTCGTCGGTGAGCGTGCCGGCCGCCGCGCCGGGTGCGCGCAGTGGGGCGAACAGGTCGGGATCGAGGTCGAGTTCGGCCATGATCCCGGTGGACCAGCGCCGGGTGTCCGGGTCGAGGAGTCCGGTGGTGGAGGCGTTGGTCAGTTCGGTACCGGCCTCGCCGGTCAGCCAGTAGGAGATCAGGTCCGGGATCAGCAGCGCCCGCCGGGCCGGGCCGAACTGCGGGGTGTCGGCGGCCGCGACGAGTTGGTGGATGGTGGTGAAGCTCGCGTGTTGGATTCCGGTCACGGCGTACAGCCGCTCGGCGCAAACGCGGGCGTGCACTCGTTCGGGGATGCCCGTGGTGCGCTCGTCGCGGTAGTGCACCGGGTTGCCGAGCAGTGTGCCGCTCGCGTCGAGCAGTCCGAAGTCGACGGCCCATGCGTCGATTCCGATGCTCGTCGGGGTGCCCGCGGTACGGCCGGCGGCGCGCAGGCCGTCCAGGACGCCGCCGTACAGGGCCAGGACGTCCCAGTACAGCGTGCCGCCGACGCGCACCGGACGGTTGACGAAGCGGTGGGCCTCGGTGACGCTCAACACCTCGGGGCCCACGCGCCCGGCCAGCACCCGGCCGCTGGAGGCGCCGAGATCGACGGCGGCGAAGACGTCCCGGGAACGCCCCTTCCGGTTGCGTGTGTTCATCGCAGGAACGCCGCGGCGACACCCGCGTCGACGGGGATGTGCAGGCCCGTGGTGTGCGACAGGTCGCCGGCGGTCAGCGCGAACACCGCGTTGGCCACGTGCTCCGGCAAGACCTCCCGCTTGAGCAGGGTGCGCTGCGCGTAGTACTCGCCCAACTTCTCCTCTTCGACCCCGTACACCGCGGCCCGTTGCGCGCCCCACCCGGCCGCGAAGATGCCGGATCCGCGCACCACGCCGTCGGGGTTGACGCCGTTGACCCGGATCCCGTGCGGGCCCAGTTCGGCCGCCAACAGCCGTACCTGGTGCGCCTGATCGGCCTTGGTGGCGCCGTAGGCGATGTTGTTCGGGCCGGCGAAGACGCCGTTCTTGGACACGATGTAGACGATGTCGCCGCCCAGGCCCTGCTCGATCATGGTCCGGGCCGCCTCGCGCGCGACCAGGAACGAGCCGCGCGCCATCACGTCGTGCTGCACGTCCCAGTCCTGTGCGGTGGTCTCCAACAGCGGCTTGGAAATGGACAGTCCGGCGTTGTTGACCACCAGATCCACGCCGCCGAACGCCAGCGCGGCGGCGGCGAACGCGGTCGCGACGCCCGCCTCGGAGGTCACGTCCACGGTCACCGGCACGGCGTGGTCCGCGCCGCCGAGCGAGGCGGCCACCGCCGTCGCGCTCGCCGCGTCCCGGTCCGCGACGACCACGCACGCGCCCTCCGCGACCAGGCGTTCGGCGATGGCCCGGCCGATGCCCGAACCGGCGCCGGTGACCAGGGCCACCCGGGCGGCCAGCGGGCGCGGCCGGGGCAGGCGGGCCAACTTGGCCTCCTCCAGGGCCCAGTACTCGATCCGGAACTTCTCCCGTTCGTCGATCGGCGCGTAGGTGGAGACGGTCTCGGCGCCGCGCATCACGTTGATCGCGTTGAGGTAGAACTCGCCCGCCACGCGGGCGGTGCGCTTGTCCGCGCCGAACGAGAACATGCCCACCCCGGGCACCAGGACGATCGCCGGGTCGGCGCCGCGCATGGCCGGCGAGTCGGGTTCGGCGTGGCGCGCGTAGTAGGCGGCGTAGTCGGCCCGGTAGTCGGCGTGCAGTTCGCGCAGTCGGGCCGCGACCTCGTCGAGCGGCGCGTCGGCCGGCAGGTCGAGCACCAGCGGGCGGACCTTGGTACGCAGGAAGTGGTCGGGACAGGACGTGCCGAGCGCGGCGAGGCGGGGGTGCTCGGCGCGGGACAGGAATTCCAACACCGGCGCGGTGTCGGTGAAATGCCCGACCCGGGCGCCGTCGGTCGAGGCCAGGCCGCGCAGCAGCGGGGCCAACGCGGCGGCCCTGGCCCGGCGTTCGAGTCCGGGAAGCGGCTCGGCGAGCGGCTCGCCGAACGGATGGCGGGCCGGGTCGAATCGGGCCGCGATGAACTCCTCGGCGGTGCGGATGATGTGCAGCGAATTACGCTCGCACTCGGCGCTGGTCCCGCCCCACGCGGTGATCCCGTGCCCGCCGAGGACGCACCCGATCGCCTGCGGGTTCGCCGCCCGGATCGCCGCGATGTCCAGGCCGAGCCGAAAGCCGGGTCGACGCCACGGCACCCAGGGCACGGTGTCGCCGAAGCACTCGGCGGTCAGCTTCTCGCCGTCGGCGGAGGTGGCGAGCGCGATGCCCGAGTCGGGGTGCAGGTGGTCCACGTGCGCGGCGTCGAGCAGACCGTGCATCGCGGTGTCGATGGACGGCGCGGCGCCGCCCCGACCGTGCCCGCAGAAGTCGAACGCGGCGACCATCTCGTCCTCACGGTCGTCCCCCGGGTACATCGCCCTCAACGCGCGCAGCCGGTCCAGGCGCAACACCGCGAGGCCGTCCTCGGTGAGGGTGCCCAGGTCGCCGCCGGAGCCCTTGACCCAGAGCAGGTCCACCGGGGTGCCGGTGACCGGGTCGGTGCCGACGCCCTTGGCGGAGGTGTTGCCCCCGGCGTAGTTGGTGTTGCGCGGATCCGCGCCGAGCGTGTGCGAGCGACGGAGCAGGTGCTCGACCTCGGGTGGGGTGCCGGACATCGGCGGGTCTCCTCGTACATGGACGGGGTCGGGACGGGGATGGAGCGGAATGGGTCGGCGGGGCCCGACGGGATCAGGCGCCCCAGCCGGCCTGTGTACCGCCGACGCGCTCGGCGCGGATGCGCTCCGCGTAGCCGGAGGCGTGGTAGGCGGCCACCGGGTCGGGCGCGAGGCCCTGCTCCTCGCGCAACTCCCGGAGCAGCGGCCGGACATCGGTCGCGTAGGCGTCCATCAGCACGGCGTTGGCGGCGAGTACGTCGCCCGCCCGCTGGGCGGCGGCCAACTCCTCGGCGTCCACGAGGAGCGCCTTGGCGGTGGCCTCCTGGACGTTGGCGACCGAGCGGATCTGGGCGGGGATCTTCGGCTCGATGTTGTGGCACTGGTCGAGCATGAAGTTCACCCCCGCCGCCGGGTCGAGGCCGCCGCCGCGCACCACCTCGTGCATGATCCGGAAGAGTTGGAACGGGTCGGCGGCGCCCACCATGAGGTCGTCGTCGGCGTAGAAGCGCGAGTTGAAGTCGAACGCGCCGAGCCGGCCCCGACTCAGCAGGAACGCGACGATGAACTCGATGTTGGTGCCCGGCGCGTGGTGCCCGGTGTCCACGCAGACCACGGCCCGGGGCCCGAGTTCGAGGCAGTGCGCGTAGGCGGTGCCCCAGTCGGGGACGTCGGTCATGTAGAAGGCGGGTTCGAAGAGCTTGTATTCCAGCAGGATGCGCTGGTCGGCGCCGAGACGCGCGTACACCTCGGCCAACGCCTCGGCCAGGTACCCCTGTCGGGTGGCGATGTCGCCCTGGCCCGGGTAGTTGGTGCCGTCGGCGAACCAGAGCTTCAGGTCGCGGGAGCCGGTGGCGTCCAGCACGTCCACACAGGTGAGCAGGTGGTGCACGGCCTTGCGGCGCACCCGGGCGTCGGGGTTGGTCACGCTGCCCAGGCGGTAGGCGTCGTCCTGGAAGACGTTGGCGTTGATCGCGCCGATCCGCACCCCGTGGTCGTGTGCGTGCGCGGCCAGGTGCGCGTAGTCGTCGACCCGGTCCCAGGGGATGTGCAGGGACACGAGCGGCGCCACGCCGGTGAGGGCGTGCACCCGGGCCGCGTCCGCGATCTTCTCGTACGGATCGCGCGGGACGCCCTCCTGGGCGAACACCTTGAAGCGTGTACCGGAATTGCCGTAGGCCCACGAGGGCGTCTCGATCCGCTGGGCGCGCAGGGCGGCCCGCACCGCCTCGATGTCCTGCATGGGGGCTCCTGACACCAAGAATGAAACGTTTCAATCGCTGGCAGCGAACGTACGTCTCCCACCGAGAGCGCGTCAAGACCGGGAACGCCGGGGGGCGTCGCGGACCACGCCCAGGACGGAGGTGGTCGGGACGTAGCCGAAGTGTCGGGAGTCCTGGGACCGGGGGGCGTCCCCACGCACCACCAGGGATCCCGGGGGCACCATCGCCCCCGTCGCCGCCCGCACCGCCGCCCGCACCTCGTGCGGCACCGGGTCGCCGGGCACCGCGATCACCCGCTTGACCAACCAGCGCAACCCGTCGGTGTCGCCGCGGCGCACGGGGTTGCGGAAGACGATCGCGTCGCCGCGCCGCACGGTGGCCGCGCGACGCACGACGAGCCGCTCGCCGTCCACGAAGGTGGGCGCCATGCTCATCCCGGTCACCCGGATCAGCGCGATCCGGGACCGCACCGACCACACGCCCAGGAGGGCACCCGCCCCCAACCCGGCGGCCACCGACACGCCACGTCCGACCCGGTTCACTGCGCATCCTCCGCGATCCTCGTCGAGTCGTCCCGCCGGTCCACGTATCCGGCCGCCTGAAGGCCGAACAACCTGGCGTAGTGCCCGTCGGCCAGCGCCATCAGCCGGTCGTGCGGCCCGAGTTCGGTGATCCGCCCGTCCGCGAGCACGGCGATGGTGTCCGCGTCGCGCAGTGCGCCGAGGCGGTGCGACACCAGCAGGCCGGTCCGCCCGGCCCGGTGTCGGCGCAGGGTGCGGTGCACGTCGTGTTCCGCCTCCGGGTCCAGGCCCGAGCTCGGCTCGTCCAGGATCAGCAGATCCGCGTCCACGCGCATCAACGAGCGAGCCAGCGCGACGCGTTGCCACTGGCCGCCGGACAGGGTGACGCCGGTGCGCTCGTCGTCCTCGTCCAGGTGCACCCGGCTGAGCTGGGTCCGGTAGCCGTCCGGCAGTGCGGACAGGTCGGCGTCGATCCCCGCCAGGACCGCGCCGGCCCGAATCCGATTCACATCGGCGCGGTGGGCCAGGTCGCCGATGCCGATGTTCTCCGCCGCCGAGAGGTCGTAGGTCATGTAGTCCTGGAAGGTCACCCCGATCCGGCGGCGCAGCGCGGCCACGTCCATCATGCGGATGTCCACGCCGTCCCAGCGGATCGTGCCGCGTTGCGGGTCGTAGAACCGGCAGAGCAGTTTGATCAGCGTGCTCTTGCCGGTGCCGTTGCGGCCGACCAGGCCCATCGCCGTGCCGGCCGGGATCACCAGATCGACCCCGCGCAGCACCCACGGCCCGTGCTCGTCGTAGCGAAACCACACGTTGTCGAACTCCAGTCGCCCGCGCAGCGCCGGCACCGGGTCGGTGCCGCCGGTCAGGTCGTCGGGGGTGTCCATCAGATCCAGGAAGTGGCCGAACAGACGCACCGCCTGGGCGGCCACGCCGGCCTGGACGACCACACCCGTGAAGGCGCCCTGTACGCCCGCCGCGGCGGCGGTGAACAACACCACGTCGCCGACCGTGAACCGGCCGTCCGCGGCGCCGGCCACCACCACGACCATGCCGAGCCCGGACACGGCCGCGTTCAACGCGGCGAAGCCGGCCTGAACCAGCATCGCCCTTCGTGCCACCGCGAGTTCGGCGTCGGTGGCCTCCGCGAGCGCGCTTACCAGGCGAGCGTGCAGGAAGTCGCCGAGCCCGAACAGGCGGATCTCCTTGGCCGCGCGCGGATCGGTGAGCAACGATCGGTAGAACAGTCGGCGGCGCTGCCTGCCGGAGGTCCGCTCCAGTACGGCCACCTGTCGGCGGGCCATCGACAACCGGGCGAGCAGCGCGGCGACGCCGACCAGGAACAGCAGCCCCACCATCGGCGGCCACACCGCGAGCAGCACGCCGGTGAACCCGCTCAGCGCGGCGGCCGAACGCACCACCTCCTGGCTGAACATGGTGATGTTGTGCGGCGCGTCCTCGGACGCCTGCTGGGCCAGCCGCAGCCGATCGTGGAAGGCGGGGTCCTCGAAGCGGCGCAGCCCGCGGAACTCATTGACCTTGGCGAACAGTTCACGCTCTACGGTGATTACCAGGCGGCGCCGGACCACCTCGTCGAGGTGGTTCGTCACCTGCATCAGCACCGCGAGCAACGCGGCGAGACCCGCGATCGCGAGGCTCAGCGCCACGGCCCGCCCGGAGTCGACCCGCTCGCCTCGACCCAGTTCGTCGAAGAGCAGTTTGGTCAGCCATGCCGTCATGGCGGGCAGTACGCCGATCAGCACGGTGCCCGCCAACAACGCCACGGCGCCCACGGGCGCGGCCCGGAACTGGAGCGCGAGCGCCACCTTCACCGCGCGCGGACGCAACCGGGACCCCGGAGGCGTGCTCCCCTCCGGGGTCCCGTCGGAGTGCGGGATCAACAGGAGTAGCCCTGCCGATAGGTGCACACGCCGTTGCAGTTGTAGCGCCACTGGTAGCCCAGGTAGCAGTAGCACAGCTGGTTGACGTACTCGACGCACGCTCCCGCGCGCTCTTCCCGCATGACCAGGCTCAGGAGCCGGTCGCCCATCCTGTCGACGGCTCGCTTCATGTCATACCTCCGGAGATTTGGTGAGGGGTGGGGATGGAGAGCCGATCACTGCCAACAGGAGAGACCGCTGTTGACGCACTGGCCGGTGCAGCTGAGCACGTAGCGGTAGTTGTTCCGACAGGCGCACCACTGCCCGTGCTCCGGGATGCACGCCCCGGCCTTTTGCTCTCGAAGGACGAATCCCAACAGTTTGTCGCCCATGGTGCCGATCACACGGTTCATCGTGGACCTTCCCTTACCGGGTCGATTCGGCGGAAGCGGTTCGTGCTTCCGCCGACCGCGACGCTAAACCCGTTCGGCGCACGCCGGCAAGAGAAGTCGAGAAATCGAAATCGATGCGTGGGTCGATATTCCACGGCGAAACCGAAGTGGCCTGTTGCAATCGGCGCGGTCGGGGTTACATTTCTTCGGCCCCGCGCGTCGGCCGGGTTCGTACTCTCCGTACCGGCGGGCATCCTTCGCCATGTCGGGAGAATCCGCATGCCCATCCTGATTTCCGCCGTCGTTCTGCTCGCGGCACTGACCGTGCTGAACCTGCTGCTCACCTTCGGAATCGTGCGCAAGCTCCGTGCCGGGGGCGCGGCGGGCGCGGGCGCGGACCTCGACCCGGCGGACCTGCTGCTGCCGGTGGGCTCGACCGCGCCCGAGTTCGCCGCGGTCACCGTCGCCGGCAAGACCGTGTCCCGGGAGCGGCTCGGCGCCGCCCTGTTCGGTTTCTTTTCACCGAATTGCCCGGCGTGCAAGGAGCGGATGCCGGCATTCCTGGAGGTCGCGCGCCGGGCGGGCGAGCACGGTCGGCGGGTGCTCGCCGTGGTGCACGGCGACGAGGCGGAGACCCGTGAGCAGGTGGCCGCGCTGGCAGGCGTGGCCGAGGTCGTGGTCGAGCCGGTCGGCGGTCCCCTCGGCCTGGGATTCGCGGTCGCCGGATATCCGGTGTTCGGCCTGATCGACGAGACCGGCACGATCACCGCGAGCGGCTTCGACCCGACGTCCCTTTCCGCCGCGCCGGTGCGGGTCTGAACCGACGTATTCCGGCGAGTGCAGGCGGATTTCGGACGAGTCGATCATCGAATCGACGGTTGTTTTGGCATGATGGTCTCCGTCGGCGAATTCCAGAAATCGAACGTCCGAAACAGAGAACCGAACCCCGGGCATTCGAACGCCGCAGTATTATCGGAAGCAAATATCTACCGGTGTCGCATCCATCGGGTGGCGATAGGTCGGTTTCGCCGCCTCGCAAGGAGCATCTGTTGCCCCATTCATTCCTTTCCCGCGGTCGACGTACGGCCGGCGGCTCGGCCGCCGCACTGGCCCTTGTCCTGGCCGTGGCGGCCTCGGGCTGCGGCGACGGTTCCGACTCGGCGGCGACGACGCCGTCCGGTTCCACCGGCGGTGCTTCGACGACCGCCTACTTCGCCGAGACACCGCTGCCCGTCCCCACCCCGGCGGGGCCGTCCGGCAGCGCGACGACCGCGCCGGGTGCGCCGAGTGCCGGCGGCAAGCCGGCGACGGGTGCCCCGGCCACCGGTGCGCCCACCGCCCCGCCCGCCGCCCCGTCCGCCAAGGGGGTCGTGCTGCCCGCCCCCGACGCGGGGTTCGACTACCAGATCGGCGGACCGTACCGGCCCCGCCCCGACGTGCGCGTGGTGGTGCGCGATCGGGGCGCGCAGCCCGAGCCGGGGTTGTACAACATCTGCTACGTCAACGCCTTCCAGGCCCAGCCCGACGCGCTGCCCTGGTGGGAGAAGGAACACCCCGACCTGCTGCTGCGCAAGGACGGGAAGGTGGTGATGGACGAGGAGTGGGGCGAGGCCGTGCTCGACGTCTCCACCGAGGCCAAGCGCGCCGCGTTGGCCGACGTGGTCGGCGGGTGGATCGACGACTGCGCGCGTCGCGGATTCCAGGCGATCGAGCCCGACAACCTCGATTCGTACAGCCGCTCGGCCGGACGGCTCACCGCCGAGCACGACGTGGCGTTCGCCCGGCTGCTCACCCGGCGCGCACACGCGGCCGGACTGGCCATCGGCCAGAAGAACGCCGCCGAGATGGCCGCTCGTCGCACCGACATCGGCTTCGACTTCGCGGTCGCGGAGGAGTGCGGTCGCTTTCACGAATGCGGGTCGTACACCGCGGCGTTCGGTGGCCGGGTCTACGTGGTCGAGTACACGAGGGCCGACTTCGACACCGCGTGCCGGGGTTGGGGTGCCACGTTGTCGATCGTACTGCGCGACAAGGGGGTGACGGCGCCCGGCGGGGGCGGGTACCTGTACCAGAGTTGCTGATCCCGCGTTCGGGCGGTCCGTGGGGGCAGAATGGGCTTCGACCTCGTCCGTGCCGTCCGGCCCGCCGGGCCGCCCGACCCCAACGGAGAACCCATGACCGTCTCGTCCGCGTCCGGCCCCGCCCAGGCGTCCGGTGTCTTTTCGATCGGCGGCGACCTGCCGGTGCGTCGGCTCGGATTCGGAGCCATGCAGCTCACCGGAGCCGGTGTCTGGGGCGAGCCGAAGGACCGCCCGGAGGCGATCCGGGTGTTGCGACGCGCCGTCGAACTGGGGGTGAACCTCATCGACACCGCCGACTCCTACGGCCCGTTCGTCAGCGAACAACTGATCCGCGAGGCCCTGCACCCGTACGCCGACGACGTGGTGATCGCCACCAAGGGCGGCTTCGCCCGCACCGGCCCGGGCGAGTGGCACGAGCTGGGCCGCCCCGAATACCTGCGCCAGCAGACCGAACTGAGCCTGCGTCACCTGGGCCTGGAGCGGATCGACCTGTACCAGCTGCACCGGATCGACCCGCAGGTCCCGCTCGCGGACCAGATCGGCGAACTGGCCCGGCTGCGCGAGGAGGGCAAGATCCGGCACATCGGCCTGTCCGAGGTCACCGTCGAGCAACTGCGCGAGGCACGCGAGATCGTCGAGATCGTCTCCGTGCAGAACCTGTACAACCTGGTCAACCGCAAGGCCGAGGCCGTGCTCGACTACGCCACGACGGAGGGGATCGCCTTCATCCCGTGGTACCCCATCGCCACCGGGCAACTCGCGCGCCCGGACGGGCCGTTGGACACCCTCGCCAAGGAACGGGGGGTGGCCCCGGCGCAACTGGCGCTGGCCTGGCTGCTGCGTCGTTCGCCGGTGATGCTCCCGATCCCGGGCACATCCAGCGTGGCGCACCTGGAGGAGAACACCGAGGCGGCCCGGATCCGGCTCACCGACGACGACTTCGAGACGCTGTCCGCCATCGGCCTGTGACGCACGACGCCCGCCCCATCCCCGAATCGGGGCGGGGGCGGGGCGGGCGGTTCGCGGCGTGACGCCGTTCGGTGGGGGCATCCCGACCGAGGACGGCGGCCGGGATGCCCGTTCATGGGGTTACTGCTGGACGATGGTCAGGTAGGAGGCCGCCCAGGTGCTCGGCTCGCCGCCCTGGAAGGCCAGCTTTTGGGTGCCCCCGTTCAGCGTGCCGAACACCGAGGTCGGAATCCGCCACAGGTACTGGTCGTTGGTGCTGGAGATCAGCGGTGACTGCGGCAGGGACACCGACTGCCACATCCCGGTCCAATCCATGCCATCCTTGGTGGCTTTGTACAGGAAACCGTTCTCAAGCATGAAATCGGCCCCGACGCCCGGCCACACCGGGCCCGTGACGTAGCCGGTCTTCGGGTTGTTGTCCGCGTCGATGAAGACCCGGTGCGTGCCGAACGGCAGTTGGTAGGTCGCCTTGTACTCGGCCTGAGCGGCGGTCAGGGTCGCCGAGACGTCCACGATCGGGCCGCCCACCGGCGGCGGCGGAGTCAGCGAGACCTGCGCGGTGTGCGCCGAGACCCGACCGGTGCCGTCCCGGGCGACCACGTCGAACGTGTGGGTCGTACCGGGCGTCATGTCACCGAGCCGCGCCGAGATCTGGCTCGCCGGCACCGTCGCCATCCGGGCGTTGTCCTGGTAGACGTCGTACGCCACGACGGCGGCCGAACCCGGCGTCGACGCGGTCCAGGACAGCTGCACCGAGGTGGGACCGGCGGTGGCGCCGGTGAAGGACCCCGGCACCCCCGGCGGGTTGGCGCCGGGCGCCGAGGTGGTGACGCTGCGCGCCGGGCTCGCGGCCGACAACACCCCCGCGTCGTTGCGGGCGCGAACGGTGAACGCGTAGGTCGTCGACGGGTTCAGGTCCGTCGCGGTGAACTGCGAGGTGCCGGTGGTGCGGTGCGGTACCGAACCGATCCGGACGCCGTCGCGGTAGACGTCGTAGCCGGCCACCGTACTCGGGCCCGAGTTCGGCCAGCTCAGCTGTACCGACGTGGCCGAGGTGGTGACGGCCGCGGGTTGCGCCGGCGTCGCCGGAGCGGCGGTCGGGGCGACCTTGGCCGCGGCCAGTTCCGTCGACCAGTAGGACGGGCCGGGGAGGCTGTCCCACGGGTTGGGGTCGAGCTGGTCCGGGGTGACGTAGACCGTGCCGGCGTTCTTCTGCTTGCTCTGCGCCACCGCCGACGGCAGCTGCGCCTCGGTGGTCTCGTAGATCAGGTGCCAGAACTTGGCCGGGTCGGCGTCGAGTTCCCACTGCGGCGGATTGAACGCCTGGTAGTCCGTGTAGCTGCCCTCGAAGGTGACCTGGATATCGGCCGCGTCCTCGTAGCACTGCGGGATGTCGATGCCGGGATTGTCCACCACCAGCGCGCCCGGGTGGTTGCGCTTGGTGTACGCGGTCAACGCTCGATACTCATCGGCGTACGCGTTCGTCCCGTTCGGCCCGCAGCTGTTCTGGCCCTGGTCGAAGAAGATGCCGTCGATCTCGGGGCCGTAGAGCCGGTACCACTTGTCCACGTCGTGCTGGATCTGGATCCGCCACGCCGCGATGCTCGTGTCGCCGAGCCGGGTGGTCTTCGGGGCGCCGATGGTGTTGGTGCCGAAGTAGCCGGTGTCCACGTAGGCGATCACCTTGCCGCCCGCCTGACGCACCTGCCGGATCGCGGTCTTGAACGTCTCGTTGGGCGCGTTCTCCTCGAAGTTCGGCCCGTTGGCGATGTTGACGACGGTCAGCCCCGGGGTGCCCGTACCACTGGCGAGGGTGGCCCAGGCCGTCCCGCCGGACGGGACGCCCGGGTGGAAGTAGGCGGGTACACCGACCTGTTGGTTGATACCCGGGCCGGGGTCGGCCTGGGCGGCCGGCGCGGTCGCGATCAGCGAGGCGCCGAGCAGTGCGGCGGCGGCGGTTCCCGCCGCGGCAGTGCGCGCTCTCCACGAGCGGGCACGAGAATCCGTGCGCATGCGTACTCCTTCTGGAATGGCCTTCCGGATGGGACGGTGGCTCACTTCTTCAGTAGGGCGTTGACATCGCTGTTCGCCTGACCGAGCGCGGACTTGGCGTCGGCCTGGCCGAGCCAGACCCGGTCGACGGCACTCTGCACGATGTCCAGGATCCGGTCGCCCTGGTCGGTGACCGGAAGTACGAAGGTCTGCCCGGGGGTTGCCACCGGCTGGGTGAAGATCCGCATGTCGCGGCCCGCGGCCAGTTGCGCGGCCTCGGCCTTGGCCGAGGACGTGGTGATCGCCGGGAAGACCACGGCCTCGCCGGCGACGATGTCCTGGCACTCGGTGGAGGCCAGGAACTTCACCCACTGCCACGCCTGTTCCTTGTGCTTGCCATTGGCGTACACGGCGTCGGACAGGCCGTTGATCGGCGTCTTGCGCCCGGTGGGACCGGTCGGCATGCCGGCGAAGGCGACCTTGCCGCCGGCCATGTAGGTCTTGGCCATCCACGAACCGGCGATGGTCATCGCGGCCTTGCCGGACTGGAGCAGCCCGTCGGCGCCGACCGTCGACTGCTTGTCGTACGCCGGCATGTACCCCTTCTTGATCAGCCCCGCGAACCAGTCGAGGGTCTGCGTGAGCTTGGGGTCGGTGTAGTTGTACTTGGTGCCGAACGGGTTCTTGTCCACGTACTGGAAGCCGTTGGAGACCGCGAACGGGCCCCAGGAGTCCTGGCCGACGGCGCCGCCCTCGTAGGCGATGGCCAGACCGTAGGTCTTGACCTTGTTCTTGTCGAAGCCCGGCTCCAGGCCGGTGCGGCCGTTCTCGTCGACGGTCATCGCGGCCACCGCGCGGCCGAAGTCGCCGCCGTCGACCGGGTTCCAGTTCCAGGCGTCGAGTGCCTGCGGGGTGAGTTGGGCGCGCTGCGCCATCTCCTTGTTGTACGCGACGCCCATGGTGCCCCAGTCCTTGGGCAGGCCGTAGCGCTTTCCGTCACGTGTCCACACGTCGGCCAGGTTGGCCTGGTACTGCTGCAGATCCACGGTGTCGCGCTGGATGTAGGACGTCAGGTCCTGGATCTGGTTGTTCTTCTGGAACTGCGGGAAGTACAGGACGGAGTTGGTGAACACGTCCGGCGCGGTCCCGGAGACGACCTGCGTGGTCAGGTTCTGCCAGTACTGCGCCCACGCGGTCTGGGTGACCTCGACGGTGATCTTCGGGTTCTTGGCGTGGAAGGCTTCCGCGCATTTCTTGTACTGCGGGAGCTGGTTGTCGTCCCACAACGAATACTTCAGCTTCACCGAGCCCCCACCGCCGTCCCCCGAGGAGCCACCGGAGCCGCACCCGGCGGCGACGAGCACCACACTGGCGACCACGGCGGACGTGCGGACGGCGGGCGATCTCAGCGAACGGCGGATCACGGAACGGGACATGGGCATCTCCTCGGAGGGAAACTCGGGGGGTTCACTTGAGGCCGGTGAAGTTGAGGCCGTTGACGATCCGTCGACCGAAGACCACCAGCAGGATCAGCATCGGGATGACCGAGAGCGTGGAGGCGGCCATCAGGCCGGTCCAGTCGGGACGGGCGTTGGGCGACTGCTGGAGGAACACGCCGATGCCGGTGGTCAGTACCCGGTTGTCGGGTTCGTTGCCGACCAACAGCGGCCACAGGTAGTCCTTCCACGCCCATACCGCGGTGGTCAGCGCGATGGTCAGGATCGGGCCCTTGCTCATCGGCAGCACCACCCGCCAGAAGATCCGCCAGTGGCCGGCGCCGTCGAGCATCGCCGCCTCCTCGATCTCACGCGGGATCGACATGAAGAACTGGCGCAGGAAGAACACCGTGAACGGGGTCATCAGCAGTGTCGGTGCGACCATGCCGGCGAAGCTGTTCAGCATGCCCAGGTCCTTGACCGTCACGAAGTTGGGCAGCAGCGTGAAGATCGGCGGCACCATCAGCGCGCCCACGACCACGGCGAAGGCGAACTCACGTCCCCGGAAGCGCAGTCGGGCGAGCGCGTAGCCGGCCATCGCGCAGGAGAGGGTCTGCCCGACCACGATCGCCGTGGTGTAGATGATCGAGTTGCGGGTGTACAGCAGGAAGTCCAGGTCGGCGCCGGAGCCGCCGGCCGCGCGGCTCTCCTCGTCCGACGCGAGACCGAGCACCCGCTTGAAGTTGGCGAAGGTGAAGTGCTCGGGCCACAGCGAGGTGCTGTCGGAGTAGAGGTGGTTGCCGTCGGTCAGCGCGGTGCGCAACATCCAATAGAAGGGGAAGAGGGTGATCAGCAGCGAGACGCCGAGCACCAGCCAGGCCAGGGCGCGTCCGAGGCCGAACTTCCGCCGCGGCGGGCGGGGTTCGCCCTCGCCGGCGGCCGGATTCGAGGATGCGGCCCGGGCGCTCGGTCGAGCCTGGGTGGATGTGGACATGGTCAACCCCTCAGGCCAGGTCGGACGTGGAGGCGCGCAGCAGGCGCATCTGGAGGTAGGTCAGCCCGCCGAGCACGACCACCAGGCACAGCGCCATCGCGGCGGCGTAGCCCATGCGGAAGTGGGTGAACGCCTCCTGGTAGATGTAGTAGTAGGCGACGCGGGTGGCGTCGACCGGGCCGCCCTTGGTGGTCACCGCGATCGTGTCGAAGATCTGGAACGAGCCGATCACCGAGACCACCATCACCAGGGCCAGGATCGGCCGGAGCAGCGGCAGGGTGATCTTGAAGAACATCCGGATCTCGCCCGCGCCGTCCAGGGACGCGGATTCGTACAGCTCGCCCGGGATCTGCAACATCCCGGCGTACAGGAGCAGCGCCACGTATCCGGTGCCCGCCCAGATGTTGACCGCGGACACGCTCAGCAGGGCCTCGTCCGGCGAGGCGAAGAAGCCGTGCGTGTCGCTCCCGGTCTTGCCCATCAGGTGATTCACGAAGCCGAGGTTGGCGTCGAGCATCCACAGCCAGATCAGCCCGATGGTCACGTTCGGCACCAGCCAGGGCACCAGGAGCAGGGCGCGGACCACGACGGATCCGGTGAGCCGGACCATGATCGCGGCGAGCAGCAGGGCCACGCCGACCTGTACGCCGAGGGTGATGAAGACGAAGTAGGCGGTGACCTTGAGGGCGTTCCAGAACAGCGGGTCCTTGGCCACCTCGACGTAGTTGTCGGCGCCGACGTACGTCGGGTCGGAGAGCAGGTTCCAGTCGGTGAGCGAGATCCAGATGCCGCGACCGGTGGGGTAGAGGTAGAAGACGGCGAAGCCGATGAACGCGGGGAGCAGGAAGAGGCCGGCGGCCCGATTCTCCTTCGACCGCGCGCGGCCGGCGGTTTGGGGGCGGGCGGGGCGGGCGGGTCTGCCCTTGCGCCGGCCGAGGGTCATGCTCATGAGGCCAGCCTGGGGACGAGTCGCAGTGCGTTGTCGGCGTAGACCTTGGCCAGCACGTCCTGGGGCAGGTCGAGCCCGCTGATCGCCCAGCGGCCCATCAGCGGCGGGTCCTGGTCGGAGTGCGGGAAACCCTCGTCGGCGGTCTCCAGGAAGCGGAAGTGCCGCTGGTAGGAGGCCCGGTCGGGCGGGATCTCGTCGGTGCCGAACAGCACCCGGTCGGGGTGGCGCAGGATCAACTCGGTGGTGGCCCTGGGCTGGCGGCCGAGTTCGGCGATCCGAGCCGCGATGTCGACGTGGAAGTTGGCGTAGGTGTCCAGCATCCGGCCCACCCATTGCAGGTTTTCCGGGTAGCAGCCCATGTGCACGCCGACGAAGGTGGTGCCGGGGTGCCGGGCGACCGTGTTCTCCAGCGCCTGGACCAGTCGTTCGAAGGTGGGGAAACGGTCGTCGGCGAACGACCAGTCCGGGCGGGCCAGGAGCAGTTCGAGGCGTTCGTTGTGCTCGTCGATGGGGTCGAAGAAGGCGACCGGGTCCGCGGTGTGGATCCAGATCGGCAGGCCGACCTCGCCGGCGGTGGCCCACAGGGTGTCCAGGCGCGGATCGTCGACCATGACCAAGGTGTCGGTGTGGTCCCGCAGTTGCAGACCGAGGTCCTTCCAGACCTTGAGTCCGACCGCGCCGGTCTCGGCGGCGCGGCGGATCCCGGCGGCGATCCGCTTCTCGAATCCGGGGGTCGCCAACTCGCGCCAGTCGACGTGGCAGAAGGTGGCGAACCGGCCGGGGTGGGCGTGGTCGTAGCGGGCCAGGTTCTCGTCGAGTTCGGTGCCCCAACGACCGTCGAGGTTGACCATGCCGCGGATGCCCAACTCGTCCATCATCGCGAGCAGTGCGCCGACGTCGGACACCACCCAGCCGCCGTCCTCGCTGAGCCAGCGGCCGAGGTGGATGTGCGCGTCGACGACCGGGAGCGAGGCCCGCTCGATCTCGTGCGCCCCGACGACGAGCCGCGAGCGCGGCGTGTACCGTGCCAGCGGCAGATCCTTCAGGTGCGCCGGCACGACGGTTTCGTGGGGGAAGTGCGGGATCATCTACTCGCTCCCTGTCTGGGTCGGGCGGATCAGTTGCGGATGCCGTCGGGCAGCGAGGCACCGTGCGCGACGATCAACTCGTCGACCAGATCCTGGATCTGTTGCAGCGTCAGGGTCGCGGACGCGTTCGGGTCGAGCATCGCGGCGTGGTAGACGTGGTCGCGGCGGCCCTCCAGGGCGGCGTGCAGGGTCAGGTCGCCGACGTTGAGGTAATTCCGGTTGAGCGCGGCCAGTTGCGGCGGCAGCGCGCCGATTTTGGTGGGCTGTACGCCCGCCTTGTCGACCAGGCACGGGACTTCGACGAACGCGTCGGACGGCAGGTTGCCGATCAGTCCGTCGTTGACCACGTTGCCGTGCAGTACGCGCGGGGTGCCGGTCTCGATGGAGTGGATGATCAGCGAGGCGAGTTCGTTGCCGGGCGCGATCTCCACGCCGTTGCCCGCGCGCAGCCCGGCGACCAGCGCCTCGTAGGTGTCGAGGTTGTCCTGGAGCCAGTCCAGGTAGGTGCCGATCGGCAGGCGGAACCGGTCCACCTGGTCCTGGTGCGGCAGGAACCAGGGCAGGTACTCCGAGCCGTGCTCGCTGGACTCGGTGGGGAAGTAGCCGAAGCGGCGGTAGACCTCGACCCGTACCCGGCGCCGCATCTCCGGGTCGGCCTCGATCACCTCGTCCAGGCGCCGGTAGAGGTTCTCGCCGCGGTGTTCGAAGCGCAGGACGAACGCCTGGTGGTTGACGCCGGCCGTGCGGAAGGAGATCTCCTCCTTCGGGATGCCGACCAGGCGCGCCAGCGTGGCCTCGGTGTCGCGGACCGAGTGGCACACGCCGACGACCTTCTTCAGGCCGGCGCCCTCGTAGACCGCGCGCGGGATCATCGACATCGGGTTGGTGTAGTTGATCAGGATCGCGTCGGGGCACAGTTCGGCCATGTCCCTGCCGATGCCGACCATGACCGGGATGGTGCGCAGCGCGCGGAAGATGCCGCCGATGCCGAGGGTGTCGCCGATGGTCTGGCGCAGCCCGTAGCGGGCGGGGATCTCGAAGTCGATGTGCGCGGCCTTGACGCCGCCGACCGCGATCTCGTTGATCACGTAGTCGGCGCCGGTCAGGGCGCGGCGGCGGACGAGGTGGGCCTCCACCTTGGCGCCGACGCCCAGCGTGTCGATCATCCAACGGGTCATCTGCTCGGCGGTGTCGAGCCGTTCGACGTCGATGTCGTGCAGGACGACGGTCATCTCGTCCGCGAGTTCGGGGTAGGTCAGGAGGTCGGAGAGCAGGTTCTTGGCGAACGTGATGCTGCCGGCTCCGATGAGCACGATCCTTGCCATGGTGCGGTCACCTCGCTGTGCGGCTTCGGGGTGGGGCCCGGGTGGTGGGGTGGGCGGGCGCGCGGGTGGTCGGGCGCGCGGGTCGGCCGGTCAGGGGCGCAGGATCGCCTTGACCGGGTGGCTGCCGCCGCGCATGAGGTCGGTGAAGATCTCCGCGCCCGACTCCAGGGGGTAACTCGCGGTCCAGCCCAGGCCCCAGCCGCCGACGAGGTCGACGGCGCGCTCGAACTCCGCGTTGGTGTAGGCGAACGAGCCGAGCACGCGCTTTTCGGTACGGACCAGCACGGTCGCGTCGAAGCCGGCCTCGGCGCCGGCCAGGCCGAGCCAGATGGCCACGCCGCCCGGACGCAGCAGGCGCACCGACTGCTCGTGGGTTTCCCTGCTGCCGACCGCGTCGAAGACCACGTCGAACTCGCCGGTGAGTTCGCCGGCCACGGTGGTGGCACCCAACTTGGCGGCGATCCGGCGGCGTTCGGGCGAGCGGTCGGCGACGGCGATGCTCGCGGTCTCCTCGCCGACGGCGGCCAGGACGCAGACCAGGCCGATCGCGCCGGCGCCGATCACGCCGACCCGGGCACCGGGCGCGACGTCGGCGAGCCGCCAGGCGTGTACCGCGTTGGCGGCGGGCTCGATCACGGCGGCGGCCTCCCACGACATGTCGTCGGGGAGCTTGTGCAGCGCGGAGCGCGGTACCGCGACGCGCTCGGCGAAGCCGCCGGGCACGTGTACGCCGATGATCCGACGGTCGCGGCAGACCTGGCGCAGGCCGCCCCGGCACAGGTCGCATGTGCCGCAGGACAGGATCGGGTTGACGGTGACCGAGGTTCCGTCGTCGGTCACGCCCGCGAACTCGTGCCCCATCACCAGGGGCGGGACGCGGAAGCCGGGGGTGCGTACGCCGTGCAGTTCGCTGCCGCAGATGCCGGCGCTGCGTACGTGGATCAGTACCTCGTCCTCGGCCGGTTCGGGTTCGGCCACGTCGTCCATCTCGACGGTGGCGGGTCCGGTGAACACGAGCGCCCTCATCGCCGTGCCCCCTGGGTCGCCGCGTCGCCGGTGTACTGGTTGGCCTTCACGTGCACTCTCCATCTCGCCCTGGGGCGGGTGTGGGTCGATCGTGGGGTCGCGGCCGCGGGTCGCGGGGTGGTGGACGCGGTCGCGGCGGTGGTGGGCTGCGGGTCGCGGGGTGGTGGGCCGGTCGCGGTAGTGGTCGGCCGCGAAGGGAGGTCAGCCTCGGTAGGGGTGCGCGGCCAGGCCGCGGATCCCGGGGCGGAACGCGAACAACCGGCCGCCCAGCGGTTCCCGGTCGTCGGTCGCGGCCGTGGTCACGTAGAGCACGTCCAGGTCGGGACCGCCGAACACGCAGTTCGTCACCCGCCGTACCGGCACGGGCACGGTGCGGTCGAGCCGGCCGTCGGGGGTGTAGCGGCGCAGCGCCCCGCCCTCCCACAGCGCGACCCACACGCCGCCGTCGGCATCGACGGTCAGGCCGTCGGGCAGGCCCGCCTCCGCCGGGATCTCGGCGAAGGGTCGGCGGTCGGAGACGGTGCCGTCGGCCGGGTCGTAGGCGCAGACGTCGATCCGACCGGTGCCGGTGTCCACGTAGTAGACAAGTCGCTCGTCCGGGCTCCAGGCGATCCCGTTGGAGTTGGTCACGTCGGCGAACACCCGCACGAGTCGCGGTAGTTCGCTCGGATGGGCGCTGTCGGGCGGGTCGAGTCGGTAGAGCGCGCCGGCACCGGGGGTGTCGTCCTCCGCCTTGGTGCCGGCGAAGAAGCGGCCGGCCCGGTCGCAGGCCCCGTCGTTCATCCGGTTGCCGGGTCGGTCGGCCTCCACGGGGGCGATGATCCGGACCGTGCCGTCCGGCTCCAGGACGGCGAACCCCTCACGCACGGCGAGGCCGAAGCCGCCGACCTCGCGCGGGACGATCGCGGTCACCGGTCGGCCGATGTCGTACCAGCCGTATAGGTCGGTGTCGGGGATCAGGTAGTGGACCCGGCCCGCCGGGATGTCCACCCACAGGAGCCGGCCGCTGCGCGCGTCCCAGCACGGGCTCTCGCCGAGTGTGGCCGCCGGCGGCGACAGCGGGACCGGCCCCGCCCCCGCGCCGGGGACGGAACCGCCGAGGGTCACGGACGTCCCGGTCGGGCCTCGGCTCCGACGACCGGGTTGACCAGTACGCCGATGCCCTCGATCTCGGTCTCCAGCACGTCGCCCGGTGCCAGCCGGCGCGGCGGGTCCATGAACGCACCGCAGCCCCAGGGGGTGCCGGTGAGCACGAGATCGCCGGGTTCGAGGGTGAAGGCCCGAGAGCAGTACGACAACAACTCGGCGATGCCGAACAGCATTTCGGCGGTCGAGGAGTCCTGCACGAGTTGCCCGTTGACCCGCGTGCGCAGCGCGAGCGCCTGCGGGTCGGCCACCTCGTCGGGAGTGACCAGGACCGGACCCAGCGGGCAGAACGTATCCAGGCTCTTCCCGCGCACCCACTGCCCGTCGCCGAACTGGAGGTCGCGGGCGGAGACGTCGTTGGCGACGGTGTAACCGGCGATCGCGGCCATCGCCTCGTCCTTGTCCGCGTTGCGCAGCGGCCGGCCGAGCACCACGCCGAGTTCGACCTCCCAGTCCACGTCCTTGGTCAGCTCGGCGTCGACGACGATGGCATCGCGGCTGCCGATCACGCTGGACGGGAACTTGGCGAACACCAGCGGGCTGCTCGGCGGCTCCACACCGGCCTCGCGGATGTGGTCCAGGTAGTTCAGTCCGATCGCAACGATCTTCCCCGGCCGCAACGGCGCCAGGTACCGAGTCGCCCGAACCGGCTCGACGGCGGCATCGGCCACCGCCCGCACCACCTCGGGCCCAGCCGCGACCAGCGCCCCGAGCGTCCCGCCCCCGGGCCCGTCGAGCCGGTACAACCCCCCGTCCCGCTCGACCACGGCCACCGCCCGGCCCTCACAGTCAACTGTCGCCAACCTCATGCCGCTCCCCGTAGTTCGGGATTCCGTCTAGCGGAACGCAATTCCAAGTAGCGAAGCGAGTAAAACAACGCCCCACCAAACCTGTCAAGAGCCCCCAGTCCCCCCATCCCCAAACCCAATCCCCCCACCAAACAGGAAAGTTGCCCCCCGCCCAGGCCCACCCGGGACCGGCGCATCCCACGCCCCGGCGCTCGAGGACACACCGCACCCGCACATCCGCCGCTACATCCGGAACCCCGGCAACTCCAGCCCGTCCGGCGTTTGAGGACGCCATGCGTCCGCGCATACGCAGGCGCACTCGGGACCCCGGACCCGGCCAATCCCAGCCCGTCCGGCGTTTGAGGACGCGTCGCGGCGCCCGCGCGTCGGCGCAGGCGCGCCCGGGGCCGGGGACCGGGCCGGGGCTGATCGCGGCCCGGCCGGGGGGTGGGGGCGGGCCGGGGCTACCTCGGGGTGCAGGCTAGGTTGCGGCGCCTGCCCATTCGGCGACGCGTGAGCGAAGTGCCTCGGCCAGTTCCGCCATTCGCGCCGATGTCATCCGCGACTTCAGGCCGGTCACGCTGATCGCGGCCGCCGGCGCCGACCGCCCCAGGAACAGTGGCACCGCCACACACCGCAGCCCCAGCTCGTTCTCCTCCAGGTCCGTGGCCCAGCCACGACGCCGCACCTCGTCCAGCTCGGCGGCCAGCTTCGGCACCGAGGTGAGCGTGTGGCGGGTCGCCGGCCGCAGCGGCAGCCGAGGCGTCGCCCAGGCCCGCAGCGCCTCGTCGGTGGGATACGTCCAGGCCAGCAGGGCCTTGCCGACTCCCGTGCTGTGCGCGGGATTTCGCCCGCCGATCACGGACGAGAGCTTGATCGCGCCGGACGCCTCGACCTTGTCCAGATAGACCACCTCGCCCGCGTCCAGGATCGCCACGTGCACGGTCTCGTCGGTCACCCGGCGCAGGTCGGCGAGCAGCGGATGCACCATCGAGCGCAGGTCGATGTCGTCGTGGAAGCGGAACGCGGTGGCGAGCAGCTGGCTCCCGATGAAGTAGGGGCCGTTCACCTCGGGCTGGGCGGCGAATCCGCGGTGCTTGAGCGCCCCGAGCAGCCGGTGGAGGGTGCTCTTCGGGATGTCCAGATCACTCGCAAGCTCCTCCAAGGCGATGCCTCGGGGCATTTCGCCCATACGCATCAGGATCCGCAGTGCTCGATCCACGCTGATCACGGGCGAATCGCTGTTGCCGGTCAAGGGCCCCCCTAGGGAACGAAGCATAAATGGGATGGCATTCCGTCTGATGGAATGATAGACCGTACCGCGCATCGCTGATAACGTCCCGGCTCGTCGACCGGTCACGGAGGAGAAGCGATGCGCGGGCTCATCGGCAAGCGGGTACTCGTCAGCGGCGGCAGCAGCGGCATCGGCCTCGCGGCCGCCCGGCGCTTCCTCGAGGAAGGGTGCCGCGTCCTGGTGGGCGGCCTGGATCCGGCCGAGGTGGACGAGGCCGTCGCGGAACTGCGCCCCCTCGGCGAGGTCACCGGCCTCGCCGTCGACGTCAGCCACGAGCCGGACGCGACCGCGCTCGTCGAGGCCGCCGTCCGCGAACTCGGCGGCATCGACGTACTCGCGAACAACGCCGGCATCGCCTGGCGCGAACCCTTCCTGGAGATCACCCCCGAGCACTTCGACCGCATGCTCGCGGTCAACCTGCGCGGCATGTTCCTGGTCGGCCAGGCGGTCGGCCGGCACATGGTCGAAAGCGGCGGCGGCGGGGTGATCGTCAACATGTCGTCCACGAACGGGATCGCGGGCGAGGAGGACTACGCGCACTACAACGCCTCCAAGGGAGGTGTCCTCCTGCTCGGCAAGACGATGGCGGTGGAACTGGGCCGGTACGGGATCCGGGTGAACACCCTGTGCCCCGGATACATCCGTACACCACTCAACGCCTCGATCGCAGGCGCAATGACAGACCCCGACTTCGAATCCACGTACGTCACCACCCGAATCCCCCTCTCCCGCGCCGGCCGCCCCGAAGACGTAGCCGCCGCCTACGCGTTCCTGGCCTCGGAAGACGCAGCCTTCATCCACGGCACCGAACTGGTCATAGACGGCGGCCAATTGGCAGTCATGTAGCACCGACCAGGCCCCCACCCACCTCCACTCGGCCCGCAACCCAGCCGTGTCGGAATCGCAACCACCCCAGCCCGAACCGCAGTTCACCCGAGCCCGGCCCCCAGCCCCAATCCGGTCCGCCGCCATCTCAGCCAGGTCCGCAGCACATCTCAGCCCGTCCGGCGTTCGAGGACAACGCCGGCCGCAGGCCGTCCCGCCGGACCACGCTGCCGACGCCGCCGGCGAGCCCGCCCCATCGCGACGGCCATCCGACCCGAGGGAGATCCACGGAACATGCCCCTGTCCACGGACCTGATCGACCGCCTGAGCGCGATCGTCGGCGCCGAACACGTCCGCCACACCACCGGCGACCTCGTGCCGTACGCCCGCGACGCCACCCCCCTGTTCGACCGGCTCCCGGACGCCGTGGTCTTCCCGGCCGACACCGCCGAGGTCGCCGCCGTACTGCGCCTGGCGACCGAGCATCGCGTCCCGGTCGTCCCCCGGGGCGCCGGCTCCAACCTGTGCGCGGCCACCGTGGCCTTGAACGGCGGCATCGTCCTGGTCACCACACGCATGAACCGCATCCGCGAGATCAGCCCCGACGAACTGCTCGCCGTGGTCGAACCCGGCGTGACCACCGCCGCCCTGGCCGACGCCGCGACCGCACACGGCCTGCTCTTCCCACCCGACCCCGGCAGCCGCACGGTCTCCACCGTCGGCGGCAACGTGGCCACGTGCGCCGGCGGACTGCGCGGCCTCAAGTACGGCGTCACCCGCAACTACGTGCTCGGCCTGGAAGCGGTACTGCCCACCGGCGAGGTGATCCGCACCGGCGGCCGGCTCTGGAAGGACGTGGCCGGCTACGACCTGACCCGCCTGCTCACCGGCTCCGAGGGCACCCTCGCCGTGATCACCGAGATCACCATGGCCCTGCTGCCCGCCCCCGCCGACACGGGCACCGGGATCGCCTACTTCCCCGACCTGGCCCACGCCGGCCGCGCGGTCGCCGACATCCTCTCCGCCGGCATCGTCCCGGCCACCCTGGAATTCCTGGACCGGAGCTGCATCAACGCGGTCGAGGACTACGCCGACCTCGGCCTGCGCCGGGACGCCGGAGCGCTGCTCCTGTTCGGCGACGACGGTACGTCCGACGCGGTCCGCCGCGACCTGAACCGCATGGCCGAGTTGTGCGACGCGGCCGGCGCCACGGAATGGACCCTCGCCGAGGACGTGGCCGGCGCCGAGGCACTGCTGACCGCTCGCCGGTGTTCGCTGCCCGCGCTGTCGCGACTCGGCGCGCTGACCATCCTCGAGGACGCCACCGTGCCGCGCCCCAGGATCGCCGAGATGGTCGACCGGATCGACGCCATCGCGGCCACGCACACCGTCACCATCGCCACCTTCGGCCACGCCGGCGACGGCAACCTCCACCCCACCTGCGTGGTGGCCGACCCGAACGACACCGAATCGATCGAGCGCGCGCACGCCGCCTTCGACGACATCTTCCGCACCGCGATCGAACTCGGCGGCACGATCACCGGCGAACATGGCGTAGGCGCCGCCAAGTTGCCGCACCTGCGCGCCCAACTCGGCGACGACCAGCTGCAATTGCTGAGCCGCATCAAAACCGCGTTCGATCCCGCCCGCATCCTCAATCCCGGAAAGCTCGGCTCATGACCGGTGTGTTCGACCCCGAGGAACTCTCCCGCTGCATCTCCTGCGGCTTCTGCCTGCCCGCGTGTCCGACCTACGCCGCCACCGGCGACGAGGCATCCTCGCCGCGCGGCCGGATCAACCTGATGCGCGCGCTGGAGACCGGCCGCCTGGACGCCGACGACCCGACGCTGCTGGAACAGTCCTCCGCGTGCCTGGGCTGCCGCGCCTGCGAACCGGTCTGCCCGGCGGGCGTCCCGTACGGCTCCTTGTTGGAACAGTGGCGCGAACACCAGTGGCGGGGCAAACACCGACCGCCACTGGCCCGGCTGTTGACGATCGTGGCGAGCCTGCCACCGGTGGTCCGCGCGATGGGCTGGGGCCGCTTCGTCCTGCCGGCCGGGCGCAGCAGCCCCGACAAGGCAACCCGTCCGGCCACACCCCGGACACCGAGGCCACCCACACAACCCGCACCCTCCGCACCACCCACGCCACCCACGCCACCCGCCGGCACCGGTGCCTCCCTCATGCTCGGCTGCTTCGAACGCGCCATGTTCCCCAGGGTCTCCCGCGCGGCCCGCACCCTCCTGCCCGGACTGAAGGTGCCGGACAACCAGGGCTGCTGCGGAGCACTGCACGCGCACAACGGCGAATCGACCAAGGGCCGCGCCCTCGCCCGCCGCCTCGGCGAATGCCTCCCCGGCCGGATCGTCACCACCTCCGGCGGATGCGCCGCGCACCTCGCCGACGTCATCGGCCGCGACCGGGTCGCCGAACTGTCCGAGGTGGTCGACGCCTCGGCACTGCCCGAACGCCGAGTGGCCGGCCGCCGGGTCAGGGTCACCCTCCAGGACTCCTGCCACCTGCGCAACGGCCTCGGCGTATGGCGCGAACCGCGCGAAGTCCTCTCCGCGGTGGCCGACTTCGTGGAAACCCCGGGCGCGGGCGACTGCTGCGGCGCGGCCGGCACCTACTCCCTCCTGCGCCCGATCGAATCCCGCCGCATCCTCGACCGCAAGCTGGACGCGATCGAGGCCAGTGGCGCCGACGTCGTGGTCGCGGTCAACCCCGGCTGCCTGCGCCAACTCCGCACCGGGCTGCGACGCCGCAAGTCGCGCGTACGCGCGGTACACCTCGCCGAATTCCTCACCACACCCAACGGCGGCGCCCGGACGCCCTGACCATCACGGGCCCGACACCGGCGTCTCGGGCCGAGTTCGGCGTATGCGACTCCACACGGGGGGAGCCGCATACGCCGTACCCGACCCGAGACACCCACACTCACCCGGCTCGGCTCTGCCCTGCCCTGCCCTGCCCTGCCCTGCCGAGGCTCCGGCGAAGTGACAAGCAACTCGGAGTGAATGGCGCCAGGACCACGGGCCCACGACCTCGCCGAGACGCGCCGTGTTTCGCTGACACCGGCTGCTTCGACCGACTGACAGAATCGGCACATGGCCGGACCGCGTGCGCGGGCACGACTTCGCTGGACGGGGTCGGCCGCAGAGACACTGATCTTCCTGTCCAGTGTCGCGTTCCTGAGCAGCACCGCCCGGTGGGCGCTGATCGTGTGGGTCGTCGTCGGGTCGCTCTACATCGCCGGCGGGTTCGCGGCCGTTTGGCGGGGACAACCCGTCGAGGCCGGCGCGGTCACGGAGCTGCGCGCTCTGGCCCGGTGGTCGTGGATCGCGCCGCTGCTCGCGGGGACGACCGGCGCCGTGTCGGCGGTGACGGCTCTGCTTGCGAAGGACCAGGTCGTCGGCGGTCATCGTGATCTCGGACTGACGGTCGCCGCTTCGCTCGGAGTGATCCTGTCGTGGGCGCTGATGCAGGTCGGCTTCGCGCAGATCTACCTCGTCATCGACGTCACCGGCGGGCACGGCGACCTTCGGTTCCCCGAGGGCACGACGCCGTCGTTCCTGAGTTTCGCGTACTTCTCGTTCACGCTCGCCACGTCGTTCGCGACCAGCGATGTCGAAGTCGTCGGTGTGCGGATGCGGCGGATCGTGCTCGTTCACACCGTCATCGCCTACTTCTACAACGCGCTGGTGGTCGCCGTCGCGTTCCAGGTGCTTCAGGGGCTCGTCAGCCCGTGAGACGCGATTCTCGCGCGACCGGTACCGCCACCGTCCCGGCCGCGGCCGGACCCATCCGGTCGGCATCGGGATGGTCGGACCAGGCGCCAAGCCTGCCCGGTCCCGGTGCGATACCCGCGCCCGCGAATCGGGCTGCCGGTGCGGGACAGCCGCTGCCCGAGTCGGTTCGGCTGACGCTCAGTGGATGAGGACCCCGGCGGGCGCCGCCCGACACGATCACCCGCAGTTCATGTACGGGCAAATCACCCCATTCGGGGCGGGTCAGACCGAAGCGCTCCACCGCGCCACCCGGTTCGAACGGAGCCATCCCGCCGAGTGCCCACACCACAACACGCACGCCCTTCGCCCTCGCCGCCTCCCATAAACGGGCAGGTCGAGCCCCATTTCGACCCGTTTTCCACCGTCCCGAGACTGTCGTTTTCGACAAACCCCGTGGCGCACGTCACATCCCGCGTACCGATTGTCAGAAACTCGCACGCACCGTGAACCGAGTTTCCACGATTCTGACTCCCTGCAATTCCCGCATCACTCTCCGCTCAAGGTCCCGGGCACAATGCGTGGACGCTTCGGGACTTTCGGTCCCGGAATTCCACCCTTCCGACCCGAATCTTCGGTTTCGGCGAAACGTGATGTTTGGATCCGAGTCGGGTGTATGCGTAGCTTGGTGCTTCGCCGCACCGGTCCGGTGTTCGGCGGAATGTGTCTCCCGGTTCGCCGAATCCTGCCGCCGGAGAGGCCACGGTACGAAACCCGAAAGGCAGGAGCGGGGGAACCAAGTGGAATGCCGTCCCGGGCGTCCGCATGTCGCGGACGTTCGATAACGACGGCTTGGGGTGAAGCCGTGCCCGCCTCCTCGATACCCGAGGAGTCGACGCCGGCCGGGCGAGACTCTCCAGCCCGAATCCGACAGCTCACTTCGTAGGCGTGGGAGAAGGAAAAATCTTCGTGCAGTCGTTCATCACCCCTGCCCGCAAGCCCAAGAACGCGCGCCTCGCGCTCACCCTCGGCATGGCCGGCGCCATCGTCGCCGCCCCGCTGATCACCGGCTTCGCCACCTCCGCCACCGCCGCCCCGGTCTCCGTCTGGGACAAGGTCGCCATGGGCGAGAGCTCGGGCAACTGGCACATCAACACCGGCAACGGTTTCTACGGTGGCCTGCAGTTCACGCAGAGCACCTGGAACGAGTTCGGCGGTCAGCAGTACGCCCCGCGTGCGGACCTGGCCACCAAGGACCAGCAGATCGCCATCGCGGAGAAGGTCCTCGCCGTACAGGGCCCCGGCGCGTGGCCGAACACCTCGGGCCCCGCGGGCCTGACCCGTGGCGGCGCCGCTCCGGCCGTCTCCCCCAACGCCAAGTCGGGCTCGACCAAGGCCACCGTCAAGGTCGCCCCGAAGGTCGCCGAGAAGCCGGTCGAGTCCGCGCCGGCCCCGAAGGCCCCGAAGATCGAGGTCGTCCCGGCCGCCGAGACCACGGCCACGACCACCACCTACTCCGTGGTCAAGGGCGACACCCTGTCCAAGATCGCCGCGGCCAAGGACGTCGAGGGCGGCTGGCACAAGCTGTACGCCGACAACAAGTCCGTCATCGGCGGCAACCCGAACCTGATCCTGGTCGGCCAGAAGCTCTCGCTCTCCGGCAAGGCCGCGGCCGCCACGAAGACCGAGGCCAAGGTCGAGACCAAGACCGAGGCCCAGGTCGAGACCAAGACCGAGGCCAAGCCCTCCGTGTCGGTCAAGGTCGCGCCGAAGCCCGTGACCAAGGAGAAGGCCCCCGTTGTGGCCAAGGACTCCTCGGCCAAGGCCGGCAGCACCGCCGTCAACTCCTCCGGCTACGTCGCTCCGGTGAACGGCGCGCTGGGAACCGCGTTCGGCACCGGTGGCTCCATGTGGTCCAGCGGCAGCCACACCGGCCAGGACTTCGTGGTCGGCACCGGCACCTCGGTCAAGGCCATCACCTCGGGCACCGTGGTCAGCGCCGGCAACGGTGGTGCCTACGGCAACGAGGTCGTCATCAAGCACGCGGACGGCAAGTACTCGCAGTACGCCCACCTGTCCAGCATCGGCGTCCGCGCCGGCCAGACGGTGAGCACCGGTCAGCAGATCGGCCTCTCGGGCGCGACCGGCAACGTGACCGGCCCGCACCTGCACTTCGAGATCCGCACCACCCCGAACTACGGCAGCGGCATCAACCCCGTCACCTACCTGCGCGCGCACGGCGTCAACCTCTGATCCGAGCACAACCGGGAAGTTCCAGGGCCGGGCCCGTCGACCACGCGTCGACGGGCCCGGCCCTGTTCCATGCCCGCCGCGCGGACGGTGCCGGCCGGATGGGCACCGTCCGCCGAAGCGGCCGTATCCGCCACGCACCGAGCGAGCGGCGCTTCCCCGGCGTCAGCCCCGCGCGGGGTAGCGCTTCGGCAGCGGCAGCCCCCGCGCCGCCATCAACTCCCGCAACCGGTCCGGATAATCGGTGATCAGCCCGTCCACGCCGTCGTCCATCAGCTTCGCCATGGTGGCCGGGTCGTCGATCGTCCACGGCACCACCTTGATGCCCAGTCGGTGTGCCTCGTCGACCATCGCCCGCGTCACGTAGGGACGGTAGTTCGGATCGCCCACCTTGCCGTCCTGCGGGAAGCCGTGCACCGGGGAGAACGAGGTCGCGCCGAACGACTCGATCGCCCGCAGCGGGTCGCCGCCGAAGTCGTCGATGTCCAGACCGCCCAGCCAGGGCGAGGCGCCGGGCTTGCCGACTTGGAGGAAGTCGTAGTTGGTCAACGCGACCAGCGGCAGCCGGGGTTCGACCTGACGCATCCTCATCAGCGAGCCCCAGTCGAAGCTTTGGATGGTGACCTGGCGCAACAGCCCGGCCCGGCGCACCTCGCGCGCCACCGTCTGCACGAACTGCTCGCGCGGCGCCGTCTCGTTCGGCGCGCCCGCCTCGACCTTGGTCTCCACGTTGAGCTTCACGCCGCGTGCGTGCCGCCGGTTGACCAGGTCGAACACCTCGGTGAGCAGCGGCATTCGGGCGCCGGGCGAGGTGGTCTGGCCGGGGAAGCCCGGGAACTGCCGTGACCCGCAGTCGAGGGTACGGACCTGGTCGAGGGTGAGCGTGTTGACGTACTTCCCGACGTAGGGGAACTCCGGGTCACCGGCCCGCACGGGTCCGGTGTCGGCACACTTGCGGCCGTCGACCTTGCGGTCGTGGGTGACCACGGCCCGGCCGTCCTCGGTGATCTGGACGTCCAGTTCGAGGGTGGAGACCCCCAGGTCCAGGCCCTTGGCGAAGGACGCGATGGTGCTCTCCACGGTCAGGCCCAGACCGCCGCGGTGCGCCTGTAGGTCGAAGGTCCTGTGGTGATTTCCGTGGCGGTCCGCCGCGGCGGCCACTCCCGGCGCGGCAACGACCGCCGCCCCGGCCAGGATCGCGGCCGTGACGGTCTTCCATCCGGACATGGACGTCTCCTTCTCGCTCCGTTCGACGACCCTCGATCGTCGACGCCCACACCCTGTCCCGCACCACATGATGCGCGGGGAGGCGACTCGTGGCGCCCAGACGAAGAAGAAGCGAAGAAGCGGCGAATCGCGCCACCGGAACCGCAACGGCGCACCCTCAACCACCACTTCGCACCCGGTCCGCCGAGCAGAACGCACCCACGACAGGTACGCGCCGGGCGCCGGACGGGATCGAATCCCGTCCGGCGCCCGGAGGTTCCCGGTGCCGCGCCCGTCGCGGAGCGCGGCACCGGCGTCCGGCCGCGGCTTGAGAACACCTCATCAAGCCCGGCCGGAACCCGGTGTTCCCGGGACCCGGCGATCCGGCGATCCGGCGCCGCCGGCCGATCCGGCCCGGGATCGGGATCACCGGCGGTACAACACCGCCTCCGGCGCCGCCGCGGTCAGCGTCACCGCCTTCGGGTGGACCGGCACCGCCCGCCCGGGCCGGTCGTCCCGACCGAGCAGGAACGCCCGGTTGATCCCGTTCACCGTGATCGTGCTGCCCGGGTCGACGCCCGCGACGGTACGGATCGCCACCACCTCGACGATGTCCGACGCCTGCGTCCCGTGCGGCAGCCGTACCGTCGTCGCCGCCGGATCGTCGCGCTGCAACGACCAGTCCACCCGCCCGCGATCCGAGCGGTACAGCGTCGGGTCGCCCTTGACCCGCACACCCAGCGCGACACCGTTCCACCCGGCCGCGCCCGCCGGCGGCTCCGACGTGGTCTTGCGGATCACCGCGTACAGGTAGTCCGTCGGGTCGGCGATCAGCGTGGTCGTGTCGGCCGGCGGGTCGGCCACCACCCGGCCCTCGCGCCGCATCTCCCGGACCATCACCGGATACACCCACGGATGCCGGTCCACCATCTCCTCGCGCGCGGTCCGGGTCGGGTCCGCCAACCGTTCCACCGCCGCTGGCGCGAACCGCATCGGGTCGTCCACCACGTCGCACAGGTTGTTGTTCAACGTGCAGGTCTGCAACAGCGGATGGCCGTCCTCGTAGCGCCCGGCGAACGGCGTCGTGCCGTGGTTCGGCGACTGGAAGAACGCCGTGCCCGGCACCGCCCGGCCGCCCCGGTCCACCTCGACCCGGTACGCCCACTCGATGTCGGTGGTCCGACCCCAGCGGGCCATCAGCGCCGGCGTCGAGGTGCCGCCGTCCTCGTTGCTCCACACGATCGTGTAGGTCAACACCCGGTGCCCGGCGGTCGCCGCCGGGGCCTCCTGGTACCAGGCCAGCACCGGGGTGTCGGTGACCGCGTTCTGGAACGGACCGGTCGCGCCGCCCGGCGCGCCCGGGATGTTCCGGCCGTACAGGACCGGCGCGTTCGCGGCGACCGCGTGCTCCCGGTCCCCGGTCGCGATCGTCCGCGTCCGCAGCCGGGAGACGTGCACCACCGACCCGGCCGGCGACGACCGGTCGGCCGCGAAGCGGATGCTCAGCTCGTGCCGGCCCTTGCGCAGCGCGCCCAGCGCGAAGCCGCGCTCGGTGGGCGTGGCGCCGAAGACCACCACGTCACCGGCGGGCCGGCCGTCCACGAACAGCTGCACCACCGCCGACTCCGCACCCGCCTTGCCCCAGTCCACGCCCGGCGCCGCCACGGTCAGCGTCACCAGCGCCTCGCCGTCGCGCCCGGTCCGGAACGGGACCACCACGGGGCGCCCGTCGCGGTGCACCGAGAAGGTGCCGTGCGCTCCCGTGGTCGCCGCGGCCGAGTCGGCGGACCCGGCGGCCTCGGCCGCCCGCGCCGCCGAGGCCGGGCCGGCCAGTCCCGCCGCGACGGCGAGCACCGCCCCGGTCAGCACGAATCGACGCAGACGATGGGTACGAGATCGAGCGAACACGAGCAATCCCCCGAACGAGATGGGTGAGTCCGACCTGCCCACCGTGGCCGGCGTACGGGGCGCGGGCCAACCCCCGCACGGGCAAATTCCACCAACCGTCATCACCGGGCCCACGTCCCGACACGCCCCGGCCACGCAGCGGGCCGACGGCACGCCGATGTCCGATTCGTTCAATACCCGACGCATCCGCACGCCTAGCGTCGAACCATGGAGTGGATCACGAACGACATGATCGACCGGGCCGAACGTTTCCTGTGGGCCTCGGGCCGCGTACTGGAACAGCGCCGATTCGCCTACCTGTTCGGCACCGGCAAGCCGGCCGAGCCGGGGGCCGACGGCGAACGCACGGCTCGGGCCGAGCCCGATCGGGCCGGACTGCTCGCCGCCCTGGCCGGATATCGCACCCCCGACGGTGCCTACGCGTACGGCCTGGAACCCGACGTGCGCGGGCCCGAGTCGCAACCGGCCACGCTGCGCACCACGATGCCGATCCTGGCCGAGGCGGACGCGCTGCACGGCCCGGACACGGCCCGCCTGTGCGACTGGCTGGCGGGCGTGGCCGGCGACGCGGGCGGCGTGCCGCCGGCCCTGCCCGGGCTGCGCGACTACCCGCACCCCCCGTGGCTGATCGTGCCGGACCCGCCGGTCCCTGGGCTGATCCCGACCGGCTGGATCGTCGGCCCGCTGCTGCGCGCCGGCGTCGAACACCCGTGGCTGCCGGCCGCGACCGAGTTCTGCCGCACCACCATCGAGGAGTTGCGGACCACCCACCCGTACGAGGTCGAGGCCGCGGTGACCTTCCTCGACGGCGTCCCGGACCGGCGGTGGGCCCGGACGCAGGCACGCCGATTGGGCGAACTGGTGCGCGAGCAGCGGCTGGTGCTGCTCGACCCGGCCCATCCGGAGCAGACCCGGCTCGCCCCGGGCTACGCCGTCGGCGAGTACCACCTGCCGCACGACTTCGCGCCGCACCCAGAGAGCCTGGCGCGCGAGTGGTTCACCGACGCCGAACTGCGCCGGGGCCTGCGCGCACTGGCCGCCGCGCAGGAGGAGGACGGCGGTTGGCCGCTGCGCTGGGCGGAGTGGTCGCCCACGGTCCGCGCCGAGGCCCGCCCGGCGATCACCATCGACGCACTGAACGTGCTGCGCGCGTACGACGGGACACTCCCGGGCGAGGCGTAGCCAGGCCCGGATCGCGGCGCGCACCCGAAGCGGGAGGCGGCGTCGACCCGACGCCGCCTCCCGCCTCACACCTAGGGCGCGCCCAACCGCACGCTCCCACCTCCGTCCCACCCACCCGCTCGAACCCGCGTTCCGGACCGCCCGACGAGCCCCTTACGCCATCGGAGTGGCATTCCCGCTCCGAGGTCGTCCCGGGCGTTCACCTGGGTAGGCCCGGCCCCGGAGGGCCTGCCCGCCCTCCGCGAACGACAGCGGCGCCGCCGCGTGGGGTGTGCGGCCCGCACCGAGGGAAGAGGACCCAGCGATGAAGATGCCTGCGCGCACGGCGGTCGCCGTGCTCGCCACAACGGCCGCGCTCGGCGGGTTCGGGGCCGTGGTGACCACGGCCCACGCCGCCGAACGCAACGCCCCCGCGGCACCGAGCCGCCCGGCCGACACCGAGCCGGCACCGAACTGTTCGAACAACAGCAACCACACACCCTGCTGGGAATACCAGACCTGGTACTGGACCTACGACAACTGCAACAAGGCGGGCACCGCGGCGGTGAACGCCGACCGCGGCAAGTTCGACAACCACGTGTGCGTGTTGACCGGCAATGGCGTGGGCGTCGGCCTCTGGCTGCACAAGCTGCACGACTGATCGTCCGCCGGACCCCACCCACCCCGAGGCCGTCCACCTCGGGCCAGGGTCCGGTACGCGACCCGGCCGGCGGCAACGCACGGAACGCTCCGGCCGGGCGCCGCCCCACGCCCCCGCCCCATGCCCCATCCACCTGCCGCACCCCCACCTCGCGACACGTATGGTAATCGAACGCGTACATACCGTTCGTTCCCGGTTTCGGCCCGTAAGGTCGCGAGGGTGATGCCTCTGGATCGCCGAAGCGTGCTTCGACGTCTCGCCGGAGCGGCCGCGCTCGGCGCGGCCGTGAGCGGCTGCGGCGACGACTCCCACCCCTCGGCGGCCCGCTCCCCCGCCGCCGCATCCGGCGGCAACACCTCGGCCCCGAGCGCGCCTTCCGGCCCCATCGCCGGCACCGGCGCCGCTCCCGAACCGCCGCCGCTGCCCGCCGACCTGCCGTTCCACGTCGCCTCCGGCCCCGCCGATCGGCCCAATGTGGCGCTGACCTTCCACGGTCAGGGCAGTGCGGAGAGCGCCGAGGCGCTGCTCGGCCTCCTGGAGGCGGCCGGCGCGCGCGGGACGGTCCTGGCCGTGGGGTCGTGGCTGGACGAACAACCGCACATGGCCGGGCGGGTGTTGGCCGGTGGGCACGAACTGGGTAACCACACGATGAACCACGGCGACATCTCCGCGATGTCCGCCGAACGCACCTACGCCGAGATCACCGACTGCGCCGACCGGCTCAGGCGGCTCACCGGCTCGATCGGACGCTGGTTCCGGCCCTCCCGGGCCGAGGACTGTACGCCCGTCGTCGCCGCCCAGGCCCGGCGCGCCGGATACGCCCACTGCCTGGGCTACGACCTGGACTCACTGGATTTCACCGACCCCGGCCCCACCGCCGTCACCCGCGCCGTGCTCGACGGGGTGCGACCCGGCTCGGTGGTCAGCCTGCACTTCGGACACCCGGGCACCGTAGCCGCGATGCCCGCCATCCTCGACGGCCTACGCACCCGCGGACTGCGGGCGGTCACGATGTCGGAGCTCGTCACCTGATGACCACTCACCTCTCCCCCACCCGCCGCCGCCCCGGCCGCATCGCGCTGTTCCTGGCCGGCTGCTGTCTGGTCGCCTCCGCCGCGTGCGGGTCGTCGACGGACACCCCGGCGAAGCCCGCCCCGATCAAGACCTCCGCCGCGCCGGTGGAGGCCGCCCCGGTCCCCGCGCAGCCGGCCCCCGAACCGGCCAACCTGCTGCCCGGCATGCCGCCGCCGCTGGACCCGCACGACCTGTACGCCGCCGACCGCCCCGGCATGCTCGCCGACGCGGTCAAGGGTTTCCCGTCGCGGGTGTACGTACCCAACACCGAGTCGAACACGGTGAGCGTGATCGACCCGGCCACCTACAAGGTGATCGAGACGATCAAGGTCGGGCACCAACCGCAACACGTGGTGCCCTCCTGGGACTTGAAGACGTTGTGGGTCAACAACGACCTCGGCGACACGCTCACCCCGCTCGACCCGGCCACCGGCAAGGCCGGCACGCCGGTGCCGGTGGACGACCCGTACAACCTCTACTTCACCCCGGACGGCAAGTACGCGGTCGTGATGGCGTCGATGGACCGCCAGTTGGTCTTCCGCGACGCGCACACGATGGCCGTGGTCAAGGCGGAGCCGAGCCAGTGCGCGGGCGTCAACCACGCGGACTTCTCCCCCGACGGCAAGTACTTCATCGTCTCCTGCGAGTTCTCCGGCGAACTGCTCAAGGTCGACACCGCCGAGATGAAGGTGGTGGCCAAGCAAAAGATCCCGCTGTCGGGCTCGATGCCGCAGGACGTCAAGATCTCCCCCGACGGCAAGACCTGGTACATCGCCGACATGATGGCCGACGGCGTGTGGGTGCTCGACGGCGACACCTTCAACACCCCGACCCGGCTGCGCACCGGCAAGGGCGCGCACGGCCTGTACCCCAGCCGCGACTCGAAGAGCCTGTACATCTCCAACCGGGGCGAGGGCTCGATCTCGGTGCTCGACTTCGCCACCGGCGCGCTCACCGCCAAGTGGCAACTCCCCGGCGGCGGCAGCCCGGACATGGGCGGGGTGTCCGCCGACGGCAAGGTGTTGTGGCTCAGCGGGCGCTACAACGCGGAGGTGTACGCGATCGACACCACGGACGGGAAACTGCTCGCCCGGATCCCGGTCGGCGTGGGCCCGCACGGCCTGTGCGTCTACCCGCAGCCGGGCCGCTACTCGCTCGGCCACACCGGCGTCTTCCGCTGACCGCCCGGGGGGCGGCGAGGAGTGCCCGTACCTCGCCGCCCCCCGGGTCAGTCCCGACCGCGCACGTCGCCCAGCCCCGGCCACCGCTCGGCGGGATCCGTCTCCCCACGGGGGCAACCCCAGTTGGTCCAGCACCCGCATCACGATGTGGTCGACGATGTCGGCGACGCCGCCCGGGTTGTCGTAGAACGCCGGCATCGGCGGCACGATCCGCGCACCCATCCGGGCCAGGGCGAGCATGTTCTCCAGATGGATCTCGCTCAACGGCGTCTCCCGGGGCACCAGGACCAGCGGTCGGCGCTCCTTGAGCGTGACGTCCGCCGCGCGGGTGATCAGATTGTCGGCGAAGCCGTGCCGGATCGCCGCGAGCGTCTTCATGCTGCACGGGACCACGACCATGCCCGACACCGGATACGACCCGGACGAGACGGTCGCCCCCAACTCCCCGAACCGGTGTGTGACATCGGCGAGTTGAGATGGGCCTCCACCTGCGGCAGCTCACGCAATACCTCCAGAAGACGAACGGCGATCGGCGCGCCGGTGGCGCCGGTGATCCCGACGACCAGGCGGGCGGGGGCAACGGTCGACACGGCGGGCTCCCGAGGAGTCGGAGGGCTGGTCACAGGGGCAGGACTCCCTTCCAGCGCCGACGCAGCGACTCGCGGGTCGCCTCGTCGAAGCGGTTCGCCGCCGGAAACCGGTCCTTCCAGGCGAAGGGTTTGCACGCGTCGATCAGCACGACGCCCATCGACAGATCCCCCGCCTCCCGCCGCTCCGGCGCCAGGCGCGGGTCGATCGCGGTGGTCGGGGCGCGTTGCTGCTGGACCGGATCCCGGCCGCGCGGCGGGCGCTCTCGATCAACGCGCATCGGTTGTTGCGCATGTTCAAGGGCGGCCCCTCCTCCTGGGACGGCCCCGCGTGGGTACTCGGCCGACCGGCCCTGGACCGGGCTCGGCGGGACGCGCTCGCCTCCGGGTTCCCGCCGCCGACCACGTGGACGGCGCCGGTGGAGCTGAGCGCGTTCGACCACGCCCTGGTCGCCGCGCTGGGCCGGGACGGGCGCGCGTCGCACGCCGCGCTCGCCGTCGAGGTCCGCCGACACGAGTCCACGGTGCGCCGCCGGATCGCACAGCTGCGAGGGGCCAGCGCGTTGTTCTTCGACCTGGAGGTGGACGAGCGCCCGCTGGGCAATCCGACGGCGACCACGATGTGGATGTCGGTGCGGCCCGCGTATCTGGCGGCCACCGGCGCCGCGCTCGCCGACCACCCCGAGGTGGCCTACGCGGCGGTGACCACGGGCCGCACCAACCTGTACGCCACCGTGCTGTGCGCCGGCGACGAGGCGCTGTACGACTACCTCGCCGACCGGATCGGCGCGCTGCCGGGCATCGACGCGGTGGAGACGGCGCCGGTCATCCGCACGGTCAAGCGGGTGGGGGCGGTGGGGCGGGGCGGACGGTGAACGCGGGGCCGGATGCTGAACACGGCTGACGGGGAGCGCCGGACTCGGCGCTCCCCGTCAGCCGGTGTGTTTCCCCGGCTTTTCCCGACCACCCGGTGTGTGTTTCCCCTACTCCTTCGCGCCCACCGCGTCGATCGGTTCGACGCGCAGGAGCCGCCGGGTGATCGGGGCGACCGACAGCGGCGCCAGGAGCAGGGCGGCGGCGCTGATTCCCAGGAGCAGCGGGACCGGTACGTAGGGGGTGCTCTCGCCGAACGCGCCCTTGCCGAACGGGACGAGGGTGATCATCGCGATGGTCAGGCCGAGCGCGAGCCCGATCACCCCGACCAGGGCGGCCTCGCCGCGGACGACCGCGCGGACCTGGGTGCGGGTGCTGCCGATCATCCGCATCAGGCCGAGTTCGCGGCGCCGGGCGACGGTGGACACGATCATCGTGTTGACCGCGGCGATGGTCGCGAAGCCCGCGAGGACGACCAGCATCACCTGGTTGGTCCACTTGTTGGTCTCGCGGTCCTGGTCGCGTTCCGCAGCGTAGCCGGCCCGGTCGGAGATCCGGGTGTCGGGGTGGGCCCGCGCGAACTTGGCGAGTGCGGCATCCACGGCGGCCGGGTCGGCCCGGTCGGCGAGGCGTACCAGCAGGCGGGTGTCCAGGGCGGCGTCGACGTGGTGTTCCACGGTGGCGCGCGGGAGGGTGACGGCGGCGGTACCCAGGCCGCGGTCGTAGGTGGCGACCAGCGTCGGCTTGATCCGGGTGCCGTCGCCGAGCCGGATCTCGATCGGCTTGCCGAGCCGGGCCTTGACCGTGTCTGCGGTGAGCCGGTCCATCGCCACCGCGCCGCCGGGCGGCTGCGCTGCGCCGGGGCGCAGCGCGTCGGTGCTGCCGGCACGTACCCCCAGGTCGAGCACGCGGGCCAGGTCGGTGTCGGTGCCGCCGATGCCCTGGGTCGCATACTTCCGCAGGTCGTCGGAGCCGGCCATGACCACGTTGGTGGTCAGTACGGAGGTCACCGCGGCGACCCCGGGCACGCGGGCGATCTCGGTGGTGGTGCCGGCCGGGAATCCGGGTCCGCCGATCACCCGGTCGGCGGTCAAGGCGGCCTTGGACTGCTTCTCGCTGTAGTGGTCCTGCGCGGCGAACATGAACATCAGCGTGGTCGCGAAGGCGACGGTGAGGGTAATCGGGGTGATCGCCGAGGCGAGCCGGCGCGAGTTGGTGCGGGCGTTGTCGAAGGCGAGCCGACCGGGGGCGCCGAACAGGCGCAGGAGGAATCCGGTCGCGTACACGAACAGGTGGGCGATCAGCGGGCCGAGCAGTCCGACGCCGAGCATGAACAGCATGATCACGCCGCCCGCCGCACCGACGGCCTGGTCACCGGTGGCCTTCATGGCGACGCCGGAGAGTACGCCGCCGCCGGCCAGCGCGGCGACGCCCAGGACCAGTCGGACCCAGCCGACCCGGGCCCGCTCGACACCCGCCTCGCCCAGCGCCTCGGTCGGCTTGGTCCGCGCACTGGCGCGCGCCGCCATCAGGCCGGCGAGCAGCGCGGAGAGCACGCCCGCGCCGACCGCGATCAGCATCGGGACCGGGCCGACGGCGAGGGTGACGCCGTCCTCGATCATGCCGCGGCCGACCATGGTGTCGAACCACCAGCGGGCGAGCAGCGTCCCGGGGAACACGCCGGCCAGGCCCGCGAGCAGGGAGACCATCACGGTCTCGGTGGCGATCATCCGGCGGATCTGCCAGGGGGTGGCGCCGACCGCGCGCAGCAGGGCGAAGTCGCGGCGGCGCTGGGCCACGGACAGCGAGGTGGAGCCGGCCACCACGAATACCGCGACCGCGGCGACGATGCCGCCGAAGGACGCGCCGACGCCGATGAGCAGTTCCTTGGTGTCGCCCAGGCCGGGGTGTTCCACCTCGCCGCGCCCGTCGCCGGTGCGGACCTCGGCGCCGGTGCCCTTCAGCGCCTTGCGCAACTCGCCGGCGACCTTGCCGGTCGAGGTGTGGTCGACGAGCAGTACGCCGAACGCGGTCACCTTGTCGGGGTTGCCCGCCAGGCGCGCGGCCTCGGTGTCGGCGACGTAGAGCCGGACGCCGGTGCCGGGGAGTACGGCCGACACGCGCAGCGGGACCTCGCCGGCGGGCGTGGTCACCCGGACCGTGCCGCCGGCGGTCGCGCCGGCGCCGATCCGCTGCGCGGCCTCGGTGGTCAGTACCGCTTCGCCGGGCCGCGGCGCGGCGCCGTCGTGCGGGGTGCCGGCCAGGCGGGCGGCGGACCAGGGGGGCGCGTCGAGTACGGCGGTGGGCGTCTGGGCGGGGAAGGTGAGGTCGGGCAGGACCGCGGCGACACCGGGTACGGCCGCGATCCGGGCGGCGAGCGCGGCGTCGACGCGGGCCCGCTCGGGCAGCGCGACGGTCACGTTCTCCTTGTCCTCGCCGCTGCCGAAGGTCTTGCTGGTGCCGGTCGGCCCGGCGACCACGATGGGGGCGTCGGCGTAGCGGCCGGCCGGCACGTGGGCGCGGATTCCGCTCTCCAGGAAGATCCCGCACATCGTGACGAGCATGGCGGCGAACAGCAGGGCGACGAAGGAGCCGGCGAACGAGGCGGGCCGAAAGCGGACGGAGGTGCGGGCGAGCCCGTTGGGACGGCCCATCAGGCGGCCCGCCCCTGGACACGGGCGGGCCGGGACAGGCCGACCATCCGGGCCGCGATCGCCTCGGGGGTCGGCCGGTACAGCTCCCCGGCGAGGTTGCCCTCGGCCAGGAAGACGACCCGGTCCGCGTAGGAGGCGGCGACCGGGTCGTGGGTGACCATCACGACGGTGGCACCGGTGTCGTCCACGGCCCGGCGCAGCAGCGCCAACACCTCGGCGGCGGTGGTGGTGTCGAGCGCGCCGGTCGGCTCGTCGGCGAACAGCACGTCGGGCCGGGTGACCAGGGCGCGGGCGATGGCGACGCGCTGCTGCTGGCCGCCGGACAGTTGCGCGGGTCGGCGGCCGGCGTGCTCGTGCAGTCCGACCATGCCCAACATCTCGGCGGCCCGGCCGCGTTCCGGCCGCTGTCCCGCGAGCCGCAGCGGGAGCAGTACGTTCTTCTCCACGGTCAGCGACGGCAGCAGGTTGAACGCCTGGAACACGAAGCCGAGCCGGGTCCGGCGCAGCCGGGTGAGCTGGTTCTCGTTCATCGCGGTGAGGTCGTCGTCCCCCAGCAGCACCCGCCCCGAGTCGGGCTTGTCGAGCCCGGCGGCGCAGTGCAGGAAGGTGCTCTTCCCGGAGCCGGAGGGGCCCATGACGGCCGTGAAGGTGCCCCGGGGGATGTCGAGGTCGACCCCGCGCAGTGCGTGCACCGCCTCGGCACCGCGCCCGTACGCCTTGGCGACGGCTTCGAGCCGGACGGCGGAGGCGTGGGTGCGGGGGGTGTGCAACGGGTACGACGGGTGCGGCGGCGTGCCGAACGCGTCGTGGTCCGGGCGGGGAGGTACGACGGGTCCCGTCCGCGCCCGCCGGTCGCCTCGCTTGCCTCGCCCGAACATGGTGCCTCCCGCAAAGAAATGAACATCGGATTCGATATCCACGACGCTACGGAGCCCGGAAGCCCCCGAACATGGGGAAGGCGGGCCGAACGGGGGTGGGCCTGCCCCCACCCCCCGAAGGGTCGTGGACTGCACCGACCCGCCCCGACCACCAGGGCAACGAGGGCCACGAGGGCCACGAGCCGCAAACGCTTCGGGGTGGCCGACCGGCCCTGTGACCGCTTGCTTCGGGGGGTTCGAGGCCACACAGTCGGGTGATATACCACGCCCCGGCGGGGCCCTACCGTTGGCCGCATCCGCCCGCCCACCTGGAGCCCCATGCCCCCGATCCGTCCCTCGTCGGTCGTGCCGTCGGTGGTGTGCTTCGGGCGTCGCCGGGTGTCGCTGCCGGGTGGGCGCCTCGTCGTGACGGGGGCGGTGTTGCTCGCCGGGGTCGCCGGCATGCTCGTGGGGACCAACGCGCGGGCGGACGGCGGTGCCGAGCCGGTGAATCCGTACGGGGCCCTCGGGGCGCAGCGCCCTCGGTGGCAGGTCTGCGACTGGTATCGCCCCGCCGAACCCGCACACCCCGTGACCTACTGCGCCGACCTGCGCGCCCCGCTCGACTGGTACGACCGCGCCAAGGGCACCATCACCCTCCGGGTCACCCGCGTGCCCGCCACCGGTGGCCCCGCCCGGCGCGGCGTGCTCCTCGTCAACCCCGGCGGCCCCGGCACCGACGGCTCCGCCCTGGCCACGCGCGTCGCCGAGGCACAGCCGGATCTGCTGCGGACCCACGACATCATCGGCTTCGCGCCCCGCGGCGTCGCGCCCTCGACGAGTGTGGACTGCGGCGTCGACTGGTCCCGGTACGAGCCCGTCGCCGACACCCGCGACCGTTCGCCGGCCAACACAGCCCGCCAGTTCGCCGACGCGCGCCTGGTCGGACTGGCCTGCGCGGGCGCGGTGTTCGCACCGTACGTGACCACCGACCAGACCGCGCGGGACCTGGACCTGATCCGGGCCGTGCTCGGCGAGCGCCGGATCGACTATCTCGGCTTCTCCTACGGCACTTTGCTGGGCGCGTGGTACGCGGACCGATTCCGCTCCCGCGTGGACCGGTTCGTGCTGGATTCGACGATGGACTGGTCGGCCGACCCCGAGGAGGTCTTCGTCGACGCGTGGGCGCGCGGCCTGCAACGGCGCTTCGACGTACAGTTCCTGCCCTGGCTCGCGCGCCACGACGACCGGTACGGATTCGGCGACGACATCGAGGCGGCGCGCGCCGCGTACGACGAGTTGCGGGCCGCCGTCGCCGAGCACGAGCGCGGCACCGCCTTCGACGCGATGCAGGCGAACGTCCTGTACGACGCGGGCGGTTGGCCGCAATGGGCCGAGCGGTTGCGGGAGTTGCGGGACGATCCGGCGCGGGCGCCGGCACTGCTGGCCCCGCCGAGGGTGCCGGTCGGCGTGCCGGAGAGCGGGGCGCACTGGGCGATCCGGTGCGGCGACGGCCGTTGGGCCGACGATCCCGCCCACTGGGTGGCCACGGGCGACCGCCTCGCCGCGCGCTACCCGCTCGTCGGCTCGCTCGCCACCGAACAGCCCTGCGCCGCCTACCCGTTCACGACCGCACACCCGGCCGTCCCGGACCCGGCCAGACTTCCGAGGATGCTCCTCGTCCAGAACCAACTCGACCCGGCCACCCCCGCCGAGGGCGCCCTCGCCGCCGCCGCGACGGCGCACCAGCCGATGGTCTTCGTCCGGGACGCCGGCGACCACATCGCCTTCGACGACGGCAACGCCTGCGTCGACGCCCGGATCACCGACTATCTCGTCCGCGGCCTGCGTCCGACCACCACGATCTGCGCGGGCCTGCCGCTCCCGCTCGACGACGCGGTCCACCCGGTGGGCCCGGCGGGCCCATCGCCGCCGCCGCGCGACGAACGCCCGACCCGATAGGGCTCGCCCGCACGAACGACGAGGGCCCCACCGCCGATTCGGCGATGGGGCCCTCCACTACGTACCGCGGTTCACGTACCGCGCGATCAGTGCACCAGCACCGGCACCGCGATCTCGTCCGCGTCCGCGTCCGCCTCCCCGTCCTTGCCGCCCGACGCGACCGGCTTGCTGTCGCCGTGCCCGACGGTGATGAACGTGAACGCGATCGCCGACGCCAGCGCCAGGATCCCGACCGCCCACCAGATCGCGGTGGCGAAGCCGTGCACCATGGCCTGCATCTTCAGCTGCTCCAGGCCGCCGGAGCCGACCGCGTGCGAGGCCACGTAGGACGTGGTCGCGCTCGCCGCGATGGTGTTCAGCAGCGCCGTACCGATCGCGCCGCCGACCTGCTGCGAGGTGTTGACCATCGCCGAGGCGACGCCCGCGTCCCGAGGCTGCACACCGTAGGTGGCCAGGCTCATCGCCGGCATGAACGCGGTACCCATGCCCAGGCCGAGCAGGATCTGCGCGGGCAGGATCAGCCCGGCGTAGGAGCTGCCGACCTCGATCTGGGTCAGCATCAGCATGCCGATGCCCGCGGTCAGGAAGCCCGGACCCATCAGCAGTCGGGCCGGCACCCGGGTCATCAGCCGCGCGCCGATCTGGGTGGAGCCGGTGATCATGCCCGCGATCATCGGCAGGAACGCCAGGCCGGTCTTGACCGGCGAGAAGCCCTTGACGATCTGGAGGTAGTAGGTGAGGAACAGGAACATGCCGAACATCGCGATGATCGCGAGGCCGAGCGAGAGGTAGATGCCGGCCCGGTTGCGCTCGGCGACCACCCGCAGCGGCAGCAGCGGGGCCTTGACCCGCGCCTCGACCGCGACGAACGCCAGGAGGAGCACCGCGGCGGCGATGAACAGGCCGATCGTGCTGCCCGCGCCCCAGCCGTGGCTCTCGGCGCGGGTGAAGGCGTACACCAGGGTGCCGAGGCCGAGCGAGGACAGCAGCACGCCGGGGATGTCCAGCGGCGAACGGTTGCGGGCGCCGGCGGGTTCGCGGATGACCATGACCGCACCGGTCGCGGCGACCACGGCGAACGGGATGTTGACGAAGAACGTCCAGCGCCAGTTCATGTACTCGGTGAGCACGCCGCCCAGGATCAGGCCGACCGCGCCACCACCACCGGCGATCGCGCCGAAGATGCCGAACGCCTTGGCACGTTCCTTGGCGTCGGTGAACATCACCGCGAGCAGGGACAGTGCGGACGGGGCGAGCAGCGCGCCGAAGATGCCCTGGAGCGCGCGGGCGCCCAGGAGCAGGCCGCTGTTCTGGGCTATGCCGCCCAGCGCGGAGGCCGCGGCGAAGCCGATCAGGCCGACGATGAAGGTACGGCGCCGACCCCACAGGTCGGCGATCCGGCCGCCGAACAGCAGCAGGCCGCCGAAGGCGAGGGCGTACGCGGTGATCACCCATTGTTTGTTGCCGTCGGAGATGCCCAGGTCGGTCTGGGCGGACGGCAGCGCGATGTTCACGATCGTGCCGTCGAGGACGACCATCAGCTGGGCGATCGCGATGAAGATGAGCGCTTTCCAGCGCCTGGGGTCGGGGGCGGCGGACACGGCCGGAGCGGTTTGAGACATGGAAGTACTCACTCTTGGGGGGTGTGACGCGACGGTGGGCATCGCGGAATGGACGGTGCGCGCCCTCGCTCGCGCGGAGGAGGCGAGCGGCAGGTGCGAGATTCGTTATCGGTACGTGGTCACGCGACCGGTCGCTGTCGGTACGCGCTCACAAGCAGAGGTCGTCGGTACGCGGCCGCGGGGCGGACACGAGACGGTCGGGGACACGCGGAAGTCGTTGGGGCACGTCAGGACCGGGTCGGCCGGGCCTCGCCCTCCTTCTTCAGGTGGTCCAGGTCTCGGATCGTCACGACGGCGCCGGAGAGCGGAGTGGGGTCCGGTGCGCGCAGGCCGTCGAGCAGCACGTCGAGGTGCCGGTGCGCGAAGGCGTCGTTCGCCACGCAGCCGCCCATCCCGGGCAGCGGTCGGGTGAGTTGGGTGATCGCGACCAGCAGGTCGCCCGAGCCGATGTCGGTGCGCAGCAGGCCCTCGGCGCGAGCTCGTGTCATCAACGACTCGACCAGGTCCTCCAGGCGGTTCCGGGCCGCGATCAGCTCGGGGTGCGCCTTGTCCACGGTGTCGGACATCAGCGTGCACAGCGCCCCGATCCGCTCCTCCGTCGCGGCGTGCGCGAAGCGTCGCAGGGCCGTGAAGGCCCGCGACTCCTCGGCCGCGGCGCGCTCGCCGTGCTCGGTGATGCGCTCCAGTACGGAGAGGATCACCCGGTGAGCGAGTTCGCCGCGGTCGGCGAAGTGGCGGTACAGGGTCGCGTTGCCGACCCCCGCGCGCCGCGCGACCTCGTCGAACGGCACCTCGGCGCCGTGTTCGACGTACATCTCGCGGGCCGCGGCGATGATCCGCTCGCGATTGCGTCGGGCATCGGCGCGAAGCTTCGGACCCCGATCCTCGACGACGTCGATGATGGTGACGCAGTCGGTGAGTGTGCTGCCCATGATCCGGCTCCTTCCCTTGTCTGCCGCTACCCGACGGGTAACCGGGGAGTGATTCCCCGATTGTCGATCCGCTCGGTTAAACGGACAGGAAGTCCCCGGATATTTCGAGAGGCTCTGTAACCTGCGTCACACCATCTCGATCGGGCCTACGATCCCTCCCCCATCGGCCTCCTACCAGGCAAAGGACTCCGGGGAAGGCCCGGGGCCGGGGAAGATCCGGTCGAGTTCGGCCAGGGTGTCGGCGTCCAGTTCGACCCGCAGCGCGCGCAGCGCCGACTCCAGTTGGCCGAGCGTACGGGGGCCGACGATCGGCGCGGTCACCTCGGGGCGGGTGAGCAGCCAGGCCAGGGCGACGTCGCCCGGCGGGACGCCGATCTCGGCGCACAGGTTCTCGTACGCCTGCACCTGGTCGCGTCGCTCGGCCAGCTGTGCGGTGACCCGGCCGGCGCCGCGGCGGTGTCGGTCGCCGTCGTGCTCCGCGGCCAGGACGCCGCCGAGCAGGCCGCCCTGGAGCGGCGACCACGGCAGGACGCCGATCCCGTACGCCCGCGCGGCCGGCAGCACCTCGGCCTCGGCGGCGCGCTGGGCCAGGTTGTACAGGCACTGCTCGCTGACCAGGCCGAGCGTGGGCCGCCGGGCGGCGGCCTCCTGGGCCTGCGCGAGGTGCCAGCCGGCGAAGTTGGACGAGCCGACGTAGAGCACCTTGCCCTGGGCGACCAGCAGGTCCATCACCTGCCACAACTCCTCCCACGGCACCCGGCGGTCGATGTGGTGCATCTGGTAGAGGTCGATGTGGTCGGTGCCCAGCCGGCGCAGGCTGTCCTCGCAGGCGCGGCGGATGTGCCGGGCGTTCAGGCCGCCGGAGTTGGGCCACTCGCCCCACGAGCCGTAGACCTTCGTGGCCAGCACGACGCGGTCGCGGTGGTCGCCCCGGGCCAACCAGCGGCCGACTATCTCCTCGGTCGCGCCGCGGGCGCCGGTGCCGGCGATCTGGTCGCGGCCGTACACGTTGGCAGTGTCGAAGAGGTTGATGCCGGCGTCGAGCGCGGCGTCCATGATCCGGCCGCTGTCGTGTTCGTCGGTGGCCGGACCGAAGTTCATCGTGCCGAGGGCGAGCCGGCCGACGGTCAGCCCGGTGCGCCCGAGCTGCGTGTAGGGCATTTCGGGCATGGCGGCGGAGGTCGTGGTGGAGGTCATGCCTTGTCGCTGCCCAGGGGCGGACGGGGGCAACCACCTCTTCGGTCAGCGGCCGGCCGCCAGTCGGCGGGTGTGTTCCTCCCAGGCTGCGGTCAGCCGGTCGACGGCGGTTTCCAGGGTGTCGGCCGACTCGGCGAAGGACAGCCGTACGCCGTGCCGATGGCGGCCGTCCACACATGCGGCGGCGCCGGGGGCGACCAGGACGCCGTAGCGCGCGGCCAGGTGGACGAAGGTCGTACTGTCCGCGACCGGCAACTCGGCCCACATCGACAGGCCGGCGCGCGGCGCGGTCACCCGCCAGGCGGGCAACTGCTCGGCCACCAGAGCGAGCAGCAGGTCACGGCGCTCGGCCAGGGTCCGGCGCAGCCCCTCCTGCCACCCGGCATCGGCGGCGCGCAGCAGCCGAGCGGCCACCACCTGCGCGGGCACACTCGGCGCCACGGCGGCGGTCGCGGCGGTCTGCGTGAGGTAACCGCGCAGCGCGTCCGGCACGCGAAGCCATCCGACCCCCAACCCGGCCCAGAACATCTTCGACATCGACCCGACGGCGATCACCGCGTCATCGGCGGCGGCGAGGGGGGCGAGACGGTCGGCGGGGGGTGTGGGGAGGTCGGCGCGAGGCGTGGGGTGGTCGGCGGGGCGTGCGGGGAGGTCCAGGGCGGCTTCGGAGAGGTTTTCGAGAAGGATCGCGTTTCTGGTGTGGGCCGACGCGAGCAGCGCTCGGCGGCGGGGGGCGGACAGCGGGGCGCCGGTCGGATCGTGGGCTGGGGAGGCGACCAGGATCAGCGGTGCGTGCAGGCGGGCGGCGGCCCGGTCGACGGCGGATACGTCCAGGCCGCCGGGGTCCACGCCGATGCCGATCGGGCGGCCCCCGGCGGCGGTGACGGAGGCCGCGAGGCCGGGTGAGGTCGGGCAGCCGGTGAGTACCGGGCGGCCGGGCGCGACCAGCGCCGCGATCACCAGGGACAACGCGTGTCGCGCGCCGGCGGTCACGATCACCTGCTCGGCGGTGGTCGGCAGGTCCAGGTGCGCGGTCAGGTGCGCGGCCAGGGCCTCGCGCAACTCGGGCAGGCCGCCGGGATGCCGCCCGTGGCCGTCCCGACCGGACAGCGCGATCGTGTCGTCCACCGGCGGCAGGTGGCCGGTGCCGGCCGGTACGGACCGGGACAGGTCCACCACCTCGTCGTCGGCGACCAGGCGGCGGACCGGCGCGGCGACGGCGGGCCGACTCCATCCGGGCCGGCGTTGGACGAAGGTGCCGGCGCCCTGGCGACGGGACACCAGGCCGGCCTCGGCCAGCGTCTCGTACGCGCGCACCACGGTGCCGCGGCCGACCCCGAGAGCGTCCGCGAGCGGGCGTTCGGCGGGCAGCCGGGTGCCGGTCCCGGCGACGCCGCGCTCGATCGCCTCGGCCAGCGCCTCGGTGATCCGCCGGTGGCGCGGTCCGGTACGGGAGCGCCAGTCGTCCAGGGCGATCCGTACCCACCATTCGGGATCCTGGTCCATTCGGTCAGATTGGCACTGTCTCGGGCACTCGACAACGGGCACGCTGGTCGGCACAGCGCGCGGCCCGTGGGGCGCCCGATCCGGGCCCGCCGACCCGTGTCCGCCGAGCCCTGCCCCCGACCCGTGTCCCGCCGCTCCCGGCTTCTGGCTTCCGGCTTCCGGCTTCCGACGAAAGGCTCCGCCGTTGTCCCCCACCCCCACCCTCGCCCGGCGGTTCTGGGAGGCGATCGAACCCGTGCACGCGGTCGCCTACTTCGCACCCGAACCGGCCGAGGCGGCCCGTGCGCTCGGCCTGATCGGCTGGTGGATGGGCTACTTCGCGGGCCGCCTGGCCCCGCTCGGCCCGGTCCGCGCACCCGAGGCGAGCGCGCTGTGCTTCGCCTTCGCGCCCGCCCGCGTGGCCCGCGCGCTGCCCGACGCGTGGGCGTACACCACGCCCGAGAAGGTGCTCGACACCCGGCTCGGCGCGGTGGAGACGGCGCTGTCCCGGGTGTTGCCGCCGGTGGGTGCGCGGCACCTGGAACAGTTGACCGAACTCCTGGAGACCGCCGTCGAGGGCTGCGGCCACGAAGGCCGGGCGCTGGCCGCCGCGTGGTCGGGCGTACCGCGTCCCGACGGTCTGCTCGGCCGGTTGTGGCTGGCGAGCACCGTGCTGCGCGAACACCGCGGCGACGGCCACGTGATCGCGGTCGCGCACGCCGGCCTCACCGGCCTCGAAGCCGGGCTGACCCACGCCGCCACCGGCAACGTCCCGCGCGAGCTGTTGCAGAGCACCCGGGGCTGGACCGACACGCAATGGGAGACGGCCCGGCGGCGCCTGGTCGCCAAGGGCCTGCTCGACCGCGACTCCCGACTCACCCGAAGCGGCGGCACGCTGCGCCGCGACCTCGAACACGCCACCGACCGCCTGGCCGCCGACCCGGTCACCCGGCTCGGCGCGGCCGGCGTCGAGGAGGCGATCCGACTGGCCACGCCGCTGGCCCGGCACCTGGTGGACCGCGGCGTGATCCCCCTACCCAACCCGATCGGAGCGCCCCGCCCATGAGCGCCACTGTCATCGAGCCGACCCTGCGCGTGGCCCGCGACGGCGCGATCACCACGTTGACCATCGACCGCCCGGACAAGCTCAACGCGCTCGACTACGCCACCATCGACGCGCTCACCGCCGCGCTGGACAAGGTGGAGGCCGACGACACGCAGCGGGCCGTCGTCCTGACCGGCGCCGGTGAGCGGGCGTTCAGCGCCGGCGCCGACATCACCGATCTCGCGGGCAGCATCGCCGGTGGCGTGGATCGTGCGCTGCGCGAGATCGTCCGCCGGGGCCAGGGACTGACCCGGCGTATCGAGGAGTTCCCCAAGCCGATCATCGCGGCGGTCAACGGCCTTGCCTACGGCGGAGGTTGCGAGGTCACCGAGGCCGCTCCCTTGGCCCTGGCCGCGACGCACGCGACCTTCGCCAAGCCGGAGATCGGCCTCGGTTTCCCGCCGCCGTTCGGCGGTTCGCAGCGGCTGCCGCGACACGTCGGCCGCAAGCGCGGCCTGGAGATGATCCTCACCGGCGATGCGATCGACGCGGCCCGCGCCGCCGAACTCGGCCTGGTCAACCGGGTGGTGCCGGCCGCCGACCTGCTCGACGAGGCGAACGCCCTGGCCGAGCGCATCATCCGCCACTCGGCGAGCGCGGTGCACGCGTGCCTGGCGGCGGTCACCCGGGGAATCGGCCTGCCGATCGACGAGGGTCTGGCGGTCGAGGCGGCCTGGTTCGCGATCACGGTGCCGACGGAGGGTGTCGCGAACGGCCTGGCCCGCTTCCGCGACCGGCGCCGCCGCTCGTGAACCTGCGGCCCGTGACCCCGCGGCCCGCCCGAACGCGGTGTCCGAATGCCGCCGGCATCGCCCATGCCGGCGGCGCAGGCTTGGGGACATGACCACCACCACGAACCCCGCGTCGACCTTCGTCGTGCAGCCGATTCCCGCCGACCTCCTCGCCGACGTGCGCGCCACCGGGCTGGACGTCTCGGGCAATCCCATCGAGACCCACCTCGCGAAGAGCGGCCATCCGCTGCGGTGTTGCCTACGCGAGGCCGAGCCGGGCGAGGAGTTGATCCTGTTCGGCTACGAACCCCCGCTGCCGACAAGCCCGTACCGCGAGATCGGCGCGGTCTTCGCGCACGCCGCGCCCTGTGCCGGCCCGGCCGACACCGGCTATCCGGCCCAGTGGCGTTCGCGCTCCCAGGTCTTCCGCGCCTACGACGAGCGCGGCCGGATCCACCCGGCCACGCGCGTGTACGAGGGCGACGCGCCGGAGCCGGTCCTGGCCGAGATGCTCGCCGACCCCGAGGTGGTCCTGATCCACAGCCGCAACATCGGCTACGGCTGCTACATGTTCGGCGTGACCCGGGCGGGTGGCTGACCGGCCGATCGGAGCCGGCGGATATTCGAGTGCCGGAGCCGGGGCGGCGGGTTACGGTCGCGGAATGAGCGACATACGTTTGTTCGATCTGCGGGCGCTTCGGATCGCCGAGGAGGTCGTCGGGCAGGTCACCGTGGATCGGCTCGCCGCGCCGACGCCGTGTGCGGGGTGGGACCTGGCCCGACTGCTCGCGCACATGACCGGTCAGAATCACGGCTTCGCGGCGGCGGCCCGGGGGATACGAACCGACGCCGCTGCCTGGGCCGATCGACCGGTGGAGGCGGAGCCCGGGAAGGTGTTCGCCGCGTCGGTCGCCGACGTCGCCGCCGCGTTCGCCGAGGACGGGGCGGTGGAGCGGGAGTGGTGGCTGCCGGAGGTACGGCGCGGGCAGTCGTTCCCGGGCCGGGTGGCGATGGGATTCCACTTCGTCGACTACGTCGTGCATGCCTGGGACGTCGCGGTGTCCATCGGGGTCACGGTCGAGTTCGATGCCGACCTGTTGGCCGCGGTGTTGCCGATCGCTGAGGCGGTACCCGGCGGCGCGGCCCGGACCGGCCCGGACGCCGCCTTCCGGCCCGCGATCGAGGACCCGGACCCCTCGCGGGTCGGCCTGGACCGGGTCCTGCGCCTGCTCGGCCGCTCGCCCGACTGGCCGCGCGGATAGACCTCGTGCGGCGGATCTCGGCACGGTGTCGGGCGGCGCGGGGTCGCCGGACCCGCCGGAGTCGCCCCCGCCCTCGTCGCGCCGGTCCCGGCCGGCCGTGGTGCGCGCCGGTACGCTCGCCCGGCGGGGTGGGCAGGGTGTGTATCGGAGGCGATGACGATGGTCGAGCAGGTCGCGGTGGGACTGGTCGGGGCCGGGCCGTGGGCGAGTTCGGTCCACGCGCCGGTGTTCGCGGCCGGTCCGGAGACCCGGCTCGCCGCGGTGTGGGCGCGCCGGCCCGAGGCGGCCGAGACGCTGGCCCGGGCGCACGGGGCCGCGGCGTGCGCGGAGTTCGACGAGTTGTTGGACCGGTGCGAGGCGGTGGTCTTCGCGGTCGCCCCCGAGGCGCAGCCCGCGTTGGCCGAGCGGGCCGCGCGGGCGGGCAAGGCCGTCCTCCTGGAGAAGCCGATCGCGGCCGACCTCGACACCGCGCGCCGGCTGGCCGACGTGATCGGCGAGGCGGGGGTCGGCTCGATGGTCACGCTGAGCGCCCGCTACGCGCCGCGTGTCCGGGAGTTCCTGGCCCATCTGGAGAGCGTCGAGACCCCGTGGCGGGGCGCTCGACTCACGTGCGTCACGGGCGCGTTCCTCGACGGCCCGTTCGCGGCTTCGCCGTGGCGGCAGGCCCGGGGGGCGATTCTCGACGTGGGTCCGCACGCCTTCGACCTGACGAGCGTGGCACTCGGCGAGATCGTGGACGTACGCGCCGAGTCGCCCGGTGCCGGTTGGGCCGCCCTGCAGCTGCGGCACGCCGGCGGCGCGGTGTCCCAGCTGGTGCTGTGTTGCACCGCGCGCGGCGGACACCGGTACGACCTGGAGGTGTTCGGCTCGGCCGAGGCCGTCACGCTCGACCTCGGCGCGGCGATCGAGGCATCCGCCTTCGCGGTGTTGCGGGCCGAGTTCGCGGCGCTGGTCCGCGACGGCGGCGAACACGTGTGCGATGTGCGTCGCGGGTTGTACCTCCAGGGGATCATCGCCCGCGCCGAGGAACAACTCGCCGCGGCACGCTGACGTACGCGCGCCGCGACGTGCTCCGTCGGGGCCGCCCCGCTTCGGGCCGGCCTCGGCGTGGGCGGGGCGGGATCAGGCCGTCGGCTTGCGGGCGATGCCGCCGGCCATCAGGCGCTGACCGACCGTCAGCGGCTCCTGGACCGGCTCCTCGGGACGCCACTGCGGCAGGAAGACCACGCCCGGATCGATCGACTCGAAGCCGTCGAAGTAGGCGGTGATCTCCTCCAGGGTGCGGAACCGGCCCGAACCCAGGTCGGTAAGCAGCGCCTTCTCCAACGCCAGCGCGTCCGGGCTGGAGGCGCAGAAGTGGGTGAGGAACAGGAAGCTGCCGGCCGGGAGCGCCGCCTTGTACTCCTCGACGATGCGCTCCGGGCCCTCGTCGTCGTTGAGGTGGTGCACCACGCCGACCAGCATCAGGCCGACCGGCTGGTCGAAGTCGATCAGCGCGAGCACGTCCGGGTGGTTCAGGATGTCGGCCGGCTCGCGCAGGTCGGCGGTGACCACCGTGGTGTACTCGTTCTCGGCGAGCAGGGCCCGGCCGTGCGCCAGCACGATCGGGTCCTTGTCCACGTAGACCACGCGGGCCTCGGGCGAGTGCGCCTGGGCCACCTGGTGGGTGTTCTGCACGGTCGGCAGGCCGGACCCCAGGTCGAGGAACTGACGTATGCCCTGTTCGGCCATGAACCGCACCGCGCGCCCGAGTATCGCCCGGTTGTATCGGGCGACGTCCCCGATCTCCGCGACGATCGCCAGCGACGCCTCGGCGATCGCGCGGTCGACCGGATAGTTGTCCTTGCCACCGAGCACCGCGTCGTAGACCCGGGCGATGCTGGGCGTCGAGACGTCGATGCCGACCGGCCGCCAGCCGTCGTCGGGGCCGTCCGCACCGTCGGCCGAGGGCGTGCCGGTCGCCTGCGCGTCGTCTGTCATGAGGGGCTCCGTCCATCGGGGGAGGAATGCGGGGTTCCTGTTGGCGGTAAGCCTATTGGTGATCTTGCCGTTTCGTTGCCACGAACAAGCACCAACCCGGGGGTCGCGCGGCCCCGACGCGGCCGACCAACTCACTTGCGGCGAGCGGCAGTCGGCATGCGGGACCCGCGAACCCCCCTCGACCGGCGCGGAATCCCGGCCGGATCTCATCTCTCATCCGCGACGGGTCACCCGGTACCGCTCCCACCGTCGCCGCCCTCGCTGCCGGCGCCACCGTCGCCGCCGGCATGCCGATCACCGTAGCGGCGCTCGAACTTGGCGATCTCGCCTTCGGGGTCCACCGGGCGGGCATTGCCGGTGTAGAAGGGATGACTCTTCGAGGAGATCTCCACGTCGATGACCGGATAGGTGTTGCCGTCGTCCCACTCGATGGTCTGCTCGCTGACCGCGGTGGACTTGGTCAGGAAGGCGTATCCGGCGGAGCGGTCCCGAAAGACCACCGGACCGTAGGCGGGGTGCTTGTCCTGCTTCATGGCTACTCCTCGAAGTGATCGGAGGTGAAGGGTCGGGGTCGGTGGACGAAGCTCCGAACCGGGCCGTTTCCCGATCCGTCACCGCGCCAACACACGTCACCCCAAACTTCTTCCGGCGACGCCCGAACGCCCAAGCCCAGCGTCACCAACAACCCATCCCCCCGCGAGACCACACACCCATCCAGCCCAACACACGCCCTGGCGACGGCGCACGCGAGTGGGCAACTCGGGGCCGAGGCACGCCCTGGCGGCGGGGCGCACGGGTTGACGGGGCGAGGCAACTCGGGGGCGAGGCGACTCGGGGCGAGGCGCACCCTGGCGGCGGGGCGCGCAACCGCTCGGGGGGCGGGTGCGCCTTGGCGGCGGGGCCCGCGGGTTGACGCAATCCCTCAAGGGACGGGGCGGCTCGGGGACGAGGCGCACCCGGCGACGGGGCACACGGGTCGACGCAACCGGTCGGGGGGCGGGCGCCTTGGCGGCGGGGCCCGCGGGTCGACGCAATCCCTCGGGGACAGGGGCTCGGGCTGCGGGGGCGCGAGTCGGCGCGACCCCTCAGTGGGCGGGGGCGCCTTGGCGGCGGGAGCACGGGTCGGCGCAACGTGCTCGGGGAGATGGGCGCGGTGGGCGCTGGGCCGCGTGCCCGTCGGCCGATAATGGTGCGATGGATCGTCTCGCGTATTTTCGGCACGAGGTGCGGGCCTTCGAGGTTGCCGTGCGGCGGGTTCTCGGCGCGGGGGAGGCGCCGTTCGTGCCGTCCTGTCCGGAGTGGACCGTCACCGATCTGGTCGGCCACCTCGGCGCCGTGCATCGCCTCGTAACGGCGGTGGTGGTGGGCCGGCTCACCGCGATCCCGGAGCACTCCGACGCGTCGGTGTACCACCTGCCCGACGAGCGCGACGGCTGGCCGATTCCCGGCAGGGCACCCACCCCCGGGCCGCTGCCGGTCGGCCTGGTCGACTGGTTCGCCGACGGCGCGAGCGCGTTGGCCGCGGCGTTCGCGGACACCCCCGGCGAGACCGCGGTCTGGACCTGGTCCGAGGAGCAGACCGTCGACTTCTGGGTGCGCATGCAGACCATCGAGGCGGCGGTGCACCGCTGGGACGCCGAGAACGCCCTCGGCCCCGCCGCGCCGATCGCGGCCGAGTCGGCCGTCGACGCGATCCGGCAGAACTTCGAGGTGATGGCGCCGGCCCGACGGGAGCGGAGGCAGGCCGCGCCGGGAGCCGGGGAACACCTGCGCTTCCGGCGTACGGACGGCCCGGAGGCGTGGTCCGTACGCTTCGACGGCGACGTGGTCCACCTCGACGCCCCCGGCACCGCCGACGTCGAACTGGCCGGCACCGCCTCGGACCTGATGTTGTTCCTGTGGCAGCGCATCCCGGCGGACCGCCTGACCGCGACCGGCGACCGGGCCGTACTCGACCGCTACTTCACCCTCGTGCCGGCCCTGTAGGCGCGCACGCCCCCGATGCCGACCGCCGGCGCCGGCCCCGGTGGATCGCAACGCAGCACCACGAAGCCCAGTTCCGCACCCACCTGTTCGCACCCGGCAAAACGCAACCGGCCGAGATAGGCGTTCTGTTCCGCCACCGACACCGGAAACCCGGCCGCCCAGGTGTCCGCGACCACCCATCGGGGACGGATCCGCGGATCCGGGAGCAGCGACACCACGTTCCGCGAAGTCAATTGCGGCACCAGGTGGTTGGTCGCCGACACCGGCACACCCTCCGGTACCAGGTCGACCATGTGCCGCGCCGCCGCATAACGCGGATCGCCGCGCCAGAAGGCGGCATGCGGCAGATCGCGGAACGGGAAGTCGCGGACCAGCAGTACCGCCACGAGCAGGCAACCCACCGGCAACACCCGGGCATAGCCCCGGACGACCCACCGGCGCGCGGCGCGCAACCGCGGCCAGGCGTCGATCAGCGCGAGGAACAGCACCGGCATCAGCGTCGCGCTGTAGTGGAAGTGTGTACCCCAGTGCAGCGGTACGTCGGACAGGAACCGCCAACCCAGCGTCGGCAGCGCGACCAGCGCCACCGGCGAGCGCAGCGCCGCGCCGCCCGTCACGAGCAACAGCAGCCATACCGTATGCAGTTGCTGCTCGACCCGGGCGCCCAGCCCCGGGGTGTCCGCCGGCCCGCCGGTGAACGAATCCCAGTACGGATAACCGCCATCCGGATTCGCGGCCGGCAACACCACGCCCACCACGAGCGCCGCGACGACCAGTCCGAACACGGCCAGGGCGAACCCGTACCGCACGACCGCCCGATCCGGCTCGGGCGCCCGCGCCGCGCGATGGACGACCAGCAGGCCGACCACCGCGACCGTCACGCCGAGGTCCTCCTTGACCAGGACCAGCGGCACCGACCAGGCCACCGCCGCCCGCAGGCGCCCCTCGACCAGCGCCGCGAGCGCGAAGGCGAGCAGCGGCACCGCGAAGGCGACCTCGTGGAAGTCGAAGCGGAGCAGGCTCTGCAGGCCCCACGACAGGGCGTACGCCACGCCAAGCGCGGTGCCACCGGCAACCCCGCAACGCCGCACCGCGGCCCGGGTCACCGGCAGTACGGACAGCCCGACCAGCAGGGCCTGCGCGACCAGCAGCGTCTCGGCGGCGGGGAACACCCGGTACACCGGCGCGAGCAGGGCCAGGATCGGATGGAAGTGGTCGCCGAACACGTTGTATCCGGCCCCCTTGAGATCGGCCACGGGGGCGCGGCCGTGTGCGTAGGACCGCACCACCTGCTCGAAGATGCCCAGGTCGAATCCGGTGGTCTCCAGCCGGTGCTGGCGCCGCACCCCGTGCGCCGCGTAGAGCGCGCAGGCGCATCCCGCGAGCAGCCAGGGCAGCGCGCGGGACGCGAGCCGGGCCGGTCCCGCCGGAGCGCCCCGTTCGGGCCGGCGCGGATCGTGTCGCGCCCGGCCGGGGAGCGGGGGGCCGACGGTGGTCGTGTACTCGCTCACCCAGCGAAGGCTGGGCAGCGAACCCGGCGCGGCGGCGCGGCGACACGGTTTTCGCGCGATTGATCCCCCGACCGGCGGAGTGGCGCTGGGCCGGTCGGGGCGGATGGGCCTGCCGCACGGGCGGTCGTGGGCGGCCCGTCGCGCGCTACTCCGGGTCGTGGTCGGCCCGGTCCCGGTGGGGGCGCGGGCCGGTGGCGCCGCCGGCCGCTCGGGGGAAGGGGCGCGGGTAGTGGGCACCCAGGTGGAAGCGGTCGGCGAGGGCATCGGCGAAGGCCGCCGCGATGCGGACCTCGCCCGCCGGGTTGGGGTGCAGGCCGTCGGCGGTGTGGTCGCCCGCGTCGAACTCGGCGTCGGTGCCGGCCACCACGATCGGCGAGTCGGCGGTGTCCAGGTCGGCGGCGATCGCGTCGATGCGCGTGTTGTAGCCGGCCGCGCGGGCGGCGAACTCCGGGTCGGGGCCCGCATGGTGCGTGGGCAGGACGTGGCCGAGCACGATCCGCAGGTTCGGATTGGCGCGGCGGGCGTCGGCGATGGAGGCCCGCAGGTCGGCCTCGAAGCGGCCCGGGTCGATCGCCGGCCGACGCAGTTCGTCGACGCCGAGCAGGACCAGCAGATAGTCCGGCCGATGCTCGGCGACCTCGGCCCGGATGTCGTCGAGGGGGTCGTCGGAGCCGACCAGGTCGAGCCGCACATCGTGGGCGCGCAGATGCCGCCAGAGCCGATATCGCCAGGTCCGGGCGCCACCGCCGACGTGTCCGATCGCGTCGCCGGCGATCATCACCGGCACCTCGTGCGTCGCGCCCGACATCGTGGCCTCCCGGGTCGATCACCGGCCGTGTCCGGGGACGGTTCCCTCCCACACGCTAGGTTGGCCGCCCGCTCGCCGCCCGCCCGGCTACCGCGAACGGGTGGCGGGCACGCGGCTACCGTGTGTCACTCCAGGGCGGCCCGCAGCACCCGGGGCAGCGGTCGGGCGTGCACGATGTCCAGTCGCGACACGGCCCGGGTCAGCACCACGTACAGCCGGCCCGCGCCGCGTGCCTCGGCGGCCACGATGGCGGCCGGCTCGACGACCACGACGTGGTCGTATTCCAGGCCCTTGGCCAGCGTGGCGGGCAATACGGTCACCCGGACGACGCCGGTCGGGTCCGGTGCGTCGGCGGTGGTCGTGGCGATGCCGGCGGCGGTCAGGGCCGCGCGCAGCGCCTCGGTCCCGGTGTCGGCGGCGATCACCCCGATCGAGCCCTCGCGGGCGAGCGCGGCGCGTACGGCCACGACCGTGGCGGGTTCCGGGTCGGCGACCTCACGGATGGTCAACTCGCCGTCCCGGCGCAACGACCGGGCCGCCGGTACGTCCACGTCCAGAGCGGCCAGGAGTCGGTTGGCCAGGTCCACGATCACCGCCGGGACGCGGAAGCCGACGGTGAGCGGGGCCACCTCGGCGTCGGGGCGGCCCAGGTGGGCGAGCAGGTCGGGCCAGGTGCGCGCGGCCCAGGGGGTGGTGCCCTGGGCCAGGTCGCCGAGTACGGTCACCGAGCCGGAGCCGATCCGCCGGGCGAGGGCGCGGCACTGCATCGGAGACAGGTCCTGGGCCTCGTCGACGACGACGTGGCCGTAGGTACCGGGCCGCTCGATCAGTCCGGCGACCTCGTCGAGCAGCACCAGGTCGGCGGCCGACCAGCGGGCGCTCTTGGCCGAGCGCGGCGGCCTGGTCCAGCGGATGGCGTGCTGCTCGGCGGGGGTCAGCACGCCGTCGGCGGCCCGCGCCAGCGCGTCCGGGTCGGTCAGCACCTCGGCCAACACCTCCTCGGGTGTCGCCTTCGGCCACGAGCCGTCGACGAAGGCGGCGAGGCCCCTGGCCCGGCCCATCCGGCGCAGCCATTCCCCCGTCGGCGGCCCGGAGTTGCGCTCGGCCTGCAATTGCAGCACCCGCACCGCGCGGGCCCGGACCCGCTCCCGGCCGACCTCGTAGGGGGTGTCCTCGGCGCGCACCCGCTCGACGATGCGGGCCAGCTCGTCCAGCGGGATGCGGCGCCGGTAGGAGCCGTCCGGAATCACCACCGGCGCGGTCGGCGCGCTGACCCGGGCGTACAGCGCGCGGCGCAGCACGATCGCCATGCGCGCGTCGTGCTTGACCACCTCGGCAGCCGGTTCGTCCCGGGCCCGGATCGCATGCCGGCCGACCTCGTCGTCGATCGTGGCCTGGCGGATCCCGGTCTCGCCGAGCGCGGGCAACACCTCGGAGATGTAGTGCAGGAACGCCCGGTTGGGTCCGACGATCAGCAGGCCGCCGCGTTGGATGCGCCGGGGGTGGGTGTACAGAAGAAAGGCCGCACGGTGCAACCCGACGGCGGTCTTGCCGGTGCCGGGTGCGCCCTGGACGCAGATGGACGCGGTCAGCGCCCGGCGGACCAGGTCGTCCTGTTCGGGCTGGATGGTGGCGACGATGTCGCGCATCGGCCCGACGCGGGGCCGGTTGAGTTCGCCGGCCAAAATCGTGCCGGAAGCGCTCGCGGGATCGCCGTCACCCGGGTCGGGGCGGGCATCCAGGTGTTCGTCCTCGAAGCTGGTCAGGTCCTCGGCGGCGCCGACGCTACGCGGCGCCCAGCCGAAGCGGCGCCGAACCGCGACCCCCTGCGGGTCGCGGGCACTCGCGCGGTAGAAGGCCCGCGAGATGGGCGCGCGCCAGTCGACGACCAGCGGCGGGACGGTCGGATCGATGCCGATCCGGCGCCGCCCGATGTGGTACCGCCCGCCCCGGTGCTCGCCGGCCGCCCCGGACTCGGCGAAGTCGAGTCGGCCGAAGAACAGCGGCGACTCCGGGAGTTCGGCCATCTCCCGGGCCCGGCTGCGCAACGTGTAGCCCAGCGCCTCGGCGTCGGCGCCGGACGCCGAGACGTCCTCGCCGGTGACGACGTGTTCGGCCGCGCCCTCGACCATCGCGGCCAGCACGGCGCGGCAGGTCTCGTGGTGGGAGCGCTCGCTGACGAGTTCGGCATCGAGGGACGTCATACACCCAGGATAATGCAACCCGGTTAAATACGTTACTCAGTAACGCTTGCCAGCCGGGTCAACCCACCGGCCAGCCGATCGAACGCCCCCTTGGCCGCCGCACGAGCCTCCGGAAGCAACGCCGCCGCCCGCTCCCCCTCGGCAATCCGACGCCAGTTCTCCCGAGCCAGAATGCGCTGGACGGTAACGATCTGCCCGGCCGCCAACAGCGCCTCCAGCGGATCCGGCCCGCCCAACGCATCGGCCAGCGCGTGTTCGGCGCGATCGGTATACGCGAGCAGCCGCGCCACCAGACTCGGCGTCCCGTACAACAGCCGATGAAAGGCCAACACCTCCGGCGCGTCACAAAGCCCGGTCACCGGATCGAACCGCTCCAGCCCGGCCACAAAGTGCAGGCGCAGCGCGGCCAGCGGAGAAACACCCTCCGCCCGCCCGGCCACGACCCGCCCGGCCTCGTCCTGATGATCGGCGAACCGATGCAGCACAAGATCTTCCTTGGTCGGGAAATACCGAAAAAGCGTCGGCTTGGACACCTCCGCCACGGCCGCAACCTCGGCAACCGACACCGCATCGAACCCCCGAGCCACAAACAGCCCGATGGCGGCATCAGAAATAGCCCCCACCAACCGAGCCCGCTTCATCTCCCGAAGCCCCACAACACCACCACCCGTCCCCGTCACAATACGTGACCACACCCCCAACCAGAGAGCCACAGCCCACACAGCAGAACGGCGCAGCGCGGCGGCGGCGGAGCGCGGCGGCGGAGCGCGGCGGCGGCGGCGGAGCGGGTGGTCGCGGAGCGCGGGGGCGGCGGTGGAGCGGGGGCGCGGGAGCGGCGGCGGTGGCGGTGGCGGTGGCGGTGGCGGTGGCGGTGGCGGTGGCGGTGGCGGCCGAGCGCAGCGGAGGCAGCGAGGGCAGCGGCGGAGCAAAGCGGACGGCGGCCAAGCAGGGCGGGGACGGTGACGAAGCGAAACGGACGGCGGCCAAGCACGGCGGGAGCGGTGACGAAGCGAAACGGACGGCGGCCAAGCACGGCGGGAGCGGTGACGAAGCGAAACGGACGGCGGCCAAGCGCAGCGAGGGGCGGCGAGGGCGGCGAGGAAGCGCAACAGGCGGCGGCCGAGCGCGACGGCGCGGCGGTGGAGCGCAGCGGAGCCGCAACCCGCTGCGCCACCGGTGGAGCGCAGCGGAACCGGAACCCGGCGCCGCGCAGCGGCAACGCCCCCCGTCCGCCCCCGACGGAGCGCAGCGGAGGAGAAACCACTCCGCGGCAGCCACGAACCCGGCCCCCACCGAGACTCGGCCATGATCGTGAGGGCCGGCAGGTGAGCCGCGTCCGGGCAGAACCCGCGCCCGGGCAAAGCCCCCGTCGGGGCAGAACCCGCGCCCGGGCAAAGCCCCCATCGGGGCAGAACCCGCGTCCGGGCAGAACCCGCGCCCGCGCAAAGCCCCCATCGGGGAGGAGGCGAAGTGATTCTCCTCCGCTTCGCTCCGTCGGGGGCGGAGGCGCGGGGGGCGTTGCCGCTGCGCGGCACCGAGGGGTTCCGGCTCCGCTGCGCTCCACCGGTGACGCAGTGGGTTGCGGCTCCGCTGCGCTACACCGCCGCCGGGGCGGCCCAGGAGCCGAGGATGGGGCCAGGTTCGTGAGAGCCCCCGGAGTGGGGGGCGGGCCTGCTGCCGCTGCGCGATGCCGGGATCCGGTTTCACCGCACTTCACCAAGCACAGCAGGTTTGCGGCCCGCCTCGCTCCACCCCGTCGGGGAGGCCCCAAGCCCAGGAGTGGGCCGGTTCGTGGCTGCCCCCGGAGCGAGCGCCGGACGCGCTACCGCTGCGCGGCACCGGGATCCGGTTCCAGCGCACTTCACCAGGCACAGCGGGCTGCGGCCCCGCCTCGCTCCACCCCCGTAGGGGAGGCCCCGAGCCCGAGAGCGGGGCCAGGTTCGTGACCGCCCCCGGAGCGGGCTCGGGCGCGCTGCCGCTACACGGTGCCTGGATCCGGTTCCACCGCGCTTCACCAGACACAGCGGGTCGCGGCCCGCTTCGCCCCACCGCCGCCGGGGCGGCCCGGAGGCCGGAGCGGAGCCAGGTTCGTGGGAACCTCCGGGTGGGATCCGGGGGCGCTGCCGCCGCGCGCCACCTGGGTCCGGTTTCCACTGCGCTCCACCGCTACCGAGGCGGCCCGGGGCCAGGCTCGTGAGAGGCCCCGGAGTGAGGCCCGGACGCGCTGCCGCTGCGCGGCGCCTGGATCCGATTCCACTGCGCTCCACCGCTACCGAGGCGGCCCGGGGCCGGAGCGGCGCCAGGCTCGTGAGAGCCCCGGAGCGAGGACCTGGACGCGCCGCCGCTACGCGGCGCCTGGGTCCGGTTCCACTGCGCTTCACCGCTACCAAGGCGGCCCGGGACCGGGGCTGGGGCCGGGTTCACTGGAGCCCCCGGGGTGAGGCCCAGGCGCGCAGCCGCTGCGCGGCATCCGGGCCCCGTTCCACTGCGCTTCACCGCTACCAAGGCGGCCCGGGGGCGGCGGCCCTGGGGCCTCCTGGCTATGCCGCGCTAGGGGTTGTGAATTTGCGGGATTGGAGGGTGGTGATGACCACGTCGGCTACCGCGCCCGCGTCATGGCCGTCGATGTCGATCACGATCGCGTGTCGGGGGTCGGCCTCGTGGGCCAGGGTCAGGTGGGCCTCGGCTACGCGTTCGAGGGCGCCTCGGCGGGTGAGCCAGCCGCGGTCGTCGGCGGACAGGACGCGCTGGCCGGAGAGGCGGTCGCGCAGGGTGCGGGCGGACGCCGTCAGGTGCACCGTGACGGTGGGCTCCTCCAGTACCGCCCGGTACTCCGCGACCTGGGCGCTGAGCCGCGTTCCGTCGGCCCGGTAGATCGCCGCCCCGTCGGCGGCGACGCCGGCCGCCCACGTGTGTACGATCACCGGCCCGCTCGGCCGGTGGCGCTTGACCAGCGCGTCGGCCCGCAGCAGGCCGGCCAGGCCCAGGCCGTGGCCGGGACGGGTGTCCAGACGGATCGATTCGGCGCGTCCGGCGATCGGGGTGCAGCCCAGTGCCGCGCCGAGCGTGTCCGCGAGCGCGGCGGCACCCGCGCCGGGTGGGCCCTCGATCGCGATGAACGCGTGGTGTTCGGTGCGCCCGGCGGGAGCGGGCCCTGCGAGCGTGGTCGGGGTCATCGCGTGTCCTGGTTCGCTGGGATGGCCGTCGGTCGCGGACGGACTCGCCCGAGCGTGCGCGCGCACGTCGCCGGCCGTCGCCCCTCCACGGTGCCCGATCCCGGGATGCCCCCGCAGGATCGACCGGGCGAACATCAGGCGACCACGAGGATACCCGTCGGGGCGGCCGGAGATCGAACTCACGGACGACACAGGCCCGTTCACCCCCGCACACCACCCGATCCCGGACCTTCCCGACCCCGATCCGGTCCCTTGGCCGAGTCCCCTGCCGAACCTGAGCGAACCCCGCGTCGCCGCCACGCGGGGCCGTCACCCGTGCGGACAAACCCGACGCCGCCTCGGCTAGGCTCCCCGGATGGCACAACTTCCGACGGTCGCCGAGATCACCGCGTTGCACCAGGCGTACGCACCCACCCCAGCGATCTTCGAGAAGGTGCACACCCACTGCACCATCGTCTGGCGCATCGCGGAGCAGCTCCTGGCCGGCCCCGCCGGCGCGGGCGTGGACCACGACCTGGTGCGGGCCGGGTGCCTGTTGCACGACATCGGCGTGTACCGCCTCTACGACGAGACCGGTCGGCTCGACGGCGCCAACTACGTACGGCACGGCCTGCTCGGCGCGGAGATCCTTCGCAAGGAGGGCCTGCCCGAGGTGCTGCACCGGTTCTGCTCCTGTCACACCGGCGTCGGCGTGACCCGGGCCGACGTGGTGAACCAGCAGTTGCCGATCCCGGTCGACGACTACGTCGCGGAGTCGGTCGAGGAGCGCCTGGTGATGTACGCGGACAAGTTCCACAGCAAGTCGAACCCGCCCCGCTTCCTGTGCCCGGACACGTTCGCCGCCAAGATCCGCCGCTTCGGCGACGACAAGGTGGTCACGTTCGAGGCCCTGACGGCCGAGTTCGGCACCCCCGAACTCGACACACTCGCCGCCGAGTTCGGCCACCGCGTCAGCTAGCGTCCACGAGCCCCGCGAACCGGACCGGGCCGGACCCGCCCCCGCGCGTCGAGCCGGCCGCGCCCACCGCTTCCCCCCGGTCGAGTGTCACATTCGCCGCCCCCGTCGGGTCAGCAGTTCGACCGACGCAGGCGCGGCCCACTCGACCCTTGGTGAGCACCCATGACCACGCAGACATCCGTGACCGAACCGGCCGGCGCCGGCACGCCGCCGCGGCCACCGTCCCTCTTCCGGCGCTACGCCTCGTTCGTCGCCGGACGGCGGTCGAAGTGGGTGGTGCTCGTGTTCTGGCTGCTGCTGATCGGCCTCGGCGGCTCGCTGGCAGCCAAGCTCGGTTCGGTCCAGAACAACGAGCAGCAGACCTGGCTGCCGGCGGACTCCCAGTCCACCCACGCGATCGACATCGCGAACAAGTACTTCACCGCCAAGGACATCATGACGGCGGTCGTCGTCTACACCCGCGACGACGGCCTGAGCGGCACCGACCTGGCCCGGGTCGGCGAGGACCGGCGGCAGTTGCTCGATCGGCGGATCGCCGCCGCCGACATCGCCCCGGCCGTCGTGTCGGACGACCACCGCGCCGCGTACCTGACCGTGCCGCTGAAGAGCGACAAGAGCGATAACTCGGTGCTCGGCGACGCCGTGAAGAGTGTCCGCAAGCTCACCGAGGACCACGCCGTCGCCGGACTCGACGTGCGCATCGCCGGTCAGGCGGGCAACATCGCCGACTTCATCGACGTCTACTCCGGCATGGACGCCGCGCTTCTGGCCACCACGCTGGCGATCGTGGCGCTGTTGCTGCTGATCACGTACCGCAGCCCGGTGTTGTGGCTGATCCCGCTGATCTCGGTGGCACTGGCCGGTCAGGTCGCGTCCGGCGTGGTCTATCTGCTGGCCGAGTACGCCGATCTGACCGTCAACGGGCAGAGTTCGTACGTCCTGGTGGTCCTGGCCCTGGGCGTCGGCACCGACTACGCCCTGCTGCTGATCGCGCGCTATCGCGAGGAGTTGCATCGACACGAGGATCGGCACGAGGCGATGGCGCTCGCGGTGACGCGCTCGATGCCGGCGATCGCCGCGTCCGCCGCCACCGTCGGCATCGCCACGTTGTGCCTGGTGTTCGGCAGCATGAACTCCACCCGCGGCCTGGGGCCGGTGGTGGCGATCGGCGTGCTGATCGTGTTCTGCGCGATGACCTCGCTGCTGCCCGCGTTCCTGGTCATCCTCGGCCGGTGGGTGTTCTGGCCGCTGATCCCGCGCCACACGATCGACAACGCGGGCGACAACGCGGGCAACGACGCGCGCGCGAGCGCGGAGCGCGAGCATGGTACGTGGAACCGGATCGCGCGCGGCGTCGGCCGGCGGCCCCGGCCGATCTGGATCGGCAGCGTCGTGGTCCTCGTGGCGCTCGCGTGCGGCTCGTTCACCCTGAGCAGCGGGCAGACCCAGGGCGAGCAGTTCACCAAGAAGGTCGACTCGGTGATCGGGCAGGAGCGACTCGCCGAACACTTCGCGGCCGGCTCCTCGGCGCCCGCCGACGTGTACGTGCGCGACGCCGGCGCCGCCGTGGCGTTGCGCGAGTTGCCCGGCGTGCCGGGCGTCGACTCCGCGACCCAGGTGGCGAGTTCGGGCGGCTGGACGCACATCGCCGCGGTGTTGCGGGACAGTCCCGACACGCACGCCGCCCGGCAGACCATCGAGCGCATCCGGCACACGCTGCGCCACGAATCGGCCGAGACCCGGTCCGCGCTGGTCGCCGGTCAGACCGCGGTCACGCTCGACACCTCCGACGCGCAGGGCGAGGAGGAGAGGCTGCTGATCCCGCTGATCCTGGTGGTCGTCCTGGGGATGCTGATCGTGCTGCTGCGCTCGGTGGTCGCGCCGATCGTGCTGCTGCTGTCGGTGGTGTTGTCGTTCGGGTCCGCGGTGGGCGCGGCGGCGCTGCTGTACCACGCGCTGGGATATCCGCGGATCGACCGGGGGTTGCTGCTGTTCGGCTTCCTGTTCCTGGTGGCGCTCGGCGTGGACTACACGATCTTCCTGATGACCCGCGCCAAGGAGGAGGTCCGCGAACGTGGGCACCGCGAGGGCATCCTGACCGGACTGGCCGTCACCGGCGGCGTGATCACCTCGGCCGGCCTGGTGCTCGCGGCCACCTTCGCCGCGCTCACCGTGATCCCCACGGTCAACTCGCTGCAACAGGGCGTGCTGGTCGCGGTGGGTGTGCTCCTGGACACCCTCCTGGTGCGCAGTCTGCTCCTGCCGGCGCTCGCGCTGGAGATCGGCCCCCGTTTCTGGCGGCCGGCACGTCCGCGAGACTAGGTCGACGACGCAAGCACGGAATTCGGAGGCACCCGCACCATGAGCACGCCGCGACCGCCCGCCCGCAGCGCCGAACAGCGCCGCCTGGACACCCTGCACCGCCTCGAACACGACGTGGACGCGTGGGTGGCCACCGCCGACGCGAAGACCGGAACGCCGTATCTGGTACCCCTGTCGTTTCGCTGGGACGGGGAGACGATCCTGATCGCGACCGTCTCCACGAGCCCGACCGCGCGCAACCTGCTGGCGGGCGGTACGGCCCGGCTCGGCATCGGGCCGACCCGTGACGTGATCATGATCGAGGCCGACGCCGAGCCCGTGGCGGTCGCCGACATGGCGGCCGAGACGGCGGACGCGTTCGCCGCCGCCTGCGGCTTCGACCCGCGTGTGACCGGCGCTCCGTACCACTACTTCCACCTGCGTCCACGGCTCCTCCAGGCCTGGCGCGAGGCCGATGAGCTGAAGGGCCGCACCCTCCTGCGGGACGGCAACTGGCTGCACGCGTAGCGGGATTCGGCGGCGGGTCGCCGAACATGGACCTGCCCGCCGCCGGTCTCGCGTGGGTGCCGGCGGCGGGGGTCGTATCGGGGAGGGCTGCCCGGGATGCTTCCCGAGGTGCTTCTCGGGGTGCTTCTCGGGGTGCTTCCCGCGTGGGGCCTACCTGCGGAAGTACGTGTCGAAGTTGCGCGAGAACTCGAGGTTGTTGAACCGGTCCCAGTTGATCGACCAGGTCATCAGGCCCCGCAGGTTCGGACGGACACCGTGGGTCTGGTAACTCCCGCAATTGGTGCCCTTGGTCAGGCAGTCCAGGGCCTTGTTGACCTCGGTGGTGGACACCCAGCCGTTGCCCGCCTGGGTCGAGGCCGGCATGCCGATGGCGACCTGCTCCGGGCGCAGCGCGGGGAACATGTTCTCGGTCTTGCCCGCGACCGGGAAGCCGGTGAGCAGCATGTCCGTCATCGCGATGTGGAAGTCGGCGCCGCCCATGCTGTGGTACTGGTTGTCCAGGCCCATGATCGAACCGGAGTTGTAGTCCTGCACGTGCAGCAGGGTCAGATCGTCACGCAGGGCGTAGATGACCGGCAAGTAGGCGCCGCAGCGCGGGTCCTGCCCGCCCCACTGTCCGGCTCCGTAGTACTGGTAGCCCAGTTGCACGAAGAACGTCTCCGGCGCCATGGTGAGCACGAACCGGCTGCCGTACTTGGCCTTGAGCGTCTTGACCGCCGAGATCAGGTTGACGATCACCGGGGTGGTCGGGTTCTTGAAGTCGGTGTCGCCGGTGTTCAGGGACAACGAGTGGCCCTCGAAGTCGATGTCCAGGCCGTCGAGTCCGTATTCGTCGATGATCGCACCGACGGACTGGACGAACTTGTCCCGCGCGGCCGTCGTGGACAGTTGCACCTGGCCGTTCTGGCCGCCGATCGAGATCAGTACCTTCTTGCCGGCCGCCTGCTTGGCCCGGATGGCGGCCTTGAAGTCGGCGTCGCTCTCCACGCCGGGGCATTCGGTCACCGGGCAGCGGTTGAACCGGATGTCGCCGGAGGTGACCGACGTCGGCTCGCCGAAGGCCAGGTTGATCACGTCCCAACTCGCGGGTACGTCCGCCATCTTGGTGTAGCCCGAGCCGTTGGCGAAGCTCGCGTGCAGGTAGCCGATCAGGGCGTGCGGAGGCAGTTGGCCGCCACCGCCGTCGGTCGCGGTGGTGACGGTGAGCACCGCCGACTTGGCCGATTCGCCGGCCGCGTTGGTCGCGCTCACCTGGAAGCCGTACGCGGTGGCGGCGGTCAGTCCGGTCACCGTGGCGCTGGTGCCGGTCAAGGACTGCGCCAACACCCCGTCGCGGTAGACGTTGTAGCCGCTCGCGCCGGACACCGCGGTCCACGACAGCGGCACGGAGGTCGTGGTCGGTGTGCCGGCGGCGAGGCCGGTCGGGGTGGCGGGAATCTGGGTGCCTCCTCCGGTGGTGGTCACGCTGACGGGGGCCGACTTGGCCGACTCCCCCGCCGAGTTCGCCGCGCTGACCTGGAAGCTGTACGCCGTGGCCTGGGTCAGGCCGGTCACCGTGGTGCTCGTGCCGGTGACGGTCTGCGCCAACACCCCGTCGCGGTAGACCTTGTAGCTCGTCGCGCCGGGAACCGCGGTCCAGGACAGCGGCACGCTGGTCGCGGTCGGCGCGCCGGCGGCCAATCCGGTGGGGGTGGCCGGGATTTGGGTGGTGCCGCCGGGGCCGACCAGGGAGAGGTCGTCGGCGTAGTAGGCGCCGGTGCCGTACCAGCCGTGCGTGTACAGGGTGACCGAGGTGGTGCTCGGCCCCGTGCGGAAGTTCGTGGTCAGGCGGGTCCAGTCCGGCGCGGAGCCGGTCCACGTGGACGGGTCGGTGGTGCCGGTGCCGGTCGCCCCGAGGTAGACGTAACTGCCGCGCAGCCAGCCGGAGATGACGTAGTCCGAGGAGGGCTGGACGGTGACGGTCTGCGAACAGCGCGCGTTGTCGCTGCCGGCGGGGGTGGCCTTGAGGGCTCCGGTGCCCGCGTGTACCGGGGTGGTGACCGCGACGCCGCTGCCGGCGCTGCAGGTCCAGCCGGTCAGGGCGGACTCGAAGCCGCCGTTCTGGACCAGTTCGGCGGCACCGGCGGCGGTGGTGTCCGCGGCGTCGGCCGCACCGCCGCCGGCGACGGTGAGCATGGCGGCGGTCAGGAACGCGGTGCTCGTCGCGGCGACGAGGGGGCGCAGCCGCTGGGCGCGTGGTCGCGTGGGGGGACGGACGCTGGTGGATCCGGACATGGGATTCCTCGCGTGGTCGGGACGGGACGGTGCGGGGAGCCCGGGCCGGTCGCGTGGTCCGGCCCGGGCGGGGCCTGTCCGGCGGATCCCGGCAGGATCGCGGCGGGATCTCGGCGGTTCCGGACAGGCCCCGGTGGCGCTACGGCAGCGTGTCGAGGTGCGGGCCGACGGTGTTGGAGAACTGGTTGCCGTTCAGGGCGTCCCAGTTGGTCGACCACGTCATCGCGCCACGCAGACCCGGGTAGGTCTTGCTCGGCTTGAACGTGCCGCAACCCGTGCCCTTGGCCAGGCAGTCCAGGGCGTTGTTGACGACGGTCGGCGAGACGTAGCCCGAACCGGCGCCGCGCGGCGAGGCGGGCAGGCCGAGGCCGACCTGCGAGGGCGCCAGGCCGCCTTCGAGTTGGATGCAGGCCAGGCCGGTCATGAAGTCCACCGTGCCCTGGCTGTAGACCTTGCCGTCGCAGCCGAGCATCGCACCGCTGTTGTAGTACTGGGTGTTGACGACGGTGAGGATGTCCTTGATCGCCAGCGCGGTCTTGAAGTACTCGGTGCCGGTCGACTGCATGTCGAGGGTCTGCGGCGCCATGGTGATCACCAGGCTCGGGCCGACCTTGCCGGAGAGCGAGCGCAACGCCTGTGACATGTAGGTGGAGTTGATGCCGTTTTCGAGGTCGATGTCGACGCCGTCGAACCCGTAGTTCTGGAACAGGGTGTACAGCGTGTTGGAGAAGTTGCTCGCGGCGGACGCGCTGTTGATCGAGACGCTGCCCTTCTCCCCGCCGACCGAGATGATCACCTTCTTGCCGGCCGCCTTCTTGGCCGCGATGTCGGCCTTGAACTGCGCCTCGGAGTAGTTCAGCGCCGGGTCGAGGGTGAACGAGACGCCGCCCGGTTGGCCGGTCGCGTCGGCGAACGAGACCGCGATGATGTCGTATTCGGCGGGCACCTGGGCGATGGTCTGGATCGTGGCGCCGTTGTTGAAGTTCTGCCAGTAGCCGGTGAGTACGTGCTTGGGCAGCGTGCCGCCGCCTCCGCCGTTGGTGGTGGTCGCGGTCACCGCGCCGGACTTGGCCGATTCACCGGCCGCGTTGGTGGCGCTGACCTGGAAGCTGTACGCGGTGGCCGGGGTCAGGCCGCCGGCGGTGGCGGAAGTTCCGGTCACGGACTGCACCTTGGCGCCGTTCTGGTACAGGTTGTAGCCGGTCGCGCCCGGGACCGCGTTCCACGAGAGGGGAACGCTCGTGGACGTCGGCGCGCCCGCCACGAGACCGGTCGGGGTGGCGGGGACCTGGGTGCCGCCGCCGGTGGTGCTCGCGCTCACCGTCGCCGACCTGGGGGACTCGCCGGCGGAGTTGGTCGCGGTGACCTGGAAGCTGTACGCGGTGGACGGCGTCAGGCCGGTGACGGTGGCGGAAGTGCCGCTCACGGACTGGACCTTGGTGCCGTCGCGGTACACGTTGTAGCCGGTCGCGCCGGGCACCGCGTTCCACGAGAGGGGGACGCTCGTGTCGGTGGGGGCACCGGCGGCCAGACCGGTGGGGGCGGCCGGGACCTGGGTGCCGCCGCCGGGTCCGGACAGGGTGATGTCGTCGGCGTAGTAGGCGGGTTGGCCGTACCAGCCGTGGGTGTAGACCGTGACGGACGTGGTGGACGGACCGGTCCGGAACGTGGTTTTGAGCTGCTGGTAGGTGCCGGCGCCCGGGGTCCACGTGGACGGGTCGGTGGTGCCGGTGCCGGTCGCGCCCAGGTAGACGTAGCTGCCCTGGACCCAGGCGCTCAGCGTGTAGTCGGAGTTGGGAAGGACCGTGACGGTCTGGCTGCAGCGGGCGTTGTCCGCGCCCGCCGGGGTGGCCTTGAGGGCCCCGGTGCCGGCATGCACCGGGGTGCTCGCCGCCGCGCCGGAGCCGGCCGAACAGGTCCAGCCGGAAAGTCCGTCCTCGAAGCCGGGGTTGCTCACGAGGTTGTCGGCGGCCCGGGCACTGCCGGCGCCCACGAGGGTGAGACCGGCGCCGGCCAGGGTGATCGCCGCGAGGGCGGCGAGGGTGGGATGCCCGCGGCGAGGGGACTTCGCTCGCGGAACGTGCGAAACGCGTGCCACTACTGCCTCCGTGCGTGGAGAAGCGATGTGGGTGGTAGCGATGGGACTTGCGTGCGCGACAGCCCGCCCTGCGCGCTTATTGGTCTAGGCCAAAGTGGTCCAGACCAATAGAGCGTGTCAAGGTTTTCCCGGTGATCCGACGCCGTTTACCTGGGCGTCGCCGTTCGATTACGCTCCGCAGTGGGCGGATTGCCCTCGTTGCGGCCCACGTTGCGCGCCGCTCAGAGATCGCGACGGCGCAGGACGAGCGCGGCTGCGGCCAGGAGGGCGAGCGGCCAACCGGCCAGGACGAGCCAGGAGTGGGTCGCCGACGGAGGGTACGGGCCGAGTTCGTCGGCGGTGCCCAGACTCGCCAGTGCGGACCAGGCGTTGCGCGGCATGAGGTTGGCCGCTTCGGCGAGGAATCGGCCGCCCTCGGGGATCAGTTCGGGCACCACACCGAGCGTGACGAAGACCGCGAACACCGCGCCCGCCTGGTGCCGGACCAGCACGCCGACGGCCAGTCCGATCAGCGCGGCCACCGGAAGCAGTACGCACGCCGCCAGGAATCCGCGCGCCACGCCGGGGTCGCCGAGCGCGAGGCCGAGGTTCTTGCCGGACAACACCGCCTGGGACGTCCCGAACGAGGCGATCGCCGTGGGCACGCCGACCGCGGCCGCGACGGCGGTCGACACGACGGCCTTGGCGAGGAGTACGCGGCGCCGGTCCGGAACGGCGATGAAGGTGGTGCGGATCAGGCCGCCCGCGTACTCGCCGGTGAAGGACAGTGCGCCGATCACCGCGGCGCCGATCATCAGGAAGCCCCAGACGCCGTGGTTGAAGGAGGCGGCGAGTCGATCGAAGTCGGTGCGACCGCGCGTGCCGATGAGGTCCACGCCGGAGCACAGGAACCAGGACAGGGCGGCGGTGCAGGGCGGGGCGAGGAGGAGGGGGAGCAGGAGCAGCCGTTGGGAGGAGAGTTTCAGCCACTCGGCGGCGAGGAGGTCGGGGAAACGGGCTGGGTGGGAGGGGATCGAGGTGGTGGGGGTGGGCGTGGGCATCCTGGGTCCTTGTCGCGGTGGGGGCCGGCGGCGGGTCACGGCGTGGGTCGGACATCGCGCCGGCGCAGCAGCGGCAGCAGCACCGCGAGTGCGGCGAACGCCCAGGCGGCGAGCGTGATCCAGGCCGTCGGCACGGACGGGAGCCGTTCGACGGTGCGGCCCGGGTCCATCACGGTCAGCCGTCCCCACGCGTAGCCCGGCAGCGCGTTGGTGACTTGCGCGCTCCGGTCCGCGTCCAGCGGCGGGATGCGTCCCTTTCCGGCCACCGGTCCGGCGAGGAAGAAGACCAGCACGGCGAACACCGTTCCGGCGGTGTTGCGGATGATCGCCGCCAGGGCCATCCCGATCAGTCCGCAGACCGGAAGCAGCACGGCGGTGCCGGCGATGGCGCGGCCCACGCCGGGGGTGCCGTACGAGAAGCCCGGGATCCGGTCGCCGTAGGTGGCGAGCGTGACGCCCCAGACGCCGACGCCGATGACCAGGCCGACGACGGCGAGGGTGCCGGTGAGCACCGCCGCCTTGGCCGCCAGGATCCGGGTGCGCGCCGGTACCGCGATGAACGTGGTCCGGATCAGGCCGCTCGCCTGCTCCCCCGCCACGGTCATCGCACCGAGCGTGCCGGCGGTGGCCATCAGCAGCAGGAACTGCGGGAAGGGGAAGGCGTCGTGCGCCGGATCCGGGTGCCGCTTGAGCTCGGCGGCCAGGGCCGGCCAGTGGGCGTAGGTAGTCGCGGCGCCGTCGTGGGCGAAGTAGAGGTAGAGCGGGACGAGCAGGCCGAGCACGATCGGGGTGGAGCGCAGCGAGGTCAGTTTGATCCACTCGGCGGCGATCAGGTGTCGCGCCATCGGGGGCGGGCGTCCGGGGTGCTCCACGTGGTGCTCACCGGCCCGCCCTTCCCTCGGCGCGGGTCGCCGTCGCCGCCGCGCGATACCGCACGCTGTCCGCCGTCAGCTGCATGAAGGCGTCCTCCAGGGTGCCGCCGTGTGCGGTGACCTCGTGGACCATCACCCGGTGGGTGAAGGCCAGTTCGTTCACCTCGGCGGCGGTCGGGCCGGTCACCGCGAGCGTGTCGGGGCCGTGCGCCCTGACCGTGGCGCCGGCCTCGGCCAGCACGGCGGCCAGCGCGGTCGGGTCGGGCGTTCGCACGGTGACGCCGCCGGTGCTCGCGCGGGCCGCGAAGGCGGCGAGCGATTCGTCCGCGATCAACCGCCCGGCGCCGATCACGACCAGGTGGTCGGCGGTGTGTTCCATCTCGCCCATCAGGTGACTGGAGACCAGCACGGTGCGGCCCTCCGCCGCCAGTTCGCGGAACAACCCGCGCGCCCACCGGATGCCCTCCGGATCGAGGCCGTTGACCGGCTCGTCGAAGAGCAGTACGGGCGGGTCGCCGAGCAGGGCGGCGGCGATGCCGAGGCGCTGGCGCATGGCGAGCGAGAAGCCGCCGATCCGGCGCCGGCCCGCGTCGCCCAGGCCGACGGTGGCCAAGACCTCGCGCACCCGGCCGCGCGGGAGTCCGTTGCTGCGGGCCAGCGCGCCCAGGTGGGCGTTCGCGGTGCGGCCGTTGTGTACGTCGTTCGCGTCGAGGAGCGCGCCGACGTGGCGCAGTCCGGTGCCGAACTCGCGGAACGAGCGCCCGTCGATGGTCGCCCGGCCGCTGGTGGGCGTGTTCAGGCCGAGCAGCATGCGCAGGGTGCTGGTCTTGCCCGCGCCGTTCGGGCCGAGGAATCCGGTCACCCGGCCCGGTCGCACGGTGAAGGTCAGGCCGTCGACGGCCAGGACGCGGCCGAAGCGTTTGGTGAGGTGTTCGATCTCGATCATGCCGTCGAGGTTGCCGGGGGGCGGGGGCGGGTCGCATCGGCCTGTGGCCCGGCCTCGGGGGCGGGCGGCTCGGTCTACGGGGGCGGGCGGCTCCGTCCTTGGGTGTGCTCGGCTCCGTCCGTGGGATGCAGTCCACGGGCTGATTCAGGTGGGGCAGCTGCCGGCTAGGGTCGGCACGTGCCACGACCCTCGAAGACCTCCGCCCCGCCGACCCGGTTGTCGCCGGGCGCGTTGACGACGCTCGGCTGGTGCGCGGTCCCCGCGTTCGCGCTGCTGCTGTACGGGACGCTGCCGCAGCCGATGCATCCGGTGTTCCTGGCTCGGGATCGTTTCCTGTCTCCGTCGCCGGGTGTGGTGGTGGCGGTGGCCGTGGTGTCGGCGCTGCCGATCGGGTGGGCGGTGCGCCGGCCGCTGCCGGTGCTCGGGCTGCTGCTGGTCGAAGCGGTCGCGGCCCGGGTGTTCGGGACGCGGTGCTGGCCGCTGTTCCTGGCGGCGGATGTACTCGTCTTCCATCTCGCGGCGACCTGTACACGCCGGGCCTCGGTGGTGGGTCTGGTGGGCGTGCTCACCGGCTGGGCCGTGGTCGCCTCGGCCTTCGTACCGGCGGACCGCATCTTCGCCGTGCTCACCGGGCCGACCTCGGGGCTGGCGGTGATCGCCGTCGCGGCGTGGATCCTGGGCAGTTGGATCCGCCTCCGGCAGGACCACGCCGAACAGTTGCGGGCGCAGGTCGCGGTACAGGCGGTGCAGGCCGAACGGCTGCGGATCGCCCGGGAGTTGCACGACCTGGTCGCGCACCACATCGGCGCCATCGCGATCCAGGCGGGCGCGGCGCGGCGGGTGATCGAGACCCAGCCGACCGGGGCGCGCGACGCGCTCGGGGTGATCGAGGCGACCAGCCGGGAGACGCTGACGGGGCTGCGGCACCTGCTCGGCGCGCTGCGCGAGGCGGACGACGGCGCGGCGGATGCCGGCGCGGTGGGCTCGGCGCCGGGCGCGCCGGTGGCGGGCCTCGCGGACCTCGATCGACTGGTGGCGGGCACGGCGGAGGCGGGGGTCCGGGTGGAGATCCGCCGGCTGGGGCAACCTCGGCCGCTGGCGGCCGAGATCGAGTTGTCGGCGTTCCGGATCATCCAGGAATCGGTCACCAACGTGGTGCGGCACGCGGGGGCCGACCGCTGCCGGGTTTCGGTGGACTACGGGGTGGCGGAGTTGGCGCTGGAGATCGTGGACGACGGGGGTGGTGGCGGAGCCGGAGGTCGGGCGGCGGGGCTCGCGGGCAGCGGCTACGGGATCGCCGGGATGCGTGAGCGGGTCGCCCTGCTGCACGGGTGGTTCAGTTCCGGCCCGAGGCCCGAGGGCAGCTTCCGGGTGGCCGCGGGGTTGCCGATATGACGATCCGGGTCGTCTTGGTCGACGACCAGCCGGTGGTGCGCGCCGGGCTGCGGATGCTGATCACCGACATCGCGGACATCGACGTGGTCGGCGAGGCGGGCACCGGAGCCGACGCGGTCCGGCTGGTCGACGAACTCGGTCCGGACGTGGTGGTGATGGACATCCGGATGCCGGTGATGGACGGGATCGAGGCCACCCGGATCATCACCGCGAAGTCCCCGGCCTCGCGGGTGATCGTGCTCACCACGTTCGACGAGGACGAAAACGTCTACGGGGCGCTGCGCGCGGGCGCCGCCGGGTTCCTGGTCAAGGACATGGTGCTGGAGGACATCATCGCCGCGATCCGGGTGGTCTCCGCCGGCGACGCGCTGATCGCCCCGGCGGTCACCCGCCGCCTGATCCGCGACTTCGCCGACCGAGCCCCCACACCCACCCGCCCCCGACGCCGGATCGAGGGCATCACCGACCGCGAGCGCGAGGTCCTGATCCTGATCGCCCGCGGCCTCTCCAACGCCGAAATAGCCGCCGAGCTGTACATCACGATGGCCACCACAAAAAGCCACGTGGCCCGCCTCCTGTCCAAACTCACCGCCCGAGACCGCATCCACCTGGTCATCACCGCCTACGAGGCAAACCTGGTCTGAGGGCCGGCCGGGGGGCACGGGCCGGCCGGTGTCGAGGCGGTCCCGGGTCAAGGGTCAGTCGAGGCAGAATTCGTTGTTTTCCGGGTCGGTCATGGTGATGTGGCCGGCTTCGAGGGGTGGGGTGGGGTCCTGGCGGTGGACGCGTTTGGCACCGAGGGCTTCGAGGCGGGTGCATTCGGCTTCGAGGGCTGCCATACGTTCTTCGCCCCGGAGGCCGGGGGCCGCGCGGACGTCGAGGTGGACGCGGTTCTTGGCGGTCTTGCCCTCCGGTACCTGCTGGAAGAAGACGCGTGGGCCCCGGCCGTCCGGGTCCTCGATGGCCGATCGCGAGTTGCGCCGGTCCTCGGGGACACCGATCCGGGCGAGGAAGTCGTCCCAGGCGGCGAGGGGATCGGCGCCCTCGGGCAGGTCGACTCCGGGCGGGGCGGGGTGCACGTAGCCGAGGGCATCACGCCAGAAGGTGGACAGGGCCTTGGGGTCGTGGGCGTCGAAGGTGATCTGGATCCGGCGGCTCATGGGTGATCCGTTCGTGGGGGTTCGGGGGTGTGGCTTCGTGAAGGTTTGGGGGCGTGTGTCTTCCGGTGGGCGCTTGCTGCTCCTCCCACGTCGGCGATCCTGGCATGCATTGCGGACAGGATCGGTCCGCTGTTCTCTGGCACCGTGGACTGCATGGATGTGGCGAGCGGTGGCGAGTTGGGGACCACGGAGCGGGTGCTCACGTTGCTCGGGCTGTTGCAGCAGCGGCGGATGTGGACCGGGGCGGAGTTGGCCGAGCGGCTTCGGGTCACGGCGCGGACCGTGCGGCGCGATGTGGAGCGGCTGCGGGTGCTGGGGTATCCGGTGCACGGCGGGCAGGGGGTCGGCGGGGGCTACCGGCTCGGGGCGGGACAGGAGGTGCCGCCGCTGCTGCTGGACGACGAGGAGGCGATCGCGACCGCGGTGTCGTTGCTCGCGGGTGCGGGCGGCGCGGTCGCCGGTGCCGGGGAGGCCGCGCTCCGGGCGTTGAGCAAGCTCGATCGCGTGCTGCCCGCGCGGTTGCGGCACGAGGTGCGGGCGCTGTCGGGTTCGGTGGAGTTCTTCGGTCGGGGGCGTACGCCCGTCGACCCCGAGGTGGTGATGACGCTGGCGGGGGCGTGCCGGGACGAGGTCGAGGCGGGCTTCGACTACCCGTCCGGGGACGAGGTACGGCGGCGGCGGGTCGAGCCGTATCGGCTGGTCGCCTCCGACCGGCGGTGGTACCTGCTCGCGTACGACCTCGACCGGGACGGCTGGCGCAGTTTCCGGGTCGACCGGATGACCGGGGTGTCGGCGCGGACCTGGCGCTTCCGGCCCCGCGCCGCGCCGGATGCGGCGGCGTATGTGCAGGAGGGTGTGGCGAGTCGGGTGTACGCGCACCAGGCCCGCTTCCTCGTCCACGCGCCGGCCGACACGGTACGCGCGCAGATCCCCCCGTCGGCGGCCGTCGTACACCCGCGCGGGGACGACCGCTGCGAGGTCGTCAGCGGTGGGGGCAGCCTCGACTACGTCCTCATGCACGTGGCGCTGCTCGGCCACGACTTCGAGGCGATCGCCCCGCCGGAACTTGGCGCTCGCTGCCGCGAGTTGGCCGGACGGCTGGCCGCGGCCGGGGCGACGCTGCCAAGTGGGCCCGGCGGTGAGCCGCCGACTCCCGGGTAGGCGTGGGTCGTTACCCGTCGAGGCGAGTGCCCCCGTGAAGTCGCGGGCGGTGGGTGGTCGGGGCGTGTGGCCAGGGGCGGTCGGGTTGCTCGCTCTGTCGTTGGGCGGGGCGCTGCGACCGGTCGGTCACGGGGCGCGGTCAACCATCCGTGGTGTGGGGCCCGTTGATGGTGGGCGGGCGGGGCCGGCCCGAGGGGCGGCGGCGGTGTACGACGATCAGGATGTCGGTCCAGGCGATTCCGGCTCCGATGATGGAGCCGATCGCGGCCAGGATCCACAGGGCGCGGGCGCCTGACGCGTTGGTGTCGGCGGCCACCGCGAACAGGGTGGCGGCCAGGATCAGGACCGGTAGCGCGATGCCGGCCGGGGTCAGGCGGCGGGCGAGTGGGCTGAGATGGACGGGTAGGTGGTGGTGACCGCCGGTGCTGCGGCTCGGAGGTGGCTGGGCTGCTCGTGCGGTCATGGTCGACATTTACCCGACGATGCCCCCGCCACGCCAGACCGGAACGACAACTCGGCGGTTTTGTGCTCGGGCGGAGGCGGAAGTGAGTACCTCGCACAGGGTCTCGATGTCGGCGGCCATGTCGATGTCCGGCTTCAGGAGCCACTGGAGTTGAAGGCCGTCGACGGCGGCGAGCAGGATTCGGGCCACCCAGGCGGCGTCGGGTACGGAGGCCGTGACCGAGGCGTACCGCCGCCCCCGCGAGGACGTCTTCCTGGAGGCCGCGCGCGGCGACGACCGGGTGGGCGTGCGGTCGTACACCCGCACCCGGATCGGCCCCGACGGCCCGCTGCCGATTCCCGACGACGCCGAACGTACGCTCACCGGGCGGGAGTTCCACCCCCAGGCGCTCGGCGAGGCACTGCGCCAAACGGCGAGGGTGGTCGGCCCGGTCCCGCTGATCGTCACCGAGAACGGCATCGCGACGGACGACGACACCCGGCGGATCGCCTACACCTCGGGCGCCCCGGCCGAATCGGCGGCGGCGCCGGCCGGCGGCATCTACGTACGCGGCTACCTGCACTGGTCGTTGTTGGACAACTACGAATGGGGCTCCTACTGGCCCACGTTCGGCCTGATCGCGGTCGACCGGCACACCTTCGCCCGTACCCCCGAGCCGTCCGCGAAGTGGCTCGCCGACCCGGGCCGCTCGGGCGCCCTCCCGCACCCACGAGGCTGACGCGCGGGGGCGAGCGCACGCACCGGGCGAATTCGGCCCACCGGTCGACGGAAATGGGCCCGTACGCCCGCGCATTCGGGCTGACCGGCGGGGTTGCGGCGGGCCGCCGGCAGGGGCGGCCTAGGCTGGGCGTGTGAGCACTTCCCCGTACCAACCCGTACCCGCACGGGTGGCGACGAGCGCGGATGTCGACGCGATCGTCGCCGCCCTGACCACCGCTTTCTTCGACGACCCGATGTGGGGACCGGCGTTCCCCGACGTCGAGCGTCGCGCCGAACAGGCGTCCCAACTCTGGCGGTTGCTCGCCGGCTCAGCGCTGCGTCACCCCTGGGCGCTGGTCACCGAGCACGTCGAGGCCGCGGCGCTGTGGATCCCGCCGGGCGCGAGCGAGTTGGCGGCGGAGGAGGAGAGCGACCTGGAGACGTTCCTGGTCGAGCTCACCGACCGCCCCACCGCCGACGGAATCCTGCGCATCTTCGAACTGCTCGGCGACGCGCAACCGAGCGAACCGCACTTCTACCTGAGCCTGTTGGCCACCCACGACGACCACCGCGGCCGTGGCCTGGGCATGGGCCTGCTGACCGAGAACCTGGCCCGGATCGACGCGCTCGGCGAGCCCGCCTACCTCGAGTCGTGCAACCCGGCCAACAACGCGCGCTACGAACGGGTGGGCTTCACCACCCTCGACACGGTCACCCTGGACACCGGCCACGCGGTCACCACCATGTGGCGCCCGGCCCATCCCACGCGGTGAGCCACCCGGCACCCTGAGCCACCCCACCCCACGCCCGGACTCGCCCGGCACCCCACCCGCCCACCGAACCTCACGTTTTGCTCAGATCCCGCCCCTCCCGCGCGCCACCCTCCTAGCCTCGTCGCCTACGGGCGATCCCCCGGCCCGCGCACCGGGTCGGCCGCCCGGCGAGTGCGGCAACGGAGGTGCGATGAGCCCGAGTCGGACACCCGATACGTGGATCGCCCCGGCACGCGTCGACCCGGTGCTGCGCTCGACCGCCCTGCTCGACGAGGTCGCCGACCGCTACCCGCGCGCGGTGTCCCTGGCCGCCGGACGTCCCGTCGACCCGGCCCGCGCCGAGCCGGCCGACGGGCATCAGGAGGCGCTGGCCCATGCGTTGCGGGCGCTGCGCCGTTCGGACCCCGACGTGGTCCTGGCCGTCGCGCCCACCTACATCGGCCTCACCCGCGCCGCCCGCCTCGCCGAACTGCCGGTACTCCCCGTCGCCGACGGCCCGCGCGGCATCGACCTCGACGACCTCGCCGCCCAGGTGCACGGCGCCCGCGCCGCCGGACTGCGCCCCCGAGCGCTGTACCTGGTCCCGGACTTCGCCACCCCGGCCGGAATCAGCCTGGACCTGCCCGCCCGCCACGAACTGCTCGATCTCGTGGCCGACTTGGACCTCCTGCTCCTGGAGGACGACCCCTACGGCCCGGCACCCGTACCCACCACCGCCGACCCCCACCGCCCACCGGCACTGCACACCCTCGACACCCGCCGTCGGGTCGTACACGTGGACACCTTCACCCGAAGCACCCCCACCCCATCCACCACCACCAACACCCCCGATCGAACCACCTGGGCCGCACGCGTATACCTGCACAACCCCCGCCACCTCCTCGAAGGTCTCGCCGCCCGCTTCGGCCACGGCCCACTGGCCGGCCGAGTGCACTGGCACAGCCCCGCCGGCGGCCTGTTCACCGTGCTGACCGTCCCGTTCGTGGTCGACGACGCACTACTGGAGCTGTCCGCAAGGGAGTTCGGCGTGCTGTGGACGCCCATGGCGCACTTCTACGACCCGGGTATCGGACCCGCCCACCGGCTGCGCCTGTCCGGCGGCGCCCTGGACCCGGCCCGCATCGACGCCGGCCTGGACCGCCTGGCCGCCCTGGTCGGCGACCGCTCGGGCCGCCACTCCCGCCGCCCGGATCGACGCACGTTCACCACCCTCGTCCCGTAGCGGCGCCCCACGATCGACCCGAGCCGATACAACCAGCGATATGGTGTGCGGTGTACGGGAGTTGCCCACAGCTCGACCGGACGGGAGCACACCATGGCAGTGCCCGTGGCGATGAACCACCTCGCCTACCAGACCCGGGATCTGGCCGCGACACACCGCTTCTGGACCGAGGCGGTCGGCGCCGAACTCGCGGGCGCGGTCCGCGAGGAGTCCCGGACGACCAGCAGCGGCGAGGTCACCCCGCCGTTCCTGCACGTCTTCTACGCGCTCGCGAGCGGCGAGTGCATCGCGTTCTTCGACGTGGCCAAGGAGTACGAGCCGGTCCCCGACGGCCTGGAGTGGTGGACCCGGCACGTCGCGCTCGCCGTCGACTCACCCGCCGAGGTCGACGCGATGGCCGAGCAGATCCGCCGACACGGCGTCGAGGTGCGCGGCCCGATCGACCACGAGGGCGTCTGGTACTCCGTCTACTGCTTCGACCCCAACGGTGTACACCTCGAAATCACCCACCAGAACCGCCCGTTGACCAAGCAGGACGCCGACGAGGCCCGGTCCGCGTTCGACGGCTGGCTCGCCGACCGGGCGGCCGGCCGGGTCTGAGGCGCGAGCCCGGGACATCCCCGTGATCCCGGGCTCGACCCGGTCAGCTCTCGACGCGCGCGTAGCGCACCATGACCACACCGGCGTCGAAGGTCCGCGTATCGACCAGGCGCAGCCCGCGACGCACGTCGTCGTTCCGGAACACCGGCTTGCCGCCGCCAAGGATCACCGGGTGCACGAAGAGCGCGTACTCGTCGATCAGGCCCAGTTCGGTGAGTGTGTTGGCCAGTCCCGCACCGCCGCTCAGCAGGATGTCCTTGCCGGGCTCGGCCTTGAGCGCGGCGATGTCCTCGGCCACGTCGGCGCCGATCACCTCGGCGCCGTGCCCCGCCTGCTTCAGCGTGGCCGAGACCACGACCTTGCGGGTGGCCCGCCAGATCGGCGCGAACCGCAGGTCGTGCGGATGGGTGGAGATGGTCTCGACGATCGGCCAGTAGCCGGCCATCATCTCCCACACCACGCGGCCGTACAGGAACGTGTCGACGCCTTCGTTGATCGTCTGCCCGAAGTCGGACAGCTCCGGACCCATCGTCGGCCAGTCGAACTCACCGTTGGGGCCCTCGATGTAACCGTCGACCGACTGGTGGACCATGTAGAGGATCTTGCGCATGAGGTGCTCCCTGGGAGGATCGGGGGATCGGGGATTCCGTCCGTTTCCGCTGTTCTCACGGTGAGGTCGGACCCGGCGACACGTTCTCGACATCGACGACGAACAATCCCCGCGAAAGTTCTTCAGGCGCCCTCGCCCACCCGCGCCGCGCGTATCTCCAGGTAGCGGCGCTCCGGCAGGCTCGTGGTGCGGCGGGCCGCCTCGCGGTACGCCTCCCGCGCCGCCTCGCGGTCCCCGGCCAGTTCGAGCAGGTGGCCCCGTACCGCCCAGACCCGGTGCCGGCCGGCCATGCGCTCGTCCCCCGCCAGCGTGTCGAGCAGGTCCAGACCGGCCTGCGGGCCGTGCACCATCGCCGCCGCGACGCTCTGGTTCAGGGTGACCATCGGCCCCGGCGACAGGTGGGCGAGGAGCCGGTACAGCGCGAGGATCTGCGGCCAGTCGGTGTCCTCGGCCCGCGCCGCCTCGGCGTGCACCGCGGCGATCGCGGCCTGGACCTGGTACGGCCCCGGCGGCCCCCACGTGAGCGCGTCGGTGACCAGGTCCGTGCCCTCACGGATGGACTCGGCATGCCAGCGGGTCCGATCCTGCTCGGCCAGCGGGATCAGCGCGCCGTCGGCGCCGGTCCGCGCGGCCCGCCGCGAGTCGGTGAGCAACATCAGCGCCAGCAGCCCGGCGATCTCGCCGTCGTCCGGCCGCAGCCGGTGTATCGCCCGGGTGAGCCGGATCGCCTCGGCGGTCAGGTCGGTCCGGTGCAGGTCGGGGCCCGAACTGGCGGTGTAGCCCTCGTTGAAGATCAGGTACAGCACGTGCAGCACCGCCCGGAGCCGCTCGATCGCCTCGGGCCCGGCGGGGGTGCCGAATCGGCCGCCGGCCGCCTTGATCCGCTGCTTGGCCCGGCTGATCCGCTGCGCCATGGTGGCCTCGGGGACCAGGAAGGCGTCGGCGATCTGCGCCGTGGTCAGGCCGCCGACCGCGCGCAGCGTCAGCGCCACCTGCGAGGCCCCCGACAGCGCGGGATGGCAGCACAGGAACAGCAGGGTCAACGCGTCGTCGTGGGCGCCGGTCGGCTCCCCGTCGGGCGCGGGCGCCACGTGCTCGTCGGCCGGCGCCTGGGCGGCCAGCCGCTCCTCGCGGTTGCGCCGGGCACGTTCGCTGCGCCAGTGGTCGATCAGCCGCCGATCGGCCACGGTGAGCAACCACCCGAACGGATGATCGGGCAGCCCGTCCACCGGCCACTGCACGGTCGCCGCGAGCAGCGCCTCCTGTACGGCGTCCTCACACGCGTCGAACTGGCCGTGTCGGCGGACGAGCACACCGAGGACCTGCGGGGCCAATGCCCGCAGCAGGTCCTCGGCGGGCGCGTCCAGGCTCACATCTCCGTCCCCGACTCGGACATCACCGGCCGTACCTCCATCGCCCACCGCTTGGCGTCCGGCCAGCGTGCGGCGATGTCGACGGCCCGCTCGGTGCTCTCGCACTCGACGAGGAGATATCCCGCGAAGTGCTCCTTGGCCTCCATGAACGGGCCGTCGGTGACCGCCGGAACCCCGTCCCGCGTCCGGACCGTTTTGGTCTGGGTCGGGTCGGCGAGCGCCTCGCCGCCGAGCAGTTCACCGGACGCGGTCAGCTCGGCCATGATCGTGCCGACCTCGCCGAACAGCTCGTTGCGCTCGGCCTCGGACAGCTCCTCCACGAAACCCGGGCGGTTGTAGATCAGCAGCATGAACTTCATGACTTCGCTCCTCGTGCGTGCACTGCGTCGGCCCCTGCGGGCCGCTCGTATCCGGGTCGGAGTCGCCCGACCGTTCTCGACATCCCGGCGCACAGAATGTCGGATCGACATCCCGAAGGCGATCTTGCCGCGCGAGGCCGCGCAAAGCCGCGCAGAAGTCGGACCAATCCCCCCGTCGGCCGTTCACCCCACGGCGACCTCCGCCGCCGGCACGTCCCCGGGCCGCAACATCCGCCACACCATGGCGGTGCCGACGATCGTCGCCACGCCGGACAGCGCGATCACGTGCCCGGGGTCGAATACCCCGGCCAGGGCACCGGCGCCGGCCATGCTCACGCCCTGGAGGGTCATCGTCCCGGTCATCGCCAGCCCCATCGCCTGCCCGGTGCCCGCTTTCGGGACGGCGGCCAGGAACCGGCGTTGCAGGCCGAGTTGGTAGGCGAAGCCCGCGTTGGAGAGCACGAACAGCGCGGCCGTCACCGCCACCGGCGGGCTCGCGGCGACGAACAGCAGCGGGACGCCGAGTTGGAGCGCCAGCCACGGCACCAGCCGCTCCCGTCGGGCCGGCCGGACGAAGCGCCCCACGAGCAGATTGCCGAGCAACATCCCGGCGGCGGCCGAGCCGTACAACAGCCCAGCGTGATCGGGCGCGTACGGCACGATGACCCCCTCGGCGGCCACGGTCAGATTCGCCGGCACCCACTGCGCCAGCAGCAGTCCGCGCACGACCGGATCGCCGAGCAGTTCGCGATTGACCCGCCACGTCGCCCGTATCGCGCCCTCGGGCCGAGGCGCCGGGCCGCCGCCACCAGCTTCGCCGTCGCCGCCCGCTTCGACCTCGTCCCCCTCCGCAGGCGTGCCGCGCGGCAGCCCGAAGCGCACCACCACCGCCGACACCAGCGCCACGACCCCGGCGAACACCAGCGCGCCGCCCGGCCCGACCAGCGCCAGCAACACGCCGCCGACCGCGTACCCGAGCACCTGCATCGCCCCGGCCGTCACCCCGAACACCGAGCGGCCCAGCACATAGGCGTCACCGTGCAGCAGTTCGGGCACGGTGCGCTGCCGGGCCGCTCCCGCGACCGGGCTGACCAGGCCGACGCTCGCGAGCAGCGCCAACACCGCCCATACGGGCAACACGTCGACCGCGAGCACCAGCGCCATGGCGCAGCGGATCAGGTCGTAGCCCACCATCGCCACCCGCACGGGCAGCCGGTCGGTCAGCGAGAGCAGCAGCGCCCCGCCGAACGCCTGCGGTACGAAGCCCGCCACATACGCGAGCGCGGACAGCGCCGGGGACCCGGTGCGTTCGTAGACGAGCACCGCGAGCGCGAGCATCCGCACGGTGTCGCCGATCAGCAGGAGTACGTAGGAACCGAAGAGCACCCGGAAGGCGCCCACCGCGAAGATCTCGCGGTAGGTCGCCGGTCTGACGTCGTCACCGATCATGCGGCGAGCCTGCCGAGGCGCGCCGGGCGTGGGCCAAACTTTCGGCCCCGGCCGAAACCTGGGAGCCTGCGGGCGGGAGGTGTCGGGTGCTCAGGATCGAGGTCGGGCCGGCCGACGTGGCGCGCAGCAGGTTCGCGATCTCCCCGCTGGGCGAGACCGTGTTGGTGCTGCGGACGCTGGCGGGCAGTCATCAGGCCGGGCCGCTGCGGCCGTGGATCGAGCGGCTGCGGCCCGCGTACGAGCGGCTGCGTCGGCAGATGCCGGCGGTCGCCGCGATGACCTCGCTGTATCGGCGCGGCGCCTACAACGCCGACTTCCTGCATCCGCCGCCGGCGGGGATACCGACCGGCATCGGGGACGAACTCGCCGCGGTACGGGCGACCCCGCTCGACCGGGCCCGGGGCGAGTTGGCGCGCAACCTGACCGGGATGCGCCCGCCGTCGGCCGCGGCGCGCGCGCTGTTCGAGGCACCCGACGTGGTCGCGCGGCTCGCGGACGCGATCGAGGCGGCGTGGACCACGCTGCTCGCGCCGGAGTGGCCGGCGCTGCACGCGGTGTTGCAGCACGATCTGGTGCGCACCGCCGGGCGGTTGACCACCTACGGCTGGGGCGCCGCGCTGAGCGACCTGTCGCCCCGGCTGCGCTGGCACGACGAGGGCACGATCGAGGTGGCCGGCCACCAGGACAACGGCACGGTCGTGCTCGGCGGCGCGGGGTTGTTGTTCGTGCCCTCGGCGTTCGGCGCGAGCATCGTCTACGTGGAGCCGCCGTGGCCGTACGCCATCGTCTATCCGGCCCGCGGCGTGGCCGAACTCCTGGGCGCCCCGGCTCCCTCCGACGACGCGGCGCTGGCCGACCTGCTCGGCGGCACGCGCGCGCTGATCCTGCGCGCGTTGCACATCCCGGCCACCACCACCCAACTCGCCGCCCGGCTGAACCTACCCCTGGGCACCGTCGGCGACCACCTGGCCGTACTGCGCCGCGCCCGGCTGATCACCGGCCTGCGCGTGGGCCGCTCGGTCCGCTACCAACGCACCGCGCTCGGCGAGGTGTTGACCGAGGGCCCGCCCTGAAGCACACGCGGCTCACCCCGCCACCGCGACCAATCCCGGCAGATACCCCTTCGACTGCCCCGTCGCCGTCGGGTGGTACGACTCGTCCAGGGGCACCGTCACCCCGTGCAGCCACTCGTCGGCCCCGCACACCCCATGGCCGGCGAACCGGTCCCGTACGTCCGCGAAGTCCGCGCCGGCCGCCGCCGCGCGCCCGGCCGTGGTCTCGTCCAGGATGTCGGCCGCCTCGTCCAGCACCCGCCGCTTGGCCTCGCTCAGCCCGAACAGGCAACCGCCCAATTCGAACAGGCGCGGATACCCGAGCACTACCAGCCGCGCACGCGGCGCGAGCAGCCGGATCCGCGCGTAGGTGGCGTCCAGGTCGGTCGGCAGCCGGTCGCGCGTATACGCCGTCGACGTCGCCACCTTGTCCGCGCAGTCCCGATCGGTGCCGAGCACGCACGTACGGATCGTGTCGGCGAAGCCGACGTCATTGCCGCCGACGCTGATCGTCACGAGCGTGGTGTCGGCGTTCAACACGGACGTCTGCCCGCCCAGCACCTGCGCGGTGGTCGCGCCGGAGCAGGCGGCGAACGCGAACTCGGCCGCCGGGTGCGCCCGATGCCACAGCGAGGGGTACGCGTTGGCGCTGCGCTTGCAGTCGCCGCCGCCGGGCAGATAGTCGCCCGCCCCCACCCCGGAACTGTACGAATCGCCCAGCGCCGCGTAGCTCGACGCCGGCGCGGCCGGCGCCGAATGCGCGGTGGGTGCGGCGAGCCCGGTGAGCACGAGGCCGGCGGCGGCGAGGGGGGCGGCGACACGGGCGAGCGAGGGCACGGGTGGGTCTCCTCCGAAACGTGGGCACGTCGTCGGAGGTATCGGCCGCGCGGCCGACCGACTTGACCACGATCACCCCCCGGAAGGACCCGGGCGGGCCGCCGCCTCCGCACCGGCCGCCTCCTCGACCGCGGGTCGGCGGGCGGATCCACCCCCGGCCCGCCGACCAGTCTTGACGAACCGTCAAGCCGGCGTTCGCCCCCGCGTCGCCCGACGCCACTACACACGTATCCATGACATCAGTGGACAGAAGGACCCTCCTGCGTACCGGCTCCGTCGTCGGCGCCGGCCTGGCGATCGCCCCCGTCCTGGGCGCCGGTTCCGCCTCGGCCTCGACGTCGGACGCGCCCGCCTTCGTCGCGTCCGGCCGGCCCGCGCTGAGCCACGGCGTGCAGAGCGGCGACGTCACCGCGTCCTCCGCGATCGTGTGGGGCCGCGCCGACTCGCCCGGTCGACTGATCGTCGAGTACGGCACCCGGCCCGACCTGCGCGACGCCTGCCGGATCCGCGGGCCGTGGCTGACCCCCGACGGCGACCTGACCGGCCGGGTCCGGCTGCGCGACCTGCCGGCGGGCAAGCGCATCCACTACCGGGTCCGGGTCGAGGGCGAGCGCGGCGCGGCCGGCGAGGCGGTCACCGGCTCGCTGGTCACCGCGCCGCACGAGCACAGCCGCTCCGATGTGCGCTTCCTGTGGTCGGGCGACTGTGTCGGCCAGGGCTGGGGCAGCAACCCCGACCTGGGCGGGATGACCATCTTCGAGCAGATGCGCCGGCTGCGTCCGGACTTCTTCCTGCACAGCGGCGACACCGTCTACTCCGACGGCCCGCTGGTGGAGAGCGTCAAGCTGCCCGACGGCCGGATCTGGCGCAACGTGGTCACCCCGGAGAAGTCCAAGGTGGCCGAGTCGCTGACCGAGTACCGCGGCCAGTTCGCGTACAACCTGCTCGACCGCAACTACCGCGCGTTCACCGCCGAAGTCGCCCAGATCAACCAGTGGGACGACCACGAGGTGCGCAACAACTGGTACCCGGGCCAGATCCTCGACGACGCGCGCTACACCGAGAAGCGCATCGACGTGCTCGCCGCGCGGGCCAAGCAGGCGTTTCGCGAGTGGGTGCCGATCGGCGACGACCGGGTGTACCGCAAGTTGTCCTTCGGCCGGCACCTGGACGTGTTCGTCCTGGACATGCGCACGTACAAGGACCGCAACGACGACAACCGCTACGCCGACCCCAAGCGCGGCATGCTCGGCGACCGGCAGCGCGAGTGGCTGATCGAGGGTCTTTCGCGCAGTCGGGCCACGTGGAAGGTGATCGCCAACGACCTGCCGCTGGGCCTGGTGGTGCCGGACGGCGCCAACGCGCAGGAGGGTGTCGCGCAGGGCGACCCGGGCAAGCCGCTGGGCCGGGAGATGGAGTTCGCCACTGTCCTGCGCACCGCGCAGCGCCGGGGTGTTCGGGGCATCGTGTTCCTGACCGCAGACGTGCACTACACGGCGGCGCACCACTACGACCCGTCGCGGGCCGCGTTCCAGGACTTCGACCCGTTCTGGGAGTTCGTCTCGGGCCCGCTGAACGCGGGCGCGTTCGGCCCCAACGCGCTGGACGGCACCTTCGGCCCGAAGGCCGAGTTCGTGCACGCCCCGCCGCGCGCGAACTTCTCGCCGCTGGAGGGTTTCCAGCACTTCGGCGAGGTCGAGATCGACGGCCCGTCGGGCAACCTGACGGTCAATCTGCGGGATGCCACATCCACCGTCCTGTGGAGCAAGACGCTGCGCCCGACCCGCTGACGCACCGTCAGTCCAGTACTGACGCGCCGTCAGTTCCATTCGCTGACACACCGTCACGGGAGCCCTCGTCCGCCGACGAGGGCTCCCGTCCGGCGGGCAACTCGCCCCATGCATACGGCGAAACGTCCATCACTACCCGAAAAAGCGCGACAAAGATCGTTCGCCGCTTCGATTACGCTCCGCCTCCGACCGCCCCTAAGGGGTCGACGCACCGAGCGAAACGAGGCGCACCCATGGACATCGCACGTGAGCATCCCGACCCCACCCGCCCCGGCGCCCGAGCGGGCGCGCCCGTCGGGCGAATCGTGCGCACCGTGGTCCCCGCCGTCGCCGCCTGTCTGGTGCTCGGCGCGTGCGGCGGCGGTGACGACGCGGCGGGCAAGGACGCGGACACCTCCACGGTGGCGCCCAAGTCCGGCGGCACACTGACCGTGGCGATGGCGAGCGACATGCGCTCGATGGACCCGTTCGGCGCGCTGAGCAATTCGTACACCGACAACAGCCGACTCAACGCGGTCTACGACTCGCTGTTCTGGCACGAGGCCAAGACCGGCAAGGTGATGCCGCAGATCGGCGAGAGCCTGACCCCGGACCCGGGCAACGCGTCCTGGACGCTCAAGCTCAAGCCGAACGTCAAGTTCTCCGACGGCACCCCGTACGACGCGGCGGCGGTCAAGTTCACCTGGGACGAGCACGCCGCGCCGGCGCGCAAGTCGTATCAGGCGGGCACGATCGCGGCGGTCAAGACGACCGAGGCGGTCGATCCCACCACCCTGAAGATCACCCTGACCGGCCCGAACGCCAACTTCGACCACATCGTGGCCTCGAACCTGTCGTTCATCGTCTCCCCCACCGCGTACCGCAGGGACCCGGCCGGTTTCGCCCGCAACCCCGTCGGCGCCGGCCCGTACACCTTCAAGGAGTGGACCACCGGCGACCACATGACCTTCGTCAAGAACCGCGGCTACTGGCAGGGCGCGGCCAAGCCGTACGCCGACACCGTGGTGTTCAAGGTCATCCAGGACAGCACCCAGGGCCTGGAGACGGTCTACTCCGGCGGCGCCGACATGAAGGTCTCGGTCAACGCCGAGGACCCGGTCAAGGCCAGGCAGAAGGGCCTGGAGACCAAGATCGTCACGATCATCGGCGGCGAGTCGATCTACTTCAACAACAAGCGCGCGCCGTTCGACGACGTGCGCGCCCGGCGTGCGGTGCAGCTCGCGCTCGACGCGGACGAGGTGAACAAGATCTCGTTCAGCGGCAACGGCACCCCCACGCACAGCATCTTCCCGCCGGAGAGCCCGCTCGTGGACGCGGGCACCGAGACCGTCCAGCGCACCGACCGTGCGGAGGCGCAGCGGCTGCTCGACGAGTTGGCCGCGGAGGGCAAGCCGCTCGACTTCACCTACTCCATCCCGCAGAACGCCAACGCGCAGCGGACCGCCGAATACATCATGACCTCGCTGCGCGCGCTGCGGAACATCTCGGTCAAGATCGCGCCGATGCCGATCGCCGCGTTCCAGACCGACATCGTGATCAACAAGAACTACCAGGCGGCGATGTTCAGCTACTACCTCTCGGACGCCGAACCCGGGCTGTACGTGAACCTGTACAGCACCAGCCCGAACAACTACCTGCTGTACGCGAACCCCACCGTCGACCAGAACCTGGACCGGGCCCGGACGACCAACGACCCGGCACAGCGCAAGGCCGCCTACACCGCGGTCGCCGCGCAGCTAAAGCAGGACGCGCCGCTGTGGACGTACCAGTCGTCGGTGGTCACCGCGTTCCACCGGTCGACGGTGGTGGGCATGGTGTTGAGCAACGACGGCATGGTGCTGATGGACCGAATCGGGCTCAAGGGCTGATCCGGGCCGGCGCCGGGTGCCGGAGGCCGGGGCCCGGGGCCGGCGGCCGGGTGCCGATCCGGCCCGGCCTCGGCCGCCGTACCCTCGGGGTTCGGACTTGAGTCTCCACCGGGTGGAGACGGCACGGTGAGGGACATGGACGGCACGCCCCTGTATTCGATCGGCGACCTGGCTCGACGGACCGGTCTGTCGGTCCGCACGATCCGGTTCTACGCGGACGCGGGGGTCGTGCCGCCCACCCGACGAAGTCCCGCCGGCTACCGGCTGTACGACGTCGACGCACTGGCCCGTCTCGAACTCGTGCGCACGCTGCGCGACCTCGACGTCGACCTGGCGACCATCCAACGGGTGTTGGCCCGCGAGGTCACCGTCGCCGAGGTCGCCGACGCGCACGCGCGGGCGCTGGACACGCAGATCGAGACGCTGCGGTTGCGTCGAGCCGTGCTGCGCGCGGTGGCCGGGCGGGGTTCGAGTCCCGAGGAGACGAATCTGATGCACAAACTCGCCCGACTGTCCGACGGGGAACGCCGGAAGTTGATCACCGACTTCCTCGACGCGACCTTCGCCGACCTGGACGTGGACCCGGACTTCCTGGCCCGGATGCGCTGCGGGCTGCCGAGCCTGCCGGACGATCCGACCCAGGAGCAGTTGGAGGCGTGGGTCGACCTCGGCGAACTGGTCACCGACCCCGACTTCCGCGCGTCGATCCGGCGGATGGCGGAGTACCAGGCGCGCGACCGCCCGAACGAGCTGCCCCAGGGCACGTACGAGCGGCTGTCCGAACTCACCCGGGAGCGCGTCGAGGCGGCCCGCGCGGCCGGGATCGAGCCGACCTCGACCGCGGCCGAGCCGGTGGTCACCGAGCTGATCGCGGCCTATGCGACGGCCTTCGGCCGCCCGGCCGACGCGGCCTTCGTCGCATCGCTGGTGGAGCGGATGGAGGTGGGCAACGACCCACGCGCGGAACGCTACTGGGCCCTGCTCGGCATCATCAACGGCTGGCCCGCCTGGCCCAGCGCGGCCCCGGTCTTCGCGTGGTTCACGGAGGCGCTGCGCGCCCGGGTGTAGGCCCGAGCCGACGGCCGACGAGAAACGCGAAGAGGGTGGTGGGCGGATTTCCTCCGCCCACCACCCTCCGGTCTCGCACTACCGGATCAGCCGACCAGTACGCCCTCGCGGGTGTCGCCGCCGCCCGGCTCCGGGTCGTCCTCCTCCGGGTGTTCGGCCAGCTTGCTCGGCCACCAGATCTTGCGGCCGATGTCCAGGGTCAGTGCGGTGACCAGGACCGAGCGCACGATGAAGGTGTCCAGGAGCACGCCGAGCGCGACGGTGAAGCCCATCTCGGCGAACGCGACGATCGGCAGCGTGCCGAGCACCGCGAACGTGCTGGCCAGCACCAGGCCGGCCGAGGTGATCACGCCACCGGTCGCGGCCAGGCCGATCTGCATGCCGCGTCGGGTGCCGTGCCGCTTCGACTCCTCGTGGACCCGACTCATCAGGAACACGTTGTAGTCGATGCCGAGCGCCACCAGGAACACGAACACGAAGAGCGGGAAGCCGACGTCCGTGCCCTTGAAGCCGAGCAGGTGCTCGAAGGTGAACACGCTGATCCCGAGGGCCGCGGCGAACGACAGCACCACGGTGGCGATCAGCACCAGCGGCGCCACCACCGCCCGCAGCAGCAGGCCGAGCACGATCAGCACCACGAGCAGGATCAGCGGAATGATCACCATGTCGTCGTGTTCGGACGCCGAGGTGATGTCCATGCGGGTCGCGGTACCGCCGCCGACCTTGGCCGCGGCGTCCGGCACCCCGTGCACCGAGTCGCGTACCCGATCGACGGTGCCGTTGGCCGCCTTCGAGTCGGGCGACGCGATCATCGTCGCCTCGATCTGGACCCGGCCGCCCACCGCGCCGGTCTGGTGCACCTGGCCGGGAGCGATCCCGGGGGTGCCCTGGATGGCCTGGATCAGCGCCGCCGAGGCGGACTCCTTGCCGATCACCACGATCGGGTCGCCGGAGCCCGCAGGGAAGTAGCGCTCCGACACCTCCTGGCCGTGGATCGACTGCGGCTTGTTGGTGAAGGAGTCCTTGTTGGCGATGCCGTCGCCGTTGAGGTTGGTCAGGCCGATGGTCATCACACCGAGGATGACCGCGGTGATGATCCACACCACGCGGGGACCGCCGGAGATCTTGCGGCCGACCCGGGCCCAGACGCCCTTCTCGTCGTGCGTGATCGCGTCCGGCTCGAACTGCGGACGCACCGGCCAGAACACCCAGCGGCCGACGATCACGAGCAGTGCGGGCAGCAGCGTGGTCATCGCGATCAGGCCGACCAGGACACCGAGCGCGCAGACCGGGCCCAGGCCCTTGGTGGACTGCATCTCGGCGGCCATCAGGCACAACATGCCGACGCCGACGGTGGCGGCGCTGGCCACGATCGCCGGTCCGGCGCGGAACATCGCCGCCGCCATGGCCTCGTGCCGGTCCTCGTACCGGTGCAACTCCTCGCGATAGCGCGCGATCAGCAGCAGCGCGTAGTCGGTTCCGGCACCGAAGATCAACACGGTCAGGATGGCCGCGCTCTGCCCGTTGACGACCAGGCCGGCCTTGGTGAACAGGTACACCACGGCCTGGGCGCTGAACAGTGCCACCACCGCCGAGATCACCGGGAGCAGCCACAGGACGGGACTGCGGTAGGTGAACAGCAGGATCAGCACCACCACGCCGAGGGTGGCGTAGAGCAGTGTGCCGTCGATGCCCTCGAACGACTCGGCCTGGTCGGCGCCGAGCCCGGCGGGGCCGGTGACGTACGACTTCAGGCCCGTCGGGTTGTCCTTCAGGGCTTCCTTGAGCTGGTCGACCGCGTCACCGAGATCGTTCCAGCCGCCGTCCTTGATGCTGATCGGAACCAGGATCTGGGCGGCCTTGTGGTCCTTGTCGAAGCTCGTGTCCTCGATCTTGCCGGTCACGCCCTTGGCGGTGCCGAACTTCGTGCGGTCGGCGACGATCGCGTCCTGGTCCGCCTGGGTCAGGCCCGACGAACGTTCGTAGACCACCACCGCGGGCACCGTGGTGTCGGGGCGGAAGTCCTTCTGCTCGTTGATCACCTTCGTGGACTCGGCGTCGGCGGGCAGCCACGACGAGACCTCGTTGTTCTGTGCGTCGGTCAGCTTGCTCGCCAGAGGCGCCGCCGCAACGAGCAGCACCACCCACAAGGCCAGCACGACCCACTTGGATCGGCGCCCGCACGGCAACGCCGCAAGCGCCTTGATCCGGTCCATGTATCCCCCAGCTGATGGGCTGATTCCGAACGGAAGCAGCGGTCGATCGACTTCACGGATTCAGCTCTGTGCCGGGTTCGAGAACACGCGACCAAGGCTGTCCGCAGCACCGCGCGTAGCCAACCGTGCGGTGCTGTTGTTGCTGTGTGCCATACCGAGATTCGGACCGTCCGGCGCCCCGAAACTCATCGCTTGCCGGCGGTCCGACGGCGGATTGTCCTGGACGGACTGCCCTACCGTCCACCGAATACCGCCCTGTTGGGCACAGGACGGGTTAATAGCTGGTGAACTCACCACGCGGGCGGGGCGGATCGGCGGGCGAATCGTGACGCAGCGGACGGGTGGGGTCGCGATCGGTCATGCGTCGGTGGCTGCCGGCGGTTCGGCTTTCGGTCGGCGGGGCAGCGCGACCAGGCCGTCCAGGAAACGTTCCAGGACGAAGGTGAAGCGTTCGTCGATGTGCGGGCCGGTGAGTTCGCGAGCCGCCGCGACCAGGTGCGGGTAGGTGTCGGCCGGGAACGCCGCGATCGTGTCGCCGATCGCGGACACCGCCTCGCCGATGGGCACCCCGGCGGCCACCGCCGCGGTGATCGGCCGCTGTTCGCTGTACACGAATCCGCTCACCAGCAGGCTCAGGCCGTAGGTGATGTAGGCCGCGTCCTGCCGGTCGAAGCCCGCCTCGTCCAGCACGGCGAGCTGATGCTCCATCACCGTCGCCATCCCGGGCCCGGACGGGAAACGACCCATCAGGACCCGCACCGAATCCCGGTTGAACTTGAGGAACTTCCGAAAGGCCCAAGCGAGTTCGCGCAGATCGAGGCGCCAGTCGCCGAGCCTCGGCGGCAGTTCGCGGGCGCCGCGGCCGAGCAGGCCGTCGGCGAGCAGGTCCAGCAATTCCTCCTTGTCCCGCACGTGCCAGTACAACGACGGTGCCCGTACCTCCAGTTCGGCCGCCACCGAGCGCATCGACAGCGCGTCGAGGCCGTCGCGTTCGAGCACGGCCAGGCCCGCCTCGACCAGCGCGTCGAGGGTCACCGCCGGCCGCTTGCGCGTGCCGTCCGGTCGTGCCCGACCCTTGCCCGTCATACCCACTCCTCGTCGTCGACTCCGCCGGGGGCGTCGCCGCCGACCTCGTGCGGTCGATCCTCCCTCGGAATCAGGTCGATTCCCTTCCGCATTCGGGTCGCGTCGCGGCGCGGCGCGAACCCGACGTCGAATCGGTTCGGATCGGTTCGGATCAATCCTCTTGCGTCGGGCGGCGACGCGATGCAATCTAACACCATTAGGGATCGACTAACGCTGTTAGGGAGAGCCATGTCGCAGGAGTCCTCCGAGTCGGGCGCGGGGTCGATATCCGGGTCGGATCGGGCCGGCGCGCCACGCAAGGGGCTGATCCTGGCCACGCTGTGTGTGGCGCTGTTCGTGGCGATGCTAGACAACGTCGTGGTGTCCAACGCGCTGCCGAGCATCGACCGCGATCTCGGCGCCGGGGTCAGCGGGCTCCAGTGGGTGATGGAGGGCTACAGCCTGGTCTTCGCCGCGCTGCTGCTCACGGGCGGCACGTTGGGCGACCGGTACGGCCGGCGCCGGGTGTTCCTGATCGGCCTCGGCATCTTCACGGCGGGATCGGTGGCGTGTGCGCTGGCCGGGTCGTTGGCGACGCTGATCGCCGGGCGCGCGGTCCAGGGCGTCGGCGGCGCGCTGTTGTTGCCGGGCAGCATGTCGATCATCCGGCACGTGTTCACCGACGATCGGGAACGCGCTCGGGCGATCGGGATCTGGTCGGGGGTCTCGGGCGCGGGGCTGGCGCTCGGGCCGGCGATCGGCGGTCCGCTGGTGGACGCGTTCGGCTGGGCGAGCGTGTTCTGGATCAACGTGCCGATCGGCGTGGCCGGGGTCGTGATCGGCGCCCTCGTGCTCCCGGAGTTCGCCGAACGGCGCGGTCGCTTCGACGTGCCGGGTGTGCTGCTCGGCGTACCCGCCGTCGGCGCGCTGGTGTTCGCGCTGATCGAGGGTCCCGCCGAGGGTTGGACCTCGGCCCGCGTGCTTGGCGCCGGCGCACTGGCCGTGGTCGCGCTGGTCGGTTTCGTGGTGGTCGAGCTGCGTGCCGCCCAACCGATGCTCGATGTCGGCTTCCTGCGCGACCGGGTGATCGGCGCCGCCGTGTGGGGCGGATTCGCGGTCAGCTTCGGGATGTTCGGCGCGTTCTTCTTCCTCGGCCTCTACCTCCAGGACGTGCTCGGGTACACGCCGACCGAGGCCGGGTTCGCGTCGTTCCCGTCGACCCTGGCGATCATGGTCGCGGCGCCGATCTCCGGGCGGGTGGCGGGCCGAATCGGGCCGCGTCTGCCGCTGGTGATCGGGCTGACGATGTGCGGGATCGCGCTGGGCGGGCTGTCCTTCTACGGCAAGGACGTGACGTACCTAGAGTTCTGCTGGGTGTTGCCGTTCCTGGGTGGCGGCATGGGCCTGTGCTTCACGCCGATCTCGATCGCGGTGATGTCCCGGGTCGAACCGGCCCGGGCCGGCATGGCCTCGGCGATCTCCAACACCGCGCGCGAACTGGGCGGCGTGGTCGGCATCGCCGCCCTCGGCGCGATCCTCACGGCGCGGATGTCGAGTCGGCTGGGCGACCTGCTCGACCGGGCGAACGTACCGCCGGACCAGGCCCGGAAGGTGGTCGACGCGAGCACGTCGGGTGGCGGCGGGGGCATCGGGCACCTGGGTACGGCGCCGCCGGTCGTGCGCGAGGCCGCCTCGACGGCGTTCATCGACGGCCTGCACCTGGCCCTGTGGACCGGGTCGGCCGTGCTGCTCGGGTCGGCGGTGGTGGTGGCGTTCCTGATGCGGGAGCGGGCGGAGGAGACGGGGACTCGGGGAGCGGCGGTGGAGCGGACGGGGGCGGCGGCCTGAGGGACGGGGCGGGGCCGGCTTGAAGGGCGGGCCGGGGGTGGCGGCCGGAAGGGCGGGACGGGGTCGCGGCGGGTGATGTCTGGGGGGCCGCGACCGCCGTCCGGGTGGCGCTTCGGCCTCCCTTCAGTACATGCTGCGCATCGCCGTCCGGACCTCGCGCAGTGTCTCGTCGGCCACCGCGTTCGCCCGCTCGTTGCCGGCCCGCAACACGCGCCGGACCTGCTCGGGATCGCGGGCGAATTCGGCGCGCCGGGCCCGGATCGGGGCCAGGAACTCGTTCACCGCCTCGGTGACGGTCCGCTTCAGCGCGGCGGCTCCGGCTGCGCCCATCTCCTCGGCCACCTCGTGCGGGTCGCGCCCCTGGCACAGCGCGGCCAACAACACCAGGCCGGCCACGCCGGGCCGGGCGACGGGGTCGTAGGTGATGTGCCGGTCGGCGTCGGTCCGGGCCGCGCGGATCAGCCGGGCCGTCTCGTCCGCGCTCGCCCCGAGCGGGATCGCGTTGCCCCGGCTCTTGCTCATCTTGGTGCCGTCGGTGCCGAGCAGCAGCGGCGCGGCCGACAGCAGCGCGTCGGGCACGGGGAAGACCGGCCGACCGTCCGTCGGGTAGCGGTCGTTGAACCGGCGGGCGATGGACCGGGTGAGTTCGACGTGCGGCAACTGGTCCTGGCCGACCGGGACGAGATTGCCCTTGCAGAACAGGATGTCGGCGGCCTGATGGGCGGGGTAGGTGAACATCAGCCCGCTGACAGCGGCCTGCCGCGAGTGCGCGATCTCGTCCTTGACGGTCGGATTGCGGTTCAGCTCGGCCACCGAGACGAGGCTGAGGAACGGCAGCAACAGCTGGTTCAGCGCCGGGATCGCGCTGTGCGTGAAGATGGTGGTGCGGTCGGGGTCGATCCCGATGGCCAGGTAGTCGAGCACCAGGCCCTCGACGTATTCGACCAGGCGCTCGGCGACGTCCCGGTCGGTCAGTACCTGGTAGTCGGCGATGATGAGGAATCCCTCGACGCCGAGGTCCTGGAGCCGCACCCGGTTGTGCAGGGTGCCGAAGTAGTGCCCGAGGTGGAGGGGGCCGGTCGGCCGGTCGCCGGTGAGCACCCGAAACCGGCCGGGCTCGTGCCGGATCCGCTTCTCCAGCTCGGCGCTGCGAAGCTGCGCGGCGGAGGTACCGATGGCGTCGGTCGGGGTGGTCGCGCCGGCGGTTGTGGTGGTGTCGAGCAGGTCGTTCATGATCCGTCTCCCGGTGGATGGTCGGCGGGCCGCCGCCGGAACGACACCCGCCCGCCTCCCACTTCGGGACACGAAAAAGGGCCGTCCGTACGAACGACCCTGGTCAGGCCCGAATGGGCGGTCGCTCCTAGGCGGAGCGCCACCAACTCGTACCCGATACACGATGCATACCCCGAGCATAGCGCGCACCCGATGCGCTGGTGAGGCTTTCGGTGTTCCGGTCGGGGCGAGCGCCGGGATCGGGCGGGGGTGTTGCGCGGCGGAGACGTGACCCGTGGCAGTCGGGGCTCGCGGTACGGCGCGGCGAGTGGTCGACTACCTACGCGAACAGGGGTACGTGCGCACGGTGCCGCAGCGGGGAACGTACGTGGTTGGTCGCGATCAAGCGGCCGACCACGCGTCAGAGTAGGCCGGGAAGTACCGACGCCCTACCCGATCGCGCGTCAGGTTCACGACCGAGTAGGGCGGCTTGGGTCAGTCGATCGTGCCGGCCCACCCGCCCCGGGTCAGGTGGCATACACCATCCGGCGTGATCCGGACGTGCGCGCCGTAGAGCGGCAACGCCCCTTCGACGTTGAGGCGTAGCCGAATGCGTTCGAGGATGCGCCACAACCGGCGGGGTCCGCCCTGGTGAACGATCGGCGCGGCGAACCGGTGTGCGGTTGCCCGTGCCCACGAACCTTCCGGGTGGACGAGTACAGCGGTTCGCGTGTCCCCTGACTTTGCGAAGTCGAGTTGTACGCCCGGCGCTTCGACTTCGAGCATCGATCGGACGTCCCATGCATCCGCCACGTTGACGACGGGGAGCCGCCCCTCACCTACCGTTGCCCCTTCTGCCTTCCATGCGTGGGCAACCAACTCGGCGAGTCCGGTCGGGTAGTCGTCGCCGTGACGGGTTGTCATGAACTGGGCCCAGTCCCGTTCGATCCGACCGACCGCACCCCCGTCCGGTGTGGCGTCGGCGGTGATGATGCACATGGTGTTGCTGATCGTGGTGACCAATCGCCCACCCGGGCGCAGCGCGGCGAGCCACGATGCTGGGATCGGACGTACCGACACCATCGACACGATGCGGTCGTACGTTCCCGGTAGCGGCCCCGTGGCGTCCACAGTCGTCACGTGCGGCCGAAGTCCGATCGATGCGAGGCGGTCGCGTGCCGCGTCGATCAGGTAGGGGTCGACGTCGATACTCGTCACGTGCTCGGCGCCGAGTCGGCGAGCGGCGAGTGCCGTGCCGTACCCCGATCCCGTGCCGACGTCCAATAGATCGGCGCCTTCATACAGGCGAGCGTGTCGGTACATGTTGACGACCAAGGTTGGCAGCGTCGACGAAGAGGTCGCGAGCCGCTCGGTCACCTCGGCGCCCTTGCTCGCGTCGTCCGCGTGATACGGACCGACTCGGGTCACCAGCGTGCGATCCGAGTACACCGCGTCCGCCCACGCTTCGGGGTCGTCGTATCCGTGGCGAACCGCCCACCCGTCACCATCGGTCGGTTCCCACCATGCCGGTACGAACGTGTGTCGGGGTGTGTGGGCAACCGCACCGCGCCACCGTGACACGGGATGGGTCACGGTGTCGGCGAGTCTCTGCGCCGGACGCTGCCAATCCATGGGGGCTCTCCGTTACTCGTCGGGGATGTCGTCGTAAGAGGGGGTGCAGGATTCGGTCCGGGACGGTTCGCAGTCGTTGCCGTCCGGCTGACACGCGGTGGGCGACAAGGCGGGAACTCGGTCCCGAGCTGCCTGCCAAGCCGGGCCCATGACGATTTCGGAGAGCGGATGGACCCGCACGTTCTCTACCGGCATGAACCGGGAGAGCACGCACAACACCAGTTGCCCGGACGGCAGTACGGCAGCGCGATCGGTTCCGCACCGGCCACATAGTTCGTCGGTGCTCGGCGTGATCCCGAGGGGAGCCGCGCGGCCGACCGCCCGAACACGGTCGATGCCGATCCGCTTGGGGTCGACGCCGAGCGCAACCAGTTCGGCCCGTGCTTCGGTTACGCGTTGCGTGTCCGACACTCGGATGATGCCCGCGCGAAGTCGGATGCCGCGCCGGATGACCTCGGAGATGTTCGAGCGTGTCCGGTGGTAGCTGCCGGGCTTCGTGGTGATGCTGTCGTGCTCGGCGGGGGTGTCGCTGTAGTAGCTGGTTGCGACCGAGACCCCGGGGCGTTCGAACGTCTCCCATGTGGCGGGCAGCACCTTGTACAGGTTGCTGTAGACCTCAACCCGAAGCCCAAGGGACAGCGACAGATCGACCAGGGCGTCCCAAGCCGGGTAGAGCGTCGGTTCCCCGCCGATGAGCTGTATCCGAGAGACCCCGATACCCGCCGCGTCGATGATGACCGCGCGCCAGTCGTCAAGGGTCATCACGCCGTGTGTTCCCTTGGGTGACGACGACGAAAGGCAGTGGGTGCAGGCGAGTTGGCATCCGCCGGTCACTTCGAGCTCGAGTGAGTCGAGTCCGGCCGTGCGGGCGGGGATCTTGAATGCTGTGGTCATAGTGCGTTCACGCTCCCTGTCGGGTGGACTTGAACGGACCGTGCGAGCCCCCGCCGGATGTTCTTCCCCGAGCATCCAAGCGGGGACGTCGTGTGCCAGGTCAGGCTTTCGGGTGGTGCTTGTCGTACGGCAGATCATCGGGGCATGTGGACGCGTCCGCCTTGCAGGACGACCCACAGTCAAAGCACGTGCTCAGCTTGCCCCGGGGTCGACCGGTGTCCGCCTTCTCTGCACTCTTCTACCGACAGCGGACCGTGCATGGCATGCCGCTTCCGCCCGGGAAGACCATGAGAACGCGGTAGCCGACAAGCCCTGCGCATGTGACGACCTGGTCGACGCGAGCGGCCGAGATGCTGTGCTTCCGGCCCGGCAGCGAGGCGACCCATTCACCGACCTTGATCGGCTTGCGCGCGGGTCGGGGGTCCTCACGTGGCGGTCGTATGCGGGTCGCAACGATCGGGATCACCACACCGCCCGAGGTGACCGCGTAATCGGTGGGGCGCTCCGCAGTTGGCATTTTCCGCTTCCTTTCCCGGGGTTGGTGCCCGCCGCGCCGGACTGTGGGAGCCATACCAGCTCGGCGCGGCGGGATCGGGCGGGCGCCCTGACCTCCGGTGCGGGCCGAGTCGTCAGGGCTGATCAACGGATTGCTTGTGCCCGGCACCGACGATGCGGGTCTGTGTGCCGGAAGCTTTGGGCGCCCGCGTGGTCGTTACTTTAGGAACATTCCGAATCCACGCACAGTGGCCAAGGGGGTGGCCATGATGGGTGCATGAAGCTGGGAGTCTTGATCCGTGATCTACGGATGGCCCGGGGATGGTCACAGGCCGCTCTGCGGGACAATCTGAATCGCGTGGCGGGTACCAACATCACCCGCGAGTACGTGTCTCGGTGGGAGTCCGGAAAGCGGTCGCCGGGCCCGTTCTGGTGCCGGCACCTCGCCACGGTCCTGCAAGTTCCCGTGGCGGCCTTGGAAGGGGGAGACGTGGATCGACGGCGTTTCCTGACCAACGGTGCCGCATCGGCGATCGCGCCCCTCGTGGCATCGGACCTCCTGGCACACGGATTCGCAGCCGCGATAGGAGGCAGGCGGCCCGATGTGGACGGATGGGAAGACCGGTTGACCACGTACGGCCGGGACTACATGTCCCTCGGCGCGGCCGACATCCAAGTGCGCCTGACATCCGATCTCGCCATCGTGCAGCAGCAGTTGGAGCGCCCTGAGTTGTGGTCGGTTGCCGCGCGCATGATGACTCTGTTCGGCAAGACGTTCCCGGGCAGTGACGGCGCCAAGGCCGCCGAGTGGTACCGCTACGCGTCCGAGGCCGCCGACCGGTCCGGCGACGAGGCGACCCGTGTGTGGGTGCGCGCGCGTGCCGCCATCGCACTCGGGTACGAGGGGGCTTCGTTGGGGTTGGCCGACATGTTCGCGGACCAAGCCTTGGCGATCAGCGACCGGCCTACATTGGCACGCTTGAACGCCTTGATGGGCAAGGCACATGTCATGGCACTACGGGGCGACAAGGCGTCGGCGCTGCACCTCTTGTCGGAGGGGCGTCGGGTGTTCGACGTGGTGGCGTCGGATGATCCCGAATCGGACTACGCGGTCCCCTGGTGGCGATTCAACGTGCTCGTCTCCCTGCTCCTGGCACGGCTCGGCGAGGAACAATCCGCCCTGGTGGCACAGGAAGCCGCCTCCCGGAGCCTGCCGGCGACGTTGCCCCGCTTCGTCACACACTTGGAGATGCACCAGGGGCTCATGCTGGCCAGAACCGGCGATCGGGTCGGAGGGATCACCCATGCCCGTACGGCCTTGGAGCGCCTGCCGGTCGCCAAGCACTCACTGACGCTGCGGATGCTCATGAACGAGATTCAGTCACCGCCTCACGGCACCTGAGCCGTGAACGCGAAAATGCCCCAACCCGATGGCGAGTAGCCAACGAGCCGGGGAATGGTTGCGAGCATCAACGGTTGCAAGTACCACCAAAATGGCCCAACGAGCCGTGCCGAAAATCCCGCTCCCTGCCGCTCGGTGTGGCCGGTAGAGGGGGGTCCCCGCCTGGTCGGCGGGGCTCAGCTCGGGCCGGACTCGCGCTCGGAACGGCGCTCGGCAGCCCAACCGCCGGGCTGAAGCCGCGCGGTCTCGCGGTTGTGGCAGCGCACACACAGCGGACGCAGCCGCGCCCACGCGTCCGGGTCGGTCACGCCCTGGTCGATGAGCTGCCGTCGGCTGACCGGGTGATGGTCGGCGACGACCGCCGGAGCGGCGCACAGGACGCACCACGGGTTCGCGTACAGGTAGGCGCGGCGGGTCCGCTGCCAACGGACTTCGTACGCCTTGCCGTCTCACACGGGACTTGTTCGCCTCCCGTTGGTGCTTGGCGCACTGCCCGCCCGAGGTCAGCTCAAGACAGCCCGGGATCGGGCAAGGGGGGCGGGGCCTACGGGGCATGGGGGTCCAATCCGGGGCCCGGGGGTAGTCGTGAATCCCCCGGGCCCCGTTGCGGTTAGTTGGCGGGTCTACGGGCCTTACGCGCCTTCACAGCGGCCGAGTAGCACGGCACACAGAACGACCGCCGGTAGCCGGGCATGTCCGGGCGGGACACGCCACGCGAGACCAGTTCGCGCCGAGTCAACGGCCAGTGGGCCGAGACATCCGCCCCCTGCCCACAGACCGAACAGAACGGGCTGACATGCCTACTCGGGTCCCGAAGCATCCACCCCCCTCGGAGGAATGACCGGCGGATCGATCGGCAACCCGTCCGGCCCAATCGGCGTCACGTCGATCACGACCAGGTCGCCACTCGTGATTCACTGCGACGCGTGCGGCGGACGCATGTACCGACACCAGGGCGACGACGCGCGCCCGTACTGCGGACACTGGGAGGCTCCCGGGGTTGTCCGTCTAGTCGCTCTCTATCGGATCGCTCCTCCGCAGAAAAAGCGGCCCCTCGCTCGGGGGCGGCCTGAGGCGTGGGCGCTGACGCGCCATGGGGGGAGCGGCGGTGGGTAGGCCGGGTCGTGGGTGGGCTGCGGTGGTGGCGGGGTCTCAAGGTCGTGGCGTTGGCCGTCGGACTCGAAGTGGTGGGCAAATGAGGGGTGTTCCGCGTCGGGTGGGGCGGTTCGGGTCGGTGGTAGGGCAGTTGGTGGGTCAGTGCACGATCCTGTTCGCCCTGACCTTTGTGGCGGCGATCCTGGGGCGCAGGTGGTCTGGGTCGGTGAACTCCGGTGCTGAGATGTGGTGTTGGTCCGGGTCGGGGGTGGGGTTGGCGTGGCTGGAGTGTGTGCGTGTGGCTGGGAATCGTCTGTCGGAGGGGGTATGGGCGGGGCTACCGTGGCAGGGCTCGAAGTGGGATCGTGGCTGGTCCGGTCCGGTGTGCCGGCAACTCCCCCGTCCCCGAACGTGATCGCGGCATCGTGCCGGTCGGTCCGGCGGGGTTCGGTCCGAGCCGAATTGAATAGCCCCGCGGAACGCCTTTGGGGAGGCCCCTCCGTGGCGCGGCGGGCGAGGCGGAACGCGGCGAATGCCCCGCGCTCCGCCTCGTCGGGGCGAGGTCGGCGGGTCGGGGGGCGACCTGCACCGCTGTCACGCCGGTGCTGGCGGGGCGGGCGGTGGCGTCGCGGTCGTGCGGGCGGATTGTGCGTGGCTGGTGGGGGGCGCGTCGGTCGTAACGTGCTCGCGTAATTGTCGCTTTCGGGGCTTCGGTGTCCGAATTCCTGTTCCCTTCCGGGGTTGTTGCGGGGCTTCCGGGCCGCTCATCTGCCGGGCTTCCGGGGAAAACGCCCCATCGCTCTTGCCGGGGGCGCTACCTTCGGCATAAGGACCCGAAGCCCACAAGTTCGATCCGTCCACGCTGCCGACCCCCGGGCGGCGGGTCCCGGACACCCGTCAGGAAAGGCCGATTGCCGTGCCGCACCCATTGCTCGACGCCGTCGACACCCCGCAGGATCCCGCCGCTTTCCTGCACTCGATCGGAACCGTGCACACGACCTTCGGTGACCAGGGCTCGGGTGCGGTCTCGTATGGAGTGCACGCCGAGGGGAACTGGTTCGTGAAAACCGGCCCCAACCCCGCGTCCGCGCTCAGCCTGCGTCGCGCGATCGACCTGCACGCGCATGTCCGCCACCCGGCGATCGTGCCCATCCTGCACACCTTCACCGCCGGCGGCGTGCCCGTGACGGTGGGGCCGTGGCAGTCCGGCGAGGTGCTGTACCACTCGACCGTCAAACGTGCGGGCAAGCTGCTGCGCACCGGCGCGGCCTCGCCGCTGGCCCGCTTTCGGGCGCTGCCGCTGGACGACGTACACGCGGCTCTGGAAGCGATCCTCGACGCGCACCGGCTGATCGACGCGGCCGGCTACGTCGGGGTGGACTGGTACGACGGCTGCGTGCTCTACGACTTCCCGGCGCGTCGGGTGCACCTGATCGACCTGGACGAGTACCGCAGCGCGCCGTTCGTGCTCGACTGCGCCCGACTGTCCGGGTCCACCCGCTACATGCCGCCCGAGCACAGTCGGCGCGGCGCGCTGGTCACCCGGGCCGGCACCGTGTTCCTGCTCGGCCGCACGCTGCGCCTGCTCCTGGACGCGGGCGACGAGGAACGCGCGTGGCGCGGCACCCTGGCGCAACTCGCGGTGGTCGAACGGGCGACGCGGCGCGACCCGGCGGAGCGCTACGCGAACGTCACCGAGCTTTTCGACGCGTGGAGCGCGGTGGCGCCGGCGGGCATGCTCTCGGGTACGTATCGGGTGTGATCGTCGGGCCCGGCTTCGGGCACGGCGGCCGATGGGCTCAGCGCTGTGGGCTGCCGAACAGGGCGTCGCGGGCGTCGTCGAGGGCGGTCAGGACCGCGCCGTCCAGGATCGCGCTGCCCGGGACGGTCCCCGCGAGTACCCGGGTGGGCAGGGGCGTCAGCTCGGCGAGTCGGGACTCGACCCGCCCGGCGAGGGCCGCGCCGCCGGCCCGGCCGGTCTCCCCGCCCAGCACCACGCAGCCCGGGTCGAGGATGACGGCGAGCGCGGCGGCGGCGAGTGCGACCCGGTCGGCGAGTTCGTCGAGGAACGCCGCAGCGGCCCCGGTGTCCCGCTCCGCCGCGGCCCGTACGCAGTCCTCGGCGGTACCGGTGAGGCCGTGCCGGGCGGCCAACTCCTCCACGGCGGCGCCCGAGGCCAGGCTCTGGAAGCCGCCCTCGCAGTCCGCCCGCGACGGCAGTCGACCCGTCCCCGGGACCGGCAGGAAGCCCAACTCGCCGCTGCCGCCCGACATGCCGCGGCGCAGCCGGCCGTCCAACATTACGCAGGCGCCGATCCCCTGGCCCAGCCACACCAGGACGAACGTGTCCAGGCCGCGGGCCGCGCCGAAGCGCTGTTCGGCGATGCCGGCGAGGTTGGCCTCGTTCTCCAGGACCACCCGGCCGCGGTCGCGGAGCGCGGCCGGCAGGAGGGCGTGCCAGGCCGGGAGGAAGTCCTCCACCCCCAGGTTGCCGGTGACGGGGTCAATCAGGCCGGGTGCGCCGACGCCGAACGTGTGCAGCGTCTCGGCGCCGGCGCGGGCGGCGGTGTCGTCGACCAGGGCCAGGACGTCGGCGATGGCGCGGGTCGGCTCCCGGTTCGCCGGTATCGCGAGCGTGCCGGACGCGGCGATCCGGCCGGTCAGGTCGGCGACGACCACCTCGACGCCGCCCAGGCGGACGTCCAGGCCGGCGATGTAGGCGCGCTCCGCGACGATCCCGTACAGCCGCGCGTTCGGGCCGCGTTGGCGGGTGCCCGATTCGCCGGCCAGGTGGATCAGTCCCGCGCTGCCTAGGCGGTCGACCAGGTCCGCCACGGTCGGGCGGGAGAGCCCGGTCAGCGTTTTGAGCTGGGCGGCGGTGAGGGGGCCGTGCTCGATCAGCAGATCGAGGGCCAGGCGGTCGTTGATCGCACGACACGTGCTCGGCGTGGCGGTACGGGCGGTGACTGTCATGGGAACCGATCCTACGCAAAGTCTTTCTTTCAGGAACCCTGCCTGATAATTTTCCCGCCATGACCGAGACGAACATCTGCCCCACCCCGTCCACTCCGCACCCCCAGGCCGAAACGCCCCCGAGCCACCCACCCTCGCCACCTCCGCAAACGGCCGGCGGGCTCACGGGGGCCAACGCAACCGGGGAGGCGGGCCCAACCGAGCGGGGCGCCACACACGAGCCGGCGAGCACGGGGCGGATAAGCGACACGGCCGAGCGCGCGAGCACGGGCGCGTCGGACGGTGCGTGCGAGGCGGCCGGCGCGGGGCCGGTGGGTGGCGTGGGCGGACGCGTGGCCGCCGGTGCGGAGGGCAGTGCGCGCGAGGTGGTCGACGCAGGCCGGGTGCGCGGTGCGGGCGAGGGCGTGAGCACGGGTGAGGTGGGCGGTGTACGCGGAGCGGGAGGCGGGGGGCCGCTGGACGGGGCCGCCGGGGCGGGCCCGCCGGGCGATGCGGGTGGGCGGGCGAAGCCGGGTGTGGATGGGGAGGCCGGGCGGGCCCGGGTTGCGGCTTGTTTGATATTTGCGGTGCATGGATCCGTGGGGGGTGGGTTCGCGGCGCGGTTGCCCTGGTTGCAGGGGCATCTGGATTTGAGTGCGGGGCAGTTGGGGGTCGCGCTCGCGGCGCCTGCCGTGGGGGCGTCCCTCGCCATGCCGTTGGCCGCGTCGCTGGTGCATCGGCACGGGGGGCGGACCGCGCTGCGGTGTCTGATCGCGGTGTGGTGCGCGGTGCCGCTGTTGCCGCTGTCCGCGCCGGGACTGGTCTGGTTGTGCGCGGCGCTGCTGGTGTTCGGCGTCGGCGCCGGGATGTCCGACGTCGCGATGAACACGCAGGGGCTCGTGGTCGAGCAGCGGGTCAAGCGCTCGACGTTGCCGCTGCTGCACGGGATGTGGAGCGCCGGCGCGCTGTTCGGCGCGGGCGTGGGCGCGGCGGCGGCGTTCGCCGGGCTGGACGCCCGCCTGCACATGGCGGGCCTGGCCGTACTGCTCGCGGTCACGGGCTGGTTCGCCGGCCGCAACCTGCTCGACGCGCGGCCGGCCGCCGCCGGCGCCGTCGGCGGCGCCGACACCGAGGCCCCACCGCGCTTCGCGCTGCCGTCCAAGGCCGTACTCGCGATCGGCGCCGTCGGCTTCTGCGGGGTGTTCGCCGAGGGCGCGGGCGCGAACTGGAGCGCGGTCCACCTGAAGGAGGTGGCCGGCGCCTCCCCCGGCGTCGCGGCCCTCGCGTTCACCGGATTCGCCTGCACGATGGCCGTCGCCCGACTGCTCTCCGGGATGGTGGTGGACCGCTTCGGGGTGACCCGTACGATCCGCGCCGGCGCGGCCCTGAGCACCGTCGGCGCCGTCGTCGTCGCCGCCTCGCACTCCCCCCTGCCCGCCGCGCTCGGCTTCGCGCTGCTCGGGGTCGGCGTGGCCGCGGTCCTGCCGCTGACCTTCGCGGCGGCGGGCCGGGTCGGCGACAATCCGAGCCGGTCCATCGCCGGCGTGGCCACGGTGACCTACACGTCCGGCCTAATCGCCCCCGCGATCGTCGGCGCCATCGCCGACCACGCCTCGCTCAACACCTCGTTCGCCGTGGTCGCCGTCCTCACCGCGATCCTGATCCCGACCGCGCGGCTGCTCAACCCCTCGGCGCCGCCCCCCGCGGGCAGCCGACCCGCCCCGCCCGAAGCCGCCTCGCCCGAAGCCGCGCCGCCCGCGCCCGAGCCCGCCTCGGGATCGATCCGGATCGGCACCTCCCCGTCGGGCGCCGCCACCACCGTGGTCTTCCCGCCGCCGGAGCGCTGATGGGGCGCGAAAGCCGACCGCGCCACACCGCCCGGGGCGCACCCCCGCCCCGGGCCGTGCCACGCGGGCCCGGTCAGCCCAGGGCCTTGACGATCTCCCGGGCGAGCGGAGCCGCCGAGGCCGGGTTCTGGCCGGTGTACAGGTTGTCGTCGACGACCACGTGCGGCGCCCATGGGCCACCCTCGCGGAAGTCGACGCCCAGGTTGATCAGCCGGTCCTGGAGCAGCCAGTGCGCCCGCTCGCCGAAGCCCGCCTGGATCTCCTCGGCATTGGTGAACGCGGTCATCCGACGGCCGGCGAACGGCGACGTGCCGTCCGCGTCCGCCGTGGCCAGCAGCGCCGCCGGCCCGTGGCAGACCACACCCAGCGGCTTGCCCGAGGCCAGCGCCGCGACGAGCAGCGCGCCGGAGGTCGCGTCGACCGCCAGGTCCTCCATCGGCCCGTGTCCGCCCGGGTAGAACACGGCCGCGTAGTCGGCGAGTTCGACCTCGGCCAGGTCCAGCGGCGCACGCAGCGCGGCGAACCGGTCCAGGCCCGCGGCGACCTCCGCGGCCCCGTCCGGACCGCCGTTCACATCCGGGGCCAGGCTCGCCGCGTCGACGGTAGGCACCACCCCGCCGGGCGTGGCCACCACGACCTCGTGACCGGCCGCGGTGAACGCCTCGAACGGGGCTACCGCCTCGTCCGCCCAGAAGCCGGTCGGGTGCCGGGTACCGTCGGCCAGCGTCCAGTGGTCGGACCCGGTGAGCACGAACAGGATCTTCGCCATCTGTCATCCCTCCATTCGGGGCGGCCGAGCGGGGTATGCCCGGGCGTCCTCGTGCGATCTGCCGGCACGCCCTCGCGCCGTCGCGTCGAACGTAGATCGCCCACCCATCAGGGTTCAAATAGGCTCTCCATCATGAGCCATGCGAATTCCGATGGATCGGTGAGCGCGGGGCAGACGTCGGAGCCGACGTCCGCTCCGACTCCGACGTCCGTCCCGACGCAGGCGTCCGACCCGACGCAGGCGTCCGACCCGACGCAGGCGTCCGCGATACCGGACCCGCGCGGCCCGTTGGACCTGAGCCTGTTGCGCACCTTCCTGGCCGTACACCGGGCCGGCTCGTTCACCGGTGGTGCCCGGGTCCTGGGCCTGTCCCAGCCCACGGTCACCACCCAGATCCGGGCGCTGGAGCGGCGGCTGGGTCGCACGCTGTTCGAGCGGCTGCCCCGGGGCGTGGCGGCCACACCCGTCGCCGACGACCTGGCGGTGCGGGTCGCGGCGCCGCTGGATGCGCTCGCGGAGGTGACCGAGCCGGACCGGTTCGGCGTCGACCCGCCCGCCGAGCCGGTGCATCTGGCCGGTCCCGCCGACATCCTGTGCACGCTCGTCCTGCCCGCGCTGGTCCCGCTGATCGAGCGCGGCGTGCTGCTGCGGATCGCCACCGGGCTGACCGACGACCTCCTCGAGGGGCTGCGCGCGGGTCGGCACGACCTCGTGCTGGCCACGATCCGGCCGCGCGGCCGGACGCTGGCCGCCGTACCACTGATGGACGAGGAGTTCGTGCTGGTCGCGGCACCGGTGTGGGCACGCCGCGTCGATCCGGCGCGGATCGCCGCCGAGGGCCCCGCCGCGCTGCGCGGGATCCCACTCGTCAGCTACGCCGAGGACCTGCCGATCGCCCGCCGCTACTGGCGACACGTGTTCGGCACCCGGCTCACCGAACGTGCCGCGATCACCGTCCCGGATCTGCGCGGCGTACTGGCCGCGGTGGTCGCCGGCGCGGGCCTGACCGTCCTGCCGCGCTACCTGTGCGCGGCCGAGCTGGCGACCGGCGCGCTGGTACCGCTGCTCACCCCCGACGATCCGCCGATCAACACCGGCTTCCTGGTACGCCGTGCGGGCGCGGCGCAGCACCCGCATCTGGGCCTGGTGGAGCAGCGGTTGATCCGGGCGGCGCGGGGGTGGTGAGGCGGGCCGCGATGGGTCGAGCCGCCTCGATCAGGCCGCCGCGACTGCCCGGGTAAGTTCGGCGAGCAGGTCCGCGCCGCTCCAGTGGCGGGATTCGCCCGGCGGGGCGGCCTCGGCCTCGCGGATCAGTTCGATCAGGCGCGCGTTGGCCGGGGCGGTCAGGCCGTTGCGCTCGGCGATGGACAGGATCTCGCCCTGGACGCTGTCTATCTCGGTGGGCCGGCCGCGTTCCAGGTCCTCCCACATCGAGGAACGCGCCTGTGCGTCCACCCGAAGGGTCGAACTCGCCAACCGGCGGAACAGCGGGTCGGGCAGCGAGAGCAGTTGTCGGGTGCGCGCGGCGGAGGCGGGGCCGAGCTTGGCCGGGCGGATGCCCTCGGCCCGGAACGCGGCCAGCGCCTCGCCCTGGCACAGCGCGAGGCAGGCCCGGTAGTCGCGCCGGCCGAGTTGGTCGCGCAGCGGCAGGCCGGACAGCGCGTTGATCGCGTTGTTCAGGTTCATCAGCAACTTGGCGTGTTGTACCTCGGGCATGTCCTCGCGGACCTGGATCGGTACGCCCGCCTCGACCAATACGTCGACCAGGGGCAGCGCCCGGGGGTTCGCGTCGATCATCAGCGCGCCCGAGGTGCCCTGGTGGAACACGGCGGGCTCGGTGCGTACGACGTTGAACGGGACCATGCCGGCCAACACGGTGTGCGCGGGCAGCGCGGCGCGCAACACGGCGGGATTGCGTACCCCGTTCTGCAGGCTGACCACGAGCGCGGCCGGGCTCAGCCGCCCCGCCAGTTCCCGGCCGGCCTCGGCGGTCGCCGCCGACTTGACGGTGACCAGGACGAAGTCGGCGCCTGCGACCGCGTCGGGCGTGCCGGCCACGGTCAGCCGCTCCGGTTCGACCACCGTCGGGGGCCGGCCCGCGCCCGTCACCGTCAACCCGTCCCGGAGCGCGTCGGCGAGGGCCGGTCGGCCGATGAGCGTGACGTCGGCGAATGCGGCGAGCCGACCGCCGAGGTAGCCGCCGATGCTGCCGGCGCCGAAGATCGCGATCCGGGGACGGGGCCGCGAACGGGGAGCGGGTTGGGACATCTACAACCTCCGCCTACGGGTGGGACGGGCCGTGGCCGGCCGGGGAACCAATCCGCAAGGGTACGTCCCCGCACCGCACCCGTGTTCGAGGTGTCCGGGGGCGGGTCACCCACATGCCGCCCGGACCGATGTGCGCTTGACCCTGCCGTTGGCGGCAGGGTCGGAGCATCGCCGCATGGACACCACCGAAACCCCCACCGCCGGCCCCCGTATCGTGCTGATCACCGGCGCCGGCACCGGCATCGGCCGGGCCACGGCCCGCGCGTACGCCGCCGAGGGCGCCCACGTGATCGCCGTCGGCCGCCGCCGCGAGCCCCTCGCCGAGACCTCCGAGGGCCACCCCCGGATCACTCCGCTCACCGCCGACATCACCGCCGAGGGCGAGCCCGAGCGCATCGTCCGCACCATCGCCGAGGCGCACGGCCGGCTCGACATCCTGGTCAACAACGCCGGCATCGTCGGCACCGGCGGGCTCGGCGCCTATACCCGCGCCACGATCGATCCGCTGCTCGCCACCAACCTGATCGCCCCGCTCCTGCTCACCCAGGCCGCACTCCCCCTCCTGGAGCGCGCCGGCGGGGTGATCGTCAACATCACCACCTCGGTCGGCCAACGCGCGTGGCCGGGCAACTCGCTCTACGCCGCGACCAAGACCGCACTCGAACTGCTCACCCGCAGCTGGGCGGTCGAGCTGGCCCCGCGCGGCGTACGGGTGGTCGCGGTCGCCCCCGGCGCGGTCGGCACGCCGATCGCGGAGCACAACGGGGTGGGCCCCGAGCGGCGGGCCGCCATCCGCACGTGGCAACTGGCCCACACGCCGCTGGGCCGGATCGGCGCCCCGGAGGAGATCGCGTGGGCCGTCACGGCCCTGACCGCTCCGGGCGCATCCTTCGTCACGGGCATCGTGCTCCCGGTCGACGGGGGCGCGGTCGTGGGTTAGACCGGGCCGGTTCCGCCGACGGCGGGGGTTCGACCGGTCCGCCCTCCCCGTACCCGCCGTGCGAGGATCGGGTGGATCGGGCCGGGACGCCGACCCGTCCAGGCGGGCCGGGAGGGTCGAGTGCGGATCGGGGAGTTGGCGGACGCGACCGGGACCACCCCGCGCGCCTTGCGGCACTACGAGCAGGCGGGGCTGATCGAGTCGGCGCGGGCGGCGAACGGCTACCGGGAGTACGACGCGCGGGTGGTGGCCCGGGTCCGGTCGATCCGGGACCTGCTCGCGGTCGGCCTGACCCTGGACGACGTACGGGCGTTCCTGCCCTGCCTGGACGCCGGGGTCGACGTCGCCGCCCGCCCCCCGTCGGACACCGCCTTGCGCATCGCCCTCGACCGGTTGGCCGTACTGGACGCCCGAATCGCCGCGCAAACCACGGCCCGCGACAACCTGACGGCCGCCCTGCGCCGGGCGGGCATCGAACGCGTCCGCAGCGCATAGGCCCGCCGGTGGCCGCCACCGCGATGTCACACCCGACGGGGCTGTCTCGTCTCGGGTCGTGAGGTCGGTTTCCGATACGGGAGGGTGACGGGTATGCGGGTGTTCGTGGCAGGTGGCGGCGGGGTGTCGTGGCGGCGGCGGGGCTTCGAGGAGGCGACGACGTGACGTCCCGGGAAGGCGTCGGGGCGGCCCGCATCCGGGAGTTCGAGGAGTTGCGACCCCTGCTGTTCTCGATCGCCTACCGCATCCTCGGCAGTGTCGGCGAGGCCGAGGACGCGGTACAGGAGACGTGGCTGCGCTACGAGGCGTCGCCGACCCGGCCCGTGTCGGCGAAGGCGTTCCTGTCCGCGGTGGTCACCCGGATCTCGATCGACGTGTTGCGGTCGGCGCGGGTGCGGCGGGAGGAGTACGTCGGGCCGTGGTTCCCCGAGCCGCTGCTGACCGACCCGTACCAGGATCCGGAACGGTCGGCGGAGTTGGCCGACTCGATCTCGATGGCGGCCCTGTTGCTGCTGGAGCGGCTGAGTCCGCTGGAGCGCGCGGTCTTCGTGCTGCGCGAGGTGTTCGCGTTCGGCTTCCCGGAGATCGCGGCGGCCGTGGGGCGTTCGGAGGCCGCGTGCCGGCAACTCGCGGTGCGGGCGCGGCGGCACATGGACGACGGTCGACCCCGGTTCGAGGCCGACCGCAAGGAACGCGAGGAACTCGCCGGGCGGTTCTTCGACGCCTTCCGCGAGGGCGACCTCGATGCCCTGCGCGAACTGCTCGCCGCCGACGTGCACATGGTCGGCGACAGCGGCGGCAAAGCCCCCCTCTTCGCCACCCACACACTCGGCCTGGCGAACGTGAACCGACTGCTGGCCATCGCCGTCCCGCAGATCGCGCGGATGGGCGTCGCGGTGACACCGCACGAGGTGAACGGGCAGCCCGGCGCGGTCTTCCGGGACCGGGACGGCCGCGTCGTCAGCGCCTGGATCCTGGACATCCTCGACGGCCGGATCCAGACGATCCGCACCGTGCTCAACCCCGACAAACTGGCCCACGTGGGCCCGGTGGCCGACGCCTGGGCAATGTCCCGCGAGGCCAACCGGCGCCGCCACGCCACGGAACGCGGGAACGACGGCCCCGCGTAGGCCGCCTCCTCCCCCGCCCCCGGCCATGTCACAACCCGCCGGGCCGTCTCGTCCCGTACAGGTAACCCACTTCTCCCCCTCAACCACAAGGAGCCCACCATGCAAGCCCGTTCGAACCTCTTCGCAAGCCCGGTCGTGGCCAGGTCCATGCGCCACCTCGCCTCGGCGAGCAGGGTGATCACCAACGACTCGACCGTGCCGTCCCGCACCCAGGACCTGATGATGCTCCGCGCGAGCCAGATCAACGGCTGCGGATTCTGCGCCGACGTGCACAGCAAGGACGCCGTACACGCCGGCGAGGACCAGGTCCGCATCAACCTGGTCGCCACCTGGCGCGAATCCACCGTCTTCACCGACGCCGAACGCGCTGCCCTGGAACTGACCGAAGAGGGCACCCGCATCGCCGACGCCGCCGGCGGCGTCGGCGACGACGTCTGGTCCCGAGCCGCCGAACACTACGACGCCGACCAACTCGCCGCCATGGTGACCATCATCGCCCTGATCAACGCCTCCAACCGCATGGGAGTAATCACCCGCCAAGCAGGCGGCAACCACGAACCCGGCTCACCCCTCGGCTAGTTCAAGGCTGGTTCGACGTCGTCACCGCCGGCCGCCAGGTGTCCGGGTCGGCCGGACCCTGGACGGCGGCGGTCAGATCCTTGACCTCGTGGCCACCCCGGCCGCCACTCTCCGCCCCGCCCGGGAACCACACGTACGGGATGCCCTTGCGCAGGGCGTAGCGCAGTTGCCTGGCAAGCTTGTCGGCCTGGTGATACGTCTCCGTCCACCGGACCTCGACCATGCGGACCTCCGGAAGCCATTCCGGGAAACCGCCGAGCGGCGTGGGTCGAAGCGGTGGATCAGCGCGCACGTCAGCACCATTTCCGGTCGGGGAAGGGCCGATTGCGGCCCGATCGCGGCGAGGCTCGGAGGGGGCGCGGGGACGGGCCCGGGTCGGCTTGGTCACCCTCACAGAGGTGGGTGTGGGTGGGCAAGGGGATTTGGGGCCCGGGGGGACGGCCCGGGTGCGGTTCGCGTGGTGTGGGTCGGGGGGTGGTCCGGTCAGGGGGTGGTGACCATGCCGGTGGCCGTCAGGAGGGGGCCGTGGTGGGCTCCAAGGGGCGGTCGGTGCGGACTGCGTCCAGGTATTCGGCGATCGCGTCTCGGTTGCGGATGAGGCAGTTGACACGTTCGGTCATTCGGTCGCGCTCGTGTTCGAGCGTGGCGATCATCTCCGGTGTCGCGTCGGGGAAGTGGATGACCCTCGGCTTGTCGAGGCAGGGGAGGATCTGCCGGATGATCCGGGTCGGCAATCCGGCGTCGAGCAGGCCCCGGATCTGCATCACCCGGTCCACGAAGAACTCGTCGTAGTCCCGGTATCCGTTCGCCGAACGATCGGCGACGATCAGGCCCTGTTCCTCGTAATAGCGCAGCAGTCGTCGGGGGGTGCCGGTGCGCTCCGACAACTCTCCGATACGCATGTGATCCACCTCACGTCTCGTCGCTTGACCTTCACATCAATGTGAGGGTTCGAGCATACGCAGCATGAGCAACGACATCACCGCACAATCACCTTCCCACACCACGATCGCCCACCGAAAGCTGCCGATGGGCGCGCTGTTGGCACTGGCCACCGCGGTGTTCACGACCAGCCTGACCGAGACGCTGCCGGCCGGGGTGCTGCCCGCGATGAGTTCCGACCTCGGGGTCGGCGAATCCGCGATGGGCCAATCCGTGACGATCTACGCGATCGGTACCGCGCTGACCGCGATCCCGCTGTCGGCCGCCACCGCCGGCTGGCGGCGCAAGCGGCTGTTGTTGACCGCGATGGGCGGCTTCGCCGCGGCCAACACGGTCACCGCCGTCTCGGCGAACTACCCGCTCACCATGGTCGCCCGCTTCGTGGCCGGCGTGGCCGCGGGCGTGGCCTGGGCGCTGCTGGCCGGATACGCCCGCCGCCTGGCGCCCCCGCACCTCCAGGGCCGGGCGATCGCCATCGTGATGGCCGGCATCCCCGTCGCGCTGTCCCTCGGCGTACCGGCCGGCACCTTCCTCGGCGACACGTTCGGCTGGCGCACCACCTTCTGGATCATGACCGCGCTGGCCCTACTGCTGATCGGCTGGATCGTCGCGCTCGTCCCCGACCACCCCGGCCAACGCCCGGACGAACGTAAGCCCCTGCTGCGCACGGTGGCCATTCCCGGGGTGGGCCCCGTCCTGTTCGTCACGCTGGTGTTCGTACTGGCGCACACCATCCTCTACACCTACATCGCCTCCTACCTCGACCATGTGGACATGGACGGCTCCACCGACCTGGTCCTGCTCGTATTCGGCGGCGCGTCGCTGGTCAGCATCTGGATCGTCGGCGCGCAGATCCACGGCCGGCTGCGCACGCTCACCATCGCCGCCACGCTGTTGTTCGGCGCCGGAGCCGGGGTGCTCGCGGTGCTCTCCGACAGCCACGCCATGGTCTATCTCGCGGCGATCCTGTGGGGCCTGGGCTGGGGCGGCGCGCCCACGCTCCTCCAGACCGCCGTCGGCGAGGCGGGCGGCGAGGACGCCGACGCGGCGCAGGCCATGCTCGTCACGCTGTGGAACGTGGCGATGGCCGGCGGCGGTGTGGTCGGCGCGATCCTGCTCGACCTGCTCGGCGCCACGTCCTTCCCGTGGAGCGTGTTGGTGCTGCTCGTCCCGGTCCTGGCGGTGGTGATCGGCGCCCGTACGCACGGCTTCCCGGCCCGACGCGGCGCGTCCGGCGAGTGATCCGGGGCGTTCGACGACTCCTGCCGCGACACCTCCGACGATCCGGCCCGGCCCCCGCCTTCGCGACGGGGGTCGGGTCACTAGGGTGCGGACATGAGCGCGCAGGGATATCTCTCCGAACTGTTCTCGCTGGACGGCCGGGTCGCCGTGGTGACCGGCGGCAGCTCCGGTATCGGCCGGGCCATCGCCGGGGCGCTCGCCCGGGCGGGCGCGCGTGTCGTGGTCCTCGCTCGACGGGAGGCCGAACTGGTCGCCACCGTCGACGAGTTGACCGGTCGGGGCGCCGAGGCGGCCTGGGTGAGCGCCGACCTGGGCAGCCGCGCCGGGGTACGGACCGCGGCGGACGCGGCGGCCGAGATCTTCGGTGAGCCCGACATCGTGGTCAACAGCGCCGGGATCAACCTGCGCCCGCCGATGGGCGACATCGACGACGACGTGTGGGACACCACGATGGCGGTGAACCTGACGGCGCCCTACCTGCTCGGGCAGCGGTTCGGCCCCGGCATGGCCGAGCGCGGCTACGGCCGGCTCATCCACGTCTCCTCGCAGCAGGCACACCGCGCGTTCGTGCAGAGCGGGGTCTACGGCGTGTCCAAGGGCGGGTTGGAGTCGCTGGCCCGCTCCCAGGCCGAGGCCTGGTCGCCGCACGGCGTCACCGCCAACACGCTGGTGCCGGGGTTCGTGATGACCCCGCTCAACGCCCGACTGTCCGCCGACCCGGAGCGGGTCGCCGCGCTGGCCGCCCGCACCATGGTCGGACGCAACGGCGTGGCCGAGGACTTCGCCGCCGCCGCGGTGTTCCTGGCGAGTGCCGGTTCGGCGTATGTCACCGGCCAGTCGATCTTCGTCGACGGCGGACTCTCGGTGCATTGAGCCCTTCGGGCTCGGCGGGGTGAAAGCCCCGGGAGCGGCGCGGGAGCGGCCGGTCCCGGGGGGAGCGAGGTCGGAGCCAGGCGGGGCCGCGTCCGAACGGGCGATTGCGGCAGGGGCGGCGGGAAATGCGGTGGACGGCCGCTCGACCGTCGCCGATGATCCGCTGGTGAACAATCCCGCTGATGCCTCCCGGCCCCCGTCCACCACCCCCGAGCGGCAGGTCCGCTGGATCCCGCTGGTCGGCCGACCGCTGACCGCCCTGCTGGCCGGGGACCTGGCCGAGGCCCGCGGGCAGACCGGCCTCGACCTGCCCGAGTTCTTCGTGTCCGAAGAGGCGCGTTGGTTGTGGCGATACCGCTTCGACCAGGTGACCGCCGACCCGGCGAGCGCCCCGTGGCTGGTCCGGGCGGCGGTCTCCGAACCCGACGGCGCGGTGGTCGGCTACGCCGGCTATCACGGGCCGCCGGACGAGAACGGCATGGTGGAGATCGGCTACACCGTGGTACCGGAGGCGCGCCGCCGAGGCTACGCGCGGGCGATGCTCAGGTCGCTGCTCGTACGCGCGGCCGAGGAGCCCGACGTGCGGGTCGTCCGGGTGACCATCTCCCCCGACAACTCCGCGTCGCTCGCGACCATCCAGGGCTTCGGCTTCGTCGAGACGGGCGAGCAGATGGACGAGGAGGACGGCCTCGAAATCATCTACGAGGTGCCGGCCGATCGCATCCCGACCACCTGACCGGCCCCGTCCCGGCCGTGCGGCCGACCCACCCGTGTCAGGACGCGCCGGCCCGGGAGCCCTCGGCGACCGAATCCCGCTCCGCCGCCCGGTCGCCGCTCTCCGCCCGCCGGAAGTTGAGCGCGACCAGCGCGGCCGCCCCCGCACCGACGGCCGCGCCGAACACCGCGACGCGCAGGCCGTGTGCGGTCGCCACCCGCAGCGCCTCACCGCTCCGGCCGCCGCCCGTCCCGGAGTTGGCCAGTGCGACCAGTACGGCCAGGCCCATCGCGCCGCCGATCTGTTGCCCCGTGGACGCCATCCCCGACGCGACGCCCTGCTCCGGGGCCGGCACGCCGGTCGCGGTGGCGGCGAACATCGTGGTGTAGACGACGCCTTGGCCGAGCCCGAAGACCAGCAGACCGGGAACCAGGTCGAGGTAGGTGCCGTATGCGGAGATACCCAGGCCGATCGCGGCCACGCCGAGTGCGCTCGCGGCCAGACTGACGAGCAGCGTGGACCGTACGCCGAACCGGGTCGCCGCCCGGCCGCCGAGCAGCGAGCCGAGGAACCCCCCACCCAGCGGGATCAGGAACGCGAAGCCGGTGCGCAGCGCGCCATACCCGTGTACACCTTGAAAGTAGACGGTCAGAAAGTACGGCAGGGTGCCGAGCGTGGCCATGAACAGGAACGTCACGGCCATCCCGGTGCCCAGGTTGCGGTTGCGCGGCAGGTGCGGCGGCATCAACGGGTCGGCGGTGTGCCGCTCGATCGGCGACAACCCGGCAAGGGCGACGATCCCGACCGCGCCGGCGGCGAGTACGCGCGGTGCGGTCCAGCCCTGTTCGGGTCCCTGTACAAGGGCGAACACGACCGCCGTGGAGCCGACCGTCGCGGTCAGCGCGCCGGGCACGTCGAAGCGACGGCCGACGGCGCGGTCCGGATCGGCCGGCAGTGCGACGAACGCGAGCAGCGCGGCGCAGCCGGCCAGGGGCACGTTGACGAAGAACACCGCCTGCCAGCCCAGCGCCTGGGTGAGTACGCCGCCGAGCAGCGACCCGAGGATCAGCCCGCCGGAGCCGGTCGCGGCCCACACGGAGAGCGCCCGATTGCGCGCCCGGCCCTCCGCGAACGTGGTGTTGACCAGGGACAACGTGGCGGGGAAGAGGAGGGCGGCGCCCAGGCCCTGCCCGGCGCGGGCCGCGATCAGCGCTCCGGGGGCGCCGGCCAGTCCGCCCGCGAGGGAGGCGACCGCGAACAGGCCCATGCCGAGCACGAACATCCGCCGCCGGCCCAGCAGATCGGCCATCCGGCCGCCGAGCAGCAAAAACGCGCCGAAGACCACCGCATACGCGCTCACCACCCACTGGAGGGTCTGCGCCGAGAAGCCGACGCCCGCGCCGATGTCGGGCAGCGCGACGTACACGATGTTGTAGTCGAGCGAGGTGATCAGACTCGCGAAGGCGAGCAACGCAAGGGCGGCGCCGGGCCGGCGGAGCCCGGGAGCGGTGTCGGATGCGGGCATGGCGAAGCCTTCCGGGCAGGGCGGGGAGGTCGCCGGTGTCCGTCCGAAAGGCGCCGGCGGTGACTCTCCGAACGCTGCCACGACCACACCCCACCGCAGCAGTGGAGTGCCCACCCTGGGACCGCCGGTCCCTGGATGCCCGGGTCTCTGCCGGCCGGTCGTCCGGCGATCGAGGATCGGGGGACACGGCGCGGGCCGGCCCCCGCCGCGCCACCCAGCCGAGGAGTCGAGATGCCGGTACAGCTCAACCACACCATCGTCGTCGCCACCGACAAGCGCCGCTCCGCCGCCTTCCTGGCACATGTCCTGGGTCTGAAAGTCGGCACACCCTACGGCCCGTTCCTCCCGGTCGACACGGCGAACGGGGTCGCCCTCGACTTCTGGGACGCGCCCGGGAAGCAGATGTCCCCGCAGCACTTCGCGTTCCTGGTCGAGGAGGCCGAGTTCGACGCGATCATGGACCGGCTGCGCCACGCCGGGGTGACCGTGTACGCCGATCCGCACCGGCGCCTGGCCGGACGAATCAACACGTGGAACGGCGGCCGAGGCGCGTTCTTCGCCGACCCGGACGGCCACAACATGGAGATCATCACCCGGCCGTACACCTGACGGTAGCGGTCGACGGGCGCGACTCGGGGCGGGGCAAGGGTTGTTCCGAAGCATGCTCCCGGTCGGCCCGGCCCGGCGCGGGCCCTCAAGCCTGCCCGGTGTAGGCCCGATGCAGCCGCTCCACGCCCTCGACGAGCCGCTCCGGGCCCTCGGCGCACGCGTACCCCACGCGCAGGTACGGGGCCGGGGGTTCGGCGGTGAAGTAGCCCGGTCCGGGCGTGACCGCGACGCCCGCGCGCAGCGCGGCCGAGGTCAGCGCCCGGACGTCGCGACCGTCGGGCAGCCGCAGCCAGAAGTGGTAGCCGCCGTACGGCAGTCGGGCCGGCAGCAGTTCGGGCAGCAGCCGGGCCAGCGCGTCGACCACGACCCGGCGTCGATCGCGCAGCGCGATGCCCAGTGTGCGCAGGTGTTGCGGCCAGCCCGGGGCGCCGACCAGCTGCACGGCGGTCTCCTGGAGCACGCGCGGCACGAAGAAGCTGTCCACCGCCAGGACGGCGCGCAGCCGCTCGAACGCCGGGCCGCGCGCGACCAGGGCGGCGACCCGCAGGCTGGGCGAGCCGGCCTTGGTCAGCGAACGGATGTGCACCACCACGCCGTTCGGGTCGTCGGCGGCCAACGGGGCGGGCAGCGGCGGCGCGTCGCCGTGCACGAGCCGGCGGGCGAAGTCGTCCTCCAGGACGAACGCACCCGCCGCGTGCGCGATGCGCACCACCTCCGCGCGCCGCTCGGGGGCAAGCACCGTACCGGTCGGGTTCTGGAACAGCGGCTGGCAGACGAACGCGCGGGCCCGGGTGGCCGCGAACGCGTCGGCGAGCAGATCGGTACGCACCCCGTCGGCATCCACCGGCACCGGCACCGGACGCAGCCCGGCGGCCTGGGCGACGGCCAGTATGCCGGGGTAGGTCGGCGATTCGACCAGCACCGGCGACCCGGGCGCGACCAGCGAACGCAGCGCCGTGGTCAGCGCGTTCTGCCCGCCTGCGGTGATCAGCACATCCGAGCCGGCGACCGCGCCGCCGATGTCCCGGGCGAACCAGGCGCGCAGCTCGGTCAGGCCCTCGATGGGCGGCCGCTCCCACGCGCCGGGGCGCCGGCCGGCCCGGGACAGCGCGGCGGCCAGGGCGCGCTCGGGTTGCAGCGACGGGTGCAGGTAGCCGCTGTTGAGGTCGATCACCTCGGGCGGGGCCACCGCGAGCGCGGACAACACGCCGGTCGCGTCCGGGCTGCGCCGGGGCGGGAGGCCGGGTTCGGCGCTGAGCGCGACCTCCTGCCAGGAGGTGTCGCCGGTCGCTGGCACCGGGCGGGTCGGATCGGCGCGGTAGACGCCGGCGCCGGGGCGGGAGACGACCAGGCCCTCGGCGGCGAGTGTGGCCATCGCGCGGGAGACGGTCACCGGGCTGACCCGATGGCGCTCGACGAGCGAGCGACTGGACGGCAGCTTCTCGCCGACCGAGTAGCGGTCCAACTCACTGCGCAGGAGCGCCAGCAGATCGACGGCACCGCTACTGTTGTGCATGACAGCACAAAATAGCGCTATCCGCCCGGCGCCGATAGCGGTCGGCGGAACGGCCCTCGCCGCACTGGCGATCCTGGCCTTCTCGCTCAGCTTCCCGGCCACCGTCTGGGCTCTGGAGAGCTTCGGCCCGTGGAGCGTCACGGGTCTGCGCGGCCTGCTCGCCGCACTGTTCGCCGGGGCGGCACTGCTCGCCGTACGCGCGCCGCTGCCCGGTCGAGCGGACCGGCTCGGCCTGGTCGTGGTCGCCGTCGGCTGCGTACTCGGCTTCCCACTACTCACCACGCTCGCGCTGCAGACCTCGTCGACCGCGCACTCCGCGGTGGTGATCGGCCTGCTGCCGTTGGCCACCACGGTGTGCTCGGTGTTGCGCACCGGCGAACGGCCGAGCCGGACCTTCTGGGCGGCAGCGCTCGCGGGGGCCGCGGTGGTCCTGGCCTTCGCGCTCACCCGGAGCAGCGGCGGCATCGGCCTGGCGGACGGATACCTGTTCGCGGCCCTGGTGTTGTGCGCGGCCGGCTACGCCGAGGGCGGCCGACTGGCCGGACACCTCCCCGGATGGCAGGTGATCGCGTGGGGCGTGGTGGCGGCGTCGCCGTTCACCGCGGCGACCGCCGCGGCGGGCCTGGCCACCGAGCCGGTCCACCTCGGCGGCCACGGCGTCGCCGGCGTGCTGTACCTCGCGGCCGTCTCGCAGTTCCTCGGCTTCGTGGTCCTGTACCGGGGCATGGCGAGCATCGGCGTCCCGGCCGCCAGCCAACTGCAACTGGCCCAGCCGCTACTGACGTTGCTCTGGGCGGTACTGATCCTCGACGAGACCCTGACCCCGTCGACCCCCCTCACCGCCCTCGCCGTCCTGGCCTGCATCGTCCTCACCCAACGCACAAGATCGACACCGCCGGACAGGACCTAGGCCTTGTCCGGCACGGTGTCGCGGGTGCGAACTCGGCGCGGGAATCACGTCGAGGCGCCCACCGGGATGCCGGCGACCTCGCGCACGGTCTCGACGAACGCGCGTACCCGGGGCATCTGTCCGGCGGTCGGCCACAGCAGCCCGTAGGCGACCGGTGGGGCATCCCGGAAAGGGACGAATGCGACACCGGGCCGGGCGTGGTAGTGGGCGGCGCGGGCGGAGACGGGAAACACACCCTTGCCGGCCGCGACGAGGGTGAGCACTTCCGGCCAGAACGTGGTGACCGGTCCTCGGGGTATCGGCCGGCCCGAGGGCGTGTGGGTCGGAAAGTGGTGGTCCAGCCAACCCTGCGGAATCCTTCCGGCGACCGTCACCAGCGGTGCGTGGGCGAGGTCTTCCAGCGACAGGGTCTCCCGCCGGGCGAAGGGGTGGGCGGCGGGCACCATCAGGGCCCGACGTTCGGAGAAGACCACGGGACCGGCCCGGATGTCGGGCTCGTCGATCGGGAACTCGGTGATCTGGAGCTGGAGTTCACCGGACCGCAGGCCGCCGAGCGGATCGCCGAGCCCGACCTCGCGGACCCGGACGTCACAGTGGGGATGACGGGCCCGGAACACGTCGCCGGCATGGACGACGAGATCACCCACCCACGGCGTGGAGTAGCCGACGTGCACGGTGTCGGTGATCCCCCGCCCGGTCGCGATCGCCCGCGCGATCGCACGTTGGGTCTGCTCGTATGCGGGCAGCAGGTCGTCGCGGAGCTGCCGCCCGGTCGGGGTCAGGGCCACCCGACGGCTGGTGCGTTCGAACAGCGGTACGCCGATGCGACGTTCCAGCTTCTTGATCGTCTGACTCACCCGACCCTGCGCCAACCCCAGCCGCGCGGAGGTCCGCCGGAAGTGCAGCTCCTCGGCGAGCGTCAGAAAGGTCTCGATTTCGTGCCGCTCCACCATCGCCTCCATTGGTGAGTCCGGATCACCGACCCTTGCACACTTCGGCCTTGATCCGGACCGGGCGAGGATCGACAGTGATCTTGATCGAAAATCGCGCGGACCGGCCGCGCGAGCAGCGCGCTCTCGTTCCGGAGGGCCGGAAGAGGAGCAGACCGTGCGTGCCATCGGCCAGGAATCGTTCGGCGGGCCCGAAGTGCTGAGGATCGTCGAGGTGGCGCGCCCCGAGCCAGGGCCGGCCGAGGTACTCGTGCGGGTGTGCGCGGCGGGGGTCAACCCGACCGACTGGTGGCACCGCGCCACCGGTGGACTGGCGGGCGACGTCCCGATCCGGCTCGGCTGGGACGTGTCGGGGGTGATCGAGGCCGTCGGCCCCGGCGTGACCCTGTTCGAGCCCGGCGACGAGGTGTTCGGCATGCCGTGCCAGCCGCGTCCGGCGGGGACATACGCCGAATACGTGGTCTCGCCCGCACGGCACCTGGTCGCCAAACCGGCCGGGCTCTCGCATGTGGAGGCCGCCGCGTTGCCGCTGGCCGCGCTCACCGCATGGCAGGCGCTGGTCGACACCGCCGATGTTCGTCCCGGTGGGCGGGTACTGATCCACGCCGCGGCGGGCGGTGTCGGGCATCTCGCCGTACAGATCGCCAAGGCCCGCGGCGCGTACGTGATCGGCACCGCCCGCGCGGCCAAGCACGACTTCGTGCGAGGGCTGGGCGCCGACGAGACGATCGACTACACCGAGGTCGACTTCGCGTCCGCGGTCGCGGACATCGACGTCGTGCTCGACACCATCGGCGGCGACTACGGACCGCGCTCCCTCCGGACGCTGCGCACGGGCGGCATCGTCGTCTCGCTCGCCTCCCCCGCCGAAGCGAACCTGGTCACCGAGGCCCGCTCCCTGGGACTGCGCTCCACCTTCATGATCACCGAAGCCGACCAGGCCGGTATGCGGGAGATCGCCTCCCTCGTGGCATCCGGCCTGCTGCGGGCCGAGATCGCCGCGACCATGCCCCTCGACCAGGTGGCCAAGGCACACGAGATCGGCGAGACGGGCCGCACCACCGGAAAGATCGTGCTCACCGTCGCCGACTGACGCGATCGAGTGCTCGTCAGGACGCGTCCGCCGCGGCCTGGACGAATGCCCGCACGCGCGCGGTGTCGTTGGTGTGCGGCCACACCGGCCCCCAGCACACGGGCGGCGCGTCGTGGAAGGGTACGTAGGCGATGTCGGGACGCGGGTAGAAACGTGCGGCGTGTTCACCGACCGGAAAGACGCCTCGGCCCGAGGCGACGAGGGCCAGCGCCTCGGGAAACGTGGTGGCGATCGGGCCCTTCGGGACGGGCCTGCCCGAGGGCGTGTGCAGCGGGCAGCGGTCGCTGCGCAGCTCCTCCGGCATCGTCGCGGACATCTGGATCACCGGCTGCTCGGCCAGTATCTCCACCGACACGGACCGGCGGGCCGTCCAGGTGGGATCGGCGGGTGTCGCCAACACCCGGGTCTCCGCGAGGAGCACGGGTCCCTCGGCCACCCCGGAGACCGGCAGGGCCGTGATGAGGACGTCGATGTCGCCGCCATGCAGCCTGGGCATGGCGTCGTGGACCTGCGTTTCGTGGATGCGTACTTCGCAGTCGGGATACCTGGAGGCGAACACGGTGATCGCCTTCAGCAGGAGTTGCCCGGCCGCCGCCCCGAGAAAGCCGACGCGGAGCACACCGGTGACCCCTCGGGCGGAGTCGACGGCCCGCTGTACCGCGGCGTCCATGCCGGCCACGAGGGGCGTGAGCTCGTCGGCGAGCCTGCGGCCCAGCGGGGTCGGCGTCACCCGACGGGTGGTGCGCTCGAACAGCGGTGCGCCGACGCGCCGTTCGAGCTTCTTGATGGTCTGGCTGATCCGCCCGGTGGTCAGTCCGAGGCGCTGTGCCGCGCGCCCGAAGTGCAACTCCTCGGCCAATGCCAGAAACGATTCCACCTCTACTCGCTCCAGCAGCACGTCGGCCCCGCTTTTGAGTTCCGCTAAACAACCGTGCGCCCATTGTGCCTTGATGGCGAACGGCGCGGCGCGGTTTGGTTGATCACGTCATCCGGCGACGGTCGTGGTGGGCTCGACGAGATCCGCCGGCGGCGTGGTCCACCCGCACTGCCGATCCGTCCGACCGAACCCCCGCCCCGCTCCGGGGCCACCGAACCGCCGAAGGGATCGCCCTCCCATGCCCGATCACCCCTTCCCCGCACCACGAGGCGACCGATGACCACCTTCGTCCTCGTCCCCGGCGCCTGGCACGGCGCCTGGACCTTCCAGCCTCTGGCCCGGCGGCTGCGCGAGCACGGCCACGATGCCTACCCCCTGACCCTGACCGGCGTCGGCGACCGGAAACATCTGCTCACGGCCTCGGTCAACCTCGACACCCACATCGACGACGTGCTGAACCTCCTGGCGGACGAGCGGATCACCGACGCCGTACTCGTCGGGCACAGCTACGGCGGAATGGTGATCACCGGTGCCGCCGACCGGGCGCCGGATCGGGTGCGAGGGCTCGTCCATGTCGACGCCCTGGTACCCCGGGACGGCGAATCGTGCTGGTCCCTGGTCAACGACCAGGAGCGCGAGTGGTATCTCCGGGGCATCGGCCGCGACGGATACTCCAGCGCGCCCCTGCCGTTCTTCGATCCACGGGCCACGCCGCACCCGCTGGCCTCGCTGATGCAGGCCGTGCGGCTCGAAGGCGGCCTCGACCGGGTTGCGCGGCGGGACTTCGTCTACGCGACCGGCTGGGACGGAGAGTCCCCCTTCGAGGAGGTTCATCGGCGACTGGCACAGGACCCCGCCTGGCATGTGCACAGCGTCGCGTCCGGCCACAACGTGATGCGCGAGGCGCCGGACGAACTCCTGAAAATCCTCCTCGACGCCGCCTGATCGGTCGTCGAGATCTCCACCCATCCATGCGTCGAGGTCGAGGGGGCACGGTCGTGAGTCGTCGTGGGGCGTTGTTGTTCGCGTGCATGTGCGTGATCTGGGGGATCCCGTACCTGCTGATCAAGGTCGCGGTGGACGAGGTGTCGCCGGGCGTGCTGGTGTTCGCGCGTACCGGGCTCGCGGCCCTGCTGCTGTTGCCGTTCGCACTGCGCGGTACGGGGCTGCGCGGGCTCACCCCGTACCGGTGGCCGCTGCTCGTCTTCGCGGTGACCGAGTTCGTCGGGCCGTGGTGGATGCTCTCGGACGCCGAGCGGCGGCTGTCCAGTTCGACGGCCGGGCTGTTGATCGCGTCGGTGCCGATCTTCGGGGCGGTGCTCGTGTATACGACCGGCGGCACCGAGCGGATGGGGCCGGTGCGGTGGGCCGGGCTCGCGATCGGGTTCGGCGGGGTCGCGGTACTGGCCGGGCCGACGCTCGGCGGCGGGGATCCGTGGGCGGCGGTCGAGGTGCTCGTGGCCGCGCTGTGCTACGCCGGGGCGGCGCTGGTGGTCGAGCGCCGGCTCGCGGACGTGCCGAGCCTGCCGATGACCGTGGTCTGCCTCGGCTTCACCACGCTGGTGTACACACCGCTCGCCGCCGTGCAGTGGCCCGCGCACGTGCCCGACGGCAAGGCGCTCGGGGCGATGGGCGTGTTGGCTCTCGTGTGCACCGCCATCGCGATGGTGATCTTCTTCGCACTGGTCCGCGAGGTGGGCGCGGCGCGGGCCACGGTGTTCACCTACGTCAATCCGGCGGTCGCGGTGGCGGCCGGCGTGTTGATCCTGGACGAGAAGTTCACGGTGACGACCGGGGCGTCGTTCGTACTGATCCTGGGCGGCGCGGTCCTCGCGACGCGCAGGAACGCGGAAGGGCCCGTCGCGACGGGTGCGGTCGGCGGTCGGCCGTGGCACGCGGCATCGTCACCGGACTTCGCGACGGTGTCGCCGACATCGGCTCCGAGTGGTCCCTGACTCCGACAGGGCGCCTCGGCTGCCGGGGCGGCGCCGCACCACCATTCGCGGTCGGCCGAGCTGTTCCACCTGCTCGACGGCACGGCCCAACTGCTGTCGGGTGACCGGGTGGTCACGGCCGAGCGCGGCGATGTGGTGATCGCGCCGCCCGGCCTCGACCGTGCCTTCGCCGCCGCGCCGGGCGAGGACGCCGAGGTCCTCATCGTCATCACCCCGGGCCAGGTCCTGAACCCGCCTCCCCGGAACCGCCGTCACGCCCCCGGCGCGGCGCTCGGGGAAATGGGTGGCCGGGTGGGTTGGTTCGGGGTCAGGATGCCGGGATGACTCATACGTTGTTGGCGTTTTTGGGTGCCTGTGCGTTGATCGCGGCCAGTCCGGGGCCGAGTTCGGTACTGATCATTCGGCATTCGTTGCGGAGTCGGCGGGCCGGGTTCGCGGCCGTGCTCGGGAACGAGAGCGGGGTGTTCGTCTGGGGGCTCGCGGCGGCCTTCGGGCTGACCGGGTTGTTGGCCGCGTCGCAGTTGGCCTACGACATCATGCGCATCGTCGGGGCCGTGGTGCTGGTCGGGTTCGGGGTGCAGGCCATCCGGGCGGCGCGGCAGGACGGGCTGACCGGATTCACCGCCGCGGCCGAGGGGGCGGCGGGCGAGGAGGAGTCGGGCGGCGGGTGGCGGGCCTATCGGGCGGCCTTGACGCTGAACCTGGCCAACCCGAAGGCGGCGGTGTTCGCGATGTCGTTCCTGCCCCAGTTCGTCCCGAGCGGTTCGCCGCAACTGCCCACGATGGTCGTGCTGGCCGCGATCTGGGCCACCTTCGAGATCGGCTTCTACGGCCTGTACGTGTGGTTCGTCGGCCGCATGCGCACCGTGCTCGGCCGGGCCAAGGTGCGGCGCCGGCTGGAGCAGACGTCCGGCGGGGTGATGGTCGCCCTGGGCATCCGGATGGCCGTGGAGTCGTAGAGCCGGGACGGGTCCGGAAGCGACCGCCGTCCGCCACGGCCGGGGCTTACACGCCGAAGGCGTCGCGGCGGTCCTCCGGGACCAGGTGGGTGTACTCCGGGTGCTTGGCGATCCAGTCGCGGATGAACGAGCAGTACGGCAGCACCGCCAGGCCCCGCTCGTGCACCGCGTCCAGCGCCGCGTGGGTCAACCGCCCGCCGAGACCCCGGCCGCCGAAGCGCGGTTCGATCTCGGTGTGCGTGAAGGCGACCTCGTCGCCGCTGACGAAGTATTCGGCGAAGCCCGCGAGTTCGCCGGCCCGAAGCGGCGGCGCGACCGGGCCCGAAGCGCCCTCCGCGGCGTTGTCGGCGGCGATGAATATCTCGTAGCGGGACTTCGCCGGGTTGTCGACGACGCGCGTTTCCATGCTGCTGCCTCCTGGCTCACGATCGAACGGTCGGGTCGGCGGCCCGGGAATCCGGACCCACGCGCACGCCCCTCGGCCAGACCGATCGCCGCTCGCGAGCCCCCACCGTATCGACCCGGCGAGCGGGGCCCGCGGGCCGCTCCCCGGGATCCGGCCGGCGGGATCCGCGCGTCACTCCTCCTCGTCGACGTACACCTTCGTCCCGTCCGGGTACACCTTGTACACCCGCCCGTTCTCCCCGCCGATCGCCGGCAGCCCCGCCGCGTGCAGCTCCGCGACCGCCTTCTCGACGGCCTTGGTCATCAATTCCGCGGCCCGCTCCCGGCCGATCTCGTCGATCAAGGACTTCGTCATCGACGCCTACCCATCTCCGTAACCCCGTGTGGCACCCGCGACTTCGCGGCCCGACCCCCAGAGTGCCAGGCGGGTTGCCGCCCCGACACCCCCGCACCGGGCGGCGCGGTCGGCGAACGGATGTGCGGTCAGGCGGGGTCGACCAGTTCGGTCCGGTCCGTGCCGCCCGATCTGACCTCGAACACGGTGAACCCGTGCGGCCCGGCCAGCACCTGGTGCACGCAGCCGGACGGGATGAACACGACGTCGCCCACCCGCATGTGCACTCCGCCGCTCAGCCCGTCGCCGGAGAAGACGTCGCAGCTGCCGGCGGTGAGCAGCACGACGGTCTCCTCCCCGTCGTGGTGGTGCACGGCCGTACGCTCACCCGGTCCGAGCGTGGCGAAGAAGCCGCACAGGCGCCCGGAGCCCACCGTCGCGGTGGATACACGTTCGCTGATCCGGGTGCCCTGCGCACCGACGAGGTCGGCGCCGGCGGGCACGAGCACGGCTTTGGTCATCGGTTCACGGTCACCCATGAGTTCAGGGTCGACGCCGCTCGAAGCCGGGAAACACACAGCAGAGCGAACCACACCGAATGGGCGAGTGCCGACCGGCCTTCGCCCGCTAGCGGGCGATCCGCTTCTCCACCTCCGTGGTGACCCGTTCCACCCCTCGGGCCAGGTCCCGTACGAGCCCGTTGACCCGCAGCGCCAGCGCCGATGCCACCGTGCCGGCCGCGCCGACGATGTCGCCGGCCACCGCCGCCGGCACCGCTGCCGCCGCCGCGCCGCGCACCCCCGCCGGCGCGGCCGGGAACGGCAGCGGCAACGGCCCCGCCTCCGAGCGCAGGTCGGAGAGTACGCCGCTCGCCAGCGCCAGCAGCGCGTCCGCGCCGGACACGTGGGCCTCGCAGTGGCCGTATCCCTTCAGCGCCGCGTGCAGGAAGGCGGTCGCGTACACGTTGGTGATCGCGTGCTGCTCGGCGAAGGTGATCGAGGGCTTGCCGTCCCGAGGCAGCCCGGGCAGGTGGATGTCCACATCGCACGGGTCGAGGAACTGCACATGGTTCCCGCCGGAGATCTCGACGTACGCCTTGTAGCCGCGCGGAACCAGGTCGAGGTAGTGCAGCCCCGATCCGGGGGAGATCCGGTCGTTCTGCCCGGACACGATCAGTGTGGGCGTGGCCACCGTGCGGACCTCGACGTCGATCGCCGCGTACAACTCGGCCTGCTTCACGTTGCGGCCCGGCGCGAAGCCAAGCACCGCGCGGATGCGCCTGTCCCGCGCCGCCGCGAGCAGCGCGCCGGCCCCGCCCAGGGACACCCCGACCGCCGCGAACGCGTCCCTCTTGATCAGGCCGCGCAGCGGGTTGAACCGGTCGTCGTCGATGTCCAGCAGCTTGTCGATGGCGTCGCCGATGGTGTCCGCGTGCATGTGCGGGTCGAGCGCGAGGATGTTCTCCGGGAAGTAGCGGAAGACGATGTAGCCGTGCCGCACCACGTAGTCGGTGAACCAGTCGTACATGTTCGAACCGGTCCAGGTCGCGGGCGCCATGATCACCGACGGGTAGGAACCCTCGGACGTGTCGGCCGGAGCCAGCCAACCGTCGTATTCGGCCGGGTAGCTGATCTTGGCGAGGGTGAACCCCGGCCCACCGGTCCAGAACGGGAACTCGATGGTGCCGATGTGGAAGGGTCCCGGCAGGTCCGGCCGAACCGGATCCCCGGGGACGAATGAGGATGCCATAGCGGGAGTCAATCGCCCCGAACTCGCTGCCATACGACGAACCTTGGTCACAGTACGGTAACCCCGCCCGCACCCGGCGGCGCCTGCCCCACGTCAGTGATGCACCATCAGCAGCACCGCCCGATTGTGCTCGTCCAGCCCCCGGTACACGTGCGGCCGGGCCGCGTCGAAGCGGATCGAGTCGCCCGCCGCCAACTCCCGCGGATCGGCGGCCGGTCCGGTCTCCACCCGGCCCTCGGTGACCAGCAGGCACTCCTCCACACCGAGCCGGTGCGGATCGGACACCTGTTCGGCGGTGTCCACGTCGAGTTCGTACAGCTCGACCCAGCCGCGCACGTGCACCCGGTGCAGCAGGCGGGCCCGGACCGCGTCGCCGCGCACCGTCGGACCCTGATCGGCCCGGACCACCGTGACGGCCGACGCGCCTCCGTCGAGCAGGCCGCCCAGCGGCACGTCCAGCGCGGCGGCGAGCGCCCACAGCGTGCTGAGCGTCGGGTTGGCCTCGCCCTGTTCGATGCCGTGCAGCGTGGTCTTGCTCAGCCCGGCGCTCGCGGCGAGGTCGGCGAGCGAGTGGCCGGCCGCCTCGCGGAGGACGCGGATGTTGGTGCCGATGTCGCGCGCGATGGTCATGCGGATTCCCTTGCGATGGTCATGGCGTTCATTATGCTGGACCCACGTACCAGTTTACCGGCATATTCGAGGGAGATCGGCATCATGGTCACTCGGGTAACCCGCCTCCGGCACATCCCGGGCATCGGTGTGGACAAGGTCGGCGACGCCGCCGACGCCGCGCACGACCCGGAGTTGTTGCGCCTGGAGAACCTGGACACCGACATCCGCCCGCCGGCCGTGGCGCCGGCCGCCACCCGGGCCGCGATCGACGACGACGCCGCCAACAGCTACCTGCCGTTCCACGGCTCGGCGCGGCTGCGTGCGGCCGTCGCCGCGCACGTGGGCCGGATCGCGGGGCGCGCGTACGACCCGGACACCGAGGTGGTCAACGCGGCCGGTGGCCTCAACGGCGTGCTCGACGTGCTGCTCGCCACCGTCGAACCCGGGCGCGAGGTGGTGATCGCCGACCCGATCTACGCCGGCCTGGTCAACCGGATCCGCCTCGCCGGCGGCGTCCCGCGCCATGTGCCGTGCCGGCCGAGCGCCGCCGGCTGGCACACCGACCCGGACGAACTCGCCGCCGCCGTCGGCCCGAACACCGCCGCCGTGCTGGTGATGGCGCCGGCGATGCCCACCGGCGCGCTGCTCGACGGCGGCCACTGGGACGCGCTGGCCCGGGCCATCGCCGAGCACGACTGCTGGGTGATCTACGACGCGGCGATGGAGCGCATCCGCTTCGACGGCAAGGGCCCCGACCACCCCGCCGCGCATCCGGGCCTGGCCCACCGCACGATCACCTGCGGCGCGGCCTCCAAGGAGCTGCGGATGATCGGCTGGCGGGTCGGCTGGGTGGTCGGCCCCGCCGAGCTGATGGCCGACGTCAAACTCGTCGGCCTGAGCAATGTGGTCTGCCCCGTCGGCATCGCCCAGGAGGCGGTCGCCGCCGCGCTGTCCGCACCGGACGCCGATGCGGACGTCGCCGCCGCGACCGCGATCTGGCAGGGCCGCTGCGCGACGATCCTCGACCGGCTCGCCGACTATCCGTGCATTCGCCCGCACGGCGGCTGGTCGCTGCTGATCGACACCGTCGCGATGGGCTTGTCGCCCGAGGTCGCCGCCGAACGGCTGTTCCGGCTCGGCCGGGTCGCGGCCACGCCGATGAACGGGTGGGGGCCGGCGGGCGACACGTACCTGCGCCTGGTGTTCGCCAACGAGCCGGCCGAGCGGCTGGACGACCTGCGCACGCGGTTCGTGGCGGCGTTCGGCTGAGCGGGCGGGGCAGGTGCGGCGGACACGCCGGGTGCGGCGGACACGGCAGGCGGGGCGGGCACGCCGGGCGCGCCCGGGGCGCTCCTCAGCAGCTCGATTCCTCCGACACCAGGCGCAGGATCGGCCTGCCGGACTCGGTGCGGCGCAGGTCGTCGGCACCGAAGCCGAGTTCCGGGTCGGCGTCGTTGAGGATGCGGCACATCGCCTCCCTGGACTGGTTGCCCTCGGCCAGCAGCCGCCGTATCAGCGGCTCGTCCTCCGGCCGATCGGCCTGCTCCGGGTCGGCGCTGCCCTCGTACAGCCGCTGCACCAGGTCGAGCAGCGCGTGGTCCTCCGGCCGCAGCGCGCCGGGGCGTCGGTTCCGGCCCGCCGGGTGGTTGCGCCGCAGCGCCGCGCCGGCGGCCACCGCCCGGACCGAACTCACGTCGCGCATCGCGGCGACGGCCCGCGCGGCCCAGGCGCGCGGGCTCTGCCGGCGTCGGTAGTCGAGCCGGTGTTCGGGCGGCGCGACGCCCCGCCGGCCGGCCCGTACGGCGGCCACGTGGGCGCGCATCCGGTCCACCGTGGGCCCGTCGACCCACTCCAGGCCCCAGGCCGCGAATCCGTCCACGACGAGTCGGACCTCGACACCCGCGACACGTGCCAACTCCCCGTCGAGGCCGTACTCTCGGATCCCGCGATCGCTCACTGGTGTTCCTCTCCGAGCGCGTGATCTTCGTCCGGCCACTGCACCGGATCATGCCCATGCCCGGATACTCGAACACACTTTGAATCCGCAGGCCAAATCGGCGCCTCGGGGGCGCGGGCGCCGCCCGGTCTCGGATCAGCGAAGCGGCAGTTCGTGGTGCATCCGGAGCAGGAAGTCGTGCAGGAGCGCACGTTCCTCGGCGTCCAGCGGGGCCAGGATCTCCTCCTGTACGGCGCGCGCCGCCGCCTCCTGCTCGGCCAGCGCGGCGCGCCCGGCCGGGGTGAGCGTGACCAGCACCCGGCGGCGGTCGTCCGGATCGCGCATGCGCTCCACCCAGCCGGCGGCGGTCAGTTCGTCGAGCACCTTGACCACGTCGCTGGGATGGATCCCCAGGCGTGCGGCGAGGTCGCGCTGGGCGTGCGCGCCGAAGTCGGCCAGCGCGGCGAGCACGGCCGTGTGCCACAACCGCAGCCCTCGCAGCGCCAGTTGCTCGCCGAGCCGACTCCGGGCCGCCTTGCCGACGCGGGAGAGCAGGTAGGTGCTGAGCGCGGTCAGCGTCGGGGGTGTGGTCTCGTCCATGACGTTATTGTAGGGTTGCACCAATCATTGGTACACACCTACGAATAGGAGTTCCGATGGACGCCCTTCACCCACGCCTGCTCGTCGACCGGTTCACCGAGTGTTTCCGCTTCTACGACGCGGTACTGCCCGAGCTGATCGGCGCCACCCGGGCCAGGGGCGACGAGAACGGCCCGTACGCGAGCTGGGACGTGGGCACCGAGGGTGCACTGGTCCTGTTCGACCGGGCGATGCTCGCATCGGTGGTCGGCACCGAGGACCTCCCGGCCGCCGCCCCGGGCCCGACCCAGGACCGCACCATGCTGGTCAGCCGGGTCACCGACCTGGACGCGGGCTACGCCCTGTGCCTGGCGCACGGCGCGCGCCCCGTCACCCCGCCCACCCACCGCCCGGCCTGGGGCCCCACCCTGCACAGCGCCCACGTCCGCGACCCGGACGGCAACCTGATCGAACTCCAGGTCTACTGAGCGCGGTTCGGCGCCGAGTCGGCGTGGGCGTCGGAGGTAAGCCGGGCGGTCAGCGCGGTCGCCGCCGCGTCGCGGGACAACGTGGCGCCCCGCTCGTAGGCCGCCCGGTGGTCGTCCTCGCCCAGGATCGCGACGAGTCGGTCGACCAGGGCGCGCAGATCCGGGCTGCCCGCGTCGAAGATCCCGCGCAGCGCCGTGCCGAGGCCCAGCACCTCGGCCGCGTCGACCGGCTGCCCCGTCGCCTCCAACAGCGCGGCGAGCAGTTCCGCCGTCGGCGCGACGTCGGCGAAATCGCGGCGCCGGATCGCGCCGGCGGAGGTGGCCGCCAGCAACTCCCGGACTCGCGCCGACACATCGTCGCCCTCGCCCTTCGCGGCCCGGGCCAGGAGGGTGGCCACGCGGCCCTTGGCGACCAGGTCGCCGACCATCTCGGCGGGCAGCGACAGGCTCTCGGCGAGTACGTCCAGCCGGTCGAGCGCCGCCTCGGCCGCCGCGAAATCACCCCTTCGGCGGTGCAGTTCGGCGCGACCGGAGAGCACGGTCAACTCCAGGTGCCGGTGGCCGCGCTCCCGCGCCCGCGCCTCGGCGACGTGCAACTCGCGCTCCGCGTCCGCCAGGTCGCCGGCGCGCATCCGCTCCGCCGCGAGCATGCCCCGGTACATGGCCAGGTCGTCCTCGGAGCCGAGTTCGGCCATGAGCGCCACCGCCTCCTCGAAGGCGGCGACGGCCGGCGCGTGTTCGCCGCGGATCGAGTGGTGCGAGCCGACGGCCATCGACACCGACGCCAGGCCCCACCGCTCGCCCAGCGCCCGGAATCCGCGCAGCGCCTCGGCCCGCGCGGTCGCGCCGGAGGTCCAGTCGCCGCGGTCGCTGCACACGAAGTCCATTGCCCAGTGCGCGCATGCCCGGGCCCACGGGTCGGACCCGTTCGACATCCGGGCCAGTTCGCGCTCGCCGATCTCGACGTTTCCGGACAGGAACGCGGCCAGCGGCAGTCCGACGGCGAGTGCCGGATAACGCGCGACCACGTCCGTCCGGGCGCATTCGGCCAACGCCGCGCGCAACTCCTCGCTGTCCGCGAGCCGGGGCACGGTGATCGCGGCCAGCACGTGCATCGCGCCGAACGCGGCCCGCGCGGCCTCGGGCAGCGCGTCGCCGAAGCCCAGCACCTCCGGGACGATCGTCTCGAACGGCGCGCCGATCCCGCGAATGCCCCAGTACCAGAAGAGCGCGGCGGCGAACCGGGCGGCGGGCTCGGCCGCGCCGGCGTCCAGCGTGGCGCGCAGCGCGGCCATCAGGTTGGCGTACTCGGCGTCCAGGACCGCCAGCGCGTGCAACTGCGCGGCGGTGCGCAGGAGCGGGTCGTGCCGCTCCGCCAGATCCAGGCACCAGCGCTCGAACCGGGCCGCGAACTCGGCGCGTTCGCCGGCGCGGTCCAACCGCTCCGCCGCGTAGGCGCGTACCGTCTCCAGCATCCGGTAGCGCGGTTCGCCGTCGCCGACCGCGTCCACGATCGACTTCTCCACCAGCGAGCCGAGCACGTAGAAGACGTCGTCCGCAGCCAACTCCCCGCCCGCGCACACCGCTTCGAGCGCGTCCACGGTCGCGCCGCCGGGGAACACCGCCAACCGGCGGGCGAGCATCCGCTCCGGTTCGGCGAGCAGGTCCCAGCTCCACTCCACCACCGCGTGCAGCGTGCGCATCCGCGGCGCCTCGGCCCGACTGCCCGCGTTCAGCAGCCGGAACCGGTCATCGAGCCGCCGGGCGATCTGCTCCACGCTCATCGCCCGCAGCCGGGCGGCGGCCAACTCCAGGGCCAGCGGCATCCCGTCGAGGCGCCGGCAGATCTCCACCACCGGGCCGATCGTGGCCGCGTCCAGCCGAAAGCCCGGCCGCACGGCGGCGGCCCGGTCCAGGAACAGCCGTACCGAGGCGGCCCGCGCGACCGTGTCCGGGTCCGGCGCGGCGCCGTGCTCGGGGATCGGCACCGGTATCGGCAGCGGCCCGACCCGGCACAGCGCCTCGCCGGTGATCCCCAGCGGCTCGCGGCTGGTGGCGAGCACGGTCAACCGCGGCAACCGGTCGAGCAGGCCGTAGGCCAGCTCCGCGGCCGCGTCGACGAGGTGCTCGCAGTTGTCCAGGACCAGTACGGCCTCGCCCACGTCGAGCAGTTCGGCCACCCGCTCCAGCGGCGAGGCGGTCCGGCGCGGGCGGGCGTCGGAGGAGCGCAGGTCCCAGGAGCCGAGCGCGGCCGACACCGCGTCGACCACGCCGTCCGCGCTGCGCACGCCGGCGAGCGATACGAACCAGACCCGGCCGCGCCCGTGGGCCGGATGCCGGCTCGCCGCCTCCACGGACAACCTGGTCTTGCCCGCGCCACCGGCGCCGACCAGGGTGACCAGGCGGGAGCCGGCCATCAGCTCGGCCAGCAGCCCCAGTTCCGCGTCGCGGCCGAAGAAGCCGGTCAGCCGGGTCGGCAGGTGATCCGCGACCGGCTCGGGACGGGCGGCGACGGGGTCGGCCAACTCGCCGCGCAGCACCGCGAGATGGGTCTCGCGCAGTTCGGGCGAGGGATCCACGCCCAACTCCCCGGCCAGCCGGCCGCGTACCTCCTCGAACACGGCCAGCGCCTCGGCCTGGCGGCCCGCCGCGTACAACGCGCGCATCCGCATCGCCGCGCTGCGCTCGCGCAACGGGTGCGCGGCACAGGCCGCTTCCAGGTCGGCCAGCACCTCGGCGTGCCGGCCGAGCCGCAGTTGCGCCTCGAACCGGTCCTCGGCGGCGTCCACCCGCAGCCCGTCCAGGCGGGCGGCGACCGAGCGGGCGAACGGCGCCTCGGCCAGGTCGCCCAGCGCGGGCCCCTCCCACAGGGCCAGCGCCTCGGCCAGTACCGGGGCCGCCTCGGCCGGGCGGTCCGCCGCCAGTTCCCGTCGACCGCGCGCGGCCAGTTCCTCGAAGCGGCGCACGTCCACGTCCTCCGGGCGCAGCGCGAGCCGGTAGCCGCCGCCGACCAGGTCCACGGACACCCCGGCCGCCCGCAGCACCTTGCGCAGCCGCGAAACCAGCGTCTGGACCGCGTTGCCGGCGTCCGCCAGGGGTTCGGTACCCCACAGCCCGTCGACGATCGTGTCGACCGACACGACGTGCCCGGCGTCCAGCGCGAGCCGGGCCAGCAACATGCGCAGCCGCACGCCCCCGATCTCGATCGGTGTCCCGTCGTCCCCCTGAGCCCGAACCGTCCCGAGCAGTGCCACGCGCATCCGCCCAGGATCCCAGAGCCGCGAAACCGCCCGACGACCGGTGGTCGCGGGCGGCGCGGGACCGGCGCAACGCGGGTCACGGGCGGCGCGGCGGGCACACGGGCACGCGCCCGGTCGGGGATGCCTCCCCCGGCCGGGCGCGTGCGGGTCATGCCGTCATCGAGCGGGCACCGCTACGGGCACACGCTCGTGCACGCCGTGCCGAACGCCGAGGCCGGCGCCAGCGGGATGGTGACCGACGACGGGTTGGCGGGACCGGACTTGAGCTGCCAGATGCCGGCGAGCAGGCCCGGCGTCTGGGTCAGCGTGGCGGACAGGTGCGGGGTGTCCGCGGTGGTCACGTTCACCCGGATCCGGTGGCCGGGGGCGATCGAGGCGAAGGTCGGGAAGACCTCCACGTCGTAGCGCACGACCTGGTTCGTCGGCACGGACGAGGTGGTCGCCTGGGTCGACGGGTGGTACGGCATCAGCATGCTGCCGTCCGGGGCGTACCAGCTCTTGGCCGGGTCGATCGCGCGGTGCGAGCCGGCCAGGGCGCCGGAGCTGAGCGGCACCGAGGAGCCGTCGGGGGCGACGTCGGTGACGGTCACCACCCAGTGCGTCTCGGGGGTGTTGGACTGGGCGTACAGGGTCGCGCCGATCGGGCCGGCGAGCACCTTGGTCTCGGTCATCGGGGCCGTGGTGTAGACGAGCGAGCCGGTCCCGGTCTCCCGCGCGGTGTTGCTGTCGGTACAGGCCGGGTCCTTGATGAAGCCGCCGAGCCACTGGGCCGTCGAGCGGGTGCACGGGCTGTTGTTGGCGGTCCAGCTGATCCACTCGCTGGCGTTGGCGGTGGGCGCGGTCGTGCTGAGCCCGCCGTCGTTGGCCGAGGCCGGGGCGCTGCCGGTGCGGCCCTTGTCCAGGTACAGGCGGGTGGGGTCGGCGCCGGTGAACGGGTAGGCGCGGGTGTCCAGCCAGCGGTTGGTGCCCAGTTCCTTGACGTGCAGCGGGTTGGGGTTCGCGGCGCCGGTGATGCCGGTGTCGATGCCCTTGAGCCACTTGTCGTACCAGCGCAGGTGCAGCGCGGGCAGGTCGAGCGTCGGGTCCTGGCGCGGGTCGTGGTACCAGGGGCCCATCAGGAGTTGGTAGCGGTCGGTGACCGGCTGGTCGGCGGTCATCGGCGCGCCGACCGGGCGACCGGCCCACGCGTTCTGCAGTCCGGCGTAGTTCATCAACGCGCCGCGCTGGAACAGGTCGTACCAGCCGCCGACCAGGAACGCCGGCACGCCGTTGGCGACCACGCTCGCCAGCATGTCGGCGGGGCGCCGCTGCTGCCAGAAGGTGCCGTCGTAGGCCTGCGCGCCGCCGCCGAGCAGGCCGGTGAGGATGGGCAGGTTGGACTGGGCGACGCCGCCGAGGTGTTGGATCTCCAGGGTGAGGGTGTCCAGGATGTTCTGGGTGGAGCCCTCGCGCAGTGCCTCGGCCAGCGGCGCGGTCATGTGCGAGATGCCGGTGTAGGTGAGCCAGAAGGACATGAACTGGGAGTCGGGGATGCCGCCCATGGTGACCAGTTCGCGATACAGGTCGTTGCCCGCGACGAGCGGGAAGATGGCCTTGATCGGCGAGTTCGGGCCGACGGCGGCGGCGGTCATGATCTGGTTGATGCCGGCGTACGAGCCGCCGTACAGGCCGACCTTGCCGTCGGCGTGCGGCAGCACGGCGGCCCAGGTCGCCAGTGCGGCGCCGTCCTGGCCCTCGATCGGCGCCCACGGCGACCAGGAGCCGGCCGAGGTGCCGGTGCCGCGCACGTCGGCGCTGACGGTGATGTAGCCGCGCTGGGTGAACCAGGACAGTTCGGCCTCGACGCCGCCCCGGCCGTAGGGGGTCTGGGTCAGCAGCACGGGGAACGACCCGGCGGCGGGGGTGGTGGTGCCGGCGGCGGCGGGCGTGCGGACATCGGCCCGGAGCACGGTTCCGTCGGCCATGGTGACGGGGACGTTGAGCTGTGTGGCGACGCCGTACTGCGCGACGCTGCCCTGCACGAGCGGCGTCGCGGCGGCGGGCGTCGAGCCGGCCGGGACCGCGCCGAACAGCGCGGCGACGAGGGCGAGGACCGAGCCGAGGGACACGGCGAGGCGGCGTCTGGCCGCGACTTGCCGAGTGGCCCGCTGTCTGCGGATGTGGACGGACACCCTGACCTCCAAAGGTCGTGCGAGGGTGAAAATGAACAAAAATGGATGAAACGGACGATGGTGGCGCGTGTTTCGTCGGGGACGGTGGATCGGGGGGGATGAGGGTGAAGCGGGCCGGGGCGTGGCTGCGGTCGTCCGTCGGAGGACCGCAGCCACGCGCCGGGGTCAGGGGGCGAGCGTGCCGCCGAGGGCACGGCGTACCGACGCCGCGCGCAGGTCGCCCACGAGGGCGTGGGTGACGGTGCCGGGGATGACCCAGCCGCCGTGCAGGTGGGCCAGGACCCGGAAGGCGGCAGCGGGTACACCCGCCTCGTGCAGCCGGGTCAGATAGCGCTCGCCCTGGTCGCGCAGCGGGTCGTGCTCGGCGATGGTGATCACCGCCGGGGGCAGTCCGCTCAGGTCCGGCTCGAACAGCGGGGACACGCGCGGGTCGCGCGGGTCGACGCCCTCGGGCAGGTACAGGTCGAAGAACTCGTTGCAGGCCTCGGGGGTCAGGCCGCCGAGGTCCGCGGTCGCCTCCGGGCCGGCCGAGGGTTCCATCCGGGTCAGGTCCACGCCGGGTACGTCGAGCAACTGCGCTACCGGCTTGGGCAGTTGCCGGTCGCGGGCGACCAGGCACAGCAGCGCGGCGAGGTTGCCACCCGCACTGCACCCGCCGACCGCGATCCGGTTGGGGTCCAGACCCAGTTCGGCGTGGTGGGCGTGCAGCCACGCGTAACCCGCGACACAGTCCTCCAGCGGTGTCGGGTAGGGGTGTTCGGGCGCGAGCCGGTAGTCGACCAGCGCCACCGCGCAGGCCACCTGCGCGGTGATCGGACCCAGTTCCACCTCGGCGGTGTCCAGGTCGCCCTGGAACCAGCCGCCGCCGTGGATGAAGTAGAACGCCGGTGCGGCGGCGGGCAGTCCGGCCGGACGCAGGATGCGCACGGTGATCTCGCCGCCCGGGACCGGGATCCGGTGGTCGGTCGCGGTGACGTCGTCGGGGCGACCGATGAAGGCGAGCCGCATCGTGGCGTTGGCGAGTTCGCGCCGCTCGGCCAACGTACCCGGCGGCGGGTCGGCGGAACGGTGGTCGGCGAGCAGGTCGATGATGCGTTGGATCGGCGGGTCCAGGGGCATGGGTCAGCTCTCCGGCGCGGGATCGGCCGCGAGGTGCGGCGGGGCGGGAACGGAAACAGAAGCGGGGGCGGGGACGGGGGCGGCGACGGAAACGGGTCGCGGCGCGACGGGGGCGCCGGCGCCGAGTGCTCCGGAGCGGTCGATGGCGCGGGTGTCGGTGCCGAGGTAGCCGGCGATCACCGCCGGGTCGGAGCGCACCTCCTCCGGCGTGCCCTCGCTGATCACCCGGCCCGCGCCCAGGCAGTACAGCCGGTCGCTGATCGACATCATGAACGGCATGTCGTGCTCGATCACGATCATCGCGGCGTGCAACTCCCGGCGCAGCCGCAGCAGCAGCGGACCCAGTGCCTCGGTCTCGCGCTGGGCGACGCCGGCGGTCGGCTCGTCCAGGCACAACACCTTCGCGTCGAGCGCGATCAGGTTGGCCAACTCGACGATGCGCCGGGTTCCGGTGGACAGTCGGGCCACCGGGGTCTCGGCGTAGCGGCCCAGGCCGACCAGGTCGATCAGGTCGGCGGCCTCGGCCCGCCGCCGGCGTTCGGCGCGCGTGGCGGCGGGCAGGAACAGGGCGGTGCCCGCGAGGCCGGATCGACCGCGCGCCTCCAACGCGACCAACACCGTCTCCCGCACCGTGAGTTCGGGGAACAACCGGGCCGCCTGGAAGGTGCGGCCCAGGCCGAGCGCGGCGCGCCGGGCCGGGGCCAGGCGCGAGACGTCGCGGCCGAACAGTTCGACCGAGCCGGTGGCCGGCGCGAAGCCGCCGATCGCGTTGAGCAGGGTGGACTTGCCCGCGCCGTTGGTACCGATCAGGCCCAGGATCTCGCCGGGGCGCAGCTCGATGGACACCTTGTCGACGGCGGTGTTGCCGCCGTAGCGCACGGACACGTCGCGGGTGACCAGCACGGGCGCGTCGGGCGCGGCTGCCTCGTCGGGCGCGGCGGACGCCTCGGCCCGCTCCCGAACCCGCATGGCACGTTCCGGTTTCGGCGCATGCGTCGACGCCGATGCCGGCGCCGGCGCCGCGCTCGGCTCGGGGAGCCGCCGCTCCGCCCAGTCGAGCAGCGCGGCGCGGGCCGCGTTGCCGATCTGGGCGAGTCCGCCGGGGAAGTACAGGAGCAGGACGAGCAGCCCGATGCTGGAGGCGAACAGCGGCACCAGGGCATTGCCGGGGAAGAAGGCCGGCAGGCCGACCACCCACACGGAGCCGATCACCGGACCGATCGTGGACCCGAGTCCGCCGATCACCACGATCGCCACCAGGGTCAACGAGTCGGACACCTGGAAGAACCGTTCGGTCAGCGGCACACTCTGCACGCTGCCCGCGAGCAGCGCCCCGCCGAGACCGGCGATCGCGCCGGACAGGGCGAACGCGGTGACCTTGGTACGCAGCGGCGGCACGGTGCAGGCCGCGGCGGCCTCCGGGTTGTCCCGGACCGCGATGGTGCGCCGCCCGATGCCGTGGGCGCGCAGTCGGGCGAGCAGCGCAAGGACCACGATCAGTACGACCAACAGCACGTAGTAGTAGGTGCGTTCGTCGGCCAGGTCCAGACCGAGCAGGTCGCCCCTGGGCATCGGCACGGAGGAGGCGTTGCCGTCGGTCAGGAACGGCCGCCGGTACAGGTAGGCCGCCGCTGCGACGCCGAGCGCGAAGGTGCTGACCGCGAGCAGCATGCCGTCCACCCGCAGCGCACCGACGCCGACGATCGCGGCCAACGCGGCGGTGACCAGCGCGGCCAGCAGCACGGAGGGCGCGAACGGCAGGGCCTGGAAGGCGATGGTGCGGTCGCCGCCGATGTCGATCGACACACCGCGCGTGAGCGCGGCGGCGGTGAGCGCGCCCAGTCCGGCGAACGCCATCTGGCCGAGCGAGAGTTGCCCGGCCCAGCCGGTGAGCACGGTGAGCGAGCAGGCGCAGATCGCGAACGCGAGGATCGTGCCGTAGAGCAGGTGCCGGGAGGCCTGGGTGACCACCAGCGGCAGCAGTACGGCGATCAGCAGCGGGACGATCAGCGCGAGCTTGTTCATGTGCCGGATCCACCACACCCCACGCAACCGCTCCGGGATCGGGGCCGGTCGTGGTCCGGTGGCGAACGCCCGGGTCCCGGCCCGCTGGTCGGTACGCGCGTCGCGCCGAGCGCGCACCCACACCGCGGTGACCACGGCGCACAGCAGCAGGAAGTCGACCAGGCCGGTCTGTTCGACGAAGTTGAACCGAACGGCCGCCTGGAGCACGCCGATCAGCACGCCCGCGAGCATCGACCAGCGGAACGAGGTGAGTCCGGCGATCACCGCGGCGGCCATCGCCCGCACCATGGTGTTGGGACCCAGATCGGCGGTGGCCGAGACCCGGCCCGACTGGCCGGCGATCAGGATCATCGCGAGCGTGGACAGCAGGCCGGCGATGGTCCACACCACGGTGGACACGATCTTGGGACTGATCCCGACGGTGCGGGCCAGGTCCGGGTTCTCCGCGCAGGCGGTGACCGCCCGACCCCGGGTGGTGCGGCCGAGGAACCAGGTCAGCCCGCCGGCCACGACGGGCACCACGACCAGGACGCACACCTGGGCGCCGGTGACCCGCACGCCCGCGATCTGCCACTGGGCGTCGATGGCCACCGGGTAGCTCGCCCGGACCGCGCCGTCCACGTCGGGCAGCGAGCGCACCGCGGCCACGCATGCCTGGGCCACGCCGATGGTGGCGATCAGCACGGTGACCCGGGCGGAGTGGAACAGGCGGCGGATCACCGCGAGTTCGACGATGGTGCCGGCGAGCGTGCCGACCAGGAGCGCGCCGAGCAGCGCGGCCCAGAACGGCACACCGTAGTTGATCACGGCCAGCGGCAGCAGTGCGGCGCCGATCACGCCGAGGTTGCCGACCGCGAAGTTGATCACCCGACTGGATCGGTACACCAGCACCACGCCGAGCGCGATCAGGCCGATCGCCAGGCCGTTGACCAGACCGTCGAAGGCGATCTGGCGGGTCATCAGGTCAGCCATGGTCGACGCTCTTTCCGGATGCGCTGCGCTCGTGCGAGGTGTCCGCTCCCGTGTCGCCGCCCAGGAACACCGCCCGGACGAAGTCGCGTTCGGCCAGGTCGGCCGCCGCGCCCTCGAACCGGATGCGGCCCTTCTCCAGGAACAGCGCCCGGTCGGCGATCGACATCGCCACGTTCAGGGACTGCTCGACCACGATCATCGCCAGTCCTTCGGCCCGGAGCCGTTCGATCACTTCGAGGAGTTCGCCGACCATCGCCGGGGCGAGGCCGAGCGAGAGTTCGTCGATCAGCAACACCTCGGGGTCGTGCAGCAGGGCCATCGCCAACGCGAGCATCTGCTGCTGGCCGCCCGACAGCGCCGAGGCGGGTTCGTCGGCCCGCTCGACCAGGCGCGGGAACAGCGCGAGCGAGCGCTCGATGCGCTCGCGCACCAGGTCGGGGTCGGCGCGGTGGATGTACGCGCCCATCTCCAGGTTCTCCCGCACGCTCATCCCCGGGAACACCCCCGCCCCGCCCGCCAGCGACACGATGCCCATCCGCACCCGCTGTTCGGGGGCGACGAAGGTGACGGTGCGTCCGTTCAGCCGGATCACCCCGCGTTCCGGCGTGGCCAGGCCCGCGATCAGTCGCAGGATGGTCGACTTGCCCGCGCCGTTGGTGCCGAGCAGGGCCAGCACCTCGCCGCGGCGCACCTCGAAGCCGACGTCGTACAGGACCTGCACTTGGCCGTAGGAGAAGTCCACGTGGTTGACCTGGAGCACCGGCAGCCGGTCCGGCTCGGCCTGCCGGCGCTCGTGTTCGGCCTGTTCCTCGTGCAGTTCGGCGACGATCAGCGCGAGGTCGCCGTGTACGTGCTCGGCGCCGCGCATGATCAGCAGGCCGCCGATGATCGTGGCCGGGACCAGGGTGATCAGTACCGCGGTGCGCGGACCGAAGCCGTCGATCAGCGGCGCGGAGACCAGGCCGCCGCCGGTGGCGCCGATGAAGAACACGTAGATCGACGCCATCGCGGTACCCAGGCCGCGCAGCCGATACGGCACGATCGTCTGCATCAGCGGACCCATCAGCGCGAACGCGCAGGAAAGCAGCACTACTTGCGGCACTCCGAAGACGGCGAACAACACCGGGTTGGGGGCGAAGAACTGGAGCGGCGCGAACAGCGCCGACGGCACGATCAGCAGCCCGATCAACCGCAGCGCGCGAGCCGGGTCCTCCTGGAACCGCCGGTCGTAGTAGCGGCCGACGAACGGCAGCACGAGCAACCCGGCGACGCCGCCCGCGGTGCCGACCATGCCGCGCTCGAACGCGCCCAGGCCGTACTCCTGTTCCAGGAACAGGTTGCCGAGCACGGGCGTGGTGAACAGGCCGAAGCCCATGGCGGCGAAGGCGAGGATGACCGTCTTGAGGGTGCGGATCCGGCCGAGCCGGGCGAACGCCGCCTCGATCGAGATCGGCGGCGGGTTCTCGTCCTCGATCACCTCGCCGAGCACGTCGGTCTTCTCCCACTGCCCGCGAGGGGGTTCGGGCAGGAAGAAGGCGAACGCGGCGAAGATCACCACCGGCAGGCCGAGCAGGTAGTAGGCCCACCGCCAGCCGTCGGGCCCGCCGACGGCCGCCGCGATCCCGCCGACCACCAGCGGGCTGAGCACCGCGCAGAGCCGGCCGCTCACCCCGATCGAGGCGCCGAGCCGGCCGCGGATCCCGATCGGGTAGGTGTCCGCGAGCAACGACCCCTGCACGGGACCGCTGTTGGACTTGGCCACCCCCGCGCCGAAACGGGTCCAAAAGAACATGAACGCGTTCATCGCGAAGCCCGACAGGAACACCATCATCGCGAAGAACGCGGTCGACGCGCCGATCACCGGGCCGCGCCGGAAGCGGTCCGCGATCCAGCCCATCGGCACCGCGCCGAGTACGGTGAACGCGCCCGCCGCGACGCCGAGGAAGACGATCGTGCCGTTGCCGACGCCCAGGCTGTCCCTGATGTCGGGGGCGAGCACCGCCAGTGCTGCGCCTTCGAGTTCGTCGAGCGCGGTCAGGATCAGCAGCACGGTGAACACCGAGGTGCCGCCGCGACGCAGTCCCTGCCGCAGGGTCGGGCTCTCGGCGGGGGGTTTGCCGGCCGGGTCGACACCGGGGACGGTGGTGTCGGCGCCGCCGGCGGACCGCCGCGACCGGCCCGACGGCCGTCGCGCGGCCGTCGGGGGTGATTCATCCAGGACCGCACCGGCGAGGTCGGCCAGATCGCCGCGCTCGCCTCCGGTGCCGTCCCGCTGGGGTGCGGCGGTGCCGCCGTCCATGTGCTGGGCCTTTCTCGGGATTTCGCGTGCCGTCACGGGCTCACTTGACGGCGGAGATCGGCGGTCCGGCCGGGAGCATCTGGCTCTGCGCCGCGTCCCAGCGGAATACGCCGACCGCGTCGCCCGCGCTGTGCTTGCCGGCGCCGAGCGAGGCGAGCGGCATACCCGGCAGGGTGAGCTTGGTCAGGGATTCCGCGCCGCGCTGCCAGGACGCGGCGTTCAGGTCGCGGCCGGCGGCGTCGGACGCCTGGACGAACAGCCGGAACGCGGCGCACGAGTTGGCCACCGCGCTCAGCGCCTCGCGGCTCGCCGCGCCGGCGTCGAACTTCTCGCCGGTGCCGCCCGCGTTGTACTCCTCGACACACGCGGTCAGCCCGGGATCGGCCAGCAGTTCGGCCTTGGTCGGGATGTACGGCGCGGCCACCGTCACCCGCTCCATGGTGGCGGGCTTGATCCCGGTGGTCTTGACCACGGCCGGGCTCAGCGCCTGGGCCGAGGTGGCGTACACCTGCTCGGGCAGCCAGTTCGCGCGTTGCAGCGCGATCATCAGGTTGGAGAAGTTGGACGTGTTGAGGATGGTGTCCGCGCCCGCCGAGCGCATCTTCTGCACCAGCGTGTCCAATGCCTGGTCGCCGGCGGCCTGGTCCTTGCCGTAGTCGTCGAGCGGGGTCTGCACGACCACGTCGACGCCGGCCGCGTCCAGCAGCGGCTTGACGGTGTTCTTGGTGACGGCCGCGTCCTGGGCCTCCCAGTAGAGCGCGACCTTCTTGCCCTGCAACGACTTCTGGTCGAGCAACGCCTTGACAGCGGCGGCGCGTTGCCGGTCGTCGGCCATCTCCAGGGCGACGAACGGGGCCTTCGAGCGGCGGTCGCGCTCGGCGGACTGGCCCCACTGGCCCAGGTAGGGGGTGCCGTGCGTCTCGGTGAAGCACAGCGGGGTGTCCCCGGTGAGGATGCCGATGGCCAGGAACACCTTCTTGTCCTCGCTCAGTTCCACGCATGCGGCCTGCGCCTCGGCGGGGCCGGTGGGCAGGAACGGGCGGAAGGCGAGTTCGATGGTGCGGCCCTGGACGCCGCCGCGCTTGTTCTGCGCGGCGACCCAGGCGGCGTACAGGTCCTTGCTCGCCGGGCCCTCGGTGGGCACGCCGAAGGCCTTGAGCTGGGCGGGGTCGGTGGCGGCGACGCCGAGCTTGACGGTGGTGTCGGTGACGCCTCGGGCCGGGCCGCTCGGGGCGGCGGCCGGGCCCGAGGGCTTCTTGGCGTCCGACGTCTTCTCGACCGAGCAGCCGGCCGCGGCGGTCAGGCCGAAGGCGGCGAGCAGGACGCCTACAGCGATACGTCGCGCGGGAGCGGGTCCGTCTCCTCGGAGCAACACAACGGCTCACCTGTCCTTCAAAGGAAGCAATGGATCAACGGTGGTTCGATCGCGGGTCCGGATCGCGGGTTCGGGCCGCGGGTTCGGATCGCGGGTTTCGGATCTCGGATTCGGATCGCGGGTTCGGGTGGTGCGGGCGGAGGTGGCGGCGATGCCGGGGAGCACCGACGTGCGGCGGCGGATCGGGAGTCGAGACGGTGGGCGCGAGGTCCGGGCCGTCGGGAATCCGGGGGATTTGTGTGTCACATCACGACGGCGGGACGCTAACATCGAATACATGCCAGATGGAAGGCTTTCGTGGACGGCATCATCCCGACTCCTCGCCGGCGGTACCCGCGGCGAGGCCCGAGCGCATCACCCCGACCCACCCCGTTCGCCCTGGTCGGCGGCGGATCTGCGGTACCGCGACCTGCCCTCGGCCGACCCCGGATCGGGTGCGGCACCGCTGCTGTTGCTGCACGGATTCGCGGGCAGCGCCGCCGACTGGGACGGCGTGGCGCCGCTGCTCGCCCATGATCGTCGGGTGCTCGCGTACGACCACCGCGGGCACGGCGACAGCGCCAAATTCGGCGAGCGGTCGGCCTATACCTTCGACCACCTCGCGGCCGACCTGGAGTCGTTCACCGAGCGCATGCTGCCCGAGCCGTTCGACCTGCTCGGCCACTCGATGGGCGGTGTGCTGGCGCTGCGCTACACGCTGGCCCACCCCGACCGGGTGCGCTCGCTGGTGCTGATGGACACCGCCGCCGAACCCACCTCGACCGGCGTCCAGCGGGTGCTGAGCCGGGGCCTGAACGCGGTGGTCGGCCGGTGGGGCCTCGGCCCGCTGCTCACGCTGCTCAAACCGTTCACCCGCGCGCCCGCCGACGCCTCGCCCGATGACCTGGCCCGCCGCGAGCGGCAGTCCCGGGCACTGGCCGGGATGGACCGCGCCGCGTTCGTCGGCTGCGCGCAGGCGCTCGGCACGTACCCGTCGCTGGTCGGCCGGCTGGCCGAGGTCTCCTGCCCGGTCACCGTCGTGGTCGGCGAACACGACCGGCGCCTGCGCGGCGCGGCGGAACAGTTCGCGGCGGGCATCCCGGGCGCGCGGCTGCGTGTGATCGCCGGCGCCAAGCACAGCCCGCAGACCGAGCAGCCGCAGGAGTGGCTGGCTGCGGTTCGCGAGCATCTGGCTCGCTGAAGCGCCTCGGGCGGCTCCAGGCGGCCCCGCGCCGCCGGACCGGCCCCAGGGACCCGCCCCAGGCCCCGCCCCGGGCGTACAAGCGCCCAGGGCGTCCGGGTGCGCCTTGCTCGCCTCCCCGACCCGGCCGCACCCACCTCCCCGACACGAAGGAACGATCGCGTGATCGCCGATAACGACTTTCCGCCCGGACGCTGGCGGGCCCGATGGATCTGGGCCGAGTCGCCGGACGGCCCGCCCACCGGGCGGCACACCGTCGCGCTCCGGGCCGTCCTGGAGCTCGACCGGGTCCCCGAGCGGGTGCCCACGCGCCTGGTCGCCCTGTCCGGCTACGCGCTGGCCGTCAACGGGGTCGAGGTGGCCCGGGGACCGGTGCGCGCGAATCCGCGCATGCGGCCGTACGACGACCTCGACCTGGCCCCGGCGCTGCGCCCGGGCACCAACGTCGTCACCGCGCTCGCCTGGGTACACGACGGCCCCACGGCGTGGTGGTTGCCGCCGTCGCCGTTCGCCAACGACCTCGTGCACGGCGCCTTCGTCCTGGAGGCCCGGCTCGGCCCGGACACCTGGTTCCACACCGACGAGCGCTGGCGGGGCCGGGTCCTGTCCGGCTGGACCGCCACCCCCGGCGGCGGCAGCGTCTCCGGGCGCGGGCGCGAACTGCTCGACGCCCGCGCGCTGCCCGCCGACTGGCAGCGTCCCGACCGCGACCCCGGCTGGCCCGCGGCGGTGCTGCGGCGGGCGATGACCACCGGCGAACCCGGCCGCCCCGAGCCGCCCAGCTACCCCGGCGGCCCGTTCGGCGGCCGGCCGATCGCCTGGCCGCAGCCGCGCCTGATCGCGCTGACCCCGTGCGAGGACGGCGCGTACACCGCCGACCGGGTGCTCTCCGGCACGCTCGTGGTCGACGCGAGCGGCCCGGCGGGCGCCGAAGTGCTGGTCCGCACCGCCGAGTTCGCCGACCCGACCGGGCGGCCCGCACCCGGCGAACACGACGCGAGCCTGGCCATGACCGCCGACGGCACCCGCCGCGCCCTCGAATCCGTGGACTCCTACGGGCTGCGCGGCGCGCTCGTCGAGGCCGCCGACGGCGTCGTCGTACACGGTGTGGCGGTCCGCGATCGCACCTATCCGGTCACCGGCGACGCGTGGTTCGCCTGCTCGGACCCGCGCCTGGAGCAGATCTGGCGGATCGGCCGGCGCACGGTGACGCTGTGCTCGGCCGACGCCTACCTCGACTGCCCCACCCGCGAACAGCGCGCCTGGACCGGCGACGCGGTGGTGCACCAGATGGTCGACCTGACCACCAACGACGACTGGCGGCTGGCCCGTTGGCATCCCCGGTTGGCCGCGTCGCCGCGCCCGGACGGCATGTTGCCGATGGCGGTGGCGGGCGACGCCGAGTGGGCCGACTTCACCGTCATCCCGGACTGGGCGCTGCACTGGGTGCATTCGGTGTGGAACCTGTACCGCTATGTCGGCGACCGCGAGGAGATCGCCGAACTGCTGCCCGTGGTCGAGCGGGTGCTGCGCTGGTTCGTCCCGTTCCTGGACGAAACCGGCCTGCCCACCGACGTGTTCGGCTGGGTGATCATCGACTGGTCGGCCGTGCACACCGAGGGTGTCTCGGCCGCGCTGTGCGGGTTGTGGGGTCGGGCGCTGCTCGAATTCGCCGAACTGGCGTCCTGGCTCGGCGATCGCTCCCGGGCCGAGTGGGCGCGCGCCGCGCACGCCCGGTTGGCGGCCGGGTTCGAGCGGTTGTGGGATCCCGAGCGCGAGCGCTACGCCGACTCGATCGCCGACGGCCGGCGGCGCCCGATGGCGTCCCAGCACGGGCAGGCGGCGGCACTGGTGGGCGGCCTGGTCCCGGCGGCGCGGGTCGATCGCCTGGTGCACGTGCTCACCGACGAAAGCGCCCTCGTACACGCCGCGTTCAGCGCCGCGAAGGGTCCCGCCGAGCCCGGTTCGGACACCGAGGTCGGCGGTGCACACCTGCGGGCCGGGCCGCCCGAGCCGTGGTGGGACACCGGCCGGCAGGTGGTCCGGGCCCAGCCGTTCTTCCGCTACGTCGTACACGACGCGCTGGCCCTGGCCGGCCGGGCCGACCTGATCGCGGACCTGTGCCTGGACTGGCTCGTCCTGCTGGAGCGCAGCGACACCTCGTGGAGCGAGACCTGGTACGGCGGCACGGTCAGCCACGGCTGGTCCTCGACGCCGACCCGCGACCTGATGACCCGGGTGCTGGGCGTCGAGCCGGCCGAGCCCGGGTTCGCGGTGGCCCGGATCGAACCCGCGCTCGGTCGGCTGACCCGGGCCGAGGGCGCGGTGCCGAGCCCGGCCGGCCCGATCGGCGTGGTCGTGACGCCGACGGAGCTGACCGTGGACAGCCCGCTGCCCTTCGTACACGCGGGCCGGCCCTACCCTGCGGGCCGGCACACGATCGCGCGTTCGGCCGGCTGAGCGCCCGGCCGCCTACCGCTGCGCCGTTCCGCCGTCCTCGGGCGGCGGAACGGCCAGCACGGCCAGGAAACGGTCCAGGAACTGCCCGTACGCGGCGACCATGTCCACCCGATCGGGTTCGAGCAGCCACTGCACCTGGAGGCCGTCCATCGCGGCCAGCATCAACTCGGCGCAGTGCTCGGCGTCCACGTCGGCGGCGATGTCGCCGTCGTCCCGGGCCTGGGCCAGGTGCCGCGTGGCGATCTCGCGCGCGATCCGGTAGCGCTCGACGAAGTACGTGTGCGCCGGATGCGCCGGATCGGTGGCCTGCACCGACAACGTGGCGAACAGCCGGATCAGCAGCGGTTGCCGGGCGTTGAGCGCGACCACGTCCCGGCTCGCCCGCACCCAGGCGATCCCGGAGACGTCGACCGGCTCGTCCGGCGTGAGCGTCAACTCGTCCTTGTACCGCAGCACCGCCGTGAGCAGGTCCTCCTTGGACGCGAAGTGGTGGCGCAGCCCGGTATGGGACAGGCCCACCTGGGCGGCGATCTCGCGCAGCGACACCGCGTCGTAGCCGCGCGTGGCGAAGACCTCCAGGGCCGCGTGCACGATCTCCTGCCGTCGTGCGACTCCTCGCGCGTACGGGCCCCGCGCCCCCGTGCGATCCGACATCCGTCCGGCTCCCCTCGTGAAAGCATTCCAGCTGGAATGTATTGAATGTAGTGTGCCCCTCGTGTCGCAGGCCAACGGTCATGATGACCGCACCCACCCCTTGCCCCCGGTCGCGACGGCGTACGGCGCCGCCGCGTCACCCGAAATCGACTCACCGGCCCCGCCGCGCGTGCCGGATCAGCGTGGACCGGATCCCCGTGCGCCGGAAGCCCGTGCGCCGGAAGCCCGTGCCCGGGACTCCGAAACGCACGCGCGGATCGAGGCCGCGCTCGCGGAACTGGATCTGGAACGCAAGGTCCGACTGCTCACCGGTTCGGGATTTTGGCGCACCGCCGCCGAACCGGCGATCGGACTGCGCGAGATGGTGCTGTGCGACGGCCCGGCGGGCGTGCGCGGCGAACGTTTCGACGAGCGTGAGCCGTCCGCCTCGCTGCCCTGCCCGACCGCGCTCGCCGCCTCCTGGGACGAGGACCTGGTCGAGCGGGTCGGCGTACTGCTCGCCGGCGAGGCGCGCCGCAAGGGGGTGGACGTCGTGCTCGGCCCGACCGTCAACCTCCAGCGCAGCCCTTACGCCGGGCGGCACTTCGAGTGCTACTCGGAGGACCCGCTGCTGTCCGGACGGATCGGCGCGGCACTGGTGCGCGGCGTGCAGTCGGGCGGCGTGGCGGCCACGGTCAAGCACTACACCGCCAACGACTCGGAGACCGAGCGCTACTCGGTCGACGTGCGGATGTCCGAGCGGGCGCTGCACGAGGTGCACCTGGCCGCGTTCGAGGAGATCGTGCGTGCGGGCGGCGTCTGGGCGCTGATGGCCGCGTACAACTCGGTCGACGGTGTGACGATGACGGAAAGTCCGCTGCTGGAAACACCGTTGCGTACCGAGTGGGGCTTCGACGGGCTGGTCGTATCGGACTGGTTCGCGACCCGCTCGACCGAGGGCGCCGGGCGGGCGGGCCTGGACCTGGCGATGCCGGGCCCGGGTCCGGACCAGCCCTGGGGCGCCGCCCTGGTGGCGGCGGTCCGGGACGGACGGGTGCCGGAGCGGGCGGTGGACGACAAGGTGCGGCACCTGCTGCTCCTCGCCTCCCGGGTCGGCGCGCTCGACGGCGTCGGCCCGACCCCGCCCGCGCCCGTGCCCGCGCCGGAGCCGGCCGCGCTGCTGCGCGAGGCCGCCGCGGCGGGCATCGTACTGCTGCGCGACACCGGTACGGCGCTGCCGCTGGATCCGGGCCGGCTGCGCCGCGTGGCGGTGCTCGGGCCCAACGCGGACACGCCGCGCATCCAGGGCGGCGGCAGCGCGACGGTGATCCCGCCGTACACGATCGGCCCGCTCGCGGGCTTGCGGGCGGCGCTCGGGCCCGAGGTGCGGGTGGAGCACGCCGTCGGCGCGCGGATCCGGCATCGCCTGCCGGCGGTCACCGAGGCCGAGGTGCGCGACCCGGAGTCGGGCGCGCGTGGCCTGCGGGTGCGCTTCTTCGGCCCGGACGGCGACGTGCTGCACGAGGAACTGCGGGGCGGCGGACGGTTGTTGTGGCTGGACGATCCGATCGTGGCGCGGGCCGTGGCGATCGAGGCGGTCGGCGTCCTGGAGGTCGGCGAGGACGGACCGCATCGCGTCGGGGTGGCCGGCGTGGGCCGTTTCCGGCTGGCCGCGGACGACGTCGTGGTGGTGGACGAGGACCTGGTCACCGACGATCCGCTCGGCGGCATCCTGACCCCGCCCGAGCGGTGGGCCGAACTGGACCTGAAGGCCGGCCAGGAGGTCGAACTGCGGTTGCGCCACGAGTTCGCGTTGGAACGCCCGGGCACCGGGTTCGTCCTGGGCGTCGACCCGCCGGCGGCGCACGAGAACGAGGACCTGGCGCACGCGGTCGCGGTGGCGGCCGACGCCGAGGTGGCCATCGTGGTGGTGGGCAGCACCGAGGAGAGCGACAGCGAGGGCCGCGACCGCATCCACCTGTCCCTGCCGGGCCGCCAGGACGAGTTGATCCGCCGGGTGGCCGAGGTCAACCCGAACACGGTCGTGGTGCTCAACAGCGGCTCGCCCGTACTGCTGCCGTGGCGGTCGGAGGTCGCGGCGATCCTGGTCGGCTGGTTCCCGGGGCAGGAGTTCGGCGCGGCACTGGCCGACGTCCTGCTCGGGCGCGTCGAGCCGGGCGGCCGACTCCCGGTGACCTGGCCCGCGTACGAGAACGACGCGGCGGTCCTGACCACCACGCCGATCGCGGGCCGCCTGGACTACACCGAGGGCATCCACATCGGCCACCGCGGCTGGGCACGGGCAGGCGCAACCCCGGCCTACCCGTTCGGACACGGCCTCGGCTGGACCACCTGGACCCACGTAGCGGTCGAAACGCTCACATCAGGCCCGGACTTCGTAGCCCGCGTAACGGTCCGCAACACCGGCAACCGCCCCGGCCGCCACCTGATCCAGGCCTACCTGAGCCGCCCCGACAGCGAAGTCGAACGCCCGGTGTCCTGGCTGGCGTCCTACACCCACGCCACCGCGAACCCCAACACGGAAACCACAGTCGACCTACACATCCCGTCCCGAGCCTTCCAACACTGGGCGGCGGGCAGGGGCCGCCAAACCGAACCAGGCACATACACCCTGCACATCGGCAGCTCCAGCACCAACCTCCCCCTCACCACAACCCTGACAATCCCCACCCCCGACCCCACAATCACCCAAACCTAACCCAACCAACCCCACCCGGTCGGTACAGGCGAACCGGGCCCGGGCAGGCCACGGGTGCCCCGAACCGACCGATGGTGGACGCTGCGCCGAGCACCGCCGAGAGGCTGAGCCGTTGCGTGCTCCTACCTCGGAGGATCGTTACGCGTCGACCAGGTGGCAACGGCTTCGTGACCTGGTCGAGTTGAGCAAGCGGTGTCCGATCCGGACGCGTGGGAGCGCATGAGACCGCTCTGCGTCCGCTGCCAGAACCGCGGAACCGCGCGGCTTCAGCCCGGCGATCGGGCTGCAAATATGCCCCGACTTGTTGGCTTCGTGCCATCGGGTCGGGGCACTTCTGTACGGGACAGCGGAACGGCCGACCACCCGTGGCACACGCGTACCCGGCGGGGTCCGCTCCGGGCACCTCGCACGTTCACGGCAGTTGCTCGGTAAGGACCCCGAGAGCCCGAACAGCGGAAGCCCGACCCTGTACTACGACGACGAGACCGATACCTACCTGTTCCAGTCCTGGAAGGTCACCGACGCCGACCGGTTGGCCCGGATGGACGTGCCCGACCATGAGACCGTAATCGAGTTCCCGCGTCGGATGATGCAGTTCTTCCTCGTGAAGGCGGGTGAGGACGTCCGCTGGTTGGCGCGGAAGGATGCCGCCGTCCTGGCGCTGCCGGGAACCGACTTCCGGCTGTTCGACGGCGAGGTGGTGATGTTCAACCACTTCGCCGGCGACGGCACGATGACCGGGGAGGAAGTGGTGACCGACCCGGACGTGATCGCGCTGTGCACTACAGCGTTCGAAGCGGTCTGGGAACGGGCCACGCCCCACCGGGACTACCGACCCGTCTGATCCTCGTGTCCTCGTCGTCGAGCGTCGTACAGGCGCGGCAGGCCCTCGGACAGCGCCTGCGGGAGATCCGCAAGGACGCGGGACTGACCGCGCGAGCGTTGGCGGGGCGCGCGGGATGGCACGAGTCGAAGTGCTCGCGCATCGAACACGGCCGCACGCCACCGCCCGACGCCGACATCCGCGCCTGGACAAGGCTGTGCCGCGCCGAGGGGCAGACCGCCGACCTGATCGCCGTGTCGCGCGGCATCGCGGGCATGTACGTCCCGCACACTGCCCGACGACCTGGATGCCGCCGTCGCCGTACGCGTGGACAAGCAACGACTACTCCACGAGGGCAGGCGCCGGTGCGCGTTCGTCATGGAAGAGCGCGTCCTGCGGCATCGGGTCGGCGGTACGGAGACGATGGCCGGACAACTCGGCCATCTGCTCTCGCTCGCGTCGCTGCCCTCGATCAGCCTCGGCATCGTCCCGCTGTCGGCGGACCGCACCGCGCTGTGGCCGGTCGAGGACTTCTGGATCTTCGACGGCGAACAGGTCAACGTCGAATTGGTGTCCGCCTTCCCGACCATCACCCAGCCCCACGAAATCGGCATGTACGCAAGGACGTTCGCCGAACTTGCCGAAATGGCCGTGTTTGGCGCGCCCGCACGTTCGTTGATCACTGCCGCCATCGACTCGCTCGAGTGAATCCGCGCAAGTCCGTGCACGTTCGTTGAGCACCGGCACGAGTCTTTCCAGCGTCGACACCATGACCGCAGGCAGCGAACACACAGGCACCGCGCCCGGCGACGGGATTTGGCTCGCGGTCTACCGGATCGACCGTGCCGGAACGCACGTCGTGCGACCACGGGAGCGGTTCACCGACCCCGACCCGACGGCCTGGCCGTGGGCCAATAGGTGGCCAAAGGCCGAACCACCGTGCGCCTGTTCGCCGAACTGCCGATACCTGCACCCCGACACACCCTGCCAATGGGTCGGGGCACTTCTCCGCTGTCCGGGTGGCAGAGCGCCCCGCCACCCCATGGTCGGGGCGACGGGGCATCAGAGGTGCCGTCAGGCGCGCAGTGCAGCCGTCAGGGCTGCCCACGAAGATGCACTGACAGCAAGTTGGCCAACGCTTGGGTCTTTGCTATCGCGCACCGCCGCGCCTCCTTTATCGAGTCCCGCTGCTTCGACACATTCATTTGTAGCCCCGCTGTAGCTACTCTTACGCCATTCACCGGCTACGACCTTTGATGAGAACACCATTCACCTCTACTGGAGTTTTGCGATTGCTTTCCGGATGGCATTTTCAGATGCCTCCGGGGCCAGAGCTGAAGATCTGAGCTTGTCGTACACCAACGTGTAGAAGTCGGTCTCCGCCTGCTTCTCCACATAGAGAGAGCTTGTCAGATTCTCCAAGAAAACTACGTCGGTATCCCCAACGAGCGGGAAGCCGAAAATGATAAATGGACCACTCATTCCAGCATGAGCACCGACGCTGATCGGCAGGATTTGAATGTCGATGTTGGGTCGTGCCGACAGTTCGAGAAGTCTGCCGAGTTGAGCTTGCATAACGAGCGAGCCGCCGACGGGAGTAATGATCGCCGGCTCGCAGATGATCGCGCTTACGCGAACAACAGGATCTACTTTCTCCAACACGCTCTGTCGCGCCATGCGGACTTCGAGGAGAGTTTCTGTCGTCGCCGGATCGATAGCGGCCGGGTTGGCAGAATGAACGGCCCGAGCATATTCCTCGGTCTGAAAGAGACCGGGAATCAGGAGGGTTTGAAAGCCTCTGATATAGCTTGCGGCGGCTTCCAGCTCGATGACATCCGCATAAGACGAAGGCAGCGTATCGCTGTAGTCCTGCCACCAGCCACGCTTGGCACCTTCCCGAGCCAATGCTTCGAGCGTCGCCCGAACATCGGGATCATCCACGCCGTAAAGATTGAGCAGTTCCCGAACGTCACGGGCTCGAACCCCGGAACGCCCGTTCTCGATGCGGCTGATCTTGGTTTTATGGCACTCGAGGACTGCCGCAGCATCGTCAAGGGTGCGCGCCTCCCGCTCCCGCAGACGGCGCAACTCGGACCCCAGACGACGCCGACGCACTGTCGGGTTCTGCTCGATCGGCACCTATCCACCTCCCATGTGTGGGTCAGTCTGCCGTCTCGGCAACACGGGAGACAGCGCGAAAGTGACATAGGACGTTCTCAAGTACATCTGTTGCACTTCAGCACTCGTTGGGTGCACGCTACGTACAGCGACATCACCGCTACCAACTGGTGATCCTGGGACTTGCCGCGCCCTGCCGAGCGGCGGGTTCGTCGCGCCTTGAACTGCCCCGGTGTCGGTCTCGATCGCACGTGGTCCCGGCGCCGAGGCGCACGCTCTGGAGGGAAGTGGCATGGCGAAGTCGAAGCATCCGCCTGGTGTGCTGCGGACGTTGAGCCCGGATCAGTACGCCATTCGGGGATGGATCATCCGCCGGATTCGTGCCCGGTCCCCCCGCTTGGTTGTTCGGCGCGCGCCTTCCGGAACGTTGTCGTGAGCCGTGAAGCGGGCTTCGTGGTGGGCGCGGACGGAGAAACCGTTCCGATCGTCACAGCGCGCGAACTTCCGCCGCGTGAGCGCCCGTTGCCGTTGCGATACGCCGTCGGTGATTGGGTTGCCGCGTTGCCCGGACACGGCCATGACACGTACCCCGCAGGGCGCGTGGAACGGGCCGAGGAGTGCGCCGGGCTCGACAACGACCGGGTCGTCATCGTGCTTCCGCCGGGCGGCGCTCCGTACATGCTCAAGGGCTCCGAGTTGTACCGGGTCAAGGCGTCGCGCTGACACCCACGTTCGCGCCGACCGGGCGCTCGGGGAGGAACGCCGAGCGGGGTCCGCACCATCCCAGCACTACCGACACGAGAGATAGGGCGCATGGCAGACGACGAGTACGAGATCACGGGCGGCAACCCGAACTGTGCTCACGAGTGGTGGCACTACGGCCACGCCGACAGGTGCAAACACTGCCCCGCAGTCCGTACGAGGAAGTAGCAGCCGCACCAACCCCGTGGCCGGCCCCACCCGAGAGGACACAATGAGTACGCGCTACACATGGCCCGAGTTGCCCGAGGTGCTCCGGTCCGCCGTCGAGTCGGTCACGGGGCCGGTTGTCGCATCCGAGCGCATCACCACCTGGCACAGCGACGCACCGTTCACCGGCACCCTGACCACCGACAGCGGCAAGGTGTTCGCCAAGGCCGCACCCGATCACGACACCGCCACGATGGAGCAGTACCGGCGGGAAACCCTGCTCGCCCCGATCGTGAACCGGTTCGCCGCTCCCTTGCTCGGACGCGTCGCCGAGCACGGGTGGACCGTGCTCCTGTTCGGCTTCGTCAAGGGCGGGCAGGCCGACTTGTCACCCGGACACTCCGATCTCGGGTACCTGTCGGCGACGTTGCGGGAAGTTCAACAGATTCGCCCGCCACACGGCTTGGCGCTGCCGACACTCGCCGACCAGTGGACCAACTACCTGAACGGCGACCAACGATCGTTGCTGTCCGGCAATCACTTGCTGCACAACGACCTCGTTCCGTCGAATGTGATGCTCCGGCGCGCCGGCTACGGCGATCAGGTCGTGCTGGTCGACTGGGGCCGCGCCGTACTCGGTCCCGCGTGGGCGGAGTACGCCGGCCTTTACATGTGGCTGCTGTTCAGCGGACACAACCCGGCGCAAGCCCGAGCGTGGCTGGCCCGGTTCCCCGCGTGGCGCATGGCGAGTCGAGCGGCCATCCGCGCCTACGTGGCCGGGGCGACCGCCGAATGCGCCGACAGCCCCGAACACGTCGCCCGCTGGGCATCGCTGCTCGATCAGTGACGGCCCGGAATCGATCCACACATGAAAAAGCCCCGGCGACCGCTGGAACGGTCCCGGGATCGGCCGACAGCCCACCCTTGGACAGGAGCTGACGACGTGACCCACTTTATCGCTGCCATTCTCGGCTGGCTGCGCCGACCGCTCACCCCACCGAAGTCGCCCGGACGGCAGGCCCGGCCCGCCGAGCCGAAGCGCCCCCACACCGGCAACCCCACGAACCCGAGACCACAAATCCGGCCTCAATGGCGGGACTTCGTGCCGCCCACCCCCGCCGACGACAACCCGCCCATGCAGGATTCGGCGACAGTCGTCCCGCCTTACCTGATGACGTCGGAAGAACTCGCCGAACGGCGGCGCCGGCAATCCGCCGAAGCAACAGCGGCTGAAGAACAGCGACAAGCGGAAGAACGGCGCGCCGAACTCGCCGAAGCCACGACCTGGCCCGTCCATGACTGGACCGTCGCGGCGCGCGCGGCGGGAGTGATGGCGTGACGCTCCTGCGCCCCCGGCATTCCACTACTGCGTACGCTGCCGCGCCTACCGGCACGACTGCGTGATCGTTGCCCTGATCAACTCACCGGTCGGTCTCGCGGGCGCAAGCGTCTACACGTGCCTCGACCACGTCAAGACGTTCCCGCCCCTCCCGGACACTCCGGTCCTCCCTGACCCTTGCAACCCCCGCGTACGGCCGATCCGTGCGCGGCAGGGGGCAGGGCGAACCGGCAACCTCCGTCCACCGTTGGCCGGACCCCTGCCCCACCCCGCCCCCGATTCAATTGGACGGCGCCGCTGTCCAGGCTGACTGTGGACACGACTCGGCCGAATTTCGGCGGATCGGTCCACGCTCAACCGCTCGCACCCGCAAGCGTCCGGCGTGCCGATCATCGGCCGGACCGCTCCACGGGACCTGGACCACCCGCCGGCGGCAGTGGAACAGCTCTAACCCGTATGGGTATTCGGCATCCCGCGACCGGCGGGCAGGGACAGCATGGATACCGACTCGACAACTCGGGAGGTACAACGATGGCCGACCACGAAAAGCCGGGCGAAGACGGGGACGGCAAGACCCCGCAACGGCAGAAGGACGGGCAATGGCCGAAGGACAAGCCGATCCCGACGAACGACCCCACGAAGCCGGACAAGGACAAGTGAACGCCCGGCCCGTATGGGCGCGTGTGTTCGCGGACACGCCCCGTCTTCCGTACATCCCCAACGTGGTGTGGGTGGGCGACGACGACGCACGGATCGACCGGAGCACGGACCCGGACGCGTGGGCAAACGCGGTAGCGGCGGATATCCCACTGGTCACCCAAGTGGATGACGGGACGGACGCCGGACACATGATCCCCACGTCGTCCGCGTCCATGCCATCCCTCGTTCGGCTCATGCTCGAACAGCTCGACCCGCGCACAGATCACAACGTGCTCGAACTCGGCACGGGGACGGGGTGGTCGACTGCGCTGTTGTCTACCGCGCTCACTCGTGGCCGGGTGACATCGATCGAGGTGGATCCGCACGTGGCCGCGCAGGCGCAAGAGTCGCTGTTTGCCGGCGACTTCGAGCCGACGCTCATTGTCGGCGACGGGTTGCAGGGGCACAAGGAAGGCGCACCGTACGACCGCCTCATCGCGACCATGGCGGTACGACGCGTGCCTTACGCATGGGTGGAACAGACCACGCCCGGCGGGGTGATCGTCACGCCCTGGGGTAATGCGTACAACGTCAGTGGACTGCTGCGTCTGGTCGTCGGCGACGACGGCACGGCATCGGGTCCGTTCGTGGGGAACGTGAATTTCATGTGGGCCCGATCGCAGCGTTCGGCGTTCGACGGTCGGCGGTTCGTGGGTGACGTCATCCCGGACCCGAAGACGCGCCGGATTCGACACACCACGACAGACCCACGACCCATCAGGGAGGAACACGCCGATTTTGCCATCGGTCTGCGTCTACCCGATGTCGAGCACCGCACGTACTTCGGGCAGGGCGACAGGTTCGCGACCTGGTACGCCGATGGGGAGTCCTGGGCATCCATCGACTACCAACCGGGCGCGGACTCGTTCGAGGTGAACGAGCACGGGCCACGCGATCTGTGGGCGGAGATCGAAGCCGCGTACGAAGCGTGGCGCGATCAAGGGGAACCCTCGCGCGAACAACACGGGGTCACCGTGACCCGTGACGGTCAGTCGACGTGGCTCGACGGGCGGAACGGCCGAGTGGAGATCGGACCGGCGTCCGGCGCATAGCACCGTGTCGGCCCCGGCCCGAAAACACGGGTCGGGGCTGACCGACCTTAGCCTTCGGCGTCTTTGTCGCGTGCCGGCACGAACGTTCCTCGCTGTGGTTTCGTCTCGAATAGCCGACCTCACACACGATCGCAACCGCGGACCAGGCCCAGCCGCGCCAGACCGGGCCAAAAGCACCCGGTCCGCGAAACCCGGACCCTCCGGCGTTTGAGGACATCCGGCCGAAGGCCGAACCCAACCAAGCCCGGCCGGGCTCCGAAACGTTCGGGCCACATGAGCCGGCCCGTCCGGCGCTTGAGGACACTCGGCCGAAGGCCGGGTCGGATCGTGCCGGCGGTCGGGCGCGGCGACCTTTGGGGTAGCCGGTCGTCCCCCGCCCGGGGGACCAGGCGGCGGTCCGTCGGGCGACGACCCGGCGCGGCTGCGCGGCAAAGGTGGAGACCCCGCCCGAAACCGAGCCCGGAGGTCGTCGTGGCCCCTCCCCTTCCCACGCCCATCGCCGATCCGGCCCCGCCCGCAAGGGCGTTGCGCCGCCGGTCCGCATGGGCACCGGCGGCGGCCGTGTCGGCGACGGTGTACGCCGGTGTCCAGGTGACGTGGGCCGCAACCGGCACGGCTGTGCCGTGGAAGGCCCACTCCGTGCACTCGCCGGCGGTCCAGTACACCCTGGCACTGGTGGCCTTGGTCGCAGGCGCAGCCGGCCTGCTCGCCCCGCGCACGCGGCGAGCGCATCGCGGCGTCGCCGGCGTCCTGCTCGGCGCCATCCCCGTCCTGGGCTTCGGCATGGCGCCGTTGCCCGCCTACCTGGTCACGATCACCGCCGGCGCGGGCGTGGAAAGCGCGACCGGCCTGGCCCACGTCCTGCTCAGCACGACCCTCACCAGCACGCTCGTCCTCGCCCACCACCGTCGATCCACCGAGGCATGCCCCGACTGCGGCCAAGACCATGTCGCCGCCCGCGCCGATGCACCGCTACAGCGGCCCGCACCGTCGATCGCGTCCCGCCGAACCCGGCGCACCGCGTTCCTCCTGACCACCGGCCTCCTGCCGTGGATGGCCGTGAAAACCATCTGGACGCTGGGCGGGGACGCCCTCGGCATCACCGCCGAACGCTGGAATGCCTCACACGCCGACGACTCCCGCCCGGTGCGCGCGCTCGCCGACGTGGGCATCGACGCGACCGTACTGGCCGCCTGCGTGGCCCTCTTCCTGATCGCCGGGCTGCTGTACCCATGGGGGCAGCGCTTCCCGCGTCCACTGCCGTGGCTGGGCGGCCGTCGTGTGCCCCGGCCCCTGCCGCTGGTGCCGGCGGCGCTCACCGCGTTCGGGCTCGCGCTGTACGGCGTGCTTCTGTCGGTGTACGCCCCCCTCGCCGCGCTCCACGTGCTCCCCACCCCCGATCCGGACCCGCTCATCGGCGGCACCCGCTCCGGCACCCTGTGGCTGATCGCCTTCGGCGGCGCCGCGTTCGGCGGCCTGGGCTTCGCCCTCGCGGTGGCCGCCCGGTCGTACGCCGCCCGCACCCGGCCGCGTTGTACACCCGCGTCCCGCTGAGGCCGAGCACCCGAACGGTCGACCCGCGTGCACGAGTTGACCCGCACCCCCGGTGACCCTGACGCCCGATGACCTGCGGGGCCGGGCGGCCCCGATCGTGCCCGCCCGGCCCCGCGATGCGATCGATCAGCCCGTCGGCGACGCCCCCGATCCCGCCAACTGCCGGTCCGCAGCGGCCTGGATGGCGTCCTTGTCGCCGATCTCCACATCCGGGACCGCGTCGGGCAGCACATCCTCCATCCGACTCAGCGGCCGGTACGCCAACCCCAACAGGCCCCACACGCCCAGCGTCAGGCCGACCAGGACGAGCAACAGCCCCGTACCGCGCCCCGGTCCCGTGCCCAGGATCGGCCCCAGCGACCCGGCGAGCGCACCGTCGGGCCGCAGCAGCGGCTCGAACACCCGGTCCGCCAGCGGCCCGGCGGTCAGGAAGCCCAGCGGCATCATGGACATCGCCAGCATCTGATTGGTGGCCAGCACCCGGCCCTGCAACTCCATCCCGACCTTGGTCTGGATCAGCGCCATCCAGTGCGAGTTGAGGATCATCAGCGCCGCCCACAACACGAACAGCCCGACCGCGACGAAGACCGGCTCCGGCCGACTGCCCGCGAACACCGCGGCCACGCCGACCACCGAGGTGAAGCCGATCATCCCGGTGGCCCGCCGCGCGGTCCCGCCCCACAGGGCCATCACCAGCGCACCGAGTACCGCGCCGATCCCGCCGACCGCGGTGACCACACCCAGCGTCACCGCCGAACCGTCGGCCAGCACCATCGGGGTCACCAGCACGGTGGCGACCGCGAAGAGGTAGTTGAACACCACGAAGAAGACCACCATCGCGACCAGTCCGCGCCGCCGCACGATGTAGCGCCAGCCCGTCACCACCTCGCGCAGCAGCGGTTCCTCGCGCTTTTCGAACAGCGTGTTCGGGAAGCGCACCCGCAGCAGTACGGTCACCCCGACCAGGAACGTCGCCATGTCGAACAACACCACGCCGTGCAGCCCGACCGCCGCGACCAGTACGCCGCCGGCAAGCGCGGCGAGCATGTCGCCCGATCCGGTGCCCAGTTGGGCCAGCCCGTTGGCCTGACCGAGGTAGCGCTTGGGCACCAGTTGGGCGATCGCCGCGATGTAGGCGGGCCGTTGGAAGGCGTTGCAGACCGACCCGACGCAGGCGACCACGTATACGTGCCACAGGTCGAGATATCCGGTCCACAACAACACGCCTAGCGAGAGCATCGCCGCGGCGGCCGCGGTATCGGTGACGATCATGATCCGCCGCCGGTCCATCCGGTCCGCCACCGCCCCGGCGATCGGCAGCAGCAACACTGCGGGCAACACCGCCGCCACCGAGATCATCGCGAAGTCGAAGGCGGATCCGGTCCGCAGGTAGACCCAGACGCCGAGCGCGAACGTGGACAGCGCGGTGCCGATCATCGACACGAACTGCCCGCCGGCCACCTTGGCGAACGTGGCCAGATTCGGCCGGGCCGCCGCCGGTCGTGCGGACGGGAGTTCGGCCGTCGGCGCCGGGCCGGCCGACCACCGGCCGAGCAACCGGGCCAACTCGCCCGCCTGGTGCTTGAGGAAGTAGTGGCCCGCCCTCGGAATGACCGCGAGTTCGACGCGCGGCCCGAAGTGCTCCCATTCCGCGTAGCGTTCCTCGTACAGAAGAGTCGCCCGGTCCTTGTCGCCCACCACGCACAGGATCGGCGCGGCCACCGGCACGGGCCGCTCGTCGCCGTAGGCGCGCGTGTAGAAGTCCTCGGCCTGGCGCACGTCGTGCCGCAACGCCCGGATCAGGAAGCGCTGTTCGGCCTCGTCGTAGACGTCGGTGAAGCCGCCCATCGCACGCAGGTAGTCGAGGTAGGCCCGGTCGGAGAGCATGCGGTCGCCGGGCAGCCGCTCGGCCACCCACGCGGCGAGCCGGCCCGGGAGCCGCGCGGCGGGGAAGGTGCCGCCGAGCGCCAGGCCGCGCAGTTCGGCACCGGCCGCCTCCAGGCGCGCGGCCAGGGCGGTGGCCAACGCGCCGCCCAGGCAGTGCCCGTAGAGCAGGATCGGCCCCTGGATCCGGGCGACGATCTGCGCGGTCAACCGGTCGGCCAGCGCGTCCAGTTGCTCGGGCTCGTCGTCGGGCCGGCCCGGATCGTGTCCGGGCAGCTCCACCGCGTACAGCCGGTGTCCGGCCGGCAGCGCGTCGGCGAGCGGTTGGAAGGTGATCGGACTTCCGCCGCCGTACGGAACGCAGACCAGGGACAACGTGGTCGGTCCCGCGTCCCGGGTGAGCCGGTGCAGCAGCGAACGATCGCCCTCGCCGGGTTCGGTGCCGTCGGCGCGGCGGTCGATCAGGGCGGCGAGTTCGCCCACCACAGGGTGCTGGAACAGGTCGATGATGGACAGGCCCCGCCCGATGGCACGCACCGCGCGGACGGCGGAGAAGCTGTCCCCGCCCAGCGCGAAGAAGTCGTCGCCGGCGCCGATGTCGCCGGTGCCGAGTACCTCGGCGAAGGTGGCCGCCACGGCCTGTTCGGTGGCCGTGACGGGCTCGACGCGGGTGTCCGGGGCGGGTGCGAGGTCGGGTTCGGGCAGGGCCGCGCGGTCCACCTTGCCGTTGGGGGTGAGGGGCAGGGCGGGCAGCACCACGACCGCCGAGGGGACCATGTAGTCGGGCAGGCGGGTGCGCACGGCGGTGCGAATCGTGGGGCCTTCGGGGGCGGTTCGGTCCGCCGGCGCGGCGGCTTCGACGACCACGTAGCCCACGAGCTTGCGGGCCGCGCCCTCGCCGCGGGCCACCACGACCGCCTCGCGTACCCCGGGCAGCGCGCCGAGTTCGGCTTCCACCTCGCCGATCTCGACCCGGAAGCCGCGGATCTTGACCTGGTGGTCGGCCCGGCCCAGGAACTCGATCAGGCCGTCGGGGCGCCGCCGGACCAGGTCGCCGGTCCGGTACGCGCGCCGCCCGTCGAGGTCGACGAAACGCTCCGTGTTCGACGCGGCCGGCCCGAGATAGCCCCGGGCCACCCCCGCGCCGGTCACGTACAACTCGCCCGGCACGCCCACGGGAAGCGGTCGGCGCAGCGAATCGAGCACATGCGCGCCGACGTTGCCGAACGGCAGCCCCAGCGGCGCGCTCGCCGCGCCGGCGGGCACCTCGGTGACGGGCGCGCCGAGCATCGAGACGGTGGTCTCGGTCGGTCCGTAGTGGTTGTGCACGGTCAACTCCGGCCGGGCCGCCCGGATCCGATCGAGCAGCTCGGCGCGGAGCGGTTCGCCCGCGCAGATCAGCAGCTCGCGCGGCAGCGCGTCGGCGAACCGGCCGCCGACCGCGGCCAGTCCCTCCAGATGACTGGGTACCAGCTTCATCGCATCGATGCGATGTGCCGTCAGATACGCGGCGAACGCGTCCGGATCGGTGGCCTGGTCCCGAGTGAGCAGGTGCAGGCAGCCGCCCGAGGTGAGCGCGCCGAACACGTTGGTCGTGCCGAGGTCGGCGGCGAACGTGGACACCAGCGCCCAGTTCCACGGCCGGCCGTCGGCCGCCCGTCCGGGCCGTATTCGCTCGCGCAGCCCGTACAGGTAGTTGAGGTAGTTGCGATGCTCGACCGCCACCGCCTTGGGGGTGCCGGTGGAGCCGGAGGTGAACAGCACGTAGCACAGGTCCGTGGCGGCGACCGGTGTCGGCGGGACGGCCGGGTCCGGGACCGGGTCGGCGGGGGCGACCGGGTCGGGGGCGACCGGATCGGGGGCGACGACCGGCAGGGTGTCGCCGACGCGAGCGTGCAGGTCGGCGGTGGCGACCACGGCGACGGCGTCGGCGGCGGTGAGGAGCGTACGGATCCGGTCGTCGGGGTAGAGCGGGTCGAGCGGCAGATAGGCACCACCGGCCTTGAGGGTGCCGAGCATGCCGACGATCAGCGCGGCCGAGCGCTCCGCGAACAGCCCGACGACACGGTTCGGACCGACCCCCAGGGCGGCCAGACGCCGGGCCAACACTGCGGCGCGGGCGTCCAGTTCCGCGTACGTGAGCGTTTCGTCGGCGCCGCGGACCGCCGGTCGCTCCGGCGTGGCGCGGGCCTGGGCCTCGATCAGGCCGTGCAGGGTGCCGGCGGTGTCCCACGCGCGTGCGGTGTCGTTCCATCCGGCGAGCGCGCTCTCCTCGGCGGCGGTGAGCAACGGCAGTTCGGCCACCGGCCGTTCCGGGTCGGCCGCCATCGCGTCCAGGGCGGTGGCGAGATGGCCGAAGGTGCGCCGGATGGTGGACTCGTCGTAGAGCGCGCTGCGCCAGACCAGGTCGGCGCGCAACTCGTCGGCGGGTCCGGTGTCCAGCACGGCGATCGACAGGTCGAACTTCGCGGCTCCGGTGTACGTGTCGCGCCACTCGACCTCGACGCCGGGCAGCGTGGGGTGTACGGAGGTCTGGTTGTGCACGTTGAGCAGTACCTGGAACAGCGGCGTGTAGGCGAGTTCGCGTTCGAGGTCGAGCGCGTCGACGAGTCGGTCGAAGGGCAGTTCCTGGCGGGCGAACGCGGCGAGGGTCCCCTCCCGGACCCGGTCGAGCAGTTCGCGCACGCTCGGTTCGCCCGACAGATCGGTGCGCATCGCGAGGGTGTTGACGAAGCAGCCGATCACGGTGTCGGTGCTGCGGTGCGTACGTCCGGCCACCGGGCTGCCGACGGTCACATCAGTACCGCCGTTGTACCGGGCGAGCACCACCTGGAGGGCGGTCAGCAGCACCATGTACGTGGTGGTGCCGGTGCGTTCGGCCAAGGCCCGGACGCGGCGCGAGCGGTCCGCGCCGAGGGCGACCTGGATGCGCTCGCCCGCGGTGTCGGCCACGGCCGGACGCGGGCGGTCGGTGGGGACGGTGATCGTGGCGGGTGCGCCGCGCAGCCGGTCCAGCCACCAGGCGCGCTGCCGGTCGAGTTCGGCGGCGAGGGTGGTCTCCTGGCGGTAGGCGATGTCGGCGTACTGGACCGGCAGGGGTGGCAGTTCGGGTTCGCGGCCGGCGAGGCGGGCGGTGTACGCGGCGGTCAGCTCGCGGAACAGCACGCCCACCGACCAGGCGTCGGCCGCGATGTGGTGCAGCACCACGCTCAGTACGTAGCGGTTGTCGGATCGTAACAGGACGGCTCGGATGGGCAGATCCTCGGCCAGGTCGAAGGGTTGCCGGGCCTCGGCGGCGAGCCGGTCCGGTACGTCCGGCTCCGGCAGGTCGACGACGGGCATCGCGAACCGGTCGACGTCCAGGACGGTGGGCAGCACGTGGCCGTCCACGCTGGGGTACACCGTGCGCAACACCTCGTGCCGGGCCACCACGTCGGTGAGCGCGGCGCCGAGCGCGGCCTCGTCGGGGCGGCCGGTCAGGCGCAGCACGAGCGGCATGTTGTAGGCGGCGCCGTCGGGTTCGTACTGGGCCAGGAACCACATCCGGCGTTGCGCGGCGGACAGCGGCGTGGGTACGTCGGCGGGCCTGGGGGTCAGCTCGGCCCGGGGTGTGGCGGATCGGGCCCTGGCCAGTCGGCGGCGCAGGTGTTCGCGGCGGACGCGCTCCGGATCCCGGTCGGGGTCGGGGCGCGTGGTCAGGATCTCCTCGGAGTCGGTCATCGCATGTCCCGCACGGTCGAGTCGGGGTATTCGGTCGGTCCGGTGTGCTCGACGACGTCCGGGTATTCGTCGAACTCTCCGGGGTCCTCCGGTTCGGCCATCAGGATGTCCTCGATCCGGCGGGCCATCGCGGCCAGGCTCGGCGCCTCGAAGACGACGCGCAGTGGGAAGGTGATCTCGAAGCGCTCCTCGACCATGGCCGCCATCCGCAGTGCCTGGAGCGAGTTGCCGCCCAGGCCCAGGAACCGGTCGTCGCGGCCGATCCGGGCCGGGCCGAGCAGTTCGTGCCAGATCTCGGCCAGGATCTCCTCGCAGTCGCCCTCGGGGGGTGCGCCGCTGCCGCCGGGGCGCGGCTCCGGCAGGGCCTTCCGGTCGATCTTTCCGGCGGGGGTCAGCGGCAGCGCGTCGAGCGGGATCAGCACGCCGGGGATCAGGTGGCGGGGCAGCCGTTCGGCGAGCGCTGCGGTCAACTCGTCGGCGACGAAGGGGTTTTTCGCGACGACGTAGCCGACCAGGGTGGGCCCGGCGGGCGCGTCCCACACGCTCGCGACGGCGGCGGTCACCTCGGGCAGTGCGGTCAACCCCGCCTCCACCTCGCCCAGTTCGATCCGGAAGCCGCGCAGCTTGACCTGGTGGTCGGCCCGGCCGTGGAATTCGAGCGATCCGTCGCGGCGCCGGCAGGCGATGTCGCCGGTGCGGTACATCAGCGCGCCGGGCGGGCCGAACGGGTCGTGGACGAAACGTTCCGCGGTGGTTTCGGCGTTGCCGAGATAGCCCAGCGCGACACCGGCGCCGGCGATGCACAACTCGCCGGGCGCGTTGACGGGTGCGGGGCGGCCGGCCGCGTCCAGCACGTACACCCGGGTGTTGTCGATCGGCGTGCCGATCGGGACCACGCGCAGCGCCGCGTGGGCACGTTCGACGCGCAGGAGGGTGGACCAGACCGTGGTCTCGGTCGGTCCGTACATGTTCCACACTCGCGCGCAGCGGTCGAGCAGCGCGCCGGCCAGGTCGCCGGTCAGCGCCTCGCCGCCGGAGAGCGCGACCAGGCCGGGGCGGCCGGGCCAGTGCGCCTCCAGGAGCATGCGCCACGTGGCCGGGGTGGCCTGGCACACCGTCACCTCGCGGCGGTCGAGCCAGTCGGCCAGTCGGCGGCCGTCGGCGCTCGTCTCCCGGTCGGCGATCTCCACCCGGGCGCCGACCACGAGCGGCAACCACAGTTCCAGGGCGGCGATGTCGAAGGTGAGCGTGGTGACGGCGGCCATCGTGTCGGCGGCGGTCAGTCCGGGTTCGCGGGCCATCGAGAGCAGGAAGTTGACGATGGCGCGGTGCGGGACGACGACCGCCTTGGGGCGGCCGGTGGAGCCGGAGGTGTGGATGAGGTAGGCCGGGTCCTCGGCCTCGATGCCCGGGTCCGGGGTGGCGGCGGGGGCGAGGCGGACCTCGTCGCCGTCCACGAGGACCACGTCGTAGCCGGGGTCGGCCAACAGCGGCACCCCGGCCGCGTGCGTGCTCTCCCCGACGATCAGGGTGACCTTGGCGTCGTCGAGCAGGGCCCGGTTGCGGGCGATCGGCTGGTCGGTGTCGATCGGCAGGTAGGCGGCGCCGGTGCGCAGCACGGCCAGGAGTGCGGCGGGCAGCAGGTGGGTGCGGGGCATGGCGACCGCCACGCGGGTGCCGCGCTCGGCGCCGTAGTAGCGCAGGGTGCGGGCCAACCGGGCGGCGAGGGCGTCCAGTTCGTTGTAGGTGAGGGTGCCGCTCGCGGCGGAGACGGCGATCGCGTCCGGGGTGCGGGCGATCTGCGCGGCGATCAACTCGGGCAGGGACACGTCGGGGCGCGCGGTCGGGGCGGGGTTGGCGGCGTCGACCACCCGCGTGTATTCGGCCGGATCGAGCATGATCGTTTCAGCGATCGGCCGGTCCGACGCGGCCAGGCCCTCGGCGAGGATCGCCATCAGGTGGTCGACGATCGTCGCGATCGAGGCCGCGTCGTAGCGCCCGGTGCGGTATTCCACGGACAGCAGCGGCCCGCTCGCCGGGAACTCGACGAACATCGACAGGTCGGTCTTGGCCCCGCCGTTGCACATCTCTTCCAGGAACTCCAGGGTCAGGCCCGGCAGTTCGACAGCCGCGCCCGGGTGGTTCTGCACCGCGAGCAGCAGTTGGGACACGGGCGTGGAGGTGTCGGCGCCGGCCACACCCGCGAAGCGCAGCTGCTCCAGGTAGGGCAGCGCGCTGTGGTCGAGCGCGTCGAGCACGATCGGGCGCAGCCGGTGCACCAGCTCGCGGAAGGAGTCGGTGCCCTCGACCCGGAAGCGCAGCGGCACCGTGTTCAGCAACGGGCCCACCACGTCCTCCAGTTCCGGCAGCGGGCGGACCGCGAACGGGGTGAGCACGGCCTGGTCGGTGCGGCCGGTGTAGCGGTTCACCAGGATGCCGAGGGCGGCGAGCATGGCCATGTACAGGCTGGCCCCCTCACCGGCCGCCCACTCCTCGGCGGCGCGCACGATGCCGGCGTCGAGGCGGCGGGCGAACCGGGCCCCGCGCGGGTCGAACGGGTCGGCGTGGGTCCGATCGCCGGGGATGTACTGCTCCGGGCCCAGGTCGGTCAACCGGGCGGCCCAGCCGCGTGCCTCGTCCTCGTGCGCGTCGGCGTACCGGCGCTCCCAGGCGGCCACGTCGCGGTACTGGAGCGCGGGTTCGCCGAGCGGCAGGCCCTGATAGGCCCGGGCCAGATCGTTCAGGAGCAGCCCGATCGACCAGCCGTCCATCGCGATGTGGTGGATCACCAGCAGCAGTTCGTACCGGTCCGGGCCGGTACGCACGGCGACCGCGCGCAACAACCGGCCCTCGGCCCGGTCCAGCGGCCGGCGCGCGTACGGGCGCAGCGCCGCCTCCACCTGTGCGGCGTCCGCGTCCGGCAGGTCGAGCAGCGGCACCTCGACCGGGTACGGCGGTCGAATCTCGGCCACCGGCGCGCCGGCCCGGAACAGCAGCGCGGTGCGCAACACCTCGTGCCGTGCCACCAGTTCGCCCAGGGCCCGACTCAGTTCGACCGGATCCAGCGCGCCGGTGGCCCGGATCCGCAGCGGCACGTTGTACAACGCGCTGCCGGGGGCGACCAGTTCGTGCGTGGCGAACTCGCGCTGGACGGTGCCCACCAGGACGGGGATGCGCGGGTCGCGGTACGGCGGTTCAACCAACGGGCCGGTCGAGCCCGGTTCGGCCCGCTCGACGCGTTCGGCCACGGCGGCGGGCGTGGGCAGGGCGAAGAAGGTGTCGAGCGGGATGCGGATCCCGAACTCCCGCTCGACGCGGGCCAGCAGCCCGACGGCCAGGAGCGAGTTGCCGCCGGCGTCGAGGAACGGGTCGTGCACGCCGATGCGGGGCACGCCGAGCACGTCGTGGAAGATTGCCACGACGCGGGTCTCGGTGGGCGTGCGGGGGCCGACGAACTCGGCCGCCACGAAGCGGGATCGGGTGGCCTCGGGCAGCGCCTTGCGGTCGATCTTGCCGTTGAGGGTGAGCGGCAGCTCCGGGAGCAGGGAAACGGCGTCGGGGAGCATGTAGGCGGGAAGCCGGGTGAGGCAGTGGGCGCGCAGGTCGGCGGGACCGACGGCAGCCGACCATCCGTCGGTCGTCCCGGCGGCGGGCTGCACGAACGCCGCCAGGAACGGTCCGGCCGCGTCCTCGCGCAGCACCACGGCGGCGGCCTGGACCCCGGGGTGTCCGGTCAACACCGCCTCGATCTCGCCGAGTTCGATCCGGAAGCCGCGCAGCTTGACCTGCTGGTCGGCCCGGCCGTGGTACTCCAGCGCGCCGTCGGGTCTGCGTCGCACCAGGTCACCGGTGCGGTAGCGGCGTTCCCTCGCCACCGTGACGAAGCGCTCGGCGGTCAGGTCGGGGCGGCCGTGATACCCCTGCGCGAGGCCGTCGCCCGCGAGGTACAGCTCGCCCAACTCGCCGTCCGCGACGGGTTCGCCGTCCTCGCCGTGTACGTGGGCGGTGGTGCCGGGGATCGGTACGCCGATCAGCGGCTCGGCCCGGTCGGCGCGGTCCACCACGGCCCAGGTGGAGTACACGGTGTCCTCGGTCGGCCCGTACAGGTTGTACAGCACCTCGACCTGCGGGCACGCGTACACCTGGTCCGCGACCCGCCGCGACAGCGCCTCGCCGACCAGGTTGATCGTACGAACCCCGACCGGCAGTCCGGGACCGCGCAGCAGCGCGGCGATCGCGCTGGGCACCGTGTTGATCAGGGTGACCTCGTCCCGCGCGGGCGCGTCGGCGAGCGCGAGCACGTTCTCGACGAGGATCACCGTGCCGCCGACGGCGAGCGGGAAGAACAGTTCGTAGACGGAGATGTCGAAGCACACCGAGGTGGAGCACAACACCCCGCGGACCTGGTCGGGCCGATAGGTGTCGGCCGCCCAGCGCAACATCGCCACGACCCCGCGGTGGGTCACCCGGACACCCTTGGGCCGGCCGGTGGAGCCTGACGTGTAGAGCACGTAGGCGAGATCGTCCGGGCCGGTCACCGCGCGGGCGGGTGTCGGATCGGCGGGCGGTGGGCCGTCGACGTGCACGAGCCTGGTCGCGGCCGAGGCCAGGAGGTGTTCGTGGGCGTGGTCGGTGACCACGACGGGGGCCTGCGAGTCGCCGATCACCCACTCCAGCCGGTCGCGCGGGTACTCGGGGTCGAGCGGTACGTACGCGGCTCCGGCGCGGAGGATCGCGAGCAGGGTGGCGACCAGGTGGGGTGTGCGGGGCAGGCAGACCCCGACCAGGGTGCCCCTGGTCACCCCGGCCGCCGCGAGGCGCGCCCCGACCAGATCGGCCTGCTCGCCCAACTCGCGGTAGGAGAGCCGGTGTTCGCCGGCAATCACCGCGATCGAGGTGGGCATGTGCACGATCCGGGCGTCCACCGGAGCGGCCAGGGGTGCGGCCGGATCCAGCTCGGGGAATGCGGTTGAACTCATCGACTCTCCTGAAGGGTCCTCATGCCGATTCGTGGTCGGCGACGCAGGCGATGTGCTCCCGGGGAGATCGTGGAGGAAGGATTTGACTGTGCCTAGCATCTTCCCCCCACTACTTCGGGTTGGCCGAAAGCAGCCGTAGCACCGTCACGCCCGGAGGGCGGCGAACCGGGTCGAATCGGACCGTGCCGGCCGGCTTCGACGGGAGCAGGTGTATCGCGCGACGCTTGCGAAACGCTTGGCACACACCGGAGTTGGGGCGAGCCGAGGTTGGCGGGGAAGGGGATGGGTCGGGGACGGCGAGCGGGGCCCGGGGTTGCGCGGGGGCCGCTTCGGCGGGCTCGGGGTGTATGTGACGTGATAGGCGGTTCGCCCGGCTGTCGGCTGCCGGACACCCGGCGGACCCGATCGTTGGTCCGGGCTTCAGGCGCGTGTGGTCGGCGGTTCGTCGGCGCTCCCTACCGTTTCGGGCATGCCTGCACAGACACCCGCGTCACCGTTCCGGCTGCCTCGGCGGCACCGCTCCCGGCTCCGGGCCGGCGCCCTGGGCACCGCCCTGGGCCTGGCCGCGACCGCCGCGCTCGCCGGCGTCTCGGTCGCCGCCTCGACCGACTCGGCCCAGGCCGCGCCCGCGGCCGGCGACGTGGTGGTCTCGGAGGACTTCGGCGGCTCCGCGCTGCCCGCCGGCTGGCACGCCGTCGAGGGCGACTGGAAGGTCGAGAACGGCCGCCTGGTCGGTACGTCCGCCAACTCCGGTCAGCAGAGCCGGATCACCTTCGGCCGACACCTGGACGACTTCCGCTTCGAGGCGGTCGCCCGCTTCGAGAGCGCCGTCGACGCGGCCCGCTGGACCGCGTTCGGCTTGGACGTCCCGGCCACCGGGAACACGCCGTGGTCGATCGCCACCATGCGTACCGGCACCACCGCCGCCAACGGCCTCGAATTCGCCCAGCGCACCACCGCCAACGCCTGGAACGTCACCGACACCGGCTCCGCGCCGACCGCCGCCGGCACCGGCCGCGACGTACGGATCGCGGTCGAGGTGCACGGCACCCGGGCCCGGCTGGTCGTGGACGGGCGCGAGGCGCTGCGCACCACCCGGGTCCAGCGCTCCGCCGACGGCGGCCAAGCGCTCCTGGTCAACGGCGCGCGGGTCTCCTTCGACGACGTCAAGGTCACCACGCTCGCCCCGGAGGCCAACGCCTACCTGCGGGCGCCGGGTGCGCCGATGTCGGTCGTCGCGCACCGGGGCGCGTCCTCCGCCGCGCCGGAGAACACGCTGATCTCGGACGAGACCGCCCGCCGGGCCGGCGCCGACTGGATCGAGAACGACGTACAGCCGAGCCTGGACGGCATCCCCCACATCCTGCACGACGACACGGTGAACCGCACCACCGACGGCAAGGGCCGCATCCGCGACCTGACGGCCGCTCAACTCGCGGCCCTGGACGCCGGTTCGTGGTTCTCGCCGCTGCACACCGGGGCCCGGGTGCCGACGCTGCGCGCCCAGTTGGACGACCTGCGCACGCGCGGCGGCAACCTGCTCCTGGAGATCAAGGGCAAGCACACCAGGGACGAAGTGGCCCGCATCATCCGGGACATCAGGGACACCGGCATGAGTGGCCGGGTATTCGTCCAGAGCTTCGAGGTCGACGCGCTGGAATTCACCCACGAATTGGCCCCCGACCTGCCGCTGGGCCTGCTCCGCAGCGCCTTGGACGCGGACCCGGTCGCCCTGGCCAAGCGCCTCGACCTCAAGGCCTACAACCCCTCGGCCGGCGGCCTGGCCGCCCGCCCCGGCGTGGTCGCCGACCTGCATCGGGCCGGCGTCGCGGTGATGGTCTGGACGGTCGACGACGCCGCCGGGTGGAAGATCCTGGAGGCGGGCGGCGTGGACGCGGTGATCACGAACCGGCCGGCCGAACTCGCGGGCTGGAACGCGGCGTGGCGCCAGAACGGCACACCGCCGACGCCGGCCGCCCCGACGGTGCGCATCCTCGCCCCGGCCGCCGGAGCCCGCGTCGAGCGCGCGGCCTCCCCGGTGCCGGCGCTCGACACCACCGGCGCCGAGTCGGTGCGACTCACCCTGGACGGCAAGGAGTTCGCGGCGGGCACCCCGATCGACACCACCGCCCTACCCCTCGGCACACACACCCTGCGCGCCGAAGCCAAGGGCCCCGGCGGCACCACGACCGCGGAATCCACCTTCACGATCACCGCCACGCGCACCGGCCTGGCCCATCTGATCCTGACCTCCGGCGCCGACCGCGTCGCGGTGGCCACCCTGACCACCATGCTCGCCCACGACCAGTACCCCCAGCTGGCCAACTGGGCGGAGAACCAGTCCGGCCGTACCATCGCGGCCCCCAAGGCCCGACAGATAGCCGGCGACGCCCGCGCCCTGGGCTGACCGAGCCCGAACGCCACGGCCACAACACGGCTCCGGTGGACGCGACCCCGCGTCCACCGGAGCCGTGTCGTGCGCGCACCCCGAGGAACGGTTCCCCGTTCGAAGGGCCTTGAGCCCCTCGGGTGGTTCATACGATCATCCGGTTGGTTCCCGGCCCGTGGAACTAGACGCTGCCCGGCACCCTCCAGGGCCCGACCACGGTGGGGGACCTGCCGCCCACGGCGACGCCGCAGGAAGCCGACACCGCGCTGGTCCCGTCGCGCCGCACCGTGACCGTCCGCATCACCCCGACGCCCGACCCGCAGCTCGGTGTCGACATCGACTTCGGCTCGGGGGCGCAGCGCGTCCTCTCCATGCCCGTGCCACCACCGAGCGCCCGGTGACCTCACCGCCGGACAGCGAAACCATCACGGTCGTCGGTCCGGGCCCGAGCCCGACTCCGACCCCCACGCACAGCCCCAAGCCGACCCACACGCACAGCGCAACACCCACAGCCACAGCCACGGCTACAGCCACAGCCACGACGGCCACGCCTACGTTCACGCCGTGCCCCGAAATGCCCACCCCGTGCCCGATCCACTCCGCCCCCCCAGCACGATCCCGAGCCCACCCACACACCACACCCGGTCTCCGCACCCGGCCCTACCCGACGACCCGCACCCACCGGGATCCGCACCGGACCACGGCACGGCCGACCGGATGCCCGCCACCGGCAGCGGCCCCACCGCACCGCTCGTACTGGGCGCGGTCGTCCTGCTGCCGGCCGGCGCCGTCCTGATCCGGCTGACCCACAAGCGGCGTAGCCGCCGAAGCTGACCGGACGTCGACTCATCGCTACAACGGGCCCGAGCCGGGCGTGCCTGTGGGCGCGGGGGCCCCTGTCGGACCGTAGACTTCGGGGATGGGCGAGCGGTTTGTGGTCAGTGCGCTTGTGTTGCTGGTTCCCGACGTGGAGCAGGTCGTCGAGCCCTGGCGGGAGCGGTACGACCCGCGCGTCGCCGAGGGCATTCCGGCGCATGTGACCGTGTTGTACCCGTGGTTGCCGCCCACGGAGATCGGCGCCGAGGACCTGGAGGCGCTGGGCACGATCGCCGCCGCACAGCCGGCGATGGAGCTGGTGTTCGAGCGCATCGGGAAGTTCCATCGCGGATTGTGGCTGGCCCCCGATCCGGCCGAGCCGGTGTTGCGCCTGATCGAGGCGGTGACCGACCGCTGGCCGGACTACCTCCCCTACGGCGGCGCCTACCTCGACGATCCGGACGACGTCGGACCACACCTGACCGTCGCCCTCGGCCAGGACACCGAGCAACTGCGGGCCCTGGCCGAGGAGGTCACCACCCGCCTGCCCCTCACCGCCCGGGTCGCCGGACTCGACCTGGTGGTCGGCGACGAGGACGGCAACTGGTCCCTGCGCGAGTCCTTCCCCTTCGCCCCACGAACCGCCCCGACCCGGGACTAGGCCCTGTCCGGCGGGAGTTGCCGGACCGGCCCCTCGTCCGGAGGGGGGGTCAGGGTTTGAGCATGAAGGTGAAGTCACCGGTTCCAGTGAGAAGACCGCAGCAAGAAGCAGCGCGGCGCAGATGCGCGACGCGCGACCAACAGCGCTCGGGGAATCTCACACGGTGTACAACGGCACTTCCTTGCCTGGAGGACAGGTCGGCGGCACGGTAACGGCGCACCGCGCCGCCGATCCACCGATTTTCCGACGGTCTTCCGACGGGGTCCCGACAACGGTTCAGCCGGCAGCCTGGGCCCTGCGTTGGCGCTTGGACAGCGGGGCCTGGGACAGGTCTTCGGCTTGGGCCCGGAGGTTCTTGTGGCCGTAGCCGCGGTCGGTCAGCCACCGGTCCGCCGCGGCCAGCGCGCGCTCCGTCGCCGGGACGATGTCCTCCTCCGCCTCGCCCGAGTCGACGAAGCGGAAGGTGAAGAACGGGCGCGCCGCCAGGTCGTACGTCAGATGCCCCTCGGGCGTGAAGGCCGCCCGCAGCACGTCGTGCTCGGCGGCTCGGGCGAGCAGTTCCGCCCGCTGCTCCTCGTCCAGTGCGTCGAAGGCGCCTCGGACGGTGATTCGGAAGGTGCGTGCGCTCATGGGCAAACCCTAGGCGGCGCCTCAACCGAATTTCGGCGGGAGGCCCGCGCCCGGGCTCAGCGCTCCTTCGTCCACGACCCCAGGACCATCAGCGTCTTGGTGCCGGTGACGTTTCCGTTGCGACGGAGGTGGTCGATCACCTGTTGCAGGTGGGTGATGTCGCGGACCCGGACATGGATCAGCGCGTCCGGATCGCCGGCGATCGTGTACACCGCCTGCACCTCGGGGGTGTCCGTGGCGGTGCGCACGATCTCGCTCACCGGCATGCTGCCCGGGTAGCGCAGTTCGGTGAACGCCTCGACGCCCCAGCCCAGCTTGGCGTGGTCGATCTGCACGGTGAAGCCGGTGATCACGCCCTCCTCGCGCAGCCGGTCCACCCGGCGCTTGACCGCCGCGACCGACAGGCCGATCTGCCCGGCCATCTCGGAGAAGGTGCGCCGCCCGTCCTCCCGCAACATGCGCAGGATGTTGTGGTCGATGCTGTCGATCTCGGCCATGCCCGACGCTCCCGTCCTCGGCGCTGCCACCGCAAAGCATCGAACCCGAGTCCGATCGGCAGGCAAGAATCTTGCGGCATGTACCCGATCCGCCGCAAGATGCTTGCGCCGGCGACCGAACGGCCCACATCGCCGCCGACCCCCCGGGATGCTCCCGGAGCCCGCCGCGTGGCCCGATACGCTGCCCGCCGGGATCCGAGACCCCGGGGACGACGACGCGTCGACCGGATCGGCGGGAGGGCTTCGCCATCATGCGCAGGACACGAGCGGATCACCAGGATCCCGAGGACGTCGGCGGCCCGACCCACCCACCGGGTCACGGCCGACGCAGCCACGGGAGCGACCATCACGCGCCCGATCCGCCACCCCCGCCGGCGAACCACGGCCACGGTCACGCCCACGCGCACGGCCCCGCCTCCCCCGTCTCGACCCGGCTGCGCCGTCTGGTGGCCGCCGTGCTCATCCCGTTCGCCGCCGCCGTGGTGGTCGGCCTCGTGGTGTTGTGGCCCAGCGGTACGCCCGCGCACCCGCGTACGGGCGTGGGCTTCGACCAGGAGACCCGGGACGGGCGCGTCACCAAGATCGAGGAGTTGCCCTGCGCCCAGGCGGACGCCGACGCCTTCGCCGCCGGCAACGGCCACTCGGGCGACCCGGCCGGCGCCGCCGCTCCCCCGCCGGACGCCACCCCCGGAGGCGTCCCCTGGCCCCCACCCACCACCGCGCCCGGCTCGGTGCCCCCGCCCGCCGACTGCCGCCGCGCCACCATCGAGATCACCTCCGGCGCCGACCAGGGCCGCCGGGTCACCGAGGTGGTCCGGCCGGACCAGCTGCGCCGGTTCTCTGTCGGGCAGGGGGTGGTGCTCGCGTACGCCCCGGGCGCGCCCGAGGACCTGCGCTATTCGGTGATCGACGTCCGGCGCGGCCCGCCGATGTTGCTGCTCGCGGGCCTGTTCGCGATCGCGGTGATCGTGGTCGGGCGGATGCGTGGGCTGACCGCCCTGATCGCGCTCGCGATCAGCTTCGCGGTGTTGTCCTTCTTCATCCTCCCGGCCATCCTGCACGGGTCGGATCCGCTCCTGGTCGCGGTCGTCGGCGGCAGCGCGATCATGTTCACGGCCCTGTACCTGTGTCACGGCATATCCGCGCGCACGTCGGTCGCGGTGGTCGGCACGCTGGTATCGGTGGCCCTGATCGGGGTGTTGGGGAAGCTGTTCATCGGGTGGGCGCACCTGACCGGCAACACCTCCGACGAGACCGGCCTCGTACACGCGCTGTATCCGCACATCGAGTTGCACGGCCTGCTGTTGGCCGGCTTCATCATCGGTTCGCTGGGCGTACTCGACGATGTGACGGTCACTCAGACCTCGGCGGTGTGGGAACTCAAGCAGGCCGACCCGACCATGACGGCCCGTCGGCTGTACCGGGCGGGCATCCGAATCGGCCGCGACCACATCGCGTCGACGGTCAACACGCTGGTACTGGCCTACGCGGGCGCCGCGTTGCCGTTGATGCTGCTGTTCTCGATCGCGCGTCGGGACGTCCTGGACGTGGCCACCAGCGAGATCGTCGCGGAGGAGATCGCCCGCACGCTGGTCGGCAGCATCGGCCTGGTCGCCTCGGTCCCGGTCACCACCGCACTGGCCGCGCTGCTTGCCGCGGCCGATCACGGACCGCCCGGGCCGCCGACGAAGGGTGCCGCCGCGCCGGCCGTCACCGTACCGGCGCCCGCATCCCGGGGGCGCCACCGGGGCCGCTGAGCGCGCATGGGGGCTCGCGTCGGTCGGCGTGACGGACCCCACCATGGACCCTCTCTCATATTCGGGATATCGTCTCGAATATGAGAGAGGCCGCAGAGGGGGACGCGGGGGCGCCGAACCATGCCGCCGCCGCACAGGTCGAGGCGCGACTGGCCGGTCGGCTCGCCGAACTCCGGTTGGAACGCGGCTGGTCGCTGGACGAGTTGGGCCGGCGGACGGACGTGAGCCGGTCCACCCTGTCCCGGCTGGAGCGCGGCGAGATCAGTCCGACGGCGGCGCTGCTCGGCCGGTTGTGCACGGCGTACGAACGGACCATGTCGCAGTTGTTGGCCGAGGTCGAGTCGGAGCCGCCGCAACTGGTGCGCGCCGACCGGCAGGAGGTGTGGCAGGACCGGGCCTCGGGCTTCACCCGTCGATCGGTGTCCCCGCCGCATCCGAGCCTGCGCGGCGAGGTCGTCGAGGGCACCCTGCGCCCGGGCGCGGACATCGCCTACGACGGCCCGTCCCTGCCCGGCCTCGAACACCACATCTGGGTGCTGGACGGCGTCCTGGAGGTCACCTCGGGCGGTCGGCCGCACGAGGTGCGTGCCGGCGACTGCCTGCGCTACCGGTCGTGGGACCGCACCCGCTTTCGCAACCCGGGGCCCGAACCGGTCCGCTACGCCCTGTTGATCGTCCTGCCCTGACGGAGAGCCGCCTTGCACACCATCACCCGACTGAGCGTCGACGACTTCCGCGCGGGCATCGCGCACCTGGCCGACCTCCTCGTCGACGTGGTCGCCGGCGGCTCCTCCGTCGGCTTCGTCGCCCCGTTCGACCACGCCGCCGCGGCGGCCTGGTGGCGGTCCCTGGACTCCGCCGTGGCCGACGGCAGCCGCCGGGTGTGGGTCGCCCGGGGGCCGAACGGCGTGGCCGGCACGGTGAGTCTCGTCCTGGAGCAGAAGCCGAACAGCCGGCACCGCGCCGAGGTGGTCAAGCTCATGGTCCACGGCGACGCCCGGGGCCACGGACTCGGCCGCGCCCTGCTGCGCACCGCCGAACAGGGCGCCGCCGACGCCGGAAGCCGCCTGCTCCTGCTCGACACCGAGACCGAGAGCACGGCCGACCACCTGTACCGGACGGCCGGCTGGACCCGATACGGCCTGGTCCCGGACTATGCGACCGACCCGGCCGGGAAGATGCGGGACTGCACCTTCTACTACAAGCGCATCGCCTGAGCCCGAGCGGTTCGTGCCCGGTGGTCCGATCGCCGGTGGCCCGTCGCCGCTCCCCCGGAACCGGTCACCCCCGCCCGGGTGTTGGGGCTGCCCCCAGTGCCCGGGCTGGGGGCCGCCGGATTCCGAAAATACGGCGGTTGGTTCGACTTCCTCTCGCACGGCACCTCGGCCGGCGGCCTGGACGTGACCCTGGCCCTGAGCGGCCCGCTGCTGCCGAAGGACTGCTCGATCGGCACCGCAGAGCAGCCGATCCGGTTGACCATGATGCGCAAGGGCCCCAACGAATGGATCTCCAAGGACCCGCCCATCCTCAAGGGCACCCTGTGGGACGACACGGTCGCCATCCCCGCCGCCGACGGTTGTGGCCCGCTCGGCACGGTGCTCAACCGGCGCAACGGCCTGCCGTCGCCCGGTGGCACCAACTCGGTCACCCTGGACGGGTTGTACACGTTCAAGACGTACACCCAACTCGGTCGCTGACCCACGCCCGTCCGCATCGCATCCCGTCGGCACGATCGTCCTATCCTGACCGGACGACCGCGACCGAGTGTGGGGAGAACATCGACGTGGATCTGGGTACGCGGTATCGGGGGTTGTACGAGGCCGGACTGTTCACCGTCGAGTGCGCCGAGGACGCCTTCCCCCTGGGCGCACTCGACGCGGTGCTACACGCGGCGATACGGAGCGAACTCGGCGCTCGGGAAAACAGCATCGACCACTGCGACAGCCGGATGGATGTGGTGGATGCGGCCGAGGGCCTGGCCGCGATCGCACCGCCCTACGCCAAGCTGCGCCGGGAACTGTTCTCCGACCTGCACCATGTCGGGCGCCCGGCGGCGCGATGGCGCGTGGTGAGCCGCAGACTCGCGGTGCTGGCCCCGCTCCAGGTCTGGCGGCGACCACCGGCGTACGCCCTGCTGTTGCGTGATCCGGGGGTAGCGACCGGAGGCGCCGAGTCCTGGGACTTCATCGTCTACCCGCGCGCCTCGGACCCCCGGGTACCCGGAACCACGTACACCGCGATGGTCTTCCCGGAGGCGGCCTCGACACCGGGCACCGTGCAGGTGACCAGGCAACTCGAAGAACAGCACGAGCACTACGAGCAACTGACCTACGGCTTCGAGGCGTTGGGGCGTCGGGTGCAGTTCGCCGCGCTCAACCACCCCGACGGAGGTCGTGAGCCCCAGCCTCCGATGGACTGATCCGCAGACCCGCAACCAATCCCACGGTCGATGGACCGTGGGATTGTTCTGTTCTCACTTTCTAATGGATAAGGAAGTGTGTAATCATTAGATAGACGGTGCTCGCCCCGAGCGCCGAGCATCCGGCGCCGCGTCACGTCACGTCGCGCCGCGTCACGTCGAGCCGAAACAAGGAGCAACGATGGGCAACCTCAAGGCACTTCAGACCGGCCACGTCGGACTGAACGTCACCGACCTCGACCGTTCCGTGGCCTTCTACCGGGCGGTCCTGGAGGTCGAGGTGGTGGCCGAGGGCAACGAGGAGGGTCGCCGCTTCGCCTTCCTCGGGCGGGACGGGAAGCTCCTGATCACGCTGTGGCAGCAGAGCGAGGGCATGTTCGCGACCCGGCGTCCCGGGTTGCACCACCTGTCCTTCCAGGTGGAGACCATCGACGAGGTGAAGGCCGCCGAACAGGTCCTGCGCGGCCTCGACGCGCACTTCGACTACGAGGGCGTCGTCCCGCACGGCGAGCACGGCACCTCCGGCGGGATCTTCTTCACCGACCCGGACGGCATCCGCCTGGAGATCTACGCCCCGTCCGGCGCCGACCCGGCCGACGCCCCCACCGCCGGCGCGCCGACCTGCGGCTTCTTCTAGACCCCGCGCAGCACCCCCACCAAGCGCACCACGCCCCAACACCGCACACCGCAGATCCGGAGGCAATGTCGTGGCAACCGACTACCACCGCGGGGAACGCGCGGTACAGGATCGCGCCAACCTCACCCGCCAGGCCTCGCACTCGCTCGGCGGCATCGGGGACGCCATCCCGCCGGTCGCCGCGGCATTCCTCGCCGCACAGCCCATGATCATCGTCGGCGGCGCGGACGCGGCCGGCCGGATCTGGTGCTCACAACTGACCGGCGAGCCCGGCTTCCTGTCCACCCCCGACCCGCACACGCTCACCATCGACGCACTGCCGCTCGCCGAGGACCCGCTCGCGGACCTCCTCGGCGAGCCGGCCCGGGTCGGGATGATCGCCATCGAACCGGCGTCCCGACGCAGGATGCGGATCAACGGCCGCTCCACGCCGGTGCCCGGCGGCCTGCGCGTAGTGCCCGACCAGGTCATCGCCAACTGCCCGAAGTACATCCAAAAACGCGACTACCGCATCCTTCGAGACCCGAACTCCGGCCAGCCGCAGGGCAATCGCGCGGTCACCCGGGGCACCGCGCTCACCCCGGCCCAGCAACGGACGCTGCGCGCCGCCGACACGTTCTTCGTGGCCACCGCCGACGAACTCGGCAACACCGACGCCTCGCACCGAGGCGGCAACCCGGGCTTCGTGGAGGTGTTGTCCCCGACCGTGCTGCGCTGGCCGGACTACGTCGGCAACGCCATGTTCCTGACACTGGGCAATCTCGAACTGCGGCCGGTGGCAGGGCTGTTGGTCCCGGGCTGGGACAGCGGTACGTCCCTGCACCTGTCCGGCACCACCCGCACTCTCTGGGACCACGACGAGATCGCCCGAATCCCCGGCGCGCAGCGCCTGGTCGAGTTCACCGTCACGGACGTGGTGGAGATCCCCGACGCCGTCCCGCTGCGCTGGAGCGCCCCACAAGCCTCCCGCTTCAACCCGCCCATCCAGGGAGTCGAACCATGCGCATCACCGTCGACATGAACCTGTGCGAGAGCCACGGCCAGTGCGTGTTCGCCGCGCCCGACGTGTTCTCCTTCGACGACGACGATTTCCTCGTCTACGAGGGCCGGCCGGCGGACGCACTCCGAGCGCACGTGCGCACCGCCGTGAGCATGTGCCCGGCCCGCGCCATTTCGATCATCGACGAGGGCGAGCCGGACGCCACGTCCTGAACCACCCCCACTCGCCCCGCCACATCGCACGACCCCGCCCGGAGCCATCGGCTCCGGGCGGACGTATTTGGGCCGGTCAGGGCAGGGTGCGCCGGCCGTGACGCGCACCTGGCACATCATGGCGCCAATGGCTCGCAATGACGCCATCAATGTGCCATGATGACGTCATGGACCTCACACCGTACGTCGACAACCTTCGTCGGGAACTCGCCATCGCCGCTGCCGCGGGCGGCCCCCAGGCTCGGGACGTGGCCGAACGGCTGACCGCTCCGCTGGAGTCGGCCGCCCGGCTCACCCTCATGAACGCACTGTCCGCAGCCATGGCCGAGGTCACCAGCGAGCTGGCGCCGGGCTCCGTGGACATCCGCCTGCGCGGCCTCGACCCCGAGTTCGTGGTGACGACGCCACCGCCGCAGGAGGCGTACGCGGCGCCGGAAGCAGACAAGCCGGCGCCGAAGACCGCAGCGATGGCGCCACTCACGGCGCCGGACGGGGACGAGGGCGGGATGGCCCGGATCAACTTCCGCCTCCCCGCCCACCTCAAGGCCAGGGTCGAGGAGACCGCCGGACTCGCGGGCCTGTCTGTCAACGCCTGGCTGGTCCGCGCGGTCGCCGGCGCCATGGAGCCCGACATCCCGCGCACCCCCGCCCCCGGCCCCGGCCCGCACCGCCACCGCGGCCGCCAGGGCTACACGGGCTGGGCCCGCTAACGGGTCACGCGCACCCGCCCCACCGCCGGGCGACACCACACACCGAGTCACCCCGACTCGCACCACCCCACATCGAGCCATGAGGACGGCACCGCCATGCCTACTTTCGCCACCCCCGAACCCATCACCGCCACCCTCGAGTTCGACATCGGCATGGTCCGGATCACCGCGAGCAAGCGCACCGACACGCTCGTCGAGGTCCGGCCCGTCAACGACCGAGACGAACTCGACGTACGCACGGCGAAAGAGACCACCGTCACCTGCACCGACGGCAGGCTGCTGGTGAAGGGGCCCAGGAAGCGCTCGCCGTTCGGCAAGTCCGGCTCGGTGGACATCGTCGTCGAGTTGCCGGCCGGCTCCGACCTGCACGGCACCACGCCGCTGGCCGACTTCACCTGCACCGGGCCGCTCGGCGACTGCCGGCTCAGGACCTCGGTCGGCACCCTCCGGATCGACTCGGCCGCGACCCTGGACGCCCACACCGACCACGGCGCCATCCACGCGGACCACATCGTCGGCGACGCCGAGGTGAGCGCCGCCGGCCGGATCGAGATCGGTACCGTCGGCGGCACCGCGACGCTCAGGAACGCCAACGGCGACACCACGATCCGCGAGGTCGCCGGCCGCCTGCAGGTCGGCTCGGCCAACGGCCGGATCACCGTGGGCATCGCGCACTCCGACGTCGACGCCAAGTGCGCCCACGGCACGATCCGCCTCGACGAGGTCGCCCGCGGCCGAGTGGACCTCCAGTCCGGCTCCGGCGACCTGGAGGTCGGCATCCGCGAGTCCACCGCGGCCTGGCTCGACGTACGGACCCAGATGGGCAGCGTGCGCAACTCCCTCGACGCCGCCCAGGGGCCCGACGCCACCGAGCAGACCGTCGAGGTGCGCGCCCGCACCTCCATGGGCCACATCGTGATCCGCCGCGCCTGAATCGACGAGCCACGACCCAAGGGACACGATCGCCATGACCACGACCACGACCACCACCACCCGCAACCGCACCCGGACCCTCGCGATCAGCGCCACCGGCCTGACCAAGTCCTACGGCGACAAGAAGGTGCTGGACGGCATCGACCTGCACATCCCCGAGGGCACCGTCTTCGCCCTGCTCGGACCCAACGGCGCGGGCAAGACCACGACCGTACAGATCCTGTCCACCCTGATCACGGCGGATTCCGGCCGGGCCGAGATCGCCGGATACGATCTGACCGGCGCAGCCGACGGAGTACGCCGATCCATCGGCGTCACCGGCCAGTTCGCCGCCGTGGACAACCTGCTCACCGCCCGGGAGAACCTGATCCTGATGGCGGATCTGCAGCACCTCGGCCGGCGCGAGGGCCGCCGTCGGGCCGACGAACTGCTCGCCCGCTTCGACCTCACCGAGGACGCGCACACCCCGGTGGCCACCTTCTCCGGCGGCATGCGGCGCAAGCTCGACCTGGCGATGACCCTGGTCGGCGACCCCCGGGTGATCTTCCTCGACGAGCCGACCACCGGCCTCGATCCGCGCAGCCGACGCATCATGTGGGGGATCATCCGCGACCTGGTCACCGACCGCGGCGTCACCATCCTGCTCACCACGCAGTACCTGGACGAGGCCGACGAACTCGCCGACCGGATCGCGGTCCTGGACCACGGCACGTTGATCGCCGAGGGCACCGCCGACGAGCTCAAGCGGCGCATCCCCGGCGCGCACATCCGGCTCCGTTTCGCCGACGCGCACCGGCTCGACGCCGCCGCCGACCTCTTCCGGGCCACCAGCCGCAACGACGACGCGCTCACCCTGAACATTCCGTGCGACCCCGGCATCCCCGCCCTGCGCACCATCCTCGACGCGCTCGACTCGGCGTCGATCCCCGCCGAGGAACTGACCGTGCACACCCCCGACCTGGACGACGTCTTCCTCACCCTCACCGGCCGGCCGCAGGGCGACCGCGTTCCGGACTCCCGGAAGGAAAACCCGCGATGAGCTCCCTGTCCTACGCGGTCACCGATTCGGCGACCATGTTGCGCCGCAACCTGCGACACGCACTGCGCTATCCCTCGGTGACCGTCTCCGTGGTCGCGATGCCGATCGTCATGCTGCTGCTGTTCAACTACGCCTTCGGCAACGCCATCGGCGCCGGGATCGCCGACTCCCCCACCGGCGACACGAAGTACATCGACTACGTGGCCCCCGGCATCATCCTGATGGCGGCCACCTCCGGGGCCCTGGCCACGGCGATCTCGGTCTGCGTCGACATGACCGAGGGCATTGTCAACCGGTTCCGCACGATGTCCGTCTCCCGGGCGGCGTTCCTGACGGGACACGTCGTCGGCAGCGTGATCCAGACCCTGGTCAGCCTGGCCCTGGTGATCGGCACCGCCCTCGCCGTCGGCTTCCGGCCGAACGCCACGGCGCTCGAATGGCTCGCCGCGATGGGCCTGCTCACGCTGTTGACGCTGGCCCTGACCTGGATCTCGGCCGGTATCGGTCTGGTCGCCAAGAACGTGGAGACCGCCAGCAACATCCCGATGCCGATGACGTTCCTGCCGTTCCTCGGCAGCGCGATCGTCCCGACGGATTCGATGCCCACCGGGTTGCGCTGGTTCGCCGAGTACCAGCCGTTCACCCCGATCATCGAAACCCTCCGGGGCCTGCTCCTCGGCACCGAGATCGGCAACAACGCGATCATCGCCCTGGCCTGGTGCCTCGGCGCCACCCTGGTCGGCTATGTATGGGCGCACAGGGTGTTCAACAAGGCTCGCTGAGAGCCTTGCTCCAGCGCATCAAAAGGGCCTCTGACCTGGTACTTGCATGGCGAGCTGCATGGCAAAGTGCATGGTGACCTGCACGGCACTCCGCACGGTGATCCGCACGGCGAGTTGCATGGAAGCTCGCACGGCCGGCTGCACGGTAACCCCCAGCGCACAAAGCCCGCTCCCCGGCAGCCACAGCCCCACGCGCCGCACTTGGCCGTCCAACCCGGAACCCCCGGTCGGACGGCCACGCGCATGTCACCCCGAGGCCATCGAGGTCGACGCGGCCGACGCGGCCGACGCGGTGAACGCAACCGCCGAACCCGCCCGGGCCGACGAACCCACCCTCACACGTCCCGCCGCTCGATCACCCACGCCGCCACCGCCACCGCGACGCCGACCCACACCAGGCACACCACGACCGCCGTCACCGTGGACGGCCGCCCGGCGGCATCCGCCCCGGTCGTACTGCTCAACGCCTGGAACGCCTGTTGCAAGGTGCCGTTCCGTACCCGGTCCCCCGCTGCCCCGGTGACCATCGGCGCCACGAAGAACAGCCCGAACAGCGCCGCGATCGCCCCCGCCGTATGCCGGACGACCACCCCGAGTGCCAGCCCGATCAGCGCCAACACCGTCACGAACGCACCCGTCGCGAGCACCGCCCGCAACACGTGCGGCGCGCCGAGCCCCACCTCCAGGTCCTTGTCCGCCAGGATCGCCTGCCCCACGAAGTAGGTGGCGAAGGCGATCACCTCCCCCAGGACGAGCGTGGCCGCGCCGACGACCACGACCTTGGCCGCGAACACCCGCCGCCGCCTCGGCACCGCGGTGAACGTGGTCCGGATCAGCCCCGACCCGTACTCCGAGCTCGCCGTCAACACCCCGAGCGTGCCCACCGCGAGCACCACCACGTAGTAGCCGCCGCTGAATCCGAACCGGACCGGGTCGAACGCGGCCCGCCGCTCCGCCGACATCCCGTCCCAGTCCGCGACCAGGTTGCCCAGGTCGAACGCACCGAGGCCGAGCGCCGCGACGGCGGACACCAGCACGGTGAAATACGTCGACCGCAGCGTGCGCAGCTTGATCCACTCGGCCGCCAACACCCCGCGCGGAACCATGACCCGACTCACGCGCCCGCCCCGTTCCGCACCCCGTCGGCCGCCCGGTGCACCGCTTCCGGCTCGGTGATCCGCAGGTACGCCTCTTCCAACGACCCTTGCCGGGCCGCAAGTTCGTGAATCACCAGGCCCTCCCCCGCGGCCAGTTCGCCGATCCGCGAGTACGCCAACCCCTCGACCGCGAGCGCCCCGTCCGGCTCGACCGTCACCGTCGCGCCGCGCGCCGTCAGCAACGCCGCCAACCGCGCCCCGTCCGGGGACCGCACCAGCACATCCCCCCGCGCCCCGTCGCGCACGAACTCGGCCATCTCCGTGTCCACGATCACCCGCCCCCGGCCCAGCACGATCACATGGTCGGCGGTCAGCGCCATCTCGCTCATCAGGTGGCCGGCCACGAACACCGTCCGCCCCTCGGCCGCCAGCTCCCGCATCAGTGTGCGGATCCACCGGATCCCGTCCGGGTCGAGCCCGTTCACCGGCTCGTCCAGCAACAACACCGGCGGGTCGCCGAGCAGCGCCACCGCGATGCCCAGCCGCTGCCGCATGCCCAGCGAGAACCCGCCCGCCCGACGCCGGGCGGCGGCGCGCAGCCCGACCACGTCCAGCACCTCGTGCACCCGGCCGCGCGCGATGTCGTTGCTCGCGGCGATGCTCGCCAGGTGGTGGTACGCACTGCGCCCGGCCGGCACCGCGTCCGCGTCCAGCAGCGCCCCGACCCGGCGCAGCGGCCGGTCGAACGCACGGTAGGGCCGCCCGTCCACCAGCGCTCGACCCGCGGTGGGCGCGGCCAGGCCCAGGATCATCCGCATGATGGTGGACTTGCCCGCCCCGTTCGGGCCGAGGAAGCCGGTCACCCGTCCCGGTTCGACGGTGAAGGTGACATCGTCCACGGCCACGCGTGCGCCGTATCTCTTGGTGAGGCCGCGCACTTCGATCATCTCGTCTCCCGGATCCGCGTCGGCCGGCCGGCCCGTCCCGGTGCCGCCGGCGATACGTCCTCCACCGTGTCGGGTCGCCGGCGGGCGGTCATCGGACCGTGGCCGGAGTGCGCGGCCGGGATCGGGGTTCGACTACGACCGTGGTCATAGGTCTGCCGGGCGATGGGCGGCGGCGGCCGGCGTGCCACCCTCGAGGGCATGACAGGCATGGGATCGGAGCCGTCGCGTCCATTCACCAAGCGGCTGCGCGCCGAGCACCGGGTCGCGCTCGACGTGCTCGTGGCCCTGGTCGGGGCGTCGATCGCGGTGCTGCGCGTGCTGGACGCCTACCACCACCACGACCCGCACGGACGCGGCTACCCGGAGCCGAACCGGGTTCGGCTGTGCGTCGCCCTGGTCGGTGTCGGCGTACTGGCCGGCGCGCTGGTACTGCGCCGGTTCCGGCCCGCGCTCGCGACGGCGGTGGTGGTCGCGACCTGGGCGGTCGTGGTGGCCGTGGCCGGCAAGACCACGATCGCGCTGTACGTGGGCGGGCCGTTCGTGGTGCTGGTCTCGATGGCGGTGGTCTACAGCGCGATGGTGACCTATCCGCCACGCGCGGCGATCGGCGTGCTCGCGCTCGGTCTGCTGGGCGCGGTGCCGTGGTTGTTCGGTTCCGACGACCTGCGGCGCAACGCCTGGTTGACGCCGCTGTTCGTCGGCATCGCGGGCGCGGTGGGCTACGCGGTCGGCCGGCAGCGCGCGTACGCCGCCGCGCTGCGCGAGCATCACGCGGAACTGGCCCGGTCCGAGTTCGCCGAGGAACGGCTGCGGCTGGCGCGGGAGTTGCACGACGTGATCGCACACAGCCTGGGGGTGGTCAACGTGCAGGCCGGATACGGCGGTTTCGTGCTCGACCGACGGCCGGAGCAGGCCCGGGAGGCGTTGGCGGCGATCCGGCGGATCAGCGGTGAGACGATCCGCGAAATGCGCGGCCTGCTCGGGGTGTTGCGCGCGGACGGCCCGGCCGACCGGCTGCCCGCGCCGGGGTTGGCCGATCTGCCCGCGCTGCTCGACCGCAGCGCCGAGGCGGGTCTGCGGGTGGATTCGGCCGTGCTCGGCGAACCGCGCGCGTTGCCGCCCGGCGTGGAGTTGTCCGCGTACCGGATCGTCCAGGAGGCGCTGACCAACATCGCCCGACACGCGCGCACCGCGAACGCAATGGTCACCGTGGACTATCGCGGGGACGCGCTGGCGATCGAGGTCACCGACGACGGCGTCGGTCCGGGGCCCGGATGGCCGGACGAACTCCCTTACGGACACGGGCTGGCCGGGATGCGCGAGCGGGTCGGGCTGTACGACGGGGAGTTCACCGCCGGTCCGCTGCCGGGGCGCGGCTTCCGGGTGACCGCGGTGATGCCGCTGCGCGAGCGTGTCGCATGAGCGTCCGGGTCCTGATCGCCGACGATCAGGCGCTGGTGCGCGCGGGGTTTCGCGGGATCGTCGAGGTGGCGCCGGGCTTCACCGTGGTCGGCGAGGCGGGCACCGGGACGGCCGCGGTCGAAGTCGCCCGGCGGGAGCGGCCGGACGTGGTGCTGATGGACATCCGGATGCCGGGCATGGACGGCCTGGAGGCCACCCGGCTGATCACCGGCGCGGGCGGTCCGGCGGGCGTGCCGGGAGTGCGGGTGTTGATCCTGACCATGTTCGACCTCGACGAGCACATCTACGAGGCGCTGCGCGGCGGCGCGAGCGGGTTCCTGCTCAAGGACACCGCGCCGGAGGACCTGTTGGCCGCGATCCGGGTGGTCGCCGCCGGCGATGCGCTGCTCGCGCCGAGTGTGACCCGGCGCCTGATCGCCGAGTTCGCCGGTCGCCCGGACCCGAGCGGGAGTGTCGAGCCGGCCCGGCCCACGACGCTGCCCGGGATCACCGCGCGCGAACACGAGGTCCTGGTCCTGATCGCCGAGGGCCACACCAACCCCGAGATCGCCCGCCGCCTGCACATCACCGAGGGCACCACCAAGACCCACGTGGGCCACCTGCTCACCAAACTCGCCGCCCGCGACCGCGTACAACTGGTGATCACCGCCTTCCGCGCGGGGCTTGGCCCGAGCTAATCCCCGATCGCCGCGGGGATGTCCAGGCGGGCCGCGCGCCGGGCCGGGACGGTTGCCGCGGACAGGCCCGCGAGGGTTGCGCCGACGATCACCGCGGCGATCGTCGGCCAGGGCACGGCGACCACCGTCACGCTGCCGTCGTGGGCCATCCAACGTGTCACGCCGAGGCCCCAACCGAGACCGAGCGCCAGGCCCAGGGTCGCGCCGTACAGCGCGATGGTCACCGATTCGAGGCGGATCATCCGGCGCACCTGCCTGCGGGTCAGGCCCAGGGCGCGCAACATCGCGATCTCCCGGGTGCGTTCGACCACGGACAACACGAGGGTGTTCACCACGCCCAGGACCGCGATCACGATGGTCAGCGACAGCAGCCCGTACGCCAGGGCCACCATCGTGCCCAGGGCAGCCTTGCGGCTCTCCCGGTAGTCGGCCCGGGTACGCACCGCCACGCCCGGCTCGGCCGAGGTCGCCGCCCGCACCGCCGCGCGCAGCACGGTCGTATCGGTACCGGGTGTCGCGGCCAGGTAGACCGTCTCGTCCCGCGCGTCGGGCGCCAACTCGGCCAGGGTGTCCAGGCCGACCATCGGGTTCACGTCGCCGCCCGTGCCCGCCGGCCGATCCGTGCGCAGCCCGCCGATCCGCAACGTGCGGGTCTCGCCGGCCACGGCCCGCACCACGACCGGGTCGCCGACCGCCAGACCCCGGCGCCGGGCGTAGCGCGCGTCGAGCACGATCGCGCCGGGCGCCAATCCGGCCGCCTCGGTGCCGCGGCCGTAGGTGTGGCCGAGCAGGGCGCCGACCCCCGGATCGGCACCGTCGAGTTCGAGCCGATCGGTGTGCTCGCGGGCGGTGATCCGCACGTCCACCCGCCGGGTGCGCACCGTGCTCGCCACACCCGGTACGGCCCGCGCGTCGGTCGCGGTCCGGGCGGACAGTGCCGGCTTGCCGGAGAGCACCAGGTCGGCGCGAAAGGTGCGGTCGAAGGTGGCGTCGAACGACGCGGTCATCGAGGAGACGGCCACGCCGACCGCGGCGACCAGCGCGACACCGATCATCAGTGCGCCGGCGGTGGCCCCGGTCCGGCGCGGGTTGCGCAGCGCGTTGTCCCGGCCGAGCCGGCCCACGGCACCGAACGGGCGGATGTACGGGGCGCAGAGCGCCGGGATCAATCGGCGGGCGAGGATCGGGCCGAGCAGAACGACCCCGAGCAGCGTCAGCGCGCCGCCGAGCGCGAGCAGGGCGAGATTGCCGCCGGCCACCGCGGCGACCCCGAGCGCGAGGACGACGCCACCGCCGAGGGCGGCGCGCCGACGCGGCGGCCCCTGCGGCGCGTCCACGGCACGCAGGGCGGCCATCGGCGCCACCCGACTCGCGCGACGTGCGGGGCGGTATGCGGCGAGGACCGTGGCGAGGGTGCCGACGGCGTAGCCGACCACGGGGGTGGTCGGCGCGAAGACCAGGTCGATGCCCGCGGACTGCACACCGACCGCGCCGAGCAGTGCGGTCAGTCCGGTGGCCAACGCGTAGCCGGTGCCCAGGCCGAGGGTCGAGCCGAGCAGGCCGAGCACCGCCGCCTCGATGAGCACCGATCGGCGCACGTCCGCGCGGGAGGCGCCGAGTGCGCGCAACAGGCCGATTTCGCGGGTGCGTTGGGCGACGAGCATGGAGAAGGTGTTGAAGATCAGGAACATCCCGATCGCCATGGTCATCAGCGCGAAACCGAGCAGGCCGTAGCGGACCACGTCCAGCGCGCCGCCGAGTTCCCCGACGGCGGCGGCGCCGGTTTGGGCGCGGGTGCGGATGTCGAGCGCGGGCGAGCCGGCGCCCTCGGCGTCGAGTGCGGCGGCGACACGATCGCGCAGCACCGTGTCCGGTACGCCCGGCGCCGCCGTGACGGAGACCGCCGTGACCACGTCCGGCCTGCCCAGGAGTCGGGCGGCGGCGGTCGCCGGGTCGACGAAGACGAGAGTGTCGCCCGTGGCCCGCACCCGGTAGCCGGCGATGCCGACCACGGTGACCTCGAACGTGCCCGTCGACGGGCTCAGCCGCAGCCGGTCACCCAGGCGGATCCGACTCACCCGCGCCGACTCGGCGTCCAGGACCGCCTCGTTCGGGCCGTGCGGTTCGTGGCCCGAGGTCAGTCGTACCGGCGCGTGGACACACGCACACCACCCGGCGACCGCCGTCTCCGGATCCGAGACCACCCCGACCCGATCCCCCTCCCCGTCGACGACGGGCACGTCCCGGACCACCACGTCGCCGTGCACGGCGGCCACGCCCTCGACGCCGCGAACCCGCTCCACCAGCGCCGCCGGCACGGTCGGCGTGCGCCCCGCGCGGACCAGCCGGATCGCCTTGACCTCGGTCCGGGGCGTGACGGTCACATCGGCCGAGGTCGACCGGGCCAGGTCGGCGAACACGGCGGAGACCGTGTCGACGAACATCAGCGTGCCGGTGACGAACGCGACCGAGAGGGTGATCGCCACCGCGGACAACACCATTCGACCCTTGTGCGCGAGGAATCCGCGCAACGAAGCCTTCAACACGGGGACTGCCTTTCGAAGCGGAGCGGTGGACGTCGCCCAAGTTCTCGTGCGCGGCCCCCGCCGGTCGTCGGGCCGAGAGGCGTTTTCCGGCGCGGTACCGGGGTCGGCCCGAGCCCGGGTCGACCGGCCGTGATCCACCCGTGGGGGGATCGCCGGTCCGGCCCCGTGGGCCGATGCGGGCGCGCCCGTCGCGTGGCTAGGGTCCGAACGTGGTCGACGAACCGCGCCCGCCGCTGACCCAGCGGCTGCGCCCCGCGCACTGGCTGATCATCGACGTGCTCGTCGCGTGTGTGTTGGCGAGTTCGCTCGTCACGCTGCGGCCGGACGCCGAGGGCCGGCTCGGCTCGGCAACCTGGATCGTGATCGCGCTGCTGATGCTGGTCATCGCCGGCGCCGTCGCGGTGCGCCGGGTGTACCCGATCACCGCGCTCGCCGCGGCGCTGGTGGCGGAGGCATGTCTGCGCGGGCTCGGGCTGAAGGCGGCGGTCGGTTTCGCGACCGCGCTCACCCTGTACACGGCGGCGCTCACCGCCCGGAACCGGCCGGCCGTGTGGGGTCTGGGTACGGTCGCGGTCACGGCGGGGTTCGTGGCGGCGCCGATCCCGCTGTATCCGTCGATCCTGGCCTGGACGCTGGGGACGAGCGCCCGCTCGCGGCGCGAGTACGCGCGGGCGCTGCGCCGGCAGGCCGAGCGGCAGGGGCGGGAGGAGGCGGAACGGCGGGCCGGGGAGCAGGCGGCCGAGGAGCGCTTGCGGATCGCCCGCGAACTGCACGACGTGGTCGCGCACAGCATGAGCCTGATCACCGTGCAGGCGGGCGTGGCGCACTACGTGGGCGCCGAGCGGCCGGAGGAGGCGATCCGGGCGCTGGGCTCGATCGAGGCGACCGGGCGGACCGCGCTGCGCGACATGCGCCGGCTGCTCGGCATGTTGCGTGATGCGGACGGCACGCCGCAGGACCCGGAGTTGGCTCCCGCGCCGACGTTGGCCGCGCTCGATACGCTCGTCCGGGACGCGGCGGCGGCCGGGCTGAGCGTCGATTTCACGGTGCTCGGTGAGCGCCGAGACCTGCCGGCGGGCATCGAGTTGGCCGCGTACCGGATCGTCCAGGAGGCATTGACCAACGTGATCAGGCATGCGGGGGTCGATCGCTGCTCGGTCGAACTGCGCTACACCGAACGGGAGATCGCGCTCGACGTCGTCGACTCGGGACGCGGCGGTCCGGCGGCGGTGCCGGGGCACGGGCTGATCGGGATGCGTGAGCGGGTGGCGGCCTACGGCGGCGAGTTCGACGCGGGGCCGAGGGCGGACGGGGCCGGGTTTCGGGTGGGCGCCCGGTTGCCGATCGAGGAGGGTGCGCCGTGACGGGGGAGCCGATCCGGGTACTGGTCGCCGACGATCAGGCGCTGCTGCGGGGGGCGTTGCACCTGTTGATCGACGCCGCGCCGGATCTGACCGCGGTCGGCGAGGCCGCCGACGGCGCCCATGCCCTCGAACTGGTCCGCACCGCCCGCCCGGACGTGGTCCTGATGGACATCCGGATGCCCGGCATGGACGGTCTGGAGGCCACCCGGCGGATCACCGCCTCGCCCGACACGTGCGAGACCCGCGTGCTCATCCTGACCACGTTCGACCTCGACGAGTACGTGTACGCGGCGCTGCGCGCGGGCGCGAGCGGCTTCCTGCTGAAGGAGACGCCGCCGGCCGAACTCCTCACCGCCATCCGGATCGTCGCGGCGGGCGACGCGCTGATCGCGCCGAGCGTCACGCGCCGACTGATCGCCGAGTTCGCGGCCCGCCCCGAGCCGCGACAGCGGCCGAACTCCGGCCGGGACGCGGGCCTGACCGACCGCGAGCGCGAGGTGCTGACCCTGATCGGTCGCGGGCTGTCCAACCCCGAGATCACCGAGTACCTGCATGTGAGCGCGTCCACGGTGAAGACCCACGTGGGTCGCCTGCTGATGAAACTGGGCGCCCGCGACCGGGCCCAACTGGTGATCGCCGCCTACGAATCCGGCCTGGTCGGCCCCGGTGCGTCCGCCCGCGCCGCCGAGCGGTAGGCGGACGCCGGGAGGCGGCGGCGCTCAGGCCCAGGCGGTCGGGTGGGCCTTGGTGTGCCATGCGGTCACCGCCGTGGCGTCGGTGGGTTCCACGTCCGGCGGGAGGTCGGTGGGGTCGAGCCAGGCCAGGCGGGCGCACTGGTCGGGTTCGGCGTTGGTGGGATCGCCGGTCCAGGCGGCGGTGTGGAAGTACCAGCCGATCACCGGTGCGCCGGTGTCGCCGAGCACCTGCGAGACGTAGGCCGTGCGCAGGTCGGCCGTGGCCACGTCGGTGGCGATCTCCTCCCTGGTCTCCCGGGCGCACGCCTCGATGAGGAGTTCGCCGGGGTCGACCAGGCCGCCCGGGAGCGCGAGCAGGCCGTCGGCGAAGCCGGTGTCCTTGCGCTCCATGAACAACACCGCCCCGTCCGCGCGTTCGAGGATGATGGCGGCGTAGGCGATGGCGTTGTGGCGGTGGTCGCTCACGTGTCGGTCTCCCCATGGTCGATCCGGGTGCTTCCGGGCGCCTGCGGGCGATCGCCCCGGGCGCGCGACGGCGCCGGCGCGTGGCGGACCGGCGGGGGCGACCCGCGCTCCGACACGCACCTGTGCCCGGACCAACGACCGGTGCGGGACGGCGTCACGCCCGAACCACCGGGGTTGGGCGTCGCCCTCACGCTCCCACGATGCGTTCGACCGCCGCCGCGACAAGGCTGTCGCGTTCGGCCGGGGAGAACACGTCCGGCAGGGTGAGCTGTTCGACGATGAGCCAGTTGAACGCCAGGTACAGGAGGCGGACTGCGGTGGCGTCGCCGGGGAGGCCGGATTGCTCGTGGTAGCTCACGTTGGCCGCCACGTCGGCCCGGACCCGCTCGGTCAGCACCGTGCGCAACTCCGGCCGCCGGGTGGCCTCCAGGCGCAGTTCGAGCAGCGCGAGGTAGCCGGTGCGGAAGGCGCTGACGCGGTCGACGACCTCGCGCATCAACACGGTGTACGTCTCCCGGTCCGGTGTGCTCGCGCGGTGTCGCGCGATGATCTCCTCGCCGGGTTGTAGTCGCTCGTAGACCCGGGCACCGGCCTGGGTGAGCAGGTCGTCGCGGCTCGTGAAGTAGTTGGAGGCGGTACCGGTCGGCACCCGCGCCTCGACGTCGACCGCCCGGAAGGTAAGCCCCCGGGCCCCCTCCTTGGCCAGCACCTCGATGGCGGCATCGACCAGCGCCGCCCTCCGCTCGTCATTTCTGCGCACCATAAAGACCACTCCATCTGTAGTACTACACCTGCACGGAGACTACAGCGCCGCACATATCCGCAGTGGGGGCGTGGGCGGTGGGCGGTGGGCGGTGGGCGGTGGGCGGTGGGCGGTGGGCGGTGGGCGGTGGGCGGTGGGCGGTGGGCGGTGGGCGGTGGGCGGTGGGCGGTACGGTCCTGCCATGCATGATTCGCCGCGAGCCGCCACCTCCGACCCCACGCCCGAAGCGGCGTCGCCGCCCTCGCCCGCCTCGCCCGGCCCCGTGACCGCGGACGACCTGGATCTGGCCGTCCGGCTCGCGGTGGCCGCGCTCCGCGAGGTGCCGGCGACCACCTGGGACGACCGGGCCGGTTCGCTGGAGTGGACCTGCTGGGAGACGGTGGAGCACCTGAACGACGACCTCTTCGCGTACGCCGCCCAACTGGGCCTGCGCACCCCGCCGTTGACCGCCAACGTGCCCTTCGTCTGGGAGAGCCGCCGCCCGGGCGGCCCGGCGAACGCGATCCACGCGGACCGTACGGCCGGTCCCGGCGGGCTGTTGCAGGTCCTGGAGGTGAGCGGCGCCCTGCTGGTGTCCATGGTGCGGACCACGCCGTCGAGCGTGCGCGCCCACCACGGCTTCGGCGACGCGGACCCCGAGGGCTTCGCGGCGATGGGCATCGTGGAGACCGTGGTGCACACGTACGACCTGGCCGACGGCCTGGGCCTGCCCTGGACCCCGCCCGCCGACCTGTGCGCACGAGTGATCGCCCGGATCTTCCCGGACGTCCCGCAGGACACCGACCCCTGGCCCACCCTCCTGTGGGCCACCGGCCGAGGCGACCTGCCCGGCCGCCCCCGCCGCACCTCGTGGCGCTGGTACAGCGAGCCGCGACCGTAACCCCCCGCCGTGGAGGCCGGAGGCCACGCGCACCGGTCGAAGGGTCGGAGGATCAGAGGGTCAGCACGATCTTCCCGGCGACCCGGCCCGATTCGCCGCGCGCGTGCGCCTCGGCGGCGGCCGACAGGGGGAACACAGAGTCCAGTTCGGGGCGCAGGCGGCCCGCCTCGACCAGCGCCGCGATCTCCCGCATGGCCGCGTGATCGGCCTCGACCAGCATCTCCGCGGCCCGGACCCGGTATCGCCCGACGTCCAGGTCCCGCACGTGGTTGACGATCGCGACCAGGATGCCGCCCGGACGCAGCGTCGGCAACGAGCGCGGCCCGTACTCGCCGCCGACGCCGTCCAGGACCACGTCCACGTCCCGCACCACCTCGGCGAAGTCGGTCGTGGTGTAGTCGATCACCTCGTCCGCGCCGAGCGCCCGGACGAAGTCGTGCTTGGGCCCGCTCGCCGTGCCGATGACGTACGCGCCGCGCGCCTTGGCGATCTGTACCGCCAGGTGGCCGACCCCGCCGGCGGCGGCATGGATCAACACCCGCTGCCCGGCCCGAAGTTCGCCGACATCGACCAGGGCCTGCCACGCGGTGGTCGCACACAGCGGCAGTGCGGCGGCGCGGACGTGGTCGAGGTTCGCGGGCTTGCGCACCAGGTGGCGGGCCGCGGCGACCGCGTATTCGGCGTGCGCCCCGTTCCCGTACGGGTAGTGCAGCATGCCGAACACCTCGTCCCCCGGTCGGTGGACGGCCACGCCCAGGCCCACCGCCTCGACCACGCCGGACACCTCCCAGCCGAGTACGAACGGCGGCCGGCCCAGGATCAGGCCGGTGGCCCGGTGGATCCAGTCGGTCGGATTCACTCCCGCCGCACACACCCGGACCAGCACCTCGCTCGGGCCGGGCACCGGCCGCTCCAACTCCACCTCCCGCAATACCGCCGGGTCGCCCAGAACGTCCTGACTGATGGCGCGCATGTCACTTCTCTCTCGGTAGCGGGGCCGCCCGATCGCGCCGGTCGCCCCGGTCCGCCTGATCGACCCGGACATCGTGTCGAGTACCCGACCGGCCGGGCGAGCGTCCGGAACGACATGATGCGTACACTTCCGGACGTGAGCACAGTCGCGATAGCCGTCGCCGACGGCATCCTGCATTTCGAACTGGCCCTGGCCCACGAGGTCTTCGGGTCACCGGCACCGGCCGCGGCCTCGGCCGGCGTCGAGCACTGGTACGACGTCGTCGTCTGCGGGGCCGGCCCGGTGCGGGTCGACGGGCGTTTCCTGCTCGAACCCGACGGCGGCCTCGACCGGCTCGCCGGCGCCGACACGGTGATCGTCCCCGGCTGGGCCGACGTGGACACCGAGCCGCCGGCGGACCTGGTCGACGCGGTACGCGCGGCCCACGAGGCCGGCGCGCGGGTGGCCTCGCTCTGCACGGGCGCCTTCGTCCTGGCCGCCGCGGGGCTGCTCGACGGGCGGCGCGCCACCACCCACTGGGCCCACACCGAGGCCCTGGCCGAGCGCTATCCCGAGGTCGAGGTGGACCCGGATGTGCTGTACGTCGACAACGGCAGCGTGCTCACCTCGGCCGGCAAGGCCGCCGCGATGGATCTGAGCCTGCACATGATCCGCCTCGACCACGGCTCGGCGGTCGCCAACGCGATCGCCCGCCGACTGGTGGTGGCACCCCACCGACCTGGCGGCCAGGCCCAGTTCGTCGCCACCCCGGTACCCGAACAGCCCGACCACCCGCTCGGGGAACTGCTCGGCTGGGCGGCGGGCCGGCTGGACCAGCCCTTGACGGTGGAGGACCTGGCCCGCCGAGCCAACATGAGCTCACGCCACCTGGGCCGGCACTTCCGGTCGGTGACGGGCACCACCCCGTTGCAGTGGCTGCTCATCCAACGCATCCACCGGGCCCAGGAGTTGCTGGAGACCACCGACGACAGTGTGGACGCCGTCGCCGAGGCCACCGGCATGGGCACCGCGGCCACCCTGCGCCGCCACTTCAACCGCACGGTGGGCGTGCCGCCCGACGCATATCGCCGGACCTTCCATCAACGGCGGGCCGACGGGGAGTCGGCGGCGGGCCGCCGGTAGCGCGGACCGGTTCCGGCTCCGGCGGCTACCGGGACGGATCGGTCGCGAGGGTGAACTCCCGTACGACTCGTGCCAGTTCCGCAGGGCGGTCGAGGGGGATGAGGGTGTAGCTGTCGTCGATCTCGACCAGCCGTCCCCCGGGCAGGAGTTCGGCGAGGCGGCGGCCGTGGTCCGGGGGCATGACCCGGTCGGCGCTCGCCCAGACTACGAGCGCCGGACGGTCGAAGTCGGGCAGGCGCTGCGCCGCCGCGAGCAGGAGGTCGGTGTCCGCGCCGGCCGCGCGCAGCATACGCACCGCGTCGCGGCGGATCTCGGGTCGGGACAGGATCGGCGCCGCCCAGCGGGCGGTGGCGGCGTCGCCGCGCTTGGTCAACCACCCGAAGGCGAGCGGGAGTCGGCGTACAGGGCGCAGCCGCATCTGCTGCATGAAGAGCCCGAACAGGCGCGGCGGGAGTTTGCCGGCGCGCACGAGGGTCCGGCCGGTGAGCCCGGGCGGAAAGTTGTCGAAGGCATCACACGAGGCGAGCACGACCCGCCCCACCCGGGCCGTGTGTCCACCGGCGATCAGCAGTTGCACGAGCGCGCCGCCGGTGTCGACGCCGACCAGGGTGACCTCACTCAGGTCGAGCGTGTCCAGGAACTCGCCCACCAGCGCGGCCGCTCCGGGCAACGACAGGTCGGCGTCGGCGGACATCGCATGCCGGTGCGCGCCGAGCGGCAGGGTGGGCGCCACGCAGCGGTGGTCGACGGACAGCGTGGCGATCACCTCGTCCCACAACGACGAGTCCATCAGGAACCCGTGCAGCAGCACGACCGTGGGACCGTCGCCGCCGGTGTCCTCGTACTCGATCGTGCCTACCGACAGCCGAACTTCCTTGTGGGCCATGGTCTCCCCCTCCGGCGGCACACAGCGTGCACCGTTCGCCGTTCACCCTCAAAAAGTGAACCACGTGGTTCGCAAACTGTCCACGGGAAGCCACGGGAAGTCACGGGAAGCCCGAGACGCCGGCGTGCCGTCACTCCTCGGCCGCCTCCTCCCGCTCCAGCGCCCGAATCAGCGCCTCGAACCCGGCGGCGACGCCCGCCCTGTCGCCACTGGTCCGCGCATCCACCAAAAACCCACGGAGCACCGCGAGGATCATCTCGGCGACCTCGAACTTGCGTCGCTCGGACCAGTGTTCGGGGCAGATGGCCAGCAGCGTGGGCAGATACTGCCGAGACGCCCCGCGGCCGAGGTCGGCGTAGCGGTCGGGGTCGTACATCGCCAGCCCGATCGCCTGGTCGAGCACCCGTGCCTCGTCACCGACCAGAATCGGCCACACCACCCGCACCCACTCGGCCAGTGGCAGCCGCTCGGAACCGGGCCGCCCGGCGGCGACGGAACGATCGATTCGCCGATCGCGCAGTTGCAGGATGGCTTGCCGCAGCAGGTCGTCGGCCCCGTCGAAGTGATAGAGCAGCACCTTGTGCGTGGTATCGGCCGCCCTCGCGGCCCGACGCAACGAAAAGTCCACGAGCCCATTGGCCGCCAGATCCGCGGTGACCCGATCGAGCAACTCCCGCCGCCGAGCCTCCCCCCGCGGCGACCCGACGGATCGCCGATAGCCCCCGGCGGATGATGCCTCGGGGACAGGATCGAGCGGCTCTACCGAATCGACAGCCTCGACCGGCTCGACGGGCTCACGTGCGGAGGGGTTCACGTCGGCAACTCCCATGGTCGAATATCCACCGTCCGCACCCGAAGAGAGCGTCGGACGCACGGCGCGGTACGCGGCGCACGATCGACGCCCGGGCGCGATACGTGCACCGGTCGACATTAGTGCCGTCCCCGGCGCGGGCCGGCCCACCACGGCACCGACGCCCTCACCCCTGACCCGGTGCTCCACGAGCGTCAGTGGCAGCGATGGGCGACCGTCGGCCATGGCCATCGGGCCGCCGTCCGGTCCGCGTCCGGGCCCGGCGGATCGGGGATGCGGTCGAGGGCGGAGGGTTGCCAGGCGCGGTCCCGTTGCGCGCGCAGCAGGGGGATGGGGCTGTCGTCCGTGCCGTACAGGCGGTCCGCGAGGCGGATCAGCGTGTCGTGGCGGGCGAGGGCGAGCCCCCGGGCCCACGACGAGGGGCCGTATCCGGCTCCCGCGGCCACCCGGACGGCGGCCGCGGCGCCCACCGCGATGGCCAGTCCGGCGATGTCCTCGGCGGGATCGCCGACCACCGCGTCCGTCCAGTCCAGCACCCCGCGCACCCGACCGCCGCTGCCGACCATCAGGTGCTCGCCCTTGAGATCGCCGTGCACGACGACGCTCGACACGGGTTCCGCGCTCGGGCCACGCAGCGGCGCCCCGTCGAACTCGCCGTCGGCGGTGAGCCGTTGCGCCGCCACCTCGGCCGGTTCGCGCAGTTCGGCCATCGACCGGGGCGCGACCACGGGCAGGCCGACGCCGACCGCGTCCGCTTCGGTGACCCGGGCCAGGCCGGCCAACATCCGCGCCAGGGCGACCTCGCCCCGCCGCGAGACCCGACGCAGTTCGGCGGAGGTGCCGGGGATGCGGGTGTCGAGGGAATAGGCGAGCCCGTCCGCCCACTCGCCGGCGGCCATGCTCGCGGGCAGCGCGACGCCGGCCACGGGACGCAGCAGGTCGCGCAGCGCGATCTCGCGACGCTGCCGGGCGGACGTATCCGCGTCCCGGGCCAACCGCAGAACATGATCCGCCCCGACCCACCACGAGCAGTGCTCCCCACCCTCGTCGATCGGCCGCACGACCCGCCCCGCGTCCCGACCCAACACCGCGTCGACGAGGCACCGCACCACCCGCTCCGTCGGCACGGGCGGCCCGGCAGGCGTCCCGGGCGTCGTGGACAGCGGCGACACGGACGCGGAGGCAGCTGCGGACATCCCCCGATCATCCCAGCCGGGACCGGGGCCACCAACGGGTTATCCCACCCCCGCCACACTCCCGCGGGCAACCGCGTGCCCACCCCGGCGATCGCCTCACATACCGACCCCCTCCGAGCCCTCCTCCCCCACCGGACCCGCGTCCCGCGAACCGCCTGCGCCCCCGCCCCGGCCCGACGGCAGGAGCCGGTCCCCCACCACCACCCCCGGCGCCCCCGTATAGGCCAGCAGGGCACGCAACGCCGCCGCGTCCGCCTGGATGTGGGCCTCGTTCTGCCGACCCCGGTCAAGGTGGGCGAAGGCGGGTGTGCGGCCGGGGCTCGGGGCGGTGGGGTGACGCGGAATCAGATGTGCGTGCAGGTGCGGGATGTCGTTTTCGAGAAGGGACACGTTCAGCCCGGGAACCGGTCGATAGTGCGCCTCGATCGCCCGCCCCGCCGCGGTCACCTCGGTCATGAACCCGGCGAGCTGACGTGGGGTCAGGTCGGTCAGGCGCGCGACGTGGCCGCCGGTCCACACCACGACGATGTACCCGCGTACCCGCCCCGAACGCCACAGGTAGGCATTGCCGTAGACGCCGCGCTTGAGCAGCAGGCCCCAGCCGATGTCGGGCGCGGTGAAGTCCTTTTCGCACATCGCGCAGGGCGCGTCCGGGTGCGGCTCCGCGTACCGCTCGGGCCAGGTGGACGCTTCGAGTGGGCGGGGTCCGGGCACCTGGGAACCACACACGACGGCCTCCAACACGAACGGGGGCGAGAGCCCGCTTGCTGCTGCAAACGTTCGGTTGAATCAACGAAAAGCGTCGAAACGATGTCACGCCCCCGTCCCGGCCTGTGACCGGCCCGCAGCACCCTCGGGACGGATCCGCGACAGGCGCAACCCCACACGCCCGAGGTTTCACCCACCGGGCGACAAAACCACCACCCACCCGCGACGGCCCACTCACCCACCCGAGTGGACCGGCGGAGCCGCCGGTCGAGCCGACCGCCCCGCCGACACCGCGCGTGCTACGACCGTTCCCGCCCGTCCCCACCGCGCTGCGCCACCGGCACGATCTGCAGCGTCTCCGCCGTCTCCGCGTCCGTACCGCCCGCGGCCTCGGCCGGCGACGCCGCTCCCGATCCCGAACCCGGTCCCACCACGATCGCGTAGGTGCGCGCGAGCTGTTCCAACTCCTTGACGCTCACCGCCTCCTTGCCCACCTGGCCGGCCATCCGCGCCACCGCGTCGAGCAGCGCCACCCGGGCCCGCTCCGCCGCATCGGTTTCCGCCTCCACCGCTGCCCCCTGCTCCGCCGCCGCCTTGCTCACTGCGCAAACCTCCGCGTCGAACCTCGACAATGCGCTCGGCAGGCTACCGCCGATTGCACCCCGCTCCGATCGCCGCAGGTCCGCGCGCCCGACCCCACCGTTTCGCCCCACCCGTCGAGTCCACCCATTAGGCTGAACCACCCGGCCGGACGAGGGGGATGGATGCACGTGCCGAGCCACGACCCGCCGTCCCGGGCCCGTTCGGACATGAGCACCGCACCGCACGACCCCCGGGGATCCCGGGTGGTCCTGGTCGGCGCACACACCTTCGAACACCTGACCCCGCTGCCGGCCGTGGCCCGAAACCTCTCCCGGCTACGGGAGTTGCTGACCGACCCAAAAGTCTGGGGCCTACCCGCCGAGAACTGCGTCGTGATCGAGCAGCCGGACCATCGCGACCTGATCCTGGACGCGCTCACCGACGCCACGGCCGCCGCGACCGACCTGGTCCTGCTGTACTACGCCGGTCACGGCCTGGTCTCCCCGGACAGCGAGGACCTGCTGCTGTCCCTCCCCCGGTTCCGCCCCGAACGTCCCTACACGGCATTGCCGTTCCAGGAGATCCGCGACGTGCTGCGCTCGGCCCGCCGGGTCCCCGCCAAGGCGGTACTCCTGGACTGTTGCTTCGCCGGCCGCGCCCTGACGGGGGCGATGGGTCCGGACGACGCGCGGCTGACGGAGTTGTCCCGGGTGGAGGGCAGTTACGTCCTGGCCGCCGCCGCGGCGACCCGGCAGGCGATCGCCCCGGTCGGCGGGCAATACACGGCCTTCACCGGGCAGTTGATCGACGTCCTCGAACACGGCGTCCCGGGCGGCCCGAAGACCCTCGACCTGGCCACGGTGCACGCCCACCTGCACCGCATCCTGCCCGAACTGGGCTTCCCCCGGCCCCGACAGCGCAACGAGGACCAGGGTGCGCGGATCGTACTGGGCTGGAACCGCCACCCGTCGGCCGCCGACGCCACGCCGCGACTGCCGCCCCACCTGCGGGACTTGCTGCACGCGCAGACCATCGCCGCACGCAACTTCACCTACCGCCTCTACGACGCGCCGCTCGACGGACTCGCCACCGTCTACGTCCGGCAACAGGCCCGCAGCGCCCCGACGGCGCCCACCCGGCAACCCCTCGACCGCATGCGGGACCCCCGCCGGAACCCGCGCGAAGAGGAGCACCACCAACGGCACTTCGTATCGACCGAGCCGAGCGGACCCGCGATCGCCCCCGCCCGGGCCGCCGAGGACACACTCGGACTGCATCGCCATGTCCTGATCACCGGCGGCGCGGGCCAGGGCAAGTCCACCCTGAGCCTGCAACTGGCCGCGTCCCTGGCCCTGGCCTACGAGTCGGGCGAGGCCCAAGGCGCGGACGGCGAACGGCTGTTGCCCCTGCGCGTCACGGCCGGGCGCCTGGCCGCCGGGCGTAGCGCGCTGATCCCGCGCCTGGTCCGGATCCTTTCCGCCGAACTGGCGCCACACCTCGACTACGCCCTCCCGGACGACCTGCTCGACCACCTGCCCGAGAACACCACGTGCCTGCTGATCGTCGACGGCCTGGACGAGATCACCGACCCGGAGCGACGGCGCGGCCTGGTCGCCGAGTTGGCCGGCCGGGTCCGCAACCCCGAGGGCCGCTTCCGGCTGCTGATCACCACCAGGCCGCTGCCCAACGACGAACTGGCCCCGCTCCAACACGCGGCGACCGGGACCTACACGCTGGAGCCGTTCGACCGAGAGCAGTTGCACGAGTTCGCCCGCCGCTGGTTCCGCGACCACCCCGACGGACCGACCCTCGCCGCCGGCTTCCTCCGCCAGACCGAGGCCGCCGGCGTCCGCGACCTGGTCCGCGTGCCACTGCTGGCGACGGTGGCGGCGCTCGTCTACCGCAAACACCCGACCACCCCGCTGCCGAGCAACCGATTCACCCTCTACTGCGACTACTTCACCCTCCTGACCGAAGCGCACCTGGAGGAGATGCACGAGCAACAACAAACCGTGTTGCAACGCTGGACGCTACGCCCGGCCGTACACCGAGCCGCCGCCGCGTTCCTGTTCGACCACCGCCCCGAACTCGTCGAACACCTGGCCGTCATGGTGGTCACCGACCCGACGGCCGGCACCCGCCCGCTCCTCGACCTGGCCCTGGACTGGCTCGACGAACACGACTGTCGGGCCACCCGCCGAGGCGTCCCGGAATGGCCCAGGCTGGTCGCCTCGGTACTCGGCACGGTCGGCGTCTTCACCCACCACCACGACTTCCTGCGCTTCACCCACTACAGCTTCGCCGAACACCTGGCCGCCGACGTCCGGGCCGACCAACTGCCGCCCCACTTCGACCCGGCGGCCCCGGACTGGTCCCACGCGGTACACCGAGCCGTCCACGGCGACCTGTTCGCCCACGCGATCCTGGCCCACCACGCCCACCGCTACGCCACGGGCGAAGCGATCCTGGACTGGCTCGGCCACGGCACCGGCGACTTCGCAGCGCTGGCCGGCGAACTCCTCGCCCGGGGCGTCCCGGCAGCGAGCCGACACACCGAGTCGTTCGCGGCGAACCTGATGTTGACGTTGACGTCGGGGGCCACGGGTGAACAATTACAGCGCGCGGCCTCGGACGCCGCCGCGTTGGTCGCGGAGCCCGCGGTCCGTCGAACGTTGCTGGACTACCTGGGCAGTTGCTACCAGCGGAACGACATCCACATCGAGCTGGCCAAGTCCCTGGCCACCCACGACACCGGCCTCGCCGTCGACATCCTGCGCGGTGTACTCGGCCGAGAGGGCATCCACCTGAACACACACATCTCGGCCATGCGGGCCCTGGCCGGATGCGGCCCCGAACACGTCGCCGAGGCCGTCGAGGCATTGCGGAGCGCTCTCGGCTCGGATGACGCAACCCCCTACTCGATGATCGAAGCCGCCACAGGACTCGCCGCGCTCGGTCCGGAACACAAGGATGCAGCCGTTACCGCGCTGCTGACAGTCCTCACCGCCCCCACCTCAGACGTCCACGACCGTATTCAGGCGGCACGCGCACTGGCCGAGATCGAGCCGGCACACGCGTCGAAAGCCGCGCACGCGTTGCGTGCGATCCAGCACGCTCCGGACGGTTCGCCCTTCCAGCGCATCACCGCCGTGAAGCGACTGGCCGGACTCGGACCCGCGTACACGGCGGAAGCCGCAGACCTGCTCCGCGCCCACCCGGCCATGCTCGATGCCACGGCGCATACGCGCACGGACGCCATTCTCACTCTGGCCGGTCTCGGCCCCGGCCACATCACAGAGGCGGTGCAGCTACTGCGCGCCCATCTCGCGGCAGGGGACACCAACGACTCGGTCGCGATCGAGATTGCCAAGGCGCTGGCGAAACTCGCTCCCGCCCACTCGAACGAGAGCATCGACGCCCTTCTTCGACTCCTCGCGGCACCCACTACGACCACGTCCCTTCGCTGCACCGTCGCACAATCGCTGGCGCAATTGGACCCGAGTCGACTCACCGAGGCCGCCGACGTCATCCGCGCGGTGCTCGCCGTTCCGACGTCCAACGCGGTCCGGCGTATCGACGCCGCCCACACGTTGGGGCAGTTGGGCCCCGATCATGTGGCGGAGGCGGCGGAGCTCCTCGAAACAGTGCTCGCCGCCGCCGATACGACATCGGACCAACGCCAAAGCGCGGCGGCAAGTTTGGCCGGACTTGGACCCAGATTCCTACCCCGGGCGATTCGGGGGTTGCGTGAGGTCCTGGCGGCGCCCGATGCCGACGTCTGGGCGCGGGTGGAGGCAGCTCGGTGTCTGTCGAGCCTGGGCGCGATGCACGTAGCCGAGGCAGTCGACACACTCGCTCGCCTATTCGATGATCCGAACCTCACCACCACGCTCCGCAACCACATCGCTTTGACGCTGATTCCGCTCGCGCCCGACCGCTGCGAAGACCTGGACATCAGCCTCCGAAGGATGCTGGACCATCCGGATTTCGCCATCCGGCATCGAGCCGAAACGGCACGAACGCTGGATAACGTCGGGGGCGGCGTCCCCGAGGTGGGGGACATCGTCCGCGCCGTGCTGTACGCACCGGATACGGTCGCCGGGGATCGCCGTAGAGCCGCGCAGATCCTGGGACATCGAAGGGCGCAGTACATGGCGGAAGCCACGACCGCGCTTCGGGATCTGCTTTCGGCTCCCGACGCCGACGCGGAGTCTCGTGCGTGGGCCGCCAACGATCTGTCCGATCGAGGCCCGGACAACCACGCCGTGGCGGCGGACACCTTGCGCGCGATCGCCGCTTGCCCGACGACACGACCGGTTGACCGGGCACGTGCCGCGCAACTCCTCAAATCCCTCGGACAGGGCTACGTCGGGGAGGCCACGAGTATCGGTCGAGCCATCCTGGCCACCCCCGGCATGTCTGCCGCGTCTCGTATCTCCGTCGCCGACGTCTGCGCCGGCATCGGGCCGGCCTGTCTCTCCGAGGCGGTCTCACTGACGCAGGCCATCCTCCGAGACCCCGCATCCGAGCCCACTCTCCGCCGCGTCGCCGCACACAACCTCGGCGAATATGGTGCCGGCTATCTTGACGAAGCCTCTGACGCGCTCTGGGAAATCGTCACCACACCCGCGATCGACGCGACCGAACGATGCAAGGGAGCCCAGGCGCTCTTCGACATCGGCACCGCCCGCACGCAGGAACTGGCCCAAACCCTCCGCGCCATCCTCACCGACCCCTCCACCGCACCCCTCGCCCGAACCCTCGCCGCCCACACACTCGGCCGGCTCGGCCGCGGCTACGTCCACGAAGGCGCCGATCACCTGAGAGCCATCCTCGCCGCGCCCGACGCCACCGCGCCCGCACGGGCCAAGGCGGCGGCGAAGCTCGTCGATCTCGGACAGGGCTTCGAGGCCGAGGGCATCGCCGCGCTCCGACAACTGCTCACCTCCCCCGACACCCGCCTCGATGACTGGATCACAGTGGCCCGCAGGCTGTTCAAACTGAGCCGCCAATCCCTCCCCGACGTCGCCGCCACCCTCCGCGCCGTCCTCGCCGAGCCCGACGCCGGCCCCTACACCCGCACCCGCGCGGCCCGCCTGCTCGGCAGCCTCAGCCCCCGCTTCCTCAACGAAGCGGCCGAACACCTGCGCCGCCTCCTCGCCGCCCCCGCCACGCCCCCCGTCGCCACCCGCCGAGCCGCGGCCGCCCTCGGCATGCTCAGTCCACGCTTCCGCCCCGAAGCCGCCGCGATCCTCCGCGCCCTCCCCGCCGGCGACCTCACCGTCTCGACCTCCTACGCCCGCCGAACCGTCGCCCGCGTCCTCCGCGACTTCGGTCAGGGGTACGAGCTGCCGGTCTGCTAGAAAGCAGGTCCACCCGAACACCCACGCGGAGCGAAAGCGAGCACACCCATGGCCGGCGACCAACGCCCCACCCCACCCGTGACCGGCAACGAGCGCGAGATGATGCGGGCCTTCCTCGAGTTCCACCGGGCCACGCTCGCGATGAAGTGCGAAGGACTCTCCGACGAGGAGCTACGCCGGCAGTCGATGCCGCCGTCGACGCTCTCCCTCCTCGGACTGGTCCGGCACATGGCCGAGGTGGAGCGCACCTGGTTCCGGCGGGTGATCAACGCGGAGGACATCCCGCTCGTGTGGTCCGACGAAGGCGACTTCCAGGTGGCCTACGACGCGAGCGCGTCGACCCGCTCGGAGGCGTTCGCCGCATGGGAGGCCGAGGTGGCCCACTCGCGGCGGATCGAGGCCGAGGCCGAATCCCTGGACGTCATCGGCCACAACGCCAGGTGGGACCAGGACGTGTCGCTGCGCCTGGTCATGCTGCACCTGATGCACGAGTACGCCCGCCACAACGGCCACGCCGACTTCCTCCGCGAGGGCGTCGACGGCACCGTCGGGGCCTGACCCGCTCCCACCCCGCCCCCGTCCAACCTCCTTCCCCACCGCGACCGCCGTCCCGATTTTCGGGACGGCGGTCGCGTTTTTCGCACCTGTGGACCCCACCCTCCGCCGCCGGGGGACACTTCACGTCAACATGGGGACCGAGGACGACAGATCCCAAATCCCCATTGCGGCCGACCGTCCGGATATGCTCCGGCGGTGATCGAGTACACGCTTTCCTCGCACGCGGCACGCGTGGTGCGGGACGCTGCCCTGGAGGCCGGGGTGGCGCTGAGCGAACTCGCGCATCTGCCGGGCTTCGAACCGGAGACGCTGGCCGACCCGTTGTTGCGGGTGCCCACCGCCAGCGTGGTCCGTACCTGGGAGCTGGCCGTCGCCATCGGCCCGCCCGACGTCGCCATCCGGGCCGCGGCGAGCGCCACGCAGGGTCGGCTGCACGTGTGGGACTACCTGTTCACCTCCGCCGGCTCGTTCGCCGACGGCTGCCGCGACGCCGCACGCTACGTGTCGACGATGTCCGACCCGGTGGTCGAGATGACCGTGGTCGAGGACGATCGACGCCTCACCGTCACCTACGGCATCGCCAACTACTCGCCGGCGGCGGTCACCGCGATCGACGAATTCGCGATGGCGATCATGCTCAAGCGGGCGCGCGACGCCCGGGGCCCGGGCGTGGTCCCCGTACACGTCGCCCTCGCGCACGAGGCCCCGAAGAACCACCGGCATCTGATCGAGGCGTTCGGCACCCGCGCCATCGACTTCGGCGCCCGAACGAACTCGATGACCTTCCTCGACATGGACGCCGAACGCCCGCGCCCGACCGGCCCCGGCGACGACGAGCTCGGGCTGATCCTGCGCCGATACGCGGACAACCTGCTGGAGAACGCCCGCCCGGCGGCGGGGTGGCACGGCAGGTTCCGGTCGGTGTTGGCCGGCTCCCTCGGCGGCGAGGAACTGAGCCTGGAGATGGTCGCCCACCGGATGGCGATGAGCCCGCGCACCCTCCAGCGCCGACTGAGCGAGCTGGAGACCACCTGGCGGGACGAGATCGAATCGGTGCGGCACGAGCACGCCGCAACGCTGCTGCGCGATACGGAGCTACCGGTCCAGTCGATAGCCGGGCGGCTGGGCTACACCGACGCCCGCGCCCTGCGCCGTGCCTTCCAACGCTGGACCGGCCAGACCCCCGACGCCTACCGGAGAACCGCCGTCACGGGCGCCTGACCCGCGCCGGGGCATCGGCGGCCGGCTCCGCCCCGTCTGTGCCCGACGACCACTCGATCGCGTAGTGCTTGAGCCCGGCCTCCTCCTTGACCAACCGCATCCCCACCGCCGCCATCACGCGCTGCGACGCGACGTTGTCCTGCGCTGTGTCCCCGATGACCCGGGTCACGCCCGCGGCTCGGGCGAAGCGCAGCAGTTCGCGCAGGGCCTCGGTGGCATAGCCGCGCCCCCGGACCGCCTCGATCAGGCCGTAGCCGATCGCGACCGTGCCGCTGTCGTCCGGCACGCCGTGAAAGCCCATGCCCCCGACCGCCATGCCGTCCTCCCGACGGCGGATCTCGTAGTTGCCGAAGGCCCCCGGATGCCCGACGGTCGCGCAGGTACGCAGAAACCGACCACCCCCGGCCACGTCCCCGGCCGTCGGATAGCCGACCTCCCATCGGTCGTCGGCGGCCGGCTCACCGGCCACCACCCGCTCCGTCTCGGCGACGGTCAACGGGTGCAGTACGAGTCGTTCGGTTTCGAGATCTCCCATGGGAGCCTGGAGTATCACGGCCGAAGGCCGCCCCGCATCCGATTTCCACCCGCGCCGACCTGCGGGAACACCGACCGGCGCACACTCACCGGCCCCCGCCCCCGCGTCAGTCCTTGCGCGCCGCCAGGACCTGTAGGCCCCGCGCGCCCGTTCGGTTGTGCTCGACCGTCAGCCCGACGTCCCGGCAGCGCTCGGCAAGCCAGGTCGGGGCGATCCGCAACTTCGGGTAACTGCCGACGTGCTGGGTCCATCCGGTGCCGTCGTGGACGTGCAGCAGATCGTGGACCAGGACCGTGTCGTCGTCCGGGTATTCGAGAAAGCAGGTGAACACCCGATCGTCCGTGCTTCGTATCGGGATGAACCGGTCGATTCCATGCAGGGTTTCGGTCAGGTCGCGGTAGGTGACGACCAGGCGCCCCCCGGTGGCGAGGGCCTGTGCGATCTCGGCGAGCAGCGCGCTCACGTCGTCCTTCGTCGACAGGTGGGTGAGCGTGTCGCCCATGCACACCACGGCCGCGACCTCGCCCGGCGCGGTCAACTCGGGCAACACCTTGCGGATGTCCCCGTACACCGGCTCGATCGCGGGCAACCCGGCCGCGTGTTCGGCCAGTTCGGCCAGCAGGATCCGGCTGGTGTCGACCGCCAGAACCCGGCTGAAGCCGAGATCGGCCAGGGCCAGGCTCTGGTTGCCGGGCCCACAGCCCAGATCCACGGCCAACGCGGACGTCGCCGTCGGGGCGACGCCCAGTCCGGTCAGCAACTCGCCCTGCCCGGCGGCGATCGGTGCCAGGTCCCCGCCCAGCGTCCAGGTGTAGTTGGCGGCCAGGATTCGCTCGTAGTGTTCGGCGGCGGCGCGGGTCATCCACGGACTCCTGTCGAAGGTGTGACGCCTACGCCGTCGCGACCATGGCCGCGCGCGTGGGCGCGACCCAGCCATCGCACGCAGGAAGAATCAGAAGCGACTCGAACACCCGTCCCGAACCCCGACCGGCCGACTCCGGCACGGACGCCGTGGGCACGAAGGCGGGGGCGGACAGCAGAGCGGACACCACATCCGACGCGGAGCGGGAGGCGGATGCGGGCGCGGGGGCAGGCATGAACACCGGCTGCAGGGGCCCGAACACGGGCGCGGCCACCGGCGCGGCGCCGAGCCCGGTCCCGGACTCGCCCACGGCGGCACCGGCACCGGCACCCACGGACGCACCGACCTCCGCCGCCGCGCCGCCGACCCGCACGTCCACCACCGTCGCCGACTCCACTCCGGCCCCGAACCCCGTTTCCACCTCCGCCGCGTTCGACCGCGCCCGAACCCGAACAACGAAGCGCAGGAAGAGGAACCGAGCGATCCCGGCGATCCCGGAAGCCGTCAGATAGACCGCCTGCTCCTTGACCACGCCGGGCGACGACTGCATCGCGTGCAGCGCGAGCATCGCGCCGGTGGTGAACAGGTAGCACACCAGCGCGGACAGCGCGGCCTGGACGTGCAGTCGGCCCCGCGCCCGACCCGCGCCGAAGGTGAACCGGCTGTGCAGTTCGGTCGCCAGGAGCGTGAAGACCACGGTCACCAGGGCGTTGGCGACGGCTATGGAGAGGTGCCCCGTGAGGGCCACGAGCGCGGCGCTCGACGCGAGTCCGGTGCCACCGCCGCAGACGACGAAGCGCACGAACGCGGCCACGGTCCCCGACTTCCCTGCGGCGCTCATGAGTCCCCTGGTTCCTCTTTGTCGACTGGTCGTCGTCTTCTACTCGACAAATCTAGAGGTCCGGAAGCACCGGTGAATCAGTCGTGTGTAGGTACTGCTGTTACTGCTTGGGGAGGACTCTCCCCTAGGGGTACTACTCCCGACGACGCAGTGAGGGTGACCAAAGTACTGCCGGGAACCTACGTCCACGGCCCCCTACTCCTCAGGGAACACCCTTGGATCGGGCACCCGTTCGGTCGGTGCCCCGCCCCGGATGATCACCATGATCCGCCGGCCTCGACAATGCCGATCAAAGCCGCCCCTCGGAGAGGAACCCGCCATGCCCCTGAGCGACCTTTCACTGCCGGAGTTGCAGCAGTTTCACCCGGAACGTTCCGAACCGGCAGACTTCGACGCCTTCTGGGCTCGTACGCTCGACGAGGCCGACGCCCACCCCCTCGACCCGGCGTTCACGCCCGAGGTCGGTCCGCTGACCGGAGTCGAGGTGTACGACGTCTCGTTCGCGGGTCACGGCGGCCAACGGGTGCACGGTTGGCTGGTGCTGCCCGTGCATCGGGACGGACCCCTGCCGTGTGTGGTGGAGTTCCCCGGATACGGTGGCGGCCGGGGTCTGCCGCACGAGCAACTGCTGTACGGCGTGGCCGGGTTCGCCCATCTCGTGATCGATGTACGCGGCCAGGGCGGCAGTTGGCGCGCCGGCGCCACCGGGGACGACGCGCCCGCGGGCGACGGCTCCACCCACCCGGGCTTCATGACCCGGGGCGTCACCGACCCGGATCGGTACTACTACCGCCGGGTCGCCGTCGACGCGGTCCGGGCGATCGCCGTCGCCCGCAGCCACCCGGCCGTCGACCCGACCCGGATCGCCGCGCTCGGCGCGAGCCAGGGCGGGGGCCTGGCCCTCACGGTCGCCGGCCTGGTGCCCGACCTGACCGCGGTGGTGGCCGACGTCCCGTTCCTGTGCCACTTCCGCCGCGGCGCGGAGATCGCCGGGACGGGTCCCTACGGCGAACTGGCCCGCTACCTCGCCGTACACCGGGACCGCGTCGACCAAGTGTTCCGCACTCTCGACTACTTCGACGCGGTCAACCACGGCGCCCGCGCGAGCGCTCCGGCGCGGTTCAGCGTGGCGCTGATGGACACCACGTGCCCGCCCTCCACGGTGTTCACCGCCTACCACCACTACGCGGCGGACAAGCGTATGGAGGTGCATACGTTCAACGGCCACGAGGGCGGCGGCGCGTACCAGGACGGCCTGAACCTGACCTACCTGCGCGGCGCCTTCGGAATCGACTGACGCGAAGTCAGAGTGCCAAGTGCATGATGTGCAGCCCGACGTAGCCGTGTTTCGGGTGGTCGAACCCCTCCGGGAGGGTGCCGATCACCTCGAAGCCGAGGCTGCGGTACAGCCGCACCGCGTGCTCGTTCGTCGCCACGACCGCGTTGAACTGCATCGCCCGGTAGCCCTGCGCCCGGGCCCACTCGATGGTGTACTCGCACAACGCCCGGCCGACCCCCCGCCCCGAGTGTGCGGGGTCGACCATGTAGCTCGCACTGGCGATGTGCGACCCGTTGCCCATGTGGTTGCGATTCATCTTCGCGGTGCCGAGCACGACTCCGGCCTCGTCCACCGCGACCACCGCCCGCGCCGGCGGGGCCGGCAGCCACCACTCGCGGCCTTCGTCCATCCCCAGGTCGAGCGGATAGGTGAACGTCTCCCCGGCCGCGACGATCTCATGGAAGAACGGCCAGATCGCCGCCCAGTCGTCGCTTCCGGCTTCCCTGATCAACATGCGCCCAGCATGCCGATCCCACCGCGGACCCGCCACCACCTTTCGCGGAGGTCGGCGGTGCGGATGTCGACGGTTCAGAGGTCCACCGTGAAGATCACCGCGCTCCCGGCTTCGGCGGCCCGGCGATAGAACTCCTTCAGGTCCGGCAGGAACGGCTCGGTGTACGCGATGTCGGCCTCGTCGGCGGTCCCCTCGTAGTCGACGAACTCCAGCTCGGCGAACCGCCCGCGCAACCACGGCCCGTCCAACGGAGCCAGTGCAGCGGCCACGTCCCGCACCTCGTCCGGGGACACGTAGACGACCTCGTAGTCGTCGCCCTCGTGTAGCAGGTAACCGCCCAAAAGCGTGTGCGACAGCGGGTATTCGCCACCCTCGTAGGTCAACGTGCCGTCGGTCAGGCAACGGTGGAGGGCGTCCCACGCCTTGTCCAACTCGGTGAGCCGAGACCGGTCCCAACGCTCCTCGGCCTCCTCGACGACCGCCATGACGGCCGCGTCGTCGTCCGCCGCCAGGAGTCGTCGCGACGCCTCGGCGTCCACCGCGAACAACACCGCACGACCACCCATGTCAGCCCTCCGCCCACCGATGTCGGCACCAGGATGCCGGCCGGGTCGACAGGTGGTCGGCTCGGGAGGGGGTCAGGTCGTGGCGAAGCGGTCGAGGGCGGACAGGATCGTGGCGCGCATCGTGTCGCTGCCGAGGTGGCCGGCGTCGTCGATGACCTCCAGCGTGGCATCCGGCCAGGCTCGGGACAGGTGCCAGGCGGTGTCGAGCGGGCTGCTCAGGTCGAGGCGGCCGTGGATGAGTACGCCCGGGATGCCGGCGAGCCGGCCGGCCTCGCGGATCAGGACACCTTCGGGCAACCACGCGCCGTGCGAGAAGTAGTGCGCGGCGATCCGGACCAGTGCCGTGCGGGCCGCCGCCGGCCGGCCGCCGTACACGTCGGGCCGGCCGTTCGGTTCGCCCCCGACCACCGCGTCCTCCCACGCGCACCACTCCCGCACCGCGTGCTCGCGCACCGCCGGATCCGGGTTCTCCACAAGGCGGGCATAGGCCGCGACCGGGTCGTCGCGCTCGGCCTCGGGCACCACGTCCCGAAAACGCTCCCACTCCGCGGGCAGGAAACGCCCGACCCCGCGATACAGCCAGTCGATCTCGACCCGACGGGTGGTGGTGACGGCCGGGATGACGATCTCGGACACCCGCTCGGGATGGCGCTGCGCGTACGCCAGGATCAGCGTCGACCCCCACGAGCCGCCGTACAACAACCAGCGCTGCACGCCCAGGTGTTCGCGCAGCCGCTCGATGTCGGCGAGCAGATGCTCGGTGGTGTTGTGCCGCATGGCGGTGTCCGGATCGCTCGCGTGCGGTGTGCTGCGCCCGCACCCGCGCTGGTCGAAGAGCACGACGCGGTAGCGACTCGGGTCGAACAGTTGCCGCACCCCCGTCGAACAGCCCGACCCCGGACCGCCGTGCACGACGAGCGCGGGCTTCCCGGCGGGGTTGCCGCAACTCTCCCAGTAGACGCGGTTGTCGTCCCCGACGTCGAGCATCCCGTGCTCATAGGGCTCGATCGGCGGATATCGAACGGTCACGGTGTTCCCTCGGTCGAAGAGGCGGGTGGGCAGCGGCCGACTCTAATACAACAGCACTGTTATATTTACCGCCATGACCCCGCCATCCCCGACACCGCCCGTCGGACCGGCCCCCGGCCCGGAACTGCTCGGGACCAGGCTGCGGCACCTGCTCGACGTCCTCGACGCGGGTGTCGGCGCGGCCTACGCCGACCTCGGTCAGGCCGGGTTCCGCCCCCGCTACACGCCCGTCGTCCGGGTCCTGACCGCACACGGGCCCGCCTCGATCCGCGACCTGGCCGCCGCGATCGGCGTCACCCACTCGGCCGCGAGCCAGACCGTGGCACACATGGTCAAGGCCGGCCTGGTCACCCTCTCGCCCGGCGCCGACGCCCGCCAACGCATCGTCTCCGCCACGCCCGAGGCCGAACGCCTACGGCCCGTCCTGGACGCCGAATGGGCCGCCACCACCACCGCGGCCCGCGCCCTGGAGGCCGAACTTCCGTACCCCCTCAGCCGGTTGATCGACGAGGCACTGACCGCCCTGGACCGCCGCCCGATGCGGGACCGGATCGCCGACGCCATGGCCGCGCACGAGGAGCAGCCGCGTCCGGACTCACTCGCCCAAAAAACCGGACCCGTCAGCGCCCCGGCTCGAACGACTCGACCCTGAACCCCGCCGGCAACATGCCCGAGCCGATGGTCCCGGCCAGTTGCCGGGCATCCGCCTCCGTATAGGTGCCGGAGATCACCGCGGCCCCCGGGATCGCGGATCGCACCATCGGCGCGACCAGCACCCGGCCGTCCCACACGATCGCGACCCGGTTGGTCGGCTCTTCGCGCCGCGCCGCGTCGGCGGTGAGCGTGGTGAAGGCGGCCTGGCCCTTCTGCGTCCAGTCGAGCTGTATCTCCCAACCGCCCGAGCCCTGGAGCGACGCCTTGGCCTCCGCCTTCGCCACATCGGTACCGGTGATCACGGCGGGCGCCAGCGTGTACTTCTCCATCGGCTTGTCGTCGCAGGCCACGATCGGCGCGGCGGGATCGTCCACGCGCGGCACCGCCGGATCGCCGCACTCCGGCCCGCCCGAGGGCGCCGCCGTACCGCCCGGGCCCCCGTTCGCGGGCGCGTACGGCGTCACGGCCGTCACGGCGCGCACGCTCAGCTGTCCGGTGTGCACGATCGCCGCGAGTCGCTGCCGGGTGTCGTCCCCGGACGGCTTCACCGCGACCCGCACCACCAGCGCGCCATCCCGCACGGTCACCGACTTCACCGGCAGCCGCCCCGCGCTCGCCCGTTTGCGGATGGTCTCCGCCGAGGCCGCCAACTGCCGCTCGTCCAGCGCACGTTCCGGAACCAGCCGGGCCTCGGCGAAGTCCCGGCCGGATGCCTCGTCCACCGGCTTGGTGTGGTCGCCGTCCTTGAACTTCACCGGGTCGTCCGACGAGCAACCGGCCACCCCCAGCACGGCGGCGACGGCGACGGTGGCGACGAGGGACCGGGCGGCGCGGCGCCGCACATGCGTTGGCTGAGTCACCCGCCACACCATGCCGGCTCGCCGAGCCGGTCGGAAACGCCTCCGCCGCCCACGAACCCGCCCCCGGGAGGCCCGCGTCCGGCCGATCCAGGGATGATCCCGGCCGAAAAGGGCACCTGTCCCGGATGTGATGCCCGCCGGTCCGCCCGGAGCGGACGGGTGCGGCCGAGTCGACGTGCGAGGAGACAACCGTGCTGGACAACCGCAACCTCCGTGAGCTGATCCGCCGGTGGCGGGCCACCCCGCAGAGCACCGTCGCGCTCTTCGCCGAGGCCGACGCCGCGATCCGGGCGACCCTCGCGACGAAGGAGCGGGTGTTGTACCCGGCGGTCCGCAACGCCGACGAGCAACGCACCGGGTACGTCGACGCCGCGATCGCGCAGGGTCGCCGGATCGAGGCCTTCCTCGACTCGGCCGCGCGAATCGGCCCGGAGGGCCCGGGTTTCCACGACGAGGCGCAGGACGCGGCGTCCGCGATGGACGGCCTCCTCCTGCACGAACAACGCGACCTGCGCCCCGCCCTGGACCACCTCTCCGAGAACGAGCAGAACCGCCTCGATCGCGACTACGAGGCCGCGTGGGTGGAGGAGAGCACCAGGGCCGCCGCCCGGCACCGCGCCTAGCACCGACCCCGACCCCGCCGGCGACCCCACCGGCGACCCGGAAATTGTCACTCCCGGTCGTGGTCGCCCCGCTACCCTCGCCGGCGTGAACAATCGCGAGCGCAAACGACTGTCGACGCTGCTGGTGGCCGCCGCCGGGCTGGGCCGGTTCGCGGCGGCGACCGCCGCGTTGCGGGCGGGCGCCGATCCGGAGCGGGCCGACCGGCACGGCACCACGCCCCTGTACGCCGCCTCGGTGCACGGCGCCGCGGACGTGGTGGCGCTCCTGCTCCGGGCCGGCGCCGCGCCCGACACCGAGAGCGGACACGGCACCGAGGGCACCCCCCTGTGCGCGGCGGCCTGTTGGGGGCACACCGAGACCGTCCGCGAACTCCTCGCCCACGGCGCGGACCCCCGCCTGCGCGAGGACCACGGCACCGGACACACCCCGCTGCAGTGGGCCGAGATCGGCTCCCACACGGACACGGCGGCCGTGTTGAGGGCGGCGCTCGTCCGAGCGGATCACAGCACGACGGGGTGATGGGCGAGGTCTGCCGGCTCAGGCGTTGTGCTTCTCCACCTCGGTGACCACCAGTTCGCACATCTCGTGGGTCCGGAGCACGTCGTCGAGGTCGGGGAAGGCGCCGGTGCGGACCGCGTCCAGGAACGACAGCACGAGCTGCTCGATTCCGCGTTGCCGGGCGATCGGCGTCCAGTCGCCGCGCCGCCGGGCCGTCGGCAGGCCGCGGTCGTGGTCGACCACGTCGGCCAGGTTGTACACCTCGCGCATCGTGTCCCGGCCGGAGACCTCCAGGATCTCCTCGTTCGACCCGCTGCGGAGGTTGAGCGTGCCGATCGCGCTGAACCCCGCGCCGGACAGGTGCAGGACGAAGTGTTGCGCCAGCCCGTCCACGACCCGCGCCCGCGCGTCGACGTGCTCGATCGTGCCCGGCACGAGGAAGCGCAGTGTGTCGACCACGTGGATCAGGTCGTCGAAGACGACCGTGCGCACCTCGCGCGCGGTGTCGACCCGGTTGCGCCGCACCACGATCAGATCACGCGGCAACTCCCGGCTCGCCGCGTAGGCGGGCACATGGCGACGGTTGAAGCCGACCATCAGGCCGACGCCGCGCTCGCGGGACAACTCCAGCAGGCGCGCGCTGTCGGCCAGGGTGTACGCCAGCGGCTTGTCCACGAACGTGGGCACGCCCGCCTCCAGCAACCGGGTCACCAGCGCCGGGTGCGCGGAGGTGGCGGCGTGGACGAAGGCCGCGTCCAGCCCCTCGGCGAGCAGCCCGTCGAGGTCGGCGTGGCAGTGCTCGGCGGGCACGCGGTACGCGGCGGCGATGCGGCGCAGCGTCTCGGGCGTACGGGTGTGCAGCCGCAGGTCGAGGTCCGGCAGCGTGGAGAGCACGGGCAGGTAGGCCTTTTCCGCGATGTCGCCCAAACCGATGACGCCGACCCTCATCCGAACCCCTCGCGTAAGTGCGCCGCCGGGCCGGATGCCCGGGTCATGGCGTGGTCAGCATAGGGGTGCACTCGCGGCGCAGGGCTCCCGGATCCACGCTCGCCGGCTCCGGCTCGTGTTCCGCGCGCAGGCCCGACGGGCGGCCACGGTGGGCGCCTGTGCCGCGATCAGGGCGGCGGCCGCGACGAGGCCGGCGGCGAGTACCCGGCTGGGGGTGATCACGTTCGGCCCAACGATCCGGGTGCGCGTGGGCGACGGGCGGGCGGCGCTCTCCACTCGAATCGGCGACCGGCTCACGGTCGGGGCCACCCGGATGGCATACGGCCGAACGGCCGACGCGGGCCGCCCGAGGCCGGCTCGGGTCCGGTCGGCCGGCGTGTGTGCGGCCCGGCCCGGGGGTGGTCGCGGCGTGGGGTGCGGTTGCGGGCACGGGCCGGCTCGACTCTCCTGGAACCCTGGGCCGTCTTCCATCCCCGACCCGCCGCCCACGGCCCCGTCCCCACCCGCCCGACCCGGACCGCGCCCGACCCGCGCGCCCGGGCTTCCGCCATGAGCGGGGGCGATCCGCGAGCCGCGCGGCGCGACCGTCGCCGCGAGTCCCGCGAGTCGCCTCCTGGTGCCAGAGACCACCGAGCCAAGGGAGAGTCTCCGTGAGCGTGCCACGTACCGCGATCGTCATGCCCGGTGTCGGCTCCTATGTGCCGGGCGCGTTGCGCCGGCTCCAGGATCGACCCGCCATCCGCGACACCCTGGACGAGGTCGACGACGCGGTGGGCGACCGGGCCACCCTGCCGGCGTCGCGCCTGCTCGTCGATCCCCACGCGCCGGATGCGCACGAGTTGATGGATCGGCACGAGCTGGCCCTGCATCTGGCCATCTACGCGGGGGCGCTGGCCGCGTTCCGGTTGTTGGAGGGCGACTTCGGGGTTCATCCCGACGTACTGCTGGGGCACAGCCTGGGCGAGATGGCGGCGCTGGCCGCCGCCGGGGTGTTCACCGCGGGCGACGGGGCGCGGTTGTACCTGGCGCGGGCCGCGGCGTGCACGCTGTACACCTGCGATCCGGGTGGGCTGCTCACCCTGCGGCTGGCCCCGGGGCACACCCTGGAGCTGCTGTGTTCGGCGCAGTTGCCGGGGCTCGATCTGGCCTGTGACAACTCGGCGGAGCATACGGTCGTCTCCGGGCCGGACGAGTCGTTGGCGACGTTCGCCGCGTTGGCCGAGCGGCGGGCGGTGGTCTCGAAGCCGCTGACCGTGCGCACCCTGTTCCACAACCGGTTGCGCGAGTCGGCGGCGACCGAGTGGCGTCGCCTCGGTACCGATGTCGAGTTCCACCCTCCGCGCTATCCGGTGTTGTCGCCGCTGCTCGGGCGCGATTACGCCGACGAGCGGGAGTTGCGCGACGGCGTGGTCGGACAGTTGCGGCACCCGGTGCGCTATCGCAACGCGGTGACCACGTTGCGGGAGCGGGGGATCGAGCTGTTCGTGGAGACCGGGGCCCGGGACGTGCTGGGGGCGTTCGCGCGGGCCGCCGATCCCCGGGTGCGTACCGCGGTGCCGGTGGCGGCCGGCGCCGATTTCGCCGCCGTCGCGGGCACGCTGCGCGCGTACGGGTTGTCGCCCCTCGACCCGGCCGCGCTCGCGGGTCCGTCGGGGGTGCCCGCGGGCTGAGCGCGGGAGACGGCGGCGGTGGCGGCGAGGAGGGAGCGGCTTGCACAGGGATGTCGACCCGGCGGACGACGAGTTCGACATGGGCGGACTGCTCGGCGCCGACTCGCGGTTGTCGGTGCGCGCCCGGCTGCGGCTGTTCCACCGGGTCCTGACCGAGACCAAGGCGCCGATCGGCATCCTGGACCCGCGGTTGCGGCACGTGTACGTCAATCCGGCGATGTCCGCGATCGACGGTCGGCCCGCGAGCGAGCAGGTGGGGCGGTCGATCGCCGAGGGGTTTCCCGGCCTGGAGGTGCCCGAGGACCTGCTGCGCGCGGTACTGGCCGACGGGGTCGCGCGCGAGACCACGATCAGCGGCGTCACCACGGTGCGCGGTCTGCCGCAAAAGCGCTGGTGGCATGCCGCGTATCACCGCCTCGACGACGAGAGCGGGGTGTTCGGCGTGGTCGGGATCCTGATGGAGACGACCCGGTCGCGGCGCACCCAACTGGCCCTGGACCAGGCACACCGTCGGCTCGCGCTGCTCGATCGGGCCGCGCTGGAGATCGGCACCACCCTGGACACCGACACCACGTGCCGCGAACTGGTCGAGCTGCTGGTGCCGGTGCTCGCGGACGTGGTGGGTGTGGAACTTTTGGAGCCCGCCGACCCGGACCAGGACAGCGGTCGCTCGCGCCCGGCGCCGGACACCGTGCGGCTGCGCCGGGCCGCGTGGACGTCGATCCCGGAGCTGCGCCGGCTCAGCGCCGTGCTGGGCCGGCCCGGCGAGCACATCGACTATCAGCCGGGCGCCGACGTGGCGCGCGTGGTGCGCACCGGCGCCACCGTGGTGGACAACCGGCCGCCCGACGACCGGTTGCGGACCACCGCGCCGGACGCGTCGCGGGTGGAGGTGTACCGCAAGGCGGGCCTGCACTCGGCGCTGATGGTGCCGTTGATCGCGCGCGGCGAGATCATCGGCTCCCTCAGCCTGATCCGCGCCGGCTCCTCGCCGCCGTTCACCGAGGACGACGTGGAGATGGCCCGCGACCTCGCGTACCGGGCGGCGACGTGCGTGGACAACGCGCGGCGCTACTCGCGCGAGCACGGTGTCGCGCTGGCCCTGCAGCGCGCGTTGTTGTCCCGACCCAAGGTGCCGCACCCGGACGTGGAACTGGCCACCCGATATCTGCCCGCCGGGCGCAGCGCGGAGGTGGGCGGGGACTGGTTCGACGCGATCGCGCTGCCGCACGGGCGCACGCTGCTCGCGGTCGGCGACGTGATGGGGCACGGCGTGCAGGCGGCGGTGGACATGAGCCACTATCGGGCGCTGCTGCGGGTGTTGGCGGCCGGCGGGTTGGCGCCGGAGGAGATCCTGGCCCGGGCCGACCGGATGAGCCAGGAGGCGGAGTTGGAGCGGGTGGCCACGTGTCTGCTGGTCCTGATCGACCCGCGCGCGGGCATCTCCACGTTCGCCAACGCGGGGCATCTGCCGCCGCTGCTGATCGCGCCGGGCGGGGCGAGCCGGTTGTTGCGCCTGCCGACCGGTCCGCCGCTGGGCACCGGGTGCGGGGGTTATGCGTCGTACATCCGGCCGGACGTGGCCGGCGGGGTGCTGATCCTGTACACCGACGGCCTGGTGGAGCGTCGGGACGAGGACATCGACGCGTCGCTGGCCCGCCTGGCGTCGGTGCGGCTGGCGTCGGACGCGCCGTTGGAATCGCTGGTGGACACGATCCTGGACCGGCTGGTGGTGCCGCCCGTGGAGGACGACATCGCGGTGGTCGCGGCCCGGCTGTCGGACACGGGCTCGGTGCGGGAGCGGTAAACCCCCGGCCGGGCGCGTTCCACCCCCACGCCCGGCGTGATCCACCGTTCGGCGGCGAGCGGTGGCGGGCGATTCGGCGGCTTTTTACGTTCCTTGTAGCGGAACTCCCCCTTGAGCCCGGTCTGTCGGGTTCGGGTTCCGGCTGCCCATTGGAGGACGAAATGCGCTGTGCCCGTCTCGCCGTCGTCGGCACGATCGTCGGTCTCACCGTATGCGGTTCGGCAGGCGCGGCGTTCGCCGCCGCGCCGATGCAGGCCGATTCCGGTCGCCCCGGCGACACCGTGTTGTTGTCGGATGACAAGCACTGCACCGCGAACACCGCGACCGCGACCTCGGAGGCGTTCACGTCGTCGGTCACTCTCACCCGTTCCGGCGACGAGGTCAAGGGTCAGGCGACCATCAAGGACGTGGCCACCGGCGACTACGAGGTCAAGGTGGTCTGCGGTGAGGGTCAGGAGCTGATCGGCAGCCTGCACGTGATGGGCGGCGCGCCGACCGCGCCGTCCACGGCCGGCTTCGGCGGCACCCAGGGCGCGGACCCGGCGCTGCTGGCGGTGGGTGGTCTGGTGCTCGCGGGCGCGGCCGGCACCGGCTTCGTCGCGCTGCGCCGTCGGGCCGCGAACCCCGCCTGACCGATGGCTCGTTCCGTACCCGAGGCACCCGAGGGCGCCGCGGATCGGCAGCACCGACGCAGTGGCCGTCGCCTGGTCTGGGCGGCGGCCACCGGCGCGCTGGCGATCTGCGGCTCCGGTCTGTTGTACGCCGGGTTCGACGCCGACCGGCCGCCGCCGCGCCCGCCCGCCGCGGCGGCCGTGCCGGTCCCCGGGCCGATCCCCGGGTCGGCTCCGGGGCCGGTGGGCGCGAGCGCGGGGCCGGTGGGCGGCGCCGAGGTGCCCGCGCCCGCGCCGGAGGCGGCGCCGATGCGCGCGTCGTCGCCGACCCGGATCCGGATCCCGGTGCTGGGCATCTCGGCGCCGCTGGCCCGGGTCGGTCTGGACAAGGACGGCGGCATCGACGTGCCCGCGCAGGGCGAGCGCAACCTCGCCGGCTGGTACCAGGGCGGCGTCACACCTGGGCAGAAGGGCACCGCGTCGATCGCCGGGCACGTGGACACCGCGGCCGGCCCGGCGGTGTTCTATCCGCTCGGCGCGCTCCCGCGCGGGTCCCGGATCGAGATCGATCGTGAGGACGGCAGCGTCGCGGCGTTCGAGGTGGACGGGGTCGAGGCGTTCGCCAAGGACGCGTTCCCCACCGCGCGGGTGTTCGGCGACGCGGCCCGGCCGGAATTGCGGCTGATCACCTGCGGTGGTGCGTACAGCAAGAAGAATCACTACTCCGGCAATGTCGTCGCTTTCGCCCATCTCGTCCCGTAAGCGGGTCGTATTGGTATGGCGCGGGTCGATGTGCGGGCGCTTCATTACCTGCGGGGAATTGGGCGGCCATGATCGGCATTCCTTGATCATTTCCCTCGACGAGATTTTGGGTCTTGCCAATAAAAAGCAGAACTGGAAATAATCCGATCACCCAATCCAAACGGCCCTACCCGGCCGGGAGAGGAGACGTCATGATGCGTCTCGCCGACCGCCTGCTCAACCGCCTGACCCAAAAGGTCACCGTGGCAGCCGGTTGTTCTTCCCCGTACTACTACTGCCAGAACGGGTACTACTACATGCGCATCTGCTGCCTCAACGAGGGCTGCCAGACCTCGCTGATCGCCAAGGGATGCTGACGCTCCGCCGATGACCTTGTCGCGGGTGGGGCAGGCCCCCAACCCTCCCCGCCCGCGGCGACCCCAAGAAATCGCTCTCGATCGCTCTGGCGGCAACAGCTTTCCCCGGTGCAATTACTTCGCCTCGCAATAACGTACAGCGGGATTACTGCCGTCAATTTCGGGACGCCGACCCACGAGGTCGACGTCCCGCGGATCACTCGACCACCGCTTCCGGCACGGAAAGACGAACGAGCCCACCCGACTCGACGGCGGGCCGCGATGATTTCGCGCGCGCGCTGTTTCCGTGCGCCATAAAAGGGGGTGCCCATGGGGTATGTATATGTGGGCTGCGCGTGTCTGGTCGGCCTGGTATTCGTCGTCTCGGCGGTCTCGAAGTTCCGGGATTTCGCCGGCTTCGTCGCGTCGGTGCCGCGACTGGTGCCGATGCCGATCGGGCGGGCCCGGCCGATCGCGGTCCTCGTGGTGGCCGCGGAGACGGCGGTGTCGATCCTGGTCGCGGTCCCGCCCCTGGGCGCACTCGGGTTCACGGTCGCGGCGGTGCTGCTGCTCGCCTTCACCGTCGCGATCGCCGGCGCGCTGCGGCGCGGCCGGCACTCCTCGTGCCGCTGCTTCGGCGCCTCCGACGCCCCGCTGGGCGCGCGTCACCTGGCCCGCAACGCGGTCCTGCTCGTCGCCGCCTGCGCCGGCGCCGCGGCCGCCATGCCGGGCGCCGCCGACTCCCCGCCGCTCGCCGGCGGCCTGATCGCGGGCGTGGCGGGCCTGGTCGGCGCACTCCTGATCATCACCCTCGACGACATCGTCGACCTGTTCGCAAGGACTGCCTGATGCCCTACCTGGTCGCCGCCGTGGTCCTGCTCGCCCTGATCACCGCGGTCAATCTGCTGCTCACCCTGGGCGTGATCCGGCGCCTGCGCGAACCCTCGAGTCCGGCGCACGGCGGCCACGCGCCTTCGGACCCACCCGAGCACGGGCTGCCGCTCGGCGCGCAGCCGGAGGTGTTCACCGCGACCACCACCGAGGGTGAGCAGGTCTCCGACTCCGATGTCTACGGCATGGTCGGGTTCTTCTCCGCGCAGTGCGAACCCTGCCACACCCTCGCGCCGCGGTTCGCCGAACAGGCCCGGGTCATGGGGCGGGAGCGGGTGATCGCGGTGATCGCGGGCGACGACCCGGAGTTGGCGGCGATCCTCGCCCCGGTGGCTCGGGTGATCCGGGAGGACTACGACGGCGCCGTGCAGGCGGCCTTCCACAACAGTTGGACGCCCTCGGTGTACCTGCTCGGGCGGGATCGGCGCGTGGTGGCCAGTGGCGGGCGGATGGCGGACCTGTTCAGCGAAGCCCCCGCGTGAGCCCACGGATATCCACCCGCGAGGCGGCCGGCGCCGCGCGGGTGGGGCTGGCGCTGATCCTGCGCGCCGCGCCCGGCCAGGCGATCGGGTCGCTGGCGGTCACCATCGGCCTGGCGGGTCTGCCGATCGCCACCGCGTGGTCGACCAAGCTGGTGCTCGACCGGCTGGCCGACCCGCACGATTCGATCACCACGCCCGCGCTCGCGCTCGCGTTCATCGGGCTCGCCGCGACCGTACTGCCCGGCCTCGGCCGCTATCTGCACGCCCAGGTCGGCCGGGCCACCGGTGTGCTGGCCACCGATCGACTCTTCGGCGCGGCCGAACGCCAGGTGGGGCTGCGCCGGTTCGAGGACCCGGCGTTCCTGGACCGGCTGCGGCTGGCCAAGCAGAGCACCACCAGCGTCGGCGGCCTCGTCGACGGCGCGGGCAGCACCCTGCAGGGCACGCTGACCCTGGTCGGCTTCATCGGCTCGTTGTTGATCCTCAGCCCCACCATGACCGCCCTGGTGCTGGTCGCGGCTGTGCCGGTGCTGATCGCCGAGCTGCGGTTGTCCCGCATGCGGGCCGCGATGGTGTGGGACAACGAGCAGGTGCACCGCCGGGAGTTCTTCTACGGCGGGCTGCTGACGGGTGTTCAGGCGGCCACCGAGATCCGCCTGTTCGGGATCGGGCCGATGCTGCGGGCCCGGATGATGGGCGAACGGCGGCGCGCCAACGAGGCCGAACGGCGCATGGATCTGCGCGAGTTCGTCACCCAGGCGGCGCTGGGCGCACTCGGCGCCGTGGTGGCCGGCGGCGGCCTGTGGTGGGCGGTGACGGCGGCCCACGACGGCAGGCTCACCGTCGGCGACGTGGTGATGTTCGTCGCCGCGCTGACCGGTATCCAAAACGCGCTGAACACCCTGGTCGCCTCGATCGCCGCCACCTACGGGCAACTGCTCGGCCTGACCCACTACGTCGCGGTGTCCCGGGCCGAACCCGACCTGGTCTCGGCGACCGCCGAACCGACGGTGGTACCCGCGCCCGGGGCGGGCATCGAGTTCCACGACGTCTGGTTCCGCTACAGCGAGGACCACCCCTGGGTGCTGAACGGGGTCGACCTGAGCCTTCCGCACGGCCGCGCTGTGGCCCTGGTCGGGCTCAACGGTGCGGGCAAGAGCACGCTGGTCAAGCTGATGTGCCGGATGTACGACCCGACCCGGGGCCGGATCACCTGGGACGGCGTGGACCTGCGCGAGATCACGCCCGCCGCACTGCGCGAGCGGATCAGCGCGGTGTTCCAGGACCACATGAACTACGACATGAGCGCGGCGGAGAACATCGCGCTCGGCGACCCGGCGCACTCGGAGGACCGGGACCGGATCGTGGCCGCCGCACAACGGGCGGGCATCCACGAGAAGTTGGCCGCCCTGCCGCGCGGCTACGACACGCTGCTGACCCGGATGTTCTTCAGCGAGGCGGACAAGGAGAACCCGGACACCGGCGTGGTGCTCTCCGGTGGTCAGTGGCAACGGCTGGCCCTGGCCCGGGCGTTCGTGCGCGTCGGGCGGGATCTGATGATCCTGGACGAGCCCGGTTCGGGGCTGGATCCGCAGGCCGAGCACGAGGTGCACACCCGGATGCGCGAGTACCGCGAGGGCCGCACCAGCCTGCTCATCTCGCACCGGCTCGGCGCGGTGCGCGACGCCGACGTGATCGTGGTGCTGGCGGCCGGCCGGATTGCCGAACAGGGCTCGCACGAGGAATTGCTCGACCGCGAGGGGCACTACGCGAAACTCTTCCGGCTCCAGGCCGCGGGATATCAGGAGGCGAAGTGAGCGCACGGGTGCACGGACGTACGGTCGTGGCGGCCGGGACGGCGGTCGGGGCGCTGGGCGGGGCGGCGCTGTTGTGGGTGCGGCAGCGCTATCTGGTGGCCACGGTCGAGGGGTCCAGCATGGAGCCCACACTCGCGCCGGGCGATCGGCTCCTGGTGCGGCGCGGTGTCCGGGTCCGGGCCGGTCAGGTGGTGGTCGTCCTGGTGCCCAATCCGCCGACGCTGCCCGGACTGCCGCCCGAGCTGCGGGAGTTGACTCCAGAGGAGCTGGCCGCGCTGCCGATGCGGCCGGAGTTGGCCCCGCGACCGGCCGGTCGGCCGATGATCAAGCGGGCGGTGGCGGTGGGCGGCGATCGGGTGCCCCGGGAGCGGTTCCCGGTGCTGCGCGACGTGGCCGAGGAACGTGTGCCCGAGGGGGCGCTGGTCGTGCTGGGCGACAACACCGCCGCGAGTTGGGACTCGCGGGCGTACGGCTTCGTGCACCGCGATCAGGTGGTCGGCGTGGCGGTGCGCCGGATCGCGCCGCCGGGCGGCGCGGGACCTACCTCGCGCGAGGGGCTGGCGTGGGCGGCGCCGGCGTACGAGGATGAAGGGGCGCGGGAATCGGACACGATGGACGGCGCGTGGCGCGGGATCGAACCCCGTTGGTTCGACGCGTACCGCGACTGATCGCCGCGACCGGTCGCCGCGGCCGTACCACCGTGAGCGGATACGCCGGGTTCGGCAAATGTTCAAGCACCGTTTCCCTCAACCTTTCGACCGTGGATCGCGACAGGATCTTGGGCGTCCCGAAAAGCGAAAGGTTGTGTCCTTCATGCCCACCATCCACCGCCTGCGCACGATCGCGCCGGCCGTGGCCGGAGTCGTCGCCGCCACCGCCCTGCTGTCCGGCTGTCTCGGCAGTGACAAGAGCGACAAGAGCAGCAAGGCTCCCTCGTCCTCCGCGACCGCGTCCACGAACGCGAGCGCCACCGAGAAGGCCACCACGAGCCCGACCGGCAAGCCGACCGGCAAGGCGACGGGCCTGCCGAAGCCGACCGGCTCCGCGAGCAGCTCGGCCGACGTGATCGACGCGTTCACGTACAAGACCGGCCAGTGCATCAACCAGAACGGCACCAAGACCGAGGACGTGCCGTGCGGCAAGTCGCACAACGGCCAGGTCGGCCGGGCCTTCGACCTGCCGTCCACGGTCACGCCGGAAACCCCCGGTTACGAGGACAAGGTCAGCGAACTGTGCGAGCAGTACGTCGGCCCGATCGTCGACCGGCAGCCCGCGTCGCCGAAGATCACGTTCTCGTTCACGTACCCGCTGGACATGGAGTCGTGGCGACACGGCAACCACCAGGCCGCGTGCATCATCGAGCGCGAGGACAAGTTGCCGCTCACCACGATCGTCAAGTAGCACCGACTCCGGTGGTACCGGTCGAGGCATAGCGGCCCCCGGCCCCTCGACCCTCCGAACCCCGGCCGGATCCGGCACGTCGCGTACGCCCCCTCACGACGCACACCGTTGCATCCGAGCGCACCTCATTGGTCGAGCCCCCGTGACTCCCCACGGGGGCTCGATCGCGTCGAGGCCCCTCCCGGGGGCCGGGGGTGCGGGGGCCTCGCGGGGGGCGCGGGCCTCCGCTTCAGCAGGCGCCCTTGTACAGGTACTTGCCGACGTCGGGCTGGTCGACGTTCTCCTTGGTGACGGCGATCAGGTCGGTGGAGATGGCCTTGGGGACCGGCTTCTTGTCCAGGGCGGCCACGGCCTGTTCCACGCCCTGGGCGCCGATGTCGAAGGGCTTCTGGGCGATCAGGCCCTGGATGGAGCCCTTGCGCAGCGCCTCGACCTGCTTGGGGGTGGCGTCGAACGCGATCAGTTTGACCTGGCCGGCCCTGCCCGCCTGCTCGATGCCGGTGGCCGCGCCCTCGCCGCTGAACACGTTGGCGGCGAAGATCCCGACCAGGTCTCGGTGCGAGGCGATGGTGGAGGTGACGATCGAGGCGGCCTTGGCCGGGTCGTCGTCGTTGTACTGCACGCCGAGATAGGTGATGCCCGGGTGCTTCCTGATCTCGGTCTCGAAGCCCTTCAGGCGGGCGTCGGTGGTGGAGATGCCGGGCTTGACGCTGATCGCGGCGACGGCGCCGCGCTCCTGGACCTGGGCGGCCAGGGTCTGCGCGGCGAGCATGCCGCCGCGTTCGTTGTCGGAGGAGATCGCGGTCTCCCGGATCGAGGCGTCGTCGAGCTTGGTGTCCACCTCGATCACCTTCGCGCCGCGCGACTTGAGCTGCTGCTCGGGTTGGCGCATGGCCTGGGTGTCGGTCGGCGCGATCAGCACCGCGTCCGGACTTTTTGCCGCGACCGCGTTGACCACCGGGGTCTGGAGCGAGGCGTCCCACTTGTCCGCGCCGGTCACGTCGAGCTTGACGCCGAGTTCCTTGGCCTTCTGCTGCGCGCCGCAGGCCATCGAGATGTAGAACTCGTCGCCCTTGACGCCTTGGACGAAGGTGATCTTGCGCCCACCCCCGGAGCCGCCGCCGTCGTCGCTGCATCCGCTCAGGGCGGCGACCGCGGTCAGGGCGATGGTCACGGCGACGTAGGTCGGTGTCTTCATCGGGCAGTGCCTCCTGGCGGTGGTGGGGCGATGCGGGGTGGTGAGGGCAGTTGGCAGTTCGGCAACTTCCTTGTGGTTCAACGGCGTTGGCGTCCGCGGCGGCGCAACTGGTCGGCGTACACGGCGGCGATCAGGACGGCACCGACTGCGACGCTCTGCCAGAACGGTTGTACGCCGAGGATGACGAAGCCGTTCTGCAGGATCGCGGGGATGAACACGCCGATCAGCGTGCCGACGACGGTGCCGATGCCGCCGAACAGGCTGGTGCCGCCCAGCACCACGGCCGCGATCGCGCCCAGCGAGTCGTTGGCGTGGCCGCCGATCGTGGTGGTGGTGAAGCGGGCGAGGGACAACACGCCGGCGAGGCCGGCCAGGGTGCCCGACAGGGCGTACACCGCGATCATGTGCCGGTCGACCGGGATGCCGGCCCGGCGCGCCGCCTCGGCGTTGGAGCCGACCGCGTAGGTGCGGCGGCCGAATCGAGTGGTGCCGAGCACGAGCGCGCCGACCGCGGTGACGAGGAGGGCGATCACCACCAACCAGGGCACGCCCAGGATCCGGCCGTTGCCGATGGTGTCGGTGAACCGGGTGGGCACGCCCCGGACGTCCTGACCCTCCGTCATCACCTGGGCCAGGCCGAGCGCCATGCCGAGGCTGCCGAGGGTGACGATCAGCGCCGGTACCCGGGCCTTGGCGACCAGGAATCCGTTGAACGCGCCCCACGCGGCACCGGCGGCGAGGCCGGCGAGTACGCCGAGCAGGATCGCGCCCCAGCCCGCGTCCGGGCCGGAGACGGCGGTCATCGTCTTGGCCGCCGCGACGCCCGCGAACACCAGGACCGAGCCGACCGAGAGGTCGATGCCGGCCATGATGATCACGAAGGTCATGCCGACGCCGATGATCAGCAACACGGCGGCGTCCGTGGCTACGTTGCGCAGGTTGAACGAGGTCGGGAACTGCGACGGACGCATGATCGAGAAGGCGGTCACCAGGACCATCAGGACCAGGAAGGTCCACCAGGTGTTGGTACGGGCGAGGCGGGGCCACAGGACGGTACGGGCGAAGGCGACCGCGGGGTGTGAACGGGGCGTCGAGGGGGGATCGACGTCCGGCGGTTCGGGGTGATCGGCGCGACGGCCGTCGGATGGATTCGCGGGCCGGGCATCCGGGTCGGCGCCCGGCTTGGCATCCGGGTTGCCCTCGTGTTCGCCGTCCGGTCGGCCGTCGGGCTTGGCGTCGGGTCGGGCGTCCGGGTTGTCGGGCGTCTCGTCTCGCGGCGGGTGGTCGGGGTGCTCTTGGGAGTTCGGTGTGGTGGCCGTGTCGTCGCGGTTCATGCCGGCGCGCCTTCCGTGTCGAGTGTGTCGAGCGCGCCGGTCATCGCGCCGACCAGTTCCTCCACCGTCGTGTCCGCCGCGGGGAGACTCGCCACCCGGCGGCCGAGGCGCAACACCTCGACACGGTCCGCGACCGACAACACCTCGGGCATGTTGTGGCTGATCAGCACGACCGCGATGCCGTTGTCCCGGACCCGGCGGATCACATCGAGCACCCGGCCGCGCTGGAGTACGCCGAGCGCCGCGGTGGGCTCGTCCATGAAGATCACCTTGTCCGCCCAGGCGACCGCGCGGGCGATGGCCACGCTCTGCCGCTGGCCGCCGGACAACGTCCCGATCGGCGCGTCCACGTCCTGGAGTTCGACGCCGAGTCGGGCGAACGCCTCGATCGCCCGCGCCCGCATCGTGGCCTTGTCCAGCACGCCGAGGCGGCCGGCCAGGCCGCGACGCAGCAGTTCGCGGCCGAGGAAGAGGTTGGCCGGGCCGTCCAGGTCCGGGGCCAGGGCCAGGTCCTGGTACACCGTCTCGATGCCCAACCCCTGGGCATCGGTGGGGCGTTCCATGTGCACCTCGCGACCCTCGAAGAGGATCCGGCCCGCGTCGGGGCGTTCGGTGCCGGCCAGGGTTTTGGTCAGGGTGCTCTTGCCCGCGCCGTTGTCGCCGATCAACGCGACCACCTCGGCCGGGAAGACCGTGAAGTCGGCGCCGCGCAGGGCCTGCACCTGGCCGTATCGCTTGACCAGGCCGCGACCTTCGATCAGGGGTTGCACGTGCCCAACTCCTTCGGATTGTCGGGTCGTTCCCCGCGAGCCGGCTCGGCCGGACCAGGCGGGCGCCACGCGTTCGCACGTGTGTCGGAACGGGGGCGAGGGGATCCGCGCCGCCTGCTGCTGACAACGGTGTCAGTACAGTGCCGGCCACACCGGCGGGTGTCCAGGGGTTGCGCCGCCTCGAATGAGGCGGAAATCGGGTGGGTATTACGGTTATTGCCCCGACAGGTACCGCCGAACGTATGGCCGCCGAGGACGATCGGGTCGGGATGTCGACAGCGCGGGGTGCGACGGGTACGGTCCGCATGACAACGATGTCAGAGGGAGCGTGCGGCACATGGCAGCTGAACCCCGGCCGGAACCCTGGCCGGACTCCCCCGAGCACACGGCCCGGCTCGACGCGGAATGCGACCGGCTGATCCGCTTCGCGACCGGCGCCAAGTTGACCGGTGGCGGCTTCGGTTGGCTCGACGACGTCGGCCGGCCGCTGCCGGACGGGGTGGTGCACACGTGGGTGACCGCGCGGATGACCCACGTGTTCGCCCTGGCCCGACTGCGTGCGCAGGCGCGCGGGTCGGCGTTCGACGCCGCCGAGGCGGGCGCGCTCGTGGCGCATGGGATCGCGGCGCTGACCGGGCCGCTGCGCGACCACGAGTACGGCGGCTGGCATCCGGTCGTGGATCGCGCCGGGCGACCCGCGCCGGGCGACGCCGACGCCGATGCCGACCCCGAACGGCCGGACGGCAAGCGGATGTACGACCACGCGTTCGTCGTGCTGGCCGCCGCGAGCGCGTGCGCCGCCGGTCATCCCGAGGCACCCGCGCTGCTCGCCGAGGCCCTCGACGTGGTGGAGCGCCGCTTCTGGGAGGAAGACCGCGGCGCCTGCGCGGAATCCTGGGACCGGACCTGGACCGTCGGCGAGCCGTATCGGGGCGCCAACAGCAACATGCACGCCGTCGAGGCGTTCCTGGCCGCCGCCGACGCCACCGGCGAGGCCCGCTGGCGCGAACACGCCCTGCGAATCGCCGAGCGGGTGGTGCACGAGCACGCCCGCGCCAACCACTGGCGGCTGATCGAACACTTCGCCGCGGACTGGACCCCCCTGCCCGAGTACAACCGCGAGCGCCCCGCCGACCCGTTCCGTCCCTACGGCGCCACCGTGGGCCACTGGTTCGAGTGGTCCCGGCTGCTGATCACGCTGGCCGAGGCGCTGCCGGAGCCGCCCGGGTGGCTGCGCGCGGACGCGGTGGCGCTGTTCGACGCGGCGGTGCGGGAGGGTTGGCACGCCGACGGTCGGCCGGGGTTCGTGTACACCGTCGACTGGTCGGGGAAACCGCTGGTCCGGACCCGGATGCACTGGGTCGCGGCCGAGGCGATCGCGGCCGCGGCGGCGCTGCGTCGGGCCTCGGGGGACGCCGACTACGATGACTGGTACCGAGTGTGGTGGGAGCATGCCGACGCCGTATTCCTGGACCGGGAGCACGGCGGCTGGCATCACGAACTCGACGCCGACGCTCGGCCCTCGGCCGACGTCTGGCGGGGCAAGCCCGACGCGTACCACGCGGTCCAGGCGACCCTGCTGCCTCGGCTCCGGTCCGCACCGACCATCGCGGAGGCGCTGCGTCGTCGGGCCGTGGGGTGAGCGCGGTCCCGTCCCCCTTCCCACGCGCAACACGCAACACGCACCGTGAGTGCCGGGTGTGAGCCCGGTCGCCCGAAAGGAATGCGATGGCCGGCCCGACGACACCGGAGCGACCGCGCGGGCGCGGGCGCTCCACGATGAAGGACGTGGCCGCCCTCGCCGGCGTGGGGATCAAGACCGTCTCGCGGGTGATCAACGGCGAGCCGAACGTGAGCGCGGTCAAGCGACAGGCGGTGTGGGCGGCGGTCGCCGAGACCGGGTTCCGCCGCAACGACAGTGCCGCGCAGCTGCGTTCCGGGCACACCTCCAGCATCGGCCTGGTGCTGGAGGACGCCGCGGACCCCTTCTCGTCCGCGCTCACCCGCTCCATCCAGGACATCGCGCACCAGCACGGCACGGTGTTGTTCAGCGCGTCATCGGCGGAGGATCCGGACAAGGAGCGCGACCTCGTGCTGGCGCTGTGCGCCCGGCGGGTGGACGGGCTGATCGTGGTGCCGGCCAGCGGCAGCCATACCTATCTGCTGCCGGAGATCGAGGCGGGCATGGTGTGCGTGTTCGTCGACCGGCCGCCGGGCGACATAGAGGCGGACACGGTCCTGGTCGACAACGTGGGCGGGGCCCGGACCGGCGTCGGGCATCTGGTCCGGCACGGGCATCGGCGGATCGCCTTCATCGGCGACCGGCTGGAGATCTTCACCGCGCGCGAGCGGGTGCGCGGATACCGCGAGGCGTTGACCGAGGCGGGCATCGACATCGATCCACGCCTGGTGTACAACGGGCCGCCGTACGGCGAGGAACTGCGCGCGTGGTTGCGGGCGATGCTCGGCGGCGCCGATCCGGCGACGGCGGTGTTCTGCGGGAACAGCCGGTTCACGGTCGAGACGGTGCGCGAGATCCGCCGCTCCCCGGTACAGCCGGCCCTGGTCGGCTTCGACGACTTCGAACTCGCCGACATGCTCACGCCGGCGGTGACCGTGATCGCCCAGGATCCGTCCGGCCTCGGACAGGCCGCCGCGCAGTTGTTGTTCCGGCGGCTGGCGGGGGATCCGACCCCGGTCCAGCACGTACACATGCGCACCCGGCTCATCCCCCGGGGATCGGGCGAGGTGGGGCCGTGACCGGGCAAGACGCGAGGTCGGCGTACGACGAGGGAGGTTCGGCCGTGATCACGGTGATCGGCGAGGCGTTGATCGATCTGGTCCGGACCGAGGGCGGCGCGCCCGTCGCCCATCCGGGCGGCAGTCCGGCCAATGTGGCGGTCGGCCTGGGTCGGCTCGGCGTGCCGGTGCGGCTGATCACCCGTTATGGGAAGGACGAGTACGGCGAGTTGCTGGCCGCGCACCTGGCCGCGAGCGGGGTGGTGCCGGCGCCGGAGGGCGTGCGCTCGGGGTCGACGAGCGTGGCGCACGCGCGAGTGGACGCGGCGGGGGTGGCCGACTACTCCTTCGACATCGTGTGGGATCTGCCCGCGACGGTGCGGGTGCCTGCCGACTCACGGTGCGTGCACACCGGATCGATCGCGGCGACCCTGGCGCCGGGGGCCGAGACGGTACGGGAGTTGCTGGCCGCCGCGCACGCCGGGCGCCGCGCGCTCGTGTCGTACGACCCGAACTGCCGGCCGTCCCTGATGGGCGAACCGGAGGCGGCTCGGGCGCGGATCGAGGCGCTGGTGGATCTGTGCGATCTGGTCAAGGTCAGCGATCAGGACCTGGAATGGCTGTATCCGGCGCGATCGTTCCGCGAAGTGGCGGACGAGTGGCTGCGCCGGGGGCCGGGTCTGGTCGTGGTGACCCGGGGGGCCGAGGGTGCGTACGGGGTCTGCCGGGCCGGCCGGGCGACGATCCCGGCCGTGCCGGTGCGGGTGGTGGACACGGTCGGCGCGGGCGACGCGTACACGGCCGGGCTGTTGGACGCGCTTCGTCGGCGGGATCTGCTGAGCCCGAACGGGGTTCGCGACCTCGACCCGTCAACCCTGGCCGAACTGCTCGTCGAAGCCTCGTCGATCGCGGCGCTCACCTGCTCCCGGCCGGGCGCGGATCCGCCGACGGCGGCGGAGGTGGAGGCGTACCGGCGGGACGGACGTCTCGGAATGAGTGATGACTGTGTGTGATTGCTCGGCGACCCAGGGGCAGGGGTGTTGGGCGGCGATATTCGGACACTCGGTCGAGGGTGGGTGTCGTCGGCGCGTGGGGTGATGCCAGGCCGGGGACCTCGTGGTTGTTCCGTGTCGGTACTCCGGCGGGGCGATCGGGGCGATGGCCGATTCCGGTGGTGTCCGGTGGGTGGGGGTGAGTCCGGCACGTGGCCGGAACCACGATCGACGTCCGTTTCGGTCACGGGTAGATGACGGCCGGCCGAGACGGTGCCGAGGCGGGATTCGGGCGCTCTACGGTAAACCCATGACTGTGTCGTCGGATGCCGACAAACAGCTCGCACTGATCGTCGAAGTCCAGGACCTGGCCCGGGAATTGGGTATCGAGGTCTGGTTGCGCGGCGGTTGGGCGATGGATTTCTACCTCGGCCGGATCACCCGGGAGCATGTGGACGTCGACTGGTTCGCGTGGGCCGAGGACGCCCCGGCGCTCACGGTCGCGTTCGCCGCGCGCGGCTTCGTGCGGTTGGCCCGGGCACCGGCCGAACAGCAGCTCGATTACACGACGGGAGACGTGGAATTGGGTTTTGCCTTCCTGGCCCGCGACCCGGAGGGCCACGTGATCGTGGCCGGCGGACCGTGGGCGGGCGCCCGCTGGCCGGACGGGATGCTCGACGCTCCCCCCGGGAAGTTGGCCGGGGTGTCGTGTCCGATCATTTCGCCCGAGGCCCAGATCGAGATCAAGTTGATGACCCCGGTCTGGCGACCGCACCGACCGCGCCGGGCCAAGGACGCCGAGGACATCGAACGCCTGCGGGAGGGATTGGCCCGGTAGGCGGTGGGGTTCGCGGTGGGGACCGCGTGACCCGGGAGTGTGGGGAGGGTGGGGACGATGGGGATGCGCTGCCGGGCTTCGCCCGGGGAGCGACACCGATTCGGCCGTGATCCGGATCGGGCCTCGAAGGGGGATTCGCATCGGGGCGTCGACCGCGTCGTCGGTCGAGCGGACTGAAACCGACATCGACAATCCGTGATCCGTATGCGGTCACCGGTCGACCGTGGCCGGGCAATTCGGCGTGCGCACACGCACTCGCGCACTGGCGCGCTTTCGGGGCGCCGAGTCGTGGTGCGCGCGTCGACAGCGGTTCGAGTCGCCGGGCTGCGGGATGCGCGGGTGGTATCCGCGTGGGGTTGCGCGGGTGCGCGTCGGTGTTCGGGTGGTGTGGGCGTGGCACGGCCGGTCGATGGTCGGCCGGGGCTCCGGAGGGCTCGGGGGTGGCCGCGCCCTCCGGAGCGGTCACCGCCGGTCCGATCGGTGGATCGACGGTGGCCGCGGGGCGGTGCCGCATAGGAACGTCGTGGCGGGCGCCCGCGTTGCCCGGCTGACTCGACGGTCGCTCCGCCGGCGGCTGTTCCCGGCCGGCTCCGAGTCGGTGGTCGGGCCGGCGTTCGGGCTCGGAGACGCCGTCCCGGACCACCTGGGCCGGGCGTTGCGCGAGGCGGCGTTCGTGGCCGCGAGCGCCTTCGGACCCGACCCGGGTTGCGGGTGTCGGTCAGGTGTCGGGGGTGACCGTGACGGGTGGGCCGAAGCGTACGGGTACGCCCGGGGAGTAAAGCGCGCTGGTCGGGGCGCCGGTGATGTTCGGGAGGCCGGCGGCGGCGATCAGGTTTTCGTCGAGGTGCAGCACCTCGGCGTGGTGCAGCGACCACTGCGGATGCGCGTTGGGCAGGTAAAGGGTGCGGCCGGCGACCGAGGTGTGCAGGCCCCAACGCGCCGTCAGGAAGTGTTCCAGCGGGCCGGGTTCGGTCACCGGCGCGCCGACGCGGACCTCGACCGTCGCCGCGTGCGGCGCGCCCTCGAGGCGGTGCCGGCAGGTGGTGTAGCGCACCCGGTCGCCGGCGCGCTCGATCCGCATCCGGGCCCAGCGGTAGGGCAGGCGCAGCGTGGCCCGGGCGGTCAGCACCGGCAGCAGGCGGGCGGCCTCCAGGGAGCGGAAGACGACGCCGCGACGGCCGGCGCCGTCCACGGAGTACAACCGCACATTGGTCTCCGGGAAGGTGCCCAGCCACGGGACGCGCGGCAGCCGCAGCAGACCGACGTCGACCATCCGGAACGGGACCAGGCCGACGTAGGTCACCCCGTCGAGCACGTCGGGCCGGGTGCCCTCGGGGAGCAGCGGGGCGACCTCGGCGGGCGACACGGGCCAGTGCAAAAAGGTGAGTTCGCTCCAGCGCTGGGTGAGCACCACGTGCCGGATCCCGCGCGGCGCCAACGGGGTGACGGGTTCGATCCTCATCGGGCCATGGTGGCGCATCGGCGGGGGCGGGGGTCGCCGCATCGCCCGGTTCGGGGCCGGCGCCCGGTCATCGCGATGTCTGGGCGGCGATCAGGGCCTCGCCCGTCGGGGAGCGGTAGTACAGGACGGAGCGGCCGGCGCGGCGGCGCAGCACCAGGTGGGCGTCCAGCAGGATCCGCAGGTGGCGGCCGACCGAGCCCAGGCCCTGTCCGGTGAGCGCGACCAGTTGGCTGGTGCTCTTGGGCGTGTCGAGGCGGATCAGTACGCCGGCCCGGCCGGCGCCGAGGAGGCGGGCCAGCGCATCGGCCGCGGCCGGTCGGGGGCCGTCGGCCAGCACGCCGGAACAGGGGTAGACCACCGCGTAGTGCCGGGCCTCGTCCCAGGCCACCCAGCCGCGCCCGGGGGTGACCGGGACGAACGACAGCCGCGCCCGGCCGAGATCGCGCGGCGGGTAGTCGTACGCGTTGATCCGCAGTCGGCTCGCGCCCAGCCAGCGCATGCCCGGGCGCAGGTCGTCCAGCGCCGCCGCCCAGCCGCCGCGGCCGAGTCGATCGGTGCGGGCGATGATGTCGGCCTCGATGATCCGGCGGCGGCGCGGCCAGTCGGGGCGGACCACCCCGCTCCAGACCCAGTCCAGGATGTCGGCGGCGCGCGCGGCGAGGTCGTCGCGCCGCAGCGCGGGCGGCAGTGGGCCGCCCATCGACACCTCCAGGTTCGCCCGGGTGTCGGCGGCGGAGGCGGCCCGGACCCGTTCCAGTTCCGTGTCGAAGCTCGGCTCCGGGTCGCGGGTCGGCGGGGGCGTGAGGAAGTCGGCGTTCCAACTGCCGCCGTAGCCGATGCGCAGCAGCAGCGCGGTGATCGGGTCGGCGGCGAGCCGGGCCCGGTAGGCGGGCAGGTGCGCGGCCAGCCAGGCGCCCTCGCCGGGGTGGCGGGCCGTACCGCGCTCCAGGGTCTTCAGCGTCGCGGTGACCTCGGCCAGGGGTGAAACGGTGAAGCGGCTGCCCGCGAGGGTATCCGCGTCGACCTGCCACCACCCCATGCTTTCGCCTCCCGGCGAAACAGTAACGCCCCGGGCTCGGATGCCTCGAAGCTCTCGCCATGCGCACCTACCGAGAGCTGTTCCGCACACCGGAGTACACCCCGCTGTTCGCCGCCACATCCGCGCATCTGGCGGCGATGACGGTCAGCGGACTGGCCCTGGGCACCCTGGTCTTCGACCGGACCGGCTCGCCGCTGCTGGCCGCGCTCGGCATGTTCGGCGGGTCGCTCGCGCAGGTGGTGGGGGCGACCGCGCTGATGTCGGCGGCGGATCGGTTGCCGCCCCGGGCCGCGTTGACCTCGACGGGTCTGGTGTTCGCCCTGGGCACGGCCGCGTTGGCCCTGCCCGGGATGCCGCTGTGGGCGCTGTTCGCCGTCGTGTTGGGCCAGGGTGCGGTGGCCGCGGTGGGCGGTGGGGTGCGTTTCGGGCTGCTGAACGAGATCCTGCCCCGGGACGGCTACCTGCTCGGCCGGTCGGTGCTCAACATGAGCAACGGGACGGTACAGATCCTGGGCTACTCGCTCGGCGCCGTGCTGGTCACCGCGCTGTCCGCGCGCGGCACGCTCCTGGTGGGGGCCGGGTTGTACCTGCTCGCGGCGGTGGTGTCGCGGTGCGGACTGGCGGCTCGGCCGCCGCGCGCGGCCGGTCGGCCGTCGGTGGCCGAGACGTGGCGCAACAACGCGCTGTTGTGGTCGGTGAAACCGCGCCGCTACGTCTACCTCGCACTGTGGGTGCCCAACGGGCTGGTCGTCGGCTGCGAGTCGTTGTTCATCCCGCTCGAACCCGACCACGCGGGACTGCTGTTCGCGGCGGCGGCGCTGGGCATGCTGGCCGGGGACGTGCTCGGCGGCCGGTTCGTGCCGGGGCCGTGGCGGCACCGGCTCGGGCCACCGATGTTGCTGCTGCTGGCCGCGCCGTACCTGGTGTTCGTGACGGATCCGGCGCTGCCGCTCGCGCTGATCGTGGTCGCGATCGCATCGGTCGGCTACTCGGCGAGCCTGCTGTTCCAGGAACGGCTGATGGCCATGACGCCGGACGAGCTGAGCGGCCAGGCGCTGGGGCTGCACGCGTCCGGGATGGTGGCGATGCAGGGGGTGTGCGCGTCGCTCGCGGGCGGGATCGCGCAGGTGACATCGCCGAGCACCGCGATGGTGGTGATGGCGGGGATGTCGATCACGGTGACGCTGAGCCTGACGGCGGGCCTGCGGGCGGGCCCGGGGGCGGCGGAGGTGCCCGTGGGGTGATGTCGGCGCGGAGTGATGTCGGTGCTGTTCGAGAGCATGTGCGCATGATCGACACCCCGGCGCCGGCCGCCGTTCTCGCCGACTTCGACGCGTACAACCGGGCCGTCGCGGCCGTCGCCGACGCCGCGCGGGCCTACTACGGCGGCGCCGAGTCCACCGTCGACGACGACACCTACGACCGGCTGCTGCGCGGGATCGAGGCGTACGAGCGGGCGCACCCCGAGCACGCGGTCGCCGAATCGCCGGTGGGCAAGGTCGCCGCGGGCGCGCTGCCCGGCGGGGACGTGCCGCACACGGTGCCGATGCTGAGCCTGGACAACGTGTTCGCCCCGGAAGGGCTGACCGCGTGGGCCGCCTCGTTGGAGCGCCGGTTGGGCCGGGCGCCGGCCGCGCTGACGGTCGAGCCGAAGATGGACGGCCTCGCGGTCGCGGTGCGCTACCGCGAGGGCCGGCTCGACCGGCTGATCACCCGCGGCGACGGCATCGCCGGGGAGGACGTCTCGCACGCCATCGGCACCATCGTCGGTCTGCCCGAGCGGTTGGCCGAGCCGGTCTCGATCGAGGTGCGCGGCGAAGTCCTGCTCACCGCCGAGCAGTTCGAGGCGGCCAACGAGATCCGCCGGGAATACGGCGCGAGTGTGTTCGCCAATCCGCGCGGCGGTGCGGCCGGGACGCTGCGGGCCAAGGACCGGCCGTACGTGATCCCGATGACCTTCTTCGGCTACGTGGCGCTGCCGCTGCCCGACGACGAGAGCACGTTCGCGGCCGAGTTGCGCACAGCCGACCACTCGGCGGTGATGGGCCGGGTGGAGGCGCTGGGCGTGCTCACCACCGGGCGTACCGCGGCGCGGCTTCGGGTGTGCGCCACGATCGCCGAGGTCCAGGCGGTGGTGGACGAAATCGCGGCGCTGCGCGCCGAGTTGCCGTTCGGGATCGACGGCGTGGTGATCAAGGCCGACGCCGCCGCCGACCAGGCCGAGGCCGGCAGCGGCACCCGCGCGCCGCGCTGGGCGATCGCGTACAAGCTGGCCGCCGTGCACAAGATCACCCGGCTCCTCGGGGTCGACTGGGCGGTCGGCCGCACCGGGGTGATCGCTCCGCGCGCGATCCTGGACCCGATCGAGATCGACGGCAGCATCGTCGGCTTCGCGACCCTGCACAACCCGGCCGACATCGAGCGACGCGGGCTGATGATCGGCGACACGGTCAGCGTGTACAAGGCGGGCGACATCATCCCGCGCGTGGAGGCCCCGCTGGTGCACGCGCGCACCGGCGCCGAGACGCCGATCGAGTTCCCCACCGCGTGTCCCAAGTGCGGCGGTGAGGTGGACACTTCGCAGCAGCGGTGGCGGTGCGCCCAGGGCCGCGCGTGCGGGCTGCACGCCGGGATCCTGTACGCGGTGGGCCGCGACCAACTCGACATCGAGGGCATCGGCGGCCGGATCGTGACGCAACTGATCGAATCCGGCGCGGTCGCGGACGTGGCCGACCTGTTCACCCTCACCCGCGAACAGTTCCTCGCCCTGGACCGGATCGACAAGATCGCCGACCGGCTGATGGCGGGCATCGAGGAGGCCCGGACCAAGCCGCTGAATCGGGTGTTGTGCGCGCTGGGGGTGCGGTTGACCGGGCGCTCGATGTCTCGGCGGATCGCCCGCCACTTCGGCACGATGGACGCGATCCGTGCGGCCGATGTGGAGGCGATGGCGCAGGTCGAGGGGATCGGGCCCGGGAAGGCTGCGGTGATCGTCTCGGAACTGGCCGAACTCGGGGATGTGATCGACAAGTTGGTGGCTGCCGGGGTGAACATGAGCGAGCCCGGGGTGGTGCAAGGTGCGGGGGTGGGTGTGGTGCCGGGTGCGGGTGTGGTTTCGGGGACGGGTGTGGCTTCGGGGGTGGGTGGCGAGGCGGGCTCTGAGTCGGGCGACGCGGGTGGGGCCGGGCCGCTTGCGGGTATGGCCGTCGTGGTGACCGGGGCGATGACGGGTGCGCTCGCGGCGCTGTCGCGCAACGAGATGAACGAGTTGATCGAACGTGCCGGGGGTACCGCCTCCTCCGGGGTGTCCAAGAAGACGGCGCTCGTGGTCGCCGGGGACAAGGCCGGATCCAAGCGGGCCAAGGCGGAGCAACTGGGCGTGCGGATCCTGACGCCGGAGGAATTCGCGGAACTGGTGGGGGCGTTGCTTCCGTCCTGACCGACGGGGGTGCCGGCATTCGCGTCGATACCCGCTCCCGTTCCGGCTCCCGCTCCGGCGGCGGTGATTCGGGCGATCCCTAGCAGATCGACGAAGACCGTGAGGTGAATAGGACGATATCGGTGTGCGAAGCCTTCGGCGCCGGCATCGTCGCGTTCGGGAGCCGGTGGTGGCCGGGAAGGTTCGCAGCGCGCGGAACCGCCGGAGCCGCACCACCCTTCGACGACGAATGGAGTCCCCCATGGTCGAGGCACACCCCCCGCGAATACCGCTGCCGTTCGCCCTCGACCGCAATCCGCACGCGCCCGAGGCGGAATGCCGGCTGCTCGACTGGGCCCGACGCCACGACCTGCTCGACCACGCCGACGCCGAGAAACGGCTGGTCGGCGCGCGACTCGGGGACCTCGCGGCCTATACGCACCCCGACGCCGAGCCCGACCGGCTGGTGCTGTACGCGCAGTTCATCGCCTGGCAGTTCCTCACGCACGACCGCTACGCCGAACCGGACGAACGCACCGTAGCCGGCCGGGAGCACCTGACCGCCCAGGTCGAGCCGGTATACCGCACGGGCCGCGCCGATCCCGCCGCCGGGCCGATGGCGCGGGCGCTCGCGGACATCCTGGGGCAGGTGTATCCGGCCATGAGCGCTGATTGGCGCGAGCGGTTCGTGGTCGAGGGTCTGGAGACGCTGCGACACGTGTTGCCGCGTCCGCCGGGCGGGCCGCGCACGGCGGGGCGGGATCACGCGGGTGGGGTCGAGGCGTATGTGCGGCATCGGCGGTTCGCCTGTGGGCAGTTCCCGTGTCTGCTGCTGGACGAGTACATGGCGGGCGGGGAACTGCCGGTGGTGATTCGGGACGGGGCGGCGTATGACGATGTGCGGAACGCCCAGGCGGACGTGGTCTCTTGGACGAGCGACTACTACGCGTCGCGGGACAGTGCGGGTTCCGGGGCGGGGTGCGGGGCGGATTCCGGAGCGGGCGCCGGGGCGGATGCGGCCACCGATCTGGTCGGCGTGCTGGCGTACACGGAGCATGTGGGTCGTGCGCACGCGGAGTCGGCGGTGGCCGCGCGGATCCAGGATCGGGTGGCCGACTTCCTGAGCGCGCGCCGGGCGTTGCAGGGGGGCGGGAGCGCGGCGGCGTTGGCGGATCCGGCTGCCGATCTGGTGCTGCGGCGCTGCGTTTCGGCGATGCACCATCGCATGGCGGGGACGGAGGCCTGGGCGTGGGAGAACGTCAGGTCGATCGACCGTCGGCGGGGGGCGGGCGGTGCGGGTGATGCGCGGAGCGCGCGGGACGCGGACGGTGGCCTGCGGGTGCCGGAGTTCGTGGAGGACCTGTTGGATGTCCGGGGCCGGCCGCGAGGTTGGGACGGCGGCGCGGCGGGGCATCGGTGGCCGTAGGAGTCGGCGCGCCCTGTTGCGTGTGGTGAACCCGTCGCGGGGCATGGTGGGCCGGCCGAGCCGTGTCGTGAGCCCCGAGCGGCTTACCGTCCTCAAGCGCCGGACGGGCTGGATTTGGTGCTGCCGGCGAGTCCGCTGCGGTGCGGGCACGATGGGCCCGCCGCGCCGTGTGATGAGCCCGGGACCGCTTGCCGTCCTCAAACGCCGGACGGGCTGAGGGAATTGGTGACGTTGGCGAGTCGGCCGCCGCCGGATGGGCTGAGGGGGTTGGTGGCGTTGGCGAGTCGGCCGCCGCCGGATGGGCTGAGGGGGTTGGTGGCGTTGGCGAGTCGGCCGCCGCCGGATGGGCTGAGGGGGCTGGTGGCGGGAGTCGGCCGCGGTGCGGGGCACGGTGGGCCGGCCGCGCCGTGTCGTGGGTCCGGGGCAGGTATGTGCGGACACCGGCCCCTTGACGACGAGGGCGGCCGGGTCGTACAGCGAGGTCGCCATGCCTCTCCCCTTCGACAGTGGGGTCATCGGCGGGTGGTCACCGCCGCAGCGTTCGATAGCCGCCGTGATCCTCCCTCACGGCTACGACAGCATGCCGACGGGCGATCCGAGTGAGGGTCGCTTCTCCGAGTTCCTCCATCCGGCGGCGTTGCGGACCGAGGCCAGGGCCAAACTGCGCGCGGCCGTGTTCGCGGTGCTGGAGGGGGCGCTGCTCCGGCGCAACGCGCGGGCCGACACCGCATTTACCGACACCGATCGGTTCGTCACGGCGCCGGACTTCACGCTTGACCGGCGCAAACGCGTTTGGAGGTTTATGGGGCGGGGCTGTGTGGGGCTGGGAACAGGTTGAGGTTGTGGGCCAGGGTGGCGGCTTGGGTGCGGGATTTTGCGGGGAGTTTGGTGAGGATGTTGGAGACGTGGGTTCCGGCGGTTTTGGTGGAGATGAAGAGGAGTTCGGCTATTTGGCGGTTGGTGTGACCTTGGGCCAGTAGGGAGAGGACCTCGAATTCGCGGGCCGTCAGGCCCAGCTGGGTTCCGGGGTTGGTGGGTGGGGCGGGGGGTTCGGGGGTTGTCGGGAGGCGGCTGCGGGTGGACAGGTGGGTGATTCGGGTTTGTAGCGGGGTGGCGCCCAGTTGGTCGGCCAGGGTCGCGCTTTGTTGGAGGTAGGTGGCGGCCGTGGGTCGGTTTCCGGTGGTCAGGGACGCCGTGGCCGCGCTCAGCAGGGTTTCGGCCAGGGCATGGGGTTGGCCGATCGCCTGCCAGGCCGCGATTGCGTCGGGCCAGGTGGCCAGGCCGGCCTCGGCTTCGAATGTCGCGCGGTGGGCTGCTTGAAGGGGGCCTGCGGTGGGCAACTTGGCGGCCAGTGCCCGGAGTTGGGCTATGCGGTCGGTGCTTTCGGCTTGGGTGGTCGGTGCGCGTAGGGTTTGGGCGAGGCGGATTTGCGCGATCCGTTGGGCGACCACCAGGAATGGCCACGCGTAGCGTCGACTCAGCGTGAGGTCGTGGTCGGACAGGATGTGTGCGGCGAGCCGCTCCGCCTCGACCAGGTCGTCGCGCGCGAAGGCGAGCCGGCAGGCCAGGACGTCCACCTCCAGGCACGTCTCCTGCCCGTGCGGAGCCCCCAGCGCGGCCCGGGCCTCACGCAACGCGTCGGCCGCCACGTCGTGCGCGCCGACGGCGGCGGCCGGTTCGGCGCGCACCACGTACAACCAGGCCCGATACACCGGCGGCGGATCCAGGGCGATTGCGTCGGTCACGATCTCCACCGCCTCCGCCCAGCGGCCCAGCGAGACCAGCGGTTCGGCGAGGTTGGCGGCCAGCAGCGTTCCGCGCGAACGGGCCAGGCCCAGGTCGCGCGCGGTGGCCACACCCCGCCGGGCCACCTCGGCGGCCCGCTCGTGTTCGCCCGCCGCCTGGAGCGCGTCCGCCTCGCCCGCGATCGCGGCGAGCAGGTCGTCGTCGCACCCGGCGTCCCGGGCGATGTGCGCGGCTTGCCCGTACAGCCCCACTGCGGCCGCGAGTTCGCCGTGCCGGGCGGCCAACATCGCCGACGTGGTCAGCGCCCGGGCCCGGACCGAGGCGTCCGCCGCCGCCTCGCCGAGCCGGAGCGCGTCCCGGGCGTACTGGTCGGCGTCCGCGTCCCGGCCGCGTGCGGCGAGGATGCCGGCCAGGGACGCGAGCAGCCGGCCCCGCACCGGCGTCGCCTCGTCACCGGTGGCCAGCCCCACCGCACGTTCCAGGTCGGGGAGCGCGTCCCGGCCGGTGTGCTCCCGCGCGGCGGCCCGGCTCGCCAGGACCAGGGCCGTGCGTTCCGGCTCCCGGGCCGGGTCGAGCAGGTGCAGGGCCTTCGTGAGCAGGATCTCGGCGCGGTGCGCGGCGCCGCCGTGGGCGGCCGCGTCGGCGGCGAGTTCGAGCACGCGGATCCGGTCCACGCCCAGGTCCCCCGCCGGGTCGGGAACGGCGTCCCACAGCTCCAGGACACGTTCCAGCATGGCCAGCCGCTCGGCGTAGGCACAGGCCGCACCGGCCGCGCCCGCCGCACGCCAGGCGGTGGCGAAGGCGCGGGGCCGGTCCCCGGCGGCGTACCAGTGCGCGGCCGATTCGGCGGCGGCCCGGCCCTCGGGCGCGAGCGCGGGATCGGCGGTCAGCGCCCGTGCGCACCGGGCGTGCAGCCGGATCCGCTCGCCCGGGAGGAGGTCGTGGTAGACCGCGTCGCGAATCAGCGTGTGCCGGAACGTGTAGCCGTCGCCGGTCGGGAGCAGCAGCCGGGCGTCGATCACGGCACGCAGCGCGTCGTCGATATCGCCGGCGTCCAGGTCCGGATCCGGGATGGCCGTCGCGGCGTCGAGGGCGCTGATCGTGTGGAGGAGGGCGTGGCCGACGGTGGTTCCGGCAACGGCCGCGATACGCAGGAGGCGACGGCCGGGCGGGCCGACGCGGTGTACGCCGGCCAGCAGCAACTCGCGCAGCGGCGCCGGGGTTTCGCCGGCGGTGTCCGCGTCGGGTTCGGCTCGGGTGTTCGCCAGGGCCTCGACGAACAGCGGATTGCCCTCGCTGCGGCACAGGACACGTTCCACGTGTCGGGGATCCGGCGGCCGGCCGATGAGGTCGGCGAGTTGGCGGGCCACCTCGGCGCGGCCGAGCGGGGCCGGGTCGAGGGTGCGGGTGTTGGGGAGCCGGGCGAGCAGGCCGGGGAGCGCGGCGAACGGCTCGTCGCCGTGCGGGGCGACCGGGCGGTGGGTGCCGAGCACGAGTACGCCGGGCTGGTCGAGGTTGCGGGCCAGGAACGCGAGCAGTTCGCAGGTGGAGCGGTCGGCCCAGTGCAGGTCCTCCAGGACGAGCAGGAGCGGACGCTCCTCGGCGGCCCGCTCCAGCAGGATCAGGACCTCCTCGAACAACCGAGCCCGACCCAGGTCGGGATCGGACTCGGGTACGGGATCGCCGAGTTCGGGCAACAGCCGGGCCACTCCCCGGCGGCCGGCGGCAGGCAGGAGCGCGGCGGTCGCGGTCGTCCCGAGGTCGCGCGTCAGCCGGCGGAGCGCGGTGACGAACGGCCCGAACGGAAGGTTGTCCGGCCCCATGTCCAGACACCCACCGCGCACCACCCGGGCCCGGGACCGCGCCGGCGGCCCCGCCGCGAACTCCTCGACCAGCCGCGACTTCCCGATCCCCGCATCGCCGCGAACGAGCACGACGAGCGCCCCCTGCGCCCCGGCCTCCTCCCAGGCCCGCCCCAACACGTCCAGCTCCCGGACCCGCCCCACCAGGCCCGCCCCGCCCCGCTCACCCCGATCGTTGTCCACGTCCCCAGCATGTCACCGCCACCCGTCCCACCCGCCGGGTCGTGATCCGGCCCGGAGCGGTACCCGTGCGGGGGCACCGGCCGGCGTGGGCAACACATCTAGGGCGATCTCGGGGGCCGGTCGGGGAGTTTGCCCGATGTGGGGTCGGGGGTGCGGACGGCAGTGTCGGTGGGGTCGGATCGGGTCGAAGTTCGAAGGGGTTTCCATGACCGCGCCTGTGCAGTGTTCGCTCGACGGGGGGTCGCCCGGGCCGATCCTGACCCGGGCCATGGTGGCCACGATCATCGCAGCCTGTGGTGCGATGGTCGGCTTCTATCTGCTGCTGTCGGTCGTTCCGCTGTATGTGGCCGACGGTTCGGGCTCGGGCTCCGGTGCCGGGGCGGCCGGGGTGGTCACCGGGGCGTTGATGGTGTCGACCGTGGCGGCCGAGGTCGCGGTGCCGGCGTTGACGGCCCGGTTCGGCTATCGGGCCGTGTTCGTGCTCGGGTTGGTGCTGCTCGGCGCGCCCACGATGGCGCTCGCGTGGTCGGCCGCGGTGCCGCTGGTGGTCGGGGTGTGTCTGCTGCGCGGGGCCGGGCTCGGCATCGTGATGGTGGTCGGCACCGCGCTGGCCGCCGAGTTGGTTCCGGCCGAACGGCGCGGCGAAGGGCTCGGGTTGTACGGCGCGGCGGTCGGCGTACCGGGCATCCTGGGCCTGCCCCTCGGCCTGTGGATGAGCGAACACCTCGGCTACACCGCCGTGTTCGCGATCGCGACCGGGTGCTGCCTGGGCGCGCTCGGCGCCGCGATCGCGCTGCCCACGAACCGGCCCGCGCCCTCGGGTGCGCGCGGCGGCGTGTTGGGCGGACTGCGGACGGGTGCGCTGGCCCGGCCCGCCGTGACGTTCGCGGGCTGCACGTTGGCGGCGGGGGTGGTCGTGACGTTCCTGCCGCTCGCGGTGTCGTCGAGTGAGTTGACCCTGGTGACCATCGCCATGCTGGTCCAGTCCGCGACCACGCCGGCGGCCCGCTGGTGGGCCGGGCATTTCGGCGATCGGCACGGCCACGCCCGGCTGTTCGGGCCCTCGATCGCGGCCGTCGCGATCGGCGTCGCGCTGCTGGCCCGCCCGGCCGATCCGGTCATCGTACTCGTCGGCGCCGCCGTGTTCGGCACCGGTTTCGGGGTGGCCCAGAACGTCACCCAGTCGTTGATGTTCGAGCGGGTCGGCCCGCACGACTTCGGTCGGGTGAGCGCGTTGTGGAACCTCGCCTTCGACGCGGGCATGGGCATCGGCGCGGTCGGCGTCGGCGTGGTGATCGGCGCCACCGGCTACCCGGCGGCCTTCCTGGGCACCGGCGCGCTCGTTCTGGGCGGCCTGGTCCTGGTCGGCGTCGATCGGCGCGGCGAAGCCGTCGACGGACCATCCGCGTCCCTGCCTCCGGCGTAGCGGCACGGGCGGGGCGTACGAAAACGGCCGGCGGCGTACGTGGCACGGGCGGCGGCGTACGTGACGGAACCCCGGCGTACGCGCCGAGCCCCGTCGGGTAGTGTTGCCGCCGCGCCCGGTTCGGGGCGCGGATCGGACTCGACGTCGAGGAGGTGGGACCCATTACCGCTGTTTCAGGTCGGGTGCTCTCCTTCCACGACCGTGCGGCCTCCTGGCATAGGTGAGCCCGCGAGAGCACCCTTCGGCATCCCGAAAGGCTCCAAGGCTCTCATGTCGGATTCCTCCGCCGCACCGTTCCCGACGTCCTCGATCTCCTCGACTTCGTCGATGGCGCCCATCGTTGCCACGCTTCGTGCCGCCGGTTGTGTATTCGCCGAGGACGAGGCGCGGTTGCTCGTCTCCACCGCCGGCGATCCCACCGAGCTCGCCGCCATGGTGGATCGCCGGGTGGCCGGCCTCCCGCTGGAACACGTGCTCGGCTGGGCCGAGTTCCGCGACCTGCGGATCGCCGTCGACCCGGGCGTCTTCGTCCCGCGCCGGCGTACCGGGTTCCTGGTCGAACAGGCCGTCGCGCTGGCCCGTCCGGGCGCGGTCGTGGTCGACCTGTGCTGCGGCTCGGGCGCGTTGGGCGCGGCCGTGTCGGCCGAGGTGGCCGGCGTCGAGGTGTACGCCGCCGACATCGACCCGGCCGCGGTGCGGTGCGCGCGGCGCAACATCGCGGCGGATCGGGTGTACGAGGGCGACCTGTACGAACCGTTGCCCGCGTCGCTGCGCGGCCGGATCGACGTCCTGATCGCCAACACCCCCTACGTGCCCACCGAGGACATCCAACTGCTGCCCTCGGAGGCCCGGATCCACGAGCCCAGGGTGGCGCTGGACGGCGGCTCGGACGGCCTGGACGTGCAACGTCGGGTCGCCGCGGCGGCGCCGGATTGGCTCGCCCCCGGCGGCGGGCTGCTGGTCGAGACCAGCGAGCGGCAGACGGCGCTGACGGTCGAGGTGTTCCGCGCCGCCGGCCTGCGTACGCGGGTGGTCGAGTCCGAGGAGTTGTACGCCACGGTCGTGATCGGCACGCGGGCGCACGGATAGGGGTCGGCAGGCCGGGACGCCCAGCCTCCCCCGCCCACCCCGGCCTACTCCGAGCCGTCCAGCGGACAGTCCATCCCGGTGTCGATCTCCTCCATCTCGACGCCGGCACCGGCACCGGCGCCGATCCCGGCACCCGCTCCGGCCTCGGGCCCGGCCTCGGCTTCGGCTTCGGATCCGTCCACCCCCGCCGCCTCCGCCCGGGCGCTCGCGCAGACCCCGCTCAGGCCGTCCCGGATGGTCCGGCCGATCTCGGCCATCGAGGCCACCTGGCGCGGCGTCAACGTGTCGAACACGTGTTCCCGCACGGTGGCCGCGTGGGTCGGCTCGGCCTCCGCCAGCGCGGCCAGGCCGGCATCGGTCAGATGTGCGACCCAGCCTCGCCGATCCCCCTCGGCGGGGCCCCGGGAGACCCATCCGGACTTCTCCATGGCGGTCACGGCGTGTGACAGCCGGCTACTGGACGACAACGACGCGGCGGCCAGTTCGCTCATCCGCATCCGATGATCCGGCGATTCGGCGAGCAGGCCCAGGATCTCGAAGTACGTCATCGGCATGCCCGCCTCGCGGCGCATCCGCCGGTCCAGGTGGGCGGCGAGTTCCCTGGTCCCGGTGAAGTACGAGCGCCAGATCTCGCGCTCGGACGTGGTCAGCCGATCGTCGTCGTTCATGGGAACAGCATAAGACTTGTTGAATCCTCAACTTATGGGTGCTATGTTGCTGAGCGTTCAACAAACCCGGCGCGGAACATCGCGGCGGGCCGGTCCACCCCACCGCAACACTTCCAAGGAGTTCCCATGACCACCTCCGTCGAGACCATCCCCGGCTACATCGCGGGCAACTGGACCATCGACCCGGTCCACTCGGACGTCTCGTTCTCGGTACGTCACCTCGGTGTCGCCAAGGTCCGCGGGCGCTTCGACACCTTCGAGGGCTCGATCGTCACCGCCGAGAACCCGCTGGAGTCCTCGGTCACCGCCTCCATCGAGACCGCGTCGGTCAACAGCAACAACAAGATGCGCGACGACCACATCCGCAACGAGGACTTCCTCGACACGGACGGATTCCCGACGCTGACCTTCACCTCCACCGGTGTGCGTGCCGAGTCCGCGCTCGTCTACCAGGTCGACGGCGACCTGACCCTGCGCGGCGTGACCAAGCCGGTCACCCTCGAGCTCGAACTGAACGGCTTCGGCACCGGTTTCGACGGTAGCCCGGTCGCCGGCTTCACCGCCACCACCGAGATCAGCCGCAGCGACTTCGGCGTCACCGGCGGTGCGGCGGGCGCGGCGGTCGGCGACAAGATCACCATCGTCCTGGAAATCGAAGCCAAGCAGGCGTGACCCCCGCCTGTAGCCGACCCCGCCGACGCCGGGCCCCGGTGCGCCCACTCTCCGAAGCGCACCGGGCCCGGCGACCCAACCCCGGCGGGCTCCCTAGAGGTGCGACGAAGCGGCAGCGGTGATCCCGAGCCGGGCGAGGTCGGCGCGCAGCGTCGGAGTGTCCGTGTAGTGGAGGGACTCGATGCCCAGGGCTCGGGCCGCCGTCACGTTCTCCGGTCGGTCGTCGATGAACAACAGTTGGTCGGGGCGCGCGTCGAGCCGTTCGCACAGGTGGAGATAGATACGCGCGTCGGGCTTGGCCAGACCCAGGTCCGCGCTGAACACCCGGTGCCGGAACAGCCCTGACCAGTCCTGCTCCTCGATGTGCCGGGCCATTTCGATCGGGGCGTTCGAGAGCAGCGCGAGACCGGGGTCGGCGTCGCCCGCCGACTCGGCCAATTCGGCCAACAGGTCGAGGGTGTCCTGGTTCATGTCCATCCAGACCGCGAGGTCGGCGGCCACCAGTCGGCCGAGCCCGGCCGCGTCCGGCGTCGGACGGCCCAACCGGGCGCACACCCCGTGCCAGAACCCGGCGGCATCGACCGTGCCCGCGTCGTAGTCGATGCGATCCGGCCAGTACGCCGACCACAACTCCGCCGCCGTGACTCCGACGACACCGGCCAGGGCCTCGCTCGCCGCGTCGGAGGGCGGGACACAGATGACCCCGCCGAAGTCGAAAACGATCCATCGGGTACCCATGGGCGCTCCCTCCGTTGACTTTCGAACATCCGATACGTTTGATTGAACGCATGGAAAGTGCGGAACGTCAACAAACGCTCATTGAACGGATGCGTACAACGGAGCGCGTCACGGTCGCGGAGCTGGCCGAGGAGACCGGCTGCTCCGAGATGACCATCCGCCGCGATCTCGACCAACTCGCCGAGCGCGGTGTGCTGCGGCGGGTGCGGGGTGGCGCGGTGAGCCTGATGTTGCGTGGCGAGGTACTGCCGTTCGGCGTCCGGGAGCACGAGGCGACCGAGAGCAAACGCCGCATCGCCGCCGAGTTGGACTCGCTTGTCACCGACGGCGAATCGCTGATCCTGGACAGCGGCACCACGGGCCTGGCCATCGCCCGCGTCCTGGCCCGCCGCCGGGTCACCGTCGTCCCGCTCGACCTGCACGCGGCCCGGGTCCTCGGCGACGCGCCCGACGTACAACTGCTCGTCCCGGGCGGCCGGAGCACACCCGGCGCGCTCAGCCTGAGCGGCCCCCTCACCGAGAACTCGCTGCGCACACTGCGGGTGGACACCGCCGTCCTCGGCGTCTGCGGCATCTCCGTCGAGCACGGGCTGACCGCCCACGATCTGGACGAAATCGCGGTCAAGCAGGCAATGATCGCCTCGGCGCAGCGGATCGTCGCGGTCTGCGCCGGGGCCAAGTTCGGCCGTACCGGCCTCGGTCACGTCTGTCCGGTGACCGACCTGGACATGGTGATCACCGACGCGGACGCCCCGAGCGAGGCGGTCGAGCGGCTACGCGACCTGGGCGTGGACGTACGGGTGGTCTGAACTCCCGTGCCGACGCGCCTGCCGGCCCATGGGAGCGGCGGAACGGCGGACGTCCGGGCCTCATCCGCAGCAGAAGACGTTGTCACAGGGACGCCCCACCTCGCTGCCGTACGCCACGAAGTCCCGCACCGGCGCCAACGCCGCCTCGACGGCCTCGGCCGGCAGCGGCGGAACCGTCGGTTCGGCCCAAAGGTCCCAGTACGGCGGGGAGTCGTCGAAGTCGAAACGCCGCGCACCGTCGACGAACAGCGTGAACATCGGATGATCCGGAAAGACATTGAGGCGCAGCACCCACCACACTCCCCGCACCATGGCCGCATGCGGAAAGTGTCGAATGCCGGTGCGTCGCCACGGCGGCACCGTCGCAAGCTCGGAACGCTCCATGCCCGGCACCCTTCCCCACCACGGCGTTGTCCGCACCACCGCCGATGGTCGCCGCGATCGAGCATCTGGTCGCCGCCGCGGAGGGCGATCGATGAGGGGCGCCCGCCGACCTGCCGGATAGGGTCGGGCCGCCCGCCCGGGCGGCGTGAGCCCGCGCCTCACAGGGGCGGCAGCGGATCGTGCCGAGTCGGCTGCCGGCCCGTGATCAGCCAGAACAGGTACCCGCGCAGATAGTCCTCGAGGCCGTGGTCGAGATGGGCCGCGAAGGCCCGCAGCGTCGCGGGGTCGTGGTACGCCGGATCGGGATCGGCCAGCCGCGCGTCGATCCAGGCGCGGACCCGATCCCGGTCGGCCCACCAGGCGCGCACCGCCGCCGGGGTCCAGTACTCGTCCCCGTCCCACCCGCAGCCGCCGGCCGGCCGGGTCGCGGCCGCGGCGAGGAAGTCGCACACCTCGCGCGGCGTTCGGGGTTGGCGGTGGACGAAGGCCCGCCGCCCGTCGTCGGCCAGGAGATGGGCGGCGGCCATCGGAGCGTCCGGGCCCGCACCGTCCGCGCCGATGAAGAACGGGCCCGGGACACTCAGCCAACTCCGGTCGGCCCAGCGGCCGTTGACGAGCGGGCGGCCGTTGCCGAGGCGGTCGGCGACGGCGTCGGGCGCGTCGAGCGCGTCGGCCGCGTCGAGCGCCTGGTGGGCCATCGGCAGCGGATCCCAGTACGCGAGGCACGGGTCCCAACCGGCGGCCCGGTGGTCGTACCCGAGCAGGGCCCACGAGTGCCGCGCCTCCGGCGTCTCCCGTGCTTTCAGGTTCACGTCGGCCAACGCCGCGAGCCGCATGACCGCGACGGCGGCGACCACGAAGGCCGACACGGAAAGCGGCGTCACGTCCATGACGCCGAACTTTATTGCGCCAACCGGAATCGGCCACCGGTATTACGCCGAGGCCAAGGGCCGGTGGGACAAAGCGGGACCGAGCGGAACGCGACGGAGCCGCACGGACCGGAGCGGACACGGCCCGCCCGATCGCAGCCGCCCCCGCGTCGATCCGGCGCCCGGCTACTCCGAAACCGTCGAGCCGACGGCCGCCGCCCCCGCCCGGGCGCGCGGCGGCCGGATCCCCAGCACGGCGCACGCGGCCGCGACCGACGGCCCGACCAGCGGTCGCAGGTCCTCATACCCCTCCAGCGCGGCCAGCGGAACGGTGAGGGCCGCCAGCGCGGCCAGCGCCCGTACCTCGCCGACCATCGTGTCCTCGGCGTCGCTCCGGTTCAACGCCCGCTGGGTACGCCGCCGGCAAGCCAACACCCGCGCGCCCAGCACGGGCTGGGCCCGGAACGTACGGTCGAACATCAGCACGGTGAGCAGGCGCCGGTCCCGCGCGTACAACTCGCCCATCGCGACGAGCAGATCACGGGTCGCGGCGGGCGAGAAGCCGTGCCCCTCGGCCCGGTCGAGGATCGCCTCCAGCTCCTCGACGGCCGGCTCGACCAGGTCGGCGAGGATCTCTTCCTTGGTGTGGAAGTAGTAGTAGAGGGCGGCCTTGGTCACGCCCATCGCGTCGGCGATGTCCTGGAGCCGGGTCGCGCCGTAGGTCCGCTCGGCGAACAGCGTCAGTGCGGCATCTCGGACGCGGCGCCGGGTGTCGCCTCGTTGACCGGTCACGCGCGCATCCTTCCCCGGTGGCGGTGAACGCCTTCGCGTCCCCCGCACGGCACCTGCTTCCGAGTCCTGGTTGCGGATCCCGCTTCCGAGACCTACTACCGAGATCTGGTTCCAAGACCTGCGTCGAAGACTATTTCTACTGTACGGCCAGTAAAAACTACGCCCCACGTAGTACGCGCGGCCAGAACCTCCGAAGGACGTCCGCGGGGTTGATCGCGGTGAATACTTTCTACTGTCCGGCTAGTAAAAATGCTCGGCCGGACGGGGCCGCGACCTGCTCGCACATGCCCTCACCTGCCCTTACCTGCCCTGTCTCTGTTTCTCCTTTGCGTCACGCATATCCAACCCGGCGGTTTCGACACGTGTCGTCCGGGTCGATGCCACACGTCCCGCCCCGTTCAGTCCCGACTCGCATGAGCCTGGAGACCCCTTTTCATGGCCACTTTCCTGTATCGACTCGGCCGGAGTGCCTTCCGGCGCAGGCGCCTGGTCGTCCTGCTCTGGGTGGCGATCATCGCCCTCGTCGGGTTCGGCGCCGCCAACGCGTCCGCACCCGCCGCCAAGCCCTTCACCGTGCCCGGCATCGAGGCGCAAAAGGCCGTCGACCTGCTCGGCGAGCGCATGCCCGAGGCGGCGGCCGACGGCGCGAGCGCGCGGATCGTCTTCCGCGCCCCCGCCGGGCAGCAGATCGACTCCGCCAAGAACAAGGCGGTCGTCGAGCAGGTCGTCGGCGCGCTCAAGGGCAGCGACCAGGCGGCCGCCGCCGACGACCCGTACACGGCGGGCACGGTGAGCAAGGACCACACCACCGCCTACGCCGCGGTGTCGTACCAGGTCTCCGGCGACACGCTGAAGGACGCCACCCGCGACAACCTCGAACACGCCGCGCAGAAGGGTCGCGACGCGGGCCTGACCGTCGAGATCGGCGGCGACGCGCTCCAGGACGACTCCGGTCCCGGCAACGGCGAGATCGTCGGCATCGCGATCGCGGCCGTCGTACTCGTGATCACCTTCGGCGGCCTGGTCGCCGCGGGTCTGCCGATCCTCACCGCGCTGCTCGGCGTCGCGGTCGGCGTCGGCTCCATCACCGCCCTGGCCGGCGTGTTCGACCTCTCCCCCACCACCTCGACCCTGGCCATGATGCTCGGCCTGGCGGTGGGGATCGACTACGCGCTGTTCGTGGTCTCGCGCTACCGCAACGAACTCACCAAGGGCCACGACCCGGAGGACGCCGCCGGCCGGGCGGTCGGCACCGCCGGCTCCGCGGTGGTCTTCGCCGGCCTCACCGTGATCGTCGCACTCGCCGGCCTCGCGGTGGTCAACATCCCGATGCTGACCGAGATGGGCCTGGCCGCGGCCGGGACGGTGGCGGTGGCCGTACTGGTCGCGCTCACCTTCGTCCCCGCCATCCTGGGCTTCGCGGGCAAGCGCATCTTCGGCCGCAAGGCCCGCAGGAAGGCCGAACTGCTCGCTGCCGAGGCCGCCGAGGGCGGCAGCGTGCACCGACGGGCCGCGGAGAAGCCGAACATGGGTACCCGCTGGGCCCGGTTCGTCCTGCGCCACCCGATCCGGGTGCTCGTGATCGCCGTACTCGGCCTGGGCACCCTCGCGATCCCCGTCGGCAGCATGCAACTCGGCCTCCCGGACGACGGCGTCAAGTCGACCGACACCACCCAACGACGCGGCTACGACCTGCTGACCGAGAGCTTCGGCCCCGGCTTCAACGGGCCCCTGCTGGTCGTGGTGGACGCCGCGAAGAGCAACAACGGCAAGGAGGCCGCTGCCGAGGTCACCCAGGCACTCGGCAAGGTCAAGGGCATCGCCTCGGTCGGCGAGGCCACGTTCAACAAGGCGGGCAACACCGCCATCATCGAGGTCACGCCGAACTCCAAGCCGAGCAGCAACGCCACCAAGGACCTGGTGCACGCGATCCGCGACACGGCGGATCAGACCAAGGCCCGCACCGGTGCCGAGACGCTGGTCGGCGGCGGACCGGCGCTGAACATCGACTTCTCCCAGCGCCTGAACGACGCACTTCTGCCCTACCTGGCCCTGGTCGTCGGCCTCGCGATCCTGCTGCTGATGGCGGTGTTCCGGTCCGTCCTGGTGCCGATCAAGGCGGCCGGCGGCTTCCTGCTCTCGGTGGTGGCCTCGCTCGGCGCGGTCGTCGCGGTCTTCCAGTGGGGCTGGCTCGGCGGCCTGATCGGGGTCGACCAGACCGGGCCGATCATGAGCATGATGCCGATCTTCCTGGTGGGCATCGTGTTCGGCCTGGCCATGGACTACGAGGTGTTCCTGGTCACCGGGATGCGCGAGGCGTACGTCCACGGCGAAAGCCCCCGGCAGGCCGTGGTCAGCGGATTCCGCCACGGCGCCCGGGTGGTCACCGCCGCAGCACTGATCATGATCGGGGTGTTCGCCGGCTTCATCGGGGCGCCCGAGTCGATGGTCAAAATGATCGGCTTCGGCCTCGCCTCGGCGGTGCTCTTCGACGCCTTCGTGGTCCGGATGACGATCGTGCCCGCCGTCCTGGCCCTGCTCGGCAAGTCCGCGTGGTGGCTGCCGGGTTGGCTCAACCGGCTGATCCCGAACGTCGACGTCGAGGGCGAGGGGCTGCGGAAGTACCTCGGGGACGACGACGCGAACACGGCGCCGGACTCCGAGGACGGGTCGCGGCGGTCGGACCGGGATCCGGATCTGGACACGGTGAAGGTGTGATCCGGGCGATCGAGGTCTGATCCGACCGGACAACGCGACAGCGGGGTGTGCCCGGGCTTCGGCTCGGGCACACCCCGCTGTCGTGTGGGTGTGGTGGGTGGCGCGGTCGATGGGATCCGCGGTCGGTGGGATCAGGTCGCCACCGGCTGCTGCTCCTTGGGCTCCTTGGGCTCCCTGGGCTCCCTGGGCTCCCGCGCCTCCCTCGGCATCATCATGCGGAGTTGGAGGAGATGGTCCACCACGGTCATGGCGGCGAGTACGACCGTGGCGGCGGCGAGCGTGGCCCAACCGGTGCCGGCCAGTGGGGCGGTCAGCGGTACGACCACCACAGCCGCGCCGATCCGTGCCGCGATCGAGCCGGTGCCGAGTACGTAGCGATGCCAGGCGTGGCCGAGCAGGAAGACGGCCACACCCGTACCCAGCCACCAACGGTTCGTGTCGGTGCCCAGGTGATGGATGCCGTCGGAGATGCCGGCCGCGACCAGCACGATGCCGGCGATCATCACCGCGTGGGCCAGGCCGAACGCCACGTACCCGAGCATCTGCCGGCGCTCCACCGACGCCTCGGACATGGCCCGTACGGTGCGTTCGTCGTCACCGCCGAAGTAGGTCCACCAGATGCCGGTGGCGACCGCGATACCGAGCAGGATGCCCCCCGCGAGCTTCCAGTCGACCGGTCGCCCGCCCGCGCCGATGCCGACCGCCACGACCGACTCGCCGAGCACGATCAGGATGATCAGGCCGTGGCGCTCCACGAAGTGGTGCGGCTCGACCACGAATCCGCGGATCCGGCCGATCACCATCGACAGGTACAACACCGTCACCGCACCGGCCCAGCACACCCAGGTCCCGACGTCGGACAAGTGCGGCGCGATCAGGATCAGTACGCCGCCGACCGCGTTGAACGGGGCCAGCCGCAGGATCCCGGCGCGGGCCGACGGCTCGGCGGCGGTCAGGAACAGCGCGACGTGCATCCCGACCGCGACGAGGAACGCGAGTCCGAACGCCCAGCCGTCGGGGTCGAACGCGTACGGCAGATCCAGGCCCATCACGAAGAACGCGGTCATGGTCAGCGCGAGCAGCAGCCGATGCACCACCGCGTCGGGCCGCACCGCGTTGGTCAGCCAGCTGAACGCGCCGAACATCCACCACAGCGCGGCCAGCGGCAACATCCCCTGGAACAGGCCGGACCAGCCCGGGTGGGACTCCACCTGGTGGGTCGCCTGGGTGAGTACGAAGACGAAGACGAGGTCGAAGAACAGCTCGATCGGCGTGACGCCGGTGGACTGCTCCAGTTCGTCGGGGGGTTCGATCGGGTCGTGCGGGAGGTCCATGGGGATCGAGAGGGCCGGCTCGGCGGTGGGCGGTTCGGCGGGGGCCGTGGCCGGGTCGGCGACGGTCGTGGTGCGTGCGTCGCCGGTGGTGGTTGGCGGGTGGTCGTGCGGGTCGCGATCCGGTGGGGTCGGGGAGGGGTTCATGCGGTCACTTCCAGGTGTCTTGCGAGCATGCTTCCTTCGATCCCGACACGCGTCGCGGCCACCGGCCGCGAGCCGGTCGGGCCGCCCGAACCTGCGCGGGTGGTCGAGTTCGGGTCGTACGTGCGAGGGCCCATCATCACCGCGCCGCGCGTTCGGGGACAGCGGAAGTCATCACGTTCGCGGTGGGCGTATCCCGGACGCGCGGAGATGGGCCGGGATGTGCTGCGGCGGACCGGATTTCTTTCCGGTCCGCCGCGGGGGTGGGGGCTCACGCGCACGTGCGTATGTGCGATGTACGCGCGTGAGTGGGCGAGTACGCGCGCTTGGGTGCCTTGGTGCTTGGGTGCCTTGGTGCTTGGGCTTACGAGCACAGGATGAGCAGCGAGGTGACCACCGTGCACGATGCCGACGAGGAATTGTTGCCCGGGTTGGGGTCGTTGGGTGTGCTCGCCGTGCGGGTCGCGGTGACCTCGTAGCCGAGGCCCAGGTTGAGCAGGGCGACCGGGGCGGTGAAGTGGCGGGTGGTTGCCGCGCCCTTGGCCAGCGGGCCGACCGTGCAGGTGACCGTGCGGTTGGCCACCGCGCAGTCCGGTGAAGTCGCGGTCATCGGGGACGGCAGCGGCGCGGTGACGGTCGCCGAGGCGAGTGTGTTCGGGCCGCGGTTGGTAACGGTGACGGTGTAGTCGATGTGTGCGCCGAACAGGCCGCCGACGCCGTTGGCCTGGAGGGCCACCGACACGTCGGCCGCGCTCGCGATGTAGGTGTAGCGGTCGGCCGGTACGGTCGCGCTGGTGCCGCCGGCCGTGGTCACCCGGACGTCGACCTGGCCGGCCGGACCGGGCGGGGCGGTCGCGGTGCAGGTGGTGGCGGTGCAGGTCACGGCGGTGGCGGGGCGGCCCGGGCCGAAGGTGATGCCGGTCGCGCCCGCGAGGTCGGTGCCGGTGACGGTGACCGCCGTGCCGCCGGTGTCGGGGCCGGAGTTCGGGCTCACCGCGGTGACCGTGGGGGCGGGCAGGTAGGTGTAGCGGTCGGCGGCCGAGGTCGCACTGGTCCCGCCGGGGCCGGATACGGTGATGTCGACGGTGCCGGGTGCGCCGGGGGGCGCGGTCGCGGTGAGGGTGGTGTCGTCGACGACGGTGAACGCGGCGGCCGGGGTCGTACCGAACACGACGGCGGTGGTGCCGGTCAGGTGGGTGCCGGTGACGGTCACGGAGGTACCACCGGCCGTGGGGCCGGAGTTGGGGCGTACCGACGTGACGGTGCGCGGTTGCGGGACGCCGACGACGACTATGCCGTAGGGGGTGGAGCCGACCGGGACGGTGGCCACCACGGTGTCGGTCGTGCCGTCGATCACGGACACGTCGCCGGACTGGGTGTTGGTGGTGTACACATATCGGCCCGCGACGTGCAGGGTCAGGTTGGCCGGGTACGCGCCCACCGCCACGCTGTCGACCACCGTGTTCGTGCCCAGGTCCACCACCTTGACCTCGGCCGGGAACGCGGAGACGTACGCCCGGCTTCCGGTCGAGTCCACCGCGACGTTGCTGGCGTCGGTGATCGGCACGGTCGCGACGAGCAGGCCGCCGGCGGTCAGGTCGAGCGTCCACAGTCCGGACTGGTTGTCGACCACGTACAGCCGACGCCCGTCGGGACTGAGCGCGGCCCCGTCGGGCGTACCGGGCAGCGTGATGGTCGTGCCGACGACGCCGGTCGCGGCGGTGATCACCGAGACGCTGCGTCCGGCGTTGTTGACCGCGTACACGTGTGCCCCGTCCGGCGCGGCCAGTACCGCGATCGGGCCGGTGCCCACCGCGATCGTGGCGGCGACGGTGTCGGTCGCCGTGTCGACGGCGAGGACGGAGTTGCCCTGGGCCACGTACAGCCGGGTGTCCGTCGGATCGATCGCCATCGCGAACGGCCCACCGCCGGTGGCGATCGTGGCGACGACCGCATCGGTGGCGGTGTCGATCACCGAGATGCCGCCGGAGTCGAAGTTCGCGACGTACACCCGGGTGCCGGCGTGGTTCGCGGCGAGCCCGTACGGGCCCCGGCCCACCGGGACGGTGGCCGTGGTGGTGTTGTTCGCGGCGTCGATGACCGAGACCGTGTCCGAGCCGGAGTTGGCCACGTAGACGGCCACGCCCGGGTGGGCCGCGGCGGCGGGTACGGCCTGGGCGATCAGGCCGGCGAGCACGAGGGCCGCGGCGGCGACGAAAGCGATCAGCCGGCCGGGCAGCGGAGGGCGGGTCCGCGGACGGTGGGGTCGGATCGAACGGTGGGGCCGGGCCGGGCGGCGCGGGTGCCGTAACCCGTCGGCGGGCTCTGCGAGATCGTGTGACATCGGGATCCCCTCCCTGACGATGGAGCGCACCCGGCCGGCTCCATCGGGGCACACCGATCCCCACCCCGCAGTGCAGCACTCGGGCCCCCACCCGAATCCGGCGCCACGCCCGGCAACGGTGCCGAGCCGTGGTGCCGGACGGCCGCGAATCACGGATCGCGATTCGTCGGTGCGTCGCCCGAAACGTACCGGGTCGGCGGGCGGTGATGCGGCCTTAACGGCGAAATCGCCTCATGGGGGCGGGAGTTGATGTAGAGGCGCTGAGGTGGAGATCGTTGGGGCGGGGATCGAGGGCGGTCCGCTCAGTCCCTGGGCAGGTATACCGTCCGGCCCTGGGCGCGGGCACGCAGCGCGGCAGGCACGCGCGGGGCGACCGTACTCGGCAGCAGTTCCGCGGCCCGCTCGACCGTGACGAACGCGTGGTCGTCGAGTTCGTCCTCCTGGATCCGGATGGCCGCGATCCGGTCGGGGGAGAACGTACCGCCGTCGAACATCCAACCGGTCAACGGGCGGGGCCGGGGCTCGAGTTCGGGTACCCAGTCGACCACCAGCAACTCCCCGACGGCGACGTCGAGCCCGAGTTCCTCGCGGAGTTCGCGCGCGCAGGCGTCGTGGGGTGATTCGTTGCGATCGACGAAGCCGCCGGGCAGGTTCCAGTAGTCCCGGTAGTTGGGTTTGACCACCAGGACCCGGTCCTCGGCGTCGGTGATCAGCGCGGAGGCGGCGGCGTAAAGGGAGGGCAGTTGCTCGTACCACTGCTCGGGCGGCAGGAAGTCTCGGGTCATTTCGTCGAGCCTAGCGCCGGGCCAGGGCTGCGGCGGCGGGGGCTGTGGCGGCGGGGGCGGCGGGTGGTGGGGCGGCGGGGCGCGGGCCGCGTGGGTACCGGGCCCGGCGCCGAGTCACCGCCGCAACGCCGGCACGACCCCGCCGGCCTGGAGCCGGCGGGGCCGTGGAGGGCCGCTTCGGTCGATTCTCGGGAGCGGGTCAGTCCTTGGGAATGTACGTCGGACAGGTCGAGAACGCGTTCTGCTGCACGCAGGTGAACAGTGCGTTCCACTTGCTGCTGCTGTCGGCGACGGCCGTGGTCAGCGCGTCGCCGCACGTGTCGTCGGAAAGACCCCAGAGGGATCCGTCCGGCCAACCGGCCTGACGAGTGCGCGTTTCGATCGTCGTGAGGCATTCCGCGCTCGGGTTGTAGCGTTTCACCTCGTTGATGAACTCCAGATACTTGGGGTTCTGGAGCACGTTGGCCTGCGTGACCAGGGTCTGCCGGGCCGCGTCCTTGGCCTGCGGCGACGCATTCGGGTCCTGCAGCGTCGCGGTCGCCTGCGTGGCCGCCGTCGCGGTCGTCTGGATGACCTTCTGGATCTGCTGCTGGTCCGCCGGCTTCTTCGGCGCCGTCTTCGGGTCCTTGGAGGCGAGCAACGCGTCACTGATCAGCGTCACGACCTGGATGGCGAACCCTCGGTCGGCCGCCGGGAAGGTCGGACTCTGGAGCCGTACCATGATCTGGGCCACGCCCTGCGCGGTCTTCAGATAATCGGCTCGCTCCCCCACGGCCAAGTTCGGGTCCTGACTCCGCCGCAGCGCCTCGTTCACGCCCTGCACGACCTTCGTGTACAGCGCCCGGTCCGGCGCCGACGTCGTCGGGTCCTGGATGGCCTTCAGCGTTTGATTGATCGCCGAGACGGCCTCGGCGTACCTGTTCCGGTCCTCGGTGGACGTGGACGGATTCTTGATCGCGTTCACCGCCGTGTTCAGGCCCTCCTTCAGCTTCTGCTTCACATCCGGCGGGACGTTCAGTTTGTCGATCTCGGCCTCCACCTCCCGCTTCGCGCCGTCCGGGTCCGTCTTCGGATCCGGCGGCGGCGCGACCTGTTGCAGCTGATTGGGCGGATGCGACGATCCGCCCGGACCGGGTGTGCTCGGCGTCCCCGACGAGGGGGTGCCCGGGGCGCTGGGCGTGCCCGTCCCCGGCGTGTTCGGCCCGTTGGGGGAGTTCGGGGTCTTCGGCGCGTTGGGTGTGTTCGGGGTGTTGGGCGGGGGCGGTGTGTACGCCGGCGCCTGCGGGGTGTTCGGCGGTTCGGGGGTGTCGGCGGGTATGCGGCTGGTGGCCTGGCCGGGCGAGGCGACCTGTGGCGCGCCGGCCGCGGCGGCGGCGGTCGGCAGCGCCAGTGCGGCAGCCAGACAGGACGTGCCTACGATGCGGGATATCTGTCGCCGGGCAGTTTTGGACATGACGAATCCAGTCGAGTGGGGACGTTGCTGCTGTGCCGTTGTCGTCTCGGCCGCTGTCGGCTCGATCACCGAGGCGGCTGCCTGCAGGCACCGGAGACCTCAAGCCTCGACGGTGCGCATGTGACGGTGCACGTGTATCGAACGGTGCACGCGTGACGGTGCACATGTGTCGAACAGTGCACGGGGATCGACAAGAACAACTCTTCGCCCGTCCCTCGCCCGTCGCAACTCCGACCCACGCCGCCGGGCGGATGCCGGAGGTGTGCGGGGGTGGTGGGCGCGAACGGTGTGTAGGCGGTGGGTCTCAGGTGGTGGTGAAGCGGTCCCGGCGCTCGCCGTGCCGTCGGGCCGGCGGAAGCCCGCGGCCGAGGTCGTTCGTCGGCACGCAGCCGGACAGCGGCCAGGGCGCCTTGAGAACGGGAGACCCCGGGGACCGATCGCATCCGGCAGCGGGCGCAGCCGCTCCTGCGGGACCGGCCGGTCGAGGCTCAGGGCGATGGCGATGGCGACGGCGAGGCCGTGGAGCACGTCGTGACCCAGGGCCACGGTGGGACTCGGCGTTGTCCCGCAGCGCCGCGACCGGCTCGTCGGTGGACAGCGCGGCCGTGTCCGCGCGGGCACGGCGGTCGGTCATGCGGTGAAGGCTGTCGCGTACCTTGACCACCTCCGGGCGGAGCCGAACCAACGAGCAGCGGAAGCCGAGCGACATGTCCGCTACCATTTCGCGCGCCCCAACCCGCGCACCGGGACGGGGAGTTCCAGTGTGCTCGATAGAAAGTCCGTCGAACACGGCGGCCGATTCCCGACGTTCGGCCGCGGAGGCGGCCGCGAGCGCCGGGGGTCGCAGCAATCGCTGCAATACTTCATCGCCGTCGTCGAGGAGCCCAAGTTCACCCGCGCCGCCCCGGGGCGAGCCGGACATCGCGCTGGTCGGCGTGGTGGTTCCGGAGCCTCCGGCCGGGGGCGTCCGGATCGTGGTCGACGAACCCGTAGTCGCGGTGATGGCTCCGGGCGAAATGTTGCCGACGTCGGGACGGACCACCCTCCCCCGGCCGCGCGGAAGCGGGTTGCGCGGGGTGTTGGAACGCGCGTGCGCGGAGGCGGGATCCCGGCCACGGATCGCCTTCGAGGCCGCCACTCCGCTGCTGCTCGCCCAACTGGCCGCCCGTACCCGAGCGTTGCGGTGGTACCGGCCCCGCGTCGGACGCGGCGACGGCCGCCGGACTGCGCACGCCGGAGCTGATCCGGCCACGCGCCCGGGGCCGGATCGCGCCGGTGGAATGGGGGCGCGGAGTCTCGCGGCGGCGAACGGTGCCGTCCGGTATCGATTCGTATCGCGTCGTATCAAGTCGCGTCGTATCGAGTCGCTCGATCCCGAGTCGAGCCCTCCCGCGCCGTCTCGCGTCGTCTCGTGTCGCCCCGCGCCGTCCCGTGTCGTCTCGTCGGCTCAGCCGGCGGTCAGACCGCTGTCGTTGTGCAGGATCGCGCCGTGTACGTTCCGGGCCTCCTCGGAGGCGACATACGAGAACATCGCCGCGATGTCCTCCGGCTGCGCCATCGGGCGCGGCGTCATGGCGCGGCCGACCAGGTCCCAGTCCACGTCCGCGGGCATCTGGTAGTTGGCCACCAGGTTGGTGTCGATACCGCCCGGCGCGATCGCGTTCACCCGCAGTGGCTGCTTGGCGAACTCCCAGGCCAGCGACCGGGTCAGCTGAACCACGGCGCCCTTGCTCATGGTGTAGACGACGCCGTACGCCAGGCCCATCACACCGGCGTTGGACGCGATGTTGACCACGTTGCCGGACCGTTCGAGCAGGTGCGGGATGGCCGCCTGGCACATGAAGAAGTAGCCGTCGATGTTGACGCCCATCATCCGCCGGTAGTCCGCCTCGGTGACCTCCAGCACGTGCTCGGCCCGCGCGATGCCCGCCACGTTGCCCAGCACGTCGATCCCACCGAACTCCGCCACGGCCGCCGCCACCGCGGCAAAACACTCGTCCCGTACCGCCACGTCGGTGACCCGAGTGGCCACCTTGCCCGCAAGCCCGACCGCCGCCTCGGCGGTCTCGGCCAACGACGCCGCCGCGATGTCCAGCGCGAACACGTTGGCCCCCTCCGCCGCCAACCGCAACGTGGTGGCCCGCCCGACCCCCGACCCGGCTCCGGTGACCACCGCGGTCTTACCGTCGAACCGGCCGGACACATGGGCTATCGACATGCGTTCACTCCATCGGACGAGGATTCGGAAGACGGATCGAAAGGGCACGACAACGCACCCACGACCAGAGGTGACGGATCGTGCCACAGCCAAGTTGGGGAAACCAGACCCACTTCCCCACCCCTCACCGCCAACCGACCGGCGGTGTAGGAGCAGGTGTGCTGCCGCACGAAAAGCAGCAACGGTGGATGCGAACGTCCATCGGCCGTGTGCGCTCCCCACCGAAGCGATGGGCACCCGATCGAGCCCAGGCCCGCCCCTCGGGACCGAACTCCACCGCTGCTCGCTCGCCGGGTCCCCACGTCCGCGACCGGGTGGGACAGCACCTCGTGCGGGCACGGGGCGGCAAGCCCGTGACCGCCCAGCGCGAAAATCCTCACGCCACAGACCCCGGCGCACACATGAGAAGGGCGAGACGAAGAGAGAGGAGAAGGGAGAGGCAGGGCGTACCGACACCCACGACGCCTGCCTCGGCTTCGCCGCCTGTCCCGTCACCCACCGACAAGCGAAACGCCTTCGTCAGGACTCGGGACTACTGAAGCCGAGCCGTCATCCGGATGCCCCGCTCAGGACGATCGTCGCGGAGGAACGATCCAAGTAGGCACCCGCCCCGTTGTACGACCACCGGCCGTGTTCGGGTACGAGCGAACGCAAGGCGCTCGGCATCTCCTCCATCGGCGGTCCGGCGATCGCCTGCCACTGCCCCCACCCTTCCGCGGCGACGGTATCCGCGAGATGAACGACCCCGTAGTAGCCCCAGTCGTGCGGCCCCGGCACCGTCACACGCCCCGTGTCGGGCGCACCCATGGCCCGGACACACCACTTGGCGGAGGTCACGGAGCCCAACTGCGGGAACACCGCCAACAGATCGGCTGCGACGGAACTCGTCGGTTCACAGCGGTGCGCCGCCTTTTCGTCCTTGTCGTCACCGTCTCCGAGGCCGCACGCGCCGATCAGCATTCCGGCCGCCATCGTGATCCCCACAACGACCCTTCGCGCCGTGTGCGTCATCCGACCTCGTCCATGCGCTCGTCCCCCGACCTCGGCACCGAACCGACACCGAGTCTGACATCGAGACCACGGCCGATACATCCAACCTGGTGCGTAGTTCGTGCGGGCCACCCGGCTCATCACCCGCAGACCCGACCCGCACGAGCTGCCGACCCCCGGCCACGTCAGCACCCACGCGTCGGGCCGCCGACCATGAGCACCGCACCACCTCCGCCCGCGCACACCGTCCGGGAGCCGGCCGGGGCGTGCACGACGCGGTAAAGCCTCCCAGTCCGCCCCCGACCCGGGCATCCACCGAGCCGCCCACTCTCGGGCGTGCCCGCACCCAGTCGCGCCGTCCACGATTGGGCACCGCACCGGCCGGCCCGCGCACACCGGCCGGGAGCCGACCGAAACCGGCGCGACGCGGTAGAACCTCCCAGGCCGCCCCCGCAACTTGAACGGCCACCAAGCCGCCCATGCGCGGCGCGTCAGTGCCAACGACCATGGCCAACCGTGGTGATCGCCGTGCGGAGCACGGAGTGTGGCGAAGCCGCCAAGTGTGGGTCGGAGGACCGGAGCAAAACTGGCTGCGGGTCGACCGCAGCCGGCGCGACGGAGCAAAGCCTCCAGACCGCCCTCCTCGACTCGGACGTCTACGAGCCACCGACCCCCAGGCGCGTCAGCGCCCACGGCTCGGGCCGCCCCCGGGATCGACGCGCGCAGCGCGGAGAGCGGCGGAGCCGCAGAACTTGGGCTGGGTGACCCGGAGCGAAGCGGAGGGGCACACAGCCCCGAGCGAGGGGCCGCTTTTCTGCGGAGGAGCGAAGCGGGGGAGCAGAAAAGCGGTCCCTCGCGAGCCGGCGCGAAGCGCCCAATAAGAAGCAACGCCGCGAACACGACTCCGGCACCCCGAGCCGCCCTACTCACCCCTCAGGCTCCCGCGACCACGGCACCCGACTCAGGCAAGCCGCCCACTCCCCACGCGCCTCGGCCCCATCCCGCAACAACCCGCAACCCTGGCAAGCCGCCCCGCTCCGCAACGACCCAGGCCCTGCCCACGGCAACGCCCAACCCCAGCAAGCCACTCCGCTCCGGCCGCGACTCAGCCCCCACACCACAACCCGCCCCGCCCCCGACGACCCTGGCAAGCCACTCCGCTCCGCCATGGCTCCGGCCCCCACCGAAACCCCGCCCCAGCAAGCCACCGCCTCACCGCGACTCAAACCCGCCCCACAACGCACGGCCCCGGCGAGCCGCCCGCCCCTGACGACTCGGGCATCACCGCGCGCCTGGCAAGCCACCCGCTTCGCCGCCACCCAAGCCCCTCTCCGCAACGCGCGACCCTGGCAAGCCATCCCGCTCCGCTGCGAATCAGCCGGCGCCGATCACCGCGAAGCGCACGCCGCACCGCGCCGCGCGTCGAGGTAGGGCCTCGGCGAACGGCCGACAACGGGCCGCCATCGCCTCGGCGTTGGACTCGTGTCAGATGCCGGCGTCGCTGAGTTCGGGGTCGTCGGCGTGGTTGCGGCGGGCGTCGAGTTCGTCCTGGGCCAGGCCGAGGAGGCGTTGGCCGGTTCGGCTGCTGACGCCGAGGCGGCGGCCGACCTCGGCGCCGGTCACGTCGGCTTCGGCGGCGAGGAGGGCGACCAGTCCGAGGATCCGGGGGTCGCGACGTGCGGCGCTGGTGAGCGGGGTGCCGTCGACGGCGTGGCCCTGGCGCGGGAAGTCGTAGCCGGGCGTCGCCTCGACGGCGGGGGACGCGGTGTCCGAGGGCGCTGTGTCGGCATCGGCATCGGCGACGGCGCTCCGGCGGTCGGCCCCCGTACCCTCGGTCGCTCGTGGTTCGGGGATCGTGTTCGGCGACGGCGCGTCGGCCGGGAGTACGTCCGACACCGTCGGCCGCGTCGCGGCCCGGCGGCGCGCCGTGTCGGCCTGGGCGTCCCGGGCGGCCTCGGCGCGAGTCGACCCACTGCGCGCATCGGAACGCGGCGCAGGGCCGTCGGCGCGCCGTCCCCGATCCGCGCCCGCATCGTCGTCGTGGGGAGCATGCGCCTCACCCGGTGACCCGGCCGCAGCCCGGTGACGCAAATCCGTGACGTCGGCCGCGATGGCGGCCGACGTATGGTGATGCACATCGCCCTCGGCGGGCGCCCGCGAAGCCCCCCGCGACCCGGCGCCCTTGGTGACGCCGACCAGCCCCGGATCCGGCGACACGACACCCTCGTCCCGGCCACCGTCCGCCGAGTCCGGCCACGCTACCGTCACGTCCCGCCGCCCACCGGCGCCCGAGCCGCCTCGGCGAACCTCCGTACCCTCCGGCCAATCCGCCACCACCCGGCGCCGCGCCCCGACACCGCCGGACGACACGGCAACGACACCGGCATCGGCATCGGCATCGGCATCGGCATCGGCCGCACCGGACACCGGCACCTGCCCACCCGTCTCCTCCGGCCACGCGGCCCCGGCCACGCCATCGGCCGACTGCCGGTGAATGTCCGACCCGCCATGCGCCGTCCCGGGCGACACGACACCAGCCTCACCGGACACCGACACCCGACCCCTCGTCTCCTCCGGCCACGTGGACGCCGCCGCAACACCAGCCGGCCGCCGGCGAGTGTCCGACGCGCCATGCGGCGTACCGGACACCCCATGGCGGCCGTCCGCCTCCGTCGGCCATCCGGTCACCACATCGCGACGCGTATCAGCTGCACCGGACACGGGGCCACCGGACACGACGCCACCCGACACCGCACCACCAGCCACGGCGACATTCGCCACCGGCCACTCGGTCACCAGGACGCCGCGTGCCGCCGAGTCGTCGTCGACCGGCTCCCGGCGGATGTCCGACGCGGTCGCTCGGCCGGCGGGCGCGTCACGGCCGACGGCCCCGCCCCCGGCACCCAACGGCACGACATCGGCCGCGTCCGTCGGCCGCCGGCGCATGTCCGACGCGGCCACCCGACCGGCGGACACCTCATCGGACACACCACCGGACACCGCGACACCGGACACCGGCATCCGGCCGTCCAACTCCCCCGGCCGACCCGCCAACCGCCCGTGGATGTCCGAGGCGGCCGACCCGCCCGCAGGCACTTCGCGAGGTGCATGCGCAACGCCTCGCGACGCCACGCTAAGAGCGTCCGAGCCACCCGCGACACCGGACACAGGGACGCCCGTGGATGCGCCGGCGTCCGGGTGTCCGGTGTCCGACGAGGCGTACATCCCGTCGTCCGGACGCAGTCGACCCGGCCCCGCCACCGCCTCGAATCGCCCTCGATCGTCGCCTACCTCGTGACGAAAGGGCCCGACTGCGGACACCACCGCCGATCCGTGGCCGAGATCGTCGTGTCGGCCATCACCGTTCGGCGGCACCGCACCGGCGCCCGCGCCCGCGTCGCCCACACGCGGCCGTGGCATCCTCGGCGTCAGCGCGGCTTCACCCACTCGCGGGGCGGCGGCCCCCGGCGCAGGCCACGTCATCGTGGCCAACCGGCCGACGTCGACCAGGACTCGGAGCTGGGGAAGCACCGCGGCCTCCACCTCCGCGTCGGCCAACCGCACCCGGGACGCGGTGCGTTGGGCAAAGGCCTCGGCGCGGCGATACCGGCGGTCGATCCCGCGTACCGACCGCGCCGACGCCCCACCCGTCCCGGCACGCGCGTCTCTGGCCTCCGTGGCCTGGCGCAGCCGGTACAGCGCTCGTGCGGCACGCCGCTCCCGGACCCGCTCGGTCGCGTCGGCCGCGCCGAGGTGTTCGTCGCTCGCCAGTTCCGCCAGGACCAGGACCCGCTCGATCGGGTGCAACCAGCGGATCCAGCCCACCCGACGGTCGGCCCGCGCGGTCCGGGCGTGGCGCTCCTCGGCCAGGCCCAACTCCCACAACACCGCCGCGATCGGCGCCCAGATGCCCAACGCGAACATCTCGCCGAGGCCGGCCCCCTCGCTGGCCGACATCGACGCCGACAACAGCGCCAGAACCCACACCAACGCCCCGGACAACCCCGCCGCCGCGCCCCGCGAGGCCCGCCGCCGGGCCCGCAACGCGCAAACCACCGCGGCGAAGTCCAGCGCGACGAAGGGCAGATACGCCCACGGCCCGGTCAGGCCCATGACGTCCCGACCGAACTTGCCCAACTGCGCCGCCGACAGGCCCGCCGCAGCGGCCGCGACGCCCGCCGTCAGCAGGTCTTCGACCCGCCGGCCGCGCCGATCCCGGGTCGCGGCCCGGTCGCTCTCCAGCGCCTTCCGGGACTCTTCGGGCAACGCGGCGACCCTGGCCCGCTCGGCGACGGCCCGGCGGCGGGCCCGTTCGATCAGGACGGCCGACGCGAGCACGACGAGGGCTCCGGCCAGGTAGGGCCAGTCCCGGGACCAGTCCCAGCGCGCGAGGTCCAGCATCTGTACGACAACTCCTTCGTCCCGCGCGAGGCACGGGTCCGATTCGGGAAGTGCTCGTGTCCGTGGGTGATACGACCGCAGGAAAGGGCCCGAATCACCGGCGGGTGATCCGATCGAAGGTCGGCGCAACGTGCGATTCGGCCACCGAACCAAGCCCGCTCCCGGGGCAATCCGATCAGACGCCGCAGACATCCCGACCGCCACAACGCTCCGGACACAGGAACTCCGGCCACGCAGGAGCATGTACCGCCCAGGCCACCCAAAGCCGCCCTGGCAGCAGCCCACCCGCAGCCGACCGAATCCCGGCGAGCCCAAACGAGTCCAAACAAGTCCAACCGCAGCGAAGCAAGCCCAACGACGGCCGGCCAAATCCCGGCGAGTCCAAGCGAATCCAACCGAGTCCAATTGGACTCACCAAGGCACCGCCGCCGGCCGGCCACCATCGCCCAACAACCATCACCAGGCAGCCCACTGCCACTGCCCGGCAACCACGCGACAGCCAAGCGTCACCCGTCAGCCATCAACAACCAACGGCCAACGACCACCCGTCAACCGCCAAACCGGCAACCACTCGCCCTACGCGCTCAAGGCATCCTCATCCGCGCCCCGCCCGCCCCGCGACCCGTCGCCGACGTCCCCATCCGCCTCCGCAAGCTCCCGTCGAACCTGGGCAACCTGCCGCTCCAATTCGTCGAGATACGCCACCGCCGCCGCGCGATCCTGCCGCGCGAGCGTACTCAGCCAGCGGCGCGGGATGGTGTCCGCGGCCTTGGCCGTGTAGTCGACCACCCGCTCGCCCTCGGGCTCCGCCGGTTCGATGCCGAGCGAATCGAGGTAGCGCCGCACCTGCTCAACCGCGGCGGCAGGCGAGAACGCATCCCCGATGGCGGCGACCGCACCCCGCAGCACCGACGCGGTCAGCGGCACGAACTCGGCCTCCGCGACCGTGCGATACACCGTCACCGCGGCCTCGTTCCCGTACCGCCCCGCCAGCGGGACCAGTTCGCGCACCTGGGCCTCGTTCACCGCCTTGAGTCCAATTGGACTCAACGCCTCGGCGATCGGCCACGCCTGGATCAGCCGGTCCGCATACCTACGCTGCATGTCCCAGCGATCGAGGCAGTACTCCTCGAAGCTCTCGTAACGCGTGCGGTACAACCGCGCGTCGCGAACGATCTGAAGCGCCTTGCCCGCCGCCCAGAACGCGACCCGCAACGTCTCGATCGCCGCCTCACACGCGGCCAGTTGCCGCTGCTCGTCGTCGATCAGAACCGGGCTGTCCGACAACGGCCGGAACGGCGTGGGCAGTTCCTTGGCCATGTCGGCGGCGGTACGCAGTCGACGCGGCTCGGCGGCCGTCCGGGGGGTACGCTGCCGGCCCATCAGAGCGCCTGCTCGATCGCGAGGGCGAGCTTGTAGAAGTCCTCTCGGGCACGCAACGCGGTACCGCTCTCCTTGTATTGGGTGACCACGAGCCCGCCCTCCGCCGCATGAGCGTGGATCTTGTACTTGCGAATCGGTTCCCGCGCCCGCGGATATCCGCGTTCGTCTATCCACGCCTCGACCCGCGCCCGGTCGGTCTCACCGTCGCGCGGGTCCCACAGGTTGACCACCGCGATGTACGGGATCCCGCGCGGCTTGAGCACCCGCTCGATCGTGTACTCACTGGGCGACCAGCTCATGAACTCCGGCGTGATCGGTACCACCGCCAGGTCCGCCACTTCGAGCATGTCGCGCAGCGCGTCCGCCGCCGCGCCGTGGCCCAGCGGATCGGTGGCGAGTTCGGCCTCGGGGTCGGTGTCCATGAAGCCGGGGCTGTCGACCACGATCCGGGCAACGCTCGGGTCGGCCTTCAACTCGGCCAGCATGCCGGGCTTGCCCTTGGTGGACATGTAGTCGAACGGCAGCAGTTCCTCGGGAACGCGGTCCGCCCAGTCCTCCATCGACCCCTGGGGGTCGATCCCGCAGGCGACCACAGGCGCGTCGGCATCCGGATCGATCGGCCCGGTGGGGGTGAAGTTCTGACCCTGAACAGCGGCCAGATTCACCGCGATCGTGCTCTTGCCGACACCACCCTTGCGGTTGATGACGACCACGACTCTGGCTTTCGACGGCGGCGCCGTCGACCGGCGGGCAGGGCTCATCTGGGACCTCCGTTGGCTTCCCCATAACGGGTACTCGGACACCACCCAGCATGCCAGACCCCCACGGAGCAACCCCCATTCGGGACGAACGACACTCCGCAAGCCCGAACAAACCAGCCATACCCCCACCGGAACACCCAATCAAAACCCGGACGCCCGCACCGTCCCGAACCCCAACGCCACCCCAAAGCCCGAGCCGCCCCAGCCAGTGCGACCCCTGCGCAGGCGCAACCTCCCACATCAGCCCAATCGATGGCGCGGAGCAACCAAAACCCCAAACCACCAAGGCCAACCAATCACCGCCGCAGCCCCCACACCCACCCGCCCTTGCATCCCTCCCATCCTCCTCAGCCCAACAAGAAATCAGCCACGTCCGCAAAGAACCGACCACCGGCCGCATCCGCCGCCGGCGAAACAAGCTCCATGGTCAAAAACCCATGAACCATCCCGAGTTCACGCCGATGCCGAACCCGAACCCCAGCGCCACGCAGGCGATCCGCGTACTCATCCCCCTCATCCCGCAGCGGATCATGCTCGGCGGTCACAACCACCGCCGGCGGCAACCCGGCCAAGTCGGCGGCGAAAAGCGGACTGACCCCCGGATCGGCACGCCGAACAGGATCGGGCACGAGGTTCTCGACTCCCCACGCCACGGCATCCGTCGTCAGTCCCCACCCGGTCGCCTTCTCCCGCGTACTCGGCCGAGACAACGTCAAATCGGTATTGGGAAACGCAAGAAACTGCGCAGCCGGCATCGGCCCACCCGCATCACGCATCCGCAAACACACAAGCGCAGCCAAGTGCCCACCGGAACTGTCCCCCGCAATCGCCGGCACCCCGACCGCACCACACAACTCACCCGCATGCTCCGCGGCCCACCGAAACGCCGCAACAGCGTCATCGATCCCGGCAGGCCAGGGATGTTCGGGCGCCAACCGATAGTCAACAGCCAACACAGCAACCCGCGCGGCAACAGCCAGTCGCCGACACAGCCGATCATGCGACTCCAAACCGCCGATGCTCCACATCCCCCCATGCACATAAACCACCAGCGGAACCGCATCGAGGGTCGGCCGATAAAGCCGACCCCGAACAGAAACCGCCCCACCCGCAACCACATCAACGCCGGTCAACCCACCCAGCGCCACCCCACTCACACTCCGGCGGCCAACCTCAACATCCCGAACCTCGGCAAGCCCAGGCCCAGCCACCCGCCCGGCAACCCGCACCGCCTGCCGCCGCCGAACCTCAACCACACCCAATTCCCGAACCGAGGGCCCACAACCAAGCCGCTCCGCGTCCACATAGGCAGCAAGCTCACCATCAGCCAACCCACCAAAATCCCCATCACCCATAACCCCAACTCTGCCGGCCACCCCCACCACCCAGCCAACGATCCCCAAATACGCGAAGTCCGCGGGACGCCGGCGACACCCCCAATCCCGGCAATCGATTCACCGCTGTCTACGCGGAGGCTCGGCCGCAATCCTCTCCAAACCTTGCCAACATCCGCTTCACCCCCACTCGCACGGACACTTCGGCCGCGCCGAGGCACCCGTTTCGCGCCGTCAGCAATTCACCTCCGCCCATCGCTGGTGCCCTGCTTCAGTCAAATGCGGCGGTTCGGCGACGCACACCCCGGCTCAGCCCGGATCCTCCGCTCCCGTGAGCAGTTGCAGGACCAGGGCTTCGGCTACCCACGCCTGCCATGCCTCGGGGCTCCGGCCGCGCCCGTGGACCAGGAGATGGTGGCCTTCGGGCGCGTACGGCAAGCGCCATGTCCGCCGCGCGGGCCGCATCGACACCGGCCCGCAGGTCGGTCTTGACGGCCGCCGACTCGGCCGGGAGCAGTTGTATGGCACACCGCTGGACCACCTTGGCCCGCCACCGCCCGGCCGACCCGCGAGGATCGCTCCCCCGGGGCCAAGTCCCGTGCGGCGGAGCCCGCTTGGAGGCGGATCCGGATGACGGGCGGCGCGGCCGGCGGCTCGGCCAGGCGCAGTCGTATGGCGTGCCGCTGGGCCACTTTGGCCCGCCGCACGGGCCCGGGTGGCGGCGGCCTTGGCGGCTCGGATGCCGGGTGGCGGGGATGTCTTCGAGGTCGCCATGTACCTGTTCGCGTCCGCTGCGTCTGCGAAGCGCGGGATCGGCGCCACCGGCGCCCGGGGTATCCGCCGGGGCGCATGCGTTCGCGCCGTGGTCGATATCCGTACCACCCGGCGTGCGGGTGTGATCATCGGTGCGTCACCGGGGCGGGGTTCACGCCTTATGGATCGTGTGATGGTCGGGAAAACTTCGACAAGTACCCCATTGCCGGGGCGGATGGGGCGGGGCGGGGCGAGGTGAGCCGGGCCGGGTGGGACCAGACCGGATCGGATTCGAGCCGCACCAGACTGGTGAGGACCGTACCGGAATCGAAGATCGTCGAGGCGTTGTTGGAGGAGGCGTTGAACCTCACGTCGATGGTGCCGCCGGGGAGCGGGCCGGGCGGAAGCGGGGTTGGCTCGGTCGGCCGGCTCGAGTGATGAAGCCAGGTTCGTACGGCCTGATCCGATCCGGACCAACCGGTCCGATCCGCCGGGAGGCGACCAGGCAAGCCATGGGGCGGTGACCACAACCCTGGCGGTGGCGGTAACAACCACACCGCTGGCCCCGCAATCGGCCGGGTCAGCGGGCAACGGCCCCGCGACCCCGCCGGCGCCGACGGATGCTCGGGTGACTGGGGAGTCCGCCCGAGCACCGTCGGCCGCACACCCATCGGTCACATCCGTCGGCAAAGACGCCCCGACCAGGAACCCAAACTCCCGGAACCAATGGTGGCCGCCCAACGCAGAACCGGAATTCCCCTGCCGAAACTGTTCAAGCGCCAAGCCGACCCAACATCACAAAACCAGGAACTGCCGCAACCGGCACGAGCATCCAGGAACTGCCGGGAGTCCGGAGCAAGCTGTACAAAGGCGGTGACGAGCCCACCGAACTCCACCCCCACGTCGGCGAGATGGCCCTCCCGCCCCGACCGTCCCCATATCCGCCCGGCGCGCGACAACCGCCGTCCGGCTGCCCCTACACACCTGACCGCATCGCCCACTCATGCCGGCGACCATCAACGCACACACCGCCGAACCGCAGGCAGGTATTCACCAAACACTCCGGCATCGACCCGGCGGATGCCGTCGCCACCGGCCGCGCAGCCCCCGGAGTCCGGCCCCGGTCACAACCGGCGACACCCACTCCATCGACGAGCCCTGCCCGCTCCACCATCAACGCCGACCCAGGCACCCACCACGACCGAATCGTGGGCCCGGCCCACACGGCCCCCTCCCCGGACGGGCCCCTTCCCGGCACACCCGCCCCCACCCGAATCGAAGCAATCATGCCTCGGTGCGGCGCAATTCCCCGGCGCAACGCGCTCGGGCGGGTTGGCGGCAGCACTATCGGGCGTGCCGCGTAAGCCCGAACAAAGCGCCGGTGGGATCGCGCAAGACCACATCTGCGTCGGACTCCCGGCGAACCACGGTCGCACCAAGCCGTCGAGCCCGCTCCGCGCCGTCATCAGGGCTGTTGCCGGCGAAACGAACCAGCCACAGTGATCGCTGCGCCGTTCCTTTCCCTGGCGGCGCCCCGGTGGCGGCGATGGAGTCGTCCGGCAACCGGAACTCGGTGCACCCAGGGTCGAAGTCCCAGTGCAGCGCCGGTCGGTAGAAGGCGGCGGCGTGCGCGGTGCGGTCGGTAAGAAGGCTGATGCCCGCGAAAGTGCCCGGCTCGTGGGCCAGGTGCATGCCGTCATGCGTGCCCGGCTGCCACAGTGACAGTGGTGCGCCGACGGGATCGAGCGTGACGGCGGCGTAGCCGAGCGTCCCAACCCGCGTGGGTGCCACGACGATTCGGGCGCCCAGGCTCGCGAAGCGGGTGGCGACGGCTTGGATGTCCGACACGGTGACGTTGACCGTCCAGTAGGGCGCGCCGGCGTCCTCGGCCGGTCCCAGGGCGGCGACGAGACGTCCGCGCAGTGTGCAGAGCCTGTAGCCGTCGGAGTCCGGTGGGGCGACGTTCCAACCGAACAGCGCGGTATGGAACGCCGCCGTCGTCTCCATGTCGGGGGTACCGAGGTCGATCCAGCTCACGCTGTTCTCGGGGTGCCGCGTGATGTCCATCGAGATGCCTCTCCGTTGGCGCCGCCGCCCCGGCAGTGGAAGCGAAGCAGTGTCCGAAGCCGACTCGGCGGCGACCTGCCTGCGTTGTCAGGCGTAATACGGCGAGTTCATGTCGACACTGGCGTCTTCGACGACATCGCCGTCGAACAGTCGTGTCGTCGCCGCGGCTCCGGCCCGGCGGGCTTCTTCGGTGAACGGGCCCTGAGCGAAGGCCAGGGCGTTCTCGGCGTTGTCGAACTCGTAGAAGCCACCGACGGTGTGCGTACCGATGCCGGACAACCACGTCTTGCGGATCAGGCCCGGCGTGGTCTTCAGCGCCGCGTTGATCGAGAGCCAGTCGAACTGCTCGAACGGCACTGCCGCCTGGATCTCGGTGTAGAGAAATGTCCTGCCCATCACAAACCTCCGATTTCGGCGGCTGCCCCACCCATGCGACTAGTACGTGCGTACTAGTGAGGTGAGCATGAACTAGGATGGACGTACTAGTCAAGGGGGGTCGCGATGGCCGCGGATACGAGGTCCCGCATGATCGGCGCAGCGATCGCGCTGTTGCAGCGCCACGGCTTGGCCGCGATGTCCTTCACCGACGTCTTGGCCGAGAGCGGGGCCGCACGCGGAGCGATCTATCACCATTTCCCGGGCGGCAAACAGCAACTCGCGCTTGAAGCCGCCCGCCGCAACGCGGAGGACGTCCGCGGCCACCTGCACGAACTGCCGGCCGCCACGCCACGCGAAGTCGTGGAGGCGTTCCTCGGCAACGTCCGCCCCGTGGTGCAAGCGTCCGCCGAAGGCGGCGGCTGCGCAGTCGCGGCGGTCACCGTCGACGGCGGTGCGGCCATCGCCGACCAGGGCAGCCTGCGCACTGTCGCGGCCGAAGGATTCGCCGGTTGGATCGGCGAGCTCACCGCAAAACTCACCCACGCCGGAATGAGCCCACCCAAGGCCGCCGATCTGGCCACCCTCATGATCGTCACACTCGAAGGCGCCCACATCCTGTGCCGCGCAGCGGGTGACATCGCGCCGTTCGACAGCGCCGCCGCAGCCCTACTCTCCGCCCTCCCGAGCCCGGCTTGACCCGGCGCGGGAACAAAACCCACCCCCCTCCGGACACCCAAAGAAAGCGGCTGATCCTCCTACGGCAGACAGCCCTCCTCGAACCACACTGCACAGCTCGACCTGATCCACGCAGCCCCCACGCACGCTACGTACGGCCGACAAAAACCCCAATCCACAGCCCCCTACACTCCCGTATCCATGAACGCGACCGACGACGATCTTGAGCCCACCCAGCAACAGGCCGACACAGCCAACAACGGTCGCCCGACCGGCGGATCACCCATCCGGATCGGCGCTCTCGTCCCGCTGAGCCCGCCAGGTTGGGTCGAGGCCGGGCAGCACTTGCTCACCGGGCTCGAACTGGCCGTTCGCGACATCAACGACGACGGCGGGATCAACGGAAGACCCCTCGAACTCGCGATCCGAGACACCGCCGCCGATCCGCAAACGGCCGTGGCGGCCATGGACGAATTGGCCGCCCTGGGCGTGGCCGCCGTGGCCGGGGAGTATCACAGCGTCGTCGCCCGCGCCGCCGCCACCAGGGCCGATGCCCTCGAACTGCCGTTCCTCTGCTCGTCGGCGGTCCTCGACGCACTCACCGGACAACCGACCGAATGGGTCGCGCGGCTCGCCCCGGCGCAGTCCCACGGCTGGCGCGTCTACGCGGACTTCCTCCTCGCGGCAGGCCACAGTCGAATCGCCCTGGCAACCCAACCGAGTCTCTACTGGGCATCCGGGACGGCCATCCTGCGGGACCACCTCACCGCCCGCGGCGGTACCGTCATGGAACTCGACACGCGCGCGCTCACCCCCACGGACGTGTGCGACGCACTCGCCGACCATCGCACGACAGCCCTCCTTCTTCTGGTCGGCCACCCGGAACCGGCAGTGTCGATCGTCAAGTCCGTCCGCCGCGACCGGCGCCTCGCCGAGGTCGTGATCGGCGCTCCGGCCGGGCAACCGGAGTTCACCGAATGGGCTTCGCTACTGGGCGACGACGGCGCATCGATCGCGTTCCTGCGCTACCTGCCCGAACGCCTGAGCCCACTCGGCGCGAGGGTCGAGGCGGATCTCCGCCGACAGCTGGGCAGGGCGCCGTCCTTCGTCGCCTTCGAGGGCTACGACACAATCGCCGTACTCGCCGACATGCTGCGCTCCCACGGCACGGACCGGCCGCACATCGCCGAATCCTGGCCGCGCGTCGCGGTCGAAGGCACCCGTGGCCAAATCCGGTTCTCCCGCACTCCCGGCATCAGCGTCTGGCAATGGGCATGGCCACCAACCCAGATCGTCGATCGAAACCCAACCGAACCCAACCGCTTCCGAATCCTTCACACCGGCTGAACAAACCCGGAAGCCCGCCAATCCGGATCCCTCCCCACCCGAACTCGATACCGCCCATACCTATCCACGCGCCACCACAGCCAAGAACCCGCAGGTCAACAAGAAGTCCCGACGCAGGTGGGGATGTTCCTGTGGTCCGTGCCTCAACTCCGGTGCGGACGATGTCGGCCCTGCCGAACGTGAGCGCGGGGGTGTGGGTGGCCGGCGCTGGGTGCACGTGTCCACCGCAGCGGCGGGTGTGGGTCGGGGTGGGATGCCTCGAAGGCGGTGTGCGTGCGAATCGCGTTGTCGTTGGACTCGGTCCGTAGCGTGGGATGCTCGCGCCGGGGTCGAGGGCGGAGTCGGGCCGATCGTTGTGATCTGGGGGCGGCCCGGATCGGTTGCCCGTCGGAGATCCCACGCGGCCGGCGGGTGAACTGCCGTTGTGTCGCGGAAGATCCGCCTCACTGGAGACAACCCATGGGTAGCAAGATACGGCCGAGTGAAAACGCTGTTCCCGGCTGATAGAACTCCGGGGCGTCCAGTGTCGACCCTGCGGGCGCGGGAATATTGCGAAGGCACCGGTCGTGGCGCCGAAGGTCTCGGCGTCGGTCCCGCCGGCTCGGGGTGGAGTTCACCGCCTGGGGCACCTTCCGGTGGGTCCCGCCGTACGTGCGTTCCAGCGTTGTGCCGGGTCGCGATCGGGGTGGCCGTTTCCTGTGGCCGCTCCAGTGGTGAGGGGGCGATGTTTGTGAGGTCGTGCGGTTGGCGAGGTGGTCCGGGACGTGCTCGGCTTTCCGCGCGGAGTGAGGGCCGCTGGGTGGGTGTGGTGGCGGCTGCCGGGGGGCCTGGTTGCGCTCGTCGCCGCCGCGCGCCTGGTGGGGCGTTGGCGCTCTGGGCGGAACGCCGCGAGTGGTAGGCGTGGTTGATTGTTCTGGTCGTTGCCGAGCCGCATGCACGGCGGTCGCGCGGGTGTCCCGCAGGTGAGGCGGTCCTGGGCATGCTCGTGCGGCATCCGCTCGAGGGGGCGGGCGTATGAGGACCTGTGGGCCTTCGGTGGGCGTTTGGTCGTTGCCTGATCGGTCTGCGGGCCGGGGCGCGCTGCTGTTGTGGATGCCGGGTCACGCTCCGGGGGGCACACCGCCGAAAGGTCTGCGCAGCGGGCCTCTTCGGCCGAGCGGTCACTGCGGCTCCGGCCCCGATCGCGCCCCCAGTCCCAACCCCGCCAGCGCGAACCGCACCGTGTGTGCCATGTGTTGTGGTGCGACCGGGGTGCCCGCGCGCAGGTGGTCGTGCAGGGTGGCCAGCGTCAGCCGGTACACCGCGCGTGCGTCGGCCTCCACATCGCCCGCCGTCGTCGCCCCCTCGGCCCCCGCCAGCGCCTCGCGCAGGGGCCGGATCATCGCCTCCACCGAGTCCCGCTGCTCGGCCGGGAACAGCTCGGCCAACCGGTCCTGGTGGGCCATGAACGGACGGGTACGCGCCGCCGCCACCGGATCGCCGGCCTGCGCCAGCACGCCCTCGATCCAGGCCACCACCTTGCCCGCGACGTCGTCGGCCGCCGACATCCGGTGGTCCAGGTACGCGGCCATCCGCCGCCGCCCGTCGTCGAGCAGCGCGACGAGCAGTTCGTCCTTGGACCGGAAGTGCCGATAGAACGCCTGGTTCGACAATCCCGACTCGCGCAGGATGTCGCGCATCGTGGGATCGAGGCTGCCGGTGCGCTCGACCACCCGATACGTCGCGTCGACCAGCCGACGCACCTCCTGCGCGTACACCGCCCACCGCGCCTCCAGCGGACGGCGGACCGCGTTGCCCACCAACCCGCCGGAATCCACCGCCGGTTCGATCCCGTCCATCGGCGGCACCCACCTTCGATTCCCGAGGTCCCAGAGGTCCCAGAAGTCCCCGAGGCCCCAAAGAGCCCCGAGATCCTCGACGTTCCCGACGCTCTTGTCTGTCGGAACGCCGCATCCTACTATCCAGAACGACGTTCTCACACGTGCGGTCACTGTTCCACCAGCCACCCCGACCCGAAGGGGCACCGCATGCAACGCGAGGTTCTACTGACCGGGATCGGCGGCCAAGGCATCCAACTCGCCACCGCGCTGCTGGCCGCGGCGGCGGTGGCCGAGGGTCGGCACGCGATGTACTTCGGGGCGTACGGCGGCATGATGCGCGGCGGCAACTCCGACACCACGCTTGTCCTGGGCGACGCCCCCGTACAGAGTCCGCCGACGATCGGCTCGGCCTGGTCGGCCCTGGTGCTGCACCCCGCGCACGCGGCCGGCGTGTACGCGCGGCTGCGCGACGACGGCCTGCTCGTGCTCAACACCAGCCTGTGCGATCCGGGCGCGACGCCCACCGTGGGCCGCCTGGTGCCCGTGCCCGCATCGGAGTCGGCCGCGAGCACCGGCAACCCGGCGGCGGTGACGATGATCGCGCTCGGCGCATACGTCGCCGCCACCGCCGTCGTCGGCCTCGACACCCTCCTGGCGACGGCCCCCGACGTCCTGCCCCCGTACCGGCAACACCACGCCGAGGGCATCCGCGCCGCGCTGCGGATGGGGCACGCACACGCCGGACCGGCACTGCGAGCCTGGCCTGTGTACACGTGACCGGCCCCGAACCCACGCCCACGCCCACGCCCACGCCCACGCCCACGACGCCCACGCCCGACCCGCCCCCGCTCAGCAGAGGCACCCTCGTCATCGACATCGACGCCTGCAAGGGCTGCGACCTCTGCATCGACGCATGCCCCGCGGACGTCCTGCGGATGACCGTCTCCGAGGTCAACGACCGCGGCTACCGCTACCCCCGTCTGCTCCCCGGCTGCATCGCCTGCAAGGCGTGCTCGGCGATCTGTCCGGACTTCGTGTTCCAGGTCTACCGCTACGACGAATCCCGCGACGAGACCGGAGGAACCGGCCGATGAACGCACCCACTTCCGGGCCCACCACCCGACCCGGCGCCCGCCCCACGGTCCTCGCCGGCTCCGCCGCCATCGGCGAGGCGATGATCGCCGCCGGTTGCCGGTTCTTCGCGGGCTACCCGATGACGCCGTTCACCGAAGTGCTCGAACACATGGCGGCCCGGCTGCCCGAGGTGGGCGGGGTATGCGTCAACGCGGAGAGCGAGTTGGAGGCCATCGGCATGGCGTGGGGCGCTGCCGCCACCGGCACCCCCGCCGCCACCGGATCGACCGGCCAGGGGCTGTCCCTGATGCAGGAATCACTGGCCGAGATCGTGCACGCCCGACTCCCGCTGGTGGTGCTCGACATGGCCCGCGCGCAGGGCGACTACCACCAGGCCACGCGCGGCGGCGGACACGGCGACTACCGGCACCTCGTACTCGCGCCCTGCGATGTGCGCGAGGCCGTCGAACTGACCGGGTACGCCTTCCACCTCGCCGAGTACTGGCGCAGCCCGGTGCTGGTGATGGGCGACTACTACCTCGCGCACACCCACGTCTCGGTGCACGTACGCCCCACCGACTTCGGCCCGTTGCCGCCCCGCGACTGGGCCCTGGACGGGTCGAGCGGCGGAACGGGCGCGGCCAAGCTCATCTCACCGCTGTCCGACCGCAAACAACGCCACGCGGGCGATCGCGCGGACGCCGGCTACGACCTGGCCGAGTTCTACGTCCGGCGCGGCGCCGCCCTGGAACGAATGCTCACCGAGACGGAACCCCGCGCGGAGACCGGCTTCCTGGCCGACGCCGAGGTGGTGGTGATCGCATACGGGACACCCGCCCTGTACGTCCGCCGGGCCGTGTCCGACCTGCGCGCCCTCGGTCGGCGCGTGGGCTATGTACGCCCGATCACACTCGTGCCCTTCCCGAGCGACATCGTGCGCGCGGCGGCGGCCGACGCGCGGGTGGTCGCGGTGTACGAGAACAGCGGAGGTCAGATGGTGGACGACGTGCGCCTGGCCGTGCTCGGCGCGGCGCCGGTGCGGTTCATCGGCCGACTGAGCCTGGACCCCTCGGGGTTCGGCATCGCCCCCGACCTCGACGTGGGCGCGATGCGACGCCGCATCGAAGCACTGTTCGAACCCGCGCACGCACCCGCGCGCCAACCCCCGCACGAAACCCGATCCGAACCCCCACCCCCATCGACCGCAACCTCACGCCCCACCCACCCGAACGGCCCCCGATGAGCGCCGCGGAAGCAAAAGCAAAAGCAAAAGCGGGAACGGAACCGGACCCGGAAGCCCGCCGCACCCCCGACGCCCCCACCCCCGCCGGCCGCCGCGAACTGCCCATACTGACCACCACCCACCAACCCCCCACCTGCGCCGCCCGCCTCGTCCACGACTTCACCCCCGACCTGATCGACGTCGGCGCGCACCACCTGTGCCCCGGCTGCGGCGAGCCGATCGCGATGCGCTCGATGGTCGAACAGGTCGCCGAACTCGGCCAGGTGACCAAGGCGATCGCGGTGTTCGGCATCGGCTGCTACACCGCCTACTCCAACAACCTGGACATCGAGGTGCTCCAAGCCCTCCACGGGCGCGCCCCGTCCCTGGCCACCGGGGTCAAGCGCTGCCGGCCGGACACGCTCGTGTTCACCGTGCAGGGCGACGGCGACATGGTCAACGAGGGCCTCCAGGAGGTGCTGCACACGGCGGCGCGCGGCGAGAACGTCACCTGCCTGATGCTCAACAACGGGGTGTTCGGCGAGACCGGCGGACACATGACCGCCGCCACCGTGCTCGGCCAGCGCACCAAGAACACCCTGGACGGACGCGACGCGGCCCGCCACGGTCACCCGATCCGACTGGCCAACCTGATCGCCGAGTTGGACGGCGCCACGTACGTCGCGCGCGGCGCGGTCCACGACATCGTGAACATCACCCGCACCACCCGGATGATCCGCAACGCCTTCCGCACCCAACTGCGCGGCGGCGGCTTCTCCTTCGTGGAGATCCTGACCATGTGCCCCACCGGTTGGTTCGTGGACACCGCCGCCGCACCCGCCTACCTCGCGAACACGCACGCCGCGACGCACACCCTCGGCGTACTGAAGGACACGACACGCACGTCGGGCCCGCACGCCGCCCCGGAAGGAACCACCGCATGGCCGACCTGAACCCCCCGGCACCCATCGTGGTCGGCATCATGTACCCCCCGGCCTGGGACATCCGCCCCGCACACGCGCTCGCCGCCGACCTGGACGCGGTGCGCGCGCTCGATCCGCGCATCGAGATCGTGGACTGCCGCTATCTCGAACCCGAGGGCCTGCGCACCGCCCGCGGCCGACCGGGCGCCGAAGGCCGTCCCGAACTGCGGTCGCTCGCCCCCGAGTTGACCGCCGAACAACGCGCCCTCCTGGCCCGGGTCGAGATCGCCCTGGTCGCCGATCTGCCGTTCGACGTGGCGGCGCTGGCACCGAACCTGCGCTGGGTACAGAGCTGCGCGGCGGGCAACGGCCAACTGCTCTCCGCGGGCCTGCCCACCGAGCGCATCCGGCTGACCAGCGCGGCCGGGGTCAACGGTGCGCCGATCGCGGAGTTCGTACTGGCCCGGCTGCTCGCCTTCGCCAAACGCCACCGCGACCTGGACGCGGCGCAGCGGGTCCGGCGATGGCGGCCGGCGTTCGGCGGGCTCGTCCAGGGTCGCACCCTCGGCCTGATCGGCGTGGGCGGGATCGGTACCCAAATCGCCCGCCGGGCGCAGGCGTTCGGGATGCGGGTGCACGCGACGCGGCGTCGGGTGGAGTTGCCGGCCGAGCATGTGGATCGGCTCTACCACCCGGACGACCTGCACGAGATGTTGGCGGGCTGCGACGCGGTGGTGTCGGCGGCGCCGGAGACGGCGGACACGGTGGGCACGATGAATGCCGCCGCGTTCGCCGCGATGCGCGAGGGCGCGTTCTACTGCAACGTCGGGCGGGGTTCGTTCGTGGTCGAAGCGGACCTGATCGCGGCGTTGCGCGGCGGCCGGCTCGGCGGCGCGGCGCTGGACGTGGTCGCCCACGAGCCGCTGCCGGCCGACGATCCGTTGTGGACGGCGCCGAACCTGTACCTGTCCGCGCACTGCTCCAGCGCGGCCCTCGAACACTTCACCGAGGTGTTCCGCCTGTTCCGGGACAACCTCGGCCGCTACCTGGCGGGCGAGGAACTGCGCAACACGATCGACCCGGACGCGGGCTGCTGAACACGCGGCACACGGCACGCGGCACGCGGCGACACCGGAAACCCGCACCCACGCGGGAAACCCCATCGACCCGAGGACGGATCAGATGCGCGAGGAAACCGTGCCCGACACGGACGAGTCGGCCACCGAACGCACACTCGGCGGCATCGGCACCCGGGTCCTGTTCGAGGACGACCGGGTCCGGATCTGGGAGCTGGAACTGGCCCCCGGCGCCCGCAGCGATGTACACCGCCACGAACTCGACTACTACCTGGTCCAGATCGCGGGCGATCGCATCGCGGTCGAGCCCGAGCCGGACAGCGCGGGCGAGTATCGCGAGTACTTCGCCGCCGACGTGGTCCCCGGCGTGGTCGTGCCGATGCGGCGCGGCGGGGTGGAGACGGCGGTCAACGTCGGCGAGCAGCGCTATCACGAGATCATCGTCGAGCTGAAGGACCGGTAGGTCGTCCACGATGGGGTCGGCGCGGCGGTCCGGGAGGGTGGGGCGATGACGGGCGGCCTGGTGATCGGCGCGGTGTTCGCCGGCGCGGCGCGGGCGGTGCCCGATCGGGCGGCGGCGGTGTTCGGCGACGAGGTGCTGACGTTCGGCGCGCTGCACGCGGCGGCGGGGCGTACGGCCCGCGCTTTGCGGGCGGCCGGGGTCGCGCGCGGCGACCGGGTCGTGTGCTGGAACCGGACCACCCTGGACGTCCTGCCCGTATTCGCCGCGCTGGCCCGAATCGGCGCGGTGTACGTCCCGCTGAACCCGGACCTGACCGCCGACGAGGCGCGGGGGACGGTCGCCGCGGCCCGCCCGGTACTGCTGGTCGCCGACCACACGGTGCCGGGGCCGGCCGTCGGCGGGGCTAGCGGCGTGCCGGTGCTGGGCCTGGACATCCTGCGGGCCGCTGCCGGCACGGCATCGGCACCGGCACGGGCGCCCGAAAACGCACCCGCACCGGGACCGGGACCGAAACCGGGAGAAGCATCGGCACCGGCACCCGAGGACACCACGCCCGGCCCCGACGAAACCGACCCGCACGTCCTGTTCTTCACCTCCGGCAGCACCGGCCGCCCCAAGGGCGTGATCCTCTCCCACCGCACCAACGTGCTCCGCACCCTTCCCGGCGCGCAGCTCGAACCGCGCGGCGCGATGGTGTGCCCGTATCCCCTGTTCCACATGGGCGCCTGGACCATCGCGTTGCAGCAGTGGCAGGCCCGGGACACGCTCGTGCTGGTCGCCCGGGCCGACGGCGCGGAGATCGTCGCGGCGGTGCGCCGACACCGGGCGACGCGGCTGAACTGCGTACCGGCCGTCTGGCGGCGGGTCCTGGACACGCTCGCGGCGGAGGCGGGGCCCGGCGCCGGCGTGCTGAACACGGTGCGGTTCGCCGACACCGGCACCTCCCGCACCCCGCCGGAACTGCTCGCGGCGATCGCCGACGCCGCCCCCAACGCGGTACTGCGGGTCTTCTACGGCTCGACCGAGGCGGGCAACGTGGCCGCGCTCGACGGCGCCGACATCGCCCGCAAGCCCGGGAGTTGCGGCGTGCCGAGCCCCTACCAGGACGTCGGACTCACCGCCGACGGCGAGGTGTACGTCAGCGGACCGCTGCTGTTCGACGGCTACTTCGACGACCCGGCGGCCACCCGCGCGGTGCTGCGCGAGGGCCGGTACCACACCGGCGACCTGGCCACGGTGGACGCCGACGGCTACCTGACCATCACCGGCCGGGTCGGCGAACTGATCCGCACCGGCGGCGAGGCGGTCGACCCCGGCGAGGTCGAGGCGGTGCTCGCGCGGGCCGAAGGGGTCCGCGAGGTCGCCGTGGTCGGCCTGCCGGATCCCGTCTGGGGCGAGCTGATCTGCGCGGTCGTGGTCCCCGTCGACCCGACGAACCCACCCGACCCGACCACGCTCCGCACCTTCTGCGCCACGCGCCTGGCCGGCCACAAACACCCCCGCCGGGTGGTACACGTCCCCGAACTGCCCCGCACCACGGCCACCGGCCAGGTACAACGCCGCCGACTGGTCGAACACATCACCGAACGCACGACCGAAGACGACCCGCCGCCGCCCTCGCACCACCCCTGAACCCCCGAACCGCCCGCACGCTCGCCGAGGACTGCGCGGCGCTGACGAGGCGCCGGCGCCGGTGGTGACGTCGGTGGTGACGTCGGTGGGCAACGGGTGGCTGTGGGACGGAAATTGGGTGTTCCGGCTGCTCGGGGCGGCAATCGGGGTGGAGGCGGTCGTGGAGTTCTCGGATTGTTTGCGGGGTGTTCGGTTAGTCCTTTCGGGTGTTGGGCTCGAATGGGGCTTCGGGCCCGGGCTCGGTGCGGTAGACAAGGGGGCATGCCTCTGAAGACGCGTGCCGCCAGGGTCGGCTCGATGGATGTGAATCGTATGGCCCCGGTGGAGTTGCGGGTGTTCGCCCTGTTCGCCGCGGCAGCCGCGGCCGGCCAGACCGTCACCATCCGGGAGGTGGCCGGCCTGGCCGGGCCCAACGGGCGCACGATCGGCTCGCGCAGTGCGATGAGCATCGCCGGCGATCTGGTCGACAGCGGTCTGCTCGCCCTGTCCCCGCCGTTGGCCTCGGTCGGGCTCGACGGGCCGATCGAGGTGTCCGTGGCCGGCCGGAGCACGACGGAGGGCGCCGCCAAACCGGTGTTGCCGCGCCCGATGTCGCCGACCATGCCGGAGCTGCGCGAGCCGGTCGGGCCCGGGGTCGTGCCGGAACAGGCCCGCGGCGCGCGGCCCGTGCCGGAGCCTCGGCTGTCGAAGGAGGCCCGCCGGCCGCGTGAGCCGAAGGGCGCCAGGGACGGCGAACAGACCGGGCTGCGGCGCTTCGGCGTGCTGACCGTGCCGCCGGGGCTGCCGGACGCGCTGCTGGCCGAACTGACCTCGATCGTCGAGGGTTTCCGGGCGCATCAGGCCTCCGGGGTGGCCGACCTGACGGTGGTCGCCGAGTTGACCAAGCGCAAGGCGGCCGCGCTCGCGGTGTGGGCCGAGGTGCCGTATCCGCTGGGTACGGGGCTGGTCCGGGCCGAGGCGGAGCGGGCCCGCCGGGCGCACGAGACGACGTTGCAGCAGTTGGCCCAGCAGCGGGGCATCCCGTGGGAGAGCGCCCGCCCCGACGCGGAGCCCGGTGGGCACTGGGCGGTGAGCGGACTGGGCGAGCCGGTGCGCGGCGCGCTGACGTACATCGGCCGCACCGCCCCCGGCACCTCGCCCGTGGCCCGACTGCTCGCGCTGGTCTGCCTGTTGCGCGGGGTGGGCACCGGCGTCGCCAACCTGACCGGCCCCGACCTGCGCGGCGTGTGCGGCAAGGAGGCGGAGTCGGCGGTCGGCGAGTTGACCGCGTCCGGCTGGCTCAGCGTCGACGTCGAGGACCTGCTGGCCACCGAGGAGGACCCGGTCGGCTGCGGCGTCCCCGGCGCGGAGGGCTTCACCCTGGGCAAGCTGCCCCGGACCCGGTCGTCGGGCTGGGTGGCCCGGCTGATCGCGCACAAGAAGCTCCGCAAACAACCGGCGCGGGTACGGCTGGCCGCCCTCGGCATCACCTCGCACTGCGACGCGCACGGTGCGGCCCGGGCCGACGTCGACTTCCTCGCCGGCCTCACCGCGAGTACCCCGGAGGAGGCGGTGGCGGCGGCCGAGGTGCTGGTGGCCGAGGGCTGGCTGACCGAGGCCCACGTCGAGGAGGGCACACTGCACGCCCAACTCGGCCCGGACCAACTGATCTTCGTCGAGGCCCTGCGCACGAACACCCCGGTACAGACCCTCCAGGCGGCAGCCAAGGCGGCGGCCGCCGCAGCGGCGGAGGCGGAGTCCGCGCCGCAGGAAGCGCCCACGCCCCCGGCCGACCCGACGACCTGAGCACGCCGACCCGCATCACACAAGCGACCACCGCCCGTTCCACGTCCGCGTCCGGGTGAGCCGGTACAGGCACAACCCGGTTCCGCCGGAATCACCCGGCCCGGAGGTCGGTGAGCCCGTCGACCACCGCGCCCGGCACGGCCGGCGCCGCCGTCCGCGCCACCACGTCCCGGATCACCACGTCCCACCCCGGCGCCCCGGCGGCCGGCCACAAGCACTGCCGAGCCCCCGGCCGATGCCCCCGGGCATCCCCGACCGCTCGCGCACCGCCGCACCCCTCCCAGCCGCGCCCGAGCCGGCCGGTGTACGCCGCATGCGCTGCCGAATCGCGCCGGGACCGGCCCTTCGGACGCTGCGGTCGGCCGCCATCAAGCACGTCACCGGCCTTCACGCCGGCCGATGTTCGCCTGCCCGTCACCCGCGATCCGCTCCCCGGTAGGGCGCGGAGCGATGAACTGCGTACGTCCGCCCCTCCCGCCGGGCCCGCACCGCCGACCCCCGTCGACAGGCGCGAGCGTCCGGCTCTCCGCGTTCTCGAAAGGGCATTTCGTGTCGGCCTCCCCCCAGCCTCCCTCCGGCGTATCCCGCCGCCGCCTGTTCCAGCTCGGCGCGGGCGGCGCGGGTCTCGCCGTCGCCGGCTCCCTCCTGCCGCCGTCCGTCCAGCAGGCCCTGGCCTCCCCGCCCCCGCGCGGCGGGTTGAAGGCGATCAAGCACGTGGTCGTGCTGGTCCAGGAGAACCGCTCCTTCGACCACTACTACGGCACGCTGCGCGGCGTGCGGGGCTTCGGCGACCGCAACGCGATCCGCCTGCGCGACGGCGGCAGCGTGTTCGAGCAGCCCGGCGGCACCGCCGGCCACGTCCTGCCCTTCCCGGTGCGCAAGGCCGCCCAGGACGCGTCGAAGGACCTCCAGTACATCGGCGCGCTCGACCACAGCTGGGACGGCGGCCACAAGGCCTGGAACGACGGCTGGAACGACGGCTGGATCGGCGCCAAGTCACCGGCCACGATGGCCTTCTACGACCGCACCGACCTGCCGTTCCACTACGAGCTGGCGGACACCTTCACGATCTGCGACGCGTACCACTGCGCGCTGCCGTCGTCGACCTCGCCCAACCGCAACTACCTGGTCAGCGGCTACACCGGCTACGAGCCGGGCAGCACCACCCGGCGGGCGATCGACAACGCCGCGTACTCCGAGGACACCCACGCGGGCTACTCCTGGACCACCTACGCCGAGGAGCTGCAGCGCGCGGGCCGGTCCTGGAAGGTCTACCAGGAGTGGGACAACTACCAGGACAACAACCTGGAGTTCTACGTCTCGTTCAAGCAGGTCGCCCGCAAGGCGCTCGCCACCGCCGGCGGCTTCAAGAGCCTGGACTCGTTCTACGGCAAGCTCGCCGGCGTACCCGCCGCCGAGCAGGACGCCATGCTGGCCAAGCTGGAACAGGGCGTCGCCACGCTGTCGCCCGCCGAGCGGGTCCTGTACGACCGCGGCCTGCGCCGCGGCCGGCCGCACTCGCTCGCCGACGCGCTGCGCGCCGACATCGCGGCCGGCACCCTGCCCGAGGTGTCCTACCTGGTGCCCTCCGCGGCCGACTCCGAGCACCCGAGCGCCTCCTCGCCCGCCGCCAGCGCGACGATCACCTACCAGGTGCTCGACGCGATCGCGTCCAACCGGGAGATCTGGGACTCGACCGTCGTGCTGCTCACGTTCGACGAGAACGACGGCTTCTTCGACCACGTGCCGGCGCCCTGCCCGCCGGCGGAGGTCACCGACGAGTACTACAACGGGCTGCCGATCGGCTTCGGCGCGCGCGTGCCGATGATGATCGTGTCGCCGTGGACGGTCGGCGGCTACGTCTCGTCGGAGATCTTCGACCACACCTCGGTGACCCGGTTCCTGGAGACCTGGACCGGCGTACGCGCGCCCGACATCAGCGCCTGGCGGCGGACCGTGTCCGGCGACCTGACCGGCGCGTTCGACTTCGACCGGGCCCGCCGCTCGCAGGTGCCGCCGCGCCCGGCGCCGGCCCCCGCGTTCACCTCGCGCTGGCGGCCCGCGCCGCCGGCGAACCAGAAGCTGCCCGAGCCGGAGCGCGGTCGCCGCCCGGCCAGGCCGCTGCCGTACCAGCCCGACGCCTCCGCGCGGCTGGACGCCTCCAAGCGCACGCTGACGCTCGACCTCGCCAACGGCGGGCAGTCCAGCGTGCACCTGCAACTGTTCCCGTACTCCGGGGACCTGGCCAAGCCGAAGCACTACGACGTGCGCGGCCGGCGCTCGGACACGATCGCGCTCAAGGGCGAGCGCTACGACCTGACGCTGATCGGCCCCAACGGCTTCCGCCGCGAGTTCGCCGGGGCGATCGCGCCGACCGCGCCCGGGGCGGGCGCCGAGGTCACCTCGCGGGTGCGGTCCACCGGGCGCATGCTCGACCTCGAACTGGTCAACCACGGCAAGCAGTCGGTGACCTTCAAGCTCACCCCGAACGCCTACGGGCAGGGCTGCTCCGACCGCGAGCGTACGATCACCCTCAAGCCCGGCCGCGACCGCACGGTGCACTGGTCGACGGGCTCGGCCGACGGCTGGTACGACGTCACGGTGACCATCGAGGGCGCCGACGGCTTCGTCCGACGTCTGGCCGGTCACATCGAGAACGGTCGGGAGAGCGTCAGCGGCTGACCCGTGACCGACTCGACTCGCGACGTGGGTCGCCCGGAGGCCGGCGCGGCGTCTCCGGGCGGCCCACCGACCATGCCGGGTCCGCGGCCGCGCCCGCACGACCCCGTACGTCCCGGCGCACTTCCCCGCGCCGGGACGTGCGAGGGGGTGCGGGCGCGGGGCCGAACGCGAGCCGACCTCGGTCGCCACGACCCATCGGTGGGTCGTCGAGGCCGAGGTCGGGAGCGAAGCTCGGGGGTCGGAGCCGGGGTGACGGGGTAGCGGGGGGCAGCGGGGTGACGGGGGACAGGCTGGATCGGCGCCGGCTATCGGTCAGACGATCCCGCGAAAGGTCAGTGAACCCTCTTGAACACGGGGGAGTTCGCGGCCAGGCCGTTCTCCCACAGATATTCGACGTCGCTGCGCTCCTGCGCGTCCGGCTGCGTGTTCGTGCAGGACGGGCCGGGTCCGCCGCCGGACATCAGTTCGCTGCACGGACCGGAGTAGTTGTCCGGCAGGCCGAGCACGTGGCCGGTCTCGTGCGCGGCGACGCGGACCGAGTAGTACTCCTGGTTCTGCTGGTAGTCGAGGAAGATGTACCCGTGCCCGTGGCCGTCGGTGTCGGCGTAGAAGCCCTGCGGATCGCTGCCCTCGTAGTAGGCGAAGTCGGCGCCGCCGCCCCCGCCCTCGCTCAACTGGACGTTGCCGACCGCGTTGTTCCAGATCTGCGCGCTCTGCGCTATCTCGGACGCGAACGACGGCGCCTGGCTCGCGTCGTAGGTGATGGTGACGCTCAGCAGACCCGGGTTGGCGGACTGCTTGGCCCTGACCGACCTCATCACCGCGTCGAAGAACGCCTTGTTGCCGGCCTGATCGGCGGCCGAGCCGGCGTAGGCGGAGGCGGTGTGGTGGCTCGGCACGGGGTGGTGGGACGCGGACGGGGAGGCGGAGGCGGACGTCGGCACCGCGGTCAGTACGGCGGCCAGGCCGAGACCGAGCGCGGCCGAGAACACCGTCCTGCGGCGGCCGGCGTGGCGCGGGCGCTCCGGACGGCTCGGGTGGCTCTGGTCGCTCGGGTGACTCGGGAAACTCGATCGATTCGGTCGATTCATCTGGGGGGACTCCATTCATGCCGGGAATCGGCGGTCGCCGGTGGGACGCCGGGGACTCGCCGGGGGAATTCCGGTCAGGGCGAGTGTGTCCCCGGTGGCGACGAGCGCGGATGATGCCAGTGGGTGATAGCTCCGTCGGATCCGGTGGCGCCCGCCACCCCCGACACCCCGCCCTCGGTACGCCGCGCGCTCAGGCCCGGAAGGGCAACGCCGTGCGTTCCCGGACCAGTTCGGCGTGCGGCGTACGGGTGCCGGCCGGGAGCGTGGCCAGCCACACCACGTCGGCGGCGGCCCGGTCGAGCGCCTCCTCCCGCGCGGCCGCGTCACCCGGCGCGGCCGGATCCGGGCGCCCCACGCACGCGACGTTGACCACGATGTCGCGCCGCGCGGGGTCCTCGGCCAGTTCCCGGGCCAGCACCTTCACCGCGGCCACCGTGCCGATCGCGGACGGGACACCGATCCACGCCGGCCACCCCTCCGCCGCCGACCGCCCGTCCTGAACGGCCCGTACGTAGTCGTCCATCACCCGCGACAGGTCGGCCAGGCTCACCCGGTCCACGTCGAAGCGCGCGCGCAGCCGATGGGGCAGGTGCCGCAGGCCGCCGAGATCGCCCACCACGCACACGAACCGGGCCCCGTCGCGCAGTCGCGGCGCGAACGCCTCGATCAGCCGGCGGGTGCCGTGGTTGTTGGTGTCGACGTATGCCCCGACCTGGTCCTGATTGCGGGCGGCGAGGTCGATCCGGGCGCCGGCGCCGCCGATCAGGATGTCCACGCCGCCGTGCCGCGCGGCGACGGTGTCGGCCAACGCCTCGGCGCCGGCCGGATCGCACAGGTCGAGGGCGGCCAGGCACGGCGCGAACCCCTCGCGGCGCAGGCGCTCGACGGCGGCTTGTCCGCGTTCGGGGTCGCGGGCGGTGAGGTAGACGACGTCGTCGGCGGCGAGGCGGCGGCACAACCCGCGCAGCACGGCCAGGCCGAGTCGCCCGGTCCCCCCTGTGACGATGGCGGTTTTGGACATGGCACTCCCCGATTCCGTCGAGCCGTCGTACGTGGCGCGGGTCGCCGCCGGCCGAGTCGGGTGGAGTCGACCGGGCGGACCGGCGTGTGTCTACGATCGTGCCGAGGCGAGGGTCGGAACAACGGCGATGCCGGCAATGAGCGTTAACCCTCGGGTTAACGATGCGGGGCATTGCGGCGGATCGGTCGGCTCGACTCGGTTCGACGACGGGGCAGGGCGGCAGGGCGGCACGGCCGCGAGCGCGGCACGGCGATACGGCACGGCGATATGGCAACGAACGGCGGGGGCATATGGAGCTGCGGGACATCGAGATCTTCCTCGTACTGGCCGAGGAGTTGCACTTCGGCCGCACCGCGGATCGTCTGCTGATCTCCTCGGCGCGGGTCAGCCAGGCGATCAAGCAGCAGGAACGCCGGATCGGCGCACCGCTGTTCGAGCGGACCAGCAGACGTGTGGCACTGACCCCGATCGGGGACCAGCTGCGCGAGGACCTGTCGGCGGGCTATCAGCGCATCCAGGACGGGATCGAACGCGCCGCCGCCTCGGCACGCGGCCTGACCGGGACGCTGCGCCTGGGCACGATGGATGCCACGCTGGCCGAGATCCCGGAGATCCTGGAGGCGTTCCGGACCCGGCACCCCGACTGCGAGCTGCGGATCCGAGAGGCGCACATCGGGAACCCGTTCGGGCTGTTGCGGGCCGGCGAGGTCGACCTGCAACTGGTGTGGCTGCCGGTGGAGGAGCCCGACCTGACGGTGGGTCCGATCGTGCTGACCGAGCCGCTGGTGCTCGCGGTGTCCGCCCGGCACGAGTTCGCGGGGCGCGAGTCGGTGTCGCTCGAAGACCTGGCGGTGGGGCCGGTGTTCGGCTTCGACGACTCGGTACCGGCCTACTGGGCCGAGGCGATCAACCCTGCGCAGACACCCAGCGGCAAGCCGATCCCGCGCGGCCCGGTCAGCTCGACCGCGCACGAGACGCTGACCACGATCGCGGCGGGCCTGGCCATCTCGCCGGTGCCGCTGCACGCGGTCAAGTACTTCCCTCGCGGCGACATCGCGTACATCCCCATCCACGACTCGCCCGTGTTGTCCTGGGCCCTGATCCACCGCACCGCCGCCCTCTCCCCGCTCGCCCGGGCCTTCTTCCGGGCGGCCGAGGACACGTTGGCGGCGGCCGAGGCCTGACTGGTGCGGGGCCCGTGGTGCTCCTCGGCCGCGGGCCGCGGCGGGTGCCGGGCGGCGACGCGCCTGGGCGGGCGCGGGGGTGTCGCGTCCGTATTCGCCGTGCCGAGGTGTCCGTCCCGGCCCCGCCGGCCGTTTCGGGCCGAGTCGCTCGGCGGTTCCCGTGACGTGTCGGACTCGCCGCCGCCCGGGGCCGTGCCGGACGGCCGCCGTGCGCGGTCGGGCCTCGAACGGTCCCGAATATCGGGCCCGGACCACCCGGGACGGGGCGGGTTCGGATGCGCTCGCCTACACTCCGGTTGTGTCCGACCTCTCCTCTCCCCCGCCCGGTGACGACGCGCTCGACGCGGTCGGGGTGCTCGTCGATCCGGTTCGCCGGGCGTTGTATCGCCACGTCGTCGCGGCCGAGGGCCCCGTGGGCCGGGCGGCCGCGGCGGACGCGGTCGGCATCCAGCGCACGCTCGCGGCCTTCCACCTCGACAAACTGGTCGAGGCGAACCTGCTCACCACGGAGTACGCCCGGCCCACCGGCAAGGGCGGCCCCGGCGCGGGGCGGCCGGCGAAGTTGTACCGCCGCAACCCGGTCGAGACGAGCGTGACGCTGCCCCCGCGCGCCTACGACACGGCCGGCCAGATCCTGGCGGACGCGATCGAGCGGGCAGGCGCCGACCGGGCGGTACACGCGGCCGCGTACGACGCCGGGCGCGTGGCCGGCCGGGCCCTCGGGGGCGGGGCGCCCGCAACGGGGGAGGCCGACGAGCACGCCCGGGTGCTCGCGGCCCTGACGGCACGCGGCTACGAGCCGGTCCCGGAGGCGTCCCGGATCCTGCTGCGGAACTGCCCGTTCCACCAACTGGCCGAGGACTTCCCGCCACTGGTGTGCGGAATGAACCTGGCCCTGCTCGAAGGCCTGCTCGACGGCGTCGACGCACCCGGCCATCGGGCCCGCCTGGACTCGGTACCGGGCCGCTGCTGCGTGGTGGTCGAACGCGCCCCGTAGGGGCGGACATCGCGCGGGACATACTTCGTCGTCGCCCTCGATCTCTAAAAACAATTCTCGTTGACATATTCTCCGCGACCTGGTGAGGTGATGCCATGCCGACGACACACCACATCGCCCAGTTCAACGTCGCGCGAATGCTCGCTCCCCTGGACACGCCCACCATGGTCGACTTCGTCGCCGGTCTCGACCCGGTCAACGAACTCGCCGACGGCGCCCCCGGCTTCGTCTGGCGCCTGACGGGCGAGGACGAGGGAGTGCCCTCGTCCACCGACATCCGCCCCTACGACCCCGACTCCATCGTGACCATGTCGGTGTGGGAAACCCCGGAACTGCTCTGGGAGTTCGTCTACCGCAGCGGTCACCTGGAATACCTGCGCCGGCGCCAGGACTGGTTCCACCACCTCGCCGAGATCACCCAGGTCGTGTGGTGGATCCCGGCGGGGACCATCCCGACCGTCGCCGAGGGCAAGGCGCGCCTGGACCACCTGCGCGAACACGGCCCCACCCCGTACGCCTTCACCTTCCGCAACCGCTTCCCCGCACCGGACACCGACGAGCAGGCGGCGGAGGTCGCCTGACCACGCACGCGACCACCACGGGGGGTTGCGGCGGCCCTCGGCGCCGCCGCAACCCCCCGTGTCGAGCGTGCCCCTCGAAGCTCGCGCCATCACCAGAGCCACCGGCCGCTGCCCGGCACACCGACTCGCGCGGACTCCAAGGCGGTTCGTCCCGCGCGAACGCCAAGGCGACCCGGGGCGCACGATCCCGCATCAGACGTGATGGAGCCCGTCCCGCCGATGCCGCGCAGGCGGAATGTCCACCGATTCCGCCGCCGTCACGTCGAGGCCACCGGCAGCCGAGCTATTGACCACCGCCCGCACGAGAACGACCCCCGCCCGCAGTCGCATCCGCTCCCGCCCCTCGGCCAGAGCGGCCGCCGCGCCGATTTCCCCATCGGACGCGAGGTACCGCCCCCAGGCGTACACATCGACCCGCCGGACGATCCGCCGCGGACGCGGGCGACGCCCCTCGCGAGCCGCCTCCGCCAGGACTCGGGCGCTGTAGCGCAGGTCGAAGCACCGGACGGATCGCCACGGTCCTTCGGAAAAAGCCGATTCGCTTGCCTCTTCGAGGCGACGCGGAATCGGGTGATGTGCGGTACGGGACATGGGAACTCCGTCGATGCACCGCCAGGTCCTCTCCCTGGCGTACCTAACGGAACCCATGCGCGCCGGTACCCCGATCCCGCCCCGGGCCGCGCCGCCATCCACCACCTGTCGTCCCCACATGCGGGAGGCTACCGGACCCCCTCGCGCCCGTGCGCGGGAAATCTACGGGATCAGCGCCGCGTCGACCGCCTTGGTGTCCCAGTAGAACGGCCGGATCTCGGTGATCAGGCCGTCCCGGATGGTGATCATCTGCATCACCCACGTGTCGAGGACGCGGCCGGTGGCCCGGGCGGTGAGCAGGCCGTGGTTGAGGATGGCGGCCCGCTCGCCGTCGATGGCGAAACGTTGTTCGAGGAATTCCATGTCCCGCCAGGCCTCGCCCATCGCGGCCATGAAGTCCTCGATGCCCTCGGGGCCGTAGCGAGGGCCGCCGTAGGGGAGGCCGGGCGACTGGTACATGACCACGTCCGGGTCGAGGCACGCGGCGAGGTCGGCGAAGCTCGCCTTGCCCCGGCCGCCGGCGGCGACGTACGCGGCCTCCGCGGCGAAGAACCGCCGGAGGACGGCGAGGGTGTCGGCGCCGTCGGTGGGCCGGGGTGCCGGGTGTGTGTTCTCGGTGGTCACGGATCCATCGTGAAGTTCGGCGCGGGGCGGTGCCGGCGGCAATCGGTCGTCGCGTTCCGGGCCCGGGTCACGGAACCGGATGTGTCCGCCGTCACATGGAACCTTTCCCGAGTGGGCGTCCTCTTCCTGGCGATCGGCCGACAACTCGTCGGCCCGGGAAGGGGATCGCGCCATGCACAACGCCACCGAAGCCGCAGGCAGCACGAGAACCGCCGCCAACGTGGCCGCAGCCGCAGCCACGGATGTGACCACCACCGCCTCGGCCGCCGCCGCGCGCCGGCGCAAAGGCACCGCCGTCGCCACGCTGTTGGCCGGCGACGCGCTCGTCCACGCGTTCTGGGCGACCGGCGCGACGTGGCCGGCCGGCAGCACCGAGGCCCTGTCGCAGGGACTGCTCAACGCCGACGTCCCGTTCACCCCACGCGTCCTGCTCCCGCTGTGCACACTGCTCACCACCGCCGCCGTCGGCATATACGCACACAGCCGAGGCCGCGGCGGCAGACTCGCCGCACTCGTCAGCGCGGCCGTGGCCACCGGGCTCACCGTGCGGGCCGGAGCGGGCGTGGTCTGGGTCCTCGGCGTCGGGGCCGATCCGAGCAGCACCTTCTACCGGCTCAACCTCGCCGTCTACACCCCGGTGTGCGTGGGCTTCGGCTACGCCGCCGCGCGCGTCGCACTGGACGGCATCGTCCGGCGGCCGAGTCGGCTGCTCCGAACGCGGGCCGCCGGGAGATGATCACCACCGTGCCCAAGCGTGGAACCGAGGACCGAGCCGCCGAGCGCCGTGCGCGCGGCGTCGCCCTTGCCCGCGCCGCCCGCCGCGGCGACACGGTCGCAATGAGCGATCTGCTCGACCACCTGATCCCCTACGTCACCACCATCTGCGGCCCGATCGCCCTCGACGCCCGGCAGGACGCGGTCCAGGAAACCCTCGTCGTGGTCTTCCGCGCCCTGCGCTCGCTCGACGAACCCGAGGCGCTGTACGGCTGGGTCCGGGCAATCGCGGTACGCGAGGCAGTGCGGATCGCGCGGCGGGCGATCCGCGACGTCCCCACCGAGTGGGCCGACCCACCCGCCCCCGGCGACCCGCAACTCGCCGCCGACATCGACGACGTACTGGCCCGACTCTCCCCCGAACACCGCGCGGTACTGGTCCTGCGCGACGTCGAGGGCCTGGACGAACAGACCGCCGCCGATCTGCTCGGCGTCCCCGAAGGCACCGTCAAGTCCCGGCTGCACCGCGCCCGGGCGGGATTTCGAAGGATGTGGACGGCATGAGCAAGCCATCCGAACCCGACAACATCGAACCCCCTGGCCCCAACACCGACGCCACCACCGAATCCCACACCGACATCGACCCCGAGCCGATCGACGCGGTGGGCCGACTCCGGGTGCTGATCGCCGGGATCCCCGGCGCGCGCATCGTCGAAGGGATCGTCGACGCGCCGTTCGCCGACGTCTGGGCGGTGATGGGGGACCTGGAACACGGCTTCGGCCGATTCCAGCCGGACATGCGCCACGTTCGGGTACTGCGACGCGACGGCGATCGCATCGAGGCGCACGCACGCAGCAGATACGGGATGCGGGCCCGCTTCGACGGCGTGCTGCGCCCGGGGTGGTGCTGGCTGCAGAGCAGGTTCGTGATCATCGGCATGGCGGCCGTCCCCGAGCACGGGAGAACCCGGGTGGCCCTCACCGGCGGCGTACGCGTCCCCGGCCGCGCCGCCATCGTGCCGGTGGGCGCGACGCGCGAACTGCGCCGGGGCATGGCCCGGTTGGGTCAGGCGGTGGAGGAAGGCTGACCGACCCGGCGAAACCGGGCTGCGCTCACCATCGCCACCGTCCTGACCGTCGCACTCACCCTGCCGGCCAGCCTCCAGGGCGTCGCCGCAGCGGGCATCGTGCTGCTGATCGTGTGGGGCCTCGCCTACGGCGCCGTGCCGGTAAGCCTCCCGACCTGGATGCTCACCGCCGCACCCCAGGCGGCCGAGGCGGCGACGTCCCTGTTCGTCGCCGTGTTCAACCTGTCCATCGCCCTCGGCGCCCTGCTCGGCGCACTCGCCGCCGACGGCATCACCACCACGGCGGCCCTGTGGCTCGCCGCCGCACTCACCCTCCTCACCGCCCTGACCGCAGGCACGCTCCGCCACCCCCAACCGGCAACTGACCAACACGCACACCAGCAACCGCAACCGTGCCCGCACCCGCACCAAGACCGCAGCCGCAACCACAACCGCGATCGCGGCCGAAGCCATCACCGCACCAAGGAGCCCTCGACAATGAGCAACACCGCGTTCACCATCACCAACCCGTCCGACCTGCACAACCCGGTGTCCTACGGCTACAGCCACGTGGTCGACGTCCCGGCCCCCGGCCTGGTCTTCATTGCCGGCCAGTACGGCTCCGGCCCCACCGGCGCGGTCGACTCATCGGACTTCGCGGCGCAGGTCGAACTGTCCTTCGCCAACCTGGGCACCGCCCTGGCCGCGGCCGGCCTGGGCTTCCGCGACGTGGTCCGACTCGGCACGTACATCGTCGACCACGACCACGCCAAGCTCGAAGCCCTGCTCGCGGTCATCACCCGCATCTGGGGCGACAAGCCGCCGGCCCAATCCCTCCTCGGAGTGGCCGCCCTCGCCCTCCCCGACATGCTCTTCGAGGTGGACGCGGTAGCGGTCCGCCCGTAACCCCGACGAACCGACCCGAGTCCAATTGGACTCACTCATCACCACACGCGCCGTGGCCCGACACCGTGCCATGTCGGGCCACGGCGCGTTCGGTCCAGGCACAAAAAAGGGCGAGGAGAGATCCCATCCCTCTCCCTGCCCTCTTCAACATATAGCGCCCCCGGGGCCTTGCGGCAAGGCCCCGGCCACGCCGCAGAATGACCCACCCGGCCGGAATCCAATCTCGTGGAATGGGCGTTGTGATGATTGACGTGATCGTGGTCGGCGGCGGACCCACCGGTCTGATGCTGGCCGCCGAACTGCGGCTGCACGATGTGTACACGGTCGTCCTGGAGCAGTCGGCCCAGCCGTCCGACCACTCCCGAGGACGCGGACTGCACGCCCGGAGCGTCGAAATCATGGACCAGCGTGGCCTGCTGGACCGATTCCTCGCGGCCGGTGACAAGTTCTCGATCGGCGCCTTCTTCGGCGGCATCCGAAAGAAGTGGCCGGAACGGCTCGACACGGCACACCCGTACGGCCTCACCATCCCGCAACCCGTCACCGAACGACTGCTCACCGAACACGCCCTCGCACTCGGCGCGGAAATCCGGCGCGGCCACGAAGCGGTCGACGTACGCCAGGACACTGACCGAGTAACCGTCGAGACAGCCGCCGGAACGTTTCTGCACGCACGCTACGTCGTCGGATGCGACGGCGGGCGCAGCACGGTACGCAAGCGACTCGGGATCGCCTTCCCCGGCGAGCCCTCCAAAATCGAAACGTTGCTGGGGGACATGGAGGCAACCGACGACCCGACAACGATCGCCGCCGTCGTCACGGAAGTCCGCAAGACCCAGTTGCGGTTCGGCGCCATCCCCGACACGGAAGGCCAAAAAGGCGTATATCGCTTCGTGGTGCCCGCCGAGGGGGTGGCCGAAAACCGCAGCGCGCCGACCTTCGCGGAGTTCAAGCAGCGACTGCGCGACGTCGCGGGCACCGACTTCGGCGTGCACTCGCCCCGCCACCTGTCCAGGATCGGCGACGCGACACGGCAGGCCGAGCACTACCGGGTCGGCCGGGTACTGCTCGCCGGCGACGCGGCGCACGTCCACCCGCCGACCGGCGGACAGGGGCTCAACCTCGGCATCCAGGACGCGTTCAACCTCGGATGGAAGCTGGCCGCCGAGGTCCACGGCCGGGCGCCGCGGGGGCTGCTGGACACCTACCACGCCGAACGCCACCCGGTCGGCGCGAGCGTCCTGGACAACGCCCGCGCACAGATGACCCTCCTCGGCACCGAACCGGGCGCCGCCGCACTGCGAAACCTGCTCTCGAGGCTGTTGGACCACGAGGAGGCAAACCGCTACCTGACCGGAATCACCACCGCCATCGACATCCGCTACGACGTCGGCGAGGGCCACGAACTACTCGGCCGCCGACTGCGGGACGTCCAACTCGAACAAGGCCGTCTCTACGAACGAATGCACCGAGGCCGCGGCCTGCTACTCGACCATACCGGCCGGTTGTCCATAGCGGGCTGGACGGATCGGGTCGACCACGTCGTCGACCCAGGCAAGGACCCCGACGTACCGGCAGCGCTGCTGCGCCCCGACGGCCACGTGGCGTGGGTCGGCGACAACCAGCGCGACCTACTCCGCCACCTGCCCAAGTGGTTCGGCCCGGCCACCATCTGAGCAGCCCACAGACCGACAGCCGTAGGCAACCCACAGCTCGGCCCGCCCCGGGTCGCACCCAGGGCGGGCCGACCCACTGAGCGACAGACACCGGTATCTCGCAGCGTTTCCGAACTCCCCACACCAACACCCGGGAGACGGCGGCACGCAAAGGCCCGAGCACAGAACCCAGACGAGCACCCACCCCGGCAACACGCTCGCTGCCGCCCTACGACACCACACCCCACCGCCCGCCGAACACGGCAACGACCTTCGCCCAGGCCCGGGATGCCCGTGTACCGAGACCACCAGCCCTGCGCCATCAGCGCCGGCAGTGAACCACAATCAAGACGTTTCCCCCTCGCCCTCGACCTCGACCTCCACCTCGTGCGAAGCCACCACATCCCTCTCCGAGCCCGAACCCGGCGACCAGCCCGAGCCCGCCAAGGGCGTGGTGTCGAGATACCGCACCTCATAGACCCGCTCCGCGAACTTCCACCCATCCGATGTACGTCGGTAGCGATCGCGATAGAGGGAGTAGTTCAACCCGGACCTGCCATCACGCATACGCCCAAGCTCCCGCACACGCGCACGGCCGGACGCCGTATCGCCGTCCAGCTCGATCACGCCGGGATGCACGGTCTGTACGAAGAACTCCCAAGCACCCTGCACCCGCTCGCTCCCGGCACGGATCTCCCGCCGACCGCTGAACTCCACGTGAGCCTCGGGAATCCGCCACACACCGTCGTCCGCGAACAGCAACGCCAGGCGGTCGTAGTCGCGCATCATCACGGCATCGGCGAACTCGCCCCACAACGCGGCGATTTCGATCCGATCGGCAATGCTCTCAAGCTTCTGGTCGAGGTCCCTCATCCGGTCGAGCAGGATCGTCGCAAGCGCCGGCCACTGACCACCGGTACACCCCGCCCCATTCGCAACAGGACGCCATCGAGTCACCCGACACCCGGGATGCTCAAGGCCGCCGGCTCCCTCTGCCTTGACCTGACCGGCTCAACCCCCGCCAATCCCGCCGGTCCGACCGACCGCGTGGGGCTGAACCAGTCCCCGGTGACGGCCCACCCGACGGGCCTGATCCGGACGTTCCAACAGGCGTACTGGACCATGACATTGCAACCCAGATCACCCTCCTGCCCCTCGCCGCCACCTGCATAATCGCCGGCAGCAGCCTGGTCGCCACCACGCCCGCCCGAACCCCAATCCAGTAGGACGACATCCCAATCCTGCGAACCGCGCTCTACGACGACGTGGTCAGCGGCTCGCGGGCCGAGAGTCGCCATGGCGGCCGATCACGCCCGGTTCGCAAGGTTCGCGACTCGTGGCCAACGACAACGGGCCCGGGCTCGTCCCATTCGCCGTTCTCCGTGGTGGAACTCGACGGCGACACGCTGGTCGGCATGGCCACGCCGTGGGGCATCGACACCCACAACGGGTCCGCGCACATCGGACCGGGACCGCTCCCCGCCGCCCGCGGCAAGGGCCACGACACCGACGCGGTCGCGGCGCCGTGCCACTACGGTTTCATCGTGCGGGCGCGGCCTGCACCGACGACAGCTCGAGACGCCGGCGGACAACACCGCGATGCCGCGCTCCTCGACCCGGGTCCTGGGCAAAATCTCCTCAACCAGGCCCTACCCGGACTGCTGACCCAAGACTGGAAGCCGCCCCACCCCCACGGCCCGGATCGGTCGGCCTCAGCATCGCAGTCCGGCCCCGCATCACATCCGCAATCACCAACCGCAGAGCCAATGCCCGCAGAAGACGGAAGCCAACAGCCAGGCGCAACTACCCTTGCCGGCCTGCCAAAACGTCATCTAGGTGGGGCAGAACATGGTGAGCCCAAGCCTCGTCATGCCGCTCGGCAGCGCCCTGGTCGTAGAAACCGGCATGCGACAGACGCAGCCGCGTCCCACCCCCCTCCGCAGCGGCCGCCAACTCGACGGTGACGACCGTTTCGGCACCTGCCGTGCCCGCGGCGCCGGTGACCCAGGTCAATTCGACAAGCCGATAGGGCTCCAGAGCCAGGAACCGACCGTAGTGGGGGTGAAGTTCGCTCTCGTGCCGAGTCACGAACACGTAGGGCTCACCGACAACGGCCCGCATGCGAATCAAGCCCGGCTCGGCAAACCAGGTATCGAACCCCTCGGTCCACGCCCGATACACCACCTCCGGCGCCGCCCGCATCATACGTTCGACGGTCAGCCCATACGGACGCGCGCCGAGATCAGGTCGGGGCAGGGTGCTGCTCACGATGGGTTCTCCTCATCAGAGGTGCACGTTCAAAATCATCCGGCCGTCCGGTGAAAGCCAGTCGGCAGGGGACAGCCGCCCATCGGCGAACTAATCCCGCTCACAAGCTCATATCACCAATCATCCGGGCAAAAACACACAACAAGCACTCCACGCCCACCCAACCCATACCCCCGCCGACCGGCACACCAAGACGCATAGCCATGCTGACCAAGCACACCGCTTCCCCGCCGGAACAAGCCGCTGACCTGCAACGATGCCACAGACGACGTTCTAAGGGCCGAACAAGATCATGGGCATCGGATCATGCCAGGCAGTGAGAGTTCGCGGCTGACAAGAGAATTTCTGTAAATGCGCAGGTCAGACAGGGTGCCAGCAGCAAAGATCGCCAAATCCCCGCCCAGCGCCCCGTAGCCAACAACGAACCACCCCGCTACGGCGCCCGACCTCGGAGCATCGAGATGTTGGGGAACCTGCATCGGACACACACGACGCGCGACCCATCAAACGCAAGCGTGGATCGGCAAAGCAATCCGAACACCGGTGGAAGCAAACGCGCCCATGCCGCACGCAACAGCGCAAACGCCCCGCCGCGCCACGAACAACATGCACCAGCGAGACAACCACCCGCACCAAGTCCCCAACGAAGCAACCAACGCCGCCACGAAAAGGCTCCGGTCATCCCTGGCCGGCAGAAGTCCTCACCCCGGCAGGCCGGTACAGAGACGTAACCGACCGGGCCGCCGCACGGGGAAGAACGCATCAACGCGCCCAACGACTCGCCAAGTCGGACATCCGCACCGCAGACACGTTCCCCGACCGAACCCCTGATCCCGATGGGCTTCTCAAAAGCCACACCAGCTGGTTCAGCCCCAGCAGCCGCTCATTTGAACCGATCAAAGAACGCTCAGCGAACAGGTTCCAGTAGGGGCGGCCAGAACGCGAATGGAACCGCCCGGCATCGTCACAACAGCCCGGATGGCACAGCAACCCAAGGCCGGCGGCACCAAGCTCACCTACCGCCAGAGCGATCCCGAACCCCCCGAAAGGACCACTCTCGGAACACCACCGCCCAGAGGTGTGGCCACCAAAGCGCAACTCGTCGCGTACGTCGCACGTAAACGTTCTTCACCGCACCCACCCACGACGCCCGCCGAAGCCACCTGCCTGAGCCCCTGCCGCCTCACGGGATCCAAAACTCAGCGCCACTCCACATGATGCCGGCGCGCGTTAGGCCGAAGATCGCCTCACCCAGGCCCCAGGAACCAAGCCTGGGGAACCACAATCGCCCTCCTGCGGCTTCACTCAAGCACCGTGTCTTCGTCCGTGCCGTCGTCATGCCCCACCCGTACCGCATGAACTGGGCAAGAAATCATGGCGCTCCATCAAGGCATACTCCGTACAGTCGGCCCGGCTGCGAGCGTCAGGTAACGTTCCCGCCAACGGACCGTGGTAGCCGAGATAGCCATCTAGCCTGACCCCAAGATCATCACCGTCGACAACACGATCCAACCTGCGCTGGATCGGCACTGCAGTCGCCGCCAAGGCGAACGAAGGCCACGGACTTCGCAAGCCGGAAGTCAACTTTCCGGCTAGTGTTTCGAGTGCAGCGAACCTTTTTCTTGTACCAAGTACATGCCCTTGACCTGCATATTTCACAAGTTCACAACTCATACAACGGAACATGTTCAGCATCATGTAGCGCCTGTTGCACATCAGCTCGCACGGGCAAGTGTCCCTTGAGGTACGCGGGGCGCTGTTGCTCCAACTACATGGCAACAGGTTCTGGAGGGTGCAACGCAACATGTGCGTTCTACTGCAACGAGATAAGTTCGGGGACTTGCAACACTAAAACGGCGGCTGTGCGGGCGGGTGTGTGGCTGTCTGTTACGGCGGGTGTGCGGACGTATGGGTGGGCGTATCTCTGTATGGACGGATCAACGGTCGGATCGACGGGTGGATAGCTCTGTCTGCGAACGGCTCTACGGATCTGTGTTTGGTCGTATGGATCGGTGATTGTGCAGGTGTATCTACGGGCGTGTGGCTGTACGGATGGATCAATGGATGGATGTGGCAATGGGCGTTGGTGTGGGTGTTGCTGTGTACGGACGACTGGGCGGGTGTTGAGATGGGTGGACGGATCACTGGATGGGCGCACGAAACGATGACTGTGTAGAGCGAACAACGGGCGTGTGGACGGATCTATCGCTGGGTGCACGGATCTGTCTGCGAGTGGACGGAACGGTGTGTGAGTGGGTGGGCAGATCTATCGACGGGCGTGCAGGCGGGCGTTGCTCTGGACCGATCGATGGGTGGCCGGCTGGCTCTGCGGGTGGATCTGTGGCCGGAACTATGGATGGACGTTTCTGCGGCCGGATTGAACTATGGGCGTACGGGCGGCCGGTTGTACGTGCGTTTGGATGGATGGGCGTATGGACGGGTGGGCGGGCAGGCGGACAGGCGGTCGGAGCGAACGAACGGCGGGCCGGTCGGCGTGCGCAACCCTGGGTGTTCCTGTGTGCGGAGCGATGGGCAGGCGTTCGGTCGGACGGAGCGATGGCTCGACGGTCGGACGGAGCGATGGTCCTGCGGGCGGACCGTTCTGCGTTCGCAGCGACGGATCGACGGCCGGAGCAATGGGTGTTTCGGTGCAGCGGCGGGTGGGTGGCCGATCGGCTGTGTCGGCGGGTGGGCCGATCAGTCTGCCCACGAACCGCGCGGTGGGCGGCCGAATCTGCGGGCGGGCCTGCCTTCGGGCCGGTCTGCCTACAGTGCGCTCCGACACTCCCACACACGATCCGGCTACGGTTCACCGGGCGGGCAAAGCTGCGGAACGCTCAGACCACGGCACGCACGAAGGCTCCGTGGACGAACACGCGGGCGTGCGGATCCGACAACGACTCCGCATGCGGGCGCAACAGACGACGCAACGGCGGATGGATCCGCGGCCGAGACAGTCTCTCAGCGGCTCTGTGCCGGGATGCGCGGGCGGTAGGCACACACGATCAAGCGAGCGCACGTACAGCGACCCTCAGGGCCGACAGTGCGATCCGGCGAACATCCGGCGGCACGACGGCACATACGACGTGCGGTCCGAACGTCGCTTTACACGCCGCTCCTCCCCTCCCCCACCCCGCCGGCCCCCGCACGGGACACCGCCGGCTGGGCAGAACACGCTGCGCGGCACGCGAATGGCCGCCCGAGTTCCCGCTCCCCAATCGCCGGATGCGCACCCACCCGTACCGCCCGGCGCACACACCGCCCCGCCACAGAGCGGGCGGACCGGAGACCGATGACCTGAACGGCCGAGGCCACCTGGCCACCGGTACTCCCCGACAGGCCGCTTGACATAGAGCAGGCGGACCGGGACGGGCCGGCCGAGCAAGGTTGCGTCAGGACGGACTGGCCAAAGCTCCGGATCAGGCCGTGTTGAGACGGGTGTGCCGGACGACCGGGTCGGGCCACGTCGGGACAGCTGGGCCGGTGCCGGCGCGGACGACCCGGCGGTACGGCATGCGAGTCCGTCTACTCAGCCGGGCCGGGATGGACCCGACGAGCGGATGCGGTCGGCCGAATGCTGCCGGCACGGCGTGGCCTGGCACGGTCAGCCCGGCGCGGCGCGGCGCGGCACGGGACGGCGCGGCACGGGACGGCGCGGTCAGCCCGGCGCGGCGCGGCGCGGCACGGGACGGCACCGTCAGCCCGGCACGGCACGGCACGGGACGGCGCGGCGCGGCGCGGCACGGGACGGCACCGTCAGCCCGGCACGGCACGGCACGGGACGGCACGGGACGGCACGGGACGGCACGGGAGGGTCAGCGGGTCCTCGACGTAGCGGGTGGCATTCGGCGAACGGCAGGCAGCGGTGTGATGCGTCGCCCCACCTGGGACAGCGATACCCCATCAGTACGCCCGATGCGAGGCGGTCAAGAGGCGGCTGACAGGCGGGAGTTGGTGCTGACACAAGCGCGCAACGGGAGTGACCCCGTCAGGGCGAGCGGGCGACGAGGTTGGCCTGTGTCATGGCAAGCGGCAAGCGGGCAAAGGCCGCTCGGGCGGGCGGGCAGGCGATCCATGGGTCGGGGGCCCGGGTCGGGCCGGGCAGGCCGGGCCGGGCGCAAGAGGTGGGGAACGCAGCCCAAGGACACACAGGTCAGGGACGCACAGGCCAAAAACACACAGGTCGGGGACACGCAGGTGCGGAGCGGCGGGTTGGACGCAGCTCGGCGAACGCGGCTCGGCGAACGCGGCTCGGCGGGACGGACGCTGTGGGCCTCACCAAGGCGGGCACGGCAAGGCTCGCCAGGGCGGCGCCCAGGGCGGTGAGGCGGGGCGGGGCGGTGAGGCGGGGCGGTGAGGCGGGGCGGTGAGGCGGGGCGGGGCGGGGCGGGGCGGGGCGGGGCGGGGCGGGTGTTCGTGGCCTGGGGCTCTATTGCCTGGGGGCTTCGTTGGCTTGGTGGGGTGGGCCGGCCCAGGCGGTGGGGGCGGGGTTCGGGGGTCGGGGCTTGTGGTGCTGGGGGTCGGGGCGGTGAGACCCCGGGGGCCGGGGTGGAGTTGGGGTGTCTCGATATGTCGTACAGGTGGTTCGGAGAACGAGAGGCCAGGGGGAATGGGTGCGCCAAAAGAGTCTGTTGGGGGCGTAGATCGGGCCGACCAAACGGGTTAACCGGGACATACGGGTGGGTTTTCCGAGTGTCACAGTGAATTTTGGGATTCCGCTGCTAACCTGACAGACAAAACTTAGGTCGGACCCCTCAAGGACACCTTGGAGGTTCTGCCCGCTAGATCCTGGTTCGTTGCGCTTTCGGGCTTCCGGCGGAAGTATCGAGCAGCTATCCCGGAGGTACGTCGTCTTCCCTGTCAGGTTCAGTGGACGGCTCTGACAGGCCACCGGGCGGGACCCCGGCTCACGCAGGCGTTCGGCCGCTCTACTCCGAGAGGACGCGCGATGGGTGCAGTTGTGGCGGTGGCCAGCCAGAAGGGGGGTCCCGGGAAGACGACGACGACGGTGAACCTCGCGAGTGCTCTGGCCATCAACGGCTTTCACGCCCTGGTGGTCGACCTCGAGCCGCAGGCGCAGGCCGGGGTCGCCCTCGGTGTGGTGCCACAGCCTCAGCGCTCGGTCGGTTTCGCGCTCTACGCCCAGCTCAACGGCATGACGCCCGACGTGCCGGAGATGATCTTCGACCGCAGCGAACTGCTCAAGTCGTTCGAGACCACCGGCAGCCTCAGCCTCTTCGGCTCGGTGCAGAGCACGATGGTCGACGCCGAGCGCAAGATCGCCGGGATGGACTTCTCCACCACCGGGATCCTCCGCCGCATCCTGGAGCCGATTCGCCGGACTCCGACGATCATCCTGATCGACACGCCGCCCAGCGTGAGCGCCCTGTCCGCCGTCGCGCTCGCCGCCGCCGACTTCGTGGTCGCGGTGTGCGAGCCGCTGTACGCGACCGTCCAGGGCGCCGCCGTGATCAAGGGGCTGACCGCCGCCACCTCCGAGCGCACTCTCGGCGAGTGCGAGCCGCGCTTCCTCGGCACCGTGATCAACAAGGCCAACGCCCCGTCCCGGCGCACCAGCGAGGACGACCAGGTCGAGCAGCGGCTGGCCGACTACGGCCTCGACCCCTTCCAGACGCAGATCCGCCGGGACAGCCGGATCTCGCAGGCGTACGAGATCGGGCGCCCCGTCTGCATAGAGCAACCGAACATCGCCGCGAGCGTTGCCTACACCGAGCTGGCCATCGAACTGTTCGACCGTGTGAAGCAGGCCGCCTGATGACCGACGAGAAGCCCGTGCCCAAGTCCAAGGCAAAAGCGAGGAAGGCACCCGCCGTTCAGTCGTCCGTCCTGGCGGCGGCGCTGCAGGACGCCATGAACGGCAGCTTCCTGAACTCGGGCACCGACTCGACGGCGGCGCTGCTGGCCCAAATGGGCGGCGGCAGTGGCGGCGGTTCCGGGACCACGTCCTCGGGGCCGCCGTTCAAGACCGCCGCGGCCGCTGTACCGGCACCGGCGGCCGAGCCCGAACCGGAGCCGGCACCCGAGGAGACGGCGGCCCCTGCCCCGACTTCGGGGGCGGCCGACGTGGCGCCCGAGCCCGCGACGGCGCCCGAGCCCGAGCCGGTACAGGCCGCGGCCGCGCCTGTCGTCGGGGCTGCCCCGGCGAGTGCGGAGCCGGCTTCGGCGGTGGAGCACGTGTCGGACCCGAAGCCGGTGGCGGCTTCGGAATCGGTGCAGGCGTCGACTCCGGAACCGGAATTCGCGCGCGCGGCGGCGCCCACGGCCGCGGCCTCGGTTTCGGTCTCGTCCGTACCTGCCGAAGCGTCGACTCCCCGGCCCCGGCGGAAAGTCGAACCCGACGAGGAACACCCGCTCGTGCAGTTGGCACGGCTCGAAGTGGCCCGCGAGGAGTCGGCCCGGGCGCAGGCCCCGACGCCGCGGCCGGAGCCGGCCTCGACCCCGGCTCCGGCCGCGCAGGCGGAGCGGACACCGGATCGGGCCGCCGAGCCCGCGCCCCGAACGGCCGCTCCGGCTCGGGCCACCTCATCCGCCCAGCCGGCGAAGGCATCCGCGCCGGCGCCCGCGAAGGCCGCCCCGGCTCCGCGTGCTTCGCGGCGCAGCGCTCCCGCGCCTGCCGCGCCGGCTCCGGTCGCCGCCGGCTCCGCCGACGAGCAGTCGGCGCATGCCGCGCTCCTGGAGAGCTTTCTCGACGCGCGGATAAACTCCAAGGGTTGGGAGACCTGGGGATTCCGGCTCCTGCCCGACGTGAAGGCGCGTCTGGGCAAGCGGCTCACCGCCGACAAACGTTCGTCGCAGAATCGACGTCTGGCGCTGGGGCACTACCTCAACGCCGCGTTGCTGGAGCTTCCCGAGGACAACGACGAGCAGATCGAGATGATCCGCTCGTTCCTTCGTGCCAGGGGCGGTATCACCGACCCCAGCCAGTCCTCCAGCTACCGGGTCAGCCCGGCCGTGTACGAACTCGCCCGCGATCTCGACACCGAGCTCACGGCGACGGAGAAGCGCGGCCTGGTCGTGTACCTGTTCTCGGCCGCCGTCGAACTGTTCCTCGAACGCCTCGACGCCGAGGGCGCTCTCGGCCGCCCCGAGATCTTCTCGCCCCAGCAGTAATCCGCCGTCGGCGGGCGTGGAGGACTTCCGGTCCCCGCGCCCGCCGACGGCGTTTTTGCGTGCGAGGCCGGGGCGGAGTCGAGGGACGCGGTAGGCCGAGCCCGCTTGCGCTGACGGCCGGGCTTCGCTTCCGGTTACGGCCGTACTCGTACCCGTACCGGAGTCCGCGTGGCCGGCGCGGTGCCCACGCGTTGCCGCCGGCACCCTGCTGCCGCGCCGCCCCCGAACACCCCGTCCGATTCGTTCTGTTCGTCGGGATTCCAGGTAGGCCCACCAGCCGCCAAGTCGCTGAGTGGCCTTCCTGCGGCCTCCTGGCCCGCCGGCCATCGATCAACCCGCCGGCGGCTCCACGGGCGCTCGAACGCCCCTTGGAGCGCTCCGGAGGCCCGTTCGGCGGCCTCGGCGGCGGCCTCCCGCTCCTCGCGGCAGTCGGCGCACACCCCGTCGGCCCGCAGGCCCCGGACCGCCCGGTCGCAGTCGTCGCAGGTCCCGATCGGCGCCGGCACGGCCACCCGGTGGGCCGCTGTGCCGACCGCCGCCGCCATCGCCGTGCTCGGCTCCCGCCCCGTCCGGGCCCGGCTCGCCGCCCGCCGGTCCGCGCCGAACCGCTCGTCCGCCGCGGCCCGCCGATCCTGGTCCTGCCGGGCGCAGTTGCGGCAGGCGAACGGGTCGCCCGCCACGCCCGCCCCGGGACCGGCCGTGGGCAGCCACAGGCGGCCGTCCTCGCAGTTCGGGTCGGCGCACCCACGCCGGGCCAGCCCGCGGGCGCCCAGCCAGCCCATGGGGCTGCGTACGGGCCCTTCCTGCGTCCGCCAGCGGTCCGCCAGCCGGGCGAAGACCCGGTCCGCGTCGCCGACTTCGGCCACGGCGCGGTCCACCAGAGCCGCCGCCACGACCCGCTGGCCGGTGCTCATCCGGTCCACCAGCGGCCCGATTCGGGCGAATGCCTTCGCCGCGGTCGGGGAGATGGTGGTCCGGTCGTTCGAGACCGTCACGTGTCGCGATCGACGGGGTTCCGCCGCAGGCGCCTCGTTCGCCGGGAGCGTTGCGGAGCCGGGTCGGGCGCTGTTCGCGGGACCGGGCACGTCTACCAACGAGAGCGCCCTGCGGGCGGAACCCCCTCGGGAAGCCGCGTTCATCTGTAGGTCAATCGGAGTGTCTTCCTTATACGTGACGGAGGTCCGAACCCCCTGCGGACCCGACGTCCATTGACCCTCCGCACCTGGGTTTTGAGCTGCCGAAATGCCGTTCTCCGGCGGCTCGGACGAGGTCCGGACGACGGTTCGCGAGGCGGCCTCGGACGGTGTCCCGCCAGGTGTTTCGACAACCTTGTTGACGGTCGATGCGAGGGTCGGGAAGGCCGCCGTTCCGGCGCCCACGTGAAAGGCGGCCCCGAGGGCGACCGGACGGTCGGACCGCGAGTCCGCCGAGGTCTCCCCCGCCGCTCCCGCCGAGTCGGTTCTGTGCATCCCCTCGTTCGCCTCGGTCGCGACACCGGCCTCGGCGGTTTCAGCGGTCTCGGCGTCCTCGGCGTCCTCGGCAATCGACTCGTCGTCGCTCCCGGGTTCGAACGGCCGGAGCGGGACCATCATGTTCCGCCCCTGCCACCCCTCCCGGCGGCCCACCTCGACCCAGCCCCATCGCTCCAGGTCGGACACCACGCCGCGGGCGGCGCGTACGCTCACCGGCTCGCCGATCCGGCGGCCCGACTGGTGGCGCAGCACGTCGGCGAGTTCGGCGTAGGTCAGGTGGTGGCCGCGGGCGCGGGCGTAGCTGATGACGGCGTACGCCCGGGCATGCCGGTGCGGCACGGCGCCCAGGAGCGCGACGGGCACCATCACCCACGGCTCGCCCTTCTCGGGGGCGCGCAGGCGGCGTACGGCCGAGGTCCCGGTGCCGGAGGGCTTGGTGCGGCGGACCACGGTCAGTTCCTCGCCGGCGGTGAGCTGCTTCTGCGCGGCGTACAGGGACGACGGGGCCTTGAGCGCGACGCGGCCGTCGGGCTGGGTGACGGAGCGAACGGTCAGGCCCAGGTAGCGGGCGATCGTGGTCAGGTCGGCGATGCAGCCGGGCTGGTTCGGGCCGGCTGCCAGGTGGCCGACCTTGGCGGCGAAGACGAAGGCCAGGTCGCTGTACGCCTCGCCGGTCACCACACGCAGCGGGACCTTGACCGAGGCGCGGCGGACCGAGTCCGGCATGGTCGGGTCGATGCCGCGGGCGCCGCTGACCCGAACTCGGGCCGCACGCAAGGCGGCACGCACCCGAGCCTGCATCGTGAATCCAGAGGATTCGGGCACACTTGAAGAGGGCAAGGACCTGGCTGAAGACAGCACTGGGCCTGCCTCGGGGATCGCAGGTATGATCTGCTCCTGAAGCTGGTGAAGAGAAAGAGGTATGGGCGACCCGACCGTTCGGCGCGTGGAAGTACCGGAACGGCTGGGTCTCACTGTTCGGTTGTGTAAGCGGCCGGCAGGCCTCCTTTCTCCGACGGCGCCCCTAGGGGCGCTGAGCTGCGAGCGAGTGGACTAGGGCTGGACTCCTAGGCCACTCGCTCTGCTTTTGTGGACTTCCGACGGCGTTGCCCGGCGCTCAGGCCGCACCATGCCGTCGTCCGACCTGTTCCTGTTCGGCCGCCAGGGCGCGCAGGGCCTGCTGGGCCCACGCGCCGAGGGTGAGGTACTGGTACGGCGTGTTCTCCTCGACGAACCGCAGTGCGAGGGCGGCGTGTTCACTCGGTCGAACGGCCAGGTCGGCACCCGAGGGGTGGACGTAGAGGCCGGTCATCGGGTCGACGTCGGCGAGATCGCCGACGCGTGAGTGTTCGATGGCCAGGTGCTCCCAGAGGCGCAGGCGTTGCGGTGTGTTGCGCGCATAGTTCTCACCCGGCCAGCTGATCCTTCGCAGGGCCTCGAAGGTGAGCAGGGGCAATACATCGCTGGGCGAGAGCACCGTCGGGTGCAGCACGTTTCGGTCCCGTGCCTCGTAGCCCACCTTGCTGGGCAGACCCGCGATGGCCGCGAGCCTTGCCACGGTCCAACGCTCCCGGGAAGTGGCCATGACCGTCCTTTCGTGTCAACGACCGAAGCCTATCGCGATCTCCGGCAAATAACTTCCTGTCAGGAGAGTCGGCGTGTCGCTCGTTGCAGTGAAGCCGGCACGGCAACGGCACAAAAGCCCAGAAAATCAGGCATTGCCGTTGTGTTCGATCTGCATGTTGGAAGATCCGCCCGCCCACCCATCTCCTGTCACGCATGAATACCCAGGCGTCGAGTGTGTGTTCTGTCGCGTGATCCAGTGCTCGATCGAGCGTGGGTTCCGCCGTTCGGACCATCGCGAGAGCGAGCGAGCGACCGATCGTGCGATCCGCCGCGACGCCCACTGCGGGGCCCGTCGTGCGAGCCGTTGGGAGAGCCGCCGTGAGAGCCGTCGCCGGAGCCATCGGCGGCTCCACCGTGCGAGCCGCAGCTCCGCCCACTGCTCCGGCCGGCCGCCCACGACACCGCGCGTCCGCCGTTCGTGCCGTACACCCGCCCGCACACCCGCCCGGACAGCGATGCGGATTGACGAACAAGTTGGGCTGCAATGTGCCGGACATATCAAAGGACATCTCACCGCACAGCGGCCCGCACAGATCCCGCTGCGGATTGCCGGACAGCTTGCCATGCAAGTTGCAGGTCAAGAGCCATTTGAGGGTGTTGTGGGAATGGCTCGATGAGGTGGTGTGCAGGCTCGGCGAAGGGGCTTTCAAGGGCCCGGGAGCGGGATTATGACGGGAGTGAAAATCACCTTAAATGGTGGGGAAGCCGGCTTTTGTAGTCATTGGGGGGAGGGGGAAGGCCATCTCGGGGAGGATGTGGTGGAAGGGAGGGGTGGGGCGCGTCCGATCTACGGGACGGTTGGGTGGCGTGCGGTGGAGTGGTGTGGCGCTGCGTGTGGGGCTTGGGGGGTGGGGCGGGCGGTTGTGCGGTCGGGAGGGGGTGCGGCCCAACGGGGGTGGCTGGGGGATGAGTGATGGGTGTGGTTTTCGCGACGTGCCGGTGGGTGGTTGTGTGGCGATTCCGGTGCCGGGGGTTGTGGTGCCGCTGCCGAAGAGCCGGTTGGTTGTGTTCGGATGCCTTCCTGCGTTGTGTTCGGTAGCCCCGTCGTGGGGCGTTTCCGACTGCGATCGGGCCGAGGGGTCCTGTGTCCGGTGGGCGGATGCGATGCTCTGGGCAGTGGCCGCGTGGGGTGGTCGGGAGGATCGGAGTGCTGATGGCGACTGGTGGATCCGGCCCCCGGCTGGTGTTGTGGGACATCGATCACACGCTGATCGACGGTGGGAAGGTGTCGCGGCGGGCGTACGCGGCCGCGTTTCGGCAGGTGGCCGGGCGGGCTCTGGAACAACCGTGGCAATTCGACGGTCGTACCGAGATGGCTGCGGCGAGCGAGGTCCTGCGGCTGCACGGGTTGTCGCCCGAGGATGGCCTGTTGGCTGCTTTCCTGGACCTGATCGTCGTCGAACTACGGCAGCGTGAAGCCGAGTTGGCGGCGGAGGGGCGGGTGTTGGCGGGGGCGCTGGAGGCTCTGACGGCGCTGGGCACGATGCCTGATGTGCGGCAGTCGGTGTTGACCGGGAACCTGTACGCGCTCGCCGTATTGAAGATGAACGTCTTCGGGCTGGCCGATCACGTGGACTTCCGGGTCGGTGCGTACGGCGAGGACGCCTATGAGCGAATCGACCTGCCGGCCCGGGCGTTCGCGCGGACCGAGGAGCACCTGGGTCGGCGGCACGTGGGAGCCGACACCGTGATCGTCGGCGACACCCTGCGCGACGTGGCCACGGCCCGCGCGGTGGGCGCGCGGTCTGTGGCGGTGGCAACCGGCCTGACGAGCGCGGCCGCGCTGACGGCGGCGGGCGCCGATGTCGTCCTCACCAACCTCGCCGACACGGAGGAGGTGCTGAGCGCACTACTGGGCGGGGGCCCGGGCCGCGGCTCGGGTGGGTGACGGCGGGCGAGGCGGTGATGGGGCAGGCGGGCCTGCCCGGCCGAGGGGTTGAGTTCGCCGTCCGGCGAGGACTGGGGTCGGGCCGAGGCTTGGTGGCGGCCGAGGCGGTTGGGCTTGATCCGCTTTGATGGACCCCCTGGCTGAGGGGTTTGTGGCTCCTTGGGGAGGATGTCCGTTATGGGTGGCATGGGGGAGAAGGCGCCTCGGCCTCGCCGCTTGTTCGCGCCGGAGCTCAAAGCCGAGATGGTTGTGCTGTGCTGGCAGGTGACAGGTTGGTCGGGCTGGTCGCGCCGGTCGCGAAGGGCTTCGATCCGACCGAGACTGCGGTGCGGGACTGGGTGCAGCAGACCGGGTCGACAACGGGTGAGTGCCATGGCCCGGCCTCGTCCGAGCGGGAGGCACTTGCCGCGCTGCGGCGGGGGAACATCAGGTTGGGGTAGGACGTGGGAGTCCTCAGGCGGGCCATGGGTTCTTCGCGAGAGAGACTCGGTGACGGGCACCCGTTCATCGAGGCGGAGAAAACTGTAGGTCACAGCGTTGAACGCGTCTGTGACCTGCTGTAGGTCTCGCGTGCCGCCTTTCGTCACCGCCGTGCGGCTCCCTGTCCGCGCGGCGTTCGGGACGTGCAATCGACCTGGCGGATCATCGACGACCACTGTGCCTCGCGCGGGAGTTACGGAGCCCTGCGGGTGCACGCGGTGCTGGTTTGCGGCGGTGTGCGGGTCGGGCGCTGCCGCGTCGCGCGGCTGATGCGCGCCGCGGGCCTCGTTGGCCGCATTGCCGACGCGGAAGGCGCACCGCCGTCCCGGTGGGGGTGGGCCGGGCTTGCGGTTGGGGTCGAGGTGGTGGGTTGGTTTCCTGGTGGGGCCCGGTTTGAGATGGGGCCGAGGGCGTCCCTATATAGGGGAGTGGGTGTGGTGGGGCTGGTGGTTAGGTGCTGCGCATTGGCATTAGTAGGTAGCGGTAGTCCTTGATGTCTTGGTTTGTGGTTTTTTGAAGCGATGTTGCCTCGGGGACTTGGGTGTTGGTTGGCGGTGGGGCCTCTGTGAGTACGGTGGGCTTGGTTGGTGTACTGAAGAGCAGTTGGGCGGTTGGGGTGCGGAGGGCGGTCAGGCCGTCCAGGAGGTGGGACGGGTTGAAGGCGGACCTGGTGGGGTCGCCCGTCAGGTGTACCGGGACCGTTGCGCCTGCCTCGGCTTCGTCGGTGGTGCCGGCCTCCACCCGCAGGGCGTCGTGTTCGAACGTCAGGCGGATGGGTGCGTTGCGGGTGACCACGAGGGATACCCGCCGTACAGCCTCGATCAGCGCCACCGTGTCGATGGTCGCCACGGCGGTGGCCTCGTTGTCGAACAGCCAGTCGTAGCGCGGGAACTCGTAGTCGAGCAGCCGCGTGGTGGCCTGCCGTCCGGCGGTGATCAGCCCGAGCAGGCCGCGGCGACCGGCCTCCGGGCCGAGGGCCAGACGCAGGTCCGCGCCGGCATCCGGGTTGCGGGCGAGTTCGGCGAGGACTCGGGCCGGGATCAGGGCGGTGCGGGCGGGGTCCTCGGTTATGGGCTGCCAGGGCATGCGGCGGACCGCGAGGCGATATCGATCGGTGGCGGCCAGGACGAGCGAGTCGTGGGTCAGGTGGAGTCGGACGGCGGTGAGTACGGGCACGCTCTCGTCCCGGGACGCGGCGATCGTCACCTGCGCGACGGCCTCGGCGAAGGCGGACGCGCCCACCATCCCGACGGTCTCCGGGAGCAGCGGGGTGGCCGGATAGTCGGTCGGGGACGTCAGGGGCAGCGCGAAGTAGGCACCGGCGCAGGTCAGTCGGGCCCGACTCGCCGGGGACGGCGACGACGACCTGGTCACCCTTCTCGCGTCGACGGTGAGGTCCACCGGGTGCTCGCGGGGCAGGGATCGGGCGATCTCGGCGAGCAGTCGCCCCGGGACCAGGATCCTCCCGGGGCGGGTGACCTCGGCCGGGACCTCGATCCCGGTCGAGACCTCGTAGTTGTACGCGGAGATCGTGAGGGTGCCGCCGTCCGCCTCGAGTCGGAACGCGGCGAGGGCGGGGACGACCGGCCGGGCGGGCAGGGCGCGAACGGCCCAGGCGACGCCCTCGACGAGGCGGTCGCGTGTTATTCGAACCTTCACAACGGGCCCTTTCCGAGAACTCGACGAGGAGGCTGGTCGCACGGTGATCGAATATCTGTTCGATTCCAGGAAGGGCGACACTACCGGGGCGCTCGGACAGCGCGCCCGGATCTCGGCGAATCTCAGCGGATTGTGGGTGTTTGAGGTAAGGGCGGTGAAGGTAGGGGGCGGCGAAGGTGGGGCCCGGCTGAGCCGGTCGGGGAACGGTTGCAGCCAGGTCACCTCCGCCGGCGGCGCCAGGGGTCCTTCGGGGTCGTCGGCGGGAGCGCCGAGCCCCGACGGCAGCGGTCGCCGCGCGCGGCTTTCGAGTGCGGTGAGGCAGACGTTGGTCGCGATTCGGTACAGCCACGTGCGCAGTGACGCCCGCCCCTCGAACCGAGCATGCGGGAGCAATAGGCGAGCAGTTGCGGCCGGTAGGGGGAGGTCGACCGGACGAAGAGGTCGTCGTGGGCGAGAGAGTCGATCGCGGCGTCGATCCCGATGTGGGTGTCCTGCATGCGTCTTACTGTCCGGAACCGGGTCGAGTGGTGAACTCGACGATCTGTACGTGGTTTCCGACCGGGTCTTCCACCGTCGCGATGAGACCCGGGCCGAAGTGTTCCACGGGCCGGATCCACTTCGTGTCGCCGAGCGTGTCGAGGTGGGCCGCGACCGCCTCGATGTCCTCGACGTAGAAGTTGATCAGGATCCGGCCCGGCTCGCGGGTGCTCTGCGCCCGTCGCCCACCATCAGGACGGCGCCCGGCGTCGCCGACGGTGCGAACGCCGCGCGGTACCAGTCGCTGAGCCGTTCCGGGTCGTCGCTGCCCAGCACCAGGCCCCCAGTCGAATGCTGGTGGTCTCTGTCATGGCTACGGGACCGCCGGGCCGGAACGACGGGTGGTGGGTAGGGCTCCCCGGCGCGCCGGGACCGCGCGCCGAGGCCGCGCCGCGTCGTCAGATCGCGGTCGCCACGTGTTCGGCGGCCGTCCGTGCGGCGGTGACGGCCTCGATGTGCGCGGGGTGGGTGAGCCGGCCCGCCCGCTTGACCGTGCGGCCCGCGACCAGGACCGTGTCGACGTTGCCCGGATGCGCCGACGCCACGACCGCGCCGGCCGGGTCGTGTGCGGCGCCGACCATGTTGACCGCGTCCGTGCGCAGCAGGATCAGGTCCGCCTGCTTGCCGACGGCCAGCGATCCGATCCGGTCGGCCAGACCCAGCGCGGCGGCGCCGCCGATGGTCGCCATGCGCAGTACGTCGGCCGCGAACAGCCGCTCCCCGTCGGCGAGTTGGCTGGTCAGCAGGGCCGCCCGCAGCAGCGAGAACATGTCGCCCGGGGTGCTGGTGACCACGTCCACGCCGAGCCCGGTGATCAGGCCCAGGGCACGGGCCCGGTTGATCATCGGCGCGCCGTGTCCCATCTGCGCCTCGATGGCCGGTGCGATCGAGAGCGCGCCGCCGGAGTCGGCGATCATCGCGAGTTCGTCGTCGGGCAGCGAGTTGCCGTGGACGTACAGCGTGCGCGCGTTGAGCAGGCCGCGCTCGCGCAGAGCGTCGATGGGCCGGCGGGCGACGGAGCCGCTGCCGACGTGTACGGCCAGCGGAATGTCGAGGTCGGCGGCCAGCCGCCAGTCCTCCTCGACGAGTTCGATCGGGGTGTACGAGGGCCCGCCGGGGGCGAGCGCGAGCGTGACCAGGTCGTCGGGGCCGTCTCCGGCGAACAGGCGTTCGCGCAGGTTGCGGACGTGTCGCGGGTCGCGGGCGGCCGGGTCGAACGGCGGGTAGCCGTACCCGAACACCGCCCGGATGCCCGCCGCGCGCAGCCCGCGCACCGCCGCGTCGCCGTGTTCGGCCCGGTGCTGGACGTGGGAGAAGTCCTGGACGGTGGTGATGCCGCCGTCGAGGCATTCGAGCGCGCCGACCAGGTTGCCGGCGTACACGTCCTCGGGGCGCATCGCGGGGGAGAGCCGGCCGAGGACCAGGCCGAGGTAGTCGCCGAGGTCGCTGTCGACGGCCACCGCGCGCAGTACGGACTGCCAGACGTGGCGATGGGTGTCGACGAAGCCCGGCAGCACGATCCGCTCGCGCGCGTCGAGGACTTCGGCCCCCTCGGCGGACAGGTCGGGGCCGACGGCGGCGATCACTCCGTGCTCGATCAGGACGTCGGTGTCGGGGCGGGCGGTGACGTGCGGGTCGGTGTCGACGACGGTGCCGCCGCGGAGGAGGAGTCGGGCGGTTGCGGGGGAGGTGGGGGAGAGGTCGGTCGCGGGGGAGGTGGGAGCGCCGGACACGGGAGCCTCGCATCGAGTCATGTTCACTGGAAAGCTTTTTAGAAAGCTATCAGCTGTGTGTAATACGCTGTCAAGATGACCGCATCCGAGGACCGCGCGAGCGCGCTGATCAGCGCATGGCAGGCCGAACTGCCCGACGTGCTGGATGCGACGACGGAGTTGAGCAAGCGGATCATGCTGCTCGCGGCCGACCTGGACGAGGCCACCCGCCGTGAGCTGCCCGAATTCGGCCTGACTCCGGCCCAGTTCGGCGTACTGGTCGCGCTGCGGCGCGCGGGTGCGCCGTATCGGCTCAAGCCGACCGAGCTGAGCCGTGCGCTGCTGCTGTCCTCGGGCGGCACCAGCAACGTGACGAATCACCTGGTCGCGGAGGGGTTGGCCGAGCGCCTCCCGGATCAGGGCGACGGTCGGGGCACGCTGATCTGCCTGACGCCGCGCGGGGTACGGGTCGCCGAGGAGGCGGTCCGGGCGAACGCCGCCGCGCACGCCGAGGTCTGGCGGGGCGCCCCGGCGGCGGCGATCGAGGCGGCGACGCTCGCGCTGCGCGAGATCGCCGCGGCCACCGAGGCCCCGCGGACCGCGGGGCGGCGGCGCGGGGCCTGATCAATCGAACATCGCGCACAAAAACGGCGGATGGGCGTTGCCCGCAAGGCGAAGCGCCGCTCGCAAGGCGGCCGGCGCCCGCCCGTTCAGAACGGAGCCGGTGGGTCCTTCGGACGCGGCGGGGGCGGCGGCTGGCGCGGAATCGGCGGCGCCACGGGCTGCGTCGAGCCGGGCACCGGGCCGGATGCGGCGACTTCGGGGTGGGTCGGCTGGACCGCGTACAGAGGGTGCATCGGATGCATGGGGTGCGCCGGGTGCATCGTCGGCGGCACGAGGAAGGCGTATTCGCGCTCGATCTGGAACCCGGTGATCCGGGCCACGACCGCGATGGCCGTGCCGGCGGCGATGATCATCAGGAGGAAGGCCCAGCCCGTCGCGGTGTCCGCGGTGCGGTAGGACTCGTGGTAGGCGACCCACGCATCGCTGCCGGTCATCGCGTCGCCGCCGTCACTCTCGCGGCCGGTCAGCCCGATGGCGAGGAGGACGTTCGCGGCGAGATAGGTCGACCACCAGGCCCAGAGCAGCGGATGCCGCCCGGGAGTGGCGCCGCCGCGCATCGGCGCGCGGGGATCGCTGGCCTTCCAGATGTCGTGTGCGATCAGCGGCGGGAACCACAGGTTGACCACCGGGCAGAACCAGCCGCCGATCGCCCAACCGCCGGACAGGCGCTGCACGGACGGCGGGAACAGATCGACATTGCGTCGCGCGCGATGGAACCAGACCACGAAGAGTACCGCGCTCGCAACCATGGCCAGGGTCGCGAGTCCCCACCACACGGCGATGGAGTGGTTCGCCCCGTCCGAATCGGGCGCGGACCACCTGCTGCGCAACACCTGGTCGACCAGGTTCGCGCGGTGGAAGAACGCGATGGCGGCGAGCAGACAGGCGACGGCCGTGATGCCCAACAGGACGTAGAGCGCGATGGCCGGCCCGCGCAGCGACCGGAAGATCGGGCCGGGCCGAAACCGCGGATCCGGCATCGGCGTTCCGGCGGGCCCGAAGTGGGCGAAACGCGCGTCCAGGGCGGCGTCGGTGGGGGCGTTGGGCGGGGCGTACTCGCGATGGCCACAGTTGGTACAACGGTCCGGCAACGTCGACCGGCCACCGCAGGCTGAGCACAACACGAGTTCGAATCCCCCGTCGACGATCCTCGACACCGACCGGACGAGCCGGCGGGCGACGGCATCACGGCCGAGCGCGCCGACCGCGCCAGCGGCGCCGCGTAACGGGCATCATGCCGTGAGTACCTTCCCATGTCACGATCGGAAGACCCGCGAATACGTGAGGTGACGGGCGTGGCGACAACACCGGCACCCCACACCGCACGGTGCCGCGCCTTGGGGGGTGGGGCGTGCGTAACCACATGGGTGGTTGGGGGTACGGTCGGGGGGTGATCGGGACGTGGTGGGATGTGTTGCTCGTCGGTGGGGCCTCCGGGGTGGGCAAAAGTCGGGCGGCTGCGGAACTGGCCTTGTCGGCCGGGGCGTTCGTGGTCGAGTTCGATGACGTGGTGAGTGCGGTGCAGCACATCACGACGGCCGAGGGGCATCCTGGGCTGCATCTCTTCGACGGGATCGCCGATGTCGACGGGCTCGGGGTCGATCGGGTACTGGAGCTCCAGGTCGCCACCGCCCGAGCGCTGGAACCCGCCGTCGTCGGCGTGGTGCGCAATCGGACCACCGTCGATGTCCCGGCGGTGGTCGAGGGCGACTACCTCACGCCGGCCGCCGTGGCCCAGGCCATGCGGGAGGGTGTCGAGGCCGGGCGCAGCGTGCGGGGGGTGTTCCTGCACGAGGACGACGGCGCCCGGATCGTCGCCAACTACGCCGAGCGGGAGCCGGAGGACGGGGTCCAGGCGCAGCGGGCGGAGGTCGGCGTTCGATATTCGCGGTGGCTGGCGGAGGAGGCGGCGCGGTACGGGCTGCCCGTCGTCGAATGCCGGCCGTGGGGCACGTTGGCCGAGCGGATCGGACACGCCGTTGCCCGGGCGGCGGTGGGGAACGCGGGGCGGGCCGGGCGTTTGGGCGGTGGGGTGAGGTAGGGAGCGCCGGTGGGGGTTCGGGGTGCCCGAGAGTTGCTTGGGGTGCTTGGGGTGCTTGGGGTGCTTGGGGTGCTTGGGGTGCTTTGGGTCGCCTGGGCTGCTGGGCTGCTGGGCTTGCTGGGTTGTCGTTGGGCGTCGGGATGCCTGGGCGGCCGTGGAACGATTGTGTTCGGCGCGGTCGGATTCCGTGGAGGAGTGCCCGCGTGAGCGGTGAGCAATCCCCGGGCGGTTCAGCGGTGTTCGAGCGCTTTGTGGTGGAGTGCGATGGTGAGCGGCTGAGTTGTGTGCGCGTCGTTCCGGGCGCGGGCGCGGGCGCGGGCGATGGCGCCGGCGCTGCGGTTGAGGGTGCGCACGATCTCGGGATGCCGTCGACTGTTGTTCTGCTGCACGGTGCCGGGGCCGGGCGCAAAGCGCGCTTCGTCGAGCTGATGGGCGACTGTGCCGGTCGCGGTTTCCCGGCCTGTGCGCTCGACTTCTCGGGACACGGCGACAGTTCCGGGACCCTTGGTGAACTGAGCCTGAAACGCCGGTTCGTGCGGGCCCGCGCCGTCGTCGACGCGGTGGTGCCTGCGGATCACCGGCTGATTGTGGTCGGCTTCAGCATGAGCGGGCACACGGTTGCGGATCTGGCCGCCCACTACGGTGACCGGGTGCGGGCCATTGGGCTGTGCGCGCCGGCCGTCTATGCGGCCGAGGCGTGGAGTGTTCCGTTCGCGGCGGGCTTCACCGAGATCATTCGCGCGCCCGGCAGTTGGCGGCGGTCGCCGGCGCTCGATGTCTTTCGTGGTGTACCGGCGGCGCGTGCGGTGTTGGCGACTCCGGCGGTCGACGAGGTCATCCCCGAGGCCGTCACCGAGGCCATCGCGGATGCGCTCGGTGCGTCGGCTTCGCGGTTCACCCGGCTGGCGTTCCCGCAGGCGGACCACAAGCTCGGGTTGTGGTTTCAGGCGAACGCGGCGGCGCGCACGGAGTTCCTCGACGCCATCCTGGCCGGATCGCCCCGAGACCCGGATGGCGAACCGGGCCTCGGGGCCGACCACTTGGTGCACTGGACCCGGACCGGGCGACGCGCCGCGCGGGCCGGTTCGCCCGGTGCTCAGGCGAGTTGCAGGCGGTCGATCAGGCCGGCCGCGGTGAACGCCTCGACGAGGGCGGTGCGGCCCTCCGTGAAGTGGCCCCAGCTGTCGAAGTGGACCGGGACGACGCGGCGCGCGCCGAGGATCGCGGCGGCCTCGGCGGCCTGGGCGCTGTCCAGGGTGAGCAGGGCGCCGTCGAACAGCGGGGTGCGGGCGGCGCCGGCGAAGAGTACGGCCGTGTCGACCGGGCCGACCCGGGCCGCGATCTTCTCGACCACGGGCAGGGACGCGTTGTCGCCGCTGACGTAGATGGTCGGGAGGTCGGCGGCGGTCAGGACGAAGCCGACGACCTCGCCGGTGATCGGCTCGCAGCCGTCCGGGCCGTGTTGGGCGGGGGTGGCCGTGACGGTCACGGTGCCGCCGCCGGGGCGGGGGACGTCGATCGTCGTCCACGGGGCCAGCGGGCGGGCGGTGCCGCCGAGGCGGTCCGCGCCGCTCGGGGTGGTCAGCACGAGCGGGACGTCGGCGAGGAGCGCGCGGCCGGAGTGGTCGAGGTTGTCCGGGTGTTGGTCGTGGGAGAGCAGGACCACGTCGATCGGGCCCAGGTCCGCCGGGTCGACCGAGGCCGGGGCGGTCTTGGTGAGGACGCGGTCGCCGACGGGGTACTCGCCGGGGGCGTCGAAGGCGGGGTCGGTGAGGAACGTGAGGCCGCCGTACTCGATCAGGGCGGAGGGGCCGCCGAAGACCCGAATGGCGATCTGCTCGTTGGTCGCGTCGAAACCGGTCACTGCACACCTCACGGATAATGGTTGTGTTTGCCGTGAGAAAAGCTAGCCGATTCTCACGGGGAACGGCAAGGCTTAGCATGAGACTCATGAAGGAGACCTCGCCGGCCGCGTCCGCCGGGCCCGCCGCCGATCCTGTCGCGGACCTCGCCGCCGCCCGCCCCGCGCCCTCGGGGCCCCCACTCGCGCCGGGTGCCGAGCGGTATCTGTCCCTGGACCTGGTGAACAGCGATCTCGCCTTCCCCGGCGGCCGGGACGTGGATCTGCTCGGCACGCCCGAGTCGGCGAGGGAGTGGCTGGTCACGCGCGAGCTGGCGCCGGCGGAGGCCGTGCTCTACGACGTGTGCGCGGGACGCCTGCGGGCGCTGCGCGACGCGGTGAGGGCGCTGCTGTCGGCTCGGGTCGAGGAGGTGGTGGCGCCGGCCGAAGCGGTACGCGCGGTCAACGCCGCGCTCACCAGCGCGCCGTCGGCCGCGCTGCTGCACTGGGACGACGTACACGGCCCGTATCGCGCCCAGGCGCACCCGATCGACCAGATCGTCAACCACGCGATCGCCGTGCTGGCCGCCGACGCCGCCGACCTGCTGACCGCGCCCGACGCGGCACGGCTCACCCCGTGCGGCGCCACGCCATGTCGCCGCTTCCTGGTTCGTACGCACGCGTCCCGGCAGTGGTGCTCGACACGATGCGGCGATCGGGTCCGGGCGGCGCGGGCCTATGCGCGGCGGACCCGGGGGAAGGCGGACTGACGGCGGGACTCGGGGTGGGCCGGCGGGGCGTGGGCCGCGTCAGCGAGCCGCGCGCGGCGTACGGTTCAGCAGGTCGTGGGCCAGGCCTGACAGGTCGGCGTGGCGCAGGACTTCGCCGGCCGAGCCGGGGATCGGTACATGCAGTCGGTCGGTCCAGCGGGTCGGGATGGCCGCGGGGCCGTATACGGCTCCGGCGAGCGCGCCGGTGACCGCGCCGACCGTGTCGGTGTCGCCGCCGAGGTCGAGGGCGGCGCGCAGGGCGGATTCGTACGACGTCGTCGTCCGCAGCGCCCAGACCGCCGAGCCGAGACAGGGCCAGACCGCGCGCCGTTGAACTCGGTGGCGTCGGTGGGATGCCACGTCGGGGACAACACGACGGCGTAGCGGTCGCGATGGTCGGGGTGTACCTCGTCCAGGGTCGCGGGAAGCGCGGCCGGTGGGTCGTCGCCATTCAGGGCCACCCGCACCAACTCGTGGAAGATCGCGGTGCCCTCCCACGCGGCGCGGTCGCCGTGGGTCAGCGCGGCGATGCGGCGGGCGGCGGCCATGGTGGCGGTACGGCCGTCGGCCGCGAACCAGACGGCGGGGGTGGTGGCACGCATCAGCGAGCCGTTGCCGGCCGCGCGTCCGGTGGTCTGGAAGTGCACGCCGGCGGCGAGATCCCAGGGCAGGCCGTTGGTGAGTACGTCCTCGGTCTGCAGACCGATGTCCTTCGGTTCGGCGCGGGCCCAGCGGCGGAAGCGGTCGAAGATGTCGGGCAGGTCCGCTTCGCCGCGCTCCAGGAGGGAGTACGCCACGTGCACGGCCATCTGGGTGTCGTCCGTGGCCTCGCCCGCGTCCCAACCGCCGCCACCGCACATCTCGTTCGCGTAGCGCGCCTCGGCCCGGGAACTCCCGGGCGGCGCCTCGGGAAATCGGGTGCCGAAGTCGCCCGGAGCGCCGAACTCGAAGGGCGCTCCCAGCGCGTCCCCGACCGCCGAGCCGACGACGGCCCCGGCGGCGCGCTGTGTGATGTCCATACGGGCAGCGTAGAGGTCGACGCGCGGGTCGGACTCGAGGGTGTGTGCGATGGCGCCGGGCGGTGGGGGCCTTGCGCTTCGCGCTACGGCGAGGACGGTTCGGACGGCGTGGTCGGTTCGGTGGAGCGCAGTACCACGTAGGTGGGGCCGAGGTGGGTGTGGATCCGGGTGAGGTGGGCGGGGGAGGGGTCGATCAGATAGCGGTGGGCGGCGGCGTTCAGCAGGGGGAGGTCGACGGAACTGTCCGTGTAGGCGTGGGTGATCGGGCCGGTGATGCCGGCCGCGCGGATCCGCTCGACCTTGCGGACGCCCCGGCACGCCGGCAGCGGCCGCATGCCGGTTCGGCTCGCGGTGAGTCGGGACGCGATCACGTCCACGGGGGCCAGGCCGAGTTCGTGGCAGATGGCGGCGGCGAGGGGCTCGGCGCAGGACGTCGCGATCACGACGCGGTCGCCGGCGGCGAGGTGGGCTCGGGCGCGGTCGAGGGTGTGCGGGATTCGGTTCCCGTCGGATGTGCGTTCGGTGGCGAACTCCGTTGCGAGAGCGGCGAATCGGTGCGGGGGTAGGCCGATGGTGGCGACTCGGAGGAGCAGGGCGAAGGCGCGGCGGCGGGTGGGGTGGAGGGCGTACAGGGGGGCGAGTATCGGTACGCACAGGGTCGCGACGACGGCGCGCCAGGGGGAGCGGCGCAGCAGGGCGCGGGTGAAGTGGGTGAAGGAGTCGCCTCGGACGAGGGTGCCGTCGAGGTCGAAGACGGCGATGGGGCGGGGGGCTGGTGGGGGGTGGGGCACGGGGCGCGCTCCTTGGGCGGGGGTGGTCGTGGTGGCGGCGGGGCGGTCGGGCGTGGCCGGTGGCGTGGAGCGGGCGGCGGGCGGTGGTCAGCCGATGCGGCCCTTGCCGTCGACGAGTCGGCCGGCCACGAGCGCGCGCAGGATGTCGTTGGCAAGGATGCTCCCCGCGCAGGCGGGGGTGATCCGCCGGGGTTGGCCGCGGCTCCCCGTTCACCCTTGCGTCGAGGCCGAAGTTCGGGGTTGGCGTGGCCATCTTGCCCACTTCGGGGTCCAGGTTTCGGTGTCGGGGTTGGTGGGGCGGCGGGTGTGGAGGTGGGTGCGGAGCTTCGTGAGCGTCGGGTGTGGGCTGTCGCGGTGGGAGAGCAGAGAGTGGGGGTAGATCGGGGTCGGCGCCCGTACGGGGATGCGGCGTAGGCCCTGGTCGGCGGGCCAGACCAGGCGGGTCTGTTCGCCGACGAAGGTCGCCAGCGTCCGGGAGTCGGCGATCGTGTCGAGCAGGGGCTCGGTGCCGAAGTCGGGCCCGGTGACCTCGATGGTGAGGCCGAAGGTCGCGGCGAGCGCGTCGTAGTAGGCGGCCCACTCGGTTCCGGCCACGATGCCCGGCATCCAGATCCGGTGTCCGGCGAGTTCGGCGGGGGTGACCGCGCGGGCGCCGGCGAGTTCGTGGTCCGGTCCCGTGAGCAGTTCGATGGGTTCGGCGAAGGCCCGGGTGGCCCGGATGTCGTCGGGGAGTCGCCGACCCGGCATGGTGACGGCGCGGAAGGACGCGTCGATCGTCCCGGCCCGAATGCCGGCGATGGCCGCGTCGGCGTCGAAGAGCGTCACCACGTCGAGTTCGAGCCCGGGGTGCGCCCGATGGAATTCGCCCAGCCGCCCGGCCGGGGCGAGCCGCCGACCGATCACGTCGATGCGCAGCGGGCGGCGACCGGGGGATACGGAGGCCACCGCCCGCGCCTCGGCCCGAACGACATCGCGGGCGTGCGCCAAAAACGCCTGCCCGTCGACGGTGAGCTTCGCGCCTCGCGCGGTGCGGGTGAACAGCCGTACGCCCAGGGACTTCTCCAGCGCGGCGACCCGCTTCGACACGGCCTGCTGACTGACCGACAACTCGGCGGCGGCGTCCCGAAACCTCCCCGCATCCACAACGACGACGAAGGTCCGAACAGCATCGAGATCCACCCGGCGCATGCTATGGCCTGTCCGGCGGGCCGTGGTGAGGCCGCGTCGGACGGGCTCGGTCGCACCTGGAACCCCAGTCGCGGCCGGCACGTGCGTTGCCGCCGGGCACGGGGCTTCGACGACGTGAATCCCTGGATCGACAAGGGTGTCGGGCCCTGCTGTCGGCATCCCCGGTGTGAAAGGCCCTTTCGTGCGCGCCATGCAGATCGATCGTTTCGGTTCCCCTGATGTCCTCGGCATCGTCGAGGCTCCCGAACCCCAGCCGGGGCCCGGCGAGGTCCTGATCCGGACGGTGGCGACGAGCATCAATCCCGTGGACGACAAGACGCGGGAAGGTGCCAGTGGGTGGAGGCGTGGTGCACAACCTTTGGTTGTGCGGTGGGTGCTGGGTTGTTGTTTGAAGTCGGGGATTGTCGGTCGCTTTGATGTCTGGAGTCGGTGCCTGGGAGTTCGGGTGGTGAGGGGTGTGCGCGGGTGGCGGGTGGGCGGGATTTGGGGCGCGGGTTCGGGTGGCTCTGGGGGGCCTATGCCGTAAGTGCGTATGGGACGGCGTTCGGATTCGGGGCGTTTCCGCTGATTGCGGTGCTGGTGTTGCACTCGGGGCCGGCTCAGGTGGCGGTGTTGGCGGCTGCCGGGCGGGTGGTGGGGGCGGTGATCGCGGTGCCGCTCGGGCCCTGGGTGGAGTTTCGTCGCAAGCGGTCGGTCATGGTGGCGATGGACCTGGTTCGGTTCGCGGCGCTGACGAGCATTCCGGTTGCGTTTGCGTTCGGCCGGCTGAGTTTTGTACAACTTCTCGTGGTTTCGGTCGTCGTGGCCGCCGCCGATATCGCGTTCAAGGCGGCGAGCGGGGCGTATCTGAAGTCGCTGCTGCCGCCGGCCGACCTGCTCGTTGCGAACAGCCGGTTCGAGTCCACGAGTTGGACCGCGATCACGGTCGGGCCGCCGCTCGGTGGGGCCGCGATCGGGTACTTCGGTCCGGTGACGACCGTGCTGGCCGACGCGGTCACCTATCTGTTGTCGGCGCTGGGGATTCGTGCCATCGGCGGTACGGAGACGCCTCCCGAGCGGACCGGTGCGCCCCGGTTGCGGGCCGGTGATCTGCTCGACGGGTGGCGCTACATTCTCGGTCATCCCGTCTTGCGGCCGCTGTTCTTCAATACGGTCGTGGTCAACGGGTTGATCATGGCCGGTGAGCCGCTGCTCGCCGTACTCCTGTTGGGCCCCCTCGGGTTCGAACCGTGGCAGTACGGGCTGATGTTCGCCGCTCCGTGTGTGGGTGGGCTGGTCGGTGCGCGGCTGGCGCGGCGACTCGTGGCGCGGTTCGGGCGGCGTGAGGTGTTGCTCGTGTCCGGGGTGCTGCGCGCGTGCTGGCCGGTGGGGCTGGCGTTCGTCCGGCCCGGGGTTTCCGGGATGGTGCTCGTCATCGTTCTGCAGTTCGGTTTGGTGGCTTGTTGCGGTGTGTTCAATCCCGTACAGGCCACCTATCGGCTGGACCACACCGATCCCGACCGGGTCGCCCGCACGCTGACCGCGTGGTCGGTCAGCAGCACCGCCTCCATCGCCGTACTGACCGCGTTGGCGGGCGTACTGGCCGCCGCCGCGGGCACCCGCACCGCGATCGCGGTCGCGGGGATGCTGCTCTTGGCGACCCCGCTGCTGCTCCTGGGGCGCGGGGAGCCGCCGGGCGGCGCAGCGATCGAACCGGCGCCCCCCGAAGCCGCCGATCGGGCATTGCACGAAGCCGTCGACCAGGCGCCCTGTGCAGCCGTCGATCAGGCAGCTCACGAGGCGATTGATTCGGCATCTGCTCCGGCATCCCACGAAGCCGCCGACCGGGCGCCGAAAGACTCGGCGCCCGGTCGGGCACACAGCGACCATGCGTCGTCGGAAGGGAAGACCCCCGCGTGACCATGCTCAACCCCGTACAGACCGCCCTGCTCGTGCTGGATTACCAGCCCGCCATCCTCGCCGCGTTGCCCGACGGGGAGGAGTACGGGCATCGCGGCGCGCTCCTCGCTCGTGTGGAGGCGATCGTCTCCGACGTGCGGGCCGCCGGCGGTACCGTCGCCCATGTCCGGGTCGGCTTCACCGCAGCGGACTGGGACACGATTCCCGTCGCGAACAAGTCCTTCGCGCCGGTGGCCCGATACCGGCTCATGCACCACGAGGACCCCGCCGTCGCCATCCACCACCGGTTGGCTCCGCGCGACGGCGACATCGAGGTCCGCAAGGTGCGCTACGGCGCGATGTCCACCACCGACCTGGACCGGCGCCTACGCGAGCGCGGTATCGACACCCTGGTCGTGGCCGGTGTCAGCACCGGCGGCGCCGTGTTGTCCACCGTCGTCGACGCGGCCGACCGCGACTATCGGCTGTACGTGCTCTCCGACGGCGTCGCCGACCCGGATCCCGAGGTCCATCGCGCCTTGCTCGACCACGTGTTCCCGACCCGGGCCCACGTCATCGACACCGCCGAGTTGCGCGTCCTGCTGCGGGCCGGCTGAGCCCGCCGTCGCCCCGATCCGCGGTCGGGAGGGTCGCGCCGCGGCGATCCTCCCGACCGGGGCGGGCGCGGTCCCCGTGTCGCTGCGCCGGCGCCGGCGTACCGTTCCGCCGCCCATGTCAGTACGCCACCGTGAAGCGCGCGCGGTGGTGGCGCGGGTTCTCCGCCTCGTCGACCAGGGCCACGGCCAGGTCCTCCATCGAGATCGCGGAGACGCCGTCGTCGTCGACCAGGAGTTCGTCGCCGCCGACGCGGAAGGTTCCGGTACGGGTGCCCGGTTGCAGGTGGGCCGGCGGGCTGAGGTAGGTCCAGTTCACCGCGGAGTCGGCGCGGAAGACGTCGAACTGGGCGTTGCAGGCCAGAGCGATGCCGCGCCACGCGGTGGGGACGAACCTCGGATCGTCGACCGCCATCGTGTCGCCCGCGCCCGGGACGCGCAGGCTGCCCGCGCCGCCGACGGTCAACAGCCGTACGTCGGTGCCGGCCAGGCCGGACAGCAGCGCCTCGGCGGTGGCGGCCAGTTCCCGTTCGCGGCCGTGGGGCGGGCGGGTGGCGCTGATCACCAGGTCCTGGTCGGCGCCGAGGGCGGCGACGTCGTCGGTGCGGGCGGCGTCCCCGATCCGGGCTTCGGCGCGGGGATCCAGGTCGGGGAAGCGGGCCCGGTCGCGGACCACGGCGGTGACCTCGTGGCCCCGGAACAGGGCTTCGGAGACGACGCGGCTGCCTACGCTGCCGGCCGCTCCGAATACGGTGATGCGCATGGTGGGGTGTCCCTTTCCGGGGTGCGGTCGATTCCTTAACGCTAAGGGAAATGTACCTCAGTGCTAAGGTAAATGCGAGGGGCGTCGCGAGCCGCTTCGACGGGCGGAGTCGGCTAGCCTGACGCCGTGGCAGATCACGTCGACCTTGTGCTGGAGCAATGGGGTACGCAGCGCCCCGATCTGGACGCGTCACCGATGGCGGTGCTCGCCCGACTGTCCCGCGCCGCGCGCCTGGTCGGCACCGAGCTGACCCGGACCTTCGCCGAACACGGGCTCGACGCCTCGTCGTTCGACGTACTGGCGACCCTGCGCCGCAACCCGCCGCCGCATCGATTGAGCCCCACCGAGCTGATGCGCTCGTCCATGGTCACCTCGGGCGCGATCACCCAGCGGCTGGACCGCCTCGAGGCGCGCGGCCTGGTGTCCCGCAGCGCCGACGAGTCGGACGGCCGCAGCGTATTGGTCGCCCTCACGGACGCGGGCCGGGAACTGATCGACGAGGTGCTGCCGGCACACATCGAAACCGAACAACGCCTACTCGCCGCGCTCACCCCCAAACAACGCTCCGCCGTCGCGGACGGCCTGCGGGCGCTGCTGGAATCCCTCGGCGACGCGAGGGCGTGAACGCGGCGCGGGCGGCGCGGGCGGCGCGGGCGCGCCGGGGTGAAGGCGGAGTCGAACGCCGGGCCGAAGGCGGGTCCTGAACCCGGCCCAGGTCGTGCCTGAACGGGCTGAGAGTGAGACCTGAAACCGAGCTGAACGTCGGGCCGAACGCCCGGCGAAGGCGCGGAATGCCTGGAAGGCGCCGCGCAACGGCGGAAGCGTTGGAAGGCGCGGGCGCGGGCGGGGGCGCGGAAGGCGGCAAGACTTGCAAGGCGCAGCCAAGGCGCGGAAAAGCATGGCAGGCGCGGCGAAGCGCGGACGGCGCGGCGCAGTGGCGGAAACATTGGAAGGCGCGAAGAGCCGCGGGGCGCGGCGAAGGCGCGGAAAGCATGGCAGGCCCGGCGAAGTGCGGTGGGTCGGAGGCTCGAAAGGCGCGGCGCAGAGGCGGACGCGTTGACAAGCGCGGAAGGCGCGGGGGCGCGGAAGCCTCGCAAGGCGCGGAAAGCATGGCAGGCCCGGCGAAGTGCGGTGGGCCCGGAGGCTCGAAAGGCGCGGCGCAGAGGCGGAAACGTTGACAGGCGCGGAAGGCGCGAGGGCGCGGAAGCCTTGCAGGGTGCGGCAAAGTCGCGGAAGGCATGGCAGGCTCCGCGAGGTGCGGTAGGCCCGGCGACGCTCGAAAGGCGCGGCGTGGAGGCGGACGCGTTGACAGGCGCGGAAGGCTTGCAAGGCGAGGCAAAGACGCGGAAGGCATGGCAGGCGCGGCGAAGTGCGGAAGGCGCGGCGCGGACGCGGAAGACCAGGAAAGCCTGGTGAAGACGCGGACGGCGTGGGGTGCGCGGAAGGCCCGGCGATTGGCCGAGGTCGAACGCCTGGGTGACGCGTCTCGGCAGGATGCCTGCCGCCCAACCCCGGACGCCGAGCCGGATCGCGTCGGCCGCGCCCGGCCGTGCCGCCCCGGCCAGGCCCCTGTCTCCCGGCCCCGCGCGCCGCTGTGATCGCGAATGGAACCCTCGTTGAACGGATAGCAGTACGCGCATGGTTCTTCACACGCGTTCCGTGCAGGTCGCAGCGTCCACCGACCAGGCGTACATGGTCTTGTCGGATACCGACAGGCTCCCCGAATACTTCCCGCCGGTGACCGCCGTCCGGACCACCTCGGCCCACGCGGTCGTGGTGACCGCCGGCGAGGCCGCGCAATCCGTGGCGGCCGAGGTCGACCTGGACCGGGACGGCCCCGGCACCCGCATCGAGTGGGCGGTGCGCGGTACGCCGTACACCGGCATCGTGATCGTCCAGGACGGTCCCAGCGACATCGACAGCATCGTCACCGTCATGGTCGAGGACGGCCGGGATCCACTCGACCCGGGCGCGGTCGAGGGCGAGCGCGTCCACGACTCGGCCCAGTTCGGCGGCAAGAAGGGCGGCGAGGCGTTGTCGGTGGACGCCCTGACCCGACACCGGGCAGCCGGCGCGGACACCGACCTCGCCGTCGGCGACATCCTCGAACGCGGCCTCGACCACCTGCGGATCTACCTCGAGACCGGCCGGCGGCAAGGCTGACGCCGCAACCGCCCCACCCCGCGCCCGCCACCACCCGCCCCGAGCGAACCCCGGCCCGCCCGCCACCCACCGCTCGGGGCGCGCTCGCACCCGGCCAACCCGGCCGCGGCCCGCCCCGCCCCGCCCACAAAGCGCAACCGACCCCACCCGCCGAGCCCAATCGAGCGCGTGCCCCCAGAAGCCGCCCGAAGCCCCCACACGAAAGCCCACCAAATCCCACACACGCATCCGCCCGAAGCCCAGCCCCGCAACGCACCGGAAGACCCACCCGCAAAACGCATCCAAAAGCCGGCCCGCCCGCAGGCCCGTAACCGACCGGCGCCCCACGCGCGAAGACCAACCGAAGCGCTACCCACGGGGCCCGACCGAAGCTCCACACGCGCAGCCCGCCCGAGGCCCGAGCCCGCAGCGCGCCGGGAGGTCAACTCGCGGAGTGGGACCAAAGACTCGCTCCCGCCGTTCGGGTGCAGGCCCGCTCGCTGCCCGGCCGGAGGGTCGCGTCCGACCTTCGCCTCGCTCGTGAAGGCCGGCCCGAGGGCCGCTGCGGTGGCTCGACCCGAGGTTCGCTTGGCAAGGCCGAGCGAAGACCTGCTTCCGCTGCCCGGCCGGCGTCTCGACGGTGGGGCAACTTCCTTGCTGGGTAAGCGGGTTACCCAACCACCCGGCTATTCGCCGCGTCCCCGAAACTTCTTCGGGTAATCGGGCAAACCCGGCCATCCGGGAGGGTCGGCGCGAGTAGGTTCCGACCAGGAGCATCCGTTCGGCTGCTCGGGGACGCGCGGAAGGATCGGCGATGCCACTCACCGCTTCCAGCACCTGTTACTTCTGCGAGCGCCGCTTCGTCGAGGACTCCGACGAGGACTACCGCTCGGTGTTCGAATGCCCGACCTGTCGGGACGTTTTCGTGCACAAGAGGTGCAGCAGTTACTGCCTGGCGTGCGGGAACGCCGAACTGCGGGACGTATCCGGCCGCGTGGTCGCCCTGCGCGAGAGCACGACGCGCGAGGAGAAGGAGAAGAAGGGCAAGGAGTCGGCCAAGTCCGGGATGCCCCCAGCACCTGCACCCACGACCACCGGCGTCGGCGCCGGTGCCCTGTCGATGACGGCCGCCGAGCGCGAACGACTCCAAGCCGAGGCCCACGTGAAGCCGCTGCCCGACGACGACGATGACGACGAGGACGAGGACGAGGACGAGGACGAGGACGGGCCGGCCTTCGATCTCGGGACGGTGAACTCCGTGGACACCTCGAACGAGTTCGGCGCCTTCGATCGCAGCTTCCGCTGGGTGCCGCCCGCAGGCGCGACCGGGTACATCGTCCAGCGCATCGACCGCACCGAGCGGGTGAACCGCGATGACGGGTCGATCGACGACACGCGCAGTTCGGTGGCGCGGTACTGGGAGGCGTGGCCCGTGGTCGACGGTACGGTCCGGGGCGCGGACGGGACAACCGTGCTCGACACCGGTGCACACGATTCGTGGGTGGCCCGCGACCTCCCGGCCTGCCGGGGTCGGCACGGCCGCTGGGAGATCATCGGCACCGTGTACTGGCTCCCGCAGGGGACCCCGCTGCCCGCCGTCTTCCGGCGCGGGGCGGTGCCGGCCGCGTCCCCGTTCCTGCTCTCGACCTTCGAGGATCCGCATCTGCTCGGCGAGTCGCTGATGGTGCACTCGCGCTCCGGGTCCTGGGACGCCCGCACCCTGACCGCCGCCTGCGAACTGCTCGCCGGGTGGCAGGCCGACGACGTCCTGACCGACGGCGTGACCGAGACCCTGAAGACCCTGATCGACGACTACCGCTTCAGCCGCGCCATCGCCGCCGCGGCGGTGGAGTGGGGCCAGGGCCGGGGGTACACCTTCCAGCCGTAGGTTCCACGTCGATGAAATCGGCTCGACGGGGGTGCCCCGTCGCGTGAGGCATGGGCGCGTGACGTCGACCGAAGCAGCGGCGCTTGCCCTTCAGGACCATGCCGCGCTCTGGAGTGCGCGCGAGATACCGGCGATCGACGTCGTCGACGCGGCCTGTGTCGCGCTCGTCGCGGGGCTCGACGGCCCCGGCCTGCGGATCCTGGCTGCCTGTACGCGTGCCGAGGCGGTTCGTGACGTGCACGAACTGCTCCCGGTGGCGTTCGGACAACTCGGTCTCGCCTTTTACGCGTTCGGCGGTGCCGTCGGCAAGGTGGCCGCCGTGCCGGCGCTTGCTCGGCGCATGCTCGGGGGCCGGCTCTCGCCCCGGGAGTTCGCCTCCCGGATCCACCGGCATCACGGCCACGAACTCGCCCTCACGGAGCGCTTGGCCCAACTCGACGACGAGTACGACTGCCTCGGAGTCGGCGCCCGGACGGCGGCGGAGATCGATGCGGAGATCACGGCGGAGGCCCGGCGCCTGGGCCGGCTCATCGAACCCGCGGACGGACCCGGCTGACGCATGCCCCGCGGCCTGCGGTGGGTGCGGGGAGTGGTCGGGTGCATGCTCACTGTTGTCCTGATTTGGGGCCGTCTTGATGAACCCTTGACACCTCCCTTCGCCGGGCTTAATTTTCTCTCACTCTGAAATATTTTCACTCTGAGAGGTGAACATGGCGGAGACGGCGGATGCCCGATGGGCCAACCGTTCCAGCCTGCTCGCGGTGTTGCTGGCCGGTGGGCAGCACAGTCGCGCGGGTCTCACCCAGCAGACCGGGCTCAGCGCCGCCACCGTGTCCCGGGTGGTTGAAGGACTGCTGGACGAGGGCCTCGTCCGTGAGGGCGCCGTGCTCCAGACCGGCCGGCGGGGCCGCCAGGGCGTGGTGATCGAGGTCGCCGCGGAACGTGGTGTCGCGGTCGGTGTCGACCTCGGCGGCACCACCTGCCGGTTCCTGGCCACCGACCTGCTCGGCCGTTCGCCGCGCTACCACGAGGAGCCCACGCCCCGGCACCTCGCCGCCGACCACCTCGCGGACTGGCTCGCCGAGCGGGTCCGCGCGCTGTACGCCACCGCCGGGACCGACATCGCCGGGCCCGCCGCCACCGGGCCCGCCGCCACCCGGCCCGCCGCCGCGCCCGACGTGCTGCGCGCGGGCGTGATAGGTCTGCCCGGAGCGGTCGCGGCCGACGGGCTGGACGTGCGCGGCGCGACCAACCTCCCGCAGATCGAGGGCGACCTGTTCACCCGCCGGCTGCGCCGCGCCCTGGAGGGCACCGTCGCGTTCGGCAACGACGCCGACCTGGCCCTGGAGGGCGAGCTTCGGCACGGCGCCGCGCGCACCGCCGACACCGCCGTGATGTTCACCGTCGGTGCGGGCTTCGGCGCGGGCGTGGCCGTGGATCGGCACATCCGGGGCGGACCGACCGGCCTGGTCGGCGAGTTCGGTTTCCTGCCCGTCGATTCCGACGACCACACCGTGGAGGAACTGGTCGGTGCCGAGGGCCTGATGCGCGCCGCCCGCGAGGCCGGCCTCGACGTGGCCACCGCCGCCGACGTCTTCACCGACACCGCGCCGGCCGCCCGCGCCGTGGTCGAACGCTTCGAGCGTGCCCTCGGCGTCGCGCTGACCGCGGTCACCATCGCGTACGAGCCCGAACTGGTCGTCCTCGGCGGCCGCGTCTCCGCCTCCATCGACGCCGCGATGACCACCCGGCTGCGTGAGCGGGTACGCCGACGATTGCCCGCCTGCCCCGAGCTGGTGCACTCCGAACTGGCCGACCTGGCAGGCGCGTTGGGCGCGGTATCGCGCGGCCTCACCGCATTGCGCGTGCGCTTCGACGTCGCACCCGACGCGGCGGCGGCGGTCCGAGCCGACCTCGACCTCGCGGCCTTGCTGACGCCACGGGCGCACTGAGCCCGACCCCACCCCACAGGCGCGCGTCCCCACCCTCCCCGCACCCCCGGGGCCCGTCCCGCCCCACCGAACCGCCTGGAGTACCACCCATGTCCACCGCACTGCCCTCGCCGCCCGCGAGCCCGAACCCGAAGGGCGGGTCGCTCCGCCGCAACACGCTGTCGGTGTTCGGCGCCGTCGCCATGTGTATGGCCTTCATGGGCCCCGCCACCAGCGTCGCGTTCAACACCCCGCCCGCCGCGGCCGGCGCCGGGTACGCGCTGCCGCTCGCCATCGTGTTGGCCATGGTCGCCAGCCTCCTGGTGGCCAACACCATCGCCGCGTTCGCCCGCAAGCTGCCGGCGGCCGGCTTCGCCTACACCTACAACAGTCACGGGTTCGGCAAGTCCGGCGGCTTCCTGTCCGGGTGGCTGCTGCTGCTCACGTACGGCATGGTCGGGCCGATGTTGTTCGCCGCGCTCGGCGGGTACAGCCACGACTTCCTGGACAGCCAGTTCGACATCCGCGTGCCGTGGCAGATGATGTCGCTGGCGTTCGCCGCCGTGGTGTGGGGCGTCAACTCGCTCGGGGTGTCCAGTTCGGCCAAGACCGCGCTGATCTTCCTGGTCCTGGAGGTCGGCGTACTGCTCGGCCTGGCCGGGGTGATCCTCGGCGACGGCGGCGACTCGGGCCTGTCGGTGGCGCCGTTCAACCCGGCCAACTCCATCGACGGGTTCAGCGGCCTGGGTACCGGCATGCTCTGGGGCATCCTGATGTTCATCGGCTTCGAGTCGGTGGCCACCCTCGGCGAGGAGGCGCGTGGCGCCAAGCGCAGCATCCCGCTCGCGCTGTTCACGGCCGTCGCGGTGATCGGCACCTTCTATGTGCTGATGGCCTACTCGACCTCGATCGGCTTCGGCTCCGCGCACGGCTCGGACCTGGCCGGCGACGCCGCGCCGCTGACCACGCTGGTCGACCGCTACTGGGGCGTCACCTGGATCCTCGCGCTGACCGTGATCGTCAGCCAGTTCGCCAACGTCGTCTCGGGATCGAACGCGGCCGTGCGGGTGTTGTTCTCGATGGGCCGCGAGGGGGTGTTGCCGCGCTTCCTCGGCCGCACCAACGAGCGCCACGTGCCGCAGTCGGCGATCACCGCGTATCTGGGCTTCTCGCTCGTGTTCGCGCTGGCCCTGGGCAGCGGCTTCGGCGGCGACCTCGGTCCGCTGGGCGTGTACGGGTTCGCCGGCACCATTCTCGGCCTCGGCATGGTGGTCATCTACATCCTGATGAGCATCGCGGTGATCCGGTTCTACCTGCGCGAACACCGGGGCGAGTTCGCCCTGTTGCGGCACGGGATCCTGCCGGGCGCGACGGTGCTGCTGATGCTGCTGCCGATCTACGGCCAGCTGTGGCCGGTGCCGGATCATCCGAACAACCTCGTGCCGTACGTGATCGTCGGCTGGATGGTGCTCGGCGCCGCGTATCTGGTGTGGGCACACCGCTCGCGTCCGGAGGTATTGGCCGCGATGGGACGGGTGTTCGAGGACGAACCGGGCGACGACACGACGGAAACGACGGACGCTTCGACGGCGGCGTCCCGGACCGCGTCGACGGGGGTGGTGCCGGTGTCGACCGGCCGGACCTGATCCGCACACCGTTCGGATCGCCCGCACCCCGCCCCGCCCGCGCCAAGGAGACCCGATGTTCCTGGACCGACTGCTCGCCCACAACCGCCCCCTGATCGACGCCGTCGTGACGGCCCATCAGGCCGGCGAACTGCTCGCCAACACCTACGTGGTGGACCTGGACACGGTCGCCCGCAACGCCGCCGCCATCGCCGACGCGGCCCGGGCGCGCGGTTTGTCCACCTACGTGATGGCCAAGCAGTACGGGCGCAACCCCGACGTGACCCGCACCGCGATCGACGCCGGCCTCGGCCCCGTCGTCGCGGTGGACACCGCCTGCGTCTCGGCGGCGGTGCGCCACGGGCTCCCGGTCGGCCACGTAGGGCACCTCGTGCAACCGCACCGGGGCAGCGAGGACTTCGTGGTCGGCGCCGACCCCGAGGTGGTCACCGTGTTCTCGCTCGACGCCGCGCGCCGCATCGGCGCGGCGGCGCTGCGTCGGGGCGGCCCGCCAGTGTCGGTGCTGCTGCGGGTGCACGGCGAGGGGGACCGGTTCTACTTCGGCCACGGCGGCGGCTTCCCGGCCGCCGACGTGGAGGCCGCCGCGCGGGCGGTGCACGCCATCGAGGGCGTCGCGGTACACGGCGTCACCACGTTCCCGGCCCTGCTCGCCGACCCGGACAACCGGCGGATCGCCGCCACCCCGAACCTGACCACGCTCGTCACGGCCGCGGAACGCCTGCGCGCGGCCGGGTTCGACATCCGCCAGGTCAACGCGCCCGGCACCACCTCGGCCCGCTCGCTGGCCATCGCCGCCGACGCCGGGGCCACGCACGTCGAGCCGGGCAACGCGATCCACGGGACCACGCCGCTGCACGTGTTCTCCGAGGACGCCCCGGAGCAGCCGGCGATCGTGTACGTGACCGAGGTGTCGCACGTGGACGGGGACGACGCGTACGCGTTCGCCGCCGGCCACTACATCGACAAGGTCCTCGGCGACTTCCAACCGACCGCGCTGGTCGGCCGGGACGCGGCGACCGTGACCGCCGGCGATCGGGTGGCGCGCGTGGATGCCGCCCCCGATGGGGCGATCCACTACTACACGGTGCTGCGCGACGCCCGGCGTCTGGACATCCGTCCGGGCGACACGGTGGTGATGTGCTTCCGGCCGCAGGCGTTCGTCACGCGTGGGCGCACCCAGGCGGTCGCCGGGCTGCACAGGGCGGGGGGTGCGCCGGTGTGGGGGAGCAGGTACGACGCGGAGGCGCGGGTCGTGGAGGACGCGTCGTGACGCGTGGTGCGCGTGCGATAGTCGCGCTGGACATCGGCGGCACCAAGACCGCGATGGCCACGATCGATGCCGCCGGGGTGATGTCGGCCGGGCGGCGGGTGCCCACGCGCGCTCCCGGTGAGGACATGGGGCGCGCGTTCGACCGGCTGCTCGGGGCGGCCCGGGACCAGGTCGCGGCGGCGACCCGGGGTGGGCGGCACGAGGTGGTGGCCGTGGGCCTGGTGTGTCCCGGGACGGTGACCTCGGCCGGGGTGGAGCTGTCGCCGAACCTGCCCGGCATCGAGCGGGTGGACGTCCTGGGCCGGGCCCGGGAGGCGTTCGGGGCGCTGCCGGTGGTGGTGGCCAACGACGTCAAGGCGGCGGGGCTGGCCGAGGTGCGGTCCGGCGCGCTCGTCGACGCCGATCCGGGGTTGTTCGTCAATCTGGGTACGGGCGTCGCCGCCGCGCTCACCGTAGGCGGCCGGGTCGTGGGCGGCGCGCGGGGTGTGGCCGGCGAGATCGGCTACGCGCTGGCGCCCGGCCGCCCGGACGAGCCGGACCTGGAATCGCTGATCGGCGGCGGCCCGCTGCTCGCCCGCACGCAGGCCCTGTACGCGCTCGGCGGCACCGGCCCGGCCCCCGACGCGGCGGCGATCCTGACCTCCGCCGACCCCCGGCTGCGTGCGGTCGCCGACCAGGCGCTCGACGTGCTCGCGGGCCATGTGCTCAACCTGTACCTGGCCTTGGACCCGACCCGGATCGCCCTCGGCGGCGGGTTGATGGCCGCGGCCGATCGGGTCCTCGACGTACTGCGCGGCTTCGTCGCCAAACACGCGCCCGGCGCCGCCGCCCCGGACGAGGTGATCGTCGCGGCGCGGCACATCCACGACGGCGCGCTGCGTGGCGCCGCCGCCCTGGCCTGGGACATCGCCCGCGGCGAACGCCCGAAGTGGGCGCTGGTGACGTGATGAGGTCGACCCCCGAACCGCTCCTCCCGAACCGATCGACCCGGCACGGACCGAAGCGAAGCCGACCGAAGCAAGGCCGGCCCGAGTAAAGCCGACCGAAGCAAGGCCGACCGAAGCACAGCCGACCGAAGCGAAGCCGACCGAAGGGACCAACGCCATGACCCCCGCAACCCCGAGCACGCCGACCACCGACCACCCCGCCGCCCCCGGGTCCGTGATGGCCGCCGAGATGGCCGAACAGCCGGACGTCCTGGGCCGGTTGGTCGCCCGCCTGCCCGAACTCGGCGAGGCCGTCCGGGCCGCGCTGCCCACACCGCTGCTCGGGTCGACGCTGATCGCGCGCGGATCGTCGGACAACGCCGCGGTGTTCGGCCGCTACCTGTACGAGCCGGCGTCCGGTCGCCCGGCGGGCCTGGCCGCGCCGAGCCTGGTGACCCGCTACGGCGCGCGCACCGACTACTCCGGCTACCTGGTCACCGCGCTGAGCCAGTCGGGCCGCACCCCCGAGATCGTCACGGCGGTCCGGGCCGCGCGCGAACAGGGCGCCAGGGTCGTGGCGATCACCAACGAGGCGGACAGCCTGCTCGCCGCCGAGGCCGACGTCCTGGTCGCCACCGACGCCGGCACCGAGATCGCGGTCCCGGCGACCAAGACCGTCACCGCCCAACTCCTGGCCGTGGTCGGCATCGCGCTCGCCCTCGGCCCGCTGCCGCCGACCGTCGCCGATCTCGCCGACCTGGCCGAACTCCCCGACGCGGTACGCCGCGTGCTGGCCGACGCCGACGCGTGCGAGAGGCTGGCCGCCGACTGGGCGCACCACGACCGCCTGGTCGTGGCCGGCCGGGGACTCGGCGGCGCGGTGGCGTTGGAGGGCGCGCTCAAGATCCGCGAGACCTCCGGCGTATTCGCCGAGGGCATCTCGGTCGCCGACCTGCTGCACGGCCCGATCGCCGCACTGGGCGCCCGCGTTCCGGTCCTGCTGATCGATCTGGGCGGCCCCACCGCGCCCGACATCGCCCAACTGCGCGAGCGCCTGGTCGCCGACGGCGTCCCGCACGCGACGGTTGCCCCCGAACTCGGCGGCCTGCGTACGGAGGCCGCCCGGGCCATCGCCACCACCGTGCATCTGCAGAATCTGGCCCGCACGTTCGCCCTGCGCCGAGGAGCGAACCCGGACGCCCCGGCGGGTCTGGCGAAGGTGACGCCGACGACCTGACGCGTCCGGCTCGCAAATCTCGTCTGCGCAAATCTCGTCCCGCGAACGCCGAACCGTTCGAGGCCCCGGTACGTATCTGACTATGTGGTGTGTTGTCACTCGACTATTTCCGACAGCACCCGCAAGGCCAGGAATCAACCGGATCGGGGGGCGGTCGCTCGGAAGACAGGGACCCGAGCGATCGCACGGTTCGCGGGAATCGAGGAGAGCGAACGAACATGAACGGGGACAACGGGGAACTCGGGCGATCCGCCACGGACTTCCGGGATTCGGGGGAGCCCAAAGAATCGACGGAGCCGCCCCGACGCCACGGCGACCGGCCCGAGGGCAACACCCGGTCGGCGCACGGCAGTACACCGACCGGGCGCACCAACGGCGTCAAGCCGCCCGGCACGGGACGGCCGACGGCCGGCGCCACCAACGGGGTCAAGCCACCGACCGGGTCGGCCGTCGCGGGGGCGGTCGGCCCGCATCAGGTGCGGGGCGAGGAGGGCGGTCGCTGAGCGGGGCCGATCGGGCCCGGCCCGTTCGAGGCGTGTGGCAGGTCGACGGCGTGCGCCGAGTCCACGGCGAAGTGCCACTGTCCGTCCTGCAGTTCCGTGTAGCGCAGGTTCGCAAACGCCGCGTACAGCGCCTTGCGGGCGGCCCGGTTGTCGACCCGGATCTGGGCGTGCAGGACGCGTACCCCGGCCGCCTTGGCCAGGGACGCGACCTGCCCGATCAACCGGGTGCCGAGGCCGTGCCCCTGGTACCGGTCGCCGACCAGGGCGGCGATGTCGGCGTGACCGGGCTCGTCGTCGAGTCCGTACTCCGCCCAGCCCACGATGTGGTCCCCGCTGTGGGCCACACACGCGTCCCACCTGCCGTGTGCCCGGGCCTCGATGATGTGGGCCCGGTACCAGTCGGGGATCGTGGTGCTCGCCGCGCCGAATCGCGCGGCGAGTGCGTTCGGTGAGAAGTACGCGGCAGCTCGGCCGAGTTCGTCGGCGTCGTCCGAGCGCCACGGGCGCAGGCGCACGGTGTCGGCGAGGGCTACGCGGGCTACGGGGGTCATGACGCTCACGGTGATCAGCTCCGAGTGCGGCCGGTGATGCCCAGGGCGGTGACGGCCGATCCGGCGGCGGTGGCCGCGATGAACCACCAGGCGTGTCGGAAGGCGCCGGTCGGATCGGGCGCGGTGCCGGTCGTGCCGAGGACGGCGACCAGGATGGCGACGCCGAGCACGTACCCGAGTTGGCGGCTGGTGTTGACCACGGCACTGCCGGTCGCGGCCTGGTCACCGGGCAGCCGGGCGGTGGCGCGGGAGAGCATGAGGGGCATGGCCAGGCCGATACCGATGCCGATGACCAGCCATCCCGGCAGGACCTGCGTCACGTACCGGGGATCGGCCGACGCGCCGGCGGCCAACAACAGGGCGCCGCCGGCGAACAGCACGTTGCCCGCCGCCACCAGCACCCCGATCGGCACCCGCGCGGCCAGCCGTCGGCCGACGACCGCGAACAGCGGCACCATCAGCGGGCCCGGCGCGATGGCCAGGCCGGTGGCCAGGGTCGAGTAGCCGCCGGGGCCCTCCAGCCACAACACCACGGACGGGAAGACCGCGCCGAAGGCGGTACAGAACGTCAACACGGTGATGTTGGCCCACACGAACGTCGAGGTGCGGAACAGGGCCGGATCCACGGCCGGTTCCGGGTGGGTGAGGATCCGCCCGACGAAGATCGCGATACCGAAGGCGGCGACGGCGAAGGTGCCGATGGTCGCCGCCCCGGTCCATGCCCAGTCCTGGCCCTTGACCAGGCCCAGGGACAGCGCGCCGAAGGCGACGATCAGCGCGGCCGTGCCGAGCGGGTCCGGCATGCGTACGGCCGAGGCCTCGCGCAGGTCGGGGAGCACGCGGCGGGCCGCCACGAACGCCGCCACGCCGATCGGGATGTTGATCAGGAACACCCACCGCCAGGACAGCTCCACCAGGCCGCCGCCGACGACGGGACCGACCGCCGCCGCGAACGAGCTGGTGGTGGCCCAGATTCCGACCGCCTTGGCTCGGCGGTCCGGCGGCAGCGCGGTGAGCAGGAGCCCGAGGCTCGCCGGGGTGAGTACGGCCGCGCCGACCGCCTGGAGCCCGCGGAAGAACACCAGCCACCACAACTGGGGCGCGGCGGAACAGGCGGCGCTCGCCACGGTGAACAGGGCCAGTCCGGCGAGGAACGCCGGTTTGCGGCCGTACCGGTCGGCGAGCCGGCCGGCCGGGATCAGCAGCGCCGCGTAGACGATGGCGTAGGCGTTGAGGACCCAGCTCAGGTCCGCGAGTGGTGCGTCGAATTCGGCGCCGATGTCGGTGAAGGCGACGTTGACCACGAACACGTCGAGCATCGCCATGAACGCCGCGGAACACACGACGAACGTGATGGCCGTTGGTCCACCGGGGACTTGCCGCCGTTTGTCGGCGTCCGGCGCGGCTTGTGTGGCCTGCGAGGCCATGGGGATCCCCCTGTGATGCGGGTCGGATGGTCCGGTCGAGGGCAGCGCGGCGTTGCGCCGTCCGCTCGGGAGTGCGCGGCGAGGGCTGGCTTTCCTGGAGTATAGGTAGCGGGTGTCTGGCTATACAAGGTGATAGTCGGGGTGGGTACGATGGGGTCATGCCGGTTGTCATGGAGGGCGCGCTCGCCGATCTCGGCGCGTGGAAGACCGATCACTGCTCGCTGGTCAAGGCGCTGGAGGTGGTCGGAACCCGCTCCGCGCTGCTGATCCTGCGCGAGGCCTGCTACGGCACGACCCGGTTCAGCGGCTTCGCCGACCGCATCGGGATCACCGACCGCGCCGCCGCCCAGCAGTTGCGCCGCCTGACCGAGGCCGGCCTGCTCGCCAAGCGCCCGTATCGGGAGGACGGCGGTCGTACGCGCGACGAATACGTGCTCACCGACATGGGCCGCGAATTGTTCCCGGTGATCGTGGCGCTGATGCAGTGGGGCGACCGGTACCTCCAGGACGGCACGGCGCCGCTGCACTACGTCGACCACGAAACGGGCGTACCGGTCCACGTCGAACTCCGCACCGAAACCGGCGACACGCTCGAACTCGAACAGGTCGGCATCCGCAGGAATCCCGCCTGGCGGGCCCCGAAGCCGGCGCCGCAACCGGAAACGGCTCCCTGACCGGACGAGGGTCGGGTTCGTCCCGGATGCGGCGTCGGAGTCGTACCGTGGTGGGCATGCGCGTTCTGCTGGTGTCCGACACCCATGTCGCCCGTCGTGCCAAGGCCGTTCCGGAGCAGGTGCTGGTCGAGGCGGCGGTCGCCGATGTGGTGATCCACGCGGGGGACTGGGTCGATGTCGACGTACTCGACCTGTTCGAGGCGTCCTCGCATCGCGTGGTCGGGGTCTACGGCAACAACGACGGGCCGGACCTGCGGGCGCGGCTACCGGAGGTGGCCCGGGTCGAACTCGGCGGCGTGCGTTTCGCCGTCGTCCACGAGACGGGCCCGGCCGAGGGCCGCGAACGCCGGTGCGCGGCGCGGTATCCCGACGCGGACGTCCTCGTGTTCGGACACAGCCACATCCCGTGGGACACGGTCACGGACACGGGGTTGCGGTTGCTCAATCCGGGCTCGCCCACCGATCGGCGCCGCCAACCGCATCACACGTACATGACGCTCACGGCCGAGGCCGGCCGGATCAGCGACGTCGTGCTGCACAACCTCGACTGACGGCCCTGGGTCGCCGCCGCGCCTTTCCCGATCCCGAACGGGCCGTTGCCGCGCTAGCTTGGGATCGGCATGGGTGAGTGCCACCTCCCAGGGTGAGAGGTACACGGTGAGCGGACTCGGGGACAACGTCCGGCGGTATCGACGGGTGGCCGGGCTCAGCCAGGAGCAACTGGCGGAGGCGGCGGGCTTGGGCGTGTCGACGGTTGCCAAGGTCGAACAGGGCGGCGACGTCCGGATCGCTACGCTGCACGTGCTCGCACGAGCGCTGGATCTGCCCACGTCGGCGCTCTTCGCGCCGTCGGTGCCCAAACCCGTGCGCGACGAAGTGGGCTCCCGCATCCAGTTGATCGCGCTGCGCCAAGCACTCACGCCACCGGTCGGCCTGGTCGACCGCGCCGACTCCGCCGAACTCACCCCGCAACGCCTGGCCGCCGTCCGGGCCCGGATCGATCGGGCCCACGAGCTGTATCAGGCCGACCGGTACGAGTCGATGGCGGACGAACTCCCCGCGATCCTGCGGGCGGTGCCCTCTGCCGAGGGGCCCGAGGGTGTCGGCGAGGTGCGGGTGGCGGCGTTGCACGCGGCCGGGAAGTACCTTACCCAGGTTCGCCAATACGACCTCGCCTATCACGCGTTCTCGGAGAGCATTCGCGATGCCCGGGCCATGGGTCGGGTACACCTCGCGGCTGTCGGCGTGGGCGGCCTGTGCTGGCTGCTGCTACGCCAGGGTCGTTTCGACGAGTGCGAACACCTGGCGGCGGAGACGGCCGACGGCATCGAGCCGCGCCTGTCGAGGGCCACCGCCGGTGAGATCGCGGGGTGGGGCGAATTGCTCCAGCGCGTCGCTGCGGCGGCCGTGCGCAATAACAACCCCGATGTCGCCCGGGAGGCCCGCCGCATGGCCGGCACCGCAGCCACCGCCGTCGGCGTCGAACACACCGACCGCAGCGTGCACTGGGGATCGTTCGGCCCGGTCACGGCCCACCTGAAGACCCTTGAGGACTTCGCGGTCGTCGGCGACCACCGCGGACTGCTCCGGGGGGTCGAGCACACCCCGAAGCCGATCACCGGTCCGCCCCCGGGCCCGAACACGCAGAACCGACACCGCCTGGACATTGCCCTGGCACAGGCGCATGTCGGCGACTACGGCGAGGCGATGACCGAAATGCGGACCGTCTTGCAGGCCGCGCCGGAATGGGTTCGCCACCAGAGCCTGGCCCGAGACGTGGTCCGACTGATCCTGAAAAAGCGCAAGCGCACCTTGACCACCGACATGCGCGAACTGGCCGATCACCTCGGTGTAACCGGATGACTACCGCGTAACGCGGTGGCTCGACGCCGGCCCTGTCGAAACCGGCGCGCAGCACGTCTGGTTCCCGGCATGTCGGTTTTCTACCGTCACGAGCATTGATCGCCAACGCTCGGGAGCCGGACCATGACGACCCTTACCCCCGCACGCCGGCTCGTCGCCCAGTCGCGCTGGGCCTACGCCTCCACCGAGCGCAATGTCGGCGAGGCGCGTCGCGTTGTCGGCCGCGCGCTGGCGGAGGCCGAGGTGCCGGAGGCGATCTCGTACGACATCCGGCTCATCGTCACCGAGCTGGCCACCAACGCCGTGCGGCATTCGGGGTCGGCCGACTTCGCCGTGGAGGTCTTCCTCGTGGAGAGCGTCGGGGACGACGCCGGGCCGAGTGTGGTGGTGGCGCGGGTGTCGGATCTGGGGCACATCGGACGGGAGTACGACTACATCAACCATCCCGCCGGTGCGCGGACCGCGTTGTGTCCTCGCTCGCCCGGAGTCGATGCCGGCGCGGAGCGGGGGTTGCTGCTGGTGGATCGGCTCGCGTCGGCGTGGGAGGTGGCGTTTTGTTCGCTGGAGAAGCGGGCCCGGTTCCGGTGCGACGACTGGATGGACCGCGACTGCGCCGAGCACGGGTTCGGGCCGGACCATACGACGGTGACGGCACTGGTCTACCTGCAACGGGCGGCTTCGGGGGCGTGGGCGCGGCGCGGTACTAGTTTTGGTGCATGACCAAATCGCTCTCCGCCGCCGTCCGGGGTCGATCGTGGCCGGGCGTCGGGGCGCTCTCGCGGGTGGGGCGGCGCACGTTGGTGCAGTCGGTGTACCTGTTGACCGCGCCGGTGTTTGCCGCCGTCGGGGTGGTCGCCGCGCTGGGCGGGGTGTTCTTCGCGGCGCTCGGGCTGGTGCTGCCCGGCGGCGCGCCGCTCGTGGCCCGCGCGCTCGCGCCCGCGCAGTGGTGTGCCGATCTGGAGCGGTGGCGGATCGCCAAGGTGCGTGCCGCCGGCGCCGGGGCCGCGCGTGCCGAGCCGGGGGCGAGCCCGTCCGGCGCCGGTGCCGGGCCCGGCCTGTGGCTCGACGCCGCGCACGCCGTGGTGCTGTTCCCGATCACCCTGGTCACCGCGCTGGTGACCGCGCTGTGGTGGTTCGTCGCGGTGGGCTGCGCCACCTGCGCGCTGCGCTACGAATACGCGGCGTCCGAGCCGCTGCGGCCGTTGTCCCTGAACGCCGGCGGCGGGCAATCGCACGTCACCGTGAGCCTCGGGCTGCTCTCGCCGGTCGATCGGGTCGCCTTCGGGACCACGGTCGGCCTGCTGCTCCTGTGCACCCTGCCGCTGGTCACCCGCGCCTTCACCACCGCCCAGACCGGCCTCGGCCAGGCGCTGCTCTCCGACGCCTCCGCCCTGCACCGCCGCATCCTCGGCCTCGAACAGGAACGCGACACCGCCCGCGCGCAGACCGTCGCCGCCGTCACGGCCGAGACGAGCGCGCTGCGCCGGCTCGAACGGGACATCCACGACGGCCCGCAGCAGCGCCTGGTCCGCCTGGCCATGGAACTGGGCCGGGCCGAGCACCATCTCGACCGCAGGCCGGAGACCGCCCGCGCGGCCCTCGCCGACGCGATGGCCCACGCCCAGGAGGCCCTGGACGAATTGCGCGCGCTCTCGCGCGGCATCGCCCCGCCGATCCTGGTCGACCGCGGCCTGCCCGACGCGCTCGCCGCCCTGGCCGCGCTGTCCACCGTCCCGGCCGAGTTGGACATCGTCGCGCCGGGCCGGCGACTCGACGCCGGCGTCGAGACGGCCGCGTACTTCGTCGTGGCCGAGGCCCTGACCAACGTGGCCAAACACAGCCACGCACACCGGTGCGTACTCGGACTACGGCACGACGGGGGCGACTTGACCGTGTGGGTGACCGACGACGGCATCGGCGGCGCGGCCTTGGCCAAGGGCCACGGACTGCGCGGCCTCGCGGAGCGGTTGCTCGCGGTCGGCGGGCGGTTGCGGGTGGACAGTTTGGCCGGCGGCCCGACGACGATCACCGCCGTACTGCCATGCGACTGACCCCGGACACGGCGCCGGACCAGGCGCCGGCCCGCGCCGAGCGCCGCTCGTTGCGGATCGTGGTGGCCGACGACTCGGTACTGCTGCGCGAGGGCTTGGTCCGCCTGCTCGTCGAGGACGGTCACCGGGTGGTGGCCTCGGTCGGCGACGGGCCCGCCCTGGTCGCGGCGGTGCTCGAACACCGGCCTGACGTGTCGATCGTCGACGTACGGATGCCGCCGACGCACACCGACGAGGGCCTACGCGCGGCGATCAGCGCCCGCTCGTACGTGCCCGGCGCGCCGATGCTGATGCTCAGTCAGTACGTGGAGGCGTCCTACGCCGGCGACCTGCTCGCGGACGGCTCGGGCTCGGTCGGCTACCTCCTCAAGGACCGGGTGGCCAGGGTCGAGGAGTTCCTCGACGCGCTGGACCGGGTCGCGCACGGCGCCACGGTGCTCGATCCGCAGGTCGTCGCCCAACTGCTGGCCGCGCGTCGCCGGGACGGCGGCGTGAGTGCCCTGACCGCCCGCGAACGCGAGATCCTGGCGCTGATGGCCGAGGGCTGCTCGAACACGGCGGTCGCCCGGCGGCTGGTGATCTCCGCCAGTGCGGTGGAGAAGCACATCGGCAACATCTTCGCCAAACTCGGCCTGCCGGCCGACGACGACGCCCGCCATCGCCGGGTGCTCGCCGTACTCACCTATCTCAGGGGCTGAGCCACGCGCTTGACCGCCGCGCCCGATTCGTCCCGGGGGTGTGGCCTGCCATACCTCCGGGTGTCCGGCCTGCTCCGGTGACCGGGCGGCGCCGCTGCGGAAGCGTGGTCGGCATGACAGCAACGCCTCACCTCCCGGGCCGGCGGCGGCAGCGTCCCGCCGTCCCATCGCGATTCGCGGGCATGCCCGCGCGCCCGCTCGCCCTCCTCGTCGGCGCCGTAGTGGCCCTGATCGCCGCCCTGTTCGTCGTTCCGCCCGTACTGGCCGAGCACATCGCCGGCGACGGCTCCGTCGATCAGGACAACCTCGCCGCGTCCTTCCGCACGGCGTTCGTCGAGTACTGGCGCGCCGGTCGGCGGGACTTCACCCCGGGCATGGACCGGGCGGTCGACTACTGGTTCCGATTCCACGTCGTCAAGGCGGTGATCGCCGCGATCCTGCTGGTGGTGGTCGTCGCGCTCGGCATGCTCGTGTGGCGGGCGTTCCTGCGGGCGCGCGATCTCGGTACGGGACGCCGGGCCGGGCTCGCGGCGGCGGGCGTGTTCGTCACGATGCTCGGGGCGGGCGCGCTGGCGACGGTGATGGCCAACATCCAGGGCGCGGTGGCGCCGTTCTCGTCGCTGTTGACGCTGCTGCCGAGCGGCGCGGCCGGCGGCGAACCGGGCGACACACTCCGCCAGGTGCGGGAAGCGCTGGACGCCCCCTCGGGCAAGGGCGAGCGCACCCCGCCCGCCCTCGACCTGATGATCGACGACTTCGCCCGCTACCACGCGGCGTTGGCCGTGGTGGCCGGGCTCGTGGCCGTCGTGCTGATCGGGCTCGCCGTGGTGGTGTGGCGGCGGTTCGCCGCGACCGACGCCGCCGATCGGCGCGCCCGGCGCCTGCAGGCGTGGTTCGGGGTGCTCGCGGTGGCGTCGACGCTGGTCGTGCTCGTGGTGGTGATGGCGAACGTGGGCACCACGGCCGACCCGAAGCCGGCGCTCGCGGCCTTCTTCGAGGGCGGGTGGTGACGCGCGTCAGTCCTTGTCCCTCCTGTCTTTGTCCCTGTCCAGCTCGCTTGCCCACTCCACCGACCACTCCAGCAGCGGGTCCAGGGCGGCGACGAGTCGGGTCCCGGTGGCGGTGAGGGTGTAGCGGCCGGTCGGGTCCTGGGCGGCGATCCCGGCCTCCACCACATCCCGCAGGCGGTTGTTGAGCACGCTGGAGGACATGTCGTCGCACCGGCGTTGCAGGGCGCGGAAACCGGCCGGTTCCCGGCTCAGCTCCCAGATCAGGCGCAGGATCCAGCGCCGGCCGAGCAGGTCGAGCGCGGCCATCGGAGCCCGGCCCGTGGTCGACCCGCGTACCGGGCTTCCGGGACGTGGGATGCCCGCCTTGTCGTGCCGGTCCACGGCCGCCTCCTTGCGCTTTGCTTTCGAAAGCAGCATAGTGCTTTTGAAAGCGAAGCACCCGAGGGGTCGGCCGCCGAAGCGCCCGAGCGGCCGTCCCGGCCGATGGAGGAGCACGCCCATGTCGCGGATCACGCCATTGTCCCCGCCCTACGCCCCCGATACCGAGGCGTCCCTGGCCCGCTGGATGGGCGCCGCCGGAGACCGTGAACCCCTCGCCCTGTTCCGGGTCTTGGAGCATCACCCCGACCTGGCCTCGCGGATGCGGGTGCTCGGCTCGGGGTTGCTGGGGCACGGTACGTTGCCCGCCGTCGAGCGGGAGACCGTGGTGCAGCGGGTGTGCGCGCGGGCGGGATGCTCGTACGAATGGGGCGTGCACGCCGAGGTGTTCGCCGAGCGGGTCGGCCTGACTCCGCGTCAACTCCGGGCCACCGTCGTCGACGACGAGGCCGCCTGGACACCGCGCCAGGCGATCCTGGTGCGCGTGGTCGACGAGTTGCACGACGGCGCCGACCTCACCGACGGCACGTGGGCCGAACTCCGGGCCGGATTCGAGGATCGGCAGATCGTGGAGGTGCTGGTCCTGGCCGGCTGGTACCGCACGATCGCGTACGTGGCCAATGCGCTGCGGCTGCCGGACGAGGAGTGGGCCGCGCCGTTCCCGGAGGCGTGAAAGCACCCGGAGGCCCGAGGCCGCCACCCGCTACCGAGCGGCGTCGCCCTCGACCTCGTCCAGGAAACCGACGATCTCCGCCAGCCACTGCGCCGGACGCTCCGCGAACGGCAGGTGGCCCGAGTCGAGTTCGACCACGCGGACGTTGCGCAGGGCAGCCGCGACGGCGCGGTGGTGGTACGGCTCGACGAGGCGGTCGCCGGTGGTGGACACCACCAGCGTCGGGACCGCGATCGTGGCCAGGTCGGCGCGCACGTCGACACGCTCGACCAGTTCGGTGTGCTCGGGCGTCCCGAGCGGTGGGGTGTCCGCGGTCATCCGCAGTACGCCCGCCAGGTCCTCGGGGGAGAGCGCGTCGAGGGTGGCCGGGCCGAGTGCGAACGGGGTCAGGAAGGCGGCGAACGTGGCCCGGTCGCCGGACTCGTACAGCCCGCGCCAGACCCGCGCGGCCAACCGGAGGCGGGCGTCGGCGTGTGCGAAGGCCGAGGTCAGGATCAGCGACGTGACCCGCTCGGGGTGCCGGGTCGCGGCCCGGACGGCGACCGCGCCGCCGAGCGAGTAGCCGGACACCGCGAAGGTCTCCAGGCCCTCGGCGACACCGGCCGCGACCAGCTGGTCGGCGAGTTCGTCCAGGTCGAGCGGCCCGGTCGAGCGCGGGGTTTCGCCGGAGCCGGGGAAGTCGACGCCGACCACGCGGTGTTCGGCCGCGAGGCCGTCCAGGATCGGCCCGTAGTTGGCGGCGACACCGCCGCCGGCGCCGTGCGCGAGCAGCAGGCCGGGGCCCGAGCCGCGCACGGTACGCGCGAAGGTCGGCACGGGCAGGGCGGCGCGGGCCGTGGCGGCGGTGGCGGTGGACATGAAGGCTCCCTGTAGAAGATGCGCAAACGAGTTTCGTAGCGGTCGCTACAGATCTCACCGTAGCAGAGATTCCCGCCTTCCATAGCGAGCGCTATAGAATGGTTCGCATGTCCGGTACCCAAGGCCGTCCGCGCGGCTTCGACCGCGAAGCCGCGCTGGATCGCGCGGTCATCGAGTTCTGGCAGCACGGCTACGAGGCGACCTCGGTATCGGGGCTGACCGCCGCGATGGGCATCAAGCCGCCCAGCCTGTACGCGGCCTTCGGCGATAAACGCACCCTGTTCAGCGAGGCGATCCAGCGCTACGGGGTCACCTACGGCGCGGTCGCCGGCCGGGCACTCGACGCCGAGCCGGACGCCCGCCGGGGGATGGAGCGCATGTTGTACGCGCTGGCCGAGGCCTACACCGAGCCCGGCCACCCGCCCGGCTGCATGGTGATCACGGCGGCGGTGAACTGCACTGCGGCGGCCGAGGAGGTCAAGGCCGAACTGCGCGCGCTGCGCGAGGCGTCCAAGGCGGCGTTCCGCCGCAGGATCGCCGCCGACATGGCGGCCGGCCGGCTGCCCGCCGACACCGACCCGGACGACCTCGCCGCCTACTACGCGGCCGTCGTCCAGGGCATGTCCACCCAGGCCGTCGACGGCGTCGGCCGCGAGAGACTGGAACGCGTCGCGGAACTGGCGATGCGAAGTTGGCCCGACGGACCCTAGCCGGTCCCTGGCCGGTTCCCTGCGCTCGCCGCGCTCATGGGAGCTCCGTCGCGGGTGCGGCCGTGCCGCACGGGACGGTGGTCAGTAGTAGCGGCGGTGCCATTGCCCGGTGGCGAGGTCGAGTTCGGAGTACGCGGCCTCTCCCGGTGTCTCCGTCACGTAGACGCGGCCCTCGCCCTCGGCGATGGACCAGGCGGCGATGTCGTCGCGCAGCGTCTTCGGGCCCTGGGCGGTCAGTTCCACGACGCCGCCCTTCCCGGCGGCGCAGAACAGCCGTCCCTCGACGAGCGCCACGCCGAGGGCGGCGACCCGGTCGCGTACGGCCACCGTGAAGCCGCTTCGCGCGGATCCGCGAAGTATGCGGCCGCCGCGCGATCTGCCGGTGACGTACACGTCGTCGTCGGCGTCGAAGGCGATGCCCGTCAGCAGGTCGGTTGTGTCGGGGCCGTCCGGATCGGCGATCCGTGTCCACGCGGTGCCGTCGAAGTGCAGCAGGGTGCCGTTGTGGCCGGCGGCGTAGACGTCGTTCGCCGCGCGTCCGCGGACGGCGCCGATCGGTGCGCCGATCCCGGAGTGGAACTGCGACCAGTCGGCGCCGTTCCAGTGGTAGAGCACGCCGCCGAAGGTGGCGATGTGGACGTCGTCGTCCGAAGTCCCCCACACGGCCGAGGGGTTCGGCCGACCCTCGTTGTGCGCCTGCGCGGGCAGCGCGGTGTGGCGCCAGGTCACCCCGCCTTCGGGCGTGTCGAACTCCAGGTCCGGCGGCATGGTGTCCGTCCAGGGAACCGGTGCGCTCGTCCAGACCAGACCGGTGCTGCTCGTCGCCCACACATGCCCCTGCGGCGAGCACCACAACTCGCGGAGCGTGTCGTTGGTCGCCAGGATGTTCTCGGCCGGCTCGTCGCTGCCGACGGGGCGCCGGAAGACGTACCCCGCGGCGTTGCCCGAGTCGCCGGGGACGTACGTGATCAACAGGAAGTGCACCACGCCGCCGCCCTCGTGGACGACGACGATGTCCTCGACGAACTCGCGCGGCGCCTCTTTCGAGGGCTCGTGCGACCCCTCGCCCGAACTCCCGCCTTCCACCACCACGGCGGCATCCCCCGGCTCGTGCATCGCAGCGCTTCCTCCGACTCGGTCTCGACCCGTGACTTTGCGAACCACCGGCGAGGGGGGCTCTCACGGTACCTGTGTCACCAGGATCTCCCAGACGTCCCGAACCCCTGTCAACCTGATCGAGTCGAAAGCGCCGACAACACTCCATGGGCACGCACTGCGGGTTCACCTCCGACAGTTCGATTCAGGCGCCCCGAATGCGCGATCGCGTCGGCGCATTCCTCCACGACAGAATGGACGGAGACCAATGGCGGACAACCGATTCACCACTCATCGAGAACTTTTCGATCTGAGTGGGAAGTACGCCCTTGTCACGGGCGGCACCAAAGGCATCGGGATGATGATTGCGCGCGGCCTTCTCCAGGCGGGCGCCCGCGTCGTCATCAGCTCACGCAAGGCGGACGCGTGCGCGGAGGCACAGCATCTCCTGTCCGAATTCGGCGACGTTCGAGCAATTCCCGCCGACCTGTCCAAGCGCGACGAGTGTCTGCGCCTTGCCGACCTTGTCATGGCCGACTCGGAATGCCTGGACATTCTTGTCAACAACGCGGGAGCGATGTGGCGCGAGCCGCTGGCGACATTTTCGGACGAGGCCTGGGACGCGGTGATCGACCTCAACCTCAAGGCGCCGTTCCGGCTGGTGCAGGCGCTGCTCCCCGCACTTCGCAAAGCGGGCACCGCCGATGATCCCGCGCGGATCATCAACATCGGCAGCATCGCCGCCATCCACGTCGCCCAGGCGCCCAACTACTCGTACGCCGGCAGCAAAGCGGCACTCCATCAACTCACCAGAGTGCTCGCCAGGGAACTGGGCCCACAACACGTCACGGTGAACGCGGTGGCACCGGGAGTGTTCCCGTCGCGGATGATGGCGTCCACGCTCGATGCCATCGGCGACACGATCGCGGCGGCAACCCCTCTGCGCCGGATCGGTCGCGACGACGACATGGCGGGTATCGCCGTGTTTCTCGCCGGCCGGGCGGGGTCCTACCTCACGGGCGCCATCATCCCGGTGGACGGCGGCGTCGCGACGACCGCATCCGGTACCCCTTAAGCGGCGGGACGGGCTTACGGTGAGGAAATGGCCACGATGGATCCACGCACCGATATCCGGGAGTTTCTCAGCTCGCGTCGCGCGCGCATCGCGCCCGAGCAGGCGGGCCTGCCCGCCTATGGCGGCAACCGTCGGGTCAAGGGTCTGCGTCGCGAGGAGGTGGCGCTGCTGACGGGGGTCTCGGTCGACTACTACGTGCGCATGGAGCGCGGCGGCCTCGCCGGGGTCTCCGACGGCGTGCTCGACGCGTTGGCCTCCGCCCTGCAACTCGACGAGGCCGAGCGCGACCACCTGTTCCACCTCGCGCGCCGATCCGGGGCGCCCGGCGGCCCACGCCGGCGCGGGCCTGCCGCGACGGTGCGCTCGACACTGCAACAGGTGCTCGACGCGATCTCCGCCGCGCCCGCCTGGATCGGTAACGGAAATTTCGACGTACTCGCCATGAATCGACTCGCTCGCGCACTGTATTCACCGATGCCGGCCGACCCGCGACGGCCCGCCAACACGGCGCGGTTCGTGTTTCTGCACCCCGAGGCGGCCAAGGAATTCTTCGTCGACTACGACCACATCGCCGGTGTCGTAGCCGCGAAGCTACGCATGGAGGCCGGCCGCGATCCGCACGACGGGAAGCTGATTGCCCTGGTCGGCGAACTGTCGACGCGCAGCGAGCTGTTCCGGCAGCGGTGGGCATCCCAGGACGTGCGGCTGCATCGGTCCGGACGCAAGCGGGTGCGCCATCCGATCGTGGGCCGGCTCGACCTGGACGTCGAGTCCCTGGAGCTGCCCGCCGAACCCGGCCTGCACCTCAACGTCTACACCGCACCCGCGGGCACACCGACCGCCGACAATCTGGCACTCCTGGCGTCGTGGGCGGCCACCCGGCAGACACCGGCGACCGAACTCGAAGCACATGACGGATAGTCCACATCGACAGGCCGTGCCGGCGCGGGAGCCAGGCAGGCTCCCGGCATGTGCATGGCGTTGGCCTTCCTGCCGGTGTTCTGCTCGCCGATCCGCGCGCTGCGCACGCTCCCGGAGGGGCCGCCCGGTCGAGGTGCCCTCGTGCCTACTCCGGGTCGGTCGGGTCGAAGGCGGCGCTGGGGTCGGTGGCGAGGACGAGTCGGCTGACCGGGGACTGCTCGCCCGTCCCGGCCAGGACCCGGAACAGGCCCTCCACGGGCAGGATCTGGCGGATCGTCACCCGGCCGTCGCGGGCCACCGGCAGGGCCCTGGGCAGCGCGACACCCGTGGCCACGTCGACCACGCGGACGCCGATCGCCGTCGGGTCGGCGACCCCGTCCAGGACGATGTCGAGGGTGCTGCCGGCCACCACCGAGTCCGCGACGTCCAGGGCCAACGGGACGATGTCCCCGGCGCGTTCGGGCGCCGGGTCCTCCTGGCGCAGGACCGCGCAGACATACCCGATCGCCTCGCGGGAGCGGGCCAGCGCGCCGTGCGTCTGGACCACGGCGAACGGCTTGGGCGCGGCCGGCGCCGCCACTCGGCGGCACACCGTGTCGTCGCCGCGCCGATCGGCCCGCACGATCCCGCCGTCCCCGTCGCTCGCGCAGGTCACGAAGCGCGGCCGGACCACCCCGTCGCGGATCACCAGGGACTGTACGGTCGGCTGCTCGACGCCGACCACCGGCCACAGCGTGTCCCAGGACCCGGTACCGAGCAGGCGTTCGCGCCGGGCGAAGGCGTCCTCGGCCAGGCGCTCGTCGCCGCCGACCGCCGCGACGTCGGCGGCGGTCGGCCGCCGGACCGCGGACCCCTCGTCCAGGCAGCGGTACGACGGCAGCAGGTCGTACAGGCCGGGCGCGGTGGCCGCGAATCGGCGCAGCCGGGCCTCGGGCAACCGCGCCGCGGACGGCCGCGATGCGGACCGGCTCCCGGGGTCGGCGGGTGCGGCGCCGAGCACGTGCAGCGCCTTCGCAGCGCCCAGGAACGGGGCGCCGAGGGTGACCAGCGCGCGCAACTCGGCGGCGTCGCCCAGTACTTCGGTGAAGTAGCGGGCGACCGGGCCGCCCGTCGAGTGGGCCACGAGCACCAGGAGCGCGTCCCTGCCGCCCAGCGGGTGGCGGCGCCAGCGGCGCAGGTGTTCGTAGGCGGCGATCGCCAACAGACCGGCGTTGTAGTCGACGGGCAGCCGCCAGTCGTACGGGAATTCGTGCACCGCGGCCGGATCGGCGGCGGCCCGGCGCAGCGCCCGGACCAGCTCGGTGTACGGCTCGAAGCCGCCGAGCAGCGGAGCCCACGCGGGGGTATGCAGCAGCCGGGTGGCCCGGATCCGCCCCACGCGCCCGGAGCGTTCCGCGTCGGTGACGGCCAGTGCGTCCAATGCGCCGCCCGTGGTCCAGGTCCCGGCGTACCAATTCGCGTCGGCGGGCCCCCACAGGGTTCGCCCGGTGGACACCTCCACCAGTTCGCTGCCCATCATTCCCGGCAGCACGATCACCGCGTCGTTCACCGTCGCCCCCAACCCCCGGCCGAAGCCGTCCCGTGCGCGCACGGAACGGGCCGTCGGGCCCCTCCGTCGCGCACCTCGCGGTCCCGCGCTCCCACCGACCGCGGGCCCCGCGCCGCCGCCGCGACGCACGCGGCCGCCTTCCCCCGGCGGCCGGTACGCGCCCCACCCGCCCCGGCGCCGCCCATCCATCCTGGCCGGCGAAACGGCGGGCCCGCAGGCGATTTCCGAAGTCGTTTCGTCGAACCGGGCGCTGAGTCCCCGCTTCAGGGGGTGTCGAAGGAGTGCGGGCCCGGGTCGGCGTCGGGTGTCGGGGACCCGGGTGCGGCGAGGCCGGTGTCAACGACGGGCGGCGGCGAACGGATATGCGGCAGACGAGTGACGCTTATGTGGCATTTAGTCAAATTGCAGTCTTAAGTACGTTTTGGTCGAGTCGGGAATACGTCGGCGCCCTCGACACATGATCCATGCGACTTCTCGTGGTCGTCATGTCGCGGCCATACCGCCGCAACACGGGCCGGTCAGACTGGGGGCATGCGAAACACCGACAACTCGGAGATGCCTGTGACCCGACCGAACGACCTGCTCGACCCGAAGCACCATGAGCCCCGCGAGCGCGGCATCGCCCTGGTGGCGCACGACCGCTGCAAGCCGGAGATGCTCGCCTGGGCCCGGACCCACCGCGAGACGCTGACCCAACACCGCCTGTACGCGACCGGAACCACCGGCGGCATCCTCGCCGACGAACTCGACCTGGAGATCATCCGGTTCCGCAGCGGCCCCCTGGGCGGCGACCAGCAGATCGGCTCGCGGATCGCCGAGGGCGACGTGGATCTGCTGGTGTTCTTCTGGGACCCGCTCAGCCCCCAGCCGCACGAGCCCGACGTACGGGCGCTGCTGCGCCTCGCCGTGCTCGCGGACATCCCGGTGGCCTGCAACCGGGCGACCGCCGACTTCGTGATCACCTCGCCCCTGCTCGCGGTGGCCGACGATCCGGATCGGCCGGAGTCGCCGGTGTTCGCGCCACTGGCCGCGTAGGCGCCGTACGCCGGCAGGCGCCGCACCGCCGCCGGACCGCCGACCCTTCGGCCCTTCGGCCCGGCTCAGCCGCGCGACAGGCCCTGGCGGTCGACGTAGCGCACCGCGTCGACGCGGTTGCGGGCGTTGATCTTGGCGAACGTGTTGTTGATGTGCGTCTTGACCGTCGCCGCGCCGATCCGCAGGGTCGCGGCGATCTCCGCGTTGTTCAGGCCGGACGCGATCAGGCACAACACCTCCACCTCCCGGTCGGTGAGCCGATCCGGGTGCCCGGTGCGCCGGCGTGGGCGTCCCACGGTCGCCGGGTCGATCGCGGCCCGCCCGCGCGCGGCGTCCCGGATCGCCGTCGCGATCTGCTCGCCGCTCGCGTCCTCGGCCAGGCGGCCGAACCCGCCGGTGGGCGCGGCCGGATCGGACGCGGCGGCGGACACCACGAGCAGCGCGGCGCCCGGATGCCGGGCGAGCACGTCGGCGGGGCCCTCGGGGCCGCCGTCCGGGCCGGGTGCGCGCCCGTCCGTCAACACCACGTGCGGTGCACGCCCGTCGCCGTCGACCATCACCTCCATGTCGCCGCACGCGCCGATCAGCGCGGCCAGGCGCTCGCGCACGGCCGCCCGGTCGTCGGCGACCCGGATCAGGACCCGGGTCCGTGACGGCAGCCGGCTCGGGTCCGGACCGCGGCCCGGATCCGCGACCGGTGGTCGCCTCGGCGCGCCGGCGATCGGGTGCGCAGTCGGCTCGGGCCGGTTCGTCACGTAGGTCAACCTTTCGACTCCCGCGCCGATCACGGTAGTTCGGGCGGTGTGCACCCGATTGCCCTGTTCGGGCCGGTCCGTACCCCGGCCGGCGCCGTACAACCTATCCGGGAAGGGACGTTCGCGACTCCGCTTTCGCCATGCCGGGGCGGACTTTCGGTGACGCGGCGACGCGGAGGAGTCGCGCACGGTGCGCGAAGGCGGGGTCAGCCGTCGGTGGGCGGCGTCGGGTCGCGCCGGGACCAGCGGCGCAATACCTCCGTGTACGGGTTGACCGGAAGCCAGGAGATCGCGTCCCGGGCGCTCTGTTCGTAGCTTTCGGCGAGTGCCCGCGCGTCGGCCGCCGCGCCGGTCGCCTCGACCAGCGTGCGCATGCGGGTCAGCGCGATCTCCGGGTTGCGCTCGTGCAGCAGCGCGTGTCGGATCGCGGCGCGCTGGTCGAGGGTGCCGCGCTCGTGGGCGAGCAGTACCGGAAGGGTCGGCCGGTGGTTGCACACGTCGCTGTCGGCGGGCTTGCCCATCGTCGCGGCCGAGGCGTCGGCGTAGGGGAGCAGGTCGTCGCGGATCTGGAAGGCGAGGCCGACATGGCGCCCGAACGCGTTCAACGCCTCCACCGCCGCGTCGTCCCCGCCGCCCAGGATCGCCCCCACCCGGCACGACGTGGCCAGGAGCGCCCCGGTCTTGCCGCCGGCCATCGTGAGATAGTCCTCGACCGGGCAGTCCAGGTCCCCGGCGAAGCCCAACTCGTCGAACACGCCCTGGCACATCGCGTATCCGCCCTCGGCCTGGGCCGCCATCGCCCGTGCGATCCGCTCGGGCGACACCCCGTTGCGGGCACACTCGGCGAGGGTGCGGAACCAGGTGAAGTACAGGCTGCTGCCCGCGATGATGGCCCGCTCGGGGCCGTACGCCCGGTGTACCGCGGGCCGGCCGCGCCGCTCCTCGTCGGCGTCGATGATGTCGTCGTGGACCAGGCTCCCGGTGTGCACGCACTCCATGCCGGCCGCGGCCGGCAACGCGTGCTCGACCTCGCCGCCCACCGCCAGCGCCGCGTACATCACCAGCGCGGGCCGCAGCAACTTACCGGTGGGCAGCAGCGCGTAGCGGTGCACCGCGGCCATCCCGTCCGCGTTGCTCGGCCAGCGGCGGGCGAACTCGGCGGCCAGCACGGTCGGTACGTCCACCACCGGGCGATCGCACACCTCGTACGGGGCGGGTGCGGGTGCGGACGCGCCTGCCGTGCGGGCCCGTTGGCTCGGGCGACGTTTGTGCGGTGCCGGTGCCGTGTGCCCTTTCTGCGTTGCCTGTGTTGTCGAGGAAACCTGCGGTGTCGTCTCGGTCACGGCTTGCGAACCCCCTGTGTCGCCCCCGGACGCCGCCTCGCGACGCCGAGGCGCGGTGGGGGCGACGCATGATGCGGACGCTCGACGGCGCCCGGATCAACCCAACAGACCTCGACCGGTCACCGACAGTCGAGTGCGGAAGCACCACCGCGGCGTGCGTCCACCCCGAACGGGGATCGCGTGCTTCCAGTCCCCACCATCGCGTGGTTTCGCGGCGGTTGGGGCTCGGCGGGGCGTCCGCGATACGCGCTCAACCCGTCGGCCAACTCGGCACGATCGCCGTCGCGGAGTGCGGACAGCGCCTGCTGCAACGCGAACGTGCCCCGGATCGCGATGATTCGGGCCAGGGGCCCTGACGCACCGTCAACGCGGCCGGGGGATCGGTGGGCAACAGGCGGGCCGACAGCGCCGCGTGTCGGGTCGGTGCCGGCCGGGTCACCGGGGCACCGCGTCCCACCAGCGGTGACGAGCACGCGGTGGGCCGGTAACCGGTTCGTGGGTTCCGGTCGGCGTGGAATCCTGACGGGCATGTCCCCTACGAGTGATCACGGTCGGGTACGGCGGAGCTACGACGTCGTGGCGGAGGAGTATCGAGAGCGGATCGGCGACGAACTCGCCCACAAGCCGCTGGATCGCGCGCTGTTGAGCGCGCTGATCGAGCAGAGCGACCCCGACGTGCCGATAGCGGACGTGGGTTGCGGTCCCGGGCACATCACCGGATGGCTCGCCGAGCGCGGGGTGCGGGCGGTCGGGATCGACCTCTCGCCGGCCATGGTGGCCATCGCCGAGCGCGAGCACCCGAAGGCGCAGTTCCGCGAGGGCGACTTCCTGCGTCTGCCCGCGCGCGACGGCGAGTTCGGCGCCGCGATCGCGTTCTATTCGATCATCCACCTCGACGCCGGTGAACTGCGCCCCGCCTTCGTCGAGTTGCACCGCGTGTTGCGTCCCGGGGCGCAGTTGCTCCTGGCGTTCCACCTGGGCGTCGAGGTGCGGCACCTGGCGGAGTGGTGGGGGCGGGAGGTCGACGTGGACTTTCACTACCTCGAAATCGAGGCGGTGGTCGAGCAGTTGACCGCGACGGGCTTCACCCTGGAGGCACGGCTGGAGCGCTCGCACTATCCGCAGGAGGCCGAGACCCGGCGCGGATATCTGCTGGCGCGGCGAACCGCGTAGCGGTCGCGCCGCCACCGTAGTACCCGACGTCGGCCGGTTCAGCCGGGCGCGATCCCGTGTTCGACCGCGTCGAACGCCTGGTCGAGTCGTTCCAGGTGCGCGGCGACGATCTCGGCCCGATCGTCCCCGGCGAGCCGGCGTCGGGCGGTGTCCACGGCGACCGTGCGGTAGGCGGCGACCATCAGCGCCGCGACCAGGTCCGCATTGCCCGTGAAGCGCGGATCCTCGCGCAGGTCGTCCGCCAGCGCCGCCTCGACCTCGTGCTCGAACTCGCGGAGCCGGGCCAGGAGGGCGGGGGAGCCGGCGACCGTCCGCAGTACCGGCTCGACGCCGTCACCCAGCCCGGTCAGGGCGCGCCGCTGCTCCGCGAGGGTGACGGCGAGGGTGCGGAACGCCCGCACCGGCCCGACGCCCTCGGCGCGCTCGCGGATCGCGGTGCGCAGGATGTCCATCGCGGCGGGAAGCCGGTCGAGCAGGAGGTCCTCCTTGCGCTCGAAGTGCGAGAACACCGTCACCTTCGAGACCCCGGCCGCGGTCGCCACTTGGGCGACCGTGACGTCGTCGAAGCCCCGCTCCAGGAACATCCGCGTCGCGACGTCCGCGATCCGGGCGCGTGTTTGCGCGCCGCCTCGGTCTCCTCGGTTCGGCATGCCCACCTCTCGTGTTACATTTACCGGGTAAGGCTTACTCGGTAAGGCTACTGAGTCAATCTACCCGGTAAGCGTGCTGGGTAAGGCTACCGAGTCAGTCAACGGACTCAGTCTAAGGGGTGCACGATGCAGCGGAGCGATGTGATCGTCGTCGGCGCCGGGCCCACCGGGCTCCTGCTCGCCACCGAGCTGGCCGTCCAGGGCATACGGGTGACCGTGCTCGAACGCCTCGCCGAGCCGGACTCGACCATCAAGTCCGGCTCGATCAACGTGGCCAGCGCCGAGATCCTCGACCGGCGCGGCCTGCTGCCGGCGGCGGAGGAGATCCAGCGCCGCCGGATGGCCGCCGCGGGGCGCTTCACCGCCGGCGGCGGCACGGCCGTCACCCGCGGGCTGGTCGGCGCGTTCGAGGACAGCGCCCCGCGCTTCCCGGTGATGGGCCACTTCGCGGGCATCATGTTCCGCAACGACCTGGTCGACCAGGCGGACCCGGTACTGGCCTCGCACACGGCGGTGGCGGGCGGGATCGCGGTGCCGCAGTACGACCTGGAACTGCTGCTCGCCGAGCGCTGCGCCCGGCTGGGGGTCGCCGTCCACCGGGGTGTCACGGTTCAGGGCGTGCGCGGCGACGTGCTCGGCGACGGCGACGGCGCCGTCATCGTAGATACCGACGCGGGCGAGTGGACCGCCGACTGGGTCGTCGCGGCCGACGGCGGACGCAGTGCGATCCGCAAGCAGCTGGGCGTCGAATTCATCGGCACCGCACCGGAGTTGGTGGGCTATCAGGCCATCGCCGACTTCGATGCGACCGGTCTGGCGCACGGATGGAACTGGACGCCCACCGGCGTCTACGCCTACGGCCCGATCGCCGGCCGCATCCTCGTCGCCCGCTTCGGTCCGCAGCCCGAGGACCGCGACGCGCCGGTGACCTTGGCCGAACTCCAGGACGCGGTGCGCGAGGTCACCGGGACGGACGTGACCCTGAACGGGATACAGGGCCGCGCGACACGCTGGTCGGACAACGCCCGCCGGGTCGAACGGTACCGCCACGGCCGGGTGTTCTTCGCCGGCGACGCCGCCCACGTGCACTCGCCGTTCAGCGCACAGGGCCTGAACCTCGGCTTCGGCGACGCGGTGAACCTGGGCTGGAAGCTGGCCGCGACGATCCAGGGCTGGGCACCGGCCGGACTGCTGGACACCTACCACGCGGAGCGCGCCCCGATCGCCGACTGGGTGCTCGACTGGACCCGGGCCCAGGTCGCCCTCATGCGCGGCGACGAGCGCACCCGGCACCTGCGCGGGGTCGTCGGCGACGAACTGTTCGCCGTACCGGGCGCGACGAACCGGATGGTCGCCCTGTCCTCGGGCATCATGCAGCACTACGACGTCGCGGACGACGCGGACGCGCCCGTCGGATCCATCGTGGGCGACGTCCCCCTGACGTCCGGCCGCCGCCTGGCCGACTACGCGCACGACGGCCGCTTCGTCCTGATCGACCGCACGCCCGACGGCCGCTTCGCGGACGCGGTCCGACTGCTCGACGAGCGAATCGTGCACGTCGCGGACCCGACCGCGGACCCGGACCGACCGAGCCTGCTGGTACGTCCCGACGGCATCGTCATCTGGGCCGCGCACGAGGCGGACGAACCGGCCGCCGCCGCAAAGCGATTCGCCACGGCCGGACTCCGCTGGGCCGGCACCCGCTGACCGACCCCTCCGAGACTGCCCCGAGCCCGCTCCGAGCCCGAATCCGGGCTCCGGACGGGCTCGTCGGCGGGGGCGGATCGCTCAGACCGCGGCGGTCTCCCCGGCGGGCGCGGCGTCCCGCTCCCGCGAGGGCGGATCGGCGGGGCGGCCGGGTAGGAGCAGGCACAGGGGGATGGCGGCGGCGGTGAACGCGGTGGCCCACCAGAAGGCTTCGCCGAATCCCGAGGCCAGCGCGGCCGGCGTGTGGGCGTCGGCGGAGGCGCGCTGCAGGATCATCGCGAGCAGCGCGGTGCCCGCCGAGCCGCCGATCTGCTGGGCGAGGCGGCTGATGCCCGAGCCCTGGGGGATCTCCTCCGGCGCGAGGCCGATATAGGCGGCGCCCAGGATCGTGGTCATCGCGCCACCGAGTCCGACGCCGCGCACGAACAGCACGGCCATCAGCACGATATTGCTGGTGGAGGCGGTGACGAAGGCGAACGGCACGGTAGCCGCGCAGGCGAGGGCGCACGCGACGACGGCGACGGGGCGCGCGCCGAAGCGGTCCATGTACCGCCCGGCGAGCGTGCGCGAGACGAGGGTGCCCCCGCCCTGCGGGATCAGGAGCAGCGCGGCGTCGAGCGCGTCCGCGCCGCGTACCTGCTGCCAGTACAGCGGCAGCAGCAACATCGTGCCGTACAGGGACGCGCCGGACAGGAACACCAGCACCGACGACGAGGCCAGGGCGCGGTGGCGGAACAGTCCGACGTCGACCAGGGCGCGCGATCCGCGCCGCAGCGCCCAGCCGAGGTAGCCGAGCAGGAGGGCGAGCCCGGCGGCGAGGGGCAGCCATACCGTGGGGTCGGCCGGCCCCTGCGAGCCGCCGATCCGGGACAGGCCGTAGATGACGGCGGCGACGCCGGGCGAGAGCAGCAGCATGCCGACGACGTCGAGCCGGGGACGGGAAACGGGCCGGTCCCGCGGCAGGTTGCGGGCGGCGAGGTAGGCGCCGACGACGCAGAAGGGCACGTTGAACAGGAAGATCCAGCGCCAGTCGCCCAGATGCAGGATCACGCCGCCGAGCACCGGGCCGAGTATCGGCCCGAGCGCGGTGGGCACGGTGATCAAGGCCATGACCCGGCCGATGTTGCGGCCCTTGGCGGCCTGCATGATCAGCGTGGTCATCAGCACCATCATGATGCCGCCGCCGAAGCCCTGGACCACCCGGAAGGCGATCAGGCTCGGCGCGTTCCAGGCCGCGGCGCACAGCAGCGAGCCGACGAGGAACACGCCGAGTGCCGCGATCCACAGGCGTTTGCCGCCCAGGGTTGCCTGGAGCCAGCCGACGGCCGGCATCACGGTGGCCAGGGCCAGCAGGTAGGCGGTGCTCACCCACTGGACGGTGGACACCGGGGCGCGCATGCGCCCGGCGAGGTCGTCGATGGCGACGCTCATGATCGTGGCGTCGAACATGACCGCGAGCGCGCCGATGATCAGGGTGAAGGTCAGGCGCCGCAGCGCGGGGTCGATGCGGTCGGGGTTCGCGGGTCCGGTGGGGTTGGTGGGATCTGCGGCGGCGGGTGGCGACTGAGCGCCCGAGGCGGTCATGGACGACTCCTTAAGAAAGGCTCTCTATCTTATGATCGCCAGAGTAGGGCGCCGCGATAAGATAGGCAACCTATCCAACGAGGAAGAACAGGAGGTCGCGGATGACCGAGCGGCGCCGCGGGGCGGCACTGGAGAAGGCGCTCCTGGACGCGGCCTGGGCGGAACTCACCCTCCACGGCTACGCCAAATTCACCATGGACGCCGTCGTCAAGCGGGCCGGTACCAGTCCGCCGGTGCTGTATCGCCGCTGGTCGGACCGCGACGAACTGGTCCGGGCCGCCATCGCGCACACCATGAAGGAGGCCCGCCTGGCCATCCCCGACACGGGCAGCCTGCGCGAGGACGTGCTGACCCTGATGCGTGAGATCAACGAGACCCGGGCCGAGTTGGCCACGATCGTGATCGCACACCTGGCCGCCCACTACCAGGCGACCGGAATCCGCCCCGGCGACATCACCGACCCGCTCGTGACCGGCCGCAGGGAGGCCGTGGACGTGCTCTTCGACCGGGCCGTGGAACGCGGCGAGATCGACCCGGGCCGCCTCACCGAGCGGATCAAGTCCCTACCGTTCGACCTGCTGCGCCACGAATTCCTGACCACCTTCGCCGCCGCCCCCGACCGCGCCCTGGAGGAGATCGTCGACGAGATCTTCCTCCCCCTACTGATCGGCGACACCGACGGCCGGGCACGTGCCGCTCGGGTCTAGGGCGTCGAGGATCAGGGTCAGGCCGAAGGCGAATTCCTCGTTCGCGTCGTAGTCGGGGGTCCGGGCCAGTTCCGTGGCCAGTTCGGTCAGGTGCGGGTAGGTGTCGGCGGGCAGGTCGTGCAGGAATTCGTCGGTGATCTCGGTCAGGTCCGCCGCGCCGGTGAACGGCAGGCTCAGTTCCTGGATGACGTAGCCGTAGACGTAGCTGTCGATCAGGGATACGGCGTGCGCGGTCATCGGGACGGACAAGCCCGCCGTGCGCAGCGCGCCGACGACGGCGTCGTGGTGGCGCAGCGTCGCGGGGCCCGGGTGGGCGCGCGAGTCGAGCAGGGCCACCGCCCAGGGGTGGCGGCGCAGCGCCGCGCGGGCCGAGGCCGCCCGGTGGTGCATCGCCGTCTTCCAGTCGCCGCCGGGCGGCGGTAGCTCGATCTCGGCGAAGACCGCGTCCACCATGCCGTCCAGGACCTCCTCGCGGCCGGCGACGTGGTGGTAGAGGGACATCGCCTCCACGCCCAGGGGTTCGGCGATGGCCCGCATGGTGAGGGCGGCCGTGCCCTTCTCGTCGGCCACCGCCATCGCCGTGGCGATCACCCGCTCGCGGCTGAGCGGCGTGCGGGTCGACCGGTCGCGGCGGCGCTTGGCTGCCTCGCTCACGCACCACTCCTTGTTCGTTGTCGTTGACCACCTTACGACATAAGGCTAACTTGCCTTACAAGATAAGGTCGGCATTTCGAGGAAGGGCTGCGCCATGGCTACGGAAGGCATGAGGAAGGTCTGCGTCGTCGGGGCCTCGGGCAGGCTCGGGCAGTACATGGTTCGGCAGTGCCTGGAGCGCGGTTACGAGGTGGTCGGCGTGTGCCGGGAGCAGAGTGTGCCGAAACTGGCCGCGTTCCAGGGCCGGATGACCGTCGTTCCCGGGCCCACGAACGACCCGGAGGTGATTCGGCGGGCGGTCGACGGGTGCGACGGGGTGTTGACGGTGCTGGTGCCGTGGGGTGTGCGGCAGTACGCGTCCGGCACGGCGCAGGCGGTGCTCGACCACGCCCGACCGGGCGCGCGGCTGGTCTTCTCCTGCGGTTGGCACATCACGCGCGACGGCAAGGACCGATACTCGCGGCTGTTCACCCTGGGCGTGCGGATCGCCGCCGTGCTGGGCAGGCTCGTGCGGGCCGTAGAGATCGACGACCAGGTCGAGGCGTGCCGGCGGGTGTTCGACAGCGACACCCGGTGGACGGTGGTGCGCGGCAGCACCCTGAAGGAGGGGGACAGCGAGGGCCTGCCCGTGTGGAGCCGGCACGTGGGCGATCCGGTACTGGCCAGTGACCGCACCCGCCGGGTGGACTTCGCCCTGTTCATGGTGGCGGCGCTCACCGACGACGAACTCGTCCGAGAGGCCCCGGCGATCGTCGGCTGCCGCACCCCCAGCGCCCTCGCCCACGCGGACGGCCGGAGGTCGGACGGGTGAGTGTGGTCAGGACTTCCGAGGCGGCGTGATGCCGGGAAACGCGTCGAGCGCGTACACATTCTTGTCGCCGCTGCCGAGGTACACCACGCCGCCCGCCACCACCGGATCCGAGCTGTTGTAGGCCCCGAAGGAGTAGGCCCACTTCTTGGTGCCGGTGGCGGCGTCGAGCGCGTACACGTTCTTGTCCTGGCTGGGGACATAGACGACTCCGCCCACGACCGCCGCCGCCCGCCAGACGGCGCCCTCGGTGGTGAAGGCCCACTTCTTCGCACCGGTGGCGGCGTCGAGCGCGTACACGTTCTTGTCGGCGCTGCCGACGTACACCACCCCGCCCACGACGACCGGCGTGGAGGCGACCTTCTCGCCGGTGGCGTATTCCCACTTCTTGGTGCCGGTGGCGGCGTCGAGCGCGTATACGTTCTTGTCGGCGCTGCCGATGTACACCACCCCGCCCACGACCACGGGCGACGAAAAGACCTCGGCGCGTGTCGGGTGGACCCACTTCTCGGTGCCGGTGGCGGCGTCGAGCGCGTACACGTTCTTGTCGGTGCTGCCGACGTACACCACCCCGCCCACCACCGCCGGACTCGAGCTGATCTCGGCCCCGGTGGCATGGGCCCACTTCCTCGCACCCGTGGCCGCGTCCAGCGCGTATACGTTCTTGTCGCGGCAGCCGACGTACACCACCCCGTCGACCACCACGGGCGACGAGTCGACCTCGGCTCCGGCGGCATGGCTCCACTTTTTGGTACCCGTGGCGGCGTCGAGCGCGTACACGTTCTTGTCGCGGCTGCCGATGTACACCACTGCGTTCGCCACCGCCGGCGAGGAGCCGACCACGTGGCCCGTGGTGTAGGCCCACTTCTTGGTGCCGGTGGCGGCGTCGAGCGCGTACACGTTCTTGTCGTGGCCACCGAAGTACACCACCCCGTCCACCACCGCCGGCGTGGAGTCGACCTCGGCCTCGGTGGAGTAGGCCCAGCGCACCGTGGTGTCGGTGCGGGCCGGCGCGGGCGGGGACGACGAGACCCGGTTGCCGGCGGTGTACTTCGGCTCTCGCCGGCCGGACGGGTCGGCCAGTTCGACAAACACGATGACGCCCAGCGCGGTGGTCGCGCCGCCGCCGACGAGTTGCAGAAGCCGGCGGCGCGTGGGGCTCGGGGTCTCGGGCGGGGCGGCGTCGGCACCCCTTCGCGGTGTGCCGCCCGCGGCGGGCCCGCGTTCGAGGCCGACGGTCGGCGCGTCGCCGAGCGGATTCGCGTCCCGGACCATCCGTCGGGTCTCGGCGGCCGGGGCGGGGTCGACGGCGGCGCGCAGGAGTCGGTGTACCTCGTCGGCGGAGTCGGGTCGGTCCCGGGGATCCTTGGCGAGCAACGCGAGGACGAGGTCGTCGAGTGCGGTGGGGATGCCGCGGCGCCGTTCGCCGGGTCTGGTGGGTGTGGTCCGCAGGTGGGCGTTCATCATCGAGACCGGGCCGGTGGCGCGGAACGGCACGTCGCCGGTGAGGAGTTCGTGCAGGACGCAGCCGAACGAGTACAGGTCCGAGCGGGCGTCCCCGGGCTGCTCGTGGAAACGCTCGGGCGGCATGTAGGCGAGGGTGCCCATCACCTGGCTGGACCGGTTCGTGGCCGCCACGAACCGGGCGATCCCGAAGTCCAGGATCTTGACCCGGTCCTCGACGGTGAGCATCAGGTTCGCCGGCTTCAGGTCCCGGTGCACGATCCCCGCGGTGTGCGCCCGGGCCAGCGCCGCGGCGGCCTGCGCCGCCCACTCCACGGCGGTGCCCACCGACGGAGGCCCCTCCATGTCGAGCACCGCGGCCAGGTCGCGGCCCTCGACGAACTCCATCACCAGGAACAGCGAACCGTCCCCGTCGTCCTGTCCCAGGTCGTGCACGGTGACCACACCCGGGTGGTGCAGCGCCCCCGCCGTACGCGCCTCGCGGAAGAACAACGCGGCACCGGCGGCATCGGACTTCGCGTGCGGGAGCAGCTTGACCGCGACCCGCCGCTCGATCAGCCGGTCCCGCCCCTCCCAGACCTCCCCCATGCCGCCTCGCCCGACGAACCGGACCAGTTCGTACCGACCTGCCAACACCCGCACCCGCAACCCCCGCCGCCGACCCGGACTCTCCGCTCGGGCATGGTACGACCCCGATGGCCCGCCGGGGTCGCCCGATGCCGGCGGGCGGCGGGCGGGTCAGACGGGTTCCGGAACCAACATCAGTCCCCTCGGGCTGGGGATGGGTTCGCGCACGGATGTGCCCACCCGTGTGTCGGGTTGCAGGGACAGGCGCCACGAACTGCCCACCGCCACCAGCGTGGCCAGCATCTCGGCGAGGGCGAAGTTGTCGCCGATGCACTTGAACCGGCCGCCGCCGAACGGCACGAAGGAGTGCCGCGGCGGCTTCCAACCGCTATCCGGGAGCCAGCGTTCCGGGGAGAAGGCCTCCGGGCGGCGGCAGAAGCGCGGGTCGGTGTGCAGGGAGTGCTGGCTGTACGCGGTATCGGTGCCGCTGGGCACCATGACGTCACCCAACTCCACCGCAGCCGTGGTGCGTTGCGTTACCAGTTGCACCGAGTGCAGGCGCATCGTCTCGTACATCACCGCCCGCGTGTACGGCAGTGCCCGCGGATCGGCCGCCTCCGGCACGGCGTCGCCCGGTGCGGCTGACCCGGCGACCCCGGCGATCTCGGCGAGCATCCGCCGCTCCGCCCCCGGGCGCCGGGCCAGGTGGTACCACGCCCAGGACAGTGTGGTCGGGACGTTCGCCACCCCGCCGATCAGCATGGCGATGACCTCGTCGCAGATCAGGTCGTCGGCCAACGGCCGCCCCGTGTCCGGGTCGTGGGCGGCGAGCAGGCACGCCACCACGTCGCCGCCGGCCTCCGGGGACTGCTCGCGGCACGCGGCGACGGCCTCGCCCACCGACGCGCGCATCCGGGCCATGGCCTCGTCGCCGCGCCGGACATACGGCAGCGGCAGCCGATCCACCACCTTCGGCAACATCGGCCGCTCCACCGCCGCCCGCTCGATCACCGGCAACACCTCGTGCAACCGGTGCAGGACGCCGTCGGGCATACGGTTGGAGAACAGGGTCTCGGCCGTCACGGCCACCGAGAGGCCCTTCATCTCCTCCAGGACGTCCACCGGTCGACCCGGCTTCCAGTCGGCGCACAACTCCCGCGTGCGCCGATGGATCGAGGCCAGGTGCCGCTCGATGTGCGCCGGGGTGAACGCCTTTTGGATGACCCGCCGTTGGCGGTGGTACAGCTCCCCGTCGGAGGTGATCACGCCGTGCCCCAGGAGCGGGATCATACGTTCGAACTGTTTGCCCCGGCCGAAACTGCGGCCCTTGGACGACTGCACCTGATGGACCAGAACGGGATCGGTCACCACGTACACCGGCGCGGTGCCCAGTCTGATCCGCACCAACGGCCCCACCCCGGGCAGGGATTCGAGAAAGCGCAGCCGCTGACCGGCCAGGCGGTGGAGGTGTCCTACGCCGGGCAGAGCGCCCGGTGCGGTGGGTACGTCCTCGATGGAATGCACACGCCATCCCTTCACGTCGGGCCAGGCTGCCGGTGACCCCCACCACTGTGCCGAGGTGATCGCCGGTTCGGCAGGGTGCACCCGACCGGCCTTCGGGCGCCGTGCATTCGCTACCTCGCACGCCCTTACCGGCCGTGCCGGGCGACCGCTAAGCATGAAACGGCGAGCACGCGGACCGCTCCCGAACCCCTGCGCACACCGCCGCCCTCGCCTGCTCCGCCACCGGCAACACCAAGGAGGGCTTCATGACCACCCTCACCCCACCCGGCGTCCCACCCCTGGCCGGCAGGGTGCTCCCGATCCTCGGGCACACCCTGCCCATGTGGCGCGACCCGATGGCGTTCCTGCTGGAGCAGCACGCCGTCGCCCCGGTCGTACAGCTGCGGCTCGGCCCGAAGGTCGCCTACCTCATCACCCGGCCCGACCTGGTCCGCAAGGCGCTGGTCACCGAGCAGCACCGGTTCGACAAGGGCGGCCCGTTCGTCGACGCCGCCCGCACCCTGATCGGCGACGGCCTGGGCACCTGCTCCGCCGCCGACCACCGCTACCAGCGGCCCCTGATGAACCAGGCGTTCCGCCAACCGAGCATCGTCTCCTACACCCACGCCATGACCGAATGTGTGCAGGACGTGCTCCACGCCTGGCAACCGGGCCAAGTCGTCGACGTATGCCGGGAGATGCGTCTGCTCGCGTGCCGGGCGCTGACCCGCACGCTGTTCTCCGATCCGGCCCAGGCACATCTGACCACCCGGATCGAAGCGGCGTACACCGTGCTGATGCCCGGCATGTGGTGGCAGATGGTGATCCCCGTCGCCCTCGTCCACAAGGCGCCGATCCCGGCCAACCGCCGCTTCGAAAAGGCCCGGATCCAGGCCCGTTCGCTGATCAAGCGCATGGTCGAGGCGTACCGCGTACGCGGCGCCGACCCGGCCGACGGCCTGTCCACGATCATGGCCGCCGAGGACGAGTGCGGTCGTGCGTTCACCGACGACGAGGTGTGCGACCAGATCGCCACGTTGATGATCGGCGGAATCCCCGCCACCGCCGACCTGTTGGCCTGGACCTTCGGCGTGCTGGCGCACAACGCCCCGCTGGAGCAGAGCCTGCACGACGAGGTGGACGCCGCACTGGGCGGCCGGGTGCCCGGCTACCACGACATCCCGCGCCTGCCCCTGCTGAGCCGGGTCCTGACCGAAACACTGCGCCTGTACCCGTCGGTGTCGGTGCTCAGCCGCCGGGTCACCGACTACATCACCCTCGACGGCATACAACTGTGCCCGGGGGACGAGGTGATGTTCAGTCCCTACTGCCTGCACCGGGACGCGAGCGTGTTCCCCGACCCCGAACGTTTCGACCCGGACCGCTGGTTGCCGGGCGCGGTGACCCAGGCCCAGCGCGAGGCGTTCATCCCGTTCGGATCCGGCACCCGCAAGTGCATCGGCGACTCCTACGGCATCACCGAGGCCACCCTGGCCGCCGCGGGCATCATGTCCCGGGTCTCGCTGGCCCGGATACCCGGCGCCCCGACGCCGAGGCCCCTGCTGCGCATGACGCTCTCCCCGGTCCCCCTGGAGTTGACGGTGGAGCCACGCGGTACGCGGGCCCAGGCACCCGAGGAGGCGGCCGATGCACCGACCGACGAACCCGCGACGCTCCGCTGCCCCGTCCACCCCGTCGCCGGCGCCGACGCCACATCCCCCGACGCCGACTGACCCGGCGCACCCGGCGGCCCGGCTCACCGCGCCGCACCTGTGGTGCCCGGTCGAGCCCGCCCGCCACCCCGCCGAGCGCGAGGTGACCGAGCGTACGGTCGCGTGGATGCGCCGGTTCGGCTACATCACCACACGCACCGAGGAAGTCGCCGCACGTGCCGCGCAGTTCGGCGAGCTGGGGGCGCTGACCTATCCGCACGGCGACCCGGAAGGCGCGGTACTGGCCGCGCAGTTGATGGTGTGGCTGTTCCTCCAGGACGACCGCTTCTCCGAACTGGCTCCCGCGCAGGGCCGGATCGAGGACTTGGCCGAGCACATCCTGTGGTCCCAGCGCATCCTGCACGGCCGGACGAGAGTGGCGCCCGAGCCGTATCTGGAAGCCCTGATCGACCTGCGCACCAGGGTCGCCCGCATGGCCGTGGACGCGGAACAGGTGGAGCGCTTCGCCGACGGCTTCAACCGCTACCTGGGGGCGGTCGCGGCGGAGGCGATCTATCGGGCCCGCGGCATCACCCCGAGCCTGGGGCAGTACGTGCGGCTGCGCGAGTCCACGATCCTGATGCGCGGCATGTGCTTCGTCGTCATCGAACTGGCCGACGACTGCTACCTGCCGGGCCCGATCTGGGCGGCCCGCGAGGTGCGCCGCTGTGAACAGGCCGCCGCCCGGGCCATCGCGTACACCCACGACATCCTCTCCGGGATGCGCGAGTTGTACTGGCCCGGCCACACCAACCTGATCACCGTGCTCGCCGAGCACTTCCACTGCCCCCTCGACGAGGCGCTGCGCAGGGCGGTGTACATGTACGAGGACCAGATGCGCCGCTTCGACCGACTGGCCCGCCCCCTCCTGGATTCGGGCGACGCCCGCCTGGCCCGATACGTGCGCGGGATGGGCGCGTGGATCCGCGGCAACCGCGACTGGTCCATGAACTGCGGCCGCTACCACGTCACTTCCCCACAACCACCCGAGAACCTGCCCTCGCTCTTCGGCGCCTGAACCGCGTTTCCCAGGGTTGCCGGTGACGATGTCGGAGCGATCGGCCATCATGTGAGGCGGCCGTAGTCTGCGACCGGTCGAGCCCGCCGCAGGGAGGCGGGCAGGCGGCCCGGTCCCTACCCAAGACCGGGCCGTCCGGCGGTCGCCCGCGTGTCGAACCGACCGCCGGGGGCCACCCGTTCGCTCCTCAGGCCACCAGCACGCGGTCGGCTCGGAGCAGGGCGGCCATCTCGACGCAGCGGCGGGTTTGGATGCGGGCCAGGTCGAGGGACAGCAGGGTCGGGTCGTCCGTGGCGGACGCGCGGGCGGTGAGTTCGGTGAGGGTGGCGATCGATCGGCGCGGGTGGGCGTCGTCGTCCGTCGGGGACTGGGGGCGGATGATCGCGAAGCTGCGCATCAGGCCACCGTGGCGGGTGTCGGGGGCCGGGGTGGTGACGAAGACGCCGAAGACCTGCTCGCAGGATCGCCGCTGCCAGGAGTCGCGCATGTCCCGGGCGGCCGCGTCGGTCGCCGACGCGGCCGCCGAGCGGGTGAGGCGGTGCAGCAGGGCGACGACGTGGCCGTCGCGTGCCGGTGCGCCCAGGATCACCACGTCGGGCCAGGTCAGGTCGCCCACCGTGGCGAGGGGGTCGGCCTTGGTCCCGTCCCGTGGCGCGGCCGGTTCGGCCTCGGGCAGTCTGCGCAGCCGGATCTCGGCACCGGTGTTCCAGGCGACCGCGGCGACCGCGTCGGCCAGCGCGCGTACGCACGTGTCGGTGTCGTGATAGATCACGGTGACCTTGATGCTCATGTCGTCTCCCCGTAGCGGATGTCCGGAAAAGCCGGTGCCTTTCCGATCTGCCGGCCAGTTCATGATCAACCGGCACGCGTACGGTGTGCCGGCCACTTCACGCTAGGCGCGGCTACACCCTCGTGCTGATGGCCGTTCACGCCACGAAGCGGACTCCCCGCGCCACCCCCGGGCCCGCTCGTCCGCCGACCGCCGGCGCCGCCGCCTCGACCGCGGAGAGCGGCTGTCGCGAACGAATCGGATCCGGGCACCGGGTGGGCTACCGTCACTGTGCCCGGCCCACCGGACCCCCGACCCCGCCCCGCCGACCGCACCGAGGAGAGCCACCGATGGCGTTGGACCCGCTGGACAGCCGGATCATCACCGCGCTCATCGAGGACGCGCGTTCGACCTACGCCGAGATCGGCACCCGGGTCGGCCTGTCCGCGTCCGCGGTCAAGCGCCGGGTGGACCGCCTCCTCGCCACCGGCGTGATCACCGGCTTCTCCGCGTCGGTCGAACCCGCCGCGCTCGGCTGGACCACCGAGGCGTTCGTCGAGCTGTACTGCGTCGGGCGTACCTCGCCCAGCGAGATCGGGCGCGCGCTGGCCAAGTTCCCCGAGGTGGTCTCGGCCAGCACCGTCACCGGCGACGCGGATGCGGTGATCCACCTGCTCGCGGCCGATGTACAACACTTCGAGCAGGTCCTGGAGCGGATCGCCGCAGAGCCCTTCGTGGTGCGCTCGAAGAGCTGTGTCGTGCTTTCCCGGCTGGTCAGGCGCAATGGAACGACGTGGCAGGGAGTGGAGACGCAATAGATCGCCACGAACGCGCATGATCACGCTCTTGGCCGGATCGCACACCCGTACGTAGGGTTTGAGCTGCCGGTGCGGACCCCCGGCGCCCCGAATTCCGTCGTCGCGACCCCGCCGCCCCCGGGCGGGGACGCCGCGCGACCGCGCCGAGAGAATGCCGAGCACCGCCATGCCGACGCCGAGCACCCCCACGCCCATGTCCATGCACCGGTACGACCCCGCGCTCGCCGACCTCGTCTTCGACTACATGCGCGAACGGCTCGCCCTGGACCCGGTCCCGCTCGACCACCCCGGCCGCAAGGACAAGCTCGACCGCGCGCTCGACGGCCTGATCGGCGCGCGGGGCAACGACCCGGGCGAGGTGTTGGCGATCTACGCCGACCAGCTCGCCCCGGCGGTCATCTCCTGCGACAGCCCGCGCTTCCTCTCCTTCATCCCGGCCGCGCCGACCAAGGCCGCGCTGCTGTTCGACATGGTCGTCTCGTGCGCGTCCCTCCAGGGCATCTCGTGGCTGGAGGCGGCCGGCGCGGTGGCCGCGGAGAACCAGGTGTTGCGGCTGATCGCCGACCTGGCCGGGCTGCCCGCGAGCGCCGGCGGCTGCTTCGTCAGCGGCGGCTCGGCGGGCAACCTGTCCGCGCTCGTGGTGGCCCGGGACATGGGCCGGCGGCGGACCGGGACCGGCGCGCGGGACCGGCTGCGGATCGCGGTCAGTGACCAGGCGCACTCCTCGATCGGCAACACGCTGCGGATCATCGGCATGGACGCGCTCGTGGTGCGGACCACCGACCACCGCCTCACCGGCGAGGCGTTGCGCGCCGGGCTGGACGCCGACCCCGAGGCGCACGACGTGGTCGGCGTGGTGGCCACCGCCGGCACCACCAACGCGGGCATCATCGACGACCTGGCCGGGATCGGTGCGGTGGCCCGCGAGCGCGACCTGTGGTTCCACGTGGACGGCGCGTACGGCGGCGCCGGATTGCTCGCGCCGAGCGTGCGGGCCCGCTACGACGGGATCGAACTCGCCGACTCGTTCGTCGTCGACCCGCACAAGTGGCTGTTCGCGCCGTTCGACTGCGCGGCGCTGATCTACCGCAACCCGGGCCCGGCCCGCGGCGTGCACACCCAGGACGCGTCCTACCTCGACGTCCTGCACACCGACGCGCCCGAGGAGTGGAACCCGACCGACTACGCGTACCACCTCACCCGGCGCGCCCGCGGCCTGCCGCTGTGGTTCTCCCTCGCCGTGCATGGCACCGACGCGTACACCGAGGCCATCGAGACCGCACTGACCCTGGCCCGGGACACCGCCGAGCTGATCCGGGCCACCCCCGGGCTGGAGCTGATCCGCGACCCGGAGCTGTCCGCGGTGCTGTTCCGGCGCACCGGTTGGGGCCCGGACGACTACCTCGACTGGTCCCGCCGCCTGCTGGCCGGCCAGGTCGGTTTCGTCACCCCGACCGGTTGGGAGGGGGAGACCGTGGCCCGCTTCGCGTTCCTGCACCCGGGTACCACGATGGCGACGGTCGAGGAGATCCTGGCCACGATGAGGTAACGCAGTGCGGCCTGCCGCTCGCGCGTTCGGGTCGCCGTGGCCCAGACTGGAAGCCGATGGGACGGCTTCGGGGGCCGGGCGCCCGATCGGCCTCGGGGCCGGAGAGGACAGGCGTGGCGCTGGACGAGTACGCGGACCCGCCGATGATGGTGCCGGAGGTCGACGCCGTGACCGGCGCGGTGGCACGACTGGTGGGCACACGCGCGGGGGATGTGCGCGATGTCGGCGCCTACGCGGTGTTGCAGGGCCTGCTCGACGGCACGCCGGCGGCGGTGGGGGTGATGAGCCCGACCATGCGCTACCTCTATGTCAATCCGGCGCTGGCGCGGATGAACGGCCTGCCGGCCGAGGTGCACCTGGGCCGCACCATCGGCGAGGTGCTGCCCGACCTGGACGCGAAGGAGGACGTGCTCCGGGCGGTGCTGCGCGACGGCGTGCCCCGCGAGGCCACCTCCTCCGGGACCACGCACGCGGGCCCGCCCGGCCGCCGCTGGTGGCACGGCGCCTACCACCGCCTGGAGCACGAGGGCGAGGTGGTCGGTCTGGCGGCCGTGCTCCTGGAGGTGTCCGAGTCCCGGCGCACCCAGCTGGAGCTGGACGCGGCCCGGCGCCGGCTCGCGGTCCTGGACGCCGCCGCCACCCGGGTCGGCACCACCCTCGATCTGGTCGAGACCTGCGAGGAGTTGGCCGAGCTGTTCGTCGCCGAGCTGAGCGATGTGGCCACGGTGGACGTGTTCGCCGTCGAGGGCGCCAACGGCACCCCGCACCAACCGCTCGACCTGGTCCGGATGTGGCGCGCCGCGCTCTCGCACCGGCCCGGTATGGCCGAACAGGCGGCGATCCTGCGCCAACCCGGCGAGAACGTGGACTACCAGCAGGGCTCGATGGTGCCGCGCGCGCTCAGCGAACGCAGCCCCGTGGTGGTCAACCGGGCGGCCGACGAGGAGATGGCCCGGCAGGTGTCCAGCCCCGACCGACTCGCGGTGTTCCGCTCGGTGGGCCTGCACTCGGTGGTGGCGCTGCCGCTGGTCGCCCGGGGTAGTGCGATCGGCATGGTCACCATGTCCCGGCACGGCGCGGCCGACGAGTTCTCTCCCGAGGACGTGATCCTGGCCCGCGACCTGGCCCGGCGCGGGGCGATCAGCGTGGACAACGCCCGCCGCTACGCGCACGAGCACGACATCGCACTGGCCCTGCAGCACGCGCTGCTCGCCGCGCCCGACGCGCCGCACCCGGACATCGAGTTGGCCTCGCGCTACCGGCCCGCGGGCAGCAGCGTCGAGGTGGGCGGCGACTGGTACGACGCGGTCGCGCTGAGCGGGGGCCGCACATTGCTCGCGGTCGGCGACGTGATGGGACACGGCGTGCAGGCCGCCGTGGAGATGAGCCAGTTCCGGGCGCTGCTGCGGGTACAGGCCCGCTCCGACCTGGAGCCGCACGAGATCCTGGCCGCGGTGGACCGCACCAGCACCAAGGCGGGCATCGAACGGGTGGCCAGCTGCCTGCTGGTCCTGGTCGACCCGGCGACGGACACGGTCACCTTCGCCAGCGCCGGCCACCTGCCGCCGCTCCTGGTCGGCCCGGGCGACGCGGCCGAACTGGTCGACGTGCCGGTCGGACCGCCGCTGGGCACCGGTTTCGGCGGCTACGGCTCGGTACGGCGCCGCAGCGATCCGGACCGGGTCCTGGTGATGTATACCGACGGCCTGGTCGAGCGCCGGGGCGAGGACATCGGCGAGTCGCTGCAACGACTGACCCGGGTGGGACTGACCGCGGAGACTCCGCTGGTGCGCCTGGTGGACACGGTGATCGCCCGGATGATCACCGACAAGCCGGAGGACGACATCGCGGTCCTGGCCGCCCGAAGACGCCCGGCGGCCCCGGGGGGATCGACCCCGGGCCGCTGACCCCGTCGGCCGTAACCGGTGCGCGCCGGGCGTCAGTTCGGGTCGGCGGCCGGGCGGGTCCAGGTGTGCCGGGTGCCGGTCACCGTGACCCGCCGGCGGGCTTCCCGGGGCGGCGTCGGGGCGGGCGGGGTCGGGATCAGGCTGCCCGCGATGGTGTCCTCGAAGCGGTGGCGGATCGGGCCCCAGCGGGCGTCGTGGCGCGCGGCCCGGGCCTGGGCGCGGCGCAACTTTCGCGGGCGGTCACGGTAGCGTCGGCGGGCCCACGGCGAGCCGGGGCGGGCCAGTCGGATCGCCGCGACGATGTTGACGATCGGGATGAACACGCCGATCACGCCGGTACCGACCTTGCCCTTGGCGAAGGTGATCGCGGCCATGGCGATGTCCAGGAGCAGCACGATCACCCACACCACCCGATCGTCGACGCTGTCTCCCTCGGGCTTCGCGTCGAAGGGCACGAATCCGCTCGCCGCCAGGCCGACCGCGGCGATCGTCAGCACGGTGGCCTCGATCGAGATCCGGCCCTGCTCGGACCAGTACACGTCGGCCAGGTGCACGATCATCCCGAACTCGTCCAGGACCAGCCCCGCGCCGATCCCGAGCAGCACCCCCGCGACCGCGCGGCCGACCAGGTATTCGCCGGACCCGACGCCGACGAAGCCGCCGATCAGGGCGAGCACGATGCCCGGGACCACGTGGTGGATGTGCACCCCGCCGCTGTCGAGGTTGCGGAACGGGCCGCGCCCGGCCCGGATCAGCCGGGTGATGGTGCGCGTGATCAGGAAGGTGAGCAGCAGCGACGCGAACGCCAGGGTCATCGGCAGCCGGCCCTCGCGGATCATGGTGTCCTGCCACCATCCGGCCAGTTGCGGGTGGGTGGTGTGCGCCGCCGGCATCGGCCCTCCTCCTCGGTGTCCGTGCTCCGGTTCCCCCTCCGGGCCGGGCTACCGACGCCGATCAGGTGAACCGGGAGCCGCCGACGCGCGGCCCGGTGACCAAGTGGGCGGGCCCTCGTTGGGCGGGACATGATCAAGCGCATCACCGCCGCCGCTCTGGCCGGCACCGCCCTCGCCGTGACCTTCGGCGCGTCCGCCGCCTCCGCGCAGGAGCCCACCCCGAACACCGGCCAGGTCGCCGGGGTGCCCCGTTCGGTCTATCCCGACGGCCTCAACAACCTGAACCACGTCAACCAGCTCGCGGGCACGCTGCCGCTGTAGGCGCGTCATCCGCGTCACGGGCGGGCGTGGTGTCCCGGTCCGGCCCCGAGCGGGGACACCACGCCTTCGGACGCGGCGGGCTCACTCGTCGTCCAGGGCGCGGCGCAGTTCCTCGCTCTCGCGGTTGGCGGCGGCGAGGTCGTCCATCATCCGCCGAGTGCCCTCGGCCACGCCCGCGTCCCAGATGCGGCGTACGAGAGCGTTCGCGCGATCCTGGGGCAGATCGGTCTCGCGCATCAGTAGCTCGGTCAGCTCGATGATCGGGTGTGTGGGGTGCATAGCCCCAGCAGACCCGTCCTGCCGGCGCCTCGCACCCGGGCGCGGCCGGTCGGGGGAGCGACCCGACGTGCCGGTCGCGGGGGGTTCAGGGCTTGAGGTGGCTCCAGGACTGCGGGTGGGTGGTCAGCCAGCCGGCCAGGTTCTGCGCCGGGCGACCGGTGAGCATCGGTACCGCGTTGGAGACCTTGCTCATCTCGCCGGTCGCGATCGCCTCGTAGGAGCTCACCCAGCCGGCCATCTCCCAGGCCGGCGCGTTGTAGCGGGCGCGTGAGGCGTACGCCTCGTCGCGGGTCTCGGGCACGTAGCCGATCGGCCGGCCGGCGAAGCGGGTGAGCACCGCCGCGGCCTCGGTCAGGGTGATCGCCTCGGGGCCGGTGAGGTCGTAGGTGAGGTCGTCGTGCGCGTCGCCGCCGAGCAGGACCGCCGCCGCGGCGTCCGCGATGTCCGCGTGCGCCACCGCCGAGACCCGACCGTCGCCGGCCGGGCCGCGGATGATGCCGTCGGGTCCGACCATGGCGGGCAGCCCGGCCAGGTACAGGCTGTCGCGCAGGAAGGTGTGCCGCAGTCCCGAGTCGCGGATGTGCTGCTCGGTGTGCCAGTGGTCGCGGGCGAAGGTGAAGGTGGCGTCGGGGGCGGCGCTCAGGAAGGACACGTAGACGATGCGGTGCACCCCGGCGGCGACCGCGGCGTCCACGACCGAGATGTGCTCGCGGACCCGATCGGCGCTCTCCCGGGCGGAGACCAGGAACAGTACGCTCGCGCCGTCCAGCGCCCTGCGCATCGCCTCGCCGTCGGCGTAGGTCGCCGGCGGCGCCGGGGTCGCGCCGCCCAGTTCGGGCAGTCGGGACGGATCACGTCCCACCAATCGTTGCGTCGCGCCGGCCTCGGCGAGCCGCCGGGCGACCCGGCCGCCGATCTGCCCGCTCGCTCCGGTGACCGCGATGACTGGTGCCATGACTGCGTCCTTTCCCGACTCGCGCGATCGGGCCCGGCCCGGCCGCTCGGCCACCGACCCTACTGCGCGGTTGCCGCTCTCCCGCCGAACCACGCCCATCCGGCGCGCCCGGTTCAGCGCACGTCGCCGAGCGGGCCGAGCATCAGGTCCAGGAGCGGGCGGGATCGGTCGAACGCCTGGTGCGCCTGGTCCGGGTAGAGGGCGGCGAGGCCCGCCGCGACCACGACGAGGAGCAGCAGGAGCAGCCCCTGTCGGGCGGCCCGGCCGACTCGGCGCACCCCGCCCGGGTCGACGCGCTCGCCCGGGATCGTGTGCTCTGCGGGGATCGTTCGGTCGAGCAGGTCGTCCCGCGGTGTCGCGCCCCGTCGTGCCGCCTGTATGCCCGCGTTGCCGGCCATGTCCGTCCTTCCCCCCACACCCCGCGCGTTCGCGGGTCGTCGGGAGGGACGGACCGGGAGGGGGCGATGGTTCGTCGCCTTCCGGGTTGTCACCGCGTCGGAACCGATCCGTGACCGACGGGGCGCGTCACTCGTCCCACCAGCGGTCGCCCCGCTCGCGGCGATTGGCCACGATCGCGGCGAACGGGGGGATCGCCATCGCGACGATCGTCATGCCGGCGGCGGCCGGGAACGACCAGCGGTAGACCACCGTGCCGGCGAGCAGGAACAGCACCAGGCACACGCCCATCATCACGAAGTAGCGCTTGCGGCGGCGGCGCTGGGACGGGACCGGCCCGTTCGGGGTGGCACCCCCGGGACCCGGGCCGCCCGGGTCGTTGGTGCTCATGCCTTCACGGTACGACTTGTCGAGGCAAGACGACGGGGACGCCGCGACGGCCGCCACGGTGGGCCGATGCCCGGGAGTTACCCAGGAATGACAATATTGGTATAGACCTCTGGGGTGGGGAAGGTGTTCACTTGCGCTCAGGCGGGACCGCGGGTCCGTGCCGATCGCCGGAAAGGAATCAGTCGCCATGACGACCGTCTCCCCTCCGCACGTCGGCGCGCCGGTCGCTTACCTGCGGTGCTACCCGCGTGACCCGTGGGAGATGGCCGCCCACCGCAACGCGCTGACGGCGTACGCGCAGGGCATCGGGCTGAGTCGGCCGGTGGTGTGTTTGGACAACGGTGTCTCCTCGCGTGAGGAACGACCCGCCCTCGAACAACTGCTGGTCCATGTGCTGGCCGGCGCGGTCCGGATCGTCCTGATCCCCGGCCTGTGGGTCTTCTCGCTCGACCCCGAGCGGGCACGCGCCATCGCGGATCGGTTCATCGGCGCCGGCGCCCAGATCATCGACCTCCCGGGCCGCTGGCACGAGCACGAGGGACGCCGCGTCGCGAGGTGGTGAGGCGATCGGGGCGGCGCCGGAACCGGCCCCGCCCCGATCGCCGCCTCAGCCGGATACCACCGCCCGCACCGCCTTGGTGACCTCGTCGGCGCGGGTCGTGATGTCGTCCACGCGGGCGGTCTGCGCGGCGAGTTCGGCGCGGACCTGTTCGTCCCTGATGCTGTTGAGGTTGACCTCGATGTTCACCCTGGACGTGGTCGCCGCCGCCCGCGCCGCCTCGACCGCCGCGGCCACGTCGGTGATCACCGTCTGATTCGCGATCGGCAGCAGTTTCTCGGCCAGTTCGACACACGCCGAGGCCAGGACGATCACCTCGGCCGGCGGCTTGGCCGCGCCGACCAGCGCGACGGCCACGGTCGCCGACCGGTCGGAGACCTCCTTGGCGGTCTCCCGGGGCAGCTTGTACGCCTCCGTCACCGCGGTGAACGCGGCCGCGTCCGCCTCGGCCAAGCGCAGTGCCATGGCCCGCAGTTCGTCGGTCAGCGAGATCACCTCGGCGATCGACGTGGCGTGCTCGGTGTACTGCTCGCCCGTGGTGTAGCGGGCCACCATCCCGAGCAGCGCGGTGGCCTGCGCGATGTGCAGCGCGGCCGCCGCGCCGCCGCCGGGCGCCGGCACCCGGTCGGCGAGCCGGGCCAGGTATTCGCCGATCTTCTCGTCCTGCATGGGAGTTCGTCCTTCGCTCGGGGGCGACTGCCGCATGTCCGGGAATCCTCGCACGAATCCGGGCCGTGTTCGGTGCCGACGGCAACCCTCACGCGGTCAGTGTGTCGACCCCGCCGCCGACTCCTCCACGCGGAGCACGATCGCGGTCGCGTTGTCGTGGCCGCCCGCGTCCAGGGTCGCGGTGAGCAGGCGCTCGACGATTCCCGCGGGCTCCCCCGGCGCGGCGAGCAGTCGGCCGAGCGTGCGGTAGTCCACCTGTTCGGCGACACCGTCGGTGCACAGCAGGTACACGTCGCCCGGACGCAACGTCACGTTGAGCACGTCCGGTTCGGGCCGACCCGGGTGCCCGAGATAGCGGCCGAGTCGATAACGCGCGGCGGCGGCCTGCGGCGAGTCGGCCGGGTACCAGCCGTAGACGGCGCCCAACCACGCCTCGGTGTGATCCACCGTCAGCAACTCGAGGTATCCGGCCCGCAGGCGATACACGCGCGAATCGCCGATCTGGACCAGCCATGCGGCGCCCTCCGGGTCGCTCGCCGCGCCCGCGTCGGCGACCAGCGCGGTGAGCGTGCAGCCGGTGACCCCGTCCAGGTCGCGGGCCGCGGCCAGCACCCGGTCCTGGACGGCGGCCACGCCCGCCCGCAACGCCGCCGGGTCCGCCGCGCCGCCCCCGTGCACGGCGCGGCGGACCGTCTCGGTGAACCCGGTCATGGTGATCCGTCCGGCCGCCGTGCTCCCGGGCCCGTCGCCCATGCCGTCGACCACGGCGGCCAGGCGCAGGTCCGGGTCCAGGCCGAACACGTCGAAGTTGGCCCGATACCGGGTGCCGACCACGCTGCCCGCCGCCGCGAGCACCCGCGCCGGGCCCGCCGTGAAACCGACCCCGCCCGCGCCCCCCGGGTCCTGCCGGCGTCGTTCGAACATGAGCGGCCCCCTTCGCTCCGATTGGCGTACCGTGGCACGCTATCGGGCGATCAGACCACGGTGCGGAAATGTGTGGTGAGCCGGCCGGCGTCGTCCAGGATGTGGAATGCGAGCGCGGGCGGGATGTCCACGTCGACGAACGGCGCGTCCTCGTCGGCGCGCTCCCACGGCAGGTTGACGGTGGAGACCACGCCCGGCGCGACGATCAACGGCTTGCCGGCGAACGTGGTGGCCGCGGGCGTGTGCGCATGCCCGCACAGCAGTCCGGCCACGTTGGGCCGGTCGGCGACCACGGCGGCGAGGCGGTCCGCGCCGAACTGGCGGATCGCGTCGATGGTCGGAATGCCCAACTCCACCGGCGGGTGGTGGAACGCCACGAACACCGGTACGGAGGACGGGGTTTCGTCCAGCACCCCGGTCAACCAGGTCAGCGTCTCGTCGGGGATCAGACCGTCGTCGCGGCCCGGGATCGACGAGTCGCACAGCGCGTACACCGCGCGCTCCGTGCGATGCACCCGGTTGATCGGGGCGTCGTCGGCGGGCTCGTCGAGCAGCCCCTTCCGGAAGGGGCCGCGTACGTCGTGGTTGCCGGGCAGGATCAGCAGCGGGTGCCGGGACGCCAACACCGCGCGGGCCTCGTCGTATTCGGCGGGCAGGCCGTGGTCCACGATGTCGCCGGTGACCAGGACCGCGTCCAGGTCGAAGGGGAGCGTGTTCAGGTGCTCCATCGTCGCGCGGGTGCGCTTGGCGGCCCGCCGGCTGCCGTCGAGGTGGGTGTCACTGAGATGCGCGAACACGATCATCGGGCGGGTCCTTGAGGGCGAGGGGAAACGTTGTTCCGGTGTAGCCGGTCGTGATGACGTAGACGCTACGCGGGCTACCGGACCAGGGTTAAGATCCAGTGAAATGCCGAAGGATTGGTCCAGTTTCGTGGGCGCGGTGGGCGCGGTGGGCGCGGTGGGCGAAGTGGGTGAGGCGGCCGGTGGGCCCGGCGCGGGCGGTGTGGCCGCCGCGATCGACCTGCACGTCGACGTGGACACCGCCGAGGGCCGCAGGGTCGGTCTGGAGCGGGCCCTGCGGGCGGCGATCCGCGGCGGGCGGCTGGCGCCCGGTGCCGCGCTGCCGTCCACGCGCGGGCTCGCCGCCGACCTGGGCTTCGCGCGCGGGACGGTCACCGCGGCCTACGACCAGCTGGTCGCCGAAGGGTTCCTGATCGCCCGTCAGGGAGCCGCCACCCGGGTCGCAGACCTGCCCGGGCCGGCCGGACCGGAGACCTCACACGGCGCGCCGGAGGCCGGCGCGCCCCGGTTCGACCTGCGCCCCGGCCTGCCGGACGTATCGGCCTTCCCGACCGCCGCGTGGCTGCGCGCCACCCGCCGGGTACTCACCACCGCCGCGCCGCTCGCGGTGCACGGCGTCGGCGATCCGCAGGGCCGGCTCGAACTGCGCACCGCGCTGGCCGAACACCTCGGCCGTACTCGAGGCGTGCTGACCACGCCCGATCGCATCGTGATCACCACGGGCTTCTACCAGTCGATCGGGCTGCTCGCGAGCGTCCTGGCCGAGGCCGGGGTGCGTGCGGTGGGGATGGAGGACCCCGGGCACAACGTGTATCGGGACGTGATCCGCCGCGCCGGGCCGGCGGTGGTGCCACTGCCCGTGGATGCCGAGGGCGCGCGCTTCGAGCGGCTGGCCGATCCGGCGCTGGGCGCGGTGGTGTTGACGCCGGCGCACCAGTATCCGACGGGTGTGCCGTTGCGACCCGGACGCCGGCACCGGGTGTGCGCGTGGGCGCGGGCGAGTGGCGCGTTGATCGTCGAGGACGACTACGACGGCGAGTTCCGCTACGACCGGCAGCCCGTCGGCGCGTTGCAGGGCATGGCGCCGGAGCATGTGGCGTATTGCGGGTCGGTGTCCAAGACGTTGGGGCCGGGGCTGCGGCTGGCCTGGCTGGCCCTGCCCGGACACCTGGTCGAACCGGTGGTGCGGGCCAAGCACCGGGCCGACTGGCACACCCAGGGGTTGGGCCAGTCGGTGCTGGCGGATCTGCTGAACCGGCACGACTACGAGCGGCACGTGCGCGCGGCCCGGCTGAGCTATCGCCGTCGACGGGAACTCCTCGTGCGCCGCTTCGGCACCGAACGGGCGGCTTTCGGGCGGGAGTTCCGCGGTGTGCCGGCCGGGCTGCATGTACTGATGACGCTGCCGCCGGGCGGCCCGGACGAGGACCTGGTGCTCGCGCGCGCCGCGGCGTGCGGGATGGCACTGCGCGGCGTACGGGAGTTGTGGCACGGGCCGGCCCCCGAGGAGGGCATCCTCGTCGGGTTCGCGGCCTCGCCCGGACACGCCTGGCCGGGCACGCTGGACGCGCTGGCGGAGGTGCTGCGGGCGGCGTGAACCGGGGGTGCGCTCGACGTGCGCTCGACGCGCGCCATGCGTGCGCCCGGCGGGAAACGGTGACGCGGAAGATCCATGGGGTAACCCAGGGTGTCGCATCCATGGAGCAAACCGGGGGTCGGCTGATACCTTGAAGCACGCGGACAAGGTGCGGCTTCATTCATAAAGCGCCTTTCTCGTCCCCGAGATTCCGCCGGCTCGTGCTTCGGTTCGTTTCCTCCTGCCCCTTTCTGTTCGGCCCTCTGGCTCGACGTGCGGTTCGACGTGGCGGTTCGACTTGCGACAGCAGGAGGCGGCCCGATGAACATTTCCGACGAGGAACGACGTGCCTTCACCGAGCACGATCTGCGCGTGTTGTCGACCGCGGACCCGGATGCCGACCCGGCCGCCGCACGCCTGGCCTGGGCGCACCTGGGCGACGAGTTGGGCCGGGCCCTGTGCGACCGGTACGAGCACGGGCCGAGCGCGCACGCGGAGCTGCTCGTATCGCAGGACCGCTGCCCGGCGCGGACCGCGATCGTGCTGCGTGCCCGGGCCCGGGACATCCGCGGGCGGGTCCTCGGGCATCGGGCGGCGGTGGGCCGGGCGTTTCGGGTGCTGGAGTCGGCGTGCCGGGGCGACGGCCGGCACCGCCGGACGGAGGCGTTGATCGCCCTGTCGTTGGCCGCCGGTCAGGCCCGCTGCCTGGGCAACCGCCTCACTCCGCTCCCGACCCTCGTCCCCTCGCGGCCGGGCGTACTCGCCGAGGCCCTGGGCACCGCACTGGCCGACAGCGGCCGCGCCCTGGACGCCGCCCAGCAACGCCTCCGCGAATCGGCCGAGCCGGGCCGAACGATCCCTGCCGCGGCGGCCCTTGCGGCGGCGGGCTCCGCGGCCCGCCTCGCCTCGTGCCTGGAGGAGGAGATCCGCGCCGAGCCCGTCGACGCCTCCGACACCGACCTGTCCCGGGTCGACCACCTGGACATTCCCGTGCTGGCGGGCGTCATCTGGTCCCGCACCACCGTCTGGCCGGACACCCTGGCCGCCCTGATCCGCTCCCACTCCAACCGGGTGGCGCCGGGTATCTACCAGATCCGCAGGACCTACCCGTGAGCGTGCGCCGGCGGGTGAGGGTGTTTCACCGGGTCTGCGTCCAGTGGGCGGGGTGGGTGTAGGCGGCGGGCAGTTTGGTTCGGGGGTTGCCCTTGGCGGCGTCGAGTTGGGACTGGGTCAGGTAGAGGGCGTCGCGCAGGTCGGCGTCGCGCAGGTCCGCGTCGCGGAAGTCCGCGCCGATCACGTCGGCCAGGCGCAGGTCGGCTCCGCGCAGGTCGGCGCCGATCAGGTACGCCCCGCGCAGGTTCGCGCCGCGCAGGTCGATGCCCCCCAGGCGGGCCCCCATCAGGTCCGCGCCCCGGCGGTCCTTCCTGCGGCCCGGGACGGCCGCGCGGGTCAGTTCGCTCGCGCGCAGGAGCAGCGGGTTGTACCGCTGCCGCAGCGCCATGATGTCGACCCGCAGCAGGTCGGCGGGGCTGCCCAGGGTCAGCTGCTCGGTCTCGTCGTAGGCGGCGCCGAGGTCGGCGTGTACCGGGTGTGCGGCCGGCAGGGACAGCGCCTCGTTCAGGTAGCGCAGCAGTTCGTGCAGGTCACGCATGACCGGGAAGACCCGGAACATCTGCTGCGCGGTGTGCGGCGCCCGGCGCCAGTCCCGGCCGGCGTAGGTGACCTGGGCGACCTTCTGGCCCGCGCCGAAGCAGTCGTAGACGGTGCAGCCCGTGAAGCCGATCGTGCGCAGGCGGGTGTGTACGCCGCAGCCGAAGTCGTCGGTGCGCAGGTTCGGGCAGGGGCGGCCGGCGGGCTTGTCGATGGCGAAGTCGGCCGAGGCGGCGAAGGCGGGCGCGACGCAGCACAGCGCGAAGCAGTTCGCGCAGTCGGCGCGCAGGGCCTGGGCACGCCCGTCGACGAGGACCGGGTCGGGGCCGGGTGCTGCGGGCTCGCGCTGCTCGGGCACGGTGCGGGGACTCCTGACGGGGCGGGGGAGCCGGGCGAGGGGGACGCGGTCGGCTCGGGGCGATCCGTCCATTGTCCCCGATCGGCCCCGGTGACCGTGTCGGGGCAGTGCTTACCGGATGGGGCGGGTGGGATGACTCGGTGGAGTGGGCGGGTTCGGGGTCGAAGCGGGGGTGACGTGGCCCAGCCACAGCGTGTCGCGGGCGCGGACCATGGCGATGAACAGCCGGCGTCGGGCCGCCTCCGCGCGCTCTCGGGCCGCGAGTCCGCCTCGGTCGCCGGTGGGGTGGGCCAGGTCGTATCTCGGCAGCAGGACGTGCTTGAACTCCAACCCCTTGGCTCGGATGTAGCCGCCGACCTTGACGCCGGCGGTGGTGCGGCCCTCGTAGCGGGCCAGGGGGCATACCGGGATTCCGGCCCGTGCGAGCAGATCCGCGTAGTGGACGACGTCGGCGCCGGATCGGCACAGGACGGCGGTGTCGGGCCAGGCGCGGGGGTCGGCGAGCAGGGTGGTGAGCAGGGCGGCGTCGTGGTCGGCGGGTGAGGGGAGGTTCGCCCGGGTGACGGCGGGGTTGGGCTCGGCCGGCGTGTTTGGAGCGCGCGTCCGGTTTGCGAATTCGAGGGGGCGTGGGGCGGTGACGCGGCCGAGTGCCGGGTCCTCGTAGCCGTCCGACGCGACCACCTCGAGTGCGGCGCGGACGATGTCCGGTGCGTTGCGGTAGTTGCGGCGCAGGACGTGCGTGTGCTCGTCGGGGATCACCAGGCCCGCGTCGGCGAGGCGGAACCCGCCCGGGTAGACGGCCTGTTGGCCGTCGCCGATGAGCAACAGGCCGTTGGGCGCGTCGCCGACCAGCGTGCGCAGCAGGCGCACGCCCACCAGGGTGAGGTCCTGTACCTCGTCGACGATCACGGAGGTGTAGGGCGATGCGACCCGGGGCCGCCGGCGTGCCTGGCGCAGGGCGGCGGTCAGGACGTCGTTGAAGTCGGAGATGCCTTCGGCGCGCAGTAGTTGCTCGTAGCGCCGGTACAACCGCCATACCGCGTCGTGGTCTCCGGCGCGGGTCAGTCGGGTTCGGCGGCCGGGGCGGGGCAGGCGGGCGTACTCGGCGGAGGTCTCGATGCCTCGGCCCTTGATCAGGTGGTCGATCTCCTGGCGCCAGTAGGCGGGGGACGCGGCGATGCGGGTGAGGCGTTCGTGGGTGCGGGTCTCTCGGGTCTCGGTTCGGGTTTCGGACCAGGCTCGGTCGAAGGCGGCCGCGGCGCGGGCGGCGTCGAGGCCGGGGGGTCGGGCGCCGTGTTCGTCGAGGAAGCGCAGGGCCCAGGAGTGAATGGTGTGGAAGTCCACCCGATCCACCGCGACCGGCGCCAGGTCGGCCAGGAACGTGCGTTGTACGCGGGGCAGGTTCGCGGTGAAGGTCACGTACAGAACCCGGCCCGCGCCGTGTTGGGCCAGGTAGGCGGCCCGATGCAGGCCGACCACGGTCTTGCCGGTCCCGGCCGGGCCGGTGATCCGCGCGGGGCCGGGCCAGTCGGCGCGGACCAGGTCGCACTGGCCGGGGTCGAGGTAGGTCATCCACCGCTCGATCGGCCCGAGTCGGGCGGCGCGCAGCGTGGCGGCGGCGAACTCGCGCGGATCGAACGCCCCGTCGCGCGGCCCGGGCGGCACCGGGTCGACGGGTGCCCGGACGGTGTCCTCGTACGCCGGGAACACCCGCGCCAGCCGGTCCGCGATCGCCGCCACGGCGCCCGGGTCGAGGCGGGCCGGGAGGGCTGCCAGATCCGGCCCGACCTGCGCCTCGCCGAGCAGCCGGATCCGGCCGAGGACGGCGTCGACCCGGTGGCCGGCGAACACCATCAGCGGCTGCACCGCCACGGGCGAGATGCCCAGCGGCCCCACCGCCTCCTCGGCGATTCGGGTGATCGCCAACAGCTTCGCCGCCTCGTCGTCCCGGGCCCGCTCGCCCGCGAACAGATGCCCGTCCGCGACCCGTGGGGCGTCGCGCCAGTTCTTGACGTCGACCACGTGGATCCCGCCGGGCCCGACCAGCACCAGGTCGACGTTGGCCGCCCGAGTGCCGGGCCAACGTCGGTCGGCCAGCAGCCGCCATCCGTAGCCGAGCAACAGCAACAGGTGCGCCACGACCCGCTGTTCGGCCGCCGACGCGGCCTCGAACCGCAGCGCCGTCCGACGGGCGGCCACCCACTCCCGCCGCAACTCCCGCTCCCGTGCCCGCGCATCGCGCGCGAGCCGGGCCAACGACCCACCCGCATCCACAGCTCGCATCGCACCCGCCCCCCGCTGCGCTCCCGGGCGGCGCCGGCTTTCGGGCGGGCCGCTCGCAGATCACGTCGCACGTCCATGCTAATCCGGCTCGATGCCTGAAGACACGCGCCAGTGGCTGGTGCCGGCGGAGGTGGGCGTGGCCTGGTGGAAGTACATTCGCCAGCCCTCCGGGGAGTGGCGCCACAGGGAACTGCGGAGGGTGTGCCGGTCGGTGGACTCGGTTCGAAAGGTCAGGTGGACCAGGTTCGGGGCCAGGAGGGTGCCGGACATCGCGGACACGGTCGTTCGGATCGGCTCCTCGGTGGCCAGGGCCTCGAGGGTGCTGTCGCGGTCCCAGCGGCGTCCGGAGCGTCCGAACTCCACGAAGTCGGGGTCGAGAAGTGCGGACACGGCTTTTCGGGAGCGTCGTACGGCGGGATCGAGCAGTTGCAGCTCGCCGGTGACGGCGGCTCGGATCGCGGATTCGTGGTCGGCTTGGGCTTGGGCTGGGGTCGCGGTTGTGGCTTCGGCTGCGGCTTCGTCGGTCATTGGGCGAGTTTGGACCATCTCATCGGGGATGACCGACCGGTTTTTTCGGGTCAGGAGGTGCGGGCGGGGGTCCAGGTGCCCGGTCGGATCACTACGGCGGTGGTGTGGATCGGGGGGCTGTGGCGGAAGTGGAGGGTGAAGGGGATGGTTTGGCCGGGAGTGAGTTTGGGGGGTGTGCCGAGCATGATGTTCGCGCCGCTCGCGGTCATGCCGAGCAGGCCGTTGGCCGGGATCGGCAGGGCCTTGGTCATCCACATGCGGCCGGCGTAGCCCGTGTAGGTGTGGAAGCTGAAGCCGACGTCGGTGGTGATGGGGGTGCTGACGGAGACGAGTTCGTCGTTGGCGTCGCCGGTGTTGCGGATGGTGAAGTAGGCGGAGGTGGCGTCGGCGTTGGTGGCCAGGTGTACCCGACCGTCGCTGATGGAGAGCCTGGGTGCGGTACCGGCGCGGCCGGTCGCGGTCCAGACGGTGAGCAGGGTCAGCGCGAGGGCGGCGGCCAGGACGGGGCCGGCGACGGACTTCAACGCGGCCAGGGCCTTCGGTACGAACGGGGGCTTCGGCGCGGTCAGGGGCTTCATGTCCGGTTCCGCTTCGCGTCGTCGGGGCGGCCGGCCCGGAAACGGGTCAGCCGGAGGCTGTTGGTGACCACCGCGAGCGAGCTGACCGACATCGCGGCGGCGGCGAGCATGGGGTTGAGCAGCCCGGTCACCGCGATCGGGATCAGTACCGCGTTGTAGCCGAACGCCCAGCCGAGGTTGGCCCGGATCGTCCCGGTCGTGCGCCGGGAGAGCCGGATCGCGTCGGCCAGCGCGCCCAGGTCGTCGCGCACCAGCGTCACGTCGGCGACGCCGATCGCCGCCGCCGTGCCGCCGCCCATGCCGATGCCCAGGTCCGCCTCGCCGAGCGCGATCGTGTCGTTGATGCCGTCGCCGACCACCGCGACGGCCCGTCCGGGCTGGTCCTGCCGCAGGCCGCGGACGAGTTCGGCCTTGTCGTGCGGGTCCAACTCGCTCAGCACCTCGTCGATCCCGACCGCGTCGGCCACCGCCCGGGCCGGCCCCGGCCGATCGCCCGTGGCCAGGACCACCGTGACGCCGAGCCGATCGAGCGCCCGGATCGCGGCGGCGGCCTCCGGGCGTACCGAGTCGCCCAGGACCAGCACCCCCGCCGGCACGCCGTTGACCGTCGCGACGACCGCGGTGTCCCCGGCGGCGTCCGCCTCGGACAGCGCCGCCCGCAGGCCGGCGGGCAGCGCCGTGACGTCCTCGACGCCCGGGCGCAGGACGGCCACCCGTGAGCCGTCCACCAGGCCGCGGACGCCGATTCCGGGCTCCGAGGCGAAGTCGGCGACCGGCGGCAGCGTGCCCGCGCGCTCGGTGGCGGCGCGGGTGAGGGCCCGGCCGATCGGGTGCCCGGACGCGGACTCGACCGCGCCCACCCGGGCGAGCAGTTCGCCCGGGTCGACGTCGGGCGCGGCCACGCAGCGCAGCAGGCTCATGCCGCCGGTGGTCAGCGTGCCGGTCTTGTCGACCACGACGGTGCCCACGCGGCGCAGGCGTTCCAGGGCGGCGGGTTCGCGGATCAGTACGCCGAGCCGCGCGCCGCGCCCGGTGGCGGCCAGGATCGCGGTGGGTGTGGCCAGGCCGAGGGCGCACGGGCAGGCCACCACCAGGACGGCCATGGTCGCACCGGCCGCGGCCTGCGGGTCGCCGCCGGCGCCGAGCCAGAAGCCGAGCACGGTCACGGCCGTGGCCAGTACGGACGGGACGAACACGCCCGCGATGCGGTCGGCGAGCCGCTGTGCGCCGGTCTTGCCGGCCTGGGCCTCCTCCACCGCGGCGGTGATCCGGGCGAGGCGGGTGTCCGCACCGACGGCGGTGGCCCTCGCGGTGATCCGGCCGCCCTCGTTGACGCTGCCGCCGGGCACCTGGTCGTCGGGGCCGACCTCCATCGGGCGGCTTTCCCCGGTCAGGTGGGACACGTCGAGCGCGGAGCGGCCGTCGACCACGACGCCATCGGCGGGCACCCGGTCGCCGGGCCGGACCACGAAGACCTGACCGACCGTCAGGGACGCGGTCGGCACGGTCACCTCGACCGTCTTCCCGCCGGGCCCCGGGTGCAGGACGGCGACCCGGTCCGGGACGAGCGCGGCCAACTCGCGCAGCGCGGAGCCGGTCCGGGTCCGGGCCCGGTCCTCCAACCGGCGGCCCAGCAGGACGAACAGCGGCACGGCGACGGCGACTTCGAGGTACATGTGCGCCTCGTCGCCGGCGGCGGGCGGCAGCAGGGTGAAGGGCATCCGCATCCCGGGCTCGCCGGCGCCGCCGCCGAACAGGGCCCACAGGGACCAGCCGAACGCGGCGAGTACGCCGAGGCTGACCAGGGTGTCCATGGTCGCGCCCGCGTAGCGCAGCCCGTGCAGGGCCCGACGATGGAACGGCCAGGCCCCCCACGTGGCCACCGGCGCGGCCAGCGTCAGGCACAACCACTGCCAGTTGGTGAACTGCCACGCGGGCACCATCGACAGGACCAGTACGGGCAGCGCCAGTGCGGCCACGATCAGGAGGTTGCGCCGACCGGGGTCGATCGCCTCGGCGGCCGGGCCGGTCGCGGCGGCGCCGGCGGAATCCGGGCCGGCCACGGTCGCCTCGTAGCCGGCGGCGGTGATGGCCGCGAGGAGGTCGATCACCGGCAGGGACGCGGGGTGTACGACGCGGGCCCGGCCGGTGGCGAGGTTGACCGTGGCGGTGACGCCGTCGAGCCGGGCCAGCCGACGCTCGACCCGATTCACGCAGGCGCCGCAGGTCATGCCGGAGACGGTCACGTCGGTGGTGATCGGTCGGGTCGAGGTGGTCACAGGGCGGCGCCCGAGGTGCGGAGGCGGCCGTCGGGTTCGCCCAGGCCCATCCGGCCGTGCCCGCCGCCCTCCTCGCCCATCTTGACCGGCACCCCGGGCGGACCCGGCTTGCGCAGGTCGGGCGCCACCGGGCCGACCTGGCGGCCGATCGTGAACGCGACGACGAACAGGACCAGGAGCAGGCCGAGGAAGGCGAACACCGTCCCGGGCGCCGAACCGGCCCGACGCGACGTCGCCGTCGGGCGCGGAAGCAAATCCGGGGTGATCCCGGTGTCTTCGGCATTTCCGGCATCTCCGGCGACTCCGCCGATGCGCGGCCGGAACGGCGGGCGCAGGCGCAGGTGCCAGGGGCGATCCCGGGGGTCGGGTCCACCGGCGAACACGGGCATGAATCGGGCTCCAGGGATCGGTCGGCGGGCGAGGGCATCCCGGTAGTCGGCCGGCGATCATGCCTGGTTCCCGGACGACACGATCCACCCGGACTCCCGGTGGACGCTCGGGATCCGGAGTCGGGTTCGGTCCGGGTTTCGGCGGGGTTCGGGAGAAGTTCGGGAAGTGGGCGGCCACCCCCGGGTCCGATCGGCGCCCGCGAATGGGAACATGAGGCTCACCATGCCTGCCCGGTCCGTGCTTCGAGCCGTTCGCGCCGCGATGTTCGCGGTGGTCTGTGTGTTGCTCGCGCTGTTCGGGCACACCCTGATGTCCGACGCCCCGGTGCACTGGGTCGCCCCGGTCGGAGCCGGGGTCGGGATCGGCGTACTGGCCTGGGCCGTGGCCGATCGTGAACGTGGACTGGGCGCGATCACGGCCGCCGTACTGGCCGCCCAGGCCGGTCTGCATACGTTGTTCACGCTGGCTCGGCAACCGGTCGCCGAGCCGACCGGCGCGGCCCGCTTTCGATCCCAGTGGCTCCAAGTGCTGCTGTGCAACGACGACCGCCCCGGCGACGCGCCGACCCACTCGGTGGCCGAACTGCTCACCCGGATGCGGCTCGACCCGGACCTGGCCCGACAGTCCCCGGCGGCGGCCGGCTTCGGCGGGCCCGCGGCCGGCTCCGGTGGGCACCACATGGCCGGCGCCGGTTCGGGATCCGGTTCCGGTTCCGGTTCCGCGATGGGCGGGATGAACCACGACGGTGTGCTGATGTCCGTTCTGGGACACGGCGGTACCGGGATGTTCGCCGCACACGTGCTCGCCGCGCTCGGGTGCGGCCTGTGGTTGCGGCACGGCGAGAAGGCGGTCTTCCGACTGCTGCGCCTGCTCGCCACGATGGCGGGCAGCGTGGTGCTCGCGCTGGTCGGCGCCTGGACGTCGCCGATCGCCACCGGCCGCCCCGCGATGCCGAGGGCGAGCCGGCGTCGGGTACGGGCCGTCCCCAAGTGGGTCAGCCGACCGCTACCGGGTCGAGGGCCGCCGGCGGCGCTGTACGCCTGACGTCCACCGACGTCCACCGATGTGCGCTCCGGCCCACGCACGCCCGCGCGGGACGGCCGGGTCCGTCGTGCCTTCGGCGCGGTGACCTCGCCCGATCCGGGGCCTGCCCCGGGCGCGTCGGCGCCTGCGGCCGTCGTCGCATCGCGGTCGGTGGAATCAGGCGTACCGATCACCCGAGTGACACCGGTGTCGTGGCCGGGAAACGTTCCCCGGTTCTCGCGGCCAAGGTGCGATTCTTCACGCCGTTGCCGAAATATCCGTGTTCGGCCCTGTGTGTCCTCGGGTCTTCCACCGCACCGTCGTCGAGTCCGAGTCGCAGGCACCGCCGCACTCGGCTCCCGGTGCGCGCCCCTCCACCCGCTCGGCATCGATCCGCCCGGCGCCGATCGATCGCCGCCCGCACGACGAGGACGTGGACCATGTCTGCTCTCCACCCTGTCACCCGACCGGAACACCGGCCCGAACACCGGCCCGAGCACCAACTGCCGGCCCTCGCGACCACCTTGATGCTGCGCCCCCCGGCGCGCCGTACCGCTCACCCCACGCCCGACCCGTCCCGCGCATGCGAAGCCTCGCGCGGCGACCACACCGCCTCGGTGACCCCGCTCGACTCCCGCCGCTCCGGGGATCCCACGCCCGACCTCGACCTGACCGCGCGCGCCCTCGCCGGCGCGGCCGGTGACCCGGACGCCGTGGACGACTTCGTCCGGGGCACACATCGCGACGTGTGGCGCTTCGTCGCCTACCTGACCGACGTCCAGAGCGCGGACGACCTCACCCAGGAGACGTACCTGCGAGCCTGGACGGCACTGCCCCGTTTCACGGGGTCGTCCTCGGTCCGGACCTGGCTGTTGTCCATCGCCCGACGCACCGTCGTCGACCGGTATCGCGCGGCCGCCGCGCGGCCCCGTACCGCCGCCGTCGACGACTGGGTGGAAGTCGCCGAACGCCGCCAGGACATCACCCGTCCCGGCTTCGACGAGGGCCTGGCCCTCGACGACCTGTTCGGCGCGCTGCATCCGGCCCGACGCGAGGCATTCGTCCTGACCCAGGTGCTCGACTTCGGCTACGCCGAGGCGGCCGTCATCGCCGGCTGCCCGATCGGCACCGTACGCTCACGCGTCGCCAGAGCCCGAAGCGACCTGATCGCACTCCTGCGCGAGGCCGACGAAGCCGGCTACGACTCCCCGGAACCCCACCCCACCCCCCACCGCAAAGCCGGCTGACCCGCCGGAGGGCACGCCACGCAACCCGCGCGTGGCGTGCCCTCGTTCGGAGCCGGCATGGTCGGTTCTATGCCTTGCGGTCCGCGAGTGCGTACGACGCGGCGGCCACCGTTGCGGCCACCGCGAATACCGAGGGCCAGGCGCCGATCTTCTTCGCGAGTGGGTGCGAGGCGCCGAACGCGACCGTGTACAGGCCGGTCAGCGCGGCGGCGGTCGGTGTACCGGCCCGCTCCCGCCACCCCTTGGCCGCCACCGCACCCGCCGCGGCCAACACCGCGCCGCCGAGCGGTCGCCGCTTCGTAAAGCGGGCAACCGCGTACCCGCCGATCAACCCGGCGGCGGCAACGGCGGCGGAAGGCACACGAGCCATGGAACGCACTCCTCACAACGACGACGAAACCGCGGTCGATCGATGCCACCGGACACGGCGACGACCGATCGACCGCTCCGCCCACGAACCTAACCCCCCGCGATTCGCCGCCGCCCCCCGCCCGGCGCCGAGGTCGCGTCAGGCGACCGCGGTCCCCTCCAGTTCGACCATCAGGGTCGGGATCGCCAGCCGGGTCACCCCGAGCATCGTGGTGGTCGGCGCCACCCCTGCGGCGCCCAATCGTGACGCCAGCACGCCGTAGTGCCGAAAGAGCAGATCGACGTCGGTCGTGTAGACGTTGAGCCGGATCAGGTTCGCGAGGGACATGCCGGCCTCGCCGAGAACGGCCTCCAGGTTGTCGAGGGTCAGCGCCAACTGAGCCGCCATGTCCCCGTCGTGCTCGGGCTTGCCCTCCGCGCTCATCGCGGTCTGCCCGGAGCAGTACAGGGTCCGGGTGTGCCCGGAGACGACCTCTCCCTGGTTGAATCCCAGCTCCGTCGACCACGTCACCGGGTTGACTGCCGTTCGTTCCATCGCCACGTCGGCTCCATTCGCAGGTGTCGGAAGTACGTACGTCCGGCGGCCCGACGGCCGCCCCTGACGTCGTGGGAAGAGCCTCGCAATGAATCACGACATCCTTGGTCAGGTATTCCGATAAATTCTCGAGGTGCGCGCCGATCGGTTGGTTTCACTGGTGTTGTTGCTGCGGCAGCGCGGTCGGCTGACCGCCGCCACGCTGGCCGACGAGCTGGAGGTGTCCACGCGCACCGTGCTGCGCGACATCGAGGCGCTGTCCGCTGCCGGTGTCCCGGTCTACGCCGAGCGCGGCCGGCACGGCGGGTTCGTGTTGTCGCCCGGTTTCCGGACCGAGCTGACCGGGCTGAACCACGACGAGGCCCTTGCCCTCCTGGCCGCCGGATCGGGGCGCGGCGAGCAGGTGTTCGGCCTCGGGTCGGCGCTCGCCTCGGCGATGCGCAAGGTGGTCGACGCGCTGCCCGAAAGCCATCGGGCCACCGCGAACGACGCGGCGCAGCGGTTTCTCGTCGAGCCGGAGACGGACCTGCTCTCCCGCCGGTCGCCGGCCGAGGAGGTGTCCCGTACGGCGATGGTCGAGGTCCGGCGCGCGGTGCTGGCCGGACACCGGCTCCGGATCCACTACGCGCCCACCGGCCGGGAGCCGCAGTGGCGCACGGTGGACCCGATCGGCCTGGTCACCGTGCGCGATCGGGGCTATCTGCTGGCCACCCGATCCGGCGAGGACCGCACCTACCGGCTGTCCCGGGTGCTGGCCGCCGAGGAACTGCCCGAACCGGCCCGGCGGCCGAACCGGGTCGACCTGGACCGGGTCTGGCGCGAACGCTGCGCGCAGTTCCTTGCCGACGAACAATTCGCCGTACTGGTGCGGGTGAACCCGGCACGGCGGGAGGAACTGTTGGCCACCGCGCTGGCCGTGCGCGCCGAAGAGCCCGAGGCGGACGGCCGACTGCGCCTGGAAGTGACCTTCCAGGACGCCCGCCACGCCGAATGGGCCCTGTGGCGACTCGACCCGGACGCCGAGGCACTGGCGCCCCGGTCGTTGCGCACGTCCCTGCACGAGCGCGCCATGGCGGCCGCGACCCGCTACACGACCTCCCCCTGACCGTCGGCGCCGCCTTTGTCGGGGGTGGCGGGTAGTGTTCGTCGGTCGGCGGTGTTGTCGGTTGTGAGTGGTTCGTGCGCATTCGGTGCGGCGGGAGGAGGTGGGCCGTGGATTCGACTCGGTGCGGGGTGCGCCGTGCCTCGGTCGACCGGGTCCGGCCGGGAGTGTGGTGCGGGTGAGGGCGCCTCGCGTGGCCGTGGCGCCCGACGCCTATGGGCACGGGGGATGGCTGCGGCCGCTCGGGGACGACGGGGTGCCGCTCGGGGCGGCCGTCCACGTGACCGATCTGGTCGCGGCGGTGGCCGACTTCGAGGCCGCGCCGGTGCCGCCCCGATGGGTGTGGGCGTCGGCGGAGAGTGCGTACGCGCCGTTGTTGCCCTCCCGGGTGAGTCGCTGCCACGACCTCGCGCTGGTCGAGTCGCTGCTGCTCGCGCACGAGGAGCGGGTCGGCGAACCCCGCTCGCTGGGCGCGGCCTGGGCCCGGCTGAAGGGCCTGCCGGTGCCCGAGGACCTGCCGATCGGCGTCGCCGACGCGCAGGACAGCCTGTTCGTCCCCGATCGGCTGCGGCTGCCCGCCGGCGTCGACGCGCTGGAGGCCGTGGTGGCGGTGCACGCCGACCAGGTGCGCCGCATCGACGCGATCGAGGACGCCGCCCGCCGCTCCCGCTTCCGGCTCCTGGTCGCCGCCGAGTCGGCCGGCGGGCTGGCCGCGGCCGAGATGGCCGCCGACGGGCTGCCCTGGCGGGTCGACGTACACGACGCGCTGCTCACCGAACTGCTCGGCGCCCGGCCCCGGGTCGCGGGCACGCCGCCGCAACACCTCGCCGACCTGGCCGAACAACTGCGCGCGGCGCTCGGCGGGCGGGCGTTCAACCCCGATTCGCATCCGCAGGTGCTGAAGGCGTTCGCCGATCAGGGCGTACGGCTCACCTCGACCCGCACCTGGTACCTGCGCGACGTGGCCCACCCGGCCGCCGCCCTGTTGATCAAGTACAAGGAACTCGCCCGCCTGCACGCCGCGCACGGGTGGGCGTGGCAGGACACCTGGGTGCGCGGCGGCCGATTCCGCCCCGAGTACGTCGTCGGGGGCGTTGTCACCGGCCGCTGGGCCGGTCGCGGCGGCGGCGCGCTGCAGATCCCGCGCGTCCTGCGCGGCGCGGTCGTGGCCGACCCCGGGTGGCGGCTGGTGGTCGCCGACGCGGCGCAGCTGGAGCCGCGCGTGCTGGCCGCGATGTCGGGCGACGCCGGGCTGGCCCGTTCCGCCGCCGCCGGCGACCTGTACGAGGCGTTGGCCAAGGCCGCCTTCCAGGGTGATCGGGCCAAGGCCAAACTCGGCCTGCTCGGTGCGATGTACGGCCAGACCAGCGGCGACATCGGTCCGCTCCTGACCACCCTGCGGCGGCGGTATCCGGACGCGATGGGCTACGTCGAGGCCGCCGCGCGCACCGGCGAGGAGGGCGGCATCGTCCGGTCGCGGCTCGGGCGTACCTGCCCGCCGCCCTCTTCCGCCTGGCTCGACCTCGCCGAGGGCGGCGCGAGCGGCGAACCAGGCGCCGACCGCACCGACGACGCGGGCGCCCGATCCACGCGCGCCCGGGGCCGTTTCACCCGCAACTTCGTCATCCAGGCCAGTGCCGCCGACTGGGCGCTGGCCCTGCTCGCCGCGCTGCGCCGTCGGCTCGCCCGCTACGACGCGTCCCCGTCGGGCCGCCCGCATCTGGTCTTCTTCCAACACGACGAGTTCATCGTGCACAGCCCCGCGGACCTGACCGAGGCGGTTTCCGCCGCGATCACCGAGGCGGCGGAGGAGGCCCGGACCCTGGTCTTCGGCGACACGCCCGTCCTGCTGCCCCTGGTGCCGACGGCGACCCGGACCTACGCCGAGGCCAAGTAGCGCACGCCGCCCGCACGGTCGGCCTCAACCGGATCCGGGCCGGGGGCGGGATCGGCCCTCGGCGACCCGGTGGGCCCGGCGGTAGGCGCTCGGGGTGGTGTCGGTGAGGGCGCGGAAGTGTCGGCGCATGGCGGCCGGTGTGCCGAAGCCCGTGCGGTCCGCGATCAGTCCGACGGGGAAGTCGGTTTCCCGGAGCAGGCGTTGCGCCTCTTCCAGGCGGATGCGGAGCAGGTATTGGAGCGGGCTCAGACCCGTGTGCGCGTGGAAGCGGCGGGTGAGGCTGCTGACGCTGGTCCGGGCGTGGGCGGCGAGGCCGGCGACGGTGAGCGGCTCGTGGAGGTGCTCCCGCATCCAGCGCAGTGTCGGGTCCAGCCCGACGCTTTCGGCGACCTCCCGGGCGATTGCCTCCTGGACGTCGTCGGCGTACACGTGCAGCGGGGTGATGAGTTCCCGGCTCGTCGCCTCGGCCACCCGCCGGCCGTGGTCGTGCGCCAGGATCCGCAGGCAGACGTCGATGCCGCCGAAGACGCCCGCGGCGGTGAGGAAGGGGCCGTCCTCGATCGCGATGCCGAGCGGGTCGACGTCGATGTCGGGGTGCAGCTCGGCCAGTTCGTCGGTGTGGCGTCGGTTGGTGGTGGCTCGGCGTCCGCTCAGGAGTCCGGTCGCGGCGAGGGTGAAGGTCCCGGTGTCGACGGCGGCGATCCGGCCGCCGTGCGATGCCGCGGCGCGCAGTGCCGCGAGGACACCGGCCGGCGGCGCGTCCCGGAAGCCGTCGTGGCCCGGGACCAGTACGACGTCCGCGTCCGCGAGGGCATCGAGTCCGTAGGGCGCGCCGATCCGCAACCCGGCCGGCCCGCCGGTCACCCGCGGCCCGGGCCCCGAACAGATCCTGATCTCGTATGCGACGCCGCGATGTTCGCGCCCGGCGACCCCGAACACCAGCCCGGGGGCGGTGAGCTGGTGCTCGGGGACCCCGTCGAGGGCGAGCACGGCGATAACCGACATGACCGAATCCAACCACTCGCGGTCCACCGAAGCCGCACACCACATCGACACGCCACGCACCCGTCGCGCGGCCCGCCCGACGCGGGGTGTCCCACGTCGGGCGGGCCGGGGCTGGGCGGCGGCGGATCGGGCTACTTGTTGTTGTGCATCGTCGTGTGGATCCAGCTCTTGTACGCGGTGTCGTTCGTGTACAGGCCCGGGCCCGTCGCGCAGCCCGGCTTGCCGTCGCCGTCGCCGGACGTGGTGCCGATCAGCTCCCACCGGCCGGCGCGGTTCTTTTGGATCTGCGGGCCGCCGGAGTCGCCGAAGCAGGCCATGGCGTTGAGCTTGCGGCTGACCGTGCACAGGCGCGTGCCGTCGGTGCGGCCGTTGCACTCGGCGCTGGTGCCCAGGCGGGTGTCCAGCTCCTGGAGCCGGGTCGGGAAGACCGCGTTGTCCAGGCTGTCCGGGTCGACGATCGTGCCGAAGCCGAGAAGTCGAGTCGGCGTGCCCACCGGCCCGGCCTGCTTGGCGAGCTTGATCGGCTTCTCCTTGACCGGCCGGTCCAGGCGGATCAACGCGAGGTCGTTCACGTTGTAGCCACCCTCCTCGGCGGGCTGCGAGTAGCCGGGGTGCATCACGATCTTGTCGATCTTGCGAACAGTGCCGCCCTGCGTGCGGTTCTCGCTGCCGATCCGCACCGTCCCCGCCAGTTCGATCGGCAGCTCACGGTCGACACAGTGCGCCGCGGTGAGCACCCACTGCTTGTCGATCAAGGTGGCCCCGCACCCGGCGTCCACGCCCGCCGCCTTCATCGGCACATACGCCATGAACTGGTACTTCTCGGTCGAGTCCTGACCGTTGACGATCGCCCCGGCGCTGCCGGCGAAGGCCGTGGTGCCGAGCACCAGTGCCGCTCCCGTGGCCGTGAGCGCCTTGGCGACCAGGCCGCGCCGGCGGCGCGGGGCGGCGCCGGTGTCGGCGGTGGAACGCGAGGTGGTTGCGCGCATGTGGTGACCTTTCGTGGAGGGAGTATCGGCCGCACAGGGGTGCGGCGGCCGTACCCGGGGCCGGACGTCTCCCGCGTCCGGCCCCGTGTTGTCCATCCTCGGCGCGGCGGCCGGCTCGAAACAGCCGTCTCGATGTCGTCCTCGGTTAGATTCCGGACATGCCAGTGATCGCCGTGCTCGCGCTCGACGGAATCCCCGGGCATCAGCTCACCGCCCCCGGACTGGTCTTCGGCACCGCCGCCCGGCATCACCCACCGGTCGCCTACGACCTGCGGATCTGTACCGCCCCGGGCTTCACGGCGACCGGCGAACCCGGGTCCTTTCGGGTGGAGGCGCCCTGGGACCCGGCCGTTCTGGAAGAGGCGGACACGGTCCTGATCCCGGGGCACGCGGCCTTTCGCGACGAACCCGCGCCGGAGATCGTAGCCGCGCTTCGGGGCGTGGCCGCACGCGGCGGCCGGATCGGCGCGGTCGGCACCGGAACGTTCACCCTCGCGGCCACCGGCCTCCTGGACGGCCGGCGCGCGGCCACCGCCCGGCGGTACACCCGGGAACTGGCCCGGCGTCACCCCCGGATCGAGGTCGACCCCGAGGGCGAGGTGGTCGCCGACGGCGGTTTCCGCTCCGCCGCCGGGGTGCTCGGCGGCGTCGATCTGTACCTCGACCTGATCACGCTCGACTACGGCCTGGGTGTGGCCATCGAGACCGAGCGGCAGCTGTTCCTGCAACTGCACGCCCCCGCCGAGGACATCGACGCCGACGGCCCGGACGACGCCGCGCACAGCGCTTACACCCCACCCGGCAGCAGCCTCGAACCGACCACCGCGTGGCTGGCGGCCAACCTGCACCACCCGATCGCGCTCGCCGACATCGCCGGCCGCGCGGGACTGGGCGTGCGCAGCCTCACCCGGCGATTTCGCGCCGAGACCGGGCTCTCCCCGCTCCAATACCTGCTCCGCATCCGGATCCAGCGCGCCCAGTGGCTGCTGGAGCGCACCGAGGACCCGGTCGAACGCATCGCGGCGCAGACCGGCCTGGGCACCCCCGCGAATCTGCGCGCCCACTTCCTGCGCGCGACCGGCACCACGCCGAGCGTCTACCGCGCGGCCTTCCGTTCCCTCGTCGCCGACTTCACCCCCTCGCAGCAGTCGCACCACCCGAACCGAAACCCGGAGTGAGCCGACGAATTGCGATTGCCGCCCCCACCCGGGAAGACACGGCCCGCCTCGGCCCGGTCCTGCGTGACCCGTAGGGGCGGTTCGCCGCCGTCGGGGCCGCGCGGCAGGTGTACGACCGGCAGCGGACGGGGCAGGAGTAGCAGACGAGCGGGACGACGCGGAAGACCAGGACGACATGGACGACATGGACGACATGGACGCCACGGCGGTGGAACGAGTGGAGCGAGGGGTTCGATGAACAGCGCGGAGCTACTGGTCGACGCATTCGGCCGAGTGCAGGAGGTCGTGCACCAGGCGGTCGCCGATCTGACGCCCGACCAACTGGCCGAGCGACTGGACGACGACGCGAACTCGATCGCGTGGCTGATCTGGCATCTGGCCCGGGTCCAGGACGACCACGTCGCCGACGTCGCGGGCCTGGAGCAGGTGTGGACCGCGCAGGACTGGCACAAACGTTTCGAACTGCCGTTCCCGGTCCGGGCGATCGGCTACGGGCAGGACACGAAGGCGGTGGCCGCGGTGCGGGTGGACTCGGCGGACCTGCTCACCGGCTACTACGACGCGGTACACGAGCAGACCATCGGGTACGTCCGCGACCTGACGCCCGCCGACCTGGATCGGGTCGTGGACGAGGCGTGGACGCCGGCGGTCACCCTGGGCGTACGGCTGGTCAGCGTGATCGGCGACGACCTCCAGCACGCGGGGCAGGCGGCGTTCATCCGGGGCATCCTGCTGCGTCGTTAGGACTGCCCTTCCTGCCTTCGCTCCCCGCCCTTCCCACGGAGGAAAGGACGCCGTCCCATGGCCCCCGATCCCGTTTCGCCCTCCCCGTCGGCACACGGCGCACGATCCCCCGCCGCCGCGTTGTTCGACGCCATCGGGGCGGGCTACGAAAACGCGTTCGCCGATCTGCCCGAACAACTGGCCGCACTGGACTGGCTGATCGCCGAACTCCCGCCCGGCTCGAAGGTGCTGGACATCGGATCCGGTACGGGCCGGCCGACCGCCGAGCGGCTGACCGCGGCCGGTCACCGGGTGACCGGGATCGACGTCTCGGCGACCATGGTCGAACTGGCCCGGGCCCGGGTCCCGGGCGCCGTTTTCGAACAGGTGGACGCCCGCGACCTCGTTGACGACGACGCGGCCTGGGACGCGATCTGCGCGTTCTTCCCGTTCCTGCAATTGCCGCGCGCCGACCTGGACCATCAACTCGAACGCCTGGGTGCCCGACTCGTGCCCGGCGGGCTGCTCGCGTTCGCGACGGTGCCGGCCGAGGCGGACGGCGTGGAGATCGACTGGCTGGGCCACCGGGCCCGGGTGACCAGCCACGCGCGAGAGGAACTACTCGTGCGTCTGCGTGCCGCCGGTCTGGAGATCCTGCACCAGCGGGTCAGCGTGTTCCATCCCCACCACCCCGCCGCCGGGCCGGAGGAACAACTCTTCGTACACGCGCGCAAGTCCGCCGCGGGCTGAGCCGCCGCGGGTTGAGCGGTCGCGGGCCGAGCCGTCGCGGCCGGGGCGCCGGCCGGCCGCCGGAGGTCGGTCGGTACCGTTGACCCGGCAGCGGAATGCCGCACTCATCCGGCTCCGCGCGCCTTGTCCGTCCGCCTCGCCTCGTTCGGGATCCTGTGATGACGATGACCGAACGTGCGGAGCCGAGCGACGACGGGCGGCCCGACGGCGCCGCCGCCCGGTCCGGCCGCCTCGCGCCGCCGGAGTGGCTGGCCCTGACCCTGCGCGCCACCCCGGGCCCGATGCCGAAGGCCGCCGCGGTGCGCGCCGCGATCGGCATCGGCGCGCCGCTCGCGGTGGGTGTGCTCGTCGACGACACCGCCTCCGGCGCGCTCGTGGCCATCGGCGCGCTGGGCGCGGTCTTCGGGGACACCGCCGACGCCTACCGGCTGCGCGTACTCAACATCGCCGTCCCGCAGATCGTCGGCGCGATCGGACTCGCTCTCGGCAGCGCGCAGTTCGGCCACGGCTGGTCCGCCGTCGCGATGCTCACCGTGCTCGCGCTGGTCGCCGGGATGATCAGCACGATCGGCGCGGTGGCCTCGGCGTCCGGCCTGAACCTGCTGCTGATGGCGGTGATCGGGGCCGGCCTGCCGATGCCCTCGCCGTGGTGGCGCGCGCCGATGTTGACCCTGGCCGGGGCCGGGCTGGTGCTGCTGATGGCGCTGCTCGCCTGGCCCGCGCGCTCGCGCATCCCCGAACGGGACGCGGTCGCCGACGCGTACGACGCGACCGCGAACCTGTTGGCGGCGGCCGGCACCGAGGAGTGGGAGCCGGCCCGGGCCGAGGTGACGTTGACCCTCAACCACGCGTACGACCTGCTGCTCGGGCGGCGGGCGGTGGCACCGGGCCGCAGCCGTGGCATGTCGCGGCTGGTCGCGCTGCTGAACGCGGTCGGCCCGCTGGTCGAGGCGGGCACCGCGACGCACGCCGAGGAGCGCTCCGTGGCCGAGGTCGACGTGGCCACCGTGCGCGAGATCGCGGCGGCGGTGCGCGGCGGTACGGTCCCCGTCGGCTCGGCCGACCGCTCGGGGGTGTGCGCTCCGGCCGATCGTGCGGTGGCCGCCGCGATCACCCATGCCCGGGAGACGTTGTCCGGCGCGTACCGGGTGCCCGATCGGGTCGGCCGCCCGGGTGCGCTGCCCGAGCGGGTGGCGGCCGGCGCGCGTGCTCTGCTGGTGTCGGCGGAGTCGTGGCGGTACGGGCTGCGGCTGATGTTGTGCATCGGCGTGGCCCAGGCACTGGTGTCCGTGGTGGACGTACCGCGCTCGTACTGGGTGCCGCTGACCGTCACGTTCGTCCTCAAACCGGACTTCGGCTCGGTGTTCTCCCGGGCCCTGCTGCGCGCGCTGGGTACGGCAGCCGGGCTGGTGGTGGCGGGCGTGATCCTGGAATTCGTGCCGCGCGGAGGATGGGAGGTGCCGGTCGTGCTCGTGCTCGCGGCGGCGCTGCCGATACTCTCCCGGCGCGGCTACGGCTATCAGACCGCGGTGATCACGCCGCTGATCCTGATCCTGTCCGATCTGCTGGGGCACCAGGGCGTCGGGCTGCTCGCGCCGCGCCTGGTGGACAGCCTGATCGGCTGCGCGATCGTGCTGGTCGTGGGCTATGCGCTGTGGCCGGAGAGCTGGCACACCCGGGTCGGCGCGCGGTTGGCCACCGCGATCGAGGACACCGCGCGCTACATCGAGTGCGCGTTCGACGAGAACGCCGACCAGGCCGCCCGGGCCCGGACCCGGCGGCGGATCTATCGCGATCTGTCCGACGTACGGACCGAGTTCCAGCGCGCGCTCGGCGAACCGCCGCCGGCGGGCGCCCGGGCGGCGGCCTGGTGGCCGCTGATCGTGGCGGTGGAGCGGGTGATCGACACGGGTACGGCCGCGGCGGTGCACACCGCGCACGGCGCGCCGCCGCCCTCGCCGGAGGCGGCGGCGCACATCGCCGCCGAACTGCGGGCGTTGGCGGCGTCGATGCGCTCCGAGGGCCTGGGTGCGGTGGGGGCGGTTCCGGCGGCGGCGGCGGTGGAGGAGCCGCAGGACGTGTTCTCCGACGTGCGCAGGGAGGTGCGTTCGGTGCGCTCGACGCTGGACGGGCCGTCGGAGGCATCGGAGCAGCCGAAGAAGCCTTGAGAGTCGGCGCCGATACGAGCGTCAACCAAGGGTTGACCAATCATGGTGGTCAACCTACGGCTGACGCATGGAGAATCCCGCGCGCATGACCAACCCGGTCCGGCTCGACGATCTCATCGAAACCATCAAGCAGACCCACTCCGACATCCTGGAACAACTGTCCGGCGCGGTGATCGTGTCCGATCACCTCGGCGAGGTGGCCGACCACCTCATCGGCCACTTCGTGGACCAGGCCCGCCGCTCCGGCGCGTCCTGGAAGGACATCGGCGCCGGCATGGGTGTGACCAAGCAGGCGGCGCAGAAGCGCTTCGTCCCCAAGGCCGCCGGCGAGTCCGAGCTCGATCCGCGGCAGGGCTTCGGCCGGTTCACCGCCCGGGCCCGCAACCTGGTGGTGGTGGCGCAGAACGAGGCGCACGCGGCGGGCAACGTCGAGATCGGTCCGGTGCACCTGATCCTCGGCCTGATCGCCGACCCCGCCTCGCTCGCCGCCGCGGCCGTGGTCGCCCAGGGGGTCACGCTGGACGCGCTCCGGGAGGCGGCCCGCGCCGAACTGCCGCCGACCGTCGAGACGGTGCCCGACCTCGTTCCCTACGACGCGGCGGCCCGCAAGGTCCTGGAACTCACCCTCCGCGAGGCGCTGCGCCTGGGCCACAACTACGTCGGCACCGAGCATGTCCTGCTCGCCCTCCTGGAGTTCGAGGGCGACTCGGATGGCCTCCTCGGCGGCCTGGGCATCGACAAGACGGCCGTCGACGCGTATCTGGCCGAGGCACTGGCGGCCATCGCGGGCGCAGCCGACGGATCGCAGGACTGAGCCCGCACCGCGATCGGTGGTGTCGTCCACCACCACGACTGCCCGAGCGGCGTCGTCGCCGGCCCAGCGCCGGGGACGACGCCGCTTCGGTGTTCCCGTCCGACTCACCCGGCACCGTCGCTTCCGGCGTCATCCTCGCGTCGATCCCCGGACGCGGCCCGCCTCACCGTGGTGACCGGGCGTTTGTGCGGTCGACGTAACCCCCGACGCGGGGGCGTGTGATGTTCGTGAAACCGCCGCTCTTTAGCGTCCCGGACATGGGGCTCGGGCGGCGGTGGCCGCACCAGCGCCGCGCGGCCGGGGGCGTACCGGCATATATAGGTGTGTACCGGAAGTTCCGGAGAATGCCGGGAAAGGGGTGTCGCCAGTGGGATCGGAGCCGAAGGCGGCCGACGACACCGTGCGGACCGTCTGCTCGTACTGCGGGGTCGGCTGCGGCATGCTCCTCGACATCGCGGTCGACTCCGCGACCGGCCGGCGCACCGTGCTCAAGGCGCGCGGTGACCGGGCGCACCCGACGAATCGGGGGCGGCTGTGTACGAAGGGCGCCACCAGCGCCGAACTGCTCACCGCCCCGGGGCGGTTGACCACCGCGCTGGTCCGCGCCGAGCGCGACGCCGCGCCGACGCCGACCGGGGTGGACGCGGCGATCACCACGACCGCCCGGCGGTTGCGCGAGATCCTGGACGCGCACGGCCCGGACGCGCTGGCCTTCTACGTCTCCGGCCAACTCACCCTGGAGGCCCAGTATCTGGCCACCAAGCTGGCCAAGGGCTTTGTGGGTACCAACCGCATCGAGTCGAACTCGCGGTTGTGCATGGCCAGTGCCGGAAGTGGCTACAAACTCTCCCTGGGCGCGGACGGACCGCCCGGCTCGTACCAGGACTTCGAACACGCCGACGTCTTCCTGGTGATCGGCGCCAACATGGCCGACTGCCACCCGATCCTGTTCCTGCGCATGATGGACCGGGTCCGGGCGGGCGCCAAGCTGATCGTGGTCGACCCGCGTCGCACCGCCACCGCCGCCAAGGCCGACCTGTTCCTGCAGATCCGTCCCGGCACCGATCTGGCCCTGCTGAACGGCCTGTTGCACCTCCTCGTGGAGAACGGCGACACCGATCCCGCGTTCATCGCCGAGTGCACCGAGGGCTGGGACGAGATGCCGGAGTTCCTGCGGGACTACCCGCCGGCGCGGGTCGCCGAGCTGACCGGCCTGGCCGAGCAGGACATCGGGCAGGCCGCGCGGTGGATCGGCGCGGCGGGGGAGTGGACCAGCTGCTGGACGATGGGGCTCAACCAGAGCACCCACGGCACCTGGAACACCAACGCGCTGATCAACCTGCATCTCGCCACCGGCGCGATCTGCCGACCGGGCAGCGGCCCGTTCTCGCTGACCGGGCAGCCGAACGCGATGGGCGGCCGGGAAATGGGCTACATGGGCCCGGGGTTGCCCGGTCAGCGTTCGGTACTGGTGGCCGAGGACCGGGAGTTCGTCGAGCGGCTATGGGAGGTGCCCGCCGGGACGCTGCGTGCGGAGGCGGGCGGCGGCACGGTGGACCTGTTCGCTCGGATGGCCGCGGGTGACGTCAAGGCGTGCTGGATCATCTGCACCAACCCGGTCGCCTCGGTGGCCAACCGGGACGCGGTGATCGCGGGACTGCGGGCGGCTGAATTCGTGGTCGCCCAGGACGTGTTCGCGGACACCGAGACCAATGTGTACGCCGATGTGGTGCTGCCGGCCGCGATGTGGGCCGAGACCGAGGGCGTCATGGTCAACTCCGAACGTAATCTCACGCTGTCCCGGCAGGCTGTCGACCCGGTCGGCGAGGCGCTGCCCGACTGGCTGATCATCGCCCGGGTCGCGCGCGAGATGGGCTTCGCCGACGCCTTCGACTACGCCGGTGTCGAGGAGGTGTTCGACGAACTCCGGCGGGCCCGGAACCCGATGACCGGCTACGACCTGAGCGGGGTGAGCCACGAGCGGCTGCGCGAGACACCGGTGCAGTGGCCGAGCTCGGCGCCGGACGGGCCGGACCGTAACCCGATCCGATACCTGACGGCGGATGTCGCGGAACCGGGCGACGCGGGCGACACCCGCCGCCGGCCGCGCTTCCCGACCGCGAGCGGGCGGGCGGTGTTCTTCGCCCGGCCGCATCTGCCGCCCGCCGAACTGCCCGATCGGGACTACCCGATGGTGCTCAACACCGGCCGCGTGCAGCACCAGTGGCACACCATGACCAAGACCGGGCGGATCGACGCGCTCAACCGCCTCGACCCGGCACCGTTCGTGGAGATCCACCCCGAGGACGCACTGGAACTGGGCATCGAGGCGGGCGACGTGGTCGAAGTGGCCTCCCGACGCGGGCGCGTGGTGTTGCCCGCTCGGCCCACCGACCGGGTCCGGCCGGGCAACTGCTTCGTGCCGTTCCACTGGAACGAGCGGTTCGGCGCGTTCCTCGGGATCAACGCGGTCACGAACGACGCGGTCGACCCGATCTCCTTCCAGCCCGAATTCAAGGCCTGCGCGGTGGCGTTGACGAAGGTCGCGGGCCCGGTGCGCCCCGACCCGGTCGCGCCCTCGACCCCCGCTTCGGGACCGGACCCGGCCGCCGTCGCATCACCGTCGGCCCCGACCGACCCCGACATCCGCGCCGCAGCCGCGCTGCTCGGCCTCGGCGACCTCGCGCCGCCGGTGTACACGGACGAGGAACGGCGCTACCTGGCCGGATTCCTCGCGGGCGCGGCCGGATCCGGGACGAGCCGGGCGCTGGGCGTCCCGGTGCTGCCCGACCGGGCCCCGATCGCCCCGGCCCGGGTGCCGTGGGTCAACGGGCTCCTGGCGGGCCTGTTCTCCCGGACCGTCGAGATGCCCGCCGCCACGACCGCGGCCGTCGCGGTCGCCGACCTCACGGCCGAATCACCCGACGAGGGCGACGTGTTGGTGTTGTGGGCCTCGCAGACCGGCAACGCCGCCGAGTTGGCCGGCTCGATCGCCGGCCGACTGGCCGAGGCCGGGCGGCGACCCGTCGTGCGCGAGATGACCGAGCACAGTCCGGACACGCTGCCCAGCGGCGTACCCGTGCTCCTGATCACCAGCACCTTCGGCGACGGCGAGGCGCCCGACAACGGGGCCGGGTTCTGGGCGGCGCTGACCGGGGCCGGGCGGCCGGAGGTGCACGGGCTGCGCTACGCCGTGTTGGCCCTGGGCGACTCGGGCTATGCCGACTTCTGCGGGCACGGCCGCCGCCTCGACGAGCGGTTGGCCGAACTCGGCGGCACCCGGATCGCCCCACGCGCCGACTGCGAACCCGACTACGACCGAACCGCCGCGAGCTGGCTGGACGGGGTGCTGGCCGCGCTCGGCAGCACGGCGCCGACGCCCGGCGCACCGCCGCCGCCGCCGGCCGCCGTCGGCTACTCGAAGGCGGCGCCCTTCCCCGCCCTGCTGATCGGCGATCGACTGCTCGGTCTGCCCGAATCCGCCAAGGAGGTACGGCAGTTCACCTTCGATACGCGCGGCGGCGCACACGGCGACCTGGACTACGAGCCCGGGGACGCGCTCGGGGTCTGGCCGGTCAACCGCCCGGAGGCGGTGGCCGAATGGCTGGCCGCCACCGGCCTGGACCCGGCGACCCCCATCCCCGTGCCGGACCTGGGCGAACTCGCGCTCGGCGAGGCACTGCGGAGCCGGTTCGAAATCGCCCGGATCACCCCCGAACTGCTCCGGTTCGTCGCGGAGCGCACCCACGACCGGGACCTGGAGCGGCTGCTCCGGGCCGGCGGTCGGGACGAACTCGCCCGGTGGAGTTGGGGCCGCCAAGCGGTGGACGTGATCGGCGAGTTCGGGGTGCGGGCGGATCCGGTCGAGTGGGCCGGCGTGCTCAAGCGGCTGGAGCCGCGGCTGTACTCGATCTCCTCCAGCCCGCTCGCGCACCCCGGCGAGGTGCGGATCACCGTGTCCGTGGTGCGCTATCGCAACGAGGCCGGTGCCGAGCGGCAGGGGGTGTGCTCCGGGCATCTCGCGACGCTGGGCGCCGACGGGCCGGTGCCGGTATTCGTGCGCCGTTCCCCGCATTTCCGGCCGCCGACGGATCCGACGACACCCGCCGTGATGATCGGCCCCGGTACGGGCGTCGCACCGTTCCTGGGTTTTCTGGCCGATCGGCAGGCGCGCGGTCACACCGGGCCGAACTGGCTGTTCTTCGGCGAGCAGCGGCGGGCCACCGACTTCTACTACCGGGACGAACTCGCCGAGTTCCGCCGCGTCGGGCTGCTGGATCGGCTCGACCTGGCGTTCTCCCGCGACCAGCGGGCCAAGATCTACGTCCAGGACCGCATGCGTGAACACGGCCCGCGCATGTGGGACTGGTTGTCGCGCGGGGCGCACGTCTACGTCTGCGGCGACGCGGGTCGCATGGCCAAGGACGTCGACCGCGCGCTGCGCGAGATCGTGATCGCCCACGGTGGGCGGACCGAGGACGAAGCGGACGCGTACGTACGGCAGATGGTGGGGGAGCGGCGCTATGTGCGGGACGTGTACTAAGCAGTGAGCAGTGCGCGCCGGCGGTGCGGGCTCAGACCCGTTCCAGGGCGCGATGCGGCGGCGCGGGCACCTCGACCCGAATGGGATCGCCGGGTCGGATCTCGCCGCCGGCGCGGACCACGCCCATGATGCCCGCCTTGCGCACCAGGTTGCCCGCTTCGTCCCGACCGACGACCTCCTTGAGCAGGCCGGCGCGGAACGTGTTGATCTGCTGACACGGGTTGCGCAGTCCGGTCACCTCGACCACCGCCTCGGCGCCCAGGTGCAGCAGCGTGCCGGTGGGCAGGCCGAGCAGGTCGATCCCGCGCGTGGTCACGTTCTCGCCCAACTGCCCCGGAGCGACGGTGAATCCGGCGGCGGCCAGCTCCTGGTACAACTCGGCGTGGATGAGGTGTACCTGGCGCAGATTGGGCTGCGTGGGGTCGACCGCGACCCGCGATCGGTGTTGCACGGTGACGCCGAGGTGGGCGTCGCCCTCCACGCCGAGGCCGGCGAGGAGGCGGATGGTCTCGACATTCCCTTTGCGAAACGTGTGTTCGCCGCTCCGCGACACCGCCACCACGCCGCCGACCACGCCCATGGCGCCTCCTCGGTTTCCATAAGAGACTCACTGCGATCCGACGACACAGTACGACAACGCCCGCCCGCACCGCACGGGAGTCGGCCTATCGGCGGCGTCCCCACGCCGAGATCAGCGGCGCCAGGGCCAGGTCGAGCCGGCCGGCGGCGATGGTGGCCAGGTGGCGGTCGATCTCCTCGTCGCTCGCCAGGCCCTGTTCGACCAGGTGGTGCCGGACCTGCCGCACCGTGGCCGCCTCCAGTACGGCGCACGCCGGCGAGGTGATCGGGAAGTACGCGTCGGCCCGCACGTCGTCCAGCCCCGCCGCGCGCAGCAGACGTGGCAGGGTCCGGCCGTAGGCCAGATCGGCGCCGCGCGCCGCCATCAGGGCGCGGACGTCGGCCCGGAGTCGATTGGCGAGCCGCTGCTCCGGCCCCGACTCGTCCGGGCACGGCAACGGCTGCAACATCGGATCGGCGTCCTCGACAAGCAGTACGCCGCCGGGCCGCAGCGCCCCGACCATCCGACGCAGCGCCTCGGCGCGGTCGGCGACGTGGATCAGGACCAGCCGGGCGTGCACCAGGTCGAAGCCACCGGCCGGCGGCGGATCGACCGCGACATCGTGCGTGAACACCTCGATCACACCGCCGGCGACGTCCCGCGCCCAGGACACGTCGATGTCGGTGGCGACCACCGCCCCCGTCGACCCGACCCGCTCGGCCAGCCCCAACGGCACCGAGGTCCCGCCGGCCCCCACCTCCCAACACCGCATCCCGGCCCCGATCCCGAGCCGATCCACGTGCCCGAACGTCACCGGGTCGAACAACTTCGCAAGCGCCTCGAACCGAACCCCGGCCTCGGCCTGCCGGTTGTCCAACAGATAGCCCTGACCCCCACCGACTTCACCCATCCCCCAATCCTGCCCCCCGACAACACCACCCACCCACCTCACCCCACCTCACCCCACCCCACCCGCCCCGCGCCCGCCCGCAGCGCTGCGCCCGCCTCCCGCCCCGCGAGACACCGGGCTCCGGCGCACTCCCGCGAACGGGCGTCGCCTCGCTCTGGTAGGCAAGTCCCCACACCCCCGGGCCACGCCGCCTCAAAGGTGCCGCTCCGCCATGGACACGTACGGGAACGCGAACACGTTCGGCCTGATGAACAAGGCTCGGTCCCGCGCGAGGGGAGGACATCCGGACGCACGCGCTGGGTGCCAAGGTGGACGGGAAGCTGGTCGGCATCACGCACTTCCGCGAGTGCGCCGCACCGGGTTACCCGTCGAACCGGCCGGCGGCCGCCAGTTGCCCGGCGAGCACCCCGGGGGCCGCCGCCAACGACGGGCCGTACCAGGTGAGATGGCGCCCGTCGACCAGTGCGACCGGAAGGCCGGGGAACGCCTCCGGGCCGTCCTCGGTGGTGAACCGGTAGGGCTCGTCCGGGAGCACCACCAAGTCGGGCTCGGCGGCGCGGAGTTCGTCGAGGGAGACCTTCGGCCAACGTTCCGCGTGCTGCGCGAACACGTTGGTCAGGCCGAAGCGGGCCAGCACGTCGGCGGCGAAGGTGTCCCGGCCGGCGACCATCCACGGCCGCCGCCACACCGGGACGATCGCGCGGCGCGGCGGGGCCGCCGGCAGCCCCGCCCACGCGGCCCGGCAGGCGGCGAGCCAGGGCGGTGCCGGCAGTCGGCAGCCGAGCACGAGCATGCGCTCCAGCGCGGTGAAGGCCTCGTCCAGACCGCGAACCCGGGTGACCCACACGGCGATTCCGGCCGCCCGCAGCGCGGCCAGGTCGGCCGGTCGGTTCTCCTCCTCGTTGGCCAGGACCAGATCCGGGGCAAGGGCGCGGATGGCGTCCAGGTCCGGATTCTTGGTGCCCCGGATCCGGACCACGTCCAGGTCGGCGGGATGCGTACACCAGTCGGTGGCGCCGACCAGCAGGCCGGGCGCGCTCACCGCGACCGCCTCGGTGAGCGAGGGCACCAGCGAGACCACCCGCCGCACCTCGTCGGGCACCGGCACGGGCAGATCGAGATCGTCGCGCATGCCCCGACCCTACGGGGACCGACCGGCCGTTCGGGAGCACCACCTAGGGTGGCGGCATGATCACCAGCACCGAGAACCCCGTCGCGGAGCGCGGTCCCAGTCTGTTCGACGCGTTGAGCGCGGACGCGATATCCGACGTCACGGGCCTGCGCGAGCTGTACGAGCATCCGGGCGCGGCCGCCGCGGCCAAGGAGATGGACCGGCTCACCGAGAAGACCCGCGCGCTGGTCGGCTGCGCGTCGTTGGTCTTCGTCGCCAGTACCGACGCCGCCGGCCGCTGCGATGTCACCCCTCGCGGCGGCCCGGCCGGGTTCGTCACCGTGCTCGACGACCGCACCCTGGTCATCCCCGACGCCACCGGCAACAAGCGCCTCGACACGCTGCACAACGTGGTGGCGACCGGCCGGGTCGGTCTGCTGTTCGTGATTCCCGGGCGCACCACCACACTTCGCGCCAACGGGCGCGCGTGCGTGTCCGCGCGGCCCGAGTTGCTCGCGCGGCTCACGCCGGTGGGCAAGCCCCCGGTCAGCGCGCTCGTGGTCGAGCTGGACGAGGTGTACCCGCACTGCCCCAAGGCGCTGCTGCGCAGTTCGGCCTGGAAGCCGGACGGTTGGCTGCCGGCCGACGCCCAGCCGAGTTCGGCCGAGGTGACCCTGGCCCAGCTGCGCATGCCCGGGTTGACCATCGAGGCCGTCCGACAGGCGGAGGAGGACTCGTTGAAGTACCGGTACGAGTAGCCGGCGACCACGCCCGAGGTACCGAACCCCGTCCCACCGGCCCCCGTCGGCCGGCCGATCCACCCTCGGAGTACGCCGTGGATGCCCAGACGCCCGCCGATCCCACCGTGCTGCACCCGATGCCGGGGCAGTCGCGCGTGGTCCTGCTCAAGCCGCTGGTGACCTCGCCGCTGATCGAGGTCGGGGACTTCTCCTACTACGACGACCCGGACGACCCCACCGCGTTCGAGACCCGCAACGTGCTCTATCACTACGGGCCGGAGCGGCTGGTGATCGGGAAGTTCTGCGCGCTGGGCGAGGGCGTGCGGTTCGTGATGAACGGGGCCAACCACCGGATGGACGGGCCCTCGACCTTCCCGTTCCCGATCATGGGCGGGTCCTGGGCCGACCACTTCGACCTGATCTCCGGCCTGCCGGGACGGGGCGACACGGTGATCGGCAACGACGTCTGGTTCGGCTATCGGGCCATGGTGATGCCCGGGGTCCGGATCGGACACGGCGCGATCGTCGCCTCCGGTGCCGTGGTGGTGGACGACGTCCCCGATTACACGATCGTCGGCGGCAATCCGGCGAAGCCGATCCGTACCCGGTACAGCCCGGAGGACGTCGCGCGCCTGCTCGAACTGGCGTGGTGGGACTGGCCGATCGAGCACATCACCCGGAACATCCGGACCATCATGTCCGGCACGGTCGCCGAGTTGGCGGCGGTCGCACCGTAACCGAAGACCGCCACCCCTACCCGGCCCCGTCGGCCGCCAGCAGCGCCTGGGCGATCCGACGGGCCCGGACCGCCGGGGCGGGGGTGCGCTCACGCAGCGCGGTGACGATCGCGCCGTCCATGAGCAGCGCGAACTCGCGCGCCAGGAGCGCCGGTTCCGAGACCTGCGCGGCGGTCAGGAGCTGCTCCAGGTAGGCCACCACCCGCTCCTTGTGGTCGGCCGCGACGCGGTGCGCCGAACCGTCCGGGTCGGCGGACTCGACCATCGTGTTGATGAACGCGCACCCCCGGAAGTCGTTGCGCGCGAACCGCTCGGCGAGCGCGTCGAACACGGCCGCCGGGCCGCCGCCCAGCGCCTCGACCCGCTCCGCCAGCCAGGCCCGCCAGCGCCGATCGCGCGCCTCCAGGACGGCGACGACGAGGTCGTCCTTGCTCGGGAAGTGCCGATACAACGACGCCCGGCCGACGCCGGATTCGGCCAGGATGCGCTCGGTGCCGACGGCGCGGATCCCCTCGGCGTAGAAGAGTTCCTCGGCGGTGGCGAGCAGACGGTCTCGGGCTTTGACGGGCACGTTCGGATCCTAACCCCTCTTGACCGGAAACGGTACCGATCAGTACCGTCTGCAAAACGGAACCGATCGGTACCGTTTTTTGGCGGCACATCGAAGCGAGAGAGCAACGGGGGTTCACATGTCGTCCACACCCACACCCACACCCACATCCGCGCCGACACCCACGCCCGCGCCTTCGTCGCCCGGGGCGACCGACGCGCATGCCGACCTGCTGGCGCGGGTCGAGAAGCAGCTCGGCCGGGTGCCGAACCTGTACGCGGCGCTCGCGAGCGGTCCGGCCGCGCTGGAGGGTTACCTCGCGATGCGCGACCGGCTCACCCGAGGTGTCCTGCGGGCCCGCCTCCGGGAGCAGTTGGCGCTGCTGATCGCGCAGGAGAACGAGTGCACCTACTGCGTCAGCGCGCACACCTACCGGGGCGGCCTGATGGGCCTGACCGAGGACGAACTGCGGGAGACCCGGGACGCGCACGACGCGGATCCGCACACCGACGCCGTGCTGACCCTGGCCCGGCGGATCGTCCGCACCCGGGGCCGTGTCGGCGAGGAGGACCGGTCCAAGGCCCGCGCGGCCGGGGTCACCGAGGCCGAGGAGGCCGAGATCGTCGCGCACATCGCGCTGAACACGCTGTCCAACTACTACAACCACCTGGCCCGGCCCGAGCTGGACTTCCCGGAGGTGACCGCGTGACCCGCACCTGGCACACCGCGTCCGTCGAACTCGTCGACGGCTACCCGGTGCGGGGCGCCGACGGCGTACCCACCACCTCCGTCCCGACCGCACGCGTCGCGATCGAGGGCGGCTTCGTCCACCTCGACATCCCCGGCACCGGTGTCGTCCAGGTCGTCTCCGCGCCGGCGGTACGGCTGATCACCTACCGGGAGGAGCCGGCGGGCTGAGCGGTGCGGCCGGCGACGTCGACATCGTCGCCGGCCGCACCGGCGGAGGCGCGCGAGAAACGCGATGCGGATGCGCGGATGTGCGGATACACCGATGAGTTTTCCCGGCCCGCACGGTCCACCCCCCAAGGACTCGATCCGCACCCGGAGGAGCCACCCCATGACCGTGGATCTGCACTCGCCGGCCACGACCGTCGCCCGTCTCGCGGCCGACCTGCCGGACGACCGGCTGGACGATCCGACCCCGTGTGCGAACTACGCGGTCCGGGATCTGCTCTCCCATCTGGTCGGCCTGACCATCGCGTTCCGCGACGCGGGCCGCAAGGATCTGGGCCCGACCACCGCCACCGCCCCGCCCGCGAAGATGCCCGACCTCGACCCGGACTGGCGCACGATCCTGCCCCGCGAGTTGGACGAACTCGTGGCCGTCTGGCGGCGTACGGACGCCTGGGAGGGGATGACCCAGGCCGGCGGGGTGACCCTGCCCGCCCAGGTCATGGGCCTCGTCGCGCACAACGAACTCCTGCTGCACGGCTGGGACTTGGCTCGCGCGCTGGGCCGCGTATACACCGTGGACACGGCAAACCTGGAGGCCTCGCCGGCCTTCCTCGCCCCGACCCAGGAGGCGGTCGACCCGGATCTGCCCGATCCGGACGCCATCTTCGCGCCGCCGGTGGCCGTCCCCGCCGACGCGCCGCTGCTCGACCGGGTGGTCGCGATGGCCGGCCGCAGCCCGTCGTGGCAGGCGGCGTAGGCGCGACGGCGACAGACGGAGACATGGGGTCGGGCCCGGTTCGCTCAGGAGCCGGTCGCCGCCGCGTCCGCCATCCGCTCGCGTGCCTCGGCCAGGTCCGCCTCGGTCGGCGCGTCGTCCTGGGTCAGCCGCAGCCGCCAGTAGCCCGCGAACTCGACCGCCCCCTTGGCCAGTCCGCGCTCGTCGACCAGGTGCCGGCGCAGCGCCCGGACCGTGCCCGCCTCACCCGCCAACCAGGCCCGCGTCGACCCCTCCGGCAACCGGGCGGCCCGAAGCGCCGCCGGCAGCAGGTCACCGTGTCCGGCCGGCACCGTGCCGCGATGCAGCCAGTGCGTGGTGAGCCGGGCCCGGGTGCGGAAACGTTGCTCCTCGGCCGCGTCCACCACCTCCGCGTACACGATCGCGTGGGTGTCCTCGGGCAGCGCCGCCAGGATCGAGCCGATGGCGGGCAGCGCGGTCTCGTCGCCGACCAGGAGATGCGTGTCGGCGGCGCCGAGCGGCCTGGCGTAGGCCGCCGAGGGGCCGTAGCGGGCGAGGATGTCGCCGGGGCGCGCCGACTCGGCCCACCGGGTGGCCGGGCCGGCGTCCGGGTGCAGCACGAAGTCGACGTCGATCGTGGCGCGTTCGCGGTGGTGGGCGCGGACCGTGTAGCTGCGCATCCAGGGGCGTTCGGCCTCGGGGATGGCCAGGAACGCCCCGTACCACCGCCCGAGGTCGTCCGGATCCTCCTGCGGCAGCAGCGGTGCGCGTTGTCCGGCACGCGGGAAGCACAGCTTGAGCTGCTGGTCGGGCCAGGTCGCGAAGTCCTCGCCCAGTCCCTCCCCGGTGAAGCTCACGCGCGTCATGCGCGGGGTGATCCGGGTGACCTCGGCGACGTGGAGAAGAGAAACAAGCGGTGATCCGCCCATGGCGCAAACCCCCATGAATGCGTCGATTGACGACGGTTGGGTGAACCGGCTTGGGTAGGTTTAGCAAAAAATCACGCAACTTTGTCAAGGCGATTCCGCGAAAGGATTTTCCGCGCGGGGCGGTCAGCGCGGGGGACCGCACAGGTGCGTGCCTGCGGGGCGTCGAGGGCCGGGCGATACGGTGCCGAGAGAGATCGTCGGGGTGTACGGACGCCGGGGAGCCGCGAACGGGGCGGGTCGCCGGGGCCGCCGCCGATCGGCTTTTTCCGGACCCGAAGGGAACGACGCACCATGACGCCGCACGCGCAGCCCCCGCAGCCCTCCCCCGAGGACACCGTGCTGGTCGATCGCATCGGACCGGCGGGCCGGCTCGGTCGGATCACCCTGAACCGGCCGCGCGCGATCAACGCGCTGGACCACCCGATGGTGCGCCGGATCACCGCCGCGCTCGCCGAGTGGGCGCGGGACGACTCCGTCGCGGCCGTACTGATCACCGGCGCGGGCGAGCGCGGGCTGTGTGCGGGCGGGGACATCCGGGCGATCCGCGCGGACGCGCTCGAAGGCGGGCACGCGGCGCGCGAGTTCTGGCGCGACGAATACCTGCTCAACGCGCGGATCGCGGCGTATCCGAAGCCCTACGTCGCGATCATGGACGGCGTGGTGATGGGCGGCGGCGTCGGCGTCTCGGCGCACGGCGACGTACGCATCGTCACCGAGCGCTCGACGGTGGCCATGCCGGAGACCGGGATCGGCTTCGTACCGGACGTCGGCGGCACGTACCTGCTCTCCCGCGCCCCCGGCGAACTCGGCACCCATCTGGCGCTCACCGCCGGTGCGATCGGCGCCGCCGACACGATCCTGTGCGGGCTCGCCGACCACTTCGTTCCCTCGGACCGGCTGCCCGCCCTGCTCGACGCCCTGGCCGCCGGCGACCCGGCCGAGGCGGCGGCCCACCACGCCGAGCCCGCGCCCGCCGGCGTGCCGGCCGAGCGGCGCGCCTGGATCGACGCGTGCTACGCGGCGGACACCGTCGAGGAGATCCTGGATCGGCTGCTCGCCAGCGGCGAACCGGCGGCCAAGGAGGCTGCCGAGCTGATCGCGGCCAGGTCGCCCACGGCGCTGAAGGTGACGCTGGCGGCGCTGCGCCGGGCCCGGCGGGCCGGGTCGCTCGGGGCGGTGCTGGACCAGGAGTACCGGGTCTCGTGCGTGGCGGTGGGCACGCCCGATCTGGTCGAGGGTGTACGGGCGCAGGTGGTGGACAAGGATCGCCGACCGCGCTGGTCTCCGGCGACGCTCGCGGAGGTCGGGGCGGCCGACGTGGAGGCGTTCTTCGCGCCGCTCGGGGAGCGGGAGTTGGGACTGGGCTGAGCGGGAGGCGAGCGGGGCGGCGGGGCCGGTTGCCCGGGTGGTTTTGGGGCGGCGGGTGGGGATCCCTAGGACGCCTTAGGGGTCTCGGGGTTTGTCCGGCGCGTAGGGATGGGGCATCCGCCCGATGTCCGGGGCCCACCTGGGCCGCGAAGCTGTTACCACGAACCGGGGAGGCCGGGTCGGGGGAAGCGGGAGACGGTCATGATCGAGTACGAGATGTTCAAGGCGCGCGAGCGGGAGATCCTGGCGGACGCGGACCGCGCGGCGCTGCGGCGCACGGCGTGGCGGGAGCGGCGGGCCGAGGCCAGGATGCGCCGGGCCGAGCGGGCGGGAGCGGTGGCGCTCACGACGCTCGCCGTGCTCGAACCGGCCCACGACATGCACCGTGGGCTGCACCTGTTGGCCCGGTGAATCATGCTTCCGATGAGTGGCGCTCGTCCGCCGGGCACAGGGGACTCGGCGGCCGGCGCGACATCGGGGACACGCGAGCCGACGGGGCGGCTCGGATCGGGGCGGGGCGCACGTGGGTCGCCGCTGGTGCGGCGACGCGCCCCGCCCCGGCCTAGGACGCGGGTTCGGGGGCCCTCGGGTCGCGTCGTGGGCGGGTGATCACGACGTGGGCGGGGGTCGCGGTGGGCGGGACCGGAGGCCGCTCGGGGGTCTCCGGACGGGGATCGGCCACGCGGTCCGGGCCGAATTCCAGGGCGACCACGTGTTCGCGCAGGGTGCGGTCGAGCAGTACGACGGAGGCGGCCTCGGGGACGACCGCGGCGCCCTGTACGGACAGCGCCAGCAACAACCGGGTCAGGCCGCGCCGATGCCGGTCGAAGACCCGGCCGGGCACCCAGCGTCCGCGCTTCTCCTGCCCGGCGAGCGCGTCGGCGGCGTCCACCGCGAGCAGGACCAGGTGCAGTTCGCGTCGTTGCCGTTCGGCGGACCTGGCCAACCACCGACGCATCCACGATCGGCTGCCGCAGTCGTGCACGAGGACCGGACTCCCGCTCCGCACGTGTGCGCGCAGCCGCCTGACGTGCTGCAGCCGCACCCACGGGCGATACACCGCGTACGGCAACCACGAGGGCATCCGGTCCTGATACTCGACGTGCGCCGTACGCGGGTCGACCACGACTGCCGATCCGGACCAGCGGTTCAGCAGCGTGCTCTTGCCGCTCCCCGGCAGCCCGGAGACCACCACGACGGCGCCTGCGGGGTACCCGAGCACGGCGGGCCCGTGCTCCTGCCCGCGCAGATCGACGAGTCCGCGCGGTCGCATCAGTCCTCCGGATCCCCCGGCCGACTCCTCCCCCGTACCCACCCGGTCCGCCCCCTGCATCTCGCCCACCGCCACTTCCCCCGCCCGCGCCGCACCCGGCGACATCCGCCTCCGCCGCGTCCCTCGACGCATCGGCACAACTCCCCCGGCGCGACAGGACCCGCGATCGGGCGCGACACCAGCGGACATCCTCACAGGTCGCGCCGCTCTCCGCCCGCCCGGGCCCGCCCGGGCCCGCCAACGATAATCATCGTCACCCGAAATCCCGCGCCCCACGCGAGCGCGTCCGGGCGATCGGCGTACGCGGGCACGTCCTGGATCGTCGGGGGTCGCGAACGTGTTCAGCCCGCCGCCGGTGGCGGGGCCTCGTGGCGGTCGGATTCGCGGATGAGCACCGTGCACAGGATCGCCGCCACGAAGCCGATGACGGCCATCAGCAGGCATACCTGGGCCAGGCCGGAGGTGAAGGCGTCCCGGGCGTCGGCCAGCGCCGCCGGGTGGTCCTTCAGCGGGGCGAACCGGCCGGAGGCGACACCGTCGCGAACCCGGTCGGCCGCGCCCGGGGGCACGCCGCCGCCGGTGAGCACGTCGTCGCTCAGGTCGTCGGCGATCCGTGCGGTCAGCAGCGCGCCGCCGGCGGCCACGCCGATCGAAGTGCCCAGCGGGAAGAACATGTTGGTGGCGCCGGAGGCCATCCCGGCCCGCTCGGCCGGTACCACGCCCACCGCCACGCCCATCAGCGGCGGGAAGCTCAATCCGCCCGCGATGCCGAGCAGGATGAAGCCCGGCAGCATGACCGTCCACGAACTGCCCGCGTCCACCCGGGCCATGGTCAACGACCCGACCCCGGCCACCGCGAAGCCCACCCCGATCGCCTGACCCGGCGTCAGTACCCGCTGTACCAGCCCGCTCAGCGGCGCGATCAGCAGGAGCGGAACGGTCAGCACCAGCATCTTGACGCCGGTCCGGAACGGCGAGTTGCCGAGCATGCCCTGCAACCACAGGATCAGGAAAGGCAACAGCCCGAACGAGGTGATCCGGCCGAACAGACTGGCCAGGATCGCCCCGGTGAACGACGGGATCCGGAACAGCCGGACATCGAGCAGCGCGATCGACGGCCGGACCACCTCGACCACCACGAAGGCGACGATCAGTATCGTCCCGACGATCAGCGTGGTCAGCACGATCGCCGCGGTCCACCCCTCCTCCGGGCCCTTGATCACCGCGTAGTTGAGCGCGAACAGGCCGCCGATCGCGAGCAGTACGCCGGCCAGGTCGAGTCGCCCGCGCCCGGCCGTGTCGGTGGTGTCGTCGGGCAGCTTCAGCCAGGTGCCGACCACGACCAGGACACCGACGGGGAGGTTGATCAGGAAGATCCACCGCCAACCGAGCCCGTCCACCAGGGCCCCGCCCACCAGCGGCCCGAGCGCGGCGGCGGCACCGCTGAGGCCGGAGTAGACGCCGATCGCGGTCTGGCGGGTGCGCCCGGAGTAGGCGGACGCGAGCAGCGCCAACGAGGTGGCCATCACCATCGCCGCGCCGACGCCCTGGATGCCGCGGAAGATGATCAGCGTGCCCACGTTCGGCGCGAACGCGCAGGCCGCCGAGGCGACGGTGAACAGGGCCACGCCCGCGCCGAACACCCGCCGCCGGCCGATCCGGTCGGAGACCGAACCGGCCGCGAGCAGCAGCGCGGCGAAGGCGAGCGTGTAGGCGCTGACCACCCACTGCAGGCCACCGAGCCGGGCGCCGAGGTCGTCGGCGATGTCGGGCAGCGCGACGTTGACGATGGTCACATCGAGGGTCATCAGGATGCCGGCGCCGCTGACCAGTATGGCCGGCCAGCGGGCCGCCGGTGCCGCCGCGGCCGAGGGTGGTGATGCGTTTGAGGTTGACGGGGTGGGGGATGCGGGCTGAGCCATGGTTGCGCACGACCTCACGCGTCGGGAATGGAACGGCCTACTCACCCAGTGTGCCCGGGTGGTTGCGCTGCGATCCGCGAACCTCGCGCCCGTTCCTCTCGGTGCGCAAATCGGGGCAGCGACGGGCCGGCCGGCCAACTCCCCGTGTGCGCCTACCGGTCCTTGACGATCAGGCCCAGGACCTGGGCGAGCGCCGGGGCCAGGTCGAGGAGTTGGGCGCTGTCGACGGTCGCGCCGCGCAGTGCGTCGACGCCGGAGGCGAAGCCGAGCGCGCCCGCCTCGCGCAGGTCGACCCTGGTCAACACGGCGTTCTCCAGGCGGACCCGCTCCAGGGTCGAGCCGGGGAAGCGCAGATCGGTCAGCGTCGCGCCGGCGAAGTCCACGTCGCGCAGCAGGCAGTCCACGAAGGAGACCTCGCGCAGCTTGGCCCCGCGCAGGTTGACCGAGTCGAACTTGCAGTTGTGGAAGACCACACGGCGCAGCCCGGCGCCGAACACCTCGAGGCCGGCCAGGACGCACGCGGTGAACTCGGCGTCCATCCACCTCGTTTCCGCGAGGTCGGTGCCGACGATGCGGGCGGCGTGCAGCCACACGTCGTCGAACCGGGCACGGCGGAAACGGCCGCCGTCGAAGCTCACCGAGGAGAAGGCCGACGAGGTGAACGCGGTACCGCCGCCCTCCACGTCCGTGAACACGCCTCCGTCGAAGTGTGCGAACTCGTGGTCGCCTTCCCGGTCGAGTTCGCCGTCGAACGCCACGAGCCGGTGTGCGTACGGCAGTTGGTCGAAGTCACGAGGGGCACGGGCGCGCATCAGGAATCCTCCACGAACGCATCATCGGGACCGGGTCCCGCGGCTTGCCCGCCCACGACCGTCGCCGAACGGGGCGCGGCGGGCGGGGGTCCATGCCTATCGCGCGACGCCGCGATCCACCGAATCGACGCGGCCTCGCGGGCGGCGCCCGGCGGCATCCGCGACTTCGAGCGAGGCCGCCACCGAATGCGGCGATATTACCCCAAACCTTCTAGGTGACACGGATCACACTGCATCGGATGAGACCGCGTCGTCCGCTTCTCCCGATCGACACCCGGCACCAACTCCGCTGCGTGGCAAGCCTGTTGCCGGCGGGTGACGACGCTCGGCGACGCGGGCGGCCGACCGGAGCCGAGTTCCGTGAGAACGATCGTGCGACGGAGGACGACTTACGCATCACCTCCCGGCCGACCTCGCCGAACCCGCCAGGGACACGGCGGGACGTCAGGAGACGAGGCGGATCGGGTCGACCACCTCGACGTCGGTCTCCACCGTCCCCGGCGATCCGCCACCCGTCCTCGATCAGGAGGTTCCGGCACTCGGTGCCATCCCGGGGAAGCCACGCCTCCTCGGGCTCCTTTTCCTGTCGCTGCGTCGGAAGATCGAACGTTATCGGGGGCGCGCGGACACGAACGCGCCGCGGCCCGCAGGCGGGAGGGCCTGCGGGCCGCGGTCGTGGCCGAAGCCGCTGCGCGTCAGCGCAGTCGCAGTGCCGCCCGGAACGTGTTGAACAGTTCCGTCTGGTCGGTCACGCCGAGCACGCGGAACGCCTGCGGGCCCTGGGCCGCGATGCGCACCTCGGTGCCGGTGTGCTCCTGCGACTTGCCGGGGGTGTTGGTCGAGTAGTTGACCTTGAGCTGCACACCCTCGTTGGTGACCAGCGTCGAGGACAGACCCGGAGGGGTGGCGTCCAGCGGCACGATCTGGCTGGTGTGCGCGTGGTCCGCGGTGGTCACCACGAGCGTGTCGGGGTGCTTGGCCGCGTACTCGCGGGCGAGCTTGACCGCCTGGTCGAACGCGACGGTCTCACCGATCTGACCGCACGGGTCGGCGGCGTGGTCCTGCTTGTCGATCGAGGCACCCTCGACCTGGAGGAAGAAGCCCTTGCCGCGGTCGTGGCCGCGGCCGGACTGCTTGGCCTCCAGCAGCTCGATCGCCTTGGCGGTCTGCTGCACCAGGGTCGGCGTGGAGGCCGGGCGGTTCGGGTTCGAGGTGACGCAGCGCTGCGGCTCGGTACCGCCGACCGCGGCGGCCTTGCCGGTCCACTCGACCGGGACGTTGACCGGCGCGAACAGGCCGAGCACCGGCTTGCCGGCCCGCGCGGCCTTGAGCGAGTCGGCGTCGGTGGCGATCTGGTAGCCCGACTCCTGCGCCTGCTGGAGCACGGTCTTGCCCGCGAACGGGCCCTGCGTGATGGTCTGGTCGAAGCGGGCCTTGCCGCCGCCGAGGAGCACGTCGAACTTGCCAGCGACGCTCTGCTCGGCGATCGAGCCGGGGCCGCCGGCGGCGATCGTGTCGGTCGGGCACTTGGCCATGTCCGCCGGGCCCTGGCAGCTGCGGTCCGTGGCGTGCGCCTGGAGGACCGCCGGGGTGGCGTCGGTCAGCTCGGCCGTGGTGACGCTGCCCGTGGCGTAGCCGTTCTTCTTGGCCAGCTCCAGGATCGTCGGCAGCGCCTTGTCGGTGTCCGGAGTCTTGGAGATGCGGCCGTTGACCGTCTTTTGTCCGGTCGCCCACCCGGTGCCGCTCGCGGCCGAGTCGGTGACGTAGTCCGGGCGCTTGTCCTTGTCGACGGCGTACGTGGTGTACGCGCCGGTGAGCGGGAACCCGTCCATGTTCAGTCGACCGGCCGCGCCGACCGAGTAGTTCCGGGCCAGGGTGATCTCGGAGTCGCCCATCCCGTCACCGAGCAGCATGATGACGTTCTTGGCCTGACCGTCCTTGATCGCGTGCCGGGCTTGATCCGCCTGACCGAACGCCGACGCCGCGCTGGGTACGGCGACGCCGGCGGCCAACACGGCGGCTGCCCCCCACGCGAGATGACGACGGGACAAACGCAGATCCGGCATTTTTCCTCCTTCGGGGTCGACGCGTTGCCGACGATGCCGAGTCCATCAGCCCGGGGGGAACCAAGGGGCGAAGAACAGATGACGTGTCGCGTACACCCGAATGTCCGTTCCCATGCCCGAAGTGCGCACTCCGACCCGGTTGCCATCGGGGACGGACGACCGGCGGCCCGGGCGGCGAACGTCTACCCCCTGGGTTGGGAGGAGCCCGCCTGCCTGGAGTGGGGGCGGGACCGTTTCGAGGCGCTGGTGGTCTTTCTCGACGCGGCGGCGGCGAGCGGGGACGCCGTGCCGGCCTGGCTCGCCTGAACCGCCGGTCGACGCGTGTCGGGCTCGGCGGGGGCGGGTCAGGGGAGTTCGCGGGGGCCGTAGAGGGCGGCTTCGGTGTTGGTGAGCAGGGCCCAGTAGCGGTCGCCGTAGGACCAGTGCCACCACTCGGTCGGGTAGTTGACCAGGCCGGCCTCGGTCAGGGCGGCGCTCAGGATGGCGCGGTTGGCGCGGGCCTGCGGGGTGATGTTCTCTGCGGCGGTGTAGCAGGTGCCGGCGCTTTCCTCGGGGCTCGCGTTCATCGGGGTGCCCAGGTCGAGTTCGCGGCCGGTCGGGTCGACGAGGGTCAGGTCGACCGCGGCGCCGGCGCTGTGCGGGGCGATCTCGGGCGGGGAGACGTAGCGGCCGGCCGCGACGTGGGCGCGGTCGGCGTCCCAGTCGGGGTGCGCGGCGCGCAGCTCGTCGGCGTACTCCTCGAAGTATCGACGTTGCAGCGCCGGCGGCCGGTATCCCTCGACGAACAACAGGCGCAGCCCGTCGGGCAGCGCCGCCTGCGCCCTGATCAGCCGGTCGAGCACGCCGACGCGCACGAAGGTGTACGCGGCGGCCCACTCCGCCTGGCGCGGATCCACCGGCAACGACCCGTCCGCCCGCACGTCCACCAACGGCTCGCCGCGATCACGGACGGGGATGGCGGCCACGAGCGGGTCGGACATCAAGATGATCTGATCCATACGAAGATCATCTCCCGACGGCGGTGACCCCCGCGCACACCGTCCACGCCTGTCGGCGTCGGCCGGCACACTCCGTGCGGACCGTCGACGTACGATGGCCACGAGGGAGTCGTACCGATGAACCGCAGCACGCGTGCCCTGATCGATCGGGCCGAACGGGCCTGGGACCGGCAGGAATGGGCGCGTGCCGCCGACCGGTACGAGCGGCTGCTCGCCGCCGAACCCGACCATGCGCTCGCGGGGCAGTGGGCTTTCGACGCGGCACTGGCGCACAAGTTCCTGCGCGACTGGCGGAAGGCTTTCGCGGTCGGTCGGCAGGCGGCCGCGCTGGTGCCGTCGCCGGGCACCGGGGATCCCGCGCACTGGAACCTGGGCATCGCCGCCACCGTGCTCGGCGACTGGGAGACGGCCCGCGCGTCGTGGCGGGCGTACGGCATCGACATCGCGCCGGGCACGGGGGAGATCGACCAGGACTTCGGGATCACCTGTGTGCGTCTGGACACCCCCGACGGCCGGGAGGTGGTCTGGGGCCGGCGGATCTGCCCGACCCGGGCGGTGGTGCTCAACGTGCCGCTGTCCCCGGCCCGCCGCTTCGGCGACATCGTGCTGCACGACGGCGTGCCCGAGGGTGAGCGGGTGATGGGCGGCCATACCTATCCGGTCTTCGACGAACTGCTGCTCTGGCGTGCGTCCGACATGCCCACCTGGACGGCCGACGTGACCGCGCCGACGGAGGCGGACTTCGACGCGCTGGAGACGTCCTTCACCGAACGCGACTTCGCCCTGGAGGCGAGCGCCGGCATCCGGATGTTGTGCGGGTGTTGCGCCGAGGGCCGGGTCGAGCAGGAGCGCACGAGCGGGCACGGGGTGGGCGTGGGCGTACGGATCGCCGCTCCCGAGGCCGAGGCCCGCTCGCTCCTGAACGCCTGGGCCGACCTGGGGGACGCCCGCTCGTGGACGGACCTGGTCGCGGTCTGATCCCGCCTCGCGGGTTGCGCTCCCCGGCTGGGTTGACCTCAAGTCGGCTTCATCTTTGATAGTGGCTCCCGTACCCGGCGCCCGTCGGTTCTTCGGATCGTGGGCGCCCACTTCGAACTCGGGAGTCACCCCATGCGCGCGATCCGGCTGCATACGTTCGGCCCGGCCGAGAATCTGCGGTTCGAAGGGGTTCCGGACCCTCGGCCCGGCGAGGGGCAGGTGCGCATCGACGTCGAGGTCGCCGGTGTGCACCTGATCGAGGCCCGCTTGCGGCGCGGGGAGGCGGTCGGCCCGCACCGGCCGCCGGCGTTGCCGACCACGCCCGGCGGCGAGGTGGCCGGCGTGGTCGGGGCGGTCGGGCCGGGGGTCGCCGCGCAGTGGCTGGGCCGTCGGGTCGTGGCGCAGCTCGGCGACGGCGGCGGGTACGCCGAGCGGGCGGTCGCCGACCTGGCCGCGGTGCACCCGATCCCCGACGGCCTGGGTGCCGCCGAGGCGGTCGCGGCGATCACCACCGGCACCACGGCGCAGGGCGTGCTCGGGGTGGCCCGGATCGACGCCCGGGACGTGGTCCTGGTGATGTCCGCCGCCGGCGGCCTGGGCAGCCTGTTCGTCCGCGCCGCGCGCGCCGCCGGGGCACTCGTGGTGGGGGCCGCGGGCGGCCCGGCGAAGGTGGCCAAGGTGCGTGCGCTGGGCGCCGACATCGCGGTGGACTACCGCGACGCGGACTGGCCCGAGCGGGTGCGGGCCGCGTCGGCCGGCCGCGAACCCACCGTCGTGCTCGACGGCGTCGGCGGCGCCCTCGGCCGGCAGGCCCTCGAACTCCTGGGCCCCGGCGGCCGGTTCCTCCTGTACGGCTGGGCCGCGGGCGAGCCGACCGAGATCACCACGCGCGACCTGGTCGAGCGGCAACTGACCGCGACCTGGGCGATCGGGCCGAACATGGTCCCGGCGGGCGGTTGGCCGGAATTGACCGCCCGCGCCCTGAACGCCGCCGCCGACGGCACGATGGTGCCGGCCATCACCGCCTTCCCGTTGGCCGAGGCCGCGGCCGCGCACGCCGCACTGGAATCGCGCGCGACGGACGGCAAGGTGGTGTTGACGGTCGGGGCCTGAGCGCCGCCGTTCCGGTCGCGGTCACGCCCCGCCGGCGGCGCCGGTTTTCGGCCGGCGCGGCGGGCCGGAGACCGTGCACGTGGCGGGTGCCGATGGGCACAATGGTGATATGTCCAACGTTGCGCAGGGCGATATCTCTTGGCTCGCGACGATCGACGACGACACGTCGGAGACCTCCCCTCCCGCCGACCGGGCCGACCGGGCCGGCCGCGAACTGCCTTCGCGCTGGCGGCCGGACTGGGTGACGGGCCCCTGGACGGCGACCGACCCGCCGGCGCGGACGACCGGCCGGGCCGACGGCGGGCCCGAGGGGGTGTGGATCTGCGACCTGGTCCCCGAACGGTCCGTCGGCGAACCCTTGGTCGGGCACGACGCACGGGTGACCGCGGTGACGACCGCGCTGGTCGGCGGCCGGCCGGTGGTGGTCGCCGGGACGGCCGGGTGGGGCGCCACGGTACGGGTGTTCGACCTGGACGGCGGCCACCAGGTGTGCCGGCCCCTGGTCGGCCGGACCGCGTGGGTGGGCGCCGCGCGGGCCACCGTGGCGGGCCGCCCGGTGGCGGTCACCGGGGACTCGGCCGGCGTACGGGTGTGGGACCCGGCCACGGGCCTGCCGGTCGGCGAACCGCTGATCGGATCGGTGCGGGCGGTGGCGACGGCCGAACTGGACGGGCGTCCGGTGGCGATCGTGGGCCCCGAGACGGCCCGGAACGGCGACGCGGACAACGCGGTACGGGTGATCGACCTGGCCACCGGCGCCGAATTCGGGGCACCGCTGACCGGACACTCCTGCGCGGTGACTGCTGTGGCCACCGCCGTCGTGCACGGCCGCCCGGTCGCCGTCACCGGCAGCCGGCAGGCGGCGCGGGTCTGGGATCTGGTCACCCGCGAGCCGATCGGCGCACCACTCGCCGCCGACGTCTCCGCCGTCGCGACCGGCCTGCTCGCCGGCCGCCCGATCGTGGTCGCCGGCGGCTTCACGGGCGCGAGCGCTCAGACCATCCCGACCGTCCCGACCGCCCCGACCGTCCCGACGGGGGAGCGCGGCACGGTACAGGTCTGGGACCTGACCACCCACACCCCCATCGGCCCCCGCCTCCTCTTCCCCTTCCCGGTCGACGCGCTGACCGTGGCCCCGGGCGGCCGCGTCGTCGTCGCCTTCGGCCGAGAACTCGCGGTACTGCGCCACGATTGACACCCGCCCACCCCCGGCCCGCGCCTCCCGGCGCCCGCGCCCCCGGCGCCTGTTCGACCCGAACGAGTTCGTGGTGCGCTCTAGCCTTGATACCGACCGGTCGGTACCGTTACCGCACAGCAGAATCCCGCTACTCCACGCTCCGAGACCCGCGAGCATCGCCCGGTCGGCGCCTTCGGCCGGACGGGCGCGGGTCGCCCAAGGGGCGGTCGGAAGCGCCGTATTCGCCGGCCCTGCCGTGCCGGCGACGACCCGGAGGACCCCGCACCCATGACCGAGAACACCCCCGCGACCGCGACCTCGACCACCCCGCGCGTGGCCATCGTCACCGGCGCCGCGCGCGGCATCGGCGCGGCCACCGCCCGCCGACTCGCCGCCGAGGGCAGGGCCGTGGCCGTGCTCGACCTGGACGAGGCCGCCTGTGCCGACACGGTCGCCGCGATCGTCGCGGCCGGCGGCACGGCGCTCGCGGTCGGCGCCGACGTCACTGTCGGCGACCAGGTGGACGCCGCCGTCGCGCGCGTGGCCGACACCCTCGGCGCGCCGACCGTGCTGGTCAACAACGCCGGCGTGATCCGGGACAACCTGCTGTTCAAGATGTCCGACGGCGACTGGGACACGGTCATCGACGTACACCTGCGCGGCGCGTTCCTGATGAGCCGCGCGGTCCAGGCGCACATGACCGCCGCCGGCTGGGGCCGGATCGTCAACCTCTCCAGCTCGTCCGCGCTGGGCAACCGGGGGCAGGCCAACTACTCGGCGGCCAAGGCCGGACTCCAGGGCTTCACCAAGACCCTCGCCTTCGAACTGGGCAAGTTCGGGGTGACCGCCAACGCGGTGGCGCCGGGCTTCATCGTCACCGACATGACCGCGGCCACCGCGGCCCGCGTCGGCATGGAGTTCGAGGCGTTCCAGGAGGCCGCGGCCCAGCAGATCCCGGTCCGCCGGGTCGGCCGCCCCGAGGACGTCGCCAACACCATCGCGTTCCTGACCGGCGAGGACGCGGGCTTCGTCTCGGGCCAGGTGATCTACGTCGCCGGCGGCCCGCTCTGCTGACCGCGGGGCAATACACCCAGGCGCCCGGGCCGGCCACCCCCGGCCCGGGTCCATCCCGAAGGAGCATCCACCATGCGTGTGTTCGAGAACGTCGACGAGGTGTTCGCGGCCAAGGGCGAACCGCTGGGTACCGGTGACTGGTTGACCGTCGACCAGGAACGCATCGACACCTTCGCCGACGCGACCGGCGACCACCAGTGGATCCACGTCGACCCCGAACGGGCCAAGGACGGCCCGTTCGGCACCACCATCGCGCACGGCTATCTCACCCTGTCGCTGATCCCGGTCCTGGCCGCCGACCTGTTGACCGTGCGCGGGGTGCGGATGGGCGTCAACTACGGCTCGGACAAGGTGCGTTTCCCGGCCCCGGTGCCGGTCGGCGCGCGGATCCGCGACCACGCGGTCCTGGTCGACGCGGTACGGACCGCGCAGGGGGTGCGGCTGACGGTGCGGCACACCATCGAGATCGAGGGCGTCGCAAAGCCCGCGTGCGTCGCGGACACGCTCTCCCTGCTCGTCCCCTGACCCGTCCGGCGTCCGTACCGCCCACGAGCTTGCGTCCGACCGCCCGTCCGGCACGTCCACGACGAAGGAGTTGCGTCCCGTATGACCACGCCCGCCGCCACGAACCGTCAGATCCGGCTGGCCGCGCGCCCGTCCGGCCTGCCCGTGACCACCGACTGGGAGCTGACCGCCGAACCGGTGCCCGAGCCGGCCGACGGGCGCCTCCTGGTCGAGGTCTCGCACATCTCGCTCGACCCGGCGATGCGCGGCTGGATGAACGACGTGCGCTCGTACATCCCGCCGGTACGGATCGGCGAGGTGATGCGCGCCGGCGGCATCGGCCGCGTGCTCGCCTCGCGGCATCCGGACTTCGCGGTCGGGGACCACGTGTTCGGCCGCTTCGGCGTGCAGGAGTACGCGGAGACCGACGGCGAGGGGGTGCGCCGAGTGGACCTGGGCATCGCCCCGCCCGAGACCCACCTGGGCGTCCTCGGCGCCACCGGACTGACCGCGTACTTCGGCCTGTTCGACATCGGGCGCCCGCAACCGGGGCAGACCGTACTCGTGTCCGGCGCGGCCGGTGCGGTGGGCAGCGTGGCCGGCCAACTCGCCAGGTTGAAGGGCTGCCGGGCGGTGGGCATCGCCGGCGGGCCGGACAAGTGCCGCACGCTGACCGAGGAGTTCGGCTTCGACGCGGCCGTCGACTACAAGAACGACGACGTGCCCGCCGCGCTGCGCAAACACTGCCCCGACGGCGTGGACGTGTTCTTCGACAACGTCGGCGGCACGATCCTGGACGCGGCGCTGACCCGGCTGGCCCGGGGCGCGCGGGTGATCGTGTGCGGCGCGATCTCCCAGTACAACAACACCGAACCCGGCCCGGGCCCCAGCAACTACCTCTCCCTGCTGGTCAACCGGGCGTCGATGACCGGCATGGTGGTCTTCGACTACGCCGACCGCTACCCCGAGGCGACGGCGGAACTGGCCGGGTGGCTCGCGGACGGCCGACTCCGCGCGCGCGAGGACGTGGTGGAGGGCGACGTCACGGCCTTCCCGGAGACCCTGCTGCGCCTGTTCACCGGGGCGAACACGGGCAAGCTGGTGCTGCGCATCCGCTGAGCGGTCGGTCGTGGCCGGGGCCGGCCGTTCAGCGGGTCAGGGACGCGAGCAGGGCGAGGACCCGGGGCCATCCCCGTGCCTGGGCGGCGGCGTTGGCGGCCCGGGTGCCGCCCAGGTCGAGCGGTTCCTTGGTCACCGGGTAGGTATACCGGGTGCCCGCGGCGAGATAGGGAAAGGTGCCGACGCCGTGCCCGGCATCCGGAAAGACCAGGGCCCGGTGCGGGTGGGGGTTGCCGCGATCATCGAGTTCCTCGACGATCGCGCGGGCCGCATCCGCCGACGGCCACAGTTGATCGTCGGCGCCGGCGATTTCTCGCGGCGCTCGCCGACCCGGTGCTCGGGCCGTGGCCGGCCATCCTGCTCCTCGTGGCGGTCCCGGCCAGGTCGGCGGCGCCCGAAGGGCCGCCACCCCTACGGCCCCGCCGGCTCCGGGGCCACCGGGCGCAGCACCATCAGCGCCGCGTCGTCGGTGAGCCGCCCGCCCACGTGCGCGAGCAGCGCCTGTTGCAGATCGGCCAACAACTCGGCCGCGGACCGGTTCGGGTCCGCGTGCCGGGCGACCCAGTCGCGCAGCGGGAAGAACCGGCCGGCCGCATCCCGCGCCTCGGTGGTGCCGTCGGTGTACAGCAGCAACGACTCGTCGGGGGTCATCCGGAACCGGTACGTCGGCCCCCGGTCCTCGGCCGGCGCCAGTCCGGCCAGACCCAGCGGCAACTCCGGCGGCACCTGCAACCAGCGCACCCCGGACGGGCCGATCACCGCCGGCGCCTCGTGCCCGTGGTTGGTCAGCTCGACCCGGCCGTCCCCGTCGAAGCAGACGATCAGCGCGGTGGCGAACCAGTCTGTGTCCGGCTCGCCGAGCAGCACCTGGTTGCGGCCGAAGCGCTCCAACCCCGCGCCCATGCGCCGTCCGACCCGCCACAGGTCCGGCTCGGCGTGGGCCGCCTCGTCGAACGTGCCGACCAGTGCCGCGCTCGCGCCCACCGCGGTCAGCCCCTTGCCCTGCACGTCGGCGATGAACGCGCGTGTCCCATGCGGGGTGTCCACCACGTCGTACACGTCGCCGCCGACCTCCGCGTCCCGTTCGGCGGCCAGATAGCTGCGCTCGACCCGGACCCCGCCCACCACCGGCGGCACCGGCGGCAGCAGTGCGCGCTGGACGTGTTCGACCACGTTGCCCAGGCGCGAGACCCGGTCCTGCAATCGGGTCCGGAGCCACACCGTCGTCACCGCGATCGCCCCGCCCAGCACGACCACCACGAACCCGGCCCAGTCGTGTTCGTACCCCACCGGCGCCAGCCACGGGTCCAGGACCAGGAACGTCACCGTGGCGAGGACGGCGTACACCATGGTCGGACCCACCGGGATCAGCGCGGACGCGGTCATCGGCACCAGGCACAACATCGTGTCGGTCCGGAACTCGTCCGGTGTGCCGAAGTCGACGGCCACGATGGTGATGTAGAGCAGCGCCGGAAGCAGCGGGATCAACTGCCGCAGCGCCCGCCCTCGCTCCGCCTCGACCACCGCGGCTTCGCTCATCGGCTGGGCACCGTCCTGCGTCGGGCGGGCACCACGCGGGTCACCCGGAGTGGATCGGTCGTCGGTCGACCGCCGGGAGCCGATGCCCCTCGGAACCCTTTCCCGGTCCACCCCACCCCCAGCTACGCCACACGGTGGACGGCCGTCCGGGACCACAGCGCCGTCGCGGACCGCGCGGCCGTCCCCGACTGTGGCGGAATGCCTTTGGAGGTGGGCGAGTTGGGGTTCGACGGCAGGTGGGTTCCAATGGTGGGAGTGTGTTTCATGCGTGCTGTCGTCGTGAATCATGGTGTGCCCGGGCGACTCGAACTCGGAACCGTGGCCGATCCCGTGCCCGGGCCCGACGAGGTACTGGTGCGTGTCGCCGCGATCTCGTTGAACTTCGGCGAGTTGCCCAAGGTCGACGGGGACACCCCGGACGGCACGATTCCCGGGTGGGACGCGGCCGGTGTGGTGGAGCGGGCCGCCGAATCCGGGCGTGGGCCGCGGGTGGGTGAGCGGGTGGTCACCTTCGACTGGCGGTCCGGGTGGGCGGAGTTGCGTGCGGTACACGTGGATGAGCTCGCCGTGCTGCCGGACGGGGTCGGGTTCGAGCAGGCCGCGACGCTGCCGGTGGCGGCGGTCACCGCCTTGCGGGCGCTGCGCCGGGGCGAGGTGGGCCCGGGCACCCGGGTCGGGGTGACCGGGGCGTCGGGCGGGGTCGGGACGTTCGCGGTACAGCTGGCACACCTCGCGGGCGCACGGGTGACCGCCTTCGTCGGCGGGCCCGAGCGGGGCAAGGGGTTGGCGGAGTACGGCGCGGAGCGGGTGCTCACCGATCCCGCCGACCTCGACGCCCCGCTGGACGTGGTGGTGGACAACGTCGGCGGGCCGCTGCTGACCGGGCTGCTGCGACACCTGGCGCCGGGCGGTCGGGTGATCGCCGTCGGCGCCGCGTCCGGTGAGCGGGCGGACTTCTCGTCCTACGATCTGATCGGACCCGAGACCTCGATCGTCGGTTTCAAGCGCGGCGGCGACTCGGCGGCGGATCTGGCCCATGTGGTGCGCCTGGTCGCCGACGGGCGACTGCATGCCCCCGTCGACTGGCAGGCGGATTGGAGCAGGATCGGCGAGGCCACGGCGCTGCTGCTCGGCCGGCGGATCCGGGGCAAGGCGGTACTGACGGTGGGCTGAGTCCGGGCGTGGGCCGTCGGCGCGCCGGGCGCGGTTCAGGCGCGGTTCAGCGGTAACCGGTCTGGTCGGCGGGGAGGTCGCGGTCCTGGACCTCGACCAGGTAGCGCCAGGCGTCGGGGCGGCTGCCGTCCGTGTCGGTGAAGCCGTAGACGCCGGCGAGTTGCCCGCTGGAGAGGGACTGCCCGTTCCAGCGGGCCACGTCGGGGTCGGCGGCCAACGCCGCCACGGCCCGGCCCACGTACGCCGGAGACTCGGAGATGCCGAAGTGTGGCTGCACCTTCAGGGCGTCGCGCCAGTTCGCCTCGGTCACCTTGTACGCGTCGAGCATCATCTCCGAGCGCAGCCACCCCGGAGTGAGGGCGACGGCGGTGGCGCCGCGCGGGCCGAGTTCGTGGCCGAGCGCGAAGGCCATCCGCAACACCGCCGACTTGGCCAGGTCGTAGAAGAAGGACACCCGGTAGTTGTCGCGGTTGTACTCGTTGGTGCCGTCGGTCATCTCCACCACCAGGCCGCCGGGGTCGCGCAGCAGCAGCGGCAGGGCGTAATGGCTGGTGATCGCGTGCGTGTCCACGGCGAGGCGCAGGATCCGCAGCCCGTCGTCCAGGTCGTGTTCCCACATCGGGGTGTCCCAGGCGAACAACTTCTCGCCGCCCCAGATGTCGTTGACCAGCACGTCGAGGCGGCCCTGCTCGGCGTCGATGCGCTCGATCAGCGCCCGGACCCGCGCCGGCTCCAGGTGGTCGGTGGGTACCGCGATGCCGTGGCCGCCGGCGGCGGTGACCAGGTCGGCGGTGTCCTCGATGGTCTCCGGGCGGTCGTACTCGGAGCGTTGACCGCGGGTGCTGCGGCCGGTGACGTACACGGTCGCGCCGGCCGCGCCGAGTTCGACCGCGACGCCGCGTCCGGCGCCTCGGGTGGCTCCGGCGACCAGGGCGACCCGATCGCGGAGGGTGCTCGTGGCCATGCCGGCTCCCGGTGTTGCTCGTGGATCGCTGCCCCGTCGGCCGCTGCCCGGGATCGGATGCGGCAAACCCGCGTCGGGACGGGCGCGGCGTCGGAGCCGAACGCCGCTGGGGCGTCGGGGGCTTCGGGTGCCGGCCGCCGGGTCCGGGGGATGCTCGGGCGCGATGCACCCTCCGGACTCGGCGGCCCGCACGAGGACCATGAAACAGGGCGCGCCACGCCGGGCGACCCGAAAGGTCACCCGGACGGCGGATTCGACGCGCCGAGTCCACCCGATCGTGGGCGCGCCGCCGACCGCCCGTCCCTCTGCCGACCGCCCGTCCCGCCTATCCCGCCGCCGGCGCCAGCCCCGACTCCAGGGGGTTGTCCAGCAGGCGGGCGAAAGCCAGTTCGGCGGCGCCGTACAGCGGGGCGTCGTCGCCCAGGGCCGCCGTGCGCAGTTTGAGGTGTTCGCGGGTGACCGACAGGCTGGTGCGGTTGAGCCGACTGCGCACCTGCGCGGCGGTGGCCAGGTACACCTCGCGCAGTGTGCCGCCGAACACCACCATCTGCGGGTTGAGGATGTTCACCAGGTTGGCCACGCCCAGGCCGAGCCAGTCGCCGACCCGGCGCATCCCCTCCTCCGCGTCGTGGTCGCCGCGCGCCGCCGCGTCCGCCAGACCGCCGATCGCGTGCTTCGCGGTGCCCCGGGTGAGCGCGAACTCGCCGATCTCCGCCTCCCAGCACCCGCGCGCCCCGCACCGACACGGTCGGCCGTCCGGATTGACCACCATGTGTCCGACCTCGCCCGCGTACCCGTCGCCGCCGGCCACCGGCCGCCCGGCGGACAGGATGCCGCCGCCGATGCACACGTCGCCGTGCAGGTAGATCACGTCGTCGCAGCCCACCGCCGCACCCCGGGTGTGCTCGGCGACCACTCCCAGGTCGGCGTCGTTGCCGACCATGACCACCATCCCGATCGCGGTCGAAAGCCGCTCCCCCAGCGGTTCGTTGCGCCAGTCCTGGGTCGGCCCCTCGGGAATCGTGCCGTCCGAGCCGCGCACCATCGCGCACACCGCCACGCCCGCACCCACGCACACCCCGTCGTGCGGCGCGCTCAGCCGCATCTGCGCGACGAACCCGCCGAGCGCCTCGGCCACCTCCTTCGGCGAGAACCCGCTGCCCGGGCGCTGGAGTTCGCGGCGATCCAGGATCACCCCGCCGAGCCCGACCCGGGCCGCGACCAGCCGGTCCACGCCGATCGTGAAGGCGTACACGTACACCCGCTGCTGGGCCCGGACCACGAGCGAGGGCCGGCCCCGCCCGCCGCCGGAGGTGTCGCGCGGCGCCTCCTCGACGATCAGCCCGGCCGCCGCGAGTTCCGTGGTCAGCGCGCCGATCGTGCTGCGGTTCAGGCCCATGCCGGCGGTCAACCGGGCCCGGGAGGTGGGGCCGAGCACGTGCACGTGGCGCAGCAGCGCCCCCAGGTTCTGCCTGCGGATGTCCTCCTGGGTGGGCGCTGCGCGCATCGGGCTGCGGACCCTGCCTTTCTCATCCGTGGCGTCGATCGAGGGGGAGGGCGGCGTCACCGCAGCCCGGCGGCTTCGGCCCGCCGCCGCGACAGGGCGTCGACCCCGGCGGCGAGGAGCAGCACGACGCCGGTCACAACGTACTTGACGCCGGCGCTGTACCCCATGAGCCCCATGCCGTTGTCGATCACCGCGACCACCGCGCCGCCGAGCACCGCGTCCAGCACCCGTCCCTTGCCGCCGAACAGGCTGGTGCCGCCGATCACCGCGGCGCCCACGGCGTACAACAGCACGTTGCTGCCGCCGGTGTTGGAGTCGACCGAGTTGGCCCGGGAGGCGGCGACGATGCCGCCGATCGCGGCCATCGTGGAGCAGATCACGAACGCCGAGATGCGTACCCGGTCCACATTGATCCCGGCCCGCCGGGCCGCCTCGCGGTTGCCGCCGACCGCGTACAGGCTCAGCCCGTACGGGGTGCGGCGCAGCACGAACGTGCCGACCAGGAGCAGGATCACCAGGACCGGCACCACGATCGGCACACCGCGTAGCGAGGAGATCACCGTGTTGCGGCTGCGCTCCTGGTTGAGCACGTACACGGCGAGGCCGACCAGCACGGCGAGCACGCCGATCCGCAGGCCGGTGATCACGATCGGCTCGGCGCTCAGCCCGCGGCGCGCCCGGCTGCGGTTGCGGCGCACGTGCACCACCCCGTACCCGGCGACCGCGGCGGCGGCCAGCAGCCAGCCGACGATCGGGGCGAGGTTGCGGTTGGAGATGGCCAGGATGGTCGAGTCGCGCACCGGCACGTTGGTGCCGCCCTTGACCAGCAGCAGCGAGACACCCTGGAAGGCCAGGAACGCGCCGAGGGTGACCACGAAGGACGGGATGCCGACCTTGGCCACCAGCACGCCCAGGACCAGGCCGATCACCATGCCCACGACCAGCGCGGCGAGCACGGCGGCGTACCAGGGCCAGTCGTGTTCGGTGAGCAGCACGGCGAGCACCGCCGCGCACACCCCGCTGGCGAAGCCCGCGGACAGGTCGATCTCGCCCAGGACCAGGACGAAGATCAGTCCCATCGCGATCACGGTGACCGCGGCGCCCTGGGTGAACAGGTTGGCGAAGTTGCCCGCGCTGAGGAACTTGGGGCGCATGATGGCGAATACCGTGCACAGCACGACCAGGCCGAGCACCGCGGGCATCGCGCCGGTGTCACCGCCGCGCAGCCGGGCGAGGTAGTCCTTCACGTGCGCGACCACCGGCGATTCGGGGGCACCGGTTCCGCTGTTGCCGTCGGCGAGAGGCAGGGCGCTGCTCGTCATCGGTTCACTCCGTTTCGACCGGCACCGGGACCGAATGCCTCGGTCTGTCCCGACGTGATGAGTTCGACGATCTGGGAATGGGTGATCTCACCCGCGTTGACCTGGGCGGCGGTCCGGCCCAGGTAGAGCACCGCGATCCGGTCGGCGACCGCGAACACGTCGTTCATGTTGTGCGAGATGAGTACGACGGCGAGGCCGTTGTCGGCGAGCCGGCGGACCAGTTCGAGCACCTGCGCGGTCTGCGACACGCCCAGCGCGGCGGTGGGTTCGTCCAGCACCACGACCTTGCTGTTCCACAACACCGCCTTGGCGATGGCCACGGTCTGGCGTTGGCCGCCGGAGAGGCTGGAGACGCGCTGACGGATCGAGGAGACGGTACGCACGGACAGGCCGGCCAGGGTCTCCTCGGCGATCTGCTCCATGCTGTCCTCGTCGAGCACCCAGCCGCGCCGGCGTTCCCGACCGAGGAACATGTTCTGCACGATGTCGAGGTTGTCGCACAGGGCGAGGTCCTGGTAGACGATCTCGACGCCCAGGTCGGACGCGTCGCGCGGGCTGTGCACGGTGACGGGCGCACCGTCGAAGAAGTATTCGCCGGAGTCGGCGGTGTGGATCCCGCCGATGCACTTGACCAGGGTCGACTTGCCCGCGCCGTTGTCGCCGACGAGCGCGGTCACCTGGCCCTCGTACACGGACAGGTCGACGTCGCGCAGCACGTGGACGGCGCCGAAGCTCTTGTTGACGCCGCGCAGTTCGAGCACCGGATTGCTCGCGGGCGGCGGGGCGGGGGTGGGGGACAGGGCCACGATGCGGGCTCCTCGCTTGGGGGCGGCAGGGGTGGGACGCGCCGACCGGAACCGACCCTCGTGGGTGTCGGTTCCGGCACGATCGCGGGGCCCGAACGGTCAGTTGATGCCGAACTCGGTGCACTTGGCGGCGTAGGCGCCGGTGCACAGGGTGTCCTTGGTGACGTAGCCGTCGGCGACGACGTCCTTGACGTTCTCCTTGTAGATCGCCAGCGGCTCCAGGAGCACGGACGGCACGTCGCGCTTGCCCTCGGGGTCGCGCACGGTGGCGGGCACGCTGGGCTTTTGGCCCTTGGCCAGCGCCACGGCCAGGCCGGAGACCGCGTCGGCCTCCTTCTTGATCGCCTTGTAGACGGTCATGCACTGGTCGCCGACCAGGATGTTCTGCAGCGCGGTGGTCTCCGCGTCCTGCCCGGTGACCGGGACCCGGCCGTTGAGCTTCTGCTTCTTCAGGATCGAGATCGCCGCGTTGCCCAGGCCGTCGTTGGCGGCCACCACGCCGGAGACGTTCGGCGACTGGGTGAGCATCTGCTCGAACATGTTGGCGCCCTCGGTGTTGTTCCAGTCCGGGACGGCCTGGTCCGGGCCCTTCACGTACTCGCCGGAGTCGAACTTCGGCTTGAGCACCCCGTCGTAGCCCTGCTTGAGCAGCGTCGCGTTGTTGTCGGTGGCCGAGCCGTTGAGCATCGCGATGGTGGGCTTTTGCGCGCCGGCGGCGGACAGGCACTTCTCGATGCCCTGGCCCATCAGCGTGCCGACCTTCACGTTGTCGAAGCTGACGTAGTACTGGGCGCTGCCACCCAGGGTCAGCCGGTCGTAGTCGATGGTCGCCACGCCCTGCGACTTCGCCTTGTCCAGTACGGCCTTTCCGGTGCCGCTGTCCAGGTTGACGATGACCAGGACGGTGGCGCCGTTGGTGATCATCTGGTCGGCGAGGGTCTGGAACTGGGACTTGTCGCCCTGGGCGTTCTGGATGTCGTAGTCGACGCCGGCGGCCTTGAACGCCTCGGTCAGGTACTTGCGGTCGTTGGTCTCCCAGCGACCCGAGGTCTTGCTGTCCGGGAGGATCACGCCGATCTTCGCCTTCTTGCCGTTGCCGCCGGAGGCACCGGACGCGCCGGGGGCACCGGAGGACCCGGACCCGGAGCCGGAGGTGTCCGAACAGGCGGACAGGGTGCCGGCGGCGACCAGCACACAGGCGGAGACGGACACGAGGAACCTCTTGCGCATGGTGGATCCCTTCGGGCACGCGCCGGTGGGGCCGGCGGGGGGACGTGATGGCGTCACGGGGTGGTGCGGCGTGCGGAGTTGTGCGCAGGGGTGAGCGGTCGACAGTCCGGCGGCGACCGCGCCGTAAATGTTGTGGGCGACAACGTAATAGCCGCACGGGGTGTCCGCCAGACCTCAGGTGGGGGGAAATTAAGTTCCGAGCCACAACTTAGGGAGGCAGAGGGCGCGTTCGTAGGCCCCGGCCTGGGCATTCGGGCGGGTGAGGCAACTTTTGGCGGCGCCGGCGGTGGGGGCGTGCGGGCGCGGGGATGTGGTGTGGGGCGGGTCCGTGGCCGGCAGGACCGGTTGGTCGGCGGTGTCGGGGCGGCGGGGATCGCCCGGTCGGGCCGGGGCTACCGTGCGCGGGCCGGCGGCGGGTGGCGAAGTGCCCGGCGAAGAGGGCGTGGACGGTGTCGTGCGAAGGGCGACGGCGTTACGCCGAGAGGGACCGGGAGGAACTACCCGACCGGGATCGTCGCGGGTCCGAAGATCGGCGTACGCGGGCCGGACCGGCTTGCGCGCGGCGATCGTGCGGTGAACCGGCGACCGGCTCGCGGGCTCGTCGCCTCGGCGGTCACCCGTCGGAGTGTCCCACCCGGGTCCCGTTCCGCCGGAGTGCGCCTCGACCACAACCGCCGGAGCCGACCGCGCGCCGCCGTGCGGCGTGCGCGGGCTCGGGGCGGCGGCGCGGTGCGGTCGTCGTTTTGCCGGGTGGGGTCGAATCGGGACGAGCGCCAAGGGTCGTCGGGCGACCGCACCGGCAGCTTGCGCCGCGCCTGGACCTGGATCTCCACGTAGGCGTCGTTCGCCGTTCCGTGCAGGGCCTCGTCATAGGCGGACATGGCGGCGCGAATGGCCGCGCCGCCGGTGCCTCTGCGGCGTACGCGGACGGCGAGCCACAGGCACACTCCCACCGCGGCGGCAAGGCTGCCGGCGACCATCGCGAATCCCACCAGCTCGCCCATGGCACCGACCCTACGCCCGTACGGGAGACGGGGGTTCGGGTCGCCTCGAAGCCGCGCGGAAAAGTTTGTGCGCGGGGCGTCGAGAAACCGAGGGCGGCTCCGACTCCCCGGTGACGACAACGAAACGACCACCCGAGGAGATCGCCATGGCCCAGACCGTCAGCCGCCCCGCCGCCCACGACCGTTCGACCCCGACCCTCGTCTCGACCCGGCCGGTGTGGCTGGTCAGCGTGGCCGCCGGGGCGGTCGCGGCCGTCGCCACCGAGGTGTACGGGCTGATCGCGCGTGGGCTCGGTACGCCGATGCGGGCCGGGAACGTCGGCGCGGCGACGGCGGAGCCGATCACCGTGGGGATGTTCGCCATGGGCGTGGCGGTGGCCATGAGCGTCGGCACGCTGCTCGCCGTGCTGATCGCGCGCCGAGCGCCCCGTCCGGCGCGGACGTACCTGCGCACCACCGTCGCCCTGACCGCGCTGTCCATGATCAGCCCGATCCTGGCCGGCGACACCACGATCTCGACCAAGCTCATGTTGTGCGGCGCCCACCTGGTGGCCGCGGCCGTGGTCGTCCCGACCGTCACCCACCGCCTGGCGGACGCCGACCGCGCCCTCCGAGTCTGAACCCGGTGGGGGCGGCGGCGCCCGGGGTTCGGTGTGGCCGTCAGTCGTCGAACGAGGCGAGATACGCGGCGGCCATGTCCTTGTCGCCGTGGCCCTGTTCGGAGGCGCGGTGGAGGCGTTCGGCGCCGGCCGCGACGACGTCCACGCGGATGCCCGCGTACTCGGCGGCCTGCAGGACCAGTCGGGCGTCCTTCTCCGCGTTGTCCACGGTGAAGGACGGGGTGTACTCGTTCGCGAGGATGGCGCCGCCCTTGAGGTGGAAGTACTGGTTGTCCAGCGGGCCGCCGGAGATCGCGTCGAAGACCAGCTTCGGGTCCACATCCAGGCCCTTGGCCAGGGCCAGCGTCTCGCCCACGCCGTGGGTCAGCGCCAGGACCCAGGTGTTCAGGACGAGCTTGAGCCGGCTCGCGGTGCCGGACGTACCGTCCTCGCCCACCCACATGGTGCGCTGTCCGATCGTGTCGAACAGCGGCTGCACCCGGTCCCGAATCCCCGGCTCGCCGGCCGCCAGGATCACCAGCTTCCCCTGCTCGGCCGGTCCGCGGGTGCCCTGGACGGGGGCGTCCACCAGGAACAGGCCCTGGGCGCGGGCGAATGCGGCCAGCTCGTCGAACGCGTCCACGCCGACCGTGCTGACCTGCACCCACGTCGTGCCCTTGCGCAGGCCCGGGACCGCCGCGCGCATCGCGTCGAGCACGCGTGGGCCGTCGTTGAGCGCGGTGAGCACGAAGTCGGCGCCGGTGACCGCGTCGGCCGGGGTCTCGGCCGCGGTCACCCCGTCGGCGACCAGCGCCGCCGCCTTCTCCGGACTGCGGTTCCAGGCCCGGACGGCGAACCCGGCGCGCGCCAGGTTGCGGGCGAGGGCGGCACCGATGATGCCGATGCCCAGCACGGCGATGGTCGGACGGGTGTTCGTCATGAGTGCACTCCCCGTGGGGTGGTTCGAAAATCTTCGTACCCCGGTACCGTAGACACCGACGGCATACGCCGGCAACCGGGATCGGACCGAGGAGTGGGATACGGGATGGCTGTTCAGATGCCCCACCCGTCACTCGACGAGGTGGCGCTGAGTACGGTCTTCGCCGCGTTGTCCGACGACCACCGACGCGGCGTGGTGGTCACGCTGGCCGCCGACCCGGATCGCGAACTGCCGTGCACGGCGCTGTCCGTACCCGGGTCGAAGTCCACCCGCTCGTACCACTGGAAGGTGCTGCGGGAAGCCGGCCTGATCGTCCAGCGCAACACCGGCACGGGCATGACCCTGCGCCTACGCGCAGAAGAATTCAACGCCCGCTTCCCAGGCCTCCTACCCAACCTCCTCCACCTCGAAGGCATAACCCCCACCAGCCCCGCACCTGAAGACCCCACGCCTGCCGGTCCCACCGAGCCAAACCCCCAGCCCTGATCACGGCCCAGCCCCGGCCTCCACAAACCCCAGCCCCTCGACACCGCCGCGCCGGCCCGCCTCGCGCTTCGCGTCCCGTGGGCTGTTCCGTTGGTGTGTGGGTCCTCGGTATGGTCCGAATATGGGTGAATCGAGTGGTGTGGTCGGCGTGGTCGAGGTCGACGGGGTGCGGCTGGTTCATGAGGTTTGGGGGGATCCCGCGGCTCCGCCGATCGTGTTGTTGCACGCGCTCGGGGAGGACGCCGCGGACTGGGATCGGATAGCTCGCAGTCTGGCCGACACCTGGCGGGTGTACGTCGTCGAACTGCGCGGACACGGGCGCAGCGACCGGCCCGGCAGCTACTCGCTCGAACTCATGCGAGACGACCTCCTCGGCTGCCTGGACGCGCTGGGCCTGGCTCGCGTGGACCTGATCGGCCATTCGATGGGCGGCATCGTGGCCTACCTCTTCGCCCAGGAACACCCGGACCGGGTCAGGAGGTTGGTCCTGGAGGACGTCTCCGTCCCGGTGCCGCGCGAGGCCGTCGCGCCAACGCGGCCGGAGGGCGAACTCGGCTTCGACTGGGACATGGTGATCGCCATCCGCAAGCAGATCGACAGCCCCGACCCCGCCTGGGGGGATCGCCTCGGCCTGATCACCGCCCCTACCCTCGTCGTCGGCGGCGGATCGGGCAGCCACATCCCCCAGGAGCGCATCGCCGAATGGAGCCGCCGCCTCCCCGACGTGCGCGTCGTCACCATCCCGGTCGGCCACTTGGTGCACGCGGCCGAACCGCACGCGTTCACCGAGGTGGTCCGATCCTTCCTCGCCGCCCCGGACGCCCGCCGCCCGGCGCCCTGAGCTCCGAAACGCCGGCCTAGGCGCCGAACCGCAGCGGTTCGTCGGTCTCCAGCACCGTCTTGAGGTTGGACAGGATCATCGGCCACCCCTCCCGAATGCTCGCCAACATCTCCGAGCCGGGCGCGAACCCGTCGTGCAGGACGCGCAGCGCCACCGCCTCGCCGACCGGCACCAGGTCGAACGCGACCTTGGACACCGGCTCCCGTCGACGCTCGGCCAACTGCTCGGCGCTCCACCCGAACATCTCGGCGATCTCGGGTTCGTAGTTGTGCCAGGTGTACGCCAGCCGATGTGGCGGCTCGGCCTCCAGGACCACCTGACCGGCGTCGCGCGGGGCCATCCGGGGCGACATCGACCAGCGTACGGTCGAGCCGACGGCCCAGTCCGACTCCGGCCCGGAGCCGTCGAACCAGCGCTCGATCTCGGCCCGTTCGGTGAGTGCGCGCCACAACACCTCGGGGGTGGCGCGGATGTAGATGACGTAGTCGAACTGCGTGTCGGACACGGAGCCTTCTCCCAGGTGGGGCGGCATCGGTCGCGGACGTGACCGGATGCCCGGGGATCGCCTGCGTTCCACTATCCGCCGGCGCCCCCCGCGACACCGGCACCCTGCTCCCGCGCCACGCCGAAGCATTCCGCCGAACCACCCGGGAGTGGTCCGATCGGCCGATCGAACCGCGGGGGGACGGACACGCCTCAGGATGTAGACGAGCGCGGTCACCGACTGCGACCGAAGGGTGATGCGCCGGAGCGGGGCGGCGGCCAGTGTTCGGGGTATGCCCGCATTCTCACTGCTCCGCAGACTGCTGCCACCGGCGCTCGCGCTGGTGTTGCCGATCGCGGCGGCCCTTCCCGCCGCCGCCTCGCCCCCGCCCGCGCGGACGGTGCTCGCCGCCGATCCCGTGCCGGGCGGACAGCGTACCTCGTTGCCGCACCCGACCGGGCCCTACGGGGTCGGCCGGCAATCCCTCCACCTGGTCGACCCGAGTCGGACCGATCCGTGGGTGCCCGAGGCGGGGGCGCGTGAACTGATGGTCGGGATGTACTACCCCGCCCGTCGCGGAACCGGCACACCCACGCGGTACGCCACGGTCGACGAGGCGCGGCTGATGTTGGCCGACATCGGGATGGGGGACGTGTTCCCCGCGGAGGTGTTGAGCACGACCGCCACCGACGTGCGGGCCGACGCCCGCCCCGCGCCCGGCCGGTATCCGCTGGTGGTGCTCTCCCCGGGATTCGGCTATTCCGTGTTCACCCTCACCGGCCTCGCCGAGGATCTGGCGAGTCGGGGCTATGTGGTGGCCGCGATCGACCACGCGTACGAGTCGGTGGGCACCGCGTTCCCCGGCGGCCGGATGCTCACCTGCGTGGCCTGTATGAAAGTGCGCACCGAGGAGGACTTCGTCGCGGCCACCTCCGGCCGGGGTCGGGACATGTCGTTCGTGGTGGATCGCCTCATTGGGGCCGACCCGGCCTGGCGGTACGCCGACCTCATCGACCGGCACCGCATCGGCGCGGCCGGCCACTCGATCGGCGGCGCGGGCGCGGCGGCGGCGATGGCCGGCGACCCCCGGATCCGGGCGGGCGTGAACATGGACGGCGCCTTCCACTCCGCCGTGCCCGAAAGCGGCCTGGGCAAACGACCGTTCCTGCTCTTCGGCACCGACGACGAGACCCATCGGCCGGGCGGCGACGACCCGAGCTGGGACCAGGCGTGGACCCGACTGGACGGCTGGAAGCGGTGGTTGACCGTGGCGAACGCCACCCACTTCAGCTTCAGCGACTTCCCCGTCTTCCTGGACCAACTCGGCCTGCCCGGCGGCGGATCGGCGACGACCCTGCCGGGTGCGCGGGGGCTGGAGCTGACCCGTGCCTACCTTGCCGCCTTCGTCGACCGCCACCTGAGGCACCTGCCCCGACCGCTGCTCGACGGCCCGACTCCGGCGAACCCGGAGATCCGGTTCAACAACCCCTGACCGGCGACCCCGACCGACGACCCGCGACCCGCGACCCGCGACCCGCGACCCGCGACCCATGACTCGTGACCCATGACTCGTGAACGAGGAAGGCCCGGCGGCGTCGCGTGGTCGCCGCCGGGCTCGGGAGGCATCGACCGAAAGGGGGTCGATCGATGCCGGGCACGGGTTCTTCCTCGGGTGGGATCCGGACGGATCCCGAAGGGGGCTCAGCCGGTGAAACCCTCGAAGAGATTGGTGAATTCGTAGGGCGACTGGCTGATGCTGCTGCACGTCGCGGAGACCCCGCCACCCGGGCAGGAGCCGTTGTCCCGGCCCACCGACCAGAACGCCAGTCGGCCGATGTGGTTGCTGTTGGCCCAGGAGACCAGCTTGGTCGCGTCCGACTGGACGAAGATCTTGCCGTTGAAGTTGCGGCCGATCATCGGCGTGACCGCGAGCATGCCCCGGAGTTCGGCGTCGGACTTGGCTGGCCAGATCTCCTTCATCTGACGCAGCGTCGATTCCGCGGCGGCGATCACCGCGTCGCCCCACACCGGGCGCGACGTGCCGAACTCCATCGCCATCGGGTTGACGATGTCGACCCGAACTCCGTTGTCCCGCGCGTTCTTCAGCAGGTCCACGCCCAGCGCCGGGGTCAGACCGTAGTCGTCGCCCTGGACCATCAGCGTGAAGCTCACCGTGGTGGCCGGCCGATCCCGCTGCACCTTCGCCAGCGCCTTGTTCATCGTGTCGAGCGGGATGGACGCCTCGATGTCGATGTCGAGGTGCTTGGCGCCCAGCGTGTCGATCACCTTGGTGTACGCGGCGGCGAGCGCGTCGGCGCTGCCGCAGGACGCCTCCAGGTAGGGGCCGGCCGCGCCGCCGAAGGCGACCACGATGTCCCCGCCCTGGGCCCGAAGTGCCGCGATCTGGTTGAGGATTCGCGGCTCGTCGAGGGCGATCGTGCCACCCCACTTGGGGTCGCAACCACTGTTGCTGCCCAGGACGAAGGCGAGCGTGAACACCTTCTGGCCGGTGGCCGCGGCCACGTCGGTCAGGGTGGGGGTGGGCGCGGTGATGTCGATGTACGGGACGCTGCGCACCGAGCCCGCCGGCGGATTGCCGCCGCCCGTCGTGGTGGTGCCGATCAGCTCGGGGGTGAACGGGGACACGTTGCCCGACGCGTCCTTCGCCCGGACCTTGATCCGGTACGCGGTGTCCGGGGTGAGCCCGGTCAGCGTCGCGCCGGGGTCGGCCGTGCCGGCGCGGGCGACGCTGTCGACGTACACGTCGTAGCCGGTGACCCGGTCGTTGTCGGTGGACGCGGTCCAGGCCAGGGTCAGCGACGAGGAACCGGCCGCGGATACCCGCAGGTTCGTCGGTGTGCTCGGCGCGGTGGTGTCCGGCGTGGCCGGTCCGGTGCACGGATTGCCGTTGAGCTTGCAGCCGGTGGGGGTTCCGGGCCCGGCGCCGAGGAAGCCGAACGTGGTCGAGGCGCCCGGTGCGAGGGTGCCGTTGTACTCGCGGTTGGTGAACACGTAGTGGCCGCCGCTGCCGGAACCGCTTTGCAGCGTGTCCCAGTAGGAGCCGACCGTGGTGCCGGCGGGCAGGTCGAACTCGACCTTCCAACCGGTGAGCGTGCCGGTGCCCTGGTTGCGGACGGTGTACTGCCCGGTGAAGCCGGAGCCCCAGTCGGACGCCTTGGCGAACGTCGCCTCGGGGGAGGCGGCGTGCGCGGCGCCGGCGGGCAGGACCACCAACGCGATGGGGGCGAGAACGGTGACGGCGACGGCGCGGGCGAGTGCGCGCAGCCGGCGCCGAGCCGGTCCGGTGGATGTGGAATGGGCCCTGGGGGACGGGGAGTTGCCGGGCCGGGAGGTGCCGGACCGGGGATCGCGGCGCGGGGAGGGGGACGGGGCGGGGGACTCAGGGTTCATCGAGCCGGCTCCTGGACACGTCTGGGACACGAGTCGGGGGACGAGGGTCGTGCGCGATCCGCCGTGCGTGCGCCGCCGGTTGGCGCATTCCACCGCTCGCGGCCGGGCGGTGTGCCGGATCGTACTGCGCTTCGAGATGTGTCTGGTGCAATGGTCTATACCAACCCGGGTCTCGTCCATAGGGTCGCGGGCACTTTCTCGGCGCGCCCGGCAAGTATTGGCAAGGCCGCTGCGGATCGCGGAAAATTTTTCCTCGGCACAATGACGACACATATGACGCACCGTCAGAAACAAGGTCGCGCAGGCCGGACCGACTTTTCGCGGGCTTTCGCAACGCCTCGGTTGGGGCGTAATGAACCCTCGTCGGCACGATCGAATCGGAAAGACCCGCTCCGCGCTCTTGCGCGACCGGACGAGCACGACGAATCTGTGTAGCGCCGCAGTCATTGGTCTATACCTGTCCCGTCGGACCGCAGGCGGCGGCACCCGTACGCCGGAATACCGGGATCCGTCGCGGCCACCTCGGATCCCCGTCCCACCCGCGCCGACCGTCCCACCAGTGCCGACAGGTTCCAACCGCGCCGACCGTCCCACCCGCGTTCGAGGGCTTCCGTATGACGTCCATGCGGTCTTCGTGCGTCCCCCGCAATCGGCAACTCCCTTACCCGGAGGGCTTCATGAAGTCTCCCCGCAGGGTCGCGGCATTCGCCGCGGCCTGCTGCCTGGCACCCTTGACGATCGCCGCGCTGGCCACCGGAACCGCACAGGCGCACGGCACACTCAGCAACCCGCTCAGCCGTACCGGCACGTGTCGCGCCGAGAACCCGGAGAACCCGACGTCCGCCGCGTGCAAGGCCGCGGTGGCCATCGGCGGCACACAGCCGGTGTACGACTGGAACGAGGTCAACCTCGCGGACGTCGCCGGTCGGCACCACCAGCTGATCCCCGACGGCAAGTTGTGCAGCGCCGGGCGGGACAAGTACAAGGGCTTCGACCAGGCGCGCGCCGACTGGCCCGCGACCGCGGTCTCCCCCGGCAGCACCTTCAACTTCCTGTTCCGGGCCACCTCCCCGCACCGCGGCACGTTCCAGTTCTTCGTGACCCGCGACGGCTACGACCCCACCGTGCCGCTGCGTTGGTCCGACCTGGAGGCCACGCCGTTCCTGACCCAGACCGATCCGCCGCTGGACAACGGGTCGTTCGTGATGAACGGCCGGATGCCGCAGGGCAAGACCGGGCGCCACCTGGTCTATGTGATCTACCAACGCTCCGACAGCCCCGAGGCGTTCTACTCCTGCTCGGACGTGGTCTTCGGCGCCGCTGCCGCACCGGCCGCCGCCGAGCGGGTGACGGCGGCGACCGCGCCGCTCGCGCACGAGACCGGCGCACCGTACATCGAACCCGCCGGGCGTACCCACGAGAGCATCCACGAGGCCCCGGTGGCCGCGGCCGTGCCGGACCACGGCCCGGCGGGCGTGCCGCGCGCGGCCACGGTCGGAGCGGCCGGCGCGGGTGCGTTGATCATCGTCGGCGGGGGCGCCGTCGTGCTGACCAACCGGCGTCGGGAGGCCCGCGCCCGGCGCTGAACCCGCGCCCGGCACCCCACAGATGCCACCTCCGGCCCGGACGAAGTCGTCGGGCCCGACCAACCCGACGACCGCCGCCGGGCCGGAGGTGGGCCAAACCACGCCTGCCGCGCCGCCCCCCACGTCCCCGGGGGGCCGGCACCCTCCTCGCACCGGCCCGGTCCCGGGGCCGGCCCCTCCGCACCACCCGATCCCTCCACCCGATCCGCCGGCGCGGCCGTCCCCACCGCGCCGGCTCGAACCACCCCGCGTGGCCCATCCCGACCGCGCGACGCCCGACCGAAAACCCGTCTCCTCCGGACGGGTCCTCCCGCGGCTCCACCCCTCCGCGCCGACCCCGCACCCACCGTCCCGCCCCGCACGTGCTCCGCAAGTCCCTTTCTCGTCCTCAGAAAGCGGGAGTACCCATGCGACGACCAAGTCCGCTCCGCACCCTGGCGACCGTGGTGGCCACCGCCGCCGCGTCGCTGGGCCTCGTGCTGACCTCGGGCGGCGCCGCGAATGCCGCCGCGGAAACCACGCCGACCACCGCGCAGGCGGCGGCAGCGGCGCCCGCCACGGCCGGACAGGCGGGCGCGCAGGCCGCCACACCGCTGCCCACCCGCGTGTTCGCGCCGTACTTCGAGGCGTGGACGGGGGAGAACCCGGCGACGCTGTCCGCCCAGTCCGGCGCGAAGTACCTGACCATGGCCTTCATCCAGACCCCGAGCAAGGGCTCGTGTACGCCGTACTGGAACGGCGACACCGGAATGCCCATCGCCCAGTCCACGTTCGGCGCGGACATCGCCAGGATCCGCGCGGCCGGCGGCGACGTGATCCCGTCGTTCGGCGGCTACACCGCGGACAACACCGGCACCGAGATCGCGGACAGCTGCACCAACGTCAACTCCATCGCGACGGCGATCGAGAACGTGATCTCCACCTACGACATCAGCCGCATCTGCCTCGACATCGAGGACAACTCGCTGACCAACACGGCCGGCATCGACCGCCGCAACAAGGCGCTCAAGCAGGTCCAGGCGTGGGCGGCGAGCAACAACCGCTCTCTGCAGATCCAGTACACCCTGCCGACCACGACCTCGGGCCTGGCCGACAGCGGCCTGGCGGTGTTGCGGAACGCGGTGAGCAACGGCACCAAGGTCGACGTCGTCAACATCATGACGTTCGACTACTACGACAACCAGCCGCACCAGATGGCCAACGACGCGAAGAGCGCCGCGACCGGCCTGAAGAACCAACTCGGCCAGCTGTACCCGAACAAGACCCAGGCCGAACTGTGGGCCATGGTCGGCGTCACCGTGATGCCCGGCGTGGACGACTTCGGCGCCGCCGAGACGTTCACCACGGCCGATGCGGTCACCGTCGTCGACTGGGCCAAGACGCAGGGGATCAGCACCCTGTCGATGTGGGCCCTCCAGCGCGACAACGGCTCCTGCCCGGGGGGTACGGCGCAGGACAACTGTTCCGGAATCCCGCAGGAGCAATGGCAGTTCACGCACACCTTCGCACCGTTCACCGGCGGCGGAGGACCGGTCACCAACGACTTCGCGCTCAGCCTGAACCCGTCCACCGGCTCGGTCGCGCTCGGCGGCACCACGTCGTCGACGATCACCACCGCGGTCACCCAGGGCAACGCGCAGAACGTCGCGCTCACCGTGACCGGCGCCCCCAGCGGGGTGAACGCGTCCGTCACCCCGAGTACGGTCACCGCGGGCGGATCCGCGACGCTGAACGTCAGCGCCTCCGCGACGGCGACCCCCGGCACCTATCCGCTCACCGTCACCGGCGTCGGCGCGTCCGCGACGCACAGCGCGACCTACTCGCTGACCGTCACCTCCGGGCCGGTCACCAACGACTTCACCCTGTCCGCCGGTCCCGCGTCGGGCAGCGTCACACAGGGCGGCAGCACCTCGTCGACACTCACCACCACGATCGCCGCCGGCGCGGCGGAAACCATCGCACTGACCGTGTCCGGCGCCGGCAACGGCCTCAACGCCACGATCACCCCGGCCTCGGTCACCACGGGCGGATCCGCGGCGCTGAACATCTCCACCACCGCGGCCCTGCTCCCCGGCACCTATCCGATCACCGTCACCGGCACCAGCCCGTCGGCCACGCACAGCGCGGTGTACACGCTCACCGTCAACGGCTCCTCCGGCGGCCTGCTCAACGCCGACCTGGAAAGCGGCTCGCTCGCTCCGTGGACCTGCCAACCCGGCGGGGCGGTGGTCTCCACGCCCACCCACGGCGGCACACACGCCCTGGAGGTCGCGGCCGGCGCGGCGCAGACCGGGGAATGCAAGCAGACCCTGCAACTCGCCCCCAACTCGACCCACACCCTCACCGCTTGGGTTCGCGGCAACTACGCCTACCTGGGCGTGAGCGGGGGCGCGACGGCCAGTACCTGGGCCTCGCCCGGGACCACGTGGGCCAAGGTGACCGTGCCGTTCACGGTCGGCGCGTCCGGCAGCGTGACGGTCTACCTGCACGGCTGGTACGGGCAGGGCTCGGTCTACGGCGACGACTTCGCGATCAGCTGAGGCCATGGTGCCGGGGCGGCCCCGCGCATCCCGCCGGATGCACGGGACCCCCCGACACCGCTGCGATCGCCCCCGAAGCCCGGACGCCGGCTCGCGACCCCACCGCGAGCCGGCGCCCGGTTGCCGTATGCCATGCGGGGATCGCGGGCGAGGCGGGGCCCGTTCACCCGGCGGCGGTGCCGGTCCAGTCGGGGCGCGAACCCTTCCCGGCCGGCCGTCGTGGCAGGTCGCGCACGGTTTGGTTTGCCAGTTCGTGCCGTTGCGCGCGACCCGCCCGGCAGTCGTCTCGGAACGGCCTAACCTGAAGCGCTGATCGAGCGCCGGCCGCATCGTCCGAGAACCGCCAGGGGGCCGACATGGCACGCAACACCCACCCGCGACCAACCCGCCGCACCGGCGCCGGGAGGCGCCGATGACCGCGTCCACCCAGCTCCGCCCGGCGGTTCCGCTGCACCGACTCGAGGTGCCCGCGCCGAGCGTCCTGCCGTTCGCCGTCGGCTCGTTCGACAGCATCGGCCCGCTGTCCCGGGCCGATTTCCCGCACCGGCACACCTTCTACGAGATCGCCATCGTCACCGGCGGTCGCGGTACCCACGTATTGGATCTGGTGCCCCGGTCGGTGTCTCCGCCGCAGTTGTTCTTCATCGCCCCCGGCCAGGTGCACTTCTGGCATCGCATGCAGGACCTGACCGGCTGGGTCGTGTTGTTCAACGACGACTTCCTGTTCGCCCACCCCGAGGACCGGGACACCGTCCGCGACCTGGCCGGCTGTGCGCGGCTGCGGCCCACGCCGGAGGCGGCGCCCGGACTGCTCGGCGTGGTGGCCGAGTTGCGCCGCGAATACGCCGAACAGGGCGTGGGATTCATCCCGGTGCTCCAGGCGTATCTGCATGTGCTGATCCTGCGTGCGGCCCGACTGGCGATATGGGACGGCCCCGACTCCCGGCGGGATGCGGGGCGATCGGATCCGGGACAGCCCGATCCGGGGCCGACCGCGGCCCTCGCCCAGCGCTTCGCCCGGCTCCTGGACGGCCCGCCGGACCCGGATCCGGTCGAGCGTACGGTCGGTGCGTACGCCGACCGCCTAGGCGTCTCGGTGGGCCATCTCAACCACGCGGTGAAGACCGCCACCGGCCGCACCCCCGGCCGGATCATCCGCGAGGCGCAGGTGGTGGAGGCCAAGCGGCTACTCGCCGGCAGTGATCTGACAGTGCGTCAAGTCGCGGACAGGGTGGGTTTCGCGGACCCCGCGTACTTCTGCCGGTTCTTTCGTCGGGAGACCGGGAGCACCCCGGGGGAGTATCGCCGCGAGATCAACGCGAAGCACCACGAGAGCCGTGCTTTGTCCATCGACGCCCGCAACTGGCGAGCATAGGTTCAGACCAATCGCGAGCGAGCGGATCGATTCGTCGACGCTGCCCGCCCGTCCCCTCGCCGAGGAGGTCGCCATGGACCCCGAGATCACCGACCAGGAAGAACCCGTCGCGCGCGGCATCACCCGCAAGAACCTGCTCAAGGCGGCGCTGATCGCCGCTCCGCTGCCGCTGCTGATCGGCGGCGTGCCCGCGCTGGCCCGGGCGCAGCGAGGCAGCGGCGGGCCGTTGGCCCCGACGCCGTTCTGCCACGACGGCGACGAGCCCACCATCGACCAGACCGAAGGGCCGTACTTCAAGCCCAACTCCCCGCTGCGGTCGGTGCTCACCGGCCCCGGTACGCCGCTGGTGGTGTCCGGCTTCGTGTTCAACCGCGCGTGTCAGCCACTGGCCAACGTGCTGCTCGACTTCTGGCAGGCGGACACCAACGGCGAGTACGACAACGTCGGATACACCTTCCGCGGCCACCAGTTCACCAACGCGCAGGGCGCGTACCAGCTGACCACGGTGGTACCTGGCCTGTACCCGGGTCGCACCCGGCACCTGCACGTGAAGGTCCAGGCGCCCAACCGGGGGATCCTGACCACGCAGACCTACTTCCCGGGCGAGCCGCGCAACAACACCGACACGATCTTCGACGCGCGGCTGTTGATGAACGTGCGCAACGGCAACCCCGGCAAGGAGGCGACCTTCGACTTCGTCCTCAACATCGCCGGGGTCCCCCCGACGAGCCAGCCGCCGACGAGCCAGCCGCCCACGAGCGAGCCGCCGACGAACCCGCCGGGCGGCACCTGGCGGGCGGGCACCAACTACGCCGCCGGCGCCACGGTGTCCTACGGCGGCCAGAACTACCGCTGCCTGCAAGGGCATACGGCAATTTCGGGATGGGAGCCGCCGAACGTGCCGGCTCTTTGGCAGCGGATCTGATCGACATCGCCGGGGGAGGCGAGTCGATCACGGGCCCCGGCGGTGCCACCCGCCGGGGCCCGGCGTTCGTGGGCGCCGTCCTCGGGCGCGACCGCGCGAATCGTGGGGCCCGCGTGGTCGGTGGGAACGGCCGGGCCGCTCGGCCCGGCCGACCCGGTTGGCCCGGTCGGGTCGTTTCGATCGGTCGGGCCGGTTCGATCGGTGTGGACTCCTTGGGGCGTGCGCGACCGTTCAGCCCGCGATGGTGAGTTGCATCAGGGCCTTGGCGGTGTGCATGCGGTTTTCCGACTGGTCGAACACCCGGCTGCGCGGGCCCTCGAAGACCTCGTCCGCCACCTCGCGGAGGTCGGGACGGGCCCGCGCGGTCTCGGTCTCCAGGTCGTGGAACGCGGGCAGGCAGTGCAGGTAGACGGTGTCGGCGCGGCCGGTGCGGGCCATCAGCTCGGGCGTGACCTTCAGGTCGCGCAGCAGCTCGATACGATGGTCGGTCTCCTCCTCCTCGCCCATGGACACCCACACGTCGCCGTACACCGCGGCCGAGCCGGCCAGCGCCTCTCCCGGCGACGCGGTGACGGTGATCGCGGCCCCCGACGACTCCGCCCCGGCGAGCAGTTCGGCGATCGACGCGGGGTCGGGGTGCAGCGGCTCCGGGGCCAGGACGCGCAGGTCGAGGCCGAGCTTGACGGCGGCGACGGCAAGGGTACGGGCCACGTTGTTGCGGCCGTCGCCGACGTATGCGACGGGCAGGCCGCGGAGTTCGCCGAAGTTCTCCCGTAGCGTGAGCAGGTCGGCGAGCACCTGGGTCGGATGGTAGGTGTCGCACAGCCCGTTCCACACCGGCACCCCCGCGTGCGCGGCGAACTCGGCGACGGTCGTATGCTCGAAGCCGCGGAACATCACCCCGTCGAAGACCCGCCCGAACACCCGGGCGATATCGCGCACGGACTCCTTGATCCCGAATCGGATGTCCTCGCGACCGAAGACCTCCGGATGCGCCCCGGACTGCGTCGCCGCGACGACGAACGAGACGCGAGTGCGGCACGAGGGCTTGAGAAATATCAACGCGATATTGCGCCCCGCCAACACCGGCACCCGCTCCCCGAACGCGGCCCGCTCCTTCAGATCCCCGGCCCGATCCAGCAACTCACCGATCTCTGCGGCGCTCACGTCCAGGAGCGAGAGCAGGTTGCGACCCTTGAGGGCGGAAAACCCCATGGGATGACCTCGATTCGATGGCTCGATGAAGATGCATGAATATTCCTGATACGGCATCATCATGCACGACTGAGGTCGAAAACGGCGGCCTATTTTCCGGCAGCCACCACTCGGTGCCCGGTGCTCGGTGCCCGGTGCCCGGTGCCCGGCGCTTGGCGCTCGGCGCTCGGCGCTCGGAGTTCGGAGTCCGGTGAGATCGAAAACCCGGTGGAGGTGCCGTGAGCGGGGCTGATAGCTTCGCCCCCGTGAGCAACCCCGAGTCGGACAGACGACGGCCGCCGGTGAGCCGGTGGCCGATCCCCTGTCGATGAGCTGAAGCCGCGTGGCCGCAATGGCCGCGGGCGTCCTCGGACATGGCCGCCACCGGAGTCGCCGGTGTCGAGCCGTGAGGTAATCCATCGGACGTCCATGGGGTTTCGTCATGCCATTCGCCGTATATGTGCTCGGGCTCGCGGTCTTTGCCCAGGGCACCTCGGAGTTCATGCTCTCCGGCCTGCTCTCGGGCATCGCCGACGATCTGCACGTGTCCATTCCCACCGCCGGACTGCTGACCTCGGCGTTCGCCATCGGGATGGTGGTGGGCGCGCCCGCGATGGCGCTGGTCGGCCGCCGGCAACCACGCCGCCGCGCACTGCTGTTCTTCCTGTGCGTGTTCATCGCCGCGCACGTGGTGGGCGCGCTCACCCCGAACTACCCGGTCCTGCTGGCCACTCGCGTATTCGGCGCACTGGCCAACGCCGGCTTCTGGGCGGTCGCCCTGGTGACCGCGATCGACCTGGTCCGACCCGAACAGCGGGCCCGCGCCGCCTCGGTGGTGGTCGGCGGCGTCACCGTCGCCTGCGTGGTCGGTGTACCGGCCGGCGCGCTCCTGGGCGACCGGTGGGGCTGGCGCGCGGCGTTCTGGGCGGTGGCCCTGGTGTCGCTGCCGGCCGTACTCGCCATCGCCCGAACCATCCCGAACCACGCACCACCGGCGCAGCCGGACCCGTCGGCAAACACCCGTCGGGACCTGCGCGCCCTGCTCACCCGGCCGCTGCTGTCGACCCTGTCGGTGATGGCCCTCGTCCAAGGCGCCACCTTCTGCGCGTTCTCCTACTTCGAGCCGGTGATCACCGAGGTCACCGGCCTGGCCGACGGCTGGGTCCCGATCGCCCTCGCCCTGTTCGGAATCGGCTCGTTCGTCGGCGTAACCATCGCGGGCCGGATCGTCGACCGACGACCGACCCAGGTGATCGGGTGGGGGATGGCGGCCTCGGCCGTCGGCTGGGCCCTGTTCGCGTACACGGCGGCCACCCCATGGGCGGCGATCACCCTGGTCGCAATCCAGGGCATGCTCGCCTTCGCGACCGGCACGGCCCTGATCGCCCGCGTACTCCGCCTCTCCCAGGACACCTCCGGCCTGTCCGGCGCCCTGGCCACCTCCGCCTTCAACATCGGCGGCACCCTGGGCCCCTGGCTGGGCGGCCTGACCCTCAACGCCAACCTCGGCTACCGAGCCCCCCTGGCAACCAGCGCAGCCCTCATGCTCCTGGCCCTAACGGTGGCAGCAACAACCCACCACCACGAACGCAGGCCCCACCACCTCCCCAAGCCCACCGCACACACCTGACCCACCCCCGGCCACTTGGCGATCGGCGCCGAGTCCACCGAGCGGGTGCCCGGTGCGGGGTCGGTCTGAGTCGGCGGGCGGGCCGCCGCCGGCGTGGGGGGCTCAGAGCCTGGGGGCTCTCGGCGCGGCGGGTGTGTTGCTCGGTGGAAAACCGGCCGGCAGCGGGGAGCGGGAGGGCGGTCGGGTTGGGTTCTCCGGGGTCCCTGCCGAGTGGGTCGGGTGTTTCCGACGGGCGTTGCGCTTTTGGTTGCGGGTGGCCGGTGCGGGGTCGGTCTGAGTCGGCGGGTGGGCCGCCGCCGGCGTGCGGGGCTCCAAGACTGAGGGTTTCCGACGAGACAGCCGCATCGCTCGGCAAGAACCGGCTGGCAGCGGCGGAGCGGGACGGTGCTCGGGTCGAGTCTTGCCGGGCGCCTTTCCGAGTGGGTTGGCTGGTGGCGGCGAGGGTTGCGCCTTTGGTCGCGGTGGGCTGGTGCGGGGCTGGTCACAGTTCGGGGTTGGCCACCGCCAGCGTGCGGGGCGCCGAGACCGGGGGCCTTCCCGAGTGGGTCAGGTGGTTTCGGTGTGCGGTGGGCATTTGGGCGACGAGGGTTCACAAACCTGGACGACGTGGGGTGCCGGAGCCTCGGCACGAGAGAAAACCACAGGTCAGTGCGAAGAGGAGTCGTTTCGACTGCCTCGGAATCCGGTTCCGACACCCACTGGGCACTGTCGGTCTCCCCGAAGGCCCCTGTGAGGTCGCAGCGCCCGAAGTCGGCTGCGATCGGGCCGATTTGGCCTTCACACCGGCGTTGAGGGGGCCGGAGCACACGAAACCGGCACTCGACACCCGACTTCCCGCCCCGACCACGCAAAACCGCAGGTCACCGAAGCTCCAAGCCCACAACCACCCGCCGAGATCCGGTTTCGAACCCCAACCCAGCCCCAACGCCCCCAAAATGCCCCGACCCACTCGGGAAGGCGCCCCGCCAGACTCGACCCGAGCACCCTCCTTCCCCGCCGCTGCCGGCCGGTTTCCGCCGACCAACACACCCGCCTCACCGCAAGCTTCGAGTCTCGGAGCCCCGCACGCCGGCGGCGGCCCATCACCGACTCTGACCAGCCCCGCACCGGGTCACCCGCAACCCAAGGCGCAGCGCCCGCCGAGGGCACCCGGCCCATCTCGGAAGGCGCCCCGGCAGACTTGACCGGAGCACCTTCCTCCCCGCCGCTGCCTGGGTTTGGGCGAGCAACGCGCCCATCTCGTCGGTAGCGCTGAGTCTTGGAGCCCCGAGCGCTGGCGGCGGCCCATCACCGACTCTGGCCGGCCCCGCACCGGGCACCCGCGACCCAAACAACCCTATGCGGGTCACTGCCCGGAAGAGTAAGGGCACGGCACGCAGGTTGTTCCGGTGGTGCTGCCCTTCGGTTGTGGGGTGTGGGGGCCTGGGCGCGGGGAGCGGCGGGGGCTAGGCGATGCCTGTGCGGGCCAGTATTCGCATTGTTGTGGGGGATAGGCGGCTCAGCCACCATGCGGCTCTGGCCTCCGGGGTTATTGGGGCCACCGCTTGGCGGCGGCGGATTGCTCGGATGATGTGGTCCGCCACCTTTTCCGGGGGGTAGTTGCGGCGGGCGTACAGTCTGGATGCGCGTTCTCGCTGTGCGGCCTGGTCGGTGGTGTTCATCCCGGAGAAGGTGGTGCTTCGGGTGATTCCGGTGTTGACGATGCCCGGGTGGATCGTGGTCACCCGCACGCCGGAGCCCGCCAGTTCGGCTCGTAGGCAGTCCGACAGCATGGCCACCGCCGCCTTGGTGGTCGCGTAGGCCGCCAGCAACTTGGAGGGGGTGTACGCCGCCGCCGACGCGATGTTGACGATGTGTCCGCCCTCGCCGCGTTCGGCCAACAGCGTGCCGAAGGCCCGGCAGCCGTGGATGACGCCCCACAGGTTGACGTCCAACACGCGCTTCCACTCGGCGTCGGTGGTGGCCAGGAACGTGCCGGCGTGGCCGACGCCCGCGTTGTTGACCACGATGTCCGGGACGCCGTGTGCCGCCGCGACCTTGGCCGCGAAGGCGTCCATGGCCGCACCGTCGGATACGTCGACGCGGTACACGTGCGCCGAACGCCCGTACAGGCGGGCCAGTTCGGCGGTGCGTTCGGCTCCGGCCGAGTCGACGTCGCACACCACGATGTCGGCGCCCTGTTCGGCGAACGCGACCGCGGTGGCTCGGCCGATTCCGCCGCCCGCGCCGGTGATCAGGGCGAGGCGACCCGCGAACGGGTCCTTTCCGGGCCGCCGTTCGCCGTGCCGGGCCGCGTCGAGGTCGGGCGTCGTGGTGCCGTGGTCGATGTGTGCGGCGAATTCGCGGGTCATCCGGGCCACGGTCGGGCCTTTCTCCAGAAGGGCGGACCAGTGGCCGGCCGCGACCGTGCGCCGCCACAACCGGGGCACCCAGCGGTCCAGGTCCTCGGACAGCGCCGCACCGACATACGGATCGTCGGCGAGGGTGATCAGTTGCACCGGCACGGTCGTCTCGCGCCGCCCCGGAAGCAACATTCGGGGCAGCATGTTGGCCCGGTACAGCCCGATGCCGCGCACCGCGTCGTCGGCGAGCGTGGCCTGCGGGTGACCCGCGCGCGGCCGCACCCCCTCGGCCCGGGCCAACAGCCCGCCCCACCGCGCCGCCAGCCCCGACCGCCAGACCGCGGGCGCGAGCATCGGCAGGTGGAACATCGCGATGTACCACGAACGCGCCGACTGGGCCGCGAGTTGGCGCAGATGCCGTGGCGTGGGCCGGGCCAGTCGGTGCCTGGCCCAGTGTCCGACGTGGTCCAGGCACGGCCCGGAGATCGAGGTGTACGAGGCGATCCGGCGCGGCCCGGCCCGGTCGGTGACCGCCTCCCACGCCTGGATCGAACCCCAGTCGTGGGCGAGCACGTGCGCCGGCCGATCCGGGCTCACCGCGTCCAGCACGGCGAACAGGTCGGCGGCCAACTGCTCCAGTCGATAGCCGTATCGACTTCCGGGCGCCCCCGACGCTCCCGCGCCACGCACGTCGTAGCGCACCACCCGGTGGTCGTGAGCCAGATCGGCGGCGACGTCGTCCCACACGTGATGGGTGTCCGGATAGCCGTGCACCAGCAGCACCAATGGGCCGTCCTGCGGCCCCTGTTCGTACACCGCGAGCCGGACACCACGCGACACGACGGTCCGAGCGCGCACGACGCCGACTTCGCCGGCCCCTCCGACTGCCCCCGCCGTCATCGCGACCCCGCTTCGCACAACCGCCGCACGTGCGGCACGTCGTCGTCCAGCCAGTACGCGTCGTCGTCGGTGACCACCAGCAACTCCTCGAATTTGGCGCCCACCGCGCGCAGCGCGATGTGCGGTTCCACCGCCCACAGGCCCGGAGTGGGCGCATGTCGCGACGCCCGACCGTCCGCCCACAGCGGCGAACGCCCGTGCAGCCGCTCGGCGATCAGCTCCCGACCGAGGGTGCGAATCGTGCGCACACCGAAGCCGAGCACATTCACCCCGATCGGCCTGCGCAGGGTGACCCGGGTGACCTGATGGGCGATCACCCGCCCCGGATAGACCTGATGCCGGTTGTCGTAGCCGTGCGCGATCGTCAGTGCGTCGACCGCCCGGTACACGTCGTCCAGCGGCCTGCGCCGGCGCACCTCGGCCACGATCAGCTCGCGGTAGGCACCGAGATCGGCCACGACCCGGTCCCACACCGGGTTTTCGCCGACCTTGCCCGCGTAGCCGATGTCGCCGGTGTACCCGTCCACGATCGGCGCGCAGTCCAGCACGTACGGCATACCCTCGGTCAGGACCCGGCCGCTCGGGAAGAACTGCAACGGAGTACGGAAGTTGCGGAACGCGGTGCGGTCGCCGAACCACACGAACGGGATGTGGAAGCAATCCCGGACACCCTCCGCCGCCAACTCCCGCCCGAGCCGCGCGGCGGCCTGCCGCTCGGTGACGCCCGGTTCGATCCAGGCCGCGACCCGCTCGGCGCACCGATACGCCAACCGCTGCACGTCGCGGAATCGATCCAGGTCGTCCTCGTCGTACCGGAACGCCGGCATGCCCCCGGGCGCGCGCGCCGACGGGACCTTGAGCCGTGTGCTCATCAACGCCGCCTTCCAAGCGAGATCATGCGCGTCACAGGTCGAGGACCAACCGCTCGCCCTCGGCGGCGCGGGAGACGCAGATCAGCATCGCGCCGGCCGCGCGTTCGTCGTCGGTCAGGCGCAGGTCGCGGTGCTGCACGGTGCCGGCCACCACGTTGACCCGACACATGCCGCAAAAGCCCTGCCGGCAGGAGTAGGCGGTGTCGGGATCGGCCTCGCGCAGCACGTCGAGCGCCGGCCGGTCGGCCGGTATCGGCAGTTCGATGCCGCTGCGCCGCAGACGGAGGGTGAACGGTTGGCCGTCGACCACGGGTGCCGGCGCGAAGCGCTCGAAGTGCAGGCCCCCGACCGGACTTGCCTCGACGGCCTCGCGCACGGCGGCCAGCATCGGCGCCGGCCCGCAGCAGTACACCGCCGCCCCGACGGGCGCGCGGCCGAGCAGTTCGGCGCAATCCGGCGGGCCCTCCTCGTCGTCCGCGCGCACCTCGAACCGGCCTCCGGCGTCGCCCAGTTCCGCCAGTTCGGCGCCGAACGGCAGCGAGTCGCGGGTCCGTCCGAGATGGATCAGCCGCCAGTCCGATCCGAGCCGCGCGGCCCGACGCACCATCGGCAGGATCGGCGTGATGCCGATGCCGCCGGCCAGGAACAGCACGGCGGGTTCGGCGGCGAACGGAAACGCGTTGCGCGGCCCGGCGGTTCGCAGCGTGGCGCCCACCGGCAACGCGTCGTGCATCTCGATCGATCCGCCGCCGCCCTCGGCCAGCCGGCGCACCGCGATCCGATACGTGTAGCGGTCCTCGGGGTCGCCGCACAGCGAGTAGTGCCGGCGACGTCCGGACGGCAGCGACAGGAGCAGGTGCGCGCCCGGCTGCCAGCGGGGCAGCCGGCCGCCGGCCGGTGTGGTCAGCCGCAGGGAGACCACGTCCTCGGCCTCGACGACCCGTTCGCGCACCACCAGTTCGAGCGCGTCGGAGCGGACGGCGGCGGTGTTCGGCGCGCCCACCCGGGCCGGCCGCCGGCCGCGCCGGGCGATCGCCTCGGTGTGGACGCGGCCCAGGACGGCCAGCGCCCGCATCATCCGGTCGCCGCGCTCGCGGCCGTAAAGATCCGGCGGCGGGCTAATGTGCTCCGACGGTGCGGAGGTTGGCGGTATGGACGGACTCATCGGCATCCTCGGCATCGTCGGTGTCCTCGGCATCCGGATCGAAGCAGGTATCGCAGCGAACTACCGCGCAGCCGCCCGCGCCGCCGGAGATCGGGCCAGATACGCCACCGCCTGCCCGGTCGAGCCCTCCTGGGTCGGGTGGTAGCGCGGCTTGACGTATCGCGCGGCGGAGCGGGCCGCGCCGGTCAGCCCCGGCAACAACCCGCGCCGCGACGCCTGTACGTACGCGCGCCACGTGGGCCGCACCCGGCCCTCCAGGGCGGGGTCGGCCAGCATCAGGAAGCGCACGCCGCGCACCCACATCCAGGTGAGCACAGGTCCGGTGACCGCCATCGTGCGCATCCGGCGCAGATAGCTCGGGTCGAGGTGGACCAGCAAGTCGTAGGCCACGCTGCGGTGTTCCACCTCCTCGGCGCCGTGCCAGCGGAGCAGGTCCAGCATCACCGGGTCGACCCCGGCCCGGTCCAGGCCCGGCGCGTTGAGCACCCAGTCGCCGAGGAACGCGGTGAAGTGCTCGATCGCGGCGATGATCGCGACCCGTTCGATCAGGTGCTCGCGGCCGGCCGGGCCGGTGAGGTCGTCCCGGCCGGCGAGCACGCGGCGGAAGAGCCATTCCACCTGGCGCACGAACGGCGCCGGGTCCAGGCCCTTGGCGAGCAGCAGGTCGAGCACGCCCTGGTGGGCCTCGGCGTGTACGGACTCCTGGCCGATGAAGCCGATCACGTCCTCGCGCAGCCGCTCGTCGGTGACCAGCGGCAACGCCTCCCGGAAGGTGCGCACGAACCAGCGCTCGCCCTCGGGCAGCAGCAGGTGCAGCACATTCATCGTGTGCGTGGCCATCGGTTCCTGCGGAACCCAGTGCATCGGCAGGCGCGACCAGTCGAAGCGCACGTCGCGCGGGTTGAGCGCGAGGTCGTGGTGCTCGTCGGCGCGAACGGCCGGACCCCTGGCCGGGGTTCGGGTCGAGCGGCGGTCGTGACGGTCGCGACGGGGGAGCGGTGGGCCGGGGGGAGCCGAGGACATGACGGTGCTCCTTCGTGGGGAACTCTTGCTGCCTCTCTGGTCACCTGTCTTGTTACCTCACAGTAGGGAGTGTTGAATAAAAGTCAATACTTCCAGCACCGGCCGGTTTCGATACTCTGCGCGTACCCGCCGCCGTCGCCGCGACCGAAACCAGGCCCCGATTTGAACAAGAGTCAACGATCCCGCACGGAGGGTCGCCGGACCCCGCCCGACTCCGAGCGCTCGCAGGCCCGTCGCGCCGAACTCGTGGCCATTGGGCGCCAGTTGTTCGCGAACACCTCCTACGACGCACTGTCCGTGGACGAGATCGCGACCCGGGCCAACGTCGCGAAGGGCCTGCTCTACTACTACTTCCGAAACAAGCGCGGCTACTACGTCGCGGTGATCGAGGACTCCGTCGCCGACCTGGTCGCCCGCGCCCGCAGCGACGCCGACCAACCCGCGGCCGACCGGTTGCGCAAGGTGCTGGACGGCTATCTGCGCTTCGCCCAGGGCAACGAGGCCGCCTATCGCACCGTGGTCAGCGGCGGCGTCGGCTTCGACACCGACGTGCTCACGATCCGCGAACGGGTCCGCGAGGAGATGCTCACCTCGCTCGCCGACGGCGCCTACGGCCGCGTCGACCTGTCGCCGATCGCCCGCGCCGCGCTGGTGGGTTGGCTGTACTGCGTCGAGGGGGTCACGCTGGACTGGCTGGCCCGGCGGGAGTTGGCCCGCGAGGAGGTCCACCACCTGCTGGTGACGCTGCTGATGGATACGTTCGTCACCATCGCCGACCTCGACCCGGCGTGGCAACCACCCGAGGCCGCCCTCGCCCTGCAGCGCGCGCGGACGCAGCCGGAGTAGCAAGGGTCGACGACCCGCAGCACCCGACCGGCACCCGTCCCGCGCCGGACCCCCACCCGCCCCGCGCCGGACCCCCACCCGACCCCCACCCGCCCCGGGTCATCCCCGGGGCCTACCCGCTCACCCTTCGGGCGCACGTCCACGCCCGAAAGGTTCGTCCGCACGGCGATCGTCACGGCCGTACCGATTCCCTACCGTCGAGGGCATACCGGGCACCCGCCCGGCGGCCCTCCCCAAGGAGGCGTCGACGCACCGGAGCCGCGGAGATCCAGCGATGATCACAGCCGAAGCACTGACCAAACGCTACGGTCCCAAGACCGCCGTGGAGGGGTTGAGCTTCACCGTCCGTCCCGGCGTGGTCACCGGATTCCTGGGTCCCAACGGCGCCGGCAAGTCCACCACCATGCGGATGATCCTGGGCCTGGACCGCCCCACCTCCGGCTCGGTCACCGTCAACGGCCGCCGCTACGCCGACCATCCGGCCCCGCTGCACGAAGTCGGCGCGCTCCTGGAGGCGAAGGCGGTACACACCGGCCGCTCGGCGTACCACCACCTGCTGTCCATGGCCGCCACCACCGGCATCCCCACCCGTCGGGTGCACCAGGTGATCCGGATGGTCGGCCTGGACGAGGTGGCCCGCAAGCGGGTCGGCGGCTTCTCGCTCGGCATGGGCCAGCGCCTCGGCATCGCCACCGCACTGCTCGGCGACCCGGCGACACTGGTCCTGGACGAACCGGTCAACGGCCTCGACCCCGAGGGCGTGTTGTGGATCCGTACCCTGCTCAAGTCGCTCGCCGCCGAGGGACGTACGGTCTTCCTGTCCTCACACCTGATGAGCGAGATGGCGCTCACCGCCGAGCACCTGATCGTGGTCGGTCGGGGCCGGCTGATCGCCGACACGTCGGTCGCGGACTTCATCGCGGGCGCCGCGCCCGACCAGGTCCGGGTACGCACCCCCGACGCCGACCGCTTGCGGGCGCTGCTGTTCGGGCCCGAGGTGCGCATCGCGACCGAGGAGCGCGACGTGTTGGAGATCAGCGGGGTCTCCAGCGACGACATCGGCCGGATCGCGGCGGCGCATGGCATCACCCTGTTCGAACTGGTCCCGCATCGGGTGTCCCTGGAGGAGGCGTTCATGGAGTCGACACGCGACGCGGTCGAGTATCGGGTCGGCGACCCGTCGGTCGGGACACGGGGCAGGGCCGCCTGATGTCGACCACGATCACCCCCGGCGCCCCCGCCCCCGCTCCCACCCCCAACTTCGTCTCCCGCGCCGCCGGGCGCGGCCGGGTCACCTTCGTCCGCGTGCTCCACGCCGAATGGATCAAACTGCGCAGCCTGCGCTCGACGTTCTGGGTCCTGGTCGCCGCGGTCTTCGTGGTGATCGCGCTCGGCCTGCTGGTCACCTCCGGCACGGTCGACCGCTGGCCGGACACCGGTGCCGCCGAGCGTGCCCGCTTCTCCGCGCCCAACGCGAGCCTGACCGGCCTCTACCTCGCCCAGTTGGCCATCGGCGTACTCGGTGTGCTGGTGATCACCGGGGAGTACGCCACCGGCTCGATCCGGGCCACGATGTCCGCGGTGCCGCATCGCCTGCCCGTGTTGTGGGCCAAGGCCGCCGTCTTCGGCGCGGTCACCTTCGTACTGATGCTGGTCACCTCCCTGATCGCGTTCCTGGCCGGGCAGGCGGTGCTGAGCAAGGAGCACATCGACGTCGGGCTCGGCGACCCGGGCGTGCCGCGCGTGGTGATCGGCGTGGCCCTCTACCTCGCCATCACCGGCATCCTGGCGATCGGCGTCGGCGCCATCGTGCGCAACGCCGCCGGCGGCATCGCGATCGTGTTCGGCCTGCTGCTCGTGCTGCCCCAGGTGGTGCAGGCCCTGCCGACCGCGTGGCAGGACCACATCACCAGGTACCTCCCCAGCGAGGCCGGTCAGGCGTTCACCCGCTGGCATCCGTCGGCCGACGCGCTGTCCCCGAACACGGGCATCACGGTCTTCGCGCTCTACGCCGCGGCGACCCTCGCGGCAGCGGCGGTGTTGATGCGCAGGCGCGACGCATGAGTACGGCACGGCGCATCGAAACGGCGCTGCGCCGGGACGGCGGCGGGCATGGGCTCGCCGCCGTCCCGGCGCGCGTGATGGCCTTCACCAGCAGGCATCCGATCTGGGCCGACACCACCGTGGCGGTGGGCCTGGTGCTCATCTTCGAGTCCGGCAACCTGATGCGGCTGTCCGCCTGGTCGGTGGTCGGGCTGGCCCTGATCCTGCCGCTCGCGCTGCGCCGCCGGGCCCCGGTGGCGGTGTTCGCGGTGATCGCGACCGTGGCCCTGGTCCAGTGGATCATCGACGCGCGCACCGGCGCGGACGCGAGCCTGCTGATCGCGCTGTACACGGTGGCCGCCACCCAGGACCGGCGCCGAACGGTGTACGCGCTGGCGGTGGTCGAGGCCGGCATCCTGCTGGCCGTCGGGCGCTGGACCCTGGACGGCTACCGCTTCGGCGCGTTCGTCGGACTGAGCGCGATGGCCGTCACGGCGGTGGTGCTCGGCGCGAACCTGCGCACCCGACGGCGCTACCTGGCCGCCCTGGAGGACCGCGCCCACCGCCTGGAGCGCGACCAGGAACAGCAGGCGCAACTCGCCGTCGCGGCCGAACGCGCGCGGATCGCCCGGGAGATGCACGACATCGTCACGCACAACCTGTCGGTGATGGTCGCCCTCGCCGACGCCGCCGCGATGACCGTGCGCAGTACGCCCGACCGATCCGCGACGGCGATGGAGCAGGTCTCCGGCACCGGCCGGCAGGCGCTCACCGAGATGCGCCGCTTCCTGGGCGTGCTGCGCGAGGACGAACCGGACGCGGCCCGGCACCCGCAGCCCGACCTGGCCCGGCTCGGCGCGCTGGCCGAACAGGTCCGCGCGGCGGGCCTGCCGACCACGCTGACCATCCAGGGCGACACCCGCGAGGTGCCGCAGGGCGCCCAACTCGCGGTGTACCGGCTCGCCCAGGAGGCCCTGACCAACACCCTCAAGCACGCCGAACCCGGCGCGAACGCCCGGATCCGGGTGTGGAGTTCGCCCGAGCGCCTGGAGTTGAGCGTGGTCGACGACGGCCGCCCGCGCGCATTCGCCGCCGCCGGCGGCACCGCGGCTACCACCACCACCGGCACCGGCAGCGGCATCGCCGGCATGCGCGAGCGCGCCGCCGTCTACGGTGGCGAAGTGGCGGCCGGACCGCTGCCCGGCGGCGGCTGGCGCGTGTCGGCCGTACTGCACCTGACCGACCCGGGAGGATCCTGACGTGGCCATCGACGTACTGGTGGTGGACGACCAGCCGCTGCTGCGGATGGCGTTCACGATGGTCCTGGGCGCCCAGGACGACATGAGCGTGGCCGGCGAGGCCGACTGCGGCGAGGAGGCCGTACGACTGGCCGAACTCACCCGCCCCGACGTGGTGTTGATGGACGTGCGGATGCCCGGCATGGACGGCATCGAGGCCACCCGGCTGATCACCGAGCGCTGCCCCGACACCAGGGTGCTCATCCTGACCACGTTCGACCTGGACGAGTACGCGTTCGCCGGACTGCGCGCCGGTGCCTCCGGCTTCCTGCTCAAGAACGCGCTGCCCGCCGAACTGCTCGCGGCGATCCGCTCGGTCGCGGCCGGCGACGCGGTGGTCGCGCCCCGGATCACCCGCCGCCTCCTGGAGACCTTCGCCCACCGCCTGCCCGAACACGACGCCGCCCCCGGCGCCGAGGACCCGCGCCTGGGCGGCCTGACCGAACGTGAACGCGGCGTCCTGGTCGAGATGGCCCGGGGCCTGTCCAACGCCGAGATCGCCGCCCGCCTCCAACTGTCCGACGCCACGATCAAAACCCACGTCAGCCGAGTCCTGGCCAAACTCGGCGTCCGCGACCGAGTCCAGGCGGTGGTGGTCGCCTACGAAAGCCGCCTCGTGCAACCCCTGTGAACCGCGTTCCCGCGCGATCGCCGCAGCGGATGGCGTCGACGGCGGATGGGCGGGTGGGTAGCCTCATGAGACTGACTCGTCGTATTCGGGCGCGCCGTCGACGGCGACGGTGCCGAGCCACGGAGAACGCACATGCTCAAGGCATTCGCGGACCTGTCCACGCCCCTCGTGGCCGACGCCTGCGTCCGGGTGGACGCGCCGCTGCGGATCGCGCCGCCCGGGATTCGGGCGGTGGTTCCCGGGCAGCGGATCGCCGGGCGGGTGTTGCCGGTTCGGCACTACGGGAGCGTGGACGTGTTCCTGGAGGCGTTCGGCGCGGCCGAGCCGGGTGACGTACTGGTGATCGACAACGGTGGTCGCCTCGACGAGGCGTGTGTGGGCGACCTGGCGGTGTTGGAGGCCGAGGCGGCGGGGGTGGCGGCGCTGGTGGTGTGGGGGCTGCACCGCGATACGCCGGAACTGATCGAGATCGGGCTGCCGGTGTTCAGCTACGGCGCCTATCCGCCGGGACCGACCCGGCTGGACGAGCGTGAGCCCGAGGCGCTGACCTCGGCCCGGATCGGGCCGCACACGGTGGGCGTCGACGACGTGGTGTTCGGCGACGAGGACGGCGTGCTGTTCGTCGCCGCCGACCGGGTCGAGGAGGTCCTGGCCACCGCCCACCGCATCCACGACACCGAACGCGAACAGGCCCGCCGCATCCGCTCCGGCGACACCCTGCGCGAGCAGACCACCTTCGCCGACTACCTGTCCCGCCGCGCCGCCGACCCGTCGTATACCTTCCGGCAACACCTGCGCCGCACCGGCGGCGCGATCGAGGAGTAGCCGAGGGGCGGCGGTCGGCGCGGGCGGCGTTCGGCGGGGCGCGGCGTCGCGGGGATCGGCACGCGGTCGGGCCACGGTCGCCACGCGGTCAGCAGGCCGGCGGGCGGCACAGCGCCAGCACCAGCGCGTCGTCGGTCAGGCGCAGCGTGCCGACGTGTTGCCGCAAATCGTCGCCCAGCCGCTCGACCGCGGCCACCGGATCCGCCGCGATCGGTCGCTCGCCGCCGAGCAGCGCCTCGATCCGCTCGACCAGCGGATAGTGCCGGCCCCCCGCGTCCCGCGCGTCGGCGAAGCCGTCGGTCATCAGCAGCAGCAGGTCGCCCGCGCCGAACGGCACCTCCCACTCGGGCGGCGTGCCCGGGTCCAGCTCGCCCAGACCCAGCGGCAGGCCGGGATCGGGCGGTTCCAGCACATGCACGGTGCCGTCCGCCCGGATCGCCACCGGCTGCTCGTGGCCGCGGTGTACGAACGCCACCTGCTCGGCCCGCACCTCGACGAGCAGCGCGGTCACGAAGCGGTCGGCCGGTGCGTTGCGGGTCACACTGGCGTCCACCCGGCGGGCCACCGCGCTCAGTTCCGGCTCGTCGTACGCCGCCTCGCGAAACGCGCCGATCGTGATCGCGGCGGTCCGCACCGCCCCCAACCCCTTCCCGAGCACGTCGCCGATGATCAGCCGCACCCCGAACGGGGTGTCGAGCGCGATGTACAGATCCCCGCCCAGCTCCGCCCCCTCGGCCACCGCGAAGTAGCGCACCGCCAACCGCAGGCCGCCGAGGCCGTCGGTGGGCGGCATCAGGATCGCGCGCTGCGCCGCGAGGGCCACCTCGGAGACCGCGACCAGGGCCCGCTCGTGCCGTATCCGGGCGGCGGACAGGTACATCGCCAGCGCTGTGGCCATCACGTACATCCACGTGCTGATGTTGAACAGCTCGTGGTACTCGGGCCCGAGATAGCCGTCCACCGACGCCAGCCAGTAGCGCAGCGGCAGCGAGACGCCGCCGATGACGAGAATCGCCAGGGGCGGCGCGGTGGCGGCGGCGAGCGTCGGCGCGAGCAGCAGGAACGGATAGAACACCATCGACGAACCCGTCGCCAGGTCCACGACGGTGACCACGACGAGGATGCCGACGGGCAGCGCGATCTGACGAAACAGCGACTGTGTTGCGGTTCCGGCCACGGGCTGCTGCGGCTCCCTGCTGCTCATCGGTGCGTCCATGGTCGCCCAGAATGTAGTGGTATGCCGCATGCACAGCGCCCGCTGAACAGGTGACGACACCCGAACGGGCGGCCCGGCGAGGTGGGAGCGGGGGGCGCGGCGGGGAGTAGCGGGATCCGGCCTGGACGCCGTCGGCGTCCCGCAGCCGTCGGGCCCGGGACGCCGATCGCGGCGCCGCCGGGCCGGGGGATCCCGGCCGTCGGCGCCACGCGGTCTACGCGGTCTGGTCCACGCCCTTGATGATGGCGAACGGTGCGCCGAACGGGTCGGTCAGCCACGCCAGTCGGCCCACGTCCGGGACGTCGGCGGCGGGCATCGTCACGGTGCCGCCGTTGCGCTCCGCCTTGGCGATCACGTCGTCGGGGTCGGCGACCTCGAAGTAGGCGATCCAGTGCGCGTCCTGGCCGTGCGGGTCGGGCACGATGCCGCCGAAGGAGGTCGTCTGCTGGTCGCCCTCGGCCGTGGACAGCACGTTGTATGTCATGTCGGGCATCTCGAACTGCTGCGTGCGCCAGCCGAACAACTTCCCGTAGAAGGCGAGCGCCGCGGTGGGTTCGACGCCGTGCAGTTCGACCCAGGCCGGCGAGGTCGGCTTGCCGACCAGTTCCGCGCCCTGGAAGGTACCGGGCTGCCAGATCGCGAAATCGGCGCCCGCCGGGTCGGTGAGCGGCGACATCCGACCCATCTCCATCACGTCGAACGGTTCCACCCGCACCCGGCCGCCGCCGTCGGTCACGGCGCGGGCGGTCGCGTCGGCGTCGGGGGTCTTGAAGTAGACGGTCCAGGCGGACGAGGCGCCCTCCTCGGTCAACGGCCCGAGTCCGGCGACCGGCTTGCCGCCCTGCTGGAAGAGGCCGTAGCCGCCGGCATCCTCGCCGGCCGACTGGAAGTCCCAGCCGAAGATCGTGGTGTAGAAACGCGCCGCCGCGTCGGTGTCGGGGCTGCCCAGGTCGAGCCAGTTCGGCGCGCCGGTCGCGTAGTCGGTGCTGAGCATGTCGCTCCTTCGCCGGACCTCGCTTCGGTCCGAGTTGCCGCAGATGTCATGAATTGCACGGACTCGACAAGTCTGACTCCGGACACCCGTTCCGCGCCTGCGCACGCACGGGTGGTGGGCTGCGGTCGCACTGCGGTCGCGCTGTGGTCGTGCCGAATGGGTGAGCGATCCGCCGGGCGATCAGGGCGGGCGCGAGGTATGGGGGACCCGGGGGTCCAGGGCTCAGGGGATGACCGTGACCGGCCAGCGGGCCGAGCGGACCAGGCGGATCGCGAGCGAGCCGACGAGGCGGTGGCCGAAGCGTTCCGAGGCGCCGACGACCACCGCGTCCGCGCGGACCTGGTCGGCGAGTTTGGCGATCTCGTGCGCCACGTCGCCGTACGCCTCGACGAAGCGGTGGCGCACTCGCAACTCGGCGGCCCGCTTCGTGATGTAGTCGGCGACCTCGTGGACGGCCGACTCGTGCGCCTGCTCCATCACCCCGGCCCCCTCGGGGGTGGTGGCGGCGATGCCCATGGGGGCGCGGACGTAGACGGAGACCAACTCCGCGTCGCCGCGGCGGGCCTGCCCGAGGGCGTAGTCGGCGGCGCGGAGCGAGGTGCGGCTGCCGTCCACGCCGACGAGCACGGCGCGCGGTCCGTCCGTGCCGAGTTCGAAGACGGGCGGCGACGCGGGGTCGGTCACGGGTGCTCCTCGGACGTGGGGGTCGTGCGCACGCGTACGAGGGGCGGGCGACGGGTTCCGAGGCTACCCCTGGGTGGGGGACTGGCGGTGTTCGACCACGCAGTCCGGGCCCGGGGCCATGATGCTCTCGTGGCCGTTCGCGGCCCGGACCCGGAAGGGCGGGGTTCCGTTCGGACCCAGGACCTCGACGATCTCGACGACGTGGTCCTGTTGGCCGACGACCCGGCCGTGGATGAGAAGGCGATCACCCTTGGTGGCGTGCATGTCGACTGGCTCCTCTGGGGTGGGGTGGGGAGTCGATTCAGCCATCAGATCGTAACAGGATGATCACGGTGGGTGAAGGTCGGGAACGAGCCGTCGTCGAGCGCGGCTGGAGTCCCGAGCCGATCTCTCCTACAGTTCGTAGGACTACTTGCTTTGCCCGGTGAGGGGACGTGTGGGATGGCGCAGCGTGCGGGCGGTGGGCCGGCCACCCCGGCGGATCCGGCGGAGCCGCCCGCGCTTCGGGGCGGTGCGGTGTTCGAGGCGGTGGCGGCCGAGGTGCCTCGGGCCCGTCGGGTGCTGGCCTCGGCGCTGCGTCGGCGGCACGTGCACGAGGACGACGTACATACCGCGCAGCTGATCGTCTGCGAGTTGCTGAGCAACGCGATCCGGCACGGGAGTGGGCCGACGATGGACCTCGACGTGCGGATCGAGCCGACGCGGATCCACCTCGCGGTACGCAGTCGGCACGCCCGGCCACGACGGCTGCCCCGGCCGAACGGCCCACCGGAGGACAGCGAATGCGGCCGGGGGCTGCGCCTGGTCGAGGCGTTGGCGGTGGAGTGGGGGAGCCGGCCGGTGGCGGGCGAGCTGCTGGTGTGGGCGACGATCGCGCGGACCGAGGCGGGGGCGGGCGGGTGACGGGCGGTTGGGCGGGTCCGGGCGGGTTGGTAGCGGTGGCGTCAGCGGTGTGCCGACTGGATCGGGTGGGGGCATGTGGTGGTGATGTGGCAGCGGAGCAGGGTCGTGCCGAAGTGGGTGGTGCCGGTCAGGGTTGCGCCGGTGATCAGGACGGTCATGGCCAGCGCGCTCGCCCGGACCGCGAGGTTGCGTCGGTGGGTGCCGGTCGGGCAGCCCTCCAGGAGCAGGCGGACCCGGCGTCCCGCGTAGGCCGGAGAGCGGCCGATCAGGTGGTGTGCGCCGCCGGTCGGGTCGGGTTCGCGGACAGGCCCGGCGAGCGCCGCCTTGCACACCGCGCTCGCCAGGACGACCGGGTCGTGGTCGTGCTCGATCGCCCATACGTCGGCGGCCCGCTCCAGTTGGAACGCCAACTCGTCGGCGGCCCGCGTGGTGCCGGGCAGCCGGCGGGCGAGCAGGCGGCACACCTCGGCGCCGGCCTGCCACCAGTGGTGGGCGCGGGAGATGTGGCCCTGCTCGTGTGCGAGACCCGCCGCCAATTCGTCGTCGTCGAGCGCCGCCAACGCGCCGGCGCTGACCACGATCGAGCGCCGCCGCCAGCCGACGGCCGCCATCAGCACCTCGCGGTCGCCGACCACGATGCTGCCGCCCGGGCCGGTCAGCGGCAGCGGGTGCGGCGGGGTGCGGGCGCCGCGCAGGCAGGCCCGGAGACGGTGGGCGATCGCGGCCAGGGTCAGGAACGCCAGGCCGCCGAGGGCGAGTTCGGTGTCGCCGACGCCGGCGACCACCTGGTGCGGCAACTCCCGTACCCAGTGCGCGAAGCGTGGGGTGTCCGGCAGGCAGATCACCGCGGTGAGGACGAGGCCGATCGCCACCGTCGCGCGGGCCGCGAGAGCCAAGGCCCAGATCGCCGCCGCGCCCACGGGACGGACTCGGTCCAGCGGCGCGAGGTGTGGCAGTACGATCACCGCCCCCAGGAGCGCGGCCCAGACGCCGAGCGAACTCATCGGCCGTCGGGCCCGCGTTCGATCTCGATCCGGCGGGCCAGCGCACGCAGGTCGGCCAACTCCGAGGCCTCCAGACCGCCGACGAGTTGGGCCAGCGCCACCCGGCGGGCCGGCTCGGAGGCCGCGGCGAGCGCCGAGGACACCGACGACGCCACATAGTCGGCCTCGGTCACCGTCGGCCGGTACACGAACGCCTGACCGTCCCGCGCCCTGGCCAACAACCCCCGCTCGGCGAGGCGGTTGCACACGGTCTGAACGGTCGTATAGGCCCCGCGCGAGGACTCGGGCAGTTCGGACCTGATCCGCTCGACGGTGCCGGCCTCGATCCGCCACAACACGGCCATGATCTCGGCCTGCAACTCGCCCTGCACCCGCGGTGATTCGCCCATGCCCGTGTCCCTCCGTCCTCGGCTTTGCTCTCCCGGCCCCGTAATCCCGTACCCGTACCCCGCACCCGTCCGCGCCACGCTCGGTGGCGCCATGCCGGCGAACGGTGACGGTCTAGACCGTACCCGCTCGTGCGGGGTGCCCGGTCGTCCCGCAAGGCCGTCGTAGGCGCGTCGGGGCACGGTCGCCGGCATGGCCCGAGGGGTCAACGTGTCGCCGGGACGCTCACGCGCGGGGTGGTCGCGGTCGGCGCGGGGGCGGTTGCCGCGACCGGGCGTTCGCGCAGCAGCAGGCCGGCGGTGAGCGCCACCAGCGAGGCGGTCAGGCCGTGGACGCCGAAGGCCGTGGCGGTGGAGCCGTCGTTGCTCAGCACGACCGTCATGTCGCCGGCCGGGATGAAGGTCATGGCGAGCATCGTCCAGCCGAGCGCCCGCCGGTGTCCGGTCAGCAGCAGGGCGAGTATGACCAGCCCGGTGCCGATGTCGCGGACGCCCTTGACGGCGAGGAAGCCGGTGCCTTGGTGTTCGGGCCAACTGGGCAGGCCGAAGCCGGACGCGGTCGCCTGCGGGTCGAGCAGGTAGGCGAGGCCCACGTAGATGATGAAGCCGCCACCGAGGGCGGCCAGGATGGTGGCGAGGGTCCTGAGCTTCATGGTGTTCTCCCGAGTGTCGGGCCGGTGGGACCGGCTGTCGTCGCCTTGTGGGGAAAACACTCGCCGGGTGGTCCTGGAAGGCACATGGAAGCGACTTGGAGGCGGCCCGGAGGGTGCGCGGGGAGCCGGCGGGGCCGGTCGGTGGGGGTGGGTGCGATTAAGGTGATCATGAAGGGGTTCGCGGGGTGGTTCGGCGAGGGGAGCGGGGACGTGGCGATACGGGACCAACTGCGGGGCATCGGCGGCGCGGTGGGCTCCGCGGCGGCGTCCGGGCGGGCCGCGGTGGGCAGTCGAATCGGGGCGGGTCGGGCCCGGGTCGCGTCGGGCGAGTGGGTGCACGCGACGCTGGACGCACTGCCTGCGCCGGACGCGCCCACCTTCGTGGCCTGGGAGTTCTCCCTCGGCGCGCTGGTGTGTCGGCACCCGAAGGTACCCGCGATCACCGCCCGGCCGCTGCGGTTGCTGGACGGCCTCGGTGCGATGCGGTTCGGCCCCGAGACGGTCGGCTTCGACGGGGAGGACATCCCGTGGGAGAAGGTCGTCCGGCTGACCACGCACGACGCGTTCGAGTCGATGACCACGGCGGCGCTGGACATCGAGGTGGACCGGATCCGCGAGGTGTTGCCGCCGTTGCCGGGGCGCAAGTGGGCGGTCACCAAGGTCGTGGAGGGGTTGCTCACCGTCGTCCTGGCCTCGCTGGAACAGGCCGACGACCGGCGCATCGACCGGGTGCCGGTGGCCTGCGAGATCACCTACCGCGGCCTGCTCGGCCGGGAACGCACGCTGCGGGCAAGCCTGTTCGCGACCGCGCTGCTGGCTCGGCAGACCGCCGTCGCGGAGAGCCTGGTGGCCACCGCGCGGGCGCACGGCGTCGAGGTGGTCGAGGCCGCCTCGGCGGGCGGCTCGGACGACGCGGCGGTGGCCGAGCGTACCCGTGTGCTGCGTGCCCGTACCGACACGATCGCCACGAAGCTCCGCGCCCAGCGCGAACAGGCCGAGGCGGTGGTGGCCGACGGCGAGGAGGAGCCGGACGGGGTGGAGGCGGCGCGGGGGATCGGCGACGGGTCGGCGGGCGGTGCGGGAGCGGGGCCGGGTGCGGTGGCCGGTTCGGCGACGGGCACGGCCCCGGCGCCTGCTGCGGGCACGCCCGCCGGTGTGGGTCCTCGGCGCGGCGCGGCGCCGCCGAACGGGCCTTCGTATCCCGCCCATCCGAGCGACGCCACCGACCCGACCGATCCGTTCGCCTGCTGAGCGTCGGGGACGCCGCGTCGAACCCTCGGGTGTTTCGTACGATTCCCCCCGGCCCGAGGGTCCGCGTGTGTTCCTCGGGCCCTCGGGCCGGGGTGGCGTCGTGGGTCAGACGACCTCGTTGAGTTTCCCGGTGGCCACGTCGAAGACGAAGCCGCGCACACGGTCCTTGTGCACGATGAACGGGTCGGCCTTGATCCGGCCGATCGACTGGCGTACGTCGGTTTCCACATCCGTGAACGCCTCGCTCGCCCAGGCGGGCTTGAGGCCGGTGTCGGCCGCGATGTCGGCCTTGAACCCGTCGTCGTCGAAGGTCAGCATGCCGCAGTCGGTGTGGTGGATGAGGATGATCTCCTCGGTGCCGAGCAGCCGTTGACTGATCGTCAGCGACCGCAGTTCGTCGGCGGTGATCACCCCGCCGGCGTTGCGGATCACGTGTGCGTCGCCCTCGGCCAGCCCGAGGATCGCGTACACGTTCAACCGCGCGTCCATGCACGCGACCACGGCGAGGTGCCTGGCGGGTGGGAGCGGGAGGGGACCGGTGAAGTTCTCGACATAGGCCACGTTGTTGGCCAGGAGTTCGTCGGTGACGGACATGTGGGGTCCTTCGCGCTGGGGAGTTGCGGGACTCACCCGATCCCGGCGCCCGAAGTGTCGTGCGAACCGGGCGGGTTCGGACGCGGAGCGGCCACGCGCGCGGCGACGACACGCGGCGTGGCCCACGGACACCACTCGTCGAACAGGCGGACGCGGCGCGTCGGCCAGAAGCCTTCGAGCGAAGTCGCCGCCATACCGGGCCCGTTCCCCATGAGGACAGTGAACTGAACGTGCCCGTGCGGCGCAAGCGCACACCCGTTCGGGGCGAGCTGCTCAGGAGGCCAGGGTCGATCGGTTGTGGGTGCCCCACAGGTTCCGGGCCGCGTAGGCCGGCTGCCACTGGTCCAGGTAGGTCGGGCGGATGGATTCCGGGAGTCGACCGAGGATGGTGGTGACCGTCTCGGGATCCGCCCGATCCAGCAGCCAGGGCAGGTAGCGGCAGGTGCCGGAGCCGATGCGGCGACCGTGTTCCACATCGAGTCGGTGCACCTGTTCGGCGCCGGCGACCGCGTCCAGGAGCGGCAGGACCTCGTCCTCCTCGTGGGCGAGGTGTCCGCGCAGCCCGGTGACCAGGCCGTCGAGGAGGTCGCCGAGCCGGGTGGGTCCCCACGCCGGGTCGGCCAGTGCCGCGTCGATCGCGTCCAAGAGCGGGTCGAAGGTGGCGTGCTCCGCCTCCATCACCGCGATCAGGGCCAACTCGTCGGGTCGGTGTGCGAGCCTGCGGCGCAGGAGCGGCCACAGGGCGGCGTCTTCGGCGTCGTGATGCACACGCAGGTAGCGCTCGAACATCTCCCACCCGCCCGCGAACCGCAACACGTGCCATGCCTCGTCCTCGCCGCGCGCGGCCAGGCGGGCGATCCGCTCCAGGTCGCGGCGCAGCGCGTCGTGGATGGCGAACGTGGTCGACATGTCGTGTCGAAAGGCCCTGTTGCGCACGGGATTCCTTGCTTGTGGCCGGGTCGGGTCGGGTGGCGCGGGGAGTCGGCCCTCGATCTCCGTGACTCCGCGCTCGTGTACCTCTTTGACGCGCGGCGACGGGGTGATGTGACCGGGCGATGTGTCCGCGATCCGGTGGCCGCCGCGTACACCGACCTCGCCCGCGAGGAACTCGCGCGCAAGCCGATGGATCGGGCCCAGTTGGCCGTGTTCGCGCCGAATCGGTGCTTTCGACCGGCCCCGAGGTCGGGCCGGTCGCCGACATCGGCTGCGTTCGCCGAGTTCCATCGGGTCCTGGCTCCGGGCGGCCGGTTGTTGCTTGCCTTCCAGGCCGGGGACGAACCGCTGTGCCTGACCGAGGCGTTCGGCCACGAGGTGTCCCTGGACTGCCATCGTCGGCACCCGGACACGATCGCCGACCTGCTCACCGCGTCGGGTCTGGTCCTGCACGCGCGGACGGTTCGTGATCCCGACCCCGGCGAGGGTGTACGTCCCACCAGGCATGCGTATCTGTCGGCCCGAAAGGCCGGACTCGATCCGGGCGCGTGAGCCGGTCGGGTCGGGATTGCGTGGTGCCGGGTTCGGTTGCCCCGCCGCCGTCCGGGATGTGAGCCCGGACGGCGGCGGGGGGATCGTGCTTCGGGTCAGCCCAGCGACGCGGTCAGGGTGATCTCCGTGCCGGGTGCCAGCAGCCGCGAGATGGGACAGTTCCGCTTGGTGACATCGGCGATCTTGAGGAACTCGGCCTCGTCGATCCCGGCGGCCACGACGGTGTTCTCCAGGTCGATCCGGGTCACGGTCGGGGCGCCGTCGACCTTGTCCAGGTGCACCTTGGCGGTGGTGACCACGCTCGTGGCCGGGAAACCCGCGTCGCCCAGGCCCTTGGCCAGGGCCATCGAGAAGCAGCCCGCGAGCGCCGCGCCGATCAGCTCCTCCGGGTTGGTGCCCTCGCCTTCCTCGAAGCGGGACTTGAACGAATAGGCGCCTTCCAGGCCGCCCTTACCGGTGCGCATGGTGCCGGCACCCTCGAGGATGGTGCCCTGCCAGTGTGCGGTCGCGCTACGAATAGTCATGGGACGACCCTAGCGGGTGACGATATTCGCTCCCGTGGACGTGGCGGCGGCCCGCCGCGCCCCACACCGCTTCGGACCCCGATGTCCTCCCGGTTTCCCGGCTTCCCCGGCCTGGCGTGATGTCCGATGGAGGGCGCCCGGGCGGCGCGGACGTCCCGCGTAGGCTGAGGGCCGTGCCGCCGGGTATCCGGTCGCCGGAACGAACGCCTCGAACGGAGGGGAAGCGCAGTGAGCGCCGACCACGACGCCGCGCTCCTCGTCCTCGACGAGGTCGGCCACCGCTACGGGGACCGGCCCGTGCTCGACGGGATCAGCGCGTCGATCCGCCCCGGGGAGTGCCTGGCGCTGATGGGCGACAACGGGTCCGGCAAATCGACGCTGCTGCGCCTGGCCGTCGGCCGCGAACGGCCCGCCTCGGGCGAGGTGCGCTTCGCCGGTGCTCCCGTGGACGAGGACGACCCGGCCACCCGCGCCCGGATCGCGACCGTGATGGATGTCGGCGCCCACTACCCGGACCTGACGGTACGTGAGCACCTGATGCTGGTCGCCGTCGCGCACGGGCTCGGCCGCGATGCCGACGACGTGGTGGACGACATGCTCGTCGAACACCGGCTCGGCGACCACGCCGACGTCTTCCCCGGCGGCCTGTCCTCCGGGCAGACCCAGGCGATGTCGCTGGCCGCCGCGTTCGTCCGGCCGCACGACCTGCTGGTCCTGGACGAGCCCGAACAGCGGTTGGACGCGCGGGCGCGGGCCGAGTTGATCGAACGACTGCTCGCACACAAGGCGGACGGTGTGGCGATCCTGCTGGCCACGCACCGCGACGACCTGGCCCGGGCGGTGGCCGATCGTATCCTGGTGCTGGACCGGTACGAGGCGGGGACGCCCGGGGACGGCGGGGTTGGCGAGTCGGCCGGCTCCGGTACCGCGCACCCGGTCGACGCGTCGTGTCCGGCGCCTCGGCCGCACGGGGGTGTCGGCGAGCCCGCGCCGCAGTCCGCGCGATGAGCGCCGACCCCGACTTTGCGGCCGTCACCTCGCGAACCCTGGCCCACCTCCACCGCGTTCGCCGCGCCGAGCGCGAACGGCGGCGCGGGCGAACCGCGTTCGCGCTGTACACGATCGGGTTGCTGGTCGCGATCTGGGGCGTGCCGTACCTGGTGGCCGGCCTGCACACCGCGCGGGCCGGCAGCTGGGACGGCCCGGCGGCCCGGCACGTGCTGGCGTCGCTGCCGGTGACCGCGCCGACCCTGGTCGCGCTGGTCCTGTACGCGGCCGCGCGCGACGCGCTCTGGCGTGGCCCGATCCGGCTCGACGGGCCGGCCGCGAGTTGGCTGCTGCCGCTTCCGGCGCTGCGCCGGCGGTTGTTCCGGCCCCGGCTGCTCGGGGCGATGCTGGTCTCGGGCGCGGCGGGTACGGCGGCCGGTGGCGCGGCGGGCTTCGTGTTGTACGTCCTGGGCGCCGATTCCTGGCCCGGGCCGACCGCCGGCGGCGCGTTCGCCGGGCTGCTCACCGGGCTCGGCATGGTCGGGGTCGGCGTGCTCGTGCAACGCTACGACCGCGTTCCGCTCCGGTACGCGGGGCGGACCCTGCTCGGCGTACGACTGGCGCTGCTCGTCCTGGTCGCCCTGTCCGTACCCGCGCTGCTCGGCTCCGGCACGGGGTGGATCGGCACGGTGGTGTCCTGGAGCGGCCCATGGGGGTGGGCGACCCAACCGCTCCTGGCCGCGACCGCGACCCGAGCGCCGGGATGGGCTCCGGCCGGTGTCCTGGCCCTGCTCGGAACCGCCGCCCCGCTCGGCCTCGCGTGGCGCGCGTCGGGCGCCATCCCCGCCGAGGGCCTGCGGACCCGGACCGCGCTGGTCGCGCGGGTGACCGCGTCCGTACTCACCCTGGACCTGCGCCAGGCCGGCACCGTCGTGCGCGGCGCCCGGACGACCCGCCGGCGGCGCCCGGTGTGGCGACTGCCGATCCCGCACGATCGCCGGATGGCGATCCCGTGGCGCGACGCGACGGCCCTGCTGCGCGCGCCGCGCCTGCTGGGATGGGCGGTCCTGTGGACCACGATCGCGGTGACGCTGACCGCCGCCGGGCCCGAACCGGCCACCCGACCTCGGGTGTTGCTCTGCGCACTCGCGCTGACCGGCGCCTACCTGGCGGTGAGCCGGCTCGCCGAACCCGCCCGCGTGGAGACCGACGACGTCCGGCGCGCCGGCAATCTCCCCTTCTCCGCCGGGGTGTTGGCGCTGTGGCACGGCGTCGTGCCGGCGCTGTCGGCGATCACGGCGACGGGTGTGGGCCTCGGGGTCTGTGCGGTGGTCGGGCGCTGGCATCCGGCGCTGCTGGTGCTTCCCGCCGCGGTGCCGGTGCTGACCGGTGCGGCATTGGTCAGCGCGTACCGGGGGCCGGTCCCCACGTCCGTGTTGTTCGGCGCGGACACCCCGATGGGCAACACCGCCTTGGCCCAGACCGCGCTGTGGTACCTGCGAGGGCCGCTGGCCGCACTGGCGGCCGCGGTACCCGCGCTGGCCGCGGCCTGCGCACACGATGGGCTCGCTCCGATCCCGCTCGCCTGCGTCCTCGCGGCGGCCGGCCCGATGGCGTGGTGGGCCCACTACACGGGCCGCCGGCTGCGCGCGGGCTGAGGGCAGTCCGGGTATCGGTCGAACACCCGGGGTATCGCTCGAACACCCGTGCTCGGCGCGGTCGTTCGATACGTCGAGGCGTCGCTCCGGGCCGAACTCGGTCCGGGGCGACGCCTCGATGGGAACTCCATGCTACTTGCGGGCTACTTCCGGGCGTCGATCTCGACCTCGGCCTCCGTCATCGCGGAGGTGACGTCCACGCTGCCCGCCGCGCTGGCCGGAGCCGCGCCGGCCGCCGGTGCCGGGCCGGAGCTCATCGCCGCCTGGCCCCGGGGCATCAGCAGCGCCGCGAAGAGCAACGCGACCACGCCCAGGATCGCGGCGGACAGGAACGCGTCGTGATTGACCGACAGTTGGGCCTCGTGCACCCTGTGCACGTTGCCCGCCGCCCGGGTCATGTCGCCGGCGAAGCCGCTGTAGGCGATGGTGGCGATCACCGCGAGGCCGAGAGCGCCGCCCGCCTCCTGGCTGGTGTTGATCAGACCGGCGCCCATGCCCGCCTCCTCCTCGCTGATGCCGACGAACGCGGCGATCTGGAGGGTGACGAAGCACATGCCGCAACCGAGGCCGAGGGCGATGAACGCGGGCAGGATGTCGACCGCGTACCGGCCGTCCAGCGGGGCCCGCCACAGCAGGAGCAGTCCCGTGGTGGTCACCGCGAGTCCGGCGATCAGCACCGGTCGCGCGGCCACCTTGGTGATCAGACCCGACGCGACGCCCGCACCGACCGCGACCGCGACGGCCAGCGGCACGTAGGCGAAGCCGGCCTTCATCGGCGAGTAGTCGTACACGTCCTGCATGAACAGGCTGGCGAAGAAGAACAGCGCGCCGAACATGCCGAACACCAGGATCGCGGACAGGTTCGCGGTCCGCATCGTCTTCAACCGGAAGACCCGCAGCGGCAGGGTCGGTGCCGCCGCCCGCGCCTCGATCGCCAAAAACGCGCCGAGCAGGACGGCCACGCCACTCAGGCTGCCGATGGTCCGAGTAGTGGCCCAGCCCACCGTGGTGGCCTCGCCGAGGGTGAAGATCAGCAGCAGCAGACCGGCGGTGAGGGTGGCCGCGCCGGCCACGTCGAACTTGTGTCCACGCTCTTCGGCCACGCTCTCCGGCAGCACCTTCGGGGCGAGGAGCGCGACGCCGAGTCCGATCGGCACGTTGATCCAGAAGATCCATTCCCAGCCGGGTCCGTCCGCGAGCAGGCCCCCCATGATCACGCCGACGATCGACGCGATGCCGGCGAGCGAACCCCAGATGCCCAGCGCCTTGTTGCGCTCGGCGCCCTCGGGGAAGGTGTTGGTCAGGATGGACAGCGCCGACGGCGCGATCATCGACGAGCCCAGGCCCTGGAAGCCGCGCGCGGTGATCAGCATCGTGCCGTTCTGCGCCAGGCCCGAGACCAGCGACGCGAGCGCGAACAGCACGAAGCCCGCCTGCAGTACCCGGCGACGGCCGAAGGTGTCCGCGAGTCGTCCGCCGAGGAGCAGGAAGCCGCCGAGGACGGTGCCGTACGCGGTGACGATGTAGTTCTGGCTCACCTCCGACATGTCCAGGCCGGTCTTGATCGACGGCAGCGCCAGGTTCACGATCGACACGTCGAGGAACACCATGAACTGGCCCAGGCACAGGAACGCCAGGATCGCTCCGGTGCCGACGCCGGGTCCGGATCGGCTCGTCGCCGAATCGGTGGCAGACATCACATTTCTCCTAAACCATGCGGAATCGGGTGATCGAGCGATCGGACGTCCGTGGCGATCGCGGTATCGGGTGTTCGAGGGCAGGTCCCACCCACGCCGGGCGGTCGCGGGAGGCAACCGGCCGAGCGTCGTCGCGGGGATCCGCCGAACCGGCCGCGTCGTACGTTCGCGTCGGTTCCGCCCCCGGCCGCTGGGGCCGGGACTCGTTCGTCACCGCCTTGACGGATCGCCGACGGCGAATGTGACAGCGGGGCGGAGGGCAATTTCCGAACGCGCCCGGGGTCGTCCCGACGCGCGGCCCGAGGGCCGCGTCCTCGGCCGGTGCTTCGGTCCTTCCCTCGGTCCGTCCCTCGGTCCGTCCTTCCGTCCCCGCCGTCCCTGCGCTGTCACATCGGCCCTGATCGCAACGTCATGGCTGTGAAGGTCGCGACGAGAACCGAGGACGCGACCGCAGGACGGGGATGGTGATGGTGATGGTGATGGTGATGCGGATGAACGAGCACGACTTTCTGGCCGAGCGCTTCGAGACGCACCGCGGCCACCTGCTGGCGGTGGCCTATCGCATGCTCGGCTCGCTGACCGAGGCCGACGACGCGCTCCAGGAGACCTGGCTCAAGCTCAGCCGGTCCGACCCGGACGAGGTGGACAACCTGGCCGGCTGGCTGACCACCGTGGTCGGCCGGGTCTGCCTGGACATGCTGCGCTCGCGTCGCTCACGCGGCGAGGAGCCGCTGGACCCGCAGGTACACGTGCCCGACCCGATCATCACCGGGATGGGCGCCGGCGACCCCGAGGAATCGGTCCTGATCGCCGACTCGATCGGCCTCGCCCTCATGGTGGTCCTGGAGACGCTCGCCCCCGCCGAACGGCTGGCCTTCGTCCTGCACGACCTGTTCGCCGTCCCGTTCGACGAGATCGCGCCGATCGTGGACCGCACACCGGCCGCGGCCCGCCAACTCGCCAGCCGGGCCCGGCGTCGGGTCCAGGGCGCGGCCCCATCCCCCGACGTCGACCTCGCCGTCCAGCGCGAGATCGTCGACGCGTTCCTGGCGGCCGTCCGCGGCGGCGACTTCGATGCGCTGGTCGCCGTGCTCGACCCGGACGTGGTGGCCCGCGCCGACGGCGGCCCCCTGCGCCCCGGCGGCTCGATCGTGCGCGGCGCGGCGGCGGTGGCCGGCCAGGCGCTCGCCTTCGCCCAAATCGCCGACAGCGCCCGCCCCGCCCTGGTCAACGGCATGGCCGGGGTGGTGGCCATCTCCGCCGGCCGGCCGATGTCGGTACTGGCCTTCGGCTTCGTGGCCGGCCGAATCGTCAGCCTGGACATCCTGGCCGACCCAGCCCGCCTCAGCCACTTGGACCTGACGGTCCCGGCAAGCTGAACGAAGGCCGACACGGGCGGGGTTGCGGGGAGGGCGGCGGGGGCGCGGCCGGCAGCGGGGGCGGGAGGGTGGTTGGGTTGGATTCCCCGGGTGGCCTTTCCGAGTGCGTCGCGTGTCTTCGGCGAGAGTCGCACTTCGGCTGCGGTGCGCCGGTGCGGGGCTGGTCAGAGTCGGTGGTGGGCCGCCGCCGGCGTGCGGGGCTCCAAGACCCGGGCTTCCCGACGAGACGAGCGCGTTGCTCGGCGAAAACCGGCCGGCAGTGAGGGAGCAGGAGAAGGCTCGGGTCGAGTCCGCCGGATGACCTTTCCGAGTGGGCCGGGCGTTTCCGTCGCGCGCTGCGCCTTGGGTTGCGGGTGGCCGGTCCGGGGCTGGTCAGAGTCGGTGGTGGGCCGCCGCCGGCGTGCGGGGTTCCAAGACCCGGGCCTCCCGACGAGACGCGCGCGTTGCTCGGCGAAAACCGGCCGGCAGCGGGGGGCGGGAGAAGGCTCGGGTCGAGTCCGCCGGGTGACCTTTCCGAGTGGGCCGGGCGTTTCCGCCGCGCGTTGCGCCTTGGGTTGCGGGTGGCCGGTGCGGGGCCGGTCAGAGTCGACGATGGGCCGCCGCCGGCGTGCGGGGCTCCGAGACCCGGGCTTCCCGACGAGACGCGCGCGTTGCTCGGCGAAAACCGGCCGGCAGCGGCGGGCAGGGAGGGCGCTTGGGTCGAGTCCTCCGGGCGGCCTTCCCGGGTGGGTCGGGGCGTTTCGGGAGTGTTTGGAGGGGAGTTGGGGTCCGAAACCGGATCGCGATGGGTGGTTGTGGGCTTCGAGCTTCGGTGACCTGCGGTTTTGCGGGGCCGGGGCGGAAAGTCGGGCGACGAGTGCCGGTTTCGTGCGCTCCGACCCCCTCAACGCCGCTGTAGAGACCAAAACCGCCCAAACGACGCCGACTTCGGACTCTGCGACCCCACAGAGGCCGCCGAGGAGACCGAAAGTGCCCAGCCGGCGCCGAAACCGGATCCCGAGGCACCTCGGACACTCCCGCTTCGCGCTGACCTGCGGTTTTCTCTCACGTCGAGACCACAGCACCTCAGGCCGTCCGGTTTCGTGAACTCCCGCCCCCACACGCCCACCGCACCTCGAAACGCCCTGCCCGACCCACCCGGGAAGGCCGCCTGGAGGACTCGACCCAAGGGCCCTCCCGCCCCCGCTGCTGGCCGGTTTTCGCCGAGCAACGCGCTCGTCTCGTCGGGAGGCCCAGGTCTCGGAGCCCCGCACGCCGGCGGCGGCCCACCATCGACTCTGACCCGCCCCGCACCAGCCACCCGGAACCACAAGCGCAACGCGCGCCGAAAACACCCGGCCCATTCGGGAACGCACGCCCTGCGAACCCAACCCGAGTACCACCCTGCCCGCCGCTGCGGGCCGCTTTTTCGCCGACCGACATGCCCGTCTCGTCGGGAGCCCCGGGTCTTGGAGCCCCGCACGCCGGCGGCGGCTCACCACCGACTCCGACCGGCCCCGGAGCAGCCCACGCAGCCAAGTGCGCAACGGGCGCCGGGAATGCCGGGCCCACTCGGGAAGGTTCCTCGGCAGTCTCGACCCAAGCCTCCTCGTGCTCGCCGCTGCCGGCCGGTTTTCGGTGCGCAACGCACCCGTCTCGTCGGGGGCCGGAGTCTTGGAGCCACGCACGCCGGCGGCGGCCCACCACCGACTCTGACCCGCCCCGGACCAGCCCACGCCAACCAAGGCGCAGCGCGCGCCGGAAACACTCGGCCCACTCGGGAACGCACGCCCGGCGAACCCCACCCGAGCACCCGCGCCGCCCGCCGCTGCAGGCCGCTTTTTCGCCAACCAGCACACCAGCCTCGCCAAAAGCCCCAAGTCTCGGAGCCCCGCACGTTGGCGGCGGCCGACCCGCCGACCCGCCGACTCGGGCCAGCCCCGCCCCGGGCGCCCCCCCGCAGCCAAACCCTCAACGCCCGCGTTCCCACCCCCAACCCCCCAGTGGTCAACGGCAGTCCGTTGTGAAGATCGATATCCGTCGTCGGGGTGGGTACGTTCCGCGGCATGAGATTTCTCCACGATCAGGTTCCGCCCCATGACCTCACCTACAGTGACGTCTTCCTCGTTCCGTCGCGATCCGGTGTGGGGTCGCGGCTCGATGTGGACCTGACCACCTCCGATGGGACCGGGACCACCATCCCCGTGGTGGTGGCCAATATGACCGCCGTGGCCGGGCGGCGGATGGCCGAGACCATTGCGCGGCGTGGTGGGCTCGCGGTGATTCCGCAGGACATCCCGGTCGATGTGGTCGCCGAGGTGACCGGCTGGGTCAAGCAACGCCACCTCGTGTACGACACCCCCATCACGATGTCGCCCACCGACACCGTCGGCGAGGCGATGAACCTGCTTCCCAAGCGGGCGCACGGGGCGGTCGTGGTGACCGAGGGCGGTCGGCCGGTGGGGATCGTGGCCGAGGCGGACTGCCTGGGGGTGGATCGTTTCGCGCAGCTCGCGCGGGTGATGTCCACCGAACTGCTCACGCTGCCCGACGGGGTCGACCCGCGCGAGGCGTTCGACCGGCTCCACGAGGGCCGGCACAAGCTCGCGCCGATCGTGGACGCCGACGGCCGACTGGTCGCCGTACTCACCCGCACCGGCGCGCTGCGCTCGACCCTGTACACGCCGGCCGTGGACGCCGCGGGCCGGCTGCGGGTGGCCGCCGCGATCGGCATCACCAACGACGTGGCGCACAAGGCGGCGAGCCTGATCGAGGCGGGCGTGGACACGCTCGTCCTGGACACCGCGCACGGTCACCAGGAGCAGATGCTCAAGGCACTGCGCGCGGTACGGGCGCTCGACCCGCCCGTACCGATCGTCGCGGGCAACGTGGTCACCGTGGCGGGCGTGCGCGACCTGATCGACGCGGGCGCCGACATCGTCAAGGTCGGCGTCGGGCCCGGCGCGATGTGTACCACGCGGATGATGACCGGCGTCGGCCGCCCGCAGTTCTCCGCCGTCGCCGAATGTGCCGCCGAGGCGGCGCGGTCGGGGCGACACGTGTGGGCCGACGGCGGCGTCCGGTATCCGCGCGACGTGGCCCTCGCGCTGGCCGCCGGGGCCTCGAACGTGATGGTCGGCTCGTGGTTCGCGGCCACCTACGAATCACCCGGGGACGCGTACCGCGACGGCGAGGGTCGGCTGTACAAGGAGAGCTTCGGCATGGCCTCGGCCCGCGCGGTCCGACTGCGCACCGCCACCGAATCCGCCTTCGACCGGGCCCGCAAGGCGCTGTTCGAGGAGGGCATCTCGTCCTCGCGGATGTACCTGGACCCGGTCCGCCCGGGCGTCGAGGACCTGATGGACTCGATCGGCGCGGGCGTGCGCAGCGCCTGCACCTACGCGGGCGCCCGCAACCTCGCCGAATTCCACGAGCGCGCGATCCTGGGCGTGCAGAGCCCGGCGGGCTACGCGGAGGGCAAACCGCTGCCCGAGAGCTGGTGAGCCGTCGGCGGCGCGAACCTCCGCCCCGGGAGCGCGCCGCCGAGGCACCCTCCGTACGAAACGGATTGACGGCCGGGTGACACTCTTGTCATGACGCACGCCACCCGCACCGGAACCTGGACGATCGTGCCCACCCCGGTCGACTCGCCCGAGGCACTCGCGCTGCATCGCGCGTACTACGTCGAGGTCAGCGACCGCTACTACCGGTTGCACGAGGGCCGCGACTCCACCCCCGCCGAGATCGAGGCGGGCCTCGCCGAGACCACGCACGACGATCTCGTGCCGCCCGCCGGGGTGTTCCTGGTCGGCCGGTACCGCGACGAACCGGCCGCCTGCGCCGGAGTGCGGCTGCGCGCCGACGGCGCCGCCGAACTCACCCGCGTCTTCGTCCGCCCCGACATGCGCGGCACCGGCGGCGGCCGGCGCCTGATGGCCGCCGTGGACGACGCCGCGCGGGCGCTGGGCGCCGAACGCATCATGCTCGACACCCGGCTGGACCTGATCGAGGCGCGCACCCTGTACACCAGGACCGGCTACGTCGAGGTGCCGGCGCACAACAATTGCCAATATGCGGAGATCTGGTACGCCAAGGACCTCACCGTCGACGGCGCGCCGGAGCCGGCCGATCCGGCCTGAGTACACGGACGGGGGCGCGGCGGCGGAGACGACGAGGGGGAGCGGGCATGACCAGCGACCAGGACGACAACTGGTACAACCTCGGATGGGGGCCGTGGGACGAGCGGTTGGCGCTCCCGCAGGGACCGCCGAGCGAACAGGACCGTGAACAACAGGAGTTGCCCCGCACGCTGCTGGCGGCGACCGGCCCCGGCCTGGTGCAACGCGCCGTGTTCGACCCGGCGTTGAAGCAGTACGCCAGCGCGATGCGGGCCGGGGAGCCGCAATTTGCCGCGCCCGAGGCCGCCGAACGCTGGCACACCGCGCGCCGCCGCGCGATCGACCACGCGCTCGCCGCGATCGCGGAATCCCGGTGGGCCGAACACCTGGTGCTGCGCGGGAGCATGCTGCTCCGCGCCTGGTACGGCGACGCCGCCCGGGAACCCGGCGACCTGGACTTCGTGGTGGTCCCGGCCACCTGGGAACTGGCCGAGCCGCGCACGGAGCGGATGTTGGCCGGGATCGGGCGCGCCGCCGAGGCGCACGCGCGCGCGGCGGGCGAGGTGCGGATCGACGCGGCCGGCGCGGTCGACGACGAGATCTGGACCTACGACCGTGTCCCGGGCCGACGGCTGGTGCTGCCCTGGCAGGCCGACGGCCTGCCGTCCGGGACGGTGCAACTCGACTTCGTCTTCTCCGAGACGCTGCCCTCGCCGGCCGCGTACACCGAGGTGCCCAGGCACGACGGCACGGGCGGGCACCGGCTCCTGGCCGCCACCCGCGAGCAGTCCCTGGCCTGGAAGTTGTTGTGGCTGATCGCCGACGCCTACCCACAGGGCAAGGACCTGTACGACGCGGTCCTGCTCGCCGAGTCGACGCCGCTGCGCGCCGAACTGCTGCACGCCACCCTGGTCGCGGCGGAACCGCACTGGGCCGGCCGGCGGGTGGGGCGCGGCGCGCTGGTCGACCAGGACCCCGACTGGAGCGAGTTCGCCAAGGAATACCCGCATCTCGGCGGCTCGACCGAGGAGTTCATGGAGCGCCTGCTCACCGCACTGGCCCCGGTCTTCGCCGAGGAGGCGGGCGAGCCGGCAGTCGACGGCTACGCCTGGCGACTGCGGTGGCTCGCGCCGCTGCTCCCGGACGGCCGGCGCGAGGCGGCACACGGCGGGATGCCGGCGCTGGCCGGGTGGCTGCGCAGCCGCGCCCTCGGCCTGACCGAGAGCATCGTGGTGATCCGCGAGGTGGTCGGCCCCGAGCGCTGCACACCGGAACAGGCGGCGGCCGCGTATGTGGCGGAACTGCCGTACGGGTCGAGCCAACTCGGCTACTACGAGCGTAATCCGGACGTCGTGCGCAACGCGTTGGAGGCACTGCGGGAAGAGGTCTGACCGGCCGAGCATCCCCCGGCTGCCCGGCTGCCCGGCTGCCCGGCTGCCCGTCCGCCCGTCCGCCCGTCCGATTGTCGAATCGCTCGGATCACCGTTCAGGAAGGACCATCGGTGAGCACCATCGAACCGTCCGTGGTCAAGGCCGTCTTCACGCTGGCGGATGCCGCCGTCGTGCCCGTGCTCGTCGACCGGCTCGGGGACGAACTGGGCCCGGCACTGCGCTCCTTGCCCAGTGTTCCTGGGGCGTTGGCCGACGCCGACCCGGCCGCTCCAGCCGACCCGGCCGCCCCATCCGTCCCCGCCCCCGCCGACCCCGCGTCGCACGATCCCCTCGCTCGGGCCGCCCGGACCGACCTCACCGCCGAGGAACTGGACGCGCTCCTCGACCTGGACGACCCGCTCGTCGACGCCCGCCTGTTCGCCGGACCGGTCCTGGACCGCACGGAACGCGCCCGGCTGCTCGCGGGTGTGCGTCGTGACGGTACGGTCGGCCCGGTGCCCACGGCGCTCACCGACCTGCTGTGGGCGGCCGAACTGGGCCGCTGCGCCCGGTGGCTCGCCGCCGGGATGGCCTCGGGCGACGCCGAGGTGGCCCGGATCGTGGTCAACCGCCTGCCGCTGCGCACCGAGGCGGGCCGACTGCGGCTGATCCTCGGGGTCTGGGCGCGGCACGGCCGGGACGAGGTGCGCCGGATACTCGCCGAGGCCCACTTCCCGGCCGAGGCGCGGGCCGAGATCGAGGAGGCCCTGGGTCGCCACGACGGCCGCGCCGTCCTCGACGCGCGCTTGGCCGAGTCGGAAGTCCCGGAGCACATCGTGGAGTTCCTGTGCGCCGGCGACGACTCCGAGCAGCCCGACCGGGTCGACGGGATCCTCGACGACGGCGGCACGATCCCGTGGCCGGAGCTGATCCGGGCGCACCGAACCACCCCGCTGCCGGCCGCGCTGCATGCGCGGCTGGCCGAACTGCCGGACTGCCCCCACGAGTTGCTGATCGCGCTGCTGGCCGAGGGGCTGCCGCGGTCGAGCCGCGACGACCGACCGTGGCTGCACACGGCACTGGTCGCCGGCCGACTGACCGGCGCCGACGTACTGGACCACGCCCGCCCGGCGGCGGTGGCGTTGTCGATCCTCGCCGGCACCGACGGACGTACGTCCCCGGACCGTTGGGCGTCGGGCGCGCCGCGTGCCCGGGCGTACCTGCTGGCCGACCGCTATCTGGGGGCGGACGTGGAGGCGTGGATCGTCGCGCTGCGGCTGTTCCCGGACTTCACCGGCACCATCCCGGAACTCCTGGCCACCGCAGGCGCGGTGACCGGGGACCGGGCAGGGGCGGTCGGCTGATCGACGGCCGGCCCGGCTCGGGTGGGCCGCCGAGCGCCCGCCGGCGTCCGGCGTCCCGCCCGCATCGTCTCACCGACCAAACGAGTGCCCGGCGGAGACGGCCGTCGGCGCGCCGTCCGACTCCTCCCGATCCCGCTCCGCTTCCGTCTCGGCGCCGAGCAGGACGAGCTGCTCGTGCCCGTCGAGCAGGTCGTGCGCCCGCTCGGCGGCGGGCGTCCAGGACCCCCGGCAGGAGATCGGCGCGTCGCCGGCCCGCACGTGTCCGGGATCGTCGTGCCGCCAGACCGCGTGCGTCTCGGTCACCGCGACCCGACGCCCGCACACTCCGCAGGTGCCTCGTGGGCGGTGTGTGTTCATCCCCCCATGATGTCCGACAGGACGGACACCACCGCCCCGACCGGCCCGGCCCACCGCCCCGACCGGCCCGCCGCCCCGACCGAGGCCCCGAAAAAATATCCGGCCGCGATCGGTCACATTCCCCGACTCGGATCCGTCAGTGAGGTGTCGGGCGGCAACGAGCCGCCGACCACGAGCCGACGACAACGAGCCGATCGGACCGGCGACGGCACCCGGCGACAACGCCGCGGGGCCGCGCATCGCCGCGCGCCGCAGCCGAGGTCGGCAGATCGCGAATCGGAGCACAGCATGACCGGCAAGTCCTTCAAGAACGATATGTCGATGATGTTCATCTTCCATGATGCGCTTCGTCGCCAGCTGGAACAGATCGCGCGGATCACCGCCGAGGCCACGGACGATCCCCGGGTGATCCTCCAGGCGTCGGTCGGCTGGGAGCTGTTCAAGCGGTACCTGCACGTGCACCACGGCGCCGAGGACGACGTGTTGTGGCCCGCGATCCGGTTGGCCACGCAGAACCTGCCGAACCAGCTCGCGGTGATCGAAGCGATGGAGGCGGAGCACGCGATCGTCGACCCCGGCCTGAACGCCGTCGACGCCGCGCTGGCCGACCGTGAGGGCGGCCCGGAACGCCTGGCGATGATCGTCGAGCGTCTGGTCGGCGGCCTCGGCGGACACCTCACCCACGAGGAGGACGAGGCCCTGGCGATCGTCGACGAGCACTGCACACCCGAACTGCTCCGGCGATTCGGCGCCGAGCACCAGGTACGGATAGGGCCGGGCACCCCCGAATACCTCCCCTGGCTCCTCCAGGGCGCGAGCGACGAACACATCGCGATCGCCCTCGGCGTGCTGCCCGAACCGGTCCGCGCCGCCTACCACGCCGAATGGAAGCCGGCCTACGCCGCCCGCCACATCTGGGGCCCGAAGAACGGCTCCACCGCCGCATGACCCACACCCCGCACCAATGCCGCAGCCCCCCGAGACCCATACCGCACCGGCCGGGCGCGGTTCCGGATCACGGCGGCGATCCGGACCCCCACCCGGCCAGTGCGGTACATCAACGCCAACGGTGCCCGGACCGTCGTACGCACCACGCCTGTCGGCTACCAGCCCACGCGGAACGTCTGCCCCGTCTGCACGCCCTCGATCGAGCGTCGGTAGGCGAGTGCGGCGGCGGACACGTCGACCGGCGGAAAACCGGGAAAGATCGCGTCGTATGCCTCGGCGGATTCGGTGAACACCGTCGGGCTGACCGAGTTGATCCGCAACCCGCGCGGGAGTTCGACGGCCGCGCCCCGAACGAACGCGTCGACGCCGCCGTTGGCCATCGAGGACATCGATCCGGTGCGGACCGGCTCGCCCGCCAGGATGCCGGTGATCAGCGTGAACGAGCCGTTGTCCGCGACCGCGTCGAGGCCGCGACGGACCAGTTCGATCTGTCCGAGCAGCTTGTCCAGCGCCGCGCTCACGGTGTCCTCCCGTGAGAGGTCGCCGATCTCCTTGAACGGCACGCTGCCGGCGGTACAGGCGACCGCGTCGACGCGGCCGACCCGTTCGTACATCGCCGCGATCGACGCCGGGTCGGTGATGTCCACCGCCACGTCGGTGCGCTCCGTCCGCGACGCGGTGACCACGTCGTGTCGGGTGGCGAGCAATGTGGTGACTGCGGCACCGAGAGTGCCGGTGGCACCGACCACGAGAACCTTCACGACGACCTCCGACGCGGGAAACGAACGAATACCGCTGTGATCCTCGCCGGTTCGTCGGGGATGGGCAAACGACGGATACGACCGGCCCGGGAGGTCCGAGCGGTAACCGCCGAACGACGCGTCGGCGAAGGGCGGTGCATAGGTACGGGCACGCAGTCGTACCGCCTCGGGCCGCGCATCCACGGCGTCGAGGCGGGCGAGGAGGGCGAGGAGGGCGAGGAGGACATCGTCGGGTTCGGTGGTCGGCGCGGCGGGGCCGGCGTCGGGGCCGACCGGTTCGTACTGGTCATGCCGACCACCGTGCGACTCAATGACGACATGAAGTCAACCCCCGATCCCGGACCGACCCTCGCTATCGGCGATACGGCCGCCCGCTTCGGACTCGCCGCACACGTACTGCGCCACTGGGAACACGTCGGCCTGCTCCGCCCCGACCGCGACGGAGCAGGCCGCCGCCGCTACGGCGAGGCCGACGCCGAACGGATCGCCGTCGTCCTGCGCGCCAAGGAGGCCGGCCTGCCCCTGGACGACATCGCGGCCCTGCTCGCCGACGCCGACCCGCACGCCCGCCGAGCCACCCTGCGCCGCCGACAGACCGCCTTGGCAGCCGAACTCGCCCGCACCCGCACCGCGTTGGACCTGGTCACGTGCGCCCTGTCCCGCACTCACGACGACCTGACCCACTGCCCGTACTTCCGGGAGGTGCTCACCGACGCCGGCCCGGGCGCGGGCCCGGGCCGGCTGTCACGAGGCATCGCTCAGATGTTGAACCCCCCGTCCACTTCGATCGCGGTGCCGGTGATGTAGTCGCCACCCGGACCGGCCAGGTACACGACGGTGCGGGCTATCTCGTCCGTGGACGCGAAGCGCCCGAGCGCGGTGTGGCCGCGCACGCCCTCGGCGTTCGGGCCGTCGGCGGGGTTGAGGTCGGTGTCGGTCGGGCCGGGCTGGATCACATTGACCGTGATCCCGCGCGGACCCAGGTCCCGGGCCAGGCCCTTGGTCATGCCGACCACCGCGGCCTTGCTCAGTGTGTACAGGGTGAAGCCCGGGAAGATGGTGCGCCCGGCCACGTTGCTGCCGATGGTGATGATTCGGCCGCCGTCGACCATGTGCGCGGCCGCCGCACGCGAAGCCAGGTACGGGGCACTCACGTTGGCCGCGAGCGTCTCGTTCAGCTCGGCCGCGCCCAACTCCTCGATCGGGCCGAGCCGGAACACCGCCGCGTTGTTCAGCAGGATGTCCAGCCGGCCGAATGTGGCGGCCGTCTCGTCCACGGCCGCGACCACCGCGTCCGTGTCCACGCCGTCGGCGCGGATCGCCAACGCCCGTCGTCCCAGCGCCTTCACCTGCTCCACCACACCGGCCGCCGCGTCGACATCGGACCGGTAGGTGAACGCCACGTCGGCTCCGTGCGCGGCCAGCGCCCGCACCGACGCGGCCCCGATGCCTCGGCTGCCACCGGTGACCAACGCGATTTTTCCTTGGATCTCGTTCATGTCCCCAAGCCTGGCCGACTCCCCTCCGCGGAGCCGGCGGAAAACCGCCTTGGCGTTTCGCCCGCTCCGACCGGCGTCAGACGTGTTTGATCATGCCCCCGTCGATGAGGTGTTCGCTGCCGGTGATGTTGACGGGTGACGCCAGGAAGGCGATGAGCTGCGCGACCTCCTCCGGGGCGGCGAGGCGGCCGGTGGTGACACCGCTCGCGTTGATCAGCTGCTCCACGAACACGTCGTGGGCAAGGCCCTGTTCCCGCGCCATGCGGCCGACGAAACCGTCCGGGTCGGTCCACACCCCGGTGCCGACCGGCCCGGGCGATACGGTGACGGCGCGTACGCCCTGCCCGCCGAACTGCTCGGAGATCACCTTGGTGAGCGCGCCCAGCGCGGCCTTGGAGACGTTGTAGTCGGCGGGACCGGCGCCGGCGGCACGCGCGCCGGTCGAGGAGACGTTGACGATCGTGCCGTTGCGCTCGATCAGGTAGGGGAGCGCGGCGCGGACGGCGCGCAACGCGCTGTAGAAGTGCAGGTCGAATGTGTGCTCCCACGCTTCGTCCGGCAGTTCGAGCAGGTTGAACCGGACCCCCTTCGCGAAGTCGTCGGTATCGCCCACCCCTACGTTGTTGACCAGCAGGTCGATGCCGCCGAGCTCCGCCACGGCCCTGTCGATGAGCCGGCCCGGCCCGTCGGGCGTGGTGAGGTCGACGGTCACGGGCACCGCCTCGGTCTTCTTCAGCTCCGCCGTCATGGTGCGTGAGCCGGTGACCACGCGCATCCCCTCGGCGAGCAGGGTGCGTACGACGGCGAGACCTATGCCTTTGCTGCCGCCGGTGACGACGGCCGTCTTACCGGTGAGTCGAAGATCCATGGGAGGTTCTGCTCCTTTCGCCGCCGCAACGAACGTTGCGGCGCAGGCGAGTTGCGAGCGTCGTACCGCATCGGCGGCACGGCTCGGAAGACATGGGGATTACGTCGAACGCCGGGCCATGAAGGGGCCGCAGGGCGGCAGGACCCCATGGCCGCGCGGCGAAGGCGGCCAGGCGGGAGTCGGCTACGTACTACCTACACACACATGCTCCGAGGGGAGCTAACGCTCTTCCCGCTCGGGTGCCTCGGCGAGGCGCTTGATCATCGCCAACCGCTGATCCCAGTCGGCGGCGAGGGAGGCCATCCAGCGTGCCGTCGCGTCCAGGGCCGCGGGCCGCACCGTGTACCGCACTTCGCGCCCCACGCGGGAGCCGGAAACCAGTCCGGCGCCGTCCAGGACGGAAAGATGTTTGACCACCGCCTGGCGCGAGATGGGCAGCGCGTCGGCGAGTGTGGTCGCGGTCGCCTCGCCCTGTGCGGCGAGTACGGCGAGCAGTTGACGTCTGGTCGGGTCGGCCAGCGCGACCAGGACACTGTCGATCCCGTCGGCGGGGCCGCGACCTTCCGCTGCGGTCACCCGGCCGGTTCCGCGCGGCCCTTGACCACGTCGAACACCTGGGGCCAGCCTTCGGCGTGGAACCGGATCGTCCGGTCGCGCCGCTCGTCGGACATGTTCAGCGCGGCGAACCCGCTCTCGACGACACGAAGTCGTGTCTTGTCGCCCTCTGTGCTCAGCGTGAATTCGACCAGGGTGCTGTTGTCCGCGCGCAATTCCTCGCCCGGGAACGCGCCGGCCCAGCGATAGGCCACATAAGTCGGCGGTTCGACCCGCTCCACACGCACCGAGACCTCACCCAGGTTGGGGTTCTTCGCGAGCATCGACACACCCTCCCTGGCCACGGTGCCTGCCACGCTCGCCTCGTCGGCCACCCAGAATCCGGGCACGGCCACGAGCGACCATACTCGCTCCAAAGGCGCATCGATCAACGTATCGCGTTCGATCCGGTCTTCACTCATCGCGCTTCCCCCTACAGTCTCAGGCGCAACCCCACGATTGCACGTCGACCTCTCAGGCGCAACCATGGGTTGCGTTTCACTGCCGACTCGTCGCGGGCAGGGAGGCGCGGTGGGGGTGGAGAGTCTGGGGGAGGGGGTGCGTCGCCGTCGAACGCGGCGACGACACCGAGCTGTTCGCCACTCGGTGTCGCGGCCGCGTCGAGAGGGCCGCCATCGGACGTTACAAACCGCCGCCGCCACCACGCATCCATGCGGAGCCGCCCTCGCCGCGACGATAGGCGGCGTGCGGTCCGCCGACCGAGTCGTCGCCCACGCGCAAGAGGTCGTCGGCGCCGGGCCCTGCGGCCTTTTGCCGGCGGCGGGCGCGGCCGGTGATCGTGTCGACGAAGCCGGTGACCATCCTGCGGATCATGGGTGCCTCCAAGATCGTGCCAGTGTCACAGTCTTTGTAACACGCGCCGACCCGCTGTGTCCGAGGGACCTCCGTCGAAGCTCGGTCCGCCGTTGGTAGGTCCGCCGACGATCCGAACTGCCATCACACGGCGCCCAGTTCCTCCCACAGCTCGTCGGGGATACGTTCGGCGGCGAGGGCGACGGTGTCCGTGATCTGGGCCGCGCTCCGGGCGCCGACCACGATGGTGGCCACTGCCGGGTGTGCCGCGACGAAGCGGAGGGCCGCGGCGCGCAGCGGTACGTCGTACGCCTCGCAGAGGTCGCGCAGCCGCAACGCCCGCGCCAGCAGCTCGGCGTCGGCGGGCGCGTAGTCGTAGGTGGCGCCCGGGCGCGGGTTGGCGAGGAGGCCGCTGTTGTAGACGCCGGCGCCCAGGACGGAGACGCCTCGGCGGGCGCACAGGTCGAGCAGGTCGGCGCCGGTGCGGTCGAGGAGGGTGTAGCGGCCGGCGAGCATGACGCAGTCGAGGTCGGTCTCGGCCACGAACCGGGCGGGCATCGCGCTCTGGTTCATGCCGACGCCGATCGCGCCGATCACGCCCTGGGCGCGCAGTTCGGCGAGGGCGGGATACGCCGCGCCGACGGCCTCGGCCCAGTGCTCGTCCGGATCGTGGATCAGCACGATGTCGATCCGGTCCAGCCCGAGCCGGTCCAGGCTCGCCTCGATACTGCGCCGCACACCGTCCGCCGAGTAGTCGCGTACTCGACGCCGCGCGGGCGTATCGACGAACCCCTCCCCGGCGGTGGGCGCGTCGGGGTCGTCAACGAGGAGCCGGCCAACCTTGGTCGAAACGGTGAACTCACCGCGCGGCCGCCCACGCAACGCGTCCCCGAGTCGGGACTCGGACAACCCGACGCCGTAATGCGGCGCGGTATCGAAGTACCGAATCCCGGCCCGCCAGGCGGCATCCACGACCGCGCCGGCCGTCTCATCGTCGATCGGCGCCCCAAGATTCCCCAACGGCGCGGCCCCGAGCCCCACTTCACTCACCAACACATCGGTCCCACCAACCACACGCCACTTCACAACCATCACCTCCCGTTCCAAACCCACCCCCGACAACCCAATCCACCCACACCACCCGAGCCCAAACCACCCGCAGACCCGCGCCGGCCGAAGCCCAGTCCGCAGGCCGGTGCCGGGCGCCTCGCCTGGCACCGAGAGCGAGCCAATCACTTCAGCCTGTCCGGCGTTTGAGGACAAAAGGCCGGCCGCAGGCCGGTGCCGGGTGCCTCGCCTCGCGTCCAGGGCGAGCCAACCATTTCAGCCCGTCCGGCGTTTGAGGACAAAAGGCCGGCCGCAGGCCCGTGCCGGGTGCCTCGCCTTGCGCCCAGGGCGAGCCAACCATCTCAGCCCGTCCGGCGTTTGAGGACGAAAAGCCGGCCGCAGGCCCGTGCGGGATCCTCGCCCGTTCCGAGTGCGGCGACAGCCCGTCCGGCGTTTGAGGACAACCCCCGACCGCAGGCCGAGTTCACGACGGCCGCAACCGCAAACCTTGCATACCGCCATCCACCGCCACCGCCGCCCCGGTCGTCGCGGAAGCGAGTGGGCTGGCCAGCGTGCAGATCGCGTAGGCGACCTCCTCCGCGCTGACCAACCGCCCCAGCGGCTGCCGGGCGTTGAGCGCCGCCCGCTCCCCGTCGGGATCGGCCGCGGCGGACAACAACCGCCCCACCCACGGCGTGTCGGCCGTACCGGGATTGACGCAGTTGACCCGAATCCCCTCCCGCACATGGTCGGCCGCCATCGCCAGCGTCAGCGCCTGTACCGCGCCCTTGGACGCCGAGTACAGCGCCCGCTGCGGCAACCCCGCCGTCGCCGCGATCGAGCACGTGTTGACGATCGCCGCATGCGCGGAAGCCCGCAGATACGGCAGGCACGCGCGCGTGACCCGCACCAGGCCGAGCACGTTGACATCCAGGACCCGGTGCCATTCCGCGTCGTCGTTGTCCGCGACGGTCCCGGCGGCGCCGATGCCGGCGTTGTTGACCAGGATGTCCAGCCCGCCGAGCTCCACGCCGACCGCCTCGACGGCGCGGACCACCGACGCGTCGTCGCTGACGTCGGCGGTGTGGCCCGCGAGTTCGCCCGGCAGGCCGGTGAGGTCGCGATCCAGGACGGCGACGGCCGCCCCGCGCGCGGCAAGCAGGCGCGCGGTGGCCAGGCCGATGCCGGACGCGCCGCCCGTGACCAGGGCCCGCAGGCCGGCGAATTCCTGATGGGTGCTCACGAGGCGGCTCCGACATGGGTTTCGGCGAGTTCGGCCGCCCGGTCGGCGATCCAGAACAGGCCGTCCGGGTAGCGGTAGGTGTCGATCGACGCGGGGTGCATCGTCGCGGAGAAGCCGGGCGCGGTGGGCGCGCGGTAGGCCCCGCGCTCGATCACCACCGGGTCGACGAAGTGCTCGTGCAGGTGGTCGACGTACTCGATGACCCGGTCCTGGAGCGTGCCGCTGACCGCGACGTAGTCGAACATCGAGAGGTGCCGGACCAGTTCGCACAGCCCCACCCCGCCCGCGTGCGGGCAGACCGGCACGCCGAACTTGGCGGCCAGCAGCAGGATGGCGATGTTCTCGTTGACCCCGCCGACCCGACACGCGTCGAGCTGCAGGAAGTCGATCGCCCCGGCCTGGAGCAACTGCTTGAACACGATCCGGTTCTGTACGTGTTCACCGGTGGCGACCTTGACCGGGGCGATCGCCGCGCGGATCGCGGCGTGGCCGAGGACTTCGTCGGGACTGGTGGGCTCCTCGATCCAGTGCGGGTCGAACTCGGCGAGCCGGCTCATCCAGGAGATCGCCTCCGCCACCTCCCAGCGCTGGTTGGCGTCCACCGCGATACGGATGTCCGGCCCCACTGTCGCACGGGCGATCCGCAACCGACGGACGTCGTCCTCGACGTCCGCGCCGACCTTCAGCTTGATCTGACCGAAGCCGTCGGCCACCGCCTCGCGGCACAGCCGGGCGAGCTTGTCATCGTCGTAGCCCAGCCAGCCGGGCGACGTGGTGTAGGCGGGATAGCCCTGCGCCCGCAACGTCTCGACCCGCTCGGCCCGACCGGGCACGGCACGGTGCAGGATCTCCAGCGCCTCCTCGCGCGTGAGCGCGTCGCCCAGGTAGCGGAAGTCGACCAGATCGACGATCCGTTCCGGGCTCATCTCGGCGAGCAGCTGCCACAGCGGTTGCCCGGCGCGCTTGGCCTTGAGATCCCAGGCGGCGTTGACCACGGCCGAGATGGCCATGTGCATGACGCCCTTCTCCGGTCCGAGCCACCGCAGTTGGCTGTCGCCGATCAGACCGCGCGAGAACTCGCCCAGATCGTCCAGGAGTTCGTCGAGGGGCCTGCCGACCACATACGGGCGCAGCGTCTCGATCGCGGCGACCTGCACATCGTTGCCACGCCCGATGGTGAACGCGAACCCGTGGCCCTCGTGCCCGTCGCCCGCGTCGGTGCGCAGGATCACGTATGCGGCCGAGTAGTCCGGGTCGGGGTTCATCGCATCGGAGCCGTCCAGTTCCCGCGAGGTGGGAAAGCGGATGTCCGCGGTGACGAGTTCGGTGACGCGGGGGACGGCGCCGGCGACCCGCCGGGGCGGATCATCGGAGTGGTGCGGGATCACGTGCGACTCCTCGGTTCTCGACCGTGCGACCCGATCGCCGAACACGGGAACGGGAATGCGCCCGAGCGGGGTGAAGGACGATCAGACATCCGATGTATACCCCGTTTCCGGTCGCTCGTCTACGATTCATCGGAGGGCTGGTCGAGAAATGCCGGGTTTACGCTGCAATTATCCTTGAAGGGGTCTGATACATCGGATCAATGGTGTTCGTCGAGAGGCCAAAGGTGCCGATCGCTCCGAATGACCCGCCACCTCCCGCATCGACGCCTGTCGGCGCCCGGCCGGACACGGCTCGACGCGGCCCCGGCGCATCCGGCCCGCCCGGCGCACCGCGAACCCGGCCACCCCGTCCCGCTGCATCGCCGACCGACCGCAGGATGTCCGCGCCTCCGGAACTCAGGCCATCCGCCGCAGCCACTGCTCGACCCCGCTCGTGTGCACCGTCGACCACGCGTGCGCCGCCGCCGCGTCGTGGTTCTCCAGGGCGTCCACGATCGAGTGGTGCTCGCGGATCGTGCGCAGCCACGAGTCGTCCTCGGTCAGTCCGCGCCAGATCCGGGCACGTGTGGTCGGGCTCGACAACGTCTCGAGGAGCGAGCACAACACCTGGTTGCCGCTGAACACGGCGATTTCGTGATGGAAGCGCAGATCCTGCTCGATCAGCGCCTCGTGCCCCGCGTCCGGACTCGGCGCGTCCGCGAGCGCCCGCAGCTTCGCGATGCCCTCCGCGTCGATCCGCTCGGCGGCCAGCGCGGTCGCCGCCGGTTCCAGGATCCGGCGTACCTGGAGGAAGTCGAGCACGCTCTTGTCGTGGTGGAAGTCGACCACGAAGGAGATCGCGCCGAGGAGCAGATTGGGCTCCAGGCTCGTCACGTAGGTGCCGTCGCCCTGGCGCACGTCGAGGATCTGGATCAGCGACAGCGCCTTGACCGCCTCGCGCAGCGAATTCCGGGACAGGCCGAGCTTCGCGGCCAGGTCGGCCTCCTTGGGCAGCTTCTCGCCCGGCTGAAGCTCCCCGGAGACGATCATGCCCTTGATCTTGTCGATGGCTTCGTCTGTGACCGCCACGCCGATGACCCTTCCAGAGATCCGATGACTCCCCAGTATGGCGGGTCGGCCCGTACATGGACAGGGCCGCCCGCCGGCACGCGCGGGAGCGGGACCGGGGAGGGTCGAATCGGGTGGGGTGCGGGGCTGATCCGCGGCATCACCGGAGCGGGGAAACCGGGTACGGAGGGCGGCGGCGTCGCGATCCGGTCGCCGTCCGGGATGGTGTACCGCGCGGAGACCCCGTCAGCCGTCCGATCTTCCGGCGTACTCCGCAGGCGGGTCCCGTAGATCGCGTCGCCGTACATCCGGGCCTCCGCGATCGCTCAATCGTGCCCTTCGCCGAGCGCCGCGATCTCGGCCGGCGACGCATTGCCCCCGGAGCACATCACCGCGACCCGGCGTCCCGCGAACTCGGCCGGATGGGTCAGTACGGCGGCCAGCGCCGCGGCCCCCGCGCCCTCGGCCAGGGTGTGGGCGTGGGTGGCGAACAGCCGCTGGGCGACGGCGATATCCGCGTCGGAGACCAGGAGGAAGTCGGCCAGACCCTGCCGCAACAGCCTTTGTGGCAGGGCGAATCCGCGGCCCGTGGCCAACCCGTCCACGACGGTGGTGTTGGCGCGCGTGACGCACGTGCCGGCGCGCCAGGAGTCGTGCGCGGCCGGCGCGGCGGCGGACTGTACGCCGATCACCCGGCAGTTCGGGGCGAGTTCGGCGGCCACGAGGACGGCGGCCGCGGCACCGGTACCACTGCCGATCGGGACCACGATCGCATCCAGGTCGGGCCGGGCGGTACAGATCTCCAGGTACGCGGTGCCGACACCGGCCACCAGGGCCGGGGTGTCGCCGGGGCTGACGAGGAGGGCGCCGGTATCGTCCGCGTACTGCTCGGCCCGCCCCTGTGCGCCGGCCATGTCCGCGCCGTGCAGCACCACGCTCGCCCCGAGCGCGCGCACCGCCCGCACCTTGGCCGGGTTCGCGCCGGCGGGCATCACCACGGTGCCGGTCACGCCGAAGGCGGCACACGCGTAGGCGATCGACTGCGCGTGATTGCCCGTCGAGTAGGTGACCAGGCCGCGGGCCCGTTCGGCCGGGTTCAGGCCGGCGAGCAGGGTCAGGCCGCCCCGCACCTTGAAGGCGCCGACCGGCTGCACGTTCTCGTGTTTGACGTAAACCTCGGCGCCGGTGGCCGCGTCGAGCGCGGGATAGGACCACATCGGGGTCGGTGGGAGATGGCCGGCGAGGAGATCGCGGGCGCTGAGGATGTCGGCGAAGGTGGGCGTGGGCGAGGGCGTGGGCCTGGGCTGGGGAGAGAGGGCCGGAGGGGGAGCGGTCGGGTCGGCTGTCATGGGGCCATCCTGCGGTGCCGGCGATTCATTGGTCCAATGCCATTTTTGTGGGTCATCCATCGATGGCATCGATATATTGGCCGCATGCTCGACGTCACCCGACTGCGTGTGCTCGCCGCCGTCGCCCGGTACGGGTCGGTCACCGACGCGGCTCGGGCGCTCGGGTACGCGCAGCCCTCGATCAGCCATCACCTGTCGCGCCTGGAGGCGGAGACCGGAAGTCGGCTGATCCAGCGGGTGGGGCGCGGAATCCGGTTGACCGACGCCGGGCGCATGCTGGCCGAGCGGGCCGAGGAGATCCTGGGACGGCTCGACGCGGCCGAGGCGGAGCTGGCCGCCCACACCGGGCTGCGCGCGGGCCGGGTGCGCCTGGCCGCGTTCCCCTCCGCGCTCGGCACCTTCGTTCCGCGCGCCGCCGCCGCGTTCGACGCCGCCCACCCGGGTGTCGAACTGCGCCTCATCGAGGCCGAACCGCCGGACGCGGTACGGCTGTTGCGGGCCGGTGAGGTGGACGTGGCGGTGCTGTTCACGCATCCGGGCACGGTGTCGGCGGACGACGACGGGCTGCGCCGCACCCGGCTGCTGGTCGAGCCGATTCATTTGGTCACGCCGCTCGACGTGGCCGGTGACCGGGTCGCGGACCACGCCGAGCGGCGCTGGATCACCGGCTGCGAATGTTGCCGTACGCAGCTGGTCCGCTCGTGCGCGGCGGCCGGATTCGTCCCCGACATCGCGTTCACCACCGACGACTACGTCGCCGTCCAGGCCCTGGTCGCCGCCGGCCTCGGGGTCACCACGCTGCCGGGCCTGGCCCTGGCCGCGCAGCGCAACGCGGCGGTGCGAACGGTGCGGCTGGCCGATCAGGTACGCCTGGTGGACGCGGCGGTACACGGCGCCGCGCCCGACCCGGCGCCCACGGCCGCGTTGCTTGCGGAGCTGGGCCGCGCGGCGGCGGGGGCGTTGGCCGAGGGGTGATGGCTGGGACGGGTGCGGCCCGGCCGCCGGGGTGGGGGTCCCCGGGGTCGGGCCGCTTGCGGGGGCGTGGTTCAGGTGGTCGAGGCGTTGTTGGTTTTGTGGTTGGTTCCGGCATCCGATTCGGAATCGGCATCCGCATCGGCATTGGAACCGGCAGCCGGGACGGACGAGGCGGTGTTGGTGTCCGCCTTCGTGGTCGATTCCGTGGTTCCGGCCGCGGTCCCGGATGCGGCCCCGGATGCGGCCCCAATCGGCGCCGGATCCGGTGACGGCTCGGGAGCGGCGTCGGTCTCGGTGCGCGGCCCCGGGACGGCCGGGTCGGGCTGCGCCCGCCGGGCCCGGAATTCGAGGTACACGGCCAAGCCGAGCAGTGCCAGGCCGAGGAGCAGCGCGACCAACGGACCCACGACGCCGAGCAGCCACAGGGCCTGCGCGCCGTCGGCAGCGGTGTCGGCCAACTCCGCGCGCGAGGCCGGCGTGGTGGTCATCTTGAGCTGCACCACCGGGAAGACCTCGGTCGGGGTGCCGTTCGCGGTCACGGCGGTCGCGGTGACCGACTGGGTGGATTCGAGGTCCACCGTGGTGCCCGTTTCGCTGTCGACCCAGCCGGTGAGGTCGGTGGTCGACGTGTACGCGAGGGGTGTGGGATCGGCCCCGTCGGTCGGATCGGCGGGCCGATTCGGGAACGCGACGCCGGCCAGGCCCTGCACGGCCGCCTTGGGCATCGCGGGCGGCAGCGAGCGCAGCGTGTCCGGATCGGCGAGCGGGCCGCTCGTGCGGATCGAGAACACGTACGTCTCGCGGCCGGCGCGTTGTTCGGTGCGGATGTACGTCGCCGGGACGGTCGTCTGGGTCGGCGAGTCCCAGAACGGATAGTTCTTCTTCTTCGGCTCCAACGGGAAGCCCGCGGTCAGACCCTTGTGCGGATTGGCGCGGACACCCTTGGGAATGGACCGCTCCAGCAGCGTCTTGCGGTCCACCGCCCAGCGGTTGTCCACGTCGGTCAGGATCTGCTTCTGCGGACCGGACACCACGGTCCGGTCGCTCAGCACGATCGTCGAACCGGAGGTGTGCACGGCGTGCACGTGCCGGTCCACCTTCACCGGCAGGTCGCGCACGATGGCCCCGGACAGATTGCCCGCCTGCAACGCCTGGGGATCCAACATGGTCATGCCGCCGGCGAAATGCATCGTGAAGTCGGCGTCGTCGGGCACCTGGTGCACGGCGGGCAGCACGGCGAACCGGGTCACCGCACTCGCCGTCACCAGCAATGTGGCGGCGGCACCGAGATACCAGGACGTCTTTCTCATCAGACCAGCCTCCGCAGGTCGCCAGATGGCCCCGGGAGGGCCGGATGTCCTCCCGTCGCGTCGGCGCACGCGACCTGTTGGCCCGTACCCCACCAGGATTCGCAACGGATTGCGCCAGATACCACGATTCCCACCTCAGTACGGTTGGTTCGTGGTATATCGGGCGTACGAGCTGTTGCGCCTCACTTGAACCGGCGGTCGTCGAGCCGTCGTTGCCGTTGCCGCTGCCGTTGCGGGTGGCGTTGCGAGTGCCGCTACATGTGTCGTCGCAGTGTGCGTTGTGAGTGTCGCTGCGATTCCCCGAACATGCCTTCATGCAGCTTCTGTTGCAGCTCGCCATGCAAGTCCCAAGTCAGGGGCTTTTTTTGACACCCCGTCGGAAACATGAACAGCTCTTGGTCGTCCGCCGGGTCACTTTGTGCAAAAGTGGACGAAAGGGCGTGATGTCTCATCCGACCGAGCCCAGCAGAGGTGGTGCGATCATGCTCGTGGTCTACGAACTGTGCGCCGAATACGTCGAATCGGCCGCATCCGCCGGAGCCGCCGGGGATGACACCGCCGCCCGGGTCAGGCTCTGGCACATGATCCGCAACGCCGGCACCGATGCCCTGTGTGGCCGCGTCCTCCGACCGCAGGCCGAAACCAGGTCGGATCTCGAATGGGGCACCATCCACCCCGTCTGCCACACGTGCGGCGCTCTCTATCTCCGCCAGGTGCCCTGACGCCGCCGACTATCGGTCGAGAGCCGAGGGCCGGAGTTTCGGGACCGGGTCCCGGAGGTTGATACGCCCTTACCTTATGGGAATTTGCGTACAGCCTGAAGGCGCATCGCTCGCTGTACGGTTCCGCGACAACGAGCCGCCGGGGACGGGCGCGGCATCGGGTGTGCGTACATGTCGGATCGATCGAGCCGCCGGGGGAGTCCGGGGGTTTCGACGGCATGCGCGTTTCCGGGGTGCGTTGTGGCGTCGTGCCGAGTGGCGCGACGGGGTGGACACGAATTACAGGGGTGCATGTGGCGAATGCCGATGTGGTGGCTCGTGCGCGAGTCGCGCTGTTCGACGTCGAGCGGTTGTCGGCGGAGCGATTGGTCGGGATCTACCGGGTGTTGGGGGAGGTCGACGGGCCGCGGCACTACGCGCGACGGTTGGCCGTGGCGTTGCACACGACCGGGCACGTCTTCGCCCGGCACGGGGTCGACATGGGTCTCACCCTCGGGCGGCTGACCGAGGCGATCGAGTTGTGCCGGGGGCTGGACCCGGCCGAACACCGGGACCGGGACGCGGTGTTGCGGGGGATGCAGGCCACCCACCAATGGGCGCTGTACCGCTACGGGCGGCGGCGGGAGGCACTTGCCGTCCGACGCGAACTCGTCGCGCTCGCCCGAGCCGGAGGGGGTGACCGCTGGGCCCTGGCCGAGGCGATCCTGGCGCTCGCCGTCGGACTGGTCGAGGACGGACGGGACGACGAGGCCGAGTCGTTGTTCGCCGAGGCGGTCGCGGTCACCGCCGGGTTGCGGCGGGACTACCGGTTGACGGCCGACCGGCACTGGTACGTCACCGCCTTCGCGGGCCACCTCGCCACGCGCGGCCGCTTTGCCGAGGCGGCGGAGGTGTACGCCCCACTGCTCGACGGCGGCGGCAACGGCAGCGGCCTCGCCGTCGCCGTCGACGCCATGCCGGACGACCGTCGGGTGCCGATCCTGCTCTACGGCGCCCACCTGCTTGCCGCCGCGCAACGGCGCGCGGAGGGGCGGGCGGTGTTCGCGCGTGCCGTCGAGGTGTATCGCCGAGGTGTCGAACAGAGCCCGGTTCGGGGGCCGGTCCGTGGGCCGTTCCGTGGTTCGGTGCACGGCCTGCGCCACGACGAACTCGCCCACCACCTAGCCGTCTTCGGCGCCGCCGACGAGCCGGCGGATGTCGCGCACGCCACGACTCGCGACCACTGGTCGCCGACGCGCCTGGAAGGGTACGTCCACGCCGAAACCGCGCTTCGTGGCGCGCTCGACGCCCCGACCACCGGCGCCGCCGAACGCCTGGTGCTCGAACGTCGGCTCAACGTCCGGGCCACGTTCGCGTACATGCCCCGGACCGACGTGATCGATCGGCTGCTGCCGGCCTTCGCCAAGGCCGTCGACCACGCGCGGGCGTTCGCCGTCGCCGATCCGGACGCCGGTACGCCGTTGCTGGTCCGCGCCCTCACCGACCATGCCCTGCTTCTGGCCACGGTGGGTCGGGCGGCCGAGGGTGTCGCCGACTTCGAGGAGGCGGGCGCCCTGTACGGGTGACGGTGAACGGCGGTGGGCGGGATCGGTCCGGGAGCCGTTCGGCTCCCGGGCCGATCCTGGCCCTACCGGACGGCCAGGCCCTCGATTTCGATCAGCATGTCCGGGTCGGAGAGGGCGGTGACGCCGACCAGGACGGTGGCCGGGCGGCAGTTCTCTCGTTCCAGGCGCGCGGTGATCACGTCGAAGTGGCCGGCGACGGCGGCGACGTCGAGCGCGAAGTAGCGCAGTCGCACGACGTCCGTGAAGGTGAAGCCGGCCTCGTCCAGTGTTTCGGCGATCCGGTCGAAGGTGGTCTCGATCTGGCCGCGCAGATCCCGTACATGCACGATCGCGCCGTCGGGCCCGCGGGATTCGTGACCGGCCAACACCAGCCACCGATCGGGGCGGTCCACCGAGACGGCCCGGTTGTAGCCGAGTCGATCGCCGAACATTCGAGGTCCGATGTCCTGCCTGTGCATCGCATCATCCTTCGCCCATGAGCCTGGAGGTTGGCAAAAGCTGGCAAAATGGCGCAAGTTGCCCCGTCGACTCTAACCAACTTCCCTGCCCACCCCCACCGAACACGCCGCCTCGTCCGAGATCCCCACATCGGTGCCGTGTCGGATGGGTGGGTGCGTCGTTGGTGGGGTGTGGGTCGTTGGGATGGGCTGACGGATGGTCAGTGGGCGCTGGTGGAGCCTCTGCTGCCGGAACGGGCGCGGCGGCGGCGGGGCGGCCGGTCGCTCGATCGGCGGGCCGTGATCGACGCGGTGGCCTGGAAACACGAGCGCCGGTGTGCGTGGTGGGAACTGCCGGAGCGGTTCGGGCCGTGGCGGACCGTGTATCACCGGTACACCGTGTGGGGCAACGACGGCACCTGGCATCGCATCCTGACCCGGCTCCAACACTGCCCCGACCCGAACGGCAATCTGGACTGGCTGATCGAGGTCGACGCGGCGCTCGGGGCCCGGGCGACCGGTGCGCGGGGCGAGCGGGGGGACGAGTCGGCGGTGTCGTGATGCCCGGCGGGTCGTGGCCGCGCGCATCGGCGTCCGGCCGATGTGCGTCTGCTCTGTCACGATGTTGACATGCGTGTGTCCATAGGTGACATCCGGCTCTATTTCGATGTTGATGGTCCGAAAGTCGTTCCGTACGGCCCGATCATGGTCGAGCGGCCGACCCTGGTGCTGCTGCACGGTGGTCCCGGCGCCGACCACTCCACGTTCAAGCCCGCGATGTACGCCGCCGCGCGGTTCGCCCAGGTCGTCTACCTCGACCAGCGGGGCAGCGGGCGGTCCGAGCGGGGCGATCCCGCGTTGTGGACGTGGGAACGCTGGGCCGACGACGTGGTCGCGTTCTGTGACATCGTGGACATTCCCGCGCCGATCCTGGTGGGTACCGCGAGCGGCGGGAGGGTTGCGCTCACCGCGGCCATTCGGCATCCGGGGCGGGTCGGCCGGCTCGTACTGGACAGCGTGTTGCCCGGCCGTACCGACGAGCGACTCGACGTGTTCGAACGCCTCGGTGGCGCGCGGGTACGGGAGATCGCCCGTCGCTACTGGCAGGGCGAGCGTTCCGACGAGATACGGCGGGGCTGGGAGCAGGACTGCGTACCGCTGTACTCGCGACGTCCGGACGGCGACCCCGGCGCCGCGGATCGCACGCGCCGGATCCGGTGGAACCACGATGTCGTGGAGCGGTTCCGGTACCACCTCGCCGACCACTTCGAGGAGTGGATCGGGCTCGACGCGGTCACCTGCCCGACGCTGGTCCTGGCCGGCGAGTACGACCCGGTGACCACCGCGAGCGCGGCGCGGCGCCTGGCGGCCGGCCTGGTCAATGCCGAGACCCGGCTGCACGTACTGCCCGACGCCGGTCACGGAGCCTTTCAGGAGGCGCCGGAACGGTCCCTGGCCGTGCTCCGGGCCTTCCTGTCCGGACGCAACGGCGTGTCCGCGCGGGCCGAGCGCGGTGGGTGATCGCCGGCGGCGGGTGATCGCCGGTCGCGCGCTCCGCGATCAGGCCGTACCGCCCGCGCGCACCTGGTCGACGAACTCGGCCAGGCCGCTGGGCGTGACCCGCGCCAGGATCGCCGCCGGCGCGACGGAGATGCCGTACCGCTTGCCGAGCACGTCCGCGAACTCGACCGCGAGGGTCGCGTCCACGCCCAGTTCGGCGAAGGTGTCGTCGGGGTCGATCCGGGTCACGTCGAGGGAGATGAGTCGGGCGGTCTGATCGACGATCTCCTCCAGAAGAGCGGCGTTCACGGACATGGCGTGGCTCCTTGGCGGGTCATGGATGCGTCCCGGACGGGGGAGAGGGGGCGGTACACGGACACGGGCGTGGCGGCCGACGGCGAGGATGTTCCGGGCCGGCCCGTCGACCGGGGCCCGAGGCCGCCGATCGACGGCATCGGCCCCTGTCGTACCGGGGGAAACGCTAGTCGGCGCCCACGTTCCGGCGGTAGGACACAATCGGTGCGGCGCGGGTGGCGAAGCATGGCGAATCGCCGTGACGACCAGGCCGGGGGCGGTTCGGCCGGGCGTGGCGCGCGGGTGCCGCGCCGGGTGCCGGGCCGGGCCTACAGGGGCGGGTTGAGGCCCTCGAAGAAGGCGAGTAACACGGCCTCGCGCAGCGCGGGCGGCAGGTGGTCCAGGAGCGCGTGTACCGGGGCGAACCGGCCGTCGGTCAACAGGCCGGTCTCGACCATGAGTTCGGTCAGCGCGTCGGGCGACACCCCGCCGTCGGCGGCGGCGAGCGCGGTGAGCCGGTCGACCGCGCGCAACTGCTCGGTGGTGGGCAGCGGTTCGCGGCCGGCCGCGGTGCGGGCGGCGGTGCGGAGCGCGTGGAGCAGATCCGGGACATGGGGGCCGTGGGTCGCGGTCATGGTCAGATGGATCGTCGGCGGTACGTTCGGCTGCGACAGCTGGGGCTGCACGGCCCAACCCAGGCGCTCCAGTTCGTCCAGGAAGGCGAAGAAGTCGACGCCGTTCGTGGTCACCGCGACCAGGCTGGCGGCGGGGGTGCCCAGGACACGGAGTTCCGGGATCTCCCTGACGCCGTCGACCAGTTCGCGGGTGGCGGTCAGTGTGCGGGTGACCAACTCCCGGTACCCGTCCGCCCCGAGGTGGCGCAGCACCGCCCACGCGGCGGCGATCAGTCCGCCCGACTTCGAACTCTGCATGGTGGGATTGACCACCGGATAGCCGGTCCAGGCGGACCCGACGAAGTACTGGGTCCGGCGTAGCGCCGCGGTGCGGTACAGCAGGATCGAGCAACCCTTGGGCGTGTAGCCGTACTTGTGCAGGTCCACCGAGATCGAGTCCACGCCGGGGACGCGGAAGTCCCAGGCCGGGACGGGGTGTCCGAGCTGTTCGGCGAACGGCAGCACCCAGCCGCCGATGCACGCGTCCACGTGGCAGCGCACGCCGCGCCGGGCGCAGATCGCGGCGATCTCGGGGATGGGGTCGACGACGCCGTGGCCGTAGGAGGGCGCCGAGGCGACCACCAGGACGGTGTCGTCGTCGATCGCCCGCTCGATCGCGGCGACGTCGGCGGTCATCGTGACGGGGTCGATGTCCACGATGACGGGGTCGAGGCCGAAGTATCCGGCCGCCTTGGCCCAGGCCGCGTGCGCCGAGCGGGCGAACACGATGCGCGGGCGGCCCACGTCGGGGCGCGCGTCCCGGGCCGCCTTCGCCGCGAGCAGGCAGCTCTCGGTGCCGCCGCTGGTCCAGCTCCCGGCGGCGCCCGGCGGGGCGTGCAGCTGCTCGCCGACGATCGCGACGACCTCGTGCTCCAGCGTGGCCACGCTCGGGAAGGAGGTCGGGTACAGGCCGTTGACGTGCAGATACAGCTCGAACGCGCGGACCGCGACATCCTCGACCGAGGCCGAACCCGAGTCGAAGGTATTGGCCACCCCGGGCCGCCCGCGCCCGGGCTCGTCCCCGGCGTGCAGTGTGGTCAACTCCGCCAGTACCTCGGCCGCCGGCCGCCCGTCCGCGAATGTGCCCATTCGTGCCTCCCGATCGTTCCCTCGATGCGACCGATCACGACCCGATCCGGCGGTGTTCCCACGCGCTTCGACCGGGGGTTCGGGCACGGTAGCGCGGCGGGTGCGGGATGTCTGTAGGGATCGACGCGCGGTGTTCGGCCCCCTCCCGAGGGGGCGCGCCGCCGATCGGCGCAATGCCCGGTCGAACCGGGTCGTGGGGAGTGGGCTGGGGTGATGACCGAGGAGACTGCGGGTACCGTCCGTCCATCCACCGACGCGTTGCCCGGGCGGGTGGCCGCCCGGCGACGCGAACTCGGGTTGTCCGTACCGGACATCGCCCGCCGTACGGGGCTGCCCGGCGGGTGGGTGCACTCCGTCGAGTCCGGTTCGACCGCGCCGTCGGCGCCGGCCCTGTCCCGACTCGCCGACGCGCTCGAAACCACCGTCGACGACCTGCTGGCCCCCTCGTCCGCGGCCTTCACGCATCGGCTCGCGCCCGCGCCGCCGGGTCGGGAGCCGGCCCCGGAGCGGGAGCTGGTGGTGATGACGGAGGAGGAGTGTCTGGCCCGGGTCGCCCTGCAACTGGTCGGCCGGGTGGCCGTGCTGGATGCGCCCGATCCGTTCGTACTGCCGGTCAACTACGTGCTGCTCGGCCGCGACGTGGTGTTCTGTACCGCCGCCGACTCGTCCCTGGCCCGCGTCGCGGGCCCGGTGCTGTTCGAGGTGGACGACATCGTCGACGCGGCGCGGATCGGCTGGAGCGTCCTGATCCGGGGCACGGCGGAGCCCGACGACGACCCCGCCGACGTGCCGGGCGCGGACGAGGGCCCGTGGCCGGCCGGGCGCCGCGACGTGTGCATCCGGATCCGCGCCGAGCGCATGACGGGGCGGCGGGTGCGACCGCCGGCGGGGGAGGCGTAGCGGGCGCGGCGAGGCGGGTGCGGCGGCGTCCGCCGGGGCGTCCGGAACACGTGCCCGCGAGGGCGCCCCGGCCGTCCCGGGCCCGACGCCGGCCGCATATCGTATGGATCATGAGCAATCACTTTGACGTCGTCGTCCTGGGTGCCGGTCCCGGCGGATACACCGCGGCGGTTCGCAGCGCACAGCTCGGACTGCGCGTCGCGGTCGTCGAGCAGAAGTACTGGGGAGGTGTCTGCCTGAACGTCGGCTGCATCCCGTCCAAGGCGCTGCTGCGCAACGCGGAGCTGGCGCACATCTTCACGCAGGAGGCCAAGACCTTCGGGATCCGTGTCGAGGGCTCGGTCACGTTCGACTACGAGGCCGCGTTCAAGCGCAGCCGCAAGGTGGCCGACGGCCGGGTCAACGGCGTGCACTACCTGATGAAGAAGAACGGCATCACCGAGTTCGACGGGCTCGGCACGTTCGTCGACACGCACACCCTGGACGTGTCGCTCACCGCGGGCGGCGTCCAGACCGTCACCTTCGACCACTGCGTCATCGCGGCCGGCGCCACCACCCGGCTGCTGCCGGGCACCTCGCTCAGCGAGCGTGTGGTCACCTATGAGGAGCAGATCCTCACCGACCGACTGCCGGAGAGCATCATCATCGCGGGCGCCGGCGCGATCGGCGTGGAGTTCGCGTACGTCCTGCACAACTACGGCGTGAAGGTGACCATCGTCGAGTTCCTCGACCGGGTCGTGCCGCTCGAGGACGTCGACGTCTCCACCGAACTCGCCAAGCGCTACCGGCGGTTGGGCATCGAGATCCTGACCTCCACGCGGGTCGAGTCGATCGACGACAGCGACCCGAACGCCAAGGTCCGGGTCACCGTGACCCGCGACGGGCAGCAGCAGGTACTGGAGGCGGACAAGGTCCTGCAGGCGATCGGCTTCGCGCCGCGCGTGAGCGGATACGGCCTGGAGAACACCGGCGTCGCCCTCACCGAGCGCGGCGCGATCGACGTGGACGGCCGCGGCCGGACCAACGTCCCGCACATCTACGCGATCGGCGACGTCACCGCGAAGCTGATGCTCGCGCACGCGGCCGAGTCGATGGCGGTCATCGCCGCCGAGACGATCGCGGGCGCCGAGACGATGGAACTCGACTTCCCGATGATCCCGCGCGCCACCTACTGCCAGCCGCAGATCGCCAGCTTCGGCTGGACGGAGGCGCAGGCGCGGGAGAAGGGCTTCGACGTACAGGTCGCCAAGTTCCCGTTCACGGCCAACGGCAAGGCGCACGGCCTGGGCGACCCGGTCGGCTTCGTCAAGGTGATCAGCGACCGCACCCACGGCGAACTCCTGGGCGCCCACCTGATCGGCCCCGAGGTCACCGAACTCCTCCCCGAACTCACCCTGGCCCAACAGTGGGACCTCACCGTCCACGAGGTGGCCCGCAACGTCCACGCCCACCCGACCCTCGGCGAAGCCGTCAAGGAAGCCATCCACGGCCTCGCCGGCCACATGATCAACATGTGACGAGGCGTGCCTTCGGGCTCGCCACGCCGGATCCCGAAGCCGGAGCCACCCGCTGAAGCCTCCACGACGGCGATCCGGACCACTGCGGGATCCCTCCGGGATCGCCCCCGGCCGTCGATCGCGCCCGCACAGGCGCGATCGACGGCCTCCTTTGACCCGGCCGGGCCATTGAGCCCGATGACGAGGGCGAACTCCCTGAAGAATCGGGACCGTTCGCCTGCACCGCAGGCAAACCACGGTTGCCGACCGCGACAGAACCTGTTCCGTCTCCGCTGCGTTGTATCGACTGGGGTCGCGGCTGCGGGTGTTGGTTGTTGTGGGGGAAGTGGCAGTGGGGGTGGCTAGGTTGCGTGCATGATCTTTCGTGAGCGTGCTTTGTCCAAGGCGGTTGACCAGCTTGAGCGGGCCTTGGGGGAGCAGGATGAAGTGTTGCTCAATGAGGCCTTTCATGCGTTGAGCGGCGCGGTGCAAGGGGCGAAGCCGGCGAGTTGTGTGGAGGCGGGGCCGCGGATGGCGGCGTTGTTGCCGCGGGTTCCGATGGGGGCCGAGGGGATTCTTGCCGTGATGGTCGGGGCCTGTGTGGAGCACGGGGCCGATCCGGAGGCATGTTCGGGGCCGATCCTCGCCGGGGTGGGTGAGGCCATGCGTGACGTGATGGCGTTTCCGGCCTTGTGGGAGGAGACGGTCGGGGGCGAATTGCCGGAACGCGACCACCTGATGCTGGGTGAGGTGGTGGAGCGGATCGCGGCGGTCGGTGGCATGGACGGGCGGAAGTTCGGGGCGGTGTCCGCGTGGACGCAGTTGCCGCTGTGGGAGATGGCCGGTGTCGCGGTGCTTCTCCACGCCGAGATACGCCGGGCGGTACAGGCCGACGGGACGTTGGTTGGGCTGGTCGAGAAGGCCGCACAGGGGGATGCGGACCTCAAGTGCCTGCGCTACCTGCTCAAGATGTTCGACGACGAGCCCTTGGTTGTTCTGCACCGTCCCTCCGGGACGGGATACCGGATGCGGGTGAGCCGGATCGGGGACAACTTTCAACTGCACACGCTGCTGGCGCATCTCCTCGTCGGAGGCGGCCACATTGCCGGTGAGGCGCCCTCGGCCGAGGTGGTGGCCGCGGCCCGGGATACCGCGCTCGATGGGGAATTGCAGACGAACGGCGCGTTCAACCTGTGTGCGGCGGACGGCTCGTGGATCTGGAACGAGGGCTGCCCCGCGGATATCCCGCTCGTCGACGGCGAGCGCCTGTTGGTGCTGGATCCGCCGACATATGGCCGCACTTGGAGCGCCGGCCGGTTCTATCCGGCCCTGCCCGGCGACCTCACCCTGGAGGCGGTGCTGACCCGGGCCGAGACCGAGGCGTATCTGGCCAAGACCGGCCCCGCCCGGGCTTGGCCGGACGCCGACTGACATGTACCGCCGCTTGTGTTCGGGTTACTTTCGGCGGTTGTGGTAGGCGATGGTGAGGATCGCGAGTAGTGGGCCCCAAAGGATCAACGGGGCGTAGCAGATGTAGTAGGAGGCGGCTTCCCAGCCGCCCACCCGGCTTGGGAAGTCGTCGGGCAGGTCGTCGCCGCGGATGGTGGTGCCCATGATTTCGGTGGTCAGGGTCAGGACCGTCCACAGGAGGGTCAGGAACGTGGCGCCGAGGGCGGCGACGATCGTGACCGGCTTCGGGGGGACTCGACGGCCGCGCCCTCCCGCCGTGCCGCACCCGCCACTGGACTCGCGGCTTCCGATCCGCGCATGCCGGGGGCACTTGATGAGCGTCGACGAACGTTTCGAGCGGGCGAGGTTGTTCTACGAGCGGTCGGTATTCGGTGGTGAAGCCGCCGCGTTGCCCGCCGCCGATCAGGAACTCGACGCTGTCGAGGCCGACTTGGCTCTGGCTCGGGGTCGTGTTCTGCACGCTCGCTTTCTTGAGCGCCGGGCGGGCGGGGAGGATCCGCGTGAGTCGGCCCTGTTCGAACGTGCCGCGGAGCTGTACCGGAATCTGGGTGACGAACGCGGCGAGGGCGAGGCGCTGTTCTGGATCGGCGTGCTGCACCAGGTGATCCGGGACGACGACGCCGCGGCGGTGCCGGCCCTCGAACGTTCTCTGGAATTGGCCACGGGCGTCGACGACCGGCGGACGATGTCGTACGCGCTCCGGCACCTGGGCATCGCCGAACACCGGGCCGGCCGGCTCGATCGGGCGCGGGAGCGGTTGGAGTGGTCGACCCGGCTGCGCCGCGAACTCGACTTCCCCGCCGGGGTCGCGGCCAACCTGGTCGGCCTGGCCTACATCGCCGCCGGCCAGGATCGCCGCGACGACGCCCTCGCGCTGATCGAGGAGGCGAGCGCCCTCGCCGAGGCGGCCGACGCGAAGGGCATCACCGCCTCGATCGAGGAGTCCCGCGCCGCCCTGACCGAGGCCATCCCGCCCGCCTGACACCGCGACGCGGCCGTCAACTCGCCGGTTCCGCAGGTGCGTTGCGGGGCAACAGCAGCACGGCCGGCAGGCACACCACGGTGACCACGAGCACCGTGACCAGGCTGACCGTCATCGCGTGCGCGGGCGCGCCGGCGTGGAAGTAGATCGTGGTCACCGTCGCCGAACCGATGCCGGCGGCCAGTTGTTGGATCGCGGTGAGCGCCCCGCCGGCGCTGCCCGCCTCGTCGGGCGCGATGTCGCCGAGGGCGATGTCGAAGATGGTGCCGAAGCACGTACCCATCCCGAGGCCGGTGACCAGCACCGCCGGGGCCAGGGCCCACAGGCTCAGGTCGGTACCGTGCGCGACGACGAGGGCGAGCAGCCATCCGGTGCCGACCAGGGTGATCAGCATGCCGATCAGGATGAGTGTGCGGCCGAGTCGCCGGGTGAGGGCCATGCACGCGCCGGCGGCGATGATGATCCCGATGGTCAGCGGCAGCAGGCCGAGGGCCGCGTCGCGGGGGCCGGCGTTCAGGGCCTGCTGCATGAAGAGCGAGACGACATACGTCGATCCGCTGGTGACGGCGAAGAACAGCAGGCCGACGATCAGACCGGCCGTGAAGCCGCGATTGCTCAACAGCGACGGCTTGATCAGCGGGTTCGCGGCGGTTCGCTGGCGTCGCGCAAACAGGGCCAGCGCGACCAGGCCGACCGCGAGGGAGCCGATCGGCAGGGCGTCCCAGCCGTTGGCGGATCCCTCGATGAGGCCGAACATCAGGCCGAACATGGTCACGCCCAGATAGCCGGCGCCGGGCCCGTCCACGGTGAGCGAGCGATCCCCGTCGTCGTGCGGGAGCAGGCGCAGCGCGGCGACGACGCCGACACCGCCCAGGATCAGGTTGACCAGGAAGATCGGCCGCCAGGACAGCCCGGCCACATCGGCGTCGATGACGAACCCGGCCAGGACCGGCCCACCGACGGTGGCCAGGCCGAGCAGCGGGCCGAACAGGTTGAACGCCTTGGCCAACATCTCGCGCGGAAACGTCCTGGTCATGATCGCCATGCCCTGCGGGAGAAGCAGCGCTCCGAAGGCGCCCTGGACCACCCGGGCGACCACGAGCAGCACCGGATCCGGCGCCAGTCCGCAGCCGGCCGAGGCCGCTGTGAAGCCGATCATGCCGATCAGGAACAACCGGCGCTGACCGAACTTGTCGCCCAGGCGACCGCCGACCACCAGCAGTACACCCATGGCCAGCGCGTACGCCGAGCCGAGCCACTTGATCAGCGTCTCGCCGCCGCCGACGTCGTCCACGATCGTGGGCGCGGCGATGTTGGTCACCGTCGAGTCGATCATGTCCAGGGCGTCGGCCACCAGGACGAGGCCGAGGATCAGCCACAGGACGGTTCGTGAGGGTGACGCCTGCGTCGGCGTCGGGGCGGGTTCGGTGAGGACGGACATGGCGGACTCCGGAGGCAGGTCGGCATAAGGGGCGTGAACGGGGTGGGCCCGCCGGGCGAGCAGGGCGAGCGAGGCGAGCGCCCTTCCAGAGGACCACACTCACTACAAAACCGCAATCACTACGGATTCATAGTCACCATGAAATCATTGACACTACGACTACATCATCATTATGGATCCGTAGTACTTGCGACTTTGCTACGATCGCCCCATGACTGACAGCCGGCCGCAGACACCCGCGCAGCCTCCCGCGAGCCGCCGCCGGCAACCCGCGGCGAAGGCGCGACCCGCACCGGCCGCCGCCGCGACGCCCGCCCCCTCCGAGCCTCTCGGCCGCCGCGAGCGCAAGAAGGCCGCCACCCGCAAGGCCCTCTCCGACGCCGCGCTACGTCTGTTCCTGGAGCGCGGCTTCACCGAGGTGACCGTCGCCGAGATTGCCGAGGCCGCGGACACCGCCGTGACCACGCTCTTCGCGCACTTCCCCGGCGGCAAGGAAGCGTTGATCCTGCACGACGGCGACGAGCGCGAGGCGGCCCTGCTCGCGGCGGTCCGCGAACGCCCCGAAGGCAGCTCGATCCTGACCGCCCTACACACGTTCCTGACCCGGCGGGGGCCGTTCCGTCCCGACCCGGATCCCGAGTTCCGCCGTCGGGCCGAACTCGTGGTGGCCACCCCGGCGTTGCGCGCGTACGCCAGATCGTTGTGGATCGGCTGCGAGGCGGCCCTGGCCCGGGTGATCGCCGAGGAGACCGGCCGCGACCCCGCCGACCTGTCGCTGCGCGTCCTGGCCCGCTACGTGCTGGAGACCCCCGACCTGGCCGGCGGGGAACCCGACCCCCGCCGGGCGCTGGACGTCGTGTTCACCCACCTGTGCCAAGGATGGCCGGACCTGTAGGAGCCGGCCCACGCCTCTACCGCGACTCCAACAACCAATGCCGGCTCGTCGTCCACCCCACCAGCCGTCGGCCCGCGCCGTTGTCGAGCGTGCCACCGGCGTTGAAGCGCGCGCCGGCGGCGACTGCGCGCAGCCCGAACACCGCCGGTGCCAGCCGTCGGCCCACGTGGTCGGGATACCGGGCGCTCTCGTCGTCGAACCAGGATTCCACCTCGGCCCGCTCCGCCTCGCCGCACAGCGACAGGTGGAACACCATCTGCCGCCACGCGTACGCCGCGTCCTTCACCATGCCCAGCGGCCGCGGGTTGCCCTGCGTGCGCGCCGTCAACCGGCACACCGCGGTGAACGAACGCCGGGCCAGGTCGGCCCAGTTCGGCTCGACCCCGACCGGTCCGGCGAGTGCCGCCAGGTTGTGCGTGGTCAGGATCTGCGCATGCTCGAGCACCACGCCGTTCGAAGCCACGGACCACCCCGTCCCGACCCCGCCCCGCGCTCGGCACATCTCGCCGAACCGGGTGAGCGACGCGTCGGAGTAGGCACGCCAGTCCGGGTCCCCGTTCACCCACTCCGCCACCGCGGCGTAGTCGATGTCGAAGTACCGCTCGTACAACGACCCTTCCAGGATCCCGCGGGCCAGCACCGCCGCGCCCAGGAACTTCCGGGAGAACCGGCCCATGAAGATGTCCGCCGCCAACTCCTCCACCCACGGCACCCGCACCCCCGCGCCGGCGGTGAGCGCGGACAGCTGGGCGATCATCGGGTTGGGCAGGATCGTCGCCGGGAAGCCGGTCAGCGCCAGCTCGCCGATGCGGGTCAACACCGTCCGGGCCTGCTCCCGGGCCTCGATGTCGCGCTCGCGCCGACCGGACACCGCGGCCACCCACGGCAGTTCCTCGGCCCGGACCTGGTGTTGCAGATCCACCAGCAACAACGAGCGACGATTGCCGAACGCCCGGTGGTGCGCGCTCATCAGCGCCCGCAACGAGGCATCGGGGTACGCCTGTGCCGTCGTCGAGGCGACCAACTGCGGTACCAGCTCGGCCAGTACCTCGGCCGACGGCACGACGCCGCGCTCGATCAGCGTCCCGATCGGCGCGCTCAGCGCCCGCTCGACCAACCGCCGGATCGCCACCGGGATCTCCGCGTGCGCCGGCACACCGGTCGCCTCCTGCTCGGCCGTCGTGATCGGCCCGAGCAGCGCGCCGGTGTCGGTCGTCCCGGCATCCTGCGGCAGGTCGCCCAACCGCCGCACCACCACGCGGGCCGACTCGTGGTGCATCGGCCGCCTCGCATCGTCCGCCTGCCACTCGCGCAGCCGTGTGTGCTCGGCCGATCCGGGGATACCGCGCCGACCCACCATCGACACGATCGTGTGCCGGACCAGTCCGAGCCGGCGCGCGTCGAGCGGGCGTTCGGCGAGGACATCCGCGAGAGCGGTGCGCAGGATGCTCTGATTCTGCTTCGGGTCGCGGTGCTTGCCGCACAGGCTATGCTCGGCCGCCAACACCTCGTACCGGTCCAGCAGTTCGCGTCCGCGCCGCCGCCAGTCCGGATCCGGGTCGCGGGTGAGCACATGGCCGGTGTCGACATCGGTGACGTCCAGCCAGAGCGTGAGCAGTTCGTCCGCGAACGGGTTCCAGACGGCAAGGGCCTCGCGCATCGCCTCGATCGCGCGCTTCGGCCGCCGCCCAGCCACCTCGGCGCGGGCCTCGCCGACCGTACGCCGGTACGCCGTCGAGGGGTCGGGCGCGGGGGCGGACGTCGGGCGCGGCGCGAAGCGCAGACGGTCCGCGAACGGCGCGATCGCCTCCAGGAGTTCGAGCGCCGCGGCCCGCTCGCCCGCTCGGGCCAGCCAGGCCACCGCGAGCAGCGCGGCCTCCTCCGGCACGGTCACCTCGTAGTGCCCGCTGTCGAGCATCGCGGTGAGTTCGGCCAGACCCGCATCGCTCAGGTGATACTCGAACAGGGCGCGCCGATCGGCCGGTACGCCCACACGGCGCGCGAGTTCGACCTCGTGCGGCAGCGGCGGGCCGCCGGCGCTCGCCGCCCCTGTGGCGAATCCGCCGCGGACCACCTCGGGCGTCACCCAGGCCGGGAACCCGGCGACGGGCGTGCGCGAGCCGATCCGCAACGACCCGTCGCGCAGGCCGTGCAGCACTTGGCGCCAACGCCCGAGCCGGAGTTCGGCACGGCGGCGGGTGTCCGCGTCCTCGTGGGTCGCGGCCGTGCGGAGGGCTCGGGCCAGTTGCCCGCCGATGTAGGTACCGTCGGCGCTCTCGGGCGCGGGCCCCTGTCGCTGCTCTTCGTTGTCGTTCATAGCCGGCATGGCGGGTTCCGCCCCCGCGCCCTCCGGGTCCCAAGCCCGGTGCTCTACTGCTGAGCTACACGCCGTCGTCGTTGCGGGTTCAGGCTAGAGGCGGACACGAGGGCGGAACAATCGGATTTGCGGCGGGGCTCGGTCCGCCCCGGGTGGGTCAGGCCTGCCTGGCGGGGGCGGACTCGGTCGCGGGCTCCGCCACGACGGGCGCGTCCGTCGCGGCGTCTTTCGCCGCGTCCTCCGCCGCGTTCGTGGTCATCCGAACGTCCGGCAGCAGCAACAGCGCCAGATTCGAGGCCAATACGAGTACGGCGGCCACCAGCAGCGGCGTCGTACTGCCGATCGCCGCCGCGACCGGAGCGGCCACGGCCAGGCCGAGCGGCCGGGCCGCGAAGGAGATCAGCGCGTCGAACGAGCCGACCCGGCCCAGCGCGTCCGCCGGGATCCGGCGCTGCATCGTGGTCTCCCACAGCGGGCTGAGGACGCCGAGGCCGAGCATGGCGACGAAGTAGCCGGCCGCGACGACCGGCATCGGGGCGTGCAGGGCCAGGGTGGTGAGCGGGACGGCGTAGAGCGCGGCGCCGAACGTGGTGGCCACCAGGGGACGGCGAATCGGCAGACGGGAGGAGACCCACACGCCGAACAGCAGCCCCACGGTGCCGACTTGGGCGATGATCACCCAGGACCGGTCGCCGCCGAGCCGGTCCACGGCGATGATCGGCCCGAGGGTGAGCAGAAAGCCGGCCGCCAGGTGCCAGACGCCGTGCGTGATCACGCTCGCCAGGAACCAGGGATGGCGCCTGGTCTCCTCCCACCCGGCCCGCAACTCGCCCAGGAACGGCCCCGGTTCGGCCCGACGTACGATCCGTTCGGGACGCAGGCCGCCGAAGGTGGCGGCCGATCCGACGAACAGCAGACCGGTGAGCAGCGAGGACCAGCCGGCGCCGACCGCGAGCATCAGGCCGCCGGCGGCCGCGGGTGCCGCCATCTGGGCCAGGCCCTGGACCACGCCGAGGCGGGAGTTGGTCCGCATCCGCTCCGGCTCGGGCACCACCGACACCACCAGGGTATGGATCGCCGACGTGCCGAACGCGACGGCGGCGCCGGTGAGCGCGGACAGTACGGCCAGGTCGGCGATCCGGGGCGGGGCCGAGAGCAGTTCGACGCCGATCGCCAACTGGGCGGTGGCGCGTACGAGGTCGGCGATCAGTACCACCCGGTGCGGAGGGAAGCGGTCCGCCATCACCCCGGCCACCGGTAGCAGCAGCAACATCGGGATCAGCTCGCATGCCAGGACCAGGCCCAGATCGCCGTTGGAACCGGTGTGTACGAGCGCCAGGGTCAGCGTGGTCGGGATCAGCGCGGTCGCGAAGGCCGCGAAGGAGCGGCCGAGGATCAGCCGTCGGGTCGAGGACGTCATGACCGCAATATAATTCGTCAGCGAATCTTTCGCCAGCAAATTAACGACCCGCATAGCATAATGACCGAATGCAAGGTGAGCGTCGGGACCGGACATCGGACCAGGATCGGCAGACGCGGGGCGGCGAGCGCGGCGAGCCCAGGCCGTCCGAGACCGACGACTCGGTCGACCGGCACATCGCGCGCTGGCGGGACAAGGCGCCCTTCGACGAGCGGGTGGAGGGCATCGTCACCCGCATCCAGATGCTGAACAGGCACGTGCGGCAGGTCAAGGAACGCACGCTCGCCGAGCTGGGACTCCAGGGCTTCGAGTTCGAGACGCTGCACCGACTGTCCTCGCGCGGCGCGCCGTACCGGGCCACGCCGTCCGAACTGGCCGGCGAGCTGATGGTGTCGCCGGCCGGCATCACCGGGCGGCTGGACACGCTGGAGAAGGCCGGCCTGATCCGCCGCATCCGGGGCACCGAGGACCGCCGCCGGGTCGACGTCGAACTGACCGACACCGGCCGGGAGCGCTGGACGGCCGCGATGAAACTGCTCGACCGGGCCGAGCGGGCGATGGTCGGGCCGCTCGACGAGGCGGATCGGGATGTACTGAACGCGCTGCTGAAGCGGATGTTGTTGCGGGTGGAGAACGAGGACTGAGTGGGGCCGGGGGCTGGGGCCTGGGAACGGTCCGGGACGGGCGGGACCGGGTCGGGCGGTGGCTCCGGCCCGGTGTCCCCCCGAACGGCCTCGCCCCCTACTTCTTCACGGCCCGCAGCACGACGAACTTCGGGTCGCTCGCCACGATCTCGCAGTTGCCGAACAACCGGCGCAGCTTCACGTGATAGCCCAGATGCCGATTGCCGATCACCCACAGTTCGCCGCCGGAGCGCAGCGCCGCGCGCGAACCGGCGAACATCCGCCACGAGATGCCCTCGGTGGTGGCCCGGTGGGTGTGGAACGGCGGATTGTTCAGGATCAGGTCGACACTCTCGGGCGCCACGTCGGTCACCCCGTCGCCCACCACGAACTCGGCGCCCGCGTCGGTCCCGAGGTTCGCCTCGAAGGTGGCCCGCGCCGACGCCACCGCCTGGTGCGACTCGTCGACGAACAACACCTCCGAGCGCGGATTGGTCAGCATCGCCGCCGTACCCACCACGCCGTTGCCGCAGCCCAGGTCCACCACCCGGTCGCGGCCGACGCGACGCGGCAGGTTGCGCAGCAGGAAGCGGGTACCGATGTCGAGCCGGTCGGCGCAGAAGATGCCCGCGTGGTTGACGGTCACGATCCCGGACGCCGCGCCCAGGCCGTCCGGCAGCGTGTAGCCGTGCGGCCACGGGCTCGGGGTACGCGGCAGCGCGGGGTCGGGCGTGGCGAAGATCAGCCGGGCCTTCTTCACCGCGAGCGAGGTCCGGGTCGGGCCGATGATCCGCTCGAACAGCTTGAGCGTGGACGTATGGATCTCGGTGGTCATCCCGGTGCCGACCACCACGGTGTCGGCGTGCACCCCGGGCGCGAGCCGGTGCAGCTGGTCCTCCAGCAGGGCCAGATTCTTCGGGACGCGGACGATCAGTACGTCGATCCGCTCCGGCGGCGCGTCCTGCGTGGAGAGCAGCCGCACCCACTTCGGGTCGGCGTCGTTGCGCGCCAGGTTCGTCCGAGTGGCCTCCTGGCCGAGGAACGAGTCGCTGATCTGTACCGGCCGGGACTCGGCCAGCGCGGTCGCCAGCGCGCCCCATCGGTCGCCCACGATCACGACGGAGCCGGACAGATCCGTCGGTTCGGCGTCGTCGATGCCGGCGAGGTGGCGCAGTACGTACTCGTCGGCGGCATCCCAGGCGCGCAGCAGATCACGGGGATCCTCGGGATACCGGCCGAGCTCGAACTCGCCCGAAGGCGCAGAAAACCAATTCATTATCCCCTCAGCCTAGCCGCCCCCATCGGCTGCTCGGGGCCATGCGGCGGGCTCGCGGGCGGGGTCGGGGCCGGGGCTGGGGTCGGCCGGCGGACCGCTCGGCTGGATCGACCGCCACCTCCGCCGCGCCGAAGTCGGCCGTGGGGCGGTCAGGTTGCGGACGTGGCGCGGAATTCGCCGGCCAGGCGCGTGGCGGCCTCGCGGAGCCAGTGGGCGGGGTTGGTTCGGGCCTCGGCGGGGGAGCCGGACAGGGCGGTCAGGTCGGCGGCGGTCCGCACACCCGGGGGTAGCGGGGCGGCGATCGAGCCGGCGATCAGGGCCACGGGGACGCCGGCGCCGTGGTGGGCCAGGTCGAGGACCGTGCCGACCACCTTGCCCTGCGCGGAGGTGGCGTCGAAGCGGCCCTCGCCGGTGATCACGAGGTCGGCGCCGACGAGGGCGTCCGGCAGGCCCGCGAGCTCGGCGACGCGGAGGGCGCCGGGCACGATCGAGGCGTTCCAGGCGGCGGCGAGGCCGTACGCGGTACCGCCTGCCGCGCCGGCGCCGGGGGCGGTCGGGCTGCCGCCGAGGAGGACGGCCAGGCGGGCGAGGGCGGCGTCCAGGGCCGCGACGTGGTCCGGGGTCGCGCCCTTCTGCGGGCCGAAGACGGCCGCCGCGCCGGTCGGGCCGAGCAGGGGATTGGTGACGTCGGTGAGGATCTGTACGCCGCAGGGGGGAGGCGCCGCGAGCCCGCTCGTGTCGATGCCGGCCAGACGAGCCAAGGGGCCGCCGCCGTACGGAAGTTCCCGGCCGTCGTGGTCGAGGAAGCGGGCACCGAGCGCGGCCAGGGCGCCGGTGCCGCCGTCGGTTGAGGCCGAACCGCCCACCGCGACCACCAGGGCGGACACGCCGGCCCGCAGCGCCGCGCCGACGACGACGCCGAGGCCGGCGGTATGCGCCCCGGTCGGATCGGGCGCGGCCATCAGCGGCAGCCCCGACACGGCGGCGAGTTCGACCACGCCCGTACCGTCCGGCAACCGCAACCACACGCCGTCCACGGGCCGCCCATCGGGCCCGGGCACCGGCCCCACCGGCACCCGCACGGCCCCCGGCACGGCCCGCGCCACCGCATCGAGCGTGCCCTCACCCCCATCCGCCAACGGCACCGACACCACCTCGTCCCCCGGCCGCCCCCGCAACCACCCCTCCGCCCAAACCTCGGCCACCACCGAAGCCTCAACGGTCCCCTTGAACGAGTCGGGAGCAAGCACGATGCGCATGATGGATCCACTTTCGTATCGGTGAGAGTCGGCCGGACGTATGCCGGGCCGGCCCCGGGCACGCCTGGGGAGGCGAGGTACACGGGGAAGGCACCCTCCCACGTCCGCTGCGCCGACCCGGTCCTCCGCGAGTCCGACCGGGCGGCACGGAGCAGTGTCGGCGCCGCTCGGCCGGATTCGACGGGGCCCGGTCGGACGCACTTGCCGGCACCCGTGTAGTGAAACCGATGCCGGCTCGGGGCGGCCGGATGGTGGACGGCCGCCCCGAGCAGCCGGGCCGGAGGCGACTCGCGGGCTCAGCCCAGGAGTTCCGTCACGTATCGGCGTTTCAGGGTGGCCAGGACCGCGTTCGGGTCGGCGGACCAGACGTCGGCGTTGAAGATCTCCACCTCGATGTCGCCTCGGTAGCCGGCCGCCTCGACCATCGTCGCCATCGCGCGGAAGTCGATCGTGCCGTCGCCCATCATGCCTCGGGCGAGGAGGGTGTCCGCGGGCAGCGGGAGCACCCAGTCGCAGATCTGGAACGAGGCGATCCGCGCGCCGGCCCGGCGGATGGCCGCCGGGAGGTACGGGTCCCACCACACGTGGAACGCGTCCACGACCACACCGACCTGCTCGACCGGATGCGGCTCGGCCAGGTCCAGTGCCTGGTCCAGAGTGGAGAGTACCGCGCGGTCCGCGCAGTACATCGGGTGCAGCGGCTCCAACGCGAGCCGAACCCCGTGCTCCCCGGCGTACGGCGCGAGTTCGGCCAGCGCCTCGGCGACCCGCTCCCGCGCCCCCGGCAAGTCCCGGTCGTCAGCGGGCAGTCCGCCGACGACCAGGACCAGACAGGCCGCCTCCAACGCCGCGGCCTCCTCGATCGCGCGACGGTTGTCCGCGATCGCCTTGGCCCACGCGGCCGGTTCGCGCGCGGTCAGGAACCCGCCTCGGCACAACGACGAGACGCGCAACCCGGCCTCGCGCACGAGCTTCGCCGACTCGGCGAGCCCCGCGTCGGCGACCTTGTCCCGCCACAACCCGATCGCCGGCAGGCCCGCCCGCGCACACCCCTCGACCGCCTCGCGCAGCGACCACTCCCGCGTCGTCCACTGGTTCAGCGCAAGCCGCGCCAACCGCGCGTCGCCGACCGCGGGCGTGGGCACGCCGGCGGGTCGCCCGCTCGGGACGTCCACCGCCGTCGGGTCGGGGGCGGGTTGGCGTGCATCCGAGGCCGTTGCGGCCTCGGATGCGGGTACCGCTGCCGCCGCCGTCACGTCCTGTGCCTCCGAACCCGTCGCCTCGTTCGCCCTCACGACGCCACCCCCGCCACCGTCAACAGCGCCCGCATCCGGGACGCCGCCAACTCCGGATCCGGGAACAGGCCCGCCGCGTCGGCCAGTCGGAAGGCCTCGGCCAAGTGCGGTACGGAGCGGGCCGATTGTGCGCCCGCCACCATCGTGAACGCGGACTGGCGGCCGGTCAGCCAGGCCAGGAAGACGATGCCGGTCTTGTAGTGGTAGGTCGGCGCCGCGAACAGATGCCGGGACAGCGGCACCGTCGGCGCCATCAGGGCCTCGTACCGATCCGTGTCACCGGCGTCCAACGCCCGCAGCGCGCCCGCCGCGACCGGGGCGATCGCGTCGAAGATGCCGAGCAGGGCGTGGCTGAAGTGCCGCCCGTCGCCCCGGATCAGCTCCGGGTAGTGGAAGTCGTCCCCGGTGTACAGGCGTACCCCGGCGGGGAGTTGCGCGCGCAGCCGAACCTCGTGGTCACGGTCGAGCAGCGAGACCTTGACCCCGTCGACCCGATCCGCGTGCTCGCGCACCAGGTCCAGGAACGTCTCCGTCGCCGCGTCGACATCGGCGGAGCCCCAGTAGCCGGCCAGCGCCGGGTCGAACACCTCGCCCAACCAGTGCAGTACCACCGGCCGCCGCACCTGCCGCAACAGCGCGTCGTACACCCGCCGATAGTCCTCCGGCCCCTGCGCCACCGCGGCCAGTTGCCGGCTCGCCATCAGCACGACCTTGGCGCCCGATTCCTCGACCACCGCGATCTGTTCCGTGTAGGCGGCGATCACCTGATCCACGGTCAGTCCGACGCCGGCGTGGTCCGTGCCCGCGCCGCAGGCGATCAGCGCGTACGGGTCGCCGATCGTGGCCGCCTCGGCGGCGCTGCGGCGGATCAACTCGGCGGTGGCCGCCCAGTCCAGGCCCATGTTGCGCTGCGCGGTGTCCATCGCGTCGGCGACGGCGAAGCCGTGCGACCACAGGTGGCGCCGGAAGGCGAGCGTGGCGTCCCAGTCGGGTGCCGCCGGCCGGCCCGGGGTGTTGTCGGCGAGCGGGTCGGCCACCACGTGCGCGGCGGCGTACGCGGTGCGTTCGCGGAAGGCCGGGCCCCCGGGAGCCGCGCCCAGGTGTACGCCGGTGAGTTCGTACGGCTCGACCGTGCCCGTCGTCGTGGGCAGCAACAGGCGGGCGGTCATGCGGACTTCCCGTCGAGCACGGGGAGCTCGATCCGACGGCCCTCGGCCGAGGAGCGCAGGCCGCACTCGGCCAGCTGTACGCCCCGCGCGCCGGCGAGGAAGTCGAACGCGAACGGCGCGTCGTCCACCACGTGCCGGACGAAGTCCTCCCACTGGACCTTGAATCCGTTGTCGAAGCCGCTGTCGCCCGCGTTGTCGGGGATCTCCTGCCACTGGTCCCGGAAGGACTCGGTGACCGGAAGGTCCGGGTTCCACACCGGAGTCGGCGTCGCCGAGCGGTGCTGGACGCGGCATCGACGCAGCCCGGCGACGGCGCTGCCCTCGGTGCCGTCGACCTGGAACTCCACCAGTTCGTCCCGGTTCACCCGCACCGCCCACGACGAGTTGATCTGCGCGACCACCCCGCCCGCGAGTTCGAAGATGCCGTAGGCCGCGTCGTCGGCGGTCGCCGGGTATTCCCGGCCCTGCTCGTCCCAGCGGGTGGGGATGTGCGTGACGGCCTTGGCGGTGACCGCCTCGACCCGGCCGAACAGGTTCTCCAGGACGTACGACCAGTGGCAGAACATGTCCACGACGATGCCGCCGCCGTCCTCGGCCCGGTAGTTCCAGCTCGGCCGCTGTGCGGCCTGCCAGTCGCCCTCGAACACCCAGTAGCCGAACTCGCCGCGCACGGACAGGATTCGGCCGAAGAAGCCGCCCTGGATCAACCGGCGGAGCTTGAGCAGTCCGGGCAGGAACAGCTTGTCCTGCACCACGCCGTGCTTGACCCCGGCGGCGTCGGCGGCCCGGGCCAGGTCCAGCGCGCCGGTCAGGGTCTCGGCGGTCGGCTTCTCGGTGTAAATGTGCTTGCCCGCCGCGATCGCCGCGTGGATCGCCTTCTCGCGCGCCGTGGTCACCTGCGCGTCGAAGTAGATCGTGTTCGCGGGGTCGGCGAGCGCGGTGTCCAGGTTGGTCGTCCAGGCGGCGATGCCGTGCCGGTCGGCCATCGCGCGCAGCTTGTCCGCGTCACGCCCGACCAGCACCGGCTCGAGCACGACCCGCGACCCGTCGGCCAGCGCCACGCCGCCCTGCTCGCGGATGGCCAGGATCGAGCGGACCAGGTGCTGGCGGTAGCCCATGCGGCCGGTGACGCCGTTCATCACGACGCCGAGGGTGTGGGTGGTGGTCATGGGGGCCTCTCGATAGGCGGGTGGACGGGAGTGGGAAAGCGCTTTCCCGTAAGCTAGAGCGCGGGGCCGCCAAGGTCAAGGGATGCCGGGCCAGAGGCGCACTGCCCGCTTACCGCGCCCGGCATCCACTTGGGTATGCGCTTTCCAATCGCTACTCTGTGCCCATGCCGAATCCGACCTCCGACTCGCCTGCGGCCCGCCCGCCGGGCCCCGTCACCCTCCAGCAGGTGGCCGAGCGCGCCGGGGTCTCCTCCGCCACCGCCTCCCGCGCCCTGCACGGCAGCAGCGGGACCCGGATCGTGGGGGAGGAACTGCGCAAGCGCGTACTCGACGCCGCCCGCGAACTCAGGTACGTCTCCAACGCTCCGGCGCAGGCGCTGGCCCGCTCCACGACGAGCGTGGTGGGCGTGGTGGTGCACGACGTCGCCGACCCGTACTTCGCGGCGATCGCGGCCGGCGCGATGGGCGTCGCCCGGGAGCACGGGCTGCTGGTGATGCTGGCCGCCACGTTCCGCGACCCCGAACTGGAACTCGACTACCTGGCCCGCCTGCGCGCCCAACGCGCCCGCGCGGTGGTCCTGGCCGGCAGCGGCTTCGCCGACCGCGAGTTCACCCGACGGCTCGCCGCCGAGGCGGAGGCCTACCGCGCCGACGGCGGCCACGTGATCGCGGTCGGCTCACACGGGATCGCCGCCGACACCGTACGCCCGGCCAACCGCGCCGGCGCCGCCCTCGCCGTGCGCCACCTGTACGACCTCGGCCACCGGCGCTTCGGCATCGTCTCCGGCCCCCGCGCGCTGACCACGGTCCGGGATCGCCTGGACGGCGCCCGGCGGCAACTCCGGTCGCTGGGGCTTCCCCTGACCCCGGGTCAGGTGGTCGACGGCGGATTCACCCGAGAGCAGGCCCGAACTGCCGCCCGTGCCCTGTTGGCCGGTCCGTCCGCACCGACCGCGCTCGTCGTCCTCAACGACGTGATGGCCGCCGGAGTGCTGGCCGCCCTGCGGGAGGACCTGGGCTTGCGCGTACCGGACCAGGTCTCGGTGGTGGGCTTCGACGACGTCCCCTTCGCCGCCGACCTCAACCCACCCCTGACCACGATCCGCCTCCCCCTGGCCGACATCGGCACCCAGGCCATGCACATGATCCTCACGGGCCCAACGGTGACCCCACGCACGGTGGACGTGGACGCGGAACTGGTCATCAGATCCAGCACGGGGCCGGTCCCTGGGGCCTGACCGGTGGGGTTGCCGGGGCCTCGGTGCCATTGGGGCAGGGCGTCGGGGCGGCCGGTGGCAACGGGGATCATCAGGGCATTGGCGGCTCGGGCGGGCGACGGCGCCGGCCGTTGCCGGCCCGGTCCCCGACCCATCCCAGGCGGCGCCGTGAGTGCACCCTCCGAGACCTTCGAGGCAGGGGGCGTGCGGTTGGCTCGGTGAGGTGGATGCGGCGGAACTCCCGACCTGCCGAACCTTGGCAGGGCATGTTGGCCGGGCTTGGTGTCGGCGTCGCAGCGGCTGTGTGCTCATCCACGCGATGCCCGGGCCGGGGGTATGGGGGCGGGGAGAGGCGAGAGGCGAGAGGCGAGAGGCTGCCCGAGCAGGCCGAGGTTTTCCGTCCGGCAGGCGCTGAGCTTTGGCCGCGTGGTCCCGGTGCGGGGCGGGTCCGGGTCGGTGGTGGTCCGCCGCCGGCGTTCGGGGCTTCGAGACTTCGAGGTCCTGACGAGGCGGGTGTGTTGGTCGGCGAAAAAGCGGCCTGCAGCGGCGGGCGGGGTGGGTGCTCGGGTCGGGTCCGCCGGGCGTGCGTTCCCGAATGGGCCGGGTGTTTTCGGCGCGCGTTGCGTCTTGGGTTGCGGGTGGCCGGTCCGGGGCCGGTCAGAGTCGGTGGTGGGCCGCCGCCGGCGTGCGTGGCTCCAAGCCTCCGGGCTCCCGACGAGGCGGGCGTGTTGCTCGGCGAAAACCGGCCGGCAGCGGCGGGCAGGAGGGTGGTCCGGTCGAGTCCGCCGGGTGGCCTTTCCGAGTGGGTCGGGTGTTTCCGGCGGGCGTTGCGCTTGTGGTTGCGGGTGGCTGGTGCGGGGCTGGTCTGAGTCGGTGGGGGGCCGCCGCCGGCGTGCGGGGCTCCGAGGCCCGGATTCCCGACGAGACGGGCGCGTTGCTCGGTGAAAAACCGGCCGGCAGCGAGGGCGCGGAGGGTGGTCCGGTCGGGTTCCAGGGTGACCTTCCTGAGTGGGTCGGGTGTTTCCGGCGGGCGTTGCGCTTGTGGTTGCGGGTGGCTGGTGCGGGGCTGGTCAGAGTCGGTGATGGGCCGCCGCCGGCGTGCGGGGCTCCAAGCCTCCGGGCTCCCGACGAGGCGGGCGTGTTGCTCGGCGAAAACCGGCCGGCAGCAGCGGGCAGGAGGGGGCTCGGGTCGAGTCCGCAGGGAGCCTTCCCGGGTGGGTCGGGTGTTTTCGGTGTGCGGTCGGTGTGTGGGTGGCGAGAGTTCACAAATCTGGACGGCGTGGGGTGCCGTGGCCTCGCGGTGAGAGAAAACCGCAGGTCAGCGCAAAGAGGAGAGCGTTTGAGGTGCCTCGGGATCCGGTTTCGACCCTCACTGGGCACTTTCGGTTTCCTCGACGACCCTTGCAAGGCCGCAGCGCTTGCAGCCGACTCCGACCAGGCAGTTTCGGTCTCCACACTCGCGCCGAAGAGGTCGACGAACACGAAACCGGCACTCAACACCCGACTTTCCACCCCGCCCCCACAAAACCGCAGGCCACAGAAACTCGAAGCCCCCAACCACCCACCGAGATCCGGCTCCGAACCCCAACCCCGCCCCCAACGCCCCGAATCGCACCAACCCACCCCGGAAAGCCCCTCGGCAGACTCGACCCGAGCACCCACCCGCTCCCCCGCTGCCAGCCGGTTTCCAGTGAGCAAAACGCCCGCCTCGCCGAGAACTTCGAGTCTCGGAGCCCCGCACGCCGGCGGCGACCCACCACCGACTCTGACCAGCCCCGCACCGGCCCACGTAACCAAAGGCGCAACGCCCGCAGGAAGCGCCCGGCCCACTTGGGAAGGCCCTCCGGGAACGCGACCGGACCACCCTCCGTGCCCTCGCTGCCGGCCGGTTTTCGCCGAGCAACGCGCCCGTCTCGTCGGGAACTGAGGTGCCCTTGATCTTCCGGACAGCGACCCGCGTAGGGTTGCAGGAAACCGGAAAGAGAAAGCACGTGCCGAAGAGATATACGCAGCAGTTCAAGGACGAGGCCGTTCGTCTGGTGTTGGACGGTCCCCGTCCGATCGTCCAGGTCGCGCACGAGTTGGGAATCAACGACACCACTCTCGGGAACTGGGTCGCGCAACACCGCAGGTCCGTCACGGAACCCGGGTCGACGCCGCGAGGCGACGAACCCGTGACCGCGCGCGAACGCGAGCTCGAACGCGAGAACCGGAAACTCCGCGAGGAGAACGCGTTCCTGGTAAAAGCAAGCGCCTTCTTCGCCCGCAACCATCGGTGAGTTCCCGCTACGAACTCGTCGACGCGGAGAAGGCAACCTTTCGCATCGCCGACATGTGCCGATGGCTCGACGTGTCCCGCTCCGGATATTACGAATGGCGGGCCCGCCCCGAATCCGCCACCACGCGACGACGCCACCGACTCACCGCCGCGATCAAGGAGATCTTCGCCGCGAATCACGAGACCTACGGATATCGGCGCGTCCACGCCGTCCTGGCCCGCTCCGGCGAGACCGTCTCGCCGGAGTTGGTCCGCGCGCTGATGCGCGAGCTGGGCCTGGTGCCCTGCCAACCCCGCCCATGGCGGACGGTCACCACCCGGCCGGGCGAGGCGCACCCGCGGATCCCCGACCTCGTCCGACGTGACTTCACCGCCGACCGGCCCGGGGCAAAGCTCGTCGGCGACGTCACCTACATTCCGACGTGGGAGGGTTTTCTTTATCTCGCCACGGTCATCGACTGCCACAGCAAGTCGGTCGTCGGGTGGGCGATGGCCGACCATTACAAAACCTCGCTCGTCGCCTCGGCACTCGACATGGCCCGGGGGCGCACGCACATCGAGAAGGATGCGATCTTCCATTCGGATCGCGGCAGCAACTACACCTCGGAGGAATTCGCGCGGACCCTGGACCACCACGACATGCGCCAATCGGTCGGACGCACCGGAGTGTGCTGGGACAACGCAATGGCAGAGTCCTTCTTCGGTGCGCTGAAGAACGAATGCCTGAACCGCTACGTCTTCACGAACCACGCGAAGGCACGCCGCGAGGTTGTCAGATACATCGAGGGCTTCTACAATCGCCGACGACTCCACTCCGCCCTGGGCTATCGCACACCACTCGAAGCCCTGCGGGACCACGACGGACTCGGACTCGCGGCATAAAAGGACAACAAGTAAGGCGTCCGGAAAACGCGGGGCTCCTCAAACCCTTCGACGGGGAGCCCCGCACGCTGGCGGCGGCCCATCACCGACTCTGACCGGCCCCGGACCAGCCACCCGCAACCACAAGCGCAACGCGCGCCGGAAACGCTCGACCCACTCAGGAAGGTCACCCGGGAACCCGACCGGACCACCCTTCGCGCCCTCGCTGCCGGCCGGTTTTTCACCGAGTAACGCGCCCGTCTCGTCGGGAATCCGGGTCTCGGAGCCCCGCACGCTGGCGGCGGCCCATCACCGACTCTGACCAGCCCCGCACCAGCCACCCGCAACCACAAGCGCAGCACGCGCCGGAAGCACCTTCACCCACTCGGGAAGGCCGGCCGGGGAACCCGACCCCGGCCCCCTCCCGCCCCCGCTGCCGGCCGGTTTTCGCCGACCAACACGCTCGTCTTGTCGGGAGCCCTCCGTCTCGGAGCCACGCACGCCGGCGGCGGCCCATCCCACGTGCCGGACCAGCCCCGCACCCGGCACCCCGCAACCAACAGCGCAACGTCCGCCGAACACGCTCTGACCCACCCAAAAAAAGGCATCTCCGACCTCCTCGGCCTCGGTTGGGGATGTCGGCCCGGTCGCTGCAGGGTCGATATCCCGCGCGCCCGGCGTCGTGCCGTGCCGGTTGGCGTGTCTGGGGGGCGAGCGTGTGGGAGGAACTCGGCGCGTTTCGAGTGATCACCGTTCGGGGCTGCGGCTTTCCTGCCTTGACCCCGGGTGTTGCTCGGGTTCGGGTTCGGATTCGGGCTCTGGCTTGGGGTGTTCGGTGGACCCGGCGTTTGTTCTCCCGTCCGCCGGTGGCATCGGCCTTCCCCCGGTGAGGCTGAGTGTGGCCAGGACCTGGAAGAGCGCGGCTGTGGCCAGGGCTGTGGTGAGGGAGTGGGTGAGGAGGGGGCCGGTGAGGGCTGCGCCGAGGGCGAAGGTGGTGATTTTCAGGCTGGCGCCGGTGGTGAAGATGCGGCTGCGTAGGGCCTCGGGGGCTTCGCGGTGTCGGATCGTGAACAGGGCCGTGAGTTGCGGGCCTTCGGCCATGCCGGCGAGGAGCATCGCGGCGATCAGCGGGATCGGGTGGGCCGTTGCTGCGAGTAGGAGGGCGCCGGCGAGGATCAGCGTGCTGTACCGGATCACCGTCTCCGGGCGCAGTGGGTGCGGCCGGCGGGCCAGGAACGCGTTCGTCGTCAACGCCGAGGCGGCGAGCAGTGAGAGCAGGGTCGGTCCGTGGGCGGCCGAGCCGAAGGCCCGTTCGCCGAGGAGTGGGCCGGCGGCGAGCAGGATGCCCTGTCCGACACAGGACAACATCGATGCCGCCGTGGCCCGGGCCAGGGACGGTGATCCCACGATGGCCCTGAAGCCCGCGACGAGGTCGGCGCCGATCGACGGGGTCGACGGGTGCTTCGGCGGCTTCGGCCGCTTCGGCCGCTCCGGCCGCTCCGGGGGTGCGTTGTGAGAGGCAGCGGTGGGCAGGCCGTTGGCCGCCGCCGACGGCTTCGACGGCTCCGACGGCTCCCGGGGCTCCTGGCTGCGGTTGGTGGGCGGCGCTGGGGTCGGCGGTGGCGCCGCGTGGTTTCGGGGCGCCTGTACTCCGGTGGTGGGTGATGTCCCGGCTGGTGGCGGCGTCAAGCGCCGCCGCCGCAGTACCTGCGGGCGGGCCGCCACCGATGTGCGAGCGGGTACCTGCGCACGGGCCGGGGGCAGTGCTCGGGCCGCCGATAGGGCCAGGCAGATCAGGACGATCGCGGTTGTCATCGCGGCCCGCGCCCCGGCCAGGGTCGTGACGATTCCGGCCAGGGCCGGGCCGGCCAGGGCGGCCAGGTTGAATGTCATGGCGTCGTACGTCGTTGCGCGCGGCAGGTCGGCTGGTGCGACCACACGCGGCAGTTGGGACGTCCAGCCGCCGGTCAGGGCTGGGCCGGCCAGTCCTGCGGTCAGGGCGATCAGCAGGGTGATCGCGATCGGGGTTCGGCCCAGCGTGGCCAGGATTGCCCCGAGCGCCGCCGCATAGCCCGCCAGCGTGGCAGTCAGCAGGCGGCCCGGTCGGGGGGAGCGGTCGAGGAGTACGCCGAAGACGGGACCGCCGAGTGCTGCCGCCGCGGTGACGGCGGCGAGCAGTGCCGAGGCGGTGGCGGGCGAGCCGGTGGTCGCCAAGCCGGCCAGCAGCAGGGCCGGGCCCGACATCTCGTCGCCGGTGCGTGCTGCGGCCGCTCCGGCGATGTACGGCCATATTCCTCCGTAACGCTTTTGCATGACTGGCACGTTACGTAGGTAACTCAATTATTGGCTAGATGCGTTACATTTGAGCTGTGCTGCACTCGAACGACGAGCGGGCCACCCGCCACTCGGTACAGGCCGTGGCCCGACGCACCGTCGCCCTGGTCAACGTGCTGACGGCGGACGACCCGCCGCCCGACCCATCCCCCTCCGCCCTCGCCGAACTCCTGCGCGAACACGGCGAGTCCGATCCGATCGAGCTCACCGCGACCGACGTCGCCGACCTGCGCGCCGCCGCCCTGCTGCTGCGTGCGGTCTTCGCCGCCGAGGACGTCGACGCTGCCGCCGACGCGCTCAATCGCCTGCTTCGTCGGGGGCGGGGCAGGCTTCGGCTCACCTCGCACGACGGCCGCAGCCCGTGGCATCCCCACCTCGACCGCGACGACGACGCGCCGTGGGGCGAATGGTTCCTCGCCTCGTCGTGTCTGGCCCTGACCATGCTGCTGTGGGACCGGCAACGTCCACCCGGCGGCGTCTGTACCTCGGCGACCTGCCGACACGTCTTCGTCGACGAGGGCGGTGGCCCGCCCCGCCGCTACTGCTCCCGGCGCTGCGCCACGCGCGAACGGGTGGCCGCCCACCGCCGCGCCCGGGCATAGGGCGGCTTTCCGGCCTCCGGCTCCCCGGCTCCCGGTTCCCCGGCATCCGATCCCTCGGCATCCGATCCCTCGCCACCCGGCCCCTTGCCACCCCGCCCCCCGGCACCCCGCCCCTCGTCCTCCCGCCCCCCACGCAGCGCCGGGTCCAGCGCGGTGGCCGCCACCAATACGACCGACATCACCGTCAGGATCATGCCCAGGTGATGCAGCCCCACGTCGGTCGCCCGCCGACCGAAGGTGGCGCCGATCAGGCTCGCCGACGCCAGCGCGCCCAGGTAGGAGAACGTACGCAGCAGCCCGGCCGCCGTGCCCGTCGCGGCGGCCGGCGCCTGACGGAACATCGCTCGCTGGTTGGCCGTGTTGGCCAGGCCGTTCTGGAGCCCGAAGACGACGCTCACCACGATCAGCAACCACAGCGGCGAGTCGGCCCGCAGCAGCAACAGGCTCGCGCTGCCCACGGTCAGCACGCCGGCACCGGCCAGCAGGGGAGTACGCAGCCTGGGCCCCGTCACCACGGCCGAGACCCCGGCCGCCACCACGAACGACGGCGTCATCAGCAGCCCTGCGGCCGACGCGGAGCGGTCCGCGCTCTGCTCCAGCCACATGGTCCAGCCGTAGATGAAGCAGTAGGTCGAGGCCATCGCCACCGCCTGCCGCAGGTACGTCCTGGTCAACGCGCCGTTGCGGGCCACCATTCGCACATCCAGGAACGGCGAGTGCGCGCGCGACTCCCACCGGGTCAGCGCCAGTCCGGCCACCAGACCGAGCGCGAGCAGCCACCACCTCGACGCGGTGGGCCGCATCAGGAACAGCAGTACGCTCGTCAACGTCGCGGCGAACAGCAGCAGGCCCGGGGGATCCAGTTCTCGCGCCGCCGAGCCGGTACGCCGCCGGCGCTCGTCCGCCGGCAACCAATACACCGCGAACCCGGCCGCGATCGCCGCGAGCGGGATGTTGATCAGGAACATCGCCCGCCACCCGCCGACCGCGATCAGCAGGCCGCCCAGCGGCGGCCCGATCGCCATCGTGGTCTGCCCGGCCACCGCGAGCGCGTTCAACACCCGTCCCGGCGCGGGCCGGGCGAGGCGTTCGGACTGCCGGCGTACCATCGTCATCGCCGCCGGATAGGCCGCCGACGTACCCAGTCCGAGCACCACACGCGCGACCACGAGCATGCCGATCGACGTACCCACGAAGCCGATCAGCCCGCCGAGCGCGACCAGTGCCATGCCGGCGAGGTACACCCGCCTGGGCCCGAAAAGATCCGCGCGCCGCCCAGCCGTCGGCTGCCCGATCGCGGTGGCCAGGTACAACGCCGACACCAGCCACGTCGTTGCCCCCGCGTCCACGCCGAACGCCCGGCCGATCGACACCAGCGCGATCGCGATGATGGACGAGTTGATCGGATTCAGGACCGATCCGACGGCGGCGGCCGTGGTGAACCGGGCCCCGAATCCGGCCCGTTCGGGCGTGGGGCCGGCGAATCGGCGGCGCGGGGGCGAGGGAGTCGGATGCGGAAGCGGGTCGGTCGGGGGCATGGCGGCGGGCACGTCCGTTCTGCGGGCGTCGGGTCGGGGGCCGGACCCGGGGCGGCGCTGTCAGCTTTGCGCGTGCGTGGGTCGCCATGAAGGCCGTGTCATTCGCACCAGTGGCGAGTGCGGTGCCGGGACCGGTGGTGGCACGGTCGTCCCCGTGCCGGCGCCAACCCGCCGTGCCTGTCCCCGCGGGGGACACGCACCGAGACCCCGGCTTTGTGACAATCGAGAGGTGACGTCACCACATCCACTCGGAGAGTTCCTGCAGGCCCGCCGCGCCCGTCTCCAGCCCGGCGACGTCGGGCTGCCCGCCGGCACCGGACTCCGTCGTACCCAGGGGCTGCGCAGGGAGGAGCTGGCCGCGCTGGCGGGGCTGAGCATCCAGTACTACACGCGCCTGGAGCAGGGCCGCGAAAACAATCCCGGCGGTGCGGTCCTGGACGGGATCGCGAGCGCGCTGCGGTTGAACGAGGAGGAGCACGCGCACCTGTACGCCCTGGCCAACCACGCGGCGGAGCGGGTGCCGGCCGGCGGCGCGCCCGCGGATCGGGAGGTACGGCCGGGGATCCGCGCGCTCCTGGAGCGGGTCCGACCCTGGCCCGCGTACCTGCTCGGTCGGACCAGCGACATCCTGGCCGCCAACCCCGAGGTGTTCGCGCTGCTGCCAGGGCTGGCCGACTGGGCGCCGGAGCGGCGCAACAGCATTCGGTACCTGTTCCTGCACCCGATGGCACGGGAGCTGTTCGCCGACTGGGAGCGGGCCGCGCTCAGCACCACGGCGCAACTGCGCTCGCTGCTCGCCGCCGACCCCAGAGACCGGGAGTTGGCCGCTCTGGTGGACGAACTCACGGAGGGGAGCCCCGAGTTCGCGGCGCAGTGGCAGCGGTACGACGTGCGTCGGCGGCGTAGCGACCAGGAGACGTACCGGCATCCGCAACTCGGCGAGATCACGCTCGCGTTCGAGGTGCTGCGGATGGAGGGCGGCCAGCGGATCACCATCTACCAGCCGCAGGAGCCGGACGAGGAGGGCCGCCGGGTGTTGCGGGGCCTGTCCGAACTGGCCACGAGGGCCCGGCCGGAGGCCACGGCATAGGGGGGCCGGCGGCCCGGGGGGTGCCGCTGCGCGGGCGGCGGGCGTGGGGGAGGGTCTTGCGTTGGGGCTTGGCGCTTGGGTGCTCGGGTTCTTCAGCCGCTCAGCTGCTCGGTCGCGCAGCTGCTCGGTCGCGCAGCTGCTCAGCTGCTCAGCCCAGGTCGTTGGCCGCCCAGGTCCTCAGCCGCTCGGGTTCATAGCCACTCAGGCTTTGAACTGGTCAGCGTCCGGCCGTCGTGTCCGCTCCGTTTGGAGTGGTGGGCCCGGAGCGGGTGCCGAGTTCGGCCGTGTTGGCGTCGCTCATGTCGGCTTCGGCCGTGGACTCCGGCTCCGCTATTGGATCCTCGGCAGACCCTTCGACCTCCGCCACCACTTCGGCCGCCTCAGCGGCGGCCGCGGCCTCGGCCTCGGTGAGCGCGCGGCGCATGTCCTCGGCGTGGCGTCGGGCCATCTCCCGGATCTCCGGGGTGAGGTACGGACGGTCGGCGATCGCTGCCGCCTCGGCCGACTCGGTCCAGGCACGCATGACGTCGAGGGGGCGCTGATGTCCGCACGACACCTCGGCACCCGATTCGTCGTGCACGGTGGCCTCGTAGGCGCCGTTGACCCAGACACTCACGCCCTCGTCGTGGAAAACCACGTCGAAGGGCACATCGTCGGGATCCGGTTCGGGACCGTCGCCGGTGAGGAGCGTGAACTTCTCGTGTGGTCGCATCCAATGGTCGGTGCCCCACGGCTCGACCCAGACCGCCAGCATCGCAGCGGTGTCGTTGTTCAGTCTGATCGATGGCATGGCCCAGGGTATTCAGCCCACGCCCGGCTCGCTCCGCTTCGACGAACCGGCACGCAAGCGCTTCCCCACGGAGGCCTTACCAGCGGCCGACATCGAACGCGCCGAGCAGGACGGCGCCTTCGGCGATGAAGCCACCGTAGACGACGCCATGGACCCATGACTGGAGGAAGTCGTCGGCGGCGGACGGGTTCGCCCCGCCGAGTAGCGCGACGCCCAGCTGGAGCGGGACCGCGAGCATGATGGTCGACAGGAGTCCCGACGCCATCCACATCGGCAACGCGACGAGCCAGGCGCGGACGGGGGGTCCGCCGGGCCGGGTGAGCCAGTACGCGATGACCGCGGCCGTCGCGTCCATCAGGAACGTCACCAGGTTGACCGCGATCCGTGCGGCGGTGCTCAGTCGGCTGCGGTCGATCACGCCGACATCGACGCAGCGGACCCAGAGCAGCTTGAGCCCGACGTACGGGAGACACGCGACGATGGCGGCGAAGCCGAGGCGGCGTCGGAGGCGTTCGCGGCGGGGGTGGGCGTGGGGCCCTGGGTCGACCGGGCTGACGAGGGGCCCGGTGGGCGCGGATCGCTCGGCCACAGCGTGTGGTCCATGATGCGCGGCGTCCGTGTCGTCAATCTGTCCGCAGCCCTGTCGGCGCCGATGCGCCCCGGAACCGACGTGTGGTCCGCGCCCCGAGGTAACGCAGGAGCCGAACATAGGTGCTCCGCTTGGCACGACCGCCGTCTGCCGGCCCGAAGGCGGACTCGGCGCGGTCCAAGCACTCCTCGATCAGGGCGTCGTGCAGCCGGCGAAAGGCCAGCGGCCACGAAAGCCGGGCGCTGCCGTGCAGTCGCATGGCGAGGACGTGGCGGAGCACCGTGCCGCCCGGTTCGGCGGGCTGGACGACGAACTCATGCGTGCCGTCGAAGCCGCGCGGGGCCGAGAACCGGAACCGGACCCACTGCCCGGGCACATAGGCCTCGACGGAGTAGCGGATGGGGCCGTGGCCGCCGCGCGAGCCGACACACAGACCACGATCCAGCACCATCCTGGGCCAGGACCGGCCCGGCCACAGCGGGTCGTCGGCGCTCGCCAGACGATTGATCAGTGCGCCGACCTGCCCGCATGGCGCCTGGATCCGGCGTTCGTGAATGTTCAGGACCGCCATTCGCGCCCCTCCCAAGAGTATTAGATGCTCTCCTCTAATTGAAATGGAGAGTACTCTCTATTTCATGGCCAGGCCACCTCGCTACGACGAAACAGACCTCCTCGAAGCCGCGGTACACGTGGCCGCCGCCCACGGACCGGCCGCGGTCACCATGGCGGCGGTCGCCCGAGCGTGCGGCGCACCCAGCGGCTCGGTCTACCACCGCTTCCCGCAACGGGCCGTCTTGTTGGCGGAGTTGTGGCTGCGCACCGTCGGCGAGTTCCACGAGGGCTACTTCGCCGCGCTCGCCTCCCGCCCCGAGCCGCACGACGCGGGCGGCGCGGCGGCACGGTACGTCGTTGCCTGGAGCAGGGCGAATCCTGAGCGGGCTGCCGTGTTGTTGTACGGAGCCGGCGCCTTCGGCCAGGAGGAGTGGCCGGAGCGGCATGCGCGCCGCCTGGCCGACGCGAACCAGCGGGTTCACGAAGTGTTGTCGGAGTTGGCCGTCCGGCTGGACGCCACCGCGCCCGCGGACTTCGAGCGTGTCGTGCTGGCGGTCGTCGACTTGCCGCTGGCGCTGGTACGGAGGCACCTGCGGAATGGGACGGCCCTGCCCGATGTCGCCGAGAACCTCGCGCAAGAGAGTGCGGTCGCCCTGTTGCGGCCGTGAACGGTGCTGCTTCCAAGGGAGTTGCCTATCCCCACGCCCGCGACGGCCCACTCTTGAGGCGGCGCGGACCGGACACCGGCGCGCCGCGCTCATACCGGCCGCCGATCACCTCATCACCCTCACGTGCGGCGCTGCCCGAGGTGATCCGGCAGCACCGGGGCCGCGAGGCGACGGTGCTGCCTCACCCTCACGTCGTACCACCAGTCGCCTCCGCAACGAGACCGGCGGCACCTGGAGCCGATACGCCGCCGGAGACCACGGGAGGTCACCGGTCGGCTGGGCACCCACCGATTCTTGGCGACCTTCAGCCGATTCACTAGGCAAGTGGGTTGTCGGGATGACACTTGTCGGGGCTTGGGTCGGTCGCTCGGGCTCGACGAGCCACGGTGGGGAGGTCGGGTTCCACCCCAGGGTGAGCCTGAAACCCGCTACCAGATGACCTTGAAGCCCTGACGAGGAGGCCGCGCGACCTGGCCCACCCCCACGTCCGGCTGTCATCGGTGTGATGCGAGAACTCGGCCTTCAGGTGATACGAACCGGATCACGAGACACTAGCCCTGCCGTTCCAGCCATTTCGAAATAACCTGGTTGGTTTCTTCCGGCATTTCCTCCTGGATCCAGTGACCGCAGTCCAGGCCGACCACTTCCACGTTGGGCACGAACTCCGCCAGTCTTTCGAACCTCGGGATCGCGAAGTCCCGGTCGCCGTAGATCATGAGGGCGGGCTGCTTGATGATCGGGTCCGCGTCCGCCAGCCGGTGCCAGTTGCGGTCGAGGTTCCTGTACCAGTTGATGCCGCCCGTGAATCCCGACGTCTCGAACGCGGAGACGTAGACGGCCAGGTCGCTGTCGCTCATGACGGGCTCACCGAGTGGTGTTTCCGCCTTGGCGAGGTTGATGAATGCCATGCCCGGCTCAGGGGGTGCGGGGGGCACGTTCTTCCGGTAGAGGTTGCGGAGGAACCGGGAGGTGTCGGCATCGAATACGGCGTCCGCGACGCCCGGCTGCCGGTTGAAGTGGACGAAGTAGAAGTCGCCGCCGAGGAAGGTTTCCATGACCTCGATCCACGGCGTTTCTCCGCGCTCCTGGTAAGGCAGGCTCAGGTTGATCAGCTTGTTCACCCGGTCGGGGTGCAACAGGGTCAGTCCCCAGACGACGAACGCCCCCCAGTCGTGGCCGACGAAGGTGGCGTCCTCGTAGCCGTAGTGGTCCAGGAGCGCGACGAGGTCACCCGTCAGGTGTTCGATGTCGTAGTCCGTCACCTCGGTCGGGCGGGACGAGTTGCCGTAACCCCGCTGGTTCGGTGCGATGACGTGGTAGCCGGCCGCTGCGAGGACGGGCATCAGGTGACGCCAGGAGAACGCGTGCTCCGGCCAGCCGTGGCAGAGCACGATGGGCTTGCCCTTGTTTTCCCGGCCTGCCTCGAAGACTTCGAGCTCCACACCGTTGACCTGGATGAGGGTGGGCTCGGGAAATTCTGCTGGATTGAACACTGCATTTCCTCTCTGGGGGCGTTCGCCGACGGTCGACCTCCTCGATGAGGTCATGTAGCCACCTTGCTCCCCAAACCGGTCACCTCATGACCGGTTTTCATGGGAGTTTTGTCGGTATGCGATCCGATCGGCTGGTGGCCGTACTCCTCTTGCTCCAACGACGCGAGCAGGTGACAGCCGCGGAGGTCTCCCGAGAGCTGGACGTCTCCGAGCGCACCGCCCGCCGTGACCTCGACGCCCTGGCCGCGGCCGGGGTGCCCGTGTACTCCGTGCAGGGCCGAGGCGGTGGCTGGCGCCTGGTGGGCGGCGCCCGTACCGACCTGTCCGGGTTGACCGCCGGCGAGGCACGCGCCCTGTTCCTGGCTGTCGGTCCGGCCTCGGACGCGACGCCGGCGATGAAGGCGGCTCTGCGCAAGCTCGTCCATGCCCTACCGAAGCCCTTCCGGGTGCAGGCCGAGGCAGCGGCGGCGTCGCTGGTCGTGGACCCGCAGCGATGGGGGGCGGGCCGTATCGAGCACCGGCCGCCTCGCTTCCTCGACGAACTCCAAGACGCGGTGATCCGCGGGGTCCAGGTGTCGCTCGGCTACGTCGACGGCAAAGGCGTCGAAACCCGGAGAACCGTCCACCCGCTGGGCATCGTCGCCAAAGGTCCTGTGTGGTACCTCGTCTCCGACACCGAGACCGGCCGACGGGTCTTCCGGATCGACCGCGTGTCGTCCGCCGACCCGACCGGCGACCCTGTGCACCGACCCGGGGACTTCGACCTTGCCGAGAGCTGGAATGAGATCGCCGAAGAGGTCGATCGCAAACGAACGCCGCTGGAGGTCCGGGCGGTATGCACACCCGACGGGATGGGCATCCTCCGGATGGCGCTCGGCGACCGGCTCGACGTGGGAGGTTCCACGACCGACGGCCGCATCGAGGTCGTGATCCGCGGCCCCAACGAGTACATCCTCGCCGGCGAGCTCTCCGGGCTGGTCGAATGGGTCGAGGTGACCGGCCCTCCGGGGGTCCGTGACCGTCTGGCCTCGATCGGCAACGCCCTCGTCGAACGATACGGCCGGCCGCGCACCGGCGGAGACCTTCACCCGTCTTGAAGCGGACGAGGCAGGGGTTCGAGAACAGTTCCGCTCAATAGGCTGGGTTTGTCCGTTCCGGCAGGAGCCCGGTCACGACGCCGGCGGGTCCGCCGGCCTGGCTCTCTGCGGGTGGATCGTCTCGTGCCGGACCAGCATCGCCACGCACTCGGCGATCTTCCGGGTTCGCATCTCGGCCCGCTTGACGGCATTGACCCGGCTGATGAGGGCGAAGCGGTTGGTCTTGGTGAGTACCTCGAACATCGCCTGCGCCGCTGGGTCGGCGGCGATCGCGACGCGCAGGTCGGCCGGCACCTCCGCTTCCGATGACGGCGCATAGGCGGCCGTCCACCGCCCGTCGGCCTTCGCGGCGTCGACCGCGGCGCGGCCGGCGGGCTGCATCAGGCCGGCCGCCTCCAACCGGGCCACGTTGGCGACGTTGCGCTGGGACCAGATGCTGCGGGGCCGGCGCGGGGTGAACCGCCGCCAGGAGCTCTCCTCGTCGCGCTTGCGGGCCTGTCCGTCGATCCAGCCGAAGCACAGTGCCTCGTCGACCGCCTGCTGCCAGGTCAGCGTGGTAACGGTGCCGCCCTTCCTGGTCAGGGCGAGCCACACGCCAGGAGAGGCGGTGTGGTTGTCCAGCAGCCACGCGCGCAGCGCCGCGCCGTCGGCAACGATCAACCCATCCAGCTCGGCTCCGGTCACCACCGCAGGTTAGTGCCGCAACCAGGTGTCTCGACCTGTCGGGATGACTCGTTGAGCCCGCGGCGTCGATGTCGGCCTGGCTCGCCCTCGCCGACGCCACCGTGAAGAACGGCTGCCCTCTCCGGTCAGCTCAACGACCTCGGCGTCCCCACAGCCGCCGCCCGGACCGGAGTGATCCGCCACAGTGGGTCCTGGAGATGCCCGCCCCGTCGTCGTCGACGCCCTCGGCTACCACGACGTCATCGCGACCCGCCTCGCATCCGAGGTCGGAGAAGACTGGAGTCGCTACGCCGACGACCACGTACGGTCACCAGCAGGCTGGGCCCAGGCGGAACTGGCGACAGTTGAATAGGCGAGTCCACCAGTAGGCCCCGCGACCGCTTGGTGTGGCGCAAGGACGCGATGCGAGGGTGATGCCCTGCCACGTGAGGCGAGTCATGCGCTGCCCCACTATGCCCGCGCCGTCAACCCGACGCCGGGAACTCGGTTGTCTCCGGCGGGCGTTCCCGGCCGCGAGCGGCCGGTGGCGCTCAGAACCCCGGTGGGCGGCGGGACCCGCCGATCACCTCGGCGAGGCACCGCGCGAACCGGACCGCCGTGCGGTCGTGCAGGTAGGGCGCGATGATCTGGATGCCGACCGGAAGCCCGTCCCGGGTCGCCCCGACGGGCGCCACCGCTGCGGGCAGGTGGTTGACCGCCGAAGGCGCCATCCAGGTGAGCATCTCGCGGTACGGCCGGTCGGCGCCGTCGACGCGCAGGGTCCGGACCGACCAGGTGGGGTCGGGGCGATGGTCGTGCCGGAAGGCGGCCGTCGGGCTCACCGGGCACAGGAGTACGTCGACGTCGCCGAAGAACTCGGCCCAGCGGCGGCGGGAGTGCTGCCGGCGTTCGTCGAGCGCGTGCCAGTCCCGGAAGCGGAGCGTCAGATCCGACGCGAACCCGCCCGCTGCACCTTCCGTCGCGGCGAGTTCCACGAGCCCGGCGTACGACTCGTCGGACTCGACCAGCCCGCTCTGCGCCATCAGCAACGGCTGATACAGGGCCATCGTCTCCTCCAGCCCGGCCGGCCCCGCGCCCTCCACCACGGTGGCGCCCTCGGCCCGCACCGCTTCCACCGCTGCCCGCATGATGGCGACCAACTCGCTGTCGACGGGGCAGAACGGGTCGTCGAGCCACGCCGCGACCCGGAACTCCCGCAGCGTGCGGGCCTTGGCGGCGGGCAGCTCCAGCCGCCAGGCCGGGGCGCGTTCGTGGTCGGCCCCCGCGAGGACGTCGAGCCCCAGGTCGAGGTCGTCGGCGTGCCTGGCGAGCGGGCCGAGTACCGCCATGTCGAAGTCCGCCAGCGTCCCGGGGGCGTGCCCGGAGACGCTGCCGTGCCTCGGCACGATCCCGAACGACGGGCGCAGTCCGTAGACGCCGCAGAAGTGGGCGGGTACCCGGATCGAGCCCGCCGTGTCGCCGCCGAGTTCCAGGCCGGTCAGCCCCGCGGCCACCGCCGCGGCGGACCCGCCGGACGACCCGCCGGCTCCACGGGCCGGGTCCCACGGGTTGTTCGTCGTTCCGTAGATCTCGTTGTGGGTCTGCCAGTCCCGGGCGTCGGCCGGCAGGTTCGACTTGCCGAACACGATCGCTCCCGCGTTCCTGAGCCGCGCGACCGACTCGGCGTCGTGCGTCGAGACGTGATGTCCCCAGCGGGTCGAGCCCCCGGTGGTCCGCATGCCGGCGACCTCGAGACTGTCCTTGATCGTCACGGGCACGCCGTGCAGCCGGCCGAGCGGCTCGCCGCGCGAGACCGCGCGGTCGGCCGCCAGTGCCGCGGCTCGCGCGCCCTCCTCGTCCCGGGCGACGATGGCGTTGACCTTCGGGCCGAACCGCTCCAGCCGGTCGAGGTAGTGGTCGAGCAGCTCGACGCTCGACACCTCCTTCGCCGCGACGGCGGCGGCGAGTCGGCCTGCGGAATGAAATGCCACATCGGTCATGCGAACCTCCGAAAAAACCCGAACCGCAGCGATCACACCACTGCGGCTGACACAAAAGCCCAGCTCAGGGCCGGTCAAGGCCGAGGCTAACGTGCGTAGGCGATCAAGTGGGCGTGTGGCCTTGGTCACTTTTGCCGACAGCTTCGTCCGCACTCAAGGGGCCGCAACCGGAGGCTGACGGCCACGAAACGGCCGCCACACGGGACGTGCGCAAGCATCCGACTCGGCAGACGTCCCACCCCCACCGAGCGCCCTCGCGCGCCCAGGACTGCTCGGCGTCGTCGAGCGCAGGAACGCCCACACCACACCGCACGCGTATCCCACGCACATGTCCGCGGCCGGGCGCTCGTCCGGGATCGGCACCGGGTCGGGGCCGGCTCGTCCCCGCCTCGTCGCCGACACCAGCGCCGCCGACCCGTCCCGGCGCGCGGTGCCGGCGGGGCGTCGGCGATGCTGTGCGTGTGGAGTACGTGTCCCAAGTGCCGCGGCCGCCGCTGGACGGGCTGATCGACGACCTCTACTACCTGGAGGGTGCGCCGCCGTACGCCCGGCTGACGCTGCCGGCGATGCCGGCGGCGCTGCTGATCGTCAACCTCGGGGCGCCGTTTCGCATCCGCGCCGGCACCGATGTCGAGACGGCCGAGTACGCCGACGGCTGCGTGGTCACCACGCCCACCCGCGCGTTGGAGTTCGGCTACCCGCCCCGGACCCGGTCCGTCGGCGTGCACTTCAAGCCGTGGGGGCCGGCGTCGTTCCTGCCGATGCCCGCGGCCGAACTGCGCGACCGGCCGGTGACGCTGGAGCAGGTCTGGGGTCGGCCCGCCGTCGCCGAACTGCGTGAGCGGCTGGCCGCGGCCGACGGACCGCACGAGATGCTGACGCTGCTCGAGGAGGAGCTGATGCGACGGCTGTGCGAGAGGGCCGGCCTGGGGCTGGTCCGCCATACGGGCGGCGTCATCGCGGCGACCGGCGGGGCGGTGGCGATGGGCGACCTGAGCGCGGCGGCCGGCGTCAGCGGTACCCATCTGGCGCAGCGGTTCAAGGAACTCGTCGGCGTCACGCCGAAGCGGCTGGCCCGCACCCACCGCTTCACCGCCGCCGTGCTCGCGATCGACCCCGCCGGGCCGATCGACTGGGGTGAACTCGCAGGTGGCGCGGGCTACTTCGACCAGGCCCACTTCGTCCACGAGTTCCGGGCGTTCACCGGGCTCACACCGACCCGGTACCTCGAGATCCGGCGGCGGTTCCTGCGCGAACATCCCGGCCACACGCTGGACGGGTGGCCGCTGCCGGCCGATTGATTTCCTACAAGAGCGACGGCTCACGACCCGCTAATTTGGGGCACCCGAAAGCAGAGGAGAGCCCCGTGGGCAAGGTGGTCATGTACGGCTCGGTGTCGGTGGACGGCTTCGTCGCGGACGAGAACGACCAGCCCGGACCGCTGTTCGACTGGCTGTCCGGCGGTGACGTCCCGTTGGACGAGAGCGGCGAGGTGAAGGTGTCGCAGACGTCCTACGACTACACCCGGCCGTACTGGGACCAAATCGGGGTGACGGTTGCCGGCCGCCACGTCTTCGACATGACCGACGGCTGGGACGGGAAGCCGCCGAGCGGGATCGACCACGTGGTCGTGGTGACGCACCGGCCGGCGCCCGAAGGCTGGGACCCCCGGGCGCCGTTCCACTTCGTCGACGGCGTCGAGGCGGCCATCGCCAAGGCGCGGGAGCTTGCGGGCGACCGCATCGTCGAGGTCGCCGCCGGCAACGTCGGCGGCCAGGTGCTTGCGGCGGGCTTGGTCGACGAGGTGCGCATGGACGTCGTGCCGGTCGTTTTCGGGTCCGGCAAACGCTACTTCGGGTCGGTCTACGCGCAACACCTGTTGGAGGACCCCGACGTGGTGATCCAGGGCGACCGGGTGCTCCACCTGCGCTATCGGGTACGCCGTTGACCGATCCGTCGCTGCACTCACTGCGTTGACGCGCTCGGCAGCGATCCGAGGTGTCCGCGTATCGCGAGCGCGACGCGGTCCATCTCTGCGGTCGACACTCGCTCCGCCTCGGTCGTATTCAACAGGGCGAATACGCTCGGCCCGCGCAACTCGGGAGCCAGACCCGCCATTCGGGGCACCACGTGGAAGTGCACGTGCTCGAACCCCGGTTTCTCGGCGAACTGCGCCACATAGGTCTTGGCGCAACCGGTCACCTCCCGCAGCGCCCGCGACACGTGGACCTGCAACAGCCCCAGACCGGCGGCCTCGTCCTCGGTCAGGTCCGCGATCGAGGTGACATGGCGTCGAGGGATCAGGACCAGCCAGCCCGGCAGGCTCGTACCGACCGCGTGCTTCACCCTCCACAGCGCGTCGGAAACGATGCGTTCGCGGGGTGGGAGGGTGTCGTACGAGGCGTCCTGCCGGCAGGAGTAGCAGCTTTCGGAAGGTGTCGTCATGCCCACGAGCGTAGGCGGCGTGTAAACCCACGAAAGGGGAAGCCCCTTTCCTGACCGGGCTGGTGCGCTGTCGCGTCTTGTCGTACGACTCGCCGATCCTTGTGCGATACGACCGCGGCGCCGGGAGGAGGCGCCCGGGTGTCCCCAGGGACGGCGCGGATCCCGGTTGCCGGGTCAGTCGCCGGGGCGAGGGCGTAGGGACCGCCCCCACGTGCTCGCCTAACGCGAAGTTCCTGTGTCCTGTGCCCTGCCGACGTTTCGCTCCCTTCGAGGGCACAGCGGAAACCGTCGACCCCGACTCGCTGAGGGCCGCGGTGGTCGGTGGCGGTCGGTGGCGTGGGAAAGGGGCGGGCATATGGGTGCGGGCTGCTGACGATTGCCCCCTACGGCCGACGGAGTAGACACCGGCGGCCGGCCTTGCGCCGGACGACCGGGGCTGAGCGCGGTGTGTTGCCCGCGTAGTGGGGTGGCACGTCGTGGCGGCGGCCGTCGATCACGCCGGTGTACGGCAGGGGCGGTGGCTGTGCGGAGGGCGACGTGGCAGCGGCGACGCTCGCCGATTTTCCCGGCCGTCGCCACGTCGCCGGCCGTCTCGTCGCGGGTGGCGGTGGCCGCGGACGGGTGGTCGAGCGCGGTCCGTCGTGCGTGGGTCGGGTCGCCGGCGGCGGCTTCGATCACCGGTCCGCCGCCCGGCCTTTGAGGTGCCGTGCGACCCTGCGGTCGGCGAGCGCGGCGCGGATGCCCTCGCTGGGGTCCGCTCCTATCAGCCGACGTCGCCTCCGGTCGCATCACGGCGTTGTACGGGCCGGTTTCGGGTGCTCGGGTTGGTTCGCGGTCATCGGCTTCGGGTGTAGTGGGCTCGGGCCTTGGCGCGGTTGCCGCATTCGGCCATCGAACACCACCGGCGTCGTCCGTTCTTGGATACGTCCGCGAACCAGAGTGTGCATTCCGGGTTCGCGCAGCGTCTGATTCGGTCCGGATCGGCGGTGCGGAGCAACTCCAGGTAGGCGCGTGCCGTTTCCCAGGCCGGTCGCCATGCCGGGTCGGCGACGTCGACCTGCTCGGTGGGGCCCTGTGCGCCGAGTCCGAGGCGGATCGTCCCGCGTGCGAGGACCGCGTCCAGGTCGTGGTATGCGCCTTCCTCCAGTGCGGCGCGGATCGCTTCCCGGGTGGCGACGAGTGCGTCGCGTACGGCGTCGAGGTCCGTCTCGGGCGTGGTGTCGGGGTGGTTGTCCAAGGCGTGTTCGGCGAGCCAGGCCCGCAGTAGGGCCGGGTCGTCCAGGTGGTCGTGCAGGGCGCCGTGCAGGGACAGGCGTGTGTTCGCGAGGTCAAGCGCCAGGGGTTCGCCGGTCAGCGGTCGGATGTCCATGCCGATCAATCTAACCGATGAATGCGTGTTGACAGGTTAGTTCCCGGCTGTCTAATGTCTAGGCATCAAAGTAGGCATTAGAAACAAGGGGGTGGCCGTAGTGCCGCGCATCGGCAGTACCGGGGCAGGACTGGCGGCCATGACCGTGTCGTTCGGTCTCAACTTCTCCGCAGGGGTGTTCTTCGCACCGGTCGCGGAGGACTACGGCATCGGCGCCGGGACCCTCGCGGTCGCGGCGGCGCTGTCCACGGCGGTCACCGGCGCCGCCCAGCCGCTGGTCGGCGTCCTGCTCGACCGGATCGGCGCGAAGCGGGTGATCGTCGCGGCGCTCCTGCTGCTGTCGGCGAGCTACCTGGCGCTCGGCGCGGCGCGCGGCGCCGGGCAGTTCGTGGCGGCGTACGTGGTGCTCGGCGGCCTCGGCTTCGCGGGGTCCTCCAGCCTCGCCGTCAGCACCCTGATCGCCCGGGCCGAAGGCGACCGTGCGGCACCGGCGTTGGCCCGCGCCACGATCGGCATCAACCTCGGGCAACTGGTCGTCCCGTGGGCGGCGGCCGGGCTGTTCGGGCCGTTGGGGACGCGCGGTACGTACGTGGCGATCGGTGCGGCGGGGCTGGCCGCCACCGCGGTGCTTGCGGCGGCCATCCCGACGGACCGTCAGGTGGCAGCCGTGCCGGGGGCTTCCGGGGCTTCCGGGGCTTCCCTCGCTACCGGGGGAGGCGGGCCGGGTTTGCCGAAGCGGCAATCGTTGCGTGGCCGTGGGCGCATCCTCGCCGCGTTCGGGCTGCATGCCGCGACCTTGTACGCGATGGTCCTGCTGCTCCCCAAGCACGCCGTCGAACTGGGCTGGTCGGCCGCGGCCGGCGGCAGTCTGGTCGCGGTGGCCGCCGCCGCTGCCGCGGTGTCGTCCGCGGTGACGGCGCGTCTCGTCGGTCACACCGTGCCCGAACGCCTGTTGCCGGTCATGCACCTGCTGCGCGCCGCGTCCCTCGTGCTCGCGGCCGCCGCTCCCGACCCGCGGCTGCTCGTCGTCGCCGCCGTGCTGTTCGGCGCCGCGTCGTTCACGGTGATCCCGCTGACCATGGCGATCGTCACCCGCGGCCTCGACCCGGCACGCCTGGGCCGAACGCTCGCTCCCGCCTGGATCGTCCACCAGGGCTCGGCCGGCCTCGGCCTCGCCCTGGCCGCCGCCGGACACGCCGCCACCGGCGGCTACCGCGCCTACTTCGCGGCCGGCGTCGGACTCAGCCTGCTCGCCGCCGTCCTGACGTCGACCACCGAGAGCGCGGCCCGTACCGCCGCGCGCACCACCGCCTCTACCGCAGCTCTCGCATCCTCTGCATCCACCTCGTGACCCTGAAAGGGACGATCCCCATGAACGCCATCGCCACCCCCACCCCCACCGCCTCCGCCGACCGCGCCATTCGCCACGCCACCGTGCGGATCGACGGACTGAACGTCTTCTACCGCGAGGCCGGCGACCCGGCGAACCCCACGCTGCTCCTGCTGCACGGCTTCCCGTCCAGCTCCGCGATGTACCGCGACCTGATCGGCGAACTCGCCGACACCTACCACCTGGTGGCCCCCGACCACATCGGTTTCGGGCAGTCGGACGCGCCGGCCGTGGACGCCTTCCCGTACAGCTTCGACACGTTGACCGAGGTCACCCTCAAGCTCGTCGACCACCTCGGCCTGGACCGGTTCGCGCTGTACATCCAGGACTACGGCGCCCCCATCGGCCTGCGGATCGCCGCCGCGCACCCCGAGCGGGTCACCGCGCTGATCAGCCAGAGCGGGAACGCCTACCTGGAGGGCTTCACCCCGTTCTGGGACATCCTGTTCGCGCACGCCAAGGACCGCGAGACGCACGAGCCCGCGGTGCGCGAGCTGTTTACCGCCGAGGCCACCAAGTGGCAGCACACACACGGCATCCCGGCGGACCGCCTGGCCCGAGTGGCGCCGGATGCCTGGGTCCTGGACCAGGCGTACCTGGATCGACCCGGCAACAAGGAGATCCAGCTACAGCTGTTCTGGGACTACCAGTTCAACCTGGACGGCTACCCGGCCTTCCAGGAGTACTTCCGCACCCACCGCCCGCCGACGCTGGTCGCGTGGGGCGCGGGCGACGAGATCTTCGGCCCGGACGGGGCCCGCGCGTTCGTCCGCGACCTGCCCGACGCGGAGATCCACCTGCTCGACGCCGGGCACTTCGCACTCGCCACCCACACCCCGGAAATCGCGGCGCTGATCCGCGACTTCCTCGGCCGCAACGTCACCTGACCGCCACGCCCACGCACGCACTCGCACACGCGGCGCCGCACCTGGCCACTCGGCCGGATGCGGCGCCGCGTCGCGTCAGGGCGTGCCCGGGGGATCCTGGCACCGGTCACGGCACCACTCACGGACCACAGACCGCATCTGGCGCGCCACCTCGCGGCGTTGCGGAACCTCGCGAGTACGACCGAGTGGGAGCTGCTGTGACGTGCTTTCTCGTGGATCGGGCCATGGCTCGTACCGACGACGCCGGTTCGGGCGGCGCCGCGGTCGATCTCCGCGCGAACATCCTGTCCGTCGAGGAGCAACCACCGCCTGAGCTGGTCGTGTTCGCGGTGCAGCAGCAGTCACGTGGCGCGTCGCTCCCGGCGGACCGCGCCGAGACGGATCGACTGCCCGATCACGCCGAGCGGAATCCCGGACCACTCTCTCCCGAGGCCCGGTCCCCCTTCGCGCACCGGCCAGGGTCGGCGGCTACGTGAATACCCTCCTGGACAGGTTCCAGGGCAAGCCCCCGCACCGTGGGCGACCCGACTACAAGCCTCGCGACACCGCCCGCGGCAACCGCGCCACCGGCATGGCCGAGCAACCGCACGATAGTTATTTGCTCGGTCGTGTTCGGGAGTATGTGTTCACCCATTGGGCTGCGGCTGGGAGGACCTCGTCGAGGGTGGGGATTTCCGGGTACCAGGCTTTTTCCCATTCGAGGGAGATCCAGCCTTGCCAGGCCTGGGCTTGCAGGGTGGTGCCGATGGTGGTCAGTGGTACTGCTCCGGTGCCCAGGGGGACCGGGGTGGTGTCGATCGTTGAGGCCGCGTCCTTGATTTGGACGTAACGCAGGAAGCCCGCGAGGGCTTCGGCGGTTTCGGGGGGTTGTTCGCCGTGGCGCCAGGGGTGCAGGGCGTCCCAGATTGCGCCGACCGCGCCGGTGAAGGGGCGGATCAGGGTCGCGACGGCTGCGCCCGTGGGGTGGGAGTCGTGGGTTTCGATGAGCATGGTGACGCCGCGGGCGCGGGCGTCGGGGAGGAGGGCGGCCAGCCTGCGTTGGGCGCGTTCGGTGTCGCCGTCGCCGGTACCGCCGGGGAAGATGCGGACGGCCGATGCGCCCAGGTCGTAGGCCAGGTCGAGGAGGCGGTCGATGGCGGACAGGACGACCGGGTCGGGGGTGGGTGCGCAGATGCCCGCGTAGCCGGCCAGGCACGGTACGGCCAGGCCGGCGTCGGTGATCCGGGCGCGGATGGCCCGGCGCTCGGCCGGGGGCAGGTCCACGTGTACGAACTCGTCCTGGTGGACCCGGAGTTCGAGGCCGGTGCAGCCGTGTCGAAGCGCGCGGACGAGGTGTTCGTGCACCGGCCGGCCGGGGGCACCGAGGGTGCTGAAGGCCCACCTCGGCTGCTCGGGTGTGCTCACGTGTCCTCGAATCTTTCGCCCCGCGGGCGGCACGGTCGAATGGAAAGCGCTTTCCCGTTTCCGTTTCGGAGCGTAGGTCGCCGTCGCCCCCGGGTCAAGGCGACACCGGCCCGGCATCGAGGTGCCCCCGTGTCCGACCCCGGAGCGGGATGTCAGCCGAGTGTGTACTCCAGGACGTACGTGTGACCGCCGTCCTCGGTTCGTGTGATGTCCAGCGAGCCGGTGATCCCGGCGAGTTCGTCCGTCCCGGTACCCGCGACCACCCGGATCGTCAGTTCCTCGCCCGCGGTCCCCGGTGCGCAGTGCAGGAAGACGAAGGAGCCCTTGCGGCCCGTCAGTTCGCCGGTGAAGCGTTCCACCGCGACATAGGCGGCGGGGGCGCCTTCGACGTCCATGACCGACGACATGTGCACCGTGCTCTCGCCGGCCAGGTCGCCGGTGAACACCTTGGTGATGGTGACCCGGCCGAGTGCGGCCCCCGGGGCCTCGTCGATCGCCTCCGGTTGGAAGGAGGTGAGGTCGAATGTCCCGGTGGCGGTCGTGCCCATGTCCATTGCGCAGTCCTCGTTTCTGGGGGGATGAGGATCCCGTGCCCCGCTGGTCGCACGCAGCTTTGCATACGGCGCCGACATCCGCGTATGGCCCGGCGCCCGCGTGTCAGACCCGCCGTCCCACCACCACCGTCATCACCGCGCACAGCGCCGCCGGCAGCAGCAGGGCCCAGGCCAGATCGTGGGTGCCCGTCGCGCCGTCGACGCCGATGAACGCGCCCATCGCCGCGACCCCGACCGTGGCACCGATCTGGCGGACCGCGTTGAGCAGGCCGCCGGCCGCGCCGGCCGTGCCCTCCGGTGCCGTGGCGATCACCGTGCCGACCAGGGCGGGCAGCGCGAAGGAAACCCCGAAGCCGGTACACACCAGCCCGATCGCCAGCACCGGATACCCGAAGCCGGTAAGCACCGCGACGGCGAACACCACGCAGCCCGAGGTCAGCAGCCCCAGCCCGGCCAGCATCGGGGCCCGCGGCCCGGACCGCGCCACGATCCGCCCGGTGAGCAGCGGGTTCACCGCGAACGGCAGCGTCATCGGCAGGAACGCCACCCCCGTCCGCATCGGCGACATGTGCAGGTTCTGCCGGAACAGCAGCGGCAGGACGAACAGCAGCCCCGTCATCGCGAAGTTGACCGCCGCCCCGGCGAGCAGCGCCGACCTCGTGGCGCGCGAGCGCAACACGGCGGCCGGCAACACCGGGTGCGGGCTGCGCCGTTCGGCCCGGACGAACAGCAGCGCGGCGAGCACCGCCGCCGCCCCCGAGCCGGCCGCGTGCGTCCCGGACCCCGACCCGGCCGCGATCAGCGCGTCGGTGGCCAGGCCCAGCGCCACGCACACGACGAACTGGGAGGCCCAGTCGATCGGCCGCTCGCCCCGGGGGCACCGCACCGCGCGGCCGGCGGTCAGCGCCAGGGTGAGGGCGGCGATCGGGACGTTGACCAGGAAGATGGCGCGCCAGCTGTACGCGTCCACGAGCAGGCCGCCGGCGAGCGGGCCGACGGCGAGGGCCGCGCCGCTGAGCGCCGCCCACACCGACACCGCCCCGGCCCGCTCGGCGGGGACTGGGAACAGCCGGGTGATCATCGCCATCGACGCCGGTACGCAGGCGGCCGCGGCCACCCCGAGCAGCCCGCGCAGCGCCACCAGCGTCCACAGGTTCGGCGCCGCCGCGCTCAGCAGCGAACCGACGCCGAACCCGACGATGCCGACCCGGAACGCCCGGTGCGCGCCGAACCGGTCGGCCACCGCCCCCGCGGTCAGGAGCAGGGCGCCGAAGACGACCGTGTACCCGGACACCGTCCACTGCAGCCCTGCCACCGAACCGCCCAGCGACCGGGCCAGATCCGGCTCGGCCACGGACAGCACGGTCATGTCGAGCAACACCATGAAGTAGCCGAGCGAGATGCCGATCAGGGCCCGGGTGCGCGACCTCGAGGTGATGGTGGGTGCGGTTGCGACGGGTGGATCGAGGAGTGTCATCGAGAGTCTCCGAAGGTGGAGCGGCAGTGGGGGAGCGACCGAAAAGAGGCCCAAAGCAGGCCCAAAGCAGGCCCAAAAGAGGCCCGAAGGAGGCCCGGGAACGACCCGGAACAGGCCCGGGGGCCACCCGGAAGAGCCCGAGGATCGCGCTGCACCACTGTCCGTCGACCGCAGCCCTCGACTCGACCGGCCCGCCCGTATGCTCCGTTCGGAATATCCGAATGCTCGAAGGAGGTTGCCCGGCCATGGAACTTCGCCAGCTCCGCACCTTCGAGGCGGTCGCCCGGTTCGGTACGGTCACCGCGGCCGCCAACGCGCTCGACATCGCGCCGTCGTCGGTCTCCGAGCAGATCCGGGTGCTGGAGAAGTCCATGGGCGTACTCCTGTTCGACCGAGGCCCCCGGGGCATGACGCCGACCGCCGCCGGGGAGCGCATGCGGGAGTGGGCGCACCGGCTGCTCGACCAGGCCGAACAGGCCCGCCGCGAGGTGGCCGCAGCGGCGCCGCTGCTGCGACTGGGGGCGTTGGAGAGCATCGCCGCGACGCACGTGCCCTCGGTGCTCGGCCGGCTCGCCGCCCGCCGACCCGATCTGCGGGTCCAGGTGGTCTCGGACAGCGATCGGAGCGAACTCCTGGCCGCCGTGGTGGCCGGTCGGCTGGACGTGGCGCTGCTCCTGGACGCCGGCACCTGGCTCGGCGAGCTGGGGTTCGAACCACCGCCGGCCGTACTGGCGTTCGTCGACCTGGAACCCGTCGGGCTGGCGCTGGTCGCCGCCCCGGGGCATGCGCTGGGTGACCGGGACCGGATCACCGACGCCGACCTGCGCAAGGAGCGGCTGCTGGTCAACGGGGCGTCGGCCTGCTCGTTCCGGCTGGCCGGCGATCGGTTGCTCGGTGCCGAGGTGGAGCGGGTCAGGGCCGGCGGTGTCGCGGTCACCCGGGCCTGGGCCGAACAGGGGCTGGGCGTCGCACTGTTGCCGCACTTCGCGGTCGCCGACCAACTCGCCGCCGGCACCCTGGTCAGGCTTCCGCTGGACACCCCCGACCTCACCCTGCGCCTGGTCTGGCGCCCGGACCGCGAGACACTTCCCGGACTGCGCGAGGTGCTGTACGCGGCGGCGGCACCCGGCGAGCGCGCCGAGGCCGGCGCGCCGATCCGGACGGGATCGCCACAGGGCTGAGCCGGCCCCACAGCCCGCCCCACAGCCGGCCCCACGGCAAGCCACACAACCGGCTGCACAGCCGGCCCCACGGCAAGCCACACAACCGGCTGCACAGCCGGCCCCACAACCGGCCCAACCCCGCGCCCCGCCGACGGGCATGTCCACCCTGTGCCGACTACGCTCGAAGACCGACCATCACGCTACGTGACGACACCGCATCGGCCCACACCCGCTCGCCGGCCCGGCCGGTCGACGGACGGGAGCAGGACGATGCCGGACCCCGCTGCGCCCACACAGCCGAAGGGTGGTCCCCATGGACCCGGTGACCACCTCCCTGGCCGAGCTGCACGACCGGCTGAGTTCGCTCGCCGACGGCGAAGTCGCCGACTACATCCCACAGTTGGCCTCCGCCGACCCCCGTACCTTCGGCCTCGCGCTGGTCAGCATGTCCGGCAACCGCTACCACGCCGGCGACACCGACGACCTGTTCAGCATCCAGTCGGTGTCCAAGCCCTTCGTCTACGCGCTCGCCGTATCCGAACTCGGCCCGGCCGAGGTGGCCCGCCGGGTCGGCGCCGAGCCCAGCGGCGAGGCGTTCAACGCGATCAGCCTGGAGCCGGGCACCGGCCGACCGGCGAACCCGATGGTCAACGCGGGCGCGATCGTCACCACCTCGCTGGTTCCGGCGGCCGACGCGCGGGACCGCTTCGAACGTATCCGCGCCTGCCTGTCCGCCTTCGCGGGCCGATCCCTGGACGTCGACGAGGACGTCTACCGCTCCGAGGCGGCGACCGGAGACCGCAACCGGGCGCTGGCCTACCTGATGCGCGGCGCGGGTTCGTTGGCCGGCGACGTGGACGAGACCGTACGCACCTACTTCCGCCAATGCTCGATCCGGGTCCGGGTGGCCGACCTGGCGGTGATGGCGGCCACGTTGGCCAACGGCGGCGTCAACCCCGTCACCGGCGACCGGGTGATCGCCGAGCCGGTGGCGGTGAGGACGTTGGCGGTGATGGCGACCTGCGGGATGTACGACAGCGCGGGCGAATGGCTGCTGCGGGTGGGACTGCCCGCCAAGAGCGGGGTGTCCGGCGGCCTGATCGCGTGCAGTCCGGCGCGGTTCGGCATCGCGGTACACAGCCCGCCGCTGGACCGGGCCGGCAACCCCGTGCGCGGTGTGGTCGCGCTGACCGAGTTGTCCGAACGTTTCGCGCTGCACCTGATGCACCAGCCCGGTCGGCACATCGCCACCGTCACCGAGGTCACCACCGCGCTCGAACACCCCTCCTACCGGGCCCGGACACCCGCGCAGCGGGCGGTTCTCGACCGCGAGGGGCATCGTGTCGTGGTCATCCGGGCGCAGGGGGCGTTGGAGTTCACCGAGACGGAGCACCTGCTGCACGCGCTGCGCCAGTCCGAGCCGAGCCCGCCCGGGTGGATCGTGCTCGACCTGGACCGGGTCACCCGGATCGCGCTCGGCTCGGCCGCGATGCTCGGTGCCGTGCTGGCCGACCTGGTCGCCGCCGGCCACGAGATCGCCATCGCCGCCCGGGAACCGCTGCTCGACCCGATCGGCGACGGACCGGCGCCGTGGACGGCGTTCGCCAACCGGGAGGAGGCCGTCGCGTGGGGAGAGGACCGGCTGTTGGCGACGACGATCGAGCCGGCCGGATAGCCACGACCCCGCGCACCCGGCCGCCCACCCCCACGCCGCCCCGTACCCCACCTCGGAAAATCTTCACCGGACCGGTCACACTCCTCCGTCCGCGCGGGTCACCTCCTCGACGGACCGACAACGGACCCGCACCCACAAAGGCGAAAGCCCCGACGCCGACCCGCACCCGGACCCCGAACCCGGACGCCGGCCGGCCCTCCCGAGGAGCGCAGCATGACCACAGGCATCAAGACGGTGATCTACCCCGTGCGGGATCTCGCCAAGGCCAAGGAGTTGTACAGCCGGATCCTCGGCGTCGACCCGGTGATGGACGAGTCGTACTACGTCGGCTATCACCTCGACGGCCAGGACATCGGCCTGGACCCGCACGGCCACGCCAAGTGGGAGCACGGCCCGATCTCCTACTGGCACGTCGCGGACATCGACGCGACCTTCGCGTCGCTGGTCGAGGGCGGCGCGCAGCCCGTCCACGAGGTCAAGGACGTCGGCGGCGGCAAGCGCACCGCCGTACTCAAGGACGCCGACGACAACCCGATCGGTCTCATCCAGGAGGCCTGAGTCCCGAGCGTCGTGGGCCCGGGGACTCGCGAGTCTCGGCCGGGGTACGCCGAACCCCGGCCATGACTCCCGAGACCGGACTCCCGGGCCCGCGCGGGCAGGGTGCCCGAGCCGGTCTCCCCAGGCCGGGCCCCGGCCCCACGATCGCGGGGTCCCCGCCCCGCGAAAAACCGCCGACGGCGCGGCCGACACCCCCCGTGGGTCTCGGACGCGCCGTCGGCGTGTGCGCTCCCGGGCTCTCGGCTGCGCTCCCGGGCCTGCGGCCATCCCGGCTCGGGCCTGCGGCCACCCCGCTCGGGCCTGCGGCTCTACCCCTGCTCGGGACGTTCGTAGCTGCCGTAGGTGGGTGCGCCCCGGCGCTCGTAGGACGTGATCACCACGCCCTTCCCGGTGACCTCCGAGCCGGTGAGCGCGAACGCGGCCGGCAGTACACCCGGCTCGAACAGGCGCTTGCCCGTGCCGAGGGCGATCGGGAACGTCAGCAGGTGCATCGTGTCGATGAGGCCGAGCCGCAGCAGCGACCCGGCGAGCGCGCCGCTGCCGTGGATCTGGAGTTCGCCGCCGTCCTGCTTCCGGAGCGCGCCGACCTCCTCCGCCAGGTCGCCGTGCAGCAGCCGGGTGTTGTGCCAATCGGCCGACGTGAGGGTGTTGGTGGGTACGTACTTGGGCAGCGTGTTCAGCGGCCCGGCGATCGGGTCGGCCGGGTCGGTGATCGCGGGCCAATAGGACGCGAAGATGTCGTACGTCCGCCGTCCGAGCAGGAACGCCTCCGCACGGCCGATCACCCCGACCATGAACCGGCCGAAGTCGTCGTCCCCGTACGGCGCCGACCAGCCGCCGTGTTCGAAGCCGCCTCCGGGGTCCTCCTCCGGACCGCCCGGGGCCTGGTAGACCCCGTCGATGGTGAGGAAGGTGGCGAGGGTGATTTTCATGGCGCTGCCCTTCGTCGCGGTGTCGCCGTCGTGGTCGCGTGGTTTTCGAGCCGACACATGCTTCGACCGCGCGTCCACCGGAAACTCATCGGTCCGGGAGCGGTCCTTCGATCGATCCCCGACGATTCCCGCCCCGATCCACCCGCATGCGTCACGACCACACACGTCACACGTCACCACCACACGCACCGCCACCAAACGCGACACGTCCGATGAGGAGCCCGCGATGTCCTTCCCCGACGTCCCCGACGATCCGCAGAGCCTCGGCTACCCCGAGACCCGCTACCGCGGCGACTCCGGCGAGGTCAACGCCCGGTTCCGCCCGGCCGAGCACCCGCCCGAGCTGATCACCGCCGGTGCGACCTACCACTACCTGGCCACCACCGACTCCACCGACGGCGAGTACGGCCTGTACCGGGTCGACATGCACGCGGTGCCCAGCGGCCCCGGCACCCACTTCCACCGGACCATCTCCGAGTCGTTCTTCGTGCTCTCCGGCACAATCCGGCTGTTCGACGGCCGGGACTGGCGCGACGCCAGGGCCGGGGACTTCCTGTACGTCCCGGTCGGCGGCCTGCACGCGTTCCGGAACGAATCCGGCGAGCCGGCCTCGATGCTGCTCCAGTTCGCCCCGGGGGCGCCCCGGGAGGCCTACTTCGAGGGCATCCCCGAGCTGGAACACCTCACCGACAAGGAACGCGCCCGGTTCTTCCTCCGCCACGACAACCACTGGGTCGACCTCGGCGCGTAGGCGCTCAGCCCCTCGTCGGCGGCGGCACCGCCGAGCGGCGGCGGATCCGGCAACCCGGTGCGGTGACGATCACGCTCCCGGCGTGGCCGGTCAGCGTGCGGCAGGTGTCGGGCGGGGCCGATTCGCCGGGCAGCGGGACGAACGCGGCCGGCCCCACGATCGGCAGCCGGGTGCACAGCCGGCCGACGCCGTCGGCGGCGTACAACCGGCCGTTCATCGCCGCGAGGGCGATCGCGCCGCCCGCCGGGCCGAGTACGCGCCACGGCGCCGGCGCCTCGGGGTCGGCGGGCAGCTCGGTCGCGTACACGTGGTGCAGCGTGTCGGCGGCGTCCACCGCGAAGACGCCGCCGTCGCACAGCGCCAGCGCGAGAGTGCCCTCGGGCAGTCGGGCGACCGGGGTCCACGGCGCGGGCCGAGTCACCGGCGGCCGGCGCAGCAGCCGATCGTCCGGGCCGACCGCGTACACCTCCAGCGGCAGCGCACCGGCCGCCTCCCGCGCCGCGGCCAGGGCGCGCACCGCCGGCGCGGCGCCGATCGCCCGCCAGGGCAGGTTCTGCCCGCCGGTGTCGCGGCAGAGCAACGCCCCCTCGATGTCCACCGCGAACAGCACGTCCTCGCAGGCGGTGAGCGCGCGGATGTCGGCGGCGGGGCCGATCACCTCCCACTGCGGCTGTGTGGCGGCGCCGAGCTGGTCCAGCACGTTGCGGGTGACCCGGTCGACCACCGGATCGGCCAGCGCACTGCCCCAGTTGATGGTGCCCGCGTTGAACACCGTGCCCGCGCCGAGCCGGAACGTGCCCATCACCGCGTCGCCGCCCTGCCCGTAGCGCGCCCAGTGCCGCAGATCGGCGGTGGCGAGCACGACGAACGACGGCGGGGTGCCGTCGCGGCCGGTGGCGCGCGGGACACCCGTGCTCCAGTCCAGTTCGGCCGCGTCCGTCTCGTAGCCGAGCGCGCCCTGGGCGAACTTGTCGCCGTCCGCGAGGCCGGTGCCGGCGAACGCCCAGTGGTCGGTGAACCGGGCGATGTACGCCTCCTCGCGGATCACCTTCATTCCCTCGCCCCACGCACCCGCGCCCCGCCGGAAGCTGAGCCCGGTCATCGTGTTCTCCGGCCGGTGCACCGGCGCGCTGGACCACTCCACGGTGACCCGCTCGGGATCGATCGCCGCCATCGGGTCGGCGACCGCGTCCCGATGGCAGACCATGGTGCGGCCGTCGTCCTCCAGGCGCATCTGCCACCACGCGGTGTTCGCGGCGAAGATGGCCAGGTTGCCGCCGCGTCGGACGAACCCTTCGACGGTGTCGCGCTGTTCCCGCGACCAATACTCATCGTGCCCATTGACCACCAACAGCCGGTAGTGCGACAGGAGTTCGTCCCCGCCGTGCAGATCCAGGCCGGAGCAGAACTCGACCGGCCGGCCGGTGGCCCGCAACCAGCGCAGCAGGCCCTCCTCCCAGCGCTCCGGCGGGGGCCCGCCGCCGGGTCGGTCGAACGTGACCCGGGCGGCCCGGTTCGGCTGTTCGGCGTAGTACAGCCCCCGGCCGGGCACGCCGGAGCGGTTGTACGCCTGCCAGGTGGCGAACGGCACCGACACCAGGATCGGCGCGGCCATCCCGGGCCGCGCCGCGCGGACCACGAACCAGGCCTCGTGGTCCAGGGGTTCGTCCCCGGCGAGCGGGGTGCCGTCGTCGAACACGGCCCGGTACAGCGAGCTGGGCCAGTCCGGTGGAACGGCCAACTCCCAGTGCTCGCCGCTCACTCGCGCCCGGGCCAGGACGTGGTCGGTGGTCGCGTCGACGATCGTGACCTCGCCACGCACCGGGCCGCCGTCGGTCGAGGCCACGTGGAAGCGCAGCCGGTCGCCCGCCGTGACGGACGTGGCACCGGCATACGCCAGGACGCTCATGCGACCGGCTCCGCCACCCGCTCCGCGAAGCCGGTCAGCGCGCCGATCGGCACCTCCCGCCCGGCGGCGGCGCGTACCAGCAGATCCTCCAGCGCGACCAGGTGCGCCTCCAGCGCGTGTAGGGGCAGATAGGCGGTGTCGCCGGTGACGCTGACCACCAGCGCGTCGCCCTCGGCGACCACGTGCATGCAGTACCGGCAGGCGATGAACTCGTGCCCGCCCGCCGGTTCCACCCGACTGCGGGTGCGCGCCACGTCCAGTTCGGCGGCGGTCGGCTCCGGTCCCGGCTCCGGCGGCCTGTCCACCAGGCGCATGTCGTTGAAGCAGCAGAACGGCCGGATGGGCGTGCCGCGTTCGGCGGTGATTCTGGACATCAGCGCGTTCCACCGGTCGGGGTCGTAGCCCGCGCTGCGATACGCGCGCAGCGACGCCTGCCACGCGGCGGGCAGCAGGTCGGTGAAGCGCGCGCCGAGGTCCAGGTCGAGCACGAACAGCCCTTCCTGGGACAGCGTGGTGACCAGATCGCGGCTGTCCGCCCGGAAACGGTTGGCGACGATCGGCAACATCACCGCGGTGTCCCGGCCGCCCGCGCGCGCCGCCAACACGGCCGCGCCCGCGAGCAACACCGCCGACGGGCTGACCCGGTGGCGCAGCGCGACCGCGTCGGCGGCCCGGGCCAGTGCGGGGGAGACCAGGCGCACGGTACGAAAGCGCGGCGCCGCCGGTTCGGCGATCACGTCGGCGAACACCGTCGGCGCGATCCGCCGATAGTGCGTCTCCCAGTGCGCGAGCGCCGATTCGCCCCGACGCAGGCCCGTGGTCGTGGACTGCTCGTGCGCCAGGTCCAGCGGCCCACCCGCCGCCGGGCCGCCCGCCGACCCGCGCCGGATCAGCAACCGCAGGTCGCGGACCAGGACTTCGACGCCGTGCCCGTCGGTGGCCACGTGACACAGGGCCAGTGCGATGTAGCGGACCCGGCCGCCGTGCACCACCAGGCCGACCCGGATCGGCCAGGCGTCGAAGTAGTCGAAGCGGGTGGCGCCGAGGCGTTCGGCCACCGCCGCCGCGACCGTGTCCGCGTCCTCGATCAGCGCCGCCTCGAACACCTCCACCGGCAGCGTGCCCACCGAGTGGCGGGCCTGTCGGGGCTCGCCGTCGGAGGACACGAGCCGGGTGCGCAACGCGTCGTGACGCTCCATCAGCCGGCCGAGCGCGGCGGTCGCCCGGGTCACGTCCACCGGCCGGCCGCGGTCGGCGATCGGCAAGACGCGGGTCATGTTGAAGTAGTGGTCGCTGGGCGCGGTGCGCCGGATGGCCTGCCAGATCGCCCGCTGACCCCACGTCAGCGGGGCTTGGACCGGGTCGTCGGCGGAGACCGCGAAGGGTGCCGGCACCTCGTAGGGGGCCGCGACCGGTGGCTCGGCCGCGACCCGGGCTCTCGCCGATTCGTCCTCAACCATCGCCCACCGCCACGCCGTGCCGGGTCAGGTGCGCCACCAGCGAGTCCAGGTCCTCGACGAAGTCCAGGTCGGCGTCAAGATCGAAGAACACGTCGAACTCGCCCTCCAGGGCGTCGATCAGGCGCAGGAAGGTCAGCGAACTCACCCCGGACGCGGTCAGCGAGCCGGTCGATTCCAACACCTCGTGCGCGCTCACCTCGCCGCCGCTCACGTCGGCGATCAGCGTGGCCACCCGTTCGCGCAGCGGGTCCGCCCTCATGCCGCGTCCCCGGCCAGTCGCCGACGCAGGCTCAGCGGCCGGATGTCCGGCCAGACCCGGTCGATGTGCGCCGTGCACTCCTCGCGGGTGCCGACGAATCCGGTGGGCACCCAGCCTGCGGGCGGGTCGGTGCGCAGCGGCCACAACGAGTGTTGTTCCTCGTCGTTGACGACCACGCGGTAGGTCTCCTGGTCGGTCTCGGGGTCGGTGGTTTCGGGATCGTTGCGCATCACGGCTCCTGGAGGTCGCGGACGGCGTCGGTCACGCCGCCGACGGTGGGGGTGTCGAAGAAGACGTCGAGCGGGACCTCGACGCCCAGGCGTTTGCGGATCCGGGCGGCGATCTGGGTGATGGTGAGCGAGTGGCCGCCGAGGTCGAAAAGGTCCTCGTCCACGCCGATGTCGTCCAGGCGCAACACCTCGGCCCAGATCGCCCGTACGGTCTCGGTGAGTTCGTCGGCCGGGCCGTCGGCCGCGTCGAACGGGTCGGCGGATCCGCCCGGTTGGGGTCGAGCGGGTGCCGGTTCGGGCAGGCGGGCCTGGTCCAGCTTGCCGTTGGGGGTCAGCGGGAAGGCGTCCAGGGCCAGGAAGCCGGTGGGCACCATGGCGCTCGGCAGGGTGCGGGCGAGGTAGGCGCGCAACTCGTCGGGGACGATGGGGGGTTGACCGGGCTCGGGGACCAGGTAGCCGACCAGGCGGGCGTGTTCGCCATCCGGGTCGAGCAGTCGGATCGCCGCTTGGGCGATGCCGGGATGCGCGGCGAGCCGGCTCTCGATCTCGCCGAGTTCGATCCGGTGTCCGCGCAGTTTGACCTGGGCGTCGGTACGCCCGACGTAGTCGAGCCCGCCGCCGGGCGCGTGTCGGACCAGATCGCCGGTGCGGTACAGGCGGGTGCCGGGCGGCCCGAACGGGTCCGCCACGAACCGCTCGGCGGTCAGCCCCGGGCGGCCGAGGTAGCCGTGCGCGACGCCGTCCCCGCCCAGGAACAACTCGCCCACCAGGCCCTCGGGGACCGGATGCAGCCGGCCGTCGAGCACGTACGCGCGGGTGTTGGCCAGGGGCCGGCCGATGCCGGGCGCGGTCTCGGAGTCGACCTCGGCGTAGGTGGACCACACCGTGGTCTCGGTGGGCCCGTATACGTTGACCAACCGGCCCACCACACCGCGCAGTTCGGCGGCCAGCGAGGCGGGCAGGGCCTCGCCGCCGGTGATCGCGGTCAGCCCCGGACGGTGCAGGCCGGCCGCGAGCAGCACCCTCCAGCCGCTCGGGGTGGCCTGGACGTGCGAGACGGCGTGCCGCTCCAGCAGGGCCAGTTGCGCCGGTCCGTCCCGGTGCCGGTCGTCGGGCACCAGTACCACCCGGGCGCCGGTGGTCAGCGGCAGCAGGAGTTCGACCGTGGAGATGTCGAAGGACAGCGAGGTCAACCCGAGCCAGCGGTCGTCGGGACCGGCGCCGAGCCGGTCGCGCATGCTCGCGAGCAGATTGGCCAGCGCGTGGTGCGGTACCTGGACGCCCTTGGGCCGACCGGTCGAGCCGGACGTGTAGATCACATACGCCGGATCGCCCGGCGCCGGCCGACTGGGCGGCCGGACCCGACCGGGCTCGCTACCGAAGAGGTCGGGCCCGTTCAGGTCGGGGGCGGCCAGGACGAGCGGTTCGACGGGGGCGACGAGGCGAAGCCGGGCCGGTGCGGCGGAGGCATCGGGGACCGGCGCTTCGACGGGAGCGACGAGATGGAGCCGGAGCGACTCCTCGGGCGCGTCCGGAATGTGGTCGGGCGTGAAGTCCGCACCGGGGCCGCTCGGTTCACCCGTGCGCGCGCCCCCGTCGCGTACGATCGCCGCGATGCGCGCGTCCGACCGGATGAAGGCCAACCGTTCGGCCGGATAGCCCGGGTCGAGCGGCAGATACGCGGCGCCCGCGCCGAGCACGCCGAGGACGGCGGCGACCTGTTCGCCGGTACGCGGCAGTTCGATCGCCACCAGGTCGCCGGCGCCGATCCCGGCGCGGTGCAGGCGCTCGGCGAACACGTAGGCGGCCGAGGCCACCTGGCGGTAGGTCAGGAACCGGCCCGAGCACACGACGGCGACCGTGTCGGGGGCCGCCGCGGCGCGCGCGGCGAACAGCTCGACGACGGTTTCCTCGGCCGGATACGGCGTGTCGGTGGCGTTGTCGGTGTGCAGGACCCGGACCAGCTCCCGCTCGGACAACAACGGCAGATCGCCCAGCGGCAGTTCGGGGTCGGCCAGCGCGGTGTTCAGCAGGGTGGCGAAGTGGCCCGGGATACGCGTGGCCGCGTCCGGGACGAAGCCGTCCGTAGGTACGTGCAGCGCGCCGTCGATCCGATCCCGGCCCTCGACCAGTTGCAGATGCGCGGTGTTGCGCGCGGTCGGCGGCAACACGATCCATTCGACCCGGGTCTCCACCCCGGGGAAGACCGGCTCGACCACGCGGGTGCGCCGCCGATAGCTCACGGTCAGCTCGGTCAGCGCGGTCCTGGGTCCGAGACCGCGCACGGTGTGGCTGTACGGCACGTCGCGGAAGGCGTAGATCGCCCGCAGTTCGGCGCGCAGTTCCCGGACGAACGTGCCGAAGCCCTGTCCCGCGCGCGGCCGGGAGGAGACCGGCAGCTCGTTGACGTACAGCCCGACCCCGCGCGCCTCGGCCGGGGTGCGGGTGGTGAGTTCGAGCGCGGTACGCACCCGCGCGTTGCCGTAGCGGAACAGCAGCGTGTGCCAGGCGGCCAGCAGCAGTTCGAAGTGGGTGACGCCGAGTCGCACGGCCGTCTCGTGCAGTGCGTCGACCGTTTCGGGCCCGAGGGTGAACGGGATCGTGGTGCCCGGCGCCGGTTCGCCGCCGGCCCGCGTGGTGGGCAGCAGCCCCGGCAGGATCGCCCGACCGGGCTCCTCGCGGTGCCGGGCCCAGACGCCGGTGGTGTCGGGATGGTCGGCCGACACCGGTCCGGCCCGGAACACGTCTGTCGATCCGGGGCCTTGTGACGCCGGGACTGCCGGGCCCGCCGGGGTCCCGCCCTCGCGGGCCGCGCGGTAGGCCCGAGCCAGGGCGGCCACCACGATCTCCTTGGACGTGCCGTCGAAGATCACGTGGTGCGCCGTCACCAGGAGCGTGTGCCGGTCCGGCGCGAGGGAGAACAGCGTGAAGCGGGAGAGCGGACCGGCGTACAGGTCGAAGGGGCGACCCAGTTCGGCCCGGATCATCGCGTCCAGGTCCGCCTCGTCGGCCGGCACCCGGCGCATCGGCGCGGGGGTTGTGGGCACCAGGCCCGGCGTGCCGTCCGCCTCGCCGACCGCCGCGGCCAGTATCGGGTGCCGCTCGATCGTGGCGGCGCACGCGCGGGCCAGCGCGTCCGGGTCGAGCGGGCCGTCGAAGCGCAGCAGCACCGAGAGGTGGTAGGCGGACTCGGCGGGCAACGTGCGCTCGGTCACCCACACGCCCAACTGGGCGGCGGACAACGGCGTGAAGGGCAGCGTGTCGAGCCCCGCCCCGGGCTCGGCGTCGGTGCTTTCGGCCGTCGGGGCCGGGTGCTCGTTCGGCGGAATACGATCGTTCCAGGGGATCTGATCGTTCGTCACAGTCATGGTCGGACCTCGTCGTCCAGGAGCCGGCGCAGCTCGCGCTTGAGGATCTTGCCGCCCTCGTTGCGCGGCAGGGATTCCCGGAACACCACGTGTCCGGGGAGTTCGTGGGCGGCGAGCCGTTCCATCAGGAACACCCGCAGCTCGGTCGCGGTCAATTCGCCCCGGGGCACCACGACGGCGGCGACGGTCATCCCGAGCACGGGGTGCGGTACGCCGAACGCGGCCGCGTCCAGCACGCCCGGGTGTTCGTGCAGGGCGTCCTCGACCTGCAACGTGGAGACCTTGTACGCACCGGACTTGATCACGTCCCGCTCGCGGTCGACCAGGTACAGGAAACCCTCGGCGTCCAGGTAGCCGAGGTCGCCCATGCGCACCCAACGCCCGGAGAACACCCGCGAGTCGGTCTTCTCGCCGTAGTACGAGCGGGGCGTGGTCGGGGTGCGCAGCCAGACCTCTCCGGTCTCCCCGACCGGCAACACCCGCCCGCGCTCGTCGGTCACCCGCAGGTCGCGCAACGACGCGGGTCGGCCGGGCGAGCCGGGGTGTTCGGGGTCGAACAACATCGTGGTCTGCGCGGGCGCGGCCTCGGTGGAGGTGTAGTAGTTGACGATCTGCGCCTGTGGGAACAGCCGGGCCAGGCCCACCGCGACCCGGCGCGGCAGGGCGGCGGCGGTGGAGCCGAGCAGCCGCACGCTGGACAGGTCGTGGCGGTGTGCCTGGTCCGCGCCGAGCAGTTCGATGGCCATCGCCGGCACCACGAACACACTGCCCACCGCGTGCCGTTCGATCAGTCGGGCGAAGTGTCCCGGGGTGAAGCGCGGGGCGGCGATCGCGGTCGCCTTCGCGTCGAGCGCGTTGATCAGCATGGTCTGCCCGGCGTTGGTGCCCACCGGGTACGCGTGCAGGAAGTGCGCCGAGTGGCCGAGCGGGCGACGGCGCGCGTCCAGCGTGCAGCCGTACGCCAGGTTGGCATGCGTCGCGGCGACACCCTTGGGGGTGCCGGTGGTTCCGGAGGTGTACAGGATCTGCGCGAGGTCGCCGGGGTCCGGGGTCGGCAGGCCGCCCGCGGGGTAGGTCTCGATGTCCTCGACCGGGGCGGTCCAAGCGCCGGTGCCGGCGTCCGGCGGGACCAACTCGGCGCGGTGCAGCACGGCCGCGGCCCCGCTGTGCGCGAGCAGGTGCCGCACCTCGGCCGGGGCGAGCCGGTCCGACATCGGCACCGCGACCGCGCCGGCGCGCTGTACGCCCAGGTAGGCGGTCGCGTAGTCGATCCAGTCGCCGTTGCCGTACAGGAGCGCGACCCGATCGCCCGCGCCGATGCCGCGTTCGGCCAGCCCCGCGGCGACCGCGTCCGCGCGGTAGTGCCAGGAGCCGAACGTCAACTTCTCGCGCCCGCTGAGGATCGCGGGTTGCTCCGGCTCGATCTCGGCGCGATGCGCGAGCAGCGCGGACAGGCTCTCCGGCGCGCGGCGGCCGGCGGGCGTCGGCCGGGGCCGGGTTCCGATGCTCACTTCGACACCTCCGCGAGGGCGGGCGCCGACTCGGCGGCTCGGGCCCGGATCCGGCGTTCGCGTTCCTGGATGCCGACCTCGTCGTCGGCGGGCGCGTCCGGGACATCCCGGTCGAAGTGGGCAAGGACCGGCAGTCGCAGGCCGATCAGCACGAGGGCGAGCATCGCGGCGCCGAACACCAGGTAGAGCAGGCCGATGCCGCGCCCCTCGCCGTGTCCGATCAAGCGGCCCATCGAGCCCGCGAGCGGCCCGTCGTCGGTCATCAACGGCTCGAACAGCTTGGCGCCGAGCGGCGCGATGACGCCGTGCCCGATCGGCAGCGTGGACCAGGCGACCAGGGTGTTCAGCGCGAACACCCGGCCGTGGAAGCGCTGGGGCACCTTGACCTGGACGATGGTCGTGTAGACGCCGTTGACCAGGGACAGTGCGCAGGACATCCCGAAGGCGCCGATCCCGACCACCCACAGGCTCGCGTGCAGACCGGTGAACGCGGACGCCCCGGCCAGCGCGGCGGCCAACCACAACATGCCGCGCAACCGTTGCCGGCGCGGACCGCCCCAGAAGCCCATCGCGATGCCACCCACGATCACCCCGGCACCGGCCGCCATGGATACCCGGGCGGCGCCGCCGAGCGAGTCGAAGGACAACACCAGCGGCGTGGTGAGCAGGAACAGCGGGGACAGGAACAGGTTCAGCACGGCGAACCAGAGCAGCATGGCCCGGAAGCCGCGATGGCGCCACGAGTAGGTGAAGCCGTGCTTGATCTCGGCGGTGAGCGATTCGCGCCGCCGCCACGGGAGGGTGCGCGGGAACTTCACGAAGGCGATGATGGTGATCGCGATCGTGTAGCTGATCACGTCCAGGATCAGGATGCCGCGCAGACCGATGCCGGCCATCAGCCCAACCGCCATCAGCGGGACCACGAACTGGGCGACTCCACCGGCCAGTTGCACGATGCCGTTGGCGTGCCCGAGGTATTGCTTGGGCACCAGTTGTGGCACCGCCGAGGCGTAGGCCAGGCGTTGGAAGGTGAGCGCCATGGACAGCGCGCCCAGCAGGACGTAGATGTGCCACGGATGCAGCGACCCCGAGACCAGGAGCAGCAACAGCACCCCCTGCGTGCTGCCCGCCGCCAGGTCGCCGAGCAGCATCACCCTGCGTCGATCCATCCGGTCCACGATCGCCCCGGCGAGCGGGCCGATCAGGATGCCCGGCAACATGCCGATCACCGCGTAGAGCGCGAAGCGGCCCATCGAGCCGGTCTGGAGGTAGATCCAGATCGGCAACGCGAACTCGGTCAGCGCGGAGCCGGTGATCGAGACCAGTTGGCTGAACGCCACCAGGAGGAACCGGCCCATGCCGGGCTGGGGTTCGCGGCCCGGAGCAGCGTCGGCCCTGGCCCGGTCCGGTCCGGGATCGTCCGGTGGTCCGGCGGTGCCGTGGAACCACCACGGGCCGTCCGCCTCGCGGATGGGCAGCGCGTCGGTGCGGCCCGCGGCCACCGCCGGATGTACGCGCGTGATCACTTCGGCCAGGTCGTTCGCGCGGTGCTTGAGGAAGAAGTGGCCCGCCTCGTCCAGCATCACCAGCGCCACCCGGTCGGCGATGGTGCGCCACTCGCGGAAGCGTTCCTGGTAGAAGTCGGCGGCCGGGTCCCGGTCGCCCATCACCGAGACGATGGGCGCGCGCAGCCGGGGGCGGTTGTCGGACAGCGCCTCGGTGAAGTACTCCTCGGCCGCCACCGAGTCGCGCCGCATGTTGCCGATGATGAACTTCATCTGGTCGCCGTCCAGGTCCGCCATGTCGGCGCCCATCGAGGTCAGCCAGTTGGCGTACACCCGGTCGCCGAGCAGTGGTTCGAGCGCGGCCACCTTGCTCAGCGCGGAGAGCACCCGCCCGCGAGGCCGGGCGAACGGGAACTGGGCGCCGATGTACACCGCGTCCAACTCGCGTCCGGCGGACTCTAGTTGCCGGGCCACGGCGACGATCAACGCGCTGCCGACGCCGCAGTGGCCGTAGAGCGCGATCGGTCCCTCGACTCGTTCCTGGACCTCGGCGACGATCCGCCGGGCGAGTTCGTCGAACGGCAGCCGCTCCTGGGTGACGCCCACGTCGTGTCCGGGGATGGCCACCGACCACAGGTCGTGGGTGTCCGGCAGTGCGTCGGCCAGCGGCTGGTACACCACCGCGCTGCCGCCGCCGTAGGGCACGCAGACCAGGGACAAGGTGCGCCGCGCCGCCGGGACGGGCTTGCTCAGCCGGTACAGCAGCCGCGCCGGGCCGCGTTCGGCCTCGGACAGCGTGGACAGGGCGGCGATCTCGCGGATGGTCTTGTGCGTGAAGACGTCCATCACGCTGACCGCCCGGCCGCCGATCTCCGGGAGCTGCTTGCGGGCTCGCGCGACCACCTGGGTGGCCAGCAGGGAGTGGCCGCCGAGGTCGAAGAAGTCGTCGTCGACGCCGACTTCGGGCAGCGTGAGCACGTCGCACCAGATCCGGGCGAACAGCAGCTCGGCCGGGGTGGTCGGCGGCGCGGCGGCGGCGCCCTTGGAGCGACGCGCGGCGGGCGCGGGCAAAGCCTTGCGGTCGAGCTTGCCGCTGGGAGTCAGGGGCAGCGCCGGCAGCGCGACGAACGCGGCGGGGACCATGTAGTCGGGCAGGGTGCGTTTGAGTGCGGCCCGGATGTCGTCGGCGTCGAAGTCCTCGGTGCCGCGATCCGGGTCGGTGGGCACCACATACGCGGTGATGCGTTTGTCTCCGGGGGTGTCCTCGCGGACCACCACCGCGGCCTCGTCCACCTCCGGGCGGGCGCGCAACGCGGCCTCGATCTCGCCGAGTTCGATCCGCAGGCCGCGCAGCTTGACCTGACCGTCGATCCGGCCGAGGAAGTCGAGGGTGCCGTCGGGTCGCCACCGGGCGAGGTCACCGGTGCGGTAGAGGCGGGTGCCCGGGGCGCCGAACGGGTCCGGGACGAAACGTTCCCCGGTCAGTCCGGGCCGCCGGTGGTAGCCCAGCGCCACCTGGACCCCGCCCAGATACAGCTCGCCGGGCGTGCCGAGCGGCGCCGGTCGCATGGCCTCGTCGAGCACGTACACCCGGGTGTTGTGGATCGGCGCGCCGATCGGCACGGTGGCGAGCGGGCCGGCGCACTCCCACGCGGTGACGTCCACGGCCGCCTCGGTGGGCCCGTACAGGTTCGCCAGCGCACAATCCGGCAGTCGCTCGCGGAAGGCGCGGGCGTTGTCCGGCGCCAACTCCTCGCCGCTGCACACCACTCGACGCAGCGTCGTGCAGCGCTCGACGCCCTCCTCGGCGAGGAACACGGTCAGCATCGCGGGCACGAAGTGCGCCACTGTCACGCCCTGTTCGGCGATCACGTCGCGCAGATAGCCGGCATCCTTGTGCCCGCCCGGGCGGGCCAGGACCAGCCGGGCACCCGCGGTCAGCGGCCAGAAGAACTCCCAGACCGACACGTCGAAGCTCGCCGGGGTCTTCTGCAACACCGCGTCGTCGGGGCCCAGTCGGTAGGTGTCCTGCATCCACGCGATCCGGTTCACGATGCCGCGGTGCGTGTTGGGCACACCCTTGGGCCGGCCGGTGGAGCCGGAGGTGTAGATCATGTACGCGACGTCGTCGGGAGTCGGTGCCGCGACGTCGGTGATGCCGCCGGTGCCGTCGGCGCCGGGTGTCGGGTCGGGCCAGTCGGCGAGGTCGTCCAGGGCGATCACCGTGGCCGCGCAGTCGGCGGGCATCGGCAGTCGCCGCTGGCTGAGCAACACCCGCGCGCCCGAGTCGGCCAGCATGAACGCCAGGCGTTCGGCCGGGTATTCGGGGTCCAGCGGCGTGTACCCGGCGCCGGTGCGCAGCACGCCAAGCAGGGCGGCCACCAGTTCGGGGGAGCGTTCCGCGCCGACCGCGACCAGGTCGCCGGGTCGGACCCCCTCGACGCGGAGGCGGTGGGCGACCCGATCGGCGGCGGCGTCGAGTTCGCGATAGGTCAGGGTGTGATCGTCCAGGACCACGGCGGTGGCGTCGGGGGTGCGGGCGATGCGGTCGGCGATCAGGTCGACCAGCGTGGACCGTTCCGGGACCGGCGCGGCGGTGTCGTTCCAGCGGGTCAGGACCAGGTCGCGTTCGTCGGGGTCGAGGCCGTCGAGGGTGGACACCGGTACGTCGGGCCGGTCGGCGAGTACCGCGAGCAGTCGACCCAGATGCCGGCCGAGGCGGGCGATGGTCGTCTCGTCGAACAGGTCGGTGTTGTAGTTGAAGGCGCCGTACAGGCCGTCCGGCCACTCCATCAGGAACAGTTCCAGGTCGAACCGGGTGCCGCCGGCCTGGAGGCCGAACGCCTCGGCGGTCAACCCGGCCCGGTCGTCGGGGGCGTTCGCCGTGGCGTAGTTCTGCACCGCGAGCACCGCCTGGAACACAGGCGACCGGGTCACGTCGCGCGCCACGTTCAGCTCGGTTACCAGCTGGGCGAATGGCAACTCCTGGTGCGCGTAAGCCTCCAGGCAGGTCTCTCGGGTGCGGTCGAGCAGTTCGGCGAAGGTCGGATCGCCGCCGGTGCGGGCGCGCAGCGCCACCACGTTGACGAACATCCCGACCAGGTTCTCCACCTCGGGATGCGGGCGACCGGCGACCGGCGAGCCGACCGCGAACTCGCGCTGCCCGCTGTGCCGGGCGAGCATGAGGTGGAAGGCGGCGAGCAGCACCATGTACAGGGTGGCGCCGCGCTCGCGGGCCAACGCGGTCAGCCGGTCCAGGAGTTCGCGGTCGACCTCGAAGGCGTGGCCGGCGCCGGCGAAGGTCTGCCGGGACGGGCGTGGTCCGCGGGTGGGCAGTTCGAGCGGTTCGACGCCGGCCAGCTCGGTCCGCCAGTACGCCGTCTCGCGCAGCAGCGTCTCGCCGGTCAGCCGCTCCCGCTGCCAGATGGCGAAGTCGCCGTAGGAGACCGGCAATTCGGGAAGTCGCGGCGCGCTGCCGGTGGCATACGCGGCGTAGCCGGCCAGTACCTCGCGGACCATGATCTCGCTGGACCATCCGTCGCTGACGCTGTGGTGCACAGTCAGCAGCAACACGTGGTCGGTATCGGTCAGGCGGATCAGCAGGGCCCGGATCAGGGGTCCCTCGGCGAGGTCGAAGGACGCCGCGGCGCCCGCGTTGACCAGCCGCTCCGCCTCGGCCCGGTCGGCCGCCTCGACGCGTGTGAGTACCGACGGCAGGGTCGCGGCGATGTCCAGGCGGGGCTGTCCGTCCTCGTCCACGAGGTAGCGCGAGCGCAGGGTCTCGTGGCGGGCGACCAGGTCGGCCAGAGCCCGTTCCAGGGCGTCGACGTCGAGCGCACCGCGCAGCCGGCGGGCGACCGGGATGGTGTAGGCGGCCGTGCCGGGCGCGAACTGCTCCATGAACCAGACGCGTTCCTGGGCGTAGGACAGCGGCGGCACGGTGCCCTCGGGCCGGCGGGGGATGACCGGGCCGGCGGCTACGCGGCGGCGCAGCCGGCGTTCCAGGAGTTCGCGTTTGGTCGCGGACAGCGACGTGTCGCGCGCGGGGGACTCGGTGCTCATGGCTGCGAACGGTTCCTCTCGGCGGAGAGCAGCTGCTCGGCGGTGTCGTCGTCGAGCGCGGCCAGGTCGGCGACCAACAGCTCCTCGACCGCGGCGGCGAATCCGGCGAGGGTGCGGTGGGTGAACAGGGTGCGCAGCGGTACGACGAGGTCGGTGGCGGCGGCGATCCGGGCGACCACGCGGGTGGCCAGGAGCGAGTGCCCGCCGAGTTCGAAGAAGTCGTCGAGTACGCCGGCCTTGTCCAGGCCGAGCACGTCGATCCAGATCTCGGCGACCAGTCCCTCGGCGTCGGTGCGAGGCGCGAGGTAACCGTGGGCCTGTTCGGCGCGGCGGTCGGGGGCGGGCAGGGCGCGGTGGTCGAGTTTGCCGTTCGGGGTCAGCGGGAGCCGGTCCAGCCGGACCAGGGCGCCGGGCAGCAGGTGCGCGGGCAGTCGGCCGGCCAGGTCGGCGCGCAGTTCGGGCACGGACAGGTCGGCGGTGGCGACCACGTAGCCCACCAGTGCCTCGTCCCGGGCGACCACGGCGGCCTGGAGTACGCCGGGGTGGGCCAGGAGCGCGACCTCCACCTCGCCCGGCTCGATCCGGTAGCCGCGCACCTTGACCTGGGCGTCGAGCCGGCCGAGGAATTCCAACCGCCCGTCGGCGCGCAGCCGTACCCGGTCCCCGGTGTGGTAGCGGCGGGCGCCGGGCGGGCCGTCGGGGTCGGGACGGAAGGCGGCGGCGGTGGTGCCGGGGCGGCCGAGGTAGCCCTGGGCGACGCCGGCGCCGCCGATCAGCAGTTCGCCGGGCACGCCGGGCGGGACGGGGTTGCCGTGCGCGTCGGCGACGACGGTGTGCGTGGCGTCGATCGGGGTGCCGATCGGCGGGCGTGCGGTGGTGTCGGCGGCGCCGAGGTCGGCGGTGGTGGCGATGACGGTGGTCTCGGTCGGCCCGTAGGAGTTGACCAGGCGGACCCGGTCGCCGAAGCGGGCGCGCCAGGCGGCGACCGCGCCGGGGCGGACCTGGTCGGCGCCGAGGATGAGCAGGCGCAGCGCGGGCGGCCAGGCGATGGTGTCGGCGCCGGTCTCGACGAGTTCGTGCCAGTAGGGGGTGGGCAGGTCGAGCACGGTGACGTCGTCCGCGTCGCCGGCGGCGAGTACGTCGGGCAGGGTGGCGTCGGGCGCGGGCAGGACCAGCGTGGCGCCGGCGGCCAGGGCCGGATACAGCTCCTCGACATGGGTGTCGAAGCTGAGCGAGGCGCTCTGTAGAACCCGGTCGCTCGGCTCGATCCGGTAGCCGGTGCGCATCCAGCGCACCCGGGCGGCGAGGGCCCCGTGCGGGACCAGGACACCCTTGGGGGTGCCCGTGGAGCCGGAGGTGTAGATCAGGTACGCGGGGGACTGGGCGGTGGGTTCGACGGGCGTGAAGGGCGCGCCCTCCGGCGCGGTGTCGGCGAGTACCGGGGTGATCGTCGCGGGCAGGCCCCCGGCGTGCGCGGCGTCGGTGACCACCACCCGGGTCGCACTGTCCGCGAGCATGAACTCCAGGCGCTTGGTCGGGTATTCGGGGTCCAGGGGCAGATACGCGGCGCCCGCGCGCCAGGCGGCCAGCATGGCCACGACCGCGTTGGCGCCGCGTGGGCACAACACCCCGACGACGGCGCCGGGTTCGGCCCCCGCGCTGCGGAGTCGGGCGGCCAGGGCGTCGGCGCGCAGAGCGAGTTCGCGGTAGGTGACGGAGCCGTCGGGGGTGCGCAGGGCGATGCGGTCGCCCGGGACCCGGGCGATGGCCGCCGGGACCGATTCGGCGGGCTCGTCGGCGGGTGCGGGTCGGATGCGCAGTCGGTCCCGGTCGGCGTCGGTCAGCAGCGGCAGCAGGTGTACCGGGGTGTCCGGATCGGCGAGGGCGCCGCGCAGCAGGGTTTCCAGGCGGGTGGCCAGGGCGACCGCGGTCGACTCGTCGAACAGCGCGGTGCGGTAGCCGAAGACCGCCTCCAGGTCGTCGCCGTCGCGGCGGATGTCCAGGGAGAGGTCGAACTTGCCCGCGCGGTGGCCGCCGTCCACCTCGCGGGCCTCCAGGTCGGCGAAGCGGCGGGCGGGTCCGGTGTCCGCGTCCTGGGTGTGCACCGTGAGCAGCGTCTGGAACAGCGGGGCGGGCGCCGCCGGATCGCGGTCCACCCGCAGTTCGGCGAGCAGTTGCTCGAACGGGATGCGGTCGTGGCCGTACGCGCCGAGCGCGGTCCGTCGGGTGCGGTGCAGCAGTTCGCCGAAGGTCGGCTCCCCGCGCAGGTCGGCGCGCAACACCAAGGTGTTGGAGAAGTAGCCGATCAGGCCCTCGTGTTCGACCTCACCGCGACCGGCGATCGGCGCGCCCACGGCGAAGTCGCGCTGCCCGCCGTGGCGGTGCAGCAGTGCCTGGTAGCCGGCGAGCAGGACCATGAACGGGGTACAGCGCCGGGTTCGCGCGACGTGGTCCAGGGCGGGGCCGATGCCGGTCAGGCGCCGGGTGTGGAACGCGGTCGCGGAGGACGGCGCGGCGGTGCGCGGGCGGTCCAGCGGCAGGTCGAGCGTGGGCAGGTCGGCGAGTTGCCGGCGCCAGTAGTCGACGGCCCGCTCGGTGTCCCGGTCGTGCTCCCGCTGCCGGGCGGCGTGGTCGAGGTAGGAGGGCAGTTCGGCGAAGACGGGCGACACGCCGTCGCGGTGCGCGCTGTAGCGCAGTTCCAGTTCGCGGCGGAGCAGATTGAGCGACCAGCCGTCGGCCAGGATGTGGTGGAGCACCACGCACAACACGTGTTTACGGTCGTCGAGCCGGACCAGGGTCACCCGCAGCGGCGGTGCGGCGGCGAGGTCGAAGCCGGTGTTGACCCGCTCGGCGAGGATGCGGGCGGGTGCGTCGGCACTCGGCCCGGCCGGGTCCACGATCTCGATCGGGACCGGGCCGGGCGGTGCCACCACGGCGACGGGGCGTCCCTCGTCGTCGGGGAATCGGGTGCGCAGCGCGTCGTGTCGGGCGGCGACACCCGCGAACGCGACACGCAGCGCCTCGATGTCCAGCGGGCCGGACAGGCGCAATACCCACGGGATGTTCCAGGCGGCGTCGCCCGGTTCGAAGCGGTCGAGGAACCACAGGCGTTCCTGGCCGAAGGACAACCCGCCGACCCGCTCCCCGGCGCGCGGCTCGGCGGCCCCGGTCGGCTCGATCCGTTCTCCGGACCCGGTTCGGGAAAGCGTGCGTTCGTCGTCCATGTCGACCCCCTCGCCACCATCGCCCGAGGGACGTCACGCGCCGACCGAACGGCCGTGCCGTCATCCCGTTTCCGCGATCCGACGCGGGCGTCGGCTCGCGGCACGGCGGCGCGTCGGACGACCTGTCGTCGCCCGATCGAAGTCCGCCCCCGTGGCGTGCGTCGGCAACGCTAGGAGTGCCATCGAGGCAGTGTCAATGGTCTATACCAAACCGACTATTGGTCCAGACCTCGAATCAAGCGGAACGGAGCCGACCGGCCCGAATACCAACCGGGTGTTAATGATCGGGATGGTCGAACCGGCAGTCGGGCAGGGGGATTCGGGGACGTGGAGCCGAGCCGGGCCCGGCCCCGCGCATCCGGGTCGGACTTCGCGCATTCGGGATCGGCGGCGCGGATCCGGGCCGGCTCGCATCCGCATCGGCGGCTCAGCCGCGCAGCAGATCGATCAGCCCCGTCCCGCTCTCGTTCCCGTGCCCGTCGGCCACCCGACGCTCCATCAGGGCCAGATAGGGCAGCAGCAGTTCGGGACTGACGCCCTGCTCGGCGGCGGTACGCAGCAGGGTCGGCGCGCCCGCGAGTTGCATCGTGAGCGGGGAGGCCACCCCCGAGGCGTAGTCGCCGGTCGTCAGTTGGGCCGCCGTGCGGTGCGCCGTGGGTGCCATCGCGGTCAGCCATTCGGCCAGGAGCGGGGCGAAGGCGGTCGGTTCGATCGCCTCCTCGCGCACCAGTGCGAAGGCGTGCGTGAGGCCGGCGAACATCCCGGTCATCGCGCTGAGCAGGGCCACGTCGTACAGCGCGGCGAAACCGGCGTCTGCGCCCACGTAACGGCCGGCCGCCGGCACGGCCAGGGTGTCGCCGCGGGTGTCGAAGACCTCCCGGGAGCCGCTGTAGAAGACGTAGCAGCCGGCCCCGGGGACGCCGATCATCGGTGGGATCGCCATCACCCCGCCCGCCAGGAAGCGGGCCCCGCGCTCGGCGGCCCCGGCGGCGCCGGCACGGGCCTCGGCGGGGGTGGTCGTGGTGAGGTCGACCAGGTCCCGACCGGCGAGGTCGACACCGGCCAGGGTCTCCTCGACCGAGGCGTGGTCGAGCAGGCACACCACGACCAACTCGGCCGCGGCCACCGCCTCGGCGGCGCTCGCGGCGACGGTCGCGCCTGCGTCGGCGAACGGCTCGGCCCGGCCCGGGGTGCGGTTCCAGACGGTCACCGGGTGTCCGGCGGCGAGCCAGGCGCGGGCCAGCGCGCCGCCCATGGCGCCCAGGCCGAGTACGGCGAGCGGGGACCTGGGGGTGGACGCGAGCAGGGTGGGATCGGTCGTTCGGGTGTCGGGTTCCATGCGGATTAGGCTGGTCACCGGCGTCCGGGCGGGCAAGTACGCACTTGGAAGTGGGTACTCGTGCGACACCGGCCGCCGGGACGGCCCGAGCGATACCGAAGCGGGGCGGCGTGGGCGGTGCACGGGCGACGAGCGGGCGGAGGACGGACATGACGGGCGCCGGAACAGGCACGGGAACCGGCACGGGTACGGTCAGGGGCAGGCCGGGGGCGTACGTCTGCGGGATCGACGCGGCCATGGGGGTGGTCGGCGGGAAGTGGAAGGTGCTCATCCTGTGGGCGCTGAACGAGCACCCGTGCCGCTTCGGCGAGCTGCGCCGGTTGGTACCCGGGATCACCGAGAAGGTACTGGCCTCGCATCTGCGAGAGTTGGAACTGGACGGCATCGTGCATCGTGAGCAGTTCGACGAACTGCCGTTGCGGGTCGAGTATTCGCTCACCCCGCTGGGCACGTCGTTGAACGCGGCACTGCGACCGCTCGGCGCGTGGGGACGGGCGAACCTCCTGGGCGACGCGTCCGGGTACAGCGTCGACACGGACCGGTTGATCACCCTGTCCGTGGTTGCCGATCGCACCGAACTCACCGACCGCGAATGGGCGTTGCTCGCGCCGCTCTGGCCGGCGCCCGGGCCTTCCGCCGACCGGGGGCCGGGCCTGCGACAGATCGTCGACGGCGTGCTGTACCGCATGCGGACCGGTGTGCGCTGGTCCGACCTGCCGCCCCGGTTCGGGCCGTGGCGGACGGTCGCCGCGTGCCGGCGCCGCTGGGTCTCCGACGGTACGTGGGCGGCGGTCGTCCGGGTGTTGCAGGACCGCCTTCAGGCGGCCGGCGGGGACGACGCTGAGGTGCTGCGCGGCCTGATCGGCCGGCTGGGTGAGGTGGCCCGCCAACCGCGACCGCTGGTCGTCGGCCGGAGCTGAGGCCGGCCTCCGGTCAGCCCTGCTGGCCCATCGTGTGGTGGGTGAAGACGCGGTCCCGGGCGGTGGCGACGGCCGTGGCCACCGCGCCGAGCAGGACCGCCTCCTCGCCGAGGCCGCTCGCGGCCACCCGAGGGCGCAGTGGGGTCAACTCGTGCAGTTCGGTGGTCATCGGGCCGAGCAGCAGGTCCGCGTTGGCGCCGATCCCGCCGCCGAGGACCACCAGTTCCGGATCGAGCACGGCGGCGACCGAGGCCACCACGTGGGCGAGCCGCTGTGCCTCGTGTCGGACCGCGCTCGCGGCCGGTTCCTCCGCGCGGCGGGCGGCGTCGAAGACGGCCTTCGCGGTGAGCGGCCCGGTCATCCCCAGCGCCCGCGCGCCGCGCACGACCGCGTCGGCGGACACCGCGTCCTCCAGCATGCCGCGTCGCGGCACCGGGCCGCTCGCGCCGTGCCCGACCCGGTCCGACGGGCGCGGGGACAGCGGCAGGAAGCCGATCTCGCCCGCCGCGCCGCCCGCGCCCGGGAACAGCCGCCCGTCGGCGACGATGCCCATGCCCAGGCCGGTGCCGACGGTGACGTACACGAACAGCGGGCAGCCCGCCCCGGCGCCGCCGTGGTACTCGCCGAGCGCGGCCAGGTTCGCGTCGTTGACGATGTCCACGGTGGTGCCGAGCGCCGCCTCCATCCGGCCGCGCAGGCCCGGGCGGCCCCATCCGGGCAGGTTGACCGCGTACCGGATCCGGTCGGCCGCGCGGTCGTACACGCCCGGGCAGCCGATCACGGTGTGCACCACGGCGGTCGGCTCCAGACCGGCGTCGGCGACCACGGTCCGCGCCAGGTCGGTGGCGGTGGCCAGCATGGTGGCCGAGGTACGGGCCCGGTTGTGCCGGTCCTGCCGGGCCAGCAACCGGCCGTCCAGGTCGGCGACCGCGGCTCGGATCCAGGACCGCCCCACATCGATCCCCACCACGTAGCCCGCCGTCGGATCGGGCTCGTACAGCAGCGCGGCCCGACCCCGCGCGCCGGTCTCCAGGCCCACCGGCCGCACCAGCCCCGCACGTTCCAACGCGTCCAGCGCGGTGGACACTGTCGGTTTGGACAGGCCGGTGTCGCGGGCGAGTTGGGCGCGCGAGATGGGCGCGGCGGCGCGGACCCGATCCAGGAGTACCCGCTCGTTGTGACTGCGCAGCACGCCCCGGTTCCAGTGCGCCACGGCGGGCGCGTCGGGTTCCGGCGGGATACCTCCTGGGGTCATCGGCTCTCCGTCAGCGGCATCGAAGGTAGTCGCGCCACTGTAACCGCCACGGAAGGGCAAAGATGTGGCCTCGATCCCCGGGCGCTCTTGACGGGGATTAGTTAAGGAAATTTACTTAACAAACCGACGGCTCCGAGCACTCGGCCGCCGTCCGAAGTCCCTTTCTCCGCACCATCGTTCCGACCCCCGGCGGTCCCCCCGGGGGTACCCCTCTGCAGGAGGTCCACGATGAGCGCCGGCCCGAGAACGACCACGCCGGAGGGCGGATTCGTCCGCCGAATCGGCCTGTTCCAGGCGACCGCGATCAACATGAGCCAGATGTGCGGCATCGGGCCGTTCGTCACGATCCCGCTGATGGTCGGCACCTTCGGCGGTCCGCAGGCCATCCTCGGCTTCCTCGCCGGCGCGCTGCTCGCCCTCGCCGACGGCCTGATCTGGGCCGAACTCGGCGCCGCGATGCCGGGCGCGGGCGGCACCTACATCTATCTGCGCGAGGCATTCCAGTACCGCACGGGTCGGCTGATGCCGTTCCTGTTCGTCTGGACGGCCATCCTGTTCATCCCGCTGATCATGTCCACCGGCGTGTTGGGCATGGTGCAGTACCTGCAATACCTGTGGCCCTCGATGTCGCAGACCGAGGGCGACGTCGTCGGCGTCGGCGTGGTGGTGCTCGTGGTGCTGCTGTTGTGGCGCCGGATCGAATCGATCGGGCTGCTCAGCACCATCATGTGGGTGGTCATGCTGATCAGCGTCGGTGCGGTGATCATCGCGTGCTACACCAACTTCGACGCCGACCTGGCCTTCACCTACCCCGACGGCGCGTTCGACATGGGCACCACCGCCTTCTGGCTGGCGTTCGTCGGCGGCCTGAACATCGGCATCTACGACTACCTCGGGTACAACACCACCGCCTACCTGGGCGCCGAGATCAAGAACCCCGGCCGGGTGCTGCCGCGTTCGATCGTCTACTCGATCGTGGGCATCATGGGGATCTACCTGATCATGCAGATCGGCGTACTGGGGGTGACCGACACCGACACCATTTCCGGTTCCTCGTCGATCGGTTCGCTCGTCCTGGAGAAGGCGTGGGGCAAGGGCGCGGCGCAGACGGTGACCGTGCTGATCCTGATCACCGCCTTCGCGTCGGTGTTCGCCGGCCTGCTCGGCGGCTCCCGGGTGCCCTTCGACGCGGCCCGCGACCGGGTGTTCTTCAAGCAGTTCGCCCGGCTGCACCCGCGTCACCGGTTCCCGACCGTGGGCCTGGTCACCATGGGCGTGGTGACGGCGGCCGGCTTCCTGATCGGCAACCACACCGACTTCAACACGATCATCGTGCTGCTGACCGCGGTGATGGTGATCGTGCAGGCGGTGTCCCAGGTCGCCGCGCTGATCGTGCTGCGCCGCCGGCAACCCGGGCTCCGCCGGCCCTACCGGATGTGGCTCTATCCGGTTCCGGCCGTGGTCTCCTTGGTCGGTTGGATAGCGATCTTCTGCTACGCGGACAAGAATTCGCCCGACCGGCATCCGATCGAGTGGTCGCTGGCGTGGGTGGCGCTGGGGTGTCTGGCGTTCCTGATCTGGGCGAAGGTGGAGCGGACCTGGCCGTTCGGGCCGAGGGAGATCGACGAGGTGTACTTGAACCGGAACGAGGCGGATGTGGACGGCAAGGTCGATGGGGAGCCGGCACCGGCCGGGGCGGCGGCGGCGAGCGAGGTCGGGCCGGGTGGAGCCGGTGCGACTGGCGGCGGCCTCGCGGAGCCCGCATGAGGGCGGTCGGCGGTGATCGCAATCCCGCCGCCGCCGAAGGATTCGGCGCTCCGGATGCCCCCGGCGCTTCCGGAGCGGCCGATGCCTCCGGTGTGGTCGGCGCGAACGGGGTGTATGGCGGCACCGACGCCGCCGGCGCGCTCCGTACCCCGGGCGCACCCGGCACCCTTCCCGCGCCGGAGCGGGTGTTCGCCCGCTCCGGCGCGGAGGTGGGGGAGTCGTTCGTGTGTGGCATCGACTTCGGTGGCACCAAGATCGCGGTGGCGACCGCGCGGCCGGACGGCACGGTGCTGGCCGGCGAACGGCTGGAGACCGACGCCCGCGAGGGCGCCGAGCAGGCGGTGCGGCGTGCGATGCACGCGGCGCGCGGCCTGGTCGCACGGACCGCGGCCGATACCGGCGGGCATTGTTCGGCGGTGGGCGCGGTCAGCCCCGGAATCGTGCTGCCCGACCGGGTGTTGCTCGCGCCCAACGTGCCCGGCTGGCAGGATCTGGCGCTCGCGGCCACCCTGGCCGAGGGTTTCGACCTGGACCCCGAGCGGGTTGCGGTCGGCAACGACGGCAAGGCGGCGGCGCTGGCCGAGTCCCACTGGGGTGCGCTGCGCGGCGCGGATCCGGCGATCCTGCTCACCCTCGGCACCGGGATCGCCGCGGCGATCGTGCTCGGCGGGCGGGTCCTCGCCGGGGCGAACGGCGCGGCGGGCGAGATCGGTTACCTGCTTCGGGATCGCGCGGACGTCGGATTCGGCGCCGGGCGCGCGCCGTTGGAGGAGTACACCGCCGGCAGCGGCCTGGGCAGACGCGGCGGCGAACTGCTCGGCCACGAGGTGGACGCCGCCGCACTGTTCACCGACCCGGATCCGCGTGTACGGGCCCTGGTCGACGAGGCTCTGGACGAACTCGCGGTCCACATCGCGAATCTGGCGATCACGATCGACGCGGAACGCATCGCGATCACCGGCGGCCTGATGCGTTCCGCGCCGCGTGTGCTGGCCGCGCTGCGCGCCCGGATCCGCACCGCCGTGCCCTTCCCGCCGGTGGTCGTCCCGGCCCGCTTCCTCCAGGACGCGTCCCTGCGAGGCGCCCTCTCGCTCGCCACCGAGGTGGCCGGCCTGTCGACGGCCACCGCCGGGGTGACCTCCAAAGCCGGGCGACCGTAAGGGGTCGCCTCGGGTCGATACGTGCTCGACGTGCCCGGAATCGGCCGGAACGACGGGGAATTGCGGTCCGAATCGGTCCGGCACGCGGGCGGGGAGCGTACCGAGTGCGCTCGCAATCCGCCCGGTACACGTTCCGAATGCGCCCGGACCGCATTCGGAACGTGTACCGGGCTCGGCCCCAATTCGACGCCGGCGCCGAATTCGGGCGTGGCACGCGCGATATGCGCGTCGGAATTCGTCCCACCCGGACAACGACCGCTCCGAATTCGCCCCGCCCGGTATGCGATTGCGGCCGATGCCGGGCGACTTCCGCCGGCTCCCGACAACGCCCGCCGCACGTGGCCCTCGCATCCCGATCGAAATGATCGACCGATAAGACCCTTTCGTCTTGACAAGATGTGCGCCCCACCCGCACCATGCACACGCATACGCGCGCCATGGTCACCGCCTGTGTGCGCAACGGTCGGCGTGTGGCGGCCCATTCGGTGTGCGGGGGTAGGTGCGGATGGCCATCACGGTGGGCGACTACCTGATCGACGAAACGATGCACGACCGGGTCGAGGATCCGCGTACGCTGCCCGACTTGTTCGCCGAGGCCGCCGCAGCGTGGGCCGACGCACCCGCCGTGTCCTACGGGGAACACACCCGGACCTGGCGCGAATGGCGGGCCGAGTCGCACGCGTTGGCCGCCGGACTCCAGGACCTCGGCGTGCGCCCCGGCGACCCCGTGGCGGTGCGGCTGGCCAACTCCTGGGAGTTCCTGCTCGCGCATGTCGCGATCGCCGACCTGGGCGCGGTGATGGTGCCGCTGCATCTGGCCCTGGGCCCGCGCGAACTACGGTCGTTGCTGGAACGGGTGACGCCCCGGGTCCTCGTGCTGCCGGCCGCGTGGCGCGGTCGGGACGAACCAGGTGACGCGCGTCGAATATCGGCGGGACTGGCCGTCCCCATCCGCCTGTTGGTGATCGGTGAGGTCACCGAGACGCCCGACGTGCGCTCGTTCGCGGCGCTGCTGCGCGCATACGTCGGCCGCCGGCCACGCCCGGTTCCGGTACGCCCGGAGCAGCCGTTCGTGCTGCTGCCCTCCTCCGGAACCACCTCCACCCGGCCCAAACTCTGCCTGCACAGCCATGCCGGGCTGCTCGCGAACGCCGCGACCGTGGCCTGGGAGGGGCGGGTCCGGGCGGACGACACGATCGTCAGCGCAAGCGCGTTCACCCACCTGTTCGGCCTGTTGTCGGTCCACCTGTCGGTGCTGGTCGGCCATCGTCAGGCGCTGCTCCCCGCCTGGGACGTCGAGACCTTCGCCGATCTGGCCGCCCGGGTCGACGCCACCGTGCTGTTCGCCGTCCCGGCGCAACTGCGCGACGTGGTGGGCCGGACCGGGAGCCACCCGCCGATCCGGCTGCGCGAGGTCCGCACCGGCGGCGCCGCCGTGCCGGGCCGGCTGGTCGCGGAACTGCGCCGCGTCGCCGGGGCCCGCACGATCGTCCAGTGGGGCATGTCCGAACTCGGCGCCGGCACGTACACCCTCCCGGACGATCCACCCGAGGCCGCCGCCCGCAGCATCGGTCGCCCGATACGGGACGCCCGGGTTCGGGTGCTGGACGAGAGCGGTGCGCCGTGCGCGCCCGGCGAGGTGGGCGAACTCCAGTACCGGGGGCCGCATGTGTTCCGGGGCTACCTCGGCGACCCGGAACTCACCCGCGCGGCGATGACCGCCGACGGCTGGTTGCGCACCGGGGACCGGGCGGCGCTCGCCGAGGACGGCACCGTCGTCTTCCACGGCCGGCACGCCGAGTCGATCAACGTCGGCGGGCTGAAGTTCGGCGCCGCCGAGGTCGAGGCGGTGCTCGACGAGCTGCCGCAGTTCGCCACCGTCGCGATCGGCGCGCGCCCGGACGCCCGGCTGGGCGAATATCCGTGCGCCGTCGCCGCGTTGCGCCCGGGTGCCACGATCGACCTGGACGGGATCCGGGCGCACCTGGCCCGCCGGGAAGTCGCCGAGTACAAGTGGCCGTTGGCGCTGATCGTGGTCGACGAGGTGCCGGTCACCCCGACCGGCAAGATCGCGCGCGGCCGGCTGGCGGAGCTGCTGGCGAGCCGGACCGGCGCGGGGGGCGGCGGCCGGGGTGGGGATGCGGGGGGTCCGACGGGGGTGGGCGGGACGGGGGCGACCGACCTGGACCGGGCGATCTCGGCGGTGGCCGACTCGGACCGCCCAGGTGGCTCGGGGGAATCGGGCGACCTGGTCGATCCGACCGACCCTGCCGACTCAGCCGGCCTGACCGACCCGACTGACTCAGCCAGCCCGGCCGACGACCCGACCGACTCAGCCGACCCGACCGACTCAGCCGACCCGGCCGACCCGACCGACCCCGCGACCCCGGCGCCGCGTTTAGCCGCCGCCCTCGCCCTGGTCCTCGACCTCACCACGGGCGCGGTCGGTGCCGACCCGGCCGAACCCGTCGCGCCCGACGCCACGTTCGGCTCGCTCGGCCTTCAGTCGGCGGCCGCGGTGCGGCTGGCCCTGCGCCTGTCGGACGCCGCCGGGATTACGCTCCCCAGCACCGTGGTCTACGACCACCCGACCCCGCGCGCGCTGGCCCGACACTTGGCCGCCCTCGGAGACGAGGCGCAACCCGAGGACACCGTCGTGCCGCGGCCGGCCGCCGGAGACGACGACGAGCCCCTGGTGATCGTCGGGATGGGCTGCCGCTTCCCCGGTGGGATCGTTTCCCCGGCCGACCTGTGGCGCGTGCTCGACGAGGGCCGCGACACGATCACCGAATTCCCCACCGATCGCGGCTGGGACGCGGCGCGGCTGTACCACCCCGACCCCGACCACCCGGGCACCTCGTACGTGCGACACGGCGGATTCCTCGCCGACGCCGCCGACTTCGACGCCCGCTTCTTCGGCATCGGCCCCGCCGAGGCCCTGGCCATGGATCCGCAGCAGCGGCTGCTCCTGGAAACCACGTGGGAGGCTTTGGAGCGGGCCGGCATCGACCCCACGACCCTGCGCGGTACACCCACCGGCGTCTACGTCGGCATGATGGCCGCGGACTACGCGCCCCGCGTCGGCGAGGCCCCGGAGCGCTTCGACGGTCGGCTGCTCACCGGCAACGCCGCGAGTGTGGCGTCCGGCCGGATCGCCTACCAGCTGGGCCTGACCGGTCCCGCGCTCACCGTGGATACCGCCTGCTCGTCGTCGCTGGTCGCCCTGCACCTGGCCGGCCAGGCGCTGCGCCGCCGCGAGTGCACGCTGGCCGTGGTGGGCGGGGTGACCGTGATGGCCGGCCCCGGCTCGTTCGTCGAGTTCAGCCGGCAGCGCGCGCTGGCCGCCGACGGCCGCTGCAAGGCGTTCGCGGCGGCGGCGGACGGCGCCGGCTGGGCGGAGGGCGCGGGCGTACTGATCCTGGAACGGCGCTCGGACGCCCGGCGCCTGGGCCATGCCATCCTGGCCGAGTTGCGCGGCTCCGCCGTCAACCAGGACGGCGCGAGCAACGGGCTGACCGCACCCCACGGCGGCGCCCAGGAGCAGGTGATCCGCCAGGCCCTGGCCGACGCCGGGCTGACCGCAGACCAGGTGGACGCGGTCGAGGCGCACGGCACCGGAACCCCCTTGGGCGACCCGATCGAGGCCCGCGCGATCCTGGCCGGCTACGGCAGCCGGCGCCGCGCGTCCGCTCCGCTCTGGCTGGGCTCGATCAAGTCGAACCTGGGCCACACCCAGGCCGCCGCCGGGATCGCCGGGGTGATCAAGACGGTACTGGCACTGCGCCACGGCGTGCTGCCTCGCACGCTCCACGTGGACGCGCCGACCCCCCACGTCGACTGGTCGAGCGAGACGGTTCGGTTGCTGACCGCCGCGACCCCGTGGTCGAGGTCCGCCTCCCGCCCCCGCGTCGCGGGTGTATCGGCGTTCGGGATCAGCGGCACCAACGCCCATGTGCTGGTGGCGGAGGCGGACGCGGCCGACGACGCGCCGGACGCACGCCCCGCCGCGCCGAGCCGGCCCGTGCCCTGGGTCCTGTCCGCGAAGACCCCGGCCGCGCTGCGGGTGCTCGCCGAACGGCTGGCCGATCACCCCACCGTCCGGGGCGACTTCGCGCCGGCCGACGTCGGCCACACCCTTGCCCGCACCCGGACCGGCTTCGAGCACCGCGCCGTCGTGGTCGCCGACGAACCGGCCGCCTATCGGGCCGCGTTGCGCGCGCTCGCCACGGGCGAGGACACGCCGGACCTGGTCGGCGGGAGTTCGGGGCCCGTCGGCGAGGCGGTGTTCGTGTTCCCCGGCCAGGGGTCGCAGTGGGCCGGCATGGTCGACGGACTGCTCGCCGAGTCGCCGGAGTTCGCCCGCTCCATGGCCGCCTGCGATGCGGCCCTGGCCGAACACCTGCACTGGTCCCCGCTCGACGTCCTGCGCGGTGCCGCCAACGGTCCGCCGGCGGACGGGGTCGAGGTGATCCAGGCGGTGTTGTTCGCCACGCAGGTCTCGCTGGCCGAACTCTGGCGCGCGTACGGCGTCCGACCCGCCGCCGTGGTCGGGCACAGCCAGGGTGAGGTGGCCGCCGCTTACATATGCGGAGCGTTGTCGCTCGCCGACGCCGCCCGGGTGGTCGCCGTACGGGCCCGGGTGGTGCGCGAACTCGCGGGTGGCGCGATGGCCTCCGTCGCGCTGTCCGCCGATGAACTCCGAGCCCGCGCGGCGCTGCGGGAGGGCCGGGTGAGCATCGCCGCCGTCAACGCGCCGCGTTCGGTGGTGCTCGCCGGGGACGCCCCCGAGGTGGACGCGCTGCTGGCCGAACTGCGGGCCGAGGACGTCCGGGTCGCCCGACTCCCCGTCGACTACGCCTCGCACTCGGCACACGTGGCCGAAGCCGAACACCGCCTGCGCGCCGAACTCGCCGGGATCACCCCGCGCGCCGGGCACACTCCGCTGTACTCCACGGTCGACCCCGGCCGGTTGGACACGCGGAGGATGAACGCCGAGTACTGGTACCGCAATCTGCGCCTGCCGGTCGCGTTCGACACCACCGTCGGCAAGCTGCTCGCCGACGGCCACCGCTGCTTCGTCGAACCCAGTCCGCATCCGCTGCTCACCCACGCCGTGCACGAGAGTGCGGAGGCGGCCGGGCGGGACGCGGTGGCCGTGGGCAGCCTGCGCCGAGGCGACGGCGGCATGCGCCGGTTTTTGCTGTCGATGGCCGACGCGTACGTCCAGGGTGTGTCCGTCGATTGGCGGTCGGTCTGTCCCGGACAGGCCCGGGACCTGGTCGAGTTGCCCACGTACCCGTTCCGGCGGGAGCGGTACTGGCCGGCCGACACGTCGACGCCCGCCGACCCGTTGCCGCCCACGCCCGACCGACCCGCCGACGCCGACACCGCCGGGACCGCCGGAACCGCCGACCGTATTCGCGCCCTTCCGGAAGCCGAGGGCCGGATCGCCGTGTCGGATCTGGTCCGGCGGATCGCCGCCGACGTGATCGGATACCCCGACGCCGACGAGATCCCGGCCGATCGTGCCTTCCAGGAACACGGGTTCGACTCGCTCGCCGCAGCCCGCCTGCGCCGCCGGCTGACCGACCTGCTCGGTGTCCGGCTGCCCACCGGAGCCGTGTTCGACCTCCCCACCCCGGCCCGACTCGCCGGCTACGTCTGGACCCGGGTCGTGGACGCCGCTCCGCCCGCCGCGGCGTCCGCCGAACTTCCGGACGGACTGGCCGGGTTGGTGCGGCGAGCCTGCGCGGACGGACAGGCCGCCGTCGCCTTGGACATCCTCGCGAGCGCGTCGCGACTGCGACCCGCCTTCGACGCGGCCGGCGCGCCCGCGCACGCCTCGATCGGCCGCACCCGGGCCCGGGGCGAGGCGCACCCGGAACTGATCTGGCTGCCCTCGGTGTTGCCGATGAGCGGGCCGCACGAGTACGCCCGCCTCGTGGCCCACTGGGCCGGCGTGCGTACCGTCCACATCCTGTCCCAACCGGGCTTCCTGGCCGGCGAACCGCTGCCGCGCGACCTGGACGCCGTCGTCGCGGCACACGTCGCGGGTCTGGAACGCCGGGACGACTCGTCCCCGTTCGTGGTGTGCGGCCACTCCTCCGGCGGGCTGATCGCCCACGCGGTGGCGGGTCGTCTGGAGGCGCTCGGCCGGCCGGCCGAGGGGGTGGTCCTGCTCGACACCTCCCGGCCGGATCCCGAACTCCTCGCCACGGCGCTGCCGACGATCCTCACCGCGCCCTGGGGCGGGTCCGGGATGGACGCCGACTCCGGGACCGACGCCCGCCCCGAGGCCGCCGACCCGATCGACGCCGGCCCGACCCGGCTCACCGCGACCGGCGCCTACCTCCGCATCCTGACCGCCCGGCAACCGGAGCCGATCGGCACGCCCACGCTGCTGCTCCGGGCCGAACGACCGCTCGCCGGGGCCGCCGACTGGGCGCTCCCGCACACCCGCGTGGACGTGCCCGGCGACCACTTCTCGGTGCTCGACGCGCACGCCGGACCGGTGGTCGCGGCGGTCGAATCCTGGCTGCTCCGGCTCCCGCTCGACGCGGCAGATCGGTGACCACCCCCGTCCGCACCCCGCCCGCCCGTCGTACCACCGCACCGCCGGCCCCCGGCGTCGTGCGGCCACCCCTTGTGTCAGGAGCCACCCGGATGACCGAGCACGCCCGGCGAACCGCCCTGGGGAACGCCCCCGTTGCGCCCACCGAGCACGCCTTCCCCGACCCCGCCAAGCTGTTCGCCGACGTGCTCTTCGATCCGCCGGCCGGTCCCGACGCGGCGATCGCCGGGCCGGTCCGGGACGCGCTGACCTACCGCCGGGTGGGGTGGCTGCACGAGCGCATATCCGGCGATGATCCGCTCCTGCACCATCCGGCGTACCTGCGCGAACTGCTCGAACTCGCCGCGATGGTCGACCCGAGCGTGTTCCACGTGATGTTCCTGCACCACTGCATGACCCTCGGCCCCGCGCTGGACTTCGGGGCGAGCCCCGAGGACATCGCCGAACTGGCCCTCGGCCCCACGATCGGCGCCGCGCTGATGACCGAGGCGGGCCGGGGTAACAGCTCCGCCGGCATCCGCACCGAGGCGGTCTGGGACCCGGTGGGTGAGACGTTCGACCTGTACACCCCGGACGCCGGGGCGAGCAAGTACCCGCCCAACGTGGGCCTTTGCGGGGTGCCCCGAGTGGCGGTCGTCGGCGCGCGGATCGTGGTGGACGGCATCGGCCGGGGCACCGGGCTGTTCCTGGTGCCGCTGCGGGACGAGGCCGGCCCGTGCCCGGGGGTGGTGATCACGCCACGACCGCCGACCGGTCTGCTGCCGCTGGACTACGCGGCCGTACGCTTCGATCACGTCCGGGTGCCCGCCGACCGCTGGTTGCGCGACGGGGCCACGATCACCGCGCCGAACGGCCATCACGACCCGCTCGATCCGGCGGCCCGCAGCCGGCGCAGTCAGGGCCAGAGCAGGTTCGCGTGGGGAGCGATCGCCACCGGGATGGCCGCCGTCACGCGCGCCGCGACCGCGATCGCCCTCGCCCACGCCCACCGGCGCCGCACGGTCGGCCCCTTCGATCCGGAAACCCCGGCGCTGGCCCACCGCAATCAGCAGCGCGCACTGTTCGGCGCCCACGCGGCGGCCTTGACCGCGACGGTGCTGGCCCGCCGGGCGACCGACCTGTGCTGGCGGTTGCCGGTGCACCGGGGGGCCGATCGGGGTCTGCCCCCGGCCACGATGCGCACCGCCTCGCTGCTCAAGGTGACCACCGATCGACTCGCCGAACAGGCCGTGTCGCGCTGTCGGCGGGCGTGCGGCGCGTTCGGCTTCTTCGCGGAGAACCGGCTGATCGACTACCAGGGCCTGGCGATGGCCTTCAACGCGGCGGGCGGCGACAACCAGTTGATCCTCCTCGACGCGGGCTGGTCGATGGCGACCGGCATCGACTACGAGCCCCCGGCAGCCCCCGACGACGCCGACGCTCCCGACGCCCCGGGCCGCGCCACCGCGCCCCTCGAACGCGCCGGCTGGGCCGGCCTGTTCCGCGCTCGCGAGCGACTGCTGCACGAAGGACTCGTCGAGCGGCTGCGGATCGGTGCGGAGCGGGGGACCGACCCGTTCGTCCTCCGCAACGACTGCGCCGATGCCGCCGAGCGCCTGGGCGAGGCGCACGCGGCGCGGATCACCGTCGAGGCGCTGATCCACGACGCCCGCCCGACGTTCGGGCACCGCGTGCCCGAGCCGGTGCTCGACGACCTGTGCCTGGTCCGGGTCCTGGAGGAAGTCACGGCACACGACGGCTGGTTCCTGGCCGCCGGTCTGCTCACCGCCGACGAGGTCCGCGCCCTGTCGGCCCGGATCGACGCCGCGTGCGCCCGACTGGCGCCGCACGCCCGGGCATTGGTCGACCTGCTGGACGTACCGCCGGGCCTGGTCCGGGGCGCCCTGGCCGGGGACGACCCGATCGGCGACCTGACGACGTGACGCCCCGCCGCCCCCGGATCCGCCTCCCCGGGCGCCACCCTCCTGACTCCCCATACCTCCACAGGGCGCCCCGCCCCGACCCGCGCACCCCCGCCGGGCCGTTCGGGACGCGCGCGCACCACCCCTCGGACCACGGACAAACGGAGCTTCGATGAACCCTGCACCTTCGACGGCCGTCCCGACCGGGATCGCCCCCGAGTACCTGTCCGATCCGGACGCCGACCGTATCCGCGCGTTGATCGACCACGTGTGCGGACACGGCGCGGCGGACATTCTCCGGGCCGCGCTGCCGCCGGGAGTTCCCGACGCGGTCGTGGACATGGTGTCCCGGCACTGCCGCTTCGACCACGCCGCGCTGCTCGTGTTCCCGGAGCGGCTCGGCGACCTGCTCGACCGACTGCCGCACTGGGGATTACGCACCATCGAGGTCGTGCCCAGCACCGTCGTTCGCAACCGCATCGCCGAACGCCTGGGCCTGCGCGCGGAATCGGTCGACGTACACATCGTGCGCTGCTCGCTGCCCGGCGACGGGGTCGCCGCCTGCGAGGGCCGCAACCTCGAACTGTTCGCCGTGGCACCGGTCCCGGGAGCCGACTTCGCCCGACTACGGGCCGAGGAGCGCGCCCGCAACGGCGAGACGCACTTCGCCTTCCGCGTGGTCGAGCCGACTCCGGTCACCCTCCTGGATCTGCACGACCTGCTGGTGTCCCGGGACGAGGTACTGCGGGACGGCGGCGGCTTCAATCCGCACGAGGACACCTTCGTGCTGTACTTCCGCAGCACCGGTGAACCGGCCTCGGACCGCTGGCCGCGCCGCCTGGAGATCCTGGCCACCGGTTCGTATCCCGAGGTTCTGCGGCGCCACGCGGCTCCGGACCCGGCGTCCGGTCGGGCCGGTTCGCCGGCGCACGAGGATCCGCCGCGCGAGGACCCGACCCGGGAGATGTTGCACCTGGTCACCGGCGCGTGGGTGACCCAGGCGATCGGTGTCGCGGCACGGCTGGGCCTGGCCGACCACCTCGGCGACGGGTCCCGGTCGGTGGCCGAGCTGGCCGAGGCGGCGGGTGCCGAACCGGACCGCCTGGGGCGGCTGATGCGCCTGCTGGCCGGGCACGGGGTGTTGCGGGTCGAGGCGGACGGACACTACCGGCTCACCGAGCGCGGTGCGCTGCTGCGCACCGATCGGGACGGATCGTTGGCCGCGCTGGCGGACCTGTACAGCGGTCTGTTCTTCACGTCGTATCTCGGCCTGGAACACACGGTGCGCACCGGCGAGGACGCGTTCACCCGGGTGCACGGCCGGGAGTCGTTCGAATATTTCGCCGAACACCCGGACGACGCCCGGCTGTTCCGGGAGGCGATGGCGTTCGGCACGATCGTCTTCGACGCGGTGCCGGCCGCCCTGGACCTGCCGCCGGCCGCGACGGTGGTCGATGTCGGGGGCGGCGACGGGGAGTTGCTCCTACGCGTGTTGCGCGAGCATGCGACCGCGCGCGGGGTGCTCTTCGAGCGGGGGCATGTGGTCGACGCCGCCCGGGAGTTGCTCACCGCATCGGCCGCCGAGGACCGGTGCGATCTGGTGGTCGGCGACTTCTTCACCGATCCGCTGCCCGGTGGCGGAGACGTGTACCTGCTGGCCCGGATCCTGCACGACTGGGCGGATGCCGAGTGCCTGGTCGTGTTGCGGGCGCTGGCCCGGGCGATGCCGGTCGACGCACGCCTGGCGATCGTCGAACGGCCGATCGTCGAGGCGGGCGGGTCGGTGTTGCCGCTGCGCTTCGACATCCAGATGATGACCAACGCCCGGGGCCGCGAGCGCACGGTGGCGGAGTATCGCGCGTTGCTGGCCGAGGGCGGCTTCGAACTGCTCGACCTGCGACCGCTGCCGCTGGACATGGCGGTACTCACCGCCCGACCGCGTCTTACGCAGGAGTAGCTACCCGGCGCACGTGCAGGCAGCGGATGTGCGACGGCGCCGTGCCCCCGACCACGGTCGGGGGCACGGCGCCGAGCCACTGCTGTCACAGCTACCGCCACTGCTGTGCGATGCTCACCCGGGCGCCGCCGCGGCCGGGTCGCGCGATCAGTTCGGGCGGGTCGCGCCGGCGATCGGCATGGTGTTGATCGAGGCGATCTCCACCGGCTTGCGCGAGTTGGCGGCGTGCACCATCTTGCCGTCGCCGATGTAGATGCCGACGTGGCTGATGCCCGAGTAGAAGAACACCAGGTCGCCGGGCTGCAGGTTGGCGATCGACACGTGCGGGTCGGCGGCGAACTGGTCGTTGGTCACGCGCGGCAGCGAGATGCCCGCCGCCTTGTACGCGGCCTGGACCAGACCCGAGCAGTCGTACGCGTTCGGGCCGGTGGCGCCGTACACGTACGGCTTGCCGACCTGCGCCTTGGCGAAGGCGACGGCCTGGAGGGCCTTGCTCGACGCGTTCGAGGAACCGCCGGTGGGCGCCTGGTTGCCCTTCGAGCCGCCGGTGGCGGGCTTGGCGGCGGGCTTGGCCGCGACGTCGACCGACGGCTTGCTCGTCGGCTTCGGCGCGGTCTTGCCGGTGACCGTGGTCTTCGGCTGGACCTGGATGCTTGGCTTGGCCGGGGCCTCCGCCTTGGGCTGCGCGGGCGCCGAGCCGGTCAGCCGCAGGGTCTGGCCGATCTCGATCAGGTCCGGGCCGGACAGGAGCACGTCGCGGTTGAGCTGGTACAGGCTCTGCCAGCCGCCGGAGACCTTGTTGGTCAGCGCGAGCTGGGACAGCGTGTCACCGGCCTGGACCAGGTAGCGGGCCTTGTCCGCGGCGGTGGTGGCCGCGGGCGCGGCGACCTCGGCCTGGACCGGGGCACTCTCGACCGCGGCGGTCGGCGTGGCCGACAGCACGGCGGAGGCGCCGGTGGGGGCCTGGTCGGTGGTGGGGACCTGTGCGTGGGCCGCACCGGCGCCGGCGACCGGGATGACGGCTCCCATGCCGGCGATGCCCACCGCCGCGACGAAGCGGCGGACGTTGGCGGGGCGGGCGGCTCGGTGGCGAGCGTTTGCGGACAGCATGAAATGGGGTCCTCTCCTGTCGCCTACGAGGTGAGCTGTCGGATTCGGACTGGAGCAGCCCGGTCGCTTCACGCGACTTCACCCCTAGCCGTCACCGGAACGATCCCGGCCACGGCGATTCACCTGGTTCCCCCGCTCCCGTCGGATTCTTCGCTGTAGACATCCCGCTGCCGGCGACGGGATTCGGCGTACCGGCGGCAGGGTTCACCCGAAAGGTGAATCGGCGAGAAAGGTAGGCAATGCGATGGGGAGATCACAACCGAATCCCAGACATTGTGCGGAGCGTAAAGGCGGAATAAAGGCGACATCTCGGCCGGCTTCGGTCGGAAGCACCCGCGATGACGAGGGCGTATCTCGGAGAGTGGCGTGACGGAGCGGTAACGGAAAATAGTCGAGATCCGTCGCCGGCCACCGAAAATGAATTGCAACCCGAAGTCGGCTATATAATTTATGTCCGTTTTATCCATGCGGGCTACATCACATTCCGGGCATCGGGCCGGCCGCCCCCCCGTGCCTACGCCCCGGCAGAGGGGCTTTCCACCGGACGGACGCGCCGGGGACCGTCACTGGTGCGGTCTCCTGCTCCTGGGTCCGGGTTTCACTCCGGCGCAACCCAGGCCGGATCGACGCGGGGGTAGGGGGCGGAATCAAGCCACATGAACAAAGTGTTCAACACGAATCATGCGACATGATCCATTGACATCGATCCGTGCGTCTCGGCATGCTGTGACCATGTCGTCGACTCCGGACACGCCCGCGACCCCCGAATCCCACGACCCCTTCACCGCGCCCGACCCCGAGCAGGCGCGGGCCCGGCGCGTACACGCCTCCCTGTTCCGGATCGCCGAGCGGCACGCGGCCACCGACGAGCAGCGCGCGCGGCAGGTGCACCCGTACATGCTCGGCCCGCACGAGGCGATCCGGCTGGTGTCGTTCCTGCTCGGCGGTATCGCGCAGCCCGCCGACGGCGAGCCGGCGGTCGACCACGCCGACATCACCGCCGCGCTGAGCCTGATCCCGATGGCCAGGGGCGAGATGGACGACCTGGAGGCGGGGCTGCTCCGAATGGCCCGGGGGCGCGAGATGACCTGGCAGGAGATCGCCTTCGGCCTGGGCCTGGGCACCCCGCAGGCGGCCCGCCAGCGCTACGAGCGCCTGCTCGGCCGCACCACCCCCGAGCCGGAGGACGACCCGGCCGCTCGGGCCTGAACGCGCGCGGGTCGGCTCGCAACACCCACCGGGTCAGCCCGCGAAGACCTCGACCAGGGACCAGATCGCCAGGCCGAGCATGCACACCCCGCCGATCCGCTGCACGGTCTGCAACGGCATGCGCTTGGCGATGAACCGCCCGGCGAGCAGCGCCAGCGCGGACACCGACATCAGCGCCGCGACCGAGCCGATCGCGGTGGACCAGGTGCCGTTGGTGGCGGCCAGGTTGGCGGTGGTGATCTGGGTCAGGTCGCCCCACTCGCTGATGAACACGGCCATGAAGGCGGTCGAGAACACCGCCCGGAATCCGGTGATCCGCGCCCCGCCGCCGTCCGCGTCCTCGTCGTCGGCACCACCGCGCAGCAGCATGAACGCGCCGAAGCCGAACAGCGCGGCGGAGACGAGCTTGACGATCCAACCGGGCAGCAGGCCGAGCAGGCCGCCCGCGCCCACGGCGAGCGCGACGTGCACGGCGAACGCGGTCGAGGTACCGAACCAGACGTAGAGCGGGCGCATGCGCGTGCCCATGGCGAGCGACGCGAACATGGTCTTGTCCGGGAGCTCGGCGAGGAAGATCAGCCCGAAGGCGGTCAGGATCGCCAGGAGGTCGAGGTGCATTCCGGGTGGCTTTCTGCGAGAGCCGGGCCCCGGGTCTTCACGAAGCGCCGCTCGGCGGATTGGAGGACCACTCGGCCCGGCACGACGGGGTGCGTCCGCGAGATTCGCGGACGCGTCGTTGCCTGGCCGAAGGTCTCGCCCACCCGTGATGATCGGGCCCGGCCACCGGGAGCCCGAGGGCTCCAGCATGTCGACGACCGGTTCGCGGGGCTACTCCCCTTCGCTGGCTGCGACCCTACCGCATGCGTACGACCCGCCCGAGCATCGCCGCGCGGGCCCGGGTCCGGCTCACGATGCCAGGCAGCGGGCCAGCGACCAGCGCAGTTGCTCCTCGTCCAGCGGCGTGCCCAGGGTCAACACCTGCAACATCGTGCCGTCCAGGAGCGTGACCGCCGCCGCCGCGGCGGGTGATCCGAACCGATCGGCCAGGGAGCCGCCGATCCCCTCGACCCACGCCCGCGCGAAACCGCGCAGCTCGGGACTGCGCGCCGCGGCCAGATACAACTCGTACTCGACCAGCGCCCGAGGGCGGTCCGCGAGGTATTCGGCGGTGAGCGTGGTGAGCACGCCGGGCACGTCGTCGCTGCCCCGGATCCGCGCCGCCCAGTCGTCCACCATCCGCACCGTCTCCGCCGACGCGTACTCCAGCGCCGCGGCGACCAGGTCGTCGAGCGACGCGAAGTAGTACGTGGTCGCCCCCAGCGGGACCTCGGCCCGCGCCGCGACCAGGCGGTGCGTGGTGTTGCCGACGCCCACCTCGGCGATGGCCTGGACGGCGCCGCGCACGATCCGCAACCGGCGGCCCTCCGGATCCCGGGTCGCGGTCAATGCGCACCACCCAGGTTCAGCACCACCACGCCCGCGATCACCAGGGCCATCCCGAACGCCTTGAGCAGCGTCATCGGCTCGTTCAGGAACACCGCGCCGACCAGGGCGATCGCCACCGTCCCGAGCCCCGACCAGATCGCGTACGCCGTGCCCACCTGCAACTGGCGCAGCGAGAGCGTCAGGAGATAGAAGGCGCCGGCATAGCCGCCCAGGCAGGCCAGCGTCGGCCACAGCCGGGTGAAGCCGTCGGTGCTCTTGAGCAGACTGGTCGCGATCACCTCACACGAGATCGCCAACCCCAGGAACAACCAGGCCATGTGCCCTCCCCACCGAGTTGTACAGATGTACAAGTACAAATGTACTGGAGCGGGGTGTGCGGTCGCCGGCCCCCGGCGGGCCTGGTCGTGGTGGTGGGTAGGCTGCGCCGATGCCCACCGAACGGCCCGAACGGCTCGATCCGCGCCGGTGTGCGACGGCTGCCCGGTTGGGCGCGTGTGCCGTGGCGCTCCCGCCGTCCGTCGGCCGGACCCGGTTGATCGCGGTGGACGGGATCGGCGGCTCGGGCAAGACCACGTTCGCCGACACGCTCACCGCGCACCTGCCCGGCGCGCCCGTGGTGCGGTTGGACGACTTCGCCCGGCCCGGCGACTTCTTCGGCTGGCTGCCGCGGTTGCGCGAGCAGTTGCTGGCGCCGCTGGCCCGGCACGAGCCGGCGCGGTGCGACATCTACGACTGGCCCGCCTATCGGATCGGCGGCTACCGCGAGATACCGGCCGCCCCGGTGGTGATCCTGGAGGGCGTCGGCGCGGCCCGCCGGGAACTCGCTACGGTCACCGCGCTGCGCGTCCTGGTCGACACTCCGGCCGAGGTCGCCGCCGCCCGCACGCTGGAGCGCGACGGGCCCGGACTCGCCTGGTTCTGGCGGTTGTGGCGCACCGCCGAGGCCGCGCACCTGGCCGCCGACCGTCCGTGGGAGCGCCCCCATCTGCGCGTCGACGGCACGAGTGGCCGGCTCGTGCCGCCCGGATCGCCCGCCTCACCAGCCGAGGCCGTCGCCGGATCCGGGTGAGCCCGCCGCCCGGGGAGTGGGCGGCGGGCTCGATCGGGCTACTTGCGGGCCAGTCGGCGGGCGGCGGTGTCCATCGCCTGGGCCCGGCGGTCCTCGGCCAGGTCGGCGATCTCCTCCGGGCTGGTGCTGTTCGCCCGCGCGTACTCCTCCGCCATCGCCTGCGAACTCGACCAGCCGCTCCAGTAGTTCTCGGTCCGGCTGAGCCCGGAGCCGTGTTCGAGGGCGGCGGTGTCGGCGGCCAGGGCGTGCGCCGTGTAGATGTCCATCATCCGGCCGGCGGGAACGCCGACGTGCGGGATGTAGCTCAGGATCTGCGCACTCGCGAGGGTCTGGTACTTGCGGTTCCAGGTCGCCTCGGTGACCCCCGCCTCGCGCGCCGCCACGATCGACTCGTCGCGCAGACCGTCCATCGTGCCCAGCGCGTTGAACGCCTGCCGGGCCTCGACGTCCATCGCCGGCAGCGCCCCCGGCGCCTTGACCACCGGGTGTGCGGCCAGCACGCCGGCGGCGTGTTCGACGGTGGCGCCGTGCATCACCGCGAACGCCTCGGGGTCGTTGCCCGCGCCGGTGATCACCCGCATCAGGTCCCGGTCGTGGAACATCGCCCCGTTCTGCCCGTCCTTGGCGACGAGTTGGTCGTACACGCCGTCGCCCATATAGGACGCGACCATGTTGCCGACGCTGTCCCGCAGGTTGGCCGCGAACTTGCCGCGCAGGCCGTCGTCGCCGCCGAGCGTGGCGACCGTGTCCCGCATGATCTGCCGCATCGTCTCGTCGTGCGGGGGATGCGGGCCGCCGGGCAGTCCGTAGCCGCCGCCGGGCGTCTGTCCGGTCGAGGCGGCCTCCAACGCCCGGCCCAACTGGTCGAGTCCGGGCGGGTTGTACCCCTCGGGGATCGGGCCCGCGCCGGCCCAGTCCGGCAACCAGTGCCGCTTGAGCATGTAGCCGACCTCGCCGGGGTGCTTGGCGGGATCGAAGAACTCCTTCGACGCCTCGGGGTTGTTGCCGAAGGCGGCCATCAGGCCGGTCATCGGGTCCAGACCCGCCCCGTGTCCGTCGGCGATGTCGAGCCGGAACCCGTTGTACATCGCGCCCGACGGCGTGTTCTTCATCCATACGGCGGGATCGTCCCGCTCCATGGCGCGCATGTCCTGGCTGATCAAGCGCAGGAAATCGGTGTCCTGATGCCCGGTGTCGAGCAGGGTGCCCAGGAGTTGATATCCGTAGGGCCGAAACGAATACAGCCCGATGTCGGTCTTCTCCCGGCCGGCCCGCATGAGTTCGTCGACCCACGCCCGATCGACGTGCGGCCCGGGGCCCTTTCCGGTACCGGCGGCCAGCACTCGACCGAGGTCGGCCTGGATCGCCTTCAGGTCCTCCTGTAAGCCCTTGGGTGCGTCGCCGCCGCCGAGCTTGGCGATCATCCCCGCCAGCCAGAGCGTGCCGCGCGGACCCTGTTGGTTCAGGAACGGGGTACCGAACGCCGGGTCGTCGGCGTTGGCGGCGAGGAGATTGCGCAGTTCGCCGCGCTCGGCCGGGCTGAGCATCATCAGCCGATTGGCCAGGTCGGTCGCGCGGCGCGCGTCCTGGGCCGGGCCCGCGCCGACCGCCTTGCCGTTGAACTTCTTCGGGTCGTCGCCGCGCGTGTCCGCGTTCAGCGCGAAGGCGGCGCGCTGGTCGGCGGCGGTGGCCTCGGTCAGCGCCCTGCCGATCCGGTCCGCGATGCCCTGCGCCGCCTCCTTGAGCGGTTTGGTCACCGCGTCGTAGTCGTCCGGGGGCAGGTTGCGCGCGTACGACGGCGCGGTCCAGTGCACGCCGCCGCTGTCGTTCACGGTCAACTTCTGGTCGGCCGCGTCGGTGATCGCCTTGGTCAGGTGCTCCTTGGCGGTCTTCAGGTCGCTCGCCGCGTCGAGCAGCACCGTGCGCAGCGCCGCCGCCTCGGTGTGCGCGTCCTCCATCTGGCCGGACATGGCCCGGAGTTCGCCGATCGCGGCGGTGGCCTCGGCGCCCTTCCAGGCGCCGCCGGCGAGCGGAGCGACCACGTCGCGGTCCACGTCGCCGTGCTGGGTGTGCATGCGGTCGGGCAGTGTGGCCCACACCTCGGCCGCGGTGACGAGCGTGCCCAGGTCGACGTCACGCAGGTGGATGAAATCGACCACGTCAGCCTCCGAAGGTCGTGCAGACGGATCCCTCGGTGTTGCGCCATGCGGTCGCCGCGGTGTTCAGGTTCCCGGCCCGGCCGGCGAGGGTGTCGGCGACCGCGATGGTGCGGTCGTGCCACGCGGTGTGCGCGGCGTCCACCGCCTTGGCCAGGTCGAAACCGTCGAGTGCCTTGGTCACCGGTTCGAGTGCGGTGACGCCCTTGAGGCCGGTGGTGCGGAAGTCCCCCGCGATCTCCCGCAGTCGGCCGGCGGCGGTGTCCAACGTGCCGGGCTCGACATGTACGTCGGGTGCCTGCGGTGCGCAACCCGGGCGCGGGTCGGGCCTGTTCGTGGCGGCGAACGTGCTGCCGTCCACCTTCACTCGGGGCAGTCCCGGATTGAGTATCGAGTCGAAATCGGTCGTCATGCCGTAACCCCCGAGTCACCGATGCGATACGCGCCATACATGCGCGATACACGGCCATCCAAGACCACCGGCTCGCCGTGATCAACCGATCCGTGGACATCGCGGGGGGTGATGCCGGATCGGAACCGCGGGCGGGGAGTCGGCCGACGGGCGCCGCTGTTGCGCCGAGCGGGTGGGCCGGGGCGGGGCGGTGGGCGAGGTGCGGGGGGATATGCCCTCCCGGGGTGATCGGATGCGAGAGGCCGGCGCCGGGACGTCCTCGGTCGTCCATCGCGCCGGCCCCGCGTCACCCCCGTTCACCGCCTTCGAGACAAGAGACACGAGACACGAGAAACGAGGAGCCTTCGATGCCCGACTTCGGACCACCGCCCGCGCGCTACGACGACCTGCGAGCGCTGTTCGTGAACTGCACCCTCAAACGTTCCCCGGAGGTCAGCAACACCCAGGGCCTGGTGGACATCAGCCGCGGCATCATGACCCGACACGGGGTCGCGGTCGACGAGTTCCGGGCGGTGGACCACGAGATCGCCACCGGGGTCTGGCCGAACATGCGCGAGCGCGGGTGGCCGAGCGACGAGTGGCCGGAGTTGTACGAGCGGGTGATGGACGCGGACATCCTGGTCCTGGCCGGGCCGATCTGGCTCGGCGACAACAGTTCGGTGCTCAAGCGGGTGGTGGAGCGGCTGTACGCGTGTTCCAGCCTGCTCAACGAGGCCGGGCAGTACGCCTATTACGGGCGGGTCGGCGGTTGTCTGATCACCGGGAACGAGGACGGCGTCAAACACTGCGCGATGAACGTGCTGTACAGCCTTCAGCACCTCGGCTACACCATCCCGCCGCAGGCGGACGCGGGGTGGATGGGCGAGGCCGGGCCGGGGCCGTCGTATCTGGATCCCGGGTCGGGGGGTCCGGACAACGACTTCACCAACCGCAACACCACCTTCATGACCTGGAATCTGCTGCACCTGGCCCGGCTGCTCAAGGACGCGGGTGGGATTCCGGCGTACGGCAACCAGCGGGCGGGGTGGGACGCCGGGTGCCGGTACGACTTCGAGAATCCGGACTATCGCTGAGGGACGGTCAACTCGGCGGGCCGGGCGGGCACGGCGGGTCCGGTGGGCTCGGCAGCACGGCGATCGTGTCCTCGGTCCAGGTGCCGGCCGCGCCCGGGCAGCCGGCGAGGTAGCGGGCGGCGCGCCGGCGGGACCAGCCGTGCGCCTCGCCGAGACCGGCGCTCAGGTGGTGCAGATATGCGGCGGCGGGGGCGTTCCACGGCACATCGGCGCTGCGGGAAGGCGTGGTCAGGGTGAGTATCGGCAGGCCGTCGGCCGTACCGACGCGGACCACCGTCTCGTAGCGGCCCGGGCCGAGGGTCACCCGGCCGGTGGTCGCCATGTCGCCGAGGTCGAGGTCGCGCCCGGGGGCGCGGTGCATCTCCTGTGCGGCGAGGTCGGCGAACTGCCCGAGGGTCAGCAGGTATGCCCGGCCGGGTGTGCGACCCGGGTCCAGCGGGTCGTACAGGGCCATTCCGCCGGTCCAGACCCTCGACTCGAGGGCGAAGTACATCCGGCCCGGTATCACCACCGGCCGCGTCGCGCGCGGTGCGGCCGGATCCCGGCATCCCGGATAGTTCCGGACGCCGCCGGGCGGCCGGCCGCCGCGCAGGTAACAGTCGAGCCGGGCGGCGTGCATGTTGGACCCGTACGCGACATACCACACCAGATCGGAACACACGCCCGGCAGCGTAGCGCGAGTGCGCGGTCACATTCACGGGACGGGGCGCGTCAGTCGGATAACGCAGTCGAGTATCGGGAGGTGGCGGGCGTGGTGTGCGTGAACCGCTACGACCAGACCTACATCGATGCGTGTCGGGCCTCGATCGAGCGCCAGGTCGACACGTATCACGCACTGGCGGCGACGGGGGCGCGGTTGTCCGGCGCGGCCGCGACACGGTTCGAGACGGCGCTGGAGGCGTTCGAGCCGGAGTTCTTCAACAACCTGGTCCTGGCCCTGGACCATTTCTTCGCGAACCGCAGCCGCAGTCTGGAGAAGAAGGACGGCAACCCCGTCAACGAGGTCCGGGTGCTGGCCAGATCGTTGACGGCGCATGCCGGTCGGCTGGTCGGCGACACGCAGATCCGGCTGGATCCCGCGCGGTCCGTCCTGGGATATCGGCTCGGCGACGAGATCGCGCTGTGCGAAGCGCGGTTTCTGCGGCTCGCCAAGGCGTACTTCGCCGAGATCGAGGCCAGATACCGCTGATCCGGTGTGCGGTTTCGGGCCGGTTCGGCCCGGCCTATCCGGCCCGGGCCGCCGCCACCAGCGGTCGTACGTCCCATACCTGCACGTCGGCGACCCGTTGACCCGGACCGAGCAGCGCGGTCAGGGTGCCGGCCAGCTCCGCGCCGTGCGGGTGCCGGGGCAGTACGACCACGTCGGCGCGCCAGCGGGCCAGGTCCTCGCGGGCCTCGCGGCGCTGGTCGTCGGTGATCTCGGGGACCTTGCCCTCGGAGGCGACCCGACCGAGCAGCGCCGAGGTCGGGCTGTAGTCGGCGCCGTACACACCCACCCGGTCGGGACCCCACGGGCCGACGAAGTAGCCCTCCGCGAGCGGGAAGCCCAGGTCGGCCACGCTCTGCCAGTGCAACGCGGACGCCTCGACCACGCTCGGCAGCGGCACCACGACCACCGACCCGTGGTCCACGTACGGGCGCCACCGTCCGTCGGCGAAGAAGGCCGGTACCGGGCGGCGGTCGACGACGTCCAGCGGGGTGGGCGCGATCGGCAGCAGGGCCATGGTCAGCACGCCGGCCCAGATCAGCCGTACCGGCAACTCGCGCTCGGTGACGGGTCGATCCCGGACCGAGGCCAGTACCCGGTCGGTGGCCATCGCCAGCAGGACCGCGATCGCGGGGACGCAGACCATCGCGTACCGGGATTCCAGGATCGATTCGAACAGCGGCAACTTGTTCACCAGCTGCCACGGTCCCGGGATGCCGGTCTTCTCGTGGTCGACCACGATCCGCAGCCCGAGCGAGAGCAGTGCCGCGACCAGGGCGGTGATCGTCGCCGCTCGCGCGACCACCTCGCGGCGCAGCCAGACGACGAGGAATCCGGTGAGGATCATCAGCGGCCAGCCGAAGAACGCGTTCTCCTCGGTCGGGCCCTCGGACAGCGCCGCCGCGCTGCTCCGGTCGCCGGCGAGGGAATCGCTCGCGTACGCGGTGAACGCGGCCAGGTCGTTGCCGGACTCGTGTTCGAGCGAGGAGTAGTGCTGCGGCCCGAAGAACTGCACCCAGAGCGGATACGCCACCAGTGCGAACGACACGGCGGCGGCGATCAGCAGTCCCGTGCCCAGCGGTCGGGCCGCCGCCCGGGCCGCCTCGGGGCGGGCCAGTGCGTAGGCGAACCCGAACACCACCAGGCCGGTGGCGGCGAACACCAGGGGTTCCTCGCCGATGAAGATCTGGAACGCGATCAGCAGCCCGAGCACGATGCCGTTGCGCACCGGCCGTTCGTCGCGCCACAGCCGGATCACCGCGCCGATGATCGGCGGGATCACGAAGAGCACGACGAAGTTCGGATGTGCGTTGCCGTGCGCGACGATCGGCGGCGCGAACCCGCAGAACCCGCCGGCGATCACCGCCGCCGCGCGATGTCGCACGAGGTGGCGGATGAACAGGCGATACCAGGCGAACGCGCTTGCGGCCAGGCCGCCGGTGAGCACCAGTGCCCATGTGCTGGTCGGGCCGAACAGCAGGGTCACCGGGGTCAGCGGTACGCCTAGGCCGAGCATGGCCGTGTTGGCCATCATGTTGACGCCCAGCGGGTGGTTCTGCAGGTCCGAGATCAGCGGATCGCGCAGGTCGCGCACCGCGTCGGCGGTGGCGTCGAAGAACCACTCCCACATGTTCTGGTCCTGGCCGGCGGAGGCCAGGTAGGCGTGATCGAGATCGGCCCAGAGGTCGTGGTAGAGCCAGACGGCGAGCAGGAGGAACCCGACGGCGACCCACCGGTCGCCGGCACGCACGCCGGGTATGCGGCCGCCGCGTATGCCACCGGCGCGCGCGAGGCAGGACGATATGCGGAGCCGGGTCGCGACGGCGGCCATGGATCGGGTCCTTCCGGGGAGATTGCCCGCCATGAGCGCCCAGCGGCGAGAGGATCGCCGGCCATGGTATGAGGGCCGGGCGGCCGAGCGGGCACCGGGGTCGCCGGACGGGTAAATTCGCCGGCTCGGCGCCGGGGCGTCGGCCAGGATGGCGGGATGTCGATCTTTCTGGAGACGCCGCGGCTGGAGTTGCGGGCGTTCGTCGAGTCGGACCTGACGCATCTGGTCGAGTTGGACGGTGACCCGGAGGTCATGCGCTTCATCGACGGCGGGCGGCCGACGTCGGTCGAGGCCGTTCGGGAGCGGGTCCTGCCTCGGTTGCGGCACGTGTACCCGGCGTGGGGCCGGCCGGGCTTCTGGGCCGCGCGGGAGCGGGACGGTGGGCGGTTCGTTGCGTGGTTCGAGCTGCGTCCGCTCGCCGAGAACGGTGTCGACGTGGTCGAGCTGGGATATCGCCTGCGTCGTGACGCGTGGGGGCTGGGCTACGCGACCGAGGGTGCGGGGGCGCTGCTCGACCGAGGCTTCGCCGAGCCGGGACCGCACGAGGTGACCGCGAACACGATGTCCGTGAACCGGGCCTCGCGACGGGTGCTGGAAAAGCTGGGCCTGACCCTGCGACGCACATACTTCGACAACTGGCCCGAGCCGATCGAGGGCTCCGAACACGGCGAGGTCGAATACACGATCACCCGCACCGAATGGCTCCACCGAACCCGACCCACCCCCACCTGACCCGGCGCCACACCCCCACCACCCCCCACCCACCCACCCCGGACCCGCCGGTCCGAAAGCCCACCCACCGCCCGATGGCCGGCTCGCCCGCCTACTCGCCGGCCCGCTTGCCTGGCTCCTCGCTTCCCGCGCGGCGGCCTGCTCGGCTTGCCCGCCTGCTCGCCCCGACCGCCCGGCCGACGGGCTGCCGGAGGGGTGGGTTGTTGCTACCCGTGCCGTTCGTTTGGTCAGGGGGCGTGGGAAGCTGCGTTGTGTGACTGTTCTTGTCGGGATGCCGCTGTTTGTTGGTCGTGAGTCCGAGATGGGGCGGCTTGTCGAGGCGCTTGGCGAGGCCGATGGCGGGGAGCCCCGGGTCGTGTTGCTCACCGGGGAGGCCGGGGTCGGGAAGACCCGGTTGTTGGACGAGTTCTTGGCCGGTGCCGCCGATCGCTCGCAGCCGACCGTGGTCGCGGTCGGGGCCTGTTTCGAACTGGGTGCCGAGGGGCTGCCGTTCGCGCCGTTCTCGGCCATCCTGCGGGCGTTGGCGACCACGCTCGGCGACGACTTCGACGCCGTGGTCGGCGACCGCCGCCGCGAGCTGGCCTGGATCTCGCCGACGCTCGCCGCCGAACCCGTGGTGGGCCCCGCCCCGGAGCGGGCCGGGCTGTACGAGTCCGCGCTGCGCCTGCTGGAGCGCGCCGGCGAGGACCGCACCCTCGTGATCGCCTTCGAGGACCTGCACTGGGCCGACTCGGCCACCCGTGAACTGCTCGCGTTCCTGGTCCGCTCGCTGCGCCGGGGACGGATCCTGCTGGTCGGCACGCTGCGCGCGGACGCGATGGACCGCAGCCACCCGATGCGCCGCCTGGTCGCCGAGCTGGAACGCATCCGCTCGGTGGCCCGGGTGGAGCTGGGCCGGCTCACCCTGCCGCAGGTGGAGAGGCACCTCACCGGCCTGCTCGGCGAGACCCCCTCGCGCGCCCTCACCCGGCAGGTGTTCGAACGCTCCGAGGGCAACGCGTTCTTCGTCGAGGAACTGGCCGCCGGCATCCGCGACGGGCGGCTCACCGACCTGTCCGACACGCTCCGCGACCTGCTCCTGATCCGGATCGAACAACTGCCCGAACAGGCCCGCCGTGTGGTTCGGCTGGCCGCCGTCGGCGGCATCGGCGTGGAGCACCGGCTGCTCGCCGAGGTGGCCGGTCTCGACCCGGACACCCTGGAGACGGCGCTGCGCGCGGCCGTGTCGGGGCACGTCCTGGTCTCCGACGCGGACGGCGAGGGCTACACCTTCCGGCACGCGCTCGTCGGCGAGGCGGCGCTCGGCGACCTGCTGCCCGGCGAGCGCACCCGGATGTACGCGGCGTTCGCCCGGGCCCACGACGCCCTGGTGGAGCGCGGCGAACTGTCCCCGCACCGCGACCACGTGGAGCGCCGGGCCCGCTACTGGACCGCCGCCGGTCGTCCCGCCGAGGCACTGCCCGCGAGCCTGACCGCGGCTGTCGCCGCCGCCGACCGGTACGCCTTCGGCGAGGCGCGGGAGCTGTACGAGCGGGCGATCGCGATGTGGGACATGGTCCCCGACCCGGAGGAGTCCACCGGCACCACGCTCGCACAGGTCCTGGACGGTGCCATCGTCGCGGCCCGCTACGACAACTCCGGCGATCGTGAACTCGCCCTGTTGCGCCACGCGTTGGACCTCGTCGACGAGGAGCGCGACCCGCTCCGGGCGGCGCTGCTGTGGACCCAGCGGGCGAAGTCGCTGAACCGGCTGGGCCGCGGCTCCGGCATGGTCGAACTGGAGCACGCCGAAAGCCTGTTGCAGGACCGACCCGACTCGATCGAGTACGCGGGCGTGGCCCTGCGCAGCGCCCGCGCCCACTTCCTGGAGGGGCACGTCCAGGAGGCCCTGCAGATCGCCCGGCAGGTCCTGGAGATCGCCCGCCGGCTCGACGACCAGGACATGATCGCCGGCACGCTCCAGGCGCTGTCCTGGTTCCTGACCGGGTCCGGCGAGCCGGACGAGACGCAGGCACTCGCGTACGGCATCGAGGCGGTCCGCGTCGCGGAGGCGGCGACGGGCGGCAAGCCGGACACGCTGATCTACGTGCTCGGCAACTGGGCCTCCGTCCTGGAGGGCGTCGGCCGGCACGAGGAGTCGGTCGCCGCGCTCCACCGCGCGCTCGACCTGTCCCGGGAACGTGGCGTGGTCCGCAACACCGGCGCGTTCCTCCTGGGCAACCTCGCGGAGAGCCTGTTCTCGCTCGGCCGCTGGAACGAGGTGGCCCGGACGGTGGACGACATCCGCGAGCACAACGCCGACGGCTGCGCCACCGGCCACGCCGAACGCATGCTGGCCATGACCCACCTGGTCCGCGGCGACATCGCCGAGGCGGCGGCCCCGCTGACCCACGCGCGCGAGAGCGCACGCGGCAGGCACCAGGAGGCGCAACACCGCATCCCGCAGTCCGGCGCCGCGATCGCGCTGGCCCGCGCGCAGGGCCGGCGCGCCGAGGTGGTCGAGATCCTGGACGCGGAACTGCGGGCCGGCTTCGGCGTCGGCAACCAGCGGTTCGCCTTCCCGCTGCTGATCGAGGCGGCCCGCGCGTACGGCGACGACGAGCCGACCGAGGCGATCCGCGCCGACCTCGCCCGGATCCGGGCGGCCGGCGCGGCGCTGGCCCAGGACTGCGCGCTGGACCGCACCCAGGCACGCACCCTGACCGCGTGCCTGGACCGCGTCGAGGGCACCGACACCGTGGACCGATGGCGCGAGGTGGTGGCGGGCTGGGAGGCGACCACGCAGCCCTATCCCACCGCGCAGGCACAGGCCGACCTCGGCGCCGCGCTTGTCGCCGCCGGCGAGCGGGCGGCCGCCGCCGAGGTGCTCGGCCGGGCCCACGAGACGGCGGTGCGCCTGGGTGCCGTGCCGCTGCGCGAACGTATCGAACTGCTCGCCCGACGGGCCCGACTCGAACCTTTCGGCCGCGCCGGCGCGAGCCCGGCCGCGGCCCGATCGGCGCACCAGGCGGGCGATCTGACGCCCCGTGAGCAGGAGGTGCTGGGCCTGCTCGTGGACGGGCGGAGCAACCGGCAGATCGCCGAGACGTTGTTCATCAGCGTCAAGACGGCGAGCGTGCACGTGTCCAACATCCTGGCCAAGTTGGAGGTGGCCACCCGCGGCGAGGCCGCCGCGCTGGCCCACCGGATGCGGCTGCTGGACGACTGACCCGGCGCCGACGAACCTCGGCAACCCGATACCGATCACACCGAGCGGGGTGTCCGGGGCCGGTTGCACGGGCTATACATGACCCGTCGATGGTTCGGGGGCAGTCGTCGGGGGGCGCTCATGGCAGGGCACGGGATCCGGGTCGCGGCGTGCGATGTGGAGCGAACGGTCGGCGGGCGGACCGTGCTTCGCGGCGTCTCGATGGTCGCCGAGGCCGGTGAGGTGTCGGCGATCGCGGGCGGCAGCGGGTCGGGCAAGACCACGCTCCTGGACACCCTGGCCGGGATCCGGGCGCCGAGTGCGGGCGAGGTGCGGCACGACGGTGGGCGGCCCGACGCGCGCGGCCTGGGCTATGTCCCGCAGGACGACATCCTGCACCGCGCGCTGCCGTTGGCGCACAGCCTGCGCTACGCGGCGGCGCTGCGCGCACCGGCCGACGAGGGGCCGGCCGACGCCGTCGAGCGCACCCTGGCCGCGCTCGGGCTGACCGCGCGCGCGGGTCAGCGGGTGGGCACGCTCAGCGGCGGCGAGCGCAAGCGGGCCAGCATCGCGGTGGAGTTGCTGACCCGGCCCAGGGTGTTGTTCCTGGACGAGCCGACGTCCGGCCTGGATCCGGCCGCCGCAGCCGAACTGATGGACCTGCTGCACGAGTTGGCCCGCGCGGGCACCACCGTCGTGCTCACCACACACGCCCCGGCCGACCTGGCCCGCTGCGACCGGGTGGCGTTCCTGGCGCCCGACGGACGGCCCGCCTACGTCGGCGATCCCCGGGCGATGTGCGCGCACTTCGGCGTGGCGACCGAGGCCGACGTGTACGCCGCGGTGGCGTCCCGAGGGGCGAGCGTGGACGCGGGCCGTGAGCCGGAACTGCTGCTCGAACCCGAAGTGGGCGCTCTGGAACCGGAGTTGGAGCGGACAGCCGGACCGGGAGGCAGGTCGGGCCCGGTCGCCGGGTCGGTGCCCACACCCGATTACCCGGCCGAGCCACGTTCCGCCGCCCCGAAACCCCCGGCAGTCCGCAGGCCGGGCCCGGCCCGTGGCGCCGGAAAGGCCGATCACCCGCTGCGCCAATGGTCGATCCTGGCCCGCCGCGATCTCGAACTGATCACCCGGGACCGGCTGACCGCCGCGATGCTGATCGGCTCGCCGCTGGTGATCGTGGCCATGTTCGCGATGCTCTTTCGCCCCGGCGCCTTCGACCCGCTCGCGCCGAGCCCGTCCGGAGCGGCGATGATCCTGTTCTGGATCGCGTTCGGCGGCTTCTTCTTCGGGCTGACCTACGGGCTGTTGCAGATCTGCGTGGAACTGCCGATCGTGCGCCGCGAACGGCTGACCGTGCTGCGGATCGGGCCGTACCTCGCGGCCAAGTTCACCGTGCTGCTCCCGATTCTGGTACTGGCCGACGTACTGCTGCTCGCCGTGCTGCGCGGGATGAACCGGCTGCCCGCCGCGTCCTGGAGCGTGTACGGATCCCTCCTGGTGACGCTGCTGCTCGCCTCGGCCGCGGCGCTCGCGCTCGGGCTGCTGACCTCCGCCGCGGTGACCGAAGTGGGCCAGGCCACGCTGATGTTGCCGTTGCTGTGTTTTCCCCAGGTGCTCTTCTCCGGCGCGTTCGTCCCGGTGCCCCGGATGCCCGCGATCGGACACACCCTCAGCTACGCGATGACCAACCGGTGGGCGTTCGAGGCCCTGGGCAGCGACCTGGACCTGTCCGGCCGCTGGGCGCACAGCCGTTCCCCGCTCGGACCGCCGCTGCTCGCCTCGTACGGGGACAGCTTCGACCACTCGCCACTGCTCGGCTGGGCGGTACTCGCGGGCTGCGCCGCGCTGTTCGTGGCCGCGACCTGCGTCGTGCTGGCCCGCCGCTGCCCCCGGGCCGGGCGGTGAGCGTGCGCGGGCGTGGTCAACAGCGCAGGCGCGGGGCCAGTCCGTTCGGGTCGACCGCTCGGTCGCGGTAGGCGCGGACCAGGAAGTCGAGGAAGGCGTCCACGTCGGCGCGGGTGGACGGCAGGCCGAGCGAGACCCGGACCGCGCCGCCGGAGGGCAGACCGAGCCGGGTCAGATAGTCGTCGAGGGTGCCGCCGGACGCGGCGGTGCGCAACACCGCGCCGCGCAGCGTGCGTCGGCCGATCGCGAACGCCGCCTCGCCCGCGCCGGGATTGCAGAAGCAGCCGGTGCGCACGCAGATCCGGGCGGCGGCGGTGTCACGCGCCACGACCCGCTCGTCCACCACGTGCCCGGCGGCGTCCAGGACGTTGAGCGCCACCGTCGCACCCCGCTCGTCCGTCGTGCCCGGCCCGTACACCCGCACCAGCGGCTCGCCGCCGTGATGGTGCAACTCGGCCAATCCGGCCAGCAGATGCGCGGTCAACGCGGCGACCCGCTCGTGGATCGCCGTCATCCCCACCTCCTCGACCCAGGCCAGGCCCTGCGCCACGTCGGGAACGGCCAGGAAGTTGAGCGTGCCGTCCTCGTACGCGGACTCGTCGTCGGCCATGCGATGCCAGCCGCCCTGCGCACTGACCGCCTCGATCGTGCCGCCGGCGAACCACGGCCGACGCAGCCGGGCCAGCGCGTCCCGACGCGCGATCAGCGCGCCCACGCCGGTCGGGTAGCCGAACACCTTGTACCAGCTGACGGCGACGAACTCCGGTTGTACGACGGCCAGATCGAGCACGTTGGTGGGGGCGTACGCGGCGGCGTCGAGCAGTACCTCCCAGCCGTGCTCGTGGGCGACGTCGATCCACTCCAGGGGGTGGCGTACGCCGGTGAAGTTGCTCTGCGCGGGGAACGCGAACAGGCCCCGGCGGCGGGCCAGCGTGGCGCGTAATCGTTCGCCGTCCAGGCGCAGTTCGGGACCGGACAGGCCGATGTACTCGGTGCGCGCGCCCCGGGCGCGAGCGTACTCGCGGATCCCGTTCACCGAGTTGTGGTTGTCGATCGGCAGGACGAACCGGGTGCCGCGCCGGAACGGGTAGGCCTCGCCGACCAGTCGGCAGGCGCCGGTGGCGTTCGCGGTGAACACCGCCGCGTAGCGGTCCGGATCGGCGTTGAAGTGCGCCAGGATCGCCCGGCGGGTGTGCTCGACCAGGTCCGTGGAGGCGACCGACGCCGGGTGTTCGGAGTGCGGATTGCCGTAGGTACGGCCCGCCATGCGTGCGGCGTGCGCCTGCCACTGGCGGCGTGCGGCCAGGCCGGCGCCGGTGTGGTCGAGGTAGACGAGGCCCTGGTCGTCGAGGTAGCCGTATTCCGTACGGCGGATCGCCTCGAAGTCCGGCGGTCCGGTCGGCTCGGCGCTTCCCACGGTCCCCACCTCCCCCGAATGTCCGAGTCTCGCGCCCTCGCGGAGCGCACGTCAACGGGTGCGACCGCGTGTTCCGGATGCCCGTTCTCACCCCTGATGGCGGTTCCGCGCCAACCATCCTCTAGGGTGAGGCAAGGTAAGCCTTACCTGAACACAGGTGGGTCGATCGCCGCCGTACCACGGCGTTCGACCCGCGTCCCCCACGCGCCAAGGAACCAGCACCCATGCCGATACCCCGCCGCCGGATCGCCGCCGTCGCCGTGACCCTGTCCGCCGCCCTGCTCACCGGGGCCTGCGGCAGCTCGGACTCGTCCGACGGGAACAAGGGCGGCAAGCCCGCCGTCGCCGCCGGCGGCAAGGAGTTCGGCAACGCCGGCCAGGTCACCACAGGCCTGGGCACCGACGCGGCGCCGGGGCAGTACCCGCGCACCATCCGTACCGCGATGGGCGACGTGGTCCTGAAGGAGCGGCCGAAGCGGGTCGTCGTGCTGGACACCGGCGAGTTGGACAACGTCGCCGCGCTCGGTGTGCAGCCGGTCGGCGTCGCGTTCACCGACGGCTCCCAGGAACTGCCCGCCTACTTGGAGGGCAAGGCCGGCAAGCCGGCCAAGGTCGGCACGATCAACAGCCTCAACCTCGAGGCGATCGAGAACCTGAAGCCCGACCTGATCCTGGGCAGCAAGCTGCGCGCCGAACAGCAGTACGCCACGCTGGCCAAGATCGCGCCGACCGTGTTCTCCGTGCGCCCCGGCTACACCTGGAAGGAGAACTTCCTGCTCAACGCCGCGGCGCTGGACAAGACCGCCGAGGCGAAGCAGCAGCTGGACGCCTACCAGGCCCGGGCCAAGGCGCTCGGCGAGAAGCTCGGTCCGAACAAGCCGACCATCTCGATGGTGCGGTTCATGCCGGGCAAGATCCGCCTGTACGCGAACAAGTCGCTGATCGGCACGGTGCTCCAGGACGTCGGCCTGCCGCGCCCGGCCAACCAGAACATCGACGACCTGGCGGTGGAGCTGTCCGAGGAGCGGATCACCGAGGCGGACGCCGACCGGATCTTCGTCGGCACCTACGGCCCGGCGGACAAGACCGCGCAGGGCAGGGTCACCGACAACCCGCTGTGGAAGAAGCTCGGCGCGGTGGAGAAGGGCAAGGCCGTCACCGTCCCCGACGAGACCTGGTACCTCGGCCTCGGCGTGGTCGCGGCGAACTCGATCCTGGGCGACCTGGAGAAGAACCTGGCCGGCTGAGGCCGCTCCCACCGCGCCGGCGGGACCGGCCCGTGTCAGGCCGGTCCCAGCGGTTCGCGGGCCGCGTATGTCAGCAGGCCGGCGATGCCGGCGGCCGGGCCGTGTGCGCGGCGCCAGTGTTCGTCCTGTTCGGTCAGTGCGGCGAACAGGCGTTGCCACGAGCGGTCCTCGGTGCCCAGCAGGTCGACGGCCAGTACGGCGACCTCCTCGTATGCCGCGTCGACCGCCGCGCGCACCGGACCGGCCAGGTCGACCCGGGCCCGGGCGTCGGCGAGGTAGCGCAGCGCCCGTTCCGCGTGGCCGACCTCGTGCACCAGGTCGCGGCCGGTCAACAGGCCCGCCTCGACCAGGCGTTCCACCTCCGCGTGCCACTCGGCGGTGCCGCCGTCGGGCACCACCAGCGCGGTGACGGCGCGGGCGGCGCGCGGACCGCGCCGGGCCGCGGCGAACGCCTCCGCCGGATGCAGGTCGGCCAGCATCGACAGCACGATCTCGTCGGGCGCGTCCGGCCGGGTCGCGAGCGCGTGCCGCACGCCCGCCGGCCACGGCTCGCGCGCGTGCTCTCGCGCCAGCAGCGCCCAGTCGCGCCGGTACGGCCGATCCAGGACCCGCTCCGCGTCCGGCAGCCGCCGGCACCCGCGCAGCCGGGCCACCAGCCGGGCCGGCGACGACTCCCGCTCGACCCGCTCGCTCAGCACCGCCGACCCGGCGTCGAGCGCGGCGCGCGCCGGCGGGGACACGTCGAGCCCGGCCCGCCCCCCGGCGTCGAGCGCCCGATCGTGCGCCTCCAGTGCCTTGCCGGCGATCCTGGCCGCGCCGCTGCCCAGGAGGCCACGATCGATCACCGCGCGTAGCCGACGCGCGCCGCCGAAGCGCAACACGCTCCGGGCCGCGAGCAGTTGGTCCAGCAGGGACAACTTCCCGGACATCGCGGCCAGCGCCGATTCGACCACGTCCGCGTCGGCCGCCTCGACGGCGACCCGCAGCGCGTCCACCCAATACGCCGAGAACACGCCGGGTTCGAGCAGCCGGGCCCGCAGCGCGGCGGACAGCGGCCGGGGGTCGTCCGCCGCGCGGGCCAGGATCCGCCGCCGCTCGGCCACGTCGCCGCGCCGCTTCACATCGCCGTACAGCCGGTCGTCCAGCGCCGGATCGCGCCGGGCCAGCAGGCGTTCGCGCACGTGTCGGGTGTGCGGCGAGCGGGCGTCGCCCTCGGCCAGGATTAGCGCGGGCTCGACGTCGGTCAGGCCGAGCACGTACTCGACCAGGTCGGCGCTGACATGCCGACCCCGCTCGGCGTCGCGGGCCAGGATGCTCGGCGCGCCGGGCGCGAGCAGCGGCAGGACGGCGCGCAGCACCCGCACGTCGGCGTAGACGAGCAGCGCCGACCCGGCGTCGGAGAGCACCGCGGGCGGCCCGTCCCCCGGCGGCTCCGGGGCGCCGGCGGTGACGCGCTCAAGGAGCTTGGGCAGCGGCAGTTCGCCGCCGTCGCTGTCCATCACCGCCAGTGCGGCGAGCCAGCGGCGCGGGTCGTGGCCGAGGTGTTCGGCGAGCAGCGCGCGCACCGCCCGGGTCAGCGGTTCCCGGGCGAGCTGGGAGAACTCGCCCGGCCGCGCGGTGCTCAACGCGCGGGCGGGGGTGCCGGCGATCAACTCGGCGGGGCCGACCAGCCCGGCGCGGTAGCGCACCGAGACCGAGGCGCCGGCGCGGAAGCCGACCGGATCGCGCCGGGCCAACCGCTCGCGCGGCAGGTCCACGGGAGCCGCCGCGCAGGCCGCGCGCAGCCAGTCCGGGTGGGCCAGCCCGGGTACATCCGCCTCCGGGGTCTCCGCGAAGACCGTGAGCACGGCCGGATCGGTGGGGATCGGCGCGCCCGGCACCATCGAGCGCAACAGATGCGCGGCGGCCAGCGCACAACTGCGGTCCGGGGCGCCGCGTCGCCCGCACCGGGTCGGCAACGTCGGCCCGACCCGCTCGGGGGTGCGCGACGCCGGCGTGGACGCGGCCAGTTCGCGGGCCGATTCGGCGATCTCGGCGTCGGCGGCGGCGCGTTGCCCGGGTTCGGGCGGCGGTCCGGCGGCCTGTGCGGCGACATCGATCAGCTCGCCGACGGTGCCGGCGAACGAGTCGAGCAGGCCCAGCGCGATCACGGTCGCCTCGACGTGCCCGGCGAGCCGGGTCCGCACCAGCGCGCCGATCCGGGCCCGGACCGGTGCGGCGACGGTGTCCCGGGTCAGCTTGGGCAGCGCGCGCAGCACCTCGCCGGCCGGGCGGGCGGTGTCCACCAGGCGTATCGGATCCAGAAGTTCGTGCTCGACGCAGTCGTTCACCCAGCCGGCGTCGGTGCGGTGGAAGGCGACCTCGCGCAGCCGGTCGATCGGCTCGCGGTTCAGGTCCTCGGCGGTGGTCCCGCAGGCCCGGTTGACCACCGCGAGGCGCAGCAGGCGGGTCGGTTCGCCGACGGCGTCCTCGTGGCGCAGCAGTTCGTCGATCGACTCGGGCGCGAACGGCGTTTCCCGATGCCGGGCGACCAGGCGCGGCAGGTCGTACGCGTACGGCTCGTGCACCAGCGTGGCCAGGAGCCGGCGGGTGGCGTTGCGCCCGCGCGCGCCGGCCAGCACGTTCGGCAGGGCGTCGGGGTCCTCGTACGGGATGCGCACCGCGCCCAACCGGCCCGGCCCATCCGCGGATTCGAGGTGGTCCGGGAGGGCGTCGGCCCGGTGCGGCCCGAGTCCGCCGATCAGTTCCACCAGGCGCCGGGCCGCGTCGGGGCCGCCGCGTTGCCACACCTTCAGGAACGCGAACGCCCGCGCGTCGGCGGAGGGCAACGCGTACAGCGCGGCGTGCACCAGCTCCGGGTCGCCGCTGATCACCAGCGGGGTGAGTCGGCGCTGGTCCGCGCAGTCGAGCAGTTCGGCGCGCAACACCGGGTCCAGTGGCACCGGTTCGGTCCGACCCGCGGTGCGCGGCATGCCCGAGGCGATGCGGCGGCGCAGGGTGAGCGGGCAGTGGTGGTTGCGATACACCGCGGCGTTCACGTGGGGTTCGTCCAGCCCGACGAGCCGGCCCAGCCGGCGCGGATCCAGGCCCGAGTTGGCCGCCGACGCTGCGCAGACTCTCGGGTCGCGGCCGGCGAGGGCGGCCTCGAAGACGTGCTCGGGGAGCGGGCCGCGCCCGAGCAGGTCGCGCAGCAACTCGTCGGGCAGGTGCGGCAGCAGGGCGCGTAGATCCTCGGGCGGGGCGGCGTGGAGCAGGAAGCGGTAGGACCGGGACAGCGCCGGAGGAGGGGCGTTTCCGGAGCCGGGCACGGTGCCGTCGGCGATGCCCGTCAGCAGGTCGGCCAGGGTGCCCCGGTAGCGGGACAGCGCGCCGCGCAGGGCGGCCCAGCGGTCGGCCGAACAACCCAGGTGACGGTGGATCAGCTCGGCGAGCGGGCGGCCGGGCGGGAGTTCGGCGAGCATGGCCACCCCGACGCGGGCGGGGGCCACGCGGCTCGGTATCGGCGCGGCGTGTCGTTCGTCGGCCAGTCCGGACGCGGCGGCAGCGGCGGCGATCCGGGTCGCCTCGACATGGCCCGGCAGGTGCGCCGCGGCCTCCAGGAGGGCGACCGAGGGGCGGGCGACGTGCGCCACCGCGGCCGGGTGGGCCCGATACAACTCGGCGAGCAGCACCTCGGGACAGTCCGGCCGGGCGGCCAGCGCGACGGCGGCCGACTCGGGCAGCGGGTCGGCGCGGTGCGCGGCCGGCAGCCGGGTCCAGTCGACGTGCCGGCGCCAGGTCGGCTCCGGCTCGCGGGCCCGCAGCCCCGCGATCAACCCGGCCGAGCCCTCCGCGGCGAGCACCGCGGCCCGCAGCGGCCCGTCGTCCCCGGACGCGAGCGCGGCGGCGGCGAGGTCGGCGACACCGGGCCCGGGTGCGCTGCCGGGCTCGGACGGCACGCCGGGCCGAAACCGCACCTCGCCGAGCAGCGCGCGCAGCCGCTCCGGCTCGGCGAACATGCCGAGCAGACCGCGCAGTTGCTCGGCGCGGGTCAGCCGCGCGCCCTGGGTGCGCAGTGCGTGCTCGATCAGCGCCGGGATGCCGGAGACCACCGCCGCGCCGACGAAGTGCGGATGGTCCGGCGGGTCTTCGGCACAGGCGCGGATCTCCTCCCACAACACCGCGAGGGCGCTCGCATCCGGGTGTCGGCCCGGGGCGAGGATCTCCCGGCGCATCCACGGCAGCGCGGTGGCGTGCCGGTAGACCAGGCGATCGACGACCGGGTCGGGCCGTTCCAGGAGCGCGGCCAGATCGGCCGGGGTGGCCCGGGGGTTGCGCGCCACCGCGCGGCGCACCGGCACGTCCGGATCGCGCACCGCCCGACGACGTGCGGTGATCGGCAGCGCCGCATCGGCCAACCAGGCCGGCTCGCGCACGCCGAGTCGATGCCGCAGCCGGCCCGCGTCGCCCGGCTCGCCGCTCGCCACCGCGAGTCCGAGCAGCACCTCCGCGGCCGGGTCGGATCGCCGCGCGGCTTCCTGCGTCACTGTTCGCCTCCCCTTTGCTTGTCGGACCCACCGGCCGTCCGCCGTGTTCCCGCCCGGGTTCCGGGCGGCATCGCGAGGGCCACCCCACCACAGCTCACCGACGATCGGCCGTCGAGCGCGGACCGGTCAGGGGCCGACAGGGGTGCCGGACAGGGGCGCGGGCCGAGGTCGGCGGCGATCGCCCGGGGCGGTCGTAGGGATCGCCGACGAGCGCCCGCGCATCGCGACCGCACCGGCCCCGATCCGCGCGAACCGGCCCGGGCTGGTACCCAATACACGCCTGAAGTGCCGGTTCAGATGCGACTGATCATAAAATCCCGCGGCGGTGGCGACGGTGTGCGCAGGCATGCCGTCGAGCAGGAGCGTGCGGGCCAGGTCGACCCGACGGCCGGTCAGATACTGGTGCGGGCCGATGCCGAACTCCCGGCCGAAGGCCCGGATCAGATGGGTGGGATGCGCGTACAGCACCTCGGCCGCCTCGCGCAGCGTGACACCTTCGACGTAACGCTCGTCCAGCAGGTCCCGCAATCGGCGGGCCAGGCCCGGATCGCGCACCTCCGGCGGTGCGCCGACCCGGCCCCGCAGGTGGGTGCGCAGCCGCTCGGCGATGAACGCGAGCCTGCTCTCGGTCTCCAACTCCTCGCCGGCACAGGCCAGCGACAGGTGCAGCCGATCCAGCCGGAGGCGCAATTCCGGATCGTCGAACACCGGTCGGTCCACGGCCGGGCCGATCAGGGAGTGGGGCAGGTGCGAGGAGTCCAGATACAACACCCGCTTATGGAACCCGGTCGCGGTGGCCGCGGCGCCGTTGTGCGGCACATGTGGCGGCAGCAGGCTCACGGTCTGTCGCAACACACCGTGTTCGTGCCGGTCCAGGTCGTAGCGGATCATGCCGTCGTCGACGATCAGCAACGTCCACGCGGCGTGTGTGTGCATCGGGTAGGCGTGGTCGGTCATGTGTGCGTGCAGCACCTCGGTGACGCCGGCCACCGGTGGCCGCCATGCCACGAGTTCCGCACCGGCAACCATGTCAGGATCGTACAAGACGGGCCGATGCGGGCCCCGGAAGACTTCCGGGCATGGAATCCGAGCACGCCGAGAACGCGCCCATCCGTTTCGACACCAAGATCGCCGTCCTGCTGCGCGAGGACCTGGCCGCCTGGCAACGACTGAACGTGACGGCGTTCCTGGTCAGTGGCCTGGGCACCCGGGTGCCGGAGGTGATCGGCGAGCCGTACACGGACGCCGACGACACCGCGTACCTGCCGATGTTCCGCCAGCCGGTACTGATCTTCGAGGCCGGGAAGGAACTGCTGAACACGGCGCACACCCGCGCCCTCGGCCGGGACCTGTCGGTGGCGGTGTTCACCTCGGACCTGTTCGCCACCGGCAACGACCGGGACAACCGCGCGGCGGTGCGGGCGGTGCCGCGCGCCGATCTGGACCTGGTCGGCATCGCCGTGTACGGGCCGCGCAACGCGGTGGACAAGGTCTGCAAGGGCGCGGCGATGCACCCGTAGGGGGTGTCCGCGTGAAACACGCAGGGCCCGGACCACGTGAGGTGGTCCGGGCCCTGCGTCATGGTGCGTGGGTTCACTTCCCGGCGATGGCCTCGCGCCACACGGGGCTGTCGACGTAGTGGTTGTCGAACCGCTCGGACGTCGCGCGCAGTTCGGCGAAGTCGGCCTCGCCGCGGTGCACCCGCTCCAGCAGGCGGTAGTAGTCGAAGCGGTCCATGCCGGGCGTGAAGACCACCAGCATCTTGGCCTCGGTGTCCGGGGCCGGGGCGAAGGCGTGCGTGGTGTTCGGCGGCACGAGGAGGAAGTCGCCCGTCTCCAGGGTCACGATCTCCTCGCCGAGCAGGATGCGCATGGTGCCCTCGGTGACGTGGAACATCTCGCTCGCCCGGGTGTGGAAGTGCGCGGGCGCGCCCGGCGAGCCCTTGCGGAACGTGGCCAGGTTCGCGGTCAGCCCGGGGGTGTCGGCCAGCAGCGTGATCAGGCTGGTCGGACCGTCCTGGATGATCTCGGCGTCCCGGGTACGGACCAGGACGGGGACCTCGCCGGTGGTGGCGGCGGCGGTGTTCGAGGTGTTCGCGGACATGGTGGCTCCTTGCGTACGGACGTGCGGGAGAGCGGTGAACCGGTCGACCGGTGCCGATCGAGGTGATGCGTACGGACGGTGGGGGCGCTTCGCTGCTTCCTCGGCGCCCGGCCCCGCCGTTCGTTGACACCAATCTACGGCCGCTTTCGACCCTCACAATGGTGCATTTCGAGGACGAAATGATGGGTCAATTTCCCGCCCTCGGTCAACCCCGCACAAACAAGGGAGGGGTTTCGCCGCCCCGTGACGGCGAAACCCCTCCCGCGCCCCCGAAGGAGTCCCGGACGCCTACTTCGCGTCGACCGAACCAACGTATGGCCCGTTCGATGTCGGTATGACCGGCCCGACATGCCAATTGGGGGACCGATTGCGACACGCGTACGAGTCCGCGAGGGCGACCCCCGGCCGACCCGTCCGCGCTGTGGCGCAGGACACGTGCATCCGCCCCCTCCTCCGGATGCGTATGGATCAGGGACGGACGCGACAGGAGGGGAGGTCGGGATGGGACGGCAGCGCCGCGACGGGCGCCGCATAGAGCACACCGACCAGCCGCACGCGTACGCGAAGCGGGTGCTCCTGAACGCCTACCTGGACCGCAGGCGCCGACTCGGTTCCACCGAGCTGCCCGGCATCGACGCGGCGGGCCTGGAGCGCCGCCCCGACACGGCCGCCGATGCCGATCTCCCGGACGTACGGCTGACCCTGATCGACGCGCTGATGCGGTTGGCGCCGAGGGACCGGGCGGTGGTGGTGCTGCGGTATTGGGAGGACCACAGCGTGGAGGCGGTCGCAGAGATGCAGCGAGCCGGGGCGCGGGTCCCCCGGTGGAGCGGACACCGACCTCGACCCCGACATCGTGCTCGACGTCGACCCCGACCTCGAAGTGGCCTTCCGACGGCAACTGCACGCCGAGTTGGGGAGCCCCTGGCCGTACCCGAGCGCCACCGGCTGACTCGCCCGCATGTCGTCCCCGCTGCCCGCCCGGCTGGGCGCTCAGCGTGGTGGGAGTCGCAAATGGCGCCGCAGGAAGTCGAGTTGATGGGCCAACAACTTCTCGAAGAGGTTTTCGTCCGTGGGCGCGTGGCCGGTGCGGACCAGCGGCAACACCTCGTGCGGCCGTCCGGCGGCGAGCAGTTCGCCGGACAGGCGCAATGTGTTGGCCGGCCAGACGTTGTCGTCGGCCAGCCCGTGGATCAGCAACAGGGGTCGGCGCAACTCGGCGGCCGAGGACAGCGGTGAGCAGGCGGCGTAACGTTCGGGGTGCTCGTCGGGACGGCCGAGGAAACGTTCGCGCCAATGCGTGTCGTACAGGCGCTGGTCGGTGACGCCGCCGCCGGCGATCGCGGCGTGGAAGACGTCCGGGCGGCGCAGGATGGCGGTCAGGGCCAGTGTCGCGCCGAACGACCAACCCCGCACGGCGACCGTCGAGGCGTCCAACTCGGGCCGCTGTCGCACCACTTCGGCCAGCGCGGCGACCTGGTCGGCGAGCACCGGGCCGAGGATGTCGCCGGCCACCTCGCGCTCCCAGGCCGGACCGCGCCCCGGCGTCCCGCTGCCGTCGGTGATCAGCACGGCGAAGCCCTGTTCGGCGAACCACTGGGAAACGAAGGTCATCGGCGCCTGCTGAGCGGTGACCCGCTGGAGGGCCGGACCCCCGTACGGGTCGACGAGCACGGGCAGCGGCGGGTCGCCCGCGCGATGCCATGACGGCAGCAACACCTGGCTGTGCAGGCCGCGTTCGGTGGTGATGATCCGGGTGGCGCGCAGCCGCAGGACCGGCTCGGCCGGATACGAGCGGATCGGCACGGCGGGGCGATCCACAGGCAGCACGTGCGTGCGGGCGCCCGGGCGATCGGGGGTCCGGGCCGTGTGTACGAGCGTGCCCGCGCGGCGCACGGCGGCATGTACGCCCGCCTCCCCGTCGAGCCGTTCGGCGCCGGCGCCCGGTCGGTACGTCCAGATCCCGGCCTCGGTGGGGTCGTCGGCGGCGCCGAACAACACGTCGTCGCCGTCCACCCCGAACACTTCGCGCACGTGCAAGCCCGCCGGGGTGATCGGTACGCCGTCCAGGGTGAGTCGGCGGGTGCCGTCGGCGTCGGAGTGCCCGACCAGCGCGCCGGACGCGGTCCGTACCGGGGTGCCGCGCAGCAGGTGCACCCAGTGCGGGTCCCGCCGTTCGGCGAGCAGGCGGGTACGGCCGTCCACCTCGTCGACGGCCAATACGCGGACGGTGCGCTGGTCGCGGCTCTGCACCTCGGCGAACGGGCCGTGGGCGTCCCAGCCGGCGGCGGTCAGGTATTCGAACCCGGCTCGGTCCCAGGGCACTTCGACGCGTTCACCGGCGAGGGTGACGAGCCACAGGGTGACCTCGGCGTTGGGGTCGCCCGCCGCCGGGTAGCGCAGGGCGCGCGGCGCGACACCCGGATCCGTCGGGTCGGCGAGCCAGCGGATCGGCACCTCGCTCTCGTCCACGCGGGCGACCAGGAGCCGCGTACCGTCCGGGGACCACCAGTAGCCGCGGTCCCGGCCGATCGACGCGGTCGCGACATACTCGGCGACCCCGAAACGCACGTGGGTGCCGTCGGCTTCGGCGACCGCCCGGTCACCGGTGCCGTCCGCCTCTACCACCCGCAGCGCACCGTCGGCCAGATAGGCGATCCGCCGCCCGGCCGGGTCGAGGCGGGGGTCGGCGACCGGCCCCTCGACGGGCAACCGACGCGCACGCCCGGTCGGCACGTCGACCACCCACAACCCGTCCGGCAGCACGAACGCGGCGAGCCGAGCCGCGTCGTCGGTGGCGTACGCGGCGATCCCGGCCCGGCCGGCCGCCTGCGCCGAGCGTGCGGGATCCACGAGCAGCCGCTCGGCGCCGGTGTCGAGGTCCAGACACCACAGGCAGCCCACCGGATCCTCCCCGGAACGACTGCGCAGGAACAGCACCGACGCACCGTCGCCGGACACGGTGAACGCGGTGGGCAGACCCGAGGTGAACCGCCGAGTGCGCACGAACTGCCGGGGCAAACCGATCATCGACATGCGCTACAGACTGGCCGCCGGGCCCGGCCCCACCGAATGTTTCGCCACCCGGCGAAACAACCCGGGCCGGCCGGTTGACGGGCGCGCCTCGCGCCGGCCGCGGCGCGGGCCGGCGCGCGTCCGGGCTTTCCTGTCGGCTTCGCACCGCTTGCGGCCCTTCCGACGCACGTGGCCGGCGTTTTGCCGAGCACGCCCGCCGCCCACCCCGGCCACATCGGCCCGGTCGGGCCGTAGCGCTGTCGGCGCATGCCGTACCCGGGGCGTCGGGGGCAACCTTCCGCGGCCGAAGGCCGGTTGGCCCGCCGCGCACGCGCGCGGGGCCGTGTGTCAGGGTGCTGTCATGGGCGAGAAGCCGCGTGCCGATCGGCCGAGTCCGCCGCGCGATCACCGACGTCGTCGGTGGGCCGCTCCGGCGGTCGCCGTGATCGCGGTCGGCCTCGGCGGGACCGCGCTGCTCAATGCCGCCGGGGAGGCGCCCGCGCGGTATTCGGCGACCGCCAATCCCGCGCCGCCGCCCGCTCCCGTGGACGCGGAGGGCTGCCCCCGGTGGGTCGACCCGACCACCCCCGACTGGCGATTGCCGAACCATGCCGCCCCGGCGGACCCGTTCGTCCCGGGCACGCCGCGCTCCGCCGTGGTGTGCCGCTATCCGCGCGACGACCGACCGGCGCGGCACCGCACGGACTTGGCCGGCACGCGCGCCCTCCCGGATCCGGCCGAGTACGCCCGGGCGCTGCGGACCCAACCCCCGTTGCCCGCCGGCGGCCTCGCCTGCTCCGGGGCGGGTCGCCAGGCGGACTACGTCGTGATGTTCGGGTACGACGACGGCCTGCGCCACGGTGTGCGGGTGATGTCGTCCTGCCCGATCGCCGCCGACGCGCGCCGCGCGGTCCTCCCGGACGCCGCACTGGTCACCCGCCTGCACGCGCTGTTCCCCGAACCGGGCATCGAGCCTCGCGCTCCCGGTGTGGCGGCGGCGACCACAAGCCACCGGTGATCTCCGGAGCGTCGGCATTTCGCACCGAACCGGGCGGGAAACGGTTTTTCCGGCCCCCGGAAACGGGAAACCGCCGCGCTCCGGAGGGAGGGGCGGCGGCGGTCGGTCCGGCCGGCGGCGGACGGGGCCGCCGCGGGCTTCGGGTGGGTCAATGGGCGAGGCCGCCGACGAGGGAGCTCATGGCGGTGCCCAGGGCCTGCTGCGGGGTGATGCCGTCGGTGGCCGAGGCCGTGCTGTCCGGGGTGGTGAGGGCGATGTCCGGGGGCGGGGTGCCCGCGTTCGCGACGGGGGTGGCGAGTGCGGCGGCGCCCGTCGCCAGGACCACGGCGGCGATGATGCGTCGAGTCTGGGTCATGCCGTGCTCAACGCCGGGATCGGCCGGGGGCTACGCCATGTCACCCGCCCGGGCCTGCGCGGGGGCGGTCCGCCCCGGCGTACCCCGGCGCTCGTCACCGGCGCGGAGCCCGCGCGCCCCCGGCCGGCTCAGTCGGGTCGCCGCGCCTCGAACAGCACCCGGGTCGAGTGCGCGACGAACGGTCCGTCCCGTTCGATGAGTTCGTGCAGGTCGTGGAGTCGGTCCCGGTAGGCGTCCACGGTGAAGCCGGGCACCAGCCAGATCACCTTGCGCAGGAAGTACACGACCGCGCCGACGTCGAAGAACTCCATCCGCAGCCGTTCCGTCCGCAGATCGACGATCTCCAGACCGGCGGCCCGCGCGTCGGCGCTCTCGGTGTCCGGGTGCCGACCCTTGCGCGCCTCGGGCTGCGGGCCCAGGAAGTATTCGATCAGCTCGAACACCGAGGCCGGGCCGACATGCTGGGCCAGATAGGTGCCGCCGGGCCGCAACACGCGGGCGATCTCCGACCACCAAACCGTCGCCGGATGGCGGCTGGTGACCAGGTCGAAGGCGGCGTCGGCGAACGGCAGCGGCGGCTCGTCGGGGTCGGCGACCACCACCGCGCCGAGCGGGTGCAACAACTCCGTGGCCTTGGCCACGTTCGGCGGCCACGACTCGGTGGCGACCATGGTGGGCGGCAACTTCGGTACGCCGGCCAACACCTCCCCGCCACCGGTCTGGATGTCGAGGGCGGCGGACACACCGGCCAGACGCTCGCCCATCAGCCGCTGGTATCCCCACGAGGGGCGGGCCTCGGTGGCCCGTCCGGCCAGCCAGGAGAAGTCCCAGCCGGCCACGGACACCGACTCGGCCTCGGCGGTCAGGTCTGCAAAGGTGCGTGACATATCCGCATCAATACCGCGCCGCAACCCATCCGGCAAACGTTTTCCGCCCCGGCCCGTCGCCGCGAAACCGGCCGAGCGCAGCCGGGGCGGGATGCGGCGACGCAGGCCATCGTCGCCGCACATCCCGCCCCGTATCGCCCGGTCGTCTGCTAGCCGACGAACTCCCGGTCCCCGTAGTGGACCGTGGCCGACGACCAGTCGCCGCCCAGGGTGCCGACGAAGCGCTCGACCAGGGCCGCGTCCGCGCGGTCGGCGACCAGGATCAGCTTGCCACCGCGCACCGTGACCGAGCCGCCGAAGAGACGTTCGCGCGCCTCGGGGTCGGCGGCGAGCCCGTCGTGCAGGCGCTGCACGCTCACGTTCGGCACCTCGACCTCGATCGCGTCCGCGCGCGGGGAGTCGGCGCGCAGGTACTCGAAGGTGAGCACCGACTCCTGGTCGTAGCGCTTGCGCAGTACGTCGGCGATGTGGTTGAGCTCCGCCGCGTCCAGGCCGTCGACGTCGAACTCGCGCGAGCGCTCGTAGGTGACGCTCTGCGACTCGCCGGACCAGAACACCCCGTCCAGCAACGAGGACTTGTCCGGGTCGGCACCGTGCGCGCGGATCGTCGCACGCACCTGGCAGGCGAAGCGGTTCAGTTCCGTTCGCAGTCGGGGATCGTTCGGATCGCTGATCACCGCGGTGTTGTCGGTCACGAAGATCTCCGCCACCGGCAGATGCCGGCGCGTGTGGCCGGGCGAGGCGTCGGCCACGCAGGCGGGGGTGTGCGTGGACGCGGCGACCGCGCTCTGGGCGCCGCCGGCGCCGATGGTGATGCCGAACGCGAGGACAAGGGCGGCAGGCCAACGCTTCATATGGGATTCCCCCTGGATGCATGGGTCGTCATGGGACGGACGAATGATGGGACGGGTGTGGCGCACGATCATCGAAATGATCATGAAGCAGAAAGATACCGGAGAGTCGCCGCGACCGTGCACAGCGTCACCGATTCGTGCGAGGCATCACCAATTTCGGTACGGAGCACGGCAGTCCGTCAACGCCACCTCTCGACCCGCTCCGCACGGAAGATGGTGAACAACACCCGCAACACCAGTACGCAGCTGACCACGAGCAGGTTGTAGCCGAACACCTGGTACAGCCCCACACTTTCGCCCACACGCGGCCCGCCCTCGGTGCCCAGGAGCAGGACCGCCATGATCCCGGCGGTCGCCCCCAGCACGGTCAGCAGCGTCCGATGCAACATCGAGGTGACCACCCGGCGATCGCGCTCGTCGGCCAACAACCGTACGTTGACGCCCAGTCGTCCCTCCTCCAGTGCCCCCGTCAGCCGCTCGAAGCGGCGCGGAAGTCGGCGCAACACCGGGAGCAGGTGCAGCAGTTCGCTCGTGGCCGCGTCGCGCAGGCTGCCCGGTTCGAACTGTTCGGTGACGTGTGCGGTCGCATAGCCGCGTGCCTCGGCGAAGATGTCGAAGCCCGGTTCGATCCCGGTGAGCGTGCCCTCGACCGTGGCCAGTGCCCGGAACACCGCCGCGATCTCCGGCGCCACGGTCAGCTCGAACGCGGACACGAGCCGGAACAGGTCGGTGAACATGGCCATGTCCGGCGCCAGTCCCGCGCTGAGATGACGGGCCATGAACCGGCCGAGCGCACGTTGCAGCCGCTGCTCGTCCAACTCCGCCGGGCGGGTCACCACCCGCAGCAGCGCGTCGGACATCGCGGCGGGATCGGCCCGGCCGAGCGCGAGCAGCAGATCCTGCAATCCGCCGCGCAGTTGTGCGTCGATCCGGCCCACCGAGCCGAAGTCGAGCAGCGCCAACCGGCCGTCGGTCAGCAGCATGATGTTCCCCGGATGCGGGTCGGCGTGGAACACCCCGTCGAACATGATCTGCCGCAACAACTCGCCGAGCAGCGTACGGGCCAACCCGCCCCGGTCGAGCCCGCGTTCGTCGAGCGTCTGCACGGCGGTCCCCAGCGGTACCCCGTCCAACCGGTCCAGGACCAGCACCCGCGCGGTGCTCAACTCGGGGTGTGGCCGGGGCAGGATCAGCTGCGGATCCCGCCGCCCGGACCCGGCGGCCAGCACGGCGGCGGTGTTGCGCGCCTCGATCCGGAAGTCCAACTCCTCGCGCAACGCGACCGCGAAGCCGTCGGCCAACTCGACCAGACCGAGCGCGTGTCCCCACGCGGTGCGCCGATCCAGACTCGCCGCGAGCCGGGCCAGGATGTCCAGATCCCGCTCGACGATCGGCCCGATCCCGGGGCGCTGTATCTTCACCACGACCTCGCCGCCCGAGCGCAACCGGGCCCGATGCACCTGGGCGATCGACGCGGCCGCCAGCGGCTCCGGGTCGAATTCGGCGAAGACGTCGGACACCGGCGCGCCCAACTCGGCGGCCAGTACCGCCTCGACCTCGGCCCACGGCGCGGGCGCGACCCGGTGTTGGAGCAGCGCGAGCGCGTCCACGAACTCGACCGGCAGCAGGTCGCGGCGGGTGGACAACACCTGGCCCAGCTTGACGAAGGTGACCCCGCCCTCCTGGAGCGCCTGTTGCAACGAGCGGGCCAGGACCGCGCGCCGGCCGCCCGCGTCGGTCCGGCGCCGACCGCGCAGGTACGGGCCCAGTCCGTGCCGGGCGGCGATCCGGCTGATCTGCGAGTAGCGCCGCCCCCGCGCGGCGCGCCGACGCAGTCCGCGGACGAACTCGACCGTGCCGGGCCACGACCCGCTCGGCACGAGTGCCTCGATCACCACGATGAACGTCATCGAGGCGAGCAGCGCCACGCCGAGCGTCACCGTCATGAAGACGCCGGGGTTGTGCCGCTGGATGTTGCCGCCGACGGCCCACGACACGACCATGCCGAGCAGCCCCGCCGCGAGCGTACGCCTCGTCCCCACCGGCAACCCCAGCAACCGCCGGGCGCCCCAGGCGAGTCCGACGACGAGGGCCAACGCGGTGAGCGTGGTCGCCACCCACAACACGCCCCGATCCACGCCGGCCTCACCCGCGCTCAGCACGGGCACCCCCGGGAGCCGGCCGCGAGTATGACGTGTCCGTCGGCGGGCGCCGAGAATCCATGCGACATGCTGATGAGACCTTCCCCGAGTGATCTTGCACGTGCGGAGGAGAACCTACCGCCCGACCCCCCACCAGGCGCCGACCCGCGGATTCGGACCTGCGACCCACGAGGCGGATCCCGGCGGTGGTTCGGCGGGAAACCGAGTACGGGTACTCAGGTCCCCGTCCGGCCGAGGGGCCAGGATGGCGATCATGACCGACCGCACCGCGTACCCGAACCGCCCGCGCCCGACGTGGGGGCCGCCGCGGCACCCCCGGAGGCGGCCGCACGGCGCCTGGTACACGGTGCCCGCCGCGGCGGCCGGGGCGAGTGTGCTGTGCGCGGTGGCCGCCGGCGTGGTCCGGCTCGGTGCCCGGGTGACCGGGTCCCTGCGCGACACGACCACCTACGGCGACGGTTCGCCGGTGCCGCCGCACCCGTGGAACGACCACCAGGGCACGATCGACCTCTGGCTGCTCGCCGCCGTGATCACCGCTGCCCTCGCCGCGGCCGGGTTCGTCGGTCTGGCCGCTGCCCGGGGCCGGGCGAAGCGCCGTCGAGGGCTTGGATCATCATCGTCGTAGGGCGTCGCCGCCCTCGCCCTCGTCGTCGGGAAGAAGGTCGGAAAGCACATGACTCGGTCGCGCACGTTCACCTGGCAGGATCCGAAGCTCTCCGCCGTCGCCGTGGGCACCATGTCGGGGCTGGACTTCCTGCGCGAGATCGTGGCCGGACGGCTGCCCGGACCGCCGATCGCGGCCAATCTCGACTTCACCCTGGAGGAGGTCGAGGAGGGCCGGGCAGTGTTCGCCGTCGTCCCGGGCGAGGAGCACTACAACCCGATCGGCAGCGTGCACGGCGGGCTCTACGCCACCCTGCTCGACTCGGCGGCCGGCTGCGCCGTGCACACCACCCTCGCCAAGGGCGTCGGCTACACCTCGCTCGACCTGTCCACCCGGTTCCTGCGGCCGATGACCGTCGATACGGGCAAGGTCCGGGCGATCGGCACCGTGCTCACCCGGGGCCGGCGCACCGCCCTCGCCGAGGCCGGCCTGTACGACGCGAACGACCGGCTGCTGGCCCACGCCACCAGCACGTGCATGCTGTTCGACCTGCCGACGCCCTGACCCGAGCGGTTGCCCCGGCCCTCGGGCGAAACGCGGCCGGGGCACCGGCGGGACCGTGGTCCCGGCGATGCCCCGGTGGCGGTCGAACGTGCGACCGCGGCCTACCTGCGGACGACGACGTTCTCCGCTTGCGGACCCTTGGGGCCCTGAGTGACGTCGTACTCGACCTCGTCGTTCTCCTCCAACTGCTTGAAGCCGGTGCCCTGGATGGCGGAGAAGTGGACGAAGACGTCCGGACCCTTGTCATCCTGCTCGATGAAGCCGAAGCCCTTGTCCGCGTTGAACCACTTCACCTTGCCTGTTGCCATCGTTCATTCCTTCATCTGATGCCACGACGCGCGACGGGCGCGTCCGCCGGAGCCTCGTCGCGACTGCGGCCCCCGAGATTTCCCGCCCGGCCGGCGGCGAAACACGCGGTGGACGCGGGCGGCGGCCCCGGATCGGCTCAGCGGGCCGAGTAGCCGCCGTCCACCAGGTGGTAGCTGCCCTGGACGAACGAGGCCCGGTCGGACAGGAGGAACGCGGTCAGTTCGGCGACCTCCTCGGCGGTGCCCAGGCGGCCCTGCGGGTGCAGCGACACCAGGAGCGCGTGCTGCTCCTCGTCGCTGTCCCGCAGCAGCGGGGTCTCGATGAACCCGGGGCCCACCGCGTTGATCCGCACGCCGTGTTCGGCGTATTCGACGGCGGCGGTCTTGGTCAGGCCGATCACCCCGTGCTTGGCGGCGACGTAGGCGGCCTGACCGGCGAAGCCGTTGGTGCCCAGGATCGACGACATGTTGACCACGGCCCCACCGCCGGCGGCCAGGATCGCGGGCAGTTCGTGGCGCATCGAGTAGAAGACCCCGGACAGGTCGGTGGCGATCACCCGGTCCCAGGCCGCGACGTCGTACTCGCCGGTGGGCCCGCTGGGCCCGGCGATGCCCGCGTTGTTGACCGCCAGGTGCAGCGCGCCGAAGGTCTCGACGGTGAAGCGTACGGCGGCCTCGACCGAGTCCGGGTCGGTCACGTCCACCGCGACCGCCGCGGCCCGCGCGCCGGTGGCGGACAGGGCGTCGGCGGCCTCCCGGGCGCCGGCCTCGTTGAAGTCGGCGAGGACGACCGCGGCGCCGCCGGCGGCGAGTCGGTGGGCGATGGCCAGGCCGATGCCGGATGCCGCGCCGGTGACGAGGGCGACCTTGCCGGCGAACTCGACGGCGTACTCGGGGGTGGTGGTGCTCATGGGTGGTTCACGACCTTTGTGGAACGGGTGTTGCCTGATGTGGGATGGACGTCCCCCGTCGGGTCGGCGAGCATGCCGACCAGGGCATCGAAGAACCGCTCGGCGAGCGCGGGCAGCGCCCCCGGATCGCCGGCCCGGGCCCAGGCCCGCAACGCGGCGACCAGGGTGCCGGCGCCGGCGCCGACGACCACCGCGGGGCGCGGATCGTGGTCGGGGTCGACGCCCAGACGGGCCGCGATCACCCGCACCGATTCGGCCTCGGCCTCGATCCGGATCCGCTGGTAGGCGCCGAACAGCGCCGGCTCACCATCGACCCGGCGGAACAGTTCCAGGTGTCGGGCGAGCCGGGCGTCGGCCGCGGTGTACTCGATCGCCAGCCAGTCGGCCACCGCGGCGCGGTAGGCGAGCAGCGGCGGTTCGGCCTCGGGACGGGCGCGCAGCGCGTCGTTGATCCGGGCGGTGTTCTCCCGGAACTCGGCGAGGACCGCGTCCTCCTTGCCGGCGAAGTGCCGACTGAACGTGCGGCGCGTGACCCCGGCCCGCTCGGCGACGGCCTCGACGGTGACTCCGTCGAGACCGTGCGCGAGCAGCAGCTCGACGGCGGCGTCGGACATCGCCTCCCGACTGCGCCGGGTGCGTTGCCGACGGCCGTCGGATTCGGGGTCGTCGATGCTCATATCAGCAGCGTAACACTCTATTGTCCCGATGGGACATAACCCGCCTCGGTCTCGGGCTACCCCAGCCCTCCGACCTCGCCCGCCGCCCGTCGGGTCGCCGCCTCGTCGAGGATGTACGCCGGGGTCAGGGTGTGTTCGTCGTGGTCGTCGTAGTAGCGGTGGTACACCGGGGTCAGCCCGCCCGAGACGGGTGGCACGATCCAACTCCAGTCCGCCGGACACCTGCGGCCCGCCTCGGCCTCGCGCTCGACGTGGCGCAGGAAGCGGGTGGACTCGGTGTGGTGGTCGGTGATGGTCGCGCCGGCCGTGTCGAAGGAGTGCAGTACGGCCCGGTTGAGCTCGATCAGGGCCCGATCGCGCCACAACGTGCGCTCGCTGGAGGTGTCCAGCGCGAACAACTCGGCGATCGCCGGCAGCGCGTCGTAGCGATCCGCGTCGACCAGGTTGCGGGCGCCGATCTCGGTGCCCATGTACCAGCCGTTGAACGGCGCCGCGCTGTACGAGACGCCGCCGATCTCCAGGCGCATGTTGGAGATCGCCGGGACCGCGTGCCAGCGCAGCCCCAGGTCGGCGAAGTCCGGGTGCTCGGGGTGGGTCAGCGCGATCTCGCGGATCGCGTCCGGGGGCAGTGCGTACGGCCGCAGCCGGCCGTCCCGGCCCTCGATGATCAGCGGCAGCGGGTCGAACTCGGTGCCCTCGCCGCGCCAGCCGAGTTCGTGGGCGAGATCGGTGATGCCGAGATTGCGGCCGTCGCCCACCGGGGTGCCGTCCGCGCGACGGTAGCCGGCGTAGCGGATCAGCTGCTCGTTCCAGATCCGTACCTGCGGACCGGTGGGGGTGTCGGGGGCGAACACCGTCAGGGTCGGGCGGATCCGGCCGCCGCGCCAGGTCTCGCGCAGGTGCCCGGCGCACTGCGCGGCGACTTCGTCGGGCCGGCTCACGTGTCGGCGGTCGCGCACGGCCAGGCTGTTCCAGTACAGCCGGCCGATGCAGCGGGCCGAGTTGCGCCAGGCGACCCGGGCGCCCCAGGTGAGTTCGGCGGAGGTGTGGGTGTAGGTGCCGGTGTCCCGGATCTGCTCGGCGATCTCACGCCATCGACTCGCGGGATCCACGGGGGACTTGGTCTCGCGGAGGAAACGCTCCAGGAAGGAGCGGGCGAGTTCGGGATCGACGGCACCGCGGGGGCGTGGGGAGTGGATCAGCGGTGGCGGGGCGGGCAGGGATGCCGCCGGTGCGGGGAGTTGGGCCGGTATCGCGCCCGCTTCGACCGCCGCTGCGGGAGGGTGGCCCGGTGGGGCGGGGAATCGGCCCGTGGGACAGGCGACTTCGTCGGGCGGTGACGGAACTCCGGGATGGGACCCGACGGGTGACGGCTGATCCTCGCGGATTCGGGTGCTGCCGTGTTCGGTCAACGTTCTCCTGGGAACCGGCTCGGCGGCGCGACGACGGGTCGCGGGAGCCTGTTTCGGGTCTGGGCGGGGTACGAGACGGCGAGGGTGGTCCGAGGGTTCAGCCGGGTGCCTCCGCGGCGACGGGGGTCGGTATCTCGACCTCGGCCTCGGCGGCGTACGCGCCGACGACCGGATCGTGGTGGATCTGGCTTCTGTTAAGGCCCAGTCGGCGCAGTACCCGGGCGCTGTCGAGCACCATCGCGGGTGGTCCGCTGAGATACGCGTCGCAGTCGAAGCGCGGCCCGTACTCGCCGACCACCTCCGAGATCCCTCCGCTGATCCCGGCCAGGGTCAGGTCGTCGAGCGCGGGTCTGACCCGCAGCCAGGACACCTTCTGGGACAGGCGCAGCAGGTCCTCCAGGCCGTACAGGCCGCTGTGCGCGCTGGCGCCGTAGAAGAGGTCGACGAACCGATCGGTGCCGTAGTAGGCCAGTTCCTCCACCATCGCCTTCAGCGGTGCGAGTCCGGTGCCGCCCGCGACGCACAACATCGGGTTGGGTGCCAGGTGGTCGACGACCATCTCGCCCATGGCTGCACCGAGTTTGATCCGGTCGCCCGGCTTGGCCTTGTGGACCAGGGCGTTGCTGACCCAACCGGCCGGTACCGAGCGCACGTGGAAGGTGAGCAGGCCCTGGGGGTCGGGCGCGTTGGCGATCGAGTAGGCCCGCCATACCCGTGGCCACCACGGGGTTTCCAGGAACGTGTACTGGCCGGCCCGGTACGGGAACGGGATATCGGGGCGGACGGTGACCACCGCGATGTCATCGGCGGCCTTGTGGTGCGAGACGATTTCGGCCGCCCAGTGCGGGGGGTTGGTCCGGGCGTCCTCGTCGGCGGCGCCGATCATGATTTTGGCCGCCGCGCCGTACGCGCGTACCCAGGCGGCCTGTACCGCGTCGTTCCAGGTTTCGCCGCTGTAGCGGGCGAGTGCGGCGACCAGGCATTCCCCGACCAGGTCGTAGTGTTCGGCGATCACGTCGAACTTGCGATGGTCGCGGCCGAGTTGGCCGAGGTAGCCGTGCAGCGCGGGAGCGTCGTCCAGATCGCCGACGATGCGGATCAGTGCGTGCAGCAGGCGATCGCGCTGGACGTCCATCGCCGGGGGGAAAAGGTCGCGGAGTTCGGGCCGCCGCAGGAACAGCAGCGCGTAGAAGTGGGACGTGACGTCGGCGGCCCGAGGAGCGACGACCGCGAGGTTGTACCGAATGAAGTCGGCGTCGTTATGTCGGATGTGGTCTGCGTCGTTGGATTCCAAAATCGGCCCATCGGTAGCCCTTCCACAAGAGGGTTGCTCGGCCGGTTCCGTCGCGAGTCCTTCGCGAGTCCATCGCGGAACACCGGCGGCCGGAACACGATCATCGGATCATCGCCCCGGCGTCAAGTCGAAGGCCCGGTTCCGGTTCTGGAGGCACAGAAGTCTGTTATGCGCCGGTTGACCGGTAATCCACCTACACTCTCCGCAGCCGTACGCACACGTATGGGAGTGGTAAACCCCCAGGTGAGAGTGCAATTCCGGCCGGCGGAGAGCGGCGTGCGAGGGTGCCGGGAACCGCCGGCCGGAGCCCGGGACGGCCGAGTGCGTCGTCGTGGAGATGGGTGGCACGCGCCGAATCGTGTCTACGCGCGTCGCGGACGCATCGCGCGACTGGCCGCCCCCGACGGTTGTCGGCGGGGGCGCGACGCCCGGGAATCGGCTCGACGAAGCCCCGCCGCACGCCCGAAAAGTCCGCATACGCGCACGGACCGCGCCCCGGGTCGGTGCGAGGGCGCGGTCCGTCGGCGGTGCGGGTGGGGTCAGAGCGGGGTGATCTCGCCGTGAGCCTGCGCCAGGAACCGGTAACCGACACCGTTGGCCTTGATGCCGGCGCGCTCCTCCTCGGTGAGTTCGCGCCGGATCCGGCCCGGTACACCGGCGACCAACACGCCCGGCGGCACCCGCATGCCCTGCGGGACCACCGCGCCGGCGGCGATCAGGGCGCCGGCGCCGATGTGCGCGCCGTTGAGGACGGTGGAGTTCATCCCGACCAGGACGTCGTCCTCGATCGTGCAGCCGTGCAGTACCGCGTTGTGGCCCACGGACACTCGCGCGCCGATCACCGTGGGGAAATCGGGGTCGCTGTGCACGGTGCAGTTGTCCTGGATATTGGTTTCGGGGCCCACGGCGATCGACTCGGCGTCGCCGCGCAACACCGCGCCGTACCATACGCTCGACCCGGCGGCGAGGGTGACGGCGCCGACCACGGTCGCGTTCACCGCGACGAACGCGGCGGGATCGACCTGCGGAACGCGTCCGCCCACGGCGGCGATCAGCGGGTTGGACATGACCCTCCTTCGACACGCGGACCCACCCGATCCGCGACCCTGGCACTGTAGCCGCGGCTCCGCGGCCCCCGACCGGCAGTGCCCGGCCGCGCTCGGGGCCTGCCTCGGCCGGATTCCGCGACGCAAAGGTCGCGCGCCGCGATGCCGTCGGGTTCCGCGCCCGATGCGTGGGCATACTGGCGGGATGGCTGATGCGCGGCGGTTGCCGGGGATGGGTGCGGGGCGGCTTCGGGGGGTGTGCCTCGGGTTCAACGGCGCCGTCGAGGAGTTTCCGTTCGGACGGAACCCGGATGTGTCGACCTTCAAGGTCGGTGGGAAGATCTTCGCCCTGTCCACGCTGACCGACACGCCGCCGCTGCGGGTGAGCCTGAAGTGCGATCCGGACCTGGCGGTTCGGCTGCGCAACGATCACCCCGCGATCGCGCCCGGCTACCACCTCAACAAGCGGCATTGGAACACCGTGACCCTGGACGGCTCGTTGCCGGAGGCGATGGTGCGGGATCTGATCGAGGACTCCTACGACCTGGTGGTCGCCTCCCTGCCGCGACTGCAACGGCTCAGGCTCGACTGGCCGGGGCAGCGGGAGCGCAATCGCGAGGACGGGTGACTCCGCCGCCTCGTGGGCCGGCCCGTCGGGGCCGATGTCTGGACTTGCCGGTCCATTTTTGCCGACCTACGGTTGCCGGCATTCCCACACGACGTGCCCGCTCGCGCGGACGGCCGGAGAGGTGTCACCCATGTATGCGATCCGTATCGAGGAGCACGGCGGCCCCGAGGTCATGCGCTGGACCGAACTGCCGGACCCGTCCCCCGGCCCCGGCGAGGTGCTGGTGCGCCTGGGCGCCGCCGGGGTGAACTACATGGACGTCGGCGCCCGCGGTCGAGGTGGTCCGGGCTGGGCCGCGCCGGCGATCCTGGGTGTCGAAGGCATGGGCCGCGTCGCCGCGCTCGGCGAGGGCGTCCGGGACCTGGCCGAGGGCGACCGCGTGGCCTGGTTCTACCACCCGGGCAGTTACGCCGAACTCCTCGTCGTACCGGCGCACTCACTGGTCCAGGTGCCCGATGGGGTCGACGACGAGACGGCCGCCGCCGTGATGATGCAGGGCCTGACCGCGAGCCACCTGAGCACCGAGACCCACCCGATCACGCCGGGCGATACTGCCGTGGTGCACGCCGCGGCCGGCGGAGTCGGCCTGTTGCTCACGCAGATGGTCAAGGCGCGCGGTGGCCGGGTGATCGGCCTGGTCTCGCGCCAGGACAAGGTTCCCACGGCGAAGGAGGCCGGCGCCGACCACGTGCTGGTCCACTCCGGCGGCGGCTTCGAGGACCGGATCCGGGAGCTGACCGGCGGGCGGGGGGCGGACGTCGTCTACGACGGAGGCGGCGCCGACACCTTCCGCTCCTCCCAGCTGGCCCTGCGTCCGCACGGGGTGCACGCGTACTACGGCCCGTTCATGGGCGTGCCGACCCTGCGACCCACCGACCTGCCGAACAGCATCCTGCTCACCTACCCCGTGGTGCATCACCACGTCGACACCCGTGCGGCGCTGCTCCGGCGCACCGGCGAGATCTTCGACCTGATCCTGGACGCACGCCTCACCCCGCGCGTCACCGGCCGCTACGCCCTCGCGGACGCGGCCCGTGCCCATGCGGACCTCGAATCGCGCCGGACCACCGGCAAGCTGCTGCTCCTGCCGTGACATCGCCGGGCCCGACCCGGCTCGACCGGAACCGATCGCATCGGGAGGACACGTGCCGTTGACCCGCAAGGGCGCCGCGACCAGGCGACGCATCATCGAGGGCGCCGCCGAGCAGATCCGTGCCGAGGGTGTGTTCGGGCTGCGGCTGGAGGACGTCATGGCTCGCACCGCCACCAGCAAGAGCCAGCTCTTCCACTACTTCCCGGACGGGAAGGACGAACTGCTCCTCGCGGTGGCCCGACACGAGGCGGCCCAAGTCATCGACGACCAGCAGCCGGAGCTGGGTGCGCTCACCTCCTGGGACGCCTGGTATCGATGGCGGGACAAGGTCCTTGCCCGCTATCGCGCGCAGGGCGTCGACTGCCCCCTCCATGTGGCCCTGTCCCGGCTGGGTACGGCCACCGACGCCGGCCGGAGCGTCGCCGGCGAACTGCTCGACCGGTGGCAGGGACAGTTGGCCGAGGGCATCCGCCACATGCAGGACGGCGGCGAGATCGCCCCCGCGCTGGACGCCGACCGCGAGGCCGCAGCCTTGCTGGCCGGCATCCAGGGCGGCGTGCTGATCCTGCTGACCACGGGTGCCACGACCCACTTGGAAGCCGCCTTGGACCTGGGCATCGCCCATCTGCGCACCGGGGGTCCCCGGGACCGTTGAGCAAGGGGTGGCCTCGATGAGGGCAACCGGCTTGATTCGCAAGCAAGTTCGGATGCGGCTCTGGCAACCGTGGGACGGCGGCGCCGAGTTCTGGGGCGCAACGGCTTGCGGTCGCCGATGTCCTGCCCAGGGCTGGGCGGTCCGCGGTGGCCGCACGTATCGAGCGGGTGCCGGGGGTCGGGCCGCTCGGCCGGGACGATCACCCGGAACCGCCGTGGCCGGCGACGGAGGTCGTTTGCCCGTCTGTCGCGTCCGAGTGGGTCGACTTCGCCGGCTCGCCTCCGGCGGGGCGCGGATTGCGCCCGGTCCGGTTCGCTCCTCGCTCATTCGTTCGCTTTCTCGGGCGCGCCAATCCTTGTTCGACGTGCCGAGGTCGAATTTCCGGAACGTTCCGGAACGGATGAGGCGCGCCGATACGGATCGGGGCCGAGGGTGACTGAGGGTGAGTTTCCGGGGCCGGCGGCCTGTCGGAGTGCGGCGGAGCGCGCCGTGCGGTTCGGCCGCCGGTGTTCGGCGATCCTCCGGCGGGCGTGCTCGTTTCCGCGGTGTCGGAGTGCCGTTGGGCACGGTGAGCTGCGGGTTTCTTGAGGCAGTCGTGCCGCCGTGGCCGGGTTCGGCCTGCGGGACCGGTCCGGCGGTGTGTGCGGTCGGTTCCCGGCCGTGGGTCCTACGCGCCCTCCGTGGTCTCGGGATTCGTGTGCCGGGAACGCTGGTCCGCGATGTTTCGTGGTGGGTTCCGGGAGTGCCCGGCTCGATTCGGTCCAGGGGGCCGAGAATCCGGTCCGAATGTGCCTTCGTCCGCCGGGGATCCGCCTGCTTCGGGATCCGGTTCGCCCCGGACCGCCCTGAATCGCCCTCCGTGAGCCTCGAATCCATTGCCTGTCCCCGAGGGTCGACCGGGGCGCTTTGAGCGGCCCTGTCCCGCCTGTGGGCCTTCCAGGGGCCGATGAACGGTCGCCCCGGCCGCGCATCCGCCGTCTCGGTGGCCGGATCGGCGTCCGTTCGCGGCTCTTCCGTCATCGGCGCCTCCCGCGCCGCGGGGCCCTTCGATGTCCCGAGTTCGGCCCGCCGGCGCGCTATCGGCCCGGCCGACACCTCGTGTTGGGCCCCGATCCGGGCCCCGGGCTCGCGAGCGCACCCGGCCGACGGGTGCGTGTGCCGTCCCGAGTTCGTGCCGGCGGTGGGCTTTCGCAGGGCCGGGGAGCCCGGTTCCGTCCCGTGCGTCGACGGGTGTTGGCGCGCCGGGGTGGGAAATCGGTTTCGACGGGCCGCGTGTCGGCGCGTATTTCCCGATTACCGGACCCTCGACAGGGGGCCGAAGGGGTGTTTCCCGCGCCGGATCCGAGGGCCCTCGTGCCGCCTCGGGCCTTGTCCCACAAGGGGAAAACGGTCCTTCGCCGGCGAACGTCGGGACCGGATACGCGGATTTGGTCGGTGTCGGACCGATCTCCGTGCGGGGTCCCCGTCGTTGATCCAAGGGGGTGTTTCGAGCGCGTCGTTACCGCAGTTCGAAATGCCCCCCGTGTGACGGAGAGTTACAGTCATGGAAATGGGTACTGGCGCAACGGCGTTCGACCCGATCGGTCGGATGGTCCGGCCGGTCGAAGGCGATCGGTACCCCCGCACCACGAAAGGCGTCTCATGAACAAGGCACAACTCGTCGAAGCCATCGCCGACAAGCTCGGCGGCCGGGCTGCGGCCGAGGAAGCGGTCGACGCGGTTTTGGACACCATCATTCGTTCGGTCGTCGCGGGTGACCGGGTCTCGGTCACCGGCTTCGGGTCGTTCGAGAAGGTCGACCGGGCCGCTCGTTACGCCCGTAACCCCCAGACGGGCGAACGGGTTCGGGTCAAGAAGACGTCGGTGCCGCGCTTCCGCCCGGGCCAGGGCTTCAAGGACCTCACCGGCGGTACCAAGAAGCTGACCAAGGGCGAGACCGCGATCAAGAAGGCGTCCCCGGGCACCGTGTCCGGCGGCACCACCGTCGCGGGCAAGAAGGCCGCGGCCAAGAAGACCACCGCGAAGAAGGCCACCGCCAAGAAGACGGCCAAGAAGGCCACCACGCGCGCCGCCGCGCCGGCCGCCGCGCGCAAGACCACCGCGAAGAAGGCCACCACCCGGGCGACCGCGGCGGCCAAGACCACCGCGGCGAAGAAGACCACCGCCAAGAAGGTGACCGCCAAGAAGACGACCGCCAAGAAGACCACGGCCAAGGCGACCCCGGCGAAGACCACCGCCAAGAAGGCCGCCAAGCCGCCGACGCGCGGCGCTTCCGGTCGCAAGGGGACCGCCGCCAAGCGCGCGACCGGCGCTCGTACCGCCAACCGCGCCTGAGGACCACCCGGTCGGATGTGATGGTCGGACCGCCCACACGGGGCGGTCCGACCGGGCTCGCCGCGCCGGCGCGGCACGGCGGCCCATCTCCCGATACGCACACGCTCCGGCGGGGCGACCCGCCGAAGCACCATCTCGTCGACCACCCGTCACGGCACGCCGTGCCGGTCGGACCACGCTCGACCGGACACCACGGACTCGCCCGGCCGATTTTGCCCCGAGCCCGTCCGCGGCGCACGCGCCGCCGCGACGGGCGCCGGCGCCGGCTCTACCGCCCGTTCAGCTCGGCCACGATCGACGCCGGGGTATGGCCGCTCCCGTCCGACAGTCGATGGAAGTCGACCGCGACGAAGTTCGGGGCGCGGCCCGCCGCCTGTTCGCACTGCTGTGCGATTCGATTTCTGAGCTTGGTCCCGTTGTCCAGGGCCGCGGTGCCCACCGTCGGCACGTTGCGGAAGTGGCTCATTACGAACAACCGGCGAAAGCCCGGTTCGGTCCGGTCCAACGGCACGTCCGACCAGCGGCTCGTACAGGCGAGGTCGTTGCCCAGGTCGCCCAGGCTCCAGTAGTTCTGCACGGTCCACGCCTTGTCGTACATCACCCCCAGGCTCGTCTTGTCCGACCGGTCGGAGAACATCAACAGCCGCTTGTTCGCGCCGACCAGATCCGCCACCCTCGGCCAGCCGTTGTCGCGCACTCCGGCGGTGTCCGGGCGGAACAGCAGATCCGACAGGCCGCGCACCCGGCCGAGCGAGCCGCGCAGTTGCTCGGTGTCGACGTAGTCCTCCAGGAAGACGGTCACCACCTCCAGCGGATTCGCGGTCAGGAAGTCCACGACGGTCTGCATCGTGCCCGCGAAGCTCTGCCGGGGCAGGGCGTACGTCACTCCCGCGAACGCCTTGCAGTCGCCGTGGCACAGGTAGACGTCGCTCGGGTAGCAGTCGCTGCCGAAGCTGATCACGCACAGCGCGGTGCTGTGCTCGTACCAGTGTGTGTCGAGCATCAATCCGCGTACGCCGCCGGCCAACTGGCCGCGCACCGACTCGGATTGGTTGACCGAGGACCATCGGGAGTCCTCGTAGTTGGTGAACGAGTTGTGCGTGGTCAGCGAACCGACCTGATCGAGCCGGGCATTGCCCCAGCGTTGCTCTGCGGCGGTGAGGGGTGCCGCGGAGCCGACGGCGGAGGCGGCCGAGGGGAGGAGGGCGGCCAGGAGGGCGAACACCACGACGAGCAGCCCGAGTCCGGGCCGGCCGGTCGAGCGCGACCCACCGCGCGCGCCGCGGTGTTCGAGGGATCCGAGAGAGGCGGCCGAGACGCCGCCGGAAGAGTCCATGGCCCGGGAACGTACCCGGAATCCCTCACGTTGTGACCCCCACGAACCGACCGGCCCGCGACCCCTTTCGGGCCATCCGGCTTCACGCATGCCGGTGTTCAGGCCAACGTCACCGTCACCGGGAGTTCCTTGATGCCGTTGACGAAGTTCGAACGCACCCGGCGGACCTCGCCGGCCAGGCGGATGTCGGAGATCCGGGGGAGCAGTTCCTCGAACATGATCCGCATCTCCAGGCGGGCCAGGGCGTTGCCGAGGCAGAAATGCGGGCCGCCCCTGCCGAAGGTGACGTGGTCGACGCCGCGTCGGGTGACGTCGAAGTCGTACGGGTTCTCGAACACCGCCTCGTCCCGGTTGCCGGAGGCGAACCACATCACCACCTTGTCGCCCTCGCGGATGCGCCTGCCGCCGATCTCGACGTCCCGGGTCGCGGTGCGGCGGAAGTGGTAGACGGGCGAGGCCCAGCGCAGGAACTCCTCGACGGCGTCCGGCATCAGCGCGAGGTTGTCGCGCAGCAGCTCCAGCTGGGTGGGGTTGTCCAGCAGGGCCAGCATCGAGTGCGAGATCGCGTGTCGGGTGGTCTCGTTGCCGGCCACGACCAGGAGCAGGAAGTAGTTGTCGAAGTCGTGCCGTGACAGCGGCACACCGTCGGAGGGGGCCTGGTTGACCAGCCGGCTGACCAGGTCGGTGCCCTCGCCGCCCCGCCGACGTTCGGCCAACTCGCGTCCATAGGCGAAGACTTCGAGCGAGGCCGGGCTGCGGAAGGGCAGGTCGCGATACCGCTCGCTCTCCGCGCTCTCCAGGAGTACGTCCGCGTAGTCCGGGTCGGTGTTGCCGATGATGCGGTTGCCCCAGTCGATCAGTTTCCCGGTGTCCTCGCCCGGCACGTCCAGCATCTTGGCCAGCACGTTGATCGGGAAGTCGGCGGAGACCTCGTGCACGAAGTCGAACGTGCCCTTGGCCAGCGCGTTGTCGAGGGTGCGGGCGGTCAGCCCGCGCAGGAACGTGCCGTAGTCGGCGATCGCGCGCGGCGTGAACTGCCTTTGCAGCAGCCTGCGCAGCGCGCCGTGGCGCAGGCCGTCGGTCTCCAGGAGCGAGCGGCGGATGGCGATCTGCGAGTCGTCGACCTCCTCCAGGTTGGTGAAGCGTGTGGAGGTGAAGGTCTGCGGGTCGCGGTCGACCGCGACGATGTCGGCGTGCCGGGTCAGCGCCCAGAAGCCGCTGTTCGGCGCCGGTTCGGGCTGCCAGTGCACGGGATCCTCGCGGCGCAGCGTATGGAACATGCGCCACGGCGTCTCGCCGTCGAGGAAACGGTCGTTGTCCGCGAGGTCGATCTCGTCGAGCGGCATCGGCTCGGGCGTCGCCGAGGCGGTGGTGGGGGTGCGCACGCTGGCTCCTCAGAGGTGGTGGGCGTACTCGGTGAACTCCCAGTCGGTGACGTGCCGGTGGAAGCGGGCGACCTCGTCGCGCTTGTAGGTGAGGAAGGCGTCGGTGAACTCCGCGCCGAGCAGCGCGGTGAGCGCGTCGTCGGCCGCGAAGGCGTCCAGCGCCTCGGTCAGCGTCGCGGGCAGGACCGGCGCCTTGGCGGTGTCGTAGCCGTACCCCTCCAGCGGGGGCGGCGGCATCGCCTTGTCGCGCAGGCCCAGATGCACCGCGGCGAGCAGCCCGGCGACGGCCAGGTACGGGTTCGCGCTCGCGTCGCCGAGGCGGATCTCCAGGCGCGCGCCGGCGCCGCGCTCGGGCGGTATCCGCACCATCGCGCTGCGGTTGTCCAGGCCCCAGTCGATCAGCCACGGCGCGAGCGTGTCCGGCCCGAAACGTTTGTACGAGTTGACCGTCGGGTTGAGCAGCGCGGCCAGTGCGGGGGCGTGCGCGAGTACGCCGGCGATGGCGTGGTGCGCGACGGTGGACAGGCCGTGCGCCCCGTCGGGGTCGTCGAACGCGTTGGTCCCGTCCGGGTCCACGCAGCTCAGGTGCAGATGGAACCCGGAACCACCCTCGTCCGCGAAGGGTTTGGCCATGAAGGTGGCCAACCGGCCTTCCAGGCGGGCCAGTTCCTTGACCGATGCCTTGAAGCGGAAGGCCCGGTCGGCGGCGTCGAGCGCGTCGGAGTGGTGCAGGTTGATCTCGAACTGGCCCGAGCAGTACTCGTGGTTGCCGGTGGTGGCGCCGATGCCCAGCTTGCCGAGGTGGCGCAGGGTGCGCAGCAGGTGGCCGTCCGGGTCACCGCGCCGGCCCGCGACGTAGACGTTGCCCGGCGCGTCGCCGTACCGCCGCCACCCGCCCCGGACGTCCGGGTCCGGCTCGCACAGGAAGTATTCCAACTCGGGCCCGACCACCGGCCGCAGCCCGGTCTCGTCGGCCATGCGACGCAGCACGTCGCGCAGCACCGAGCGCGGTGCCTCGGCGGCGGGTCGCCCGGTCGCCGGGTCCATGGTGTCGCCCAGACACCACGCCACGCCCGGCTCCCACGGAATGTCGACCAGGGTGTCCGGGTCCGGGTACACGCAGATGTCCGGCAACCCCGCGTCCATGCCGCCGGCGACCGCGACGGTCTCGCCACGGGGTGTGGTGTGGAAGACCGCGCGACAGAAGGCCAGTCCGTGGGCGTGCACCGAGGGCAGGTGGTCCACCAGCACGTCGCGACCACGATCGGTGCCGATCAGGTCCGGGTAGGCGACCCGGACCACGTCGATCCCGCGCGCCCGCAGCTCGGCGACGATGTCGTGGACCCGGTCCGACTCGGATGGATTCACCGGATTCTCCTCGCACGGGATGGACGGCGGCGGCACGAGCCGATTCGTTTGAGCCCAAACCATATGGAGGTCGCAGGTGTCGCACAAGGGGTTGGACGAGCCTTTTACGCACGTGACAACGCGGAGCGGGAGGCATATCGTACGGACCCAAACGATTCACTCGGCTCGGCTTCGGACTCGCAGAGGGAGGCGCCATGACCGGCGTACGCGGCGTACACGGTTTCTTCCACCCCAAGACCGGCACGGGCCGGTCGTCGATGATCCCCGCACCCCCGTGGCACTACTCCGGCGACCTGCTCACCGTCGAGTACCGCACCGACCCCGCCCGGGTGGCCGAACTGCTGCCCCCACAACTCGAACTCGCCGACGAGGACCCCGGCGCGGTCGCGCTGATCTGGGCCGACTGGCAGTCCTGCTCGGCCGGGCGGGGCGAACTGCTCGACCCGGTGCGCGCGCAGTACAAGGAGTGCTTCGTGGTGGTGCGCTGCCGCTACGCGGGAGGGACCTACTCGCGCTGCGTGTACATCTGGGTGGACAAGGACTTCGCCATCGCGCGCGGACTGCACCAGGGCTATCCGAAGAAGCTGGGCTCGATCCACCAGACCCGGCCGCACCCGTACGGCCCGGCGCCCCGGATCGAGGCGGGCGCGAGGTTCGGCGCCACCCTCGCCGCCGCCGACCGGCGCCTCGCCGAGGTGGTGGTGACGCTGCGCGAGCCCGCGCCGACCAACGGCTTCGTCAACGGGCATCCGATGGCGCACCACCGCTGGTTGCCGTCGATCGAACCGGGCGGGGGACTGGCCCTGGACGAACTGGTGGTCACCGGCGCCGAGTCCGCCGAGGGCGGGCAGGCGTGGGCCGGCGACGCGGAGTTGACCCTGTTCGAGGCGCCCACGGAGGAACTGGCCCGGCTGGAGCCGATCGAGCCGATCGGCGCCTACTACCGCCAGGTCGGCGTGGTGTGGAACGGCGGCACGCTGCTGGCGAGCGGCGCGTCGGGGGTGTCGGGCGTGGCGTAGGCCCGGCGGGAGTACACGTGTGAAGGGCCCTGCCGGTCGGCAGGGCCCTTCACACGTATGCGGTCAGCCGCGCCCCCGCCCGATGCCCGCGTATACGTGCGGTCGGGCCACGCGCAGGTACAGCGCGAACAGCGCACCCACCACCCCCGCGCCGAGCACCAGCGCGGGCAGCACCCAGCGCAGCGCGGAGCCCGAGTCGACGCCCAGGAGTACGCCGAAGTTGTCCAGGGCGGCGACGAACACCACCGCGAGCAGTACCGCGGCGACGGCGGGCGCCACCAAACGGCTCCACGCGTTCTCGCCGTCGGCGCCGTGTCGGAGGAAGAAGGCGATCACCGCGAGCGAGGTCAGCACCAGGAGCAACATCACGCCGAGCGCGCCCAGGTTGGTGAACCAGTTGAACAGGGTCGCCATCGGGTCGCGGTCGAGCACGGCGAACACGATCACCACGGCCGCGGCGAGCACGGTCTGGGTGGCCGAACCCAGGTGTGGGGAGTCGTTGCGCGGATGGGTGCGGCCCAGCGGGGTCGGCAGCACCCCCTCGCGTCCGAGCGCGAAGAAGTAGCGGGCGACCGCGTTGTGGAAGGACAGCAGCGCGGCGAACAGGCTGGTGATCAGGAACACCTGGGCCACGTCGGCGAAACCCGAGCCGATCTGGTCGCCGCCGAGCACGAAGATCAGGTTCGGTCCGTGCTCGCCCGCCGCCGCGACCGCCTTGTCGGTACCCGCGCCGCTGATCAGCGCCCAGGCGGTGATCGCGTACAGCACGCCGATCACGCCGACCGAGATGTAGGTCGAGCGGGCCACGGTGCGCCGGGGATCCCGGCACTCCTCGCCGTAGATCGCGGCCGACTCGAAGCCGGTGAAGGAGGCCATCACGAAGCAGAAGGCCGCGCCCATCGAGCCGGTGGTCAGCGCGTCCCAGGAGAAGGGGTGCGGCGACACGCCCTCGGGAGCGTGGCCGAACGCGCCGATGTCGAAGACGAGTACGGTGATCGTCTCGGCGATCAGCAGCGCGGCCAGCACCCGCGCGTTGAGGTCGATCCGCAGGTAGCCGAGGGTGCCGACGATCGCGATGCCGACCAGGACGATCACCCACCAGTCGACGTGCCACCCGAACTTGGCGTCCAGGAAGTCGGCCGTGGTGAAGCCGAACAGGCCGTAGATGCCGATCTGCATGGCGTTGTACGAGATCAGTGCGACGAACGCGGCGCCGAGGCCGGCGACCCGGCCCAGCCCTTGGGCCACGTAGGCGTAGAACGCGCCCGCGCCGGTGATCCGCCGGCTCATCGCCGCATAGCCGACGCTGAAGACGGCGAGCAGGGCGGCCAGGACGAGGTAGGCCGCCGGGATGCCGGACGTCTCGGTGACCGCGAGGCTCTGCGGGATGCCGCCGGCGGCGACGGTGAGGGGGGCTGAGGCCGCCACCACGAAGAAGACGATGTGCGCGACGCCGAGCGAACCTCGGGAGGAGACGGTCGGGTCGGGGGCGGAGGAGTTGTTCGTCGACGCTTCTCTGACTGCCATGTCCGGCGCCTCCGAGGATGGGGACGGGTGGGGACCGGTGGGAACGGGCGGGAAGCCATTCGTTTGGGTCCGTACGATCTGCGAGTGCCGCCGATCGTACGGATGCAAACAGGTCCTCACAAGGGCTAGATTTCAAGGTGCACAGGGCGTATCGGGCCGGGGTCGGATACGCGCACGACTAGATAAGGCGGGGCACGTTGGTCGGCAAGCGGTCCATCACCGAGACGGAGAAGGCCGTTCAGGCCCGGCTGGGCGACATCCCGCTGCGGCGCGAGCAGATGGCCGCGGTGTCGAACATCTACCGGGCCGCCGCCGCGGTGCGCCAGCACCTGGAGAACTCGGTGCTGCGCGACGCCGAACTCACCTGGACCGCGTTCACGGTGTTGTGGGAGGTGTGGATCTGGGGCGAGAGCGAGACCCGGCACGTCGCCGAGGAGGCGGGCATCTCCAAGGGCACGCTCACCGGCGTCGCCCGCACGCTGGAGACGCGCGGGCTGCTCAACCGCACTGCGCACGCCACCGACGGCCGGCTCGTGCTGCTCTCGTTGACCCCCGCCGGCGAGGAGCTGATGGCCCGGGTCTTCCCCGCCTTCAACGCCGAGGAGGCCTTCGTCGCCGACGACCTGACCCCGGACGAATGCCTCACCCTGGCCGACGGCCTGCGCCGCATCGTGGCGCAGTTGGAGGCCAAGGGAGAGGAACGCCGCCAGGAACTCCTGGCCGGCGGCGAACCGAAGCCGAGGCGCGGGGGGCGACGGCCGAAGGGATAGGGGCGGATGTCGGACGGGTCTGCTTCGCTCGGTGCGCCGCATCGAGCGGGTGGTCCGGACGAGGAGGAAACGTGGGCACGTGGGGCAGTGGCAACTTCGACAGCGATCCCGCCCATGAGCACTTGACGATGATCGTGGAGCGGCTCGTCGACGAGGTCGCCGAGGTGATGGCGGCGGACGATCCGGTACAGCTGGAGCCGGACGAGTACTGGGGTGTGGCGATCCCGTGCAACCTGGAACTGGTGTGCGCGCTGTACGACGCCGGCTATGTCGCCGACAGCATGCCCGCCGCCGAGGTGGTCGAGGGCTGGAAGGAGACCTTCATGGGCGTTTGGGAACGCACCATCGACGGTCTGGGGCCGTCGGAGGAGTGGAAGAAGGAGCGGCGGGAGATCCAGGTCGCCACGTTCGACCGTATGGTGCGGGCGTGCGCCGAGGTGGCCGCCCGATAGCACGCTGCGCGCCGTGTCGTGCCGCGGGTGGTTACCTCGTGGCCGCCTCGATCAGTGCGTCGAACAGGGCCTGTTGGGCCGGGTCGGTGGCGGCGGTGTCCTCGGGGTGCCACTGGATCGCGACGAACCAGCCTGCGGGGTCGACGAGTTCGACCGCCTCGACGATGCCGTCGGCGGCGGTGCCGGTGATCCGGAGGCCGGGGGCCGGGCGGTCGATCGCCTGATGGTGGTAGCAGGAGACGTCCAGGTCCTTGGTGCCGGCGGCGCGGGCGGTGGTCGAGTCGGGGGTCAGCGTCACCGGGTGCACGACGTGGCGGTGGTGGACGGGCATGTCCTGGGACAGCGTGCCGCCGAGCGCCACGTTGACCACCTGGAGGCCGCGACACACGGCGAGGGTGGGCAGGCCGACGGCCAGCGCGTGGCGGGCGGCGGCGAGGTCGAAGGCGTCCTGGTCGGCGTCGACGTCGTACACCTCGTCGTGCGTGGTGTCCGCGCCGTAGGTGCTCGGTGCCACATCGCCGCCGCCGGGCAGTAGCAGGCCGTCGGCGCGGGCCAACCGACCCGCGGCACCGGCGGGTTCGGCCGGGTGCATCATGAACGGCTCACCGCCCGCCCGGTACACCGCCTCGGCGAGGGCGCGGGCGGTGACCTCGGCGGCGTAGCGCAGGGCGGACGTGGTGGCCGCGAACCGGCAGGGGAGGGCTATCAGGGGGCGGGGCACGGGGGTCTCCGGGGGTGCGGCGGGACGGTGGAGCGCTGTGGGGTCGGGGCAGGCGGACCGGCCGCTCGGGACCAACCGCCGTGCAGGTCGGGTGAGTTGCCGGCCGCCGGCGTCACAGGCTGATCCAGGTCGTCTTGAGGTCGGTGTACTTGTCGAGCGCGTGCAGCGACTTGTCCCGGCCGTGGCCCGATTGTTTGACGCCGCCGAACGGGACGTTGAGGCCGCCCTCCTCGTAGCAGTTGACCCAGACCGTGCCGGCGCGGATCGCTCGGGACAGGCGGTGCGCGGCGGAGAGGTCGGTGGTCCACACGCCGGCCGCGAGGCCGTACTCGGTCGCGTTGGCGAGGCGCATCGCCTCGTCCTCGGTGTCGAACGTGAGCACCGCCAGCACCGGGCCGAAGACCTCCTCGCGGGCGAGCGCCATGTCGGGGGTGACCCGGTCGAACACGGTCGGCTCCAGGTAGTGGCCCGGGCGATCGAGCCGGGCCCCGCCGGTGCGCAGCCGGGCGCCGGCGGCGTCGGCGCGGGCGATGTGGTCCCCGACCCGGGCCAGGTGCTCGGCGGTCACCAGCGCGCCCATCGTGGTGGCCGGGTCGAGCGGGTCGCCGACGCGCAGCGCGCGGGCCCGGTCGACCACCGCGTCCACCACCTCGTCGGCGATCGAGGAGTGCACGAGCAGCCGGGACGGCGCGGTACACATCTCGCCCTGGTTGAAGAAGATGCCCCATGCGGCGCTTGCCGCGGCGGCCGGTACGTCGGCGTCGGGCAGCACGATGTGCGGCGATTTCCCGCCCAGTTCGAGCCAGACCCGCTTGAGGTTGGAGTCGGCGGCGTAGCGCAGGAAGTGCCGGCCGACGGCGGTGGAGCCGGTGAACGCGAGCACGTCGACGTCCGGGTGCAGGCCGAGGGCGCGGCCGGTGGTCGGGCCCTCGCCGGCGATCACGTTGAACACCCCCGGCGGCAGGCCGGCTTCACTGGCGAGGCGGCCCAACCGCAGCGCGGACAGCGGTGACTGTTCGGCGGGCTTGAGGACGACGGTGCAGCCGGCCGCCAGCGCCGGGGCGACCTTCCAGGCGGCCATGGTGAGCGGGAAGTTCCACGGGACGACCGCCGCGACCACGCCCACCGGTTCGCGGGTGACCAGGGCCAGGGCGTCGGCGGGGGTCTGCGGTGCCTCGTCGACCAGCTTGTCTGCGACCTCGCCGTACCAGCGGAACGTGGCCGCCACCGCGCGCAGTTCGATGTCGTACGCCTCGGTGATCGGCTTGCCCATCTCCAGCGAGACGGTCAGCGCGAGTTCGGCGCGGTGGGCCTCGACGGCGTCGGCGAGCCGGATCAGCGTCCGGCCGCGATCGGCCGGGGCCAGTCGGGGCCAGGGGCCTGCGTCGAAGGCGCGGCGGGCGGCGGCGACGGCGAGGTCGACCTCGCGCTGCCCGGCGCGGGCGGGTTCGGCGAGGGGGGTGCCGTCGCGCGGGGCGATCACGGTGAAGGTGTCGCCGCCGCCGGGGTGGTCCTCGCCGTCGATGTGATGGGCCGTCACGGGACGGAGCCGGTCGGCGCGTCGCAGCCAGTCGTCATGCGTGGGGTGCTGGGGCGGGTCGCTCGGGTCGTTCGGGTGGGGGTGCTCCGTCATGGTGTCCGCTTTCGTCGGGGCGGTCGGCCGCGCGAGGCGACCGGACGGCGGGGCTTTCGTGGCGATTGTTTGGGGGCAAACGATACAGCGGAACGGCCTTCCGGGGAGAGGGCTTGACCGTCGTGTTCGGCGCCGGCTAAATTGTTTGGGGTCAAACGACTTGGAGGGGTATCCATGACCGAGGTCACCGTCGCGGGCGTCACCGTCGACACCCGGCACTGGATCGGTGGCGAGCGGGTCGGGTCCGCGGACACCTTCACCGACGTCTCGCCGATCGACGGCGCCGTGCTCGGCGAGATCGCCCGGGGCGGGCGCGCCGAGGCCGACGCGGCCGTGGCCGCCGCCCGCGCCGCCTTCCCCGGGTGGGCCGCCACGCCGCCCGCCGAGCGGGCCCGGCTGCTGCACGCCGTCGCCGACGGCGTCGAGGCCCGGCTCGCCGAGTTGGCGATCGTGGAGACCACGGACAACGGCGCGTTGCTTCGCTCGCACCTGCGCGGGGTGATGCCGCGGGTCGCGCACAACTTCCGCTTCTTCGCCGACTGGCTGACCGACTCGCTCGGGCACGACGACTTCGACACTCGGGGCCACGAGAACCGGGTCTCGTGGGATCCGGCCGGGCCGTGTGTGCTGATCACCCCGTGGAACGCGCCGCTGATGCTGGCCACCTGGAAGGTCGCCCCGGCGCTCGCGGCCGGGAACACCGTCGTGCTCAAGGCCGCCGAGTGGACCCCGCTGACCGCTTCGCTGCTCGCCGACATCACCGCCGAGGCGGGCCTGCCGGCGGGTGTGTTCAACGTGGTCCAGGGCTACGGCGAGGAGGTCGGCGCCGCGCTGACCGCACACCCGGACGTGCGCCGGATCAGCTTCACCGGCTCGGTCCCCACCGCCCGGCACATCGGCGCCGCCGCAGCCGCCAACCTCACCCCGGTCAGCCTCGAACTCGGCGGCAAATCCCCGCTGTTGGTCTTCGCCGACGCCGACCTGGACCTGGCTGTGGGACTGGCCGTCGAACAGTACGACAACGCCGGCCAGGTCTGCCTGGCGGCCACCCGGCTGCTCGTCGACGCCGCCGTCGCCGAGGAGTTCACCGCGCGGTTCCTGGCGAAGGCCCGCACCCTGGTCCAGGGCGACCCGCGCGATCCGGCCACCGACATGGGACCCAACATCCACCCGGAGCACCTCGCCCGGGTCGACGGCTTCGTCCGCCGCGCGCTCGACGCCGGCGCCAAGGCCCTGCTCGGCGGCGGCCCCGACACCGGGCTGGGCGGGCTGTACTACCGCCCCACGCTGCTCACCGACGTCGCCCAGGACGCCGAGATCGTCCAGGAGGAGGTGTTCGGCCCGGTGCTGACCCTCCAGACCTTCACCACCGAGGACGAGGCGATCACCCTCGCCAACGACACCCGATTCGGGCTGGCCGCGACGTTGGTGACGGGAAGTCGGGAGCGGGCCCGGCGGGTCGGCGCGCGGCTCGTCGCGGGCACGGTGTGGGTCAACTGCTTCTTCGTCCGCGACCTGCGGGCGCCCTTCGGCGGCGCGCGGCAGTCCGGCGTCGGCCGCGAAGGCGGCACCTGGAGCTTCGACTTCTACTGCGACGTCAAGAACACCGTGACCTCGCCGAACGGATGGCACTGACCATGGGAGAGATCGTCGGCGCGGGCATCCTGGCCCACTCGCCCACCATCATGCTGCCCCCGGACGTGCGGCACGAGCTGAACGAGGGACGGGAGATCAGCCTGGTCCCGGCCCTGGCCCGGCTGCGCGCCGAGGTGTTCGAACGGCTCGACTACGACACCGTCGTGGTCTTCGACTCGCACTGGGCGACCACCGTCGAGTTCGTCATCGCCGCCCAGGCGCACCGCGCCGGGCTGTACACCTCGGAGGAACTGCCACGCGGCATGCGGCAGATCCCCTACGCCTTCCCCGGCGACCCGGAACTGGCGCACGCCACCGCCGGGTTCGCGGCCAAGCACGGCACCTGGATCACCCCGATCGAGGATCCGTTCCTGCCGATCCACTACGCCACCGTCAACCTGTGGCACCACCTGGGCGTGCCCGGCAAACGCTGGCTGGGCATCGGTTGTTGCCAGACCGCCGACGTCGAGGACAACCTGCGGCTCGGCCGGGCGCTCGCCGACGGCATCGCGGCCACCGACCGCAGGGTGCTCCTGATCGCGTCCGGCGCGTTCTCGCACACGTTCTGGAGCCTGCGCGAACTGCGCGACCACGAGGCATCGGACCCGGTCCACGTGCGCACCCCGCAGGCGCGCGCCGCCGACGAACAGCGCATCGCCTGGATGGAGCGCGGGGACCACGCGAGCGTGCTCGCGGGCATGCCGGACTTCCTGCGGTACAAGCCCGAAGCCCGCTTCGGGCACTACCTGATGATGCTCGGCGCGCTCGGCGAGGAGCGCTGCACCGCGCCGGGGCGGCTGGTCGGCGACTACGAGAACGCCACCGGCACCGGGCAGGCACACGTCTGGTTCGACCGGCCGGCGGGCGGCTGGACGGCGCCCCACGCACACACCTCACAGGTCGCCGACCCCACCTCCCGGGTTGCCGACCCCCACACCTCCCGAGGACGAGTCGAATGACCACCACCGAGTACCGCCGCATCCTGCTCGACGGCGCCGTCGTCGAGGTCGTCCGCGAGGGCGCCGAACTGGTCGCCGCCGACGGCCGACGGATCAAGGCCGCCGACGCGCACCACCTGCCGCCGATCGCACCGGGCAAGATCGTCGCGGTGCACCTCAACCACCGCAGCCGGGTCGAGGAGTTCGGCACCTCGCTGCCGCCCGCGCCGACCTACTTCCACAAGCCGACCTCGTCGCTGAACGCGCACGGCGGTGCGGTGGTTCGCCCGGCCGGGTGCAAATACCTCAACTACGAGGGCGAGATCGCGATCGTGATCGGCCGTACCTGCCGCAACATCGCCCCCGCCGACGCGGGCGCGTACATCCGCGGCTACACCCTCGCCAACGACTACGGCCTGCACGACTTCCGGGACACCGACGCCGGCTCGATGTTGCGGGTCAAGGGCTCCGACACGCTGTGCCCGCTCGGCCCCGGCCTGGTCGAGGGCTGGGACTTCCGCGGCAAGGCGCTGCGCACCTATGTCAACGGCGCGGTGGTGCAGGAGGGTTCCACCGACGAGATGGAGTGGGACATGCACTACCTCGTCGCCGACATCGCCCGCACGATCACGCTCCACCCCGGCGACGTGCTCCTGTCCGGCACCCCGGCCGGCTCGCGTCCCGTACAGCCGGGCGATGTGGTCGAGGTCGAGGCGGAGGGCCTGGGCCGACTGACCAACCACATCGTCACCGGTCCGACCCCCATTCGTACCGACTGCGGCGCGCAGCCCACCGAGTCCGAAGAGGTGCGCTCCACCGCCCTCGGCGGTGACTGGGAGCTGCGCGGAATCCGTGCGCCCAGGCGGTGAGTCGCCGCCCGCCGTCCGCTCGGCCCACCACCTCATTCGATCGGAAGGGACAACCGTGAAGGTCATCGTCGACATGGACCGGTGTCGGGACCACGGGCAGTGTGTGTTCTGCGCGCCCGAGGTGTTCCGGATCAACGACGCCGGCCGCCTCGAGTTCGTCGCCGAGCCGGACGACACGCTGCGCGACGCGGTCGAGGACGCCGCCGACGTCTGCCCGTTGCAGGCCATCACGATCGAGGACTGAGCGATGACCGGTCGTCGGGTGGTGGTCGTCGGCGCGTCCATGGGCGGTCTGCGGGCCGCCGAACTCGGCCGCACGGTGGACCGGTTGACGGGGGAGGGGCACGTCGCCGGGGTCGTCCTGGACGACGGCCGTACGCTCCCGGCCGACGCGGTGATCGAGGCGACGGCGCGATCCCGAACACCGAATGGCCGGCCGGCAACGGCCTCGACCTCGCCGACGGCGTGCGCTGCGACGCCGCCCTGCGGGTCGAATCCCGCCCCGACGTGGTGGCCGTCGGCGACGTGGCCCGCTTTGCCAACCCGCGCTACGACGACGTCCCGCGCCGCGTCGAACACTGGAGCATCCCCACGGACACGGCCAGGCACGCGGCCCGCACCCTGACCGCCCACCTGTCCGACACCGCCGCGCCTGACGCCCCTTTTGCCCCGCTGCCCGCCTTCTGGTCCGACCAGTACGGGGACCGCCTCCAGTCCTACGGCGCCCCCGCCCTCGGCGCCGCCGACATCCGCCTCCTCGAAGGCACGTGGACCACCGCCTGTGCGGTCGGCTACCACCGCGACGACACCCTGGTGGGTGTGGTGGCCCTGACCCCCGGATCCCACCCCTTGTCCACCAAGTACCGCCACCACCTCGACTGACCGCGACGCGACGGGCCGGGCCCGGCGCCGGCGACGCCCGCCCCCCGGTCACGGCGATGAGGACGGCCCACTCGTCGGCGCTCGCGTCGCAGGGCTCGAGGTCCACCCCACCGGCGCGCGAGCGAACTCCCGGGCAATCGGCGGCAAACGGCACCCGAACGCCCGGACGGTCGCCGAACCCCACTCCTTCGCCTGCGTGATCATGCGGGAACGCGCCGTTGCAAAAAGGATCATCGTGGGGGTTGACACTGAAAGTTGGTCTAGACCAACCTAGAGGTACGGGGATTGGAGAGGTGTGTGTCCCGGCATGGCCGCAGCGTGGTAGCGCGGCCGGTCGGTGAGGCATCTCGCGTTCGCTTTGGGTGTCCGCGATCGATGTGCGGCGCCGGATACGAGGAGGTAGGAATCCCGATCGAGGCTTCGTCGGGGATCACGGCCTCCCCGGACCACCCCCCTTGTACCGCCGAACCCCCCGGCCGACCTCCCTCGGCCGATTTTCACGGCTGACTCCCACAGCCGAACTCCCGAGCACCGCACACGGCACCACGTCGGCGGCCTCACCCGACACACGTTCCGCGACCGGCAGGACCTCGCGGCACGCGTAGGCAGGCGAGGTTGCGATGTGTCCTGCCCTCGGTCGGATCGAGGCGACCCGCAGGCCGGGCGAGCGCGCGCAGCCTCGCCCGTCCGATGACGTGCGAACCGCCCTTTCCCGTCCACGACTTCACCGTGCCCGGGAATGGCCGACCGCCGCCCGTGCCTCGACTCGCCCGGTCGATCCCGGACGGCGCCGGCCGGGGCGGGGCGATCGCGCCGACGCGCCGGCACGAGCCGCGATGCCCCACGCCCCCAATACCGACCAGATCGTTCGAGCCTTGGAGGGATCGTATGCCGACGCCCGAATCCGACCCATACCCGTACCGAGCCGCGTCCGAGATCCCCTACTTCAGTTCGATCGGCGAGACCTACCTGGCCCCGACTCCGCTGCGCGACCTGAAGAAGACCCGACCCCTGCGGGTGCTCTCCGAAGCCGACTTCGACTTCTGGCAGACCTACGGGTACGTCGTCGTGAAGGAGGCCATCCCGGCCGAGGCCGCCGCGCGGCTTCTCGAATTCGCCTGGGACTTCCAGGGGCTCGACCCCGACGACCCCGAGGGCTGGTACTCGGACGACCGGCAGTTCCGCTCCGCGCTGGATCAGGAGCTGCACATCTACGGCTTCGTCGAGGCATACCACCACCAACTCATCTGGGACAGCCGCCAGTCCGCCCGCGTCTACGACGCCTTCGTCGACGTGTGGGACTGCGAGGAGCTGTGGGTGACGCTGGACCGGCTCAACCTGAACCCGCCCAACATCCGCGACCGTGACCGCGCGCACATCGCGCCCACGGACAAGGGCTTCGACATCGAGCTGCACTGGGACGTCGACACCACCCTCGCGACACCCCCGCAGCGGGTCCAGGGCATCATCGCGCTCGACGACACCCGCCCGGACCACGGCGGTTTCCAATGTTCGCCGGAGCTGTTCCGCCGGTTCGAGCACTGGAAGTCCGGCCAACCCGAGGACCGCGACCCGATCCGGCCGGACGCCGACCGCGCTGAATACCCGGTAGTGCGACCGCAGTTGGCGGCCGGCGACCTGCTGATCTGGAACGGACTGCTCGCCCACGGCGTGGCCCGCAACAGCTCCGAGCGTGGCGTGCGCGCGGTCCAGTACCTGTCCATGATGCCCGCGCTCGAAAGCAACCGGGAACTGACCGAATCCCGAGTCGACTCCTGGCGGCACCTGCGCACCCCCGACTGGAACAAGACGCTGGTCGGCGACGCCCGCAAGCACGAATCCCTCAGGTACGAGACGGCGACGCTGAACGACCTCGGCAGGAAGCTCCTGGGCCTCGAATCCTGGAGCGGGCACACACCCGCACCATCGACCGGAGAAGCGCAATGCACGCAATCTGCCTGACCCTACCCACCAACAGGGCCTGCGCCGCGACCATTTCGGCGATCGCCGCCGAGGCCGCCCATGCGGCCGGGCACTTCGACGTCGAGGTGCACCTGCTGATCCTCGACTCCTCCGACCCGGCGACGCTGAGCGAACACCGGCAGGCCGCCGCCGCCCTGCCGGCGACACCGCACGTGGTCGTGCACCACCTCGACGAGAGCGAACAGCGCGCCTTCCTCCGTGCGGTCCTCGCCCGCGCCGACGTCACCAAGCCGGACCTGCTGCTCGACCTGATGCTCCCGGACCGGGTCTCCTACGGCGCCTGCACGAACCGCGCGTTCCTGATCGCCGCCGCCCTCGGCTGCCGATCGATGCACCGCCGGGACTCGGACAGCACCTACCAAATGCTCGACGGCGCACCCGTCTTCCCGATCCACCACGAGCTGATGTCGCTCGGCCGACCCGCGCGCGAGGCGAGCGCCGGCGTGTCGGAGACCACCCTCGACCCGGCCCTCGCCGCCGACCCCGTGGTCCTGGTCGGCAGCTCGTTCGTCGGCGAACTCTCGGTCGACATCGGTGAGATCCGCAGCCTCGACCCCGAGGTGTACTACGACGTGGTCGGCCTGTGGGCCCCGCCCGCCTGGTCCGCCGAGCGCAAGCGGGAACTGGTCGACGAGTCGTTCACGGGCGCCGGCACCGCGCCGTTCGTCGCGGACCACTCGCTCCTGACCGTCGTCGACCCGATGCGGGTGGACATGTGCAACGTCGCGTTCGACCACGCGGTGTACGAGCGGGTACCGCTGCCGCCGGCCACCGACACCATCGGCAGCGACTACTTCCTCCTGCACCTGATCCACGACGCCGGGCTGCCCGGAGTCCTGCACAACCGCAACATCGTGAACTTCTACACCGCTGAACGCCGCACCGACCCCGGATTCGCGGCGTACCAGACCCGGTTGACCAAGTTCTTTCTCTCGATGCTCTACTTCGAGTTCATCTACGACCGCATGGCGGCGGCCGGCGGCACACTCCTGGACGACGAACGCCACGTACGCCCCTCGGTGATCGCCGAACTCGCCCGCGAGAGCACCCGGTCGGACCGCACGGACAACATCGACCGACTGCGCAGCCTGGACCGCTCCTACCGGCGACTGGGCGGGCGCTACGCCGAGTTCGCCGACACGCTCGCCGCCCGCGGCCCACGCCTGCTCGACGAGGTCCAGGAGGACATCGAGGACTTCGCGCTGCTGATCGAGACATGGGATTCGCTGGTCCGGGCGAGCCGGACCACAAGCCTCCACGAACCGCACGGATAGTGGGACCCGGACCGACATCATGCACGTAAACGCACACATGCGCGCCGCCCTGGCCACCGCCGACGACGACCTGATCGTCTTCGATATCGCGGGCATCGAAGAACGCTACGACACGCTGATCCGCGAACTCCCCGACATCGCCGTGCGATTCGCGATGAAGGCCTGCCCCGTGGACGAGGTGCTCGGCTGCCTCGCCCGCCAGGGAGCGGGCTTCGACGCGGCCAGCCCGCAGGAGATCGCGCAGGCGATCGAGACCGGCGTACCCGTGGACCGCATCCACTACGGCAACACCATCAAGTCCGACCGCAACATCGCCGACGCGTACCGGCTCGGCATCCGCGACTTCGCCACGGACAGCATCGAGGACGTCGCCGCGATCGCCGCGCACGCCCCCGGCTCCCGGGTCTTCTGCCGCCTCGCCACCAGCGGGGAGGGCGCGCTGTGGGGGCTCAGCCGCAAGTTCGGCTGCTCCGGCGCCGACGCCCTGCGGATCCTGGAACGGGCCCGCGCCGAGGGTCTGATCCCCGCCGGGCTGTCCGTCCACGTCGGCTCGCAACAGATGACCACCGAGGGCTGGCAGGAGGCGTTCGACCGGATCGCGGACACCCTCGCGGCACTGAACCGGCGAGGGATCCACCCCGACCACGTCAACCTCGGCGGCGGACTCCCGGCGCTGGGCTACCTCGACCGACACGGTCAACCGCTGGAACCCCCGCTGGACAAGATCTTCGAGGTCATCCGTGAGGGCATCCGCCGGCTGCGCCGGGTGTCCGTCGTGCCGCTCGACTTCCTGATGGAGCCGGGGCGCTACTTCGTCGCCGACAACGGCGCGATCCGGGCCCGGGTGTCCCGCCTGACCACGCGCGAACAGCCCGACGGACAACGCCGCAACTGGCTGTACCTGAGCTGCGGCAAGTTCAATGGCCTGTACGAGATGGACGAACTCCAGTACCGCCTGGTGTTCCCCACACACGGCGGCGCCGAGTACGTGCCCGCCGTGGTCGCCGGGCCCACCTGCGACAGCGACGACGCCTTCGGGTCGGACGGCGACCTCGTGCAGGTGCCCAGGGCGGTCGCCTCGGGGGATCCGGTGTGGATCCTCTCCAGCGGCGCCTACGCCACCAGTTACACCACACAGGGCTTCAACGGGTTCGCCCCGCTGCCGTACACCTGCGTCGACGTATCCGTGGAAGGTCTGGTGTAAATGGACCACGACGTGCGTATTCGGCACATCACCGAAGGCGACTGGGACGACATCGTCGCTCTGGAAGCCGGTACCTATGCCGACGCCGCACTGTCGGAGGGACGGGCCGCGCTGCGCTCGCGGGCCCGTTCCTCGCCGGCCACCTGCTTCGTACTGGAGGTCGGTCGGCAAGTGGCGGGCTACGTCCTGTCGTTGCCCTACCCGGTCGGGCAATACCCGGACCTGGACCGCGAGGAGCAGGTGGTCTTCCACTCGCGCAACCTGCACCTGCACGACCTGGTGGTCGGCGAGGCGTACCGCGGCGACGGCTTGGCGGGCGAACTGCTGCGCCGGGTGACCACCGCGGCGCGTGCCAAGCGATACCAGCGCATCTCGCTCGTCTCCGTCGGCGGCAGCGAGGGGTTCTGGTCGGCGCGGGGGTTCCACGCCCTGCGCGAGATCGCTCTCCCCGCGAGCTACGGCCCGGACGCGGTGTACATGTCCATGCCGGTCGCCGCGGACCCCCGCCCGGACCGGCGCGGACCATCGACGATCCGTCGCGCGGATCACCCTCGGATGACGAAGTAGGCCGATCACATGTTTCGCGTTCGCGATGATTTCCGCCGGGCACAGGTGGCGATCGCAGCACTGTTCTGTTTTCTCGGACTCCAGTACGCCACCTGGGCGTCACGGTTGCCCGCGATCAAGAGCAAGCTCGACCTGGGCGAGGCCGAGGTCGGTCTGCTGCTGATGGCCTGCGGAGCCGGGGCGGCGGCCTCGTTCCCGCTCGTCGCGATCCTGACCCGGCGCCTGGGCTCGCGCCTGCTCGCGCTGCTGTCCGCGCTCGCCCTGGGTGTCCTGCTGCTCGCCCTGGCGGTGGCGCCGAACTACCCCGTGGCGCTGCTGATCATCTGCCTCGACGGGGTGGCGGTGGGTTGTCTGAACGTCGCGATGAACGCACAGGGCGCCGCGCTCGAGGTGCGGTACCAGCGCACGGCGATGGCCAAGCTGCACGCCACGTTCAGCGGCGGGTCGTTGTGCGCCGCGCTGCTCGCCTCGGGGATGAACGCCCTCACCTCCACGCTGGCCGCGCACTTCGCGGTGGCCGCCGTACTGCTGGCGCTGCTGATCGGCTACGCCCGGCCCGGGCTGCTGACCGAGGACGAGGCGGCGCCGAAGGCCGCACCGGAGCCGGCCGTTGACGAGCCGGCGCCCGCGGGCCGGCGCCGATTGAGCATGCCGTCGCGGATCACCATCTGGATGGGCTGCGCGATGGCCTTCGGCACGGTGACCGAGGGCGCGATGAACGACTGGTCGGCGCTGTACATGAAGGACGTCGTGCACGCGTCGGCCGAGGTGGCCCCGCTGGGCATCGCCGTGGTCTCGGTGATGATGGTGCTCGCCCGGGTCTTCGCCGACGGGTGGCGCACCCGCTGGGGCGACGGGCGGATCGTCCGGGCCGGAAGTGTGCTGGCCGGTGCCGGGTTGGCGGTCGCGCTCCTGGTCGGCGGCGTGGTGCCGGCGCTGATCGGCTTCGCGTGCGTCGGCCTGGGCGTGGCCGCCGTCACGCCGTGTGTGTACGTCGCGGCGGCGCGCGCGGGTTCGGACGCACTGGCCCTGGTCGCCGCGATGGGTACCACCGGCCTGCTGGCCGGGCCGGCCCTGATCGGCTTCATCGCGAGCGGCAGCAGCCTCGTGTGGGGGATGGGCGCGGTCGCCGTCTCGGCCCTCCTGGTCTCCGTCTGCGCGACGCAGATCCACTGGCCGAGCGTGACCGATGCCGATACCGACGTCGACATGAACACAGACGTCGAGCCCGCCCCGACCCCCGCACCCGCCCCCGCCGACCGCACCCCACTCACCGACGCATCCGCGTAACCCGCGCGAGCCCGGTCCGTGGCCGACGAGCCACGACACGGACGGAAGCCCCGTCACCCGCTTACGAGAAGGCGGGCGACGGGGCTTCCTCGTCTGCGGCGCACGGCCGGGCGATCGACGACGCCGGACGCGCGACCCGCCGCGGTGAGCAATGCGTACCAATGCCCCGCGCTGTTGCCGTCCCCGCCCGCGCCCACGCCCAAGCCGCTCCCGGGCACCGGCGTCGGCCTTTCCCCGATCCTGCTCGCGGCCCTGGCCGCAGCCCTCACCGGAATCGGCTTCGTGCTGATCCGCGCCGGGGCGTAGGCCACCGGCCCGCGTCCCGAGCAGGTCTCCGGGACGCGGGCCCACGCCCGAGGACGCCTCTCGGTGAGCACCCGACCCCGGGCGTTCGCCGAGAGGCGTCCGGGACGCCCGTTGCTCAGAGCTTGGCGACCTCCGTCAGGAACGCGTCCACCAGCGCGGCGGCCCGCTCCCGCGCACCCGCCTCGCTCCGCCGCAAATCCTCGCCGTCCAGGCCGAGTTCGGCGGCCTGGTCGGCACCGCCGTGGGCCAACCACGCGGCCGCGATGTCCGGGGTGACCTCGGGATGGAACTGCACGCCCATCGAGCGGCCGACGACGTACGCCTGGGGCCCGACCGTCGAGCGGGCGATCTCCCGGCCGCCCGGCGGCACGGTGAACCGGTCGAAGTGCCACTGGTACCAGGGCCCGGCGGCGATCAGGTTCGGATCGTCGGTCTCGACCCGGTGCCACCCGAGTTCGTACTTCGGGGCCGGCTCGACCGTGCCGCCGAGCGCCGCGCTCAGCGCCTGGGCGCCGAAGCAGATGCCCAGGACCGGGACGTCCGCCGCGACCGCCTCGCGCAGCAGATCGAGTTCGTCGCCCACCCAGGTGCCTATCGTCGCCGTGTCGTAGACCGACCACGGCGCGCCGAGCACCACGATCACGTCGAAGTCGGTCGGGCTCGGGAAGGCGAACCGGACGTCGGGAGAGTGGAAACGTTCGTCGGGGACGACGGTCACGTCGTGCGACTCGAAGCCGCGTTCGGCCAGTCGCACGCCGACGAATCCGGCGTGTGAGGGGTGGTCGTGGCGAATGATCAGGGCACGCACCCGAGCTCTCCTTCCGTCGATCCGGCCCGAGGTCTTGTGGCGGCCGGGTTCGATCCATATCGTTTGGCCTCAAATAATATCGGGTTAGGAGACCTCCATGTCGGTCGGCGCCGATCTCGTCATGATCAATGGTCGGGTACTCACCGTCGATGCCGCGTTCACCATCGCCGAGGCGCTCGCCGTCCGGGCCGGCCGGATCGTCGCGGTCGGCTCGGACGCCGAGATCCGGCCGCTGATCGGTCCCGACACGACGGTGATCGACCTGGCCGGCCGCAGTGCGCTGCCCGGCATCGACGACTCGCATCTGCACGCGTGCGCGTTCGGCGCCACCCGCCCGCCGCTCGCGGTCGACGTGTCCCATCCCGCCGTCGGCTCGATCGCCGACATCACCGCCGCCGTCGCCCGACACGCGGCGACCCTGCCACCAAACGCCTGGGTGATCGGGAACGGCTGGGACGTCGGCTACCTCGCCGAGTGCGGGCCGCCGTCGGCCGGCGGCTCCGGCCCGCGTACGCCGCATCGCCGGGACCTGGACGCCGTGGTGCACGATCGCCCGGTCCTGCTCTACGAGTTCACCGGACACACCGCCTGGCTGAACAGCCGCGCCCTCGAACTGGCGGGCATCGACCGGCACACCGTCGCCCCGCCCGGCGGCATCATCGAACTCGACCCCGACGGCGAACCCACCGGCCTGCTCCGCGAGGGCGCGCAGAACCTGGTCAACGCGGCCGTACCGCCGATGACCCGGGCCGATCGGGAACGGGCGATCCGCGCGGCGGTGGCCATCTGTCACGCCGAGGGCATCACCGGTTTCACCGAGCCGGGCCTGGGCCCCGGCGGCGGCTCGCTCTTCCTCGGCGCGGCCGGCGCGGAGACCCTGGCGGTCTACGCCGACCTGGCGCGCAGCGGCGAACTCGACGCGCGGGTCAGCGTGTTGCTGCTGCCGCTGGCCATGGGCGAGGCCGCCGACGTACTGCCCGAACGCCTCGCCGCGCCGCTTCCCGAGGGCATCGGCGACCTGGACCCCCGGCTCCTGCGGGTGCTCGGGGTCAAGGTCTTCGCGGACGGGATACCGCCGAGCCGGACCGCGTGGATGCACGAGGAGTACGTCGGCGGCGGCAACGGCTGCCTGTGCATGCACGGCTCCACCGACGCGCTGCGCGTGGACGAACTGCGCACCATCGTGCGCCACGCCCACGCGGCGGGCCACCAGATCGGCGTGCACGTCACCGGCGATCAGGCGATCGACGCCCTCGTCGAGGCGTTCACGGAGGCCGCCGACGCCCACCCGCGCGAGGACGAGCGTCACTACGTCATCCACGGCGACTTCTGCACCCCGCGCAGCCTGCGCACTCTCGCCGAGCACGGCTGGGGGGTGAACATGAACCCGGCGATCAAATGGACGATCGCCGACCTGATGGACGGCGTGGTCGGCCCCGAACGCTCCGCCTACCAGTGGCCGGTGCGCAGCGCGGTGCAGGCCGGCATCGCGGTCACCGCGAGTTCCGACGCGCCGATCACCCACCCCGATTGGCGCCGAGGGGTGTCCGCGATGATGCTGCGCGAGTCGAAGGCGACCGGCAAACCCAGCGGCCCCGAGCAGTGTGTGGACCTGGCCACGGCGGTGCGCGCGTACACGATCAACGCCGCGCGCCAGGACTTCGCCGAGGACTGGAAGGGCTCCCTGGAGGTCGGCAAGGTCGCCGACATCTGCGTCCTGGCCGGCGACCTCACCACGGCGACCCCGCACGAGATCGCCGAACTTCCGGTCGCGCTCACCGTGTTCGACGGCCGGATCGTGTACTCGGCCTGACCCGCCCCGACGCCCCTTGCCCGAATGCCCCATGCCCGACGTAAGGACCGCCATGCCCGCGCCCCGCATGATCCTCGTGCTCAGCGAGAACTGGACCCTGACCGACCCCCGCGACCTGCCCGCCCTGGTCCGCATGGCGGTCGAGGCGGAGGACGCCGGGTTCGACGGCGTCATGGTCAGCGAACACATCGTGCTCGGCCCGGGCTCGGACGCCGACGGGCTGATGGCGAATCCGCGCGAGTACGCCCTCCCCGGCAACCAGGACCCGGCGACGCCGTGGCCGAACTCGCTGCTCCTGCTCGCCGCCATCGCCGCGCGGACCACCCGGCTGCGCCTGATCGCGGCCGGAGTGATCGCGCCGCTGCGCCATCCGCTCGCGCTGGCCCAGCAGTTGGCCACCCTCGACCTGCTGGCCGAGGGACGTCTGGTGGTACAGCCCATCGTGAGCTGGCACCCGCCCGAATATGCCGCGCTCGGCGTCCCGTTCGAGCGCCGCGGCCGGCTCCTGGACGAACACCTGGCCGCCTGGAAGGTGTTGTGGCGGGACACCCCGGCCTCCTTCGCCGGCGAGGACTACCGCTTCGAGGACGCCTACCTGGTGCCCAAGCCCTACCGGGAATCGGGCCCGCGCCTGTGGATCGGCGGCAGCTCGGTACATCCCGCGCTACTGCGCCGGTTGGTCCGGTACGGCCACGGCTTCCATCCGCTCGGCCGGCCCACCGACGCCGAACTGACCGACCTGCGTGCCGCTTTGGGCGCGGCCGGACGCGATGCGGACGCCCTGGAGATGGTCGGTGGGATCCGGCCCACCTTCCCGGACGCGCACAGCCCCGCGCCGATCGAACCCGCCCTGGAGTCCATCCCCGGCCAACTGGCGCGCGGCTTCGGCACGATCTGCGTCAAGCCCTCCCAGTACACCGACGACCTGGCCGAAGTGGGCACGCTGTGCCGCGACATCGTCCGACGCGTCGCGACGATGTGAGCCCCGCGTGCGCGCCGGGTGGTGCGCGACCCCGCCTGATCCCGGCGCCTCGGGGTGCCCTGACGCCGCTCAGACCGGTGCCACGTGGATCGGGTCCACCGGGACGTTGACCGTACGGGTACCGCCGAGCAGACCCGGGAGGGTGAAGGCGACCTCGATCTCGCCGCCGAACCGGTTGGCCACCACCCAGCCCTCGGCGTCCGCGGGCACTTCCTGGCGAAGTCCGCCGCCGAGCGCCGTGATCGCCCTGACCTTCGTACCGATCTCCATCGCACACTTCTCTCGCCGTGATACCGGAGATCGGTGGTAGTACCCGACCGACGCACATCGGACACCACGCGTTGCGCCGTTCGCGGCGGCCCCGGGCGAGGGAGCCGGGGCCTACTCGTCGGCGTCGGTGCGGGCGCCGCTCAGGATCGCGTCGAGCAGGCCCGGGTAGCGGGCGTCGAGGTCGGCCCGGCGCAGCGAGAGCAGGTTCTCCCGACCGGAGGGCTCCTGGGTGATCACGCCGCTGTCCCGCAATACGCGCCAGTGGTGCGTCATCGTCGACTTCGCGGTCACGCCCAGCACGGCGAGCACGCTGCCGCAGTTGTGTTCCCCGCCCGCGTCGAGCACCCGCACCGCGCCGAGTCGCAGCGGGTTGCCGAGTGCCGACAGGACGCTCTCGATCCGGATCTGATCGCGGTCCGGGTGACGGTAGCTCATGCTCCCACTGTACCGCGACATTCGAACAATCCCTGCGGACAAGCCGGATGACCTGCGCCGATGTGGTCCCGCATGGTCCCGTGGCGGCGGTTCTCGCGAGCCGGGGCCTTGCCGAACAGTCCGACTGTACGCAATCATTCGTACGGTCGGCTTTGGCCGGGCGACCCCGCCCGTCGAATGCCGGAACCACCCCGCGACCCGACCCACCCAACCCACGAAGGGGCGTATCCGCATGTCCACTCTCTCCGCGCCGACACCGCCGAGGGCCGCCGCCGGCGGGCGACACCTCGGCTGGACGTTGGCCCTGTTGGCCCTCGCGCAGCTGATCTACGCCCTCGACCTCAACATCGTGTTCGTCGCGTTGCCCGAGATCGGCGACGACCTCGGCTTCCCCGGTCAGACCCAGCAGTTGGTGGTCAGCGCGTATGTCGTCTTCGCCGGCGGCTTCCTGCTGGTCGGTGGGCGCGCCGCGGACCTGCTCGGCCGACGCCGGACCTTCGTGACGGCCCTGCTCGTCTACGCGTTGTCCTCGCTGGCGGGCGGCCTCGCGCCCGACTCCGGCACGATCATCGTGGCGCGCGCGATCCAGGGCATCGGCGGCGCACTGCTGCTGCCGGCCACCCTGTCGCTGATCAACACCCTGTTCGAGGAGGGCCCGAAGCGTAATCGAGCTCTCGCGGTGTGGGGCGGCGCGGGCGCGAGCGGGCTGACCATCGGCGCCCTGCTCGGCGGCGTGCTGACCGAGAACTTCGGCTGGCCCGCGGTGTTCTTCGTCAACGTCCCGCTCGCCGGACTGGCCGCGCTCGCCGCGCTGTTCGTCATCCCCCGCGACCCGGCCCGGGGTATCCGCCGCCCGTTCGACCTGCCCGGCGCGCTCGGCGTCACCGGCGGATCCACCCTCCTGGTCGCCGCCCTGGTCGAGGGTCCCGAACTGGGCTGGGGCAGCCCGTGGGTCGTCGGCGCGTTCGTCCTGGCCGTGCTGTTGCTCGTGGCGTTCGCCGCCGTCGAGGCGCGCACGCGAGACCCGCTGATGCCGTTCCGGCTGTTCCGCAATCGCAGCCTCACCGTCGGGATGGGCATCACGTTCATCTACATGGCCACCTTCGGCGTGCTGCCCTACTTCCTCACCGTGCTGCTGCAGAGCGTGCACGGCTACAGCGCGCTGGAGAGCGGACTCGCCTTCCTGATCCCCTCGGTCGCCATCGCCGCGGGCACCCAACTCGGTGAGCGCCTGGCCACCCGGTTCGGCAATCGCCGAACGCTGATCATCGGCTTCGTGATCGGCGCGATCGGTACCGCCGTACTCGCCGTCGGCTTCGACGAGGGCGCCGGCTATGGCCTGCTCGTACCCGGACTCGTGGTCTCCGGCATCGGGCAGGGCATCGTCTGGACCGCCATGTGGATCGCCGCGGCCACCGGCACCGCTCCCGCCGAGCAGGGCGTCGCCAACGGCATCGCCTCCACCACCCTCAACCTCGGCAACGCCATCGGCCTCGCGGTGTTCACCGCCATCGCCGACATCGGCACCGACGGCAAGTCCGGCGCCGCCCTGCGAACGGCCACCGCCGACGGTGAGTTCGTAGTCGTCCTGCTCACCGCCGCGGGCATGGCCATCGGCATCCTGGCCACCCTGGCCCTACGCCGCCACTCCACCACCCGGTCCCACATCGCAGCCCGTTCGGCGCTTGAGGAGGACGCCGGAAAGTTCCCGAAAGTCCGTTGACTTTTATTCAAAACAGCGCCTACTCTCGGGCCCGGCACGGTATATACGCACAGCGTCGAAGGCAGCTCCGCTCCGCGTCCCACGGCATCGCCCCGCGGCACCGAAATCCGGCCCCGCCCCGCTGCCCCGCCCCGATGTCCCGCGACGCGTCCCGGCCCACTCGCGTGCGTGCGTGTTGTCTCGGCGACTCGTGAACGGCCCGGTCCCACGAGAGGGGAACACAGTGTCCGCACGAAACGGCTCGGCATCGGAACGCGACCTCGGTACGGGCGGCCCGTCGGCGGAGGCCGACGAGGGCGGCACGAGTTGGCGGCGCGCGGCGGCGCTCGGCGCGGTGGGTGTCGGCGTGGTCGGCGTCCTCACCCTGGCCATGGCACAGGGCGCCCTCGCCGCCTCGTTCGCGGTGTCCGGGACCAGCTTCCAGGTGGGTTCGGGCAAGCTGAGCAGCACCGGCCTGTCGTCCTACGTGAGCACCAACACCTCACTCGACGGCAAGGGACACCCGGTCTCGATGCTCGCCGTCGGCGACGCGACGCTGAGCGACATCTGCCAGTCGGCCAAGGTCAAGACCCCGCTGGGGACGATCACGTTCAAGCTCACCGCCGGCGGCGACGCGGGGGCGGTGACCGCGAAGAACCTGATCATCAGCGCCGAAGACCTGGTCGGCGACGCGCAGTTCGGCACCGTGGAGATCGGCCGCGACGCGTCCACCCTGGACAAGGTGCCCGGTGCGCAGGGCGAGCGCGGCACGTTCGGCCTCCAGGCGGGCGACGTCTCGGTGGCCGGCGTGCGTTCGCACGCCTGGTCGGCCACCGGCGGCACGTTCAACCTCCGGGGCCTGCGCGTCGGGGTGAGCCTCGACGGCGCCGGCTGCTTCTGATTCCGATCCCACCGCCGCAGCCACTGCCGCTGCCGCTTGCGCTCGCACGTCACCTCCGGAGGACGGAACGACATGGAGCCCAGATCGAGGTTGGACCGGTACCTGCCGTTTCGGGCCGAGCGGCGGGTGGTGCGCCGATGGCGGCGCACCCGGCCGTTCTGGAGCGGGGTGTATCTGATCGCGGGCGGCCTGGAGATCCTGGCCGTCCCGCTGTCCCCGCTGCCGGTGATGATCAGCCTGGGGATCGCCGGCATCGCGAGCCTGGCGATCGGGGTGATCCTTATCGTCGCCGGGCTGTTCATGTGGTTCGCGGCCCGACACCGGCACTTCGTCGGGATCTTCGCGATGATCGTCTCGATCTCGTCATTCGTGGCGGCCAACCTCGGCGGCTTCCTGCTCGGCATGCTGCTCGGCGTGCTCGGCAGCGCGATGGGCGTCGCGTGGCGGCCGAACCGGGTGTCCACCGGTGGCGAGACGGTGACGATGGCCGTGTTGTTGCCCCTGCTGGTCGTCGCGTCCATCCTCGGACCGGGCGAGAACCGGGCCAAAGCGGTGGTACACGGCGGTGGCCGGACCACCGCCACCGCCATCACCGCCGCGCCGCCGGCCGAGCGCGTCGTCGTCGGCGCCACACCTCCGGCGATCACCGCGAGCTTCTTCGCCCCGGTCGGCTTCGCCCTGGCCGGGGTGACCACCCTCGACACCGCGCGCGGGCCGCTGCGCGTACTGGTGTTGACCATGGACTCGGCCCGCCTGCGCGACTATCGCCTGTCCACCCGGGACGGCGCCGGACCGGGGATGCGCATCGACACCACCCGGCTCGACCTGGACGGGCACGTCCGGATCTACCTGACCAGGCTGCACGGCTGCATCGAGGGACTGCTCTGCCTCGACTTCGCGGCCGACGGCCTGCCGCTGCCGCCGATCATCCCGCCGTTCGTGTTCATGACCGACGTCCGCGCCGAACAGGCGCTGGTCCGCACCGACCGGATCACCACGGACCTGAAGCTCACCTGAGCGGGTTCGGCGCCACCGTCACATGTCGAACAGCGCGCTGACGCTCTCCCCGTTGTGGATTCGGCGTACCGCCTCGGCCAGGGCCGGGGCGATGGACAACACCCGCAGTTTGTCCGTGTGTTCCTCCGCGGGGATCGGGACGGTGTTCGTACAGACGATTTCGAGCACGTCGGACTGATCGGACAGGCGCTTGAGCGCGCCCGCCGCGAACAGCCCGTGGGTACACGCGACACGGATCGAGCGGGCGTCCAACTCGCGCAACCGCTCCAGGAGTTCCAGGACGGTGCTGCCCTTGGCGATCTCGTCGTCCAGGACGATCACGTCACGGCCGGTGATCTCGCCGATCACCGAGCTGATCGCCACCCGGTCGTCGGCGAACCGTTGTTTGGCCCCGGCGGCGACCTGGGCGCCGAGCATCCGGGCGAAGGCCGCGGCCTCCTTGGCGTTGCCCAGGTCGGGGGAGACCACGGTGGTGTTGGACAGGTCGTATCGGCGGAAGTGGGCGGCCAACTCGCGCAGCGCGTGCAGGTGGTCGACCGGGACCGAGAAGAACCCGTGCACCTGCGGCGAGTGCAGGGTCATCGCCAGCACCCGGCTCGCCCCCGAGGCGACCATGAGGTCGGCGACCAACCGGCCGCCGATCGAGATGCGCGGCGCGTCCTTCTTGTCCGAACGTGCGTACGCGTAGTGCGGCATGACCACGGTGATCCGACCCGCCGAGGCGCCGCGCGCGGCGTCGCACATCAGCAGCAGCTCGACCAGGTTCTCCTGCACGGGGGCGACCAGCGGCTGGATCAGGAAGACGTCGTGCTCACGGCAGTTGGCCTGAAGCTGCACCTCGAGGCAGTCGTTCGCGAATCTGTTCACCCGGGTGGGGCTGAGCGGGACACCCAGTTGCGCGCAGACCTGGGCGGCCAACTCGGGGTGTGCGCTACCACTGAACACGGCGATCTCTCGCACGTGGTGCTCCTTCTGCGTGAAGTGCTTCGGCATGCCCGCCACATGCTATGGGCCCGCGGCCGAGCCGCCGAATCCGCCCCGAGGCGTACGCCGGGCCGCCGCTCAGGTCCAGTCCCAGCCGATCCCGAGCAGACCCGGGCCGACGTCCTGTTCGGCCAGGTGGACGATGCAGTGGCGGCCGTTCAGGGTCAGGTCGCGTCGGCCGGCGCGCGGTGCGGTCGCCGTGCTCTGCGTGAAGCGGCGGCAGTGCACGGGCAGTGCGGCCGGGTCGAAGCGCACCTGGAGCACGTACTGCCCGCAGGGGAAGGTGAATCCGCGGACGTACTCCTTGCTCGGTCCGCCCGTGCCGTCCTCGAAGCCGTAGCCGAACACGTAGGTGTCACCGGCCCGCAGCCGCGCGTCGAACAACAACTCCGCGACCAGGACCGCCGAATCGGCGCTCCACCGCACCCGGCCCACCCGGCAGTTCTCGTTCGCCCGCACCCGTACCCGCTCGGGTGCGCAGCCCGGGTCGCCGACGTGGATGGCGAGATAGCGGTCCACCCCGTCGCGGTGCGCGCGCACCACGTGTTGCGAGGCGCGGCCCTGGAGTTCGCGGGCCGGGCCGACCCGGACCCGCTCCAACTGGCAGACGGTGTGCAGTCCGCCGTCGGCCGGCGACTCCAGATCGGTGAGCAACCGCCCCAGCGAGCCGGACTCCTCGACCACCGCGCGATACGGCCGGGACGCGGTGCGCTCGCCGGTCGGCGGTTCGAGCAGCCGGGTCAGCGCACGCGGCGGCAACTCCAGGACCTCCTCCAACGCCCGTACGGCGCGCAACGATTCGGCGCGCTGCGGGCGCCGGGCGCCCTGTTGCCAGTAGCTGAGACTGGTCACCCCGACGTGTACGCCGCGCTGGGCCAGCCGGTGTTGCACGCGGTGCAGGGCGAGGCCGCGCGCGGCCAGTGCCGCGCGCAACGCCAGATGGAACGGGCCCGCGCGCAACGCCCTCGCCAGTTCCGCCTCGACCGGATCGGGTCGGGTATCGGTCCGCGACATCGCTCGCCTCCCTTGTGAACGTTCACGGCCGTCCGGTCGGGGCCGGCGGTCCCGGCCGAGGTGTCCCGGTCGACCGGTCGTACGTCGTTCACACGCCGGTCGAGACGTTCACACCACCGCTTCACCCCGCATTGAAGCGTCTTGAAAGACACCACGACAACACCCGATGCTCCACCTTGCAGCGTCCGGACGCGCGCCACGTTCCACCCCCCGTCCCTCCGTTACGGAAGGAACGCCATGACTCGAACGTCCCCACGCACGGGCCCCGCGTCCGGTCGGCGCGGTGCCGCGGTGACCCTCGCCGTGGTCGCCCTGCTCTCCGCGCTGTTCACGGTGCCGTCGGCGGCTTCCGCCGCCTCCACCGCCGGCTCCGGCTCCGCTTCCGCCTCCGTCGCGACCGACGTCGCGGCGCCGGTCGCGCTCGGCGCCAAGCGGCTGAACATCACCATGCAGGCCCAGCAGAAGAGCAACTGGTGCTGGGCGGGAGCCGGCAACACGATCGCGACCTGGTACGGCCGCGGCTACAGCCAGAACCAGTTCTGCAACGCGGCATTCGGCCGATCCCAGAACACCGAGTGCCCCAACTCCCAGGCCGACCTGGGCAACGTGCAGAACGCGCTGGACTGGGCCGGGATCAACTCCGGCTCCTATGTCAACGGTTGGCTCCAGTACAGCACCGTACAGACCGAGATCAACGCCAACCGGCCGATCGAGACCCGGATCCAATGGTCGTCCGGCGGCGGGCACATGCACGTGATCTACGGCTACGACACCGCGCAGAGCTGGGTCTACTGGGGCGACCCGTGGCCGTCGAGCACCCGCTACAACTGGGCGTCGCACAACTGGTACGTGAACAACAACCAGTTCTCCTGGACCCACTCGCTCTACCGGATCGGAGCGTGACGCCATGACCACAGGCCCCATCAAGCGTCTGTTCGCGGCCGGCACCCTGGCCGCGGCGCTCACCCTGACGCTCAACCCCCAGGCCGCGCACGCCGCATCCGTCCCCGCGCCGTCGGCGCCGGACGCGGCGAGCGTGAGCGCGGCCCGGGACGTGGTCGCCGCGCCGGGCACGTTGGACACGCTGGCCAGGTTCTTCGCCCGGGACGGCGCGCTCGCGGCGCCCGACGCGGCGCCCAGGATCGACGGCGACGTGGTCGCCGTGTACATGTTGTCCCCGGAGTTCGTCGCGGCCCGACCGGGCGCGGCGGCGGTACCGATCGCCCGGCGGGAGTTCCTGGCCGGCACGGCGGTCGCCGCGGACGGCCGCCGGGCGTCGGTCTGGACGGCCGACACCGCGCAGGGCCCGCAGGTGGTCAACATCGCCGAGGGTGACGACGAGGCCCGCTACGTCGCCACCGGGGCGAGGTTGGCACCCGGCGGGGTGGTCTTCCGTGAGCCGCAGATCAACGCCTGGTACGTACAGTCCGGCGACCGGGTGTCGCCGCTCAACGCCGACGCCGAGCACGCGATCGGCGCGGGCGGGACCACCGTCGCGGCCTACCAGCGGCGGGTACACCGGGCGTACGCCGACAAGTTGCCCGGTTCCGGCTACGACGCGAAGGGGTTGGCGGGCGGCTTCGGGCCCACCGACCCGGGTGCGGCGCGGTCCGGTACCGGCGACGACCCGTTCGGCGTGGCGCCCACCGCCTTTGCCGCGGCCGGGTTGCTCGGTGTGGCGGGTCTGGGCGGCGCCGTGGTGCGGGTGCGGCGGCGCCGTTCCTGAACCCGGGTTGACGCCGGTGCGGTTGCCGGCGGCGTGAGCAGGGCCTTCCCGGCGTCGGGGAGTCGGGTCTCCACCCCCGCCGACTCCCTTGCCGGGAAGGCCCTTTCGCGCTGCGCGCACTACATGCGGTCGGGCGCCTCGATGCCGAGCAGGTCCAGGCCGAGCGCCAGGGTGCGGGCGGTCAGGTCGCACAGGATCAGCCGGGAGTCGCGGATCCCGGGCTCCGCGCGCAGTACCGGACACCTTTCGAAGAACGTGGTGAACGCGGTGGCCAGGGCGAACAGGTACTGCGTGAGCCGGTGGAAGTCCAGCGACGCACCCACCTCCTCGATCACCTCGGGCAGCGCGAGCAGGCGCAGGGCCAACTCCCGTTCGGCCGGCTCGTGCACGATCGGCACGACACTCGGGTCCGGCGTCTCGACGCCGGCTCGGCGCAGGATCGACAGGCTCCGAACCCGGGCGTACTGGAGATACGGCGCGGTGTTGCCGTCGAAGGCGAGCATTCGGTCGTAGTCGAAGCGGTAGTCCTTGCGCCGATCCGCCGACAGGTCGCCGTACTTGACCGCGCCGATGCCCACCGCGCGGGCCACCTGAGCCCGGGTCTCCGCGTCCAGGTCCGGGTTCTTCCCGTCGATCGCCGCCCGCGCCCGGGCCACCGCCTCGTCGAGCAGGTCCACCAGCTTGATCGACGCCCCCGCCCGGGTCCGCAGGATCCGGCCGTCATCGCCCAACACGTAGCCGAAGTCGACGTGTTCGACCCGGGTGGGCGCGGTCAGCCAGCCCATGGACCGGGCGGTCGCGAAGACCATCTCCAGATGCTCGCGCTGCGGCGCGCCGATGACGTACAGCAGCCGAGTCGCGCCCTCCTCGCGCACACGCTGCCGCACGGCGGCCAGGTCGGTGGCGGCGTAGTTGAAGCCGCCGTCGCTCTTGCGCACGATCAGCGGCAGCGGCTCGCCCTCGCGGTTGGTGAAGCCGTCGGGGAAGACGCACTGCGCGCCCTCGCTCTCGCGCAGCAGCCCGGCCTCGGCCAACCCCTCGGGCACGGACGGGAGTCGGTCGTTGTAGTGGCTCTCGCCGAAGAAGTCGTCCTCGGTGAGTCGCACACCCAGGCGGGTGTAGACGGTGGTGAAGTACGCCTTGGACCCGGCGACCAGCACGTGCCACAGACGCAGCGTGGTCGGATCGCCCGCCTGGAGCGCGACCACCCGCCGGCGCGAGCGCTCCCGGAACGCCTCGTCGGCGTCGAACGCGCGGCGGGCGGCCTGGTAGAAGCCGGTCAGGTCGCCGACGGACAACTCGTGCGCGGCCTCGGCCTCGCCGACGTCGAGCAGGTGCTCGATGAGCATGCCGAACGGAGTGCCCCAGTCGCCGAGATGGTTGCGCCTCAGCACGGTGTGGCCCTGCCACTCCAGGATCCGCACGGCCGCGTCGCCGATGATCGTCGAGCGCAGGTGGCCGACGTGCATCTCCTTGGCGGTGTTGGGGCCGGAGTAGTCGACCAGGACGGTCTCGGGGCGATCGGTGCGCGGCACGCCGAGCCGGGGATCGGCGGCGATGTCCGCGAGCAGTGTGCCGAGCCGGGCGGGGTCGAGGTCGAGTTCGATGAAGCCGGGTCCGGCGACGCGGGCCGTCGGGCACAGGTCGTCGAGTCGGGCCAGTCGGAGTACGTCGGCCGCGACCTCACGCGCGTCGCGGCCCAGTCGTCGACCCAGGCCCAGGGCCCCGTCGCACTGGAAATCCGCGTGCCGGCCGCGGCGTATCGACGGATCGACGGGCGTACCCGCGACCTGTGCGAACGCCGGGGCCAGCCGCTCGATGAGCAGCTTCTCCGGATTGACCATGCCCGGAAGTTAGCCGACCCCGCGTGCTTCGCTCACCTGGATTTCCGGCGCCGGCCCGGCCGCTCAGCGATCGTCGGTGGGCGGGGCCGGCCGGGTGATGCGGTCCAGTTCGGCGGTGAGAGTGCGGGCCGCGGTCGCGGCCGGCACGCGATCGGGGTAGAGCAGGACGTGCACGCTCAATCCGTCGATCAGCGCGAGCAGGCAGGCGGCGACGGCGTCCACGTCGACGCCGTCGACGAGTTCGCCGTCGTCGCGGGCGTCGGCCAGCACGCCGCGCACGATCACGCGCAGGTCCTCGCGTTCGCGCCGGTTGTTCTCGGCGACCTTGGCGCTGACCCGGGCCCGGTGCCACACGGCCAGTTCCAGGACGGTTTCGTCGACCCGGCCCGCGTCGAGCGGGAGCAGGTCGGTCAGGCCCTCCCGCAGCGCGGCCAGGCCGAAGCGGCCGGCGGTGAGGTCGAAGAAGCGCCGGGCGATGCGCCGGTGCGACCAGTGGACGGCGGCGAGCAGGACGTCGTCGGCGTCGGCCAGGCCGAGGTCGGCCACGGGCGGTTCGAGCGCGGCGGCGACCCGTTCGGGCGCCACCGCCGCGCCGCCGCCCGCGACCACCAGTCGGAAGGCGGCGGCGCGCACCCGGTCCTCGTCACGAGCTGCATCCCGGGGACCCGACATACCGGCAGCCTACGGCCTGACCGGGCGATTCCGGTGGACCCGGTGCCGGGGCGCGGGCGGCGTCCGTCGACCCGACGATTGGTCCAGACCTTTGGTGAGCCACGACACGACCGTCGTCGGGTCACGCCACGACCTTCGTCGGGCTACAACACCAGCGACAACAACAGCACGAAGCCGCCCGCGACCACCGAGATGATCGTCTCCATCAGGGACCAGGTCTTGATCGTCTGACCGACGTTCATCCCGAAGTACTCCTTGACCAACCAGAACCCGGCGTCGTTGAGGTGGCTGAAGAACAGCGACCCGGCGCCCACGGCCAGCACGAGCAGGGCGGTGTGCGTGGTGCTCATGTCCGCCGCCAGCGGTGCCACCAGGCCGGCCGCCGAGATGGTGGCCACCGTCGCGGATCCGGTGGCCAGGCGGATGGCGACCGCGATCAGCCAGGCCAACAGCAGCGGCGAGATGGACCAGTCCTCGGAGATGTCCAGGATCATCCGGCCCACGCCCACGTCGACCAGGGTCTGCTTGAAGCCGCCGCCCGCGCCCACGATGAGCAGGATCCCGGCGATCGGCAGCAGCGCCTTCTCGACGGTGCTCGCGAGCCGGTCGCGGCGAAAGCCCGCCGCCCGGCCGAGGGTGAACATCGCCACCAGCACCGCGGACAGCAGCGCGATCAGCGGTGAGCCGACCACGTCGGCGACCCGCTGGACCCGGTCGGCGGGATCGTCCACGACGATGTCGACCAGGGCCTTGCCGAGCATCAGTACGACGGGCAGCAACACGGTGGACACGGTGACGGCGAAGCTCGGCCGGCGCTCCAACTCCTCCGAGGGCCGCTCCGGGGTGAGCTGCTCCGGCGGTGCGATGTCCACCCAGCGGGCGGCGTAGCGGCCGAACAGCGGGCCGGCGATGGCCAGCGTCGGGATGGCGACCACCACGCCGAGCGCGAGCACCACGCCCAGGTCGGCGTGGATCGCGTCGATCGCGGCCAGCGGCCCGGGGTGCGGCGGGACCAGGCCGTGCATGACGGACAGCCCGGCCAGGGCGGGGATGCCGACCCGCATCAGCGAGTGGTTGCCGCGCTTGGCCACGAGCAGCACCACCGGGATCAGCAGGACCACGCCGACCTCGAAGAACAGCGGCAGGCCGATGATGCCCGCGATCAGCGCCATCGCCCACGGCATGGTGCGATCGCTCGCCTTGGCCAGGATGGTGTCCACGATCTGGTCGGCGCCGCCGGAGTCGGCGAGGAGTTTGCCCAGGATCGCGCCGAGCGCGATCAGTACGCCCACGCCCGCGACGGTGGAGCCGAGTCCGGAGGTGAAGCTCGCGATCGTCTTGTCCATCGGCGCGGCGGCGACCGCGCCGAGGACGAGCGAGCCGATGGTGAGGGCGAGGAAGGCGTGCAGCTTGAGGCTGCCGATCAGCAGGACGATGACGCCGATGCCGACGAGAACGGCCAGGCCCAGTTGGGCGTGTCCGGCCGAGGTGATCGGCGCGGCCGGAGCCGCCGCCAGTGCCGGCAGGTCGATGGTGCTCATGGGGTTCCCTGATTCGGATTCCGGTGCGTGTCCGGATTGCGTGGTGTCTCCAGGCGGCGCAGCGCGGCGACGGCCTGGGCGGTGAGGGTGGACGGGCCGGGCGTGATGTCGAGGGAGACACCCGCTTCGTCCGGCTCCAGGGGTTGCAGGTCGGCGAACTGCGAGTCGAGCAGCGTCTCCGGCATGAAGTGGCCGGTGCGCTCGTGCAGCCGCTCGGCGATCAGGGCGCGGTCACCGGAGAGGTGGACGGTGATCGCGTCGGGCGCGGCGCGGCGCAGCCGGTCGCGGTAGGCCCGCTTGAGGGCCGAGCAGCCGACCACGCCTCCGGTGTCGGCGTGCGCGCCGAGCCAGTCGCCGATGGCGTCCAGCCAGGGTGCGCGGTCCACGTCGTCCAGCGGGATCCCGGCCGACATCTTGGCGATGTTGGCGGGCGGGTGGAAGTCGTCCGCGTCGGCGTAGGGCACCCGCAGTTCGGCGGCCAGGAGGCGGCCGACGGTGGACTTGCCCGTGCCGGACACACCCATGACGACCACGACGTGGGGTGCGCTCATCGATACCTCGCTGTCTCGGCCCGGCCGGCCCGGCTCGTGCTCGGGCGCCGTCCCATACCCAAACCTATAGGTAGTACTTAATCAAGCCCTCGATGCAATTAAGTCATACATAATCTCACCTACTCGGCGGGCCCCGCCCAGTAGGGTGACGCCATGGAGAACGAGGGCCGGGGCTTGCATATGAAGGTGTTGGAATCCCTCGGGCCCGCCATCGCGGCCGGCGCCCACCCGGCCGGCACGGTGCTTCGCACCGACGAGCTGGAAGAGCGCTTCGAGGTCTCCCGCACCGTGGTCCGCGAGGCCGTGCGGGTGCTGGAATCCATGCAACTGGTCGAGTCGCGCCGGCGGGTGGGGGTCACCGTGCGCCCGCCCGAGCAGTGGAACGTCTTCGACCCGTACGTGATCCGCTGGCGCCTGGCCGGCGCCGACCGTCCGCGCCAACTGCGGTCGCTGACCGAACTGCGCTCGGCGATCGAGCCCGCCGCCGCCGCGCTGGCCGCCCGGTTCGCCACGCCGGCCCAGTGCGCCGCGCTGACCGGGCATGCGCTCGGCATGGTCTCCACCTCGCGCGGTCGGCAGTTGGCGGCGTATCTCGTGCACGACATCGCCTTCCACCGGGAGATCCTCACCGCGTCCGGCAACGAGATGTTCGCCCGCCTGGGCGACGTGGTCGCCGAGGTGCTGAGCGGACGCACCCACCACCACGTGATGTTCCCCGACCCGGACCCGCCGGCCGTCACTCTGCACGTGCGGGTCGCCGAGGCGATCCGCGAGGGCGACGCGGTCGCCGCCGAGCGGTTGACCCGGGAGATCACCGTCGGGGCGATGGCCGAACTCGAGGTGCTGGCACCGGAATCCGGGCAACCGGCCGGGCGCGGCTGACATCGGGGATCACCAACCCCCCGATATCCCCCCGAAGATCCCCAACCACCTTGTACCAAAAGGGACTTCGTTGCCCGCACCGGCATCCGAACCATTGACCGATTGGTCTGGACCTCTTAACTTGAGGAAGGTAATACGGATGTGAACACGCGGTGAAATGAGGCGTGCGACGCGGACCCGGACCGTTCGAACGTCCTTCGCATTCACTCGTCCCCAAGGAGAGTTCCATGCGTACAAGGACCATCCTGACGGCGATGGCCGTACCGGCCGTCTCGGTTCCCCTGATCCTGGCCGGCACCGCCAGCGGCCACGGGTGGGTCACCAGCCCGCCCAGCCGGGCCGCCTACTGCGCCAACGGCACCGTCACCAACTGCGGCGAGATCCAATGGGAGCCGCAGAGCGTCGAGGGCCCCAAGGGTTTCCCCACCCGCGGTCCCGCCGACGGCACCCTGTGTGCGGGCGGCAACAGCCGCTTCGCCGAACTGGACGACCCGCGTGGCGGCGCGTGGCCGACCTCCCAGCTGACCTCCGGCTCAAGCAAGACCTTCACCTGGAAGCTCACCGCGCGGCACGCCACCACGTCGTTCCGCTACTTCATCACCAAGGCGAGCTGGTCCCCCAGTCAGAAGATCACCCGGGCCCAGTTGGAGAGCACCCCCTTCCTGACCGTCCCCTACAACGGCGTACAGCCGGGTTCCGTCGTCTCGCACACCGGCACGATCCCCGGCGGGCGCAGCGGCCGGGCCGTGGTCCTCGCGGTCTGGGACGTCGCGGACACCGGCAACGCCTTCTACCAGTGCACGGATGTGACGCTCTGATCCGACAGCCCGAACAGCCCGAATAACCCGGGCGATTCGGACGGCACGGCATCGCGAGCGTGCCGGTGGGTCGCCGCGCTTCGGCGGCTCACCGGCCCACGCACGTTCGTGATGTCCTGCCTTCGACAGGCCCCGTTTGCCGACTCGGCAACAAGGTTTGTCACGCGACCCCCTTCCGGCGGACCATGCGCACGGGCGACGGACCACGCGCCGCCCGCCCGGTCCCGCCGACCGGGCACACCGCCATCGCCCTGGAGGACGTCCGCGATGACCGACGACAAGCCCCCGACCGCCGAGCCGTCGACCGCCCCGCTCACGCCCGCCGAATCGTGGGACGCGCGCTACGCGGAGAAGGAGCGCATCTGGAGCGGCAACCCGAACGCCCCGCTGGTCCGCGAGACCGCCGACCTGCCGCCCGGCCGCGCCCTGGACCTGGGCTGCGGGGAGGGGGCCGACGCGATCTGGCTGGCCCGGCGCGGCTGGCGGGTGACCGGCGTCGACGTCTCCCGGATCGCCCTGGAGCGCGCCGCGGTCCATGCCGAGGAGGCGCAGGTCGCCGACCTGGTCGACTGGCAGTGGCACAACCTGGACGAGACCTTCCCCGAGGGCGACTTCGACCTGATCTCGGCGCACTTCCTGCACTCGCACGCCGGCATCGACCGCGATCGCATCCTGCGCAAGGCGGTCGCGGCGGTCGCCCCGGGCGGCGTGTTGTTGGTCGTCGGGCACTGCGGACTGCCGCCGTGGGAGACCGACCCGACGCCCGACATGGCGCTGCCCACGCCCGACGAGGTGCTGGCCTCGCTCGAACTCCCGGACGGGGAGTGGGAGGTGCTGCGCAGCGAGGAGCACGAGCGCATCCAGAACGACCCCGAGGGCCGGCCGGTCACGCGCATCGACAACACGCTGATGGTGCGCCGGCTGCCGAAGGCCTGAACCTCCCCGGCCGTCAGGCCGGTTCGTGGGCGACCGAGCACTCTCCCGACGCGGACACCCGCACCCGGCCGACGGTGCCGTCGCCCCACGCGATGTCCACACCCCACCCGGCGTCCGCGCCCGGCGCCGGCTCCGTCGCGCGCGGCGCCGGGCCGGGCGGGGCGTCGGCCCAGGTCAGGGACAGCGCGGTGACCAGCGGACCCGCCGTCGCGACGCCGTCGAGCGCGGGCACCTCGGCCGCCGCGCCGAACGCCGTCCCGTGCGGCGCCGGGTGGATCGTGGCCCGGTCCCAGCCCAGCAGACCGGTGAGGCCGGCGTGTACGGCGTCGGTATGCACGCACGCCCGCGGTCCGTCCACGGAGGAGTGCAGGTCCGCGCCGGATGCCGCCGCCGGCGCCCACCCCGTCTCGCGCACCGCCGTGCCGGCCGGCGCCTGGACCCGGTGCACGCGCACCTCGTACGCATCGCGCACCACGGCGACCGATACGACCCGGGTGCCCGGTACCGGCCTCCCGTCGAGCGTGGGCACATGCGCCGAGGCCACCCAGTGCGACCCGGCGCCCAGCGGCTCGACCCGGCCGCGCTCGGTGACCCGGCCGTCGAGGACCAGGCCCAGGTGGTTGTCGGCGAGGTCGCCGTCGCGGGTGGGGCCGGTCGCCGCGGAGTAGGACAGGCGGGCGTACAGCGGGTCGTCGGGGGCGAGTTCGCCGCTCGGCGCGGCCGGCTGGTGGTCGGCGCCGTGGTTGAGCAACCGTGCCGCGCCCCCGCCGGAGTGTACGAGCAGACCCGGCCCGGGCAGCCCGAATCCGCTCTCCGCGCTCTCCGTCTCGGCCGGCCCCGCGCACTCGGGCGCGGTCCACACCTCGTGGTCCTCGGGCAGCAGCAGGCCGACGAAGCCCTTGGCCGCCCAGTACGGCGACGCCGAGCCCGAATAGGACTGCACGGTCGCCGGGTCCGGGCCGTACCAGCCCAGGGACAGCAGGCCGTCCGGGCCCGCCGCGCCACGATCGAGGAAGTGCCGCAACACGCCGCTCGCCAGCCGCCGCGTGGTACCGGGGGAGTAGGGCGTGGCGTCCACCAGCGCGCCCAGCCACAGCGGCGCCGCCGCGGCGAACCGGTAGGTCAGCGAGCGCCCCTGGTGCAGCGGCGCACCGGCGCGGTCGAACAGGCGGCCGTAGCCGGCCAGGAACGTGCGCAGCCGCTCGCGCCGGACCGCGTCGACCGGCTCGCCCGCCACCACCGCGCACAGCAGCGGGTACAGGTGCAGGGCCCAGCCGTTGTAGTGGTCGAAGTAGCGGCCCGCGCCGTCGGTGTACCAGCCGTCGCCGACGTACCAGTCCTCGATCCGGGTCAGACCGCGCTCGATCGCCGCGCGGGACTGCTCGGGATATCGGCCGACCGCCTCCAGGAAGGTGCCGACCGCGACCGGGAAGAGCCACCAGTTGTTGTCCACCGGCTCGTGCCGCAGGGCGCCCGCCAGCCAGTCGGCGGCCCGCTCCCGGGTGGGCTCGTCCAGCCGGTCCCACAGGTGCGCCCTCGTCAGATGCAGGGCCAGCGCCACCGACGCGGCCTCCACCATCGCCTGGCCGCGATCGACCACGGCCGGCCAGGACTCCGGATCCGCCGTGCCCGGTGCGGCGGTTCCCGCGCGCAGACCGTCTGCGTACGGTTCGAGCAGGCCCGCCGGGACGGGCCGACCGGAGGCCGCGGCGCCGGCCGCGCGCAGCGCCGCGAGCAGGAAGGTGCGGGCGTACCCCTCCAGGCCGTCGGAGCGTGCGCCCGACCAGCTGGTGCGGCCCGGCAGGGTGATCAGCGCGCCGCCGGGGGAGCGGTATGGGCGCACCGCCGCGAGCAGACCGTCGGCCACCGCTTCCCAGTGCGCGCGCGTCCAGCCGGTGAACGGGCTCAGCGTGCGGTCCTCCGGCGGGAGCACGAAGGGGTGCGGTGTGTTCACGGATCTCCTCGACTCGGCGGCTCGGCCGTCGGCGTGCTCGCGCCGACCGATCGACCGTTCGACCCGTTCGGCCGTCGACACGCTAGGTGGGGTCGATCGATCAGGTCAAGAGTCGGTTTGATCGAACGATCCTTTTCAATCAAAATCGAATGGCGATGCCCTAGGCTGAGGCGGCGGCCGGACAGCAGCCGGACGCCAGGGGGGCACGCCGGGCGCAGGCGTGCGCGACTCGGAAGGACGACGTCCACGGTGTTGGCGGAACAGCGGCAGGAACTCATTCTCAGGACGGCCCGCGAGCGGGGCAGCGTCAAGGTGGTGGAGATCGCCGAGGAACTGGGCGTCTCCCTGGTCACCGTGCGGCGCGACGTCACCGCGCTGGTGGCGAGCGGGCTGCTCGCGCGGGTACACGGCGGCGCCACCCTGCCGCACGCGCGCCCCGCCGCGCCCACCCCCGGGCGGCCTTCCGCGAACGGCCACGACGGCCCGACGATCGGCATGCTCGTCCCGTCCGCCACCTACTACTTCCCGGAGGTGGTGCGCGGCGCCCGGGACGCGGTCGAGGCGATCGGCGGCCGGCTCGTGCTGGGCATCTCGCGCTATCTGCCCGCCGAGGACCGCGACCAGGTCGACCAGCTGCTGCGCGGCGGCGTGGACGGGCTGCTGCTGACCCCCTCGCGCGCACCGGGCCCGGGCGGGGAGGACGCCTGGATGGGAAGCCTGCCGGTGCCGGTGGTCCTGGTGGAGCGCCGCGCCGAGATCGGCTCCGGGCTCGAACACCTGGACCGGGTGGCCTCCGACCACGCGCTCGGCGCCGCCCAGGCGGTGCGCCGGCTGGGCACGCTCGGCCACCGGCGCATCCTGCTCGTGGCCCGGTTGGGCAGCCCGACCACGCCCGCCGTGCATGCCGGGTACACCGCCGCGATGGCCGCGCTCGGGCTGACCCCGCCGGATCCGGCCGGGGTGGAGACGCCGCATCCGGGCGAGGACGCGGACGGCTTCGACCGGGCGGTGACGCGGGTGATCGAGGTTGCCCGTACCGGCGCCGCCACCGCCGCGCTGGTGCACAACGACCAGGACGCACTGCTCCTAGTGTCCCGACTGCGCGCGGCGGGCCTGGACGTGCCCGGCGACCTGGCGCTGATCGCCTACGACGACGAGGTGGCCGCGCTGGCCGACCCGCCGCTGAGCGCGATCGCGCCGGCCAAGCACGAGGTCGGCCGGATCGCCGTCGAACTGCTGGCCGCGCGGCTCGCCGACGGCGACGAGGGGCGCGCGCCCCGACACATCTCGCTGGTGCCGAGGCTGCGGCTGCGGGCGACCACCGAGCCGGCCGACCCGGACGCGCCGACCGAGGCGAGCGGAGCGATCCCGTCCGCCGAACCGACACCGACCACCACCCCCTCGCGAACAAGCGAAACCGACCGAACCCCTGCGTGATCGAACGATCATAGCGAGTTTCGTTTTTCATCGATTGTTCATTTGCTCTTGACGCTGTTCGCTCCTGAACGAATGATGCTCGCTATCGCCTTCGATGCAGGTTCGACCCAGGAGCATCCATGCAGCGCACATCCATCCGACTCGGCACGGCTCTCGTCGGCATAGTCACCGCCCTGAGCCTCGTCACGGCCTGCGGCGGTGGCGACGACGACAAGAAGAAGGACACGGGCGCCGGCCCAGCCGCGGGCGGCGCCCCGGGGCAGAAGCAGGAGCTGAGCTTCTGGTCTTGGACCAAGGGCACCCAGGAAGTGGTGGACGCGTTCAACAAGTCGCACCCCGACATCCAGGTCAAGTACGAGCAGATCCCGTCCGGCAACGCGGGCGGCTACGCGAAGATGTCCAACGCGGTCAAGGCGGGCAACGCCCCCGACGTGCTGACCATCGAGTACCCGCAACTGCCCGACTTCGTCAGCCAGGGCGCGGTGCAGGACATCACCTCGAAGGTGTCGGGGCTGAAGTCGAAGTTCCCCGCGTCGGTCAACAAACTGACCGAACTGGGCGGCAAGACCTGGGCGGTGCCGCTGGACGCCGCGCCGATGGCGCTGTACTACCGCAAGGACTTCTTCACCGACCACAACATCGCGGTTCCCAAGACCTGGGACGAGTACCGGGCCGCCGCCGAGCAGGTCAAGAAGGCCGACCCGAACGCCCGGATCGGCACCTTCTACCCCGACGACCCCAGCACCATGGCGGGCCTGACCTGGCAGGCCGGCGGCGCGTGGTTCGGCACCGAGGGCGAGTCCTGGAAGGTCTCGCTCACCGACCCCAACTCGCGCAAGGTCGGCGAGTACTGGAACAAGCTGGTCTCCAACGACCTGGTGCGCGTGCAGCCCTCGTTCAGCCAGCAGTGGAACGCCGACCTCAAGAGCGGCGGCACCGTCGGCATCGTCGGCGCCTCGTGGAGCGCGGGCGTGCTCAAGAGCAGCCAGCCCGACCTGGCCGGCAAGTGGGCCGTCGCGCCGCTGCCCGACTGGGGCACCCCGGCCAACGCCATGCTCGGCGGCTCGACCTTCGCGGTGAGCAAGGACAGCAAGAAGAGCAAAGCCGCGCTCACCTTCATCGAGTGGATGACCACCACCAAGGAGGGCATCTCCGCGCGGATCGCCTCCGGCACCTCCAGCGCCTACCCGGCCGCCACCGAACTGGTGCCCACCGCCTCGCAGTTCTTCGACACCGGCTACTTCGGCAAGCAGGACATCTACCCGCTGTTCACCGACGCGGCCGGCAAGGTCGGCGCCGGCTGGACGTGGGGTCCGTCGATGACGCAGACGAACACCATCCTCAAGGACCAGTTCGGCAAGCTCTCCAGCGGCGGCACCATCGTGGGCGCCCTGGAGGAGGCCCAGAAGACCACCGTCGAGGAGCTGAAGAAGCGCGGCATCTCGGTCAAGTAGCCGACCGACCGTCGACGCCTCGCGCCGGGCCCGCCCGGCGACGACGATTCCGGATCCGAGATCCGCAGGCCCCCGACGCGCGCCGCGCCGTCGCGCGTCGGGGGACCGCCACCAGGAAGCAGCTCCACTCCATGAACACATCCCTGCGCGCCGGCCGCCGGCGCCGGAAGACCACCGCCGCCCTGTTCCTGACCCCCTTCTACGTGCTGTTCATCGCCACCATGATCGTGCCGATCGGGTACGCGATCTGGCTCAGCCTGTTCACCGAGAAGACCTCGGGCCTGGGCTTCGGCGGCACCAGACGGGTGTTCACCGGCCTCGGCAACTACGCCGACGCGCTCGGCGACGACAAGTTCCGCGACGGTTTCATCGCGATCGGCCTGTACTGCCTGCTGTACATCCCGATCATGGTCGGCGCCGCACTCGCGCTGGCGCTGCTGCTCGACTCGGCGCTGGCCCGGGCCCGCAGGTTCTTCCAACTCGCGCTGTTCCTGCCGCACGCGGTGCCCGGCATCATCGCCGCGCTGATCTGGGTCTACCTGTACACCCCCGGCCTGAGCCCGATCATCGACCTGCTCGAATCCGGCGGTCTGCACTGGGACTTCCTGGCCTCGGACACCGCGCTGTTCTCGATCGTCAACATCGCCACGTGGGAGTGGATCGGCTACAACATGATCATCTTCTACGCCGCGCTCCAGGCGATCCCGCGCGAGGTGGTCGAGGCGGCCACCGTCGACGGTGCCGGACCGGTGCGCATCGCGGTGTCGGTGAAGATCCCGATGATCCGCGCCGCCGTCGCCATGACGATGTTGTTCACCATCATCGGCTCGCTGCAACTGTTCACCGAGCCGTCCATCCTCAGCGACGCCAATCCGGCCGTCGGCAGCTCCTGGACGCCCAACATGTACGCCTACTCGGCCGCTTTCCGTGCCAACGACTTCGGCCTGGCCGCCGCCGCCTCGGTGCTGCTGGCCGTGTTCGCCGCGGCGCTGTCGTTCGGCGTCACCCGCCTGTCGTCCGGACGGAGGACCGCATGAGCACCACCGTGCAGCACCCGGGCGAGCACTCGGGCGGCGCCGCGGCCGACGCGCCCGCGCCGACCCCCGCCCGTACCGGCCGACCCGCCCGCCGCCCCCGCGCCAAGGGCCGCGCCACCGAGGCGCTGATGTCCAGGATCGCGGTCAACGGCGCGCTGGTCCTGGCCACCCTCTACATGCTGCTGCCGCTGGCCTGGTTGCTGATCGCCGCGACCAAGGACATGGGCGGCCTGTTCGGCGGCGACGGCTTCGCGTTCGACGGATTCCACTTCACCGAGAACGTCAAGGCGGTGAACAACGAGAGCGACGGGATCTACTGGCGCTGGTACCTCAACAGCCTGCTGTACGCGGGCGTCGGCGCCGCCCTGGGCTCGTTCGTGAGCGTGCTGGCCGGCTACGCGTTCGACAAGTTCGACTTCCCCGGGAAGGAGAAGTTGTTCGGCGGCGTGCTCCTGGGCGTACTCGTGCCCACCACGGCGGTGGCCCTGCCGCTGTACCTGCTCGCCTCCAAGGTGGGCCTGGTCAACACCTTCTGGGCGGTGTTCATCCCGGTGATCGTCAACCCCTTCGGGGTCTACCTGGCGCGGGTGTTCAGCGCCGGATACATCCCCGGAGAGGTATTGGAAGCGGCCCGGATGGACGGCGCCGGCGAGATCCGCACCTTCCGCGCGGTGGCCCTGCCGATGATGATGCCGGGCTTCGTGACCATCTTCCTGTTCCAGTTCACCGCGATCTGGAACAACTTCTTCCTGCCCCTGGTGATGCTCTCCGACCAGAAGCTCTACCCGGTGAGCCTGGGCCTGTACTCGTGGAACACCAACGCGCACGCGTCGCCCGAGTTCTACCCGCTGGTGATCACCGGATCGTTGATGGCCGTCGTCCCGCTGGTCGTCGCCTTCGTCTCGCTCCAGCGCCACTGGCGTTCGGGGCTGTCCGCGGGGAGCGTCAAGTGACCGACGGTACGAGCACCACCACCACCCGACTCGGCGGCCCGGAGCGGCGGCGACCGAGGGTATTGCTCGCGATGGACCCGGCGGTGGCCGCCCGCATCCTGGACGACGAGGCCCGGACCCGACTGGCCGCGCTCGCCGAGGTCGACCTGGACCTGATCGCGGCCGACTTCGCCGCCCCCGACGCGGTCGCGGCGCTGGCCGAGGCCGAGGTGTTGTTCACCTGCTGGGGCAGCGCGCCTCTGGACGAGGCGGCGTTGGCCCGTGCGCCGAGGTTGCGCGCCGTGGTGCACGCGGCCGGATCGGTCAAGCACCACCTCACCGACGCGGCCTGGGCGCGCGGCCTGATCGTCTCCTCCGGCGCGGCGGCCAACGCGCTGCCGGTGGCCGAATACACCGTCGCCGCCGTGCTGTTCGCCAACAAGCGGGTGCTGCGGATCCGGGACGCCTACCGCGCGGAGCGGCGCCTGGTCGACTGGGACGCCCGGTTCCCGGGGTTCGGCAACTACCGGCGCACCATCGGGATCGTCGGCGCGTCCCGGATCGGCCGGCGTGTGCTCGAACTGCTGCGCCCGTTCGACTTCGAACTGCTGCTGCACGACCCCTACGTGACCACCGATCAGGCCGAGGCACTGGGCGCGCGACGGGTGGACCTGGACGAACTGATGCGCCGCTCCGACGTGGTCAGCGTGCACGCCCCCGAACTGGAGTCCACCCATCACCTGTTGGACCGCCGCCGGCTGGCCCTGATGCGGGACGGCGCCACGTTGATCAACACCGCGCGAGGCTCGCTGGTGGACCAGGAGGCCCTTACGGAAGAGCTGGTGGCGGGCCGCCTGGACGCGGTCATCGATGTCACGGAGCCCGACGTCCTCCCGGCCGCGTCCCCGCTCTACGACCTGCCCAACGTCCTGCTGACCCCGCACATCGCGGGCTCCCTCGGCGGTGAACTCAGCCGCATGGTCGCCTCGGCCCTCGACGAACTGGACCGCTACACCAGGGGCGTGCCGTTCGCCCACGAGGTGGAACCGGCCACGCTCACGCGCTCGGCCTGACCCTCCGTCCACCCCGACGCCCGAACCCCGCCTTCGGGCGTCGGGGCGGGGTCAACCTCGAACACCCGCTCCAGCCCCGCCGGCGTCCGAGGCCACCCCAGGCCGGTCACTTCAGCCCGGCCGGCGTTTGAGGCCACCCGACGAGTCAACCCGAGCCACACTCTTCCGGCCCCCGCCGGATGCACTTGCAAGACCCCCACGACCGGAGGTCACATGCACGGCTTCAGACCGATTGCCGCCACTTTGGCGACAACCCTCATGGCGAGCCTGGCCGGCCTGGCCGCTCTCGCCCCGACCGCCGGCGCCGCGACGACCGGCCCCACCACGACCTACGTCGATTGCGGGGTGGGCCGACCCGACGGCGGCGGCAGCCCCGACGACCCGCTCGGCGACCTGAGCGCCGTCAACTCCCGCACCTACGCCGGAGGCGACCGCATCCTGCTCCGCGCCGGCACCGTCTGCGTCGGCACGCTGCAACCCAAGGGCAACGGCGCCCCCGGCAATCCCATCACGATCGGCGCCTACGGCGAAGGCCCGCGCCCGATCGTGCAGGGCACCGGCGGCCCCTCCACCCTCCGCCTGGTCGACCAGAGCTGGTGGACCGTACAGGGCCTGCACGTGACCAACCCGGCGCCGACTCAGGCGCTGCGTACCGGAGTTCAGGTCGACACCACCACCCCCGACCGCAAATACGGGATCGTGCTGCGCGACCTGGAGGTCTCCGACGTCGCCGGCTGGAGCGACAAGACCGGTACCAACGCGGGCTGGTTCTCCGCGTCGGCCGGCATCGTCGTGCTCGGCAAGGCGACCGCCGGACCGATCGAGGGCATCACCATCGCCGACAACCAGGTCCACGACACCGGTGGCGGCGGCATCAAGATCTCGGTCAAGCCCGCCGACTTCCACCGCGACGTACTGATCCGGGCGAACACCATCCGCAGTGTCGGCGGTGACGGCATCGTGGTGCACGGCTCGGACGCGCCGCTCGTCGAGTACAACCTCTTCGACGACGGCGGAGGCGGCAAGTACCCCTATTTGAACGGCAACTTCGCCGGCATGTGGCCGATCAACTCGCGCGACCCGGTGTTCCAATACAACGAGGTCACCCGGCAGCGGCCGTCGATCTTCGACTCCACCGCGTGGGACTGCGACGGCGCGATCACCGGATCCTGCACCTACCAGTACAACTACTCGCACGACAACGGCGGCGGTTTCTACCTGGGTTGCCAGAACTGCACCTCCTTCGGCAACTTCCACGCCACCCAGGTGCTGCGCTTCAACATCGCCCAGGACGACTGCCGGATCAGGGCCAACGCCTCGGGGGACAACACCAGTCCGCTGCGGATGTACAACAACACCTTCTTCTGCCCGAGCAAGAAGCTCGACGTCGAACTCCCCAACGGTCCCGGCGCGAACACCCTCGTCGCCAACAACGTCTTCGTCGCGGGTCAGGGTGCGCTGCCCACCGGCACGGGCGTCGACTATCGGGCCAACGTCTACCACGGCGGATTCACCGCGCCCACCGGCGACACCTCCGCCGTGACCACCGATCCCAGGTTGGCCGCACCGGGTACGGCGACCGGTCGCACCGACGCGGCCGGGTACGCGCTGCTCGCCGGATCTCCCGCACTGGGTAAGGGAGTCGCCGTTCCCGGACTCGGCACGAGCGACTACTTCGGCAACGCCGTTCCGGCCGACGGGACGGGGGTCAACCGGGGTGCGTACAACGGCCCGGCGGTGGCCGCGCCGCCGCTGTACCCCTCGATCGCCGCCGCCTACAACAACGTCGGGGTCGGCGACGACGCCAATCCCAACGTCGGCGGCTTCGGATTGTCCGGCCGCAGCTACTCCGGCCAGGCACTGGCGGCGGCCGGCTACGTCCCGGGCGCCCGGGTCACCGCCGGCGGGGCCGAGTTCACGTGGCACCCGCGCGCGTACGGCCTGCCGGACAACGTCAAGGCCGCCGGCCAGCGGATCGCGCTGAGCGGCAGCGGCAGTCGCCTGGTGGTGCTGGGCGCGGGCGCGTACGGCGCACAGACCGGCACGACCACCGTTACCTACACCGACGGCACCACCACGACCGCGACCCTGACCCTCGGCGACTGGTGGAGCACCACCGCCGGCCCGAGCGACCAGGTCGCGGTACGGGCCGCCTACCACCACAAGCCGCAGACCGACTACCGCACGCCGGCCTCGGCCCGCTCCGAGGAGGACGTCACGGTACGAGTCGCCGCCCTCGCCATCGACCCCGGCCGGACCGTGGCGTCGGTGACCCTGCCGACGGGCAGCCCGATCGCCGGGCCCGGCCTGCACGTGTTCGACGTGAAGGTCGTCTGATGTCCCGCCGAGGACGGGCCGCGGGGGCACGGGGCGCCGGTCCCGCCGCGCGGCGCCGGGTGGCGGCGCGTGTCGCGCTCGGCTTCGCCGCGCTCGGCGTGGTCGGGGTGCTCGCAGTGCTTGCGGTGCTTCTCCTCGGCCCGTTCTCGGCGGCTACCCCCGGGCGGGCGGGATCGTCCTCGGCGACCCCGCCGCCCACCACCCCCGTCGATCCGGCCGCCGCGGTCGCGACCGTGGACGGCGTCCCGGTGACGGCGGCCCATCTGCGGCGGGTGGCGACGCGGCTGCGGGCGGAGGTGGTGGCCGAGTTCCCGATGCGCGGTGGGCGAGCCGCCTACTGGGCCACGCCGGTCGCCGGTGGCACGCCGCACGAGGTACTCGTCGAGCGGTCGTTGCGGGCGGCGGTCGCGGACACCGTGCTGCGCCGGTGGGCGTACGAGGCCGGACTGTCGACCGACCCGAGCGAGGCGGGCTTCCGCACCCGCCTGGACACGGAGAACGCCCGTCGAGAGGCGGCCCGCTCGTCCGGCCACCCGATGCCCGGCGTACCACGCTACGACGAGGAGAGCTTCGCCCGCACCGAGACGGCCGAGTGGTCGGCGGCACTGGCAGCCACCCTCGAAGTAGACCTGTCGGAGCCCCGGTTGCACGCCCGATACACCGAACTCCTGGCCACGGCAGCCCCGTCGGCGAGCCCGCCACCCTTCGAAGAGGCCCGCGACCGACTCCGCCGCGACCTGACGACAACGGCCTTCAACACCGAACTGACCCACCGCACGGCAGCCACCCGACTCCTCCCGAGCCCGGCCGCGGACACGGTGGTCCACCAGGCGGAGTAACCGAACACCTCAAGGGCACCCCGAGCGCGGCGGAGCCAGCCAGGGCGGGGGTGCGGGTCACAGGCGGACGAGCATTTTGCCGGTGTTGGCGCCGTGCAGCATGCCGAGGAAGGCTTCCGGGGCGCGGTCGATGCCGTGCACGGTCGTTTCCCGGGTGTGCAGGCTGCCGTCCGCGAGCCATTTCGTCGCCTGGGTCAGGTAGGCCGGGAACTTGTCGTAGTGGTCGACCACGAGCAGGCCCTTCAGGGTCAGTTGCCGAAGCACCAGGTCGTAGAGGTTGCTCGGGCCCGGGACCGGCTCGGTGGCGTTGTAGCCGCTGATCATGCCGACGATGGCGGCCCGCCCATGCATCCGCATCGCCCCGATCGCGGCCTCCAGGTGGTCTCCGCCGACGTTGTCCACGTACACGTCGATGCCCTCCGGCGCCGCCTCCGCCAACTGCTCCGCGATCGAACCGGCCCGGTAGTCGATGGCGGCGTCGAAGCCGAACACGTCCGTCAGGATCCGACCCTTCTCGGGCCCGCCGGCCGATCCGATCACCCGGGACGCGCCGAGGTTGCGGGCGATCTGCCCGGCCAGGCTGCCCACCGCGCCGGCCGCGCCGGAGACGAAGACCACGTCGCCCGGACGTACCGGAGCGACCTCGGCGACCGCGAGATAGGCGGTGAAGCCGACCTGCCCCAGTGCGCCGAGGTGGTCCTGCGGGCGAGTGGCCGAGACGTCCAGGACGGTGGCCTCGGCGCCGTCGATCACCGCGTACTCGCGCCATCCGGCGAAGTGCGACACCGTCGCGCCCACGGCGACCTCCGCGCTGCGGGAGGCCACCACCTCGCCGACCGCGTGGCCCTCCAGCACGGCGCCGATGGCGAACGGGACGATGTAGGAGGCGTCGTCGTTCATCCGGCCGCGCATGTACGGGTCCACCGACATCCAGGTGTTGCGAACCAGGATCTGCCCTTCGGCGGGCTCCGGGATCTCCGTCTCGACCAATGCGAAGTTCGCCGGCTCCGGTTCGCCCACCGGGCGCGACGCCAAGTGGATTTCCCGGTTCACGGAGGGACGCGGGGTGTTGGTGCCGTTGGTGCTGTCGGTGTTGTTGTTCTTTGGCTTCATCGCGGGGACTTCCTTGTCTGTGTCTCTCGGTCGGTGCGGCACTCCATACGTTGGCGGACCGCACTTCCGGTTTCCTTCCGATCGGCTGTAGGTCCGTCCGTGTGGGGTAGCGTGCGAGGGTGCGATTCGGGGTGCTCGGCCCGCTGGCCGTCTGGACGGAGGACGGCGCGTCGGTGCCGATCCCAGAGGCGAAGGTGCGCGCGCTGCTCGCGGACCTGCTGATCCACGAGGGCCGACCGGTGCCGGCCGACCGGCTGATCGAGGACCTGTGGGGCCGCCGACTCCCGCGCAACCCCGTCGCCACATTGCAGACCCGGGTGTCCCAACTGCGCCGCGCCCTGGAGGCCGCCGAACCGGGTGGACGGGACCTGGTGGTGTGGCAGCCGCCCGGCTACCGCCTCGCCGTCTCGCCCGACGCCGTGGACGCGGGCCGCTTCCGGGTCCTGGTGGAGCGGGCCAGGACCACCGAGGACGCGCAGACCCGGAAGACGCTGCTGACCGATGCGTTGGCACTGGGACGCGGGCCCGCGTACGCCGACGTCGCCGACGAGGAGTTCGCCCGCTCGGTGGCCGTGCGGCTGGACAAGGAACGGATCACCGCCCAGGGGGAGCACGCGCTGGCCCGGCTCGATCTGGGCGAACAACCGTCCCCGGTCGACGAGATCGGCGACCTGGTGACCCGTCACCCGCTGTGCGAACGGCTGCGCGCGGTGTACATGCGGGCCCTGTACCTGGCCGGGCGGCAGAGCGAGGCGCTGGCGGTGTACGCGGAACTGCGCGAGCGGCTCGCGGACGAACTGGGCGTGGACCCGGGGCCGGAACTGGCGGCGCTGTACGAGCGGATCCTCAGGCAGGATCCCGGGTTGCAGGCGACGGCGCGGGGTTCGGCGATGGTGGATTCCCGCGCGGGGGCGGCCGTTGCGCCGGGACGGGTTTCGGACTCGGCAGCGGGGTCGGGTTCTGTTCCCGAGTCCGGCTCCGGCTCGGGCTCGCTTTCGGGCTCCGGCTCCGGCTCGGGTTCCGTCGCGTTTGCCGCTGCCCCGGCCGTGCCGGTCGGGTTGCCCGTCGCGCTTACGCCGTTGGTCGGTCGGGCGGACGCGATGGCTCGGGTGCGGGCGCTGATGGCCACGGAACGGCTGGTCACCCTGACCGGTCCCGGCGGTGTGGGCAAAACCGCGCTGGCGGTCGAGGCGGCCCGGGACGCACCACCGCCGGTCGCAGATGGCCTCCCAGGCGTCGAGGCGGTCGGATTCGTCGACCTTGTGGACCTCGACCGCGCCACCGCCACCCCGGCGGACGTCGCCGCGACGATCGCCCGGGACCTGGGCCTCGCCCCGGGAGTCGTCGGCGAACCGCGCCCGTTGGCCGCCGCGTTGGCGTCTCGGCGGCTGCTCCTGGTGTTGGACACCTGCGAGCACGTCGTCGACGCGGTTGCCACCGTTGCCGAGGGGCTGCTTCGGGCGGTGCCCGGTCTGCGGATTCTGGCCACCGGTCGGGAGCCGCTGGCCGTACCGGGCGAGCGGTTGTGGCCCGTTCCGCCCCTGCCGGTACCCGCGTCGGAGACGGCACCGGAGGACGCGATGGGCCATGCGGCCGTGGAGCTGTTCGTCGAGCGGGTCGCCGCGACCGTACCGGGCTTCCGTCTCGACGCCGACAACGCCGCCGACGTGGTCACGATCTGCCGTCGTCTGGACGGGATCCCGCTCGCACTGGAACTGGCCGCCGGCCGGGTACGCGGCCTCGGCGTCGCGGAGGTGGCCGCGCGCCTGGACGATCGATTCGCGATCGTGGCCTCGGGCCGTCGGGCCGGCCCGACCCGACACCGCACCCTGAGCGCCACGCTCGACTGGAGTTGGGAACTGCTCTCCCCACCCGAACAGGCCGTGCTGCGCCGCCTGTCCGTGGCCGAGGGCGGCCGGCGGCTCCCGGACGTGATCGAGGTCGCCCTGGCGGGCGGCGGCGACCTCGATGTCGTCGACGCCCTGACGCGCCTGGTGGACCGCTCCCTCGTCGCGATGACGATCGAACTCGACGGCCCCCGCTACCGGTTGGCCGAATCGGTGCGGGCGTACGCCCTGGACCGGCTGTGGGAAGCCGGCGAACTCGCGGGCCGACCGGCGCCGACCTGAGGGACGACCGCCCTTGACGGTGCGGCGGCGGGTACCGCATCGGTGGACGCGCTACGCCGGGTGTTCCGCGCTCTCGGGGTGGGCGGTGTCCGTACCGGCGGCGGTGAAGACGACGTCCTCGGCGTGCGGGACGATCTCGACCTCGTCGCCCAGCGCCCATTCGGCCACCCGTGAGACCATCCGGGCCGGTACCGCCTCGCTGATCCCGGGCGCGGCCGGGATGTCGTACGTGGCGTGCGCGTCGTGCGGCAGCACCACGCGGTAGCCGCGTTCCAGCGCGGCCCGTGCGGTCGCTCCCACGCACATCTCGGACATCACGCCGCACACGGCGACGCCGGCCACCTCCGCCGCGGCCAGGACCTCGGCCAGCGACGTACCGTCGAAGCCGTCGTCCTCGGTCTTGCGGATCACCACCTCGCGGGGACCGGGCCGTACCGGCAGCATCAACTCCCAACCGGGGGAGCCGGTTTCGTCGTCCGCGCCGACCGGTCCGTCGTTCTGGAGATGCACCACCAGCGACCCGCGCGCCCGTGCCTCGGTGAGCAGGGCGCCGACCCGATCCAGCACACGCGCGGCGTCCGGGACCGCACCCCCGCCGGTGACGAAGGCCACCTGTGCGTCCACGATGATCAATGCCGAGACGGCGTCCACGTTCTGCGTCATGCCACCCCATCCTGCCTGGTCATCCGCGACGGTGGCGAGGGGGTCGAAGCTTGGGCGACTCGAGTTTGAAATAGGTTGCTCGTGGGTGTCACACGGGGATGCCCGGCATCGTCAACGTGGTGTCGCAGCAGATCGGGGCCGAGCGGCCCCGGGACGGATACGAAGAGGGAGAACACCATGGAGACTGGTTCGAGGATCGCGGTCGTCGGAGCCACCGGTCGGGCCGGGCGGCACGTGGCCGACGTGCTCCGGGAGCGCGGGCACGACGTGGTCGCGATCTCGCGGTCCGCCGGCGTGGATGTGATCACCGGCACGGGGCTCACCGAGGCGCTGGAGGGGGTCGACTGCGTCATCGACGTGTCCAGCACACCCTCGCCCGACCAACAGGAGGCCACCGAGTTCTTCACCACCTCGGCGCGCAACCTCCAGGCGGCGGGTGCCAAGACCGGCGTGCGGCGCATGGTGGTCGCCTCGATCATCGGCATCGACGCCTCGGTCGCGGGCTACAACGCGGCCAAGCTGGCCCACGAACAGGCCGTGCTCGCCGGTCCGGTGCCGGTGCGGATCCTGCGCGCGGCGCAATTCCACGAGTTCGTCGAGGAGTTGGCGAGCTGGGGGATTCGCGGCGAGGTGTGCTACGTGCCGAAAATGCGTACCCAGCTGATCGGCGCGCGGGCCGTGGCGGAGAGTCTGGTCGAACTGGCCACCGGTGACGGGCCGATCGCGGAGACGGCGGGTACCCCGTTCGCGGAGATCGCCGGTCCGCGCGAGGAGAACCTCGCCGAGATGGCGCAACTGGTGCTGGAGCGGCGTGGCCACACGGTCCGCGTCGAGGAGGTGAGCGACCCGGCCAACCCGGATCGCGACCTGTTCGAGAACGGCGGCCTGCTCCCCGGCCCGCACGCCACCCTCGCGGGCCCGACCTACCGCGACTGGCTCGCCGGCACCACGGCGTGACCCGCCTGTGGGCGGACCACGCCACCGCGTGACCCGTATGCGCGGACGGCCGTCCCGGGTGGGCATGCCCCACCCGGGGCCGGGCACCGTCGGCACTTGTACCGGCCCACCCTGGGCCGTCCCCGGTCAGGTCGTTGTCGGAACCGAACGCGTCGCCCAGATCTCGCGTTCGGCGGCCAGGGTGTCACCGGCGACGTAGGGCGTCGTGTCCCACACCATCGTCTCGCGGCCCGAGCGGGTGTAGCGCGGCCAGGACCGCCCCGGGTCGAGGTCGCGGACGAACGACACCCAGGCCCCGTGCATCGCCTCGGCCAGTGCGACGGGGGCGTCGGGGCCGGTCGCGTCCTGCGCGCGTTCGGCGCCGAGCAGGTCGAAGGCGAACGGCAGGTCGAGGCAGTGGAACGCCTGGCCGGCGAACATCGGGGCGGTGGAGCGCCATTCGAAGGCGTACATCCAGGTCGGCCGGCCCTGGCCCGCACGCGCCTCGGCGATCGACGAGGCGGCGGCGCGGAACAGCGAGTCGGTGATCGCCTGGCCGATCACCCCGGCGGGGGTCGCGCCCTCGTGCAGCGCGAGGTAGGCCGAGGTGCCCTCGGGCGACAGGCCGATCGAGCCGAGTACGCCGACGGCTGCCTCGATCGGGGCGTCCGCCATGCCGAGTTCGGCGGCGAAGTTGAACTCGTGGTGGGTCGCGCCGAGCATCAGCGGGGCCGGTGAGGCCGAGCCGTCCCGGAACGCGCCGTGTACGTCTTCGGGGATCAACTCGCCGTCGGCGAACGGCGCGAGGAGCAGTTCGGGCAGCGACGCGGCGCCGTCCTCGGGCGCGGTGACCAGGTCCTGCAGACGCTGTAGCTCCTCGTGCGAGAGGTCGCGCAGCGCGGCGGCGGTGGCGGGCAGGCCGGTGCGGGCGGTGAAGCGCGCGGCCACGGCGAGGCCGTCGGCGCGGCGCTGCGGGTCCATCACCGCGCCGGAGACCGAGATGCCGGCCCGGAACAATTCGTGCGCGGACGGGGTGGCCATCAGCGTCTGCACCGCGCCGCCCCCGGCCGACTGGCCGGCGATGGTCACCTTGGCGGGGTCGCCGCCGAAGGCCGCGATGTTGTCGCGGACCCAGCGCAGGGCGGCGATCCAGTCCAGCACGGCCCGGTTGTCGGGCGCGTCCGCCAGGTGCAGGAAACCCTCGATGCCGAGTCGGTAGCCGTGCGAGACCAGGACCACACCGTCGCGGTTGAAGGTACGGCCGTCGTACCAGGGGCTGGCGGCGGAGCCGGCCACGAAGCCGCCGCCGTGGATCCAGACCAGTACGGGCAGCGCGGCGTCCGGGGTGGGGTCGGGGGTGAACACGTTGAGGTTGAGTACGTCGTCGCCCGGGATCGACGGCTCGGGGATGATGGTCGGCCCCTCGCCGAAGCCGCGACGCTGGGCGGTGGGCCCGTAGGCGGTGGCGGCCAGCGGCTCGGTCCACGGCTCCGGGACCTCGGGGGCGGCGAAGCGGAGGTCGCCGACGGGCGGCTTGGCGTAGGGGATGCCCAGGAAGCGGGCGGACCGGTCCTGCCACACACCCCGGACGGGGCCCAGGGTGGTGGTGACGAGGGGCTGCTGGGACACGGGCGATCCTTGGGTGCGGGGTCGGGGGTCGGGGGTGGTCGGCGTTCGACGGGTACGACGGTTCTTGTCGAGGTCTTGTCGGTGAGTATCGACCCGGGTCAATAAATATTGCAAGAGTTGAAAAAAATAATCACCGGAGCGGGGGAAGCCAGGGCACAATCGACGACGTGAATACCGCCGCAACGCCCGACCCGGGGCCGGGGCCCGACTCCGGCCTCCGCCGCAGTCCCAGTCCCAGCCCCACCGACACCGCCGCCGTGCGGCGTCACAACCTGGCGCTGGTCCTGCGCGAGATCGCCGCCCACGGGCCCTGCGCGCGGACCGAGGTCGCGGCGGCCACCGGCCTGGTCCACGCGTCGGTCACCGCGCTGGCCGCCGAACTGATCGGGCGCGGCCTGGTGGCCGAGGTCGGCTCGGCCTCCTCCGGTGGACGGGGTCGGCCGCGTCGGCTGTTGCGCCTGGTGCCGGGGCGGGTGGTGGCGATCGCGGTACAGGTGACCCTGGAGCGGGTCGAGGTGCTGGCGGCCGACCTGGCCGGCGAGGTGGTGCACCGCGCGTCCGTCCCGCACCACGCGCCGTTCGGCGACCCCGAGCCGCTGGCCGCCGTACTCGCCGACGCCATCCGCCGCGCCGAGGAGGTGGTCCGCACACGGCCCGACGCACACCTCGCGCGGGTCGTGATCGCCATGGCCGGGCCGATCACCGGGCCCGGCCACACCGTCGCCGCCGCGATCGACTTCGGCTGGGCCAGGACCGATCTGCGGGCGCTGGTGACGGCGCACCTGCCGGACCTGGCCTGCCCGGTGGACCTGGTCAACGACGCGAACGTGGCGGCCCTGGCCGAGTACCACGCCCGCGCCGAACAGGGCGGCGAACTACCGCACGCCGTCGTGTACATCAAGGCCGACACCGGCGTCGGCGGCGGCCTGGTGGTGGGCGGCCGAATCCACACCGGCACACACGGCCTGGCCGGCGAGGTGGGCCACATCCCCCTCGCCTTCGACGGCCCCGACTGCCCCTGCGGCGCACACGGCTGCCTGGCCATGTACGTCGGCCCCGAACCCCTCACCGCGGCCGCCGGCCTCGCCGACATCGCCACACACGAGGGCGTCGACGCGGCCCTGACCGAACTCGACCACCGCCTACGAGCCGGCGACCCGACCGCAACCGAAGCCCTCACCGCCGCCGGCCGCGCGGTCGGCGCCGCGGTACTGGCCATCACCGGCCTGGTCGACCCGGCCGAGGTAATCCTCGGCGGCTACCTGGCCACCTGGTACCCCTGGCTTACCAACGGCATCGACACCACCCTGTCCGGCCGCCGCGCAGTGGCCCCCCACCTGGAACCCACCATCACGGCGGGCAAGCTGTCCGAGGAAGCCACCCTGAGGGGCGCGCTACAAACCAGCCGAGAAACCACCTTGAACACCCCGACCCAGGTCCCACACCTGACCCCCCAGGCCCCCTGACCCCGCCGACACCGCCGAACGCCTCGCCGTGGGCTTGTGGGCCGGGCCATGACCGCGGATGCCGTCGAGCCGGCCCGGGCCGAGATCGAACCCGGCCCCGGAGCAGGCCGCCGATGCCGCCATCGACAGTGCTTGCCGCATGCTGCGGCTGCCCGATCCTCGCTCAGCTCTTCCGCTCACCCAGGACACAGAATTCGTTGCCCTCCGGGTCGAGGAGGGTCACCCAGTGCTGTTCGTTCTGCACGGCGTCGGCGCGCCGGGCGCCGAGGGAGAGCAGCCGGGCGACCTCGGCTTCCTGGTCGTCGGGGCGGAAGTCGGGGTGGAGCCGGTTTTTCGATGTCTTGCCCTCGGGGACAGGCACGAAGAGCAGCCCCGGCATCCGGTCCGGTTCGGGCCGGATCTCGATGATCTCCTCGGATTCGTCGACCACCACCCAGCCGAGAGCCTCGGCCCACCAGCGCCCGAGGGCGACGGGGTCGGAGGAGTCGACGATGATCTGTTCCCATTCGAGTGCCATGGGCGTGAGCATAAAACAGGGCTGGCCGGCTGCCAGGGCTGGGGGTGAATGCCGTCGACCGCCGGTCCGGTGTGCGGATCGTGTCCCGCGAGAGCGGTGAGCAGCGGGATGTCGTGGCAGCAAGTCGCGAGAAGTGATCGCGGCTAGACCACGCCAGGGGACCCCCCGCACGCCGGCGGCGGTCCGTTGCATGACGGGCGCCTTTCGCGACAACGTGTTCCCGGCCCGCTGACCCCGTCGACGGCCCCACCCGGGTGGGAATGCGGAAGGGAGTCTGCCGCATTCCCGTACATGCTTGTGACCATGGAGTCCCCTTCCCGCGTACCCCACCTCCCGGTGTCCCGCCGCGTGCTCAACCGGACGCTGATCGCCCGTCAGATGCTCGCCGCGCGCACCCGCCGGCCCGCCGCGCAGGTTGTCCGGCACCTGGTCGCCATGCAGGCGCAGGAGCCGAACTGGCCTTATGTCGGCCTGTGGTCGCGCATCGCGGAGTTTCGGCACGCGGAGTTGACCGACCTGTACACGGACAAGGACGTGGTCCGCGGCCCGCTCCTGCGCGGCACCCAGCACCTCGCCGCCGCCGAGGACTACGCCTGGATCCGACCGCACTTCCAACCCGCGCCCGGGACCGAGCTGCGCGCGAGCTACTACGCCGCCGAGACGCGCGGCCTCGAACCCGACGAACTCGCCGCCACGGGACGTAAGTTGCTCGCCGACGGGCAGCTCGCCCGGCGCGAACTCGGCCGGCTCCTGGGTGAGCGGTATCCCGGTCGTTCCGGATATGTGCTCGCGGCGGCGGTCCAGCGCATGTTGCCCATCGTGCACCCGACGCCCAACGGCGTGTGGGGCGGCTGGGGCAACCGGCCGTCGGTGCCGATGGCCCTGGCGCCGGTCTGGACCGGGCGGGCGATGGACCCCACCCGTGACATCCGCGAGCTGGTCGAGCGCTACCTGGCCGCGTTCGGCCCGGCGAGTGTGGCGGACGTACAGGCCTGGTCCGGGCTCAAGCGGCTGCGCGCGGTGATCGAGGCCATGCCGCTGCGGGTTTTGCGCGACGCGGACGGGCGCGACCTGTACGACCTCCCCGACGCCGAACTGGCCGCCGAGGACGCCCCCGCCCCGGTCCGGTTCCTGCCCGCCTTCGACAACGCCGTACTCGGCCACGCCGACCGGACCCGGATCCTGCCCGACGAGTACCGCCGCCGGGTCCTGCCGGGCAACTCGCTCGTGCTGCCCACGTTTCTCGTCGACGGGTTCATTGCCGGTACCTGGTCCGTACACCCCACCGGCCTGCGCCTGACCCCCTTCACCCCGCTGTCCGCCGAAACCACCGACGCGGTCATGGCCGAGGCGGCCCGGCTGTGCACGTTCGCCGCGCCGGCCGACTCCGCCGCCCGCGACGTCGAGATCGTGCCCCAGGGGTGATCACGAGGGCGCTGCCCATCCCCCACCTGGGGGATGGGCACCCGCCCACCCGCCGCGCACGATCGATCGGGTCGGAATCCGCCCACCCGAGGAGCGCGCAGCATGCAGGCCGTCATCGCCACCCGCCACGGCGGACCCGAGGTGCTGAGCACCGTCGACACCCATCCCACGCCGCGGCCCACCCGGGGCCGGGTCCTGGTGGCGGTCGCCGCGAGCGGGATCAACTACATCGACATCAGCCAGCGCCGCGGCGTGTTCGCCGTACCCACTCCGTTCGTCCCCGGTGTCGAGGGCGCCGGCACCGTCCTGGAAACCGGCCCGGACGTGGCCGGCGTCGCCGTCGGCGACCGGGTCGCCTGGGCCATGGACGGCTCGGTGACCACCGCGTACGGCGCCTACGCGCAGCGCGCCGTGGTCCGCGCCGACCGCCTGGTACCGATCCCGCCCCGCCTCGACGCGGAATCCGCCGCCTCGGTCCTGATGCACGGGATGACCGCGCACTACCTCACCCACGACGCCTACCGGATCCGCCCCGGCGACACCGTCCTGGTACACGCCGCCGCCGGCGGTCTGGGCGGCCTGCTCACCCAGTACGCCGTCGCCCGCGGCGCCCGCGTGATCGCCACCGTCTCCGGACCCGACAAGCACGCCCGGGCCCGTGCCGCAGGCGCCGCCCTCGTGCTCGACTACGCCGGATTCGCCGACCGGGTCCGCGAGGCGACCGCCGGGCAGGGCGTGGACGCGGTCTACGACGGCGTCGGCGCGGCCACCTTCGACGCCGGCCTGGCGAGCCTGCGTCCGCGCGGCACGATGGTGCTGCTCGGCGGGATCAGCGGCCCGGTCCGCGACTTCGACACCGGCCGACTGCTCGCCGGCGGGTCGCTGCACCTGACCCGACCGGGGATCGCCGACTACATCCGCGACCGGGACGAGCTCCTGCTGCGCGCCCGCGACGTGTTCGCCCGCACCGGGGACGGCACGCTGCGCCCGCACCTGGGCGGCCGGTACCCGCTGGCCGAGGCCCGCCGAGCACACGAGGACCTGGAGAGCCGCCGAACGACCGGGAAGCTTCTGCTGATCCCGGAGGTTGACTGAATCCGAAACCGAACCCGAAAACCGGATCCGAAAGCCTTCGACCCGACCAACCCGACCAACCCGACCAACCCGACCAACCCGACCAACCCGACCAGCCCGACCAACCCCCGACCGGCCCCGACCAGCTCCCGGCCCCGTCCCGACCAGTCCCGACCCGCCCCCGATCAGGACGGACCCCCATGACCCGCCGACCCGACACCGACGCCTGGAAGCGCGACGAGCTGCTCGCCCGCGCCGCCGACGCGCCGGACGCGCTCGCGTTGTTCGCCGGCGCGTCCACCCGGCTGCGCCGCCTGGTGCCCTTCGACGCCGCCGTGTGGCGCGCCACCGATCCGCTCACCGGGCTGATCGCCGCGCCGATCCGGGTGGAGAACCTGGACGAGGAGGGCTGCGCCGCGTTCTGGACCAGCGAGTCGGACCCGGACACGGTCAACGCGTTCCGGGACCTGGTCGACGCCCGCGTCCCGGCGGCCGCGCTGCGGGAGAGCACCGGCGATCGGCCCGAACTCGGCCCCCTCTACGACGCGTACCTGCGCCCGCGTCGTTTCGGCGACGAACTGCGCGCGGTGTTGCGGGTGGGCGGGCGGCCGTGGGGCAGCGTGAGCCTGTTCCGCGACCGGGACCGGCCCGCCTTCACCGCCGCCGACACCGAACTGGTCGCCGGCCTGTCCGCGCCGCTCGCCGGGCGGCTGCGCGGGTTCCTGCGGCCGGCGGAGGTCTCGGCCGACGCGGTCGCCGAGGCGGGAGAGGCCACCGGCGTACTGCTCTTCGACCGCGCCGGGCGCCTGGTCTCGGCCAACGAACAGGCCCGCGCCCGGATCGCGAGCGTGACCGGCGAGCCGGGCGACCCCACGGCGCCGATGACACCGATCTGGATCGCCACCCTGGCCGCCGCCGGGACCGGCCGGGTCCGGGTGCGTACCCGGGCCGGGCGCTGGCTGGTGTGCCACGCGTCCCGGCTGAGCGGCGACGACGCGTTCACCGTGGTGATGATCGAGGCGGCCCCGGCGTCCGAGGTGTCCACGATCATCGTCGAGACGTTCGAACTGACCGCGCGCGAGACGGAGATCACCCGGCTGGTCACGAGCGGCCTGGCCACCGACGAGATCGCCCGCCGGCTGCACATCTCCACGCACACCGTGCGCGACCACATCAAGTCCGTGCTGGGCAAGGTCGGCGTCGCCAGCCGAGGCGAACTGGTCGCCAAACTCTTCACCGAATACGTGGCCCCGGCCACCGCGCCGGCGGTACACCGGGTCCGCACGGCGAGCTGACCCGGTGGCGATGGCCGGGGGTACGGGGCGCTGCGGATGCTCGTGGCGGTGACCGGTATCGGCTACGCCGTCGCCGCGTTCCTGGTCCGCTCGCTGCGGGTGACCGCGACGGGCGGTCCGGGGAACGGGACACCTCCGGGCCGAGCGAGCCGAAGTCGCGGGCCGCCGGGGGATCGTGGATCACCGCGCTCGACGTGGCCAACCTCCCGTACGCGTTCTGCTTCAACGTCCTGGAGTGGCGCTGCCCGCGGTGCCGGTCTCCCACCTGCACGCGTCGCCGGCCCGGTCCGCCGGCATCTTCGTGGCCACCACGCCCGCCCATCGCCTCGGCCGCGCACTGTCCCGCTTCCGGCTCTCCTCCGGGCTCGGCGCCGCGGCGTCGCCCGCGGTACTGATGGCGCTGTTCGCGGTGGGGCCGGGCCCCGGCACGGCCGACGGGGCCCGGTCGGTGATCGACCGGGCCCCGTCGTGAGGGTGGTGCCGCGACCCGGGCCGCGAGCGCCGACTACGCCGGGGGCGCGACGCCCGCGAGCGCGGTCGTCACGCTCGTGACCAGGCCGAGGAGGTCCTTGGCGATGTTGGTGACCACGGCCGGCACGTCGGGGTTCGGAGAGCCCGGGGGAACCGCGACGAGCGCCTGAACCGCCTTGAGCAGGTCCTGGCCGTCCTTGAGCAGCGCGGCCACCGCGTCGGCCGGCGACAGCGGCACGGCCGACGACCCCGCGCGTGCCGGAGGGGCGACGGGGGTGGCCGGGAGCTTGTCCAGCAGCGCCTTGGCCAGGGCCTCCAGGGAGGCGACCGCGTCGTTGACCTTGGCCACGTCGGGCGGGACGGCCGTGGCCGCCGCGACCAGGTCGCCGACCGCCTTGGTCACCGCACCGACCGCGCCCAGCTGGTCGATCAGCTGGGTCGCCGCGTCCGGCACGGCCACGGGAGCCGCGGCGACGGTGCGCGGTGTCGCCGAGGCGGTGCCGACCTCGGTGACGGCCACCGCCGCCCCGGCACCCATGAGGAGAGACAAGCCGGTGGCGGCGGCGACGATCCGGGTGTTGCGCATGACTGATGGACCCTTCCATAAGGAAACGGGGAGTGCCCATCAACGGTCACCCGGAATCTCACATACAGCAACCGGGACATCACACAGTGTATTGAACCCTGGCGGGTCGCCCGCCTGCTCCCGCGTATCGACGATGGCCTCCTTGCGCGAGCCGCACGATTTGCGCGACGGGGCGCGGCCATCGTCGGGGTGTACGGGGCCGTCGCGCGCCGCTTGTGAGCCGCAGACCCGGACCGGGGAACTCCGCAAGCCGTGGCGAAGGTTGCCGGTGTGACAGGTGGCCGGCGCCGATTGTCCGGGCCGACCGTCGGACGGGGACGAGAGGCAACCACGTGGACGCGACCGCGATCGTCGAACTGCTCGACACACCCGAGGCCCGGGCGAATCCTTATCCGCTGTACGAACAGGCCCACCGGCTGGGCCCGGTGGCGCGGGTGAGCGACACGCTCGTCCTGGTCACCGGGTACGCCGCCGTCGACCGCGTGCTGCGCGACCGGGACTTCGGCGTGGTCGATCCCGAGCTGAACGCCACGATGTTCGGCTATCATCCCGAACCGCCGTCGCTGGAACTGTTCGGCCGCTCGATCCTGCAGGCCAACCAGCCCGCGCACACCCGGATGCGCGCGACCGCCATGCTCGCTCGACTGGAGGCGACGGTGGCCTTCCCACGATTCCTGGCCCGCTTTCCCGCGTCGGCCCAGGCGCCGGGCGCGGTTCGGGACGACCGCCTGCTGTTGCGTGGATACGGTGAACTCCCGATCACCGTGGGCGGTTGATCACCCGACAAGCGACAACGGGGCGACGCCCCGGCCGATGGGCGGCCGGGGCGTCGCGAGGGTCTGTGCCAACTTGCGCTCGCGCTGGGCGACATGGATCGATTCGAGTGGGGTCACGCGGGTCGGTTCACCCGGCCGCGGAGTCCCCGTGGGCGGCGCGCTCGTAGATCCGCTTGCCTCGGCCCGGCGGCAACGCGGGCTCCAGCTCCGGCAGAACCTCGGCCAGGAGTCGCTCGAAGTCGTCGTTGTCGAGCCACTCGGGCTCGGCCTCGGGCTGTCGCTGATGCTCGTCCATCCCCCGATGCTGCCACGTGACGATGTGGTTGGCTGCCACAGAAGCCCAATCGATTGGCAAACGGCATCCCAACCCATTCAGGGCAAGACGACCAAGCCCTGTCCGGAATGGGCCGGTTCGGCCTGATTCACCGGCTCGCACAGGAGGTGGGGCGGCCTGGTGACGTCCACTACATTCACGCGCGCCGACCCTGATCGGTTCCCGAATCCGTCGGCGAATCCGACCGGTGGTCCCCGCCGCCCCGAAATCCGAGAGCGGGGCGGGGAGTCCGCGCGCGTCCGTGGCCGAGAATCTCACCGCAGGAGCGGCCCGGGACCGGCGGAGGTCCGTCCGGGGTTGTCCGAGCGGCTGTCCGAAACACCCCTGGCACGTGTCGACTTCCCCGGGTGCCGGTCCCCGACACCATCGGCTCCCGCGGGCGCGGGGGTTGGATCACGGTGTGCGAGCGGTCGGGGTGCGGCGACGTCGCGGTCGACGTCGGCGTGCCGGGCCTGCCGAACACCTGATGGATCATCAAATCCTGGTGACGGGACGGTGAATCGTGGTGGGCGAGTTTGGCCGAGATGGGCTCTACCCCTTGGCGACGGAACCCCGCAGTGCTTCAATGTGACTCGTCCTAGTTAGGAAACTTTCCTAACAAAGGATTCCAGCCGGCACGCCAAGCCCCCCGAACATGGCCGTCATCGGCCGGAACGGAGACGCACGTGCACGCTCAACTCGGACGCAGCCGCAAGCGCCTGACCCTGCTTGTGGCCACCGGCCTGCTGATCGCCGTACCCGGGCCGCTGGCCCACGCGGCGACCACCGGCGCGGCATCGTCGGGTTCGACCGCCTCGGCCACGGCCGCCGCGCGCGTCGACCTGGACGACCCGCACAAGAAGGACATCGCGATGCAACTGGTGTCCAGCGCGGAGAACTCCTCTCTGGATTGGAAGGCGCAGTACAAGTACATCGAGGACATCGACGACGGCCGCGGTTACACGGCCGGCATCATCGGCTTCTGTTCCGGCACGGGCGACATGCTCGACCTGGTCGAGCTGTACACCGCGCGCAAACCCAACAACGTGCTGGCCAAGTTCCTGCCCGCGCTGCGCAAGGTCAACGGCTCGGACTCGCATTCCGGGCTGGGCAGTTCCTTCGAGAAGGCCTGGGCCACCGCCGCGGGCGACCCCGACTTCCGCAAGGCGCAGGACGACGAACGGGACCGGGTGTACTTCAACCCGGCGGTCAACCGCGGCAAGTCGGACGGCCTGGGCGCGCTGGGCCAGTTCATGTACTACGACGCCATCGTCATGCACGGCGACGGTGGCGACCGGGACAGCTTCAGCTCGATCCGCGCCAACGCCCTGAAGAAGGCCAAGCCGCCGGCCCAGGGCGGCAACGAGACCACCTACCTCAACGCCTTCCTCGACGCCCGCAAGGTCGCCATGAAGCACGAGGACGCGCACAGCGACACCAGCCGGGTCGACACCGAACAGCGCGTCTTCCTCAAGGCCGGCAACCTCGACCTCAACCCGCCCCTGAACTGGAAGGTCTACGGGGACAGCTACTCGATCAAGAGCTGACCCCGACCCGCGGCGGTCCCGGATCCCCCCGATCCGGGACCCCCGCCCTTCCCATGCACCGCAAGGCCGCCGCCCTCCCGCGGCGGCCTTCCGCACGCCCGAGGCTCGTCCACGCGGTGGCCGCATACCGCGCCAAGCGCACAACCATTGGGTTGTCGATGACGCTCGGCCACCACCACCGGTGCGCCGACCGAGCCCCGCCACCTCCTCGGGCGAGTCGCGCCGGGATACGGGTCCGCCGGTGGTGGATGGGGCGTGTGAAGATGGGCCGGTGACGGATGTGGGTTGGGATGCGGCTTTGGTGGGGCGGGGCGAGGAGGTTGCTCGGCTCGAGGAGGCGCTGGGGCGTGGGCGGGCCGGCGATCCCTGTGCCCTGCTCGTGGCCGGGGACGCCGGTGTGGGCAAGACGCGGTTGTTGGCGGAGGCGGCGGCTCGGGCGTCCGGAGCCGGGATGACCGTGTTGACCGGGCACTGCGTGGACCTCGGCGACGTCGGGCTGCCCTATCTGCCGTTCGTCGAGGTGCTGCGGCGGTTGGAGGCCGACGAGCGCCATGCCGACGTGCTGGCCGCGCATCCGGCCGTGGAGCGACTGCTGCGGGCCGGCGGGGGCAAGGAGCACGCCGGCGAGATGCCGGACTCCGGGGTGCGGCTGCGGCTCCTGGAGGACGTCGCCGGGCTGCTCGGGGACCTGGCCGAGCAGGCGCCGGTGTTGTTGGTGATCGAGGACGTGCACTGGGCCGACCAGTCCACCCGCGACCTGCTGCGCTTCCTGCTCAGCCGACTCCTGCCGCAACGTCCGGGGGCGGCCGGCTACCAGCGGCTGACCGTACTCGTGTCCTACCGCTCCGACGACCTGCACCGCCGCCACCCGCTGCGCCCGCTGCTCGCCGAACTGGTGCGCCTGCCGTCCGTCGGGCGACTGGACCTGCGGCCGATGGGCGACGACGACGTGGCCCGCCTCGTCCGGGGCCTGGCCGCCGACCCGCTGCCCGAGGACACCGTCCGGGCCATCGTCGAGCGCGCCGAGGGCAACGCCTTCTACGCACAGGAACTGCGGGCCGCCACCGACGACATCGACGGCGGTGTGCCCAGCGGCCTGGCCGAGGTGCTGCTCACCCGGATCGAGCAGATGTCGAGCGTGGCCCAACGGGTGCTCCGGACCGCGGCCGTGGCCGGGCGCCGGGTCGAGCACGGACTGCTCCGGGACGCCGTCGAGCTGCCCGACGACGAGTTGGAGACCGCGCTGCGCGAGGCCGTCGGGCGCCACCTGCTGGTCGCCGACGAGGGCGATACGTACGCCTTCCGGCACGCGCTGACCCGCGAGGCGGCGTACGAGGACCTGCTTCCGGGCGAGCGGGTCCGGATCCACGCCGTGTTCGCCCGGCTGCTCGGCGAGCCGGGACGGCGGTCGGGCAGTGCGGCCGAGCGCGCCCACCACTACCGCGCCGGTCACGACCTGCCCGGCGCGCTCACCGCCTCCGTCGAGGCCGCCGATTCCGCCGCCCGGATGGGCGCGCCGGCGGAGGAGATGCGCCGCCTCGAAGCGGCCCTCGAGGTGTGGGACGCGGTGCCGAATGCCCGCGAGCTGGTGGACAGCGACGACGTGACGCTGATGATGCGCGCCTCGGCCGCCGCCGTGCGGGCCGGCGAGGCGCATCGGGCCGTCGCGTTCGCGCGCAGCGCGCTGGACCGGGTCGGCGAAAACGCCGACGTCGACCTCGCCGTCACCGTGCGCTACACGCTCGCCTCCAGCCTGATGAACGTGGACAACCTCCACGCCGCGTTCGAGTACAGCAGCCAGGCGCTCGCGATGATCCCCGCCGACCCGCCCTCGCGCACGTGGTTGTGGGCGGCGGCCACCCACATCCAGGCCGCCTACTACCTCAACGACGACGAGACCGCGCGTCGACTGGGCCACCAACTACTGGCCGCGGCAGAGGAGTTGGGCACCGACGATGCGCTCGCCGATGCGATCATCTCGCTGACCGGGCTGGAATGGGGCAGCCGCCAGGCCATGGAGGGACGCGAACGGCTGAGCCAGGCACGCGACTTGGCGCACAAGTCGGGGAACACCGCGATCGAGTTGCGGGCGCTGTTCAACCTGGCCATGGGCAGCTTCGAGTCCGGTCGACTCGCGGAGAGCCTGGGCTGGCTGGACGAGGGCCTGGAACTGGCCCGCCGCACCACCAGATCCACCTCGCCCTACCCGCTGGACATGCAGTATCTGCGAGCCCAACTCCTGTACACCCTCGGCCGCTGGGACGAGGCGCTCGAAGTGGTGCCCGAGACGGTGCCGTCCGCGTTTCGGCACGTCGCGGAGGCGGCGCTGTACGTCCCGCTGGGTCGGGGCGAGCCGGGCGTCGCGGAGCGGGCCCGCGCCCTGTTCGAGGAGCGCCCGTTCAACTGGATCAGCACCCTGATCGGCAGCCTGGTGCTCACCGACGAGGCGGCCTGGCGCGGCGATTCCACGGCGGCGGCCGAGTGGGCGCGGCGCGCGCTCGACGCGTTGTCCGAGGACCGCAACCCCTACCCCGACGCGGGCATCCGGATCTCCGCCCTGGCCCTGTCCGCGATCGGCGACACCGCGACCGAGCTGCGGGCGGCGGGGGACAGCGAGGCGGCGGCCCGGGAGGTGGCGCGGGCGGAGCCGTTCATCGAGCGGGCCCGCACCACGATGTCCTGGCCCAATCGGCGCTTCCCGCGCACCGGACCCGAGAGCGTCGCCTGGTTGTCGCGCGCCGAGGCCGAGTGGTCGCGGGTGCGCGGCGAGGTCGACGTCGCGCTGTGGGAGAAGACCGCCGAGGCGTACGGCTACGGCAACGTGTTCGAGCAGGCGCGCAGCGAACTGCGGCTGGCCCAGGCCCTGGTGGCCGCCGACCGGCGGGAGGAGGCGACCGCCCTGGCGCAGCGGGTGCGGGAGACCGCGGAGCGGCTGGGGGCGGTACCGCTGCGCGACGCGGTGGACGCCATGGTGCGGCGCGGGCGACTGGCCGGTGCGGCGGCGGCGTCGGCCGACGAGGTGACGCTGACGGCGCGCGAGCGTGAGGTGTTGGAGCTGCTGGCGCGTGGGCTGAGCAATCGGCAGATCGGCGAGGAGCTGTACATCAGCGCCAAGACCGCGAGTGTGCACGTGTCCAACATCATGGCCAAGGTCGGCGCCTCCCGCCGCACGGAGGCGGTCGCCCTGGCGCGGCGCAGCGGGTTGATCCCCGACTAGGGGCCGGCCCGCCCGGCGGCGTGTCGGCGGTGGATGCCCGGTTGCGGGCTTTGCGGGACGGTCCGGGCGCCCCTCCGGCCACCCGTGCGCTCCCTTTGGTACCCGTAGTGTGCCGCCGCCACGGGCATACCCCACTTGTCGGCCGGGAGGGGTTCGGGATGGCGGGGCATGTGCCACCGGAGTTGGGCGAGTTCGACGAGTTGGGCGAGGGCTACGACACGCCCTTCGACGGGGAGGCGGCGAACGCGGGACTGGGTCGTATGGTCACCCGGTTGCCGGTCGCGTTGGCGCAGGTGTGGCGCCTGGCGTGGGCGGCCAGTGGGCGTGCGGCGGTGGTGTTGGTATGCGCCCAGGCCGCCGCCGGGGTGGCCACCGCACTGGCCCTGTTGGCCACGTCGCGGGCGTTGTCGGCGCTGTTCGCCTCGGGGCCGGCGGCGGACCGGGTCGGCGACGCGGTGCCGGCGGTGATCGCGGTGGTGGTCGCGACCTCGGCCCGCGCCGGCTTGGAGACGGTGGTGCAGGCGACCCAGGCCCGCCTGTCGCCGGGGATCCGTCGGGTCGCCGAGGAGCGCCTGCACGCGGCGGCGGTCGGCGCCGAGTTGGCCGCGTTCGACGACGCCGACTGGCACGACGCGCTCGCCCGGGCGCGCGACCGCGGCATCGACCACGCCCAACTGGCCCTCGCGCACGCGGTCGAACTGCTCGGCGCCCTGGTCGGTTTGCTGGTCGGCATCGGCGTGGTGACCGGGCTGCACCCGGTACTGCTGCCGCTGTTGGCGCTGTCGATCGCGCCGCAGGGGTGGGCGGCGCTGCGCTCGGCCCGGATCGGGTTCGAGGGCATGGTCCAGCGCATGACGCTGTATCGGCGTCTGTGGTTGTTCGCCGATCTGCTCACCGCCCGGGAGGCGGCGGCGGAGGTGCGGGCCGGGACCGCCGAGGAGGCGCTGTTGACCGAATTCCGGCGCCTGGCCCGGCTGGTCGAGCAGGCCGAGGTGCGGGTGGGCTATGCCCAGGTGCGGGTGGGCGTGGTCGGGCGCACGTTGTCCGGCCTGGCGTTGGGGGCCACCTATGTGGCTCTCGGACTGCTGGTCCGCGCCGAGATCGTGCCGCTCGCGGTGGCCGGTACGGCGGTGTTGGCGGTGCGTACCGCGAGCGGTTCGCTGGCCACGCTGATGGTGGCGGTGGACCGGCTCTACGAGAAGTCCCTGTACATCACCGACTATCACGCCTTCCTGGCCGAGGCGGCCGGCCGGGCCCGGCCGCCGGCGGTCGGCGAGGTGCCGGACGGGTTCGCCGAAATCCGGTTACGGGACGTCTACTTCGCGTATCCCGGCAGCGCCGGCCCGGCGCTGCGCGGGGTCGATCTGGTGATCCGCCGGGGCGAGACGGTGGCCCTGGTCGGGGAGAACGGGTCCGGCAAGACCACGCTCGCCCTGCTGTTGGCCGCGCTGCATCGGCCGGACAAGGGCACCGTGCACTGGGACGGCACCGATCTGGCCATGGTCGACCCGGTGGGGGTTCGCGAACAGGTGGCGCTGGTGATGCAGCAGCCCACCCGGTGGCCGCTGACGGCGCGCGGCAACATCGTGCTCGGGCGCGCCGATCGGCCGGACGCGGACGGGACCGCGCTGACCCGGGCGGCCCGGGACGCGGACGCGGACGGCCTGATCTCGCGACTCCCGTACGGCTACGACACGTTGTTGTCCAAGAAGTTCCGCGCCGGGGTGGACCTGTCCGGCGGCCAGTGGCAGCGGATCGGGATCGCGCGCGGCTTCTACCGGGACGCCCGCCTGCTGATCGCCGACGAGCCCACCGCGGCCCTGGACGCCCGCGCGGAGCACGCGGTCTACGCCAACATCCGCCGGCTCGCGGCCGGTCGTACGGTGGTGCTGATCAGCCACCGGTTGGCGTCGGTTCGAGAGTGCGACCGGATCGTCGTGTTGCGCGCCGGCGAGGTGGTCGAGCACGGCACCCACGAAGAATTGATGCGCGAGAACGGCGAATACGCCGACCTGTACCGCATCCAGGCATCGGCCTACGTGGATTGACCGACCGGGGCAACGCCCTTACCACCAATCAGAGTTCGTCCAGAAGCAGCAGTGACGGCGGGCGCTCCGCGCTCGTCGGGTGCATGCGCAGGAGTTGGTGCAGGGCGCCTGCGCTGCCCGGGAGCAGGGATGCCGTGGTGGTGTGCCGGGTGGACGTGGTGTGCGGGCCGTAGGTTTCGAGCCCGGTCAGCAGGAGCGCGTCGAGGTGGGCCCGGGTCGGGGCCTGTGGCAGGTGGGAGCGAAGCTGTTCGGGGGCGCCGCGCAGGAGGGTGTCCAGGAGCTCCCACGAGCCCAGGTCGCCGTGGCACAGCGTGTAGTCCCAGCCGAAGCCGGTGCGCCAGGTTGCGGCGGCCGCGCGCAGGGCCCGGTCGAGGTGTTCGGGGGCGCCGGTGCGCCCGTACAGGTCCCAACCGGCCAGGCCGATGCCGGTGCTGCCGTGGCACCAGGAGTCGAGGAACAGGACCTCGCCCCGCTGCCGGCCGTCCAGCCAGCTGCGCACCTTCGGGTCGTACAGGGACTCCTGGAACGCCCAGGCCAGGTCGGCGAGTTCGAACCACTCCGGCTGGTTCGCGGCAAGTCCGAGTCGGGTCAGCGCCCAGGCGATGCCCGCGGCGCCGTGCGCGAAGCCGCCGATGCCGTCGGGAAAGAGTACGGTCGGCCAGCGAGCGGTGCGTCGGCCGAGGGCGTCCTCCTCGACGACGGCGCGTCGCCCGAGCAGTTCCGCGGCGGATTCGGCGACGTCGCGCCAACGGCGGTCACCGGTACGGTCGGTCAGGGCGAGCATCGGCACGATCAGCCCGGCGGCGCCGCCGGCGAGGTCGAGGATGGTGTCCTCGGCCAACAGGCCCGGTGCGCGCTCGGCGTGCCGGATCGCCCGTTCCAGGTCGGTCGGTCGGCCCGACGCGGTGTGCAGGGCCAGCCAGGTCCGGACCGCCGCGCCGATCCCGTCGAACGCGCCGACCCGGGTGGTGGGTACCGCGTCCTCCATCGCCGCCAGTGCCCGGATCGCCCCCTCGGTCAGCGCCGGCAGCCCGTCCACGGCCGGTACCCGGCCCGCGCGGGACTCGGTCAGATACGCCCGCAGGGCCAGTGCGACGCCGGCCTGTCCGCTGTACAGGTCGGCGGCGAACGGGCGTACGTTGAAGCCGCTGTCGGTGTACACCGGCCCGATCCAGGTGGCCGTCCCGTCCGCGCCGACGACGGCCCGGGCGCACAGGTCGCGCGCGGATTCGGCGGCGAGGGCACGCCGGCGTTCCTCCCGCCGGTCGGGTCGTACCGTCACCTCGCGGTGTCGTTCCCCCTCGGGCATCGCGCTGCGGTCGCGGTAGACGCCGAGCAGCGAGGAGCGGATCATCACCTCCTCGAACTCCGGGTCCCCGGCCCGCCAGCGGGCGACGCTCTCGTCGACCAGGTGTGCGGGATCGCCCCATTCGGTACCGCGCGGTCCGGTCATCCGCCCCCGCTCGGGCCGGACGCCGAAGAACGGGATGTCGCCGTCGAGGAGATCGGCGACTTCGGCGCCGACCACCTCCGGCGTGTCGGGGGCGCCGTGCAGCGCTTTCGCCTGGCGGATCAGTACATCCCGCGCGCGCTCGACGGCCGGGCCCTCGTCGTGCAGCGATGCGGGATGCCAGAGCATCCGGGCGATCTCGACGTAGACCTGGGTGGGGCGCAACACCACCCGCAGCTCGCATCCGGCGAACACGTCGAGCATGGGCCGCAGTCGTCCGGCCGCGTCGAGTGCGTCCAGGCGGGCGCGCAGGTCGCGGTAGCCGTGCACGATGTCGTCCTGGTGGGCGAGCGGATCGGCGTCGGGGGCGGGCAGGTTGGCCGATCCGGCCACGTCGGCGGGCTCCATCGTGAGCCGGGCCAGATCGGTGCCGGCGCCACTGATCACCGGTACCGGGACGCGCGGTTGCTGGTCGGGGAGGGCGCCGACGGCGGACATGTCCACGCCCTGCAGAGCGAGTTGGCCCAGGCGCATCGGCAACAGGCCGGTGCGCAGCACGGTGCGCCGGACGGAGGCGGCGGCGGTGTCGAAGGCGTCGCCGAGTCCGCTTGCGCCGACCCGGGGTTCGGGGCTGAACAGCGTCTCGCAGTCCACCACCCACGGGACCGGGCCGCAGGCGATCACGTTCTCCGAGTGCAGGTCGGTGCCGCCGAGGAGTTGTACGACGCACATCCACTCGCCGAGGCCGCGGTAGAAGCGGGACTGTTCGGCGGCGTCGGCGCAGTAGCGGTGTTCGACGTGTGCCGCCCAGCCGTAGTCCGTGCCGAGCAACACCCGCGGGACCGCGATGCGTTCCTCGCGCGGGATGTGGGCCAGGAGGGTGTCGACGGTGGTGGCGAGGGCGACGTCGACCGCGAGCGCGCGGGGTTTGTACACCGCGCGGCCGGCTTCGAAGCGGAGCAGGGCCACGGTACGGCCGCCGCGGTGCGAGTCGCCCGCGTCCGTGCCGATCTCGACGAGTTCGCCGGGGCGCGTGCCGAGCAGGTCGGTCAGCCGGTCGCGATCGGCGGCGATGCGGCGGGCCAGGGTGAGCAGGGCCGTGCACCGATTGCGGATCACCCGGTCCAGGCGCGGTGCGAAGGCCGGGTAGTCGCCGTCGAGTTCGCTCCAAAACGCGGGCTCGGCGGCGCGTTCGAGGAATTCCTGCCAGCGTTGCTCGCTGGTCGCGCGGGTGAGCCGACCGGACATCCGGGCGGCGTGCAGTTCCAGCAGGAGCAGCCGGTTGGCCTTGGGGCGCACGGTGTCCAACAGGCCGCGTCGGGCGGCGCGCAGCAGGATTTCCCGCTCGGTGGTGGACAGCGGGTCCGGCACGGCGCGCAGTCGGCGCCGGAAGCGGTTCAGGGCGGGGCCGATCAGCGGCTCGAACGCGGTGTCGAACTCACCCGCGTCGTCGTAGCTCACCACGGGACGCGGCCGGACCAAAATCGCCATCTGCGGATCGCCACCCCATCGAGACGGACCCGCCGCCCGACGCCGATCGCACGTGCGATCGGCGCCGAACGGCGAGCCGGAGAGCTTCGGTCAACAACAGGCGCGGGTGCGCGACCACGAACAGGCGGTGCCACAGCTGATCGCCGCGACGTCGATCTCGGTGAGGCCCTGTTCCGTGGCGGATCCGCCGATGTAGAGCGAACCGGCGGGGTTCTCCACGCCGTCGGCCGTTTCGGCGCCGGAGCGCCAGGCGTCGACGACGGTGTTCCGCGTGGCATTCGATGCGGTACGCATGACGATACCTTTCCGCCGATGTCGATGATTACCGGCGAGTACACCGGGTTCAACGATCATCGACCCTGGGTGAGGGAAGTGCGGCAGGCACACGTTAGCGCCCGAATGTCGTCCGCGACAGACTTCCGCGCAACGAGGCGAATTCTCCGCTCCCGGGCCGGAATCGAGTGGTTCGCACGTGGCCCGACGGGCAGCCGGGGGTGGTCGATGCGCCCTCCCGGCGCTGCGACCGGCCGGTTTTCCACCTTGAACGTGGTCCGGGATTCGGAACGGCTCTTGTCATTGGTCTAGTCCATTGACAGTCTTGGGCGCGTCGCCGACGGTCATCGCTCCATGGCTCGTCGGTGGTTCCCGTACGGCAATTCCGCCCCATTCGAGCGTGAGCCGACACTGCTCCGTCGGCGTACCGAACTTTGCACTCCTACCCCGGAGAAGAACCATGCGCAGAGCTCAACCACGTCCGTGCCCGGCGACGTCGAAGCGGGGCGCGCCGTGACCGCCCCCGACGTCCGGCCCGGGTTATCCGGTTCGGGGCGTCCCGAGGATCGATGCACCGTGCCGGGCCTGTTGGCAGCCCGCGCGGACCTCGACCCGCATCGCGTCGCGATCCTGGTCCCGGGCCACTCCGGGACCGGACTGACCTTCATCGACTGGTGGCGCCGATCCGTCGCCCTGGCCCGCGAGTTGCACGATCGGGGGGTACGCGCGGGGGATCGGGTCGCGCTGATCTTCGCCGGTCGCGAATGGGCCGACTACGCGGTCGCCTACTGCGCGGTCCAGCGGGCCGGCGCGGTCGCCGTACCGCTGCCCGAACGCCTGCCGACCGCCGCCGTGCAGGCCCTGCTCACGCACTGCGCGGCGGCCGGCGTCCTGCACGGCGTCGACATCGAGCCACCGAACACCGGTACTTGGACGGCGATTTCGACGACGCTCGAATCCGCCGCGCACGCTCGGCGCCGCTCGAATCCGGCCGCACTCCCGGCGCCGGACGCCGTCGATCCGCATGAACCCCCGGATCCCGCCGAGCCTCTCGAACCCGCCGAACCCCCGGCCCTCGCCGAGCCGCATCCCGACGACCTCGCGCAGATCCTCTACACCTCCGGCACCACCGGCACCCCCAAGGGTGTCGGCGCCACCCACGCCAACCTCACCCACGGTTTCGAACCGGCGCCCCGACGACGGCAGTTGGCGCACTCGAAGCACTTCCTGCACGCGTTTCCGATCGGTACCAACGCCGGGCAGACGATGTTGCTCAACGCGCTGACCGCCGCGCCGACCGCGCTGTGCGCCCCGGCGTTCGACGCCGAGGAGTTCTGCGCGCTGATCGCCGCCCACCGGGTCGGCACCGTGTTCACCGTGCCCGCGATGGCGACCGACCTGGTCGACTCGCGGGCCTGGACCCGGCACGACCTCGACTCGGTGCAACTCTTCGGCTCGACCGCCGCCGCACTGCCGCCGGCCACCGCACTGGCCCTGACCGAGATCTTCCCCGACGCCGTGATCGTCAACTCCTACACCTCGACCGAGGCGGCCCCGGCCCAGACCACCATGGTCTTCGACCCCGACCGGCCGACCTCGGTCGGGCGCGGCACCGGGCTGGACGACCTGCGCATCGTCGGCCCGGACGGCGAACCCGTACCGACCGGCGAGGCCGGCGAGATCTGGCTGCACTCGCCCACCACCTCGCGCACCTACTACCGCGACCCGGGTGCGGACGCCCGGGTGTTCACCGACGGCTGGATCCGGATGGGCGACATCGGCCGACTCGACGCCGACGGCTACCTGTACCTGATCGACCGGGAAAGCGACCTGATCAAGTCCGGCGCGAACAAGGTCGCCACGCTCGCCGTGGAAGCCGCGCTGTACGAACACCCGGCCGTCGCCGACGCCGCCGTGTTCGGCGTGCCACACGCCGTGATGGGCACCATGGTTGCCGCCGCGCTGGTCCTGCGGGACGAGGTCTCCGCCGACGACCTGCGGGCGTTCCTGCGCGAACGCCTGGCCCGGCACGAGATCCCGACCCGATTCCTGCGCCTGGACACCCTGCCCCGGAACCCGGCGGGCAAGGTGGTCAAGGCGGAACTTCGGGCCCGGATGGCCGAGGACGACGCCGCGCGGCCGAGTGCGCCCCGGACCGCGACGGAGACCGCCGTGGGCGGCCTGTGGGCGGAAGTGCTGGGCACGCCCGGCGCCGGTCCCGACGACAACTTCTTCGCCCTGGGCGGGGACTCGTTCAAGGCGACCCGGCTGGCCGCCGCCGCGACCCGCCTGTTCGCGCTCGACGTGCCCGTCTCGCTCGCCTTCGACCGACCCGAACTGGCCGCCCAGGCCGCCTGGATCGACACCGCCCGTGCGCGACCCGAACCCGCCCGGACGGAATCGGAAGGCGTAAGTACGGCGGCGGAACCGGCGTGCACGTGGCCCGGGGCCGCGAGCCGCGAGTCGGCCGAGGAGCCGGTCGTCCGCATGCCGCTCAGCTCGCAGCAGGAGAACTTCTTCGTCTGGATGTACGCCACCGACCAGCCGCGCGACGTCGGCCCCGTCAGTGTGGGGATCCGGATCACCGACACCCTCGACCCCGACACCCTGGAGGCCGCCCTGGGCGAGGTGGTGCGCCGGCACGAGGCGCTGCGCACCGTCTTCCACTACGCCGACGGCACCGCCGACGCCGTCGTACTCGCCGAACTACCACCCGAGATGCGGCGGATCCGGGCCGAAGGCGCCACGCACGCCGACCGCGAACGGTTCGCCCGCGAGCACGCCGGCACCGAACGCGAACACCACTGGGACCTCGCACACGGACCCCTCGTGCGCGCCCTGCTGATCGAACTCGACCCCGAGGACCACGTGCTGATCCTCGCGGTGCACCACATGGTGTTCGACGGCTGGTCGATGGGCGTCCTGCTGCGGGAGGTCGCCCTGATCTACTCGGCGTTGCACACCGATCGGCCCGCTCCGCTCCCGCCGCCCACGCCCACCTGCTCGGAACACCTGGGCTGGGCCCGCGCGCAATGGCCGCGCACCCGCCCGTTCTGGGAGGCGACCCTGGCCGGGGCGCCCGCCGCCCTCGACCCCTTCCCCGGGCGCGCGGCCACCGGTCTGCTGCACAGCGCTTCGGTGCGTTTCGGCCTTGCCGCCGACCTGGTCGAGCGGTTGCGCACAGCCGCCCGCGAGCGGGGCGCGACGCCGTTCATGGTGGCCACCGCGTGCTGGACGGGCGTCCTGGCGCGGGCGTCCGGCATCCGGGACATCGTGGTGATGTCACCGGTACCCGGCCGGATCCGACCCGGCAGCGAGAACCTGATCGGCTGCCTCGTGCAATCCCTGCTGATCCGGGTCGACCTGGGCGGCGACCCGTCGTACGACGACCTGCTCCACCGGGTCCGCACCGCCGCGCTCGCCGCGACCGAGCACCAGTGCTACCCGTTCGCCGAGTTCTACCCGCGCTTTCCGGACGCGGCCTGGGTGCGCTACGAGAGTTGGAGCAACCAGGCGCACTTCCTCGGCCTGCTCTCCGAACCCTTCGAATTGCCCAGGCAGTTGGACGCCGAATGGCCCACGCCGGACGGCCGCCCTGACCTGGGCGTGCCCGAACTGGCCCTGACTGAACAGCCCGACGGCACCATCGCCGGCTGGCTGCTGTACAACGACCGCGCGTTCGCCCCGTCCGTCGTCGAGGACCTGGCCCAGGCCTTCGTCGAGGCCTGCGAGTTCGCGCTCGACCACCCCCAGGCGCCGGTGTTCGGGGACACCGCCGCACTGGTTCACGCACCCACCGCCTCCCAGGAGGGCCGCTGATGCGCACCACCCGACCGGTATCCCTGCCGCCGGAATCCCCGTGCCGAGCCCCGGTGTCCCCGGCGCAACACGGCATCCGGTTCACCGAACTCGCGGTACCCACGGGCACCGCGCACCACATGCCGCTGAGCATCCGGTTCACCGGCGACCTCGACCGGGCCGCGCTGGCGCACGCCTGTGACGCGGTCGTGGTGCGCCACCCGGTCTTGGGCAGCGCGCTGCGCGAACTCGACGGGGAACCGTGGCTGGTCCCCGCCGACACCGTTGCGCACCTGGTGATCGAGGACCTGACCGAGACGCCCGAGGCGCAACGCAGCGATTCGGCGGCCGAGTTGCTGCGCCGCGAGACGCTGCGCCCGTTCGACCCGGAGACCGGGCCGCTGGTGCGCTTCACCCTGGTCGACGCGGGCCCCGGACACCGCACCCTGCTCGTGGTCGCCCACCACCTGGCCTTCGACGGCGGCTCCAAGGACATCCTCGTCCGCGATCTGGCCGCGCACTACGCCGCGTTCGGCACCGGTGTCAAACCCGATCTGCCGGACCTGGAGGAGTCGGAGGACGCGGAGCGTATCGCCCGCGAGGCGGCCGAGGCCGAGCGCCGGGTCGGCCTGGCCGAGATCCGCTTCGCCGGCGAGGAGCGTGAACCACCCGTCGTCACCCTGCCCGGACGCCGCCGCAGTACGATCGACAGCGGTATCGGCGGGTCCGTCCCGATCCCCGTCGACGACGAACTGCGCGTGGCCGTCGCCGCCACCGCCGAACTCCTCGGCGTCAGTACCTTCGCGCTGCTCCTGGGCGCGCTGCACACCCAGCTCTGGCGCTACGGCAACGAACAGGCCACGGTCGCCATCGACCTGGGCACCCGCACCCCGCACAGCCGCGACCGGGTGGGTCCCTACGTCAACGAACTCCCCGTCCGCACCACGCCGTCCGCCGACCTCACCTTCCGCGCCTTCGTCCAGGCGCTGCGGGCCGACCTGCGCAACCTGTACCCGGTCCGCGACGTGCCGCTCGGCCGGGTCGTCACCGGCCTGACCCCGCGCCTGGCATTGGCGCCGGTGTCGATGAGCTATCGCCGCCGTACCTCGGTGCCCGACTTCGCGGGCCTGCCCGTGTCGATCGACTGGACCGTGTTCAACCACGCCGCGCGCGGCGACCTGCACATGCAGTGCCTGGACGACCCGGATCGACTCGCACTGCACCTGCACTACGCCACCGACGCGCTCGACGAGGACGCCGCGACGGCGATGGCGGGCCACTACCGGACCCTGCTGCGGGCGATCGTCGCCGACCCGGACACCCGGCTGTCCCGCCTCGCCCTGCAGAGCGCCGACGAGCGCGAACGTATGGTGCGGGACTGGAACGACACCGGGAAGGAGGTCGAACCGGCCACCCTGCCCGAACAGTTCGCTCACCAGGCCGCCCGTACCCCCGAGTCGATCGCGGTGGAGTGCGGTGCGACCCGGCTCACCTATGCCCGACTCGACGCGGCCGTCGACGCGGTGGCCCGGCGATTGCGGGGCACCGGGATCGGCCGAGGCGACCTGGTCGCGGTCTGCGTGCGGCGCACGGCCGCGCTGCCCACCGCGCTGCTCGGGGTGCTGCGGGCGGGTGCCGCGTATCTGCCGCTGGACCCGGAATACCCGTCGGCCCGACTGGCAATGGTGCTCGAAGACTGCGCCGCCGATGCCCTGTTGACCGAACGCGACCTGCTCGGCCGGTTTGCCGGTCATGCTGACGAAGCGCTGCTGATCGACGGGATCCTCACCGGGACGGCGGTGATCGACCCGGCCGGCCCCGACCCGGTGGCCGCACCCCCACCGACGCCCGGTGAACTCGCCTACGTGCTGGCCACATCCGGCTCCACCGGCCGCCCGAAGGGCGTGGAGATCGAACACCGCGCGCTCAGCAACCTGCTCGCCTCGATGCGGGAGGTCCTGGCCTGCGCCGCCAACTCGGTGTGGTTGGGCCTGACCTCGGCATCCTTCGACATCTCGGCGGTCGAGCTGTACGTGCCGCTGATCACGGGCGGGCGACTCGTGCTCGCCGAGGACGGGGAGACCCGGGACGGCCGGGCGCTGCTCCGGTTGATCCGGGGTCGACGGGTTACCCATGTCCAGGCCACCCCGTCCGGCTGGCGCATGCTGCTCGACGCGGGCTTCGAGGAGCCGGCGGTGTTCGCCGTCACCGGCGGCGAACCGCTGCCGGTGCCGCTCGCAGACGAGTTGCGCCGCCGGGCCCGCCGCCTGGTGAACGCGTACGGGCCGACCGAGACCACGGTGTGGTCCAGCACCGCCGAGATCGGCCCGGACGACGACGAGGTGACGATCGGCCGCCCGATCGCCAACACCCGGATGTACGTCCTGGACCGACACCTGACCCCCACCCCGGTCGGCGTCGCGGGCGACCTGTACATCGGCGGCGACGGGCTGGCCCGGGGCTACCGCCGGTTGCCGGGCGTCACCGCCGACCGCTTCGGGCCCGACCCGTACGGCCCGCCCGGCGCCCGCCTCTACCGCACCGGTGACCTGGCCCGGTATCGCGACGACGGCCGGATCGAGTTCCTGGGCCGGGACGACCACCAGGTCAAGATCCTCGGCCATCGGGTCGAACTCGGCGAGATCGAGGGCGCGTTGCTCGACCACGAGGGCATCGCGGCGGCGGCCGTGACGGTGCGTGGGGACGGTGCCGACGGGCCGCTCCTGGTCGCCTACCTGGTCCCGCGCGGCGCCGCCATGCCGAGCGCGGCCGAACTGCGCGTGCATCTGGCCGCGACGCTGCCCCGGGCCCTGGTACCCGGCGTCTATGTGCCGCTGGAGCGCCTGCCGCTGACCCCCAACGGCAAGCTGGACCGGGCCGCGCTGCCCGCGCCGCCGCGCCTGCGGGCGGTCGAACCGGACCCGGTCGACGCGGCTGACACCTCCGCCGATACCGGGCCCGCCGCCGAGATCACCGCGATCTGGCGCGAAGTGCTCGGCCTGGACGACATCCGTCCCGACGAGGACCTGTTCGACCTGGGCGGTCACTCGCTGACCGTCACCCGGATCGGCGCGCGGATCCGCAAACGCCTCGGCGTCGACGTACCGCTGCACGTGTTCTTCGAAACCCCGACCATCTCCGGACTCACCAGCGCGGTTTCCGCGATGCGAAGCGAGCGGCGGCCATGAACAACCCGACCCGAAGCCACGACCCGCACCCGTTGACGCTGCCGGACCGGACCGCCGACCCGTCCGCGTCCCGCCCAACGCGGCGCATCCCGCTGTCCGCAGGCCAGGAACGGCTGTGGCTGCTCGACCGGATCAACCCCGGCGACGCGGCGTTCAACATGTTCCAGGTCCACCGTCTGCGCGGCCCGCTCGACGTCGCCGCCCTCGACCGCGCCCTGTGCGAACTGGTCGACCGGCACGACAGCCTGCGCGCGACCTTCCCCGACGAGGACGGTGTACCGATCCAGGTGATCGGCGCGCCCGGGACGTTCGTCCTGGAGCGTGTGCGGGTCGACGGCGCCCCGGCCGAGCGCGAACAACGCGCCCGCGATCTGGTCGCCGAACGCACGAACCGTGCGTTCGACCTGGCCCGGGGCCCGCTGTTCGCGGCGAGCCTGCTGCACCTGGACTCCGCCGGCCGGGATCACGTGTTGTGCCTGGCCCTGCACCACATCGTCGCCGACGGCTGGTCGATGAACGTGATCGACGAGGAACTGGCGGCTCTCTACGCGGCGTTCACCGAGGGGCGCCCCTCGCCGCTGACCCCGCTGCCGCTGACCTACGGCGACTACGTACGGCGCCAACACGAACTCCTCGACGAGCCCGGCTTCGAGGAACGACTGACCTACTGGACCCGGCAACTCGCCGGTGCGCCGACCCTGGACCTGCCGGTCGATCGGCCCCGGGGCAGCGGCACCGACACCGAGTCCGGGCACGGCGGTACGGTCACCCACCACCTTCCGGCATCGCTGCGCATCGGAATCGAACAACTCGCCCGGCGCGAACGGGTCACCCTCTACATGACCCTGCTCGCCGGATACCAGACCCTGCTCGCCCGCTACTGCGACCAGGAGGACGTCTGCGTCGGCTCGCCGCTGGCGGGTCGGGACGAGGAGGACTACGAGCCGCTGGTCGGATATTTCCTGAACACCCTGGTCCTGCGCGGAAGTACGGCCGGTGACCCGTCCTTCCGCGACTTCCTGAGCCGCACCCGCACGGTGGCTCTCCAGGCGTACGAGCATCAGGACGTACCGTTCGAGCGGCTGCTCGGCGCGCTGGACGTGGACCGCGACCCGGACAGCCCACCGGTGTTCCAGACCATGCTGACCCTGCGCCCACCGGCCGGAGCCGGATTGCGTCTGGCCGGGGTCGCCGCCGAGGGGTTCGAATCGGGCTTCCGGCAGGCCAAGTTCGATCTGGCGCTGGAGGTCTGGCCGGAAGGCGACGAGCTGGTCACCGAGTTCGTGTACAACACCGACCGCTTCGCTCCCGAGAGCATCACCCGACTGGCCCGCTGCTTCGAGACCCTGCTCGCGGGCGCGGTCGCGCATCCGGACACCCCGCTGTCCCGGCTGCCGCTGTTGTCGGCGGCGGAGCGGGTGCGGGTGCTGGCGGGTGCGATGGGGCCGACCGGCGGCGAATGCCCCGACCCGGTCGTGGCCTTCGAGGTACAGGCGCTGCGCACCCCGCATGCGGTCGCCGTCGAGTCGGGCGACACCCGGGTCGACTACGCCGACCTCGACGCCCGCGCGAACCGGCTGGCCGGGGTGTTGCGCCGGGCCGGCACCGGACCGGACACGGTGGTCGCGGTCTGCGCCGAACGCTCGATCGAGACGGTTGTCGCGCTGCTGGCCGTACTGAAGGCGGGTGGCGCGTATCTGCCGATCGACCCGACGTTGCCGACCGAGCGGATCGGGTGGATGCTGTCCGACGGCGGAGCGGAACGCGTCTTGTGCCGGGCGCGGTTCGCCGATCGGTTCGCAGGCGGCGAGTTGCCGGTGTCGCTGCTGGACGAGGTCGACGCGGATCCGCCTGGGGATACCGGAGCGGAGCCGCCCGCCCGGATCGCAGGTCCCGACCATCTCGCCTACATCATCTACACGTCCGGCTCCACCGGCCGACCCAAGGGCACCCCGATCACCCGGGAGGCGCTGGCGGGTCGGGTGGCATGGATGCGCGAGCGGTATCGGAGCGGTCCGGGCGACCGGGTGTTGCAGTTCGCCTCGTTCGGCTTCGATACGCACGTCGAGGAGCTGTATCCGAGCCTGCTCGGCGGCGCCACGCTCGTGCTCGCCCCCGCCGACGGGTTGTTGCCGGACTTCTTCGGCACCGCGGCCGGGCGCACGCTGACCGTGCTCGACCTGCCGACGTCCTACTGGCACGAACTCGTGGCCCTGACACCGGGCTTGGCCTGGCCAAAGACCCTGCGGCTGCTGATCCTGGGCGGCGATCAGGCCGACGCCGCCTCGATGCGGCGCTGGTCCGAGGTGTTCGGCGAGCGGATCGAGGTGGTCAACACGTACGGTCCGACCGAGGCCACGGTCATCGCCACCGCGGCGGACCTGGCCGGAGGTGCGGCCGGGGCCTGGGACGGTTCCAGGCCGCCGATCGGCCGCCCGCTCGCGGACACCCGCGTGCATGTGCTGGATCGGCACCTGGAACCGGTGCCGATCGGGGTCGCCGGCGAACTGTGCATCGGCGGAACCGGGTTGGCGCGCGGCTATCTCGGCCGACCAGCCCTGACCGCACGCCACTTCGTGCCCGACCCGTACGGGCGGCCCGGGGCCCGGCTCTACCGCACCGGCGACCGCGCCCGGCTGCGACCCGACGGGGCCTTGGAGTTCCTGGGCCGCGACGACCACCAGGTCAAGCTGCGCGGCTACCGGATCGAACTCGGCGAGATCGAGGCGGCCCTGGTGGCGCGGCCGGACATCGGGCAGGCGGTGGTGGTGGTCCGGGAAGAGCGGGGCGATCGACGGCTGGTCGCCTACGTGGTACCGGAGGCGGCCGGGTCGATGCCCGTGCCGGACGCGGCGCGGCTGCGGGCCGCGCTGGGCCGCACGCTGCCGGCCCATCTGGTGCCCGCGGCGTTCGTGACGCTGGACCGGTTGCCGCTCACCCCGAACGGCAAGCTGGACCGGGCCGCGCTGCCCGCGCCCGAGCGACACGCCATACCCGAAGCCTCGTTCGTGGCTCCGCGCGGCAGCGCCGAGGAGCTGGTCGCGGAGACCTTCGGTGAGGTGCTCGGAGTGTCCCGGGTCGGCGCGCTGGACGACTTCTTCGCACTGGGCGGCCATTCGTTGCTGGCCACCCGGGCGGTGGCCCGACTCGGCGCCGCGATCGAACTCGCGGTGCCGATCCGGACCCTGTTCGCCGATCCCACCGTGGCCGGTCTGGCCGCGGCGATCGAGGAACTGCTGATGGTCGAACTGGACGAGCTGTCCGAGGCGGACGCCGAACGACTGGTGCTGGACGCAACCGAGACGGGGGACCCGCGATGACGCTCACTTCACCCCCGACCCGGGCGGGCGGCCTGTCCGCCGCGAAGCGGGCCCTGCTGGAACAGCGGTTGCGCCGGTCGACGGCGGTGGCGCCGCCGTCGATTCCCCGGCTGCCGGACGAGGCCGAGATTCCGCTGTCCTCGGCGCAGATCCCGCTGTGGTTCATGGAGAACCTGACACCGGGCACCGCCGCCTACACCATCCCCTTCGCGCTGCGGCTGCGCGGGCCGCTGGACGAGGCTGCGGTGGAGCGGGCGTTGACCGGGCTGCTTGCCCGGCACGACAGCCTGCGCACCACGTTCGGGACCAGCGCCGACGGTCACCCGACCGCGACCGTGCACCCGCCGGCGCCGGTCCCCGTGACTCGGCGCAGCGCGCCCCTCGACCTGGATCTCGGGGGGCGCGAGCGGTGGGCCGCGGCGCTCGTGGGCGAGGAGTTCGCCCGACCGTTCGACCTGGAGGTGCCCCCGCTGTTCCGGGCCGCGCTGGTGCGGCTGGACCGCGACGACACGATCCTGGTCGTGGTGCTGCACCATCTGGTCGGCGACGGCTGGTCGGTGCACCTGATGGTGAACGAACTCATGACGGACTACAACGCGTTCGTCGCCGGGCTCGAATCGCCGCTGTCGGCACCGGCGGTGCGGTACGGCGACTACGCGGCCTGGCAGCAGCGGCGGCTCGGCGGCGCCGAGGGCGAGCGTGCCGCCGCCTATTGGCGCGAACGATTGGCGGGCGTGGGTACGCTCGCCCTGCCCACCGACCGGCCCCGCCCGCCGCAGCAGACGTTCTCCGGGGACGGGCACTCGTTCGTACTCGACCCGGAGCTGTGCGACGCGGTCACCGCGCTGGGGCGGGCCCACGGTGCCACGCAGTACATGACGCTGCTGGCGGCATGGCAGGCGGTGTTGTCCCGGCACGCCGGGCAAACCGACTTCGCGGTCGGCTCGCCGATCGCGGGGCGTCCGCATCCGGATCTGGAGCCGATGATCGGCATGTTCGTCAACATGCTGGCCATGCGGGCACCACTGGCGGGTGATCCGACCTTCGCCGAACTCCTGGGCCGGGTACGGGAGAGCAGCCTGGATGCCTACGCCCACCAGGATCTGCCGTTCGATCAGGTGGTGCGCGGGCAGAACGTGGCGCGCGACGTCTCCCGGACGCCGCTGTTCCAGGTCACCTTCGCGCTCCAGAACTACGGGCGTGGCGAGCACGGCTTCACCGGTCTCGCACACGACTGGTTCACCGCCGATTCCCGGGTGACCCGCTTCGATCTGAGCCTGTTCGTGTTCGAGGTCGGCACCGGGATGCATGGGCTGATGACCTACAACACCGACCTGTTCGACGCGGCCACGGTCGAACGGCTGGCCGGGCATCTGGCCACGCTGTTGCGGTCGGTGGTCGCCGATCCGCACGTCCCGCTGTCCCGGATCGACCTGCTTGGCGCGGCCGAGCGGGCGCGGTTGCTCACCGAGTGGAACGACACGGCTCGTCCGCTGTCCGAACACACCACGCTGGCTCGGGCGATAGAGGCGCAGGTGGCCCGGGATCCGCGTGCGCCGGCGGTGACCCACCAGGGCGACACGCTCGACTACGGCGAACTCGACGCGCGCGCGAATCGGCTGGCCCGGCGGTTGCGGGCGGCCGGTGCGGGGCCGGAGACGCCGGTCGCGCTGTGCCTGGAGCAGTCCCTGGACCTGGCGGTGGCGGTGCTCGCCGTGCTCAAGGCGGGCGCGGCCTATCTGCCGCTGGACCCGGAACAGCCGGTGGAGCGGCTGACGTTCATGCTCACCGACTCGGCGGTGCGAGTGGTGGTGACCGACACCGCGCTGCGGGAACGCACGGTGGGCCACACCGGAGCGGTGGTCTTGGTCGACCGTGAACGGGCCGTGATCGAGGCGGAGAGCGCGGATCCGGTGCCGGGTACGGCGCGGCCGGGGAATCTGGCCTACGTGATCTACACGTCCGGTTCGACCGGGCGTCCCAAGGGGGTCGCGGTCCAGCACCGGGAGGCGCTGGCCTATCTGGAGGGGGTGCGCGAGCGGTTCGAGGTGGTGCCCGGGTCGGTGTACGGGCTGGCCCAGTCGTTGTCCTTCGACTTCGCGATCACCGCGCTGTACCTGGCCTGGACCACCGGCGGCGAACTGCACCTGATGCCCAAGCGGTTGTCCGGCGCCGAGTTCGCCGACTATCTGGCCCGGCATCCGGTCGACTACCTCAAGATGACGCCCTCGCACCTGGCCGGGCTCGCCGCCGAGGTCGGCACCGAACCGCTGTTGCCCCGGCGGTTGTTGATCCTGGGCGGCGAGGGCTCGTCGTGGGAGTGGACCCGGGACCTGGCCGCGCTGGGCGGTTGTGCGGTGGTCAACCACTACGGGCCCACGGAGACCACGGTGGGGGTGACCACCTACCGGGTCCGGCCCGACGACACGGTGACCTCGACCGTGACGCCGATCGGCCGGCCGCTGCCGAACGCGCGGGTGTACCTGTTGGACGCGCATCTGGAGCCGGTGCCGATCGGGGTCACCGGGGAGATCCACATCGGCGGCGAGCGGCTGGCCCGGGGCTATCTGGGCCAACCCGGAGCCACCGCCGACCGGTTCGTCCCCGACCCGTTCGGGCCGCCGGGCGGGCGGCTGTACCGCACCGGCGATCTGGGCCGGTATCTGCCCGACGGCGACATCGAGTTCTTGGGGCGCGGCGACCAGCAGATCAAGATTCGCGGCTACCGGGTCGAACCCGCCGAGATCGAGGAGGCGTTGCGGGCACAGGAGGGCATTGCGCAGGCCGTGGTGGACCCGCGCGGTCCGGCCGGCGCGCAGCGGCTGATCGCGTATCTGGTGCCACCGGAGGAGGACGGGGACGCGTCGGCCCTGTCGGGTGAGTGCCCCGCCGGAGCGGACCTGCGGCGCGCGTTGTTGTTGCGACTGCCCGAGTACATGGTGCCGTCTCGCTTCGTGTGGCTGGACCGGCTGCCGCTGAAGGCGCACGGCAAGGTGGATCGGGCGCTGCTGCCCGAACCCGACACGGCCGAGGGCGCGGGTGGGGGTGAGCGCGTGCCGCCCGCGAGCGAACTCGAGGAAACACTCGTCGAGATCTGGACCGGTGTCCTCGAACTCGCGTCGGTGGGCGTGACGGACGACTTCTTCGAACTCGGTGGCCACTCGCTGCTCGCCATGCAGGTGTTGGCCCGGCTGCGCAAGGTGTTGCCGCCCGGCGGTCGGCAGGTGTCGCTGCTCGAACTGTTCAAGCACCGGACCATCCGCGAACTGGCGCAACTGCTCGAACGCCCGGTCGGTGCGGACGAACCACGGTCGCTGCTGCACGAGTTGACCCGGCCGATTCCGGTCGGGCAGCGGGTGTTGTCGCTGGTGTGCGTGCCGTACGGCGGCGGCAGTGCGGTGGTCTACCAGCCGTTGGCGGACGCGCTGCCGGCGGGGCACGCGCTGTACTCGGTGGCGATTCCCGGCCACGACCTGTCCATGCCGGAGGCGCCCAGACCGATCGAGGAGGTCGCGCGGGAGTGTGCGGACGAGATCCTGGCCGGAGTCGAGGGGCCGTTGGCGCTGTACGGGCACTGCGGAGTGGGCAGCGCGCTCACCGCGCAGATCGCGTATCTCCTGGAACAGGCCGGGCGCCGCTTGGAGGCGGTGTACCTGGGCGCGATCTTCCCGTTCGCCCGGCCCGAGGGCGGTGTGCTCGGCGCGTTGACCCGATTCGCCGGTCTGGAGCGGCTGCGCGGGGACCGGGTGCATCTGAACTGGCTGACCTCGATGGGCGCCGACCTCGGCGACCTGGACGAGGAGCAGGTGGGCTTCATCATCCGCAACATGCGCAAGGACGGGCTGACTTCGGAGGCGTACTTCACCAAGCGCATGGCCCAGGACCTGCCGCCGCTGGCCGCGCCGGTGATTTCGGTGATCGGCGAGCGTGACCCGAGTACCGAGTTCTATCAGGAGCGCTACCGCGAATGGCACTTCATGGCCTCGGCCACGGCGTTGGTGGTGATCGACGAGGCGGGGCACTACTTCCTGCGGTACCGGGCCGAGGAGTTGGCCGAGATCGTCACGGCGACGCATGAGGCGGTGGCGCGGGAGCGTACCGAGCCGCTGACCCGGGCGGCGCGCGGCGAGGACGCGAGCTGGTGGCTGCACGGGGTCTCCGGGGCCGAAGCGGGCTCGGTGGCCGAGTCGGTGCCGGGTTCGGGGTCGGGCTCGGCGGCGGAGGTGAAGACCGCGGGTCGGTCGGCGGTGCGGCCGAGCATGGGCCGCTTCATGGCGGTGGCGCTCGGGCAGCTCGCCTCCATCACCGGGTCGGCGCTGACCGAGTTCGCCATCCCGATCTGGATCTACCTGCGCACCGATTCGCTCACCCAGTTCGCGCTGTTCTCGGTGTTGGCCCTGGTGCCGGGCATCGTGGTGGCGCCGCTCGCGGGCGCGGTGGTGGACCGCAACAGCCGCCGGTCGGTGATGTTGGCCGCGGACTGCGTGGCGGGTCTGGTGCAGGTGACGATGGCGTTGCTTTTGTGGGCGGGCCATTTGGGAGTGGGCGCGGTGTACGGCCTGCTCGTGGTTTTGTCGCTGACCGCGACGTTCCAACGACTGGCCTACAACTCGGCGGTGCCGCAACTGGTGCCCAAGCGCTACCTGGGACACGCCAACGGGATCGTGCAAATGAGTACCGGGCTGGCCCAGTTGGTGGTGCCGCTGATCGCGGTGGCGCTGCTCGCGGGCATCGGGCTCGGCGGGATCCTGCTGATCGACATCGGCACCTTCGTGATCGCGGTGACGGTGGTGGCGTTCGTGCCGTTCCCCGACACGATGGCGCAGACCCGACGCGAGAGCATGGTCAAGGAGATCGCCAACGGGGTGCGCTACTCGATGGGGCACGCGGGATTTCGCACGATGTTGCTCTACTTCGCGCTGCTGAACGTCTTCCTGGCGCCGATGCTGGTGCTGATGACGCCACTGGTGTTGTCGTTCGGCTCGGTACACACCGCCGGCGCGGTCGGCATGGCGGCCGGGGCGGGTGCGCTGCTCGGCGGGCTGGCCATGGGCGTGTGGGGCGGGCCGCGGCATCGGCGGATGCACGGGATCCTGGTCGCCACGATGCTCATCGCGGTGTTCGCGTTCCTGGCAGGGCTGCGGCCCTCGCCGGTGCTGGTCGGGGTCTCCTTCTTCGGGGTGTTCTTCGGCCTGTCGCTGCTCAACGGCATCTACGCGACGATCATCCAGGTCAAGGTGCCGCAGCGGTTCCACGGCCGAGTGATCGCGCTGAACACGATGGTGGCGTGGTCGACCCTTCCGCTGGGCTTCGGGGTGATCGCGCCGCTGTCCGTGCATCTGCTCGAACCGCTGTTGCGTCCGGACGGCGCGCTCGCCTCCAGCGTCGGCCGGGTGATCGGCGTGGGGGAGGGGCGCGGCACCGGGTTCCTGTACCTGATCTGCGCGTCCGCGATGATCCTGCTGGCCCTCGCCTCGTTCCGACACCGGGTGATCTCGCGCTTCGACGACGAGGTCCCCGACGCCATGCCGGACGACCTGATCGGCATCGAGGAACGCCGCAAGCGCACCAAGACCCCATCCACCGGGCCCAACCCGGCCCACCTCGAATCGGAGAAGGCATGACCACCGACGACGAACCCACGCGTGTGTGCCGTGTAGTGATCAACGACGAGGACCAGTACTCGGTCTGGGCCACCGACCGCGACATCCCGGCCGGCTGGCGCCCCGAAGGCTTCACCGGCCCCCGCGAGGACTGCCTGGCCCACATCGACAAGGTCTGGACCGACATGCGCCCCCGCAGCGTACGCGAGTCCCCGAACGCCTGACCCGACCGCCGGTGGTGGGCCCGACTCGGGCCCACCACAGAGGGTCGGTCAGCGAACCATGTTCAGAAGGCGATCCGTGTCGATGGTCAGGTCGACCGGCGCGGGGAGGTGGACGCGCTTGCCGAAGGACCGTGCGATGACGACGGTGTATCGACCGTCTTCCGGCTCGCCGGCTGCACGTTCGGTCACCGTCGACATCGGTGGCCTCCGTTCCTGTGGCTCGCGTCGCGTCATGCGCCCATGATTAACCGCCGACGGCCCGTGAGGCCATCAACCGGGCCGGTGTGCTGTCGTCGGGTTGAACCTACGCAGAGATCTCGGAGTCGGGGCAGGAACCCGGGCGGCTCCCCCGAACGAGTGAGCGGGTCAGGGGGCTTGGGCCGGCTCGGGAATTTGGGAGCGGTGGTGGGCGTAGGTGCTGGTGGCTATGCCCGCGGTGGTGATGATCGCGGCCAGGAGGTAGATGGCGCGTAGGCCCGGGCCGTCGGCGGTGCGGCCGCCGAGCCAGGCGCCGAGGGCGGCGGCCAGTTGGTAGGCGGAGGCGTTGACGGCCATGGCCAGGGTGGGGGCGGAGGAGGCGGTGGTCAGGACGCGGGTCTGCATGCCGGGGATGACCGCGAAGCCGAGGGCGCCGATGGCGAAGACCAGGATCGCGGTGGGCACGCGGCTGCCGGCGGTCGCCCACATGAGGACCAGGGTCGCGGCGAGCGCGGTCAACAGGCCGATCTGGGTGCGCATCGGGGCGCGGTCGGCGAGCCGCCCGCCGACGATGTTGCCGACCGCCGCGCCCACGCCGTACGTCAGCAGCAGGATCGGTACGGATCCCTCCGCGAAGTGCGCGACATCGGTGAGCAGCGGCGCGAAGTAGGTGAAGACGGCGAGCAGTCCGGCGTTGGCGACGGCGGTGACGGCGATCGCCCACCGCACGTCCGGGCTGCGGAACACCCGCAGTTCGGCGACCGCCGAGCCCGCCGACACGGCGCCGCGTACGTCCGGAACCAGCCGCCACACCAGAGCCAGCCCCAGCGCACAGCACGCCGCGATGGCGACGAACGTGGACCGCCAGCCGAACGTGTTGCCGATCAGCGTGCCCAGCGGCGCGCCCAGGATCATCGACAGGTTCATCCCGAAGACCAGCGTGGACACCGTGGACGCCTGCTTGCCGGGCGCCGCCGTGGACGCGGCGATCACGATCGCGTTGGCGAAGAAGGTGGCCGTGACCAGCGAGGTGACGATGCGCGCCGCGAACAGGACGGGATAGTTCGGGGCGAGCGCCGAGGCCAGGTTCCCGACCACCACGATCGTGAGCAGCACGGTGATCAGCGGCTTGCGCTGCGCCCGGGCGGTGAGCGCGGTCAGCACCGGACCGCCGACGATCATGCCGACGGCGTACGCGGTCACCAGCAGCCCGGCCGCGGAGATCGACACGTCCATGTCGTCGGCGACATCGGGCAGGATGCCGGCGATCACGAACTCGCCGGTGGTGACGCCGAACACGCACAACATCAGGGCCAGTACGGCGGGTGGGACGTCGGGTCGTATCGAGCGCATATTTGGTTTCCCCGTGGTGAATGTGTGTGGGTTTTGATGGGTTATGCGAGTGTTATTTTTTACTGAGCAGTACAGAAAATGGGCATGCCGAGGCCGAGCCGTGGTTGTACGGACTCGGGATCGATTCCCGCCCTGCCTACAGGGCCGCCACGGCCCCCTCCACGACATCGAGGAGTGCGGCGCGGTCGTCGGTGACCTTGGCGAGTGTGCGCAGGCCGTAATACGTGCTTTGGAAGGTCCGGGCCACCTGGAGTACGGGCCGGTCGCCGGTCAGCTCGCCCGTGGCCCGGCCGATCGTGATCAGGTGGCAGAGCGCCTGCTCCAGGTCGACGAACTGTCGGTGCACCAGGTCCGCGACCATCTCGCTGCGCCCGCTCGGCTCGGTCGCGGCGTTGAGCGCCAGGCAGCCGCGCCGGCCGGGGTCGGCCAGGTCGAGCTCGATCATCCCCAGCAGCAGGTCCCGCAGTCGCTCCCGGACCGAGCCGCCCGGCTCGGCCAGCATCGCCACCTGCGCCTCGGCCAGGGTGCGGCCGTAGCGGCGCACCGACTCCTCGTACAGCCGGTGTTTGCTGCCGAACGCGTTGTACAGGCTGCCCCGGCCGAGTCCCGTGCGGGCGCACAGGTCCTGCGTGGTGGTCGCCTCGTAGCCCTTCTCCCAGAACACCGCCATCGCGGCGTCGATGACGGCCTGGTCGTCGAACTCGCGTGGCCTGCTCATGAGAGGACGCTAACCAGTTCTGTACACATCAGTCAACAACGGCCGGCGACCCGGCCCGCGGATTGGCGTCGGCGCCAGAAGGGACGGTCGGCCCAGCGTTGTTCGACGGCGTAGGCGTCGCTGTGGTTGCGGTGGTAGGCGTCGAGCAGGGCGGTGATGCGATCCCGGTATACGTCGAGGGCGTTCGGGTCGCCCGCCAGGCTCGCGTGGAGTGCCTCGGCGGCGGTCAGGCCGGTGTACAGGGCGGTGAGGATGCCCTGGGAGGAGAGTGGGTCGAAGGCTACGGCGGCGTCGCCGACCGCGATCCAGCCGTCGCCGACGACGCGGTCCAGGTGCGCGCTGTGGGCGGGGGCGCGGCGTGGGGCCAGGTCGCGGGGGAAGGGCACGGCGGCCACTCGGGCGGCGGTGTGGGTGGTCTCGGCGAGGTGGGCGCGGAAGGCGACGTCCCTGCCGGCCCCGTGAGTTGGTGCGTCGGCGTCGGTGAAGTAGGCGAGGAGGAGTCGGCTGCCGGGGACGAGGGCGGTGTACCACCAGCCGTCGGGGGCCGCTTCGACCAGGGTGCTTGTGTCGGTGTACGACGCGGGGACGTTCGGCAGCGTCACGTGCAGCGCGACCAGCGCGTCCCGGGTTCGGCGGCGGGCGCCGCCGATGCCGGTCGCGATGGTCGCGCGACGACCCGTCGCGTCCACGAGTCGGTCGCAGAGCGCGACTTCGTGCCGATCGCCGCGGTGCAGCGGTACCGACCACGTGCCGTCGGGTCGCCGCGTCGGCGCGCCGACCCGGGTGTGCTCGGCGACCTCCGCGCCCGCCGTCCGGGCGCCCTCGCGCAGCCGTGCGTCGAACAGGGCGCGGTCCAGGTGCCGGCCGGATCCGTACGGGTCGGCGATGCCCGACACCGTGACCGGGTGCGCCGAACCCCACGCGGACCGCGTGGCGTGGCAGGGCAGGTGACCCGGCCCCGGTACATGCTTCGCCACGCCCAGGTCGGCCAACAACCGCCCCGCGGCCGCCGGCAGCGCCTCGCCGATGGCCGGCGGCCCGGAACCCGCGTCGGCGAGCAGGACCGAACGACCGGCCCGGGCCAGGGTGATCGCGGCCGAGGCGCCGGCCGGACCGCCGCCCGCCACGATCACGTCGTGGCGCCGACGGCCGGGCGGCGCCCCGGCCCCGGTCACAGGGCGTCCAGGTAGGGGTCGATGTTGTCGACGTAGCCCACCGTCACCTCCGCCGGGTCGTGCCCGGTCACCTCGACCACGGCCGCGGTCGCCGTCTCGACCTCCATCCGCGCCGGGACGTGCACGTTGACCAGGTTGTGCGTGTCGGCGGCCTGATCGAACGGCGGCTCGGGCGTCGATTCGACCTGCATCACCTTCGGGAAACGCCCGTCGTCGACGGTGTAGGGGCGGGTCTCGACGATGCCCAGCTTGTACCAGCCGTCCACCATCTGCCGGCGCTGCTCCTGCGGGGTGGTCCCGGTCAGGCCGCGCAACCACACCACGCGGTGCGCGAAGGCGGCCTCGCGGTCAACCGAGCCGTCGCCGTCCGGGCGGTTGACTTTTTCGTAGTCGCTCTGCTTCAGCACATGGTTCGGCACGCGCGCCGGCCAGAACGTGGGCACGTACGGGTCGTAGCGCGGCCCGAGCCCGGCCTGCGACTCGTACCCGGCCCGACACCCGGCGGTGTCCGTCTGCCACGGCACCGCCATCCAACGGCTCAGGTCGCCCGGGCCCTGCGCGTGCAACGGCCCGTCGGCGGCCAGCGCCTTGTCCGGGGTCAGTGTGTCGCCGTAGTCGGGATCCGGCGCACCCTCGGCACGCGGCAGGATCCGGAACGGCTCGGCGAACATCGACGCGTGCCGGATCGGCCAGGTCACCTCGATCCCCGGATGGAACGCGTCGGCCACACAGAAGTCCAGTGCGGCCCGATCCAACAACCCGGGCTGCGCGGCCGGCGACGCGTCCTCCACCCTCGCGGGGTAGCCCGGGAACGGCGCCGGATCGAACTCGCCCCGCGACCACGCGAGCAGCAGCCGGTCCTGGGTCGGGGACAACGTCATGTACTGCCGCACCGTGCGCGGCACACTCGCCATGCCGTCCCCGTACAACCACGGCCACGGCATCGGCGACTTGTCGTCGCGGCCGTAGTCGCGCAGCGCCGTGTACACCTGTCGGCGCAACTCACGATACGTGGCCGCCGGGCTCCCGAGCCGGGCCAGGTTGTCCGGATCGAGGAAGTGCTCCGGGCCGGCCCACCCGAACTGCGCGGCGAACCCCGCGTTGACCCACTGGAGTTCGCAGAACCGGCGCAGGATCGGCTCGATGTGCTCGCCGAAGGAAACCCGGTCCGGGAACGGCAGTTGCCCCGTCGAGACGAACACGTCGAAGAGCAGGTCGTACAGCGTCCGCAGGGTGCGTACCTCGGGTGCGAAGTTCGGCGGCGCGACCACCACCCACGCCGGATCCACCGGGATCGGCATGCCGTCGACGGTGACCATCGCGGTGACCGGCCCGTCGGAGATGTCGTCGTACCAACCGTCGTTGTTGGTGACCGAGTCCAGTGGTGTGTGTTCGGGGGAGCCGGACGTGCCGTGCCCACCGAGCACCACCAACCGGCCCGCCTCGTCCGCGTGCATCTCGCCAAGCGGCACGTCGACCCGGCCCAGGAACCGGCCGCCGGTGAACGGCACGGTCGCGCCGCTCGCCGCGTCGAGGGTCTTGCGGCCGGGGTCGATCACCAGCGAACCCCGGTCGGCCACCCGGGGGTTGCGCCGCACCGACGGCTTGGCCGCCGGGTCGCGGGAGTCGGGGATGTCCAGCGGCAGATGGAACTCGTACCAGCCGGCCTTGCGGTTGGCCACGTGCACGCCCCAGGTGATCCTGGTGCCCGGGTCGGCGGTGGTCACCTCGCGCACCACCCGGCCGTCGGCGGTGTAGCCGTAAAGGCGGAACCGAGCCGCCTGCCGCTTGATCGCGCCGTCGGGATCCTTGAACGAACCCGCCGGGGACACCGGTGGGTTCGGCGTCTCGGGACCGAGGAACCAGCCGTCGGGGCGCGTGCTGTTGCCCACACGCGCGATGCCGATGGCCGGGTGGATCCGTAGCCGGACGATCGCATCGCCCGTCCTGCCGCTGCCGTTGCGGTCGCTCACAACACTCCCGTCGCCGTCGTGCGTCCTCGCCGCCGGGACGAACACGCCCACGGGGGTCGGCCGCTCGCCACGACGCGATACTTGTCCCAGTCGCGCGCGCCCCTACACGCTGGCCAACCGCACACACGCGGCGCAAGGCCCAGTCGGGTGACAAACGGGGGAATCGCCGCGCCCCCGCCCGGGTGCGGACGGGGGCACCGGCGGCCCGGCGCGGCGCGCGTCAGTCGGCCGACAGGCGCGTCACCTCGGTGACTTCCACCAGCCGGCGCAGTCTGGCCTCGACCCGGGCGGCATCGCGCGGATGCACGCTCACCTCGACCGTGGCGGCGCCGAGGTCCGTCGAGGTGTAGGTCAGTCGGTGGACGCCGTGGTTGTTGAGGACGGAGGCGACCCGGGCCAGCGAGCCTTGGTGATGACGCATGCGGGCCACCAGGTGGGCGATCTCCGGTTCGGCGGTTCGGGATTGGTCCGGTGGGCCGAGCCGTTGGGCGGGTGGGGCGTACCGAGCGACATCGAGGACCTGGGTGCCGTCGTCGACCATGGGTCGCTGTGCTCCTGTCGTGGGTGGGGGAGGATGCGCGGTTTCGATGCGAACCGTCGGAGAAAACAGAAAGACCCCTCGCGAAGCGCGAGAGGTCTGCGTGCGGACGGTGGGCCGCAGGGAATGGTTCGTCCTGGTCAGCCCGGTGTCGGCACGCCGTCGGTAATAATCGCCCGACGCCGCATGACATCGAAGTTCGCACACCCGCCACGCCTCGTCCACCGTGTCTCATGATGCGGATGGCGGGCCCGTGCCGGGGCCGGTGGGCACGTTCGGCGCCCGATGCGCATGCCGAAGCACCCGGACGATCCGGTCGTCGGATCGGATGGTGATCCGACGACCGGTCGATCGTCCGGGCGCCGCGGGTCGTTCAGTGAGCGCTCGGGGAAGGCTCCCGACGTCTCAGAACTTGATCCACTCGCTGGACGTGGTCACCGAATCCAGGATGTCCTGGATCGGGTCGATGCCCAGACCCGGGCCGGTGGGCACGTCGAGGTGTCCGTCGGCGAGTTCGAACGGCGTGGTGATGTCGGTGGCGAAGTAGCGGCGCGAGGCCGACGTGTCGCCGGGGAGCACGAAGCCGGGGAGCGCGGCGAGGGCGACGTTCGCGGCGCGGCCCAGGCCCGTTTCCAACATGCCGCCGCACCAGACCGGCACGCCGTGCGCCACACACAGGTCGTGGATGGCCTTGGCCTCCAGGTAGCCGCCGACCCTGCCCGGCTTGATGTTGATGATCGAGGCCGCGCCCAGGGTGATCGCGGCGGCGGCGTGCTCGACCGACTCGATCGACTCGTCCAGGCACACCGGGGTCTTCAACTGCTTGGCCAGCGCGGCGTGTTGCACCAGGTCGTCGTCGGCAAGCGGCTGTTCGATCAACAGCAGGTCGAAGTCGTCCAGCTTGGCCAGTTGCCGGGCGTCGGCCAGGGTGTACGCGGCGTTCGCGTCCACCTGGAGCAGCAGGTCGTCGCCGAACCGCTCGCGCACCGCGCGCACCGGCGCCAGGTCCCAGCCCGGCGCGATCTTCAGCTTGATCCGGACATAGCCCTCCTCGACGAACCCGCCGACCGACTCCAGGAGTTCGGGGATCGAGTCCATGATGCCCACGGACACCCCGCACGGCACCCGATCGCGCGACGCGCCCAGGAAGGAGCCGAACGACTCGCCGGAGACCCGCAGTTGCGCGTCGAGCACGGCCGTCTCCAGCGCCGCCTTCGCCATCCGGTGGCCCTTGAACGGCTTCATCGCCCGCTTCGCCGCCCGCGCGTCCACCTTTTCCGGCAGCGCGGGGATCAGGAATCGCTTGAGCACGTCGAGTGCGGCGTCCACGTACTCCGAGCTGTACAGCGGCTCGGACATCGCCACACACTCGCCCCAGCCCTCCCCCTCGGGGGTGACCACGCGCACCAGCACGATGTCGCGGGCGGTCTCGACGCCGAAGGAGGTGCGGAACGGCGCGCGCAGCGGCATCGCGATCCGGCGCAGTTCGATTGCGTTGATCTTCATGGTGCCTGGACTCCTGATCGGTTCGAGGTGGTTCGGTGGCAGGTCATGCGACCGGCCCGCGGGTGAGGACGTATCGGGACCGGCCGTGGAAGCCGGTCACCCGGGCGCCGTCGGCGAGCAACCCGGCCAGCACCTCGCGCAGCGCGAGTCGCCAGTCCCGGGCCGTGGCCGGGTCGGTGTGCCGCAACTTCTCGATGTCCGCCGGGACGCCGACGAGCAGGTCCTCGGCGTCGGTGCGGCCGAGCACGGGCCGGCCGTCGCGGTCGGTCAGCGCGGCCACCGCGCCGGGCGGTACGACCACCGGGATCGACTCGCGGCGGGCCGCGGCGACCACGCGCGGTTCGGCCAGGTCCCAGCCGACCATGGCGCGGTCGGTGTCGGTGCCGGCGTTGATCGCGTCGTCCACGGTGCCGTAGAAGTTGGGCAGGTAGGCGTCGATCACACCGCCGAGCTTGGCCAGGTTGAAGTGCGCGTTGCGGGCGATCAGCGGATCGTACGTCCAGGTGATCCGGTGCAGGCCGCGATCGAGCGCCCAGTCGCGCTGGTGCAGCTTCAGCGCCAGGCCCGCCGCGTGGCCGGGGAGCGCGCCGGTGATGTGCGAGTGCATGGTGCGGGCGATCGGCGCGCCGAAGAAGGCGACCGTCGCGCCGACGAGCCGGCCGTCGGCGTAGGCGCCGGCGACGTAGTTGCCCGCGTGCGACAACGCGCGCATCTGCTCCACGTTGATCGGCGGGTTGTTCGCCGGCGTGCCCCAGATCTCGCAGAACAGCGCGCAGACGGCCTCGAGTTCGTCGAGCTCGTGCAGCTCCCGGATGGCCGGGGCGCTGAGCACGGGGGCGCTCATCGCCGCACCGCGTCGATCAGGCCCGCGAGCAGCGCGGCCCGCGGGGCCAGTTCGGCCACGATCACGTGTTCGTGGTCGGCGTGCGCGCCGCCGCCGACGGCGCCCAGGCCGTCGAGGGTGGGGCAGCCGATGCCGGCGGTGAAGTTGCCGTCGGAGGCGCCGCCGACCGCCGCGGAGCGCAGCGGCGGCAGGCCCAGGTGGGCCGCGGTCAGGCCGGCGAGGTCGAACAGCGCGCGCGAGGAAGTGTCCTCCAGCGGGGGGCGGTTGGCTCCGCCCAACACCTCGACCCGGGCACCCGGCACGGTCGTGGGCAGCGCGCGGATCAGCTCGTCGACCCGGTCCTGCGCCTTGCGCGTGGGCACCCGTACATCGACCGTCACCGCCGCGTGCGGCGGCACCGTGTTGGACACCGCGCCCGCCCGCACCACGGTGGGGGTCACCGTGGTGCGCCAGTCGCCCGTCGCGCCTTCGTCGACCACGTCGGCCAGGCCGTCGAGGGCGAGCACCAGGTGCGCGGCCTCGATGGCGGCGTTGATCCCCTTCTCCGGCTCCAGACCGGCGTGCGCGGCCTTGCCGTGCACGACCAGTTCGTACTGCGAGCCGCCCTTGCGCGCGGTCTTGAGCGCGCCGCCGTCGGCGGACGCCTCCAGGACGAACGCGGCCGCGCAGCCCCGTGCGGCGTCCTCGATCAGCCCCCGCGAGCTGGTCGAGCCGACCTCCTCGTCGCCGGTGATCAGCACGCCGATCCCGTCGAGCGAGTCCAGCGAGGCGAGCGCGTGGAAGATCTGGACCAGGCCGGCCTTCATGTCGAAGCACCCCGGCCCCCGGGCGATTCCGTCGCGCACCGACCACGGATGGGTGGTCAGCGAGCCCATCGGCCACACCGTGTCGTGGTGGCCGACCAGCAATACGCGCGGGGTGCCGAAGGTCCACTGGAGGTGGGTCACGCCTTCGAGCACGATCCGGCGCGGTTGGGCGCCGAGCAGGCGCGCGCCCTGCGCGGCGACCACCTCGGCGCTGCGGGCGACCGCGGCCAGGTCGGCGGAGAAGGACTCGCACGTCACCAGTTCGGCCAGATCGGCCAGCATGGCGTCGGTGTCGAAGGCGGAGACGGCGCTCGTGGCGCCGGGCGTGGGGTCGGTCGTCGGGCCGGTCATCGGGCCCGCCCCAACTCGGCGCGGAACAGCCGCTGTACGTTGCCGCCCAAAATCGCCATGATCTCCTTCTCACCGAAGCCGCGCCGGACCAACGCCTCGGTCAGTGCGGGGAGTTCGGCCGGACCGTCCAGGCCCGGCAGGGTGGTCGAGGTGTCCACGCCGGTGTAGTCGACGCCCTCGCAGCACGGCGGGGTGATGTCGGCCAGCACCTCGCGCAGGAAATCGGGGCCGATTCCGACGTGGTCGATGCCGGCCACGCCGATCACGTGCTCGATGTGGTCCACGACGCGGTCGATGGTCTGCTCGGCGCGCTCGGTGCTCAGGAAGTCCGGCACGAAGTTGACGCACACGACACCGCCCGTGGCGGCCACGCCCCGGATCTGCTCGTCGGTCAGGTTCCGGTGGTGGTCGCACAGCGCCCGGGCCGCCGAGTGGCTGGCGAGCAGCGGGCGGGTGGCCTCCTGCAATACGTGTGCGACGCCGGAGGCGCCCAGGTGGGAGATGTCGAAGACGATGCCCAGGCGCTCCATCTCGCGCAGCGCCTCGACGCCGGCGTGGGTGAGCCGGCTGCCGGTGGCATCCTCGCCGCTGCCGTCGCCGAGCGGGGAGCGGCCCCAGTGCGCGATCGAGGCGACCCGGACGCCGAGGCGGTACAGGGTGCGGAACAGCTCCAGGTCGGCGTCCACGCCGGGGGCGCTCTCCAGGGCCAGGACGAGGGCGATCCGGCCCTCGGCCAGCGCCGCGTCGATGTCGTCGCCGTTCAGGCACAGGCGCACGTCGTCCGGGTTGCCCTCGGCGATGGCGTGCGCGCACTCGACCATGCGCAGCGTGCGGCGCAGCGCGCCCTCGGGCCGGAACTGGTCGTCCACGAAGACCGGCAGCACCTGTACGTCCACCCCGCCCTCGCGGAGTTGCGGCAACCACTGCTCGCGGAAGAAGCTCGCCCAACGTCCGGGTGGTCGCTCGACCACCGCCATCAACAGGTCGTTGTGCGTATCCGCGACGACGGCGCGGGTGTGCAGGTCGGAACCCATGTCGAATCCTTCCGGTCGGTGTGTCAGCGACGCTAGGCGGCGGCGCGCACCGAGTGCTTCGTCCGAATGACCAATGCTGTCGATGGTTTCCGTAACCGGGCACAAAGCCACGACGACACACCCCCACCGAACGTTCGCGCACACCCCAGGGGGCGGACAAGGGCCCACGGGCACCGCGGCGAGGGCTCGCGGAGGGGGGACGGGGGCCTGCGGAGGCGCGGGGGCGGGTGGGACCGGGGCCGGCGGTGGGTGGGGGCGACGAAGGAAAGGGGTCGGGTTTGTCGTGGTGGACGATCCGTGGGTGGGGGCCGGCGCTCTACCGTGCCCACGTGTCCCGGGCTTCCCGGGGTTGGTTCGGGCGGCTCCGGTGCGGGGGGTGCCGTGCGGGTTTCGGCGTCCGACCCGGATTTCTGGCCGGGCCGTCCGTCGGCCCTGGGAGGCGCCCGTGCCTGTCGACCGTTTGCTGCCCTCTGATGCCGCCCATGACCTGATCGCCCGCACGCGGGCGTTCGCGGATCGGGAGCTCACGCCTCGGGCCGGCGCCTGTGAGGCCGAGGCGCGTTACCCCACGGGGTTGTTCCGCACGCTCGGCCGGGCCGGGCTCTCCGGGCTGCCCTACCCCGTGCGCTACGGGGGCGGCGGCCAGCCGTACGAGGTCTACCTCCAGGTCCTGGAGGAGTTGGCCGCGCGCTGGGTGGGGCTGGCCGACGCGGTACACGTGCACACGCTGGCGTGCCTGCCGGCGGCCGTGCACGGCACCGACGCGCAGCGCGAGCAGTGGTTGCCGGAGATGTTCGACGGCGCGCTGATCGGCGGCCACGGCCGTGCCGAGCCGCACGTGGGCGCCGACCCGTCGGCGGTGGCCTGTCGGGCCGAGCGGACCAGGGGCGGTCACCTGATGGTGGGCACCCAGGTCGAGCTGGCGCACGGCGGCCGGGCGCACTTCCACACCGTGTTCGCCCGCACCGGCCCGGCGCGGCCCGACGTCTCGTGCTTCCTGGCGCCCGGCGCCGACGAATACCTCTACTTCGGCCCGCCCGAGCAGTCGCTCGGGCTGCGTGCCTTCCCGACCACCACCGCCTACTGGGACGGCGTGTACCTGGAACCCGAACGGCTGATCGGAGTGCGGGACCGGGGCCTGCGGATCGCGTTCGAGATCCTGGACGCCGGCCGGCTCGGCGCGGCGGCGTGTGCGACCGGACTGGCCCAGGCGGCGCTGGAGATCGCGACCGACTGCGCCGCCCGACCCGATCGCGGGGTCCTGGCCGAATGCGCGGGTGCGATCGATTCGGCCCGGGCGATGTACCTGGACGCCGCCCGTCGTCGTGACGCCGGCCTGTCGTACACCCGCCAGGCGTCGGTGGCCGAACTGGTCGCCGTGGAGGCCGCGATGGAGACGAGCACGACGGCGGTACGGATCCTGGGCGCGGCGGCCGACGAGTTCCCGGTGCACCGCTACGCCCGCGAGGCCGCGACCCTGCACCGCCGGGCGACCCGGACCGGAACGGGGGACGACCGGCGGGCCGCTCGCCGCGACGCCGCCGGCCTGGCCGCGGTGGGCCCCTGATCGACCGGCACGCACCCGACCGGCGGACCCCGCCGGAGCGGGCCGCCGGTCGGGGTGGTCACGGCCGGGTCGGCGGCGCCACCATCGGGTTGCGGAGTTCGCCGGTCGGCGAACCGGCGGACCGAAGCGGCGAGTTCCGCGACGTCATCGGCGCGGACGTCAGGCTTCCATGTGGCGAGTACCAGGTGCAGCAGCATGTTCGGCTCCGGGGGTCGATGGGGTGGGGTCGGCGAGCCGGGCGCGCAGCACCCGGACCCGCTGCCGACTACTCGGTCTTCGGCGGGATGCGGTGCAGTTGCCTGCGGTCGTAGTAGGTGGTCATCGCGAAACCGAAGACCAGCCCGGCGACGATCCCGAACCCGATGCCGATCCAGGCCCGGGTCAGTCCCGCGTCGGCGCGGGCGTCGAAGTACAGGATGGCCCGGACGCCGTCGCTGAGTTGGCGCATCGGCTCGAAGACCGACAAAACCCGGTAGAACGGCGGCAGCGCCTGAAGCGGGATGGTCGCGCCGGACGAGGGCAGCGCCAGCACGATGAACACGAACATGCTCACCAACTGGCCGATCCCGCCGAAGGCCGCGTTGATCGCCTGGACGCCGATCCCGACCGCGGTGGTCGCGCAGACCGAGAAGATCCAGAGCAGCGGCAGATGCGCGGCGTCCATGTCCAGGATGCCGACGGTGGCCACCATGATCAGGGTGGCGGTCAGCACGGACAACACCGCCGACATCGTGCACTTGACCGCGAGGGTGTGCGTACGGGTGATGTGCACCAGTGGTCGTTCGGTACGCCACGGGCCGATCTCGCTCGCCACGTAGCCCAGTGCGACGTCGACCATGTTGCCGATGATGTTGCCGCCCAGGAAGCCCGCGAGCACCAGGAGCAGTGTGTAGTAGAACGCGGTCAGACCCAGGCCGGTGCGGGGGCCGATGCCGTGGCCGACCGTCACCACGGCGGCGATCGGATCGGCGCGCAGCAGCCGGCCGGCGGCGGTGTCCGGCCCGGTCGGCGCGCTCGCGTTCAGCGTCGCGCCGAGCTGCAACGACGCGCCGTGCACGGCCTGTTGCGCGATGGAGCCGGCCAGCGACGAGGCCAGGCTGCCCACGCCCGGGTTGGTCAGCACCAGGATCGCCGGGCGGGTCGGCGCGGGCGGGTTGGGCGCGGGTGCGTTCAGCGCCGCCACCGACGCGGTGAAGTCGGCCGGCACCAGGATCGCCCCGTACAGCTTGCCCGAGGCCAGGTCACGGCGGGCCGCCGCCTCGTCCAGCCGCTTCCAGGACACCGCGCCGCCGGGGGAGGCGGCAATCCCGGCGGTGATCCGCGCGCCCAGGCTCGGCGTCCCGTCCCCGGTGCCGCGATCCGCGTCGACCACGCCGATCGGCAGTTTGCGCAGGTCCCCGCGCGGATCGAGGATGCCGCCCATGTAGAGCATCGACAGCAGGAACGCCAGCAGGCCGACGATGATCGACGGGCCCACCCAGATCCGCGGATTGCGCAGCACCCGCCACGCGCCGACCCAGGGCACGGACTGATTCGAGGCCATCGTTCTCCAGACGCGCGGCGTAGCGATCCGGCCGCCGCGCGCCCGCCCGTGCGGGGTACGGCCACCGTGGGCGAGATGGTCGCCGGATCGGCGGGCGGCCAAACCCGCGAACCCGCCCGGTACGTCCGAAAGCCCTGCTCCCGGCGTGGGGCGCCGGAAGCAGGGCCGTCATCGGTCGCGCGCGGTCAGGAGATCGTCACGTCGTCCACGAGGAACGTGGTGGTCAGCGACGAGTCCTCGGCGCCCGCGAACTGCAGGGTGACCGTCTGGCCCTTGTAGGCGCTCAGGTCCACCGTGCGCTGCACGTAGGCACCGGTGGCGCCGACGTTGGAGTAGGTGGCGAGGGTGGTGCCGTTGATCTGCACCTTGAGCGTGTCGTAGACCGTGGACCCCGTTTCCTGGGTCGTGGTCTTGATCCACACCTTCAACGTGGGTGCGGCGGTGTTGGGGATCGCGACGTTGGACTGCGACAGGGTCTCGGTGGCGGTGGAGCCGTAGCCCATCATCCACGCGTACCAGGTGCCGCCGTGTGCCGCGTTCTGCGAACTGTTGGTGATGTCGCTCGCGCTCTGCGTCCAGTTGGCGGTGCCCTGTTCGAAGCCGCCGTTCTTGATCGCGTCGCCGCCCGGGCCGCCGGTACCGACGGTCAGGGTGTACTGGGCGGTGTGCGTGGCGTTGGGCCCGGTACCGGTGACGGTGATCACATAAGTGCCGTTCGCGGCGCCCGCCGCGGCCGTCGCGGTCAGCGTCGAGGAGGCGCCGGACTGGATCGGGTTCGGGCTCAGGGCCACGGTGACGTCGCCCGGCTGCCCGGCCGCGGTCAGCGAGACGGACTGCGCGTTACCCGAGGTGACGGTCGTGCCCAGGGTCGCGGTGATCGACGAACCGGGCTGTACGGTACCCGAGTTCGGGTTGAAGCTCATCGAGAAGTCGTTCTGCGCGGGACCGCCGGTGCAGGTCGGGTCACCGGTCTGCGCGGGCACGCTGATCGCGTCCCAGGCGGCCTTGGTCTTGTTGAACAGCGCGCAGGTCGCGTCGAGCGTCTTGGCCGAGTTGAGCGTGGCCGTGCGGTACTTCTTGTAGGTCATGCCGCTGGTCTTGAGCAGCATGCCGCCGTAGAAGACCTTGCCGGCCTGCTGGATGCCGACCCCGGTCAGGGTGCTGCTGTTGCAGGTCGGGCTGGTCGGCTTGCCGCCGCCCGGGTTGGTGCCTTCGGCGAGCAGGTAGAACCAGTGGTTGAGCGGTCCGGCCGCCGCGTGCTCCTCCGTGTTGGGAATCGAGGAGCTGTAGCAGTCGGGGTCGCCGTTGGTGGACGGCTTGTACATGTAGCGGATCGGGCCCTGGCCGACCAGGTTCACGGCTTCGCCGACGGTGTAGTCGGGGGTGTCGTAGGGGGAGGGCTCGTTGGTGTACGCCTCGGTCAGCGCACCCATGATGTCGCCGGTGCTCTCGCCCAGACCCGGTTCGGTTCCGGCGCCGCCGGGGGTGAACTGGTCGATGCCGTGGCCGAATTCGTGGCCGACGACGTCCATCGAGCCGATCCACTGGTTGGCCTGGTTGTGGCCGATGGAGACGGAGGAGCCGTCCCAGTAGGCGTTGACGTCGTTCAGGCCGACCTTGACGGGCCAGCTGCCGCCGGTGCCGTTGTGGCCGTTGCGACCGAGCCAGTCGCGGAGCATGTTCCATTCCTTCTGCGCCGCCCACATGACGTCGACGCAGCCGGTTTCCTTGCTCGACGCCTGGCCGTTGCCCCAGGAGTCGGTGGACTTGGAGAAGACCGTGCCGGTGCTGTAGTCGGCGCAGGTCAGGCCCGGCCGGTTCGGGTCGCGCAGGGAGTAGGTGCCGCCCGAGTTGGTGGTGTCGATGGTCAGCGGATTCGGGCCGTTCCACTGGCTGTTGCCGGTGCCGGCCTTCACGTCGTCGATCTGGTCGAGCACCGTGCCCGTGCTCGCGTCGACGAAGACGTGCAGGCGGCTGGGCGCGGTCGCGGTACGGCCGACGACCACGGTTTCCCAGGCGAGGTTGCTCACGCCGTCCTTGACCCGGACGACCAGGCGGTGCGATTCCACCTTGTCCACGGCGGCGAGCCGGGCCTTCGACGTCGCCTCCGCGGCGCTCGCGTCGATGGTGGCCGTGGTCTTCGCGGCTATGCGGGTACCGGTGGCGGACTGGGTCGCGCGGACCCGGCCCTGGTTGTCGGCCAGCACGACCGCGTCCCCGCCGACGACCGGAAGGCCGTGGTAGGTGCGTTCGTACGCGACCGAGTAGAGACCGTTGACCCAGGGGGTCACCGTCTGGCGCTGGTACTGCTCGTCGGGACCCTTGGCAAGGGTGTCCAGACCGCTGGAGACGGCCTGGTCGGCGGCGGCTACCGCCAATGCCTGCGAGCCGGGAGGGGGAGACGGGTCGGCGGACGCCGACTGTGCGGTGGTGGAGACCGCCAATCCGGCGAGTACGGCCAGGACAGTCCCGGCCGTCACCGTTTTGCGATTCATCGAGGCTCCTTGAGTGGAAGGTAGACCTCGACCACGAACCGGCCTTCGTCGTACGCGAATTCGCGACGTGAGCGAACCGCCGACGAGCGTGACCGCCGGGTTCGTGCCCGATCGGCAAACGCTCACACGTCTGCGGTGTCCCGAACAATGCGGCTTCGCGGGGTCGGCAAAATCTGTCAAACTCCTTATCGGGCAGGCAAGTTGCGCCCAACGGAGAATGTCTCCACGAAGTTTGCGCACCGGCTGCCCGACCCGGACGGGCCGGGCAGCCGGGCGTGCCCGATTCAGCTCAGCGGAAGCTCCAGATGGGACGGATCCTCGTCGGAGAGGGTGAGCGAGATCGTGCTGTCGCCGTCGGTGGCGTCGCCGTAGAACGGATCGATCGTGTCGATGACCAGCATCACCCGGTGGCCGGCCCGCACGTCGTAGCCGGTGGCCTGGAGCGCGATGTCGACCGAGACCGGTCGACCGCTCTCGCCGCGCAGCTCGGTGAACGGCGCGTGCGTGATGATGTGCGCGTTGTCCTCGGCGTCGACGTCGAACAGGTAGGCGATCAGCGTCGATTCGGCCGCGTCGACCGTGTAGGTCAGGTGTAGCCGGGGCACGCCGCGCAGCTTGGCCGTCACTGGGAGCGGTGCGGTGGCCCATACGCCCGCGTGCGCCCGGTCGATCTCGGCGGTCGGGTATACCTTCGGGTTGCCGGCCAGTTCCGCGTTCCCGGTCCCGATGATCTTGTCCGCGACGGTGGCCGGGGTGTCCGTACCCGCCGCGAAGGCGACCTCGCCGTCGGCGCCGGGTTTGTCGGACAGGGTGCCGTCGCCGCCGTTCTGCGGCGCGGACAGGTACAGCCGCTCGGTGCGTCCGGTGACCGCGCCCCAGGTGGGCTGCTCCTCCAGGGCCTTGCTCCACATGATCTCGGTGACCACCTCGTCCTCGAGGTCGACGCCGGTGTCGACACGCAGGAGGTAGTGGTCGAACCACCGGTGGGCCTCCTCCCAGATCCGGTTCGGCAGGCCGACGATGCCCGACATCTCCGGCGCGGAGTGGTCGCCGATGGACAGCAGGAGGCGTTTGGGGCCGGTCAGCGCGTTGAACATGGTCAGCAGTTGGTTGGTCGGGAACAGCGTCTCGTGCCACGCGTTCGCGAACAGGACGGGCAGCGGTCGCTCACGATTGTTGATCGCCTCGATGTGGTGGATGGGCGAGCGCTCCCTGGCCCACTCCAGGGTGCCCTCGATGTCCTCGTTGTCGCGCACGTTGTCGAACCGGGTGCGGGTGTCCTCGCTGAGCCGCTTCTCGGCCGCGGCCTTGCGCAGGGTCTCCACCGCGGCGGTGTGCCGGGTCTCGTTCTCGTAGAACGCCGCGCCCAGGTCGCCCCAGGTGCTCAGGGCCACCACCGCCGTCACCCGGGGATCGTGCGCGGCCACCAACTGACTGATGCCCGAGCCGTACGAGTCGCCGAGGAAGCCGATGCCGCTCGCCTCGCCGTCGATTCGGGACAATACGAACGTGAGCGCCGCGATTCCGTCCTGGACGTCGAGCGGGCCGGCCACCTCGACGTTGCCCTTGGACAGGCCGAACCCCCGGGCGGTGTACGCCAGTACGTGATATCCCTTGAGCGCGAACCGGGTGGCCTGGGCCACGTAGAGGAGCCAGCCGAGGTGCGTCCACGGGGACGGCATCACGACCACCGGCCGAGGTCGGTCTCCGGGGTGCAGCCAGAGCGCGCCGTCCAGTTCGGTGCCGTCCGCACCGGGCACCCGCACCGGGGTGAATCGGACCAGCGCCCGGGCCTCCTCGATCTCGGCGGCCCGCGCGGGCGCGAGTCGTGTGGTGTCCCCGCTCTCCAACGCCTCGACCAACTGTGCCAAGGTCGCCTCGTCCACTTCCGGATACAGGCTGGTCGTGTGCGTTTCGTGTGAACTCACGTCGGTCCTTCCCCACTTCGCGAACGTTTCGGACGAGGGCGTGGTCGACCGGGCATGGCGGTCGGTGTCCGCCCGGCAACACGGTGTCATCGAATGATGGTGTGCGTGGCCGGAATGCGCGGAAAATCCGAAGTGGCAGAGCCCGTTCCGGTGCCGCCCGAGGGCCGGACGCCCGCGACTTCGCGGCGGCCCGCTTCGCTACCCTCGGCCGATCTGCCGGAATCGTCGAGCGGGCCGACCCGCGGATCGGATGGCCAGTCATGAGCGTTCCCCCGGAAGCCGAGCAGGGGCGGGCCACGGTGACGATCTCCGCCGGATCGCTTCGCGGCGTGGCCCTGGCCGACGGCATCCATCGCTGGCTGGGCATTCCGTACGCCGCCGCGCCGGTGGGGGAGTCGCGCTTCGAGCGGCCGGTCGCGCACCCGGGCTGGGCCGGGGTGCGCGACGCCGACACGATGGGCCCGACCGCGCCGCAGGCGCCGTACCGGGGAGCCCTGGGCGAACTGCTGCCGACAGTGGTGATCGAGGGCGACGAATACCTCAACCTCAACGTTTGGGCGCCGGCCGACGCGAGCGGGCTGCCGGTGATGGTGTGGGTGCACGGCGGCTCGCTCGCGCACGGGGCGAACGCGCTGCCCGGCTACGACGGCGCGGCGTTCGCCCGCGACGGCGTGGTGTACGTCGCGGTGAACTATCGCTTGGCGTCGGAGGGTTTCTCCGTGCTCGACGGCGCGCCGCGCAATGTCGGCCTCGCCGACGTGGTCGCCGCGCTGCGCTGGGTACAGGCGGAGATCGCGGCCTTCGGCGGCGATCCGGCGCGGGTGACCGTGTTCGGCGAGTCCGCCGGATCGATCCTGCTCGGGGCGTTGGTCGCGCACTCGGACGCCGAGGCGCTGTTCGTGCGCGCGATCCTGCAGAGCGGGATGCCGGACGCGCTGCCGCCCGCGAAGGCCGGGCGGATCACCGAGTCGGTGGCCAAGCGGCTGGGCCGTGCCGGGTCCCGGGCGGCGTTCGCCGAGGTGCCGCCGGACGAACTGGTCGCCGCCGAACAGGCGGTCACCACCGGCGGCACACCGATGACGACCGGCGGCGCGGGGTTCGCGCCGGCGATCGGCGACGACCTGGTGCCCACCCACCCGCAGGCGGCCCTGTTGGCCGGCGCGGGCTCCGGAATCGGGTTGCTGCTCGGCTCGAACACCGAGGAATACCGGCTGTGGTTCGTGCCCACCGGCCTGCTCGACCGGGTCGGGCCGGTGTTGTTCGCGGGCGCGCGGCTGAAGTTCCGGATCGGCCGGCGGATCCTGGCCGCGTACCGGGCGGCCCGACCCGGCGCCGGGCGCGGCGAACTGCTCGGCGCGTTGGCCACGGATCTGCTGGTTCGGTTGCCGATCAACCGCCTCGCGGATGCCCGGCTGGATCGTGGAGTAGCCACCTACGTCTACGAGTTCGCCTGGCGCAGCCCCGTGTGCGACCTCGGTGCCGCGCACGCGATGGAGTTGCCGTTCGTCTTCGACGGGCTCGACTCCGGCGCGTGGACCTCGCTCACCGGGGACGCGCCGCCGCAATCCCTCGCCGACGAGATGCACGCCGCCTGGGTGCGGTTCGCCAAGACCGGCGATCCCGGCTGGGAACCGTGGGACGCGCGGCGGCCGGTACGGATGTTCGACGCGCCGACCACGACCACCGTGCTCGCCCCGCGCGAGGCCGAACGCGCCGCCTGGGGCTGATCGCCGACCCCGCCGGGTGCGGGGCGACCGGTCCGGCAACCCGAGCGGCGGCTGTAGGCTGACCGGCCACCCGGAGGGCCTGCCGCCCGCCCGACGGCGAGCCCGACGGCGGCGGGGCGCCCGGGACCATAGGCTTCCGCCCACCGGCGCGGCCGGTGGATGGTACCGACACGGTTGAGGGTGCACGGATGAGCGCGCGTTTCGAGGAACTCGACTGGCGGACGACGCCGATGGGCGAGATCAGTCTGCGCCGCAGGCGCGACCCGGTCTCCGGCGAGGACGTGCACGAGGTCAAGCTCGGCGACGAGTTCCTGATGTCCAGCCTGTTCACAGCGGGCGAGATCGCGCTGACCCGGCTGGGCCTGGCCGAGTTGCCCGATGTCGAACTCGACGTCGTGGTGGGCGGTCTGGGCCTGGGCTACACCGCCCGCGCGGCGCTGGACGATCCGCGCGTACGCGAGCTGATCGTGGTCGACGCGCTCGGCGAGGTGATCGACTGGCACCGGCGCGGCCTGGTCCCGCTCGGCGCCGGCCTCGCGGGCGATCCCCGCTGCCGGCTGGTCCAGGGCGACTTCTTCGCACTGGCGGGCGAGGCGAGCGGGTTCGATCCGCAGGAGCCGGGTCGGCGCTTCCACGCGATCCTGCTGGACGTCGACCACTCCCCGCGCCACGTGCTGCACCCGAGCCACGCCGCGCTGTACCGGCCCGCAGGATTGCGCGCGTTGGCCGATCGGCTGCGTCCGGGCGGGGTGTTCGCGCTGTGGTCCAACGACCCGCCGGACCTGGAGTTCGGCGCGGTGCTCGGCGAGGTCTTCGTCGACTCGGCAGCGCACGTCGTCGACTTCGACAACCCGCTCCAGGGCGGTACGGCCACCAACACCGTGTACGTGGCCCGCACAGCGGAGGAGCCCGCGTCCTGACCCGCCGTGAGGGCCGGCCGACGGGTCGGGACGCGGGTCGGGGTATCGGGCCCGGCGACAGGGCACGCGCCGCCGGACCCGACCCCGGTCATCAGGCGCGCAGGTGGTCGATCGCCGCGCGGGCCGCAAGCCCGATCGAGGCGTCGGCCGCGGGCGCGCGAAAGCCCAGCGACTCCAGGCGCAGGAACACGCCCACCGCGTAGCGCCTGCCGTCGGGGTACTCCACCACGCCGACCTCGTTGCGCACGCCCCACAGGGTGCCGGTCTTGCCGGAGACCCGGATCTCGTCCGCGAAACCGGACGCGAGCCGGTGCGGCCAGATCTGCCGGCCCATGATGTCGCGCACCTCGGCGCAGGCCTCGGCGGAGCCCGCCTCGTCCCGCCATATCGCGGCGAGCAGCTTGGTGATCTCGCGCGGGGTGGTCGCGGCGGTGCGCTTCGGGTCGCGCACGGTCAGCGCCCGGATCTGCTCGGGCGTGGCCCGGGCGACCTGCTCGTCGACGTTGCCGCTCGGGTCGACACCCAGATCGTCCAGCACCGATTCGAACAGGTCCCTGCAGCCGCTGACGGAGGTGTCGCGGCAGTCCAGCGCGTCGAGCGTGGCCCGCACGTTGTCCCGGCCGACCAGGCGCAGCACGATGTCGGTCGCCGCGTTGTCGCTCTGGGTGATCATCATGAAGGCGAGGTCGCGCGCGCTCATCTCCACGTCGTACATACAGCCGTCGGTGCCGATGCCGTCGCCTTCGCGGTCGGCGGCGGTGACCAGGTGCCGGCCGGCCCGGTCGAGCCGGCCGTCGGCGGCCTGGCGGGCGTACTCCAGGACGATCGGCACCTTCAGGACCGACGCGAGCACGACCCGGTCGTCGGCCTGGTAGGCGACCTCGTCGGCGGTGTCGAGGTCGCGTACGTGCAGGAAGCCGTCGACCCGGGCCGCGTCGAAGATCGCCCGGATGCGCTGTGTGGGTTCTACCGGCTCTCGATCGGTGCTCATGTCCGCTCCGTGTGGGTGGTCGGATGCCCCGCAGGGCCGGTCGCCGGTGGTGGTCGCCCGTTCGGCGCCGATGTGGGGTGCCGGGGGAGGCGGTGCGGGTGGGTCCGTCGTCGGTCGGGTCGCCCGCGAAAAGGTGGTGCGCGTATGTCGTACGACCTCGGCCGATCCGGTTCACGACCCCGCGGCGGCCCCTGCCGAGCATCGTCCCCCGCGGTACGGCTCGGCGTCGGTGATTCGGACAGGTTCGCCGACCGTTCTTCGTCCGGGACGACGATTCGGGGTTTTCGGACGCTGCCTACCGTGATCGTCCTCTGCGGCACTCGCCGCCGCCTTCCGAGGAGGTATCCCACGATGGGACGATCCGATGTGCCCGGGGCCGCTGCCCGGGCGCTGCCGACTCCCGAGTACCTAGCGACCCGTCTCGGCGAGCTGGCCAAGCGTGGCAATATCCCCGGCGCGAGCGTCGCGGTACGAATGGGCGACGAGACGGTCGCGGCCGCCACCGGCGTGCTCGACACGGAGATCGGGTACCCGGCCACGCCCGAGTCGATCTTCCAGATCGGCTCGATCACCAAAGTGTGGACGGCGACGCTGATCATGCAGCTGGTCGACGAGGGTGTGCTCAACCTCGACGCACCGGTGCGGACCTTCCTCCCGGACTTCAAGCTGCTCGACGAGGCCGCCGCGGCGAGCGTGACGGTTCGTCAACTGCTGTGCCACACCGCGGGGTTCGAGGGCGACGTGTTCGAGGACTTCGGTCCCGGTGACGACGCGGTGGCGGGGCTGGTCGGGCATCTGGCCGACCACGGCGGGCGGTTGTTCGCGCCCGGCGAGATGTTCTCCTACTGCAACAGCGGATACGTCGCCCTCGGTCGGATCGTCGAGGTGCTGACCGGGCAGACGTGGGAGGCCACGCTGCGCGAGCGGATCACCCTTCCGCTCGGGCTGACCCGGGTGGCGACCGGCGCCGCCGAGGCGATCCTGCACCGGGTGGCGATCGGGCACGTGGAGGGCCCCGACGGGACGAGCGTGAAGGCGCCGGTGTGGCAACTGCCCCGCTCCAACGCGCCGGCCGGCTCGACGCTGGCCACCACCGCGAGCGACCTGGTCGCGTTCGCCGCCGCGCACGTCGCGTGCGGCCTGTTGCCGGACGGCACCCGCCTGCTGTCCGAGGCGTCGGCCCTGGCCATGCGCGAGTCGCAGGTGGACGTGCCCGATGTCGGCGCGGTCGGCACCGCGTGGGGCCTGGGTTGGAACCTGTTCGACTGGGCGGGCGGCCCGGTGATCGGCCACGACGGCGGCACGTTCGGCCAGGCCGCGATCCTGCGGGTGGCCCCCGAGAGCGGCGTCTCGATCGCGATCCTGACCAACGGCGGCGAGTTGGGCGTGATGTACGAGCTGGTCCGCGAGGTGTTGGCGAGCACCGCGGGCGTCGCCATGCCCGAGCCCGCCGTGCCGCCCGTCGACCCGCCGGTGGTGGATGCACGCTTCTTCGTCGGTCGCTACGCGTCGCAGGTACTGGCGATGGACGTGGTCGAGTCGGAGCGCGGCTTCGAGCTGACCATGCGCACCCTGGGCACCGCGGCCAAGATGATGGGCGAGAGCGTCCGGACGACCGAACTGGTCGCCCGCGACGCCCGCACGCTGATCGCCGTCGAGGCGAAGGGCGGGCAGCACGACCAGTACGCCTTCGTCGGCGACGGCGACCGGGCGCGCTTCGTGCACATGACCCGCGCGCTGCCCCGGATGGTGGTCGGCGAGCCGGCCGCCACCTCCGGTGCCGAGCGGGCCGGCGTCGACTCCTGTAGCGGAGGCGCGCGATGAGACGCGCCTCGCGCGGGGCCGCCGCGGCGCTCGCGCTGGGCCTGTTCGCCGCCGGCTGCGGCGGGACGGGCACGGGTGGGAGTTCGGGGGACGGCGACACCGTCACCATCGCGATCCCCAGCGACCCCAGCAACCTGAACCCGATGACCACGCTGGTCTCCTACGCGACCATGATGAACCGCTTCTCCTACGACTCGCTGATCAACATCCGGCCCGACGGGCGTATCGCCTCCGGCGTCGCGGAGAAGTGGAGTTCCGACGCGAAATCGGCGACGTTCACGCTCAGGCGCGACGTGAAGTGCCAAAACGGTGAGCCGCTCACCGCGGCCGATGTCGCCGCCCAGTACAACCACATCGTCGACCCGGCCAACAAGTCGCCGCTGTACGGCCTGATGGTGCCTCCCGGGGTCACCGCCACCGCCGACAACGAGGCCGGCACGGTGACCCTCGAGACCTCGCAGCCGGCCCCGTTCCTGCTCCGCGGCACCTCGATGTTGCGGCTGGTGTGTCCCTCCTCGCTGAAGGACTCGGACAAGCTCGCCCACACCTCCGACGGCACCGGTCCCTTCCGACTCGCAGAGGTGGTCGCGGGCGACCATTTCACCTTCGTCAAACGACCCGGCTACACCTGGGGGCCGGACGGCGCCGACAATTCCGCGTTGCCGGACCGGGTGGTCTTCAAGGTCGTCGGCAACGAGTCCACCCGGACCAATCTGCTGCTCAGCGGGCAACTCGACATCGCGGCGGTGATGGGCCCCGACCGAGCCCGGTTGACCGCGGCCGGGATCAAGGCGGTGATCGAACGGGATCCACTGGGGATGTTGCTTTTCAACGAGGCGCCGAATCGTGTCACGGCCGATGCCCGGGTGCGCCGGGCGCTGCTGTCCGCGGTCGACCTCAAGCAGATCGGCGCGGTGGCCACCGGCGGCAAGGGCATGGCCCCGCTGCGGCTCGGCATCACGATGGGCCCACCGTGCACCGAGGACTCGGTCACCGGCCACCTCCCGCCGCACGACCCGGCGCAGGCCGCGGCGCTGATGCGTGAGGCCGGCTGGAAGAAGTCCGGCGGACACTGGAGCAAAGACGGCAAACAACTGTCGATCTCGATGCCGTATCCGGGCGTGTTCGGCACCCAACTCGTCTCGGCCGTCGAACTGGCGGTCAAGCAGTGGGAGTCGTTCGGGGTGAAGGTGAGCACCCAGCCGACCACGGCGTCGACGAACGCGTCGATCCTGATGGGCGGTCAGTGGGAACTCGCGTGGGCGCCGATCTCGGTGACCACGCCCGATCAGGTCCTCCCGTTCTTCTCCGGACCCAAGCCTCCCGAGGGGCTGAACTTCGGATCGCTCGACAATCCCGAATACCAGCGCCTCGTCGGCGAGGCGATGGCCAAGCCCGACATCGCCGGCTGTCCCGAATGGACGGCCGCCGAATCCGAGTTGATCAAACGCGCGGACGTGGTGACGTTCGTGGACTCGATGACCCCCTACTTCGTTCGAGGCTACAGCTTCGAACTCGACGGTGGCGGCGTGGTGCCGTCCTCCCTGCACAAGGTCGGTGGCCGATGAGCACCGCAACCCTGTCCGGCCGCGTGACGGACTTCCGTCTCGGTCCCTGGACTTCCTTCTTCCTGCGGCGCACCGGTCGCCTGGTGGTCTCGCTGGCCGCCCTGGTGACCGCAGCGTTCGCGATGATCCACTTCGTCCCCGGCGACCCCGTCCGCGGCGCCCTGGGGATGAACGCCACCCCTGAGGCGGTCGCCGCCCGCAAGGAACAACTGGGCCTGAACGACTCGCTGATCACCCAGTACAAACACTTCGTGAGCGGGCTCTTCCACGGCGACCTCGGCGAATCGATCACCGCCCGGGTCTCGGTGTCGAGCATGATCGGCGATCGGCTCCCCGCCACCCTGGAGATCGCGATCTACGCGTTCATCCTGGTCATGGTGGTGTCCATCCCGCTGGGCATGGCGATGGCCGTGTTCACCCTGAACGGCCGCCGGCGCCGCGGCGAACTGGCCTTCGCCTCCTCGACCGGGGCGATCGTGGCCATCCCGGAATTCCTCCTCGCCGTCGGCCTGGCCTCGGTGTTCGGCGTCAGCCTCGGCTGGTTCCCGGTGGCACTGCGCGAGGGGCCCGACTCCTACGTACTGCCCGTACTGGCCCTGGCCATCACCCCGATCGCCGCGCTGTCGCGGATCGTCCGGGTCGAGGCGCTGCGCGTGTTCGAGACCGACTACATGCGCACCGCCCGCGCCAAACGGCTGCCGAGCCGACTGCTCTACCTGCGACACGCGCTGCCGAACCTGCTCACCTCCTCGCTCACCCTCGGCGGCCTGATCCTCAGCAGCCTGCTCGCGGGCACCGTGCTGATCGAGAACGTCTTCGCCTGGCCCGGCCTGGGCATGACCATCGTCCAGGCGATCCTGCAGAAGGACTATCCGCTCGTCCAGGGCATCGTGCTCGTCTACGGAGCCGCCGCGCTCGCGATCCACTTCGCGGTCGACCTCGCCGTCGCCGTCGCCGACCCCAAGTCCACGATTCGCGGGAGCTGACGATGTCCAAGGCCCCTAGACTGCGCCAAGCGCTGCGCACCCCGATGGGTATCGCCACGGCGATCCTCAGCGCCCTGATCCTGCTCGTGGCGATCTTCGGCCCGATGCTGGCCGGCGACACCGCCGACCGGATCGACACCGACGCGATCGGCCGACACAGCGGCACCGAGCACCTGTTCGGTACCGACGCGCTCGGTCGCGACATCGCCGCCCGGGTGGTCGTGGCCACCCGGCTCACCCTCGAACTGACCCTGTTCGCCACGTTGATCGCGGTGCTCGGCGGGCTGATCCTGGGTGTGCTCCCGGCGGTCCTCGGCCGGCGCGCCGGCCGGCTGATCACCGCGACGGTCAACCTGCTCGTGGCCTTCCCCGGCCTGCTGTTCGTGCTCTTCCTCGCGGTCATCTTCGGCGTCGGCACCTTCTCCGCCGCCTTCGCCATCGGCCTGGGCGCGGCCCCCGCCACCGCCCGGCTCGTGCAGAACCTGACCGCTTCCGTCGCCGGCACCGACTACGTGGCCGCCGCGCGGATCCTGGGCGTCGGCCGGCTCCGGATCGTCGTGCGGCACATCCTGCCCAACATCGCCGAACCGGTCGCGCTGTTCGTCGCCCAGGTCGCCGCCGGCATCCTGGTCTCCTTCTCCGGCCTGTCCTTCCTCGGCCTTGGCGTGCAGGCGCCCGACTACGACTGGGGGCGCCTGCTCAACGAACAACTCGACCGGGTCATGGTCGACCCGATGTCGGCGGTCGGCCCCGGCGCCGCGATCGTGCTGACCGGCATCACGTTCGGCCTGATCGGCGAGGTGGTCGCGGGTGCCAGCGGTGGCCGCGGCGCGAACCGGCCCGAGGCCGAGCCGGTCGTCTCGATCGACGAACACGTCGCCGCCGAGGCGGAGTCGGCCCTGCTGCACGTCGACCACCTGCGGGTGCGCTTCCCGGGACACACCGCCGTACACGATGTGTGCCTCAGCGTCACCGAGGGCGAGGCGGTCGGCATCGTCGGCGAGTCCGGCTCGGGCAAGAGCCTGACCGCGCTGGCCGCGGCCGGACTGGTTCCGCACCCCGGCCGGGTCAGCGCCCGTACCCTGCGCTTCGCCGACCGGGACCTGAACCGCCAGGCACCCAAGGGCACTTCGCTGGCCATGGTGTTCCAGGACCCGATGGCCTCGCTCAACCCGGCGCTCACCGTGGGCCGGCAACTCGCCGAGGTCGCCGAGGTGCACCACGGCGCCGGCCGCGCGGCGGCACTGACCCGAGCGGTCGCCCGACTGGGCGCGGTGGGCATCATCAACCCCGAACAGCGGGTCGCCAAGCGCCCGCACGAGTTCTCCGGCGGCATGCGCCAGCGGGTGATGATCGCGATGGGCCTGATGGGCGAGCCCCGACTGATCATCGCCGACGAGCCGACCACCGCTCTCGATGTCACCGTTCAGGCCCAGGTGTTGGCCCTGCTGCGGGACGTACGGGCCGAATCCGGCGCCGCGTTGCTGCTCATCTCGCACGACATCGCCGTCGTGTCGCAGGTGTGCGACCGGGTCGTGGTGATGTACGCGGGCCGCATCGTCGAGGAACTGCCGGTCGGCGACCTGGCCGACGGCGTCGCGCACCCGTACTCGGCCGCGCTGATCGGCGCGGTACCGACCATGACCACCGACCGGGACGTGCCGCTGGCGACCATCCCGGGCCGCCCGCCGGAGCCCGGCGAGGAGAGCGTGGGCTGCCCGTTCGCGCCGCGCTGCGCCCGGGCGAGCGACCGCTGCCGGACCGAGGAACCGGTCCTGGAACGCATCGGCCCCGGACGCCGCGTGGCGTGCTGGGACCCGATCACCACCGCCGTGCAGGAACTGGAGGAGGTTCGATGAAAGCCGCAGGTACGGTTGCCCCGGTCGCGGCCGAGGCCGACGCAGCGCCCGCCGGGGCCGGCACGTCCGGTTCGCTCGAACTGCGCCACATCACGGTGCGCTACGGCCGTGGCCGCTCGGCGGTGACCGCCGTCGACGACGTGTCCCTGGAGGTGCCGGCGGGCCGCGTGGTCGGCCTGGTCGGCGGCTCCGGATCGGGCAAGTCCACCCTCGGCCGGGCCGCGGTCGGGCTGGTGCCGATCACCGCGGGCAACGTCCTGGTGGACGGCGTCGACCAGGGTCGGCGGCCCGGGCGCAGGCCGGTGCAACTGGTCTTCCAGGACCCGTTCGCGTCGCTGAACCCCCGGTTGAGCGTGGGCGCCTCGGTGGCCGAGGCGGTGCCGCGCGAGGACCGGGCGCGGCGGGCGGAGGAGGTGGCCCGGTATCTCGACCTGGTCGGGATCGACCCGGGGATGAGCACCCGAATGCCGCGCGCGCTCTCCGGCGGCCAGCGGCAACGGGTGGCGCTGGCCCGCGCGTTGGCCGCGCGACCGGCGGTCCTGGTGGCGGACGAGGTCACCTCGGCGCTGGACGTCTCGGTCCAGGGCGCGGTGCTCAACCTGATCCGCGACCTGCAGCGCGAGCTGGGCTTCGCGATGTTGTTCATCACGCACAACCTGGCCGTGGTGCGCTACCTGGCGGACCGGATCGCGGTGATGGACCGGGGTGTCCTGGTCGAGGAGGGGCCGGCCGCACAGGTCCTTGAGGACCCCGAACACGAGTACACGCGGGCGCTGTTGTCGGGCGTACCGCGGATCGGCGAGCCGCTGCCGGAGGGCGCGGGCACCGAGGGCGCGCAGACCGGGGGAGCGGCGCGGGCCGCCTCCGGTACGGACGAGGGAACGGAGACCGGGAACCGATGACCCCGACACCGGCGGGCGCGCGGATCGGCGGCGACCTGTACCGTGCCGAACCCGAGCCCGCACCCGATTCCGGTGCGCTCCGCGACCGCGCGACCGCGGCGGCCGTCCGCGCGGCTCGCGCGGCGCACGTCGAGATCCGCCAACTGCACACGCTGGACGAGGTGTCCGAGGTGTGCAAGCTGCTGGACCGCATCTGGCAGGTGGACTCGGCGAATCCGATGATGTTGCCCGAACTGCTGATGGTCCTGGCGCATGCCGGCGGCTATGTGGCGGGCACCTACGAGGGCGACCGGTTGACCGGTGCCTGCGTGGCTCTGCTCGCCACCGACGGCCTGCACTCGCACATCGCGGGCGTGGACGTGCGCTCGCGCGGACGCGAGGTGGGCCACGCGCTCAAGGTGCACCAGCGCGCCTGGTGCCTGGACCGCGGGATCACCCGGATCAGCTGGACGTTCGACCCCCTGGTGGGGCGCAACGCGTTCTTCAATCTGGCCAAACTCGGTGCGGTACCCGCCGAGTATCTGGTCGACTTCTACGGGCGTTTGACCGACGCGTTCAACGCCGGTGACCATACCGATCGGCTGCTGGTGCGCTGGGATCTGACCGCCCCTCGGGTGGCCCTCGCCTGCGAGGGGATCCCGCAGCCGGCGGACGACGCGGCGGCTCCGGGGGAGGAGGGGGTCGCGATCGCTCTGGACGCGGGGGCCGATGGCCGACCCGTGCTCGGGCGCACCGATGCCGACGTGGTGATCGTCCGGGTGCCGCGCGACATCGACGCGCTGCGGCGTGCCGACCCGGACGCCGTACTCTCGTGGCGGCTGGCGGTGCGCGAGGTGCTCGGCGGGCTGATGGGCGAGGGTCGCGTGGTGCGCGGCTTCGGGCGGCTCGGGGGATATGTCGTGGACCGGCGACGAGACGGGGGCTGAGTGCGCCTCGGCTCGGTTCGAGCCGAAGGGCTGTGACGCATGTGGTCCGGTTCGGTTCGGCGGCACGTGCGGCCGTTGGATCGAACCGGGCGTGGGCCGGAGATTTCCCCACTTTCGGCCCAAGATCGTTTAGACTCCCGCACACGGATCGGCCACCGGGCGACACGGCCGCTCCGGTGCGTTCGACGGGGGCTCGTGTCGACCGAATGGATCCCCTCGTGACGGACCTGACCGACAACCGGCCGATATCCGCCCGGGCCACCGTGCCCGCCGACGCCTCGACGGACCCGCGATGACCGCGCGTCCGCGCGCCGTGCTCGGGCGCATCATCGACGACCTCGGCTCGACCCTTTTCGAGGTCGCCGCCGGCGAAGCGGACCCGAACCGCGAGGTCACCGGCGTCCTCATCCACGACCCGGGCGACGAACCCGCGCACCCGCCCGGCGCGGTGGTGCTCGGCGTCGCGGTCTACGGGTCCTCGGCGATCGCCACCCTGGTGCACCGCGCGGCGGCGCTGGCCGCCTCGGCCGTCGTGGTGCGCGGGCCGCTCGCGGTGGACGCGGAGATCCGGGACGCGGTGGCGCAGACCGGCGTGGTGGTGCTCGCGCTGACCCCCGGGGCGTCCTGGTCCCAGGTCGCCACGCTGCTGCGCTCGCTGCTCGCGGTGGACGAGATCGGCAGCGCGCAGACCGGCGAAACCCTGGACGGGGCACCCTCCGGCGACCTGTTCGCGCTGGTCAACGCGATCGCCGCGCTGCTGGACGGGCCGGTCACGGTGGAGGATCGCAGCGGGCGCGTACTGGCCTTCTCCAGCCGCCAGGACGAGGCGGACGAGCCGCGGATCGCCACCATCCTGGATCGCCAGGTGCCCGCCGAGTGGTTGCGGATCCTGGAGGAGCGCGGCGCGTTCCAGGCGCTGTATCGCAGCGAGGGTCCGGTGTACCTGCCGGGCGTCTCGGACATGCCCCGGGTGGCCATCGCGGTGCGCGCCGGGGACGAGATCCTCGGCTCGATCTGGGTCGTGGTGCGCGGGCCGCTGTCCGCCGAGTTGCAGCGGTCGCTGATCGAGGCGGCCAAGGTGGTCGCGCTGCACCTGCTGCGCCGACGGGCGGGCGCCGACGTGGAGCGCCGGTTGCGCACCGACCTGCTGGCCACGGTGCTCGAAGGCGGGCCGGCGGCGGTGGACGCGGCGGGCCGACTCGGCCTGGCGCACCAGCCGGCGTGTGTGCTCGCGCTCGCGGTGGTGGGCGACGCGGCACCGGCCGAGCGCACCGCCGAGGAGCACCGGATCGTCGACGCGCTGGCGCTGCACCTGGCGGCGGTACATCCGCGGACCGCGACGGCCCGGCTCGGCGGCTTCACCTACGCGATCCTGCCGACCGAGTCGGACGCGCGGGCGGTACGGCTGGCCGAGGAGTTCCTGGCCCGGATCGGCGGGCGGATCGAGGCGGTGGTGGGCATCGGCCGGGTGGCCGCCCGCGCCGTCGACCTGCCCTCGTCCCGGGCGGACGCCGATCGTGCGCTGCGCGTGTTGCGCTCGGGCCGATCCCCGCTGCGGGTGGCCAGGCTGTGCGACGTGTACGTGTCGTCGCTGCTGGTCGAGGTGGCCGACCGGGTGGCCGCCACGGACGACGCACCGGCCGGGCCGGTGGCCCGACTGCGGGCCTACGACGCCGAACACGACACCCATCTCACCGAGACATTGGCGGCGTGGCTGGACACGTTCGGTGACGTCACCGCCGCCGCGGCGGCCGTGCACGTGCACCCGAACACGTTCCGCTATCGGCTGCGCCGGTTGTCCGAGGTGGGCGCGATCGACCTCGCCGACGGCGACGCGCGCTTCGACGCGATGTTCCAGCTCCGGCTGTACGGGGTGCACGGGAGCGGCCCGGCGCACCGGTCGCTCGACGCGGCGCGGCTGGTGCCGACGCCGATGCGGGGGACGGTGGGGTAGGGCTTCTCTCGGGGTGTGGTCGGTCAGGTGCCGAGCGGGCCCGGTTCGACCAGGAACAGCGCCGCGTCGCCGGGGAAGGCTGGGGCGAAGTGTGCCTCGACGTCGACCGCCAGGCGGTCCAGCGCGTCGGCGAAGTCGCCGCCCACGTGGCTCGGGGCGCGCTCGGCGAACGGGTAGCGCGTGCCGTCCGCGCCCGCGGCCTCGGCGAGTTCGTCCGTGTACAGCAGTACCCGCTCGCCCCGGCCCGCCGCGACGGTCAGCTCCGGCGGGCGGAACGTGCCGGGTGTCAGTGCGCCGATCGGCGGGGTGGCGTAGATGGGTTCCAGGCCGAGCACCCGCCGGCCGACGATCAGGAGCGGGTTCGGATAGCCGCGGTTGACCAGGGTCAGCGAGCCGTCTCCGGCCGGCCCGCCGGCGCGCTCGACCAGCAGCAGCCGGACCAGGGGCCGATGGCCGCGCGAATGGTCCTCGCGCAGGGCCAGCGCGATCCGGTGGGAGACCTCGGCCGGTGAGGGCAACTCGGCGGCGACCGCACCGAACGCGGCGAGCACCTCCGCCGCCAGATCGGGCGCGCACAGCGGATCGCCGGCCACGTCACCAAACACCGCCCGAGCCCCCAACGGCGTCTCGCGAACCTCGCCGAACCAGCACCGATCGGCCGGCTCGGGCGCTTCCGCCGCACCCCCGACCCGCCGAGCAGCCACGCGCAGCCCATCAACCCGGGCAAGGGTCGTCTCCCCTATCCCCGGCGAGAGGTCATACCCGGCAGCCGCGGACTGCCCGCGATCACTCGACATGCTGGACAGATCGGACTCGGGCGGCTGCGCGTCGGTACTCACGGATCTCCTCACCGGCGGGACACCTCCGACGAGTGTCACCCACCCACGACCCCCCGAAACGCCCCCAACCCCCATCCGCCGACCCCAGCCCCGCTTCGCGCCCGCCCGGGCCCGTCCCGCACCTGCCCCGCGCCTGTCCCGCGCCCGCCTGGGCCGCCTCGTGGTCGCGGTGCCGTGCTCTGTGCTCGGCTCGTGTTCGTTTGTCGGGGGAGGCTTTGGGGGTTTGGGGGGTGGGCAGGGTTGGAGGGAGGAGAGGGGTTGGTGTGGTGAGTGGTGGGGTTGAGACCGGGGCCATGACCTCGTTCGACGAGATTTATGACCGGGCGGATCCTCGGGGGTTCTTTCGGGCGCTCGGGGCGTGGGGGTATCAGACGCCGCATCATGCGCAAGAGGTGTTTCGGCGGCTTGTCGCCACTCGGGCAGAGGGGGGCGCGGGCGTTGCGGTCTTGGACATGTGTTGCTCCTACGGGATCAACGCGGCGCTGCTCAACCACGACGTGACCCTCGCCGAGTTGTACGAGCGGTACGCTTCCGCGCCCATCGTCGCGATGGACACCGCCGAGCTGATCGAGGCCGACCGCGAGTGGTACGCCGCCCGCCGCCGCGCCGACGCGGTGCCCGTGATCGGCCTGGACGTGGCGGCCAACGCCATCGCCTACGCGCGCGCCGTCGGCCTGCTCGACGCCGGGTTCGCCGAGAACCTGGAGGTCGCGTCCCCCTCGCCGGAACTGCTCGCCGCCGCGCGCCCGGTCGGCCTGATCACCGTCACCGGCGGCGCCAGCTTCCTGTCTCCGCGCAGCTTCCGCCCCTTCCTGACCGACGCCCCGGCACCCGTGTGGGTGGCCGCGTTCGTCCTGCGCACCGGCTCCTACCGAGCCATCGCCGACGGACTCACCGCCCACGGCCTGGTCACCGAGAGGTTCGGCGCGCACACCTTCCCGCAACGCCGCTTCACCAGCGAACGGGAGCAGCGCTACGCCGTCGACGCGGTGCTCGCCGCCGCCGAGGACCCCGAAGGCCGCGAATCCGCGGGCTGGTTCCACGCCGCGCTGCACCTGTCCCGCCCCGAGGACCACACCACCACGTTCCCTCTCACCACCCTCCTGCCGGATGGGCCGCGAGAGCGGATCTGACCCGACGGGGGGCTACACGAAGCGGATGTGCCGCAACCCCGTCCAGGCCCGGCGTACCCGAGCCCGCGCGGGGGAGTCGGTGTTGGGCACCAGGGTCAACTCGGTCGACTCGGCGATCAGGTCGGCCACCCTCGGCGTGTCGATGTGGTCGGTGTGGATGTGCTCGGCGAACTCCGGGCCGGCCAGGCGTTCCAGGCACAGATCGAGCCGGGCGACCGCGAAGCTCTCCCGCCGCAGCGGTGCCTCCCGGCCCGCCACCACGCGCACCGCCCGCCCGAAGCCGCGCTCGGCCAACCGCCGCAACACCGTCCCCCGCTCGGCCAACAGCGCGAAGTGCCGTACGTCGTGGCCCCGTTCGCGCAGCCGGCCGACGATCTCCCGGAAGTAGTCCGGCTCGATCACCGTCATCGGTGCCAACACCGGCCCCGGATGCCTGGCCAGGGTCAGATCCAGCACCTCGTACACCCCCTGCCGCCACGCCGGCAGATCCTGGAAGTCGCCGCGCAGCGCCCGCGGCGTCATCCGGTGCAGCCCGAAGCCGACCTCCTCCGGGTCGCAGATCACACTGCCCGGCAGCCGTCGGTGCAGCTCGTGCGCCGTCTGCGTCTTGCCGCCCCCGAAGGGGCCGTTGATCCAGATGAGCATGCGCACGACCCTAAGCCGCCGACGCCGCCGACCTACAACTCCCGTACCGGCACGCCCGCGAGGAAGGCCGCGACGTCCTCGACCGCCTCGGCGTACGCCAGTTCGTAGTTGTCCCGCGTCGCATACCCGATGTGCGGGGTGAGCACGGTATTGGGTGCCGCCAGGATCGGGTCGTCCGCCGGGATCGGCTCCACGGGGTACACATCCAGCCCGGCCCCCGCGATCCGGCCCTCGTGCAGCGCGGCCAGCAGCGCGTCCCGGTCCACGATCGGCGCGCGCGAGGTGTTGACCAGATACGCGGTCGGCCGCATCAGCGCGAGTTCGGCCGCGCCGACCAGCGACCTGGTGCGCTCGCTGTAGCGCACATGCACGGTGACGAAGTCGGCGCGCCGGAACAACTCCTCCTTGGCCACCACCTCGACGCCGACCGCCGCGCCCTGTTCGGCCGTGAGGTTGCTGCTCCAGGCCAGCACCCGCATCCCGAACGCGGCGCCGACCCGGGCCACTCGGGTGCCCAGCTTGCCCAGACCGATCACGCCGAGCGTGGCGCCGGCGAGGTCGACGCCCACGCCGCGCTGCCAGGTACCGGCCCGCAGGCTCGCCTCCTCGGCCCCGGTGCGCTTGGCCAGTTCGAGGATCAGCGCCCAGGTCAACTCCGCCGCCGGATGCGGGAGCAGACTCGTGCCACAGACGGTGACGCCCCGGGCACGCGCCGCCTCGACGTCGATCGCGGCGTTGTTCATCCCGGTGGTGATCAAAAGCCGCAACGCGGGCAGCCGGGCCAGCAGTTCCGCCGGGAACGCGGTGCGCTCGCGCATCGCCACCACCGCGTCGAACCCCGACAGGCGTTCGACCAACGTGTCGGGGTCGCGCACATGGTCCGGGAAGAAGATCGCCTCGGTGTCGTCCGGCAGTTCGCCCCAGCAGTCGAGCGCTGCGGCCTGCCCCTGATAGTCGTCGATCACGGCCACCCGAAACACGTGCGCCCCCTCGCCTGCGGCCCCCGTCGCGCGGCTCGCCCGGCCGGACCGCGTCCGACCCTACCGGCGGCCTCGGCCGAGAGCCCGTGCGAGGTCAGCCGAGGTCAGCCGAGGTCAGCCGAGGGCCGCCAGGCCCGTGCGCAGGTCGTCCAGGTTCATCACCGGCCGGACGGCGACCTTGGCGCCCAACTCGAAGAACGGTTCGGTGATGGACGGCAACTGGGAGGAGTCCTGCATGTCGAACACGAGCAGACACGTACGGTCGCCCTCGAACGCGGCGAAGTAGGCCGCCTCGGGGTTCACCCGTTCGACGATGGACTGGATCCGTTTGCCCAGCGACCCGTCCGCGATCGCCTGGTTGCCCGCCTCGGTGTTCATCCGTGCGGAAAGAAGCATGCGCATCGATCTCACCTGCGTTTCGGTACGGATCGCGCTCGACACTCGCCTCGGGCGTCGTGGAGGACTCGATCACGTACGTTTCCAGCGTCCTCCCGTGCTCCCACCCGTGCAAACGCCCGGGCGCGGGACCGCGTATCGGGTGTGCCGTCGGGTATGCGAAAGATATGAACGCGCGACATCGCGCTTCGACCAGGCGCCCTCCCGGCAGCGAGGCGGCCCACCCCCGCAGCGACCTCCCCGCGCGTCGGGTCATGTCCCGGATCGCGCTGCCGTTCTTCGTGATCGCGTGCGCGGCGTGCGCCGTGGCCGCCGTCGGGGACGTCGCCGACAGCGTGCGCACCCTCTGGCTGATCGCGGCGATCGTCTGCGCCCTCACGGCCGTGATCGCCTGGATCGACCTGCGGGTGATCGCCCGCCGGATGCGCGAGGAACGGACCCGGTCCGGCCGCCCCGGGTGAGCCGCTCGCCCTCGACGCACGGCCGCCGCGCCGCGACCGGCGCCGGGGGCTACTGCGCGCGCACCGTGGCCGGCGGCTCCGCCCGGCCCTCCGCCGTCGGCTCCGCCGCACGCCGTGCCCCCGCCGAGCGGGCCGTGCCCAGCGCGGCGGCGGTGACCAGGAGCATGCCCAGGATCTGCGCCGCGCCCGGGACCTGATGCAGGAAGACCAGGCCGGCGAGCAACGCGGCGGCCGGCTCCAGGCTCATCAGCGTGCCGAACGCGGCGGCGGTCAGCCTGCGCAGGGCGAACAGTTCGAGGGTGTAGGGCAGGATCGGGATGAGCAGCGCCAACGCCGCGCCCTCCAGGACGAGCGGCGGCGTCACTTCCCCACCGGCCACCTGCGGTACACCGACGAAGGCGCTCGCGACGGTGGCGACGGGGATGGAGTAGGCCAACCCGTCGAGGCCCGAGAAGCGATCGCCGATGCGCTGGGTGAGGATCACGTAGCCGGCCCAACCGGCCGCGCAGATCAGCGCGTACACCAGGCCCAGGGTGTCGAGCCGACCCTGCCAGGGGCGGGTGGCCAGGACCACGCCGACGAAGGCCAGGACCGGCCAGAGCAGGCCCCAACGATCCCGGCGGCGCAGCACCGCCACGCCCAGCGGGCCGAGGAAGGCGATCGCCACCTCCGTCCCGAGCGGGATCCGGGCGATCGCCTCGAATCCGGCCACGGTCATCACCGCGCTCGCCGTGCCGAGTGTGAGAGCCGCGCCCAGATCGGCGCGGGAGCGTGTCCAGGGCCTGGGTCGGACCAGGATCAGGAAGAACAGCGAGGCCCAGCACAGCCGCAGCCAGGCCGTGCCCGCCGGGCCGATCGAGTCGAACATGTGCGTGGAGGTGGCGGCGCCGATCTGCACGGCGACGATCGAGCCCAGGGCGAGCAGCGGGGCCGGTGTGTTCCTCATCCGCCCATTGCAGGCGAGCGTGACGGTCCGCGTCCATCGCGTGATGATGGACAGAACGTCCGCTCGGTACGGATGATGAGTCGATGGAGACCCGCCTGCTGCGCACCCTGGTCGAGCTTGATCGGCTGGGCACGATGCGCGCCGTGGCCGAGGCCACCGGCTACGGGACATCGGCCGTGTCGCAGCAGATCGCCGCACTCGAACGGGAGACGGGCGTCGAACTGGTCGAGCGCACCGGGCGGACCGTGCGACTGACCTGCGCCGGGCGGCGGTTCGCCGAGCACGCGGTGGACATCCTCGCCGCGGAGGAGGCCGCCCGGGCGGTGCTGCGCGCCGACGCCGAACCCGCCGGACTGCTCAAGGTGGCCGCGTACGCCGCCGCGATCTCGGCCGATCTGCTGCCGGTGGCCGGGGAGTTGGCCCGTTCGCATCCGGCGCTGCGGCTCGAACTCCAGGAACGGGAGCCGGCCGAGGTGCTGGATCTGCTCGCGCACGACCGGATCGACCTGGGCTTCGGCTACGACTACAGCCTGTTCCAGCGGTTCGCCCACGACGGCGCGGCGGTGCGGATGATGTGCCGTACGCCGCTGGTGCTCGCCGTGCCCGCCGGGTGCGCGGTGCCGGGGCGGATCGCGGTGCCGCGCGAGTTGCGGACCCTGGAGCGACTTCCGTGGGTGGTCAACTCGCGGGGCGACCAGGACGGCGAACTGGTGTCCAGGCTCTGCGGGATCGCCGGGTTCCGGCCTCGGATCGCGCACCGCGCGGACAGCCTGGACCTGATCCTGGACTTCGTCGCCGCCGACCTCGGCGTCGCGGTCGTGCCGTCGTTCGCGCCGCCCCGGTCGGGTGTGCGATACGTGCCGATGCCCGGGATCGAGGTGGAGCGGCGGATGTTCGCGATCACCCGCCCCGGCGGCCATCTGCGGCCCGGCGTGGAGCTGGTCGTGGATCGGGTGATCGCACAGCGGGCGCGCATGGACGCGGCAGACGTGGACGCGACGGAGGCGGAAGGGGCGGGTTGACCGGGCGCGCCGGCTGCGTTCCGGGCCGAGTCGCCGGTACTCGGCCCGGTCTCCCGCTCGGGTTCACCCGCCGTGTCGAAGTCGCCCGATCAGTGGGTGAGTTGCACCCTCGGAGCGGCGGCGCCCGGTTCTGTGTGCGCGGTCTCCTCGGTGTGGCCCACCCGCCAGTAGCCCATGAACGCGATCGCGCGGGGGTCCATGCCGCGTTCGTCCTTGAGGTGGCGGCGCAGCGCCCGCACCCGGCCGGCCTCGCCCGCGAGCCACGCGTAGCCGTGGTCGGTCGGCGGCCGGGCGTCGCGGACCGCGTCCAGGAGGCGGTGGTCCCCGGCCGGCGCACCACCCCGGTGCAGCCAGTTCACCCGTACGCCGGGCGGCGCGGCCAACTGCTGGCGGTCCGCCTCGGTGGTCACCTCGACGAACACGGTCCCCTCGGCGTCGGCCGGCAACGACTCGACGATGGACCCGATCGCCGGCAGCGCCGCGTGGTCCCCGACCAGAAGCAGGCGGCGGCCCGCGGGTGGCTCGAAGCTGTAGCCCCCGTTGCGGGCGGCGGTCGGCCCCAGCACCTCGATCGGGTCCCCGGGGCGGGCCGCGCGCGCCCAACGGGACGCCGGCCCGCCGGGCGTGTGCAGCGCGAAGTCGATGTCGATCTCGACCGGATCCGAACGGTGCGCGCGCACGGTGTAGGTGCGCTGGTACGGCCGGTCCGCCTCGGGGATCCGCGCCCACGCCTCGCGCCAGGTCAGGTCCGCCCGGGTGATCCGGGGTGCCGGTCGGCCCTCGCGCGGGACGAACAGCTTGATCCGCTGATCCGGCCCGCCGGGCACGAAGCTCGCCAGGCGCGGGCCGGTCAGGGTGATCCGGATCGCGTTGCGGGTGATCGGGGTGTTGCGGACCACGGTGAGGTGGAAGGGCCGGTACAGCCGCGCACGACGTTCACGTTCGGTGGTGATGGGAACTCGCCCTCTCGGACACGGGTCGACCGGTGGACGACACGGGACGATGTCGGAGTTAGGTTAGCCTGACCGAGCGGGTTTCACGATCACCCGCGACGCGCCGACACTGGGCCGAACGGGCTTGGCAAGGGCCGGATTTGGCCAGGAGGTATGGCTAGCCTAAGTTGGTCCGGGTCCCCGGCCGGTCCGGGTCGGGACGCCCGGCGGCGGGGTGTGTTCGCCGAGGGCGGGGCGTGCCCGGGCCCGGCGTCCGGATCGACGAGTCGACGTGTCCGAGGGGGAGCGATCACGCATGCGGCTGTACCTGCTCGCGCTCAACCCCACCGACTCGGTCACCGACGGCTTCCTGCCCGCCGCCCACCGCCTGGGCCTGGACGTCACCCTGCTCACCGACCCCGCCTACGTGCCGGCCCACCTCGCGGTGTGCGGCGGCCGGGACTTCGTCGAGGTCGTGGAGTGCGACGTCCGCGACTTCCGCGCGGTGATCGACCGGATCGCCGACGGCCCCCACCCCGACGCGGTGTTCAGCAACAGCGACCACCTCCAGGTGCAAACCGCCCTGGCCGCCGCCTGGTTCGACCTCCCCGCCAAGGAATGGCGGGCCGCGCTGCACGCCAAGAACAAGGCACACATGCGCCGACGGCTGGCCGCCACGGCCGTCGACCCGGTCTGGGCCGCCGAACTGGCGCCGGAGCGGGACGCGAAGGAACTGCTCGCGCTCGACCCGCCGTTCCCGTGCGTGGTCAAACCCCGCGAGGGCGTGGCGGGTGAGGACGTGGTGCTGGTCGCCGACGACGGGCAACTCCTGGCGAGCTGCGCCGAGATCCGCTCCCGTCGGCCCGGCGCGGCGCTGGTGGTCGAGGAGTTCCTGAGCGGCGAGCTCTACACCCTGGAAACCCTCGGCGACCGGAACGGCACACGGGTGGTGGCCGGATTCCACACCCACCTGTCGCCGCCACCACACTTCATCGAACTGAGGCTGGATCTGGTCCCCCACCCGCCCGCCGCGAGCACCGCCGGCGTACTGGACCGGCTCGACGCGCTCGGCGTCGGATTCGGCGCCTGTCACACCGAATTCGTGCTCCAGGACGGTCGCCCCCGGATCATCGAGGTCAACTACCGCGCCATCGGCGACCAGTGCGACCTGCTGCTCGCCGACGTCCTGGACATCCCGCTCTTCGAGTACATCCTGCGCGTGCACCTCGGCGACGACCTCCCCGCCGACCTCGGTGCGCACACCGACCGGCACGCCCGCATCGACTGGCCGTGCGCGGACCGTGCCGGCGTGCTCACCACCGCTCCGGGCCGCGAGGACACCACCTCCGACGCGGGTGTGCGGACGGACTACCACCCGCTGCGGGCGATCGGCGAACACCACGAACTGCACCACTCCAACCGGGACTACCTCGGCGTGCTGCGCACGACCGGTACCGACCGGTCGGCGGTCGACCACGCGGCCAAGGCGTTCCTCGCCGACCACACGTGGGGCATCACCCCGTGACCGAACCCGCCGTCGCCGACCCGGCACCACCCGACCCGGCCCGGCGCGGCGCGTCGGCGAACGCCCCCGACGGCGAGCAACTGCGACGCGTGCTCGACGCCGTACTGCGCGAGGACATCCTCGGCCTGCGCTCCACCGCCGAAACCCTGCACCGGCCCGACGGCACCTGGTTGCGACTGAACGCCCCGCATGGCACGGCGAGTTGGCTGATTCCTGTGCGTCCCGACGGTTTCCAGTGCGAGTACGCGGCCCGCGAACCGCTTCTGCTCGCCGAACACGAGGGCACCCGACTGACCACCACCGGCGCCGTGTTGGCCGGCCTGCGCGACCAGGCCGACCCCCGCGACCGCTCCGGCTTCGACGACTTCGCCGAGGAGTGCCGCCAGTCGGCCCGGGCCGGCCGCGCCATGGCCGACGCGATCCCGGCAGTCCGGGCCCGGCTCGCCGCCGACCACGGCCCGGACCCGAGCACCTGGACCGGACTGCGCGCCGGCCCGGCCCTCGACACCCTCGCCGCACATCTCGACCACCCCATCCACCCGACCCCGCGCGCCCGTTCCGGCCTGGACGCGGCGGCGCTTCGCCGCTACGCCCCCGAACACCACCCGACCTTCCGGCTGCGCTGGGCCCTGCTCCCGCACGACGCGGCCACGCTCACCGGCACCCTGCCCGACTGGTGGCCCACCCCCACCACACTCGGCCGACCCGACCTGGAACACAGCCGGCTCGCGCTGCCGGTACACCCCCTCACCCTCGACCGACTCCCGCACCCGGCCGTGCCCACCGCACCGGCCCACCTGGACGTGCGGCCGACCCTGTCGATGCGCACCGTCGCCGTGCTCGACCACCCCGGCGTACACCTCAAGCTCCCGCTGCCGATCGCCACCCTCGGCATGCGCAACCGACGCACCATCAAACCCGGCACGCTCGTCGACGGCGCCGCCGGACAACGCCTGCTCGCCGCCGTCCTGGACCGCGAACCCCGCTTACGAGACCGGGTGTTGCTCGCCGACGAACAGACCCACCTGCACGCCTGCCACGAACTGCTCGCCGTCCTGGTGCGCCGCTACCCGAACCTGCCCGACGACACCCTCGTACTCCCCGTCGCCGCCCTGCTCGCCCGGGTGCACGACGGCACGTCCGTTCTCAACCGGGTCGCCGAACGCTGGTACGGCGGCGACCGGTTCGCGCTGCTCGACGCCTACCTCACGCTGCTCCTGGACTGGCAGACCACACTCTTCCGGTACGGCGTCGCACTCGAATCGCACCCGCAGAACCTCTCCCTCGTACTCGCCGACGACCGCCCCATGCGCCTCCTGCTCAAGGACAACGACGGGCCCCGGATCAACCGGGCCCGCTGCCCGGTCGAGCACGACGGCTTCGACGACCCGCGTACCTACAGCCCCGACGACGGGCCGCTTGCCGACCTGTTCGTCACCATCACCGTGCATCTGTGCGCCGGCGCCCTGGCATTCGCCCTGCCGGACGCCGAAAGCGCCCGACTGCTGCGCTTGGTACACGACCGGCTGGCGGAGATGGCGGATCCGTGGTTGCGCCGCCGGATCCTCGACGCGGACCGGCTCCCGATCAAGGCGATGGTCACCGCCGGGACCCTGCTCACCAAGGAGCGCTCCGGCGCTGCCGACATCAACAAGCACTACACGACCGGACCGAACTACCTGCGCCGTCCGGCCGAAACCCCGTAGCGGCCCGCCCACGCCACGGCCCCGAGCCGCACACCTCGCACCGCACATCGCGCACCTCGCACCTGCCAAGACCCGCCGGAGTCGCCCATGTCGCCGCAGTCGGCCCGACCCACGACCACCGCGGCCCCCGCCGCCGAGGCCCCGCCCGCGCCGCCCTCGGCCGACGACGCCGTCGCGCACACCCTGCTCAACTGCCTGCTCCGGGAGGTTTGCGGCCCCGAACGGCACAGCGTGGTCGAGCCCGACGGCGGTCACCTGCGGTTGTGGCTGGCCCGATCCGGTACCGAACTGCGGGTCCGGCTGCGACGCACCTCCCTGCTCGGCGACCACCGCTTCACCGGGCCGGTGAGCGAACGACGCGGGCCCGCTTGGCATGCGCTGTCCTGGTCCGAGCTGGGCCGGCGGGTGCACCGCGAACTGGACATGCGTACCGGTGTGCCCAACGACGAGTTTCTGGGCCAACTCGCCTCCAGCCACGCGGGTGTGGCCGCCGGGCTGGCGCGCCGCGCCGCGCCGCCCGCGTCGCGCTACCTGGAGTCGGAACAGGCGCTGCTGTTCGGACACCGCTTCCACCCCACCCCCAAGGCGCGCGGCACCGACCCGACCACCTGGGCCGCCTACGCCCCCGAGGCCCGCGCCGAGTTCCGGCTGCGACACCTCGCCGTACGCAGCGAACTCGTCGCCCAGGAGCGCATATCCGCCGCCGACACCGCCGTCCTGGACCGGCTCGGCCCGGTGCCGGCCGGCTACACCCTGCTCCCCGCGCACCCGTGGCAGTACGAACTCCTCGCCGGCCACCCGCGCCTGCGCGCCGCACTGCTCCGCGGCGACATCCGCGACCTGGGCGAGGCCGGCCCGCACTTCGCCCCCACCGCGTCGGTACGCACCCTCGCCGGCGCCGGAGTGTTCCTCAAATTCAGCCTGAACGTGCGCATCACCAACTGCGTACGCAAGAACGCCGCCTACGAACTGTCCGGCGCCGTCGCGCTCACCCGGGCGCTGGCCCCGATCGCGGCCCGCACAGCCACCCGCTTTCCCGACTTCGCCATCCTCGGCGAGCCCGCCTACCGCAGCCTGTCGGCCGACGTCGCCCCCGAACTCCTCGAAGGCTTCGGGGTGATCGTCCGCGACGGGCTCGACACGCGGCTGCGGTCCGGGACCACGCCGCTGCTCGCCGCCGCCGTGGCCGCCGAGTACCCGACCGGGTCCGCGCACCTGTCCCGACTGCTCGACGGCGCCGGGCCCGACGACGCGCTGCACTGGTGGGAGGACTACCTGCGGCTGCTCGTCCCGCCGGTGCTGGCCCACTACTTCGCACACGGCGTGGTCCTGGAACCGCACCTCCAGAACGTCCTGGTCGCGGTGGACGCCGGCGGTCGGCCCCGGCAGGTGCTGATGCGCGACATGGAGGGGACCAAGCTGCTTCCCGGGCCGCACGCCACCGTGCTGGCCGCGCTGCCGCCGTCGGTGGCCGCGCCGATGACCTACGACGCCCGGCGCGGCTGGGACCGCGTGGTCTACTGCCTGCTGGTCAACAACATCGCCGAAATGCTCGCCGCGCTGGTCGACGTCCATCCGCGCCTGGAGGCCCGCTGCTGGGCACTGGTCCACGCGGTCCTGGCCGAGTGCGCCGCCGAACACAGAGATCCCGAACCGCTGCGCGCCCTGCTCGCGGGCGCGCCGCTGCCCGCCAAGGCCAACCTCCTCGCTCGCTGGGAGCGGCGCGCCGACCGCGAGGCGGAATACGTCCGCATCCCCGCGCCGCCGGTCGAGCCGACCCCCGACGGCGCACCCCGCACCCCCGTCCGGAGCATCCGATGATCCCCCCGCACATCCGCGCCCACGTCGCCGACCTCGCCCCCGAGGCGTTGCCCGCGTACCTGTACGACCGGGCCGGGCTGCGGGCACACGCGGCGGCGGTGCGCGCCGCGCTGCCCGAGCGGGTCGAGGTGTACTACGCGGCAAAGGCCAACCCGGCACCGGAGATCCTGACCGCGCTGGACGGTTCCGTGAGCGGCTTCGAGGTCTCCTCGGGCGGGGAACTCGCGCATGTGCGCGCCCACATGCCCGAGGCCCGGATCGCCTTCGGCGGCCCGGGCAAGACCGACGCCGAGCTGATCGCCGCGCTGCGGGCGGGCGTCGAACGCATCCACGTGGAGAGCCGCGCCGAACTGCACCGCCTGATCGCGTTCGCCGGCCGGCATACGCCCGACCGCGACGTCGATGTGCTGCTGCGGGTCAATCTGCCCCTGGACGGCGCCCTGTTGCGCGGCGCGGCGCTGATCATGGGCGGCGATCCGTCCCCGTTCGGCCTGGACCCGGACGACGCCGAGGCGTGCCTGCACCTGCTGCGCGGTCCGGACGCCGGCCGGGTCCGGGTGCGCGGGATTCACGCGCACCTGGCCGGCGGACTGGACGCGGACACCCAGGTCGCCGTCGCCGCGCGGATCGTCGACTGGACCCGAACGGTCGCCGACCGGCAACGGATTGCCCTGCCCGAGGTCAACGTCGGCGGCGGCATGGCGGTCGAGTACACCGACCCCACCGCCCGCTTCGACTGGGCCCGCCTGGGCGCCGGGATGGCGGAAATCCTCGCCGACCGTGCGGACTTGTCCCTGCGGATCGAACCGGGTCGGGCGCTGACCGCCTACTGCGGTTGGTACGCCACCGAGGTGCTGGATCTCAAGCACAGCCACGGCGCGGCCTTCGCGGTGCTCCGCGGCGGCACCCACCACCTGCGCACCCCCGCGGCCAAGGGACACGACCAGCCCTTCGCCGTCCTGCCGAGCGCACATCCGTGGCCGCATCCGTGGCCGCGCCCGCAGGTGACCGCCGCCGAGGTCACCCTGGTCGGCCAACTGTGCACCCCCAAGGACGTGTTCGCCCGCCGCCGACCGGTCTCCCGGCTGGCGCTCGGCGACCGCGTCGTGTTCGCGATGGCCGGCGCCTACGCGTGGAACATTTCCCACCACGACTTCCTGATGCACCCGCACCCGACGTTCCACCACCTGTGACGGGGCGCCGAGCGCACAAGCCGCCGGCCCGAAACCGGGTGGTTTCGGGCCGGCGGGTGGTCGCACGCGGCGCCGGCGCTCGATGGTCGGCCGGTCCGGTGTCGACGGTCAGTGCTCGCCCGGCTTGGTGCCGACCGTGGAGATCAGCCGCCAACCCGTGGTGACCAGGTCCGGTTGGAGCACGATCTCCTGGAAGCGGTCCAGGAGTTCGTCGGCCACACCCAACGCCGTGAGTTGGGGACGCAGTTGCCGCGCGTTGCAGGCGTACAGGCGGTGCGCCGGGCCCGGACCCGCGCAATCGGGTTCGGTACGCACGGCGCGGATCCCGGTCAGCCCCGCCTCGGCGAACGCCTCGTACGTGGACGCCGCCCATTCGAGGTCGGCGCCCCGATTGCGCAGCACCGCCAGGATGCCCTCGACCACCTCGGTGAAGATCTTGGCGTCGGTCGAATCGGCGCAGTTCAGCACGCGCGGCGCGGTCGGGCAGAACCAGTCCTCCAGGACCAGTACGCCGCCCGGCTCCAGGGCCTCGACCAGGCGGGTCAGGATCTCCCGGCGTTCGGGTATGTGCAGCAGCACCAGCCGGCCGTGGATGCCCAGGAACGGTCGCGGCGGCAGGGTGTCGGTGCGCAGGTCGAGCGGGAAGGTGTGGATGGGCGCGCCACCCGTCGGCGCCGACACCGAGCGTGCGGCCAGGTCGGTGGCGTGCACGGCGCCGGAGGGGCCGATCCGGCGGGAGAGTTCACGGGCGATGCTGCCCAGGCCGTACCCGATCTCCAGCCACTCCTGGCCGGTCGGGGTGTCGAGCGAGTCCAGCACCATTCGGGTGGTCGGGTCGAGCAGGCGTTGCAGGGTCTCCAACTGGTAGGTGATGTCGTCGGCTTCGGCGAACGCGTACAAGGCCGGCTCCTCGCGTGGGTGGGGTGGAGGGTGGGGGAGGGCGGATCAGCCGCCCAGCACGGCCAGTTGCTCGACCGCGACATTGGCCCGCTTGGGGCCGTCGTTGCGCACCTCGAAGCGGTACCACTGCTGCACCGGCGAGTGGGTGGCCGGGTTCAGCTGCATCGCGCCGCGCGGGCTGTCGATCTGACCGACATTGCCCAGGGCGGTGTTCACCGCCTCGGGAGTGAGCGGCTTCTTCTGCGCGCGGACCGCGCCGATGGCGCTGTCCAGGGAGCGGGCGATGTCCCACGCGGCGACCGCGTAGATCGTCGGGCTGCGGTCGGGGTGCCGCTGCTGCCACGCGGCGACGAAGGCGCGGTTCGCCGGGTTGTCCAGATCCGCACCGTAGGTGGCGAACGTGGTGATGCCGGCGGCGGCGTCGGACTGGGCGTCGAGTTGGCGTCCCTCGGTCAGCGGACCACTCGCGTACAGCGGGAGTTTGGCCGCCTCGGACGCCCGGTACTGCTTCACGAAGTCGACCGCCGCGGTGCCGGCGTAGAAGGTGTAGACCGCCTTGGCGCCGCTCTGCGCGATCTTGTTCAGGTAGGGCAGGAAGTTCTGCGTGCCGGGGAACGGGGTGAACGTGGTCTTGCCGTCCGGATTGGCCAGCGTGCCACCGGCCTTGGTGAACGACTCCGTGAAGCCCTTGAGTTGGTCCCAGCCACCCTGGTAGTCCGGGCCGATCGCGTAGACCGGGCCGTTGACGTGCTCCTTGACCCAGGGCCCGGCGGCGGCGCCGGCCTCGTAGGACTGGGTGTTGAACGACCAGACGTGCGCGGTCAGTTTGGGGTCGGGGAACTCGGGACGACCGGCCACACCCATCAGCGCGGTGTTGTTGGCGGCGGCGATCGGCAACACGCCGGCCACGCTGCCGCCGCTGACGATGCCGGTGATGGCCAACACGTTCTGCTGCTTTACCAGTTCGGTCGCGGCCGGGACGGCGGTCGGCGGTCCCGCGCCCTCGTCGCGCACCACGATGTCCGCCTTGAGGCCGCCGAGTTTGCCGCCGTGCGTGTCCCGGTACAGCTCGAGGCCGGCGCGGGTGTCCTCGCCGACCGCGGCGTAGGGGCCGGTGGCCGGGGTGAGCAGGCCGATCTTGGCCACCTCGTCGGCGGCCTTGCCCTTGTCGTTCCCGGCCGCGCTGCCCGAGCACGCGGACAGCACGAGGAGGAGCCCGGTGGCGAGGGCCACGGGAGTGCGAGTGGAGCGGATCCGTCTACGTATGGAGCTGCGCATGTCGGTCTCTCTCTCGGACTGGAAGAGCACGGACGGAAGGAGCGTGGACGGGGTGCCGCCGGACGGGCCGGGCGCCGACCGTCGTGGCGCGGACGGGATGCGCGAAACGGGGTACGCGAAACGGGGTACGCGAAACGGGTCGAACTCCGCTCGGGTCGGCGGCTCACCCGCGACGGCGCGGGACGCGGATCTCGGGAGTGCGTCCCGGGACGTGCGGGAGCCACGCGGGGCGCGATGCGCCGGATCGGCCGGTGGGCCGGGCGCGCGAGTACGCCGGGCGACCCGGGCGGATGGCCGGATCGCTCGGTGGGGCAGCCGGGCCGTTCGGATCAGAAGACCCGGCTGGGGGCGGGCATACGCGCGGGTTGCGGCTGGAGGCCGCGGCCGCGCGCGAGCGGGGTCAGCGAGGGGCCGACCCGCTCCATCAACGCGTGCATCGCCCGGATCAGCTGACCGACGTCGGCGTTCCAGGTGGTCGCCACGATCAGCGCGGAGGGGTGGACCTGTCCGTCCGGGCCCGGAGCGGTGTTGCCCATGGTGAGCAGCAGGCCGTGCTCGGCCTGCGACATCAGCACACTGACCGGCCCCAGGCCCATCAGGTCGGCGCTGTAGTCCTGCATGAGCAGGGCTCCGGGCGCGCTCGACGCGATCTTCTCGGCGTTCGCGAGCCATGCCGCCTGCGACGCCTCGTCGGGGCGTATTCGACCGGGCAGCGCGGCCTGGGCGACCAGCAGCGAGTCCCCGCTGGCGGCCACCGCGTGCAACACGTCGGGGGCGTGGTCGTGGACGAACTGGCGCATGAAGTCGTCGAGCACGCTCTGGTCGACGGCGGGCTCGGTCATGGGGATTCCTTGGGGGTCCGGGTGAAGGGCAGATCGCGGGCGCCGCGGCCGAAGGAGGCGGCGGCGGCGCTGGCCTGCGCGATGTCACGGGTGGGTGGGGCGCTACGACGGAACTGGGTCGGTTGGCCCGTGCGCCGCGCCCGCCGCGGCAGGCCCTGGGCGGTCAACTCGGGCGCGAGGTTGGCGGGGAGCGGGCCGCCGGAGATCGGGCCGGGCAGGTGCGGGTCGGCGCCGTTCGCGGCGTCGCCGAGCGCGTCGGCGGGTCCGCTGCCGTTGCCGTTGGCGGTGAGCGGGTACGGGCCGTTCGCGAAGGGGCTGTGGGCGTTCGGGCCGCTCGCGAACGGGCTGTGGCCGTTGGGGCCGCTTGCGAAGGGGCTGTGAGGGGCGCCTGTGTTCGGGCTGCTTCCGTTCGTGCCGACGGCGATGGCGGCGGGCGCGGGTCGCGGTGCGATCGGCCGGGCGCCGTTGTCCACCCGGCGGCGGTGCCGGCCGACGGAGGCGATGATCGCGTGCGGCAGCACGATGTCGACGACCGTGCCGCCGTCGGTGCCGGGCCGCAGTTCGACGTCGATGGCCAGCGGGCGGGCCTGGAGCGCGACCACGGTCAGACCGGTCTGGCGCAGCGACGGCAGCGCGTCCACGTCGGCCCTGAGCCGCCGGTTGAGCAGGTCCGGGTCGTGGTGGCCGACGCCCTGGTCCAGGATCCGCACCAACACGCCCGCCTCGGTGCGCGCGGCGGTGATCTCCACCTGGTGCCGGCCGGAGAAGCGGGCCGCGTTGTCGACGATCTCGCCGATGATCTGGGTGACCGCGCCGACCGTGTCGCCGGCGAGGACGATCGAGGTCGGGATGCCCTTGAACGCGATGTCGGGCAGGCGTTCGTAGCTGGTCACCCGCTGGGCGCCGGCGCGGACCACCTCGTAGAGCGGGGTGTCCGGCCACAGCCGGTTCGGCGGTTGCCCACTGAGCACGGCGATCGAGTCGGCGAGCCGCTTGGTGCCCTCGTTGCCGTGGTCGACCTCGAAGACCGTACCCAGCTGATCGACCGTCAGATTGGATTCCTGGAGCCGGTCGAGCGCGCTGCTGACCCGGCTGGTCTGCACCCGGATGCGCCGGGCGACGTCGCCGAGCGCGTCGTTGTACTCGCGCTGGGCCAGCACCAGCGAGGCGCTGTGCTCGACCGTGCTGTACGCGAGGGTGGTCAGCGCGCGGGCCAGGTCGGCGATCTCGTCGGCGCCGCGCTCGCGTTCGGGCTTGGCGCCGAGCATCTTGAGCGCGTACGTCCGACCCGTCTCGTGCGGGGCCAGCGCGTCGCGCCGACGCAGGTCGGCCTCGACGGCGGGCAGCGTCTCCTGGGTCATCACGGTGACCCGCTCGGCCAGGGTCCGCAGGCGCCGGTGCAGTAGTCGGCCGAGCCAGGCGGCGGCCGCGGCGGCGGCGAGCACCGCGGCGATCAGCACCGCGCCCTGGATGCCGGCCAGCCACCACCGGTGGTCGGCCACGTCGGCCACCTCGCGGGCCACGTCGGCGTCGGCCTCCTGCTCCACCGACCAGACGCGGTCGGCGCGTTCGGCCAGCGCCGCGCGCCAGACCTCGGGCTCCAGGGGGCCGCGCGTGAGCGCGTCCTCGGTCTGCGCGACGCGGATCATCTCCGGGCCGGACAACGATCGGGCCAGTTGTTCGCGCCACTTCGACGGCGCGGTCACCGCGAACGCCTCCAGCGCCTGGTCGTGCGCGGCGCGCGCGGTGGAGGATGCCTTGAGGACCGGGCCGCCCAGCGGGTCGGCGCCCAACGAGCGCAGCACGGTGACCTGTTGCTGGCCGAGCGCGGCCCGGGCCTGGGCGAGCGCGGTGATGGCGCGCAGCCGGCCGGCGGTCTCGCCGGATACGCCGGGGTCGAGGGCGACCCGGGCGCGCAGGTCCACGGTGGTGCCGATCCACGCCCAATAGCGCACGGCCGCCGCCGAGGTGGCCACGCCGCGCTGGTCGACCTGCACGCGCAGACCCGGCAGGCCGCGCAGCGCGATGTCCACGGCGGCCAGCGCGTCGCGCTCGGCGGTGGAAGCGGGTTCCAGGCCGCGACGGCGGTCCTGGTAGCGGCGGATGGCGGTCTCGCTCGCGGCGATCGCGGTGCGGTAGTCGGCGCTGGTGATCGGTCCGGGGCCGCGCGAGAGCAGGGTGACCGCGGCGGCGCTCTCGGCCTGGAGTCGGCGGCCCACCTCGCCCGCGTCGGCGGAGACGCGGACCAAGTCGTGCGCGTGGTCGGCGGCCCGTGCCTGCTCGACCATGTCCAGGATCGCGGATCCGGCGAAGAAGACCATGCCCGCGGAGGGCACGACGACCATGAGCGTGATCAGCCCGCGGACCCGGGGCCGGATCCGGGCTGCGAATCGAATCCGCAGCGGAGAACGGGAGTTCGGGTCGACGGCGGGCGGCGACGCGAAGACCGTGCCGGTGGGCGGAGAGGGGTCGGGCGGTGCGTCGGCGGTCGGCTGTGCCGCGCTCGCCTCGGCCGCGCTCGCCTTGCGGGAGGGACGTATCCTCATCATCCGTGTTCGCCCCTCGTGCCCGATCGGGTGTGCGCGGGCGGGTTCGGCGTCGCCGGGTGCCGCGGACCGGCGGTCACGGTCGCGGCTGCGGTCGCGGCCGGACGGCGGGCGGCGGACGTCGGGAGGAGCCGGTTCGGCCGGCCGGCGCGGGTCGCGTGAGCGACGTGAGCGGGACGGCGGAGTAATCGCAACACGGGTAGTGATCCCTGAACGATGGTCGGCGGGGGAGGACTTGCGACGAGCGGGGGCCCGCGGGCGGGCCGCCGGCGGAGGGTTGCGGCGGCGTCGACGCGGTGGGTTCCGGCGGCCGGTGGATCGTGGGCCGGCCCGGGACGGGGTGGTCCGGGATCGGCGGATCCGCTGGGGGTCTGCGCCCGGTCCGGGCCGATCGGGTCCCGATCGGCCGGTAGCGGCGCCTCCGCTTCCGGTTCGCGGACATTCCGGTCACCCGGTGCCGGGCCTCGACACGATCCGGACCGGTGTCCGGGAGGGCGGGTGTCCGTGAGCGGGTCATGGCCGCTCGGGGTGGACGCGGGTCCGGGGCATCAGGGCACGGGATGCGGCCGGCTCCCGCGAGACCAAGTGGCGGTCCATGTACGGGGGTTCGAGCCCAGGTGCGGCGCCCTCGGACAGTCGGCCCACCGCTCCGGGATCATTCGGTCGTGAGCTTTCGCCGCAAAAACGCCCATGAACGGATCACTCCTCGCAAGGGGGTGCGGGGTCGACCAGGAAACGCCCGATAGCGGCTGGGGCAACTGTTCGCATCGGTGCGCACACACACTGTCCCTGCGAATCCACCGGACGTCAAACGAAACTTGGGTCTCGTTGCACCCCTGTTGTCACCGTCACGTCACCCGCCGAGGTCGCCGACGTCCGGGGCGTGGGGCGGCCTCCGGCGGTATCGAACCGACCGGATGGCCGGGATGTCCGAGCCGATCCGCAGAACGAACGAAAGCCCGGTGAAAGGGGGTTGCCGGTCAATTGCACGGCGGCGCCGACCGACGGCGCGCGCCGGTACGGGTGTTCGGCGCAGACGCCCGACGGATGGCGGATCGGGCGCCACCCGAAGCCGGTCCGTGCGCCGCTCCCGGGCGCGACGGCCCGGGAGCGGTGTCCGCCGTCCCGGAAGTCGGCGGCACCGGCAGCGTCGCCCGTTCGGCCCTCGGTGTCCACGCGGGTGCTGTGCCATTTTGTGACAGTTGCGGAGCCCGGCATTGTCGCTACCGGGCCGGCCGCTCGAATCTGGTCTGGACCAATCTCCCGCATCCGTCCCCCAGGAGCGTCCGATGTCCCCAGTTCCGCACGCCGCCGTCGAATCGGCGAAACCCCATGTCCTCGGGCTGTTCCGAATCGTCATCGGATTGCTGTTCACCTGCCACGGCGCCGCGTCGTTGTTCGGCTTCCCGGACAGCGGGCGCGGCACCGTCCCCGCGGGCGAGTGGCCCGGCTGGTACGCGGCAGTCATTCAACTCGTCGGCGGAGGACTGGTGTTGCTCGGGTTGGGCACCCGCGCCGCCGCGTTCCTGTCCTCCGGCTCGATGGCCTACGCCTACTTCACCGAGCACCAGAAGGAGGACCTGTGGCCGCTGCAGAACGGCGGCGAACTCTCCGTGCTGTTCTGCTGGTCCCTGCTCCTGATCGTCGTCTTCGGAGCCGGCAGCTTCGCCCTCGACAACCTGCTCACCCGCAACACACCCCCCACCCCGGACGCCGGAAACCCCGACTCGAAAACCCCCACCAAATCCAGGAGCCTCCAACCCACCAAGCCCAACACCTCAACGGGCCCCAACGAATCCGCCCCAGCGGTAGTCGCCTGACCCACCCCCAGCCCACAAACAGCCGAACCGTCACCCAAGCCAAGCACCCGGGCGGGCACGTGAGCCAAGCAGCCGATCCGGCAGTCGAGCCCAAATAGCCCGGCCGGCGTTTGAGCCCAAGCAGCCGGGCGGCGCTTGAGCCCAAATAGCCCGGCCGGCGTTTGAGGCCACTCAGCCCGGCCGGCGCTTGAGGCCAGAGGCTGTCGCACGGCTCGGGTGCGCTTGAGGCCAGAGGCTGCCGCACGGCTCGGGTGCGCTTAAGGCCAAGGCTGCCCCACGGCCCGAGTGTGGGGACGATCAACCCGGACTGTCGCGACGGATGCGGGCCGCCAGCCACAGATCGAACCGATCGTCCCCACTCTCCACCCGCCGCCCGGCCACCCGCATCGCCTTGTCCACCCGATTGCGCACGGTGTGCCGATGCACGTCCAGCCGCCGACTCGTCTCGTCCCACGACCCGCCCGTCTCCAGCCACACGGCCAGCGTCGCGACCAACTCGCCCCCGGGATCGGCCGCATCGATCGGCCCCAGCACGGCATCCGCGTAGCCCGCCAGCGTGCGCGCGTCCGCAAGCCCCAGCAGCAACCGGCTCGCGGTCCCGTGCCGGGCCTCCACCGGATGCCCCGCCGCCCGGCTGACCGCCAGCAGACTGCGGGCCTGGCGGATCGACGACCCGGCCGCGTCCGGCTCGACCGCCGGCCCGACGCCCGCCGGCCGCCCGGGCGCGAACCGGCCGAGGATCGCGTACACGTCCAGATCCGCCCCGAACACCGCCTCCACCGCCCCGCCCGTCACCCTGACCAGCCCGCCGGGCAACGCCAGAGCCAGATCGGCGGCCAGTTCAGCCGCGTCAGCCGCGTCCCCCACCGCCGGATCCCCGCCGTCCCCGCCGTCCCCCGGCCCCACGTCGAGGCCCACCACCACCCCGCGCACCGACCCCGCCGCCAGCCCCGCCGCCGCCAGCACGTCCCGCGCCTGCTCGGCCGTGGTCCCCGGGGCGAGCAGCCGGCCCAACAACGCGGCCCGCCGGCGACGTACCGGCTCGTCGGCCAGATGCCGCCGCTCCAGCTCCAGCGACAGCAGGGACACCAGCCCGGACACCAACAACCGAGCCGCCGACTCCACCGGCCCCGCCAGCACCAACAGCCCGCGCAGCCGCCGGGCGCCCAACGGCTGCACCTCCACCCGCACCCCCTCGGCGTCGCTGCTGCTCCCGCTGCCGTGCAGCCCGCGCGCGGCCACCCGGCGGATCAGGTCGGTACTGGCGGCCAGCAACGCCACCGCGTCCGCCGAGCCGTCGGCTCCCGGCGCCTCGGGCGGGCCCGCCAGGCTGTCCGCGACCAGCCGGCCCACCGGGTCGGCGACGATCGCGTCCACCCCGGTCGCCGCCCGCCAGGCCCGCAGCGTGGCCAGCACGCCATTGCCCGACGCCGCCGCGATGGTCAACCGGCGCTGCGCCTCGAAGGCGTGCTCCAGGGCCAACCGCTGCTGCGCCGCCCGGGCCGCGAAGACCGCCTTCGTGACCGCGATGAACGGCACCTCGTCCGGCACCGTGAGCAGCGGCAGCCCGGCGTCCCCGGCGGCCCGGATCAGCGGCTCGGGCGCCCGCTGGTGGGGCAGCTCCCGCCCCAGACCGAGGACCAGCGCGCAGGCGCCCGCACCCGCGACATCGCGCACGTACGCCGCGCAGTCCCGATCGGTCATCGGCAGCAGCAGGCCGATGGTCATCAACAGCTCGCCGCCCTGGAGCCACTGCCCCGGGGAGAGCAGCTCGGACACATGCGCCGCCTCGACCCGGCGGTCCAGGTGCTCGGCGCCGGACACCACGGCCAGGCGCAACTCGGGGAGGGCCACCAGGTCGGAAATGCGGATAATGCCGGGAAGATCGGCCGAGTGCGATATGGGCATGGACATAGTGTCCACCCTCGCCAATCAGATTCGACATCATATCGATCGTTTACGGTTGTTAACCGGGCGTACCTTCAGGCGTCACCCACCGGCCGTCGACCCCGACGCGTCGACCGCGCAGAACGCAGGACCGCAGGAGAGCCCATGGACGCCACCAGGCCATCACGCGCAGCCCCGGCCGCCGCCCGCTCCGCCACGGCTCCCGCGACGGCCGTACGGGCCGCGAGTGCCCCCGACGCCGCGTCCGTCGCCGGCCCCCGCCCCGGCGGTGTGGCGATCGAGACCCGCTCGATCGACTACGTCCCCGCCCGGGAGCGGCACGGCAAGGTCTGGCACCAGGGTCCGTTCTGGTTCACCGGCAACTTCGTGCTGACCACGATGGTCACCGGCTTCATCGGCCCCGCCCTCGGCCTGGGCCTGGGTTGGTCGATCCTGGCGGTCGTGCTCGGCGCCTGCTTCGGCACCTTCTTCATGGCGTTCCACGCCAACCAGGGCCCGCGGATGGGCCTGCCGCAGATGATCCAGTCGCGCGCCCAGTTCGGCATCCGCGGCGCGATCGTGCCGTTCGTCGCGGTCGTGTTCGTCTACGTCGGCTTCAACGTCTTCAACGTGGTGCTGGCCACCCAGGGCCTACAGACCGTGCTGCCCGGCGGTTCGACGCTCTGGTACGCGGTCCTGATCGCCATCGCGATCGTGCTCGCCGTGGTCGGCCACGACCTGCTGCACCTGGTCCAGCGCTGGCTGACGTACGTCCTGATCGCCGTGTTCGGCGTGCTCAGCATCGGCGCGATCGTCAACCTCGACGTGTCCACGCCCGCCGGCGGTGGCGGGATGTCCTGGACCGCGTTCCTGGTGGTCTTCTCCGGCGCGGCCGGCTACCAGATCAGCTACGCCGTCTACGTCTCCGACTACTCCCGCTACCTGCCCGCCGACGTGCCCGCGCGCAAGGTGATCTGGTGGACGTACGCGGGCGCCGCGGGCTCCGCGGCGTGGCTGATGTCGCTGGGCGCGCTGCTCGCCTCGGCGCTGCCGGACCCGGACGCGATCGCGGCGGTGCGGCAGGTGGGCAACGACATCGTGCCGGGCTTCGGGACGTTCGCCGTCCTTGTGTCCGCACTCGCGCTGATCAGCATCATGGCGGTGAACGCCTACGGCGCGATGCTCACCACGACCAGCGCGCTCGACGCGTTCCGTCCGGTGCGGCCCACCGTGCGGGTGCGGGTGATCGGCATCGTGGCGATCGAGGCGATCGTCTTCGTGGTGGCGATCGTGCTGCCGGAGGACTACCTGGGCAGCTTCAACGACTTCATTCTCATGATGCTCTACGGCCTCATCCCGTGGACCGCGGTCAACCTCGTCGACTTCTACCTCGTCCGCAGGGGCCACTACGCGGTCACCGCGATCTTCGACCCGCGCGGCATCTACGGGCGCTGGTCCTGGCGCGGACTGACCGCCTACGCGGTCGGCTTCGCGGCGATGATCCCGTTCTTCAAGACCTCGTTCTTCACCGGCCCGGTGGCCGACGCGCTGGACGGCGCGGACCTGTCCTTCGTGGTCGGACTGCTGGTCGGCGGCGCGCTGTACGCCTGGCTGTGCCGCGACCTGGACCTGACCGCGGAGCGCGCCGCCGAGCGGGCGAGCGAGGCCGAACTCGAAGGCGCCGACGCGCCGTCGGGGGCCTGACATGAGCGACCGTGACGGCGACGCGACCGAGACCGTGGTGGCCTGCGCGCAAATCGCCCTGTCCGTCGGCGACGTCGAGGGCAATCGGCGCGCGGCGCTGGCCGCGATCGAACGGGCCGCCGCGGCCGGGGCCGACGTGATCGTCCTGCCCGAACTGACCAACAGCGGCTACGTGATGCGCGACGCCGCCGAGGCCGCGGACTACGCTGAGCCGGTCAACGGGCCGACCGTGACCGGCTGGCACGAGGCGGCCCGGCGGCTCGGGGTGATCGTGGTCGGCGGGTTCGCCGAACGCGACGCCGACGGCGTGATCCGCAACTCGGCCGTCCTGGTCGACGCGAGCGGCGTCCGGGCGTGCTACCGCAAGGCGCACCTGTGGGGCCGCGAGGGCGAACTCTTCGCCCCCGGCGACGCGTTGCCGCCGGTGGTGCAGACCGAGGTGGGTCGTATCGGGGTACTGGTCTGCTACGACGTCGAGTTCCCCGAATGGGTGCGCACCGCCACCCTGCGCGGCGCGGATCTGCTGTGCGCGCCGGTCAACTGGCCTTACGCGCCCCGGCCGGCGGGCGAGCGGCCGGCGGAGGACGTCCGGGTCCAGGCGAACGCCGCGGTGAACCGGGTGTTCGTCGCCGCCTGCGACCGGGCCGGCCCCGAACGCGGCACGTCCTGGGTCGGCGGCTCGATCATCGTCGACCCGGACGGCTTCCCCCTCGCCGGCCCGCCGGCCGAGGACGCCGAACACCTGCTGCTCGCCCGCTGCCGACTCACCGAGGCCCGGGACAAGCGGATCGGCGCCCACAACGACGTATTCGCGGACCGACGGCCCGAGTTGTACGGGCCGGTTCTCGAACCGCCCCCGCTTCCAGCGTCGAACGTGAACTCGAACTCCGACTCGAACTCCGACTCCGACTCCGACCCGAACTCGAACTCGAACTCGGACCCGAACTCGAACGAGCACACCACCGAAAGGACCGAGCGATGACCGGCGCCCCTCAGGGACCCATCGACGCCACGCGCGTTCCGCGCTTCGCGGGCCCCGCCACCTTCGCGCGCCTGCCGCGCGCCGACGAGGTCGAACGGGTCGATGTCGCCGTCGTGGGCGTGCCGTTCGACACCGGTGTCAGCTACCGGCCCGGCGCCCGCTTCGGTCCGGCGCACGTGCGCGCCTCGTCGAAGCTGCTGCGGCCGTACAACCCGGCGCTGGACGTGTCGCCGTTCGCCGAGTTGCAGGTCGCCGACGCGGGCGACATCGCGGTCAACCCGTTCGACATCGGAGCCGCGATCGCCACGCTCGAAGCCGCCGCCCGCGAGTTCGCCGCGAGCGGCACCCGGCTGCTCACCATCGGCGGCGACCACACCATCGCCCTGCCCCTGCTGCGCGCGGTCGCGGCCGAGCACGGGCCGGTCGCGGTGGTGCACTTCGACGCGCATCTGGACACGTGGGACACCTACTTCGGCGAGCCGTACACCCACGGCACGCCGTTCCGCCGCGCGTCGGAGGAGGGCCTGCTCGACCCGACCCGCTGCCTGCACGTGGGCATCCGCGGGCCGCTGTACGGCCCCGACGACCTGCGCGAGGACGGCGTGCTCGGCTTCCAGGTCGTGCACAGCGACGACTACCAGGACGCCACGGTCGCGTCGGTGGTCGAGCGCATGCGGCGCCGGCTCGGCACCGGCCCGGTGTACGTCTCGGTCGACATCGACGTCCTGGACCCGGCGCACGCCCCCGGCACCGGCACCCCCGAGGCGGGCGGCCTGACCAGCCGCGAACTCCTCAACACCCTGCGCGGACTGGTCGGCCTGAACGTCGTCGGCGCGGACATCGTCGAGGTGGCCCCCGCCTACGACCACGCCGAACTCACCGGCATCGCCGCGGCCCACGTCGGCTACGAACTCCTGTCCGTCCTGGCCCGCAACCAACGCGACGGCATCCCGGCCTGACCATCCCCCGAGCCCGTCTCGGCCGACCGCACGGGGGACGGTCGGCCGAGGCGTCCCCACCACCCCTTCGATCCGGTTTCGGCGGGCCCCGGCCAGGGGTTTCGCGGTCGCGGGATATGTTCGTGGGCGGTCCGGGGCCTATGGGAAGAGGTGGCGCGGTAATGGAGTATGTGAAGCTCGGCAGCACCGGGTTGGACGTCTCGCGGATCTGTCTCGGATGTATGAGCTACGGGGTGCCCGAGCGTGGCAGCCATCCGTGGACGTTGCCCGAGGACGCGGCTCGGCCGTTGATTCGGCGCGCCGTGGAGGCCGGGATCAACTTCTTCGACACGGCGAACATCTACTCCGACGGGACCAGCGAGGAGATCGTCGGGCGCGCGTTGGCGGACTTCGCGCGGCGGGACGAGATCGTGATCGCCACGAAGCTGAACGGGCGGATGCGGCCGGGGCCGAACGCGGCCGGGCTCTCCCGCAAGGCCGTGCTGACCGAGATCGACAACTCGCTGCGCCGACTGGGCACGGATTACGTGGACCTGTACCAGATCCACCGCTGGGACACCGCGACCCCCATCGAGGAGACGATGGAGGCGCTGCACGACGTGGTCAAGGCGGGCAAGGCCCGCTACATCGGCGCGTCCTCGATGTACGCGTGGCAGTTCGCCAAGGCCCAGTACACCGCCGAGCGGCACGGCTGGACCCGGTTCGTCTCCATGCAGAACCACCTCAACCTCCTCTACCGCGAGGAGGAGCGGGAGATGTTGCCGCTGTGCGCGGACCAGGGCGTCGGAGTGATTCCGTGGAGCCCGCTGGCCCGGGGGCGGCTGACCCGCGACTGGGGCGCGGACAGCGCCCGCAGCGAGACCGACGAGTTCGGCAAGACGCTGTACGGCGAGGCGGACCGCCCGATCGTCGAGGCGGTGGCCGAGATCGCCGAGGAGCGTGGGGTATCGCGAGCCCAGGTCGCGCTGGCGTGGATCGCGAGCCGACCCGGGGTGACCGCGCCGATCGTCGGCGCCGGGAAGCCGGTACACGTCGACGACGCCGTCACGGCCCTGTCGCTGACCCTCACGGCGGCCGAGGTGGACCGGCTGGAACGCCCGTACACGCCGCGGCCGGTGGCGGGATTCGCCTGATCCCGGTCGGCGACCCGCCCGGTGACGCGGAGGTCGACGGGGCGTCGGCCGCGCGCGCGTACACTGCGCGCAGCCGATGCCTCGGTGGGTGTTGGGGGCGGCGCCGCCGAGATCGGCGTGTTTGCCGGGTCGGTGTCGATCCGGGCGGAAGAGGGCGTGGATGGCGGTGGAACTCGGTCGCGACGCGCGCCGGGAGGTGTTCCTGTGGGGGCCGCCGGCAGCGATCGCGGTGCTGATCGCGGTACTTGCGGCGTGCAGTCGGGAATGGCTGCTGAGCGCGCTGATGGCGGGGACCGCGGGTGGTGTCGCCTTCGGGTTCCACGTCCGGATCCGGCCCCGGCCTCGGCGGTAGTCCCACGGCGGCGGGTACAAGATCACCGTCGGTGGGGTAACAGTCGCGGAACGGAGTGGCGATGTGACTGATTATCCGGGCGGTTGGCGGATAGCCTCCGGGGCACAGGCGGGGATCCGCGGATGTCACCGGTGTGGACGGTAGGGACCGCTGTGGCGCCGAGGATGAGTCGGTCGGGGGGCAACTGTGTCCGAGGAGTGGTGGGTTCCGTCGAACGACGAGACGGAGATGGAGACTTCACCCGAGTGGGGACCCGGGGGAGTCGATATGGGGGTGCCCAGTGTCGCGCGGGTCTACGACGCGATTCTGGGCGGCAAGGATCATTTCGCGATCGACCGGGTGATCGCCGACAAGGCGATGGCCGTGATGCCCAACGCCCGTACGGGTGCGCGGGTGAATCGGGCGATCCTGGAGCGCGGTGTGCGCTATATGGCCCGGGAGGGCATCGATCAATTCCTCGACCTCGGGTCGGGATTACCCACCGCGCGCAATACCCACGAGGTGGCGCAGCAGGAGAATCCGCGCGCCCGGGTCGTCTATGTGGACAACGATCCGATCGTGCTCGCGCACGGCCGCGCGTTGTTGGCCGAGAACGATCGCACCCGGGTGGTGAACGCCGACGTGCGGGACGCCCGGGACATGCTCACCCGGCCGGAGATCACCGAACTCCTGGATCTGAAGCGGCCGTTGGGGTTGCTCATGGTCGCGGTGCTGCACCATCTCGCGGACGCGGACGATCCGGCGGGGCTGGTGCGCACCTACCGCGAGGCCCTGGCCCCGGGCAGCTACCTGTTCATCACCCACTTCTGCGATTCCACGCCGGAGGGGCGCGAGTTGGAGCACCTGTTCCTGTCCACCCTCGGTAGTGGCCGCTTCCGCAGTCGAGCGACCATAGAGGGCTACTTCGCGGGTACCGAACCGGTCGAGCCGGGTGTGGTGCTGCTGCCGTACTGGCGTCCCGAGACCCCAGTGGCGGACGAATCCGCCTACGCGGGGCTGACCATGATCGGCGGTCTGGGCCGCGTCCCGGAGGCGTGAGGATCGGCCCGGAGGCGGCCGTACCGCCGCCCGGTGGTCCCGGACGGCGGCACGGTCGGTGCGTGGTGCGTGGTGCGTGGTGCGTGGTGCGTGGGGCTTCGGGCTTGGCGCTTGGCGCCGAAGTCGGCGCCGTGTGGCGCTACTTGAGGCCGTTGTCGATCGCGGTCATCAGCGCTCCGTTGGGGGTGTCACCGGACATCTCCCAGATCATCGCGCCGAGTAGGTGTTTGGATTTCAGGTAGGCCGTCTTCTGGCCGATCGACCAGGCGTCGTCGAAGGTCCACCACTGTCCGCCGGCTCCGGTGTAGCCGTAGGTCGAGACGGATTGCGCGTCGTGATAGACGGTCAGATTGGGCACGCTGCTCAGCAGGTTCTGGTAGCCGCGGGTGCCGGCCTCCTCGGCGAACTGGCCCGGTGCGGCGCCGTTCGCGGACTGCCACTCGCCGTGTACCCCGCCGTCGGCCACCGCCTGCCAGCCCCGTCCGTAGAACGGGAAGCCGATGGTCAGCTTGCGTGGATTGACCCCGGCGTCGGTGTAGATCTTCACCGCGTCGTCGATGCTGAAGTGGGTCGGGTACGGGTCCTGCGTGTCGGTGTAGAGGTTGGCCTGGTGACCTGCGCGGTTGGGCTCCCACGAGTTGTCGCTGCCGGCGCCGTGGAAGTCGTAGCCCTGGATGTTGGCCACGTCCAGGGAGTCGAAGATCTTCGACAGGTCCCAGCCCTGGTTCACCTTGACCGGGTCGGCCGGGGTGAACGCGGTGAGCAGCTTGCGCTGTCCGCCGGTGGCGTCGAGCTGCTTGCGGAACTCGGCGAGCAGCAGGGTCAGGTTCTGCTTGTCGTTGACGTTGTAGTGGTTGCCGGCGTGCCCGTCGGGCGAGCCGGGCCACTCCCAGTCGATGTCGATGCCGTCGAACACGCCCGCGCCGGTGCCCGGGCCGCCGGCGCCGTTGTAGACCGGCAGGTCACCCTTGATCCAGGTGTCCACGCAGGACTTGACGAACTTCTGCCGGGACGCCTCGGTGGCCGCCGCGTCGGAGAAGAACTTCGAGTAGGTCCAGCCGCCGAGCGAGACCACCACCTTCAGGTGCGGGTACTTGGCCTTGAGCAGCTTGATCTGGTTGAAGTTGCCGCGCAGCTTGGCCCATCCGTCGTCGGCGACCCCGTTCACCGACTGCGAGGCCGACATCGGCCGGGCGTAGTCGGCGTCCGCGTCGCCCGCGCCGGTGCCCTGGTCGGGGTCCTGCGGGTTGGCGGTGGTGCCCTTGGTGACGCCGGCCATGCAGGTCAGGTTGACCGGATCGATGTTCTCGAAGGCGTAGTTGATCACGTCCAGCTTGGCGGCCGAGCCGGAGGTGTCCAGGTTCTTCACGAAGTACTGGCGGCCGTAGATGCCCCACTGCACGAAGTAGCCGACGCGCAGGTTCTTGCCGGCGCCGGCGATGTCGTCGGTGGTCACGTCCACCGCGTTGGAGGCCGGCGAGGAGTTGTCCGCCGCGTCCCGGGCCTTGACCGTGAAGGTGTAGGCGGTGGCGGGGGACAGGCTGTCGACGGTGGCCGCGGTGGCGGTGCCGGCGACGGTGGTGGCCAGGGTGCCGTTGCGATAGACGTCGTACGCGGCCACGCCGACGTTGTCGGTCGACGCGTTCCAGGCCAGGGCGACGGTGGCGGACGTCTTGCCGGTACTGCGCAGCGTGCCCGGCGCGGTCGGCGGGGTCGGGTCGCCGGCCGGGTCGACAGTGGTCACCGTCACCGGTGCGCTCGCCGGGCCCAGGTTGCCGCGCTTGTCCTTGGCCCGGACCGCGTAGGTGTACGAGGTGGCCGGGGTCAGGTTGGTCAACGTGGCGGTGGTGGCCGTGGTGGTGGCGACGGTGGTGCCGCCGGAGGTCACCTCGTAGCCGGTCACCGGATAGTCGCCGCCGGCCGCCGGGGTCCAGGCGAGCGAGATGGAGTGCGCGGTGATGGTGGTGGTGTGCGGTGTGCCGGGTGCCGAGGGCGGGGCGTCGGGGGTGCCGTCGCACTTGTCGCCGTTGACGGTGCAGTGGGTGGGCGTGCCGGCGGGGCCGTTGCCGACGAACCAGTAGCTGAACGGGTCGGTGCTGCCGCCGGCGGCGATGGTGCCGTTGTAGTAGGCGTTCTTGACCGAGACGTGGCTGCCGGTGACGGTGGCGTCGCCGTAGTAGTTGCCGTTGATGGTGACCCCGGGCGGCAGGTCGAACTCGAGTTGCCAGCCGGTGACGGCGGCGGTGCCGCCGTTGTGTACGACGTAAGTGCCCTTCCACCACGAGCCGTTGTCCTGGACGGAGAACGTCGCGGTGAGCTTGCCGGCCGCCTGTGCGGCGCCGGCGTTGAGACCGGTGAGTACGGCCAGGGGCAGGGCCAGGACGGCGATCAGGACGGCCGCGCGGCTGCGCAGGCTGTTGCGGAATCTGCCGCGGGGTGTGCCGCGGACTGTGCGTTGGTGTGGGGACATGGCTCTCTCCCTGCGTGCGTGGAACAGGGCTGTGCGGAACCGTGCACGTGCGCGCCTCACCGGGGTGACCGCGCGACGGGGACGTCGGTCGCGGTCGAGAAGCGGTCGCCGGCGAAATTGGTCTGGACCAAAACGCCTCTAGGACGGTAAGTGGTCTGGACCAAAAGGTCAACAGTGGAGGCGCGGGGCGCGGCGCCGACAGCGGTTTTTGCCGACCGATGTGGCGGTCCGCCCTTACTCAGCGCGGGAGTTCGGCGCGGCGAATGGTCGGGGAGGTCAGCCCGACGGCGGCGCCGAGGGCACTGATCCCGGCGAAGATCGTGTAGGCGGGGCCCGGGCCGGTGGCGGCGACGGTGGCGCCGAACAGGGGGAAGGCGATCGGGCCGAGGCCGAAGGCGGTCAGGCTGAGGACGGAGGCGACCCGGCCCTGGTAGGCGGGTTCGGTCGCGGTCTGTACGAGGGCGTAACTCAGGCTGCCGTTGAGGCCGAACAGCAGGCCGGCGCAGGCCGCGACGGCGACGGCGATCGGCAGGACGGTGGTCGCGCCGAGGCCGGCCAGGCCCGCGGAGCCGGCGGCCAGGGCGGTGATCAGGACGGCGCCGGCTCGGGGCAGCCGGCCGGTCACGGTGAGGAGCAGTGCGCTCGCGCCCGCGCCGACACTGAACGCGCCGGCGAGCCAGCCGGCGCCCGAGGCGCCCCAGCCGCGTGCGTCGGCCAGGACGACCATGCCGACGTTCAGCGGGCCGCCGGCGCCGAGTTCGATCAGCGCGCTCGCCAGGACGAGGCGACGGATCAGCGGGCGGCGGCGGATGTAGCGCAGGCCGTCGGTGAGTTCGCGCCACGCGGCGGCCCGCGCACGGCCGCCGGCGGGGGCCTCCGTCGCGGCGGCGATCGATCCGGCGCCGGGTATCCGTACCGCGAGCAGCAGCACGAGGGAGAGCGCGAACAGCCCGCCCGCGACGGTGAACGCGGCGGCCGGGCCGCCGAGGGCCAGTGCGACGCCGGCCAGGGGCGGCCCGGCGGTCTGGCCGAGCCGGATGGACAGCGCGCGCATGCCCTGGACCCGGACCAGTTCCCCGGGCGCGGCCAGCAGCGGCGGGAGGGCGCCCACGGCCGGCATGAACAACGCGTCGACGACGCTGAACACCAGCGCGACGGCGATCAGCAGCCACAGCCCGGGTGCGGACAGCGCCAGGACCGCCGCGGCGGCGAGCACGACGAGGCAGCGCACGGCATCGCTGCCGATCACCACCCGACGCGGCCCGAACAGGTCGGCGACCACACCGCCGCCGAGCATGAGCACCGCGCGGGGGATCGCCGCGATCGCCATGACCAACCCGACCCGCGCGGGCCCACCGTGCTGGTTGGCGGCCCACCCCAGGGCGAGAAAGAACCCGCTGTCACCGACCACGGAGGCCGTATACGCAACCAGCCAACGCAACACGTTGCGATCACGATGCGCGGGCGACCCGGCAACGACGCTCGCCGCCGTTGCACGCCTCATGTGCGGCCGGGTGCGCGTAGCGCGGTGTGCATGCGGGTCAGGATTTCGTCGAGGACTCCCGCCGATGTGGCGAAGTTCAGGCGGGCGAAGCCGTTTCCTTCGGGGCCGAAGGACGGGCCGGAGAAGAGGAGGACCTTGGCGTGGTCGCGGAAGAAGACGTACGGGTCGTTGCCCAGGCCCAGCGGACGGCAGTCGAGCCAGGCCAGAAATCCCGCCTCGGGGGAGTGGTGGCGGATGCCCTCGGGCAGTCCCGCGGCGAGGCGGCGGCGGTTGCGGTCGAGGAGGACGCGTACCTCGTCCAGCCACGCGTCGCCCTCCGCCCAGGCCGCCTCCAGGGCGGCCACGGCCAGCACGCCGACCTGGCCGAAGAGCAGTCCCCGCCGGGCGTCCACCGCGTCCCGCAGCTCCGGCGGGCCGATGTGCGCGGCGGCGCAGCGGATGCCCGCCAGGTTGAACGCCTTGCTGCCCGAGGTCACGGTGACCGTGCGGGCGGCGATCTCCGGCCCGAGGGACGCGAACGGGATGTGTACGTTCGGCGGGTGGGTCAGGTCCGCGTGCACCTCGTCGGAGATCACCAACAGGTCGTGCCGCAGGGCGAGTTCGGCCAGTCCTTCGAGTTCGTCCCGGCGCAGCACCCGGCCCGTGGGATTGTGCGGATTGACCAGGAACAACACCCGGCAACGCTCCGCCCGGTCGAGCGTCGCGGCCACCCGGTCCGGGTCGAGCGTCCAGCCGTGCAGACCCTCCTCGATCGGCACGGTCAGCGGCGGGCGGTCCATCCGGCGCAGGTCGTCGACGAACGGCGGGCAGGCGGGCGTGTGCAGGACGACCGCGTCGCCGGGGCGGGTGGCCAGGTGCAGGACCGCCGACATCGCCTGGTTGACGTCGGTGAACAGGCGCAGGTGGGTCGGCTCGGCGGCGAAGCCGAACCGGCGCTTCATCCGGGCCGCGAACACCTCGCCCAGCGGCGCCCCCTCGGTCCCGTCGAACCACACCGGGTAGCCCAGGTCGCCGTCGATCCGCCGGATCAGCGCGGCGCGGATCTCGGGCGCCACGGGGAAGTCCATGTCGCCGATCCACGCGGACAGCGTGTCCTCGGGCGCGTAGGCCCACTTCTCCCCGTCGCGACGGGCCAGGACATCCGGGTCGAGCGCGTCGAACACCCGGTGTTCGAAGGCGGGTTCACGCCCGAAGGCGGGTTCCAGCCCGAAGGTGGGTTCGCCCCCGAGGGGGTCCGAGGGCTCGAAGTCGGCTGCCGGTGCCGCGTCCGCGCTCATCGGCCGGGCTCCTCGGCAGCGGCGGCGACGCCCGGTACAAAACCGGCCACGACCCGCGAGCCGCCGGCTGTCCCGCCGTCCGGCTCCGCGCTGCCCGTCCCGTCGTCCGGGCCGCCCGCCGTCTCGCCCTCCGCCTCCTCCGGCACGACCCCCACCCCGGCTCCCTCCCCGAGCAGCGGGGACGAGTCGTTGCGTACCGTCCCCCAGCGGCGTTCCGTCTCGCGGTGGATGTGCCAGATGTCGTCCTCGGCCAGCACCACCGAGACCACGCCCGGGAAGGCCTCCTCGAAGTAGGTGTAGGGGCGCCGGTTGTCCACCCGGGGCGAGTGGTAGTCGAGCCGATCGTGCATGCCGTGTACGCGGGTGATCGGCGTGGCGGGATGGTAGGTGAGGATGTTCGGGCTGGCCAGGTCGATCAGGCGCGCGTCGATCAGGCCGCCCACCGCCTCGATCGTCTCGTCGATGCTGCCGCGCGTCTCGCCGTCGAGGCCGAACAACACCGAGGTGCCCACCCGCATCCCGTGCCGCTTGACCAGCGACACCGCCTCGCGCACCCGATGCGCCCACGGCCGGTCGGTGCCGCGCCGCAGGTTCTTGTGGATGTGGTCCATCACCTGCGTCGACATGCTCTCGATGCCGACGTACACATACGAGCAGCCGGCCTCGCGCATCCGGTTCAGGATCTCGCTCGCCGCGTGCCGCTCCCGCAGCGCGATCAGGGTGTCCACGGTGAGTTGGGCACCCCATTCGAGGTCCCGCAGCCGGGCCGGATCCTCCGGCTCCGGCAGCAGCCGGGCGAAGCGCACCGGCAGCGCCGCCGGTTCGCTCCCGCGCAATTCCCGCAACCGCCCGCAGAATTCGGCGATGTCGCGCGAACGGCCGCTCCAGAAAACCGAGTCGTCGAAGAACAGCGCCTCGGCGCCGTAGCCGACGTATTCACACACACGTTCCAGCGCGCGGCCGATCGGATCCTCCCGGAACCGCTTGAGGCCGATGCCGAGCGTGGAGGACTCCGAGCAGAAATTGCAGTGATAAGGACAGGCGTTGGAGACCATCACGTGTGCCGTGCGTCGGATACCGCCGTCGGAGTGGGTGAAGATCGGGAAGCGCGAGCGGATCGCGAACGCCTCGTACGGCGAGGGCAACGAGCCCAGATCGAGCGAGGATCCGTCCTGCGGCAGCACGTCGAACCCGGACGCGGACAGCAGCACGATCACGGAACTGCCCACCGAGGGCCCCTCTTTGTCGAGCAGTCCCTGAAGACAGGGCAACACCCGATCGCGGTCGACCCAGCGCCGCTCCAGGTCGATGGCCAGGGCCAGCGCACGCATCAGCAGGTCGAGCGAGTGGTACGCCTCACCGGTGATCACCGCGTCGAACACCCGGGGCGCGCGCCCGTCGGCGATCACGGCGAGTGGACTGCTGGGGGCGAGCACCAGGCGCTCCCGATGGGGTACCCGGATCACCGTCTCGTCCGCGTGGCGTCCGCCGAGTACCACGAAGGCGTCCGGGGCCTCGGTGCGGACCAGGCCGGCGATCTCCAGGGCGTAGCGGTGCGCCGGGGAGACCGCGCTGATCAGCACGACCCTGGGCCGTACCCGGCGCAGCAGCCGGATCCAGCGCACCCGGGCGGTCTCGTCCCAGATCCGGGGGTCGAAGACGGTCTGGTCGGTGTTCGGGTCGGTGCCGTAGTCGCGGTAGCCGTCGTGGCCGGCCGTCATCCGGTAGGCGTGGTCCGGGAACCGGGTCCACTCCGGCGCCAGGTCGTTGTAGTGTTCGGCGCATTGGATCGGCCCCGCGTCGGCGACGGCGCGGTGCACGGCGAGGCTGAGCGCGGCGTACAGGCACATCGGGTCGCCGGGGTAGGTGATCTCTCCCTCGGCCTGCGTCATCACGGGCGCCAGGACGCAGAGCACCGGGAAGTACCGGGTCGCCGTGCGGCCGGCGGCCAGGTCCGTCGCGAGTCGGTGCCTGCGCGTACTCAGGAGCTCCTGGAAGATCGCGGGCGCGGCGCCGCCGCCCGCGTCGTGGAATCTGATGTCCGCGCCGGCCGAGGTCGGTTCTTCGTCGACGGAATTGGTCATCGGCCCTCCAGGTCGGTCCCCGACGTGCCATCAGGCCGCCGACGGCCGAAATCCCGCGCGTGGGCCGCAGAACGATCCCCCATGACGCCGCACGTGCCGTCGCACGGGCATGGCGTCCACCATCGGCGAGGGCCCCGAGGGGCGAAAGTGTTGCCCTGTTGCCCAAACGAGGAAACAGCGCCGCGTCGGGCGGCCCGTCGTGCCGGCCCGCGGCACGGCGAAAGTCCTCGTGGGAGCCGTGACTGGGCGCGCCGTCGCACGTGGGGAGGTGTTTCCTCGAACGGGCAACAGGGCAACACTTTCGCCCTCCCGGCCGCCGGTCGATGGTGGTCCGCATGCGTCATCGCCGGTGCGGGCCGGACGGGTGACCGGACCCCGGAACCCATCCAACCCCCTGAATCCACCGAGCACACGCGTATGCGCACGTCGGCCCCGGGCATCCCGTCCCGGGCCCGGATCGGCGATGGGAGAACTGCGTTGTCGCACGCCTCGCGGGAACCGGACGATCACGCGTCGCGGGAACCGGACGACCTGGTGGGGGTGTTCGCGGCGCGCGTCGCCGAACACCCGGACGCGACCGCGATCACCTGCGCGGAGCGGGTGGTCGACTACCGCGAACTCGACGAATCCTCCGACGCGGTACGCCGGTTCCTGGAGGCTCGCGGTGCGGACACCCATCTGGTCGACGACTGCGAGGTGTGCGGGCCGGAACTGGCCGACGAGGCGCCGGTCGGCGTGTTCATGGACCGGGGCGTCGACGTCGTCGCCGCCATGGTCGGCACGGTCAAGGCGGGACGCCCCTATGTACCACTGGACATCCGCTCGCCGGCGGCCCGGTTGCGGCTGATCCTGGACGAGTGCGGTATCGGCCTCGTCCTGGTGGACACCGCCGAACGGGCGGCGCGGGTCCGCGAGTTCTGCGCCGAGTGGGTGGACGTGGTGTGCTTCGCGGACGCCGTGGCGCCGCCGGGGCCCGTGGCGACCGTACCCGTCTCGCCGCCCGGATCCATGGCGGAGGGACCCGCGCGCCCTCGATCGCCGCGTCGGCTCGCGTACGTGATCCACACCTCCGGCTCCACCGGCGTGCCCAAGGGCGTCGAGGTCGAACACCGCGACCTGGTCGCGTTCGCGGCCGATCCGTGCTGGTCGGACGGACTGGACCGGCGGGTGCTCCAGTATTCGCCGCTGGCGTTCGACGCGTCGGTGTTCGAGATCTGGATGCCGCTGCTTCGCGGCGGCCGGGTGGTGGTGGCCCCGCCCGGCGAGGTGGACGCGGGCGTGGTCGCGCGCCTGATCAAGGAGGAGGGCGTCACCTGCGCGTTCGTCACGACCTCCCTGTTCAACGTGATGGTCGAGCAGGATCCGGCGGTCTTCGCGGGCATCGGCCAGGTGTGGATGGGCGGCGAGGCGGCCTCCCCGCTCGCCGTCTCGCGCGCGTTGCGGGCGGGCGGTGCGGGCACCGTGGTCAACGTCTACGGGCCCACCGAGGGCACCATCTTCGCCGCGTTCCATGTGCCGACCGAGCCGGTGGGAGCGCCCGTGCCGATCGGCTCGGCGATGGCGGGCGTGCGCACCTACGTCGTGGACGAGCGGCTGGACCCGGTCGAGACCGGAGCGGACGGCGAACTGTGCCTGGGCGGGCGGGGCGTCGCGCGCGGTTACCGGGGCCGCCCCGGGATCACCGCCGACCGGTTCGTACCCGACCCGTTCGCCGGCGGCGGCGCGCGGATGTACCGCACCGGCGACATCGTGCGCCGGCGGCCGGACGGCCTGCTCGAATTCGTCGGCCGCCGCGACCGCCAGGTCAAGGTACGCGGCTTCCGCATCGAACTCGGCGAGATCGAGAGCCGCCTCGTCCTGCGCCCCGACGTCGCGGGCGCCGCGGTGCTGGCCGTGCCGGACGCACACGGCGACAAGACGATCGTCGCCTACCTGGTCCCACGCCGGGACACTTCGACCGGCGACGCGAACCCGAGGCCCGGCGACCCGGGTTGGGGTCGGTCGGTGTTGGGGGAGTTGGCCGCCACCCTGCCCGCCTACATGGTGCCGACGGACTGTGTGGTTCTGGATGCCCTGCCGCTGACGCCCAACGGGAAGGTGGACTCGGCCGCGCTACCCGCCCCGACGCACGCCGTCGACGGCCGTGCACCGCGTTCGGCCGTCGAGGAACTGCTGTGCGAGGTGTTCGCCGACCTGCTCGGCCTCGACCGGGTCGGCATCGACGACAACTTCATCGAACTCGGCGGCCACTCGCTGCTCGCGACCCGTGCGGTCGCCCGGATCGCCGCCGCCGGAGCCGGACTCCTGCGGGTGGTCGACGTGTTCGAGGCGCCGACCCCGGCCGCACTCGCACTCCGGCTGGACGCGGCGGCCCAGGCCCGGACCGCCGAACGCCCGCCGCCGGCCCCCCGGCCACGCCCCGACGTCATCCCGCTGTCCTTCGCCCAGCGGCGGTTGTGGCTGGTCAACCGCCTGGAGGGCAGCGCCAACCCGGACTACCACATCCCGCTGCTGTTCCGCCTGCACACCGAGCCCGACCTCGGAGCCCTGCGGGCCGCGCTGCGCGATGTGATCGAACGTCACGAGAGTCTGCGCACGGTCTTCCCGGTACAACACGACGACGTACCGCACCAACACATCCTCGACATCGACGAGTTCGGGGTGCGTATCCCCGTCACCGACTGTGCGGCCGACGCCGTGGACGCGGAGATCACCCGCGCCGCGCGGGCGCCGTTCGACCTGACCACCCGGCTGCCGATCCGGGCCGAGCTGATCCGAACCCCGCACGAGAGCCTGCTGCTCGTGGTGGTCCACCACATCAGCGCCGACGGCTGGTCGCTCACCACGCTCACCCGCGACCTCGGCCGGGCCTACGCCGCCCGAATCCGCGGCACCCGGCCCGACATCCCGCCGCTGCCGCTGCAATACCGCGACTACGCCGCGTGGCAGCGTGAACACCTGGGCGACGAGAACGACCCGGACAGTCCGCTGGGCAGACAACTCGCCTACTGGACGGAGCGGTTGGCCGATGCCCCGGCCGGACTGACGCTGCCCACCGATCGTCCGCGCCCGATCGTGGCCGGTCACGCGGGCGACGTGCACGCCTTCGAACTACCCGCCGACCTGTGCACGGCCCTGGACGACCTGGCCCGCTCCGCGCACACCACGCTGTTCGTCGCGCTGCACGCCGGCCTGGCCGGCCTGCTCACCCGACTCGGCGCGGGCGAGGACATCGTGGTGGGCAGCCCCATCGCGGGCCGCGCGGACGCCGTCCTCGACGACCTGATCGGCTTCTTCGTCAACACCGTGGTGCTGCGCACGGACACCTCCGGCGACCCCACCTTCGCCGAACTCCTCGCCAGGGTGGACCGGTCCTGGCTACCCGCCTACGCGCACCAGGACGTCCCGTTCGACCTGCTCGTCGAGAAACTCAACCCGGTCCGCAGCCTGTCCCGGCACCCGATCTTCCAGGTCTCGCTCGGCCTGCTGAACACCCCCGACGCGATCACCGGACTGCCCGGACTGGCCGACCCGTGGACCCTGGCCAACACCCGATCCGCCAAGTTCGACCTCGCGTTCCACCTCTTCCCGCACCGCACCGAGACGGGCCGCCCGGACCGCATCGACGCCACCGTGGAGTACGCCACCGACCTGTTCGACCGGGACACCGTCCGGCGCATGGCCGACCGACTGGTCCGCCTCCTGCGCGAGGCCGTCGCCCACCCGCACCGCCCGCTCGGCGCGCTCACCATCCTAGACGACGCCGAACTCGCGGACCTGCGCCCGACCGAGCCGGCCGCCCACCCGGAACACGACACCCTGACCGCCGCCTTCCACGCCCGGGTCGCCGCACACCCCGAGGCGTCGGCCGTCGGCGAAGACGTGCTGACGTACCGAGAGTTGGCCCAACGCGCCAGGGCCCTCGCGGATGGCCTGAACGACGTCGACGCACCCGTCGCGCTGCTCCTGGAACCCGGCGTCGAGGCGGTGACCGCGACCGTCGGCGTGATCGAGGCCGGCGGGACGTACGTGCCGCTCGACCCGGACCTGCCCGACCAGCGCCTGGCCACGATCCTCGCCGACAGCGGCGCCGGCACCGTACTGGTCGACCACCCCGAGCGGGCGGCACGGGTCCGCGCCCTGGTCGGCCCCGAAACCCGTGTCCTGCGGGTGGCCGACACGATCCACGCGGGGGCGGCGGCACCCACCGGCTCGGCGCCCGTCGAGATCGACCCCGACCGGATCGCCTGCATCGCCTATACGAGCGACTCCACCGGCGCCCTCGTCGGCGTGTGCACGAGCCACCGCGACCTGCTCACCGCCCCGGACCACCCGGGCGAGCCGATCCTGCGCGCCTCCGGACCCACCGACGAGGACGGCCCGTATCCGCTGTGGGCCCGGCTGCTGCGCGGTGTCGGCATGGACACCGTGCGCGAACCGGATCCTCCGGCCGCACCGGCCGCCGGTGGCCCCAGAGCCCGGCTCGTGGACGAGACCGGCACCCTCGTCGGCATCGGCATGATCGGCGAACTGTGCCTGGCCGAACCCGGGATCGCGTCCGGCTACCTGGGCCGACCCGCACTCACCGCCGAGCGCTTCGTCCCCGACCCGTACGGCCCACCCGGGTCGCGGATGTACCGCACCGGCGACCTCTTCCACCGCCGCGCCGACGGCAGCGCGGACCACGTGGGCCGCCGCGACCGGCAACTGCGCCAGGGTGGACGGCGGATCGAGCCCGCCGAGATCGAGGCGGCGCTGACCGAACACGCCGGGGTGGCCGAGGCCGTGGTGGTGCGCCGCGACGACGAACACCTCGGCGAGATCCTGGTCGGCTACCTGGTGCCGGCCCCCAGCCACACGGAACTCGGCGACGCACTCGTCGCGTTCCTGGCCGATCGGCTGCCCGCGCACCTGGTGCCGGCCGCCCTGGTCCCGCTGCCCGCCCTCCCGCGCACCGCGTCCGGCACCGTTGACGAGGCGGCGCTGCCCGCGCTCGACCTCGCCGACCCCTCCCGCCCCCCGCGCACGGCCGAGGAACGGGCCCTGTGCGCGCTGTACGCCCGCACCCTCGACGTGCCCGAAGTGCGCCTCGATGACAGCTTCTTCGAACTCGGCGGAAACTCCCTGGCGGCGATCCGCCTCGTCGGCCGGCTGCGCGCGGACCACACGATCGAGGTGCCGGTCAAGAACGTCTTCCGCCACCCGACGCCCGCCGCGTTCCTGGCCGGGCTGCCCACCGAGGCACGGCTCCGGCTCACCGGGCCCGATCACGACCGCGACGCCGATGAGCACACCATCCCGCGCACCACCACCGCCGACGACCTCGTGCCGCTGTCTTTCGCCCAGCGCCGATTGTGGTTCCTCGACCAACTCTGGCCGAACCGACCGGACTACAACCTGCCCGTCGCCTTGCGCCTGACCGGCCCGCTGGACCCGGATCGGCTGCGCACCGCGCTCACCGGGCTGGTCGCCCGGCACGACATCCTCCGCACCCGCTATGTGCTCCGCGACGACGAGGCACACCAACTCGTCGAACCTGCCGCGCCGATCGTGCCGCGCGAGCTCGACCTGCGCACACTGCCGATCGAGCAGGCGCTGCCCGCCGCCGACGCGGCGATCGCCGACGACCTCGGCCGCCCGTTCGACCTCGCCGCCGCACCTCCGTTGCGCACGCTGCTGGTTCGGTTGGCCGACGACGACCACATCCTCTTCCTGGTCGTACACCACATCGCCACCGACGGCTGGTCCAGCGAGGTGTTGTGCCGCGAACTGGCCGACCGATACCGGCTGGGCGCGCGGCACGAACCGGACCCGCCGGCACTGCGCTACGCCGACTACGCGGCCTGGGAGAGCGGCGCGGCGGCGGACCCGGCCCGGCGGGCCCAGGCCGACTACTGGCGCAGCCACCTGGCCGGACTGACCTCGGTGGAACTGCCCGGCGACCGCCCGCGGCCGCCCGTCATGTCCGGCCGGGGCGAGCAGTTCGACTTCGAGATTCCCGCCGACCTGCGCCGCCGACTCCTCGACCTGAGCCGGACACACGAGAGCACGCCGTTCATCACCCTGCTCACCGCCTTCCAGGTGCTCGTCGCGCGGCGCACCGGGGTCCGCGACATCGCCGTCGGCACCCCCGTCGCCGGGCGCGGCCGCCCCGAACTCGACGGTCTGATCGGTCTGTTCGTCAACACATTGGTCCTGCGTGCCGATCTCGATCCCGCACTGGGCTTCGCCGACCTGATCGCCCGCACCCGCGCCGACGCGGCCGCGGCCTACTCGCACCAGGACCTGCCGTTCGAGCAACTCGTCGACGAACTGAGGCCGGAGCGCGACCTCGGCCGCAACCCGCTGTTCCAGCTGATGTTCTCGATGGCGGACGTCAACCCCGCCCCCGCCGACTGGGGGGAACTCGGGGTCGCACCGCACCCGGTGCCGTTCCGCGCCGCCAAGCTCGACCTGGAGATCGCCGTCGCCGAGCGAGGGGACACGTATCTGGGCAGCGTCTACTACGCCACCGACCTGTTCGACCCCGCCACGATCGAACGGCTGGCCCGCGACTATGTCCAGCTCCTCGCGGCGCTGGTCGAGCGACCGCACGCGCCGGTGGGCGGCCTCGGCCGGCAAGCCCGCCTCGGGGCGCCCGACGCCCTCGGGTCCGCGCCCGACCGGGCCGAGGCCCTCACGCCCCCCGCGACCGGCGATGCCCGGCATGCGGCTGCGGGCGACCCCGAGGCCGGCGCCTCGCCGTATGTCCGATGGAACGACACCGCCGTCGACCACGACCTCGACCACTGCCTGCACGACCTGTTCACCCGGCAGGCCCGCCGCACCCCGCACACCGCGGCCGTGATCGCCGGGCGGGAGGCCCTCGACTACGCAGAACTCGACCGCCGCGCCAACCGATTCGCGCACCGGCTCGTGGCACACGGCGTCCGCCCCGGCCTTCCGGTCGGCCTGCGCCTGGACCGGGGCTCGGACCTGGCCGTCGCGCTGCTCGGGATCCTCAAGGCAGGCGGCGCCTACCTACCGCTCGACCCCGACCTGCCCCCGGCCCGCGCCCGACAACTCCTCGACGAGGCGGGCACGGACATCTGCGTGGTCGACGCCTCGGCGGGCGACGCGCTGCCGGCCGACGCCGGGATCCGTACCATCACGGTCGACTCGACCGCACCCGACGCCCGGTCGGAGGTCCCGCCCGACGCCCGGTCGGACACCCCGCCCGACGTCCGTGTCGACCCCGACGACCTGGTCTCGATCTACTACACCTCCGGCTCGACCGGTAAGCCCAAGGGCGTGGCCAACCCGCACCGGGGCTGGGTCAACCGCATGTGGTGGATGCACCGCCGCCACGGTCTGGCCGTCGGCGACCGGGTGTTGCACAAGACGGTGCTCAGCTTCGACGACTCCGCGGTGGAGCTGTTCTGGCCGTGGCTGGTCGGCGGCACCGTGGTCATGCTCGAACCCGGCCTGCACCGCGACCCCCGGGAGATTCTGCGCGCGGCCGTCGAACACGAGGTCGCGGTGCTCCAGTTCGTCCCCAGCATGCTCGGCCTGTTCCTCGACGAACTCGATGCCGTCGGGCCCGTGGGACTCGACCGGCTGCGGGTCGTGGTCTCCAGCGGCGAGGCGTTGCGCCCGGACCTGGTGGCCCGCTTCCGAACGCATCTGGACGCGCGGGGTGCCCGGTTGCACAACCAGTGGGGCCCGACCGAGGCATCCATCGACGCCACCCACCACGTCTGCGGCCCCGAGGACGCGAAAGCCGACACGGTGCCGATCGGCCTGCCCCTGGACAACTACAGGGTGCACGTCCTGGACGCCGACCTGCGGCCGGTCCCGGTCGGCGTCGAGGGGGAACTGCACGTCGGTGGACCGGGTTTGGCGCGCGGCTACTGGAACGACCCGCGGCGCACCGCCGAGGCGTTCGTACCCGACCCGGACGTCCCGGGGGAGCGGCTGTACCGGACCGGCGACCGGGCGATCCGCCGCCCGGACGGCGAACTGCTGTTCCTGGGCCGGGTCGACCATCAGGTCAAGATTCGCGGCATCCGGGTCGAACTCGGGGAGATCGAGGCCATGTTGGTCGCACACCCGGACATCGCCGATGCGGTGGTCACCAAGTGGGAGCCCACGCCCGGCGACCACCGTCTGCTCGCCTACCTCGTGGCCGCCGCCGGCACCCGCCCCGAGCCCGAACACGTACGCGCCTATCTGGGCGAACGGCTGCCGCCGTATCTGGTGCCCACCCGCCTGACCCTGCTGGACGCACTGCCGCTGAGCCCGAACGGCAAGGTGGACCGCAAACGACTGCCCGCACCGGACCGGGACGCCCGACCGGCCCCGTCACCCGGCCCGATCCGCGCCCCCGAGACCGACGCGGAACTCCTGGTCGCCGAGGTCTGGGCGCAATTCCTGGCCGCCGACGACGCCGACGCCAACTTTTTCGCCCTGGGGGGTCATTCGCTTCTGGCCACCCGGATCGTCTCCCGACTGCGCCGCGCCCTGGACGCGGAACTGCCGCTGGTGCTGCTCTTCGAGCATCCGACGATCGCGGGGTTCGCCGCCGCCATCGAGGCCGAACTGCTCGGCGAACCGACCGACGGCGACATGCCCGCCGGGGGCTGCGATGACTGAGCGGACCGGTGCGCGTGACCCGCGCCTGGTGGAACGACTGCGCGCGGCCCGGGCGCGGCTGGCCGGTCCCGGGCCCGATTCGTCGGACACGTACTCGGGATCGTTGCCCCGGCGTCCGGCCGACGCCCCGATCGTGGCCTCGTTCGAGCAGGAACGGGTCTGGCTGGTCGACCGCGTCCTGGGCCGGGCCCCGGAATACAACGTGCCGCAATGCATGTGGTTCCGGGACGAGTTCGACCCGGACGCGTTCGGCCGGGCACTCACCGCGCTGGTCGCCCGGTACGAGGTATTGCGGACCGTCTTCACCGAGGTCGACGGCCTGCCCCGGCCCGTGCTCCGTCCCGCGGGCCCGGTGTCGATCGAGACGGTCGACGGCACCGAACTCGGCGACCCGGCCGACCCCGACGCCCTGCGCCGCCTCGCCCGAAGGGTCGCCGGCCTCGCCGACCGGCCGTTCGACCTGGCCGGCGAACTGCCCCTGCGCGCGGCCGTGCTGCGCTGCGTCGACCGTTCCGCGCTGGTGCTGCTGACGGTGCACCACATCGCCACCGATGGGCCGGCCATGGCCCGGACCTGGGACGAACTGGCACGTCTCTACGCCGCCGCCCGCGCCCGCCGGCCGCTGCCCGAGGATCCGCCGGCCCGGCAGTACACCGACTTCGCCGCCTGGCAGCGCGCCCGCGCCGCCGAGACCGAGACCGCCGACCTGCGCTACTGGGCCGAACGACTGGCCGGGCTGCCCGAACTCACGCTGCCCACCGACCATCCCCGGCCCGCCGCGAGCGAGCGCGCCGGCGCCGAGGTGCGCTTCACCCTGCCCACCGCGACCGTCGATCGGGTGCGCGCGTTGTCCGTACGACACGGCGCGACGCCGTTCATGACCCTGCTCGCCGGCTTCAAGGCGCAACTCGCCCTGCTCGGCGGGCAGACCGACATCGCGGTCGGCACCCCGGTCGCCGGGCGGGATCGCCCCGAGCTGGAGGCGATGCTCGGCACGTTCGTGAACACCGTGGTGCTGCGCACCGAACTGGCCGACTCGCCGAGCTTCGTCGACCTGATCGGTCGGGTCCGCGAGACCGCGCTCGGCGCGTACGCCCACCAGCGCCTGCCCTTCGCGCACCTGGTCGAACACCTCCACCCCCGCCGTGACCTGAGCCGAAACCCGCTGTTCCAGGTGCTGTTCGCACACCAGCACGAGTCCGCGCCGGATGCGCAAACCCGGTCGGGCCCGCGCCTGCGTCCCGTGCCGCTGCCGGTCACCACATCGAAGTTCGACCTCGCGCTCACCCTGACCGAGGCCGGGCCCGAAGCCCCGATCACCGGATCGATCGTCTTCGACCCGGATCTCTTCGAGTCCGCGACCATCCATCGCCTGGCCGCCGGTTACATCCGCCTCATGCACACGGCCACCGCCTACCCGGACCTGCCCCCCGCCCGGCTTCCGCTCGCCGACCCGGCCGAATTGGCCACCCTCGTCCACGAGTGGGGACGCGGCGAGGTCCGCGACCCGGACGGCGCCACGCTGCCCGAACTGATCGCCGAGCAGGCCCGACGCACCCCGGAGGCGATCGCGCTCGGCTGCGGCGAGCGTACGGTGAGCTACGCCGAACTGATGGGCCAAGCCGACCGGTTGGCCGCCCGGCTCGAAGCCCTGGGCCTGCCGCCCGAGGGTGTGGTCGCGGTCTGCCTGGACCGTTCCGTGGACCTGGTCATCGCGCTGCTCGGCGTGCTGCGCGCGGGCGGAAGTTACCTGCCGATCGACCCGAGCCACGCCACGGCCCGAATCGGCGCCCTCCTCGCGGACAGCGAGACCCGACTGGTACTCACCCACGCCGCCACCGCGCGGACCATGCCCTGGGCCGACTTCGGGGTGCCGGTGCTCGACCTCGACACCGTCCCCGACCACGCGGCGGCCCCGCGCCCGACCGCCGCCGCACCCGACCCGGACCAGGTGGCCTACCTGATCCACACCTCCGGCTCCACCGGTCGGCCCAAGGGTGTCATGGTGACCCACCGGGGCGTGGCCAACGTCGCCCGGGACATGATCGAACGCCTGTCCCTGGACGGATCGTCCGTGGTCGGCGCGCTGACCACCGTCTCGTTCGATATCGCGGTGCTGGAACTGCTCGTCCCGCTCGCGGCCGGCGCCCGGGTCCAGGTGCTCCCGCAGGCGGTGCTCACGGACGGCGGCCGGCTCGGCGCCGCGCTGACCGACGCCGGCGCCACCGTGGTCCAGGCCACCCCCGCCGGCTGGGCGATGTTGCTGGACGCGGGCTGGCCCGGCGGCGAGATCCGGGCGCTGTGCGGCGGCGAGGCACTGCCGGGACCGCTCGCCGAGCGCATCCGTGCACGGGTGGCGCGCCTGTGGAACGTGTACGGCCCGACCGAAACCACCATCTGGTCCGCCGCACACCTCGTGGAGTACACCCCCGCCACGCCCGGCGTGGGCACCCCCGACCCGGCCGCCCCACCGCTCGGCCGCCCGCTGCTGAACACGTCGCTGTACGTGCTCGACAACCGTCTCGCCGTCGTGCCCATCGGCGTGGTCGGCGAGCTGTACATCGGCGGCCTCGGTCTGGCGCGCGGCTACGCCGCCGACCCCGGCCGGACCGCCGAGCGGCTGCTGCCCGATCCGTTCGCGGCGGGCGCCGGCCGTGCCGGGGCCCGGATGTACCGCACCGGTGACCTGGTCCGCTACCGCCCCGACGGCCGGCTGCACTTCCTCGGCCGGGCCGACCACCAGGTCAAGATCCGGGGCCATCGCATCGAGCCCGGCGAGATCGAGGCCCGCCTGCTGGCCCACCCCGACATCACCCGTGCGGCGGTGCGGGTGCACGGCGAGGGGCTGGACCGCGTGCTCGTCGGCTACCTGGTGCGCCGCGCCGGCCACGACGACCGGGACCCCGGCGTGCTCGCCCGGGAGTGGTTGCGGGAGAGCCTGCCGGAATACCTGGTGCCGCCGCTGATCGTCGAACTCGACGAGTTGCCGCTGACGCCGAACGGCAAGCTCGACCGCCGCGCGCTGCCCGACCCGCCCCCACCCCGGACGAGCGCCGCGTATGTCGCGCCCGTCGGCGAGCGGGAGTCGCGGATCGCCGAGGTGTGGGCGCGGGTCCTGGACGTCGAACGGGTCGGCGCGCACGACGACTTCTTCGCACTGGGCGGGCACTCGCTGCGCGCGGCGCGCCTGGTTGCCGCGCTACGCGAGGAGTTGGCGGTGGAGGCGCCCGTGCGACTGGTCTTCGACCGGCCCACGGTGCGCGAGTTCGCCGCCGCGCTCGACCCGGAGCGGCCCGTCGAGCGCATCCCTCGGCGCGCCGAACCGGGCCCGGCGCCGCTGTCGTTCCTCCAGCGGCGACTGTGGTTCCTGGACCGGCTGCGCCCGGATCGCGCCGACTACAACGTGGCGTCCGTGCTGCGGCTGCGCGGCAGGGTGGACCCGGCCCTGCTGCGTCGGGCCGTCGAGGGGGTCCTGACCCGACACGACGTGCTGCGCGGGCGGTTCACGGCCGGCCCCGACGGCCCCGTACAGGTGACCGACCCGGTGTGGGCGCCGTGGGACGAGGTGTACGACCCGGGTACGGCGGATCCGGGCGACGCGGAAGCGGCGGCGCTCGCCGAGGCGCGGCGGCGCTGCGCCGAGCCGTTCGACCTGGCGCGCGGGCCGCTGTTCCGGGCCACGCCGATCCGGATCGGCGCCGAGGACCACCTGTTGGTGGTGGTCATGCACCACGCGGTGGTCGACGGTTGGTCGTTGCCGCTGTTCTGGGCGGAGGTCGGTGCCGGGTATCGGGCGCTCGCCGGGTTCGAGTCCGGATCCGGGTCGGTATCGGCGTCGGTATCGATGCCGCCCGAGCCTGCTCGACCGCCGCTGCAATATGCCGACTTCGCCGCGTGGGAGCGTGCCGACACCACCCGAGGCGCGGCTGATCTCGCCTATTGGCGCGAGAAGTTGGCCGGAGCGACCGCCACCGAGATCCCCGGCGACCGACGCCGACCGGCGATGTTCGACGAGAAGGGCGCCTCGGTCGACTTCGAGCTGCCGGAGACTGTCGCGCGGCGTACGGCCGAGGTGGCGCGCGAGCTGGGGGCCACGCCGTTTGTGATCCTGTGCGCCGCGTTCGCGGTCACCGCGGCCCGGCTCTCCGGGAGTACGGACGTCGTGCTCGGGTCCCCGACGGCGGGTCGCGGTCGCCAGTATCCCGAACTGGCCGATGCAATTGGCCCGTTCGTCAACACCCTGGTACTCCGAACGTACGCCGGGGAGGAGCGCGCGTTCGCGGACCTGGTGCGCGAGGTGCGGGCCACCGTCCTGGACGCGACCGCGCATCAGGACCTGCCGTTCGAGCGGTTGGTGGAGGAGCTGCGGCCGGAGCGCGAACTGAGCCGACACCCGCTGTTCCAGATCATGTTCGCGCTCGACCGGGACGAGGCCGATGCGCTTGACCTGCCCGGGGTGCGAACCGAATCCGTACGGGTCCCGCATCACAGCGCGAAGTTCGACCTCGCCCTGACCCTCACCGAACGCCCCGACGGCACGTTGACCGGTTCGCTGGCCTACGCCACGGCGCTCTACGACCCCACGACCGCGCACGGCATCGCGGACACCTTCCGGCGTGTGCTCACCACGGCCCTCGCCCGCCCGGACGGCTCGACGGCGGGACCCGAACTGCTCGATCCGGCCGCCGCACAAGGCCTGTTGCCGATCGACGCGCCCACCGGGTCCCAGGACGCCTGCCTGCACACCCTGGTCGCCGCCCGCGCCGCCGAACGGCCGACGGCCCCGGCCCTGGAGTTCGGCGAACAGGTGGTCACCTACGCCGGGTTGGACCGGCGCGCGAACGGCCTGGCCCGGCGGCTGCGGGCGGCCGGCGCCCGGCCCGGCGTATTCGTCGCCGTGCTGCTGCCCCGGTCGATCGAGCTGGTCGTGGGCCTGCTCGCGGTGTTCCGGACCGGCGCCGCCGCCGTACCGCTCGACCCGAGCCAACCCGACGAGCGCATCCGGCTGTTGCTGACCCACGCGGGTGCGTCCCTGGTGCTGACCGACGAGGCGTCACCGACCGGCGACGCGACGGACCGGTTCGCCGGGTCGGCGGTGGTGTCCGCGTCGACCATCGAGGCCGACAACCCTCCGGATTCCCCCGCCGGCCCGGCGGACCTCGCCTACGTGACCTTCACCTCCGGCTCCACCGGCCTGCCCAAGGCGGTGCCCACCACCCACGCGGCGGCGAGCCGGTATCTCCGCCTGCTCGCCGCCGAGTTCGAGATCGGCGCCGAGGACACCGTGCTCCAGGTGGCCGCCGTCTCCTTCGACGCGGCGATCCGGGACATCTTCGGCACCCTCGCCGCCGGCGCCCGCCTGGTGCTGCCGGCCGACGAACACGCACGCGCCCCGAGGGCGATTCTGACCACGGTCGACCGGTGCGCGGTGACGGCGCTGTTGTCCGTGGTGCCGTCGCTGCTGGGGGTGTTGACCGCGGTCGCCGACGGCGATGCCGACGCCGCGCCCGCCGCGAGCCGGTTGCGGCTGATTCTGCTCAGCGGCGAGGAGCCGAGCGCGGAGGTGTTGCGCCGGGTGCGCCGGCTGGGCACCGGGATCGTGGTGGTCAACCAGTACGGGCCCACCGAGTGCACCATGACGTCCACGTTCCGACGCATCACCGACGCCGACCTCGACGCCGGGTCGATCCCGATCGGCGCGCCGCTGCCCGGCACCCGGGCACTGGTCCTGGACGCCGCCGGTCGGCCGCTGCCCACCGGCGCGATCGGCGAACTCTACCTGGGCGGCCCGGGTGTCTCGATCGGTTACCCGGGCGCGCCGGCCGCCACCGCCGAGCGTTTCCTGCCGGACCCGTACGGGCCGCCCGGCAGCCGCTGGTACCGCACCGGGGACCTGGCCCGGGTCGACTTCCATGGCCGGCTGATCTTCCACGGCCGCCGAGACGACCAGGTCAAGGTGCGCGGCGTGCGGGTGGAACCCGGCGAGGTCGAGGCCGCGTTGCTGACCCGCCCGGAGGTACGCGCGGCGGCCGTGGTGGCGCACCGGGGGCCGGACGGCGCCGAGTTGGTGGCCTACGTGGTCGGCGCCGCCGGACGGCCCGACCTGCGCGCGCTGCGCCGGGCGATCGCCGACGTACTGCCCGAGCACCTGCGCCCGGGCCACTACGTCGCACTCGACGCGCTGCCCACCACCGCGCACGGCAAACTCGACCGCCGGGCCCTGGCCGCCCGCCCGCCGGCGCCCGAACCGCATTCCGGCGAGGCGGTGGTGACGCCGCGCAACCGGGCCGAGATGCGGCTCCTGGGCGTGTGGGAGGAGGTGCTCGGTCGGGCCCCGATCGGCGTGCATCAGGACTTCTTCGAACTCGGCGGCCATTCGCTCAAGGCGGTCGAACTGGTCGAGACGATCCGCCGCCGGACCGGCCTGGACCTGCCGCTGCACACCCTCTTCCGCAACCCCACCATCGAACGGCTGGCCGCCGCCGCGACCGCCCTGGCCGAGCCCTCGCCCGACGGACCCGACCTGGTGGTCCCGCTCGGCGACGAACACCTGCCCGGACCACCGCTGTTCCTGGTACACCCGCAGTCCGGCGACGTGTGCTGCTACGTGCACCTGGTTCGCGAACTCGGCGACTGGCGGCCGGTCTACGGGATCGAGGCGATCGGGTACAGCAGCGACACCGCCCCGCTGACCGACCTGGGGGAGATGGCGCGGCGCTACGTCGAGGAGGTCCGCAAGGTCGCCCCGAACGGCCCCTATCTGCTGGCGGGTTGGTCCTTCGGCGGCAACGTCGTGGTGGAGATGGCCGCGCTCCTGGAGGCCGCCGGCGAGGCGGTCGCGTTCGTCGGGGTGATCGACGCCCGCGCGTTCGGCGAGGACGAGGTCGAGGAGTGGTACGCGAACACCGGCGAACTGGCTCGATTCGGCATCACCCAGGGCCTGACCCGCTCCGGGCTGAGCCGGGCCGACGACGACGCGGTGCTCACCCTGCTGGCCGGACACCTCACCGCGCGGGACCGGCTGTCCCGCTACGCCGACGCCGGCACGCTGCGCCGGATGATCGATGTGTTCACCGCGAACGGGCGTGCCGCCGAGGGCCATCACTCCACCACCCGGGTGCGCGCCCCGCTGCACCTGTTCACCGCGAGCGAGCGGCACCCGACGCTGACCAACCCAGCCGTGGTGCCCGCGAGTTGGGGTCGACGTACGCATGCCGCGCTGCATGTGGTGCCGGTGCCGGGCACCCACCACGACCTGGCCAACCCGCCGCACGTGCCCGAGTTCGCCCGGCTGCTGCGCATCGGCGTGGACACCGCGCTGTGTCCCGACGGCCCCGCCGGATCGGCATCGTTCCCCGAGGAGGCTGGGCCTTGATGAAACGCATCGGCATCGTCGGCGGCGTCGGTCCGCTCGCGTCCGTGTACTTCTACGAACGCCTGCTGCGCCTGTCCGGCGCGAGCGACGACGCCGACTACCCGGCGGCGGTGTTGGTCTCCGAACCGATGCCCAGCCGGATCGAGCACCTGCTCGGGCGGGGTGAGAGCCCGCTGCCGCAACTGCTCGATACGGTGGAGCGGTTGGAGCGTGCCGGGGCGGACGCGATCGCCATCCCCTCGGCGACCACACACGCCTACCGGACCGAGCTGTGCGACGCGGTCGGCGTACCCGTCTTCGACCTGCTCGCCGAGACCGGTGTCGCGCTGCGCCGCCGCCGGCTGCGTCGGCCGCTGCTGCTGGCCACCGAGGCGACGGCCGAACTGCGCCTGTACGAGCCGCACCTGGCGCCCGACACGATCGCCCGCTACCCGGACGCGGCCCGTCAGGCGGAGACCGACGACTTCATCGATCGGGTCAAGCGCGGTGACCCCGTCGAGGCGCTGCGCGGGGAGTTCGCCCGCTGGATCGAGGGCCTGCTGCCGCGCCGGACGGGTGATCCGGACTGCGTCGTGCTGGCCTGTACCGAACTGTCGGTGATCGCCCCGGCCCGGGCGGGCCGCGTCCCGGTCGTGGACGTGACCGACGTGTTGGCACGGGCGATCCTCGTCCCCGGAGATATCCCCTCGCGACCGGTGCGACCGGCCGCCACTTCATCGGAAACGCAACACAACGTGATGAGCGGAGAACAACCATGACGGTCGAGGACACCCGTTGGTCGGTCGTGATCAACGACGAGGAGCAGTACTCGATCTGGGCGGTCGGCCGCGATGTGCCGGTCGGTTGGCGGATCGTGCGGGTGGACGGCGTCGACGTCGAGGGGTCCCGGGAGGACTGCCTCGCCCACATCGAACGGGTGTGGACCGACATGCGTCCCAAGAGCCTGCGTGACCGGCTCGCCCGGCGGGCCGAGGCCGAGGCGCGGCAGTCCGCCGCGCGCCCGTCGGCGAGCTGAGCGGAAGGCCACGAACACGATGCGTGAGCCCACGCCGCAGGACAGCGCCCGGGCCCTGACCGGCTGGGCCGCCGAACAGGGCATCGACCCGGACGAGTTGGACCGGATCTACCGCGGTCTCGATCCCGACGACCCGGTGCGATCCCGGGCCGGGCACCTGCAATCCCCCGCGATCCTGGTGCCCGGACTGGCCGCCTCGCCCTGGCACGACCCCGACCGGTATCCGTGGGTCGACGCGTTGGAGAGCCGATACCCGCGCATCCGCGACGAGTTCGAGAAGCAGTTCGCGAGCGACGGGATCGACCGGCACCCCGAGGAGCGCGAACTGGCCGCGACCGGCGGCTGGAACGCGTACCACTTCCACACCATGGGGACCACGTTCCCCGAGCATCTGGCGCAATGCCCGGCCACGGCCGAGGCGTTGGCGGCGGTGCCCGGGGTGGCCGACGCCGGGATCTGCTACTTCTCGATGCTGGCGCCGCGAACCCGGGTCAAGCCGCACTGCGGCTTCGTGAACACCCGGATTCGTTGCCATCTCGGCCTGATCGTGCCGCCGGACTGTCGCATGCGGGTGGGCACCGAGACCCGGGCCTGGCGGGAGGGCCGGTGCTCGGTCTTCGACGACTCGTTCGAGCACGAGGTGGCCAACGACTCGGACCGCCCCCGGGCGGTGCTGCTGGTGGACACCTGGCACCCCGATCTGACCGACGTCGAGCGCCGGGCCATGGAGTTCGTGATGCGGATGTGGACGTCCGATGTGGACTGACCCGAGGGCGCCCGGCCCCGCACCGTCGGCCGCGCCGACGCTGCCGCCGATCCGTGCCGCGTCGACCGACGCGGACGCGATCCGGGTACCACCCGCCGAGTTGACCCTGTTCGTCGACTCGGTCTGCCGCCGCATGGGAGCCGGCGGGCAGGTGGCCGTCGAGGTCGCGGAACACCTGGTCGGCGCGAACCTGGCCGGACACGACTCGCACGGCGTGTTGCGGCTGCCGCAATACGTCGCCGAGGCGGAGCGCGGCGACCTGATACCCGGCGCCCGGCCGCACGTGCTGCGCCGGCGCCGGGCGAGCGTACTGCTCGACGCGCGTCGCGGGTTCGGGCACTACTCGGCCCGGATGGCCTGCGAGTTGGTGGCCTCCCTGGCCATCGAACACGGCGTCGGAGTGGTGGCCATCCGACACTGCGGCCACATCGGCCGGCTCGGGCACTACTGCGAACTGCTCGCGAACGCCGGTCTGGTCGGGATGCTCACCGTGGGAGCCGCCGGTCCCGGTGTCGGCGTGATGGCGCCGCCCGGCGGCTCGGGACGGTTCCTCGCGGCCAACCCCTGGGCGCTCGGCGTGCCCGGCACCGATCACCCGGTGGTGGTGGACGTGTCGATGGCGCTGCTCGCCGAAGGCAAGATCACCGCCGCCGCGGCGCGCGGCGAGGCACTGCCCGAGGGGTGTGTCGTGGACGCGGGACGGCGTCCCAGCCGGGACCCGGCCGACTACCTGGCGGGCGGCGCGTTGTTGCCGCTGGGCAGCCCGGTGGCCGCGCACAAGGGCTTCGGCCTGGCCCTCGGCGCGGCCCTGCTCGGCGGTCTGGCCGCGATCGACGACGCTACGCCGACCCTGGCCGGCTCGCAGCGCCCACCCGACTCCACCGGCCGGGGCGAGATCGCCGGCGTCTGCCTGATCGCGATCGACCCCGAGGCGTTCGGCGGCCTGGAGCCGTATCGGGCGATGATCGCGGACACCGCCGCGCTGATCGCCGACGCCGAGGCGGCCGGGGCACACGCGAGCGTCCCCGGCGCCCCGGAACATCGCAGCCGACAGGCCCGCGCGACGGGGATCCCGCTGCCGCGCGCGACCGTGGCCGACCTGATCGCGGTCGGCGCCCGGTTCGACGTCCCGACCAGGCTGCCGCGCACGGGCGACGCCGACGTCGACCCGGGAACCGCCGACCTCGCCGCGCCTCGGCCGGAACGTCCGTCACGTCGGCCCTGAGCACACCCGAACGCCCCTCGTGGGCACGGAAGGAAGGAGCGCGGGATGCCCGCGTGGGTCAACGACAGTCGGCCGTTCCTGGACCGGTGGATCGACGAACAGCACCTGGACCGGTCCCGGTTGACCCGGATCCTGGACGGCCTGGAGGTCAGTTCGTGGCGCGAGCCCGCCGACGAGGACGCGGTGCAGCGCCCGGAAGTCCTGCTTCCCGGCCTCACCGCGCAACCGTGGTGGGACCGACGGCAGTTCCCCTGGATCGCCGACCTGGAGGCCGGATACGGCGCGATCCGGGAGGAGTTCGAGGCGGTCGGCGGGCTGGTCCCCGCCGACGCCGTCCGACACCCCAACTCCGGGAACCTGGCCGAGGCGGGCGACTGGAACGCGTACTACTTCCACCTGCTCGGCCGCTCCTACCCGGAGCACATCGCCCGCTGCCCGCGCACCATGAAGGTGCTGTCCGAGCCGGACGGGGTGGCCGATTCGGGCATGTGCTACTTCTCCATCATGGGTCCGCGCACCCATGTCGCACCGCACTGCGGCTTCATCAACGCCCGGGTGCGCTGTCATCTGGGCCTGGTGGTGCCCGACGGCGGGCGGATGCGGGTCGCCGACGAGACCCGGACCTGGAGCGAGGGCCGGGCCATCGTCTTCGACGACTCGTTCGAGCACGAGGTGTGGAACGAGGCCGAGTCGGGCCGCGCGGTGCTGCTCTTCGACGTCTGGCACCCGGAGCTGACCACGATCGAGAAACGCGCGCTGGCGTACATGATGACCGTTTGGAAGACCTTCCTGTACGAGGACGACTAGGGATGGGCGACGAGACGGACGTCCCTGAGCCGCAGGGGTCGCAAGCGGGATCGGTGCCCGCGTCCGGGCCGGCGGCCGAGGGGCCCTGGCGGTTATCCGGTTGGGCGCTGGTCAAATCCACCGGGTTCGCCTACGAGTCGCTGGAGGATTTGCGCGTCCCGGACCCGGCCGATCCGCACGCGGGCGGGAAGGCCGCCGTCGTGGGCGGATCGGCCGACGCGGACCTGATCGCCGAGTGTGTGCGCCGCCTGCTGCGCACCTGCGCGGATCCGCGCTTCCTGGAGGCCGTCCTGCTCTCCAGCCGGGGAGCCTACGAACGCCTGCACCACTGGTTGCGGACCGACCCGGACCCGAGCCGGCTGCGCTCGGCCGACCGGCGACGGGTGTTGCTGGCCGCGATGTACCTCCAGCGCATGTGCGCCAAGAACGAGAGCACCAGCTTCTTCGGTCCGGTCGCCTGGGCGCGGGTGCGCCCGGACGAGCCGTTTCGGCTCGACCTCGGGGAGCCGGCCCCGGTGCGCTTGGCGACCGCCTGGACCCACTGGGCCGCGCAGGCGATCGCCGACGTGATGAGCGCCGATCCCGACGTGCTCGCCGAGGTGGCGCCGCGCGTGCCGCCGAATCTGGTCGAGCGGGACGGGCGGCAGTTCGCGGTCCGCTACGACCGGTGGCCGATCACCCTGGACGAACGGGTCGAGCCGCCCCGGACGCCGGCCGAGCGGGCGTTGGTCGCGCGCTGCGACGGGCGGACCACCGCCGCCGAACTGGCCGCCGCCGAGGGCCTGGACCTCGACGGCACGCTCGACCTGCTGCGCGCGCTGGACCGGCGCGGCTCGGTGCGCTTCGGGCTGACCGTCCCGGTCGGCCTGATCGATCCGCTGCGCCCGCTCACCGAGTTCGCCGCACGCCTGTCCGGCCCGGCGGGCCGGCGATGGCGCGGCGTACTGGCCGAACTGGACCTGCGCCGACAGCGATTCCACGAGGCGCCGTCCCTGGCGGCGCGCCGCGAGGCGTTGTCCGCCGTCGGGCGCACGTTCACCGAGGTCACCGGGGCCGCGGCGGACAAGGACGCGGGTCGGCACTACGCCGACCGGTCGATCCTGGTCGAGGACGGACGCTTCCCCTGGCCGCGCTTCGACCTCGGCCGCCCGCTGCACCGGTATCTCACCGACGAGGCGCCGATGCTCCTGGACCTGCTGTTCGAACTGTCGCTGGCCCGGCGGCGACGACTGGTCGCCGAGATCACCGAGTGGTTCGCCGACACGTTCGGCGGGCAAAGCGTGCCGCTGGACCTGGTGTTGGCCGCTGCCGATGCGGCCGGGCTCGGTGAGCGGCTGCGCAAGATCGACGACCGGACCCGGATGGACGGGCCCTCGGCGCTCACCGACCGGCTGCGCGCCAACGCCGACCGGCCCCGGGTGCGGCTCGACATGGACTGGGCGAAACGGGCCGCGGCCCGGGTCGACTTCGACACGTGGTGCGTGGCGGGCGCCGACCTGTTCGTCGCCGCGCCGGACGAGGCGGCGATCAACGCCGACGCGTTCACCGTCGTGGTCGGCGAAGTACACGGCCTGCACGACCAGTTGCTCCAGGGCCTGTGGCCGGCGCTGCATCCGGACCGGGCCGGATTCGAGGCCGAGATCGGCGGCCTGATCGAGGAGCTGACCGACGCGCGGATCTGCGATCCGGTCCTGGCACACGGGCGCAAGACGCTGGCCCGCGCAGAGGTGCTGCCCGAGGTGGAGTTCCTGGGTACCAGCCCCCGCCCGCCCGGACGGGTCGGCCGCGCGGCCGACCTGCGGGTGCGCCTCGACGGCGGCGAACTCGTGCTCGAATGCCCGACGTTGGGTCGGGTACTGCTGACCAGACCGCCGCTGCCGTCCTGGGGCGACGAGGTCGAGTCGATCTTCACGCCGTTCACCGGCGCCCGACTGATCGGCGCCGAGGACATGTTCCGCGCCCTCGACGACGTCCCGCACCTGCCCCGGCTGACCGTGGGCCGCACCGTCGTGCACCGGGAGACCTGGCGGATCCCCGCGCCGCCGCCGCGATCGTGGAGCGGTCTGCACCCGGCCAACCGCACCCGGATGCGCCGGTTGCGCGACCGGTACGGGTTCCCCGACCAGGTCTATGTGCGCTTCGCCGGCGAACCCAAGCCGATCTTCGTGGACTTCGAGGTACCGGTGCTGGCCGACCTGTTCTCGCGCCACTACGACCGGGCGCACGGCCCGATCGTGGTCTCGGAGATGTTGCCGGGACCGGCCGACCTGTGGCTGCGCGACCACGCGGGTCGACACACCGCCGAACTCCGGTTCGGCTACTACCGGGCACGAGCAGGGGCAGGGGCACGGGCGGGGGAGCGCAGCGGATGAATCGCGGACCGACCGGACCACCCTGCCTGGGAACGGACTTCCCCCTGCCGACCGCCGGTGCGGGCGAACTCGGGATCGGCGGCACCCCGCTCGTACCGCTGGTACTGCCCGTGTCCGGCATCGGCCGCCGGTTGTGGCTCAAGCTCGAAGGGGCCAACGCGTACGGATCGATCAAGGCCCGTACCGCGCACGCCCTGATCGAGCACCTGGAACGCAACGGCGGCCTGGAGCCGGGCGGATCGATCGTCGAGTCCACCTCCGGCAACCTGGGCGTCGCGCTCGCCGGCATCTGCCGCGCCCGGGGCTATCGGTGCACCCTCGTGGTGGACCGCGACACCCCGCGCCGGAGCATCACGCTGATGGCGGACGCGGGCGCCGACGTGGTCCTGGTCGAGCCGACGGCCGCCGGCAACCCGGTCGCCGAACGGCTGCGCATGGTGCGCCGGATCCTCGCCGCCGACCGGCGCATGCGCTGGACCGACCAGTACGGCAGCCCCGCCAACCCGAACGTGCACGAACGCTGGACGGGACCCGAACTCGCCCGGGGCATCGGTCGGGGCATCGGTGCCGTCGGCCCGGACGCGGTGGTCGCGGCGATCTCCACCGGCGGCACCCTGGCGGGCCTGTCCGCCTACTTCCGCCGCGCCCACCCGAACACCACGATCGTGGCCGTGGACGCGGTCGGTTCGGCGGCGACCGGCGGCGAACGCGGCGCGCGGCCGGCCAAGATCCCCGGCTTCGGCTCCGGCCGACGCTCGTCGTTCCTGCGTCCGGGCGACTGGGATGTATGCGTGCGCGTCGCCGACGAATACGCCGCGCCGGCCTGCCGGGTCGTACGCGCGGCCACCGGCCTGACCCTGGGCGGCTCCTCCGGCGCCGCGCTGCTGGGCGCGGTGGTCGCCGCCCGAGGCGATCCGGAACTGCGCGAGATCGGCGTGATCTGTCCGGACCTGGGCGCGGCGTATCTGAACACGATCTACGCGGGCCGTCGCCCGCCGCCCCCCGAGTCCGAACCGGCCCTGCGCGAGGGCCTGGCCGACCTGGCCGCCGCCCGCAGACGCGGGTGAACCGTCCGGACCCGGGCCGCGAGGCCCGGGGCCGGGAGCAGGACGCCCGCCGTGCGGGTGGGAACGGAGAACACGCGGATGCGAAACGGAGCCGAGATGAAACCCCTGCCGCTGGTGTGCCTGCCCTTCGCCGGTGTCGGCGCCTCGATCTTCCGTACCTGGTGGGGGCGCGAAGGACACGGCCTGAGCATCGTGCCGGTGCAACTGCCGGGCCGGGAAGAGCTGATCGACGACGAGCCGCACCGGGACATCGGCGCCGCGATCGACGAACTCGCCCCGCGCGTGCGGGCCGCGCTTCGGGGTCGTACCGAGATCGCCGTGTTCGGACACAGCATGGGCGCCTTCCTGGGCTACGAGTTGGCCCATCGCCTGATCGACACCGCCGACATCCGCGTCGCGGTCCTGGTGGTCAGCGGCTCGCACGGCCCGTACCAATCACGCCGGCGGCAGGTCACCGGCCTGTCCGACGAGCAATTCCTGGACGGAATCGCCGAGTTCGTCGGATACCGGCCGGCCGCGCTGGACGACCCGGAGTTTCGCGAACTGCTGTTGCCCGTGCTGCGCGCGGACGCCGAGATGCACGAGCGCTACCGGCCGACCGTCGACCGGCCGCTGCCCGCGCCCATTCTCACCGTGCGCGGCAGTGCGGACGACATGGTCTCGGCGCGTGAGGTCGGGCAGTGGCAGGCGGTGACCACCGCGCCGCTGCTCACCGCCGAACTCCCGGGCGGACACATGTATCCCACCGAACAGGCCGACGCGCTGCTGCGGTTGATCGCGGGCACGGTGGGCCAACCGGTGGGTCCGAGCCGATGAGCGCGGCGGAGACCCGGGGCCGCGCACACGACGACGGCGCACCGCGACTCGCGGACAGGACCGCCGTGATCACCGGCGCGGGTCGGGGGCTGGGTCGGGCCTGCGCGGTGCGCTATGCCGAGGCGGGCGCCGACCTGTTGCTGCTCGACGTCGCCTCGGACCACCCCGGCGTGCCGTATCCGCTGGCCTCCCCGGCCCAACTGGCGGAAACCGCCCGGCAATGCGCGGAGTTCGGCGTCGAGGTGGTCACCTCGGTCGCGGACATCACCGACGCGTCGACCGTGGACCGGGCGATCGATCTCGCCCTGGACCGGTTCGGCGGCATCGATGTGCTGCTCAACAACGCCGGTATCGCCGCGCCTTCCGGCAAACCGATCCACGAGATCCGCGAGGACGAGTGGCAGTTGATGCTCGACGTCGACCTGAGCGGCGCGTGGCGGCTGATGAAGGCGGTGGCGCCGGTGATGGTCGAACAGCGCGGCGGCAGCATCGTGAACGTCTCCTCGACCGCCGGCATGGTCGGCTACCGCAACTTCGCCGCCTACGTCGCGGCCAAACACGGCCTGATCGGGCTCACCCGCGCGGCGGCGCTCGACTACGCGCCCTATGGGGTGCGGGTCAACGCGCTGTGCCCGGGATCGGTACGCGACGATCCGCTCCTGGAGGGCCGCATGCTCGGCGAGATCGCCCGCTCCCTGGACGTCCCGGCCGACGAACACGAGGCAGCCTTCGTCCAGGCCCAACCGACCAACTCCCTCGTCGAACCGGCGGACGTGGCCGGCGCGGCCCTGTGGCTGGCCGGGGACGAGGCCCGCCAGGTCACGGGAAGCCTGCTCGCGGTCGACGGGGGGTTCACGGTCCGATGAAGAACGAGGCCCGGATGCGAAAGAGCGAGGCGACGAATACGAACGCGACGGGCGGCGCGGGCGGTGTGCGACCCAAGCCGAGGATGGCCGTGGCGGGGCCGGCTGCGGCGGGCGCGGGCGCTGGGTCGGCGGGTGCGACCCCTGTTCCGGCGGGCATGGCGCCGCCTTCGGTGGGTGCGGGCGCCGCAGTTCCCGACCCAGCGGATGCGGGGTCCGAGTCGGCGGGTGCCGGGCTCGGTTCGAGGTGCTGTGCGGGCACACCGACCGTGCCGGCTACGGCGGTTGGGTCGACGGTGGTGAACGCGCGTCCCGAACCGACCGCGTCGGACCCGGGCACCGGGCCAGGAAACGTGGATGCGGCCTCCGGGGCCACGGTCGTGGATGGCGCCGTTGTGACCGCCGCCTTGGGTGCGGCCGCCGGTTCGACCGGTTCGACTGCCGTGGACGCGGCGACCGCGCCCGCTGTTGTCGGCGCGGCTCCCGGTTCGAGCGCCTTGGGCGTGGCTTCCGGGTCTGCCGGCGGGGTGGTGCTGGGCGGGGTTGATGCGTCGGATGTACAGGCCGAGGCTCGCGTTTTGGTGTCGACCGGGCGTTGCCGGGGGCGTTCTGCGCGGGCGTTGCAGCTTGGGCGGGGCTGCCACAGTCTTGTCCGGCGGTTGCCGGTGGGGGTGGACGAGGAGACCGTGCGGCTCGGCTTGCGGCGGGCTGCCGAAGCTTGGCCGGGGGTGAGGGTCGGGGTCGCGTGGCGGCAGGTGTTGGCCGTGGACTCGGATCATCCGCTCGCCCGACGGCGGCGGGAGCGGGAGGCCGAGCGGCCGGTGCATCCGGCTGCCGGGCCGCTGCGGGTGTTGGTCCTGGTGTACGCCGACGGCGTCGCCGACCTTGTCCTGGTCGCGGAGCGGGTGGCGGTGTCGCCCTACGGGCTGCACCGGCTGGCCGAGGTGTTGTTCGGCGGCCCGATCCCGGCAGACCCGGTGACCGTACCCACGGTGCCGACGCTCGCCACCGAAATGCCGGAGTTCCGGGCGAACCGCCCCGAGGCCGCGCCGGCCTGGGCGCTGGGGGAGCCGAGCGAGGTCGGGCGGATCGGGTGGGCGTCGGTGCCGCTGCCCGCGCTGCCCGGGCTGTACGAGCGGCTGCTCCCGGCGGCCGTGGCGCTCGTGTCGGCCCGGCACGCGGGCGAGCCGTGGCAGCGCTTCGCCGTCCTGGACGTCGCCGCCGAGACCGTGGCCGCCGCGACGCCGTACGGCCGATGCCGCCGACTGGGGTCGCATGTGCACGACGTGCGGGTGGACGAGGACGACACGGTCGGCCGCTACCTGCATCTGATCGCGGCGAGTTGCCCCGCCGCCGGGCCGATCGTGGTCGCGCCGGCGGAGCCGGGCCCCGCGCCGCAGACCGTGCTGATCACCGCCGCCGACGGTCCGGACGGGTGGGCCGACTACCGCCCGTCCCTGGCCCCGATCGTGCCGCTCACGCTCTACGCCGCGGCGGACCCGGCCGGCACCCCGACGCTGACCTGCCGCCACGACGCGGGACTGGTCGACGCCTCGGTCGCCGAGCGGATCTGTCGGCACATCGCGCGTGTCGTCCGCGAGTTGCACGCCGCCGCCGACACCGCTCCGCTGGCCACGATCACCTGGCTGAGCCCGGCCGAGACCCGGGACACGCTGCGCCTGGGCGGCGTGGACCGGCGACTCGACCCCGCCCCCGACCGGGCGGACACGATCCATGCCCGCTTCGCCGCGACGGCCGCCGCGCGACCCGATGCGATCGCCCTCTCCGACGACGACGGCACGTACACCTACCGGGAGTTGGCCGCCCGCGCCGCCCTGACGGCCCGCGGTCTGCGAGCAGCCGGAGCCGAACCCGGGGACCGCGTGGGCGTGCTCCTGGAACCGGACGCCGAGACCGTGGTGGTGCTCCTGGCCGTACTCACCGCCGGCTGCACCTACGTGCCGCTCGACGTACGCCATCCACCCGCCCGACTGCGGCACACCGCGACGGACGCCGGCCTGCGCCTGGTGATCGGCGACCCGAAGGCCTTCCCGGCCGATCCGCGCGACCCCACCGACCCCACCGACCCGACCGACCGGACCGCCCCGACCGTCACCGTCCTCGACCCCGCGACGATTCGCCAACGCGCCTCGGAATACCGCGAGTTCTCCCCGCCCGCCGTCGGCGCAGCGCACCCCGCCTACGTGATCTACACCTCCGGCTCCACCGGACGGCCGAAGGGCGTCGAGGTGCCGCACGGCAACGTTCTCGCGCTGCTCGACGCGACCCGCGACCTGCTCGCCCCGGGAATCGACGACGTCTGGACCCTGTTCCACTCCACCGCCTTCGACTTCTCGGTCTGGGAGATCTGGGGCTGCCTGCTCGGCGGCGGCCACCTGGTGGTGGTCTCCTACTGGACGGCCCGCTCGGTCGAGGACTTCTACGACCTGCTGGTCGAGCGGCGCGTGACCGTGCTCAACCAGACGCCGTCGGCCTTCGCCCAACTCGTCGAGGTGGACCGCAGACGGGCCGAGGACCTGGCGCTGCGCCTGGTGGTCTTCGGCGGCGAGCCGCTGCATCCGCCGATGGTGCGCCCCTGGTTCGAGCGGCACTCGTACTCGGAGTGCCGGTTGGTGAACATGTACGGCATCACCGAGACGACCGTGCACGTCACCGCCCAGCCGTTGACCCCGACCCGGGCGACCAACGAGGCGCGGTCCGTGGGTGCGCCGCTGCCGGGCTGGTGGGTGTCGGTGCGCGACCCGAGGGGGCGGGTGCTACCGCCCGGGGTGGCGGGCGAGTTGTGGGTGGGCGGGGCCGGCGTGGCGATCGGCTACCTGGGCCGCCCCGAGCAGACGGCCGAACGGTTCGTGGTGGATCCGCACACCGGGCAGCGGGTCTACCGCAGCGGCGATCGCGGTCGGCTGCGCGCGGACGGCCGGATCGATCATCTGGGCCGCCTGGACACCCAGGTGAAGGTGCGCGGCTACCGCATCGAACTGGGCGAGATCGAGGCGGTGTTGCTGGAACACGCGAGCGTGATCGAGGCGGCGGCGGTGGTGGTCCGCGGGGCGAATGCCGACGACGGCGCGGAGGCCCGGATCGACGCGTATCTGGTGCTGGTCGACGGCGGCGACCCGGCGCAGGTGTTGCGCGCGGCGCGGGCGGTGTTGCCGGAGTACATGGTGCCGGGCCGGGCCGTCGTGGTGCCGGCGCTGCCGCTGACGGTGAACGGGAAGGTCGACACCGACCGGCTCGCCGCACTGTCCGCGCCGGACGAAGACGCGGTGCCGGCTGTGAACGGCCCGGACCCGATGGCGGCCGATCCGCCCGCCGGATTCGGTACGCCCGCCGAGTCGGCGACGGCCGCGACGGTGTGGGAGATCTGGCGGCGGGTGTTGGGCGCCGATGCCGGGCCTGACGAGGGCTTCTTCGAGGTTGGCGGCAACTCGCTGTTGGCGACCCGACTGCTTGCCGAGTTGCGGGCGGCCGGTCTGCCGCGGATCACGGTGCGGCAGTTCTACCGGCACGCCACCGTGCCGCGCCTGGTGGCGTTGTTGACCGAGGGCGCCGGGTGAGCAGGGCCGGCCCGGCGCCGTCGGGTACGTCAGCGGGCGGTCGGCCCGGGGTCGTCGGCGCCGACCCGGGTCTCCTCGTCGCCGGCGCGTTCGGCCGCGTACGCGCGCAGCAGGGTGGCGAGGCGGTACCGGTCGGGGCCGGTCTCCTCCAACAGGTGCACGCTGACCAGGCTTTCCAGCAGTCGGCGGGTGTGTCCCAGCGGGCGGCCGATCAACCCGGCGGCGACGGACGCCTCCAAGCGCCCGTCCGGATGCAGGCCGAGCAGGCGAAACGCCCGCGCGGCCTCCGGGTCGAGGTCGCGATAGGACCCGAAGAACGCGGAGCGCAGCGCGAGGTGCGGGTCGTCGGCGTCGGCCAGCAGGTCCAACCGGCTTTTCTCGTCGTCGAGTTCCTCGGCGAGCAGCGAGAGCGAGCGGTGCGGTCGGGTGGCCAGGCGTTCGGCGGCGATCCGCAGGGCCAGCGGCAGATGGGCACAGTGTCGGGCCAACTTCCGGGCCGCGTCCGCCTCGGCGAGCACCCGATCGGGGCCGACCACCGCGCACAGCAGCGCTACCGACTCGGCGGGCGACATCGGTCCGAGCGGGATCTTGGACGCGCCGGCGCGCACCGCGATCCCGGTCAGTCGGCGGCGACTGGTCACCACGGCGGCACAACCGGCGGTTCCCGGCAGCAGGGGCGTGACCTGCCGGGAGTCCGCCGCGTTGTCCAGGATCACCAGCATGCGCAGACCGGCCAGCAGGCTGCGGAACATCGCGGCGCGCTGTTCCAGGTCGGCCGGGACGGCGGGCGGACACACCCGCAGCGCGATCAGGAAGTCGGCCAACACCTCGGTCGGACGCACCGGTTCGGCATCGGGGGAGGAGCCGCGCAGATCGCGGTAGAGCACGCCGCCGGGAAACGACCCGGAGACCTGTCCGGCCCAGCGGATCATCAGCGCGCTCTTGCCGACGCCGGCCGGCCCGTCGATGGCGACCGTCAGCGGCAGTCCGGTCTCCGTACTGTGTGCCAGGAGCGCGTCGAGATCTCGGAGTTCGCGTTCGCGGCCGACGAATCCGGCGGTGGAGGGCGGGAGTTGGGCGGGACGCAGGCGGGGCGGGAGGTCGTCGGCCGTGGAACCGGCCAACGCGGCCAGTACGCCGTCGGCTGCCAGTTCCCGGTCGCACAAGCGGGCCAACTGCATGGTCGGCGTCGACATGCCGTTCTCTATCTTGCTCAGCCAGCCCGGACTGTAGGCCACGAGTCCGGCCAACTGCCGCAGGGACAGGCCCTGTTGTCGACGATGATGGCGCAGGGCGGCGCCGAACGACACGGTGTGATCGTCCATGTTCACCTGCTGCAAGGGACCGAACCTTTCCTGTGTGGAAACTGTCGGCACTGCCCGGACGCACCCAGGGTGAGGTGGCCCGTCCGGGTTCCGAAGGCCCTGGGGCTCTTGTGGAGCGCTCTCCCGACGCGGGTCGACGTCGGGATCCGGCGTGGCCGGAGGGCCGAGGCCGGTCGGGCGACGAATGGGCGGGGGAGATGGATGTACTGCCCATCCAGAGAGTCACCCTAGGAGAGCGGAAGGCGGTGCCGGCAGATTGAAACGCGCCAAACACCCCGCCCTGAAGCCTGGTTGGGGTGCCGATGTGACAGTTGTTGCATCAGTGGTGTTTGTGAGCTTTCGAATCCGACACGTGACCCGTCGGTCACGCTGCGACTACTCTACGCTGTGGGCGGAGTTCGCTCGACTCCGCTTCGCCGAACGCACTTCCCCTGCGCCGAACGCGCGTCCCCCGTCGCGCGGTCCACGTCGAACGACCCGCGTCGCACCCCGCGTTGCGTGCGGCTCGCCTCGAACAAGTCACCCAGGGAGGCACGGTGACGATCCGTCGGATCAACCACGCCGTCATGTCCGTCCGCGACCTCGATCTCTCCACCCGGTTCTACCGTGACGTCGTGGGCCTGGAGGTGGTCAGCAGCCTGCCCGCCACCGCGCACTGGCCGGCCATGGCCCTGCTGCGCTCCGCGCCCGAGTCGAGCATCCGCCACGATCTGGGCCTGATCGCCAATACCGGCCCGGGAGCGGTCGTCGGCCGAGGGCCGTACCACGTCGCCTTCGAGGTCGACACGATCGCCGACCTCCGACGCGCGCGCCACCGGTTGGCGGCGGCCGACGCGCTCGGCGGCAGTACGGACCAGGGCATGGGCATTTCCGTCCACGGTCACGACCCGGACGGGATCATGGTCGAGATCCTCTGGCGCACCCCCGTGGGGGCCTGGTCCCACCCGGACGAACCAAGCTGTACGTCCCTCGACTTCGGCCGGCCCCGCCCACACCCGCACGGCCGGTCGGCCACCGATCGAGTGGTCGGCGCACCGGCCTGAGCCGGATGCGGAGCAGACCGGCGCCCACGCCGCTCGGCACCCGCTCGGCCCGGCCCGGAGGGGCGTGGCCGGCCCGGTGGCCTCGGTGGTCTACCGTGCTGTGCAGCGTGACCTGACGGGCGCCGGCGACTCCGGCGTGTGTATCGAGAACGGGATCGGATCGTTGAGCGAGGAACAGCCCGACGCCGTGGTCGAGCGGGTCGCGGCCCGACACCTGATGCGCACCGGGCCGCACCCCGACGCCGCCGGCCGACCCGACGCGGTGTCCGCCGTCGACCCGGACGCCGTATTGGTGACCGCCTGGTGCACCTGCCTGCTGTGGCGTTCGCGGCTGCCCTGGACCGCGCGGGAGCACACGGACACCTTCGAGACCCACCTGGCCCAGGTGCGCCGCGCCGCCCGGATCCTGCCGCCCGACCTGGTGGACGGCCGCTTCGCCTACCTGCCCTGCGCGGACGAGGCCGCGGCCCTCGCGGTCGCCGAGACCTGGATCGACCTGGGCAGCGCCCGCAGTCGGTTGTTCCTGGACGGCAGCGGGGTGGTGATCGCGTTCGCCGACGTACAGTTCCCGACCGAGGTCGCGCTGTGGGCGCTGCGCACCGACCGTACCGACCCCTCCGCCGCGTACCTGCTGCACGCGCTGGAGTATCTGGCCGGCCCGAACCGGACGGACTGAGCGCCCGCCGAGACGGCCGAGTCCGTGCGGATCGGCCGTCCCGGCGATGCGTGTGGTGGTCAGAGCGCGGCGGCCATCCGGCGGATCGCGTCGGTGACGATGTCCGGGTGGGTGCCCAGGTTGAGCCGGGCGTGTCCCGCGCCGCCGGTGCCGAAGTCGACGCCGCAGGTCAGCGCGACCTTGGCCCGGTCGAGGAAGTACGCCGCCGGGCGGTCGCCCAGGCCGAGGTCACGGCAGTCGAGCCAGGCCAGGTAGGTGCTTTCGGCGGGGGTGTAGCGCACGGCCGGCAGGTGTTCGGCGAGCAGGTCGGCCAGGAGCCGCCGGTTCGCCGCGAGTCCGGCCAGGAGGGCGTCCAGCCAGCCGACACCGTCGCGCAGCGCGGCGGTGTGCGCGATCACGCCGACGTGGCTGGGGCCGTGGCTCACCTCCTCGGGCAGCGCGGCCAGTTCCTCGGCGGCGGCCGGGCCGGCGATGGCGAGCGCTGCCTTGAGCCCGGCCAGGTTCCAACCCTTGGACGCGGACATCAGGGACAGGCCGTCGGCGGTGCCCGGGACGCTCAGGTACGGCACGTACCGGTCCGGCGGCGCCAGCGGCGCGTGGATCTCGTCCGCCACGACGCGCACCCCGTGCTCGGCGGACAGCCGGGCCACGGCGGCCAGTTCGGCCTCGGTGTGCACCGTCCCGGTCGGGTTGTGCGGGCTGCACAGCAGATAGGCGACCCGTCCGCCGGCGGCCGTCGCGGTACGGAAGGTGTCGGCCAGTACGTCGAGATCGATCCGGTGGTCCGCGCCGAGCGGGGCCTCCACCACCTGGCGATCCATGTTTTTCAGGAACATGTAGAACGGCGGATACACGGGTGAGTTGACCACGACCCGATCGCCCGGCCCGGTGACCAGTTTGAGCATCTCGACGACGCCCTGCATCACGTCCGGCACGATCGCCGTACGCTCGACCGCGAGCGAGTGCCACCCCCACCGCTTGGCGGCGAAGTCGGCCAGGGCGGTGGCGTATTCGGTGCCCGCGGCATACCCCGTGTCGCCGAGCCGGACGGCGTCGGTCACGGCCTGGATGATCGGCTCGGCCAGGGGGACGTCCAACTCGGCCACCCACAGCGGAAGTACATCCTCCGGGTAGGCGAGCCACTTCATGCTGGTGCGCCGACGCAGCGTCTCCAACGTGAGCGCGCGCAGCGGATCGACATTCTCGGCGATGGGCTCCGACAGACTGTCCATGAAACCCACGATAAGCGAGCACCCGCCCGGGAGAAGAGGGTGTGACGAGGGCGAATGAACGACGGGCCGCGCCGAATCCGGGTCGGGCACGCCCTAGGATCGACCGGATTGGCAAGTCGGTGTCGGGAGGATGCTTCGTGGGTGGCGCGCGGGTGCGGCGGATCGTGGTGCCGGACGTGGCGGCGCCCGGCGCGGAGTCGTCGGGAGCGGGGCTGCCGGGCGCGGGGTTGCCGGGGGCCGAATACGCCTCGGCGTTCGAGCTGGGGACGGCGACGGCTCGCGCGCGTACCCCCGAGCAGTGGGCCCGGGCGGTGTTCGAGGGGTCGCCGGCCGTGTTTCGCGGGATGCTGCTGATCGGATGGACCCTCGTGCTCGGGTTGCGGCTGGGCCCGCGGCCGTCGCCGACGCACGTGCTGGGCTGGTCGATCGCGACATCCGACGCCGACTCGTGCACCGTGACGGCGAGTTCACGCCTGGTCACGGCGCACAACACGCTGCTTGTCCGGGACGACGGTGTCGTGTGGATCACCCGGGTGCGCCACGAGCGGCGCATCGGCCGTGTGGTGTGGGGCGCGATCGCGCCGATTCACCACCTGACCGTCCCGTGGCTCCTGCGGCGCGCGAGCCGCAGCACGCTGCGCGGCTGACCGTACACACGCGGGACCCATGCCACCGGGCCGGCCACGCGCCCGTTTTTGGCGGGCGCGAGTCGTGTCGGAGGGTTCTCGCGCCGATCGGTCACATCCGGCACGCCGGGCGCGTCATAGCGGCGAAGCCTGTGCCGATCGACACGATCCGGGAAGACCCATGACGTTCACCGAACAAGCTCCCCTCACGGCCCCACGAGCGGGGGTGTTCGCCCGCCTCGCCGGCTTCGCGCATCGCCGCAAATGGCTCGTCGTGGGGCTGTGGCTGGTCGTTCTCGTCGGCACCTGGGGCGTCGCCTCGACGGTCGGTGACGACTACCACGAGGACTACTCCATCCCGGGCGCCGAGTCGCAGCGGGCGTCGGACCTGCTCGCCGCACACGCCTCGGCCGAGGCCGGCGACACCCTCCAGATCGTGCTGCGCGACGAGGCCGGCCTGCGTACCGAGGCGACCTGGCAGCGGATCGAGGCGATGCTCGGCAAGGTGGCCGGACTGCCCATGGTGGCGCAGGTGCGCAGCCTGTACGACGATCCGGCGGCGATCTCCCCCGACGGCCGGGTCGGCTATGCCACGGTGGTGCTCACCGGTACCTCGGAGGAGATGACCACCGCGCAGACCGAGCGGATCCACGACACCGCGCGGTCGATCCGGCACGACGGGCTGCGGGTCGAGTTGGGCGGCGAGGCGGCCCGGGCGATGGGCCGGAACGAGAGCAGTGGTGCCGAGGGCGCGGGGATCCTGGCCGCGCTGGTCATCCTGGTCTTCCTGTTCGGCACCCTGATCGCGGCCGGACTGCCCATCGTCACCGCGCTGTTCGCGGTCGGCTCGTCGATGGCCGCGGTGGTGGTCGCCTCCCGGGTGTTCACCATCGCGAGCTGGGTGCCGTTCGTGATGATCCTGGTCGGGCTCGGCGTGGGCATCGACTACGCGCTGCTGATCTTCGCGCGGTATCGCAGCGAACTGGTGCGCGATACGGAGCCTGCGCGGGCCGCCGGTGCCGCTCAGCCGGCGAACGGCTGAGCGGACGACCCGCTTTCTTCCGGGGTCGGTTCTCCCGGGGACCGGCCCCGGAACTGCCCTTTGCCCGGGGGGCGTTCAGTGCGCGGCCCGCTCGGCCGGGTGTGGCCGGGCGGTGGCGCGGCCGAAGCGCATCCCCCGGTCCTGGAGCGAACCGTGCTTGAACAGCAGCACGTCGCGCGGGTAGTTCTGGTGCAGTCGCCACGGCGCGGTCGGGCCCTGCTTGGGCAACATCGCGGTGCCGCGCAGGACATAGCCGGACTTCAGGTCGAGCAGCGGTTCGAGCGGCGCGTCGGCGGGCGGGGCCTGTGGCACGCACACCTGGTAGCCGTGCGCGTCCATGTGGTTGAGCAACCGGCATACGTAGCGGCTGACCAGGTCGCACTTGAGCGTCCACGAGGCGTTGGTGTAGCCGAGGGCCAGGGCGAAGTTGGGCACGCCGGAGAGCATCATGCCCTTGTAGGCGACCGTCTCGGACAGTTCGATCGGGGTTTCGTCGACGGTGAGCGTCATGCCGCCGATGGCCAGCAGGTTCAGGCCGGTCGCGGTGACCACGATGTCGGCGGGCAGTTCGGCACCCGAGTCCAGACGCAGTCCGGTCTCGGTGAAGCCGGCGATGGTGTCGGTGACGATCGAGGCCCGGCCGCCGCGTAGCGCGGCGAACAGGTCGCCGTCGGGGACGAAGCACATGCGCTGGTCCCACGGGTCGTAGCGGGGCGCGAAGTGGGTGTCCACGTCGTAGCCTTCGGGCAGTTGCCGGATGGCGCCCCTGCGCAGCACGGACTTCATCAGCCTCGGCGCGCCGCGCGAGAGGTGGAAGGCGAGCATGGTGAGGCCGACGTTCTTGGCCCGGATCAGCGGCAGCGCGGCGCGGTCCGGCAACACCCGACGCAGGCGTCGGCCCACCGTGTCGCGTGCGGGCAGCGCCATCACGTAGGTGGGCGAGCGCTGGAGCATGGTCACGTGCGCGGCGGTGTCGGCCATCGAGGGGACCAGGGTGACGGCGGTGGCGCCGCTGCCGATGACCACCACCCGCTTGTCGGTGTAGTCCAGGTCCTCGGGCCACGCCTGGGGGTGGACGACGGGTCCGGCGAAGTTCTCGATGCCGGGGAAGTCGGGGGTGTAGCCCTGGTCGTAGCGGTAGTAGCCGGTGCACACGAACAGGAACGAGCAGGTCAGCTCGACGACTTCGGTGGGACGTGCCTCGTCGCCCGGATCGGATGCGGCTTCGTCGGCGGGGTTCGGCGATGGCGTCGGGGTCGGGGTCGTTGCTGTCGATATCGGCGTCGGTATAGACCTCGCCGAGGGCGCCTGCGTCGCGAGTGCGACCGGCCGCCGGGCGGCGCGTACCGTCCACCGGGCCTCGCCGCTCGACCACTCCGCGCCGAGCACCCGATGCCCGAAGCGCACCAGCCGATCCACGCCCTGTTCGCGCGCCGTGTCGCGGATGTAGTCGCGGATCGCCGCGCCTTCGACGATCGCCTCGTTCGCGGTCCACGGCCGGAAGGAGTAGCCGAGGGTGTGCATGTCCGAGTCGGAACGGATCCCGGGGTAGCGGAAGATGTCCCACGTGCCGCCGATCGCGTCGCGGCCCTCCAGGATCAGTACGGACTTGCCCGGGGAGTGTCGGCGCAGGTGGCAGGCGGCGCCGATGCCGGACAGGCCCGCTCCGACGATCAGTACGTCGACGTGTTCCCTGGCCATGCCGTTCCCCATTCCGCGAGGGGCGCCCGACAGTGGGCGACGGGTGCGACACCCGTACGAACGCCGGTGCGGCGCGCGGCTACCGGGCGGTAGCGTAGGCAACGGTATCGACGTGGCGTCGAGCCAGTCAACACAGTGTCGAGACGTTCGACGGGCGATAGGGTTCGGGGGTGACCGAGACCCCCGCCACGGACAGCATCCGCCCGCGTCGGGGCCGGCGCGACTCGCGTCCCTCGGGCGACGATCGGGAGCGGGCCATCCTGGCCACCGCGGAGCGGCTGCTCGGCGGGCGCGGCCTGGACGAGATCTCCATCGACGACCTGGCCCGCGGGGCGGGCATCTCGCGACCCACCTTCTACTTCTACTTCGCCTCCAAGGAGGCGGTCCTGCTCAGCCTGATCGACCGGGTGGTCGCCGAGGCCGACGCCGGCTCGGAGGGCATGCTCGAAGACCTGCCGGCGGACCCGACGGCCCACTGGCGATCGACGATCGACGCCTTCTTCGCGACCTTCCGGGCCCACCGCGCGGTCACCCTGGCCGCAGCCCGAGCCCACGGCACCAACCGCGAGGTACAGGAGCTGTGGGCCCGCGTCATGGAGAACTGGATCCGCCGAGCCACGGCCGCCATCACCGCCGAACGCACCCGAGGCGCCGCCCCCGACGGCCCCCCGGCCCGAGCCCTGGCCATCGCACTCACGTCGATGAACGAACGAGTCCTCCTGGCCACGCTCGCCACCGACCAACCCTCCCTATCCGAACCGGAGGCAGTAACCACCCTGCTCCACATCTGGCTGACCGCCATCTACCACCCTCCAACCCCACCCCGGTAGCCCCCACCACCCCGCATCGTGCGCCGGTTCGGGCCGTGTGCGCCCTCGCGTCCCGCGCCGCCCGGGGTCGTGCGTCGCCTCGCGTCCCGCGCCGGTTCGGGCTGTGCCTCGCCTCGCGTCGTGTGCCGGTTCGGGTTGTGTGCAGCGTCTCGTGCCTGGTCCCGCGTCTCGTGTCCGGCCTTTCGCCTGGACTCGCCTTCTGAGCCCCGCCCTTCGCCTCGGCCCGTGCCTGGCTCCGCGCTCACCCCGCGTTCCGCGCTCGGCCCCGCGTTTTGTGTTCGGCTCCGGGGTCGCGTTGCGGTTTGTGGTTCGGGGGTGCGGGGTGTTTGACGGAGTTTGACTGTGGTCTGGACCTGTTGACCTGGAGGTCTGGACCACTTTAGCGTTTTGGTGTTGCACCACGTGAGTTTCCGGGCCCGTCCCCGCCCGGGAGGTAGGCGTGCCACGCAGGACGTTCCTTCCGTGCCCGGCCGCGCTCGAACGGCCGGAAGGATATCGAGCATGAAGCGCAGGACCTCACGCCTGCTTGGGGTCGCCCTGGCGGTCGCCTTCGCGGTGGGCGGCTCCGTCGCCGCGTCCACCCCGGACGGCATTCAGGGCAGCGGCCGTCCGCACCTGGCGAAGGCCACCGCGGCCACCACCGCCGACCCGCCGGACGATCTCTGTCCGCGCAAGCCGAAGCCCTTCGGCAAGGTGATCCAGGGCTACTGGGAGAACTGGGACGGCGCGGTCAACGGCGTACACCCGCCGCTCGGCTGGATCCCGATCACCGACGCGCGCATCGCCGCGCATGGATACAACGTCCTCAACGCGGCGTTCCCGGTCATCCTCGGCGACGGCACCGTCCTGTGGGAGGACGGGATGGACTCGACCGTCAAGGTGGCCACCCCGGCCGAGATGTGCCAGGCGAAGGCGGCCGGCGCCACCATCCTGATGTCCATCGGCGGCGCCGCGGCCGGTATCGACCTCAACTCCCGTGCCGTGGCGGACCGGTTCATCGCGACCGTGGTGCCGATCCTGAAGAAGTACCAATTCGACGGCATCGACATCGACATCGAGACCGGTCTGGTCGGCGGCGGCAACATCAACACCCCGTCCACCTCGCAGGCCAACCTGATGCACATCATCGACGGCGTACTGGCCCAGATGCCACCGCAGTTCGGTCTCACGATGGCCCCCGAAACGGCCTACGTCACCGGCGGCAGCGTCACCTACGGCTCGATCTGGGGCGCGTATCTGCCGATCGTGAAGAAGTACGCGGACAACGGCCGGCTGTGGTGGCTGAACATGCAGTACTACAACGGCAACATGTACGGCTGCAACGGCGACTCCTACTCCGCCGGCACCGTCGCCGGCTTCACCGCGCAGACCGACTGCCTGAACCGTGGCCTGGTCGTCCAGGGCACCACGATCAAGGTTCCCTACGACAAGCAGGTCCCCGGCCTGCCCGCGCAACCGGGCGCGGGCGGCGGCTACATGTCGACCGGCCTGGTCTCCCAGGCGTGGAACAAGTACGGCGGCGCACTCAAGGGTCTGATGACCTGGTCGCTGAACTGGGACGGCTCGCGCAACTGGACCTTCGGCAACAACGTCAAGGCCCTCCAGGGCCGCTGACCGCGCCGACCGCACGGCACGGCACGCGCACACACCGGGCGGTCCCGTCACCCCCACCCGGGGGCGACGGGACCGCCCTCACCTTCCGTGACCGGCGGTGCCGTAGGCTTGGCGGATGGGAAAGACCGTGGGTGAGCAGATGGGGGTCGTCACCGCGTTGGTGCGATCCGCATTCCTGGTGAACGCGGTATACGCCGAGTCGAGCCGCGACCACGGGTTGACCCCGCAGCAGGGGCAGTTGCTCTGCGTACTGATGCCGCAGCCGTACGGGATGCGCGAGCTGGGCGAGATGCTGGGCCTGGCCAAGTCCAGCCTGACCGGGCTGGTGGACCGCACCGTGCAGCGCGACCTGGTGCGCCGCGAGCCGGACCCCGGGGACCGCCGCGCGGTCCGCATCGCGCTCACCGAGCAGGGCGCCGAACTCGCTGAGGAGTTCTACGCGGAGACCTGTCGGCGGGTCGAGAAGCTGCCGGCCGGTCTGGGCGACGCCGATCGCACCAGGCTCGCCGAGTTGTTGTCCCGCCTGGTCCGGGACAACGAGGTGCCGGCGGTGTTCATGGAACTCGACGAGGGCGCCTGCGGGAACGGCGCCTGACGGCGACCGCCGGTGACCCACGCCGGCGCGCGCGGTCCACGCCGCGACTCAGCCCGTGCCGAACAGATCGACGAACCGGCCGATGCCCAGATCCCGGCCCTTGTACTCGGCGACGGTCTGCGCCGGCACCACCATCGGCCCGTCCGGCGTGGGGTATTGGCCGACGCCACCCGTGGGCCCGAGCGGGAGCAGGATCGAGGGCTCGGGCGAGGGCAGGTAGGTCGCGGTGGGCGCCTCCCCCCGCACCTGGGTCAGGATGTTCCGCGCCACGACCTCGGCGTGCCGCATCGCGTACGCGGCCATCTTGGACTCGGCCAGGTCGGTGACATCGCCGATCGCGTAGATGTGCGCGTGCCCGTCGACGTTGAGCGTGTCGGTGACCCGGACCTGCCCCTGCGGCGTACGGATGGCGACGAGGCCGTCGGCCAGGTAGTCCCCGTTGATCCGCACCCCGTGGCAGCGGAACCAGATGTCGGCGGATATCCCGCCACCTTCGGTGGTGTTCACGGTGAACGCCTTGGCCTGCCCCGGCTCGCTCGGCGGCTGGGTGGTCAGGGTCGTACCCAAGCACAACCCCACGCCCAGCGCCTCGAGTTGGGCGAGCAGGTCGGCACGCAGCTCGGGCCGGAAGCCGGGCATCAGCTGTTCGGCGGGATCCACCACGACCACCTGCTTGTCCGGCCACACCGCCTTGATCTCGCCCGCCAGCTCCAGCCCGACCGGTCCGGCGCCGACCAGCAACACCCGTTCGGCGCCCGCCAGTTCGGTGTGGGTCTCGCGGATCCGGCTCAGCGCGTCGGCGGTGACGTCGGTGTCCGGCTTGGCGGGGTAGGGGTATTGGGATCCCGAGGCCAGCACCAGATAGTCGGCGTCCACCCGGGCGCCGGATGCGAGCGTGACTCCGCGCGGGTCCACCGAGACGGCCCGCCCGCGCAGCACCGTGCCGCGCGAGAGCAGTCGGTCGTAGGCGAAGAACATGTTGTCCGCCCAGTCCGGCTGCACCAGGGCGCGCAACGACGCGGCGGCGTGTACGAACGCGTCCTTGGGCTCGATCAGCACCACGTCGGCGTCCTGGTCGAGCGCCTTGGCCACCGCGGCGCCGCCGTAGCCCCCACCGATGACCGCAACGGTACGACTCATGATTCCTCATTCCCCGAGCAATAAGAATGCCGTTCGCACTACGAACGTTAATAGTTCGTAGTACGAACGGCAAACGGTAAATGCTCGGTTGGTGGGGGTCGGTGCTCCGGGATCCCGGCCGTGCGATCCGGAGTCGGTTCAGGTGCGCAGGTGGGAGGCGCCGTTGAGGTCGAGGATCGTGCCGGATGCCCATTCGGCCTCCGGGGAGGCCAACCACAGGACGGCGGCGGCTATTTCGGCCGGATCGGCGACCCGGCCGAACGGGCTCTGGTCGCGGATCGCGGCACCCTCGGCGCCGGAGAGGCGGTGGGCCACCCGGTCGGTGTCGATGAAACCCGGGGCGACGGAGGCGACCGCGATCCGGTGCGGAGCGAGCGCCACCGCCAGGGATTGGCCCAGCGCGTGCAGTCCGGCCTTGGTGGCGCCGTAGGCGGGGTGGTCCGGCTCGCCCCGGAAGGCGCCGCGCGAGCCGACGTTGACGATGCGGCCGCCGGTGCCGCGCGCGATCATGCCCCGGGCGACGAGGTGGCTCAGTCCGGCGGCGCCGACGAGGTTGACCGCGACGTGCCGCTGCCAGGCGGTCACCCACTCGGCGTAGTCGGTCGTGGCGGGCGGATGTGGGGTGTTGACGGCGGCGTTGTTGACCAGCACGTCGATGCCGCCGAGGGCCTCCTCCGCCTCGGCCACCAGCCGCTCGACCGCGTCCGGCTCGGCGAGGTCCGCGCCGATCAGCACGTGTCCCCGGCCGGCCAGGCCGCCCAACGTCTCCTCGGCCTCGTCCCGCCGCGACCCGTAGTGCACCACCACCCGGTCCCCGTGCGCGGCGAACGCCCGGGCGACGGCCCGACCCAACCCCCGCGCGGCCCCACTGACCAACACCCGCCGCCCCACGGCGGGAAAGCCCCACGTCCCATCGGACACGACGACCTCCTCATACAGCGTCGAACGCCCGAGCCTACGAGGCCCCCAACGAGGGTCGACGGCCGCACCCCGGCGGACCCAAGGCCGGCAGGGGAGCCTCCCGGCGAGCGCCAACCGGAAGCGAGGCGCCCAACCGTGCGCGTGCGGTCAGCGCCGCCCCTCGCCTCGCGCCGCCCGGAGGCGAATCGCCCTGGCGTCTGCGTGCGGTCAGCGCCGCACCTCGCCTCGTGCCGGCCGGAAGCCAAGCGTCCTGGGCCGCGCGTGCGGTCAGCGCCGCACCTCGCCTCGCGCCGCCCGGAGGCGAAGCGTCCTGGCGTCTGCGTGCGGTCAGCGCCGCACTTCGCCTCGTGCCGGCCGGAAGCCAAGCGTCCTGGGCCGCGCGTGCGGTCAGCGTCGCACCTCGCCTCGTGCCGGCCGGAGGCGAGGCGTCCTGGCGTGCGCGTACCGTCAGCACCGCACCCTGCCTCGCGCCAACCGGCAACGATGCATCCCGCCCGCGCGTGCGGTCAGCGCCGGACTTCTTACTCGCGGCGACCGGCAACGCCGCATCTCGGCCTACGCCGCGTCGGCGGCGGTGCGTCCCGGGCCGGTAGGCGCGCGCTGGGCGCCGTCACGCCCGCGCTCATGGCGCCTGTTGACGGGCAGCACCGCACCTCGACCCGCGGCGACCGGCAACGCCGGATCTCGGCCTGCGCAGCGCCGGCGGCGGTGCATCCGAGCCGTAGGCGCGTACCGGTCGCCGCCGCGCCCGAGCCCACGGCGCCGCCGACCGGCAGCGCCGCCCCCACGGCCCCACGCGCGCCCTACGGGCGGTGTGCGGTGCGGCCGTGCCGTGGCGGCCGCGCCTCAGGTCCCGTCGATCTGCAGTTCCACGAAGACGTCCGGGTCGAACGGGACCCACCGGGCCGGACGGTCGCTGCCCACGATGCGCAGGCGGCACCAGTCCTCGCCGCGCCCGCCGTACCAGCGCGCGTTGATTCGTCCCAGCGCCCAACTGCCGTCCCGGTTACGGATCTCCACCGGCTCGTAGACCCGGCGGATCTCCTCCTCCGGAGGAGCCGTCACCCACTCGACTCCCATGCGTCGCTCTCGATGATCATTCAGCACAGTTCCACCCCCTGAATCGCAGGCGACCAAGCGGCCTCGCTCGCACCGAGCCCGCCGAAACCAAGCTTCTACACATCTGTAGAAACCTTACATGACGCCCATTCCGAAATCCGCCCCCGTCGACGCCCCCACCCCCGGACACAACCACACGTCCGCCGCGGCGCGGCCGGCGCCGTGCCGGGGGCGGTGCCACAGTGGCGGGAAAGGATCTTGTTCGGGCTGTGCGGCGGGGGCTTGGTGAGCGAGGCGAGGTAGGGCCGTGAAACGTACTCCCGTGGTGTTCATCCATGGTTTGTGGCTGCATTCGACCAGCTGGCGGAATTGGATCGAACGATTCCGGAAGGCCGGCTACGAGCCGCTGGCGCCCGAGTGGCCCGGAGTGCCGGGCACCGTACTGGCCACCCGCCGGGACCCGCAGAGCCAGGCCGGCGTCGGCCTCGCCGAAATCGCCGCGGCCTACGCGGACGTGATTCGCGGCCTCGACACCCCGCCGGTGTTGATCGGCCACTCCGTCGGCGGCCTCATCGCCCAGCAGCTGCTCGGCGAGGGCCTGGTCGCCGCGGCCGTGGCGATCTGTCCCGGTCAGATCAAGGGTGTCAAGGCGATCGGACCGGCCCAGGTGAAGGCGACATACGCGATCCTGCGCAACCCCGCCAACGCCAAGCGCGCGGTGTCGCTGAATCAGGCCCAGTTCCGGTACGGCTTCGCCAACACCGTGTCCCGCAAGGAGTCGGAGGACCTGTTCGCGGCCTGGACGATCCCCAGTTCGGCCCGCCCACTCTTCCAACTGGCCCTGGGCAACCTCACCCGCAACTCCGCCGCCGAGGTCGCCACAAGGAACCAGTCGCGCGGTCCGCTCCTGCTGCTGTCCGGAAAGCAGGACCACACCGTCCCCGACGTGCTGACCCGCGCCACGCTCAAGTGCTACCGCAACTCCCGTGCCATCACGGACTATCGCTGCTTCGAGGACCGGGGCCACTCGCTGACCGTCGACAGCGGATGGCCGGAAGTCGCGGAGAGCGCACTGCTCTGGCTCGCGGACGCCGGCTTCCCCGCCGCCGCGGCCCCGACCCCGGCCTGACCTCCGGACGTCAACCGCGGCCCCGCGCGGGCCAGTCGTGCGCCGGCGGGACGAGCGGAAACGTGGTGGCGCCGTACCACGGTTGTTGGTCGACGACACCGTCACCGGCGACCGTGACGGTCAGGCCGAAGTCGTGGATGGTCGGCCGGCCCCGGGCGTTCCACCAGTGCCAACTCGCCTCGACCTCATGCCACAACCGACGCGGGCCCGACTGCCGGACGGTCGGCGCGTCCGTGCCGAAGTCGGCCGCGGCGATCGAGTGACCCCGGCCGGTGTCGGCGCCGTACAGCCACAACGTCGCGCCGAATATCCCGTGCAGCACCGGCCGGGCCAGGCAATCGGGTACACACAGGCCGAGCACGAAGCCCACCGAGTCGAACGGCCCGCCGACCACGTCGTCGTAGCCCAACGTCGTGGTCGTCGCCCGGGCGTAGGCGGCCCAGTCGTCGGGCAGCGCCGCACCGCCGTAGCGCCGCCAATCCGGCCGCTGGGCCCGCAGCTTCATGAACGCCGTGGCGAGCGTGAACGGCCCGCTCGCACCGCGCCGATCGGCGCCCACCACCAGGCGCAGCGCGCAGTCGCCACTGCCGTAGTCGGTGCCCCACGGCAGCACGATCACCGCGCCGGGCGCGGCCTGTTCGATCCACGCCGCCGGCACCCGCCGCACCCCGGCGGTGACCTGGATCCGGTCGTACGGCCCGCCCGCCCGATGGCCCAGCGTGCCGTCGCCGGTGATCACCTCGACCAGATCGCCGAACCCGGCCGCAGCCAAATTCTCCCGAGCCCGCCGGGCCAGGTGCGGGTCGACCTCGATCGAGGTGACCCGGCAGCCGCGCGCGGCCAGCAGGCCGGCGCTGTACCCGGTCCCGGTGCCGACCTCCAACACCCGCATCCCCGGCGCCGCGTCGAGGTCGTACAACATCTCCGCGAGGGTCGAGGGCATCGACGCCGACGAGGTGGCCAGCCGGCCCGCCTCGGTGCCGGAGTGCCGGCCGTCGTCCCACTGGGTCACCAACGCCCGGTCCGAATAGACCGCGCGGCGCCACGCCTCCGGCTCCCGGTCGCGATCGAGGAGCGCGTCGGTGTCGTCCGGCCAGATCCGGGCGGGCACGAAGTCCTCGCGCGCCACCATGCCGAACACCGACTCCCATCCTGCCGGGAGCACGTCCTTGCGCTTGAGCAGCGCCGTCAGCGTGTCGGGCCCCACCGTCATGAAACGCACCGGCGAGCGGGAACGACGGACCGAGCGGCCATCACGAACCAACCTTTCCGGAGGGTGACTACTCGCCGCACCCTAGAAACGCCGAAGCGTAATCGTCAAGGAGAGCGCGGAAGTTGGCGATATCGACTCCGCAACGGCGGCGAACGGCCCCGGCGGCCGGATCAGGCCGTGGGGACGCCCGTGACCCGGCGTTCGCCGCCGTTGCGGCGTTGCCACTCGCGGTAGACGTCGGTGGCGGCGGTGCGCGGCTCGTATCGCATCGGAAGCCGGCGCTCCTCCCACGGCTTGGCGAACTCCGCGTAGAAGGTGTCGAGTTCGAAGTACCTGCGGTCGTCGACATAGTGCGGCGCGTAGTCGTCGCGGGTGGTCAGGAAGACGACCTCGTCGGGGGAGCAGTAGTAGAGCGAGCCCAGGCACATCGGGCACGGGTGGGCGAGGACGTAGATGGTGGCGCCGGTCAGATGCTCGGTCCCCAGCTTTCGGCACGCCTCGCGGATCGCCAGGATCTCGGCGTGCGCGGTCGGATCGGCGGTCTGGGCCACCTTGTTCGCACTCTCGGCGACGATCTCGCCGTCGCGGACGATCACGGTCGCGAAGGGCCGGCCGCCCTCCTCGACGTTGCGGAGGGCGAGGTCGATGGTGCGTTGGGCGAAGTCCATGGGATTCCTTGGGATTTCTTGGTCGTGGGGTTTTCTTGGTCGTTCGGGTGAAGGTGTGCGGAAAGAGACGGGAAAGCCGGAATCTCAGAACGGCTTGGTCGGCAGATACTTGCCGTCCAACGTGATTACCGCGCGCTCGCCGCCCTCCGGGTCGGCGACCTTCCGCACGTCGAGGCGGAAGTTGATCGCGCTGATGATGCCGTCGCCGAACTGCTCGTGGATCAGCGCCTTCAGGGTGGTGCCGTAGACCATCAGCATCTCGTGGAAGCGGTAGATGGTCGGGTCGGTCGGCAGGCCCGGGGTGTCCGGGCCCCGGGTGGGGATGGCCTGGAGCAGCGCTGCGGCGTCCGGGCCCAGGTCCAGGAGTTCGGCGACCGCTTGGGCGGCGTCGGCGGGCAGCGGGTGCTGACCGAGGACGGCGGCGGTGACGAACGCGACGGACAGGCCGGTGGGTTCGGCGATCCGCTCCCAGGTCAGGTCCTTGCGGATCTTGGCCTCGACGGCGGTGGCGGCGAGCTGCTGCCGGGCGGCGGGGTCGAACAGGGCGTGCGGCATGGAGTTTTCCTTACGAGAGTGTGTGGGGGAGGGGACGGTCAGGCGGAGGGGAGGGGTCAGGCCGGTAGGGCGATCGGCCGGCCCGTGGCGGCGTCCAGCGCGGTGACCGTGCCGGAGCCGATGTCATAGACCCAGCCATGCAGGGTCAGTGCCTGCCGGGCCAGGGCGCCGGCCACGCTCGGATGCGTGGCCAGGTTGGCGAGTTGGTCGGCGACGTTGCTCCGGACCAGCGCGCCCACCCGATCCGAGGCGTCGGCGGCCGGGCGGGCCCGGTCGGGATTCGCGTGCCGGAGCCAGTCGGCGACCTGCGGCGTACTGGCCAGGTCGTGGCCCTCGGCGAGCGCGGTCATCGCCCCGCAGGCCGAGTGCCCGCAGACGATCACATCCGTGACCGCCAGGACGGCGACCGCGTACTCGATGCTCGCGGCCACCCCGTCACCGCCGCCCGCGCCCGGTGTGTGGGCCGGCACCAGATTGCCGGCCGTACGGATCACGAACAGCTCGCCCGGCTCGCTCTGGGTGATCAGCTCCGGCACCACGCGGGCGTCGGAGCAGCTGATGAAGAGCGTCGCGGGCCGATGGGCATGGGCCAGGCGGTCGAACAGCGGCGCCTTGGCCGGGAACACATCGCGCTGGAACCGGGTGACACCGGCGGTGAGGTGATGCATGGCTGGCACTACTCCCTTACGAAGACGAAGGTGCTCCTCGAAGGCGCTTCCCGAAGGCGCTCCTCGAAGGTGTTCCTGTCCGACTGGATCCACCATGCATGACCTGTGCCTATAGCGTCCAAGACGCAGTACCCATCGAAGCCATAGCCATCACCTATAGTCGTCCGCATGGCCCCGGAACTACGGCACCTCCGCTACCTGCTCGCCGTCGCCGAGCACGGCAACTTCACCCGTGCGGCGGAGGAACTGCGTGTCTCGCAGCCGACCCTGTCCCAGCAGATCAAACAGCTCGAACGCATCCTCGGAGTGCGCCTGCTCGACCGGAGCGGGCGCACGGTGCGGCCGACCGACGTCGGGGAGAGCTACCTGCACTACGCCCGCCGGGCCCTCCAGGACCTGGCCGCCGCCGAACGCGCCGTGCACGACGTGGCCGACCTGACCCGCGGCGGCCTGCGGCTCGCGGTGACGCCGACGTTCACCACATACCTGGTCGGGCCGCTGACCGAGGAGTTGTACGCCCGGCACCCCGGGATCGCCCTCGACGTCGTGGAGACCACCCAGGACAGGATCGAATCCGGCCTGGCCGCGGACGAGTTCGACCTGGGCATCGCGTTTCGCGGCACACACCTGCCGGGCCTCGTCGGGACGGCGCTCGGCACCGAACGGCTCAGCCTGGTGGTCGGCGCGACCCGGCCGACCCCCGCCCCGGACGCCCCGCCGCTGCCGGTGCGCGACCTGGACGCGGAGCATCTGGCGCTGCTCAGCGACGACTTCGCCACCCGAGGGCATATCGACGAGTACTTCGCCCGGCACGGCGTACGGCCCCGGATCGCGGTCCAGGCGAACTCGATCCAGGCGCTGACCGAGATCGTCCGACGCACCCCGCTGGCCACCGTGCTGCCGGACGCGATCGCCCGCGACCATCCGCATCTGCGCCCGGTGGCCGTCGACCCGCCGCTGCCGGTGCGTACCGTCGTGCTGCTCCGCCGGGAGAGCGCCTACCGCAGCGCCGCCGCCCGCGCCTTCGAACGGCTGACCCGGGACGTGGTCCGGGCCCGCGACGACGTCGCGGAATCGGCCGGGTGAGCGCGGCGTCCGCTACGTCAGCTGTGTCCGTTGTCCCGAGGCGGGTGGGCGCGCCGACGTGAGCGGCCGCGCCGAGGTGAGTGGCCCCGCGCGCCGCCCGCTCAGCGGTCCATCAGCGCGCGTTCCTTGGCCGCGTGTACGGCCGCCGTGAGGCCGGCGATGTCGTACGGGCCGTGGTGGCGGCGGCCGTTGACGAAGAAGGTCGGTGTACCGGTCACCCCGCTCAGGTCCGCCGACTCCTCGTCCTCGGCGACCCGATCGGCGCCCTGCCGGGTGCGCAGCGCGAGGCGGAACTCGTCGACGTCCAAGCCCAGGGTGCGCGCGTGTTCGATCAGGTCGCTCGGCTTGAGTGCGTCCTGGTGTTCGAGGAGGTGGTCCATCATCTCCCAGAACGCGCCCTGATCCGCGGCGGCCTCGGCGGCGATCGCGGCCAGTCGGGCCCGGGGGTGTACGTCGGGCAGCGGCAGGTGGCGCCAGACGTAGCGCACGTCGCCGAAGTCGGCCAGCAGCTCGCGCACCACCGGCTCGGCCCGACCGCAGAACGGGCATTCGAAGTCGCCGTACTCGACCAGCGTCACCGGCGCGTCGATCGGGCCCCGGATGTGGTCGCGGTCCGGATCCACCGGCACCGCCAGGTCGACCAGGCTCTGCCCGGTGCCGAGCAGTGCCCGCGACCGGGCCGGGCGCGGCAGCGCCGAGATCACCACCGACACCAGCCAGGTGACCACGAACGAGCACACGACGGCGCTGAGCACGCCGACCTTGGCCTCGTCCAACTGCTCGCCCTCGAAGGCGAGCGTCGCGATCAGCAGCGACACGGTGAAGCCCACACCCGCGATCGCGCCGCCGCCGACCACCGCGCCCCAGCCGACCGGCGGACGCAGCCGGCCCCCGCTGAGCCTGGTGGTCAGCGAACTGGCGCCGATGATCCCGATCGGCTTGCCGAGCACGTAGGCGAACAGGATGCCGAGCGTGATCGGCGAGGTGAAGGCCCGGGAGAGCAGCCCGCCGTTCAGCGTGATCCCGGCGTTGGCCAGTGCGAACAGCGGCACGATCACGTAGCTCGTCCACGGGTGGTACATCCGCTGCAGCCGCTCGTTGGGCGACAGCGCCGCCGCCATGCCGCGTCGGGCGGTGCGTTCCAGCTCGGGGGTGGGCTGCTCGCGGAAGGAGCGGAACAGGCCGGTGGCCCGTTCCAGCTCGGCCCGCGACGCCGGGTGGGCGATGGTCAGCAGGCCGAATACCAGGCCGACCACGACCGGATCCACGCCGGACTTCAGCACCGCGACCCAGGTGATCACGCCCAGCACCCCGTACGGGGCACCACGCCGGATCCGCGCGCCGCGCACCAGCAGGACCACCCCGAGCAGGGCCAGCGCGATCAGCAGCGGGGTCACGTCGATGTGGTCGCTGTAGGCGACGGCGATCACCACGAGGGCGACGAAGTCGTCGACCACGGCCACGGTCAGGATGAACGTGTGCAGCCGGCGCGGGAACCGGCTGCCGAGCAGGGCGAGCATGCCCAGCGCGAAGGCGGTGTCGGTGGACATCGCCGCGCCCCAGCCGTGTACGGAGGAGTCGCCCGCGTTAATCGCCAGGTAGATCAGCACCGGTACGGCCATGCCGCTGAGTCCGGCCAGCAACGGCAGGGTCAGCCGGCGCCGCTCGCGCAACTCGCCCAGGTCGAACTCGCGCCGGGCCTCGAGGCCGACCACGAAGAAGAACAGCGTCATCAGGCCGCTGTTGACCCACTCGCGCAGGTCGAGCGCGACACCAGAGTCGCCGAGCCGGATCGACAGGTGCGTGTGCCACAACGACTCGTAGGAGTCGGCGCCGATGTTCGCCCAGGCCAGTGCGGCCAGCGTGGCGACCAGGAGGACCGTCGCGCTGCCGCTCTCGGTGCGGATGAACGCCCACCGCGCGGTGCGCGCCCCGCCCTCGTCGAGGGATTGGCCCGCGAGGCCGTCCCCGTTGCGCGGCTGCGTCATGCCTGTGCCCCCCTGTACGTGTTCGGCGCTCCTCGGCCGGACCGGGTCAGAGGATATCCGTCGGTGCGCGATGGATGATCTTCCCGGACATACCCGGCGTGGGATCGGGTCGGTCCGCGTGATCTGTCGTGGCCTGTCGTGACCTGCCGGCGATGTGCGTGATTTGCGCCACGGGGCGCGGTCCGCTCAGACGGAGGCGGTTCCCGGCGCGGCGGGGGCGGGGGCCTTGTTCGGGCCGCCCTTCGGGCCGCCCTTGGGGAGGAGGAAGAACAGCGCCATGACCGGGATCAGGTACAGGAGCCAGACGGTGACCTGGAGGACCGTGGGGTCGGGCTGGAAGTTGAGGATGCCCTTGAGGAGGGTGCCGTACCAGGTGTCCGGGGGGATGGTGTCGCTGATGTCGAACGCCCGGTTCGACAGTCCGGGGAGGTAGTCGGCCTCTTGGAGGTCGTGGACGCCGTATGCCAGTACGCCGGCGGCGACGACGACGAGGCCGGCGCCGGTCCAGAGGAAGAACTTGGCGAGGTTGATCCGGACGGCGCCGGCGTAGAAGAGGTAGCCGAGCACGACGGCGGTGGCCAGTCCGAGGGCGACGCCGATCATCGGCTCGGTGTTCTCGCCGGTGGAGCGGGCCGTGCCCCACACGATCACCGCCGTCTCCAGACCCTCCCGCCCCACGGACAGGAACGCGGTCAACACCAGCGCACCGGTGCCCATCGCCAGCGCGTGGTCCAGCTTGCCCTGCAACTCCGCCTTGAGCGCGTGTGAGGTACGCCGCATCCAGAAGATCATCCAGGTGACCAGGAGCACGGCCAGGATGGAGAGCGAACCGCCGAACAGCTCCTGCTGCTCGAAGGTCATCTCGGCCGAGGTCAGTTCGAGGGTGGCCTCGAGCGCGACGCTGAGCGCGACGGCGGCGCCGATCCCGAGCCAGACGGCGGGCAGCGCGTCCCGGCGGTCGCTCTTGACGAGATAGGCGATCAGGATGCTGACCACGAGGGCTGCCTCCAGCCCTTCGCGCAGACCTATCAGGTAGTTGGCGAACACCAGGTGACCCCGCTCGATCGAACATATCTCGGAATTTAGGCGAGGCTCACCAAAGCACCCGTTCGGATGCGTCGTCAACATGGGATCGGTCATGTCCGGGTGGGCGGGCGGCTGGGGCCGGGCGGTTTGGGGGCTGGGGCTCAGGGGTGTCGGTGGTAGGCCTTGTTGGTGATGCGCCACTTCTCGTCGACGTGGGCCAGGAGGAAGAGGTCGGTGAAGGTGTCGGTGCCGTGTCGCAGGGTCATGGTCGCGGTGGCGACGGTGCCGTGTACGTCGACGGTGTCGATGCGGCGCGAGCGGGTCGGCTCGTCCGGGGCGGGCCGGCCGGGGAAGAGCGCGCAATATTCGTCGAGGCCCCATGAGACGAACGCGCCGTCCCGGATGCCCTCGACGTGCGCGGTGGGCAGGAACGCGGCGCGGAAGTGGGCGGGGTCGCCGGTGGCGTGTCCGCGTATATAGGTGCGAAGGGGTTCGAGCACCGCGTCGGGGACGGCGGGGGTCAGCGCGGCGACGGCGATGTCGGCCTCGGGGTCGGCCGGGGTGTCGGCCAGGTCGGCCGCGCTGCGCAGCGGGGTGCCGGACGCGGCGGCCAGCAGGTCCAGGTCCTTGGCCAGAGCGGCGATGGTGAACTGGGCGGGGGCGGCCGTGGCCGGGTTGCCTGCGCTCGTGAGGATGCTGCGCTTGCGGGCCACGAGTCCGCCGAGCAGGCCGAGTTCGAGTACGTCCAGCACCTCGGTTCGCGGCAGGCCGAGCGCGTCCCCCTGCCGCAGCGCCTCGCGCAGGGCCAGGACCCCGCCGGCGAGGCTGCTGTTGGCGATGAGCTTGAGGGCGGCGGCGGTACCGGCGTCGGCGACGGGCCGCACGGTGCCGAGCGCCGCCAACACCGGCCGCATCCGATCGAGCGTGTCGGGGTCGGCGCCGGCGAGGACCTCCAGGGTCCCGGCAGCGACGGCGGGCACCGAGCCGAGCACGGGCGCGTGTACGTAGGAGGCCCCGAGTTCATGGGCCAGCGCCGACGCGTCGGCGGGGGCGATCGTGCTCGTGTTCACCACGATGGCGTCGGGTCGAAGCGAGGCGCGGACCTGGTCGACAACCTCGCGGCAGGCCCGACCGTCGAACAGCGCGAGGAGCACGACGTCGGCTTTCGCGACGGCGGTGGCTGGGTCGGCGGTGGTGTCGAAGGGGCTTCCGGTGGCGGGGTGCCCGGAGCGGGTCCAGCCGATGACCTCGTGGGCGTGCTCGGCGAGTCGTGTCGCGACAGCGGCGCCCATGCGGCCCAGGCCGAGGACGGCGATCGTGCGTGGTGGGGTGGTCATGCGCCCCAGCGTGAAGCAGGGCCAAGGTCTGCGACAAGCGCAACTTTGGAAGGGCAGGCATGCGTATCTCGCATATAGCCTGCGCGGGGGCCGGCATATTCGTGCCCGTCTCGTGCTCGTGCCCGTGCCCGTGCCATGGAGGAAGCAACGTGGATCTGACCGTGTGGCGGACCTTCGTGACGGTGTGTCGGGTCGGGTCGTTGTCGGCGGCGGCGGTCGAACTCGGCCACACCCAGTCGGCCGTCTCCCGGCAGATCGCCGGCCTGGAGCGTCGGCTCGGGGTGGCGCTGGTCGAGCGGCAGGTGCGCGGGGTGCGGCCGACGCCGGCCGGCGAGGTGTTCCGGCATCATGCCCTGGTCGTGCTCAACGAGGCGGATCGGGCGGTGCGCGCGGTTCGGGACGTACGGGACGGGGCACCGGGTCGGCCGCTGACCGTCGGCGCGACGCCGTCCCTGGCCGCCGGGATCGTACCCGCCGCGATCCGGCGCCTCCTGGACGACGAAGGCCCGCTGCGGTGGAGCCTGTTGCCCGGATCGAGCGCCGACCTGTACGACCGGGTGCTCGCCCGCGACCTGGACATCGCCGTGGTCACGGACGCGCCGCCGGGTCTGCCGGACGACCCCCGGGTGGAACGACGGCTCCTGGGCGTGGACGAGATGGTGGTCGTCCTGCCCGCCGACCACCCACACGCCGGCCGGGGCCCACTGCCGATCCACGAACTGGCCGACCAGACCTGGGTCGAGGACAACGACGGCTCGGCGGCCCTCCTACGCCGCCACGCCGCCCGCGCCGGCACCACCGCCCGAATCGACCTCACCGCAGCCGACCTACCGGGCAAAATCGCCATGGTCGCCACCGGCCACGCCATCGCCCTGATCCCCGCAGCCCTGACCATCGCCCTACGTACGGACGTCACCACGGCGACCCTGGTAGACCCCCCAACCCGCGGCATCTACACGATCACCCCACAACACGACCAACACCCAGCAGCAGCGGCCTTGTCCACCCACTTGGCGACAGCGTTCACCTGACACGCCCCGCCGGAGGCCTCGGGCCGACCGGAGCCGGGCCTGCTTCCGGCATACGTTGCGCCTTGGGTTGCGGGTGACCGGTGCGGGGCTGGTCAGAGTCGGCGGCGGGCCGCCGCCGGCGTGCGGGGCTCCAAGAGTGGAAGCTCCCGACGAGGCGGCGTCTTGCTCGGCGAAAACCGGCCGGCAGCGGGGGAGCGGGTGGGTGGTGGGGCCGGGTTCTTTGGGGGCCTTCCGGAGTGGGCCGGGCGTTCCCGGCGGGCGTTGCGCTGTTGGTTGCGTGTGGCTGGTGCGGGGCTGGTCAGAGTCGGTGGTGGGCCGCCGCCGGCGTGCGGGGCTCCAAGACTCGAAGCTCCCGGTGAGGCGGCGACTTGGTCGGCGAAAACCGGCCGGCAGTGAGGGAGCGGGAGGGCGGTCGGGTCGAGTCCTCCGGGGGACCTTCCCGGGGGAGTCGGGTGTTTTCGGCGGGCGTTGCGCTGTTGGTTGCGTGTGGCTGGTGCGGGGCTGGTCAGGGTCGGTGGTGGGCCGCCGCCGGCGTGCGGGGCTCCGAGACGGCGGATTCCCGGCGAGGCGGTTGTGTTGGTCCGCGAAAACCGGCCGGCAGTGGCGGGCAGGAGGGTGGTCGGGTTGAGTCCTCCGGGCGCCTTCCCAGGGAAGTCAGGTGTTTTCGGCGTGCGTTGTGCCTTGGGTTGCGGGTGGCTGGTGCGGGCTGGTCAGAGTCGGCGGTGGGCCGCCGCCGGCGTGCGGGGCTCCGAGATTCCGGCTTCCGGTGGGGCGGGTGCATTGCTCGGCGAAAACCGGCTGGCAGCGGCGGGGAGGGAGGGCGGTCAGGTCGATCCCGCCGAGGAGGCTTCCCGAGTGCGTGAGGCAGGGCATTTCGAGGTGCAGTGGGCGTGGGTGGGGGGCGAGAGTGCACGAAACCGGACGGCGTGAGCTGTCGTGGCCTCGGTGTGGGAAAGAACCGCAGGTCAGCGCGAAGTGGGAGCGTTTGAGGTGCCTCGGGATCCGGTTTCGGCCCCCGCTGGGCACTTGTGGTCTCCTCGACGGCCTCTGCGAGGTCGCGGCGCCCGAAGTCGGCTGCGATCGGGCGACTTTGGTCTTCACAGCGGCGTTCAGGGGGTCGGACCGCACGAAACCGGCACTCGACGCCCGACTTTCCGCCCCGACACTACAAAACCGCAGGTCGCCGAGGCTCAAAACCCCCAACCATCGATCACGATCCGGTTCGAGCCCCAACTCCCTTCCAAACGCGCCCAAAGCACCCCGACCTACTCCGGAAGGCCGGCCAGAGGACTCACCCCGAGCGCCCACCCGCTCCCTCGCTGCCAGCCGGTTTTCCGCCGAGCGATACGGGCGTCTCGTCGGGAGCTTCGAGTCTCGGAGCCCCGCACGCCGGCGGCGGCCCATCGCCGACTCTGACCGGCCCCGGACCAGCCCACGCAACTCAAGGTGCAACGCCCGCCGGAAACACCCGGCCCACTCGGGAAGGCTCTCCGGAGGACTCGACTCGACCACCCCCTGCTCCCCGCTGCCGGCCGGTTTTTTGCCGAGCAACATACGCGTCTCGCCGGGCACCCCGCCGCTCGGAGCCCCGCACGCCGGCGGCGGCCGACCCGGCGACTGTGACCGGCCCCGCACCGGCCCACGCAACCAGAAGCGCGATCTCGCCGAAGACACCCAGCCCACCCGGGAAGCCCCCGGCAGACTCGACCCGACCGCCCTCCCGCTCCCTCGCTGCCAGCCGGTTTTCGACGACCAATGCGCTCGCCTCGCCAGGAGCCCCAGGTCTCGGAGCCCCGCACGCCGGCGGCGGCCCATCGCCGACTCTGACCGGCCCCGGACCAGCCATCACGCAACCAACAGCGCAACGCCCGCCGGAAACGCCCGGCCCACTCGCGAAGGTCTCCGGAGGACTCGACCGGACCGCCCTCCCGCTCCCTCGCTGCCAGCCGGTTTTCGCTGAGCAATGCAGCCGTCTCGCCGGAAGCCGGAGTCTTGGAGCCCCGCACGCCGGCGGCGGCCCATCACCGACTCTGACAGACCCCGCCCCGGCCACCCGCGACCACAAGCGCAACGTCCGCCGGGAACGCCCAAGCACCCGCACAAGGTGCGGTCGGTCACGGTTCGTCTCGGCGGTGGGAGCCGGGGTCCGAGCCCGAGCCCGAGCCGGGGCTACGGCGGTGTTTGCGTTGGCGGAGGACCTCCAGTGCGATCGGCAGAAGCGAGATCAGTACCACCACCGCCACGATCGGCAGCAGGTAGGTGTCCACGTTCGGTACGGACGAGCCGAGTCCGTAGCCTGCCAGGACCAGGCCGATCGCCCAGACCGTGCCGCCGATGATCTGCCACAGCGTGAAGGTGCGCACGGGCATCTCCAGTACGCCTGCCAGCGGGTTGAGCACCGTGCGCACGACCGGAACGAAGCGGGCTAGGACCACCGCCTTGGCGTGTCCGTACTTGCCCAGCAACTCCTCGGCCCGCGCCACGCCTTCGTGCAGGCTGCGGTTCTTGTACCGGCTCAGCAGCGCGCGTCCGCCGCGCCGGCCGAGGAGGTAGCCGACCTGGGCGCCGAGCAGGGCGCCGCCCACGGCGGCGAGCAACACCTGCCACAGGGTCAGGTGCACCCGGTCCGAGGAGCCCGATACGCACAACAGGCCGGCGGTGAACAACAACGAGTCGCCGGGCAGGAAGAAGCCGACCAGCAGGCCGGTCTCCGCGAACAACACCACGGCGATGCCGAGCGCCCCGAAGGCGGACAACAACGAACTCGCGTCCAGCACGTTCACGGCCAGGTCGGACACGGCCAAGTCGGACACGGCCGACGAAGGCATGGGCGTTCCCTCCTTCGATAACGCGCGATCCGGTGTCGGCCGGCCGTGGTCACGGCGGGAACGACATACCGGGGCTCTGCCCTCGAAACGATGCCGCATCACGGCTGAGAGTCGGCCGAGAGCGTTGTGGGCCGGGCGGGTGACGCGGTGGGGACGGGGGCCGGCGCGCCGGGCCGGATGCGTCGGTGAACACCGCCGCGTGGGACTCGGTCGCCGTCGTGCAGGTTGCCCAGGTCGTACAGGTCGTACAGGTCGTACAGGTCGTACAGGTCGTACAGGTCGCGATTGGCGAGCGCGTGGGTGAGGCGGCCTTCGGTCGTGGTCCGATGCACACGCGCAGCGCAGTGCGCCGCGCCGAGATGCGGCGGCTGAAAACCGCCCCTTGGTGCGCCCCCTTCGCCACCGTTGTTATCGATATGCCGCATATTCGTGACCAATTATCAGCCGTGGGCCGGCAGGTGCGCGGGCATCGGGTCCACCATGACGCACCACGACTCATCGCGGGAGAACGGCTCCGACGAACTGGCCGCGCTGGTACGGCAGGCCCGGCAGTGGAGCGAGGCGTCCCCGGACAGTTCGGCCGAGCGACCGATGCTCGACCCCTCGACGGACTCTCTCCGCGAACGTATGCGTCGCCGCCGCGCCAACCGCTCGAACGACGGCGACGCCCGGAACGACTAGGCAGTGTCGCGGCGGATGGCGATGCCGCGCGGGTCGAGGGCGACGGGATACCCGCCGCGTCGACCGCGACACCTCCGATGCGCCTCCCTGTCGGGCGGCTTGGGGAATACCGCGCGGATGCGGATGCGGATGCGGACGTGGACATGGATGCGGATGTGGATGTGGATGTGGATACCGTGTCTGGGCGAGGCGTTCTCGAACTGCGGTGCGTGGCCCGCCTGTCCGGTGGTGACCACGAATGTGCGCGGACACCGGCGCCTGTCGGCCGCCGAACGAACCCTGGTGGTCGGCCGTTTGCGGTGCCTGCACGCGATCTAGCTGTGTCCGGGCGTGGCGAACCTGTGCACGCAGCGGTTGCACAGGAACTCGTTGCCGGGCGGCCGTGGGCGGCCGCTGCCGCCGTTCGTGTCCGATCGGGCCCAGAACCAGGCTCCGAACGAGACCGCCCCGAACGGCATTCCGATGTACAGGCCCACGAACAACGACAGGGCGAGTGTGGCCGCAGGCAGGAGCACCCAGCCGAACCACGGGGGAAGCTCGGTCGAGGGCCCTGGATGATCCGGTTGGCGGCTCCGATCCGGCACGACTTCGTTCGATAAGCCGCACCGGGGGCACTGGGGGAACGCCATGGCCTTACTCCTTGGATTCGTCACGTCGGGTGTGTCGAACGGCAGAGCTGGGTGCAGGCGGGTCCGCGCCGCGCCGCATGCGGCGGGGATGGCTCGTCCGCGACCACCCAAGCCCAACCGCGGGCCAGACGGGGCGACCTGGAGGGAAACACCGGGCGACTGCACATGAACGCGGGCGTGGAACGAGGCCGCACGAAGCTTCAGGGCATCCGGCCGGCACGGTCCGGATCGTCGGACCGGGGCCCAGGCGTCGGAAATGCCGCTGCTCTCAGCGGTGTTGCCAGAGCCGAGTGGCCACCCCCATACCCGCCACCGGCCGTCCGTGGCGGGCGCGTACGCTCGGCCCGTGCCGCATTTCGAGACGACCACGCACATTCGTGTCACGCCCGCACGGGCTTTCGAGGCGTCCCTGGACATCGACGCGCATACCGCGTCCATGGCTTCGTCGGGGGAGCGGGCGATCGGTGGGGTGACGGCCGGCCGGATCGGGCTCGGCGAAAGTGTCACCTGGCGGGCGCGGCACTTCGGTGTGGTGTGGCGGATGACCTCGCGGATCACGGCGTACGAGGAGCCGAGTCGGTTCGTGGACGAGCAGGTCGGCGGCCCGTTCGCGCGCTGGCGCCACGAGCACCGCTTCACCTCGGACGGGGTCGGCGGCACCGTGATGCGCGATGTCGTCGACTACGCCGCTCCGTTCGGGCCGATCGGTGCCGTCGTCGGGTGGATCGGACTGCATCGATACATGGTGCGGTTGATCGTCGCGCGCAATGAGTATCTGAAGGACTCCCTCGAATCGGCAGTGTCCGAGTAGGCGTTCGATCTCCGCGCCGCCCAAGGGCGTCGTGTTCGGGCATCGGCAGGCGGTCGTTGCGGCGGTATTCTCGGCTGCCGTGGTGATCGTGCCGATCGTGTACCCGGCGGGTCGGTTCCGCGCCCCGGCGGTGCCGGCGGAAGTGCGCGACGATCGAACGGAGTTCGAGCCCATGAGTGACGAACAGGTGTCGCTGCGGCCGGTGGTCGAGGGCGATCTCCCCCTTCTCGAACGGTTTTCGACGGATCCCGAGGCGGTCGGTCCGTTCGGTTGGCAGGGCTGGGCGGATCCCGGGCGGTGGCGGCGCGAGTGGACCGAGAGCGGCTTTCTCGGGGACACCGGAGGGCAGTTGCTGGTGGTTCGCGGGGCCGACGTCCTGGGTTTCGTGGCCTGGCGCAAAATCGTCACCTCACGCACCTCCTACTGTTGGAACGTCGGGATAAATCTGTTCCCCGAGGTGCGGGGGCAGGGTTTCGGCACCCGCGCTCAACTCCTGCTGGTCCGCTACCTGTTCGCCCACACCCAGGTGGCGCGGGTGGAGGCGGCGACGGAGGTCGACAATGTCGCCGAACAACGCGCGCTGGAAAAGGTCGGCTTCACACCAGAGGGCGTGGCCCGCGCGTACCTCTTCCGAGCAGGCCGGTGGCGCGACGTGGTCTTCTACAGCCTCCTGAGGGACGAACTGCCTTTGGAGGACGAGGAGTCGACGCCGACGCTGTAACATCCGGCGGCCGCACGGGCATCGCCGGGCGGCCGACGCGGGCGAGCAGCCGTTGGCATGCGGCGGCGACCGGCAGCGGTAGACGCGGGCGGTCAGCGCGTGGTGGCAGCCGGTGGCCAGTGCTGTGACCGGGATGGTCCACCGTGATCGGAAGGCACCTCGCGGGACGAGCGCACGCGCGACGGCTGGTATTACTGGGGCATGCAGGAAGAGACGGCACGCTCCGCGATCGACGCGTTCATCTCTGCGTTCAACGCCTCGGACGACAGCTGTGTGACCGGCCTGCTCTCCCAGGCCCTGACCTCGGACGTGGTCTTCTGGGGGCCGTTGGGTCGCAGCGAAGGAATCGCGGCGGTCGAGCGGTTCGTGCTGGATATTCGGCGCCACCCGGCGGGGACCGGCACGATGGTGCGCTGCTCAGCGGTGGACATGCCTGACGAGTGGGCCCGGTACCAGTGGGCCTTCACCACGCCGGACGGAGGCCCCCGCCTGGCGGGAACGGACGTCGTCCATCTGCGGCGGAGCCTCATCGACCAGGTCATCGTCTTTGCGGGGGAGATCGAGCCGTCCGCCTCCTGAGACGTCCTTCCGTCGCTGTCCTTCTCGTGAACTTGTCCTTTTCGGCACTTCGGCACTTCGGCACTTCGGCACTTCGGGACTGCGGTTCGCGGTCGGTCATGCTGCGGCGTCGAGGCGGCGCCCGCCCCAGCGGATGCCCTTCGCGCTGCGGATGCGGGCGCTGCCTGCCGCCTTCCGCGTGCCGTCCGCCGTCCGCCGTCCGCCGTCCAAGGCTCGCCACCCGGCCCAGTCGTTCGCCGGCCCCCTCCCCCTACCCGCGATTGCCGCCCCAGCCCAGCCCCCTTCCGCCCCAGCCCGGCATCGGGCCCCGCCCGGCCCCGCCCCGGCTTCGGCCTCCGACCAGCCCCGCCCGCCCTGGCCCACCCCGGCTCTGGCCCGCCCCCGCCCGCCCCTGGCCCACTCCGCCCCCGCCCCCTCCGGCCTACCCCCTCCCGTTCCGCCCCGCCTGGTGGGGCCGCACCGAAAGGGGGCTTCACCTTGGTTCGTTGCCACGAAGTTCCCGGGCGCTCGCCGCTCTAGCGTCGTGGCATTCGCCGCCGCCGGGGTCGGCGGGACCGGGCCGAGGGCGACCCAGGATGGAGGAAGCCATGACACGACGTCTGCGTCTGGACGACCTGACCGCGATTGTGCTGCCGGAGCAGCCGTCGATCTCCCCCGACGGGACTCGTGTCGTCTACACGCTGGTCGGCGTCGATGCCGAGGCGGACCGTCCGGTGCGCAGCCTGTGGTGGGTGGCCACCGCCGGCGACACCCCGGCGACCAGGCTCACCGAGGGTCCCGGAGACGGCAGCGCGGCCTGGTCGCCCGACGGCACGCGCATCGCGTTCCTGCGGGCCGCCGGCGGCCCGCCGCAGATCTGGGTCCTGCCCGTGACCGGCGGCGACCCCCGGCAGCTGACCCGTCTCCCGCTGGGCGCCGGCCGCCCGATCTGGAGCCCGGACGGCTCCCGCATCGCGTTCACCGGTGCCGTCGACACCCACGCCGTCCCCGGCGAGGACGACGCCGCACGCGCCGCCCGGGGCCACGCGCCGCTGGTCGTCGACGCCCTGGACTACCAGGCCGACGGCGCCGGCCTGCTCGGCACCATGCGCAGCCACCTCCACGTGCTCGACCCGGACACCGGCGAGGTCACCCAGCTCACCGAGGGGGAGTGGCACGCGAGCGAGCCGGCCTGGTCGCCCGACGGCCGCCGGCTGGCCTTCTCCGCCGGCCGCGACGCCGACGCCGACATGAACAACCTGTCGGCGGCGTACGTGCTCGACCCGTTCACCCCCCACGCACCCGCCGAGCAGGTCGGTCCTGCCGACGGCATGATCGGTCCCGTCGGCTGGACCCCCGACGGCGAGGCGCTGCTCGCCGTCGGCGCCACCCACAACGGCACCGGACACGCGCGCCTGCTCCGCATCCCCCTCGCCGGCGGCCCCGTCACCGAACTCGCCGCCGCGCTGGACCGCAACATCATGCCCGGCGGCGGCGGATACCCCGGCGCGCTGCCCGCGTTCACCCCCGACGGCCGCGAACTGCTGTTCTGCGCCCGCGAGGCCGGCGACACCCAACTGCTGGTCCTCGACCCCGCCACCGACACCACCCGCCTGCTGGTCGGCGGCGCCAACCGCAGCGTCTCCGGCCTCTCCATCCCGCAGAACCCCGGCCCGGTCGCCATCGTGCTGGCCACCCCCACCTCCTACGGCGAGGTCATCCTGGTCGACCCCGCCGACGGCACCGAGCGCGTACTCACCACGCATGTCGCCGACGCGCTGCCGGACGTGGAACTGTTCACCGCCGTCGACCGCCGGTTCACCATCTCCGACGGCACCGTCGTACACGCCCGGGTGATCCGCGACCCGCAGGCGACCGGCCCCGGCCCGCTGCTCATGGACATCCACGGCGGCCCGCACAACGCGTGGGGCGGCACCGCCGACTCGATCCACCTCTACCACCAGGTGCTGGTCGAGCGCGGCTGGACCATCCTGCTGCCCAACCCCCGGGCCAGCGACGGCTACGGCGAGGACTTCTTCACCGCCGCCGTCGGGGAATGGGGCCTCGCCGACGCCCCCGACTTCCTGGAGCCGCTGGACACCCTCGTCGCCGAGGGCATCGCCGACCCGGACCGGCTCGCCGTCGCCGGCTACAGCTACGGCGGCTACATGACCTGCTACCTGACCAGCCGCGACCGGCGCTTCGCCGCGGCGGTCGCCGGCGGCGTGGTCAGCGACCTGGTCAGCGTCTCCGGCACCTCCGACGCCGGCACCTTCCTCGCCCGGGCCGAATTCGGCGACATCAGCTACCGCGACGAGCCCGAGCGCTACGCCGCGATGAACCCGCTGACCCGGGTCGGCGACGTACGCACCCCGACCCTGATCGTGCACGGCGGCGCCGACATGCGGTGCCCCGTCGGCCAGGCCCAGCAGTGGTTCAGCGCGCTGCGCGAGCAGGGCGTACCGACCCGGATGGTGCTCTACCCCGAGGGCTCGCACCTGTTCATCCTGCAGGGCCGCCCCTCGCACCGCCTCGACTGGAACCGGCGGATCATCGACTGGGTCGAGCAGTACGCCGGCCCCGCCGGCCGCACCCGCCCGGCCCGCCTGGACGCCGCGCACTGGCAGCGCCGGCTGTCCACGCTGGCCCCGCGCCACCAGGTCCCCGGCGCGACGCTCGCCATCCTGCGCCTCGGCGACAACGGCCCCGACGACCTGATCGAGGCCGCCCACGGCGTCCTCAACCTGAACACCGGCGTCCCGGTCACCACCGAATCGGTCTTCCAGATCGGCTCGATCAGCAAGGTGTGGACCACCACGCTGGTCATGCAGCTCGTCGAGGACGGACTGCTGGACCTGGACCAGCCGTTGGCCGAACTGATGCCGGAACTGCGGCTGTCCGACCCGGAGTTGCCCAAGCGCATCACCATGCGTCACCTGCTCACGCACTCCTCCGGCATCGACGGCGACCACTTCCCCGACACCGGGCGCGGCGACGACTGCGTGGCCCGCTACGTGGACACCCTCGCCGACGTCGCGCAGGTCTTCCCGCCGGGCGCCGGCTGGTCGTACTGCAACGCGGGCTTCGTCCTGGCCGGCCGGGTGATCGAGCACCTGACCGGCAAGACCTGGGACGAGGTGTTGCGCGAGCGGCTGAGCACCCCGCTCGGACTGACCCGCACCGTCACGCTGCCCGAGGAGGTGCTGCTCCTGAGCGCCGCGATCGGACACGTCTCCGAAGGCGGCGGCGCGCCGACCGTGGCACCGGTGTCGGGCCTGCCCCGCTCCCTCGGACCGGCCGGCCTGATCTCCTCCACCGCGGCCGAACTGCTCGCCTTCGCCCGGCTGCACCTGACCGACGGCCTCGCCGCCGACGGCCGCCGACTGCTCGCCGCGCAGCACACGACCGCGATGCGCGAGCGGCAGGTGGACGTACCCGACACCGCGTTGACCGGCACCGCCTGGGGCCTGGGTTGGCGCCTGTGGTCGGTGGACGGACAGGAGCTGTGCGGCCACAACGGCGGCACCGTCGGCCAGCTCGCCTTCCTCCAGGTACTGCCCGAACACGGCCTGGCGGTGGCGCTGTTGACCAACGGCGGGCAGGGGGAGGAACTTTCCGAGGAACTGTTCGCGGAGATCCTCGCCGAGGTCGCGGGCATCGCGCCGAACGAGCCGTTCGCCCCGCCTGCCCAGCCGCCGGCCGTGGACGTGGACCGCTACGTCGGGGTCTACGAACGCGCCGCACAGCGCGACGAGGTGACGGTGACGCCCGACGGTCTGGTGCTGCGCCGCGAGCTGACCGGGCCGCTGGCGGACACCCTGCCCGACGCGGTCACCGAGATGCGGATGGTGCCGGTCGCCGAGGACGTGTTCGCGGTACGCCTGCCCGGGTCGCCGATCTGGCATCCGCTGACCTTCGCCTCGTTCGGCACCGGCCGGCGATTCCTGTACCTGGGCGCTCGGATCAGTCCGCAACAGGACTGACCCGACCCGCCCACCCCCACCGCGTTTCCCCGTGACGCGGTGCCGTCGGCCCCCTGCCTCGTTTCCCGTCCGAGGCAGGGGGCCGATTCCGTGCGCGCCCCCGTCCCGTCCCCGAGCCGCCCTCACTCGATCGGCCGCCGCATCCGTGCGCCCACCCGGGTGAGGGCGCCCCCGGAGGCGCGCCGGACCCCGGCCGTGTGCCCGGTTTGCGTGAGTATGGGCCAGGCGACGCGATCGGCGCGCCGCGTGCGGGGCGGCCAAGGAGTACCACGATGGACGAGTTGACCACCCGGGTCGACGGGATGCTCGACGACCTCTGCGCCGACCTGCGGCGGCTCACCCGGATCCCGTCGATCGCCTTCCCCGGCTACCCGCCGGAGCCGGTGGCCGAGGCCCACGACCTGGTGGTCGACCTGCTGCGGGACGCCGGCGTGCAGGACATCGCCGCGCTGCGACTGCCGGACACCTCCCCGGTGATCACCGGCCACATCCCGCCGCCGCACCCGGACGCGCCGACCGTGCTGCTCTACGGGCACTACGACGTACAGCCCGCCGGCGACGAGGCGTTGTGGACGACGACGCCGTTCGAGCCGACCGACGTCGACGGGGCGATCCACGGGCGCGGCGTGGCGGACGACAAGTCGAACCTGATCGTGCACGTCGGCGCGCTGCGGGCGTTCGACGGCCGGCCGCCGGTGGGGATCCGGATCGTGTTCGAGGGCCAGGAGGAGTACGGCAGCGACTTCGACGACTACCCCCAGGCGCACCCGGACGAATTCGCCTGCGACGCGATGGTGATCGCCGACATGGGCAACATCCGCCCCGGCACCGGCACGTTGACCGTGGCGCTGCGCGGCGTGGTCGAGGTGATCGTCGAGGTGCACACGCTCGAAGAGGCCAAGCACAGCGGCAACTTCGGCGGCGCCGCACCGGACGCCCTCCTGGTACTGCTGCACGCGCTGGCCGCCCTGCACGACGCCAAGGGCGACGTCGCCGTGCCCGGCCTGCGCCGCGAGCAGTGGGCGGGCGGCGGTTGGAGCGAGGAGGAGTTCCGTCGGCTCGCCGGGATCCGGGCCGGCATGCCGCTGATCGGCACCGGCGATCTCGGCTCGCGCCTGTGGTCCGGCCCGGCCGTCACGGTCACCGGCCTGGACGCGCCCTCGGTCGAACGCGCGGCCTCCGCCGTGGTCCCCTCCGCGCGGGCCAAGCTCAACATGCGCTGCCACCCGGCCCAGGACCCGGCCGAGGCACAGCGGCTGCTGATCGAATTCCTGGAGGGCCTGCGGCCGTTCGGCGTACCGCTGACGGTGACTCAGGCCGGCGCGCCCGGTTCGGGGTTCGCGGCGGCCACCGACGGCGTGGCCTACGCCGCCGCGCACGAGGCGCTGCGCACGGCGTGGGGCGAGGATCCCGTACACGCGGCGGCGGGCGGGTCCATCCCGCTGGTCAACAGCCTGGCGGCGGCCCAACCCGGCGCGGAGATCCTGCTGTTCGGGGCGCAGGACAGCATGTGCAACCTGCACGGGCCCAACGAGCGGGTCCTGGTGAGCGAACTGCGCGACGCGGTGGTCGCGGAGGCGGCCTTCTTCACGGCGTACGCCGAGCGGTTCCGGCGCGACTGAGGCGTGACACACGCGTGACCCGCCCCGGCGCCCGCGTCGCCACCGCCTCGACCCCGACGCCCCACGAACCACCAGCAGCCGCATCGAACCATCAGCAGCCGCGAGGAGCACCGCGTGAGCACCGACCAAGCCCCGCCGACCGAGGCCGAGGACGAAACACCCTCGCCGAAGCGCGGGTTCCGCTTTCCCAGCGCGCTGACGGTATTGGCGATCGTGACGATCGCGGTCTGGGCGCTGGCGTTCGCGATTCCGACGGGCGAGTACCGGCGCGGCGACGACGGCAAACCGGTCGCGGGCAGCTACCACCACACCAAGTCGCCCGAGGACTTCATCCAGCGGCTCAACGACCTGTTCCTGTCACCGGTCAACGGCCTGTACGGGATCAAGGACGTGCAGAGCGGACAGGTCGCGCCGGACAACTCCGGTGATCTGTACGGCAGTGCGGCGGTGTTCCTGTTCGTGCTGGCGATCGGGGCGTTCATCACGGTGGTGTTCGCCACCGGCGCGCTGGATCGGGGCATCGCCCGGCTGGCGCATCGACTGCGCACACGCGGCGCGGTGTTGATCGTGGCGATCATGACGGTCTTCTCCATCCTCGGCTCGGTGGAGGGTTTCGCCGAGGAGACGCTCGGGTTCTACGGCCTGATCGTGCCGTTGATGCTGGCGCTCGGCTACGACCGGATGGTGGCCACCGGCACGATCATCCTGGGCGCGGGCGTGGGCGTACTGTGTTCGACGGTGAACCCGTTCGCGACCGGCGTGGCCTCGTCGGCGGCGGGGATCTCGCTGGGCGACGGCATCGTGCTCCGGTTGATCATGCTGGTCGTGTTGACGGCGGTGACGATCCTGTACGTGGTGCGGTACGCGCGTCGGGTCAAGGCCGATCCGTCCCGCTCCATCGTGGGCTTCCTGCCGGAGGACCGCGAACAGGCGCAGGCGGCGTCCACCGGCGCGGATCCGGAGCCGTTGACCCGGACGCACCAGATCGTGCTGGTCGCGGTGACGCTCACGTTCGTCTTCATGATCTTCTCGATCATCCCGTGGGCGCAGGTCCTCACGGGCGACGCCGACGCCACCCCTTACGGATGGGAACTCGACTGGTCCTTCGCCCAGTTGGCGGCACTGTTCATCGTGGCGGCGATCATCGTCGGGCTGTTGGCCCGGATGGGCGAGAAGAAGTTGTCCGAGACGATCATCCAGGGCGCGGCCGACTTCGTCTCGCCGGCGCTGATCATCATGCTGGCCCGAGGGGTCACCGTGATCATGAACAACGCCCTGGTCACCGACACCGTGCTGCACTCGATGGAGAGCACGGTCGCGGATTCCACCTCGGCCGTGTTCGGCCTGCTGATCTTCGCGGTCAACCTGCCGCTGGCGTTCCTGATCCCGTCCACCTCGGGGCACGCGACGCTGGCGATGCCGATCCTGGCGCCGTTGGCCGATTTCGCCGATGTGCCACGGGCGTTGGTGGTCACGGCGTGGCAATCGGCGTCGGGGTGGATGAACCTGTGGGTGCCGACGACGGCGGTGATCATGGGTGGGGTGTCGCTGGCCAAGGTCGGCTACAACCAATACCTGCGCTTCGCCGCGCCGCTGCTGGCCATCCTGTTCGTACTGATCTGCGCCTTCATCGCGCTGGGCTCCGGCCTGTCCTGACCGGCCGCCGCGCCGGCCGGGGTCGCCCTCGGGCGAACCCGGCCGATGGGGCGGGCGATTCAGTCCCGGAGGCCGGAGAGCCAGGTGGTCAGGAGGCGGTTGACCTCGTCGGGACGCTCCTGCTGGATCCAGTGGCCGCAGCCGTCCAGGATGTGGGAGGAGATCAGGCCGGGGAGGGTGGTCGGATAGGCGGCGATGGCGTCGGCCATCCAGATCGTGGAGGCGTCCAGGGCGCCGCCGATGAACAGGGACGGCTGCTTGATCGGGGCGCCGGCGTGGTCGGCGAGGTCGGCCCAGTCGCGGTCCATGTTGCGGTAGCGGTTGAGCGCTCCGGTCAGACCGGTGCGCTCGAACTCACCCGCGTACACGTCGAGTTCGTCCTCGGTCAGCCACGCGGGCAGGCTCCCGCCGGGGAAGCGGTCGCGCAGCCGGCCGCCGGCGCGGGCCACGAAGTGCGGGTCGGGCGCGCCCTGGGCCGGCATGGTGTCGGCGGACAGGGCCGCGTAGAAGCCCGCGAGCCAGCCCCGGACGTCGGGCTCGATCTCCGCTTCGGCCCGGCCGGGCTCCTGGAAGTACGAGACGTAGAACTCCTCGTCGCCGCCCATCTGCGCGAAGACGTCGGTGGGGCGGGGGCCGCCGGGCGGCGCGTAGGGCACGCTCAGGAGTGCGACGGCGCGGAAGACCTCGGGGTGGAGCAGGGCGGAGGTCGCCGCGATGTTGGCGCCCCAGTCGTGCCCGACGATCACCGCCTGCTCCTCGCCCAGGGCGCGCACCAGGGCGACGTTGTCCGCGACCAGGTCGAGCATGCGGTAGGCGTCGCCGGCGGCGGGCTTGGAGGAGCGGCCGTAGCCGCGGACGTCGAGCGCCACGGCGCGGTAGCCCGCCGCGGCGAGGGCCGGGAGCTGCCGGCGCCAGGAGTACCAGGACTCGGGGAAGCCGTGGACGAGCAGGACCAGCGGTCCGGTGCCCTGCTCGACCAGGTGCAGGCGCCCGGCGGGGGCCTCGATGGTGCGGTGGCGTTGGTCGGCGGACGGCGCGGGGTGGTGCATCGCTTCTCCTCGGGTCACGGGCGGCTCCTCGGTTCACGGCCGGCCGCGGTCACCCACCGATCATGCGGTGCGGCGGGTGCGCGGGGCGAGTGGCATTGCCATCCTGGCAAACTTGCAGGACAGGGCGTGGAGGCGACACGGGCGGAGGGAGCGGGATGGTGGAGTCGGGGTCGGGGTCGGGGTCGGGGTCGGAGAGGGGACCGGGACCGGGGCGGGGGCCAGGGCCGGGGTCGGAGTCGGAGAGGGGACCGGGACCGGGGCGAGGGCCGGGGTCGGAGCCGGAGCCGGGGACGGACGACGGGATGGCCGACGCTCTGGCGGCCATGGGCCCGCGCCTGCGGATCGCGCGCGAGCGGCGCGGCGCCACGCTCACCGCCGTCGGCCGCGCGACCGGCATCGCGCCGAGCACGCTGTCCCGGATCGAGAACGGCCGGCGCAGGCCGACCCTGGAGGTGCTGCTGCGGCTCGCGAAGGCGTACGACGTCTCCCTCGACGAGCTGGCCGGCACCGCACCGGCCGGCCCGGCCGGACCACGCCCACCGACGCCGCAGCGCGCCGGCGACGACAAGGCGGTGTGGCCGCTGACCCGCTACGTCGGCGGCCTGCACGCCCACAAACACGTCCTGCCGGCGATCGACGCGCCGCCCGCGCGGCCCCGGCAGGTCTCCCACGACGGATACGAATGGCTGTGCGTCCTGTACGGGCGCCTGTGGTTGGCCCTCGGCGACCAGGATCTCGTCCTGACCGCCGGCGAGACGGCCGAGTTCGACACCCGCACCGCCCACGGCGTCGCGAACGCCGGCCCCGGCGGCCCGGTGGAATACCTGATCATGTTCGGCCCCCAGGGCGAACGTCTGCGCCCACGCACCCCGTTGCCCGACCGAGGACCCCGGTAGCGCGGCACCGGGCCGGCTCGTCCGGGTCACCGAAAGCCGCCGTCGGCTCTTCGAACTCACTTTCCCTCAAAGGGAGTTGGCCACAGGGCCGCCGAGATCGGGCCACTTCGACGCACGGTCTCGGGTGTCCTGTCCGGGTTGTTCGGATGACCTCGGGATGTATCCGCCGGGTCGGAGGTGGGATGGGTTGACCGAAAACCGGTGAAACGGCACTCGAAATGGCGTTCGAAGCGGCCTTGGAGGCGTCGAGTGATCGCGCGTGCCGCCGACACCAAGATCGTCACTATTCGAATTCTTTGTCCGAAATCCTCGCTGTGGCGGATGTTCCGGAAGGGGATTCTGTGACGCGTGGGTACACGCCCACGCCGTCGCGGGTCCACGAGGGACGTTCCCCTGGGCCCGTTTCGTACGCGGGCCGCCAATGGCCGTGCGACGTGGCGGTGTTCGTGTCATCTCGCGCGTCCCCCGGAAGGGTATACGCGCGAAGAGTGAGAGAAGGAGAGGAACTTCGATGTCTCATGGACGTCGGTTAGCGCGGTTATCGACCGCGCTGCTCGTGACGGTTGGGATCGCCGGAACGGGGATCGCCGGAGCCGGCACATCCGGATCGGCTGCCGCGGTCGCGCGCACCGCGGTGTACGTCGACAACGACGGTGTGCTGCACACGACTTCGGCCGGGGTGGTGGACAACATCGTCACGGTCACCGGATCCGCGTCCGGCTGGACCGTGTCGGACTCCACTCCCGGCGGCGGCGTGACGGTCGGGAACGGTTGCACGAAGAATGCCTCCGGAGCAGCCGTCTGCCCGAGTTCCAACTTCACCTCGGTCGTCGTCGACCTCGGTGCCGGAGACGACATCGTTCAGCTGACGGGCAGGGCAGGCGTGAACTGCCGTGTGAACGGCGGCGCGGACGACGACATCGTGAACGCGTCGCGCTGTGAGATCGACGGTGGCGCGGGGGACGACGTCCTCTACGCCAAGGTGGGCACCGTCACCCGAGGCGGCGACGGTGACGACGCGATCGTCGTGTACGACCCCACCTCGACCGCGCCGCGCGAGGTCTTCGGCGGCGCCGGTCGTGACGAGATCGCCTTCACCCTGGCCACCGGCCCGGTGACGGTGACCCTGGACGACGTCGCCGACGACGGCCAGAACGGCTACACGAACATCAACGTGCACTCCGACGTCGAGAACGTGCGAGGCGGTCAGTACAACGACGCCATCACCGGCAACGCCGCCGACAACCAGCTGCGCGGCGCCGAAGGCGACGACCTGCTGATCGGTGGCGACGGGAACGACACGCTGGAAGGCAACGCCGGGAACGACATCCTCAGGGGTGGAGCCGGCGTCGACGCCCTCTTCGGCGGCACCGGCATCGACCAGTGCGACGTCGGCCTCGACGGCGGCACTGTCTCCGCCGACTGCGAGGCGTGAGTAGGTAGTCGTAGCAGGAGTACGACCCGGTCACTTCGTTGAACCGGTGTTCCGTTCAGCCGAACACGGCACTTTCGCTTGGTCGCACCGACACCCCGGGCCCAGGGTGTCGGTCGATCGCGTGAACGGGCCGATTTCGTCGGGGTAGCCGGTTCCGGGACCAAGCGGGCGTTCGCAACCTTCGCCAACCGGTGCGTGGCCGACTACCAGGGTTCCACCGCCCGTCGCGATCCCGGCCCGAAACGGATATGGCCGCCATCGCACGATCTTCGGGAGTCCACACAGCCCCCGGTTCCGGTCGATCGCGACCCGCCGTGACAAGCCCGCCGCCCGCTGCACGGCGAGCGTCACCCCGGCCTCACCGATCCGGTGTCCGGGCCACTGTGGGCGCGGCTGGACGTCCCCGGCGAGCCCGATCGCGGGCGCCGTCAGCGGCTGATCGCGTCGATTCCGGCGTTGGCGAACTGCCACGGCCCAACGGCCTAGCCGGCGTCCGGTTGGGTTGCGGCCTTTTCCGCGATGCGGCGTTCGGCGTCGGCCCAGTTGATGGGGAGGTCGCCGACCTCGACGTTCCAGAAGACGAAGGTCGACGTCTTCATCGTCGGGCGCATCGCGGTCACGATGCCGCGGTGCGGATCGGTGCCGTTGAAGGTCATGAGCGACTGGCGGTCGTCCCACGCGGAGAGCGTCAGGAAGGTGCGCTTGAAGGGACGGGCGATCAGGGAGGCGCCCAGGCAGCCGGGGGCTCTTTTGACCTGGCGCCAGGCGGCGAGCGACTTGGTGAAGAAGCGCGGTACGTCCTTGAGGCTGCGCACCTCGAAACGCGACGCCATGACCAGGGCGGACGTGGTGTCTCCGGGCGCGTTGGGAACGGTCCACGGCAGGGTGGGCACGAAAGGCCTCCAAGATCACAAAGTTGGCAGGAGCCGGAGGATACGCGTACGACGGCCCCGGCCGCGACCGGGTTGCGCCTTTGGGCCTGCGGACCGATCCGGCACCCGGCGGCGAGGGGACAATCGACCCGCCGAGCAACCGACTTCCCGGCGTGGGGCTGCTGTGCTCGGTTCGGTGCGTGGAGGAGGCGCGGGGACGGGTGCCTACGGCAGCCGCACCGAGACGTTGCCGCGGTAGGTGCCCCGCAGCAGGGAGAGGAACGCCTGCGGTACGTCGGCGATTCCGGCCTCGACGACCGTCTGTGGATAGACGAACCGGCCCTCGCCCAGCCAATCGCCGAAGTGCTTGCGCCAAGCCGCGATCTGATCCGGTGTGTGGTGGCAGGAGAACGGCAGCAGTTCGACGCCCGCGGCCTCGGCCGCCGCGCGGTCGGGCTGCGGGAAGCGGTCCGCCGCGTCGCCGAGTTGGCTGGACAGCGACCCGCACAGGGCGAAGCGTGTGCCCGGGCGGGCCGCCTGGAGCGCGCCCCGATACTGCTCGCCGCCCACGACGTCGAAGAAGACCGAGATGCCGTCGGGCGCGAGTTCCGCGAGCCGTTCGGCCGTGGGCCCGTCGTGGTAGTCGAAGGCGGCGTCGTAGCCCAACTCGTTCACCAACCAGTCGACCTTCGCCGCGCTGCCCGCGCTGCCGATCACCCGTGCCGCGCCGAGGCACTTGGCGATCTGCCCGGCGAGCGAGCCCACCCCGCCCGCCGCGCCGGAGACGAAGACCACGTCGCCTTCGCCCACGCCCGCCACGTCGGCCATCCCGTAGTAGGCGGTCGGGCCCTGACCCAGGTGGTGGCCGGGGTCGGCGAACGCCTCGCGGTCGAGCCTGAGGTACGAGTCGGCCGGGCCGGCCGAATACTCGCTCCAGCCGGCCATCGACTGCACCAGGTCGCCGACTTCGAGGTCGGGGCTGTCGGATCGGACCACGGTGCCGACGACGGCCACCCCCACCCGCTGCCCCGGCTGCCAGGCCGGCACCGGGATGGTGCAGTCGGCCCGCATCAGCTCCAGGTAGGTCGCGGCGAGCCCGATCCGGTCGGTGCGTACCAGGACCTCGCCGTCCACCTCGGTCTCGGCGAGGGCGAAATGGTCGAGCGTGGGCGTACCGGTGATTCGGGCGGTCAGCTGGACTTCACGAGTGATCACTTGTCTTGTTCCTTGCCTCGGTGTGACCTTCGAGATCGACTCTAGGAGGACTTCCGGTCATTTTCCGGCCGGAAGTCCGGGCAGCATTGTCGGCATGGCGAACACCAGCTCACGGACCCTCAGACTGCTCTCGTTGTTGCAGACCCATCGGCACTGGTCCGGACCGGAACTGTCCGATCGGCTCGGGGTCTCCGAGCGCACGCTGCGCCGCGACGTCGAGCGGTTGCGCGAACTCGGCTACCCGGTCAACGCCGCCCGGGGTACCGACGGCGGCTACCAGCTCGCGCCCGGCGCGGTACTGCCGCCGCTGCTGCTGGACGACGAGGAGGCGGTGGCCCTCGCGGTGGGCATCGGCGACGCGGCGCAGAGCGGGATCGCGGGGTTGGAGGAGGCGTCGCTGCGGGCGCTCACCAAGGTGGTACGGGTCCTGCCGCCCCGGCTGCGGGCCAGGGTGGACACCCTGCGCGCGATGACGCTCTCCGCGGCCGTGTCCGGGCCGGTCGTCGCGGCGGGGGTGCTCACCGTGATCGTCCAGGCGTGCCGGGACGAGGAGCGGCTGCGGTTCGGCTATACGGCCAGGGGATCCGCGCCCACGGAGCGTGAGGTCGAGCCGCACCGCGTCGTCGCGCTCGGCGGACGCTGGTACCTGGTCGCGTACGACCTCGCCCGGCACGACTGGCGCAGTTTCCGCCTCGACCGGTTGACCGAGCCGACGGCGACCGGCGCGCGCTTTCGACCGCGCCCGCTACCGGCCGACGACGCCGTGGCCTTCGTGCGGGCGGCGAGCGGGGCGCCGGCTCCGTATACGGTCGAGGCGCGTGTGTACGCGCCGTCCTCGCGCGTGCGGCAGCTGGTCGGCCGCTGGGGCACGATCGAACCGCTCGACGGGGACAGTTGCCTGCTCACCATGACCTCGACGTCCCTGGACTGGCCGACCCAGGCACTGGGCAACGTGGGCGCCGAGTTCGAGATCCTGGGCCCACCGGAGTTCGCCGCGCACATCCGAGAGTGGGGCGCCCGTTTCACGCGCGCCGGGGACACGGCGGCAAGCTGACGGGACGTCAGGCCCGCAGCGAAGCGGTGAGGGCCGCCCACGAGGCCGCGCCGAATATGAGGTGGCCTATCTCCGGGTCCTTGCTGTCACGGACGGGGACGAGGGAGGTGGCGGTGCCGACTTCCACGCAGTCCCCTCCATCCTGGTCGCTGTGACTGGACTTTCGCCAGGCGTAGGGCTCGGGCTGAACCTGGGAAGCGTGCATGGTCTAGGCCCTCCATAGCTTCTCGGATCATGTCCATGGACATACCTACCGGTAGGGCTCGTGCCCGTTGCCGATCGTAAGTTACGGCGAACTGCTCGACCTCGATCGGGTCCTCGATCATACGTCCGACCCCGGCACCTTCGATGTAGGCGACCTTGCGACCTTCCGGCATCGTAAGCAGCGTCAATGAGCCACCCATACCTGCGTGTTCCCCTTCGTCAAAGGGGAGGATCTGCACGCTGATTCGGCTGTCGTTCTCTGTTTCGAGTAGCCGCGCGAGTTGCTGCCGCATGGTGTCCGGGCCGCCAACTGGCCTGCGAATGACACCTTCGTCAAGAACTACCCATAGGTGTGGCGCTTCCGGACCGCTGAGCCGCTCTTGTCGACCCAAACGTCCGAAGACTCGTTCTTCGAGATGCGCATCGTCTCGGAGGGTTCGACCTCCACGCAGTAGGGCCCGAGCATAGTTCTCCGTCTGGAGTAGTCCGGGTACGAACTGGACGAGGTACTTGCGGATCTCGACGGCAGTGCTCTCGAAATCCATGAAGGGCTGTGACCACGCCGCAAATACCCGGGTGGTCAAGTGCTTCCACAGCTTCGTGAGGAGGCCGCCCGTCTTGAGCGCGGTGTCCAAGGCGATTGAGTTCGCCAAGGTGGGCGGGTGCCCGGTGCCTCGCTCGATCTGGTTCAGCCGTGTGGCACTCAAACCATAGGTGACGCGCGCGAGTTCGGCTTGCCGGTATCCGGCGGCTTCTCGAAGCGTTGCGACCATGCGTCCGAACACCTCTACGACTGGCGCCTCGTCCTGGGCCTCATCACTCATGGATCCCCCCTTTATGGCAGGTCACGTAAACCCCAATGGCTATTGCAGCCTAGGCGTCGGATCGATGCTTGTTCACAGAGTGGCCGAATCAGTACTGGCGGCAACCGAGAGGACAAGTATGCCCACCCTAGATAACTATCCCGAGAGCCCACACGACTGGACCACCGACCACGTAGCCCGCTTCTGGAAGGCCAACGGCAAGCGCGCCGTCCGGTGCGAACTCTCCGGCCGCATCGGGACGTTCGCCGCCGTGATCAACCTTCAGGCGTTCGTGCGCCTCGCCGGCGGCACCGAGTTCCGGACGCACTGCGGGCACCTGCGGGTGTTGGAAGGCGACTCCGCCGAAATCGCGGGGGTGGGCCGTGACGTATCGCGAGGGTGACTGGGTCGAACCCACCGACGACGCCATCCGCGAGGTGCGCCGGCCCGGCCAGATCCTCATGGCGCAACCCCTTCCGGACGGCGGCCAAAAGCTCACCGTGCAACCGCGCGGCGGCCGGGTCGCCTGGGTCATGCCCTCGGACGACGTACGCCGAATCCCGCCACCGCCCAGGCCCGGCCGCATCGGCGTCGGCGACAAGGCGAAACACACGAGCGACTGCCTGCGCCGAACCCACCCGCCCGGAACGATCGAGCACATCGACGCGAACACCGGCGAAGCCCGCGTACAACCCTTCGACCCGGCCCAACCCACCTGGACGGCCTCGCTCACCCTCCTCGTACCGGACGACGGCGTCTGGTTCCCAAGCGACGGCGCCCCACCCGCCAAATCCCGCCCATTCCCCATCCCACCCGGCACCCCCGCCCCCCGCGCATACGGCTGCTACCGCCTCTGAACCCATCCCTCCGCAAATCCGCCCCGACTCGGACCGGACGGACGTCGAGCCGTAGGACACGCCGTCATCACAGCCTCGCACTGCTCGGGACGTCGCTACCGGCTGGGCTGTTCAGGCCTGGGCTGCCGTAACCACCCGATGGGTGGCCGCCATTGCCCTGCTACGTGGACAGCGCCTGTTCGAGGCCTACGAGTACCGCTGCGATCAACGGATGACCGGGGCTGAGGACCCGCTCGGCGTCGGCGAGGGTGCGTTCATACAAGGGGATGGCCCGCCCCAAATCCCCCGCTGACCGGTACGCGAGCGCGAGGTTCTTGCGGGAGGTCAGGGTGTCGGGGTGGTCGGTGCCCAGTACCCGTTCCCGGTCCGCGAGGGTGCGTTCGTGCAGCGGGATGGCCCGCCCTGGATCTCCCCCCGACGTGTAGGCGTGCGCGAGGTTGTTGCGGGAGTCCAGCGTGTCGTGATGGTCGGCCCCCGAGACCCGCTCGCGGGCGCTCATGGCGCGTTGGAGGCCGAGGACGGCGGGTGCGAGTGCGCCTTGCCCCTGTCGGTAGGTTGCCGCGCGGTCGAGGGTGCGGGCGGTGTGGGCGGTGTCGTGGTCGGGGGTGTGCCGGCGGGTGAGCGCGTCGACGTGCGGGAGGAGGGTTCGGCAGGTGGGCAGGTTCGCGGGGTGCCTGACGTCGGTGGGGAAGGCGATGGCGAGGAGCGCGGCGGCGCTGTCGCGGGCGCGGGCGATGTCGTCGGGTTGGCTGTGGGGGTCGGTGGGGTCGGGGGTGCGGGCGTGGGTCTGGACGAGGCGGTGGACGGTCAGGGTGTCGTCGCCGTTGTCGGTGATCATGCTGTAGGCGACCAGTCGGCCGATCGCGGCGGCGAGTTCGGGGGGCGCGGCGAGGGGGGTGAGGAGGGTGCGGGGGATGTGGTCGGGGGCGTACCAGGCGAGGATCCGCAGCAGTTGCCCGGCGAGTGGGGTGTCGGTCAGGCGGTCGAGGGTCAGGTGCCAGATGCGGGCGATGGTGCGTTGGGAGTCGCCTCCCGCGGTGGTGGCGGCGAACATCGTGGCGGGCCATCGGTGGAGCATGTCGAGGTAGGCGCGCGGTGCGGTGCCGGTTTCGGCGCAGTACGCGGCGGCCTGTTCCACGGCCAGTGCCAGGTGTCCGAGTTCCGCGCACACCGCGTCGGCGCCGTCGACCTCGCGCGGCCCTTGATGGGTGAGGATGCGGGTGAACAGGGCGAGGGCGTCGGCCGATTCCAGGGCGCCCAGGCGGATGGTGGTGGCGTGGCGGTGCCAGCCGGTCGCGCGACGGGTGGTGACCAGGATCCGGCCCCGTCCCGCGACCCGGTCGAGCAGTGGGTCGATGTGGGCGGGGTCCTCGACGTTGTCCAGGACCAGCAGCCAGTCGTCGTGCCCGGCCAGCCACGCGAGCACGCGTTGGGTCTGCAACTCGGCGGGCAGCGCGCCCAGGCCGGGGTGCAGGGCCCGCGCGAGCGCGCTCAATCCCGCGTCGACCTTCGTCGTATCCTCGGCGGTGATCCACCACCGCACCCGCTCGCTTCGGTGTGCGGCCCAGTGGGCGGTGAGCGCGGACTTGCCGACGCCGCCCAGCCCGTGCACCGCGTGCACGATCACCTCACCGACCCGGGCGAACGCCGCTTCCAACGCGCCGAGTTCGCCGACACGACCCACGAACGACACGGTACGGCGAATGTTCGACACCCCCGCGCGGGCGGCGTCATCGGGGATCGGCGCATACGCCTCCGGTGGCAGCGCGAACTCGGAACGGATCGCCACCGGGTTGACCAAGTCGCGCCCCGCCGCGTTGGAGCCTGCCGTCGCCGATACGCCCGACGCCGCGGTGGAGGTGTCGGCGGCCCGCCTACGGCGGCGCCACCGCGTCACGGGCCGCGATGCGCGGTCGGATCGGTCATGTCCCCACCCGCGGCGTTCGACCCGCCCGACGCGGACACACCCGGCCCCGACACCGGAGCCGGCCCGGAACCGGACCCGGTGTCACGGGCCGAGGGATTGCGCATGTCCCCGCCCGCCGCGTTCGACCCGCCGTCCGCACGCACCGTCGTCGACCCGGTCGCCCCCGGCAACGCAGCCACCGACACCCACGTCGACGCGACACCCGCCACCGCCCCCACCACACTGCCCACCGCAGCCGCCGTGTCGAGGTCGGCGACAACCGTCAACACGACCAACCCCACTGCCGCCACCACCCCGACGACCGCCACACCCACCAGACACGCCTTACGCCAACCCGTCACACACCCATCGTCGGACCACAAGCATGATCAAGTCTCGGGAACAGGCGGTGACATGGGCGATGAGCAGTTCGAGCCGGGTCTCCGGCGGTTCGACGCGGACGCGGCAACAGCATCGACATCGGCGATCGGAGTCATGGCCTCGGCTTGCCTTCAACCTCGCGGTTCAAGGCCCGGATGCCGCACCGGAAGCGGGGACCGGGACGTCTGGCGTCTTCGGTTCAAGGACTGTCAGGCGGTGCACCATCACCTCGGCCACCCGGACTTCCCCGAGCCGGTGCGCCTCGGCTGGGACGACCGCATCCGAGCTGCGTGGCCTGCTGCGGGATGCGTGGATCCGATCGGGAATGCTGACGCCGGTTCAGGTGCAGGAGATGGCCGATCGACTCACCGGATTCCCGGACGATGCGCCCGCCGCGCCAGGCGAGGGCCCGACGGCTGTCACCCCGCTGAAGGGAACTGTTCGGCACTATGAGAACGCACCGCCGGTAGTGCCCGGGGCTGGTGAGTACCGGCACCGGAGTCAGTGGTAGCGGGTCGGCATCACGAGGGTCGTGGACGGGACGCGTGAGCTTGCCGAGGGCGAGGCGAACGACCTGGGCTTCGGGGATCACCGGAACTGTGGTTGGCGGGCCGCTGTGCGGGACGGAGGACGGCCTCCAGGTCTTCGAGGCCGGCCAAGTGCGCGGTGAGTCGGCCGCGTTCGGCTTCGGTGAGGGGCACGGCGCGTGCGCGGGTAAGAGCATCGGCCGCAGGGTGTGTCGTCGGCGCGGATGGCGAGCTCGGCGCGGTAGGCCAGCGCTTCGGGCAGTTCGGCGGCCGGCGCGCAATCAGGCGCAGCGTGCGCGTGGACGCATTGCCGTAGGGGGCGAGCTGTTCGGCGCTCCACGGGGCGCCGGAGAAGCAGGAGATGAAGACCAGGGTCGGAATCTCCTCTGAAGTGCTCATATCGGGCATGTTGCACGACATATATGTCACGACACATGTGATCGAGGTGACGTTGAAGAGTCCCAGCCGGAGCACGGGGTTTCGTCGAAACGAGCTACTGGATGTTCAAGGCGATGGGGTGGCCCGGGTCGTCGGGGCAGACGAACACGCGGAGTTCGCCGAAGCGGCCGACGTTGAGGGAGGGATCGCCGCCGCTGTCCATGGTCAGGAACAGTTGCATGCGACGTCCGCAATCCGTTGCGGGACAGGTGATCCGCTGGAGGTCGGTGAGGTGCCATGACGGCCAACCGCCGACTTTCCAGCCGTCCAGGCAGGCGAAGTCGTCGTGGTAGTCCAAGTCTTGGTCTTCGCACCAGATCTCGACGACGTCCCGCAGGTCCTCCGGAAGCTCGTCGTGCTCGGGGAAGTCCCACGCCTCGACGGGGCTCAACGTGCACGGCCGCGGGATGTACCCGTCCGCCGCCCGACGCGGCTGCGGCGGCGTGGCCGGTGTGAGCCCGTCCTCGGTACTGCGCCGCCACCGCAATTCGAGCCGCGGGCCGCCGTACGGGTATCCGCCGGCCACGTCCTCGCGGTCGTGGTCGTTCGGGCACCACAACGCCTGGAGGAGGTCCGCGTCGCGTCCCTCGAACACGCGAGGGACATCGCACGCGCGCAACTGCAACACGGGCACCATCGCCACCGGATCGGTGCACGGGTCCGGTCGCGTCGAGATCCGTTCCCACCTGATCATGTCCAGGGCGCTCGCACCGTTCATGATCCGCTTCTGCGCGGCCGCCTCCTCGTGCGTGAGGACGTTGGCTGCGCCGGTGCCATTGCGGGCGCGGGTCTTGCGGGCCTCGTCCATCTCCTGCCACTCCCGGCGCTCGGCCGCGCTGAGCGGGTCACGGTGGTAGACCCAGTGACCGACGGAGCACTGCGGCCACGGTTCGCCGGCGGGCCACAACAGCGGCCCGCCCACACCGCTGTCACCCGCATCGGGCACACCGCTCGCCGGATTCAGCAACACCGCGACCCGGGCGAGGTCCCCCAACTGTGGGAACTCGTCCACCAACGCCTGGCCTTCGGGATGTATGTGCACGCCCAACACGCTACCGATCCGCACCGTCGCTCCCGAGCCTGCCCTTCGCTTGTTCCTCATGAACCGAGATGTTGGATCCGCAACATGGACGACGAGGTGCGGTCGTACGCTGGTCGACAAACCCATGGGGGATGTATGCACGGCATCATCGTGGTACCGCCGGGATGTACGAGACGCCAGGACCAAGTGGGACTCGTTCCCGGTGAGCGGCTGGTCTTCGGCCGCGAGGCCGAGTTCTTGGGTCACAGCCACCGTCTGGTGCTCGCTCACAAGGGGGTGTCCCGGCTGGCGGGGGAGATCACGGCCGTGGGCGCGTTCTGGACGTTGAGCAATCTCAACCGCCGGCAGACCTATGTCGTGGAGAACCCGGAGGGGGCGGGTGAGCACATCAAGCTCGCCCCCGGTCGCCTGGACGCGCCCATTCCCTTCGAGTTCGCGCGCATCCTCTTACCCGCGGCGGACGAACTGCTCGCCGTCGAGGTGTGGGCGCCGCGCCACGACTACCTGGGTTCGGAGCCGTGGGAGCCGCAGGGCGCCACCACCGTGCCGGCCTTCTGCCTGGATCGCGGCAAACGCTACTTCGCGGTCCTGGTCGCCCTGTGCGAGCCGCGACTGCGCGACATGCCGGCGCACACCGCGCTGCCCACGTCCGAGGAGATCGTGCGGCGGCTGCGTCCCGGGTGGTCCGCGGCCAACCGTGCGACGGTCCAGTGGAACATCAACTACCTTGCCGTGAAGCTGCGTTTGCGGCCACCGCGGGAAAGCGCGGAGACGGGTCCGCGGCGCAACGGCATCAAGGAGTCGTTGGTCGCGGTCGCGCTGCGCTTCGATCTGGTCCGGGAAGAGGACCTGGCCCTCCTGGATGAGGCCGCCGGCGTCGGAGAGGAGCGGTGACCGGGCAGCAACCGCGGCCGAGCACCGTGACCGTGCCCGAGGGGTACGAGATCGGCTCCTGGCGGGTCGAACGCCTGCTGGGTTCCGGCGGGTTCGGCAGTGTCTACACCGCGCGCCGCACCACGGCGGTCGAACCGCGTCGGGCCGCGCTCAAGTTCCTGCCCACCGGCACGCGCACACCGCGCCAACTGCGCCACCTGCGCGACCTGGCGGAGCGCGAGATCGAGGTGCTGCGCCGCGTCCACGCGCCTCGGCTCATCCGCATGCACGACGTGCTGACCGTCGACGACCCGGATCTGCCCGACCTCGACGGCGCCACCGTCCTGGTGCTGGACCATGCCGAAACCTCGCTCGACCAAGTCCTCGCCCGGTCACCACGACCCCCGTCCGCGCCGGCCCTGCTCACCCAGATCTGCGAAGGGCTGGTGCAGTTGCACGGGGCCGGCTGGGTGCACGGCGACCTCAAGCCCGGCAACGTCCTGGTGATGGCGGATGGCACCATCCGGCTGGCCGACTTCAACATGGCCGCCGAGTTGGAGGGCACCCACGCCTACGCGCCCGGCTTCGCCACACCCGACTTCACCCCGCCCGAATTATTGTGGAGCGACATCACCGAACGCGGCCGACTGGTGCGCCCCACCGCCGACATCTGGGCGTTCGGGGTACTGGCCCACCTGGTGCTCACCGGGACCATGCCGTTGCCCGGACCCACCGCCGCCGCGCGCCGCACCGCGCTGACGCACTACGTACGAGGCGAGCAGGATCTGCGCCTGGCCCCCGAACTGCCGTCCGCATGGCGGGAGATCATCGGTGACTGCCTGGCCCCGAGCCACGACGCGCGCGCCCCGCACGACGCGCGTTCCCTGCTCCGGCGCATCGAGCAGCTGCAACGTCCCACCGGGGTAACCGAGTCGCGGCGCCGCAAGCGCCTCCTGCTCTCCGCCGCCCTCGTCACGGCGGTCTGCGCGGTGGCGGCCGGTACGGCATTTCTCCTGGGCCCGGACGACACGAACTCCCCGACGGCCAAGGGCTCGAACACCCCGGCCGCACCGGCGGGCACGCCGTCGGCCACCCCGGTCTCTCCCGTCGCCTACGACCGCTGCATCCCGGGCAGCGTCTGCTTCTTCACCGAGTCCGACGGCGGGGGCCGGATGTGTGCCTGGGTGGGAGACGAAGCCGACTGGCTCGCGGGGAAGAACGTCTGTAGTTGGGCGGGCACCACGGCGCCACGATCGGTCTTCAACAACGGAAAGGGCGCCGCGGCGGGCGAGACCTTGATCAACGTCACCTACTTCGCGGACAAACACCTGCAGAAGGAAATCGGCTGCGTTCCCCCCGGTACCCGCCGCAACCTCGACGGGAGCGTGTTCCCGCGTTCGCACGTGTGGACGGATTCCTGCGCGTAGCGAGTGGGCAACGCGAAACGCTCGGCCGGGATTCGGGAATCCCGGCCGAGCGTTTCACTCAACTCCCGGCAACAGCCGGTCGATCGGCCGCCGGGCTGCAACCCCCGTGCCGTGCACCCTCGACGACCTCGCGGGTTTGCCGCGTGTGAGGGTGGTCAGCAGGGGCGGATGCTGTTGATCGGGGTCCATCCGTACTCGCCGCGAGAGTATGGCTTGTCGGTGGTGTTGGAGTTGCCGGTACCGTTGGGGCCGGAGTAGAACGTCCCCTTGGCCTTGCCGGTCTGGTTGTTCTCCCAGTAGCCGTCGCCCAGCCAGTTTTTGATGTTGTAGACGCCGCATGTCCTGAAGGCGAATACCTTCCACTGGTGTGGGCTCACGGTTTTGTCCCACACGCTCAGGCACAGTCGTTCGCTCGGACAGTCGGTGGTATGGCCATTCTCGCGGTAGTAGACGTAATAACCGCCAGAGGGGCCGCTGGTGACGATGGGGGGCTCCGCCGCCTTGATCGAGGCCCCCTGGGCGGCGGCGCCGGTCGTTCCGGCCGCCAGGGCCGGGGTCATGCCGCCGACGAGGGCACCGGTTGCCAGTGCCAGGACCGTGATGGTTCGGTTGAGTTTCATGACGATGACGATGCCGGCGGCCCGACGCCCGCGGAGCCTCACAAGTGTGAGGTGGCATGGGTGGGTCAGGTGCTGATGGTGGTCACGGGTTCGAGGCCGTACGTGCGGGCGTAGCCGTTCTCGGTGCCGACGAGGAGGTCGACGATCTCGAAGTAGCGGTCCCAGAACGGGGTTTCGCGCAGGGCGTCGATCAGGAGCTGGTAGGCCTTGTGGTCGTCGGCCTCCCATACCCAGACGTCGGTGACGCGTACGGAGTAGAACTCCGTGTCGTAGAAGCGTGATCGCACGCCGGTGGTCTTGGCCTCGATGGCCGGCAGGACCTGGGTGGTGAAGGCGTGCACCCGCTCCTCGACGGTCAGGGCGAGCCACTCGGGTGTGGTCTTGACCAGCATGAACGCGGTGACCGGGGGTTCGGTCTGGTCGGTGGACATCGGGATGCCTCCAAGGTGGGGGTAGGTGGTGTCGGGGAGTTCGCCGAGCGCCGAGCGCCGAGCGCCGAACGGCGGGCGCCGGATGTCAGGACAGGACTGCGGGCTTGAGGATTTGGGCGCACCACTGCTCGAAGCTGGTGGGCGAGGTGGTTTCCGGGGTGCGGGTGATGCCGGCGTCCAGGCCCTCGTCCTTGGCCCGCTTCATGTCGACGATGCTCTGTACGAATGCCTCGTTGAGGCCGTAGCCGACGAGGGTGGTGTACATGTCGTCCAGTGCCTGGCGCTCGTAGCGCACGGGGCGGCCGAACTGCTCGGTCATGATGCGGGCGAGGTCGTTGACGGACAGGTCCTCGGGGCCGAGGAGCGGGACGCTGCCGGTGCCGGTCCAGGAGCGGTTCAGGAGCAGGTCGGCCGCGGCGACGGCGATGTCGGCGACGGCGACGAGGGGGGCCTTGCGGTCGGCCTCGACGGTGTCGGTGAAGAAGCCGTGTTCGCGGATCGAGTCGGCCTCCTCCAGGAAGTTCTCGAAGAAGGACGCGCAGGCCAGGGCGCGATAGGCGGCGCCGCTTTCGGCGATGAGGTCGTCCATGGCTAGCGAGGTGGTGACGATGCCGGCCCGGTCGGCGAGCGCGGTGCCGCGGCCGAGTGCGGAGACGCCGACGACGTGGCCGACGCCGTGGGCGGCGAGCGCCTCGACGGCGGGGCGGCTGAAGCCGATGTACGCGTCGTGCGGGGTCAGCGCGGCGTCCGGGGGGACGAGCCAGAAGACGGCGTCCGCGCCGTCGAAGGCCCGGTCGAGGACGTCGGCGTCCGCGTGCGAGCCGGTGACCACGTCGACGGCTCCGCGCGCCTGTTCGGGGAGTCGGGCGGGGTCGCGCACGATCACGCGCAGTTCCTCGCCCGCGGCGGGGGCGGATTTCAGCAGCCCGGAGAGCAGGTGACGGCCGATGTTCCCGGTGGGAGCGGTGATGACGATCATGGAAAACCTCGTGTGTCGTGCCGGTTCGTTACGTCCCTCATCCTGCTGAGGAGCGCCGTGATGCCACAATGGGAACTTCGGCACGGAATCATTGACTGAAATGGAATAATGCTGGTGAGCAGCCCGGATCCGGTCATCGACGCCAATCTCGCCATCGCGCTGGACGCCCTGCTGGCCGAGCACAGCGTGACGCGCGCCGCCGCGCGGCTGCATACCTCGCCCGCCGCGATGAGCCGCAACCTCGCCCGGTTGCGCCGCATCCTCCAAGACCCCCTCCTGGTCCGGGCCGGGCAGGCGATGGTTCCCACCCCGCGCGCCCAGGCCCTGCGCGAGGAGGCCGCCGCGGTCGTCCGCAGCCTGGGGGCGCTGCTCGGGCCCGGCGCGAGTGTCGACCCCGCCGGCCTGCGCAGTACGTTCACGCTCCAGGCGGCCGACGTGGTCGGCGCGGCGCTGGCGCCGGGGCTGCTGGAGCTGGGTCGGCGGGAGGCGCCGGGTGTCTCGTTCCGGATCCGGGCCGAGGAACTGGAGGCCGGGCCCGCCCTGCGCGACGGCCGGATCGACCTGGAGGTCGGTTCGATCGACCACGTGGACCCGGAGACCCGGGTCGAGACACTGGTCGAGCTGCGCATGGTGGCGGCCGTCCGGCCGGGCCATCCGCTGACCGAGGGGAAGCTGACGCCGGCCCGGCTCGCCGCCGCCGAACACGTCGCGGTCAGCCGCCGCGGCAGGTTCACCGGCCCCCTCGACGCCGCGTTGGCCGAGCACGGCCTGCGGCGGCGGGTCGGCATCGTCCTGCCCGCTCACCTGGCCGCGATGACCCTGGCCGCCCGCAGCGACGTCGTCTGCCTCGTACCCGCCGCACTCCCCGGCGCGGCCCACTCACCCCTGACCCGGGACGCCGAGGCCCTCGGCCTGCACCTGCTGGACATCCCGCTGGACCTGCCGGTGGTGACCATCGGCATGGCCTGGCACCCCCGGCACACCGCCGACGGCGCCCACCGCTGGCTCCGCGACGCGGTCCGCCGGACCCTGTGCACACCGACGGACACCGGGGCCGCCCGGCCCCAGCAGCCGGGTGCGGACGAAGTCCGGTAGCCGGCCTGCCTCCAGTCGCTCCTCCAGGTCGGCCGGCACATCGGGGGAGGGGGCGTCGAAGTCGAGGTGGCCGGGGTCCTCCCGATCCCGGTCGCGAAGCACGCGGGAGCCGGTGAGCGCGGGGGCGGACACGGCTTCGTCGCCGGCGAGGCGCGGGCTCAGGGCGGCGACCGGCGTTGGGGCGCAGGAGGTGCCGGGGGTGCCCAGGGGTCGGGGGCGGCGGTGGTGCGGCGGTATTCAGCCGAAACCCGCGAGATCATCGGCCCGCCGCCCCCGGTGCCGCCGGCGTGGTTAGCCTGTGTGCCGTCGTGATGATCACTTTCGACGGGGGTTGAGCTGCGTGCGATCGCGATGGGGGCAAAGATGTGCGGCCTTGGTGGCTGCGGTGGTGGTTTCGGCGGGGACGGGGGTGTCGGCGGCTCGGGCGCATTCGGTGCCGCCGAGTGATCCGCAGGCCACGTCCGCCACCCGCGATGTCCGGGACTGGCTCGGGCATTTGGGCAATCGGGCACAGAATCGGGTGGTGTCCGGGCAGTTCGCCGGATACAGCGGGAAGACGTTCTCCCTCGCCCAGGTGGAGGAGTCGAAGGCGCAGACCGGTGCGTATCCCGGGCTGCTGGGGTGCGACTACGGGCATGACGGCAACGCCATCGACCACACCTGCAACGCGACCTTGAAGGACTGGGCGGCGTCCGGTGGCCTGGTCACCGTCAGCGCCCACCTGCCCAATCCGGATCAGCCGGACTGGAGCGGGCTGTTCAGCAAGTTGGCCACGTTCGATCGGCTCACCGACCGCACCACCGGGACCGGCCGGCGCTGGCAGGCCGAACTCGACCGGGTCGCGGAGGGGTTGCGCGATCTCGCCGATGCGGGTGTGCCGGTGTTGTTCCGGCCGTTGCACGAGATGAACGGCGACTCGTTCTGGTGGAGCGCGCAGGATCCGCAGACGTTCGCCGCCGTGTGGCGTGACATGTATGGCTACCTCACCGAGGTCAAGGGCCTGCACAACCTGCTGTGGGTGTACGCGCCGGACTGCAATTACGGCAAACGCTCGTCCTATTACCCGGGTGGGGCGTATACCGATGTCGTCGGCCTGGACTGCTATGTGCGCGAGCCCGCCGCCGTTCAGGGGTACGACGAACTCGTCGCGCTGGGCAAGCCGTTCGCGTTCGCCGAGATCGGGCCGCGAAGCGGTCCCGGTGGGGTGATCGAGGTGCCGTTGGACTACGGGAAGTGGATCGACGCGATCCGTACCCGATTCCCGGCCACCGCCTACTTCATGGCCTGGAACGACCAGTGGCGGCCGACCGCCAATACCGGCGCGGCCCGGCTGATGGGCGACCCGTGGACGATCACGCGCGGTGAGATCGCCCTGTCCGCGCGCACCGAGGGCGGGCCCATCCCCGCCGGAACACCCGTGCCGCTCGCGGACTTCGAGTCCGGCACGCAGGGTTGGGGCGGCTGGCAGGTACTGGCCGGGCCCTGGTCGGTGGACGAATGGGCGGCGCAGGGCGGCCGATCCCTCAAGGCGGACGTCGATCTGGCCGCCCCAGAGGCGTACTTGAACCGCGTCACCCCGCAAGACCTCACCGGATACCGTGCGTTGACGGCGACGGTCCGCACCGCCGAGTGGGGCAACCAGGCCGCCGGCACCACCGCCAAGCTCTACATCCGCACCGGCGCGGGGGCGGCCTGGTACGACGGGGGAGCGGTCCGCATCGGCCCGAACGGCGCGGTGTTGAGCCTGGATCTGAGCCGCGTGGCCGACCTCGGCGACGTCCGCGAGATCGGCGTACTGTTCCGGCCCGCCCCGGGCGCGAGCGGGCGCAGCGCGGTGTACGTGGACGACGTCACCGCGATCGCCCCGCCGACCCTGCTCTCCGGTTTCGAGTCCGGTACCGAGGGCTGGACCGGCTACCTTACCGCGACCGCGCCCGCGAGCACGAGCGACTGGGCGAGTGAGGGCGGCCGTTCGCTCGGCGCCGAGATCGACCTCGCGGCCCCGGAGGCGTACGTGGACCGCCGCGCGCAGTTCGACCTGTCCGGTCGCCGAACCCTGACCGCCACGGTCCGGGCCACGGCATCGGGCGGCACGGCCAAGCTCTACGTCAAGACCACCGCCGCCCAAACGTGGTACGACGCCGGCGCCGTTCCGCTCGGGCCGGACGCCACGACCTTGACCCTCAACCTGGCCGGGGTCGGCTCGCCCGGCGACATCCGGGAGATCGGCGTGCAGTTCGAGCGTCGGGGCGCGGGTGGTACGGGCCGAGCCGTCGTGTTCGTCGACGAGGTCACGGTCCGCTGAACCCGGCGCCGCGCGTCGCGACGGGCACGTGTCGCGGCGTGCGGCGCCGGCCGCCGTCCCGGTTCGGCCCGGAGGTGCCGGGCCGCCGGTCAGGCGGGCTGCGGGGCCGGCTCGGCGGCGGCGAGGCGGTCGATCAGGCGTGGGGTGAGTGGGCCGACCAGGGTTCCGGCGAAGGCGTGGCGCAGGGCTGCGGCACGCATTTCGTTGACGAGGGTGTGGGTGACCGTGGCCGGGACGACCCAGCCGCCGTGGATGTGGCCCAGTACGCGGATGCCGGCGGCGGGGACGTCGGCGGCGCGCAGCGCCGCGAGGTAGTCCTCGGCCTGGTCGCGCAGTGGGTCGTACTCGGCCACCACGACCAGGGCCGGGGCCAGGCCGGACAGGTCGGCGGCGCGCAGCGGGGACACCAGCGGGTTGACGGCGGCCTCGGCCTCCGGCACGTAGTGCCGCGCGAACATGTTGAACTCGGCGACGGACAGGCCGGGTCGGGCCGGTTCGCCGGCGGCGACCGGGTCCGGCATCGGGGTGAGGTCGAACGGCGCGGCGTCCAGGACCTGGAGGCTGGGCTGCGGCAGGCCGCGTTCGCGCAGCGCCAGGCACATCGCGGCGGCCAGGTTGCCGCCCGCGCTCGCGCCGCCGATGGCGACCAGGTTCGGGTCGATGCCGAGTTCGTCGGCGTGTTCCAGGAGCCACGCGTAGGCGGTCAGGCAGTCGTCCAGCGGGGTGGGGAAGGGGTGTTCGGGGGCGAGCCGGTAGTCGACGTGGACCACGGCGCACGGGACGAGCGAGGCGACGGGTCCGCACTCGGCCTCGGCGGTGTCCAGGTTGCCCAGTACCCAGCCGCCGCCGTGCAGGAAGAAGTAGGCGGGGACGGGCGTTTCCGGGTTCCTCGGCCGCCACACCCGCACCGCGATGTCGCCGTCGGCGACGGGCACGGTGTGCTCGGTGACCTCGATGTCGGGGCCCGGCGGGAACGCCGCGAGCCGCATGGTGGCGGCGGACTGTGCGCGCCGCAGCGCCAGATCCCGCGACTCGGGCTGCGCCTCGGCGGCCACACGCTGCAACAGTCGCACCACAGGTGGATCGATCCGCACAAGCATCTCCTTCGACAGGCCGGCCGAACGACCGGACAACTCGGAATTTTCGGACCCGAAACGAAGCCCCGCCCCACCGACCGAGCAGCGCCCCGCCCCGGCCCCCGCGCAGCCGGCGGCCGAGGGCTCGTTCGGGTCGGCGGCCGGGTCGATGTCGGGTTCGTGGAGGGCGGCTATTCGGCCCGTTGTGATCACTCGGTGGTAGGCGCGGGCGCTGGGGTGGATCACGCGTTGCAGGTCGTTGGCGCGGTCGATGCCGATCAGGCCGAAGCGGGGGCGGTAGCCGTGTGTCCACTCGAAGTTGTCGAACGCGGACCAGTGGAGGTATCCGCGCACGTCGACGCCGTCCGCGAGGGCCGCCCGGACGGCGCGCAGGTGGCTGTCCAGGTAGGCCACCCGCTCGGCGTCGTCGGTGGTGGCGATGCCGTTCTCGGTGATGTAGATCGGCAGGCCGGTGGTTTTGCCGGCCAACCGCAACATCTCGGTGAGCCCGTCCGGGTAGACCTCCCACCCCATCTGCGTGGTGGGTGTGCCCGCCGGCGGCTCGCCCAGTCGCTGCTGTTCCAGCGCGGCGTTCACCCGGGCGCGGGTGTAGTACTGCACGCCCACCCAGTCGCCCGCATCGGCCGCGTCGCGCAGGTGTTCCAGGTGCCGGGTGACCAGCATCTCCCGGTACCAGTCCGCCAGTTCGACGTCGGCGGCGCCGTCCGGGTCGGCCGGTTGTATCAGCGGGAGTTGCAGGCACACGCCCACCCGCGTGTTCGGCGCGGTCGCGCGCAACGCGGTCACGGCGGCGTCGTGCGCGCGCATCAGGCTCTCGTTGGCGGCGACCATCCGATCCCGATCCCGATACCCGGGTGGGTGGTTGCCCTTCAGGTAGCCGTTGAACGCGACGATCTGCGGCTCGTTGATCGTGCCCGCGAAGGGGATGCGATCCCCGAGCCGCCGCCCGGCCTCGGCGGCGAACTCCGCGAAGATCTCGGGCGCGTCGGGCGCGAGCCAGCCGCCGGACGTGGCGAACCAGCGCGGCAGGGTGAAGTGTTGGAGGGTGACGAACGCCGCGAGGCCGTGCTCGCGCACACCGTCAAGCACCCGCGCGTAGTGGTCGAACGCGGCGGCGTCCCACACCCCGCGCGAGGGGGCGAGCCGGGACCACTCGATCGACATCCGGTGCGCGGTGTGCCCGAGTTCGGCCAGCAGCGCGATGTCGGTCGGCCAGCGGCGCCACTGGTCGATGCCCGCGCCGCTGGGTTCGGCGGTGCGGCCGGCGTTCTCCCAGTCGGTCCAGTCGTTGTCGGTCAGGCCGCCCTCGACCTGGTGGGCCGCGGTGGCCGCGCCCCACAGGAACGCGGGAGGGAAGTCCCGACCGCCGCCGTCGATCATCCTTGTACCTCCTCGGGCGCGCCGGTCTCGGCCGGCTCGGGATGGGTGGCCAGGTCCCGGATCAGCGTGCGGGCGTACTCCTCGATGCTGACCACCAGGTCGACCTCCTCGGGATCGAGCAGCCACTGGGAGGCGATGCCGTCGAGCGCGGCCAGGATCTCGATCGCCTTCAGCTCCGGACTCACGTCCGCCCGCATCTCGCCGCCGCGCTGACCGTCGCGGATCATCCCGGCGACCACCGCGCGCATCTCGCGGTAGCGCCGGACGAAGAAGTCGTGCTCGGGGTCGCCCGGATCCAGGTTCTCCGCGAGCAGCACCGCGAACAGCTTGGCCAGACCCGGCTGTTCGCGATTGCGGTGGGCGAACGCGGGCATCTCGCGCAGCGCCTGGAGCCCGCCCACCGCGGCGATGTCCCGGGCGAACGCCTGACTGCGCAGGTCCCGGTGCTCGACCACGGCCCGGAGCAGGCCCTCCTTGCTGCCGAAGTGGTAGAGCAGGCCGGGCTCGGTGATGCCGACCCGCTGGGCCACCTCCGCCATACCGGTGCCGCGAAAGCCCGCCCGGGCGAACAATTCCGACGCGGCGGCGACGATCTCCCGCCGTCGTTCCTCCCCCTTCGCGGTCGGTGCCTTGGTGCGGCCCCGTGCGCGGCCGACGGCTGGTTTACGTGCATCCGAATTCTCAGTCACATCGGCACTCTAGATTATTTACTTAGTCCTTAGTAAGTTCCACCTCGTCGAAAGTTCACGACACCTGGATCGGAGCTCACGCCATGAGCAGATCGAGAATCTTCCTCGCCCTGGGCGCGCTGTCCCTGACCCTGGCCGCCGCCGTCATCCCGACCGGCACGTCCGCCGCCCCGAACAGCACGCCGAACAGCGCCACGAGCATCGCCGCGAACACCGCCACGAACATCCCGGCGAACACCACCTCGACCGCCGATCCGGCCGGCAAGAGCCTGACCTCCCCGCTCAAGGAGACGGTCTGGCTCTGTCGCCCCGGCCTCGCGACCAACCCGTGCAACCAGGACCTCGCCGGCAACCCGCAACGCCCGGGCCCCGACGGCACGTTCAGCGCCCGCTACCTCAACGGGGCGACCACCACGCTCGACGCCACCTCGGTCCGCGCCGACGGCTCGCGCGTACCCGAGCCGTTCGCCGCGCCGGCGAACCCGCAGATCGACTGCTTCTACGCGTACCCCACCGTCGACCTGCTGCCCAACCCGCTCCTGCGGATCGGATCCCTGCCCCCGGGCCCGTCCAACAGCGCGCTCGCGGCCGCCCTCGACCAGATCGGCCGCTTCGCCGGCACGTGTCGGGTGTTCGCCCCGATGTATCGGCAGGCGTCCTTCTCCGAACTGCTGGTCGGCGGCCTGGGCGTGCCGCTGGACGCGGAGACCGGCTCGCGCGACGTCCTGGACGCCTGGCGCGACTACTGGGCCAACCACAACACCGACCCGGTCACCCACCAGCGGCGCGGCGTGGTGCTCCTGGGCCACTCCCAGGGCACCGGCGTGTTGTCCCGGGTGATGCAGCAGGAGATCGACGGCAACCCGGCCGTGCAGGACCGGTTGGTGTCGGCGGTGCTGCTCGGCGGCTACCTCCAGGTGCCGATCGGCGGGACCCAGGGCGGCGGCGCCGACCCGGCCTCGACGTTCCAGCACATCCCCACGTGCGTACGCTCCGGGCCCCAGGCGCCGATCCCGACCGGGTGCGTGGTGGCGTACAACAGCTACGCGCTGCCGCCCGGGGGCGGGCTCCCGGCCGGATCGGCGTTCGGCCGCACACCGATACCGGGGCACCAGATGATGTGCGTCAACCCGGCCGCGTTGTTGCGCGGCACTCCGGCCGACACGGCGACACCGCTGGACATGTACATGCCCACCCGCCGTCTGATGGACGGCAACTGGCTCAACCCGCGCGGCCACCTCGCGCACGTGTTGTCCGCGTACGAGTTGGCCGACGACCCGTCCGGCTACACCCGATACCAGGACAAGATCAGCGGGAAGTGCGCCTTCACCCAGGACGCGAACGGCACCGCGACCTGGTTCGACATCACCGGCGGCGCCGAGATGTTCCCCGACAGCGGCCTGTCCGTCCCGCTGGGCACGCACACCGTCGACTACAACGTCGCGATGGGCGACCTCACCGCGCTGATCGCCGCCCAGGCGAACACGTGGCGGGCGGCCCACCCGGCCTGACCCGACCGGCCCACCCGGGCCCAGCGGCCCGGCTCGCTCGGCCCACCCGGGCCCACCCGGCCCACCCCACCCGGCGCCCGCACCACCTCCGCGCCACCACACCCGCACCGCCGCAGCACCCGCCGCGCCCACCCGCATCCCCGGGCCGTCCGGCGGCGATTCGAGCACGCCGCGAGGTCGGCCGAAATGCCCGGCCATATCCATCGACCCGCGTAACCGTCGCGTGAATACGCCGGGTATCCCGACCGCACGCTTCCGTTACGTGTAACGGCCAACATTTCGGCCGGCCGACCGCACCGGGGAATTCGATTCCCGAATTCGTCCCGCGAATTCGACTAAGGACCAGTCATGACCATCCTGGGACGCCGCCGCGTAGCGGCCCTCGCCACCGCCGGACTCGTCGTGGCCGCCGTCGCCGGCTGTGGCGGCTCGAACACCTCGAAGGGCGCCGGCGGCAAGACCCTGACCCTGGCCGCCGCGGCCGACGCGGCGAGCCTGGACCCGGCGAAGACGGCCGGGGGCAACATGCTCGCCTACCTCCAGCCCCTGTACGACGCGCTCACCACGGTCAACCCCGACCAGAGCGTCGGCCCGGGGCTGGCCACCGCGTGGACCTACACCGACCCCGAGCGCCGGCACCTGCGGATGACCCTGCGCGAGGGCGTCACGTTCAGCGACGGCACCCCGTTCGACGCGTCCGTGGTCAAACAGAACCTGGACCGCATGGCCACGAGCAACGGACCCAGCTCGTTCGCCGTCGCCACCGTCGCCGGCGTCACGGTCAACAGCCCCACCGAGGTCGAACTGGCCCTGAAGACGCCCGATCCGGCGCTGCTGTTCAACCTCGGCCTGGTCGCCGGGATGATGGTCGGCCCCAAAGCCTTCGCCGACGCCAACGCACAACCCGTGGGCACCGGACCGTACATCCTGGACACCGGCCACACCACCCGCGGCGACCGCTACACCTACACCCGCAACCCGCGCTACCGCACCCCCGCCGCGTACCCGTTCGACAAGGTCGTGATCAAGGCGATCCCGGACACCAACGCCCGCACCACCGCGCTGCTCACCGGCCAGGCCGACGCCGGCATCGGCGCCCCGGCCCGGATGGACGCCGCCAAACAGGCGGGCCTGACCGTGACCCGCCAACCCGGCCAGGTCACCGGCCTGTGGCTGGTCGACCGGGACGGCAAGATCGCCCCGCCGCTCAAGGACGCCCGCGTACGCCAGGCGATCAACCACGCGGTCGACGGCCCCGGCATCCTCAAGGCCATCATGGCCGGCGTCGGCACCCCCACCACGCAGATGTTCGCGGCCGGATCCCCGGCGTACGACCCGGAGTTGGACCGCAAGTATCCCTACGACCCGGCCCGCGCCAAGCAGTTGCTCACCGAGGCCGGCTTCCCCGACGGCTTCAAGCTCGCCCTGCCCAGCGAGAACGCCTTCGTGCCCGCGATCTACCCGGTGCTGGCCGAGCAGTTGAACCAGGTGGGCATCAAGGTCGAGTACACCCCGGTGAGCACCAACCAGCTCTCCGTGCAGTACTTCAGCGGCCGATTCCCGGCGTTCATGTACGTCTGGGGCACCACGCAGAACTGGATCGACGCCAACGCGCTGCTGTCGCCCACCGCGCCGACCAATCCGTTCAAGGTCAACGACCCGGTCGCGGTCGACCTGCTGGCACGGATCGCCAAGGCGAGCGATCAGGACCAGGGCCCGCTGTACCGGCAGTTGAACGCACACGTGGTCGAACAGGCGTGGTTCGCGCCGCTCTTCCGCGGCGAGACGGTGATGTTCTCGGCCAAGCGGATCACGCTGGGCAACCAGCCCGGACAGACCTTCTTCTCCCTGTCCGACTACAAACTCGCCGGCTGAGCGTCGCCATGATCACCTTCCTCACCCGTCGGTTGATCTCGGCCGTCGCCCTGCTGCTCGTGGTCTCCGCGCTGACCTTCTTCCTGATGGACCTGCTGCCCGACCCGGGCCGCGGCATCCTGGGCGTATCCGCCACCGACGAACAACTGGCGGCCAAACGCAAGGAGTTGGGCCTGGACCGGCCGGTCGTGCCGCGCTACCTGGACTGGTTGTGGGCGGCGCTGCGCGGCGACCTGGGCACCTCGTGGACCACCGGCCTCGACGTCTCCGACTCGATCGGCACCAAACTGCCGGTGACGCTGTCCCTGACCCTGACCGCGACCCTGATCTGCGCGCTGTTCGGCATCGCCCTCGGGCTGTTCGCCGCGATCCGGCGCGGGATCGTGGACCGCTCGGTGCACGTGCTCGCCGTGGCCGGCTTCGCGATCCCGGGCCTTTGGGTGGGCATCCTGCTGGTGGCGCTGTTCGCGGTGAAGCTCGACTGGCTGCCCGCCACCGGCTATGTACCGTTCGGCGAATCGCCCGTGGACTGGGCCCGTTCACTGGTGCTCCCGGTGGCCACCATCGCCGTCTCCGGGATCGCCGCGATCGCCCAGCAGACCCGCAACGCGGTGGCCACGGTCCTGGAGCGGGACTACGTGCGGACCCTGCGCAGCCGCGGACTGCCGACACGGCGCGTGCTGTTGGTCCACGTGCTGCGCAACGCGACCCCGCCCGCGCTGACCGTGGTCGGCCTCCAGTTCATCGGGCTGCTCGGCGGCGCGCTGGTGATCGAGCAGATCTTCGCGCTGCCCGGTCTCGGTTCGCTGGCCATCGGCGCGACCTCGCAGTCGGACGTACCCACCGTGCAGGGGGTCGTCCTGGTGAGTGTGTGCGTCGTGGTCTCCGTCAACCTGGTCGTCGATCTGGCGACCGGCGTGCTCGATCCGAAAGTCGGCATGAGATGAACGACAACCAGACCGCGGCCATCGCGCCGCCGACCGCCGCGCAGGCCCCGGCGGAGTCTGCGCAACGGGGCAGGCCCGCGGCCGAGTCCGTCCCGGCCGCCGCGCCGCGCCGGCACGGGCCCGCCGGGCGCTTCCTCCGGGACCCGATCGCGGTCGCCGCGTCGGCCGTGCTGCTGCTGGTGATCGTGACCGGCGTGTTCGCGGGGTTGTTGAGCGAACACGGGCCCAACAAGGCCGCGTTGGACGCGGTCCTGGCCGACCCGTCCGGCACCCATCCGCTCGGCGGCGACGGCTCCGGCCGGGACGTACTGAGCCGACTGCTGTACGGCAGCCGCACCAGCCTGTTCGCCGGCGCCATCGCCACCGGGGTGGCGCTGCTGATCGGCGTGCCCACCGGGCTCGCGGCCGGCTACGTGGGCGGCTGGTGGGACGCGCTGTCGAGTTGGGTGGCCAACCTGTTCCTGGCCCTGCCCGGCGTGGTGGTTCTGCTCGCGCTCGTCGCGGTGGAAGGGCCCGGCCTGGTCGGCTCGATGGTCGTGCTCGGCGTACTCACCGCCGCCCCCGTCTTTCGGCTGGTGCGCGGCGAGGTGAAACGGGTGCGCGGGGAGCCGTACGTGGACGCCGCGCGGGTGGCCGGCCTGTCCGACCCGCGGATCATGGGCCGGCACATCCTGCGCGTGGTGCGGGTCCCGATCATCACCCAGGCGTCGCTGATCTTCGGCCTCGCGTTGATCATCGAATCCGGCATCGCCTTCCTCGGCCTGGGCGAGGCGGACCGGGCCAGTTGGGGGGCGATGCTCAACGACGCCTCGGTACACGTGTACGACAACGCGATGTTGTCGGTGTGGCCGGGCGCGGCGATCACCCTCACCGTGCTGGCGGTCACGCTGCTCGGCGCGGGACTTCGGGACGCCTTCGAGGACGCGCCCAAGCCCGCCCCGGCGACGCGGCGCCGGCGGGTACGGGGGCCGGCCCGCGAGCGGGCGGTGGGCGTGGACACCGGCGCGCTGCTCGTGGTGGACGGCCTGGAGGTCGCCTACCCGACGCCCGGTGGCGAGGCCGCCGTCGTGGACGCGGTGTCACTGAGCGTGGATCGGGGCGAAATCCTGGGCCTGGTCGGCGAATCCGGGTGCGGCAAGACGCAAACCGCGCTGGCCGTACTGCGCCTGCTGCCCGCCGGTGGCGAAATCCGGGCCGGGCGGGTGGTGTTCGACGGGCGCGACCTCGCGGCGCTGTCCGAGCGGGAGGTCAACGCGCTGCGCGGGCGCCGGATCGGCTACATCCCGCAGGACCCGATGTCCAACCTCGACCCGAGCTTTCGGATCGGCAGCCAACTGGTCGAGCCGCTGCGCGCGCACCTGGGTCTGTCCCGCGACGGCGCCCGCCGCCGGGCCCTGGAACTCCTGGACCGGGTGGGCATCGCCGACCCCGCCCGGGTGTTCGCCGCCTACCCGCACCAGGTCTCCGGCGGCATGGCCCAGCGCATCCTGATCGCGGGCGCGGTCGCCGCCGAACCCGACCTGCTGATCGCGGACGAGCCGACGACGGCGCTCGATGTCACCGTGCAGGCCGAGATCCTGGACCTGCTGCGCTCGCTCCAGCGCGAGCACGGCATGGGGATGATCCTGGTCACCCACGACCTGGGCGTGGTCGCGGACATCTGCGACCGGGTGGCGGTGATGTACGCCGGGGAGATCGTCGAAACCGCGACCTCGGCGGACCTGTTCGCCCGCCCGGCGCACCCGTACTCCGCCGCGCTGCTCGCCGCCATCCCGGACGGTGCCAGCGCCCGGAGCCGACTGCCCACCATCCCGGACCGGGTGCCCTCGGTCCACGACCGGCCCAGCGGCTGCCGATTCGCCCCGCGCTGCGCGTACGCCGCACCCGACTGCGCGGTCCACCCGGAGCCGACCACCCACCGGGACGGCGCGGTGCGCTGCGTCCGCGTGGAGAACGAGGTGATCGTATGGAACCGGTGAACGCGACGGCCGCCGCGGACCCGGCGCAGCCGCTGCTCGCCGTCGACAAACTGGTGGTGGAGTACCGCACCGGCGGTCGGCGGCGCCCGCCGCTGCGCGTGCTGCACGAGGTGAGCCTGGAGGTGCACGCCCACGAAACCGTCGGCCTGGTCGGCGAGTCCGGCTCCGGCAAGACCACCCTCGGGCGCGCGGTACTCGGCCTCGCGCCGGTGGCCGGCGGCACGATCACCTTCGCCGGCACCCGGATCGACGGCCTGGGCCGCCGGGCGCGGCGCGGGCTGAGCCGGGACATCCAGGTGGTGTTCCAGGACCCCTACGGCTCGCTGAACCCGTCGATGACCATCGGGGACATCCTCACCGAACCGCTCACCGCGCGGCATACGCACACCCGCCGGGCGGCGCGTGAGCGGATCGGCGAACTGCTCGACGCGGTCGGCCTCCCGGCGGACACCGCCGAGCGCTCGGCCCGCGAACTCTCCGGCGGACAGCGGCAACGCGTCGCCATCGCCCGCGCGCTCGCGCCCGGCCCGCGCCTGATCATCTGCGACGAGCCGGTGAGCGCACTCGACCTGTCCACCCGGGCGCAGGTGATCAACCTGCTAGTCGAACTCCAGCAGGCCACGGGCGTGGCCTACCTGTTCATCGCGCACGACCTGTCGGTGGTCGGCCACGTGAGCGACCGGGTCGCGGTGATGTCGCGCGGCGAGATCGTCGAATGCGGGGACGCGGCGCGAGTCACCACCGACCCCGAACACCCGTACACGCGCGCCCTGTTGCTGGCGGCCCCGGTACCGAACCCGGCCCGCCAGGCGGAACGGCGCGCGGCCCGGCATCGGTTGGCGGCGCAGGGGGCGCGAGTGGGGTAGGCGGGGGCGGCACGGCGGCCGGCCCGCACGGTATCGCGCACCGGCGGCGGGCCGACCGGATCGGCCGGGAGGCGGCGGCCACGCCGGGACCGGTACGCGCGATCGTCGCGCCGAGCGGGGGCCGGCCCGCCGTGCCCGCTCTGGCATCATGGACAAGCGGAACGCTGTTCCGACGGCGGATCCGGCGGGAGAGGGGCGGCAGGGTGAAGGACGGCGTGGAGCGGCCCAAGCGCGTGGACGCGCGGCGCAACGAGGAGATCCTGCTCGATGCCGCCGCCGCGGTCTTCGTGACCTCGGGCGTGGAGGCCCCGGTGCGCGACATCGCGGCCCGGGCCGGAGTCGGCACGGGCACGATCTACCGCCACTTCCCGACCCGGGCGGACCTGATCATCGCGGTGTATCGGCACCAGGTGCAGACCTGCGCCGAGGCCGGACCGGAGTTGCTCGCGACCAGCGCGACCCCGTACGCCGCGCTGGGGCGCTGGATCGACCTGTTCGTCGACTTCCTGGTCACCAAGCACGGCCTCGCGGCCGTGTTGCAGTCGGACAACGCCGGCTTCGAGGCGCTGCTGCACTACTTCCTCGATCGGCTCCTGCCGGTGTGCACCGAACTGCTGGCCGCCGCGGCCGCCTCCGGCGAGATCCGCCCCGACATCGAGGCGTACGAGCTGATGCGCGGTGTCGGCAACCTCTGCATCGGCGCCGACAACGACGCGCGCTACGACGCGCGGCGGCTGGCGCGGATCCTGATCGCCGGCCTGCGAGTGAAGCCCTGACCGAGGCCCGCTGCCGGCGGCGGAGCCACGTTCCCGGCGCTCGGATCTCCGGTACGGCGGTCGGGACTCACAACCAGTCGTTGCGGCGGAAGGCGCGGAACATCAGGACACAGGCACCGACCATCACGACCAGCACGCTCGGATAGCCGTACGTCCACTTCAGCTCCGGCATGTGTTCGAAGTTCATCCCGTAGATGCCCACGATCAGCGTCGGGACGGCCAGGATCGCCGCGATCGCGGCGATCTTGCGCATGTCGGTGTTCTGCCGGACCGTCACCCCGGCCAGGCTCGCCGAAAGTATCGAGTCGAGCAGTTCGTCGAACGCCACGAGCCGTTCGCGCACCTGGGCCAGGTGGTCGGCCACATCGCGCAGATAGGCGTCGAAGACCGTGCCGTCCCCCGGCAGACCCCCGTCGGCCAGTCGCTCCAGCGGCCGGGCCAGCGGCAGTACCGCGCGCTTGAACTCGATCAGCTCGCGTTTGAGCTGGTAGATGCGCTCCGCGTCGTTGCTCGGCCGGGGCGAGAACACCTCCTCCTCCAGGCGTTCGAAGTCGTCCTCGACCTTGTCCGCCACCAGCAGGTAGTCGTCCACGACCCGGTCGGTGATCGCGTGCACCACCGCGGCCGGGCCGTGCCCGAGCCGCTCGGGATCGGCCTCCAGGGACTGGCGCAGCTCGACCAGCGGCGGCGCGCTGCCGTGTCGGACCACCACGACGAACTTGTCGCCGGCGAAGACCATGATCTCGCCGGTGTCCACCACCTCGCTGGTCGCGGTCAGCGCGTCGTGCTCGACGTAGACGATCGTCTTGAGCACCAGGAACAGGGTGTCGTCGTAGCGCTCCAGCTTGGGCCGCTGATGCGCCTCGACCGCGTCCTCCACGGCCAGCGGGTGCAGGTGGAAGGCGGCGGCGATCTCGGCCAGGTCTTCGGCGAGCGGGGCGTGCAGCCCGATCCACACGAAGCAGTCCTCGCTCGCCTCGGCCGCGTCGAGCGCGTCCTGCAACGGCACCTCACCGGGGCGCCGGACCCCCTTGTCGTAGAGCGCGCAGTCCACCACCACGGGCGCCCGCCGAGCCCCCGCCGCCTCCGCACCCGCCGGTATCGCGCCGCCGGGCCGAAAGCGCTTCGTCGTCCGCCACGAGCTCATCGTCCTGCTCCCGAATCGAGGATGTCCCGCCCGATCGTAGGCGGCACCACCCCTTCGCGGGGGGCCTACATCGCAGGAATCCCGGCGGTCCGCCCCCGGCGAGCGGGCCGCGGCGCCGTCCGCACGGACCCGCCGGCCCGGGGCGGGGACGTCGCCGTGCGCGAGCGGTAGCGTCCTGCGGAATCGAGTGAAGGAGCAACCGTTGGACGGCGATGGCGAGTTCCGTGGACCGACCGACCCGGACGATCCCAAGGCGGCGCCGCTCGCGGGAGGCGGGCCGGTGCCGCGCCGCGACGGGCTGTACGTGGACGTCGAGCCGGAAACCGTGATGGGCGATCTCTCGTGCACCCACTACGTCCGCTTCACCGACCCGGATCGGGTCAGCACCGTCACCTGCGTGACCGGGGCCGAGATGATCCCGCTGATCTGTCGCTGGTTCGGGCCCCGGCACCAGGGGAGCAGCCAGGGCACCTACCACCTCGACGGGGCCGCGATCTCGTTCGCGGCGACCGACGAGTCCGGAACGGTGGAGTACGTGGGCCGGCTCGCCGAGGACGCGCTGACCCTGTTCGTGGACACGCACAGCCTGATCAACGACCACCGCTCCCGGCGCGAGCTGCGCTTCGTGCGGGCGGACTTCCCGAACGGATGAACGAACGAGGGGTCGCGGCGGCGCGCGATCCCCGATCCGGGAGCGGGGCCGCCGTCGGGGCGGAGCCGGGCCCCGGGTATTGCTAGATTGGGCGCGCCCCCGCCGCACGTGTCTGCGGCCTCCGCCTATTTTGGGGATCTCGTGCCGCTCAGCACCGACGTGTCCAGTCCGGAAATCGACCTCGCGGCCGTTCGCGAGGAGTACGCGGCCCTCGCGGCCGAGGGACTTCGCCTCGATCTCACCCGGGGCAAGCCCTCGCCGCAACAACTGGACCTGGCGAACGGGCTGCTCTCGCTGCCCGGCGGCGACGACTTCAAGGCCGCCGACGGCACCGACTGCCGCAACTACGGCGGGCTCAACGGCCTGCCCGAGCTGCGGGAGATCTTCGCCGAACTGCTGCAGGTCCCGGCCGCGCAACTGCTCGCCCTCGGCAATGCCAGCCTCACCCTGATGCACGACGTGATCGCGCACGCGCTGCTGTCCAAGGTGCCCGGCGCCGAGCGTCGCTGGGTGGACGAGCCCGAGGTTCTGTTCCTGTGTCCGGTGCCCGGCTACGACCGGCACTTCGCGCTGTGCGAGCGGTTCGGCATCGGCATGGTCCCGGTCCCGCTCACCGGCGAGGGCCCGGACCTGGCCGCGGTCGAGGCGCTGGTCGCCGCCGACGCGCGGATCAAGGGCATGTGGTGCGTGCCCAAGTACAGCAACCCGAGCGGGGAGAGCTACAGCGACGAGACGGTGCGCCGGCTCGCCGCGATGCCCACCGCCGCGCCGGACTTCCGGCTGTTCTGGGACAACGCCTACGCGGTGCACCACCTGACCGACAAGCCGGTCGAGCTGCTGTCGATCCTGGACGCCTGCGCCGAGGCGGGCAACCCCGACCGCGCGTTCGTCTTCGGCTCGACCTCGAAGATCAGCCACGCCGGCGCCGGGGTGGCCTTCTTCGGCTCCTCCGCGGCGAACACCGCCTGGCTGACCGGGCTGCTGGCCAAGCAGACCATCGGCCCGGACAAGGTCAACCAGCTGCGGCACGTGCGCTTCTTCGGCGACGCCGAGGGCGTACTCGCGCACATGCAGTTGCACCGCGAGCTGCTGGAGCCGCGCTTCGCCGCGGTGTACGAGGTCCTGGATCGTGAGCTGGGCGCGCTCGGCATCGCGAGCTGGACCCGGCCCGAGGGCGGGTACTTCGTCAGCCTGGAGGTGCCGGACGGCTGCGCCGCCGAGGTGGTCCGGCTGGCCAAGGAGGTCGGCGTCGCGCTGACCCCGGCCGGTGCCGCGTTCCCCGAGGGCAACGACCCGCGCGACCACCACATCCGCTTGGCCCCCAGCTACCCGACGGTCGACGAGGTGCACCGCGCGATGCGGGCCGTCGCGGTGTGCGTCAAGCTCGCCGCCGCCGAGGCCGCGGCGAAGTAACGCCAACGCACCCGACGACGACCCGGCCCGCCCCCCGAATCGAACCGGGGGCGGGCCGGGTCGCGTTTTTGCGCCGACACCTTGCGCGCGGGGGCTGTACACGGGTGGGTACAGCCCTTGTCATATGGGTCGGTAGACCCCTTGTCGGGCACTGCCGGCAGCATCGCCACCATGAACGGCACCACCCACACCACCTCACCGCGGCCGGTCGACGTCACCGCGCTCCTTCCCGACCTGGCGCCGCTGGGCCGCCCGGCGATCCGGCTGCATCCCCGCCCCGGTTCCCCGTCGCCGTACGACAGTTCGATCGGCGGCCCGCTGCTGTGGCCCGCCGACCATCCGTGGCCGTACTGCCCCATGTGGCACGAGTCGACGGGCGATCGCGGGTGGGACGGGCGCGGCCGGCGTCGCGGTGGACGATTCCTACGCGGTCGCGCCGGAGGAGTTCTACATGCGGAGTCCGTGCCGGAGCACGCGGGCGCGGTGCGGTGCCGGCGGGTTCGATCAGCCGATCGGTGGTGCGAGGTATTCCAGCGCGTAACCGTCGCCGGAGGGGGTCACGCGGGCGATGCCGGGTGAGTCGAGGTGGGCGCCGGCCACGAAGTGGTGTGGCCGGCCGAGTTGTTCGAGCAGTGCCGCGCGTGCGGCGCGGGCCTGGGACTGGTCGCGGTCGAGCTCCCAGGACACCTTCGGCTGTTCGAATTGAAGCGTGGGAACGTGCACGGTGTCGCCCCAGGCGAGCAGCCGGCCGGCGCCGCTCCGGACCTCGTAGACGGTGTGGCCGGGGGTGTGGCCCGGCGTCGGGATCGCGGTGGTCCAGTCGTTGATCGCGACCTCCTCCGACACCGATACGACCCGGTCGCGGATCGGTTCGAGCCGCCCCGTGAACACCGAGGCGTCGCCCGCGCCGATCCACACGCGCTCGAGCTTGGGGAACGCCTCCGAACCGTCCGGCGCGATCAGGCCGCTCACGTGGTCCTCGTGCCTGTGGGTGATGGCCACATCGGTGACCTGCGCGCGGTCGATTCCCGCTTCGTCGAACGCGTCGTGGAGCAATCCCATGGTGGGCTCGTACCAGACGTCGGACGCGCCGGTGTCGACGAGCACCGACCGTGTGCCGTCGGTGAAGAAGAAGGCGTTGACCGACAGCCGCAGGTTGTCGCCGGCCAGCGGTACGGCGGCCGGCAACTCGTCGAGCGTGCACCCGTGCTCGTCGCGAAGCCGGCTCGGCGGCATGTCGATGTACCCGTCTCGCAACGCGACCACCTGCAGATCGCCGAATTCGAACGTGGCATGGTGCCGGCCACTCGAGATCAAACGCATGGAATCCCTCACGTCTCTGATGGAAGACTGAATCTCCTATAGAAGAAACCCTACACTGTCGGCAGTGAGGCATCCAGCGATCGAGGAGCACGGTGGTCGAGCAAGACGAGAACGCGGCCGAGCCACAGCACGGTGACGACCTGGCCGGCGCGTTCGGCGGCAATGTGCGGCGCCGCCGCGAGGAGGCGGGGCTGACGCTGGAGCAGTTGTCCACGCGGTCGTCGGTCAGCCGGGCGATGTTGTCCAAGGTCGAACGCGGCGAGAAGAGCCCGACGATCGGTGTCGCGTCCAGAATCGCCCACGCGCTCGACGCGTCGCTCTCGGACCTGATCGGTGCGCCGGCTGCCGCCCGGGCCGGGGTGGCCGTTGCCATGCGCAGGAACGATCGCCCCGTGTTCCGTGACCCGGAAACCGGCTTCGAACGGCACATCGTGTCGGCGGCCCCGGGCGCGGGGCGAGCCGAGATGGTCGTCCATCACCTCCCGGCGCAGGTCTCGACGGGCCTGCTGCCGGCGTACCCGCCGGGTACGGAGAAACAACTCGTGGTGCTCGAAGGCACCCTCACCGTCGCGATCGGCGGGATCACCGAAACCCTGGCCACAGGCGACTCGCTGTTCTTCCAAGCCGACATGGACCACGGCTTCGCCAACCGAACGAAAGCCCCCTGCGAATACATCATGGTCATCTCCCGCAGAACCTGACCAACACCAGACCCCAGCCCTCACAAGGCACCCACACCACCAGCCCAACCCCAAACCCCAACCCACCAGAACACCCACGCCCGCCTCCGCCCCCTCCCGCACGCCGGCGGACGCCGCCCACCACCCAAGCTCACGCCCCCTCCAGCGGGACACGCCACTCCCACCGACCTCGCGCCCGCGCCCCCCGGCTCCGTGCCGGCACCCGCTGCCCGCCTTCGCGCCCGTGCCCGCCCGGCTCCACACCAGCGCCCGCCCGCCTTCGCGCCCGTGCCCGCCCGCCTCTGCGTCCGGGCGGTTCCGTGCGGCTGGGTGCACCCGCGTCTGCCCTCGCCCCGCTCCCGTCGCGGCTTCCTGGGGTGGGTGAGGTCGTTGACTTTGAATGGCTAACGGTGTTAGCTTCGGGGTGTTCGAGGATGCGTCACGGGGAAGAAGGCGACGGCGATGACCGAGTTCCTGGAGATCGAGGGTGGGCGGCTTGCCTACGATGTGCGCGGCGAGGGGCGGCTGGTGGTGCTTTCGCCCGGCATGGGCAACAATCGGTCGTCCTTTCGGGAGCTTGCGGACATCCTGCTCTCCGCCGGATACCGCGTGGCCTGCGTGGACCTGCGCGGGCACGGCGAGTCGACCCTCGGATGGTCCTCCTACACCCGCACCGACACGGCGAACGATCTGCTTGCCCTGATCCGGGAGTTGGGCGGCGACCCGGCCGTCATCGTCGGACACTCCTTCTCCGGCGGATCGGCCACCATTGCCGCGGCGCGGGCGCCCGAACTGGTCGACGCCATCGTGGAGATCGCCCCGTTCACCCAAGCCCAGAAGGTCGACTTCCGGGCCCTGGGGTCCAACGCCCGCTACCGCAAGGGCATGATCCTGCTGATGGGCGCCGGCATGTTCCGCAACGTCGGAGTGTGGAAGCGCTACCTCCACCACGCCTACCCGGGTACCAAGCCGGCCGACTTCGCCGCCCAAATCGCCACGCTCGACACCGAATTGCGCCGCCCGGGACGGATGGCCGTGGTGGCCAAGATGGGCATGGCCCCGCCCACCGACGCCGGCGCCGAACTAGGCAACATCCAGTGCCCGGCGCTCGTCCTCGAAGGCACCCTCGACCCCGACTGGTCCGACCCCGCCGCCGAGGGCCAGGCCATCGTCGACGCCATGCCCAAGGGCCTCGCCCGGCTCCAACTCGTCGAGGGTGCGGGCCACTACGCGCACGCCCAGTTCCCCGACCGGGTCGCCGACGCGATCCGCTCCTTCCTGGAACAGCCGGCCCACGACTGACGTCCGCCCCGATCACGTGCGGGCCGCCGACGACCGCGCCGGCGGCCCACACGTGCGTCCAGGGCGTCAGCGGTTGCGCAGACGGGTGATCGCCTCGGCCTTGGGGGTGTAGGCCCGGGGGAGGCGCAGACCCGCTGTCAGGGCGGCCAGCACCTCCTCCTCCGCGCGGTGATACGTCAGCGCGTCGGTCAGCAGGACGTCCGCGTCGGCGGCCGGCAACGCCACCGCGCCGCCGTCGTCGAGCAGAATCGGATCGCCCTCCACCAGCGCGGTGTCGCCGAGCCGGATCGGGCCGCCGATCTCGGCCACATGCACCGCCCCGCCCGGACCCGCCGTCGCCTCGGACCGGGCCCACAGCCGCAACCCCAGCCGGGCCACCGCCGGCACGTCCCGCACCGCCCCCTCGATCAACGCGCCGACCGCCCCCCGGGCCAGCGCGGCGGTGCTCAGGATCTCGCCCCACACCGCCCCCGGAGCCGCGTCCGCGCCGCCGATCACCACCACCCGGCCGGCCAGGTCCTCCGCGAGCAGCGCATGCAGCGGCTTGAGCCCGTGCGTGCCCGCCCCGGCCGCCAACCGCACCGTACGCGCCGACCCGAGCACAGCGCCCGAACCCCGGTGGAACGGCCGCAACGGCGGCGTCAACCACCCCGCCCGCCCCCGGAGTTGCAGCAGATCGGCAAGCGCGGCGGTGGCGGGCAGCGGCCCGGGTACGACGTCGGTCACGGGGAAGTCCTCTCGGTCAGCAGGAACTTGCGGATCTTGCCCACGGAGGTACGCGGCAACTCCGCCACCCGCTCGAAGCGCACCGGCCGCTTCGCCTTCGCGAGCCGCGCCGCACACCACTCGGCCAGATCGTCGAGCGCGGCCGGCCCGGCCCCAGGCGCGGCCACCACGAACGCCACCGGCACCTCGTCGCGCATCACGTCCGGCACACCCACCACGGCCGCTTCCAGCACCGCCGGATGTTCGGCCAACACCGCCTCGATCTCCACGATCGAGACATTCTCCCCGGCCACCTTGAGCACATCGCCACGCCGACCGGCGAAGTGGAAGTGCCCGTCCGCGTCCACCCGAGCGCGATCGCCGGTGACGAACCAGCCGTCCCGGTAGGCGGCGGTGGTGGCGGCCGGATCGTCGAGATACCCGGCGAACAGGCTCACCCCGGGCTCACCGCCGACCACGATCTCCCCGTCGTGCACCGCCACCACGCACCCGGGCGTCGGCCGACCCATCGACCCCGGGATCGGCGCCGCGACGGGATTGCTCAGCACCGCCGGGATGGTCTCGGTCATGCCGTACAACTGGCGCGGCCGACAACCGCCGAGCAGCGTCGCGAAGCGCTCGTACTGCTCGTCCGTGACATTCTGCGCGTACCAGCAATGCCGCACCCGCAGACCGGAGACCGGCTGCCGCCGCGCCGTCCGGGCCAGGATCATCCGGATCGGCGCGGCGAACAGGCTGACGTGGGTGACCAGATGCCGAGCGGCCTGGTCGACGAAGCGGCTCGCGGAGAAGGTGGGCAACAACACCACGCTCGCCCCCACCACGATCGCGGCCGCGAAGGAGTAGTACTGCGCGTTCGCGTGGAACATCGGCAGCACGACCAACTGCCGGTCATCGGCCCCGAGTTCGGCGGCGGACGCCATGACGTCACCGGCGAAGGCGTAGTTGGCCTGAGTGACCATCACACACTTGGGCGCGGCCGTCGTACCGGAGGTGAACATCAGCCCCGCGAGGTCGTAAGGCCCCGGCGGGGGAGTGTCACCGACCGCTGCCGGCCGACCCGACAGGACCGCAAGCGCGGTGTCGTCCTCCCCGACCTCGACCACGACGACGGCCGCGCCCGAATCCCGCGCCGCCGCCCGGTAGTCGGCGGCACGCGAGGGCGCACAGAACCCGAGCCGAGCCCCCGTCCGCCGCAGGTGCGCGGCCAGTTCCGGGGCACTCGCCGACGGATCGTGGCAGACCATCGCCGCGCCGATCCGGACCAGCGCGAGCCACAACGCCACGTACGCCGGGCAGTTGCGCAGCGCGATGCCGACCCGATCCCCGGGCCGCACGCCGCGCGCGGTCAGCCCGCCGGCCACCCGCGCCACGAGGGCGTCGAACTCGCCATAGGTCCAGCGGGTCACCTCCCCGTCCGGCCCCTCCCAGATCAGGAACGGCGCATGCGGCCGACCGGCCACGGTCGCGGACCAGCGCGCGGCGAAGGTGGGCGCTTCGGACGCCACATGAACCTCCAAGGCAAACGGACATGAAGACTTCGGATGACGGCACCAAGCCCGGGGAATTACGCCACCGTACGGGTGCGTCGCAACCAGGCGCCGACGCGCGACCAGGCAGCGGCCGCGCGCCGACGCCCACGCGTCACGCCGAGCCCGCCCCCGCAGCCCCGGCCGCTCCCGCCGGCACCGGCGTTCCGTACCCCCCACCGCCCGGCAGCTCCAGCCGCACCACATCCCCCGGCTGCAGCGTGATCCGGGCCTGCGTGCGCACCGGTTCGCCGTTGACCAGGAAGCGCCCGGTGGCCCCCTCCCCGCCGCCGAAGATCCCGCGCGGGCCGCGCGCGAGCCGGCTGGCGACCGCGTTGAGCACCCACGGCGACGGCGAGTCCACGGTGAACTCGATGGTCTGCCCCATCCCGCCCTCCTGCGCGCCGAGTCCGCCCGAGCCGCGTCGAAGTTCCTTGCGCAGGAAGCGAATCGGTGCCGACGCCTCGACCACCTCCAACGGCACGGCGGACACGCCGGTGGGATACGACGTGGTGGACAGCCCGGGTTTGCCGGCCCGCGCGCCGACGCCGCCCGCGTAGGTGAACATCGCGGTGATGAACGGCCTGCCCTCCGCGTCGTGTCCGCTGACCTGCATGGTCCATACGGCCGCCGAACCCTCGGCCATCACCGCCTCCGGCAGCGCCTGGGACATCGCGTTCAGCAGCGGCATCGGCAGGAACATGCCCACCACGTGGCGCGCGGTACACGGCGCCGGCGACACCGCGTTGACGATGCTGCCCAACGGCGCCTCGACCCGGATCGGCGCCAACGAGCCCGCGTTGTTGGGTACATCGGGATTGAGCAGGCTGCGCAGAGTAAATGTCGTATAGGCGTGGGTGTAGTTCTTCACCACGTTGATCCCGAACGGACTCGCCCCCGACGAACCGGCGTAATCCACCAGGATCTCGCCCGCCTCGGCGTCGATCGTGACCGCCACCTTGATGGTGATCTCCGAGCCGTCCGCCAGGTCCAGCACCGACGCGGCCTCGTACGTACCGCCCGGCAGCGCCCGGATCGCCCGTCGGGTGGCCTCCTCGGAGCGGCGGATCACCTCGTCGCCCAGATCCTCGATATCCGCCAACGCATACGCGTCGAGCAGTGTCTTCAGCCGCGCCGCGCCCACCTCGCCGGAGGCCATCTGGGCGTGCAGGTCACCGGCCATGTGCGTGGGTTGGCGGACGTTGGCCAGGATGAAGTCCCAGACGGGCTCGTTGCGTTCGCCACCGACCATGAGCTTGCTGATCGGGATCCACAGGCCCTCCTCGAACACGTCCCGCGCGCCCGCGCCGATGCCGTAGCCGCCGACATCGGTGTGGTGGATGGTGGAGCCGAAGAAGGCGATCACCCGGCCGCCGCGCCAGACCGGCACCAGGACGGTGACGTCCAGCAGTTGCCCGGCGGTCTGATACGGGTCGTTGGTGACCAGTACGTCCCCGGGGGCGAGCGAGTCGACCGGGTGCCGGTCCAGGATGTTGCGACAGGCGATGGCCAGCGAGTTGATGTGCCCGGGGGTGCCGGTGACCGCCTGGGCGACCATCCGCCCGCGCCGGTCGAACAGCGCGTTGGCCAAGTCGCCGGCCTCGCGCACGATCGGGCTGAACGCGGCCCGCTGGAGCGCCTTGGCCTGCTCGTTGACGGTCGCGACGAGGGAGCCCCACAGGACCTCCAACTCGATCGCGTCGAAGGTGCGAGTCACGCGGATCCCTCCTCGGTGGCAGCGGTGGCAGCGGTGGCAGCGCCGGCGGCGGCAGCAGAAACAGCAGGAGCGGCGGAAACAGCTGGAGCAGCAGGAACGGCAGCCGTCGCCGTGGCCACGATCGACCCGTCCGGCCCGACCTCGCAGGTCCAGCCGTCGGGAATGACCGACGTGGTCTCCCGCTCCTCGACCAGCGCGGGCCCGACGAACCGGTGCCCCGCCCCGAGTTCGGCCCGCCGGTACACCGGGACGTCGACGGCGGGCGCGCCCAACCGGAAGCGCGCGGCGCGATACCGGTTCGGCGTGGGCTCGCCCGCGCCGACCGGCACCGTGGGCACCTCGAAGCCCGGCGCGTCCGACCACGCGGCGACCCGCCACGTGACCACCTCGACGCCGACGTCGGGGATCCGCAACCCGTAGATCTTCTGGTACTCGGTGTGGAACTGCTCGACGGTGTCCGCGAGTGTGGTCGGCCAGGCGTCGCCCTCGCCCACCCACAGGGTGATCTCGTTGCCCTGGCCCTCGTAGCGCGCGTCCAGGCCGTAGCGGTAGCGCACATCGCCCGCCTCCGCCCCGGCGGCGGCCAGTACCCGACGCGCCTCCTGGCGCATGTCCGCGAGCAGTGTGTCCCGGTCGGCGGACACCCCCTCGTCGAGGGTGCGGACCATGCTGCGGGCCAGGTCGATCCGCACCGGGCTGACCAGCGTGCCGAACGCGGACAACACGCTCGCGTTGACCGGGAAGATCACCCGGGGCGCCTCCAGGAGCGTGGCGACTCCGCACGCGTGCACCGGTCCCGCGCCGCCGAACGCGATCAACGAGACGCCGCGCAGGTCGATGCCGCGCTCGACGGCGTGCATCCGCGCGGAGGCGGCCATGTTCTGGTTGATCACCTCGTACACGCCGACCGCGACGTGGTCCGCGTCGGCGCCGGCGCTGAGCCGTTCGGCGAGCGGCGCGAACGCGGCTCGGGCGGCGGGCAGATCGAGCGGCATCTCGCCGCCCAGGAAGTACTGCGGGTCGAGCAGCCCGAGCACCAGGTCCGCGTCGGTGGTGGCGGGTACGGTACCGCCTCGGGCATAGCCGACCGGGCCCGGATCGGCGCCGGCGGAGTCGGGACCGACCTTGAGCAGGCCGAGTTCGTCCACCCGGGCCAGGCTGCCGCCGCCCGCGCCGATCTCCACGAGGTCGACCGACGGGATCGAACAGGGGTAGCCCGAGCCCTTCTTGAAGCGGTAGACCCGGGCCACTTCGAAAGCGTTGGTCAACTCCGGCCGATAGTCCTCGATCAGGCAGGACTTGGCGGTGGTGCCGCCCATGTCGAAGCAGAACAGCCGTTCCTCGCCCAGCCGTCGGGCGTACCAGACACCGGCGAGGGCGCCCGCGGCCGGACCGGACTCGACCAGCCGGATCGGTACCCGGCGGGCGTCGTCGGCGGAGACCACCCCGCCGTTGGAGAGCATCATCAGCACCGACGCGCCGAAGCCCTCGGCGGTCAACCAGGCCTGCAACTCGGCCAGATAGGGCCCGATCACCGGCATGGTGGCCGCGTTGCACGCGGTGGTGACCATGCGCGGATACTCGCGGATCTGCGGCGTCACCTCGTGCGACGCGCACACCGGCACGGACAGCCGCTTGGCCAACCCCTCGGCGACCGCCCTCTCGTTGGTCGCGTCCGCGTACGAGTTGAGCAGGCACACCGCGACCGACTCCACCTCGTGCGCGGCCAATCGCTCGGCGAGCGCGTCGAGTTCGGCCTCGCTCGGTGCGGTGCGGACCTCGCCGGCGGCGGTGGTGCGCTCGTCGATCTCGAAGACCAGCTCGCGCGGGATCGGCGGCGCCGGGAACTCGATCTGGAGGTCGTACATGTCGTAGCGGTGCTCGTTGCGGATCTCCAGCGTGTCGCCGAAGCCCAGGGTCGTCACCAGCGCGGCCCGGCCGGTCTTGCCCTCGATCAGGGCGTTGGTGATCAGCGTGGTGGCGTGCACGATCGGCCGGGTGATGTCGGCCGGCGTGATGCCGGCCTTGGCCAGCGCCGAGGTCACTCCCGCCCGGACGCCGCCGAGCGGGGCGGCCGGGGTGGTCAGCGTCTTCTCGACCACCACACGGCCCGTGTCGGCATCCAACAGGACCACGTCGGTGAAGGTGCCACCGATGTCCACGGCAAGGCGCCAGTCGGTCATCTCGGGCCTCCTGTTCTTCTCGGGTGTACGGAGAGCTGAATCAACTCGGGTCAACAGCAAGGAGGTTCACTGGACCGCAGGCGGAAGCGCGGTCACCGTCGCCGGGTCGGACACCGGTTCCGCGTCCGTTCGTCCGGCGGTGGCCTCGGCGGCCGCGTCCAGGTGCCACAACCAGTCGGCGGGCAGGTCGTCCACGTGGTAGATGGCCTCCACCGGGCAGACCGGCTCGCAGGCGCCGCAGTCCACACACTCCTCGGGGTGGATGTAGAGCATGCGATCGCCCTCGTGGATGCAGGCGACCGGGCATTCCGCCACGCAGGTACGGTCCTTGACGTCGACGCAGTTCGCGCCGATGACGTAGGTCATCTCGCCTCGCTTCCGGTGGGCGCCGGCACGGTCCAGGTATCGCCGCCGCCGAGCAGGTCGGCCACGCTGCCGGGGCCGCGCTCGGCGCGCACCCGGTGGCCCTGCTCGACCACGGCGCCGTCGTAGGTGGGTCGGCGCACGCTGCGGAACACCCCGATCGGGGTCGGTCCACCCGCCTCCGGCAACCGGGACAGCGCGAACGCCGGGACCGGGTCGCTCGTATGCGCGTCGTGCACCACGGCCGCGTCGTCCCCGGCCCCCGGCCGCAACCCGCCGCCCGGATCGCGCACCACCGTGCGGGCGCCCGCCGGGCCGTACCGCATCGGCGCACCGTGTTCGAGCCGCAACACGTGCTCGTCCCGGGTGCCGGGCGCCTTCAACCGCTCGAACGCGCCGTCGTTGAAGATGTTGCAGTTCTGGTAGATCTCCACCAGGGCCGTGCCCTCGTGCGCCGCCGCCGCGCGCAGCACCGAGGTCAGGTGTTTGCGATCGGAGTCGAGGGTGCGGGCGACAAAGCCCGCCTCAGCGCCGAGAGCGAGCGAGATCGGGTTGAAGGGATGGTCGAGCGACCCCTCCGGGGTGGATTTGGTGATCTTGCCGGTCTCCGAGGTGGGCGAGTACTGACCCTTGGTCAGACCGTAGATCCGGTTGTTGAACAGCAGGATCTTCAGGTTGACGTTGCGGCGCAGCGCGTGGATCAGGTGGTTGCCGCCGATGGACAGCGCGTCGCCGTCACCGGTGACCACCCACACGCTCAGGTCGGGGCGGGACACGGCCAGGCCGGTGGCGATCGCCGGTGCCCGGCCATGGATCGAGTGCATGCCGTAGGTGTCCAGGTAGTACGGGAAGCGGCTGGAGCAGCCGATGCCCGAGACGAAGACGATGTTCTCCCGGCGCAGGCCCAGTTCGGGCAGGAAGCCCTGGACGGCGGCCAGGATGGCGTAGTCCCCGCAGCCCGGACACCAGCGCACCTCCTGATCGCTGCGGAAGTCGCGGGCGGACAGCGGGGATGCCGGCCGCTCGGCGATGGTGAGCAGGGGCGTGTCAGACATCGGCGGCGACCTTCTCGATCGCGGTGCGCAGTTCGGCCACCTTGAACGGCATGCCGCGCACCTGGGTGAGGGATTCGACGTCGACCGGGTACCGGGCCCGCAGCAGGCCCGCGAGTTGGCCCAGGTTCATCTCCGGGACCAGCACGCGCCGGTAGCGGCCGAGGAGTTCGCCGAGGTCGGCCGGGAACGGGTCGAGATGGCGCAACCGGGCCCGGGCCACCGCGCCTCCGGCGGCCCGGACTTCGGTACACGCGGCGGCGATCGGCCCGGCCGTGGACCCCCAGCCGAGCACCAACACCTCGGCGGCGCCGCCTGGATCGTCCACCGCCAGCGGCGGCAGGTCACGCGCGATCCGGTCCACCTTGGCCCGCCGGGTGCGCACCATGTGATCGTGGTTGGCCGCGTCGTAGGAGATCTCCCCGGTGCGGTCGGCCTTCTCCAGCCCGCCCACCCGGTGCTCCAGGCCGGGCGTGCCGGGCACCGCCCAGGGCCGGGCCAGCGTGTCCGGGTCGCGCAGATAGGGCTGGAAGCACGGCGTGCCGTCGGCGTCCACCGCATTCGGTCCGGTCGCGAACGCCGGGTCGATCACCGGCAGTTCGTCGATTTCCGGCACCCGCCAGGGCTCGGAGCCGTTGGCCAGGTAGCCGTCGGAGAGCAGCACCACCGGCGTGCGGTAGGTGACCGCGATCCGAACCGCCTCGACGGCGGTGGCGAAACAGTCGCCGGGCGAGGAGGCGGCCAGCACCGGCACCGGCGACTCGCCGTTGCGCCCGTACAACGCCTGGAGCAGATCCGACTGTTCGGTCTTGGTGGGCAGCCCGGTCGAGGGCCCGCCGCGCTGTACGTCCACGACCACCAGCGGTAGTTCGAGCGAGACCGCGAGTCCGATCGTCTCCGACTTCAGCGCCAATCCCGGCCCGGACGTGGTGGTCACCCCGAGCGAGCCGCCGAAGGCCGCACCGAGCGCCGCCCCGATTCCGGCGATCTCGTCCTCGGCCTGGAACGTGGTCACCCCGAAATGCCGCTGCCGGCTCAGCTCGTGCAGGATGTCCGAGGCCGGGGTGATCGGGTACGACCCGAGAAACAGCGGCAGTCCGGCCCGATCCGCGGCGGCGATCAACCCGTAGGCGAGGGCACGATTGCCGGTGATGGTGCGATACCGCCCCGGCGCCCGAGGCGCGGACGCAACCCGATACCCGCCGCCGAACGACTCGGTGGTCTCCCCGAAGTTCCAACCCGCGGTGAACGCCGCTACGTTGACCGCCGCCAACTCCGGCCGCCGAGCGAACTTCTCCCGCAAAAACGCCACGGTCGCCTCGGTCGGCCGGTGATACATCCACGACAGCAGCCCCAAGGCGAACATGTTCCTACCCCGCTCGGCATCCCGCCGCGGCAGATCAAAGGACCGCAACGCCCCCACGGTCAACCCGGTCAACGCCACCGCATGCACCCGATAGCCGGCCAACGACCCATCGGCAAGCGGGCTGACCCCCGCCGGATATCCGGCCTTGACCAGATTCCGCGCGGTGAACTCATCGGTATCCACAATGACGTCCGCCCCACGCGGCAGCCCACCCAGGTTGGCCCGCAAAGCAGCCGGATTCATCGCCACCAACACATCGGCGGCATCCCCGGGAGTGCTGACCGAATGATCCGCAAACTGAATCTGAAACGCCGAAACCCCGGGCAACGTCCCACCCGGCGCGCGAATTTCCGCAGGAAAATCCGGAAACGTGGACACGTCGTTCCCGAAAAGCGTGCTCTGCGCGGTAAACCGATCCCCCACAAGCTGCATCCCGTCCCCGGAATCCCCGGCAAACCGAACAACCACCCGAGACACGGAGGTAACCAGCTGAGCCATAATCGCAACTCCCGATCCAATCCATCCCATCCGACGCGTGAGACCCCCCGACCCGCAGACCGGCCCGAGCCCGGCCCTGAGCGGGAGACCCAGCCCCAGCCCCAGGTGGGGCCGACCGACCCATTTCAGCCCGTCCGGCGTTTGAGGACAGGCGGGCCGCAGGCCGGCTCGGCGGCACCGGGCCTGAGCCCGGCCCTGGGCGGGGCCGTACCGGGCCATCCAAGCCCGTCCGGCGTTTGAGGACAGCCGGGCCGCAGGCCGGCCCAAGGGCACGGGCCCGAGCCCGCCCTGAGCGGGGCCGTACCGGGCCATCTCAGCCCGTCCGGCGTTGGAGGACAGCCGGGCCGCAGGCCGGCCAGGGGGCACGGGACCCGCGCTCAGTCCCAGATAGGGCCGTACCGGGCCATTTCAGCCCGTCCGGCGTTGGAGGACAGCCGGGCCGCAGGCCGGCCAGGGGGCACGGGACCCGCGCTCAGTCCCAGACAGGACCGACCCGAGCCATCCAAGCCCGTCCGGCGTTTGAGGACAGCCGGGCCGCAGGCCGGCTCGGCGGCACCCGGGCCCGGGCCCGGCCCTGGGCGGGGCCGTACCGGGCCATCCAAGCCCGTCCGGCGTTTGAGGACAGCCGGGCCGCAGACCGGCCACGCGGCACCCGGCCCGGCCCTCGGCGCGGGCCGGAGCCCCATTCAGCCCGTCCGGCGCGTGAGGACCGCCCACCAAGTCCGCTAGCCCGCCCCGCCCCCATGGACCGCATCGCGGAGCCGCTCCACGAGCAACTGCGGCTTGGCCGACCCCCACACGTTCCGCCCGAAGGCCACCCCGGCCCCGCCGGCCGCGACCACGCCGCCCGCCAACGCCACGACCTCGTCCTCACTGTCCGACTTCGGCCCACCCAGCGCCACCACCGGAACCGGACACGCCTCGACCACGGCGGCGAACTCCTCGGGCCGTCCCGGGCAGACGGTCTTGACGATGTCCGCCCCCAGTTCCGCGCCGATCCGCGCCGCGCGCGCCACGTTCTCCGTGGTCCACGGCACGGCCTTGCCCCAGCCCCCCGGGATCATCTCCGCCATCACCGGCAGGCCGAGCTGTTCACACTCCGAGGTCAACCGGGCCAGCCGCCGCAACGACAGATGCTCGTCCGGCGCACCGGGGAAGGCCAGCACCACCACGCAGTCCGCGCCCAACTTCATCGCCTGCTCCGGCAGATGCATGATGTCGGTGACGTCACCCGGCGCGAACTCGCCCAACTCCGAGGCGCCACCGTCGATCCGCAACACCAACCCCGCATCGGCGAAGGTGTCGGCGTAGGCCCGAGCCAGGTGCCACGTGGCGAGCACCGCGTCCGGACCGCCCGCGGCGATCTGCGCCATCGGCTCACCCAGCGGCGGCCCCTCGCCCATGTACGCGGCGTGGTCGATGGCGACGAACACGGCCCGGCCGTCCGCGCCGAACATCCGACGCATCCGCCGAAGCTTGCCCGCCCCGGTAGCGGAATAGGTCTGCACAGTCGTTCCCTTCGATCGTTCTCCACCCGAGTCGGCGGAGCCGAAAAACACCTTCAGTCCAGATCCACGGACGGCCCGAGCCGAGCCGCATCCGCGCCCCCGACCTGCCGCTCGAACTCGCTCCCGTCCCAGTAGTCCACGCGATGCGCCACCAACCCGCCCACCACCCGAAACCGGAACACCCCACGGATCCGCACCGGTTCGGCGGCCCGCGAGCCACGCGGTCGGCACGTCATCGTGTAGGCGAGCGCGGCCCGATCGCCGTCCACCAGCAGGTCCTCCACGACATAGCGCAACTCCTCGAACTCGGCCAGGAAGTGCGGCAGCCGCTCGCGATAGGCGGCCCGCCCCCGCAGACTGCGCCCCAGCGCCGAGGTGTGCTCGTTGTGGAAGTCGACACTCACCCGTTCCGCGATCGTGTCCGGATCACCCCCGTTGAGCGCCGCGACATACGCCTCGACCGCCGCCCGAGTCCCCGCCGCCGCCTCACTCACGCATCGGCCCGCACATCCCGACCGTCCCGAACATCCCCGCCGCCCCCGCCCTCCCGTTCACCCCACAGCTCACGAACCTCCGCGAACACCTGCTGGTTGTGCGAGATCTCCACGACATTGCCGTCCGGATCCTTCAGCGCGCAGATGTAGCCCACCGGCGGCGGTACATCCATCGGCTCCCAGTGCAGGCAGCCGGCCGCCCGCGCCCGCTCGGCGATCGTGTCCACGTCGCCCCGCGACGGCACCTCCATGCCCAGATGCGCGAACGGCGTCAGCTGCGGTTGCGGATTGCCCCGGTCCTTGTCGAAGGCGACCAGGACCAGCACGAACGGCGTCTGTACCTGATCGGGATTGGACAACCACGCGTTGGAGCCGGCGTCGTCGCTGTGCCGCGACACCACCACCAGCGGGGTGAACGAGGTGTAGAAGTCGATCGCCGCCTCCAGGTCGGACGACGGCAGCGCGATATGGGTCCAGCGGGCCTCGGTCAACGTCGGTTCCATCGCGATGGCTCCTCTCGGTCCGGTGTGGTGCGTGTGCTCCGTGCGTGTGCTCCGTGTACGTGCTGCCTGTGCGCGCGCCGCCGCCCGACGGCTCCCGGCGCCCGGCGCGCCCGGCACCCGGCACTCAGTCGATCGGCCCGTCGAACTCGTCCGCCGCCAGCGGCGTCGCCACGTCCTGACGGATCTGCCGCATCATGTGCTGGGCGCGGCCCTCCCACGCGCTGGGCGGACCCACCCGGTAGAACGGCGACCGCAGGTTCTCCATCAGCACGGTCACCATGTCGGTGTCCTCCTTGTTGGTCAGCTCCAGATTGACCAACTCCCGCTCCTGCAAGTCGAGATCGTCGGTCAGCCCGTAGATCCGGGAGAACAGCCGGGTGCGATCGGGCGCGATGGGATCCGCCCGCACCATGATCAGCTGGGAGGCGTAGGGCAGCGGCGTCAGATTCGGATAGACGAACTCCGCGTAGCTGCCCCGCAGATCCTCCTCACCCAGGTCGGTCCGACCCAGCGACATGTCGTACGCGTCGCTGTGCGGCTTGTAGCCGCTGGTGGTTCGCCCCTCGAAGCGCACCACGGTGTCCATCTGCTTGCGCACCTTGTTCAACCGGCGGTGCACGAAACGCACGTGGTAGTCGTCGTTGGAGTTCTCGACGAACGCCTTCCAGTTGAACGGGTACTCCTCGTCCAACTCGCGGTGGTAGCGGTGGTAGTCACCGATCCGATACGCCGTGTAACGCGGCAGCAGCGGTGCGATCCACTCCTCGAACGACGGCGCCTTGTGCGACAGGCACGCGAAGACGAGCTTGTCGAAGGCCACGTGCACCCGGATGGGGACCAGGCCGTACCGGTGCATCGGGAAGTCCGGCCCGTACATCCGGTTCATGTCCGGAATCGACAACAGCGTGCCGTCGAGCCCGTACGTCCATGCGTGGTAGGGGCAGGCGAACGCCTTGCCGCAGTTGCCCGCGGCGTCGAACGCGACGCCGGAGGCCCGGTGCCGGCAGTTGTTCAGGAAACCCTTGACCGAGCCGTCGCGCTGCTTGACCACCAGGACCGACTGGCCGCCGATCCGCCCGGTGATGAAGTCGCCGGGCCGGCGCAGGTCCTCGGTGTCGCCCAGCCAGATCCACGAGCGGGCGAACACCCGGATCATCTCCAGATCGAACAGGTCCCGATCCCAGACCTCCCAAGGCTGCAACATCTCGCTCGGCAGGGGGGCGTCCACCAAACCGTCGCCCTCGCGAGCGGTCGCGGTCCGGCGTTGTTCCGCCACCCGCTCGTCCAGGGCATGTTCCGCGGCCCCGATCCGGTCCGTCAGCACAACGTCCTCCCCGTCACCTGGGATGTTTGCGATACAGCCGAAGGTAGGCGGCGGGAATCGGCCCCGATATGTGCTTCAGGCACGAACAAACGGCCCTCGCGCTGCGCCCGGACCACATCGGTGCACACGTACCGGCGTGCCAGCCTCGGGGGAGCACGTCCGAAGCACGGCACCCTGGGAGGACACCCGTGGAGTACACCCCGCTCGGTCGCACCGGCATCCGGGTCAGCAGGCTGTGTCTCGGCACGATGATGTTCGGCGCGTGGGGCAACACCGACCACGACGCGTGCGTGCGCATGGTGCATCGCGCGCTCGACGCCGGGATCAACTTCGTGGACACCGCCGACGTGTACGCGTTCGGGGAGAGCGAGCGCATCCTGGCCAAGGCGCTCAAGGGCCGCCGCGACGACGTGGTGCTCGCCACCAAGTTCGGCGAGGCGATGGACCCCGACGCGCCGCTGCGCCGGGGGGCCTCGCGGCGCTGGATCATGCGCGCGGTGGAGGACAGCCTGCGCCGACTGGAGACCGACCACCTGGACCTGTACCAACTGCACCGGCCCGACCCGACCACCGACATGGACGAGACGCTGGGCGCGCTGACCGACCTGGTTCGTCAGGGCAAGGTGCGCGCGATCGGCTCCTCCGCACTGCCCGCCGAGGCCATCGTGGAGGCGCGCTGGACCGCCGAGCGGCACGGGCACCAGCCGTTCGCGACGGAACAACTGGCCTACTCGGCCTTCGCCCGGCACGCGGAGCACGCCGCGCTGCCCACCTGCGGCCGACACGGTCTGGGCGTGCTGGTGTTCAGCCCGCTCAACGGCGGCTGGCTGACCGGCAAGTACCGCACCGGTGCCGCCGTTTCGCCCGATTCCCGCGCGGTGCGCAACGCCGAGCACTTCGACCACGCCGACACCACGATCCGCGCCGCGAAGACGGCCCTGGTCGAGGAGTTCGCCGCGATCGCCGACGAAGCCGGGTGCAGCCTGCCCGAGTTGGCCCTCGCCTTCGTCCTGGCCCACCCCCAGGTGACCGCCGCCATCCTCGGCCCGCGCACCCCGGACCAGCTGGAATCCCAACTCGACGCCTGCGAGGTCGAGTTGAGCCGGGAAGCCCTGGCCCGACTGGATGCCCTGGTCGCCCCCGGCACGGACGTGAACCCGGCGGACTGCCCCTATCCCCGCCCGGCTCCCCGAACCTGAGCGAATCCGCGCCCGCCACATCACCGACAACCGCCCGTGCGCACGACCCGTATCCGGGATCGTGCGCACGGGCGCTTCGGTGGGCCGGTGGACCGGCGAGTGGACCCGTCGGCGCTACCTCACTTCTCCCACATCACGATCTGGTTGCCCCACGGGTCCAGGAACGAGGCGTGGTGGCCGCCGAATTCCTCCCAGTAGCACTGCTCCCACAGCGCGGTCGCGCCGAGCAGCACCGCCTTGTTCAGATACTCGCTCGGGGCCGCGTCGACCAGGATGTACACCCGCGAGTGCAGTCCGGAGCGCGGCTGTTGGGGCAGCGGCGCCGGGTCCGGCACCTGGGCGGCCTCGTCGAACAGGCCCAGGTGCAGCCCCTCGCCGGGCACGATCTGGTGGAAGACGCCCTGCGGGCGCGGGTTGATCGTCCAGCCGAACAACTCGCGGTAGAACTCGGTGGTCGCCTGCACGTCGGGCGTGGGCATGTCGACGAAGACCAGGGTGTTGGTCACCGGGTGGATCCTTTCCGGGGGTTCGGGTACGAGAAGTCAGACCTGGTGGGCGTGACCATGCGTGAAGTAGGTGCCCTTGTCGCGCCACAGCACGACCTCGTTGCCCCACGGGTCACGGAACGCGGCGTAGCGGGCCTCGAATTCGGCCCACGGCTTCTCCTCCCACAACACACTCGCCCCGGCCGCGACGGCCTTGTCGAGGTAGATGGGCGGCTCGTCGACCATCACGTAGATGCGCGGCACCGGACCGACCGCGGGGCGGGCCTCGCGGCGGATGCCCAGGTTGGGCTTGACCCCGGGCAGCACCTCGCTGAACTCGTCGGCCGGGCGCCGCTTGAACTCCCAGCCGAACAAGGCCGCGTAGAAGGCGGACGTGGCCTCCACATCGGGGGAGGGCAGGTCCATGAAGATCACCGGATTGGGCACGTCGACTCCTCGGAGCGGGTGGGGGTGGTGACGGCGGCGGACGCGCGCCGCTGGGCGGCGTCGCCGAGGTCGAGGAAGCGGCGCAGTCCGGCCGCGTACTCGGGGTGGGGTTCGGGGGCGAGCACGGTCATCGCCGGGCGCGGCCAGTCGCCCGCCCGACCTGCCCCGGGCGCGGGCCACCAGCGTGCGCCGGCGCCGGCGGCCAGGGCCGCGCCGTACGCGGCCAGGTCCGTCTCGGCGGGCACCTCGACCGGAACGCCCAGTACCGAGGCCTTGATCGAGCACCACAGCGCGTTGCGCGCGGGCGAGCCGGCGCACACCAGGGTGTCCAGGTGAACTCCCTGCGCGGCCAGTACCGTTGCGATGTGCGCGAGGCCGTACGCGGTGCCCTCCAGGACGGCGCGGGCCAGTTCGCCCGGACCGCTGCCCGAGGTCAGGCCGAAGACCTCGCCGCGCAACTCGCGGTTCCAGCGCGGCGCGCGCTCGCCCTCGAGGTAGGGCAGGATCACCACGCCCCGTGCGCCCGGCGGTACCTCGGCGGCCAGGGCCAACAGGTCGCGGACCTCGCGCCCGGTGAGGTCGCGCAGCCACTCCAGGATCAGCCCGTGCGCGGCTACCGGCCCGCCGACGATCTCGACCCCGGGCACCGCCGCCGGCAGCGCGTACGCGTCGGCGGCGGGCGAACCGGCGGCCACCGCCACGGCCAGCCCACCGGTGCGCCCGCCGGGGTCCAGGGCCCGCCCGGGGCGATCCAACCCGCCCGCCCAGAACGCCAGATAGGCATCCTGCGCACCGGCCACCAGCGGGGTGCCCGCCGCCAGATCGTGCCCGGTCCCCAGCGCGCCGACCACGGACCCGGTGGCGACCACCGGCCCGTAGCCGCTCAGCGCCGGATCACCCGGCCACCGCGCCTGCGCCCGATCCGCGCCGAACCGGGCGGCCAGCCAGTCGTACAGCTGCCAGGCCCGCACATCGGGCCCGTGCTCGGCACGCAACGCCGCGTGCTGGGCGTGGTGTTGCTCCACGGGCGAGCCGGTCGCCCCCGCCGGATGCCGACAGGTCAGCGCGGCAACCCCGAAGCCGACCCCCGAGCCGACTCCAGAGCCGACGCCCGACGCCCCGATCCCCCCGACCACGGTCGTCGGGCTCTGCCCGCCCAGGCACAGCGCGGCGGGACGGGCCGCACCGGGCACCAGCGCGCGCAGTTCGGCCAGCGCCTGCGTGGTCGCGGCCAGCCAGGCGTATGGATCGGCGTGCCCGGGGCGCCAGTTCGCCGCGCCGGGGTAGCCGGCGGCGGTACCGCCCAGGACCGCTCCGTCGGGATCCAGGGCCAGCGCGCGGACCGAGTTGCTGCCGACGTCGACGCCGACCACGACGGAGGAGGTGCCGGGCATGCTCAACCGCCCACGAGGACACGGTAGACGGGCGACTTCGCGGCCAGCCGGAAGGCCGCGTCCACGTCGGCGAGCGGATAGGTCGCGGTGACCAGCGCGTCGAGGTCGGCCGCCAGCCGGCCGGAGCCGATGATCGCGGCGGCCTCGGTCCAGTCCTGCGGCTCCTGGCTGTACACGCCGACGATGCTCAGTTCGTGATGGTGGATCAGATCCGGCCCGACCCCGGCGAGTACCTCCTTGGAGAAGGCGCCGAACAGCACCACCGTGCCACCGTCGTCGCACAGGGCGAGCGCGCCCTCCAGGGCGCCCGGGGCGCCGGCGGTGACGAACACGACGTCCTGCCTGCCGCCGCTCTCGACGGCCTGCTCGGGGGTGCTCGTCCAGTCCGCGCCGGCCGCGCGGGCCTCGGCCAGGCGTTCCTCGCTGATGTCGATCAGGCCGACCGACGCGGCGCCCTTGAACCGGGCCAGGGCCAGGTGCAGTCGGCCCATGAACCCGGCGCCGATCACCGCCACCCGATCGCCCGCGCGCAGTCCGCCGAGCCGGGCCGAGTGCGCCACACAGGCCAGCGGTTCGCCCATCGCGGCGTGTGCGATCGGTGCCGAGCCGGTGCGAAACGCCTGGAGCGCCTTGACCTTGACGAACTCGGCGAAACCGGCGCCCATCGAGATGGTCCCGTCCACGAGCGCGCCGCCCTGCGGCTGCTTGCACAGCGCACTGCGCCCGCGCCGGCACGAGGTACAGGTACCGCAGCGGGTGAGCAGGTCGACGGTGACCGTATCGCCGACCGCCGCGACCCCGGGCAGCCCGGCCACGGCGGCGCCCACGGCGACCACCTCGCCCGCCACCTCGTGGCCGGGGGCGACCGGGTAGATCGGCTTGGTGCCCAGGTAGAGCCTGCGCTCCATGGTGCACATGCCGGTACGGCCGACGCGCACCAGCACGTCGTCGGGGCCGACCTCGGGGACCGGCTCCTCGCGCAGGTCGACCTGCTCGGGCGCGGTGACAACGGCAACTCGCATGGGGGCTCCTCGACTTCGCGGGAAGACTGCGGCGGAAAAACGGAAGGTGAGGTGTTCAGTACGCCCGCAGGGTCGGCCAGCGCGAACTCGGTGGCACACCCGCCCGGGCGAGCAGCGCCTCGGAGGTGCGCGCGGCGGCGGTACGCAGGGCACGCTCGTCCACCTCGACGCACGCGTGGTCGCGCACCACGACCCGGCCGCCGACCAGCACGTCGCGCACCGAACGCCCGTCGGCGGACCACACCAACTGCTGCGCGACGTCGCCGCGCGGGGTCCACTGCGGGCCGGTGGCGTCGTGCACCGCCAGGTCGGCGTACTTGCCGGGCTCCAGCGAGCCGATCCGGTCGGCCATGCCGATCGCCTCGGCGCCGCCGATGGTGGCCAACTCCAGCGCCTCGGCGGCACCCGGTCCGGTGGGGTCGAGCGCCATGTCCTTGGCCAGCCCGACCGCGAGCGCGGCGGTACGCAGCACGTCGGCCGAGTCGGCGGCGTTGGCCGCGTCCGTCCCGAGCGCGATCCGCCCGCCGCGGCGCAGCAGTTCGGCATGCCGTCCGGCGCGGGTGACACCCTGGCCCAGGCGCAGATACGCCCACGGGCAGTAGGCGACCGCCGTGCGGGTGGCGAGCAGCGCCTCGACCTCGGCGTCGTCCAGCCACACGGCGTGTGCGAGCAGCAGGTGCGGGCCGAGCACGTCGAGCGAGGCCAGGTGCAGCGCGGGCCGGCGGCCGGTGCGGCGCAGGTAGTCCTCGGGGTCGGCGCCGGAGGGGGACAGGTGCATCGTCATCCGGGCGCCACTCGTACGGGCCAACTCGGCTGCGCCGGCGAGCAGTTCGTCGGAGGCCAAGCCGTGCCCGACCAGGGTGACCCACCCCTCGACCCGGCCGCCCGCGGGATGGGCGTCCACCAGCGCGGCGAGCCGGTCCAGCACCTCGCCGGCCGGCGCGGCGAACGGCGCGCCGGGCACGTCCCACCCCCAGGCGCCGATCCCGCCCCGGATGCCCACCTCGTGCATCGCGGCGGCCACCCGCTCCGGGTGTGCCACGGTGCCCGCCTCGATCACGGTGGTCACCCCGTTGCGCAGGCTCTCCACGCCGGCCAGCAGTGCGGACAGTTCGTCGTCGGCGGGCAGGTGCGCCGCGTGCAGCGGCACCGCCCAGGTGTCGACGGCGGCGCCCGGCGGCAGGTCGTCGGGGATGCGCGCGCGGGCCAGCGGGTCGCCGGTCTGGTGCAGGTGGGCGTTGACCAGGCCGGGGGTGACGACGCACTCGCTCGCGTCCAGTTCGGGGGTGCCCGGCCAGCGGGCGCGCAGTTCGGACGTGGCGCCGACGGCCACGATGCGCTCCCCGGCGACGGCGACCGCGCCGCCGAGCAGGACCTCGCGGCGCGGGTTCATGGTGACCACGTCACCGCCCGCGACCAGCAGCTCCGGCCGGGTCGGCCCGGGGCCGCTCATGTTGCTCTCACCTGCGCAGTCGCCATGTCTGGGGACACTAGGCCCGGCGCCGGCCGCCGGCATCGTGGCCCGGAGCACAATCAAGTGCGCCCAGTCCATGCCGGGAACACAATGCGAGCACAGGCCGACGGGGGAAAACCTGGCCCGGTGCCGTGTCGGGCGAGGCTTCCAGGTTGCGGCGCCCGGCACGGTTCGCGCCGCTCCGGCGGACCCACGGGGATCCACCAGGACCCGTCGGGGCCCACCGGGACTCACCGGGGCCCAACCGGGGCCCACCAGGATCCACCGGACCGGCCGGGCCCATCCACCGCGTCGAGGGAGTTGCCCACATGACCGACGACACCAGCACCAGCGGACCACGCATACGTGCCGATTGGCTGCGCTCGGATCCGTACCCGCAGTTGATCGCCGGCCGGGAGTCCTTCGACGGCGAGGCGCGGCCGGTGGTCGACCCCTCCACGGGCGGGCACCCGGCGTCCTGGTTGGCGGCGACCGACGCCGAGGTCGAGGCGGCGATCGTCGCGGCGCGCGGCAGTTTCGACGCCGGAGTGTGGCGGCGTATGCCGGGGCCGCGCAAGGCGGAGGTGCTGGAGGCGGTGGCCGCGGCGATCCGCGCGGACGCGCCCCGACTGGCTGCCCTGGAGGCGATGGACACCGGCAAGGCGGTCTCTGGGGCGTTGACGAACGACGTCTACGAGGCGGCCAACGCGTTCTCGTACGCCGCGGCGATCTGCCGCACCGTGCACGGCGACGTGCGGCGCTCGTCCTTCCCGCCCGAGTTGTTGCCCGGCGGCGGCCCGGACCTGCTGACCCTGCGGCTCGGCGAGCCGGCCGGCGTGGTGGTCGAGTTGTTGCCGTGGAACGGCCCGTTGATGACGGGCAGTCAGCGGATCGCCTCGGCGCTGGCGGCCGGCTGCTCGATCGTGGCCAAACCGCCGGTCGACGCGGTGGTGACGCTGGTCGAGCTGGGCCGGTTGCTGACCGCGGCGGGGCTGCCGGCCGGGGTGCTGAACATCGTGCTCGGCCCCGGCGCCACGGTCGGCGAGCGGCTGATCACCGACCCCAGGATCGACCTGATCAGTCTGACCGGCGGCACCGATACCGGCCGGCACGTACTGGCCGCCGCCGCGCGCAACCTGACCCCCGTACATCTGGAGCTGGGCGGCAAGTCGCCGGTGGTGGTGTTCGACGACGCCGACCTGGACCAGGCGGTCGGCTGGGCGATGATGGCCGCGTTCGTGAACATGGGCGAGGTGTGCGTCGCGGGCAGTCGACTGCTGGTCCAGGAGTCGGTGTACGAGCGGGTGGTGGAGGCGGTGGCGGCGGCCGCGGCGTCCCTGCCGGTGGGCGACGCGCTGCATCCGGACACCTTCATCGGGCCCCTGATCAACCCGCGCCACGCCGACCGGGTTCGGGGCTTCGTGGACCGGGCCCTGGCCGCCGGGGACGCCTCCGTGGTCGGCGAGCCGGTGCTGCCCGACGGCCTGCCGGAGACCTATGTCGCGCCGACCGTGCTCGGTCGGGTTCGGCGCGGGTGCGAGGTGGAACAGGAAGAGGTGTTCGGACCGGTGCTCGCCGCGATGTCGTTCGCCGACGAGGCGGAGGCGGTGGCGCTGGCCAACGGGACGCGGTACGGCCTCAACGGCACCGTGTTCACCCGGGACATCGAACGTGCGTTCCGATTCGCGGACGCGCTGGACTGCGGCGAGGTCAATGTGAACTGTCACTTCGCGCCGGACATGAACGGCGGACGCGGTGAGCCGCGCGGGGCCAGCGGCTTCGCCAGGACCGGGGTGGACGCCTACACCCGCACCAAGGCGGTGAACGTCCAGGTGCACAGCGGGTGAAGCGCCGGGTTGTGCTCGGGGACCAATGACCACACCTGACCGAGCTTCATACCTTCTGATTGTCAGACCAACAGCCTGACCCACACCCTGAGGAGGCCCGATCGTGGCCGTTACCGGGATGAACCACGCGGTGCTGTACGTGCGCGACGCGCACAAGACCGCCCGGTTCTACAACGAGGTGCTGGATTTCGTCACCGTCATCGACGGCCCGCCCGGGAGCTACGTCTTCATGCGGGCCCCCGCGTCGAAGAACCACCACGACATCGCGTTCTTCACCATCGGCGCCGAGGCCGGCGAGTCCCAGGCCGGTCGGCGCACCGTGGGGATGTACCACATCGCGTGGGAGGTCCCCACCCTCGACGACCTGGACGAGGCCCGGCAACGCCTCGCCACCGCAGGCGCGTTGATCGGCGCGAGCGACCACGGCGCCAACAAGAGCCTGTACGCCAAGGACCCCGACGGCCTCGAATTCGAGGTCATGTGGCTGGTCCCGCCCGAGTATTGGGGCGACGAGGAACACGAGGCGATCATCCGCCCGCTGGACCTGGACGCCGAACGTGAGCGGTTCGCGCACCTGGCGGGCGAGTAGTGCCCTTGCGGGCACCGGGGGAGCGGATCCCGTTCGCCAAGGTCGCGCGCCGCACGATCTCCGAGGAGGTCCGCGACGCGCTCCTGGCGAGCGTACGCGAGGGCGACCTGCGACCGGGCGCCCAACTGCCCCCGGAACGCACGCTGTGCGAGCAGTTCGGGGTGGCCCGCACCTCGGTGCGCGAGGCGATCCAGGGCCTGGTCTCGCTGGGCTGCCTGGTCAAGCGGGGGAACCGGTTCTATGTCGCCGAGCGGCTGCCCGGGGTGTCCTTCGACGCGGCCGACGGCCGCAAGTTGCGCGTGTCCGAACTGTTCGAGGTACGCCAGGTGACCGAGGTCGCCATCGCCCGACTGGCCGCGCTGCGGGCCGAGCCAGACCAGCGGGCCGAGATCGGCGAACTGGCGGCCGGATTCGACCCGTCGATGAGCCTGGAGGCGTTCCGCCGCCAGGACCGCCGCTTCCACGCGGCACTGGCCCGCGCGTGTGGCAACACCACGCTGCGCGAGTTGTACGCGAAGGTGCTCGACGCGGTATTCGCGTCCGGCGACTTCGCCTCGCTCCTGGCCGCCGAGGGCAACGCCGAGGCGGTCCGTCAGGTGATCGCCGAGTCCTGCCGCTCGCACCGCGGCATCGCCGAGGCGGTCGCCGCCGGCGCCCCCGACGCCGCCGCCCACGCCGCCGCCGAACACCTCGGCGAGGTGGAGCGGCAGATGACCGCGCGGATGTTCTAGACCCACCGTTCGAGACCCGCGCCGGGCCGCACCCGGCCGGCAACGGCACAGCATGGCACGGCGCCGGAAACGGCACGGCACCGCCACCCGGCACGGCACCGCCCCCGGGACCCGCGCTGATCCCGGCGCGACCCCCGCCCGCGCCGCCCCGCCCGCCACTTCCCCCACGACCGTGCGCACCACCCGGAGAGGACCGCATCGAGATGAGCGACACGCAACGCGTCTGGGCCTTCGACGACAGCGAGTTCGTCGAGGTCAAGCCGGGATTCCGGCGCCGGGTCTACACCGGCGACGAATTGATGCTGACCCTGTGGCGGATCCGCGAGGGATGCGGCCCCACCCCCTACGACGACCATCCCGACCACGAGCAGTACGGCATGGTGCTCAAGGGCAGGCTCGACTTCCGGATCGACTCGGACGAGCGGCGGGTGCTCGGCCCCGGCGACGTCTACTGGGCGCCCAAGGGCTGCGACCACGGGGACAGCCTGTTCATCGGCGACCCCGAGCACGGCGAGACCTGGATCCTGGACATCTTCACCCCGCCGCGCGACGAGTACCGCTGACGGCCGACCCGCCCGCGCCCACCACCCGCACGACGCCCCGTACCACCGCAACACCCCACCACTGTCGGACGGTTGCGCACGCCGCAGGCACCGCGCACCGACCCCCACCCGCTCCCGGGCCGGACTTCCCCGTGCAACCGGAACGGGTTCCTCCGCCGGACCGACATCCCACCCCGGCCCGCGGCCGCACACCCGGCAACGGCACGCCCACCGTGCCCGCCCGGATCGCCGCGTACCCGTCGGTCCGTGTCGAACCAACGCGCCCTGATTCGTCTGGAGACCTTCCGATGAAGAACATGGTTCGAGTCATCGCGGCCTCGGTCATCATACCGGGACTGCTCCTCACCGCCTGTGGCGGCGGTTCCTCCTCGTCCTCCACCACCCCCGCCGGGGCGCCCGCCTCGGCCGGTGCCCCCGGCGCCGGCACCCTCCCCGCCAACGAACCCGACGTCAACAAGGACAAGAAGGTCGTCATCGGGGTGATGAGCCCCGGCGACACCAAGGACAAGGGCTACTACCAGAGCTTCGTCGACGAGGCGAACACCTATGCCACGGCGAACGGTTGGAAGCTGGTGGTGGTCGACAAGATCAACCCGGCCAACGCCGTGCAGCAGGCGCGCAACCTGTGTCGGCAGAAGGTCGACATGATCGCCATCGGCGCCAGCGAGCTCAAGGACGCGCTGAGCGCCGCCAAGGAACCCCAGTGCAAGGGCACCACCTGGTACATCAGCGGCGGGCAGGGCGTCACCCAGACCGCCGAGTTCACCCAGTCGCTCGACTACATCAACGAGTCGCTGTACGTGGCCGGTTACGCCGCCGGACTGATCCTCAAGGAGAACGGCGGCAGGAAGGCCGGCTACATCACCGGCCCCGACCTCCAGTTCGCCCGCGACGTGGCCAAGGCGTTCGAGGCCGGCATCAAGAAGGTCGTGCCCGACGCCGAGATGGTGCAGACCTACACCGGCGACTTCAACGACTCCGGCAAGGCCAAGGAAGCCGCCCAGGCGCAGATCAGCCAGGGCGTCAAGGTGATCTACCCCTACCTCGGCGGCGCCACCGACGTGGTCACCCAACTCGCCAACGAGAAGGGCGTCCCGGCGCTCACCCCCGGTACCGACCGCTGCGGCACGCCCGGCGCGCAATACGCGATCTCGGTGATCTTCAGCCCCGGCGCCTACTTCGCCGGCGCGCTGGAGGACTTCAAGAAGGGCACGCTGCGGATGGGGGTCGCCCGCGAGTGGCACCTGGGCAAGGACCCGGTCCCCACGGTCAAGCTCTGCAAGCCCACCGGCGACCAGGCGCAGCAGCTCCAGACGCTGATCCAGGACATCGGCAGCGGGAAGGTGAAGGTCGATGAGGCCGTCGCCGCAGGCAAGTGACACCGCCGTGACCGCCTCCCGACCCACACCCGAGCCCGCCGGCGGGGCCGCGGGCCCCTTCCTCGACGGGCCCGCCGAACACCCCGGCGCCGCCTCGGTGCTCACCGTCCCCGTCGTGCAACTGCTCGGCATCGGCAAACGGTTCGGCGCGGTGCGCGCCTGTGACGACGTCTCGCTGCGGGTTCGGGCCGGGGAGATCCACGGCCTGCTCGGCGAGAACGGCGCGGGCAAGAGCACGCTGATGAAGATCCTGCTCGGCCTGGTCGTCCCGGACACCGGACGGATCGTGCTGCGCGGCACCGAGACCACCATCGCCGACCCCTCGGCCGCGGCGGCGCACGGCATCTCGATGGTGCACCAGCACTTCAGCCTGGTGGACCGGCTCAGCGTGTGGGAAAACGTGGTGCTCGGCGACCGCGGCCGGGTCGACCGGGACCGGGCGCGCACGCTGGTGCGCGAGGTCGGCGACCGCTACGGCCTGCGGGTCGACCCCGACGCGTGCGTCGAGGACCTGTCCACCGGCGAGCGGCAGCGGGTCGAGATCGTCAAGTGTCTGCGCCGCGACCCCGGGGTGCTGATCCTGGACGAGCCGACCTCGGTACTCACCCTGGAGGAATCGCGCGAGCTGTTCACCGTGCTGCGCCGGGTGGTCGCCGACGAGGGCAAGGCGGTGATCCTGATCAGCCACAAGCTGGACGAGATCGTGCACGCCACCGACCGGGTCACCATCATGCGCCAGGGGCGCGTGGTGGCCAGGCGGGCCACCGCCGACACCGATGTCCGGGCGCTGGCCCGGGAGATGGTCGGGCGCGAACTGTCCAAGTGGACCGCCGCGTCCGCGGTCGGCGCGCTCGACGCGCTGATCGAGCCCGGCACGGGTGAACCGAGCGGCGGCACCGCCGTGTTGGACGTACGGGAACCCGCGGCGGCCCCCGCCCCCGAGCCGCGCCCGGCGGCCGGCGAGGTCCGCCTGCGGATCACCGACGCGCACGCTCGGGCCGCCGACCGGCGCCCGCTCCTGCGCGGGCTGAGCCTGGAGGTGCGCGCCGGGGAGATCCTGGGCATCGCGGGCGTCGAGGGCAACGGCCAGGCGGCACTGGGTGATCTGCTCTCCAGCCTGCTGCCGCTGGACGCAGGCCGGGTGGAGGTGTGCGGCGGCGCCGTCGCCGCCGGCCGGCCCGGCGCGATGCACGCCGCCGGGGTCGGCGTGGTGCCCGAGGACCGACACGTGTCGGGTTGCGTGCTCGACATGTCCGTCGCGGAGAACCTGATGATGGCCGACCTGTCCTCGGTGACCCGCCGGGGACTGCTCAGCCGGCGCCGGATGGCCGAGCGGGCCCGGCGATTGATCGAGGAGTTCGAGATCGCCACCCCCTCGCCGGACACCCCGATGCGGCAACTGTCCGGCGGCAATCAGCAAAAGGTGGTACTGGCCCGCGAACTCGCGGGCAAACCGAGGGTGTTGGTGGCCGCGCAGCCCACCCGGGGCCTGGACATCGGCGCCATCGAGTACATGACCGAGCGGCTGCACGCCGCCGCCCGCGAGGGCATCGCCGTCCTGCTCCTGTCCACCGAACTGGGCGAGATCCTCACTCTCTCGCACCGCGTCGCGGTGCTCCACCGGGGCGCCGTGGTCGGCGAGATGGACCGCGCCGACGTCGACACCGAGCGACTGGGCCTGATGATGGGAGGCCAGGCGGCATGACGTCGACCACCGGGACGCTGATCTCCGAACCCCCGTCCACCGTCGCGGCGCCCGAGCCCGACGCGCGCCGCCGACCCCGACTCGCCGACCTGGGCACCCCGCTGCTCTACCTGCTCTCGCTGTCCACCGCACTGGCCCTGGCCGGCCTGCTGATCGCGCTGGTCGGCCAGTCCCCGTGGGACGCGGCGAACGCGATGTACGACGGGAGCCTGGCCGACGGCGCGGCCATCGGGCAGAGCATCGACCAGGCCGCGCCGCTGCTGCTTGTCGCCGTCGGCTCGGTGATCGCAGCCCGGGCGGGCATCTTCAACATCGGCCAGGAGGGCCAACTCCTGGTCGGCGCCGCGGTCGGCGCGGCGATCGCGCTGTTCACCCCGGGCCCGGGACCGCTGGTGCTGATCCTGGCCCTGCTCGGCGCGGCCGTCGGCGGCGCGTTGTGGGCCGGCATCGCCGCGCTGCTGTTCTACTGGCGCGGCGTCGCGGTGGTGATCAGCACGCTGCTGCTGATCTTCGTCGCGAACCAGGCCGTCTCGTACACGGTCAACTCCCCGTCGCTGCTGCGCGAGAAGGCGGTGGCCGGGCAGGTCACCACCTCGCAGACCGACATGCTGGCCGAGTCGGTCTGGCTGCCCCGGATCGGCGAATACCCCGACTTCAACATCGGCGCGGGCATCTTCATCGCGTTGGTGTCGGCCGTGGGCACCTCCCTGGTGCTGGTCCGCACCCGTCTCGGCTTCCGGCTGCGCATGCTCGGGCTCAACCCCAAGGCCGCGCATCGGGCGGGCGTGGGCGCGGTGTTGGTCGGCGGCGGTGCGCTGCTCGCCTCCGGTGCGTTCGCGGGCCTGGCCGGCGGCGTGATGCTCACCGGCAACGGCCACCGCATGCAGGACGGCTTCGCCGACAACGTCGGCTTCGACGGACTGCTCGTCGCGCTCGTCGCCCGGGACAAGCCGCTGCTCGCCGTGCCAGTGGCGCTGTTCTTCGGCGCGCTGCGCGCGGGCGGCGGATTCCTGTCCGCCACCGGGGTTCCGCGCTACATCGTCGCCGTGGTCACCGCGCTGATGGTGCTGGCCACGGTGTTCCCCGCCGCCTACGCCGAGGTGCGACGCCGTCGTACCGCCGGCGCGGCCTGAGACCGGGAGGATGCCATGATCGACGACCTCGCCATGGTCCTGGCCAGTTCGGTCCGGCTCACCGTGCCGCTGGCGTTCGCCGCCTGCGGCGAATACATCGCGGAGCGCGCCGGCACCATCAACATCTCGGTCGAGGCGATGATGCTCGGCGGCGCGTTCAACGCCGTGTGGGGCGCCTCGATGACCGGTTCCGCGTCCTTCGGCCTGGTCTTCGGCATGCTGGCCGGCCTGGTCATCGGCTTCGTGCACGCCGAGTTCAGCCATCGCCTGTCGGTCAACACCTACGTGGTCGGGCTTGCCCTGAACGCGCTCGTGCTCGGCCTGACCAGCTTCCTGCTCGACTCGATCGACCTGACCGGGCATCAGGTGGACGCGCTGGACATCCCGGTGCTGTCCGATCTGCCGCTGCTCGGGCCGGTGTTGTTCGCCCACCGCTGGCCCGCCTATCTGCTGGTCGGGCTGATCCCGCTGGTGTGGTGGCTGGTGCAACGCAGCCGCTTCGGCCTGGAGTTGCGCGCCGCCGGGGAGAACCCCCAGTCGGCCGACGTCACCGGCATCGACGTGCGCCGCAGACGCCGGCAGAGCGTGCTGCTGTGCGGCGTGCTGGCCGGACTCGGCGGCGCCTATCTCGCGGTGGGCGAAGTCGGCGCGTTCAACCAGAACATGACCGCCGGTCGCGGCTTCGTGGTGATCGCGGCGGTGATCTTCGGCGGCTGGACGCTGCGCGGCACCATGGCCGGCTGCCTGGTCTTCGGCGCCGCCGACGCGATGCGGCTCGCCCTGCCCGCGCTCGGCGTACATCTCAATTCGCAACTGCTGATCGCCGCGCCGTATCTGCTGGCGCTGCTCGCGATGATGTTCCTGGCCAAGACGCACCGCCAACCTGCCGCGCTGGGCGCGCCGTTCGTGCGGGGGATCGTATGAGGGCGGTGCGGCACCGCGGCCACGGCGGCCCGGAGATCCTGGAGCAGGTGGTCCTACCCGACCCGGAACCGGGCCCGGGCGAGGTGCTGGTCGCGGTGCGCGCCGCCGCGGTCAACCGCCTCGACCTGCTGCAACGGCGCGGCCCGGGGCTGCTGCCGGGCTTCACGCTGCCGCACGTGCCCGGGATGGATGTCGCGGGAGACGTCCTGGCCGTCGGCGGCGGCGTGCGCGAGCGCCGGGTCGGCGACCGGGTGCTGGTCAACCCGGCCGTCCACTGCGGGACTTGCGCCGCCTGTCGGCGCGGCGACGAGGCGTGGTGCGGGGCGCTGCGCGTGGTCGGCGGGAATCGGCCGGGCGGCTACGCCGAGTCGATCGTGGTCCCCGCCGGGCGCACCCACGTGATCCCGGCACACGTGCCGCACGTGGCCGCCGCCGGGCTGCCCACCGCGTACGGCATGGCCTGGCAGGGCCTGGTCGTACGCGGCGGGCTGCGCGCGGGGGAGACGCTGATGGTGCACGGCGCGGGCAGCGGGGTGAGCATCGCCGCCATACAACTGGCCCGCGCACTCGGGGCGCGCGTCGTGGTCACCTCCGGCTCGCGGGCCAAGCTGGACCGGATGGCCGACCTCGGCGCCGACGTGCTGATCGACCACCGCACCTCGGACCTGGTCGCCCGGGCCCGCGCGGCGACCGGCGGGGCCGGCGTCGACCTGGTGCTCGACCACGTCGGTCCGGCGCTGTTCCAGGCGTCGCTGCACGCACTGCGCCCCCGCGGCCGACTGGTCTTCTGCGGGGACACCACCGGCACCGAGGCGGGCTTCGACCTCCCGCACGCGTTCCACAGCGGGCTCACCCTGCTCGGCGCGGGCTCGATCGGCGACGCGGACTTCGCGGCCATGGTCGAGTTCTGCCTGGACCGGGGGCTGACCCCGGTACAGGACGGCGCGTTCCCCCTCGCCGACGCGGCCGCGGCCCACCGGCGCCTGGAGAGCGGCGCCGCGTTCGGCAAGGTCACCCTGCTCCCCGGCGGCGCCCGATGACCCCCGCCGAGGCCCTGCTCGTGCTGACGGCGGGCCTCGGCGCGGGCACGGTCAACACGGTCGTCGGCTCCGGTTCGCTGCTCACCTTCCCGGTCCTGCTCGCCCTCGGCCACCCGCCCGTGGTCGCCAACGTCTCCAATACGATCGGCCTCACCCCGGGGTCGATCGCCGGAACCCTCGGCTTCCGGCGCGAACTGGCCGCGCAGGCACCCCGGTTGCGCCCGCTGTCCGTCGCCGCCGTGCTGGGCGGCGCGACCGGCGGCCTGCTCCTGCTCGGCCTGCCGCCGGGCGCGTTCCGCGCGGTGGTGCCCGTACTGGTCCTGCTCGCCGCGGCGCTGATGGGCGTACAGCCGTGGTTGTCCGCCCGCCTGCGCACCCGCCGCGCGGCCAACGCGGGGGTCCCGGCGGTGGTGCCGGGATCCTCGACCGAGGCGCCTCCCGCGTCCCGCACGGCGGGCTCCGGCGTCGGCGTCGCGCTGCCCGCCGCGGTGTTCGCGGTGAGCGTGTACGGCGGCTATTTCGGCGCCGCGCAGGGCGTGTTGCTGCTCGCGCTGCTCGCGATCGTGCTGGACGAGGACCTGAACCGGCTCAACGGCCTGAAGAACCTCCTCCAGGCGCTGGTGAACCTCGTGGCCGCCGTGCTGTTCGCGCTCACCGCCGAAGTCGCTTGGCTCCCCGTGCTGTTGCTCGCCCTCGGCTCGGTGGCGGGCGGCCGGGTCGGCGCCCACGTCGGCCGTCGGGTCCCCGCCCCGATCCTGCGCACCCTCGTCATCGTCGTCGGCACGGTGGTGGGGGCCGTCCTGCTGCTCACCTGACCCCGCCCGGTCCCGTTCGACCGTCGCACTCGTGAAAGAAGGAATCCCATGTTGCGTTGGCTCACCGCCGGGGAGTCGCACGGTCCCGCGCTCACCGCCGTACTGGAGGGGCTGCCGGCCGGAGTCGAGGTGTCCTCCGGCGAGTTGGCACACGCGTTGGCCCGGCGGCGGCTGGGCAACGGGCGCGGGGCCCGGATGCGATTCGAGCGGGACGAGGTGGAGTTCACCGGCGGCGTGCGGCACGGGATCACCCTCGGCGGGCCCGTGGCATTGCGCGTGGCCAACACCGAATGGGCCAAGTGGGCCGAGGTGATGGCGCCGGATCCGGTCGACGCCGACGGGCGCCGCTTCGACGAACCGGGCCGGCTCGCCGATCGCGGCCGGGCCGCGGCGCTGACCCGCCCCCGCCCCGGGCACGCCGACCTGGCCGGGATGCAGAAGTACGGCTTCGACGACATCCGCCCCGTCCTGGAGCGGGCCAGCGCCCGGGAGACCGCGGCCCGTGTGGCGCTCGGCGAGGTCGCCCGCGCGTTCCTGGCCCAGACCCTGGACGTGGAGATCCTCAGCCACGTGGTCCGGATCGGCGCCGTCGCGCTGCCGACCGCGCTGGTGCCCGAACGCGGCAGCCTGGACACGATCGACGCCGACCCGGTGCGCTGCGTCGACCCGGAGACCGCCGCCGCGATGAACGCCGAGATCGAGGCCGCGCACAAGGACGCCGACACCCTCGGCGGCGTGGTCGAGGTGGTGGTGTACGGCCTGCCGCCGGGCCTGGGCAGCTACGTGCACTGGGACCGCCGCCTGGACGCGCGCCTGGCCGCCGCGCTGATGGGCATCCAGGCGATCAAGGGCGTCGAGGTCGGCGACGGCTTCACCACCGCGACCCGCCGCGGCTCGGTCGCGCACGACGAAATCACCCCGGTCGCCCCGGGACACCCCGGCCCCACCCGGGTGCGCCGCGAGACCGGCCGCGCCGGCGGCATCGAGGGCGGCATGACCTCCGGCGAACCACTCCGCGTGCGCGCCGCGATGAAGCCGATCTCCACCCTGTCCCGGGCCCTGGCCACGTTCGACGTGCGCACCGGCGATCCGGCCAAGGCGATCGCCCAGCGCAGCGACGTGTGTTCGGTGCCCGCGACCGGCGTGGTCGCCGAGGCGATGGTGGCCCTCGTCCTCGCGGACGCGGTCCTGGAGAAGTTCGGCGGGGACAGCGTGACCGAGACCCGGCGCAACGCCGACGCCTACCTCGCGGCCCTGCCGGTGACCGTCGCCGACGCATGAGCACGCACGCCGGGCCGAAACCGGCCGACGGGCTCCGGGGCGATCACCCCGGAGCCCATCGGCGGTTCAGCCCCCGGCCGGCGCCCCCGCGAGCAGCCGCGCGCGCAGGCCCTCGTCCAGCGCGGCGTCCACACACGTCCACGCCATCGCCAGACCACCGTCAAGCAGCGCCCGATCCGCGGCCGGACGCGCCGCATACGCGGCGAACTCGGCCTGGTGCAGCCCCACATCACCGGAGTCGATGGAGATCAGCGGCTGGATGGACGGGATCGCCAGCGACACGTTGGCCATGTCGGTGGACCCGGCCTGCCGGTCGTCCTCGGCGGTCACCGGCGGGAACTCCCGTCCCACCACCAGCGCGTTGCGCTCGTAAGCCGCCAACAGGCCCGGGTCGTGCCGGAATTCCGAGTACGCGGGCGAGGTCGAGGACAACGTCAGGCGCGAACGGGTGGCCACCGCGCCCGCCTGGAAACACTCGCGCACCCGCGCCTCCAGATCGGTCAACCCGGCCAACGTGGCGGCGCGTACGTAGTAGTCGGCCTCGGTGTGCTCGGGGATCACGTTCGGCACCTGCCCGCCGGTGGTGGTGATCCCGTGCACCCGCTGATCCGGCGTCATGTGCTGGCGCAGCAGCCCGATCGCCACCTGCGCGACGGTCAGCGCGTCGGCCGCGTTGATCCCGTCCTCCGGGCAGGCCGACGCGTGCGCGGCCCGGCCGTCGTACTCGACGTGCAGTTGCGCGCGGGCCAGACAGGTCGGATCGAGCCGCTCCCGGGGCGAGGGGTGCACCATCATCGCCGCGTGCACCCCGGCGAACACGCCGCGCTCCAGCATCAGCACCTTGCCCCCGCCGTTCTCCTCGGCGGGGGTGCCGAACACGCGTACGGTCACGCCCAACTCGTCGGCGACCGCGCCCAGCGCGAGCGCGGCGGTGATCGCGGCGGACGCGATCACGTTGTGCCCGCACGCGTGCCCGATCCCCGGCAGCGCGTCGTACTCCGCGCAGATCCCCAGCACCAGCGGCCCGGCGCCGCGCTCGGCGACGAACGCGGTCGGCAACTCGCCCACGCCCGGGGTGACGGTGAAGCCGTGTTCGGTCAGCTGCTCGCCCAACCATCCGCAGGCGCGCTTCTCGGCGAAGCCGAGTTCGGGATGGGCGTGCAGACGGTGACTGAGTGCAACCAGCTCTGGTGCGGCGGCGTCCACCGCCGCCTGGGCGGCGGCCTTTGCGGGTGCCGCGAGGTCGAAGGCTCGCATGGGCGCATCCTGCCCCACGACGGACGTAACGGGAAGTGACCGAACGAAGTATCTGTTCCGCGTAACAACGACCGGCTAAGGTGCGGAAATCCATGATCGACAAGGCAGAAGTCACGGAAAACCGGACCCCCGTGCCGGACCGGGCCGAGGCGTTCGAGCGTGAGCTGAACGTCCTCGCCCTCTCCGGCGACGGCTGGCCCGCGATCCTGCGAGCCCTGGCCCGGCGTACCGGCCGCACCGCCCGACTGGTGGGCGTGCACGGCGGTGTGCTCGCCGCGACCGACGACGGCACCGAGTCGATGACCCCCGTCGCGGTGGCCCACGTATTCGTCGAGGACCGCGTGGTCGAGGTCACCTGCGACGAGGGCTGGCGGGCCTCGGCGTTGCCCGTACGGGTGGCCCAACGCCGGGTCGGACTACTGCTGTTGGGCGAGCCGGACGGCGCCCGCGACGACGAGCCGCTGCTGCGCGCCGCGGTCACGGCGGTGGCGATCGAGGCGATCCGGCGGGACGCGGTGGCCACCGCGACCGCCGAGACCGCGGGTCGCCTGATCGACGAACTGCGCTACGGCGCGCTGCGCAACCTGGGCGATGTCACGCGCACCGCCGCCCGGTTCGGCCTGCACCTCGATCGCCCTCACTCCGCCGTCGTGTTCGCCTACTCCGGACCCAACCAGCGCACCTGGACCACCGCGCTGTCCTGGCTGGAGATGCCGGTGCGCCAAGAGGGCGAACTGGGCCTGGCGGTGCTCTCGGGCAACGTCGAACGCGAGATCAGCCGCATCCGCATCCGGCTCCAGGGCATGGTCGGCGACGTCCCCGTACTGGCCGCCGCCGGCCCCACGGTCAGCGACCCGCGCGGGACGGCCCGCTCCTTCCACGACGCGGAGACCGTGCTCGGCCTGCTGCGCCGCCGCCCCGGCGAGGTACAGCTGATGTTCTCCTCGCTCGGCCTGGCCCAACTGCTGTTCGGCGTGCCACCGGCCCGACTCCAGGCGTTCGTGGACCAACACCTGGGCCCGATCCTGGAACGTGAGGAATGGGTGGCCACGCTCAGCGCGTGGCTGGCCACCAACGGCAGCCGCGCCGCGGTCGCCGAGCTGCTGCACCTGCACCGCAACTCGGTCGGCTACCGGATCGGCCAGATCCGCGAACTCCTCGGCGCCAATCCCCTCGACCCCGAGGTCACCCTCCAACTCCAGGCCGCCCTGACCGCCCGCGAACTCCTCCTGGCCCTCCGAGAGGTCCCGTAACACCCCCACGAGCGCGCGCAGGCCCCCGGGCGCCTCCCGCAAGCCCCCGAATCATCCGCCCGCCGGTGTCCGAGTGGGGCCATCCGGATGACTCCCGGGCGAGAGTTCGCGTCGATCGGCCGCGCCTCGGCGGGATGCCGCCGGGTGTGGGTCACAGTCGTTCCAGCCCCGGTGCGGACCGCCGGGACGTCGACGCGCGGGCCGATTCGGTCGAGCCCGCCGGTTGCTCGGGGTGTCCCACCGGTCGAGAGGCGATCAGCATGACCGAAACCGACGTGACCCTTACCCCGCAGGCGGCCACCCGGCTGCGCGAGCTGGCGTTCGGCGCGATGTCCGCCGGCGCGCTGCGCGCCGCGCTGCGCCTGGGCCTGCCCGACGCGCTGGGCGACACCCCGGCGACCGTCGAGGAATTGGCCCGCGAGGTGTCCGCGCACCCCGGGGCACTGCACCGCCTGCTGCGCGCGCTCGCCTGCCAGGGCGTCTTCGCCGAGGAGCCCGACGGCCGCTACACGCACACCGAGGCATCCCGCCTGCTGCGCGCGGACGCGCCCCGCAGCATGCGGGACGTGGCGCTGTGGACCACCGAGCCGTGGACCTGGGAGGCCTGGCCGCACCTGGACCGCGCGGTGCGCTCCGGCGGCAGCGTCTTCCCCGAGCTGCACGGCAAGCAGTTCTTCGACTACCTGCACGAGGACGCCCCCGAGTCGGCCGCCGCCCTCGACCGGGCGATGACCCAGTCCAGCCGGACCTCCGCCCAGGACGTCACCGCGGCGCTCGACCTGACCGGCGTGGACTCCGTCGCCGACATCGGCGGCGGCCAGGGCCTGGTCCTGGCCACCCTTCTGGAGCGCAACCCGACCCTGCGCGGCACCCTGCTCGACCTGCCCGGCGTGGTCGCCTCGGCGGACCGCCGACTGCGCGACGGCGGCGAACTCGCCGGCCGGGCAACCCTGGTGGGCGGGGACTGCCGGGTCGACATCGGCGTGCGGGCAGACCTGTACATCGTGAAGAACATCCTCGAATGGGACGACGACAGCACGCTCCGCACGCTGCGCAACATCGTCGCCGCGGCCGCCCCCGGTGCCCGCGTCGCGGTGATCGAGAACCTGGTCGACGAGACCGCCTCGATGCGCTTCACCGCGGCGATGGACCTCCTGCTGCTACTCAACGTCGGCGGCCGCAAACACACCAAGGACAGCCTGCTGACCCTGATCGAGCAGGCGGGCCTGCGCGGCCGGGACGTGCGCGCGGTGAACCCCTCGCTGCACATGTTCGAGTGCACGGTCCCGGCCTGATCGGGCCGCACCCGACCCGTCCGACCCGCCCCGCCGCCTCCGGCTACGGAAAGTCATGCATGATCACCATGAGCTAAACATGCGACTGCTCCCCGGGGGTGAAGCCGGTCGGGATTTCCGCCCGGGAGGCCCAGAGCGGGGGCCCCGAATGCAGTCACGCGGGTCGCGGGGTCGCCGGCGCCGTTCGATGGTGATGAAGGCGCCTCGCCGATCCCCGTTGCCGATGCCCGTCGGCAGTTCGCGAGCGCCGGAAGGAATATCACGATGCGTCGTGCACGCGCTCTCGTCGCCGGTTCCGCCCTCGGCTTCGCCGCCCTGACCCTGGCGGTCCCGGCCGCCTACGCCGATGCCCCGGCGCCGGTGAAGCCGGACAGCGGCCCTTCGGCCCCCGGGAACGGCGGGCAGGAGAAGTCCTGGTCCGGTGAAGGAAAGTGGACGCCCGACAAGGGCGGCGAATCCAGTGAGGACAAGGGCGGCGAAGGCGGCTCGCACGAGAAGTCCTGGAAGGAGCACAAGAGCCCGCACGGTGGCGTGCACACCGGCATCGGCGGCTCCTTCCTCGACGACGGTGCCGCGCTCGGCACCGGTGCGGCCCTGATCGCGGGTGGTGTCGGCGTCGGCGTCTACGCGCTGCGTCGTCGTCCCGCCGTCTCGGCGGCTCGGGCCTGACCCGTCCCGCCCCCAGGCAACACCCGCCGTGGCCACCGCCCTTCCCGGGGCGGTGGCCACGGTGACGTCGTCCCCGCCCCGGCCCGCACCGCCGGTTCCCCCGAAGCCGGCCCCGGTACTCCTTCGGCCAGGAAAGAGGCATCGTCTTGCCCGACCCCGCTCCGCCCACCGAGACGTCCGAGCCCGCCGCGCCGCGCCGCATGAGCGCCGCTCGACTGATGGCGATCGCCGCGGTGGCGATCCTCCTGGGCGCCCTGATGATCAAGCACGACCTGAGCAGCGACTCGGGTCCGCCACCCCAACCCGTGCCCGCCGCCGCGCAACCGAGCGCCGCGGCGAGCGCCGCCCCCTCGCCGAGCCCGACCCCCGGGGCGATGAAACGTTCGGAGCCGGTGCGGATCAAGATCCCCCGAATCAAGGTGGACGCCCCGTTCATCGGCCTCGGCCTCAACTCCTCCGGGGTCCTGGACGTCCCGCCCGCGGGCAACCGCAATCTGGCCGGCTGGTACGAGGAGGGCGTCACCCCCGGGTCCCGGGGCAACGCGCTCGTGCTCGGCCACGTCGACACGATGATGGGCCCCGCTGTCTTCTGGGGGCTCGGCAGCCTCAAGTCCGGCGACACCGTGGAGATCTCGCGCGCCGACGGCAGCGTGGCCAGGTTCGCGGTCGACTCGGTCGAGGCGTTCCCGAAGGACGCCTTCCCCGACGAGCGGGTGTACGGAAAGACCCAGGACGCCCAGCTGCGGCTGATCACCTGCGGCGGCACGTACGACCGCAAGGCCAAGGACTACAAGGACAACGTGGTCGTCTTCGCCCACCTGCTGCCCCCGGAGTAGCCGTCCCCGCACGCGCGCGACCTCGTACACCCGCTCCCGAACACACGGTGGCCGGCCCCGGATTCCTCCCGGAGCCGGCCGCCGCGCGTTCCGCTACACCTGAGCGTCGCCGCCGACCTTCGCGGCCTCACCACCCCGCTCGCCCCGCTCGGTCCGGCACGCCACCGCGCCCAACACCCCCACCAGGGTGCCCTCCGGATCGGGCTCGGCGACCGGGACCCGCCACGCGACGAAACCGTCCGGGCGGACCAACACCGCGCCCTCGTCGGTGACCCCGTGCACCTCGGCCCAGTCCACGTCCGGCGCGGTGACCAGGTCCACCACCGCGGCCTCCGCCTCGGTACCCACCCGGTACACCGCCACCGGTACGCCCAGGCGCCGGCTCGCACGCTGCGCCGACCGCTGCCACGCGGCCCCGGCCGGACCCGCGCCGACCAGCAACACCGGCGAGGTCTCGTACAGGTCCAGGGTGGACACCCGGGCGTCGTTGCGGCGCAGCCACAGGTGCGGCGCCCGGGTGCCCGGCTCGCCGTTCGGCGGCCGGAACCGCTCGGGCAACACCGGCAGTTCGGGGTCCGCCCCGAGCACGGCGGCGGACGCGTAGCGGTAGCCGAGCACCACGCCGAGCACGCCCGGCTGCTTGCCGCCGCCGACCGTGGGCGCGGCATACCCCGGGTGGCTGTGTTCGGCCGAACGGGTGGACGCCCGCGCGGCCGTGGCCACCGCCACCGGCCGGCGCTCCGCCTCGTAGGTGTCCAACAGGTCGGCGCCCGCGTGCCCGTTCAGCACCGCGGCCAGTTTCCAGGCCAGGTTGTGCGCGTCCTGGATCCCGGTGTTGGACCCGAACGCGCCGGTGGGCGACATCTCGTGGGCCGAGTCGCCGGCCAGGAACACCCGCCCGGAGCGGTAACGTTCGGCCACCCGCTCGGCGGCGTGCCACGGCGCCTTGCCGGTGATCGTCACATCCAGGTCCGGCACCCCGGCGGCGGCGCGGATGTGCGCCACGCAGCGCTCGTCGGAGAACGCCTCGATCGGCTCGTCCTCCTCCGGATGCCACGGCAGGTGGAAGACCCATTGCTCCCGGTTGTCCACCGGCAGCAGCGCGCCCTCGCCCCGAGGGTTCGTCAGATAGCAGACGATGAACCGGCGTTCGCCGACGTGCGCGGCCAGGTCGCGCGAGGTGAAGGTGACGCTCACGTTGTGGAACAGGTCGCCCGGACCGCTCACGTCGATGCCCAGCGCGTCGCGCACCGGACTGCGCGGTCCATCCGCCGCGACCACGTAGTCGGCGCGCACGGTGAGCCGTTGCCCGCTCTCGCGGGCCTCCACGACCGCCGTCACACCGTCCTCGTCCGGTACACAGGACCGGAGTTGGGTACCGAAGCGCACGTCGCCGCCGAGTTCGCGGGCGTAGTCGGCGAGTACCGGCTCCAGGTCGTTCTGGCTGCACAGACACCACGACGACGGGCTGAACTTGGCCAGTCCGCCGCCCGGATCGATCTCCTTGAACAGCCACTCCTGGATGTCGCCGGCGATGGTGTCCGCCTGGAGGATGCCGTGGTTGTCGGCAAGTACGGCGGACGCGGCGCGGATTCGATCCTCGACCCCGGCGGTGCGGAACACCTCCATCGTGCGCACGTTGTTGCCGCGCCCGCGCGGATGCCGCGAGGTGTCGGCGTGCCGCTCCACCAGCATGTGCGGGACGCCGAGTCGGCCCAGGAAGACGGACGTGGACAGCCCGACCAGCGAGCCGCCCACGACCAGGACCGGCACCCGGTGTTGGATCTCGGGGTTCATCACTACTCCTGCGTTGGCGAGGACTGCGGACCCGGCCGCCGTCGCGGGCGGAGGAGGTCCGCCGGGGGTCCTCCTGTTCCCGCTCATCGCCGCCGGCCGGTCGTCGTTGCCCAATGTCACTCATATGCCCTCAAAAGATGCACAGGGTGATGATCGGCCGCCACGCTCGAAGTCGAAGCCGGGTCCCGACGGACGGATCGGGCGGGTATCCCGGTGTGATCGCGCGAGCGGCGCGACCGACCGCGACCCGCTCGACCTTCCGTTCCCCGGGCGGCGTCGGTGCGACCCGGTCCCCCGGGAGCGCCCTCGGCGGGCGGGCACGACGTTCGGCCGAATCCCATGACCAAAGGACTGACATGGACACCCTCGTCCACTCCACGGCGAATCCCACCGCCGACACCACGTCCAAGCTCCGGGTGCTGCTCATGCTGGAGCTGCACGAAGGGTCGGAGCAACGTTTCCTCGAGGCCTACGAAGGCATCCGCCACCAGGTGGCCGCCGTTCCGGGCCACCTGCGCGACCAGCTGTGCCAGTCCATCGAGGACCCCAGCCAGTGGCTGATCACCAGCGAGTGGGAGGGCGCCTCCCAATACCTGGCGTGGGTGGACAGCCCCGAGCACCAGGTGATGGTCCAGCCGCTGCACGGCTGCGTGCGCGGCACCCGCTCGCTGCGCTTCTCGGTGGCCCGCGAGACCGACCTGCGCGCGCCCGACGGTCCGATGATGACCACCGGCGCCCGCGCGCCGAAGGGCAAGGCGAAGGCCGGCGCCACGCCCAAGGCGAAGGCGGCGGCCGACAAGGCCCGCGTCGCCGCGCCGGCCGCCCCCGGCGTGGTGCGCTGCGCGCTCACCTTCACCGTCAAGCCGGGCAGCGAGGCCGAGGTGGCCCGCATCCTCGCCGGCTACGAGTCGCCCGAGGCCCGGGTCAACCCGACCACCTCGCTGCGCCGCACCTCGGTGTTCATGCTCGGCAACCGCGTCGTACGGGCCATCGAGGTCGAGGGCGACCTGCGCGCCGCGCTGCGCCATGTGGCCGAGCAGCCCCAGGTGCGCGCCGCCGAGGAGGCGCTGAACCCGCACCTGGAGGAGGCGCGCGACCTGAACGACTCCGAGGCCGCCCGCGCGTTCTTCATGCGCTCCTCGCTGGCCGAGGTCTACCACCTGAGCGCGCCGACCACGAAGTCGGACAAGGCGTCGGGCAAGGCGTCGGGCAAGAAGTCGGACAAGACCGAGACGACCCGCCGCGCGTTCCTGTACCCGGTCCGGCACGGCTGCGGTGAATCCGCCGCGACGCTGCTGCGCCGGCACGACGAGCAGGCGATCGCCGTCGCCGGCGGCCCGATCGCGCACAGCCAGGTCTTCCTGCGCGGCGACACCCTGATCCGCGTGCTGGACCTGCGCGGCCCGGCGGACCAGGACCCGGCGCTGCTGCTCGGCGTCGACCGCCGGGAATCCGCCGCCCGGCTGAGCCGACTGCTCGACCTCGGCGAGGACGGCGAGTTGGACACCGACGAGGGGCTGCGCCGACTGCTCGCCGCGTGCGAGACGACCCCCGTCACCGACCGTCGCGCCGCTCGCGACGCCTGATCCCCCGGGGCGGCGCCCGACGGCGCCGCCCCGCCACTTGGAGGTGGCACAGATGACCACGCAGACCGTACGCATCGTCAACCTGGACGAGATCGAGCCGAACCGCCGCCGCGGCGGTGACCTCCGGGTCACGCTCGGCCCGGCGACCGTCGGCTCCACCAGCGGATTCATGGGCCTGGCCCTGATCGAGCCCGGGGACATGATCGCCGAGCACTACCACCCGTACTCCGAGGAGTTCATCCACGTCGTGGTCGGCTCCATCGAGGTCGACCTGGACGGCGTCACCCACGAACTCCGGCCCGACCAGGGCCTGATGATCCCGAAGAACATGCGCCACCGCTTCCGCAACGTCGGCCGCGTCCAGGCGCGGATGGTCTTCCAACTCGCCCCGCTCGCGCCGCGGCCCGAACTCGGGCACGTCGACACGGAGGGGATCGAACCCGCCGAGACCGTGGGCGCCGACTCTTGAGGCGCCGGGTCGCGGTCACCGGCGTCGGGGTGGTGGCACCCGGTGGGGTGGGTGTCACCGCGTTCTGGGACCTGCTGATGGCGGGCCGCACGGCGACGCGCGGGATCACCTTCTTCGACCCCACCGGGTTCCGCTCCCGGATCGCCGCCGAATGCGACTTCGACCCGATCGCGTGCGGCGTCGACCCCGACCGGGCCCGACGCGCGGACCGCTACGTGCAGTTCGCGCTCGCCGCGGCGGCCGAGGCGGTCCGCGGCAGCGGCCTGGACCGCGACGCCGAGGACCCCTGGCGGATCGGCGTCTCCCTCGGCACCGCCGTGGGCGGCACCACCCGGCTCGAACACGACTACATCGCGGTCAGCGGCCCCGGCAAGACCTGGGCCGTCGACCACCGCAGGGCCGACCCCTTCCTGCACCGGGCCTTCTCGCCGAGCACCCTGGCCGCCGAGGTGGCCGAGGAGTTCGTCGCCAAGGGCCCGGTGCAGACCGTCTCCACCGGCTGTACCTCCGGCCTCGACGCGATCGGCTACGCCGCGCACGCGATCGAGGAGGGCCGCGCCGACGTGTACATCGCCGGCGCGGCCGACTCGCCGATCTCGCCGATCACGGTCGCCTGCTTCGACGCGATCAAGGCCACCTCGACCCGCAACGACGACCCGGCGCACGCCTCCCGGCCGTTCGACGCGGACCGGGACGGATTCGTCCTCGGCGAGGGCGCCGCGGTGCTGATCCTGGAGGAGCTCGAACACGCCCACCGGCGCGGCGCCCATGTGTACTGCGAGGTCGGCGGGTTCGCCACGCGCGGCAACGCACACCACATGACCGGCCTGACCCGCGAGGGCCTGGAGATGTCCGAGGCGATCGACCGCGCACTGGCGGACGCGGAGGTCGCCCCCGACGCCGTCGACTACGTCAACGCGCACGGCTCGGGCACCAAGCAGAACGACCGCCACGAGACCGCGGCCGTCAAGCGCTCGCTCGGCGCACACGCACACAAGGTGCCGATGAGTTCGATCAAGTCGATGGTCGGCCACTCGCTCGGCGCCATCGGCGCCATCGAACTCGCCGCGTGCGCCCTGGCGATGGAGCACAAGGCGGTGCCGCCCACGGCCAACTACGAGACGCCGGACCCCGAGTGCGACCTCGACTACGTGCCGGGCACCGCCCGGCCGATGGGCCTGACGACGGTGTTGTCGGTGGGCAGCGGGTTCGGCGGCTTCCAGTCCGCGGTGGTCCTGGACCGTCGGGAGAGGAGACCCCGATGAACGGCTCCACAGCAAGACGCACCGTGGTCACCGGCGTCGGCGTCGTCGCGCCCAACGGCATCGGCGCCGACGTGTTCTGGAAGGCGACCCGCGAGGGCCGCTTCGTGCTGGACCGGATCTCCCGCGAAGGCTGCGACCACCTGCCGCTGACCGTCGCGGGCGAGGTACGCGACTTCGACCCCGCCGCCGTGGTCGAGGAGCGATACCTGGTCCAGACCGACCGCTTCACCCACTTCGCGCTGGTCGCCGCCGACCAGGCCCTGGCCGACGCGGCACTGGGCCCGACGTCCACCTTCGGCGTCGGGGTGACCACCGCGAGCTGCTCCGGCGGCGGCGAGTTCGGTCAGCGCGAACTGCAGAACCTGTGGGGCAAGGGACCCGGCTTCGTCGGGCCGTACCAGTCGATCGCCTGGTTCTACGCGGCCACCACCGGCCAGATCTCCATCCGCGGCGGCTTCAAAGGCCCCTGCGCGGTGCTGGCCAACGACGAGGCCGGCGGCCTGGATGCGCTCGCGCACGCCGTCCGGACCATCCGCCGAGGCACCGACGCCGTCGTGGTCGGCGCCGCCGAGGCACCGCTCGCCCCGTACTCGATGGTCTGCCAACTCGGCTACGACGCGCTCAGCCTCGCCGCCGACCCCGCACGGGCCTACCTCCCGTTCACCTCCGCCGCCCGAGGCTTCGCCCCCGCCGAGGGCGGCGCGATGTTCGTCGTCGAGGAGGCCGAGTCCGCCCGCCGGCGCGGCGCCCGGATCCGGGCCGAAGTGCTCGGACACGGAGCGACGTTCACCGGCACCTGCGGCTGGGGGCCGTCCCGGCACGGACTGGCCCGCGCGATCCGCGACGCGCTGGCCGAGGCCGAATGCGGACCCGCCGACATCGACGTGGTCTTCGCCGACGCGCTCGGCACCCCCGAGGCCGACCACGCCGAAGTACTCGCCCTGTCCGACGCGTTGGGCGCCCGCGCCGCCCGGGTGCCGGTCACCGCGCCCAAGGCCGGCATCGGCCGGGCCTACTGCGGCGCACCGATGCTCGACTGCGCCGCCGCGATCCTGGCCATGGAACACGGCGTACTGCCGCCCACCCCGGGCGTGTTCGACGTCTGCCACGACCTCGACCTGGTCACCGGCCGGGCCAGGGCCGCCGAACTGCGCACCGCCCTGGTGCTCAGCCGCGGCCTGATGGGCGGCAACGCCGCACTGGTGCTGCGCCGAGGCGACGGCCGCCCCGACACGCCGTAGCCCACTCGGCGAATCCCGCGGCCGGTACGACCCGTGCCCCTCGTACGCATCATCCGACTCATCCGAAAGGAAGCCCGCGATGAACGGACCGCTCACCCACGAAGTGCTCGCCGAGGTGATGAAGTCATGCGCCGGCGTCACCGCTCAGCCCGAGCAACTGCGGGACCCCGAAGCCACGTTCGAACAGTTCGGCCTCGACTCGCTGGGCCTGCTCGGGATCGTCGCCGAGTTGGAGCGGCGCTACAAGTTCCCGCTCGGCGCGGACGTGGACCAATGCAAGACCCCGCGCGAGTTCCTGGAAACCACCAATTCGCAACTCACCTCAGGAGTGTGACATGGCCGGCCATACCGACAACGACATCGTCATCGGGGCCCCGTTCGACCTGGTCTGGGACATCACCAACGACGTGGACAACTGGACGAACCTGTTCAGCGAATACGCGTCGGTGGAGGTCCTGGAGCGTGAAGGCAGCAAGGTCACCTTCCGCCTGACCATGAAGCCCGACAAGGACGGGAAGATCTGGAGCTGGGTGTCCGAGCGCGAGGCCGACCGCGAGACGCGCACGGTGTGGGCGCGCCGGGTGGAGACCGGGCCGTTCGCGCACATGCACATCCGCTGGGAGTACCACGAGGTGCCCGACGGCGTACGGATGCGCTGGGTCCAGGACTTCGCGATGAAGGAGACCGCCCCGGTCGACGACGAGTGGATGACGGACAACATCAACCGCAACTCGCGCGTCCAGCTCGAACTGATCCGGGACCGGATCCAGGAGCGCGCCCGGGAGACGGGCGTAGCGCCCACCGTGCGCACCTGGTGAACCCCGCGTCGTCGCCCGCCCCGGCGCGACGACGCCCCGCCGGTGGGGCCGCGCGTCTCGCGGCCCCACCGGCCCACCCCTCGACAAGGACGGCAACCCATGCACCGCACCCTGATCGTCGCCCGGATGAAGCCCGACTCGGCGACCCCGATCGCCGACATCTTCGCCGCCTCCGACACCGGCGAACTCCCGCACCTGGTCGGCGTCACCGGCCGCAGCCTCTTCCAGTTCGGCGACCTGTACCTGCACCTGATCGAGGCCGACCGGCCCCCCGGCCCCGCGGTCGCGAAGGTCGCCGGACACCCGGAGTTCCGCGACATCAGCGAACGGCTCTCGGCGCATGTGCACGCGTACGACCCGCAGACCTGGCGCTCGCCCCAGGACGCGATGGCCCGCGAGTTCTACCGCTGGGAGCGCGACGCGCAGCGGTGACCTCGCCGCCCGCCCCACCGTCCAAGGCCCGACCGTCCAAGGACCTGATGCCATGATCGAGACCCATCCGGGGCTCACCGTCGACAGCCGACCCGACTGGGTCAAGTGCGGACGCTGCGCCGAACTCGTATACGGCAAACGTTTCACCCGGGACCTGCGGGTGTGCCCCGACTGCGGCGAGCACGCGCGCCTGACGGCGCGTGAACGCCTGGATCAACTCCTCGATCCCGGCTCGGAGATCGCGCTGCGCGCCGACCCCGCACCGCACGATCCGCTCGGCTTCGTCGACTCCCGCCCCTACCCGGAACGGCTGGATCGGGCGCGTGCGGAGACCGGCATGGACGAGGCCGCGGTGTGTGCGCGGGGCACCATTCACGGGCAGCCTGTGGTGGTCGTCGCGATGGACTTCCGTTTCCTCGGCGGCAGTCTGGGTTGCGCGGTGGGCGCGCTGGTCACCGCCGCCGCCGACGAGAGCCTGCGGACGGGGATCCCGCTGCTGCTGATCACCGCCTCGGGCGGGGCGCGCATGCAGGAGGGCGTGCTGTCGCTGATGCAGATGGCCAAGACCGCGCACGCCCTGGCGGAACTGGACGAGGCCGGCGTGTTGGTGTTGTCGCTGATCACGGATCCCACGTACGGCGGGGTGGCCGCCTCGTTCGCGACGCCGGCGGATGTGATCCTGATCGAACCCGGCGCGCGGATGGGCTTCGCCGGGCCACGGGTGATCGAGCAGACCATCGGCGAACGGTTGCCCGAGGGGTTCCAGACCGCCGAATTCCTGCTCGAACACGGGATGGTCGACACGATCGTCGCGCGACCGGCGCTGCGCGCGACGTTGCGGCACTTCCTCGCGGTGGGCGGGGCGAGGGCGGGGCGGCGGGACGGGGGGAACGGCACGATCCTGAACGGGGTCGTGTCGGGTGGGTACGAGTCGGGGGCGAACGGCTCGACATCGAACGGGGCTACCCCGGGGGGCACTACGCCGAACGGGGTCGCTCGGAACGGGTCCGGGGCGGATGGGTCTGCCGCGAACGGGTCAGCCGCGAACGGACATGCGTGCCATGCGCCGTCGCTCGGTGAGCTTGCGGGGGAGCCCGGTGAGCCCTGGGAGGCTGTTCGGCTGGCGCGGCATGCGGGGCGGCCGACGATGCTCGACTACGCGGGTCGACTCCTGGAGGATTTCCACGAGTTGCACGGGGATCGTATTGGTGCCGACTGCCCCGCGATCGTGGGCGGCATCGGTCGGCTCGACGGTCGGCCGGTGATGCTGATCGGGCATCAGAAGGGCGGCGACAACCTCGCCGAGCGGCAATACCGCAAGTTCGGCATGGCCACCCCGGCCGGCTTCCGCAAGGCGGCCCGGCTGATGCGGCTCGCCGCCAAGCTCGGCCTGCCGGTGATCACCCTGGTCGACACGCCGGGAGCCAACCCCGGGCCGGACGCCGAACGCGACGGCCAGGCCGTCGCCATCGCGGAGAACCTGCGCCTGATGGCCCGACTGGCCACCCCCATCGTCACGGTGATCACCGGCGAGGGCGGCAGCGGCGGCGCACTGGCGCTGGCCGTGGCCGACCGGGTGCTGATCGGCGAGCACGGCATCTACTCGGTGATCAGCCCCGAGGGCTGCGCCGCCATCCTGTGGAAGGACCCGTCGGCGGCCCCCGCCGCGGCGGCGGCGCTTCGTATGGGGCCGCGCGACCTGCTGCGCCTCGGTGTGGTCGACGGGATCGTTCCCGAGCCACCCGGCGGCGCCCACACCGACCCCGGCCGAGCCGCCACACTGCTGCGCACCGCCCTGATCCCCGTCGTCGACGAACTCCTCGCCCTGAACCGCACCCGCCTCCTGCGCGAACGCGGCGAACGTTTCCGGAGGTTCGGCGCCGCCGAGGCCACCCATGCCGAGGCCACCCGCCCCGAGGCCGCTCGTGTCGAAGCCACCCGTGCCGAGACCGTTCGCGCCGAGCATGGTCGGGCCGACTCCGTCGGTGCCGGCTCGGTCCGAGGTGTCTCCGCTCGTACTCGCGTCGCCCGGGCGGAAGTTGCTCCCGGCGCGGCCGTGCGTGTCGAGACGGTCCGTGCGGAGGCCGTCCCCGTCGAAGTTGCTCCTGTCGAAGGAAGTGCCCGATGAGTTCGCCCCATGGACCGTCCCCGGCGCGCGACGCGCACGCCGATGATCGACCCGACCGCCACCCCGCCGGCTATGCCGACGAGCGCTGGGTCAGACCGTTCGATCCCGCGCACGGGTCCGCGCATCCTCGGCCGGCCGCCCCCGAGGCGCCGGGCCCGGTGCGGCCGGCGCCCGTGCCGCCGCGGTGGATCCGGTTGCGCTGCGGCGACACCAGCATCGAGATCGAATGGCCCGAGGCCGCCCCCTCCGGGGCCGCGCCCGCCGTTCCCGGCGCCGCGCCCGTCGCCGCCGTCCCCGGCGAGCAGTCGGCCGAGCCGGACGGCGGACGTCGCTACGTGTCGGCCCCGATGGTCGGCACCTTCTACCACGCTCCCGAGGTGGGCGCGAAGCCGTTCGTCAGCGTCGGCGACACCGTCCACCCCGGTCAGACGGTGGGCATCCTCGAGGTCATGAAGATGATGAACACCGTCACCGCCGAGGTGTCCGGGCTGGTGGTGGAGGTGCTGGTGGCCGACGCGCAGCCGGTCGAGTACCAGGAGCCCCTGCTCGTGATCGACACCGTCGGCGCCGATCCGGACGTAGGCGCCGACGACCGTCCCGGCGGCTCCCACAACCGGCACTGACGACGACCCGAGGTGGTCCCCGTGTTCTCGACCGTGCTCATCGCCAACCGCGGTGAAATCGCCCTGCGGGTCGCCCGCACCTGCCGCGAAATGGGCATCCGCAGCGTGGCCGTGTACTCCACCGCGGACCGGGAGTCCGCGGTGGTGCGCTTCGCGGACGAGGCCGTGCACATCGGTCCGCCGCCGGCCAGGTCCAGCTATCTCAACATGCCGGCGATCATCGAGGCGGCCCGGCGCACGGGGGCGGAGGCGATCCACCCCGGCTACGGATTCCTGTCCGAGGACCCCGACTTCGCCGAGATCTGCGAGGCGCACGGGATCACCTTCATCGGCCCGCCGCCGCACGTGATGCAGCGGCTCGGCGACAAGAGCGAGGCGCGCGCGGTGATGGCCGCGGCCGGACTGCCGGTACTCCCCGGCAGCGACGGCGCGTTGAGTTCACCGATGGAGGCCGCCGAGATCGCCGCGCGGGTCGGCTATCCGGTGATCCTCAAGGCGGTGGCGGGCGGTGGCGGTCGCGGGATGAGCGTGGTCCGCGACCCGGACGAGCTGGCCTGGGCCTACCAGGACACCCGCGCCCGGGCACGAGCCGTCTTCGGTGACGAACGGCTCTACCTGGAGCGCTACATCGACCGCGCCCGGCACGTCGAGGTACAGGTGTTGTGCGACGGCCGCGGCGGCGCCGTGCACCTGGGCGAGCGGGACTGCTCCGCGCAGCGCAGGCACCAGAAGCTGGTCGAGGAGTCGCCCGCCCCGAACCTGCCGGCCGAGACGCGCGAGGCGATGTGCGCGGCGGCGTTGCGCGGGGCGACGGCGGTCGGCTACGTGGGCGCGGGCACCTTCGAGTTCGTGGTCACGCCCGCGAACCGGTTCCACCTGCTGGAGATCAACTGCCGGATCCAGGTGGAGCATCCGGTCACCGAGATGGTCACCGGCGTGGACATCGTGCGCGAACAGCTCGCCATCGCCGCTGGTGCGCCGCTGACGTTCGGTCAGGACGACGTGGTGCCGCGCGGGGTGGCGATCGAGTGCCGGATCAACGCCGAGGATCCGGCCCGGGCCTTCGCGCCGACGCCCGGCCGGTTGGCGGAGTTCGTGCCGCCCGGCGGTCCGTGCGTGCGGATCGACACGCACGCCTATCCGGGCTGGACGGTCGGTCCGGACTACGACTCGCTGCTCGCCAAGGCGATCGTCTGGGCACCCGACCGGGAGCGGGCCATCGCGCGCGCCGAGCGGGCTCTGGGCGAATTCCGGGTGGCCGGCGGCGGGGTACAGACCACGCTGGGCTTCCTGCGGCGACTGCTGGCGCACCCGAGCTTCCGAGCCGGCGAACACACCACGGACCTGGTGGACACGATGACCTCGGACGTCACCGAGTCCGCCCCGGCCGAGCCCGCCCCGGTGCCGTGAGGCCCTGAGGCCCTGCGGCGCGACCCGATTCCCGTACCCGTTCCTGCACAAGCGAAGGCGGATCATTCCCCATGCACCCCATGCACGCACTGCCCGTACAGCGGCTGCTTCCCCTCGGCTGTGTCACCGCGCTCACGATCCTCGGCTCGGTGTTGGCGCCGACCGCGCAGGCGGAGACCCGGCATGTCGTCCATCCGGGCGAGTCGATCCAGGCGGCGGTGGACGCCGCCGCGCCCGGGGACACCATCGAGGTGGCGCCCGGTACGTACACCGGTAGCGTCCTGGTCCGCACCGATCGGCTGACGATTCGCGGGGCGGGCGAGCGTACGGTGCTCACCCCGGGTGAAGCGGACGCGACGAACGAGTGCGCGGTGGCCGGGAACGGGCTGTGCGTGGTCGGCACGGCCGAGCACCGGGTCGCGGATGTGCGGATCCAGTCGTTGACCGTCACCGGCTTCACCAAGACCGGCGTGATGGGCAGCGGCACCGAACGTATGCGGGTGCGCCGGGTGTTCGCACATCACAACGGCGAACACGGGATCGGCCAGGAGAACTCGGTTCAGGGCGAACTCACCGACAACACCGCCGAGGACAACGGCCAGGCGGGGCTGTTCCTGGCGGACACCGCCGACGCGATGGGCGCGAGCATCGCCCGCAACCACTCCGCCGGCAACCGGCTCGGCGTACTGATCCGGCGCGGGCGGGAGTTGGCGATCGAGCAGAACGAACTGACCGGGAACTGCGCCGGGGTGTTCATCGTGGGCGACGACAAGGAACCCGCCGCCGGGCCGCTGGCGATCCGGGGCAATCGCATCGACGAGAACAACAAGTATTGCCCGCCGAATCCGCGGCTGGCCTTCATCCAGGGTTCCGGCATCGTGCTCACCGGCGCCCGGGAGACGCAGGTGTCGGACAATCAGGTGCGGGACAACCAGGGGGAGTCGCCGATGTCGGGCGGCATCGTGGTGATGCCCAGCCAGGCCGGGCGCCCGACCGTGGGCAATGTGATCCGGGGCAACGTGGTGACGGGCAACGCGCCTTCCGACCTGGCGTACCGGGTCACCGAGATCAACACGTTCGAGGCGAACGTGTGTGAGCGGTCCGAGCCCGCCGGGCACTGCTGACGGTTGTCGGGAGGGGGCCGACCCACCCGGGCCGGAGGCGCGTCGGGCGTCTCCGGCCCGGGTCAGTGCTGTTCGGGGGCCATGCCGGGCATGATCGTGTCGGGTGGGGCGTCGCCGTAGCCGAGGGTGGCCATCATGCCCAACTCGCTGTGGTAGACGTTGTGGCAGTGCAGCATCCACTCGCCGGGGTTGTCGGCGAGCAGGTCCACGGTGACGGTTTCCCGGGGGCGGACCACCACGGTGTCCTTGCGCGGGCCGCCACCGCCGGGCCGGCGCACTCGGAAGGTGTGTCCGTGCAGGTGGACGGGATGCCAGATGCGGGAGTCGTTGGTGAAGGACAGGCGCACCCGTTCGCCGTGGGCGACCGCCACCCGCAGCGATGTGTCGTCGGACGCGTCCGCCGTGCCGATCGTCCACGACGTGCCGCGCGCACCACCCGTGCGCAGCACCAGGTCCACCTCGCGGGCCGGTTCGTCGCCCGGGTCGACCGACGGGTCGGCGGTCAGGTCGGCGAGGCCGAGCACTCGGCGATCCAGTTCCGGGACGTCGACCGAGGCCGGCGGGGCGTCGCCGGTCGAGGTGCGGACCACCGCGAAGGCCCGGGCGTTCTTCCCCTCCGCGGCGGCGACCAGCGGGAACACCCCGTCGTCGAGGGTGACCAGCACGTCGTAGCGCTCGCCCATCCCGATCAGCAGCGTGTCCACCCGTACCGGCAGCACCGGGAAGCCGTCGGTGTGGGTGACGGTCAGCCGGTGGCTGCCCAGCGCGACCCGGAACGCCGTGTCCGCCCCGGCGTTGATCAGGCGCAGGCGGATCCGCCGGCCCGGTGCCTCCTCGAACACCTCCGGGGCCTCCGGGGCGCGGCCGTTGACCAGGTAGTGCGGGTAGGCGACGTGTCCGGCGCTGCCGCCGAGGAGGGTGCTGCGCATGTTCTGCGGTGGCCTGGGGTTGCCGCGCAGTTCCGTCAGCACCGCGTCCGGGTCGGTGCCGGTGCCGTCGATCCAGTCGTCGAGCACGACGGTCCACTCCGCGTCGTAGGACAGCGGCTCGGCCGGGTCCTCGACCACCAGCGCGCCGTAGAGCGCGCGGTCGAGTTGGGTGCCCACGTGCGAGTGGTAGAAGTACGTGCCCGGGTCGGGCACGACGAAGCGGTAGTCGAAGCCGCCGCCCGGCGCAACCGGGGCCTGGCTGAACCCGGGGGCGCCGTCCATCCGCTGATCGATCCGTACCCCGTGCCAGTGCACCGTGGTGTCCTGCGGCAGGTCGTTGCGCAGGTGCGCGGTCACGGTGGCGCCGGCCGTGACCCGGATCTCCGGGCCGGGGAGGCGGTCGCCGAACCCCCAGGTGGCCACCTCGCGCGCGCCCAGGTCGACCGTGGTCGGCGCGGCCGTGAGCAGGACCGCGACATCGGCGGCCGAGCCGGCGCGGGAAACGGGCGCGAGGGTCGCGGGGGCGCCGGCGCGGAACCGGGTGCCGGTGCCGGCGGCGAGCAGCGCGGCGGTGCCGGCCGTACCGAGCAGCAGCGAGCGGCGGGTGGGGTGGGAGGGGACAGGCAACGGTGCGGCCCTGCTTCCTGAGGTCGGCTCGCGACGGGGCGTCGGCCGCCGGGGTGCCGGCGGGATCCGGCGCCAGTACCCCGCCCCGGTCCGGCGAACACGCCTTGGCGCCGGGCCACTCCGTCGGCCGCGATCCGTGCCGCCGGTCGGGTGAACGAGCGCGAACGCCAGTTGCCTCCTGGGATTCCCCTCGTTGCACCGGTCGATCGCGCCACCCGCGGCGCCATCCGAAACGGAGATCACATGTACACGTTCAAGAAGTCGGCCTCCGTGGCCGCCGGTGTCGCAGCTCTCGTCATGGCCGGTGCCGGCGTCGCCAGCGCCGGGTCCGAGGCGAACGGCGCGGCGGTCGGGTCGCCCGGCGTGTTGTCCGGCAACAACATCCAGGTTCCGATCCACGTGCCGATCAACATCTGCGGCAACAGCATCAACGTCATCGGGCTGCTCAACCCGGCGATCGGCAACGTCTGCGCGAACGTCGACGGCGCCGACGAGAAGCACGGCCAGCACGAGGCGCCGCACCACGGTGACCACCACGAGGCCCCGCACCACGGTCAGCACGGCTGATCCGAGGTTCGTGCCGTCCGTCCTCCGCTGACGGCGCGTGACACCGATATACCGGCGGCCCCTCGATGCGGACGGATCCGAGGGGCCGCCACACGCGGCCGGTGGCGGCGCTCCCCCTGCGGCGCGGCCCCGGCTTCGTCGTGTGCGCGACGGGCTACGGTTTGCGGCCCACCGCGCCCCACATGGCCACCTCGGGGGCGCGGACCCCGGTATCCGGCCGCCAGTGCGAACAGGTGACGACACCCGGTTCGAGCAGTTCCAGGCCGTCGAAGAAGCGGGCGATGCCCTCAGGTGAGCGCTGCTTGAGCTTGGGCGTGCCGTGCTCGTTCCAGAACGCCACGGCGTCGTCCACGTCCGGCGGCGCCGGCGGACTGGTCACCGTGTGGGACAGCGCGAGATGGCTGCCGGACGGAAGCGCGTCCAGGAGGCGGCGTACCGTGCCGTAGGCCTCGTCGTCGTCGTTCACGAAGATGATCACGCCGAGCAGGACCAGGGCGATGGGTTGGTCGAAGTCGAGGGTCTTCGACGCCCGGGCCAGGATCTCGTCGACGTCGCGCAGATCGGCGTCGATGTAGCGGGTGGCCCCCTCCGGACTGCTGGTCAGCAGCGCCCGGGCGTGCACCAGTACCAGGGGATCGTTGTCGACGTAGACGATGCGGGACTCCGGCGCCACGCTCTGCGCGATCTCATGGGTGTTCCCGGCCGTCGGCAGTCCGGTGCCGATGTCGAGGAACTGCCGGATGCCCAGATCGCGAGCCAGGTAGCGGATCGCCCGACCGAGGAACTGCCGGTCGGCGAGGGCGTAATCGCGGGTGCCGGGGTGGATCGCGGCGATCTGATCACCGGTCTCCCGGTCCACGGGATAGTTGTCCTTGCCGCCCAGCCAGTAGTTCCACACCCGGGCGGTATGGGCCACCTCGGTGTCGATCTTCCGCTCTGGTAAAGCCGATTCGGCGTCGGGTATGAACTCGGCCACGAACTCTCAACTCCGGATGCCGTGTGGGGTGGTCCAGGCCAATCTAGGGGCCGTTCGACCCGAGGCGGCAGGCGTGGCGGTGAATCTTCCGTCACGGTCGGCAAAGTTTTTCGGGTGACGGCGGAACGACCCGTTTCGGTACGGCTGTTCGGCGCCGAACCGAGATGGGTGTTCAGCACCCGGGCAGTCGATGTCGAGCGTCAGCCGGTGGTTCGGGCCCGGGTCGGAGTCTCTCCGACCCGGGCCCTTCGGCGTTCTGCCCTCTCGGTGCGCGAGTTCAGTCGACGGTGCGGGCACGGATCAGCTCGGCGAGGCGGTGCAGGGCGGCGGGGTTGTCGGCGAGGAACAGGTTGGGCTCGACGAGTTCGAGCTCCATCACCACCGGCGAGCCGTCGTCGGCCAGGGCCACGTCGACGCGGGCGTAGAGCAGCGGATGTGCGACCGGGACGACGGACAACGCCGCGACGGCCAGGTCGAGTTCGGCGGCGGTCGGGGTGTACGGGGCCAGACCCGGATGCGGGTGGCGGTCGTTGTCGAGGACGCCGACCTCGGTCAGGACCGGCCCCTTGCGCATCGCGTGGCCGAACGTGCCGCCGAGGAAGACCAGCGCCCGTTCGCCCTCGTCGATCCGGGACAGGTACGGCTGCACCATCGCGGTCTCGCCGCCGGCGTGCAGTGCGGCGATGTGGCGGCCGGCCGCGTCGTGGTGCTCCGGGGTGTAGCGGGCGCTGTCCCGGGCGCCGGAGGAGACGGCGGGCTTGATCACGAAGTGGCCGTGTTCGGACAGGATCGCCTGTTCGCCGGGGGCGACGAAGCGGGTCGGCACCACCGGGACGCCGCGCGCGGCGAGTTCGCGCAGATACCGCTTGTCGGTGTTCCAGCACACCGGCGCGGCCGGATTGTCCAGGCGGGTCACCGCCTCGACCGCGTCCACCCAGGCCAGATAGCACGCCGGCCGTTCGCAGTAGCCCCACGTGGACCGGATCACCACCGCGTCGTACGCCGACCAGTCCACGTCGGCGCGATCCCACGACACCGCCTCGGCGTCGACGCCGTGCGAGCGCAGGGCGGCCACCAGCGGCGGCAGGTCCGCGTCCAGTCGGAGGCCCGGGGCCGAGGTGGCCGGCGCCACGCGGATCGCGACCGACATGGATACCTCCGAGGGCGGTGGTGAACGCGGGAACACCGGGTCGGCGGATCACCCCCGCCCGCCACCCGCGGGCGGGCCGCGTTCGAGCCGGCCCGGGTTCGCGGGCGTGGCTTGTTCGGGTGGGTCGACGGGCGTTGATGACCCTCGGGCGAACGATAGCCGTCCATTGGCCGAAATGATGCGATCGCACCCGCGGATGGCTCCAGACTGCCACCGCCGACCGGTCGGGGTCGGGGGGTGGGACCGTGGATGAGCGAGGAAACCGTGGCAGACGAAACCATGGACGACGTGCGTGCCGGGGTGCACGCGACCTATGTGGCGGCGGCGAGCACCGTGCTGGCCGGGGGCAGTGTGACCAGCGAATCCTGCTGTGACGGCAGTGGGGTCGGGGTCGGTCGGGGGTTCGGGGCGGGGCGATACCGCGCGGAGGAGTTGGGGCGGCTGCCCGGGGCGGCGTCGGCCGCGAGCCTGGGGTGCGGTAATCCGGCCGCGGCGGCGGACCTGGTCGAGGGCGAGCGGGTGCTCGATCTCGGCTCGGGCGGCGGCATCGACGTACTGCTTTCGGCCCGACTGGTGGGGCCGAAGGGGCGGGTGTACGGGCTCGATCTGCTGGACGAGATGTTGGAGTTGGCCGGGGCGAACGCGCGGCGTGCCGGGGTGGACAACGTCGAGTTCCTGAAGGGCTCGATCGAGGCGGTGCCGCTGCCGGCCGCGACGGTCGACGTGGTGATCTCGAACTGTGTGATCAGTCTGGCGGTGGACAAGGGCGCGGTGTTCGCCGAGGCGTTTCGGGTGCTGCGCCCCGGCGGCCGGCTCGCCGTGTGTGACGTGGTGGCCGGTGAGGGGCTGACGATCGAGGAGCAGATCGCGCGCGGGTCGTTCGCCGGGTGTCTGGCCGGGGCGTTGGCGGCGAGCGAGTATCGGGCCGGGCTCCGGGCGGCCGGGTTCATCCGGATCACCGTCGAGCCCTCGCACGAGATCACCGACGGGATGCGGTCGGCGATCGTTCGGGCCGACAAGCCGAAGGTGTGCTCCTGCGACTGGTGACCTCGGGGTCGGCGGCGGGGTCGGGGGTGTGGCCCGCCGCCGACCCGCCGCCGTCCGGTCGGTGGGGCGGTGCGGCATGCTGGAGGGGAACCGACGTCGTCGTGCGGAGGAGGAGTTCCGTGACCGAGCGCAAGCCGCCCGAGGTTCCGTTCGATTCGTGGGTGGACCGGCAGATCGACGCCGCCGCCGCGCGGGGCGAGTTCGACGACCTTCCCGGGGCCGGCAAACCGTTGGCCGCGATCGACGCGCCCTACGACGAGCTGTGGTGGGTGCGCCGCAAGATGCAGACCGAGGGCATCTCCGTACTGCCCCCGACCCTGGCGCTCCGCAAGGAGGCCGAGGACACGATGGCGGAGATCGAGCGGGCCCGCTCGGAGCGTGAGGTCCGGCGCATGGTCACGGAGATCAATGCCAAGATCGTCGCCGCGTTGCGGATGCCGCCGCCCGGGCCGGTGCTGGGCCTTCGGCCGTTCGACGAGGAGGAGGCGGTCGCGCGGTGGCGGGCGGCGCGGCCGGAGCCGGCGGCGCCGGCGAACCCGGTGGGTACGGACGCGCGTCGGCGTGGGTCGTCGCGGTGGCGGCCCTGGCGGCGTCGGGTGGGGTAGGCCCGGTCCGGCGGATCTTGCCGGGTCCGCGTCGTCCGGCAAGATCCGCCGGACAGGGCCTGGGCACGGGGTGGGTCCGTTGGTGGGTCGGTGTTCGGCCGGGACGGAGACCGCCGGCTCGACGTGGCCCCGGTGGTGCCGAGGTGGGTCGTCGAGCCGGCGATCGTCCGGAGAACCGGGCGGACCCGGGGTGGTTCAGGCCGCGGGGCCGGTGAACAGCCCGCGACCGGTCTTGACCGCGCGTCCGGCCTTGACCAGACCCTCGGTCGAGGTGCGCACGCTCTCCATGCGGCTCTTGGTGGCGACCTCGCCCAGGGCCTCGGTGAGCTGACGCACGTTCATCGGCTCGCCGGTGCCCGCCAACAGCGCGGCGATCTCGTCGCGCAGGTGGGAACGGACCGGACGGGCCGCCGGCGCCGCCGCGGGTGCTTCCGTGGCCTTGGCCTTGGCGGCCGGGGTCGCCTTGGCGGCCTTGGTCGCGGTGCCCGCCTTGGTGGTGGTCCGCTTGGTGGCGCTCGGCTTGGCGGTGGCCGGCTTGGCGGCGGTTGCCTTCGCCGCTGCGCCGGCCTTGGTGCGGGTGGACTTCCTGGCCGCGGGCTTGCCGGCCGGAGCCTTGCGGGCGGAGGCGGACTGTATCCGCGTCTGCTCCGCCACCGCCGCGACCGCCTGCTTCTTGCGGCGCGGGGCCGGAACGGTCGCCGCCGGGGTCTCCGGAGCGGCCGGTTCGGGCGTGGCCTCGACGACCGGCTCGGGCGAGGCGGTGGCCTCGGCCTCGGGCGCGGTCTCCACGGCGGGTTCGGCCCCGGGCGCGGATTCGGCCTCGGGCGCCGGGGCGACCTCGGTCTCGGCGACCGGCTCCGCCGCGGCCTCCTCGGCCGGGGCCGACGCCGACGCGGTCAGCGGGCGAATCAGTGCCAGTTGCTCCACCGCGCTCAGCCGAGCGGCCAACTGAGCCTCGACCACGGCCAGTTCCTCTTGCAGCCGGTCCCGTTGCCCGGCCAGTTCCGTGGCCTCCTTTTCCAATGCAACTCTCAGTTCGTCAACCGACGATGCGACCATCCGGCGACTCCTTTTCGTGGTTCGGCAATCGGGTCGGGGCAGTCGCGATCCGGCGGACCGGAGCACGTTGTTCCCCTTCGGCGGGCGGGGGCATCCCACCCGCGCTGGGTCCATGATCGCCCGTTCCGCGCGTGACATGCACCAAAACACGTTTCCGCGTGCGGAATTGCCCGAAGAAAGCTTGGATCGGCCGCTCTGCGTGCGGTGTTGCGGACGGGTTGTGACATGGGAAACGGGGTTCGGGGGTTTCGGGGCGGCGTCGAGGCCCGGATTCGGCAGTGCCGATGTGGTGTCGGGTGCGGTTCGGATGTGGTTTCGGGGCGGTGGCGGGCCTGCGCGGGTGGGTGTCGACGGGTACGGACGCGGGCTCTCGTTGATGTTGTATTGAAAATGAAAACCATTCCCGATACGGTCACGGCGGATCGATGCTCTGCGAGAGAGCCGTCGCCGCGGTCGGAGAGGGAGTTCGGTGGGTCATCTGTTGGTTGTCGAAAGCTGGGTCGGGGCGATGAGCGGGTTGTTGCCCCGGGCGATCCACGAGGCCGGACACGAGTTCACGTTCCTCACCCGGGATCTGCACCACTACCTGCGCGCGATGCCCGGCGCGGCGTCGCATCCGCTGCTGTCCGCACGCAACATCGTCACGACCGAGACCAACGACGCGGCGGAACTGCCGGCCGCGGTCGAACGGCTGCACGAGGTGTTCGCGTTCGACGGGGTGTTGTCCGCGTGCGACTACTACCTGCCGGCCACCGCGCGGATCGCCGCCCGGCTCGGCCTGCCCGCTCCCGCGCCGGACGCGGTGGAGGCGGCCTGCCGCAAGGATCTGACCCGCCTGCGCCTGGCCGAGGCGGGCGTGCCCGGCCCGCGCTTCGCGCTGTGCGCGGACCGGGCGCGGGCGCGTGCCGCGGCGCGCGAGATCGGCTATCCCGTCGTGGTCAAGCCGGTGGACCTGTGCGCCGGGATGTTGGTGCGTGTCGTCCACGACGAGGTCGAACTGGCCCGCGCACAGCGGGCGATCACGGACCTCACGGTGAACGCGCGCGGACAGCGCCGGGCCCCGGTGGTGCTGATCGAGGAGTACCTCACCGGGCCCGAGGTCAGTGTCGAGACGGTCACCCAGGCGGGGCACACCCATGTCGTCGGCGTCACCGACAAGAGCCTGGGCGCCGAGCCGACGTTCGTCGAGACCGGACACATGTTCCCGGCCGCACTCGATCCGGACCGTACGCGGGCCGCCGCGGACACCGCCGTACGCGCGGTCGAGGCGCTGGGCCTGGACCACGTCGTGGCGCACACCGAGATCCGGCTCACCCCCGACGGGCCGCGCACGATCGAGGTCAACCCCAGGCCGGCGGGCAATCGCATCACCGAACTGGTCCGGCACGTCACCGGCGTCGACCTGGTCGTGGCCTGTGTCGATGTCGCGCTCGGCCGGCGTCCCGACCTCGCGGTGCGGGAGACCGGCGTGCGCAGTGCGGCCATCGGCCTGCTGCTGCCGGACGAACGCGACCTGTCGGCCGACGGGACGGGCACACTCGCCGGCATCGACGGCGCCGACGCGGTACGCGGCGAGCCGGGCGTGGTCGAGCTGACCCTGGCCGAACCGGGGCGGGCGGTACGGGCCGCGACCAGCAACAACGAGTATCTGGGCCACGTGCTGACCGCCTCCCGGGGCGCCGGCGCGCGGGAGTCGGCCGAGCGCATGCTCGGTCGGCTGCGCCCCCGCTACGCGGCCGTGTCGGCGGTGACCGGGTGAGCCGGCCGCGATCCGTGCCCGGGCCCCCGGGCACCCTCGACGATCTGCTCGTCCGGGTCCGCGCCGGGGAGTTCGGGGCCGACCCGAACCAGGAGCGCGTGAGCACCGCCTTCCGCACCGTGCAGGCCGTCCGGCACGCGGAACGCACCACCGGCTACCGCAACGAGGTGCTGAGCGTGCGATTGGGCGCGGCGGTCGGCTCGTGTGCCGCCGAGCCGGGCACGCTGCCCGCCGACACCGTCGACGCATGTGTCGGGGCCCGCGTCGCCGACCTGCTGGCGCATCCACTCGCGCCGGTCCGGATCGCCGCGCTGGATGCCTACCTGATGCGGGCCCGGCCGCACGGCTCCGAGCACGGTGCCCGGGCGTACCCGCTGCCGGCCGGGAGTTCGCTGACCAAGTCACGGGCCCGGGCCCGGGCCGTGGTCGACCTGCTACCCGTGGAGCGGGTACGCACGGTGCTGGTCGTGGGCGTGGTCAACTCGCTGTTGGAGCGGCTGCGTACGCTCGGGATCGGCTGCGTGCCGTGCGACTTCGAGGGCGGGCGCACCGAATGGGGCGAGCCGATCCGCCGCGACGCCGAGGCCGAACTGGACCGCTGCGACGCGATCCTGGCCTCCGGCATGACGCTGGGCAACGACACCTTCGAGCCGCTGCGCGCACACGCCGCGAGCACCGGCAAGCCGCTGGTGATGTTCGCCCAGACCGGCAGCGCGATCCTGCCGCACTTCGTCGGCGCGGGGGTGAGCGCGGTGTGCGCCGAGCCCTATCCGTTCTTCTGGCTGGACGGCGGGCCCGGTGTGGTCTACCAATACGGCGGGCCGAGTGCGGCGTACCGGCTCGCAGACCCGAGTGCCGCGCACGGGCCCGAAAGTACAAGCGCCGCGGACGGGCCCGAAAGTGCGAGCGCGGCGCACCGGCCCGAAGGTGCGAGCGCGGCGCACCGGCCCGAAGGTGCGAGCGCGGCGCACCGATCGGGAGGTGCCGCGTGAATACCGTCCCGCTCCCGCGCGCCGCCGGTTCGACGGGTGGCAATCCCGACCTGCTGGCCCTGCTCGGCCGCACCCCCGTGGTCCGCGTCGGCACCGAACTGCCCTGCCCGCATCCGGGCTTCTGGGCCAAGCTCGAATACCTGAGCGCGGGCGGCATGAAGGCGCGCGCCGCCGTATCGATGTTGCGCGGCGCCCGCCGGCGCGGCGAACTGCGCCCGGGCGCGCTCGTGGTCGAGTCCACCTCGGGCACGCTGGGCATCGGTCTGGCGTTCGCCGGACAGGCGCTCGGTCACCCGGTCCGGCTCGTCGGCGATCGCGAACTCGAACCGTCCATGCGGCAGTTGTTGCGTGCGCACGGAGCCGAATTGGATCTGGTGGAACATCCGGCGGCGGTCGGTGGCTGGCAGGCAGCCCGGATCGACCGGCTGCGTGAGATCCTGCGCGGCACCCCCGGCGCCTATTGGCCGGACCAGTACAACAACCCCGACAACCCGGCGGGCTACGCGTCGATGGCGGCCGAACTCGCCGACCAGCTCGACCACGTGGACGTCCTGGTGTGCAGCGTGGGCACCGGCGGGCACAGCGCCGGGCTGATCGGGCCGCTGCGCCGGCGCTGGCCGGCGCTGACCGTGATCGGCGTCGACTCCGTCGGCTCGACCATTTTCGGCCAGCCCGCCCGACCACGCCTGATGCGCGGGCTCGGCAGCAGCATCCGGCCGCGCAACGTCGCCCACCACGCGTTCGACGAGGTGCACTGGGTCGGCCCGGCCGCCGCCGTCGACGCGTGCCGCCGGCTGGCCCGGGGCAGCTTCGTCAGCGGCGGCTGGAGTACCGGCGCGGTCGCCCTGGTCGCCGCGTGGGCGGCCCGGGTGCACCCCGGCACGACCGTGGCCACCATCTTCCCGGACGGCCCGCACCGGTACCTGGGCACGGTCTACGACGACGCCTTCTGCGCCGCGCACGGCCTGGACGGCGCCCACGTGCCCACCCACCCGGTGGAGATCCTGGACCCCGGGATCGTCGAGGTCGGCGGCTGGGCGCGCTGTCGCACGGTCGCGCGCACGCCGGGCGGCCCGGGGTCGTCGGCGCGGGAATACGCGCCCGCGTCGGCCGCCACGCCCGCGCCCCGCGTCGCGGGCATGCCCGAGGCATCCATAACGGGGTCCGCATGAGGCTCACGTGGCAGACCACCCGGCTCGAACTGGGTGAGCCGTTGCGCATCTCGCGGTCGGTGATGGCCGGGCGGGATGCCGTCTGGGTGTGTGTCGAGCACGAAGGGGTGCGCGGGTGGGGTGAGGCATTGGGCAGCACTCGGCTGGGGCTGTCGGCCGATGACATCGGGGCGGCGCTGGCGCGGGTGGCCCGGCCGTGGCTGGGGCGGTTCGGCGAACCGGAGAGCGCTTCGGGGGAGTTGGCCGGCACCGGACCGGGCGGGCTGCCGCTCGGGGTGCGGGCCGCGCTCGACGCGGCGTTGCTCGACCTGGTGGGCAAGCGCGCCGGGCAGCCCGTACACCGGCTGCTCGGCGCCGAACGGGCGCCCGCGGCGATGACCGCGCGGACCATCGGGCTCGGTGGCATCGAGCACGCGGCCGGTGCGGCGACGCGGTGGGCCGGACTCGGGTTCACCGTGCTCAAGGTGAAGGCCGGTGCGCCCGATCCGGCGCACGATCTGGCGCGGATCTCGGCCGTGCGCGACGCGGTACCGGACGCCCGGCTGCTGCTCGATCCCAACGGCGCGTGGAGCGAGGCGCAGACCATGGAGTTGCTGCCGCGATTCGCCCTTCTCGGGGTGGAGGCGGTGGAACAGCCGATCGCCGCCGGGCGACCCGATGTGCTGGCGCGGATCGCTCGGCACGCACCGATTCCGGTGATCGCCGACGAGGACGCGGTCACCCGCGAGGATGTGCTGCGGCTGGCCGGACGGATTCCCGGGGTCAACCTCAAACTCGCCGAATGTGGCGGTCCGCGTGTGGCGTCGCGGATCGTCGAGGACCTGCGCGGCAGCGGTACCGGGGTCATGTTCGGCTGTCTGACCGGCAGTTCGCTCGGCATCGCGCCCGCCGTACACCTCGTCGACCGGGCCCGCTGGGTCGACCTGGACGGGCATCTGCTGCTCGCCCACGATCCGTGGACCGGCATCGGCGGTATCGACGGCACGGTGCGCGCCGGCGGACACGCGCCCGGGCTGGGTGTGCGGCGCACGATCGGGGCCGACCGATGAGGACACTTCGCGCGGTGGCCGAATTTCCGCTCGCGGTACGGTTGTTGCTGGTCAACCAGCTCGGCGTGAACACCGGCTTCTACCTGCTGATCCCGTATCTGGCCACCCACCTCACCGACGACCTGGGGATGTCCGCCGCCGTCGTCGGCATCGTCCTGGGCGTGCGCAACCTCGCGCAGCAGGGACTGTTCATCCTCGGCGGCTCCGCCGCCGATCGGCTCGGCGCACGCGGCGTGATCATCGCCGGATGTGCGCTGCGCACCGTGGGGTTCGGGTTGTTCGCGCTGGGCGACGGACTACCGGTGCTGCTTGCCGCCGCGCTGCTCAGCGGACTGGCCGGGGCGCTGTTCAACCCCGCGGTGCGCACCTACCTCGCCCGCGAGGCGGGGCCGCGCCGGGCCGAGGCGTTCGCCCTGTTCAACGTCTTCGCCACCACCGGCGCCCTGCTCGGCCCGCTGCTCGGCAGCCTGCTGCTCCTGGTCGACTTCACCGCCGCCGCGCTCACCGCGGCCGTGCTGTTCGCGGCGCTGACGATCGCCCAGGCGCTCGTCCTGCCGGCGCGCCCGGTGCCCGCGCCGGAGCGTTCGGTGGTGGCCGACTGGCGCGAAGTCCTGGGCAACCGCGCCTTCGTGGCGTTCTCGATCGCGATGGCCGGGCTGTACGGCCTGGAGACGCAGCTGTATCTGCTGCTCCCGGACGGCGTTCGGCACGCGACCGGCCAGGAGGCCGCCGTCGGGCTGCTGTTCCTCACCGGGACGGTCGCCAACCTGCTGCTGCAACTGCGGATCACCCGCTTCCTTCAGACGCGCGGCGACCGCGCCCGGTGGATCACGATCGGAACGGCCGTGACGGGGCTGGCCTTTCTACCCCCGATGGTGGTCGCCGGCGGCGCCGGCCCAGACGGGACCGGGGACGCGGTGGTGCGAATGGTGCCGCTGATCGCCGCCGCCCTGCTGCTGCATCTGGGCGTGATGATCGCCCAGCCGTTCGTGCTCGAACTGGTCCCCGCCTTCGGCCCGGACCGATTGACCGGCACCTGCTTCGGGCTGTTCTACGCGGCGTCGGGCATCGCGGCGGCGGCCGGCAACGCCGGGATCGGCTGGGCGATGGACGCGGGCGCGGACGGTGGTCGGGCGTGGTTGCCGTGGGCCTGCTGCGCGCTCCTCGGCCTGGTCTCGGCCTCGGCGGTGGGATGGCTGCGCCGGGGCGGGACGCTGCCGCCGACCGCGCCCGGGACCGGCGCTGTCGAGCCGGCGCGTACTCCCGACCACCCCAGGGCCGAGAGCGAGTCCCGATGAGCACCCGTGCCGGTCGCGTGGCCGCGAGCTTGCCGCGACGAGCACCCGTGCCGGCCGCGCGGCCGAGAGCTTGCCGCAATGAGCACCTGTTACCGCCGCGCGGCCGAGAAACCGCCCCGATGAGCGTCCGCGACCCGTACGAAGCCGAGAGCGAACCGACGTGAGTACCCGCAATTTCCTGACCGATACCCCCGAACTCTACGAACGCCGCTTCCCCGACCCCGGCCGGCTCGCCGCCCGGTGGACCGACGCGACCCTGCGGCGCCACGGCGGCGGGCCGCGCGTGCTGGACGTGGGGTGCGGCACCGGGCGGGACGCGGCCTGGTTGCACGCGCACGCCGCCCGCGAGGTGGTCGGCATCGACACCTCGGCGGCGATGGTGCGCCACGCCCGCACCCGCCACCCCGGGCCGGACTACCGCCTCGCCGACATGCGCGACTTCGACCTCGGGCGCGTCTTCGACGCCGTGATCTGCCTGGACAGCGCGCTGCTGTACTGCCACGAGAACGCCGAACTCGCGGCGTTCCTCGGTCGTTGTCGGGAACACCTCGTGCCCGGCGGGCTGTTCGTGGCCGAACTGCGCAACGGCGCCTATTTCCTGCAGGGCGCCGAGGGTGCCCGGCCCGAAACCGAACCCCGTACCGACACCGTCGTGCGCGCCGGGGTCACCCACACCTCGCGCACCACCCTGTGGGTCGACCACGGCGCCCAACTGCTGCGCCGACGCCGGGAATGGACGTCGGACGACGGAGCGCTGGCCCGGGTGCAGCTCTCCGCGTGGCGACTGCTGTTCCCCCGCGAGCTGGACTACTTCCTCGACGTCGCCGGCTTTGACGTGCTCGACCTGTACGACCGCCCGGGACCGCGTACCGACCCGCCCTGGATCGAGGGCGCCCCGCCCGCCGCGACCGGGCACGGCGACCGCCTGCACGTGGTCGCCCGCCGCCGCTGACCCGGCATCACCTCGCCCACCACCACCGCCGACACGGAGAGAACGACCCATGAGCCGGATCCACCCCCGCATACCCCTCGGCGCATCCCGCGCCGGTACCTCCCGCCGGGCCTTCCTGACCGCCGGGGGCGTCGCCGCGCTGACCCTGGCGGTGGGCTGCGCCGGCGGCACGGCCGAGCCCGGGCCGCGCGCCGGTACGCCGGGCGAGGGAACGCCCAGGCGCGGCGGTCGGTTGCGGGCGGCCTTCCCGGGCGGCGGTGCCAACGAGACGCTGGATCCGCACCTGGCCAATCTGTTCGTCGACGTGGCCCGGGCCAAGGCCCTGTTCGACAAGCTCGCCGACTACGGCGCGGACCTGGCCCCGGTACCCCGGCTCGCCGCCGGGTGGGAGCCGAACGCGACGCTGGACACCTGGCGGGTACGGCTGCGTCCGGCGACCTTCCACGACGGTCGGCCCGTGACCGCCGAGGACGTGCTGTACAGCTTTCGCCGGATCGCCGACCCGGCAAGGGCGTTCCGGGCCAAGGCCGCGCTGGAGTCGATCGACCAGGCCGCGAGTCGGGTGATCGACCCGGCCACGGTGGAGTTCCGGCTCAAGCTGCCCTACGCCGAATTCCCCAACGTACTCGCGGCGTTCGGCGCCTACATCGTGCCGGCCGGTGCGGACTCCTTCGAGCGGCCGGTGGGATCGGGGCCGTTCGTGTTCGGGTCGTTCAAGCCCGGGAGTTCGCTGCTGCTGCGGCGCAACGACGGGTACTGGGACGGCGGTCCGCACCTGGACGAACTGGAGTTCGTGATCGCGGGCGAGGAATCGGCGCGGACCAACGCGCTGCTCGGCGGGCAGGTCGAGTACGCGCACGAGTTGAACCCGGCCACCGCGCGGGTGCACGAGGGCCGGGGCCGGATCAGCGTGTTGCGGTTGCGGAACAGCGCGATGCAGGGCTTTGTGATGAAGACCGATCGGCCGCCGTTCGACGACCGGCGGGTCCGACAGGCGTTCTGCCTGATCGCCGACCGTCGGGAACTCGTCGACGGGGCACTGTCCGGCGCCGGGGAGGTGGGCAACGACCTGTTCGGCAAGGGATATCGCTACTACGCGACGAGCCTGCCGCAGCGCACCCAGGACCTTGCCCGAGCCCGCGCGCTGCTGCGCGAGGCCGGCGCCGAGGGCCTGACCGTCACGCTGGACACCGCGCCCGCCGCCACCGGATTCGTCGAGGCCGCCGGGATATTCAAGGAACAGGCGGCAAAGGCCGGGGTCACCGTCCAGGTGCGGATCGGCAACAAGGACACCTACTGGAAGGACATCCTCACCTCCGGCACGTTCGCGTCCTACCGCTCGGGGGCGATGCCGATCGAATCACACGTCTCCCAGCGGCTGTTGACCGGATCCACCACCAACGCCACACACTGGCGGGACCGGGACTTCGACGAGCTGTACCGGCAGATCCAGTCCACCCCCGACGAGGCGTCGCGCACCGCGTTGTACGAGCGTATGCAGCGCCGACTCCACGACGAGGGCGGGTTCCTGATCTGGGGTTTCGCGGACTGGATCGTGGCCACCGCGAACCGGGTGCGCGGCGTGGCGACGAACGCGCCCGCCAATACGCTGGACTGGGCCCGGTTCGACAAGGTCTGGCTCGGGTGAGCGCGGATCGTGGCCGCCCGGCACGCCGCCTGCTGCTTGGCCCGGTCCAGATCGCGGCCGTGGTGGTGTTGATCTTCGCGTTGACCGAGGCGCTGCCGGGGGACGCGGCGGTGGCCCTGGCGGGCGACCAGCCCGACCCGGAGCGGATCGCGCGGATCCGGGAGTCGATGAGCCTGGATCGTTCGGTCGGCGGACGGTTGGCCGCCTGGATCGAGCGTCTGGCGCACGGCGACCTGGGCACCTCGCTGGTCTCGGGCCGGCCGGTCGCCGACCTGCTCGCCGACGGGTTCGGCCCGACCCTGGTATTGGCCGGGGTCACGGTCGTCCTTCTCGTGCCGCTGTCGGTGGGTCTGGGGGTGCTTGCCGCGCGGCGCGAGGGCGGCCCGGTGGATCGGCTGATCAGCGCGCTGACGTCGGCGGTGCACGCGGTTCCGGAGTTCGCCCTCGGGGTGTTGCTGGTCACGCTGTTCGCGCTGGAACTGCGGTGGTTGCCGCCGACGGCGGTGGGTACCGACGGTGATCTGCTCGGCCGTCCGGCCGTGTTGGTGCTGCCGGTGGTGGTGCTGCTGTCCCGGCCGGTGTGCACGATCGCCCGGCTGGTGCGTGCGGGCATGATCGACGCGATGGCATCGCCGTACGTGGCGCACGCGCGGCGGCAGGGCCTGTCCGGTGCCCGGGTGTGCTGGATGCATGCGCTGCCCAACGCCCTTGCCCCCGCGAGCCAGCAACTCGCCCGCACCTGCGACTGGTTGCTGGGCGGCGTGATCGTGGTGGAGGCGCTGTTCGTGATCCCCGGGCTCGGCACCGTGCTGGTGGACGCGGTCGCGGCGCGCGACATCCCGGTGATCCAGGGGCTGGCGCTGGTGTTCGGTGTGGTGACCGTTTCGGTCAACCTTGTCGCCGACCTCGTGACGCTGCGGCTGGCGCCGCGCGTGGAGGTGGCGGCCTAGTGAACCCGCCTTTGGGACGACCGAGTTGGGGCGGCGACGGTGGCCGACGGTATGCGGTGGCGCTCGCGTTGATCGGGCTGCCGCTGGTGATCGCGTTGATCGGGCCGTGGTTCGCGGGGCCGGTGCAGCCGCGCGCGGTGTCGTTCAGCGCCGGGGGAGGGCATTGGCTGGGCACCGACTTCGCCGGGCGCGATGTGTGGCGGCAGGTGTTGCTCGGCGGGCGATCGGTGGTGTTGGTGGCGGTGGCCGCGACGGTCCTGGCCTATCTGGTGGCGGTGCCGCTCGGGCTGGCCGCCGCGGCGGCGCGGCGCGGGTGGGTGGCCGAGGTGCTGATGCGGCCGCTGGACGTGCTGATCGCGGTACCGTCCCTGCTCGTCGTGCTGCTCGTGGCCGCGCTGTTTCGGCCGGGGCCGGCCGAACTGGTGCCGGTGATCGCCCTGGTGGCGATGCCGGACGCCGCGCGGGTGGTGGCCGCGGCGGGCACCGAGGTGGCGGCGCGGCCCGCCGTCGAGGCGCTGCGGATGCAGGGCGAGTCCTGGTGGCGGATCACCGTCGGCTACCCGCTGCGGTCGATCCGGCGCACGCTGGCCGCCGACGCGGGGACCCGGCTCGCCAGTGCGCTGTACCTGGTGGCGACCGCCGCGTTCCTGGGCGTGGGTGTGGCCCCGGATGCCGCCGACTGGGCGGTGATGGTGGACCGCAACCGGCCCGGCCTGTTCCTGCAACCGTGGGCCGTGGTGGTGCCGGCGGCGCTGATCGTGGCGCTGTCGATGGGTACGAACCTGGCGTTCGACACCGCGTTGCGGACGCCGACGGCCGGGCGGGGGAGGGACGATGAGCGGCGCTGAACCCGTGGCGTTCGTAAGCGGGTTGCGGGTCGTGGTGGGTGGTCGGGCGATCGTGGACGGGGTGGATCTGACGCTACGTGCCGGGCGGATCACCGCACTGGTGGGGCCGTCGGGCAGCGGCAAGACCACCACCGCACTGGCCCTGCTCGACGAATTCCCGCCCGGCGCACGGGTGACGGGCGAGGTACGCGTCGTGGGTGGGGGAGCGGTCGGGTACGTCCCGCAACATCCCGGCGCGGTGCTCAACCCGGTGCGTCGGGTCGGCGTGTTGTTGCGGGACATCGCGCGGGCGCGCGTGGGCGGCCGGGGGGTGCACCGGGCAGCGGTGGTCGAGGCGTTGCGGGCGGCGCGGATCGAGCACCCCGAGGAGGTCGTGCGGCGTTTCCCGCATCAGCTCTCCGGAGGGCAGCAGCAACGCGTCGTGGTGGCCCAGGCGTTGTTGCTCGGTGCGCGGGTCGTGGTCGCCGACGAGCCGACGACGGGACAGGACGCGCTGACCAAGCAGGGCGTCGTGGAGCGGCTGGCGGCCCTGGCCGGGGAAGGGATCGCGGTGTTGTTGCTCAGCCACGACCTCGATGTGGTGCGCCGACTCGCGGACGAGGTGGTGCTGTTGGCCCACGGGCGGCCGGTCGGGTTCGGGCCGACGGCACGGGTGCTGCCGGCGCCGGAGCGGGTGGAGGTTCCGCCCCCGAGGCCGGGTGCAGACGCAGGCCCCGACCCCAGGACCGCCGTTCGGCTGGAAGTGGGGGACCTCACGGCCGGATACCCGGCGGACGTGCGGCGCCGGGTGACCGTCCTGGACCGGGTGAGCCTGTCCGTGGCACCCGGCGAATGCGTTGCCCTGGTGGGCCGTTCGGGCAGCGGCAAAACGACGCTGGGACGCTGCCTCGCCGGTCTGCACAGTGGATACCGGGGGCGGATCCGGTTCGACGGCACGACGTTGCCCCGCTCGCTGCGCGGTCGTACTACTGACCAACTGTCCGCCGTGCAATACGTGTTCCAGGACGCGCGGGCCTCGTTCGACGAGGGCCGGCCGGTCGTGGACCAGGTGGCCCGGACCGCCGTACGGCTGCGCGGCGTGCACCCGGACGCGGCTCGGACGGAGGCGCTCGATACGTTGGCCGAACTCGGCCTGGCCGCGTCCGTGGCGGAGCGGCGACCGGGCGCGCTGTCCGGGGGCGAGTTGCAGCGTGCCGCGTTGGCCCGAGCCCTGCTCGCCCGGCCCGGCGTGCTGGTCTGCGACGAGATCACCTCGGGCCTGGACGGCGCGGCCCGGACGGAGTTGCTGGACCTGCTCGCTCGTTCCCGGGAACGTACCGGCCTGTCCCTGGTGTTCATCACCCACGACCTGGCGGCGGCTGCCCGGCTCGCGGACCGGATCGCGGTCCTGGACGCGGGCCGGCTGGTGGAAGAGGGTCCGGCCGGACGGATCCTGACCGACCCTCGACACACGTTCACCCGCCGGCTGGTCCGCGCGGCCCGCGGTGCCGGGTCACCGGGCCGGGGAGACGACCTCGGCGACCCGGCCGCCGATACGGACCTTCCCGACCCGCTGCGGATCGGCCGGGGGTGAACGACGGCGACCGCGTCGCACCGTCCCGAGCCGGGCGGGTGGGCGACGCGGCCCGATCGGAGGTTGACGGACGTGGTCCGGCGGGTACCGGCGCGTCGGTGGTGGCCCGATGTGGGTTGCCCACGATGGCGAGTGACGACGGGTACGGGGGCGTCGTTCTTCTCTGGAGGTTCCGTCATGCCCGAGGTAACCAGTCCCTATAAGCCCGGCACACCCTGTTGGGTCGACCTGATGGTGCCCGACCAGCAGGCCGCGCTCGACTTCTACCGCGACCTATTCGGCTGGCAGGGCGAGGTGGGCCCGCCGGAGACCGGTGGATACGCGGTCTGCACGCTCAACGGCAAGGCCGTCGCGGGCATCATGAAGGCGATGTCCCCCGACGGCGGACCGACCCCGCCGACGGCGTGGACCACCTACCTGGCCACCGCCGACGTGGACGCTTCCCAGGAGAAGGTCACCAAGGCCGGCGGCAAGGTGATGATGCCGGCGATGGACGTGATGACCCTGGGCCGGATGTGTGTCGCCGCCGATCCCACCGGCGCGGTGTTCGGTCTGTGGCAGGCGCGGGACTTCGGTGGGGCGCAGGTGGTCAACGAGCCCGGTTCGGTGATCTGGAGCGAGCTGAACACCAGCGATACGGGCGCCGCGGCGAAGTTCGGCAAGGCCGCGCTCGGTCTGGAGGCCGAGCCGATGGAGGGGGCCGAGGGCTACTTCTCGCTGAGTGCGGATGGACGTGTGGTCGGCGGGATGCAGGGGCTCGACCAGCTGCCGCAGGGTACGCCGTCGCACTGGCTGACCTACTTCTCCGTCGACGACACCGACAGCGTCGTCGACGCGCTGGTCCGGGCCGGCGGCAACGTGCTCAAGCCGCCGTTCGACATGATGGCCGGCCGGATGGCCGTGGTCACGGACCCGCAGGGCGGCGCGTTCGCGGTGATCAACGCGACCGCTCCGGCACCGAACTGACCAGACGGTCCGCCCGGCACCCCACGCGGGTGTCGGGCGGGCCTTGCGGTCGTATCGCCGGGCGGAGCGGCGCGGTGTCGCGGCCGGACGGGCGACCACCGGCGCGCGTCGCCCGCCGCCGCCGGGCCGCCGACACGACCGTGGTTCGGGCCGGTCCGTACCGCTTCGCCGTCGGCCTGCGCAGCGACCCGTTCTTCGCGGACCTGGACGGCATCGTCAAGGATTTCCGCCCAGGGCTGGGACACCTATTACGAGGCGTGGATCGCCGCGCTCGGCCGCTTCGGCCACTACGAGCGGGCCGACGCGGAACGCACGCTGCGCACGGTCCTGCCGGACGTACTGCGAATCGGCCGCTCGCACACGCGGAAGGTCCGCCCCTCGTGAGGGGCGGACCATTCGTGCTTTCGTGTCGGGACTACGCGGTCGGGTGGGTGTCGTCGGCCAGGGCCTTGAAGCCGCGCAGCCGCAGGCTGTTGCTGATCACGAAGACCGAGCTGAAGGCCATCGCCGCACCGGCGAGCATCGGGTTCAGCAGGCCGGAGGCGGCCAGCGGGAGGGCGGCGACGTTGTAGGCGAAGGCCCAGAACAGGTTGGACTTGATCGTGCCCAGGGTCTTGCGGGCGAGGCGGATGGCGTCGGCGGCGGCGCGCAGGTCGCCGCGCACCAGGGTGAGGTCGGATGCCTCGATGGCGACATCGGTGCCGGTGCCCATGGCCAGGCCGAGGTCGGCCTTGGCCAGCGCGGCGGCGTCGTTGACGCCGTCGCCGACCATGGCCACGATCCGGCCCTCCTCCTGGAGACGGGTGACCACGTCGACCTTGTCCTTGGGCATCACCTCGGCGAACACGTGCTCCGGGTCGATGCCGACCTGCCCGGCGACGGTGTGCGCGACCGTGGTGTTGTCGCCGGTGAGCAGGATCGGGGTCAGGCCCAGCTCGCGGAAGCGGCGGATGGCCTCGGCGGAGGTGGGCTTGATCGCGTCGGCGACGACCAGCACCGCGCGGGCCTTGCCGTCCCACGCCACCGCGACGGCGGTACGGCCCAGCGCCTCGGCGTCGGCCATGGCCCGCTCCAGCTCCGCCGGGAGGTCGAGCGCCCACTCGGTCAGCAGCCGGGTGCGGCCGACCAGGACGGCGTGGCCCTCGACGATGCCCTGCACGCCGAGCCCCTCGACGTTGGCGAAGTCCTCCGGATCCGGCAGGTCGCCGACCCGCTCGGTCGCGCCCTTGGCGACGGCCTGGGCGATGGGGTGCTCGGAGGCGTTCTCCAGGGCACCGGCCAGGCGCAGCACCTCGGCCTCGGTCTCGTCGGCGGCGAGGTGCACGTCCAGGAGGGTCATCCGGCCGGTGGTGACGGTGCCGGTCTTGTCGAGCACGACGGTGTCGACGCGACGGGTGGACTCAAGGACCTCGGGGCCCTTGATCAGGATGCCCAGCTGGGCGCCGCGCCCGGTGCCGACCATCAGCGCGGTCGGGGTGGCCAGGCCCAGGGCGCACGGGCAGGCGATGATCAGCACGGCGACGGCGGCGGTGAACGCGCCGGCGATGCCCTGGCCGGTGCCCCACCAGAAGCCGAGGGTGGCGGCGGCGAGGGCGATCACGATCGGGACGAAGATGCCGGAGACCTTGTCGGCCAGGCGCTGGACCTGGGCCTTGCCGTTCTGCGCGTCCTCGACCAGCCGGGCCATCTGGGCGAGCTGGGTGTCGGCGCCGATTCGGGTGGCCCGGACCACGAGCCGGCCGCCGGCGTTGACGGTGGCGCCGGTGACGGTGTCGCCGGGAGCGACCTCGACGGGGACCGACTCGCCGGTGAGCATCGAGGCGTCGACCGCCGAGGTGCCCTGCTCGATCACGCCGTCGGTGGCGATCTTCTCGCCGGGACGGACCACGAACAGGTCGCCGACGACGAGCTGTTCGACCGGGATGCGCTCCTCGCGCCCGTCCCGCAGCACCGCCACGTCGCGGGCGCCGAGTTCGAGCAGGGCCTTGAGCGCCGCGCCGGAGCGGCGCTTGGCGCGGGCCTCGAAGTAGCGACCGGCCAGGATGAAGGTGGTCACCCCGGCGGCGGCCTCCAGGTAGATGTTTCCGGCCCCGTCGCTGCGTTCGATGGCGAAGGAGAACGCGTGGGTCATGCCGGGTTCGCCGGCGCTGCCCCAGAACAATGCGTAGACCGACCACGCGAGCGCGGCCAGTGTGCCCATCGACACGAGTGTGTCCATGGTCGAGGTGCCGTGCCGCAGGTTGGTCCAGGCGGCCTTGTGGAACGGCCACGCGCCGTAGGCCACGACCGGCCAGGCCAGCGCGAGGGACAACCACTGCCAGTTGGTGAACTGGAACGCCGGGACCATCGCCATCGCGATCACCGGCACGGTCAGTACGGCGGAGATCAGCAGCCGGTCGCGCAGGGCGCGGACCCGACCACCCTCGGGGTCGGCCTCCGGCGCGGCCTCGCCGCCGCCGGCGGTGACGGGAGGGGCGGGAAGTTCGGCCGTGTATCCGGCCGCCTCGACCTGGGCGATCAGGTCGGCCGGCGCGATCTCGCCGGCGTAGCTGACCTTCGCCTTCTCGGTGGCGTAGTTGACCGTCGCGGTCACGCCGTCGAGCTTGTTCAGCCGCTTCTCGATGCGCATCGCGCACGAAGCGCAGGTCATGCCGCCGATCGACAGTTCGATCTGCCCGCTGTCCTGTGGCGTCGAGGTTTCGGTGGTCGAACCCATCGCCTGCTCCTGTTCGGATCGGTGGTTGCGCGGCCGTCGCGGGGCCGGGGGCGGTGGCGGCCGGCGCCGTCCCGCGATCATGCCTGAACTATACCCTAGGGGGGTATCAAAACGTCAAACGTCGGCCCTGGCCGAGCCCGAGAATGGCGTCGGGCATCCCTAGTGGGCGTGCTCGCCGTGCTCGGGCTGGGCGGGCTGCGTGGACTGGGCGGGCGGCGGAGTCGGTGCAGTCGCGGCGCCCACCGTGACGGTGAACTCGGCGGTGCGGACCCTGCCCTCGTGTTGGAAGTCCAGGTAGAGGCGGTAGTTGCCCGCGCTGGGGGCCTGGGCGTGGAAGCCGATGCCGGGGCCCGCGGGGGTCTTGCCGTCGCCGGGCGCGCCCTGCGGGTGCACGTGGAGGTAGGCCAGGTCGCCCTGGCGCAGCGCGACCAGGTGGCCGTAGGCGCCGAGGTAGGGCTGGAGGTCGGTGACGGGGCGGCCGTCCTTGCTCACGTTCAGGGTGAGCGGTGCGGACGTTGTGGTCAGGTCGCCGGCCAGGGTGACGGTGTAGCCGTCGACGACGGCGGTGCGGCTCGGCGCCGGCAGCGCGGCCGGTGCGTAGTCGCCCGCCACCACGACGTCGGCGCCCAGGGTGAGTGTGCCGCCGGGGTCGCCCGTGGGTGTGAAGTCGGCGAACATCCGGTACGTGCCGGCGTTCGCGAAGGTCAGCGGCACGCTCCAGGTGCCGTCGGCGCCGAGCACGGGGTGTACGTGCTGGAACCCGGACAGGTCGCGGCGGGCCACGATCAGGTGCAGGTCCTTGTCGTGGGCCCGGTCGTAGCGCGTCCACGGTTGCCCGTCCGGGCCGAGGACACGGAAGCGGAAGTCGGTGGCGGTGCCGGCCGGCAGCGGCTCGGCGGGGGTGACCAGGGTGTAGCCCCGCTCGGAGACCTGGAGGCCGCCCGGCATCTCGGCGGCGGCCGGTGTGGCGCCGGGGGAGCGGGCGCCGCCCGATGGGCCCGCCTGGGCGCCGCCGTGGCCGCCGTGTGCGGGGGCGGGATCGGAGCCGACCGGGCCGACCGCGTGGCCGATGCCGAAGGCGGCCCCGAAGGCCAGCACCACGCCGGCGCCGAACGCGCCGACTTTGACTGCGGTGTTCATGCTCTCTCCCTGTTCGATGGCGCGTTCGACACCGCGTCGGACGCCGCGTTCGAGGCGGTGCGGCGGGTGGTCGCCGTGGAGCGGCGGGCCCCGGTGGTGTGGCCGACCGGGGTCGTGGGTGGTTCGTCGAGGGGGCGCCGGTGTCGGGCGGCGCCCCCTCGACGGGTCAGTGGCAGGTGCCGCAGCAGCTCGCGCCGGCCTCGGGGGCCTCGGCCGCCGGGGCGACCAGTTCGTAGCCGGCCTCGTCGATCGCCGCCGCGACGGCCGTGTCAGCCAGGGCCGCGTCGGAGGTGACCGTCACCCTGCCGCTCGCGAGGTCGACCGCGACCTCCGTGACGCCGTCGATTTTGCCGACCTCGGCCTTGACCGAGGAGACGCAGTGGCCGCAGGTCATGCCGGTGACGGTGTAGGTCGAGGTGACGGAAGTGGTCGTGCTCATGGCGAAGCCTCCTGGTTCTCGGGTCCGCCGCACCGGAGGCGTTCCGGTCGGCGGCTTCGACTACAAAATACCCCCCCTGGGTATGTTGTCAAGCCGAGGGGATGGATTCCTGTTTCGGAACGGGGGGTGCGGGCGCGGGCAACTCCCGTCAGGAGCGCACCAATCGGGCCACCGCATCGGCGGCCTCGCGGACCTTGGCGTCGGCCGCGTCGCCGCCCTGCCCGGCGGCCTGGACCACACAGTGCCCCAGGTGATCGGTCAGCAGTCCCAGGGCAACGGCCTGGAGCGCCTTGGTCACGGCGGACACCTGGGTCAGCACGTCGATGCAGTAGGCGTCCGACTCCACCATCCGATGCAGCCCTCTGACCTGGCCTTCCACCCGCTTGAGGCGGGCGAGGTAGGCGTCCTTGCCGTCGTCGTATCCGGTCATCGCGGGCCTCCTTGGTCGCGCATGCGGTCTCGGCTCGACCGCAAGGTACCCCCGTAGGGTATCGTTTCGGTCGGTCGAATACCCCCGGGCCCTATGAAAATATTCGGAATGCCGGGCGCCCGCGCCGAACGTCGGAGGCGCGACGTGCGACCGCCCCCGGGATCCGTGGATCCCGGGGGCGGTCGCAGGTGATTCGGGGCGTGCTCGCGCTCAGTCGCGCAACATCAGGATGACGCCGGCGGTGAGTGCGCCGACCGCGACGGCGGCGATGCCGTACGCGACGCGGTGGCTGCGCAGGACCGGCAGGAAGCGGTCCACGGCCAGCCGGCCGGGGCCGGTCAGCGCGAGCGCGGCGGCGGCCGCGGTGAGCAGCAGTTCGTACTCGACGCCCTTCGGTGCGAAGAAGCCGCCGTCCCACTTGACCGCGATGGCGTTGATCATGGTGCCCACGATCCCGGCGGCGGCCAGGGGAGTGCACAGGCCGATGACGAGGGCGAGGCCGCCGAAGGTCTCGGTGAGGCCGGCCACGGTCGCCATCGCCTTGCCGGACGGGTAGCCGCTCATGGTGAAGAACTGGCCGGTGCCGTCCAGGCCGGAGCCGTCGAACCAGCCGAAGAGCTTCTGTGTGCCGTGTGCGGCCATGGTCAGGCCGACGACGATGCGCAGCAGGGCCAGGCCGAGGTCGTAGCCGTGCAGCGACCCGGCGGGCGCGCCGGCCGGCGCGATGCGGGTCGCCTGATCGGGGTCGCGGTGGGTCGTCTCGGCGGGGGAGTACATGCGGGTGCTCCTGTCGATGGCGAGGTCGCTGGGGCGATCTTGCGGCGTGCGGACATGCGGCGGCGCCACGCGGTGGCACCGCGTGTGGCGGCGCGCTCCGCGAGGTGCGGTGTCAGTTCAAATTTGAACTACTTCGACGCTACAGGCCGACCCCGGCTTCGACAAGCTGGGTAGGGTTTGCCGCATGAGCGAACCGCGTTGGCTGGACGACCTGGAGATGGCCGCGTGGACGAGCTTCGTCGAGGCCGGCCACCGGGTGGACCGGGCGCTGGAGCGCCAGCTCAAGGACGAGGCGGGGTTGTCCCACCCGCAGTACGAGATCCTGGTGCACCTCGCGGACGCGCCCGACGGCGAACTGCGGATGGCCGAACTGGCCGACCGGTTGATCACCTCGAAGAGCGGGATCACCTACCAGGTCGCCCAGTTGGAGAAGCTGGGCCTGGTCCGCCGGCGCGCGTGCCCGGAACAGGCGCGCGGGGTCTACGCGGTGCTGACCGACGAGGGATCCGCGCGGTTGCGCGGCGCCGCGCCCGCACATGTCGCGCGGGTGCGCGAGGTTCTGATCGACGTCCTGGATCGTGAGCAACTGGCGGTACTGGCCGAGGCGTTGGGCGTGGTCGGCCGCCGGCTGCGGGCACACGACCGGGCCTGAGCGCGGCCGGCGCGCGGGCCCGGACACGGGTGCGCCCCGCCCCCGGCGCGCTGCCGGGGGCGGGGCGGTCACTCGTGGTGCGGTGCCTTTCGGGACGGGGTCAGGAGATCGAGACGTCGTCCACGTAGAACGTGGTCGTCGCGGACTCGTCCTCGGAACCGGAGAACTGGAGGCTGACCGTCTGGCCCGCGTAGGCGCTCAGGTCCACGGTCTTCTGCACATAGGTACCGGTCGCGTTGGCGTTGGAGTAGGTGGCCAGCGTGGTGCCGTTGATCTGGACGCCGAGGGTGTCGTAGACGGTGTTCCCGACCTCCTCGGTGGTGATCTTGACCCACACGCGCAGCGTGGCGTTGGCCGGGATGGTGATGTTCTCCTGGCTCAGGGTCTCGGTGGCGGTGCTGCCGTAACCCATCATCCAGGCGTACCAGCCACCGCTGTGCGGGGTGGCCTGCGTGCTGTTGGTGATGTCGCTGGCGCTCTGCGTCCAGTTGGCGGTGCCCTGCTCGAAGCCGCCGTTCTGCAGCGAGTTGCCCGGGTTGACGGTGCCGACGGTCAGCGTGTAGGTCGTCGCGTGCTGGACGCTGCCGGTGCCGGTGATGGTGATCGGATACGTACCCGTCGCGACGTTGGCCCCCACCTGGAAGGTCACCGTCGAGGACGCGCCGGACTGGACCGACGTCGGGTTGAAGGTCACGTTCACGCCGCTCGGCGCGCCGGAGGAGGTCAGGTTCACCGTCTGCGGGTTGCCGCTGGTGGTCTGGGTGTTGACGGTCGCGGTGGTGTTGCCGCCCGGCTGGGTGCTGCCCGAGTTCGGGCTGACGCCGACCGAGAAGTCGTTGCCGGGGTTGCCGCCGCCGACCGCGGTCTTCCAGATGGTGTAGGCGACGCCGTCCGCGCTGCGGTCCAGAACCGTCGCGTTGATGTTGGAGGAGGTGTCACACGCGGAGTGGTAGCAGGAGTCGTAGGACTGGTTCGCCTGTCCGCCCCACTTCTGCGCCTGCGCGGAGGTCTTGACCGCGTCGGCACCGGCCGCGTAGCCGGAGGTGGGGATGCCGCCCTGCTGGAAGGAGTAGTCGTCGGAGCGGCCCTGGCCCTCGACGTTCTCCTCGGGACGCAGGTTCAGCGAGTCCCAGTAGGCCTTCATCGGGGCGGCGGTGGCGGAGTTGATGTTGTTGATGAAGTAGCCGCCGTTGGGCGAGCCGACCATGTCGAAGTTGTAGTAGCCCTTGATCGCGGTGCGCTGGGTGGAGCTCAATTGGCTGACGTAGAACTGCGAGCCCTGGAGGCCCTGTTCCTCGCCGGCCCACCAGCCGAACCGGACATGCTTGGTCAGGTTCGGGTTGGCCTGCGCGAGGACGAGCGCGTTCTCCAGGAGGGTGGCGGAGCCGGAGCCGTTGTCGTTGATGCCGGGGCCGGCCTGGACGCTGTCCAGGTGGGCGCCGAACATGATGGTGGAGTCGGCGGGGCCGCCGGGCCAGTCGGCGATCAGGTTGTTGGAGCGGTAGGTGCAGGAGGTGCAGGTCTGCTCGGTGACCTGGTAGCCGGCCGCCTGGAGCTTACCCTTCACATAGGCCAGCGACGCGGTGTAACCGGCGCTGCCCGCACGGCGGTTGCCACCGTTCTGGGTCGCGATGGTGTTCAGCTGGGACAGGTGCGCCTGCACGTTCGCGACGCTGACGTCGGGTATCGGGGAGGACGTCCCGCTGACCGTCAGGGTGTACTGCGCGGTGTGGGTCGCGCCGGTACCGGTGCCGGTCACCGTGATCGTGGACGTGCCCGCCGTGGCGGCCGAACTCGCCGACAGGGTCAGCGTGGAGTTGCCGCCGGACTGCACACTGGCCGGGTTGAACTGGGCGGTCACACCGTTCGGCAGACCGGAGGCGGTCAGGTTGACCGTCTGCGCCTGGCCGCTGGTGATGGTCGTGGCCACCGTGGAGGTGACGGACGCGCCCGGGGCCACCGTGCCGGCGGTCGGGTTGAGGGTGATCGAGAAGTCGTTCTGACCCGGGCCGGGGGTGCAGGTCGGGTCACCCGTCTGCGCGGGCACGCTGATCGCGTCCCAGGCGGCCTTGGTCTTGGTGAACAGCGCACAGGTCGGGTCGAGCGTCTTGGCCGCGCTGAGCGTCGCGGTCCGGTAGCGCTTGTAGGTCATGCCGCTGGTCTTCAGGAGCATGCCGCCGTAGAAGACCTTGCCGGCCTGCTGGATGCCGACCCCGGTCAGGGTGCTGCTGTTGCAGGTCGGGCTGGTCGGCTTGCCGCCGCCCGGGTTGGTGCCCTCGGCGAGGAGGTAGAACCAGTGGTTGAGCGGGCCGGCCGCCGCGTGCTCCTCGGTGCTGGGAATGGAGGAGCTGTAGCAGTCGGGGTCGCCGTTGGTGGACGGCTTGTACATGTAGCGGATCGGGCCCTGGCCCACGAGGTTGACGGTCTCGCCGACGGTGTAGTCGGGGGCGTCGTACTGGGAGGGCTCGTTGGTGAACGCCTCGGTCAGCGCACCCATGATGTCGCCGGTGCCCTCACCGAGCCCGGCCTCACCGCTGGTGCCGCCGGGGGTGAACTGGTCGATACCGTGGCCGAATTCGTGGCCGACCACGTCCATCGAGCCGATCCACTGGTTGCTCTGGTTGTGGCCGATCGAGACGGACGAGCCGTCCCAGTAGGCGTTGACGTCGTTCAGGCCGACCTTGACGGGCCAGCTGCCGCCGGTGCCGTTGTGGCCGTTGCGACCGAGCCAGTCGCGGAGCATGTTCCATTCCTTCTGCGCCGCCCACATGACGTCGACGCAGCCGGTTTCCTTGCTCGATGCCTGGCCGTTGCCCCACGAGTCCGAGGACTTGGAGAAGACCTGGCCGGTCGAGTAGTCGGCGCAGGTCAGGCCCGGCCGGTTCGGGTCGCGCAGGGAGTACGTACCACCGGAGTTGGTGGTGTCGATCGTGAGCGGGTTGGGGCCGTTCCACTGGCTGTTGCCGGTGCCGGCCTTGACGTCGTCGGTCGTGTCGAGCACTGTGCCCGTGCTCGCGTCCACGAACACGTGCAGCCGGCTGGGCGCGGTCGCGGTCCGGCCGATCAGCACGGTTTCCCAGGCCAACGCGCTCTTGCCGTCCTTGACCCGGACGACCAGGCGGTGCGAGTCGACCCGATCCACGCTCGCCAGCTTGGTCCTGGACGTGGCCTCGGCCGCGCCGGCGGCGATGGTGGGCTGGGTCGGTACGGCGATGCGGGCGTCGGTGGACGACTGGGTCGCCCGTACCCGGCCCTTGCCGTCGGCCATCACCACGGCGTCCGCGCCGACGACCGGCAGGCCGCGGTAGGTGCGCTGGTACGCGACCGAGTACAGGTCGTTGATCCACGGGGTGACGGCTTGGCGCTGGTACTGCTCGTCGGGACCCTTGGCGAGGGTGTCGAGGCCGCTGGAGACGGCACGGTCGGCGGCGGAGACCGCCAGTTCCTGCGAGCTGGGCTGCGGCGGGTCGGCTGACGCCGGCTGGGCCGCCACGCCCACGGTGAGGCCGGTGAGCATGGCCAGAACGGTTCCGGCCGTGGTCATTCTTCGATTCATCGAGGCTCCTCGAGTGGGAAGGCAGACCTCGACCACGAATCCGGCTTGGACCACGCGCCTCGTGAGCGTCGCGGTCGACCGTGCAGGCCGGGGTTCGTGCCCGAGCGAGCGAAACACTCACACGGACACAAGGGCCGCGCGAAGGGCTCTGGCGAGGCCAGCAAATACTGGCGAAATAGCCGTCGCTCGGGGCCTGTTGCGGTCGCGGCGTCCGAGCCCCGGTGGTGCGGGGCCCGGACGCCGGGGTGGGGTCAGGGGCAGAGCGGTTCCGCCGCCTGGGGCGGGACGTTGACCGCGCTCCACGCCGCCCTGGTCGCCTTCCAGGTGACGCAGGTCGGGTCGAGGACCTTGGCCGCACGGACGGTGATCACGCGCAGCTTCCGGTAGTCGGTGCCGGCCGGTCGCATCAACAGGCCGCCGTAGAACACTTTTCCGGCCATCTTGATGCCCACGCCGGTGACCGTGGAGTTGTTGCACGTCGGACTGTCGGGCTTGCCGCCACCGGGGTTGGAGCCTTCCGCGAGCAGATAGAACCAGTGGTTCAGTGGACCCGATGCGGCGTGCTCGTCCGGCGGCATCGTCGAGGAGTAGCAGTTCGGGTCGCCGGTCAGGGAGGGGTTGTACATGTACCGCAGCGGCCTGCCGCTACCCATGTCGACCATCTCGGCGACGGTGTAGTCCGGGGTGTCGAACGGCGCCGGTTCGTTGGCGTAGAACTCGGTGAGCGCGCCGAAGATGTCGCCGGAGCCCTCGCTGAGTCCGTACTCCTTGAACGGATAGCCCGGCGTGGACGAGTCGATGAAATGCCCGTATTCGTGGCCCACGATGTCCATCGCGCCGAGCCACCGGCCCCTGACGTCGTGGCCGATGAACACCTTGGAGCCGTCGGAGTAGGCGTTGACGTCGGGAAGACCGACCACGACCGGAAGTGTGCGGCCGTTGCCGTTGTGCCCGTTGCGGCCCAGCCAGTCGCGGAGCATGTCCCATTCCTTCTGCACCGCCCACATCGAGTCGACACAGCCGGTCTCGATCGTGGTCGGGTCCCCGTTGCCCCAGTCGTCGACGGTCTTGGTCAACACTCCGGCGTTGTACTTGGCGCAGCTCAGGCCCGGGCGGGTCAGGTCCTGCATGAAGTAGGTGGAACCGCTGGAGGCGGTGGTGATGGTGATCGGGTTCGGGCCGTTCCACTTGCTGTGCCCGGTGCCGGCGCGTACGTCGTCGAAGGTCGCGGCGTCGAGCACCGCACCGGATCGGGCGTCGACGAACACGTGCAGCCTGCCGGGCGTGTTCCCGGCCCGGCCGGCCAGTACCGTCTCCCAGGCCAAGTGGGCGGCGTCGGGCCCGAGTTGCACCACCAGGCGGGGCGCGTCCACCCGCTCCACCGCGGTCAGCCGGGAACGAGCGCTCGCCTCGGCCGTCGCGGCGGGCACGGTCGGCTCGGTCGGTACGTCGATGCGCGGGCCGTCGGCGGTCTCCACGGCCCGGATTCGGCCGGTGCCGTCGGCCAACACGGCGGCGTCGCCGCCGACCACGGGCAGGCCGCGATAGGTGCGGGCGTAGGCGATCGAGTAGAGGTTGTCGAGCCAGGGCGTCACCATGCCCCGCCGGTACCGCTCGCCGGGTGCCTTGGCGAGGTTGCCCGAGTCGCCGGAGACGGCGCGGTCGGCCGCGTCGATCGCGGCGGCGCGGGCGGCGGCGGGGGAGTTCGGTGGCGGGGTCGCGTTCGAGGGTGTGGTGGTGCCGATCACCAGGCCGGCCAACAGGGCCAGGACCGACCCGACCGTCGGCGTTCTGCGATGCATCGAGGCTCCTCGGGGGAAGACGGGCCGCGACGACGAAACCGATCGCCGGCGCGCCGGGTTCGTCGCCCGAGCGAGGAACACCCTCACAGCGGAACGGTTCTGCGGCAACGAAGGCCGAACAATCGGCACATTCTGGCTAGTTATGGGAGCGGAGTGGGCGATTGGAGCACCCCGGCCGAGCGCCGCCCGCCGACCGCCTCTCGGCGATCGACATCGCCCTCGGCACCCGCACCCCACCCGGGCACTGCGGGACCTGAGCCCGGCGGACCGGGCACCGAGATCGCGTCTTCGGCGCCCGGTCCCGCCCGATGCCGGGGCCCGCTCGGTGCCGCAGCATGCTCTGCTCAGTGCCGGGGCTCCCAGCGGAACAGCCGGATGCCGAGCACGGCGCCGATCAGCGTCCAGGCGGTCACCGACGCCAGCGCCAGGAACGCGGCGCCCACGCCCATCCCTTCCCAGGCCCCGGTCACGAGGTCCACCACGCCGTCGCCGGGGACCAGGTAGCCGAGCCATTGCAGGTTTTCCGGGGCGCGGTCCTGTACCAGCAGGCTGCCGCCGATGGCGACGACCAGGAACGGCATCGTGGTGATCTGCGCCTGCTCCGCCGACGCGGTGAACGCCGAGGTGGCCATCGCGACCCCCGTACACATCAGCGCCCCGCTCACGATCGCCAGGACGAGCAGCGCCGGGTTGTCGGGCACGGACAGATCGGTGCGTGCCCACACGGCAACCAACACCACGATTTGGCCGCACGTGACCACGATCGCCGGCAGCACCAGCCCGACGATGACCGACGCGTCGGGGTCCGCGCCGCTGCGCAGACGTTTGAGGAACAGGTCCTTGCGCCGGGCGGCGAGCGTGGTGGCGAGTGTCGCGTGCACCCCGATCAGCAGCATGAACAACACGGAATGCGCGACCGTGTTCGGCGTCGGCGAGGCCGGCGCGGTGAACGCGACGAGCAGCGGCAGCAGTACCACCGTGGCCGCGACCGCCTTGTTGCGCAGCATGATGCGCAGTTCGGCGGCGGCCACGGCCCGCCACGCGGTGCCCTTCACGCGGCCACCCCCGTCGGCGCGGGGCCCGCGACGGCCCGGAAGACGTCGTCCAGCGTCGCCGGCCGGGTCACCAGGCCGCGCAGCCGCACGCCGCGCCCGTCCGCCCAGGCGAGCAGCGTCGCCATGGCGCGCTCCGGTTCGTCGGTGATCACGGTGACCCGATCCCCCCGACTGCCGGCCACATCCACCGCGAGTGGCAGGTCGGTCGCGGCCGGTCCGTCGGGCAGGTCGAAGGAGATCCGCGCGGGGTATGGGGCGAGCAGTTCGGTCAGGGTGCCCTCGACCGCGATCCGACCCTCGCGCATGATCGCGATCCGGTCGGCCAGCGTGCTCGCCTCCTCCAGGTAGTGCGTGGTCAGCACCACCGTGGTGCCGCCCGCCGACAACTCGCGCAGCAGATCCCACAGGAGATCGCGCGTCTGCGGATCAAGGCCGGCGGTCGGCTCGTCGAGGAACAGCAGTTCCGGCCGTCCGTACACCGCCATCGCCAGGTCGAGCCGCCGCCGCTCGCCGCCGGACAACCGACCCACCCGGACGTCGCGCCGCCGGGTCAGCCCGAGCCGGTCGATCAACGCCTCGTCGTCGTCCTCGCGCCGGGCGACCCGCCCCCACAACCGCAGCGTCTCGATCGGCGTCAACTCGGCCGCGAACCCCGACTCCTGGAGCATCATCCCGGTCCGCAGCCGCACCGCCGTCGAGCGCGGATCGCCGCCGAGCACCCGCACCGACCCCGAGGTCGGCCGGCGGTGGCCCTCCAGGGTCTCCAGCGTGGTGGTCTTCCCCGCGCCGTTGGTGCCCAGCAGGGCGTACACCTCGCCCCGCCGCACGTCGAGGTCGATGCCGGAGACGGCCTCGAAGCCGCCGTACGAACAACGCAGTCCGCGTACTTCGATCATCGTCGCATCCATGACCCCAGCGTGTGCCCGGCCATCCGCGCTCGGTAGTGGCCCGGTGTCCGCTCCCCGGCTGACAAATGTCATGCCCGCCGATGACCGATCACCGCGAGCGAGCCTCGGCCGCACACCTACGCTGGGCACATGGTCTCCTCCACGATGCGACGGGCACGCCGGTTCACCGCGTGGTCGCTGCTGTCGGCCGTGGTGCTGGTCCCCGGCATCCCCGCGGTGCTCGCGGTGGTCGAGGCGGTCCGCGGCGACAACGGATGGCCGTTGGCCCTGGCCGCGGTCGGCTGTTGTGGCCTGTTGTTCGCCACCGCCCGGCACTGGGCCGGCACGCCGCCGCGCGGCCTCCTGGTGGCGACCTGCGCGGTGGCCCTTGGGGTCTCCGCGGCGGCGCTGGCCCACGACGTGATATTCCCGTGGCCGATGCCGCTCGCCACCGCCGTGGGACTGCTGACGATGTACGCGCGCGGCCGTCGGTGGCGGGTCCTGGCCGCGGGCCTGTCGGTGATGGTGGCGCTGCCGATACTCCTCGGGCCGTCGCCCAGTCAGGCTCCGGATCAGACGATCGGCGCCCTCGTCATCACCGCCAGTGTGACGGTGACCTGCGTGCTCAACGACTGGATCTGGCGCCAGTTCGTCGAACTCGACGACGCGCGCCGGATCGCGGGCGAGTTGGCCGTGGCCAACGAACGGTTGCGGTTCGCCGCGGACCTGCACGACATCCAGGGCCATACGCTGACCCTGATCGCGGTCAAGAGCGAACTCGCCCGGCGGCTGGTCGAGATGGACCCGTCGGCCGCCGCCGCGCAGATGGGCGAGGTGGAGGAGCTGGCCCGCGAGGCGGTGACCGACACCCGGGGCCTGGTACACGGCTACCGCGAGGTGTCCTTCGCCGCCGAACTGGCCAACGCGGCGGCGGTGCTGACGGCGGCCGGGATCGAGTGCCACTATGCGAGCCCACCACCGCTGCCGGACCGCGCCGGTACGCTGTTCGGCCTGGTGGTGCGGGAGGCCACGACCAACATCCTGCGGCATTCGGCGGCCACCACCGCCTCGATCGACGTGTCCGCCGACGGCCGGCGGCTCACCATCCGCAACGACGGCGCGACACAGGGGAAGCGCCCGGGCGGGACCGGCCTGGCCGGCCTGGACGCCCGGTTGCGCGGCCACGGCGGCGAGTTGCGCGCCTCGGCCGGCCTTGGCGTCTTCGAGGTGGTGGCCCGACTCGATGTCGCCGACCGTACGGAGGCCCCCGCGTGATCCGCCTGGTGCTGGTCGAGGACGAGGCGATGCTGCGCGGCGCGCTGGGCCGACTCCTGGACCTGGAGCCCGACCTGACCGTGGTCGCCCAGGCCGCCGACGGGACGGCCGCGATCGCCGAGACCGCCCGGCACGTGCCCGACGTGGTGGTGATGGACCTGGAGATGCCCGGCGGCCCCGACGGCCTGGAGGCGGCCGGCCGCATCCTGGCCGGGCGCCCCGAGACCCGAATCGTGCTGGTCACCCGGCACGCCCGCCCCGGCGTGCTCACCCGCGCGCTGCGGGCGGGCGTACGCGGATTCGTGCCCAAGTCGCGGCCGGCCGCGCATCTGGCCCAGGTGATTCGCGACGTGCACGCGGGACACCGGCACGTGGATCCGGAGATCGCGGCGGCGGCGCTGGTACTGGACTGCCCGTTGTCCGAGCGCGAGTTGGACGTGTTGCGGCTGACCCGGGAGGGGTTGAGCGTGCGCGACATCGCCGGCCGGGTGCATCTGGCCGCCGGGACGGTACGGAACTACCTGTCCTCGGCGATGATCAAGGTGGGCGCCCCGAGCCGGCACGCCGCGGCCCGCTACGCGGTCGAACGCGGATGGTTGTGACGGCAGGGGTGGGGGATCGACGGTGATCGGCCGGGAATCGCCCGAGGCGGCGGCCTTCGAGCCGGCCACCGGCGCGGAAGCCGTACCGGTGGCGGGCGCGCCGGAGCGCGCGGCGGCCGTGCGGGACGCGTTCGAGGCGCTGCTGCGGATTCGCGACGTGGTGAACAGCGGCGCCGACGACCCGCGCGCGACGCCGGCCGAGTGGGAGCGGGTGCGAATGGTGCGTGCCGTCGCGTTGACCCTGGAGGCCGCCGGCGTACCGCCGTCCGCCCTGGACGCGCGCGCACAGCGCACCGCCACCGGATACTGCGTCACCGCCGGCGACCACCCCCGGGTGGTCCGGGTCGAATGGCTCGGCCCGCGCGGCAGCGGCGCCGGTCACGAGGCGGAGCGGGCGCTGCACGGGTGTGCGCGGGTGTTGGGCGAGCTGGGCTGGGTGGTGTTGGAGTACCGGGGCAGGGGTGGTCGGCGGTATCTGGAGGTGGAGGCCCCGGCGACGATCCGGCGGTGAGGCGATCCGGCGGTGAGCCCGGTCCGTGCCCTCACAACCCCGGATCCAGGCCCGCGTGCCGACCGCACAGGGCCATGCAGACCTGATTGGGACCTTCGTACGCGCGCTCCGGCAGGGCTGCCAAGGCCCGAGCCACCCAGACCGCGGCTCCGTTGATCGTGGCCGCCGCGCTCAGCGCCGCCGGGCGGGCGGGGAACCGCACACCGAACATCGCGCAGTGCAACACCTCGGGATCCACGGTCGTCGATTCGCCGATGCTCCTCATGGCTCCTCCACACACACGTCCGCCCGACCGCGGGTGCGCGACGACCGACGGCCGGTGTCGCTGCGCACACCGGAGGCCGGTCTCCGTGTCGCCCTCGGGGTCGCGCGTCGACACGAAGAGCCGCCAAGTCGGACGAGCACGAGGTGGTTGTCGCGGCTCGGGAGCTCGGTGTGGCGGCAGCTTGTGGTTTCAGAGCTATAATACGCCGCCCGCGCGCCGATGGGGGATCACGATCCGGTCGGACGTACCCGGCACGGAACCGCGCCGGCCGGCTGCTTACAGCCCCGGGGCGCCCCACACCGGGAACCACCGGGACAGGTCGGATTCCAGCCGCAGATCGTCGGTCACCGCCGCGCTCACCTGCAGCTCCAACGCGCTGTCCCGCTTCTCGTGCCCGCCCGGCACCGGGGCGAACGGATAGAAGGTGCCCCGCTTGTACAGGTAGACCAGGGCGAGCCGGCGGCCGTCGGAATGCTCGAACGCGGCCAGGGAGCAGAGCAGTTGCGGACCGAAACCGCCGTCCTCCAGCGCCGAGTTGATCGCGTGCAGGTCGGTCACCAGCGAGCCCGTGTCCTCCGCCGGCCGCTCGGCGAGCAGCCAGGTGTATCCGTAGTCGTCCCGGCTGCTCCGCAACCCGTCGAGCAGCTCGTCCAAGTCGCGCAGCACCCGGTCGAACGTGCCGCCCTCGACCGTGGCGAAACACACCGACCCGGCGCCGGTGGGCCGGAAGCCGGCCGCCGTCTCCAGCGTGATCGCCGCCGAGGGCAGGCCGAACAGCTGGTCGAGATCGGGCTTGACCGCCCGGCTCCGGCCGAAGAGCGAGTCGAACAACCCCATCAGGCGGCACCGCCGAGTTCGGCGCTGATCCGCGCCAACTGCTCCAGCCGCCGTTCCAGGGTCGGGTGGGTCGCGAACAGGTTGGCCAGGCTGTCCTTGGAGGCGATCGCCGGTGCGAAGAAGAACGCGTTGAACGGCTCGGCCCGGCGCAGGTCCCGGGTGGGAATCCGGGCCATGGTGCCGCTGATCTTGGTCAACGCGGAGGCGAGTACGGAGGGCCGCCCGGTGAGCAGCGCGGCCGAGCGGTCCGCGCACAGCTCGCGGTAGCGCGACAGGGTCCGGATCAGCACGAAGCTCAGTGCGTACACGGCCACGCTCACCGCGGTCACCACCAGCATCAGGACCGCCGTGTTCTGGTCGCGGCGCATCCCGCCGAAGAGCCCGAACTGCACACCGACGCGGGTGAGCAGCCCGGCCAGGACGCCGAGGAAGGACGCGATCGTCATCACCGCGACGTCCTTGTGCGCGACGTGCGACAGCTCGTGCGCGAGTACGCCCTCCAGCTCGGCGGGCTCCAGGCGGCGGAGCAGCCCGGTGGTGGTGCACACGACCGTGTTCTTCCGGTTGCGGCCGGTGGCGAACGCGTTGGGCACGTCGGAGTCGGCGACCGCCACGCGCGGCTTGGGCATGTCGGCGAGCGCGCAGAGCCGGTCCACCGCGCCGTGCAGTTCCGGCTGCTGCTCGGGAGTGACCTCGCGGGCACCCATCGCGAACGCGGCGAGTTTGTCGCTGAACCAGAACTGGGCGACGAACACGCCGCCGATCAGGACGACCGCGATCGGCCAGGCCCGGCCCAGGACGACCACGAGCGTGCCCACGAAGACCACGTAGAGCAGGCCGAGCAGGAACATGGTGGCGAGCATGCGGCCCACCAGGCCGCGGTCGGTGGCGAATCGGGTGCCGGCGCTGGTCCTGGTCATCGATTCCTCCCTCGTGGGGGGACCTGGTAGCGGGCCTCGTGGGTGGCCCGAGGGAAGCGCTCAAACGGATGAAAAGCCAACGAATCGGGCGCCACTTCGATTCTGCCTCGCCGGCGGGCGCGGTGGGCGTGCCGGCGAGAGGTTCAGGTGCGGAATCCGAGGTGGACGTGGTCGTGGTGGGTGTCGTCGCTGAAGAAGGCCGCGCCGGAGAGTCGGTACGGGCCGCCGACGTTGTACGAGCCGGCCGCCTCGCCCGCGCGCATGAAGCTCTCGACCAGGGATCGTGGGGTGGCCGGATCCACGATCGCCCGGCCGTCGACGCGCCACACGTCCACCGCGCGGCCGACGGGGTGGTCGCTGGGACGGCTGGTGCCGAAGACGTCGATCGGGTGTCCGGTGCGCAGGATGCTCACGTCGACGGTGTGCTGTTCGGCGAGTGTTTCCAGTGCGGTCAGTACGGATGTGTGGATGGTGCCGGCGCGCAGATCGGCGGCCGCGGCGGGCGGCAGCGTGATGCGCGGGTCGGCGAGGACGCGGGCCTCCTGGGCGGAGGGGGTGGCGGCGGCCGTTCCCGGCGTCGAGGGGTGCAGGGCGGTGACCGTCCAGTCGGGCTCGGCCCGGCTCAGTCGTACGTCGACGGTTACGCCGTCGGCCACCATGGTTCCTTCCGCGCTGCGGATCCACGAGCGGCAGACGACCAGGACACTGGCGGTGTTGTCGAGGATGCCGCCGTACTGGGCGTCGACCACCTCGATGACGGCCTCCGGCGCGTCCGCGAGCAGTGGCCCGGCCTGGTCGGCGAGGGCCGGGGCGTATCCCAGCGCCGCGATCCGGGTCCGCGCGGCGGCGACCCCCTGTTCGCCCGGCGGCCACGCGCCGAGCGCGGACACCAGGGTGACCGCCCGCTGTTTGACGTGGGGTTGCACGTCGCCGGGGTTGGGTGCCCAGGCGGTGACCACGGGCAGTGAGGGAGGGGCGGCCGGCGGGGTGCCGGTCGTGGTCGGACTCGGGCTCGCGGTCGTGCTCCGGCTCGGCGGGCTGCCCGAGGGCGTCGGTTCGGTGTGCCGACTTCCCGACGACGAGCAACCGGTCGCCGCCGCGACGATGCCGAGTACCACCGCGCGCCGTCCCGGAACAGACGTTTTATCCACCCGGCCACGATAGGCCGCGCGCCTGTCCGCTTTGGGCGACCCGGTGTCGTGTCGGGCCGACCTCGGACGGCGTCGGGTCTCGCGCGCGGGTGTCGGCTACGACGCCGGTACGGGTGCGTCCGCCGGCGGCCGGACCAGTATCCCGGTCAGCAGGGCGTCGAGGTAGCGGGCGGCCAGCTCCGGATCGTCGCGGTCGGGGGAGTGGCGGACGGCGAAGCCGAGGCCGTAGAGCAGGAGCAGCAGGTCGGCCGGTCCCAGCGGTGGGCGCAGCACCTCGGCGTCGGCGGCACGGGCGAGCAAGTCGCCGGTGGCGCGCAGCAGTTGGCCCCGAAGGTCCAGCGTCTCCGGAGTGGCCGCGCCGGAGTCGGAGGCCGCGGCGGCGAAGGCCTCGTCCTGTACGTAGGCGTCCAGCGCGTCGCCGAGGAAGGCGCGCAACGCCTTTTGCGGGTCGGGCAGTCCGGCCGCCTCGCGGGCCTGCCGGACGAGTGCGGCGAAGCGGTCGGCGGCCAACGCCTCCAGCAGCGCCTCGGGGGTGGGGAAGTGCCGGTAGACGGTGCCGACACCGACATCGGCGGCCAGGGCGACCGCGTTCAGCTGCGGCGGCCTGCCCCCGCGCACGAGCACCCGCGCGGCGTCCATGATGCGCCGCCGGTTGCGGGTCGCGTCCTTGCGCCGTGTGGGGCGATGAGGGGAGGCCGTGTCGTCCATGCGCGCGACGTTATCGGCAAAGCGGATGAGTAGTCCATTAGGAGGATTCATCCGTTTACCGGAGCGGCGGCGCCCCGAAGGGCCGGAATGTGCTCGCCGCTTCGGGGCGGCCGAAAGGGTTCGCCGGATCGGGTGAAGTTTCGGGGTTCTCGGCCTTGCCGGCGTGCCCGTGGCCGGAATCGGGGGTTCTCTCGGAGGGCGGTTCCGAAGGAGGTCACGATGGCGCGCGTCACGGCCGGTGGTGCTGTGTCGCGGCACGGCGTGCGCCGAGGCCCTGCCGGACAGGGCCTGGTGGTCGTACTCGTGGCGCTGCTGGCCCTGTTGCACGCGGCGCACGGCGCCGGCGCCGGAGTGCGCGTCGGTGGGTGGGATCCGGATCGGTGTGCCGCCGGTACCACCCGGTACACCGCCCCCGTCGACGCCGAGGACACGCCTGCGGAGGACTCGGGCGGTCGGTCCGGTCCGGCGGATCCGACCGGCTGTCCCCCGCCCGGCCTCCGGCCGCGGCCCCCGTCCGACGCCGCGTCGAGCGCAACGTCGGTCGGCAGGCGCGGACTTCGGCCCGCCGACCCGGACGCGCCGGCCGCCCGTACCGGGTCGAATCCGATGGCGGGGCCGGCGACACCCGCGCGGACCGTGGTCCTGCGCTGCTGAGCGGGCACCGCCGCCCCGCCGTCGCCGCAGTGGGCGATCGGCCGGGCCGGCGTGCCGATCCGATTCCGCAGCCCGCGAACACGGGAGATTCCGCCATGCCCTTCGACGTCTACCTGCTGATGAGCGCCCTGGTCCGGGCCGAGGCCGCCCGCGCGGCGGCCGGTGCCCCGGCCTCGGAGCCGCCGCCCGCCAAGACCCCGACCGCCAAGACCCGGCCCCCGGTTGCCGACCCCGTGGCCGGCGACCCACCCGGCGCCCGCGCCGAACCCGAGGGGATCCCGGGCGTCCCGGGTGCCTCCGGCGTCCCGGGCCCCGACCACGACCCGACCGGTGTGATCCCCGGGCGTTGATCCCTGCCCCGTGGCCCCCGGCACGCGCGTGCCGGGGGCCACGGGGCGCCCCGATTCGACCGACCGCGCCCCCGTGCCCCCGGCCTGGACACCTTCCCATTAGATGATTATGGTTTTCATTATCGAGACGTCGACGCGGCACCCGCCGATCGACGTGGACCCACCCCTGCCTGGAGACATCCCATGCGTATATCCGTCCGCGCCGGCGCCGCCCTCGCCGCCGGCGTCCTGAGCACCGGCGCCCTCGCCGCGTGCGGTTCCGACGACAAGGACGCCAAGGACGGCAAGCGGACCGAGGCCGCCCCGGTCGCCAACGCCGGTGCACCCGCCGCCGGTTCGGGGCCGAAGGTCAAGGTCGTGGCGACCACCACCCAGGTCGCGGACTTCGTCCGCAACGTCGGCGGCGACCGGGTCGAGGTGACCCAGTTGATCAAGGCCAACGCGAGCGCACACGAGTACGAGGCCACCCCCGCCGACCTGAACGCCATCCGCGGTGCCAAGCTCGTCGTCGAGAACGGCGTGGACATGGAGAAGGCGTGGCTGCCCAAGGCGGTCCAGGCCGCCGGCTTCACCGGAAAGGTGGTCGACTCCTCCACCGGCGTACGGCTGCGCAAGGGCGAACCCGGCTCCGACGGCGAGGAGTTCGACCCGCACATCTGGCACGACCCGAGCAACGCCAAGGTGATGGTGGCCAACATCGGCCGCGCCCTGAGCACCGCCGACGCGGCGAACGCCAAGGTGTACGAGAACAACCTCGCGGCCTACACCGCCAAGCTCGACGCGCTCGACGCGGACACCCGGGCCAGGATCGACGGCATCCCCGCGGCCGATCGTAAGCTGGTCACCAACCACGACGCGTTGGGCTACTACGTCGACCGCTACCGGCTGGAGTTCGTCGGCTCGATCATCCCCGGCTTCGACGACCAGGCCGAACTCTCCGGCAGCCGGATCGACGAGATCGTCGGCAAGATCAAGGCCACCGGCGCCAAGGCCGTGTTCGCCGAGAGCGCGCTGCCGCCCAAGACCGCCGCGACCATCGCGCGGGAGGCCGGCGTCAAGATCGTCGACGGCGACGACTCGCTCTACGCCGACTCGCTCGGTGTCCCCGGCTCGGCCGGCGAGACCTACCTCGGCGCGGAGAAGCACAACACCGACACCATCGTCGCCGCGCTGCGAGGGTGACGATGACCGACCGCAGCGCCACCACCATCGCCGTCGCCGCGCCGTGGGCCCGGCCATGACCGACCCAGCCCCCGACCCGATCCGCTTCACCGCCGCGACCATGGCCTACACGCGCGCGCCCGTCCTGGAAGGCGTCGACGGCCGGGTCCGCGCCGGCGAGGCGCTGGCCCTGATCGGCCCCAACGGCGGCGGCAAGACCACCCTGATCAAGGCCGTGCTCGGCCTGGTCCCGGTGATCGCGGGCACGGTGACCGTGGCCGGCCGCCGCCCGGCCGAGGCGCGCGCCCGGGTCGGCTACGTACCGCAGGCCGCGAGTCTGGACCCCGAATTCCCGGTCACCGCCCGCCAGGTGGTGATGATGGGCCGGCTGCGGCTGATCGGCAGGTGGCGCCGACCCGGCCGGCAGGACCGGGCGGCCGTCGACGACGCGCTGGCCCGGGTCGGCCTCGCCGACCGCGCCGGCGCCCGCTTCGGCACGCTGTCCGGCGGGCAGCGCCAGCGGGTACTGCTGGCCCGCGCGTTGTCCCCGGACCCGCCGATCCTGCTCCTGGACGAACCCTTCAACGGCGTCGACGCGGTCAGCCAGGACGCGCTGATCACCGCCCTCACCCGGGCCAAGAGCACCGGCACGGCCGTGCTGGTCAGCACCCACGACCTCGGCCCGGTCCAGTGCCTGTGCGAACAGACCTGCCTGGTCAATCGCCGGCAGATCGCCTTCGACCGGACCGAACTGGCGCTCACCCCCGACCTGTTGCGCGCCTGCTACGGCGGACGGGTGGTCGACCTCGACGCCGGCCGACTCGTCGTCACCCGAAACTGACCGGCCGTGGACACCGCACTGCTCCTGGAACCCTTCCGCGTGCCCTACCTGACCCGGGCCCTGATCGAACTGACCATCCTGGGCGTACTCTGCGGCACCGTCGGCACGTTCGTCGCGCTGCGCCGCCTCGAATTCGTCGCCGACGCGCTCACCCACACCGTCTTCCCCGGCGTGGTGATCGGCTTCGCCCTCCGTGGCGCGACCGGCATCCTCACCGGCGCGCTGATCGCGGCCGGCGTCACCGCCTGCGCCCTGACCCTGCTCACCCGCCACCGCCGCACCGGCGACGACACCGCGCTCGCCATCGTGCTGACCGCGATGTTCTCCATCGGCGTCCTGGTCGTCTCCCGCAGCCACTCCTACTCCGCCGACCTCGAGACGTTCCTGTTCGGCCAGGTCCTGTACACCTCACGCGCCCAGATCACCGAAACCGCCGTGGTAGCCGTGCTCTGCCTGGCCGCGCTCGCCGTACTGGGCCGCGAACTCGTGCTGCGCGCCTTCGACCCCGACGCGGCCCGAGCCGCCGGCCACCGGGTCGGCGCGCTGGACCTGGCGCTGAACCTGATCGTCGCGCTGACCGTGGTCGCCGCGGTCCGCACCGTCGGCACCGCGCTGATCCTGGCCCTGCTCGTACTCCCGGCGGCCATCGGCCGCACCCTGGGCCGCCGCCCGGCCCACCTCGCGCTGATCGGCTCGATCGCCGCCGTGGTGTGCGGCTACCTCGGCCTGACCATCAGCTACACCGCCTCCGTCGACCACGACCTCGCCCTGCCCGCCGCCCCCACCGTCGTGCTCACCCTCGTGGCCGGGTACCTGCTCGCCCTCGGCGCGTGCGGCGCGGCCCGACTGCGCCCCGCCCGCTTCCGGAGCCCCCGATGACCTGGTTCGACACCTACACCCACCGCGCCTACGCCGAGGCGGTCATGGTCGGCCTCCTGGCCGGCGTCGTCGGTGTCCAGGTCGTGCTGCGCAAACTCGCGTTCCACGCCATGGCGACGACCCACGCCACCTTTCCCGGCGTGGTCCTCGCCTCGATCCTGGGCATCGACATCTACCTCGGCGGCACCGCGTTCGGAGTACTGCTTTCCGTCGCGGTCCTCGCACTGACCCGGCGCCCGGGCCGGACCGCGTCGGGGGCGATCGGCGTGGTCCTCGCGGCCGGCTTCGCCCTGGGCGCCGTCCTGGTCGCGGCCGGACCCGCGAGCGATCGCAAACTGTCCGCCTTCCTGGTCGGTTCCATCGTCACCATCGACACCCACGACCTGGCCGTCACGGCCGCCGTCGGGACGGTGATCCTGGCGCTGCTCGCGGTGTTCGGCCGCGAACTCGGCTTCGCCGCCTTCGACCACGACGGGATGCGGGCCGCCGGACACCCGGCCCTCGCCCTCGACCTGCTGCTCCTGCTGATCGTGCAGGCGGTCGTGGTGGTGCTCACCCCGGCGGTGGGCGTCATGCTCACCCTGGCCCTGCTCGTGGCACCGGCGGCGACCGCCCGGCTGTGGACCGACTCGCTGCGCCGCACCGGAGTACTGGCCGGCCTGCTCGGCGTCGGCAGCGCGGTCACCGGCCTGGAACTCTCCCGGCACTACGACGTGGCGGCGGGCGCGACCATCGCCCTCGTGGCGGCGGCCGGCTTCGTCGTCTCGCTGCTCGTATCCCCGCGACACGGCGCGCTCGGCCGGCTCCTCGACCGGCGCCCGGGAACGGCGACCGCGCCGGCCTGAGCCGTCCCCGGGAGGCGCTGTGGTGCAGGTCACCCGATTTCCCCGGCTGCACGCGTCGACCGAAACTTGGTCCGCGGGCGTACATCCGCCGAGTCCGAAACAGAGCCGGGGGAGTCGTTGACCGTCGAGGAGTTCGAAGAGTTCTACGCGGCCGCCGTCGGCCGACTCACCGGTCAGCTCTACCTGATGCTCGGCGATCGGCACGAGGCCCAGGACGTGGTCCAGGAGGCGTTCGTCAAGGCGTGGAGCAGACGCGGACAACTCGACCGGCACGGCAATCCGGAGGCATGGATCCGGGTGGTCGCCTGGCGGTTGGCGGTGAGCCGTTGGCGCGGTAGACGGCGCACCGACGACGCGTGGCGGCGGCACGGCGCACCCCTCCAGGCCCCCGGGCCCGAACCCGGCATGGTCGTACTGGTCTCGGCGCTGCGGGAGTTGACCCCGAAGCAGCGCCGGGTGATGACCCTGCACTACGTCTGCGACCTGACGGTGGAACAGATCGCCGCCGAGACCGGCATGGCGAGCAGCACCGTCAAGACCCACCTGGTGCGCGGACGTGTGGCCCTCGCCCACCTCCTGCCCGACCCGTACGCAGAGGAGTCCCCCGGTGCCGGAGCCTCATGAGTCGTCGAACCCGCCCGTCCCGCCCCTCCCGCAGCCGGATCCGTTGCGCACCGCGCTGCTGGAGGTCGCCGTCGACGGGAGCCGGCAGGCCACACCCGCGCCCTTCGCCACGATCCGGCGCCGCGGCGACCGTTTGCGCCGCCGCCGGATGGCCCTGCTGGGCGCCACCGCGTGCCTGGTCCTCGGCGGCACCGCGACCCTCGCGGCGGCGCTGATCCAGGACGACCCGACCCCGTCGCCCCCGGCGGTATCGCCCGTCCCGGTGCCCTCGGAGTCGCCGGTCCCCACCCCCAAGGGCACCGACGCGACACCGACGCTGTACACCGCCCCGTCGAACCAATCCGCTACGGACCCGACCGGCCGACCCGGTCGCCGAGCAGGTCGACGACCGGACCGTGCTCGCGGCGCCGAGCTCGAACGGGCGCGTAGGGATGGGGGGTTGTGTTGAACTGTGGGCATGGAATTCTCCCGACTGCTCGACTGTCTCGCGGCCGACTTCGCCCGCCTCCGGGCCGCGTCGGCGACGGACCCCACGGCCGGTGTGCCGACCTGCCCGGGCTGGACCGTGGCCGACCTGACCCGCCACGTCGGCGAGGTGTACCTGCACAAGACCCAGGCCATCCGCGAGGGTGCCGAACCCGACCCGTGGCCGCCGCAGGAGCCGGCGAAGGAGGCCCCGATCGCGCTGCTCGACCGCGCGTACGCCGACCTGCGACACGAGTTCGCCACCCACGGCCCGAAGGATCCCGCCGGATCCTGGTACGCCCCGGACCCGACCGTCGGCTTCTGGATCCGGCGGATGGCGCACGAGACGGTGATCCACCGGATCGACGCCGAACTCGCCGCCGGGGAGCCGATCGGCGAGATCCCCACCGACCTCGCGGTGGACGGTGTCGACGAGTTGCTGAAGGTGTTCGTGGCGTACGGCGTCGCCGAGTGGGGCGACTACTTCACCGGCGTCCTGGCCGAATCGCCGGGCCGCACCTACCTCGTGCGCGCCGACGAGACCGCCTGGCGGGTATCCACCGGACCGGGCCTGTTCCGCGTCGAGGACGGCGCCGGCACCGGCCCGGCGGACGTGACCGTGAGCGGGCCGTCGGCGGCGGTGCTGCGCCGGCTCTGGAACCGGGAGGAGGCCGACGCGACGAGCCCGGTGACGGTCGTGGGCGCCCCGGAGGCGGTCGAGGAACTGCACCGCTGCATCGTCGTCGCCACCCAGTAGCGCGAATCGTGCCGAGCCCGGGGTACGCCGGCGCAACACTCCGGCACGGGACGGGTGTGGTGCCGGCGCGGGATCCATACACAACGGATACGCGTACACACCCGAGTGGCCGACGAGGAGGGCGGCGGAGACGATGAAAGGAGCGTGTGCGGGCTTCGCCGCGCGGTTTCGGCCGCCGCCGTCGGCGGCGGATTTCCGGAGAGGTACACACCATGACCATGGCCAGGGACATCATGCACGAGGGCGCGCAGTGGATTTCGCGGACGGAGACGTTGGATCGGGCGGCCCAGTTGATGCTTCGACTCGACGTGGGCTCGTTGCCGGTCGCCGATGCGAACGAACGACTGTGCGGCATCGTCACCGACCGCGACATCGTCACCAAGTGTGTTGCCCTCGGCCACGATCCGGCCCAGGTGACGGCGGGCGACCTGTGCGAGGGCACACCGCGCTGGATCGACGCCGAGGCGGACATCGGCGAGGTGTTGCACGAGATGCAGGAGCACCGGATTCGGCGACTGCCGGTGATCGATCACAAGCGCCTGGTCGGCATGATCAGCGAGGCGGATCTGGCCCGGCACCTGTCGGACGAGCAGATAGCCGCCTTCGCGGAAAGCGTATACGCGACGTCGCGCTAGTCGCTCGTCACCTGTCTCGACGGCCGTTCCCCGCAGCCCGGTTCGATCTCCCGGGGCGCGGGGGACGGCCGTCGCGCGTGGGCCGGGCGCCGACTCGGTCAGTGGATGGGTACCACGCCCACCGGACACCGCGCGTGGTGCAGGACGGCGTGCGTGGTCGGGCCGAGCCGCATCGGCAGGTGGCCGCGTCCGCGGTGCGCGGCGACCACCACGAGGGCGCTGTCGATCGAGGCGTCGACCAGGTCGCGGCCCGCCGTTCCGTTCATCACCACGGTGTCCACGGGCAGTTCGGGATCCTCGGTACGGATCCTGCCGAGCACCTTGTCCACCATCCTGGTGCGCTCCGCCCGGACCGCCTCCACGTCGATCATGTTCGGCAACACCAGGCTCGGCGCCAGGCCGGTGACCGGGAGCGCCCACGAGTGCACGGCGCGCAGTCCGCCGCCGAGGCGCCGCGCGTGGTCGGCCGCGAAGTCCGCGGCGGGGCCGTCCTCGGGACCGCCGACGCCGACCACGACGCCGCGCGCGTCCTCGGCCGCCGGGGTGTGTACGACGACCACCGGACAACTGCTGTGCGCGCACACCCGCAACGACACCGAGCCCAGGAGCAGCCCGGTGAAGCCGCCGTGCCCACGACTGCCGACCACGATGGTGTCGCACCGGGCACTCGCGGCGAGCAACGACTCGGCGCTGTCACCCTCGCGGACCGAGGTCTCCACGGCCGGTGCGGGAATGTCCGCGCGGATCCGCGCGGCGGCGGTGTCGATCAGCGCGTGGGCGCGCTCGCGGACCTCGGCGCGATGCTGGTGGCCGAGCCCGCCGACCGGCACCGCGGTGACGATGTACAGCGGCACCCGGCGCGCGGCGGCGTCCCGCGCGGCCCAGTGCAACGCGTGCTCGGCCGCGGCCGAACCGTCGTGACCGACCAGGACCCCGAGACCGGCTTCGCTGTGTGGGGACGACATGGCACTCACCTCTAGAGGGCATCCACCCGTTTCATACCCGCTCGGACAGGTAGCGAGTTCCACCCGGCTGATGCCCGCTCGGACAGGTAGCGAGTTCCACCCGGCTGATGCCCGCTCGGACAGGTAGCGAGTTCCACCCGGCTGATGCCCGCTCGGGCAGGTAGCGAGTTTCACCCGGTTGATGCCCGCTCCGATGGGCCGAGTTCGACGAGATCGACCCGGGACCTCACATTCGGCCGCGCCCACGCGTCTACCCGATACCGAGTCGATACCGAGTCGACACGGGCCGACACACACCGGCACCGGCAGACACCGACACAGGGCCGCGGGCCGCACGCGGCAGCCGTACATCGCAGAGGAGACCGGCATCATGGACACCCGCCACGCGCTCGTGGACACCTCCCTGGGCGCACTGACCGTGGTGGCCGCGGACGACGCCGTCGTCGGGCTCTACTTTCCGGGGCACTGGTACCTGCCGCCCGAGGAGAGCCTGGGCCGCCGGGTCGAGCACCACGACGACCCGCTCCTGGCCCGGACCGCGGCCCAACTCGTCGAGTATCTGGCCGGCGAGCGCACCTCGTTCGACGTGCCTACGGCCACCCACGGCGACCCGTTCCAGGAGCAGGTGTGGGCGATGTTGCGGGAGATCCCGTTCGGCGAGACCACGACCTACGGAGCGCTCGCCGAGCGGCTGGGCAACAAGGCGCTGGCCCAGTCGGTCGGCCAGGCCGTCGGGCACAATCCGATCTCCATCATCGTCGCCTGTCACCGGGTGGTCGGCAGCGACGGCAAGCTCACGGGCTTCGCGGGCGGCCTCGCCCGCAAACGTACGCTGCTGGACCTGGAGGAGTCCGACGCGTCGAAGGCGGCCCGGCTGTTCTGAGCGCCCGCCGGGCACGGGAGCGACGCCGCACGGGATCGGGGAGATGCAGCAACCTTTCGAACGGGTCGTCGACGAACACGGGGACACCGTGCTGCGGGTCTGCCGGGCGATCGTGGGCGTGCACGACGCCGAGGACGCCTGGTCGGAGACCTTCCTCGCCGCCCTGCGCGCCTACCCCGATCTGCCCGAGGACGCCAACGTGCAGGCCTGGCTGGTGACCATCGCGCATCGCAAGGCCATCGACATCACCCGCGCCCGGCGGCGGCACGCGGTGGTCACCGACGACCTGCCCGAACGGCCGTCGACCATCGGCGTGCCCGGCTCGGTCGACCACGAGTTGTGGGACGCGGTCAAGGCACTGCCGCCCAAGCAGCGCCGAGCGGTGGCCTACCACCACTTCGCGGGCCTGCCCTACGCGGCCATCGCCGAGATCGTCGGCGGCACCCCGGCAGCGATCCGCCGCGCCGCGTCCGACGGGATCAGGGCGCTCCGCGCCGCGCTGTCCGCACCCACCCCGAAGGAGTAGCACCGTGATCGACACCCGCACCGACGACCCGGACGCCTCCGCCCTCCGCGCCCGCGCCGTTTCGGGCCCGGACACCCTCGATCGGCTGCACGAGCGGCTGGTGGCCGCCGCGAGTCGGGACGGGCTCGTGGACGTGGCCTACACCAGCGTGGACACCCCCCTCGGATCACTCCTGCTGGCCGCCACCGGGACCGGCCTGGTCCGGGTCGCCTTCGAGAGCGAGGACCACGACCTGGTCCTGGACACGCTGGCCGGCCGGCTCGGGCCGCGCGTGTTGCGCGCGCCGGCCCGTCTGGACCGCGCGGTCCGCGAACTCGACGAGTACTTCGCCGGCACCCGGACACGCTTCGACCTGCCGCTCGACCTCGCGCTGTCCCGGGGTTTCCGGCAGCTGGTGCAGCGCCGGCTCGCCGAGATCGAGTACGGGGACACCTGGAGCTACGCGCGGGTGGCGCGCCTGGTCGGCAACCCCGGCGCGGTCCGGGCGGTGGGTACGGCGTGTGCGACCAACCCGCTGCCGATCGTGCTGCCCTGCCACCGGGTGCTGCGGGCCGACGGCACCCTCGGCGGCTACGCCGGCGGCCCGGCCCGGAAGGCCGCCCTGCTGGCCCTGGAGGTCGGCGGCCGGATCGGGGCCCGGTCCGGCGACGCCGGCTAGCCGGGGATTCCGGACGCCACGATCGGGGCCCGGAGGGAGGTTTCGGGCGAGCCGGTTACGACATGTCGACATACAGTGACTTTCATGGACGATTTCTTCGGCGTGCCGGGCGATGAGGCGCCCGGGGACGCGGTGCGCGAGTTGGCCGAGCAGACCACCCGCCCGGACTGGGTCGAGCCGGATCCCGCGACGGACCTGGAGCCGCGCCTGCGGGTGGCCTGTGACCTGCCCGGTTCGCCTTGGCGGTTGCGCGGGACCACGCTCCTGCCGGGCGGCATCCTGGCCGTCGACGTCGAGCACGCCCGCCCCCGCAGCCCCCGCCTCCTCGCCGACGCCATCGAGCTGCTGGCCGGCGTCGCCGGTCCGGCCTTCTTCGTGCACCACACCGACGCCGCGACCTTCGACTGCGTCACCGGCACCCTGCGCAGCGACACCCCCGGCCCCGGCCGAGGCCACCTGCTCCGGCTGCGCCTGGTCGCGCCCGGACCCGACGGCAGGCCCACCCTGCGGGCCCACGCGGAGGCCCTGATCCCCGCGCCCTGATCCCCGCGCCTCGAGCCGGCCGCCGAAACCGCGCGGAAGCCGGGCGGGACACCCGGGACACCGGCACTCCGGGCGTGGTGCCCGGCGTTGCCGAACTACCGCCCCGGGCCCGGATATCCGGTGGTTCGACGGCGGCGGGGCTGGTTGGATCCGGGGATGAACAGTCACTTCCCCGAGGGCTACGAGGTGTCCACCGATCCGACGCGGCTCGACGTGGCGACGATCCACCGATGGTTGTCCGAGGACGCCTACTGGGCGCTCGGCCGGCCGCGCGAGAAGCTGGAGCGGGCGATCGCCGGCTCGCTCAACTTCGGGGTGTACGACGTCGTTTCCGGCGCCCAGGTCGGCTACGCCCGGGTGATCACCGACCGGGCCACCTTCGGCTGGCTCTGCGACGTCTACATCGATCCGACGGTGCGCGGCAAGGGCCTGGGTACGGCGCTCACGATCGCCGTCCGGGACGAGTTGGCGCCGGACGGGCTGCGCCGGATCATGCTCGCCACCGCCGACGCACATGGCGTGTACGCCAAGGTGGGGTTCCGGCGGCCGGCCTCGACGGACACGTGGATGGTGCTGGGCGAGCAGTGACCCCGCGCCGGCCGACCCCCGCGCCTGCCCGCCCGGCCCGCGGCGGGCGGCCCCGGTCCGGGCGGGACACGGCCGGGCCGGCGAAGGGCCGCAGGCTCATTCGTTCGGGACACCGCCGGGCGCACGGTAGGTGCATGACTTACCAAGGCGACACGATCACGCGGGAACTCGACGACCCGCTCCCGCTCTCGGCACCCGAAGCATCCCTCGGAAGGACCAGGATCATGTGCCGGCACATTCCCACCTGTCCCACCGCATCGGCCCCCGATCACCTCGCGGCCCACGTCGTCACCAGCCACCCCGAGCAGGGGTGGAGCCTGCTGTGCAACGGGGTGGTGATCTTCGAGGACACCGGCGCGCTGCTGCCCGACGGTGTCGTCGAGGCACCGCACCGGCCCGAACCGGAAGGAGCGCCCGCCGACGGGCCCGCCCGGGTCCCGGCGCAGCGCCGACTGGAAACCGCCGGGTAGGCGGGCCGACCGCACCGATACCCACAGAGGACCGCACGCCCCGCGCGTGCGGTCCTCTTCGTGTGCGCCCGGGGAGGCGCGGCGGGTGTTCCAAGGGGGTGTGACCGCTTCCTTCGGTCCCGAGGTGTTCCGGGACTCGGGACGGGACTTCGGCCTCAGGTGATCGGGACCCGGGTGCGCCGAAGGTTGTGGACACATCGCCCCGCAGTTCCGAACGATAGAGAGAGGCACCCCGTGAGTACTCTGTGCCGGCCCGCCGTGGCCGTCCCCGAGAACACCGTCACGCTGGACGAGTCGATCGACATCGCCCGCCGGCTGCATGCCGACAACCCGCGGCTGCCGCTGGCGCTGCGGCTGATCGGCAACACCGGCGTCCGCAAGCGACACCTCGTGCAGCCGCTCGAACAGACCCTGCGGCACCCGGGTTTCGAGGCGCGCAACCTCGTCTACGAGCGGGAGGCCAAGCGCCGGGTGCCGCCCGTGGTCTATCAGGCGCTGGCCAACGCGGAGTTGGGCGTGCGGGACATCGATCTGCTGATCTACGTCTCGTGCACCGGCTTCACCATGCCCTCGATGACCGCCTGGCTGGTCGAGGCCCTGGGCATGCGCTCGGACACACGCCAGTTGCCGATCGCCCAGCTCGGGTGTGCGGCCGGTGGCGCGGCGATCAATCGGGCGCACGACTTCTCCACCGCCTACCCCGACGCCAACGTGCTGATCGTGGCCTGCGAGTTCTGCTCGCTGTGCTACCAGCCCGGCGACGACGACATCGGCTCGCTGCTGTCCGACGGGTTGTTCGGCGACGCGGTGGCGGCGGCGGTGGTGCGCGGTTCGGGTGGTACGGGGGTCCGCCTGGAACGCAACGCCTCCTACCTCATCCCGCACACCCAGGACTGGATCTCGTACGCCGTCAAGGCGACCGGTTTCCACTTCCGGTTGGACAAGCGGGTGCCGGGCACGATGGAGCCGCTGGCGCCGGTAATCGCCGATCTGGTGAGCCGACACACGTGGGACGCCTCGGCGTTGGACTTCTACGTCGTGCACGCCGGCGGCCCGCGGATCCTGGACGACCTGAGCCGATTCCTCGGCGTCGACAAACACGCGTTCCGGCACAGCCGGGCCACGCTCACCGAGTACGGGAACATCGCCAGCGCGGTGGTGTTCGACGCGCTCGACCGGCTGTTCGCCGAGGGTGAGCCGAGTGTCGGCGGGCGCGGCATCGTGGCCGGATTCGGCCCGGGGATCACCGCCGAGATGGCGCTCGGTACCTGGACCCGGGGCGCGCCGCCCGTCGAGTACCGCCGGCGCGGGCGCACCCGGGGCCGGGTCACCGGGCAGCGGTCCGCGCCCGTGCACCCGGCGGCCTCGCCGGTGCGGCCGGGATGAGGCCGCCGAGCCGACCGTCCGCCGATCCGAACACCGGGAGATCCCGATGAACGCGAAAACCTCCGACCCCGCCGGCTCCGCCGGGGCGCCGGTCACCGACTGGCTGGCCTGTCCGCGCTGTCGGGCGCTCGTGTACCGCAAACGGTTCGAGCGGGCCGACGGGGTGTGCCCGAGTTGTGGGGCGCACGCGCCGCTGAGTGCGGCGCGGCGGTTGGACGCGCTGCTCGACCCGGGCAGCGCCCGGCCGTTGACCGCCGCCGAGACGGTGCACGATCCGCTGTCGTTCGCCGATCTGAAGCCGTATCCGGACCGGTTGTCCGCCGCCCGAGCGGCCACGGGGCACGCGGACGCGGTGCGGGTCGCGGCCGGCACGGTGTTCGGGTATCCGGTGGTGGTGGCCGCGATGGACTTCGCCTTCATGGGCGGCAGTCTGGGCGTCGCCGCCGGGGAGGCGGTGGCGATGGCCGCCGAGGCCGCGCTGGCCCGGCGGGCGCCGCTGGTCCTGGTCACCTCGTCGGGCGGGGCGCGGATGCAGGAGGGTGCGCTGGCGCTGATGCAGATGGCCAAGACCGCGGCGGCGATGGCGGCGCTCGACGAGGCCGGCATCCTCACCGTCACGGTGATCGCCGATCCGACCTACGGCGGGGTGGCCGCCTCGTTCGCCACCCTCGCCGACGTGGTGGTGTGCGAGCCGGGGGCGCGGATGGGGTTCGCCGGTCCGCGCGTGATCGAACAGACCATCGGGCAACGGCTCCCGGACGGCTTCCAGACGGCCGAGTTCCTGCTGCGGCACGGCCTGGTGGACGCGGTGCACCCGCGCGGCGAACTGCGCCGTACGCTCGCGGTCCTGCTCGCCTCGGCGTGCGGGCACCCCGACCGCACCGGCCCGCCGCGCGCCGGTCGGGACGGTCGGGACGGTCGGGTCGCGGAACTGCCGCGTCCGGCATCGGCGACGGTGGTGCGCGATCCCGCGCGACTCGCCGTGCGGTCCGCGCCGGAGGTGGTCGCGGCGGCCCGGGACCTGCGGAGGCCGACCACACGCGACCACCTCGCGTACTGGATGGACACCTTCGTCGAACTGCGCGGCGATCGGGCGGGCGCGGACTGCCCGGCGATCGTCGGCGGCCTCGGCACGGTCGAGGGCCGGCCCGTGGTGGTGCTCGGCCACCAGAAGGGGCACACCACCGCCGAACTGGTGCGGGCCAACTTCGCGATGGCCTCGCCCGCCGGCTACCGCAAGGCGATCAGGCTGGCCCGGCTCGCCGAGAAGATCGGCGTACCGCTCGTGACGCTGATCGACACCCCCGGCGCGCATCCGGGGATCGAGGCGGAGCAGCAGGGCCAGGCCGGGGCGATCGCGGACTGTCTGCGGGTATTCACCGGGCTGCGGGTGCCCGTGGTGGCGGTGGTCACCGGGGAGGGCGGCAGCGGCGGGGCGCTGGCGCTCGGCGTCGCCGATCGGGTGTTGATCGGCGCGAACGCGCTCTACTCGGTGATCAGTCCCGAGGGCTGCGCGGCGATCCTGTGGAAGACCCGGGAGGAGAGCCCGGCGGCGGCCCGCGCGTTGGGTCTTGACGCCCGGTCGCTGCTCGAACTGGGCGTGGTGGACGGGGTGGTGCCGGAGCCCGAGGGCGGCGCACAGGCCGATCCGGCCGCCGCGAGCCTGATCCTGCGGGACGCGGTGCTGGGCACCCTGGACGAACTCGCCGTGCTCGACCCGGCCGAACGGGTGCGCCGACGGCGGCGGCGACTGCGCGGCTTCGGACTGCCCGGGCCGACCGCGACCGGTACGGACCGGGTGCGTTTCGAGGACACCGACGAGGAGGAATCGGCATGACCGGCGCCGACCACCAGGGCCCGGCGGCCACCCTGGCCGCCCTGCACGCCGCGCTCGACCGGGTGTTGCACGATGCCCCGCGACCGCCCACGCACGTCGTGGTGCGGTCCGGAGGGGAGAGCATCGAGCTGACCTGGTCGGCCGCGGTCGTCCCGCCGCCCGCACCCGAGGCGGCCCCACCCGCGCCGGTCGAGGCGGAGCACCGGCCGGCGGAGAGCGACGGAGACCTCGTCCGCGCCCCGCTGGTCGGCACCTTCTACGCCGCGCCCGAACCCGGCGCGCCACCGTTTGTCGCGGTGGGCGACCTCGTCGAGGCGGGCCAACAGGTGGCCATCATCGAGGCGATGAAGCTGATGAACCCGATCGAGGCGGACCGCGCCGGTCGGGTCACCGCCGTACTGGTCAAGAACGGCGAGGGGGTCGGCTACGACGAGCCGCTCTTCGAACTCGACTGCGACGGGCAGGGGTGAACCACCGTGTTCGACACCGTACTGATCGCCAACCGCGGCGAGATCGCGCTGCGTGTGGTGCGCACCTGCCGGGACATGGGCATCACCAGCGTGGTGGTGCACTCGGGGGTGGACGCGGACTCGGCCGCGGCGCGGGCCGCCGACCGGCGGATCAACATCGGCCCGGCCGATCCGCGCCGGAGCTACCTCTACGCTCCGGCGGTGATCGAGGCAGCCCGGCTGACCGGGGCCCAGGCCGTGCATCCCGGATACGGATTCCTGTCCGAAGACCCGGACTTCGCCACGATCTGCGCGGAGAACGGGCTGGTCTTCGTCGGCCCGGCGGCCGAGGTGATGGCCCGCCTCGGCGACAAGTCCACCGCTCGGCAGATGATGGCCGACGCCGGGCTGCCGGTGGTGCCGGGCTCGCGCGAGCCGGTGGGCACCGCCGACGAGGCGGCCGAGGTGGCGCGGCGGATCGGCTACCCGCTGATCGTCAAGGCGGTCGCGGGCGGGGGCGGGCGCGGGATGGCGGTGGTGCGCGACGCCGGCGCGCTGCTGCCCACGTTTCGGGCCACGCGCGCCTCGGCCCAGGCGGCGTTCGGTGACAACCGCGTATATATGGAGCAATACCTGTACGGCGCCCGGCACATCGAGATCCAGGTCCTGGCCGACGGGTACGGCAATGTGGTGCATCTCGGCGAGCGCGACTGTTCGGTGCAGCGCCGACATCAAAAGCTGGTCGAGGAGTCGCCGGCCCCGGAGTTGCCCGCCAGCCTGGCCGATCGACTCGCCGGCTACGCGGTGGCCGGCTGCCGGGCCGCAGGATATCGCGGCGCCGGCACCTTCGAGTTCCTGGTGCGTGGCGCGGAGGCGGCGTTCATCGAGGTGAACTCGCGGATCCAGGTGGAACATCCGGTGACCGAGATGGTCACCGGGATCGACATCGTGCGCGAGCAACTGCGCATCGCCGCCGGGGAACCACTGGGCTTCGACCAGGATCGGGTGGAGCGGCGCGGGGCCTCGGTGGAGTGTCGGATCAACGCCGAGGACCCGGCGCGCGACTTCGCGCCGTGCCCTGGCACGCTGACCGGATTCCGGGCGCCGGGCGGGCCGTTCGTCCGGGTCGACACGCACGCGTTCCCGGGGGCGCAGGCCCGCCCGGAGTACGACTCGCTGCTGGCCAAGGTGGTCACGTGGGGGCAGGACCGGGATCAGGCGCTGGCCCGGATGCGCCGGGCGCTGGGCGAACTGCGGGTGGAGGGACCGGGCGTGCACACCACGGCCGGGCTGCTCGCCGACGTGCTCGAGGACCCCGACTTCTGCGCGGGCCGCCACGACACGACCCTGCTGGACCGGCGCGCGGCGTCCTGACGCCGGGGCCGATCGGGGCGTCGGCTCCGGACCCGTGGCCCGACCCGTGCGGCCGCCCGACCCCGCACCGGGTCGGGCGGTCGCCTTGCCGGCACAGGGTGCCCGGTGCCCGGTGCCCGGTGCCCGGTGCCCGGTGCCCGGTGCCCGGTGCCCGGTGCCCGGTGCCCGGTGCCCGGTTCGTGTGTCGGGTGCCGGGGTCCGGGTGCTGTGTGTCGGGCGCAGGGTGCGTACATGCGCTCGCCCCCCATCGCCGGATGCGATGGGGGGCGAGGATACGCGTGTCATACGCGGGGTTTCCCGCCGGTCGGATCCCGATCCGCCCCTCCGGGGCGAGTCGGTGCGGTGGGGCTACGGGGGGTACCGATGGCCCGGATCCGACGTGTGCGGCGGAGTGGGATCGGGCCGATGGGGCCTGCCCGGTACCACCGGCCGGTGCGGTTTCCCCGGCTTCCCCGGCTTCTGCGGGTGTTCGCCATCCGGTTCACCCGGTTCCGTCGGTTCGGGCAGTACCGTGCACTTCGGGTTCGGCGGAGTGCACTGGGCGACCTCGTCCGGTACGTCCTTCGCGGGTGGCGGTTGGCCCTTCGGGTGGGGTTGGGGTGACATTGTCGACCTCCGTGGTAGGGGTGGGACGCGGTGCTTGTGGAGTGCAACCGCCCTTCCACTCTCACGCGGCGCGGTCCCGGGCGCATGTGGTCACGGTCCCGGTCCGGTCCGGGGTACGTCCCGGGTGTGCGGGCCCGGGCGGGGGATCACCGCACGTACCGTGGTGCCGTATTCGTCCCGGGTCGCGGTGAAGGTGCCGCCCAGTTCCTCGGCCCGATCGGCCATCGAGCGCAACCCCACCCCGCCGCCCGCGGCATCGGGGCCGGCCGGGTCGGGAGGCAGGCCCACACCGTCGTCGGTGATCTCGACGGTGACCCGGGTCTCGCTGATCCGGACGGCGAGCGCGGCGTGCCGGGCGCGGGCGTGCCGCACCACGTTGTTCAGTGCCTCGCCGCAGATCCGGTAGACCGCGACCTCGACGGCGGGGGCCAGTTCCGGCGGCGGGTCGGGGTCGAAGGTGATCTCGATCCGGGGGTGCCCGTCGCGGCCGGTGTCCAGGCGGTGTGCGGCGTCGCGGAGCGCGCCGGCCAGGCCCAGGCGCAGCAGCGCGGCGGGGGCGAGTCCGTCGGTGATCCGACGCAGTTCGGTGATCGCCTCGCCGATGCCCTGCGAGGCGATCACGAGGGTGCCGGCGGCGGGGGTGTCGGGGGGTACACAGGCTCGGGCGGTGTCGACCTGGAGGCGGGTGCCGGACAGCGCGGGGCCGAGGCCGTCGTGCAGGTCGTGGCGTAGTCGGCGGCGGGCCTCCTCCCGGGCGAGCACGATGCGCTCGCGGCTTTCCTGCAACTCCTCGTACAGGCGTAGCGACGCGACGGCGGGGGCGGCCTGGTCGGCGAGGAAACGCAGCAGGTCCATGTCCTGCCGGTCGAGCGTGGTCTGGCCGACGCGTGGCGGTACGGACAACCGGCCGATGAGGGCCCCCTCGTAGGTGAGCGGGAATTCGGTGCGGTCCTCGGGGAGAGCGCCCAGCCGGGCGAGTTCGCGTTCGCCGCGCCGGGTGTCGACGACGACGCTCGCGCCGGGCAGGCCGAGGGTGTGTACGACGGTGCGGCACAACAACTCGGGGGCCGCGCCGGGAGCGACCGCGCGACTGAGCTGTTCGGCCAGGTCGCGGACCACCTGGTAGGGCTTGGCGCGTTCGCCGTAGTAGAAGCGGTCGACCAGGCGCGCGCCCCAGCCGACGGTCGGGCGCAGCAGCGCACCGATGACGAGCGCACCGCCGGCCACCACGATGGCCCCGGAGCTGTCGGCGCCGGGCAGGCGGTCGGACAGTTGCACGGCGATCGCCAGGTATCCGCCCATGAGCACCGCGGCCAGCGCGAACGCGGCCAACGCCCGGGAGACGGAGCGGTCCAGATGTCGGCGTCGGTCTCGGGCGAAGGCGTACGCGAAGGAGAGCTGCCACACGACGATGCCCCCGTAGATCAGGAAGTTGTAGATCGAGTCCGAGAGTTCGAGGTGGTAGCCGAGGAATTCCACGGCGAGCCAGAACACGTAGGGCAACAGCGGTAGGAAGCGCACCGGGTGCGGGCCGGGGGAGCGCACCCAGCGCACCGTCATGATGGTCAGGCTCACGGCGATGACCAGGGGCGGGATCAGATCCTGGTGCGGGGTGACCCAGTCGTTCAGCCACCGTTCCGCGTCGGCCCACACGCCCTGGTCCAGGAAGCCGGGCAGCCCGTACCAGTCGAAGCCGGCGTAGTCGCGGTAGGCGTGTACCGCGCTCCACACCGCGACCAGCGCGGCCCAGACCCGCACGACGCGGGAGCGTGGCAGCCGGCCGTCGGGGAGCCACAGAGGCAGCGCGTACATGGTGAACAGGTACACGGTGTCGGCGATCAGCCACAGCACGATGGCGAAGGCGGACCAGCCCGGGCCGGCGTCGGCGAACACCGCGCAGAGCAGGACCGCGTAGCCGACGGTGACCGCGACCCCGGTATAGAGCAGCAGGCGGCCCAGACCGGGCGCGGAGCGACGGGCGAGCACGAACAGGCCGGACAGCGCGAAGCCGCAGCCGAGCAGGACGAACACACCGGTCAGGCCGGGGTTGGGGGCCAGGCGCGGGTCGTCGAGGTGGGTGACCAGCAGGACCAGGGCGACCAGGCAGCTCAGCAGGCTGACGGCGCCCGCTCCGTAGACCCGGGCGGGTCCCGCCCGTTGCTCCAGCGCGGTGATGGGCATGTGGCCTCCTCACGGGACGTCGGCGGGGGACGTCGCGGACGAGTGGAGCCGGGCCGCCCCCGGCGGATCCGACACGTGGGTGCCATCTGCGTTCGCCGGTCCCAGCATGCGGCTCCCGTGGTCCCGGGCGCGGGAGGCACCGGTCCCGAGGCGGTCCCGAGGCGGGTCGGGACACCGAGGGGCCGGGTGAGCGGGGAGCGGGCCGGGCGGGCGCCGATTCAGGGTTCGGTGGGGTGGTCGGCGCCCAGACCGACGTCGCGGGCCCGGGCCACCGCCTCGGCGCGGGTGCTCACATGCAGCTTTTCGAAGATGTGGGTGATGTGGTTGCGTACGGTCTTCTCGGCGAGGAAGAGCCGGCGCGCGATGCGGCGGTTGTCCAGGCCGCGGGCGAGCAGGTCGAGCACCTCGCACTCGCGGTCGGTCAGCTCGGGGAAGACCCGCTCGCCGCCGCGTCCGGCGGTGCCCGCGAGCAGCGCGGTCAGCCGGGGTACGGTCTGCGCGCCGAAGACCGCGCCGCCGGCGGCGACGGTGCGCACGGCGTGCAGTACCTCGTCCCGGGCGGCGCCCTTGACCAGATAGCCGCCCGCGCCCGCGCGTATCGCGGCGAGCAGGCTGCCGTCGTCGTCGGACATGGTCAGCACCAGGACCGGCACCGGCGTGTCGGCGACCAGGGCGCGGGTGGCCTCGATGCCCGAACCGTCGGGCAGGTTGAGGTCCATCACGACCAGGTCGGGCCGATGTTCGGCGACCGCCGGGATCACCGCGGCGGCCGTCTCCACCTCGGCGACCACGAGGATGTCACCGGCGCTCTCCAGGGCCGCCCGCAGGCCGGCGCGGAACAGCGGATGATCGTCGACGATCACGATTCGCAACGGCACGGACCCGCATTCACCAACCACACGGTACATACTACGCGTGAACAGACCGTCACATCTCGTAAGTTCCGCATGTGGCGACGCCGGCGTGGCCACCCGGGCGCCCCGAGCCCGCGTCACGCCCGCCGATCGACCCGGTTGTGGCGCAACTGCCCCAACCGGTCAGGTTTTCCGGGCATGGCCCTAGGAACCGCCGGCACCCGTCGCTACCCTCCAGCGCATGATTTCCACGGTTGTCTGGGGTACCGGCAACGTCGGTCGCGCGGCCATTCGAGCCGTCGAGGCCCACCCGGCGCTCGACCTCGCGGCGGTGCTCGTGCACAACCCCGACAAGGTCGGCCGCGACGCGGGCGAACTCGCCGGACTCGACGGGACACTGGGGGTCGCGGCGACCGACGACATCGACGCGGTGCTGGCCGCCGGGCCGGGGGCCGTGGTGTACGCGGCGTCGGGCGACATCCGCCCCGACGAGGCGCTGGCCGACATCGTGCGGGCGATCGAGGCCGGCGCGGTGGTGGTCACGCCCGCCCTGTACGCGCTCTACGACCCGACCAACGCCCCGGCGGAGCTGCGCGATCCGGTGCTGGCGGCGATCGCGGCTGGCGGCGGTTCGTTGTTCGTCTCCGGCGTCGACCCGGGGTGGGGCAACGACGTACTGCCGCTGCTGATCAGCGGATTGGGCACCACGGTCGACGCGATCCGCTGCCAGGAGATCTTCGACTACTCCACCTACGACCAGGAGGACTCGGTCCGCAACCTGGTCGGCATGGGCCAACCCATGGACTACGGCGCGCCGATGTTGTGGCCGGACATGCCGACCATGGTGTGGGGCGGACAGATCCGGCTGATGGCCCGGGCGCTGGGCGTGGAACTGGACGAGATCCGCGAGACGATGGACCGTCGGGCGCTGGAGAGTACGGTGCGGACCTCGACGATGGGCGAGTTCGCGGCGGGCACGCAGGGCGCGGTGCGGTTCGAGGTACAGGGCATCGTCGAGGGCGAACCGCGCATCGTGATCGAACACGTCACCCGGATCCACCCGTCGTGCGCGCCCGACTGGCCGACGCCGCCCGACGGGGCCGGGGCGCACCGCGTGGTGATCGAGGGCCGGCCGCGGATCGAGGTCACGGTGGAGGCCACGGACGAGGGCGAGAACCGATCCGCCGGCGGCAACGCCACCGCCGTCGGGCGCCTGGTGGGCGCCATCGACTGGCTCGTGGCCGCCGAACCCGGGCTCTACGACGCACTCGACATCCCCCTTCGGCCGGCCGTGGGCAAACTCGGAAGGAAACACGCATGAGGATCGACATCCCCGAGGACAAGGACCCGATCGCCTACGTCTGGGGCGAGATGGTGCCGGAGATCGGCATCGCCGCCTCGACCTTCTCGATGAAGGTCTACGACCACAGCACGCTCGGCCTGCGTGAGTTCGAGGCCGCGCGGTTGCGGATCGCGCAGATCAACGGCTGTGTGTTCTGCCTGGACTGGCGCACCGAGCGGGACGGGGAGAAGGTCGAGGACGGCTTCGACGAGGCGGTCGCGCAGTGGCGCACCACCGAGGTCTTCGACGACCGCACCCGGCTGGCCGCGGAGTACGCCGAGCGTTACGCGGAGGACCACCACAACCTGGACGACGAGTTCTGGGCCCGGATGTCCGCGCACTACAGCCAGGCCGAGATCGTGGAGCTGAGCATGGCGATCGGCTCCTGGCTGGCGTTCGGCCGGCTCAACCACGTGCTCGGCCTCGACACGGTGTGCGTGCTCACGCAGCACTGACGCCGACCGACCGGCCGGGCGCGGTCGCCCGGTCGCCCGGTCGGCGGGCGACCGGGGCGGATCCCTCCCGTACGAGCGTTCGTATGGATCGGGAAGGCGCGTGGGACGATGGAGGCATGAGTCCGACACGTCCCGATTCGGCGGCCGGGCCGGCCCGCGAGCCGGTGGATCCGGCCGATGCCGTCGATCCGGTCGACCCGATGGAACCGGTGGACCCGGTCGCGTCCGGGATCACCGATCGGCGGCTGTTGCGCGGTGCTCGGGCTCGGCAGGTGATCGCGCGGCACGCCGTCGACGTGGCCTCCATGGAGGGGCTGAACGGTCTCAGCATCGGTCGCCTGGCCGGTGACCTGGGGCTGAGCAAGAGCGGTATCGCCACCCTGTTCGGCACCAAGGAGAAGTTGCAGCTCGCCGCCGTGGCCTGGGCGCACGTGGCCTTCCTCGACGCGGTCGTGCGCCCCGCCTCCGCCGCCCCGCGCGGCGCCGCGCGACTGCGGGCGCTGATCGAGCACTGGATCGGCTACGCCGAGACGCCGCTGTTCGCGGGCGGCTGCTTCTGGGCCGCCAACCTCCCCGACTTCGACAGCCGGCCCGGCCCGGTCCGGGACGAACTGCTGCAACACCACCGCGGCTGGCTGGCCCTGCTCGCCGGCGAGGTGCGCCAGGCCGTCGACGCCGGCGAGATCGTGGACCCCGACGCGGACCTGGCGGCCTTCCAGATCGACGCGGTGCTCACCGCGGCCAACACCGCGTTGCGCCTGGGCGACGCGGACGCGCCGGACCGGGTCCGCCGGGTCGTGGACACGCTGCTCGTACCGCCCGCGTGAGGCCCGGGTGCGCGTGACTGGTCAGGCGGCCCACGGCGGGGTGAACGGCTCCCGGCCGGCGAGCAGGCCCAGGCCGCCGACCGGGAGGATCGCCACCGCCTCGAACGGGTCCGGGCCGGGATTGGCGAGGGTGAACAGCGTGTCGGCCGGGACGATCAGCGCGTCGCCGGGTCCGACGTCGAAGGTGTCGCCGTCCATGGTGACGGCGGCCCGGCCGGAGAGCGCCACGAAGATCTCCTCCCGGGACAGGGCGTGCGGTGGACCCGCCGCGCCGGGCTTGAGGGTTACCCGCCAGGCCGAGTTCTCGCTGGAGCCCCGGCTGGGGGCGGCCAACCCGACGAAGGTGGCGTGGCTGTTGTCGAAGACGGGGGCGTCGGCGGCCTTGACGAGCGGCATGGTGGTTCCTCCGGGCGATATCAACGGCTATGGTGGGCATCCTGGGTGCTCAACCGAGGTTGACAACCAAGGTGCGCAACCAGAGTTGAACATATGTGGGAGAGGCCGTCAATGGATTTCGGATTGTTGCTCGGGCACGCCTACGAGTCGTTCGTCCAGGAACTGCACGCGCATCTGACCGCCAACGGCGCGACCGTCGTGGGCGCGTCGTACGGCTTCGTGCTGCGCACCCTGGACGTGGCGGCGGTCACCACGAGTCAACTCGGCGACCGGCTCGGGATCACCGCGCAGGGGGCGGCGAAGATCGTCGACGACATGGTGGCGGCGGGATACGTGGAACGGCGGCCCGACCCGGCCGACGGTCGGGCCAAGCGGCTGTACCTGTCCCCGCAGGGCCGGGAACTGCTCGATCGGGTCCGGGCGTTCCACGCCGATTTCGAACGCCGCCTTGCCGAACGGCTCGGTGCCGAGGAGGTGGCGACCACGCGCGAGGTGTTGTCCCGCGTCGTGGCGACCACGCCCGACTCCACGCGCCTGTTCCGGTCCGTGTGACCGCCTCCGGAGGCGATCGAGTCGTGCCGCGCGGACGCGGCACGACTCGGGTTCGGGGTGGTGCGGGCGGGCTCAGACCACGCCGGCGGTCATGTCCATCAGGCGGGACAGGACCGTGTCGCCGGAGGCGGTGACGCCGTCGTGCTCCCACTCGTTGGTGACCCAGGTCCGGACCGCGCCGATCTCGCGGGCGGTGCGCAGGGACAGGCCGGCGTCGACGTACATGTCGTCGTGGTAGACGATCGCCGCGACCGGGACCCGGTTGGCGGCCAGCCGCGCCGGGTCGTACAGCGGCGCCCAGTCGGCGCGTTCGGCGAGCAGGTGGGCGGCCTCGGCGAACGGGCGCAGGCCGGCGATCTCGTCGAACATCCAGGGATGGATGGTCTCGCCGGTGAGCAGCAGCGGGTCCGCGTCGTCGGCGAAGTCCGCCAGAGCGGTGTGGGTCCGCTCGGCGGCCCATCCGGTGGGGCCCGCGCCCTGTGCGTAGATGGACTCCTGGAGCACCGCGTACAGCGGGTTGTCCACGAACCCGGTCAGCGTGGCCACCTGGCGCAGGAAGGTGTCGGAGAGTTCGCCGGTTGCGGGGTCCAGGGCCTCGTCGAGCAGCCAGTGCACCCGCTCGAAGCCGTCGCCCATGCCGAACACCTGGCCCAGGGTGCGCAGTCGACGCACCGTCAGCACATCGCCGTCGGGCAGTCGCACGCCGCCGCCGGCGACCGTCTCGGCGATCCGGCGCAGCCGGGCCACGTCGTCCGGGTAGCGCTCGCGGAACTCGGCGTTCTTGTCCCGGATGCGCGGGTAGGTCAGCGCGTACACGTCGTCGGCCGTGGCGGACAGGCCGGGCAGGCCGCCGGTGATGTGGCAGCGGCGCAGTCCCTCCGGGGCCAGCGACAGGTAGCTGAGCGTGATGAACCCCCCGTAGCTCTGACCGAGCGTCTCCCAGGGCTCGTCGTCGCACAACGCCCGGCGGATCGCCTCGGCGTCGGCGACGATCGAGTCGGCGCGGAAGTGCGCGAGGTGGGCGGCCAGTTCGTGGGCGGAGCGGAACCGGGCGGCGGCCCGGGCGGTCACCGGGGTGCTGCGTCCGGTACCGCGCTGGTCCAGGAGCAACACGCGGTGGGTCCGGGTGGCGTGCCGCAGCCAGCCGGGGGAGCCGGAGATCGGCCGCGGCGACTTGCCGCCCGGGCCGCCCTGGAGATACAGCAGCCAGGGCAGCTTCTCGTGGGCGCGGGCGGGATCGACGACCTCGCGGGCGAAGACGTCGATCCGGGGGCCGGTCGGATCGTGGTGGTCCAGCGGCAGCGGGAACACGTGGTCGGTGATCGTGTATCGGTGGTTCATGGGGGAGTTCGCCCTAGTCTTCCGGTGTGGACTCGCGCGCCCGGTCGGACCAGAGCGAGCGGATGTGGCCCAGGTGTTCGCTCATCGCGCGGCGTACGCCGGCCGCGTCTCCGGCGAGCAACAGGTCGAGGATCTCCTCGTGTTCGCGGGCCGAGGCGACCAGCGCGCCGCGTTCGGCGAGTTGGGTGAGGCCGTACAGGCGCGAGCGCTTGCGCAGGTCGCCGACCACCTCGACCAGGCGGCGGTTGCCGCCGAGTTCGAGCAGGCCGAGGTGGAACTGGCGGTCGGATTCGAGGTATCCGATCAGGTCGCGGCGTTCGGCGGCGGCCACGATGGCGGCGGCCACCGGGCGCAGCGCCTCCAGGGCCGCGTGGTCGGCGGTCTCGGCGAGGCGTTCGATCACCGGGATCTCGATCAGCGCCCGGATCTCGGTGTATTCGTCGAGGTCGCGGCCGGACAGCGCGGTCACCCGGAAGCCCTTGTTGCGGACCACCTCGACCAGACCCTCCTTCACGAGGTCGAGCATCGCCTCGCGCACGGGGGTGGCCGAGACGCGGAACTGGGCGGCCAGGCTCGGTGCCGAGTAGACGACGTCGGGGCGCAGCTCGCCGGCGATCAGGGCGGCACGCAGCGCGTGTGTGACCTGATCGCGCAGACTGCGGTGTTCCCGCACGGACGGCAGGTTCAGCGAGCCCGGGGTGTCCCCGGCGCCGTTCCCGAGGACGTGCCCGCTCGATACTTCGGCGTCCGCGCTCATCTGGTGTGTCCCTCCTCGGGACCGGATACGATCCGGCCTTTGTACGATGTGCAATGGCACAGCGTAGCCGCCGCCGCGCCCGAAGCCTCCTTTCCGTCGTGATCTCTTTGTGCGCCGGGACGCCGACCGGGCGCCCGGCGGGCCCGGCCGTGGTCCGGCCGTGGGTCGGTCGTGGGTCGACCGCTCGGCTACGGCGCGCCGGTGGGGTCCGCCGGGAGCAGGCTCACGGTGCGTACCGAGGTGTAGAAGTCGGCGGCGGCGCGGCCTTGTTCGCGGGGGCCGTGGCTGGATGCCTTGGTGCCGCCGAAGGGCATGTGGAAGTCGACGCCGGTGGTCGGCGCGTTGACCTTGACCAGGCCGGTGTCGATCCGGTCGACCACGGTCAGCGCGGCGTCGAGGTCGCGGGTGTGTACGGAGGTGACCAGGCCGTGCGGCACGTCGCGGGCCAGTTCCAGGGCCTCGGTGAGGTCGGCGGCGGTCTGTAGGACGGCGACCGGGCCGAAGACCTCCTCGCGCAGGATCGGGTGGCCGGCGGGGACCCGCTCCAGGATGGTCGGGGTGGTGTACCAGCCGGGGCCGTCGGGGGTCTCGCTCGTGGCCAGGACCCGGGCGCCGGCGCCGGTCGCGGCGTCGATCGCGGCGCGCACCCGGTCGCGGGCCGCCTCGCCGATCACCGGTCCGCACACCGTGGCGGCGTCGCGGGGGTCGCCCACGGCCAGGGCGCGGGCGGCGGCGGTCAGGGCCGCGCGCAGCGGCTCGGGGTCGCCGACCACGATGATCCGGCCGGTGGCGGTGCACTTTTGGCCCGCGTAGCCGAACGCGGCGGCGATCAGCTGGCCGGCGGTGGTGCGCACGTCGGCGTCCGGGAGCACCAGCGCGGCGTTGCAGCCGCCCAGTTCGGCCTGTACCGGGATGCCCTGGGCGGTGGCGGCGCGGACCACCTCCTGCCCCACGGCGGTGGAGCCGGTGAAGGAGACCACGTCGGCGGCCTCGACCACGGCCGCGCCGGTGGCGGCCTCGCCGGGCAGGACGGTGAACACGTCGGCGGGCAGCACCTCGGCCAGCAGTTCGGCCAGGCGCAGTGCGCAGCCCAGGGCCTGCGGGGCGGGCTTGAGCAGGACGGCATTGCCCGTGGCGAGCGCGGGCGCGGCCTTCCAGAGCGGGATGGCCAGCGGGAAGTTCCACGGCGTGATCAGCCCGGCCACGCCGTGCGGGCGGCGGCGGGTGAGCAACAGGCCGGGGCCGGCGGCGGGTTCGTGCACCGCGCCGACCGGGTCGTAGGCCTGCTGGGCGTTGTGGCGCAGGATGGCGACGGCACGGGCGACCTCGCCGCGGGCCTCGGCGATCGGCTTGCCGACCTCGCGCACGATCAGGTCGGCGAGGTCGCCGGCCGCGGCGGCGAGCCGGTCGGCGGCGGCGTCGAGCGCGGTGCAGCGGGCGCCGGCGCCCGCGTCGAGCCAGGCCCGCTGTGCGATCCGGGCCCGCTCGGCGGCCCGACGCACGTCGGCGGGCGCGACGGCCGGCGCCTCGGCGACCTGCGTGTCGGGGTCGGCGGGGTCGTGGCTGCGGACGGGCGGTGCGGTGGTGGTGGTCACGATGGCAAGCCCTTCGGGAAGGGAACGGCGGGGGCGGTCGGCGTCGGTGCGGCCGGTCGGCGGCCCGCGACGGGCGTGGCTCGGGGCGGTGCCCGGGGTGGGCGAGGGTGGTGTCGCGGGCCGGAGGCGGGTGTGGACCGGCAGATCGGCGCCGGTGGATCGGTCAGCTCAGCCCGGCGGCGACGGCGCGCTCGGTGGCTCGGCGCACCGTGTTCTGGGCCTCGGCGGAGAGCGGGCGGCGCGGCGGACGGCAGGGGCCGCCGGGCTTGCCGACCACATCCATCGAGAGCTTGATCGCCTGGACGAACTCGGTACGGGTGTCCCAGCGCAGCAGCGGGTGCAGGATGTCGTACAGCTCGCGGGCGCGGACCAGGTCGCCGGCGCGCGTGGCGTGGTACAGCTCGGCGCAGGCGGTCGGCAGCACGTTGGAGAAGCCGCCGATCCAGCCCTTGGCGCCGCCGACGGCCAGCTCCAGGAGCACATCGTCGGCGCCGGCCAACAGGTCGAGGTCGGGGGCGAGTTCGGCGATGCGGTAGGCGCGTCGGGTGTCGCCGCTGAACTCCTTGACGCCGACGATGTGGCCGTCGGCGTGCAGCTTGGCGAGCAGTTCGGGGGACAGGTCGACCCGGGTGTCGAACGGGTTGTTGTAGGCGACGATCGGCAGGCCGACGGCAGCCACGTCGGCGTAGTGCGCGTGCACCTCGGCGTCGTCGGCGCGGTAGGCGTTGGGCGGCAGCAGCATGACCGCGCGGGCGCCGGCCTCGGCGGCCTGTTCGGTCCAGCGGCGGGCCTCGGTGGAGCCGTACGCGGCGACTCCAGGCATCACCCGGTCGCCGCCGACGGCCTCGATCGCGACCTCGACCACGCGGGCGCGCTCCTCCGGCGTGAGGGTCTGGTACTCGCCCAGGGATCCGTTGGGCACCACGCCGTCGCAGCCCGCCTCGACCAGCTCGCGCAGGTGCTCGGCGAACGCGTCGTAGTCGATGCTCAGGTCGGCCCGCAGCGGCAGCGTGGTGGCGACCATGAGGCCGCGCCAGGGGTGCAGGGTGCGGTCGGCGGTGGTCGGTGCGGACATGGGAACTCCTTGACGGGTGAGGCGAATCGGATGGTGGCGCGCACTGCGGAGGCGGCCCCCGGGCGCCCTCGGCGAGCATTCGCGCGGGCCCGGCGCGGGCCGAGGGGCGGGTGACGGGGGAGGGCGGGAGCCGGTCGTCGGCGAGGCGTACGACCGGCACCCGGGCGCCGGGGCCGGGGGTGCGGCGCCGGTGCCGGTCCATGTCGGTTCGTGCGACGTCGTTGTCGCAGGGCTCCGCTCCGGTCACCTCAGTACAATGTCACATGGCTCCTATGTTGCGCCAGTCCCCTGCCGGAGGCGGCCAAAAAATGGCCGCGAGGCTAAAACCGCAGGTGGAAGGTAAAGGCAAGGTAAATACAATGTCGCACCTCAAATGTGACACGGCCTAAACCTTGACCCTTGGATCACCCGTGGGCAGAGTTCCCCACCACCACCCACCCCGCCGCCTCCCGAGAGGCTCGCCAAACATGACCACCCTCGCGCCCCCCACGGATCCGCCGGTCGAGGAGGATCCGCCCATCGCCCGACCGGCCCCCGCCGGGCTGCGCCCCTCGCAACTCGCCTGGCGCCGCTTCCGGCGCGACCGCACCGGGATCGCCGCCGCCTGCGTCGTCGCCGTCTTCGTTGTCGCGGGCCTCGGCGCACCGCTGTTCGCCAAGCTCTACGGCAAGGACCCGTACACCACCTACGGCCAGAACCGCCCCGGCCTGCTCAACGAGTTCGGCTTCCCGATCGCCCCCAACGGCGGCATCTCCGGCGACTTCTGGCTCGGCCTCGAACCCGGCCTCGGCCGGGACGTGCTCACCCAACTCCTGTACGGCATCCGCACCTCGCTGCTCATCTCGCTCGCCGTGGTCGTGGTGGTCACCGTGCTCGGGGTGCTGGTCGGGGTGACCGCCGGATACCTGGGCGGCGGCACCGACTTCGTCGTCGGCCGGGTGATCGACGTGATGCTCAGCTTCCCCTCGACGTTGTTCTTCATCGCCTTCACGCCGGTGGTCACCTCGCTGCTCACCGAGCCCGGCGAACAGATGTCCTCGGTCCTGCGGGCGGGGGTGATCATCGCCGTGCTCGCCGCGTTCGGCTGGGCGTCGGTGGCCCGCCTGCTGCGCGGTCAGGTGTTGTCCCTGCGCAGCCGCGAATACGTCGAGGCCGCCCGGGTGATCGGAGCTTCGCCCGGCCGCGTGGTGCTGCGCGAACTGCTGCCCAACCTGGTCACCCCGATCCTGGTCAGCGCCTCGATGGCGGTGCCGACCTACGTGACCACCGAGGCGGCGCTGTCCTACCTCGGCGTGGGCATGGTCGAACCCACCCCCGACTGGGGGCGGATGTTGCTCAAGGGCGCCGAGGTCTACAAGACCGACATCACCTACATGTGCGTGCCGGGCATCTCGATGCTCGTGTTCGTCGTCGCCTTCAACCTGCTCGGCGACTCGGTCCGCGACGCGCTCGACCCGAAGAGCGACCGCTGACCACCGCGCTCCTCGCGATACCGCACCGGCACGGCAAACCCTCGGAAGGAACCATGACCCTGCGCACCGGTACCACCAGAGCCACGCTCGTCACGCTGGTCCTCGCCCTCGGCGCGGCCGCGTGTTCCAGCGGCGGCGGCAGCTCCGACGGCGGAGGGCCCGGCAAGGGCGCCGCTCCCAAGGCCCAGGTCCGCGCGGTGTCGATCGGCGCCGCCGCCGAATCGAAGGGTCCGGCCAAGGAACTCCCCGGCGCCAAGCCCGGCGGCACCGCCACGGTCCTGGAGCGCGCCGACTTCAACCATCTCGACCCGGCGCGCGTCTACGTCTCGCACGAGCAGACCGCCGAACTGCTGATCTCGCGTCAGCTCACCACGTACAAGCAGGAGGGCGACCACACCACGCTGGTCGGCGACCTGGCCACCGACACCGGGACCAGCCCCGACGGCGGCAAGACCTGGACCTTCACCCTCAAGGACGGGCTCAAGTACGAGGACGGGTCGCCGATCACCGCGCAGGACGTCAAGTACGGCATCGAGCGCTCCTTCGCCAAGGAGATCACCGGCGGCCCGACCTGGATCCAGGAATGGCTGGTCGGCAACACCGACTTCCGCTCGGTCTACGACGGCCCTTACGGGGGCCGCGAGTTGGACGCGATCAAGACCCCCGACGCGCGTACGATCACCTTCGCGCTGCCCGCGCCGCGCGGCGACTTCCCGTTCGCGGTGGCGATGCACACCAGCACTCCGGTGCCGCGCGCCAAGGACACCAAACTCGAGTACGACAAGCACCCGTTCTCCAGCGGCCCCTACAAGATCTCCGGCCGCGAGATCGACAAGTCCATGACCATGGTGCGCAACGAACACTGGGACCCGAACACCGACGCGGTCCGGCACGCCTACCCCGACCAGTGGAAGTTCGAGTTCGGCGCGTCCAACCAGCAGATCAACGAGCGGCTGATCGCGGCGAACGGCAACGACCGCAGCGCGATGACGTTCCGTGTCGGGGTCGGCCGCGAGGTGGCCCAACAGGTGCTCACCACACCGGAGTTGAAGGCCCGCACGGCGGACGCGGCCACCCCGTACACCGAGTACTTCGAGATGAACAACCGGCGCCTGACCAACCCGAAGGTGCGCCAGGCGCTGATCGCGGCGTTCCCCAAGGAGCAGGTGCGACAGATCCTCGGCGGTCCCGCCTACGGCGAGTTCGCCACCACGCTGATGGGCCCGACGGTGCTCGGCTTCGAGTCGTACGACCTGGCGGGTGTACCGCCCACGGGTGATGTGAACAAGGCAAAGCAGCTGCTCGCCGAGGCCGGCACGCCCAACCCCACCATCACCTACGCGTACAACCAGACCCCCATGTGGGAACAGGTCTCGGTGACCATCGTCCAGGCCCTCCAGCAGGCCGGCTTCAAGGTGGTCCCGCAGCCGATCAACGACAAGAGCTACTACACCGAGATCGGCCGCGTGGACAACAAGTACGACCTGTACTGGGCCGGGTGGGGCGCAGACTGGCCGAGCGCGGCGACCGTGCTCCCGGCCAAGTTCGACGGCCGCAAGATCATGGACGACGGCTCCGTGTACAGCCTGTACAACAACCCGGCGATGAGCACCGAGATGGACCGGATCACCGCGATGTCGGACGTGGTCGCCGCGGGCAAGGAGTGGTCGAACCTGGAGAAGAAGATCATGGCCGACGCCCCCGTGGTGCCGTTCGTCTACCGGCGCCAACTGACCCTGTACGGCCCCGGCCTGGGCGGCGTGCGGGTCGGCTTCATCGGCTCGACCTACCCGATCGACGTCTGGGTCAAGTAGCCCCGGGCGAGGCGGCCCCGGCTCCGGCCGGCGGCGCGGGCGGGAGGGCTCCCCCCTTCCCGCCCGCGCCGCCCGCGCCGCCGGGCCGCCCGGCCACCCCCGGTCCGACCTCCAGTGAGGGCCCCATCCCCATGTTCCGATTCCTGGTGCAGCGACTGCTCGGCGCGGCGCTGATCCTGTTCGTCGTCTTCACCGTCACCTTCTTCCTGTTCTTCGCGATGCCGGACGACCCGGCGCGGTTGTCCTGCGGCAAGACCTGCACCCCCGAGACGCTGGCGCTGATCCGCCGTGACCTCGGCCTGGACGAGTCCGTGCCGATGCAGTACTGGCACTACATCGTCGGCGTCTTCGCCGGCCGCGACTTCGGCGCCTCGCACTGCTCCGCGCCGTGCCTGGGCTACTCGTTCGTCAACCACGAGCCGGTCCTCGACACCCTGCTCGACCGTTTCCCGGCCACCCTGTCGCTGGCGCTCGGCGCCTCGGTGATCTTCCTCGGCGTCGGCGTCATGATCGGCATGCTCGCGGCGCTGCGGCGCGGCACCTGGCTGGACAAGTCCACCATGGCGCTGTCGCTGATCGGCGCCTCGGTGACGATCCAGTTCCTCGGCGTGATCGCCCGCTACGTGTTGGTCGACCAATTGCGCTGGTTGCCCAAACCCGAATACCTGCCGTTCACCGGTGATCCCGGCGGCTGGATGGGCGGGTTGTTGCTGCCGTGGCTGACGCTGGCCTGCGTCCAGGCCGCGGTGTACTCCCGACTGACCCGCGCGTCGATGATCGACGCGCTCGGCGAGGACCACGTCCGCACCGTGCGGGCCAAGGGATTGACGTCGCGTCAGGTCTATCTGAAACACGCGTGGCGCGGCGCGATCACCCCGGTGGTGACCGTGTACGGCATCGAACTGGGCGTGCTGCTCGGCGGCGCGGTGGTCACCGAGACCACCTTCAACATCCCCGGCATCGGCAAGCTCGCGGTCAACGCGGTCGCCAACTCCGACCTGCCGATGATCACCGGAGTGGTGCTGATTGCCGCCACCGCCATGGTGCTCGCCAACGTCGCGGTGGACGCCGTGTACGCCGTCATCGACCCCCGGGTGCGTGTGTGATGACCCCTCCGCTGCTTGCGGTCCGCGACCTGCGGGTCCGCTTCGCCACCGAGGGCGGCGTGGTCAAGGCCGTCGACGGTGTCTCCTTCGACGTCGAACGCGGCCGTACCCTCGGAATCGTCGGCGAGTCCGGTTCGGGCAAGAGCGTCACCAACCTCACCCTCCTGGGCCTGCACAACCCCGCCCGCACCACCGTCGAGGGCAGCGCCGTCCTGGACGGCACCGAACTGGTCGGCGCGTCCGAACGCACCCTGCGGGACCTGCGCGGACAACGTGTGTCGATGGTCTTCCAGGACCCGCTCACCGCGCTCTCCCCCTACTACACGGTCGGCGCGCAGATCGTGGAGACCTACCGGCGCCACACCGGCGCCGGCCGCCGCGAGGCGCTCGATCGGGCGATCGAGATGCTGGACCGGGTCGGCATCCCCCAGGCCGCCCGACGCGCCCGGGAGTATCCGCACCTGTTCTCCGGGGGTATGCGCCAGCGCGCGATGATCGCCATGGCGCTGGTGTGCGAACCCGACCTGCTGATCGCCGACGAGCCCACCACCGCGCTCGACGTCACCGTCCAGGCCCAGATCCTCGACCTGCTCGGCGAACTCCAGGCGCAACTGGGCACCGCGATCATCCTGGTCACGCACGACCTCGGCGTGGTCGCCGACGTCGCCGACGAGGTGCTGGTGATGTACGCCGGACGGGCCGTCGAACTCGGTCCGGCCGCCGAGGTGTTGGAGACCCCCAAGCACCCGTACACCCGGGGTCTGCTCGCCTCGGTGCCGCGGCTGTCCGACCCGCTGGACCGCCCGCTGCGACCGGTGCCCGGTGCACCGCCCAGCCTGCTCGCGCCGCCGCCCGGCTGCGCCTTCCACCCGCGCTGCGCCCAGGTGATCGCGGGGCCCGGATCGCCGTGCCGCACCCAGGCGCCGGTACTCGTGGGGGAGGGCGACAGCGGACACGCGGCCGCCTGTCATCTGGAGGCGGTGCCCGTAGCGGTGGGGGTCGGGTCGGTGGCGGTGGCGGCGTCGGCAGTCGGGTCCGCGGAACGGGAGCAGGAGCGGGCGCAGGTGCCCGACGCGCGAGAAGGCGGGAAGAACGTATGAGCACATCCGAGGCGCCGCTGCTCGAAGTGGCGGGACTGACCAAACACTTCCCCGGGCCGCGCAGTCTGCTCCGCCGCCGAGTCGGAGCCGTCCGCGCGGTGGACGGCATCGACCTCACGGTCGAGGCCGGGGAGAGCATCGGACTGGTAGGCGAGTCGGGCTGCGGCAAGTCGACCACCGGGCGGCTGATCACCCGCCTGCTCGAACCGAGCGCGGGCACAATCCGGTACCGGGGTCAGGACATCACGCACGCCTCGCGCCGCGAACTCGCGCCGATCCGGGCGCAGATCCAGATGGTGTTCCAGGACCCGTACTCGTCGCTCAACCCCCGGCACACCGTCGGCGGCATCCTGCGCGCCCCGCTGGACGTCAACAACATCGACCCGCCCGGTGGTCGGCGCAAGCGGGTTCAGGAACTCCTCGACACCGTCGGCCTGAACCCCGAGCACTACAACCGCTTTCCGCACGAGTTCTCCGGCGGACAGCGGCAACGCATCGGCATCGCCCGGGCGTTGGCGGCCGGCCCCAAGCTGATCGTGGCCGACGAGCCGGTGTCCGCGCTGGACGTGTCCATCCAGGCGCAGGTGATCAACCTGCTCGCGGACCTGCGGCGCGATCTGGGCATCGCGTTCGTGTTCATCGCGCACGACCTGGCGGTGGTCCGGCACTTCTGCGACCGGGTCGTGGTGATGTACTTGGGCCGGGTGGTGGAGAGCGCGGAACGCGGTGCGCTGTACGAGAACGCGCATCACCCGTACACGCACGCCCTGTTGTCGGCGGTGCCCGGCGCGGTCGGGCCGGACGGCGGCCGGCGTGAACGTATCCGGCTGACGGGCGACGTGCCCAGTCCGATCAACCCGCCCTCGGGCTGTCACTTCCGGACCCGCTGCCACAAGGTGCAGGACGTGTGCGCGACGACCGCGCCGCCGCTGTCCGCCCTGGCGGGGGATCCCGGGCATCGGGTGGCCTGCCACTTCCCTTCGCCCGCCAAGTCGTTGGCGTCGGTGGGGGGATAGGACCCCGGCCGGACGGGGGGCGGCCGGGCGGGGGATGGGGGGACGGGGGGCGGGGCGGGCGGCCGGTCATGGCTTGGCGGGCCGCCCGCCCCGTGGGGGCGCCGGTGAAGGGCCGATCCCTTCACCGACGTTCGGTGTTCCGGTGCCACCACCGCCAGGCCCGCTCGACCGGCTGCCAGGCGGGGTTGCCCACCGATTCGACGGTGGGCCGACGCGGCGCCGGTTGGTCATGCCGGGCGGCGTCGGGACCGAACACCGCGGCCGGAACCACGATCACGATCACCACGGCCACCACGATCGGCACCAGCACCCGACGAGCGGTGCGGGACGGGGGTTTCGGGCGGCGGGTGTCGGAGCGGCGGGGGTCGCCGTGGCCGGGGGTGACGGACATGGGGAGAGTGTGGCGCGGCGTTCATGAGGATTTCGTGATGCGGCGTCGAGGTGGCGTTGATGTGGCCTTGATGTGGCCGGAGCGGTGCTGCCGGGGTGGGTCGGGTCAGGGTTCGCGGGGCTCGGCGGGCTCGCGGGGCGGTTCTGGGCGGGATTCCGGGGCCGGTTCGGTCGGCAGGCGGAGTTCGGCGACGGCGCCGCCGCCGGGGGCGTCGGTGATGCGGGCGGTGCCGCCGTGCAGGTCGGCCACCCAACGCACGATCGCCAGGCCGATTCCGGTACCGCCCGTCGGGCCCATGGCGCGCCGCTCGAAGACCCGCTCGCGGTCGCCCTCGGCCACCCCGGGCCCGCGGTCGCGCACCCGCACCGCGCCGTCCGCGACCTCGACGTCGATCGCGGCATCGCCGCCGCCGTGTTTGACCGCGTTGTCCACCAGGTTGCGCACCGCCTGGGCCAACAACTCCGGATCGCCGCGCACCACGGTCGGCTCGGTCCGCACCACGAACCGCGCCCCGGACGGCGGCAGTTCGTCCACCACCTGCTCGACCAGCTGATCGAGCCGCAGCGCCTCGCGCTCCACCTCCTGCGTCCCGGCCTGGACCCGGGCCCGCACCAGCAACCCGGTGACCAACCGGCCCAGTTGATCCACCAGACGTGTCGCGCGGGCCAGTTCCCTCGGCGCGGTGTCCGGCGCCGCCGCGCCTGCGGAGGTGACCATACGCAACGTGGCCAACGGGGTGCGCAGTTCGTGTGCGGCCTCGGACAGGAACTGCTCCTGCTGCTCCAGCGTGCGCAGCGCGGGCCGCATGCTGCGCCCGGACAGCAGGTGCCCGGCCAGGCCCGCCGCCGCGGCCAGGGCGAGGCAGCCCAGGAACAACCAGCGCACGAGCCGATCGTGGTCGCGCCGACCCGGTCCCGGGTCGGCGACGGCGATCAGCGCCGCGTCGACACGATCGCCCTCCCACACCGGCGCCGCGGCCACCCGCACCGTGCGGCCGTCGCGCCCCTCGGCGTCCCAGGCCACGGCCGACTGCACTTCCCGGGCGTCCGCGCCGATCTCGGTCAGTCGCTCCGCACTCGGCAGCAGTGGCGAGTCGGCGGGTTCGGCGTAGGAGCGTCGGGGCACCCCGGCCGGATCCCATTCGACCACGGCGATCGCCACGTCCCCCTCGACGAGTTCGTCCTCGTGCAGCGAGTCGAGGCGCAGCGTCCCGTCCTCGTAGTAGAGGGCCCGGGACAGGCCCGACACGCGGCGGTCGAGGTCGTTGTCCAACTCGCGGTCCCGGGACTGGCCGTCGATGGACCCGGCGACCACGGCGAGCACGACCAGGCAGACCGCCGTGGTGAGGGTGAACAGCGCGGTCAGCGTCCAGCGCAGGCGGCGCAGCCGGGCGACGGCGGGGCGGAGGGGCCGGCCGGCACGCGTGGGCGGTGGGTTCGGTGCCCGGGTCGCCGATCGTGCGCGGAATCTCACGGGGCGCCGGCCGCTTCGTCCCCGCCGATCACGAAGCCGACGCCGCGCACCGTTCCGATCAGGGCCGGTGGGCCGAGTTTGCGGCGCAGTTGGGCGATCACCGCGTCCACGACGTTGGACATCGGCTCGGCCATCTCGTCCCAGCAGCACTCGATCAGGTCGGCGCGCGGCACCACCTGTCCGGCGCGGGCGGTCAGCAGTTCCAGGACCGCGAACTCCTTGACCGTCAGCGTGAGCAGCACCCCGGCCCGGCGCACCCGGCGGCGGGCGGTGTCGATCTCGACGTCGCCGACCACCGAGACCGGCGGCCGGGGCTGCTCGGCGCGGCGGCACAACGCACGTACCCGGGCGGCCAGTTCCTCGAAGACGAAGGGCTTGACGAGGTAGTCGTCGGCGCCGCCGTCGAAGCCCGCGAGCCGGTCGGGCACGGCGTCCATCGCGGTCAACATCAGCACCGGGGTACGTGCGCCCGCCGCGCGCAGCCGGCGGACCAGGTCCAGGCCGTCGCCGTCCGGCAGGCCGCGGTCGACGACCAGGCAGTCGTAGGTGTTGACCGCGACCTTGAGGTCGGCGTCGCCGATGTGCCCGGCCGCGTCCACCGCGAACCCGACCGTCTGCAATCCGGACACCACGGCCCGACCCAGATCCGGATCGTCCTCCACCACGAGCACACGCATGATCGTGAGCTTAGGCCCTGCCCGGCGGGGGCTCGGGTCAGTGGGTCCGGGCCGGGTCCGGGCCGCGGGTGAGTTCCCACCACGGGCTGACCTGGGCGGCGTCGTCGGTGTCGACCCGATCCCCGGGGCGCGGGATGGCCAGCCGTACGTCCTTGGCTTTGGCCTCCTGCCACAGGCGATCGACCGGTTCGGCCCACGGATGCAGGGCGAGGTCGAAGGTCGCCCAGTGCACCGGGAGGAGCACCTTGCCGCCCAGGTCCAGGTGGGCGGCGACGGCCTCCTCGGGGTTCATGTGGATGTCCGGCCAGCTCGGGCTGTACGCGCCGATCGGCATCAGGGTCAGGTCGAAGGGGCCGTGCGCGGCGCCGATCCGGGCGTAGCCGTCGAAGTAGCCGGAGTCGCCGGCGTAGAACACCCGGCGCTCGGCGCCCGCGACCACCCACGAGCCCCACAGCGTGTCGTTGCGGCGCAGGGTGCGGCCGGAGAAGTGGCGGGCCGCGGTCGCGGTGAAGCGCAGGCCGGCGACCGTGGCGTCCTCCTCCCAGTCGAGTTCGACGATGCGGTCGGCGGGGACGTTCCAGCGCTCCAGGTGGGCGCCGATGCCGAGCGGGACGAGGAAGGGCGCGGTCTGGGTGGCGGTGAGCGCGCGTACGGTGGCGCGGTCGAGGTGGTCGTAGTGGTCGTGCGAGATGACGACCGCGTCGACGGTGGGCAGGGCGGCGAGCGGGACCGGCAGCGGATGCATCCGGCGGGGGCCGACGAGCTGCGAGGGGGAGACGCGGTCGCTCCACACCGGGTCGAAGAGCACGCGGCGGCCCTCGATCTCGACCAGGGTGGTCGCGTGGCCGTACCAGACGGCGCTCACCCCGTGTGGGGACTGCGGCACGGTCGGGGCGGCGACCAGGGGTACGGGCGCGGCGGGTCGGCGCAGGTCACGGTCGCGGAGCAGGTCCGCGATCAGGCCGGGCGCGCTGCCGGCCGCGACCAGGGCGGCGGGTACGGGGTTGTGGAACGCGCCGTCCCGGAACTGCGGCGAGCGCTGCATGCGGGCCAGGCGTTCGCCCTCGGCCTTGCCGCCGAACTCCGCCGGGACGTCCCGCAACGCCCAGCCGGCGGCGGCCAACGCCAGCCCACCCGCGACCAGTCGGCCCGCCGATCGGATTCCCGCCATCGATCACACTCTCCTCGTGTCGTCTCAGGCACTTCAACCGACGACGGACGTGACACGTTCCCCAAACCCCGATTCCCCCACACCCGGCCCGCACACCCGGCCCTCGCACCCCTCGCGCCCCGCGCCTGCCGCGCCCTGCCGCCCGCGCCGCCGCGCCGGGCGTCCGGTCGGCTTCGTTGCGACGGTTGTTGTATTCCGGATTGCTTGACTGCATCATGCAGTTGATGGATTGAGTCAAGCGAAGCGAGGGTGCGCGATGGACACCGGTGAGTTGTTGGACGACCACGACGCGGTGGGGCTGGCCGATCTTGTTCGGCGGCGGGAGGTGTCGCCGGCGGAGTTGCTCGATGCGGTGCTGCGGCGGATCGAGGAGCGTGATCCGACGCTGCGCGCGTTCGTGTCGACACGTGTCGCGGCCGCCCGGGCGGAGGCGGCGGGGGAGTTGCCCGACGGTCCGTTGCGAGGGGTGCCGTTCGCGGTGAAGGACCTCGGCTGCGACGTGGCCGGCATGGTGAGCAGTCAGGGCTCGCGGCTGTTCGCCGACGCGGTGGCGGCGCGGGACGGTGCGCTGACCACGCGGTACCGGCGGGCCGGGCTCGTCGTGGTCGGCAAGACGAACAGCCCCGAGTTCGGCAAGAACGCCAGTACCGAACCGCTTCTGCACGGCCCCTCGCACAACCCCTGGCGGACCACGCACTCCACCGGGGGCTCCTCCGGCGGTTCGGCCGCCGCCGTGGCCGGGGGCATCCTGCCGGCCGCGCACGCCAACGACGGTGGCGGCTCGATCCGGATCCCGGCGGCCTGCTGCGGGCTGTTCGGGCTCAAGCCGTCGCGGGGCCGGGTGCCCGACGACCAGGGCCTGTCCGCCCTGGCCTACCCGCTGTCGATCGCGCACGCGGTCACCCGGACGGTCCGCGACTCGGCCGCGCTGCTCGACGTGGTCGCCGGACCGCTGCCGGGCGACCCGTACGCTGCCCTGCCGGCGCCGGCGGCCGGATCGTTCCTGGCCGCGCTCGACGCCGCGCCCACCCGGCTGCGGGTGGGGTTCGCGACGGCCAACGTGGACGGTGTCGCCGCGCACCCGGCGGCGGTGCGCGCGGTGGAGCGCACGGCCGCGCTGCTCGCCGAACTGGGTCATCGGGTCGAGGAGGCCGCGCCGGTGTGGGATGGACCGGCCACGGGGCAGGCGCTCGGGCAGGTGATGTCGGCGGCGACGCACGCCCAGATCGAGGACCGGTTGGCCGAACTGGGCCGGGAGTTGCGGGAGGACGACATCGAGCCGTTCACCCGGGTGATCCACGAGCGCACGGCGGCGATGCGGGGGCCGGATCTGGTGCGGGCGCTGCAGACCGTGGTGCGGATCGGGCGGGAGGTGGCGCCGTTCTTCGAGGCGTACGACGTGTGGTTGAGCCCGACGTTGGGCGTGCCGGTGCCCGAACTCGGCGTGCTGGACACGAGCGACCCGGCGAGCATGTACGCGCACGCCGCCGAGATGACCTGGTTCACCTCGGTGTTCAACGTGACCGGACTGCCGTCGGCGAGTGTGCCGGCGGGCTTCGACGAGGCCGGGTTGCCGGTGGCGATCCAGCTCACCGGGCGGCTCGGCGCCGAGGCGCAACTGCTGCGGGTGGCCGCGCAGTTGGAGGAGGCCGCGCCGTGGCCCCGACAGGCGCCGTGGCCGCCGGCGGTGCTCGGCGCTTGATGCCGACGTCGCCGTAGCCCCGGACGTTCGGGCGCGGTCGGGATCGCCTTCGCCGCAGGAGGAGCCGGTTGAGCCGGAGCGTGATCGGCAGGTCCGGCAGCGCATCGGGATGGACCCCCGCGCGGGACGGCGCGGGGGTCTGCGGGGCGCCGAAGTCGCCGGGTGGGTACGGGAGTCGGCCGGCTATCGGGCCGCGAAGCGTGCTCAGGCGGGCAGTGCCGCCGTGAGCTCGACCTCGACCAACTGCCCCGGGAAGCCGAGTTGCGCGACGCCGAGGAGCGTACTCGCCGTGGTGAACGCGGGGCCGAGGTCGGAGCGGGTGAGGCGGGCCCAGGCGGCGCCGAGGACCGCGCGGTCGGCGCTGACCACATAGATGACGGAGCGTACGACGTGCTCCGGCCCGGCGTTCACCGCTCCGAGGGCGGCGAGCGCGTTCGCGGCCACCTGGTCGATCTGCGCGTCGAGATCGCCCGGGCCCACCAGCGCGCCGGATCGGTCGAGCGGGCACTGGCCGGACAGGAAGGCCGTTCGCCCGGCCTCCACGACCGCGATGTGGTGATAGCCGGGCGTCGGGTGCAGGTCGTCGGGGTTGATGCGCGTGATGTCGGTGGTCATGAGGGCGAGTCTGACGATCGGGTGGAGGCGACGCACCGGATTTTCGGGCCGGTCGTGGCTCGACCGCCGGGGCCGACTGTCGAATGATAGTAGCCATGGACATGGTAGCCATGTACTGTAATTGTCATCGGCCCGGCGATCACGAGCGCCACGGCGGCCTCACTCCCGGGCTCGTATCCGCACCAATCAAGGAGCAACCATGACCATCACCGCACCCCCGGTCACCCCCCGCGCCCTCGCGCTGGCGCACTACGCCGGGCGGGCCCTGCTGGAGCGGGTGTTGGCCCGCCACGGGGTCACCTTCCATCAGAGCGTCACGCTGCGGGTCGTCGCCGTCGCGGACGGGCCCGTCGGTCGCGACGAACTCGTCGGCGAGGTGACCGGTTCGCTGAAGGAGTCCGAGTCCGTGGTGCGCGGCGTCGTCGAGGAGTTGGTGGCCGCGAAGCTGGTCGAGGCGGACCCGGCGGACGCGACCCGGCTCCGGCTCACCGACGCCGGGCGCACGTCGTACGACACCACCACGGCCGAGACCGCCGGGATCTCCGCCCGCGTCTACGCCGACATCGCCCCCGAGGACCTGGCCGTCGCCGGCCGCGTCCTGGCGCTGATCACAGAGCGCGCGAACGCCGAACTGGCCCGCGTCTGAGGGTCGTTCGGCGCGGTCGGCGATGGTGGGTCAGTCGGCCGGGTGGAAGTCGTACGGGAGTTCGTCGTAGACGTAGTAGACGCAGTCGGCGCCCGGTGCGCATTGGCCCCAGTGCACGGCCCTGCTCGGGTAGGACAGGAAGTCGCCGGCGCCGACGCGGTAGCGCTTGTGGCCCTCGACGTTCCAGAGCACGGTGCCCGACACGCCGACGACGTGTTCCGGGCTGGTGTGCCAGTGGGGGGCGAAGCGGGTGCCCGCCTTGAGCGTGAACATCGCCTCGGACGGGCCGGTCCTCGGGTCGCCGGTGAGTTGCGCGTACGTGCAGCCGGCCAGGCCCTCGCACGGTGTGCCGACGCCGGGGCGGTGGTGGTGGTAGACGACCTTGTCGTACGCGGCGGCCGTGGGTGCGGTGTCGGCCGAGGCCGACGCGACGCTGCCCACGCCGAGCGCCGGGGCGAGGGCCAAGGCGGCCAAGAGGGCCCGGCTCCGCCGCCGACGTGCCCCTGTCCAGGTCCGTGCCCATGTACGAGTTCGTGCCATGACGACTCCCGGAGAGTACGCAGGCCCGAAACGGTATTCGGACCGTGGTCCGCTTAACTTAGCGGACTGTGGTCCGTTTGTCTTGTCCGTGCTGGGTCATTCCGGGGGTCGGCCCGGTCGAGGGCGGCCGAAGAGCAGGTCGTAGCCCGGCGGGAGTTGCAGGAGCAGGCGGTTCATCAGGTCTTCGCCGGCGGCGTCGGCCACCACGCTCAGCACCGCCCCGACGTCCCACAGCGCGGTCTCGTCGGTCGCGCCGTCGATCCAAGCGCCGGTCGCGCGGACGAAGCGCTCCGCACTGAGCGGTTCGTGCGCGGGAAGCGGGTTGAGCAGTACCAGCGCGCAGGTCTCCGGCAACCGCGGGGCCAGTTCGGCACGTTCGGCGCCGACCAAGTGGGCGCCCAGGAGCGCGAGTACGACCCGGATGGCACGTTCGGCCTCTTCGGGCGAGGCGTATTCGCCCCGCTCCCGGACTGCCGCGAGGAATGATTCCCATCGCATCGGCATGTGCATCGGACCTTCTTTTCCTATCGGTCTGCGGTGCGGGGCCGCCGGCGGACACGGGGCACGGCACGGGTGCCTCGGGCCGTCGTCCGGCCCGGGTCGGCGCACGCGGCTTCGGGGCGGGAGCGGTACGCCCGGGGGTCGGGAAAACCCCGGGGCCGGCCGCCTCCGGGGCTCCCGCTCACGGGGCGGGCGCGTGCGGATGCGCGTCGGTATACGCGCGCCTCCTCGAGTCTCCGACGCGCATGGGGTGACTCCATCTATTTAACTCTCCACCTCGCGCCGGCACGAACATTCGCTGCCGAATCGGGATGAATTGCGCCGTCGGGCGCCGGGCCGGTGTCGTCTTTCCGGCCCGCGGATTCACGCCGAGTGGCCTTCGGTGGCGGGACGTGACCGACCGCCCCGCCCTCGCTCGTGGGTTCGGGCGGTCCTCGGGTGCGCCGGGTCTTCCCGTGAAGCTCGTTCGGGTGTGCGCGGGTGTTCATGTGCCGGACATCGGTCGCCGGCCTACTGAGCCGAACCGTTTGGCCAACTCGACTTCTGCCTGGAGTACTTCCGTGTCCACCACCCGTGGCCGCGACATACCGGTCCTCGCCGGTCGCGCCGCCGCGCTCGGGCGCGGGTCGGGCATGGCGTGCGATTGCCGAGTGGTGGTCCTACGCGGCGCCGCCTGCCGGAACGTTCTCGGCTGAGTCTCCCCGAGTCGGTGTACCGCACCACCCGGATGCCCCTCGTACCACTGCCACCTCCCCGTACCGGAAAGGAATCGACGACATGTCTGGGAGCTCGCTCACCCTTGTGCGCCCCACCGCGCCGAAGGAGGGTGATCAACTGACCTTCCGCTTCGCCACCGACGCGCCGCACCCGAAGAACTGGGTCGGGGTGTACGACGGCGCCCGCGTGCCGGGCAACGGGGGTTCGCTGGTCTGGAAGTACGTCACAGCCGCCGAGGGCGAGGTGACCCTGGAGACCCAGGGGCTCACCGACGGGCCGTACACCGCCTACCTGTTGGCCAAGGACGGCTACGGGATTCTCGCGCAGAGCGCGCCGTTCGGCTTCGCGGCCCGACCGGTGCCGCCGCGGCCCCGGTTCGCCGTCGACACCCTCACCACCTCGGCGGTCGTGGCGGGGGAGGCGGCCGTGGTGCGGTTGGCCGGCCTGTGGACCGCGGCCGACGGGCAACAGAACGGCCGGGGCGTCACGTTCCGGGCCCGCGGCGGCGACGACTGGCTGAGCGTCGGCGTCGACGGCACCGTCACCGCGAAGGCCCCGCGCGCCGGCACGCACCACCCGGGCGTACTGACCGTCGAGGGCCGCGACGGCGCGACCGGCGCCACGTCGCAGCTCGCCGTGCAGGTGCCGGTGCGGCGCAACCCGCGCGGCATCGTGTTGAAGGTGGCCACCCTCGACGCCTGGGACGGGGGCCGGCACGTGGACGGCGCGCTCACCAAGCTGCTGCGACTCGTGCTCACCCAGGGCCTGGACGTGCTCGCGCTCCAGGACACCGGCGGCACGCTGGGTACTTCGCTGGCCGAGGCGCTCGGGTGGGCGGTGTACGAGGACCCGGGAGGGCTCGCGCTGATCAGCCGGTATCCGCTCGCCGACACGCGGCCCGAGGATCGTGATCTGCCCGCGATCGCCGCCACGGTGCGGGCGCCGGGCGTGCGTCCCGTGCGGGTGTGGAACGCGCGTCTGGACGAGGGCGACTACGGGCCGCTCGGGATCCGGCGGGGGCGCACCCCCGCGCAGGCGGAGGCGGCCGAGTGGGCGAGCCTGCGCTACCGGCAGGCGCAGAACCTGGTCACCGCGATGGCCCCGGACCTGGGCGCGTCCCGGGACACCCCGGTGCTGCTGGCCGCCGCGCTGTCCTCGCCCTCGCACCTGGACTGGACCGTACGCACCGCCGGCAGCCACGGCACGACGGGCCCGGTGCGCTGGCCGGTCACCCAACTGCTCGACCAGGCCCGCCTCGTCGACGTCTTCCGGGCCGCGCACCGCGACCCGGCCCGCGAGCCCGGCAACACCTGGTCGCCGGTGGACCCGGCCCAGCCCCAGGACCGGATCGACGCGCTGTACACGGCCGGGCCGCTGTCCGCCGACGAGGCGCACATCCTGGTCACCGGCTGGCCCAAGCCGATCCCGGACACGGCCGCGAACGGCTGGCCCAGCGACCATGCCGCCGCCGTGGCCACCTTCGGCGTCCGCGCCTGACTGCCCGTCAATACCCCTTTCCCGAAAGGTCGCTTCGCCATGACCGAGTTCAGCCGCCGCTCCTTCGTGGGGGCCTCCGCGGCCGTCGGCGCGGCCGGCGCGGTGGGTCTCACCGCGACGCCCGCGCAGGCGGATCCGGATCCGGCCGTGGACGCCGCCCGCCGGCCCGCGCCGGGCAGCATCAAGGACGTGCGCCACGTGGTGATCCTGATGCAGGAGAACCGCAGCTTCGACCACTACTTCGGCGCCCTCGCGGGGGTGCGGGGCTTCGCCGACCGGCAGGGGCTGGTCCTGCCGGGCGGCGGCGACGTGTTCCGCCAACCGCACCCGGGCCGCACCGACGGCGGCTATCTGCTGCCGTACCGGATGGACTCCACCAAGTACAACGCGCAGAACGCCGGCGGCCTCCCGCACGACTGGAGCACCGGGCACACCGCGGTCAACAACGGCGCGCAGAACCGCTGGGTGGCGGCCAAGGGCGAGCGGTCGATGGGCTACTTCACCCGGGAGGACATCCCGTACCAGTACGCCCTCGCCGACGCGTTCACCGTCTGCGACGCGTACTTCACCTCGCTCAACGGGCCCACCGACCCCAACCGGCTCTACCTGTGGTCGGGCACGGCGGGACCCGGTCGGGACGGCACCACGGGGCCGTGGATCGACAACACCCCCGTGACGGACAACCCGGTCGCCGACTGGACCACCTACGCCGAGCGGTTGTCCGCCGCCGGGGTGAGCTGGCGGGTGTACCACAACCCGAGCAAGGACGAGCGCTACGGCGACTACGACGACAACGGGCTGTCGTACTTCAAGCAGTTCCACACGTTCGCCAAGGACGACCCGCGGTATGTGAACGCGATGACCAAGTGGGACCTGAGTGCGTTCGACGCGCACTGCAAGGACGGCACCCTGCCGACGGTTTCCTGGTTGGTCGCGCCGTACCTGTTCAGCGAACACCCCGACGCCGGGCCGAACTACGGGGCGCACTGGGTGAATACGGCGCTGCGGTCGATGTTCGCCAACCCCGAGGTGTGGAAGCACACCGTGTTCCTGCTGATGTACGACGAGAACGACGGGTACTTCGACCACGTGGTGCCGCCGATGCCGGAGCCGGGTACGCCCGAGGAGTTCGTCGGCGGGCGGCCGATCGGTCTCGGGTCGCGGGTGCCGCTGTGGGTGGTCTCGCCGTGGAGCCGGGGCGGGCGGGTGAACTCGCAGGTGGCCGACCACACGTCGGTGCTGCGCTTCCTGGAGACGGTGACGGGGGTCGCGGAGCCCAACATATCCGCGTGGCGGCGCACCGTCTGCGGCGACCTGACCTCGTGCTTCGACTTCGGCCGGCCCGACTTCACCATCCCGGCGCTGCCGGACACGAACGAGCTGATCGCCAAGGCGGACGCGGCCAAGGCGCTGCCCGGTGTGCGGTTGCCCGAGCCCGGCGCCCAGCAGGTGCCGGTCCAGGAACCCGGCTACCGGCCGCATCGGCCGCTGCCGTACCGGCCGTGGGCGGACACGACCGTGGACCGGGGCACCGGTCGGGTGGTGTGCACGCTGGTCAACGACGGCACCGTGGGCTACCACTTCACCGTGTTCCCGAACATCGCGCTGCCGTTCGCCGGAACGCCGTTCACGGTGGCGGCCGGCAAGAGCGCGACGTACGTGTGGGAGGCGGCGGGCACGGACGGCGCCTACGACTTCAGCGTGCACGGGGCGGACGGCTTCGTACGACGCTTCGCCGGCACCGTGGTGCGCGAGCCGCAGCGCGACATCCCGGTGCCGTCGGTCCGGGCCACGCTGCGCGGGCGCCGGCCGGACTCGGCGCGGCTCGACCTGCGACTGGGCAACGACGGTGACACGGAAGTCCGCTTCACCATCACCCCGAACGACTTCGGCGGCACCGCGCGCGACCACTGGATCGGCCCGCGCGCCCACGACTCGGTCTCCTGGCCCACCGACGAACACGGCCGCTACGACATCACGATCACCGCCCCCGACGGCTTCACCCGCCGCTACGCCGGCACGGTCCACCCCTCCGACCACGACTGACCGACCCGCCTTCCCCCGGCCCCGGATGCGCCGGGCCCGGGGGAAGGCGGCTCCGGGTCGGCTCCCGGTCGCCGAGTCGGCCCCGCATCATTTTTGAACATGTTCAACTTTTCCGGCTAGCGTCGGCTCCCTCGGATCGAGGGGGCTCCATGAAGGTGGTCATTCCCGGCGGGACCGGGCAGGTGGGTGGGATCCTGCGGCGGGCCTTGGCGGCTTCGGGACACGAGGTGACGGTGTTGTCCCGGCGAGCCGCGGGGGCAGGTGAGGTCCGGTGGGACGGGGAGACGCCGGGGAGTTGGGTCGAGGCCCTCGACGGTAACGATGTGGTGATCAACCTGGCCGGACGCAGCGTCGGTTGCCGCTACAGCGACGCCAATCTGCGGGAGATGATGGACTCGCGGGTACGGTCCGCGCGGGTCGTCGGCAGGGCTGGAATGTCGCGTTGGCCTATCACCGCAGTGCGCGACAGGCCGCCGAAATCGCCTCCGGGATCGAACAGGCCGGCGGATCGGTGATCACGATCCGAGCCGATGTCACCCGTCGACACGAGGTGAGCGCCCTGTTCGACCGCGCCTGCGAGAGGTTCGGCGACGTCGACGCCCTGGTCGCATGCGCCGGTACGAGTGTCGTCCGGTCCATCGCCGACAGCGATGACGACGTCGTCGCCGAGCAGATCAACGTCAACCTCCTCGGCACGCTGCACACGTTGCGGGAAGCGGCCACCCGCCTTCGACCCGGGGGCGGCATCGTCACCGTCTCCTCCTCCGCCGTTCCGATCGGCATCCCGGGATTGGGTGCGACCCTCGCGGCCAAGGCCGGTGTCGAAGCGCTGACCCGGGTGTTGGCCAAGGAACTGGGATCGCGCGGCATTCGGGTCAACGCCGTGGCCCCGGGGCTGCTGGACACCCCGACCTTCCGCGCGGGCAAGACCGAGCAGGACCTCCGGGGATTCGCGGCCCGGGTCCCCCTTCGGCGCCTCGGCGACTTCCGGGAGGCCGCGGCGGCCATCGCCTACCTGCTCGGCCCCGACGCGTCCTGGGTCAACGCGCAGATCCTGCGCGTCAACGGCGGATACCTGTAGACCCCGTCGGTTCGCCGGGTGCGTGCTCGATTCGGGCATCGAGGGCAAACGGCCCGGCGCGGGGACGGGCGGTGTGGGGTGGAAGCGGGAAGCCGGTTGGCTTCTTTGGCCGTGAGTGCAACTGAACGGGGCAGTCTCAGCGTTGATGAACATGACGCACCGTTTCGGGTCGTCGCACATTCACAGTCAGGAGAGGCCATGACCGGTCCCTTGATCCTCGGCCGCAGGGCCCGGGTTCCCATGGGTGGGGCGCCCGTGCTGCCCCGTCACCACTACGACCCGGATCTGTGCGTCAACGTCACCGCGGGTGGGAAGTTGCTGATCCACGCGGTGAACTCCGGTACCTACACCGGCACCCAGGAACCCCGGGGTTACAAGAAGGATGACTGATCACGGCGCGGGCGTCGTGATCGTGGCCACCGAGGAGGATCTGACCGCCGACATGGTGGCGGCTCACCTCCTCGGCGGCCCGACGGCCGTCCTGCGTCTGGATCCGGGGCGAATGCGCGAACGGCCGCTGGTCACCGGGCACTTCAGCGGTGGGCGCTGGCGCACCGTGTTGAGTTCCGGTACCGCGACGGTGACCCTGGACGAGCACTGCGCCGTCTACTGGCGCAAGCCCACCCGCCCCGACACGCTGGCCCCCGCCGAGGAGCGCTGGCGGGCGGACGAGAACACCACCGCGCTGCTCGGCCTGTTGCGCGCGCAGCCGCTGAAGGTGTGGATCGACGATCCCACCGTGGTCGAGGCATCACGCCACAAACCCACCCAGCTGCGGGCCGCCGCGCGGCGCGGCTTCACCGTGCCCGACACGCTGTTCACCAGCGATCCCGGGGCCGCACGCGCGTTCATCGCCGCGCATCGGGACAAGGTCGTGGTCAAGGCGCTGACCCAGCGGCACACCACGTTCATCCCGACCACGCGCATCCGGCTCTCCGACGACCTGACCGGGATCGCCGGCACCCTGCACTACCTCCAGGCCCTGGTCGAGGACCGGCTGTTCGACGCGCGGGTGACGGTCGTCGACGACCGGGTCTTCGCCGCGGCGATCACCACCGACGGCGAACTGGACTGGCGCGCCGTGCCCGCCGACGCGTGCGAGCACCGGGTGATCACCCCGCCGCCGGACCTGGCACGGGCCTGTGTCGAGCACGTCCGCGATCTCGGACTTACCTACGCCGCCCTGGACTTCGTGGTCACCGCCGCCGGTTGGACCTACCTGGAGACCAACTGCGTCGGCGAGTTCGGCTGGATCGAGAGCGCGACCGGGCTGCCGATATCCGCCCGGATCGCCCACACCCTGCGGCACGGCCGCAGCCGACCGAGCGACCCCCTCCGCGCCGTCTGCGGCTGAGCGCGCGCCCCTCGCGTGACCCGAAGACCCGTCGTCATCCCCCCAGGCCGTCCACGGTGTCCCGGGGGCCTGCGAAGATCGGGGAATGGATCCGCTGCTCGCCGCCGCGCTGGACGCCCTCGGCATCGCCGACCGCCCGCGTCCGCTGACCGCGCACCACACCAACGCCTGGCGGGCGGGACAGTGGCGGATCAAGACCGCGGAGAGCCCGGCGGAGGCCGTCCCGCTGCGCCACGAGGCGCGGGCGCTGACGCTGTTGCGCAAGCAGGGGCTGTATCCGGTCTCGGGCACCTGCGGGCGCGTGGGCGCCGGGTTGTGGACCGCGGTGGAGTGGCGACCCGGGGTGACCCTGTGGCGGTGGTGCGCCTCCGCCCGACGCGGCGGTCCCGGCCGGGCGCATCACCTGCCGGTCCTGGCACACCGGGCGTTCGCGGGGCTGGCCCGGCTGCACGCGGCGGGCTGGCACCACGGCGACATCCAGCCGATGAACATCCTGGTCACCCCGGGAGGCGAGATCGAGTTCATCGACCACGACCTCGCCCAGCACCCCGACCTGCTCCCGCTGCCGGTGCCCTATCGGGGCGGTATGGACCTGACCACCGCGCCCGAGATAGCCAGGCGCCTCCTGGACACCGGGCCCGGCGAGCACATCGAGCTCAGCGACGCCGCCGAGGTGTACAGCCTCGGCGCCTCCTTCCGGGCCGCGTGGACCGGTCGCCCGCCCGCCACCGACCGGCAGGTCGGCGACGGGGTCGGCGCCGCCGACATCCTGGAGGACATCGCCACCGGCCGGCGCCGCACACCGCTGGTCGACGCCCGGCCGTGGGCGGACCCCGATCTGGAGTCGCTGATCGAGGCGACCATGTCCCCCGACCCGGCCCGGCGCGCCAAGGGCCTGTGAGCCTGGCCTCAGGCGACCGGCGAGGGGAAATCGGTGACCGTGGCGGTGTGCGGCGCAGCCTCGGGGCGTCGGGCGGACACGAGGTGCGGCCGGCGGGCGGCGGCGACCAGGGCGTCGGCGACGCGCGTGTCCAAGCCCGCCTCGGGGTGCCACTGCACGCCGAGTACGAAGCCGTCGCCCGGCAGCTCCACGGCCTCCACGATGCCGTCCCGGGCCCGGGCACCCACCACGAGGCCGTCGCCGAGCCGGTCCACCGCCTGGTGGTGGTAGGTCGGCACCTCGTACGGCTCCGCGCCCAGCGATCCGAACAGCGTGCCGGGGAGCGGTTCCACCACGTGCGCGGCCAGTGTTCCCGGCGGGCCGGAGTGGTCGCCGTGGCCGACCACGTCCGGCAGGTGCTGGATCAGCGTGCCGCCGAGCACCACGTTGAGCAGTTGCATGCCCCGGCAGATGGCCAGGAGCGGGGTGTTCGACCCGAGGGCCGCCTCGATCAGCGCGATCTCCCAGACGTCGCGCGCTTCGTTGGCCGGCCCGGTCCGCGGATGCGGCTGCGCGCCGTAGCGCTCCGGCCGCACGTCCGGCCCGCCCGCGATCACCACCGCGTCCACCCGCGCCACCGTCTCGGCCGCCGCCTCGGGCTCGTCCGGCGGCAGCAGGACCGCCAGGCCGCCGGCGCGCCGGAAGTACGTCGGGTAGTCGAGCGGGACCAGGACGGCGGGCTGGTGCCACGCGCCCCAGCGGACGGATTCCTCGTGGTAGGTGCTGATACCGATCAGGGGCTTGGGCATGGCGGGCGGCTCGGTTCCTCACGGTGCGCGGCGGACGGGTGCCGGGGTTCGGTGGGGTCGGGGTCGGGGTCGGGCGGGGGCGCGGGGGTCGACGGGTCGGGTACGGGCGGGCGTCCGGGTCAGTCCCGGTCGAGTTCGGCCTCGGCGGCGGCCAGCGCCGCGAACTCCTCCTCCGGCGCGTTCGCCACCAGACGATGCCGGCTGTACAGCGCGAAGTACGCGAGCGCGACCGCGTACACACCCAGCGCGATGAACGCGGCCTCCTTGTCCACCAGGAACGTGGCGACCAGCGCGGAGCAGGCGAGTACGAAGGCCACCGACGAGGTGAGGCTGCCGCCGGGCGTGCGGTACGGCCGGGGCAGGTCGGGTTCGCGGCGGCGGAGCACGATGTGCGACAGCGACATCAGCGCGTACGAGATCGTCGCGCCGAACACCGCGATGTTGAGCATCCGGGCGCCGTCCCCGCTCCAGGCGGCCAGCGTGAAGCCTAGCGCGCCGGGGACCACCAGGCCGAGCCACGGCGCCTTGCGGCGGCTGGTCAGGGACAGGAAACGGGGCAGGTAACCGGCTCGGGACAGGGCGAACAGCTGCCGCGACCCGGCGTAGATCAGCGAGAAGAACGAGGCCACCAGGCCGGCCAGACCCGCGTAGTTGACGAACCGGCTCAGCGCGGTCGGATCACCGTCGCCCTGGAGCGCGGTCACCAGCGGGTTGCCCGCGTCCAGGACCGCGTTCGACCCGTGCGCCCCGGTCGCGGCCAGGAAGGTGAGCACGGCCAGCAGCAGCAACACGCCGATCGACAGGCCCATCGCCTTGGGCAGCGTACGGGCCGGATCCTTCGTCTCCTCGGCGGCCAGCGGCACCCCCTCCACACCCAGGAAGAACCACATCCCGAACGGGAACGCCGACCAGATGCCGAGCAGGCCGAACGGTAGCCACGAGTTGGCGCCGAGCGCGTCGTGGTCGACCGGGATGTCGTTCAGCCCGCCGCCGTCGAACTCGGTGAACGCGCCGACCGCGAAGATCAGCAGCGCCGCCACCGCGATGCCGGTCACCACGAAGCTGAACCGCAGCGCCTCGCCGACGCCCCACAGGTGGATGCCGATGAAGATCACGAAGCAGGCGAGGTAGACCGGCCACGACGACTCCAGGCCGAACAGGTTCAGCGACTCCACATAGTCGCCGATGAAGATCACGATCGCGGCCGGGGCCAGGACGTACTCGATCAGGATCGCGGTCCCGGTCAAAAAGCCGCCCCACGTGCCGAGGGCGCGGCGCGCGAAGCCGTAGCCGCCGCCCGCCGCGGGCAGGATCGAGGCCAGCTCGGCCAGCGAGAACACCATGCACGTGTACATCAGGCCCATCAGCGCGGCGGCGATCGCCAGCCCGCCGAAGCCGGCCTCGGCCAGGCCGTAATTCCACCCGGAGAAGTCGCCCGAGACCACGTAGGCCACACCCAGGCCGGTCAGCAGCAACCAGCCGGCGCTGCCGCGGCGCAGGGTGCGCTTCTCCAGGTAGGTGTCCGCCGTGCTGGCCGTGCCGGCCGTGCCGGCCGTGCCGGGCGAGCCGGGCGCGGCGGTCGTGTCGGTGCCGCCGCCCTGCTTCGTGCGCGCTGCCATGTCGTCGACCACGAGCCACTCCTGACGGGAGGGAGGGTGAGGGGGAGGGGTGATTATTGGTTCGAGCGCATACCTTTGCCGGTTGGGTCGGGGCGGCGCAAGACCCCGGGGCGAATCGATATCGACATGCGCAAGGCCCGGTGGACCCGAAAAGAAGCGTCGTGGGAGGCCTCGACGGGGCTTCGCACCGTGCCCGGGAGGCGGAGTCGCGGGGGGTGCGGCGGGGGCGTCGCGCGGTGCCCGGGAGGCGGGTCGCGGGGTGCGGCGGCAGGTCTCGCGGGGTGTTCGGTGCGGCGACGCGGTGGGCGCGGAAGACCGTCACGCGCCCGCGATCACCCTCGACCGTGCCGCCCCGTCGCCCCCGTCAGGCCAGAAAGCCGCGCAGCAGGGCCGCCGTTCCCGCGCAGTGTTCGCGCATCACCTCGGCCGCCGCGTCCGGGTCGCCCTCCAGGATCGCGTCGACCAGCGCGGTGTGCTGATGCTGCGAATGCTCCAGATTGCGCACCAGCAACGGGATACAGTCCAACAGATCGTTCACGGTGGCCCGAACCGCCGCGTACTGGGCGGCCAGCGAGGGCGAACCGCACAACTCCGCGAGGGTCAGATGCAGCAGCGTGTCGCAGCGCCGATACTCCGCCAGCGGCGCGTCCCGGGTCCGGTCGAGCGCCGCCCGCAACCGCGCGGCCTGCGCCTGGTCCAGGCCCTGCGCCGCGCACAACCCCGCCGCGCCCACCTCCAGCACCTCGCGAAAGCGCAGCGTGTCCTCCACGTCCACCCGCGCGATCCGCCGCCGCAGCTCGGCCGCCGAGCCGTCGCCCACCGGCCCCGGACGCTCACGCACGAAGGTTCCGCCGTAGCGTCCCCGGCGGCTCTCCACGATGCCCTGGTCGGTCAGTACCTTCAGCACCTCGCGCAGGGTCACCCGGCTGACCCCCAGCCGATCGGCCAACTCGCGCTCGGCCGGCAGCCGGCCGCCGTCCGCGACCAGGCCGAGCCGGATCACCTGGAGAATCTGCTCCAGCGCCTCCTCGAAGCCGTTGCCCGTGCGAACCGGGCGCAGCAGCGGCGACAACCGGTCCCGGTGGTCCGCCCCCGATACCTCGGCCACGATCCCTCCCCTCCAGCTCTTCCCAATCAATGGTTCACGGCCATACCTTATGGCTTCCGGTTGGACCGACAGGAGGCATTCCCTTGGCAGACCGAACGCCCCCGCTGTCCGTCGACGAGCTGCGCGCACTCGTCGACACCGGGGAAATCGACACGGTAGTCCTGGCCTTCACCGACATGCAGGGCAGGCTCCAGGGCAAGCGCTTCGCCGCCCGGTTCTTCCTCGACGACACGCTCTCCCACGGCACCGAGGGCTGCAACTACCTCCTCGCCGTGGACACCGACATGAACACCGTCTCGGGCTACGCGATGTCGTCCTGGGAGCGCGGCTACGGCGACTTCGTGCTGCGCCCCGACCTCGCCACCCTGCGCCGCACCCCCTGGCACCCCGGCACCGCCCAACTGACCGCAGACCTCGTGTGGCACGACGGCTCCCCGGTGGTGGCCTCGCCGCGCCAGATCCTGCGCCGCCAACTGGACCGGCTCGCCGAACGCGGCTGGACCGCGCACGCCGGCACCGAACTCGAGTTCATTGTCTTCAAGGACACCTACGAAGCCGGCTGGGACCGCGCCTACCGCGGGATGACGCCGGCCAACCAGTACAACGTGGACTACTCGATCCTGGGCACCGGCCGGGTCGAACCGCTGCTGCGCCGCATCCGCAACGAGATGGGCGCGGCCGGGATGACCGTCGAGTCGGCCAAGGGCGAATGCAACCTCGGACAGCACGAGATCGCCTTCCGCTACGACGAGGCACTGGTCACCTGCGACCAGCACACCGTCTACAAGACCGGGGCCAAGGAGATCGCCGCGCAGGAGGGCATGTCGCTCACCTTCATGGCCAAGTACGACGAGCGCGAGGGCAACTCGTGCCACATCCACCTGTCCGTGCGTGACGAGGCCGGCCGGCCCGTGCTCGCGGACGAGGCCGGCGCCTACGGCATGTCGAAGACGATGCGGCACTTCCTGGCCGGACAATTGGCCGCGATGCGCGAGTTCACCCTGCTGTACGCCCCCAACATCAACTCGTACAAACGTTTCCGTCCCGGCTCGTTCGCGCCGACCGCCGTGGCGTGGGGCCCGGACAACCGCACGTGTGCGCTGCGGGTGGTCGGACACGGCCACGCGCACCGCTTCGAGAACCGCCTCCCCGGCGGCGACGTCAACCCCTACCTCGCGGTCGCGGGGATGATCGCCGCCGGGCTGTACGGCATCGAGCACGAACTGGATCCGGGCGAGGCGTGCACGGGCAACGCCTACACGGGCGACGCGCCGCACGTACCGGGCACGTTGCGCGAGGCCGCCGAGTTGTGGGCGCAGTCCACGATCGCCCGGGACGCCTTCGGCGCGGAGGTGGTGGAGCACTACCTCCACATGGCGCGTGTCGAACAGGACGCGTACGACACCGCGGTCACCGACTGGGAGCGCTTCCGCTCCTTCGAGCGTATGTGAGGATCGGAACGTTGTCCGAACACCAGGCACCCGACGGCCGATTCGCGCCGGACGGGCCGCACGAGCACGACATCATCGACCCGACCACCGAGGAGATCGTCGCCACCGTCGCGGCGACGCCCGTCGCCGAGGTGGACGCGGCGGTGATCCGCGCCGCCCGGGCCGCGGAACACTGGGCGGCCCGCGCCCCCGGGGACCGGGCCCGCGTATTGCGCCGGTTCGCCGTCGTGGTGGACGAACACCTGCAGGAACTGGCCCGGTTGGAGGTCCGCGAGGCCGGACACCCGATCGGCAACGCGCGCTGGGAGGCGGGCAACGTCCGCGATCTGCTCGACTACGCCGCGGGCGGGGCCGAGCGGTTGAACGGCCGACAGATCCCCGTGGCCGGCGGCCTCGACGTCACCTTCCACGAACCGCTCGGCGTGGTCGCGGTGATCGCGCCGTGGAACTTCCCGATGCCGATCGCCGGTTGGGCCCTGGCCCCGGCGCTCGCGGCCGGCAACGCCGTCCTGCTCAAGCCCGCCGAAACCACCCCGTTGACCGCGCTGCGCCTGGCCGAACTGGGCCTGGCGGCGGGGCTTCCGGAGGGACTGTTCCAGGTGCTGCCGGGCGCGGGCCCGGTGACCGGACGGGCTCTGGTCGAGCACCCGGGCGTGGCCAAGGTGGTGTTCACCGGCTCCACGGCCGTGGGCAAGGACATCATGGCCCGCTGCGCCGCCGGGCTGAAGCGGATCACCCTCGAACTCGGCGGCAAGAGCCCGAACATCGTCTTCGCCGACGCGGACGTCGAGGCCGCCGCGGCCGCCGCCCCCGGCGGATTCCTGGACAACACCGGGCAGGACTGCTGTGCGCGCACCCGGATCCTGGTGCAGCGTACGGTGTACGACCGATTCCTGGAACTGCTCGAACCGGCGGTACGGGCCTTCCGGGTCGGCGATCCGAACGACCCCGACACGCACATGGGGCCGCTGATCTCCGCGGCCCACCGCGAGCGGGTGCGCTCGTATGTGCGCGAGGACGCGCCGGCGTTGATCCGCGGCGAGGTGCCGGCCGGCAAGGGCTTCTGGTATCCGGCCACGGTGCTCGCCCCGGAGTCCGCGGCCGACCGGACCGCCGTCGAGGAGATCTTCGGCCCGGTGGCCGTCGTGTTGCCCTTCGACGACGAGGCCGACGCGGTAAGGCTCGCCAACGCCACCGCGTACGGCCTGTCCGGATCCCTGTGGACCCGCGACGTCGGGCGCGCGCTTCGCGTTTCGCGGGCAGTCCGGGCCGGAAACCTGTCGGTCAACTCGCACAGCAGTGTCCGCTATTCGACCCCCTTCGGCGGGTTCGGGCAATCGGGCCTGGGCCGCGAACTGGGTCCGGACGCCCTGGTCGCCTTCACCGAGACGAAGAACGTGTTCATCAGCACCGAGGAGAACTAAGTGACCGAGCAGACCCCCGTGTGCCGCCGCCTGGTCGGCCGTACCGCCGTCGTCACGGGAGCGGGCAGCGGAATCGGCCTGGCCACCGCCCGGCGACTGGCTTCCGAGGGCGCCAACGTGGTGTGCGCCGACATCGACGAGGCGTCGGGCAAGGCCGCCGCCGCCGAGGTGGGCGGCCTGTTCGTCCGAGTCGACGTGACGAACGAGGAACAGGTCGAGGCGCTGTTCAAGGCCGCGTTCGACGCCTACGGCTCGGTGGACGTCGCGTTCAACAACGCCGGCATCTCGCCGCCCGACGACGACTCGATCCTGACCACCGGCCTGGACGCCTGGCGCCGGGTCCAGGAGGTCAACCTGACCTCGGTGTTCCTGTGCTGCAAGGCCGCGCTGCCGTACATGCGCCGGCAGGGCCGCGGTTCGATCATCAACACCGCGTCGTTCGTCGCGGTGATGGGCGCGGCGACCTCGCAGATCTCCTACACCGCGTCCAAGGGCGGCGTGCTCGCGATGTCGCGCGAGTTGGGCGTGCAGTTCGCCCGCGAGGGCATCCGGGTCAACGCGCTGTGCCCGGGACCGGTGAACACCCCGCTGCTGAAGGAGCTGTTCGCCAAGGACCCCGAGCGGGCCGCGCGCCGCCTGGTGCACATCCCGGTGGGCCGGTTCGCCGAGCCCGAGGAACTGGCCGCCGCGGTCGCGTTCCTGGCCAGCGACGACGCGTCGTTCGTGAACGCGGCCGAATTCCTGGTCGACGGCGGCATCGCCGGGGCGTACGTCACCCCGATGTAGCCCCTCCCGCACGCGGGTTCGACCCGCCGATGGGCACCCGCGGCCGCGATCACACCATCGTGCCCGCGGGTTCGCCGCCGCCGGTCGTGCGCGCCGTACGCGCACGGTCCGCGGCGGACCGGGTCGTGTGCGATGCGTCGCACGGTCGGTCCGGGGATTGTGGTGCGGCGCGCCGGTTCGGCCGGCCAAACAGGGGCGCGCTGGGCGGCGACCGCGTCGAGTACCGCGATGACACGTTTGGTGACGGTGTGATCGTCCATTGGCCCACTCTGACGGCGCTGCCGCTCGGGTACCGGGGTCACTCGGTGACTCGTCCGGAAGGTGCCCGAACACCCGTGCGTCATAAGCGCGTTCACGGTCGGTTTGGGTCGAACCGAGGTCAGACGCGGTTGCGGCGGTACAGCCGTACGGCCTTGACCATGGCGACGGCGGCGGCGGTGGACAGCACGGCGCGGATGCCGTTCCAGATGTTCCAGGTGGTTTCGAAGTCGGCGCGGGACTTGCCCGGGTCGACGCTGCCGGCGTGGGCGAGTGCCTGGTTGAGGGGGACGTTGATGCCGGAGGTGGTCAGGACGGTGGTGGTGTAGAGGGCGAGGGCGGCGAGGGCCCACTTCATGGCGGTGCCGCCGCCGAGCCTGCGGAGTTTCCAGGCGGCGACGGCGGGGGCGGCCATGGCGGCGGTGAAGACCGCGAAGAACAGCGGGTTCTCGATGCCGGTGTTGATGTCCTGCATGGTGGTCACGAAGTCGGCGTCGTCCTTGGTGCCGAGCCACGGCATGACGACCGCGGAGAAGGCGACGTAGGTGCCGGCCATCAGGGTGTTCGCGACTGCGCCGGCGGTGAGCCAGCGGCCAACGGTGTCGCGGGTGCGGGCCTTGGCGGTCGACCCGGCGACGAGCGTGTCGTTGATGGCGGCCAAGATGAACTCCCTTGTGGTGATGAGGTGTTGGCGTCGAGGCAGTGGCTTTCCTCGGTGGTCCGCCGTGCCGTTCTTTCCGACACCTCAAGATTCGCGCGTGCGCCGCTCCCGAACAACGGCCGATCTCGGAACCGGGGTTAACCCAGGAGTTATCGATGCGACGAGGGACCGGGGCGCGGGCGGCCGGCCGCGCCCGGTCAGGCCGACCATGCTCCCGATCGTGGGGCGTGGTCGAACAGGACCAGGCCCGGCCCGGGGCCGATGGTCAGGAACGGGCGGGGGTCGGTGCCGTCGAGTTCGGTGCTCACCAGCCGTACGCCGGCCACGTCGGGGTCGATGTTCTCGCGTTGGATCACCCGGCCGTCGACGGCGGCCAGCCGGTCGAGCCAGGCCAGTTCCGGGTCGTACCGGTCGACTCCGCCGGTGTCCGGGCGGGCCAGGAACACGGGCGGCGTGTCCGTGTCGAACTCGTCCGGGGTGAGCAGCAGTTCGTCCGGGCCGAGCCAGCCGCCGTTGGCGCCGGGCAGGGCCATCATGCCCTCGTGCCGGCTGACGAGGCGGCCGTCGCGGGCGTCGATCACCACGGTCCGGCCGTCCGCGTCGTGGGTGTCGTAGGTGACGGCCAGTCGGCGACCGTCGGGCGACCAGCCGAGCCAACCGCTGAGGATGCTCATGCCCTCGGTCGACCACAGGCGCCGCCGGGTGCCGGTGCGGATGTCGAGCGTCGAGACCAGTACGTCGTCGTCGAGGTCGCCCAGCGTGGCCAGGGAGAATCCGTCCGGGGAGAGCACGGCCTGTCGGTCGAGGCCGTCGGCGCGGGCGTCGAACGTGCGCTGTTCGCCGGTGGCCAGCGTGTGCACGACCAGCCGGCGGGCCGACCGCCACCGCGAGCCGGCGCGGAAGACCACGTGGGTGCCGTCGGGCGACAACGACAGCGCTTCGGTCTCGGGGCCGCGCGGCCGACCCGGTATTCCGACGAAACCGCCGGTGTCGGCGTCCAGGACGACCGTGCGCCGGCCACGTCCGTGACCCACGACGAGCAACAGCCGGGCGCGGCGGATCACCCGTTCGCGTACCTCGGCCGTCGTCAATTCCCAGGGAGGACGAACCACCACGATGCCCCTGCGCTTCCTGTCCGTTGCCGGCGGCCGGTGCACGCCGCCCGGCCCTTCGCATGATCGCCAGTGTGGCACCGGAGCGGACCCGGCACGGCAAAGAGTCGGTCAGGCTCAACTCCTCGGCGCGCCGGTGCTGGTGCGGACGACCAGTTCGGGGTGCAGCAGGTGGCGGGCGGCCCGGGTGCGTTCACCGCGCAGGCGCTGGAGCAGGGTCTCGGTGGCGAGCCGGCCCATCTCCTCCCTCGGCTGGTTGATCGTCGTCAGCCCGATGTGCCGAAGCCCGGCCAGATGGGTGTTGTCGTAGCCGATCACCGACACGTCCTGGGGCACCCGGACGCCCGCCTCGGACAGTTCGCCGATGATGCCCACCGCGTTGAAGTCGTTGGCCGCGACGATCGCGGTCGGGAGCGCGTCGCCGGCCAGGAGGACGCGGGCGGCCTCGGCGCCGCCGATGTCGGTGTACTCGCTCGGCACCACGCGCAGGTGGCGGGCCAACGCCAGTCGCCGCATCGCCTGTTCGTAGCCCCGGCGGCGGACCGACGACTGCGAGCCGCCACCGCCGTCCACGTGCACGATGTCGCGGTGGCCGAGCGCGGCCAGGTGCTCGACGGCCAGCGCCGATCCGGTGGCGCCGTCGTCGTTGACCGTGTCCACGTGCCCCGCCCGCACGCTGCGGGCGACCAGGACGGTGGGCACCTGGGACGCGGCCTCCTCGATCGCCGCCGTCTCCACCACGGGGCCGAGCAGGAGCAGGCCGGCGGGGCGGAACTGGAGCAGGCGCTCGACGCTGCGGCGCTCGTGCGCGGGCCGGCGGCCACCGGTGCCCAGGATGATCTCCATGCCGTTGTCGTGCGCGGCGGCCTCGACGCCGTCGACCACCTCGGCGAAGTACGGGTTGTGCAGGTCGGAGATCATCACGCCGAGCGTGCTGCTGTGGCCGGTGGCCAGCGTGCGCGCGTTGAGGTTGGGGCGGTAGCCCAACTCGCGGGCGGCGGCGAGCACGGCTTGCCGCCGGACCTCGCTGACCTTGGGCGAGTCGCGCATGACCAACGACACGAGGGAGCGGGAGACCCCGGCGCGGGCGGCGACGTCCTCGAGGGTGGGACCGGACACTGATGCTCACCTTTCTCCCGGATGCGGCGTTGTCGATCCGACGGCGCGCCGTCGGCCGGGTCGGTGGCGTCGACGCGCGAGGACGACTCCACGACGTCGACCTCACGGTGGGAGCGCGACCCGCACAACCGCGCCCCGTCCACCCGGCATCCGAACCTCGGCGCCGTGATCCCCACGATCCCCATGCGGCCGGACCCCGATCACACCGGGTTCCCGACCGACAACCTGAACCGAAGATACACGCTTGGAGCGCTCCAAAGAATGGAGCGCTCCACTCCGATCGGCCCCGGGCCGCGGCGACCGACCCTTCGAATGGCTGTAATGCCCACCGATCCGGGTGTGTCGACCACGTTCGGCCAACGTGGCGGGTGACCCTTGACATGCTCGGACGGCGAGTATCAGTCTTGTGGCGTTCTCGGATTGGAGCGCTCCAAACAGTGGAGCGCACCAACATGCGGAGTGCTCCGTCGGGCGGACCCGGGGAGGCTCCCCGATCGGCTCGACTGCCAAGTTCCACCTGCCCACTGGAGAAATGAATCTGATGCGTATCGGAGTCGCAGGCGTGGGGCGGATCGGCGCGATGCACGCGCGCAACCTCACCGACCTGGAGACGGTCGACAAGCTCGTCCTGTTCGATCCCCAACCGGGGCGCGCGGACGCCCTTGCCCGGGAGATCGGCGCCGAGGCGGTCGCCGACCTCGACACCCTGCTCCGCGAGGTGGACGGGGTCGTGGTGGCCACGCCCACCGACACCCACCCGGAGATGGTGCGCCGCACCGTCGCCGCCGGCGTCCCGACGTTGTGCGAGAAGCCGATCGCCTCGGACGTGCCGGCGATGCGCGCGCTGATCGCCGAGGTGGAGGCGAGTGGGGTGCCGGTGCTGGTCGGGTTCCAGCGCCGGTTCGACCCGGCCGTGGTCGAGCTGAAGCGGCGCCTGGACGCGGGTGAGGTGGGTAGGCCCTACCTGGTCCGCGCGGTCGGCCAGGACGCCGCGCCGCCGGACTTCGGCTACCTGCCCGCGTCCGGCGGGATCTTCCGCGACCTGCTGATCCACGACCTGGACGCGGTGCCGTGGCTGATCGGCGAACCCGTGGTCGAGGTGTACGCCGGCGGATCGGTGCTGGTCGACCAGGCGTTCGCGGACGCCGACGACGTGGACAACGCGGTGGTCATGCTGCGCTTCGCCGGCGGGGCGCACGCGGTGCTCACCGGCGGGCGGCACAACCCGGCGGGATACGACCACCGCATCGAGGTACTGGGCTCGGCCCAGTCGCTCGCGGTGGGTCTGGACCCGCGCACCCCGCTGACCTCGCTGGAGGAGGGCGGACCGCAGGCCGGGCCGGACGCCTACCCGGGCTTCCCGGAGCGCTTCGCGCGGGCGTACGGCAACGAGATGCGGGTGTTCGTCGAGGTGGTCGCCGGGCGGATGGCCAACCCGTCGCCGGTGCGCGACTCGCTGGGCAGCCTGATCCTGGCCGAGGCCTGCGAGCGGTCGCGGCGCGAGGGGCGCCCGGTGGTCCCGGACCCGCCGACCGTCGACCCGGCGGTGTCGGCGCTCGGCGAGGCGGCGTCGTGAGCGCCCCCGCGGGAGCCGACCTGCGGCTCGCGGGCGCGCCGATCACGTGGGGGGTGTGCGAGGTGCCCGGTTGGGGCCCGATGCTCCCGGTGGACACCGTGCTCGGCGAGATGGCCGCTCTCGGCCTGACCGCCACCGAACTGGGCCCGCCCGGCTACCTGCCGGACGACCCCGCCGCACTCAAGGACGTGTTGGCCGGCCACGGCCTGACCCTGGTCGGCTCCTTCGCCGCCCTCGTCCTGCACGACCACGACCCGCACCGCCTGGCGCAGACGCTGACCGCCGCCGCGCACACCGCCGAACTGATCGCGGCCGCCGGCGGCGAGGTATTGGTGCTGGCCGCCGCCACCGGTCTGGACGGCTACGACAGCCGACCCGAGTTGTCCGACGCGGAGTGGGGGCAACTGATCGCCACCGCCGAGGAGATCGCCCGGATCGCGGCCGACCGCGGCCTGCGCGCCACGCTGCACCCGCACGTCGGCACCCACGTGGAGAACGCGGCCGAGGTCGAGCGCTTCCTCCGGGACAGCACCCTGCCGCTGTGCCTGGACACCGGACACCTGCTGATCGGCGGCACCGACCCGCTCGACCTGGTCCGCCGCCACCCCGACCGGATCGGGCACGTGCACCTGAAGGACGTCCACGCGGACACCGCCGCGCTGGTGCGGTCCGGCGCGCTGACCTACGCCGAGGCGGTCGGGCGCGGCATATACCGCCCGATCGGCGAGGGCGACGTCCCGGTCGCCGAGATAGTGGCGACGCTGCGCGCGGCGGGCTATCGGAACTGGTACGTCCTCGAACAGGACATGCGCCTCGGCGACGACCCGGCCGACGCGGACCTGCCGCGCCGGGACACCGCGCGCGGGCTGGCCCACCTGCGCGGCAACTGACCGGTGGGCGCCGGGCGCGGTGCGGCGGGCGGATTCGGTCGCCCGGTCGGGGTACGACACACCTACCGGGCCGGGCGCCCGGTACGCCGCGTACCCCCAGCCCCCACGCACCCGAGCCGCACCCGACCCTCACCCTCATCACCTCGCCCGAACCTCCCGAACCACCCGAACCTCCCGAACGTCCTGACGAGGAGTATTCGATGCCCCGACGTTCCCTCGGATTCGCCGCAGCCCTCGGCGTGTCCGCGCTCGTCCTCGCCGCCTGCAGCAGTCCCTCCGGTTCGGACCCGGACACCAAGAACACCGCGAACAGCGCACCGACGGTCGCGGCCAAGGGCAACAACACGGTGGCCGTGATCACCCACGGCTCGGCCGGTGACGCGTTCTGGAGCGTCGTACAAAACGGCGCGCAGGACGCCGGCAAGAAGCTGGGCGTCGACGTCCAGTACCAGGGCAACGGCGACCCGGCCGGCCAGGCCCGGTTGATCGACAACGCGGTCACCCAGGGGGTGGGCGGGATCGTGGTCTCGATGGCCAACCCGGACGCGCTGGCCAACTCGATCAAGGCGGCCACCGCCAAGGGCATCCCGGTGATCACCATCAACTCGGGGCAGAGCAGGTCCGCCGAGTTCGGCGCGATCGCGCACGTCGGCCAGGACGAGTCGATCGCCGGCGAGGCGGCCGGCGCCAAGCTCAAGCAGGCGGGCCGGACCAAGATGTTGTGCGTCATCCACGAGGCGGGCAACATCGGCCTGAACCAGAGATGCGACGGCGCCAAGGCCGGCTTCGGCGGCGCGACGCAGACCCTCCAGGTCGACATCGGCAACCCCACCGACACCCAGGCCCGGATCCGCGGCGCGCTCCAGTCCGACTCCTCGATCGACGCCGTGCTCGCGCTCAACCCGCAGGTCGCCGCGGTGACCGTGGGTGCGGTCGGCGACGCCAACTCCAAGGCGCAGATCGCCACATTCGACCTCAACCCCGACGTGGTCACCGCGATCAAGGGCGGCAAGATCGTCTTCGCCGTGGACCAGCAGCAATACCTCCAGGGCTACCTGCCGGTGACGATGATCAAGCTGTATCGGGACAACGCCAACACCGTCGGCGGCGGCAAGCCGGTCCTGACCGGTCCCGGATTCGTCGACAAGAACAACGTCGACGCGGTGGCCGGATACGCGCAGCGGGGGACGAGATGACCACGACTCCACCGTCGCGGCCCGCGCCCACCCCCGCGCCGTCGGTGCAGACCTCCGGCGGCGCCGGCACCGAGGCGCCCGGGCCCGCGCGCGCCGACGACGAGCGGGTGTCGCCCGTGAGCCTGGCCCACCGACTGCTCGTGCGGCCGGAGTTGGGCTCGTTGATCGGCGCCGTGCTGGTCATGGTGTTCTTCTCGGTCGTCGCCGACGGCTTCTTCACCGCTGCCGGCGCGGCGACCTGGCTGGACGACTCGGCCACTTTGGGGATCATGGCGGTCGCCGTGGCCCTGCTGATGATCGGCGGCGAATTCGACCTGTCCGCCGGGGTGATGACCGCCTCGACCGCGCTGATCACCGCCATGCTCGCCACCCGCGCGGGCTGGTCCGTCTGGCCGGCGCTCGCGGTGTCCCTGCTCTTCGCCCTGGCCGTCGGTGCGCTGAACGGCTGGCTGGTGGTGCGTACCGGACTGCCCAGCTTCATCATCACGCTCGGCACGTTCCTGGCCCTCCAGGGCCTCAACCTCGGGGTCACCCGGCATGTGACGAACAGCGTCCAGGTCAGCGGGATGCGGGCCACCGACGGCTACGAGTCGGCCGGGCGGTTCTTCGCCTCGACGATGGCCGTGGCCGGCACCGAGATCCAGGTCTCCGTGTTGTGGTGGCTGCTGTTGGCCGCGCTGGCCACGTGGGTGCTGGCCCGTACCCGGTTCGGCAACTGGATCTACGCCGTCGGCGGCGCCCCGGTGAGCGCGCGCAACGTCGGCGTCCCGGTCGACCGGACCAAGATTGCGCTGTTCATGACCACCGCCGCGGCCGGCTGGCTGGTCGGCTCGATCAACATCCTGCGCTACACCTCGGTCCAGGCCAATCAGGGCATCGGGCTCGAATTCCAGTACATCATCGCGGCGGTGATCGGCGGCTGCCTGCTCACCGGCGGCTACGGGTCGGCGATCGGCGCCGCCCTGGGTGCGCTCATCTTCGGCATGGCCCGGCAGGGCATCGTCTACGCGAAGTGGAACAGCGACTGGTTCCAGCTCTTCCTCGGGGTGATGCTGCTCGCCGCCGTGCTGGTCAACAACTCCTTCCGGCGCCGCGCGGAAAGGTCCCGCCGATGACGAACACCACTCCCGAACCCCGGCCGACCGGCGCCGCGCCGGACGCCCCCGCCCCGCTCGGTTCGGGTGCCACCCGGGCCGGCGCCGGGACCGGGCACCTGCTCGAACTGCGCAGTGTGGGAAAGCGGTTCGGCAATGTGATCGCGCTGGACGACGTGTCCACCTCGGTCGACGCCGGCGAAGTCACGTGTGTCCTGGGGGACAACGGCGCGGGCAAGTCGACGTTCATCAAGATCCTGGCCGGCGTGCACGCCAACGACAGCGGCGAATACCTCGTCGAGGGCGCGCCGGTGCACTTCCACTCGCCCCGCCAGGCGCTGGACCGGGGGATCGCCACGGTCTACCAGGACCTGGCCGTGGTGCCGCTGATGAGCGTGTGGCGCAATTTCTTCCTCGGCTCCGAACCCCGCAAGGGGCGCGGGCCGTTCGCCCGGCTCGACATCGCGCAGGCACGCGCCACCGCGCGCCGGGCGCTGCTCGACATGGGCATCGACCTGCGGGACGTGGAGCAGCCGGTGGGTACGCTCTCCGGCGGCGAGCGGCAGTGCGTGGCGATCGCCCGGGCCGTGCACTTCGGCGCCAAGGTGCTGATCCTGGACGAGCCCACCGCCGCGCTCGGCGTCAAGCAGGCCGGAACGGTACTGCGGTACATCGCCCGGGCGCGCGATCGGGGCCTGGGCGTCGTGTTCATTACGCACAACCCGCACCACGCACACCCGGTCGGGGACCGCTTCCTCCTGCTCAACCGCGGGCGCAGCCAGGGCAGTTACACGAAGGACGAGATCACCTTGGCCGAACTCACCCGGCAGATGGCCGGCGGCGCCGAACTGGAAGCGCTCGCCCACGAGTTGCATTCGGGGGCCAAGGCATGACGGCGGCGTGGGAAGACGTGCCGGCGGCGCGGAAAGGCATGACGGGAGCGCGGGAAGCCATGGCGGGGGTGCGGGTATGACCGGGCCCGCGGCGGAGCCGGAGCGCGGCGGGCCCTTCGACACCGAGCCCGAGGTGCTGACCGTCGGACGGGTCGGGGTGGACCTGTACCCGCAGCAGAGCGGCGTCTCGCTCGACCGGGTCGAGACCTTCGCCCGGTTCCTGGGTGGCACCGCCACCAACGTGGCGGTCGCCGCGGCCCGGCTCGGCCGTCGATCGGCGGTGTTGACCAAGGTCGGCGCGGATCCGTTCGGTACGTTCGTCCGCGACGCGCTGACCGGGTTCGGGGTCGATCCCGCCTGGGTGTCCACGCACGAACGGCTGTTGACGCCGGTGGTGTTCTGCGCGCTCGACCCGCCGGAGGATCCGCCGTTGCTGTTCTACCGACTGCCGACCGCGCCCGATCTCACGCTCACCGACGCGGACGTGCCGTGGGACCTGGTCCGTCGGGTCCCGGTGTTGTGGGTGACCGGGACCGGCGCCAGTGTCGAGACCTCGCGCGGCACCCATCTGCGGATGCTGGCCGCGCGCGGTCGGCGCGAGCACACCGTGCTCGACCTCGACTATCGGCCGATGTTCTGGCCGGACCGGGACACCGCCTCGCGGCACATCGGCGCGCTCGTCGACGAGGCCACCGTGGTGGTGGGCAACCGGGCCGAGGTGGAGATCGCGGTGGGCACGGCCGATCCGGACGAGGCCGCGCGGCGGTTGCTGGCTCGGGGGGTGCGGCTGGCCCTGGTCAAGAAGGGCGCCGAGGGTGTGCTGGTGGCCACCGCCGAGGGCAGCCACACGGTGGCGCCGCGCCGGGTCGAGGTGGTGTGCGGGCTCGGCGCGGGCGACGCGTTCGGGGGCGCGCTCGTGCACGGCCTGCTGTCCGGGTGGGACCCGGTGCGGATCGCCGAGTTCGCCAACGCCGCCGGGGCGCTGGTGGCGGGGCGGCTCGCGTGCGCGGACGCGATGCCGACGCCGGGGGAGATAGCGGAACTGCTGAGCGCACACGCGACGAATGTGAACCACCCGATCGTGAACCACCCGATGTTGGAGACCCGAACGTGATCAGCGACCACGACTGGAACACCCTGCTCGCGACCCGGGCGAATCGGCCCGACGCGGTGCTCGCCGCGTACGACGAGCGCCGTCGCCGACCGAGCCTGCTCTCCCCGCACGGCACCCTCTTCCTGGTCGCCGCCGACCACCCCGGCCGCGGCTCGCTGGGGGTGGGCGGCGACGCACTCGCCATGGCCGACCGGCGCGACCTCCTCGACCGGTTGGTCACCGCCCTGGAACACCCGGATGTGGACGGTGTGTTGGGCACACCCGATGTGATCGAGGAGCTGCTGCTCCTGGGGGTGCTCGAGGACAAGGTGGTGATCGGGTCGATGAACCGGGGCGGTCTGGCCGGCGCGTCCTGGGAGATCGACGACCGGTTCACCGGGTACGACGCCGAGGCCATCGACCGCTACCGGCTCGACGGCGGCAAGATGTTGTTGCGCATCGTGGACGCCGACGCCGGCACGATACCCACCCTGGAAGGCTGCGCGCGGGCGGTGAGCGAGCTGGCCGACCGGGGGATCCGGGCGATGATCGAACCGCTGCCCTATCGGCGCGACACGTCCGGGCGGCTGGTTCTGGATCGGTCGACCGAGGCCAACGTGCGGGCCGTGACGGTGGCCTCCGCGCTGGGGACGACCTCCGCCTACACGTGGCTGAAGCTGCCCGCGACCGACGAGCCGGACAAGGTTGCCGGCGCCACGACCCTGCCGACCGTGGTGCTGGGCGGCGTGCCGTCGGCCGATCCGCGGGCCGACCTGTCGTCGTGGGGCCGGGCGCTCGCGCAGCCGGCGGTGCGCGGCCTGGTGGTCGGCCGGGCGCTGCTGTATCCGGCCGACGGGGACGTGCGCGGCGCGGTGGACGCCGCCGCGCGGATCCTGCGCGCGGCCAATCCGCGTGCGGCGGAGGTGATCGTGTGAGCGACCCGCGACTGTTCCACCCCTGGGGCACGGCGGGCGGGGCCGACGACCCGCTGCTGATCACGCCCGAACTGGCCGGCTGGCGCTACAGCGGACTCCGGGTGATCCACCTGCCGCCGGGGAGCCGGCGGGTGCTGGACACCGGGGACCACGAGGTGGCGGTGATCCCGCTGGCCGGTGGGCTGACCGTGGAGACCGAGGGCCGCCGGTTCGAACTGGCCGGGCGCGAGAGCGTGTTCACCGCGGTGCCGGACTTCGCGTACGTCCCGCGCGACGCGGAACTGCGGCTGAGCGCGGCGCACGGGTGCGAGGTGGCGTTGGCCTCGGCGCGGGCGACCCGACGGCTTGACCCCGCGTACGGGCCGGCCGCCGGCGTGCCGGTCGAGGTGCGCGGCGCGGGTCGGGCCACCCGGCAGGCGAACAACCTGCTGACGCCCGACGCGTTCGACGCGGACAAGCTGGTGGTCTGCGAGATCCTGACCCCGGACGGCAACTGGTCGTCGTTCCCGCCGCACAAGCACGACGAGGCGAGCGCGCACGAGGTCGTCAACGAGGAGATCTACTTCTTCCGGGTGGCCGGCCGGGACGGGCGCACCCCCGACCGGGAGGGCTTCGGGCTGCACCGCACCTACACCGCCGACGGCTCGATCGACGAGACCGTGACGGTGCGCGACGGGGACGTCTTCCTGGTCCCGCGCGGTTACCACGGCCCGTGTGTGGCCACTCCCGGACACCACCTCTACTACCTGAACGTGATGGCCGGACCCGCCGCCGAACGCGCGATGCTCGCCTGCGACGACCCCGCCCACCACTGGGTACGGGACAGTTGGGCCGGGCAGCCGGTCGACCCGCGCTGCCCGCTCACCTCGCCGCCCGCCCTCGACGGAGGAAGCCGATGACTGCGACGACCCCGGTGCCTCCGGTGCCTCCGATGCCTCCGGTGCCGACGTCCGGTGCCACCGTGCGGCTGACCACCGCCCAGGCTCTCGTGCGCTGGCTGATCGCCCAGGAGAGCGAACTCGTGGACGGCCGCCGAGTGCCGCTGTTCCCGGGTGTGTTCGCCATCTTCGGTCACGGCAACGTGCTCGGCCTGGGCGACGCGCTGCACGAGGCGGGTGGGCAACTCCCGGTGTGGCGCGGTCAGAACGAACAGGGCATGGCGCTCGCGGCGGTCGGCTACGCGCGGGCGACGCAGCGCCGCCAGGTGATGGTCGCCACGTCCTCGGTCGGGCCCGGCGCGCTGAACATGGTCACCGCGGCGGGTGTGGCGCACGCCAATCGGCTGCCGCTGCTGCTTCTGGTCGGGGACACCTTCGCCGGCCGGGCGCCCGATCCGGTGCTGCAACAGGTCGAGCACTTCCACGACCCGAGCGGCACGGTCAACGACGCGTTCCGCTCGGTGAGTCGCTACTGGGACCGGATTACCCGGCCGGAGCAGCTGATCGCCACGCTGCCGCAGGTGGCCCGGGTGCTCACGGACCCCGCCGACTGCGGGCCGGTCACGCTGGCGCTGCCGCAGGACGTGCAGGGGCAGGCGTACGACTTCCCGGTCGTGATGTTCGCGCCCCGGCTGCACCGGCCGGTGCGCCCGCGCCCGGATCTGGGCGAACTGGCGGACGCGGCGGCGCTGGTGCGGGCGGCCGCGCGGCCGTTGCTGGTGGTTGGCGGCGGGGTGCGGTACGCGGACGCGGTGGCGGAGGTGCTGGCGCTCGCCGAGGCGTACGGTGTCCCGTTCGCCGAGACGGTCGCGGGGCGCACCCTGCTGCCGCACGAACATCCGTTGCACGCCGGGCCGTTGGGCATCACCGGATCCGCGTCGGCGAACGCGCTCGCGGCGGACGCGGATCTGATCCTGGCCGTGGGCACCCGTCTTCAGGACTTCACCACCGCGTCCTGGACGGTCTTCGCCGCCGACGCGCGCCTGGTGTCGATCAATGCGGCCCGGTTCGACGCGGTCAAGCGCGGCGCGGCGCCGGTGACGGGGGACGCGCGGGAGGCGCTGCGCGAACTGGCCCCGCTGCTGGGCGATTGGCGCCCGGATCCGGCCTGGACCGCGCGCGCCGCGAGCGAACGCCGGGCCTGGGACAGCGTGATCGACGCACTGCGTGCGCCGGGCGATCCGGCGGATCCGCCGACGTACGCGCAGGTCGTGGGCGTGGTCAACCGGTTGGCCGGGCCGCAGGACTACGTACTCACCGCCAGCGGCGGGCTGCCCGGCGAACTGGTGGGCGGCTGGCGGTCGGTGGGCGCGGTCGGGGCGCCGACGATGGACGTCGAGTACGGGTTCTCCTGCATGGGCTACGAGATCGCGGGCGCGTGGGGTGCGGCGATGGCGCGGCCCGAGGGGGTGGTCACCACGCTCCTGGGCGACGGGTCGTATCTGATGCTCAACTCCGAGGTGTACTCGGCGGTGTTGTCGGGGCACCGGTTCGTCGCGGTGGTCTGCGACAACGGCGGCTACGCGGTGATCGCGCGGTTGCAGGAGGGGCAGGGCGCGGCGCCGTTCAACAACATGATCACCGACTGCCGGGGACCCGGCGCCGCCGCCGACCACCGGGTCGACTTCGCCGCGCACGCCGCCGCGTTGGGCGCCGAGGTGTTCACCGCCGACACGGTGGCCGACCTGGAGAAGGCGTACACGGCGGCCCGGGCGTCGCGGCGGCCGGCCGTGGTGGTGGTGCGGACCAGCCCGAACCACTGGACCGAATCCGGCGCGTGGTGGGAGGTCGGCGTCCCCGAAGTCTCCGCCCGCCCGGAAGTGACGGCGGCCCGACGTCGGATGGACGAGGCGAGAGCGGAACGCACGGCCCGGGGCTGACCGGGCCCGCGCCGCCGGGCTCGGGTGGATCGCGCCACCCGAGCCCTCGTGCGCGCGATCAGACCACGCTCAGGCCGCGATCGGCCGAGTCGGGAGGCCCGCGACCGCTCGCGCCTCGGCGAACGAGCCCAGCAAACGGTCGTGAATGGCGCCGTTCGACGCGACCAACTCCCCGTCGCCGGGCTTCCAGTCGTCGCCCTCGAAGGTGGTCGCCCGACCGCCCGCCTCGCGGACCAGGATCGCGCCGGGCGCCCAGTCCCACGGACCGCAGCGCTGCTCCCAATAGGCGTCGAGCCGGCTCGCGGCCACCCAGGACAGGTCGATGCCGGCGCAGCCCAACCGCCGCACGTCACGGGTGTCGTTGACCACCGACAGGAACTCGGCCAGGTTGTTGTCCGGGTCGGTCGCCCGGGACGGCGGGAAGCCGGTGGCGATCACGCTGCGGCCCAGGGTGCGGGTGTCCGAGACGTGCAGGCGTTTGCGGCCCTCGTACGCCCCGCGCCCGGCCTCGGCCCAGTACGTCCGGCGCCGGGTCGCGTCCGCGACCACGCCCAGGGCGAGTCGTTCGCCGTCCCAGAACGCGATCGCGCAGGCGTAGTGCGGCAGTCCGTGTGCGAAGTTGGTGGTGCCGTCGAGCGGATCGACGAACCAGGTCGGGCGTTCGAGGTCCAACTCGGCCAGCCCGCCGCCCTCTTCGCCGACCACCGCGTCCTGCGGATAATGGCTGCCCAGCCACGCCCGAACCAGTTTCTCCACGCGCAGATCGGTCGCGGTGACCAGGTCGGCGGACGACGACTTGAGCCGGATCCGCCGAGGTCGCCCGGCCCGGCGAATGACCTGGGCGGCCTCTCGGGCGACGCGCAGCGCCGCAAGCGTACGGGGAAGGGGAAAGACCACGGTGACGCTCCTTGCCTACGGCGCTCGATGAAACCGATGCCCGACCGACCACGGAGCACCCACCGGCCCCCACGCCCGACCCACGCCCCTCGCCCCACGCGAAGGCCGCCCCGACACCGACTCGCCGCCCTGCAACTCCTTGCCCCAGCATTATGTCGACCCCCACCCCCCACCACCACCAAGTTGGCCCGCACCAGAGCCGCCACACGGCCGGTGGACTCAGTCCCCGGTGGCCGCGGGCGGCTGCTCGTCGGGGTCGGGAGCGACCCCGCAGGCGATCCGGTGGTGGCGGATGTGCGCGGGATTCAGGCGATGGTCGGAGCGGAACGTCAGGGTGCCCTCGACCTCGAACGTGTCGGTGACGTAGACGACGCCGCCCGCGCCGATGTGGATGCCCTGTCGATCGAGTCGGCGGTGGTGGTTGGGGCACAGGCACAACAGGTTCGTCAGGGTGTCCGGCCCGCCCTCCCCGAGCGGGCGCACGTGTGCCCCGTCGCTGCTGCGTGTGCCGGCCCGGCCGCGCACGGTGGTCGAGCAGATCTGGCATTCCTCGTCGTACATCGCCTTGAGCATCTGCACGACCCGGGAATCACGGTCGTATCCGCTCGTGGTCCGGACGATCCGGGCAGGAGGGGCGTCGTCGGTCGGGTCCGGCGAGGGATGCGGGGCGCCGTCCGGGGGCGGCGGCGGGTCGTCGCCCTCCCCGATGTCGACGGCGGCCAAAAGCTGCTCGTGGTCGACGTCGGGGAACCAGGTGTCGAGCAGGTGCGCGACGATCTCGGCGCGGCGGGCCCGGTCGGCGAGTTCGGCGACCGCCGGCTCGGTGAAGCCGGCGACGGCGCCGGTCGCCTCCAGCTCGCGGATCCCGGGGAATCGCCTGTTGGCCGCGGTGCGGCCGGTGACCTGCCAGAACTCGTCGGCGGCGAGATACCAGAACGGGTATTCCGGGGTGAGCCGGTTGGGCGCGCGCCCGAAGCGCTTCAGCAGCGGACGCACCCCGTCCCGAAACACCGGCCACGGGATCAGCCGGTTCTCGGGGGTCGGCTCGCGTCCGATGGCCCACAGGATCGCGATGGGCTTGTGTCGGGTGGGCGTGTTGCCCATGTGGTGCGTCCGCATGGTCCGTAATTGGTCGAGCAGCGTCGACGTCATCGGTCGAGCGTACGAAAGCGGGCCGACAATCCGTGCGGTGGGTTGAGGTTGGGCTGGTGGGTCATGATGAGGGGGTAGTGGTATCCGTGCGGCCGGAAGGTGCGAGCGTTCGGCGGATAGGCCTGGGGTGGGTGGGGCGTCGGAGCGCGTGAGAGTCGAGGAGCCCCCTCATGGCACGTCCTGTTGGTATCGACCTCGGTACGACGAACTCGGTGGTCGCGGTTCTGGAGGCCGGTGAGCCCACCGTCATCGCGAACGCGGAAGGGGCTCGGACGACGCCGTCGGTGGTCGCCTTCGCGAAGAACGGCGAGGTTTTGGTCGGCGAGGTGGCCAAACGCCAGGCGGTGACCAACGTCGAGCGCACCGCGCGGTCGGTGAAGCGGCACATGGGTGACAACACCTGGCACTTTCCCGAGACCGGCGACATCGACGGCAAGCGGTACACCGCGCAGGAGATCTCCGCGCGGGTGTTGCAGAAGCTCAAGCGTGACGCCGAGGCGTATCTGGGCGAGAAGGTCACCGACGCCGTGGTGACCGTGCCGGCGTATTTCGACGACGCCCAGCGGCAGGCCACCAAGGAGGCCGGGGAGATCGCGGGCCTCCAGGTGTTGCGGATCGTGAACGAGCCGACGGCGGCGGCGCTGGCGTACGGGCTGGACAAGGTGCGCGACCAGATGATCCTGGTGTTCGACCTGGGCGGCGGCACGTTCGACGTGTCGCTCCTGGAGATCGGCGAGGGGGTCGTGGAGGTCAAGGCCACGCACGGCGACACGCATCTCGGCGGCGACGACTGGGACCAGCGGGTGATGGACCATCTGGTCAAGCAGTTCAAGAACGCTCACGGGATCGACCTGTCCAAGGACAAGATGGCCGTACAGCGGCTGCGCGAGGCGGCGGAGAAGGCCAAGGTCGAGTTGTCCAGCGCGACCGAGACGTCGATCAACCTGCCCTACATCACCGCGTCGCCCGAGGGCCCGCTGCACCTGGACGAGAAGCTGACCCGGGCCCAGTTCCAGCAGCTCACGGCGGACCTGCTCGAGCGTTGCCGGGCCCCGTTCCACGCGGCGATCGACGACGCGGGGATCTCGGTCGAGAAGGTCGATCAGGTGGTCCTGGTCGGCGGGTCGACCCGGATGCCGGCCGTGACCGAGCTGGTCCGGGAGCTGACCGGCGGCAAGGAGCCGAACAAGGGCGTCAACCCGGACGAGGTGGTGGCCGTCGGCGCCGCGCTCCAGGCCGGTGTGTTGAAGGGTGAGGTCAAGGACGTCCTGCTGCTCGACGTCACCCCGCTGTCCCTCGGTATCGAGACCAAGGGCGGCATCATGACCAAGCTGATCGAGCGCAACACCACGATCCCGACCAAGCGTTCGGAGATCTTCACCACGGCGGACGACAATCAGCCGTCGGTGCAGATCCAGGTGTTCCAGGGTGAGCGCGAGATCGCCGCGTACAACAAGCGGCTGGGCATGTTCGAGCTGACCGGTCTGCCGCCCGCGCCGCGCGGGCTGCCGCAGATCGAGGTGATGTTCGACATCGACGCGAACGGCATCGTGCACGTGTCCGCCAAGGACCTGGGCACGGGCAAGGAGCAGTCGATGACCATCACCGGCGGTTCGAGTCTGCCGAAGGACGACATCGACCGCATGATGCGCGAGGCCGAGGCGCACGCGGAGGAGGACCACCAGCGTCGGGAGACCGCGGAGACCCGCAACCAGGCCGAGCAACTGGTGTACACCACCGACAAGTTCCTCAAGGACAACGGGGACAAGGTGCCGGCGGACGTCAAGGGCGAGGTGGAGACGGCGCTGACCGCGCTCCGAGAGGCGCTCGCGGGCGAGGACACGGCCGCGATCCGCGAGGCGGCGGAACGGGTGAGCACGGTCAGCCAGAAGCTGGGCACCGCGATGTACGCGAACGCCCAACCGGGCGCGGAAGGCGCGGCCGGTGCGGCGGGCGGCGCCTCGGCCGAGGCCGACGTCGACGAGGACGAGGTCGTCGACGCCGAGATCGTCGACGACGACAAACGCGGAGGTGGGACCGCATGAACCGGATCTCTCCCGGCCCGGGACTGCTGCCGGTTCCGGCCGGGCAGCCGCCGTCGCCGGTCCTCGCGTCGCTGCTGGCCGAGATCGCGGCACAGCGCGAGCAGGTGACCGAGCGGGCGGACGAGTTGTGCCGGCTCCGGGCGGACTACGACGGCTATCGGCGGCACGTGCGGCGGGACCGGCTGGCGGTGCGGGAGGCGGCGCTGGCCAATGTGCTCACGCCGCTGCTGCCGGTGGTGGACGGCTTCGATCGGGCGCGGGCCGCCGGTGATCTGACGCCGGGGGTGGCGAGTGTCGTCGACGCGTTGGAGGACGCCCTCGCGGCGCTCGGGTTGCGGGCGTTCGGGGCGGTGGGCGATGTGTTCGACCCGTACGTGCACGACGCGTTGGCGCTGCACATGGCGGCCGGGGTCGATCCGCCGATCTGCTCGACGGTGCACGAGCCGGGGTATCGGGTGGGCGATCGGCTGCTGCGTCCGGCCCGGGTGACGGTGACCGGGCCGCCGGCCGCGGGTGCGCGATGAGTCGCCGGCGGGTGGTCGTGTCGGGGGACGTGCAGGGCGTCTACTTCCGGGACACGTGCCGCGGTACCGCGGAGCGGCACGGTGTCGCGGGCTGGGTGCGGAATCTGCCTGACGGCACGGTCGAGGCGGTGTTCGAGGGCGCGCCGGACGACGTCGCGCGGCTGACCGCGTGGACGGGGCGCGGGCCGTCGTTGGCCGTCGTCGACCGGGTGTACGTGTACGACGAGGATCCGGCGGAGGAGGGGCTGGTCGGGTTCGAGATCCGCCCGACACCGGCTCTGCGGCAACGGTGAACGGGCCGCCCGCGTGAGCGGGTGGGTCGGCTGCGTGAGCGATTGCGGTAAAACTACCGATTCATGGCGGATTGAACCATCCTGGTGGGAGGGGGTGAAAGCGGCGGCGGCAACCGAGTGGACCGACGGAGTCGGGGGCTTGGAGGCGACAGGTATGCAAATCGTGGGATGGCACATAGAGATGGAGTTCAAGGAGGACGGCAAGCGGACCGAGGCGGCGGCGCTGCTGCGCCTGCGCGACGGTACGGAGCTGCGCTCGCACGCGCACGCCAGCCGGTATCCGGACGACCCGGATCAGCCGGCGGTCGGCGAAGAGATCGCCGCGGCGCGGGCGTTGACCGACCTGACCCGGCAGCTGCTGGACAAGGCGGCGGGCGAGATCGAGTCGTCGACGAATCGGCCGGTCCACTCGCTCGCCTGAGCGGCACGGAACCGACCGCGCTCGACGGGCCGGTGTCGGCGGGTGACGAGCCACCGGCCGACACCGGCCCGCGCGCTCGGGCCGGGACGGCGGGCGGATGGGGGCGATGGGCGGTTCGCGTGCGGGGCGCCGGGGGGTTGGGAGCCGTCGGTCGACATCGACATCGACATCGACTCGCCCGCCAGACCGGGATGAGGCCCGACTCCGGGTGGCCCCCGTGTGTGTTCCGCGCGCCCAGGGCTCTTTCGACGCCGGCTCGCCTGCCCGACCGGGATGGTGGGTGGATAACCGGCGGTGGCCGGCTGTCGGGTGTGTTCCGGAGGATTTGGTGGGGTATCCATTACGCGAATCTCTTGGTGTAATCGATTGATTACCGTGCGTGCCCGCGTGTTGGTTGTCGTGGCCGCGACGGCGGGGGGTAGAGCAGAGCCGATGAGTGTGGCGATCGAGGTACTCGTGATCACCCCGGTCCGGATCTATCGCGACGCCACCGTGCGGGCGCTCGCCGACGAACCCGCGTTGCGACTGGTCGGGTCGGGCGGCTCCGCCTCGGAGGCGGTCGCCGGCGCACGACGGCTGCGCCCCTCCGTACTCCTGCTGGACCTGAGCACGCCGGACAGCATTCCCGCGATCCGCGCGATCCGACGCGGGACGCCGCAGACCCGGCTGATCGCGTTGGGCGTGGACGAGACCCGCGACGACGTGATCACCGCCGCCGAGGCGGGCGTGGCCGGGTTCATCGGCCGCGAATACTCGCTCCCGCAGACCGCCGCCGCGATCATCGGCGTCGTGCGCGGCGAGGCCTCGTGCAGCCCTCGGATCGCCGCACTGCTGCTGCAACGCGTACAGTCCCCGACCGTCGCCGCGCAGCGCACCGTGTCGGCGCTGCCCGAGACGCTGACCGCGCGCGAGCGGGAGATCCTGTTCCTGATCGCCGAGGGCAGGACCAACCACGAGATCGCCCGGGGCCTGTCCATCGGCCTGTCCACGGTCAAGACCCATGTGCACGCCGTACTGCGCAAGTTGCGCGTCCCGCACCGCGAGGCCGCCGCCGGCCTGCTGCGGGCGACACCCGCCGGCGAACCCCTCGGCCGCTCCCGGGTGGAGGCCGACGGCGCACCGGATCGAGCGCTCGGCGCACCGCGCGCCGCGTCGCCACCCGTGTGGGGCTCGCGCGCGCCGCGCACCCGGCGGGCGCCGGACCACGAACCACCCGCCGGTGGCGGGCCCACGACCGGATAACCGGTCTGCGGGGGCGCGCGACGGGCCCACCCGATCGGATGGACGACGCGCTCCATCCGAGGTGGAGGCGGGCGGAGCCGACCGGCGGTCAAGGTCTACTCCCGCGCCCAGCAAAGATCCAACCGGCGGGTGGATGACGCGCTTCGGGCCGATGATCAACGATCGCGACATGGCCGTTGCCGGCTCGATCAGCTCGAGCGCACCCGTGTTCCCCGACCTCTCCGACCTGGAGCGGTGGATCGCGGACGTGCTGGCCCGGGCGGTGCAGGCCAACGGGCCCGAATCGGCCGAGAGTTCGCTGGAACGCCTGTACCCCTCCCACGGCGAGGTATGCGAGGCGCTGGCCGGTGCGCCGAGGCCCGCGCCGGTGCTGATCACCGGGCCGCCGCTGCCCGCCCACCTGGCGCTGCCGCTGGCCCGGCGCGGCTTCGACCCCTTCGACCTCGCCGCGCTGGCGCTGATCCTCGCGCCCGAACTCGACCCGGCGTACGGCCGCGCGATCGCCTGGCTGCAACGCGACTCCGGGCAGCCGTACCCGACGCTCGACCTGCTTGCCCGGCTGTGCTGCGAGACCGGGGCGGACCGGGCGGCGGTTGCGGTACGGCTGTGCGCCGCGGGTCCGCTGCTCCGGTGCGGGCTGGTGGAGCCGGTCGGCGGGCGCTCCGGACCCTCCTACGCGGGCGCCGTACGGCCCTCGGCGGTGCTGCTGCGCCGGTTGTTCGCGATCGGCCGACTCGACGACGCGCTCGCGCCGTTCGCGACGGTGGACACCTACGCGCCCGTCGACGCGCCCGACCCGATCGCCGCCGCCGCGCTGGTCGCCCGGCTCGTCGGCGACGCGCCCTCGCTCACCCACCTGTCCGGCGCACCCGCCGCGACCTGCCTGGACGTCGCGTGGTGGAGTGTGGCGCGGGCCGGCCGGCAGGCGCTGACCGCGCGGCCCGAAGCGCTCGCCGATCCGGCCCTGTTGCCCGGCCTGGCCGCCGAGGCACTGCTGCGCGAGGCCGTACTCGTGGTCGACACACACGCCGGCGGCCCGCCCGACGCGGTGTGGGAGCGGTTCACCCACGCCGTCGTGGTCGGCGGCCCCGACACCCTCGCGCCCACCGGTCCCGACGTGCCGGCCGAGCGGGTCGCCGCGCTGTCGGTCCGCCGCGCGGCCGGCGTGCCCGGCGGCCTGGCCACCGCCCTGGCCGCACACGGCGTCGAGGTCGCGAGCACGCCGGGCGCCGACCCGCTGGCGGGCTGGACCCACCTGGCCGGGCCGGAGTTGCGGCACACCCTGGACGCGGTCGCCGCCCGGGCCCGCGGTCGGGCCGAGCCCGGCACGCCGCTGCGCACCACCGCGGCCGAGGTCGTCGACGTCGCCGCTCGGATCACCGGCGGCGAACTGGGCCGACTCGCCACCCGGTTGGGCACCTCCGACGACTGGTCCGCGCTGATCGTCCCCGACGACGTCGGGGAGCGGCTGCGTGACGTCTGCGCCCACCTGAGCGCCCATCGCACGGTGCTCGACGCCTCCGGCTTCGCCGACCGGCCGGGTCTGGGCCGCGGCGTGTCGGTGCTGTTCGCCGGACCCAGCGGCACCGGCAAGACGTTCGCCGCGCGCCTGGTCGCGGGCCGGCTCGGGCTGCCGCTCTACCGGGTGGATCTGGCGTCGGTGGTGTCCAAGTACATCGGCGAGACCGAACAGAACCTGGACGCCGTGTTCACCGCCGCCGCGCGCACCGACGCCGTGCTGCTGTTCGACGAGTGCGACGCGCTGTTCGGCAAGCGCAGTGAGGTGCACGACGCGCGCGACCGCTACGCCAACCTCGAAGTGGCCTATCTGCTCCAGCGGTTGGAGGACCATGACGGGCTCGCGGTGCTGGCCACCAACCTCCTTCACCACATGGACGACGCCTTCATCCGGCGGCTGACCTACTGCGTGCACTTCCCGTTCCCGGAGGCCGCCGAGCGGCGGCGGATCTGGCAGGGCGCCTGGCCGGCGGCGCTGCCCCGGGACGTGGACGTCGACCTGGGCGAACTGGCCGAGCACTACCCGCTCTCCGGCGGCCACATCCACAACGTCGCGGTCGCGGCGGCACACCTGGCCGCCGCCGAGGGGCGCGCGGTGGACCGGGCGGCGGTGCTCCGGGCGATGGAGCGCGAATACGACAAGATCGGCCCGTTCCCGCAGGCCCCCGCCACGATCGGGGCGCGGTGATGGCGGCGCCGACGAGGGCGGGGCACACCGCCGCGCACCTGCCGGCCGAGTTGGAGGCGCGGGCCGAACGGGCCCGGCCGCTGGACGCGGCGCTGCGCGGCGCGATGGAGCGCTCGTTCGGCACGTCTCTGGCCGACGTGGTCGTGCACACCGACGCCGACGCGGCGGCGTCGGCCGACCGGCTCGACGCGAAGGCGTACGCCGTCGATCGGCACGTCGTGTTCGGCCCCGGGCGCTACGACCCGCATTCGACCGCGGGCCGGGCGCTGATCGGCCACGAACTCGCGCACGTGGTGCAGCAGCGCCGCGGCGGCCCGCGGCCGGGACCGCAGGGCGTGCACCCCCCGGGCACCGCCGCCGAGGGCGCCGCGCACACGGCGGGCGCCCGCGCCGCCGCCGGCCTGTCCGCCCCGGTCGCGGGCGGCACCGCGCCGGGGGTGTCCCGGGCGCCGAAGAACGAAGCGGAAGAGGAGGCCGCACGCGCCGAACTGCGGGAGAACCGCGTCGCGGCGATGGTCGCGCTGGGCGCCACCGAGGGCATCGCCCTGGAGGTCACCGGCGCCGTGGACACCCTGATCGGCCTCGGCTACGGAGCACACGACGCGGGCCGCCTCGGCGTGCGCAAGGCGGCCTCGGCGCTCGGCCTCTCGGGTGAGCAGACGAAGGCCCTGGACACGTGGTTCGAGGTGGCCACCGGCGGAAACGTACTGGAGGCCCTGCGCGAGCAGGCGAAGGCGGCGGACCTGGTCGACTCCGCCGGTGTGCCGGCGCTTTCCTTGGGGGTCACGAAGGCCGGCAACCTGACCGAGGCGTACTACGACCGGGTCAGCGGCGGTCACGCGCCCGACGACGGCAGCCTGTTCAGCGACCGGGAACTGGCCCAGATCGCCGTGCAGCTCGGGGTGAAGACCGTCCTCGCCTTCACCGGAGGTGAGGAGGTGCTCCTCGCGCTCAAGGTGCTGGGCGTGGCGAGCTCCGTCGAGGCGATCCTGCGGGCGATCAACGCCAATCCGGAGGGCTGGCCAACCGACCCGGGCTTTTGGACGCAGGTGATCGCCGGGATCCTCAACGTGGCCGGACTGGCCGCGTCGTCGGCGGGCAAACGGCTTGCCGCGCTCCTGCTGGACGCGGCGCTGACCACGCTGACGACCGCGCCGGTGGTGCGGAAGTTGTGGGTGGATTGGCGGAACGCACGGGGCGCCGACCGCGACGCGGTGCTCAGGCAGGACCTCAAGGACGTGGTGCGGGCGCTGATCGCGGTGCTGCACCAGATCCTGGTACACGCGGCCGGCTACCGACGCCCGACGGCGGCGGGCGGTGCGGGTGAAAACGGCCGCACGGGTGCGGGCGCCGGCGAGGAACACGCCGGGCCACCCGCGAGGCAGGCGCAGCCGGCCGCCGACGCGCATGCCGCGGGCCCGCCGCCGGCGCCCGCGCACGCCGGTGCGGGAACGGCGCCGGTCGGGGCGACCACGGCCGGCCGGGCCGCGCCCGCGCCATCCGCGGCCGCCGCGCCGGCGGCGCCGGTGAGGCCGGCCGGCGGGAAATCGGCCGGCGGGTCTGCCGGTGTGAAGACGCCCGGCAGGAAGTCGCCGGGCAGGCCCAAGACCGCGTCGGCGGACCCGAAACCAGCCCCGTCGACCACCGGGCCGGCCCCGATCGAGCCGGCGCCCGGCACGGCCGCACCCGCCACGGCGACGACGAGCGTCCCGAAGAGCGCCGTACAGCGGGCAGGCGCGAAGGCCGCGAAAAAGGCGCCGGCGGCCGAAACTCCCGGCCCTGAGGCCCCCGTCCCCCCACAACGGGCACCCACCCGGAAACCGGCCGTGAAGAAGGCCGTCGCGCCGAAGGCGGCCCCCGGCAAGACCGCAGCCGAGCGGAAGACCACAGGCAAGCTCACCGGCAAGCCCGCCGCCGGCAGTGCCCCCGGCGACGTGGGACGGGCCGACGGCACCCCGGACCAGCCGACGCCACAGGACAAGCGACAACTGGTCAAGGACGTTCGTGCCCGGGCCAAGGCGCTGCGGGCGGAGGCGCGGAAGGACCCGTCCGCCGTCGACCGGCTGCGCGAGCTGTACGAGGGCCAACCCGACCACGTGCTCGGTGCGTTGAGCGACGATCCGGTGGCGGGGCAGGTCCGGGACCGCCGCCGGGCGCGGCAGCAGAAGGACGAACTCGCCAGGATCGACGCGAGCGACTTTCGCCCGCCGCACGAGGCCACGGTCCGCGTGCTCGACCCCGACGGACGTGTCGTGCACAACGAGTCCCTGCGCAGCGGCGGCGTCACCCCCGAACAGCGTGCGGCCCGCGGCCTGAACCGGGCCAACCAGGACAGCCACACCGAGGCCAAGGCGGTGGACCGGGTCCCGCTGACGGCCGGTCAGCGGATGTACATCACCGGCCAGTACGACCCGTGCGGCTCCTGCCGCGCCGCCATGCAGGCGGCGGCCCTGCGCAGCGGCGGCCGAATCAACTACTGGTGGCCCGGCGGACCACCCGAAGGCATCTGGTTTCCGATCGGCTCCGGCGGTGCGCGGTGATCGACATCCTCGACCTGATCATCCGCGAGACGCTGATCGCCGGTGTGCCCGGCCTGACCGGTGCCCGGATCGGGTTCCAGCCGCCCGACGACGACTGGCGGCAGCGGGTGGGCGCGAGCCAGGGCGTGTGGGTCAACTGCGCCTTGGTCGACCTGCGCGAGGACCGGCACATGCGGCAGAACATCCGGCAGCGGATCACCACCGGCGCGGTCACCGTGGAGCGGCCCGAGCCGGCGCGGATCCGCTGCCACTACCTGATCACCGCGTGGAACGCGGCCAAGGACAGCCCGCAGATGCCCGCGACCGAGCAGGAGCACATGGTGCTCGGCGCGGTCCTGGCCGTGCTCCTGCACGCCGACCCGCTGGTCGCCTCCGCCGTACTGACACCCGATCAACTGGCCGGGGTGCCCGAGGTGTTGCGCGAGGCGGAGCTGCCCGTCGAGGTGGTGCCGCCGGAAGGGTTCGGCAAACTCGCCGAGTTCTGGGGCACGGTCGGTCGGGCCACCTCGTGGCGTCCCGCCGTGTACCTGATCGTCACCATGCCGGTCCCCGAGGTGGACCGGCGCATCGACGGCGTGGTGCATACCGTGCTCACCTCCTACGCGGGCATACCGCCCGACGATCTCGCCGAGCAACTGGCCGACGTGGGCGGCCTGGTGCTCGACGCCACCGCCGGCCCCGGTGAGCCGCCGGTGCCGGTGGCCGACGCCCGCGTGGTGCTGCTCGACGCGACGGGCGGCGAGGCGGTCCGCGCCCGCAGCGGCGCCGACGGACGCTTCGTGGTGGTCGACGTGCGGCCGGGTGCGTACACCGCGCTGGTCACCGCCGCCGGACTGCCGCCACCCGCGCCCACCCCGGTCCAGGTCCCCGGTTCCCCCGACGCGCTGATCGAACTGCGCTTCACCTGATCACCCGATCACCTGAGAGGACGTCCGCCATGGCCGTGCAGGTCTCGTACCCCGGCGTCTACATCGAAGAGACCGAGCCCGCCGCGCCCATCCAGGGCGTGTCGACCAGCATCGCGGCGTTCATCGGGATCACCGCGCAGGGGCCGATCGCCGAACCCATCCTGGTGACCAGCCCGGACGCGTTCACCGCGCTGTTCGGCCCGCCCGTCGACGGCGGCGATGTGCCCTACTACCTGCCGCTCGCCGTGGACGGCTTCTTCCGCAACGGCGGCACCCAGTGCTTCGTGCTGCGCGTGGGCACCGCGACACCGGCCGGGATCGACCTGCCGGGACGGGCCGCGGGGGCGTCGGCCGTAGCCCGTGCGGTGGCCCGCCTCGACGGTCCGGACGGCGAGGGCGGCTCGGTGAAGATCGCCGACTCCAGCGCGCTGGCCGCCGCGTTGACCGCAGCCGGCGCCGGTACCGACCTGCCCGTGCTCCGGGGCAGCGCGAGCATCACCGCCGTCGACGCCACCCGGCGCGTACTCACCGTGAACGCCGTCGACGGCCTGGCGGCGGGCGATCGGGTGGTGGCGGCCAAGGGCACCGACCGGCAGACGTTGCGGGTGAAGTCGGTCCAGGCGCCGGACACGGTCGTGCTGGCGAGCGGCCTGTCGGGCACCGTCGACTTCGCCGGCGGCACCGTGAGCGGCGACGATCTCGCCTCCGGGGACACCGTGTTGCGGCTGACCGTGCCCGCCGCGATTGCGCTGCGCCCGCTGGTCCCGGTCGGCTCGTCCGTGCGGATCTCCGACGGCACCAACACCGAGTGGGGCATCGTCGCGGCGGTCTCCAACGACGCGATCACCCTGCGCAAGCCGCTCGCCAAGGCGTACAGACTCAGCGCGCCGACGCGGGTGGCCACCGCCGAGTTCGACCTCACCGTCACCGACCGCAACGGCCGGGCCATCGGCTATCCGGGCCTGTCCACCACCCCGTCGCATCCGCGCTGGTGGGGCGGGCCGACGGTGGCGAGCGACTACCTGCGGATCGTGATCGCGGCCGACGCGCCGATCCCGGCGGGCGATCCGCGCCCCAAGGCGGGAACGTACGCCCTCGCGGGCGCCGTCGCCGACGTGCCCGCCACCTCCTGGGCCGATGTGGCGAACAAGATGCCCCAGCACCTGAACCTGCTCCGCCCGATCGACGAGATCAGCCTCGTACTCGCGCCGGGCTGCACCGACACCGGCGCACAGCGGGCGATCGTCGAGCACTGCGAGTCGTTGTACGACCGCTTCGCGATCCTGGACAGCCTGCCCGGCGTCGACGTGGTCACGGTCAAGGCCCAACGCGCCGACCTCACCGGCGCGTTGGACAAGGGATTCGCGGCGCTCTACTACCCGTGGATCCGACTCCGCGACCCCGCCAAGCAGGCGGTGGTGCTGCAACCGCCGTCGGGCCACCTGGCCGGGATCTACGCGCACACCGACGCCACCCGGGGCGTACACAAGGCCCCGGCCAACGTCGGCATCGCGGGCGCGCTCGGCCTGGAACGGCGCCTCAGCGACGCCGATCAGGGCCTGCTCAACCCCGACGGGGTCAACGCGCTGCGCATCCTACCCGGACGCGGCTCGCCGGTGGTATGGGGCGCGCGCACCACCACGGGCGATCGCAACTGGCAGTACGTCAACGTGCGACGGTTGTTCCTCTACCTGGAGGAGTCGATCCAACTGGGGCTGCGCGGCGCGGTATTCGAGCCGAACGACCTCGAACTGTGGGGCAAGCTCAAGCACACCCTCACCGAATTCCTCACCCGGGTCTGGCGCGACGGCGCGCTGTTCGGCGCCAAGGCCAAGGACGCCTTCTTCGTCCGCATCGACGAGGCGCTCAATCCGCCGAGCACCCGCAAGCTCGGGCTGCTCTACATCGAGATCGGCGTACAGCCGGTCTACCCGGCCGAGTTCATCGTGGTCCGGATCGGCATCTGGGACGGCGGCGCGGAGGTCAGCGAGCAGTAGCGGGCGCGCGCGGCGGCGCGAGACCGACCGGTACGACAGGGCAACGGCAACGACAGGCAGCGGAGGGCGTCGTGAGCACGGGCGATATCCAGGATCCCTTTGTCAATTTCAACTTCAAGGTCGAACTCGACGGGATCATCCGCGTCGGCTTCCACGAGGTGAGCGGCCTCGACGCGACGGTGGACGTGATGGAACACCGCGAGGGCGGCTGGAACATCACCCCGTACAAGTTCCCCGGCCAGGCCAAATTCGCCAACATCATGCTCAAGTGGGGCATGACCACCGACACCGAACTGTACGACTGGCACCGGCAGATCGTCGAGGGCGACATCGTCCGCAAGAACGGCGCGGTGCTGCTCCTGGATCGGCGCGGTGTGGTCACCTCGCGCTGGAACTTCGTCCGCGCCTGGCCGACCAAGTACACCGCCCCGCCGCTCACCGCCGAATCCAACGACATCGCGATCGAGACCCTGGAACTGGTCCACGAGGGCCTGGAGCGGGTGCAGTGACCATGTTGCGGATCGAGCATGACTTCACGCTCCCTGTCGGACTCCTAGGCGACGACGGCACGTTGCACCGCGACGGGACGATGCGGCTGGCCACCGCCGCCGACGAGATCCTGCCGCTCGCCGACCCACGTGTGCAGCGCAACCCGGCCTATCTGTCGGTGATCCTGCTCAGCCGGGTGGTCACCCGGGTGGGTGCGGTCGAGACGGTCACCCCGCGCACGATCGAGACGCTGTTCGCCGCCGATCTGGCCCACCTCCAGGGCCTGTACAACCGGATCAACAGCGTGGACGAGCCGGATACGGCGGCCGAGGGGTCCTGTCCGAACTGCGGTGAGGAGGTCCGTCCGGGCCACGAGCGCCTGGGGGGATCCGCGGATATCCGGTCGATCGGCTGAGGGAGGAGATCGCCTTCGTCGCCTACCACCTGCACTGGTCGCACGCCGAACTGATGGACCTCGACCACGCCGAGCGCCGCCGGTGGGTGGAGCGGGTGTCGGCGATCAACCAGCGCCTCAACGAGGCGGCGGGCGGCGGCTGACGTCGCGAATGAGAGCGCGGCGGGCGTGGAGGTGGGTCCGAGCACTGCGGGCGCCGGGCGCGAAGGGGAGCACTGGTCGTGAACGTGAGTAGCGGGAAGGGAGTTCGACCGTGATCGGCACGGGAGTGCGTCCGCCGTCGGCGGGGTGGCCGGTTCGGGCCGCCGCCTCCTCGATGCTCGCCGCCGTTCGTGCCCGGGTCGAGCCGGGCACGGGACGGGACCGGGCGACGCGGGTCGAGGGTCGGGTGTCCGGGGCCGCGTTCGTGCTGCGGGTGGCGCCGCGTGCGCCGAAGCCCTCGAAGTCTCGGGCGATTTCCGGGCGGAGCGCGGATATTCGGCGGTGTGCGCATGTGCGGCTCGACGTTCGGGTGAGCCTGCCGCCGATGGTGGCCCTCACGCGGGTCGAGCGGATCGACGCGGGTGGGTCGGCCGGGTTCGGGGCGGTCGGTGGGCTGCCAGTACCGGTGTTGCGTACGGGGTCCGCCGCGGCCGGCCGTGCGGTGGTCGAACGGGCGCGAGCGGCACGGCAGTTGTACGAGCGGGGTGCCGGGCACGGTCGGCGGATCGAGGAGCCGGGCGGGCGGGCGACCCCGACGTCGCGCGGTGCTCGGCCCGGCTCGCCCGGGGCAGTGTCCTTTGCCCGGCCCCCGACCGCGTTGACGTTTGCCGCCCCCGCCCGACCCGCGCCCGACCCGGCCGCCGCCGTGCCCGGGTATCCCGCCGATCCGATCGCCCGGGACCGGACCGCGCAGCCGTCCCGCGCCGCCCCGCCCGCGTCCGCGCTCACCTCGGAGGATCTGCCGCGCCTGGTGGACGGCGTGGTGCGGGAGATCGACCGTCGGGTGCTCGCCCGCCAGGAGCGTCGGGGGTGGAGCCGATGACCGTGATGGAACGCGCGACGATCACCAATTCCGTCACCGGCAAGCTCACCCGCGTGTTGTTCAACCCGGAGGACTACACGGTCAACCGGGAGACCACCTACGCCCAACTCCCGGTCCCCGGACTGTCCGCGCCGATCGTGCAGTTCGTGCACGGCAACGCGCAGACCCTGGAGATGGAGTTGTTCCTCGACTCGCTGGAAGCGAACGATCAGGCGGGCGCGGGCAGCGACGTGCGGATCCTGGTGCGCCGCGTCGTCGACCTGATGGACATCGACCCCACGCTGCACGCGCCGCCGCCGCTGGTGTTCGCCTGGTCGAGTCTGACCTTCACCTGCGTACTGACCCGGGTCGCACAGAAGTTCGTGATGTTCAAACCGGACGGCACCCCGGTGCGGGCCCGACTGAGCGTCACGTTCAGTGAGTTCCGCAACGTGGACATGGAGGCGAAGGAGGTCAAGCGGCAGACCTCCGACTACACCAAGGCGCATACCGTCGTGGCCGGTGAGACGCTGCAGTTGATCGCCTGGCGCGAGTACGGGTCCGCCGCCGCGTGGCGGCCGATCGCGCTGCACAACGGGCTCGACGACCCGCGGGTATTGGCCGTCGGCGACACACTGCACATCCCGCGCCTGCCGTACCGGGATCGTGGTACCGACGAGGTCTTCGACGCGCCGCCGCCGGAGGTGCCGGCATGACCGTGTTCCCGCACTACGCCCCGGAGATGCGGTTGCGGTTCGCCGGGCGGCCCGCGCCGGCCGCGGTGCGCGGCTCGGTCACCGGGGTCACCTGCCAGACGGGCATGGGCGACGCGGACCGCCTGGAGGTCTCGCTCGCCAACGAGGCGCTGCGTTGGCTGGACGATCCGCTGTTCGGGCTCGACACCGAGGTGAGCATCGCCCTGGGCTACGCGCCGGACGAGCCGCGCCGGTTGTTCACCGGCGAAGTGGTGGGCAGCGAGGCGACGTTCCCCGCCGACGGCATGCCGATGTTGCGGGTGATCGCGCAGGACCGCCGGACCCGGCTCGCCGCGGCCTCGCCCGCGCGCTGGTTCGGGGTGCCGGTGCCCAAGCTCGGTGTACTGCCCCTGCCGGACCTGGTGGTCGCCCCGCTGCTCGCGGTGGAACACGGGATGATCCCGCTGCTCGACCCGCTGGGCGCGTTCCTGTCCGCCGCCCTGGGTGTGGTCGACGTGGTGGCCTCGGTCGAGGATCCGAGCATGCGGCAGCGGGTGGTGCGGCGGCAACACTCGGAGACCACGCTCGACTTCCTGCGCAAGATCGCCGCGGAGAACGCGTGGGAGCTGATCGTCGAGCACGACAGCGAACCGTCGGGTTTTGTGCTGCGGCTGATGTCGCCCGCCGCGTATCTGTCGCCCGACGTGACGCTGCGATACGGGAGTTCGCTGATCGAGTTCAACCCCAGGATCAGCACCGTCGGCCAGGTGGGACGGGTCTCGGTGCGGGTGTGGCGGTCGGAGGTCGGCCTGGAACTGACCATCGCGGTCGGCTACGACTGGGACCGTCGGGCGCTGACCATCGAGGTGGTGCCCGGATTCCAGGGGCCGGAAGGTCAGGGCGGGCCCGCGCGCGAGGTGTTGCTCGTGGACGAACCGGTGACGATCGCCACCGCGCCACGACTGATCGTATCCAAGCTGCTGCCTCGGCTGAACCGCCGTACCACCGCGAGCGGTTCGTGTGTGGGTGATCCCCGGATCACGGCGGGGCGGGTGTTGCGGATCGAGGGTGTGGGGGAGACGTTCGGCGGCCTGTGGCGGGTGGTCTCGGCCCAGCACACCCTCGACGGCGGCGGCTACCGCACGTCCTTCGACCTGCGCAAGGAGATCTGGTTCGGGGGGATCCCGCCGGCCGCACAGGGTGCGGTGCGGGTGCAGGGCGGGCTGTTGTCGCTGCCGGCGCCGAACTCGTAGGCGGGGAAAGTGACTTGTTGCCGCCGAACGCCGAACGCCGAACGCCGAACGCTGACCGTCGACTGCCGACCGAAAGCGCCGACCGAATCCGCTATCGATGACCACCCGCGCCGTGTGCGCGGACCGGACCGATGTTCCGACCGCTCGACTTCCCGGGAGGACCGGCATGTTCGAACCGCTCTTCGACGCCCTCGACGACATCCACGAGTCGGACAGCCCCCGGGTGACCGGCGTCGCGCCCGCGACCGTGGTGGACAACCTCGACCTGACCGGGGCCGGGCGCGTGCAGATCCGGTACGCGTGGTTGCCGGGCGTCGAGCCGTGGGCACGGGTGTGCGCGACGGTGGCGGGCAACGGTTCGGGCGTGTGGTTCATGCCGCAGCCGAACGACGAGGTCCTGGTCGCGTTCCGCAACGGCGACGTGCGCGAGCCGTACGTGCTCGGCGGGCTCTGGACGATGACCTCGCGCCCGCCCGCGGCGCTGCCCACGGACTCGATCACCAAGCGGGTGATCCGCACTCCCGTAGGCCACGAGATCGCCATCGACGACCTGGTCCAGAAGCTCACCCTGAGCCACACCCTGGGCCACTCGATCGAGATCGCCGCGGACGGGATCACCCTGTCGGTGGCCGGCGGCGCGGCGAAGATCGCGCTGAGCGCGTCCGGTGCGGTGACCATCACCGGTACCCGCTCGGTGGAGGTGACCGGCCTGGATGTGAGCGTCAAGGCCGGCAACGGCCTGACGGCGAACGCGACTCGGGCGGACATCCAGGCCGCGGCCACATGCAGCATCCAGGGCGCGCTCGTGAAGATCAACTGACCCGCCCGGCCGGGCACGCGCCCACGACATCGCACCCGAACGCACCCGTGGCCCACCACACGCGATCCCACCACACCCGAGGAGGCAGCCGTGCCCGCAGCAGCGCGTGTCACCGACCCCACCGGACACCCCGGCATGGTCGCGGGACCCGGCGTGGCCACCGTACTGATCGGCGGCCTGCCCGCCGCCGTGCAGGGCGACATGCACGCGTGCGCGTTCCCGCCGCCGGCCGCGCACCCGCCGTCGCCGTTCACCAAGGGCTCGGCGACGGTGCTCGTCGGCGGTCGCGGCGCGCTGCGGCAGGGCGATCTCGCCGGGTGCGGTGCGCCCGTGGTGGCCGGCGCGCCGACCGTGCTGATCGGAGGTTGACGGTGGCCGAGCCGAACGCGCCGCTGAATCCGGATCCCGCGCAGCGCACCCCCGACGACGCCGCCGTGCTGGGTCGGGGCTGGGCCGCGCCCGCACACCTGGATGCGCTCGGCGAGGCGGCGCAGGCGTCCGGGCCGGAGAAGGTCCGCCAGTCGGTGCTGCTGATCCTGGGCACCAGGCGCGGCGAACGGGTGATGCGCCCCGACTTCGGCGCGGGCCTGGAGGACCTGCTGTTCGAACCGGTCACCGCGGCCACCGCCGCCGTGGTGCGACTGCGGGTGGAACAGGGCCTGATCGCCTGGGAACCGCGGATCGACGTGCTCGGCGTCGAGGTGTCGGTGACCGACCGGGCGGCGGGCCGGCTGGACGTGAGCATCGACTACCGGATCCGCGCCACGAACACCTTCTACAACCTGGTCTACCCGTTCTACCTGCACGAGGGAGCAGCCAGGTGAGGGCATCGAGAGGGTACGCGGCGCTCGGGCGCGGGCGGGGCGCGGGCGGGGTGGCCTGCGGGTGCGGGCGAGGGCGAGGGAGCAGCCGGGTGGGGGCGTCGAGGGGGCGCGCTGCGGTCGCGGTCGGGCGTGCGCGAGGGCGCGGCCTCGTGAGGGGGCCGGCCGGGCATGCCGCTGGCGGGCGCGGGTGTGCGCGTGGGGCGGCCACGGGTCGAGTGGGTGGGCCGCGGTCGCGGTCGGGTGGGGGTGTGGGCGAGGTGTCGGGGCGGTGTGTGGTGGGTGTGGGTGAAGGGGTGGGGTCGTGAGTGGGGTGCGGGGGCGGGGTGAGGTGGTGGCGGCTTTGTTGGCCCTGCGGAATGGGTGGGTGCCTGATTGGCATCCGACCCCGGGTGGGGCTTCGATCGGGGTTGCGCATGGCTTCGGGGCATTGTTGGCCGCGCTTGAGGAGCGGCTTACCGCGTTGCCGGATCGGCAACTCGCCGCGCTCCTGGACATGGTGGGCGTGTCGCTGCTGCCCGCTCAGGGGGCCGACACGACCGTGTTGCTGCAACCGCTGCCGGGTGTGCCCGACGCCCGGGTCACCGCCGGCTCGCGGCTCGGCGCCACCGTGCCCGGACAGGACGCGCCGCTGGTCTTCGAGACCCAGGAGACGGTGGCCCTGGCCGGCGCGCCGCTGGTCGAGGTGTGGAGCGTGGATCCGGGTGCGGACGCCGCCGCCGACCACTCCGCCGACGTCCTGGCCCGCCGCCCGGTCACGCTGTTCACCGGACTGCGGCCCGCCGTAAGGGAGTTGTACCTGGCACACGACACGCTGCTCGCGTTCGCGGGGCGGGCCGTCGTAGAGGTGGCGATCGCCGTCGCCCGCCCCGCGTCGACCGCGCTGCGGGTCGGCTGGGCCTGGTGGGACGGCGCCGACTGGCGGCCGTTCGCGCCGTGGGGCGACGGCGACGACGCCTCCCGCGACGGCACGGCCGGACTGACCCGCTCGGGCACCGTGCGCCTGGTCGCCCCCTGCGCGACGGCCGTGACCACGACGGTCGACGGGATCGACGGCTATTGGATCCGGGCCCGGCTCGACTCCGCGCTCTCGGCGCAACCCGGCTTCGTGGTGCCGGAGTTCGCGCACATCCGGCTCACCGCGGAGAGCACGCATGCCCGGATCGCGCTGTTCGCGCATCCCGCGACGGGCGCCGGAACCACCGTCACCGTGCGCGCGCCGTACGGGACGACCGCGCCGCCGACGGTGACGCTGCATGTCGCGGACACCACCGCCGGCGTCGAGGAGGACGTGGCCGGACAGCCCGACAAGCCGCTCGCCGTGGCGGGCGGGCACGAGGGACACACCGTACGGTTCGGCGTCACCGTGCCGCCGACGGCCGCCGACACCTTCACCGCCGGCACCGCCGCCCCGAAACCGGGCGTCGACTACTTCCCGCTCGACGACCCCGACGACCTCACCGCGCCGCTCGCCCTGGACACGCCGCTGCACCTGGACCTGACCCTGCGCGCCGGACTGGCGCCGGACAAGGCGGTCGCCGACGCACAAGCCGTCGATCTCACCCGGGCGTTCACCCCGCTGGGCCCGGCCCCGGTACGCGGCAGCGCGTTCCACGTCGCGTGCGACGCGGCCTTCGGCAAACCCGGCGCCCGGGTGACCGTGGTGGTGGGCCGGCCGCGCACCGCGGCGGAAGAGGCCGACCAGCGCACCGGCGAACTGACCGGCGGGGTCCAGAACGCCAAGGAGTTCCGGGACAAGACCGTCGCCGACATCCGCGCCGTGGCGACGAAACTGGCCGCGCTCACCGCCGTCACCGGCGACCTCGGCCGGGCCGTCGTCTCGCCGCTGTCCGGCGAGGACCCGGTCGGCTGGTACACCGGTGTCAAGACGCACATCCGCGACGCGCTCACCGCGCTCGGCACCGCCGCGCAGACCGAACCCGGCCTGTTCGCGGGCGTCGGCAGCGCCCGCGACCACGTCAAGGCCGCACAGAGCGCGGCCGATCCCGGTCCCGACCTCGCCGCCGCGCTGACCGCCCTCGGTGGCGCGCCGCGCGCAAGTGCCGCGCTGCTCCTGGCCACCGCCGACGTCGCGGCGCAACTCTCCGCCGGGGCGAGCGCGTTGGCCGCACCCCGGGCCGCGCTCGCCCAGGCCCTGGCGGGCGGCACCGATGCCCAAGTGGCGGCCGCACACGGGTCGTTGGCCGGCGTACTCGGCACCGTGCTGGCCACCCCCACCCCCTACCTCGCGGACACGCCGCTGCCGTCCTTCCTCGCCGCCGACCCCGTCGCGTTCGTCGCCGACGTGACCACGCGGATCGGCGCGGCCAAGGCGGCCGTCGACACCCAGGTGCAAAAGGCGCGCACGATCGCCACCGACCTGGAGAACCTGGCCCCCGAGGACCTGCTCAAGGCCGTCGCCGGTGCGCAGACCCCCAATCAGCTCACCGCCCCCGAGGTGACCTGGGAATACTTCGACGGCACCCGCTGGCGGCCGATCGGCGCCGCCGGCGCCCCCGCCGTACTCGCCCTGCAACGCTCGGGGGCGCTGCACTTCACCGTGCCCCACGACTGGGCGAGCACAAGCGTCACCGGCGACGAACGCCGTTGGCTGCGCGCGAGGTTGGAACGCGGCAGCTTCTCGTTCCTGCGACAGGTCAGCTGGACCGACAAGTCCGGCGTGCTCAACTTCCTGCCCGTGGTGGAACCGCGCCCGCCGATCCTGGACCGGTTCGAGGTCTTCTACCGTCACCTCGCCGGACCGGACGACCCGGCCCACACGCTCGCGCTCGACGACCACTCGCTCGCCGACCTGACCACCCGCCTCGCCTTCCCCGGACCCGGCGCCACCCCGTTTCGACCGATGGCCGAGACCGCCCCGAGCCTGTACCTCGGCTTCGACGGCGAACTGCCCGCCGACCGCCTCGGGCTCTACGTCGAGCCCGCCGACGAGGACCCCGACGCGGTACCGGTGCGGCCCACCTGGGAGGGGTACGACGGCACCGCGTGGGTGACGCTGGCGATCGACGACGGCACGCAGGGGCTGACCCGCACCGGTGTGATCGGCCTGCTGTGGCCCGGCACCTCCGGCGCGCCCGGAGCCCCCGTCGCGGGCGCCGCCGACCACACGGTGACCCTGCTCGGGCGCGGCGCCGCGGCCCGATTCGCCCCCGGCGACCGGCTGTTGCTCACCGATCTGCGCGGCGGCGAGCCGGTGACCGTGGCCGCCGCCGACGGCGAGACGCTGACCGTGCGGGACCGGCTCACCCGTGCCTTCGCCGGCGGCGAACTCCGCGACGCGCCGCCGGCCCGATTCGGCACCCCGCGCACCTGGATCCGGGCCCGCTTCCCGGCCGAGGCCGACCCGCCGCAGGCGGCGCTGACCGCGCTGGTCCCGGGTGGTGCGCGGGTGCGGCAGGTGCAGACGGTCACCGACGAGTTGCTCGGCTCGGCCGACGGCAGCGCCGGACAGGTCTTCCAGGCCCTGCGGATCCCGGTCCTGGACGGCGCCGTGGTCGAGGTGCGCGAGTTGGACGGTGACCGGGCGGCGGTCGATCTCCCGCTGCTGCAACGGGAGTTGGGTGAGCGGGCGGCGGCCGCGCTGCGTCTGGTCGGCGATCCGCGCACCGGTCGGACCACAGAGGTGTGGGTGCGCTGGGACGAACTGCCCTCGCTCGGCCTGGCCGGCCCGGCCGACCGGGTGTACGTGTGCGACCACGCCACCGGACGCCTGCTGTTCGGCGGCGACGGCCACGGCCGGGTGCCGCCGGTGGGCGCGGACAACGTGCGGCTGCGCAGCTACCGCTCCGGGGGCGGTGCGATCGGGAACGTACCGGCCGGCGCGATCACCCAGGCGATCAGCGCGGTCGCGGTCGGCGGGGTGAGCAACCCCCGTGGCGCGAGCGGCGGTACGGACGCGGAGCGTTTTCCCGACGTGCTGCGTCGCGGCCCGGCGCTGCTGCGGCATCGGCGGCTCGCGCTGACCGAGGCGGACGTGGCCGCACTGGCCCGGGAGACGGTACCGGCGATCGCGGCGGCCCGCGCGCTCGGCGCCCGGGATCGGCACGGACGGGTGCTTCCGGGCATGGTCCGGCTCGTGGTGGTGCCGCGTGACGGTACCCAACGGCCCGCGCCGACCGGGGAGTTGTTGCGGCGGGTCCGGGACGCGGTGGGTGCGCGGATGCCGGCGGCGGCGCGCCTGGTGGTCGAGGGGGCGCGCTATTTCCCGGTCGGTGTCGCCGCGACGGTGCGGCCGATGCGGGCCGGCGACGCGGGGCCGGTGCGCGGTGCGGTGCTCGCCGATCTGGCGCTGTTCCTGCATCCGCTGGACGGCGGGCCGGGCGGGACCGGGTGGCCGTTCGGGCGCGGGGTGTATCTGTCCGACCTGGCCCGGCGGCTGGAGGCGGTGCCGGGGGTGGACGTGGTGACCTCGTTGGAGCTGACCGTGGGCGGGGTGCCGGCCGGGGACGTGGTTGCGGTCGATCCGGACGCGGTGGTGTGCGCGGGTCCGCTCGCGGTGCGGTTGGCCGGGGCGGCCGGGCGGTCCGCGGGTTCCGGAAGGGAGTACTGAACCATGCCCCTGTTCCCGCCGAATCCCGACACCAGGCGGTGGCCCGACCTCGTCGCCGAGGCGCGGGCGCTGTTGCCGCTGGAGAGCCCGCGCTGGACCGACCACAACCACTCGGATCCCGGCATCGCGGTGATCGAGATGCTGGCGTGGCTGGTGGACACCGACGTCTACCGGGTCTCCCGGGTGACCGACCGGCATCGCCGCAAGCTGCTCGCGCTGCTCGGTGTACGACCGGCCGCGCCGAGCGCCGCACGGGTCGTGTTGGCGATCCGTCCCGGGCCGGGCGCACCGGCCGAACTGCCCGCCGGGCTCGGCTTCGTCGCACACGGGGCGGACGCGCCGCTCGGCCTGGAGACCGTGGCGGCACTGCCCCTGACCGGCGCCACGGTGGCGGCGGCCGGCACCGCGGCGGACTCCGCCGATGAGTCCAATTGGACCGATCACACCCCCACCCTTCTCGCCGGCATCCCCGTGGACGCCCTCGGCCCGGACCCGCACGTCGGCGCCGCACTGCTGCTCGGCCTGGACCGGGCGCTGCCCGCGGGCACCGCGCTGACCCTGTGGGTGGACGCCGACGGCACCGACGACCTCGACACCGAGCCGCATCACAGCGCGCGAACCGTCTGGGAGGTGCGCTCCGGCGGTGCCTGGGTGGCGCCGGCCGAGGTCGACGACCACACCCGCGCGCTGACCCGATCCGCCGCCGTGCGCCTGCGGATCGGCCCCGGCGGGTTGCCCGTCGAGCCGCTGGGCTCGGCCGGTGCCCGGGCCTGGCTGCGCTGCCGCCTTGCGCGCGGCCGGCACGATGCGCCGCCGCGGCTGCGCCGGGTGGTCGCGGACGCGGTCGAGGCGACGCAGGCGAGTACGGCGGTCGGTACCTACGACGTCGCGCCGGGGGTGGTGGTCGGCGGGGCGGGCGCTCCGGTGGAGGGGGCCCGCATCGCGCTGACGATCACCGTGGACAACGCGCGGACCGTTCGCACGGTGCATACCGGCGACCCGGCCGCGCCGACCGTGCGGGTGCTGCGCTGGATCACGCCGACCGCGACGGCGCCCGGGCGGCTCGTGGTCGAACTCGTCGCGGTGGGCGTCGGGGACGGCGCGCCGGAGCAGGTCTTCGCGCTGCCCGGCGGTGCGACGGCCGAGGCGCCCCGGGTGTGGTTGGCCGACCCGGCGGGCGGTGTGGAGGCGGTGCGGTTGGTTCCGGATCTGGACGCGGCCCGTCGGACCGACCTGTCCGCCGTGTTCGACGCCCGCACCGGCACGCTGACCTTCGGCGACGGCCGCGCGGGACGGGTGCCCGAACCGGGCCGTACGGTGCTCGCCTGCTACCGGAGCACCGCCGGGGCCCGAGGCGGCGTACTCGCCCCGCCCGCACCCGTGGCCGTCGCCGACGACGCCCGCACCCGGGTCCTGCTCGGCGGACCACCCGCGCTGACCGCCACCCTCGTCGGCCCTGCGCAGGGCGGCACCGACGCCGAGGACACGGCCGCCGCCGCGGCCCGCGCGGAGCGGGCGCTGTGGGCCCACGAACGCCTGCTCGACGCGCTCACCGCGGCCGACGTCCAGTCCCTCGACGACCTGCCCCGCGCGACCGTGCCGCGCCTGGCGGTGCCGGAACGCGCGGTCACCCTGCCGGGCGTGGAGCGGTGCGCCCTGGCCACCCCCGGCACCCGGATCGCCCGGGCCCGCGCCTTCGCCGAGACCGACCCGCGCCTGCCGGGCCTGGTCGCGGCGGGCTGCGTGACCGTCGTGGTGGTGCCGGCGCTGCCGCGCGAGCGCCCCGAACCCACCACGGGCCTGCTACGCGCGGTCCGCCGGCACCTGGCCGGGCGGCGAACGGCCGGCACCCGGTTCTTCGTCACCGGGCCGCGCTATGTCGAGGTGCGTGCCGAGACGACGGTCGTCCTGCTCCCGGGCGCCGATCCGGCGGTGGTCGCGGCGGCGGTGCGAACGGCGCTGGACACCTTCCTGCACCCGGTCACCGGCGGACCGCGCGGTACGGGCTGGCCGTTCGGGCGGGACGTGTATCGCAGCGAGGTGATGCGGGTGATCGACGAGGCCCCCGGAGTGGACCACGTGAGCGCGCTCGCGCTGCGCGCCGACGGCGGGCCGCCCGGTTGCGGCGGGTTGTGCGTACCGCCGACCGCGCTGGTCGTGCCGGGGGCGCACACGGTGAACGCGGCACGGGCGGAGGCGGGTCGATGAGGGTCGGCGGCGGCGCGGCGGCGACGGGTTCCGCAGATCGGGTGGTCGGGGAGGCCGGCGTGCGACTGGCCGCCGCCGATCTGCGCGACCTCACGGGCAACGAGGTGTCGAGCCTGGCCCGGCACACCCGGGCCGCGCATCGCACGTGGGGGGTCGGTGTGGGCCTGGAGGTGTGGAACCTCGGCGACGGGCGGGTGCTCGTGGAGCCGGGCGTGGCGCACACCCGCTGCGGCGAGTTGCTGGTGCTCGGGGCCGACGAGGTGCCGTTCGTGCCGGCGCAGGCGACCGAGCCGCTGACGCTGGTGCTGCGGGCCGAATGCGGCGGCCCGAGGGCCCGGACGCGCTGGGTGACGAGCGGGGTGCCGGCGGGCGCCGAGGACGTACCGCTCGCGGTCTACCACCCCGACACGGGGACGCTGGACGTCGGCGACGGCGCGCGGCGCAACGCGCACGGGCCCGGTCCGGCGGTGGTGGTCGCGGGCCGGATGGCGCGGGGCGGGACGGCCGCCGAGGGGTCGCGAATGCAGTGGTCGGCCCGGATCGACTTCGCCCGCCCGTTCGCGGGTGTACCGGAGGTGTTCGTCACCGTCGAGGGGCCGCCGCCGGCCCCCGCGGGCGCCACCACCGTGCAGGTCTCGGCGGTCGACGCGGCGGGCTTCCGGATCACCGTGCGGCACGTGCTTCCGGACGACGGCGCGCCGACCGAGCAGCCGAAGGTGTCCGCGGTGCCGATGGCGTTCGGCTGGACGGCGGTACTGGCCGCCGAGCCGGTCCCGGCGCGCCCCGAGCCCCGCACCGACCCGTGCCCACCACCGTGCACCGGCCCACCCCTGAACCTGCCCGGCCTCCGCGGCCGAGCCGACACACCGGCCGACGTCCGACCGGGCACGCGCCCGGATCCTCGATCGAGGGGGAAGTTCGTATGACGGGCCCGACGACGAGTGGGGCGGGGTTGCCGCCTACGCATCGGCCGAGCTTTTTCGCCCGGCAAGTGCGGGTGCGCTCGGCCGCGCGGGGTGGGGCGGGTTGCACGCCGCCGTGCCGGTTGCCGTGCCGTGTGCGGGTGGCTGCATCGGCGGGTGTTCGTCTGGGTGTTCGTCCGGGTGTGTGCCTGGGTGCGCGCCCGGGTCTTGGACCGAGGGGGAAGTTCGTATGACGGGCCCGACGACGAGTGGGGCGGGGTTGCCGCCTACGCATCGGCCGAGCTTTTTCGCCCGGCAAGTGCTGGCCGCGGCGGAGTTGAACGACGTGGTCGCGGTGGAGCGTTCGCGGCGGTGGTTGCACAACCGGGTGTTGCACGGGTGGGGGGTGGCGCTCGGGCTCGAGGTCACCGGCGCTCGGGGCGGCAAGCGGGTGGCGGTCGGTGCCGGGTATGCGCTCGATGCGCTCGGGCGGGACCTGATCCTGGCCGAGGGGGTGGAGGTCGACGTACCGGCGGTCGCCGCCGGGCCGGACGGCGGTGCCGTGGTGTTCTGCCTGACGCTGCGCTGGACCGAGGACGACGAGGCGACGGTACGGACCCGGTCGGGCGAGTGCGGGGCGGTCGGCGCGGTGCGGTTGGCGGACGGGCCGACCGCGGCCTGGTGTACGCCGGCCGAACTGCGCGACGGGCTGGACGTGTTGCTCGCGACCGTGTCGGTGCGGGGTTGCGCGCTGACCGCGCCGCCCGATCCGGCCGGACGGCGGGTGCTGCCGGTGTTGCCGACGCCGTATGTGGCCACCGGCTCCACGGGTGCCTTCGGCACGGTGTGGTCGCCGGTTGTGGATCCGGCCGGCGGTGTGGTGATGGGGCTGCGCACGCTGGTGGACACGAGCGCGGCCGGCTTCGGCGACACTCCCGCGTATCTGGTCCGCCTCGACGGCGACCGGGAGTTGACCGCCGCCGGCGCGCCGGGCGGCCAGGCGTGCGTCCTGGACGGTACGCCCTACGTCGACGCCCCCGAGCCGGGACGGATGACCGTGGTGGTGCCGATGCCCGCCGGCCGGATCGGCGGGGTTGTCGGTGGCGCCACGACGCTGCCGCTGAACCCGGCGCAGGTGCTGGCCGATGTCACCCTGCCCGACCTGGTGCGAAGCGCACTCGGCTGGCACATCTCGTGGATGGGGGTGGAGGGGGCGTGAGCGGCGCGAGCGACTACCGCTGGGTCAATGCCCTCGGCCGCTGGCCCGGCGCGCGGTTCGCCGGCGTGCGCACCGACGGCGAGCGGTTGGTGCTGGCCCCGGGCACCGCCTCGCTCGAACCGGTGGCCGTCGCCGACCCGGACCCGGCGGGAGGCCCGCTGGGCATGGTCGTGCTCGCCGACGGCACGGTCCTGGTCACCGACCCGGGCCACGGCCGCGTCCTGCGGGTGGACGGCTGCGACCACACGGTATGCGTCCTCGGCTGCCTCGACGTCGCGACGGGCGACCCGGCCGCGCTCCGCGAACCGCGCGGCCTGTGGCTGCTCGACGGCGGACGGCTGCTGGTGGTGGACGACGCGCCGCAGGGCCTTCGCGCCCCCGACGGTTCGCGCCGAGCGGAATGCCGTCCCGTCGGCATGGTCGTCCGGGCCGACACCGGTGAATACCTCGCGCCGTGGACCGATCCGCCGCCGGCCGAGGACCCCGCGCTGCGGGCCGCCCGCGAGCGGATCGGCGGTCTCGCGGCGGTGCGGGTGGCCGACGGGGTGCTGGTGGCGGGTGGGGCGCGGCAGGTGCCGGGCGCCGGGGTGGTGTTCGTTGCGGACGACGGCGGCGACGTCGTGCTGTTGGCCGCCGGGGACCTGGCCGGCATCGCGGTGGATCGTTGCGGGCGGGTGTTCGTCGCCGGCCCCGGTGGGATCGCCCGCCTCGGCCCCCGGCTGATCGGCGCGCGCGGCGTCGCCGTGGTGCCCGCGCCGAGGGAGCCGGTCCGGGTCGAGCACTGGGATCGGGTGCGGGTCGTGCTCGCCGAACCCGCGCCGGCGGGCACCCACGTTCGGGTCTGGACGATGCTCGCCACCGACGCCACCGGCACCCCCGATCCGCCCGACCCGACGCACGCCGACGCGGACGACGCGCCCGTGCCGACCGCCCGGGGGCGCTGGCGGGCCGGCCCGCTGGACGGGGTGGATGTACGGGTCCTCGCCGGCCCGGCCCACCCCGGCGACCGGCTCTGGATCACGATCGAACTGCTCGGCGACGGCCACGGCCGCGGCACCCCGCGCGTGGACGACATCCGGGTGGAACGCCTCGGGCGCGGCCTCCTCGACGCGCTGCCCGCCGCGTACACGGGCGACGACGACGGCTCCGGCACGCTCGGCCGACTGCTCGGCCTGTTCGGGTCCGCGCACGCGGCGTCGGTGCGCGGCCTCGACGACCTGCCCGCCTCGCTCGACCCCGGCTCGGCCCCCGACCGCCCCGACGACCCGTGGCTGGATCGGCTCGCCGGCTGGGTCGACGCCGTACCGCTCACCGCCGCCGACGACGCGGCCCGCCGCGCGAACGTCGCCGGAGCGTACGCCGCGCACGGCCGGCGCGGCACCCCCGCCGGCCTGATCGAGGCGGTCGCACGCGAGACCGGGGTCGCCGTCCGGGTCGTCGAACCGCTGTTGCGCGCACAGGTCTGGCGCCTGGGCACCGGCGGCCTCGGCCGGGACACGAGCACCCGCGTCGCCGATCCCGGCCCGCCCGCCCTGGACACCACCGCCGTCCTCGACGGCGCCGACCTCGTCCCGGCACACGATCGTGGCCTGCCGCTGTACGCGGCCTACGCACACCGGATGTGCGTGCACGTCCCGCCGGAGCGGGCCGACGCACTGCCCGAGATCGCCCGCGTGGTCGAGCGCGAGCGACCGGCACACGTGTTCGCACAGGTCCGGCTCGCCCGCCAGGGCGTGATCCCGGGACAGGTCGGCATCGACACCGTCGTGGCGGGCCCGCCGCCCGCGTGGACCGCCGGCGCCGGTCCCGAGCTGGGTGCCGACGTACGCCTGCCCGGCTCGCCCGCCGCGCACGTCGGCGGCCCGGTCGAGACCCGCCTCGACACAACGCTTCCCACACCGGGCGGTCGCGGTGCGACCCCCGTCCGTCTGCAAGGGGTTGAGCACACGTGAGCCAGGACCGGCAAAACCACACGTCGGACACGGGATGCGGCTGCGGCGGCGAGGACGCGGCCCCGGCGCCGCCGGTGCGCAACCGGTTCTATCCCGGCAAGTCGATGGACGTCCGCCACTGGTACATCGAACAGTCCTACCACCGGCGGACGGCGGCCACCCTGGCCCGACTCGGCCTCGGCCCGGGCGTGTTGTGCGGGCTCGACGTCGAACTGGGCACCGACGGCGCCCTGACCGTCTTCCCCGGCGTCGCGGTGGACGGCCACGGCCGGCTGATCGTGGTCGACGAGCAGGTACGGATCGAGCACCCGAACCAGCCCACGGACTGCGCGGGAGACCCGAAGGGCGACCCGATCGAGACCGGCACGGTGGTACTGCGGTTGTGCCGGCACGAGTGCGGGGCCGAGTACGCGCGCATGCCCGTCGTGGACTGCGAGGTGCGCGAGGAGTGTGTGCCCTCGCTGACCCTGGAACGGTTCTCCCTGCGGATCACCGCCGGCGAACCCGATCCGGTCGGGCTGACCGCCGCGCAGTGCGCCGCGATCTTCCCGACCCGGCCCGGCGAGCACTTCGACCGCCGGGAGAAGATCGCCGACACCGTCGAGCACGACTGCGGGTGCGTCGAGGAGTGCCTGGCGCTGGCGACGGTGACCTACGACCCGCCCCACGCGCCGGACCTGGACGCGGTCACCGCGCGGCCGGTCGTGTACTCCAACCGGGTGCTGTTCGACCTGCTGATGTGCCTGGCCGCGCGAGTGGACAGGTGTTGCGCCGACACCACCGCCCCGCCCCGGATCACCGGGCTGTGGCCCAAGGTCGGCACCGGGGCGAACCCGGACACCTGGCGGGCGTTCGTCGCCGACAAGCGCCTGGAGATCGCCTTCGACCGGCCGCTCGTGGACGCCGCGTTCGACGCCCCCGACACCTGGCTGGGCGTGTGGCAACTGGACCACCTGGGCGCCCGGCGGCTGACCCTGACCCGGGCCGGCGGCGCGTTCACCCACGTCACGGTGCCCGCCGGCGGCGAGGGTGTGGCGTACACCGTCGGCCTGCAGAGCGAAGGGCTGGTCACCTCGACGGTGTTCGTGGTCGGCAGCCGGGTGGCGCTCGGCGGGCCGCCGCGCGCACAGGGCCCGGACGGACTCGCCCTGGATCCGGACCTGGTCGGCACGGCACTGACCACGGCCGATCGCAATACGCTGTGGGCGGTGACCCCGGGCGCGCCCCGGGACACCACCCTGAACACGCTGATCGACCGGGCGCCGCTCACCGCGGTCCCGCCGTTCCCGTCCGGCAACGGCACCCAGGGCGGCGAGATGCACGTGTTCACCCCGTTCCCGCCGCCGACCCTGCAGGACGAGGAGCACGCGCCCCGGCTGCTGCGGGTCTGGCCCGAGGGCGGCGTACGCCCCGACCGGGCCGGAGCGTCGCGCTTCACGCGGAGGCCGCGGATCCGGCTCACCGTGGATCGGGCGCTCGCCGATGCCGCGTTGGCCGACCCCGGCGGCTGGGTGCGGCTGTTCCAGGCGGTGCGCGAGGGTGACCGGATCGCCGGCTTCCGGCGGCTCGAACTGGGCGGTGGCGTCGCCGGGCAGCCCGAGGGCGAGTCGCCGGCACCGGCCGAGGCGATCACCTACACGTTCGAGGTGACCGGGGCGGAGCCGGACGGGGAGTTCCTGCTCCAGGTGCGCTCCTCGGACACCGTTCCGGCGCCGCCGGTGGGCGCGGACGCGCCGACCCTGGCACTGGACGCGGACTTCCTCGGCACCGCGCTGGACAACCACACGCTCTTCTCGATCTGGTCCGGCGACCGGCACCCGCTCCCGCCGCTGCCGGCCGGCGCACTCGGCACGCGGTCGACGGTCGGCGAGCGGTTGTTCGACGGGAGCCCCGGCGGGTTCCTGCACATCGCGTTCACGGTGGCGCGGGGATGAGCGCGGCGGCGATGGACCGAGACGTATGCCGAGACGCCTACCGAGGCGTATGCCGTGACGCACATCTGCACGCGCACCGATCCGCACATCCATGCGCACATCCATACGCGCACCGACTCGCGCACCGACACGCATACCGATACGCATACCGAGGAGCTGAGGGACGTTGACCGGGTACGAACAAACGATCCGGCCCGTGGCGCCGGGCGGGCCGGGCGGGTGCGGTTGTGGGTGTGGCGGGGGCGGTGCCGGGACCGGCGGTTCCGGTTCCGGTTCCGGTGGTTGCGGATGCGGCGACTGCCTGTCGGGGCACGCGACCGGGCGGCTGCGCCCCCGCTGGTTCGGCGGACAACTCGTCGGCCCGGAGGATCTGACGCAGACCGGGGTCTGGCTGCTGGAGCGCATGCGCCGGCACAACCGGCTGCTGCACGGATGGGGCGTGGTGTGCGGGGCGACCGTACGCACGGTGCCGTTCGGCGACGGCGGCCGGCTGCCGTGGCTGCTCGACGTGTCGGCCGGCTACGTGCTGGGCCCGTACGGCGACGAGATCGTGATCGAGCATCCGGTGCGGGTGGACGTCCGCGACGCGCTGCCGGGCGGCACCGAGGGCTGCCCGCCGCCGACCGACCCGTGGTGCGCGCCGGTGCGCCGGCGCCGCGAACCGGGGCGCACGTACTACCTGGCGGTGCGGTACGACGAATGCCTCACCGCGCCCGTGGCGGCGGCGGGGTGCGGGTGCGAGGACACGGCCTGCGAGTACAGCCGGGTGCGGGAGGGCTTCGTGCTCGGTGTGCTGGACACGCTGCCCCCGGCGTACCTCGCGGACATCGACGACACCCGCCAGGAGACGACCGGCTGTTCGTCCCGGATCACCGGCAACGGCACCCGGCCGTGCCCGTCGTGCCCCACCGACCCGTGGGTGGTGCTGGCCGACTTCACCGCGGCGGCGGACGGTCGGCTCACCGTCGACCCGCTGTACAACCGCCGCTTCGCCGCCTCGTTCGGCGGCTTCGGCTTCTACTGCGGCCAACCCGGCCAGAGCCTGGCGGGATCGCGGTGGGGCGAGGTCACCCGGCAGGCCGCGGCGCAGGCCTTCGACGAGAGCCGCGCCGAGGATGTGCTCACCGCCGACGACCCGGCGGCGGTACGGGCGTTGCCGGCCCGCGCCCTGCTCGCGGTCGCGGACACCCCGCACCTGGCCGACGTACTGGGCGAGCGCACGGTGGCCGAATTGGCCCGGACCGACGCCGCGACGCTGATCGAGCGGGCCCAGGCGGCGGCCGTCCCGCCCGGCCCGGTGCTGACCGCGATCGATCGCGCCCACCTGGTGCTGCGACTGACCGAGGACTGATCTCGGACGGCCGCCGAACCCTGAAGCCGGAGTCGAGGCAGCCGAGAGAGCAAGAGCGAGCCGAAGGAAGCCGACCCTGAACCTCGACTGGAGATCGAGGTGTGTCCTCCGAACCCCGCCCAGCCCTCCCGGAAGCCGCCGGCACCTGATCGCGCACCCGGTCATCGGGCCCACTCGGCGCTATCGTGAAAGACGGCCGGTGTCGACGCCACGACGGCGTCCGGGGCAGCCCCCGGACCCGGGCGGCGCCGCCGATCGGGCGTGGCGGATCGGGCCCTTCGCGGCGGAGCGCGCGTGGAGCCGCGCCGATTCGAGTCCCGAGTCCCACCACGCTCGGCGCCGTCGCCTCCGGCCCCGGTACGGCCCCCGCCCGTCGCGGGCCGCCGCGCAGGAAGGGGACGCCCATGGCCGGCGCGTACGTGTACGACTTCTCCGAAGGCTCCCGCGATCGGGCCGATCTGCTCGGCGGCAAGGGCGCGAACCTCGCCGAGATGACCCGGCTCGGCCTGCCGGTGCCGCCCGGGTTCACGGTGAGTACCGACGCCTGCCGGGTCTTCCTGCGCACCGGCGCGCCGCCGACCGGTCTGGACCGGGAGATCGGCGAACACCTGGCCGACCTGGAGAAGTCGATCGGACGGCGGCTGGGGCAGCCGGACGATCCGCTGCTGGTGTCGGTGCGTTCGGGGGCGCGGTTCTCCATGCCCGGGATGATGGACACGATTCTCGACGTCGGCCTCAACGACGCCTCGGTGCTCGGGCTGGCCGAGACCAGCGGCCGGGAGCGCTTCGCGTGGGACTCCTATCGCCGACTGGTGCAGATGTACGGGACCACCGTGCTCGGCGTGGCCGCGGCGCGGTTCGAGGGGGTGCTGAGCCGGCGGCGGGCCGAGCTGGGCGTCGCCGACGACCTGGGGCTGGGTGTGTCCGACCTGAGGGCGATCGTGCGGGAGTTCCGGGCGCTGATCGCGGCGGATACCGGCGAGGAGTTCCCGCAGGATCCGCGCGAGCAGTTGGATCGGGCGGTGCTCGCGGTGTTCCGGTCCTGGAACGGCGAGCGGGCCCGGGTCTACCGGCGGCGTGAGCACATCCCCGACGACCTGGGGACGGCGGTGACCGTACAGGCGATGGTGTTCGGCAACTCGGGGTCCGACTCGGGCACGGGTGTCGCGTTCACCCGCGACCCGGGTACCGGCCGCCCCGGCGTGTACGGCGACTACCTGCCCGACGCGCAGGGCGAGGACGTGGTCTCCGGGGTGCGGGACGCGCATCCGCTTCAGGACTTGGAACGGCTCGATCCCGCCGCGTACGAACGACTGACCGGGTGCCTGGGATTGTTGGAGGCGCACTATCGCGACCTGTGCGACGTGGAGTTCACCGTCGAGCGGGGCAGGTTGTGGATCCTGCAGACCCGGGTGGGCAAACGCAGCGCCGAGGCGGCCTTCCGGATCGCCTGCGCGCTGGTGGACGAGGGCGTGATCGACTGGCCGGAGGCGCTGGCACGGGTCGACGGCGGGCAGCTCGACCAGCTGACCTTCCCGCGCTTCGACGCGCACGCCGACACCGAACCGCTCGCGCACGGTGTGCCGGCCTCGCCCGGGGCGGCGGTCGGCGCGGCGGTGTTCGACGTGGCGGAGGCGACCAGGCGGGCCGAGGCGGGGGAGCCGGTGGTGCTGGTTCGGCCCGAGACCAGTCCGGACGACCTGCCCGGGATGATCGCCGCCGAGGCCGTGGTCACCGGCCGGGGCGGGAAGACCAGCCACGCGGCGGTGGTCGCGCGCGGCATGGGCAAGGTCTGCGTGTGCGGGGCAGCCGACCTGGACATCGACATCGAGGGCCGGCGGGCCACTGCGGCCGACGGGACCGTGGTCGCGGAGGGCGACACGATCTCGGTCGACGGCACGGCCGGCACCGTGTACCTCGGCGAACTGCCGTTGGTGGCCTCGCCCGTCACCCACTACCTGGAGACCGGTGAGCGTACGCCCGGCGTGGTCGAGGCGGTGGCCCGCTTCCTGGACCAGGCCGACGCGACCCGCCGCCTGGACGTGCTCGCCAACGCCGACACCGCCGAGGACGCGGCCCGGGCCCGGCGCTTCGGTGCCTGGGGGATCGGCCTGTGTCGCACCGAACACATGTTCCTGGGCGACCGGCGCCGGCTCGTCGAGGACCTGATCCTGGCCCGCGACGACGCCGACCGCGGGCGGGCCCTGGACGCCCTGCTGCCGCTCCAGCGCCGCGACTTCACCGACATCCTGGCGGCCATGGACGGCCTGCCGGTGACCATCCGGCTGATCGACCCGCCGCTGCACGAGTTCCTGCCCGACCACACCGAATCGGCGGTACGGATCGCCCGGGAGCGCGCGGCGGGGCGCGAGCCGGACGCGCGCGAGGTGCGGATGCACGAGGCGGGCGAACGCCTGCGTGAGCGCAATCCGATGCTGGGGCTGCGCGGGGTGCGCCTGGCCCTGGTCGTCCCCGGCCTGATCGCCACCCAGGTGCGCGCGATCGCCGAGGCGACGGTGGCCCGGCTGCGGGCCGGCGGCGACCCCAGGGCGGAGATCATGATCCCGCTGGTGGCCACCGTCGAGGAACTGCGCCCGGCCCGGGCGGAGGTGGAACGGGTCCTCGCCGAGGTCGGGCGGGAGGCGGGCGTGGCGGTGCGGTGTCCGGTGGGCACGATGATCGAACTGCCCAGGGCCGCGCTCACCGCGGCCGAACTCGCCGGTGAGGCGGACTTCTTCTCGTTCGGCACCAACGACCTGACCCAGACCACGTGGGGCCTGTCCCGTGACGACGCCGAAGCCTCCTTCCTGGCCGCCTACCTGGAGCGCGGCATCCTGCCCGTCTCTCCGTTCGAAACCCTCGACCGTGCCGGCGTCGGCCGACTGATCGAGAGCGCCGTCACCGAGGCCCGCCGCGCCAAGCCGGACCTCCGCATCGGCGTCTGCGGGGAACACGCGGGCGACCCGGCGTCGATCCACTACTTCGCCGGCCTCCCCATCACCTACGTCTCCTGCTCCCCCTACCGCCTGCCGAGCACCCGCCTGGAAACCGCTCGCGCGACGGTGGTGGGCGGCGGCCCGGGTGACACGCGCTGAGCGAAGCCGGACGCCGCGCCGGTCGCGCGTTGTCGGAATCGGAATGCGTGACCCTTCGGAATCGGCCATGCGGTGATGTCCGAGAGTGTGCGGGGGGTTCTGCGTGATGTGGACAGGCAGGCCGCCGGGAGCGTGCCGAGGAGGGGGTTCTTCACTTTCGGCTCGCTCGGCTGTTTTCCGGGATTTCACCGGGTGTAGTCGCCTGGTCACATGATCGCAGAGGGCGTTGTCCACTTTCGGTAACGAGGCCGAAACAGAGCGTGTCGCCACTGTCCGTAAATGGGGTTTCACGCACCGCTGTCGATAGGGAAATGTGGCCTGCGTCGAAGCCGGGCCAACCAACCGCACGGCTCCACCGGGGCGGCGGGGCCGGCTCGACGAGATCGGTACGAACTCAGCCAGGTAGAACGCACAACAAGGAATGAGGACACTTCGATGTTCCGCTCACTCGCCACCGTGGCGTCCGGTGTGGTTGCCGGCACCCTCATGGGCGCGCTCGCCTTCGCGCCCACCGCACGGGCCGACGCCGCCGCTCCCGACACCTCCTGCCCGACGGGGAACCTCTGCGTCTACAGCGGGGAGAGCCTCACGGGAACGCGCACGGTCATCTCGGCGCGGGCGATCGAGGAGCGCAGTGACGCCGGATACACGATCCAGGAGCCGGTTCTGTCGATCGCGAACCGCACCGGCTTCGACGTGCTCCACGGCGTGAGTCGCTCCGTGGTGTGCATTCGGTTCCCCTGTTACCAGTACACCGTGGACGGGCGCGTCGAGGCCGGGCGCGACCTCGCGTCCGCCGACACGGCCGGTCGGCCGCTGGTCGTGGGCAAGGACTTCGGCCGGTAGAGCACGGCCGACAGGGCTCGGGCACTTCGGCACGACCGCCCGGGGTCGCCGTCCCGCGAGGGATGGCGGCCCCGGGCCTTCGCGCGTGGCGCGGGGTGCGGCGGGGGCGTTGTGGGTGGCCGGTCCGGGGCTGCTCGACGGTGCGGCCGGGGTGAACCCGGCCCTGCTCGCGGCGACGACGCCGAATCCGCCGGAGTGGGACCGGGCGTTGCTGCTCGGTTGATTCCCGAGGTCGGCCGACGGCCGGTGGTCGGCTGTCGGGGGCGGGCGGCATCATGGTCGACGTGATCGATGAGCGCTACTCCCGGCTCGCCGCCGAGCACCTGCCCCCCGACTTGGCCGAGCGGTGGATCGCGCTGCTGCGTCCCTGCCTTCGGCTGCGCCGAGCCGGTGCGGGCGAGCAGGTCGTCGCGGTCCTCGGTGGCGTGCCGGAGCTGCCGAGTGGGGTCGATTGGCCCGACTGGCCGGGGGTCGGGCCGCTGTCGTTCATCGCCTCGGTGCGGTGTGCGGCGCTGCCGGCGGCCGGACGGTCGCCGGGCTTTCCCCCCGACGGAACGCTGCTGTTCTTTTACTTCGACGGCCGGGTCGACAGTGATGGCGACGACGAGCCGGCGTTCGTCTCCATCTACGATCCCACCACGTGGGCCGGAGCCCGAGTGCTGTACGTCCCCGAGGGCACGCCGGTCTTCCCGGCGGACGTGACCCATGGGCCGGAACCGTACCCGCGCGTGGAGTTGGCGGCGGAGGTCGAGGAAAGCGCCCCCGATCTCTGGCTGCCGGAAGCGCGGAAGGCCCTGCTCGGCACCGACGACCCGTGGCCCGAACCGCGCGAAATCCCGCTCGCACTAAGGCCGTTCCGCCGCGCCTTCGCGAAGCTCAACAGCCACATCGGCCACCGGATCGGCGGACATGCCACACCGATCCAGGGCCCGGTCGAATACGAGGCCGCAGCCGCAGAACTCGGCATCGAACGCCCGTGGGGCGACCCACAGTTGGACGCGGCGGCCACCCGCTGGATCCTCCTGGCCCAGTTCGACAGCGACGAGGCCGCAGAAATGGAATGGGCCGACACGGGAACCCTGTACTGGCTGATCCACCCCGAAGCACTCACCACCCGAGACTTCACCCAAACCCGCCTGATAGCCCAGTCCTGAGCCCCCAGAGCCGCGAGTGAACCGGTTGCAGATCGCCGCCACCGACGCGACCACGGCTTGGTGTACCGGAGCGCTCCCGGTCGATGTACGCCGCCTCGGTCACCGGTCGACCGCCCAACCCCCGAGATGCCGCGCGACCTCGCGATCGGCGAGCGCTGCACGGACGCCCTCGCTGTCCAGCCACCGGTCGAAGCGGTCGCGCAACTCGGCGACTTGGTCGATGCTGTAGCCGGTGACAGGCGCCGGGTCGAGGCACAGCCGCGGCTCGGGCACGGCGCCGGTGGGGATCAGGTCCAGCCGGTGCCGGGCGATGTCGTCGAGGAGAACCTGCCGGTGGTGCTCCTGGAGGTGGATCACCCCGCGCGGTTCCGGCTGCTCGCCGTCGACGGCGTGGATGAACAGCCGCAGCCGCAGGGCCGTGCCCTCCCGGAGCAGCCGGGCCCGGCCGGGCGGGCGGTCCTCCGGGCGAGGCGGCCGAAGGACCGTCTCGGCGAGGACGGCGACATCCGCGTCGGTGAGGTGGAACGCCGCGCGCTCGTAGGTCCCGACGGAGCCGCTCCCGGGGCCGTGGGCCGCGAACACGTCCAGGCGCCACGGCCGAGGGTGATCGGCAGCGGGGTGGAGATGGATACTCCAAGCGGCCAGGGCGATGGTCTGCGGTGCCGCCTCGATGTCGGTCACGATGTGCTCCAACGAGTGTGTCGGATCAGGCATGTGGTCAGGACGGGCCCGGTTGCCGCTCGGTGCGGTGTGGGAGACAAAGGGTGGTTCGCATCCCTACCGGACCCGTCCTGACGATGATCACGAGTCGCGCGGTGCACTCCGATGGCGTTGTCGATGGCGAAGCGATGGCAATACCGTGGCGATCCGCACGAATCGGGCCAGGCCGGTCGGTAGCGTGGACACATCATCGCGCCGTGCACACCTGGGGATTGCCGTGGGAAGAGGTCGTGAACTCACTCCGAACCGTCGTTTGCGCGCCGTGCGCGAGGAACACCGCAAGCAATCGCGCACCGAGTTCGCGCTCGATCTACAAGCAGTCGCCGACGAACTCGGCGAGCGTCAGGTCTCGGTCGACGCTCGCCTGATTGCGCGATGGGAGGACGGCGAAACGCTTCGCCCTCGACCGATCTACCGACGGATCCTGGTCTCTCTCACCGGAATGACCGAGGCCGAGCTGGGCATCGGGCCGAACCACCCGGTGGCGCCGGTGAATTGCCTGCCTCCCACGCCTGGTGTGAAGTCTGTGGATCGACGACAGTTCGTCAGCGCTACCGCGCTCGCCCTCTCCAGCGTCGCGGTGCCAAGCACAATGCGAGGCCGAGTGGACCCGGCGCTCATCGACTACTTCGAAGAGCAGCTTGCTGGGCACTACAAGGCGGACATGATGCTCGGTTCCCGCGCGCTCATAGGGACGGTATCCGCGCAGTTGCACCTGATCGGAAAGCTGCTTGACCAGGCCGACTCGGACGTCCGACGTCGGCTCGCCGAGACCGGCAGCGCGTTCGCCGCGTTCGCCGGATGGCTGTATCTGGACGCAGGAGATATCACGGCGGCCGCGCACTGGCACGGCATGGCAACCGAATGGGCGCACCGCTCCGGCAACGCGCACGCTGTGGCCTGCTCCCTCGTGGATCGGGCCATGGCTCATACTGATGCCGGTTCGGGCGCCGCCGCAGTCGACCTCTGCGCGAACGTCCTGTCCGTCGCGCAACAACTACCGCCCGAACTGGTCGTGTTCGCGTTGCAGCAGCAGGCACATGGTGCATCGCTGTCGGGGGACCGTGCCGAAACGGATCGACTGCTCGATCACGCCGAGCGGATCATTCGGGCTGTCGACGTCGAGGAGTGGGGTACCGCGTGCCTCCGTACCTCCCACTACGTGGAAGTCCAGCGTGCGACGTGCTACGGCCGGCTGGGTCTGCACGCGGACGCCGATCGACTGTGGCAGCAGATTATTCCGTCACCTGTCGGCCCGGCACGACGGGACGTCGGCGTGTGGAGTGCGCGCCGGGCACGCGCACAAGCAGCGCTGGGCCGGCCCGAAGCAGCCCTCGCCCTGGCGCGTGTGGCAGTCGACGTGGCTCTCGGGACGGGAAGTGCACGGGCCATTCGGGAGCTGTCATCCCTGGAGGCCGAGATGCGAGCGTGGCACGATCACTTGATCGGCCGCGAACTGGCCGAGTTGCTCGCGCCGCTGACTCTGGAGGCATGACCATGGCTGAAGCATTGACTCTGTCACAGATCGAGCGGGTCCTGTCCGTCGATCTTCCCGGCTGGACCACGGACGGTCGCCGTATCGAGCGCACATATTCGATCCCGCACGTCGCCGGCGCCGCGTTCGTCGTACACATCGCGGCCATCCAGGACGACTGGGGACACCACTCCGACGCGACGTTGGGGTATAAAACGGTCCACATCAGCATCAGTTCCAGCGATCTCGGTGGGCACGTGGCCGAGCACGACATCGAGCTCGCGCGCCGCATCGAGGCTGTTGCACCGAGCCATGGAGCGATCCCAATCGACTAACCGCCGGGCAAAGATCGTCAGTTCGACCGTTGTGGTCTCGGCTTGGGAGGCTTGTTGGTGCGTGCGCTCGGGCCGGAAGTTCCTTTGCGTATCGGCGGGTATGACCTGGTTGGTGTGCTCGGTGCCGGTGGTATGGGCGGGTGTTCCTGCGGCGGAGCCGGTCGGGGCGGGCGGTCGCGGTCAAGGTCGTGTACGCGCGTATCGCACGCGACCCGGCGTTTCGAGCGCGTTTCGAGCGGGAGGTTCGGGCGGCGGAGCGGGTCGGTGGGGCGTTCACGGCACCCGTGTTGGATCACGACGCGGTGGGTGAACGCCCGTGGTTGGCCACGGCGTACCTGCCCGGTGTGACGCTCGCGGACGCCGTCGGGACGTACGGGCCGTTGTCCGAGACCGCGTTGCGCCGTTTGGCCGCCGCTCTCGCGGAAGCGCCGGCGTCGATGCACGCGGCGGGCGTCGTGCACCGCGACTTGAAGCCGAGCAACATTCTGCTGGGCGCACAGGGGCCGCGCGTCATCGACTTCGGCATCTCGCGCGTCACAGGCGACACGACCGTGACTGCGCCGGGCAGCACGCTGGGCACGCCCGGCTACCTCGCGCCCGAGCAACTGGCGAAAGCCGGAGTGAGTTCGGCGGGCGATGTGTTCGCACTCGGTGCGGTGCTGGTGTTCGCGGCTACTCGGGAAAGGGCCCTACGGCACGGGTCCCGCGTCCGCGTTGTTGGTTCGGACCATGCGTGAGGAGCCCCGGTTGGCGGGCATGCGGACGGCGCTTCCCGGATCGGATCTACCGGAGTTGGTTGCCGCCTGCCTCGCCCGGGATCCGGCGGCGCGGCCGGCTGCGAGAGACGTGTTGGCGCAGGTCGGTGACACGGCTTGGGCGGCAGTCGGTGGCGATTGGCTTTCCGTAGAGGTCGCGCGAGCGGTCGAGGGGAGTCGTACCGAAGCGGAACGCACGCTGGGATCGGGCCTGGTGGAGACCAGTGACGACGGGCCGTCGGGCGCACGGAACAGTGGCGCGGCGGACGATCCGGTCGTGATCGTCCTCCCGAAGGTGGCCGCGCCGGCGGCGGGGCGCCGGGCGGAATGCGTCCGCTCACGCGTCGGCTGCTGGTCGGCGGCGCTGCGGCAGGGGTGGTCACATACATGGTGTACGCCCCAAGGTTTCCGTCGTTCGGCGCCACGGACGCTCCGGCGGCGAAGCCGTCGCCGTCGGCCGTCACCGACGTCCCCGCCCGCGTGGCCGGTGCCGGCGGTGTGGGGCCGAGAGGCCGGTGAGGACGCCCGGGAGCTGACGGTCTGTGGCGACGCCCTCTACCTTGCCCGGGCCGGGTCACTCGAAAAGTTGGCGTCGGCGGACGGCGCCAGACTGTGGGGCGGGGTCACCGAGTTCGCGGCCGACCCGCCCGTGGGCGACGCGGATTCCGGGTATTTTTCCAATGCCGCCCGGCTCGTCGCGGTGGACATCCGGTCCGGCGTCGAACGCACTCGGTGGCGGGTCGCGGATATCGCCGATCTCTCCAGCGCACCCTCGCTGTGGCGCGATCGGTTGTGGCTGATGAGCCGCAACGGCGTCCTGACCGCGTACGCCATGTCCGACGGCCGGGTTCTGACGACAAGGAGGATGCCGGAGACGGCGAGCCCCGGCACGGGCGACGTCACGCCACCCCTCGTCTTCGGGGACGCGCTGTACCTCCCATATACGCCGGCCTACGCGCGCTGGACCCCGAAAACGCCGCCACACGCTGGACGTTCGGCTCGGTCGAGCGCGGCATCGTGACCGCCGCCGACGACGGCCCCTACTTCGTAGTGGGCACGGAGCTGTACGCCCTGACGTCGGACGGGCGGCAGCGCTGGGTGTTCACGACCGATGCCGAGATCGGCGCCGACGGCCGGGTGTACGTCGGGGATCTGGTCGGAGCGCTCCACCGCCTCGACGCCGTGACCGGCACGCGCATCTGGCGCTTTGTGTCCGGCGCACCGATGAAACGCCCGCCGGTCGCGATCGGCGGGACCGTGTACGCGTCGTCCGACAAGGTCTACGCCCTCTCGGCCGCCGACGGCGGCCGGCGTTGGTCGTACCCGTACGCCGGGACTATGCTCGCCGCGCCGAACCGTCTTTTTGTGGCTTCGTATACGTCGCCCTCGGCTGTGGCTTTGCCGCGGTGGTGCGGGACGGACGTACGAGGCGATGGGGCGCCATGCGGAGGTGGCCGTGGGCTTGGGGGTCCAGGGCTGCGGGTCTACGGCTGCGGGTTCGCGTCCAGGGGACGTAGGAAGCGGCGTTCGTAGCGCTTGATGCAGCCCGTGGCGCGGGCCAGTTCGATCGCGGCCCGGCATTCCGGGTCGGTCGCGCTGTCGATGCGGTACTGCTCGTAGGCGGCGAACCCGGGGAACGAGAAGAGGGCGTAGGCGATGTCGCTGTCACCCTCGCTCGGCAGGAAGTAGCCGTGGTGGGTGCCGCCGAAGCGGTTGACCAGGTGGATCCAGCGGCGGCCGTACTCCTCGAAGTCGGCGAGCTTGTCGGCGTCGATCTCGTACTTGAGGTGAATGGTGATCATGCGCTCATGATGCCGGGTCGCAGGCCGGCGTGGCGGATCGGCCGGACTTCAGTCGCATGGCCAGCAACTGGCCGGGCCACTCGGGTTGGTCGGGGCGCTCGACGGTGAAGGGGGTGACCGGGGTGAAGCCCAGGCTTTGGTATTGGCGGACCAGAGCGCCGTCGTCGCCCCCATAGCAGTCGACGCGGATCAGGTCGACGCCGCGGCTCGCCGCCTCCCGGCGGGCGTCCGCGATCAGGGCGGCGCCGACGCCCGCGCCGACGAAGCGGCGGTCGGTGACGAGGAGGTTGATGAACAACTCGGGTTCGTCGACCGGGTCGATGTACGCGGAGGGCGTGTCGGAGAAGACACAACCGCCGGCCGGGACACCGTCGATCTCGGCCAGGCGGGCGTGCCCGCGGCGGATCACCGACTCGACGCGCGCCTCGCCCCCGGGGCGGGTGGACCACGGTTCGGTGCCCCATTGGCCGGGGCGGCCGGCGGCGGTCAGCCACGCCACCGCGCTGTCGAGCATGGTGAGGAAGACCGGCACGGCGCCGGTGTCGACGTCGACCGTCCGCACCCGTACCGGCGGACGTGCGCCGTTCTCGTGTTCCCGTGCCATGGGGCCCCTTTCCGATCACCCCGATCCTCGCACGCGACGCGACTCGTGGAACAGAAGCGAAAGCGTCGATCGGCGGTCGGTTGCAGCGCAATTCCGATCGTCGCACTGCGGACGTGGTCGGCTCCAGCGTGTTACGTTCCCGCCATGGCATCGAGTGCTGCGAAGCAAGTCATCGATGGTTTACGGGAGTTGGCCGCACCGGGTCGATCCGCCGCCGAAGTGTTCGCGCGGGCCGACGAGTTGCTGCGGAATGTACTCGGGTACGACGCGGTCTGTTGGCACACCGCGGATCCCACCACCGGGCTCGTCACCTCCGTGGTGAGCAACGACCTGAGCATGGCGGGGTTTCGCGAGGCGGTGCGGATGGAGGTGTGGCACGAGGACATCGCCTCCTTCGCCGCGATCCGGCGCAGTGGGGTCCGGGCCGAGACGCTGAGTCGGGCGACGCGGGGGCAGCCCGAACGGGCGATGAGATTTCGCGAGCAGCTCGCCCCGTCCGGGTTCGGTGACGAACTGCGCATGGTCTTCGACACGCAGGGCGGCCGGTGGGGTTGTGCCGCGTTCATGCGGGGTCGGGAGCACGGCCCCTTTCTGGGCCGGCAGCGGGACCTGGCGGATGTCGCCGCGCGGCACATCGGCAACGCGCTGCGGGCCTGCCATGCCGCCCCGACGTGGGCGCTCCCGGCGGACCAGGCGCCCGCGATGATGATCCTCGGTCCGTCGAACGGCCTGGTCGCGGCGGATCAGCGGGCCCAGCGGCTGCTCGCCGACCTCGCCGACGACTCGTCGGCCTCACTGTCCGTGCCCACCGCCTTCGCGATGGTGTCCGAGCACGCGCGACGGGCCGCGTCCGGGGTGCTCGCCGCGCAGGTGCCGATTCGGGTGCGTACCGGGGACGGGCGGTGGTTCGTGTTGCACGCCTCGCTGGTCGACGGTCTCGCCGACGGGCACGTCGGGGTGGTGGCCTCGCCCGCGTCACCGGCCGAGACGATGCCGCTGTACCTGGCCGCGTTCGGGTTGACCGGGCGCGAGCAGGAGGTGGCGCTGCAGGCGATTCGCGGTTGTGACACGCGGGAGATCGCCCGGGTCCTGGCGATGACTCCGTACACGGTCCAGGACCACCTGAAGGCCGTGTTCACCAAGGCCGGGGTGTCCAGTCGCCGGGCGCTGATCGCCCGCATCGTGCAGGGTGAGCTGCCGGCGGAGTAGCGGTCGTGGGCGGTGGGCGGGCGCCGGGAAAAGAGCGCGGACGTGCGTCGGGGCGGTGTTAGGGTGCCAGACGCACTGTGTCACATGGGATGAGTTCGTTCGGAGAGGAACGTCATGCGCCGAGGGTTCAGCGGTCTCTACGGAATTCGTCCCATCAGTGCAGCCGCGGGAGCCTCTGGCCGTCATGAACCATCTGAACATCGGGATTCTCGCGCATGTTGACGCGGGGAAGACCAGCCTGACCGAGCGTCTGCTGTTCGACGCGGGGGTGATCTCCCGAGTCGGCAGTGTCGATGCCGGCAGTACCCAGACCGATTCGCTCGACCTGGAGCGTCGGCGTGGGATCACCATCCGTTCCGCCGTGGTGGCGTTTCGGGTGGACGACCTCCAGGTCAATGTCATCGACACCCCCGGCCACTCCGACTTCGTCGCGGAGGTGGAGCGGGCGCTGCGCGTACTCGACGGCGCCGTGTTGGTGCTGTCCGCGGTGGAGGGCATGCAGGCGCGAACCCGGGTGCTGATGCGCTCACTTGCCCGATTGCGGATCCCGGTCCTGGTGTTCGTGAACAAGATCGACCGGATGGGCGCGCGCTACCGGGAGGTGCTGGACGCGCTGGCCGCCGAGCCGGGGCCCGGGTGCGTCGCGATGGGGTCGGTGGCCGGGATCGGGACCGCGGACGCGCGATTCGCGCCGTTCGACGTGGGCGACCCGGGCTTCGCGGAGCGGCTCGCGGAGGCGCTCGCCGACCACGGCGAGTCGTTCGTGGACGCGTATCTGGACGACCGGGTCGTGCTCACGACGGCGGACTACACGCGCGAACTGCGGCGCCAGGTACGGGAGGCGCGGGTGTACCCGGTGTTCTTCGGCTCGGCCCTGAACGGGGAGGGGGTCGAGCACCTGGTGCGGGGAATCGCCACGTGGTTGCCGCGCGTCGAGGCGGCGGCGGGGCAAGAGCCTTTGCGGGCGGTCGTGTTGAAGATCGAGCGAGGGCGGGCGGGGGAGAAGATCGCGTACGTGCGCACCTGGAGCGGGGTGCTTCGGGCCCGGGACTCGGTCGCGCTGTTCCGGCGCGAACACGGGGGCGGTGTGGTCGAGTCGACCGTGCGGGCCTCCGGGGTGCAGGTCTTCGATCGTGGTACGGCGGTGCGGGACGCGGATGCGACGGCGGGCACCATCGCGAAGGTGCGGGGTCTGGCGCAGGCGCGGGTCGGCGATCAACTGGGGTCGGCGGACGGGCTGCCCCGGACCGGACTGTTCGCGCCGCCGACGTTGGAATCCGAGGTCACGCCCGGGCAGCCCGGTGAACGGCCCGCGCTGTACGCCGCGTTGCAGCGGATGGCCGAGGAGGACCCGATGATCGACGTGCGGGGGGACGAGTCGTCGGGGGCGATCTCGGTGCGCCTGTACGGCGAGGTGCAGAAGGAGGTGATCGGGTCGACCCTGGCCGAGGAGTTCGGTCTGCGGGTGGCGTTCGCCGAGTCGCGGCCGCTGTACTTCGAGCGTCCGCTGGGGGTGGGTGAGGCCGTGGAGGAAATGGACGCGGACGGGCCCACCTACTTCTGGGCCACGGTCGGTGTGCGGGTCGAGCCGGCGCCGCCGGGGAGCGGGATCGCGCTCCGGTTGGGGGTCGAGTTGGGGGCGCTGCCAATGGCGTTCCATCGGGCGATCGAGGAGAGTGCGCGCCGGACGTTGCGGCAGGGGTTGTACGGGTGGGAAGTGCTGGACTGCACGGTGACGTTGACCCGTACGGGGTATTTCAGTCCGGTGAGTGCGGCGGGGGACTTCCGGAGTGTGACGCCGCTGGTGGTGGCCGATGCGTTGCGGCGGGCCGGGACGCGGGTGTTCGAGCCGACGCATCGGTTCGAGGTGGAGACTCCGGCGGACTGCCTGGGCGTGGTGTTGTCGGCGCTTTCCGCGGTGCGGGGGGTGCCGGAGGAGCAGGTGGCTCGGGGGGATCGGTTCCTGGTGCGGGGGAGCCTTCCGGCGGCGATGTTGCATGGGGTTACGGGGCGGTTGCCGGGGCTGACGCGGGGGGAGGGGGTGCTGGTCAGCGAGTTCGAGGGGTATCGGCCGTTTGGGGGCGGCCATGCGGTTCCTACGCGGGAGCGTGTGGGGGCGGATCCGTATGACCGGGAGCGTTACATGTTGCAGTCGCTGGGGCGGGTTCGGGGCGGCTGAGGTCGGGCGCGCACGGTGGTTGCGGGTGAGCCCGGCTTCGGTTGTCCTCAAGCGCCGGACGGGCTGAATGTACGGATTCGGCGCGCCGGGCAGCGCGCCGACGTGGCTGCCGCAGCCGGGCGACTGGGCCGGGTTGAGCGTCGAGGCGCAGTGGGACGACCTCGCGTCCACACTGTCGCTGTACCGGTCGGCGTTGGCGATCCGTCGGGCGCACCCGGACCTCGGTGACGGCGCGGAACTGCGGTGGTTGCCGTCGCCGGAGGGCACGTTGGTCTTCCGGCGCGGGGGCGGGCCGGTGTGCGCGGTGAATCTGGCGCGGAGCCGGTGCGGCTGCCCGAGTACGGGCCGGTGTTGCTCGCGAGCGGCGAGCTGCCCGGGGATGGCGTGCTGCCGGGCGACACGGCGGCGTGGTATGCGGTGGACGGGGACTGAGCGGGCTGGGTCGGGTGTTCAGCGGGCCCCGGCTGTTCGACGGGGTCCGGGCGTTCGGCGGCGGCTTCCCATGGGTGGGAGTCGCCGCCGATCCGTCGCTGTCATGGGCCCGGGGGTCCGGCTACAGTGGGTGGGTGGCGCAGTTCGAAGTAATCGTGGACCCGGAACGCGAAGCCTGGCTCGGGCGGATGCTCACCGAATCCAATACGGCGGTCTCACCGAATCTGGCGGCCCTGCGCGGGACTTCCGCCGAGAACGAGGAACCCCTCCAGCTCTACGTGCGCGCCGACGACGGTGATCTCGTCGGCGGGTTGACCGGCTACACGTGGGCCTACTGGCTGCACGTGCACCTGCTGTGGGTCGACGCACGCCTGCGCGGCGCCGGGTTGGGTTCGGAACTCCTGGAGCGGGCCGAGAAGATCGCGTCGACCGACCGAGAGTGTCGGCACGTGCGACTGGAGACGTGGGACTTCCAGGCTCCGGACTTCTACCGCAGGCACGGCTACGAACTCGTGGGAACCGTACCGGACTACCCGCCGGGCAGTGTCGAGTACATCTTCGTCAAACGCCTCGGCTGAGCGGCGTTCGGCACGCGGGTTTCGCTCGGCTGATGGGTGCCGCCATGGCCGCCGCGGTGTCCAGGAGTTCGATCAGCGTGCCGGAGAAGTCGGGCAGGAGTCGTACGGCCACCGTCCAGGCTTCCGGGGCCGTGCCGAGGCGGGCCCGGAGGCGATGCGGTCGTAATTCGTCGGGCAGTCGCCAGGGGTCGAGCGCGGGTCGGCGGGTGGTCGGATCCTCGATGATCGCCGAGCCGGCCAGGAGGTCGAACGCGACGTGGGCGGGGCGGCACGTGCGGACGATGTCCTCGACGGTCAACGCGCCGCGATCCAGCGCGGCCCGCACCCACGGGCGCACATCGTGCGGATGGTCGGGCATGAACGCCAGCCGAGCGAGCAGGAGTTCGCGCGGGCAGTCGGGGTGCGCGACCACCGCGTCCCGGACCTGATCCGGCCAGGAGTCGCGGGTCAGGGTCTCGATCAGCGTGTCCCACGGCGGTGGCCCGCACTCGGCGAGGACGACGTCGGCGGCATGGGCCGGGCCGCGCAGGGCCGTGACGATCGCCGCCGGTGTGGTCACCTCGGCCAGTCGGGCGCGCAGGAGCGCCGGGCCGTCGACGTGGTCCAGGGCGGCGCGGACGAGCTTCACGGTCTCGGCCGGAAAGGGGTTGCGCGAGTCCTCCAGGCCGTGGCGGGTGGCCTCGTCGATCAGGGCGCGCACGCCGTCGGGGCCGGCGTCCCGCCACCGGTCGAGCAGCGCGCGCAGCCGACCGGCGTTGGTGTAGAGGGTGCGCCGGTGCAGGACGATCCGCGCGACGCGGGGGTCGTCCGAGGCGGGGGCGACGTCGACGGCGAGCCGGCGGTTGGGCCCCTCGTCGCGTTCGAGGCAGCCGAGCAGGGCGGAGGCGAGCGGGACCGTGCCCGGGCGGCCCGTGCGGTCCACGCCGGACAGCAGGCGGGTCACCGCCGCGTCGTCCAACTCGGCGCGGCGGAACAGCAGGGCGTTCACCGCGGGATCGTCGAGATCCAGTAACTCGGCGACGGTCTCCGCGGGTTGCTCGGCCACGCCGGCCAGGATCAGGTTCGCGGCGGGCCCGTGCACGGCCCGGAGGCGTTCGCGCAGCGCGCGGTCGGGCGGGGCGGCGGCCAGCAGGGGGCGCAGTGCGGGCGGGTCGAGCAGGGACACCAGCGTGTGCTGTTGTGCGCTGCTCGCGCAGCGGAACAGCAGGATGCGGGCCGGGTCGCCGCCGGACGGGCGGGTGTGCGCCCGGTTCGGGGCGGAGCCGGCGAGGGCCGTCGCGACGAGCGCGGCCGGGGTGCCGGGGAAGCGCGGGAGTTCGGCGAGGACGGTGGACCACGCGTCGGCGTCGGTCCCCAGGGGGGCGAGGAGTTCGTGTACGGCGGCGTGGACGGCGGGGTCGTCGTCGGGCAGGGCCAGGAGCACGGCCACGGCCGGTCCGGCCTCGGTGAGCAGCGCTGATGCGGTGAATCGGCCGCGGCGCAGGCCCCGGCGCAGGAGCGGGGTCCATTCCCATTCGTCGTGGTCGAGATCGTGATCGTGATCGCAGTCTCGCCCCGGAGCGGGCGCGGGAAGACGGAAGGCGCGGGCGCGCAGGGTGGGGCGGGCGGATCGGCCGCCGTCCCGGACGATCTCGTCGGGGCAGTCGGCCCATCGGGCGAGGACCGCGGTCACCGACGAGGGGAAGGGTTTGCGCAGGTGCTCCTCGCGCGCGGCGGACCAGTCGGATGGGACCGGGACGGGACCCTTGGCGCGGCGGATGCGCAGGAGTAACAGGTGGGTGGCGGAGGAGGGTTGGCGACCCTCGGCGGCGGCCGGGTCGTCGAGGCGGTCGAGCAGGTCGCCGTGGTCGAGGTCGCCGGCCGCCCGGCGGAAGCGGGCGAACGCGGATTCGTCGAGGAGGTCGCGCAGCGCGCGGTGGCGGTCGGCGACCACGGCCGGGGGTAGGTCGGGGCCGAGTTCGAGCAGGGCGTGTGTGACCAGTTCGCCGAAGGGGGCCCACAACGCCGGTTCGAGGAGCCGTTCGTGATGCTGCGTCAGCAGCCAGGGCACGAAGCCGTGCGGCGCGCGCCAGTCGGGATCCGCGGGGTCGGCGGCGGCGAGGACGGCGCGCCGGAGCACGACCGTGTGCCGCTCGGGGTTCGTGGGCCGGTACAGGGTGCGGGCCAGGGCGGGGTGGCCGAGTCGGGCCAGGCGCAGCAGGCTGTCGTGGTCCAGGCCGGGGTTCGCGGCCAACGCCCGGAGCAGGTCCGTGTCGTCGGTCTCGAACACGGCCTCGATCAGGGCACGCGGCAGCGACCGGGCACGGCGCAGGGCCAGGAGGCCGGAACCGCCCAGTCGCCGCAGCAGTGCGCCGGATTGGCCCCGACCGACGTTTCGGAGCGCCACCAGGGCGGCGGTTCCGGATGTGCCGGTCTCGTGCATGCGGGGCCTCCTGGGGGCACTGGTGCGGCCCTGGGGACATTACGCGATGGGTTGATGCTCGGGGCGGGGGTGGGGTGTTGGTGGTGGGGAGGTCTTTTCGGTCGGGCCGGCGGACCTGCGGCGCCGGCGGCGGTGCAGGAACCGGGCGGTGATCAGCGCGAGGAGCGCCGCCGCCGTGGCCACCGCGCTCCAGGGGATGGCACGAACGGTGGCGTGGGCGTGGGTGGTCGGGCCCGTGTCGGGGGAGCCGCCGGGGACGGATGTCGGGTGCAGGGCGAGGTCGACATCGAGGCGGAAGGCCTGGGTGACGCCGGATACGCGCACGGTTCGGGTGAGCGAGGCGCCGGGCAGCAACTCCGGGAGCGGGGCCGGCTTGCGGTGGGTGCCGGTCAGGCCCCAGGGGCCGCGGACGGTCAGCTCGGGGCGGGCGCCCAGGCGGATGTTGCCACTGTTCCGGACGGTGTAGGTGACGTTCAGGGCGCCGTCGCGGGGGTCGAGCGAGGTGCGCAGGCTCACGCTGAGCCCGCCGGAGGTGAGCGCGGGACGCAGCGGCCCGTCGACGCGCAGGTACATGCGGGTGCCGACGCGGCGGTCGACCACGACCCGATTGCCGGCCTGGTCCCGGCCGGGGCCGGCGAGCGAGGCGACGATGCCGCCCGCGTGGTCGCCGGGGGAGGCGTCGGCGGGGACGGCGAGTTCGAACGGCACGTCGCTGCGAGCGTGCGGCGGCACGGTGATCCGGCTCTCCTTGAGGCGGATCCACGCGCCGACGTCGGCGGCGGGGCGGCCGGCGGCGAGGAGGTCGAAGCCGCCGGAGGCGGTGGTGAAGGCGTCCTGCGCGTAGAGGTCGACGGTGAGGGGTTCGTCGCCGACGTTGGTGACGGCGACGTAGTCGACCGGGCGGGTGCCGGGGGCCAGGGCGTACCGGAAGGCCGGCCGGTCGTCGGGCCCGTGCTCGGTGGAGGGGGGACCGGGCCACCGCGATCACCCGCGCCTAGCTGCGGGCCTTCCTCGACCGGCACCTACGAGGCCGGTCGGGTGATCTGCTCGACCGACCGTCGAGGGCGTATCCGGAGGTTCGGTTCGTCGGGTAGTGGGGCGAAGCGAAGCGACGCGGGCGATGAGTTCCGTCGCCGGCGTGGGTCTATCGGGAAAGGGGGGAACAGGCATCGGGGCCGACAACGGTTTCGAGGGTGGTGTCGAGAAGGGTGTGTGCGCGATGTCCGAGAGCACGGTTCTGCGAGAGGGCATCGTCTTCGGCGAGTCCGCGCGATGGCACGCCGGGCGGGCATGGTTCGCCGACTGGGGCACGGGGGAGATCGTCGCGGTCGATCCGGAGGGGGTCGGCGAGGTGGTCGTGCGGGTGCCGTTCCCGTCCCTGCCGATGTGTTTCGACCGGGCGGTGGACGGTCGATGGTTGATCGTCTCGTCGAGCGAGGCGCGCGTGGTGACGCCGGAGCCGGACGGTACGTTCGCGACATACGCGGATCTGAGCGCGGTCGGCGGCGGCTTCAACGAGATCGTCGCGGACGGGCGGGGCAACGTGTTCGTCAACGGCGCCGACTTCGACCCGATGACCGGGGAGGCGCCGCGCCCGGGGTTCGTCGCGGTGATCGCCGCGGACGGGTCGGTACGCCGGGTCGCGGGCGGCGTCGAATTCCCCAACGGCATGGCCGTGACCCCCGACGACACGACGCTGATCGTCGCCGAGTCCTACGCCAACCGCCTCACCGCCTTCGACATCGACGCCGACGGCGGCCTGTCGCGCCGTCGGGTGTGGGCCGACCTCGGCACGGGCGTCCCGGACGGGATCTGCCTCGATGCGGAAGGGGCCGTCTGGTACGCGGACGTCCCGAACAAACGGTGCGTCCGGGTCCGGGAGGGCGGCGAGGTGAGGGCGACGCTCGATCTGGACCGCGGCTGCTTCTCCTGCGTGCTCGACGCCGACGGGCGCACGCTGTACATCGTCGCCACCGAATGGCGCGGCATGAGCGACCCGACGGCCGGCCCCCGAACGGGCCAACTGCTCGCGGCGCCGGTATCGACGACGACGATGACGACTTAGAGTTACCGAATGATTTTTATCGTGGTGAAGTTCCCGGTGAAGCCCGAGCACGCCGAGGAGTGGCCGCGGCACGCCGCGGCGTTTACCGAGGCCACGCGGGGTGAGCCGGGCAACCTGTGGTTCGAGTGGTCGCGCAGTCTCGACGATCCGACCACATACGTCTTGGTCGAGGCGTTCCGGGACGACGCGGCCGCCGCGCACGTGAACTCCGACCACTTCAGGGACGCGCTGGAGCGGTTCCGGCCGCTGATTCGGCACACGCCCGAGATCGTCAGCACGGTGGTCCCGGACGCGAGCGGATGGAGTGAGATGGGGGAACTACGGATCGACTGAGGCCGGCCGGCGCTCCGGACCGCCCGAGGGCGCCGGACCTCCGTAGCGGATGTCCGGCGCCGGGGTCTGTCGTGAACCCGGTGAGCCCGCCCGCTAGTGCAGGACCTTGAGGCCCACCACGCTGCCGACGATGCCCGCGAGCAGGAGCAGCTTGACGACGGAGAACGCCTCGCCGTCGAAGACCATCGCGTAGGTGACGGTCAGGACCGCGCCGATGCCCACCCACACCGCGTAGCCCGTGCCCACCGGCAGGTCGCGCAGCGCGTAGGCGAGGCCGCTCATGCTGGCCGTCAGGGCGACGCCGAAGACGACGGTCGGCCACAGGCGGGTGAAGCCGGCGGACTTGCCGAGGGCCGTCGCCCAGACGGCTTCCAGGACACCGGAGACGATCAGCACGATCCAGGCCATGACGAGCACTCCCTGACACCGTCTTGTCCTGACCGGGTACGGCGTGCCTCGTCCGGGAGCCGGTTCGGGCTCCGTGAACCACTCTCGCACGCCCGCGACGGCGCACAAAACAGCCGCCGCGTCCAGTGCCGGCCGCCGGCGGTGACCGGGATCACCCGGCGGGGGCGGGGTGCGTGGGGGGAGGGCCGGGCCGGCGTCGGGGAGCGCCGGTACGGTCTGCGGCATGGACATCACCTCCGCGCAATGCCCCGAGCCGCTGCCCGGACGGGTCGGCCATGTGGCCGGGATCGAATCGCTCGTGCTCGACGGGCGCCGGCTCTGGTTCGGCTTCGACTACCAGAGCGACATGGTCGTCTCGCCGCTGATCGAGGACCCGCAGGTCATGGCGGCGTTCGCGAGCGCGTATCTGCGGCAGACCGACGGCGAGCACGACGCGGCCTACTGGGCCGAGCTGGTGGACGCGGCGGTGACGCTGTCCGGCCTGGTCCCGGACGACGTGCACCGGGAGTTCGAGACGGCGCGGCTGCGGGCCGAACCGCCCGAGCCCGGAAGCCACCTGCTCTACCTGTTCGACGCGGTCGCCGGGTGGGACGAGTCGCGGTCGTTGCCGGCGGAGGTGCGGGAGGCATACGAGCGGCTCGGGTTCGACGAGGACGACGTCAACGACTGCGTCGACCACTGCCTGGAGGCGATCCGGGGAGGCGGGGCCGGGGCCGACGAGTGCACGGTCGTGCGCTTCCATCTGTCCGCGGCGGTGCCGGCGTTCCCGGGCAACTGGGCAGTGCTCTTCGGGCCGATGGGCGAGCGCGTCGCGAAGGGGGTCTGAGCGGCGCGGGTCAGCGGGGGATCAGGCGCATCGGGAGCGTGCGCGGGGTCAGCACGCTGCGCGGGACGGCGCGAACCGGCGTGGCGGAGGCCGGGCGCAGTCGCCAGCGGGCGGCGATGGAGGCCAGGGCCAGGACGCTCTCGGTGAGCGCGAAGGTGTCGCCGATGCACTTGGTGGGGCCGGCGCCGAAGGGGACGAACGCGGACCGCGACCAGGCGCCGGGAGCGGTGCCGTCGGCGTACTCGCGTTCGGGGCGGAAGAGTTCGGGCTCCGGGTGGAAGTCCGGGTGCCGGTGCAGGATGTACGGGCTGAACACGAGGGTGCTGCCGACGGGGAGCCGGCGGCCGGCGAGGTCGACCGCGCGGGTGGTGGTGCGGGGGAGCACCCAGGCGGGCGGGTACAGGCGCAGCGCCTCGCGCACGACCCGGCCGGTCCATTCCAGGCGGGGCAGGTCGTCGGGGCCGGCGACGCGCCCGTCGAGGACGGCGTCGACCTCGGCGTGCAGGGCGCGTTCCGCGTCGGGGTGGCCGGCGATCAGGTGCAGGGACCAGGCCAGCGCGGAGGAGGTGGTCTCGGCGCCGGCCAGGATCAACACCGCCACCTGGTCGTGTAGTTCGCTCTCGCTGAGCGCGCCGCCGTCGTCGTCCCGGGCGGCGAGCAGGCGGGCGAGCAGATCGCGGCCGGTCGCGCCGTCGGCCCGGCGGTCGGCCACGATGCGCGCCACGTGGGCGCGCCAGCCGGCAAGGCCCCGACGATAGCGGCGGCTGCTCGGGGTCGGCACCGCGTCGACGGCGGGCAGCAGGGCGCGCAGATAGACGCCCTTGAGGAACGTGTCGAGGCTGTCGCGCAGTTCGGCGATGTCGCGGTCGTCGATGCCCGAGCCGAACAGGGTGCGGACGGCCACCGTGGTGGTGAGCGCGAACATCTCGTCGACCATGTCCACGGTCGTGCCCGGCCGCCACCGGTCCAGCGCGACGCCGATCTCGTGGCCCATCGCCGCCGCGTAGCCGGGCAAGTGCTCGGTGCGGAACGCCGGTTGCATCAGCAGGCGTTGGCGGCGGTGGTCGGCGTGAGGGCAGGTGGCGAGGCCGTTGCCGAGGGCGGCGCGGGAGCCCTCGTAGAGCGGGCCGACGCGGTCGAACGTGCGGCCGTCGCTCATCACTTGGCGGGCGATTTCGGGATGGCACAGGACGAAGGCGGGACGCGGGCCGAGGCGGATCTCGACCAGGTCCCCGTGCGCGGGCAGCGAGTCGAGGAAGCGCAGCGGCGCGCGGAGCAGGTGCGGGAGGTGCCCGGCCACGGGCCAGGCGCCGGGAGCGCGACCGGCGCGGGCGACGGGCGCCGGCTCGCGAGGCGGGTGGGGGGCCGTGGTCATGGGCACTTCCCTGGGGATTCGGCGCGGATTCGGCTTCGGCTCGTGCCGTGCGGTGTCCTACCCATTCCAGCAGCGCGGCATCGCGGTTCGGGGGAGGCGTCGGGGGACGGCGGTGTGTCGGGGGCGCTCGCGTGGGTGGGTACCGAGGATCCGCGCCGCGTTCACCCGGCACGCCCCGGGGTCGGCGCCGGGGTTCGCCGGGGTGTCCGGTGCCGGGGATGCCGCCGCGGCGACCCCCGGCCGACCGGCTGCCGGGACGAGTTCGGGAAATCTACCGTCGAGACATGACCAAGAAGCGCACGGCATCGCCCGACGGTGCCCAGTCCCGGTTCGCCACGCCTCTGTCGGCCAAGCGCCGGTTCGCCAAGCCCTCGTTCGCCAAGTCTCCGTTTGCCGAGGCCCGTTTCGCCACGCCTCCGTTCGCCGAGGCCCGTTTCACCGAGCCCCCTTTCGCCCGGCCGCCGTTCGTCCGGTCCACCGGTCGCCGGATCGTGCTGGGCCTCGCCCTCGCCGGGCTGTTCGTGGTCCCCCTCGCCGGCGGCGCCCGGGCCGACACCCCCGCCGCGCCGGACTCCGCCGCCGCCGCCCCCGATGCGCGCGGACGCGGCACACTCGTGGACGTCGTGGACCTGCGTACCGTGTCCGCCGCCGAGGCCGCGCGGGCGCTCGCCGACGACGGATGGGACGCCGGCGCGATCCACGACGACGTCGTACTGCGCCGCCTCGTCTACCGCACCGTCGACCCGCATGGGCGCCCCACCACCGCGACCGGCCTGCTCGCGCTGCCGGTCCACGGCGAGCGGCGGCTGCGCGTGGTGTCGTACACGCACGGCACCGAGCTGTACCGCGGCGACGCGCCGTCGACCAGCGACGAGACCTGGGGCATCGCCCCGGCGCTGACCTACGCCTCGGCCGGTTTCGCGGTCACCATGCCGGACTATCTCGGCCAGGGCGAGGGGCCCGGCCCGCACCCCTGGATGGACATTCCCTCGGAGACCACCGCGTCGCTCGATCTGCTGCGCGCGGCCCGCGAGTTCGTCGGCCGGCACGGGCACACGACGGCGCGCGAGGTGTACGTCAGTGGTTTCTCGCAGGGCGCGTCGGCCGCGCTGGGGCTGGCTCGGGCGCTGCAAACCGGAGCCGATCCGTGGTTCTGGGTCGGTGCGATCGCCCCGATCGGCGGCGCGTACGACTTCGGCGGTGTGCAACTGCCCGCGCTGCTCGGCGGCGAGTTGGCCGACAAGCCGAGCGTGCTCTACAGCGCCCTGCTCCTGGTCGCGTACAACCGTCTGCACCACATCTACGACACCCCGGCGGAGGTCTTCCAAAGCCGGTACGCGGGCACCATCGAGGGCCTGCTCGACGGCTCGCACCGGGACGCCGAGATCCTGGACGCGACCCCGAACTCCCTCGACGAACTGCTGACCGAACACGGCCGGGCGCTGCTCACCCGACCCACCGGGGCCCTGGCCGCCGCGTTGCGGGAGACCGACGCGGTGTGCACCGACTGGCGGCCCCGGGTGCCGGTCCGCCTGTACGTGGCGGCCGGGGACCGGGAGGCGGCACCCGCGAACACCGCGCACTGCCTGGCGGCGATGCGGGCCAAGGGCGTGGACGTCCGGGTGACCCGATTCGGGGCGGATGTCGACCACGCCGGCTCGAATCGGCTGGGCACGGCCGCCGCGCTGCGCTGGTTCCGGGAACTGGCCGGTCGGGCGGGGTGACCGCGCGGGCCGCCGTCGCGTGGGGCCCGGGCCGTTACGCCTGGCCCGTTTCGAAGCGCGCGATCAGGCCGTCCTCGACCGTGAAGCGCCAGGCGGTGCGCATCTCGCCCCAGGTGTCGTTGCGGTAGTCGACGACGAGCGATCGTCCGCCGTCGGCCTCGGAGCGCACGTTCATGTGCCCGTTCGACGAGAAGATCTCACGATCCACCCACTCGTCGACGTCACGATCCGTCCCGTCGTCGGACATGGTCGCCCCGGGCGCCATCAATGCCACGAAGGCGGCCTTGTCGTGTGCGTTCACGGCGGAGACGAAGGCTCCGACGATGGGATCCGACAGTTTCCCGGGGGCGATGGTCACGACAACCTCCTGAACGGCAAACGGTCGGTGGCGGAAGCGCCACCGACGCCCGGTACGAGTCCCCCGACAACCGGGCCCGATAAACCCGCCACACCCGGCAGGGATTCGACGCGGGACCTGCGCCCCGGCCGCGCCCCGGCTTCGGCCCGGGCGCGGGTCCGCCCGGGGAGCGGCACCGTGGGAGTGACGGGAAAGCAGTCGATCGGATGGCTCCGGGCGGTACGCCGTTTCGGGTGAACGCGGCACTCGTTAACCGTCCATGACCGCACCGGCATCGCTGGACGAGGCGCTCAGCAGCCTCATCGACGCCATCGAGGACACCCTGGACCGCCTGGATCCGCAGGCCGTGCCGGCCCCGGAACCCGTCGCCGCCCCCGTGCCCGCTCCCGATCCGTTCGCCGCCGACCACCTCGCGCCGCTCGGGTACCTGGACCCGTCCGTCGACGCGGGCGCGCTGGTCCACGCACTGCGGCACGCCCTGCATCGGGCGGAGCCCGGATGATCACCGGATATCCCGGTTGATCCGAGGTGTTGCCTCCCCTCGGCGTCCCGGCGAGGGGCGGATCGGAGCCCCCTGGAGCCGCGGCCGACACCCGTCGAAAGAATCTTCGGCGAGGGTGTCATGTAACCCGCGGGTCGTGGCGTTACTTGTGCGACGCCAAAGTACGGAGGCTCCATGTCGAGAAGCATGGCCGCGGATTTCGAGGAGTTCGCGCACGCACGCAGCGGACAGCTGCTGCGTACCGCCTGCCTGCTCACGGGAGACTGGCATCTCGCCGAGGACCTGGTCCAGGAGACCTTCGGAAAGTTGTTCCCGGTGTGGCGCCGGGTGCGGGTCATGGACGCACCCATGGCCTACGCGCACACCACGCTGGTACGGACGTATCTGTCCGCCCGCCGCCTCCGGCGCTGGTCGGAGCGGCCCGCCGGCGACGTGCCGGACCGGCAGTCGCCCGACGGGACCGACATCGAACTGCGGCTGACCCTCCTGGAGGGCCTGGACCGGCTGTCCCCGAACGATCGGGCGGTGCTGGTGCTGCGCTACTGGGAGGACTACTCGATCAAGGACACCGCCGACATCCTGCGCATCGCGCCCGGCAACGTCCCGGTCCGCGCCAAACGGGCGCTGACTCGCCTGCGGGCGCTGCTCGGGAGCGAACTGCGGGACCTGGCGGCGACATGCTGACCGACCCGACCGCTTCCCCCAACCCCGGCGATCGCGATCGAAAGGACATGGTGGCCGTGATCACCGACGAGGACTTCGAGCGGTACGAGCGCGACCTGCCCGCGGCGCTGAGCTCCGCCGTCGAGGACTTCCCCGCGCCCAGTTCCGACCTGGTGGCGCGGTCACTCGCCCGGGGCCGACAGCGCCGGCGGGCCCGTACCCTGCGTCGGTCGGCACTGGCGTTCGTGCTGGTGGCGGCGAGCGTGGGGGGATGGGCCGCGACGGACGGCGGGTTCGGGCTTTCGTCGGATTCGGCCGACCGGACCCGGTTGCCCTCGGCGGCCGACGTGCGCCGGGATCTGGTGCCGTACCTGATGAAGGCGCTGCCCCGGGAAGGGGTGCTGACCGATGCGGAAAGCCGTTTCGAGGCCGACGCGCCCAAGGTGCTCCGGAGCGAGGCACAGGTCTCCGGGACGTATGCCACGGCCGCGGGCAAGTCGTCGCTGGTCGTGTCGATCTCCCGACCGGTGCCCGGCAGCCGTACCGAGCTGGGAAGTTATGCCTACTGCACGGGAGTTCGCCCGGACAACGAGTGCGTCCGGGTGGTGCAGCCCGAGGGCGGCGCACTGACCGTACGCAAGTCCACGAAGGAGCCCGGGAGTCCGGACGCGGAGTGGAGCGTCGTACACATCCGGGCCGACGGAGCGATGGTCGGGGTCCGCCTCTCCGGCGCGTACGACGACGCCGGAGAGCCGGCGGGCGTGCCGACCATGAGCATCCAGCAGATCACCGAGATCGCCCGCAGCCCGGTCTGGGCACCCGTGATCGCCGTGGAGCCGACGGCCGCGGAGCAGGTGCTGGGCCTGGTTCCGGCACTCTTGCCGGGGCAGATTGAGATGTTGTCCCGCGACGGGGACTCGCGCAGCGGCGAGTTCGTCGTGCAGGCCGGGGGCGGCCGGCACCTGCTGACCGTCCGTGTCGACCCGACTCCCCCCGGCGAGGGGCAGGGTTGCCCGACCGGCCCGCTGCAGTGGACCTGCGGGGAGGTGACCCTGTCCGACGGGAACCCGGCCGTGGTCGATCTCAAGCGCAATGTGGAGGGGCGGGCCGTGCCCCTGAGCCTGACCGCGTACCGGCCGCACGGCCTGCGCATCCGGTTCGAGGTGGACGCGCCGCCCGCCAAGCCCACCACGTCCTACGGCGAACTGGCCACGGCCGCGCCGGGGTTGGACCTGGAAGTGCTGAAGGTGATCGCGGCCTCGCCGCGCTGGGACGCCCGCTGACGACACGCGCCGGTCGTCGCCGACCCGCGCGCTGACCACCGAACCGCCCATGTGACATCCCGTGTTGCCCCCGGCGCCGACCCCGGTGCCGGGGGTGGGTTCCGCGCTGCCCGAAACGGTGTGCCGCCCCGGTGATCGCGGCCGTCCGTACCGCCGAACCGGTCGGCGACACCCGAAGACGCCTCGGTCCGCGACCGGCGCCCCGCATCCGACTTCCCGAGGTTGACGAGACCGCTCATGATCCTTTCCGCACCGCCGAAGCACCTGCGCAGATTCGTCCCCGAGATATCGCGGTTCGCGGTGGTGGGCGGGGTCGGCTACAGCGTCGACGTCGTCCTGTTCAACGTCCTGCGCGCGCTCCTGGACGTCTCCGCCCTGCCCGCGAAGCTGCTCTCGCTGAGTGTCGCCACGATGGTCGCCTACCTGGGCAACCGGCGGTGGACCTACCGCGAGCGCACCGCGTCGGGCGCCGTGCACGACGCGGGTCGGCAACTGTTGTTGTTCATCGGCTGGAGCCTGGGTGGTCTGGTCATCCAGGTCGGCTGCCTGTGGGTGTCGCGGCACGTCCTGGGCTTCGACAGCCTGCTCGCGGACAACCTTTCCGGCAACGTGATCGGGATGGGCCTGGCCACGGGGTTCCGCTTCTGGGGCTACCGCACCTGGGTCTTCCGCGCGGCGACCGACACCGCTCCCCTCCCGGCCGACGTCCGTCGCGACGCGACCCCGGGTCTGCGGTGAACGCCGCGGCCCTGGTGATCGCCCTCGCGGCCACCCTCGCAGGATGCGGGCACCTGGCGTGCGCGAGCGGGATGCGCCGCGCGGTGGACGTCGTGCTGTTGTGGCTGCTGCTGACCACGGCCCAACTGTCCGCACTGACCCTGCTGGTCGGCGCCCTGCTGCGCCGACTGGACGCGGTCCCCCTGTTCGTCGCCGCCCTCGTGGTCGCGGCGGCGGAGATCGCGGCGACCCGGCGAGCCCGCCTCGACGGAGAGCGCCGGCGGGGTCGGGACCTGGTCCGTGCGCTCGCCCCCCGGGTGCGGCGGTCGTGGCGGCATCCGGCGGTCGTGGTGGTGGCGTTGCTCGTGGGTGCGCAGTACTGCTGGCGGGGCGCGCTGGCCGTGTTCCTGGGTCCGCTCGACTACGACGGGCTGTGGTACCACCTGCCCGGGCCGGCGATCTGGCTCCAGCAGGGGTATGTCGGCCACACCCCACAGGTGTTGTGGGCCGACGTGTATCCGCAGGGGCAGGAACTGCTCACCGGGTTCAGCGGCGCGTTCCTCGGCGACACTCGCCTGGGCTGGGCCTCCGGACTGCCCTTCCTCGCCCTGGGCGCGGTCGCCACCGCCGGGATCGCCCGCACCGCCGGCGCCCGGCGCGCACACGCGACGCTCGCCGGGCTCGGGATCCTCGCCGTCCCGGCCGTGTTCCTGGAGGCGTCGACCACCTACGTCGACTTCGGGACGACGGCCACCGCCCTCGCCGCGCTGCACCTGACGCTCGGCCTGCGCTCGACGGTGGCGGCGGCGATCACGCGCGGCGTGGACCCGAGGCGCGCGCTGCGCCGCCAGGTGTGGTGGATCGGGATCGCGCTCGGGGTGGCCGTCGGGGTCAAGTCATCGAACCTGTTGACCGCCGCGATGGTCGGCGTGCTGGTCGTGGTGCAGACCGGGTACGTGCTCGCCGACGTGCGCCGGGGCGCGCCATCCGGGCCGCCGCGCGGTCTGGTCGCCGGGCTGCGGGGGGATGCCGCCGCGCTGGTCCGGGTGGCCGTGCCCAATGTGGCGCTGCTCGGCCTGTCGATGACGGCGTTGGGCGGCTACTGGTATGTGCGTACCTGGATTCGCTACGGCAACCCGTTCTACCCGTTCAGCATGTTCGGCTTCCCGGGCAGGGGCACCGTCGACGAGTTGATCATCCGGACCACCATCTCGCCGCTGGTGATCGGGGAGGGGAAGGCGCGGGCCACGTGGCACTCGTGGCTGCTGGATCGGGAGCGGTTCGCCTATACGTACGACCAGCAGCCGGGCGGGTTCGGGTTGCAGTGGATCTACCTGCTGCTGCCGGTCCTGGTGGTGGGCCTGGTGGTGTTCGGGGTTCGGCGGCGCTTCGATCTGCTGTGGGGGCTGGTGCTTCCGGTGATCGTGTGGGGGATCGCGTCGCCGGCGCCGTGGTGGGCGCGCTACCAGCTGATCGTGCCGGCCCTGGGCTGTGTGGGGCTTGCGGTGGTGCTGACGGCGCTGGGGGAGCGCTCCGACCGGGTGCGCGGGGGACGGGTGGCGGTGCCGATGTCGGCGCGACGGGTGCTCGCGGGGCTGCTCGCGGCGGTGTTCGTGGGGACCACGGCGGTGTCCATGTGGTGGGCGACGCAGCCGACCAACACCTGGACGGGGGACCGCTACGGGGCGCATCGGGCGAATGTGCGGGAGGCGGTGGAGCTGATGCGGGATCCGGACCGGGACCGGCGGATCCTGCCCACGGCCGCCTACGCCGGGCTCGACCGGGTGCCCGACGGCCGTACGATCGCCTTCACCGACTTCACCCGGGCGGACTTCCTGCACCTGATCATGGGCGAGCGCGGACAGCGGCGGATCACCAATCTGGGTGAGCCCCGCGATGTCGCGGACTTCACCCGCCGGTTGCGGGCGTCCGGCGCGCAATACCTGCTGCTCGGTGTCGGCAACGGCGACCGGGACCTGCTGCTCGCCGTGCTCGGCGACCGCGGGCACTATCGGCCGGTGGTGCGCGGGAACGGCGGGATCGGTTGGTTCGGCGGCGGGTTCGGCGGCGCGGAGTTGTTCGAGGTCGGCGACTTCACCCGGGACCTGTGTGCGAACCGCGAGCCCGACCTGGCGGTGACCGCACGGGACGCGGACACGGTGGCGGTGGTGCTCCGGGACGCGTGTGGGGTGCCGCTGTTCGAGGTGGACGTGGTCCTGCTCGGCGCCGGCGGGGAGGTCGCGCGGGTCATGACGGGGGCACGGGGCGAGGCGGTACTGCGGGTTCCGGACCGGGTGGCCGGGCAGCCGGTGCGGGTGCGGTTCGCGGGCGACGGGTACTACGGCCCGGCGGAGGCGGCGGCCGGCGGTTGAGCCCGAACGGGCCGGGTGTGCCCGCCGGTTCGGGTGCCCCGGTCGGTCGCGGCGACGCGGGGCACCCCGGTACGGGTTCGGGTGTTCGGGTCAGGCGAGGGCGTTCGCGGCGAGCCATTCGTGGGCGAGTACGGACCAGACCTCGGTGTTCTGCCATGCGCCGCGGTAGAGGTGGTTCTGCCGGAGCACACCCTCGCGGGTCATGCCGAGTCGTTTGGCCACGTTGATGCTCGGCGCGTTCTGGTCGGACACCTGCCACTCGACGCGGTGGATGCCGCGCTCGCGGATCGCCCAGTCGATGATCACCCGCGATCCGCGCGTGGCCAGACCGTGCCCGGCGGCGGCCGGCTCCAGCCAGCAACCGGCCTCGCAGGTGCGGGCGATCGCGTCGAAGGTCCGGAAGAGCACGCCGCCGACGAGGAGGCCGTCCAGCCAGATGCCGTACAACCGGCCGGTGTCAGTGGCGGCCCTGTCGGCGTACGACTGGAGCCAGGCTCGCGCGCCGGCGAGGTCGGCGGTGGCGTCGGCCAGGCCGATGTGCCGGCCGACGAACTCCCGGCCGCGATCCATGTGGGCCAGGAACTCCTCGGCCCGCCAGGGCTCCAGCGGGCGCAGCTCGGCACCGTCGCCCAGCGATATCGCGAACATCGTCGTCCTCCACGGTGGCCGTTCTCGATCACCGTGATCTTCGCACGAGGGGCGCGGCCCGCCGCTCACCCCCGACCCGCCGCCTCGTACACCACCCGCCCGTCCACCACCGTCAGTTCCACCGGGACCTGCGGCAGCGCCTCGACCTCGACCCGCAGCGGGTCGGCCGCGAGCACGCACAGGTCGGCGACCTTGCCCGGTTCCAACGAGCCCTTCCACGACTCGGCGCCGTCCTGGCGGGCGGGGGTGACCGTGTACGCCCGCAACGCCTCGCGCACGGCGAGGCGTTGCTCGACGCCGCAGACCGAGCCGTCGACGCCGGCGCGGGTCACCGCCGCGACCACCCCGCGGCGCCAGTCCGGGGTCAGCACGGGAGAGTCCGAGCTGAGGCAGACGTCGACGCCCGCGTCGAGCGCGTCGCGGGTGGGACACATCCGGGCCAGGGTGTGCGCGCCGAGCGTGTCGTGCAGCAGGTGTCGGGTCGCCACCGCGATGCCGGGCTGGGTGTTCAGGCCGATGCCGGCCGCGGCCATCTCGGCGAGCGTCGCCGGCGGCAACAGGTCGCCGTGGATGAGGTAGTGCCGGGCCGGCCGGGGGTCGTCGGCCTGCGCCGCGCCGAGCGCGGAGACCACGGCGGCGGAGGTGCGGTCGCCGGTGGAGTGCACGCCGATCTGGTGCCCGGCGGCATGCGCGGCGCGAATCATCCCGGTCAGCCGGTGCAGCCGCTGCTCGGCCGAGTCGCCGTCGATCAGCAGCGCGCCGTGCGTACCGTCGGGGTAGGGCTCGCACACCCAGGCGCTGCGCATCGGCGGGATGCCGTCCGCGAAGATCTTCACGCCGGCCACCCGGAACCAGCCCGGCACCTCGGCGGGGGCGGCGAATTCGCGCAGTCCGGCGGTGAAGGCGTCGGCCGAGCCGGGGCCGTCCAACTCGCCGAACAGGAGCAACGCGGTGACCCGGGCCGCGAGTTCGCCCTCGGCGGCCAGTTGCGCGTAGTCGGCGAGCGCGGCGGAGCCGAAGCAGCCCGTTTCGCCGCCGTCCTCGCCGGGGCCCAGGCCGGGTTCGGTGTAGCTGGTGACGCCGAGCGCGGCCAGCAGGTCGCGGGTGCGCAGGATGGCGGCGCGGCGGTCGGCCGAGGTGCGCAGCGCGGGCGCGGCCGGTGGCGCGGCGTCGGCGGCGCCGGCGGTGAGCGCGTCCATCAGCAGGTGCGGCCACATCGCGCCGAGCCAGACCCCGTGCAGGTGCGAGTCGTTGATGCCGGGCAGCACCGCGCGCCCGCGCAGCGGGATCTCCCGGGTGCCCGGTCCGATCAGCGGGGCGACCTCGTGGTCGTGGCCGACCCGGACGATCCGCCCGGCCCGCACCGCGATCGCCTGCGCCAGATGGTCGCCCTCGTCGAAGACGTGAACCCGTCCGCCGGTCAGGACCAGATCGGCGGGCGCGTCGCCGGCGGGGGCGGCAGGGCGGCGGGCGTTCCACGATTCGCGGTTGCGCACCTTAATTCCTCCTGGGATCTGGACAGGCCCTGCGAGAGCCCATACCGTACACGCAATCAGATACGATTTGCGAGTCGATTGGGAGGCATACGGTGCCCTTGCATCCGGAAGCCCAGCAGATCATCGAGCGCACTCGGATCGGCGAATCCGGCCCCGCCCCCCTCGTCCTCGACGCACAGGCCATGCGCGAGGGCTTCGCGCAGACCTGGACCATGCCTGCCGACCTGCCGGCGGTCGGCGCCGTCGAGGACACCACGATCCCCGGGCCCGGCGGCGACATCCCGGTCCGGATCTACACCCCCGAGGGGGCCGGTCCCTTCCCCGCGCTCGTCTGGTTCCACGGCGGCGGCTGGACCATCGGCTGTCTGGACGAGAACGAGTACGCCTGCCGCACGGTATGCGCCGGCGCCGAGACGGTCGTGGTCTCGGTCGACTACCGGCTGGCCCCGGAGAACCCCTACCCGGCCGCCGCCGAGGACTGCTACGCCGTGGTCCGCGCACTGCACGAGGACGGCGCGCGCCGGTCGGTGGACGGCGACCGGATCGCGGTCGGCGGGGAGAGCGCCGGCGGCAACCTGGCCGCGGTGGTCGCGCTGATGAGCCGGGACCTGGCCGGCCCGCCGATCGCGCTCCAGGCGCTGGTTTCGCCCGTGCTCGGCCATCCCGACGACGGGCGGCCCTCCTACCGGGACTTCGCCGACGGCTACTTCCTGTCCAAGGCGAGCATGGACTGGTTCTTCACCCAGTACCCGCGCGACGCCGCCGACCTGACCGACCCGTACCTGCTGCCGCTGCGCGCCGACGACTTCTCCGGCCTGCCGCCGGCGCTGGTGCTCGGCGCCGAATACGACGTGCTCCGCGACGAGGGCGAGGAGTACGCGCGGGCGCTGGCCGCGGCCGGCACCCCGGTCGAGGTGGTGCGCTTCGACGGGCTCATCCACGGCTTCTTCGGCCTGCTCGCCACCGACCTCACCGACGCACGGCGCGCGCACGACCTGGTGATCCGCGCGCTGCGGGACACGTTCGACGGGAGAGCGCGGTGAACACCCAGAGCCCGGCCGGCGCCGAACCCGTGTTGCGGCTGCGCGAGGTGGACATCGACCGGGACGAGATCCCCGTGGTGCGCGGGGTCTCGCTGGACGTGGCCCCCGGCGCGGTCACCGTGCTCCTGGGCGCCAACGGCGCGGGCAAGACCACCCTCATGGACGGCATCGCCGGCCTGGTGCGCACCACCGCCGGCACCATCGAACTCGCCGGCCGCCCGGTGCAGAAGCTGCCCGTGTACAAACGCGCCCGGGCCGGCGTCGGCTACGTCGAACAGGCCCGCACCATCTTCCGCACCCTCACCGTCGAGCAGAACCTCCTGGTCGCCCGGGCCGGCGCGGGCGACCCGGAACAGGTCTACCGGCTCTTCCCCGAACTGGCCCGCCGACGCACCCTCCAGGCCGGCCACCTCTCCGGCGGCGAACAGCAGATGCTCGTGCTCGGCCGCGCCCTGGTCACCGACCCCAAGGTGGTCCTGGTCGACGAGATGTCGCTGGGCCTGGCCCCGCTGATCGTGCGCCGGCTGATGCGCGTGGTCGGCGAACTCGCCGCCGCCGGCCTGGCCGTACTGCTCATCGAACAGTTCGCCAACCTCGCCCTCGACGTCGGCACCCACGCCTACGTGCTGCGCAAGGGCCGCATCGTGCACGACGGACCCTGCGCCGACCTGCGCGGCCGGCACGAGCTACTGCACGAGTACTACTTCGGCTCGACCACCCCCGACCCGGCCGGGCCGGCGCCCGCCGACCCCGACCACGCCTGCGACCCACACCCGCTCGACACCCCGATCGGCGGTGGCACCCGATGAAGTCCCGGGCCGCGAAGACCCTTTCGGACCTGGTCGACCCGCGCCGCGTGGCGATCGGCATCGCGCTCGCCGTACTGGCCTGCGTGGCCGTCCCCGCGATCCTGTCGCCCTACTGGCTCTACCTCGCCATCACCAGCGTGATCGGCGCCGTCGTCATGCAGAGCTACGGCGTGATCGTCGGCCGCGCCGGCGTGATGTCCCTGTGCCAACTCTCCTTCGCCGCGATCGGCGCATGGGTGGTGATGCGGCTCAACCTCGCCGACGCCCCCGGCGGGCTGATCGTGTGGGTAATCCTCGGCGGCCTCGCCGCCGCCCCGGTCGGCATGCTGATCGGCCTGCCCGCGCTGCGGGTACGCGGGGTCAACCTCGCGGTGATCACCTTCGGCGCCGCGGTGTCCACCGACATCGTGCTGGGCGCCAAGCAGTTCCCCGGCACCGAGGAACTGAAAACCGTGGCCCGACCCGCCGCCTTCAGCACCAACGCGAACTACTTCGTGCTCGTGGTGATCGTCTTCACCGTGATCGCGTTCGCCCTCGCCGCCCTCGACAAGACCCGACTCGGCCGATCCTGGCTGGAGTTGCGCCACTCGGAACGCATGGCCGCCTCGCACGGCATCTCGGTGGCCCGCAGCAAACTCGCCGCGTTCGCGATCAGCGCCTTCGTCGCCGGGGTCGGCGGCGGCCTGATGGCCGGCCAACTCGGCCTGGTGGTGGCCGGCAACTTCGCCATGGGCCAATCCGTCACCCTGTTCGCCATCGCCATCCTCATCGGCCCGCACCACCCCGAAGGCGCCCTGATGAGCGGGGTGTTCGGGGCCGCCATGGCCACCATCCTGGAGAAGGTCCGACTGCCCCAGGACCTCGGCGGCATCGTCTTCGGCATCGTGCCGATCTTCGCGCTGCGCAGCGGGATGAGCCAGACCGACTTCACCCGCAACCGCAAACGCCTGGCCAAGGCCCGCAAACTACGCGACGCCGCCCCGGCGGCCGACCGGGAACGCGCCGACGCGGGCCCGCCCGCGGAGCGCACGGTCGGCGCCCCGGCCCGGCCCATCGGCACCGGGCCCGCCCTCGAGGTCACCGGCCTGACCGTGCGATACGGCCCGGTCACCGCCCTCGACGCGGTCGACCTCACCGTGCCCGCCGGCGCCGTGGTCGGCCTGATCGGCCCCAACGGCGCGGGCAAGTCCACCTTCATCTCCGCCGTCGGCGGCTTCCTCGGCACCCTCCCCGGCACGGTCCGCCTCGACGGCGTGCCGATCGACCGACTCGCCCCGCAGGTACGCGCCGCACGCGGCCTGCGCCGCACGTTCCAGACCACGCTGATCGCACCCGAACTCACCCAGTACGAATACCTCGACATCGGCGCCGGCCGCCGCCTGGACCGGGCCGAGGCCGACGAACTGCTCGAATTCTTCGGCTGTCCCGTCGGCGACCTGCCCGTCTCGATCGTCGATGCCGGCACCCGGCGCCTGCTCGACGTCGCCGCCGCGATCGCCGCCCGACCCGCGGTGGCCCTGCTCGACGAGCCCGCCGCCGGACAGTCCGCCGCCGAATCCCGGCGCCTGGCCGAACGACTGGCCCGGGTGCCCGAACGCTACGGCGTGTCCGTCCTGTTGGTCGAACACGACATGGAACTGGTGCGGGTCGCGTGTCGCGAAGTCACCGTCCTGGACTTCGGCCATGTGATCGCCGCCGGACCCACCGAACAGGTCCTGCGCGACCCGGCGGTCACCGCCGCCTACCTCGGCAGCTCCGACACCCCCGACGGCGCGGTCCCCCCGACCGCGATCGTCACCCCGACCGGCTGAACTCCGACCGTCCGACCGCCCGACCGCCCGACCGTCCCCCGGGGCCGGCGCCCGCTCGCGCCGCCGACCCGGATCCCCCCGGCATGCCTTCGACCGGATCGACCCCGTGCCGATCCAACCCCCCACGAAGACAAGGACGTTCCCATGAAGCGTTCCCTCGTGCGCCGACCGGCCGCGGCCGTGCTCGCGCTCGCGTTCACCCTCGCCGCGACGGCCTGCGCCGCCGACGACGGCAACGACGGCGGCTCCACCAAAGGCGCCATCAAGGTCGGCTCGATCAACGGAATCACCGGGCTGTTCCAGACCCCCGAGGTCCCGCAGGCGGTCAAGGCCGTCTTCGACGAGGTCAACGCGGCCGGCGGGATCAACGGCCGCAAACTCGAACTGATCAGCAAAGACGACGCGATGAACCCGCAACGCTCCACGGAGAACGAGGTCGAACTCGTGCAGTCCAAGGGAGTGGTCGCCCTGGTCGGCTCCTCCAGCGCGGTCGACTGCGGGGTCAATCGCGCCGCGTACAAGACCGCGAAGATCGTCTCCATCCCGGCCGTCGGCGTCGACCCCGCGTGCTTCAACAGCCCCGACATCGCGCCGGTCAACCCCGGCCCGTTCAAACTGCTCACCGCGATGCTCTACTACGCCTCCGAGACGCTGCACCACGACAAGGTCTGTCTGTACTACACGACCCTGCCCGGCAGCGGCGGCGGCATCAGCGACGCGATCAAGGAGTGGGAGACCCTCACCGGCAAACAACTCGCCGCCAAGGACACCGCCGTCGGCGAAGGCGATCCCACCCCGCACCTGATCGCCGCCAAACAGGCCGGCTGCCAGGCCGTGCTCTACAACGCGCAGGTCGGCCCCTGGTTCGCCCAGGCGCAGACCCAGGGCATGCAGAACGTCGACTTCATCATGGGCGCGAACAGCTACACCGACGCCAACGCCAAGCTGGTGCCCCCGGGCATGCGGGCCTACGTCGGCACCGAATGGCAGCCGTACACCGACACCACCCTGCCGGGCAACGCGCGCTGGGCCGAACTGATGGACAAGCGCGGCATCCAGCGCACCGCGTTCAGCCAGGGCGCGGTGATGGCCGCCGACGTCTTCGTCCAGGTGCTCAAGGGCATGAAGGGCGACATCACCCGCAAGACGGTTACCGAGGCGTTCAAGAAGATGAGCCCGATCGACTACCCGATGGTCGGCTCCCCCTGGGTGTTCGGCCCCGACGACAGGCACAACCCGGTCCAGGGCAGCCGATTCGTCAAGGCCGTCGACGGCAAGTGGCAGGTACTGCCCGAAGGCTTCATCGTGCCGGGCAAGAAGTAGCCCCGCGCGGATCGCCCGAGAACGAGGTGTCGACATGCTGAACTCTGTGATCGCGGGCCTGAGCAGCGGCGGCGGCTACGCCCTGCTGGGACTGTGCGTGGTGTTGACCTACCGACTCGTGGCCGTGGTGAACTTCGCGATGGCCGCGGTCGGCGCGATGGGCGCCTTCACCATGGTGTCGCTGACCGACGACGGCCTGAACGTGTGGCCGGCGCTGTTCCTGGGCGTCGCGGTCAGCGCGGCGCTGTCCGGTGTGCTGGGCGCGGTGCTGATCCGCTGGTTCGGCGAGCACAACGAACGCACCAAGGCCGCGGTGACGGTGGCCGTGTACGTCGCGGTGATGGCGGTGGGCCTGCGGCTGTTCGGCGCCACCTCCACCGGCGCGCGCCGCTTCCCCGCGCCCTTCGACGGGGCGGTGTTCCGGATCGGCGACGTGGTCGTGTCCTGGGCCGTGGTGGTCTCGCTCGCCTTCGCGGTGGCGATCACCGTCGGCGTCGAGGTGATGTTGCGCCGGACGCTGGTCGGGCTGCGCCTGCAGGCGTTGTCGGAGCGGCCCGGCACCGCCCAGGTGGTCGGCATCTCCGCGCCGCGCCTGGCCACCGCGGTGTGGGTGGCGATCGGCGCGCTGACCGCGCTGGTGATCATCCTGGTCGCGCCGCGCCTGGGCGGCGACTTCTCCACCCTGGGCAAGCTGATCGTCACCGCGCTCGCCGTCGCCATGGTCGGCGGGTTCCGCAATCTGCCGCTGACCCTGGGCGGCGGGCTGCTGCTCGGCTGCCTGGAAGGCGTCTCCGCCTCGCTGAGCGAGGTGCGCGAATACCGCGGCGTCATCCCCTTCCTGGTGATCCTGGTGCTGCTGTGGTGGCGCAGCCGGCACGAGGTGTGGGACACCGCGCACAGCCGATGAGCCGGACCCGATGCGCGCACAGTCGATGACACACAGAACCGGAGAGCGTTGATGATCATGGGAACCCGGGCCGTCCCGGACGGCTCCACCCGCGCCGCGGTGTTGCGCGCGCACGAGGAACCGCTGACCCTGGAGGAGATCGGGCTGCCCGAACGCTGCGAGCCCGGCGCGGTGTTGGTCCGGATCGGCTGCGCCACACTGTGTGCCACCGACGTGCACCTGTGGCGCGGCGCGATGAGCTTCCCGGGCATGTTGCCGATGGTGCTCGGCCACGAGATGACCGGCACCGTCGAGGCGGTGGGGGTGGGCGCCACCGACGCGCTCGGCCGGGTGTTGCGGGTGGGCGATCGCATCGGCTGGTCCGAGTCCACGTGCGGGACCTGCTACGCCTGTACGGTGCTGCGCCAGCCGGTGGGGTGCGTGGATCGGGGCTATGGATTTCGCCAGCGTGCGGACCAATGGCCGTACGCCACGGCCGGGTTGGCCGAGTTCGCCTATGTCGGGCCGCGCGCGGAGAAGGTGGTGATCCCGGACGACGTGCCGGACACCTGGGCCGCGTGCGCGGGATGCGCGGTCAAGACCGTGCTGCACGCGTTCGACCGGGCCGGCGGGGTGCGGCCCGGGGCGTCGGTGGTGGTACAGGGCGCCGGGGCGCTCGGCATCGTGGCCGGGGCGATGGCGCGGGCGAGCGGGGCCCGGACGGTGATCACGATCGGCGCGCCCGATGCCCGGCTCGACCTGGCCCGGGAGTTCGGCGCGGACCTGACCCTGGGCCTGGCGGTCGACGCGGCCGAGCGGCGCGAGGCGGTACAGGAGGCCACCGGGGGGCGCGGCGCGGACCTGGTGTTGGACCTGGCCGGGGCGCCCGGCGTGGGCGTGGAGGCGGTCGATCTCGCCGCGTTCGGCGGCACGTTCGTGATCGTCGGCAGTACCGGTCCCACCCCGGAGCGGTTGCCGCTCGGGACCGTGATGGGCAAGGAACTGAACGTCGTCGGCTCGCTCAACGGCGATGTCGGCGACTACCACCGGGCCGTCGAGTTCCTGCGCGACTTTCGTGACCGGTTCGCGTGGGATCGCCTGTTCGCCGCTCCGGTCGGGCTGTCGGGCGCGACCGACGCGCTCGCGGCGATGCATCGGCAGGAGCAGGTCAAGGCGGTCGTGCACCCCTGGCTGCCGTGACGTCCCGTATCGTCCCCGAGATCGATGGCCCGCGAGGATGTTCGCGGTGCCGAAAGGACCATTGCAATGGGTGAGACTTCGAAGGACTCGGCGTCGCCAGGCGCGGAGCCGGTGGATGCGGCGTCGGAGGCCGGCGGGCGGAGTGCGGGCTCCGACGCGATCGTGCCGCGGCGTCGGTTGGGTGCGGACGGGCCGCAGGTGCCGCTGTTGTCGCTGGGGTCGTGGCACACCTACGACCGGATGGACTTCCACGACGCGGTGGACCTGGTCACGCGGGCGGTGGAGTGGGGGGTCAACCTCTTCGACGTCGCGGTGTACGGGATTCCCGGGCAGCGGCCGGTGTTCACCGACGTGTTGTTCTCGGCGATCGTGCGGGCGGCGGGACTGGCCCGTACGGACTACCAGTTGTCGACCAAGATCTGGTTGGAGGGGTATCCCGCGCAGTCGCTGCGCGAGCAGGTGGAGCGGGCGATGTTCCGGGCCGGGACGGATCATGCCGACCTGGCGATCCTGGGGGACATCCGGGATCCGGATCTGGATCTGGCCCGACTGGCGGGGGATCTGGCCGAGCTGGAGAAGAGTGGGCTGATCGGGCACTGGGGGGTGAACAATTGGTCGGCGACCGCGATTCGGACCATCGGGGGGCACGCGCTCGCCGCCGGGTCGCCGGGGCCGCAGGTGGCGCAGCTCAAGTACAGCCCGTGCCGGCGCTCGATCGCGGACGGTGCGCCGTTCGCGGAACTGTTCGCGGCGGGGCTGTCGTTGCAGGCATCCGATGTCCTGGAGGGCGGGATTCTGGCGGGCAGGGTGGCCCCGGCGCGGGAGATCGGGCGGGATCCCGGTGGGGTGCGGGAGCGGATCATCGCCTCCGCACCCGGGATCGCCGAGGTGGCGGCGGATCTGGGCGCGACGGCGGCACAGGTGTGCGTGGCGTTCGCGCTGTCGCATCCGGCTACGGCGAGTGTGCTGTTCGGTGCGACGAAGGTGTCGCAACTGGCCGACAACATCGGGGGGTTGCGGCTGCTGGAGCGGGTCGGGGCGACGGCGTTGCGGGCGCGCCTCGTGCCGTTTTACGCGGACCGCGAGGTGGTGTCCCCGGAGGGGCCGTGAGCGTTCGGCCGACGTTGGGTGTCGGCTGACCCGGGTCGGCCTCAAACGCCGGCCGGGCTGCGGGGGGTTCGGCTGGCGTTGGGTGTTGGTTGGCTTGGGTTGGCCTCAAACGCCGGCCGGGCTGCGGGGGGTTCGGCTGGCGTTGGGTGTTGGTTGGCTTGGGTTGGCCTCAAACGCCGGCCGGGCTGTAGGGGGAGTCCGGCCGGCGTTTGGTGTTGGTGGGGTGGGTTGGCCTCAAGTGCGGGCCGGTGTGGGGGTTCGGCCGGCGTTGGGTGTTGGTTGGCTTGGGATGGCCTCAAACGCCGGCCGGGCTGTAGGGGGAGCCCGGTCGGTTGGTGTTTTGTTGGGGTGGTCTTGAGTGTTGGTCCGGCTGAAGGGGGAGTTCGGTCGGGGTTTGGTGTTGGTTGTGGTCTTGGGCGCCGGCGGGGTCGTTGGGTGGGCTGTCGGGGTCAGGCGCCGGAGGCTGCCGGGTTCATGACGTCGGCGTCGACCCAGACGTCCGCTATGGCGTCGCGGAGGGTGGGGCCGTGTTTGGCTACGAGGGTCAATGCCTTGAGGTTGTCGTGCCATTGGGACATGCGGCTGGTGCCGAAGAGGACTGTGGCTACTGCCGGGTGGGTGAGGCAGAAGGCGATGGCCAGTTGGGCGGGGGTGGCGTCGAACTCGGCTGCCGCGTGGGCGAGTTTTGGGTAGACCTCTCGGATGCGGTCGCGGAGGTTGCCGGGGTCGGCGCCGATTTTGCGCTGTGGGTGCAGGTTGCCGGCCAGGATGCCGCCCTCCAGGACGTCGGACGCCTGCAACGCCAGCCCGTCGGCGAAGAGTTCGGCGAACGGCGCGCCCTCGGCCACCGCCCGGCGGGCCGGGCTGTACTTGAGTTGGGCGAACGTCGGCGGGGTCAGCCCCTCGGCGGCGGCGAACCGGCGGGCGGTCCACACGTCGCGCGCGGACCAGTTGTTGACGCCCCACGCGGTGAACCGGCCCGCCGCAATCTGTTCGGCGACGTCGGCGACCACGGCCGGGATGGGCAATTCGCCGAAGAAGTCGCCGACCACGACCAGGTCGGCGCGATGTGTGCCGATCCGGTCCAGGGCGACGTCCAGTTGCTCGGCGAAGCCCTTCCTCGGGTATTCCCAGAGCCAGAGTTTGCCGCACAGCAGCCAGTCCTCGCGGGCCACGCCCGCCTCGCGGATGGCCTCTCCGAAGATCAGGTCCGTGCGGGCGTTCTCCGCGTGCGGGCCCATGTCGTAGTGCGCGACGTCGAACAACTCCACGCCGTGCTCCAGCGCGTCCAGGATCAGCGCGACGGCGTCGGCGGGACGCATCCGGTCCCACGTGTTCCACGAGCCGAGGCCCAGGACCGGTACGTCGGGGCCGTGCGCGCCGAGGCGGCGACGGGGCACGGGACTGCTGCCGGGGGAGCGCGTCACGGGTCCTCCACGAAGATCGGCATTGTTGATGGCATCGGTAATCATATAGCATTCCAGATACCAACTTCCTGCCCCTCGAGGAGATCCGCATGCCAGTTCCCTCGGACGCCCGGGCCGCGGTCGATCCGGCTCCCATCGTCGATGTCGCGATCGGATACATGGCCGCCAAGCAGCTGTTCGCGGCCGGCGAGGCCGGACTGTTCGCGGCCCTGGCCGACGGCCCCGCGCCGCTCGACGAGATCGTCGCCCGTACCGGACTGCCCGCGCGGACCGCACTGATCCTGGCCGACACCATGGTGGGCCTGGGCCTGTTGGAGCGAGGCGACGCAGGCTACGCCAACTCGCCCGCCACCGCGCACCATCTCGCCGGCTCGGGGGAGGGCGTGGACCTGCGCCCGTTCCTGACCTTCCTCGACGGCGTCAGCTACCCGCACTGGCTCGGATTCGGCGAGACCTCGCGCACCGCCCGCCCCGCCCCGCTGGACCTCGGCGGCGACCGTCTCGGCACCTTCCTCGGCGGCGTGATGACCTACAACGCGCTGCACGCGGCGATGCTGGTCCGGTGCTACGACTTCGGCGGCCACCGGCGGGTGCTTGACCTGGCCGGACTGTCCGGGTCGTTCCTGGCCGAGGCGTTGCGCGCGCACCCCGAGCTGTCCGCGACGTTCATGTCCGACGGCGACCTCGTCGGGCACGCGGAGAACACCCTGGCCGCCGCCGGCGTCGAGGACCGGGTCGAGGTGGTCGGCGGCGATCCGCTGTCCGGCGAGGTGCCCACCGGATTCGACCTGGTGCTCCTCGAACACGTGGTGCACCGCTTCGACCCCGAGCACAACCGGCGGATCGTGGCGGCGGCGCGCAAGGCCGCCGAGCCCGGAGCCCGGCTGCTGCTGCTCGACTTCTTCCTGGAGCCGACCGGGACGCCGCGCCTGATCGACACGCTGCACGCCGGGGAGTACCTGGTCATCGACGGCACCACCGTGTATCCGCGGGCCGAGGTCGAGGAATGGCTCGTCGAGGCAGGCTGGCACCCGGTGGACGTGCTCGAACTGCCCGGCAGCCCCCGGGTGATCGTGGCGGAGGCCCGATGACCGCCCCGGACGCGCGGCCGGGCCGGGTGGTCGTGGTCACCGGCGGCGCGAGCGGGATCGGCGCGGCCGTCGCCCGGGCCTTCGCCGGGGGCGGCGACCGGGTCGTGATCGCCGACATCGACGCCGCCGCGGCGGACGAGGTCGCCGGGGAGATCGGCGGCACCGCGGTCGTGATGGACATCACCGACCCCGCGTCGGTGGCCGCCGCCCTGGATCGGGTGCTCGCCGAGGTGGGCCCGCTCGCGGTCCTGGTCAACAACGCCGGCCTGGTCGCGGGCGGCGGGCTCCTGGTCGACCTGCCGATCGAGGTGTTCGACACCGTGGTGGCGGTCAACCTGCGCGGCACGTTCACCGTCACCGCGGCGGCGGCCCGCCGGATGATCGCCGAGGACGCGGGCGGCGCGATCGTCAACATCAGCTCGATCGGCGCCCGGCAACCCACCGCCGGCCTCGGCCACTACGAGGCCACCAAGGCCGCGGTGGACGCGCTCACCCGCACCGGCGCGATCGAGCTGGCCCCGCACCGCATCCGGGTCAACGGCGTGGCGCCCGGCCCGGTGCACACCCCGATGACGGCCGGCCTGATGGACGACCCGCAGGCCCGGCAGGCGTGGGAGTCCCGGATCCCGCTCGGCCGCATCGCGGTCCCCGAGGACGTCGCCCCGCTCGCGGTGTTCCTGGCCTCACCCGCCGCCGCGCACATCACCGGCACGATCGTCCAGGTCGACGGCGGCCAACTGCTGGTCTGAGCCCGGCCACGGCGACTGGGCGCACCCGGCCCCGGCGACCGGGAGCCGCCCCCGGTCGCCGTGCCGCCGGCCGCGCGGGCGGACACGCCGCTCGGGTGCGGACGGCCGGCGCCCAGGCGCCGATAGACTCGCGCCTCATGCATACAGACCTGTCGTCCGCCGGTGCCTGGGCGCCGCCGCGCGATGCTCCGGGAGATCGCGCGGGAACCGGATCGTGGTAGAGACCTTCGCGAGGATCGTCGTCGTCGTTCCCACCTACAACGAGCGGGAGAACCTGCCCGTTCTGGTCGGCCTGCTCGCGGATCTGGGCCTGCCGAACCTGCACGTGCTCGTGGTGGACGACAACTCGCCCGACGGGACCGGCGAGGTGGCGGACAAGCTCGCCACCGAGTCCTCGGGGTTCGTCGGGGTGTTGCACCGCAGGGACAAGGACGGGCTGGGCCGCGCCTACGTCGCCGGGATCACCCGTGCGCTGGACGAGGGCGCCGACGTGGTGATCCAGATGGACGCCGACCTCTCGCACCCCGTCGCGGTGATCCCGACCATGCTCGACACGCTGCGCACCGGCGACGCCGCCGTGGTGATCGGCTCGCGGTACGTGCGCGGCGGCTCGACCGCCGCGGAGTGGGCCTGGTACCGCAAGCTCCTGTCGACGTGGGCGAACCACTACGTCAACGCCATCCTGCGGCTGGGCGTGAAGGACGCCACCGCCGGCTTCAAGGCATGGCGGACGTCGGCGCTGCGGGCGATCGACCTGCCGTCGATCCACAGCAACGGCTACTCGTTCCAGGTCGAGATGAACCACCGCACGGTCAAGCGCGGGCTCCGGATCGTCGAGGTGCCGATCCGCTTCGAGGAACGGGCCGAGGGCGCCTCGAAGATGAGCCTGGCCGTGCAGATCGAATCCGCCCTGACGCCCTGGAAGTTGCGCTTCGGGCGCAGGGTCGGCTGACGGCGCGACCTCGCTCCGGCCGCAGCCGGCGTACCCGGGCCCCGGCCGAACCGGCCGGGGCTTTCGGCGCCCCGCGGCCGGTTCGACCGGGGCTCTCGGCGTCCCGCTACGGCGTCCCGGCCTTGGCCTGGTGCAGGGCCGCCGCGGTGGCGATCTTGTGGGCGCAGGCCGCACGTTCGATCTCCCCGGGGTCCGCGCCGGCGCCGATCAGGTCGAGCAGGTGCTCGTGTTCGCGCACCGAGGTGCGGGCCCGGCCGGGGACGTAGGTGAAGGTCGAGCGGCGCATGTGGTCCAGGCGGGCCCACTCGGATTCGAGCAGCGCGTTCAGGTGCCGATCGGGGCAATGCGCGTAGAGCGAGAAGTGGAACCTCCGGTTGAGCGCGGTGAACGCGGTCGGGTCGAAGTCGGCCAGCGCCTCGATCATCCGGTCGTTGATCGCCCTCGCCTCGGCGATGTTCTCGGGGCTCATCAGCGGCGCCGAGATCGCCGTCGCGTAGCCCTCGAGGCGGGCCAGCACGTTGAGCGAGTGCTCGACCTGCGAGCGGTCGAACACGGCCACCCGGGCGCCGACGTTGCGGACGATCTCCACCAGGCCGTCGGACTGGAGCCGGCGCACCGCCTCGCGCAGCGGGATGGTGCTGACTCCCGCCTCGCGGGCGAGCTGGTCGAACACCAGCCGGTACCCGGGGCCGTAGGTGCCGTCCAGGATCCGGCCGCGCAGCAGCTCGTAACACATCTCCGACTTGGACGACTTCGACGCCTTGCTCGCGGCGGTTGCCTTTGCGGGGCTCAACTACGGTCTCCTCAGTCTCGACCGGATACGGTCGCGGGCCGGGACACGGTGTCCCGGCCCGGCGTCATCCGGTGCGCGCGGTATGCGGCGGGTGGGTCAGCGGCCGACGACCGACACGGCCAAACCCTGGAAGTTGGGGCTGACCAGGACGCCGTGGTGGTCGCCGGTCACCACGACCATGCGTGATCCGGCCGCCGCCGCGACCAACACGTCGATGTCCCGGGTCATCGGGTCGTCGGTGCCGACCACGAACCACGGCGGGGTGTGGCCGGCCCATGGCGTGGGCTCGAAGGGTGTGCTCCGCAGGCCCTCGACACACGTGACCAGCCCGTCGGCGCGGTCGCCCTCGGCGCGGATCAGGCCCGCGATCATCCCGGTGAGCGGATCGGCGGTGGTCGCCTCGCCGCGTACGACCCGGCGCAGTTCCGCGACGTCCACGGCGGCGAACGGCTCGACCGGGCTCATGCCGCCGAACGCCACGCGACCCACCCGCTCCGGCGCGCGTTCGGCCAATGCCCAGATCAGCCGGGCGCCGAGGGAGTAGGCGATGATGTCGACCCGCTCCGCGCCGTACGCGTCGAGCACGGCGAGCAGATCGTCGACGGTGGTGTTCGCGTCCGCCTCGTCGCCGCTCGTCGGGGCCGGACTGGCGCCGTGTCCGCGCAGGTCCGGCGCGATGACGGTGCGGCCGGCGTCGATCAGCGCCGTCACCATGCCCGTCTCCAACCAGGAGCGGCGGGCGTCGGAACAGAACCCGTGCACGAGCAGCACCGGGGGTTGCTCGGACTCCCCGACCTCTTCGGAGGGCCCGACGCTCGGATAGGTGGTGACGGCGAGGGGCTGCCGTGTGCGCATCCTACTTCTCCACTCGACTATTTCGGATACGATTTCGGATCTTACACCAGGGGTGGATGCTCACGGCGGGGACCCCACCTGCGGCGATGTGTCGCGCGCGAACGAGAAGCCGTCGGCGCCGACCGTCACCTCCGCCTCGTGGTTCTCCTCCCGAGCGAACACCGGCTGCGGCTTCCCGGCCAGGTCCAGCACCGTGGACGCCTCCGCGTACCACGACGGCACCACCGGATTGCCCCACCAGTCGCGCCGCTGGTTGTCCCGCACGTCCCACGACAGCACCGGGTGGTCGGGATCCCCGGTGTAGTAGTCGGTGGTGTAGATCTCCACGCGGTGCAGGTCCGGATCACGCACGTACACGTAGAACGCGTTGGACACCCCGTGGCGCCCCGGACCGCGCTCGATGTGCGCCGACCGGCGCCGGGCGCCCAGCAGATCGCATACGTGCAGCACTTGGCCGCGCTCGTGGGTGCTGAACGCGATGTGGTGCAGCCGGGGACCGTCGCCGCCGGTCAGCGCGATGTCGTGGACCGTGTCCTTGCGGTGCAACCAGGACGCGTACAGCGTGTCGTCCGCGCCCCGGATGTCCTCGGTCACCCGAAAGCCCAGGTCGCGGTAGTAGCGCTCGGCCCGCGCCACGTCCGGCACCACAATGTTGAAGTGGTCGAGCCGGGCGATCGCGCCCGCACCGTGCAGGTCGTAGCTCTGGTGCAGGCGCGGCACGTGCTCGGCCGCGTAGAAGAACTCCAGCGGGAACCCCAGCGGGTCCAGCACCCGTACCGCCGGGCCGATCCCCCGGGTGGCGCCCGCCGCGCGGCGCTCCACCGGTACGCCCAGGGCCCGGTAGTAGCGCTCGGCCGCGTCGACCTCCCCCGGCGAGCGCACCCGGTACGCGAGCGCGGCCAGCGCCGGGCTCGCGCCGCGGCGCAACACCAGCGAGTGGTGCAGGTACTCCTCGAAGGCGCGCAGGTACACCGCGTCCTCGTCCTCGTGGGTGACCACGAGGCCGAGCAGGTCGACGTAGAACTCCCGGGACGCGGCGGGGTCGGTGACGACCAGCTCGGCGTAGGCGGCCCGGACGATGTCGGGCGGGGGTATCGCCCCCGCCGGCTCGGGCACGGGGGCGGGGGTGCCGGGGCGGACGGCGGGCACGGGCGGCGGGGGCGGAACGGCGGGAGTGGGCATGGGGGCTCTCCTCCTGTTCGACGCGCTGTTCGGTTGAGAGGTCGTGCGGAAGCCGGTGTCCTGAGGTCGCGCGGAACCGGCTTCGAGAGCTGTGCGGAACCTAGCAAGCGAGCGACCTGCGCGGATACGGTCGAGGACGAACCGACGGCCGGATCGCGCGGGGTTCGGCCGTGATCGTCACGCGGCGCCGAATCGGGCCGTGTGCAGTGGCGCCATGGCCACGTGTACCGCCTGCTGCGTGGTGTAGAAGTCGATCGAGCGGTGGCCGCCCTCGTGCCCCAGGCCGGAGGCCTTGATCCCGCCGAAGGGGGTGCGCAGGTCCCGCACGTTGTGCGAGTTGATCCACACCATCCCGGACTCGACCCGGTGTGCCACCCGGTGGGCGCGGCGGATGTCGTTGGTCCACACGTAGCCGGCCAGGCCGTAGTCGACCGCGTTGGCCAGCTCCACCGCGTGCGCCTCGTCGTCGAACGGGGTCAGCGCCACGACGGGGCCGAAGATCTCCTCCCGGAATATTCGGGCATCGGCCGGCACGTCGCGAAACACCGTCGGCGCGAGGTAGTTGCCCGTCGGCAGATGTGCCGGGCGAGCGCCGCCGACGACCAGGCGCGCCTCGGTGCGACCCACCTCGACATACGCCAACACCCGTTCGTAGTGTTCCGGATGCACCAGCGCGCCGACCTCGGTGGCCGGATCCGCCGGGGGACCGACCACGATCCGCTCGGCCCGCGCGGCGAAGCGCTCGACGAACTCCTCGTACACCCCGCGCTCGACCAGGATCCGCGAACCGGCCGTGCAGCGTTCGCCGTTGAGCGAGAACACGCCGAACAGCGCGGCGTCGATCGCGTCGTCCAGGTCGGCGTCGGCGAAGACGATCACCGGTGACTTGCCGCCCAGTTCCATCGACAACCCCTTCAGGTGTCGGGCGGCGGCGGCGAAGATGGTGCGCCCGGTGGTGGTCTCCCCGGTGAACGAGATCAGCGGCACGTCGGGGTGCTCGACCAGCGCCGCGCCCGCCTCCTCGCCGATCCCGCCGACCAGGTTGAACACACCCCGGGGCAGGCCCGCCTCGGTGAGGATGTCGGCCCACAACGACGCGGACAGCGGGGTGAATTCGGCGGGCTTGAGCACCACGGTGCAGCCGGCCGCCAGGGCCGGCGCCAGCTTCCATGACTCCAGCATGAACGGCGTGTTCCACGGCGTGATCAGCCCGGCGACGCCGACCGGTCGGCGGTGCACGTAGTTGAGTTGGCGGCCCGGCACCTGATACGCCTCGTCGGTCTGACCGACGATCAGGTCCGCGAAGAAGCGGAAGTTCTCGGCGGCGCGCTGCGCCTGGCCGAGCGCCTGGGTGATCGGCAGGCCGGTGTCGAAGGTCTCCAGTTCGGCCAGCCGCGCATCGCGTCGCTCGACCTCGTCGGCGATGCGGTTGAGCACCACGGCCCGTTCCCTGGCGGGCAGTCGCGGCCACGGCCCCGTGGTGAACGCACGACGGGCGGCGGCCACCGCCGCCGCCACGTCGGCGGCCTTGCCCGCGGCGGCGGTGGCGTAGGGCAGGTTCGACGCCGGGGCGCAGACCTCGAACGTGGCGCCGTCCAGGGAGTCGACGTGTCGGCCGTCGATGAAGTGACGCAGCCGGGTGGGCAGCCCGGCGGGCACCTCGGCGGGCTCGACGGGCGTCGTCGTGGTGGTGCTCATGCGGATTCTCCAAGGGCGGGGTCGGTCAGCAGGTCGAACCGGCTCTGCGCGAGGGCGGATACGGCGGTTCGGCCGGATTCGGACAGCGGCAGCAGCGGGGGGCGGACCAGGTCGGAGCCGAGCAGGCCGCGCCGGTGCATCAGCCACTTCGCCGGCGCCGGATTGGTCTCCACGAACAGCAGGTCCACCAACGGCTGTACGGCGTAGTGCAGTTCGCGGGCCCGACCGAGATCGCCCTGCTGATACGCCTCGTACATCTCGGCCACCGCGGCGGGCGCGATGTTGGCGAGCGCGGAGACGAAGCCCGCGCCGCCGAGGGTCAGCACGGGTAGGCACAGGAGTTCGATGCCGGACCAGAGCAGGAGTTCGGGGCCGGCGGCCTCCATCACCCGGGAGAAGTGTTCGAAGTCCCTGGTGGTCTCCTTGATGCCGACGATGTTCTCGTGCGCGCGGAAGAGCCGGGCCACGGTCCGCGGATCGATGTCCACCGCCGTGCGGCTCGGCACGTTGTAGATCACCACCGGCAGGTCGGGGTATTCGCGGGCGACGGTGGAGTACCAGGAGAACAGCGCGTCCTGGGTGGGGCGCGCGTAGTAGGGGGTGATCACCAGCACCGCGTCGGCGCCCGCGTCCCGGGCGACGCCGGTCAACTCCAACGTCTCCTCCAGCTTGGCCGAACCGGTACCCGGCAAGAACGGTGCCCGGTCGTCGAGTTCGTCGGCGACCACCCGGATCGCCTCGGCCCGCTCGGCCAGGGTCTGCGCGGACGGCTCGCCGGTAGAGCCGCCGAGCGAGATCCCGTGCGAGCCGGCCGCGAGCTGCCAGCGCACCAGGCGGCGCAGCGTGGCGGTGTCGAGGGCGCCGTCGGCGGTGAAGGGGGTGACCAGCGGCGCGATCGAGCCGCGGATCAGGGACGGGTCGGCGCGGTACTTCATCGGGACTCCTCGCGGGTGATGGGCGAAGCCGAGTCGTGGGTGGGCGGCAGCGCGGCCCGCCAGGCGCGGTAGGCGGGTTCCCACTCGGGGCCGATGGGGTACAGGCCGGCCAACGCGGCGCCCCGGGCGACCTGTTCGGTGATGAAGCGCTCGCGCGCCTCCTGCTCCTCGGCGGCGGCCAGGACCTCGGTCACCAGGGCGGGCGGGATGACCACCGCGCCGTCGTCGTCGGCGACCACGACGTCGCCGACCTGTACGGTGGCGCCGCCGCAGGAGACGGTGACGTCGACGTCCCAGGGCACGTGCCGGCGGCCGAGCACGGCGGGGTGGGCGGCGGCGGCCAGTACGGGCAGGCCCAGGGCGGCGACGGCGGCGCTGTCGCGGACCGCGCCGTCGGTGACGATCCCGGCGGCGCCGAGCGTGCGGGCGCGCAGGGCCAGGATGTCGCCGAGGGTGCCGGCGGTGTCCACGCCGCGGGCCTCCATTACCAGGACCTGGCCGGGTTCGAGGTTGTCGACGGCACGTTTTTGCGCGGTGTGGCCGTTGCCGTGGGCGGCGAACAGGTCCTTGCGGAACGGGATGTAGCGCAGGGTGCGGGCGGTGCCGACCAGGCGGGTGCCCGGGGTGAGCGGACGTACGCCGTCGATGGAGACGGTATCGAAGCCGCGGGCGCGCAACTGCACGCTGAGCGTGGCCACCGCGACCCGGCCGAGCCGGGTGCGCAGGTCGTCGGTGAGCGCGGGGTCGGGCACGGCGCCGTGGGCGTCGGCGCGGGTGGCCGGGTCGACGAGCGGAGGGGTGCCCCAGCCGGCGAGCGCGGGGCCGGCGACCACGTCGGTGCGCAGCGGTCCGGTGCACCGGGTCGGGTCGTCGAGGCTGTCCACCTCGACCTCGATGCGCTGCCCGATCTCGGCCACGCCGGCGCCGGCCGGGGTACCGGTCAGGATCACGTCGCCCACCTCCAGGGTGAGCAGCCGGGACAGGTCCGCGATCAGGTGGGCGAAGTCGAAGAGCAGGGTCGCGGTGGTGTCCTCCTGGACCAACTCGCCGTCCAGCCAGGTGCGTACACGCAGTGCCTCGGGACGCAGCTCGGCCGCGGGCAGCAGGATGGGCCCCAGCGGGGTGAAGCCGTCGCCGCCCTTGGAACGCACGTTGGCGCCCTTGTCCGCGTGCCGCAGGTCGTACAGACCGAGGTCGTTGGCGGCGGTGACCCAGCCGATGTGCCCCCATGCCTCGGCCGGTGTCACGCGATGCGCGGCGCGGCCGACGACCAAGGCGATCTCGCCCTCGAAGCCCAGCAGTTCGACGCCCGCCGGGCGCTCGACGCGCCCGGATCCGGTGAGCGAGCTGCCGGGTTTGAGGAAGTAGGAGGCGTGGTCGGGGACACGGCCGCGTTGGCGGGCGCGGGAGGGGTAGTTCAAGTGTACGGCCAGCACCTTGCCGGGCCGCCGTCCCGTCGATGCGGTCACCGCGTCCTGCGTCACTCGCCACCGCCCTTCGTGCCTGGTACCGCCCGCCGGATCGGCGATGCCATCTCGGAACGTATATGATTCCGGATAGAATAATAGAGGTGATCTCGGTTCCACTGTCAACCACCCGGAGGGGCACGCTTGTTCGGGCGGGAAGGTGGAGGCGGGGCGGCGCGGGCACGACGAGGACCCGGCCGCCGGGGCGGGGGTCGGGTCGGTGCTCTCGGCGGTGGTCGGTGCCGTCGGCTCAAGGGACCTGGGGAGTAATGCCCAAGCCGGCCCCCGGTCCGGGTTCGGGTGCGAGCGGTTCGGACGAGGGCATCGAATCGGCCATACCCGGGCCGGGCGCGCGCCGGGGTACGCCGGATACCGATGAGCGCGCTCCCACGGCGCGCGTCGGCCGGCTTCCTCCGGTGTCGGCGTGTTCGGGCTTGTGCGGCACCGGTGCCGGGGCGGAAAGTGGTGCGAGTGGGCGCCGGCTCCCCCCGTGGCCGGGCCCGCCGCGGCCCGGCGTCCGGCCCCCCGTCCGCTCGCCGGGCCGCCCCCATTCGCCCCGCGCGGTCGTCCGTGTAAGACAGTTGCGACGCGGTCGCCCGCTCAGGGCAGGATCGAGCGGGCGACGCGGAAACCCACATCGTCGACGCGGTAGCTCGGATGGCTGCGCCGACGGGCGCCGGCGCGCAGGCTCCAGTGTTCGTCGAACCAACCGCCACCGCGCAACACCCGGTATTCGCCGTAGACTTCGGCGTCGTACAGGTCCCAACACCAGTCCCAGACGTTGCCGAGCATGTCGTGGAGACCCCACGGATTGGGCTGCTTGCCGCCCACGTCGTGGATACGCTCCGCCGAGTTGGCGCGATACCAGGCGATGTCGTCGAGCGGGCCGTGATGCGGGCCGGTGGTTCCGGCGCGGCAGGCGTACTCCCACTCGGCCTCGGTCGGCAGTCGGTAGCCGTCGGTCGAGGTGTCCCAGGCGACCGGCTCGACGCCCGCTGCGAGGTGGTACGCCGGGGTGAGGCCCTCGTGTGCGGACAGGGCGTTGCAGAAGCGCACCGCGTCGTACCAGGACACGCCCTCGACCGGTAGCCGGTTCCCGACGGCGGCGCTCGGGTGCTCGCCGGTGACCCGCGCGTACCGCGCCTGGGCGACCGGGAACACCGCGAGCCGGAACGGCGCGATGTCGACCGACCAGCTGTGTTGGGTGCGCCGATCGCGCAGGGTGACCCGTCCGGCGGGGAGGGGGACCATCGCGTCGTCCGCAGTCGCGTCCATGATCGAAAACCTAGTGGTGGCCGGCTCGCGTGCCGTCACGGGGCGGGCCGCTCCGGACCTCGGTTCGCTCGGCCGGGCGAGGCATGGAGGCATTCGAGGCGAACAAACGTCCGGGTTCGAAGTCGGTGGGAGCGGGCAACAAGGGGCGCCATGAGCTGTGTGGATGCGATGAGGTCCCCGTCGTGGCGCGCGCTCACCCGATGGGGTGTCGCGCTCGGCCTGTGTGCCTGCCTGGCCGGTTCGGGGTGCGCGGACGAGGACGCCGGCGTGCCCCGGACCAAGCCGGGGCAGCCGATCGCGGCGGCGAACGCGCCCGGCGTGCCCGCCGCACCGGCCGCGCCGATTCCGGACGCCGTCCGGGAGCAGGCCGACGCGCGGATCCGGGCCGCCCGGCTGGGTGCGGAACAGCAGGAGGCCGCCCGGATCGCGGCGAGTCGGGCCGCCGCCGCGCGCAAGTGGGGCCTGGCGGAGGCGCCGATCGCGGCCCCCGCGCCGCCGGCCACACGGCCCGTGCTGAAGTCGGGTCCCGGCGTGACCCGCTACGGCGATCTGCCGCCGGTGGTGCACCGGGTGCCCACCGAGGACCGGGTGGTCTTCCTCACCGTCGACGACGGCGCGGAGAAGGACCCGGAGTTCGCCCGGATGGCCCGCGAACTGGGCGTGCCGTTCAGCGCGTTCGTCAGCGGCTATCTGGCTCGCGGCGGCTGGGACTACTTCCGGGGCCTGCACGAGCAGGGTGTCGCGGTGAACAACCACACGGTGAATCATCCGGACCTGCGGAAGCTGGGCTATGCGCGCCAGCAGCAGGAGATCTGCGGGGAACAGGAGACCGCCGAGCGCGAGATCGGCGTCGCCTCGCGGCTGTTCCGGCCGCCGTATGGGGAGTTCAACGAGGACACCCTGCGTGCGGCGCAGTCGTGCGGGATCGTGGCGCTCCCGATCTGGAACCAGGAGGCGTTCCCGGACCGGATCGAGTATCGCTACGACCACCGGCTCAAGCCGGGCGACATCATCCTCACCCACTTCCGGGGCCCCGGGCAGTGGAAGGGCGACATGGCCCAGATGTTGCGCCGCGTCGTGGACACGGCCACCGCGCAGGGCTTCGCCCTGGCCCGGTTGGACGATTACCTGTAGGGCCCGGACGATCCGGAGCCGTCCGTCGGGAAGCGGCGCGCCCAGCGGCGTTGCCACGGTGTCTCGACGGCCCGGCGGTGGTGGTGTTCGCGGGCCCAGGCGACGGCGTTCGCAGGGGCGATGCCGGCGCGTACGGCCAGACACGCGACGACGGTCCCGGTACGCCCGATGCCGCCCCCGCAGGCCACCTCGACCGCCTCGCCCGCGCGGGCCCGTTCGTGCAGCGCGCGGATCTCCCGGATCGCCCGCTCCCGATCGCGCGGCAGCCGGAAGTCGGGCCAGTCGAGCCAGACGTGCGGCCACGTCAGCGCCGCGTCGTGGCGGCGGCGCAACCGCTCGTCGCCGAGATAGAGGCCGAAGTCGGGCGTCGGACCCGCCGGCCGCGGACGGCGCAGCCCGCGCGCCCGGATCCAGGCCCCGTCGGGGAGGCGGAGCGCGCCGGTCAGGGGCGGTTGTTCGATCGCGGCGCTCACCGGGCCACCCCCGCCCGCTGCCGCCGGGCCCGGTGGTTGGCCACGTTGACCCGGTTGCCGCACAGGTCCGGCAGGCAGTAGCGGCGCCGGCCGGCCCGGCTGGTGTCGACGAATACGCCGCGACAGTCGGGGCCGGCGCACGCGCGGAAACGGTCGTGGCCGAGGGTGCGGACGGCGCCGAACAACCCGACCGCGACGAACGCGGCCAGTTCCTCGGCGAGCGACGCCCCCGGCGCGGTCGGGACGTACCACTGCCAACCGCCGTCGGCCGCCCGGTCCAGGACGGGGGCGAGCCCCGCCCGGGCGACGAGCACACCGGAGCCCGCGACGGCCTGCTCCGCCGTCTCGGTCTCGACGACGCCGCGCACCTCCCGGCGCAGCAGCCGAACCGCGTGGAGGTCGTCGTCGGTGGGCGCGCCCTTGTCCGCCAGGGCATCGAGCCGCAGGTCGTGCCCGGTCAGGAGGCCCGCCAACGCGGCCGGATCGGGGAGCGCGTCGCCGGTGTCGGCGCGCACCGTGGGCGAGGTATTGACCAGGTCGGATGCGAAGGTCGCGCCGGCGACATAGTCGGCCATCGGGATGCGCACACGTTGCCTTCCGCCGAAGTAACCGGTGAAGTAAGACTATAACCCTTACCTGACTCCGTCCGGCTCTCGTGGGTGGCCGGCGCGACACCCGTACGGCCCCGCCGGAACGGGGCCGTACGGGTTGTTCCGGACCCGGGCTCAGCCCGACGTCGCCGGCACCTCGGCCGGGGTGGACCGCAGTTCGTCCCGAGGCCCCGACCCGACCCGCAACGACCAGGCCAGCACGGCCAGCGCGACCACGCCCGTGGCCAGCGCGGCCCACCCGATGCCGGCGCGGCCACCGAGGGCGAAGCCCGCCGCGCCGGCCGCGCCGCCCGCGCTGATCCCGAGGTAGATCGTGCTCTGGTGCAGGCCGAGGACCAGCGGGACCGCGTCCGGAGCGGCGGCGGTGACCCGCAACTGCTGCGGCACGTTGATCATCCAGTGCAGCAGCCCCCACAGCGGCACCACGACACACGCCGCCGCCATCGACCGGGACAGCGCCGGCACCAGGGCGGCGACGGCGGTGAGCAGCGGCGCGGCGACCACGATCGTGCGGGCGGGACCGAAGCGGTCGGCCAGGCGGCCGACGAGGAAGTTCCCGCAGACCGCGCCGATGCCGAAGGTCAGCAGGATCAGCGACGTGCGCCCGGCGTCGCCGTCGGTGGCCGGCCGGGTCACCTTGTCGAAATAGGTGTAGACGGTCCAACTGGTGGTCAGGCACAGCAGGGTGGCGGTGAGGATCACCACGACCCGGAAGTCCGTGAGCGGCGCGACGCGTTCGCGCAGCGTTCGGCGTGGCAGCCCCGGCAGGTCGGGGACCACGGCGGCGATGCCCGCGCCGGCCACCGCGGCCAGGCCGACGATCAGCCACAGCGCCACGCGCCAGCCGGTGGTCGAGCCGAGCCAGGCGCCGAGCGGCAGACCGAGCACGATCGCGGTGGTCAGGCCGCCGACGACCACCGAGGTGGCCCGCCCCTCCCGCCCCGGCGGGGCGGTGGCCCGGGCCACCGCCAGGGCGTTGACGGTGTAGAGCGAGGCGCCGGCGCCGGCGAGGGCGCGACCGATCATCGCGAGGCCGTAGTCGCCGGCGACCGCGTTCAGCGCGTTGCCGACGGCGAAGACCGCGAGGCCGCCGAGCAACAGGCCGCGCGGCGCCCGGTGTCCGACGGCGGCGGCGAGTACCGGCCCGCCCAGGGCGTAGGCGAGCGCGAACGCGGTGATCAGCCACCCCGCCGCGGTTCGGGACACGTCGAGGTCGTCGGCCATCGGCCCCAGGATCGGCGCGATGACGAACGTGTCGACCCCCATGGCGAAGGTGCCGACGGCCAGGACGATCAAACGCAGCCGCATGACCGCTCCTTTTTCGTTTCGGGTCCGCGGACGAGCCTTCTCGGGCCCGCGGGTGACTGTGCCGACGACGATCGCGTGCGCGAGGGCCCCGGCCCATCCCTCAAGTGGGGGATGAGCCGGGCCGGGCCCGGGCCGCGCAGGGCAGGCCCGCAGAAAACTCGATGCGCGGCGAACCCGACCCGGCTAGCGTCGCGAGGGTGACCCTCGACATCCGAGAAATCCCCAAGTCGCAGGTGGATCGCATCGTGGATCTCGCCGATCTGGCCTTCCACGAGGCGGACTCGGCCGACGAACGCAAACAACACCGGGACAGGCTGCGCGCGTGCGGGCGGATCGGCGCCTACGAGGACGACGCCCTCGTCGGGGCCGTCGTCGCGCACCGCTTCAAGCTGACCGTGCCCGGTGGCGAACTGCCCTGCGCGGGGCTCGACTACGTCGCCGTGGCGCCCACCCACCGCAGGCGCGGACTGCTGACCCGGATGATCGCGGAGCAGTGGCGCAGGTGCGCCGAACTCGGTCAGCCGCTGTCCTGCCTGTGGGCCTCCGAGGACACGATCTACGGCCGCTTCGGCTACGGCGACGGAACCCTCGGGTGCAGCATCGAGATCGACGCCCGCCGGCCGCTCGACCTGCGCATCACGCCCGACCCCCGGCCGTTGCGGCTGGTCGACCCGGCCAAGGCGCCGGGCCTGCTCGGTCCGGTCTACGCGGCGGTGCGGGGCAGGCGGGGCGGGCGACTGGACCGGGACGAGGAGTGGTGGCGCACCATGGTGCTCCTCGACGACGAGGACGAGGAGCCGATCCGGGTCGTCGCGCTCGGCGAGCGGGGCGAGACCCCGGCCGGTTACGTCGTCTACCGGGTGGAGGAGGTCAAGGGGCCCGCCGGCTCGGCCAACGTGCTCCAGGTGTTCGAACTGGAGGCGCGGGACGCCCCGGTGGCCGCCGCGTTGTGGGCCTTTCTCGTCTCGATCGACCTGATCGACAAGGTGGTGGCCTGGGCCCGGCCGCTCGACGATCCGCTGCTGCAGTTCGCCGGGGATCGCGATCAGGTGCGGGTGACCAGGCAGTATCCGGCGCTGCGGCTGCGCCTGGTCGATGTGCGTACCGCGCTGACCGCGCGGTCCTGGGCGGCGCCGGTGGACCTGGTCCTGGACGTGCGCGACGCCGCGCTGCCCGCGAACCAGGGCCGCTTCCGGTTCACCGCCGACCCGACCGGGGCGACCTACACCGCCGCCGACGCCGCACCCGATCTGGCCCTGGACGTACGCGAGTTGGCCACCTGCTACCTGGGCGGCACGCCGATCCGCCGGCTGGTGGCCGCCGGACTGGTCACCGAGACTACACCCGGCGCGGCGCACCGCCTGGACGCGGCGCTCCGCACGGACCTGCTGCCGTACGCGCACGAGGACTACTGAGCGAGGGGGAGCTCTTTTTGGGCGCTTCGCGCCGGCTCGCGAGGGGCCACTTTTTTCTCTCCCCCGCTTCGCTCCTCCGAGAAAAAAGCGGCCCCTCGCTCGGGCCGGGTGTCCCTCCGCTTCGCTCCGGGCCACCCGGCCCAAGTTCTGCGGCTCCGCCGCTCTCCGCGCTGCGCGCGTCGATCTCCAGGGTCGGCCCGGGTCGTGGGCGCTGACGCGCCTACGGGGGCTGCGCGCGGGGGGCGGCGGTTGCGGCTCCGTCGTGCTCCGTGCGGGCCACGTCGATTACCGGATGTCAGTGGCCCAGCGTGGTGCGCAGGGCCGGCTGGAGCAGGTTGCCGTGGGCGCGGACCAGGTCGTCGCACAGGTCCCAGATGCGTTCGACGGGCAGTACGGCGGCCGTGGCCGGGTCGATCATCGCGGCGTGGCGGATGTGCCGGGGGTCGTCCTCCAACGCGGCGCGCACCACCAGGTCGTTGACGCTCAGGTAGGTGCGGTTGAGGGCGGCCAACTGCGCGGGCAGCGCGCCGACTCGGGTCGGCTGTACGCCCAACCTGTCCACCAGGCACGGGACTTCGACCACGCCGTCGGTGGGGAGGTTGTCGATCAAGCCCTGGTTGGGCACGTTGCCGTAGACGGTGCGCGGCGTGCCGGTGGTGATGCTGTGGATGATCTGCGGGGCGTACTCCATGGTCGACTCCACCGGCACCGGCTGTCCGGCGGCGAGTGCGGCGCGGGTGCTCTCGTAGGCCGCGACGTTCTCGTCGACGATGTCGAGGTAGGCCCCGACGGGCAGCCGCAGTCGGCTGATCTCGCTGTCGTGGCCCAGATACCAGGGCACGTACTCGCTGGAGTGCTCGCTGGTCTCGGTCGGGTAGTAGCCGAGCCGGCGATACATGTCCACCCGTACCCGGCGCCGCAGTTGCTCGTCCCGGGCGATCAGCGCGTCCAGTTTGGGGTACAGGTCGGCGCCGGCGTGTTCGAAGCGCAACACCCACGCCTGATGGTTGACGCCGGCCGCGAGGTAGTCGACCTCCTCGTAGGGCACGCCCACCAGTTCGGCCAGGCCCTGCATGGTCCAGTAGACCGAGTGGCACAGGCCGACCACGCGGGTCAGGCCGGTGGCGCGCCGGAGGTAGCCGACGTTCATCGCCATCGGGTTGGTGTAGTTGAGCAGCCAGGCGTCCGGGCACAGTTCGGCGATGTCCTCGCCCAGCGCGCGCAACACCGGGAAGGTGCGCAGCGCGCGGAAGATGCCGCCGATGCCGAGGGTGTCGCCGATGGTCTGGCGCAGGCCGTAGCCGGCGGGCACGTCGAAGTCGGTCCGGGTGGCCTCGCGCATGCCGACCTGGATGATGTTGATCACGAAGTGGGCGCCGGCCAGCGCCTCGCGGCGGTCGGCGTGCGCGGTGATCAGCGGGCTCGCGCCCCGGTCGTCGGCGATCAGCCGGGCCGCGCCGTGCGCGGTGGCCAGGCGTTCGGGATCGATGTCGTGCAGCGCGATGTGCGCGTCCTTCAACTCCGGGAAGGCGAACAGGTCCGCCAACAGGCCCTGGGTGAACACGACGCTGCCGGCGCCGACGAAGACGATCTTGGTGCGGGTCATCACTGGTTCTTTCCGTTGCGGGCGAGCGCGTCCAGCGCCTCGTCCCGGGTGGGTTGGGCGGCGGTGCCGCCGGTTGCTCGGGTGGACAGGGCGCCGCACGCGGCGGCGAAATCGAGGGCTCGGGCGAGGGGTTCGCCGGCGAGCAGGGCGGCGATCAAGCCGGCGTCGAAGCTGTCGCCGGCGCCGACGGTGTCCACCGGCTCGGCGGGGATGCCCCGGGTCCGCAGCACGTTCGCGCCGTCGTGTGCGAAGGCGCCGGCGCCGCCGTCCTTGACCACCACGACGGGGCCGTGCCCGGCCAGCCGCGCGGCGGCCTGCTCGGTGGTCGCGGCGGGGGAGCCGGCCAACGCCCGGGCCTCCTGGGCGTTGGGCAACAGGTAGTCCACGGCGGGCAGTACGGCGGCCGGCCCGGCCGGGTCCCAGCGCCCGATGGGGTCGTCGTTGGTGTCCAGGGACGTGGCGGCGCCGGCCGCACGGGCGATGCGCAACAACTCGGGCAGCGCCCGCGCGAGTCGCGGCATCAGGAAGTAGGAGGAGGCGTGCACGTGCCGGCTTCGGCGCAGCAACTCCTCGGGCACGTCGTCGGGTCCGGTCGCGGCCAGCGTGCCGGCCGCGGTGACGATGGCCCGGTCCCCGTCGGTGCGGGTGAGCACTGTGGTCAGCGGCGTCGGCAGGCTCGGATCGACGCGCAGCGCCGAGGTGTCCACACCGCGATCCGCGAGCGCGGCGCGCACGAAGCGGCCCGCGTCGTCGTCGCCGATCCGGCCGGCGATCGCGACGGACAGACCCAGCCGGGCCGCGCCGCAGGCGGTGATCGCGCCGGATCCGCCGAGGGTGAGCAGGCCGGTGGGGACGAGGTGTTCGTGCTGACCGAAGGCCAACGGCCGGTCGAGGGGGCCGACCACGACGTCGGGATTGGCGTCGCCGAGGACGAGCAGGTCGAAGGTGTGCGGCATCGGGCTTCCCGGGTGTGTGCGGTGGACGGGGGGCGAATCACGAGAGGGTCGAACTCCCGTGACATCGCTACCCCTTCAGACCGCTGGAGGTGATCGACTGGATGAACGCCTTCTGCGCGAAGAGGAAGGCGACGAGCACGGGCAGCACGGTGATCACGTTGCCCGCCATCACCGCGGCCCACTGGGTGTGGTGTTGCCCCTGGAAGGTGGTCAGGCCCAGTTGCAGCGTGTACTTGGTGTCGTGGTTGATCGCGATCAACGGCCAGGTCAGGTCGTTCCAGGTGGTGAGGAAGGTGAGCACCGCGACGGTGCTCAGCGCCGGCCGGGACAGCGGCAACACGATCCGGTACAGCACGCGCAGTCGCGAACACCCGTCGATCCAGGCGGCCTCCTCCAACTCCCTCGGCAGCGACAGGAAGAACTGCCGCAGCAGGAACACCGCGAACGGCGTCACAAGCGACGGGATGATCAGCGCGCCGAGCGTGTCGATCAGCCCGAGCCGCTTCATGATCAAAAACGTCGGGATCATGGTGAGCTGGAACGGGATCGCCATGGTCGCCAACATCGCCACCATCAACACGCGCGACCCGGCGAACCGCATCCGGGCGAACGCGTAGCCCCCCAGTGCCCCGAACACCAGGTTCGAGGCCACCGCCACCGCCGAGACGATCAGCGAATTGGCGAACCAGCGGGGGAACATCGCATTGCCCAGCACGTAGCGGTAGCCGCCCAGGTCGATTCCGGAGGGCCACAACGCGGGCGGGAACCGGTTGATCTCCGCGTTGGTCATCACCGAACTGAGCACCAGCCACACCAGCGGCAGGGCGAACAGCAGGGACAGGGGCATCAGCAGCAGATGCCACGGGCTGAACGGGAGCCGGCGGCGCGGCGCCGCGACCGGGGCCGGCCGGGCCTGCGCGGGGGCGGCCTCGACGGTCGTCGCGCTCACTTGGCACCACCTTCGACCAGCACGGCACCGGCGGGCTTGCGGCCTCGCACGAGCCTCGACGCGACCCCGATCACCAGGAGCGCGAGGGCCAGCACGTAGGCCGCCGCCGCGCCGTATCCGGCGGTGAAGTTCTTGAACGCCTGTTCCCAGATGAAGTAGACGATCACCGTGGTGGACCCGAGCGGACCACCCTTGGTGGTCACATAGACCAGGTCGAACACCTGCAACGCGTTGATCGTCTGCCACAACACCAGGAACAGGCTGACCGGGGTGAGCGTCGGCATCACCACGTGCCGCAACAACTGCCACCGCCCCGCACCGTCGAGCCGTGCCGCCTCCAACAGCGACGGCGGCACGTCCTGGAGCGCGGCGAGGTAGATCACCACGCAGAACCCGGTGCCGCTCCACACCGAGATCGCCACCAGGACCAGCAACGCCTGCCCGGGATCGGTGAGGAAGCCCTGCCGACTGATCCCGAGCGCGTGCAGCACCGAGTTGGCCGCGCCGAACTCCGGGTCGAGGATGAACGAGAACAACACGCCCTGCGCCGTCGCGGAGATCACGAACGGCACGAAGATCAGCGTGCGGTACAGGCCCACCAGCTTGATCCGCCGATTGAGCACCAGCGCCAGGAACAGCCCCAGGGCCATGCTCAGCGGCACGTAGAGCGCGGTGTACAGCAGGGTGTTGCGTACCGCCTGGCTGAAGTGCGGGTCCTGGGTGAGCGCGTCGTAGTTGTCCACGCCGACCCAGCGGCTGGGGGTGACCAGGTCGTCGGCCCGGAAGGACAGCAGCAGGGACCAGACGAACGGCACGATGCTCAGGCCGAGTACGACCAGGACGGCGGGCAGGATGTACGCCCACGCGGTCGCCGTCTCGCGCCGGCGTCTGCGGCGCAGCGTGCGGTGCCGGCGATCGTGGTCGGACAGCGTGAGTGGAGCGGGCAGGGATGACATGGAGGGGCTCCTCAACGCGGGATTCGTCAACGCGGGATGACGAGGGCGGCCTTGGCCGCGGCGGCGCAGCGGTTCAGCGCCCGGGTCGGACTGCTCTTGCCGAGCAGCACGGACACGATGGCCTCGCCGAGGGCCGTGGAGATCTGCGGATAGGCCGGGTGCGCGGGCCGTACACGGGCCGTCTCCAGGGCCCGGGTGAACACGTCCAGGCCCGGCGTCTCGGCCGCGTGGGTGCGCCACTCGGGTTTGGCCTCGCAGATCCGGCTCAGCGGCAGGCTGCCGACCCGCACGCCCCATTCGACGTCCTGGTCGGGCTGGTTGAGCCAGGACACGAAGGTGCGCGCGGCGCGTACCCGGGCGCTGCCGTTGTCGAAGACGGTCCACGTGTCGGGGCCGCAGATGGTCATGGGCCGGCCGCTGTAGCTGGGCAGCGGCACCACGTGGTAGTCGATGCCCGCCTCGGTGATGTCGGGGATCTGCCAGGGGCCGGTGACCACCATGCCCATCCGGCCGGAGGCGAAGACCTGGTACATCTGCTCGCCGCCGGGCTTGGGGTCGATGTAGACGCTCTTGGCGCGGGCCAGCGCCTCGACCGTCTGCAGGGCGCGGGCGCCGACCTCGCGGAAGCCGATGTCGCGGCCGTTCTCGGCGACCACGTCGCCGCCGAGGTCCCAGATCATCGGCCACAACCGCCAGACGGTGTCCTCGTCGCCCGCGCCCGGCCAGCCGGTGCCGAAGATGCCGCGCTGCGCGTCGGTGAGGCGCTGGGCGGTGGCCAGGAAGTCGTTCCAGGTCCAGCCGGGTTGCGGGAGCGGGACGCCGGCGTCCTCGAAGAGCTTCTTGTTGCACATCACGGCGAGGGCGTCCAGGACGGCGGGCGCGGCCCGTACCCGGCCGTTGATGGTGACCGCCTGGCGGGCCGGGTCCCAGTAGTCGTCCCAGGGAGTGGGGGCCGAGCGCACGGTGTCGCCGAGGTCGACCACCTTGGGGCTGCGGGCGACGCCGGCGAGGTCGGAGCCGAAGACGTACGCGATGTCGGGGTAGGAGCCGGCGGCGAGCGCCGCGGTGATCTTCTGGAGCATCGCATCGGCGAGTACGCCGCCGCCGAGGTCGACCCGGATGCCCGACTGGGCCTGGTGGAACCGCTCCACCAGGGCCTCCAGCCCCGCGCGCCCGGTGTCGGTCTGGCCGTGCCACATCTCGATCGTGACCCGGCCGTCGGCGCCCACGCCGTCGTCGGTGCCGGCGCACCCGGCCAGCGTCGTGGACAGCGCCGTCGCGGCGGCGGCACCGGCGCCGATGCGGAGCAGGCCGCGTCGGGAGAGGCCGGTGGGATGGAACCGGTCGAGAACCACTGGACCTCCGGGAGATGTCGGAACGCGTGCGGGGGCGGGCGAGGCAAAGGCGAGAGCGGGTGGGCGCGCCGGCGGTCGCCCCGGGGCGGGCCCGGACGGGCGAGGGCGAGGGGGCGCGCGTGGCGAAGGGGGTGGCCCGGCGGCGGGATCCGTGCGGGATCGAGGCGCCGGGCCGACGATCGTGGGCCGGGGATCAGCAGGTCTTGCGCAGGTATCCGCTGCTGCCGGCCGGGACGACGTTCAGGTCGCGGCGCACGACGCTGAGCTTGCCGCCCCACTTGGAGCAGGCGGTGTTCAGGCCCTTGGCGGTGTACTCGATCACGATCACGTTGTTGCCGAACGACTTGGTGTACTCACCGCATTCGTTCCACTGGCCGCATTCCTCGGCGACTGCGAAGTCGAGCCCGGTGCTCGCGCGGTCGGGGGCCAGTTCGGAGGTGTTCTTCTGGGCGATGGCCAGTCCGCGCTGGTGCGCGTGCGCGGAGAGCAGCGTGACGAACGCCTTGGCGTTCTCGGCGGTGATCAGGTCTTCGGAGCGGGTGTAGCTGTCGTAGTTGTCCGGCTCGACGGCCTGGAAGCCCTTGCCCGCGCACTCGTCGATCAGGGCGTTCACCTTGGCGGCGACGGACGTGCGCTTCTCGGGGGTGCGGATGTCGAGCAGCGCCTCCTTCCACTGGCCGTCGTAGACCACGGTGCCGTCGTCGCGGCGGAGCAACTCGCCCGGTTTCCAGTCGCCCTCGGCGCCCTTCTGGGCCTGGAAGGCGTTGACGTAACAGATGTTGTACAGGCCGGGCGCCGGGGTGGCGGAGTGGTCGCGGGTGACCACCTTGACCCCGGTGGGCGGCGTGTAGGCGCCGCCGATCTGGTAGTCGAAGTTCGCGTGGGTGGGTGGCAGGGTGACGGCGGCGCTCTTGGGGGCGTTCGCGGGCGCGGCGGTGCCGGCGCTCGCGGACGAGGTGAGGAACAGGGATCCCGCGATCGCCGCGGTGGTCGCCGCGACGGCGGCGAGACGGCGGGCCGATCTACCCGGGAGGAAGGTGTTCATCATCGAACTCCAGGTGCGGAGGATACGTCCCCGCCTCGGATGTCGACTGGCATCCTGGCGACTTTGTCCGGGCTTGCGGCTTCACGCCGACTACCGGCTGGGCGTACCTTTGACGCCGATTGCGCTGCTCGGCGTCGGAGCAGTAAATCGAGCAACATTCGTCATGTCAAGAGATCGTCAGTGCGCACAATGCTCACGGGAGTTGCCATACGGAGGCCGGAAATGCCGTCCCCCGACCATCCGTGGATTGCGCCGGTGGATTTCGTGACTGCGCGAATGCGCACGGATATGCTGCGCGGATGTTGAGAACCGAGCGCCACGCGCGCATCCTCGAACACGTTGCCGCACACGGGAGCGTGAGCGTCGAGGAGTTGTCCGCGATCCTGGCGGTCTCGGGGGCCACCGTGCGCCGCGACCTCCAACACCTGGACGCGGTGAACCTGCTGCGCCGTACGCACGGCGGGGCGTCCGTGGGCAACATCGGCCTGGAGACGCCGATGCAGTACCGCAGCGAACGCCGCCGACCGGAGAAGCTGGCGATCGCCCGCGCCGCGGCGGCCCTGGTCCCGGCGCAGGCCGTGGTCGGCCTGACCGGCGGCTCCACCGCCACCGAGATCGCCCGCATCCTGGCCGAGCGCGGACCGGTCACCATCGTCACCAACGCGGTGAACATCGCCGCCGAACTGGTCCTGCACAAGGACGTCACGCTCGTGGTGATCGGCGGCACCGCCCGCAAGGAGACCTACGAACTGGTCGGCCCGATCGCCGAGAAGACCCTCGCCGACTACTACACCGACGTGACCTTCCTGGGCGTGGACGGCATCAGCGCCGCACACGGCTGCACCACGCACGACCAACTCGAGGCCGCCACCGACCGGGCCTTCACCGACCGCAGCAACCACACCATCGTGGTGGCGGACCACTCCAAGATCGGAAAGGCCACCCTGGCCCGCATCTGCCCGCTGTCCGGGATCGGCCACCTGGTCACCGACGCGGACGCCCCGAAGGACGAACTGGCCCGGATCACGGAGGCGGGGGTCGCGGTGACGGTGGTCTGAGGGGCGATCGTTGTTGGCGGTGCGGGGGCCGAGGCCGGCGGCGCAGGGACCGTTCGAGGCGGCGGTGCGGGTGGTTCGGCGTGGTCGTGCGGGGACGGTGCGAGGCGGCGGCGCAGGTGGTTTGACCCGGCTGTGCGGCGATGGTTCGACGGCGCGGCCGGGCAGCCGCGCGCCAGAGGCAGGTGATCCAGAGCCGGGCTCGCGGGCCCGCCCATGCGCGCCGACCCGGCGGTGCGGGTGGTTCGACTCGGCCGTGCGGGGGCGGTGCGGCCGGGCGGTCTCGCGTTGGAGGTGGGTGATCCGGAGCCGGGCTCGCGGGTCCGCCCACGCACGCCGACCCGGCGGTGCGGGTGGTTCGACTCGGCCGTGCGGGGACGGTGCGGCCGGGCGGCCTCGCGTCGGAGGCGGGTGATCCGGAGCCGGGCTCGCGGGCCCGCCCACGCACGCCGAACCGGCGGCCGGCGTGCGTGGGCGGACCCGCCCGTTTTTCCGAGCCGGTCGCAGCCCTCCCCTGCGGGGCTGCGACCGGCTCAGGCGCAGGGGCGCAGTGCCCGGGCCGGGACACGACCCGTACCCGAACACTCCCGGCGTCCCGGAGGCGGCTTGTGGGCCACCCCCGCGTACATCCACTCCCGCTCCACCAGCGGACGCGGAAGTCGGTCGGCGCGCCAGGACGAGATCGGCACCACGCCGGGCCGGACCGGGTCCAGGCCCGGGAACAGCGCCCGCACCTGCGCGGCCGTGCGCGGAAACAGCGGGGCGGCGGAGCGGCGATACGCCTCGGCCGTGGCCCGCGCCGCCTCCGGCCGCAGATCCGCGGCGACATGCGAGAGCACCAGCATGCTGCCCGGCACCAGCGCACCCGCCAACGCGCCCACCACGGCCCGGGGATCGTCCGCGTCCGACAGGTAGTGCAACACCGCGGTCAGCACCACGGCCACCGGCCGATCCAGATCCACCCCTGAACGCCCGGACACCCGCGCCAACAGCGCGTGCGGATCGCGGAGATCGCCCTCCACCACCCGCACCCGACCGGGCCGACCGGACAACGCCCGGGCGTGCGCGAGCACCAGCGGATCGTTGTCCACGTACACCGCCCGCGCCTCCTCGGTGGCCGCCACCGCGCACTCGTACGTGTCGTGGGCGGTGGGCATGCCGACCCCGATGTCCAGGAACTGGCGGATCCCGCACCCCGCCGCGAACGACACCGCGCGACGCAGGAACGCCCGATTCGCCCGAGCCATCGCGCGCACCTCGGGAGCCGCCCCGAGCACGGCGTCGGCGGCCTCGCGATCGACCCCGAAGTTGTTCTTGCCGCCCAGGTAGTAGTCGTACATGCGAGCGGGATGCGGCAGATCGGTGCGCAGTCCGGACCGGCGCGTCGCGGGCACCTGGACCGGCGGTCGGACCGGCACCGGCCGGCCCACGCACGATCGGGTCTCCGGCGCCTGCTGGGGCATCACAATCATCGGCCTTCCCGATTCTCGGGTCACGGGCCGCCCGGATCGGGCGAGGCGGGGGTACCCGCCCGGGCGGGCCCGCGTATTCCTCCGGTACGCCGGGGGAGATCAGCGGCGGAGGAAATCCGTGACGACTGCGTCGAAGTGCTCGTGTTCCTCGACGAAGGGTACGTGCCCGCTGGTGGGGAACCTCTCGATCCGCGCATCGGGCAACACACCCGCCAGCCACCCGGCCAGATCACCCGGGAAGACCCGGCTGCGCTCGCCGTAGACCAGCAGGGTCGGCACCGTCACCTGCGGCAGCACCGACCGCCAGTCCGAGTGCGCCATGTCCATCCAGACGTCGAGTGCGGACGACGTGTGCGTCTGGGTGGTCTCCGCGTACACCGCGTCCACCGCCTCGGCCGCCGGGGGTTCGGCGAAACACGCCTCGATGAACGGCTTCACCGCGATCGGTCGACCGTGCCGCACGGTCTGCGCGAACACCGCCAGATCGGTGGGGGAATACCCGCCGAGCAGCGGAAACTCCCAGTCGGGGCCGTCCAAAAAGCGCGGCGACTGATCGACGAACACCGCGCCGCGCAGCCCCTCACACCCGAACTGCCGCACATACGACAGCAGTACCGAGGTACCCATCGACCAACCGACCACGGTCACCTCGGCGAGATCGAGGGCCCGAACCAACTCGCGGATGTCGCGGGCGTACTGGTCCAGGGAATGACCCTCGGGCGTCTTCCCGGACCGGCCGTGGCCGCGGAAGTCCGGCACGATGACCCGGTTCTCCGCCGCCAGCGCGGCCACGTTCCCGGACCAGAAGGTGCCGTTCATCGTCCAACCGTGCAGCAGGACGACGGGCCGGCCCTCGCCGTGCTCCTCGTAGTAGAGCGGGACGGTGTCGGACAGTTCCAGGTAGGGCACGCCATCTCCTCCGGTCTCGGTCACGGCACCCCGTTCGCCGCGCCGCACTGCCGGCAGTCTGCGCGAGCCGGGAGCCGTTCCGCCAGACGTCGCAGGGGGGTTGCACCAACGTTGCAGAACCCGCGACGACACCCGCCCGGCCGGCGACCGACCGTGCCGGCATGATGACTCCATGGCACACCGATCGGACGCACGGGAACGGGCGCTGAGCGGCGGCACGGCATCGGGGGTTCGCGGCCCGATCCGGGCTTCGTGGTCGCGCGCCCGACGACACGGGCTGGCCCCCGACGCCTACCTGCCGCCGGTGTGCCTCGACGACGACGAACTGGCCCGCCACCGCGAGGAACACGCGCTCACCGGGATCTGGCCGCTGCTGCGCCGTTCGCTGGGCGGACTGACCGAGGATCCGGGCCGGTTGTTGTTCCTCAGCGACGCCCGGGGCCACCTGCTGTGGGTACAGGGCGACCACACGTCGCTGCGCTCGGCGGAGCGGGTGCACCTGCTGCCGGGCGCGCTGTGGAGCGAGGACGCGGCGGGCACGAGCGGGGTGGGCTCCGCGCTGGCGACCGGGCGGCCGTTCCAGGTGTTCGGGGCCGAGCACTTCCTGTCCGCGGCCACGGCCTACACCTGCACCGCCACGCCCATCCACGACCCGATCAGCGGCGACCTGCTCGGGATCCTGGACTTCACCTGCCCCGAACGGCACTGGCAGCCACTGGCGATCCCCCTGCTCGACACCGCCCGGCGGTTGGCCCAGTCGGAGTTGGAGACGGTCCGGCTGCGCGAGGAGATGCGGGTACGCACCCGATACGTCGAGCGCATCGCCCGCCGCCTGGGCACCCGCAGCGCGATCGTCGACGCCGGCGGGCGCGTGGTGCGCGCGGATCCGCCCGGCTGGTTGCCCAATCGGCTCCCGATGCCGGTCGGCGAAGGCCCGATGTTGCTGCCCGGCGGACAGCTCGTGCTCGTCGAACGGCTGGCCGCGGGCGGCCTGTTCCTGCTCATCGCCGAGGACGGCGCCTCCGGGCCGGTGACCGCCGCGCCGATGCGCCTCGAGGCGCTCGGGCTGCGCCGGGCGCGGCTGCACGTGGCCGGCGCCACCCACGAACTCACCCGCCGCCACGCGGAGATCGTCACCACGCTGCTGAGCGAACCGGGCGGGATGACGGCGAAGGCGATCACCGAGGCGGTGTACGGCCCGACCGGCCGCCCGGCCACGGTGCGGGCCGAACTCGCCCGGCTGCGCGCGATCCTGGGCCATCGGCTGGCGTCGGACCCGTATCGGCTGACCGGCGACTGCGAGGCCGACTTCCTCGACCTGGACCACGCGTTGTCGAATCGGAACACCACGGCCGACACCCTCCTGGACCGATACCGGGGGCCGCTGCTGCCCGGCTCGACGGCGCCGCGCGTCCTCGAACTGCGGGCCGCGCTGCACGAACGGCTGCGGAACCGGGTGGTGGAGACGGCCGACGTGGACACGGCTATGCGGTGGGCGGGTACGGCGGCGGGCTGAGCGGGTGCTGCGGGTGGGTGGCCGTGTGTTGTTTACGGGCGGCCTGGAAGGGCGGGTGTGCGGGGGCGGGTGGGGAGCAGGGCGTGTACGCGCCAGCCGCCCGCCGGGTAGGGGCCGGTTTCGAGGCGACCGCCGAACAGGGCGACCCGTTCGTTCATGCCGACCAGGCCGTGGCCCATGCCGTCGCCGGGAGCCGCCGCGCCGCGGCCGTCGTCGCGCACGTCGAGTTCGATGTCCTCGCCCGTGTAGCGCAGGACGACCCGGGCGCCGGCGCCGGGCCCGCCGTGTTTGCGGGTGTTGGTCAGCGCCTCCTGGACGATGCGGTACACGGTCAGGCCGATACCCTGGGACAGTTCGACGGGTCGGCCCTCGACGTGCAGGTCGACCGTCAGGCCCGCGCCGCGGATCCGGGTGAGCAACTCGTCGAGTTGGTCGACGCCGGGCTGGGGCACGAACGTCTCGACGTCGCTCTCGGAACGCAGTACGCCCAGCAGGCGCCGCATCTCGGCGAGCGCTTCGCGGCCGGTGGCGGCGATCGTGCCCAGGGCCTCCCGGGCCGAGTCGGGCGCGGCGTCGATCGCGTACGCGGCGCCGTCGGCCTGGACCACCATCACCGAGACGTTGTGCGCGACCACGTCGTGCAACTCGCGGGCGATCCGGGCCCGTTCGGCCGCCGCGGCGAGCCGCGCCTGCTGGTCGCGCTCGACCTCCAGGCGTGCGGCGCGGTCGATCAACTCGGCGTAGAACGCGCGCCGGGTACGCATCGAATCGCCCAACACCCAGGAGATGGCGAGCAGTACGACGACAAAGCCGGACGCGGACAGGTTGGCCCTGAAGGTCCCGCCGTCGGCGTGCGGGAAACGCACCAGCAGCGCCGCCGGCGCCGACACCGTGGCGGCGAGCGCGACCCGGGAGAGCCAACGCGGCCCGGACTTGGCGGCCGTGTACACGATCACCAGCATCGCGTAGTTCGCGAACGTGATCGTCCCGTCGCAGAGCAACTGGGCCACCCCGGACGCGACCACGAGCACCGTCGCCGCTCGGAACCGGACCCGGTGCAGCGCCATGCCCAGGCTCAGGGTCACCACGATCGTGTAGGCCCAGAGCGACATGACGATGCCGTACTCGTAGGACAGGATCTGGAGAACACCGAGGCCGAACGCCGGGATGGTGCACACCGAGTCGACCCACAGGGGATGTGCCCGCAGCCAGGCATAGATTCGTTGCACGGGGCGACCGTACGACCCGGAGCGCGGGTTCGGCATCACCCTGCGCGCTCATCGCCACGTCCACCGCAGGTCGAACGTGGCGCGCACGGAGGCACGACCTGAGCGCGATCCACGGGGCAGGCGGGTCGACTCCCGGAGCCGCCCGCCTCGCCGTCGCGGTGCCGTGTCCGTACGCCCGAGCCGACGACCGACCAAGTGGCCGGTCGCCGACGGGTGTTCGATGCCGAGTCGGACGACTACCGGTTGGTGGTGAGGAACCAGTCGGTGTTCGGCAGGTACGGCGCCACGTACTCGGTCTTTTGGCTCTGGTACTGGAACTGGCAGTCGGAGTACGCGTAGTGGGTGAAGGTGATGTTGCCCTTCCACCACCAGCCGTCCACGTACTTGTGCTCGCTCGGCGTGTTGACGCAGAGCGCGGCCCACTGGCCGTTCTGGTTGGGACCCTCGATGCGAATCGACTGGGTCTTGCCGTACAGGTCCACGAAGTGGATCTGCTGCCCGTTCGTCCCGGCGGACGCGGTGCCGGCACCGGTCACGACGGCCCCCGCGGCCATCGTCACCGTCAGGGCACCCGTCGCGAGCGTCGCGGCGATCTTCTTGCGCATCGCTTCTCTTTCCTGGTGGATGTGCGTTTCACGCGGCGGCGGGCCGGATTGCGCGCCGCGAAGATGATCATGGCAATCCCCGCACCCCGCGAAGGTCACCGATCGATAACGCTTGGCGCTGCTGCGGGGATTGGCCGGTGATCGTCGCCGTGCGGCCGAAAAGCGACGAGGGGCGGGTGGCAACAGCCGGGTGGGCGTGGGGTGTTCGGGTCGCCATGACGGTTCGCGGGGCGGCGTGGGGCGGGCCGCCCGCTCCGAGGTGTGTCCGGGGAGGGCGGCCCGTGTCGTGTGATGCCGGGTGGGTGGGGTCAGCCCCGCAGGCGGGCCATCCACGACTCGATCTCGTCGGCGCCGCGCGGCAGGGCGGCGGACATGTTCCGGTTGCCGTCCTCGGTCACCAGGATGTCGTCCTCGATCCGGATCCCGATGCCGCGATACTCCTCGGGCACGGTCAGGTCGTCCGCCTGGAAGTACAGGCCGGGCTCGACGGTCAGGCACATGCCCGGCTTCAGCGCGCCGTCGACGTACGACTCGGTCCGCGCCACCGCGCAGTCGTGCACGTCCAGACCGAGCATGTGACCGGTGCCGTGCAGCGTCCACCGGCGCTGCAGACCCAGCTCCAACACCCGCTCCACCGGACCTTCGACCAGGCCCCACTCGACCAGGTGCTCGGCGAGTACGCGCTGCGCCTCGTCGTGGAACTCCCGGTACTTGGCGCCGGGCCGCACCGCGGCGATGCCCGCCTCCTGCGCCGCGAACACGGCGTCGTAGATCCGGCGCTGAAGCGCGGTGAAGCGGCCCGAGACGGGCAGCGTACGGGTCACGTCGGCGGTGTAGAGGGTGTGCGTCTCGACACCCGCGTCCAGGAGCAGCAGATCGCCCGCCCGCGCCGCGCCGTCGTTGCGGACCCAGTGCAGCGTGGTCGCGTGCGGCCCGGCGGCGCAGATCGAGCCGTAGCCGACGTCGTTGCCCTCCAGCCGCGCGCGCAGGAAGAAGGTGCCCTCGATGTACCGCTCCGAGGTGGCCTCGGCCCGATCCAGGACCCGGACCACGTCCTCGAACCCGCGCACCGTCGAGTCGACCGCGGCCTGGAGCTGCCCGATCTCGAACGTGTCCTTGACCAGCCGCTCATCGGCCAGGAAGACCCGCAGCTCCTCGTCCCGCCCGGCGTCGAGCCGCTCGCCCAGAGCGCTCTCCAGCCCCGCGTCGTGACCGCGCACCACACGCACGGGCCCCTCGGCCGAGGTCAGCTCCTCGACGACCTTGCGCACGTCCCGACACGGCAGCCCGTACAGCAGCTCGCCCTCGGCCAACCCGGCGCGCCGGCCGACCCACAGCTCGCCCTGCCCGTCCAGCCAGAACTCGCCGTTGCCCCGGTCCGACCGGGGCAGCAGGTACAACACCGCCTCGTGACCGTCGGCGACCGGTTCGAGGACGAGGACGCCGTCCTGGGTCAGGTCGCCGGTGAGGTACGCGTATTCGGTCGATGCCCGGAAGGGGTACTCGGTGTCGTTGGACCGGGTCTTGAGATTGCCCGCCGGGACCACCAGGCGCTCACCCGGGAACCGGGCCGACAGAGCCGCGCGGCGGCGGGCCGTGTTCGGCGCCTGCTCGATCGGCGCCAGGTCGACGCGCTCGGTGTCGGCCCACCCGGTGCGCATGTTCGCGGCCAGCTCCTCCGACACCTCGCCGCGGTAGAGGCCGTTCTTGCGCTGCTTGATGGCCTGCGCCTGCTCTTCGTCGGACGACCGCTTCTCGGCACCCACGCCTGCCTCCTGAACCTCTGGACTTCCGGACTTCCGGGCTTCTCGATTTTCGAGTTTTCCGGACTTCCGGACTCGACTGCCGATCGGTTGCCGATCGCACGTTCCCACCCATTCTTCCCGACGCCCGGGCGCGACCCCCGGCAGGCCGGCGCGTGGTCGGGCATGGCCACCGGGACGGTGGGTACGACCCCTCGGGTACGGTGCCGCGGACAGCGGTCGAGGAGCCACAGGGGGTCGAAGTGATTCGAAAGCTGCAGGCGATCGCACTGGACTGCGCCGATCCGGCACGGCTCGCGCAGTTCTACGCCGAACTGCTCGGCGGCCGGGTGGTCGCGGATGCGAACGACCCGGACTGGATCGAGGTACACGGCTTCGAGGGCACGCCACTGGCCTGCCAACGCGTGGAGGGCTACCGCCCACCGGAATGGCCGAGCCAACAGGTCCCGCAACAAATCCACCTGGACTTCGACGTGGACGACCTCGACGGCGAGGAAAAACGCGCCGTGGCCCTCGGCGCAACGGTCCTGGAACGCACGGACCAGGTCCGCCAGGGAGCCAACTGGCGAGTACTGGCAGACCCGGCAGGCCACCCGTTCTGCTTGTGCTTCCACTGAGGTTGACGTAGGCGCGCGTGGGCGGGGTTGGGCCGAGTCCGCCGGGGCCTTCCCGAGCGGGCCGGGCGCTTTCGGCGGGCGTTGCGCTCTGGGCTGCGGGTGGCTGGTCCGGTGCTGGTCAGAGTCGGTGATGGGCCGCCGCCGGCGTACGGGGCTCCGAGACTGGGCGCTTTCGGCGAGGCGGGCGTGTTGCTGGGTGAAAACCGGCCGACAGTGGCGGTCGGGTCGAGTACGCCGGGGAGCTTTCCGAGGAGGTTGGGCGGTGGGCGTTCGGTGAAGGCGCACGAATTCGGATTGCGTGGGGTGGTGCGCACGCGGTAGGAGAGAAAGCCGCAGGTCAGCAGGCTTGGGTGGGCTGAAAGTCCATCGACTCGCCATCCGAGCGCAGTCGGCGCCGTCCGTGATCCTGCACGGTGTGTGAGGACACTCGTGGCGATGGCGTACGCGCGCGACTCCCGTCCCGGCCGGGTAGGTGAATCGGCGCCTGGAGAGGACGCCGATTCGGTGGCGCGGCGGGCGTACTCACTTTGCCCCGGATGTGTCCGTTCTCTCCGGCAACCGCACAACGGCCACGCCGGCCTGGGACTCGCCGAACCCCCAGCCTGCGACGAGGGAGCAGCCGACCGCTTCCAGGACATCGGCCCACGGCCAGTGGCCGCTGCCGTAGTAGAACCCGCCCTCGCTGCGTGCGTCGTTCTCGCTGAGGCAGAGCATGCGGAGATGGTCGCGGAGGGCGGGATGTGCGACCGCACTCAGGCTTTCCTCCCAGGGCTCGGCGGCGGTGCGGACGGCATTCATGTCGTGGATCGACACCAGATGTTCGGGGCCGCGCCCGGTGAAGGTGGCGGCCCGCATCGCGTCGGTCGGAGTGCCGTCGGTGGCGACCCGCAGCAGCACGGACAGCCAGCCGTTCAGTTTCTTGGATGCCTTGTCGGTCAGGTCGACCCCATGGCGGTCCAGGAGCGCCCCCAACTCCGCGCCGTGGACCAAGACTTCATCCGCATCGTCCACCGCCGAAGCGGTCCGCAAGTCGGCGACGAAGGCATCGTCGAACGGCCGGCGACCCTTGTGCCCACCGTCACCCCACGGCCCCGTCCCGGCCAGAAGATCGGCGTCGAAGTGGAACAGGGACTCGCGCAGGTCGAACCGCCACGCCCACGGAGAGAAGGGGTACTCCCCATCCGGATCCGGCAATTGCCTCGATTCCCGACCCATCAGCGCGGCAGGGGCGACCCAGGAATTCGGGAACAGGAACTCGTCGAGGGAATCCGAGACGTAGTACACCCCGTACCGGGCAGCGGGATCGACCGCCGGCCGGCCGCCGAGCAGTATCTCGAAGGCGCCGGTCAGCGCGGCATCCCACCCGCCAGGGTCGGTCGCCAGGGTTGTCTCGGGCATCACGACGAGCGCTCCTATCGATGTCTTGATCTGTGTCACATGGGTCGCCGCAAAATACCGCCCGCCGGCGACACTTCAGGAAGCCGACAACGAAGTCCGCGTCAAAGCAGACGAAATCCATCCGATCAGGATTGCCGTTGGCTTGCCCGGTCATCCCACTCCTGCCTGCCATGGGTCGTCGGTGGGCGTATGACTTCCCAGCCTGCCGCCCGTATCGCAGCGGTGGATCCGAAGCCAACAGCGCCCACGAAACCCGCCCTCGACACCCGAACTCCCGCACACGCATTGCAAAACCGCAGGTCACCGAAGCCCGAAGCCCACAGCCACACATCGCGATCCGGTTTCGCACCCCACCCCCCTCCAAAACGCCCCCGAAGCACCCCGACCCACCCGGGAAGACCCCTCGGAGAACCCGACCCGACCACCCTCCCGCTCCCCGCTGCCGGCCGGTTTTCGCCGAGCAACACACGCGCCTCGTCGAGGGCCGGCGTCTCGGAGTCCCGCACGCCGGCGGCGGCCCACCCCACGGCCCGGACCGGACCCGCCCGCCCACGCAACCCGAGGCGCAACTCCCGCCAGTAGCAGGCGACCGGCTCGGGAAGGCATCGGCGGGTTCGCCGCGAGCCGTTGCCCCTCCCGAACCTGCCTCCGCCGCGGCCGAAGGGCCGCAGCACCCATGTCCGCCCGTGCATACCCCTACGCCGCCCACAGTTTCGTCAGGTGCGTGTGTAGGACGGCCTCGGCTTCGGGCGGGGTCAGGTGGCCGAGGAGGACGTGGGTGGTGAGGCCGTCGGCGAGGGCCAGGAGGGTGCGGGCCTCGTGGTGGGGGTCCAGGGGGATGGGGGGATTCGGGGTGGTGGCGGCCGTGGTGATCAGGTGGGTGAAGGATTCCTCCAGTGCGGCGTAGTTGGTCTTGAGGATCTCGGCCAGCGGGGCGCTGATCGCCGCCTGGGCCAGGAACGCCAGCCAGACGCGGGCCTCGGCGCGGTGTTCGTCGCGGAGCAGGGCGAACTCGGAGGCAGCGTGGCCGAGGGCGGTGGCGGCCGACTGGGCGGGGCTGCGGACCAGGCGGGCCCGTACCCGGGCGGCGACCTGTTCGCCGACGTGGCCGAGGGCGAAGACGAGCATCTCCTCCTTGGTCCGGAAGCAGCGCTGGACCGCGCCCATCGACACCTCGGCGCGCGCGGCGACGTCGCGCAGAGTCACGCCTTCGAGTCCGCGTTCGTCGGCGAGCCGGCATACGGCCTCGGCGATGAGGCGGCGTCGGCTCGCGTGGTCCACCTGTCTGGGCATGGCTGCCGCGCCCTTCCGGTCGTGGTGCGCGTTATTGCGATGCGGGTGCATCGGTTCCCAGGTTATCGTTCCGATGCAGTTGCATCGGAACGGTGGACGACGGAACGAAGGAAGCGAAGGAACGATGGAAACGACGGGGCGCATGGACCGGGACGAAAGTGCAGAAGCGCGCACCATGCCGGAGCAGCTGTGGGCCATGTCCGCCACGGCGCAGGCGCAGGCCGTGCGGGACGGGGTCGTCTCGGCCGTCGACCTCGTCGACGCGCACCTGGGGCGGATCGCCGAGGTCGACCCGGAGCTGAACGCGATCACCCGGGTGCTCGCCGACCACGCTCGCGCGCAGGCCCTGCGCACGGATCGTCGGCGCGCCGCCGGAGAGGTGCTGGGGCCGCTCGCGGGGGTGCCCTTCACCGTGAAGGAGAGCACCGCCGTGGCCGGCGTGCCGACCACGTTCGGCGTGCCGCGCTTCCGGGACCTGGTGGCCGCCGCCGACGCGCCGCCCGTGGCGCGGTTGCGGGCGGCCGGGGCGATCCCGATCGGGCGGGGCAACATACCGACGTTGATCCTGGCCGGGATGCACACCCGCAGCGAACTCTTCGGCGACACGGTCAACCCCTGGCACCCCGGCCGCACCCCGGGCGGCAGCAGCGGCGGCGACGCGGTGGCGGTGGCCGCAGGGATGGCCGCGATCGGGCTCGGCAACGACTCCGGCGGGTCGTTGCGAATCCCGGCCCAGTTCTGCGGGGTGGCCGCGCTGAAGCCGTCGACGGGACGGTTCCCGGCGGACCATCGGGTACTGGGGCCGGACGATCCCGGCCCGGCGACACAAATCCTGGTCACCGACGGGCCGTTGGCGCGTGGGGTGGGCGATCTGCGCGCGGTGTACGAGGTGTTGGCCGGCGCGGATCTCCGCGATCCGCGTGCCGTGCCGGTGCCGCCGTACGGCCCGCCCATCGCCGGGCCGGTGCGGGTTGCGGTGGTGGCGGATCCCGGCGGACGCGGCGTACACCCGGCCGTGCGCGGAGCGGTCGAGGCGGCGGCCGACGCGCTGCGGGACGCCGGCTACGATGTCCGCGAAGTGCCGGACGTACCGCGCCTGGACGAGGCCCTGGAGGCGTACGACCGGATCACCCTGACCGAGTTCGCGCCGACCTGGCCGGTGGTGCGCACGCTGCTCGGCCCGGGCGGGGACCGCTATATCGGGATGGCGATGGAGCGCACCCCGCCGGCGACCGCGGACGAGTTGGTGAAGCTGATGGGCACCTGGCTGAACATCCGTCGTTCGTGGGCCGAATTCCTCGACGAATACCCGCTGTTGCTCGGCCCGTCCTTCACCGAGCCCCCGGTCGAACCCGGTCTGGAATCGCGGGACCGGGCCGGTCGGGATCGGGTGGCGTCGGCGATGCGGCTGTGTACGGTGACCAGCTTCGTCGGCCTGCCGGCGGTGGCGGTGCCCACCGGGGTGGTCGACGGCCTCCCCACCGGGGCGCAGATCGTCGGGCGCGCGTTCCGGGAGGACCTCTGCCTGGACGCGGCCCAGGCCGTCGAGGACCGGCTGGGCACACTGACGCCGGTGGATCCGCGCGCGGGTGGGTGATCGCCGCGTGTCCGCTTGGGGGTTCTCGCGTTGAGGTAGCGGGAGTTCCGATCGGCGAAGGTGGTGCGGTCGGTGATGCCCCGGGGGAGAACACGAGTGCGAATCCGTCCGGCGAAGGGAATCGACGAGCATGACACGCCACCGCCGTGTGTTCGATCCGGCCCACGAATCGGTACACGAGCCGACCCGCCGTTCGGCGCGCGCGAGGTGGCGGGCGCTGTACCGGCGAACCGCCGCCGTTGCGGCCGTCGCCCTCGCGATGGTCGGGGGCGGCGTGGTCGACGCCTCGGCGAACGCGAAAGCGGAACCGGAACCGGGGGAGGCGACGGCGGCCCCGACCCTGGCCTGGAGTCCCTGCGTCGAGGACGCCGGCTTCGAATGTGCCAACGCCTCCGTCCCCTTGGACTATCGGGAACCGGATGGGCGTCGTCTCACCCTCGCGGTGATTCGCCACCGGGCCGCGGACCCGACGCGGCGGCTGGGGACGTTGGTGCTCCAACCCGGTGGGCCGGGCAACTCCGGGGTGGACTTCGTGCGCGGAAACTACGCCTCCCTGCCGGCCGAATTGCGGGAACGTTTCGATGTGTTCGGCTTCGACGCGCGCGGCATCGGGCGCAGCGCGCCGTACGAGTGCTGGGACGACGCCACCTACTCGCGCGAGGTCGCACAATCGCCGGGTCGGCCCGGTCCCGACGGGTTCGATCGGGCGGTGTCGACGGCGCGGGACTTCGACGCGGCCTGCGCGGCAAAGGCCGGCGACGTACTGCCGTTCATGGGCACCGACTACGTGGCGCGCGACCTGGACCTGCTGCGCCGGGCGCTGGGGGAGCGGCGATTGTCCTTCTACGGACGCTCGTTCGGGTCCTACATCGGCACCGTCTACGCCGATCGGTATCCCGGCCGGGTGCGGGCCATGGCGCTGGACGGCGCCTACGATCCGGTCCACTACGCGGAGCGCCCGTACGAGTACGACCGGCCGCAATACCTCGCGCTGGACGCGGCGATGGGGCGCTTCCTCGACTGGTGCAGCGCCGAGCCGGTGCGCTGCGGGTTCGGCCAAGGGGACGCGCGCGGCGCGTTCGAGCGCCTGATGCGGGAGTTGGACGCACACCCGGTGCCCACCCCGTCGGGCGTGGCGGCGAACGGGTACACGCTCGCCTACCGGCTGATGTTCAACATCAACGGGGGCAAGGCGGTGTGGCCCGCGTTCGGCGCGGCCCTGCGGCAGGCGGAGTTGCGGGACGGTACCGCCTTCCTGCTGCGACCGCCGTCGGCGGCGAGCTTCGACTTCCTCACCGCGAACGTCGTGGTCGAGTGCATCGACCGGGCCTACCCGCGCGACCCGGGCCGGCTGGAGCGGAACGTGCGGGCCAATGTGCGCGACGCGCCGCTGCTCGGCCCGCCGATCGGGTTCGGGCCGCCCACCTACGACCACAACCACGCGCCGGCGTGTGCCCAGTGGAGCGGCGAACGGGTCAGCCGGCACCGGGGCTCGTATCGGGCGTGGGGCTCCGCGCCCATCCTCGTGCTCGGGACGACGGGTGACCCCGACACCCCGTATCAGGATGCGGTCGCGCTGTCGGAGCGCCTGGACAATGCGCGGCTGCTCACGTTCCGTGCCGAGGGGCACACCGCCTTCGGTCGCAGCACGTGTGCGCAGGCGGCGACCGTCCGCTATCTGACGGACCTGACCCTCCCGCCACGCGGCACGGTCTGCGCCGACGAGCCGGACCCGGTCTCGGCGACCGTGCAGGCACCCCCGGTGGCGGGCGGCCCGGGTGTGCCCGGATCACCGGGGATGCCCGGGACGCAGGGCCTCCCGGGGCCCGCCGGCCTCCCGGGCGTCGACGAAGGCTTCGATCGCATCGGCGGCTGACCCCGTGTGGCCCGGCCCACGTTCACCGCATCCGTCGCACCCGCCGCCATTCGGGTAGGGATCGATACGATTGAAGGAGTGATTACCGGCGTCGGTCAGGAGTTGCGAGATGAGTGCTGGAGTGGAGAAGGCGGTTCTGGCCGGAGGTTGCTTCTGGGGGATGCAGGACCTGGTCCGCAAGCAGCCCGGGGTGACGGCCACCCGCGTGGGCTACTCGGGCGGGGACGTCCCGAACGCCACCTACCGCAACCACGGTGACCATGCCGAGGCGATCGAGATCCTGTTCGATCCCTCGGTGACGAGCTATCGCGACATCCTGGAGTTCTTCTTCCAGATCCACGACCCGACGACCCGCGATCGTCAGGGCAACGACATCGGCCGCAGCTACCGCTCGGCGATCTTCTACGCCGACGAGCAGCAGCAGGCGACGGCGCTGGAGACGATCGCGGACGTCGAGGCCAGCGGCCTGTGGCCGGGCAAGGTGGTCACCGAGCTGGAGCCGCTGGGCGACTTCTGGCAGGCCGAGCCCGAGCACCAGGACTACCTGGAGCGCTACCCGAACGGGTACACCTGCCACTTCCCGCGCCCGGGCTGGAAGCTCCCGCACCGCGACCGCGCCTGACCCTCGCCCGGGCACCCGCGGGGGCCTGGCCAGGGCCGACTCGCACCCCGGTCCGGCTCAGGCCCCGGCCCATCGGCGCAGCGTGGTGGTCGCCTGCGCGGCGTCGTCCGGGGTGAGGGTGCTCAGGCGCGCGCCGTGGCCCGTGTGCGGCGCGATCAGGACCCGGGTGTCCCGGCTGCCCGGTCCCGGTCGGAACGGCTCGGCGCGTACCGGGTCGTTCTCGCCGTAGACGAACAGGATGCGATCGCTGCGGTGGCGGACCCAGCGGTCGATGTCGGGCATCGCGCCGGAGTCGAAGCGCAGCGCGGTGCCCGCCGGCAGGTAGTTGCGCACCTCCTGGATGCCGGGGTAGCGCAGAAGGCCGTCCAGATGGGGCGTGGCGAGCTGCATGTAGCCCAGCTGGGTGCCGAGTTGGTGGAAGTACGGCCGGAAGAACGCGACGCTCTCGTCGGCGTAGACCGCAAGCCGGGTGACGCCGTCGACCCATGCGTAAAGCTCGTCGGCGGACGCACCCGGCGCGGGTATCCCGGCGCACTTCGGCTCGCCCGCGTACATCCAGAACATCATCGGCAGGCGGAGCACCGCGAGTTCGAACGCCCGGTCGACGCTGCCGAGCGTCTCGAAGGTCTGCGCGTTCGCCGCCGCCCACTGCGCGTAGCGGGTCGTCATCTCGTCGCGCCGCAGGAGCGCCTCGCGCTGCACCGATTGCAGCGCGGCCCGGCACTCGGGCGTGCCGACCCGGGCCAGGAACGTGTCGTACGCGCTGTCGTCGCGGTCGTCGACGTTGTTCGGCGCGGAGTAGACCACGCTGCCGTCGACGTCGTCGGGGTGGAACCGCCGGTGGTAGACGGTGGCCATGCCGCCCTTGCTGCCGCCCGTGGATATCCAGGAGCCCCGATAGATCGACTTCAGTGCCTGGATCAGCCGATGGTGATCGTCGGCCGCCTGGCGGATGTTCAGGTCGGACATGTCGGCGGGATCGGTGGGGTCGGTGGCGTCGACGGGCCGGGAGGTGCCGAAGTAGCGCTGTTCGGTATAGATCTGGTTGCCGTCCAGCAGGGTCGCCGGCTCGGAGCGAAAGCTTGCTCCGGCGCCCAGGTCGTAGCCGCTGGTGTACAGGACCATCGGCCGCTCGGTCGAGCGGTGTTGCAGACTCAGGCGTTGCTCGAAGGATCCCCGCTCGGGGTGTCGGTGGTCGTCGGGCTGGCGATAGGTCAGCTCGAAGTAGCGGATGCCCGGCGCGGCGGGCTTCTCGGCTACCACCCGCATGCCCGGTATCGCGGCGATCCGGTCCCGGATGTCGACCCCGCTGCTCTCCGCCGCCGCGCCGCCGGCCGCGACCTGCACCGGGGCCGCCACCGCCGTGCCGGACCCCGACAGCACCAACACCGCCGCGCCCACCGCCAACGCCGCGAGCCTGCGCCGGCCCCGCAGCATCGTGCCGCCGCCCAGGGCCCGCCGCGCCCCACCCGGGGCCCACTGCACGCCGCCCGGGTCGCGCGGCGCCCGGCCTTGATCAAGCCTTGCGTTTGTCATGTCCCCAGGAAAGCCCGGACTCCCATGTCGCCGGATCCCCGGAACGGGGGAAACGCCTCCCCCGGCCGGGGGAGACGACCCATCGCGTACGGTGAGCCCTCGAACGGATCGGCAGCTCGACGACGGGGGTACGGCGTGGAATCGATCGGCGTCGGGGACCCCTCCCGGATCGGGTCCTTCGCGGTGCTCGGCCGGCTGGGCGCCGGGGGCATGGGGCAGGTGTACCTGGGCCGTTCGCCCGGCGGGCGGCTCGTCGCGATCAAGGTGGTCCTGGGCGACCTGGCCGAGGATCCGCACTATCGCCGCCGGTTCGCCTCGGAGATCGCCGCGATGCGCCGCATCGGCGGCTTCTGGACCGCCGCGTTCGTCGACGCGGACGCAGACGCCGAGGCGCCGTGGTTGGCGACCGAGTACATCGCCGGCCCCTCGCTGACCGAGACGATAGCCGCGCACGGCCCGCTGCCCGCGTCGAGCGCGCGACTGCTCGCCGCCGGCCTGGCCGAATCGCTGGCCGCGATTCACGCCGTGGGGCTGGTGCACCGCGATCTCAAGCCCTCCAACGTGCTGTTGGCCTCCGACGGCCCCCGGGTGATCGACTTCGGCATCGCCCGGATGGTGCGGGAGGCGAACGGGCCGACCCGGACGGGACACCTGGTCGGCACCCCCGGGTTCCTGTCGCCCGAGCAGGCCAGGGGCGACGAGGTCGGGCCGGCGAGCGACGTGTTCGCGGTCGGCCTCGTGGTCGCGCACGCGACGACCGGACGCTCCCCGTTCGGGTTCGGCGACGCGGCGCAGCTGATGTTCCGGGTGGTGTACCAGGACCCCGATCTGGACGCCGTCCCCGAGGAATTGAGGCCGGTGGTGGCCGCGTGTCTGCGTCGGGATCCGGCCGAGCGGCCCATCCCGGCGCAGATCCTCGAGATGCTGGGCACCACGGCCCGCCGGATGGGTGCGGACTGGCTGCCGCCGGCACACTCCGCGCTGGTCCGGAGCCGTTCCGCCACGGCGGCGGCGAGCGGTGGGGCGGCGCCGGTGGTACCGGGCGCGACGGGTGCGCCGGGCCCGACGGACACCCCGCCGACCGACGCGGCGCCAACCGACGCGCCGTCGACCGACCTTCGACCACCGCACCGCCCCGACCTCCCGGCCGACGCACCGTCGGCAACCACCACCGTCGGCCCGGTAGCCACCCCGTCGTCCCGGCCCGACCAACCCCCGGCCCGCCCGTCGGAGCCGCCGATGATTCCCCCGCCGCCACCCGTCAAGCCCGCGTACGTCCCCGGGCCCATCCCGCCGGCCCCGTCGAGCCCCGGCATCGCGCGCCGCCGCCTCCTGATCGGCGGTTCCGTCGTGGCCGCCGCACTCGCCGGCGGCGGTACGTATCTGTTCACCCGCGACGACGGCAAGGGCGCCGGCGGCGCGGGCAAGACCGCGAACCCGGCGCCGTCCGGCACCGGTTCACCCCCGCCCCCGACCGCATCCGCCTCGGCGCCGAACGGCACCGGCGCCGGCGCACAATCGCCCGCCCCCGCCCCGTTGGCCCACCTCCTCCCCGAGCCGTACCGGTCCGGACGGCCCCTCGTCATCGGTGTGGACGCCGCCTACCCACCCAACGAGTATCTGGACACCGACGGCCGGAGCGTCATCGGCATGTCCGCCGATCTGATCGGTGCGATCGGGCAACTGCTGGGTGTGCAGCCGCGGTTGGAGAACACCCGATTCGACGCCCTGATCCCGTCGCTGACTTCGGGTCGGATCGACCTGGTCGTGTCGTCGATGTTCGACACCAAGGAGCGGTCGAACACGGTCGACTTCGTCGACTACTTCACCGCCGGCAGCGTGTTCCTGGTCCCGAAGGGCAACCCCCGGGGCATTCGCACCCCGGCCGACCTGTGCGGCGCGAAGGTGGCGGTGCAACGCGGCGCGATCCAGGAGGACATCGTCACCCGCGCAACCACCCGCTGTGGGCCCGGTACGTCGAGTCCGACCAAGTACGACGGCATCGAGGCCGCCACGCGGCAGATCGCCCAAGGCGGCGCGGACGTGGGCGTGTTCGACCTCCCGGTGGCGGTGAACGGCGCTCGGACCTCGGGCGGCGCGCTCGAGGTCGGGGGTGAGCAGATCGACCCTCTGCCGTACGGCATCGCCCTGCGCAAGTCCGACACCCTGCTGCGGGACGCGGTGCGGCAGGCACTGGAGCGCCTGCTGCAAACCGGGGAATACCGGGCGATCCTGGACCGCTGGCAACTCGGCGCGGGCGCCGTCCCGCGCGTCACGGTCAACGGCGGCTGACCCGGCGACTCGCCTCCCCGAACCCGGCGGCGCCGCGAGGAGACGGCCGAGACGCTTCCCAAGTACTCGTTTGGATGGGGATACTGGCCGGCGTGGACCCAAGTACCGCGTTGCGCGAATTCCTCGTGTCCCGGCGCGCCCGGTTGTCGCCGCGCGATGTGGGACTGTCCGACGACGGTCCCCGACGGGTGGTCGGTCTGCGCCGCGAGGAGGTGGCCTCGCTTGCCGCGGTCAGCGTCGACCACTACATACGCCTCGAGCGCGGCCAGGCCTCGCGCGTCTCGGACTCGGTCCTGGACGCCGTTGCCGAGGCGCTGCGCCTGACCCGGGGCGAACGACAGTACCTGCGCAACCTGGCCCGGCCCGGTGCTGAGACCGCGCGTGAACGGGCGGCGGTACGCCCGGGGTTGCGCGTACTGCTCGACGCGTGGGGTCCGCCCGCGTACGTGGTCGGCCGCAACGGCGTCATCGTGGCCTGGAACCGCGCGGCCACCCGGGTGTTCCTCGACTTCGGCGAAGTCCCGCCCGAGCGGCGCTCGATCGGCGGCCTGATGTTCGGCGACCCGCGCACCAAAACCCTGTACGCGGACTGGGAGCGCAAGGCGGGGGAGACCGTCGCCTATCTGCGGACCGAGGTCGGCAAGCGGCCCCGGGACCCGGACCTGGCCGCACACCTGCGCGAACTCGCGGCGATCAGCCCCGACTTCGTCCGGCTGTGGTCGGCCCAGGCGAAATTCGACCTGGCCCACGGGACCTGTCGCATCCGGCATCCGCTCGTCGGCGCGCTCGACCTGACCTACGAATCCCTGCACCCGTCCGACGACCCGGACAAGGTGGTGATCGCGTACGCCCCGGCGGACGCGGTCTCCGCGGCGGCGCTGGCCCTGCTCGACGGCGAGCAGTGACAGAGTAGTGACACACCCTCGGTGACACGGCCGGGCCGAGGCACCTCGACCGAGGCGGCGCGACCCCATCCGGGGAGCACGGATGGGGGCACGCGCCTTCGCCGCGCGATCGTGGATCCCCTCCACACCGCCCACGATCGCCTCGGACCCACTGATCATCGACCGCCACACCCACCCCAGACAGTGCAAACCTCGCACTGGCAGGGCCCGACGTTCCGTGACCGGGCCGGTTGTCCTCTCCGCCCGCGATCGTGACGCAACATTCCCGGGCCGTCGACCCGTCTATCTCCCGACACCGGCGCGCAGACGGCCGCCGTGAACATCGGTCGCACGGGAAGCAGGGGCCGGGATGAGGCTGGACCGGGGATGAGGCAGGAACGAGAGCGCATGTTCGACGAGTTCGTCGCGGCGCGTTACCAGGCGCTGCGCCGGACGGCGTATCTCCTGTGCGGCGACTGGCACCAGGCGGAGGACCTGGTCCAGAACGCGTTGGAGAAGGTGTTCGCGTCGTGGCACAGGATGCGTGATCCGGGAGCGGTGGACGCCTATACCCGACGGGTGATGGTGCGGGGGTTCGTGGACGGCAAACGCCTGCGCGGCAGCCGCGAGTTCCCGGCCGCGACCGTCCCCGACGGATCGGCGGTCCCGGAGGACAGTGCCCGCAGGTTGGCGCTGTTGGCGGCGCTGGGGAAGGTGTCGCCCGGCTATCGGGCCGTGCTGGTCCTGCGGTACTGGGAGGACCAGAGCATCGAGGAGACCGCGGCGATCCTCGGCCGCAGTTCGTCGGCCGTACGGTCGGCCGCGAGCCGCGGACTGGACCAACTGCGCGCGATCCTCGGCGAGTCGGTGACGGACATCGCGCTCGCGTGATCGATCGGGACACAACCGCGCGGGGCAACCAGGCCGCGCACGGCGGCGAACCCGCGCGGCGACCCAGCCGCACGCGACGGCGAAACCGCGTAGCGATCAAGCCGCACGTGACGGCGAACGATCGCACAACCCGCACGACGACAACCCGCACGACGACAACCCGCCCGAAGGCGACAAGCCCGACGACGACAAGCCCGGCACGACAACACAAACCAAGGAGCGCACGATGCCTCTCGAAGACGAGATGCCCGGACTGCTGCGGGAGATGCTGCCGGCGGCCGATGCCGAGCCGCCGATTCCCGACGTCCTGCCCGGAGTCCGAGCCGGCGGTGTCCGCCGTCGACGCCGCCGTCGGCTCGGTGTCGGCGTGGCGGGCCTCGCCGCGGGTGCCCTGCTCGCCGGTACCGCCGTCGGCGCACTGGCGTTGACGGGGGACGACGAACCCACCACGGGTGGCCCGGCCGCCGCCCCCGGCCAAGCGGTACCGCAGCCACCGCAATCCGCCATCGCGCCGCCGCCCACCGTGTCCGGCGACGAATTCCTGCTGAACCCCGGCCCCATCCACGACAGGGTCCTCGCGGCCCTGCGCGCGCACCTGCCCGCGGGTGTGGTCAAGGCCGAGGACCAGGACGAGGGCGACCAGACGCTGTTCTTCCGACTGACCCGCCAGGACGGCACCGTCACCACGATCGACCTCAACGGCGGCGAGCCCGCCATACCGGGTGCCGAGCCGGACAACCGGTGCCAACTCGGTCCGCAATTCGACAACAAGACGGGCCGGATGACCCAACACGACTACTCCGAGTGTGAGCGCAGCGTCCTGCCGGACGGCTCGAAGGCGATCACCGAGAAACTGCGCTCGGGGAGGGAGACCCGCGTCTCGGTCTCCTTGATCACGCCCGCCGGCTCGACCTACCACGTCTCGTCGAGCAACCGCGACAAGTTCGGCACGATCCAGAACGGATCGGCCCTGAACAGCGCCGAGTTGCTCGCATTCGTTGCCAACCGGGACGTGATCGCGGCCATTCCGGCCGCCCCGACGGAACCCGTCGGCGCGCGCTGACCCATCGGCCCACCCGATCGCCCACTCGGGGCGAAACGGCCACCGCCCCGCGACTTCGGCCCGCGGGGCGGTGGGATTGGGGTCCGCGGCGGTCGGGAGACGGCCGCGCGGAGCGTGAACCGACGTGCAGGATCAGGCCGTTGCCGACCGACGGCGGCGAATCACCAGGGTTCCGGCGCCCAGGACCAGCACGCCGGCGGCGCTCGCCGGCAGCGCGATGTCGGCCGCCGAGGATCCACCGTGATGCGTGCTCGGCGTGGCCGCGAAGCCGCCCAATTTGCCGTCGCGTCGGTACGTCGAACCGGGCAACTTGTCGGCGTACCGGTCGTGCACGAGCGTGCGATAGTCGGCCAGGGTGGCGCCGCTCGGGCCGACCGACTGCTGCGCGGCCGGGTTCAGCGGCAGGACACGACCCGCGTGTACCCGATACCAGGCCGCGATCTGCGGCTCGGTGAACACCGTGTCGCCGCCCGCCTGGCGGGCATAGCCGACCTCGTCGGCACCCGACAGCACGTTGGTGACCCGCCACGCGCCCGAGGCGCGGTCGCGCACCGTCCATACGGTCGCCTCGACCCCGGCGGCCGAGCGGGCCTCGGTGGCGAGATAGGCGAAATTGGCCACCGGAGCCGACGAGTTGCCGCCGCGGACGAAGTCCGCGTTGAGCGAGTACACCGGAACCGCGGCGCCCACGAGCTGCGGGGCCTGCGCCGCCGCGGCCTCTGGGGCGACCTTCGACTGGACCACCGCGCCGCTTTGCGCGGTCGCACGCTGGTCGAGGTGGACGAAGAAGGTCGCCAGCCGGTTCGTGGTCTCGGGCGAGACCAGAGCCTGCTGCGCCGCGTTCCGGTCGGCGGTCGTCGGCGAGTCGCCACCGGTCAGGGCGGCGTCACCGGCGGCCGACGCGGTCGGTGCGAGGAACAGCAACGCACCGATACCGACGGTGGCCAACACCCCGACGCGCCGGACGGGCGCGCGGGAGTGGTCGGGCCGGGAACGAAAGATGTCGGTCATCACACTCACGCCTCTCCGTACAGCGACTCGGCCCACTGGAACTCGTAGTTGCTGACGTACGAGTTGTAATCCATCTCGCCGTAGCGCTGACTGGACGGCCACGGGTCGGAGTACATCAGCGTTCCGTTGTCCGAGTCGTAGCCGTACAGGACGTTCGCGTGCCCGCCGCCCGCGGTCCAGTAGATACCCACCACAATCGGCGAGTTGGCGTCGATCGAGGACGCCACCGTGTCGAGGTCCAGCGTCCCGGTGACCTGCCCCGGCCGCATGCCGAGGCGGGACCAGGCCCGCTGCACGTCGCTCAGCTCACCGGGCTGGTTCGGGCACTGGTAGTTGGTGGGCAGGCCGCGGGCGTAGTCACAGAAGGTGTTCTGACTGGTGTTCGTACCGCGGCCGAGATACCTGGCCACGGACAGTCCGGTGGCCGCCCAGCACCACTGGTTCTGCACCTGGGTCAGCTCGGTGAGGGCCAACTGCCGTGCTCCGTAGGCGGCGTGCGCACCGCCTGGGGCGACTTTCAGGGGCGCGGCGACGGACGGCTTGGCCGGCGCCGCCGACGCGTTGCCGGCCAACGGAACGGCCAGACACAGCGCGGCGGCCACTCCGGCACAGACCGACTTCCAGCGCCGCGACGGCGTGGCCGGCGGGTTCGCGGCGCCGCGAACCGTACCGTGATTCCGCAGAATCATCGTGTCTCCTTCTCGTCCGGCGAGGGGGCACCGGACGGAGATCGAGGGGGACGCGACCGGCGAGGGAGCACCGCGGACGGAACGGGACACGCGGTGCCGGACATCCCGGACGACATGCGCGATGAGTCGTCCGGGACGCGGAGGAAGTCCCTCGCCGGTCGTGCGGGGGAACATGGGCAACGCTGATCCTTCACGGCCCGCTCCGGAACCCCCCGGACGCAAAGCAGGGGGTTCCCCCGAGCCCCCCTCGGTGCCGCGACCGACCGCGAAGCGCGGCTATTCCGCCTGGTGGGACCGACCGTTCGCGCCCAGGGAGAGCCGGATCAGCTCGGCGCGCGAGCGGATCCCGAGCTTGCGGTACACCCGGGTCAGCGTGGATTCGACCGTCTTGGCGGACAGGAACAGGCGGGTGGCGATCTCGCGGTTGGTCGCGCCGTCGCCGACCATCTCCGCGACCCGGTGCTCCGCCGGTGTCAACGCCCGTGAGCGTGCCTCGGCGGCCGTACGACCCGCGGCCGGGTCGTCCGCGACGGTGACCCGCTCCAACTCGGTGCGGACCCGATCGAGCCAGGGACGCGCCGCCGTGCGGACGAACGCCAGCTCCGCGCCGCGCCACGCGGCCAGTGCGGCGGCCGGATGCCGGCGGCGCAACTCCACGACGCCGAGCGCCAACAGGTCGCGGCCGTGCTCCATCGGCAGGCCCAGTTCGCGATGCCGCTCGGCGGTCGCCCGCAGGCACTCGGCCGCGCCGGCCAGGTCACCGGACTCGCCCCGGACCAGGGCGTCGGCCCGGGACAACGACGCGAATACCCCGTCACGGCCCAACCGTTGCGCGGCCTCCCCGACCTCCGCCACCACCGCCCGCGCCTGATCGTGATCGCCCACCGCCACCAGCGCCTCGGCCAGATCCACGCCCCACGGGATCGCCGCCGGATCCACGATGCCGCGCCGCCCGGCGATCGTGCGGGCCCGACTCAGACAGCCCACCGCCGCGACCGGATCGCGCAGCCGATATTGGATCTGCCCCAGGATGCACAGCGCCAACGGCAGATACACCTGATCCTGCTCGGACCGACCCACGCGTATGCCCTCGCGGGCCAGTTCCGCGCCCCGGGCCGGATCGCCCCCGGCGGCCTCGGCCACCGCCGCCGCATAGTAGGCCGGACCGAGCTGTGCGCCGATCTCGCGAGCCACCCGCAACGCCTCGTGCCCGGCCGACAACGCCTGGGCGCACCGCCCCGCCCGGACGTCCACGTCGACCTTGGCACAGAGCAGGAACACCTTCTCCTCCGCGTCGTCGGACTCCTTCGCCCGGCGCAACATGCGGTCGAGTTCGGTCGCGGCGTCGACGAGCCGGTCGGCGAAGAAGTCCAATCGTGCCTTTACCCCGCGAGGGCCGTTGTGGCTGCCGGTCGGTCCGGCGTCCTGCGGCCGGGCCAGCGCCCGGGTCAGCGGTTCGCGCGCGTTCGGCCGGCCCTGGAGGGTGCCCACGAACGCCTGGAGCGCGAGCGCGACCTGCTCGGTGGAGCGGTCGCCGCCGCGCCGGGCGAGCGTCGCGGCGCGCGCCGCCTCGGTCCAGGCGATCGCCGAGTCGCCGTCGCTGATGTGCGCCTTGCACGCGCGCAGATAGTGCAACCGGGCCCGCCCGCACGTGTCGTCGCCGACCTGGGCGAACGCCTCCGCGAACACCTCGTCCAGGTCGTGCAGCGCCTGGTTGGCCGCGTTGATGATCAGGATGCAGGCCCGGACACGCTGCGCGGGGGTGGGGCCGAGGGCGAAGACGTGACCGGCCAGTTCGCGACACAGCTCGTAGTCGGTGGCGGCGTAGGCGTGCCCGGCGCCGTCGAGGCTGCGTTCGCATCTGCGGTCGGCGTGTTCGTCCGGCGTGCGCGCCACGGCGAGGCGGGCCAGCGCGGCGGCCTCGTCGGGCATGCCCCGGCGGCGGGCCTGTTCGGCGGCGGCCATCAGCGTGCCGGCCACCCGTTCGTCCGGGCCGGGCAGGGCCAGGGCCAGATGGCGGGCCCGTTCGATCGGCTCGCCGCACACCTCGGCGAGCGCGGCATGCGCGGCGCGGCGCTCCTCCGCGGTGCCGCCGTCGTACAGCGCGGCGGCGAACAGCGGGTGCACGAACCGCAGTCGATCACCGTCCTCGCCCACGTGGAGGACGCCGGCCGCGGTCGCGTCGGCGACGGTGCGCCGGACCGGATCGTCGCCGCGCGGGTCCGCCGTGTGGATCGGCGCGTCGTGCGCGGCGTGCACGAAACCGGCCGCCGCCCGCAACGTCGCGACGGTGGGACGGGCGGCGGCCCCGGCGAGCAGCAACAACCAGCGGGCATCGGTCGACCAACCCTCCAGGCGGGCGGTGAGCAGGCGGCGCAGCCGATCGGGCACGGGCAACGGTTGGTCGCGGGTCGGGAACCGGTGCAACCGGCGCAGCGCGCGGGCGAGTTCGAGGGCGTACATCGGATTGCCGGCGCCGGCCCGATGCACCTGCCGGCTGAGCCAGTGCGGCAGGGGGCGTTCGTCCGTCGGATCGTCGGGGCCGGGCGGGGTCGGGACGGCGCCGAGGACGCCGAAGGGCCCACCGGCTTCGAGAGCGCCGATGGCCCCGAGAGCCCCGATGGAACCGGCAGTTCGGTCGATCCGATCGATCCGGTCGATTCGATCCGTCCGATCCGTCCGATCCGTCCGATCCGTGCGGTCCGTTCGGTCGAGGAGATCGCGGGTTTCCGCCAAGCCCAGCGGCGGGAGTTCGAGTTCGAGCACGTCGCCGGGACAGAACCGGCCGCCGTGGATCGGCCCGGCCGGCGGATCCGTGGTCTCGGCGACGACCACGCGCACCCGCGCGGGATCCAGGCGCCGCGCGACGAACGTCAGCACTTCGGCGCTGGCCGGATCCACCCACTGCGCACCGTCGATCGCCACCATCGCCGGAGTGGACGCCGACAACGCGCGCAATACCGCGAGCGTACCCAGACGCAGCGCCAGCGGATCCGGTCCGCCCGGTTCGGCCGGCTCGCGGCACAACACCACCCGCAGCGCCGAGCATTGCGGCGCGGGCAGTGCGCGCAGCACCTCGTCGGTGACCGGATCGAGCAGATCGGCGAGCGTGGAGAAGGCCAACTCCCGCTCCGCCGCGGCCGGTTCGGTCCGCAGCAGCGGTGCGCCCCGGTCACCGGCGAGCAATGCGCGCAGCACGTGGGACTTGCCGATCCCGACCGGGCCGTGCAGGACGACGCCGCCCGAGGCGAGCCGATCCCGGGCCAGCGCGGTCAGTTCGTGTCGCGTACGGTCGGTGTGCGCCACGCGTCGTCCTCACCATGCCGGATCCACGTCCGCCGAGGCCGCCACCCGCCTGCGGCCGGACCCATCGTCACGCGGCTCCCGCCGGGCGTCAACGGGTGGGCGCGGCGGGGCTTCCCGGATGCCCTCGGCCCGTCGACGCTCGTGGCGGGGTCAGGAGCCCAGATAGCGCAGGATGGCCAGGACCCGTCGGCTGTACCCGGTTTCGGGGCCGTGCGGCAGGTCCAGTTTGTCGAAGATGGCGTTCGCGTGCTTCTCGACGGCGCTCTGCGAAATGTGCAGGGCCTTGGCGACGGCCGCGTTGGTGCGGCCCTCGGCCATGTGCGCCAGGACCTCGGACTCCCGGGCGGTCAGCCGGTCCAGGGGGTCGGTGTGGGTGGTCCGGGACAACAGTTGGCGGACCACCTCCGGGTCGAAGGCCGCGCCGCCGGCGGCAACCCGGGCCAGCGCGTCGAGGAAGTCGTCGACGTGTGCGACACGGTCCTTGAGCAGGTAGCCGACCGCCGCGCCGTCTTGGGTCAACAACTCGACCGCGTAGCGCTTTTCGATGTACTGGGACAGGACCAGCACGCCCACGCCCGGCTGTCGGCGGCGCACCTCCAAGGCTGCCCGCAGCCCCTCGTCGGTGTGCGTCGGCGGCATGCGTACGTCGGCCACCACCACGTCGGGCGCGTGTGCGGCGACCGCCTCGACCATCGCCTCGCCGTCGCCCACACCGGCGACCACCTCGTGCCCCTCGTCGGCGAGCAGTCGGGCCAACCCCTCCCGCAGCAGCGCCGAATCGTCGGCCAACACTATGCGCACGGTACCTCCGCCGTGATCGTGGTGGGTCCCCCGGGCGGACTGTCGACCCGCAGGGTTCCGTCGAGCGCGCCGACCCGTCGGGCCAGGCCGGACAGCCCGCCGCCGGCCGGATCCGCGCCGCCCACACCGTCGTCGACGATCCGTACGGCGATCCGGTCGCCGCTTTGGTCACCTGTCCGGCCGCTCACGTCGGCCACGGTCACCGTCACCACGTCGGCGCGGGCGTGCTTGGCCGTGTTGGTGACCGCCTCGGCGACCACGAAGTAGACCACCGTTGCGACGATCGGCGCCGGCTCCGAGCGTACGCCGTAGTCCAGTTCGACCCGCACCGGCGCCCGCTCGGCAATCGTCTCCAGGACCGCGCGCAACCCGCCGTCGTCCAACCCCGTGGGATGGATCCGCCACGCCACGTCCCGCAGATCGGTCAGCGCCTGCTGGGCCTGCTCGTGCGCTTGGCGCAACAACTCGTCGGTCCGCGCCGGATCGCCGCCGCGCCGCGCCCGGCCGAGCAGCATGCCCAGGGCGACCAGACGCTGCTGCACCCCGTCGTGCAGATCCCGCTCGATCCGCCGCCGCTCCTCGTGCACCGCCTCCACCACGCCCGCCCGGCTCGCCGCCAACTCGTGCACCCGACGCCGCAACACCTCGCTCGGATCCGGCCCGAGCAGCCGCCGGGCCAGCACGTGATCGGTGTCCGCGAGCCCGACCAGACCGTAGCCGGCCAGGCACAGCAGGGCGGCCCCGGGCACAACGAGGATCGCCACGTCGGCCGTGGTCGTATTCGGACTGCCCGACAACCACGCACCCACCATCACCGCGCCGAACCCGACCCCGGCGACGACCAGCGCGAGTACGGCGCCGCCGAGCAGCCCCACCGGGACATGCGCGGCCAGATACCGGACCAGACGGCGGGTGTCGGTCGGCAGCGGCGGCACCGCACCCGGTGGGGCCAGCCGCCGCCGCTCCCACCCGGCCAACGCCCGGGCGGCGCGCGCGAGGGGGCGGGCGTGCGCGGACTCACGTGGCCCGGTCACCGCCCACACCGGGCCGGCCAGGATCAGGAAGAGCAGCACGAGGATCGCGGTGAGGGCGCCCAGCGCCAGCGTTCGTACGGCCGCACCGGCGGCCTCGGCCCGACTGCGCACCATCGATCGCAACCCGGGGGCCCGAGCCGCCGGGTCGGCCGCGTGGTCCGTCGCGTACTCCGCCGCGTGGTCCGCCGCATACTCCGATGCGTGTTCCGACGCAGATCCCGAACCCCGCAAGGTCCCTTCCCTCCCTCGTCGCGCACCCAGCCCTCCGATCGGCAACCGGAGCCAACGAGCCTGCCGGCCCAGCCGACCGCCCCGGCCACCCGGGTCGCCGATTCAGCCGCCCCCGGCCATCGCCTCGGACAGCGGGACCCGGGTCGCCCGGCGCGCCGGCAGCCAGGCGGCGAGCACGCCCACGGCGATCGCGCCGAGCAGGACGGCCGCGCAGGTCGACCACGGCACGGTCAGGGTGTCCAGGCCCTTGTCGGCCAGTACGCGCCGGGTGGCCACACCCCAGACCAGGCCGGGGATCAGCCCGAGGAGCGCGCCGACCACGGAGATCAGCACCGCCTCCGCGCGGATCATCCGCCGGACCCGCCGTCGAGTGAGGCCGAGCGCGCGCAACAGCGCGAGTTCGCGGGTGCGTTCGACCACGGACAGCGCGAGTGTGTTGACCACGCCGAGCACGGCGACCAGGATCGCCAGCGCCAACAGCGCGTACACCAGGTCCAGGGCCAGTGCCACGGTGTCGTGCAGCGCCGCACGGTAGCTCTCCCGATCGCGGACCTTCGTCTGCGGGTGCGCGGCCAACCGCCGTTCGAGGTCGTCGGCCACCCGGGTCCGATCCGCTCCCGCCGCGGCGGTGGCGAAGTACACGTCGTCCAGGGGCACTTGGTCGGCCGGCAACTGCGCGCGCACGACGTGTGTGCCGACGTACGTGGCACCGGACGCGAACACGTCGCCGTCGCGCACGATTGCGCCCACCCGGAGCCGGGCCGTGCCGCCGCCGTGGAAACGCACCGCGACGGGATCGCCGAGCGCGAGCCGGTACTCCTCGGCGAACGCCTGCGGAACGGTGATCCCGTCCCCGCCCGGCGCCAGCGTCGAGCGGGCGTCGCCGGCGGTGAAACGCAGCCGGAAGTCGTCGGTGAAACGTTCGGTGGTGGCGGTCAGATCGTGGTCGCGATCGGTGCCGTGCGCGGTGATCAGATCGGCCCGCACGGTCTTTTGCGCGGTGATGTGATCCAGGCCCGGCGTCTCGCGGATGGTACGCGCGACCTGTTCGGTCATCGGCCGGCTGGACATCACGAAGTAGTCGGCGTTCATGGTGCGTTGCAGTTGGCCGTCCACGGAGGTCACCAGCGACGCGGCGAGCAGGGACAGGAAGCTCACCAGGGCGATGCCGATCATCAGGGCCGAGGCCGTGGCGCCGGTGCGGCGCGGGTCACGGATGGTATTGCCACGCGCGAGCCGGCCGATCGGTCCGGATCGGCGGGCGAGCAGTCGGTCCAGGCCGCGCACCGCGCAGACGCTCAGGAACGGGGCGCCGGCGACGGTCGCGAGCAGCGTGAGCAGTACGCCGACCGCGAGCAGCGGCCCGGTGGCGGCGAGTTCGTCGGCCCGGACCGCGAGCAGCAGCGCACCCCCGCCGAGGACGCCCGCCACTGCGGCGAGCACCGTTCGAGCACGCGGCGACCGCGCATCGGTCGGGCCGGTCACACCCCGCAGGGCGGTTATCGGCGGCACCCGGCCGGCCCGGCGCGCGGGCAGCCAGGCCGCCGCCAGGGTGATCAGCACCCCGACCGCGTACACCACCACCGGCGTACCCGGCCGCACCGTCGGCCCACCCGCCGCCGGGGCGTCGCCGACCGGCCCGACCAGCCGGATCAGCCCGACCGCCAGTGCCACGCCCAGGGCCAGACCGAGCGTCGAACCCGCGACGCCCAACACGCCGGCCTCGCCGAGCACCAGCCGGTTCACCTGCCCGCGTCGGGCGCCGACGGCGCGCAACAGTCCGCTCTGTCGTGTGCGTGCGGCGACCAGCATCGAGAAGGTGTTGCCGATCAGGAACACCCCGACCAGCACCGAGATCCCGGCGAAGCCGAGCAGGATGTAGGTGACCAGGTCCAACGAGGCCCCGGCGGCGTCCCCGCGTGCGGCGGCCTCCCCGTCGCGGGTGCGGACCGTATAGGGCGCGGCGTCGGGCAACGCGGCCAGGACCGCCTGCCGCAGTCGGGTGTCGGCGACCCCGGGCGCGGCCTCGACCGCGACCGAGGTGAAGGTGTCGGCCCCGCCGAGGAGGCCGCGTCGCGCCGTCGTCGGGTCCAGGAACACCTCGGCGTCCCCGACCCGGCCCGCCCGGTCCTGGGCGATGCCCACCACGGTCGCCTCGAACGTCCCGGGCACGGCCGCCACCCGCAGGCGGTCGCCGAGGCCGATCCCATGCGCCCGCGCGTGCTTCGCCGCCACGACCGCCTCCGCCGGGCCGGTCGGCGCGCGACCGCGATCCAGGCGCGGCGCGGCGCCGGCCGGCCAGTCCGCGACGAGGCTGCCGCGCGCACGCAGCGGTGCGCCCCGGCCGTCCAGTACCACGGTGTCCGGGACGTGCACCCGCCCGTACACACTGCGCACCCCCTCGGCTCGGGCCGCCGCGTCGGCGAACGCCGCGCGGGTCGACGCCGCGACCGAGTCCCGGAACACCAGGGTCCCGGCCACGAACGCGGTGCCCAGCACGATCGCCACCAGCGCCAGGAGCATGCGGGTCCGATGCGCGAGCACTCCGCGCAGGCAGATGCGGGCCAGGATCATCGCCACACCCCGCGCACGCCGTCGCGGACGGGGCCCCGACCGGCGAGGCCCCGGTCGGCCCGACCACCGGCGCCGTGATCGACGCCGCCCCGACCGTCCGGGCCGTCGTGTCCCGGCCCCCCGTCCAGTCCGCGCATACGCTCGAAAACGCCGTCCGCCGTGGGGTCGGCCAGATCGTCCACGATCCGACCGTCGGCCAGGAACACCACCCGGTCCGCGTACGCCGCCGCGCGCGGATCGTGTGTCACCATCACCACGGTCTGACCCCACTCGTCCACCCCGCGTCGGAGCAGGTCCAGGACCCGGACGCCGGCCCGGGAGTCCAGGTTCCCGGTCGGCTCGTCGGCGAAGACCAACTCCGGCCGGGCCACCAACGCCCTTGCCACCGCGACCCGTTGTTGCTGACCGCCGGAAAGCCCACTCGGGCGATGGCCCAGTCGATCGGCCAGTCCGGTGGCCTCGACGATCCGGTCCAGATGCGTCCGATCCACCCGCCGCCCGGCGATCTCGACCGGCAGCGTGATGTTCTCCAGCGCGGAGAGCGTCGGCAGCAGGTTGAACGCCTGGAAGACGAACCCGAGCCGGTCGCGCCGCAGTTCGGTCAGCGCGGTGTCGTCCAGATCGCCGAGTTCGGTGTCCCCGATCGCCACGTCGCCCCGGGTGGCGGTGTCCAGCCCGGCCAGACACTGCATCAGCGTCGACTTGCCCGAACCGGACGGCCCCATGATCGCGGTGAAGCCGCCGCGCATCAGCTCCACGTCCACCCCGGCCAACGCCGTGACCCGACCGGCGCCGGACCCGTACTCCTTGACCAACCCCCGCGCCCGCGCCGCCACCGGCGATGTGGCCGGCGCGTACCCGGCAGCCGACCCGCCCCGCGTCCTGCTCCTCGGCATCCGCCGACCTCCTCGCTCGCCCGGTGGGGCCCGCTCCCGCGAACGGGCCCCGAATCACCGGTACAAGCAGCCTGCTGGAGCGCGGACGGCCGCGACATGGGGCCGAGCACCGGGTCCACCTGCGGAAAACCACACCCCTGCGGGGTGGTGTCCCGGCGCCGGCCGGGCCTGGGTCAGCGGCGGCAGAACTTGCGTTCCGCCGCTTTCGGGTCGGCCGGGATGGTCGGTCGGGCGTTTGCCGGCTATTGCCGGGCCGGGACCGCGTCGATCGCGGTGGCTACCGCCTCGGGGGCGGAGATCATGGGGAGGTGGCGGGACTTGGGGATGAGCGTGGGGGGCGGGGCGCCTATGCGGTCGGCGGTTTCGGTGGGGGTCTTGTGGTCGAACACGTCGTCGTTCGCGCCGAAGACCACCGACTTGGGCATGGGCACGTCGCGCAGCCGCTGCAGGCGGTCGGCGGATATACCCAACACGCCCTCGCCGAGCATGCTCCACAGCGCGCCCTCGGCGCCCGCCACCTGGAAGGGCCGCCGCCACTGGTCGACCCCCGCGCCGTCGAGCCGAGGGCACTCCGGTCCGCACTGCGAGCCGTACACCTTCCGGATCAGCCAGTCCGTACCGAGCCCGATCCGCAGCAGGCTGGTGCGGAACGGGTCGATCAGCACGTACTTGAGCGCGGACGGCGGACCGGCGCCGGTGTCGAGCGCGTCGCCGTCGAGGAGCATCATCCCCCCGATCCGCTCGGGCGCGCGCAGGGCCGCCTCCGCGACCATCGCGGCCCCGCTGGAGTGGCCCACCAGCAGCGGCCGTTCACCCGGACCACCCAGGTGCATCGCGTCCAGGAAACCCAGGAGTTGCCGGGTGAGGTGGTCGACCGTGTACGGCCCGCGCCGTTGGCTGTAGCCGTATCCGGTCAGATCGAGCGCGTAGACCCGGTGGTCGCGGGCCAGCAGCGGAGCCAGCCGCGACCAGGTGTCGACGGACTCGAAGGCACCGTGCACGAGGACGACGGGCGACCCGGACGTGCCCCACGTCTGGTAGCGAGTACGGATGTCGGCCGCCTGTACGTAGGTCAGCCCTTCAGGCGGGTCGGCCCGGTCGTCGGTGAACGCGTTGTACGTGAACGACGCGAGCGTCACGGCGACCAGCGTCACGACGCAGGTCAACGCGATCCGCCGCCCCCAACGGCGAAGCCGCGACCGCGTCCGGGGCGGCGGGGTGCCGTCGGACGGCGGGTCCGTGGCCGGATGGTCGGCGTCCGAGGGCGGGTCGGCCGTGGAGGCGCCGATACCCGCCGCCGCCTCGGTCACCATCGCGGTCGTTTTGGCGCCGCCCGGCCGGGCCTCGGTGGCCGAGCCGGCCTCGTCACCCCGGCCGCCGCCCTCCGCCCCGTCGGCGCCGGTGTCGGCGTCGACCTCGGGACCGGCTTCGTCGTCGGTGCCGTTCTCGGTTGGTCGGTGCTCCACAGCAGTTCCCCGTCGGTGGTCGAAAGCGCCGGTACACGACCCGGCCCGGACGCGGCGGCACACCGGGCGGGGCGGACGCCTCCGCCCCGCGCAGCCGCCCTGACGAGAACAACTCTCGCCCGCGCCCCCCGGCGCCCGCATCCGACGGGAGAAGGCTCCTCGCGTGCTCCGCGGGGGGCATGGCACAGCAAAGCCCATGCTCCCCCGGAAGTAGTCTCCACGCCGCACCGGGGCCGAGTCGCCGCGGCGGAGCGGGAATCAGGGACGCGGGTGGTCGCCGATCGCCCCGTCGAGGAGTTCGCGCACGATGTCCATGTGGCCGGCGTGCCGCGCCGTGTCCTCGATCATGTGGATCAGGACCCAGCGCAGGGACACCGTAATGCCGTTCCAGGACGTGCCGACGTCGTCCAGGCCGAGTTCGCCGACGACCCGGTCGGCGGCGACCCGCGCCCGGCCGTAGAAGGCGACGAGGTCGGCCGTGGACTCGCTCGGCAGCACGGTCATGTCGTCTTCCGGGTCGAACCACAGCGGCTCGGTCTCGCGCCCGAAGGTCGTACAGAACCACCCGTACTCGACCGCCGCCAAGTGCTTGACCAGGGACAGCAGATTGGTCCCCGAGGGCGTCATCGGTCGCCGCAGCGCGTCGTCGTCGAGACCGTCGAGCTTCCACAGGACCGCATCACGATGTCGATCGAGACTGGCGAGCAGACTCTCCTTCTCGGCACCGGTGTAGGGCACGATTCTTGTCATCGACGGACCCTAACAGCGCACACGGCGCACCTCGTGAGCCCCGCCCCGAACCGTCAGCCGAGGAAAAGCGGCAGCCGCTCCGCGAGATCGCCCAGTTCGGCCCGCTCCCCGTCCGTCGCCGCGCGCCGCCCGGTACCGACCAGCAGCGCGTCCCGGTCCGACCACGACGCCGGGAAGGAGGCCCCGGCGATCCGCTCCAGCAGCTCGCGGGTCCGGGCCGGCCCCTCGGCGGGCGGGCCCGCCGCGTCCGGGAGGTGTGCGATGAGGTCGAGGTGGTGCAGGGTCCACTCCAGGACGTACACGGACAGGTAGTCGGCCACGGTGAGCACCTGGTCCCGCGTACCGACGCGCAGTTCCGGATCCGCCAGTTCGGCCGCACGCCCGGCGGCCGAGCCCACGTCGTCGAGGTGGAACTTCAGCAACCGGGGATCCTGGTACGCGGCGGCCAGCCGAACCGTCAACGCGTCGAGCGGATCGTCACCGGTCGGTGGCGTCTCGGGGACCTCCCAATACGTCACCGCATCGCGCGTCGGCTCCGTATCGGCGGGCGTCACGAGTGTGATCAGGACGTCCTGCGCGTCGATGACCAGGTGGCACACCAGGTCCCGCACCAGCCAGCCGGTACACCCCGACGGCCGGGCGAAGTCCTCGTCCGAAAGCTCGGCAACCGCCGCGCGCAACGCCGTCCACGAGCGTGAGAAGAGATCCACACGGGCACGCTAGTCCGCACCACGACACCCGACAAACGCTTTTGCCCGACGCGATATGGATCGGTCGACCGGGCCGTTCACCCGCACGGGTGCGTCGGTCGGAGCGGGGATTTCCCCGGGACATGTGCCCTGTGGGGCCGGGGCGGTCCGGTCGTGCGTATGCGTGATGCGGCGAGGGCGGCTTTTCTGGTGTGGGCGATAGGCATCACCGAATGGGAGCGAACATGCGTACGACGACCGGGGCGGCGAAGAACACGTCGGGTGGCGAGGCGGGGAGCGGTGCCGGCGACGGGCGACGTCGACGCGCCATGTCGTGCCCGCGATGCCTGGGCGCGAGCGAGCGCTGTACCCACACGATCGGGGAAGCGACCGGCGTGATCGTCGTCGGCTCGGCACCCTCCCGGCCACCGCACCGGGCTTCCTGGACCCGCGCGGGTACGGAGCGGGGGCGCGGCCGCCGGACCCGGTGAGGATCGACCACGGATCGACCACGGATCGACCACGGATCGGCGCCGGCTAGACTGTCGGCGCCGATCCGGCACGCACGGCACGGGGGCGGGGCGAGGGACGAGGGAAGCGGGCGGATGCACATCGACGACCACGTCCCGGTCCACGAGTTGATGTCGATATCCGCCTCCCAGCGCTACCGATTGCTCGCGGATCGACTGCACGCCACCCGGTTGTGGGCACACGAGGACGTCTTCGCCACGGTGTTCGCCGACGCCGCACGACTCGTCTTCGGGGGCGGCGAACAGCACCGCGACGCCCGGCGGTTCGTCGACCAGACCTTCGTCAACCTGATCACGAGGCCGGGCGACCTGGTCCTGCTGTGCCGGGCCGTTGCCGACGTGGAACTGCGCCTGGCCGTCGTGGAGGCCTATGTCCGGCACCCACTGGTGTCCGAGAACATCCTGTCCGCGATGGGTGCGTCGGGCGAGGTGCACCGCGAACTCCCGCCCGGGGGTTGGACCGAGGTCCCGATGTACCACCATGCGATCGCCCGCCTGCGAGCCGAGCCGGACCGGCGGTTCGACCTGCACGAGCTGACCCCGTTCGGTACCCGCCACGACCTCTCGGCCGCCGCCTCGGCGCTGCGTGCCGCGCTCGAAGCCGATCAACTCACCGACCAGGCACGCGCATTGGTCCTGGAGTCCGCAATCGTGGACATCCCCGAGCCCGCCTACCACGAGGGCGACCGGGTCCGCGTCGTGGTCGACGATCGCAACCGCACACCCCACAGCGGTTCGATCCGGTACAAACTCTGGCACTACCGCGACCGCACCTGGTACTTCCTGCTCCGCACCGACACGGGCGCCAGGATCTCCAAACGCTACGCCGCCGGCGACCTGCGCCCCGACTGATCACCGGCCGGATCACATTCGGCGAAGCAGGCGGCCGGCGTTCAGTCGAACAGGGACTCCTGTACGTCGCTCGGGGGGAGGAACTCCGGTTCGATCGGGGGCGGGTACGTGCCCGCGGTGCGGGCGAGGTCCTCCAGGGTGGACCAGCGGCGGCCGGCGATGCCCTCGCCGACGAGGGTGTGGAACAGGTGGGTCACGGCGTAGGCGTCCCAGGTGGCCGCGCGGTCCTGCGGCGGCTGGAGGCCGATGGCGCGCAGGCGGTTATCCAGGGACTGCGGCGTGGCGGTGGGCCGGACGACGGCGGCCAGAGTCATCAGGTCCAGCACGACGCAGGACGCGAGAGCCGCGCAGTACGCGCGTTGTTCGCGGATGATCGTCGTCTCGGCGAACGGCGGGACCGCGATCAGCGCGTGCGGGTGGTCGCCCGAGATCCGCCGGTCGATCGCGGCCAGTGCCTCGGCCAGGGATCCGGGCTCGGCCGGCGGGACGGGGGCCGTGATCGGCGCGGGGGGAGGGCTCCCGGGCTCGGGCGGTTCGATCACCGCGTGCGCCCGCCAGGAGACGAGGTCCCCGATCCCGTGGTGCGCGAGGGCGGCCACCTCCACCGGCGCCGGGCGCTGCACACCCCGGGTCACCAGCCGGAAGCGAAGCCCCACGAAGCGCACATCGGACAGTGCCGTCGTAGTCGCGTGTCCTGCCATGCGGGGAGTGTAGGCGCGCCGACCCCGGGAATCCCGAACCCCCGACGGCACAGGCGTTTTGCGGTTGTTGCTCAGACCACGGCCGCCTGGACGGTGAGGGTTCCGGCGGCGGTGTCGAGGGCTGCCTCGGTGCCGAGCGGAATCGTCGGCGGGTGGGGGCCGTGCCCGGCGGGGATGCCGCCGAGGACGGGGACGCCCAGCCGGCCCAGTCGCTCACGCAGGACGTCCACGATGCCCCATCCGCCCAGGGTCGGGTCGTCGGCGTCCCGCTCGAAGCCGAGGAATTGCCCGAGCACCACGCCGCGCAGACCGTCCAGGGCTCCGCTGCGGGCGAGTTGGGTGAGTGCACGATCGACCTCCCCCAGTCCCGTGCCTCGTTGGTGTTCGAGGAAGAGGATGGTTCCGTCGAGCGCGGGCAGCCCGGCCCCGGCCTCGGTGCGGATCGCATCGAGGTTGCCGCCGACCAGGACGCCGACCGCGGTGCCCCCGAAGGTGATCGGGGCGGTGACCTCGGTGGGGTCCCGGTGCAGGGTGACCGGCGTGGTGGTGGTCAGCGCGCGACGCAGCGCGGTCGCCGAGGCGGGGCCGCACCGGTCTCGGCTTCCGTCCGGGAACGGGCCGTGCAGGGAGGCGAGTCCGCAGTGGGCCCACAGGGCCACGTGGAGGTGGGTGATGTCGCTGAAGCCGACGAGAGGCTTCGGGTCACGGCGCAGCGCGTCGAGGTCGAGGTCGTCGACGAGGCGGTAGGCGCCCTTGCCCTTCGGGGTGGGTGGGGGGCTGGTGGGGGTGGAGGGTGTGGCCGGTGACGAGTTCGGAGGTGATTCGGAACCATGCCTGGTGGGGGTCGTGGGGGGTGGGGAGTAGGCGGTTCAGGCGGGTGAGTGTGGTGGGGTCGTCGATTCGGGAGGCGTGGCCGGTGATGGTGCCGGTCCAGCCGGTGTGTGCGGTGGGGTCGATGTGGTCGGTTTGGAATGCGACCACCGTGTCGAGGGCGGCCTTGGCGAGGGGGGAGTCGGGCGGGGGTGCGGAACACCACGCATTCCCGGTCGAGGGCGAACGGCACCACGTGGACGGCCGGGAGGGCGCCTTCGCTGACGATGACGCGCCCCATCGGTTCGCCTGCCATCAGGCGGAGGGTTTCGCGGCGGCCGAGGGGGTGGCCCGTGGGTGGGGGCTTGCTCATGGCTCAACTTTCGAACCGGGCGCGGGAGTGGCACAGGGCCGAACGGCCCTGAGCCCGCGCTGTCGAGCGCTGCGGTACCACGTGCCGCGCCGCGGAGCCCGACGCCCCGCGAGGCCGTCAGGGCAGGGGTACGCGCCATTCGAGCAGTGCGCCGCCGTCGGGTGCGGGGCCGAATGTGCAGGTTCCGCCGAACAACTCATCCAGACGCATCCGCGGCAAAGCCGGCCGCTGCTCCGACGCCACAACCCCTCCCCACCATCGATGATCCGTCGAAGACGTTTTCTCGGGACCATCGTGTCAAACCGGGTCGAGGGTGTGGCCGCCGCGTCCGGTCGGCCCGGCAGGCGACGGGATCCGGTCAGGCGATCGGGACCAGCAGCACCGGTGCCTTGGAGTGGTGCAGCAGCGCGTGGGTGACGCGGCCGAGGTTGGGTCCGAAGCGGCCGTGGCGGCGGTGGGCGGCCAGGACGACCAGCTCGGCCTCGTCGCCGGCGGCGAGCAGCGCGTGGGTGGGGATGTCGCAGACGATCTGCTCGGTCAGCGGTACCTGGCGATAGCGGTTCATGACGGGTTCGAGGGCCGCGGCGAGGGTGGCCTCGGCGGTCTTGCGGCCGTCGTCGCCGACCCACAACGGGGCCGCGTAGGGCGCGGCGGGCGACACCGGGGGTGCCCACGCGTGTACCGCGCGCAGTGCCACGCCGCGCGCCTGGGCAGCGGCGAACGCGGCCTCGACGGCGGGGGCGCAGTCGATGCCGGACACCCCCACGACGACCGTGCCGGGTGCGTCCAGCGGGACGTTCGCGTGCGGCGCGCGGACCACCAGGACCGGGCAGCGCGCGGCGGCGGCGACGGACAACGACACCGAACCCAGCAACAGGCCCACGAAGCCGCCCAGTCCGCGACTGCCGAGGACGACGAGCGCCGCGCGGTCGGTGGCTTGCTCCAGGGTCGGCACGATGCGGGCGAGTGCGACCGTGGTGACGATCGCCAGGTCCGGATGGCGCAGCCGGGCCCGCTCGGCGGCCGTTCGGACCAGGGATTCCGCTTCCTCCCGCAGTTCCGCCGCCGACTGGTCCTCCTCGCGGTCCGGCGCCCGGTCGACGACGTGCAGCACCTCCAGCGGCACGCCTCGGAAGGCCGCTTCGTCGGCGGCCTGTTCGACGGCGAGGTCCGCGAGCCCGGATCCGTCGACGCCGACGACCACGTGGTCGCGCAGGGGCGCGCCGTTGCGCTCGGGGGTGGGGACGGGCGAGGGGTTGTGGTTCATGGACTGCTCCCGAGTCGGGTGGGGTAGGGGTATGCACCCGTAAGGTTGATGACGTGGTGGGTCCGCCGAAGTCCCGGCTCTCGTCCGGGAGTTCTCGTCGCAGTGGCCGCCGGGGCACGATGTCGTCGCTCTTCCCGTGCACCCATGCGTACCCCCTTGCCCGCAGGTGAAAAGTCGCCGACGGCATCGGGATCGGCGTCCTCGGCCGGACCCGTCGAGCATGGCGTCGATCCGGCCGGCCCGGCAGGGCCGCAATACCCGGTCCCCAGGGCCGTTCGGCCCGGTCATCGCTCTCGCCGGGTGCGCCCCGCCGCTCGCGGTCGCCGATCAAGGTCTCTCGGCCCTGGTGGTTTCGGGACCTCCGGCCCTGTCGGGCGCGGTTCGCCCCGCGCAGAATGAGCACGACGCCGACCCGACCGGGTGGCGCCTGTTCGTCATCGTCGGGGAGCACACACCATGGAAGCCGGGTCCACCACCGAAGTCGTCGCCGAAGCGCGCCTGCCCCGCGACACCGGTGCCACGCGAACTTCCGCGCCGGGGCGGGTGACCGGGCAACCGGGCGAGACGATCCGGGTGTTCCTCCTGGACGACCACGAGATCGTGCGCCGCGGCCTGGCCGATCTGCTCGGCGCAGAGGGCGACATCGAGGTGGTCGGCGAGTCGGCGTCGGCGGCGGAGGCGACCCGCCGGATACCGGCGCTGCGCCCGCATGTCGCCATCCTGGACGGCCGGTTGCCGGATGGCAGCGGGATCGATGTGTGTCGTGCGGTGCGTTCGTCGTTCCCGGAGATCAACGCGTTGATCCTGACCTCGTACGACGACGAGGACGCGCTGTTCTCCGCGATCATGGCCGGCGCCGCGGGCTACGTCCTCAAGCAGATCCGGGGCAACGATCTGGTGCGCGCCGTCCGGGAGATCGCGGCCGGCCGGTCGCTGCTGGATCCGGCCAGTACCGCGAAGGTCCTGGAACGTGTGCGTACCGGAAACCGCGAGGACTCGCTCGTCGCCACCCTCTCCGACCAGGAACGGCGCACCTTCGACCTGGTCGCCGAGGGCTTGACGAACCGCCAGATCGCCGAGCGTATGCATCTCGCGGAGAAGACCGTCAAGAACTACGTCTCCACGATGCTCCACAAACTCGGCTTCGAACGCCGTGTCCAGGCAGCGGTCTTCGCGGGCACCCTGGCCCACCCGGCCGCACCCTCACCGGAGGTGACGCGAACTCCCGGGCGCGGGTGACGGCACCGCCGAAGCCGCGTTCGAGGGCCGGGTCCCGCCGCTTCAGGGCCTGCGGCCGCGGAAGGTGCGGCGCAGGTCGTCCACCCAGGCGTCGGGGTTCTCCCAGGGGATGAAGTGGCCGCCGTGGTCGTGCGCGTTGACGTTGACGTGGTTGAACCACGCGGCCTGCGGGCCGGTTTCGAACGCCCGGACCCGCTCGGCGGCGGTGTGGATGCCGGGCGGGTTCTCGTAGGTGACGAGGGTGACGCCGACCGGGGCCGGTACGACCGGGGTGGGTCGTGGGCGGGGGTCCACGGGTGGCGGTCGGCGTACTTGTGGCCGAGTTGACTGGAGACGAGCCCGCCGATGTCGCAGCCCCCGGCGGCGTACTTCTCGTATCCCAGGGTCTCGGTCATCAGGGTGTGCCAGAGGTCGGAGACCTTCCAGAAGTTGACGTCGGGAAAACCGGTGAGCGGGCCGGGGAAACCGAAGCCGGGCAGCAACGGCACGATGACGTCGAACGCGTCGGCCGGGTCGGCGAGCGGGTCGATATGGCGTGATTCCTTACCGGGCGGGGGAAGCGGGCTCCGACGATGGGATGTTTCCACGTTCGCCCGGGGTCGTGTCGGGCGGTCAGGACGGTTGGGGCGGGGTACGGATGGGAAGCGCGCCCGGGTGAGTCCGGGCGTGGGCGGCCGGCTGTGAGGCCGCTCACACCGTGTCACAGCCGGGCCGGGTGTCTTGTCCTGGAGGGCGTGACGAATACACGGCGGGCTTCGGTGCCGATCATCGCGTGCGACTACCCTGCGGACGTCGCACGGAGGCGTCCCCGACGGGAAGGCATGGACATGAGCGGTGATGAGCCGGGCGGGAGGCGTTCCGTGAGTGGAGCGGTGGACGAGACGGGCGCGATCGGATACCGGCCGCTGCTGTTCTCCATCGCCTACGGGATGACCGGCTCCGTGGGCGACGCCGAGGACATCGTCCAGGACGCGTTCCTGGGCCTGACGCGCGCCTGTCAGGCGGGTACGACGATCGTCGAGCCGAAGGCGTACCTGACGACGGCGGTGACGCGCCTGGGCATCAACCACCTGCGCTCGGCGCGGGTACGGCGGGAGACGTACGTGGGGGACTGGCTGCCCGAACCGGTCGTCACCTCGGCCGAGGCGCCGGGACCGGCCGAACACGCCGAGCTGGCCGATTCGTTGTCGATGGCGTTTCTGGTGTTGTTGGAATCCCTGTCGCCGGTGGAGCGGGCGGTGTTCATGCTGCGCGAGGTGTTCGGACACGGCTATCCGGACGTCGCACGGATCACCGGCAAGACCGAGGTGAACTGCCGGCAGATCTTCACGCGCGCCAAACAGCGCATCGCCGCCGCCGGAGAGGCGGGAGAGAGCGCACAGCCCCCGGCGCGGCGGGCGGAGGGCGCGGAACTCGCACGCCGATTCTTCGACGCCGCCGGAGGCGGCGACCTGGACGCGCTGCTCGACATGCTCGCGCCCGACGTCGTCTTCCACGGCGACGGCGGCGGCAAGGCACGCGCCCTCGGTCGGCCGATGACCGACCCTCGGCGGGTCGCGCAACTGCTGGTCGGCGGCCTGCGCCGGATCCGGAAGCTCGGGGCGTCCCTGCACCCGGTCCTGGTCAACGGCAGACCGGGTGTGGTGTTCCACGACGCCGAGGACCGCGTGCTCAGCGTGGTCGAACTGGACATCGCCGACGGCATGATCCGGGCGATCCACTCGGTGGCGAACCCGGACAAGCTCGCCCACCTCGGCCCGGTGTCGGATGTGGGCCTGCTGCCGACGGACTGACCGGGGCGGGCTACGTGTCGTGCGGGCCGGGACCCGGGCTCGCGCGGAAGTCTTCGCGTGGTCGGGGAAGTCGGGCCCCGTCGACGTTCCACGCGTGGGGAAGCGCCTCGTCGCAGACCGCGCAGACGTAGTGCCGATCGCGGACGATGTTGAGCTGCCGACAGGAGGGGCAGCGGCGGAAGACCACCTCGTGGGTGAAGCCGCCCGGGTGCGCGATCCCGGCCCGGGTCAGTGCGCCGGCCACGGCCGGCCACGAGCCGGGGTCGGGGCAGTAGCCGGTGGACTGGTTGCAGATCTCGTCCGCGATCCATCGTCCCGCGTGCGAACGGAAGGCGATCTCCCCGGCGCTCAGCACCTCGCTCCCACCCGCGCACACCACATGCTCGCTGCGGCGCGGAGCCAGGCGAAGTACACCCGCGACATCGACGACGAACGTGAACGGTTCGCACGCCTCGCGTGGCCCGCGTGCCGAGATCCACGCGTCGACGTCCGCGGCCGAGCCGATCGATCGCCCCGCGTTGTCCGGACGGACGAGGGCCGTCAGGTCGGCGGGCCCGACAAAGCGATACCTGCGCACAGGCGCGTCCACGCCTGCCGGCCCAACGCGATCCGAACCCCCGGTCACGCTTGGCAGATGCAGAAGGGGTGGCCGGCCGGGTCGGTGAGGACCCGCGTCCTGGCGGCGTCATAGGGCTGGTGGTCCGGCTTGCCGGCGCCCCATTCCAACAGTCGGGCCTCGGCCTCGTCCAGGTCCACGACGTCGAAGCACAGGTGCAATTGCTGGGGAACCGTCTGCCCGGGCCAGTCGGGTGCCCGGTAGTCGTCGACGCGCTGAAAACCGATGAAGAGTCCGTCCTCGCGGTTGAGCCCCGCGAAGTCGGCATCCGACTTCGGGTGCGGTTCGAAGCCCGTCGCCTCCTGATAGAAGGCCGCCAACGCCGGTGGATCGGGGCAATCGAGCGTTATCGCGACCAACTTCATCTGCAGGGACATGGCGCCTCCGGACCCATCACGTCACCGGACTCTCGTGACGTCCACCCTAGGGCTAGTGTTCCGGTGCCCGGCCGCCTGATCGTCGTGGTTGCGAAGGAACGACAACGATCAGGCTTCGGCCTCGGCGTGCCTGCGTGTGTGTTTGGGGCTATTGGAAGTGGTGGGCGTTCTCCGCGAGGAAGGACTCCAGTGTGCGTGGGGGGCGGTTCAGGAGGGTTTCGACCGTTCGGGTCGGGGACTCCGGGTGGGTGATGGCCAGTTGTTGGATCTCGACGATGTGGTCGGCGAGCCAGGCGGGGAGGCCGGCGGTGGTGGTCAGGGTGGTGTGCATGGCCTCGGTCGGCAGGTCGATGTAGCGGATCGGGCGGCCCAGGGTGCGCCTGAACAGGTCGGCCAGCTCGGGGTTGGTGTAGGTGCGGTCGCCGGTGAGGGTGTACGTGTGGCCGGCGAGGTCCGGGCGGGTCAGGATCTCGGCGGCGACATCGCCGATGTCGCGGCAGTCGACGTAGTTGCAGGGGGCGTTGCCCATGCTGCCCAGGAACACGCCTTCGGCGGCGATCGACGGGGCGAGGGTCAGCAGCTTCTGCATGAACGCGTACGGCCGGAGCACGGTGTGCGGCATGCCTGTGTCGCGCAGTGCCTGCTCGATGGTGTGGTGGCCGCGCGAGACGGCCACCGGCGAGTCCGAAGTGGCTTCCGGGGCCGAGAGTTTGACGACGTGTCGGATGCCGGTTGCGGCGGCGACGGAGATCGCGCACGTCTCGTGGGTTACCTGCGCCGGGCTGTTGGCCATGGCGAGGAACAGCTGGCTTGCGCCGTCGAATGCCTTGCGCAGCGAATCCGGGTCCGCCGCGTCGGCGCCCCGCACCTCCACCAGCGCGCGGGCCGGCCCGTCGAGGCGCTCGCGCAGCGCGTCCGGGTCCCGGCTCAGCGCGCGGCTCGGGACGCCGAGGGCGACCAGGCGGTGGAGAAGTGCGCTTCCGGTGGTCCCGGTCGCGCCCATGACGACGATCATGTCCGTGCTCCTTGTGCCGTGGGTGAGTGGTGCCGTTGGGCGCCGCGCCAGCGCCAGGTGATGATGGTGGTGGCCAGGGCCGCCGACAGCGGCAGGTCCAGGCGCAGCCGCTCCGGCCAGTTCCCGTGGTGCGGGATGATCCGCTCCGGCAGGTGGCCTCCGACGAACCAGCCGACGCACGCCGCGAGGGCGGTGATTGCCAGCGCCAGGACGACGGTCGGGATCACCCGGGGGGTCGAGGTCAGCCAGCTCCGGCCGGGCCCGCGCCGTTGCAGCCAGGAGCCGACGAGTGCGGCGACGATCGCCGAGGTTCCGGCGATCGACGTGCAGGCGGCGATGGTCAACTCCTGCTGCCCGGTGGCCACGCCGCCCGCTCCGGCCATCAGGGCGGGGGCGAGGTAGGCGACCAATACCTCCCGCCACAGCGTGAAGGGGGGTGGGCCGGCGCCACGTCCGGTGGAACGTCCTTGCCTCATGGGGATATCGATCTCCGTTTCGGGGTCGCCATATAATTAGCTCCCTAACTATATGGGTGAAGAAAAGGCCACCCCAGGTCATCGCACTCACGTGACGACAACCTTGGGACGGCACACCTGCATGACGGGTGGTAAGTGGTGAGTGACGGCGGGTGCTACTCCGCCGTCAGCGCCGGAATCCCCCGGACCACACGACCGAGCAGATCCAGGAACACGGTGCGCTCCTCGGCGTCGAGCGCGCTCACCATCTCCTGGAGTCGGCCGAAGTGCGTCGGGGCCAACTCGCGCATCTTCCGCGCCCCCCGCGCGGTCAGTACGACCACGGCGGAGCGGCCGTCCTCGGCGGACGGTCGGCGCAGCACCAGTCCCTCCCGCTCCAGGCCGCCGAGTAGTCCGGTCACCGTTGCCCGGGCGACCCCGAGCGCATCGGCGAGGCCCGAGGGGGTCATCTCCCCGTCGGCGTCCTCGAGGGCGGCCAGCAATCGATAGCGGCCGGCCGACAGGCCGAATCCGGCGAAGTGCGCCTCGACCGCCTGCCCGAGTCGCGCCCCGGCCGCCAACAATCGCACGGCGACCAGTACGGCCTGCGGGTCGGCGTCGAGCCCGTAGCGCCGGATCTGGCGGGCCGCCTGATCGAGCGTGGGGGTTTCCTCGGGCAGTGGATCGTGGTGCATGGAAAGTAGTATGGCTCCTAACTATTCATTCCGTCAACACGCCCTCCCGCGGTGCGGGCAAGGACCCGGGTGGCGAAGGTTTCGACGGCGTCGACGACGGCCTCGAAGCGCGGGGAGTGGAACAGGTCGAACGCGTGCAGGGCGCCCGGGAGTTCGGCGTAGACGACGGGGTTGCGGGAGTGGGCTTCGAGGGTCCGGGCGAAGGTTCGGGCGATCTCGATGGGGACGATGGTGTCCAGAGTGCCGTGGGCGATGAAGAACGGTGGGGCGTCCGGGTGGACGTGGGTGCCCGGGGCGGACTCCTCACCCTGACCGTAGTAGGGGCCGAGGTAGCCGTTGAGCACGATCGCGGCGGTGACCGAGGTGTCGACGGCCTCGAAGCCGGGCTGGTACGCCGGGTCGCCGGGGGTGAGCGCGGCCAGCGCGGCGAGGTGGTCGCCTGCCGAACTGCCGGATACAAAAAGGGTGTTCGGGTCGCCGCCGTATTCGTGGGCGTGCTGTCGCGCCCACGCGACGACCTTTTTCGCATCGATGAGGTGGTCGGGGTGTTGCGCGGCCGGACGCAGGCGATGGTTCGCACTGACGCAGATCCAACCCCGGCTCGCCAGGCGGTGGATCAGCGGCAGCGACTGGCTGTTCTTGCGACCGCGGTGATAGCCGCCGCCGTGGAGGTGGATCAGCACCGGCGCGAGGGCGGGGGAGCCGGGGTTGCCGGCTCGGTGCCGGCGCGGGCGTGGGTGGTACACGTCGAGCAGGTTGCGACCGCCGGGCGCGTCGCCGTAGGCGATGTTCGCGATGCGCCGGACGTCGCGTCGCCGCCGGAGGAAGGGGGCGAGGGCGATGTGCAGCGGTGATGGGCGGGTGGGGTGGGCGGGCGTGGACGCGGTCGTGGGCCCGGCGGATGGGCGGTGGTCCGGGCCCAGGGCGCTGGTCAGGGCTCGGGCGAGGGCGGGTCGGGCGTGCGTCGCGCGGCGGAGCAGTACGAGGATTCCGACCGCCGTCAGGGCCGCCGTCGCCGCCGCGATCCGGCCGCCGAACGAGTCGAGGTCGCCCTGGGCGTACGCCCACGCCGACCACCCGGCAAGCCAGATCAGCGCAAAGACGGGCATCTCGTCGACGAGCAGGCCGACGCGGAAGCTCGACTCGGCGAGCCACCGTGGGCGGGGCCGGGGCGCGAGGGCGAGCGCCGTACCGAGCAGGACGGTTGCCACAGTGCACACATAGCCGACCGGCATGACGCGCACGACCCTCCGGGAGAAACCGTCCTTTGTCCCTACTGGAACGGAACCACCATAGCTGTGGTACCACGTCTGGGGTAGATTGGAGGGCGTGAATCAGCGACGTCGGGATCTTCTGCGGGATGCGGCCATCGAGGTCCTGGCGGAATCGGGAGCGCGCGGGTTGACCCACCGCGCTGTCGACACCGCCGCCGAGCTGCCTCCGGGCACTGCCAAGAACTACTTCCCGACCAGGGATTCGCTGCTGCGCGCCGTCGCCGAGCGGTGCGTGGAACTGTACGGCCGGGTGCCCGGGCCGGAACCCGTCGACCGCGACGCGGTGGCGGCGATGTTCCGTGCGCTCCTGGGGGACGTGGCGGGTCCCGGCCGGTCGCGGATGCTCGCGTTCTTCGAGCTTCAGGCCGAGGCCGCGCGCAAACCGTGGCTGGGGGCCATCCTCGACTCGATCGCCGCGGCCGACTTCGACGCGTTCGACCGAGCGCTGCGCGCCGCCGGCCGGCCGGTCGCTCGCGAGAGGGTCGCCGCGTTGACCCTCGCCCTGCACGGCGCGATCCCGCACCTGCTGGCGGGAGGCGGCCGTACCCTGGCCGCCGCGGGACTGGACGACCTGGACCGATTCGTCGCCGACCTCCTGGATACCCTTGTCGATCCGGCCCCGCCCCCACCGACCGGAACCGTGCACCCGTGATCTTGGCGGCTTCGCGACGGTCGTCACCGGGGGCGGTTTCGGGCGGTGCGTGCCGGGCAGCCGGGTGGGGGCGCTGACAGACTGGGCGGCGGCGGGGCGGTGGTGGGCCGATGGTTCGTGCGCCCGACATCGGTGGGGAGTGAAGGGGGCGAAGGATCGTGCTGAGCAGGGCCGTCTCGACGCTGTGGCGGCATGCCGATCCGGACCGGGTGATCCGGCTCGTCGCGCGTTGCGGTCCGGCCGAACGCGGGCGGGTGCTGGCCGAGTTGGCGGATGTGCCGGGCGTGGTCGAATACGCGCTGGCGCACGGCGACCGGAGCGATCATCTCGCGCTCGCCCGATACGATCGGCAGCGGCGGTCCGTACTGGCGGACCTGGTCGCGCTCGACGACCCCGAGGTGGATCGGCAGGTCTTCGTCAATCCGCGCGCCGACACCCGCATCCGGCGCCGGATCCTGAGCCGCGACCGCCCGCCGCACCCCGAACTGCGCGAGATGTTGTCGACGACGCGGACCCGGCCGTACATCCTGGCCCTGGTGTACGCGCGCGAGGCCCGGTTGATCCGGCACGCGCTGGCCGTGCTGGGTCGGCAGCCGAACCGGGCCGTCGTCGAGCGGGCCCGGCTCCAGGCTTTCGTCGGGCTGTGGCGGGCCGAGGGGCCGGAGGCGGTGCTCGCCGCGCTGTCCGTGCGGAACTACCGCACCCGGGTGGTCGCCCCGCTCGTGCGCGCGGCGCTGGACGCGCCCGAGGGGCTGATGTTGCTGGAGGTCGGGGCGTGCGCCGACGCGGACACCGACGAACTGGTCGGGCTGCTGCGGTCCCCCGGCCTGCGCCGCGCCGAGGCGCGACACGTACTCTCGCTCGCGGCCACGCCGCCGGACTGGGACGCGCTGCGGCGGGCACACCGGCGGACCCCGTTCGCGCCGATCGTGGCCGCCGCGCTCGCCGGCACCGAGGGTTGCCCGCCGGACGCGGTCGTCGAGTTCGACGCCACCCTCGACCACGCCAATCGGCCGCTCGAACGCGCCCTGCTGGAACACGTGGTGACGCCGGAGCACTTCCTGCACGCGGGCCGGCCCGCGTGGGACGTGTTGCGTTCGGTCGACGACTTCTGCCCCCGCTCGGCGCAGGCCGCCGCGTTCGGCCCGCTCGTGACGGGGCTGCGGCCGCTGCTGCCGGACGACGTGGAGGGGTGGCTGCGGCTGGCCCGGGTGGGGCCGGGGTATCCGGGCACGGTGTACGAACTGCTGCGCCACGTCCGCGAGTCGGGTGGGGCGGGCGGGGACGACGGGACCGGGAGGCCTCCGGTGGTCGGTGCCGATTCGGCCGCGCGACCTCGGCCGCCGGTGGGGCCGTCCGAGCTGCTCCGGGGCGCCCCCAGCCCGCTGTCGCTGCTGCTGTCCCGGGTCGATCCGGAACTGGTGGCCGAGGTGGTCGCCGTGCTCGAACCCGCCGACCTGCTCGCGTTCGGCGCCGGCCGGCACACCCTGGCCCCGCCGGTCGCGCTCGCGCTCATCGGCCGCGGGCTCGGGGAGTTCCCCTACCGGCTCGCCCGGCGGATCACCGCCCGCGGCGACGCGCTCCAGGCGCTGGCGGCGATCGACGACGAACTCCCCGCGCACGTCCGCAAGTCGCTCGAGGACGCCGACGAGGGCATCTGGTACTTCGACTCCCACCGCGGCCGAACCCACTACCGGGTCGAGGGCCGTGCCTCGGCGGCGGACCTGGCGACATGGCCGGCTCCGGAGGTGCTGCACGCGCTGCCTGCTCGTGTGCCCGCCGCCCTGTGGGCCAGGCTGGCCGAGGACCCGGGCCCGATACCCGCGCCCGCCCGTGATCCGGCGGTCGTCGTCGCCGCGTACCACCCGGACTGCCCCGAGGCGCTGCTCCCGACGCTGATCCGCCGTCAACCGGGCTTCTTCTCCCACGGATCGATTCGATCGCCCGCCGTCGCGCGCGCCCTGATCGCCGACCCCCCGGTACGCGACCTGCCCATCTGGGAGCTCGGCGACCTGCTGTACGACGGCCTGCTCACCCCCGGCGAGATCCTGACCGGAGCCCGCCCGGCCGCACCCGCCCTGGTCGTCTGCCACGCGTATGCCCGCGACCTGGTCCGTGGGCACCTGCGCGACGACGACGCCTGGACGGTGGCCGCCAACCTGCTCCGCGACTTCACCGGGACACCGGCGGAACTCCTGGCCACGGCGGTGGCGATGACGTCGTGACGGGCTGACGCACCCGCCCGGCCGGCCGATCGCCCGGGGCCTGCGACATGTGGCAACTCCCGGGCGACCGGCGGGTGTTCAGGAGGTGCTGCGGGAGACCGTCTGTTGGATGGAGATGGCGATCAGGACGAGGAGAGCGCCGAGGATCCGGCGGCCGTCGACGTGTTCGCCGCGGAGCAGCACGGCGAGGACGGTGGCGGTGAGCGGTTCCAGGAGCACGGCGATCGTGCCGGCGCCGGGGCCGGCTCGGTGGAGTCCGGCGAAGTAGCCGGTGTAGGCGGCGGCGGTCGGGAACAGGCCGAGGAAGAGCAGGGCGCCGAAGGTGTCAAGGCGGACCTGGAAGGTCATCCCGTACACGAGGCCGGCGGGCAGGAGCAGGGCCGCTCCGGCGAGGAAGCTCAGGCCGGTGGAGGCGATGCGGTCCAGGCCGGCGGGTTGTTCGCGGCGATCCAGGGACAGTATGGCGAAGCCCGCCGCGGCGAGCAGGGCCAGTGCGGCGCCCGCCACCCGATGGCCCCCGGCGGTGGGTGAGCCGAGCAGGAGGACCAGGCCGCTCGCGGCGGCGACGAGGGTGCCGACGGCACGGCGCGAGGGCCGCCGCCGGTCGAGCAGCGCGGACCCGACGGTCACCATGACGGTGACGCCGACCATGGTGGTCAGCGTGGCCAGACCGACGGAAGTGGCCGCCACCGCACCGAAGTACGCGGCCTGGAAGACCGCGAGCAACAGGCCGGCGGTCGCGATCCGGGACCATGCGGCCCGTCCGCGCGGAAGGGCTCCGAGGCGACCGCCGACCGCGGCGTAGGCGGTGATCAGGATGCCGCCGAGCAGCAGGCGGTAGGCGGCGACGGCCAGCGGACTCAGCCCCGTGCGGGAGGCGAGGAGGGAGCCGGCGAGGCCGCCGGTGCCCCAGAGCAGGCCGGCGAGGATCAGCAGGCTGGTGCCGCCACGCGGGTTGCGGGCGGCGGCCGAGGAGGATGCCGGAAGGAACGACGATGAACGTGCGGACATGGGAAAGCTCCGACTTCGACGTGGACGAGGACAACGTCGGAGCGGGGTGTCAGCGCTTCAATGCGGATCGCTGCACATCGGGCAGCACCGAATGGGGCCTCGGCGGCAACGGCCTGCCGGACCCGAAAGACGCCCCGCTCAGTGGCGGGGCGGCGGGGTGATGACGCGATGGCGATGCACGAGGATCACCGTATCGTGCACGCACGCTTCGGTACACGGCACGGTTCCGGGCATCCGCGTGCGGGCGAAGTGCCGTGCGGGCGCCGCGGTTTGTGCCGTGCCGTGCCCTTCCCGCGCCCGCGTGGGCCGCTGTCGGCGACGGCCGAGGAGGGTGGCGGCCTCCTCGCTACCCGGCTGCCCCGGACGCCGTGCCCGGGGATCGGGGGCGCGTCCGGGTTTTCCGGCCCGTCGGCTCACGCGTCGTCTCGGTCCGGGGTCGTTGTGTCGGGAAGACCGGGAACACCGAGAATGCCGAGGAACGCGCTTGCCGCCGGAGTGCGGGCGAAGCGGCTCCAGATGACGTATTCGACCCGCACCGGCGCGTCGGCGATCTCCAGCGTGACGACGCCGGCGAAGCGCGGCGCGTAGGCGGCCGGCAACATCGCCACGCACAGGCCGCGGCCGACCAGGCGGGGGATGAAGTCGGTGGTGGTGATCTCGAAGGCGACATCGCGGGTGAGCCCGGCCGCCGCGAAGGCCTGGTCGGACTGGACGCGTCCGGCGGTCCCGGCCGGGAGGTCCACGAACACCTCGGCGGAGAGCCGGTGCAGGTCGACGGTCGACGCGCCGGCGAGCGGGTGGTCGGGGGCGACCATCGCGACGAGGTGGTCGCGGCCGAGTTCGTGGGCGGCCACACCCTGGGGGTGGGCGGTGGTGGGCAGGCCGAGGAAGGCGACGTCGAGCGTCCCGTCCCGGACCTGCTCGATCAGGTCGTCGCTGGCACCGACCCGCAGGCTGATCCGTACCCGCGGGTAGCGCCGGCGGAAGTCGCCGAGCGCGTCGGGGATGTCGGCGGCGGAGACGGTGGGGATCAGGCCGACGGCCAGGCGTCCGCGTACTTCGCCGACGGCGGCGGCGACCTCGGCCGCGGCCCGTTCGGCCGCGTCCAGGCACTGCCGGGCGGCGGGCAGGAACGCCTCGCCGGCGGGGGTGAGTCGCACTCGCCGGCTGGTTCGGGCGAACAGCCGCGCGCCGAGTTCGCGTTCGAGCCGGGCGATCTGGTGGCTGAGGGCGGACTGTACGACCAGACACCGCTCCGCCGCGCGGGTGAAGCTGTTGGTCTCGGCCACGGCGACGACGTAGCGCAGCTGCTGGAGTTCCATGGATCAATCTTGAATCGAGATCGATGCGGTGACAAACATGTCTTGGACTCATCGATCGGTGTCGGGTCAGACTCCGAGCCATGACAAACCGAACCGGCCGAGGGCCGTCCGGCGGCGCGGGCGGCGCTCGCCACGGGAACCTGCCACGTACCGCCCTGACCGCCCTGGCGCCCCTGGTCTGGGGCACGACCTACATCGTCACCACCGAACTGCTCCCGTCCGGCCACCCGCTCTTCGCGGGCCTGATGCGCGCGTTGCCCGCCGGCCTGATCGCGCTGGCGTTCACCCGGACGCTGCCGCGCGGCGCCTGGTGGGCCAAGGCCGCGGCGCTCGGCGTCCTGAACATCGGACTGTTCCTGCCGCTGCTGTTCATCGCGGCCGAACGCCTGCCCGGCGGCGTCGCCGCCACGCTGTCCGCGGCCCAGCCGCTGATCGTCGCCGTCCTGGCCGTCGGCGTGCTGCACGAACGCCTGTCCCTGCGGCGGCTGTTCTGGGGCGTGACAGGCGCGGTCGGCGTCGGCCTGGTGGTGATCGGGCCGAACGCGGCGCTCGACACCATGGGTATCGTGGCGGGCCTTGGGAGCGCGGCCATGATGGCGTCCGGCCTGACGCTCACCAAACGTTGGGGACGCCCGGACGGGGTCGGCCCACTGGCCTTCGCCGGGTGGCAGATGACCGCCGGGGGCCTGTTCCTGGTACCGGTCACCTTCCTGGCGGAGGGAGCGCCACCGGCGATCGACACGAACGCCGCCGCCGGTTACCTCTGGCTGGGCGTGGTCGGCGGCCTGATCACCTACGTCCTGTGGTTCCAGGGCATCGGCCTGCTGCCCGTCACCTCCGTCGCGGTCCTCGGCCTGCTCTCCCCGCTGGTCGCCGCGACGCTGGGTGCCGTCGTCCTCGACCAGACGCTGGGCCCGATCCAACTCGCCGGCTTCGCTCTCGCCCTGGCCGCCATCGTCGCGGGCCAACTCCCCGCCCCCGCCCCGAAGTCCGCCATCCCCACCGCCCCCGCTCCGGCCGGCGCCCCGCAGCGGAAACGAGCGGCCGATGCGGGCGGCCGGTGACCAACGGTGACCGCCGCCGACCGCCGGTCGGGTCGAAAACGCCGACCGCCGTGAGTAAAAGCTTGGCAACGTGTGGACGGTGGGCTGGTTATGCAATTTCACATATCACATCATGCTCAGCATGAAAAAAGTCATCGCCCTGTGCTCGGCGGTCGCCGCGATCGTGGCCCTCGGGGGAGCGTCGGTCAGTGCCGCGCCCGACGATCCCGCCGCCGAGGACACCGGGCAGGGAAAACTCGTCTGGAGTTCCTGTAACGACGCCACCACACCCGCGCTCGAATGCGCGATGCTCGACGTGCCGGTGGACTACGCGGACCCGCGCGGCCGCAAGATCAAGATCAAGGTGAACCGACTGCCCGCCACGGCGCCCAGTGACAAGCGGCAGGGGCCGATCCTGCTCAACCCGGGCGGCCCCGGGGACTCGGGGTTGTGGATGCCCGCGTTCATCTCCGGGCAGATCCCCCAGGACGTCGCCTCGACCTACGACTGGATCGGCTTCGACCCGCGCGGCACCAACGGCAGTGAACCGCATGTCGTGTGCGACGCGACCTACTTCCACGGCGAACGGCCCGACTACCAGATCAGCCAGGGCACTTCGAAGGCGTGGCTGGCGAAGGCCGCCGGATACGCCGCCGACTGTACGGCCGACTGGTCCTGGTTGATGCCGCACATGACCACCGTCGACAACGCGCGCGACATGGACAGCATCCGACGCGCACTGGGCGCGTCGAAGATCAACTTCTACGGCGGATCCTGGGGCACCTCGCTGGGCTCCACCTACGGCCAACTCTTCCCGTCACGCGTGCGCCGCATGGTGCTGGACAGCATCGTCGGCCCGACCATCAGCTGGTACGACCACAACATCCTCCAGGACAGGGAACACCAGCGCCGCTTCGACGCGTTCGCCGAGTGGACCGCCAAGGCCGACCCGGTCTACCACCTCGGCACCGACGCCGCCGCCGTCCGGCGGGCGTACGACCAGGTCGAGGCCGCGCTGCGGACCGACCCCGTCGACGCCGCGCCCGCGCCCGGCAAGATCGGCCCCGCCGAGTTCGAGGACACCTTCTACGGCGGCGGCTACAACTTCCTGCGCTGGCCCCGAATGGCCACCGTGCTCTCCGCGTATGTCACCCAACACGACACCAGGCCGCTGAACATCGCCTACAACCGCTACGCCGCGCCGGGCACCGACGACGCCACCTTCCCGGCGTACAACGCGGCGCAGTGCACGGAGAACGCCTGGCCGCGCGACTGGGAGTTCTGGAAGAAGGACCAGGCCCGGGTCAACGCGACCGCGCCCTTCTACACCTATAACAACATGTGGTACAACGCGGCCTGCATGTTCTGGCCCTACCAGGGCAACCAGGCGGGCCGGCTGAAGATCACCGGCAAGGGCCTGCCGCCCGTCCTGCTCTTCCAGGCCACCGAGGACGCCGCCACGCCGTACGAGGGCGGCCTCGCGATGCGCGACGCGCTGCCGAATTCCAAGCTGGTCGTCCAGACCGGCGGCAGCTTCCACGAGATCCTGTTCCACGGCAACGCCTGCCTGGACGACACCTTCACCGCCTACCTGCGCGACGGCAGCCTCCCCAGGGGCGGCGGCCGGATCGCCAAGACCTGCGCCCCCGAGGCCGATCCCACCCCCGTGTACGTGACCCCGCCGCCGGGGCTCACGGCCGAGAGCGCGGGCGGGGCCGCGCCCCTCGCGCCCATTGACCCCGAGGCCGTTCGGGGCGTCCTCCGATAACCCCTCCGATAACCCGTCGACCCCTCGACCCGGTGTGATCAGGCGGCCGTCGGCTCCCCGCCGACGGCCGCCGACCCGCGTCGACCCGGGCGACGCGTGGCGGCGACGCGCGTCACTCCTCGTCGTCGTTGTGGGCGTACAGCTTCAGCACCGGCACACCCACCTTGTGTCGGGCGCGGCTCGCCCAGTCCCGGTGGAAGAACTCCTCGACCAGGTGCGGGGCGGTCAGGACGATCACCTCGTCTGCGTGCGTCTCCTCGACCACGGCCCGGAGCAGATCGAGCGGATGGCCCTCGACCAGTTGTCCGACGGCCTCGCTGCCCGTGTCCCGCAGGCTGCGGAGCGAGTGCTCCAGGGCGAGGGCGGCGGGCCGAAGCGCCTCCTCGCCCTCGGGCTCGTCGGATTCGTGGACCGCCTCCTGGAGTTCGCCCAGGGCGACGTCGTCGATGGCGCGCAGCAGACGGTCCTCGGCGCCGCGCGGCTGCAGCAGTACGACGAAGGACATCGTGTCGTCGTGGAGAGTGGTGACGAGGTCGACGTCCGCCGCGGACAGCGGCTGCTCGACCATCAGGACGCTCGTGAACACCGTGGGCCTTTCCGTGGCGCACCCCGAACGGGCGCGGACGGTGAGTAACGATAGCGACACGGATCCGCCGCGACGCCGGTTTTCCGCCGGGCGGCCCCGAGGCCGTCGCCTGCCGGTGGCCGGTGCGAGGGGCGGGACGCGCGGGTCGCCGGCATACCCTGTTGTCCGTACGCGTCGTGCGGCCTCGCGTCGTGCGGCCGTGTGCGTCTGTGCGCGTCGGGCCGGGAGTTCGGTCGGGGATCCGCGCGGTTGGATCGGTACGGACGTCCGCATCCCGATGGGGGAACCATTGCTCGCGTCAACCCTCGACTCGACGCGGCGTGCCGTCGGCGCGATGTGCGCCTGGGTCGTGTCGGCGCCGGCCACGTACCTCTGGCTGTTGATCATTCACGTCACGACGCTCGACATGTATGTGCGGCTGACCGCCGACGAGCGGGTGGCCTTTCTGCGTCGGCAGAGTACGAACCTGCACAATCTCGATACCAGGCCGCTGTGGGTGATGCCGGCCAGCGCGGTGTGGGCCGAGGGCTGGCACGTGATCAGGTTCGTCGTGATACTCACCGCGCTGTGCGCGGTCGCCGAACGGTGGGTGGGCACTCGGCGCATGCTCACGGTCGCCGCGTTCGGCCATGTGGGTGCCACGTGCATCAGCCAGGCGCTGGTCCTGGTCCGGATCCACGAGGGCACGCTGGCGGAGAGTGCGCGCCTTCAGGTGGATGTCGGGCCCAGTTACGGCTACATGGCGGTCGCCGGGCTGCTGTTCCACGGCATCGCCGGCCGTTGGCGTTGGGCCTACGCGGTGGGCCTGGCCCTGTACGTGGGCCTGCCGTTGCTTTCGCAGCGGGACGTCACCGCGACCGGGCATCTGTGCGCGGCGTTGATCGGACTGTGCTGCCACCGCTTCGCGCGTGGGCGGCCGAGATGGGATCCGGACGCGTGGTGGCGCGGCAGGCGCGCGACCCGGTCGGCCGGCGACGCGGTCGGGGCGACGTCCGGCGGTTCGTAGGGCGCGGCGGGGTGGCGTGCGACCCGACGCGCGCGTGGGCCGCCTCGGGTCAACGTTTGTCGGGCTCGGTCCCGACCGGTGTCGGCGTGCCGCCGGTGGGGGCGGGGCGTTCGAAGAAGGTGTCCAGGGCGATCGTGGCCTGGGTGCTGCTCACCCCGGCGATGGCGTGGATGCGGCGCAGTACGTCCTGAAGGGCGCCGGTCGACGTGGTGCGGACCTTGAGCAGGACGGAGGCCGTGCCGGCGACGACGTGCGCCTCCTGGATCTCGCTGATCGCGGCGAAGGCCGGTCCGGAGTCGCCGATCCAGGCGACCGAGTCGACGGTGACGAAGGCGAGCACGTCGAGGTCGACGGCGGCGGGGTCGACGTCGACGGTGGTGCGGCGGATGACGCCGGCGGCGCGGAGCTTGCGGACCCGCTCGTGGGTGGCGCCGGCCGACAGGCCGATCTCCCGGCCGAGGTCGGCGTAGGTGCGCGTCGCGTCGGCTTGGAGCAGCGCGAGCAGGCCCCGATCGACGTCGTCCATGGGTCCTCCGTGGGGTGGTGTCGATCGCGGGGGCTCGATGCTAACGGGTGAGGTCGGCGGCGCCGGAGAGAGGTGCGGCGCGTTCGGCTCGGTATTGACGTGGTCGAATCCTATTCTGTAATCATTGCAAAGCACGAGATGATGTTCTGTGACAACGAGGAGTTGCGAGACGATGTCCGACGCACGAACTCCGATCTACGACGTGATCGACGAACGGTTCCGCACCGAGCGGTGCATCTACGGCGACGACCGACTGGAGACGCTGTACGACGGGGGTCGTTGGTCGGAGGGACCGCTGTACTTCCCGGCCGGGCGCTACCTGATCTGGAGCGACATTCCCAACGACCGCCTGATGCGCTGGGACGAGACCAATGGGGTGGTGAGCGTCTTCCGCTCACCGGCCGGGCATCCCAACGGCAACACCCTCGACGCGCAGGGTCGACTGATCACCTGCGAACAGGGCAATCGTCGGGTCACCCGCACCGAACACGACGGCTCCGTCACCGTGTTGGCCGATCGTTTCGGAGGCAAGCGGCTGAACAGCCCCAATGACGCGGTCGTTCACTCGGATGGCTCGATCTACTTCTCCGACCCCGACTTCGGCATCACCACCGACTACGAGGGGCACCGCGGCGAGAGCGAGATCGGCGCGACGAACGTGTACCGGATCGACCCGGTCACCGCGGATGTGCGGTTGGTCGCCGACGGGTTCGCCGGGCCCAATGGTCTGGTGTTGTCCGTCGACGAGCGCCGGCTGTACGTCTCCGACACCCGCGCCAACCATGTGCGCGTGTTCGACGTCCGCGCGGACGGGACCCTTTCGGAGGGCGAGGTGTTCGTCGAATGCCGGGCCGGCGACGGGCGGTTCGACAACATCCGCTTCGACGACGGGGGTCGGTTGTGGGTGGCGGCGATGGCCGACGGGGTGCACTGCTACGCCCCCGACGGCACCCTCATCGGCCGCATCCGCACCCCCGAACCCGTCGCCAACATCACCTTCGGCGGCGCCAAGCGCAACCGCATGTTCATCGCCGCCAACAACGCCCTGTACTCCCTGGTCACCGCCGTCACGGGCCTGCCGCGACTGCCAGGGCGATGACGGAGGCGAGGGGACGGTGGCCGAACTCGCCCATGGCCCCCGCGAGTTGTCGCACTCGTGCTACGTCGTCCCACGGTGGCGGCCGGTGCCCTCGCCCAGGTACGGGCCCGGTTGCGTGCGGTGGGCGGCCGTCGTACCGTCCTCGGCGGCTCCCTCCCGTGACCACGGATACAACAGCCGTGCCGCTTCGAGGTAGTTCGCGGCGACGGCCAGGGCGACCCACTGGTAGCCGTCCCATTCCAGGACGACGCGCGGTGCCTCACGATCGACGTGGGACGCGCGGGGCGGGCCGGTGAGGTGTACGGCCTTGCGTTCGCCGACGGGACGCAGCCGCTGCTCGCGTCGGGCCGCCCAGTCTTCCAGGGGTTCGTCGTTGCTCACGTGCTCTCCGGTCCGGATGGGTGGGCTTTGACCGGAACCGTAGCGGCTTGATCGGGCACGGGTGCAAGGATCGGCGAGGGTTGATCCGGGTGGGGGAAGCCGCCGGCGCTCAGCAGGTTTCGTAGCGGTACTCCCGGTTGCCCGCCTGCGTCACGTCCCGGTCGCGCAGGACCACCGACAACTTCTCGCCCCAGACCCGGCAGGTCGCGGTGAAGTGGGGCTTGGCGTACTCGACGACGAAGACGCGGTTCGCGTAGGCCGAGGCGTACGCGCCGCATTCGTTGTTCCGGCCGCACTCCTCCGCCACCGCGAAGTCGAAGCCGACATCGGTGCCGCGGTCGAGCAGTTCGGCGCCGTTCTTCTGGGCGATGGCCAGGTGGGCGGCGTGCGCCCGGGCGGCGAGGAGGCGGGCGAACGCGATGTCGTCGGCCGGGGTGAGGAGGCGGTGGGAGCGGGTGTAGGAATCGAGGTTGTCCGGCTCGACGGCCTGGAAACCCGACCGGGCGCACCCGTCGATCCAGTCGCCGACGATCGCGGCGAGGGCGGTGCGTTTGGCGTCGGTGGAGATGTCGAGCAGGGCCTCGTGCCACTCGGTGTCCATCACGATGGTGCCGCCGTCGCGCAGCAGCAGGTCCGGGTGTTCGCGCTGCCATCGGTCGAGGGCGTCGGGTTGGACCTGGAAGGCGTTGATGTAGCAGATGTTGTACCGGCCCGGTTCGGGGCGGGCGGTGCGGTCGCGGGACACCACGCGTACGCCGGGCGGCGGGGCGTAGGCGCCGCCGATCTGGTAGTCGAACCGGGCATGCGGCTCGGGGCGCACCACGCCCGGAGCGGGTGGGGCGATAGACGCGGGCGTCGGCGGATCCGCCGCGATCTCGATGCCCTCCGACGCGCACCCCGTGAGCAGGGTCGCCGTCACCACCCCGGCGAGCGCGAGGAGAAGGGTGCGGCGACGGCGGGCCGGTGGGCGCATGGTCGAGACTCCGGAGGGATCGGCGAAGGGGTACGACCGCGCGGGGTGCGCGGAACGGGCCCATCGTGCGCCGCCGACCGTGAGGAAATCGTGAGCGCGGTGCCGGGTTTCGTTCGCGGTCGGCACGTGGCGTGACGAGCCATGGGCACTGTGTGATCGCTACGCTGCCGGGAGGTTGCCGTGCAGTGTGACGAAAGGGTCGGCCATGAGTACGACTTCGACAGGCTCCCCGTACGTGATCGTCGGCGCGTCCCTCGCCGGCGCCAAGGCGGCGGAGACCCTGCGTGCCGAGGGATACGCGGGCCGGATCGTGCTGATCGGCGACGAAGGGGAGTATCCCTACGAACGCCCGCCCCTGTCCAAGGGATACCTGCTCGGCAAGAACCCCCGCGACGACGCCTACGTACACGAGGAGACCTGGTACGCCGACCACGACGTGGAACTGCGCCTGGGGCGTACGGTCACCGCGATCGACCTCGCGGCGTCCGCCGTCGTGCTGGACGACGGCGAGCGCATCGACTACGCCAAGCTGTTGTTGACCACTGGTGCCACGCCGCGCCGACTGCCCGTACCCGGCGCCGACCTGGACGGCGTGCGCTATCTGCGTCGCCTGGCCGACAGCGACCGGCTGTTGGCGGACTTCCGCGCCGGCCGTCGGGTCGTGGTGATCGGCGGTGGCTGGATCGGCCTGGAGACCGCCGCCGCGGCGCGCGGGCACGGGTGCCCGGTGACCGTGGTCGAGGCGGCCCCGCTGCCGCTGCTGCGGGTGCTCGGCGACGAGGTCGCCCGGATCTTCCTCGACCTCCACACCGCGCACGGCGTCGAGTTCCGGTTGCGCGCCGACGTCGCGGAGATCACCGGCGACGGCGGCAAGGTCACCGGGGTCCGGCTCGGCGACGGCACGGAGGTGGCCGCGGACGTGGTCGTCGTCGGGATCGGCGTCACCCCGAACACCGCGCTCGCCGAAGCCGCCGGGCTCACCGTGGACAACGGAATCCGTACCGACGCCGCGCTGCGCACCTCGGCCGCCGACGTGTACGCGGCCGGCGACGTCGCCAACGCGCTGCATCCCGTCCTGGGCCGGGGCATCCGGGTCGAGCACTGGGCCAACGCGCTCAACCAGGCGCCCGCCGCGGCGCGCTCGATGCTCGATCGGGACGTGTCGTACGACCGCATCCCCTATTTCTTCACCGACCAATACGAACTCGGCATGGAGTACACCGGCTACGCCGAACCGGGCGAGTACGACCGGGTGCTGTTCCGGGGCGACCCGGCCGGCGGGGAGTTCATCGCCTTCTGGCTGGCCGAGGGCCGCGTGCTGGCCGGGATGAACGTCAACGTCTGGGATGTCACCGAAGCCATCGGGCAACTCGTGCGCTCCGGCCGCGCCGTGGACCCGGAAAGGCTGGCCGACCCGGGCATCCCGCTCGATCGGGTGTAGTCGCGCGGCCCGATGGTGGTGCCCGCACCACCATCGGCACACCCCTGGCGACCTCCCCGGATATGCCCGTGCGCGGGATGGGGTGCGGAGCGGTGCACGGCGGTCAAAAGGACGCGCATCCCGATGCACGATCGACCCGAATGGCAGCCTCGAAGGAACGCCCGCTCTGGCCGTGGGTGGTCCCGGCCCTCGTGGCGGTGGCGGTCGCGATCAACGTATTGGTGACGGTGTGACGCGCGGATACGATGCGGCGCGTGGGGGCTCGGCCGGGCACCCCCCGACGCACCGAACGGGACCAGCTCGGCGACAATGCCTTGGAGGGTCGGCGTCAGGCGCCGAGCACCTCCAGGGACAGGCGTTTGGCGCGGTCCAACTCGGTGTCGTCGCCGAAGAGTTGGTAGCGGGTGTTGGCGGCGCGCAGGTAGGCGTCGATGCGGAAGGCGTCGTCGGTCGGGAAGTGGCTGCCGGCGGCGGACAGTTCCGACTCCAGCAGATGCAGCCACTCGCGGGCGAGGTCGCGGACCGCGTCGGCGACGGGGCCTTCGCGGCGGCCGTATTCGACCGAGGTCGTGGTGATGAAGCACCCGCCGGGGAAGACGCCGTCGCGCAGGTAGGCGACCCAGTTGTCGAGCAGGGCCCGGAGTCGGGGCCGTCCCGGGGCGGCGGGCCACGAGGGCTCGACGACGTGCCGCAGGTACAGGGCGCGGGCCTCGGCGACGGCGGCGATCTGGATGGCTTCCCGGTTGGCGAACACCGTGAGGATCCCGCTCTTGCTGTGCCCGGTCCGGGCGGCGAGCGCGCCGACGGTGATGGCGTCCAGTCCGTGCACGGTCGCGGACATGGCGGCCTGCCGGGCGACTTCGTGCCGGGTCCGGTCGCCGCGGGCGCGGCGGCCGTCGGCGCGCGGCGCGGGGGAATTCGCGGCGGGGTCACGGGTGTCCGGGGCCATGCGCCGATTGTATGCGATCGATCGGTCGTGTAGCGTCGGCGATAATTACGACCGATCGATCGCATAGTGGAGGCGCGGAACATGGGTGTCGACGACGGCGCCGGGCTGGACGGCTTCGCGAAACGCGTACTCTCGCTGTCCGGGGACGAGAAGACCGTCCACGTGGCCGGGAACGGGCCCGCGGTGATCGTGCTGCCCGAGATGCCGGGCATCAGCCCCGACGTGGTGCGCTTCGCCGGGTGGGTACGCGATGCGGGGTTCACCGTCTACATGCCGTCGCTCTTCGGTGTCGACGGGGCGTATCCCACCGTCGAGCTCGCCGAGCCGATCCTCAAACGGGCTTGCGTCAGCAAGGAGTTCAGGGCGTTCGCGGGCGGCGGCACGAGTCCGGTGGCGGTGTGGCTGCGCGCGCTGGCCAAGGCCGCGCACGACGAGTGCGGCGGACCCGGCGTCGGCGCGGTGGGGATGTGCTTCACCGGCAACTTCGCGCTGAGCATGACGCTGGAGCCGGCCGTCATCGCCCCGGTCCTCGGCCAACCCTCACTTCCACTGGACGATCCCGCCGCCCTGGAACTGTCGCCCGAGGACGCGGCCGCCATCCGCGAGCGCTTCGAGCGTGACGAACTCACCGCACTCGGCCTGCGCTTCGACAACGACACGTGGTGTACCGGCCAACGCTTCGCCGCCTACGCACAACTCCTCGGCGACCGCTTCGACGGCCGCGTCCTCCCCGGTGAGTACGCCAACCCCGCACCACCGCCGTTCTTCCGCGACGTGGTCCGGACCCCGCACAGCGTGGTCACCGCGCACCTCGTCGACGAGGAAGGCCACCCCACCGTGCGAGCCCGTGACGAAGTCCTCGCATTCCTCCGCGCCCGCCTGCTTCCCGACCACGCCACGGCCTGACGGCACCCGCGTCGCCGACAGGATCGGGCCGACGGTTTGTCCCGGCTTCGCCCGGGTGCTCGGCGTGGTTCGATCCCCCGGTGATCTTCCCTTCGACAGTGATCGTCGGGTACGACATCGGGGACCGTATCGTTTTGCCGCACCGAGGTGACACCCACGTGACGAACCACCACCGCCGAAGCCTTGCCCGCGTGGTCGAGGATTTCGGCCGCACGTTCCTCGATCTTGTCCACGGCGACGCGGACACCGTGGAGGAGATCGGCGGGGTGGTCATTCACGACCCGTACGACGAACCGGCCTACCCCCGGCACGCCGTGGTGCTGGGACCGGCCGTGCACGGACCCGCCGAGATCGCCCGGCTCCTGGGCACGCTCCGCGTGCACGGCGTCACCGCCCTGATCGTGCGCGGACCCGTCGAGCCCGACGAGGAGGTCGCGCGCGTCGCCGCCGAGACGGGCATCGCCGTGCTGGCGCTGACCCGGGGCGCGTCCTGGGCCCAACTCGCGGCCATGCTCCGCACCTTGCTCACCGAAGGCGACTTCGGCGACGCCGGTGGGCAGACCCTGGGGGGCGTGCCCTCGGGAGACCTGTTCGCGCTGGCCAACGCCGTGGCCACGCTGCTGGACGCCCCCATCACCATCGAGGACCGCCGCTCGCACATCCTCGCCTTCTCCGGCCGACAGGACGAGGCCGACCCGTCACGCGTGGAGACCATCCTCGCCCGCCGCGTCCCGGAGAAGTACCTGCGTGTCTTCGAGAGCCGGGGCGTGTTCAAGGAGCTGTACCGCACCGGGGAGCCGCTGCTCATCGCCCCGGCGGTCGACGACCCGGACGAGCCCGCGCTCTGGCGCACGGCGGTCGTGGTCCGGGCGGGCGACGAGATCCTCGGCTCGGTGTGGGCAGCGGTCCGCGAACCGCTCAGCCCGGAGCGCACCGCCGCGTTCCGGGACGCCGCCCAGCTCGTGGCCCTGCACCTGCTGCGCCACCGGGCCGGCACCGACGCCGAGCACCGGCTGCGCGCCGACCTGGTCACCACGGTCCTGGAGGGCGGCGCCGGCGCTACCGACGCGCTGGCCCGCCTGGGTCTTGTGCACGAGCCGACGGTGGTGCTCGCGCTGGGCGTGGTCCCGGACGGGGCCGAGGACGACACCCGACTCACCGCCGAACGGCAACGACTGACCTCGGCCTTCGCGGTACACCTCCACGCCGTGCAACCCCGCTCGGCCGTCGCGCTCCTGGGCGACGTCGCCTACGCCGTGCTGCCCGCGCCGGGCGATCCGAGCGCCGCGCGCGAGCGGGCCGTACAGATCGCCGACAACTTCCTGGAACGCACCGGCGATCGGGTCAAGGCGCTGATCGGCGTCGGATCGATCGCGGAGGAGCCCACCGCGCTGCGCCGCTCGCGTCGAAACGCCGACCGTGCGCTGCGGGTGTTGTCGAGCGGTGAGGTGAAGCTGCGGGTCGCCTCGATCGCCGACGTGCACATCGACGCGCTGCTCCTGGAGATGCGCGACCTCGCCGCCGTCAACGGTGACGAACTGGTGGGCCCGCTGGCACGATTGGTCGCCTACGACGCCAAGCACCAGTCGAACCTGGTCGAGACGCTGCGGGCGTGGCTGGACGCCTTCGGCGACGTGGCCTCCGCGTCGGCGAGCATGTTCGTGCACCCGAACACGTTCCGCTATCGCATGCGTCGCCTGGCCAAGGTGGGCCGAGTCGACCTCCAGGACCCGGCGGCACGGTTCGCGATGACGCTGCAACTGCGCTTGATGGGGCCCCAGTCGGGTGGATCGGTCGGGGCCGACGCGGCGCGCTCCACGGGGGCGCGGTAACGAGTCGGCGGGTCGGGGTCGCGGGCGACGGCGGTGGGGAGGAGCTCGTCGTCGATGCGATAGCAGGTCCGGGAGCGGGCGTTGCCGTCGGATACCTCGATGACGTGGCGGGCGACCGGGCAGCGCTCCGCGTCGTAGCCGTCCAGCGTCGAGACCGGCCGTTCGGCCGGTGGTGATCCCCGCGCCCGGTCGCGCCGTGGATCTTCAGGTGCGCGTCACCGCGCCCGTGACCGGGAGCGGGTTGCCGATCCTCCTGCTCTCGCACGGGCAGGGGCACGGCGTGCGACGCGCCGACGTCCGCGCCGAAGCCCATGGGTCGCGTCGAATCCAAGTAGACGTGTGACGACGGCCCCCGGGAACTCGCCTCCCGGGGGCCGTCGTTGTGTGATCCGGGGTCAGCAGGGCACGGGCAGGTCGAGGGTCACCGGGCGGGCGGGCCACTGGTAGGACTCCACCTCGAAGCTGCCGTGGATGGTCGAGCCACACTTGATCGCGCCGCCGACGCCGTACACCTTGATCGTGGTGAAGTTGAAGACGTCGTTGCGGCTGACCGCGCCGAGGGACACGCCGGACACGTTGCCGGTCAGGCGCAGCGTCACCGGGAGCGGCTGGGGGTACGGGCCGCCCGGGGACGGGGGGCCGGCGAGCCCGACCTGGCCGAAGAGCTGGACATTTTCACCGGTGACCTCCGCGCACACCTTGGTCGACAGGCCCGACTGCAGGCCGTAGGTGCCGCAGGTGACCGACGTCGGCGTGGTCGGCTGCGTGTCGTCGGCGGACGCGACCGGCGCCGTCGCGAGGACGCTCAGACCGGCCACGCCTATCGCCGCCGCGGTGATGACGACCTTCTTCATGGGGATACCTCCGTGTTGTGACGCCCGGAACGGACGTTGATCGCTGATGAGGTGTGACATTTCACATCTCACATGACACATACTCGCACAACCGTGAGCCACCGAGTGACGTCGAGCGGTGATCGTGGACGTGATGTGCGTTACATCGAGTTGATCAGCGATGACTTTCCGTCATGCGGTGGGCCGCATGGCCGAAAATCGACCCTCGATCCCCGTGAAGGCGCTCAGTGGGCCTGCTGGGAGTGCTTCGGCAGCAGGCCGACGAGCAGGAGGGTGAGGAGGTACAGCGCGGCGCAGATGGCGAAGACCAGTTCCGCGGCGTGGAAGTAGGCGCGGGTGCCGCCGTGTGCGACGCGGCTGAAGAAGACGGTGCCCAGGGCTGCGACGCCGATGGCTCCGGCGAACTGCTGGACGGCGTTGAGCATGCCCGCGCCGGAGCCGACCTCCTCGGTCGTGGCGTCGCCGAGGACGAAGTCGAAGAGCGGGACGAACATCAGGCCCGCGCCGAAGCCGGTCAGGAAGAGCGACGGGACCAGTCGCCAGACGGTGACGTCGGTGTACCAGTGCGCGGTGGACCACCACAGGCCGAGGAGGCCGACGATCGCGACGGACAGACCGATGCGCAGGGTGGCGCGGCCGAGTTTCTCGGCCAGTACGGCGCCCGCGAGCAGGACCGCGACGGCGGTGCCGAGCGCCCAGGGGATCAGGGTCAGGCCGGTGCGCAGCGGCGTCCAGTGCAGACCGAGTTGCAGCAGCAGGTTGATGACCAGCACGAACGCACTGAGCGAGGCGTAGAAGCCGCCGACGATCAGCAGTCCGACGACGAAGCTGCGCCGGCGGAACAGGGACGGGGTGATGACGGGGTGCGGGCTGCGCTGTTCGGAGCGGACGAAGAGGGCGAACACCACGATCGAGGCGGCCATCGTGAGGTAGGTCCAGGCGGGCCAGCCCAGCTCCTGTCCCTGGATGAGCGGGACGATCAGCAGCGCGGACCCCGCGGTGAGCAGTCCGACGCCGGTCACGTCCAGGCGGGCACTCGGGTCCTCGCCGCTGTCGTGCGGCAGGACCCGTCGGCCGAGGGCCAGGGCGGCGATGCCGAAGGGGATGTTGATCAGGAAGATCGAGCGCCACTCGGTGCCGAACGGGTTCAGGTCGAGCAGCCAGCCGGCCAGGATGGGTCCGGCCACGGTGGCCAGGCCCATGATCGGGCCGAACGGCATCAGCGCCTTGCGCAGGTGTTGTGGGGGGAAGACGACCTTGACCAGGGCCATGCCCTGGGGGATGGTCACGGACCCGAACAGTCCCTGAAGCAGGCGGGCGGCGATCAGGAAGCCGGGGTTGGGCGCGAGACCGCAGGCCAGTGATGCCAGGGTGAATCCGGACATGCCGAGCAGGAACAGCCGGCGCCGGCCGAGGATGTCGCCGAGCCGGCCGGAGGTGACCAGGCCGAGGGCGAACGCCGCGGTATAGGCGGTCAGCACCCACTGCAGCGTCATCGGACCGCCGCCGAGGTCGGCGCGGATCGACGGGCCGGCGAGGTTGGCGATGCCGGAGTCGAGGAGATCCATGATCTCGGCCATGAAGACGACGGCCAGGACCAGCCACGCCCGGCGCAGCGGCAGCGGGTCGGCCCGCGGAACCGTCGACGAACTTAGTTCAGTAGTCATGAACTAAGTTCTACGCAACGAACTTAGTTCGCGTCAAGCTAGGATGTGCCCATGCCCTCCGACCAGCCGAGGCGGGACCGAGCCGCCCGCCACGCACCGCAGCCCGCCGAGCCCGCGCCGACGCCCCCGCGCCGGGAGCCGATCACCCTCGAACGCATCACCGATGCCGCGTTGCACGTGGTCGCCACCGAGGGATACGACTCGCTCACCGTGCGCAGGATCACCCACGTGCTCGGCACCGGGCCGTCCTCGCTGTACGCGCACATCGTCAACAAGGACGACATCGACGACCTGATCATCGGCCGCCTGTGCTCGCGGATCGTGCTGCCGGAGCCCGACCCGGCGACCTGGCGGGCCCAGACCCGCGACGTGTGCGGGCAACTGCGCGACCAGTTCCTGATGTACCCGGGCATCTCGCGCGCCGCGCTCGCCATGGTCCCGACCAATCTGGAGACGTTGCGGGTGAACGAGGGGCTGCTCGCGATCCTGCTCGCGGGGGGCGTCGCACCGCGGACGGCCGCGTGGGCGATCGACAGCCTCTCCCTCTACGTCGCCGCCTACGCGCTGGAGCGCTCGCTGCTCGGGCAGCGGCAGAAGCACCCGGACTACGCGTGGGTGCTCAGTCGGGACGAACTGGTCGGCCGGTTCGAGGCACTTCCGGCCGACCGGTTTCCGCGGATCAGGCGGCATGCGGCCGAACTGACCTCGGGGGAGGGACACGACCGGTTCGACTTCGCCCTCGGCTTGATCATCGACAACCTCGTTGCGGACGGTCCCGGACCGGCGGCCCCGACGGCCTCGTAGTCGGGCCCGGCCGGCGGCGGGTTCAGCGACCGGTGGCGCCGTCGACGAGTTCGCGGAGGATGTCCGCGTGGCCGGCGTGGCGACCGGTTTCCTCGATCATGTGGGTGAGCGCCCAGCGCATGCTCGGTGCCGAGCCGGGGCGGCCCGGCCGGGGGAGCGGGGCGCCGAGGTCGGTGCAGGTGTCGAGGATCGTGTTCGCGCGGTCGACGGTCTCCCGGTAGCGGGCGACGACGTCGGTGACACCGTCCTCGGCGGCGGGTCGGAACGTCGCCTGCCAGTCGGTGACCTTCTCGCCGAGGAACATCGCGCCCTCGACGGCGGTCAGGTGGGTGAGCAGGCCGAGCAGGTTCGTACCCGAGGGCACCGCCGCGGTGCGCACCGCGGGTTCCGGGGCTCCGTCGACCTTCGCGGCGATCGAGGCGCGCAGGTAGTCGAGGAATCCGCGCAGGACGTCGACTTCGGTGTTCGCGGTGCGGGGCGGCGGGGTGTCACGGCGGCGGGTGGGCACGGGATTCTCCTGGTGCGTGGTGGGGGCCGGCCAGTGGTGCGGAGGGCTGGTTTCGGCGGGAGCGGTGTCACGCGGTGCGGCGGACGAGCAGGATGTGGTCGATCACCTCGGCGGTGCGGCCGTCGGGGCCGACCGCGATCCGGTGCGGCATGTCCGCGCGTTCCACCCGCCACCGCGTGGGGGACAGGCGCAGCGGCGCCACGACCTCTCGGGGCGTCGGATACCGCACGTCCGGGTTCTGGTTCCACGACCACGGCGCCGTCGAACCGTGGTCGACGACCAGCAGTCGTCCGCCCGGGCGCAGCAGGTCGGCGGCGGAGCGCAGGACGGCGGTGCGGTCCTGGGCGTACGGGGTGTGGAAGTAGTGCGCGTTGACCAGGTCGAAGCGCAGGTCGGGCAGCGCGGCGCGGATGTCCTGCGGCGTGGCGGTGATGCGATTGCCCAGGCCGCGGGCGCGGGCCAACCGGGCGAGCCGGGAGGTGGCCACGGCCGAGACGTCGAGGGCGGTGACCTGCCAGCCGCGGTCCGCGAGCCACAGCGCGTCGCCGCCGCCACCACATCCGAGATCCAGCGCGTCGCCCGGGGGCAGTGCGGTGACCGTCTCGACGAGGCGGGCGTTCGGCCGAGGGTCGGTGGGCGCGGGGCGCCCGGCGTAGACCGAGTCCCAGTAGCGGGCGGCGTCGTCCCCGGACGGGTGCGCGTCGGTGGGGTGCGGCGCCGAATCGGTGGGATGCGGCGCCGCTTCGGTGGGGTGCGGTGTCGCGTCGTTGCGGTGCGGTGCGGCGTCGGAGTGGTCCATGGGGGTCCTTCCCCTCGGTGTCGGTGCGGCCAGTCTCGGCCGACGTACCACCGGGTGGCGCGCTTCCTTGCCGTTTCGGCAAGCTGGTCCCATGGACTCTGCACTGGAAGACGTGCTCGACGCGGTCGGACCGCGGCTGCGGGCGCTGCGGCAGGCGCGTGGCATCACCCTCGCCGATCTCTCCGCGACCACCGGGGTGTCCGAAAGCACCCTGTCCCGGCTGGAGAGCGGTCGGCGTCGGGCGACCCTCGAACTGCTGCTGCTCCTGTCGGATGCCTACGACGTCCCGCTGGACGATCTGGTGGGCGCCCCGCGCGCCGGCGATCCGCGCATCCACCTGAAGCCGATCCGGCGGTTCGGGATGACCTTCGTGCCGCTGTCCCGACGGCCGGGTGGCACACAGGCGTTCAAGATGATCATTCCCGCGCGGCCGGAACCGCTCGAACCGACGTTGCAGACCCACGAGGGGTTCGAGTGGCTGTACGTGCTCGGCGGCACGTTGCGCCTGGTGGTCGGCGAGCGGGACGTCACGGTGCAGGCCGACAACGCCGTCGAGTTCGACACCTCGCTGCCGCACTGGCTGGGCAGCGCGGACGGCGGGGCGGTGGAGCTTCTGGTCCTGTTCGACCTGCAGGGCACGCGGGCGCACGTACACGGCGGCCGGGGCGCGCCTCGGGTGCGGACGTAGGTCGGAGCGTCAGTGCCTGCGGTGGCCGTTGTGGCGTCTGGCCAGCCATCGGGTGGTCAGCACGACCAGCAGGATGACGACGGCGATCAGCACGATCGCCGCGATGCGCAGGCGCAGCACCGATTCCGTCGACATTCCGGCCTCCTTCGGTGTGCGTGCGTACGGCGGTTACGTGCGGGCCCGGGCTACTTGCCGGGTCGCCGGGACCTGGTCCTGGTGCGCTTCCAGAGCAGGAGGGCGACTCCGGCCGCCGCTGCGCCGAGGGCGGGTGCGCCTCGCTTGGCGCGACGCCCGGGGGCGGCGCCGTGATCGGCCGCGCGGTCCTTGACGGCGTCGGGGGTCGGGGTCACGATGCGGGCCTTGGTGCCGGAGCGGGGTTCGTGGCGGGTGGCCATGGTTGTCGTCTCGCTTCCTGCGGTTCGGGCGTGACTTCCTGTGTGTACTCCTGTGCGTCTTCCTGTCGGGCGGCTACCCGGGGCGTGGTCGATGACACGTCCGTGTGGGTGTGCGCGTTCACTCGGGTGGTGGAGTCGCGGTGGTGATGCGGTCGGCCAGGTGCTTGTCCAGGTCGACGCGGACCAGTGCGGCGGCGAGTCGGGCCAGGTCGTCGGCGGCCACCAGGGCGGCGAGGGCCTTCGTGGTGGTGGGCAGGTCGAGCCGGGCGGCGCCGTGCAGGGCCCGATCGTCCAGGGTCGGGCGCAGGAACGGCCAGACGGCCTGGGCCTCCCGGCAGAACATGCCCGCGCCGGTCGGCCCGATGCCGGGGAATTCGCAGAGCAGTTCTCGGACCCGTTCGGGCCGTTCGTCGGCGTCGCGGGCGAGCCGGCGCAGGTCTCCGGCGTAGCGGCGGTGGATCAGGTCGGCGCAGTCGCCCAGCCGGGTCGCGGTGCCCTCGTCGTAGCGGACGTAGTGGGCGCGGCCGAGCGCGTCGACGCGTTGTTGCCAGGTGAGTTCGGCCAGGCCGGTGGGTGTGCCGCCGCCGGCCGCGAAGAGTTCGCGGGCGGCGGCGACGGCGATCGAGGCCTTGATCCGGGTTGCGCCGAGATTGCTCAGGACCAGCAGTCGCCACAGCGGCGCGGGCTTGTCCGCGAGCCGCACGTCGGCTTCCTCGGCGTAGGTCGTGCCGGCTTCGGCGAGCAGGCTCCGGACGGTGGCACGGTGTCGCGCACGGGACTGCGGCTTGTCGGTCACGGGTGCCCTCCGGGCGAGGATGCGGTCGGTCTCTCCTGGCGGGAGCGGGTACCCGGATGGTCCGATCACAACCTTGTGCGGCGGGGGCGGCGAGCGGTGCCGCCGGGTGCGGTCGGCCGCATGGGTGAGGGCGGTGTCGGAACCGGTGCGGGGTGGGATGCGAGGCGGCGAGCGCTGTACGAACAGGCGCTGCCGGTGCGGGAGTTCATCGCTTCCAATGATCTGTCGGTCGGATCTGCCGGCGACCCGTGCATTGATCGGCCGAACCGGGGCAGCCGGACGGGCACCGTTCGATGTCCGGGGGTCGCCCCCACGGATCGGGGCGTGGACTTCGTGCGATTGCGCGGAAGGGCCCGGGGTAACGGCGTGGAATCGAGCGAGCGAGATGAGGAATGATGTCGGAATTCCTGAGTGACGTGGAGACCCTGCGGGCCAGGGCTCGGCAGCAGATGGACAAGGGCCCGGTGACCGCCGCGTACGGGGCGGACCTGGAGCGGGTGGTGGAGGTGCTCAATACCGCCTTGGCCACCGAGATCGTGTGCGTGCTGCGCTATCGCCAACACCACTTCGCGGCGAAGGGTGTGCACGGGGAGACGGTCGCGGAGGAGTTCCTGGTCCACTCGAACGAGGAGCAGGAGCACGCGGACAAGCTCGCCGCGCGGATCACCCAGCTCGGTGGTGTACCGGACTTCGACCCGTCCACGGCCGCCGGGCGCGCCCATTCGCAGTACGCGACGTCGTCGGATCTGACCGAGATGATTCGGGAGAACCTGGTCGCGGAGCGTATCGCGATCCAGGCGTACACGGAGATCATCGGCTGGCTCGGCGACGGGGATCCGACCACGCGGCGGGTGATCGAGGACATTCTCTCGGTCGAGGAGGAGCACGCCGACGACATGCTGGGGTTCCTGGAGAAGAGTTCCTGAGCGTACGCCGGGAACGCGCGGGACCGGGGCGGCGGTTGCGCCCCGGTCCCGCGCGTCGGTCGGCCGTGGTGCCGGGTCAGCCGTAGTAGGGATTGCGCGGCGGTGGCCCGGGGGGTTGCGAGGTGTCGGCGCGGTGCGGGTGGGCGGCCCCGTCGGCCTGCCACTCCTCGGTCGTGGCGGGACGGGCGGCTCGGGCGTGCAGGCTCCGGTCCAGGCTGCGCACGTCGTGGGCGAGCCGACGCGTCCGGGCGCCGTCCCCCATCAGCGCGAGCCCGGCGCAGAAGATCAGGGCGAGGGCGAGGCCGGCGAGGAACGCGTCCAGGGTGTCGAGGGTGACGAGGTCGCGGTGGAGGAGGCGGACCGTGTATTCGGGGCCGCCGGACGTGTTGTAGCCGATCAGCAGGCCCACGAACGCGGCGGTCGCCGCCGCGAGGAGGAATCCGATGGCGATCATATGGGGTACCTTCCCGTTGTTCTTCCCGTGCTCGTACGGGTGTTCGCCGGGACGGCGGGGCGACTTCGTGGATCGGTGAGGTGACGGTCTCCGGCGCGTGATCCCGGGTCCGACTGCCCTACCCCGGCCGACTTGTCGGCCCGCGGCCGGGGGAGGGCAGCTCCATGGCGCGTCTACCCGCTGCCATCCGGGTCACTCTCCCGATCGAATCGATCGTGTCGGGAAGGGAATTCGGGGTAGCCACCGGTTCGCCGGCGAAGACGGATTCCGACGACATGCGAACTCCCGGGCCCCATGGCCCTGTCGGAGTCGTTCGACGCTGCCCGAACCCACCCCGAACCCAGCCCGATCAGGAGGGGATGCACCGTGTCCGACGCATCGAGACCGAGTACCCGAGCGAGGAAGTCCACGACGTTCACCACGGATGTGCCGGCACGTCTGGATCGATTGCCGTGGTCGACGTGGCACTGGCGCATCCTGATCGGTCTCGGCACGGTGTGGATCCTCGACGGCCTCGAGGTCACCGTGGTCGGCAACGTCGCGGGCAGGTTGTCCGAACCCGACAGCGGCCTCGACATCACCGCGGCGCAGGTGACCGGCCCGGGCGCGGCGTTGTACGTCGCGGGAGCCTGTATCGGGGCCCTGTTCTTCGCGTGGCTCACCGACCGGTTCGGGCGCCGGAAGTTGTTCATGGTCACCCTCGCCGTCTACCTGGCCGGCACCGCGCTGACCGCGCTGTCGGTCGAGGCGTGGATGTTCTTCCTGTTCCGGTTCGTCACCGGACTGGGCATCGGCGGGGAGTACGCGGCGATCAACTCCGCGATCGACGAGTTGATGCCGGCCCGCTACCGGGGTCGCGTGGACCTCGCGGTGAACGGTACCTACTGGGCCGGGGCGGCCGGTGGGGCGTTGTTGTCCGTGCCGATGTTGAACACCGGCCTTTTCCCGGCCGATATCGGCTGGCGGTTGACCTTCGCGTTGGGTGTGGTGCTGGGGTTGGTGATTCTGCTGGTGCGCCGGCATGTCCCCGAATCTCCGCGGTGGTTGTACCTGCACGGTCGCGGTGAGGAGGCCGAGCGGCTGGTCGCGGGGGTCGAGGAGAAGTTGGTCGCGGAGGGTACGCACGGCACCGGGGGGCGGCGCGAGTTGCCCGCGCCGGAGGGCGAAGTGACCATCGACGAAAGCAAGTCCGCCGGGCTCGGCACGATCGCCCGGGCGGTGGTGCGGGACTACCCGCGGCGTTCGGTGCTGGGGTTGTCGCTGTTCATCGGGCAGGCGTTCCTCTACAACGCCATCACCTTCGGCTTCGCGTCCATTCTGGAGACGTTCTACGACGTGCCGAGTGGTCGAACCGGGTACTACTTCGCGGTCATCGCGGTCGGCAACCTGCTCGGGCCGCTGCTGCTCGGGCCCCTGTTCGACTCGCTCGGTCGGCGGGTGATGATCACGTCGACGTACGTCGGCAGTGGCCTCGCGCTCTTCGGCACGGCTTGGCTGTTCGGTGCCGGACACCTGAACGCGTCGACGCTCACCGCCTGTTGGTGTGTGGTGTTGTTCCTGGCCTCGACCGGTGCGAGCAGTGCGTATCTGACCGTCTCGGAGATCTTCCCGATGGAGGCGCGTGCCTCCGCCATCGCGCTGTTCTACGCGGTCGGCACGGCGGCGGGCGGGATCGCCGGTCCGCTGGTCTTCTCCGACCTCACCAAGTCCGGCGATGTGGGCGACACCGTACTGGCGTTCTGCATCGGCGCGGGCCTGATGGTCGCGGCGGGCGTGGTGGCCGGATTCCTCGCGGTGAACGCGGAACGCCGCTCGCTGGAGGACATCGCCCCGCCGCTGACGTCGGCGGACGAGCGCGGGTAGGGGCTGGACTCGGGCGCGAGGGCCTAGTCGTTCGCGGTCGGGGGATCGGCGGTGTCGGGGGCGGCTCGGTGTAGGGACTGGTGGTGGCGGTGGGCGGCTTGGCGGTCGGCGGTTCCGGCGCGGGTGATGTCGAGGAAGATCTGGTCGACCGTCGGCCAGGACTCGCGGATCGTGTGCTTGAGGCGTTCGGACATGTCCTCGACCTCGGTGCTGTCGAGGCCGTCGACGAGGTCGATGCGGGCGGCGAGGAGGGTGGAGTGACGGCCCATGCGCATGGTCAGGACCTGGGTGACCACGTCGATCTCGGGCTGTTCGGCGAGTCGGGCCAGGATCCGCTGCTGCAACTCGACGTCGACCGCCTCGCCGATCAGTTGGTCCCGGGCGGCCCGGCCGAGGCGGTATGCGACGAACACCAGCAGAAGGCCGATCGCCCAGGACGCCGCCGCCTCCCACACGGCGTTGCCGGTGGCCATGTGCAGCCCGAGGCCGGCCGCCGCGAGCAGGACGCCGAGTACCGCGCTGCCGTCCTCGGCCAGGACCGTGCGCAGGGTCGGGTCGGGCGTCTCGCGGGCGTGGCGCAGTACGGACACGCCGGCCGCGCGGGCTTGGCCGCGCAGTTGTACGACGGCGCGCAGGAGCGACCCGCCCTCGGCGAGCAGGGCCAGGCCCAGTACGGCCAGACCCGCGACGTAGGCGCCGGTCTTCGGCTCGCCGTGTTCGCGCAGCGCCTCGAAGCCCTGGAAGACGGAGAAGCAGCCGCCGGTCACGAAGATCCCGACGGCGGCGAGGAGGGACCAGAAGTAGCGGTCCTTGCCGTAGCCGAAGGGGTGCTCGGCGTCCGGCGCGCGGCGACTGTGGGACAGGGAGGCGAGTAGGAACGCCTCGTTGAGGGTGTCGGCGACCGAGTGTGCGGCCTCGGACAGCAGCGCGGGCGCTGCCGCGAGTACGCCGACGGCGGCCTTGGCGATCGCGATGACGACGTTGGCGGCGAGTGCGACCCATACGGTCAACCGGGTTCCGGCGTCGTCGTCGTCGGCGGTGTCACCTGCGGGCGGGGGCGGTGGTGGGTTCGTATGCTCGTCTGCCACGCCGGGCTGCTACCCCCTTGCCGGGGCGGCATGCGAGCCGGGAGTCGGGTGGGCGGCCGAGAAAGATGTCCCGGATGTGTCCCGGGCGCGCATGGCAACGGCAGGGCAGGGAAGGGCAGTGGATCGAGGATGAGTTCCCCTCGATCCGGGAGGCGAGAAGGTCATGGCGAACGACACGGACATCCGGAAGACTCTGACCGATACCACCCCGTTGTACGCGTTCGTCGGAGCGGGTGACCTCGCGGTCGCGAAGATCCGCGAAGTGCCCGCGCGGATCGCCGAGTTGCGGAGCGAGAAGCCGGCGCACCGCAAGCCCGTCCGGGAACGCGTCGCCGACTCCGCCGCCGACGTCCGGGACCGGCTCGGCGAGAAGTTCGACGCGGTGGCCAAGGACGCGCGCGAGACCTACCAGGGGCTGGCGGCGCGGGGGCACGAGGTGGTCGACCGTGTTCGCGGCCGGGCCGACGAGGCGGGGCAGGACGCGAAGGAGTTCGCGGGCGAGGTCGCTCGGGACGCGAAGGAGCTCACGGGCAAGGCCGTTCGGGACGCGAAGGGGCTCGCTGACAAGGCCGCGCGGGATGCCAAGGGGCTCACGGGTGAGGTTGCCGAGGATGCGAAGGAGTTGAAGGGCCGGGCCGTTCAGGATGCCAAGGAAATCAAGGGCGAGGCTGCCCGGGATGCCGAGGAGCTGAAAGGCGGGACCGGGGGCTCTACTTCGAAGGGCAAGGCCGGTTCAGGGTCGGGTTCCGGGTCGGGTTCCGGGTCCGGTTCGGCCTCGCGTTCGGGTTCCGCTTCCGCGAGCGGTGCCGCGGCTCGGGCGAGGAGTGCTCGTTCGCGCAATTCGTCCAAGTAGGGCGGACCTTACGAGGGGTGGGTCAGGAACGTGCGCAGGGCGGTGACCAATGCGGCCGGGTTGTCCTCCTGGACGTTGTGTCCGGCGTTCGGGACGACCGTCAGTCGCCCGTCCGGGATGCGCTCGACCAGGTGTTCGGCGGTGCTCTGGGGGAGCACCCTGCTGCGTCCACCGCGCACGAGCAGGACCGGAACTCCGGTCAGCCGAGAGGCCATTCGATCCATGGCGGCGAGGATGGCGGGGAAGTCCGGCGGGCGCGGATCGCCCCTCGGGACCCAATTCCCGTCGGGTGCACGGCGGAACAGTGTGTTCATGCGGTAGGCGACGCTCGGGCGGTCGGCGCGCGGGTTGACCCGCATCGCGGCTTCGACCACGGTGTCCAGGTCCGGTACGGGGCCCAGTCCGGCCACGAACGCCCGTACCCGTCGGGTGCTTTCGAAGTTCACGCCCGGGGCGACGTCGACGAGTGCCAGGCGTTCCACCCGATCCGGCCTCGCGTCGGTGACGTGGGCCGCGACCACGCCGCCGAGTGACATGCCGACCAGTGCGAAGCGATCGAGGCCGAAATGGTCGGCCGCGGCGACGACGTCGGCGGCCATGGTGTCGATGCGGTAGTCGTCGGACCAGTCGCTGTCGCCGTGGCCACGCAGATCCGGTGCGATCGGCCGAACGGCGCCGCGCAGGCCGAGGCAGACGAAATCCCAGGTGCGGGCGGTCAATCCGCCACCGTGCAGCAGGATCACGGGAGTTCCGGTGCCACCCCAGTCGAATCCGTGCAGCCGGCAGCCCGCGCGGGAATGGTGGAACTCGCGGGGCGGCGTCGGATCGTGGATCGGCACGCCCAGGGCCGTCGCCAACTCGGTCATCGCCGGAATCGTGGATCGTCCGGGCACGGCGCCTCCGTCCTTCCATGCTTTCTTATTGCCTTGAGTATTCAAGGTAAGCGGATTACCTTGACGAGTCAAGGTAGGGTGCGGCCATGGCGACCCGAGTGCGACGCAATCCCGATGACGCCCGGCGGATGATCCTGGAGGCGGCGAGCAGGCTGCTGACCGCCGGTGGCCCGGCCGCCGTGCAGGTGCGGGCGGTCGCCGCCGAGATCGGCATGACGGATGCCGCGGTCAACCACCACTTCGGCACGCGCGATCGACTCCTGGAGTCGCTGTTGCGCTTCGGCGGGGCCAAGCTCAAGACCGAGTTGCGCGCCGTGCTGGACGCGTGGCGCGACGGCCCGACCGATCCTGCCGATTTGGTGCGCGCGCTGGCCGCGCTGTACGCCGACGGCTACGCCGAACTGGCGCTCGCGCTGCATCGTTCCGGCCGGCGGGACACCGGTAGCGGGCTGCTCGACGAGGTGGTGGACCGCCTGTACGCCCAGGCGCGGGAGCAGTGCGTGGCCGACGGTCGCACGCCGCCGACCCGCGAGGCGATCCGGCTGACGATGGCCGGCCTGCACCAGGCCGTTGCGATGGAGCCCCTGTTCGGCGACGACTTCCGGCGCAGCGTCGGCCTCGACGCGAGCGCCCGGGAGCACACCCTCGACTGGTGGATCGAGGTCCTGCGGATGACCCTGTCCGGCCGGGGACCCGGCCGATCGGTCACGGGTTCACGCGGTGGCCACGGGGACGGCGTCGCGGCGGTCGGTGAGCAGAGCGGCGACGTGGTCCGCGCACCGGAGCGCCGCCGTGGCCATGGCGGATCGGGTCATGCCCGCGATGTGGGGGGTGAGCAGGGCGTTGGGGAGGCCGGAGAGGGGTGAGGCGAAACGGGCGTGTTCGTGTTCGAAGGTGTCGACGGCCGCTGCCGCGAGGGGGTGTGTCGGGGTGGTGAGCGCGTCGGCCAGGGCCTGTTCGTCGACGATGCCGCCTCTGGCGGTGTTGAGGAGAATCGATCCCGGTCGCATGGAAGCGAGTTCGGTTCGGCCGATCAGTCCCCGGGTCCGGTGGGTGAGCGGGAGGTGCAGGGAGACCACGTCGCTGGTTGCCAAGAGGGCGTGCAGCGAATTCGTGGTCGGTATGGGGGATTCGGTCGGGCGTCGGGTGTAGCACTGGACTCGCATGCCCAGCGCGGTGGCTCGTGTCGCCAGTGCCTGGCCGATGCGGCCCAGGCCGACGATTCCCAGGGTCAGGTCCGACAGTTCCGCTGCGGGGGTCGGTGGTGTGCTCCAGCGGCCCTGGTGGGCGGCCTCGTTGTGGGCCGGGAGGTTTCGGGTGAGGGTGAGCAGTTGGGCGAGGGCGAATTCGGCGACGGCGTTCGCGTTGGAGCCCGGGGTGTGGGTGACGGTGACGCCGTGACGGGCGGCGGCGGTGAGGTCGACGTGGTCGGTGCCGGCTCCGGCGCGGCCGATCACCCGCAGGCGGTGGGTCAGGGCCGCGTCGGTCGCCGCCGCGAGGAACGTGGCGCGCAGCGGGACACCCGCGCGGGACTTGATCGCGTGATGGCCGATCCCGTCCCGGACGGTCTCGGCGATCAGCGCCGACTCGTCGAAGGCGTCGAAATCGGTGAACCGCATGCGGTCGGTCCAGGTGGCCCGCGTCCGCGCCGGGTCGGCCACTCGGCGCAGGTTCAGCGTGATGCTCAGCCCGTGGTCGAGCAGGCGTTCCAGTTCCCGTGCGAGCAGCTCGCCGGGAGCGGCGTCCAACACCAGGACTCGCGGTGGTTCCACGTGATCACCCTTCCCCGACGGGACCCTACCGCCGGCCGTGGCTACGCCGCGTAGTGGTGCGGGCGGTGGAGGGCGAAGACTCGGGGAGGTTGGTGAATCTCGGAGCCATCTCGGCGGAACCGTGGGGTAATTCCCGTCGAAGGTTTTGGTTTCATCGGGTTTGTGACCGGGCCGCCCTGCATACTCACGATCGTTGTCGACGCGCCGTGGTCGGAAGGCGTCGACTTCGGTCCTTTCGGCTTCCCGATCCCATGCACGCTCCCCATGGTCTCACCGCGGGTGGCCGCCGGTGTCGGGGTGAGTGACGGGTCATCACCTCCCCATGGGTACAACGCGTAGTCGTCCCCCGCTCATGATCGGCGCCCTTCGGCCGCGACGGGTCGCGGTCGGTCTGATCGTGCTGGGTCTGCTGGTTCTGCTCTTTCCCATGATGTCCTCGGCCGCGGAGTCACCGCCGGTGCGCGGTGCACGGGCCGACTACCTGACCGGCGAACAACGCGCCATGACACCGGGGTTGGTCACCCGGTCCGGCAGCTACGCCGAACTGGCCTCCGGGCCCGACGAGAGTTTCGGCGACACCCGTTCGCGGGCGGCCGACTGGCTGACCGTGCCCGCGGCCGGCGCGGACGGTACCGCCACGGCGGATCGATCGGTGCCCGCCGGTACGCCGTTGGGCAAGCGTACGGCCGCCATCACGTCGGCGGCGCTGAACGTCTCGCGCACCGCGCAGAGCCTGAAGGCCACGTCGGACGTGACCGGATTCGACCACCCGCTCAACCAGTTCCGCGAACTGGACCAGGTGGTCGGCGTGACGTCGCTGGTGCGCATCGACAAGGTGCACTCGGAGGTGGGTGCGCCGAGCGCCGCGGTCGAAGCCGGCCGGGTCGACGCCGGCCCCGGCGACGCTCCGCGTGCGGTGACCGAGGTCACCGGCCTCACGTTCTTCCCCGGGTCGGCGCGTGAGGAGCGGGTGGACCTGCCCGGTGGGCGTATTCCCGGCGGGTTGCTCAGCCGTACGCTGCACTTCCGCACGGACGACGACGGCCTGGCCATGAAGAGCCTGTACAAGGGCGATCCGGCGATGTACCGGGCCATGCTCGGCGACGGCACCGGCTTCCTGGACGCCACCTGGACCGTGATGGTCGCCGATCTCGCCTCCACCACGGCCGACTCCGCGCGGGCCGGACTGGGTGTCACCATCGACATGCGGTGGCGGGTCGGCATCGATGCGCGGGACACGCTGCAACTGCGCATCGACGGCAACGAGCGGTACGTGGACACCCGGATCGCCGAGGTGACCGCGGGCGACCCGGCCGCGGTGTTCCGGCGCCCGGCGGTGCCGACGACCACCGTGAGCGGGTTCGGCCCGCCCGGAGCCGGGCCGGGGGACACGGTCACGGTGACCGGGAGCGGCTTGGACGCGGGCGGGATCGGCGTGTACGTGGACGGTTCGCCCGAGCGGATCACCGGCGACGCGCTGCGGGTGGCGGCCGACGGTGCCTCGCTCGCCTTCGCCGTGCCGGCGGGGGCGACGCCCGTCAAGGGGGTGCTCGTGGTCGGCGACCACGGGGAGGGCAGCGCCGGGAGCTTCCCGCGTCCGGGCGGTGGCAGTTCCGGTCCCACCACGACCGCGACGGGTGCGCCGCCGAGTCCCACCGACGAGGGGCCGGTCCGGCACGCCTCGTGGGCGGGTCCCGCGGTCAAGGCGGGCGACCTGCCCGAGTCGTGCGTGACGGCGGCGCAGTGGCGGGTCCCGGCGGACCGGGCGGTGTTCACGGCGGCGCTGGGCGACGGCGGGGTACGGGCACCGGTGATCGCCTCGGCGGTGTTCACCTTCGCCGACGAGAGCGGTGCGCGGCACGAGGTGGCCACCGGCGCCGGGCCGATCTGGGGGCAGCCGTGGCCGACGGGGCCCGCCGCGCACGTGGTGGGCACCCGGCCCGGGCAGGTCGCCGCGATCGTGCCGAACGGGTGGAGCCTGGTGGCGCTGGGCGCCGACCACCGCGGTGGGGAGAGCGCGAGGCAGGTCGCGCTCAGGCCGGTCGGCGGGTGCTGGGCGCTGGGTCGGGAGCGGCCTACTACGCCGCCTACGAGCGTGCCGCCTACGACGGCGCCACCCACGAGTGCACCGCCGACGAGCGTCCCGCCTACGACGCCGCCGCCGACGAGTGTGCCGCCGACCACGGCGCCGCCGACGAGTGTGCCGCCTACCGGTGAGCCCTCCGGCGGGCCGACCGGCGCCTCGACGCCCGCCGGGTCCGGCGGCACCGCCCCGGGCTCGAACGGCGGCGGCCCCGGCGGCTCCCACACCGTCCCCGAGACCGCGACCGGCACCGGCGGCAGCCTCTCCCGTACCGGCGCCGACATCGTCCTCCCCGTCCTCCTCGGCACCGCCGCGCTCGGCGCCGGCCTCGTCCTGCTGTTCGCCGCACGTTCCAGGAGCGCCCGATGAGCACCGCCCCCGACCGCAACCCCCACCTGCCCCGTTCCGGCGTGCCCGACCGGCTCGCCGCGACGATGAGCATCGCCGAGCAGCACGAGTACCTGCGCGCCCGGCGCCGCCGCACCGTCTCGCGTCGCGGCGTCCTCACCGCGATCGGCCTCGGCGGCGCGGCCGTTCCGCTCTTCGGCGCCTCCTCGTCGGCCGGCCCGCGCCGCGCGCCGTCGCTGCTCTCGGGCACGGACTACGTCGACGGGAACGCGCTCAAGCCCGCCGCGCGACACCTCGCGTTCGGCGCCGACCCGCGCGCTCAGGCGGCGATGAGCTGGCAGGTGCCGCAACCGGTGCGCCGGCCGTACCTGCGCCTGGGCACGTCCCCGAAGCAACTGGACCAGGTGGTGCCCGCCGAGATCCGGCACCTGCACTCGCACCTGATCGAATACGCCGACAACCCCGCCTCGGCCTACTTCGACTACGACCAGTACCACCTGCACGCGGCCCTGGACGGCCTCGACCCGGGCACGCGCTACTACTACGCGCTCGGCCACGAAGGGTTGGACGCCGCGTCCGTCGCCGCCACCGTCGGCTCGTTCCGCACCGCGCCGGCGGTCGACGGCGTACCGGAACCCTTCACCTTCACCGCGTTCGGCGACGAGGGCGTGGAGTTCGGCGGCGCGGCCAACCAGACCCTGATGCTCCGTCAGAACCCGGCGTTCCACCTGCTCGCGGGCGACATCGCGTACGCCGCCTCGGGCGCGGGGCTGCCGTCCAGTCACCACAGCGCCGACGGCGCGGACAAGCTCCAACCCGAGATGTGGGACGAATACCTGCGGATGATCGACCCCGTCGCCGCGTCCGTGCCGTGGATGGTGGCGATGGGGAACCACGACATGGAGGCGCTGTACTCGCCGGACGGCTACGGCGGCCACCTGGCCCGCTGGCACCTGCCGGGCAACGGGCCGCGCAACTCCCATGCCACGTACGGCTTCCGCTACGGCAACGTGGCGGTGGTCAGCCTCGACGCCAATGACGTCTCGCACGAGATCCCGCACAACCGGGGCTACACCTCCGGTGCGCAGACGGCGTGGCTGGCCGGCCATCTGGCCCAGGTGCGGCGTACGCCCGGGATCGACTTCGTGGTGGCCTTCTTCCACCACTGCGCCTACTGCACGGCGACCGACCACGTCTCGGACGGCGCGATCCGGGAGGAGTGGATCCCGCTGTTCGACCGCTACCAGGTCGACCTCGTGATCAACGGGCACAACCACGTCTACGAGCGGGCCGATCCGATGCGCGGCGGCGTACGCACCCGGCGGGCCGACATCGGCGACCGGATCCGGCCGGCCACCGACGGCACCACCTACCTGACCGTGGGCAGCGGCGGGAAGAGCGGCTACGAGTTCTCCGCGCCGGAGACGTACGCGGGCGGCCCGGCCGATGTCACCGACGCGGTCAAGGGCGGCTACTACACGAAGGCCGGCAAGCTCGACGAGACCGTCGAGTGGTCGCGGGTGCGGTTTCGCGGCAATGCCTTCATCGCCGTCGACGTGCGGCCGGCCGCCGCCGGACGGGAGACCACGATGACCATCCGCACGCTCAGTGTGACGGGCGCGCAGATCGACACGGTCACGCTGGTCCGGGAGGCGGGTACGCCGATCCCGGTCGCGGGCACGGGCGGTCGTGGGACCGGGGGCTGAGCCAGGCCCTGTCCGGCGGATCTTGGCGGGTCCGCGCCGCCCGGCACCGCGCCGGTCGGCCGCGTTCGCCGGAGGTCCGCCGGGGCGTCGCCCCGATGGCTCCGGTCGAGTGCGGGACGGCCGCCGATGTACGTGCGTGAGTCGGGTCCGGTGCGTCCCCCCGGGCCCGGTCTCAGCCCACCGCCCGCCTGACGAGTTCCGCGATTCGTGCCTCGACCTCGGGGGTCACCTCGGTCAGGGCGAAACCGGCCGCCCACATCGGGCCGTCGTCGAGCTTGGCCAGGTCGCTGAACCCGAGCGTCGCGTAGCGGGCCTTGAACTTCTCCGCGCTCTGGAAGAAGCAGACGACCTTGCCGTCGATCGCGTACGACGGCATGCCGTACCAGAGCTTCGGCTCCAGGGTCGGCGCGTTGGCGGTGACAATGGCATGCACATGCTCGGCCAAGACGCGGTCGGCGTCCTGCATCTCGGCGATCTTCGCGAGCAGATCCCGCTCCGCCTCGGCCGCCTTCTCGGCCTTCGACGTACGCCGCGACGCCGCCTTCAGCTCGTTGGCGTGGTCCTTCATCGCGGCGCGTTCGTCGGCCGAGAAGCCCTCGTGCCTGCCGTCTTCGGTGTTGCCCATGGCGGATCTCCCCGTGTTGATCATGATTTCGTGATCTTGGACGGGACCTTATCCCGGCGCGCCGATACCGGGTCAACGGTGACGCGCGAATCGCTCGTCGCCGACCCCATCGCGCGGCGCAGCGCCGCCACGACCACGGACGGCTCGTGGACGGCGGCCGCCGCGCGTTCGGCCGTGTCGAGGACGTCGGCCAGGGTGTCGGGCGTGGCGCCGGACACGACCTCGCACATCCATTCCGCCAACTGCCCGGCACCCTCCGGTACGTCCGGCAGGCTCGGGCCGGCCGCCGCCGGCGCGCCCGGACCGCTCGGGGCCCGACGCCCGGAACGGCCCACCGGCCGACCCAGGGCACGCTGCCACCAGCGACGACGCTCCCGAGGCGCGGCGGGCTCAGGCGGGGCGGACTCGGGAGGGGCGGCCCGGAGCGGGGTCGGCGTCACATCGAGAACCGGGCCGTCGGGTGCGCCTGCCGCCGGGTCCGCTTCCGCCACCGCGAGGTCCCCGGCCACCTCCGCCTCCGCCGCCAGGTCCCACGCGGACAGGTCGGGCATACGCCCCTCGCTGCCCCAACGGCCCACGGGCAGGCGGACCTTGTGCGGGTGCACGCACACGCCCACCCCGGTGCGCGCGTCCACCCGGCGTCCCTCGCCCCGGATCCACGGCCAGGCCCGGTCCGGGCGCAGCGCCACGTCGAACGCTCCCGGGGCGAACAGGCGGGAGGGGCAATATCCGCACACCTCGTCGTCGATCGAGGGTGGCATGCGTCGTTCCGGCGACATGAGCGCAGCGTAACGACCACGCGGAGGCGCCCCGCCGGGGGCCGCCGATGGGGAAAAGCGGTGTGCGCCTCAGCCGCCCACCGTCGGCAGGACCGGGACGAGGTCGTCCCAGCGGGCGATCTCACACCCGTCGGTCCGGTCGAACGCGGCGTCCACGGGGCGGCCGGCCCACACGCCGGTGATGTGCGCGGCGGCGGGTCCGCCGTAGATCATCGTGCACATCGCCCCGTGCGGCACGGGCGCGAACGGGTCCCTGCCCCACATCGTCACGGAGTCCAACCTTTCGCAAGCCTGCCGGGGCGCGGGGTGATCGCCCCCGGCGGGGTGGCACTCCAGCGTGTACACCCCCGCCCCGCCGGGAGCGTCCGTCACGGTGATGGTCAACCGATCCCCCATCCCCGAGGCGCCGGTCGCGACGGGTGCCGAGTCGGCCACGGCGGCGGGAGCCAGGTACGGCGCTGAGACAAGAACCAGGGCGGACACGACGAGACGACGAAGCACCACTGAAGACTCCCGATGCGTGTGCACATGCGTACAGGCCGGGGACGCCCCCACGCACCCGCGCGCAGGGCCCCGTCACCCCTAACGCCCGCACCCTCACGCGGGTTACGCGCCACCCCCGGCCCGGTCATCGGCTTTCGACGGCTCGCCCGATCTATTCATGTTTCCAGGTCGGATGGGGGGTGACGGGGTGGACGGGGACAGAGTTCGGGGGGTTGATGTTGTGGGGTCGCTTCATTGTTGCGGGTGATCACACTCGGTGAGACTGCGAGGCATGACGACATTGCTCGATGGGCTCGTAGGCAAGGCGCTGCGGCGCGAAACGCCCTCTCGTGACGAGGCGTTGGCCGTGTTGGCGGGGGCGGAGGAGACGCTGGACATCGTCGCGGCGGCCGGGCGCGTGCGGCGGCACTTCTTCGGTCGGCGCGTGAAGCTCAATACGATCATCAATATGAAGAGCGGGCTGTGCCCGGAGGATTGCTCCTACTGCTCGCAGCGGCTCGGGTCGTCGGCGGAGATCCTGAAGTATTCGTGGATCTCGCCCGAGGAGGCCGCGCGGACCGCCGATCGGGCCGTGCGGGCCGGCGCCAAGCGGATCTGCCTGGTGGCCAGCGGACGCGGCCCGGGCGCACGGGACATCACCCGGATCGAGGACACGATCGCCGCGGTCAAGGAGGGCAGCCCCGAGGTGGAGATCTGTGTCTGCCTCGGGTTGCTCTCCGACGGTCAGGCCGAACGACTGGCCGCCGCCGGGGCGCACGCGTACAGCCACAACCTCAACACGAGCGAGGCGCGCTACGCCGACATCTGCTCGACGCACACCTTCACCGACCGCACCGACACCCTCCGTCGCGCCGGCGCCGCGGGCCTGTCTCCGTGCTCCGGGGCGATCTTCGGGATGGGCGAGTCGGACGAGGACATCGTCGATCTGGCCTTCGCGTTGCGGGAGTCGGATCCCGACTCGGTGCCGGTCAACTTCCTCATCCCGTTCGAGGGCACCCCGCTCGCGGACAACTGGGAGCTGACGCCGGAGCGTTGCCTGCGCATCCTGGCGCTGTTCCGGTTCTTCTTCCCCGACGTCGAGGTCCGCCTCGCGGGCGGCCGGGAGATCCACCTGCGCGGCCTCCAGCCGCTCGCGCTGCACCTGGCCAACTCGATGTTCCTGGGCGACTACCTGACCAGCGAGGGTCAACCGGGCGCGGACGACCGGCAGATGCTCGCCGACGCGGGCTTCGTGATCGAGGGCGTCGACGAGCAGACCCTGCCCGACGCCCGGCACGACCTGGTCGCGATCCGGCGGCGCGGCGCGGGCAGCGACCTGCCGGCCAACACGTGAGGGCCGGGTGGCGCACCCCGGCGCCGCTCGACGACCGGCCGGGCCGAGTGCGTACCGGGCGCCGGGACCGCACCCCCGGCGAACTGCTCGACCTGGACCGGGAACACGTGTGGCACCCGTACGCCGCGATGCCCGGCACGACGCGGCCGCTCCTGATCGGGTCGGCCGAGGGAGTACGGCTGCGCCTGGCCGAACCGATCGGGGACGTCGAGGAGTTGATCGACGGTATGTCCTCGTGGTGGGCGGCCGTGCACGGCTATCGCCATCCCGTGCTCGACGCGGCGATCCACGACCAGGTGGGGCAGATGAGCCACGTGATGTTCGGCGGCCTCACCCACGAACCGGCGATCCGCCTCGCGCACACCCTGGTGGAGATCACCCCGGAACCGTTGCGGCACGTCTTCCTCGCCGACTCCGGCTCCATCTCCGTCGAGGTCGCGATGAAGATGTGCCTCCAGTACTGGCGGGCCCGGGGTCGCGGCGGCAAGCGGCGCCTGCTGACCTGGCGGGGCGGTTATCACGGTGACACGTGGCATCCGATGTCGGTGTGCGACCCCGAGGGCGGGATGCACCACATGTGGCAGGGCGCCCTGGCCGAACAGGTCTTCGCCGACGCCCCGCCGTGCGACTTCGACCCCGCCTATGTGGACCACCTGGACGCGCTGCTGAGCCGCCATCGGGACGAGGTGGCGGCCGTGATCGTCGAGCCGATCGTGCAGAACGCCGGCGGGATGCGTTTCCACTCCCCGCGCTACCTGCGGGCGCTGCGCGAACTGTGCACTACCCACGACGTGTTGCTGGTATTCGACGAGATCGCCACCGGCTTCGGCCGCACCGGCGAACTGTTCGCCGCCGACCACGCGGGCGTCGGCCCCGATGTCATGTGCCTCGGCAAGGCCCTGACCGGCGGATACCTGAGCATGGCCGCGACGTTGTGCACGGAGGAGGTGGCGGCCGGGATCGGCACCGGCGAATCGCCCGTACTCGCCCACGGCCCCACCTTCATGGCCAACCCCTTGGCCGCGGCGGTCGCGAACGCGTCCCTGGACCTGATCCTCGGCCAGGACCTGCGTACCGACATCGCCCGGATCGAGACCGCCCTCACCGCCGGCCTGGCCCCGGCCCGAACCATCCCCGGCGTTCGCGACGTTCGTGTCCTCGGCGCGATCGGCGTGGTCGAACTCGACCACGAGATCGACCTGCCGACGGCCACCAGGGCGGCCACGGAACACGGCGTCTGGCTACGCCCGTTCCGCAACCTGATCTACACGATGCCGCCGTACATCACCACCGACGAGGACCTGGCCACGATCGCCGCCGCGGTCCGAGCGGCCGCGGCGGCGATCGGAACCTGATCGCCGGTCTACGGGCAGTCGTGGAAGGTGCGGTCTTCCGGGGTGAGGGGTGCGCAGAAGTCGTGGACCTGGTTGTCGACCCCGTGCGCCATGTAGGAAAGGCCGACCACCAGGATCGTGTACGTCAGGATCGCGACGACCACGCGGCCGTAGGAAGCCGCCGACGCGGCCTTGGCGCGGTGCGGGCTGCGCGGCGGGTGGACCAGGGCGACCGGTGAGCCCGGGCGGAGGCGGCCCTCGACCGTGCAGCGGTACGGAATGCCGTTGTGGGCGGTGTATTCGACGACGGTCATCTCCACGAAGTAGACGTCGTCGCGGATGCGGTCGGGGCCGCTGCCGCGCCGGATGCGGCGCTCGCGGAAGGTGGATACGGCGGTGCCGGTCGTGCGCACGCCCCATCGGCGCAGGTAGTGGACCCGCAGGGCGATCACGAGGATGACGAACGGGCCGAGGATCAGGACGAGTTGCCGTGCCACGAGGAAGGAATGCGGGTGGTCGCGCATGATGGCTGCCCTTCGGGTGTACCGGTGTCGACTTGTCCGGTACGTGGTCGGGGGCGGCGGGATCTCTCCACTTTTCGGGCGGGAATCTTTGGGGCGCCGATTGTGTGGGTTTCGTCGTGATGTGCGCTTTCCCGGACCGACGGCCGCGCGCCGGCGGATAATCGGTCGCGCGAAAGTGGAGAGATTCGCATCCCTCGAGACACGTCCCCGGTGACGACGTCGCATTGCCGTTGCGGAGGGTGCCATGACACGGATCGGACCGGAACTGTCCGGGGACTTGCCGTCGGATGGGGGGCTGCCGGAAAGCCTGTGGGCCGCGGATCCGGACGCCGATCCCGACGGCGCCGCCAACGACACGTGGCAGCTGCTGCGCGACGGCGACGAGGGCGCGCGGATCGCGTTGTACGAGCGGCATCACGATGCGCTGGTGCGTTGGTTCCGGGCGAAGTTGCCGTCGGCGGCGGAGGCCGACGACTGCGTCAGCGAGGTGTTCGTACGCGCGCTCGACGGGATCGCCCGCGACCTGAGGCCGGACCGGGGTGTCGACCGATGGTTGTGGGGCATCGCCAAGCACGTCCGGATGGCGGAACTGAGGGCGCGGGAACGTGCCGCGGGTCGCCCGGTCGACGAGGACATCTCGCCCGACGACGCGAAGAAGACGACCCTTTCGGAGATGACCGCGTCCGGCGGCGACCTCGGCCACGCCTATGGCAAGACCCAGGCGTTCGCCGCGCTCTACACCGCCACCGACGCGCTGTCGCAGACCCAACGCATGGTGGTGAGCGCGCACTTGGACCACACGCTCGCCGAAATGCGTCCCGTGAAGGGGGCCGAACTCGCCGCCCGTCTGGGCTGGTCCCGGGTTCGCGTCGACCGCGAACTGAGCCGGGGCCTGAAGAAGGTGCGCGAACGGGTCGGACTCCTGGCGGCGGCGCGCTCGATGCGCTTCTCCTGCGCGACGGCGGCCGAAGTCAAGGGGCTCGCACGGCTGTTCGCCGCCGACGAGATGGCGTCGGGCCTGGTGCCGACCCGGGCGGAGTATCGCGTCCTTCGCGCCCACGCGGCGGGCTGTCCCACCTGCTCCGCCGTGGCCAAGGACGCCATCGTGCAGCGCACCTGGGTGCTCGGACCGGGACTCGCGCTGGCGGCGGCCCGGCAGGGTGAGGACGACGACGAGCGGCGCCGCGCGGCGGTGGCCTGGTGGACGGGGCGGCCGGCGGCCACGGCCGAGGTTGCCCCGGTGGCGTCACCCGTCCCGGCCCCGGAAGTCGCTGCCGCGGCCCCCGACCCGGGCGTGTTGGGCAGTGTCGTCCGGGTCCTACGCCCCGCCTTCGACGCCGTCGTCCGGCCCGCGCTCAGCGCCACCCGCGCCGCAGGTGATGCCGTCCTGCACCGGTTGCTCCGTGTCCCCGGCGTCGCGCCGGCGGTGAACACCGCGACGCGAATCGCCGCGGACAATCCGTTGGCGGTACGCGTGGGAGGCACGGTCGTCGCGCTCGCCACCGCGGCGGCCCTCACCCTGTTGGCCGTCGCGCCCGACGCCGCGCACACCCCGTCTGCCCGGCCGTCCGCCGGCCCCTCGGCGGTCCCCGGCGGTCCGCCGGGTCCGGGCGGGGCGGCGCAGTCGGTGGTGGACGAAACCCCGCCCCCGAGCCCCGCCCCGACGGACGTCCCGTCGGCCCCGTCGCCCGGCGGCCCGACGGCCCCGGGCGGGGCGGCGGCAACGACCGGTGGGACCGACCCCGATCCGGACGGCCCGACCGGCCCACCCGGCACCGGCGGCCGAAGCGAGACCGGCACCGCACCGAACGGCGGCGGAGCCGGAGGCGGCAGCGGCAGCAGTGGTGGCAGTGGCAACAGCGGCGGCAGCGGTGGAGCCAATGCCCCCGCCTCCACCCCCGTTCCGGCCGTCTGGGGCTTCTGGATGGTCCGCTACGCCGACGACCCCGTCGGCGCCACCCGCGAACTCACCCCCACCCCGCAACGCCCGGACAGCCACGAACCGAACTGGACCTACGGCATCTGGCGGCTCGGCAATCCACCCGTCGTCAAGGCCGTACGCGTCACCCACACCGCCGTCGGCCGGCACGTGGTGATCCTCCCGGACAGCGCCGCCCCCGGCGGCATCGCGCACGTCTCGGTCTCCGACTACGCCGCGAACGGTGTGTCCTGCCAACCCGTACGGTGGTGGCCGCAGGGCACCGACGAGCGCGTCGAGGTGGCCTGCTTCGACCGCACCGGCACGTCCGCCGACATCCCGTTCACCGGACTCTTCCTCGCCGGCGACCGCAACGGCCCCTACGGCCAGGCCGGTTCACGCGGATACGTATACGCGGACGAGCCGACCGCCGCCCGCCAAATCCCCGCCGCCGCGTCCCGGCAGAACACCGGCGCGGTGACCCGTACCGGCACCGGACGCTACGCGGTGGCGGTCGCGGCGGACACCGAATCCGTCCAGGTCTCACCGGTCGGGACGACGCCTCGGCACTGCGCGCTCACCGCGCTCTCCGGCGGCACCGCGTCCGTGGCCTGCACCACGCATACCGGCGCACCGGCCGACACCGCGTTCACCCTGAGCCACACCGGCCGGCAGAGTCCGCTCGACGACACCCGGGTCCCGCACGCGGTGCACCTGACCGTCGCCGACGCACCCGGCGCCGGCGCGCCGACGATCACCGGATCGTGGATGTCCCGACCGGGTTCGGCCGACGTGACGCGCACCGCGACCGGCCGCTACACGCTGCACCTGACGGTCGGTTACCTGACCAGCTACGCCCACCTGACGGCCGTCGGCGGCGGCTACTGCACCACCGTGCTGCGCAACGACTACGGCGCCAAGGACGACGTCCTGATGTACCTGGCCTGCTACACCCCGACCGGCGCGCCGGCCGACAACGGCTTCCGACTCTCCTACCTGACCGCGTCGCCGTACTACCCGTAGCCCCGCCTACGCGTCGGGCGCGATCCGGAGCGTGGTACCCAGGCGAGCGGGTGTTCCCGGCGTGCTCACCAGGGGCCGCGAGACGTGGGCGGTCTCCACGCAGACGAACTCCCGGTAGCCGTCGTCGGGTACGTCCGCCATCGTGCGCGCGAGGTCGGCGCCCGGGTTCCACACGACCACATCGGTGTGGCCCTCGTGGCGCACCTCGACGACCCGCTTGCCGGCGGGATCCTCCACCCGGCTCACGTCGCCGGGGCGGGTGTACACCCGGTCGGTCTGCCCCCGGAAGGCGATCCCGGCCGCGGCCGGGTCGGCGTGCACGGGCGCGTCGAGGACCTTGTCGACATACGGCCCGCCCAGACCGGTGACCCGCACCTCGTCCAGGTCACCGACCCGCAGATAGGTGTGCAGCGCCGCGGTGCTCTCGAAGTCACCGCGAGCCTCCAGTTCGATCCGGCACTCGCGCCCCAGTACGAACCGGGCGAACACCTCGAACTCGTGTGGCCAGTACGCCCGCGACTCCTCGCTCGCCCGCAACACCAGCGTCACGCGCACCGCCTCGTCGCCCGGAGCGGCCTCGTCCCCGACCGCGCTCTCGTCGATGTCGAGCAGTTCCCATGGCAGAACGCGCGCGAAGCCGTGACTCGGCCGACCCGCCGCGCCGAACCAGGGCCAGCAGATCGGCACTCCGCCGCGAACCGCCCGCCCCTCCTCGAACGCCGTGGTCTCGCTCAACCACAACACCGGCTCCTCGCCCACCGGTTGCCAGTGCACCAACTGCGCGCCCTGGAGGGTGATCGCGGCACGCACGCGCGGATGGGTCACCACGACCACCGGCAGCGCACCGACCCGACGCAGCGTGGTGTGCGCACCCAGTCGCCGCTCGACGGGAAGGACGAATACGTCTTCGGGCACGTCGGGACCCCTCACACTCGGCGGACGGCCGTCGCCCACACAACCCGCCACAATGCCACAACCCGCCCCGCCGTCATCGCGTACACCCGGGGCCGCCCGCGACGCGCCCTGCGCCGGCTCGGATCGGCCCGGTCGTGTTCGGGCCGGGTACCGGATGGTTTCGGCCGGCACGCGGGCGCGGATTCGCTGGTCTCCGAGGTCGTGGGGATCGCCGCGGCGGGGGTGCGCCGGCGTCTCGGCACGGCCGCCCGGGCGGGTGTGGAACGGCGATGAGGTAGGCCACGCAACGTATACGGCCGCTCACGGATGATGTCGCGCCGGTGTGTGGCGCCGGCGCCGACGGGGTGTGCCGGGGGTACCTCGGAGGGGTGTTCGAATGGCGTGGATTGGGCTCCTCAAGTCGTGATCATCAATGCGACGATCTGGTGATCGACGGGGCTTCCGCCGGCGCGGCGGCGTTTTTCCCACCACCGGAAGGGGTCACGTTCGTGGACTCGCTGGATCTGAAGACGGTGCGCACCAGCCTCGACGGGGCGGTGTTGCGGGTGCGGTTGGCCCGGCCGGAGGCGGGAAACGCGCTGGACGAGCAGATGCTGGACGATCTCCTCGCGGTGCTGGCCGAGTTGCGCTCGCGCTCCGACGTGCGGGTCGTGGTGTTGTCGGGCGAGGGCGATTCGTTCTGCGCGGGTGGTGATCGCGGCGAGATGTTGCGGCTGGCGGCCGACGACCCCGGGGGTCCGGCGCTGCGTCGGCTCGGCGAGAAGGCGCGGGCGGTGTGCGAGGGGTTGGCCGCCGCCGATCCGGTCACCATCGCCCGCGTGCACGGTCGGGTGGTCGGGGCCGGATTGGCCCTGGCGATCTTCTGCGACCTGCGGGTGGGCGACATCGAGACCCGCTTCCGCATGCCGGAGCTGGCCCTCGGGATGCCGACCGCGTGGGGCGGTGCGATGGCCCGGTTGATCGGTGAGGTCGGCGCCGCCCGGATCCGCGAACTCGTGCTGACCGCCGACATGTTCGACGCCCCCACCGCGCATCGGTTGTCGATCCTGCATCGGGTGGTGCCGGCAGTCGATCTCGACGACGCGGTAAGCCGCTGGGTCAAGCCCGTGGTGCGCCGCCCGGTCGCGGCGCTGCACGCGACGAAGACGTTGATGAACGCGTACAGCCGAAGCGACCGGTACGGGGATCTGTCCCTGCTGGACGGGCACTTCCTGTCCGCGTTCCTGGGCGCCGGGGCGGCCCGCTGATCCCCTCCACCCGGAGGCCGGTCGCATCGGCGCGGCGCGACCGGCCTCCGTCGGGGCGGGTCAGCGCACGCTCACCCGCATCGCGGTGATCCGGCGAAACGCCAGGCGGGGCTCCCACGTCGGCGGCTCGGTGACCCGAAGTGCGGGCAACCGGCGCAGCATCGCCTCCAGCAGGAGACTGGCCTCCAGGCGGGCCAGGCCGGCGCCGATGCAGTAGTGGATGCCGCCCCCGAAGGAGATGTGCCGGGCTCGGCGGGTGACGTCGAAGGCGTGTGCGTCCGGGGTCAGGGACGGGTCGTGGTTTGCCGAGGCCAGCATCGTGTGCACGACCTCGCCCCGCGCGATCGGAACCCCGGCCAGCACCAGGTCCCTACTCGCGTAGCGCGTGGTCACGGCGATCGGCGGGTCGTAGCGGAACACCTCCTCCACGGCGTCGGCGAGGGCCATCGGGTGGGCGCGCAGCCAGGCCCGCTGTCGCGGATGCCGGTCCAGGGTCCAGACCATCGTGGACAGCAGTGTGGACGTGGTCTCCAGGGACGCGATGACGGTGAACATGGCCAGCGCGTACACCTGTTCGTCGGCGATTTCGCGATCCGGCTCCAGTGCGTCCCAGGCGCGCAGCCAGCTCGAGATCACGTCGTCGCCGGGCTCGGCACGGCGGCGTGCGACCAGGGCGGTGAAGTATGCGCGCAGGCCGCGGATGGCCTCGTCGGCGGCCCGGAGCTGGCGTTTGACGGGCAGCAACTCCTGGGCGTACGCCTGTGCGTGGGTGAGGGAGCGGAGCAGGTCGAAGTCCTCGGGAGGCACGCCGAGCCAGTGTCCGACGGTGGCCACCGGCATTTGCTCGCCGACGAGTTCGGCGAAGTCCGCGTCCCCGTCCCCGGCCTGCTCGATCAGGGTGTCGAGCAGGGTGTTCGCCACCCGGCGCACCTTCGGACGCAGCGCCTCCAGGGTGCCTCGGTCGAAGATGGTGTTGACCGATCTGCGAACCCGGGTGTGCTCGGGCGGATTCAGCGCCACCAGCGTCTGTTCGAGTTCGCGCGAGGACGGGGTCGACCAGCGGGAGTCGTCGGGCTGACGGGCGCGCCACGCGTGATCCAGGGCGAGCCAATCGGGGCTGCGCAACACCTCGTCGCAGGCGCGGTGGCCGGTCACGAGGTACCCGCCCCAGGGCGCGGGCACGACGTCACCCATCTCCCGTAGACCGGCGTAGAGCGGCAGGGGGTCCGCCTGCCCGGCCACCGAGCGCAGGCGGGACAACAGGGCGACGACACTTCTGCTGTCGATGACGGTGGGTGACGCGGAGGGCTGCACGACGGCTCCTTCGAACTCGACACGATGTCAACAGGCGACTCGGTACAGCGTTGATCGATCGGGCGCCCGGAAGGGGGGCGGCCGACGATGAAGGGTGTCTGCGGTTGTCGGTTGGGGCGTTCGGCACGGGTGTGTGCCGCTGCCTCGTTCGTGGCGTGCCGAGGTCGGGCCCGGGAGCGGGTCGACGCGTCCCGGGCCGCGACGCCGGCACCGGCGGAGGGTGGTGCCGTCCGCCCGGTGCGGCAGGAGTGGGACTACTGGCCTCGCCACCAGTTCAGGAACGAGCTCCACACGCCGCCCTTGCGTGCCCCGGATTCCGGGCGTTCGGGCGCGGTGGCGGCGCGGGCGGGCGCCGGATCGGCGGGGGGTGCCGGGCGCGGCACGATCGGGGTGAAGCGGGCGGGCAGTGCGGTCAGCGCCCGGTTGAACGGGCCGGGTCGCCAGTCCAACTCACTCACCGGAACCGCGAGTTCCAGGTCGGGCAGGCGGTTGAGCAGCTTTTCGATCGCGGCGATGGCGATCAGCCAGGCGGAGTCCTTGGCCGGGCAGGCGTGCGGTCCCGCGCTCCAGGCCAGGTGCGAGCGGTTGCTCGGCCGGCGGCCGTTCGCGATCAGCGCGGGGTCGCTGTTGGTGGCGGCGAAGCTGATCACCACCGGGGTGCCGCGCGGCAGGACCACGCCCGACAGGTCCACGTCCCGCACCGGATAGTGCACGGCGTAGTTCGCCATCGGAGGGTCGGTCCACAACACCTCGTCGAGCGCGTCCTCGACGGAGGCGCCGCCGCCGAACAGGCTCGCCGAGAATCGCTCGTCGGACAGGATCAGCCGCAACCCGTTGGCGATGAGGTTGCGTTGCGGTTCGGTGCCCGCGCTCATCAGCATGACGAGTTGATGGATCATTTCCTCGTCGGTGAGCCGGCTCGGGTGGGCCATCAGCCACGAGGTGACATCGGAGCCGGGCTGTTCGCGCTTGAGCGCGACCAGTTCGACGAGGGCGCCGGTCAACATCGTGTTGGCCGCCTCCGCGTCGCCCACGGCGTCGAAGATGCCGGCGATGCCCGCGACCAGGCGGTCGCCCAACTCGGGCGGACTGCCGAAAAGTTCGCTGAACACCAGCAGTGGCAGCGTCTTGGCGTACTGGTTCAGCAGATCGACGCGGCCGGTGCCCGCCCACTGGTCGACGAGGTAGTCGGAGCTGCGTTCGACGAAGCGGCGCAGCTGATAGGGGTCGATCCGGTCCAGGCTGTCGGTGACCGCCTGGCGCAGCCGCAGGTGTTCGGCGCCGTCGGAGAACAGGGCGTTGGGCCGATACATCATCATCGGCACGACCGGACTGTCGGCGGGGACGGTGCCGTCGGCCAGCGCGAGCCAGCGGCGGGGGTCCTTGGCGAACAGTTCGGGGGAGTGCAGTACGCGCAGCGCGGCGGCGTGGTCGGTGACCAGCATCGCGTCCACCCCGGGCGCCAGTTCCACCGGCGCGGCCACGCCCTGGCGGCGCAGGTGTTCGTACGCGGCGCGCGGGTCGGCGGAGAAGGTCTTGTCGTACAGGGGAAGGGCCCCACCGGCGTGCGCGGGGCAGCCGGGGGGCGGGCCGGCGTGGTCGCCGGGGGAGGAGGCCGATCGATCGAAGGGGCCGGTGTTCCCAGTGTTCACGCGAGTTCCTTGGATGCCCGAAGCTGGAGGTAGCGGACGAGGGCCATCAGGGCCTCGGTCGAGGAGGCGCGGTCGCGGGCGTCGCAGGTGACCAGCGGCGTGTCCGGCAGCAGGTCGAGCGCCGCGCGCAGCTTCTCCAGGGGATGTTCGACGGAGCCGTCGAACCGGTTGACGGCGACGGCGTAGGGCACGTCGTACTCCTCCAACAGGCCGATGACGTCGAAGGATTGGTCGAAGCGCTGGGGGTCGATCAGGACGAGCGCGCCCAGTGCGCCGACGGTCATGTCCTTCCACACCTGGGCGAAGCGCTGTTGCCCGGGGGTGCCGAACAGGTAGAGCACGAGTCGGTCGCTGAGGGTGAGGCGGCCGAAGTCGAGGGCGACCGTGGTGGTGGTCTTGCGTCCCGCGCCCGTCAGATCGTCGACGTGCGCGCCGGCCTGCGTCATCGTCTCCTCGGTGCTGAGGGGACGGATCTCGGACATGGTGCCGACGAAGGTGGTCTTGCCGACGGCGAAGTGCCCCACGATCAGGATCTTCGCCGCGATCTTGACGGAGTCGGCGAGGTACACGTCCGCGGCGGCGCCGTCAGAGACGGGCAAGGCCATCCAGCACCTCCTGCAGGAGTTGGGTCTTGGGGAGTTCGGCGGTGGGGATGGGCCGACGGGTGGCGACCAGGCCGGTGTCCATGAGGTCGGACAGCAGCACCTTGACCACGCCGATGGGCAGGGCCAGGTGTCCGGCGACCTCGGCGACCGACAGGATCCCGCCGCGGCACAGGGCGAGCAGGCGGGTGCTCTCGGGGTCGAGGATGTGCGGCGACTCGTCGCCGGGCAGCGCGATCACCAGGCTGACCAGGTCCAGACCATCGCGGGTCGGGTGGCCGCGGCCGCGGGTGATGACGTAGGGGCGTACTAAGTCGGCGGCGTCGGATTTCGCCGCGGGGTCGTTGGTCATACCGAATGGTCCGCATTCCGTCGGGGCGGGCTGGTCATTTCCTTTCCTAGTTGGCGCACGAGCTGCTGCATGCGGAACGTGATGATCTCCATGTCCACGTTCTGCGTGGCAGATACCGCCAGATAGGCACCGGGACCCGCCGCCACCAGGAAAATGAATCCGTTGCCGAACTCCACGAGCGTCTGCCGCCAGGGCGACTCGGAATCGCCGATGAACTCCGCCGTGCTCCGGCTGATCGATTGCAGCCCGGACAGCGCCGCGGCCTGGCGGTCCGCCTCGTCCCGGGAAATCCCGTCGGAATGTGCGCGCAATATTCCGTCCGCGGACAACAGGATGGCGTGCCGGGCCTCCGGGACCTTGAGGGCGTCGTTGAGAATCCAGGCCAGGTCGTTGGTCATCGGCTTTCTTGCCCTTTGTCGTCTGTCTCGGGGACGCGGCCGGAGCGGGTTCCGCGCAGGAACGCGCCCATCAGCCCCGCGGTCTCCGCGTCCGAACGGTCGGGGGTCTCGGTCGGCGCCACCGCCTGGGTGTGCTCGACCGGTCGTGGGGCCCGGCGGCGGCGCTGGGGCAGTTCCCCGTCCAAGGCGGCGGCTCCTGCGGTGGGGGCGGACGCGGTGGCGGGCAGGGCCGCGGCCGGCTCGGCCGCGGCGACCTGGGCACGTGACCCGCGGGCCACGCGCCGGGGCGCGGCGGCCGGGGAGGGGTCGGCGTCGACGGCGGTGGTGAGCAGTTCGGAGGGCAACATCACCACCGCGCGCATGCCGCCGTAGGGCGATCGGGTGTCCACCGAGACGGTGAAGCCGTACTGGGCGGCGAGCATGCCGATGACGGGGAAGCCGAACTGGGGCGGGTGTCCCAGCCGCGTGATGCCGACGGGTTCGGTCGCGCCGAGGAAGCGCGCGGCGCTCTGCCGGGCCTCCTCGTGCATACCCACACCCGCGTCGTCGACCATCACACAGACCCCGTTGGGCACGGTCTGGAAGTTGATCTCGACGGTGGTGTGCGGCGGGGAGTAACTGGCGGCGTTGTCCAGGAGTTCGGCCACCGCGAGGGCGACCGGCTCGACCGCGCGGCCGATCACCGCGACGTTGGACTGCATCCGGATCTCCACCCGCAGGTAGTCACGGATGCGGCCCTTGGCGCCGCGCATGACGTCGTACAGCGGGGCGGCGGCGCGCTGGCGTCCGGTCCAGCCGCCGCAGAGCGCGGCGATGACCTGGGCGCGGCGGCCGAATTGCGAGTTCATGTGGTCGATCGCCAGGAGATCCTGGAGCAGTTGCGCGTCGACGTAGTTGTTCTGCATGTCGGAGATCGCGACCTGCTGCTCGCCGGCCAGCGCCTGGAGGGTGCGCATGGCGGCCTTGAGCGCGTTCTTGGCCGAGTGGTCGGCGCGGTCGCGGGCGTCCTCGACGGCGGTGGTGAACATCCCCACGACCGTCTCGATCCCCTGCGCGTAGGGGGTTCCGCGCAACTGCTCGTGGCGGAGGAGCGATCCCTGGATCCGGTCCCCGGTCTCGACCAGGGCCGGCAGCAGCACGCGGACGACGTTGTCGATCTCCTCGTCACGCATGCGCACGTCCTCGGCCAGCAGGCGATTCCTCTCCCTCAGGTCCCTGACGGTTATTCGGCTGCGGGCCACGTAAACGGCCGCGGCACAGGTGCCGGCCACCCCGTACCAGAGTGCGGGGTCCTGTACAAAATTCATTCCCACGGTCCTCGTCGCGCTATCAGGCGGGCAACGGCGCACGCAGCGAGTGGAATCCGGGGTCGACCGGGTGCCCGAGGCACGTCACCGGGTCTGCGTCCCGCGCATCGCGATAAGTGCGACCCGCCCGCTGCACATTTCACTGTCGCCGTTGCTCTCTCGTCGATGGGGCGTAGCGAGTGTAGTGGCGCAGACTTCCCCGTTCCGGGCGCCGACGACACTTCTTCTTTCACCGCGACTGCATGCGGGCGACCATTCCCGGGATGGAGTCATATGTCCGTCATGTCGACGAATGGCAGCCGAATACGACGCGTCGAAGGTTCGGGACACGAATTCCCGGATCCGGCCGGAGGGGCGCAGAAATTGGCCGGAATGCATGGGTCATTCGGGGCATGCCGGCCATTGCGCCCCCCGAATCCCGGACGCGCCGCCGCCGGCGATCCGTCACGATCCGCTCGCGCGACGCACACGGAGGGCCACGCCCCGAACCGAGGCCGACAATCTGTTGTGAGGATGTTCACGCATCGTCAGCCTGCCCTCCACAACACCTGTCGGCCGGGAGGTGCGCCCGGCCCGGGACTCGGGCGATCGGTGCCGACGGCCGGGCGGTTCGAGGGGGTGGGTTTTGGGTGGTGTTCAGGCGGGGGTGGTGTTGGCGGTAGGTCGCCGGTACGTCCTCCACGGTGCGGTGACGGTGGGCCACGGCGGGGGCGCCGATCACGATGGCGTCCCGTCCACGATCAGCCCGGACCTGATGACCGAGATCTTCGCGTCCGGCCGCCTCGACACCCCGGCCGCGGCCATCCCGGAGGATGCCACGACCCTCGGCCCGAGCGTCGTTGACGCGGGTCGGGCAGATGGAATATAACTTCATTATGAAGGACGTAAATAAAATCGGGCGGTTGTCGACGGACGTCGACGGACTGCTCTTCGATCCGCAAGTACGGTCCGCGATGGCCGAGTTCGCCGTGGACGGGGACACCATGCGGTTGGAGGCGGCGGCCGCCGCGCGGTCCGCGCACAACGCGGTCGAGCGGTTGCGGGCGCATGGCTCGGAAGGGCGCGGGCTCAGTGCGGGAGCGCTGGACGTGCTCGCGAGGTTGGGCGGCGCGGGAGAGGCCGGCGTCAAGCCCGGCGAACTCGCGCGCGCCGCCGGGGTCACCCCGCGCAACGTCACCGGCCTGCTCGACACGCTCGAACGCGACGGGCTCGCCGAACGGGTACCGGACCCGCACGATCGACGCGCGGTGGTGGGCCGCATCACCCCGGCCGGCCGCGCCTGGCTGGACGACTTCCGCGTGCCGACCCAACGCGCCATGTCCGCCGTGTTCCACGGCTTCACCGACACCGAACTGAGCCAACTGCGCCACCTGTGCCTTCGCGTCGTGGAAAACCAACAACGCATCGCCGCCCACCTCGAGGCCGGCGCCGGGAAGGAAACCTCGGGATGACCACGCCCACCGATGCGACCCGCGACACCGTGCGCGCCTACCACCACGCCCGCTTCCGAGGCGACGCGCCCGCCGCCGCCCGTACCCTCGCGGAGACCTTCCGATTCCGCAGCCCGCTCACGGCCTCCGACGACGCCGACGGACACCTCGCGGGACTGGACATGTTCGTATCCATTGTCGAACGGGTGGACCTGATCAGCGAGTTGTACGCGGAGGACCGGGCCACCCTGGTCTACGACGTGCACACCACCATCCCGACGGTCGGCGTCCAACACACCGCCGAACACTTCCGCCTGTCCGACGGCCGCATCACCGACATCCACCTGATCTTCGACGCCGGCCCCTGGCACGCCGTCATGCGCGCCATCCCACAATCCTGACCGACACCCCGGGTCGATACAGTCGGGCGTCGCGATCGACACGAGACGACTTGGGACGGAGACGCGGGTGTCCGAGCACGAGATCGAGGACCTGGTCGCGGACTCGATTCGGGTTCTGGACACACACGCCGCGCCCGACGACCCGCGCGTTCGGGAGTGGATCGCGGCGCTGTACGGATTCCAGAACGGATACGACTGCTCGTTCACGCACTTCCGCGTGCTGGACACCCTGCTGCGACGCGGACACACGTACCGGTTCCCGCTCGACCGGCATCCGGGTTACGCCGCGCGACCGGAACGCCTCGACGCGCTCACCGAGTTCACCGCACTGCGTACCTTCGACGAGGACGCCCCCGACTTCGACGGCTACGAGTCGTGGCTCGAAGACGGCTACGTCGAACCGCCGTTCCTCTACTGCGACATCGGCACCGCGCTGTGGCGGCGCATGGTCGACGCCGGCGAGCTGCGCGGCCCCGACGCCGTGCCGCCGCGCCGCGTTCGATTGATCGACGTGGTCCGCGAGGTCGCCGTGGCCGCCGAGCGGGAGCAGGATGCCGAACTCGTCGGCATGTGGTACGCGTTCGGCTGCGCCACCCTCGTCGGCGGTCCCGCGGGTTGCCCGTTCGACGTCGCCGAACTCGCCGAGATGCCCGCCGTCCAAGACCTGCGCGCCTTGGTCCGCCGCACCGACGCTCTGCCGATCGCCCGACGATCCCCGTACGCGGCGCCCGTCGAATACGCCGACGACGAGGATCTCGAAGCCTGGTGGTGGCGGCTGTAGTTCGGCGCCCGGGCGGGCGTGGGCGGGCCCGGCCGGGCCCGCCCACGATGGGCCTCAGTCGCCGGTGAGGATGACGAGGCGGCGGGTCGCCCTCGTCATGGCGACGTAGCGGTCGACCGCGCCCTCGATGCCGCTGCCGAAGGTGTCCGGGTCGATCAGGACGACCAGGTCGAATTCGAGGCCCTTCGACAACTCCGGGGTCAGCGAGTGCACCCGAGGCGTCGAGCGGAACGTGGGATCGCCGATCACGCAGGCGATTCCCTCGTCGTGCGCGGCGAGCCAGTCGTCGAGGATCGTGGTCAACTCCGACGTGGAGCCGTACCCGACCGGGATCCCGCTGCCACGGATGGACGTGGGCACGTTGGCGTCCGGGAGCACGGTCCGGATGACCGGCTCGGCCTCCGTCATGATCTCCTGCGGCGTGCGGTAGTTGATGCTCAGCGACGCCATGGTGATCCGGTCCAGACCGACCCGCTCCAGCCGCTCCCGCCACGACTCGGTGAAGCCGTGCCTGGCCTGGGCACGGTCGCCGACGATGGTGAAGCTGCGGGACGGGCAGCGCAGCAGCAACATCTGCCACTCCGCATCGGTCAACTCCTGCGCCTCGTCCACGACGATGTGCGCGAACGGACCGGCGAGCAGGTCGGGTTCGATGCGGGGCCCACCGGACTCGTCGACCAGGGAGGTGCGCAGGTCCTCGCCGCGCAACATCGTCACCACGCCCTCACCGTCGTCGTCGGCCGCCACCAGGGCGTCGACGACCTGGGACATGTTCTCGCGCTGGGCCGCGAGGGCGGCCCGCTGCCGACGCATGCGCCGGGACGCCTCGGGGTCGCCGAGCCGCAGCCGCGCCGCGTCCAGGAGCGGCAGGTCGGACACCGTCCAGGCGTCGGCCTCCTTGCGCCGCAACCTCCGTACCTCGTCCGCGTCGAGCCACGGGGCGCACATGCGCAGGTACGCCGGTACCGTCCACAGGTCGCCGACCACGTCGGTCGCCTCGAGCAGCGGCCAGGCGCGGTTGAAGACGGCGAGCAGTTCCCGGTTCCGTTGCAGGGACCGGCGCAGCAACTCCGGCGAGGCCTCGTCGTCGTCGTGCTTGTCGACCAGGATCGTGAGCAGTTCCTCCCAGATCCGGTCCCGGGCGTCGTTGTGCGAGATCCCGGGTTCGGCGGCCTCGAACGCCTCGGCCCAGTCGGCGACGGTCAGCCGGATGTCGGACCAGTGCGTAGTGACCGTCATGCCCTTGGTGGGCGGCTCCTCGTAGAACGCCACCGCCTTCTCGATCGCCTGCACGAGCCGCGCCGACGCCTTGAGCGCGGCCACCTCGGGATCCGCCTCGACGGCCGCGCCGGCGCCCTCGGGGAGCAGGTCCCGCAGGGTGCAGGTCTGTACGCCCTCCTCGCCGAGACTGGGCAGGACGTCGGCGACGTAGTTCAGGTAGGGCTGGTGCGGGCCGACGAACAGCACGTTGCCTCGGCGGTGGCCCAGGCGCGGGTCGGCGTAGAGCAGGTAGGCGGAGCGGTGCAGGGCGACGACGGTCTTGCCGGTCCCCGGGCCGCCGTCCACGACGAGGGCGCCGGCGGAGCCCGCGCGGATGATCGCGTCCTGGTCGGCCTGGATGGTGCCCAGGACGTCGCGCATCCGGGGCGAACGATTGCCGCCCAGGCTTGCGATGAAGGCGGACTGGTCGTCCAACGCGGCGTGGCCGACGATGCCGTCGGTGGTGAACACCTCGTCCCAGTAGTCGCCGATCCGACCCCGGGTCCAGCGGTAGCGGCGGCGGCTGGCCAGCCCCATCGGGTTGGCGTGGGTGGCGCCGAAGAAGGGTTCGGCGGCGGGGGTGCGCCAGTCGATCAGCAGTCGGCGGCCCGCGCTGTCGGTCAGGCCCAGACGTCCGACGTACACGGTCTCGCCGGCCGCGTCGACCATGTGTCCCAGGCACAGGTCCAGGCCGAAGCGGCGCAGCGCGCGCAGGCGCGTGGTCAGTCGGTGGATCTCGATGTCGCGGTCCATCGCCGCCCGCCCCTGGCCGCCCGGCGACCTGCGCTCGGTGTCCAGGCGGTCGGACAACTCGGCGATCTGCTCGTCCAGGCAGGTCGCGATGGCCGCGAAGTGCCGCTCGTCGTCGGCGATCAGCGCCGGGTCGGCCTTGGCGGCGAGGCGGTCGGGGAGGTCGAACGCGCTGGTGGTGACGGGGTTCACGGCATCGGCTCCGATCCGGGGTCGCGGGGCGACCGTGGTGCGTGGCGGGTTGTGGCTCGACGGTTGCGCGAGGTTCACGCGGATACCGACGAGCGATCCCGGCCGGGTGCGTCGAGCAGGAGATTCGCGGCCACGGTCGTGCCGTCGGCGCGGATCGCGGCGGCCACGGCGCCGGCCCGCCCGCCGGTCTCGGGGGCGAGCGCGGTCGCGAGCGCGGCGGTCAGGGACTCGACGGTCGGGATGGGGCCGTCGTGCGCCGCGCCGATGCCCAGGTCGGCGATCCGGCCCGCCCAGTACGGCTGATCCACCCCCTGCGGCACGATCACCTGCGGCGCGCCCGCCCGGGCGGCGGTGGTCGTGGTGCCCGCGCCGCCGTGATGCACGACCGCGGCGACCCGGCCGAACAGCGCCTGCTGGTTGACCTCGCCGATGCCGAAGCAGTCGTCCCGGTCGTCGACCCGGGCCAGTTCGGCCCAACCGTGTCCCAGCAGCACACGCCGGCCGTGCGCGCGCACCGACTCGATGGCCACCCGCGCGACATCCCGGGCGGTACGCATCGGCATGCTGCCGAAGCCCACGTAGACCGGCGGCGCGCCGGCGGCCAGGAACGCCTCCAGGTCGGCCGGCAACGCACGCTCGTCCGGCATGACCCACGCGCCGGTCTGTACGACGTCGAGGTCGGTCGTATCCCACGGGCTCAGGATCGGGTCCGCGGCCAGCCACGGCGTGTCGGTGTAGATGTGGTCCCGGACGTGCTGCACCGGAGGCAGGCCCAACGCTTGCCGGTTGGCGGCGAGCGCCGGGCCGAACAACTCGGCGATCTCCCGGGCGTCGATGTCCCACAGCGCCCGATTGTCGGTCACGTTCGGCGGGAACGGCCGACCCGGCCGGGACAGCGGCGGCCGGTCCGGCGACGGCAGCGTGATCGGCTGGTAGGTCGCGTAGACGTAGCGGATGCCCAGCTTCTCGGCCACCGACCGCTCGGCGACCGGCATCATGCCGCCGCCCACCACCACGTCGAAGCCCTCGGCCACCTTCGGCAGCACCTCGAACTGGGCGTCGACCCAAGCCGCCGCGCGTCGGGGCAGATCGTCCGCCGACGGCGGCTCGTCACCCGTGACCATCGCCCGCACCGGCCAACCCAGCGGCACCATCGGCACGCCGACCCGGGCCGGCAGTTCCGCGAAGTCCGGTGGCGCGCACAGCAATACCTCAGCGCCGAGTTCCCGCAACCGGACGGCGAGTCCCAACATCGGCTCGACGTCCCCGCGCGACCCGAACGTCGACAACAACACACGCACTTCTCGACTCACCCATTTCCGCAGATCCCGGCCGGGGCTTCGGCTCAGGTCGATGATTCTGCGGCACGACGGGGGCCTTGCCGCAAGGCCCCCGATGCGCTATATGTTGGTTATGGCGAGGAGAGGGTTTCTCCTCGTCGTTTTCATGTCCGCGGCGTTGTCCGTCGTTTTCCCGTGCCGCGTCAGTCCTTTGCGCCGGCCCCGCCAACGCGCAGGTGTCGGCGGGCCGCCAGTTCCGCCTCGTCGACCAGCGTGAGCATCGGGGTGCCCGCCGCGCCGGTCATCACGACGACGAAGCGACTCCAGGCGTCGGAGAGGTTGTTGCCTGCCTGGTAGTGGATCACGTCGCCGCCGGGTTCCCAGAAGGCCTCACCCGCGCGGATGATTCGCTCCGGTTCGCCTTCGAGCTCGAAGAGCATCTCGCCTTCGATCATGTATCCGAACACCGGGCCCGAGTGGCGGTGGGCGGGGGTGCCCGGATCGCCGGGCGGGAGTTCGATCAGGGCGGTCATCACCTCGACCGCATCCGGCAGGGTCGGGGTGATGTGCGGCAGGAGCATGGTCAGGGACGAGCGGCTGGGCTGCCGGGCTTCGGGCCGGTTGGTTTCCGTCATGGCGTCAGGCTAGGAGCGGACCGGTCCGGTGTACTGGACCGGTTGGCGGATGGTTCGGTGGACCGGTTGCGGCGAGCGGGGCGGTTCGGGGCGGGGGACGCGCCTCGGGGCGGGCGCGGCGCTTCAGTGGCCGGCTCGGTCCCGCCGGCCGCGCGCCGTCATCGCCCACGCGGCCGGCACCGCCGCGACGAGCAGGACGCCGGCCGCGGTCAGCGCGTGTCGGGCGCCGACGGACGCGGACTGTCCGGACGCGTCGCCGGTCAGGTACACGCCGCCGACGATCGCCACGCCGAGGGTGCCGCCGAGTTGTTGCACGGCGTTGAGGAGGCCGGCCGCCGAGCCGGTCTCCTGCGGGGAGAGCCGGCGCAGGGCGGCGGTGAAGAACGGCGGGGTGAACAGGCCCACGCCGAGCCCGGCCACGGCCAGGGCGAACGGCAGGCCGCGCGGATAGTCGCCGGCGGGCGCGGCCCGATAGGCGAGGACCGCGGCGACCAGGCCGACGGCGAGGGTGGCGATGCCGGCGTGCAGGACGCGGACGCCGTAGCGGGGGACCAGGATGCCGCCGGCCGCCCAGGAGGCGACGGCCAGGCCGGCGGACCACGGCAGGAGGGTGAGGCCGGCGGTGAGCGGACCGCGGTCCAGGCCCAGTTCCAGGTGCAGCACCACGGTGATCATCACCCCGTTCATGACCGCGAAGAACAGCGTGGACGTGGCCAGTGCGGCGGGGAACGCACGACCGCGCAGCAGCGACGGTTCGACGAGCGGGGTACGACCGGCGGCGGCCGTGCGGCGCTGGTGGACGACGAACCCGGCCAGGACGAGGGCCCCGAGCGCGGCGGCGGCCCAGGCGCCGGCACTCGGCGCACCGGTGCCGCCGGCGAGTGGGCAGACCAGCAGCGCGGTGCCGACCGTGGCCAGTGCGGTGCCGATCGGGTCGAGGCGGGGGCGCACGGGCGCGCGGTCCTCGCGCAGGCGCGGGGCGATCAGCAGTACGGCCGCCGCGAGCGGCAGGTTGACCACGAACACCGCACGCCACGAGGTGCCGAACAGGTCGGCGTGGGTGAGCAGGCCGCCCGCCACCGGACCGAGCACCGCGGACAGACCCATCACCGGGCCGATCGTGGCCAGCGCCCGGGGGAGTTCGTCGCCCTCGAACATGGCGCGGATCAGCCCGAACGTCTGCGGCACGATCAGCGCGGCGGCCACGCCCTGCGCCGCGCGCATGCCGATGAGCACGCCCACGTTCGGGGCGAGCGCGCAGGCGAGGGAGGTGGCGGCGAACGCGGCGACGCCGATGCGGAAGACGCGGCGCCGGCCGGCGATGTCGCCGAGGCGGGCGGCGGTGAGCAGGCCCAGGGCGAAGGTGAGCGTATAGGCCGCGCTGTACCAGGGGATCGCGGCGGCGGGCCCGCCGAGGTCGGCGTGGATGACGGGGCCGGCGACCTGGACGATCGTGGCGTCGAGGAGGTTCATCGCCTCGGCGACGAGCAGCGCGATCAGGGCGGTCCAACGCCACGGATAGGCGCCGGGGGTCGGCCGGTCGGGCGCGGCCGGGGCGGTCGCGATGGTGGGGTCGCCGCCGGGGGCGGTCGGGTGCTCGGACATGGGATCCCCGTGGGTGGTGTGGTGTCGGGATGCGCGGGCCGCCGGATCGTCGTCGTCCGGTGCTCGGTGCGAACACCACCCTTGCTCGGCTCCGGCCTGGGGTTCCATTACTGGGCAATGAATCGATGATTTCATCCATGTCGATCGGCTATTTTGAGGATTATGCTCGAACCGGACGACCTCGATCGTGGTCTGATCCACGCCCTCCACACGGACGCACGCGCGCCGTTCACCCTCATCGCCGACGTCCTGGGCACGTCGACGCAGACCGTGGCCCGCCGCTACCGTCGCCTGCACGCCGAGGCCGGCCTGCGCGTGGTCGCCCTGCCGAGCCCCCGCAGCACCCGCGCGCACCAGTGGTTCGTACGGTTGACCGCCGCCACCCGCACCGCCCACGACATCGCGGTCGCGCTGGCCCGCCGTGCCGACACCTCGTGGGTGCGGCTGACCTCCGGCGGTACCGAGATCGTCGCGATCATCCACACCCCGCCCGGCGGTCCCGACGCCCATTCCCTCCTGCTGCGCGACATCCCGCGCACCGCCGGCATCACCGCCGTCTCGGCGCACTACCTGCTGCACACCTACCTGGGCGGGCCCACCCCATGGCGCGGCCGGCTCGGCGCGCTCACCCCCGAGCAGGAGGCCCGGCTGCGCGGCCGCGACATCCCGGCCGACCCGACGCACGGCGAGCCGTACCCGCTCACCGACGCCGACCTGCGCCTGCTGGCCGCATTGCGCGAGGACGGCCGGGCCGGCTACGCGGAACTGGCCGCCGCGACCGGCTCCACACCCGCCACCGTCACCCGTCGGCTGACCGAACTACGGGCCCGCGGCGCGGTGTTCTTCGACATCGACCTCGAACCGGCCGTACTCGGCGCCACCGTGTCCGCGCTGTTGTGGATGCAGGTCGCCCCCAGCCGCCTCGACGAGGTCGCCCACACGTTGGCGGGCCACCACGAACTCGCCGTCGTGGCCGCCACCACCGGCCCCACCAACCTGGTCGCGCACGCCCTGTGTCACGACGCGGAGGACCTGCACCGATACCTGATCCACCGGCTCGCCCTGGACGCCATCACCCGGATCGAGACCGCACCCGTCCTGCGCACCTACAAGGCCGCCGCCACACTGCGCGCCTGACCCGACGATCCGGGTCCGGACCGCCCGCGTGCGTGTCGGTGACCGTCAGTAGGTTCGTATCCGTAGCCGCCGATCGTTTCCGACTCGGCGTGGAATCCCCCTCGGTGCAAAGGAGATGGTGTGTTGTCGGCATGGGAGGAGTCGAGCGTGGCGCGGGTGTTGCCACCCGCTCGGCCGCGCAAACTCGCCAAGGTGCCGTTCGTCGAACTGGCCGACGGGCGCCTGCAGGGTGTGGTGTCCAGCGGTTCGGACATCGGGCGGGTCTATGTGTCCTCGGTCGCCGCCGGGGACTTCGCGTTCACGTGCAGTACCAACAACAACCGCCCCTGCGGCGGCGCGCACGGGTCGTTCTGCAAGCACATCGAAGCCCTGGTCGGTGAGGCCGTGCTGCAATACGGCGCCGAGCGTGTCGCCCGCTACCTGCGGGTCGAACTCGCGAACGGGCAATCCGACGCGTGGCACATCACCCGGACCATGGCCGCGACCCGCCCGCCGCAGGGGGACAAGACGGCCGCCGCACCCGTGTTCAGCAGGTTCCTGCGCCACTTGGCCTACCTCGAACTCGTCCCGACCACCACGCCGCTGCCGGAGATGCAGTGGTTCCCGCCGACGAGGGCGGTGGCCTGATGCGCGCCGACCTGCTCGTCGAACCCGTCGCCGGGCTCGACGAAGTCCTGGCCGTGGTGGACGCCTTCGACCGCACCCTCGTCGGCGGCCTGCTGCGCCCCCACCCCACCCAGGCCGGTGCCCTTTCCGAACTGGCCGCCGCCGTCGCCGGCACACCCCTGGCCGGCCGCGTCGCGGAGGCGGCCGAGAAGGCGGCGGCCGGCACCGCGAGCGAGGACCACCTCGTCGCGCTCGCCGCCGCCCGCACCGCACTCCTGGGCGCCGCCCACGACGCGCTCGTGGCCCGTGCCGACGAGGCGATCGGGCGCGGCCTCGGCGAGGAAGCGCAAGCGGTTCCGGCGGGGGAGGGGGAGCCGGTGCCGAACCTGCTCGTCGCCGCCCGCACCTGGCTCGCCGACCTGGCCCGCGCCGGCTGGCAGGGCATCGACCACGACCTGATCGCCGACTGCGCGCCGGTCGTCTTCGCGATGTTGCCCGACCCGTCGCTGCGTCGCCTGGCCACGCTGCTCGACGGGTTCTCCGCCGAACTGGCCGCGTCCTGCCCGGGGGCGACCCTGGAGCGCATTCCGCTGCGCCGCTGGGCCGACCTGTGGTCGCGCGCCCTGCTGTCGACCCAGGCGCCGGTCGATGCCGGACCGGCGATCGGCACGGCCACCGGGCGCCTGTTGCCACTGGGCGTCGACGTCCAGGAGCACACGACCGCCGCACAGGCCCAGGTGCACGCCGTCTTCGAGCCCGCCGACGGGGGCCCGTCGCGCCTGGTCCGGGCGAGCGTGTCGGTGCCCAAGCCGGACACGGTCGTCGGCGTCGGCGTCTGGCAACTCCTGCGCCCCCACCTGTCGTTGCTCACCGCCGCCGGCGAGGGCCGGGCGATGGACCTGACCGACATGCCGATCACCGCCGAGGGCGACCTGATCTGGGACGACGCACACGCGCGCACCGGCGAACCGGCCGACGCCTTCGCCACCGCCCGGGTCGCGCTGCCCACCGCCGTCGCGGCACCGACCGCGCCGCTCGACCGGCACCCGACGCGGATCTCGATCCCGGTGTTCCTGGAGGGGTACGCCGTCGCCGAGGAGGGAGCACCGGCGTTGGTCCTCGCCGGACACCCCATCCCCCTCGACGTGGACCGGATACCGGCCGCCGGCCCGCTCACGCCCGAGGCGGTCGCGACCTCCACCGCGTGCATCGGCCTGCTGCGCTGGGACGCCGGGGCGTTCCGGATCCAGCCGCTCGCCGTCGAGACCACCGTCAAGAAGAAGACCGTCGCGCTGCACGCCGGCGCCTGGGCCGGCGGCACCACCGACAAGCTCGGCGTCAAGGCCGAGAAGGCCGCCACCGAAGCCGTCGCCGCACTGCGCGAGCGGGCCGGAAAGCTGCTGCGGAAATGACCGATCCCACAGCCGACGACACCGAACCCACCACCGAGGGCACCGAACCGGCCGAGATCACCGGGTCGTCGGCCGACGACCCGAACGAGAACCGCCGCCAAGTGCTGTATTGGCGACTGCTCGCCCGACTCTTCGACCCCGAGGAGCAGACCGCGCTGGAATCGGCCTCCGTGGCCGTCGTCGAGGACATCGGCCTGCCCGCCGAACTGCTCGACCCGCGCGCCTCGGTCGACTCCATCGTGCAGCGACACCCGGACCTGGCCGCCGAGTTCGACGGCCTGATGGTGCCCGAGGCGGACGAGGACGGCCGCGATCGGGCCGCCGAGGTGCGCCGCGCGGCGATGGTGTCCAAGGTGCTGCTCAACGTACTCGCCACCGGCTCCGGCACGGTCAGCGCCGGGCAGTTGGCCGGCTGGCAGTCCGACGCCGGCTGGCTGGAGCGGGCCCTGGGCTGCAAGCCGGGCCAGTTGCGGGGCGGACGCGGCGGCGGAGGCGCGGGCACGGGCGTCTCCCCGACCGGCACCGGCGGCGCCGGCACGCCCGACCTCGGCACCCTGATCCCCGAGATCGGCCCCGACCTCGCCGCCATCGAGGCCGATCTGGTCAAGCGTATGCAGTTGCGTGAAGTGCTCGCCGACCCGGCGCTCGCCGCCCGGCTGACCCCCAGCATGTCGCTGATCGAGCAGCTGCTCCGGGACAAGGACAACCTCTCCGGCGTCGCCCTGGCCAACGCCAAGGCGTTGATCCGCCGCTTCGTCGACGAGGTCGCCGAAGTCCTGCGCACCCAGGTGGCCAAGGCATCCGTCGGCACCCTGGACCGGTCGATCCCGCCCAAGCGGGTGTACCGCAACCTGGACCTCGACCGCACCATCTGGAAGAACCTCACCAACTGGAGCCCGGAGGAGGAGCGGCTCTACGTCGACCGCCTCTTCTACCGCCACACCGTCCGCAAGACCACACCCTCGCGGCTGATCGTGGTCGTCGACCAATCCGGCTCGATGGTCGACTCGATGGTGAACTGCACCATCCTGGCCTCCATCTTCGCCGGACTGCCGAAGGTGGACGTGCACCTGATCGCCTACGACACCCAGGCGCTCGACCTCACCCCGTGGGTGCACGACCCCTTCGAGACGCTGCTGCGCACCAACCTCGGCGGCGGCACCGACGGCACGGTCGCGATGGCGCTGGCCCAACCCAAGATCGCCGAACCGCGCAACACCGTCGTGGTGTGGATCTCCGACTTCTACGAATGGCACACCGACCCCCTCTTCGAGAGCATGGCCGCCATTCATCGCTCGGGGGCCAAGTTCATTCCCGTGGGCTCGGTGACCAGCTCCGGCCGGGCCAGTGTCAACCCCTGGTTCCGGGAGCGGTTCAAGGACCTCGGCACGCCGGTGCTCTCCGGCCACATCCGGGGGCTCGTGCACGAACTCAAGACGTTCCTCGGTTAGAAAGGCCTCTCATGTCCGACCTGTTGCGCGCCCCCGCCGAACTCAAGTACGCCGAGGAACTGGACTGGCTGGAGTCGATCGACACCGGCCCCAAGCCCTTCACCTGGCGGCTGTCCCCGAAGATGATCCGCCTGTTCGTGCTCGGCTCCGAGCGCTCCGACGGCCTCGACCGCGAGATCGCACAGAAGTGGTTCGGCGACCGCAGCATCGTCGAGCGCGCCATCGTCACCCTCGCCTCGGACCGCGGCCTGCTGCTGATCGGCGACCCCGGCACCGGCAAGAGCTGGCTGGCCGAACTCCTCGCCGCCGCGATCTGCCGCGACTCCACCCTGGTCGTCCAGGGCACCGCCGGCACCACCGAGGATCACATCAAGTATTCGTGGAACGTGTCCATGGTGATCGCCAAAGGCCAGTCCCGCGAATCGATGATCCCCTCGCCGATCATGACCGCGATGGAGGCCGGCGCCATCGGCCGCTTCGAGGAACTGACCCGCTCCACCAGCGACGTCCAGGACGCGCTCATCTCCATCCTGTCCGAGAAGTACGTCTCGGTGCCCGAACTCGACGACGACGCCATCGTCTTCGCCAAGCCGGGCTTTTCGATCATCGCCACCGCCAACAGCCGCGACCGGGGCGTCAACGACCTGTCCTCCGCGCTCAAGCGCCGCTTCAACTTCGTCCGCATACCGGTGGTGACGAACAAGAAGAGCGAAGCGGAGATCGTACGCTTCCGCACCGAGGAACTGCTGCGCCGGCACGAGATCGAACTGGAGGTGCCGCCGAACCTGCTGGACGTGCTCCTGCAAAGCTTCGCCGACCTGCGCGCCGCCGCTGCCGCGGCCCGCAGCGACGACGAGAAACTGGAGTCGTCGCTGTCCACCGCCGAGCAGATCGGCGTGCTCGAAGACGCCATCCTGCACAGCAACTTCTTCGGCGAACGGGCGCTCACCGCACACACTCTCGCCGCGTCGCTGGTCGGCTCGCTGGCCCGCCGCGAGCCGGAGGACCTGGCCATTATCAACAAGTACCTGCACGGCGTGGTCGAGCCGCGCGGCAAGGAGGAGGGCGGCGCGTGGCCGGAGTTCCTGGAGGGCGGTCGCTCGGCGATCGCGGGCCTGTCGTGAGCGGCCCGCCCGAGGGCGCCTTCGATGCCCTGCGCAGCCAACTCCGGGAAGCCGCCGCCACGTTTGCCGACGGACCCGACGCGCTCGGCGAGATCCTGCTCGGCATCGTCGACGACGTCGACCGGGCCGTGCGCGAACCCCTGGAGATCTTCCCCGTCTGCCACCACTCGCCCGCCTCCGCCACCGCCATGGCCCGTCGGCTGCGGGAGAAGCAGCCGAAGGTGGTCTACCTGGAACTGTGCGAGGACATGGCGCCGTTGCTCACCGAACTGCGCAACTGCACGCTGCCGGTGGCCGTCCAGTCCTTCGCCAGCGAGATCGACGGGTTCCCGCTCGACTGGGCGCCACTGTCCGTGGTCGCGCCGATCACCGAGGCGTCGGCCGAATACCAGGCGATCGCCTACACGTTGGACACCCCCGGTACCGAACTGGTCCTGGTCGACCGCTCCTCGGACCACGTGTTCCAGTGGGAGCCGCGCGGCGGCGAAGGGACCGCGCCCGCCGTGCCCGCCGACCCGGACGCGCCGCCGGCCGAGGAGGAGAGTGCGCTGCACGGCGACTCCGTCGGCCTGGAGATCGGCGACCTGCGCCCGCGCTTCGCCGAACTGGAGGAACACCTGCTGCACCAGGGCCGGGTCCGGCACTGGTCGGAATGGTGGCACCAGTACGTCGAACTGCCGCTCGGCGACTGCGACCACGACACCTACCGGCAGGTCATGCTGCTGATCGGCAGCCTGTTCCGCCGGCTGGCCCCGGGCGACGAGCGCCGGGTACGGGTGGACGAGGACCGCGAGCGCTACATGTGGACCCGGATGCGCGAGCACCTGGCCGCGAGCGGCACCGACCCCGCCGACTGCCTCTATGTCTGCGGCGCGTTCCACGCGGCCTCCCGGGTGGAGGAGTTCGGCGTGCACGGCGCCGACACCTTCGAGATCACCCCGCGTACCGCCACCACCTGGCAGCACGGCCTGATCCCCTCCAGTCACGCCGCGATCGAGGCGCAGTTCGGCCTGGCGGCCGGCTCGGTGACGATCGCCGCCTCGGTGTGGGCGAAGAACCTCACCCGCAGCGGGGTGAAACCCTTCCGGCTCACCGGGCAGGCGGGGGCGAAGAGGAAGAGCACGAAGCCCGCGAAACGCGCAGCGGCGGTCGCCGTGGTCGGCGGCGCGCGGGGCTCGTCCGCGTCGCCCGACTCGTGCGCCCTGTCGGCCGACAAGCTGTCCGGGTTCCTGCGTCGTGCGCCGGTCCTGGACCGGCTGGACGAGGAGGAACTGCTCGGCTGGTCCGTGGACATCGTGCGCGCCGCGCGCCGCAACGGCTACCTGGCCTCGACCGCCGACGCGATCGCCGTGTTCGAGACGTCGATCCTGCTGGCCGGGCTGCGCGACCGGGCCAAGCCCACGCCGTACGACTTCCAGGACGCGGCGGTCACCTGCATCGAGAAGGACCGGGTGCCCGGCCGTCGCGACGTGCGCCGGCTCGTCGAGATCATGATGGGCGGCGACCGGATCGGCCGGGTCGGTTACGACGCGCTGCCGCCGTTGGCCCGCGACGTGCACGACCGGCTCGCACCCCTGGGCCTGAGACTGGAACAGCGCGGGGTGCGGCGGGCGTTGCTCGACATCGCCGGGCAACCCGAACTGGAGCGCTGCTCCGATGTGTTGTGGATGTTGCGCTACCTGATGCCGGCGGGCGCGGCCCGTCCGATCATGGGCGAGCGGCGGCTCGGCGAACGCTCCATCCAGGAGTCGTGGGACCTGGCCCTGGGCACCCACCAGCGGGCGCTGATCGAACTCGGCTACGAGGGCGTCAGCATCGAACAGGTCCTGGAGCAACGGCTGCGGCGCGCGGCGTACGGACCGAACGCGACGACCGCGAACGTATTGGCGGCGGTCGAGGACTCCATGCTGTACCTGCGCAGCCGCCGACTCGCCGACGAACTGGGCACGCGGGCACTGGAGGTGCTGACCACCGAGCGCAGCGTCGACGGCGCGCCGGAGGTGCTGCGTCGGGTGCGCCGGTTGCTGGCGTACTACCGGACCAGCGAATCGGTGCTGCCGTCGTGGATCGAGTCGTTCGTCAAGACCGGATACGCGCACTACTGCACGCTGTTGCCGACGGCGTTCGCCGACGAGGACGCGACGGTGCGGCAGGTCGCCGCGACGCTGGGCTTCCTGTTCGGCATGGAGAGCCTGGCGCTGTCCCTGGGCTGCGACCGGACCCAGCTGGAGCTGGCGGTCGCCCAGTCCCACCCGGAGGAGCCGTCGAAGGTGGCGCTGCTGTGGGCGGGGCAGGTGCACCTCGGCGGGCTGTCTCGGGCGGAACTGCGGTCGCGCTGCGACGAGTTGCTCGGCAATCCGCTGGTGCTGCCGGCCTACCCGCGCTACCTGAGCGGGTTGGTGTACGCGTTGGAGCCGGTGCCGGCGCTGACCGACTTCGTCGTGGAGGCGGTGTCCAACGCCTTCGCCCGCCTGCCGGACTCGGTGTTGTTGCCGTGGTTGCCGACCCTGATCGGTACGTTGCGCGCCGGCGGCGCCGAGTTCGCGCCGCTGCTGATTCGTGAGGCCGGGCGGATCTTCCCGGGTCGACTCGCCGCGCTGGACGAGTGGGTGCCGCCGTGGCGGGCCCAACCGGCCCCGCCGGCGTTGTCGGTGTCCCGGGCCTCGGGCGGGGCACGTGGCCTGGCCCTCCTCATCGCGCATCCGCACACGTGTGACGCGGTGGCGCGGTTGCTGGGGTGCGACGATACGTGGGAAGCGGGCGCGGGCGACCGGCCGGCGGGCGCGGCCCTGCTCGGCCGGTATCCGGCGACGGCGGAGGCGGTCGAGGCACTGTTGGCCGGCTGAGCGCACGGTCGGACAGGGCCTGAGGGCGTGGCACGCCTCGACCACGGCCGGGTGGGGACGGTTCGACGCCGTCCGCACCCGGCCGTGTGCGGTTTCAGGAACCGCTGCCGGGCCGGTCCTTGGCGCCGGCGGCGTAGCCGGCCAGGCCGTCGGACATCCGTTGCATGAAGCGGGTCAGATACCACCGCCAGAACGGGCCCGAGAGCGGCAACTTCGGTTCGAAGATCGCCGACCAGGTGATGTCGGTGCCGCCCGAGGGCGTCGGGGTGAGGTCGACGGTGCCGCGAAAGGACCGGAACGGGCCGCCCTCGTTCGTGTAGCGGAAGTGCCGGTCGGCGACCAGCTCGACGATGCGTTCCCGGGCGGCCCCCCGGCCGGTCCGGAAGACCCGGACGTCGCCGACCTGCTGCGGGGCCTCGGGATCGCCGTCGCCCTCGACAGCGGCGGAATCGATCGGAGACCACTCCGGCCAGGTGGAGGCCCGGAGGAGGACCGCGAAGACCGCGTCGGGGCTCGCGGGGGAATGGGAGGTCACGATGTAGGAGTAAGGCACGTCGTCACGCTAGGACGGCGCCGGCGGCTCGGGCCATGCGCCGGATTGCCCACCCGTCGCGGAAATCTTGCGGTACTCCGACGGGCGCACCCCGACATGCGCCAGGAAGGCCGAGGACAGGCTGCCGGGCCCGGCGAAGCCGCAGCGCTCGGCGATCCGCGTGATGGTGAGGTCGGTGCCGTCGAGCAGTCGCCGGGCGTGTTCGATCCGCAGCCGGGTGAGGAACGCGTGCGGGGTCTCGCCCGTGGTTCGGCGGAAGACGCGGATGAAGTGGTAGACGCTCAGGTGCACTTCGGCGGCGAGATCGGCCACCGTGAGGGGATGGGCCAGGCGTTCGCGCATGATCGCGACGGCTCGCCGGACGGCCGAGGGTTCGGGACCGGGGACCCGCTGATCCCGGCCCCGGGCCAGCAGGTGGGTCACCAGGACCGTCGCGGCCGATTCCGCGTAGACGTCGGTCGCGCCCGCGACGGTCGGCAGGGCGCGTACGACCTGTTCGACGAGGGTGTCACCTGCGGCCAGGCCGCCGGCCATGGCCTCGAAGTCCGGCTCGGGTCCGCCCAGTTCGGCGGCCACCCGAAGCACGGTCGCGCGCGGGACGTGTACCTGGACGGTCCGCAGCGGCGGCGTCGCGCGGTAGCTGCGCACGGTCGTCTGACCCGGGAGCATCAGCTCCAGGCGGCCTGGCACCCAGCGACGACGGGTGGGTTTTCCGCCGGCGCGGATCCGCATGTCCGCTTCACCGCTCGTGTAGAGCACGAGATGCAGGTCGGTGACTCCCGGCAGCGGAAAATCCTCCGCCTCCCGCGCGTGCGTGAAGCTCTGGACCAGCAGGGAGCGCCAGCCGGCGTCCTGCCAGCTACAGAAGGTGCGCCGCACGACGCCGTCCATGTCGACGTCGGTATACGGCGCAAGGTCGAAGTCGGACGAGTCGAACACTCCACGATTCTCGCACTCCCCGCCGTGTCGCCGGAGGTGTCCGACCCGTCGGGCCGGGCAGAGGAGAGGTTCGGGCCGTTTCCGGGCCCGCCGGATTCATGGCATATCACCGGCTGAGAGGGCATCATGCGGATCGCTGTCACCACCCCGACCGGGAACGTCGGCCGGCACGTCGTCGCCATGCTGGTCCGCGCCGGACTCCGGCCGCGCGTGCTGCTGCGCGATCCCGGCCGACTGGAGCCCGGGCTGCGCGACCACGTCGATGCGGTACAGGTCGACCAATTCGAGGCCGACACGGTGGTGGCCGCCACCGAGGGCGTCGACGCGCTGTTCTGGGTGGATCCGACCACCGGCGGCGAGGACCCCCTCGCCGACTACGCCCGTGCCACGGACAGTGTGGTCCACGCCGTCACCGACAACCGGATCGGCCGGGTCGTCTTCCAGAGCAGCGTGGGCGCCGAGAAACGGCACGGCGCCGGTGAGATCGACGGCCTCGCGCACACCGAAACCGCCCTGGACAAGCTCGACGTCGACGTCACCCATCTGCGCTGCGGCTACTTCTTCACCAACCTCGAACTACAACTGGACGCCCTGCGTGCGGGCACCCTCGAGGTGATCCTGCCGCTCGACCAACCCATGGCCTGGGTGGCGCCCCGCGACATCGCGGAGGTCGCGGTCACCCGGCTGCTGTCCCCCGACTGGTCCGGGCACCGCGTACGCGCCGTGCACGGGCCGGCCGACCTCACCTGGCGGCAGGTCGGCGACATCCTCACCGCCGCCACGGGTCGGCGGATCGGCGTCGAGCGCATCACCGACGACGCCATGCGCGAGCGGCTCCTCGGGGCCGGGATGACGGACGGACTGGTGGAGGCGGTGCTCGGGATGTCGACCGGGCTTCGGGAGGACTTTGTGCCGGAACAGCCCCGCACGGTCGAGACCACCACCACGACCACCCTCGCCGCCTGGGCCTACGACCACCTCCGGCACCGGATCACCGACGCGGCGTAGGCGAGAAGGTCGCTCTCGACACCCCGGTCGGACCGGACGCGGCGCGTGTCCACATGCCCGACGGGATGATCTACTGGGCCCGGCAGACGGGTTGTTCGGACGAAGGGTTCGCGTCGTGTTGATCGATCTCACCGGGAAGACCGCTCTGGTCACCGGTTCCACGCAGGGCATCGGGGCCGCGATCGCGAAGGGCCTTGCCGGAGCGGGAGCGGAGGTCGCCGTCAACGGACGTACGCCGGAATCGGTCGCGGCGGCCCTGGAGCGGCTGCGCAAGGACGTACCGGAGGGCCGATTCCGGGCTGCGCCCGGGGACATCGCCGAGGACGAGGGAGCGGCGAGGGTGTTCTCCGCCGTCCCGTCGGTGGACATCCTGATCAACAACCTCGGCATCTTCGGGACCCGGCCGGCGTTGGAGATCGACGACGCCGAATGGCGGCGCTACTTCGAGGTCAACGTGCTCACCGCCGTCCGGATGACCCGCGCGTATCTGCCCGGGATGCAGACTCGCGGCTGGGGGCGGATCCAGAACATCGCGAGCGACTCGGCGATCGCCACGCCGGTGGAGATGATCCAGTACGGCATGTCCAAGACGGCGTTGTTGGCGGTCTCGCGCGGCTTCGCCAAGGAGGCGGCGGGGAGCGGTGTCACGGTCAACTCGGTGATCGCCGGCCCCACGCACACCGGCGGAGTCGAGGACTTCGTCTACGAGTTGGTGGATCCCGCCCTGCCGTGGGACCGGGCGCAACGCGAGTTCATGCGCCTGCACCGCCCGCAGTCGCTGATCCAGCGGCTGATCGAACCCGAGGAAATCGCCAACATGGTGGTCTACTTGAGCTCCCCCTTCGCCTCGGCGACCACGGGCGGCGCCCTCCGCGTCGACGGCGGCTACGTCGACGCGATCACCCCCTGAGCCCGATCGGCTGGCCGGATCCCGGAGATCCGGGGAGCGGGCCCCAACTGCCCGCTCCCCGGGAGCCAAAGGTCGGGCCCTACCCGACATCGACCTTCGGCGACCGCGAGAACCGGAATACGATCCGGATCCGGCTCTCGGAGGGTATGACGTTTCGCGGCCCGGGAGTGTGACGGGTCCGCCGAAAAAGACTCCGTTCGGCTTCCGTCGGCATGGATCGACGTCTACCCCGTTCCCTCCCGGAGTTCGTGACGGCGGCGCAGCAGGATGCGGCGGCGGGTGTGGGCGCGGTACAGGAGGCCCGCCGCCAACACGACCAGGGCGGCGCCGGCGAGGCCGGTGGCCAGGGCCGCTCCGGGGCCGCCGCGCGCGGCGGCGAGGGCGGTGCCGCCGACGGTGGTCGCCGTGGTCGCGGCGAGGGCGATCCGGCCGCCCACCACCTCGTCGTGGCCGTACAGCGGTCGGCGGGCGGTCAGCGCCCATGTGCCGAACGCGGCCCAGGCCAGGCCCACCACGATCAGCGCGGCGAACGCGACGCGGGTGCGGGCCGGCAGGGCGTGCGGCTCGGTCGCCCACAGCAGCGCGACGAACGCCGCGCCGCATCCGCCGGCCAGCCCCACCGCGAGGTCGCGCAGGCGCGAACGCAGCGAGGTCTCGCGGGCGATCACCCGGCGCAGATCGGGCGGCAGCGGAACGGATTTCCGGTCGTCGTCCCGGGCGTCCCGGTCGTGGTGGTCGGTGTGGCCGTCGTGGTTCACGGGTGATCGCCCCTTTCGATCAGAATCTCCCGCAGCATGCCGCGTGCGCGCGACAGTCGGCTCTTGACCGTGCCCGCCGGCACGTCGAGCACGGCGGCGCAGGTGGCGAGCGGGAGGTCTTCCAGGTGGAACAGGATCAGCACCTCACGTTCCTTCGGCGGCAGTCCGTCCAGGCCGCTGCGGATCGCCATACGATCCAGCACGCCGTCGGGGAAAATCTCGTCGTCGGCCCGTTCCCCGGCCTCCTCGGCGGCCACCTCCCGGGCGGAATACGTCTGCCGCAGGTGGTTCATGACGGTCCGTCGGCCGATGGTGAACAACCACGGCACGAACCGTTCCGGCTGCCGCAGCCGAGGCAGCCCCCGGAGCACCCCGACCCAGGTCTCCTGGGCAAGGTCGTCGGCGACACCGGCGGATTCGACCATGCCCCGCAGGTACCGCCACAGCGGCCCGTGCCAGCGCTCCGCCAACTCGGTGAACGCCTCCCGCTCACCCAGTTGACACCGAATCACCAACAACTCGTCGCCGGAACCCACATCCGTATCCGCGTCCGCCGCGTCCGCCGTATCCGCATCCGACTCCACGTCCATCCACCCTCCTCACCCCAGCACACACCGAGCGGCTCCCACCGCTCTCGCCGGGTAAGTCGGGCCCTGCCCCGAAAAGGTTCACGCGGCTCGTGAGGTCGATCCGGTGAGATCCGGTGGGATCAGGTCCGGATGAGGTGGCGGGGGAGGGCGTGGGCCTTGCGGCCCGTGGGGGTGGTGATGGTGCGGGCGGCGAGCAGGGCGTCGATCACGGCTTCCTCGACGCAGTCCATGGCGGCGGTGAACAGGGTTTCCAGGTGGGCCTGTTCGAGGTCCGCCGGGGAGCCCTGGGAGGCGGTGGAGAAGGCCAGGCCGTAGTCGCCGTTGCCGCGGCCGAGCGCGGCGCCGACGCGGCGGAGGGCGAATACGCCGCGGGCCGCGATGCGGGACAACTGCCGTGCCGTGCACGGGACATCGACGGCCAGTACGACCACGCAGGAGCTGTCCGGGGCGGCCGGTCCGGCACTCGCCAGGCCCAGGCCGACCGGCGTCACCGATCGCCCGAGGAGGCGCAACTCCCCGTCCATGTCGGCCTGGACGAGTGCGCCCACGGTCGCCGACCGGGTACCGAGCGAGACCCGGCGCGACGCCGACCCGATGCCGGCCTTGAAGCCGAGGGCACACGCCCCCGCGCCGCCGCCGACGCTGCCCAGCTCGACCGGACCGGCGTGCGCGCCCGTCAACGCGGCCGAGACGTGCTCCCGGGTGAGCGGCCGCCGAACCACCGGCGCCGGCCACGCGTCGTCGATCCCGCCGACCACCGGCCCGTCCGGGCGATCCGAAACCCGGCTCGGCGTAGAGGTGAGCAGGATCGGCGTCGCCAACTCGGCCCGCTCCACCATCTGGGTGACCCCGACCGACCTCCCGTGGCCGCTGCCGAGGTACATCCCCGCCGCCAACGACCGGGCCTCCCGCATCGCCGTCGGTACGATCGCGGTCACCCCCGAGCGCACCCCCTCGGCCTCGTCCACGAGCGTCGTATGCCCCACCAGCACGCCCGACACGTCGGTGATCGTGTTGTGCGGACCCGTCGCGAACCGCCCCACCCGGTGCCCCGCGTCCCGGAACCGCAGCGCGCGCACCGGGTCTCGCTCTGCCTCGTTCACGGTCGACCCGGCCTTTCTCGGGGGAACAACAACCCCGATTCTCACCGGCCCCCGGTCGTCGATCTCCGTCGTGGGGTCCGAATTTCACCACGCCGTTTGGGGTCTTCCGCCAAAAGACGCTCGGCGCCCGGGCGCGGACGGTGCGTGACGACGGCGGGCTCGGTCAACAGGCGGAGCGCGAGCGCGGTCTCGGAGCCGGCGGGAGCGCTGTAGATCATCAGGGTCAGGTCGGGGTCGTCCGGAGCGCGCATGGCCACGTAGTCGAGCGCGAGTTCGCCCAGTCGCGGATGCACGAACCGTTTGCGCCCCCGGGTCTTGGCCCGGACGTGGTGGTCCGCCCACAACCGGCGGAAGTCCTCACTGGCGTCGGTGAGTTCGTCGACCAGGGCGGCAAGTCGCGGGTCGTCGGGCCGGCGACCGGCGTCGAGGCGCAGATTGGCGACGGTGTCCCGGGCCTTGGTCTGCCAGTCGGGGTACAGCGTCCTGGCCGCGTGGTCGAGGAATACCAGGCGGGCCATGTTCCGCTGGGCGACCGGGATCGCGGGGAAGTCGGCGATCAGGGCACGGGCCGGTTCGTTCCAGGCCAGGACGTCCAGCCGGTGCCCGATCAGGTAGGCGGGGGCGAGCGTGAGCGCCTCCAGGGCCTGGCGCAGCTCGGGCCCCACCTGTTGCGGCCGATCCGACGACGTGCGGGCGTCGGCGGGCCTGGCCAGATTGTGCAGGTGCGCCCGCTCGTCGACGTCGAGCCGGAGCGCGTCGGCCACCGCGTCCAGAATCTCGGGAGAGACGTTGCGGGCCCGACCCTGTTCCAGACGGGTGTAGTAGTCGACGCTCACCCCGGCCAGTTGGGCCAACTCCTCGCGGCGCAGCCCCGGGACGCGGCGCCGGCCGCCGAACCGGCCCGCCCCCGTGTCGTCCGGATCCAGCCGGGCCCGCCGGGTTTTGAGGAACTCGCTGAGCTGCCGTGCACGATCCATGATCACCAGTCTCCGATACGGCCGTCGGGCGCCGTCGGGCGCCCCGCCGCAGCCTGGTTCCGGCAGACCCAGGCAGGGCCGACCCGGGTCGAACAGGGCTCTGGGTGCCCCCTCGCGGAACCCGCAGGATGGACATCGTCCACCGGCGGAGACCACGCCGCAACGAGGCACCACCAGGCATCGAGACCACGAAAGCAGGAGTCACCCCATGTCGAACACCCTCACCCTCATCGCCACGTTCACCGCCAAGCCCGGCCACGAGCAGCGGTTGCGCGACGAACTCCAGGCGATGATCGCCCCGTCCCTGGCCGAGGAGGGCTGCATCGCCTACCAGCCGTACACCCACCCCACCCGCGCCGACCGTATGGTCATCGTCGAGGAGTGGGTCGACGCGGCAGCCCTGGAACACCACTTCACGCTGCCCCACTTCGCGCACGTCGCGGCCGTCCTCGACGAGATCCTGGCCGAGCCGTTCACGCTGCGCCGCCTCACCGACGTCCCCGCCTGAGGGTGCGCGCGGGCCCGTCCTTCGCACCCTCGCGGGACGAGGGACGGGCGGGGACGCTCTCGCGCCGCCGCGCGGAGCCGTTCAGTCGAGTGCGGGGGCGGTGGGGCGGCCCGTGACCAGGCGGCGCAGCAGGGTGGCGAGCAGGTCGCGGTCCGGCTCGGACAGGGTGGCGAACCAGTCCAGTTCGCGGCGGGAGTGGGCGGCGAACGCCTCGGCGATCGACGCGCGGCCCTGCTCGGTCAGGGCGACCAGGACCGCACGCTTGTCCTCGGCGACGCGCCGGCGCTCGACCAGGCCGTCGCGTTCCAGGGTGTTGATCGCGTTGGTGAGCGCCGAGCGCGACAACACCGACAATTCGGCGAGCCGAGCCGGCTGGGTGGGGCCGAGTATCCACAGCTTGAACATGATGCGAAAGCCCGGCAGGGTCCACCCGCGCGGCCGATGCACGGTGGCCTCGAGGTCGGCGACCAGCAGATACGCCACGTGCAGCAGGTGGTAGCCCAGGTCGAACGCGCCGGGGTCGGTGTCCGGCGCCAGTTCGACGATGCGTTCGCGCGCCTGGTCGGCGTACCGGACGTCCGGCAGTCGGGTCGGCTCGGCGGGGGGTGTCGCGCGCGGCGTCATACGTTCCGTCTCGCTCGGTGGGTGGGGTGGTGCGGGTGTGTCGTGCCCATCCTGCACATGGCGCACATCCTGCCAAGGCTCCTTGCGCAATCCGGTCCTTGCCCCCAGGATGAGCAAAGTTGTTATGGCTGAAACAATCTATTGCTCCGGGAGGCCTTCGTGCGCGTCATCGTCGCCGGGGGAGGAATCGGCGGTCTGACCGCCGCGCTGTCGCTGCACGCGGCGGGAATCACGGACGTCACCGTCCTGGAGGCGGCGGCCGAGATCCGCCCGCTGGGCGTGGGCATCAACGTATTGCCGCACGCCGTACGCGAGTTGACCGAACTCGGCCTGGCCGACCGACTGGCCGCACTGGGCGTGCCGACCGGCGAGCTGGCCTACTTCAACCGATTCGGCCAGGCCATCTGGTCCGAGCCGCGCGGGCTCGGCGCCGGGTATCGCTGGCCGCAGTACTCGGTGCATCGCGGCGGCCTCCAGATGATGCTCCTGGACGCGGTGCGCGAACGCCTGGGCGCCGACGCGGTGCGCACGGGACGGCCGGTCACCTCGTACGAGGACCTGCCGCAGGGGGTGCGCGTGCACACCGCCGCCGGGTCGCTCGACGCCGATGTGCTGATCGCCGCCGACGGGATCCGCTCGGCGATCCGCCGGCAGCTCTTCCCCGGGGAGGGCGCGCCGCCGTGGAACGGCCTCGTGTTGTGGCGCGGCACCACCCGCGCGCCCGCGTTCCGTTCCGGGCGGTCCATGATCATGGCCGGCGACGGGACGGAGAAGTTCGTCGCCTACCCGCTCACGCCCGAGCCGGACGCCGACGGCGATCTCCTGCTGAACTGGATCGCCGAACGCCCGCTCGACACCCCGCCGCCCGCCCCCGGCGACTGGAACCGCAGGGCCGAACCCGCCGACGTATTGCGGCACTTCGGCGAGTGGCGGTTCCCATGGCTGGACATACCCTCGGTGATCGCAGCCGCCGACGCGGTCTACGAGTATCCGATGGTGGACCGCGATCCGCTGCCGCGCTGGACCCATGGCCGGGTCACGCTGCTCGGCGACGCCGCGCACGCGATGTATCCCATCGGGTCCAACGGCGCCTCGCAGGCGGTCCTCGACGCGCGGGTGCTGGCGTGGCGGCTCGCCACGCACCCGATCGACGACGCGCTGGCCGGCTACGAGGCCGACCGCCGACCGGCGACGACCGCCATCCAGCTGGCCAACCGGGACCTGGGGCCGGAGATCGTGATGCGCCTGGTCCACGAACGGGCGCCGCAGGGCTTCACGGACATCGACGACGTGCTCACCCCGGCCGAACGCGAGGACGCGGCGGCCGGCTACAAACGCGTCGCCGGCTTCGACCCGACGCTCCTCAACGAACGCGCGTCGTACACCGTCGACACGGGGAGCCGGCCGTGAACGCGGACCCCTCCGGGGTCGAGCCGGACCCGAACGCGGCGCCCTACCCCTCGCCCTCGCCGAAGCTCAGCTTCCTCGCCCGCTTCCGGGTGGACCTGGACGCCATGCTCGACCTCGGCGCCACCCCCTGGGGCGAGCGCCGGATCATCCCGATCATCGGCGGCTCCTTCGAGGGCCCACGGCTGCGCGGGGACATCCTCCCGGGCGGCGGCGACTGGCAGATCGTGCACCCCGACGGCGCCGCCGAGATCGACACCCGCTACACCCTGCGCACCGACGACGAGGCGCTGATCCACCTGACCACCACCGGACTCCGGTACGGCCCGCCCGAGATCATGGCCCGACTGCGGCGGGGCGAGGACGTGGATCCGCGCAGCTACTACTTCCGGCTCGTCTGCCGCTTCGAGACGGGCGACGCCCGGTACGCCGGGCTCAATCGCACCATCGCCGTCGCGGCGGCGATGCGCAGCGCGAACACCGTCCGGTACGAGGCACACGCGCTGGTGTAACGCGCGTCGGCGCGGTGGGCGGCCACGACCGGGCCCACCGCGCCGAAGCCGTGCTCAGCCCGTGACCACGGCGAGCGCGAACCCGTCCCACCCCTTGTCGCCGACCGTCTGCACGGCGGTGGCGTCGAGCCGGGGATCCTTGGCGAGCAGTTCGAGGGTCGTACGCACACCCTGGGCGCGCACGCCGCCCGCCGCCGGGTCGAGGACGGCGCCGCCCAGTACGACGTTGTCCAGGATGATCACCGCGCCGACCCGGGCCAGCCGCAGGGACCACTCCAGGTAGTGCGGGTAGTTGTCCTTGTCCGCGTCGATGAACACCAGGTCGAACGGCTCGCCGCCCTCGGCATCCAGGATCGGCAGCGTCTCCAGGGCCGGCCCGACCCGGACCTCCACCCGATCGGCCAGGCCCGCCCGCGCGATGTTCGCCCGGGCCACCTCGGCGTGGTGCGGCGAGTATTCGAGCGTGACCAGCCGGCCGTCCTCGGGCAGTGCCCGCGCGAGATGGATGGTGCTGTACCCGCCGAGCGTGCCGATCTCCAGGATGCGCCGAGCCCCCCGGATCCGGGCCAGGAGATGCAGGAGCCTGCCCTGGTGCGCGGTGACCGCGATCGGCGGCAGACCCGCCGCGTCGCTCTCCCGCTGCGCGGCCCGCAACACCTCGTCGTCGGCGCCGAGCAGATCGGTGAAGTATCCGTCCACGGCGCTCCATTGCTGCTGTGACACGAAGCAATTCCTCTCCTCGACCAAGCACGGAACATCCGTGGCCCTCCGACGATGCCGGCCGGATCCCGCCCGGCACAGCCCGAGCCCCGCGCCTGATGGGTGGTCTCCGAAGTTAGAGGGTGTCACGAACATTCTTGACTCTATACTCTTACGAGCGTTATAACTTATAACGAAAGGCAAGCCTGCTAAGTCAACGAGGGGAACGTCATGTCAGCCACCTCCGTCTCGCCCGCCACCACCGACCGGCGCATCCCGCGGGCGGTCACCATCTCCGCCTGGCTGGTCCCCGTCATGGTCCTGGCCCAATTCGCCCTGATCGCCGTCGTTCCGGTCGCCATCGCCCTGATCGGCGCGCTCACCCGGGTCGCCGACCGGTCGGTGCGCGCGGCGGCCGCGCTCGTGGCGGTGGCCTTCGCCGTCCCGCTCACGGTCTGGCTGGTGCGCCCCGACGGCGCCCAGAGCCTGTCCAAGGACATCCATCCCGTATTCGTGGCCCTGCTCGTCGTCGCCTCCGCGGCCCTCGTCGCCGCCATCCACCGCCCCCGCCGGCGCTGAGGCGCCGCACGGCTCCGCGCAGGTCCGGTTCGGCTACCCGGGAGATCGGGTCGCCCGCTCAGGGCCGGTCGTCGTCGGAGTCCTCGGCGGACAGCAGGCCCGCTGCGGCGCCGTCGAGGGCCTCGGCCATCGCGGTGGACCGGGGGAGCATGGTCTTCTCGTACGCCCGGATCGCGTCGGCGACGCAGGCGGCACTCGCGAGCGCGAGGGCGAGTTCGGCGGCGTCGAGCATGGCGAGGTTGACGCCGACGCCCAGCGGGGGCATCAGGTGGGCGGCGTCGCCGAGCAGGGTCACCGTCGGGTGGTGCGCCCAGGTGTGCGGGACCGGGAGCGCGAACAGCGGCCGGTCCACGTAGCGTCCGTCGTTGTCGGTGAGCATGCGCCGCAGGCCGGGCGACCAGTCGGCGTACTCGTCGAGGAGCAGCGCGCGGATGCCCTCGGTGTCCTCGACGGTGCGCCCACTCGCGGCGATCCAGTCGACCGGGACCTGGCGGATGAGGTAGACGCGGATGTGGTCGCCGCTGTTGCGTTGGGCGAACATGGCGCGTTCGCCGTCGGCCGCGGCGGCGCTGCCCCGGCCGACCAGTGCGGCGATCTCGGGGTGCCGCCGCTCGACGTCGGAGAAGTGGGCCTCCAGGAAACCCATCCCGATGTAGGCGGGCACGGCGGGGGAGATCGCCGGGCGCACCCGGGAGAAGGCGCCGTCGGCGCCGATGACCAGATCGGCCTCGACGGTCGTCCCGTCCGCGAAGCGCAACAGCCGGGGCCCGTCGGCGGGTCCGTCGATCGTGTCGAGCGCGTGGCCCCAGCGCACGGTGCCCGGGTGCAGGGACTCCAGGAGCAGTGCGCGCAGGTGGCCGCGGTCGATCTCCGGCTTGAAGAGTTCGTCGGCGGCCGGGATGTGATGGGAGATGATCCGCCCGCTCGGGTCCAGCTTGCGCATCTCCTGGCCCTCCGGACGGGCCAGGGCGAAGAACTCGTCGAGCAGGCCGGCCTCGCGCAGCGCGATCTGGCCGTTGTCGGCGTGCAGATCCAGGCTGCCGCCCTGGTTGCGCGCGTCGGGGCCCGGGTCGCGGTCGTGGACGGTGACCGCGATGCCGTGCCGCTGAAGGATGCGCGCGCAGGTCAGCCCGCCGGGTCCGGCGCCGATGACGCTGATCCGGGCGTGGGCGGGTGCGGGGGAGTTCATGGGGGTTCCTTTCGCCGAGGAGAGGGCTGTCGGCCGAACGGGCACGGAGGCGGGGGGACTCACCCGCCGCCCTCACGAAAGCAAACTAAGTTCAAAAGTGCAATGAGTCAACTTAGGGATCGATGCAACCATCGGATACACTCAACCCATGACCGTCCCCCCTGCCGGCCGCCGCGAACGCAAGAAGGCGGCCACTCGGCAAACGATCGCCGATGCCGCATTGGAACTGTTCCTGGAGCACGGCTACGACCGGGTGAGCATCCGGGACATCGCCGACGCGGCCGATGTGTCCACGACCACGGTGTTCAAGCACTTCAGCGGCAAGGAGGCGCTGGTGTTCGACCAGGAGGAGGACCGGGAGGCGCACCTGGTCGCCGCGGTGCGGGAGCGGCCTGCCGGTCGGGGCATCCTCGATGCCCTCCGGGGGCACGTCCGGGAGAACTTCCTCGCCGTCGTGACCCATCCGCAGGCCGCCGGGTTCAGTCACCTGGTGGACTCGACGCCGGCGCTGCGCGCGTACGCTGAACGTATGTGGACCCGGCACACCGACGCCCTCGGCGCGGCCATCGCCGACGAACTCGGCGTGGACCACGACGACATCGGGTGTCTGGCGCTGGCCCGATTCGTGCTGGAGATCCCGACCCTGGCGCACGGCCGGCAGGATCCCGCGGCCACCGTCGATGCGGTCTTCGACATCCTCGCCCACGGCTGGCCGCCGCCGGGCAACCCGCCTGCTCCCCAAGGGAGTTAGCTCTCCCGGAGCGCGCACGGTCGGCAGAGCGCGTGGCTTGTGCGGGAAGGCGGGATGCCGCTGTTCGGGCTCGGCCGGTCCCGTCCATCCGCACCTCGGCGGTCCCTGTCCCGAATGGGGGAGACAGGGGCCGCCGCCGGGCGTGCCGGCCCGGGAACGGGTCGGCTACTCCGACACGTTCCGGCTGCCGCCCGCCTGGTCGTTGTCCTTGAGCGTGCCCCAGCCGTGCCAGCGGTCGATCCGGATCCAGGCGCTGACCCGGGCCCGTTCCCGCTGCGGGTAGGGCTGCCCGCCATAGTGGCGGGACAACCGGTCGATGTCGGCCAGGTCCTTGTCGTCGCGGATGTCCTCGACGGTGCCGACGATGCTCAGGTGCGTGTACCAGTTGCCCTCGTCGAGCACGGTGAGCGAGACGCGGGGGTCGTTGCGGAGATGATCGAGCCGCTTTCGGCCCTCGTCCAGGTTGATCAGGATGCGGCCGTCGTCCCACAGGTACCAGGTCGCGGTGGAGACGGGTTGGCCGTCGGGCCGGAGCGTGGTCATCACGGCCGGGTTGGGCTTTTGCAGCATCGTGATGGCCTGTTCGGGCAGCGGCGGCTTCGACATGAGTCCTCCTCGTCGCGGGTCCGGCCCGCGGTGGGAATCGCGGCGACGTCGCCGCACCGGACCGCACCGAAACACTACCTCCGACCCGTGTTCCCGCCCGGCCGCGCCGGCGCCGCGTCGCCTACGCGCCCGCACGGAGCCAGTCGCGGTAACGCGTGGCCGCGAGGCGGGCGTCGGGCGTAGGCCCGGCCGGACCGCCGCCCTGGGGGTGGTATCCGGGGTGCGCCCCTCGTGTCTGTCCCGGGATGGTGATTTGTCCCGTTTAGGGTGAGGGTCGCGTGTTCGGGAGATCGGCTTCCGGCGATCAGGGATCCAGGTGTGTCCGCATGTCGCTCAGCATCCGCAACCAGTTCCCGGGCACCACGGTCTCGGTGACCACCGGTGAGGTGATGGCCGCCGTCAAGGTCCGGCTCGGCTCCGGTCGCGAACTCACCGCCGCCGTCACGGTCGACGCGGTGCGCGACCTCGGCCTGGCCGAAGGCAGCGCCGTCCTGGCCCTGATCAAGTCCACCGAGGTCTCGCTCGCCACCGGCGGCGTCGACGGGCTGAGCATCCGCAACCGTATCCCCGGCACGGTCGTCGAGGTCGCCTTCGGCGGTGCGATGGCCGGCGTCAAGGTCGCCGTCGCGGACGGCGAACTGACCGCCGTCGTCACCGTCGAGGCCGCGAGGGACTTGGGCCTGACGGCGGGTACGCCGGTGAGCGCCCTGCTCAAGTCGACCGAGGTCGCCCTCGCCACCGCCTGACCCGAATCGGCGCGGCGGTCGACACACCCGGCCCGACCGCCGCGCCGCTCACGCGGGTCGGCCCTGCCGCCACGGCCCGCCGACGCCGAGCGCGATCCCCCGCATGCCCACCATCCACCGCCGCAACCACCGCAGTTCGCCATCGTCCAACCGGCGGCGCATGCCGTGGTGGTCGCACGCCAGGAACCGGTCGAGGGAGCGCACGTGCACCACGCCCCGGTGCTCGATCCGGGTGGCCAGTGTCATCTCGGACCGGCCCAACCGGGCGACCGTGGTGGCGATACCCACCGGCTCGGCGAGCATCGGCACCGGAACCAGGAACGTGGTGTCGCGCTGGACGACCGACCACCCGACATCCAATACCCGCTCGTCCGGCTGCCCGGCGGCGGCGAGTTCCACCTGCGCGTCCTCGATGTACCGGATCAGCGAGAGGTTGTGCACGCGGCCGAAACGGTCGAGATCCGAGACCCGCGTGCGCCGTTGGGTGCGAAACTCGGGTACCGACGCCGCCGGGGTCGCCCGGGTGGGTGGATGCGTTGCCAGGGTGGTCATGGTCGTGTTCGTCCTTCGTGTTCCGTGCCGAGTACGTCGGCCGTGCCTCCCGGAACGTGCCGGCCGCCGCCACAACGACGCTGCGACCTGCGAACCGTCCCGGGAGACGTGGCGTACGACATCCCAACGACGCGGTCTGCACGAGGTCACGAAGGAGAGACCGCGAATCGGCCGCGCCCGCGCGAGCGGTCAGCGCGCGTCGGCGCGCCGCAGCGTCGTGGGCAGGAAACCGCCGCCGTCGACCTCGAACGCGTAACCCCGGGTGAAGTAGGGGACGTTGCTGTCCATGAAGGTGATCACGTCGATCCGCTTCATCAACTCCTCCTCCGCCGCGGTCCATTCGGCGCAGCCCGAGGTGTCCGGCTTGGCCATCGCGAGCGCCGTCAGGCGCTGGTACTCCGGGTTCTGTACGGACCCGAAGTTGAGGCCCTCGGGCGGCTTGGTCCCGGAGAAGAACGGGAGCATCTGGTCGGGCGTGCTCAGCGACAGCGGCGCCCACGCCACGTCCCACTGGCCGGCCATCAGCGTGGACACCTTCGTCGCGGGCGTGGTCGGTCGGGGGGTGACCTTCACGCCGAACGACTTCCACTGCTTGACCGCCAACTCGGCCGCCGCGACGACCTGGGTGCCCGACAGACCCGGATAGGGCACCTCGATGGACAGTTGCCGGCCGTCCTTGGTCCAGTACCCATCGGACTTGCGCCACCCCGCCGTGCGCAACAGCTCGGCGGCGCCGTCCACATCGTGGGTCGGGAGGTTGGCGGTGACCGAGTCGGTCGGACAGGGCGGGGACATCGCGGTGCCCAGCCGGGTCGGCCGCACCCCCTTGCCGCCGGTGGCGACCGCGCCCAGCTGCCGCAGGTCGATCGCCGTGACCAGCGCCCGGCGCACCCGCGGATCGGCGGTGACCCGGTTCGGATCCTCGTTGAACAACAACTGGCCGAGCGGGTCCTGCATGGCCGTGGACTTGATTCCGGCCGCCGTCAGTCGGGACCGGTCGGGGCCGACCACCGTGGTGACGTCCAACTGGCCGCCCAGGAGCAGATTGGTCCGGGTGGACTCGTTGCCGATCACCTTGAAGACCACCCGGTCCGGGGTGCGGGCGTTGTCCACGCCGTCCGGCCCCCAGGTGTAACCCGGTCGTTTGGTGAAGGTGAAGTGGTCGCCCGGTACGGCCTCGGTCAGCCGGTAGGGACCGGTGCCGTCCGAGGCATGGTCGAGCTTGCCCTGCGCGCGCAGGCCGGAGGGGCACACCAGTTGCAGCGTCGCGGCGTTGCGCAGCAGGAACGGGGTGGGCTCGGGGGTCTTCAGGGTCAGGGTGCCGGCGGCGTCGTCGGCGGAGACGGTGAGGCCGGTGGGCACGATCATGCCGAGCATGGGCGAGGCGTTGGTCGGCTCGGCGACGTACGCGTACTGCGCCGCGATCGCCGACGGGGTCAACGGCGTACCGTCGTCGCACGTCACGCCGCGCTTGAGGGTGAAGCTCGCGGTGGTCGCGTCGGTCGTCCACGTCTCGGCGATACCGGAGACGACGCGCCCGTCGGGCTGGATGTTGACCAGCCCGTCGTAGGAGAAGCGGTTCAGCATGAACGCGCTCGCGTTCAGCGCGGTGAGCGGATTCAGGCCACCGGGGTCGGCAGTGACCCCGACGGTCATCGTGTCGCCGGCACCGGCGTCGCCCCCGTCGCCGCTGCCGCCGCAACCGGCGGCGAGCAGACCCAGGACGAGGGTCCCCACGACCCCTCGCGAGACGCGTCTCATCTCGCGCCTTCCGGGAAACACTCGGTCATCGGGAAAAACTCGGCGCCGGCGTGCCCGGTGCCGCGCATCGCACCCGACTCGGCGGCCGGCGTCCATCGGCTGTCTGCGGGCGGTGTACCCGGCAGTTCGGATCGTCCCGTCACGGGAAACCTCCTCGGAGTGCGGCCTGCGCCGCTGCGGACGATCACGGTAGGCAGTGGCCGGAAACCGGGGGATCGTCGCCGTGCACGAAGAACACCCCCCGATCCTGTGCGAACCACCGACGCCCCGGCCGGCCGCCTCCGGGATTCTCGACACGAAGCCGGAACGGCCCGTTCCGCCGCCGGTCGCACTCGACGCGTGCGCCGTGCCGCGCCCCGGCCCGGCCGGCCCTCCGAGCCGGCGCGCGATCGATCCCGGCGACGAATTCGCGGCCCCGACACGGCAGTTGCCCGCCGGGCGGGATCGAACTCGTGGTCGCGCGGCACGATCCGGCGGTCGAACCCGTGTGCCTTCGCGATGGTCGGGGAAGTCGTCCCCCACGCAAACGCGAGACCGACGAGGGGACAGCATGCGCGAACAGGACGGCCGGAACGAGAGCGCGGACGAGCGGGCCGACCGACGGTGGAACGAACTGCTCCAGGAGGTTCGGGTCGTCCAGACCGGGGCGCAGGTGTTGTTCGGCTTCCTGTTGAGCGTCGTGTTCACCCCCAAGTTCGCCACCCTGAGCGACTTCGACAACGGCCTGTACGTGGCCGCCGTGGTGCTGGGCGCGGCCTCGATGGGGGTCCTGGTGTCCGTGGTCTCGGTGCATCGCGCCGTCGCGGGATTGGGCCGCAAGCCCGGACTGGTCCACGTGGCCAACCGCCTTGTCCCTCTCGGGGTGGGCTTGTTGGCCTGCACCATCGGCTGCTCGTTGCTGCTGCTGTTGCGGGTGGCCACCGGCCCCGTCACCGCGGCCGTGCTCACGTCGGGGGCGGCGATCTGGTTCCTCGGCTGGTGGCTCGTCCTCCCGTTGGCGCTGCGCCTGAGCGAAGCCGGATCCCGGGAAGCGGACGACACGGCCGGCGGGCGCGGGGCCTGACCGGCCGGCCCCGCCGCGCGCGGCCCCACGGCACACCCGGCCGCGACTCGATGACGGGATCACACCTCGACGGGGACGGCGGCGCGCAGTGCCGCCTCGACCCGGCGGTTGTCGGTCATGGACGCGGTGACGGCCGTCATCGTCAGGAGGAGACCGGCGGCGGCGTACAGCGGGGTGCGGACGTCGTAGCCGGTGGCCAGCCACCCGCCGAGGAAGGCGCCGAACGGGGCGGCACACATGCCCAGCATGCGGGAGGTCGAGGCCACCCGGCCCATGAGGTGGGCGGGCACGATCGCCTGCCGGAGGGAGGGGCCGAGCACCATCGTGGCGCCCATGCCCGCGCCGCAGACGGCGAGCGCCAGGCCGGCGAGGTACGGATTCGGCGCGGCGGCCAGGCCCAGGACGGCGAACCCCTCGACGGCGGCCGTGCAGGTCAGCGCGGTGCCGGTGCCGAGTCGTCGGCCGAGGGACGAGGCGATGCCCGCGCCGAGCAGGCCGCCGGTGGCCTCCGCCGTCAGGAGCAGGCCGAAGCCGTAGGTGTCCATGCCGAGGCGGTCGTGCGCGAACAGGGCGAGCACGGTCTCCACCGCGACGAAGGCGATGTTCCCGATCGCCGGGCGGAGCGCGAGCCCGAGCAGCAGTCGGTCCCGGAAGACGTACGAGGCCCCGGCGCGCGCCTGCCGCAGCAGCGACTCGCGGACCTCCGGCTCGGGTCGGGGCATGGCGGGCAGCGTCCGTACGAGCAGCGCGGAGAGCAGGAACGACACCGCGTCGGTGAGCAGCGGCACCGCTCGCCCGAGCGCGAGCAGCGCACTGCCCGCGGGCGGCCCCGCGAAGCCGGACGCGGCGGTCTGGGTGCCGCGCAGGCGGGAGTTGGCGCGCTCCAGGAGCGCGGGGTCGCGGCGGAGCAGCTCCGGCAGATAGGCCGTGGCGGCCGTGTCGAAGAAGAGTCCGCCGAGGCCGAGCAGGAAGGCGACGACCGCGAGCAGCGGAATGCTCAGCACGCCGAGCACGGCCGCCGCCGCGGGTATCGCGAGCAACACCGCGCGCGCCGTGTCCGCGACCCACATCGTGCGCCGGCGGTCCCAGCGGTCCACCAGCGCACCGCCGAGCACCCCGAAGAGCAGCCACGGCAGCGTGCCCGCGGCCGTGACGACGGCCAGCGCCATCGGATCCCGGGTCAATGTCAACGCGAGCAGCGGCAGGGCGGCATGTGACACCCCGTCACCGAGCGAGGACACCGTCTGCGCGGTCCACAACCGGCCGAACCCGGTCGGCAACTTCCCCCTGTCCGAGGTCACTTGGCGTCCCCCTCGGCCCGCTCGCGCGACGCGGGGCGAAACAGCGCGAAGACGAGCGACACGTCGGGCAGCGACGGATCGGACAACTCCCGGTATTCGTCCGCCAGGGCGTTCAGTCGCGCCCCCAGCTCCGCGAACCGCTCCTCGGTGAGCCGCAGATGCGCCATCCGCACATGCCGCTCGCCGGCCGCCGGCGACTCCTCCAGGTCCGCCACCGCGTGCCGCATCAGCACATCCGGCCCGCCCTCGCCCGGGTCCGGCAGCACGATCGACCGCGCGGCCATCGCGTAGTAGCGCTCGGTCACCCCCCGCACCTTCCGGGTCCGGACCACCTTCACCAGGCCGGCCCGCTCCAGCAGCCGCACGTGATAGCTGGAACTGCCTTTCGCGAGGCCGATCCGCTCGGCGATCTGGGTGATCGTCGCCGGCTCGAAGCGGAGCACGGCCATGATTCGGTGACGCGTGAGATTGGAGACGGCGCGCAACTGCTCGTCGGTGGTGACGTGAAACGTCTCGGGAAGATCATCCGTAGGCATGTGAGTAATGGTCAACGTTTCTTGACCATTGGGCAAGAGGTTTTCGTCCGCGATTTCGAACTCGACTCCCGCGTGCGACGTGGTGCCACGTGGTGCGACGTCCGTCACGTGTGCCGGCGTTCCGGAGGAGTTCGTGACAGAACTGATCTGACGGGTCGTCAGGTCAGCTGGCGGCCCCCGGATCCCGGAGTCGCCGCGTGCCGACCGCAGTACCCTCATCCGGCCTTCGTTCCCGTCTGATGGTGCCGACCCTGGCCTTCGGCGGAGTCCTGATGGCGCTCATGCAGACGGTGATCGTGCCGCTGCTGCCCGCACTTCCCGGCGACACCGGGTCCTCGCCGGGCACGGTGAGTTGGATGCTGACCGCGACGCTGCTCTCCGGCGCGGTGCTCAACCCGGTCCTCGGGCGGGCCGGCGACATGTACGGCAGACGCCGCATCCTGGTCGGCGCGCTCGTGGTGATGACGGTGGGCTCGGCGCTGTGCGCGCTGACCACCGACATCGGCGTACTGATCACCGCGCGGGCGCTCCAGGGCACCGCCGCCGCCGTGGTGCCGCTGGCGACCGGCATCCTGCGCGACGAACTGCCGCCGCACCGTGTGGGCTCGGCGGTCGCGCTGATGAGTTCGACCGTGGGCATCGGGGCGGCGGCCGGGCTGCCGCTGGCGTCGATCGTGGTGCAGCACGCGGACTGGCACGTGTTGTTCTGGGTGACCACCGGCCTGGGCGCGCTCGGCGCGGCGCTTTCGTGGTGGGTGCTGCCGCGCTCGTCGGTCCGCACGCCGGGTCGGTTCGACGTGGTCGGCGCGCTGCTGCTGACCACCGGCCTGGTGGGCGTACTGCTCGCGGTGTCCAAGGGCGGCGACTGGGGGTGGACGAGCCCGGCGGTGCTCGGCGTCGGCGCGACCGGCGTACTCGTCCTGCCGCTGTGGGGCCGGCATCAGCTGCGGGTGCGCGAACCGCTCGTGGATCTGCGCCTGGCGGCCCGCCGGACCGTGCTGCTGCCGCATCTGGCGGCGCTGGTGACCGGATTCGCCTTCTACGCCAACTGGCTCGCCACCGTGCAACTGGTCCAGGCGCCCGAGGGCACCGGGTACGGCCTGGGGGCGTCCGCGCTGGTGGCGAGCCTGTGCCTGCTGCCCGGCGGGGTGACGATGGTGGTGATGTCGCCGGTGTCGGCCCGGTTGTCCGCCGCGCGCGGGGCGCGCCTGACGCTGGTGGCGGGGGCCCTGGTGATCGCGGCGGCCTATGTGGTGCGGGTCTTCACCAGTGAGCAGATGTGGACGATCACGGCCGGGGCGACGATGTGTTCGGTCGGGACCGGGCTGGTGTACTCGGCCCTGCCGACCCTGGTGATCCAGGCGGTACCGGCCGCGCAGACGGCGGCGGCGACCGGCCTGAACGTGCTGATGCGCACCATCGGCCAGGCCCTGTGCAGCACCGTGGTCGCCGTCGTGCTGACCACCGTCACCACGACGGTGCCGGCGGGCCCGGGGGACGCGGCGGGCGGCACCTACGCCTCGCTCGACGCGTACCGCATCGTCTTCGCCCTCGCCGCCGCCGCGGCCCTCGCGGCGGCACTCACCGCGGCGGCCATCCCCCACACCGCCACGCCGCCCTGTGCCGGGCCCGGGACGCGCGAGGTCCCCCGTCGCGCGTCCCGAACCCCCTCCTGACCGCCGGTGTCCCGGCCCGTCACCGGGTCGTATGCGGGTGGCCGCAGCGGAACAGCGGGTCGCGGGTGTCGAAGGGCACGTCCTCGCGGGAGTCCAGCACGGCCTCCATCGACGACGGCAGGTCGAACGGCAGCGTGCCGGGCGTCGGGGCGCGGCCGAAGGCCGCGTCAAGGACCAGGTCGTCGTCGGCGCCGAAGTCGGCGAGCAGCGCGGCGGCGCAGTCGGCGAGCGGCGTGAGGATCGCGGCGCGGTCCAGGAAGACGTCGACGGTGGTCGGCACGGTCGCGCACAGGGTGCGCAGGCGGTCGACCTCGGCGGCGGGGAAGTCGAGGGATCCGGCGTGGAAGTGGCGTTCCAGCAGGCCCTCGCGGACCTCGTACGGGGCGTCGATCCGGACCACGGCCAGGTCCGCGTCCTCGACGCGCTCGACCACCGTGCCGTAGCGGGCGGCGACTTCCGGGTCGATGTTCTCCACGTACAGCCGGCGCCCCGGCGTGTCCGCGAACGGCTCTCCGGTGAGCCGGACCAGGGAACGTCGCTGCACCCGGCGGCCGAGTTCGACGCGCGCGGGGTGGCCGACCACCCGCTCGGCGGCCTCGGGGTCGACGTACGGGTCGTCGAACAGGCCGAGGCGGAACTTGTCGCGCAGGATGCGCCGGGCCGACGCGTCGATCCGCGCCTCGTCGACGGCGCCGGAGCGTACCGCGTCGACGATCAGGTCGGATCGGGTCTCCCCGCCGAACTGGTCCACGCCCGCGTGCAGCATCAGCACCGCCTGCTCGGCGAGGGTGAGGTGTTCGACGCCCCAGCTGCGCGGCGGCAGCGCGACGATGCCGGGGATCTCCATGCCGGTGAGCACGTTGAAGTCGCTGCACACCACGCCGTCGAAGCCGTACCGTTCGCGCAGCAGCCCGGTCAGCACGTCGCGGTTGAACGAGGAGCCGACCTCGGCGAGCGCGGTGCCGACCGGGATCGAGTAGCACGTCATGACCTGTGCGGTGCCGACCTCGAAGGCGGCCTCGAAGGGCTTCAGGTGGTAGTCGAGGTTGCCGCCCGGATAGACGGCGCGGGTGCCGTAGGCGAAGTGCGGGTCCTCGCCGCCCTCCTGGGGTCCGCCGCCGGGGAAGTGTTTGGTCATGCAGGCCACGCTGGCCGGGCCCAACCGCTCGCCCTGCATGCCCCGGATGTAGCCGGCCAGGATGCGTCCGGCCCGGTCGGCGTCCTCGCCGAAGGTGCCGCTGGTGCGCGGCTTGCGGGGCTCGGTGGCGAGGTCGGCCATCGGGTGGATCGCGACCCGCACACCCACCGCGCGCAGTTCGGCCGAGATTGCGGCGGCGTACTCCTCGACGAGCGCGGGGTCGTCGGTGGCCGCGAGGCCGATCGGTTCGGGCCCTCGGCTGAACGCGCCGCCGGTGAACGCGGTGGCCGGGTTCTCGGTGAAGCCGTGGCGCGGGTCGGAGGCGAGCGTGACGGGGATGCCGAGGCGGGTCGCGGCGGCCAGGTCCTGCACGTGATTGTTCCACCGGGCCGTCTCGACCGGCGAGGGCATGGTGGTCAACCCGAAGGTGTTGATGCCGCGTTCGCCGATCAGTTCGGCCCCGGTGGGGACCCGGGCGCCGTTGCCGGGGATCATCCGGCCGCAGCACATCAGCCCGGCCTTCTCCTCCAGCGTCATCCGGCCCAGCAGGTCGGCGACCCGCTCGTCGATCGGGAGCCGGGGGTCCTCGTAGGGCTCCATGGTCCCGTTGTGGTTGAGGTCGCGGAAGGGGGTGCCGTCGTGGTGGCGAAGGGTTCGGAGCATGGCGGATCAGTCCTCGTGCCGGGTGGAGTGGTCGGGGCGGTGCCGGGTGGGGTCGTCGGTGGGCGGGGCAGCGAAGGGCGGCAGCGGGTGGTGGCAGGCGACGGTGCGCCGCTCGGCGACGGGGCGCATCGCGGGTTCCCGGTCCGCGCACACGGCGCTTGCGTACGGGCAGCGGGTGCGGAACCGGCAGCCGGACGGCGGGTCCAACGGGGACGGCGGATCGACCGGGAGCAGGTGCCCGTCGCCGAGCGCCCGCCCGGGCTCGGGCACGGCGGCGAGCAGCGCGGCGGTGTACGGATGCGCCGGTGCGGACAACAGGTCCTCCGTCGGGCCCTGTTCGCACACCCGCCCGAGATAGAGCACCGCGACATCGTCGCTCACCGCGCGCACCACGCCCAGGTCGTGTGAGATGAACAACCCGGCGAGGCCGAGGGTTTCGGTGAGCCCGCGCAGCAGGTTGAGCACGGTGGCCTGGGCGGACACGTCGAGCGCGGAGACGGCCTCGTCGGCGATCAGCACGTGCGGTTCGGCGGCCAGGGCCCGGGCGATGGCCACCCGCTGCGCCTGCCCGCCGGACAACTGCGCGGGGAGGCGGTCGGCGAAGGTGTCGGGGGACAGGCCGACGGCGTCGAGGAGTTCGCGGACCCGGACCTCGCGGTCGACGGTGCGGGCGGTGTCGGGGTGTGCGTCCAGAGGTTCGGCGACGATGTCGCGCACCCGGCGGCGCGGGTTGAGCGAGGACAGCGGGTCCTGGAAGACCATCTGCATGCGCCGACGGAACGCCCGCAGCGCGCGCGGGGTCAGCCCGGCGAGGTCGACGCCGTCGACGGTGACGGTTCCCCGGGTGGGCGCGGGCAGGTGCAGGATCGCCTTGGCGATGCTGCTCTTTCCGGAGCCGGACTCGCCGACCAGGGCGAGGGTGCGGCTCCGATGCAGGGTCAGGCTGACGTCGCTGACGGCGTGCAGCGGCCCCGAACGGGTGCGGTGCACCACGCTCAGGTCGCTCGCCCGGAGGACGGCGGTCACGAAGTGGCCTTTCGCGGGGCGGGGTTCGGGGCCGCGGAGGCGCCCTGCGGGTCGGCGTCGGGGTGCGACAGCGGGTGGAAGCACGACGCGGTGTGGCCGGCCCCGGCGTGGTGCACGGGCGGCGTCGCCCGCGTGCACTGCTCGGTCGCGCGGTCGCAGCGGGGCGCGAAGGGGCAGCCGGTGCGCGGCCGGGTCGGGTCGGGCGGGGCGCCGGGGATGGTCGGCAGGGTGCGCCGCAGCGGGCCCGTGACGCGCGGGACGCTGCGCAGGAGGGCGGCGGTGTACGGGTGCGCCGGCCGGTCGGTGACGTCCTCGGTGCGGCCGGTCTCGACGATGTGCCCGGCGTACATCACCGCGATCCGGCGGGCGCGGCCGTACAGCAGCCCGATGTCGTGGGTGATCAGCAGGGTGGCCAGGCCGCGTTCGGCCCGATGGCGGTCCAGGAGGTCGAGCACGGTGCGCTGGACGGTGACGTCGAGGGCGGTGGTGGGTTCGTCGGCGAGCAGCAGCGCGGGTTCGCCGGCGAGCGCGGCGGCGATGCCCACCCGTTGGCGCAGGCCGCCGGAGAGTTCGTGCGGGTAGGCGCGGGCCCGGCGATCCGGGTCGGGTACGTCGACGGCGGCGAGCAGTTCGGCCGCGGCGCTCCGGCGCTCGCGCCGGCGCAGTCGGCGGCGCCCGGTGAGCGCCTCGGTGACCTGGTCGGCGATCCGCACGACGGGGTTGAGCGAGGTCATCGGGTCCTGGTGGACCATGGCGATCTCGGTGCCCAGGAGCCCGGCGCGGCGGCGCGCGTCCATGTCGAGGATGTCCTCGTCGTGCAGGAGCACGCGGCCGGTGCGGGTGACGCGGGTGCCGCGTCCGGGCACGCCGAGGATGGTGCGGCTCAGCACCGACTTGCCCGATCCGCTCTCGCCGACCACGCCCAGGCATTCCCCCGCGTCGATGTGCAGGTGTACGTCGTGCAGCACGTGCAGCGGGCGGCCGTGGGCGGGGTGGATGACGACGTCGAGCGCTTCGACGCGCAACACGGGGGTCGGGTCGTGCGACCCGGCGCCCGGCGCGGCGGCGGCGGTGGTCTCGGCCGTCTCGGCCGTCTCGGTGGTCATCGGGAGGACCCCTTCGGGGAGCCGGAACGCACGTTCTCGCCCAGGTGGTTCAGTGCCAGTACGGTCAGGCACAACACGCCGGCGGGGATCAGCGAGATCCACGGCGCGCTGCCCAGGGTGATGCGCCCCTGCGCGATGATGCCGCCCCACGAGGGCGCCGGCGGACGCAGGCCGAAGCCGAGGAAGCTGAGCGCGCCCTCGGCGACGATGGCCGCGGTCGTCGCGGTGAACGCGAACGACAGCGCGGCCGGGGCGATGTTCGGCAGGATCTCGCGCCGCAGGATGCGCCCGGAGGCGGTGCCGATCATCCGGGCGGCCTGGACGAATCCGCGTTCCTTCAGCGACAGTGCGCCGGCGCGGGTGACGCGGGTGAACGACGGCACGGTGAACAGTCCGATCAGGCCGCCGATCACCGGCAGGCTCGGACCGCGCAGGGTGACCACGATCATCACGAGGATGAGCGCGGGTACCGACATCAGCAGGTCGGTGGCGAAGCCGATGACGCGGTCGGTCCACCCGCCGAACCAGCCGGACGCGATGCCCAACGCCCCGCCGACGACCAGGCCGACGGTGACGGTCAGCGCGGCGACGCCGAAGGACGCGCGGGCGCCGGCGGCGGTACGGACCAGGACGTCGCGGCCGGTGTCGTCGGTGCCGAACCAGTGGCCCGGCCCGGGCGGCGCGGAGGGGTGGGCGAAGTCGGCGCGCAGCGGATCGCAGCCGGGCAACATCGGCACCACGATCGCCGCGAGCACCACGATGGCGAGCCACCCTGCGGCCAGCACCGCCCCCGGGGAGGCGAGGCGGATGCCGCGCAGCGGATCGCGGTACCGCGTGCGGGAGGTCGGGGCGGCGAGGGTGGTGGGGTCAGCGGTGGTCATGGGCGATCCTGGGGTCGATCCGGCGGTAGAGCAGGTCGACCGCGAGGGTGGCCGCCACGACGCCGACGGCGGTGACCACGACGATCGCCTGGATGACCGGGAAGTCGCGGCCGTTGATGGCGGTCGCCGCCAAACCGCCCATGCCGGGGACCGCGAACAGGGTTTCCACCAGCACCGATCCGCCCAGCGCCATGCCGAAGCCGATGCCGATCAGGGTGACCAGGGGCAGCGCGGAAGGGCGCAGCGCACGACGCAGCAGCAGGCGTGCGGTGCCCAGGCCCCGCCCGCGGGCGGCGTCGATGTAGGTCTGGTCGAGGGTGTCCATGAGCTGGGCGCGCAGGGTACGGGTGAACACGGCGGCCTCGGTCAGGCCCATGGTCAGCGCGGGCAGGACCAGGTGGCGCAGGTTGTCGGCCGGATCGTCGGTGAACGGCGTCCAGCCGGTGGCGGGCAGGACGCGCCACTGCACGGCGGCGACGTAGATCAGCAGCAGGCCGAGCACGAACGCGGGGATGGCGAGCCAGACGAACGCCAGCGCGGTGGCGAGGCGGTCGAACACCCCGCCCGGGCGCCACGCGGACCACAACGCGACCGGCACGGCGATGGCGAGCGCGACGAGTTGGGAGGCGGCGAACAGTTCGAGGGTGACCGGTACCCGGTCGCCCAGCTCGGTGGTCACCGGCACCCCGTTGGCGAGCGAGCTGCCCAGGTCGCCGTGCAGGGCGTCGGCGATCCAGTGCCAGGCGGCGACCAGGACGTTGTCGTCCAGGCCGAGGTCGGCATCGAAGGCGGCGATCTGCTCGGGGGTCGCGTTGGGGCCCAGGGCGGCGAGCGCGGGTGAGCCGCGCATCAGGTGCGGCAGCGCCGCGGCGGCGGTGGTGACCAGGACGACCGCCGCCGCCGCGCGCAGCAGCCGGAGCACGATGTGCCGGGTCATCGGGTGACCCACAGCGCGGCCGGGGAGACGTTGACGACGCTGCGGCCGGCGAGGTCGGGCAGCCCGCCGACCTTGGCGGCGGCGATGAAGCCGACCCGGTTCTCGGTGAGGAACAACGCGGGCGCCTGCTCGACGAGTACGCGCCCGGCGTCGGCGTAGGCGGCGCCGCGGCGGGCGGGGTCCAGCGCGCCGCGCCCGGTGGCAAGCGCGGTGTCCAGGGCCGGGTCGGCGAAGCCGGCGAAGTTGGTGGGCGAGCCGGCGCCGAAGAACATGTTCAGCCCCGTGGACGGGTCGCCGAACGCGCTGGTGGTGAAGTCCGCCACTTGGAACTGGCGTTGGTACAGGGTGCTCAGATAGGTGGGGACGTCCAGCGGCTTGATGGTCATGTGGATGCCGACGTCGCCGAGCATCTGCTGCAGGACCGTGGCTCGTTGCTGCGCCTCGGGCTGGGTGGGGACGAGGTAGTCGAATTTCACCGGGGCGCCGACCTCGGCCAGCAGTTGGCGCGCCTTGGCCGGGTCGGGGGCCGGGTAGGGCGTTGCGGAGCGGTAGGGCGCGGTGGAGACCAGCGGCCCGTCGGCGGGTTTGCCCTGGTCGAGGGTGACGACCTTGGCGAGGGTGGCGCGGTCGATCGTGTACTGCATCGCCCGGCGCACCCTGGGATCGTCGAACGGGGCGACCTTGGTGTTGAAGATCGTCGTGGAGGTGGCGCCCAGGGCGGTGGCGGTGCGCAGTCCGTCGGTACCGCTCTGCCGCAGATGGTTGGGCGTCTCGGCCCAGATCAGGTCGACGTCGCCCGAACGTACGCTCTGGTAGCGGCTGTCGGCATCGGGCAGGACGCGGTAGACGACCTTGTCGACGTGCGGTTTGTCGCCCCAGTAGCCGGGGTTGCGGGTGACGGTGACCGAGACGCCGGGCTGGGACTGCTCGACGGTGAACGGGCCGGAGCCGACCGGGGGCGAGGAGTCGGTGGGCGCCGTGGCGATGTAGCCGAGGGCCCGGGTGAAGAGGTTGGGCAGTGCCGCGTCCGGGTTCCTCAGGTCGATCCGCACCGAGGTGGGGCTCGACGCGGTCATGCCGGCGATCGTGGCGGCGTCGACCGCGCACGGGCACTTGCTCTCCGGTTTGGCCAGGCGCTGTACGTGATCGATCACGGCCTGGGCGTCCAGGGGACGTCCGTTGGCGAACTTCACCCCCTCGCGCAGGTCGAGCGTCCAACTGCTCGCGTCCGCGTTCGGGGTGAAGGACTTGGCCAGGTAGGGCCGTACCTGCCCGTCCTTGTCGTTGACCATCAACGGGTCGAACAGGGAGTTGGCGAGCAGGAGCATGGGCTGCGAGGTGAGCGCGGAATCGGCGGGGTCGAGCCTGCCGAACGGGCGGTCCAGGCCCACGCGCAGCGTGCCGCCGTCGACGGCGGCACCCGCGGAGGCGGGCTGTTTGTTCGCCACCGCGTCGTCGGAGGTCGAACAGCCGGCCGCCCAGAGCACCGCGGCCGTCGCCAGTGCGACGGCCGCCGGCCGTTTGCGATTGTTCATCTGCCTCGCTCCATCCGGAATACAAGCCCACAGGGGTGGACCTGCACTAACCTAGGAAAGTGGCACAACTGCCAGGTGACAGTAGTGCAAACTTTTATGGTGGGGAAGATTGCAATCCGGGATCCCGACCCGGGCCCGAACCCCCGAGACCCCGACCCGACTACGCACCGTCGCAGGACCCGAACTCCGGGCGCACGCGACGACCCGGCTGGGAGGACGAGTGGCATGACCGAGCAGGCGGACGAGGCGGCACCCCGACCGGGGCTGCGCGAACGCAAGAAGGCGCGGACACGCGACGCCATCCGCACCGCGGCGCTCGACCTGTTCGAGGAGCAGGGCTTCGAGGCGACCACGGTCGACCGGATCTGCGCCCGGGCGGACGTCGCGCACCGCACGTTCTTCCGCTACTACGAGTGCAAGGAGGCCCTGCTCTTCGGCTGGGGCTTCGGCCGCCTCCTCGTCGAGGAGTTCGCCGCGGCGCCCGCCGAACTGGACCCGTGGGCGGCCCTGATGCACGCCTTCGACCGCTACGGCGGCGGAGCGCCGGAGGAGCCGGCCGGGACGACCGCGCGACGCCGCGAACTGCGCCGCCGCTGCGCCGACATCCGCTCGGTGCACGAATTCGCGATCCTGCGGATCGACGAGCTCGCCCAGGACGCGGTCGCCATCGCCGCCGCGCGCATGGGCGTCGACCCCGACCGGGACCTGCGCCCCGGCGCGATCGGCGCGCTCCTCGCCGGCCTGGCGCGCCGCGTGGTCGTCGACGGCGTGACCGACGGACCACAGGCGTGGGTGGCGGCGCTGCGCGAGGTGGTGGGAACGAGCGACGACGGACCGTGAGCGAGGGGGGCGCCCGGGCCCCTGCGCAGCGCCGCTCCGGCACGCGCCGCCGGCCGATCCGCGAGGTGCGCATCCGAACTCGCGCCACGCTCACGGACGTTGGCCTTGGCCGCGCTGCCCCCACCCGGCCGGTGAGGGCGGGCACGGTGGTGGGGTGAGTCCGGTGGGGTGTGCGCGTCGGACCCACGACGCGCCGATCTCGGGTACGGGCGGGGTCCGCTCGCGAGGGTGGCGACAGAGCTACCGTTGGTAGCGTACCCGGGCAGGTCGCCGACTCGACCCCTCCGCCGCCGCGTCCCACCGGCACCACCGTGTTCGAACGGCGTGTGCCGGCCGAGCCGCCGATCGTGCGCCCGGCACCGTCACCGAGTGCGCCGACCGACCCGAGGTGGGCAGGAGGAGATCGCCATGCGCGTGGTGGACGCCGAGGTGGAGGTCCTGATCGTGGGCGGCGGGCCCGTCGGCCTCACCGCCCGGGCACTGCTCGAACGCTGGGGTGCGCAGGTACTGCTCGTGGAGCGACACCGCGAGTTGTCACCCTTCCCCCGGTCCCGGCTGGTCAACGTGCGCTCCATGGAGATCTTTCGCCGACTCGGCCTGGCCGCCCGGATCAGGGCCACGGGGTTCGCCCCCGAATACGGCCGCGTGCGCTTCCGCGACACCCTGTACGACCGCGACTTCGCCAGTGCGGCGATGGTCGGCGTCGCCGCGCCGGTGCCCGAGAGCCCCGAATTCGGCGTGCTCACCTCACAGGACCGCTTGGAACCCATCCTGCTCTCCGCGCCGGGCGCCCCGGTGCGCTTCGGCGTCGAGGTCGTCGACGTGGCCGAGGAACCCGACGGCGTGGTGGCCACGCTCGTCGACCACGGACGTGACGCCGAACTGCGGGTGCGGGCCCGCTACCTGCTCGGCGCCGACGGCGCGAACTCCACCGTCCGGCGGGCGTCGGGTATCGGTACCACCGGTCCCGGCGCGCTGGGACCCTTCACCACCGTCGTGTTCGACGCCGACCTCCGCTGGTGCGCCGAGCAACCGGCCGGCGTGTACCTGACCCCGCACGGCACCCTCGCCCCGCTCTATCCGGAAGGCGGCTGGGCCTGGTTCGGCTCGACACCGGCGACCGCCGAGCCCGCCGACTGGGCCGAGGTCGTCGCACGGGCCCTCGGCCCCGCCGCCGACGTCCGGGCCGAGGTGTTGCGGGTGCAGCCGTGGGTGATGAACGCGTTCGTCGCCGAACGGTTCCGGCACGGCCGCATTCTGCTTGCGGGCGACGCCGCGCACGCGCTGCCCATCTTCGGCGGTCTGGGGATGAACACGGGCCTCGCCGACGTGCACAACCTGTGTTGGAAACTGGCCGGGGTGCTGCACGGATGGGCCGACCCGGTCCTGGTGGAGTCCTACGAGAGCGAACGCCTGCCCGTCGCGCACCGGACCCTGGGTCAGGCGGTGGCCAACACCCGGCTGTTGGTCGAGGTGCAAAACCGCCGCCGGGAGCGGCTCGACGCCGGCGCCGCGCCCACGGACGGCGTCGAACTGCCTTGGACGGAACAGTACTTCGCGCAACTCGGCCTGGTGCTCGGGGCCGGCTACCGCTCCGGCGCCGTGTGCTCCGACGGTGACGCCCCACCCGAACCCTCCGACGCGGACACGAACTACGTGCCGAGCGCGGAGCCGGGCCGGCGCATGCCGCACGTGTGGCTCGCGGACGGCCGCTCCACGCTCGACGCGGTCGGCGAGTGCTTCACCCTGTTCACCCCCGATCCCATCCGCTGGGAGCAACGCGCCGCGCCGGCATGCCCGTTGCGGATCGAGACGCTGCCCGACGAACACCGCGAACTCTGCGGCCTCGGCGCCGATGGCGCCGTGCTGGTCCGCCCCGACGGCCACGTCGCGGCACGCCTGCGCGACGGACCGGCGAGCGCAACGACCGTGGGCGACACCCTCGCCGCGATCACCGGCCGAGGCTGACCCGCCGCTCCGCCGTCGGCTTGCGTCCCGGCACCGGCGGCGAGGCGAAGCGCCCGTCGCGGGTCAGAGGTCGACCGCCGCCGCCGTTCCGCCGAGCCGTCGTGGACGTTGAGGTAGGGCACGCCACCCTTGTACTTCTCGGGAATGGGATTCGTCATGCGCCCACCCTCTCGGGCGCTCGAGACCGGCAACAGGATGCGATAGTGACCCGACCGTTTGGTCGGACTCAACGACGGGGCCTGTCGATGCTCGCCGGCGGAGGAACCGCACTTCGGCCGTACGGTCGAGCGCCTGCACCTGACCACCGGCCAGGGTCAGCCAGACGATCCAAAAGCTGGAGCGCCGCGTCGGGACGCCGCCGGCCTGCTCGACCTCGCGGTCGGCGCCGGTGACGGGCGGGTTCGGCGGGCGTGAGCGGGGCGGGGCGTCAGCGGTTGTCGAGCCCGGCCAGGACGACGCCGCCGATGATCAGCAGGCCGCCGACCGTCTGGGCGGCGTTCGGCGCCTCGTCGATCAGCAACCACGCGAAGCCGACACTGGCGACCACCTCCAGGAGGGCGACGAACGAGGCGGTGCGGGAGCCGAGCAGGCGGCCCGCCGCGGTGCCCGTGGTGTAGGCCAGGGCGGCGGTGACCAGGCCGAGCAGCAGCACCGGCACCCACCAGGGTGTGCTGCCGGTGCGGTAGTCGGCCGGGTCGAGGCCGGCGTGCATCGGCAGCAGGCCGACCGCCGCGAGCATGGCGAGGGCGGCCGTGCCGACCACCAGACCGGCACCAGTCAGCGCCACCGGCGGCAGACCGGTGTCGGTGTCCGCCGCGATCAGGAAGTAGGCGGTCAGGCCCACCATCGCCGCGAGTGCCCAGGCCACGCCCGACCAGGCCAGATCGGCGCCGGAGAACAGGTCGACGGCGAGGACCAGGCCCACGGCCGCCAGCCCGGTGCCGGCCAGGGTCAACGGTCGCGGGCGCCGACCGCGGCGCGCCCAGAGCCAGACCACGACCGCCGCCGGGGCGGTGTACTCGATGAGCAGTGCGGGTGCGACGTCCATCGTGGTGACGGCGGAGAAGAAGCAGAACTGCGCGCCGGCCAGGCCCAGTACGCCGTACACCAGCACGGTGCGGGCCTGCGTGCGCAGTCGACGCCACCGCCCGCGCAGCGCCACGACCGCGAACGGCGCCACGACCAGCGCGGCGAGGCCGATCCGGGCCAGCACGATCGCCCCCGGACTCCAGCCGGACGAGAGCAGCCCCCGCGCCAACGACCCCGACATGCCGAAGGAGGTCGCCGAGACGAGGGCGAGGAGGAGACCGCCGCCGAGACCCGCATGGGTGGAGGGGCCGGAGAAGCTGCGCACGCGCGGGATGTCATGGGCTACATCGGTCATGGGTCATGACGGTAGGGGCGTGGTCGGTAAGCTGTCAAAATGATTTTTGGTCATGACACCGAGTCGTCGCTGCAGGCCGTCGTGGCGCTGATCAACAGCGCGGAGGCGCCGGACACCCTCACCACGGTGCGGGACGTGGACGCGTGGTACGCCGAGCACCGCTACACCGGCCGCCGGGACGGCGACGCCGCCGAACTCGCGAGCCTGCGCGCGCTGCGCCCGGTGCTGCGCGATCTGCTGACCGCCGACCGCGACCGCGCCGCGAGCTTGGCGAACACGATGCTGGCCGACGCCGGCGCGCTTCCGCAGCTCGTGCGGCACGACGACCAGGACTGGCACCTGCACGCGGTGTCCGGCGACGCGCCACTGGCGAGCCGGGTGGTCGTGGAGACCGCGATGGCGATGACCGACGTGGTCCGCATGGACGAGATGTCCCGGCTGTTCCTGTGTGCGGACGAGGGGTGCGGCGGCATCGTCCTGGACCTCACCCGCAACCGCTCGCGCCGCTATTGCAGCACCGCCTGCGGCAACCGCAACGCGGTGGCCGCCTACCGCGCCCGCCGGGGTGCGCGCGGGGCGTGATCGCGATCAACAGGACAGCGGCGGCGACCGGCACCGAAGCCGCGCGCGGAAAGTACCCATGCGCGACCGATTCCCCGTCGTCGGCGGCTGCCCAGGTTGGTGTTCGCCAGGGAGACACGACCGAGAACTACGACCCGGCCGTCACCGTCGCGAAGATGCGGGCGGCGATGGCCGGGGGCGAGTAGCTACACGAGCACCCTCGCGGCGTCGTCGCCGCGGTCCGCCGCCGGGTAAATGGTCTCGGCGGGCGGGTTGTTGGTCTTGCGGGCCCATGCGTAGTAGATCACCGCGGTGAACGCGAGGCCGACGATCCAGGAGATGTCCGCGCCGCCGAGGCGTTCGGTCAGCGGTCCGGTGTACAACTTCTGGGCCAGGAACGGGATCTGCGCGACGACGCCGACTACGTAGCAGGTCAGCGCCGGGATGTTCCAGCGCCCGTAGCGGCCGTTCGGGTCGTACAGGGCGGGGATGTCGACGCGTTCGCGCGAGATCAGGTAGTAGTCCGTCAGGTTGATGGCGCTCCACGGGGTGAAGACCATCAGCAGGAGCAGGACGAAGTTCTTGAAGTTGCCGAGGAAGTCCGCACTGGCCGCGATCGCGATCACGACCGATGTCGCGGTGAAGGCGACGATGTACGCCGCGCGCACGACGGGCGAGATCCGGGACCGGCCGTCGAAGGCGGTCACGGTGGTCAGGATCGACATGAAGCCGCCGTACGCGTTGAGACAGTTGACCGTCAGCTTGCCCACCAGGATGACCAGGTAGATCAGGAACGCGACGAACGCCGGTCCGGCCAGATCGCCGACGAATCCCACCTGGTCGGGCAGGAAGGCGTCACCCGCGACGGCGGCGATCAGCGCGCCCAGCGTCATCGACCACTGCGAACCGATGACGCTGCCGGCGAAGGTCGACCAGAACGTGGCGCGTTCGCTGGTCTCGCGCGGCAGGTACCGGGAGTAGTCGGCCACGTAGGGACCGAAGGTCAACTGCCAGCCCGCGCCCAGGGAGATCGCGAGCAGGAAGGTCGTGAGGTCGAACGACTTGTTGCCGACGTGCGCGCCGACGTCGTACTTGGCGAACAGGGCGATCACCAGGTAGCCCAGACCCACGATGCCGGCGACCGTCGCGATCCGGCCCGCGAGGTGGATGAGGCGGTATCCGGTCACCGCGACCACGGCGGTCAGCGCGCCGAAGATCAGGATGCCGACCTTGGTGTTGTCGATGTGCAGGATCTCGCAGACCGCCTGCCCGGCCAGCACACTGCCGGTCGCGGCGAAGCCGAGATACATCAGGATCACCATGACCAGCGGCAGCACCGCGCCGAAGACGCCGAACTGCGCGCGGCTGGAGATCATCTGCGGCACACCCAACCGGGGCCCCTGGGCCGAGTGCAACGCCATGACGATGCCGCCGAGGATGTTGCCGATCAGCAGGGCCGGGATCGCCCACAACGCGTCGGCGCCGAAGACCACCGCGAGGGCGCCGTCGACGATCGCGGTGATCTGCATGTTCGCCCCGAACCACAGGGTGAACTGACTCCGCGGCGTGCCGTGCCGCTCCGCGTCGGGGATCACCTCGATGGTGCGGTGCTCCACCGCGAGCCGGGATTCGGACGGTTGCTCGAGGGTCATGGGCGTCTCCCCGTCGATCTGCGTACGTGCGTGGCGTTTGTGGTGCGCAGAATCTTGCATGCATTTAAACCAACGTCAACGGTCTGAATGAATTGATTCATGTAGGCGATGCGCACACCCGAAATGCAAGGCGACCGGGGGCGCCGACCTGCGATTCGATCATGACCGGGCCGAGCGCACGGCCCTCACGACGCGGTCCGGCCGCACTCTCCCCGAGCCGAAACAGCGAGCGCCCCGCCGTGGAGGGCGAAGGACCCGGCCGCGTCGGTGCCGACCGTGCCGGTGCCGTGAAACGCCTCGGCGCGGAGCCGAAAGCCGGCGGGATCGGTGCGTTGTACGGCGAGCAGGCGCCAGGGGGCGTGCTCGGCGGTTTCGGGGTCGGGCGGCACGGCCAGATGCACGAGCGCGGAGGCTTCGCGGGATGCCCGGGCCGGGGTATACCGGGCCAAGCGGAGATCGGCCCGGGTCGGCGTGCTCCACGGTCGGGACTCGGGGACCGGGGAAGGGGAGACGGCGGCCCGGTGGCCGGTGTCCCGCAGCGTCGTCGCGAACCACTCGGCGAGCGCCGGACCACCTCGGCGGATCCAGGTCCCGACCAGCCGACGAAAGGCGGCTTCGCGGCGATACGGCAGACGATGCGCGCCCGCGTCGACGACGGCCGCGCCCGCACCGGCGAACGCCCGGTGGAAATCCCATATGGGGACCCGGGACGCGTACTCGGCGGAGGCAACCAGCCGCATCTCCACCAAGGCCCGGCGCAGCAGGTCCGCGGCGACCCGCGCACGCACGCCCAGCCGGCCCTGCCGCGGAGCTTCGTCGAACCGAACTGCCCGGCCTTCAGCGGCGGGGGACGGATCCCGGTGACGGTCGTCCACGCGAACCTCGGCCGCCGCCGCCCGGAGCAGCCCACACTCGCCGATGCCGACCGACACTCCACCCGCCTTCGCCCGAAGCACCACGCCCAGGGCGTCGCCGGAATCGAACCGGACCTCCGTGACGTCCCGCAGCCGAAGATCGAGCGTCACGATCCCGGGGCGGGAGTCGTCGCCGACGCGACAGGCACGCGTGACGGCCAGGTCGAGGGATGCGACGAGGCGCCCGCCGACCCGCTCGACCTCCAACCCGCGTACCTCGGACGCCGCCAAGTCGTAATCCGCGACCAGGCCCGCCACGATCGCCGCCGTCACCCGTCCCCGGTGATCCCCCTCCACCACACACGGCGTCGCGGACGCGAGCCACACATCCACGGAGCACCCGGCGACCGCGGCCTGCGCCCGCATCCAGGCCCGCCGCTCCGCACCGAACCCCGCCATCCACCGCAGAGCCGCCCCCGCGCGCCGCTCCCGCGCTCCACGCGTGCCGGCCGTCGCGGCGCGGAACAGGGGATACGTGTTGTTGTCCCATACATCCGCCACCGTGCGGATCGTCTCCCGATCGAAGCGCCGGGCATCCTCGGCGGCCTCCCCGATCCGCACCAACGAGCGGTCCAGCAGTACTCCCAATACGTCCACCGCCGAATACCGCCGCCCCGGGAAGGAAGCATCAAGATCGGTCACACCGGGATCGTGCCGGCCGTTCGGGGCGCTGGTGGGGGCGGGGGTCAGGGGAGCAGGGTGAAGGGGGCGGTGGCTTGGGCTTTGCCGTTGACGATGATGTGGAGGGTGCGGGGGCCCGGGGGTTCGGTGCGGGTCGTTACCGGGCGGAACGAGTGGGATCTGGCGAGGGTGAAGGTGTCGCCGGCGGCCTTGGCCACCCGCTCGGCCAGGTGGAAGACGCGGTGGGAACCGTCGCGGGCGATCGCGTACTTGAGGACGAGGGGCCCGGGGGCGTCGGCGCGCACGGTGAGGGTGAACGGGATGCGCTCGCCGGTCGTGACGGTGTCCGCGACGACGAGCGATTCCACCGTGCCGCTGCCGTGTGCCGCGCCGATCAGGGCGAGCGCTTCGGGATGACCGGCCCGCAACAGGCCCCGGGCGGCGTGCCGGACCACGCGGTCGGTGTGTACGCCGCCCTCGGCGTGCCAGCGGCCGAGGAGGGCCAGTGCCGTGTCGGGGTGGTCCTTGGCGATGTCGTTGACGTGGTTGGCGACCGAGCGCCGGACGTACTCGCTGGGGTCGTCGCGCAGCCGCTCCAGGATGGGCAGCGTCGGACCGGGGGACATCAGCCGGCGCACCCGCGTGCCCCAGGGCAGCCGGGGCCGGGTGCCCTCGGACGCGAGCCGGCGCAAATGCTCGTCGGCGGACTCGGCCCAGCCGCGCATGACCTTCATCGCGGTGTCCTCGTGGCGGTCGAGGTAGGGCCGCACCGCGAACTCGGCCGTGGCGAAGGGGGTGATCACGGCGAGCGTGGCCATGGCCTCGTCGAGGTGGTCGACGCCGTGCACCGCGACGTAGTCGGTGGCCGGCCAGCCGCTCCACATGTCCAGGACGGTGTGCCCGGTCGCCGCGCGCAGGACCTCGGCGGCCGCCGGGAAGGGCAGGTCGAGGGTCGTGTGCAGGGCCCGGGCGACGTGGCCGACGCGGGCCTTGAGTTCCAGGTCGTCCAGCCCGGTCAGCGCGGCGGCGACGAAGCGGTCGCGCGGGAAGCCGTCGCGGGCGGCGGCCACGGCGTCGGCCAGGGTGGCGACGGAGGTCGCGTTGATCATGTCCTTGAGCGGTTGGGCCATGCGCGCCAGGCTCCCAGAGGGGGCCGACACCGGGCGGTGGCGCGCCCCGCATCCACACCCGTACGGGCTCAGCGCGTCGGCAGTGCCTCGACCAGGCGTTCGAGGGCCGCCATGTCGCCCGTGACGGTCAGGCCGGCGTCGGCGAGGGCGGATGCCAGGGGGACCTTCCCGGTCAGGACCGACTGCAGGGTCGCGGCCTCGGCGACGACGTGTACGTCCGGCGCGGGCGCGGCCGGATCCTCGCCGCGGGCGACCGTGACGAGTTCGCCGTCGACGACCACGACGCGGTAGGTCTCGCGGCCCAGGTCGATCCGGTACGCCGCCGTCCACGGGGCCTGCGGTCGGGCCACGAAGTACGCCCGCAGGCCGAGGAACACCGTGTCGCTGCCGACATCCCCCCGGAGCGGCACCACCGGCGAGCGCATGCCCCACACCCGCAGCGCCGCGAAGACCGGCTCCAACTCGGCGCCCCACTCGGTCAGTTCGTACACCTTGGCGGAGGCCGGCGGCGGCAACACGCGCCGCCGCAACACGCCCACGGCCTCCAGTTCGCGCAGCCGTTGGGCCAGCACGCTCGGGCCGAGACCCGGCAGGGCCGCCTGGATGTCGGCGTATCGCCGCGGCCCGAGCCGCAGTTCGCGCACCACGAGCAGGGCCCAGCGCTCGCCGATCAGGTCGAGCGCGTGCGCGATCGGGCACGCCTGGCCGTAGGTGCGTCGACCGTCGTGCCCGCCGCCGGGAGTTGCTGCCGGCATCCCCGCCTCCTTCGAAAGTGTCACCACGAGAGCATCTCGCTACGAATATCGTAGCGCAAGCTTCGAAAGTCGTAGTACGGTTCTCCCATCGCCCCATCCACTCCACCGGAGGCATCCATGTGCGCCGCCCAGCCCACCTCGACCGAGCGCGTCGTCCACGCCGGCGGTGCCGACCTCGCGGCGCAGGCATTCGGCGACCCCGCGGCGCCCGCGATCCTGCTCATCGGCGGCGCGGAGGCGTCCCGGGACTGGTGGGACGACGACTTCGTCGCCCGGCTCGCCGAATCCGGCCGGTACGTCATCCGCTACGACACCCGCGACACGGGGCAGTCGACCACCTTCCCGCTCGGCGCGCCGACGTACACGCAGGAAGACCTGTTGACCGACGCCCTGGCCGTGCTGGACGCGTACGAACTGGCCGCCGCGCACATCGTCGCCATCTCCATGGGCGGCGGACTCGCCCAGCGCCTGGCCCTCCGGGCCCCCGAACGGGTCCTGACGCTCACCCTGCTCTCCACCAGCCCGGGCGGCCCCGGCGACAACGACGGCCCGGAGCTGCCGCCGATGAGCGAGTCCCTGCAAAAGGTGTTCGCCGAACCCGCGCCCGCCCCCGACTGGGCGGACCGCGACGCGGTCATCGCGTACTTCCTGGCCGCCGAACACGCCTTCGCCGGAACCATCCCCGTCGACGAGGAGCGCGTGCGGCTGACCGCAGGGCGTGCGTTCGACCGCAGCCCGGTCCCCGCCGCCGCGGCCAACCACTGGACGATCGACGGCGGCGAGCCGATCCGCGCCCGTCTCGGCGAGATCACCGCGCCCACGCTCGTCCTCCACGGCACCGCCGATCCGCTCTTCCCGTACGGCCACGCGGAGGCCCTGGCCCGCGAGATCCCCGGCAGCACGCTGATCCCGGTACCGGGCATGGGCCACCAAATGCCGCCCGAGGCGACGTGGGACACCATCGTTCCGGCGATCGTTCGACAGACCGCGTCCTCCTGACCGGCGGCGGACGCGCGAGGGCGGGCCCGCGACGCGGTGCCCGCCGCGAAAGGCGGAACCCCATGCGCATGCGTTTCACGTCGGAGACGACCTCGGCCGGCGTCTCGGAACGAGCCTTCGACCTCGGCGACATCCCGGGTGTGCTGTGGACGCCCGCCGAGGCTCCCGACACATGTCCACTGGTACTGCTCGGTCACGGCGGCGGCATGCACGCGCGGACCCCGGGCCTGGCCGCGCGGGCCCGCCGGTTCGTGACCGCTCACGGATTCGCGGTGGCGGCCGTCGACGCCCCCGGGCACGGCGAGCGGCCCAGGACGCGTCGGGACGAGGAGTTCGCTGCCGGCGTGCGCGAGCGGCTCGCGACCGGCCGCCCGTTGGGTTCCGAACTGGCCGAGTACAGCGGTGGGTTGGCCGCCCGGGCGGTGCCCGAGTGGCGCGCCGTCCTGGATGCCCTCCGGGACTCGGAGCATGTCGGCGCGGCCGGCCCGGTCGGGTACTGGGGCCTGTCCATGGGCAGCGCGATCGGCATCCCGCTCGTCGCCGCCGAACCGCGGATCGGCGCGGCTGTGTTCGGCCTCGCCGGGCACACGAGTCTGATGGAGGCGGCGATGCGGATCACCGTCCCGATCGGGTTCCTCGTCCAGTGGGACGACGAACTGATCCCGCGCGACCGGGCGTTGGCCCTCTTCGATGCGTTCGGTGCGAAGGACAAGACACTGCATGCCAATACCGGCGGCCACACGGGCGTACCCGCCTTCGAGGTGGAAGACTCCGGACGCTTCCTCGCCCGCCATCTCGGCGGCGGCCCGGCCGACTTCGGCCCGGGTTCCGCCCCGGGTCGGCGCCCCGGCGTCTGAGCACCGCCGAGGCGCCGGTCGTTCGCCGCTAAGCGGTCAACTGCACCGGGAGTTGGCCGGCTCCGTCGAAGGTGGGAAAGACGGACACGTGTCCGTGATGCACGTCAGGGGTGCCGAGGCTGGTCAACTCCCAGGCCGCGTCGACGACGCCCGGGCCGCACGGCAGGAATCCGGCGCCGGACGGCATCGCCGTCGGCATGATCTGGAGGGAGCTGAACCCGACCTGCACGGTGCTGCCGACGGTACAGGTGTAGGTGCCGCCGATGGTCAGCGTGCCGTTGTTCGGCGGGAACGAACTCGGCCGGGCCTCGGCCCAGAGCACCACGAGCGACTTGGTGTTCTGTACGGCGGCGTGGTGCGGTGTGGCGGCGCTGTGCGCGGCGTGCGGCGCGGCGACGGCCGTGGGTGCGGCCAGGCCCACGGCCACGATGGCACACGCGGCGGCGCAGAGCCGACGGCCGAGCCTGGCGCCCCGAGGTTTCGACGTACATGGCCTCGATAACGAGGGTGCGGACATTGCTAACTCCTTCACGGGTGTCGGACGTTCGTTCCGACACCGCATGGTCGGGACGACGAATCGGGGCAACCGGTGCCCCGCGCCCAGGAGACCACGCCCCGGGCGCCGGAACCAGCTCATCCCGAAACAGGGATCGGGCCGCCGCGAAGCAGGGATCGGCCCGTTTCGGCGGGATCGTTCAGGCCGGATCGGCGGGCCTGTCGGTGGCGAAGAGGGGCACGATCATCTCGATCAGTGCGGTGACGTCGACCTCGACCATCGGTTCGCCGGTCATGCCCATGCGGTGCAGCAGGGTTCCCACGACGACGTCGATGAAGAACAGGACCCGGTTCTCCGGCTCGCCGAGTGCGTTCTGAAACGCGATGCGGTACGGGTCCTGGAACCGTGTGGACAGGATCTCGCGCAGGGTGGGATCGCTGACCGCGTCGCTGAAAACGCCCGCGAACGCGTCGCCCACCCCGGGCTCGCCGATCTTCGCCGCGATCCAGCGGATGGTCGAGGTCAGCGCCTCGGCGCGATCGGCGCCCTCCAGCGGCGCCGGACCGAACGCGTCCAGCAGGCAGTCCACGATCAGCGCGCCCTTCGACGGCCAGCGCCGATAGACGGTCGACTTCGCGACACCCGCCGCGACCGCGATGCGCTCGACGGTGGCGCGCGCGTAACCGAGTTCGCGGACCGTGTTCAGCGTGGCGGCGAAGACCACGTCGTTGACGCCCGCGCGCGGACGACCGGGCGGCCTGGCGGCAGCAGTCGATGTCATGGCCACACGATATCTCTTTGCGCTACCTTAGGTATCGATACCTGAGGTAGCGATACCTCGGGTAGCGAAACCTGGGCAGGTCGAGCACAACCCGGAGCGCAAGGAGAAACCATGAGCGAGGTCACCACCATCGAGCGGCCGGCGGAGCCGAACTGGTCGGAGTTGACGGCCGAGGAACTGGTCGCCTATCGCGAGGCGGAGAACCGCTTCCGGGCGTCCGACGCCGCGCGGGCGATCACCGGAGAGCCGGAGGCCGGCGTCACGATCGAGTGGCGGACTCTGGCCCTGCCCGGTCGCGATCTGCCGGTGCGGGTATACCGGCCGGCGCCGCCCGAACACGACGGGCAACGCGGGCAGGACGCCGGAGCCGGGCTGCCGCTCGTGCTCCACGTGCACGGTGGCGGATTCGTGGGCACGGCGGTACAGAGCGACTGGGTCAACAGCGGGCTCGCCGGCCGGCTGCCCGCGGTCGTCGTCTCGGTCGAGCACCGCCTCGTGGACGAGGCGAATCCGCTGGCGGCGGCCGTCGACGACGGCTGGGACGTGTACCGCCACGTCGTGCGACACGCCGCCGAGTGGGGCATGGACCCGGCCCGGACCGCCGTGCTCGGCGAGAGTTGCGGCGGGTTGATCTGCGCCCTGGTCGCGATCCGGGCCGCCGAGGCCGGGCTGCCGCTTCGGGCGCAGGTGCTGGTCAACCCCGCCGTCGACGTCACGGACACGATGTTCGAGCACGACTCGATGCGGGAGTACGCGCAGACCCCGACGCTCGCCCTGCCGGTGCTGCACCTGATCCGGCGGCTCGGGGTGCCGGCGGGCACGGACCCGCGTCCGCTCTCGCCGCTGCACGCCGACACACCGGGCGGCCTGGCCCCGGCGCTCGTGGTGGTGCCGACCCGGGACCCGCTGGCCGATCACGGCCGTCGCTATGCCGAACGACTGCACACGACCGGGACGCCCGCGCGGCTGACCGAATACCCGGAAGCGGGGCACGCGTTCCTCAGCCTGCCGGGCCTGGTGCCACAGGCCGAGCCCGCGCGGGCGGAGATCCTCGGCTTCCTCGGCGCCTCGCTCAGCGCGTGACGTCGCCCGCCAGGCCGTCGCCGTCGCCGTCGAACGCGACGGCGACGGCGAGGCTGTCCTCGTACACGTGATGACGGGTGATCAGGCCGTCCTCGACGGTCAGGTGCAGGGCGAAGCGGGCCGTGTACGCCCGCCCGGTGCTGCGCGCCGTCTGCCGGATCTCGCCCAGCACGACGGCGTCGGCACCGTCGACCAGGATCCGCTCGACCGTGGTGCCCACCCGTTCCGGCACGTGGTGTTCGGCGATCAGCCGGTAGTGCTCGGCGGCCTCGGCACCCGTGGTGCGCCGCCGGATCCACGGCGTGGCCGCCCGCCCGTGCTCGGCGAGCGGCCAGTCCAGTTTCCAGTCGACGGATTCGGCGTACAGGTCGGCGATCGCCTCGGCGTCGCCGGCCCCGATCCGGCGCAGGAGTTCGCCCACCACGTCGCGGGTGGGGTCCGAAGTCGGGTCCGCGTTCATTCGAATCGCCCTTCCGTTCGCGTGCGACCGGCCGCCCCGGTCGTCCCCGCCCGACGAACGTACGCACGGCCCGCGCCGGGCGAATCCGTCACGCATAGGTAACCGCCGGCGCCCTCTGCGGGAGCGCCGCGGCGAGTGCCCCGTGCAGGCGCTCGTAGGTCGGGGCCAGCCGGCGGAACCCGGCCGCCAGGGCCCGGTCGTCGCCGATCACCAGGGGGTATTGCAGGCCGCCGAGGATCCGGGCCTGGTCGGTCACGATCGAGGCGGCCTCGGTCCGGCCGATCCCGGCGAGACAGGTCGCGGCGTCGACGAGCCGGCGGACGCCGACGCGGATCGCGAACACTTCGAGGAGGGCCCGGACCTCCGCCGCGAGTCCGCCGTCCACCTGGGCGGCGAGGCGTTCCAGCGCGGCGCCGCCGGCCAGGGATCCCGCCGGCATCGGCAGGTCCTCGCGCCCGCCCGACCAGCCGACCGCCGCGGCCAGCGAGCGGCGCAACGCCTCGGCGGGGGCGAGCTGTTCGCGGCGCACGAAGTCGGTCCGCATGACGAACGGTTCGTCGGTGTAGGTGACCTTCTCCGCCTGCCACGAGGCCACGAACCGGTCGGTCGGGAGGGTGGCGTACGGATGGCCGTGCGGGTCGTGCAACAGCACGGTGTCGTCGGTGACTTCGAGGACCACCACGTAGTGGTCGGCGACCCCGAGGTCACCGCCGATGTCGTCCCCGATGCCCGGGTCGGCGATCCCCGAGCCCTGGACGAACGCCCCTCGCGTCTCGGGTAGGTAGTGCAGCAGGCCCATGTCCACCGGGCCGACCAGGACGGGTCCGCGGGCGCAGGCCGCCCGCAGCCGGGCGACGGCCTCCGCAGGCGTGCCGCCCGCGTCGCGCGTGCGGGACCAGCCGAGGAGCGCGATCGCGTCGTCGAGGCCCCGGTCCGGATCCCACCCGTACGGATCGAACAACGGCACGACGCCGCCGATGAGTTGGCAGCCGAAGGGCGAGCCGGTCAGGGTCTCGACGACGGCGAGCGAGGGTGCCTCGGCGCCGAGCACCATCGCGAGGGAGGACGAGTAGCAGTAGGGGCCGGAGCCCACGTAGGCGAACATGCGGACAGTCGACCGCCTGACACGGGGAGAGGGTCAACCCGGCGGGAGACGCACCGTTCGGGTGACCCGCGCGGCGCCGCCCAGGTGGATCGACGTGCCCGAGGTGCCGGCGGTGATCGTGGCGGGGCTGCCCAGCGAGTCGCCCATCTCGACGGCGATCTCGGTGAACCCCCGATCGGCCAGGTGCGCGGCGAGGCACGCGGTGCTGTTGGCGTTCGCGATGTCCTCCGGCACGCCGATCGACGGGGCGAACACGCGGGCCGCCAGCCGGCCGGTGGGCGTCGGTACGGAGTAGACGCAGCAGCCCAGGAAGTCGAGCCGATCACACGCGGCACGGAGTCGTTCCGGGTCCGGATCGAGGGCGGCGAGGGCGGACCGGCCGGCGACGGGGACCAGCAACCGCGACCGCCCCGGCGAGCCGACACGGATGTCGGCGACGACCGCGTCGGGGGCGATGCCGAGCGCGGGCAGGACGAGGTCGCACTCGCCCGTCGTGGCCGCGCGCAGCCCGATGCGGCCGGCGTCGAACGTGGCGTCGACGTGCGTGGCCCGTCGCGTGGCCCGGCCCGCGAAGACGCGCCCGGCCGTGTGGAGCGTGGCCCGATACTCGCGGCCCTCGGCCCGTACCGCCCGCTCGTCCCCCGCGGCCCGCTCGGCCCGTTCGGCCCGTTCGGCGAGGAAGGCCAGCGCCGCGACCGTCCCGTGGCCGCACGCGGGCAGTTCCCCCTCGGCGGTGAAGAAGCGCAGGGAGACCACCGGCTCGTGGGTGCGGCCCTCGCGCACCGAGACGAACACGGCGTGCGACGTGCCCGACAGGGTCGGTATCCGCCGCCGCTCGGCATCGCTCAGCGCCACGTCGTCGAGCACGGCGGTGGGACTGCCGCCGTGGCCTCGACCGTCCGCGCCGCCTCCGCGCAGACACGCGTGCACGATCGCGACGGGCAGCCCGTGCCCACGCATCAGCCGAGGGCGAGTCGGTCGACGACAATCACACGCAGCACGGTAACCACCCCCCGGGTCGGGCCGAACTCGCGCCCCCGCCTCGCGGATCAGACCGAACGGTTCGTGGCCGGCGGGCGTACGGGGTGCTTGCTCAACACGGACACCCGGTTGAACGCGTTCATCGTGATCGCCACCCAGATCACCGCCGATATCTCGGCGTCGGACAACACCGCCCGCGCCGCCTCGTACGCCGTGTGCTGCGCACCCGCGTCGGCGGGATGTGTGGTGGCCTCGGCCAGCGCGAGCGCCGCCCGCTCCCGGGCGCCGAACAGCAGGGTGTCGCGCCAGGCGGGCAGCACGGCGATCCGCTGCGGCGTCTCGCCCGCGCGCAACGCGGTCCGGGTGTGCAGGTCGAGGCAGAACGCGCAGGTATTGAGCTGGGACACCCGGATGTTCAGCAGTTCGACGAGCGGCCGTTCCAGACCGGCCTCGGCGGCGACCTCGTGCACGGCCTCGGCGGTCGCGAGCAACGCCTTGTACGCGGCGGGGCTCTGCTTGTCGATGTAGACACGTCGGTCCTGGGCCGGCACTACCGCTTCGGTCATCTGCACTCCTTGATCGCGCGATCCCCCGTCGCACGTCCTATCATCAACATCGTGATTGTTGAAAGTGGAACTTTCGCAATCCGGCTCAACCCGCCCCACCCCACGAAGGATTCGCGATGACGGAGCAGGCCGTTGTACCCACCGTCCACAACGTTGCCGACCGGCACCGCTACGAGATCCGCGTCGACGACGCGTTCGCCGGTCTCACGGCGTACCACGACCGGGGCGAGCAGCGCGTTTTCTACCACACCAAGATCGACGACGCGTTCGCCGGCCGAGGTCTGGCCTCCGTGCTGGTACGGGAGGCGCTGAACGACGTGCGTGCCGCCGGGATGCGGGTGGTCCCGGTCTGCCCCTATGTCAAGCAATTCCTGGGCAAGCACGAGGAGTTCGCCGACCTTGTCGACCCGGTGACCCCCGAGATCCTGCAGTGGCTGCAGGAGGTTCAGGGCTGACCCGCCCGAGCCCCGCGTCGACCGGCGCCGGCCCGCCACGGGGCCGACGCTTGGTCGATGACGCGAGGCCCCTCGCGCCGCCCTTCGCGGCGCACGCCGGTCGCGCCGCGACACGCTCCGGGAGCTTCGCGACCGAGCGACCGTCCGGGCGAGATCGTGCGTGGTGAATCGTCCGGTGTGCGCCTCTTCGCCCGGCCGTGCCATCGGCGCTTGCACATCCGGGGCCGGACTGTGGGTATCGTCGCCGCCGTGACCGAGGCCGACGCGGGACGACACCGCCTCGCCGTGCTCGACGCGGCCACGCTGCGGGTCGGCCCGGAGAGGACGACATCGCGCTGCTCGCGGCGCGCGTGCGCCCTCGGAGAGCGGCCCGGTCAGGTCCGGTCCGGCGCGGGGGCGTCGTCGGGTGGGGTGAAGCCGGACGCGGCCTTGATGATGCGTCGGGTCATCGGGTCGGACCAGGCATTGGGGGAGAGGACTTCGATCCAGATCGCCCGGGCGGTCTTGCGGCCGACGTTCTCCCAGGAGATCAGGGTGCGGGACGGGAGGGCGACCGAGTCGCCCTCGGCGATGTCTATCGGTTCGGCGACCCGGTCGTGGTCGCCGAGTCCGCCGCCGACCCGGACGCGGAGCGATCCGGACATCAGGAACGCGAAGGACTCGCCCGGCCGGGAGTAGGGGCCGCCGCTGGATCCGTGCGGCGGAATGGTCAGCAGGGCCGGTTCGAGGTCGTGGCCGGGCAGGAGCAGTTCCTCCCACTGCACGCCACCCTCCAGGACGACGCTCGCGCGCTCGTCGGCGCGGACCACGCTGGCGTTGGTTCGGGTGAAGGACGCGAGGCTGCTCATCGGGACACCGAGGGCGTCGGTGATCCGGGCGATCAGCTGGGTCGAGGCACGTTCCACCCCGCGCTCGATCGAGGACAGGTGGGATACGGACGTGCCGGTCAGCGCGGCGAGTTCCTTCAGGGACAGGCCGCTCGCCAGCCGGGCGCGACGTAGCCGACCGCCGTCGGCCGGTGCCTCGGCGGCCGGTGCGTCGGCGGCCGGGGGAGTGGCGTCGGCGGGGTCCGGTTCGCCGAGTGAGGTGCGGATCGCGGCGGGATTCCAGCCGTGTCTGCGGCGCAGGTCGGCGATCCGGCGGGCCCGGCCGACGTGCTCGGGGCCGTAGCGGCGTTGCCCACCGGGCGTGCGGTCCGGTACGAGCAGGTCCTGCTTCTCCCACGCGCGCAGGGTCTGGGGACTGACCCCGACCTCGGCCGCGACATCGCCGATCGTTCGCCAACTCATGCCCCGGAGTCTAGGGCGGTTCGCGATCTCTGCTCTCGACAAACTTACATCGTTACTGTAACTATGGCGCCCCAACGAAGAGGGGAGCCTCGGTGTCATCCCTGGAACGAATCGTCTTCGGCACGACGGCGGACACGAACGCGGATGCGGACGCGGCCGGGCACTCGACATCCGCACTGCTCAGGCAGGGTGGCCGGCCCGGTTCCCCCACGGTGCTCCTCGTCCACCCGGCCAACCTCCGGGCGCGGTGCTGGCGCGCCGTGCTCGCGGCGCTGCCCGCCGACTGGCGGTGTGTGGCCATCGACCTGTCCGGGCACGGCGCGTCGCCCCGCCGCGCCGCCTACGGCGTGGACGGGTGGGTGGCGGAGTGTGTGGCCCTCCTGGACGCGCTGGACGCGGCGCGGGTGCACGTGGTCGGCGCGTCCGTCGGCGCCGCCGTGGCGGTCGCACTGGCGGCGGCGCACCCGGACCGGGTCGCGAGCGTGACCACGGTGGGTGGCGCCTTCCGTGCCGCCGAACCGGGCGATACACGGGAGTTCCTGGCGGCCATCGCCGCGATAGGCGTACGGCAGGCGGTGTTGGACGTGCTCGCGGACGAACCCGGCCTGGACGACGCCCTGTTCGCCGCCGTCGTGGCCGACGTCAGCGTCAACCCCGACGACACGGCGGCGGCGATCTGGACGGCCGCCGCCGCGGCCGCCGGCCTGGAGGCGGCGCCCCGTCTGCGCTGTCCGACCCTTGCCATCGTCGGGGACGGCGACCGGGGTTGCCCCGTCGCGGACTCCCGCGCCTTCGCGGACCTGACCGCCGGCCGGCTCGCCGTCCTGGTCGGACACGGACACCTGCCCATGTACACCGCACCCGCCCGGGTCGCGGCGTACATCGCCTCCCTCGTCGACGGCACCCGGTCGGGTCGACCCCGACCCGACCGAGGCCCGATCACCCGAAAGGAAAGCCGAGCATGACCGACACCCCGTTCGCGGAACGCACCGCGCCCGAGGCGGACATCGCCGAGATCCTGCGCCTGCACCGGCAGTGGTGGGAGTCCAACATCGGCTGGGACATCGACCGCATGGTCGAGGTGTTCCCGTCGCCCGGCGACGAGTACCTGATGTTCAACTTCAACGGGCACCCGTACTTCGGCATGACCGAGAAGGTCGCGTTGTGGAAGTGGTACCGCGAACTCATCGCGCAGACCGGCGGTTTGCGGACCCGGATCATGCGCTTGGAGGTCCGTGGCGACACCGCCTGGCTGGCCTGCGAGTTCACCATCGACGCGGAGATGCTGGACGGCGGCGAGTGGACGGTCGACGCGGTCGACGCGACGCTCGGCCGGGCCACCGAGATCTACCACCGCGACGGCGGCTCCGGCGCGCCCGAGTGGCGCATGTGGCACACCCACATCACCGCGCTGCCCGACCCGGACGAGAAGCGGCCCGGGTTCGACGACTCCACCGACAGCCGCGGCCTGGGGTGGACACCCTGGAACCCGCTCCCGAAAGGCGTCTGAGCGGATGACCACCACCGGACGCGCCCCACGGATCGCCCTCGTGCTGGGCAGTTCGCAACGACCGGCCGAGATCGTCGCGGCGGCCCGGGCCGCCGAGCGCGGCGGCTTCGACGAACTGTGGGTCGGCGAGGACTACTTCTACACCGGCGCGATCGCCGCCGCCGGCGCCGTCCTGGCGGCGACCGAACTCCCGGTCGGCATCGGCATCGTGCCCACCACCTCGCGCCATCCCGCGCTGCTGGCCATGGAGTTGGCCACGCTCGCCGGCCTGTACCCGGGCCGGCTGAGCGCCGGGGTCGGCGCCGGGGTCCCGGACTGGCTGGACCAGATGGCCATCCGGTCCCGGACGCCGCTGGCCTCGGTCCGCGACGTCATCGCCGGGCTGCGCACCCTCCTCGCCGGGGAGACGTTGACCGTCGAGGCGTCGTCGTATCAGGCCCGCGAGGTGCGACTGGCGCATCCGCCGGCGGTGATGCCGCCCATCCTCGCGGGCGTCGGAGGCCCCAAGGCGCTTGCCATGTCCGGCGGTTCGGCCGACGGGACGGTGCTGTCCGTGCTCGCGGGCACGCGCTACGTGCGCTGGGCCGCCGAGCGGGTGGCCGCCGGCGGCGCCGGGGCCGGGCACGACCTGGTGGCGTACGCGCTGTGCTCGGTCGACCCGGACGCCGCCGTCGCCCGCGAGCGGCTGCGCGAGTTGTTCGGGCTGTACCTGCTCGCCGGACCGCGCAACCCGATGACCGAGGCGCACGGGATCGCCGACGAGGCCGAGGCGCTGGCCGCACTGGACTTCGACGACGCGGTACGGGCCATCCCCGACGCCTGGATCGAGGAGTTGGCGGTCGTCGGCACCCCCGCCGACTGCGCCGAGCGGATCACGCTCCTTGCCGAGGCCGGGGCGGACCGCGTCGCGCTCTGCCTGGACCCCGACCGGGACGCCGAGGCACAGGTCGACCTGCTCGCGCGCGAACTGCTTCCCCTGCTTCCGGGACGCGCCGGCGGCTGAGACGGCGGGCGGCCCGGACCCGGCACCCCCGGGTCGGCCGCCCCCCAACGGCACACGACACGGCACACGACAGCGATCGGAGATTCCGATGACCTATTCGATGGTGAGCTTCAATCCCGCCGACGGCTCCCTGGGGTTCGCCGCGCAGTCGCACTTCTTCGCCGTGGGCTCCGTCGTGGGCGACGCCGAGGCCGGCGTCGGCGTGGTGGTCAGCCAGGCGTTCGCCAACACCGATTGGCCGCACGAGGGCCTGGCGCTGCTGCGGGCGGGCGCGACGCCCGACGACGTACTGGATGCGCTCACGTCGGCGGATCCGCAGGCGGAGTATCGCCAGGCGATCGTGATGGACGCCGGCGGCCGCCACGCCTGCTTCACCGGCACCGGCTGCGCGCCGCACACCGGCGTCGCGCGCGGCGAGGGCATGGCGGCGGCGGGCAACATGCTCGCCTCGGACACGGTGTGCACGGCCATGCTCGCCACCCACCGCGCCTCGACCTCGACCCACGCCGACCGGCTCGTCGCGGCGCTGCTCGCGGGCGAACGGGCCGGGGGAGACGCGCGGGGGTCGCAGTCGGCGGTGCTCAAGGTGGTCGGCCCGGTCCGGGACGAGCGGCCCTGGCGGCACGTGCTCGCGGACATCCGGGTCGACGACCACGCCGACCCGGTGGGCGAGTTGCGCCGGCTGCTGCCCATCCACGACGGTTTCCGGGCGATCGGGGCGGCCCTGTTCGCCCCGCCCCTGGTCATCGGCGACGCCTCGGGGATCGTCGCGGACCGGGCCCGGGAGACGATCGCCGCGCTCGCGTCCGCCGCGATCGGCCTCGGCGCCAACCGTGAGGCGGACCTGTGGCGGGCGGTGGTGCTGCTGCGCAGCGGCCGGGTCGAGGCGGGACGCGCTCTGATCGACGAACTGAGCGCCGGGCGACCGCAGTTGGCCGATTTCGCGCGCGGTCTGGCGCAGGTCGGGATCCTGCCGCGGAGCGAGGTGACCCGCTGATGGCGAGCGCCTCGCCGCACACACCCGAGTCCGCCGTCGACGCCTTCGTCCGGGTGGATCGGGTCACCCGCACCGCGGCCGACCTGGTGCGCGTCGACACCCGCAACCCGCCCGGCCGGGAGGCCGCGGCCGTACCCGCGCTGCTCGACCTGATGGGGGCGATCGGCTGCGTCACCGAGGTGTTCACGTCGAGCGCCGGCCGGCCGTCGGTGCTCGCCCGGTACGGCACCGGCGCGCCCGGGCGGCCGACCCTGCTGATCAACGGCCACGTGGACGTGGTGCCGGTGGTCGAGGCGGACTGGACCACGCCGCCGTTCGACCCGGTCGTCCGCGGCGGCCGGCTGATCGGTCGCGGCGCGGCGGACATGAAGGGCGGGATCGCCGCCGCCGTCGAGGGGCTGCGCGCGTGCCTGGACGCCGGGCTCGCACCGGACGCCGACATCGTCTTCCACCTCGTCGCCGACGAGGAGACCGGCGGCGCCCACGGTACGGCGGCACTCGTCGACGCCGGACTGGTCCGGGCCGACGCGTGCATCGTCCCCGAGCCGACCGGGCTGCGCGTCGCGGTGGCCGAACGCGGCTCCTGGCAGGCCAGGATCGAGGTCTTCGGTACGGCCGGACACGGCGGCGAACCGGCGCTCGGCCGCTCCGCGGTGGCCGACGCGGCGCGGATCACCACCGCCCTGCACCTGGCCCGCTTCCACGACCGGCCACACCCCCTGCTCGGCAGTCCGACGTGCAACGTGGCGATGGTGCGCGGCGGCGTCGCGGCCAACGTGATCGCCCCCGCCTGCGAGTTGACCATCGACCGGCGCACGCTGCCCGGGGAGCGCGCCGACGACGTGTACGCCTCGATCGTGCGCACCATCGACGCGAGGTGCCCCGACGTCCACTATCGCGTACTGCCGACGTTCTTCTGCGAGGCCTCGGAACTGCCCCTGCCGCACCCCTTCGCGGACTTCGTCGACACGTGCCGACCGCGCCCGCGCACCCGCTCCCATTCCCGACCCCGCTCGCGCGTCGCGCCGGACGAGGGCTTCATCGGCCTCTCGCTCGGCTCCGACGCCCGTTTCCTGCGCAATCGTCTCGGCATCCCCACCGTCGTCTACGGTCCCGGCTCGATCGAGCAGGCCCACGGCGCCGACGAGTGGGTCGGGATCGGCGACCTCACCCTCGCCGCGCGCACCTTCGCCCGCGCCATCGCGGGATTCGCCGACTTCGTGGCACAGGCCGACATCGGCCGCGTCTCCCCGAGCAGACAAACCGGCAGACAACTGTAGATTCTGCCCCACGTGAAGGAGGGCACATGGCTGACCACACAGGCGCGACGAGGAGCCGGCAGCCGGCACCCGGCGAGAACTCGCGCAGCGGCCCGGTCCTGGAAACACGTTCGATCGACTACATCCCGCAGTCCGAGCGACACGGCCGCGCCTGGCACCAGGCGCCGTTCTGGTTCACCGGACAGTTCGTGCCGACCACCATGGTCGTCGGCTTCGCGGGACCGGTCATGGGACTGTCCCTCGGCTGGTCGATCACGGCCACCGTCCTGGGCATCCTGTTCGGCACCTGCTTCATGGCGTTCCACGCGAACCAGGGGCCCACCATGGGCCTGCCGCAGATGATCCAGTCACGCGCCCAGTTCGGCACCCGCGGCGCACTCGTACCGATGCTCGCCGTCATCTGCGTCTACATCGGCTTCAGCGCCTTCGGTGTACTGCTGGCCTCCCAGGTGCTGGAGACGGTCCTCCCCGGCTCGACCACGCTGTGGGCGGTGGTGATCGTACTGCTCGCGGCCGTGCTCGCGATCGTCGGCTACGACCTGCTGCACACCGTGCTGCGCCTGCTGCCGTACCTGGTCGTACCCGTGTTCGGGATCCTCACCGTGCTCGCCCTGATGCATCTGAGCCCGCATCACGACCCGCACACCGCCTCCTTCACCTGGGCCGCCGCCCTCGCCCAGTTCGTCGCCGCCGCCGGCTACCAACTCGGCTACGCCGTCTACGTCTCCGACTACTCCAGATACCTGCCCGCGGACATCCCCGCGCGCGGGGTGATCGGCTGGACCTACGCCGGGGCCGCCCTGTCGGCGATCTGGCTGATGGTGCTCGGGAACTTCATCGCCGGCTCCGTTCCGGTCCCCGACGCGCTGGTCAACCTCCAGGACATCGGCGACACGCTCTTCTCCGGCTTCGGCAAGACCGCCGTGATCGCGGTCCTGGTCCCCAGCGCGATCGCCATCATGGGCGTCAACCTCTACGGCGCGATGCTCTCGGGCCTGAGCATCGTGCACGCCTTCCGGCCGATCGCGCTGACCGCCCGCACCCGCGTCGTCGGCGTCGCGACCGGCGCCGCGGTCGTCTTCGCCGTGGCCGAGGGCCTGCCGGGGAAGTACCTGGACAGCTTCAACGACTTCATCACGCTCATCCTCTACGCCCTGGCGCCCTGGACCGCGGTCAATCTCATCGACTACTACTTCGTGCGCCGGGGCCACTACGCCATCACCGAGATCTTCAGCCCCGACAGCATCTACGGCCGCTGGGGCCTCGCGGGTCTGCTGTCCTACGCCCTCGGTGTGACCGCGTCGATCCCGTTCATGACCACCGGCTTCTACACCGGGCCCATGGTCGACACGCTCGATGGCGCCGACATCGCGTTCGTGGTCGGCCTGGTCGTCTCCGGCGCCGCCTACTTCCTGGCCACCCGGGGCTTCGATCCGGCCCGGGAGCGGGAGGCGATCCGGGACAGCCGCAACCGGCTCGACGGTCCGAGCGCCGTCGTGCGCTCCGCGCCGCGCGCCACGGGATGACGCCGCTCCGCCGGAAGGCTCGGCGTCGGCGTCAGCGGCCGGTGCGCAGCCAGGTGGAGAAGGCGGACAGCGCGGCTTCGGCGTGGTCGCGGCCGACGCCGATGCGGAAACGGTCGGTGGGGGTCGGGGTGAGGTCGGAGCGGTAGATGCTCGCGGGCAGCAGGAGCACGCCCGCCTCCTCCACCAGGCGGGTGCAGAACGCCTCGACCCGTCGGCGCCGAGGTAGCGCGGGTAGGCGACACATCCCCCGTCGGGGGCCCGCCACTCGAAGTCGTCGGGGTACTCGGCGAAGAACGCGTCGAACGCCGTCAGGTTGGCGGTGATCAGGGCGCGGTTGCGGGCCAGGATCGTCTCGCGGGCCTTCAGGGCGATCCTGGCCAGCACCTCGCTCGGCGCGGAGTTGCAGATCGTGGTGTAGTGCTTGGCCCGCTCCAGGCGCGAGCGCAGGGCCCGGTCGCGGCACGCGATCCAGCCGATGCGCAGGCCGGGCAGGCCGAGGGACTTCGACGTCACGTTCAGCGACAGGGCGCGCGGCGACAGGTCGGCGGCCTGCGGCAGGGTGCGGGCCGGATCACGTTCGAGGCCGCGATACACCTCGTCGCTGAACAGACGGATGCCACGCTCGTCGCACAGCCGGACCAGGGCGGCGAATTCGGCGCGGTCGACGACCTTGCCGGTGGGGTTGTGCGGGAAGTTCACCGAGACGACCCGGGTGTTCGGGCGGATCGCGGCGACCACCGCGTCCAGGTCCAGGGCCCAGTCCCGCGCCGGGTCGAGCGCCACGCCGGTGACCTCGCACAGGGCCAGCGGAACGGTCTCGGCGGACTGGTAGTTCGGGGTCACCACGATGGCGTGGTCGCCGGCGTCGAGCAGGACGTTCATCGCCACGTACAGGGCCTCCTCGGCGCCCGCGAAGCAGATGACGTCGTCCGGCTCGATGTGGTCGTAGGTGCCGGCGATCGCCGCCCGCAGGCCCGGGTCGCCGAAGGTCTCGGTGTAGCCCAGGGACAGGTGCTCGAAGGCGTCCCGGTCGCTGTCGTCCGCCAGTTCGAGCAGCTCGCTCAGCGTCATGGTCTGCGCGTCGGACGCGGTCAGGTGGTGGCGGGCGGTGAACTCCCAGCGGGAGAAATACGTTTCCAGCCGGAAATCGGGCAGCCGGGTCATGGTGGTCAGCTTCTCTCGCTCGTCGCTCGTACATCGGCCAACAGGTCGTACACGGTGGACCGGGACACCCGCAGGGCCTCGGCGACGACCGGGACGACGCGGCGCACCGCGAACACGCCGGCCTCGTCCAGGCGGGCGACGACGGTCAACCGGTCCGGGCGGGTCATGCGCTCGGCGGGGCGCCCGGTGGCGCGGACATGGCCACCGACCACCTCGGCGACGCGCGCCGACAGGTCCTGTTCGAACAGCGGCTCGGGACGCCGCACGGTCGGCGCGCCGAACGCGGACAGGACGGCGGCGGCCCGCTCCAGCGGCGTGCGGTCGAGGTTGACGCACAAGACCGCGGCCGGCTGCCCGTGCGCGTCGCGCAACACCGCGCTGACCGACGACAGCCGGCGGCCGTCCGCGAGCACCTTCTCGTACGGCCCGTACACGTCGCGCGCCGCCGGATCCAACGCGGCCAACTCGCCCAGGGCCGAGGGGTCGCCCGGACCGCGCGAGGTGAACGGGTTCCACACCGCCAGGACCCGGTCGGTCCCGGGATCGTGCAAAACGACCTCGGCGTAGGGCCCGAGCAACAACGCGACGGCCCGCCCCACGGGCTCCCACATCCGCACCCGGGGATCCGCGTCGTCTTCCTTCGTCACCGTGCTCACGCCTGGACTGTACGTCCGGATCGGACGGAACGTCCAGCAGCTGTCTCGGGGCGCGCGCCGCCGGTGCCGCGCGGCGGGTGTCGGTGCGGTGCGAGGTCGGCCACGCGGCGGGCGGGGCGACCGCGTCCGGCGGTGCGCCCCTGCCGAGGGAGGCGACGGTATTCCGGGGCGGGAATGCGCTCGCGTCGCTGTCGCGGAGTCGGCAGGATGCGGGGATGGCCGATGACCCCCTGCTTACCCCCGTCCGCCACCTTTGGGCCGAACTTGCCTGCACCCCAGTCGAGTTCGGTGCGTCGCACGCGGTGACCACGGTGGTCGCGCCCGGATCGTTGCTGTGTCCGCCGGGGTGGGTCGGTATCGTGCGGATCGGGGATGCCGCCGTTGTCACCGCCCCCGATGCGCGGGCCGCGGCGCTGCTGGAGTCCGCCGCGCGAAGGTTGTCGTATCGAGGGCTCGTGGACGCCGCTCGACTGCGGGACGAGTTGCCCGTCGTCGACGTCCTCGGCCCGGCCTCGCTCTCCTATGTCGACCGCGACGGGTTCCTCGCCGCGCATCGAGGCGTCGGGGTCGAGCGGGTGCCGGTGGGCGACCGGGACGTGGCGGCGCTGCTGACCGCCGCGGGGGAGGAGGACGCGGACGAGAGCGGGCTCGCCGAGATCTCCTCGGCCGCGTTCGTGCTCCGTCGTGGTGACGAGGTCGTGGCCGCCGCCGGATACCGGACCTGGCCGCGGGCGACGGCCCATCTGAGCGTGCTGGTCGCGCCGTCCCGCCGGGGGCGGCGGCTGGGTCGGACGGTGGCCTCCGCGGCCACGGCGCACGCCCTCGAGGCCGGCCTGGTGCCGCAGTGGCGGGCGAGACCGCTGTCCTCGCGGCGGGTCGCGGTTGGGCTCGGCTATCGCGAACTGGGTGCCCAGGTGAGCATTCGGCTCGGTGAGGTGCCTTCCGGCGGAGGGGGGTGACGGGTGCTCAGAGCAGGCCGGCGCCGGGTGGGGCGGTGCCGAGGCTGGGAAGTTCGACGATTCGGTCGGCTGCCGGGGCCTGGATGTCGACGGGCTGGTCGTACTCGGACCAGGTCAGGGTGGCCGTGTCGGAGCCGCCCTTGGACGGGGAGTCGGTCATCTTGACGGGCAGGGCCGGGCCCTCGGCCGGGATGTACAGGAGGTCGGGGTTCTTCTCGCCGGGTTCGGCGAACACGACCATGCGCCGGCCGTCGGCGGTGGAGTCGGGGCGGCGATCAGCCTTCGCCAGGGTGGGGAGGACGGTGTGCGGGTCCGCCTTTCGGCTGAGGTTCTTCATGGTGGATCGGGCCGGGTCGTCGGTGGCCACGTGGCCGTACTTACCGTCGAGCGAGTTCAGGAGGGCGGCCTTGTCGCGCCCGAGCCGCGACTGCCAGTAGGCGCGCGAAGCCTTGACGTAGACGTCCTCACCGATCCGCACCGTCTCGATCGTGTAACTCGACGTCTTGCCGGTCGCCGAGTAGTTGCCGGTGCGTATGTCCAACCGGAGATCGGTGCGTTGGGTCGCGCCGTTGCGCCGCAACTCCACGGTGACGCGGACCGAATGCACGCGGTCCACGGCCCTGGCGACCCGCTCGGAGGCCGCCTCGGCGCTCAACGTCGACAGATCGGCCGAGGCCGTGTCGGCCAGATCCGCAGCCGCCGAACATCCCGTCACCAGGACCATCCCCGCCGCCGCGGCCGCCGCCAGGCGTCCCGACGCAGCCGAACCCACACGCGCCATCGATGATTCCGATCCGCTCCCGCCCCGACCCCACCGATCGTGGCTGCGGTACATGATCGCGGGCGCTCGTCGACGGCACGACGCGGGGGCCGTCCGGGGTCGGCCGGGCCCGCGCGGCTGCGAACTCACCCACGGGGAAGGGAGGGAGCCGCGCGGGCGGATCATGGGCCGCCGCCAGTCTGCGTGGTGGGCGGGAGCGGTGACAGGGCACGAACTGCACTGGCACGGAGGAACATTTCGTGCCACGCGCAATCCTCCGCACCCGGAACGGGCGGAGGTACGAACTCAGTTGCCGGGGAGGCGAGTTCGGGACACCCGTACCCGCGTGACCCCGAGCAGGCCGGCGAGCGGCACCCTGGCGGTGGTCTGTTCGGGGCTCACCGCGAGGCCGTCGGCGCGCAGGCGTTCGAGGAGGTGTTCGGCGAGCGGGACGATCAGATGGCGGCCTCGGCAACGATCGCTCGCGTGGCCGAAGGGGATGTAGCCCGGGTGGTCGTCCTCGTCCCTCTCGTGCCAGCGCTCGGGGCTGAACACGTCGGGATCGGGCCACAGTTCGGGATCGCGATGGGTCAGCAGCGGTAGCAGCAGCACGTCGTCGTGCGGACCGATCCGGGAGTCCACGGCGGCGAACTCGGGGGACGCCACCCGCAGGATGTTCCACGACGGCGGCAACAACCGCAGCGACTCCAGCACGATATGCCGGTTGCTCGCGTCGGGGTGGAACGGCGAGCCGAGCCAGAGCGCGTTGGCGACCAGTGCCGCGACCCCCAGGCACACCGGCGCGGCGACCCGGCGGTACAGGCCCATGGCGTAGCGCCGGTCGCCGTGCTCGGCGGCGGCCGTGGCGGTGACGGCCGCGAGGCGGGACACCGGCGGATCGAGGGCGGGCTTTCCCGGCAGGACGGCACTCGTGCGGACCATGGCGCGGGTGAGTACCGGAGCCTTTTCGAGGCGGCGATCGGTGAGTATGCGGAACCGCGACGGGTCGGGCCCGAAAAGAAGACCGCGAAGATAGGCGTGACCCGTACGCGGCCAGATTCCGGAAAAATCGACGGAATCGGGAGCCGGCCCGCCCAATGCGGCGCGCACGTCGTGCGAGACGGCTCGCAGGACGTCGTTGGCCTCCCCTCGGGCAATCGACCTTCCCTGGAGCGGCTTGAAAGTCGGCCGCTCGAATTCGTGAGCCGACCTGCTCTCCAGGAGTTTGTTGATCAATTCCGGATCGGCGATTCCGACGGTGTCGCCGTCGATGCGGAAAAACCCCGCACCACGATGCTCGCGCAGGAGTTCCTCGATCTTCGGGGCAAAGATGGTGACCCGGGCACTTCCGACCGTGTCGGAACGATTCATCGGCGCTCTCCACAGGACGTAGAGTCTCCCGCCCGGTGGAGCCGGGACGCGGCTCCACCGGACGCGAGCCCGGGCGGCGATCCGACTCGGCCGAACCTCGCGCGGAGTCGATCGAAACGATCAGCTGTACCAGATGAACCAGGTGGCGGACTTGAGGCTCTTCTCGAACCTGAACCTCTTGGAGAAAGAGTTGACGATCTTCACCACGACAACCTCCAGGTGACTGTGGACCGGCCGGGCCTCCTATGAGACCCGGACCAGTGGAGCGATATCCACCGCTAGAGAATCCGTCTTTCGATTCTCGTCGCCTCGAAAGTGAAGCCTTGATACGAAAGGTGCGTCAATGTGATGTAGATCACAGATCAAAAAGACTCACACGCTACTCACATACTCCTCACACAAACGATGTAATCGGCTGTTCGTCGATCCTGATAAACGGATTTCTTTCGGCCACGGGGAGAGCGGGCCGGCAGAGCCGGATGCCCGGGCCGATGTGGCGGCCGTCCGGCCGTCCGGGCGGCGCGAAGTGACCGGTGGCCCAGGGGAGTTCGGCGGGGCCGGTGCGCCCGGGTGAGGCGTCGGAATCCGTTCGTCGGCCGAAGCTCCCCCCGGGCGCGCCGCCGTTCGCGCGCCCGGGAGGGCCGCTACCGGAACGCCGGCAGGTTGCGCGCCACCCACTCGGCGAACGGTCGGGCCGGACGGCCCAGGACGTTCGCCACGTCCGGACCGACCTCCACCTCGGCCGGCAGCGGGAGGCCGAGGGCATCCAGGGTGCCGCCGATCGCCTCCTCCGGCATGAACTGCGCCATGTGCGCGTGGGCTTCCTCGCGGGACAGCTCCACGAACGCGACCGGTTCGCCCAGCGCCGCCGAGATGACCTCGGTCTGCCGACGCGGGCTGATCGCCTCGGGTCCGGTCAGCTCGTAGGTACGCCCGGCGTGACCGTCCTCGCGCAGTACGACCGCGGCCATGTCGGCGATGTCGGTCGGGTCGACGACGGGCAGCGCCGAGTCGCCGAACGGGGCGAAGACCGTGCGCTTGCCGCGAACCGACTCGGCCCACGCGAAGGCGTTGGACGCGAAGGCGCCCGGGCGCAGGATCGTGAAGTCCGTCCCCGACGTGCGCACCGCCGCCTCGAAGGCCCGCAACCGGGCATGCGAAGGGGCCTGGGGGCGGGTGGTGTTGAGCTGGGACGAGACCAGGACGATGCGCCCGACGCCGGCGTCCGCGGCGGCGCCGACCAGGTTGTCCGGGCTCTCTCCGTGGGCGTTGAGTTCACCCGCCAGGAGGACGAACAACGCGTCGGCGCCGTCGAGGACCGGCCGCATGCTCGCCGAGTCCCCGACGTCGGCGCGGGCGTGCCGTACGCCGTTCGGAAGGTCCGTGAGCTGCGGGCGCCGCGACACGGCCACGACGTCCTCGCCCGCTGCCGCCAACTGCCCCACAAGCGTCCGGCCGATGTTGCCGGTCGCACCCGTGATCACGATCATTGTCGTCTCCTGCTTGTTAGTTAGTTGACTGACTCAGTTCGACGAGAGTGACCGTAGCACGCGTTTCGCGCGCCTGTCACCGCATGTCGGGGGCCGGGTGCCGCTCGGGCGGATGTCGGTGGGGCCGGTGATACTCGGTCGGACTCCGACCCGGAAGGTGGATCATGGACAGCACGCCCCCGCCCCAGCACTACGCACCCCGATGGGACGGGGACGATCGGCCCGCTCCGCCCTCCGTGGGAGGTGAACGCGAAACCCTGAGCGCGGTGCTGGACTGGCACCGGGACACGTTCGAGCTCAAGTGCGCGGGGCTGTCCTCGGATCAGCTGTCCGAACGGGCGGTGCCGCCGTCCACGATGTCCCTGCACGGCCTGGTGCGGCACCTGGCCGGTGTCGAGCGCTGGTGGTTCCGCATCCAGTTCGCCGGCGAGGAACTACCGCTGCTCTACTACTCCGACGAGGATCCCGACCAGGACTTCGACAGCCTGGACGGGGACACCGACGAAGCCTTCGCCGTCTGGCGGGCCGAGTGCGAACACTCCCGCCGAATCACCGCCGCCGCACCCTCGTTGGACGAAACGGGAACGCGCAAGCGTACGGGGGAGCCGATCTCGCTACGCAGCATCCTGGTCGACATGATCGCCGAATACGCCCGCCACAACGGCCACGCCGACCTCCTCCGCGAACGCCTCGACGGCACCACGGGCATGTGAACATCGCGACCGCGTGGATCGGGTCGACCCACGGCGGGGCGTGAGGCGGCGGAGCCGAGCCGACGCCCGGGAACCCCGCGGGGTCGGCGTAGACTGCGCGACCGAGTCCGGATTGTCGTGGAGGCGTTTGTGATATCCCGTCCGCTGGCGGTGTTCGACCTGGATGGCACGGTGGCCGATACCCGGCACCGGTTGCACTTCGTCGAGGCGCCGCCCCGGGACTGGAACGCGTTCTTCGCGGCCGCGGCGCAGGACGCCCCGCTCGCCGAGGGTGTCGAACTCGCGCGGACCAGTGCGGAGTCGCACGAGGTGGTGTACCTGACCGGCCGCCCGGAGCGCTGCAGGCGCGACACGGTCGAGTGGTTGGATCGCCACGGACTGCCCGCCGGCCGCCTGCTGATGCGCGCCGAGCGGGACCGCCGCCCGGCCCGGGTCGCCAAACCCGCACTGCTGCGCAAGCTCGCCCGCGGCCGGACCGTCGCGATGGTCGTCGACGACGACGCCCTGGTCTGCGACGCCTACCGAGCCGCAGGCTTCCGGGTGATCCGCGCCGACTGGATGCCCCCCTCACAAACACTGCGCCAAGCCCAGCACGACGCGGGCCGCACCTGATTCACTTGGTGGTGGCCGCTGTTTGCCACATGGTGTAGGAGTATTCGCTTGTGCTGCCGAGGGCCAGGGTGCCGAAGTGGCCTTCGGTGGTTTGTAGGCAGTAGTGGCCGTAGGGGTTGAGCTTGTTGAAGTCGCTGCCCCAGGCGTCCGGCGGCTCCGTGACGCAGTCCTGTAGGGACGGTGTCTTGTCGCCGGAGAACTTCGCGTACCGCGCGCCGTGTGCGGCCGAGGGGCCGCCGAGGCCGGCGTGCAGGTCGGTGCCGGCGTGCGAGGCGGAGCGTTTGTCGGAGTCGAAGTCGTAGTCGGTGTACTTGCCGGCCACCAGGAGCCGGAACTTGCCCGAGCTGCGCACCGGTTGCTCCAGGCTGTCCACGACGGCGACGGCGGTCGCGGTGTCCGAGGTGGCGTCGATCGTGATCAGTTTCCGGCTGGGCTCGAACGACTGCGCGGTACGGCCGTTGGTGAGCACGTACACCTTGCCCGCGTAGGCGACTCGGTATCCGGTGTTCCGCACGGTGCCGCCGACCTTGCGGCGCACCACGATCGTCCAGTCGTTGTCGACCGGTTGCGTCGTGGCGGGGGCGATCCGATGCGCCACGGGGACGATGCCGCCGGATGGGCCGGTGCCGGGGCCCGGGTCGGATGTGCTTGCGGCGAGCAGTGCTTCCAGGGCTATCGGTCCCAGTACGGTCACCGTGAGCTTGGCGGCCTGCTCGATCGTGATGTCGCCGCCCTGGCTCATCATCAGCCGGGCCACCTCGACGGTCAGTGCCGGAAGGCCCTGCTTGACCACCACTCCACAGGCGACCAGCGATCCCGCCACGGTCGCCGCACACACCGTCCGGCCGAGCGCGCGTACGCCCGGCGCCTGGTTCGGGGACACACCGAAGGACATGCCGAATACCCCCACCGTCTCACCGCGTCCGGTGACCGGCGCCCGGTGGACGCGGATACGGACGCGCTCCCCCACGGTCGCCGCGGACCACCGCGTGCGACCCTCCCCGATCAGGGTAGGCGGACTCCCTTGCGCCGGCGGGGGTTTCGTCGAGATGGCAGGGGTGCCGGCGAAAGCGGCGCCCTGGGATGGAGGCCGCCTTCGCCGGGCGCGAGGGTCGGTCGGCTCAGTGCTCGGCGTCGTGCTGCGCCGGTGTGTTCACGTCGACGGGTTCGAGGACGAAGACCGGGATCAGGCGGTCGGTCCGGAGTTGGTAGTCGGCGAAGTCCGGGTATGCCGCCACGGCTCGGCGCCACCACACGGCCTTCTCGTCGTCGAACACCTCGCGCGCTCGATACGCGCCGGCGGTCGTGCCGTCCTGGAGACCGACGACGGGTTCGGCGACGAGGGAGGCGTACCACTGAGGGTTGGTCGGCTCGCCGCCCTTGGACGCGACGGCCGCGTAATGCCCCTCGTGCTCGACGCGCATCACCGGAGTCTTGCGGATCTTGCCGGACTTGGCGCCCCGATAGGTGAGCAGCACGGTGGGCAGGCCCTTGATCGTGATGCCCTCGGTGGTCCCGGTGCGCATGATCTGCTCGACGTGCTCGCGGACCCACGGCGACGCGCTCGGTTCGTAGTCGCCGGTGGGTATCGCGCTCGTGCTCTGGTCGATGTCGGTGGTCATGGCTCTCCTCGACGGGCTGTGAGTGTGCCTGACGGCAGATTGGTTATGCGCATAAGATTATGCGCATAACCAATCCTGTGTCGAGGGCTCGGCCGACCGGGGCCTCAGGGCGTCATGGCCTCGCGGACCCGGCGGTGGTGGTGTCGGAGCGGCCCGCGCCGAATCGCTCCAGCGCGGTGTCGATCGTGTCGGGATCGGCGCGGCCGACGGCCAGGACCGCGATGCGCTCGCCGTCCTGGGCCAGGAGGGTCGGGTACGCCGTCACGCCCAGTTCGGCCGCCCGTCGGAAGTCGGCCTCGGCCGCGTGACGGCCGGCCGGCGCGTCGAGCGCGGTGGCGATCTCCGTCGTGTCGAGGCCGGCCGCGGCGGCGACGCGGAGGAATGTACCGGGCTCCGACAGGCTCAGCCCGTCGCGGTAGAACGCGGCCTGCACATCACCGGCCAGTGCGGTGGCCCGATCCGGCGCCGCCTGCCGAAGCGCCGCCATGCCGTGCGCCGCCGCCGCGGAGTCCATCACGAACGATCCGTCCGCGATCAGCCGCTCGTACGCCGGCCCGAACACGACCCCGGTCAGCTCGCTGATCCGGGCGTTCGCCCCCTGCACATAGCCGAACTCGCGAATCGGCACGGCGCGCGGCCCGGTGAACAGTCCCCCGGATACCACCTCGACGGGCAGCTCGGGCCGGCGCGCGGTGACCTCGGCGAGGGTGGGGGCGAAGCCGTAGGACCAGCCGCAGTATGCGTCGAAGACGTAGATGAGTTTCACGGGAAGGGACCTTTTCGGGAGGGAATGGCTCGGGTGCACGCACCGCACCGCTCCGGGCACGACCGCTGCCCGAGACGATGTATCTGCTCCAACAGTATCTGCCTCGTCAGGTATTCCCGCGGGGCGGTTACTCGATCGGTCGACCCGGCAAGCGCCGGCGGCCGTCGGCTAGCGCAGACGCGGCAGCGCGTCGCGGGCCGAGTGGGACAGGATGCGCAGGCACTCCATGAACTGTTCCCGGGCCTCCTCGGGCAGCGGGGCCAGGAAGTGGCGGCGGATGTTCTGCACGTGGAGTCGACTGGCCCGCACCACGACGTCCCGGCCGTGCGCGGTGAGCCGAACCAGCTTGCCGCGACGGTCCGTGGGGTCGTCGGTGCGCGCCACCAGGCCGGCCGCCTCCATGCGGTCCACCAGGCGGGTCATCCCGCCCGTGGTCAGGACCCGCTCCTGCGCGATCGCGCGCATCGACATGCCGGCGCCCCCCGCCCGGCCCACGATCAGCAGCACCTCGTACATCAGGTGACTGATCCCGAACTCCTCCTCGATCGCGCCGCCGAGCAGGTACTCCAGCCGCCCCGCCGCGCCCTGCAACCGCCCGAACGCGAGAACCAGCTCGTCGTTCGCGGCATCCTGCGCCGACTCGATCCCGGCGCCGTCGTCCTCGCCCACGCCCCGCACCCTTCGCTCGCCCGACCCGACTCCCACGACGATCATCGTGCCTCCGAGATCATCGCCCCTGTCACTCCCGGCTCGCGCCGTGGTCCGGCGCGGGGCGGCCCCGCGCGTTCAGCCGAACGAGGGATGGCATCGCGCCGTCCCGCGCCCTCACGCTGGAGGTCGACAACGGTGCCGGGCCCGGGACGCGGCGGCGGAGAGGCGGGCGTGTGCAGCATGACCGCGCGTAGGGACTTCCTCGGATCCGTGACGGCCGTCGGCGCCTCGACATTCCTCGGCGGGATCGGCGTCGCGGCCCCGGACGCGGGCGATCCGGGGCCGGATCCGGCCGGCGCCGAACTGCGGGCCCGCAACACGATCGTCGCGATCGACGGCGACACGCGGCGCCACTACGACACGCTGCGGGCCGGGCTGATCCCGCACCTCGGTCCGGTCGTCGTCGTGGAGAACGACTCCCGCGGCGGCCTGTTCACCCTCGTGCACGACGGCCGACGGGAGTCCCTGTGGCCCGTCTCCGACATCTTCGAACTGGCCAAGTCGATCGCCCACGTGCCGTTGGGCATTTTCTCGATCCTCGCGCCATACCTGGACCGGCGAATCCCGAATCTGCCCGACACCGCGCGCCTGGACCGGCACGACGTGGACATGGTGGCGTTCAAGAGCCCCTGGACGAACGAGTGGATCGGTCCGCTTCGGGCCTTCGGCGCCACCCTGGCCGATGCCCGACGGCAGCTCGACGACGCGCGCCTGCCCGGTCGGCTCGCCGGGGCGAGCGGGCAAATCCTGGACGCGGCGCTGGAGTTCATCGCCCAAGCGAGTGCCCGGGCCGCCTTCGACATGCGGTCGTTCGAGGACTTCACCGGCGACCTGGGCGAGGCCATCGCCACCAACATCGAGTACGCGGCGCGGGCGCAGATCGACGGCGTGACCGAGCTGATGAACCGGTGGCGGGACGAGGTCGGCCCCGGCGGTTGGCCCGGCCTGTACGTCGTCGTCCTGTCGATCTGGACCACGTCCGCCCTGAACCAGAACTCGATCATCGTCAAACGGTTCATGGACCCCGCGACGGCCGACTCGCACCTGATCGACGTCGCGACCGCCCAGCCGCCCACCGACCCGGTCCTCGTCGCGCTCGACAACCTGGCCCGGATCGTGCAGGACAACGTCGCGGCGGAGCTGGTGTTCCCGCACGACCGGCGCTCGGCGGACGCGTTGAAGGGCCGCGAGGACCTGCTCGCCCAGGAGATCCTGCGCCAACTGGCCTGCCCCTACCGGGATTCGAGGCGGCCGATGGGCACGGCGCGGTAACCGCCGGTCGTGCCGGGGTGCCGGATCGTGCCGGCCGGGGGTATCGGAGGCAGCCCCTACTGTTGCCCGGCATGGGCGTTGCGTCGCTGGAGCGAACCCCGCGCAGACGACCTCCGCAGCCACCTCGTGGACGTCTACGAGGACATCGACGACGAGGAGAAGGACGACTGACCCGGGTTTCGCGCCGGTGCCGGGACGGGGCCGGCGCGGGTGGGGTCAGGCGTCGCGTTTTTCGAGGAGGAGGGCGCCGAGGAGCAGGAGGATCAGGGTTTCGGCCGCGAAGACCGCGAAGCCCGGCCAGGGTTGGAGCATCTTGTCCGCGGCCTTGACCGACATCACCTGGCTGCCGGCGTTGGCGGGCATCAGTTTGGCGATCCAGTCGCCGGTCCTGCCGGGGATCAGGCCGACCACGCCGCCGACCACGAAGATCAGCGCGATGCCCAGGGTGATGGCGCCGGCGGTGTGCCGCAGCAGTACGCCCAGGGCCATGCCGAACAGGCCGAGGACGGCCAGGTACAGGCCCGTGCCGACCAGGGCCCGGATCACGCCGGGATCGCCGAGGGCGACGCCGACGTCCTTGGCGTCGAGCATCAGGTTGGCCAGGAAGTAGCAGCAGAACCCGGTGACCGCGCCCACCACGAACAGGACCAGGGCCAGCACCACGGCCTTGGCGGTGAGCATCGAGGCGCGCCACGGCACCGCGGTCAGGCTGGTACGGATCATGCCGGTCGAGTATTCGGCCGTCATCGACATCACGCCGAGCACCAGCGCGGCGATCTGGCCGAACGCGACGCCCACGGTGAGCAGATCCGGGGCGTCGTTCTTCTTGCCCTCGGCCACGTGTTTGGCCACATCGCTCGCGGCCAGGCTCGCGATGCCCCAGCTGATCAGTACGCTCACCACGAACAGGGCGAGCAGGGTCCACATGGTCGAGCGTACGGTCTTGATCTTGGCCCACTCGGAGTCCAGGATCCGGCCGAAGGTCAGTCGCGCGCCGGGCGCGACCGCCGTCGGCGCGGCGGGTGCGGTCGTCGTCATCGTGGCCTCATCCGATCCGGTCTGCGACGGACGGCGGACCCCATCCCGGGACCGCCTCGGCGGCGACCTTCGGGGGTGTGCCGCCGGTGTGGTATTCGACGCTGTCGGCGGTGAGCCGCATGAACGCCTCTTCGAGCGAGGCCTCGACCTTCGCCAGTTCGTGCAGGAACACCCCGTTGTGCCCGGCGAGATCACCGACCTGATCGGTGGTCACGTCCTGGACCAACAGCGCCCCCGCCGGGTCCCGGTTCACCTGCCAGCCCGCCGCCGCGGCGAGTTCGGCGAGCCGATCCGCCTGCGGCGAGCGCACCTTCACGTGGCTGACCGAGTTCTCCGCGATGAACTGGGCGACGCCCGTGTCGGCGAGGATCCGCCCACGCCCGATGACCAGGAGGTGGTCGGCGGTCAGCGCCATCTCGCTCATCAGATGCGAGGAGACGAAGACCGTGCGGCCCTCGCCGGCGAGGCGCTTCATCAGGTTGCGGATCCACAGGATCCCCTCGGGGTCGAGCCCGTTCACGGGCTCGTCGAACAGCAGTACCCGGGGATCGCCGAGCAGCGCCCCGGCGATCCCCAGCCGCTGGCCCATGCCCAGCGAGAAACCGCCGGAGCGCTTCTTGGCGACCGAGGTGAGGCCGACGGTGTCCAGGACCTCGTCCACGCGGGTGAGCGGGATGCCGTTGGATTTGGCCAGGACGACCAGGTGGTCCCGGGCGGTCCGGCCGCCGTGCAGCGCCTTGGCGTCGATGAGCGCACCGACCTCCACCATCGGCGCGCTCAGGTCGCGGTAGGCCCGCCCGTCCACCGTGACCCGACCGGCACTGGGTCGGTCCAGGCCCAGGATCATCCGCATCGTGGTGGACTTCCCGGCGCCGTTGGGTCCGAGGAACCCGGTGACCCGTCCGGGGTGGACCTCGAAGCTGACGTCGTCGACAGCCGTCTTCGCGCCGTACCTCTTGGTGAGGCTTTCCGCAACAATCATCGATATGTGCCGCTTTCTCCTCGGGCGGTCTACATGATCGCTTCTGTCGCGGAAATCCGCATCCGCAGTGTGGGAAACGGGTGAACGGGCGGCCGGGGCGCCGGTTCGCGGCGCGTGATCAGCAGGCGTTGAGGATGGAGGTGAGGGCGCTCTTCTCGCTGCTGTCGACGGTGAGCGCGTAGTCGTGCTTGACCTGGACCCAGGCGCGGGCGTACGTGCAGCGGTAGGAGGCCTGGGGCAGCCATTCGGCGGGGTCCCGGTCGCCCTTCGAGCGGTTGGACGAGGCGGAGACGGCGATGAGTTGCGGGTCGTTCACGTCGTTGGCGAACGTGCGGCGACGCGTGGTGGTCCAGGCCCAGGCGCCGGAGGCCCAGGCCTCGGACAGCGGTATCAGGTGGTCTATGTCGAACGTCGACGGGTCGGTCGTGACGACGTTGTCGTAGGCGCTGGTCCAGGTGCCGGACGTGGCGGTACAGGCCGAGTTCGTGGTCACGCCCACACCGTCGCGCTTGAGTATCCACTCGCGGGTGTCGCAGGTCCCGGAGATGGTGATCCAGGTCGGGAACAGGCTGCGGTCGTAGCTGTCGCCGTGGGTCTCGGCGGTGGCGGACATGCCGGCCAGATACGAGCGGGCGGTCGCGGCGGAGACGGGTGTCGGCAACGCGGCCTGCGCGGGAGTGGTCAGGGTCGAGGTCGCGGCGAGGGCAAGTACGGCGACACAGCCGGTCGTTGCGGCGCGGCGGAACACGGTCGAGGTGGACAAGGCGTGGCCTCCCGAGTGACGCGGTGGCGTCCGGCCCGGACCCGGGCGCGGATCGCGACCAGCGTGCCGGACCCCGAGGGGCCGCCGGGACCCTATGTGGTGTGAACATTCGGTAACCGCGACCACGACGGCGGGTGCCGGTACCCACCACGAACCGTCGGCCCCCCGGCGGGCAGCCCGAATTCGGATCCCGCGATGATGTACGGCAGTTGGCGCCGGTGGGGGCCGTGGGTGATGGGGAGTCAGTTGTTCAAGCGTGTGCGGATGCGGTCGGCGCGGAACGCGGCGGGAGCTGCGGGGATCGTGTTGATGCTGGTCGCGGGATGTGCGGAAACCCCGGATCCCGCGGGGAGTTCGCAGGACGAGACGGCGAGCGATGTCGCCGGCGACAACTCGACGCTCAGCGATCGGGTGTTGTACACGCGCGTTTCGCTCGCCGCGATGCGGGTGCGGACCGTGCACCTGCGGGGTGTGATCCGGGTGAAGGCACGCACGGTGCGTATGGACATGCGGATCGACCTCGGCTCGAAGGCCTTCACCGCGACCGTCGAGGAGGTCGGCGTCGGGGTGTTCGATGTGGTCGGGACCGGCTCCGAGGTGTACCTCAAGGGGGATGCCGGGACCTGGAGCCGGACAAACCGGGAACTGGCCGAGCGGCTGACGGACAAGTACGTACGGCTGCCCTCGGACAGCCCGTTCGTCACCGAACCGGACCGGATCAAGGACCTCGCCGACATGCGCGAGTTGGCCGAGGCCGTCCGCGACGGTGAGCGGCATCGCGACGCCGAGGTGGACGGCCGGCGGATGATCGTGCTCGGGGGGCACGACGACACCTTGGGCGACGTGCTGCTGTACATCCCCGCCGAGGGGACCGCGCTCCCGGCCCGGATGACCGTGGGGGAGGGGGCGGATAAGGGCATCACGCTCGACTGGCTCGACTTCGATCAGCCGGTCGTCGCCCGCCGCCCCGATCCGGACCGCATCGTCGAACTCGCGCCCGGGCAGCGTGTTTGAGGGTGTGTGCCGGCCGGTGGGTTCAGTGGGGGCGGGCCCAGTCGGGGGTCCAGGTTCCGGGGGCGTCGGGCGTGGTGGCCGTGTCGGCGAGGTGGGTGCGGAGGGTTGCCAGTGCGGGGTGGGGGTTGCCGCGTTGCCACAGGAGTGAGTGGGGGTAGACGGGCATCGGGTCAATCACCGGGATGCGGCGCAGGCCGTGGTCGGTGGGCCAGACCAGGCGGGTGTCCCCGCCCATGAAGGTGGCCAGGGCTGGGGTGTCCGCGACGGTGTCGAGGAGTGCGTCGGCGCCGAAGTTGGGGCCGGTCGCCTCGATGGTGAGCCCGAACTCGGCGACGAGGTCGTCGTAGTAGGCCGCCCACTCGGTGCCGGGGACGATGCCGGGCATCCAGATCCGATGCCCGGCGAGCTCGGCGAGCGGCACCGAGCGGGCGCCGGCCAGCACGTGTGCGGGGCCGGTGAGGAGTTGGAGCGGCTCGTCGAGCACCCGGGCGGACTCGATGTCGTCGGGGAGCGGCCGGCCCGGCATGGTGACGGCGCGGAAGGACGCGTCGATCGCACCGGACCGGATGGCGGCGATGGCCGTGTCGATGCCGAACAGCATCACCACGTCGAGCTCGACCTCGGGATGTGCCCGATGGAAGCCGCGAAGCAGGCCCGACGCCGCGCCGCGTGAGGTGAGTACGTCCACGCGCAGCGGGCGGCGGCCGATGCGTACGGACTCGACGGCCCGTTCGGCGACGCGCAGCAGCTCCCGGGCGTGGGGCAGGAACGCCTGTCCGTCGATGGTGAGTTCGGCGCCGCGCGGGGTGCGGGTGAACAGTCGTACGCCGAGGGTGCGCTCCAGCGCGGCGATGCGCTTGGAGACGGCCTGCTGGCTGACCGCCAGCTCGGCGGCGGCCTCCTGGAACGGCCCCGCCTCGGCGGCGGTGACGAAGGTCCGGACGGCGTCGAGGTCCATGCGGACACCCTATGGGTACAACCATTGGTTGTGGCGCGGTGGTCCGACGGTTGTTCAATCCCCGGGTGTGCCGACTGCGGTGGTGCTAACCGATCGCTGATCGGTTGTACGGAAAGGTGACTTTCCAGGCCGCCTCGATCATTCGGAAGATCTCATCCACCGCGGCGTCCGGATCGGCCGCCTCGCGGGCCAGCGAATGGGCGTCGGTCACGAACCTGGCGATCGTCCGGCAGGCCGTGGTGCCCGGCGGCAGGTCGAGGTCGGTGGCGATGGCGGCGGCCAGCGATTCGGCGTGACGCAGTCGCATCGACTCCTCGTATTCGCGCAGCGCGGGCGTCGCGTCGATCATCTGCCAGGTCGGGGCGGCGCCCTCCGACGCGCAATGGCGCACCATGGCCCGCATCTCGCGCCGCAACGCGGGGACGATCGGCTCGTGCGGTTCCCGGTCGGTCACCGCCCGGGCGAGGCGTTGTTCGAAGTCCTCGTCCCGCTCGAACACCAGGGCCTCCTTCGAGGCGAAGTGCGAGAAGAGCGTGGTGACGGCCACGTCGGCTTCGGCGGCCACGTCACGGATGCCCACCGCGTCGTATCCGCGCTCCAGGAAGAGCCGCAGGGCGGTGTCGGCGATGTTCTGGCGGGTCGCGGCCTTCTTGCGTTCGCGGCGGCCGACGGGCTCGGTCATGGCCCGATGCTATCAGGTATGAGACTGCAACAGTTTCAAAACACTAACCGTTAGTGCTACGGTCCACGGCATGAGGAAAGTGAGCTTCGCCGAGTTCGGCGGTCCCGATGTTCTGCACCTGCTGGACGCCGAGGAGCCCCACGCGGGCCCCGGCCGGATACGCATCGCCGTACGGGCGGCGGGGGTGAACCCCGTCGACTGGAGGATCCGCGAAGGCCAGAAACTGTCGGCCCATCCGATCGAGCTGCCCGCCGGCGTGGGGCTGGACGCCGCCGGGGTGGTGGATGAGGTCGGCGAAGGCGTCGAGGGGGTCGAGGTCGGCGACCACGTGTTCGGCGAAGGGTCGGACACCTACGCCGAGTTCGCCGTGATGTCGGCCTGGGTCCGGATGCCGGAGGGGCTGAGCTTCGAGGAGGCGGCCGGATACCCGTCCGTGGTGGAGACCGCGCTGCGCATCATCCGCGAGGTCGGTGTGGAACCCGGGCAGACGCTGTTGGTCAGCGGTGCCTCGGGGGGAGTGGGCTCGGCGGTGTTGCAGATCGCCCGCGATCGCGGCATCGCGGTGATCGGTACGGGCAGTGCCGCGAACCAGGACTATCTGCGCGGCCTGGGCGCGGTCGCCACGACGTACGGCGAGGGCTGGGTCGAGCGGGTGCGCGGGCTCGGCCGGGTCGACGCGGCGCTCGATCTGGCCGGCTCGGGAGTGATCCGCGAACTGGTCGAGCTGACCGGCGATCCGCGCAAGGTGATCTCCATCGCCGACCTCGGCGCGCCGGACCTCGGAGTGCGCTTCTCCGGCACGGCCGGCAGCGTGCCCGACGCGCTCGCCGAGGCCGCCGACCTCATCGCCCGGGGAAGGTTGCACATCCCGATCGAGAAGTCGTACACCCTCGCCGAGGCCGCGGCGGCACACGTCGACAGCCAGGCAGGCCACACTCGCGGGCGCCGAGTCATCCTCATCTGAGGCCCCGCCCCGGCCGCCCCACGGCGCGACCTCGCGCCCGGCGGGCGACCGGGTGGGCGGGGATGCGACCGGCCGGGCCCGGGTGGGTCCGGCCGGTCGCGCCCCAGGGTGGGTTACAGGCCCCTGGCCAGGTGGTTGGTCAGCAGGCGGGTGAAGCGGGCCGGGTCGGGGAGGTCGCCGCCTTCGGCCAACAGGGCGCCGCCGTAGACGAGTTCGACGATTTCGGCGAGTGCCGGATCCTCCGCGTTCGTCGCGTGGGCCGAGCGCAGGGCCGTGATCAACGGGTGCGTCGGGTTGAGCTCCAGGATGCGCTTGACCGGGGGCATCTCCTGGCCCATCGCCCGGTACATCTTCTCCAGCGTCGGCGTCATGTCGTGGGCGTCGCCGACGATGCAGGCCGCCGACGTGGTCAGCCGGGACGACAGGCGCACCTGCTTCACCTGCTCGGACAGCGTCGTGGTCAGCCACGGGAGCAGGGCCGCGAAGTCCTCCTCGCGCTTGGCCTTGTCCGACTCGGCCCCGTCGTCGCCGTCGGCGGGCTCGTCGAGGTCGACCTGCCCCTTGGCGATGGACTGCAGCGCGTGGCCGGCGAACGCCGGGACCTGGTCGACCCAGACCTCGTCGACCGGGTCGGTGAGGATCAGCACCTCGTACCCCTTGGCGGCGAACGCCTCCATGTGCGGGGAGTTCTCCACCATTGCCCGGGTCTCGCCGGTCAGGTAGTAGATCGCGTCCTGACCGTCCTTCATACGCTCCACGTACTCGCGCAGCGTGGTGGTCTTCTCCGGGTCGTGCGTGGAGGCGGCCGACACCAGCTCCAACAGCGCCTCGGTGTTGTCGGTGTCCTCGAGCAGGCCCTCCTTCAGCGCCCGGCCGAACTGCGCCCACAACTTCGTGTAGCGCTCGCCGTCCTTGGCCTGCATGTCCTTGATCGCGCCGAGGACCTTCTTCACCAGGCGCCGGCGCACCCCGCGGATCTGCCGGTCGTGCTGCAGGATCTCGCGGGAGATGTTCAGCGACAGGTCGTGCGCGTCCACGACACCCTTGACGAAGCGCAGATAGTTCGGCATCAGCGCTTCGCAGTCGTCCATGATGAACACCCGCTTGACGTACAGCTGTACGCCGCGCTTCGTCTCGCGCGAGAACAGGTCGAACGGGGCCTGCGACGGGATGAACAGCAGCGCCTCGTACTCGAAGTTGCCCTCGGCGCGCATGTGGATCGTCTCGGCCGGGTCGAGCCCGTCGTGGCTGATCTGCTTGTAGAACTCCGCGTATTCGGCCTCGGTCACCTCGCTGCGCGGCCGGGCCCACAGCGCCTTCATCGAGTTGAGCGTGTCGACGCCGTGGGTGGTGACGCCGTCGGCGTCGGTCCGCTCCGTCGCCATCCGGATCGGCCAGCGGATGAAGTCCGAGTACTGCTTGACGATCTGCCGGATCTTCCACTCGGACAGGTAGTCGGCCAGCCCGTCCTCGTTGTCGGCGGCCTTCAGGTGCAGGGTGACCGAGGTGCCCACGGGCAGGTCGTCGACGGCCCGGATCTCGTAGGTGCCCTCGCCGTCGGACTCCCACGCGGTGCCCGAGTCGGTGCCCGCGCGCCGGGTGCGCAGAGTGACCTTGTCGGCGACCATGAACGCCGAGTAGAAGCCGACGCCGAACTGTCCGATCAGGTTCTGCGCCGCGGCGCCGTCCTGGGTCTCCTTGGCTTCCTTGAGCTTCTCCAGCAGACCGGCGGTGCCGGACTTGGCGATCGTGCCGATCAGTTCCACGAGGTCGTCCCGGCTCATGCCGATGCCGTTGTCGCGCACGGTCAGCGTGCGGACGTCCTTGTCGACGGCCAAGGCGATGTGCAGGTCGGACGTATCCACCTCGAGGTCGGAGTCGATCAGCGACTCCAGTCGCAGCTTGTCCAGAGCGTCGGAGGCGTTGGAGATCAGCTCACGCAGGAAAATGTCCTTGTTGGAATAGATCGAATGGATCACCAACTGGAGCAACTGCCGGGTCTCGGCCTGGAATTCCAACGTCTCGACACTGCCACCCGTGCCCACTCTGAGGTCTCCTTGTCTCGCTGTCGTCAGATCAGCGTGGTCTCAGCCACGACACGATATGGCGGAGCGCGCGGACCCGTCCACACGACGCGCGTCCCCCGGGCGGATCCACGTCACCGCCGGGCTTGCCCGACCGCGTTTTCCCTCGAAAGGAGGGTTTGGCGAGCTTTCGGGGGCTTTCGCCGCACCGTGTCGGTGACCCTCGAAGCGGTGATGGCGGGTTCGTGGCGCGCAAGGAGGCCGGCATGGCGATCGGTACGGTGGTCTTCGTGGTTTCCGAGGCTTCGGACGGGGCCGATGCCGGAGCGGAGCAGTTTCGGCGGATCGCCGCCGAGATCCGGAACCAGGGCTTCGAGGTGCGGTGGGCCCGGGACGGGGTCGAGGCCGAGGCGGTGTTGCGGACCGAGGCGGGGCTGGCCGCCGCCCTGGTGTCGTGGGACCTGCCCGGCGCCGAGCAGACCACGAAGGAGACGGCCGGCGCGGCGGTGTTGCGTTGTGTGGGGCGGCGCTTCACCGGACTTCCGGTCTTCCTGGTGATGGCCGACGACGATCTCGAAGCACTGCCGCTGTGGGTGGCCGAGACCGTGGTCGGCTACGTCTGGCCGCTGGAGGACACCCCGTCCTTCGTCGCCGGGCGCATCGTGCACGCGGCCCGTGCCCACCTCGAAGCCGTACTCCCGCCCTTCTTCAAGGCGTTGCGGCATTTCGGCGACACCCACGAATACTCCTGGCACACCCCCGCCCACTCCGGCGGCGTGGCGTTCCTGAAGTCCCCGGTCGGGCGGGCGTTCTTCGACTACTTCGGCGAGCAGCTGTTTCGCAGCGACCTGTCCATCTCGGTCGGCGAACTGGGGTCGCTGTACGAGCATTCGGGCCCGATCGGCGCCGCCGAACGCAACGCCGCCCGGATCTTCGGTGCCGACCGCACCTACTTCGTGCTGCACGGCGACTCCACCGCGAACCGCATGGTCGGGCACTACTGCGTCACCCACGACGAGATCGCGCTCGTGGACCGCAACTGCCACAAATCCGTACTGCACGGCCTGGTCGTCTCCGGCGCCCGTCCGGTATACCTGACCCCGACCCGCAACGGATTCGGCCTGGCCGGCCCGCTGCCTCCGACCGAGGTGCACGCCGCGGCCGTGGCGGCCCGGATCGCCGCCAATCCGCTCGCGCGCGACGCGGTGCGTCCCGATGCCCAGTACGCGGTGGTGACCAACTCGACATACGACGGCCTGTGTTACGACGCCACGGCGCTCGCCCGGGCCCTCGCCGCCAACACTCCGCGCCTGCACTTCGACGAGGCGTGGTTCGCGTACGCCCGCTTCCACCCGCTCTACGCCGGCCGCTACGGCATGTCGGTGGGCCCGGACGGCTTCCCGAACGAGGAACGGCCCACCGTGTTCTCGACCCAGTCCACGCACAAGCTGCTCGCCGCGCTCTCGCAGAGCGCGATGGTGCACGTGCGCCCCGCGCCGCGCGCTCCGGTGGAACACGCCCGGTTCAACGAGGCGTTCATGATGCACGGCACCACCTCCGCGCTGTACCCGGTCATCGCGTCCCTGGACGTGGCGGCGGGCATGATGGACGGCCCGCAGGGGCACTGGCTGGTCGACGAGGCCGTGGTCGAGGCGATCCGCTTCCGGCAGTCGATGGTGCGCCTCGGTGAGCGCATCGCCGCCGCGGGCGATCGGCCGCCGTGGTTCTTCGGCGTCTGGCAACCCGACACGGTGACCGACCCCGCGACCGGTGAAACCTTCGACTTCGCCCGTGCCCCACGGGAGTTGTTGCGTGCCGAACCCTCGTGCTGGGAACTGGAGCCGGGCGCCGCCTGGCACGGATTCCCGGAACTGACCGAGGGATACTGCCTGTTGGACCCGATCAAGGTGACGCTCACCTGCCCGGGGATCGACGCCGGCGGGACGATGGCCGAGTGGGGCATCCCCGCCCGGGTGCTCACCGCCTACCTCGCCACCCGCAACATCGTGGTGGAGAAGACCGATTCCTACACGACGCTTGTGCTCTTCTCGATGGGTATCACCAAGGGCAAGTGGGGCACGCTGCTCGACGCGCTGACGGACTTCAAGGCGCTGTACGACGACAACGCGCCGCTGACCGCCGTACTGCCCGATGTCGTCGCGCAGTTCCCGGGCCGCTACGCCGAGCAGGGGCTGCGGGAGTTGTGCCGGGACATGCACGACCACCTGCGCGGGGCGAACCTGGTCGAGCTGTTGGACACCGCGTTCCGGGACCTGCCGGTGCCGGTGGCGCCGCCGCAGCGGTGTTATCGCGAGCTGGTCCGGGGCGGCACCGAGCGGGTGGCGTTGGCCGAGGCGGCCGGGCGGGTGGCGGCGGCCATGGTCACCGTGACGCCGCCGGGCATCCCCGTCCTGATGCCCGGGGAGAACATCGGCGCCGCCGACGGCCCGCTCCTGCGCTACCTCGGCGCCCTGGAGGCGTTCGACCGGCACTTCCCCGGCTTCCACAGCGAAACCCACGGCGTCGTCGTCGACCCGGAGAGCGGCGACTACCGCATCGAGTGTGTGCACCCGGACCGGGAAAACGCCCTGGGCGGCTGAACCGCCGGTCGGCGACCGGGGATTGTAGGGGGCGGCACGTGTAGGCGGGATTGGCCGCGACCCGCTCAGCCGACGCCGTGCGGGCGGAACTGGATGCTGATCCGCGGTCCCGTCGCCCTGGTCGTCTTGGGGATGGCGTGCTCCCAGGCGCGTTGGCAGGAGCCACCCATCACGATCAGGTCGCCGTGTCCGAGCGGGCGGCGCAGTACCGGCTCGCCACCGCCGCGCGGCCGGAGCAGCAGATCGCGCGGCGCGCCGACGGACGCGATCGCGACCATCGTGTCGGCGTGCGCGCCGCGGCCGTCGCGGTCGCCGTGCCAGGCGACGCTGTCCCGGCCGTCGCGGTACAGGCACAGGCCGACGCTGACGAAGGGCTCGCCCAGCTCCGCCGCGTAGTGGTCGGAGAGCCGGTCGCGCGCCTCGGCGAGGGCGGGGTGCGGCAGCGGGTCGGCGGCGCGGTAGTAGGCGAGCAGCCGGGGGACGTCGACGACCCGTTCGTACATCAGCCGTCGCTCCGCCCGCCAGGGAACCGTCTCGGCGAGCGCGGCGAATAGCGTGTCGGCGCCGTTCACCCACCCGGGCAACTCGTCGATCCACGCCCCGTGCCCCAACACGGTGCGGCGCAGCCCGTGTGGCGGGCCGACGTGGACGACGTCGCCCTGGTCGAAGAGCGAACCCTGGAGTGAGCCGGACATTCCACCACGATACCCCATCGACCCGAACGTACGTTCGAACATGCGAGTCAACCCATCGGGACGCGTTGTTCGCGCGGACGTGGCGGATGATCAACCGGAACACGGGTCGGCGGATTCCTGCCCGCGATTGGGTGGCAGCGGCCCGATCCGCGTGGACCGGGCCCGTATCGAGCAGGGTGCGTCCCATCCCCCGAACGATGGGCGCCCGCACCCGTTGAGGAGCTGAGAGCCCGTGTCACCCATCCGTCGCCGCCCCGCGACCGCGCTCGCCCTGACCGCGCTGCTCGCGGCCGGACTCACCACGGCCGCACCCGTCGTGTGGGCCGCCCCGGCCGAGCCGACCGCCGCCACCGCCGTACAGACCGGTGTTCCCGCCATCGACCTCGACCGGGCCGCCGCCGGCGACTTCGGCGCCTGCACCACCACGGTGCGCGGTGTGCGGAGCAAGCCGCTCACGATCACGTCGGGCATCACCTGCCTGGACGGCGCCACGGTGCAGGGCCCGGTCCGGATCGGGCCGGGCGCGGGCCTGATCGCCACCAAGTCGACCGTCACCGGCCCGGTCTCGGCGCGCGGCGCGACCGCCCTCGTCCTGGCCGACACCACGGTCGGCGGCCCCGTCACGGGCACCGACGCGATCGGCGTCACCGCACTCCTGTGGTCCCGCATCGGCGGCCCCGCGCACCTGGCCGCGAACAAAGGCCCGACCTACATACTCGCCAACACCGTCGGCGGCCCGCTGAACTGCACGGGCAACACCCCCGAGCCGACCAACGCCGGCATGCCGAATACGGCCAAGGGCCCGAAGTCCGGCCAGTGCACGTCGCTGTAGCGCCGAGGCGACCACACCCCACACCCTGACCCACCGCGCCCCGCACGACCGCACCCGGCGGCCGTGCGGAGCACCGTCGCCGCCGACCTCGACCGATCGAAAACCGCTTCATCGACGCATTCCGCGCGTCGATGGCTCGCAGCGGTGATGGGTTCGCCGCTGCGGCCGGGGATGCCGACCCCACGTCGGAGTTCCGCGCCGCGGAGCGCGAGGCCGCCGCGGCCGAATCGCGGTTTGAGTCCGCCGCGCCGGGGGGCCGTGACAAACCGGGTGTCACCCGGTGAGGGGCAGGGGTGGTAGGGCGATCGTGGGGTCGCCGAGGAGGACCAGGCTTTGGCGGTCGAGGGCTGCCACGCGGAGTCTGGTGAGGGTTTCGCGGACCGAGGTGTCGCCGTTGGCCAAGGTGTCGCGCAGGCGGGCCCAGCGGGTGTGCAACTCGCCGACGTCGGCGCGGTATTCGGCCAGGGCCAGACCCAGCGGCTCGCCCGCGTACAGCCGGCTGGACAGCGCGGAGACCAGGCGGCCGCCGAGGCCCTGGCCGGTGTCGTCGACGCGCAGGGTCCAGCTGAACGTCGGCTCGACGTGGCCGAGTACGGCCCGCACCGGCTGTTCGCGGCCCAGCAGTTCCAGCGGTGCCGGGGCCACCATCGTGCCCAACCCCGCGACCGCCTCGACCGTACCGAGCGCGGAGCTGCCGACCGGAAGCAGCCCGGCGTAGAAGCTCTCACCGGCCGCACCGGCCGAGCAGCACGCCTGGGCGTACCACACACACCCGCCCGGAATGCCGTCGCACACCGTGCGCAGCGGCACGGTGGTGTGCGTGCCGTCCACCGGCAACCCGAGCGTCGCGCGCATCGCGGTGGGATCGCCGAGCGGACCGGTGCGGCCGTGGCTGGAGGTGGCGAGCAACCCCGGGCGCAGCTCGGCGAGGGCGCCCACCAGCGCGTCGCCGGTCGCCTCCGCCGCGCTGACGTCGCGGAACCCGGCCAGCGGGGGCGGGGTGAGCCGGGCCGCCAGCGGCGCGGCGATCACCGCGCGCATCAGCGCCGTGATGTCCAGCGGGCCGTGGTCCACCGTCCAGGTCACCGCCCGGTCGGTCCGCGCCTCGGCGCCGGCCCAATCCGCGAGCAGCGCCCGGACGTAGTGGGCGAGCGCGTCCCCGGCCAGGGGGATGCGCCCGACCAGATGCCTGGTGCCCAGCGTGTACTGCACGGACCACGGGATCACGTCGGGGCCGCCGATGATCGCCACGTACTTCGGGAGTCGACCCCGCCCGGTCCCGAACTCCGACAGCCCGATGGCCGGTTCCTGGGGCGGGTCGGCGGCGAAGTACCGGCGCAGCAGGTGGTCGGGCAGATCCGGGCTCCAGCGCAGCACCACGGTGCCCGGCCGCGCCGCCAACAACTCGCGGACCGGATCGGCCGCGTCCTCGCCGGCCGCCTTCGCCGCGTCGGACACCTGCGGATCGGTACTGTCCGGCAGCAGGATTCCATAGCCGACGTCGGCCGAACGCCAGTCCCGCGGATCGGCCGGGGCCGCGAACGGGAGCACCGCCTGGGAGTGCGGCATGCCGCCCCTTCCGGCACCCCACGACGCGGCGCCGGCGTCGATCGTGGCCTGCGCGACCTCGTCCCCGGTCCAGGCGTCGAGTTGGATGTCCGCCGGCAGCGTCATCGGCCCGCCTCCGCCAAACGCGCCCGCAGGGCCGCGATCAGCGCGTCCACCTGCGCCAACAGCGCCGGATCGGTGGTGGCCGGATCCAGGGTCGCCCGGAAACGTTCGTGCGTGTCCAGCCGCCCCTGGAGGTTCGCCAACTCGGACGAGTCCGCGGCCGAACTCGCCGCGATCCGCAGCGGGTCGTCCTGGAGGTAGAGCACCGGGTCCGACCACGCGTCGGTCTCGGCCGGATCGTCCCGGGCCAGCGCCTGGCGCGGGGCGGTGAAGGTGGCCGCCCAGTCGATCTCGTGCTCGCCCGGGTCCTCCAGCGTGCCGTGCACGGTGGCGAGCACCTCCGGATACAGCGCCGCGCAGAACCGGTCCGTGTCGTTCAGGTCGATCAGCCGGCGCATGCCCGCGACCGCCGGCAGCCCCTGCGAGACGAGGTCGTGGGCGAGCGAGAGCGTGTCGGAGGTCTGCGCCGTCTGACACGCGCCCAGGACCACCAGCCACGGCGCGCACGGGATCAACGCGACCACCAGGTCCGGCAGTTTCAACTGCACCGAGCCGACGGGCTCCCCCGCGTCGAAGTCGGCGGTGTGGGCGAAGGCCAGCGTTCGTACACCACCGGCCGCGCCACCGTGACACAGCAGGTGCACGAGGTGCGGCTTGGCCGCGGTGATCCGCTTGGCCAACTCCGGCGCGGTGCCGGGGAGTACGTCGGCGGTGACGTCGGGGCGCCCGGCCGCCGCGACGCGGTCGAGCACGGCCCGCTCGGCGCTGATCACGTGCAGCCGGGTGTCCAGCGCCCGCGCGTCGGGCAGCGCGCAGGCCGCGAGCAGCGCCTCCAGCTGGGACACGCCGGTGCGCCCCGCCGCGGACAGCACGGCGACGATGCGCAGCGGCGGGGTGAACGTGCGGCGATCGACGGGGCTGCGGATGGCGGCGATGCGCACGATCGGCCAACGCGCGTCGAGCGCGATGAACCCCTGGGCGGTGGACCGCAGTTGCTCCCACGGCAGCTGGTCGGCCAGGTTCGAGACCATGTGCAGGTACAGCGGCGTCGGTCCGGCGGCGGGCGGTTGGGCGAGGGCGGCGCTCAGGCCCTGACTGACCGCCGGATGCCGGCACAGCCGTTTCAGCAGCGCCTCGCCCCGGCTGGAGACGGTACCGCCGGGATCGGAGACGTCGGTGACCCGATTGGCACCGAGCCCCGGGATGTTGGCGGGCGCCTCGCGCAGTTTGAGCACGGTGCGCTCGTTCCCCAGCGGTTCGAAGCCGAGCACGGTGCGCATCACGTCTCCCGGATATGTGCGTCGACGAGCGCGCGCAACTCGGCGATGGCCTGGCCGACTCCCAGGTCGTACGCCTGTTTGGCGGCCGGGGTCTCGCCGGGGACGCCGGCGGTGCGGACCAGGGAGGCCACCTGGTTCTCGATGTAGCGCGTGGACGAGGCGACCCACATCGGCACCGAGTCGGCGTTCGCGTAGTGCGCGGTGATCTCGTCGCCGCCGGCCATGCCGAGGGCATCGGGCAGGACCTCGGTGCTGCTCGTCGAATCCGTGATCGCTGCGCGCCCGCTGAGCCAGGACATCCCGGGCGACTCCGGATCCGGCCACGGGTCCCGGAGCGCGGCGTCGACGAACTCGGGCTGGAGGTATACGAACAGCGACGGATCACGCGGGATCGGGACCGCGCCCGGGTCGCCGGCGACGAACGCGTGCGCCTGGGCCAACGCGTATCCGGCGGGATCCTGCGCCAGCGAGCTGTAGATCGTCGGCCCGGCCCGGCGCAGGCCGATGTGGTCGGCCATCATGCGGATCGCCGAGTCGCACGGATTGTCCGGCGGTGAACCGAGGGACAGTACGGTCGCCCCGACGCGGTCCGCGAGGCGCCGTACCCGGTCGGCGGTGACGAACGCGCGGGTGGACCGGTCGGTGCCCGTCGCGGGATCGGGGTTGACCGAAAGCACCGGTCGGATGCCGTCGAACGTGCCGTCGGTGACGATGTGCAGGGCCCGCACCGCCTTGCCGTCGAGTCCGCCGGCGATCCAATTGCCCCACAGCGGCGGGCCGGTGGCCGGGCCCGGGCCCTCGGGGCGCGGCGGACCGGCCCGGGCGTAGCGCTGTGCGCCGTCGGGGTCGTGGACGTGGATCAGGTTGCCGTTGCGCCCGGTCGACAACAGCGCCCGCAACGCCTGTTCGCCACCCCGCTCGGTGAACACGTGCACGTCCACCCGGCCGGCGACGCAGGCGCGCAGTGAGGAGACGAACGCCGAGAGGTATCCGGCCACCCACGGCGCGTCCGGCGCGGTGGACAGCGCGACCGCCACGGTCCATACCCGCCCCGGATCGGATCCGGGCGGCAGGCGGTCCGGCACTCGGACCAGCGGCCGGCCGGTGGCGGCGACGAGGGCGCTCTCCCACGGCACGCCGCCCAGGTGGCCGTAGGGCGGGACCAGCCGCAACCAGAGTGCGGTATCCGCCGGGAACTCGTTGCCCAGGCAGCGCACGAGGCCCTCGACCAGATCGTCCGGCACGGTCGGGTCGTGCGGGGGTTCGACACCTTCCGAGAGCCCGAACCCGCCGTAGTCGAAATCGCCGCGCCAGTATGTCTTCGCGTTCGGCGTCGCGCCCCCCGGAGGAAAGCCGAGCAGCTCGACCGTCACGATCGGCGACGCGCGCCCGAGATCGAGCCGCACCCGAAGCATCGCCAGGTGCCACTTCTCGATGGTGACCTCGGACATCACGACTCCTTCGATGCGGGCGGCGAACCGCGGCCTCCTGGCGGCTGGGCCGCGGGCGGGTCGGCGGATCCGGTTCCTCAGTCCGGTCCGGCCAGGGCGTGCATGGCCCACCACGTCGCCGGATTGCTGACGTCGCCGTGGCCGGAGATGGCGGGATGCCCGTCGATCCGGACCCCGCCGTCGACGGCGATCACCCGGAAGCCGCCGCCGAGGTCGTAGTGCTCCGAGCCGGGTACGGCGGCGGATCGCCGGGTGGAGATGGCGTCGACACCGGCCGGGCCGAACCCGCCCAGCGCGCCGTACAGTTCGGGATCGCCGATCGCGGCGACGCCCGGTTCGCCCAGCTGACTGCCGCGCATCGCGAGGTGAAAGAACTTGGTCAGCGGATCGTCGAACGCGGAGAACGTGGTGAGCAGCGGCCGGTCCACCAGATCGAGGGCCGCGTGGTAGCCGCCGGAGCGGCCGGTGCCGGCGACGTCGGCCGCGAGGCACCAGCGGTTGACGGCCGCCTGGAGCAGCAACATCGACCGGGCGGGACGGGTCGGCGCGGCGGCCACGAGCGCCGACAACACCACCTTCGCGCCGAACGAGTGGCCGACCAGGTGCAGTCGCACGCCGCTCTCGCGCAGGATGTGCGCGACGAGCGGCCCCACCCCCTTGGCGCCCACATCACCCGCACGGGCCTTCATCGTCCATACCGTCGCGGCACGCAACAGGCTGCGCGGATCGAAGCCGGCGCCCGCGACCTGCAGGCCCGGCGCGGCCGGGTGCGCGACGCCGAAATCGTCCGGGGCGGCGGGTGGGGCCGAGGCGCCGCCGCCGTCCAATGCCGCCCAGACGTCGAGGAATTCCTCGGCGGTGGGTGGCGGTGAGCCGTCGTCCGGATCGCGCCCGGCGCGCAGCGAGCCGAGCACGATCTCGGCGGCCCGGCGCGCGTCGTCGACGTCGATCGTGGTGCGGCCGTCCGTCAACTCGACGAACTCCGGGTCGGATTCGGTCTTCAGGGCGCCGGTGACCAGGCCGAACATCTCCTCGACCTGCCGGGCCTCGGGACCGTCGGGATCCGGTTCGGCGGCGATGTCGGGGCCCGCCTCCCACGGCATGACGAAGCTCGTGGAGGGCCAGATGACGCCGATCAGCAGCGGTTTGTAGTCCGGTGGGAGCGGGAGGGCGAACTGCCGCCGCTGCTCGATGAACCCGTTGACGAAGCTGCGATAACGGTCGAGGGCCTGCGCGAACACGTTGTTCCAACCGTGCGAGAACAGGAAGACGTCGCTCACCCCGGCGAGCCGGTCCTTGATCTCCTGCTCGGCGACGGGGCTGCGCAGCGCGCCGTCGCGGTCGTAGCGAAGGAGGTAGAGATCCGCCGTCGAGCCCCCTTCGAGCGGAAACTGTTGAAAAGGACCAGACATCGTCCGGCTCCATGTCCGTGCGACAACGGCGCATCCATACGAGTGCGAAGCGCTCTTGCTTCCATGCTTCCCCTCCCCCCGAGCCCCGGCAAGCGGGGACGGACCGGGTCGGGACCGGTCGCCCGGGGGCGCGGGGTGGGGCTGCCCGAGCCGGGGCAGGCGGGGTCGGGATGGGGCGTGGGGGCGGGCCGGGTCGGTTGTTCCGGGGGAGCGGGGTTGTGCGGTTCGGCCGGGCTGCGAGGGCGGTTTGGGTGGGGTCAGCCGGTGTTGTGGGTCAGGAGGCCTGTGGCTTGTGGCGGTGGGTTGCCGGTTGGGAAGGTTGTGTAGTAGTCGTACTTGAGTTTGTTGCCCGGGATCTTGCTCAGTACGACCCAGCCGCCGCGCGCGCAGCGTTGCTTCGGGTTGCGGACGATGTCCTCGCGCAGGACGATCCGGTCGGCGCGGATGGCGGCGCGGTCCTCGATCTCCAGGGTCAGGGTTCCGGAGCAGTTGCCGGGGTAGTCCGACTCGCCGACGACGGTTCCGGCCCTGCCCACGTGGAGTCGCAGGCCGACGGTGAACGTGGCGGTACCGACGGCGCTGCCGCGCCAACTCGCGGCGAAGTCGGCTGGCAGTTGGCGGGCGGTCGGCTGCGTGGTCGGGTGTGGGCTCGTGCTCCTGCTCGGCCCGGAGCCGGTGGGCAGCGGAGCGTCTGGCGGCCTCGTGGTCGCCCCGGCGCTCGCACGCGCGCTCGCGCTCGCGCCGCCGTCCGGGGGATCGATCGTGATGGTGGTTCCCGGGTCGGCCTCCAGCAGCACTCGCCCCGGCGAGAACTCCTGGACCACCCTGCCCTCCAGCGTCACCCGGAGCCCCTTCGCGGCGGTGACGCGGTAGACGTCCTCCTTGACCCGACCCTCCTCGCGATGCCGGATCATCACGACGAGTTCGCTCCCGGCGGTCGCCGCCTTCCTCGAGTAGTCGACGCCACCGTCGACGCCGAACGTGCCCGCCGGGGTGACCCAGCGCGCCCCGAGCGACACCGAGATCTTCCCGCGCGTCGAGATGGAGAACTTGATCGGCCCGATGGCGTAGCCGAGCACCGGATCGTCGAGACCCGCCTTCCGCTCGCCGTCTTCGTCGAATCCCAGGTAGCCGCACGAGGTGGCGCCGAACAACGCCATCACCGTGCACACCGTGACCAGTCCCGCCCGTGTCCCGACCCGGCGCACCCGCATCGCGTTCCTCCCCCGAGAACACCCGCCGTGGAGTCGAGTATGCGCCCGAATTAGGCCGAACACGGGGAAACCGTCTCGATGGGGACACGCGGGCGTCGCCCGGCGGGAAATCCGCCGGGCGACACCGTTCATTCAGGCGCTTCGGGCCGGTCTCAGCAGGCGCCGAGGTCCTGCCAGACGCCCCACTGGCCGGTGGTGCCGGGCGTCTCGCCGGTCGTCCACCACTTGGCCTTCCAGGTGTGGCCCTGGTACGAGACCTGCTGCCCGCCGGTGTAGACCGTGCCGGACGCCCACGGCGGGGCCGTGCACTGGTGGCCGTTGCCGCCGGTGATGGTCAGCGTGTAGGTCGCCGAGTGGCTGACGGACGTGCCGACGCCGGTCACCGTCAGGGTGTACGTACCCGAGACGGCCGCCGACGTCGTGGTGATGGCCAGCGTCGAACTGCCTCCCGCCGTCACCGATGTCGGGCTGAGCGAGGCCGAGACGCCGGCGGGGGCGCCGCTGACGGTGAGGTTCACCGTCTGCGCCGAACCCGCCGTGACCGAGGTGTTCACCGTGCTGGTGGTGGAGTTGCCCGCGGCGACCGTTCCGGAGGCGGGCGCCGTCTGTACCGCGAAGTCGTTGGTCGGGGTCGTCGTGCCGCTGGTGAACGGCGCGAAGACGTGGCTGAAGTCCCACTGGTTGCCCGGGATTCCGGAGCAACTGTCGGAGGAGGCGCCGCAGTTGCCGCGATCCCGCTGGAGCGCCCAGAAGGAGAGCGTGTTGATGCCCTTCGACACCGCCCAGTTGTATACCTGGTTGGCGTTGGCCAGGGTGAATGTCTCGGCCGCGCCGAAGTCGTCGATGCCGGGCATCTCGGTGACGCCGATCATGCCCCAGAGCTGCGTGGGGGTCTTGCCCGGGTAGAGCTGCGCGAGGGTGTTGTACAGGCCCTGCGCGGCCGTCTCGGTGTCGTTGGCCATGTTGTGCGTGGCGTTGTCGTAGTAGTCGAACGTCATCAGGTTGACCACGTCGACCCGCGTGCCGTTGCTCACCGCGTTGCGCAGCAGCGCCACGCTGTTCTCGGCGAGGCCGTGGGTGGTGGTGGGCAGCGTGTAGGAGATCTCGACCTTGCGCCCGTTGGCCGCGGCCCAGTCCTGGACCAGCTTGATCGCCTTGTTGCGGCGGTCGATGCCGGCCGTCTTGTCGAGCGCGTCGACCTCGATGTCCATGTCGAGGCGAGAGATGTCGTAGGTCGTGATGACCTTCTTGTACACCTCGGCGATCTGATTGACGTCGGTGCAGCTGTCCGCGATCTCGGTGTTCGTGGTGTCCGCGGTGTAGCCGCCGAAGGAGGGGATCACGTCCCCGCCCCGGCCCTGGATCGTCTTGATGTCGGCGCCGAACGTGGACTGGGCGATCGGCATGCCGCTGTCGCCGTTCCAGTACGCCGTGCACGAGCCCGAGGTGGCGGTCTGCAGGAACGCCATGGTCAGGTGCTTCGCGCCCGATTGGGCGGACAGCGCGGCCGGACTGTCCCCGGTCCACGCCTCGAAGTAGGGGGCAAAGACGTGTGCGGGCAGGGGAGTCGCGGCCTGGGCGGGGCCGGCTCCGAATGCGGTGAGGCTCACCGCCGCGGCGGCGGTGACGGTGGCGGCGACGGCCGCTCGTAACGTACGGAGGAGTCGCATGTGCGTGCGTCCAGACTGTGAGAGGGGACGGACCGCCGTCGCTTCGCGTGGCTCTCGGCGGCATCGGTATGAGATAGCTCACGCGGTATCGAAGTCAATGGTCTGGACCAAAAATGGACTAGACCATTTTTGCGAGCCGCGACGCTCCGCCCCTGGCCGGACCCGTTTCGGGGCTGCCGACCACTCGCGCGGGCAATGTCCGCCAACCCTCCCGTCGGCGGCGCCGGCGCCTCCGCCGACGCCTCGCCGGCACCTCGCGGGGCACGCCTCGCCGGGCCCGACGGACCGGGCTCGGGCGACCATGGCGATTCCCGGCCCTCCCGTGGTCACCTTTGGGTTCCTCGGGCACCGAAAAGTGCGTTCTTCCAGGTCAGGGATCGCTCTCCTATGGTTTCCGAGTAACCATCAGAGACCACTACGGAGGCAGCGCCATGGCCATCACCCTCACCGACCCCGCCGGTCTGCCGGAGATCGACGTGTACCGGCAGGTGTCGGTCGGCACCGGGTCGAAGCTGGTCTTCCTCGCCGGGCAGGTGGCCTGGGACGCCGACGGGGTCACGGTCGGCGAGGGTGATCTCGCCGCCCAGGTCGAACAGTGCTACCGCAACGTCGCCACCGCCCTGGCCGGTGTCGGGGCGACCTTCGACGACGTCGCGAAGTTGACCGTGCACGTGGTCGACTGGACGCCCGAGAAGATGCCGCAACTCCTCGACGGCATCGCCCGCGCCGCCGCCGCGCTCGGTGTCACGCCGGCGGCTCCGGCCACCCTTCTGGGCGTCGCCGCCCTGGACATTCCCGCCCATCTGGTCGAGGTCGAGGCCGTCGCGATCCTGGACTGAACCGCCTCCCCGGACCCGTTGTCCACCGATCGGTGGACAACGGGTTCCGTCGGTCGAGGCTGTCGAGGCGACCGGCCCGACGAACAGGATCCGATGGAGCGGGCACTGATTACCGCGAAGGCCGGCGCGGAGCGGGTGGGCCCGGAGGCGGACGCCGCGGCCGGCGAGATCGCGGACCGCATGCGGCGGCCCGGGGCCAGACCGTACTGGCGCCCAGGGTCGCGGAGCGCCTGGTCGCCCGGATGTGCCGACCCGCCCCGGTGGTGCTCACCTCCCGCGAGATCCAGGTCCTGAACGCGGTGGCGGACGGACTGTCCAACGCGGACATCGGCGCCCGACTGGTGATCGCGGAGGCCACGGTCAAGACCCACCTGCTCCGCATCTTCGCCAAACTCGACGTCGGCGACCGCACCCACGCGGTGGTCACCGCGATCGAGACGGGGTTGCTGCCTCGAGGTGAGAGCGCCGACGGGAACACGGCGCGCGGGTGAGGCCGCGAGTGGGATGATCGCGGACACCCGGGCCGGGCCGGTCGGGTGAGGCGCGGCGCGGGCGGCGGGTGTCGTCGGGGCGGCACGTGGCGAGGGGACGCGAGTGGGGGACGGCGTGAGCGGGCCGACGGGCGACGATCCGGCGTGGATCGGGCCGTACCGGATCGAGCGGCGGCTCGGCCAGGGCGGCATGGGCCGGGTGTATCTCGGGCGGTCGGCGTCGGGGCGGGCCGTGGCGGTCAAGGTGGTGCGGCCGGACCTGGCCGAGCACGCGGACTTCCGGCGGCGGTTCGCCCGCGAGGTGGCGGCGGCCCGCGCGGTGAGCGGGGCGTTCACGGCGGCGGTGGTCGACGCGGCGCCGGACGCGCCGAGCCCGTGGCTGGCCACGGTGTACGTCGACGGCATGGCGCTGTCCGACGCGGTGGCGAGGTACGGGCCGTGGCCGGAGGGGCCGTTGCGAGCGCTGGGGGCCGGGTTGGCCGAGGCGCTGGCGGCGATCCACGCGGTGGGCGTGATCCACCGCGACCTGAAGCCGTCCAACGTCATGCTGGCCGCCGACGGGCCCAAGGTGATCGACTTCGGCATCTCGCGGGCGGTCGAGGCGAGCGTGCTCACCCACACGGGCAGCACGGTCGGCTCACCGGGGTTCATGTCGCCCGAGCAGTGCGCCGACCGTGAGGTGGGCGAGCCTTCGGACGTGTTCTCGCTCGGCGCGGTACTGGCGTTCGCGGCGCGCGGGAGCGGGCCGTTCGGGCACGGGTCGGTGCCGGCGCTGCTCTATCGCGTCGTGCACGACGCCCCCGATCTCGACGGCGTGCCCGCCGTGTTGTCGCCGCTGGTGTCGGCGTGCCTGGACAAGTCGCCGACGGCGCGCCCGACGGCCGCCGAGGTGCTGGCCGAGCTGGCGATCGACGCGGGCGTGGCCGGGGCGGGTGCGGGATGGTGGTTGCCGCCGGCGGTGGCCGAGGCGATCACGGGCGGGGGCCGGGAGGAGGCGGCGACGCCGGCCGTCGCTGTGCCCGTGGACGGGGGTGCGCGGGGCGCGCCGGCCGTCACGGTGCCCGTGGAGGAGGGTGCCGCAGGGACGTTGGCTGTCACCGAGCCCGTGGACGAGGGCGCGCCGGGGGCCTTGGCTGTCACGGTGCCCGTGGAGGAGGGCGCGCCGGGCGCGTCGGCTGTTACCGTGCCCATGGACGACGGTGTGCCGCAGGCGTCGGTCGTTACCGTGCCCGTGCCGGCGGGTGTGGGCGAGGAGGGCGGGGTGCCGCCGGTGCCGCCGGTGCCGCCGCCGCCTCGTGCGCATCCCGTGCCTCCCGTGCCTGCTCGGCCGCCTCGCCCCGATGGGTTTCCGGGGTTCCTGCCACCGCCGCCGGCGAAGCCGGCCCGGGCGCGGCGTCGGGTGTTCCTGGCCGCCGGCTCGGTGGTCGCGGTGTCGGCGATCACCGTCGCGGTCGTCCTGGCCACGCGTGACGACGACGCCGGCAACCGGTCCGCGGGTACCCCCACGTCGACGGCGAGCGCGACGAGCACCGCCACGACGGGGCCGTCCACGCGCCCACCCGCCTCCGTCCCGCCCGCCTCCGTCCCGCCGGGCGGGGGGCAACCGTCGTCCACGTCCTCGCCCGGCACGACCACCCCACCGCGCACCGAACCCGACATCCGCGCCCTCGACGTCAGCAAGGGCGCCGGCGGGCTGGTGACGCGCGTACTCGAACCCGGTTCGGGCCCCGAGGTCCGAGCCGGGCAAGAGCTCACGGTCGACTACGTGGGCGTGTACCAGAGCGACCGCACGGTGTTCGACTCCTCGTGGGCCCGCGGCGAGCACGCCGTCTTCGGCATCGGCACGGGACAGCTGATTCCGGGCTGGGACGAGGGCCTGGTCGGCCAACGTGTCGGCAGCCGGGTGCAGTTGGTGATCCCACCCGACAAGGCGTACGGCGCGACCCCACCCGGCACGATGCGCCCGAACGCCACCCTCGTCTTCGTGATCGACCTCATCGCGGCACGCTGACGCCGCCGCTCCACGTGCCGGCGGTAGCGTGAGGGTGAAACCCTTACGTCGATGTGAGGGTCGACGGAGTCGTTGTGGGGTGGATCGAATGAAGATCGGGGAGTTGTCCCGGTTGACCGGGGTCAGTGTGCGGGCGTTGCGCTACTACGAGGAAGAGGGGCTGATCCGGCCCGCACGCGGCGGCAACGGCTACCGCGAATACTGCGCCGGAGCGGACGAGGTGGTTCGGCAGATTCGCGGGCTGATCGACTGTGGGCTGCCCACCCGGATCATCCGCGACATCCTGCCCTACCTCGACGGCCCCGCCGACCTGCTGCCGCAGATCCCGTGTGCGCGGGTGCTCGATCAGGTCGCGGCGGAGCGGGAACAACTCGACCGCCGTATCCGGTGCCTCGCCCGCAACCGCAACGCCATCGACGCCTACCTGAGCGCCGCTCGCACGGCGGCTCACGCGGACCGGGAGCACACGGACGCCGTGCGCGCTTGACCCTCACGCAAACGTGAGGGTTTTACCGTCCGGGCATGACTTCGACAACGGATTCCCTCCCGGCCGCGAACACCGTGCCGGGCACGCCGCGATGGCCGCTCGGCGGGCTGCTCGTACGCCGCGGCCGTCCTGACCACCGCCCTCGCCCGCCGTACCGGCCTCCCACCGACGCGACGAGCAGCCGACGCGGCCGAACCAGCCGACCACTCATAGCGCCCGCGTCGCCCGGACGACCAACGGGCCCGGTCGTCCGGGCAGTTCGCGGGAGCCATCGATCGCCCATGCGGAACGGGCCCGGTAGAAAAAGGAATCGGTGACCTGGAGGGCATCGAGAATGGCCTCGTACGGGGGCTGAGCGGACCCGCACGCGTGCTCGGGCGGGGGTTCGCGAGGGTCGGGGCAGCCCCCCTCCGGGGAGGCGCTCAGTCGGCCCCTCGCGTGGCCGGCATACTGGCTCTGACCTGGTGTTTTCCCGAAATTTGCCTAGGCTGGGGGTCCTGTCGCAAGTTGTCGAAGGGGACATCGTGAGCAACGACGCCGGCACGTACGACGCGAGCCAAATCCGGCTGCTCCACGGGGCGGAGGTGATTCGGGCGCGGCCCGGGATGTACATCGGCTCGACCGGTGAACGCGGCCTGAACCACATGGTGTGCGAGGTCGTCGACCGGGCGGTGAACGAGATACTGGCCGGCGCCGGCGCCGGCGGCTCCGTCGACATCACGCTCCTGCCCGACGGCGTCGTGTGCGTCGCCGACGACGGGCCGGGAGTGCCCGACCTGGAAAGCCTGTTGACCCGGATGTCGGTCGGGGCGCGGCCCTTCGGCCGTCGCGACGTGACGCTCCTGCACGGTGCGGAACTGTCCATCGTCAACGCCCTTTCGAGCCGGCTGACGGCCGAGGTGCGGCGGGACGGGGTCCGTTGGGTACAGGAGTACGCGCGTGGCGAGGCCGTCACCCCGGTCACCGAGTCGGGGGCGGCGACCGGGAGCGGGACCATCCTCACCTTCCGGCCCGATCCCGAGATCTTCACCACCACGGAGCAAGCGTTCGACGACCTGGCCGAACGCTGCCGAGAACTGGCTTTCCTGTACCGGGAGTTGCACATCTCGCTGACCGACCGTCGGGGCCCCGGCGAGCCCCGGTCGACGCGATATCGATTCCCGGGCGGGGCAAGGGACTTCGTCGCGTTTCTCGACGATTCGGCGTCGGCGGCCACCTCCACGGACATCGTCCATGTCGAGTGCGAGGACGCGCGGATGGCGGGGACGCTGGAGGTGGCCCTGCGCTGGGGCGGCTCCACCGAGGAGTGCGTTCGCGGTTTCGCCAACAGTCGGCCCACCATCGGCGGCACACACCTGGTGGGCTTCCGCGATGGACTGACGGCCGCGCTCACCGCGTACGCGCGCGAGCAAGGGCTGCTGACGGCGACGGACCCCGATCTCGACATGGACCGGATCGGCGTGGGCCTGACCGCGGTCGTGTCGGTGAAGCTGGACGGCCCCGAGTTCGAAGGCTCCACCCGTCAAACGTTGGGCAATTCCTTGGTGCGCGCCTGTGTCCGCGACGCCGTTCGGGACCGGCTCGGCAGGTGGCTGGACGAGCACCCCGAGGCCGCCGTCGGGCTCGTCGAGCGCATCGCCCGGCGCTCCTCCCGGGGCTGAGGCGACGCGTGGCCGCCGCCGGCGCGAACTCGGCTATCCGCCGGTCGTCCAGGGGTGGACGAGCAGGCCCAACACCCCCATCCCGGTGACCAGATAGGCCACGTAGTCACCCACGTGGCCCGAGTGCAGGCGGTGGAGTGGGGCCGCGGCGCGATCGAGTCGGCGCAGGCCGGTGCGGGCCCGGTCGGCGCTCCTGCCGTGGAGGCGCGGCCCCCATACCGCCGCCGAGGCCCCGCCCACCGCGAGCACCGTGGACACCGCGCCCAGGAGCAGGCCCTCGCCGGTCCAGCCGGGCGCCGTCGCCGCCGCCGGGGGAGCGTGCGGCGCGCCCTGTACCGAGGCGAGGTAGCCGGGCCGATCGGTGAACACCTCGGCCGCGCGGCCGACCACGTCGGGGAAACCGGGCCATGTCCCTACGGCCAGGGTGCCCAGGAGCAGGATCAGCGGCGCGGCGAGCATCGTCGCGGGAGTGCGCGGCAGCGGCCGGCCCGTGTCGGGGTCGCTGTCGTCGCCGGCGGTGCGGTCCGCCTCCTTCCGGTCGCTCGGGCGTGGGCCCGCCCCCGCGAAGACGCGCAGCCCGGCGCGGAGCACGGCCGCGCCGGTCACCGCCGACACCAGGACGAACAGCGCCGGTGCCCAGAGTGCGCCCGACTCGCCGGCCGCGGTCTCGGCGAGGGCCTTGCCCAGCCCCACCCCGAACGGCGGCAGCCCCGCCAAGGCCAGACCGCCCACCGCGAACAGCAGCCCGGTGAGCGGCAGTTGCCGGCCTCGCGCGTAGAGATCGAGTTCGTCGACCGAGCCCAGACGGTCGAGCAGGATGCCCACGCACGCGAACAACGCGGCCTTGGCGCCGGCGTGCGCCGCCACGTACACCGCCGCGCCGGCGACCCCCGGCCCGCTCGCGGCGCCGATCGCGATCAGGAACAGGCCCATGTGCGCGACGGTCGAGAACGCCAACAGCCGCTTCAGGTGCCGCTGTCGCCAACACATCAGCGCGCCGACCAGCGCGGTCAGCGCCCCGAGCGTGAACAGCGCCCGATGCGTCGTCGCGGCCGACACGGTGTCGGAGAAGACGATCCAGTACACCCGGGCCAGGCCGTACAGCCCGAGTTCGACCATCACGCCGGAGAAGACCATGCACACCGGCGCGGGCGCGACCGCGTGTGCGTCGGGGAGCCAGAAGTGGAACGGCACCGCCGCGGCCTTGACCAGCAGCCCGGTCGACACCAGCACGAACGCCGCGACGACCAACGGATCCGGCCGATGCCCGGCCAGTTCGGCGCCGATCTGGGCGAATCCGAGCCGGTCGGTGCGCGCGTACAACAGACCGACGCCGAGCAGCGTGCAGTACGCGCCCAGCGAGTTGAGCAGGCCGAAATTCAGCGCGCCGTGCACCGCCCGCGACTCCTCCACCCGATAGCCGGTCAGCGCGTAGGCCACCACGCTCATCAGTTCGAAGAAGACGAAGGCGTCGAACAGGTCGCCGGTCAGCGCGAATCCGCACATGCCCGCCGTGAACAGCAACATCAGCGCGTGGAAATGCGCCTCCACCTCCTTGAAGTAGCGCCAGGAGAAGACCAACGCCGCGCCCACCACGATCGCCGCCAACGCCGCGGCGGCGGCACCCATACGATGCGCGACCAGCACGATGCCGGTGCCGTGCACGGCGTCCCACCCGCCGAGTCGGGACACGATCCGGCCGTCGCCGGCGCGCACCGCGAGGACGACACATCCGCCCGCCACGGCCGCCACCACCGTCGCGGTGAACGTGTCCACGACCCGACGTGGCAGCACCCGCCCGGCGGCCGACAACAACGCGGCGCCGATCAGCGGGACCGCCACCGCCAGTGGCGCGATCGCCCCGACCACGCGCTCAGCCGCGCAACTCGTCGGCCACGGCGGCCGGGTCCACGGTGCCCATCCGCTTGTGCAACTGCACGACCAGGGCCAGGAGCAGCGCGGTGACGGTGGCGCCGACCACGATGTCGGTGAGCACCAGCGCCTGCACCACCGGATCGACCACCCGAGAGTCGGTGGGGGCGTCGGCGAACACCGGCGCGGTGCCGCCGGCGCGATAGCCGATGGTCAGCAGCAGGACGTAGGTCGAGGACTGGGCCACCGCGAGGCTCCCCACCGCGTGCACCAGATCGCGGCTGGTCACCATGCCGTAGACGCCGATCGCGAACAACCACACGGCGACCAGGTAGGGAAACACCGAACCGGACGTCATCGGCCCTCCGCTCCGCCGTCGGCGGGCCGCACCCGCAACGCCTGATCCAGGAAACGGCCGAGCACGACCACCAGCGCGCAGCCCACCTCGACGCCGACCGCCGCGTTCAGCAGCGGAACCGTCCCGCCCGAGGCGAGCGCGCCGAACCGGCCGAGTGGCACCTCGTTGGCCAGGAAGCCGGCCCCGGTCCACACGCCGACCGTGCCCAGGATCGCGAAGGCCGCCGCCCCGGTCGCCTCGCCGACCTCGAACACGGCGAGCGGACGCAGTCGCTCCAACGCCCGGTAGTCGGCGGCCAGATACAGCAGATGCAGCCCGGTGGCCAACACCACACCACCCTGGAACCCACCGCCCGGTGTGGTGTTGCCGTGCGCGACCACGTACACCCCCACCATCAGCACCGGTGGCAACAGCAGCAGCCCGAAGCGGCGCACGACCGGCAGGACCCGCGCCGGGTGCGGCGCCACCGTGCGCTCGTCGGGCGCGCGCCGCAGCAGCACCACGGCCGCGGAGGCCGCGGCGAACAGGATCATCTCCTCGCCGAGCGTGTCGAACGCACGCTGATCGAAGTTGACGGAGGAGACCACGTTCGCCGTGTGCCGGCGCAACGCCCCCGCGACCGCCGCGTCGCCGTACGGGTGCGCGGCCCGCCCGAAATCCGGCAGCCGCAACACCGCCATGACCAGGCCGACCAGACCCACCCCGCCCGCGCTCAGCAGCAGGATCAGCCTGCCCCGGGCACTCACGGGTGCCCGTCCTCGTCGGCCGAATCGTGCTTGTCCCGCGCCCGATCGGCCGTGTCGGGAAGGGCGCGTCGGGTACGGATCTTGCGCACCGTCAGCAGGATCATCAGCGGGGTCAGCGCGGTGCCCACGACCAGTTGCGACAGGGCCACATCCGGCGCCTGGAGCACGGTGAACAACACCGAGAGCAACAACCCCTGCATGCCGAGGGCGACGGCCTGCCGGGCCGGATCGCGGGCCAGGACCGCCGCGGTGCCGCCCACCGCCACCAGGGCCAGGGACGCGACGACGATCGTGTCGTTCACCGCGCCTCCTCCGGGCCCGCGCCGCCCTCGTCCCCGGCGGCGGCGCGGCCCAGCGCCATGGTGGTGACCGTGCCGCCGACGGCCGCCGCGGCGCCGATCAGCAGCAGCTTCAGCACGGCCCGCCCGGGCCCCGTCTCCACCGCGAGGGCCAACGTCACCAGCGGGGCGCCGAGCACGGCTGCGGGAGCGCCCGCGTGCAGGCGCGGATGTACCCCGGGCAGCGCGAGCACGGCGACCGCCGCCAGGAGCAACAGGCCGACGCCGACCACCAACAACACCAGCGCCACCGTATGCCGAGCGCTCATCGGCCCTCAGCATTGACCGCACCGTCGTCCGCCCGCTCGTCCGGGCCCAGGATGCGGGTGAACACCAGCGTGCCCACCGGACCCAACAGGACCAGGACCAGTGCGAGATCCACATACGAGGTGCGGTGCAGGCCCTCGGCGAGCAGCAGCAGGATCACCACCGTCAGGGTATTGGCGACGGTCAGCCCGACCAGGCGACGCGGCACGCTCCCGAACGAGGTGACCACCAGACACGGCGCCAGTCCGCCCACGAGCAGCACCGCGACCGCGATCAGCCACGCGTTCATCGCGCCCGCCCGCCGGCGGTGATCACCCGCCGGGTGCGCGAACGGCCCAGGGGCAGCGTGTGCACGGTGAGCACGCCCGCGTCGTCGAGGTCGACCGCGTACGCACCCGGCGTGGCGGACAGGACGAACGCGGCGGTGGCCGACCGGACCGCCCGCGCCGGACGTACCCGCTCGAACCGGCCGCCCACCTCACGCCGCGCCGCGCCGACCGCGACCACCCGCAGCAGCAGTCCACACTCGCGAACCGCGTCCAGGGACCACGCCACCGGCAGCCGAAGTGCCCGAGCGGAGGCGGTGCGCGGCGCGTCGACGGCGGGGTCCGCCACCCGGTGGGCGCCGAGCCCGAACCCCGCCCCGAGCAGCGCCGCGCCGGCGCCGATCGCCCATTCGAGCGGTTCCACGGTCGAGATCAGCGCGAGGTACAGCGCCAGGCAGGCCACGAACAACGACCCGCCGTAGCGGACGGCACGGGACACGGGAGACCACCTCCGGACTGCGCCGCTACCCGTGATCGTGCCGGTGATGCCTGCCCCGCCGGGAGGATCCGCCGAGCGGGCGCCTACCGACTCTTTGCCTCGATGGGTCGTTTCCCGAGCCGACGCGCGGTTAGCAGCAAGGCCACGATCGCGTTTCCCGGAACGTGGTGGTGCGCCGGGCACCCACGCGGTGGCGCCGATGAAGGGAAGAGGGAACGTCATGTCGGAGAAGGTCGCGGACCGGATCCTGGCCAGGCTGCGCGAATGGGACGTCGAATACGTCTTCGCCTACCCGGGCGACGGCATCAACGGCCTGCTGGCCGCGTGGGGACGGGCGGACGACCGACCACGATTCATCCAGGCGCGACACGAGGAGATGGCCGCGTTCCAGGCGGTGGGCTACGCCAAGTTCTCCGGCCGGGTCGGGGTGTGCGCCGCCACCTCCGGGCCGGGCGCGATCCACCTGCTCAACGGCCTCTACGACGCCAAGCTCGACCACGTCCCGGTCGTGGCGCTCGTGGGCCAGACCGCGCGCAGCGCGATGGGCGGCTCGTACCAGCAGGAGGTGGACCTGGCGAGCCTGTACAAGGACGTCGCATCCGAGTACTGCGAGACGGTGACCGTGCCCGAACAGCTGCCCAACGTGCTGGACCGGGCGATCCGGATCGCCGCCGCGCGGCGCACCGTCACCGCCGTGATCGTGCCCTCCGACGTCCAGGACCTTGACTACACCGCTCCCGGGCATGCCTTCAAGATGGTGCCGTCCAGTCTCGGGACGACCTGGTCCGCGCCGGTACCCGGCGACGAGGACCTGCGCCGCACCGCGGATCTGCTCAACGACGGGGAGAAGGTCGCCATCCTGGTCGGCCAGGGTGCGCGCGGCGCCCGGGCGGAGGTCGAGGAACTGGCCGAACTGCTCGGCGCCGGCGTGGCCAAGGCGCTGCTCGGCAAGGACGTGCTCTCCGACGAACTGCCCTACGTCACCGGCTCCATCGGCCTGCTCGGCACCCGGCCCTCGTACGAACTGATGCGCGAGTGCGACACGTTGATCTCGATCGGGTCGAACTTCCCCTATTCGCAGTTCCTGCCGGAGTACGACCGGGCCCGGGCGGTGCAGATCGACATCGACCCCTCGATGATCGGGCTGCGCTACCCGTTCGAGATCAACCTGATCGGCGACGCGCGCGAGACGCTGCGCCGACTGCTGCCGCTGGTACGGGCCAAGAAGCACGGCGCGTGGCGTTCGGGCATCGAGGCGAACGTGGCGCGGTGGTGGCAGGTGATGCAGCGGCGGGCGGCGGTGGACGCGGACCCGATCAACCCGGAATACGTCGTGCACGCGCTCGACGCGCTGCTCCCGCACGACGCGATCGTCACCGCCGACTCCGGCTCGGCGGCCAACTGGTACGCCCGGCACCTGCGGATGCGCGGCGACATGCGCGGCTCGCTCTCCGGCACCCTGGCCACCATGGGCCCGGGCGTGCCGTACGCGATCGGCGCCAAGTTCGCCCACCCGGAGCGACCGGCGATCGCCCTGGTCGGCGACGGCGCGATGCAGATGAACGGCATGGCCGAACTGATCACCGCGGGCAAGTATCGCCGCGAATGGAGCGACCCGCGCCTGGTCGTCGCCGTCCTGAACAACCAGGACCTGAACCAGGTCACGTGGGAGATGCGGGCGATGGAGGGCGCGCCGCAGTTCGAGGAGTCGCAACACCTGCCCGACGTGCCCTACGCCGACTTCGCCCGCTCGATCGGGCTGGGCGGCCTGCGGGTGGACCGACCCGAGGACGTGGAGCCGGCCTGGCGCGAGGCGCTGGCCGCGGATCGGCCGTTCGTCCTCGACTTCCGTACCGACCCCGCCGTGCCGCCGATCCCGCCGCACGCCACGCTCGACCAGATCGAGGCGGCGGTGGCCGCCGTCGTGCAGGGCGACAGCGACCGGGGCGGGATGATCCGCCAAGGCCTGAAGGCCAAGCTCCAGGAGATGTTGCCCGGCGGGCGCGACCGTTCGGATCGGCCGGGCGCGGACGAGGGGCAGTGAGGTCGATGCCGACCCACGCCACAACCCCCGTGCCGGCGCTCGACCGCCTGGTGCGCAACGTGCGGCACGGACGGTTCGAGCGCACCCTCGCGCTGCTCACCGCGGCGGGCTCCCTCGTGACGGCGGCGGAGATCTATCTCGAACACGATCGCGCGGGCTTCGGCAACCGCGTGATGTGGTGGCCCGTCGTACTCGGCCCGATCGGCGCCCTCGCGGGCGTCGCCGGATTCGCCGACCGGCGCATGGCCAAGACCGCGCTGCCGATCGCCTCGGCGGCGATTGTGGCCAACGGCCTCCAGGGCACCTACCTGCACCTGCGCGGTGTCGCCCAGAAGCCGGGTGGGTGGTCGATGGCCCGCTACAACGTGGAGATGGGACCGCCCGTGTTCGCGCCGCTCCTGGTGACCATGGTCGGCGGGATGGGGCTGCTGGCGGCCATCCTGCGCCGGGAGGACGCCGATGGGCGGTGAGCGCCGCCGACCGGCGGGGGAGGACGCGCGCACCCGGACCGGGTCCCCAGTGGACGCGCCGGGGGAGGACGCGCCGGGGGACGCGCCGGGCGGGCGCAACCGGCGTTTTCCCGGCTACGACGTGCGTGCGCAGGCCGACGCGTGGGACCGGGCCACCGCCGAGGCGGTGCTTGCCCGTACCCGCCCGCGTGACGACGACGCGCCGAGGTTCTTCACCCGCGCCGAGGCGGCCTGCGCGGCGGCACTGCTCGACCACCTGCTCGCCCAGTGGGACGAACCCCGCGTCCCCGTACCGGAGATGATCGACGAGCGGCTGGCCGAGGGCAGCACCGACGGCTGGCGCTACGCGGACATGCCCGAGGACGGGCCGGCCTGGCGGGCCTCGCTCGCCGGGTTGGACGCGGACGCCCGGGACGCGCACGCCGCCGCGTTCGCCGCGCTCGACCACACCCGGCAGGCCCGGCTGATCCGATCCGTGGCCGAGCGAGGTACCGACGACTGGCACGGCATGCCCGGCGGTCGGGTCTGGGGCCTGTGGACGCGCTACGCCTGCACCGCGTTCTACTCGCACCCCCTGGCCTGGAACGAGATCGGCTTCGGCGGCCCCGCCTACCCGCGCGGTTACGCCCGTACCGGGGTGGATCGCCGCGAGCCCTGGGAGGTCGCCGACGCCGACCCCGCCGACCCCGTCGCGCGGGACCGCCCGGCCGCCGAACCCCGCGCCGCCGTGCGTCCGGTGACCCGTCCGCGCCTGCCGGCCGTACGGACCGGCCGCCGCCGGGCCGCCCGCGAGACGTTGCGGGAGAACCTGCGCTCGGACCGCGCGGTACGCGAACGCAACGCCTCCGCATGGTTGTTGCCCAACGACGGCACCCGCTTCGACAGGCGGGCGATCAGCGACATGCGCCGGCACGACCCGGACGACGAGGTCGACCTCGTGATCATCGGCTGCGGAGCGGGCGGCGCGACCCTGGCCCAGCGCATGGCCCGGGCGAACTGGAGCGTGGTGTGCCTGGAGGCCGGACCCTTCTGGGACCCGGACGCCGACTGGATCAGCGACGAGGCCGGCTCGCACCGGCTGTACTGGACCGAGCCGCGCGTGATCGGCGGCGCCGACCCGGTGCCGATGGGCTCCAACAACTCCGGGCGCGGCGTTGGCGGTTCGATGGTGCACTTCGCCGGCTTCGTACCGCGCCTGCACCCCTCGGACTTCGCCACCCACACCCTGGACGGCGTGGGCGCCGACTGGCCGCTGACCTACGCGGACCTGCAACCGCACTACACGCGCATCGAACAAGAACTGCCCGTCGCCGGCCAGTACTGGCCGTGGGGCGACCCGCACCCCTACCCGTACGCGCCCCACCCCGTCGGCGGCAACGGCGAGATCTTCCTGCGCGGCGCGGCGGCCCTGGGCATCGAGGCCCGGGTGGGCCCGGTCGCGATCACCAACGGACGTTTCGGGAACCGTCCGCACTGCATCTACCGGGGCTTTTGCCTCCAGGGCTGCAAGGTCAACGCCAAGGCGTCGCCGCTGATCACCCACGTGCCCGACGCCCTCGCGCACGGTGCCGAGATCCGCGCGGACTGCATGGCCGTCGGGATCGACACCGACGCGCAGGGACGGTACGCCACCGGCGTGCGCTACCGGCACGGCGGACGCGAATACCGCCAGCGCGCCCGACACGTCGCGGTCGCCGGCTACTCGATCGAGACCCCGCGCCTGCTGCTCAACTCGGCGAACCGGCACTTCCTCGACGGGCTGTGCAACCGGCACGACCAGGTCGGCCGCTACCTCATGGTGCAGGGCGCACCGCAGACGGCGGGTCGTTTCCCGCAGGAGATCCGCGCCTACAAGGCCCCGCCGCCCGAGGTCTCCAGCGAGGAGTTCTACGAGAGCGATCCCACCAAACCCTACCGGCGCGGCTTCGCCATCCAGACCGTGTCCCCGCTGCCGATCACCTGGGCCGAGCACGTGGCCGCCCAGGGCCACTGGGGCGAGGACCTGCGCACCTACATGCGCGACTACGTGCACTGGGCCACGCTCGGCGCGCTGTGCGAACTGCTGCCCCGGGCCGAGAACCGGGTCACCCTCGCCCGGGAGAAGGACCGGCACGGGCTGCCCGTCGCCGCGTTCGACTACACCCAATGCGACAACGACCGGCAGCTGATCAAGGCCGCCACCCACGTCATGGAGGACATCCTGCGCGCCGCCGGAGCCCGCGAGACGATCACCATCGACCGCTACGCCCACCTGGTGGGTGGTTGCCGGATGGCCGCCGACGAGGAATCCGGCGTCGTCGACCGCGACCTGCGCAGCTTCGCCGTCGCCAACCTGCTCGTCACCGACGGCAGCGTGCTGCCCACCCAGGGCAGCGCCAACCCCGCGCTGACCATCATGGCGCTGGTCGACCGGGCCGCGCAGCGCCTCGCCGCCGGAGCCCGCGCCGGCCTGCGCGCCCCCGAACGCCCGGCGGAGCGGCGATGACCGGCCCCATCGTGGAGCGGATCACGGTCGAGGTCTACACCGTGCCCACCGACGCCCCCGAGGCCGACGGCACACTCGCCTGGGATGCCACCACCGTGATCCTCGTGCGGGCACACGCCGCGACGACCACCGGCATCGGCTGGACCTACGCGGCACCCGCCACCGGCACGTTCGTGCGCGACGAACTCGCCCGCATCGTCACCGGCCGCCCGGCGTCGGACGTGCCCGCGGCCAACGAGGCCATGCACCGCGCCGTCCGCAACATGGGCCGGCCCGGACTGATCGCCTGCGCCATCTCGGCCGTCGACATCGCCCTGTGGGACCTCAAGGCCCGACTCCTCGACCTGCCCCTGGCCGACCTGCTCGGCCGGGCCCGAACCGAGGTGCCCGTCTACGGAAGCGGGGGCTTCACCACCTACGACGACGGCCGGCAGGACCGGCAACTGCGCACCTGGACCGAGGACTTCGGCATCCCCCGGGTCAAGATCAAGATCGGCGAGTCGTGGGGCACCCGCGAAGCCCGCGACCTCGACCGGGTTGCCCGCGCCCGCGCCTCCATCGGCGACACCGCCCACCTGTACGTCGACGCCAACGGCGCCTACCGCGCCAAACAGGCCGTGCGCGTCGGGCGCGCGCTCGCCGACCACGACGTGCGCTGGTACGAGGAACCGGTCTCCTCCGACGACCTCACCGGACTCGCCGCCGTGCGCGACGCGGTCCTCGCCGACGTCGCCGCCGGCGAATACGGCTACACGCTGCCCTACTTCGCCGCGATGACCACCGCACACGCCGTCGACTGCCTCCAGGCCGACGCCACCCGCTGCGGGGGCATCACCGTCTGGCTGCGCGTGGCGGCGCTCGCCCAGGCCCACGGACTCGACATCTCCGGCCACTGCGCCCCACACGCCCACGCGCACGCCGCCGCGACGGTGCCCAACCTGCGCCACCTGGAATGGTTCCACGACCACGTGCGGATCGAGAACCTGCTCTTCGACGGCACTCTCGACCCCGCCGGCGGCTCCCTCACCCCCGACCCCACCGCCCCCGGCCACGGCCTGACCCCGCGCCCGGACCGGGTCGAGCGACACCGAGTCGGCTGAGACGGGACCGCCATGAGTACACCCCCCGACTTTCCGCCGCACGCCCTGCGCGACTACGCCCTGATCGCCGACGGCGAACGCGGCGCGCTGATCGGCCCGCGCGGCGACATCGTGTGGATGTGCGCGCCGCACTGGGACTCCGACCCGATCCTGGCCCGGCTGATCGGCGGCACCGGCGGCTACGCGATCACTCCCGTCGACCGCTTCGTGTGGGGCGGCCACTACGAGCCCGGCACCCTGATCTGGCGCAGCCGATGGATCACCGACACCGGCATCGTGGAATGCCGGGAGGCCCTGGCCTTCCCCGGCGACCGCCGGCGGGCGGTGCTGCTGCGCCGGATCATCGCCGTGCACGGCCCGGCGCACGTGCGTGTCGTGCTCGAACCCGGCGCCGGCCCCGGCCGGCCGCACCCGGCGCCGCCGTCGACCCGGGACGAGCACGGCGTCTGGCACACGCGGGCCGGCGACCTGCGGCTGCGCTGGACCGGCGCGGCGGCGGCGCGAGCGCACGACGGGCGCCTGGGCTTCGAGGTCACCCTGGCCGCGGGCGCACGCCACGATCTGGTCCTGGAGGTCGGCGACGGGCCGCTGCCCGCACCGGTCGACGCCGACCACGCCTGGCATGAGAGCGAACGTGCCTGGGCCCGCGCCGTCCCCGACCTGGACACCACCATCGCGCCGCGCGACGCCCGGCACGCCTGCGCCGTGCTGCGCGGCCTGACCGCCTCGACCGGCGGCATGGTCGCGGCGGCCACCACCAGCCTGCCCGAACGCGCCGAACGCGAGCGCGACTACGACTACCGCTACGTCTGGATCCGCGACCAGTGCTACGCGGGTCGAGCCGGCGCCGTGTCCGGCGTGTCCGCCCCGCTCGACGATGCCGTACGCTTCGTCGCCGCCCGGCTGCTCGACCACGGCCCGGACCTCAGGCCCGCGTACACCGCCGCCGGCGGCCCGGTGCCCGACCAGCGCAGACTCGACCTGCCCGGCTACCCCGGCGGCCACGACCGGATCGGCAACCGGGTCAACCGACAGTACCAACTCGACGTCTTCGGCGAGGCGTTGCTGCTGTTCGCCGCCGCGGCCGAACTCGACCGCCTCGACGACGACGGCCGGCGGGCGGCCGAAATCGCCGCCGCGACCGTCCTCGACCGCCGGCACCGGCCCGACGCCGGCATCTGGGAACTGGAGCCGCGACCCTGGACGCACAGCCGGCTCATCTGTGCGGCCGGCCTGCGCGCCATGGCCCGACACGCCGGAGGCCGAACCGACTGGATCGAGGCCGCCGACGCCATCACCGCCGACACCGCCCGCAGCCACCTGCACCCGCGCGGCCACTGGCAGCGCTCCCCGCACGATCGCGGCACCGACGCCGCACTGCTGCTGCCGCCACTGCGCGGCGCGCTGCCCGCCGACGACCCGCGCACCCGAGCCACGCTGCACGCCTACCTCGCCGAACTCGCCGACGACCACTACGCCTACCGCTTCCGACACGACGAACGCCCCCTCGCGCAGGCCGAAGGCGCGTTCCTGCTCTGCGGGTTCGTGGTGGCCCTGGCGGAGCACCAGCAGGGCCACGACATCGAGGCGCTGCGCTGGTTCGAACGCAACCGCGCCGCGTGCGGATCGCCCGGTCTGTACTCCGAGGAATACGACATCGAACAGCGACAGATGCGCGGGAACCTGCCCCAGGCGTTCGTGCACGCGATGTTGCTGGAGTGCGCGGCGCGCCTGGCCGCGCCCTGGCCCGACGCAAAGGCGGAACCGGCATGACGTACACGCCCCGCACCGTGGTGATCACCGGCGCCGGCGCCGGCATCGGCCGCGCCACCGCCCGACTGTTCGGCGCCCGCACCGACCGGGTCGCGCTGCTCGCCCGGGGCCGCGCCGGACTGGAGGCGGCCGCGGCCGAAATCCGGGCCGCCGGGGGCAGCGCGCTCGTGATTCCCACCGACGTCGCCGACCACGGCCAAGTCGAGGCCGCCGCCGCCCGGGTCGAGGCCGAACTCGGCCCGATCGACGTGTGGGTCAACGTCGCCTTCGCCTCCGTGTTCGCCCCGTTCACCGAGATCGAGCCCGACGAGTACGAACGGGTCACCCGGGTCAGCTACCTGGGCTACGTCAACGGAACCCGCGCCGCGCTGCGCCGAATGCGCCCGCGCAACAGCGGCACCGTCGTCCAGGTCGGCTCGGCGCTGGGGGAGCGGGCCATCCCCCTGCAATCGGCCTACTGCGGCGCCAAGCACGCCATCAACGGCTTCACCTCCTCGGTGCGTACCGAACTGCTGCACGACCGCAGCCGGGTGCGGATCACCGTGGTGCAGATGCCCGCGGTCAACACACCCCAGTTCTCCTGGGTACGCAACCGCCTGTCCCGCATGCCGCAACCGGTGCCGCCGATCTACCAGCCCGAGGTCGCCGCACGCGCGGTGGTGTACGCCGCCGACCACCCCCGCCGCCGCGAATACCGGGTCGGCGCCTCCACCGTCGCGACCGTGGCGGCCAACCGCGCCTTCCCCGCGCTCCTCGACCGCTACCTGGCCCGCACCGGGTACGCCTCCCAACAAACCGACCACCCGAGCGACGAGGACCGGCCCGACAACCTGGACCGACCGCTGGACGACGCGCCCGGAACCGACCGGGGCGCCCATGGCGACTTCGACGATCGGGCCCACGCCCGCAGCCTCCAACAGTGGTCGGCCCACCACGCGGGCCCGCTGTGCGGCACGGCGGCCCTCGCCCTGGCCGCGGCGGTGATCGTGCGTCGCCGCACCGGCTGACCCGAGGACCCGCGGCCACGGCGCCGGGCCGCATGCTCGTGGACAGGCCGGGTACGGGCCGTGTTGTCCGATTTTCACTCGGTGAGACAGGAGGGGCGCCATGCCCAGGGGATCGAGTCCCAAGCGGGAACGACAGTACGAGCACATCAAGGACAGTGCGAAGAAGCGTGGTGAATCCACCAAGCGCGCCGAGGAGATCGCGGCCCGCACGGTGAACAAGGAACGTGCCCAGGCGGGCGAGTCCAAGACCGCGAGCCGCACGTCGCTGAAAGACATGCCGGCCAGTCGTCGAGGCGGCAAACATTCGCACTCCGGATCCACCGGGCCCACCTACGACCAGCTCTACGCGGACGCCAAACGCCGCAATATCAAAGGCCGTTCCTCGATGAACAAGAAGCAGCTCCAGCAGGCGCTCGGCAACTGAGCGCCGCCCGGCCGCACCTTCGCACCAACGCGAAACCGCCCCCGATCGACGAGTGTCGGCGGGGGCGGTTTCGCGTAGCGGTGGTCGGCTACCGGCAGCCGTTCAGCGGCCGAGGATCGTTTCGATCTGGCCGAGGAAGTCCTTGATGTCGCCCGGGTTGCGTGAGGTGATCATGACGAAGTCGCCCGTGTCGTCGCGGACCACCGACTCGTCGAGCCAGCGGCCGCCGGCGTTGCGGATGTCCGTCGCGACCGAGGGATACGAGGTCAGCGTGCGGTCGCGGACGACGTCGGCCTCGACCAGCAACCACGGGCCGTGGCAGATGGCGGCCACGGGGCGGCCGGACGTGGTGAACGAGCGCACGATCGCGAGCGCCGTGTCGTTCAGCCGCAGCGAGTCGGCGTTGAGCGTGCCGCCGGGTACGAGCAGCAGATCGTAGCCGGCGGGGTCCACGTCGGTGAGGACGAGCGTGGGTTCCACGGCCACGCCCGGGTCCTTGTCACTCACGAGCGTGCGGATCGGCTCCGCCGAGGGCGCCGCGATGGCCACCTCCGCGCCGGACTCGCGCAGTTCCCGAACGGGGACGACCAGTTCGTCCTGCTCGACCCCGTAGTTGGTGACGATCGCCAGGACGCGCCGGTCGGTCAGGTCGTTTTCGGTCATGGTGCCGGGCCTTTCGATTCACGGTTCACGGTGCACGGTCACGGCGCCGATTCGTCGGCCGCGGCCGTGTGGTGCGCTGCCCCGTGTTCACATCTGGTCGGGCAGGCGCACGATCGAGCGGAAGAAGTCGTCGACCCCGCGGACGGTCGCCACGAAGTCGTCCAGGTTCACGGGCTTGGTCACGTACGCGTTGGCGTGCAGGTCGTAGCTGCGCAGGATGTCCTCCTCGGCGGACGAGGAGGCGAGTACCACCACGGGTATCCGCCGCAGGTCGGTATCGGCCTTCAGGTGTTCGAGCACCTCGCGGCCGCCCATCCGGGGCAACTGGAGATCCAGCAGGATCAGGTCCGGCCGGGGCGCGTCCTCGTAGCCCGCGCGTCGGTACAGGAAGTCCAGGGCCGCGACACCGTCGCCCACCACGCGCAGGGAACTGGGGACGCTGTCCGCGAATGCCTCCCGCGTCAGCAGCACGTCCCCGGGATCGTCCTCGACCAGCAGGACCTCGATCGCCACCCCACGCTCGTTCACCCCCGAAGTCTGGCCCGAGACCGGTCCCGTCAAACCGGGTCCCGGCCGGTACCCGACCATCAGCCCCGGCCGTCCTGGCCCGGGTCGGCGGGGCGGGAGCCGAGATTGCCGAAGCCGGGCTGCTCGTGCGGGCCGCGCCGGTGGCCGTCCCGAGGAACCTCGGAGGGTTCCCGCCTGCCGATGTCGTCGCGTGTCGCCGGGCCGCTCGCAACCCCGCCGTGCGGCGGCGGGGGCGGCGGGCGGCGCTTGCGGCGGACACCGGCCACCACCGGGATGATGAGCAGTACGGCGAGCAGGAGCACGGCGGCGATGCCCACCGCGGCAAGGGGCGTCACGTTTGTCATGCCGCACGGCTACCCCGACTTCGTGTCGGCACCGGGTGCGGCGGTGATTTTTTCGTGGCCTGCGCCACGGCGCGGACGGCGGACCCGAATCGACGGGAATTCGCCCCGACCGACGGAAATACCCGCCGGCGCGAATCCGTGCCGTGGTCCACGGGGCTCGTGGGAATACCGATATGTATGGGAAAGGCGGGTGCGCTGGTGCGGATGTTCGGAATCCGAACGCAACGCACCCTCGCCCCGCCTTCCGGAGGCCGCGCCGTCGGGGCGCGTATTTCGGATTACCAGCGATACCAGCGGCCTCGGCTTCCGCCGGTGCCGGTCGAGCGGAACAGGAAGCCCAGCAGCCAGATGACCAGGACGGCTACGGCGACCCACCACAGCACCTTGAGCGCGAATCCGGCGCCGAAGAGGATCAGGGCCAGAAGCAGGACGAGAAGAAGGGGAATCATGGTTTGCACCTCCGCTCCGTGCGTGCCCCGGTCCTCGGTGCCCATTCCTGAGGGCGGCCAGGTTTTACCGACGATTTTCGGCGGGCCTCGGTGAAGCCCGGTGTTCCCCGACGTTCCGCGGCGATCCTCGCGGATTTCCGCGCGGCGGGTCGGCGCGAAGTTCGGGCGGCCGTGTGTTCCCCTGGAAATGTCCCTGTGTCATCGGGCCGGCGGACAGCGTGATACGGCGACGCCCCGGATGGCGCCCCGTGTACTGGGCCTCGTTCCCGCCGGTTCCGTGCCGCTGGGCGTCGCCCGCCCGCTCCCCTTCACGGGGTGTGGGCGGGCCATGAGGTGGAAGGGATCAAAGGGCGGCCCCGCCCCGGGCCGTGCTCGACGTTCACCCACCCAGGGCCCCCGGCGTCCGTCGCATCCTCGTTCGGAGGCCCGTTTCGCGATGACCGATCGCCGCAACAACGCCGAAGCCCGCGCGCACCTGCGTGCCGAGACCGACCGCAACCTCACCCGTCTCGCGACCCTGGAACCCGGCACCCACGCGTACGCCCGACTGCGCAACGACATCGTCGAGGACAACCTCAACCTGGTCGCCTACGCCTGCGCCCGCTACACCCGCCGGACCGACCTGCGCGAGGACCTGCGCCAGGTCGCCGCGATCGGCCTGATCAAGGCGGTCGACGGCTACCGCCCCGGTCGCGGCTCCGGATTCCTCGCCTACGCCGTCCCGACCATCGCGGGCGAACTCAAGCGCTACTTCCGCGACCACACCTGGGCCGTGCACGCGTGCCGCGGTGAGCAGGAGCTGTACCTGAAGCTGGTCCGCGCCCGGGACGAACTCGGCGCCCGCCTGGGCCGCGACTGCGACCACGCCGAACTCGCCCGCCACCTCGACCTGGACCGGGACACCGTGCGCATGGGCCTGGAACTGGGCGCGGCGCTGCGCACCGAATCCCTGGACACCTCGGCCCCCGAGACCGAGCGCGGCGACGGCGGCGGCACCGGGCACGACCGGCACGGTGCCCCCGACCCGGCGCTGGATCTGGTCGTCGACCGCGAATCGTTGCGCCCGCTGATCGCCGAACTCGGCGAACGCGACCGCCGCATCCTCAAGCTGCGCTTTTGGGACGACCTCACCCAGGCCGAGATCGGCGACCGGCTGGGACTGTCCCAGATGCACGTCTCGCGCCTGCTCAGCCGCGCCTTCACCACCCTGCGGGCGGGCATGCTCGGGCCGACGGGCGCGGGCTCGGCGGCGGCGTGCGCCGTCGGGGCGAAGGGCTGAGCGAGCCGCTACGCGCGCCGGCTGTTCGTACGGTCGGCCACGACACGGATGGTGTCCAGCCCGGGGTCCACGGCGTCCGGGACGACCATGCCGGCGTGTACTCCCGAGGTCAGGTAGTCGACGACGGGACGGGTGAGGCGTTCGCCCGGCAGGACGGCGGGGATGCCCGGCGGGTACGGGGTGAGCATTTCGGCGCAGACCCGACCGATCGCCGCGCGGGCGGACACCTGCTCGGTCTCGGCGAAGAACGCGTCCCTGGGCAACTGCTCCTGTTCCAGGCGTAGTTCACGCGGACCGGGGACGTGGATCGGTGCCGGTGCGGAGGCCGACATCGGCGGTGTCGCGGCCAGGGCGCGCAGGGCGTGGGTGAGCGTCGCGGTGGTGCGGTCGTCGTCGGCGTAGGTCAGCTGCGCGCTGATCCGGCGGTGGTCGGATACGTGGAGGTTGATCCGGTGCTGCTCGCGCAGCCAGTCGGCGGCGGCGTAGCCGGTCGGGCCCAGCGCGGAGATGTCGATGATGATCTGCAGCGGATCGAGGTCGTGGGCGCGGTCGGGGCCGAGGAATTCGGCGCGGTTCACATGCAGGCCGTCGATGTCCTCGATGGTCGCGCGCACGTCGTGCGCCCGACCCAGCGCCGCGTCCAGGAGTTCGTGGCCCTTGGCGACCATGTGCGCGCGCCATCCGTCGAGCGCGGCGTGGATCAGGACGTTGGGGCTGGTCGTACCGAGCAGGTCCGCGCGGGCGCGCAGGACGTGCGGATCGACCAGGTCGCCCTGGTGGTGGAAGACCGAACTCTGTTCGAGCCCACCGCCCATCTTGTGCACGCTGGTCACGCAGACGTCGGCGCCGGCGTCCATCGCCCACGTGGGCAGATCGGGATGGAAGGGCAGGTGCGCGCCCCACGCCTCGTCGACGATGAGGGGGCGGCCGTGCCGATGGCACACCTCGGCGATCCCGACCAGGTCGGCGCAGGTGCCGTAGGGCGTCGGGCTGGTCACCAGCGCGCCCCGGGCGTCGGGGTGGGCGGCGAAGGCGGCCTCGTACGCCTCGGCCCGGGGCGGATGCGCGAGGTGCAGTTCGGGGTCCCACGCCGGGTCCACCCAGATCGGGCGCACGCCGGAGAGGATCAGCCCGGAGACCACGGACTTGTGCGCGTCGCGCGAGACCACGAGCTTCTCGTGCGGTCCCGCGACCGCGAGCATCGCGCTCTTGACCGAGAGGGAACTGCCGCAGGTGGAGAAGAAGGTGTGCTCGGCGTGGACCGCCTCGGCCATCAACTCCTGGGCCCGTTCCAGGACCCGACCGGTGGACATGCGGTCGTCCAGTCCGGAGGTCGCGAGCACGTCGGAGCCGAACACGGCCCGCCCCAGGACGGCCATCGTGTGGGCGTCGATGCCTCTGCCCTGCTTGTGGCCCGGTGGGGTGAAGGGTGTGTAGGCCCGTTCGTGATAGGCGGTCAGGGCGTCCAGGACGGGGGTTTCCGACTGATCCATGCACCTCCGAATGCCCGTTCCGCCGCGCCTGACACGCGGCGGGTGGGCGCCGCCCATGGTCGGATCAGCGACGGATGTGCGCGCGCACGAGCTTGCCCGTGGTGTGTTGCTCGACGGTCCAGTGCGTGGTGAGCAGATCGAGCAGGTGGAGGCCGTGGCCGCCGTCGCCGTCCGCGGGACGTCGGAGCACGAGGAGTTCGCGGTGGTGATCCGCCACTTCGACGTCGACGCCGTCCGAGGTGCGGGTCAGCCGCAGGTGGGCCTCGTCGTCGGTGTGGCGCAGGGCGTTGCCCACGAGTTCGGAGACGACCTGGACGACGTCGTCCGCGCGTTCCTCCGGCCAACCCCATGTGCGGAGTCTGCCGCGCACCTCGGCGCGGACCCGCGCCGGCGTGCCGGGAGTGTTCGGCAGGACCCGGAAGCGGATCCGGACCGGGGTGGAAGAGGGTGTGCGGGGAAGGGTGTTCATGTGCGGGACTCCAGCCGATCCTGACGGATCTCGGTGCGTCGCCGGCGGCGAGTGCCGTTGCCGGCGTGCGTACATCTGTCGCGGGGGTGCGGGCCCGAACCACGACAGCCGCAACCGATGTGCACCTCCGTCGTGCACCTCCGGGTCGGACGTGCGGCGACGGCGTCGCGGCACGCTTGTCGACCTGCGTCCGACGTCCTCGGATCCGATGGTTCCACCCACCTCTGCCCGGCCACCCCGACCGCACACCCGGCATCGGGCACCTCACGAGCCACACCCCGCACTCCACCCAACGGGCGGGCCGCGTCGACGAGTTGGTTACCGTGCGGTATCCCGGCCGGGGTGGGGTGGGCTCGCCGTGTCGACGGGACCGGGGACCGGTGGCATGAGGGGTCCGCCCCGGGGGTAGCCGGGGTGAATGCGAATCCAAGGGACGTGCGAGGCGCGCGGGGCGGCGGCATGGGCGTGAGCGACGGGTCGCCGGGCGGGCACACGGATCGGGTGGGTCGATGGTTCGCCGAGTTCGCGGCAGGCCCGGGAGCGAACCTCGCCCTGCCCGGGGCCGGCGCGACCGACGCGCGGTGGCGGGTGTTGGTCGCGACGGCCGAGCGGGACCTGGCGCTGGGGCGGCTGGCGGAGGGGCATACGGACGCTCTCGCGATCATCGCCGAGGTGGCACCGGACGCCGAGCCCGTGCCGGAGGGGTCACGCTGGGGCGTGTGGGCCGCGGAGCCGCCGGGGAGCAGGCTGGTCGCGACGGCTCGGGACGGGGGGTGGGTGCTGGACGGGGTCCGGCGCTACTGCTCGGGCGCGCTGATGTGTACACACGCTCTGGTCACCGCGGACACGGGGGAGGGGTCGAGGCTGTTCCGGATCGACCTCGACCACGTCGGCTACCGGCCCAGGCCGGACTCGTGGCCGGCGGTGGGCATGGCGGCCAGCCAGACGCTGGACGTCGAATTGGCGGCGGTGCCGGCCCGGCCGCTCGGCGCGGTGGGCGCCTACCTGGATCGGCCCGGGTTCCACCACGGCGGCGCCGGCGTCGCGGCCTGCTGGTTCGGTGGTGCCCGTGCGGTGGCCCGCCCGTTGACGGCCGCCGCGCGGGCCGGGCGGTTGGACGCACACGGCCTGGCGCATCTGGGTGCGGTCGACCTTGCCCTGCATACGGCGGAGCGGGCGCTGTACGCCGTCGCGGCGGAGATCGACGCGGATCCGGCCGACCGGTCCGGCACCGCCGAGGTGCGTGCGTTGCGGCTGCGGGCCCTGGTCGAACGCACCTGTACGGAGGTGTTGGAGCGGGTGGGGCGGGCGCTGGGCGCCGGCCCGCTGTGTCACGACGGGGAGCACGCCCGGGCGGTCGCCGATCTCACCGTCTACATCCGCCAACACCACGCGGAACGGGACCTGGCGCGGCTCGGCACGCTCGTGTCGGAGGCGTCGGAGGCGTCGGAGGCGTCGGCGCCGGGTGGGCGGGCCGAGCGGACCGGGCGCACCGGGGGCGAGCGAGCGAAGGCGACCGTCCGATGAGTTCGGAGCCGACGGTCGACCGCGATCTCGGTGCGCGGCCCGGACGCCTCGTCGACGCGACGTGTGAACCCGTGAACGCGATCCAGGCGCCGGGCACGCCCGAGCGGGATTGGATCCGGTGGCGCGGGCTGGACGGCTTGCCCCGGATCGCGCCGCCCGCGACCGGCGGACTCGTGGTGGTCGCGGCACATCCCGACGACGAGGTCCTGGGCGTGGGCGGCCTGGTGGCGAGCACATCGGCGGCCGGCGAGCGGGTTCGGGTGGTCGTGCTCACCGATGGCGAGGCCTCGCACCCGGACGGCCCGATTCCCCCGGCCGAGTTGGCGGCGCGTCGGGTCGGGGAGAGTACGCGCGCGCTCGCGGTGCTCTCGGCGGGTGGGCCGGCGTTCGAGATCGTGCGGCTGGGTCTGCCCGACACCGGGGTCGCCGCACACGAGGCCGCGGCCCGCGCGGCGCTGGTCGAGCTGCTGGCCGGGTACGCGCTGTGCGCCGCGCCGTGGTCCGGTGATCTGCACGCCGACCACGAGGCGGCCGGCCGGATCGCCGCGGCGGCGTGTGCGGCGGCCGGGACACCGCTGGTCGAGTATCCGGTCTGGATGTGGCACTGGGCCGGTCCCGAGGATCCGCGTGTGCCGTGGGCGCGGGCCGTGCGGATCGACCTCACCGACGACGGTGCGCGGCGCAAGCGGCGTGCGATCGCCTGCTTCGTGAGCCAGATCGCGCCGCCGGCGCCGGGCACGGACGACCGGGTGATTCTGCCTCCGGAGGAACTCGCGCATTTCGAAAGGGACTTCGAGGTGCTGTTCCGGTGAGCCGGATTCCTCCCACGTCGCGCCGGTTCGAGGAGATGTACGCGGACTCCGCGGACCCCTGGCAGTTGGGCGAACGTGCCTACGACCGGCGCAAATACGCACTCACCCTGGCCGCGCTGCCTCGGGAGCGCTACCGCAGCGCGTTCGAACCGGCGTGCTCGGTCGGGGTGTTGACGGCCGAGCTGGCCCGGCGCTGCGAACGGCTGCTGGCCTGCGACCTGGCGTCGGTCGCGGTGCGCGAGGCGCGGGCGCGTACCCGCGAACTGCCCGGCGTCACCGTCGAGTGCCGGCGTCTGCCCGAGCAGTGGCCGACGCCGGCCGACGCTCCGGGCGCGGTCCCCTTCGATCTCGTGGTGCTCTCCGAGTTCCTCTACTACTTCGAACCGGCGCGCTTGGCCGATGTGTTGGCCCGGGCCCGCGCCGATCTGGCCCCCGGCGGCACGCTCGTCGCGGTGCACTGGCGGCCGGCGGCCGAGGAGCACGTGCTCTCCGCCGAGCGGGTACATGCCGCCGTGCGTGCGTTGCCCGGCCTGGTCCGGGTGGTGGAGCACCGTGAGCCCGACTTCCTGTTGGATGTGCTGATCCGTGCCGACGCCCCCGCCGACACGCTGTCCCCGGCGGCCCGCGAGGGGCTGCGGTGAGCGCCGGGGGTACGGGCCGGCGGGTGCGCGGCGTGATCGTGGTGGTGCCGGCCCGGGACGAGGAGGGCGAACTCCCCGGCTGCCTGGCCGCGTTGCACGCCGCCCGCGGTCGCCTGGCGATGCGCGGGGTGGCGACGAACATCGTGGTGACCGCCGACCGATGCCTGGACCGCACCGCCGCGATCGCCCGGACGCTGGGGGCCGAGGTGGTCGAGTGCGATGCGGGTGCTGCGGGCGCGGCCCGCGCGGCCGGCTTCGCCGAGGCACTGGGCCGGAGCCGACTCGACCCGGCGGACGTGTGGTTGGTGACCACCGACGCGGACAGCCGGGTGCCCCCGAACTGGCTCACCCGGCAGTTGTCCTGGGCCGCCCGGGGTTGGGACGCGGTGGCCGGGACCGTGCGGGTGGCCGACTGGAGCGCACACCCGCCGGGCAGCGCGGCGGCGTTCACCGCCCGGTACGACTCCTGGACCGGTCGTTCGCCGCATGTGCACGGCGCCAACCTCGGCTGCTCCGCCGACGCGTACCTGGAGGTCGGCGGATTCCCGCCGCTGGTGGTCGGCGAGGATCGCGCCCTGGTCGACGCGTTGGAGGCGGCCGGTCGCCGAGTGCTGCGCACGTCCGCCCTCCGCGTGCTCACCTCGGCCCGCCTGGACTGCCGAGCACCGGGCGGCTTCGGCCACGACCTGCGCGAACAGGCACTCACCCTCGAAGCGGGCCCGGCAACCCGCCCCCACTCGCTGCCGGGCCCGGGCCGGTGAGCGCCGCGTCGCAGGCCGGGTCGGCCGCATCGTGGTGCTCCCGGCCGGTTCGTGGATACCGTCCTCGTTGCCCGCCGTCGCCACACGCCCGCGTGAGGACACCCATGACCGACGACATCCCCGACCTCGACGCCACCGACCTCGCCGGCCGCATCCGGCGGCGCGAGGTGTCCAGCCGCGAGGTCGTGCAGGCGCACCTGGACCGCGTCGCGGCGGTCGATCCCGCGATCAACGCCATCGTCACCCTCGACCCGGAAGGCGCCCTCGCCGCCGCGGGCGCGGCCGACGCGGCGCTCGCGCGGGGCGAGGCCGTCGGCCCGCTGCACGGACTGCCGATCGCGTTCAAGGACACCCACCACACCAGGGGCATGCGCACCACGTACGGCTCCCCGCTGCACGCCGACTACGTTCCGGACTTCGACGACCCCCTGGTGGCCCGCGTCCTGGCGGTCGGCGCGATCCGGATCGGGAAGACCAACGTGCCCGAATTCGCCGCCGGCTCGCACACGTTCAACCCCGTCTTCGGCACCACCCGCAACCCCTGGGCGCCCACCCGCTCGGCGGGCGGCAGCAGCGGCGGCGCGGCGGCGGCCCTGGCGGCGGGCATGCAGCCGATCGCCGACGGCAGCGACATGGGCGGCTCGTTGCGCAACCCCGCGTCGTTCTGCAACGTCGTCGGGCTGCGCCCCACGCCGGGCCGGGTGCCGAAGGCGCCCTCGGGCAACAGTTGGGAGCGGCTGTCCGTGGCCGGTCCGATGGGTCGCACCGTCGCCGACACCGCGCTGTTGCTCTCGGCGATGGCCGGGCCCGATCGGCACGACCCGATCGCATTGGAGACGCCCGGCTCGGCGTTCGCGGCGCCCCTCGACCTCGACCCGCGCGGCCTGCGGGTGGCCTGGGCGCCCGACCTCGGCGGCAGCGTACCGGTGGATCCGGAGGTGCTCGCCGTTCTGGAGCCCGCCGTCGCGGTGTTCGCCGACCTCGGCTGTCGGGTCGAGCGGGACAGCCCCGACTTCCGCGACGCCGACGAGATCTTCCGCACGCTGCGCGCCCACGAGTTCAACGTGGGGCTGGGCGAGGTGCTCGAATCCTCGCGTGCCGCGCTCAAGCCGAGCCTGGTGTGGAACATCGAGGAGGGCCGCCGACTCGGTGTGGCCGACCTCGCGCGCGCGACGATCGCGCACAGCCGGCTGTACGCGGACGGCATCGACTTCTTCGAACGCTACGACGTCCTGCTGGCCCCGGTCAGCCAGGTCGTGCCGTTCGACGCCGAGCTGGAATACCCGCGCTCGGTCGCGGGCGTCGCCCAGCACACCTACCTCGACTGGATGCGCTCGGCGTACTTCGTCACCCTGCTGGGCGCGCCGGCCCTGTCCGTGCCGGCCGGGTTCACGCCCGACGGCCTGCCCGTGGGCCTCCAGATCGTCACCGCGCCGCGCTCGGACCTGGCGGCCCTGCGGATCGGCGCCGCCTTCGAGGCCGCGACCCGCTACGGACGTCGGCGTCCGCACCTTGGTTGAACCCGTCCACGGCGTCTGCGAGCGGGTGGGGCGGGCACCGCTTCACGCTTCCACGGCCGTGCCGGCGAGGTGGCGGGCGACCTCGGCCGGGGCGACGAGTTGCGGATAGTGGCCGGCGCCGGCGATCTCGGTCACGGGGTGGTCGACCGGGACGACGAGTGGATCCGTCGAGCCGACGAGGATACGGACCGGGACGCGGACGCGGGTCAACAGGGCCCGGGAGCGCTCGCGTTCGGCGACGGTGGTGCGCAGGGCGCGGACCACGCGCCCCGCCGCGCCGGGGCGGCGCAGGTCGGCCGCCGCACCGGTCACCGCCGGGCCCTCCGGGACGCCGAGTGCCTCGGCCAGGCGGGCGGGAGACATCCGGCGCAACCTCGGGACGGCCGCGCCGGAGCGGGTGACGCGGGCGGCGGGAGGTTGCAGGAACGCCGGGGAGACGAGAACGAGTGCGCCGACGCGCTCCGGGTGCGCGGCGGCGAAGCGCAGCGCCGGGTCGCAGGCCGACGAGTGCGCGACCAGGACGGGGCGGGTGCGGACCGGGCGCAGCAGGTCGGCCAGCCAGGCGTCCACGGAGTGTGCGGCGGCCGAGCGGCCCAGGCCGGGGAGGTCGGCTGCCAGGAACGGTTCGGTGAGGTGGGCGGCGACGGGTGCCCACAGGTCGGCGTTCAGCGGCAGGCCGTGCAGGAGGACGTGGGCGGGGCGGTGTCGTTCGCCGACCACCCACGTGGGGCTGCCGGCGACGGTGCGGAAGCCGTACGGGCTCGCCCAGGGCGTCGCGGTGCCGAACCGGCCGGCCACCAGGTCGTCGGTCCACGTGCGCAGGGCATCGTCGACCGGGGGCATCGCCAGGCCGACGCGGGCCGCGAACGTGTGGGCGGAGGTGGTGGGGTAGCGGTCGGTGGACAGGAAGGACAACGTCTCGGGGTCGGCGTTGGTGAGCCGGCGCGGCAGTCGGCGCAGGAGGCCGACGGGGATGTTGTGCCGAGGGGCCGGTACGCCCGCGTGGTCGGCGATGGTGCGGACGAGTTCGGGTAGCGGGGGCGTGGTGTCGTCGAGGATCCAGTGGTGTTCGCCCGCCGGCGCTGCCGGGATCTCGGCCAGGAAGCGGACGAGGTGGTCGAGGGCGACGATCGGCACGAAGGTGTCGGGGCCGCCGGGCAGCGCGGGCAGTCGGCCGTGCCACAGGTCGCGGACCAGGGTCGCGAGGCCGATGTACTGGCCCGGTCCGATGACGACGCCGGGATTGGCGATGCTCAGCGGGATGCCGGACTCGCGGGCGCGGGCGCGTATCGCGAGATCGGCCTCCAGCTTCGACGCCTCGTACGCGCCGGATCCGGCGTAGTCGGGTGTGCCGTCGGGGGCGCTGACCCGGTATCCGCTGACGTGGACCAGGCGGCGCAGCCCGGGTAGGGAGGCGGCCCATTCGAGCACGTTGAGCGCACCGGTGACGTTGACGGCGCGCGCCTCGGCCTCGTCCAGGCCGAAGGCGTAGCGCCCGGCGGTGTTGTAGACGTCGGACACCTCGGGCAGCGCGGTGAGCGGACGGGTGATGTCGGCCCGGACGACGCTGAGGCCGCCGGTGTCGACGCCTCGGGAGGCGAGCCAGGGGGTGAGGGTGTCGCTGCGGACGGCGGCGGCCACGTGTTGGCCTCGGCCCAACAACTCGGCGACGAGGGCACGGCCGATGAAGCCGGTCGCACCGAAGACGATGGCGTCCATGGGGCTCCTTGGGTGACATGGAGATCGGTAGACCGATCTACTTATTTTGCGGACAGGCGTGGGCCGGAGTGGATCCGGCCTGCGTTCAGCTCAGGAGGGTCGTGATGCGGCGGGCGACTCGGTCGAGCGGGTCTCGGCTGCGGTGCGCCCTCGCCAGGAGGAGGGCGCCCTCGACGAGGGCCAGGATCGTGACGGCGAGGTCGTCGGCGTCCGGGTGGTCGGCCAGTCGGGCGCGCAGGATCGCCTCCCAGGAGGTGTAGACCTCCGAACAGGCTTGCTGGAGCCTGTCGTTGGTGGCGGCCGTCTCCAGTGCCACGGTGGCCACGGGGCATCCCTTGAGCCAGTCCGACGCCTCCAGGCGGTCGCCCAGCAGGCGCAGTACGGTCTCGACGACCTCGGCGGCGGACGCGCCGGATTCGGCCAACCCTCCCATCGCGTCGCCGATCGACCGACCGGCTCGGCGGACGGACTCGCCGACCATCTGGTCCTTGCCGCCCGGGAAGTGGAAGTAGAGCGACCCGCGCGGCGCCCCACTGGCCGCGATCACCTGATTGAGGCCCGCACCGAAGTAGCCCCCGGCCTCGATCAGATCGCGAGTCGCGTCCAGCAGTCGGTTGCGCGTGTCGGTGCCCTTCTGTCCCATGGAGCATGAGACTAGACTGGTCTACATATTTCTTCAACCGGCGTTCCGTCCGGGCCGGTCGGTGTCAGTCGGCGAGTAGTCGGAGCAGGTGCACACGGGTGAGGGGCTGGGGGGTGGGACTGGGTGGGGCGGGGGTGGAGGTGGGGTGAGGGGTTCGGAGTTTGGCTTGGATGGTCGGGCGGGTGAGGACGTCCTGGGGAAGAGCCAGGCACGTGGCGGTTTCCAGGAGGGCGCGGAAGAGGTCGGCGTCGTGGAACGCGGCCGCGCCGAACGGGCTTGGAGTGGGGGGTGGTTCGGTGGTGCGGTCCGGGTTCATCGCGGCGGCGCGGGCGCGGTCGGCGACGAGCTGGTCCTGGTGGTACGGGGTGACGACACGTTCGGTGGCTTCGTCCCACGCCAGGGGGAACTCGGCCGGGGTGTCGGCGTGTTCGCGGAGTACGTCGCGCAGCAGTTGGGCCTGGACCAGGCCGACGCTGAGGCCGCGGGCGGCGGTGGGGTTGGTGCACGCCCACGCGTCGCCGACGGCCGCGAAGCCGGTGGCGACCGGGCGCCCGTCCACCACGAACCGGCGGCGGCAGTCGAGGATTCCGGCCATCACCACAATGTCCGTGACGGGCGTACCGGCCAGCCAGTGGGCCTGGGCCGGACAGGCCGCGACCACCCGGGTGAAGATCTCGGGATCGCGGAGCGCCTTGAGCGGCGCGTCGCCCGACGTGGTGACGACGGTGACGGACCAGGTGTCGTTGTCGCCCGGAATGGTCAGCAGGGCGAACGTGTCGTACTCGGTGTAGGGAGCGCCGCGTCGCATCGGCTGCCGCGGGCCGGTGAAGTAGCGGGTGTAGTAGGCGAATCCGCCGTCCTCGGCGTCGGCGGCCGGCTCCGGTGCGCCGACGTCGGCGAGCCAACGCGCCGAGCGGGTGCGGCGGCCCGTGGCATCGACCACCAGGTCGGCGTTCGCCTCGGCACCGTCGGCGGTGCGGACGCCGGTCACATGGGTGGTGTCCGCGAGCACCGGTGCGCCGGTGAGCAGGCCGGCGATCCTGATGCCGCGATGCACGCGGATGCCGGCGGCGACCGCGGCCGCCGCGAACACCGCTTCGACCACCGGGCGTCGGCCGGTGAGGAAGCGGAAACGGTCGTCCTCGGGCCGGGGGACGTAATCGGTGATGCTCGGCGGCAGCGGATGCAGTGCGCTGCCCTCGAAGCAGCCGGCCGCCACGAGCCGCTCGATCACATCGGGCAGTTCCTCGGCGAGTACGCCCCGAAACCTGGGCAGCAGGTTGTGCGGCTGGCGAAACTGGGCCACGCCGGGACGCTGCCACGCGGTCCACGCCTGCGCGGGGTCCTCGGGCGGGAGGGATGGGTCGCCCTCGTACACGGTCACCTCGTGCCCGTCGCGGGCGAGCAACAGGGCCGTGGTCAGACCCACCACGCCGGCGCCGCAGATGATGACCGATGCCATCGGACCTCCCTCGTGTCGATTCGCCACGGTGGCACGCGGTACGGGGGCGACGCGACCGAATTTGGGGACGAGTGCCGCGACGGGTGGGCGATTGCCTCAGGCCGCGAGGGCGCCGGTGCGGCGGAGCAGCGGGAGGATGTGATCGGTGACCGCGGGGGCGAGGCGCAGGTGGTCGTCCCGGCCGGACGTCCAGCGCAGGTCGGCCAGTTCGGCGGCCGGTACGGGGTCGCGGTCCAGGCGGGTCTCGAAGACGGTGAGTCGCATGGGTACCCCCTCCAGGGCGGCGACGGAGTCGAAGTCGGCGAGGAAGCGCGGTGCCACGAGTTGCGCGCCCAGTTCCTCGTCCAGTTCGCGGCGCAGCGTCTGCAGCGGGTTCTCGCCGGGGTCGGGCTTGCCGCCGGGCAGGTAGAACAGGTCCGGCGCCGCCTTCTTGCTGACCACCATGAGCCGCCGCGCGTGCACGATGGCCGCCGCGACGACGATCAGCGGACCGGTCGGGTCGAGATTGGGTATGGAATTCGTCCGATCCTGGTGCGTCATGTACCGGATTCTGTCATCCGGGTCGGGCGCCGTGGGTGGTGAGGTCATACCGCGGTCGGTGCAGGTCGAGCCGAGCGCTACCGCGCAGGTTTACCCGCGATGTCCACCGTGTGCGGGAGGACAGGCGGTCCCGGGTCGGCCAGGGTTGCGCCAGGTCGGGCCCGCGTGGGGGCACATCGAGACGGCGAAGAGCCATCGGGGGTGTTCGTGGACGGCACAGACGGTACAGACGGCAAAGGCGGCCGAGGCGGCAAAGGCGGAACGAACGGGACGCACGCACCGGGGCGGGGCGGCGCCCGGGGTGCGCCCCGCGCACTGGGGCGTACCCGCCGTCGCGTGCGCCGCGCGGCGATGGTGTGCGCGGTCGCGGCGGCGTTGATCGCGGCCGTGGTGGGCGTGCCGACCCAGGCGCAGGCGTTCCCGCCGCCGCCCGCACCGCCGCTGCCGGCGGCGAACTCGCACGGCATCACGCTCACCCAGTGGACGAACTCGAACCTGCTCAGCGACCGCAGAATGTACGACGCCACGATGACCACCTCGGCGATCATGCAGGCGCGCGGCGGTACGCCGTCGATCGACCCGGTCACCGTGCCGGTCAAGGTGCGGATCTGGCTGCCGGACGACTACACGGCCGATCCCGCCAAGGCGTACCCGGTGTTGTACCTGCTGCACGGCGGGTTCGGCGACTTCGAGCAGTGGTCCGAGGCGAACGCGGGCGACGTGCTGAACACGATCGACCGGCGCACTTTCAAGGGCATCGTGGTCATGCCCGAGGGCGGCAAGGCCGGTTGGTACACCGACTGGGCCGGACACACCCAGGGCAACTTCGCGCCGATGTGGGAGACCTTCCACATGCGGCAGTTGGTGCCCTGGATCGACGCGAACTTCAACACGATCGACGACCGTTCGGGACGCGCGATCGCGGGTGTGTCGATGGGCGGACTCGGCGCGCTGCGCTACGCCGCCGATCTGCGGGACCGCTTCTCGGCGGTAGGGGCCTTCTCGGGCGGTACCACGCTCGCCGACGACCGGGCGTTGAACCGGGTGGCCGACTCGATGCTCGGCTATGGCGCGGCGACCTCCTGGAATGGGCTGATCGACCCGAACTACCGTGTGTTCGGTACCCCGTTGGAGCGCACCGAAGCCGTCTACGGGCCCCAGGCGAACTGGCCGGCGATCACCCCGGTGGGTATGGCCGCGGCGGGCAAGTACGCGGACTACGCGGGCGGTTCGGGCAAGTTCGCGATGTACTCCGGTGGCGCGAACGGCCAGGGGATGCCCAGCGGGCAGGGGGAGTCGGACATCAAGACGTGGAACGACCAACTGCGCGCGGTCATCGGCACGTCGTTCACGCCGCGCTACTGCACCGGTCCCGGTGAACACGGTTGGGATTACTGGCGCAACGACCTGCGCGACTTCATCCAGTACGTGTACGGCGCCACGCCGCCCGCGCACTGCACCGAGAACGGCCGTACGGGGAACACGGGCAGCGTTCCGTGGGTCGCCAGGTAGGTCGGGCGCGCCGGCAGGAATGAGTGTGCCCGGCGCGGGCAGACGGCCGGTCACGGAGTCTGTGGGCGGCGGGCCCGAACCGGGGCCCGGAACCACAGCCGTAGCCCTGGCCGTAGCCGAAGAAGGGTCGCGTGTGATGCCTGAGTCGAAGAACGTGACGGACGTGGTGGCGGTGGCGCCGGAGGTCGCCGGCGGCGCGCGACTCGCGCCGGGCGGGCCGGACCGCTCGCCGCAGACGGTGGAGCCGACGGCCGCGGGCACGCGCGGTCGCACCGCGATCGCCGACGGCGTGATCGCGAAGATCACCGGTGTGGCCGCCCGGGAGATCGAGGGCGTGTACGCCCTGGGGGGATCGGTGGCGCGAGCGCTGGACGCGGTGCGGCAGCGGGTACCGGGCGGTCGGCCGAACGTGGCGCACGGGGTGAGCGTGGAAGTCGGCGAGCGCCAGTGCGCCCTCGACCTGAACCTGGTGGTGGAGTACGGCGTCCCGATCGCCGAACTGGGTCAGGCGGTACGCGGGAACGTCATCGCCACGGTCGAGCGCATGACCGGCCTGGAAGTGGTCGAGGTGAACGTGGCCGTCGACGACATCCACCTGCCCGACGACGACCACCCATCCACCCGGGTCGCCTAGCCAGTCACCTCGCCTTTCGCCGCACGGACCCCGCAAGGCACACGCGCTTCATGCCTCTCTCCACAACGCGCCCACCTCGGGTAACCCACCTGCCTCACACGTCGATTCTCGTGACCGAAGGTCCCCGCCGGAGGGCGGTGTTCCACGCGCGGGTGGACCATGGAGGAAGTACTTGGAGCACTCGGGGGCCGCACCGAGACGCGAGGAGGCGTGCGGCGATGGCGACTTTCATGGACGTCCACACCGGGATGACCGGCATCACCGACGAACAACTGGCGGCGGCCCACCAGGCCGACCTGGCGATCGAGGGGGAGGAGGGCGTGCACTTCAAGCAGGCGTGGGCCGATCCGGAGTCCGGCACGGTGTACTGCCTGTCCGAGGCCCCCACGGCCGACGCGGTACAACGCATCCACGAACGCGCGGGCCACCCGGCGGACAAGATCCACCCGGTCCCGCTCTCGGTGTAGCCACGGAAGGGTGAACTTCCGGGTAGGGAGCGGTGGTTGCGCCCGAGCGTAGGTGACGACGGCTTCGCCGGTTCAGCTCTTCGGGGACGATCCGGGGGCCTGCTTGTTCCGGGTGACGACGGCGCCGAAGAGGGCGAAACCCCTGATCACGACGCGTGGTGTGCCGGGTTTGTCGAGCTTGCGGGCGACCCGTTTGTCCACGACGCCGAACAGGCCGAACCCCCGGACCTCGACCTCGATGTCGTCCGGCACCAGGATCCGGGTGCCGCCCCAGAGCGAGACGGCCCGGATCTCGGTGTCCCGGCTGCCGAAGCGGGCCTCGGACAGGTCCAGTCGGCCGCCGCCCCACATCGACCAGACGGTCAGGCGGGATGGGACGACCCACTCGCCCTTACGTTCGAAGCCGCTGAAGATCCCGGATATGAAGCGGCCGGAGGTCGGCGCCCGGTCCACCACGAGTGCGTCCCGGGGGCCCGGTTCGGGGAGGCCGCGGCAGGCGGCCTCCAGTTCGGCGCGGGTGCGCGCCGCGTGTACCTCGTCGAGCCGGGGTCCCAGTCGGTCCACGGCGAGCCGGCCGTTCTCGACGGCGGTGCGCAGGCGTTCCTCGGCCCGGTGTCGATCGTCGTCGTCGGCGAGGATCACCTGCTTCGGGTCGGTCGCAAGGTGTTCGGGGTTGTCGTGTCCGGGGTCGGCGGTCATGGCGTCATCCTTCGAGGTGGGTGGCGAGGACTGCGGACAGGGCGGTGCGGAAGGCCTCGTCGTGGCCCGGGTCGTCGGGATCGCGGCCGAGGTCGGTGAGCCAGTACCGTCGGCCCATCGCGTAGCCGTACGAGCCGGACAGGGCCAGGAGGACGACCATCTCGATCCGGGCCCGATCCGGTCCCCGGGGCGGGGGGAGCACGCTGCGCACCCCCTCCTCCACGGCGTCGACCAGTTTGGAGAGGTTCGCCCCGGGGGTCTCGACGTCCCAGTCGTGCAGTTGGGACCAGGCCCACAGCCGGACGTAGCGCTCGTCCGCGACGATGTCGAACAGGACCCGCGTCATGCCGCCCGCGAAGGGCACGCCCCCGTCGGTGCGCATCCGTTCGCGGACGAGTTCGCGTTTGCGCTCGTTCTCGCGTTGCAGGACGGCCCGTACCAGGGCCCGGTAGGTGCCGAAGTAGTGCGTCACCAGTCCGTGCGTCACGCCGACCGCCTCCGCGACCCGGCGCAACCCCACACCGTCCGGGCCGTGTTGCGCGATGAGTTCGGTGGCGGCTTCCAGGATCTCTTCCCGCGCCTGCTCGGGCGTGCGCCTGCGTCGTCCGGTCATGACCCTCCTATTGGCAAGATGGATAATAAGCTGTTGACCACCTTGCCAACAAGACCGGCCGACAAGACCGGGCGGCAGGCGACGGGTGGCCGGGTCGCGACGGGCGGACCGGCGGGGGGTCGCAGGAGTCGGCCCGTGGGCGAGCCGTGTCGCATCGAGCGATTCCGATTCTCATATAAGCGATCCTTATTCTCGGATCGTTGAATTCCCGATGGAAATATCATTCCTGCATACGGGCGAATCTCGACTAACTGGTTGCATGGCTCCGGGATGGCGACCTAGATTGATGTCGCCAACCGCCGACCGGGAAGTCGAGACGGATTCAATTGCGCACTGATTCCAGTACACGAACCGTAATCGTCTCCGGAGCGGAATTCGGCTGGGGAAGCTCGGGGAAACTCGGTGCGATCCTCACGGCCTTGCGCGAACGCTCGGCGGTGCCGCTGCGGTTCGTCGGCCTGGCCTCCGGGCTCGGCCGGCCCGTGTTGTCCGAACACGGCATCGAGCGCTGGTACGACCTGCCGGACGACGCCGAGGACGTACGCGACGCCGTCGCCGCCGTCACCGGCGCGGAAGCGGCGGTGGCCGCGGTCGTCGTCCTGGACGGCGCCGTCGCGAAGGCGACGGAGGCGGCCGGCGTACCGACCGTGTTCGTGGACAGCCTGCCGTTCATGTGGGGCGAGGGGGACCGGGCGGCGCTGCCCCTGGAGGCGACGGTCTACTGCGCCCAGAGATGCGTCGAACTGCCCGCCGAATGCCGGGACGTGCTGGCCTCCGTGCGAGCGCTGCGCTGGGTGGGCGCCGTCGTCGGCACCCCGCCCCGCGCCGAGCGGGCAGCCTCCGCCGCCGGTCCCCACCGCACCGCCCTGGTCAGTCTCGGCGGCCTGCGCGCACCTCGGCTCGCCGACTGGACCGCCTATCCGCGCATCGTCGTTCCCGCCGTCCTGGAAGCGCTCGCCGCCCACGGAGTACACGAGGTACACCTCGCCGGCAACCTGCCGGCCGACCTCGCCGGACGCCTCGTGGACGCGTCGATCACCCCGCCACACGTGACCACGGGCGCGCTCGCACACGGCGAGTTCCTGGATCGGCTCGCCGGCTGCGACGTGCTGCTGACCTCCCCGGGCCTGACCACCCTCCTCGAAGCCGGCCGGCAGCGCGTCCCCACCCTGTGCCTGCCGCCGCAGAACCTCAGCCAGATCTTCAACGGGCGTTTCCACAGCCGCGCGATCGGTACGCAGACCCGAATCACCTGGCCCAAGGCGGTGTTCGCCGAAGAGGAGGCGCTGTCGCTGCGCACTCGCGGCGAGGACCACGCCCTGGAGCGAATCTACGCCGGAATCGCCGCGGCGGCCGGGGACACGGCGGGCCGCGGCACGGCCGTCGTGCTGCGCGACGCCATCCTGACCGCGCTGTGCGGCGCCGCCGCCGGGGCCGGCGACTGGGGCGCGCTGACCGCGACCGTCGGTGTCGACGGGGCCGCGGACGTGGCCGACGCCCTGCTCGCGCTCCTGCCGGGCGTACCCCGCGCCGCCTGACCGCCACACACCCTCATCCGTCGTCCCATCCCGCCACACCCATGCCCGCCCCGCCTCCGACCGGCCCGAAGGGGTCCCCTGTGCGTGAGCGTCATCGTTATCTGTTCGTCCGGATCCTGGAAGCCTGCAACGCCGACTGCTTCATGTGCGACTTCGCATTGTCGCGCGACACATTCCGCTTTTCGCGGGAGGACTTCGCCGACCTGTTGCCGAAAGCCCGCGCGGCCGGCGTGGCCTATGTACGTTTCACCGGCGGCGAACCCCTCATGCACCCGGATGTGGTGGACCTGGTGCGCTCCGGCGCGGCGGCCGGTATGAAGATGTCCCTGATCACCAACGGCTCGATGTTGCCCAGAATGGCCGAGCGGCTGGCCGAGGCGGGCCTGGCCCAGGTGATCGTCAGCCTCGACGGGGCGTCCGCCGCGACCCACGACGTCTACCGCCGCTCGCCCGGCATGTTCGACAACGGGCTGGCCGGACTGCGCGCCGCCGCGGACCTCGGCGTCCTGCCCCGGGTCAACACCGTGGTCGGACCGCACAACTACCAGGAAATGCCGCTGCTCCAGCAGGTGTTGACGCGCGCCGGAGTGCGGCAGTGGGAGTTGTCCGCGCTGAAACTGGACCGCAGCATCACCTATCCCGACCCCGACGACGTGCGCCGCGTCTGCGACCCCGTCTACGACGCGGACCCGAACGTGCTGCTCGTGCCGATGGGAAAACGTTTCTACGGTGACGAACCGGCGGAACAGGAACGCTACTTCGCCGAATCCGTGACGCCGCGCGCGTCGCTGCCGCAGTGTCACGTCGCCGACGACGTCATCTACATCGACGGCAAGTACGGGCGGATGTACGCGTGCAGTTGCATCCCGCATCGCGAAGGGGACGACGGGCCGGGCGGCGCGCCGCTGCGTGAGGCGGGTGTGATCGACCTGGACACCCCGGCGTTCCGTGCGCACGCCGACTTCTACCGCGAACGCGGGCCCCTGGTGTGCAACGGCTGCTCCACCACGGCGGCCGGCTACAGCGACGACGTCGCCCGACTGGGGACGGTGACGGCATGGCAGTACTGACTCCCCGGGAAGAGGCCGACGCGCACCGGACGGCCGGTGCGGATCCCGGACCGGGCTTCGCACCGGCGTCCGCCGAGTCCGCGCGGCGGATCCTCCTGGTCTCCCGCGACGAGCACCTGGACTCGCTCCTGGCCCGGCGCCGGATCGCCGCCCATCTCGGCGACCTGCGGCCGGTACGGGAGGCGCCCGACGAGCCGCCGCCGGACGTGGTGTTGGTCTGCGACGACGAGGACGCCACGGGCCGACTCCGCGCGTCCGGCGTGCCCGTCGTACACCTGACGTCGGGTCACCGGCCCCCGGGCGACCCACCCGCACGCGTCGACGGTGTGCTGCATCGGGTCCATCGGCCCGGATGGTTGCCCGCCCCCGCCCCCGCCCCCGCCCCCGCGCCCGGCGGCGAGGCTCGACCCACCGGCCTGCTCGCGCCCGCCCGGTCGGCGCGCGGCCGGCGACGTGGCGGAACCCTGCTGCTGATGTCGGTGTGGGGGGTGCCGGCCGCCGAGGCGGACACCCTCACCGCCGAGATGGTGCCCGCGCTGGTCCGCGCGGCGCTGCGCCGGACCGGTCGATGCGACGTGGTCTGCGATACGCGGCTGAAGCCGATCCGCGCCGCGCTGGCAGGGCTCGGCGACGACCGCCGGGTACGGGTGAGCCGCGCGGTCGACGTGGACGTGGACGCGCTGCACGCCGAGGCCGAAGTCTTCCTGGCCGCACCGACGTTGGGCGCCATCGGCCTGGCCCGGGCCCGGCGGGCGCCGCTCGCTTTCCTGCCCGCCCTGGGCGAGGCCCAGCGCGATCTGGTCACGCGGGTCCGGCAGTTGGTCCCGATTCCGCTCGTCGACGATCTCGAGCACGACTCCGTATGGGAATCGTCCGACGGCACCGTGCCGTGGGACGTCCTCGACCCCGAACCGGACGATCTGCGCGGCGCGCAACGCGTCGCCCGCACACTCCGCCAACTCGCGCTCGCACCACTGTGAGCAGCCCGGCACCCGACCAGGCTTTCCGTCGGGTCTCCATCCGGCCGCACCGCCCCCGCTGAGCGCCCGCGTCACCACCACCCGGCCGGGCCCCGCCCCGCGCACCCCGACCGAACGCCTCGCGTCGCCGAAGGTCCGTCAACCCTGGAGCCGCCATGTCCGCCATCCCCCTCGACACCGACACCCAGGCCGCCGCACCCACGATCGTGCGCCCCGATGTCCCCGACTCGGACTGGAACGACTGGCACTGGCACATGCGTCGACGCATCACCAACGTCGACAAGGCCCGGCAGTGGATCAACCTCACTCCCGAGGAGGAGCAGGCGATCGCCGGGGTGGCGGGGCGCTATCGCTGGAGCGTGACGCCCTACTACGCCTCGCTGATGGATCCCGACGACCCGCTCTGTCCCGTACGGCAACAGGCCGTGCCCGCCGGCGGCGAACTGGTCGAGTTCTCCGGCGCGGAGGTCGACCCCGTCGGCGACACGTTCTACCGCAAGACCAATCGTGTCGTGCACAAGTATCCGGACCGGGTCATCCTGCTGGTCACCGAGGCATGCCCGGTGTACTGCCGGCACTGCACGCGCAAGTTCCACACCACCGACGTCAACGGCACCTACTTCCGCGACGACGAGGGCGAGTCCTTCGACGAGGATCTGCGCTACATCGCCGAACACCCCGAGATCCGGGACGTGTTGCTGACCGGCGGGGACCCGCTGTCCTATCGGGACGGCAGACTCGAGGAGATCATCGCGGGACTGCGGGCGATCCCGAGCGTAGAGATCATCCGGATCGGCAGCCGATTCCCCGTGTTGTTGCCGCAGCGCATCACCGACGAACTGTGCGAGATGCTGGCCCGGTATCACCCGGTATGGGTGAACACCCACTTCAACCACCCCAAGGAGATCACCCCGGAGGCGAGTGCGGCGGTGGACCGCATGCTGCGCCACGGGATCCCGGTCGGGAACCAGACCGTGCTGCTGCGCGGGATCAACGACGACGTCGCGACCATGCGCACGCTGATGACACAACTGCTGCGCATCCGGGTCCGCCCGTACTACCTGTACCACTGCGACAACGTCACCGGCGTCTCGCACTTCATGACCTCCGTGGCCAAGGGCTGGGAGATCATGGAGGGCCTCCAGGGCCACATCACCGGCTTCGGGGTGCCGCAGTACGTGCTGACCACCCGCCTCGGCAAGATCCCCATCGCGCGGCCCTACTTCAGCGTCACCCCCGACGGCCTGCGCCTGCGCAACCACAAGGGCGAGGAAATGCTCGTCGACAACGCGGTGTACCCGATCACGGAGGCGGACGCGCGATGACCCTGGACAAACGACTGGGACAACGTTTCCTGCCCTATGGCGCGAACTGGCTCGACTGGTCCGACATGACGGAACTGCGCGAGGTGATCGACCACCAGGTGTTGTTCCGCTACCAGACCGAAACCGAGAGCATGGCCTCGCGGTTGGAGCGGGTCACCTGCGAACGCCTGGGCGTGGCGCACACGTTGGCCGTACACAACTGCACCGAGGCACTGCGGCTCGCGCTGATCGCCACCCGACCGCGCATCGGCGACCGGGTATACATGCCCGCCGTCACGTTCGTGGCGGTGGCCGGGGCCGTGTTGTCCTGCGGACTGATCCCGGTCCTGGTCGACGCCGACGACTCGTTGTCGCTGGACCCCACGCTGCTGCCGTCCGACGCCGAACGGGTGATCGTGGCGCACATGGAGGGCGCGGTGGCCACGCTGCCCGAGGGGGTGCCGTACCTCATCGAGGACTGCGCCCAATCCCTCGGCGCCCGTTTCCCGGACGGCCGTTCGGTGGGGACCGCGGGCTACGCGGGGACCTTCAGCTTCCACCACAACAAGGTGCTCACCTCGGGCGAGGGCGGGTTGGTGATCAGCAACGACGAGCAGGCGTGGGCGGCGATGCGCTGCTACCACGACCACGGCTCGGCGCGGGTACCCGGGCGCTATCCCACCTGGAACGAAGACGCCTACTACGGGGAGAACTTCGTCACGGGCGAGCAGGTCGCCGCAGTCCAGTGCCAGCAGTTCCGCCACCTCGACGAACTCCTCGAGGGGCTGGAGCGCATGTACGCCATCGCGATGCGGGACCTGCCGGACCGTGCGGACCTGGAGGTACGGCCGCGCGCGGCGGGCGACGCGAAGGTCAGCCTGCGCTTTCGCTGCCGCGACCGCGCGCTGCGCGACGCCGCCGTGGCCGCGCTGACCGCCGAGGGAATCGCCAACTGGACGCTGAACAAGTACCTGTTGCCGGAGCACCCGGTACTCACCGGCCGCCGCTCGCTCTACGCCGACGGCTTCCCGTGGAACCACGCCCCCGAAGGCCCGCTCATGCTCAGCCACGACGGATTCGCGCGCACCCGCGACCGGTTGGACCGCACGCTGTGCGTACCGCTGGCACCGGAACTGCCGGAGGCGGAACAGGTCGCCGCGGTCAAGGCGATCCGGCGCGTCCTGGAGGCGGTGTGAGCGCGGGGCGGGCGCCCGCGCTGCTGATGGTGGACGATCGTGCCTCGTCGTTCACCCGCTACGCGGCGCGGGCGTTGCCCGAGAGCCTGGTCCTGCTGCGGTTCGCCGAGTTGCGCGGCGATCTGCGGGAGGACTACCTGCGCGAGACCGCGCACCTGCCGGCGTTCTGGGTTCGCGAAGGTGTGCCCCTGGCGGAGGAGGCCCGGCGCTACCAGGAGTGGGCCGCCGAACTGCCCACAACGCCCACCCGATTCTGCAACCCCTCCGAGCCGCGCCAGCACGTCGCACAGCGCTTCGCCGCCCTGGCCGGGCTGCCCCACCTCAACGAACACCAGGTGGCCTGGGTGCGCGACAAGGCCGCGATGAAGCGGCGGTTCCGCGAACTCGGCCTGCGTACCGCCGCCTTCGGCCGCGTGCGGTCGGCGGCGGACGTGGAGCGGTTCGCCGCGGAACACGGATGGCCACTCGTCCTCAAGCCGGTGGATTCGTTCGCGTGCGTCGACACCCACCTGCTGCGCGACCGGGACGCGGCACGGGACATCGACCTCACCACCCGCGACTTCATGGTCGAGCAGTACCTCGGCGGCACGGAATGGGAGGTGTGCGCGCTCATCCACGACGGCGAGGTGCTGAGCGCCTGGCCCAGCGCGATGCCCTACCGCCCGCTGGCCATCGTCGACGGCGCGATGAACGCCAACATCAGCGTCGGCACGGACGAGGGCCCGGCCGTGGACCTGCCCGCACTGCTCCAGCGCATCGTCACCGGCATGGGCATCGACCACGGATACGCCCACATGGAGTTCTTCGTGGTCGACGGGCAGGTACACGCCGGCGAGATCGGGATCCGGTTGGCCGGCTGCGAGATCCCCGCCAACCACGGACACGCCTACGGATTCGACGTCTTCGCGGCCACGCTGGACGTGTACCTGGGGCGTCGCCCCCGCCTGGACTACCGCGAACGCCGGTGCGCCGGCGATCTGTTGCTGCCGCTGCCCGGATCGGGAACGGTGCGCCGGGTCACCTCGGCGGACGAACTCCTGCGCCTGCCGGGTGTGGTCGACGCGGTCGTGCGGGCCGGGGTCGGCGACACGGTGACGGCCCGCCGCGCGTCGCACAACGCCTCGGGACACGTCCACGTCGTGGGCGAGTCGATCGGGCAGGTCGAACAGCGTATGCGGGCGGTCCTGGACGCCTTCACGATCGAGGTGGCCCCGGTCCGCGAACCCGATCCGGTGTCCGGATGACCGCCGCTCCGCGTCGGGAGGACGCCGACACCGACACCGGCTCGATCGTCGACCCGGGCCCGGTCGCCGCGGACTCGGCGCCGGCGGCGGCCTCCGGGCCCGGCGGCGGGCTGTTCGCCGGCCTCCGTGCCCTGCTCACCCGCCCGGGCGTCGCCGGCGTGGCCTGGTGGAGCGTCGTCGCCCGGCTGCCCGTCTACCTGATGTCACTGGCCATGGTGCTGACGATCCGCGAGCAGGGCGGGAGTTACCCGCAGGCCGGGCTGATCGCCGCGCTGTACACGGTCGGCATGGCCCTCGGCAGCCCGCTGATCGCCCGCCTGCTCGACCGCGACGGCCGCCGAGGCGTGCTGATCGTGACCGGCCTCGCCTATCCGGCCACACTCGCCGCGCTGGTGTGGGCCACCCGACCCGGCTCCTGGGCGCAACCCGTCCTGGCCGTCGCCTCGGGCATCGCGCTGCCGCCGACGAACGCGTGCATGCGCGCGCTGTGGGCGCGCATGCCGCTCGACGACGCGCAACGGGAGACCGCCTACCTGTGGGAGGCCCTGCTCACCGAGATCCTGGTCATCGGCGCACCGCTGATGCTCGCGGCCCTGATGGTGTGCGGATCCGCCGGAACCGCGCTGACCGTGGTCGCCGTCGTCGGCGGCGCGGGCGCCCTCGGCCTGGCCTGCGTGCGCGTGCCCACGCACCCGGACGCGGCGACCGATCCCGGCTCGGAGGGGCCCGACGCCCGGGCCGCGCCGCGCCACCCCCTGCGCGATCCGTCGATGCTCGTGCTGATGGGCGTGATGGCGGCGAGTGCCGTCCCGATCGGCCTGATGACGCTGGCCATTCCGGCCTCGGTGTCCGCGCACGGATCGAGCGACGGCACGGGAGTCGTGTACGCCTGCTGGGGGGTCGGCAGCGCACTGGGCGCGCTGTGGCTGGGACGCGCCCGGTCGCGGGTCGCGATGCACGTGCGCTTTCCCCGACTGGTACTCGCGTACGCGATCGGTACCGGGCTGACCGTGCCCACCACCTCCCCGGTGACCCTGGGCATCGCCCTGGTCGTCGGGAGCATGCCGATGGCACTGGTGTCGGCCGGCGAGATGACCCTCGTCGGCGCCCTCGCGGACCGGCGGCTGCTGGCGCAGGCGTTCACGTGGGCGTCGCTGGCAACGGTCCTGGGGGACGCGGTGGGTCAACAGGTCGGTGGTCTGCTGATGGACCCGATCGGCCCGCGCGGCGTGTTCACGGTCGCGTTCGGCGTGGCTCTGGCGGGAGCGGGACTGGCCTTCGCGGGGCGCAGGTTGCTCGTCCCCGAGGCCGAGGCCCGGGCGCAGTGCGCGACGTGACCGCCCGCTTCGACCGCTCCGGACCCGCGACGGCCGTCGACCGCCCGCGAAGCCCCGCTCGCCCACCCCGGTTCGTCCCGTGCCCGACCGGGCCAATCCCCATCACACACGAGGTCACCCGTCATGAACGCTCCCACTGTCGCCGCAGCACCCGACCGCCCGGATCCGACGCCCGCCGGCGCGCTGTTCGCCGTGGTCGACGTCGACCGACTGCCGCAGGCGGTGGCCGAGTTCCTGGCCGCGCCCGCGCACACCCCCGTACCCGTGGCGTGCGCGGAACGCCCGGACCTGGGGCACGCCGTCGAGCTGGCCTCGCGCCTGTACGCCGGGATCGCCCTCCCCGAACCCCTCGACGTGGGCATCCTGCTCGGGGCGGAGGACCTGCCCGACGGCCTGTTCGCGCTCGCCCGCCCGCTCGCCCGCACCTGGGTGACCGAGCACGAACTCTGCGGCACGGCCGAGGCGTTCCGGCGTCGACACCCCGGGACACTGCTGCTCGTCGGCTGCTATGACCGGCTCAACCTGGACCCGATCCGCGGCCTGCTGCTGACCACCTATCGCGGCCGCGAGCCCGGCCTCACCCTGCTGAGCGGACGCGACGCGGCCTCGGTGGCCTGGAACGTGGCCAAGCAGTACACCTCGACACCGGCCGCCGGGGTCGACGCGATCGGCCTGTTCACCGACACCGACCGCCCGCCGCACCCGTCCGGGGTCCGGGTGTTCGACGACCGCGACTTCGAACGTGTCGACATCCAGGCCGAGATCCTGGGCACACGCTGGCAGCGAGTGGCCTTCCAGGGACACGGCAAGGACGACAGCGTCAACCTCGGCGAGTTCACGATCTGCGGCCTGAACGCGGCCGTCCCGGCCCGGGCCGGCCTGCTCGGGCCGCGCTGCGCGTACGGGCTGCCCTGCTACAAGCCCGAGGACAAGCTGGTACCGCTCAACCGCGTGGAGGCGGCCGAGGTGGTGCTCAGCGCCTGCAACAGCGGCCCGCTGGCCGACCTCGCGCTGTACGACCCCCGGTATCAGCTGCTGCTCAACGCCCTCGACGGACCGGCCCGCACGGTCGTCTCCGCCGTCTCCGTGCACGACTCCGACCGGCCGGAGAACGTCGCGTGGATGCGCGCGGCCCTGGCCGGCGCGGACTCCGTGGACACCCTGAACGCCGGCCTCGCCGGCTCACACCCCTATCCGGCGTTCATGCGCTTCGGGCTGCCCCGCACCCCCCGAGACGTGCCCGCGCCGACCCCTTCCGAGCACCGCCCCGACCCGCTCGTGCTCACCGTCGGACGACGCCTGACCACCCTGCTCACCTCGGAACTGCTCCCGCACAACCACGCGTTGCGCCCGAGGCTGGTCAAACTCGCGCGCAAGGTGGACCTGTGGCTCGCCCGGCCGACGCATCTGGCCGACCAGTCGCCCGAGGAGATCCGCTCCTCGCTCACGGCCGATCTCCAGTCGCTGGACCACGTGATCACCGAACAGGTCGTGGCGAACCCCGAGAACGAGATCATGAGCTACCCCGCGCACTTCGGCGACCGCAGCTCGCTCGACCCGCAGGTGCGCGAGGTGACCTGCCACTGCGGACGCCCCGCCCAGGAGTTCACCCGGCGCGGACTGCTCCCGCACGTCTCGGACACGATCTGCGCGGTCTGCATGCGGTGCGGCGACGTCACCTTCCGGGTGCCCGACGCCCCGTCCCTGCTGGCCCATGCGGCCGACGAGGTGGAGCAAGGCGCGGAGTTGGAGGTGCGTGCGGTGCTCACGGCCGCCCGGCCGGGACCGGTACGACTGGGCTTGTTCGTGCCCACGTACCTGCGTGAGGACACGACCGTGGTACCGCCCACCGTCCGGATCCGGGCCGTGGACGACCGCCCCCAGGACGTGGCCTTCCGGGTCCGGTTCGCCGCCGAAACCGCGCCGCAGGCCTACTACTTCACGGTCTTCGCCGTGCAGGACCTCGCCGTCTCGACGGCACGCCGCCACTTCGGGGTCGTACCGCGCCGGACCTGAGGATCCGCCCGCCCCCGAACCCCCTTTCCCTCGTCATCACAAAGGACGGATGCCATGGAAACCCGAGACAAGCCCGAGATCGAACTCGTCGAGCAGAACGGCGAGGTGACCTTGAGCATCGGCGGCGAACAGGCCATGCAGGCCTGGGAGCGCGACCTGATGTGGGCCAGTGCCGACATGTTGTGCGAATACGGTCGGGACTTCTACGAAGTCGGCCTCGGTCTTGGGCTGTCCGCGCTGCGGATCGCCGGGAACCCGGCCACCCGCAGCCACACCGTGCTCGAACTCTTCGACGAGGTCGAGGAGTTGTTCCGGCGCAAGCACCCGACGCTGCCCGACAACCTCGCCATCGAGCGCGGCGACTTCTTCCAACGCGTCTTCGAACTGCCGTCGGAGAGCATCGACGGCATGTTCTTCGACCCGGCCCTGGACATGGAGGTGTGGAAGGACGAGGCGCTGTGGGCGAGGACCATGCCCGAGGTCGTTCGAGCGCTGCGCCCCGGCGGGGTGTTCATCCCCTTCTTCAGCACCCGGCCGGAACTGCGGTGGCAATACCTGCCGCACTTCCGCAGCATCCGGGTCGAGTCGCATCCGTACCAGGCGTACGAGGGCACCGAGTACACGTACGGCACCAGCGGCCAGGCGTACATCCAGTGTTTTCGCAAGACCTGACCGCGCCGTTCCGTTCCCACGATCTCATTCCGGAGGCAGCCGCATGACCATCGCCCCCTCGACCGACCGACTGTGCGGCCTCGACGTGGGTTCGCTGTTCCTGGCCGGGCCGTTCATCCAACTCCTGGACCCGGCCACCGGCGAGATGCCGGAGCACGCACGGGCGCCCTTCGACGTCCTGATCCGACACTTCGAGGCACGCGGACTCGCCGTGCACAACGCGCATCGCCGCGAGGCGTGGGGCGCCGAGCTGATGCGCCCGGACCAGTGCACCGGCCTCGACCAGGACGAGATCCGCAAGGCCGACGTCTTCGTCGCGCTCCCGGGCTTCCCCGCCTCGCCGGGCACCCACATCGAGATGGGCTGGGCCAGCGCCTTCGACAAGCCCATCGTGCTGATGTTGGAGGAGGGACGGGAGTACACGTTCCTCGTCCAGGGGCTGCACACCGTGGCCACGGTGGAGTACGTGGAGTACGCGCAGGGCCGGGACATCGCGGAATACCTGCCCGAAGTCGACGCGGCGCTGCACCGGGCGGTGTCCCGGCACCGCGAGCGCACCGGCAAGGGCGAAAGCTGACCGGGGCGTTGCCGCATCGGCGGGTGGTCGGGCGCAGGCTCGGCCACCCGCCGCCGCACGTGGCCGCTCCGAACGGGACACGGATGGGACGGGGGTTCGATGAGGATTGACGTGGCCGCGCTTGTCGCCTTGGCCACGTTCGTCGCGGGGGGCGTGGCCGGCTCCGGGTCGGTGCAACCGGATGGGGCACGAGCGTTGGCGGCGACGCGGGCGGAGTCCGTGCGCACGCCGGCGGCGCCCCGGTACACGGTCGAGTTGGCCGGTGACGCCTCGGGGAGCGGGTGGACCGGTCACGAGCGGGTGGGGTTCACCAACGTGTCGGCCGCTCCGCTCGGTGAGGTGTACCTGCGGTTGTGGGGCAACGCGCACGGTACGTGTTCCGCGCCGCCGATCGAGGTCTCCGAGGTCACCGGTGGGGTCCCGGCGGGCCTGTCGGTCGGCTGCACGGCCCTGCGGATCGTGTTGGGAAAGCCCCTGCGCCGCGGGGAGGGCGCCACGATCGGCTTCCGGCTGCGAATCCGGGTCCCGGCCGGTATCGACCGGTTCGGCCACGACGGCGACCACGCCTTCCTCGGCAACGCGCTGCCGGTGCTGGCGGTTCGGGACGGGAGGGGCCGGCACCTGGACCCGTACACGAACACGGGCGAGTCCTTCTACTCGCTCGCCGCCGACTTCGACGTCACGCTCGAGCACCCGTCGAACCTGCGGGTACCGGCCACCGGCACCTCGGTCGACCGTCCGGGCGCACCCGGGCGTACCGTCACCACCGCGACGGCCCGCGACGTGCGGGACTTCGCCTGGGCGGCGGGGCCGTTCACCGGGATCTCCGGGACGTCCGCGACCGGCGTCGAGATCAACGTGTATGCGGACGCCGGCGTCGAACCGGCCGACGCCCGGGCCATGTTGGACGTCGCGCGGACGGCCGTCGATGCCCATGCCGGGCGCTTCGGCGCGTACCCGTACACCGAACTGGACGTGGTCCTGGACGACGATCTGTGGTTCAGCGGCATGGAGTATCCGGGCTTCGTCCTGGACCGCGTGCGGCCCACGGCGCTCGTGCACGAACTGGCCCACCAGTGGTGGTACGGGATCGTCGGCAACGACGAGTACGGCGAACCGTGGCTCGACGAGTCGTTCGCCGAATACGCGACGGATCTCGCGCTCGGGAAGACGGGGGAGGAGTGTGGGAGCGAACTCTCCTGGGCCGCGCCGACGGAGCGGATCACCAACTCGATGCGGTACTGGGACGCGCACCCGAAGCGCTACGAGACGGTGGTCTACGACTACGGGAAGTGCGCGCTGCACGAACTGCGACGGCTGATCGGCGAACCCGCGATGGAGACCCTGCTGCGCGACTATGTCACCGCCCACCGGTACGGGATCTCCACCACCGCGGCGTTCAAGAAGGCGGCCATGGCGGCCACTTCGCGGGACCTGACGCCGTTCTGGGCGCGGTACCGCATCGACGGTCGACGGTGAGCACGCGGCGCGCGGACCCGTAGGGGGAAACCCCGGCAACGACGGTCTGGGGCACGAGAGTTGCGGCCCGGATGGACCAGGGTCGATGTCCTCCGCGCCGACGATTCGCGCGGACGGCGGGCCCCGCAGACTGAATCGGCGATGTCCCTCCGATCCTGGGAAGAGCCGATGCGTACCCGTACCCCGATCCTTGCCTCAGCTCTCGTGCTGACCCTGGCCGCCGGCCCCTTGGCCGCGCCCGCATTCGCCGCGGACGCGCCGGCGTCGGCGACCGTACACACCATGCCGAAAGGGCCGGACGCCGAGGCACTGGCCGCCGCGTTGGCCGGATTACCGGATGCGACCGCGACCGCGGCACTCGTTCGGGTCGGCGGTACCGAGGGGGTGTGGCGCGGCAGTTCGGGTGTGCATGATGTGACCAGTCGTCGGGACGCGGACGCCTGTGCGCGGTTCCGGGCGGGGTCGACGACCAAGGTGGTAACGGCCGCCGTGGTGCTGCAACTTGCCGCCGAGAGCCAGATCGACCTGGGGGAATCCGTACAGCACTATCTTCCGGGGCTGCTGGAGTCGGGGCGATCGAATGTGCCCTTCAAGCCCATCACCGTACGCCAGTTGCTGAACCACACCAGTGGCATCCAGGCCGGCGACGGCTTCGGGGACTCCTTCGAGGAGGCCTACGCGCACCGCTTCGACACCCTGACGCCCCGAGAGGTGTTGGCATCGGCGGTGGCGAAAGGCCCGGAGTTCGACCCGGGCACGCGACAGCACTACCTCAACATCAACTACACGATCCTCGGCATGCTGATCGAGAAGGTCACGGGAGACTCGTACGCGTCGCAGGCCGGCCTGCGCGTGTTGCGCCCCGCCGGGATGACGAGCACGTACTTCCCCGGCACGGATCCGCGGATCCGCGGCCCGCACAACCGGGGCTACCAGGCGGTCGTGCGGGCCGACGGCACGACCGAATTCGTCGACGTCACCGACTGGAACCAGGCGGACCGCTGGGCGGCGGGCGACATGATCTCGACGACGGCCGACTTGGAGCGGCTGATCACCACGCTGTTCCGAGGCCGCATCGTCCCGAGGCCGCAACTGCGGGAGATGTTCACGGTCCCGGCGAACATCCCGGGCGCGAAGCTGAGTGCCGGATTCGAGCGCTTCGAGTACGACGGCAAGGTCTACTGGATCAAGTCGGGCGCCCGTTACGGCTACAGCACGCTCATCGCCGCGCCCGAGAACCTGAGTCGCACGCTGGTTGTGTCGGTCGGCTCCACGGACGCGAAGGGCAAATCGATGAATCCCGTGGTTCAGCGCATCAGCCTGGCGGCCCTGAAGGCGCGCTGAGGACCACCGGAGGCCCCGCCCGTCCCGGCTCCGAAGTCCCCGGGGCGGGGGCGGGACCCGGTACTCGGGAGGCCCGTTGGACGGTTCCGGCCGGGCCCGATGCCGGCGGGCGTTCCTCGGCGATGCCGGGTGGCGAGCGGGTTTCGGGTGTGCGGGATCTTGGGGGAGGGCAGGCGGGAAGGTCGGTGGTCTGTCCGCCGGTTGGTGTTCGAGGCGAGGGAGATGCTCGTGGAGTTCGGTCCGAGTCGGCGTGGGGTTCTCGGTGGGGTTGCCGCGGGGGTCCTTGCCGTTGTTGTTCCGGGTGCCGGGAGCGCCGTCGCGCGGGGTGTGGACGATCAAGGGGTCGTCGGGCGGCTGCGGGCGCTGGAGCGGGCGCATGCGGCACGGCTCGGGGTGTTCGCGTGTGATGTGGTTTCGGGGCGGGCCGTCGTCCATCGCGCGGATGAACTGTTCCCGATGTGTTCGTCGTTCAAGACCATCGCGGTGGCCGCCGTGCTGCGCGACCTCGATCGGGACGGCGAGTTCCTGGGCCGGCGCATCCGGTACACCGAGAAGGACGTCACCGAGGCCGGGTATGCGCCGATCACGGGGCGGCCCGAGAACGTGGCCGACGGCATGATCGTCGCGGACCTGTGCGCCGCCGCCATCGCCTACAGCGACAACGGGGCGGCGAATCTGCTGCTGCGCCGGCTCGGCGGGCCGGGCGCGGTCACCGAATTCTGTCGGTCCGTCGGGGACGCGGTGACCCGGCTCGACCGGTGGGAGCCCGCGCTGAATTCGGCGGAACCGGGGCGGGTGACGGATACGTCGAGTCCGCGTGCGCTCGGCCGGACCTACGCCCGGCTCGCGCTGGGCGGTGCGCTCGACGCGCGGGACCGCGAGCGGTTGACCGGATGGCTGCTGGCCAACACGACCGGCGGCAAACGACTGCGGGCGGGGCTTCCGGGGGACTGGGTCGTCGCGGACAAGACCGGCACCGGTGGCTACGGCACCACCAACGACGTGGGTATCGTCCGGCCGCCGGGGCGGGGGCCGATCGTGATGGCGGTGCTGTCCACAAAGGACGACGCGGCGGCGCCGGCCGATGAACCGCTGCTCGCCGAGACCGCGACGGTGCTGGCAGAGGCATTGGGCTGACGCGTGCGGGAGCGGGTGGCCGGGGGCGGCGGGCGCCCCCGGCCACCGCCTCGTGTGACCGATCGGTTCCGTTCGGCTACGGGCCGTGCGACGGGTGGATTCAGGCGTGGGTGGTGCTGAGGGCTCGACGTAGGGCGGTCAGCGAGTCGGGGACCTCGCGGGTGTGCAGGGCTCGGGCACGCAGGGGGGCGAACAGGCGTTTGCGCCAGAAGGTCCGCGGATGCAGCGTCCACTCGACGGTCAGCCGGGTGGCGCTGGGCTCCTCGACCACCTGCCAGTTCCACTCGACGTAACCGGGATTGCCGTCGTCGGTCGCCGAGCGGTGTCGGAACACGCCGTGGACGGCGTCGATCGCCGTCAGGCGCGAGCGGCTTCGCCACGACGGCATGCCGGCCGGCTTGACCACGACCAGCCACTCCGCGCCCGGTTCCAGGATTGCCGGACGCTCCAGCACCTTCGTGATGGCGGCGTTCCATTCCGGCAGCCGACGCACGTCGGTGACCAGGTCGAAGACCGCGCGCGGGGTCGCGGTGAACGAAGCGGTGGCCGAGCCGGAGAAGACCGGCCCACCGCTGTCGTGCGCGGTCATGACGCGCCTCCCGTCCCCGAGCATCGGAGAAGTGGGATGTGGTTCCAGTATCGCGCGCCGGACGCTCGGTCCGGGAGGCGGCGAGTCGGGCCGGCGAGTGGTCAGGGTCGTGGCGCTCCGGAGCCGTCCGGGGGGTGGGGGCCCGTCTTCGCTGAAGAGGCGGTGGCAGTCGAGTTCGATCACGCCCAGGCAATCGCCGGGAAGGGGGATTTGCCTTGTGTGGGTGAGTTGTTCGTGTGTGGGTCGGGCGGGGGGCCGGGGTTTTTGTCGGAAACCGTTGTCGTTCCGGCGTCGCCGGGGTCTCCGGTGGGTGTTTGCGTGCTTCGATGTGGCGGGCGGCCCGCACGGGGTACGCACGAAAGGACGGAATACCGATGGCCGAAGAACTGATTGCCACGTTGAACACGACGCTCGGGCAGGTCGTCGTGCGACTGTTCCCCGAGCAGGCGCCGGAAACCGTCGCCAACTTCGTCGGACTGGCCGACGGCACTCGCCAGTGGCGTGATCCGTCGACCGGTGCGCCCGGTAAGGGAGCGCTGTACAACGGAACGATCTTCCATAGGGTGATCGGCGGCTTCATGATCCAGGGCGGCGACCCCCAGGGGACGGGTATGGGCGGGCCGGGATACGAGTTCAAGGACGAGTTCCACCCTGCCCTGAAGTTCGACCGGCCCTACCTGTTGGCGATGGCCAATGCCGGACCGGGAACCAATGGCTCCCAGTTCTTCATCACCGTCGCCCCGACGTCGCACCTCACGAACCGGCACACGATCTTCGGCGAGGTGGTCGGGGGCCGGGAGGTCGTCGACGCCATCGCGAAGGCCCCGACGGGCCGGAACGACCGCCCGCTCACGGACATCGTCATCCAGTCCGTCGACATCGAGCGTCGCCAGTCCTGACCCACGCCGATCGTGGTGCCCCGCTTGCGAGATCGGAGGCACCACGATCGTGCACCGGGGTGCCGCCCTCGTATCGGCCGGACTTGCCATAACCGCAAGATTTCGTGCCGCCGTGGTGTGGGCCGGCGAGGCTGGGGGGCGTCGAACGGGCCGGTGGTTGCCGGGCCCGTTCGGTTCCCGTAGTCACCGGGTGCCGTCGGGCGGGTTTCGCGGACGGCCGGTGATTCCCCGTCCCGAGGGCAGGAAGACATGAATTTCGGACCAGGGTTGTTGCCGCGCCGCCTTCTTCGATCCGGGCGGGTGGTGGTGGCCTTCGTGCTTGCGCTCCTGCTCACGGTCGGCCTCGCGGGCTGTTCGGCGTCGAGCGGGGACGATGTGCCCTCCTATGCCGCCGCGACTCGGGGTGATCGCGGCTTCGAGGGCACGTTCCGGCATGAGTTCGCCGATGTCGACGGCGTCCGTATGCACTATGTGACCGGTGGGAGCGGTACCCCGGTGGTGTTGATCCACGGGTGGCCGCAGACCTGGTACGGCTGGTGGCCGATCATGCCGGAACTCGCCAAACGCCACACCGTGTATGCGGTGGACCTGCCCGGACTGGGCGACAGCACCGGATCGCCGACCGGATACGACAAGGCCACCCTGGCGCGGTACATCCACACGCTGATCGCCGATCGGCTCGGCGTGCGTGACGCCCGCGTCGTCGGGCACGACTTCGGGGCCGCGGTGGCGTTCCAATACGCCGGGCAGTTCCCCGGCGACACCGCGCGGCTCGGCTACCTCGATCTACCGCTGCCCGGGCCCGCGATCGACGCGCCCACGTATCGAACGCTGAGTTGGCACATCGCGTTTCACTCCCAGCGGCGGGTTCCCGAGGCGGTGGTGGGCAATGACATCCGGGCGTACCTGGCGCTGTTCTATCCCCAAGTCGCCTTCGGAGGCTCGGCGTTCGGAGGCAACTCGGATCGATCCCCGTTCAGCGACGCCGAGGTCGAGGAGTATGCGCGTACCTATAGCCGGCCCGGTGTCCTGTCGGGGGGCTTCGAGCTGTATCGCGCTTTGGAGAAGGACGTTCGCGACACCGTGGCGGCGGCACCGGTGCGGGTTCCGACGCTGCTGATGACCGCGCAGGGGCAACTGGACGCGATCCGGGGCACGGTGGCGCCGCGGATGACGGACATCGTGCGGGCGGTGGATGTGCCGAACGCGGGGCATTGGCTGGTCGAGGAGAACCCGCGCTTCGTGGCCGAGGAGTTGTCGCGATTCCTTGATGGGTGATCGGCGCTCAGTCGGGGCGCGTGGCGGTGACGTGGTCGAGGTTGTCGCGGGCTGATCGGGCCGCGGCCGAGGCGTCTTGGGCTGCCTGGTCCGCGCGTTCCCGTTCGGCTTCGGCCTTGTCGGCCGCGGTGCCGAGGCGGGTGGCCGTGGTGCGGGCCTCTTCGAGGCGGGCGGCCAGAGCCTCGGCGTCGGCGAGGGCTTCGGTGTGGCGGGCTCGGGCTTTGTCGGCGGCGGTACGGCGTTCCCGGGCCGCGCGGGTCGCCTCTCGGGCGGATTTCTCCGCGGCCTCGACGGTGGAGCGGGCGTGGGCGAGTTCGGATTCGTATTGTTTGCGGGCGCGTTCGCGGGCGGCGCGCTCTTCGGCGGCGTGGATGCCCTCCGCGGCCTTCGCGGACTTGGCAGCCTTCGGGGCCTTGGCGCCCTTGGTGGTCCTGGTGGGCTTCCCTGCCTTCCCGGCCCCGGCGGGCGGAGTGGCGCTGCCCTGCTCGGTCGTTCGGCCCGCCGGCGCGGAGGCGAAGGTGTCCTCGGGGTGCAGTGGGGTGGTGAGTCGGCCGGCGGCGAGGCGTTGTGCGGCTTCGGGGTCGGCCAGGGCCGTGTTCAGGGTGTCCTGGAGGTCGCGGAGGGCGGTGTCGCCGACGGTGGGGTGGCCGTGGGCGGCGGCGAGGGCGAGGGCCTGCTGTTGGAGCGCGTCGATCACGCGGTGGCGTTGACGGGAGAGTTCGCGCAGTTCGGGGCCTTGCAGCTGCTCCTGCGCGTCGCGCATCGCGGCGCCCAGTCGCAGGAAGGCGTCGATTTCGTCGCGGTGTTCGCGGGCCAGGAGGTTCGCGAGCCAGGCCGCAAGCACGGGGCGCCGCAGGTCGCCGATCCGGCCGGCCAGGGCCCGATCCCCGGCGACCCGGGCGGTGTGGGCGTGTGCGTCGCGGGCGGCGACGAACTCGTCGGGGGTGAGGCCGTACAGCTCGTCGACGATCGTGTCCTCGTCGACGCCGGCGTCCTGGGGAGTCGGCTTCCCGCGTGTGGCCATGACCCCATGGTGGCGTCTCGACGCCGCCGCGCCCCGGTAGTCCGGGCGCGGCCGGCGTGTCGACGATGCGCGGGCGGTCGGGTTCCCCGCGCCCGCTCCGGTCAGCGGCTGCCCGCCCCCTGGGCGACGGCGCGGTGTTGGCGCTCGATCGCGGCGGCGAGGCGGGCCGTGTCCTCCAGGACGTAGTCGTCGACCATGCGGCCCCACCGCAGGGTGACCCACTGGATGCCCTCGTTCTCGTAGCGACTGCCGTCGGCCAGGGTCGCGCTGACGGCCAGCCGGACCACGACCGTCGTCTTCCACGGCCACCCCTTGGCCACCACGTCGGTCAGCCGAAGCCGCAGACCGGGCAGGAGCGTGTACAGGTCGGCGAACCACTGTTCGAACGCGTCCCGGCCGACCAGTTCCGCGGCGGGCGCGGCGTCGCCGACGAAGCGAAAACGCACCGTCGGCGCGGCCATGTCCACCGCCGCCCGGTAGTCGCCCCGGGCCATGCGGGCCCAGATCCTTCGCGTCTTCGCGCGCACGATCGTGTGGTACATGCCGGCCTCCGGCCTCGAACCAGTGACTTGTCTTCTGCAAGTCACCGTAGGCGCAGTGACTTGCCGAATACAAGGCACTAGCCTGACCTGGGTGAACAAAGACCGATTCGCGGACATGTCCTGCTCGGTGGCCCGTACCGCCGCCCTGATCGCGGACCCGTGGGCGCTGCTGGTCCTGCGTGACCTGTTCCTGGGGTTGGCGCGTTTCGACGAACTGCGCCGCGATCTCGACATCGCCACGAATGTCCTGGCCGATCGCCTGGACCGCCTACAGGCCGCCGGACTCGTGGTCCGGGAGCCCTACCAACAGCGCCCCGTGCGCCACGAGTACCACCTCACGGACGCGGGCCGCGACCTCTACGGCGTCGTCCTGAGCCTCCTGGCCTGGGGCGACCGGCACCTGGCCGTGGACGGGGTCCCGATGCGGCTGGTGCACAAGACCTGCGGACGGCCGTGCACACCCACGGTCACGTGCGATCACTGCGGCGAAAGGCTCGTCGACGAGGCGGTCGAGGTGCTCCCCGGCCCGGGCGGGCGCGACGCACCCGGCACCACGGTCATCGCGCGGAAGCTCTTCGGGGCGCGGGAGCATGCCGCCGACGCGGGCGAAACCGACGTACCCGAAGCCGCCACGAGGCCCTGACGCGCACGCGTCGGCCCGTCCGAGCGAATTTCGGTTGCGGCGGGGTCGGCGCGCCGGGTGGAGTGGCGCCATGGACGGTGTCACGGCGCGCACGCGAGCAGGGTCGGGAGCAACCCGTGGCGGCGCGGTACGACCGGCTCCGTGGCACAGGACGGCGATACTCGCGGCGCTGATGCTCGCCGCCTTCACCTTCAACACGGCGGAGAACCTGCCGGTGGGCCTCCTGGAGCTGATCGCCGACGGGCTGCACGTGTCGGTGCCGGCGGTCGGCCTCCTGGTCACCGGCTACGGCCTGACCGTGGCCGTCGCCTCGGTGCCGCTCGCGCACGTCGTCCGGGCGGTGCCCCGGCGGCACGTGCTCACGGGTGTGCTGGCCGCGCTCGTCGTGTCCAGTCTGGTCGCGGCGTCGGCGGCCTCGTACGGACTGCTGCTCGGGGCGCGATTGTCGACCGCGCTCGCCCAGGCGCTGTTCTGGGCGGTGATGGCGCCGGTCGCGGTTGGTCTGTTCGCGGTCGAGGTGCGCGGGCGGGTGCTCGGGGCGTTGTCCGTCGCCGGGTCGCTCGCCCTCGTACTCGGTGTTCCCGCCGGAACCTGGCTGGGTCGGCACAGCGGCTGGCAGGTGCCGGTGGCCGTGCCGGCGGGTCTGGGGTTCGCCTCCCTGGTGACGATCGCCGTACTGCTGCCGACCTCGCGGCCGGAGGAGGAGCAGGCCGCCTACGGAACCGCTCCCGACGCCCGCCGGTTCGCGATCGTGCTCGCGGCCGGGACCCTGTCCGCTTGCGGGGCGTTCGCGGGATTCACCTACATCGTGAAGTTCCTGGGCGATGTGAGCGGGTTCGCCCCGAGCACGGTCGGCTTGCTCCTGGTGGTGTTCGGGGTCGCGTGTCTGGTCGGGGTGGGCATCACCGGGGCACTGCTCGACCGTTTTCCGTATGCCGCGCTCGCCTCGGCGATGGGCACGCAGGCGGTGGGCCTGCTCGGGCTGTACGCCTTCGGTGCCCATCCGGTGGCGGCGGTGGTGTCCCTGGTGCTGATGGGTGGTGCCCTCGGACCGGTGTTCATGGCGGCGCAGAACGCGATGTTGTTGTGCGCCCCGGGGCGCACCGACATCGCACTCGCGGCGAACTCCGGTGCCTACAACGCCGGTATCGCGGCCGGCGCCGCGCTCGGCGGCCTGATCCTGCCGTTCGCCGGCGTGCGCGGCACGTTCCTCGCGGGTGGGCTGGTGACGATCGGGGCGTGCGCGGTGCTCGGCGGCGGATGGGCGTGCCGGCGGCGGCTCAGTGCCGCCCGTGGGCGGAGTCCGAGGCCCCGCCGAACAGGCGGGCCAAGGCGCGGAACGGCAACGTGACAACGGTCGCGATGGCGCTCCCGATCTTGCCCAGGACGTCACCGATGGCTCTGAACATGCCTGCCTCCCGTCGACGCTCGCACGACGACACAGCAGCGGTCATATCGTGCGAATGCCATAAAACGATGTTTGCCGTATGGTCCATGGCTGCCCCGTGAGGCCGAGGGGAAACGGCACCGGCGCCCGCCCGATTCGGTCACCGTGCGGAAGTGGTCGGGCACCCGGCGACAGCGCCGCGTCGGTGGCCTGTTTCGCCGGGCTCAGGCGCCGATTGCCTGCGTATGTGGTCCGGTGAACAGGGCCGAGGCCAGTTGCGCGCGGTCGTTGACGCCGACCTTGCGATACATACGCGTCAGATGTTGTTCGACCGTACTGACCGTGATGTAGAGGAGTTTGGCGATCTCGCTGTTCGTGTGGCCAAGCGCCACCAGGTCGGCGACGCGCTGCTCCGCGTCGGTGAGCAGCGCCGATGGGGACTTGGACTCGGCGTCGGGACGGTCCCGGTCGGCGGGGAGCAGCCTGCTCAGTGGCTCCGCCCGGCACGTGTCCGCGATGATCCTGGCCTGGGAGCCGATCACCCGGGCCCGCCGGGTCTCGCCGACCGCGTTGTACATGTCCGTGAGGTCGGCCAGCGCGCGGGCCAACTCGTAGCGGTCTCCGCTCTCCTGCAACGCGTCGACGGCCTGGCGCAACAGGGCCGGCCGCCGGTGCGGTTCGTGGGTCGCCGCCAACAGGCGCAACGTCGCGCCGCGAGTGCGCGGCGAACCACCGTGCTCGCTGCGGCTCGCCTCCTCCTCCAGGACGGCCCGGGCCCGGTCCCGCTCGCCCATTCGCAACCACGCCTCGCCGGCGTCGTTGCGCCACGCGATCAGCCCCGGCACGTCCATGCCCCAGCGGACCATCAACTCGCCACAGCCCCGGAAATCCGCCAGCGCACCCTCCCAGTCCCCGACGGCCATGCCGTATCGACCCCGCGCGTGCAGGTAGTGCAGGCCGGGGCGGCTGTGGAGCATACGCTCCGGGACCGGCAGGTACAGCAGTTCGGCCGCCTCGTCCCGACGACCCATCGAGGTGAGCGCGTTCAACAGGCAGGACAGCGGCGCGCCGACAGCCGCGCCCCACGCGCCGATCGGGACCAGGTCGAACGCCGTGGTCGCATGCAGCGCGGCCCCGGGAAGGTCGCCGAGACGGACGCAGATCTCCGCGCGCACCGCGTGCAGCCGGGCCTGGCTGCCCGATTCGCCCCGCTGCAGCGCGGCGGCGATCAGTTCGTCGCAGTACGGCAGCGCCGACGCGGGACGCTCGGCGTAGGTCAGCGCGAGCAGCGCGCACTCGACGGTGTCCAGATCGGTGCCGTGCAGCCGGACACCGTGCAAAATCCTTTCGGCGGTATGCACCGCGCCGTCGCTGAAACCCCTGGTCAGCACCGAGTCGAGCACCGCTGCGGCGTCGTGGTGACGCCGACTTTCGGTCGTGCCGGGCAGGCCGACCGGCGCCGTGCCGAACTCCGCGACCTCGGGCAGCAGTTCGAGCAGCGGGGGATACGAGCAACGGATCCACATCCGGGCGGCGCGCAGTTCCGGCGCCGCTTCGGGGGTTGACGCCCGACCCGATGCGGCCAGATGCCGTACCACCTCGCCGGCTGCCTCGAAGCGCCCAGCCCACGCCAACGCCCGGACCACGGCCAGGATTTCACCACTGTCCGGGCCGTTGTCCGGGCCGCCCGTCGGGCCACCGGCACCTACCGCCCGAAGCAGACCCGGAATCCGTCGATCCGGAATCCCGGGTTCCATCCGCCGCTCCGCCCGGAGCAGCGCCACCGTGGTCCGGGCCAGTTCGCCCCCGTCCTCGCTCAACGCACAGGCCAGACGCAGACAGTCGACGGCCCGGGCACTTTGGCCCTCGGCCAGCGCGAACGACGCGGCGTCGTCCAGTACGCGCACCGCCCAGGACGCCCGCACTCCACGGCCCGCGAGCAGATGCTCGGCCACCACGGTCGCGTCCGCGCCGTCCGCGTACGTCAGTTCCGCCGCGTCCCGGTGCAGCGCGGCCGTGCCTTCGGGGCCCAGATCCGCCAGGACCGCCGCTGCCGCCACCGGATGCCGGAACCGGCCCCGTTCCAGCACACCCGAGGCGTCGAGCACGCTCAGACACCGCGCCACCGCATCCGCCTCCAGACCCAGGAGCCGGCCGATCGACTCCGGACCGGCCAGGACGGCCAGCGCCTGTGCCACCGCCGCCGTGGGCGTCGGGCTCCGGTGCAGGCACGAGAGCATCGCTCGCGAGTATCCCGGCGACGACGCGTGTTCGCCGCGCCGGAAATCGTCGAGGATCCCGTCGAGCAGCAGCGGGTTGCCTCCGCTCAACCGCTGCGCTCGAACCGCGACCTGCTCCGCCCGGTCCGCGCCGAGCCCGGCCGCCGTCGCCGCGACCCGCACCTGATCCGAGTCGAGCGGTGCCAGGCGCACACTGCGCACGTGCGGCAGTCGCAACAACTGCTCGACGAAGTCGGCACTTTGCTCGTTCGTCTCGTCGGCATGACCGAACACCGCCACCAACGGGGCGGTGTGCATACGGCGGGCCAGATAGGCCAGACACGCGAGCGAGGCCGGATCGGCATGATGGATGTCGTCGACCACGACCGCCAGGGGATGTGGCCCGGCCGGACCGAGCAGGACCGCACACAACGACTCCACGATCTCGGCGTCCACCGCGGACAACCTGCCCGACGCCCCGTGCGGCGAGGCCGCCAGATGCGCCCGGGCGATCGCGAGCAGTCGGTCCACGCCCGTGCCGTCCGGGCCGGACGGCGTTGCCTCGTACAGCAGTTGGGCCACCACGCCGAGCACGACGCCGGCCTCCGCCTCGGACCCCACGGCCGACCGGACCAGGCCGCCGGCCGCTCGTACCCGATGGGTGAACGTGGCCAGCAGTGTGGTCTTGCCCATGGCCACGGAGCCGCCGACGACGGCGATTGCGCTCTTTCCCGCGAGCGCGTCGTCGAGGAGTTCGGCCAGTGCGGCGCTCGCGTGCGAACGATCCCGCGCGCTCATGTGCCGCTCGCGTCGTACCGGGCGCCGGCCGATGCCGGGCGATGGGGTAGTCGCCGGGGTGGTACTCCCGCGAACGGGGGCGGCGTGCACTCGGTGGACGTGCTCGGCTGACGGTGATGGCGCTCGATGGTCTCCATGTACCTTCCTTCACACCAGTGATGGGGACACGAAAACGTCGACGGGTGCCACGCGGCGGCACCGACGTCCCGGTCGCCGACCGTGCGACCGTCCGGGGACTCCCGCATCGGGATCCGCCGGCTCGCAAAACGGTTGGCATCGGTCACGTTAACAGGGAACTCGGGGCCGTTGGAGAATCCCCGACGCAAGCCTGACGGCGGCCCGAAAACCGTTCCAACGCACCTTCGTTGCCCGGCGGGGCGGGCGTCGGGGTGTGCAGGGGTTGGAAACAGGGGTGTTGCCGGCCACGGGAGCGATCGAAGACTTGGTCGACCGTGAGACCGCCTTTCCGGCCGGAGCCGGCGTGCCCGACCGGGTCGGTCGCCGGACCGCGATCGCGGACCACCTCGGCCGAGAACCGAAAGGCTTGACATGGTACGTGCGGACCGCCCGGGCAACGACCCGTCCGCGAAGCGGGACTCCGGTCCGCGCCGGCACGAGCCGATCGCCGTCGTCGGCATGGCGTGCCGGCTGCCCGGCGTGCACGGTCCGGCGGACCTGTGGCGGCTGCTGCGCGCGGGCGAGGACACCATCGGACCGCCGCCCGCGGACCGTCCGGGCCTCGGCGGGGTGTCGGGTCGCGGATCCTTCCTCGCCTCGATCGACGGCTTCGACCCGGCCTTCTTCGGCATCTCCGAGCGCGAGGCCGCCACGATGGACCCCCATCAGCGGCTGATGCTCGAACTGGGCTGGGAGGCACTGGAGGACGCGGGCATCGTCGCCGACACCCTGGCCGGCACCCGCACCGGCGTGTTCGTCGCCGCCGGTTCCGACGACTACGCGCTGCTGCTCGGGGCCGAGGATGCGAACCCCGCCACCGCGCATGCCGTCACGGGTCAGCACCGCAGCATGGTCGCCAACCGGGTCTCCTACTTCCTGCGCGTCGGCGGCCCCAGTCTGACCGTGGACACCGGCCAGTCCTCGTCCCTGGTCGCCGTGCACACGGCCTGCGAAAGCCTGCGCTCCGGCGAATCCGAGACGGCCCTGGCCGGCGGGGTCAACCTGATCCTGACCGCACGATCCACCGATCGCCTGGAGCGTTTCGGCGCACTGTCCCCGGACGGCCGCTGCCACACCTTCGCCGCCGGAGCCAACGGCTACGTCCGCGGCGAGGGCGGCGCCGTCGTGGTGCTCAAGCCGCTGCGGCGCGCCCTCGCGGACGGCGACCGGATCCACTGCCTCGTGCTCGGCAGCGCCGTCAACAACGACGGGGGCGGCCGGACACTGACCGCACCCGACGCGAGCGGGCAACAGGACGTGCTGCGCCGGGCGTACGAGCACGCGGACGTGGACCCGGCCCGGGTCGGCTACGTCGAGTTGCACGGAACGGGAACCAGGCTCGGCGACCCGGTCGAGGCCGCCGCGCTGGGCGCGGTGCTCGGCGCCGGACGCGATGCCGACCGGGCGCTGCCGGTGGGGTCGGTCAAGACCAATGTCGGTCACTTGGAGGCCGCGGCCGGGGTGATCGGGTTGGTGAAGGCGGCGTTGGTGATCTCCCATGGGGAGATTCCGGCGAGTCTGAACCACGCGGAGCCGAATCCGGAGATCCCGTTCGCCGAGCTGCGGTTGGCGGTGGCGACGCAGTCGACGGCGTGGCCGAGGCCGGTGCACGCCGTGGATTCGGTGGAGTCGGCGGGGCCGCGGATCGCCGGGGTGAGTTCGTTCGGCATGGGTGGGACCAATTGCCATGTGGTGCTCTCGGAGGCGGAGTTCGCGCCCGAGAGCAGGTCGGAGACCGAGCCCCGCGCCGCCGGCGGCCCGGCTTCGGTCGCCCCCGACGTGTCGCCCCTCGTCGTCTCCGGCCGTACCGACCAGGCGCTGCGCGCCCAGGCGGCCCGGCTCGCCCGCTTCGTCGGCGACCGGCCGGAACTCGGCCTGCCCGACATCGCGCACTCGCTCCTGTCGACGCGGTCGGCGTTCGAGCACCGGGGTGTGGTGATCGCCGCCGGTCGGACCGACGCGGTCGCGGGTCTGCGGGCGCTCGCCGCCGGCGAGCCGGTGCCGGGTGTGGTGTCCGGGCGGGCCCGAACCGCCGGGCGCACGGTGCTGGTCTTCCCCGGCCAGGGGTCGCAATGGCTCGGCATGGCCGCCGGACTCCTCGACTCCGCACCGGTGTTCGCGGCACGGATCGCGGACTGCGACGCGGCGCTCGCGCCGTACGTCGACCGCTCGGTGGTCTCGACGCTGCGCTCGGCGTCCGCCGACTGGCTGGAGCGGGCCGACGTCGTACAACCCGTGCTCTGGGCGGTCATGGTCTCGCTCGCGAAGTTGTGGGCCTCCTTCGGCGTACGACCCGCCGCCGTGCTCGGCCACTCCCAGGGCGAGATCGCCGCCGCGTGCGTCTCCGGCGCGCTCACCCTCGCCGACGGCGCGAAGGTCGTGGCGCTGCGCGGCCGTATCCTCCTCGACCTGTCCGGCCGCGGCGGCATGGTCTCGGTGGGTGTCTCGGCCGAGCGGATCACCGCGCTGATCGCCCCCTTCGACGGACGTTTGTCGGTGGCGGCGGTCAACGGCCCGGCGTCCGTCGTCGTCTCGGGCGAGCCGGACGTACTCGACGAACTCCTCGTCGCCTGCGCGGCCGGGGGGATTCGGGCCCGGCGGGTCCCGATCGACTACGCCTCGCACTCCACCCAGGTCACCGGGATCCGCGCCGCGCTGCTCCGCGACCTGACGGACATCCGGCCGCGCCCGTCCCGCATCCCGTTCTGCTCGTCGGTGACCGGTGCGCCGGTGGACACCACCACCCTCGACGCCGAGTACTGGTACGCCAACCTGCGCCGGACCGTGCGCTTCGAGCAGGCCGTCCGGACCCTCCTGGGCCGAGGGCATGACGTCTTCATCGAATCCAGCGCACACCCCGTGCTCACGACGAGCGTCCTGGAGACGATCGAGGACGCCGGCGCGGACGCCGCGGCGCTCGGCACGCTGCGCCGCGGTCAGGGCGGCCCCGAGCGCTTCCGTACTGCGCTCGCGGAGGCGTACACCTGCGGCGTCACGGTCGACTGGGACCCGCTCCGGGCGCCCGGAGCGCGGCGGGTCGATCTGCCCACGTACGCGTTCCAGCGCGAGCGCTTCAGGGTCGGCGGTACGGCCGACGCATCCGCCGGGACCCGTCGGCAGGCGCGGTCCGCATGGGCCGATGGGGCGGCCGGGCTCTCCCGTGCGGAGCGGGAACAGGCCGTATACGAACTGGTGTTCGCGCACGCTGCGACGGTGCTGGACCGGCCCGCGCTGAACGCGGCCGACGGCGAGCAGACCTTCCGGGCCCTGGGCCTGGACTCCCCGGGCGCCGTCGAACTGCGCAACCGGATCAACACCGGCACCGGGCTCCGGCTGCCCACGACACTCGCCTACGACCACCCCACACCGGTCGCGGTCGCACGGCATCTGGCCGGCCTGCTCCTCGACACGACCTCCGACGACCGGCGGCCCGGGTTCGACCCGGCGGCGGAACAGCCGACCGACACCGACCCGATCGCCATCGTCGGCATGGCCTGCCGCCTGCCCGGCGGCATCGCCTCTCCCGAGGACCTGTGGCGACTCGTGGCCGCGGGCGGCGACGCCGTCACGCCCTTCCCCGACGACAGGGGATGGGACCCGGCGGCGCTCCACGACCCGGATTCCGGCGTCGGGAGCACCGGCCACGTCCGGCACGGCGGCTTCCTGGCCGGCGCCGCCGACTTCGACGCGGACTTCTTCGGGATCTCGCCGCGCGAGGCGTCCGCGATGGATCCGCAGCAGCGGTTGTTGCTGGAGACCTCGTGGGAGGTCTTCGAGCGGGCCGGCATCGACCCGGCCGGCTTGAAGGGCAGCCGGACCGGGGTGTTCGTCGGCGCGATGGGCCAGGACTACGGCGCCGGGCTCGACGCCGCCGCCGACGGTTCCGAGGGCTACCGACTCACCGGCAGCGCCGCCGGCGTCCTGTCCGGACGGCTCGCCTACACGTTCGGCTTCGAGGGCCCGGCCGTCACGGTCGATACGGCATGCTCGTCGTCGCTGGTCGGCCTGCATCTCGCGGCGCAGGCCCTGCGTGCCGGCGAGTGCTCGATGGCGTTGGCGGCCGGGGTGACGGTGATGTCGACCCCGGGCATGTTCGTCGAGTTCGGTCGACAGCGGGGGCTGGCGCCGGACGGCCGGTGCAAGGCGTTCTCGGCGGCCGCGGACGGTACCGGCTGGTCCGAGGGCGTCGGCGTACTGCTCGTGGAGCGGTTGTCCGACGCCCGGCGGCACGGGCATCGGGTGTTGGCGACGGTGCGCGGGACGGCGATCAACCAGGACGGCGCGAGCAACGGCCTGACGGCGCCCAACGGTTCGGCGCAACAACGGGTCATCCGGCAGGCGCTGGCGAACGCGGGACTCTCGGCCGCCGACGTCGACGCGGTCGAGGCACACGGCACCGGCACCACGCTCGGCGACCCGATCGAGGCGCACGCGCTGATCGCCACCTACGGCCGCGACCGGGACGGCGAACGGCCGCTGTACCTCGGGTCGTTGAAGTCGAACATCGGCCACGCCCAGGCCGCCGCGGGTGTGGCCGGGGTGATCAAGATGGTCATGGCGATGCGTGCGGGCGTACTGCCGCAGACCCTGCACGCCGACGAGCCGTCCCCGCACATCGACTGGTCGGCGGGTGCGGTGGAGTTGCTGACCCGGGCCCGGGAGTGGCCCGAGGCGGGCCGTCCGCGCAGGGCCGGGATCTCGTCGTTCGGGATCAGCGGGACCAACGCGCACGTGATCGTCGAACAGGCGGCGGCCGAGAGCGTGCAGGCGGTGCCACCGCCCGATTCGCGTACGGGCGCGCTGCTCCCCTTCGTGGTGTCCGGGCACGGCCGCGACGGTCTGCGGGCGCAGGCGGCCCGACTGGTGCGGTTCGTCGGGGACGAACCCGAGCTCGGATTGGCCGACTTGGCGTCGGCGCTGATCACGTCGCGATCGCTGCTGGCGCGCCGGGGCGTCGTACTGGCCTCGGACCGGGCCGAACTCGTCGCCGAGTTGACGGCGTTGAGCGCGGAGAAGTCCCTTCCAGGCGTGGTCTCGGGCGTGGCCCGCTCTTCGGGGCGGACGGTGTTGGTGTTTCCGGGGCAGGGGTCGCAGTGGGTGGGGATGGGTGCGGAGCTGCTCGACGAGTTCCCGGTGTTTGCCGCGCGGGTCGCGGAGTGTGAGGTGGCGTTGGGGCCGTTTGTGGGTTGGTCGTTGGTGTCGGTTCTGCGGTCGGGGTCGGGGGTGTGGCAGGGGCGGGTGGATGTGGTGCAGCCGGTGTTGTGGGCGGTGATGGTCTCGCTCGCGGAGTTGTGGCGTTCGTTCGGTGTGGTGCCGGATGCGGTGGTGGGTCATTCGCAGGGGGAGATCGCGGCTGCGTGTGTGGCGGGGGCGTTGTCTTTGGCGGATGGCGCGAAGGTGGTGGCGTTGCGGAGTCGGGCGCTTGGGGTGTTGGCGGGTTCCGGGGCGATGGTGTCGGTGTCATTGGCGCATGCCGATGTGGTCGAGTTGTTGGGCCTGTTCGGGGGGCGGTTGTCGGTTGCGGCGGTGAACGGGCCGGGGTCGGTGACGGTGTCCGGTGATCCGGGTGCGGTGGATGAGCTGGTCGTGGTGTGTGAGGCGCGGGGGGTGTGGGCGCGTCGGGTGCCGGTGGATTATGCGTCGCATTCGGTGCGGGTGGAGTCGATCCGGGACCGGGTGCTTGCCGAGTTGGCGGGCATCGAGCCGGTGGCGCCGTCGGTGCCGTTCTATTCGACGGTGACCGCCGAACGGCTGGAGTCCGCGGCCCTTGATGCCGATTACTGGTACGCGAACCTGCGGCGCACGGTGCGTTTCGAGGAGACCGTGCGGCTCCTGCTGGCTCATGGGTTCGACGCTTTCGTGGAGGCGAGCGCCCACCCGGTGCTGACCACGCCCATCGAGAGCACCGTCGAAGCCGCCGACGCCGAAGCCGTGGTGCTGGCGACGTTGCGGAGGGCTGAAGGCGGCCCGGAGCGCTTCACCACGGCGCTCGCCGAGGCGCACGTCAACGGGCTCACCATCGACTGGACGCCGCTCGTGGGCGAACACACTTCTCGGGACGTTGAGTTGCCGACCTATGCCTTCCGGCGTCGGCGGTATTGGTCGGTCCGTTACGCGTCCCAAGGTGACGCGCGCGGCCTCGGCCAGGTCCCGGCGCACCATGCGCTGCTCGGGGCGGTCGTGCGGCTCGGCGACGGGCGGGGAGTCCTGTCGACGGGACGAGTGTCGCTGTCCACACACGCCTGGCTCGGGGATCACGTGGTCGCCGGGACGGTGCTGCTGCCGGGTACGGCGTTCGTGGAACTGGCGATTCGGGCCGGGGACGAGGTCGGCTGCGGCCTGCTCGCCGAACTCGCCCTGGAGGCACCGCTGGTGATCCCCGAGCACGGCTCGCTGGAGATCCAGGTCGTGGTCGACGCGGCCGAGGCCGACGGGTCGCGTTCCGTCGCCGTGTACGCTCGCGGCGCGGACGAGTCGGCGGAGCCGGACTGGACCCGGCACGCCGTCGGGACGCTCTCGGCGGGCGCATCGGCACAGGACGCGTCCTTCGCGTCGGAGACCTGGCCGCCGACCGACGCGGAGCCGATGGATCTCGAAGGTTTCTACGCCGACCTGGAGCACGCCGGCTATGCGTACGGGCCCGCCTTCCGGGGCCTGCGGGCCGCATGGCGGGCGGGCGACGACACGTACGCCGAGGTGGCGCTGCCCGACGAAGCGGCGGATGCGGGTCGTTTCGGACTGCACCCGGCGCTGCTCGATGCCGCGTTGCACGCCGCCCTGTCCCCGGGCGGCGAGCGGGTGTTGTTGCCGTTCGTCGTCAAGGGGCTGACGCTGCACACGAGTGGCGCCTCCCACCTGCGGGTACGGCTGTCCCCCGCCGGGTCGGACGGCATCCGGGTGTCGCTGGCCGATGCGACCGGGGCCCCGGTGGCCGTGATCGAGGCGCTGACGTTTCGCCCCATCGCCCACGACGTGCTTGTCGCGGCGCGGCCCGTCGCGGAGCAGGATCTGTACCGCGTCGAGTGGACTCCGACCGGTGGGGTCGATGCCGCCTTCGCCGGTGCGATCCGGGTGCTGGGCGCGGACGCGCCCGATCTGCGGGCGGTGGCTGCGGACGGCGTGCCCGAGGTGGTCGTTCTGCCCTGTTTCGCCGACTCGGCAACGGCCGGCGATCAAGCCGCCGCAGCCCACCGGGTGGCGGTTCGGGTGTTGTCGGTGGTGCGCGAGTGGCTTGCCGACGAGCGGTTCGCCGGGGCGCGGTTGGTCGTGGTGACGCGGGGTGCGGTGGGTGTCTCGATGGGTTCGGAAGCCTCGGCGCTGCCGGGACTCGCGGCATCGGCGGTGTGGGGTCTGGTGCGGTCGGCGGCGACCGAACACCCCGATCGATTCGTCGTGGTGGACGTCGACGACGCGGAGTGGACGGCCGTCCTGCCGCGCGTATTGGCTTCCAGGGAAAGAGAGTTGGTGGTACGCGGAGGCGCGGTTTCGGTGCCGCGACTGGTCCGGCACGCCGCTTCCCCTGTAGAAGCAGCGGCTCGCTTCGGTGACGGGGCGGTGCTGATCACCGGCGGCACCGGCCTGTTGGGTGGGCTGGTGGCCCGCCGCCTTGTCGCGCGGCACGGGGTGCGCAATCTGGTGCTGCTCGGGCGAAGGGGCGAACAGGCCCCCGGGGCCCGTGAGTTGACCGAGGACCTGGCGAAGCTGGGTGCGTCGGTGGTGGTCGAGGCCGGTGATGTGGCCGATCGGGAGGTGTTGCGCGGAGTATTGCATCGCCTGCGGGTCCCGCTGACGGGTGTTGTGCATGCCGCCGGACTGCTGGACGACGGTCTGGTCGCGGCCATGACCGAAGACCGGCTGCACGCCGTGCTGCGCGCCAAGATCGACGGCGCGGTCAACCTGCACGAACTGACCGCCGATCGCCACCTCGCCGCCTTCGTGCTCTTCTCCTCGGTCTCCGGCATCCTGGGCGGTCCGGGACAGGCGAACTACGCGGCGGCGAACACCTACCTCGACGCACTCGCCCACGCCCGCCGCGCCGCCGGACTCCCGGCCACCTCGCTCGCCTGGGGGTTGTGGGGCGAGGCCGGCGGCATGACCGGTGCGATGAGCGACGCCGACCGGCAGCGTATGCGCCGGCTCGGCATCGGAGCGCTCGACGCGGAGCAGGGGCTGCGCCTCTTCGACGCCGCGCTCGGCTCGACGGAGGCCCTGTTGGTCCCGGCCGCGTGGGACCTTCCCGCGCTCCGTGGCCGCGCCGGGAGTGGCCTGCCGGCAGGCATGTTGCGCGGCCTCGTGCGCACACCGGCCCGCCCCGCCGCCGCCGGCTCGGGCGCCCTCCCGTCGGGGCCCGCCTTGGCCCGGCGGCTCGGCGCGCTGTCGGAAGCCGAGCGGGAGCGGGCCCTGGCGGCGGTGATCCGCGAACACGTGGCGGCCGTACTCGGCTTCCCCACGGGCGGCGACATCGTCTTCACCGCGACCTTCAAGTCGCTCGGCTTCGACTCGCTGACCGCCCTCGACCTGCGCAACCGGCTCAACACGGCCACCGGCCTGCGCCTGCCCGCCACCCTCGTCTTCGACCACCCGACACCGGCGGCACTGCTACGCGAGGTCCGCCGGGAACTCCTGGGCACCCGGGGCGCGTCGCCCATCACGCCGGCCACCACGCCGGTGGACGACGACCCGATCGCCATCGTCGGGATGGCCTGCCGCTACCCCGGCGGGGTCGAGTCGCCCGAGGACCTGTGGCGCCTGGTCGACGACGGCCGGGACGTCGTCTCGCCATTCCCGTCGAACCGCGGCTGGGACCTGGACGGGCTGTACGACCCCGACCCGGCGGCATCCGGGAAGAGCTATGCCCGTGAGGGCGGATTCCTGCACAACGCCGGGCAGTTCGACGCCGGCTTCTTCGACGTATCGCCACGCGAGGCATTGGCGATGGATCCGCAGCAGCGGTTGTTGCTGGAGACCTCGTGGCAGGTGCTGGAACGGGCCGGGATCGATCCCGGCACACTGCGCGGCAGCCGAACCGGCGTGTTCGTCGGGGTGATGTACCACGACTACGCGTCGGGCATGCGGAAGGTGCCCGAGGGTGTGGACGGCTATCTGCTGCTCGGCAACTCCGGCAGCGTCGCGTCGGGGCGGATCGCCTACACCTTCGGGTTCGAGGGCCCGGCGGTGACCGTGGACACCGCGTGCTCGTCGTCGTTGGTGGCGCTGCATCTGGCCGCTCAGGCCCTGCGCAGCGGCGAGTGTTCGATGGCCCTGGCCGGTGGCGTGACGGTGATGGCCACGCCGCAGGTCTTCGTCGAGTTCAGTCGGCAGCGGGGGTTGGCGCCGGACGGCCGGTGCAAGCCGTTCTCGGCGGCCGCGGACGGCGCCGGCTGGTCGGAGGGTGTCGGCGTGCTGCTCGTGGAGCGGTTGTCCGACGCGCGGCGGCACGGGCATCGGGTGTTGGCGACGGTGTGCGGTACGGCGATCAATCAGGACGGCGCGAGCAACGGGCTCACGGCGCCGAACGGTTCGTCGCAGCAGCGGGTCATCCGGCAGGCGCTGGCGAACGCGGGACTGTCGGCCGCCGACGTCGACGTGGTCGAGGCCCACGGTACGGGTACGACGCTCGGCGACCCGATCGAGGCGCAAGCGCTGATCGCCACCTACGGCCGGGGGCGGAGCGCCGAACGGCCGCTGTACCTGGGGTCGTTGAAGTCGAACATCGGTCACGCCCAAGCCGCCGCCGGCGTGGGCGGTGTGATCAAGATGGTGATGGCGATGCGCGCGGGCGTGTTGCCTCGGACGCTGCACTGCGATGAGCCGTCCCCGCACGTCGACTGGTCGGCGGGCACGGTCGAACTGCTCACCGAGGCGCGTGAGTGGCCCGAGAACGGTCGTCCCCGCCGGGCCGGCGTCTCGTCGTTCGGTGCGAGCGGTACCAACGCCCATGTGCTCCTGGCGCAGGAACCCGAACCGGCACACGTCGAGGACGTCGCGGAAGTCACGACCGGCGAACGGGTCCTGGCCTGGCACCTTTCGGCGCGGTCCGATGACGCGCTGCGCGCCCAGGCCGCGATGTTGTCCGCCTACCTGAAGGAGAACCCCGAACTCGACCCCGCCGCGGTCGCCTCGGCACTGGTCGGTTCGCGTGCCGCGCTCGAAGAGCGCGCCGTGGTGGTCGGTTCCACGCGTGCCGTGCTGTCGTGCGGGCTGGACGCGCTGGCGGCGGGTGAATTCGGGGCCGGTGTCGTCCGGGGATCGGTGCTCGGGGCGGGGTGCCTGGCGTTCCTGTTCAGTGGGCAGGGCAGTCAGCGGGTCGGGATGGGGCGGGAACTGTACGCCGACTTCCCGGTATTCGCGGAAGCCTTCGACGTTGCCGCGTCGGAGTTGGATCGCCGACTGGCCGGGCATGTGGCGTATTCGGTGCGGGACGTGGTGTTCGGGGCGGAGGGCACCGCAGGGCTGCTGGACGAGACGGTGTTCACCCAGGCGGCGCTCTTCGCGATCGAGGTGGCGCTGTTCCGGTTGCTCGAATCATTCGGCCTGCGGCCGCAGTTCCTGTTGGGTCATTCGATCGGGGAGTTGGCCGCCGCACATGTCGCGGGCGTCTGGTCGCTCGCGGACGCGGCCGAGGTGGTGGCGGCACGTGGGCGATTGATGCAGGCGCTTCCGGCGGGTGGCGCGATGGTCGCGGTACAGGCCCGCGAGGACGAGGTGGCGGCGGCGCTGGCGGCGGCGGGTGTCGGTGACACGGCGGGCATCGCCGCGCTGAACGGTCCGATGTCGGTGGTGCTCTCCGGCGACGAGGAGCCGGTGCTTCGGGTGGCCGCCGAGTTCGCGGCACGCGGACGCAAGACCAAACGACTGACCATCAGCCGCGCGTCCCACTCGCTGCGGATGGACGCGATGACGGCCGAATTCCGGGGTGTGCTGGAAGGGGTCACCTTCGGCCGACCCACACTGCCGATCGTCTCCACACTGACCGGACGGCTCGCGAGCGCCGAGGAACTGATCGAACCGGACTACTGGGTACGGCAGGTGCGCGGCGCCGTGCGTTTCGCGGACGGCGTGCGGGAACTGCGCGCGGCGGGCGTGGGAACCTTCCTCGAACTGGGTCCGGACGGGGTGTTGACCGCCCTGGTGCAGGATTGTCTTGCCGGGCGGACCGGCGCCGAGGCGGGCACGCCCGATGTTGCCGCCGGCTCCGTGCTGCGCCGGGACCGCCCGGAGCACGAAGGGGTGTTGACGGCACTCGCACTGGCCCATGTCCGCGGTTGCCGGATCGACTGGTCGGCGGTGCTCGCGCCGACCGGGCGCGGGCACCTCGACCTGCCGACCTATGCCTTCCGGCGCCGGCTCTATTGGCTCGACGACGTCGCGGACGCACCGGTCGACGCCGCCGGGCTCGGACCGGTCGCGGCCGGGCACCCGTTGCTCGCGGCGGCGATACGTCTGGCCGGGGGCGACGCGGTCGTACTGACCGGCCGGATCTCCCTCCGGGCCCAGCCGTGGTTGCGTGACCACGCCGTCGCGGGGACGGTGTTGTTGCCCGGAACCGCGTTCGCGGAACTGGCCGTTCAGGCGGGCGATCGGGTCGGCTGCGAACGCGTCGACGAACTGACGCTGCACACGCCGCTTGTGGTGCCCGAGCAGGGCGCGTGCGCCCTTCAGGTACGGGTGGAGCCGCCGGCTGCCGACGGGCGCCGGGCCATCGCGGTGTACTCCCGGGACGAGGCGGTGGGCGAGGACGGCGCATGGACGCGTCACGCCGCCGGATTCCTGGCCGAGGAGGCCACCGACGCGGCGTTCGATCTGGTGGCGTGGCCCCCGACCGGTGTGCGACCGGTCGACCTCGACGGCTTCTACGCTCGTGCCGCCGACGCCGGATACGGCTACGGGCCCGCCTTCCGGGGGTTGCGGGCGCTGTACCGGGGCCGGGACGGCGCGTTGTTCGCCGACGTGCGGTTGCCGGACGAACTCGCGGGGGAGGCAGGTCGGTTCGCGGTGCACCCGGCGCTGCTCGACGCCGCCCTGCACGGCCTCGTCGGTGCCGAGGCGGATGCCGCCCCGACGGGCACGATGCGGTTGCCGTTCGTCTGGCAGGGGCTTACGGTGCACGCGGTCGGGGCGACGGCGCTGCGGATCCGGCTGGCGCCGGTCGATGGTGATTCCGACCGGATCGCGGTGCAGGCCGCCGACGGCACCGGGAGACCGGTGCTCTCGGCCGAGGCGCTCGAACTGCGCGCCGTCGACCGGGCCGGGCCGGGCACCGGTTCGGCGGCCGCGGATTCGCTGTACTCGGTGGTCTGGAGTCCCGTCGAGCGGCGCGCTCCGGACGGCGATCAGCCGGATCCGGAGCCGGACTTGGCCATCCACGCCTGCACTCCGATTCCGGCGGAGTTCGCGGATCTCGCCTCGGCGGTCGAGGCGGCGACCGTCCGCGTGCTCGCGGAGATGCGGGATTGGCTGACCGCCGCATCGGACGCGTCGCGCTTCGTGGTGGTCACGCGCGGGGCGGTGGCGGCGGCATCCGGTGACCCGGTGTCGGACCTCGTACACGCTCCCGCGTGGGGGCTGGTGCGGTCGGCGCAGCACGAACACCCGGACCGGTTCCTGGTGATCGACCTCGACCCGGACGCCGACGCCGATGCGGCGGACCCCGTCGAGGTGGCGCGCACGGCACTGGCGGCGCGGGAGACGCAGGTCGCCGTGCGGTCGGGCGTCGTGCTCGCGCCGAGGCTGATTCGGGCGCATCGGGACGGGACGCTGACACCGCCGGTGGATGCGTGGCGGCTGGATGCGATCTCGCGCAGGACTCTGGCAGACCTGACGCCGGTGCCGGCGCCGGAGGCCCTGGAGCCGTTGGGCTCAGGGCAGTTGCGGATCGCGGTGCGGGCGGCGGGGCTGAACTTCCGTGATGTGCTGATCGCCCTGGGCGTCTACCCGGGGGCCGGTGCGTCGATGGGCGGCGAGGGCTCGGGCGTGGTGACCGAGGTGGGTCCGGGTGTGTCCGACTTCGTGGTCGGGGACCGGGTATTCGGGATGTTCCCGGAAGCGTTCGGGTCGCACGCCGTTGCCGATCGCCGGACGGTTGCCCGGATTCCGGCGCAGTGGTCCTGGGAGCAGGCGGCGTCGGTACCGGTGGTGTTCCTGACGGCGTATTACGGGCTGGTGGAGTTGGCCGGTCTGCGGGCCGGCGAGTCGGTGTTGATCCACGCGGGGACCGGCGGGGTGGGGATGGCGGCGGTGCGGGTCGCCCGGCACCTGGGTGCCGAGGTGTTCGCGACGGCGAGTCGTGGCAAGTGGGATGTGCTGCGGTCGTTGGGGTTGGACGACGCGCATATCGGTGATTCGCGCACGCTCGATTTCGCGGCGCGTTTCCGGGCCGCGACGGGCGGCCGGGGTGTGGACGTGGTGTTGAACTCGCTGGCGGGCGAGTTCGTGGACGCCTCGCTGCAACTGACCGCCGATGGCGGCCGGTTCATCGAGATGGGGAAGACCGACATCCGGGACGGGGGCGCTGTGGAGTCCGCGTTTCCGGGAGTCGTGTATCGGGCGTTCGACCTGTTGGACGCTGGGCCGGAGCGGATCGGGGTGTTGCTCGGCGAACTGTTGGCGCTGTTCGCGTCGGGTGTGTTGACGCCGGTGCCGGTGCGGTGTTTCGACGTGCGGCGGGCACCTGAGGTGTTTCGGTTCATGGCGCGGGCGCGGCATACGGGGAAGTTGGTGCTCCGGATGCCGGTGCCGCTCGATCCGGACGGGACGGTGTTGATCACCGGGGGTACCGGCACGCTGGGCGCTCTGGTGGCTCGGCATCTCGTCGCCGAACACGGTGTGCGCGCTCTGGTGTTGCTCAGTCGCAGCGGCATGGCCGCCCCGGGCGCGGCGGAGCTGGTGTCCGAACTCTCCGGTCTCGGGGCGCGGGTGGTCGTCGAGGAGTGCGACGCGGCCGACCGCGAAGCCCTCGCGCGGGTTCTGGCGCGCGTCCCGGGTTCCGCGCCGCTGACCGGGGTTGTGCACGCGACCGGTGTCCTGGCCGACGCACCGGTCGAGTCGATGACCCCCGAACATGTGGAGCGGGTCTTGCGGGCGAAGGTCGACGGCGCGATCAACCTGCACGAGCTGACCGCCGGTCGCGACCTCGCCGCCTTCGTGCTCTTCTCCTCGATCGCCGGCGTGCTGGGCGGCCCGGGGCAGGCCAACTACGCGGCGGCGAACACCTTTCTGGACGCGCTCGCCGCCCGTAGGCAGGCCGCCGGCCTTCCCGCCACCTCCGTGGCGTGGGGACTGTGGGGCGCGGCGAGCGGCATGACCGGACACCTCGGCCGGCCGGATCTCGCCCGGATGCGTCGCTCCGGCATCGTCGCCATGACGGCCGAACAGGGCCTCGCGCTGCTGGACGCGGCCTTGAGGACGGTGCAGGCGAACCCGGCCGCCGTCCGGTTCGACCTCGGTGCGCTGCGTACGGCGGCCGAGCAGGGCGTCCTGGCCGCACCCCTGCGCGGCCTGGTGCGGGCCCCGCTGCGGCGGGCCGTCGCCGTCGAGACCCACGCGGAACCGGCGCTGGCAGGGCAGTTGGGGGGACGGTCCCGGGCGGAGCGGGAGCGCATCCTGGTCGACCTCGTCCGTCGGCACAGCGCCCTCGTCCTGGGGCACGCCTCGATGGACGCGATCTCCTCCGAACGCGGCTTCCTGGAGTCCGGCTTCGACTCGCTGACCGTGGTCGAACTGCGCAACCGGCTCGGCGTCGCCACCGGACTGCGTCTGCCCACGACGGTGACCTTCGACTGTCCGACCCCGCAGGCACTCGCCCGATTCCTGGACGAAGGGCTGCACCCCGCACAGGAGCCCATGCCGGCGCCGCTGCTCGGGGAACTGGACCGGCTCGAAGCGGCGTTCGCCGACTCGGCTCCGGGCGCGCCCGACGAGCGGGAGGCGGTGCTGCGCCGACTCCGCGCACTGGTGTGGCGATTCGAGGAGGCGCCGAACGGCAGGGCACCCGACGCGGCCCGCGACGAACGACCGGACGGCTTCGACGATGTGACCGACGACGAGATGTTCACCCTGCTCGACGAGGAGTTGGGCCTCGACCGCTCCGGCGAACGGCCGGAGCCGTGGGCCGCCGACCCGCCGGACCGGTCCGCGCCCAACGCGCCGGACCCGTCGGCCGCCGAACGATCCGGACCCCCGACCCCTGGAGAGCGTGGCCGATGAGCGCCGGCGACACCGAGCACAAACTTCGCGACTACCTCAAGCGGGTGGCCGAGGAACTTCGGCAGACCAAGCGGCGGTTGGCCGCAGTGGAGGCGCGCGGCCGGGAACCGATCGCCATCGTCGCCATGTCGTGCCGTTTCGCCGGCGGGATCCGCTCGCCCGAGGACCTGTGGCGGCTGGTCGCGGCCGGCGCGGACGTGCTCTCCGACTTCCCGACCGACCGGGGCTGGGACGTCGATGGCATCCATGACCCGGACCCGGCCGCGCCCGGCAAGACCTATGTGCGCCGGGGCGGCTTCGTGTCCGATGTGGGCGACTTCGACGCGGAGTTCTTCGGCATCTCGCCGCGCGAGGCGCTGGCGATGGATCCCCAGCAGCGGTTGTTGCTGGAGACGTCGTGGGAGGCGTTCGAGCGGGCCGGGATCGACCCAATCGGGCTGAAGGGCAGCCGCACCGGTGTCTTCGTCGGGGCCGGCGCGCTCCGCTATATCGAGCATCCGGACGACGTGCCGCAGAGTGTCGAGGGCTACCTCCTGACCGGAAACGTGGCCAGTGTGCTGTCCGGCCGGTTGTCGTACACGTACGGGTTCGAGGGCCCGGCGGTGACCGTGGACACGGCCTGTTCGTCCTCGCTGGTCGCCTTGCACCTGGCCGCGCAGGCCCTCCGGCAGGACGAGTGCTCCCTCGCCCTGGCCGGCGGGGTGTCGGTGCTCTCGGATCCGTCCCTGTTCGTCGAGTTCAGCCGCCAACGCGGCCTCGCGCCGGACGGCCGCTGCAAGGCGTTCGCCGCGGCCGCCGACGGCACCGGCTGGTCGGAGGGCGTGGGCCTGCTGTTGCTGGAACGGTTGATCGACGCGCGGCGCAACGGCCACCAGGTGCTCGCCGTACTGCGCGGCAGCGCGGTCAACCAGGACGGCGGCGGCAGCGGACTGACCGCGCCCAGCGGTCCCGCGCAGCAACGGGTGATCCGACAGGCGCTGGAGAACGCCCGACTCACGGCGGATCAGGTCGACGCGGTGGAGGCGCACGGCACCGGCACGGCACTCGGCGACCCGATCGAGGCGCGCGCGCTCCTGGCCACGTACGGACGCGACCGCGACCCGGAACGGCCGCTGTGGCTGGGCGCGCTGAAGTCCAATCTCGGTCACTCGGTCGCCGCCTCGGGGGTGGCGGGGGTGATCAAGATGGTGCAGGCGATGCGCCGGGGCGTGTTGCCGAAGACACTGCACGTGGATGCGCCGACCCCGCACGTGGATTGGTCGGCGGGCGCGGTGGAGCTGTTGACCGAGGCGCGACCGTGGCCACAGACGGGTCGGCCGCGTCGGGCCGGCGTGTCGTCGTTCGGGATCAGCGGGACGAACGCGCACGTGGTCATCGAGGAGGGCGAGGCGGTGCCCGCCGCCGAGGACGGCGGCGGGCCGGTGACGACGGAAGGACCCGGGCACGACCACATCCCCTGGCTCGTCTCCGCCCGCTCCGAAGCCGGACTGCGCGCGCAGGCGCGGCGTTTACTGGACCACATCGAGGCGCACCCCGACCTCACCCCGCTCGACCTCGCCCATTCGCTGGCCGCGACTCGTTCGGCGCTGGATGTGCGCGCTGTGGTCCTCGGTGTCGATCGTGCGGAACTCCTCGCGGGATTGGGCTCCTTGGCGGACGGGGCGCCGGGGTCCGGCGTGGTGACGGGGACGGCTCGTACGGATGGTCGAGCGGCGTTCCTCTTCAGTGGACAGGGCAGTCAGCGGGTCGGGATGGGGCGTGAACTGCACGCCACCCAGCCGGTGTTCGCGGCGGCCTTCGACGAGATCGTGGCCGCGTTGGATGACCGGTTGGCCGGACACGTGACGCATTCGGTGCGGGACGTCGTCTTCGGAGCGCAGGGCACCGAGGGGCTTCTCGACGAGACGGTGTTCACGCAGGCGGGGTTGTTCGCCGTCGAGGTGGCGCTGTTCCGACTGGTCGAATCGTTCGGCGTGCGACCCGACTTCCTGCTGGGCCATTCGATCGGGGAGTTGGCCGCCGCGCACGTCGCCGGTGTGTGGTCACCGGCCGATGCGGCGGCGGTCGTGGCGGCGCGGGGCCGGTTGATGCAGGCGCTGCCGCCGGGTGGCGCGATGGTCGCGGTGCAGGCGGGCGAAGCGGAGGTACGTATCGCCCTCAAGGGCCTGGATACGGCGGGTCTGGCGGCGGTCAACGGGCCGACGTCCGTGGTGGTTTCGGGGGATGAGGACGCCGTACTGGCGATTGCCGCGCGCTTCGCGGAGCAGGGGCGGCGGACCCGGCGGCTCCGGGTCGGGCACGCGTTCCACTCGGTGCGGATGGAGTCGATGCAGGCCGACTTCCGGACGGTGCTGGAGGGAGTGTCGTACGGGAGCGCACGGTTTCCGGTGGTCTCCAATGTCACGGGCCGGATCGCCGAGGACGCCGAACTGGCCGACCCCGGCTACTGGGTGCGCCAGGTGCGTGAACCGGTCCGCTTCGCCGACGGCATCGGCACACTCGTCGCGGAAGGCACCACGGCGTTCGCGGAGATCGGTCCGGATGCGGTGGCCGCCGCGATGGCGCGGGAGAACATCGATTCGCGGACCGGGCCCACCGTCGTGCCGTTCCTGCGTCGGGACCACTCCGAGACACGGACCACGAGCACCGCACTGGCCGGCCTGCACGGCGCCGGAATCCGGGTGGACTGGTCCGGTGTCCCGGCCGCGCGTGGCGGCAGGCGCGTGGAGTTGCCGACGTACGCCTTCCAGCGGCGGCGCTACTGGCTCGCCACCCGACGTCGTGACGCCGGTGCCGTTCCGGTTGGCGCCGGCCGGGACGCGGACGGCGTCGATCCGGGAGCGAGTCCGCGATACACGATTCGCTGGCGGTCGGTCGCCGAACCGTGCGATGCCCGGTTGTCCGGCACCTGGCTGGTGATCTCGTCCGACACCGATCTCGGCGCGGCGGGTGGGCGGGCGCTCGAAGCGCGTGGCGCGCACGTCGCACACCTCGTGGTCGAGCCCGGCGCGGCGAACCGGGCGGCGCTGGCCGAACGGCTGCGGGCGTACCCCGACATCATCGGCGTCGTCTCGCTCCTGGGGCGTGACACGACACCCGACCCCGTCGCGCCCGGGCTCACCGCCGGCCTCTCCGGCACGCTCGCCCTCGTTCAGGCGCTGTGCGATCTCGGACTCGACGATCGGGTGCGGGTGTGGGGTCTGACCCAGGGTGCGGTGCGTACGGGCGCCTCGGATGTTCTCCGGCACGTCGAGCAGGCCCAGGTCTGGGGCCTGGGCCGCACCGTCGCGCTGGAGCATCCCACGCTGTGGGGCGGCCTGATCGACCTGCCCGCCACGCCCGACGAGCCGGCCTGGTCCCGGGTTGCCGCGGTGATCGCCGACGGCGCCGAGGATCAGGTCGCCGTGCGTACGACCGGGGTGTGGGCACGACGGTTGTCCGCCGGGGCGCCGTCGGAGCACTCCGCCGACTGGCGGCCGACGGGCCGGATCCTGATCACCGGCGGCACCGGCGGCCTGGGTGCCCGGGTGGCCCGCTGGGCGGCGGAACGCGGAGCGCACGACGTGGTGTTGGTCAACCGTCGTGGCAGGGACGCGCCGGGCGTGCCCGAACTCGTGGCCGAACTCGCGGAGTTCGGCGCGCGCACGACCGTCGTCTCCTGTGACCTCGCCGATCGGGCCGGCGTCGCCCACCTCGTCGCCGAACTGGAAGCGGACGGCGGCCCGATCGAGGCCGTCGTACACGCCGCCGGCATCGTCCGGGACCGGGCACTGCTCGACACCGACCCCCAAACCTGTTCGGACGTGCTCGCCGGCAAGGCGGTCGGGGCCGCGAATCTCGACGCGGTGTTCGGCGAACGCCCCCTGCGGGCCTTCGTATTGTTCTCCTCGATCGCCGGTGTGTGGGGCAGCGGCGCGCAGGGCGCGTATGCCGCCGCGAACGCCGCCCTCGACGCGCTGGCCGAGCGGCGCCGCGCGCGCGGACTCGCCGCGACCTCCATCGCGTGGGGACCGTGGGCCGGCGACGGCATGGTCGCCACGGAACGCGACGTGGAGTGGGTGGCCCGGCGCGGCCTGCGCCTGCTCGACCCGGACACCGCCCTGGCCGCGCTTGCCCACGCGGTCGGCGGCCCCGAGCCCACGGTGACCGTCGCGGACGTCGACAGGCAACGCTTCACCGCCACCTTCACCGCACTGCGCCCCAGCCCGCTGTGGAGCGAACTCGCGACGGACGCCGAGGAATCGGCGGAGCCGGAAGACGCCGCGACCGCCGAACTCGGCCGCCGCCTCGCCGCCTCCCCACCCGCCGACCGACCGGCGCTTGCACTCGACGCGATCCGCGTCGAGGTCGCGCGCGTACTCGGCCACGCCTCACCGCAGGCGATCGATCCCGACCGGGCCTTCCGCGACCTCGGCTTCGACTCGCTCACCGCCGTCGAACTGCGTGACCGGCTCGCCACCCGGACCGGGCTTCCCCTGCCCGTCTCCGCCGTCTTCGACCACCCCTCGGCGACCGCGTTGGCCACATTCCTGTGCGCCGAACTCGACGGTGGGCGGCGGCAGACGAGCCTGTCGATCCCGGCCGTCGCGCGGGCCTCGGCGGACGAACCGATCGCGATCGTCGGCATGGCCTGCCGCTTCCCCGGCGGAATCGGCTCGCCCGAGGACCTGTGGCGGCTCGTCGCCGACGGCGGCGACGCCATCGGACCCTTCCCGGGCGATCGCGGCTGGGACCTGGAAGGCCTGTACCATCCGGACCCCGACCATCCCGGAACCTCCTACGCGCGGCACGGCGGATTCCTGCCCGGCGTCGCCGAGTTCGACCCCGGCTTCTTCGGGATCTCGCCCCGCGAGGCGCTGGCGATGGACCCGCAGCAGCGGCTGCTCCTGGAGACCACGTGGGAGGCGTTCGAACGGGCCGGACTCGATGCGTCGGCGCTTCGAGGCACGCCCACCGGGGTGTTCGTCGGCGGCACGCCGTCCGGGTACGGTTTCGGCGCGCGTGACGCGGAGGGCTACGCGCTCACCGGCGGCGCGGGCAGCGTGCTGTCCGGTCGACTGGCCTACACCTTCGGCCTCGAGGGCCCGGCGATGACCGTGGACACCGCGTGTTCGTCCTCGCTGGTGGCGCTGCACCTGGCCGTGCAGGCGTTGCGGCGCGGCGAATGCGCGACGGCGCTGGCCGGCGGTGTCACGGTGCTGGCCGATCCCACGGGCTTCATCGAGTTCAGCAGGCAACGCGGCTTGGCCCGGGACGGCCGCTGCAAGTCGTTCGCGGCGGCGGCCGACGGCACCGGCTGGTCCGAGGGGGTCGGCGTGGTCCTGCTCGAACGGCTCTCCGACGCCCGGCGGCACGGCCGGCGGGTATGGGCGCTCGTGCGCGGCAGTGCCGTAAACCAGGACGGCGCCAGCAACGGGCTGAGTGCGCCGAACGGTCCGGCGCAGCAGCGGGTGATCCGACTCGCGCTGGCCGACGCCGAGTTGACGGGCGATCAGGTGGACGCGGTGGAGGCACACGGGACCGGTACCACGCTGGGCGACCCGATCGAGGCGCAGGCGCTGCTGGCCACCTACGGCCACGACCGGCCCGCCGACCGACCGCTGTGGCTCGGCTCGGTGAAGTCCAACCTCGGCCATGCGGCGGCGGCCGCCGGCATGGCGGGCCTGCTCAAGACGGTGATGGCGCTGCGGCACGGCGTACTGCCCAGGACGCTGCACGTGGACGCGCCGACGCCGCACGTCGACTGGTCGGCCGGCGCGGTCGCGCCGCTCACCGACAGTGTGCCCTGGCCGGAGTACGACCGGCCGCGCCGGGCCGGTGTCTCCTCGTTCGGGATCAGCGGCACCAACGCGCACGTGATCGTGGAACAGGCGCCGCCCACGCCCGCCCCCGCCTCCGCCGTGGAGCCGGCCGAACCCGAAGCCGGAGCCGAACCCGAAGCAGACGACCACGCCGCGCCGCTGCCGTACCTGCTCTCCGCCGCCACCGAACGCGAACTGCGCACGGTCGCCGACCGACTGCGCGCCCATCTCGCGCGACACCCCGACCTCGCCCCGGCCGACCTCGCGTTCTCACTGGCCCGCACCCGCACCCGGCTCGCCCATCGCGCGGTCGTGGTGGCCCGGAACCGGGACGGCCTCCGGCACGCGCTGGACGGCCTCGCCTCGGGCGAAGCGACGGCGGGCGTCGTCGAGGGCAGCGGGCCGGTCCGCGACAGGGTCGTATTCGTCTTCCCCGGCCAGGGCTCGCAGTGGCCCGGCATGGCTGCCGAACTACTCGACCAGGCACCGGTGTTCGCCGAGCACATCGAGCGCTGCGCGGCGGCGCTGGCCCCGTACGTCGACTGGTCGCTCACCGAGGTGCTGCGCGATCCGGAGGGCGCCGGCCTGGAGCGCGTGGACGTGGTGCAGCCCGCGTTGTGGGCGGTGATGGTCTCGCTCGCCGAACTCTGGCGCGCCCACGGGGTCCGACCCTCCGCCGTGGTCGGGCACTCCCAGGGCGAGATCGCGGCGGCCTGCGTCGCCGGCGCGCTGACCCTGGCGGACGGCGCGCGGATCGTCGCGCTGCGTGGCAGGGCGCTGCTCGACCTGGCCGAGCGCGGCCTGATGGCGTCGGTCGCCATGTCGGAGGCCGAAGTGGTCGCGCGTATCACGGAGTTCGACGGCCGGTTGTCCCTCGCAGCGGTCAACAGCCCCGGCCAGGTGGTCGTCTCGGGCGAGCCGGCGGCGGTGCGGGAACTGGTCGAGGCGGCGGAGCGCGGGCGGATCCTGCCGGTGAACTACGCCTCGCACTCGGCCCGCGTCGAGGAGATCCGCGATCGGCTGCGCGGCGACCTCGCCGGGATCGAATCGCCGGCCGCGACGGTGCCGTTCCACTCCACGGTGACGGGCGGGCCGCTGGACACCACGCGGTTGGCCGCCGACTACTGGTACGACAACCTGCGGCACACCGTGCGGTTCGAACAGACCGTACGCGGGCTGCTGGCGCAGGGCTACGACACGTTCGTCGACGTGGGTCCGCACCCCACGCTGCTCACCCCGATCCGGGAGACGGCGGCGGCCGTCGGCATCGAGCCGGCGACCGTCGGGACCCTGCGTCGCGAGCAGGGCGACCTCGAACGGTTCCTGCTCTCCGTCGGCGAGGCGACGGTCCTGGGCGTCACACCCGACTGGGAGGCGGTGTTCGCCGGCCGCCGGGCCGAGGCCGTCGACCTGCCGACGTATCCCTTCCACCGGCGGCGCTACTGGCTCGATCGGGCGCACGTCGCGGCCGAAGCGACCCGTGACCCGGTCGAGGCGCGCTTCTGGGAGCTGATCGAGGCCGACGATTCCCGGGCCCTCGCCGACCTGCTCGACACCCCCGACGCGCGACCGTGGCACGCGGCGTTGCCCGCGTTGCGGACCTGGCGCCGCCGGGCCCGCGAGCGGCGCATCGCCGACGCGTGGCGCTACCGCGCCGTTTGGCGGCCCGCCGACGACCTGCCCACCGATCCCGCCACGCCCACTACGTGGCTGGCGGTCGTACCGGCCGACGACGAGGAAAGCGGCGCATGGGCGGCGGCGCTCGCCGAGCGGGGCACGAACGTCGCCATCCTCGTCGTCGACCCCACCCGGCCCACCACCGGGGCCGAACCGGCGCGCAGCCTCGAAACGGCGATGCCCGACGGCGCGGGACCACTCGGGATCCTGTCCCTCCTCGGCCGCGACCCGGCCGGTCTCGCCGGCACGCTGCTCCTCGTCCAGGCCGCCGCCGCCCGCACCGCCGACACCCGGCTGTGGTGCCTGACGCGCGGCGGCGTCGAGGTCGACGGCGACCCGGCGCCCCCGGATCCGGAGCAGGCCCGGATCTGGGGCCTGGGCCGGGTCGCCGCCCTCGAACTGCCGGACCGCTGGGGCGGCCTGATCGATCTGCCGGAGCACCCGGATCCGGATGCCGTCGAACGGGTGTGGCGGGCGCTGGGCAACGCGGCCCACGAGGACCAGCTCGCCGTCCGACCGACCGGGACCTTCGTCCGCCGCATGGTGCACGCGCCGGTGGCCGGCGCCGAAGCGGTACGGGACTGGCGGCCGTCCGGCACCGTACTGATCACCGGCGACATCGGCGACATCGGCGGCACGGGCGGCACCGGCGACACCGGTGCGCCTGCCGCCCGGCTCGCCCGCCGACTGGCCGAGCGCGGCGCGGAACACGTCGTGCTGGCCGGGCGGATCGACCCCGACGCCGCCGCCCGCCTCGAAGTCGACCTCGCCGCAACCGGCACCGGGCTCACCACCGCCGCGTGCGATCTGAGCGACCGGCGTGAGGTCGCCGACCTGATCGAGCGCGTCACCGCGGCGGGCCGAACGATCACCGACCTGATGCACACCGCCGGCGATCCCGGCCTGGCCGCCCTGCTCGACACCGACCCCGCCGCCGTCGCCGTCGTACTGGCCACCAAGGTGGACGGCGCCCGCATCCTCGACGAACTCCTCGATCCGGACGCGCTGCGCACCATCGTGTACTTCTCCTCCGTGGCCGCCTTCTGGGGCAGCGGCGAACACGGCGCCTACGCCGCCGCCAACGCACACCTGGACGCCCTCGCCCGACAACACCGCGCGCGAGGCCGGCACGCCCTGTCCGTGGCCTGGTCGGTCTGGGACCCGACGACGGAGCCGGCCCCGGCGGGCCGCCCCGCAACGGAACAGAGCGCGGCAGAGCCGGAGTTCGTTCGTGCACTACGCCGCATCAGGCTCGCCGGCCTGCGTACGCTCGACCCCGAAGCGGCCCTGGCGGCACTGCAACGGGCCCTCGACCACGACGACACCTGTGTGACCGTCGCCGACGTCGACTGGCCGGTTTTCATCCGCGCCTTCACCGCCCGCCGACCCAGTCGCCTGATCGACACCGTCCCCGAGGCCCGCACCACCCCGGCCGCGACCGAGGAGCACGTGCACGCGGCCGACGACTTCCGCCGTGAAATCGTGGAGTTGTCCGCCGCCGACCGTTCGCACCGCCTCCTGGAGCTGGTCCGCACCCATGCTGCCGCAGCCCTCGGCCACGAGTCGGTCGAGGAGGTCCGGCCCGAACGCGCCTTCGCCGACCTCGGCTTCGAGTCCGTCACCGCCGTCGACCTGCGCAACCGGCTGAACCGGCGCACCGGCCTCGACCTGCCGGCCACCCTGCTGTTCGACCACCCGACCCCGCTCGCCCTGGTCGACCTGCTGACGGCCGAACTCCTGCCGGATGCACCCGTGAACGCCGCCCACGTCCACGCCGAACTCGACCGCCTCACGGCCGATCTGGCCTCGGCCTCGGTCGGCGAAACGGACCGGGCCGGCATCACCCGGCGACTGCGGGCACTGCTCGCCGACTGGAACGGCACGGCAGGCACCGAACCCTCGACCGACCCGCCGAGCGTCGCAGCCGAACTCGAAGCGGCCTCGGACGACGAGATGTTGGCGTTCATCGACCGCCGCCTCGGCCGAGGCACCCCGGCCGGGGGCACGCCATGACCCGCCCCGGCCCCACGCACACCGCGACCCCAGCACCGGAGGACTGCCGTGGCCACTGAGGAAACCCTTCGCGAATACCTGAAGTGGGCCACGACCGAACTGCACGACGCACAGCAGCGGATCGCCGCCTTCGAGGCGGCCGCCGCCACCACCGAACCCGTGGCGATCGTCGGCATGGCCTGTCGCCTCCCCGGCGGCGTCGCCTCACCGCACGACCTGTGGGACCTGCTCGAACGCGGCGAGGACACGATCGGCCCGCTGCCCCGCGATCGCGGCTGGGACGTGGACCGGCTGTACCACCCCGACCCGGAGCACCCCGGCACCACCTACGCCGCGGCCGGCGGCTTCATCCGCGACGTCGCGGACTTCGACGCCGACTTCTTCGGCATCTCGCCGCGCGAGGCCCTGGCGATGGATCCGCAACAACGGCTGCTCCTGGAGACCTCCTGGGAGGCCTTCGAACACGCCGGCATCCCGCCGGCCGGTCTGCGCGGCAGCCGGGCGGGTGTATTCATGGGTACGAACAGCGTGGACTACGCCTGGACGAGCGGGCGGGTACCCGACGAGCACCTCGGACACCTGACCACCGGTACGGCCGCCGCCGTACTCGCCGGCCGGCTGTCCTACCTGTACGGGCTCGAAGGTCCCGCCGTGACCGTGGACACCGCGTGCTCCTCGTCGTTGGTGGCCCTGCACCTGGCCGTACAGGCGCTGCGCAACGACGAATGTTCGCTGGCCCTGGTCGGCGGTGTCACGGTGTTGTCGTCCCCGATCCAGTTCCTCGGCTTCAGCGCCCAGCGCGGGTTGGCCGCGGACGGCCGGTGCAAGGCGTTCGCGGAGGCCGCCGACGGTATGGGCCTCGCCGACGGCGCGGGCGTGCTCCTGGTCGAGCGGCTGGCCGACGCACGGCGCGCCGGCCACCGGGTGCTCGCGGTGGTCCGGGGGAGCGCGGTCAATCAGGACGGCGCGGGCAACGGCCTGACCGCCCCCAACGGCCCCTCACAGCAGCGGGTCATCCGGCTCGCGCTGGCGAACGCCGGTCTGTCGGCGGGCGATGTCGACGCAGTCGAGGCACACGGCACCGGTACCACGCTCGGCGACCCGATCGAGGCGCAGGCGCTCCTCGCCACCTACGGCCGGGGCCGCCCGGCCGATCGCCCGCTGTGGCTGGGCTCGGTGAAGTCGAACATCGGCCACACCGGCGCGGCGGCGGGCGTCGCGGGTCTGATCAAGACCGTGCTGGCGATCCGGGCCGGGACCCTGCCCAAAACCCTGCATGCGGAGGAGCGTTCGACCCGGATCGACTGGTCGGCGGGCGCGGTGGAACCGCTCACGGACGCGCGGGCGTGGCCTGAGGTCGATCGTCCGCGCCGCGCCGCGGTCTCGTCGTTCGGGATCAGCGGGACGAACGCGCACGTGATCGTCGAGCAGGCGGCGGAGCCGGAGGCTCCGGAGGCGGGGGAGCCGCGCCCCGTCGCGTGCGGGGCGCTGCCGTTCGTGGTGTCGGGCAAGTCGGAGGCCGCGCTGCGGGCGCAGGCGGGCCGACTCGCCGCATTCGTGGCCGAGCACCCCGAGTCGGACCCGGCGGCGGTCGCAGCGGCGCTGGTCGCCACCCGGTCGGCGTTCGAGCACCGGGCTGTCGTATCGGCCTCGGACCACGGGGAGTTGACCGCGCGTCTGGCGGCGCTGGCTGCCGGGGAGCCGACGGCGGGTGTGGTGTCCGGGGTGGTGCGGTCCTCGGGGCGGACGGTGTTGGTGTTTCCGGGGCAGGGGTCGCAGTGGGTGGGGATGGGTGCGGAGTTGCTCGACGAGTTTCCTGTGTTTGCCGCGCGGGTCGCGGAGTGTGAGGTGGCGTTGGGGCCGTTTGTGGGTTGGTCGTTGGTGTCGGTGCTGCGGTCGGGGTCGGGGGTGTGGCAGGGGCGGGTGGATGTGGTGCAGCCGGTGTTGTGGGCGGTGATGGTCTCGCTCGCGGAGTTGTGGCGTTCGTTCGGTGTGGTGCCGGATGCGGTGGTGGGTCATTCGCAGGGGGAGATCGCGGCTGCGTGTGTGGCGGGGGCGTTGTCTTTGGCGGATGGCGCGAAGGTGGTGGCGTTGCGGAGTCGGGCGCTGTCGGTGTTGGCGGGTTCCGGGGCGATGGTGTCGGTGTCGTTGGCGCATGCCGATGTGGTCGAGTTGTTGGGCCTGTTCGAGGGGCGGTTGTCGGTTGCGGCGGTGAACGGGCCGGGGTCGGTGACGGTGTCCGGTGATCCGGGTGCGGTGGATGAGCTGGTCGTGGTGTGTGAGGCGCGGGGGGTGTGGGCGCGTCGGGTGCCGGTGGATTACGCGTCGCATTCGGTGCGGGTGGAGTCGGTCCGGGACCGGCTGCTTGCCGAGTTGGCGGACGTCGAACCCGTGCCGTCCACGGTGCCGTTCTATTCGACGGTGACCGCCGAACGGCTGGAGTCCGCGGCCCTTGATGCCGATTACTGGTACGCGAACCTGCGGCGCACGGTGCGTTTCGAGGAGACCGTGCGGCTCCTGCTGGCTCATGGGTTCGACGCCTTTGTCGAGGCGAGCGCCCACCCGGTGCTGACCACGCCCATCGAGAGCACCGTCGAAGCCGCCGACGCCGAAGCGGTGGTGCTCGGGACGCTGCGCCGGGACGCGGGCGGCCTCGACGACTTCACCGCCGCGCTGGCGCAGGCGTACGTCGACGGCCTCGCCGTGGACTGGTCGCCCCTCGTGGGCGAACACACGGCCGGGGACGTCGAGTTGCCGACCTACGCGTTCCGCCGGCGGCGGTACTGGCTGCGCGACGTCGTGACCGGCGGCGCCGACGATGCGGCCGGGCTCGGGCTCACCGGTGAGGGCCACCCCCTCCTCGGAGCCTCGGTGTCCCTGGCGGACGGGCAGGGATTCCTGCTCACCGGGCGGCTGTCGCTGTCCTCGCACTCCTGGCTCGGGGACCACGCGGTCGCCGGGAGGGTGTTGCTGCCCGGTACGGCCTTCGTCGAACTGGCCGTGCGGGCCGGTGATTCCGTGGGATGCGGCCTGCTGGCCGAACTGGCCCTGGAGGCACCGCTGATGCTGTCCGAGCAGGGCGGCGTGCGGATCCAGGTCGTGGTCGCGGCACCGGGGGTCGACGGTGGCCGGGCGGTCTCCGTGTTCTCGCGCGTCGACGACGACGCCGATCGGGAGTGGACCCGGCACGCCGCCGGCCTCCTCCTGCCCGACGCCGCCCCGCCGACCGACACCGGCACCGCGCCGACCGCGTGGCCGCCGGTCGGTGCGCGGCCGATCGAGCTGGATCGTTTCTATCCGGACCTGGCCGAGGCGGGTTATGCCTACGGCCCGTCCTTCCGAGGGCTGTGCGCGGCCTGGCGGGTCGGCGAGGACGTGTACGCCGAAGTGGCCCTCCCCGCCGAACAACGCGAGCATGCCCACCGCTTCGGGATTCACCCGGCGCTCCTGGACGCGGCGGTACAGGTGGCGGCGTTGACCGGCATCGGCGACGCCCGCGCCGCGATCCGCCTGCCGTTCGTGTGGAGCGGCGTACGCCTGTCGGCCTCCGGCGCGTCGTCGCTGCGGGTGCGACTGTCTGTGGACGACGACGACTTCGTGAGCATCGAGGCGACCGACGGCACCGGCGAACCGGTCTTCTCCGCACAAAGCCTCACCCTCCGGACGATCACCGCCGACCGACTCGCCCACGCCGCCGACGAGACGGCCGACAGCCTCTTTCACCTGGACTGGATCCCGATCCCGGTGGTCGAACAGCCGGGGGCGGACGAGATCACCCTGCTCGACTGCGCCCCATCGGCTTTCGGCGACGGGCCGGCGGACGCCATTGTGGCGGCGACGGCCGAGGTGTTGGCACGCATCCAGGGTTGGCTCGCGGCCGAGGGGCAGGCACAGTCGCGGCTGGTCCTGGTGACCCACGGCGCGGTGGCGGCAGGACCGGCCGATGTGGTCACGGACCTCGTACACGCGCCGGTGTGGGGCCTGGTCAGGTCCGCGCAGACCGAACACCCGGGCAGGTTCGTGCTGGTGGACACGGATGACAGCGCGGCGTCGGCGGCGCTCCTCGACGCCGCCGTGCGCAGCGGGGAGTCGCAACTCGCGCTGCGCCATGGCGACATGCTCGTGCCCCGGCTGGCCCGGGCCGGCGCCGCCGACGCGCTGATCCTGCCGCCGGGGGCCTGGCGGTTGCACATGCCCGGGGCCGGCACGCCGGCGGACCTGGCACCGGTGCCCGCGCCGGAGGCCCTGGAGCCCCTGCGATCAGGGCAGGTGCGCATCGCGGCGCGGGCGGCGGGGCTCAACTTCCGCGATGTGCTGATCGTGTTGGGCATGTATCCGGATGCCGCGACGATGGGCGGCGAAGGCGCGGGCGTGGTGACCGAGGCAGGTCCCGGCGTATCCGAATTTGCCGTCGGAGATCGGGTGTTGGGGCTGTTCCCGGCTTTCGGGCAGACCGCGGTGGCCGACGTGCGGACCCTCGTACAGGTGCCCGACGGATGGTCGTGGGAGCAGGCGGCGTCGGTGCCGGTGGCCTTCCTGACGGCCTATCACGGGTTGTCCGCGCTCGGTCGGCTGGGTGCGGGCGAGTCGGTGTTGATCCACGCGGGGACCGGCGGGGTGGGGATGGCGGCGGTGCGGGTCGCCCGGCACCTGGGTGCCGAGGTGTTCGCGACGGCGAGTCGTGGCAAGTGGGATGTGCTGCGGTCGTTGGGGTTGGACGACGCGCATATCGGTGATTCGCGCACGCTCGATTTCGCGACGCGTTTCCGGGCCGCGACGGGCGGCCGGGGTGTGGACGTGGTGTTGAACTCGCTGGCGGGCGAGTTCGTGGACGCCTCGCTGCAACTGCTGGCCGACGGCGGCAGGTTCGTGGAGATGGGCAAGGCCGATGTCCGGGACGAGGCGGCGGTTCGCGCGGCTCGGCCCGGCGTCGCGTCGTATCGGGCCTTCGATCTGGTCGAGGCGGCGGGCGCGGACGGGATCGCGGAGTTGTTCGCCGTGCTGATGCCCCTGTTCCAATCGGGTGTGTTGGCGCCGGTCCCGGTGCGGTGTTTCGACGTGCGGCGGGCACCCGAGGCGTTTCGGTTCATGGCGCAGGCGCGGCATACGGGGAAGTTGGTGCTCCGGATGCCGGTGCCGCTCGATCCGGACGGGACGGTGTTGATCACAGGCGGCACCGGCACGCTGGGCGCTCTGGTGGCTCGGCATCTCGTCGCCGAACACGGTGTGCGCGCTCTGGTGTTGCTCAGTCGCAGCGGCATGGCCGCCCCGGGCGCGGCGGAGCTGGTGTCCGAACTCTCCGGTCTCGGGGCGCGGGTGGTCGTCGAGGAGTGCGACGCGGCCGACCGCGAAGCCCTCGCCGAAGTGCTCGCGCACATCCCGGAATCCGCGCCGCTCACCGGGGTCCTACACGCCACCGGAGTCCTGGCCGACGGCCTGGTCGAGTCCATGACGCCGGAAGATCTGGAATCGGTGTTGCGGGCCAAGGTCGACGGTGCGATCAACCTGCACGAGTTGACCGCCGGCCACGACCTCGCCGCCTTCGTGCTCTTCTCCTCGATCGCCGGCGTCCTGGGCAGCCCGGCGCAGGCCAACTATGCCGCCGCCAACACCTTCGTGGACGCACTGGCCGCGCACCGGCAGGCCGCCGGCGCGCCGGGTACGTCGTTGGCCTGGGGACTGTGGGCGGAGACCAGCGGCATGACCGGGCGGCTCGGCCGCGACGACCTGAACCGGATGGCGCGCGGCGGCGTCCTGCCCATGTCCAACACGCTCGGACTCCGGCTCTTCGACGCCGCCCGATCCGGACCGTGGACGCTCGTCCTGCCGATGCGGGTGGACCCGGCGGCGCTGCGCACGTCGGCCGGGACGGGCACACTGCCGGAGGTGTTCGGCGGCCTGGTACGCGGTCCGGCCCGGCGGGTCGCGGCGACCGACGGGGACGTGGGCGGGTCGATCTGGCAGCGGCGCACCGCCGCTCTCGGGCCCGCCGAGCGTTCGCGCGTGTTGCTGGCACTGGTCCGGACGCACGCCGCCGCCGTACTCGGCCACGGCGACGAGACGGCGGTCCCCGCCGACCGCGCCTTCAAGGCACTCGGCTTCGATTCGCTGACCGCGGTCGAACTGCGCAATCGGCTTGCCGCCGGCACCGGGCTGCGGCTGCCCGCCACGCTGATCTTCGACCATCCGACCCCGGCCGCGTTGGCCGGCCGGCTCGGCGCCGAACTGTACGGGGCGGAGCCGGAGTCGGTCGCCGAGGAGCCGGTCGCCGACGCCCACGAGCCGATCGCGATCGTCGGCATGGCCTGCCGATTCCCCGGGGACGTGCGCTCCGCCGACGACCTGTGGCGGCTGATCGCGGCGGGCGCGGACGCGATCTCCGAGTTCCCGACGAATCGCGGCTGGGACCTCGCCGGACTGTTCCACCCGGACCCCGACCATCCGGGCACCAGCTACACCCGATCCGGTGGATTCCTGTACGACGCCGACCGGTTCGACGCCGACCTGTTCGGGATCAGTCACCGCGAGGCACTGGCGATGGATCCGCAGCAGCGGTTGCTCCTGGAGACGTCCTGGGAGGCGCTCGAACACGCCGGCATCGCGCCGGACGCCCTCGGTGGCAGTCGGATCGGCGTGTACACCGGACTCGCCGCGCAAGGGTACGCGGGCAGGCTCGACCGGGCCCCGCACGAACTGGAGGGCTACCTGGGCACCGGGAACACGCCGAGCGTGGGCTCCGGGCGGGTCGCGTACACCTTCGGGTTCGAAGGGCCCGCGGTCACCGTCGACACGGCCTGTTCGTCCTCGCTCGTCGCGCTGCACCTGGCGGTCCAGGCGCTGCGCGGCGGGGAGTGCACGATGGCCCTGGCGGGTGGGGTGACCGTGATGTCGGAGCCGGGGTTGTTCGTCGAGTTCAGTCGGCAACGCGGTCTCGCGGCGGACGGCCGCTGCAAGGCGTTCGCGGCGTCCGCCGACGGGTTCGGGCCGGCCGAGGGGGTCGGCGTCCTGGTGGTCGAGCGCCTGTCGGACGCCGTCCGCGACGGGCACCGCGTACTCGCCGTCGTCCGCGGGTCCGCGGTGAACCAGGACGGCGCGAGCAACGGGCTGACCGCGCCCAACGGGCCGGCGCAGCAGCGGGTGATCCGGCAGGCCCTGGCCAACGCGGGGCTGGCGACGCGGGACATCGACGCGGTCGAGGCGCACGGGACGGGCACCACGCTCGGCGACCCGATCGAGGCGCAGGCGCTGATCGCGACCTATGGCCGGGATCGGCCGGCGCACCGACCGGTGCACGTCGGCTCGGTGAAATCCAACATCGGGCACACGCAGGCGGCGGCGGGTGTCGCGGGCGTGATCAAGATGGTGTTGGCGATGCGCGCGGGCGTCCTACCCGCGACGCTGCACGTCGACGAGCCGACCCCGCACGTCGACTGGTCGGCCGGCACGGTGGAGTTGTCGACGGCGCCGTGCCCGTGGCCCGCCCTCGGCCGGCCGCGTCGGGCGGCCGTCTCGGCGTTCGGGGTCAGCGGTACGAACGCGCACGTGATCCTCGAACAACCGCCCGCCGAGCCGGCACGGGAGCGGGCACCTCGCCCGGCCGACGGTCCGGGAACGGCCCTGCCCCGCCCGCCTGTTGTCCTGTCCGCCCACTCCGCCAAGGCACTGCGCGCGCAGGCCGCGCGGCTCGCCGAACACATCGAGCCGTCGGCACCGGAGCGATCCGCGAATGGCCCTGTGTCGAACGAACCCGGCAACGATTACCGCGAGTTGGTCGATCTTGCCTACTCGTCCGTCGTTTCGCGGGCGGGGCTCGAACACCGGGCCGTGGTCACCGCGGCCGACCGGAAGGGGTTGGCGACCGCCCTTGCGGGGTTGGCGGCCGGGGGCTCTGGGGTCGACGCGGTGCTCGGTGTCGCCCAGGCTGGGCATCGTCCGGTGTTCGTCTTTCCCGGACAGGGTTCCCAGTGGGTCGGGATGGCCGGCGGGCTGCTCGACGCGTCACCCGAGTTCGCCGCGCGGATCCGGGCGTGCGAGGCGGCGCTCGCGCCGTTCGTCGACTGGTCGTTGACCACGATCCTGGGTTCGGATTCGGACGGGTGGCTGGAGCGGGTCGACGTGGTGCAGCCGGTGTTGTGGGCGGTGATGGTCTCGCTGGCCCGGTTGTGGCGGGCGTACGGTGTGCACCCCGCCGCCGTGGTGGGCCACTCCCAGGGCGAGATCGCCGCCGCCTGTGTCGCGGGCGCCCTCTCCCTGGAGGACGGCGCCCGGATCGTCGCGCTGCGCAGCAGGGCGCTGCTCGACCTGTCCGGCAAGGGCGGGATGGCCTCGGTGGCGCTGTCCGCCGACGAAGCGGCCGAACTGACCGCGCCGTTCGGTGACCGCGTCGCGCTCGCGGCGGTCAACGCCCCGCATTCGGTGACCCTTTCCGGCGACCCGGCGGCGCTGACCGAGGTGTTGGCGCGGTGCGAGGAGCGCGACGTCTGGGCGCGGCGCGTCCCGGTCGACTACGCCTCGCACTCCCCGCAGGTCGAGTCGATCCGCGAAACACTGCTCAACGCCCTCGCCGGCCTCGAACCACGCGCCGCGGACGTGCCGTTCCTCTCCGCCGTCACCGGCGCGATGGTCGAGGGCACCACCCTGGACGCCGACTACTGGTACACCAACCTGCGCCGAACCGTACGCTTCGACGAGAGCGTCCGGGCCCTGCTCGACCAGGGCCACGACGCCTTCGTCGAGGTCAGCGCCCACCCGGTGCTGACCACCGGCATCCTGGAGACGGTCGAGGCGGCCGGCTCGCGAGCCGCGGTCCTGGACACCCTGCGGCGCGGCGAGGGCGGCCCCGACCGGTTCACCGGCGCCCTGGCCCGGGCGTACGTGCACGGCGTGGACGTCGACTGGCGGGTCGCCTTCGCCGACACCGAGCCGAGGGTGACGGCCCTGCCCACGTACGCGTTCCAGCGGGAGCGGTACTGGCTCCGGGGCGACTCGGGCACCGCGACCGACGCTCGGGGACTGGGGCTGACCGCGACCGGACACCCCGTACTCGGCGCGGCGATCGACCTGCCCGACGCGGCCGGGATCGTCTTCACCGGACGCGTCGGCCGGCACACCCGCCCGTGGCCGGTCGAGTCGCCGTTCCCGGGCACGGCGGTGCTGCCCGGCGCGGCCTTCGTCGAACTCGCCCTGCATGCGGGCCGATCGACCGGTCTCGGCACGGTGGAGGAACTGACCCTGACGGCGCCGCTGCAACTGCCGGAGTGCGACGGCGTACATCTGCGGGTGGTGGTCGGCGCCGCCCGCCCCGACGGCCGCCGGACGGTGGCCGTGCACTCCCGGTCCGACGACCCGGCGGCAGCCGGAACCTGGACCCGGCACGCCGAGGGCCTGCTCGCTCCCGTGGCCGAGGCGACGGAGGACGCGGCCGGGCCGGAGGACGACCTGCTCGTGTGGCCGCCGGTCGGTGCGGTACCGGTTGCGATCCCGGTGCCCGTGCCGACCGGTGACGATGTGGCGGACCCGGCCGATCAAGTCCTGTGCGGCGTGTGGCAGTCGGGCACGACCCGGTACGCGGAGGTCGCGCTCCCCGCCGATCGTCGGCAGGACGCCGCCGGCTACGGGCTGCATCCCGTGCTCGTGACGGCCGCGCTGCGAGCGCTCGGCGCGGGAGCGGCGGCGGGGGAGAGCGACGCGGCGATCCGGATGCCGTTCATATGGTCCGGCGTCACGCTGCACGCGCCCGGCGCGACCTCGCTGCGGATCCGGCTGGAGGCGGCGGGCGACACCTCGGACACTCTGTCGCTGGTCGCGGCGACCACGACCGGCGCGGCGGCCTTCACGGTGCGCTCGCTCGTACTGCGCGCGGTCTCGCCGGAGCGCTTTCGGGCCGCGCTCGCCGAGGCGAAATCCTCGGCGAGGGACGGCGATTCGGTCCTGCCGCCGCAGCCCGTCACGGTCCGGACGGTGGACGAGGTCGGGACGGGGGACGAGGCCGCGGGCGGCGCCCTGTCGCGCCGACTGGCCGCGCTGGGCGCGATGGAGCGGCGGCGGGCGCTGCGCGACCTGGTGGTGGCCCATATCGCGGCGGTCCTGGGTCAGGCCGAAGCGGGCGTGCCCATGGACAAGCCGCTGCGCGACCTCGGCCTCGACTCGATGGCCGCGGTCGAACTGCGCGGTCGGCTGAGTACCGCCCTCGGCCTGCACCTGCCGGTCACCCTCGTGTTCAGCCACCCCACCGCAACCGCCCTCGCCGCCCACCTGGAGACCACCCTCGGACCCGAGACCGCGACCGAGGTCGGTCCGGCGCCGATGGCGTTCGGCCGACTGGAGCACGCGCTGTCCCGGCTGCCCGCCGACCCGGCGACGCGGGCGGCGGTCGCCCGGCGGCTGGAAACCCTGCTGTGGACCTGGCGCGACCCGTCCGACGTCGAGGCGCCGGACTACACCGGCCTGGACGGAGAGGCCCTGGACGGGGAGGCACTGGCCGCCTCCTCCGCCGAAGACATGTTCGACCTGCTCGACCGGGAACTGGGGCCCGACAGCGCCTGACCCGACGTAAGAGGACCCCCTCCGGCTTCCCTCCGGCCACCTGGCGAAAGTGGGCTCGCGTGTCGACCAACGCATCGAGCGACGCATCGGCGGACGCTTCGACCAACGCTTCGACGGACTCTTCGACCAACGCAGCGACCAACGTGTCGACCAACGCGTCGACCAACGAGGAAAAGCTCCTCGACTACCTCAAGCGCGCCACCGCCGATCTCGGCCGGACCCGCCGCAGGTTGCGCGAGGTCGAGGCGGCGGCACACGAGCCGATCGCCGTGGTCGCCACCGCCTGCCGCTACCCCGGCGGGGTGGACACGCCCGAGGAGTTGTGGCGGCTCGTCGCCGAAGAGGTCGACGCCGTCGGCGACTTCCCGCGCGACCGCGGCTGGGACGTGGACGGCATCTACGACCCGGACCCCGCCAGGGCCGGGCACACGTACACCCGGCGCGGCGGATTCCTGGCCGGCGCGGCCGACTTCGACGCCGAACTGTTCGGCGTCAACCCGCGCGAGGCACTGGCCATGGACCCGCAACAGCGGTTGTTCCTGGAGACCTCCTGGGAGGTGTTCGAGCGCGCCGGCATCGACCCGACCTCGCTCGGCGGCAGTCGGGTCGGGGTGTTCGCCGGCGCCATCTCCTCGGGCTACGCCGAGCGGATCGTGGACGTGCCGGAAGAGGTCGAGGGATACCTCGGCACCGGCGGCATGGTCAGCGTCGTCTCCGGGCGCGTCGCCTACACCCTCGGCCTCCAGGGCCCGGCCGTCACGGTCGACACCGCGTGCTCGTCCTCGCTCGTGGCCGTCCACCTCGCCGTGCACGCGCTGCGTCGCGGCGAGTGCACGATGGCACTGGCCGGCGGGGTGACCGTGCTGTCCACGCCCGGCATCTTCGTCGAGTTCAGCCGGCAGCGCGGCCTCGCCCCCGACGGGCGCTGCAAGGCGTTCGCCGCGGCGGCGGACGGCACCGGCTGGGCCGAGGGCGCGGGCGTGCTGCTGCTCGAACGGCTCGGCGACGCCGTCCGGGCCGGACACCGCGTACTGGCCGTCATCCGGGGCAGCGCCGTGAACCAGGACGGCGCCGGCAACGGTCTGACCGCCCCCAACGACCTCGCCCAGGAACGGGTCATCCGCCAAGCCCTCGACGCCGCACGGCTGAACGCCCGCGACGTCGACGCGGTCGAGGCCCACGGCACCGGTACGGTCCTGGGCGACCCGATCGAGGCGCGGGCCCTGCTGGCCACCTACGGCCGCGACCGGCCCGCCGGACGACCGCTGCGCCTCGGCGCGGTCAAGTCGAACATCGGCCACACCGGCGCGGCGGCGGGCGTGGCCGGCGTGATCAAGATGATCGAGGCCATGCGGCACGAACTGCTGCCGCGAACCCTGCACGTGGACGAGCCGACCCCGCACGTCGACTGGTCGTCCGGCGGCGTCGAACTCCTCACCCGGGCCCAACCCTGGCCGAGCGACGGCGGTCCGCGCCGGGCCGGGATCTCCTCCTTCGGCGTGAGCGGCACCAACGCACACGTGATCGTGGAGGAGGCGCCGCGGTCGCCGGCGGAACCCGAGCCGGGTGGACCCGTGCCGGGTGAACCCGACGTGCCGACCGGCGCCGATATCCCCGCGTTGCCCTGGGTCCTCGGTGCCCGGGGCGACGAGGCGTTGCGGGACCAGGCCGCTCGGCTCGCCGCGCATCTGCGGGCGCGGCCGGGGTTTCGGCCCGCCGACGTGGGCTATTCGCTGGCCGTGTCGCGGGCCGCCCTCGACTCCCGTGCCGTCGTCGTGGGCACCGGTCCCGACGACCTGCTCGCCGGGCTCGACGCGCTGGCCCGAGGCGAGGAAACCACCCATGTCGTGCGCGGTCGGGTCGGCCAGGACACCCGCGTGGCCTACCTGTTCACCGGTCAGGGCGGTCAGCGTGCCGGCATGGGCCGGGAACTGTACGCGGCCTGGCCGGTGTTCGCCGACGCCTTCGACGCGGTGGCCCGGGAGCTGGACGCCCGACTGGCCGGCCGCGTCGAACGGCCGGTGGCCGAGGTCGTGTTGAGCGTCGACGATCCGGGCACCGCGGAACTGCTCGGGCGGACCGTCTACGCGCAGACCGGCCTGTTCGCGCTCCAGGTCGCCCTGTTCCGACTCTACGAATCGTGGGGCGTGTGCCCCGAGTTGCTGCTGGGCCACTCGATCGGCGAGTTGTCCGCCGCCCACCTGGCCGGGGTGTGGTCGCTGCCCGACGCGGCGGCGCTGGTCGCGGCCCGTGCGCTCGCGATGCAGGAACTGCCCTCCGGCGGCGCGATGGTCGCGGTCGCCGCAAGCGAGGAGGAGGTACGCGCCGCGATCGCCGACACCGTCGCCGCGCACGGCGGCGCCGTGGATGTGGCGGCGGTCAACGGCCCGGCCGCCGTGGTGCTCTCCGGAGACACCGAGCCGGTGCTCGCGCTGGCCCGGCGGTTCGCCGAACAGCGCCGCCGGACTCGGCGGTTGGAGACGAGCCACGCGTTCCACAGTGCGCACATGGACGGCCTGTCCGACCGGTTTCGCGAAGTGGCGGCGAGCGTTTCGGCGTCGGCCCCGCGCATCCCGGTGATCTCCAACCGGACCGGCCGCCCCCTCACGGCGGAGGAGGCGGGCAGCGCGGACTACTGGGTTCGGCACGTGCGCGAGACGGTAAGGTTCGCCGACGGCCTCGCCGCGCTCGCCGACGCGGGCGCGACCGCGCTGGTCGAACTGGGTCCCGACGGGGTGTTGACCGCGCTCGCCCGGGACTTCCCGCCCGCCCGCCGGTCCGGATCGGCCGTGATCTCGGTCTGCGTACCGGCCCTGCGCCGGGGCCGCCCGGAGGCGGTCACCGCGATACACGCTCTCGGCGCCCTGCATGCGTCCGGCAGCCGGATCGACGGCGAGCGGTTCTTCGCCGGCACCGGCGCCCGCCGGATCGACCTGCCCACCTACGCGTTCCGCCGCAGGCGATACTGGCTCGATGTCGACGCGGGCGCGCCGATACCGGCCGGCCCGGGGTCGACCGCCACCGGCCACCCGCTGCTCGGCGCCGAACTGAGCCTGGCGGCCGGCGACGGACCCGTCCTCACCGGAAGGTTGTCCCGACGCACCCACCCGTGGCTGGCGGACCATGCGGTCGGCGGCAGCGTGCTCTTCCCCGGAACCGCGTTCGTGGAGGTCGCGATCCGGGCCGGCGACCGGGCGGGTTGCCCGCACGTGGCCGAACTCATGGTGGAGGCGCCGCTCGTCGTTCCCGAGGACGACGCGGTGTGGATCCAGGTCACGGTCGGACCGGTCGAGGAGGCCGGCCGGCGCCGGGTGGAGGTGCACTCCCGGCGCGAGGACACGGGCGACCACGCATCGGGTACGGACGGCGCGTGGACCCGGCACGCGGTCGGCGTACTCGCCCCCGAAGCCGTCGCCGAGACCGCGCCCGACGCGGATCCCGTCACCTCGGCGCCGTGGCCGCCGCCCGGAGCCGAACCGGTCGACCTCGGCGACTTCTACGCCGACCTCGCGGCCGGCGGCTTCGGGTACGGCCCGTCCTTCCGCGGCCTGCGCGCGGCCTGGCGGCTCGCCGATCACGTGTACGCCGAGGTCGCCCTGCCCGACGAACACCTCGCCACCGCCGCCGACTTCCTCCTGCACCCGGCGCTCTTCGACGCGGCCCTGCACGCCGGCGGCCTGATCGAGCACGGGCACGAACCCGGGCAGCCGCGACTGGTCTTCTCCTGGAGCGGGGTGAGCGTGCACGCCGTCGGCGCCGGGGCACTGCGGGTACGGTTGTCGGTCATCGGCGCCGATGCGGTCGAACTGGTCGCCGCCGACGGCTCCGGCAACCCCGTGGTCTCGGTCCGCGAACTGGTGACGCGCCCGGCGGGCCCCGCCGAAGCGGGCGGTGGCGAGCTGTACCGGCTCGCCTGGGTCCCGCTCGTCGCACCCGAGCAGCCGCAGGACACGGGTGACGAGGGCCCGTGGGCCGTCCTCGCCCCCGACACCTTCGGCCTGGGCGATGCGCTGGAGCAGGCCGGGATCGCGGTGCGCGAGCATCGCGAACTCGCCACACTCGCCCGGGAGTCCGCCGCGCCGGCGGTGGTCCTGCTCCCGCTCGCCCCGGAGCCCGTGGCGGCGCTGCCCGACTCGGCAGAGCGGGCCGTGGAGCGCATGCTGCACACGGTCCGACAGTGGTTGGCGTACCCCGCGTGGGCGGCGACCCGGTTGGTCGTCCTCACGCGCGGCGCGGTCGCGGCCCGCCCCGGCGAGGGCATCACCGACCCGGCCCACGCGCCCGTCTGGGGCCTGCTGCGCTCGGTACAGGCCGAACATCCGGGGCGGTTCCTGCTCGTCGACATCGACCCGGACGCCGCCGCGCCGACCACGCTGCCCGACGTCGTACGGGCGGCGTTCGCCGCCGGCGAATCGCAGACCGCCCTGCGCGCGGGTGCGGCGGTGGTCCCGAGGATCGCCCGGGGCGACGACACCAAGCCCCTGCCCGCCACGCCCGACGGCCCCTGGGTGCTGGACACCACCGGCGCGGGCGACCTGGACCGCCTCGCGCCGCTGCCCTTCCCGGCCGCCGCCCGCCCGCTCGCCCCCCACGAGATCCGGCTTGCCGTCCGCGCGGCCGGCCTCAACTTCCGCGACGTGCTGGTCGGTCTCGGCGTGGTACCCGCGCACGTCGGCATGGGCACCGAGGCCGCCGGGATCGTCACCGAGGTCGGCTCGGCCGCCGGCTCCTGGCGACCCGGCGACCGCGTGACGGGCCGGGTGCCCGCAGCGCTCGGCCCGGTCGCCGTCGTCGACCACCGGGCCGTCGTGCGCATCCCGGCGGGATGGACGTTCGCCGAGGCCGCCGGCATGCCGGTCGCCTTCCAGACCGCCCACCACGCCCTGTTCGACGTCGCCGGCCTCAAGCCGGGCGAATCCGTCCTGATCCACGCGGCGGCCGGCGGCGTGGGCATGGCCGCCGTACAACTGGCCCGGCACCTCGGCGCCGAGGTCTACGCCACGGCGAGCCCCGGCAAGTGGGACGCCCTGCGCGAACTCGGCCTGGACGACCGGCACATCGCCTCCTCCCGCTCGCTTGACTTCGAGCACGCCTTCGCAAGCGCGGGCGACGGCCGCGGCGTCGACGTCGTGCTCAACGCGCTGGCCCGGGAGTACGTGGACGCCTCGCTGCGCCTGCTGGCACCCGGCGGCCGGCTGGTCGAACTCGGCAAGACCGACCGGCGCGACCCCGAAGCCGTCGCCGCGCGGTACCCGGGGGTGACCTACCACCCCTTCGTCGACCCAGGCCCCGAGCGCATCGGCCGCATCCTCACCGAGATCCTCGACCTCGTCGAAGGCGGCGCCCTGCACCTGCTCCCGCTGCGCACCTGGGATATCCGGGAGGCCGCACACGCGTACCGTTACATGAGCCAGGCCAGGCACATCGGCAAGATCGTGCTGACCGTGCCCGCCGCACTCGACCCCGAAGGCACCGTACTGATCACCGGGGGTACCGGCGCCCTCGGCGGCCTGCTGGCCCGGCACCTGGTGACCGAGCACGGTGCCGGACACTTGCTGCTCACCGGTCGGGCCGGCGAGCGGGCCCCGGGCGCCCCGGCACTGCGCGAGGAACTGCGCCGACTGGGCGCCCGGCACGTCGAGATCGTCGCCTGCGACGTCGCCGACCGGGAGCAACTGGCCGACGTACTGGCCCGGGTGCCCGCCGCGCACCCCCTGACCGCCGTCGTGCACGCCGCCGGCGTGGTCGAGGACGGCGTGGTCACGTCCATGACCGGCGACGGGCTGCGCCGGGTGTTGCGCCCGAAGATCGCCGGCGCGATGAACCTGCACCGGTTGACCGCCGACGCCGACCTCGCGATGTTCGTGCTGTACTCGTCGGTGGCCGGGGTGTTCGGCGGCGCGGGACAGGGCGGCTACGCGGCGGCCAATACCTTCCTGGACGCACTGGCCCACCACCGCCGGGCGGCCGGGCTGCCCGGCGGCTCGCTGGCCTGGGGGTTGTGGGACCAGGCGAGCGAGATCACCGCCGGCCTCGGTCCGGCCGACCGGGCCCGGGCGGCGCGCTCGGGGATGGTGCCGCTGTCCGCCGCGCAGGGCCTGGCCCTGTTCGACGCCGCCACGAAACTGCCGGATCCGCTGCTGCTGCCGCTGCGCTTCGACGGCGCGGCCCTGGAACGCGGCGCCGGCCCGGTACCCGCCGTGTTGCGCGGCCTGGTGCGCGGCCGGAGACGGCGCAGTGCTCGCACCACCGCCCGGACGGAGCCGCCCGCCGACCTGGGACGGCGCCTGGCCGCATCCGCCGAGGCGGACCGGCGTAGGCTGCTGGTCGACTTGGTCCGCGGCCACGCGGGCACCGTGCTGGGCCTCGGCGGCGCGGACGCGGTGGACTCGTACCGTGGCTTCACCGACATGGGCTTCGACTCGCTGACCGCCGTGGAACTGCGCAACCGCCTCGACGCCGCCACCGACCTGCGGCTGCCCGCCACCCTGGTCTTCGACCACCCGACCCCGGCCGACCTCGCGGAGCACCTGTACGCCGAACTCGTCCCGGACACCGACACCTCCGCCGCGGTGCCCGCGCTGCTCGCCGAACTCGACCGCCTGGCCGTCCGGCTCGCCGAGGTGCGTGCCGACGAGGACGACGACCGCGCCGAGATCGCGGGCCGGATCGACCGGCTGCGCACCGCGTGGCGCGGCCGGGAGGAGTATGCCGCCGCGGCCGGCGCCTCGGCATCCGCCGCCGCGCGGCTCGAAGCGGCGAGCGCGGACGAGGTGCTCGACTTCATCGATCGCGAACTCGGGTCGCCCTGAGCGGGGTTCACCCTGCCGGTACAGCTCCGTCGAGTCCCCGGCACAGCTCGGGTCGGCCCCGTTTCAGCCTCGCTCAGCTTCCGTCAGCCCCGTACAGCCCAGGAAGGACCGACACGACCATGCCGGACCGCGACCCGCCGGACAACCACAAGCTGGTCGGCTACCTCAAGCGCGTGGCCGCGGAACTGCACGACGCGCGCGCGGAGTTGCGCCGCATCGAGGAGCGGGACACGGAGCCCGTCGCGATCGTCGCGATGGCCTGTCGCTTCCCGGGCGGGGTGGCCTCGCCCGAGGACCTGTGGCGCCTGGTGGCCGAGGGGCGCGACGCGATCGGACCGCTGCCCACCGATCGCGGCTGGGACGTGGACGGGCTCGACGCCGTCGCCGAGAGCCGGGTGCGGCAGGGCGGATTCCTCGACCATGTGGCCGACTTCGACCCCGAGTTCTTCGGCGTCTCGCCGCGCGAGGCGCTGGCGATGGACCCCCAGCAGCGCGTGCTGCTCGAAGTGGGCTGGGAGTTGTTCGAACGCGCCGGCCTGGACCGCGCCGCCGTGCGCGGCAGCCGTACCGGCGTCTTCGTCGGCGGCGGCTGGACCGGCTACGGCAGCGACCTGGGCGAGGTGCCCGACGGCGTCGGCGACCACCTGGCCACGGGCACGATCATCAGCGTCCTGTCCGGCCGCCTCGCCTTCGTGTACGGGCTCGAAGGCCCCGCCGTCACCGTCGACACCGCGTGCTCGTCCTCGCTGGTCGCGCTGCACCTCGCCGTCCGGGCGCTGCGCGGCGGCGAATGCACGATGGCGCTGGCCGGCGGGGTCACGGTGATGCCGCACATCGGCGTGTTCGGCGCGTCCGGCCGGCAGCACGGCATGGCGCCGGACGGCCGATGCAAGGCCTTCGGCGCCGGCGCGGACGGCACCGGCTGGTCCGAGGGCGCCGGACTGCTCCTGCTGCAACGGCTCTCCGACGCGCGCCGCGCCGGCCGGCGGGTACTCGCCGTGGTGCGCGGCAGTGCGGTCAACCAGGACGGCGCCGGCAGCGGCCTGACCACGCCCAACGGCTCCGCGCAACGCCGGGTGATCCGGCAGGCGTTGGCCGACGCCCGGCTCACCCCGGACGACATCGACGCGGTCGAGGCGAGCGCCACCGGCACCCCCCTCGGCGACCCGATCGAGGCCGGGGCCCTGCTGGCCGGCTACGGGTCGGGCCGCGACCCCCGGAAACCCCTGTGGCTCGGCTCCCTCAAGTCCAACGTGGGCCACACCCAGGCCGCCGCCGGCGTCGCGGGCGTGATCAAGACGGTCATGGCGCTGCGCCACGGCGTGCTGCCCAAAACACTGCACGCGGACGAGCCGACGCCGCACGTGGACTGGTCGGCCGGCACCGTACGCCTGCTGACCGAGGCGCGGCCGTGGCCCGACACCGGCGAACGGCCGCGTCGGGCCGGGGTCTCGTCCTTCGGGATCAGCGGCACCAACGCGCACGTCATCGTGGAACAGGCGCCGGACGAGCTCGAGTTCGAACCGGAGCGGATCGCGGTCGTGAACCGGCCGCCGGCGCCATGGGTGTTGTCGGCGCGCGACGAGGAGGGGCTGCGCGCACAGGCGGAACGACTGGCGGCCCGGGTCGCGGCCGAGCCCGATCTTGTGCCCGACGACGTCGCCTACTCGCTGGCCACCACCAGGACGGCACTGGCCTGCCGCGCCGCGCTCACCGCCGCCGACCTCGACGGCTTCACCGCGCGGCTACGGGCCCTGTCCGCCGGCGAGGGGACGGTCGCCATGGCCGCACGGGACCCGCGTCCGGTCTTCGTCTTCCCGGGTTACGGTCCGTCGTACCGGACCGACCCGTTCCGGGAACTGCTCGACACCAGGCCGGAGTTCGCCGCGACCATCGCGGAGTGTCAGAGCGCGCTCGACCCCTGGGTCGACTGGTCGATCGCCGAGTTGTTGCGCGCGGCGGACGAGCGGGCGCCGACCCGGGTCGACGTCGCCGAACCCCTGTCGTGGGCCGTGGCGGTCGCGCTCGCCCGGCTCTGGCAGGCGTACGGCGTGCGACCCGCCGCCGTGGTGGGCCACGGCCACGGCGAGATCGCCGCGGCCTGCGTCGCGGGCGGCCTGAGTCTGGCGGACGGCGCCAAGGTGGCCGCGCTGCGCGGACGGGCCCTGCACGAACTGGCCGGCACCGGCGGCATGAACGCAGTCGCGGTGTCGAACCACGCTCCGAACACGCCCCACGTGGAGGCGATCCGTGCCCGGCTGACGCGGGACCTGGCCGACCTCGCGCCGATGCCGGCCACCGTGCCGTTCCACTCCTCGACGACCGGCACACCGGCGGACACCGCCGTGCTCGACGCCGACCACTGGTACGGGAATCTGCGACGGCAGATGCGTTTCGACGACGCCGTCGGCGGCCTGTCGAGCGAGGGGCACAACGTCTTCATCGAGATCGGCGCCCACCCGGTCCGCACCACCGCGTGGGCCGGCACGATCGCCGCCGCCGACGTGCCGGCGGTCGTGCCGGCGACCTTCCCGCGCGGGGCGGACGGTTGCGGCGGCTTCGCCGAGGCCCTGGCCGCCGCGCACGTGCACGGGCTCGACGTCGACTGGCGGCATCTGTTCGACGGGTCGGCGGTGCCGCCGCGCCGAGTGGATCTGCCGACCTACGCGTTCCGGCGTCGGCGCTTTTGGCCGGCGACCGTCGGTGACGGGGAGGCCGGCGGCGGACATCCGCTGCTCGGCGCCCGACCCGCGCGACTCGCCGCCGGGCCGGCCGGCACCCACGGCGGCGCACCGGTTCGCGGCAACTCCTCGACGCAGGACGGTGATCCGGACGCCGACCGCCTCGTTCACGAGCTGCTCGCCCTCGACGCGCCGGCGCGCGAACGTGCGCTCACCCGACTGGTCCGGGCCCAGGCCGCGGCGGCCCTCGGCTACGACGCCGCCGAAGCCGTCGACCCGGACAGCCCGTTCAGGAGCCTCGGCGTCGACTCCGTCATCGCCCTCGACCTGCGCAACCGCCTGGCCGCACACATAGGCCGGCACCTGCCCGCCACCCTCGTCTTCGACCACCCGACGGTCGTCGCGCTCGCCCGACACCTGGGCACCGAACTGTCCGCCCCCGGAGGCCGGTTCCCGACACGTCCGGTACCGGCCCCGACCGGCGTCGACCACGAACCGCTCGCCATCGTCGGCATGGCCTGCCGCTTCCCGGGCGGCGTCGGCTCGCCCGAGGACCTGTGGCGCATGCTGGCCGACGGCCGCGACGGACTGACCGACTTCCCCACCGACCGAGGATGGCCGCTCGACGGGCTCTACCACCCCGATCCCGACCACCCCGGCACCAGCTACGTGCGCTCGGGCGGCTTCGTCGAGCACGCGACCGACTTCGACGCGGGCTTCTTCGGCATCTCGCCGCGCGAGGCGTTGGCGATGGACCCGCAACAGCGCCTCCTCCTGGAGACATCCTGGGAGGTGTTCGAACGGGCCGGGATCGACCCCGCCACCCTGCGCGGTTCGGACACCGGCGTGTTCGTCGGCGCCGTCGACATCGGCTACCCCACCGGAATGCACGTACCCGACGAACTCGGCGGCTACCTCGGCACCGGGAACGCCGCGAGCGTCGCCTCCGGCCGCCTCGCCTACACCTTCGGCCTGGAGGGGCCGGCGATCACGGTAGACACGGCCTGCTCGTCCTCGCTGGTCGCACTGCACCTGGCCGGTCGGGCGCTGCGTGGCGGCGAATGCTCCATGGCGCTGGCCGGCGGTGTCACGGTGTACGCCAACCCCGCGGCGTTCGTGGAGTTCAGCCGGCAGCGGGTGCTCGCCGCCGACGGCCGGTGCAAGCCGTTCGCGGCCGCCGCCGACGGTACCGGCTGGTCCGAGGGCATCGGCATGCTGCTCGTCGAACGACTGTCCGACGCGCGCCGCAACGGCCACCGCGTCCTGGCGACCATCCTCGGCTCGGCCGTCAACCAGGACGGCGCGAGCAACGGCCTCACCGCCCCCCACGGACCCGCGCAACAACGGGTGATCCGGCAGGCGTTGGCCAACGCCCGGCTGACCGCGCGGGACGTGGACGCCGTCGAGGCACACGGCACCGGCACCGCCCTCGGCGACCCGATCGAGGCCCAGGCCCTGATCGCCACCTACGGCCGGGAACACCACGCGGACGAGCCGGTCCGGCTGGGCGCGCTCAAGTCCAACATCGGGCACACCACCGCCGCCGCGGGCGTGGCCGGGGTGATCAAGATGGTGTTGGCGATGCGGCACGGCGTGGTGCCCAAGACGCTGCACGTCGATGCGCCGACGCCGCATGTGGACTGGTCGGCCGGCACGGTGGAGTTGTCGACCGAGGCCCGTCCGTGGCCGGAGACGGGCCGGCCGCGTCGGGCCGCCGTGTCGTCGTTCGGGATCAGCGGGACGAACGCGCACGCCGTGCTCGAATACCGCCCGCCCGAGCCGACCGACCCGCCGGGCGCCGACGCGCGGGTCGATCCGGGCGTACTGCCGTACCTGCTCTCGGCCAAGACACCGCAGGCGCTCGCCGCCCAGGCCGAACGACTGCACGCGCACCTCACCGCCGAAGGCGCCGGGATCGCCCCGGCCGACCTCGCCGCCGCGCTGGCCGCCGGCCGCGCCGCACTGGAGCATCGGGCGGTGGTGACGGCCGCGGACCGGGCCGAGTTGCTGGCCGGCCTTGCCGCACTCGCGGCGGGAGACCCGATCGGCACCGTGACCGTCGGCTGTGCACGAGCGGACCGCCGACCGGTGTTCCTCTTCGGCGGACAGGGCAGTCAGCGAGTCGGGATGGGGCGCGAACTGCACGCCGCACAACCGGTGTTCGCGGCGGCCTTCGACGAGATCGTGTCCGCATTGGACGACCGGCTGTCCGGGCACGTGGCGTATTCGGTGCGGGACGTGGTCTTCGGGACGAAGGGCACCGAAGGGCTCCTGGACGAGACGGTGTTCGCCCAGGCCGGGTTGTTCGCGGTGGAGTGCGCGCTGTTTCGACTGGTCGAATCGTTCGGCGTGCGGCCGGAGTTCCTGATCGGGCACTCGATCGGGGAGTTGACCGCCGCACACGCCGCCGGGGTGTGGTCGCTCGCGGACGCGGCGACCGTCGTGGCGGCGCGTGGGCGGTTGATGCAGGCGCTGCCGGCGGGTGGGGCGATGGTCGCGGTGCAGGCCACCGAGGACGAGGTTCGCAGCGCCTTGGACGGGCGGGGCGCGGTGAGTGTGGCCGCCGTCAACGGGCCCACGTCCGTGGTGGTTTCCGGGGACGAGGACGCCGTACTGGCGGTCGCCGCACGCTTCGCGGAGCAGGGTCGGCGGACCAGGCGGCTCCGGGTCGGTCACGCCTTCCACTCGGCGCGGATGGAGCCGATGCAGGCCGATTTCCGTGCCGTGCTGGCGGGCGTCTCCTACGCCGACCCGCGGATCCCGGTGTTGTCCAACCTCACCGGCACCGTCGCCGACAACGGCGAGTTGGCGAGCCCGGACTATTGGCTGCGTCAGGTACGCGAGCCGGTCCGCTTCGCCGACTGCGTCGCGTCGGTGCGGGCTTCGGGCGATCTTGTACTGGTCGACGTCGGGCCCGACGGGACGTCCACTGCGATGGCCCGCGAATGCCTCGGCCCGGCCGTCCGGACGCCGCCCGCCGAGACGCCGACCGCCGAGACGCCGACCGACGAGACGCCCGCCGTCGCGCTGCTGCGCCGGGACAGGTCGGAACGGGCCACGTTCACCGAAGCCCTGGGTGCGCTGCACGCACACGGGACACCCGTCGACTGGTCCGCCCTGCTCACCGGGCGCGGCGCGGCGGTCGACCTGCCCACCTACCCGTTCCAGCGACAGCGCTACTGGCTCGACCCGCTGCCCGACGCGCGCACGACCGGCGACCCGGACAGGTGGCGGTATCGCGCCGAATGGATCCCGTGGACCGAACGATCCGACGCCGAACCGACCGGCACCTGGCTCGTGGTGAGCCATCCGGCCGCCCCGTACACGGACGCCTGCGTGCAAGCGCTCGAACGGCGCGGTGCCGCCGTGACCCGGCTTCGGGTCGACGCGACGGAGTGCGACCGCGGCGTGCTCGCCGAGCACCTGCGCCGCCTCGGCCCGCTCGACGGCGTGCTCTCGCTGCTGTCCGACCTGCCCGGCGAACCCGACGACCTGCCGGGACTCACCCACGGCCTGGCGGCCACCCTCGCCCTCGTCCGGGCGTTCGCCGACACCCGACCCGGAGGCAGATTGTGGTGCCTGACCTCCGGCGCGGTATCCGTCGCGGAGCGCGACCCGCTCGGCTCCGCCGACCAGGCCGAAATCTGGGGACTCGGCCGCACCGCCGCGCTCGAACTGCCCGACCTGTGGGGCGGTCTCGTGGATCTCCCCGACGGCACGCGGCCCACGGTCGACACCGTCACGGAGGAGGCCGACGCCGTCGACGTCCGGTCCCGGCTCGCCGACGTGCTCGCACAGGGCGCCGAGGACCAGGTGGCGATCCGTGCCGACGGCGTGCACGTCCGTCGCCTCGTCCGCGCGCCCGCCACCGCCCGCACCGCCGACCGGCCCTGGCAGCCCACCGGCACGGTGCTGATCACCGGCGGCACCGGCGGCCTCGGCGCACACGTGGCGCGCTGGGCGGCGGGCGCGGGCGCGGAGCGGGTGGTCCTGGCCGCGCGTCGGGGTGCGCGGACCCCGGGGGCGGAAGACCTCGCGGCCGAACTGTCCGGCCTCGGCGTCGCCGTACTGATCGAGAGTTGCGACGCGGCCGACCGGCCCGCCGTGGAGCGACTGGTCGAGCGGATCGACGCCGACGGGCCGCCGTTGAGCGCGGTGGTACACGCCGCCGGGGTGGCCCAGGCGGCCCTGATCGCGGACACCGATCCGGTCGAGGCGGCGCGCGTCATCGCGGGCAAGGCCGCCGGCGCCGCCCACCTGGACGCCGTGCTGGGCGAGCGCCCACTGGCGGCGTTCGTGCTCTTCTCGTCGATCGCCGGCATCTGGGGCAGCGGCGGCCAGGGCGTCTACGCGGCCGCCAACGCACACCTCGACGCCCTCGCTCGGGACCGGCGCGCCCGCGGCCTGGTCGCCACGTCGATCGCCTGGGGCCCGTGGGCCGGGGGCGGCATGGTCGAGCAGGCCGACGGGGACCGGCTCGCCCGGCTCGGCCTGCGCGCGATGGACCCGCAGGCCGCGGTGGCCGCGATGGCCCGTGCGGTGGGCCGCGGCGACGCCGATGTGGTCGTCGCCGACGTCGACTGGCGTGCCTTCGCCGCGAGTTTCACGTCGTCGCGCCCGAGTCCGCTGCTCCGCGGCCTGCCCGAGGTCGACGCCGCGCTCGCGGCACCGGCGGCCGGCGCCGGCGCGGCGGACCCGGGCCTGATCGGGCGGCTGGCCGTTGCGGGACCGGCGGAACGCGAGGCGATCCTGCTCGACCTCGTACGCGGCCAGGTCGCGGCCGTACTGGGCCACACCTCGGCGGGGCGGATCCGGGCCGACCAGGCGTTCGACGACCTGGGCTTCGACTCGCTGACCGCCGTCGACCTGCGCGACCGGCTCGGTCGGGCGACCGGCGTCGAACTGCCGAGCACGCTGGTGTTCGACCACCCGACACCCGTCGACCTGGCCGCCCGACTGCGGGCCGCGCTGACCGCCGGCGACGAATCGGTGCTCACCCCGGTGCTGGCCGAACTCGACGACCTGGAGGCCGCGTTCGGCCGGGTCGCCGACGAGGACCCGCAGATCCGGGCCCGGGTCGCGCTGCGCATGCGACGTTTCGTCGAACGGCTCGGCGCCCTCGACCGGGACGACATCGCGACCCCCGACGAAGCCGGAGTGGAGGCCGCCTCCGACGACGAACTGTTCGCGTTGCTCGACCACCATCTCGAAACCCCCGGGCAGACCCCGAAAGGTGACCACTCATGAGCGGCGGCGAGGACCGACTTCGGGACTACCTCAAGCGCGCGACGGTCGACCTCCGGCGGGCCCGCGCCCGCATCGCCGAGTTGGAGCGACCCCCCGAGCCGATCGCCGTGATCGGCATGGCCTGCCGCTACCCCGGCGGCGTGCGCTCGCCCGAGGACCTGTGGCGGCTGGTCGCCGACGGGGCGGACGCGGTGGGCGGCTTCCCGAACGATCGGGGCTGGGCGGTGGACGAGCTTTACCACCCCGATCCCGAACACCGGGGCACCAGTTATGCGCGTGAGGGCGGATTCGTGGCCGGCGCGGGCGAGTTCGACCCCGGCTTCTTCGGGATCTCGCCGCACGAGGCGCTGGTCATGGACCCGCAGCAGCGGCTGCTCCTGGAGACCTCGTGGGAGGCGTTCGAACGGGCCGGAATCGATCGGCGTGCCCTGAAGGGCAGTTCGACCGGAGTCTTCGTCGGCGGCACCCCCAGCGGCTACGGCTTCGGGGTCGAGCGCCTGCCCGACGGGGTCGAGGGATACGCCCTCACCGGCGGGGCCGGCAGCGCGATGTCGGGCCGGGTGTCCTACGTGCTCGGCCTCGAAGGCCCGTCGGTGACCGTGGACACCGCGTGTTCGTCCGCGCTGGTGGCGCTGCACCTCGCCGTGCAGGCGCTGCGCGGCGGCGAGTGCACGATGGCGCTCGCGGGCGGGGCGAGCGTGATCGTGAACCCAGCCGTCTTCGTCGAGTTCAGCCGGCAGGGTGTATTGTCCGCCGACGGCCGGTGCAAGTCGTTCGCCGCCGCGGCCGACGGCACCGGGTGGGCCGAGGGGGTCGGGATGCTCCTGGTCGAACGGTTGGGCGACGCGCGCCGCAGGGGGCACCCGGTACTGGCCGTGGTGCGCGGCAGCGCGGTCAACCAGGACGGCGCGAGCAACGGCCTCACCGCCCCCAACGGACCCGCGCAACGACGGGTGATCGAGGGCGCGTTGGCGAACGCGGGCCTGGCCCCCTCCGACATCGACGCGGTGGAGGCGCACGGTACCGGCACCCGGCTGGGCGACCCGATCGAGGCCCGGGCGCTGATCGCCGCGTACGGCGGCGGCCGGGACCCCGAACGGCCGCTGTGGATCGGCTCGGTGAAATCCAACATCGGACACACCGCCGCCGCCGCGGGCGCCGCCGGGGTCATCAAGATGGTGATGGCGATGCGCCACGGCGTGCTGCCCGGGACGTTGCACGTGGATGCGCCGACACCGCACGTCGACTGGACCGCGGGCACCGTCGAAGTACTCACCGAGGCCAGGAGTTGGCCCGGCGACGGAACCCCGCGCCGCGCCGGCGTGTCGTCCTTCGGGATCAGCGGTACCAATGCGCATCTGATCCTCGAACAGGCCCCCGAGGCGGCTCCGGCCGCCGACGGGGAAGGAAAGCCCGGCGCACCGGTGTTGATCGACCCCGCCGTGCTGCCGTTCGTCCTGTCCGCGGACAGCCCCGAGGGCCTGCGGGCCCAGGCCGCGCGCCTGGCCGCCCACCTGGACACCGACGCGGGCCGGGACGCCACGCCGGCCGACCTGGCCCACTCCCTGCACGCCACCCGATCCGCCCTGGACCACCGCGCGGTGATCCGGGTCGAGGACCGCGACCGACTCCGGAAGGTGCTGGCGGGCCTCGCCGCCGGCACCCCGACCGCCGCGGTGACCAAGGGCCAGGCCCGATACGGCGAACGCGTCGTGTTCGTCTTCCCCGGCCAGGGCTCCGAATGGGTCCGCATGGCGGTCGAACTGCTCGACCACGCACCGGTGTTCGCCGCGCAGATCGCGGCGTGTCAGCAGGCCCTCGCCCCGTACGTGGACTGTCGCCTCGAAGAGTGGTTGCGCGCCGACGCCGACACCGCACAGGCATGGTTGACCCGCATCGACGTACTGCCGGTGGTGTTGTGGGCGGTGATGATCGCCCTGGCCGAACTGTGGCGCGCCTGCGGTGTCGAACCCGCCGCCGTGGTCGGCCACTCGCAAGGGGAGATCGCCGCCGCCTACATCGCGGGCGCCCTGACCCTGGCCGACTCCGCGAAGATCGTCGCCCTGCGCAGCCGAACCGTCGCGGCACTGGCCGGCCGCGGCGGAGTGCTCTCCGTCGGTGAACCCGCCGCCCGGGTCGCCACACGGTTGGCACGGTGGCCCGGCCGGTTGTCGATCGCCGTGCTCAACGGCCCCGTCTCCACCGGGGTCTCCGGCGACACCGCCGCCCTCGACGAACTCTCGGCGGAATACACGGCCGAGGGCATCCGCCACTGGCGCATTCCCACCACCTACGCCTCGCACAGCCCCCAGGTGGAGGAGATCCGCGACCGGCTGGTCGATGTCCTCGCCGGGATCGAACCCCGCCCGGCCCGCATCCCGTTCCACTCGACGGTCACCGCCGGCCGGCACGACACCACCGACCTCGACGCCGACTACTGGTACCGCAACCTGCGGCACACCGTGCGCTTCGAGGAGACCGTACGCAACCTGGTCGACGCCGGACACACCGCCTTCGTCGAGATCAGCCCGAATCCCCTGCTGGTCCCGGTCATCGAGCAGATGCTGGACGAAACGGACCGCACCGCGGTCGTGCTCGGCACACTGCGCTACGGCCGGTCGGACATGGCCCGATTCCTCGGCTCGCTCGCCGAAGCCCACGTGCACGGGCTGCCGGTCGCGTGGGACGCGGTCCTGGGTGCCGACTTCGGCCGGCGGGTGCCGCTGCCGACCTATGCGTTCCGACACCGGCACTACTGGCTGGAGTCCGGCGGCGGCCGGGCCGGTGCGGACGAGGCCGGGCTCGCCCCCGTCGACCATCCGCTGCTGCGCGCCGGCACCACGTTGTCCGACCTCGGCCGGTCGGTGCTGACCGGGTCGATCTCGGCGCGTACGCACCCCTGGGTCGCGGAACACGCCGTCGGCGACACCGCCGTGCTGCCCGCAACGGCCCTGGTGGAGCTGGCGATCCGGGCGGCCGACGAGGTGGGCTGTGGCCGCGTCGACGAACTCGACCTCGACGCACCGCTGATCCTGCCGCCGACGCGTGGAGTACGGCTACAGGTCGTGGTGGGCCCGCCGGACGAGACAGGCCGTCGCGAACTCACCGTGCACACCCGCCCGGTGGGCAACGGGGCTGCGGATGAGGAGGGTTGGCAGCGCAATGCCACCGCCGTGGTCCATCCGCGTGGCCCCGCCGCGGACTTCGACCTCGCCACCTGGCCGCCGGCCGATGCCGTCGCGGCCGACACCGATGCCGTCCGGGACCGGGCTCGGGCTGTCGGCTGGGCGTACGGGCCCGCCTTCCAGGGCCTGGAGCAGGTCTGGCGGGTGGGCGAGGAGGTGTACGCGGAGGTCGCGCTGGGGGAGCGGGAGCGCGCCGAGGCCGGGCGCTACGGCCTGCATCCGGTGCTGCTCGACCTCGCGCTCCAGGCGTACGACCGGGCCGGCTCGGATGATGCGCACGACGGGGTTTTGCTGCCGTGGGCCTGGCACGGCGTCTCGCTGCACGCCTCGGGAGCGCGGCGGCTGCGTGTACGGCTCGTCCCGCGGGGCGCGGGCGCGGTCACCGTGCTGGTGGCCGACGCCACGGGTGTTCCGGTGTTGCGCGCCGAGTCCGTCGAGGTGCGCCGGGTCCGGGTCGAGCGGGCGATCGGCGCCGATGTTCCGCGCGGCCCTGCCCGGGGACCGGCTCGGCGGGTGGCGGTGGACGACGCGACGGGCTCGGGGCTCTCGCTCGGGCGGCGGTTGTCCGGACTGTCCGAGGCGGACCGCGAGGACGTCCTCGTCGACCTGGTCCGCGCGCACGTGGCCGCGGTTCTGGGCCACGGGTCGGCGGGCGCGGTGGATCCGGATCGGGCCTTCCGCGACCTCGGCTTCGAGTCGGTCACCGCCGTGGAACTGCGCAACCGCCTCACCGCCGACACCGGACTGCGGCTGCCCGCGACGTTGGTCTTCGACTACCCCACGTCCGTCGACCTGGCGCGTCGGCTGCTTGCGGATCTGGCTCCGGAACCGGCCGAGGAGCCGCCTTCCGGCCCGGCGGGGTCGGACACATCCGGCGTCGGCGGCACGCCCGCCCACGACCGCACCGAGGAGGCGGTGGCGTCGATCGCGCGGATGGACGCCGACGAACTCGTGCGCCTCGCGCTCGACGGGCTCGAGGAGGTCTGACGGCGGGGCCGACCCCGCCGGGTCGTCATCCCGCGAGCGCGGGCGGAGTACGGCGCGACGTCACCCGGATGCGCCCAGCCAGTACGGCTCGCGTTGGAACGGGTAGGTCGGCAGGTCGATCCGCCGGGCGGGTACGTCCCGGAACAGCGCGGCGGGGTCCGGGGCGGCACCGGCCGCGTACAACCTGGCCACCGCCAGCGCCACCGCCCGAGAGGCGGGCAGTGTGTCCGACAACAGGTACACCGTGCCCGGCCGGTCCCGGCCGGGGGCGCCGAGCACCACGACGAGGTCGGTGCCGAGTGTCCCGGTCGCGGCGTCGGACCCCTCGCCCGAGGCCCCGGCGCTGTTCCCCACGCCCGCGCCCCCCACCGCACCGGCGAGCAGCGCGGCCGCGTCGATGCGCGTGCCGCCGTCCGCCGCCAGGACCGGAATGCGCGGTGACGCGACCGCGCGGTCGTTCGGGTCGGCGATGCCCCGGGCGGCGACGGCGGCGGCCTGACGCAGGGTCAGGCCGCCGCCGAGATGGGCGGCGGCGACCCGGCCCGCGCCGCGCCCGGCGACGGCGTCCGGGCGCAGCCCCAGGCCCTCCAGAAGCCGGTACGCGGCGACGTGTGCCGCGAACGCGGCGGCGCCGGCGTGCGGTTCGGCGTCCTTGCCCGGCGTGGGCAGCGGTCGACCCAGGTGGGGGGCGAGGGCGTGGGCGGCCTCGTCCCAGGCATGCGCGTAGGCCGGGAACGCCGCGTAGAACTCGGCCTCGGCGGCGGGCGAGCGCTCCTCGGCGCCGGGCAGCAGCGCCACCAGGCGGGCGTCGTCGCCGGCGGCCCGGCCGGTGAGCACGGCGGGATGCGCGGTGCCGGCGGCCAACGCGGCCAGGGCGTCCAGGAGTTCGGCCCGCTCCGTCACCGGGATCGCGGCGCGTTGCTCGAACACGGTGCGGGTGGTGGCCAGCGCCCGGGCCACTTCGGCCGCGGTGACGGTGTCCGGGCCGGCCGCCAGGTGCTCGCGCAGCCGGCGGGCCTGTGCGGCCAGCGCGGGTGCGGTGCGGGCCGACAGCAGGCAGGGCGGTGAGGACGATCCGGCGTCGGGTACCGGCGTCGTGGGCTCCTCGGGCGGCTGCTCCAGGATGAAGTGCACCTTGGTGCCGTTGCCGCCGAACGAGGACACCCCGGCGCGGCGCGGCCGTCCGGTCTCCGGCCAGGGCATTGCCCGGTGGGGCAGCGCGATGCCGCTGTGCTCCCAATCGACGTCGGGCAGCGGCTCGGCGGCGTGCAACGCCTCGGGTACGACGCCGTGTCGCATCGCCAGGATCGTCTTGATCACGCCGACCACCCCCGACGCGGCGTGGGGGTGGCCGATGTTGGCCTTGACGCTGCCCACCCACAGGGGCCGGTCGGCGGGACGGTGCCGGCCGTACGCGTCGATGATCGCCTCGGCCTCGACGGCGTCGCCGAGCGGCGTTCCGGTGCCGTGCGCCTCGACCACGTCGATGTCGGCCGGGCCGAGCCCGGCCTCGGCGAGCGCCAGTCGCATCACCCGGCTCTGCGACGGGCCGTGCGGTGCGGTCAGCCCGTTGCCGGCGCCGTTGTGGTTCAGCGCCGAGCCGCGGATCACCGCGAGTTCCGGGTGCCCGCGGCGGCGGGCCTCGGAGCGGCGTTCGACGATCAGTACGCCGGCGCCCTCGCCCCACCCGGTACCGTCGGCGGCGGCCGAGAACGACTTGCACCGGCCGTCGGGCGCGATGCCGCCGAGGTTGTCGAAGGCGGCCGGGAAGGCCAGTACGGTCACCCCGCCGACCACCGCGGAGTCGCACTCGCCGCGCCGCAGCGCCTGGCAGGCCAGGTGCAGGGCGACACCGGAGGACGAACAACCGGTGTCGACGGCGAGCGTGGGGCCCTCCAGACCGAACGTGTAGGCCACCCGGGCGCAGGCGAACGTCGGGCCGGAGCCGGAGGACACGTAGGGCCGGCTCGCCGGCGGAACCGCCCCCGGGTCGGAGACATAGTTCTGGTGGAAGGTGCCCAGGTAGGCGCCGACGCGGCCGGCGTCCACCCGCCGGGGGTCCTGCCCCGCGCGCTCCCACGCCTCCCACGCCAGTTCCAACAACAACCGCTGTTGGGGGTCGATCACCAGCGCCTCGTCCGGCCCGATGTCGAAGAACGCCGGGTCGAAGCCGGAGGCGCCGGAGATGAACCCGCCCTCGGGCAGCAGGCCGATGCCGGGCATGGCGTCGATCAGGGTGGCGAACCGGTCCCGATTCCAGCCGCGGTCGTCCGGCGCGGGTCCGATCGCGTCGCCGCCGGCCGCCAGCAACTCCCAGAGCGCTTCCGGTGATTCGATGCCGCCGGGGAGGCGGCAGCTCATCCCGACGACGACCACCGGATCGTCCTCGCCGACCGGCTCGGCGCGACGGCGTGCGGCGCCGACCGGGGCGGGTTCGTCCGTATCCCCGGTGAGTCGGGTGCGCAGGTGTCGGGCGACGGCGCCGGGGGTGGGGTGGTCGTAGATCAGGCCGACCGGCAGGCGCAGTCCGGTGCCGGCGGCCAGCCGGTTGCGCAGGTCGACGGCGTTGAGCGAGTCGAAGCCCAGTTCGCGGAAGGGCCGCCCCGGGCCGACCGCGTCGCCGTCGGCGTGGCCGAGGACGGCGGCGGCCTGGGCGCGGACGAGGTCGAGCAGGATCCGGGTGCGCTCGGCGGGCGGCTCGGCGGCCAGTCGGGCCGCGAGGTCCGCGCCGTCGCCCACGCCCGTGCCCGCGCCGGCGGCGCGGCGCAGCGGGGCGCGGATCAGGCCGCGGTACAGCGGCGGCGGGGCGCTGCCGGCGAGTCGGCGGGCGAAGGTGTCGAGGTGGATGCGCAGCGGTACGAACAGCGCGGTGTCGGTGCGCAGCGCGGCGTCGACGACGGCCATGCCCTCCGCGGTCGACAGGGCCAGGACCCCGGCATCGGCCATGCGCTCCCGGTCGGCGCTCGACATGCGGCGGGTCAACTCGCTCAGCTCCGCCCACGGGCCCCAGGCCAGCGAGGTGGCGGGCAGGCCGTGCGCGCGGCGGCGGGCGGCCAGGGCGTCCAGGAAGGTGTTGGCGGCGGCGTAGTTGGCCTGCCCGGGGGTGCCGAGTACGCCGGCGGCCGAGGAGTAGAGCACGAACGCGGCCAGGGGCGCGTCGCGAGTGAGTTCGTCGAGGTGCGCGGCGGCGTCCACCTTGGGGCGGAAGACGGCGGCGAGGCGCTCGGGGGTCAGCGCGTCCACGACGGTGTCGTCGACGGCCGCCGCGGTGTGCACGACGGCGGTGAGGGGGTGCTCCGCCGGGATGGCGGCCAGGACGGCGGCGAGCGCGTCCCGGTCGGCGGCGTCGCACGCGGCGATGGTGACGTGGGCGCCGGACTCGCGCAGCGCGGCGGCCAGTTCGTCGGCGCCGGGGGCGGTGGGGCCGCGTCGGCTGAGCAGGGCCAGGTGCCGGATGCCGTGACGGGACACCAGATGGCGGGCCACGAGTGCGCCGAGGGTGCCGGTGCCCCCGGTGATCAGCACGGTGCCGTTCGGGTCGAGCGGGGTGTGTTCGGGCGCGGGTGCCGTGGTGGCCCTAACGAGCCTGGGCGCGCGAAGCCTGCCGTCGCGGACGACCAGCCGGGGTTCGTCGACGGCCAGGGCGGTACGGAGCAGATCGGCGGGGATCGGGGTGGCGGGGTCGGTGTCGGTGTTCGCGTCGCCGTCGAGCAGCAGCAGGCGCCCGGGGTGCTCCGCGGCGGCCGAACCGACGAGTCCCCACAGGGGCGCGAGGTCCGGGTCCGGGATCTCGCCCGCGTGCACGGCGACCGCGGTTCGGGTGAGCAACACCAGCCGGCCGTCGGCGAGTCGGTCGTCGCGCAGGAACGCCTGTACGGTCGCCAGGACGGCGCGGGTGGTGGCCTCGGGGCCGCCGTCGCCGGTCGGGATCGGGACGACGACGACGTCCGGGAGGGGGGCTCCCGTGGCGACGGCGGCGCTCAGCTCGCCCTGGTCGCGGTATACCCGAACCTCGGCGCCGGCGGTGCGCAGGGCGGCGGACAGGCCGACGTGGTCGGGGACTTCGGTGAGCAGCGCCCACTCCGTCGGTGCGTCGTCGGGCGTCGCGGTCACCGGGGCCCACTCGACGCCGAACAGCAGGTCGGGCGGGAGCGACGTCGCCGGGTCGGCCGCGGCGACCCGCTCGAAGGCCACCGGGCCGAGGTCGGCGAGGGGTTGCCCGGCGGCGTCGGCGAGCGTCGCGGTGACCGTGCCGTCGGCGCCGGGGCGAAGGTGGACGCGGGCGGCGTCGGCACCGACGGCGTGTACGGCGACCCGCCCGAGCGAGGTGGGCAGCAGGTCGTGGCCGCTGCCGTCGTCCGGGGTCGGTCGGGCGAGCCGCCAGGCCCGGAGCGCGGCGTCGAGCAGGGCGGGATGGATGCGGTAGCCCCGTACCTCGCGGGCGTCGGCGTCGAGCGCCACATCGGCGAACACCTCGTCGTCGCGCCGCCACAACCTGCGGATCACCGCCGCGTCGGACGCGCCCTCCCGGTCGGGCGGTACGAGCGTGTCGGCGTCGCGCGGCGGCCACTCGTGCTCCGCCGCGACCGGAGGCGGCGCCGGTTCGGCGAGGGCGGCGTCGGCGTAGCGGACCCAGCGGCCGTTCCCGACGTCGGGGTGGCGGGCGTGCACGGTGAGCGTACGGGCGGCCACGGTCACCTGGATCCGGGTGGCCCCCGTCGGGGACACCACCAACGGCCGGTCCAGGGTCAACGCCGCCACCGCGCCGCGCACTTCGTCGGCGGCGCGCACCGCCAACTCCGCCAACGTCCCGGCGCCGAGCGTGGGTACGCCGCGCGGATCGGGTCGCACACACGGGTCGAGGGCGCCGACGGCGCCGGTCAGGACGACCTCGTCGCGTTCGGCCGACTCCAGCACGGCACCGAGGATCGGGTGCTCGGCGGCATCCAGTCCGAGTGCGGCCGGCTCGCCGGCCGGGCCGCCCGGCAGCAGCCAGTAGCGGGTGCCCTGGAACGGGTAGGTGGGCAACTCCACGTCGCCCGTGTCGACTTCGGCGAACAGCGGACCGAGGGCGACCCGGGTGCCACGCACCGCCGCCTCGGCCAACGAAGTACGAAACCGCAGCAGGGAATCGTCGTCGCGGCGCAGCGTCGCGACGGCGACGGCATCCGCCTCGGTGCTCTCGATGCACTCCTCGACGGCCGCCGTGAGCACCGGATGCGGCCCCATCTCGACGAACACACCGTGTCCGTGCCGCTGGAGCAGTGCCCGCACACCCTGCTCCAGCAACACGGGCCGGCGCAGATTGCGGTACCAGTAGTCGGCGTTCAGACGTGTGGTGTCGATCCAGTCGCCGGTGACGGTGGACCACATGGGCACCTCGCCGTCGCCGGGCGCGATGTCCGCGAGTTCGGCGGCCAGTTGCTCGCGAACCGCCTCGACCTGCGGCGAGTGCGAGGCGTAGTCGGCCGGGATGCGGCGCACCCGCACGCCGTCGGCCTCGCAGGCCCGGACGAAGGTGTCGAGCCGGTCCGGCAGGCCGGAAACCACGGTGGAGCGAGGGCCGTTGTGGGCGGCGACGGACAGTTCGGTACCGGTGTCGGCGATGCGGGCCGAGACCTCGTCGGCGGACAGGGCGACCGAGGCCATCGCGCCGCGACCGGCCAACGCGGCCACGGCCCGGCTGCGCAGCGCGACGACCTTGGCGCCGTCGGCCAGGGACAACGCGCCGGCGACGCAGGCCGCGGCGATCTCGCCCTGGGAGTGGCCGAGTACGGCGGCCGGCCGCACACCGTGGTCCTGCCACAACCGGGCGAGGGAGACCATGACCGCCCACAGCGCCGGCTGCACGAGGTCGACCCGGGCGAGCGCGGCCCCGTCGTCCAGGATCCGACCGAGCGGCCGGTCCAGCCACGGTGCCAGGGCTTCCTCGCACGCGCCCAAGTGGGCGGCGAACGCCGGGCATTCGTCGCGCAGTCGGGTCGCCATCCCGGCCCACTGGGAGCCCTGTCCGGGGAAGACGAAGACCACCTTGCCGCGGACGGTGGCCGCCCCCTCGACCAACAGCGGTGACACGGCGCCGGATTCGAGCGCGCGCAGCGGCTCGAAAGCCCCGTCGAGATCGTCGACCAGGACCACCGCCCGATGCTCGAACGCGGCCCGGCGACGGGCCAGTGCGGCGCCGACCGCGACGGGGTCCGGCCGGGGATCACGCGCGCACCACTCGGCCAGTTGCCCCGCACGGGCCCGCAGCGCCTGCGGGGTGGCCGCCGACAACAACCACGGCACCGGTCCACTGTTCAGCGGACCGTCGGGCCGCCGCTCCCGAGATCCGGCCGGCGGCGGATCGTCGGCGGGGTCGGCCTGTTCGAGCACGACGTGCGCGTTGGTGCCGCTGACCCCGAATGAGGAAACCGCGGCGCGGCGCGGCCGGTCGGTGTGCGGCCACGGGTGGGCCTCGTCGGCGAGCCGGACGTCGCCGGCCGACCAGTCGATGTGCGGCGAGGGCGCGTCGATGTGCAGGGTGCGCGGTACCTGCCCGTGGCGCAGCGCCAGGACGGCCTTGATCACCCCGGCGACCCCCGCCGCGCCCTGGGCGTGGCCGATGTTGGACTTGACCGACCCGAGCCACAACGGCCGTTGCGGATCGCGTCCCTGCCCGTAGGTGGCCAGCAGGGCCTGTGCCTCGATCGGGTCGCCGAGTGCGGTGCCGGTGCCGTGCGCCTCGACGAGGTCGACCTGATCGGGCGTCAGTCCGGCGTCGGCGAGGGCGGCCCGGATCACCCGCTGCTGGGACGGGCCGTTGGGCGCGGTCAGTCCGTTCGACGCGCCGTCCTGGTTGACTGCCGAACCGCGCAGCACGGCCAGCACCCGGCGGCCGTTGCGGCGGGCGTCCGACAGCCGCTCCACGAGCAACAGGCCCGCGCCCTCGGCCCACGTGGTCCCGTCGGCCGCGGCGGCGAAGGGTTTGCAGCGGTTGTCCGGGGCGAGCAGGGCCTGGTCGCCGAAGCCGTGGAAGATGGCGGGGGAGGCCATCACGGTGACCCCGCCGGCCAGGGCCAGCGAACATTCGCCGGAGCGCAGCGCCCGAACCGCCAGGTGCAGCGCGACGAGTGAGGAGGAACAGGCGGTGTCCACCGTGACCGCCGGGCCCTCGAGGCCGTAGACGTAGGAGAGCCGGCCCGAGAGCACGCTGCTGGACGCGCCGCTGAGCAGGTAGGTGGCCACCCCCTCGGGCACCTCGGCGACGCCGTCGCCGTAGTTGCTGACCGTGGCGCCGACGAAGACGCCGGTGGAGCTGTGCTTGAGCGAGGCGGGCACGATGCCGGCGTTCTCCAGGACCTCCCAGGAGGTCTCCAGGAGCAGCCGCTGCTGGGGGTCCATCGCCAGCGCCTCGCGGGGCGAGATGCCGAAGACGGAGGCGTCGAAGAGGTCGGCGCGGTCGAGGAATCCGCCCTGGAGGTGCGGGCCGATGTCGAGCCCGGCTGCGGCGAAGTCGAGCAACTGCCGTTCCCAGCCGCGATCGTCGGGCGGATCGCCGATGGTGTCGACGCCGTCGACGAGCACCCGCCACAGGTCCCGGGGGGAGGACACCGACCCGGGCAGGCGGCAGCCCATCCCGACGATCGCGATCGGCTCGCCGGTGGAGGCGGTCAGTTCCGCGTTGTGCGCACGCAGCCGTTCGTTCTGCGTCAGAGCCGCCCGAAGCGCCTCGACGAGCCGATCGGAAGGGGCATTGGCACGCGGGGATGTGGCACTCACGCCGAACTCCGCTCGTCGCAGCGACAAGCCGGCACCGGCACCGGCCCCGGCGGAGGATCACAACAGAACCGCCCTCAACCTAAAGCCCCGTCCCCCGAATCCCGACCCCACCTTCCGGCCCCCCGACCCCTGCCCACCCGACCCCAACCCCTCACGCCCTCCCCGACCCCACCCTTGCCCCGGCCTGCCGCACACCGCGCGTGACCGTCATCCACCCACGCGCTCGCCGGGTCGCGGACGGGTCCGTCACGGTCGGGGAATGCCGGCCAGGCCCCGGATGAAGACGTCTCGTCGCGATCCTCGCGGCAACGGCCCTCACCCGAAAGCTCCACCACCACCGGCGGGCCTGACCACCGACGGCGGTCGCGAGGCATGGCCTCGGCCGGCTACGCGCAGTCTCGGAACACCTTGCGGAACAGGATGCCCGCACCGCCCTCGAAGGTGACGCCGGGGATCTCGAAGTCACGGGTCTCCTCGTGGAATCCCATGCGGGCGTGCAGTGCGATGGAGACGCGGTTCCGTGCGTTGCAGAAGTACCGGGCCTCGGGGGCGTGGGCTTCGATCCAGTCCAGACGGGCTCGGGTCAGACTCATTCCCACCCCGATCCGGCGGGCTTCAGGATCGACCACGACGCCGGCCAGGTAGTAGCCGATCGGCGCGGTCGCGACGTCCAGTCGGACCACGCGCCCGTATCCGACCACGTCGTGATCGGCGCCGATCGCGACCAGAAAGCACCCGGTGGGCTGCCGCAACCACCCGCGAACGAGGGCCTCGAAGTCGACCACGCCGGCGCTGTCTCCCGCGTACTGCCGGGCCAGGACGGCACATCGTTCGACGTCGGCCACCGTCGCGTGGCGCACCGATATCGGCATGGCGCGTGGTTGCCGGGACCCGCCCACGGAGGTCTCGAAGTCCGCGAACTCCGGCACTGCTCGGCCCTTCTCGCGATCCGGACGTGGAAATGTACGGGGAAATGTACGGCGTCACGGATTCTGCCGGCCGGCCGGGCGTGGTTGGTCGGGCGCCGGTCGGGGCCGTTTCGACGGTGTCGGGGGCGTCAGTCGGTTGGGGCGATGTCGGGGGTGGGGCGGTCGCCTGTCGTTACGGCGGACTTGCCGCCGATGGCCGACATGCACGCGGGGCACAGGAGGTCGGACAGGGCGTCGTCGACCGCCGCGGTGGTGTGGTCCGGCAGGCCGACCCCGCACGCGGCGGTGCGGAAGTGTGCGACGGCGTGCCACCAACGGGTGTCCTTGCTTTCCACTGCTCGCAGGATGTGCATGACAACCTCCTGGGTGTCGGATCATCGGCCGTCGTCCATGCAACTACCGCCGCCCGCCGGCCGCACCCGCACGGTGGCGGCGAGCCCGGTCGCAGAGCCGGGCCAGGCGGGACAGCGCCCGGAACCGGCGCACATCCACCGGTGTCGGCCGAACGAGTGCGGCGAGGCCGGATATGCGGGCCGCCGTCGGCGTGCCCGGTGCTTCCGTGCCGCTCCGCATTGCGCCGGGGCGGTCGCGTGGCGACGCGGTCGATTCCCGACGGTTTTCCCGGCGGCCCCGGCTTGTTTACGCTGCCGCCCGGCCGTGGGAATTCAACCGTCGGGGCGGAACGATCTTCTCGGGAATTCCGGCGCCGCGAGACAAGCGAAAAGGGGCGGGGCGTGGCCGAACTCGATAAATCGAGTCGAGCCCCGCCCCGCCCCCGCGTTTCGGCGGCGGTCCACGGTCTACGGTTACGGTCTACCAGCGATACCAGCGCCCCCGCCTACCGCCGGTGCCCGCCGAGCGGAAGACGAAGCCGAGAGCCCAGACGACCAGGACGATCACGGCTATCCACCACAGGGCCTTCAGTGCGAAACCTGCGCCGAAAAGGATCAGCGCGAGAAGCAGGACTACCAAAAGGGGAATCATTGTTTTTACCTCCGACCCACGTATGCCCCGCCCCTCGAAGCACATTCCCGGGAATTCCCTTGTTTCGCCCGCCGATTCCCGGAAAGACTCCGCCGATACCCACGTGCGCCGGGCGGCCGGCCCCGGGTCGGTCAGTTGGCCGGGCCGGATTCCGGGGCGGTGCCTTCGGCGAGGATCAGGGACAGAAGGCCGGGGAAACGTCGGTCGACGTCCTCGCGGCGTAGTTGTGCCTTGCGGCTGTTGCCGCGGTCGACCTGTCGGATCAGGCCGGCCTCGCGCAGGATCCGGAAGTGGTGGGTGAGGGTGGATTTGCCGACGGGCAGCTGGAAGGACGTGCAGGTGCGTTCGGTGGCGTCCGGGTCGTGCACGAGGACCTTGACGATCCGCAGCCGCATGGGGTCGTCGAGAGCGGCCAGCACCTGGGCGAGGGTGACGTTGTCGGTCTCGGGGTGGAACAACTCTCCCGGCATGGCCCTCGTCTCCTCGTGCTGTTCGTTGTGCGGCGCCGCGGCGCATGTGCTCATGGTAAGGGCTGGATCGTACCTCTCTGCCGTCCCGTCGCGGTGAGGGCGGAGCCGCCGTCCGGGACGCCGACCGGTATCGGGCTCGTGCGCTCCCTGGGCGGCCGCGGCCGCCTCGGGCAGCACTGATCGCCCACTCGCCCGCACCAGACGCCGGCCCCGAGGACGCCGCGCCTCTACCGCCGGGCGGCGCGGCGTTCGCGTTGGGGGACCACCGTGTACTTCGGGTCCTCCGCCGAGGCCATGCCGGCGGCGAACACGCCGAAGCGGGTGCAGACCGAACCCGCGAGCAGGGCGGTGCCGGCAATGGCGGCGGTGACGCGGCGGGTGGCGGGCGCGCCGCGGACCACCCCGGACAGGGCCGCGCCCACGGCGCCGGTGACGGTGAGGGCTTCGGCGGCGCGGGTCAGCCGGCCGGCCCTGCCGGTGCGGTAGGTCTCGGCGACGATGCCCATGCGGGCGCGCATGCGGCGGGCGGCGAGCAGGTCGAGGAGCGCGCCGCCGATCGCGGTGCGGCGGGCGGGACCGGCCTCGTGGGGCGAGACCGTGAGCAGGGCCAGGCCGGATGCCGCGCCGGCGGCCGATCCGGCGAAGAGGAAGGGAAGTTCGCGATGGCCCTCGTGCCAGGCCGGTACGGCCGTGTCGGCGAACAGGACCGCGGTGTAGGTGGCCACGGCCGGGCCGAGCAGGGCGGCGCACGCCGTCGCGGCTCGCCCGATTCCGGGCAGTCGGCCGCTCACGTCGGTGGCCGCCGCGACGCCCGCGGCCGGTCCGTACGCCGCCAGCAACCACGAGCCCATGTTCATCGGCGAGGTCGGCTTGAACACGCGCAGCATGTTGACGAAGCGTTCCGGCCGACCCAGGTCGTGTACGAGCGCGACGACGGACAGCGAAATCCCGCCCAGCGCGGCCACCTTGCCGGTCCGTGCCAGTGCCGGCCGCCCGGTCGCCTCCGCACCCGCCGCGAGCAGCGAGGACGCGCCCGCCAGGCCGCCCAGGAACACGTAGCCGGCGATGTCGGTCGCCGCCCACACCGGAGCCTTGATGATCGGCCGCCCGTAATACGACGTGGTCTCGACCTTCGGCACCATCCGCGCCTCGCCGCGCGTCATCGCCGTCCTCCCCGCGACCCGAAGGCGAGCGCGACCCCGGCCACCAGCGTGAGCGCCGCCGCACCCGCGTGCCGCCACATCGACGGCAGATCACGCGTGGTGACCACCGGATCCGGCGGCAGGCCGTAGACCTCGGGCTCGTCAAGCAGCAGGAAGAACGCCCCGTCGCCGCCCACACCGTCCTCGGGATCGTGCCCGTACAACCGGGCCTCCGGAACTCCGTCGGCATGCAGATCCCGTACCCGCGTCTCGGCCGCCGCGCGCAACTCGTCCAGCGGGCCGAAGCGGATCGACTCCGTCGGACACGCCTTCGCACACGCCGGCTCCGCCCCCACGCCCAGCCGGTCGTAGCACATCGTGCACTTGAACACCCGCCCGTCCTCGGGCCGTTGGTCGATCACCCCGTACGGGCAGGCGGGCACGCAGTAGCCGCAACCGTTGCAGATGTCCTGCTGCACCACGACCGTGCCGAACTCGGTGCGGAACAGCGCGCCGGTCGGGCAGACGTCCAGGCACGCGGCGTGCGTACAGTGCTTGCACACGTCGGAGGACATCAACCAGCGCATCGAATCACCCGAGCCCGAGCCCGAGCCCGAGTCCGCGCCCACACCCCCGTCCGCCCCGATCGCCCCCACCGCCACCGGTCGTTCCTGCTCGATGAACGCGACGTGGCGCCACCTGTTCGCGCCCAGCCCCTCGCTGTTGTCGTAGGACATCCCGGTGAGCGCGAGACCGTCCTGCGGCACGGCGTTCCACTCCTTGCACGCCACCTCGCACGCCTTGCACCCGATGCACACCGACGTGTCGGTGAAGAAGCCCATCCGCGGCGGGTGTTCGTCCCCCCACCCGGCCTCGCCCGCCGGGTCGCCCGGTCCGCGTCCGATCCCGCCGATGAACTGGGCCATGTCAGACCTCCGTCCCGGTCTGCTCGGTGATCCCGGCCCGGCGCCGGTAGTCGGCGACGAACCGCAACAATTCCGGCCCGCGCGGGCGTCGACCCGGTCGGATGTCCGCGCTCATCGCCTTGACCTCCTGGATGTGCACGTTGGGATCGAGCGTGATCGACGCCAGTTCGTTGGCCGCGTCGCCGCGACTCATCCCGTTGGGACCCCAGTGGAACGGCAGCCCGATCTGGTGCAGCGTGCGCCCGTCCACGGTCAGCGGACGCATGCGGCGCGTGACCATCACCCGGGCCTCGATGGCGGTGCGCGCGGTCACGATCGTCGCCCACCCCATGTGGTCGAGTCCGCGTTCGGCCGCCAGTTCGGGGGAGATCTCGCAGAAGAACTCCGGTTGCAGTTCGGCCAGATATGGGACCCAGCGGCTCATCCCGCCGGCGGTGAAGTGCTCGGTGAGCCGGTAGGTGGTCACCACGTACGGGAACACCTCGCTGCCCGGCTCGTCTCCGCTGGGATGCGAGCGGTTGTGCCGCCGGCTGAATACCTGGCGGACCGGGTTGCGCGAGTGCTCCGGGTGCAGCGGATTGGTGAACGGCGAGTCCTGCGGCTCGTAGTGCGTGGGCAGCGGGCCGTCCACCAACCCGCCCGGCGCGTAGAGCCAGCCCTTGCCGTCCGACTGCATGATGAACGGATCGTTTCCCGCCAACGCCTCGACGCCGTGCGCCCCTTCGGGCGGGCGATAGTCGGGGGCCCTGTCCGGCGGGAAGTCCGGGACGTCGGGCCCGGTCCACCTCCCCGCGTCCGCGTCCCACCGCAGCAGCGCCTTGCGCTCGCTCCACGGTCGGCCCTCCGGATCGGCGGAGGCGCGGTTGTACAGGATGCGCCGATTCGCCGGCCACGCCCAGGCCCACTCGGCCGCGAGCCAGTCCTGCTCGGTGTGCGGCCGGCGCCGCGCGGCCTGGTTGACGCCGTCGGCGTAGACGCCGCAGTAGATCCAACATCCGCACGACGTGGACCCGTCGTCGGCCAACTCGGTGTAGGCGGACAGGTGTTCGCCGTTCGGTCCGAAACCGTTGATCTCCGCGAGCACGGCCTCCGCGCTCGGGTCGTCGTAGCGTCCCTCGGTCGGGTAGTCCCAGGTCAGATCCAGCACCGCGCGGTCCATCGGGTCGGTGGAGCCCGCGAGTTCGGCCCGGATCAGCCGGCCCAGGTGATACGTGAACCACAGGTCGCTGCGCGCGTCGCCGCGCGGCTCGACCGCCTGGTGGTGCCACTGCAACCAGCGGTTGGTGTTGGTGAACGAGCCGGACTTCTCCGTGTGTGCCGCGGCCGGGAAGAAGAACACCTCGGTGCCGATCTCCTCGGTGCGCAACTCGCCCGTCTCGATCTCCGGGCCGTCCTTCCACCACGTGGCCGACTCGATCAGCGAGAAGTCGCGCACCACGAGCCAGTCCAGCTCGGCCATGCCCAACCGCTGCATGCGCGCGTTCGCCGAACCGACCGCCGGGTTCTCGCCCATCAGGAAGAAGCCCTTGCAGATCCCGTCCAGTTGCGCCATCACCGTGTCGTAGGTGCTGTGCGATCCGGTCAGGCGCGGCAGATGCCCGAAGCAGAAGTCGTTGTCGGCGGTCGCCGCGTCGCCGTAATACGCCTTGAGCAGGCTCACCGTGTACTTGCGCATGTCGGCCCAGTAACCCTTGTCGGCCACCATGGTCGCGATGTAGGCGTCCAGGTCCTCGTCGGCGTGCGCGTGCGGCATCGGCAGGTAGCCGGGCAGCAGATCGAACAGGGTCGGGATGTCACTGGATCCCTGGATGCTCGCATGCCCGCGCAGGGCCTGGATGCCGCCGCCGGGCCGACCCACATTGCCCAGCAGGAGCTGCAGGATCGACGCGGTGCGGATGTACTGCGCGCCCACCGAGTGCTGCGTCCACCCCACCGCGTAGACGAAGGCCGACGTGCGCTCCCGACCCGAGTTCTCGGTCAGCGCACGACACACCGTCGCGAACGCCTCCCGCGACACGCCGCAGGTGCGTTCGACGAACTCCGGCGTGTAGCGGGCGAAATGGCGCTTCAAGATCTGGTACACGCAGCGCGGATGGGTCAGCGTCTCGTCGCGCGGCGCGTCCGCGTGCATCTGCGCGCCGCCGGAACCGTGCGACTCGCCGCGACCGGCCTCCGCGACCGACTCCCGTTCCCCGCCCACCCGTTCGTCGTGGCGCGCGTCGCGGTCGCCCACGGCAGGCTCGACCGAACCGCCCTCGTAGGCCCACGACTTCTGGTCGTAGTGCCGATGCTCGGTGTCCAGGCCGGAGAACACGCCGCCCAGGTCCTCGGTGTCCCGGAAGTCCTCGCTCACCAGCGTCGCGGCGTTGGTGTACGCGAGCACGAACTCCCGGAAGTCCTTGCCCTCGGCGAGCACATGATTGATCACGCCGCCCAGGAACGCGATGTCGGAGCCCGCGCGGATCGGTACGTGCAGGTCGGCGAGCGCACTCGTGCGGGTGAACCGGGGATCGATGTGGATCACCGTCGCGCCGCGCTTCTTGGCCTCCATCACCCACTGGAAACCCACCGGATGCGCCTCGGCGTAGTTCGAGCCCTGGATCACGATGCAGTCGGAGTGCTGGAGGTCCTGCATGAACATCGTCGCGCCGCCGCGACCGAACGTGGTCCCCAGACCCGCGACCGTCGAGCTGTGACAGACCCGGGCCTGGTTCTCCACCTGCACCACGCCCAGACCCGTGAACAGCTTCTTGATCAGGTAGTTCTCCTCGTTGTCCAGGGTCGCCCCGCCCAGACTGGCGATGCCGAGCGTGCGGGCGACGCGCATGTCGTCGTGCTCCCACTGCCAGGTCTCGCGCCGGGTGCGCACGACCCGTTCGGCGACCATGCGCATCGCGGTATCCAGGTCGAGTTCGCCCCACTCGCTCGCGTACGGCGCCCGGTACAGGACCCGGTCGCGGCGGGCCGAACCCGTGGTCAGCTGAAGCGTGGCCGAACCCTTGGGACACAACCGGCCACGGCTGATCGGCGAGTCCGGGTCGCCCTCGACCTGGACCACCCGTTCGTCCTTGACGTAGACCTGCTGCCCGCAGCCCACCGCGCAGTACGGGCACACCGAACGCACCACCCGATCGGCGTCGGCGATCCGCGGCCGCAGCTCGGCGGTCGCGGCCGAACGCGCCGCCGCGCCGCGGCCGAGCCGATCGGCTCCGACGACTTGGCGCCGCACCGGCCAGTCGCGCCACCACGCACGTGGGTCCACGTCAGCTCCTCGCCGGGTCCGGGCCATCGACGCGAGGCGACTACCCGGGGTGACGGCAGGCATGCGCTGCGGCTGGGCCGAATGGGACCGGGGCGGGGGAGCGCGGCGTCAGCCGGCGCCGGGGAGGCGTACGCGGAGTTCGTCCCCGTCCACATGCGTCTCGAAGACCGGCTGCGGGGCCGTCGCCGGGCCGTGCACGACCTCCCCGGTGCACAACTCGAACACGCTGTCGTGCCAGGGGCAGGTCACCCGACCGTCACGGACCTCGCCCTCGGACAGGGGACCGGACAGATGCGCGCAACGATCGGCCAGAACGTCGACCCGGTCCCTGCCTCGCACCACCAACACCGGCGTCTCGCCGACGAACCGGCGCACCGGCGTGCCGAGCGGCAACGCGGACAACAGGCCGATCGGATGCCACCGCGACCCGTCGCCCACCACATGGGGCACCTGTTCCGCGTGATTGACGCCGGTGGCCTGCCGGTACGCCAGATGCCCGCCGAGCAGGCCGCCGGCGCCCACGGCGGTCAGCCCGGCCACGGCCAACAGGCGGCCGCGGATCGGCCGGTTGCGCAGGCGGGCCCACAGGGACGCGGCGTAGAGCCCGACGGCGGCCGAGTTGGCGGCGGCGTGGACCAGGCCGACGCGCTGCTGCTGCTCGTGGGTCTGGGCCCAGTCGATCGCCCCGGCCGCGGCGGCGGGCAGCGCGGCGCCCAGACCGACGGTGATCAGGACGCCCGACGCGGGGCCGGTGCGCGGTACGAAGTCCAGCACCGAGGCGGAGAGCCAGGCGCCGATGGGCACCTGTACCAGCAGCGGGTGCACGGGGTGTCCGATGGGGACCCCGTGTGCGATGTCCCGAACCCTGCCCTCGGGCACCCGCCCGACGAGGCCGCGCAGCAGGGAGGCGGGCCGATCGAGGCCCCGGGCCTGCTCCAGTCGGGTGGTGATCGCCGTTGTCATTCTCATGTCCGGCCGCTGCCCCCGGATCGCCACACCATGTCCGGCAGGCGGATGAACGGCGGGCGGGGCGAGGACGGGTACGCCCATCGACAACCCGATCCTCGCGCCCGCCGCACTGCCGTCGTCGTGCGTGCGCCGCCCGGCTCAGGCCGTGATGACCTTGTGGTCGGCGCCGCCGCCGATCGAGATCTTGCGCGGCTTGGCGCGCTCGGCGATCGGGATCCTCAGGGTCAGCACGCCGCTTTCGTAGTCGGCGCGGATGCGCTCGGTGTCGAGCGTGTCGGCGAGGACGATCTGCCGGGAGAAGACGCCGACGGGTCGCTCCGAGAGCTCCATCTGTACGTCCCTGCCCTTGTCGCCGTCGTTGCCCCTGGCGATCGGCTCACGCCGGGCCTTGACGGTGAGCATGTTGCGTTCGACGTCGATGTCGATCGCCTCGGGGGTGACACCGGGCAGATCGAAGACGACCACGTACTCCTCGCCGTCACGGTAGGCGTCCATGGCCATTGCCGTCGGCCGGGAAGGGGTCCCGGGCACGAGAAGCTGCTGCGCGAGCCGGTCGAGCTCGCGGAAGGGGTCGGTACGCATCAACATCGCGAAAACACCTCCGAAAGTTTCGGTCGGAAGCGCCCTGACGGGCTGCCTGAAACTGTTGTAGCATGTCGTCGAAGCGATGACAAATGAGGACGTCATCCAAAGAGTGACGGATGATCGGGTCGTCGAATAGATGACCATGTCGAGGTCATCCAAGTGATGACGAACCGAGAGGAGTCCGATGGATACGACCGACCCTCGGCACGAACCGACCGCTCCCCCCGCCGACGTTGCCCACCGGGTGGGGCCGGCCTCCTTTTTCGCGGCCGCGGCGGCTCTGGAGGTCATCGACGAGGCCGTCCGCGGCGCGCAGGAGCACCGGGGCAAGCAGTCCGGGGCGGACGCGGATCCCCGTCGGGCACTGGCCTCGCTCCTGCTGCTGCGCGAGATTCGCGAACGACTCGCCGGGTGGGAGACCGGACTGATCGAAACGGCCCGGGACGCCGGGGCCAGCTGGGCCGACCTGGCCGGGCCGCTGGGCGTGGCCAGCAGACAGGCGGCCGAGCGCCGCTATCTGCGCCTGCGTCCGGGGCCGGTCGGCAGCACGGGCGAGCAACGGGTCACCGCCACCCGCGAACGCCGGGCCGCCGACCGCGCCGCCACCGCCCGCGCCCGCGACAATGCCGCCGACCTGCGTCGCCTCGCGGGGCAGATCACCGCGCTCACCGACCTCCCGCCCGGCTCCCGCGCCCTGGTGGCCAGGCTCGATCGGGCGCTCGGGGCGGACGACCCCGCCGCGCTCCTCGACCCCCTCGGCGCGGCCCGCCCGCACCTGGCCGCCGCCCACCCGGATCTGGCCACCCGGATCGACGCCCTCGTGGACCCGGCGGGCGTGGACCCGGCGAGCGAGGGTCCGGCCGGGCCTCGGGGATGAGGCGCGGGCCCGGGGGCAGTTGTGGGTGCTCACCGACGGGCGACGGGAACCCACGCGCCCGTGGTCCCGGGGTATCCGCGGTGCCCCGGGATCACGCGGAGCGGTGTGAGCCGGCTCGGCGGGGTCTCAGTCGAGGTGCAGATCCGCCAGCTGCCGTGGCGAGAGGGTGAGGGCGGCGGCCGCGGCCGAGTCGCGGATGGAGGCGGGGCGGCGGGCGCCCGGGATCGGGAGGACGACGGGGGACTGTGCCAAGTGCCAGGCCAGGCAGATCCGTTGCGGGCTGACGCCGTGGGCGCGGGCGAGGGTGTGGAACGGTGTGTCCGGCGTCGGCGCGTCGGTGCCCGGATCGTCGACGGCGCTGAGCGAGATTCCGCCCAGTGGGCTCCACGGCAGGAACGCCAGGCCCAGTTCGGTGCACAGGTCGAGGGTGTCCCGGGTGGAGGTGTGCGCGGGGGAGAAGCGGTTCTGTACCGATACCAGTCGTGGACCGAGGATTTCGCGCGCCTCGTGGATCTGCGCGCGGTCCACGTTGGACAGCCCGACCATGCGGATCGTCCCGGCGTCGGCCAGATCCCGCAGCGCGCCGACCGAGTCGGCGAAGGGGACGGCCGGGTCCGGCTTGTGCAACTGGTAGAGACCGATGGCCTCCACGCCGAGCCGGACGGCCGACGCCTCGGCCGCGGCGCGCAACCGGCGCGGGTCGCCGTCGACCGTCCACGAGCCGTCGCCGGGCCGGCCCCGGCCGCCCTTGGTCGCCACCAGCACCTCGTCCGAGCCGCTGCCATGGGCGGCCAGCGCCCGGGCGATCAGCCGTTCGTTGTGGCCGCGTTCGCCGGCATGCCAGTGGTAGGAGTCGGCGGTGTCGATCAGGCGTACCCCGGCGTCCAGCGCGGCGTGGATCGTGGCGATCGCCCGGTCCTCGTCGGGGCGGCCCTCGACGGACAGCGGCATCGCGCCGAGGCCGACGGCGCCGACGGTGATGTCGCCGATGGCGCGGGTGACGGGTGCGGTCGGAGTCGGTGTCATGCGGTGCGGGCCTCCTCGAGGAGCGGCGTCAGCCAGTCGGTGATCGACGAGAACCGGAAGCCCAGGCGGGTCGCCCGGCTGGTGTCCATCGGGTAGGAGCGGGCGAAGGAGAGCGGCGAGGGGGGTGCGTCCGTTCCGACGAGCAGCGTCGGCTCGGTGTCGGCGGCACGGCCGATCGCCGCGCACAACTCCCGTGCGTCCAGGGTTCCGTGGGAGGCGGCGTTGACCGGGCCGGTGAACAGGGCGGTCGCGGTCCAGGCCAGGAAGCGGGCGATCTCCGCCTCGTGGATGAAGGACGCGGGCTGTGGCGCGGCGTGTACGGCGACCGGCAGGCCGTGCGCGATGCGTTCGACGTAGTGCGCCAGTCGGCCGGTGAAGTCGGCGCGGCCGAGCACGTGTGCCGTTCGTACGGCCGCGACGTCGAAGGGTGCCTCCCGGGTGAACAGCGCCTCCGCCTGGCGTTTGCCCTCGCCGTAGTGGTCGGCCAGGAACGCCGGATCCGCCCAGGGGAGTTCCGGGTCCACCGGCCACGCGGTCGGATCGATCGCCGGCTCGGCGAGGGCCGGCCCGCCGGGGCGACCGAGTTCGGCGTACACCTCGACCGTGGAGGTCAGCACGTAGCGCGGGGTGCGGTCGGCGAACACCCGGGTGGCGACGGCGGCCTGGACGGGCGTGTAGCAGACCTGGTCGACCACGACGTCGAAGTGCCGGTCGCCGAGCGCGGCGCGCAGCGCGGCCTCGTCGTCGCGGTCGGCGCGCACGTGGGTCACGCCCTGCGGCGCGGGCGTCGAGCCGCGGTTGACGACGGTCACCGCCGCGCCGCCGTCCCGTAGCTCCCGGATGAGCCGTCTCCCGAAGTAGCGGCTTCCGCCGATCACGCACACGTCCACGTTCTCGATCCCTCTCTCGGCCCGCTGATGTCCGTCGTCGTTCGTTGTCGTTCGGTTGTGGTGATCAGGCTGTCTTGCTCCGGTCCACAGCGGTAGTGTCGATTTCGATATCTCGTCATTAGGAGAACTGTTGATCGACGTCCGGCGTCTCGCCGTGTTGCGGGAGGTCGCCCGCCGCGGCAGTTTCAACCAGGCGGCCCTGGCGCTGCACTGCACCCCGTCGGCCGTCTCGCAGCAGATCGCCGCGCTGGAACGTGCGCTCGGCACGCCCGCCGTCGAACGCTCCACGCGCGGCGTCACGCTGACGGACGCGGGCCGACTCCTGGTCGAGGCCGCCGACACGATCGCCGCCGAACTGGCCGACACCCGGCAGCGCATCGAGCGGCTGACCGCCGAGCGCACGGCGCTCACCGTGGCCACCTTCGCCAGCGCGGGCCGCCGACTGCTGCCGCCCGCCCTGGCCGGATTCGTCGCCGACCACCCCGAGGTGGAGCTGACCATCCTGGAGGCGGAGCCGGAGGACGCCCTGCCCGCCGTCCGGGAGGGACACGCCGACCTCGCCCTCGCCTACCACCTCGACGGCCCGCCGCCCGCGCGGCCCGGCGACCGGTCGGGGCTGGACTGGACGCCGCTGGGTGAGGACCCGCTGCGGGTCGTGCTGCCGCGCCGGCATCCGGCCGCGGTGCGTTTCCGGGCCCGGCCCGAGGCTCCGCACCTGGTCGAACTCGCCGACGAACGATGGATCCTGGGCTGCCGCAAGTCCGCCGGGCAGCTCGCCCGGTATGCCGAGCTGGTCGGCGTCGAGCTGCGGATCTCGTGTACCGCGACGGACTACGACTTCGCCCAGGCGCTGGTTCGCGCCGGGGTCGGCATCGCGCTGATCCCCGAGATCGGCCTGACCCGGCATCCGGAACTGGTCGCGCTCCCGCTCGCCGAACCGAGCCCGCGCCGCCGGCTGGGCCTGGCCCTCTCCCGCCGCCGACGCGGCCGGGTCGCGCGTCTGGCCGAGGAGCTGGCCGCCCGCCTCGAAGCCGAGGCGGAGGAGCCGCGCATCAGCGAAGCCTCGTAGCCGGCGGCACGCGCCGACGCCGCATCAGAGGACCTCCCGCAGGCGCGCGGTGAACCCGGCGGGGTCGTCGACGAAGCCGGTGTGGTCGCCGGGGAAGAGCACGGGTTCGCTGCCGAGGGCGCCGGCGAGGGCTCGGGAGGCGCGGTCGCAGAGTTGTCCGGTGGAGGCCTCGCCGATGCCGACGATGATGCGCGTGGCCACCGTACGCAGTGCCGCGAGGTCCGGGCGCCAGTGCGTGGTGGACCGCAACTCGTGGGCGAACCAGCGGAGTTCGTCGGCCTCCTCGCGCGGGGCGCGTTCCGCGCCGAACATCGTCTCGACCACGCCGTCGGGCAGCAAGATGCCGGCCTGGGCCAGGAACCCGGTCCAGGCGCCGGTGACGTCGCCGCGCAGGCGGGTGGCGATGATGTCGTCGGTGCCGGCGTGGAGGTGCTCGCGGTCGTCGAGGAGCTCGACGAGTGGGGGTTCGTGGGCGACGACGGTGTGTACACGGTCGGGGCGGGTGCCGGCCAGGGCCAGGGCGGTGACGGCTCCGCCGCTGGAGCCCAGGACGGCGGCCGGGCCGAGGTCGAGCCGGCCGATGAGCCGGGCCAGGTCGGCGGCGCGCAGTTCCGGGGTGGAGTCCTGGTCGGGATCGTCCAGGGGGCTGCGGTTGATGCCCCTGGGGTCGGTGGTGAGCACGGTGTGGTCGGCGGCGAGCAGATCGGCCAGTGGCGCGAAGGCGGCGGCGTCCATCGGGGCGCCGACGAGCGCGATCAGCGGGCCGCTGCCGCGTACCTCGTAGTGCAGGCGCGCGCCGGGGACGTCGAGGGTGCCGGTGGTGACGGAAACGTTCGTGGTCATGGGTCCTCCTCGGACGGCGAGGCGGTCGTTCCGCCTCCTCACCATGACGACGAACGGGAACCGGCCCGATCGACACGGGCGTCGAGAATTCCTGTGCCGCGCGGTCTTCAGGCGGGGTGGCCCGGGTGCAGGTCGCGCACGGCGGAGAACATCAGCGGGGTGTGGTGCTCGCGCGGGGGGCCGGCGTCGTCGGTGCCGGCGTCGGGTTCGATGGGGGCGAGCACGAATCCGGTGTGGTCGCCGAGCCGATCCAGACGGTGCAGGACCGTGCCGACGATGCGTACCGGGCAGTCGGTCAACAGCGGCACCCCGGCCGGACCGGGTTCCCAGGCGCAGTGGGCGAACTTGTCGACGTGGTCCCCGGTGCGCTCCCCGAACAGCGCGGCCAGCGCGTGCTGGCGCTCTCCCAGCGCGTGGACGGCCAGTACCGGCGAGGCGAGCGCGATCCGATGCGTGTGGTTGACGGCGGACACGCACACCAGGAATCGCACCGGCTCCATGCCGCACTGCGACGCGAACCCCACCAGGCATCCGGAGCGTTCGCCGGTGTCGGGATGGACCGCCGTCACGACGAACATGGGGTAGTCCAGCGTGTCCGCGAACCGTTCGAACAACACCGGGCGTTCTCCCTAGCGACGGCGGGCCAGCAGGTGGGTGTCGAGGAAGCCTCGTTCGGTGGCGGGGTCGTGGAGGAGCTGGGCGAACGGGACGAGCCCGGCCTCGGTCAGCAGCTCGGCGAGGCGGTCCGCCGGCCAGCTGTAGGCGGGTGCCACCTTGTGGTCGAAGCGGATCGGCTCCGGCCCGTCGGTCCCGAAGCACGAGACCAGGAGCAGGCCGCCCGGTGCCAGGACCCGCACCTGCTCGGCGAGCAGCGCGGGCAGTTCGTCGGGCGGGGTGTGGATCATCGAGTAGTGGGCCAGTATCCCGCCGAGCGCGGCGTCCTGGACCGGCAGCGCCTCCATCCGCGCCTCGTCGAAGCGCAGCGTCGGATGTGCCCGCCGGGCGTGTTCGACCATGGCCGGGGAGAGGTCGAGCCCAAAGGCGTCCAGCCCCAGTTCGTGCAGCATGGCCGTCAGATGTCCCGGCCCGCACCCGACGTCGGCCACCCGTGGGTTGCCCGTCCCGCGTACCAGCTCGGCGAAGGTGCCGATCATGTTCCGCGAGAACGGATGTGTCTCCAACCGATCGGCGAACAGCGACGCGTACAACTCGACGACGCCGTCGTAGGCCACCCTGGTCTCGTCCCGGTGCTCCGTCACGGAAAGGCAAGCTAGCATCGCGCGCGCCGCTCCGGGCGAGAGGACACGGCGAGGCGGATGGCTGCCCGACGGTATCGACCGGTTTTCCGTCGCTCTCGCCGGGCACCGGCCCTCCCATGGTGAAAATCGGCTACACGATGATGACCGAGCAGGCCGGTCCCAAGGATCTGGTCGAGCACGTGGTGCATGCCGAGCGGGTCGGATTCGACTTCTCGGTGACGTCGGACCACTACTTTCCGTGGCTCGACGTCCAGGGGCACGCGCCGCACGCGTGGACCGTGCTGGGCGCCGCGGCGCGGGCCACCTCGACGATTCCGTTGATGACGTACGTGACCTGTCCGACCATGCGCTACCACCCGGCGATCGTGGCGCAGCAGGCCGCCACGCTCCAGCTGTTGTCGGACGGGCGGTTCCGGCTCGGGCTGGGTTCCGGCGAGAACCTCAACGAGCATGTGGTGGGCGGCGGTTGGCCCGCCGTGGACGTACGGCAGGAGATGTTGGCCGAGGCCGTGGAGATCATCCGCGCGTTGTTCGCGGGCGGCTACGTCGATCACCACGGCACACACTACGACGTGGAGTCCGCGAAGTTGTGGGACCTGCCCGAGTGGCCGCCGCCGATCGGGATCGCGGTGTCCGGCGAGCAGAGTTGTGCGCTCGCCGGCCGGTCGGCCGACCTGGTCATCGCGACCGAGCCGGACGCGGAGCTGCTGGCCGGGTTCGACCGGCACGGCGGTGCGGGCAAGCCGCGGGTGGGGCAGGTTCCGGTGTGCTGGGACCCCGATCGGGACGCGGCGATCCGGCGCGCGCACGAGCAGTTCCGCTGGTTCGGCGGGGGTTGGAAGGTCAACTCGGAACTGCCGGGTACGGCGGGCTTCGCGGGCGCGACGCGGTTCGTGCGGCCGGAGGACGTGGCCGAGGCGATCCCGTGCGGGGACGACGTGGACACGTTCGTCGAGGCGGTACGCCCCTTCGTCGAGGCCGGGTTCACCGAGGTCGCCCTCATCCAGGTCGGCGGCGATACGCAGCACGAGTTCCTGGACTGGGCCCGCGACAGGCTGCTCCCGGCGCTGCGCGAACTGTGAACCGCGCTTCGGTGGTTTCGGCCCGGAGTGGAATCGCCATCGGGGGGAAGCAGTCGATCGCGACGCCGACGTCCGGAGTCGCGTGACCATCCGCCCGGTGACTCGAGACGCCCGGGGAACGCGCCCCCCGCGTCCCCCGGGCGACTCGTTCGGGCGGGGTCGCGAACCCAGAGGGCGAGGAGCTGTCCGGTGATCACTCTCGGCGTCGAGGAGGAATACCTCCTCGTCGACCACGACAGCGGTCTGCCCGTCCCGCGTTCGCCGGCGGTGCGCGCGGCGGCGGGATTGCAGGCCGCGCTGGACGACGACGAGGTGCAGCCGGAGCTGCTCCAGGTACAGGTCGAGACCGCCACGCCCGTGTGCGAGACGCTCGACGAGATCGGCGGCCACCTGCTGCGCCTGCGCCACGCGGTGGCCGAGGCCGCGGAGCAGTGCGGATGCCGGCTCGCCGCGGTCGGCACCGCGCCCTTCGCGCCGGACGGGCCGATACCCGTCACCGACAAGGAGCGCTACCGGTCCCTGCACGTCGACGCGGCGCGCCTGGTGGACGAGGCGTTGATGAACGGGATGCACGTACATGTGGCCATACCCGATCGTGGGGCGGGCGTCGCCGTGCTCAACCGGATCCGCCCCTGGTTGTCGGTGCTGCTCGCGATGTCGGCGAACTCGCCGCTGTGGCACGGGGACGACACCGGATTCGCCAGTTGGCGCACGCTGGTTTTCGGGCGCTGGCCGGTCACCGGTACGCCGCCCCGGTTTCGGGACGCGAACGACTACGATCGGCGGCTGGACGGGCTCACCCGTGCCGGAGCACTGGTCGATCGGGGCCGGGTGTACTGGTCGGCGCGGCTGTCGGAGCGGTTCCCGACCGTCGAGGTGCGGGCCATGGACGTGCAGCTGCGCGCCGACGACGCGGTGATGCTCGCGGGGCTCGTGCGCGCGCTGGTGGCCACGGCGCTGCGCGAGCACGCGGACGGCCGCCCGGAACTCGCCCTCGCGCCCGAACTCCTGGACGCGGCCGTCTGGCAGGCGGCCCGCCACGGCCTGTCCGGCACCCTGATCGCCCCCGACGACGGCCGCCCGCGACCGGCCACCGAGGTCGTCGCCGCGCTGCTCGCGCACGTCGGACCGGAATTGGATCGGGCGGGCGACACCCGGCGGGTGAACTCCCTGGCCGGGCGGCTCCTGCGCGAGGGCACCGGCGCCGAACTGCAGCGTCGAGCGCTTGCGGCGGCGGGGCGTTCGGGCCTGACGCGCATGATCACCGCACATACGGCCGGCTGGTCCCTGGACGAGCCGCACGCGTGAGGCCCCCGGCCCGCTGCCGCGGCATCGGGTCGTGACCGGTCACGGTCGGACGGGCAGGGCGAGCGGGGCGAACAGGTGTGCCATGTTCGTGATGGCCAGGATGCGCCGCAGCCGGTCGCCGGGCGCGAGGGCGAGTTCGACCCTCACGTCGGCGGCCTTGGTCCGCGCGTGCAACAGGACGTGAAGCGCGGTGCTGTCGCAGAAGGTCACCCCTCGCATGTCCACGTCGACGCGGCATGCCCCGTGATCCAGCGCGGTGTCGAGGGCGGAGCGCAGCAGCGGCGCGGTGTCGATGTCGATTTCCCCGCTGACGCGCAGGAGCACGCGATCGCCGTACGGCATGACCCGTACGCGCAGGTGTGTGGCCGTTTCCCGATGGCGACGGCCGGGGCGACGTGCCGTCGCGGCGGGGGCCGGGCGACGGCTGCGGGGTCGGCGTGAAGACATGGATGTTCCCTCACACGTCTGGCAGGTGGGGACCGGTCGCAAGCGCGAAACGGGGGCAGTGGGGACCGAGCCGGGTCGATCCTTCTCGTCAAGGATCCGACGCGAGCCAACATGCGTCAAGTTATTCAGGAACTTCATTTCAGGTATCGTGTTGCCGGAACAAACGACCTTACGATGGGCCTCATGAGTGATGCGGACGCGTCCCGACCGTCGTGGACGTTTTTCACCAGCCATGCCCGTGTGCTCTCGGTGATCGCCCGGGATCCCGAGGCGAGGGTGCGCGACATCGCGGCCGTGTGCCTGCTGACCGAGCGCGCCGTCCAGGGCATCCTGGCGGACCTGGAGGCCGGCGGATATCTGACCCGGCAGCGCAACGGACGGCGTAATACGTACCGGGTCGTGCCCGGAACAGAGGTGCGGCATCCGGCGGACCGGGGCCGGGCCGTCGCCGACGCGCTCGACCTGCCGGTGGAGTCATTCCCCGGCGGGTCCGGCACGTCGGCCCCTTCCGGCGGCTCCGGCGCGCCCGGCTCCGGGGTGCCCGGGGATCGTGATTCGCCCGGCGACCACGGCGGGCACGGCGACCGTGAAGCGCCGGGGCGCGCGGACGAGGGGCCCTTCGAGCACGAGGCGCATTGACGATCGCCGGCGGACGCGACTCGGCGTCCGCCGTCGCCGTACGCCTGAAACGCGCGGCAGCGGGCATGCGCATGGTTCGAACGATTCGGATCCCCGAACATGTGCTGCCGAAGGGACTGCGTGAGATGAGCGATCCGCTTGCCCTGCCGTTCGTCGACGAGGCCGAGGACGGCGAACTCGATCCCAACCAGGCGCCCTTGGGCGCGACGGTACGAGTACCGGCGTACGCCGGGATGGCCGCCGGCGATGTCGTCACGGTGCGCTGGGAGAGTTCCGACGGGGCCGTGTTCGAGGAGTCCGCCCCCGTCCCGGGCAACGGCGTCGGACATCCGGTGGTCTTCCGGATCCCCGCCTGCGAGCTGCTGCCGCACATCGGCTCCCGGATTCGGTTGAGCTACGACGTCGACGGCGCCGCCTCCGCACCTCGGCGCACCTCCGACGTCGTGGTCCTGCGGGTCGACCTCCGGGAACGGCTGTTCCCCACCGCTTGATGCTCACGATTTCGGCCTGGTTCGGCGGGGCTCGCCCCCGCCGGGTGGAGCCCGGCGGGGGTTTGGAGACACGCGCTAGGATCCGCCGGGAAGGGCGGTGGGACTTTCGTGGCGATGGTCTATGCGGACGGGGTGCTCCGAGTCGAGCGGCTCGGGCCGCCCTCGGTGGTGCGGTTGGCGGGGGAGGTCGACGCGGACAACTGTGTGCACGTACGTTCCGCGTTGGACGCCCAGCGGGCCGGTTACGCGGGGGATGTGTGTGTGGACGCGGCGTTCCTGGAGTTCATCGACGTGGCGGGGGTGCGGACCCTGGTGGAGACGGCGGGGCGCATGCCTTCGGGCCTGTCGGTGGTCGTACGCTCGGCCTCGGCGGAATTGTGCGACCTGGTGACCCTCGCGGGCTGGGACGGGGCGCCCGGGCTGGTGCTGGAGAAGGCGGTGCGGCGATGACCGTTCGCGTACCGGACGTGTTCCGTCACGATGCCCTTCTCTATGCCGGTCTCGACGACTTCGTCGACCGCACGGCCACGTTCGTCCGCGCGGGCCTCGAAGCGGACGAGGCCGTCGCCGTCGCGGTGATCGAGCCCCGCGCCGGTGCGCTGCGCAAGGAATTGGCCGCCGACGCCGAGCACGTCACCTGGATCGACATGGAACGTGTGGGCCGCAACCCCGCGCGGATCATCCCCGCCTGGCGCCAATGGACCCATGACCAGGGCGCCCGGGCGTTCCGCGGGATCGGCGAACCCATCTGGGCGGGCCGCTCCGAGGACGAACTCGTCGAATGCCGCCACCACGAATCCCTGCTCAACCTCGCGTTCGACGGCGTGCCGTGGCAACTCCTGTGTCCGTACGACGTCACCACCCTCGCCCCCTCGGTCATCGACGCCGTTCGGCACTCCCACCCCCGGGTCCTCGACGCCGGCGCCGAACACCGGCACGCCCACCCCGGTCCGGCCCACTACGCCGCGACACTGACCGGACCGCCGCTTCCGGACGCCCCCGAGCACGCCGAACACCTCGTCTTCGCCGCGGGGGAACTCGCGCGCGTGCGCGCCTTCGTCCGCGGTCGGCTCGGCGAGGCTCCTCGGGCGTATGTCGGACACGCCCTGTTGGTCGTCACCGAGATCGCCGGCAACAGCATCATCCACGGCGGCGGCCACGGCGAGGTCAGCCTGTGGGACGAGGGCACGACACTGGTGTGCGAGATCCGCGACGCGGGCAGGGTCGACGACCCGCTGGCCGGACGGCACATCCCGCACCCGGACGTCGAGGGCGGACGCGGCCTGTGGATCGCCAACCAGCTCTGCGACCTGGTCCAGATCCGCTCCACCGACTCCGGCACGACCGTGCGGCTGCGCCTGAACCACGACCGGTAGCGGGTGCGCCGCGGCGTGGGTGTGACCACCGACTCACTCGAATGGGTGTACTGGTCAACGATTCGGGTAGGGGGCTCGTGCCGATTCGACGACCCCAAGGAGCCGAGATGACCTTGTCCACGGTGAGCGTGTCGACCTCCGCCGACTCCGCGAGCGCCGCGCCGGAGGGTGGGACGGTCGGCGGACTCCCGCGGATCGAGGACCCCACGGCGGTGGGGGCGGTCGACGCGCGCGCGATGTCGAAGGTGTTGTTCGCGCGGCTGAAGGCGCTGGAGGAGGGCACGCACGAGTACCAATACGTGCGCAACACCCTGGTCGAGCTGAACCTGCCGCTGGTGCGGTACGTCGCCGGCCGGTTCCGCTCGCGTCCCGAGACCACCGAGGAGATGGTCCAGACCGGGACGATCGGGCTGATCAAGGCCATCGACCGGTTCGATCCCGCGCGCGGGGTCGAGTTCCCCACGTTCGCGATCCCGACCATCTCCGGCGAGATCAAGCGCTTCTTCCGCGACACGTCGTGGTCGGTCCACGTGCCGCGCCGTCTCCAGGAACTGCGCCTGGAACTGGCTCGGGCCCGCGAGGCGTTCACGACCGAACACGACCGGGAGCCCACCTCCGCCGAACTCGCGGAGCGGTTGGGTGTGAGCGTGGAGGAGGTCGACGAGGGCCTGATCGCCTCCGCCGCCTACTCCACCGTGTCCCTCGACGCCCCCGCCCCCGACGACGAGGGGTCCACGCCGGCACTGGCCGGCCGGGCGGCGTTCGTCGAGCCCGGTTATGCGATGACGGAGAACCTGGTCGCCCTCAAGCCGCTGATCGCCGCACTCGGCCCGCGCGATCGGGAGATCCTGACCCTGCGCTTCGGCGAGGAGTTGACCCAGTCCGAGATCGGCGAGCGCCTCGGCATCTCCCAGATGCACGTCTCCCGGCTGATCAGCCGGACAGTCGCGACCCTGCGCACCCAGCTCCTGGCCGACTGAACCGCGGGGCGGTCGCCGGGGGGCGGGTGCTTTCGCCGCCCACCCGGCGGCGCTGCCCGGCGTGGGCTACGCGTCGGCGATCCGGGCGCTCCAGCCGTCCTCCAACTCGGCGCCGTCCACGGTGATGGCCTCGACCGTCCTGCCGGCCGGATCGATGTCGGCCTGCACGCCGTCGCCCGCGTAGCGCGGATGGCCGGTGGCGCCCTCCTCGCCGGTGGGCCGGACCGTCGCGGACCGCACGGCCGGCCCGCGTGCCGCCGGCGGCATGTCCTGCGTGTTGTACGGATAGATCAGCACCTCGAAGGTCTCCATCCCGCGCGTGTACCCCGGAACGGCCCGACCCACGAGCGCGGTGGTCGACGAATCCGGGACGGGTCAGTCGGGTAGGGGCGCGGCCCCGTCCAGCCGGGCCTCGGGGTATGGGAGGGTCGCCGCGAGGGGTTCCGTCGGCGGGTTCGCCGCCGCGCCGAGCAGGGTCGGAAGGTCGGTGCCGGCCATCCAGCGGCCGAGGGACCTGCGGTCGACGGTCACGATGTCCTGGGCTCGGGCGAGGCGGCGAGCGGGTGCGGTGAAGCGGGAGTTCGTGACGAGTATCGCGACGTCGGCGGCGTGCACGGGGCGGGCGGTACCGACGAAGCGCTGCATGTCGGGACTGCCCACGGCGCGGGTGCGGCCGAGCCGCTTGCATTGCACGACGAGACTGCGACCGTCGGGCAGCCGGGCGACGACGTCGGCCCCCAGGTCGCCGGCGCCACCGCTGACCACCACGTCGCGGCACCCGTCACGGCGGCACAAGTCCGCGACGTGCTCCTCGAATCGGGGTCCCGTCATGGCGTCGACGGTGGCGAACGAGACCGCGCGTGCCCGAGGATTCACCCGCCTGCGCGGTGCCCACCGCCGTGCCTCGGAGCGGGTCGCGGCCCGGAACAGGCCGCATACGTACAACACGCCCGTCGCCACCACGCCGACGCCCGCCATCGCCGCGAGCAGATCCCACTGCCGCCGCACACCGCAATACGCCGCGACGACACACACGATCGGGGCGAGCCACCAGAACGCCCGGTCGTAGGCGACGAATCCACCGGTTGGTGCCGCCGCCGTCCCGGTGTGGGACCCGGGCAGTCCTTTGCCCGACGCGGATTCGGGATCGTCGATCGTGGGACGTATCGCGCTCACAGTCCGCTCCTTGCTTCCCGCTCCCCGCCGACTCCCCGCCGACTTCCTGCCGAAACCGCCGACCGTGCCGGGCAACTCGCCGACATGCCACCGAAGTTCGGACGTTTCTGCGGCTGCCCGCGATCATCGACGCCAACCCTCGCGTTTTCGAAGACACGCCCGCACCGGGCCGCCCCGAATCGGCCGGGTGGGGTGGCTATTGTCGGGGGCATGGGTGATCTGGTGGGGGTGCGGGTCGAGGTCGACGGGCGGGCCACGACGGTGGAGCGGCTGCATGCCGTTGCCGTGGGAGGCTATGGGCACTTCACCGCGATGCAGGTGCGTGGTGGGCGGGTGCGAGGGCTGGCGGATCATCTTCGGCGGCTCGACGCGGCCAGTCGGGAGTTGTTCGGCAGCGCCCTGGACGGGGAACTGGTTCGGCGGCATATCCGGCATGCGCTGGCCGACGATGTCCTCGACGCGTCGGTGCGGGTGCATGTGTTCGCGGCCGACGAGGGCGGGGCGTTCACGGTGCTGGTCTCCGTGCGGCCACCGGGGGACATGTCGGGCGCCCCGCAGGCGTTGCGGTCCGTTCCGTACCTGCGGACCGTGCCGCACATCAAGCGGGTCGGGGACTTCGGGCAGGCCCACTATCGGCGACTGGTCGCCCGCGAGGGCTTCGACGAGGCGCTCCTGACCGGTCCGGACGGGGTCGTCGCGGAGGGCGCGATCACCAACATCGTCTTCCACGACGGCACTTCGCTGATCTGGCCGGACGCGCCGGTCCTCGAGGGCATCACCATGCAGTTGCTCGAACGGGCGCTTTCCGCAGGGCCGTTGCCCTCGCGGCGCGGCCCGGTCCGGCTGTCCGAGGTGGGTTCGTTCCGGGCCGCGTTCGTGACGAACTCGCGCGGCATCGCGCCGGTCCGGCTGATCGACGACGTGTCGATCCCCGTCGACACCGCGCTGGCGGCGACGCTCGGCGAACTGTACGCGTCGGTCGTGTGGGACCGGATCTGACGACCAGTCGGCGGGCGGCTACTCCCAAACCGTGGCTTCGAACATGACCGCGCTGCGCGTGGGCACACCGGTGATGCGCAGGTAGGCGGTGTGGCCTTCGTCGGTCTGCAGGCACACGCGCATGCCCTGGGACAGTTCGCCACTCGTGTAGGTGCCGCGCTTGGCGATCGCCTGGGCGCAGTCGTCCCGGGTCGGTTCGGGGCCGTCGGGCGGGGCGATGGCCACGACGTCGGCCGACTTGATCGGGCCGATTGCCAGGTCCGGGAGGTTGAACCCGACGAATGCGTCGGCACCCTTGGATCCGGGTTGGGCGAATGGCGACGAGGTGTCCAGGTCGACGTAGTGGGCGTCGGGTTTGAGGGTGATCTTCACCGGTCCGGCGAGCGTCTTCGCGGGTGCCTTCGGCGCGGACGAGGTCGCCGGGTCGGTCCCGGGTTTGGCCCCGGGCGACCCGTTCCCGCCGCTCGACGCGGGGGTGCTGATCGGGGCGCTGTTGTTCGTCGACTGTGACTTGTTGTCGTCGGAATCCGACTTCGTGGCCACCTGGATCGTCACGATGATCCCGACGACGGGGATCACGATCCCGACCACCCACCAGGCCCACTTCGGTTGATCGCTCACAATACCCCCGTATATACGTCGTCCGAGCGCGGCGAGCCTACCACCGGCTTTCGGCCGGGAGCCGGCTCGAACACGCGGGGTACGAAACGACCGGCGCGACACGCGGCTCGCCTTCTCATGCAACCAATGGTTGCATGTCTGCAAGGGTGTCGGCTAAGGTGATGTGCAACCAAACGTTGCAGAAGGTGGCCCGCATGGCATTCGGAACGATCGAGCGGGAGATCCACATCGACGCCTCACCCGAGGTCGTCTTCGACGTGGTGAGCAGCCCCGAACACCTGCGCGAGTGGTGGCCGGACGAGGCGAAGGTCGCCGCCGTGTACGCCGAACACACCACCGGCTGGGACCACTACCTGCCTCGGCTGCCGACGTATGCCGCGAAAGTCGGAGCGGGTGCATGAGCGTGGTGGTGGACGACGACCTCTGGTCGGCGGTCGGCGACCCGATCCGGCGCCGCATGCTCGACCTGCTGCTGAACGACGGCAGCGGGACGGCGACCAGCCTGAGCGAGCACCTTCCGGTGACCCGCCAGGCGGTGGCCAAGCACCTCGTCGTGCTCGATCGGGTCGGTCTGGTACACGCCACCACCGCCGGCCGCGAGCGGCTGTTTCGCGTCGATCAGGCCCAACTCGCCCGCGCCGTCGCCCAACTCGCCGATGTCGGCGCCACCTGGGACGCCCGCCTGCGGCGCGTCAAGCGCATCGCCGAGACGATCCGGCGCGCCAGGGAATCGACCGACGAGACCGGAAAGCAGTAGAGAGGAACAGCGACATGGCAGACATCCTTCACCGCATCGGCGTCGAGCACGCCTCGCCGGAGCGGGTATACGAAGCACTCACCACCGTGGCCGGCCTGGCCGGCTGGTGGACGGAGAAGACATCGGGGGAGACCGACCTCGGCGGCGTGCTCGAATTCCGGTTCGGGCCGGGCGGGTTCGACATGAAGGTCGTCGAACTCGACCCGGGACGCGTCGTGCGCTGGGAGGTCGTCGACGGGCCGGAGGAGTGGGTCGGCACCCGTGTGGAGTGGAACCTCCGCCAGGAAGGCGACTTCACCATCGTGCTGTTCAGGCACGAGGGCTGGCGTGAGCCGGTCGAGTTCATGCACCACTGCAGCACGAAATGGGCCGTCTTCCTGATGAGCCTCAAGCAACTCCTGGAGACCGGCGAGGGTGCCCCCGAGCCCCGCGACGTGCGGATCGGCGACTGGCACTGACCGGCCGGCGCCGACGGGGCCGCGTGCGCGGAGGATGACGACGGCGCCGACCGGACGGTCGGCGTCGTCCCCCGCCCCGGTGTCTTTCGCGGTGCCGGCCCGAGGGGTCAGCCGGCGACCGTCGTGACCGCCTCGTCCACCGGCACGCTCCCGCCGATCAGTTCCAGCGTCAGGCCGGCCGTTCCGGGGGCGTCGAGCAGGGCGGCGAGCACGGCCGCCACATCGTCGCGGGTGACGGGCCCGCGCCCGGTGGACGCGGCCAGTTCCACCGTGCCGGTGCCCGGTTCGTCGGTCAGGCGCCCCGGTCGCAGGATGGTCCAGTCGAGTCCGGCCCGTGACCGGACATCGGCGTCCGCCGCGCCCTTGGCGCGCAGGTAGGCGGCGAAGACCGGGTCGGTGCCCTCCGGGGGTTCCCCGTCCGTGCCCATCGCGGACACGACGACGAAGCGCCGTACGCCGGCCGCCTCGGCCGCGTCCGCGAACAGGGCGCAGGCCGCGCGATCGACCGTGTCCTTGCGGGTCGCGCCGCTGCCCGGCCCCGCGCCGGCGGCGAATACGGCCGCGTCCGCGCCCTCCAGATGCCCGGCGACCTCCGCGACCGTCGCCGACTCCAGGTCGCACACGACGGGTTCGGCGCCCGCCGCCAACACGTCGCCCGCCTGCTCCGGCCGGCGAATGATCCCCGCGACCTCGTCTCCACGCCTATGCAGCAGCCGTGCGAGCCGCAGCGCGATTCGACCGTGACCACCCGCGATGACAATGCGCATGCGCACGACCATACGCCCCGACGGCGATCATCACGCGACCCCACGCGCTTCCGCTCGGCGACCCTTGGCGCGAGCGGCGATACCCACCGCAAGGCCGCGCCGAACGAGAGCTCCGACCACGCCTGCCGACGCGCACGAGGCCCCTGCGCTCGACGGCGCCGGCCCGCGGGGTCAGTCCTTGCGCCACAGTTCGTCGTAGCGCTCTGCCGAGGGCGGCCGGCCGGGGAGCGGGTAGTCGGTGTTGTCCGGGCGGGCGCGCAGGCCGTCGAGGACCAGGGCGACCAGGCGCTCCCGGGCGTTGGCGTCCGCCGTCGTCGGCACGGGTGGGCGTCGGGAGAACTGCTCGATCACCCGGAAGATGTCGACGGTGGTGGCGTCGGCGCGCAGGACACCCGCGGCGTGGGCGCGGGCCACGACCTCCTCGGCCAAGCGGTCCGAGACGCGCCCCGCCTCGGCCATCTCCGCCGTGAAGCGGACCGTCCCGGCGATCGGCGCGAGGGAGCCCGGCCCGAAGTCGACACATTCACGTACATAACCGGCCAACCCCTCCCAGGGGTCCTCGGCGGCGAGCGCGGTCCGCGCGGCCTCCGAATACTGCTCGGCCGCCGACACCGTGAGCTTCTGGAGCAGTTCCTCCTTGGTGCCGTACCGCCGGTACAGCGTGGCGATGCCCACGCCCGCGCGCTCGGCGACCGCGGACACCGGCGCGTCGGCGCCCTGGCTCGTGAAGACCTCGCGCGCCGCGGCGAGCACTCGCCGGTCGTTGCGCGCCGCCTCGGCCTGGCGGCCGCGTTTGCGCGGCTGTTCGCTCGTGGTCATGGTCACCAGGATATCCGTTGCGGAGTGAATCACTCCGTTATAGTTTAACGGAGCATTTCACTCCGTTATTTTTCGCGGCGGCGCCGGTCCACGCCACGTGCGCGGTCCGACCCGCCGCTTCGGTCGCCGAGGAGGCGGAGCCATGAAGGCCGCAATCGTCAGGGAGTTCGGCGGACCCGAGGTCCTGCACATCGCCGAGATCCCCACCCCGCACGCGGGTCCGGGCCGGGTGCGCGTCCGGGTGCGCGCGGCCGGTGTCATGCCCTTCGACACGGCTCTGCGCGCCGGGCGGTTCCCGCCCGCGATGACGCCCCGCTTCCCGGCCGAACCTCTCGTGCCCGGCAACGAGTTCGCGGGCGTGGTCGACGAGGTCGGCGAGGGGGTCACGGGGCTACCACCCGGAACGGAGGTACTCGGTTACGCGACCACGGGGGCGTACGCCGAGTTCATCGTCGTCCCCGCCGACCAGGTCGCCCGCAAGCCGCCGGCCATGCCCTGGGAGATCGCCGCGGGGCTGTCCGGCAACGGGCAGGGCGCGCACATGGCCCTGCGGCAACTCGCGGTCGGCCCGGGGGACATCGTGCTGATCAACGGCGCCGCGGGCGGTCTCGGCACCATCGCCGTACAGCTCGCCAAGGCATGGGGAGCCGCGACCGTCATCGGCACGGCGAGCGAGCGCAACCACGACTACCTGCGCTCGCTGGGCGCGGTCCCGGTGACCTACGGCCCGGGCCTGGTCGAGCGGGTACGGGCGATCGCCCCGGACGGCGTCGACGCCGCACTCGACGCGGCGGGCCCCGAAGCGCTCCGCGACTTTGTCGAACTCACCGGGGACCGCGACCGCGTGCTCACCATGATCTCCGACGAGGCCGCCCGCGAACTCGGCCTGCGCGCGTGGAGCGGCGTACGCAGCGGCGAACTGCTGGGGGAGCTGGCCCAGTTGTGGAGCCGGGGCGGGTTCGCCGTGCACCTTCGTGAGACGTACGCGCTGGCCGACGCGGCGCGGGCGCATCGCGCCGTCGAGACCGGCCACGGCCGCGGCAAGGTCGTTCTCGTGGTCGATCCGTCATGACGGCGGTACACGATGTGGCGCCGGTGGGCGGTGTGCGGGGCCGGGACCTCTTCGACGACCGGCGGTTCCGGCTCCTCTTCCTGGCACGCACGATCTCCGTACTGGCCGCCGCCTTCGGCCCCGTCGCGCTGGCCTTCGGTGTCCTGGACCTGCCGGGCGCCAGTGCCACCACGCTGACGATCGTGCTCACCGCGCAGACGGTGCCGCAGATCGCCCTCATGTTGTTCGGCGGAGTCGTCGCCGACCGGATCTCCCGCACCCGGCTGATGCTGACGGCGGAACTGTCCTCCGCCGCGGCGTTCTTCGGCCTCGCGGCGATGTTCGTCACCGGACACGCGCCGGTGTGGGGGATCGTGCTCCTCGCCGCCGCCACCGGCATCGCACTCGCCCTCTACTACCCGGCGCTCACGGGCGTGGTACCCGAGATCGTCCGGGACGAGCACCTCCAGACCGCCAACGGCGTGCTGCGCCTCGGCGTCAACAGCGCGCGCCTGCTGGGCATGGCGGCGGCGGGCGGCGCGGTGGCACTGGTCGGCGCCGGATGGGCGCTGGCGGTCAACGGTGTCGGGCTCGTGGTGTCCGCGGCGCTGCTCGCGGCCCTGCGCCCGACCCCCGGGACGGATCGGGGCCGGACCTCCATGGTGAGCGATCTCCGGGAAGGCTGGCGGGAGTTCGCGTCCCGCCGGTGGTTGTGGGTGATCGTCCTCCAGTTCGCCTTCGTGATCGCCGCGATGCAGGCCGCCTTCGGTGTCCTCGGTCCCGTGGTGGCGAAGGCCGATCTCGGCGGAGCGCCGGCCTGGTCGACGATCCTGGCCGGACAGGGACTCGGCACGCTGGCGGGCGTGTTCGTGGCCATCCGCCTCCGTCCCCGACGGCCCCTGCTGGTGGCCACGTCGATGGTCTTCGCGGCGGCCCTGCCGATCGCCCTGCTGGGCATCGGCGCCCCGGTGTATGTCGTCGCCCTCGGCGCGTTCGTCACCGGGGCGGCCTTCGACGTCTTCGGTGTGATGTGGGAGACCACGATGCAGCGGGAGATACCGCGCGAGGCGCTGTCGCGCGTGGCGGCGTACGACGGGCTCGGCTCCTTCATGTTCGGCCCGCTCGGCCTCGTCGCCGCCGCCCCCCTCGCGGACGCCGTCGGCGCGCACCACGCGCTGCTGCTGTGCGCGGCGCTGATCGTGCTGGTGACGGTGGGGGCGCTGGCCGTCCCCGAGGTGCGAAACCTGCGCGGCGCGACCCGGGTGGTCAACGATCGGGTCGTCGCGTCGGGGTGACCAGGACCTTCAGGGCGCTGCGCTCGTCCATCGCGCGGTATCCGTCGGCGATCGATTCGAGGGTGACCACGCTGTCGAACACCGGTGAGGGGTCGAGGGTGCCGTCGAGCACGCGCGGCAACAACTCGGGGATATAGGACCGGACGGGGGCGATGCCGCCGCGCAGGGTGAGGTTGTGCATGAACAGCGTGCCGACGTCCAGACCGTCGCCGCTGCCGTGCGGGGCGCCCACCCATCCGATCGCGCCGCCCGGACGGGTGACGCCGACCGCGGTACGCATCGCCTCCGCACTGCCCACGGCCTCGATCGCGGCGTGCACACCGTGTCCGCCCGTCGCCTCGCGGACCGCCGCCACGGCCGCCTCACCGTGTCCGGTGATCGTGTCGGCGGCGCCGAACTCGCGGGCCAGGCGCAGGCGTTCCGGGTGTCGGCCGAGCGCGATGACGTGCTCCGCGCCCAGCAGACGCGCGGCCAGTACGGCGCACAGCCCCACCGCGCCGTCGCCCACCACGGCCACCGTCGCCCCGGGCCGCGCGCCGGCGCTCACCGCCGCGTGGTAGCCGGTGCCCATGACGTCGGTCAGCGCGAGCAGCCCACGCAGCAGCCGCTCGTCCGAGGCGGCCTCGCCGGGCACCTCGACCAGGGTCCCGTCGGCGAAGGGCACCCGGACGCCCTCGCCCTGGCCGCCGTCGGACCCGACCGCGCCCCACATCCCGCCGTTCGTACAGGAGGTGGGCAGGCGTTCCGAACAAAAGACACAGGTCCCGTCGGACCAGGTGAACGGGGCGAGCACCAGGTCGCCGGGGCGCACCGAGCGCACCCGGGAGCCGGTGGCCACGACGGTGCCGACGAATTCGTGCCCGATGCGCTGTCCGGGCACCCGGGGGGACTGCCCTCGGTAGGCCCACAGGTCGCTGCCGCACACACACGAGCGCAGGACCCGGACCACCGCGTCGTCGGGCTGCTCCACGCGCGGGTCGGGTACGTCCTCGACCCGGATGTCATAGGGGGCGTGAATGGTGGTGGCGCGCATGCGTCGTGTCCTTGTCTCCGGCGCCGGCGGGCCGGTCGGCGGTGAGGGTGACGAGGTCGAAGTCGGCGACCGGTCGGGCGTCCTGGTTGACGATCTCGACATGCCAACGCACTTCGCCGTGCCGGGCACCGGGGCGGGTGGTGATCCGCCGGGCGGTCAGGGTGACGGTCAGCGCGTCGCCCGGTCGTACCGGGGCCAGGAAGCGCAGGTTTTCCAAGGCGCGGTTGGCCAGGACGGGTCCGGGTTCGGGTGGGACGAACATGCCGGCCGCGAGGGACAACACCAGGTAGCCGTGGGCGACGATCCCGCGAAAGAGCGGATGCCCGGCCGCGCCGGCCTCGTCGGTGTGCAAGTAGTAACGGTCGCCGGTGAGTTCGGCGAAACGGTCGATGTCATCCCGGGTGACCGTGCGCGGGCCGACCGTCACGGCGTCGCCGGGGCGCACCTCGCCGAGGTAGCGCCGCAGGGGGTGTGTGGGGCCGTACGCGCGCGCGGCACCCGGCTCCCATCGGTCGGTGACGGCGGCCAGGTGCCCTGGCGAGGCCCGGATGCTCGTCCCGCGCGGTCGGTCGAGGAACGGACCGAGGCAGTCCGGGTCGTCCGGGGCGCTCGGCTCGGCGGACGGAGCACGCGGGTCGACGACCTCGACGCGGCTGTGCGTCGGGGTCAGTGCGCGTACCAGGTCGCGGGCCGTCGCCGGGTCCTCGGTGACCACCCACCCGTGCAGGCCGCGACCGCCGAGGGTGAGCACGTCGCGGATGTCGGCCGGGGAGCGGTACGGCAGCAGCGTGCCGACCGGCCCGAACGCCTCCACCTCGTGCAGCTCGCGGCGCCCGGAGTCGTCGGCGACCAGCAACACCGGCGGCAGGTAGGCGCCGAACCGCCCCTCCTCGGCGACCGCGGCGATCCGCGCGGGCGTGCCGCGAATCGTCCGGGTCGCCCCGCGCAGCCGGGCGACAGCGGCCAGGACGCGCCGTCGATGCGACGCGTCGATCAGCGGCCCCATGCCCACCCCGGACGGGTCCGGATCACCCGGTCGGACCGCGTCCAGGGCGGTGGCCATCGCCTCGGCCACCACGTCCACCAGCGGCGCGGGTACGAAGGCCCGCCGCACCGCCGCCCTCGTCTGCCCGGTGTGCGCCGTCATCACGGCCACCAGCCGATCCACGAACACCGTGAAGGCCGCCGTGCCCGGTACGCCGTCGACTGCCAGCACCGCGCAGTCCAGGGCATCGGTGGCGAAGTGCGTGTGCGGCGCGGCCCGGAGTGTCGCGAGCCGACCGCGCACCCGCCGGGAGGTGGCCGACGTCCCGGTGAAGCCGAGCAGGTCGTGTGCGCCGAGATGGTCGGTCAGGGGGGTCGGGCCGGATACGAACTGAATTGCCCCGTCCGGGACTTCGCCACTCTCGACGATCCCCCGGACCAGGTGTGCCACCACCTGCGCGGTGCGGTGCGACGGCCGGACGATGACCGGCATGCCCGCGACGAACGTGTCGGCGAAAGCGCCGAGCAGGCCGGTCGCGGGCAGGCTGAAGCCGCCGATCCGTACCGCGACACCGGGCGGCGCGTCGAGCACCGACCGGCTCGCCGAACCCCGTACCCCGGGGCCGTCGTCCACCAGGAGCCGTCCGTCGGTCGTGGCCCCGCCGTCGGCCAGCCGCCGGGTGATCGCCGCGGCGCGCCGCCGCATGACCTCCAACCCGCCGTCGATGTCCCGTCCGGCGTCGGCCGGCGAGGTGCCCAGGTGGGCGAGGAGGCGCACGAACTCCTCCCGCCGGCCCGCGAGATGGCGGCCCAGCCGGTGCATGGACCGGGCCCGCGCGGCGAAGTCGGTGCCGCGCAGCGCGGGGATGCCCACGGCGCGGGCGTACCCGAACGCCGGGGCGGCGTCGATCCCGGTCGTGGTCACCCGGAAGACCTCGTGTCCGTGCACCGCGTGTCGGCGTGCGATTCCGGCGTCGGTGGGCGGTTGCCATCGGCCGCACAGATAGTGCGGCACCGGGCCGGTCACGGTCGGCCCCCTTCGCCCGGCGCGCACAGGGCGGGTTGCCGTGCCGTGGGATCCGCCGTCTCGGGTGCCGAGATGTCGTTCGGCGTGAATCCGGCCCGTGCCGCCGACCGGAACACCGAAGGCGACAGCGAGTAGGTTGCCTTGAACGTGCGTTGGAAATGACTGAGGTCCCGATATCCGACCCGCAGGCAGATGTCGGCCACCGGCAGTTCGCTTTCCAGCAGAAGTGAGCGCGCCAGTTCCATCCGGAGTTCCGTGACGAAATCGATGAATCTGTGACCGGTTCGTTTCTTGAAGGTCCGCGAGAAGTGGTATTTGCTCATGTGCGCGGCCCGGGCTGCCAGTCCGAGGGTCAGTTCGTTGTCGGCGAATTTCTCCCGGATGAAGGACAGGGCCGAGTCGACCTGTTCCGCCACCGGGTCGGCCTCCGGGAGTTCGGGGGCCGCGGGCGTGTCCGGCGCGTCCGCGCGCAACCGGCCGGTGAACCACAGGAGTTCCTCGACGAAGCCGCTCAGCGTGCCGTGCGTTGGCTCGGCTGGTGTCGCGCGCTGCCGGGGGATGGCGGCCGGCGGGCCGGGTACGGTCAGCGCGCTGGGGATGACCACCGCGTCCAACGCGGCCAGCACGACCCGGAGATGGTCCACCGCATGGCTCCCGTGCGCCGCGCCCACCGAGACCAGGCCCACCGGTTTACGCCGCACCGGACCGCCGGCGAGGTGGTCGAGGGCGAGTTTGATCTCGCCGGAGCAGGAGTTGTTGCGGACGGCGGTCAGCAGCACCAGCGCGTGGGCGCCGGCAGCCGAGGCGCGAAGTCGCTCGCGGGGCACGGCGTCACGGCCGGCCGGCCCGACCCGAAGCCACTCGGGTCGACGGCCGGCGACCGTGCCGATCATGGTGTCCAGGCCCGGAAGGAGCCGTGTTCCGTCGAAGGAATACTCGGGAGTGTCACTGACGATGAGAACGACAGGAGGAATCGTTAATGCGAACGGCTGAACCATGATCGAGCTCCCCGTGGATCGTGTCTCGATAACACTAGGGAGGCGTGCGTCAAGGCCGTGTGAGCGTTCTCCATGGCCCAGTCGGTTGTTCCTTACGCCGACAATACGAATCAACCGGCCGCCGCACCGGTCGAGGGGGCGGGACGAAAAGCGGTCGAAATCCCGATCGTTGCCGAAAATTCGGGGGACCGTCATGCCGGGAATCGTGGTGTGGCGGCCGGCAGGAAACCCACCGACTCGAAGTAGTCGAGATGGGCGTCGATCAGCCTGCCGTCGAGCGCCGGGCCCCCGATGTCGGCGTCGTCCGCCCCGGCCGGATCGCCCTGCGGGTCGGCGACGGGCGGTCGAGCGGTTCCGGCGAGCAGCGCCCGGTAGGACGTCAGCAGCAGGCTCGCCCGGGTGAGCGCGCCGTCGTGCCCGTGCCGCGCGTCCCACAGGCGGGCGCACCACTCGTCGGGCGGCACCACGGCGACGGGAAACCGCCGCGCCACGTGTTCGAGCAGCGTGCGCAGCGACAGCGCGGACGAGTTGAGCAGGTAACGCACCGGCGTGCCGGACGAGTTGCCGGGATTTCCGCGCACGATGGCGCGCGCCACATGGTCCACGGGCGTGAACGACACCCGGGAGGCGGCGACGTCGGGCGCCGCCCCCAAGAGCACCACGGCGCGGACGAGATTCCAGATGGCATCGTCGAGTTGGCACGCGCCGGTGACCGAGTGGCCGCCGATCCGCCCGGGGCGGTACACGGCGACCGGCACACCCCGCTCGCCGGCCTGGTGCACCAGCCGCTCCGCGACCCATTTGCTCGTCACGTAGCCGGTCGCCGCCGGCCCGGACGGCGGGGGTTGCCCGGCGGGATCGGCCGGGTCGGTGGACAGCGCGGCGGTGGAGACGAAGTGCACCGGCTTGACGTGATCCGCACAGGCCAGCCGCAACACCTCGGCGGTACCGCGTACATTGGCGTCCCGCAGTGGCGCATATCCCGCGACGTGCCCGACCCGCGCCCCGCAGTGCTGCACGACGTCGACACGTTCGGCGAGCCTGGACCACGATCGTGGGGCCAGGCCCAGGCGCGGCCGGGTCAGGTCGCCCACGATCGGGACGATCCGGGCGGCTGTGTCGGTGTCCCACAGCAGGTAGCGCCGCATCGTCTCCTGGAGGCGCCGGCGCGCGTGTTGCGGGCCGTCGGCGCGGACCAGGCACCACACGTCGTCGTCGGTGCGGTCCAGGAGTTCGCGCAGGAGGAAGGCGCCGAGGAAGCCGGTCCCGCCGGTGAGCAGGACCCGGCGGTCGCACGTGGGCCGGCGCGGGGCGAACGGGGCGGTCGGGACGATGTCCGGGGCGAGCAGCGCGTCGGCGCGCGGATCCGCGCCGCGTGCCGCCGGTCCGGTGCGGGCGAGGTCGGGAACGGCGCGGATCATGCGCGGCCTCCCGCGTGTGCACGGCCGGCCGGCTCCGGCGCGGAGGCCGCGTCGCCGATGCCGACGAAGGGCATCGTGCGATCCCGGCGGCCGAGTCGGAGCAGCGTGTCCCCGGGCCCCGCGTCGATCAGTCCGGGCACGCCCGACTCGCGTACCGCGCGCAGCGCCTCGTGCCAGCGGACCGGCAACACGAGCCCCTGCGCCAGCCGTTCGCGCACGTCGTCGGGATCGGTGTGCGCCCGTGCGTCGATCGCCGAGACGAACCGTGCGGCGCCCGGGCAAAAGTGCACGGCCGCCAGCCGGGCGCGCCAGTGCGGGACCGCGTCCATCATGAGCGGACTGTGGAAACCCCCGGCGATGGGCAACGGCTCCGCACGCAGGCACAGTTCGGCGGCCATCCGCACCGCCTCGTCGACGGCCGCCGGGTCGCCGGACAACACGACCTGGCGTGCGCTGTTCAGGCCCGCGACCTCCAGGATGCCGCCGCGCTCGGCCAGTACACGACGGCGCAGCCACTCGATGTCGGTGGGCCCCGCGCCCACCACGGCGACCATCGCGCCCGGCCGGCGGAGGTTTTGCGTCCGACACAGCGCGCCTCGCGCGAGCGCCAGGTCGAACGCGTCGCGGGTGTCCAGGAATCCGGCGCACGCGGCGGCGGTGAGTTCGCCGAGGCTGTGTCCGACCGCCACCGCCGGCCGGACGCCCGGTCCGAAGGCGGCCTCGACGGCGGCGATGCCCGCCGCGTACACGGCCGGCTGATTGACGGCCGTGTCGGCCAGGTCCAGGGCATCCGGGTCGACCGCGTCGAAGGTGTCGAGCAGCCGGACCACGAGCGGGTGCCGGCGGTGCGTGTGCAGGGCCGCCGCGAGCGTGGCGGCCCTGGTGCCCTGGCCGGGGAAGGCGAGGCCGAACGTGGTGGTCATGCGGGTACCCGCCCCTCCTGGAGTACGTCCGTCAGGTCCGGCGCCGGTCCGGCCGCCCGGTCGAGGAACAGCCGGGTCAGCGCCGGATCGTCGGCGATCGCGGCCAGCCGTTCGCGCCCACGGTCGGGGCGCAGCCGGGCGAGCGCGAGGGCATCGGTGTAACGGTCGGCGAGCCACCGGTCCCGGTGCCGGGCGAAGCGCCGCAACGCCGCCCGAAGGAGCGGCTCGTCGTGCAGGTCGGCGCCCACACAGGCGGCGAGCAGGGCGGCCTGCCGAAACGCCGAGGTGATGCCGTCGGCGGTGATCGAGTCCTTGTGGTGGCCGGCGTCGCCGACCAGTGCCCAGCCCGGACCGGACGCGCGACGGAAGAAGTTGAGTTGGCTGCCGCAGCCGAAGAGCCGCTCCACCCGGGTACCGGCCCTGGCCCGCTCGGACAACTCGGGTGCCGCCGCGGCGAGACCGTCGAGGTAGCCGGCCTCGGGGCGGGTCCGCAGGGAGGCGTAGGCGGCCTGCGGGCGGTAGACGCCGATCAGCGTGCGGCCGTCGTTGGTCGGCACGCAGCCCACCCAGTGTCCGCGCACGGCGTACGCCTCGAACCGGTCCGCGGGGACCCCCTCCCAGTAGCCGTAGTAGACACAGCTGAGCACGGGGTTCTCCCGGGTCACCGGCGCCCGGACGGCGTTCGCCACGACGGACCGCATGCCGTCCGCGCCGACGACCAGCGGGGCGGTGTCGATGCCGGTGTTCGCCCCGGCACGCCAGTGCACCCCGACGGCCCGTTCGCCGTCGAAGACCACGTCCGTCACCGCGCAGTGCTCGCGAAACTCCACGCCCGCGGCGGTCGCGGCCTCGGCGAGCACGGTGTCGAGCAGATACCGGCGCGGCGCGTAGGCCGCGTCGATGCCCCGGATCGGGGTCGGTGTGCCCGCCAGGGTCACCTCTCCCATGCGGTGCGTCGCGGCGGTGATCGGCGGGCAGCCGGTGGCCGTGACCCGATCGAGTACGCCCCACGCGTCGAGCAGGGCCACGCCCGGCTGATGGATGTACAGGGTGGACAGCGTGTCGCGCGGAAACCGGGCCCGTTCCAGCATCAGGACGCGGTATCCGGCGCGGGCGAACAGCATGGCCGTCGGCGCGCCCGCGCAGCGGGCACCGACGACGATCACGTCGTACATCGCGAACTCCTTGCTCCCGGCCGCCACTTGCCGGGTTGTCCGGGGGTCGGGTGGGCGGTCACAGGATCAACCCGCCGTCCACCCCGATCACTTGGCCGTTGATGTAGCGGGCCCGGTCCGAGGCCAGGAACGAGACCAGGTCGGCGACCTCCTCGGGGGTGCCCGGGCGGCGCAGCGGGATGCGGTCGACGATGGATGCCCGTGCCGCGTGCGGCAGTTCGGCGGTCAGGTCGGTGTCGATCAGGCCGGGGGCGACCACGTTGGAGCGCACGCCGAAGCGGCCGAGTTCCCGGGCCAGCGAGGTGGTGAAGCCGACGATGCCCGCCTTGGACGCGGCGTAGTTGCTCTGTCCGGCGCTGCCGTGCGCGGCGGCGACCGAGGACAGGGTGAGGATGCAGCCGCCGCCGTGCCGCATCAGCGCGAGGGCGGCGGCGCGGCAGACGTGGTAGGTGCCGTCCAGGTTGGTGCGGATCACCTCGCCCCAGTCGTCGTCGGACATCCGTACCAGCGGCCCGTCGCGCACCACACCGGCACACGTGACCAGGGTCGACAGCGGTCCCAGGCGCGCCTCGGCGACGGCGACGAGCGCGCGCGCCTCGTGCGGGTCGGCGACGTCGGCCCGGTGGGCCACGACGGTGGCGCCGGTCGCGCCGGCCTCGGCGACGACCTTCGCCGCCGCGTCCGGCCGGGATCGGTAGCAGAAGGCGACGTCGAAGCCGTCCTCGGCCAGCCGGTGCACCACGGCCCGGCCGATGCCGCGGGATCCGCCGGTCACGACCGCGACCGGTCGGGAGGTGTGCGCCACGTCAGGCCGCCCCGAGCCGGGCCGACAGGACCGTGTGTACGGCGTTCACGGAGGTGAGTTCGGCGAATTCGGCCTCGGCGAGCCGGACCCCGTAGCGCTTTTCCAACTGCACCACGAGTTCCATGGTGGTGAGCGAGTCGATGCCCAGGTCGACGGCGAACTCGCTGTCATAGGCCAGCATTTCGTCGCCGAGTTCGAGTTCCTCGACGAAGAAGTCGCGCAGTTCCTCGCGGGTGGGTGCGGGCTTGGTCATGGTCGGTGTCCCTTCGTGGTGGTCGATGTGGTGGTCGATGTCGTGGGAGTGTCGAGTGGTGACGGGTGGCGCCCGGGGTCGCCGGCGGGGGTGATCACGGTGATGGACAGGTGGCCGTGGGCGGAGGCGGCGACGATCGCGGTGCGTTCGGTACGGTCGCCGGGTGCGGCGAGTCGGCCGACGACGCGGCGTACCGGCGTGAGGCAACCGCCGCCGTTCGCCGCGGGTATGGCGGTGATCTCGCTGTCCGGGGCGTGTTCGGGCAACCCGGCGGCGACGGCCGCGCCGATCGCCGAGTCGTCGAGCACGGCGTCGATGCGGCACGGCGGCGGGCCGTCGTGGGCGAGTTGCTCCCACAGCGCGGCCAGTACGGTCCGCACGCGGTCGGGGCCGGGCACGAACGCGCTGTGCGTCGCGCAGTATCCGTGCACGGTCGTGCCGCCGACCGGTGCGTCCTCGGGTTCGCAGACGAGGATCGCGGCGCCGATGTCGGTCGGGGCGTGGGCGGTTCGGGTGCCGGATTGTTGTGCGGGCGCGGGTGGTTCCTCCACCGCGCCGGCCAGGACGACCGACGCGCGGCCGGCGGCGAGTGCGCGTGCGGCGCTCTGGAGTGCGTCCAGTCCCGCCACGGCCGGTGAGTTGGTGGTCAGGTCGAAGCCGCGCAGTCGGTGCTCGGGCGCCAGACGGGCGGCGAACATGCTCATCGCCATGTACGGGACGCGGGCGGGGGACAGTTCGGCGGCGCCGAGGTCGATGATCGTGCGGTCGAACTCCTCGATCAGCGCCGCCCCGGCGTTGTTGGTTCCCACCATCGCCGCCCTGCGGTCCGCGGGCACCTCGGTGAACCACGGCCCGGTGTCGATCACCGCAGCCCGGGCGGCGGCGAGCAGATGGAGGCAACCGGCGGGCAACCGGCGATAGCCGCGTCCGGGCAGGGCGTCCGCGACCCGGAACCACCCCGACTCCGGGACGGGTCGTGGCCCGAGCGCCCGATCGGGCCGGTCCACACCGGGCGCGATCATCCCCAGTCCGGTGACGCGCATCCGCGCCGGGCCGGTCATGTCGGCCCGCCCGGTCCGGTGAGCGCGAAGGAGGAGTTGTTGCCGCCGAAGGCACACGTGTTCACCAATACGGCCGGCCGGTCGAGCCGCAGCGGGCCCTCCCGGGGAAGCCACACGTCGCAGTCCGGGTCCTGCTCCAGTGGGGCGTTCGCGGGAATCCGCGCCCGGGACACCAGCAACGCGGCGGTCAGGCACGCGAAGATCCCGGCCGCGGAGGAGGTGTGCCCGATCATCGCCTTGAGCGCGAACAGCGGGAGGCGGTCCGTGTGCCGGCCGAATACCCGCCGCAGCGCGCGGCTTTCCACCGCGTCGTTGAGCGGGGTGCCGGTGGCGTGCGGCAGGACACAGCCCACCCGGTCCGGACGCAGACCCGCGTCGGCCAGGGCCTCGCGCATCGCGCGCACGAGTTGCGCCGCGTCCGGGTCGGGCGCGGTCGGGTGCCGGGCGTCGCAACTCCACGCCACCCCGGCGAGTTCGGCGTACGCGCGGGCCCCGCGTCGGTGTGCGTGGGCCGCCGATTCGAGCACGACCATCGCGGCGCCGTCGCCGAACATGGTGCCGGCCCGGTCCCGGGCGAAGGGACGGCAGCGGTGCGGGTCGGCGGCGCCGAGCCGGTCGAAGCCGCCCATGCCGACCCGGGTGACCCCGTCCGCGGCGCCGACCAGGACCACCGACGCCTCCCCCGAGCGGATCAGGTCCGAGGCGATGCCGAGCGCGTAGCCGCCCGCCGAACAGGCGTTGCCCACCGAGATGTTGCCCCGCTGCGAGCCGATGGCCGTACCCACGGCGGCGCCGGCGACCGCGAGCGGCGTCCAGCGCGGCCGGCCGGCCCCGTCGGCGCCGCGCCGCTCCTCCTGCACGCTCGCGTTGCCCATCTCGGAGCCCGTCACCACGGCCACGTCGGCCCGGTCGGGCCCGGCGATCCCGGCGTCGTCGAGCGCTTCGAGCGCGGCCGCCACCGCCATCCGAGGCACCGCGCCGAGCGGGACACCGGCATGCCGGCGCGGGTGCTCGGGGACGGCCGCGCCCGGTACCCGGTACATCCGGGTCGCCCGCATGTTCAGGTGCGGCAGGTCGACCTCGCGGGGCACGGCGCCGCCGGCGAGCAGCGCGTCCCAATACCGGCCGACGCCGGCGCCCAGGCACGAGACGGCGCCGAGGCCGGTCAGCACGGGCCGGCGCTCGTCAGACCTCGGAGCCATGCCGATCACCTCCCGCGCGACCCGATTCCGGGCGGGTGAGCAGTACGGCCGCCACCCCGCCGGGATCGCCCTCGCCCGGCGTACCGGCGTGGTCGTCGCCCGCGACGGCCGGCACCGCGTCGTCCGCCGACCGGTCGAACCGGGCCAGCGCGGCCGCGCATTGCAGCACACCCAGCGCGCCGGAGCAGCGGCCGAGCCGGGCGGTCAGGTCGAGCCCCCCGGGTCCGGACGCCACCCACAGTCCGAGCGGGCCGTCGTACGCCTTCGTCGCCTCCCGGACCGCGTCGGCACGATCGGCTGCCCGGCCGTACCCGGTGATCGCCGCACGCGGTCGTACACCCCGGGCGCGGGCGTGTTCGGGCTTCTCGACGATCAGACAGGCCGCGCCGTCCAGCCATGATCGGGCGCCGTGTTCGCGGTGCAGTCGGGCCACCGGGGCGGTGTCGGGTTCGACGCCGACCACGACGGCGGCCTCGGCGCGGCCGGCGGCGAGCAGCGCCGCGGCCCAGAACACCGCGTCCAGGCCGCCGGTGGTGCCGCTGCACAGGGTGATGTCGGGTCCGCGCAGGCCGTGTTCGAGGGCCACCCAGCCGGCGGTGACGTTGCTCGACATGTGCGGGACCCGGATCGGGCTCAGGCCGATCACGGTCTCCGCGGCGATGGTGTCGGTGAAGTCGCAGACGGTGTCGAGGTTGCCGAAGTTGCTGCTGACGACGACGGCGGTGGCCGCCGGGTCGGGGAGCGCCGCGCCGGCGAGGGCTCTGCGGACCGCGTGCAGGGCCAGGCGGGAGGCGCGGTCCTTGTGCCGCATTCCCGGACCGGCGCGCCCGGCGTCCGGATCGCGCTCGGCGCCGGTTGCGATCGGCTCCAGCAGGTCGTATTCGTCACGCAGACCGGAGACCGCGAGTCCGCAGCCGGTGATCACGGGGAGCGGGTCGCCGGGCACCACGGCCGCTTGCCCTCGTGGCGCGCCGCCGGACATCACGACGCCTTCCCCACGACGGCGACCGCGTTGATCCCGCCGAGGCCGATCGCGTGGATCTGGGCGGTGGTGAAATCGCCGAGCGCCGGCTCGCCCGCGACCAGGCGCAGGTCCCGGGCCTCGGGGATCGGCCGGTGCAGGTCGGTGATCGGTGGGATCACCCCCGATTGCATCGCCAGTACCGCGACGACCAGGCTCATCAGGCCGGAGCCGCCGCAGGTGTGGCCGAGGCCGGACTTGATCGAGGTGACCGCCGGGCCGGGCCGGACCCGGCCGAACACCTCGCTCAGGACCCGGGATTCGACCACGTCGTTGTGATGGGTACCGCTGCCGTGCACGACGACCAGGTCGACGTCCTCGGGCCGGATCGCGGCCCGCCGGTGGGCCTCGCGCACGGCCGAGGTCACGCTCGCCGGGTCGGGCACCGTCGGATGGGTGGCGTCGCAGTTCATCGCGACGGCGCGGACCCGGGCGTGCGCCGGTCGGTGGTGGGTACCGGCGCGGCGTACGACGACGGCCACCGCGCCCTCGCCCATGACCATGCCCCGGCGATCACGATCGAACGGGCGCACCGACTGCGGCGCCGGGTGCTGCACGCGGTCGAGGCCGTCGAAGGCGCTCTCGGTGAGGGAGTCGGTGCCGGCCACCACGACGGTCTCGGCCGCGCCGAGCGCGATCAGGTCGGTGGCCATGCCCAGGGCGTACAGGGACGCGGCGCACGCGCTCGCCACGGTGTGGGTCCGGACGGTGCCGAACGCGTCCCGCAACACCCGGGCGAAGTGCAGGTCGGCCGGCTGGAGTTCGCTGCCGTCGCGCCACCACAGCTCCGCCGAGCGCAACTCGCGCAGGGTCGTGCCGACGAGCACCGGGATGTCCGCGATCCCGCCGGCTCGGGTGCCGTCCGCATCCCCGTCCGCGTGGGCCGCATCGGCCAGTCCCGCGTCCGCGAGCGCCGCGGCGACCGCCGCGCGCAACCAGCGGCTCGCCCGGCCGGGCTCGTCGCGGCCCGGCACGGCACGATCGTCGATCTCGTACGCGTTCCGCACCCGGAACGCGGAGCGGTCGAAGGCGCGCAACGGAGCGACCCCGCTCTCGCCACGACACAGTGCCCCGTGGATTGCCCGCGGTTCGTCCCCCAGGCAGGACACCGCGCCCATGCCGACGATGTCCCAGGTCATCGCGCCTCCTCGGGGGTGCGCAGCCGAAAGCGGGCGAGTTTCCCGGTGGAGGTGGTCGGGAGCGCGTCGACCGCTTCGATGCGCGAGGGGCGCCGGTGCGGCGGCAACCCGTCGCGGATGGCGCGCAGGGCACTCCGGCGCACCACCTCCGGCTGCGCGCCGCGTCGCAACACGACGTAGGCGATGGCTTGTTGCAGGCCGGCCACGTCCCGGTCGGCGACGACCGCGCAGTCGACGATGCCGTCGATCGCCTTCAGCAGCGCCTCGATCTCCGCCGGCGCGACCTTGTGGCCGCCGATGTTGAGCAGGTCGTCCGTACGGCACACGTGCCGGAAGTCCCCGTCGGGCGTGCGGTACACGATGTCCCCCGGGTAGACGCCGCCGTCGGTGAACGTGCCCGCTTGGGCCTCGGGTCGATCGATGTAGCCGAGCGCGGCGGACGCGGACACGATGTGCAGCCGGCCGTGGGTCCCGGTCGGCACCGGTCGCCCGTGTTCGTCTCGGACGGTCGCCGTCACGCCCGACACCGGGTCGCCGGTGGAGCCGCACGGCGGGGCGTCGGGCGGGGTGGCCAGCACGATGTGCAGGACCTCGGTCGCGCCGAAGCCGTTGACCAGCGGGAATCCGAAGCCCTCGGTCGCGCGGCGGGCGAGGTCGGCGGGCAGGTGCTCGCCGGCGGCGACCGCGAGGCGGACGGAGGAGGTGTCCGGCGCCGCCCCCCGCGTGGCGACCGCGCTCAGCAGGGATTCGTACACCCTCGGCACGGCGCACAACACGGTCGGCCGGTGCCGGTGGATCGCCGTGATCACGGTGAACGCGTCCACCGGACCGGCGAGCAGCGCCGAGCAGGCGCCCGCCGCGAGCGGGAACAGCAGCGAGTTGCCGAAGCCGTAGCCGAAGGAGAGCTTCGCGGTGGACAGCACGGTGTCCGCCCCGGTCAGCCCGAGCACGCCGCCGAAGCCGGTCAGCACGGCGCGAATCCCGCCCATGGAGTGCCGCACGCCACGCGGGCGACCGGTGCTGCCCGAGGTGTACTGCACCAGTACCTCGGAGCCCTCCGCGAATGCCGCAGGGGAGCCGGGGTCGACGAACTCGTGTGCCCGGCTGCGGAGTTCGCGGCCTTCGTGCCGGAAGGCGACGGAGCCCAGGGCCGCCGACAGTGCGTCGCGCCGTTCGCGCGGGAGGTCGAGGTCCGCGTATTCGGCGGCGCAGTCCCGGGCGATGAACGCGAGTTCGGCGTCGCGGAGCATCGGGCTGAGCACGACCGGCACACATCCGTGCCACCACAGGCCCAGGACGGCCACGACCGCATCCGCAGTGTCGTCGGAGACCACCAGCGCACGGGCTCCCGGGCGGATCCCGGCGGTGGCCAGTGCGCCGGCGTATTCGTTCGCCGCCTCGGCCAGTTCGGTATAGGTCATGGTGCCGGTGCGGTCGACGAGGCTTGGGCGGTCGCCCCGGCCGGCGGCGATGTGGCGCAGCAGGAGCAGGTCGACGGGGTTCATCGCGAGGCTCCCCGGTCGGTGCGCGGGTCGGCGTCGGCGACGGTGCAGTGCTCGACGCCGTGTCGTCGCAGGGCGGCGAGCACGTCGGTCAGGCAGTCCAGTTCGGCCGCTTCCTCGACGGGGAACCGCACCCGGAAGGCGCGTTCGACGCGCGCGACGAACTCGGTCTTGCGGAGCGAGTCCATCTCCAGGTGCGCGTGGAACGCCGCATCGGGAGCGATGAGTTCGGGCTCCGCCTCCAGGACGGCGGCGGCGATCGCGCGCACGGTCGCCTCGGCGGTGGTGGGATGGGGCATGGATTCCTCCTGCGGGGGACCGTGCGGTGGCCGGTCGGCAGCCGGCGGCTGCGGCGCGCGGGTCGGATGGTCGGCCAAGTCACGGTATTTCGCGCGTAGTTGACGTTTGAGCACTTTCCCGGTCACGCCGACGGGCAGGTCCGTGTCGTCGGTCGCGATGTCCAGGACGGCCAGGTCGGGTTGGCCGGCGGCGGCAAGCGCGGTGTTGGCGCGGGCGAGCAGCACCGCGGGGTCCGCGCCGTCCTCGCGCAGCCGGACCACCGCCACCGGTACGCTCGCGCCGCGCTCGCCGCCCGCCACCACGGCGCAGTCGGCCGCCTCGGGCAGGGCGAGCAGGATCACCTCCTCCATCAGGACCGAGTGGCCCGGCAGTTCGGAGGTGTGGATGGTGTCGACGACCCGATCGACGTGGAAGTAGTGGTTCTCCGCGGTGCGGCGCACCAGGTCCCCGGAGAGGAACCAGCCGCCGAGGAAGCTGCGATGGTAGGTGTCCGAGTCGTTCCAATAGCCGGTGGTCACCGATTCGCCGCGGACACCGAGCAGGCCCACCTCGCCCACGTCCGCATGGCTGCCGTCCGCTCGCAGGACGGCCACCTTCATCGCCGAGCCGGGCCTGCCGAGGTGGCGCGGGGACGACGGCGTGTCGGGTGTCGTGGAGCGACGCAGCGCCGCCCAGCCCAGTTCGGACGAGCCGAGGATGTCGTTGAAGACCGAGCCCGCTACCGCGTTGCCGGCGACCGTGCGCCCGCCCATCCGGACCAGGCGCCGCACGTGCGCCTCGTGCGCGGAGTCGCCCACGTTCACCCAGTCCCTCACGGAGGCGAAGTCCGCCGGATCCGGCTCCGAGACGGCGAGTTCGGCCAGCGTGTGGTTGAAGGCGAAGATCGTCGTCGGGCGGTGTGCGGCGGCGGCGCGGGCCAGACCGGCCGCGCTGCGATCGGCGGAGGCGACCATCGGCAGACCGGCCGCCAGCGCGAAGGAGGTGATCGCGATCGCGGCCCCGTGGCTGAGCGGGGCCGCGCACAGCAGCAGCGAATCGTCGGGTTCGGGCTGGTTGGCGAGCCGGAACCGGGTGCCCGCGACGCTCTGTCGGTGGGTCCAGGTGACCAGCTTGGGCCGGCCGGTGGTACCCGACGAATGGCACAGGAACACCGGGTCGTTGTCGCCGTGCCGGAACCTCGCCCCGTCCGGCAGGTCGGAGTCGCCGGGCCCGGGTACGTCCGCGCGAGTGAACGTCCAGCGCAGTCCGGGCAGTTCCCGGTGCCGACCGGCGAGGAGTTCCAGGTGCGCGGGGTCGGTGTACAGGCCGACCGGGTCGGCGCGATCCAGCAGACCGAGCGCGAGTTCGGGCGGCATCCGGCCGTTGACGACGACCGCGATCGCGCCGATCCGGGCCAGGGCGGCAAGGTGTACGTGGTCCTCGAAGGAGTCGTCGAGGTAGACGGCGACCCGATCGCGCGGTCGTACACCCCGGTCGAGGTAGTGGCACGCCCATGCCTCGGCGAGGGCGTCGAGTGCGGCGATGCCGAACTCCCGCCGGGGTGTTCCGTCGCCGACCACGAGCGGCGGATCCGAGACGAGCAGGGGTGCGTCGGGGGCCCGGCTGTGCTCCAGCGCGATGCGCCAGAGGTTGCCACCCCCGAGGCGGGGGTCCCGGGCCAGGGCGATACGGGCCGGTCGTGGGAGCAGGGTGTGTCGGGCGGACAACAAGGGGATCCCCGATTCGCGGTGGGAGGACGGGAAGCCCGCACGCACGCCGACGGGGCGGCGGTGCGGGAACGGGTCCCATGCACGCACGGTGTGCGGCCGGGGGCAACGGGTTGCGCCGGTGGAGCGGGGGGTTGAGCAACATTCACCGCATGTGGGGGAGCGGCATTTTGTTCGCGCAATCCAGCCGATTGCCACGGCGGTTCACCGGCGCGTGTGATGGACGGGTCGGCGCACGCCGGTGGGGACCGGCCCGGACGGACCACGACACGACCCGGCCACGAGACGCGGTCCGCATCACGATCGGCGGAAGAATCCTCGATTTCCGGTTCCGTAGCGTGAAGACCTGTTACAGAATGCAAGGCGTCGCCCGTTCGCCCGCCCGGCGACACGGGGAAGACGAAGAAGCCGGAACCCGATACCGGAAGGAACGCAACCCCCGATGACACCGCTGATCCTCGGCCGCCGCGCCGCACCCCCGGCCCGCGCGGCGGGTCCGCTGCCCGAGCACCACTACGACGACGCCGTCTGCGCGAACGTCGTGCCCGACGGCCGACTCCTGATCCACGTGGTCGACGCGCGCACGATCGCCGCCTACACCCAGACCCAGGAACCCCTCGGGTGGAAGAAGGACGACTGACCCGCCCCGGGTCACCGGCCGCGAGAACGAGGACGTCACCGTGGACCCGCTGTTGGCCGCCGCCGTCGAGGCCCTGGGCGTCACCGAACCCCCCGCGCCACTGAGCCCCCACCACACACACGCCTGGCGCACCGCCGACTGGAAGATCCGCACCGCCGACGACCCGACCGCCGCGGCGGCGCTGCTCCACGAGGCGCGGGCCGTACGCCTGCTGTCGGAGGCGGAACTCACCGCCCACACAGGCGCGTACGCCCGAGTCGGCACCGGTGCGTGGACCGCCCTCGCCTGGAGCCCGGGTACCACGTTGTGGGAGTGGTGCGCCGCCCACCGCGACGATCCGGCGCACGCGGCCCCCCGGCTGCGCCGGATCGCGGACCGCGCGTTCGCCCTCCTGCGCCGCTGGCACGCGGCCGGCTGGCGCCACGGAGACCTGCACCCGGGCAACGTGCTGATCGGCGGCCCCGACGACGACGTCGAGTTCATCGACTTCGAGCTGACCCACCACCGCGAACTGCTGCCGCTGCCGGGCCCCTACCGGGGCGGTGGCGACCAGGCCACCGCCCCCGAGATCGCCCGCCTGCTGCTGACCACCGCGGCGGACGTCGATCTCGAACTCACGGACGCCGCCGAGGTCTACAGCCTCGGCGCCACGCTGCGCTGGGCGTGGACCGGAGCCGGCCCCGCGACCCCGCGCTTCGTCGGGCCGGGCGTCACGCCCACCGACGTCCTGGAGGACATCGTCGGCGGCCGGCGCCGGGTGCCGCTGACCGAGACGCGACCGTGGGCCGACCGCCGGCTCGAAGCGCTCATCGAGGACACCATGGCCCTCGACCCGTGCACCCGCTCGCGCACCGCGTCGCACCGGATCGCGGAACCCGGCGGGGCCGGCCCCTCGCGGCGGTGAAGGCCGTGTGCCGAATCGCCCGGCCCTCGTCCGCCATGTCGACGTAAATCGGGCGGCCGATCCCACCCGGCCCGCTCCGTACTTGCGTCTTTCCGTCAAGCCCTCTTACGGTCGCGTCGGCGGCCGGCCGGGTGATCGGGGTGCGGCCGGTTCGCGGCGACGGGGGAGGTGGGGCCGGGTGGTGGTGCGGGTTCTGGACGAGCGTTACGAGCTGGTGCGGTTCGTGGGCCGGGGCGGGATGGGGGAGGTGTGGGAGGGGCAGGACCGCAGAATCGGCCGGCGGGTGGCCGTCAAGCTGCTCCCGCACGGCAGCGGCGACGCGTCCGCGACGGCGCTGTTCCTGCGTGAGGTCCGCACAGCGGGAGCGCTCGACCACCCGGGCGTGGTCACGGTGTTCGACGTGGGGCACGACACGGCGGACGATTCGCTGTTCATGGTGATGGAGTTCGTCCAGGGCCGGGACCTGGCCGCGGTGTTGCGCGAGGACGGTGTACCGACGGTCGCCGACACGGTCGACTGGACGGGACAGACCACGGCGGCACTGGGCCGCGCGCATGCGGCGGGGATCGTGCATCGCGACCTGAAGCCGGCGAACCTCATGCGCACGGAGGAGGGGCGGATCAAGGTCCTGGACTTCGGGATCGCCCGGTTCATGGAGTCCACGAACCACTCCAGCAACGTCATGGGCACCCTCGCCTACATGCCTCCCGAGCGGTTCGACGAACACCCCGGCGACGCCCGCTCCGACCTGTACTCCCTCGGCTGCGTACTGTACGAACTGCTGACCGGCAACGTGCCGTTCGAGGCCACGGGTCCGGTCGGCATGATGAACGCGCACCTGCTCACGACCCCCGTCCGCCCCGGCGAACAGCGCCCCGGGATCCCACCCGCGCTCGATCGGCTCGTGCTGGATCTGCTCGCCAAGAATCCCGCCGAGCGGCCGGCCTCCGCCGAGGAGGTCGGGGAGCGCCTGCGGACCGCCATCGCTCCTGTGCAGGTGCCTGCGATGCCGGCGGCGCCGCCGGTGCCGGGACCGTGGCATGCGCACGGTGGTGGGAGCGCGGCGCCCGTCGCACCCGGCCCGGCGGCGCGGCCCCCGATCCGGGACGGCGTGGCCGACGAGCCCACCCGCGCCGCGCCCGTCGCCGACCCGGGCCGGCCCGCGGTGGGACACGGGATGCCCGATGCCGTCGGGGTCGCGTCGCCTGCGCCGGCCGTCGGGCGCCGTCGGTTCCTCTGGTTGGCCGCGGGTGCGGTGGTGACCGCCGGCGGCATCACCACCGCCGTCCTGCTCGACGACGACGGCGACGACACCTCGAAGCCGCCCGCCTCCACCTCCACCGGCGGCGGTACGCCCGGGGCTGCTCGTACCTGGCGCCTCACCACCGGCGGCTGGGTCCACTCGTCGCCCGCCGTCGCCGACGGGGTGGTGTACGTCGGGAGCTGGGACAACCGGCTGTACGCCTTGGAGGCGGCCACCGGGGCGAAGAAGTGGGTCTTCCCCACCATCGGCGGGATCACCTCGTCGCCCGCGGTGGCGGGCGGGGTGGTGTACGTCGGCAGCTCGGACGACAGCGTCTACGCCGTGGACGCGGCGACCGGCCTGAAGAAGTGGCGGTTCCCCACCGGCGGCAAGGTCGCCTCGTCGCCCGTGGTGGCCGACGGCTTCGTGTACGTCGGCAGCGAGGACCAGCACGTCTACGCCCTGAACGCGGTCACCGGGAAGATGAAGTGGTCGTACCCCATGGGCCACGTCTACACCTGGCCCGCGGTGGCCGACGGCGTGGTGTACGTCGGCAGCAACGACCAGAACCTGTATGCCATCGACGCCGCCACCGGCGCCAAGAAATGGGCCTTCCCGGCCGCCGGCGGCGTCAACGCGCCGCCCACGGTGGCCGGTGGGGTGGTGTACGTCGGCAGTGAGGACGCGAACGTATACGCCATCGACGCGGCGACCGGTGCCAAGAAGTGGTCGTACCTCACCGGCGGCAAGGTGGACTCGTCCCCCGCGGTGGCCGGCGGGGTGGTCTACGTCGGCAGCGACGACAAGAACGTGCACGCCATCGACGCGGCGACCGGCACGAAGAAGTGGTCCTACGCCACCGACGACAAGATCGACTCGTCTCCCGAGGTGGTCGGCGGGGTGGTCTACTTCGGCAGCCGGGACAAGAAGGTATACGCCCTGGACGCGGCCACCGCGAGCCGGAAATGGGCGTATTCGACCGGCGGCGAGGTCAGGTCCTCGCCGGCGGTGGTCGGCGGAGTGGTGTACATCGGCAGCGGCGACGGAAACGTGTACGCCATCGACGCCGCCACCGGAGCGGGCCCGGCCTGACACGACTACCGCGCCTGCCGGGACGGGCACCGCGTTCGAACACCGGGCCGAATCGCGAGTGCGACTCGGGCCCGTCGAGGTCGGTGGTGAAGTCGGCGTCGGGTGGCCGGGTTTCGGTTCCGGGTGCGGGCTTCGTGGTCGGCGGGGTGACTCCGGTACGACTGAGTGATTGTCGTTGCGGGTACACGCCGTCGACCGGCCGCCGGGGGCGAGTCCGGTCCGGTACGGGCGAGGTCCGGCCGATTTTTCACCTGAAGGGAGACAGTCGTGACGTTCGCATCCGACCCCGAATCGCCGACCCCGACACCGGCCCGCCACGAACCCGTCGCGCCCACGGCGCACTTCGAGACATGGGCGCCGCCGCCCGCGCCGCCCGCACTGCCGCCGCGAAACACCTCGCGGACCAACCGGCCGAGGCGGGATCCGACTCCGCGACAGCCCGTCCCGACGCCCGGGCACCCCATGCAGGACACCCGGGGGTCGGCGGTGGGGGCACCCGGCGTGGCGGTCGAGGATGCGTTTCCCGAACCCGTGCAGGGGCCGCCGGCGGACGCGGCGGAGCGGCTGTTGCGGCTGGTGGCGACCCATCGGTCGGTTCCCGACGTCGCCCGGATGGTGGCGATCCTGAGGGACTACTCGGAGGCCGCCGCCGACGACGCGTTGCGCGAAGCGGCGATGACGCGGCCGGTGCGCGATCTGGTACTGCTGGCCGATCTGCTGAGGGACCCCGACCGCACCGTGCAGACCCAGCGCCCCGGCACGGATCCCGAACGTCGCTGACCCGTCGGTGGGTTGCCGGCCGGAAATCGCGACGGGGCGTCGTTGCGGCCGGCGCCGGCGGAGTGAACGCGGATGCCCGCCACGACCGGACTCGAACCGGCCGTGACGGGCATCGGGGCGTCGGGGGGGTGCGGGTGACCCGGTGACCCGGTGACCCGGGCGGCCCGGGCGACCGGGCGGCCCGGATGGTCTGCGGGGTCAGCCGAGCATGCGGGTGGTGCTCGGTGGGCGGTTCTCCAGCATCGTGGCCTCCCACGGCTCGAAGGCGACCGGCTGCTTGGGCTGTCGGGAGTTCGGCAGGTCGATCTGTCGGGCGAGGAACGCCGCCGCGCACAGGGTGGTGATCGAGCCCGCGCCCAGGGCGATCAGGCCCGATGTGTCGAGCCATGCGGCGGTGTGCCGTCCGGCGGTCAGCTGCGGTACGACGGCGGTGGCGATGGTGGCGCATCCCGCCGCCAGGGCCGCCAGACGCGCGTTCCGGCCGGCGCGTACGGAGGTCAGTCCGGCCAGGAACAGGCAGGTCAGCGCCACTGCGGCCAACCACGCGGCGGTGTACGGAGGCGTGCGGAAGGTCGCGGGAATCGCGCTGCCCAACGCCACCCCGGAGACCGCCAGACCCGCCGCCGTGACCCACCGCAGGCCCGCCCCTCCGGCCGCGGCCGAGCGCCGCGGCGCGGATTCGGGCGCGAACGTGGCGGTGCCGCCCGGTGCGTGCGGGTCGGACTCCGTGGTGGGCCCTCCGTCCTGCGCGGCGTAGGTGGGGTTCCGCAACAGATCCGTCAGCAGTACCAGATCGCTTACCGGCCGCGTCATTGCCGCTTCCCGCAACGCGTCGTCGGCGGCCGTTCCCGAACCGTCGTCCAGGATCGTGATCATCCGGGCGAGATCCGGGACCGACCGATGCGTGGCCGCGATGCGGAGCAGCTTGTCCGCCGGCTCGTTGTAGACCCTTTGCGGGTGGCCGGACGGTTCCTCGATCGGGGCGCTCGGTGCGGGGTGCGCGACGAGCGGCGCGGCGGGTTCCGCGACCGCGACCGGGGCCGGAGCCGGCGCCGGCGCGGAGGCGGGCCACGTGGGTGCCGGATCCTCCGGGTCGACCTGCGGGCGATTCTCCGGACGAGCCTCCGGGCGGGACGGAGGTTCGGTGGGTCGCGGCGGTGTGGCCGGGGTGCCGGGCGGGGTGGCCCACGTCCCGAAACGCCCGGTGGGCGCGGCAGGTTCGTGATGGGTCGGTGTCGGCGTCGGCGATTCGGGATCGAATGGAAACATCACGAACTCTCCCTGAACATGGAACCGGCGGAGCACGCCCGTACCGGACACGTCCCGGTGCCGGGCAACGGCGTGTACCCGCACCGGCGCCCGTTCAGACGCACGGCCCGCCGCCTCGAACCCCCGTGCGATCGGCGCACCCTCGACGGGACCGACCCCAGCGCACCCGCAGGCGGAAGCGCCGGGAAGTCCCTCTCTTTTCCCGATACGGGGCGGATAGCTTGCCGAGGCTCGTCAAGTGCCCGTCCCGTTCCGGAGGTTGTGCCATGTCGTACCCGCCCGTCGACCCGCGTCGCGGCAGCCTGTCCCGGCGTCCCCCGCGGCACCGCTCGGGCGTCACCACGGTCGCGGGTACGCTCTGCATCCTGTACGGACTGATCGTGGGCGGCGCCGGCGCGGCCGGGTTGGTCTGGGGGATCAGCGCCTTCGCCGACTGGGGGTGGGTGGCCCTGTTCGGCCCGTTCGTCCTGGCGCTGGGCGTGGGTCTGGCGCGCAACGGATGGAAGCTGCTCGCGGGTGGCCTCGACGCGGATTCCCGGTTGACCCGGCTGCTCATGGTGCCCACGACCCTGTCCGGTATCGCGATCGGCAGCATGGTGGCCCAGGCCGATTTGTCCACGGGTTCGGCGCAGCACCAACTGGCGGGTTTCATCACGGCCTTCGTACTGTCCGTCGTGACGATCGTGCTGGTCGAGGCGGGGTAGAGCGCGTCGGCGGGCGAGCGGAGGCTTTCGAGCCCGCATGCCGCATCGAATTCCTCACCGGCCTGAACTGACCCCCACCACCGCCCCGGGCATGGTGGTGTCGGGTGGGAGTGCACGATCATGTTCGGATGGATGTTCGGTTTCTCGGCATTGGTGATCTGGGTGAAGTCCCGTCCGTGGCGGTCGTGGTCGACGTGATGCGTGCCTTTACCGTGGCCGGCTGGGTCTTTGCCCGGGGGGCGGATCGGATCGTTCTCGCGGAGTCGCCGGCCGAGGCTCTGGCGCTGAAGGCGCGGCATCCGGATTGGGTGGCGATCAAGGATGGTCCGCCCGCACCCGGCTTCGACTTCGTCAATTCGCCGGGGTTGCTGCGATCGGTCGACCTCGGTGGGCGGACCGTTGTGCAAAAGACCACGGCGGGGACGGTCGGTGCTCTCGCGGTCAAGGACGCGTCGTTGGTGTTGTGCGCCGGGTTCGTGGTGGCGGAGGCGACTGCTCGGCTCCTGCGGGTGCGCGGGAGCGACGGTGTCACGTTCGTGGTCACCGGTGAGGATGGGCGGGCCGATGAGGACTTGGCGTGTGCCCAGTACATAGCTCGCAGAGCCGTCGGGGCCGATACGGATGCCGGCGGGTTTCTCCGCCGTGCCGGTGCGTCGCGCGCCGCCGCCGAGCTCACGGAGGGCGTGCGTCGAGGAGTTCATCCCGATGACGTCGCACTGTGTCTCGAACTCGACCGGTTCCCCTTCGCCATGGTGGCGGCCCTGGAGGACTCGCTCATGGTTCTGCGTCCCCGTGCGATGGGAGACCGGGCGTCGTAGGTTGCGCGCCGAGTGGGCCCGCCCCTGGAATTCGTCGTTCGGGGGCGGGCCCTTGGGCGGGGTGGGTCAGTCGGTGCCGAGTTCCATGGCTGCTCGGTCGAGGAGTTGGTCGTCGTCGGATACCTCGCCGCGGGAGGCGATGGCTTCCGCGCCGCCTTCCGGCATGTCTTCGATCAGGGCGGTCGGCGGGGCCTGGAGGGCGCCGATGAGGGCGGGGTGGGTGGTGCCGACGATGCCGAGGCCGGCGTACTGCTCCAGCTTGGCGCGCGAGTCGGCGATGTCGAGGTTGCGCATGGTCAGCTGGCCGATCCGGTCCACCGGGCCGAACGCCGAGTCTTCGGTGCGCTCCATCGACAACTTGTCCGGGTGGTAGCTGAAGGCGGGCCCGGTGGTGTTCAGGATCGAGTAGTCCTCGCCGCGCCGAAGCCGCAGGGTCACCTCGCCCGTCACCGCGGAGCCGACCCAGCGCTGCAGCGCCTCGCGGATCATCAGCGCCTGCGGGTCCAGCCACCGGCCCTCGTACATCAGCCGGCCCAGCCGACGGCCCTCGAACTGGTAGTGCGCGAGGGTGTCCTCGTTGTGGATGGCGTTGACGAGGCGCTCGTACGCGATGTGCAGCAGCGCCATGCCGGGCGCCTCGTAGATGCCGCGGCTCTTCGCCTCGATGATCCGGTTCTCGATCTGGTCCGACATGCCCAGGCCGTGCCGGCCGCCGGTGGCGTTGGCCTCCATGACCAGGTCAACGGCGGAGGCGAACCGCTTGCCGTTGATGCTGACGGGGCGGCCCTGGTCGAACCCGATCGTGACGTCTTCGGGGGCGATCTCCACGGTCGGGTCCCAGAACCGCACGCCCATGATCGGCTCGACGGTCTCGACGCCGGTGTCCAGGTGTTCGAGCGTCTTGGCCTCGTGGGTGGCGCCCCAGATGTTGGCATCCGTCGAGTAGGCCTTCTCGGCGCTGTCGCGGTAGGGCAGCCCGTGGGCCACCAGCCACTCCGACATCTCCTTGCGGCCGCCCAGCTCGGTGACGAAGTCGGCGTCGAGCCACGGCTTGTAGATGCGCAGGTGCGGGTTCGCGAGCAGACCGTAGCGGTAGAACCGCTCGATGTCGTTGCCCTTGAACGTCGACCCGTCGCCCCAGATCTGGACGTCGTCCTCCAGCATCGCCCGCACCAGCAGGGTGCCGGTCACGGCGCGGCCGAGCGGGGTGGTGTTGAAGTAGGCGCGCCCGCCGGAGCGGATGTGGAACGCGCCGCAGGCGAGTGCGGCCAGGCCCTCCTCGACCAGCGCCGCCCGGCAGTCGACCAGGCGGGCGATCTCCGCGCCGTAGGTCCGCGCGCGGCCGGGCACCGAGGCGATGTCGGGCTCGTCGTACTGGCCGATATCGGCGGTGTAGGTGCACGGGACGGCACCCTTGTCGCGCATCCACGCGACGGCGACGGACGTGTCGAGGCCGCCGGAGAAGGCGATACCGACGCGTTCGCCGGTGGGCAGGGAGGTGAGAACCTTGGACATGGGAAAGATATACAGGATCCCGCATGACTATGCAATTCGGTCTCGTGATGCGTACGCGCGGCCGGGTCGCCCGGGTGCGCCGGCGGCACCCGCAGGGCCGGTATTCGGGGGCCGTCGCTACGGTGGAGCGATGTCATCGATCAAGAAGTTCCAAGTCACCTTCGACTGCGCGGACCCCGAGCGCGTTGCCCGTTTCTGGTGCGAGGTGTTGGGGTACGTCGTACCGCCGCCGCCGGAGGGGTTCGACACCTGGGACGACTACACGCGCTCGTTGCCGCCCGAGCGCCAGGGTGCGGGGTTCGCCTGCCTGGATCCCACGGGCGAGGGCCCGCGCCTGTACTTCCAGCGGGTTCCCGAAGGCAAGGTCGTCAAGAACCGGGTGCATCTCGACGTGCGGGTCGGCACCGGGCTCGTCGGTGAGGAGCGCCTTGCCGCGCTCCAGGCCGAGCGGGTGCGACTGGAGGCGCTCGGCGCGGTATGCGAGCGGGTCCTGCTCGCCGACGAGTTCAACGAGTCGTGCATCGGGATGCAGGACATCGAGGGCAACGAGTTCTGTATCGACTGAGCCTGATCGAGGTGGTGCGCAGGGTTCCTTGTTCCGTCCCTCTGGGTCGGAACGGGGGACCCGCCCGCCTCGATGCGCCGGGGTGCGGGGGAGGGCCTGCCGGCGGGCCCGATGTGGGTTTGTTCGGTGTCGGGAGGGAACTCCGTGGAGCGTGTCGTCGTTTTCGGCGGCGGATCGTCTCCGGGAGGTCATGCGGGTGGTGGTTGCGCACGCCGACATCGTCCGGCCGCTGCCCGAGTTGCTGGGGCGACATGCCCGGCGCTCGGGGGACAAGGTCTGGTTTCGGGACCGCCGCACACGGGTCACCTACCGGGAGTCGGAACGCCGGACCGCGCGGCTGGCCGGTCATCTTGCGGGGCTCGGCGTGGAGCGTGGCGACCGGGTGGCGGTGCTGCTCGGGAATCGGGTCGAGGCGGTCGAGAGCCTGCTTGCCGTCACCCGGGCGAGTGGTGTGGGTGTGCCCCTGGATCCCGGGAACTCGGACCGGGAACTGGCCCGTTCGCTGGCGGACAGCGGGGCGCGGGTGGTGCTCGTCACCGATGTCGCCTGCCTGACGCGGCGGCGAGCGGAGCCGGTGTGCTCCGGGCTGACGTTCGTGGTGGCCGACGGTGGCGCCGAGGACTCGGGTGACTTGGGTGGCTCGGGTGACGGCTCGGCCTGGCCGGCGGATGCGGCCCTGCGGTACGAGGAGTTGGTGGGCACCGAGCCGCCCACGCCGGCTCGGGACGATCTCGCGCTGGACGAAGTGGCCTGGTTGCTCTACACGTCGGGCTCCTCCGGTGTACCCAAGGGCGTCCTGCTGACCCAGCGCAACCGCCTCGCGCCGATCGCGGCGGGCCTGGTCGGCGTCCTGGGGCTGTCCGAACACGACCACGTGCTCTGGCCGTTGCCGCTCCACCACGCGATGAGCCAGGTGGTGTGCTTCCTCGGGGTGACCGCGGTAGGGGCGAGCGCGACGGTGCTGCCCCGGTTCTCGGTGGCGGGAGTACTCGGCGAACTGCGCCGCGAGCACGCCGCGTTCACCCTGCTCGGCGGGGTGTCGACCACCCATTCGGCCCTGCTCGACGCGGTCCGGGGCGAGGCCGGCGGCGGGCTCGGCGCCCCGACGCTGCGGGGCTGTGTCAGCGGTGGAGCCGCGGCAGTGCCCGGCTTCCGCGAGTCGTTCGAGGCGGTCTGCGGTGTTCCGTATCTGGAGCACTACGGCAGCACGGAGGCCGGTCCGGTCACGATGCCCGCGCCGGGCGAGGCGACGGGCCCCGGGGCGAGTGTCCGGGTGCTGCCCGACATCCGGGTCCGGGTCGGCGGCGGGCCCGACGGCCGGGAGGTGGGCGAAGGGGAGTTGTGGGTCAACGGGCCCGGCGTGATGGTCGGCTACCACGGCAGGCCGGACGCCACCGCCGAGGTATTGCGCGACGGCTGGTACCGCACCGGCGACCTGGCCAGGATCGACGCCCTCGGCGGACTGGCCGTCACCGGCCGGGCGAGCGACCTGATCGTCCGAGGCGGAGTGAACATCCATCCCTCGGAAGTGGAGGCCGTACTACGGCGGTTGCCCGGCGTGGCGGACGCCGCCGTGGCCGGCCGCGCGGAACTGTCCGCTGGCAAAGTGCCCGTCGACCTGTTCGAGGTGGCGGGCCTGCCCCGAACCGCGTCAGGCAAGACCCTGCGGCGCGACCTCGCCGGCCTGCCGGCCCGCGCACTGGACACGCCGGCCGCCGGGACGCCGGCGCGAGACCTGACCGCACTGGTGCGCGGCGAGGTGGCGGCCCTGCTCGGCCGTACGCCACGAACGGTCGAGCCGGGCCCACCTCGGTGGTGGTTTCCGGCGACGAGGCCGCGGTGGGGGAGGTCGCCGCGTACTTCCGCGAGCGGGGTCGCCCGGTGACGCCGCTGCGGGTCGGCCACGCCTTCCATTCCGCGCGGATGGAGCCGATGTTGACCGAGTTCGCCGACGTGGTTCGGCAACTGTCCTTCGCCGCACCGCGGTTGCCGCTGATCAGCGCCGTGGCGGGTCGGGCGGCCACCGATGAGGAACTGTGCACGCCGGAGTTCTGGGTCGACCATGTCCGCCGCCCGGTCCGCTTCGCCGATTCGGTGGCGTATCTGGGTGAGCGGGGCGCGGCGCACTACGTCGAACTCGGGCCGGACGCGGTGCTCACGGGCCTGGTACACGATTGCCTCGCCGCGTCCGGAACGGCTTCGGCGGACTCGGCGCCGCAGGTCCTGGCGACACTGCGCGGGGCGCGGCTTGAGGCGGACGCGCTGCTCGACACGTTGGGTGCGCTGTACGCCCATGGCGCGCCCGTCGACTGGGCGGCCGTGTTCGCCGGGCGCGGTGGGCGACGCGTCGGGTTGCCGACGTACGCCTTCCAGCGTCGCCGGTATTGGCTGGAGCCCGAGCCCGAGCCGGTGCCGGCGCCCGGGGGCGGCCATGTGTTCCTGCGGTCGGGCACCCGCACGGCCGACGACGACGGGGTGTTGCTGAGTGGGGTGTTGTCGGTGCGCGAGCAGCCGTGGCTCGCCGACCACGTCGTGGGCGGGGAGGTGCTGCTCCCGGCCGCCGCCTTCGTCGAAATGGCCCTCCACGCCGGTGGGTTGGTGGGCGCGGATGTCCTGGACGAGCTGGTCCTGACTACGCCGCCGGCGCTGCCGTCGGACGGCGGCGTCGCGGTACAGGTGCGGGTGGCGGGGGTCGACGACGCGGGGCGGCGGTCGGTGTTGTTCCACTTCCGGCCGGACACGCCGGCGGGCGATCGGCCGTGGCTGCGGAACGCCGCCGGCACGCTTTCGTCGGTGGAGCGGGCTGCGGCCGACGGCGCGCCCACGCCGCACGCGTCCTGGCCACCGGAGGGGGCCACGCCGCTGTATGACGACGGCCCGCAGGCCGGACCGTACGAGCGGTTGGCCACCGGCGGGCTGCACTACGGCCCCGCCTTCCGGGGCATGCGCGCCGCGTGGAAGCGCGGCGACGAGCTGTACGTCGACGTCGCCCTGCCCGAAGCGGCCCGCGCCTCCGCGTCGGACGGGCCGGGGTTCGTCCTGCATCCCGCACTGCTCGACGCGGCGCTGCATGCCCTGGCGCTGGACGGTCTCGTCACCGACGATGCCGGATCGGGTGGTTCCTCGGCCGGCGGCCTGTCGCTGCCGTTCGCCTTCGGCGGAGTGCGCGTACACGCCACCCGCGTACGGCGGTTGCGGGTACGGATGGCTCCCGGGGCCGACGGGCGGACCACCGTGGAGCTGAGCGACGAGCGCGGCGCGCCGGTGGCGACGGTGCGGTCGCTGACGCTGCGCCCCCTTCCGCGCACCGGGGCGACGACGCCGGTCACCGTCGCCCTGCATCGGATGGACTGGGTGCCGTCGGTCGAGCCGCCCACATGTGCGGGGACGCTGCGTTGGGGGGTCCTGGGCGCGGCCGGTACACCGCCGGTGGACGCCCTCGCGCCGCCGGGTTCCGGCGTCCCGGTGTTCGCCGACCCGGGGGCGTGCGACGCGTCGTCGGCCGTCGTCGTGGCGGTGTGCCCGCCGTCCGGCATGACCCGGGCCGCGCACGAGATGTTGCGTACGGCGGACTGGGCGCTGACGCTCGTGCGGGAGTGGCTCGCACAACCGCACCTGGCCCGCACCCGTCTGGTGCTCGTGACGTGCGACGCCGTCGACCCGGCCGACGAGGGTGTCCACGCGGACCGCGACGACGCCCGTCCCGGCGCGGCGGCGGCCGTGGCGTCGCACGCCCCGGTGTGGGGCCTGGTCCGGTCCGCGCTGCGGGAACACCCGGGGCGCTTCGCCCTGATCGACGTGGGCGACCACTCCGACTCCCACGCCGCGCTGCCCGCGCTCCTGGCCGGCTCGGAGCCGGAGGCGGCCGTCCGCCGAGGCACGGTCTACGTGCCGAAGCTGGTGCCACTGGTCGAGGCGGCGCCGAAACGGCGGCCCCTCGACCCGGACGGCACGGTCCTGGTCACCGGCGGCACCGGCTCGCTGGGCATGCTGGTGGCGCGGCACCTGGTCACCGCGCACGGCGTCCGGCATCTGCTGCTCGCCGGCCGACGCGGGCCGGACGCTCCCGGGGCCCGGGAACTCGTCGCGGAACTGCGCGAGGCGGGCGCCCGGGTGGCCGTCCACGCCTGTGACGTCGCGGACCGGACCGCGCCGGCCGCGCTGCTCGACGCGGTACCGGAGGCCCACCCGCTGACCGGCGTCGTGCACACCGCCGGCGTGCTGGACGACGGCGTCGTCACGGCGCTCACCACCGACCGGCTGCGGCGGGTGTTGCGGCCCAAGGCGGACGCCGCGCTGGCCCTGCACGACCTCACCCGGGGACACGACCCGGCCGTGTTCGTGCTGTTCTCCTCCGTGGCGGGCACCTTCGGCTCCGCCGGCCAGGCCAACTACGCCGCGGCCAACTGCGTGTCGGATGCGCTGGCACGAGACCGCGCACGGCTCGGACTGCCTGGTACGTCGATCGCCTGGGGTCCGTGGCGGCAGCACGACGGCATGATGGCGCACCTCGGCGACGCGGATCGACTGCGGATGTTCCGCTCCGGTTTCGCCCCGCTCGGGCCGGCGGAGGGCCTGGCCCTCTTCGACGCCGCCGTGGCCGGGGATGAACCCGTCGTGGTGGCGGCCCGCTTCGCCCCGTCCGCCGGTCGCGACGACTCGGCGGCGACCCGGCTCCCCGCCGCCCCCGCCGCCGAGCGGGCCGGGACGCTGCTCGCGCGGGTCCGCACCCTGGCGGCGCGCGTCCTGGGCCACCGGGACGCCGTGGACGAGGTCGACGAGGACACCCGGCTGGCGGACCTCGGGCTGGACTCGCTCGCCGCGGTCGAGTTGCGCAACGAACTCGCGGCCGGGACCGAGCTGGTCCTGCCCTCCACGCTGCTGTTCGACTTCCCGACGCCCCGCGCGCTCGCGGCCGAATTGACCCGGCGGTACGCCGCCGAGGCACCTCCGGAGGGTGCCGCCGCCGCAGGTTCCCCGGGTCGCCTCGCCGACAAGGGCACGGGTCCGCCGCCGGTCGCCGGCCCGCGCTCCCCCGACGTACCACCGCCCGCAGGGGGAGCGCCGGACTCCCTGGGCGCGCTCCTGCGTACCGCCTGCGCCCAGGGACAGGACTGGGACGGCATGGCGCTGCTGACCATCGCCGCGCGCCTGCGTCCGGTCTTCGACCGGGCCGGGACGCGCGGCGCGACGCACCATCCCATCCCGCTCGCGACGGGCGGCGCGGGCGCCCCGCTCGTCTGCGTCCCCGCGCTCAGCGCGCTGTCCGGACCGCAGGAGTACGCGCGCCTCGGCGTCGCGCTGCGCGGGTTGCGGCCGGTTTCCGCGGTGCGGCACCCGGGGTTCGAGGCCCGGGAGGCCCTACCCGCCACGCTGGACGCCCTCGTCACCGCCCAGGCCGCCGCCGTCCGCGCGGCCGCCGCCGCGGCTGGCGGCCCGGCGGTACTGCTGGGACGGTCGGCCGGCGGCTGGGTGGCCCATGCCGTGGCCGAGCGCCTGGAGTCCGAGGGGGCCGCCCCGACGGCCGTCGTCCTGGTGGACACCTATCCCCCCGTGCACGGCGACCGGGCTCGGGCGTTCCCCGCGATGGCAATCGGACATGTTGCGCCAAGCGGCGGAGTTCGCCGCCTCCGACCCCGCCCGGCTCACCGCCATGGCCCGGTACTTCGAACTCTTCGCCGACTGGACCCCCACCCCTCTCGCCTGCCCCACCCTGTACGTACGCGCCGAACACCCACTGCCCCACACCGACCCGCCCCCGCAGTGGAGCCTGCCGCACACCGAAGTCACCGTCCCCGGCGACCACTTCACGCTCGTGGACCAACACGCCCACACCACCGCCCAAGCCATTCACACCCGCCTCACCGGCCAAGCCTGAGAAGCCCGACAGCAGCACACGAGCAAGGCGGCCCGTAGCGCGGCGGGCGGTGGCCCGTCCGAGCGGCGGGGCCGGGGTGGGGGCGCAACGCGCCGGCACGGGGGCGGGGTGGGGCAGGCGCGGCGCGGCGCGCGGCGCGGGCACAGGGCGAAAGCCGAGGCAGGTGCGAGGCAGAGGCGGGGTCGGTGGCGCCGGCGGGCGTGCCGTGCGAACCTCTAGCAATTCATCGTGGCTATCTCATAGGCTAGGTGCATTGCTAGTGAGGGTGATGGGAGTTCGTATGCGTACATATCGGATCGCGGCGATACCCGGTGACGGCATCGGTCGGGAGACCGTGGCGGCTGCTCGGCGCGTTCTCGACGTGTTGTCCGCGACGCACGGGTTCGAACTGTTGTGGACGGAGTACCCCTGGGGCTGCGCGTTCCATGCCGAGACCGGTGCGATGATGCCGAGCGACGGGATCGAGCAGCTGAGCGCCGCCGACGCGATCCTGCTCGGGGCGGTCGGCACGCCGGAGGTTCCCGATCACGTGTCCCTGTGGGGGCTGCTGATCCCCATCAGGCGCGAGTTCGACCAGTTCGTCTCGCTGCGCCCGGTGCGCTCGCTGCCCGGGATCCGTGGGCCGCTGCGCGACGAACGACCGTTCGACCTGGTCGTGGTGCGGGAGAACACCGAGGGCGAGTACGGCGAGGTCGGTGGCCGGCTGTACCGGGGCCGCCCCCACGAACTCGCCGTGCAGGAAGCCGTGTTCACCCGTATGGGCGTCGAGCGCATCGCCCGCTACGCGTTCGGGCTCGCCCGTACCCGCTCGGGCCGGGTGGCCTCCGCGACCAAGTCGAACGGCATCGTGCACACCATGCCGTTCTGGGACGAGGTGGTGGCCGAGGTCGCCGCCGACTTCCCCGACGTCGAGCTGACCTCGTACCACGTCGACGCCCTCGCCGCGCTGCTCGTCCTGGACCCCACCCGCTTCGACGTGATCGTCGCCTCCAACCTGTTCGGCGACATCCTCAGCGACCTGACCGCCGCCCTCGCCGGGAGCATCGGCGTCGCCCCCTGCGGCAACATCGACCCCACCGGCCGCCACCCCTCGATGTTCGAGCCCATCCACGGCTCCGCGCCGGACATCGTCGGCACCGGATCGGCCGACCCGATCGGCCAGATCCGGTCCGGCGCGCTGATGCTGGAGCACCTCGGCGAGAAGGAGGCGGCCGACCGCCTCGTCCGGGCCCTGGATCGGGTCGTCGCCGCCGGCACCGTCACCCCCGACCTCGGCGGCACACTGTCGACGGACGAGGTGTGCGACGCCTTCATCGAGGAACTGCGCCGCTCCGGGACGGCCGCATGACCACGTACCACCCGCCGCCCGGCCTGCGTCGCGTGCGGTCCTCCCGCGACGGCGTGCGGATCAACGCCCTCGTCGGCGGCGACGGCCCTCCGATCCTGCTGCTCCACGGCTACCCGCAGACCTCGGCCATGTGGCACCGGGTCGCCCCGGAGCTGATCGCGGCCGGCCACACCGTCGTGCTGGCGGACCTGCGCGGCTACGGGGACAGCGACAAACCCGCCGACACGCCCTCCCATACGCCCTACAGCAAGCGGGTCATGGCCGCCGACCAGGTCGCGCTGATGCAGTGCCTGGGCTTCGCGCGCTTCGCGGTCGCCGGCCACGACCGGGGCGCCCGCGTCGCCCACCGGATGGCGCTCGATTCGCCCGAGCGGGTGCGGTGCGTCGCCGTGCTGGACGTGGTGCCGACGCTGCACATGTTCGACAACGTCGATCGGGCGATGGCTTCCACCTACTTCCACTGGTTCTTCCTCGCGCTGGAGTCCGACCTGCCCGAGCGGCTGATCCTCGCGGACACCGACGCCTGGCTGCGCAGCCGCTTCGCCGGTCGGCACGCGGGCGGTGCGCCGTTCGACGAGGCGGCGATGGCCGAATACGCGCGCTGCTTCGACCCGGACACGGTGCGCGCGTCGTGTGCCGACTACCGGGCCGCGGCCGGCGTCGACCTGGTGCACGACCGCCGGGACCGCGAACGCGGCCGGGTGATCGAGGCTCCGCTGCTCGCGCTGTGGGGGACGAAGAGCTACGTGGGGCGCTCCTTCGACGTGCCGGGCGTCTGGCGGTCGTATGCGCGCCACGTCGACGCGGCGCCGATCGAGGCCGACCACTACCTGTGCGAGGAAGCGTCCCACGAGGTGGCGCGGGCCCTGACGTCGTTCTGCCGGCCCACCGAATCGGGAGGCACCCGTTGAGCACCACCTCCCACGACGTCGACGCCGCGCGCTCCCTGGACCGACTGCGCCAACTGGTCGAACTGGAGACGCCGTCCGGCCACGCCCCGGGGTTGGACCCGCTGTACGAATTGCTGGCCTCGTGGTCGAGCGGCCTGCTGGGCCGGGCCGAACGAGTGGTCAGCGACGGGGTGCCGCACCTGTACGTGCACGAGCGGGTCCGCGACCCGGCGCGGGCCCCGGTGCTGCTGCTCGGCCACGCCGACACGGTGTGGCCGCTGGGCACCCTCGCCGAGCGTCCGTTCACCGCGGTGGACGGGCGGGCGACCGGGCCCGGGGTGTTCGACATGAAGGCGGGTCTGGTCACGGCGCTGGACGCGCTGGAGCTGACGGGAGGCGCCGACGACGTGCGGATGCTGGTCACCGGCGACGAGGAGCGCGGCTCGCCCACCTCGCGCGCGCTGGTCGAGGCGGCGGCGGCCGACTGCCGGGCGGTACTGGTCCTCGAACCCGGTCAGGACGGGGCCCTGAAGACCGCCCGCAAGGGTGTGGCGCTGTATCGCCTGGCCGTACGCGGGCGCGCGGCCCATGCCGGACTGGAACCGGAGTCGGGGGTCAACGCCCTGGTGGAGTTGGCGCACCAGGTGCTGGCGATCGACGCCCTCGGCGACACCGGGCGCGGTACGACCGTCACCCCCACCGTCGGCTCGGCCGGGACCACGACCAACACCGTGCCCGAGTCGGCCCATGTCGAGATCGACGTACGGGCCTGGGAGCGGCGGGAGTTGGAACGCGTCGAGCGGGCGCTGAGCGCACTGTGCGCGCGGTTGCCCGAGGCCCGGGTCGAACTGGCGGGAGGCATCAACCGCCCCCCGCTGGAACGCGGCATGTCCGTAGACCTGTTGTCGGCCGCCCGCAGCCTGGCCCGCGAGCAGGGGCTCGCCGCACTCGGGGAGGCCCGGGTCGGCGGCGCCTCCGACGGTAACTTCACCGCCGGACTGGGCATTCCCACCCTGGACGGCCTCGGACCCGCCGGCGCCGGCGCGCACGCCCGACACGAGTGGGTGGACCTGGATTCCCTCCCGGAGCGCGCGAGGCTGGTGGCCGGACTGATCCGGGCGCCGGCGGTCACCGCGACCGCCGGCTGACACAGGGCACACCGGTCGCCCCGCCCGGGTCGGCTCATTCCTCCGCGTCGGGCGCGGCCCCCTCCTTCGCGGCCCTCGCCTCCCGGGCCTGTGCCGCACGCGCCTCGATCGCGTCGAGGAACAGGTCCACGGCGGTGTCGAAGACCCGGGGGTCGCCGATGTCCCGAAGCTCCCCGCTCATCGCGGCGATGCGCGGATACTTCTCGGCCGGCAGCCTGCGGTATTCCAACTGCCAGGCCAGCGTGTCGCCGTCGCGGGTCTCCGGGTCCAGGACGAGCATGCCCGCCTCCATGCTCGCCAGCGAGCGCACCACGTTGCCGAACACGCGCAGGTACATGGCCGCGTCCTCCTCGTCGAGGCCGGCGCGCAACAGCGCGTCCAAGGCGAACTCGACGTTGGCGAACTCGGTGGGCCTGCGGGTCGTGCGCGCGGCCATCTGCACGGCGAACTGGGGGTAGCGCATCAGGTGTTCGTGTACATAGCGGGCCAGTGTGCGCAGATCCTCGCGCCAGGAGTCGGTCGCCTCCAGACGGCCGCCGTAGGAGCGCGCCCGGAGGTCGTCGATCAGCTCCAGGACCAACTGGTCCTTGTCGCGGAAGTGCCGATACAGCGACGTCGGGTGGGCGTTCACCTCCTTGGCGAGCGACTGGAAGGTGAAGGCGTCCAGCCCGTCCCGGGCGGCGACCCGCTCGGCGGCCTCCAGGATCACCTGGCGGCTGAGGGTGTCCCGGGGCAGTCGACGGCGCCTGGGGCCGGTGGTTTTCGCCGGCGCACCGGAGGGTTCCTCGGCGTTCGGGGCACTCATGTGCGGGGTTCCTTCCCGGTAGTCGGCGCCGGTGGGCGCCCTTGTTCCGAGCCTGGCGGAGCCATGGCCACATTTCAAGTCAATCTCATCGGCTAACTCCTAGCCTATGTGTATTGCTATGCCGTTCACGTCTCCTTACCCTTGATCCTCGAGTCCCGGGGACATCCCGTACAGGGAAGGTCGAACACCATGATTCCTGAACGAACCGGCCATCGGCCGCCCAGAGCCCGAAGGCTGCGCAACCCCGTGGCCGGTGCCCTCGCCGCCTTGACCGTGCTCGTGGCGACCGCGTGCACCTCCGGTGCGCCGGCGCTGGCGCCGGGGACCAACTCCATCCGCGACGTCCCCGTCAAGGACGGCGGAAGCCTGGTCATCGGCGCCGAACAGGAGCCGGACTGCGCCGACTGGATCTCCACCTGCGCCGGCTCCATCTGGGGCACCTACCTCATGCAGGCGCAGACCATCCCGCAGGTCTTCACCGTCGTACAGCGGGGCAGGGACTGGGTGCCCGTCGCCTCCCCGCTGATGGCCGGCACGCCCACCACCGAGGTGGCGGACGGGCGCCAGACGATCACCTACACGCTCAACCCCGCCGCGGTCTGGTCCGACGGGCAACCCATCACCTCGGCCGACCTGAAGTACACCGCGCTGCAGATCCGCGACGGCAAGGACGTCTTCACCCAGACCGGCTACGACCTCATCGACACGATCGCCACCCCGGACGCGCGCACCACGATCGTCACCCTCAAGTCCCCCTACGCCAACTGGCGACAGCTGTTCGGCGCCGAGTACGGCGTACTGCCCGCCCACCTCCTGGAGGGCAAGGACCGCAACGAGGTGATGAAGAACGGCTACGGCTTCAGCGGCGGGCCGTGGAAGATCGCCTCCTGGATCAGGGGCACCTCCGTCACCCTGGTCCCCAACGAGCGCTACTGGGGCCCCAAACCCCACCTGAACAAGGTGACGTTCCAGTTCACCACCGACACCGCCGCGGAGTTCCAGGCATTCGCCAGCGGCCAGCTCGACGCCCTGTACCCGACGCCGCAACTCGACGTGCTCTCCCAGATCAACTCGCTCGGCGGCAGCGCCGACATGCAGGTGGAGACCCGTACCGGCAACCTCCAGGCGCTGTGGATGAACAACGCCGCGTTCCCGTTCGACTCCAAGGCGGTGCGCGAGGCGTTCGCCTACTCCATCGACCGCGCCGCGATCGTGCGCAAACTCTTCGGCTCGCTGGGCGTGACCGCGCCCGCGCAGAGCTTCCTGTCCCCGCTGGTGTCCGCGTTCGCCGCCGAGGACTTCGCCGTCTATCGGCGCGACCTCACCCGGGTCGGACAGATCATGACCGCCGCCGGGTGGGCGAAGAACGGCGACGGCATCTGGGCCAAGGACGGCCGCGCCGCACAGTTCACGATCGTCTCCCTCGCCGGCAACCAGAGCCGCGAACTCACCGAGCAGATCCTGCAATCGCAACTGCGTCAGGCCGGATTCAAGATGACCATCAAGAACACCAGCGCCGCGAACCTGTTCGGCAAGGTCGCTCCGGCCGGGGACTTCCAACTCGGACTGTGGAACCTGACCGACACCTTCCCCGAACCCACCCTGGACGCCAGCTTCGGCTCGGCATCCATCCCCGGCGACGCCAACGGCAACTCGGGCATCAACTTCGTCCGCGCGAACATCCCCGGCCTGGACGCGCTGCTCGGCCGGGTCGGCAGCGACGTCGACGAGGCGTCCCGGCTGGAGGCGTCCCGCCGGAGCGAGAAGCTGCTCGCCGAATCCGTGCCGTCGCTGCCGCTCGGGGCCGTGCCCAACATCCTGCTGACCGGCAAGAAGGTCGGCGGCCCGATCAGCATCAACCCCGTCCAGGGCCCGTTCTGGAACCTCGCCGAATGGGGACTGGCGAAATGACCGGCGTCCGACCCCTCGCCGAGGACATCCCATGCTGAGATACACCCTGCGCCGCCTGGCCTACTCGCTGCCCGTGCTGGTGGTCGCCTCGTACATCCTGTTCTGGGCCGTGCGGGCGACCTTCGACCCGCTCGCCAAACTGCGCCAGTCCACCGACCCGGGCGCCGTGCGTCGCCAGACCGAACTGCTCGGACTGGACCGCTCCGTGCCCGAGCAGTACCTGCTGTGGATGAAGGCCTTCGTCACCGGCGACTGGGGCACCAGCACCCGGACCAGCGGATCCGTCAAGCCGATGATCGGCTCCGCGCTCGAAGTCACCCTGCAACTGATGTTCTGGGGCGTGCTGTTCGCCGCCGTGATCGCCCTCGCCATCGGGATCTACTCCGCGGCGCGCCAGTATTCGGCCGGGGACTACGTGCTCACCGGGCTGTCCTACGTCGGCATTGCGATGCCCGCCTTCTGGCTCGGCCTGGTGCTCATCCAGGTCCTGGCGGTGTGGCCCAGGCAGCAGTTCGGCCTGAGCGAACCCCCGCTGTACTTCGTCGGACTGCACTCGGTCGGGGAGAGCGGGGTCAACCTCGACTACTTCCGTCACCTGGCGCTTCCCGTCGTCACCCTGACCATCGGACTGGTCGCCAGTTGGTCGCGGTTCAGCCGCGCCTCGATGCTCGAAGCCCTCGGCAGCGACTACGTGCGCACCGCCCGGGCCAAGGGCGTTCCGCGCCGGCGCATCCTGTTCCGGCACGCGCTGCGCAACGCGCTCGCGCCCTTCGTCACCGTCGTGGCCCTGGACGCCGCCGTCCTGGTCGGCGGCCTGGTCGTCACCGAACAGATCTACGCGATCCCCGGCATGGGCCGACTCTTCCTCAGCTCGATCCTGGCCGGCGACGTGTTCGTACTGATCCCGTGGATGCTCGTGGTGGCCGTCGCCGTGATCGCCTTCAACCTGCTGGCGGACGTGGCCTACGCGCTCCTGGACCCGAGGGTAGCCCTGCGATGACCGACTCCGCCGCGGCCCGGATCGCCGCCTCCCGGACACCGACCGCCCCGACGCCGGCAGCGGGCGACTCCGCGCCGACCGTACCCGCGCGCACCGCGGACAAGCCCCGATACCGGATCGTCCTGGCCCGATTCCTGCGCCACCGCCTGGCCGTCGTCGGCCTGTTCATCCTGATCGCACTGGCGATCGCATGTTTCGGCGCCGACTGGATCGCCCCCTACGGGCACAACCACCAGGACCTCCTGCTGGGCGCCCGACAGCCGTCCTCAGGCCACTGGCTGGGCACCGACTCGCTCGGTCGCGACTACCTCAGCGAACTGCTGTTCGCCGGGCAGGTCTCGCTGGCGATCGGCATCTGCGTCGCGCTGCTGTCCACCGTCGTCGGCACCGCCGTCGGCGCGATCGCCGGATTCGCCGGCGGGTGGGCCGACGAGGTGATCATGCGGGTGACCGACCTGTTCCTGATCGTGCCCGCCATCGCCGTGCTGGCCCTGGCACTCCAGGCGGTGGGACCATCCCCGACGACCATCGTCCTGGTCCTGTCCGCCCTCGGCTGGACCATGATCGCCCGGGTGGTGCGCGCGCAGGTACTCACCCTGCGCAACAAGGAGTTCATCCAGGCCGCCCGGGTGATCGGCGCCTCGAACGCGCGGATCGTGGTGCGCCACCTGCTGCCCAACCTCACCGGCGTGATCGCCGTCAACGTGTCCCTGGCCGTCGCCTCGGCCATCATCCTCGAATCCACCACCAGCTTCCTCGGGTTCGGCATCCAACCGCCCCAGTCCAGCTGGGGCAACATGCTCAGCCAGGCCGCCGGACTGATCGGCACCTCGCAGGCCTACCTGCTGTACGTACCGGGCCTGGCGATCCTGATCACCGTGCTCGCCGTCAACTTCGTCGGCGACGGCCTGCGCGACGCCTTCGACCCCCAAGGAAGGCAGTGATGAACACCCAAGCGCCTCCCGCGACGAGCGGCGACCCGGCCGTGCCGGCGGCCGGCGACACGCCCCCCGTGCTGTCCGTGCGCGACCTGACCGTCACCTACCGGACCGACTCCGGGCCGGTGGTCGCGGTCGAACGCCTGTCCTTCGACGTGGCCTCCGGGGAGACCCTGGGCATCGTCGGCGAGTCCGGCTCGGGCAAGAGCGCCGCCACCATGGCGATCATGGGCCTGCTCCCGCGCAACGCCCGCGCCGAGGGATCGGTACGCCTGCACGGCCGGGAACTGCTCGACCTCTCCGACCGGGAACTGCGCCCGATCCGTGGCAAGCAGATCGCCGTGGTCTTCCAGGACGCGCTCGCCGCGCTCAACCCGATGATGACCATCGGCGCACAGGTCGCCGAGGCCGTCGGCGTACACGACGCGAGCCGGGATCGCCGGGCCCTGCGCGAACGCACCGTCGAGCTCCTCGACCTGGTCGGCATCGCCTCCCCGCGCGAGCGAGTGGATCGCTACCCGCACGAACTCTCCGGCGGCATGCGCCAACGCGTCATGATCGCGATGGCCATCGCCAACGAGCCCGCGCTGCTGATCGCCGACGAGCCGACCACGGCCCTGGACGTGACCGTGCAGGCCCAGGTCCTCGACGTGATCGAACGTGTCCAGGACCGCACCCACACCTCCGTCCTGCTGATCACCCACGACCTGGGGGTGGTCGCCGGCATCGCCGACCGGGTGATGGTCATGTACTGCGGCCGCAAACTCGAGGAAAGCCCGGTCGACCCGCTGTTCCACCACCCCGCCCACCCGTACACGATCGGCCTGCTCGGGTCGCTGCCGCGCATCGACCGGCGTGCCGAACGACTCTCGCAGATCCCCGGACGGCCCCCGCTGCCGAGCGAACGGCCCACCGGATGCCCGTTCCAGCCCCGCTGCGCGCACGCGGTGCCCTCGGTCTGCGGCGAGCCCGACGCGCCACTCCTGGCCGTCGACGCGACGCACACCACGGCCTGCGTGCGCCACCACGAGATCGGGAGCGTGAAGCGATGACCACGACCGCGGTGGACGTCACCGGACTGGTGGCCGAGTATCGCACCGGCCGCGGCCGCAACGCCGCCGTCGTACAGGCCGTCTCCGGCGTGGACTTCGCCATCCCGCGCGGGCGCACCCTGGGCCTGGTCGGCGAGACCGGCTGCGGCAAGAGCACCCTCGGTCGCTGCCTGGTGCGCCTGGTCACCCCCGCCGGCGGCCGGGTCCTGCTCGACGGCACCGACATCGCCACCGCGAACCGGCGGGCCCTGTCGGACCTGCGCCGCCGCGTGCAACTCGTCTTCCAGGACCCCTACTCCTCGCTCAACCCGCAGATGAGCGTGCAGGCCATCCTCGCCGAACCGCTGCGGATCCACGGCCTGCACCCCGGGCACGAACGCGAACGGGTGCACGAACTCCTCGACCTGGTCGGCCTCGACCCCGCGCACGCCCACCGCTTCCCGCACCAGTTCTCCGGCGGGCAGCGCCAGCGCATCGGGATCGCCCGGGCCCTGGCCGTGGAACCCGACGTACTGGTCCTGGACGAACCGGTGAGCGCACTGGACGTCAGCGTCCAGGCCGGAGTGGTGAACCTGTTGGAAGACCTCCAGGAACAGCTCGGGCTGACCTACCTGTTCATCGCCCACGACCTGTCCGTGGTCCGTCAGATCAGCGACGAGGTCGCGGTGATGTACCTCGGCCGAATCGTCGAACACGCGCCGGTGGACGCCCTGTTCGAGGCCGCGCGACACCCCTACACGCAGGCGCTGCTGTCCGCCGTGCCGATCCCGGACCCACGGATCCAGCGCGCCCGCAAGCGCATCGTGCTGGAGGGCGACATACCCAGTCCGCTGGCCCCGCCTTCCGGTTGCCGGTTCCGCACCCGCTGTTGGAAGGCACAGGGGATATGTGCGGAGGTGACCCCGCCGCTCGCCGAGTCGGGCGACGGACACCGTACGGCCTGCCACTTCCCCGAAGTCCTCCCGGGCATGGACCCCGCCGCGCCGCACTCGCACGCCGACACCCCCGAAAGGCCCGCCCCATGACCGCGTCCTGGCATCGTTTCTTCACCACCGACCGCGTCCTGTCCATGCGCCGGGGCCGGGGCGAGCGCGACCTGTGCCTGGTGGTCGAGGACACCGAGCAGGGCCAGACGCTCGCCCGCTGGGACGCCGAGCGAGGCATCGGCCTGCCGCTCCCGGGCGACTTCGGCGACCCGGGCGAGGCGGTGCTCGGCGCGGACGGCGAACGGGTGCTCAGCCTGCACGACGACAACGGCTCCGAGGTCGGACACGTGTGGGCCACCTCCCTGGACGGGACCGACCGCCGCGACCTGACCCCCGACCTCGCGCCCTACGCCCTGCGCGGCATCGACACCGCCCGGCACGGCGACGACGTCGTGATCACCGCCGCGGCCCCCGACGGCTTCAGCCTCTGGCACCTGCACGACCGCGGTACCCCCGCGCCCCGGCGGCTGTTCACCTCCCCGCACGAGGCGTGGAACGGCCTGATCTCCGCCGATGGGAGGATCGCGAGCATCGACACCACCGACCACAACCCCGGCGTGCGCCGTTTCGCCGTCACCGTCGTGGCGACCGACACGGGAGCGGTGCTCGGCCGGCTCACCGACGGGCCCGAGGCACCCGTGCGGGCGGTACGGTTCTCCCCGGTCGCGGGCGACGGCCGCCTGCTCGTGTCGACCGAGCGCACCGGCTTCGCCCGCCCGTGTGTCTGGGACCCCGCCGACGGCGGCCGGACAGACGTGGACGCTCCGGACCTGCACGGCGATCTGGTCGCGCTGGACTGGTCCGACGACGGCTCCCGGATCCTGCTCGCGCATGTCGACCGCGGCCTGCACCGGATCCTGGAATTCGACCTGTCCCGAAGGGAGTTGACCGCGATCGACCACCCGGACGGGGCGTACTTCGAGCCCGACGTCGCCGCGGCCCACCTGAACCAGTGGGCCTCGCACTACGCCGCCGACGGGCGCATCCGGCTGCTGCACCAGCGCTTCGACCAGCCCCTGACGGTCCGGTACGTGGACCGTGCGACGGGCGAGGTCGCCGCGGTCGATCCGGCCACGCCCCCGGTGCCGGGTGTGCGGGCCGACTCGGTCATCGTGTACTCCACCGACGGCACCCCCCTGCAACTGTGGGTGTGCCGGCCCCCGAACGCCGAGGGGCCGCTGCCGCTGGTGCTGAATCTGCACGGCGGTCCGAACCTCGTATCCGTCGACTCCTACAACCCGCAGGCACAGGCGTGGGTCGCCTCGGGGGTGGCGTACGCGTCGTTGAACTACCGGGGATCCGTCACCTTCGGCCGCCGGTTCCGCGAAGGCTTCATCGGCTCCATCGGCGACCGCGAACTGGAGGACATCGAGTCCGCGGTGCGCCGACTGGTGGCCGACCGCGTCGCCGACGCCGACCGGGTCTTCGTCACCGGCGCCTCCTACGGCGGTTTCCTGTCGCTGCTGTCCGTCGGCCGGTCGCCGAAGCTGTTCGCGGGGGCGATGGCCTTCGTGCCGATGGCCGACTGGGTGGGCGCGTACGAGGACATGAACCCGGCGCTGCGCGCGGCCTGGAAGGCGTTCTTCGGCGCCGACCCCGGCCTCGACCCGGACCGCTTCCGGCACTCGTCGCCGATCACCTATGTCGCGTCGGTGCGCGCACCCGTGTGCATCGTGCAGGCCACCCACGACACCCGAACCCCGCCCAGGCAGGCGTACGGGTACGCGAAGGCCCTCCAGGACGCGGGCGGCGACGTACGGCTGGACTGGTTCAGCGGCGGCCACGAGAGCAGCAGCCGTCGGCAGGAGGTGGACGACCAGCAACAGCTGATGGACCTGGTACAGGCCGCCCTGCGCGGCGAGCCCTGGTCGCGGGGCCCCGTCGAGCCGCCGACGGGGCGCCGCCTCGGATGACCGGGACCCGCTTCGTGCCGCGAACGCGTGACTCGGACGGCGACACCGACACCGACGCCGCGCCGGGCGCGCGGGCGCTCGGGGCGCGGGTGCCCCATGTGGTGCTCGCGCCGGACAAGTTCAAGGGCTCGCTCGGCGCGGCCGAGGTGGCCCGGCACCTCGCGGCCGGGCTGCGCCGGGCTCGCCCCGGCCTGTCGGTGGCCGAACTGCCCGTCGCGGACGGTGGCGAGGGCACCGTGGACGCGCTGGTCCGGCGCGGATTCCGGCGCCGGGTCGTCACTGTCGGCGGGCCCACCGGCCGGCCCGTCCGCGCCGCCTTCGCCCAACGCGGCTCCACGGCCGTGGTGGAACTCGCCCAGAGCTGCGGCCTGTCGCTGCTGCCCGACCACGTCCCGGCGCCGCTCACCGCGAGCAGTCGGGGAGCGGGCGAGGTGGTGCGGGCCGCGCTGGACGCCGGCGCGCGCACCGTCGTGCTGGGGCTGGGCGGCAGCGCCTGTACCGATGGGGGAGCGGGCCTGCTCGGCGCCTTGGGGGCCCGGTTCACCGCCGCCGACGGGCGGGCGATACCCGACGGCGGCGCGGGCCTGATCGGCCTGGCCGGTGCCGACCTGTCGGGCCTGGACGCGCGGTTGGCGGCCACCGAGTTCGTGGTGGCCGGCGACGTGGACGCGCCCCTGCTCGGGCCCGGCGGGGCCGCCGCCCTGTACGGCCCGCAGAAGGGTGCCGGCCCCGAGGACGTCGCCGTGCTGGAGGCCGGTCTCGGCCGACTGCTCGACGTCCTGACGGCGACCGTGGGTGCGCGTGCCGCGCGGATGGCGGCGCTGCCCGGCTCGGGAGCCGCCGGCGGCGCGGGCTTCGGGGCGCTGGTCGGCCTGGGCGCGCGGCGCCGCCCGGGCGTCGACCTGGTCCTGGACGCGGTGGGGATCGACCGGGAACTGCGCGCGGCGACCCTGGTCGTCACCGGCGAGGGCGCGATGGACGCACAAACCCTCCAGGGCAAGACCCCACTCGGCGTCGCCCGCCGTGCCGGCCTCGCCCGCGTCCCGGTCGTCGCCGTGTGCGGGCGGCTGAGCCTGACCCGCGAACAGGTCGTCGCGGCGGGGTTCCTGGCCGGCTACAGTCTGGGCAGCCTCGAACCCGACCCGGCCCGCTCGATCGCCGCGGCCGCCTCGCTGCTGCGCGCGATGGGGCAGGTGATCGCCCGCGAACACCTGCCCGACCCGCGGGCGGCGGCGACGGGCGCGGGGTAGGCGGTCCGATGCGATTATCCGGATCGGGTGATCGTGGCGGCAACCCGCACGGCGATCTCGATGGCCCGTGTCGCGAGGGGGGAGTGGGTGCGACCGGCCTGCCAGAGCAGGAAGATCTCGCGGGCCGGGAGCGCGGGTCGCAGTTCGTGCAGGCACAGCGTGTCGTCGGCGCGGACGTCGCCGCCGTGCACGACGAGTCGGGGGAGGATTGCCGAGCCCATGCCGGCGCGCACCATCGACAGCACACTTTCGTTGCCCGCGGTACGGAAGACGATCTGCGGCCGGACGCCGCGACGGGCGAGTTCCCGCTCCATCCGGGCCTGGTCGCAGATCGGCGGGTGCGCCACCATCGGCGCGCCGTCGAGGTGGGCCGGGCGTACCGGGCCGTCGGGGAAGGTGCCGCGGCGGGCCACGAGCACGTAGGGATCGTCGAGCAGTTTGAGGTGTTCGACGTCGCGGTCGCCGCGGCCGTCGAAGAACATCAGGTCGAGGTCGCGCAGTTGCGGCGTGTCGGCCTCCTCCTCGAACAGCCTGATGTCGCAGCCGGGGTGCTCGTCCCGCAGCGTGCGGACGATCGGGGGCAGGATCACGTTGGACACGCTCTGGAACGTGCCGATGTCGACCCGTCCGTCGCCGGCCTTGAAGCGGTCCACGGCGGCCGTCATCGCCCGAGCCTGCGCGAGCAGTGCGCGGGCGTGTTCCAGGACCACCGCGCCGAGCGGGGTGAGCCGCACCGCCTTCGGCCCGCCGGGCCGGTCGAACACGGCGCCCCCGACGACCTTCTCCAGGGCCGCGATCTGCTGACTCACCGTCGACTGGGTGTATCCGAGCCGCACGGCCGCCCGCCCGAACGAGCCCTCGTCGGCGACGGCGGCCATCGCGGCGAGATGCCGCAACTCCATGTCACGCATGGGCCTCACCCTAGCCGGTGAACATCGCCGAAGACGATCGAGTCGATCGAAAACCATCGCTTTTCGCGATGGAATCACCGGTCTAGCGTGGCCGCATGAGCGATCACGACACCCCTCGGATCACCCACGACGACAAGCCGATCGGGGCCCCTGACGCCGAGACCGGCGCGGACCGCGCCACCCCCATCGACCCGCCGACCCCGATCGCCGCGCGCCGGCCCCGTGCCGCCTCTCCCGCTGCCGCGCGGATGGGCACCGGGCCGTACGACTCCCGGTGTGCCGTCGCTCGGCCCGCGACCTTCCGGCCGCGAGCTGCCCGGTCCGCCGCAGGATGTGTGTCCGGCGACCACCCCGACTCCGCCCCCGCGGACCCCGGGCGACCGGCCGTGCCCGGGCTGCGCTCGGCGCTGTGGTTGCCGCTGTTCGACGAGTTGGCCGAACCGGCGGTGGTCGCCGGCCTCGCCGCCGACGCGGAGGCGGCCGGTTGGCACGGCCTGTTCGTCTGGGACCACCTGAGCTGGCGGTCGCCGATCCGCGACGTGGCCGACCCGTGGATCACACTGACCGCGATCGCCGCCGCCACCCACACCCTTCGGTTCGGCCCCATGGTCACCCCGCTCGCCCGCCGCCGGCCGACCAAGGTGGCCAGGGAAACCGCGACGCTCGACCGGCTCGGCGGCGGCCGCCTCACCCTCGGCGTCGGTCTCGGCAGCGACCGCTTCGCCGACGAACTGCGCGCCACCGGCGACGAAACCGACCCCGCGCGGCGCGGGCAGATGCTCGACGAGTCGCTGGAGATCCTCACCGCCGCGTGGTCCGGCGACCCGGTGCGGCACCACGGCCGGCACTACACCGTCGACGACATGACCTTCCTGCCCCGACCGGTGCAGCGGCCCGGCGTGCCGGTGTGGGCGGCCGGATTCCCCGGCAACGCCAAACCGCTGCGCCGCGCCGCCCGGTACGACGGCTTCTTCCCGATCAATCTCGACCACCCGGACCGACTCGCCGACATCGTCGCCACCCTCACCGACTTGCGCCCGCCGAGCACGACCCCGTACGACATCGCCGTAGCCCTCCCGCCCGGCACCGACCCGACCCCCTACGCCGACGCGGGCGCCACGTGGTGGCTGGCGGAGTTCGCACCGGACACCGTGTCGGTGGACCAGGTGCGAGGCGTACTCCACGACGGCCCGATACGGCCCTGAGGCACCGCCTCCCACGTGCCGACGAATACATCGAACCCCGTAACGAAAGAAGCCGGTGACAACCATGCCCGACCGGAACCGCCCCACCCGGGCAGCGCCCGACACCCGGCCGCCCACCGGTGCGCACCCGACCGGCGACACCAACCTCTTCGACTACGACGCCGAGCTGCGCCCGCACAACGACCACCTCCGCGCCGCCGCCCGCATCGGCCCCCGCGACCACGTCCTCGACATCGGCTGCGGCACGGGCCAGACCACGCGCGAGGCCGCCCGCGCCGCCGTCGCTGGCAGCGCGCTGGGCGTCGACGTCTCCGCCCGCATGCTCGACCGGGCCCGTCGGCTCAGCCACGACCAGGGACTGACCAACATCACCTACGAACAGGCCGACGCCCAGACCCATCGCTTCCCCCCGGCACACTTCGACACCTGCATCAGCAGATTCGGCACCATGTTCTTCGCCGACCCGGTCGCCGCCTTCACCAACATCGGCCGCGCCCTGCGCCCGGCCGCACGGCTGGTACTGCTCGTCTGGCAGGACCGCGACCACAACGAATGGGCCACCGCCATCCGCCGAACCCTCCCCGACACGACGCCCGCACCCACCGCACCCACCCCGCCCACCGGCGGCCCGGACGCCTTCTCCCTCGCCGACCCGGCCGTCACCGAACGTATCCTGACGGCCGCGGGCTTCACCGACGTCACCTTCACAGACGTACACGAACCCGTCTACTACGGCCCCGACAGCGCCACCGCCTTCGAGGCCGTCCGCCGTCTGAAGGAATTCGACGACCGACTCGCCGGCCTCGATCCCACCACCGCGGAGCAGGCCCGCACCCGCCTGCGCGCCACCCTGGCCGCCCACGACACCGGCACCGGCGTGTACTTCGACTCCCACGCCTGGCTCGTCACGGCCCACCGCCCCTGACATCGCGCCGCGCGGACGACCCATAGACTCGACGGCTGTGTCAGACACCCAGTACGAAGACCTGTTGCGCCTGGTACTCGACTCCGGGACGGCCAAAGCCGACCGGACGGGCACCGGCACCCGAAGTGTGTTCGGGCACCAACTGCGCTATGACCTCTCGCGGGGATTCCCGCTGGTCACGACCAAGAAGGTGCACCTCAAGTCGATCGTGTACGAACTCCTGTGGTTCCTGCGCGGCGACTCGAACGTCGGCTGGCTCCGGGAGCACGGCGTCACCATCTGGGACGAATGGGCCGACGCGAACGGCGACCTCGGACCCGTCTACGGCGTCCAGTGGCGCACCTGGCCCACGCCGGACGGCCGGCACATCGACCAGATCGCCGAGGTGCTCGACACCCTGCGCCGGGACCCCGACTCCCGCCGGATGATCGTCTCCGCCTGGAACGTCGGCGAGCTGGCGAACATGGCCCTCGCGCCGTGCCACGCCTTCTTCCAGTTCCACGTCGCCGACGGCCGGCTCTCCTGCCAGCTGTACCAGCGCAGCGCGGACCTGTTCCTCGGCGTCCCGTTCAACATCGCGAGCTACGCCCTGCTCACCCACATGGTGGCGCAGCAGGTCGACCTCGAACCGGGCGACTTCATCTGGACCGGCGGCGACTGCCACATCTACGACAACCACGTCGAGCAGGTGACCGAGCAGCTCTCCCGCACCCCGTTCGAGTTCCCCACACTGCGCCTGCGTCGAGCCGACTCCCTGTTCGACTACACCTACGCCGACGTGGAGGTGGTCGACTACCGCCATCACCCGGCCATCAAGGCCCCGGTCGCGATCTGACCGCGCCGCGACATAGCGCGGACCCCATCTCCCTTTCGGCATGGTTCACACGATGTCGGATGACGGAAACCTGAGGCGACTCGTGACTGGTGACTCGCCAGTGCCTCAGGACGGGAGTGGACGTGCCTGTGTTCAAGGGGAGAGGGCGCATCGCAGCGATGGTCGCCGTCGTGGCGCTGTTGTTGTCGGGCACCGGGGCCGCCGACGGCGCCGAGGAATCGTACGGTCGTCCGGGCGACTGGCCGACCTGGCAGGGGGATCGCACCGGTTCCCGGCACAACGCGGCGGAGTGGCGGATCAATGCGCACACCGCGGGCAAGCTGAACCCGAAGTGGGCGTTCGCCTATTCCAAGACCGGTTTCCCGGCGAAGAGCCAGCCCGCCGTGGTCGACCATTCGATCTACTTCGGCAGTCCCGATGGGAAGTTCCATGCCCTGAACGCCAAGTCCGGTGCCACGGAGTGGAGTTTCGACCTCAATACGGTCGACCCGAACGGCGTGGTCATCGACGGCCCGACGGTCGCGCGGGGCAAGGTCTTCTTCGGCGACAACCGGGGCTTCCTGTACGCACTGGACCGCAGGACCGGGCGGGTCGCCTGGGCTGAGAACACCGAACCGCACGCGGCCGGAATGCACACCAGTTCGCCCGTCTACCACAACGGCCGCATCTACGTCGGTGCGTCCAGTGGCGAGAACATCAACCCGGATCGCACCTATCCGTGCTGCACCTTCCGGGGCCACATCGACGCCTTCGACGCGGACACCGGCGAACTCGCCTGGCGCCACTACACGGTGCCCGAACCCCAGGCGGTGGGCACCTGGCCCAGCGGGGCGACCCGCTTCGAGCCGTCCGGCGCGGGTGTGTGGAGTTCGCCGATCATCGACCCGCGTACCGACACCCTGTACGTGGGCACCGGCCAGCTCTACTCCGGCACCACCGGCGACTTCGACTCGCTGCTCGCGCTCGACGCGCGCTCGGGCGCGGTGCGTTGGAAGCAGCAGGTGACCAAGGCCGACACCTGGCGACTGTTGTGCGGTTTCCCGGACAACGACGGGTACTGCCCGGGGCAACGCGACGGCACCGCACTGGACTTCGACATCGGCGCGACCCCGAATCTGTTCAGGGTCAACGGGCGCACCATGGTCGGCGTCGGCCAGAAGAGCGGCGTCTACCACACGTTCGACGCGCGCACCGGCGAGGTCAAGTGGCGCCGGCAACTGTCCGTGCCGATGCCCGGGGGCGGGCTCTCCGGGCTCCAGTGGGGGAGCAGCTACGACGGCAAGTCCCTGTACATGGCCACCTATCAGGCCAATCCCGGCACACTGTTCGCGTTGAACCCGGCCAATGGCGACGTGCGGTGGCAGACGCCCAATCCGGCCGACGGCTGCACCACGGGCGGTGCCGCGAAGTTCCCCAACGTGTGCCGGCTCGCGCATACCCCGGCCGTCAGCAGCACCCACGGACTGGTGTACGAGGGTAGCAACGACGGCAAGATGCGGATCTACGACGCTCGTGACGGCAAGGTCCTGTGGACCTTCGACACCATTCGCGACTTCGCCGGGGTCAACGGCCTCACCGGATTCGGCAGCGCGATCTCGGGCAATGGCGGCGCGGTGATCGCCGACGGCATGTTGTACGTCCAGTCCGGTTACTACCCCGGTTATCCGAGCGAGCACGGTACCGTGTTGCTCGCCTTCGGGCTGTGAGCCGCGCCATGCGGCGTCGACGCCTCCCCGGCGCGGCGCCGGTGTGCGCCCTGGCCGTCGTGTTGATCGCCGCCACCACCACCGCGGCGGCCGGGAGGTCGCAGGGGACCGATCCGGAGGCGGATACGACCGAGGTCACGGTCACCGAGGGCACCAACCTCGCCGTGGCGGCCGCCCCCGGAAACAGTCCGTTCGTCCTCGATCTCCAGGGGCAACTGTTCTCGCTGCCCCGCGAGGGCGGCACCGCGACGCCGATCGCCGACAAGCCGCTCGACCCGTTCCGGCCCGTGATGTCGCCGGACGGCAGGCGCGTGGCGGTGCAGTCCTTCGTCGACGGCATGTTCCACATCCGGATCGTCGGGGTCGACGGCCACGACTCGCGGCAGCTCACCTTCGGCGACCACGACGACGTGCATCCCGCGTGGTCCCCGGACGGCACCCGGATCGCGTTCGTGTCCGACCGCGCCGGCGGGCAGGACATCTGGACCGTGGATATGCGCGGCGGCGAACCGCGCCGGGTCACCACCACGCCGACCCAGGAGACCCAGCCCACGTGGTCGCCGGACGGTCGCGCCATCGCCTACGTCCAGGGCAACACGGTGGAGAGCGTCGACCTGGAGACCGGGACCGTACGCACCGTGATCCCGACCGCCGGCGCGTCGTTCGTCACCGCGCCGTCCTGGTCCCCGGACGGGCGCCGGATCGCGTTCGTGCGGGGCGACCGCTCCGGCGGCACATTGTCGGTCGCCGAGATCGAGACGGGAGCGATCCGCCGAGTGGGCGGGTACGACGACGTGTTCCCCTTCCCGGCGCAGTGGTTGTCCGCCGACGAACTCGCGTACGGCGCCAACGGCCGGCTCGCGGTCTCGCGCCTCGGCACCGGGAGGGACGGGACCACGACCGCCGGCGCCGGGGCCGACCGCAGCGCCGGGGCCGACCGCACCGTGCCGTTCTCCGCGACCTTCCGGCTGAAGAGGCCCCACTACCCGCCCAAGAAGCACGACTTCGACTCCCGCGCGCCGCGCACCGTGCGCGGCATCGTCGGCCCGGCGTTGTCCCCCGACGGCCGCTCGGTGGTGTTCAAGGCGCTCAACGACCTGTGGCTGCTGCCGATCGGCGGCCGGCCCCGACGGCTGACCCGGGACGCGTTCTACGAGGTCGACCCGGCCTGGTCGCGGGACGGGACCCGCATCGCCTACGCGTCCGACAAGGCCGGCACCGAGGACCTGTACGTCCTCGACCTCGCCGACGGTCGGGAAAGCCGGGTCACCAGCCTGCCCGGCACCGAGTTCGCCCCCGCCTGGTCCCCCGACGGCCACACCCTGGCCTTCCAGGACGAGGTCTACCGCACCCTGACCGTGGACACGACCACCGGCGCGGTCACCCCCGTGCTCGGCCCGGCCCTGCCGAACGTGCCCGGTCGCCCGAGCTGGTCGGCGGACGGCAGGACCCTGGCGCTGACCGTCAACGACGCCGAACGCAACCGGATCATGCTCGCCGACGTCGCATCGGGCGCCACCCGCATCGTCGACCCCGCCCCGCTCGGCTCGATCACCACCCGAGGCGACGACGGCCCGGTCTGGTCCCCGGACGGGCGCCGACTCGCCTTCACCATGGACGGCGCGATCCACGTGCTGCCGGTCGACCCGGCGGGCAATCCCACGGGTCCGGCCCGTCGCGTCACCCGGGACGGCGGCGACGCGCCGAGCTGGAGCGGCGACTCGCAAACGCTGCTGTACCTGCACAACGGCACACTGCGCACCACGACCCTGGATGCCGGCACCGCCGCCCCGGCGGATGCCGCCGAGGCCGAGGGGCGTACCCGTAACATCCCCGTGCAACTCACCTACACCCGCGACCGACCCGACACCCGCATGGTGATCCATGCCGGCCGGCTCTGGGACGGCCGCAGCCCGGACGTGCGCACCGACGTCGACATCGTGGTGGTGGGCAACCGGATCCGCGCCGTCGAACCCCATCGTGCGCATCGCCCCGGCAAGGACTGGCGGTTCGTCGACGCGAGCACGCTCACCGTCACCCCCGGCCTCACCGACATGCACAACCATCAGGAGATGCGCTCGAAGTCCTTCGGCGACCGCCAGGGCCGGCTGCTGCTGTCCTACGGCATCACCACCACCCGCTCGACCGGCGACCCGGCCTACCGCGCGCTGGAGGACCGCGAGTCGCTGGACTCCGGCGCCCGGCTCGGACCGAGGTTCTTCGCGACCGGCGAGATGCTCGAAGGCACCCGATTCAACTGGGAGTTCGCGCGCCCGGTGCGCGACGAACGGCAACTGGACCTGGAACTGTCCCGGGTGCGGGCGCTCGACTACGACCTGGTCAAGACCTACGAACGGTTCCGGGTGGACTGGCAGGCCCGGGTCACCGAGCAGGCACACCGCCTGGGCATCCCGACCACCTCGCACTACCTCTATCCCGCCGTCGGCATCGGTGTGGACATGAAGGAGCACCTGGCCGCACCCTCCAAGTGGGGGTTCGCGTTCGCCCGCGAATCCTCCCTCGGCAACGCCTACGAGGACGTCTTCAAGCTGGAGGCGGCCGGTGGGATGCCGGTCAGCTCCACGCTGTTCAGCTCCGGTTCGCTGCTCGCCGACGACCCGGGCATCGAGCAGGATCCGCGCGTGCGGGCGCTGTACCCCGCGCAGGAGCGCCGGGCGTTGCACGCCAAGGTGTTGTGCGCGCTGGGGCAGGGCCCGTGCGGTTTCCTGGACGGGACACCGGAGCAGGCGCGCCGCGACGTCGGTGTGGCCAAGCGGCTGATCGCCGCCGGTGGCACGGTACTTGCCGGCACCGACGCGCCGCTCGACTCCACCGCCGTCGCGCTGCATCTGAACCTGCGGGCCATGGTCACGTACGGCATGACCCCGTTCCAGGCCCTCCAGAGCGCGACCCTGCTGCCCGCGCAACAGCTCGGCGTGGCCGACGATCTGGGCAGCGTCGAACCGGGCAAGCTCGCCGATCTCGTGATCACCGGAGGTGACCCCTCCCACGACATCGCTGCCTTGGCGGACGTCCGCATGGTGGTGAAGAACGGCGAAGTGCACACCCCCGAGGACCTGATCCGCCCCTTCGCGGAACCGGCCCGCCCGTGACCCGCCGCCGCGTGCCGCTCAGACCGGCTGGATGGCGAACAGGGCAAGGTGCCCGCAGTGCGGGCAGCGGAACGCGTCGATCTGCCAGCGCTGCTTGCCCATCCGCTTCACTCCCCCGAATGCCCCCCGCTCGATGAATCCCGAGATCCACCGGGCACATCCGGACGAGTGCTCACCGCTGTCCTCGATGAACCCCGGCTCCAACCCGACGTGTCCGCAGTATGTACAGCGCATGTCCTCCATCGCCCGATCATGGCACGGAGTACGAACCTGCCGTCACGGAAAGCGTTTTCGGATTTTCGGCCTGGATCGGATGTGTGTCAGCCCCGAAGCCGGCGGCGGAACAGGGGGAGCGCTGCGGCGAACGCGGCGGCGGCGCACAGGGCCGCCGCCGCGAACGCCGTCGCGATGCCGTGCGTCAGGACGTGTTCGGGGCCGCCGTCCGAGGACGCGTCGCGCGTCGCGGCACCGAACACCGTCACCCACACGGCGAGGCCGAGTGTGCCGCCGATCCACTGCATGGTCTGGAGCAGACCCGACGCGGCCCCGGACTCGCGCGGGTCGATGCCGGACATCCCGTAGGTGCTCATCGTCGGCATCGCCGCGCCGATCCCGATGCCGATCGCCAACAGCGGCCCCAGGACGCCGCCGACATAGGTGTCGTGCTCGTCGAGTCGCCCGAGCCACGCCAACCCCGTGGCCACCAGCGCCAAGCCGAGCACCGCCGGCCATGCCGTGCCGACTCGGCGCACCAGTGCCGGGGACAGGCGCGCCACGGTGAACTGGGCGACCATCAGCGGCAGGAAGGCCAGGCCCGCCCGGACCGGGCCGAAGCCGCGCACGTCCTGGAAGTACTGCGCCAGCAGGAACAACACGCTGAACATCGCGGCCCCCGCCGCCGTGATCGCGGGCAGTACGCGCGCCAGCGTGCCACGGGTGGCCAGGCGCAGCGGGGTGAGCGGTTCGGCGGCACGCTTTTCGACGCACACGAACACGATCAACAACACGGCGGCGGCGATCAACGACCCGATCGTGCGGGCGTCGCGCCACCCGTGCGCGGCGGCGCGGATGAACGCGTAGACCAGGGCGCCCATTCCGGCCGTCGCGGTCAGCGCGCCCGCGACGTCGAACCGTCGTGGCCGATCGGTCCGGGCCCGCGCGGGCTCGGTGATCAACCGCGCCGCGAGCCCGATCATCAGGGCGCCCAGGGGCACATTGATCAGGAACACCCAGCGCCACGAGGCGAGATCGGTGACCACCCCGCCCAGGACGAGCCCGACGGAGGCGCCGCCGCCCAGGACGGCGGAATACCAGGAGATGGCCCGGGCGCGGGCATGGCCGTCGAACGTGCTGACGATCAGGGCCATGGTGCTCGGAGCCGCGAGCGCGCCGCCGAGGCCCTGGAGGACGCGCGCGGTGATCAGCCACCAGGCCCACGGGGCGCAGCCGGCGAGCAGGGAGGCGCCGGTGAACACGGTCGCGCCGGCGAGGAAGACGCGTTTGCGACCGAACACGTCGCCGAGCCGTCCGGCGAGCAGCAGGGAGCCGCCGAAGGCCAGGGTGTAGGCGTTGAGCACCCACGACACGGACGTGCGCGACATGTCGAGGGCGTCGCCCATGCGCGGGAGCGCGAGGTTGACCACCGTGACGTCGATGCCGATCAGCAGCATGAATCCGGTGATGACGGCCAGTACGAGTCCGGGTCGTGGCGCGGGCGGCGCGGATGCGTGGGGCGGTTGCCCGGTGGCGGGCGCGGTGGCGGATGTGGACATGGTGAATCCCCCGAAGTGTGGTCGTGGTCGCGGATGCGGGCATGGCAACGGGCATGCCGATGCGCGGGTGTGGGGTGACGGCGCGCACGAGCGCGCAGCGCCGTATTAGAGACGTTGGCGTCTCTAGTGACACGACGAGATTAGGAGACTCTTTGGTCTCTTACAAGTCTTCGGCGATAATCGGTGCACGACTTGAGAGAGGTGATCCGCCTTGGCCTCCGCTCCCGACCGCCCGGGTACGCACGAGCCGCCCGGCCACGACGCCACGCCCGTGCGGCGGCGTGGCCGGGCGCTCGAACAGGCCATCTACCAGGCGGTGTTCGACCAGTTGCTAGAGGTCGGCTACGCGGGCCTGACCATGGACGGCGTGGCGGCGGCGGCCGGGACCGGCAAGGCGCCGCTGTACCGCCGGTGGTCGGACAAGCAGGCGCTGCTGTCCGACGCCCTCCGCGACCGGCTCCCGGACGCCGGCGACGTCGAGCTCGTCGGGGACCTGCGCCGCGACCTGCTGGCGGTGCTGCGGTTCATGTTCAGCGCCTGTACGGTGACCGGCGATCCGGCGCTGCAACTGGCCAAGGCGGAGGCCGACGCCACCCACGACGTGGTCCGCACTCGGGTATCCGCGCCGGCCCGACAAATGATGCTCGACGTGCTCCGGGCCGGCGAGGCCCGCGGCGAGGTGCGGCCGGGCGCGGCGACCCCGCTGATCGCCCGGGTCGGCATCGCGGTCGTCGTGTACCAGAACCTCACGGGCCGGGACGGCCTCGACGACGCGTTCATCGAACAGGTCGTCGACGAGGTTCTTCTCCCGCTGGTCCGCGACCCCGACGGCCCGGCGCCGGGGTAGGACGGGCGGGGCCGCCGGGAGTGGGCGCCTTGCGATGTGGGCCGGTCGCCGCCCGGGTGCGGCAACGGGTACGGACGTCCGAGGGACGTCCGTACCCGTGCGGTGCCGAATCGTTGTGGTTCGTTCGGCGGTGTCAGGTCGGGGTCAGGGCTTGCTCACCCCCAGGGTGTAGCTGCCCGAGCCGCTGTAGGCGAGCACGATGTAGCGGTAGCGGCCGGCGGTTCCGTTGTAGGAGATCGTCTCGTCCGCTTCCGGAGTGGTGCCTTCGGCCACCGCGTTCCAGGTGGAGCCGTTCCACTTCTGGAGGGTGAGGTCGAAGTCCGCGCCGGCCGGTCCGGTCAGGCAACCGGTGTGCGTGCCGGACGTGGTGGTCTCGTAGTACGAGTTGTCGGGCTGGATGGCCTGGGCGCCCGAGGCGAGGGTGCCGGTGTAGGTGTTCTGCGCCCCGGCGCAGCCCGTCGGCGGGTTGCCGCCGCCCGTGGCCAGGGTCAGACCATAGGTCTGGAGGATCTCGTTGACCGGCTGGTGGTAGGTCTCGCCGCCGGACGAGCAGTTGCCGGACCCGCCCGAGGTGACCCCCTGGGCCTGGCTGCCGGAGATGAACGACCCACCGGAGTCGCCCGGTTCGGCGCATACGTTGGTGCGGGTGAGGCCGGTGACGGTGCCCTGCGGGTAGGTCACGGACGTGTTGTGCTGCTGGATCGTGCCGCAGTGCCAACCGGTCGTGGAGCCGGAGCGGCAGATGGAGGATCCGGCCGGCGACTCGGTGGATCCGGCCACCGGCACCGTGCCGGGATAGCGGTTGACCAGCGCGCGCGGGGTCCAGTTGGCGTTCGTGGCCACCCACGCGTAGTCGTTGCCGGGGAAGGACGATCCCTGGAACGTACCCTGCGCCGCGCCGTTGCCGGTGGTCGTGGAACCGGGTCGGCCGCAGTGTCCGGCGGTGACGAAGCCGCCCTGGGTGCCGCGGGTGATCGGGAATCCGATGGAGCAGCGGGTGTTGCCGTTGATGTTGTACGCGTCGCCGCCGCGCAGATCGGCCAGCACGCGTGGTTGTACGGCGGAGGGCAGGATCTCGACCGCGGCGGCCTCGACTCCGCTGTCCGCGACGAACGCGCGGGTGCGGGCGGGGTCGTGGGACTGGAGCACGACCTTGTTGGTCGCGACGTCGACGTACCACAGCGGTGTGTCGGCAGGGGCCCGACGCTGTGCGGAGCGGTCGAGTGCCTCACGAACCCGATCGAGGTCGGCGAGCGAGTGCGGGACCACCCGTGCGGTGGCGCCGTTGGCCTCGATGGCCCGCACGTCGCGTCGGTCGGTGGTGGCGATCACGAACTGCGCGGTGTCGCCGCTCAGCCAGGCTCCGGCCCAGTGCGCGCCGAGGCGTTGGCGCAGGAGCGGCTCCTGGACGGCGGCCCGATATTCGCTCGCCAGGCGGGATGTGGCGACATCCGGGGTGAGACCGAGGTCGCGTTGGAGGGCCTCGACGATGCCTTCGGGGGCGGCGGGGGCGGGCCCGACGGGGACGACGAGGGCGTCGTCGCCGGAGGAGGGGGGAGTGGGATCGGAGGTGGCGGTTGCGGTGCCGCCGAGGGACAGGACAGTGAGCAGGGCGGCACAGGACGCGGCCGCGACATGCTTGAGACGCATGGGGACTCCTGTCGAGGGGGACGACAGAAACGTATCTGCGAGATGTGCGCCGAGGTACCTGTCAGTCGACCCCTAACACGGTGATATGGACGGGCTGTTGCGCTGATGGTCCGGGGTCAGTTCGCCGTTCCGTAGCCTTCGTGATCGGCGAGCCAGTCGGCATAGTCCGGGGCCTCGCGGACCGCCGCCGCGTGTGCGGCGCGGGCCTGTTCGGTCACCAGGGACGCGGTGTGCGCGGCGGGGGCGTGCGGATGCCAGCCGATCAGGTGTCGCCACGAGAGCGGTGTGCCGGCCAGCGCGACCCGGGCGATACCGGGCGTCGGTGGCATCGTCGCCCGACACAGGCCGACGGCGCGGCCGACCTGGCTGAGGTACACGCAGGCGGCCACGTCCGTCTCGTAGACCGCCCGCGGGGTGAAGCCCGCCCGCGCGCACGCGGTGAAGAAGCAGTCCTCGAAGCACCCTTCGCCGGGAACGGCGGCCCAGCTGTCGTCGGCGAACGCGGCGAGATCCACCTCCCGCTCGCCGGCGAGCCGGTGGTCGTGGGCGAGCATCAGGAAGACCGGATCCGTGCCCACCTCGCGCCACGCCAGCCCACCGCCGTACGCCGGGCGGCTCTCGCCGCACGCGCCGAGCAGCACGTAGTCCAGTCGCCCGGTTGCCACCATGGCGGTCAACTCCCGGTTGGACCACGACATGTGTGTGGTCACCGTGTCGGCGCGATGTTCCTCGGCGAGCCGGTCGACCAGACCGCCGAACAGCGGTCCGTGCGTGCCGCCGAGGCGAAATCTGGGTGTCACCCCCACCCGATTGGCGAACCGTACGGCCTCCTCCTGGAGTTCCCGGGCAGCGGGTAACAACATTCGGGCCCGGTCCAGCACCAGTTCGCCGAGCGGAGTCAACGTGACCCCCTCGCGGCCGCGCTCGAACAGCGCGCCGCCCAAAGCCTTTTCGATCCGTTTGAGTTGCGTACTCAGTGCCGGCTGAGCCAGACCCAGCACGGCGGACGCGCGGGTCAGACTGCCCGCATCCGCGATGGCCCGAATGGTGCGCAGATGGCGTAGTTCCATGTCCATGCCCGGCAAGGTACGGCCGACCGGCGACGGCGAACAAGATGCCGCCCGGTCGGCCGCGCCCTGGTCACCAACCGCGTCTGCGGCCTTCGATGTTCATGCGCAGGGTCGCGCCGATAGGCCCGGTCCGATGACGGATGGCCGGATCCAGGTGCATGCGAGGTACTTTCCAATGATGCGTCCTCCGGGCATCCCGTCGATTCTCCTCCGCCGGCGTTGGGCCGGAACTTCCATGCATGGGAGCGGAGTTACCGGGTAGCCAAGGAACGCAGACCCGCGCTTCCGGTTACGCGAAGACAGGACACCCATGTCGACTCCCTTGATTCTCGGGCGCCGCGCGGAACTTCCCACCGAGCAGCATCGGTCGCGGTTGCCCGAACACCACTACGACCCGATCGCATGCGTCAACGTCGTCGCCGACGGCAGACTCCTCATCGACGCTGCGGCTCCCCGCCTGATCGCCGAGTACACCCGAACCCAGGAGCCCTCCGGCCTCAAGCAGGACGACTGAGCCGAGCACCCCACGCCCCGCCATACCCGCGCGCCGGACCGAGTTCCGGGCGGGGCGGCGGGGCGTTTCACTGTGCGGTGGTGTGTCCGTGCGCGGTCAGGTGAGGGTGATCAGGTCGAGGTAGGTGTCGCTCCACAGGTCCTCGTCCGCGTCGGGGAGCGGCAGGACGCGGTCGGGGCGCAGGGCGTCGATGGCGGACGGGTCGTGGGTGACCATCACGATCGCGCCCGGGTAGGTGCCGATCGCGAACAGGATGCGGGCCAGTTCGACGCGGCGGCGCTGTGCGCCGGAGAGCGCGCCGATCGGCTCGCCCAATACCCGTTCGGGTAGGCCCCGACGCCGCGGGACTGCCCCAGCCATCAACCCGAAGGCTCGGGCAGGCACCTCACCGTCGTGGACGTTCGTCTCAACCCGCCTGCACCGAGGGATGCGCCGCCGTCGGGGCTATCGGTGTCGTGATCGGCGCGGATCGGTCGTACTCCGTGGCCGGGTACACCTGCGTCGCGCTCGCCGACGTCGCGCCGATGAGGACGAGCAGGGGAGTGGCGGCCAGGGCGAGCGCGCAGGCGATGCGGGGTGACTTCACGAGTGATCGACCCTTCGAGATGACGGACCGGGCGCGTGGTCGCGATTCCGATGCATCAACAGTGCCGGCCTCCGCCATGGCGGCGTAACCCGCGAAAGTTGGTGATGGTGATCCGAAGGGTGCGGGTCCCTACCCGGCTGCGCCCGGGCCCGGTAGGGGGTCGATGTCGGTTGCGTGCATGGGGTTGCCGCAGTGGGCGCAGCGTAGTTCGGCGGTGCTGATTTCGCCGCACGTGCGGTGGCGGTACAGCACCGGTGGGCCCGCTTCGCCCGCGAGCCACTTGTCGCCCCAGCCGGTCATGACCATGAGCAGGTCGACCAACTCGGTGCCCTTCTCGGTCAGAACGTACTCGTAGCGCGGTCGCCGGTCGTAGGGGCGCCGCTCCAGCACACCGTGTTCGACCAGGTGGTTCAGCCGTTCCGTCAGGACCTTGCGGGAGATCCCGAGGTCGGCCTGAAGCTGCTCGAAGCGGGTGAGCCCGACCCATACGTCGCGCAGCACCAGCGGCGACCAGGGCTCGCCGATGACATCGAGGGTTCGGGCGATCGAGCACGCCATTTTGCTGAAGTCCGTCCGCTGCATGAGAGCAGTCTAGCAATCGGGGTTCCCTGAAGGAACTTGATCTGCTACGGTTTCAACGTCTCCTCAAGGAACTCCAGACAAGGATGCCGAAGATGAGCAAGGTCATCAGCAGCCACGCGGTGTCGGTCGACGGCTACATCACCGGTCGCGAGCCCGGCCCGGGGCGCGGGCTCGGTGCCGGGACGATGCTCTTCGACTGGTACTTCGACGGCGACACGCCCAGCCGGGTGTTCGACGGCTTCCGGCAGAGCGAGCCGAGCGCGCGGGTCTTCGACGCCCTCGCCGGGCGGATCGGCGCGGTCGTGGCCGGGCGCAACACCTACGAGGACTCCGACCACTTCGGTGGCGGCAGCCCCCACCCGACGGCCCGGCTGTTCGTCCTCAGCCACCGCCCGGCGCCGGAGATCACCGAGCGGCAGACCCTGATCGGCACCGGCATCGCGGACGCGATCGCCGCGGCCCGCGAGGCCGCCGGCGACAAGGACGTCGCGCTCATGGGCGGCGGGGTCCTGGCCGAGGGGTTGGCGGCGGGGCTCGTCGACGAGGTGATCCTCCATCAGGTGCCGGTCCTGCTCGGCCAAGGCCGCCCGTTCTTCCGGGAGTTGCCCGAACACGTGCGCCTGCGCCTGGTCGACGCCGTCCCGGCGCCCGGCGTCACCCACCTCCACTACGCGGTGGAGCGATGACCCCCGCCGCCGCCCCGACCGCACCGCTCGCGGACCACGAGCGCGAACACAACCACGAGCACGAGCCCAAGAAGCCCAACCGGAACCGACCCGAGGAGACCACCGCCATGCTCGACCCCGAAGTGCGCCGCGTACTCGACGGAACCCCGATCGCCCACCTCGCCACCGTCCTCCCGGACGGCGCGCCGCACTCCGTCCCCGTGTGGATCGGTACGCACGGCGACCACATCGTGATTCTGACCGGCCCGGACAGCCGCAAGGCCCGCAACCTGCGCCGCGACCCCCGAGTCGCGCTGTCCCTGACGCCGGAGGACGACCCGTTCCGCCCGATTGCCATCCGCGGACGGGTCGTCGAATGGCTCGACGGCGACGCGGGCTGGGCGGTGGTCGACCGCGTGGCCGCCAAGTACATCGGCCGGCCGTACTCGCGAGACCGGCAGCGCGTCGTCGCGATCATCGAGCCGGAGCGGCAGGCGGTAGGGATGTCGTGACCGGCGACGGCGGCGACGGGGAGGGCCGTTCGGTGCCGGCGGCCCGTCGTCGTCTCAGCCCCGGCCGCCGCGCTCCTCGTACGGGCTGTGCATCGTGAGGTAGCGGATCTCCAAGTCCTGCTCCAGGTAGTCCATCCGGTGCTCCCAGAAATCCTGAAGATGGGGCAGGGCCAGGTGGGCGTCCAGATCCTCGCGGCTGCGCCAGGCCTCGTAGAAGACGAACACGCCCGGCGCGTCGAGGTCTTCGTGAAAGTGGTACTCCAGGCAACCGGGCTCACGCCGGGTCGGCTCGACGAACGACAGCAACAGTCGGCGCAACTCCTCCGCGCGCTCCGGCTTGGGCCTGGCGGTACCGACCAGGGTGAATGGCTGCCCCATGGGGTCCCCTTCTCGAAGGTAAGACGTATCTCGTACCTTGAAGACGTTAGCGATCATGAAGGTACGATGCAAGCCATACCTTCGTGAAGGGTGCGGGCGCCCGCGCTACGGCCCCGTGGGCAGGTGGATCAGTCCGGCGTCGGTGCCGCGGAAGCCGCAGGCGTCGAAGTAGAAGTGGCGCAACTCCGGTTCGAAGTCGACGTGCAGCCACTCGCAGCCCGCCGCGCGTGCCTGCTCCGCCGCCAGGCGGACGACGGCTGTTCCGATGCCGCGATGCTGGTATGAGCCCCGGGTCTTGGTGTCGATCAGGAACGCGTGGTCCTCGCCGTCCCAGGCCACGTTCACGAAGCCGACCAGGAGTCCCGCGCCGTCACGGGCGCTCACCCAGCCGAGGCTGTGCGGCGCGATCCGGCTCCACCAGCCGGCAACGGCGTTGCCGCCGTGTGATCGGACGAGGTCGACCATCTCGTCGTCGGTGATGGGATCGCGCCAGGCGTAGGAGATCGTTTCGCTGATCGGTTCGCTCATCCCGACAGCATCGCCATCCCGAGCTTTCGCGCAACCGTTTTCGATCCACGGCACGGCGACGGTCGGCACGATGCGGTCGTTGGGCCGGCTCAGCGCTCGACGGCGTCCACCGGGGCCGGTGCCTTCGGTGTGGCCGTTACGCGGCGGGGGTCGGTGGCCACGCGCACCGAGAGCACCACCAGGACGCAGGCCACCAGGCCGATGCCGGCCGCGAGCGCGGTCAGGCCGCCGCCGCCCAGCGGGCCCACGCTCGCCCCGCCGAGGGCGCCTCCGAGTGATACGCCCAGGTACTGCGCGGAGCCGTTCAGCGAGATGACCACCGGTGCGTTCGTCGGGTCGAGTGAGATCAGCCGGTGCTGCTGGGACACCACGATCTGCCAGCCGGTCATGCCCCACAACACCAGTACGGCCAGCGCCGCGGGGTACGCGTGCCGGGCGGCGATGGTCAGCGCCAGCGCCGCGGTGATTCCGGTCACGGCCAGCACGGCGGTGCGGTCGGCGCCGAAGCGGTCCACCGTGTGGCCGGCGAGCGTGGTGCCGAGCACCGCGCCGAAGCCGAATACGAGCAACGCCCAGGCCAGCGGGCCGCCGTGGTCGGCGCCGGCCGGGGCGAGCACGTCGCCCAGGTAGGGGTAGGCCGTGAAGGCGGCGAGAAAGGCGACGAAGGTGACGGACTGGATCAGCAACACCCGGCCGTCGGCCAACGGACGCAGCCGGTCGCGCAGTCCGGGCACGGGTCCGGCCGGGATCGGGCCCAGGCTGATCGCCATGCCGAGCATCGCCACCGCGCCGAGCCCGACGATCACCCACATGGTGCTGTGCCAGCCCTGCGCCCCGCCCAGCCATGTACCGAACGGCGCGCCCAGCACCAGGGACGCGCTGTTGCCGCCGGAGAGCACCGCCAGCGCGCGGGCCCGCCGCTCCGGCGCCACCAGCGCCGCCGCGCCGGCGGCCGCGTTCGGCAGGAACATCGCCGCGCCGGCCGCGGCCAGGAGCCGACTGCCCAGCGCGACACCGTAGTTCGGGGCCAGCGCGGTGACCACGTTGCCCGCCGTGAACAGCGCCATCGCGGTCAGCAACACCCGGCGGCGGGGCCAACGTCCGGTCGCCGCCGCGAGTACCGGGGCCAGGATCGCGTAGCCGAGCGCGAACACGGTCACGAGCTGACCGGCGGCGCCGGTGGAGACGTCGAGGTCGTCGCCGATGTCACCGAGGATGCCGGCGAAGACGAACCCGTCCATGCCGATGGCGAACGAGCCCAGGGCCAGTACGAGGAGCCGCATGGAACCACCTTCGGGAGACCGCTTTGATTGTTTGACGAGAATCAAACCGAAGCAGATGCGATGATGGTTGTCAAACAATCAAACGTTCCCGGGCGACGGAGCCGTGGCGGTCTCGGGTGGGAGCGCCGGACGGGGCGCCGGCAGGCGTCGCGGAGCGCCGTAGGATCGACGCGGGAGGTGAGGCGGCATGACGGAACGCGAACCGTTCCATCCCTCGATCGAGCAACTACGGCTCGGCGACGTACTGGGGGCCCTGGCGGATCCGGTCCGACTGCGCCTGGTCGAGTTGTACGCCGACGACGTCGAACACTCGTGCGCGGAATGGCCCGAGGAACTGCGCGGCCTGCACAAGTCGACCGTGTCGCATCACCAGAAGACGCTGCGCGAGATGGGCGTGGTCCGGGTACGGATCGCCGGCCGCAACCGCTATCTGACGCTGCGCCGAGACGAGTTGGACGCCCGCTTCCCGGGTCTGCTCGACGCGATCCTGGCCAACACCGGCGCCTGAGCGGCCGGGGGGAGGTCGTCGAGAGCCGGCCCGGGGCGGCTCGCCGGTCGCCGTTGCGACCGTGAGCCTGGTGTGGTGCCCGGGCCGGCCCTGTCGGAAGGGGTCAGACGCAGGTGAGCCTCGGTGCCGCCCAGTCGGCGTGGTCGTGGTCGATGCCGTTGCCGCCGTCGGTGACGGCGAGGGTCAGTGTTCGGCCTCCGGTCAGGTCGGCGGTGAGTGTTTTGGCCCCGTCCGACGTGGTCATCACACCGCTGTCCGCGACCTTCGTCTCGTCCCGGTAGATCAGGAAGGCCACCGCCCCGGTCGAGGTGCTTTCGTCGTCGACGCCGACGTCCACGGTCAGGCCGGTGCAGCGGGCACCGAGGTGGTAGGTGAGGGTGCCGACGGCGTGTGCGCCGAGGCCCTTGGTGTAGACGGTGCCGTTGATGGTCAGCGCCCGGCCGTCGCCGGCCGCCCGTTCACCGTTGCTGCGGTCCTTCTCCACCGGCCCCCAGCCGTTGAGCATGCCCGTCCAGGGGAGGTCGGACAGGTGGGAGGTGCCGGCGGGCGGAAGTGGGGCCGGGCCGGGGGTGATTCGGTAGGCGACCGTGCCGTGGGCGGGTACGGAGGCGCCGAACGTGCCGGTGGTGTTCGTGGAAGCGACCTTGGTCCACAGGTCCTTCAGCCGGTACGGCCCGCGGTTGGCGATGCCCAGCGCGTCCGCGGTGGTGGAGATCGTGGCGGTACTCCCCGTCTCGTTGGTCAGCGAGACGGCCCGGTCGCCGTCGGCCAACTCCTTGACCATGACCACCAGGCCGGAGTTGTTCGCGACCACGGTGCCCTGCCTGCCCAGGGGGTCCTGGTCGACGGCGATCACGTCGGCATTGGAGAGGATCGAGAGGGTTTCCGCGCTCGCCTTGCGCAGATCGGTTCCGATCAGCAGGGGCGCGGACATCATCGACCAGAGGGTGAAGTGGGTGCGGTACTCGGTCGCGGTCATGCCGCCGTTGCCGACTTCCAGCATGTCCGGGTCGTTCCAGTGACCGGGGCCGGCGTACGGGGCGAGCGGCTGGTTGCGGTGGGCGATGCCGATCATCGAGGACCAATTGTCCGAGATATCGCCCGTGGTGCGCCACAGGTGGGCGATCGGAGCGGCCCACTCCCAGACCTTGTTCTGACCCCAGTCGCAGATGGAGTAGACGATCGGCCGGCCGGTGGCGCGCAGGGCGTCGGCCATGTCGGTGTAGCGTTTTCTCGCGTCCACGCCCTGGTTGTTGCAGTTGTCGTACTTGAGGTAGTCGACGCCGAAGGAGGCGAACAGGTTCGCGTCCTGGCGCTCGTGGTCGAGACCGCCGGGGAATCCGGCGGTGTTGCAGGTCTTGGTGCCGGCGCTGCTGTAGATGCCGAACTTGAGGCCCTTGCCGTGTACGTAGTCGGCGACGGCCTTGATGCCGTGCGGGAAGCGCACCGGATCGGCGACCAGGTTGCCCGCCGCGTCCCGGGCGGGCAGGGCCCAGCAGTCGTCGAGGTTGACGTATTGGTAGCCCGCGGCCTTGAGTCCCTTGGAGACGAACAGGTCGGCGATGCCCTTGACCATCGCCTCGTCGAACTCGGCCCGGCAGTGGGTCGAGTTCCAGTTGTTGAATCCCATCGGGGGGACGACGGCCCGGCCGTCGGGCGCGGCGGCGGCCGACGGGGCGGCGACGACGGATACGCTGGCCAGTGCGGCCGTGCCCACCATCGGGGCCAGCAGTGGCAGTGCGGTGAGGGTGGCCGCGAGGCGGCGGATGAGGGTGGTTCGTACCTTGTGCACGGACGGCTCCAGTGCTCGGGGATTCGAGAGAGCGCAGGTGCGGAATGGTGCGTTGGTACGTGCGGATTCATGCGGATTCGTGCGGATTCCTTCGGTCGTGAGGTCGTGCGGTCGAGTGGCCGGGCCGGGGGCGCCGAGTGAGCGACGCAACCGCCCGACACCGTGCGGGAGTTCCTACGTCGGCAGCCCCACCGCCCGTTCCCCGTTGCGGCGTTGTTGAATGACGACGGCGACGACCAGGAGGGCGCCCTGCGCGACGTTCTGCCAGAACGAGTTGACGCCGACGACGTTGAGGCCGTTCTCGAGCGCGCCGAGGAGGAAGACGGCCAGGAGTGTGCCGCCGACGCCGCCCTTGCCACCCTTGAGGGCGCAACCGCCCAGCGCGGCCGCCGTGATGGCCTTGAGCTCCAGGCCCTCACTGCCGGCGGTGGGCTGGCCGGATCCGGTGCGCGCGGTCAGGATGACACCGGCGATCGCCGCGACGACGCCGACGAGGGCGTACACGGACACCAGATACTTGTTGATGTTGATGCCCGCGAGGCGCGCGGCGGTGTCGTTGCCGCCGATCGCGTAGATGTTGCGGCCGATGTCGGTGTACTTGAGCAGGACGTGCACGGCGACGGCGACCACCGCCAACGTCCAGATCTGGACGGACAGTCCGAGGATCTTGCCGCGCGCGACGAAGATGAAGAAGTCGTCGCCGAGCACGTAGCCCTGGGCCCGGCCGCCCGCGAGGAGTTGGGCGACACCCTTGTACGCGGCGAGGGTGGCGAGGGTGGCGATGACGGGGTTGACCCGGCCGTACACGATGACGAGCCCGTTGACCACGCCCGCCGCGATGCCGACCCCGATCGCGGCGAGGATGCCGAGGGTGGCGTTGCCGTCGGTGGAGGTGAAGGCCATCGCGCTGACGACGGAGGCGATGCCGGCCTGCGAGCCGACGGAGATGTCGAGCGCGCCGCAGATGATGACCACGGTCTGGACCACGGCGAGCAGACCGGTGACCGCGACCGTGTCGCCGATGACGGTCATGTTGGCCCGGGTGAGGTAGCCGTCGTCGAGCCAGGCGAACGTGCCGACGACGACGATGAGCGCGCCGATGAGGCTGGTGTTCTGCGCGCCGACGGCGCCGGCGACCCGGCGGGGCAGCGCGCGGGCGTGGGCGCCGCCGGCGGACGTGGCGGGCATCGGCGGTGGCGCGTCGGTCGTGGTGGTCATGTCGGGTTCCCCTGGTTCGGTTCGGCGAGGTCGAATGCCATGGCGAGGGCGAGGACGGCCTCCTCGTCGGCGTCGGCGCGGTCGAGTTCGCCGGTGATCCTGCCGTTTTGCATCACGACGATGCGGTCGGCGAGGCCGAGTACCTCGGGCAGTTCGGAGGAGATGACGAGGATGGCGACGCCGGCCGCGGCCAACTCGTCGATCAGGCGGTAGATTTCGGCCTTGGCGCCGATGTCGATGCCGCGTGTGGGCTCGTCCAGGATCAGGATCTCGGGCCGGCGGGCGAGCCAGCGGGCGAGTACGACCTTCTGCTGATTGCCGCCGGATAGTTTGCGCACCTCGTGGTCGAGGGACGGGGTGCGTATGTCGAGGCGGTCGACGAACTCCCGGGCGAGGCGTCGTTCGCGGCGCGCGCCGACGAAGCGGAAGCGGCGCAGCCGGTCGAGGACCGCGACGCCGATGTTGTAGCGGACCGAGCCGGTCAGGAACAGTGCCTGCGCCTTGCGCTCCTCGGGCGCGTAGCCGATGCCCGCGCGCACGGCGTCGCGGGGCATGCGCAGGCGCAGCGGCCGGCCGTCGACGCGTACCTCGCCGGAGCGGATCGGCACGTCGCCGACCAGCGCGGCGGCGAGTTCGGATCGACCGGCGCCGACCAGCCCGGCCAGCGCGACGACTTCGCCCTCGCGGACGTCGAGGTGTACGTGCGAGACGTCGTCGGTACTGACATCGCGCACCTCCAGGACGACCCGGTCGCGCGCGCTGCGGTTGCGCGCGAACAGCGCCGACAGGTCGCGTCCGACCATCAGGCGTACCACCTCGCCCTCGTCGGTGCGTCCGGCGTCGCGGATGCCGGCCAGCTCGCCGTCGCGCAGGACCGCGACGCGGTCGGCGAGGCGAAAGATCTCCTGCATGCGGTGCGAGACGTAGACGATGGCCAGCCCCCGGTCGCGCAGGCGCCGAATGAGGCCGAAGAGCGTTTCCACCTCGTGTTCGGACAGCGACGAGGTCGGCTCGTCGAAGGCCAGCACGGCGGCCTCGGTGGTGAGGGCGCGCAGGATCTCGACGAGTTGGCGCTGCGCGGGGGACAGCCTCGAGCCGAGGGTCTCGGGGGCGATGGCGTGCGCGAATCCCAGGCGTTCGAGGTCGGAGCGCATACGCCGGTACAGGGTGGCGCGGTCGAGGAGGCGGCCCGGTTTGCGGGGCAGCGCGCCGATGTAGACGTTCTCCGCGACGCTTACGTGCGGGACGATCTCGGGTTCCTGGGGGATGACGCGGATGCCGTGCCGGCGGGCGTCGGCGGGGCTGTGCAGTACGCGGGGGGTGCCGGCGACGAGGACCCGGCCGCGGCCCGGTCGATGGTCGCCGTTGATGATTTTGATGAGGGTGGACTTGCCGGCGCCGTTCTCCCCCATGAGCGCGGTGACGGTGCCGCGGGGGAAGTCCAGCGTGATGCCGCGCAGGGCGTGGACTCCGGCGAAGTCCTTGTGGATGTCCTCGACGGCGAGCGCTGGGCCCGGGAGGTCGGGGGATGGGTTCTTCGTCATGGCTGGACCTCGAGGGCGTCTCGGGAGGTCGCGGCGGCCCGTGGTGGGCGCCGGGTCGCCGCGACCCGGTCAGGGGCGACGGCGGGCGGGTCGGCGCGGTCGCACGTCGGGCCCGCTCACGTGCACTTGAGGCCGGATTGTTGCCAGTCGGCGGGGTCGACCATCTTCGTCGTCGCGAACGCCTCGGCGGGGAAGGGTTTTCCGTTTTTGAGCCGATCGACCATGGTCTGTACGGCGAGGCCGCCGACCTCGTAACCGTTGATGAACAGCGCGGCCTTCATCCCGCTCGGCTTGCCGGAACCCCAGTCCTTGCACGCCAGATAGCCGCCCAGTCCCACGCCGATCACGTCGGCGGCGCCGTAGCCGCCGTTCTGCAGCGCGGTGACCGCGCCGGCGACGTTTTCGTCGTTGCAGCCCCACACGATCCAGTGCTTCACCGAGCGGTTGCCGCTCATCGTGGCGGCCGTCTTGTTCTGCGCGTCGGGCGGGGTGTTGTCGGTGCCGACCTTGAGCACCTTGACGTCCGCGCCGGTGGCCTGCTTGAAGGCCTCACGGGCGGCGTCGACCCGGTCGGTGCACACGGTCACGTCCTGTTTCCAGGCGGCGATGATCGCGGTGTCGGCGGGATTCCAGCCCGACTTCTTGAATTCGTCGGCGGCGCGCCCGCCCACCTGGGTGCCCATCTGGGGGCCGCTGAAGCCCACGCGCGGGACGAGTTTGTCCTTGGCGCACTTGGTCGGGTCGGGGCCGGTGAGGCAGATCTGGTCGTCGGACGCGAGCAGGGGCGCGCCGCCCTTGCCGGCGATGTCGACGACCTGCGGTCCCACGGCGGGGTCGGGCACGACGATCACGACGCCGTTGTATTTCTGGGCAATTGCCGCCTGGACCTCGCTGACGGCCTTGTTGGTGTCGTTGCCGAGGTTGACGACCTTGAGATCGACGCCGAGTTCCTTGGCCTTGGCGCGGGCGCCGTCCGCTTCGTCGACGAAGTACTGCTGGTCGCCTTGCTTTTGCAGATAAGCGATCTTGATCGTGCCGGATAACGAAGCCGGCGGGCCCGAAGGCGAGCCGGAGCCGGCGTTGTCGTCCTTGCCGGACGAACATGCGGTGAGCGCCGCGGCGAATACGAACGCCGCCACCGTCGCGGCCGCCCGCCGGGTGCGTCTGCGGTGCGTCATGATCAGCCCCTGTGAAGGTCGGCGGCCTGCGAGGACCGCGGGGGAGTGCGGTGACCTGCGGAAGAGCGGGATGTGCTGGTAATGGAAACGTCGATCTTGAAATCGAACACGGTATGCGCCGTATTCACTCGTAACGCGACTCATATATCTAGCAGTTCAAACATTAACCAACAAGCCCCGATTTGGTAAAACTCCCGCCGCGCGCCCTCCTCACGTGCGGGAATGGTCGTGCGCACGCGAGTATTTCCCGATGCCGAAGTCGGGTGCGATAAACGAACACTGCTATGTTGGAAATTGTTGGATATCCAGGGGCGGGAGGATCGGGGATGCTGGCACGGCAGCGACAAAACACGATCTTGGAGATGATCGCCGATCAGGGTTCCGTCCGGGTCGCCACGCTGGTGCGGAAATTCGGCGTCTCGGACATGACGATTCGACGCGACCTCGAAGTGCTGGCCGGGCAGGGACTGATCGCCAAGGTGCACGGCGGCGCCACCTCGCGGGACGGCAGCTCGACCGAGGAACCGGGGTTCGTCCGCAAATCCGGACTCCAGGCCGCGGAGAAGGAGGCGATCGCCCGCCGCGCCGCCGCGATGGTCGCGCCCAACAGCGCCATCGCGCTGTCCGCGGGGACGACGACCTGGACCCTGGCCCGGCAACTCGTCGACGTCCCCGGACTGACCGTGGTCACCAACTCGATTCCGGTCGCGGACGTCTTCCACCAATCGGGCCGCTCCGACCAGACCGTGGTGATCGTCGGTGGCGTGCGTACCCCCTCGGACGCGCTGGTGGGCCCCGTCGCGGTCGCGGCCCTGCGCAGCCTCAACGTCGACATGCTCATGCTGGGTGTACACGGCATCAGCCCGCGCGTCGGATTCACCACGCCCAACCTCCTGGAGGCGGAGACGAATCACGCCCTCGTCCGCGCGGCCCGCCGCCTGGTCGTGGTCGCCGACCACACCAAGTGGGGCCTGATCGGGATCAGTACGATCGCCCAACTCGGCGACGCCGACACGCTGATCACGGACACGGGCGTGCCCCAGGAGGCGCGCGAGCAACTGGGCGAGCACATCGAGGACCTCGTCGTGGTCGACCCGGTCCAGCCCGCCTCCTCCTGACGGGCCATCACGCGAGCGCTGCCCTAGGCGGGGTCGGTGTGCGGCGCCGGTGGCGCGGCCGGGTGCTGCGCCGGGAGCAGGGCGATGCCCGACCTGAGCCGCACGGCGCCCGGCAGATCCAGGCCGCAGCGGCGACTGGCGACGACCGCCTCCTGCATCGCCAGCGTGCCGGTGGTCGTACAGGTGCCGCAGCGCAGCGATTCGAGGCGGGCCCGGCGGACGACCGCCAGCATGCCCTCGACGTCGAACGCGACGGTGAGGCGGAGCTCCAGGGTGCCGACCCGGACACCGTCGACCTTCAGGTCCACGCATGGACGATGGGTGGATGTGACCCGGTGGGTGGCCAGCGCGACGACCTCCTCGGTGTCCGGTGCGGCCCGGGTACGCCGCGCCGCCGCGACGAGCGCGCCGTGCTTGACCCATCCGGCCGCCAGCAGGTCGACGAGATCCATGCTCAGGAAGCCGTCGACCATCGAGGCGACCTCACGCTCGACGGTCCGGCCGGCGTCGTCCGTGAGGCCCCGGGCGCCGCGGCCGAGCATCGCGGCGACCTCGTGTTCGTGAGCCGCGCCGACGAGCGTCTCCGCGGCGGCCTCACCGTCGCCACCGAACAGCAGTTCGCGTACGGATGCGGGCAGCGGCACGGTGTCGGTCATGGATCCACTTCCTTGATGGTCTGTTCCCCGGGGTCCGAGCGCGGCTCCAGTCGCACCGTCCGGCTCGTTCCGCCCGTGTCCGCGACCTCCTGCACCCCGTCGGACACGAGTCCCGATCGCATGACGGTGCGAACGTGTCGACGCGTCCAGCGTGGTCCGCGTCCCCGGCGGAAGATACCCACGTAGCTCACGAGGGCCACCACCAGGAACACGCCGGCCGCCACCGTTCCGATCATCCAGCCCGAACTCGCGCCGGCACCGGTGCCCGGCACCGCGGTCGCCGACGACGAAGTACCGGTCGCCGTCGGCTGGGACGAGCCGGGCCCGACACCCGTGCCGACCCCGAAGGAGGCGGAGGCGTCGCCGCCGCCACATCGCGCCGAAACCTTGTGGGCCCCCTTCGACGCGGTCTTCGGAACCACAAGCCGGACGCTGAAGCCGCCCCCTTTCGGAGCCGCCGGCACGTCACGGGCGGCGAGCGCGGCACCGTCCCACAGGACGTCGACCCGGGACCCGGGACCACACGCCGGGTAGCCCGACCCGGTGGCCGTCACCGTCGTACCGGCGCCACCCGTCGCGGGGGCCAGGACCAGAGCCGGGTGCGATCGGGGATCGGCGGTGGTGGGGGGCGTGGTCCGGCCGGACGGCGGCGCGCTCCTCGAAGGCGGCGGCGTCGTCCCTTGAGGACGCGGCACCACGGGGGAGGGGCTGTACGGCGGATAGGTGACCGGTGGAGGTGGCGGCGGAGGGGGTGGCGGTGGTGGAGGTGGAGGCGGCGGAGGGGGTGGTGCCGGTGGCGGGTTCGGTGCGACGTGGGCGTGCGCGAAACCCGGCGGCGCCACGACCCCGGCCCCGACGCAGAGCAGGGCCCCCAACAACCCCGAGACCACGGCGAGTCGCCTGCTTCGCCCGGTCCCCGGGCGTCGGGTGGGATCCTCGGACTCCTTCACCGCCGATGCCGATCCTTCCGCGTGTCCGCGACGCGAGAGCAGGCTCGCGACTCGATCAGGAGCCGTACGAAAGCGCGTTCCGGTACGCGACGCACCGGCGCGACTCCCGTTCAGCCAAACATGGGCCCGCACGCATCGCATCCGGATACGCCGGTATGGCGGAACGCCGGCGCGGCGGCATATTCGCCCACCGGCACGCGGCCCGTTGCGACACCCGGGAGCACTTCGCCCATCCCCCGAGGCCGACGAACTCGAAGAGCGACCGGCCTCCACCGCCTGGGGCGGGCGCCCGGGCCTGGATATATGCGATGTTCAAATGTCTGACGTTTGTATGTATGCTCTTTCCATGAAGCGCATCAGCACACCGCGGCGGTCCGCGAGCCTGGCCTCGCAGCTCGTGGACAGCCTTCGTTCGCACATCGAGGCGGGGGGATGGCCCGTGGGCACCCGAATCCCGCCGGAGCAGGCCCTCATGGAGGAGCTGGGGGTCGGCCGCAGCACGCTGCGGGAGGCGCTCGGCGCACTCGTGCACCTGGGCCTGCTGGAAGCCCGGGTCGGGGACGGCACCTACGTCCGTGCGTCGAGTGAGCTCCAGTCGGTCATGGTGCGGCGGGCCGGTTCCGCGCAGCGGGACAACGTGCTCGAACTGCGCACCGTCCTGGAGGAGTACGCCTCGGGAGCCGCCGCGCTGCGCCGCACCGAGGAGCAACTGCGCCAACTCAGGGAGCTGTTGGCCGACGCCGACGCGGCCTGCGCCGGGGCGGACGTGACCGCGGCCGGGAACGTCGACGCGCTGTTCCATCGGGCCGTCGTCCGGGCGAGCGGAAACGACCTGCTGATCGAGGTGTACGACCATCTCGGTACGGCCCTCACCGCCCACCTCGGCGGTCTGTCCTGGGACGCCGCCCGCGCCGAGAAGCACGCGGGACTGCACCGGCGGCTCGTCGACGCGATCGAGGCCCGGGACGAGAGCGGCGCGCGCGACGCGGCGACGGCGATCGTCGGGCTCACCCGCGACCACGAGGCCGAGGTGTCCCGGACGGCGGAGGCGGAGTGAACCCGCAGTCGTCCACGGCCCGCCCGCTCACCCCCTCCACGTCGCCGGCCCCCGACCGGACCCTGCCCGCCGTGTCGATCGGGCTCGTCGTCGCGATCTGCCTCGTGGCGGCGAACCTGCGCACGAGTCTCACCGGCGTCGGCACCCTGCTGCCCGCGATCGAACACGGCAGCGGCCTGACCGCGAGCTGGGGCGGCCTGCTGAGCACCCTCCCGCTGCTGACCTTCGCCGCGACATCGCCGCTGGTGGCCCGGGCCTCGCACCGGTTCGGCAGCGCGCGCCTACTGGTGGCCGCCCTCGCCGCGCTGACCGTCGGCACCGTGGTCCGCTCGCTGCCCTCGGTGATCTGCCTGTTCGCCGGCACCGTGATCCTGTCCGCGGCCATCGCGTTCGGCAATGTGCTGCTGCCCGCGCTGATCAGGCGCAGCGTGCCCCCGCACCGCATTCAGGGCGTCAGTGCCCTCTACATCACGGTCATGGGCGTCACGGCCGCGGTCTCCTCCGGGATCTCCGCGCCGCTTTCGCACACTCTGCCGGGTTCCTGGCACACCGCTCTGGCCTGGGGCCTCGCGTTCAGCGTCGCGGCGTTCTTCGTCTGGCTGCCCCGGGTGCGGGGCGACAAGCCGCAGACCGGCGGCGGCGTGACCCGCAGTCCGGTGCCATGGCGGTCGCGACTCGCCTGGCAGGTCAGCATGTTCATGGGCCTGCAGTCCCTGGCCTTCTACACCGCCGTCGCCTGGCTGCCCAGCATCTTGATCCACCACGGCACCAGCAGCACCACGGCCGGATGGATGCTCTTCTACTACCAGCTGATGTCGCTGGCCTCCGGCAGTCTCCTGCCCCTGTTCACCCGAGGCCGGCGCGACCAACGCCGGACCGCGGCCGGGGGGTCGATCATGGTGGCCGCCGGCTTCGTGGTGCTGCTGTCCGCCCCCGCGCTGTCCGTCGTCGCGTGCACCCTGCTCGGCCTGGGCGGCGGCGTGTGCCTCGTCCTCGCGCTGACCTTTCAGAGCCAACGTGCCGGCAGCGCCGGCGAGGTCGCCGCGCTGGCGGGCATGGCGCAGTCGATCGGCTACCTGGTGGCCGCGTCGGGGCCGCTCCTTTTGGGCATCCTGCACGACGCCACGAACAGTTGGACCCTGCCGCTCGTGGTCCTGGTCGTGCTGTGCGTCGCGATGGCGGGTGCCGGGTACGGCGCCGGCCGGGATCGCCAAGTGCGGTATTCCGCTCCTTGACGGAGTGCGCGTGCGCGTGCGCGTCGGACGCGGCGCGCACGCCCCCGGCCGGGGGCGTGATCACCCTCCTTCGAGTTCCGCGCGCACGGTGGCGGCGATGCGGGTGAGTGCGGCGCCGAGGTGGCGGCGTTGAGCGGTGCTGAGGGGATCGAACACGAGGCGCTTCACCTGTGCGACGTGTTCCGGCGCGCTCGCGACGAGCTTTTGCCTGCCGGTGTCGGTCAGGGTGGCGAGGGTGTACCGGCCGTCGCCGGGGTCGGGCCGGCGGACGACCCAGTCGCGGGCCTCGAAGCGGTCCATCGCCTTCGACAGGCGGGGTTGCGTGCTGTCGCAGTCCCGGGCCAGGTCGCTGAGCCGCATCGTGACCTCGTCGGCCATGGACAGCCGGGCGAGCACGCCGTACTCGAAGTTGGAGATGCCCGCGTCTCGTTGCAGCTGCCGATCGAGGGCCGCCGGGAGTGCGATCACGACCGTGAGCAGGGCCTGCCACACGTCCTGCTGGTCCTCGTCGAGCCATGGTGACTGGGTGTTCATGGCACTCATCATACTTGCCCGGGAAACTCGCATGACTTGCCTGGGCAAGTTGTTGTCGACTAGCTTGTGACTTGCCCAAGCAAGTGAAAACACTTGCCGAGGCAAGTGAAGGAGCTGATTTCGATGGTCACCGCGAATGGCCTGACCTCGCCCTATCCGTTGCGCACCCCGGCGGCGGCGTATGACGAACTCCTGGCCCGGGTGCTGCCGGAGGCGCGCGGGCAGCGGATGTGGAGTCCCTCCGACGGGCCGCTGCCGAGCCTGTTCGTCAGCCATGGAGCCCCGTTCACCCTCGACGATCCGCAGTGGCTCGGCGACCTGTTCGACTGGACCCGGACGATGCCCAAGCCCAGGGCCATCGTCGTCGTCTCGGCGCACTGGGAGCACGCGCCGCCCGCGATATCGGGGGCCGCGGCCGGTACTCCGCTCCACTACGACTTCAGCGGTTTCCACCCCCGGTACAAGACCCTGCCCTACGCGACCCCGGACGCCACCGACCTGGCCCGGCGGCTCAGGGGCCTGCTGGGGCGCACGACGGTGCACGAGTTCCGCGACCGCGGGCTCGACCACGGGGCCTTCATTCCGCTCATGGCCATGTACCCCGCGGCCGACGTACCGGTCGTGCAGCTCTCGATGCCCGGCCTCGATCCGGGCGCCCTGTCCGAACTCGGGGCGCTCCTGCGGCCGTTGCGTGCGGAGGGCGTGCTGATTCTCGGCTCGGGATTCATGACGCACAGCTTCGCCGTCTTCCACCGCCCGGAACTCGCCGCCGAAACCTCGGCTTTCGACGCCTGGGCGGTCGACGCACTCGCCGGGGGCGATGTCGACGCGCTCGCCGACTACCGCAACAAGGCCCCCGGCGCCGCGGTCGCCCACCCGACGGCCGAGCACTTCGTGCCGTTGCTGCTCACGGTCGGCGCCGCGGCCGATCCGGGGAGTGCCGTGAGTGCGATCGATCGGGTGGTGATGGGCAATTCGACCCGGTCCGTGCAGCTGAACTGACGGCGACGGCACGATGCGTTGCGGCTGCTCCTCTTGCTTCCCCTTGCTCTCCCTTATCGATACACATCGGAGGAAAGTGTCATGAAGGCAATACGTTTCCACGAGTTCGGCGGCAGCGAAGTCCTGCGCTACGAGGATGTCGAGCACCCGATCCCCGGCCCCGGGCAGGTGCGGGTGCGGGTCGCGGCCACGTCGTTCAACCCGGTCGACGACCACATCCGCGCGGGTGTGTTGGCCCAGATGATCCCGGTCAGCCTTCCGTATGTGCCCGGGATCGACCTGGCGGGCACCGTCGCCGAACTCGGCGCGGACGTACGGGGGTTCGCGGTCGGCGACCGGGTCGTGGCGATGTTGCCGCTCGACTCCGCCGGTGGTGCGGCCGAGTATGTGGTCGTCCCGGCCGAGTCCCTGGCTCCCGCGCCGCGCACGGTGGATCTGGTCGACGGCGCGGCGCTGCCGCTGAGCGGTCTGGCGGCCTGGCAGACGGTGTTCGAACTCGCCGAGGTGAAGCCGGGGCAAAGCGTACTGGTCAACGGGGCGGGCGGCGCGGTGGGCAGCCTCGTGGTGCAGCTCGCGGTCGATGCGGGAGCGACCGTCACGGCGGTGGACGCGCCGCGGAATGCGGAGCGGCTTCGGGGCTACGGCGCGGAACGGGTCGTCGGTCCCCTCGATCTTGCCGAGGGCCCTGCCGCAGTGGGTGGTCCGTTCCACGTCGTGGTCAACCACGTGCGGGTCTCGCCGGAGGAGCTTGCGCGGTTGTCGGACTACGTCGCCGATGGTGGGGTCGCGGCCAGTACGGCCGGGCCGATTCCCGAGGATCCCGCCCGGTCGGTGCGCAGCGCGAGCCTGTGGGTCCGCAGTGACGCCGCCCAGCTGGCCGAGCTGGTGGCGAAGGTGGATGCGGGCAGCCTGCGGCTCCACATCGCGTCCCGCCGCGTGGTGGCGGAGTTGGCCGCGGTGCATGAGGACGCCGGTGCCGGGCGGCTGCCGGGGAAGACGGTTGTGATCGTTCCCTGATCCGGGTCGAGGTGGCCCGACGTGCCCTGACCCGGCCTGTGTGGAGCGGGGTGTCAGCCCAGTTGGGTGTAGCGGGTCAGGGCCGTGCGGAAGGAGGTCGGGTGTACGGCCAGCGGGTCGGTATAGGGGTTGCGCAGTTGTAGGACGAACAGGACGGCGAAGGCGATGATCGCGCCGACGAAGGCCAGCGCGGTCGTGTGGCGGCGATCCGCGGTCGGGCCGACCAGGGCCGGGAAGACGATCGCGAAGACGCCGGTGACGATCATCGCGACCGGGAGCACGATCGGGGTGATCGAGGACGGGTCGGCGAGGCGGGCGTGGCGTTTGACGTACAGGTCGGCCACCGCCGCCTCGGTGTCGGCGGTCCGGTCGTGCGCCGTGGCGGCGAGGGCGGCGACGCGGGAGGCGATCAGGTCGAGTTGGCGCCATGCGCGCGCGGTGTCGTGCCCGTCGGCCAGTGCCGGCCACTCCTGGTCGATCACCGTGTGGGTGTAGTCGCGCAGTCCGGCGCGCACGGCCTCGCGATCGGAGGGCGGGAGCGCGCCGGCCGCCGCGTAGGTCTTGGTCAGCACCCGGGCTTCGTCGCTCGCGTGTTGGCGGACCGTGGCCTGGAGGTCCCACGCGCCGACGATCTGAAAGCTCGTCAGGAGCACGAAGGAGGACAACACGGCGCCGCCGCAGAAGGACAACAGTTGACCGTCGGTTCCGCTCACCCTCGTCTTCTCGCCGCGGCTCAGGAGCACGAGGGCTCCCGCCGCGACGCCGGCGCCGAGCAGGGCGGCGAGGATCCACAGGATCACGGGCGCGCTCCGCGTCGGCTCGGGCCCGGCAGCAGCGCGGCGAGGGCGGCGGGGAGGATCGATACGACAAGAGCCTGGGCGAACCCGTCGGCGAAGCCCGAGGGTGCGGCGTCGTCATCGTCGGGCGGCGCGGCGGCGAGTCGCGCGGGCCGGGACGCGGGTGGTGGTTCGGCGGAGGGCGCCCGGGTGTTCGGCGGCTCCGGGGTGGGGGCCGCCTCGACGGGGGCACGGGCGGGGGCGTTGGCGCCGGCGGGCGCGGCGGGAGGCGGCGCTCCGGTCCGGATCGGTGCGGCCGGGGCCCGCTCGGTCGACGGCGGGTGGGCGCTCGGTGGCCGGGACGGCCGGGACGTGGGCGGGGGTGTGGCCGGCCGGCTCGGGCATCCGGGTCGTACGGTCACCGCGATGTCGTCGCCGATCCGGACCGAGGTCACCACCCCCGGCTGGTGCACGACGTGCACCCGGCCGGCGTGTACCTCCGTGCGCGTCGTGCCGGGCCCAGTCCCGTCGGGTGGCCGGTCGGCGGCCGACACGGTCACCGCGACCGCGTCATCGGCCGACGCCTCGAACGCCGCACCACTCGCGACCAGGACCGGCACACAGACGCACACCACCAGCAGATAGCGAGCCGCACATCGAGGGTTGCCCATGGCATCAGAGTGACGACGCCGCCCCGACTCACTACGACAAACCCCATCGAAACCCCACTTTCGAGTGACATGCCGCGAAGCCCCGCCCCCTACCTACGGCCCACCTCGCCCGAAACCGGCCGACCGCATCGCCGTCACGACCCTCCGCAGGGGCGAAACGGGGCTGCTTTTAGGGGACTTGCCTTGTGGGTGAGGGGTGGGTCGGGGTTTGGGTGGGTGGAGGGGGCGGAGGATAGTGTCGCTATGCGTGTTGCTCTCATGACGTCGGGTTCCCAGGGTGATGTCGCTCCGTTCACCGGGCTGGGGGCCGGACTTCTTGCCGCCGGGCACAAGGTGACCCTTGTGACGCACGGGCGGTTCGAGCCGTTGGTGGCGGATACGGGGATGCGGTTCCGTGCGTTGCCGATCGATCCGCAGGAGCAGATGCACTCGGAGCGGGGCCGGGCGCTGCATCGCAGCAACACCGGTGCGGGGAAGCTGGTTCGGGTGCTCGCGCTGGCCCGTTCGTTGGCGTGCGAGATGGCCGATGGCCTGGTCGAGGCCGCGCAGGGGCACGACGTGATCGTGGCGTCGGCGTCGCTGGCGCCGGCGGCGTGCACGATCGCCCTGGGGTTGGGGGTGCCGTGCGCGGGGGCCTATCTGCAACCGCTGCACCCCACACGGGAGTTCGCGCCGGCGATGGTGTCGGAACGCTCCTTGGGCGGGGTGGGCAATCGGCTGGCCGCGCATGCCGTCGACGTTGCTCTCGACCGGGTCTACACCGATGTGACCCGCGACCTCCGCAAACGCCTGGGACTGCCGGCTGCCGGACCGACCACGGCGCGCCGGGCGCGGGAGCGTCGAGGCTGGTCGGTGGTGTACGGGTACAGCCCGATCGTCGTGCCGCGGCCCGCGGACTGGCGTCCGGGGTTGGATCCGGTCGGGTACTGGTGGCCGTACGACGCGCGCGAACTGCCTTCGACCGTCGAGGATTTCCTCCGGGCCGGTCCGCCGCCGGTGTTCGTCGGCCTGGGCAGCGCCACCGTTCCCGATCCCGGACGGGTCGGTGAGCAGGTGGTATGCGCGCTGCGCGCCGCGGGTCTGCGCGGGATCGTGCAGCGGGGGTGGGCCGATCTCGGCGCCACGGGCGACGACATGCTCACCATCGACGACGTCCCCCACCACCTGCTGTTCCCCCGCGTGGCCGCGGTCGTCCACCACGCCGGGGCCGGCACCGCCGCCGCCGGGCTGCGTGCGGGCGTGCCGAGCGTACCCGTGCCGATCCAGCTCGACGGCGCCTTCTGGAGCGATCGGCTCGTGCGACTCGGTGTCGCACCGGGCGCGGTGCCGCTGCGCCGGCTCTCCGCGGACGGCCTGCGGGCGGCCCTCGTCGAGGCCACGGGCCGGCCGCGCTACCGCGACCGCGCCGGCGCGATCGCCGCGCGGCTCGCCGTGGAGGACTCCATCGCACCCGTCGACGCGCTGGTGTGCCGGCTCGCGGGTGGCAGGGGCGGGGAGAGCCGTCGCGGTTGACGGCGACCGGTCGTCGTCCCGGACCCCCTCCCGACCGACGCCACCAGGCGTACCCGCGGGCCCGCCGGGGCGCCGCCGGCCGGCACTGGTTGACTTGGACCCGTGAGTACCGACATTTGGCAGGTGGACGATCTCGACCTCGGCGGCTATCTCGGGCGGCTCGGGCTTCCGGCGAGGGCGCCGGGGCGGGAGGCGTTGGACGAGTTGCACGAGGCGCATGTCCGCACGTTCACGTTCGACGACATCGACGTGTTTCTCGGGCAGCCCGGCGGGGTGGATCTGGCGGCCGTGCAGGAGAAGTTCGTCGGCCGGGGGCGGGGCGGCTACTGCTTCGAGCACTCGACGCTCTTCGCGGCCGCGCTGGAGCGGCTGGGCTACCACGTGATCCGCCGGCTCGGGCGGGTCGGCGATCCGGCCGACGGCAGTCTGCAGGGCCGGACCCACATGGCCGTCGAGGTCACCCTGGACGGACAACGGCTGCTGTGCGACCCGGGGTTCGGGATGAGCGTGCTGCGCCCGATACCGGTGGCGCACGGCGCGCACGACGACCACCTCGGTTGGCGCTACCGCGTCGACCGCGAGGACGAGGTGTGGCGGATGCGCCGTTGGCGCGACGGCGGCTGGCAGATGATGCACTCCGTCGACGAACTGCTCGTGCTGCCGGTCGATGTCGAGATCGCCCACTACTACACGAGCACCCATCCGACGTCGCACTTCAAGCGCACTCTGATGATCACCCGCCACCTGCCCGACCGGCACGTCACCGTCACCCACGCCGCGCTGACGGTGCGCCGAACCGACGCGCCCACCGAGCACCGCCCGCTCCGCGACGGCGAACTCGCGGACTGGCTGCGCGTCCTGGAGGTCCCGCTCACATCGGACGAGGAGCAACGCCTGCTCACCCGCGCCGCCGAGGAGGCCGCTGCGCAGGCGTGAGCCGCCCGGGCGGCGTTCGGCGTCGCGTGGCTTGTCGGTTGGGGCGCGTAGCGTTCGGGGTGTCGGGGGTGGGCCTCGAATTCGCGGAGTCGTGAGGGGAATTCATGTATCGCCAGGGTGACATTCTGCTGCTTCCCGTCGACGAGGGCGCGGTGCCCGTCGGGGTGACCGGGTTGCCGGCCAAGCCGCGCGACGGGCGCGGTCGGATCGTGCTCGCGCTGGGTGAGGTCACCGGACACGCACACGCCGTGGTGGGGGCCGGCACGTTGTTCCTCGACCCGGAGCCGACCACCATCGGCCACCTCAAGCTCGACGCGCCCACCCGGCTCGTGCACGAGGAGCACGCGACGATCTCGCTGCCCAAGGGCTGGTACAAGGTGGTCCGCCAGCGCGAATACATCCCGGGCGCCGTCCGCATCATCGCGGACTGACCCGCCGCCCCGACCGCCGACCGCCACTTCCCCGGGAGCCTTTCGTGATCGCCGCCCCGACCGTCTTCCCGCAGCTCACGCTCGCGCACCGGGCGACCCTCGCCGAGTCCGCCGACGGGTGGGCCGAGGTCGCCGCGGCCGCGCGGCCCGCCGATCGGGACGCCGCCGAGCGCGGCATCCGGGCCGCCTACCGGGCCGCCGGGCTGGCCGAACCCGGCAAGATCCTGTGGTACGACTCTCCGCTCGCCGCCGCCGTGGCCGCGACCGTGGTGTCCGGCGCGTTCAAGCCGCAGGAGTTGGCCGCGCTGCGGCTGCCCGTGCGCGCCCCCATGGCATCGCGCGCCGGGGCGAGCGTGCGCGACCGGATTCGGTCGGCGAGTTGGGAGCGCGCCCGGGCCGACGCGGTCGCGCTGCTCGGCCACACCGGCTGGGCGCAGGCGTGGGGGGAGATCGCCGAACGCCTGTGGGACCCGACCACGAGCCTGTCCGCGCGCATCCGCGACGGCATCGAGGAGGCCGTGCTGTCCGCGACCGGCACCGACCGCGGCCCGGCCCGGCGGGGCACGGTCACCCCGACGGCGCCCGTGGCCCGGGAGGCCCGCGCCGCGACCCTCGACGCGCTCGGCGGCCAGCACGACGCCGCCTGGCTCGCCGCGTTCGACGGCCTGCGGCGGTGCTTCCCGCGACTGGACGACTCCCCGTCGGCGGCCGCGCTGGACGCGGTCGCCGAGGTCGCGCGGTCCGCGGGCTGGTGGTGGCCGTACGAGAACGTAGTCCTGGTCGCCGAACGCCCCACCGTGCTGCACCGCGACGAGTCCGCGCGCCTGCACAACGGCGAGGGCGCCGCGCTGGCCTTCCCCGACGGCTTCGCGCTGCACGCGTGGCGCGGCATGCCCGTGCCGGCCGACTTCGTGAGCACCCTCGGCCCGGCCGGCGGCGCGCTGAACGCCCAGCGGATCCGCGACGAGGACAACGCCGAACTCCGCCGCGTGATGCTGGAGATCTACGGCTACGACCGCTACCTCGCCGAGGTGGGCGCCCGCCCGCTGCACCGCGACGAGACCGGCGTGTTGTGGCGCATCGAACTGCCCGGCGACGAGCCGATCGTGATGGTCGAGGTGCTCAACTCCACGCCCGAGCCCGACGGTTCGGTCCGCGTCTACTGGCTGCGCGTGCCGCCGACCACGCGCACCGCCCGCGCCGGCGTCGCCTGGACCTTCGGCCTGACCGAACAGCAATACCGCCCGGCCCGGGAGACCTGAGCCGCCGACGAGACGACAGGCAGCGGAATCAAGCGGGTTCCGCTCCGGCACCGGTCGGGAGTCGGGCCGCGTCGCCGTGGGGGCGCGTCCCGGTGCCGTACCCCGCCGGAATGCGCTCCAGGATCCCGCCCGCGAAGACGTCGTACAGCGGCAGCGCGTCCATGTGGACGTAGCCGATGTGGCAGTCGCACAGCGCGCGCGGGCACGGGCGGCGCCCCAGGGCCGCGCGGAACGAGCCGTCGTAGAGGTTGCCCAGCACCTCGGGGACGAAGTGGCAACGACGCACCACGCCGTCGCCGTCGACGCTGACCACCGTGTCCCCGGTCCGGCACGCCGCGCCCGCCGAGACGTGGGCGTGCCGGCTGAAGCCGAAGTGCGGGTCGAGGTCGGTCCACGCCTCGGCCTCGGCGTCGGTGTACGTGCGGCCCTCGGCGGCGTTCACCCACAGGTACACCTCGGCCGGCAGGTCGCCGCGCAACCTCCGGGCGGCGGCCAGGTGTTCGGGCAGCCCGACGATCCCGACGGCGAAGCGCACGCCGCGCGCGCGGAGTTCGCGGCAACGACCGAGGAAGCGCTCGTACGGGACCTGGTCCGGGTGGTACGTCCCCCACAGCGCCAACCGCCGCAGGTCCGCCGCCTCGGTCCACGACGGTCGGGCGCCCAGGTTGGTCTGCACGGCGACGCGGTCGACGTTCGGCAGGTGGGACAACTCGGCCAGGGTACGCCGGTACCAGGGCCGGACCAGTGCCTCGCCCCACGGCGTGAACAACACCGAGATCCGCTCCGGGGCCGCCGCGATCCAGCCCGCGAAGCGCGCCAACGCCTCGCGGTCGGCCAGGAGTTCCGCACGCGAGTCGCGGCGTTTGGCGAACGGGCAGTAGCCGCAGTCGTAGTCGCAGGAGGCGAGCGGCCCGCGATACAGGATCGTCAACGGCCGCGCGGTTTCCCGGGCCGAGGCGAGGGAGAGCGACAGCGGCACGCTCACCGCGCCCGATACCCGTCCATGAGCGCCGCCGTGGCCGAGGAGAACAGCGCCGGGCCGATGGCGTCGGACCAGGCGAGGCCGTCCTCGGTGAGCACGACGCGATCCGCGTCGACGCTCAACAGGCCGCCATCGGCGAGGGGTTCCAGCTCTCGGGCGAAGTCCGCGACCGCGTCGGAGGCGAACCGGGCGCGGTACTCGGCGACGTCCAGGCCGTCGACCTGGAGCAGCGAGGTCAGCAGGTACCTGCGTCGTTGCTCGGCCGCGTCGAGGCGGTAGCCGAACCGGGCCCGGGAGAAGGCGTCCCGGTCCAGGGCCACGTACTCGTCGATGATGCCGCGGACCTCGCCCACGTTCACCGCGTAGTCGAACGAATAGTGCAGCTCGCTCGTGTACGATCGGGCCCCGCAGCCGAGCCCCACCATCCCGTCGCGCTGGCACCGGTATCCGGTGTCCACGTCGGCCGGAGCACCGGCACGGCGGAACATCCGCATCGAAACCTGCTCGTATCCGGCCGCGCGCAGGTGGTCGCGGCCCGCGCGATAGAGCGCGAGCCGGTCGTCGTCCCAGTCGGCGCGCGAGACGGCGCGTCGGCCCAGGCCGGTGAGCGGGCGCACGTACAGCGGGTACAGGTAGATCTCCTCGGGCCGCCAGGCGAGCGCCGCGTCGAGGGAGCCGAGCCAACTGGCGTGCGTCTGGCCGTCGATGCCGTAGATCAGGTCGATGTTCAGCGTCGGGACGGCCGCCTCGCGGATCGCGGTGAGCGCCGCCTCGACCTCGGCACGCTTCTGCGGCCGCCCGGCGGCCCGTGCCTCCGCGTCGAGGAACGACTGCACGCCGATGCTCACCCGGGTCGTGCCGTGCGCGGCCAGGACCGCGAGCCGGTCGGGCGTCGCGGTCGCCGGCGACGTCTCCACGGACAGCGGCATGGATCCGAACTCGGCGCCCATCACCTCGGCGGCGATGCGGAACATCCGGGTCAGCTCGGCGGCTTCCAGGTAGGTCGGCGTGCCGCCGCCGATCGCCCCGACCGCGAAGCGCGCGTCGGGCACGGCCTCGCGTACCGCGTGCGCCTGCCGCTCCAGGGCGTCCAGGTAGCGCGCCACCAACTCCTGCGGCGCGCCGGTGCGGGTGAACAGGTTGCAAAACCCGCAGCGCATCTCGCAGAACGGTATGTGCAGGTACAGGAACAGCGCGGACAGGTCCTGTCCCGCCCACACCCCGCGCAGCGCGGGCGCGGGTTCGAGCGGCCGATAGGCGGTCTTGTGCGGGTACGAGTAGACGTATCCGGTGTACGGGGACCCGATGGACACGGACGGGGCCTCGGCGGCGGTCGGGGCCATGGACGGGTACCTCCGGACGTACGACGGGTGGTGCGGCGAACTCCGCGAGCCTAGGCGGCGGACCCGACACGGTGGGCACCCGGGCCCGACACCGTCGCCGGCCGGGCCCGTTCCGGTCCGCCCGGGATCGTGCTCACCACTCGCCGGAGGCGAGGGTGAAGTGGGCGTACGGGACCGTCCACACCACCTCGTGGCCGAGCCGATGGCCGGTGTAGCCGTCCTCGCCGTAGGCCGTGCCGTGGTCGGACGTGACGATCGCGAAACACGGACGGCGGCTGCTCATCGCCCGGAACAGCCGGCCGATGTGCCGGTCCACGTACTCCAGCGCTGCGGCGTGCGTCTCCCGGGTGTCCCCGTCGGCCGGGTCGGCGCCCGCCAGGTGGAACCAGTTCGGCTGGTGCAGCGCCGAGACGTTGAGCATCAGGAACAACCTCCGGTCGGGGTCCAGCGCGCCGACCACCCGCTCGGCGCACGCGACCTGGGCCTCGAACGAGGTGGGCGAGGCGACGCCGAGTTCCGGATCCCAGTGGCTCTCCGCGAACATGCCGGGCAACACCGAGCCGAGCGCGCCCCGCTTGTTGAAGAACCCGACGCCGCCGATACAGGCCGTGTGGTAGCCCGCCGCGGCCAGCGCGGTGGGCAGGTCCGCGTCGTCGAAGACCCACGTGTGTGACGCGGTCGACTCGCTCCCGCCGAACCGGGCGGCGAACAACCGCGGATGCGGACCCTGACCCACCGGCGTCGGCAGGAAGCCGGCGAGGAAGGCGGTGTGCGCGGCGAACGTGAAGCTCCCCGGCGTGTGCCGGCGCTCCCACCGGCCGTCCGGGAGCACCCGCGCCAGGTTGGGCAGGCGCCCCGCGGCGACGAGTTCGGCGGCGACGTCGTAGCGCAGCGTGTCCAGGGTCACCATCAGCAGGTCGTGCCGGCCGACGACGGCGTTCATGTCCACAGGCGCGGACCGGCCGCCCCGATCCCCGGGTTCGGGCGATGGTGGTGTCGTCATCTCGGGCACGGAACTCGATCCTCGTCTCGTGGCGCCGCGCCGGTGGATCCGGCCGGCCGCCAACCTGCCACCAGCGCGTGGACCTGCTCCCCCCAGGTGTCCCGCCCCTGATGCAGCACACCCGGCAGCAGATCCCCGAACGCGTTGACCTCACCCACGGCGTGCCGGCGCCGGTCCACCGCGAACAACAGGTCGACGCCGACGTGCAGCGTACGGGGGAAACACCCGGCCGCCCGGACGCAGGTCGCCATCGCCCGCGCCCACGCGTCCTCCCCGACCGCGCCGCGCACCGCCGCGACGTCGCCGCGCGCGTTGCCCAGGTGCAGGTTCGTCATCGGCGACCTGCTCGACCGGGCCACGACGTGCGTGGCCCGCCCCGCGACGACCAGGACGCGCAGGTCGGTCGCGCGCCCGTCCAGGGTCAGCTTCGGCAACCACGCCTCGACGTGCAGGCCGCCCGCGTCGCAGTCCGCGCCGAGCGCGTCCACGAGCGGCGCGATATCGGCCTCGTCCCGATATCTGCTGATCCGCAGCGAGTTGTACAGGGCGACGCCGCCCGCCTCGCGCACGAGTTCGACGGACGTCGTCGCCTGGACACGCGTCGTCCCGTGCGTCTCCAGGGCCACCACACCGGACGCCGACGACCCGTGCGGCGGCTTGACGAACACCCGAGGGCAGCGCGCGTCGGCCATCCGCCGCCGCAGATCGGCGTACGAGCGCACCGGCGCCGTCCCGGGCCCGGTCAGCGCGGGCGGCAGCGCAACGCCACGCGCCGCCAACACCGCGTGCGCCCGGCGCTTGTCGAACATCACCGCGATCTCCCCGGCGTCGTTCACCGGCCATGCCCCGGGGGAAGCCGCCACGGCGGCCTCGATCCGCGCGAGGGCGGCGACGAACGCGGCATGCCGGGCGCTGCCGCCCTCGACCCGGAACGGGTCGGCGGGCGCGCCGCTCAGCAGCGTGTGCACGTCCGCGTCCTCGCCCGGCGAGTCGATCCGCACCGGCCCGGCGGCGAAGGCGAGCGGCTCCCGGGTGAGGACGTCGCGCCAGGCGACCAGTCGCGGTTCGGGCAGCTCCGCGGCCTCGGCCGCCGCGGCGAACCCGGCCACGCGGCGGTGGCCGGGATTGCCCACGACGGTGACGGCAGGACGTTCGCTCACGCCGCCACTCCCGCGCGGCGGGTCATTCGGAGACCTCGACGTAGCGGCCCGAGCCCCAGTCCCGCAGCTCCTCGGCGCGACCGATGTCGACGGTGACCCCGTGCGGGCGGAGCGCCTCGCGCAGGCGCGCGGCCATCGTGTCGGACACGAAGTGGTGGTTGATGCGCAGCGTCTTCAGGTGGGTGAGCGGCTGACCCGCGAGCAGCGCCTCGACGCCCTCGTCGCCCAGGGTCCCCATCGACAGGTCGAGGGATTCCAGACGGGCGGTCAGCGGCGCGGCGGCCACGGCCGCGGCCACGGCGTCCTGGATTTCACTGTTCATCAGGCCGAGCCGGCGCAGCGCCGGGACGCGTACGCCGGACAACAACTCCGCGAGGTCGTCGACGGTCGCGGTGCCGTCGTACTGGTTGATGCCCAGCCAGAGCTCCAGGTTCTCCAGCGCCGGGAGGTCGCAGAGGCCGATGGCGCCGACGAGGCGTGCGGACAGGCCGCCGCTCTCGAACCGCAGGGCACGCAGCGCGTCGTGCCGCAGCGGCTCCAGCGCCGGCGCGACATCCGGGTTGCCGTCGAAGGCGCCGCCCCGCACGACGAGTTCTTCGAGCCGCGGGTATGCGTGCAGCACCGGGGTGAGGGTGCCGATGTTCATCCACGAGATCTCGGACTCCTCCTGGACGACGTCGCCGAGGAACAGGTGACGCAGGTTCGGGAACCGGTCCGCGTGCTCCACCAGGAGCCCGAGCGCGGGACTCTCGGCGGACAGGTCGTCGGTCCAGCACCCACACAGCAGCGCGGTGACCCGGGTGGTGTCCACGGTGTCGAGGAAGTACCGGAAGTGCTTCTCGAATTCGGCCTCCTCGTGTTCCCACGGGTCCACCCGGATTCGCCAGGCGACGGCGTCCGGCGCGTCGCCCGGCGTGATCGACGTGGCGGTGGAGCCGCGGGGCCGGAGGTCGGCGACGGGGAGGCCGCCGAAGTGTGAGGTGAACTCGTAGAGTGACATGTGCTGTTCCTGGTTTCCGGGCGGGTTCGGACGGCCGGGCGGCGGAGTGCGTTCGGCCGGAGGGCGGTGTGCGGGGCGAGCGGGTCGCTTACTCGGCAACGGCGCTGCGGGTCGCTTACTCGGCGACGGCGATGTAGCGCCAGGTCTCCTCGCCGTCTTCGTCGGGCTGCTGCGGGTCGCCGAGGTCGAGCCTGAGGCCGGGTGTCGCGAGGGCCGCGGTGAGTCGCTCCTGCATGGCGGGGGTGATGAAGTGGTGGCTGAGGTCCAGCACCCGCAGGTGTCCGAGGGGCTGGCCGAGGAGCAGCGCCTCGGCGCCCTCGTTGCCCAACGCGCCCATGGACAGGTCGAGTTCGGTCAGCCGCCCGAGGACGGGGGACGCCGAGACCGCCGCCGCGACCTCGTCCTGGATCTCGCTGTTCATCAGGCCCAGCCGGGTGAGCGCGGGCAGGCCGCCGGCGCGCAGGATGCCCTCGATGTCGCGGACGGTCGCGTCGCCGCCGTACTCGTCGGTGCCCAACCACAACTCCAGCGTGCGCAGCGCCGGGAAGGTGCTCGCGCCGACCGCGCGCACCACGCGGGCGGGGAGTCCGCCGGTGCGGAACTCCAGGTGCCGCAGGCTCTCGTGCCGCACGGGCTCCAGCACGAGGTCCTGGCCGCCCTGGACGATCAACGTCTCCAGCCGGGGAAACGCCTCGAACAGCGGCGTGATGTCGGACTGGAGGATCCACGAGATCTCGTTCTCCTCCTGCGCGATGTCGCCGAAGTAGAGGTGGCGCAGCGCGGGCAGCCGGTCGGCGGCGTCGACGAGCGAGCGCACCGCCTCCTTCGAGCTCTCGCCCGGCTCCCACATGCCGACCAGCAGGGCGGTGACCCGCGTGGTGTCGACGGTGTCGAGGAAACGCGCGACGTGCTCGGTGAACGTCTCCGTGCTCCGATACCCCTCGATCCGCAGCCGCCACGCCGCGTCGGCCGCCGCGGGCAGCGGCCTCGCGTTCCTCGCCGCCGCGTTCTCGGCCCGCGTGGCCTTGGGATTCGCCGACGGGTTGAGCTCGGCCATGGGCAGTCCGGCGAACCGCTCGTCGCCGTCGTAGTTCGACATGGGCCATGCCTACCAGAGCCCGGTGACCACGGGGCGAGGGGTCTACCAGTCGAGCCGGCCGCCGAGGCGCAATCGCAGCCACAACACCAGGCGTTCGTCCGGGTCGGCGAGATCGAATCCGAAGATCTCCGTGGCCCGGGACAGCCGGTAGCGGATCGTGTTCGGGTGTACGGACAGCAGCTGCGAGGCGGCGGCGACATCGCCGTCGGCGTCCAGGTAGGCGAGGATGGTCGACGCGTAGGTGGTGCCGTGTTCGAGGTCGTGGGCGCGGATCGCCGGTCCGAGCCTGCGGGGGACCACCTCGTGCGTGGCCAGCATCGCGGCCAGCGCGGACAGTGTCGCGCCGGCCCACATCTCGTCGATCGAGGCCACCTGGCACGGCTCCGGCTCACCCGGCCGCTCGGACAGCGCCCGCAGCACCAGATCCGCGTCGGCGCGCGAACTCTCGATCGAGCGCAATTCCTGGACGAGCGCGCCGAGTCCGGCCCGCACGGGCACCCGCAGCGCGCTGTGCGCCCGCCGTGCGATGTAGGAGACGAGTTCGCGGTGCGCGTTCGGCGACGGTTCGCTCGGGAGCAGCGCGTAGACCGTTCCGTCGATCAACGCGCAGCCGTGCCTGCCGTAGCGCGCCTCGCAGTGCAGGCTGACCAGGTCCGCCAGCCGGGTGGCCGCGTGTGCGGTGAGCGCGTCCTCGGTGTCGACCGAGGCGACGGCGAACGCGGCCATGGCGACGGGCAGGTTCGGGTCCAGACCGAGCTGTGGGGCCACCGCCGTGACACTGCTCGGGTCGGCCAGCAGTCGCCGCAGCAGGTCGGCGTACCTGCGCCGGACGGCGGATTCGGTGGTGCGGGCCGCGAGCAGGTGCAGCGCGACGTTGTCCGCCACATCGGACAGGGCTTGTTCGGCGACGGAGTCCAGGTGTTCGCCGGCGTCGACGACCCAGATCGACCCCAGCACCTCGCTGCCCACGCGCACGGCCACGCCGAGCCGGGGAAGTCCGCCGGGCACGGCGGGGAATCGGCAGGTGCGCCCGAGCCGGGTGAGCACCCGGTACTGCTCGTCGTAGTCCGGGCCGTCGGGCACCTGGAGGCCGAGGATGCCCTGCCGGCGGCCCTCGTCGACGGCCTGGCCGGGCAGGGTCGAGTAGGCGAGGATGCGCCGATGCGGATCCTCGATCACGGTGGCTCCGCCGACCATCCCGGCGATCGCGTTGGCCAGCGCGAACAGGTCGCCGAAGGCGGCGGCGCCGGCGGCCTGCCCGAAGCGCACGGCGGGGGTCAGGGCCGAGGAGATCATGGCGTCCAGGTGGTGCCAGGCCACCGCCTCGTTGGCGGCCAGGAGCACGATGCCGGCCTGCCGGGCGGCCTCCACCAACGCGGTGACCGGCTCGCCGAAGCTCTTCACCACCACGCACGTGTACCCGGCCTGGGCCGCCGAGCCGATCAGGTCCATCGTCCGCGCCTCGTCCATCCCCACGCCGACGGCGAGCAGGATCGCGTCGGTGACGGCGGGGAGGGGGAGCGGGGCGCGTCGTTCGAGGATGAGTACGCCCGAGACCGGGACCGGCTTTTCCGGCGGTTCGGTCAACGGCCGCAACAGTGACGAGCCCAATACCTCCAGGACCTGTCCGAGATCGGGAACCCCGGTACCGAGCATTCTCACCTCTTTGGCCGGACACACAAAGCATTCGGGGAATCTCTGGACCGGCGTCACATGCCCCCGGCCGATCCGGGCGCCACGCTTTCCGCATGCACAATTCGGCAGGCGTGCGGCGGGCACTTCCGGTGACCGTACCCGCTGTGACCCCATGGAGCGCAACCGACCGCAGCCGGCCGTGACGAGCCGAATGCCACAGGTGACCGTCGACCGTTTGCCCGCTCGCCGATATCGAAATCCGTATCCGTCGGGCGTTATCGATTACGGCACACGTATAAGTGCTGCAGAAGGAGACATTGTGCGATACAGGACGAGTGCGGTCGTGGCCCTGGCGTGTGCGGCGTCTTTGTTGACGGTGCCGGTGAAGGCGGGCGCGGCGCCGCAGTGTGACACCACGCCCATCCGGACGGCGATGAAGGCATTGGAAGGTGTCGGCGCCACGGGGATGAGCGTGACGGTGAAGAGCCCGAACTGCGGGGTCCGAACGGGCGGTGTCGGTGTCGCCGATCGCGGAACGGGCCGCAAGGTCGTCGGCGACGAGCACAGCCGCATCGGCAGCGACACCAAGACCTGGACGGCCACGGTCGTGCTGCAACTCGTCGGGGAGGGCCGGATCGCCCTCGACGACACCGTGGACGACTACCTGCCGGGTCTGATCCGCACCAGGCTCTACGACGGGCGCACCATCACGATCCGACAGCTTCTGCAGCACACCAGCGGCCTGCCCGACTACCTGGACGCGCCGTTCTGGGAGGACGAGGACGCGCACCGCTGGGATCACATCGAGCCCCTGCGGACGGTCCGGCAGGCGCTCGCCCTGCCCAGGCCCGAGCGCGCGCCGTCGGGCTTCGCCTACTCCAACACGAATTACAACCTGGTCGGTCTGATCGTCAAGGAGGTCACGGGCCGCACCATCGCCACCGAGATCGAGGAGCGGATCATCGAACCGCTCGGACTGTGCGAGACCTCATGGGCCGGCGATCGCACCACGCTGCCCAAGCCGGAGTTGCGCGGCTACGCGCAGCGGGGCAAGACCCTGGTGGACCGGACCGAGTGGAACACCTCGGAGGCCGACGCGTCGGGCGCGCTGATCTCCGACGGCACGGACACCACCGCCTTCTGGACCGCGCTGTTGACCGGGAAGCTGCTGGCCCCGGCGCAACTCGCGGAGCTGAAGCGCACGGTCGCGGAGGACGTCGCGAACGAGCGCTACGGGCTGGGTGTCGAGCGCCACGAGCCCTACCCGGGCTTCGTGTTGTGGGGACACAGCGGCAGCATGTCGAGTGGCCACAAGTTCCGGAACGCCGTCACCGACGACGGCCGACGGGCGGTGACGCTGCTGATCGGCTCGGAGTCGTTCGACTCGGACCGGGTGGACGCCATCATGAGCAGGCTCCTGCGCGACCTGCGCTGACGCGCGACATCGCCGCGGCGGAGCCGGGTTCGGCTCCGCCGCGACGACGCGTGATCGGGCGGTGCGGTCAGGCGGTACGGTCCGTCGTGGCGCCCTCCCAGGCGAGGTAGCGGTCGACGGAGCGGCGCAGGACCGCGTTGCCGTCGGCGGTGACCACGCGGTCCCACCAGGCGCCGTAGATGCGTTCGAAGCGGTGGCGGCCGAGCAGTTCGGCGGCGTGGCGGACGGCGTCGGGGTGTTCGGGGATGTGGTTGGCGTAGCTGTGCATCACGGTGATCCAGCGGCAGTCCGGGCAGACGTTGAGGACGTCGCCCGAGAACAGCGCCCCGCCGCCCGCGCTCCAGTGCAGGACGGCGCTGCCCGGGAAGTGGATCCTCGGGTTGATCAGCGTGAGTTCGTCGGTCAGCCGATGGGTCTCGCCGGACCAGAAACGCAGCGCGGGGTCGGGGCGCCCGACCCAGGAGCGGTCCGCTTCGTGCAGGTGCACGGGTGCGTCGAAGGCGTGCGCCCACTCGACCATCACGGAGTAGAAGTGCGGGTGGCTGATCGCGATGGCGGTGATGCCGCCGAGGTCGGCGACGGCCTCGACGATGGAGTCGTCCAGGTAGGGCGGGCAGTCCCAGAGGATGTTGCCCTCGGTGGTGCGCAGGAGCAGTGCGCGTTGGCCGATGGCGATGGACTCCGTGGTGCCGATACCGAGGACGTCGGGGCCCTGCTCGGCGAACTTCGCGGTGTGGCCCGCGGCGTGCAGTTCGGCGAGGGTGGTCCACCGCTGGCCGGCGACGGGGACGTACTGGCGGTCGTCCCGACAGACGGGGCAGTCGGGGCGGGGGTCGGCGTACTGGGTGCCGCAGGCGGTGCAGATGGGGAGATGGGCGCCGGGATAGGTGCGCCGGGCGGCGGTGGCGGCCGGCGCGTTGTCGGTGTCAGGCACGGGTGTCGGCGGTGAGGTCGGTGGTCGGGTGGGCCTGGGTGGGCCGCCAGCCGAGCAGGCGCATGGCGCGCTCGCCGGAGATGGTCTGGTCGAGCGCGAGCGCCTCGGCGAACGGGAACCCGAGGGCTTCGGCGGCCTGTTCGAGCGGCCAGGGCTCGGCGCGGCCGACACCGCCGGCGGCGACGTCGACGGCTGCGGCGAGTGCTGGGGTGGCGACGGCCTGGACGGCGACGCCGTGCCAGAGGGTGCCGGCGTCGGCCTTGGCGAGGACGAGGGAGTACAGGGTGGCGAGGTCGTCGATGTGGACCATCGGCCAGCGGGTGCCCGGCGTTCCGACGTAGCGGCCGGTGCCGTGCTCCTTGGCCCAGCCGAGCATGAGCGCGGGTATGCCGCCGCCGTGGCCGTACGCGATGCCGGGGCGGATGACGGCGCTGCGGACGTCGTTCCGGGCGGCGGCCAGGACCTGCTGCTCGATGCGGGGGCGGTAGCCGACGATGTCGATCGCGTTGGTGGGGGCGTCCTCGTCGACGGCGTGGTCGCCGGTGGCGCCGAGCACCCAGATGCCGCTGGTGTAGACGAAGGCGCGGCCGGTGCCGTGCAGCGGTGCGGTGAGGGCGTCGACGGCGGCGGCGTCGGCCTGTTCGTCGCCGGTGGGAGTGGCGAGGTTGACGACGGCCTCGATGTCGTCGGTGATGGCGTCGACGAGGCTGTCCGGGTCGGTGAGGTCGCCGAAGCGGGCGTCGACGCCGGGCTCGGACGGGGTGCCGGTCTTGAGGAACGGGACGACGGTGTGGCCGTCCTCGATGAGGCGGCGGGTGACGGCGGTGCCGATGTAGCCGGTGGAGCCGAGGACGAGGACCTTCATGGTGTGCCCCTGGTGCGTGTGGGTTCGTGGGCCGATCCGGTGGTGATCGGCGTTGCGGGCACGACAGTAGGGGGGCGCGGGGTGCGGCGGATCCGTCGAATGACCGGGGTGTGTACCGGGGTGGCGTCGATCTTCGCGGATGCCCTTGCGATCTCCCGGGCGGTGGGTCAGGTGGTCGGCCAGTCGAGGGTGCCCAGGGCGGCGCGGGAGGTGATGCCGAGTTTGGGGTAGGCGTTGGAGAGGTGGTAGCCGACGGTGCGGGGGCTGAGGAACAGGCGGGCGCCGATGTCGCGGTTGCTGAGCCCGGTGGCGGCCAGGCGGGCGACGTGCAGCTCCTGCGGGGTGAGCCGCGCGGTGGCGTCGGCGTGGCCGCCGGTGTCGACCGGGCCGGCCGCGGGGGCGCCGGCGGCGCGGAGTTCGGCGGCGGCGCGGTGTTGCCACGGGCCGGCCCGGAGCGTTTCGAAGACGGTGAGGGCGGCCGTGAGGCGGGTGCGGGCGGCGGCGCGCTGGCGGTTGCGGCGCAGCCATTCGCCGTAGAGGAGTTCGGTGCGGGCGGCTTCGAAGGGCCGGCCGTCGCCGCGGTGGGCTTCGAGGGCGGACCGGTACAGGTCGCCGGCGGTGTCGTCGGCGGCGAGGAGGGCCCGGCAGCGCAGCGCGACGGCGTGCGCCCACGGGGTGCCGGTGCCGTGCGCCCACGTGGTGAACCGCTCGGCGGTGCGCCGGGCTTGGTCGGGACGGCCGAGGCGGGCGGCGGCCTCGACGTGGTCGGCCAGGCCGTGGATGGCGACGGCGACGTGGGCGCGGGGGCCGTCGGCGATGTCGGTGAGCCGGGTCAGCGCGGTTTCGTGGCGGCCCCGGCCGAGGTCGAGGAGGGCTTCCGCGCAGGCCGTCCAGACGGCGGGCCCGCCGCCGGCGCCGGCGTGGCGGGCGGCGGCGTGATACCCGTCCTCGTCGCCGTCGATCGCGGCGAGGACGGCGAGTACGCCGTGGAGCATGGCCTCGTGGTGGTGGTTGGCGGTGCTTCGGGCGATGTCGAGGCCCTCGACGGCGGTGCTGTGCGCGTGCTCGTGGCGGCCGAGGAACAGGCGGCAGCGGGCGAGCCGGAGCAGCAGCGTGGGCAGGATGCCGATCGCGCCCTGCTCGCGGGCCTGCCGTTCGAGGATCTCGGCTCGGTCGTGTACGCCCCGGTAGTCGCCGAGGAGCATGTCCCAGCCCTGGAGGCGGGTTTCGTCCGCGAGCGGGCGGGTGCCGCCCGTGGCCCGCGTGCCGTCGGTGAAGCGGCGCAGGAGGGGGTGGCCGGCCTCGGGGTTTCCGGCGGCGAGGTGGTGGAGGGCGAGGGCTCCGGCGTGCGCGGGGCCGGCGCCGAAGTCGAGGCCCGCGAGCGTATCGAGGATGCCGGTGGTGGCGCCGGCCGGATCCGGGGTGTCCCAGGCGGCGGCGACGGCCTCGAAGAGGATTCCGGCGGCGGTGTCCGGATCGTGGGGTGCGGTGGTGCGAGCGGCCTCGACGAGGATGAGGCGGGCGGCGTCGGGGCGTCCGGCGGTGTGTTCGACGGTGGCGCGGATCGACGCGAGCCTGGCGGTAACCGCCGGACCGTCGGCGTACGGCGCGGCGGCCTCGGCGAGCGCGGCGGCGGTCTCGGGGCGACCCGCCTCGGCGGCGGCGAGCGCGGCCTGGGTGAGCCGGTGGGCGCGCAGTCGCGGGTCCTCGGTGAGTTGGGCCGCTCGTCGGTACGCGGTGGCGACCGTCGCCCGCCCACCCCGGGCGCGGAAGTGTTCGGCCGTCTCCTCGAGCCGGTCGGCCACGGCGGCGTCGTGGCCGACCGTGGCGGCGGCCAGGTGCCAGGTCTGCCGGTCGCGGTCGCTCTCGGGCAGCGCCGCGGCGAGCGCGTGGTGGGCGGCGTTGCGCCGGCCGAGCGTGGCGCCGTGATAGGCCGCCGCGCGGGCGAGCGGATGGTGGAAGGCGAGGTGCGTGGGGGTGAGGTGGATCAGCCCCGCCTGTTCGGCGGGTTCGAGATCGTCGGGCGCGGCGCCGAGTTCGCGTCCCGCGCGCAGTACGAGGGCGGGGTCGCCGGTGTCGTCGGCCGCGGCGAGGGTCAGGAGGGTGCGGGTGGCGGCGGGCAGGGTCGCGATACGTTCGTCGTACAGGCGTCGCACCCGCCAGGACGCGGGCAGCACGGCGATCTCGTGGTCGTCGAGCAGGTCCGCCTCGGTGCGCAGGCCGGGCGTGAGCGCGGCGGCGAGTTCGACCAGGGCGAGCGGATTGCCGGCCGCCCGGCGCAGCAGCCTGCGGCGTACGGCCGGGGTGAGGCCGGGGGCGTGCCGGTCGAGCAGCGCGGTGCCGGCGTCGTCGTCGAGCGGCTCCAGGCGGTGCACGGGCAGCCCCGGCGCGTCGAAGTCGGCCGACCCGTCGCGCGCGGCGAAAACGATCGCCACGGGTTCGGCCGCGAGCCGGCGTGCGGCGAACAGCAGCGCGTCGGCGCTCTCCTGGTCGAGCCAGTGCGCGTCGTCGACGAGCACGAGCAGCGGCTGCTCGTCGGCGAGTTCGCCGAGCAGACTGAGCGCGGCGGCGCCGACGAGGAACCGGTCGTAGTCGCCCGGCACGGCCGGATCCGCCGCGGTCCCGTGCACGGCGTGGCGCAGCGCCTCGCCCTGATGCCGGGGAAGCCGGTCGGCCAGATGCAACGCCTCCCGAAGCACGACATGCAGCCCCGCATACGCCAACCGAGCCTCCGACTCGACCCCAACCCCCCGCAACACCCGCACCCCGGCCACCCCATCGGCACCACGCGGCACGGGCGGCCCCGTCGCGGCATCGGCGTCCGCGTCAGCGCCGCGCGCCACTCGCAGCCCGGTCCCGGCCTCCGCCCCGGCGCCGTGCGGCACGCGCAGCCCCGTCGCGGCGTCCGCATCGGCGCCGCGCGGTGCCCCCGTCCCGGACTCCGCCCTCGCGTCGCGCAGCGTCCGCAGGTCCCTCGCGGTTTCGGCGGCGGCGTCCAGCAGGGCGCTTTTTCCGGTACCGATGTCGCCGACCAGCACGATCGCGCCCCCGTGGCCCCGGGCGGCGGCGCGGATCAGGGCTTCGAGGGCGGCGGTGTGGGATGTTCGTCCGTGGAGCACGAAGGTCAACTTATCCGGGGCCCTCGGCCCCGCCCGCACGGGTGTTACCGACGAGTCGGCGCCGCCCGTGCCGGCGTGGCCGCGCCGGTGTCCTGCGGGGCCTGCTCGGCGGTGTTCTCCGGGTGATGGCAGGCCACCTGTTGCCCCGGCCGCAGCTCCTCCAACGGCGGCTCGGCCGTCGTACAGACCCACGTCGCCTTCCAGCACCGGGTATGGAAGCGGCAGCCGCTCGGCGGGTCGATCGGCGAGGGCACGTCGCCTTCGAGCCGCACGCGCTCGCTCCGGTCCTTTCTGCGCCGCGGATCCGGGATCGGGACGGCCGACATCAGCGCCTTCGTATACGGGTGCATCGGCGCCCGGTAGAGCAGCTCCCGGTCGGCGAGTTCGACGATCCTGCCGAGGTACATCACCGCGATCCGGTCCGAGACGTGCCGGACCACGGACAGGTCGTGCGCGATGATCACGTAGGTCAGGCCCAGTTCGCGCTGCAGGTCGTCCATGAGGTTGACGACCTGGGCCTGGATCGACACGTCGAGCGCGGACACCGGCTCGTCCGCCACCACCAGCTTCGGCCTGAGGGCCAGCGCGCGGGCGATGCCGATGCGCTGGCGCTGACCGCCGGAGAACTCGTTCGGGTAGCGGTTGTAGTGCTCGGGACTGAGGCCGACCACCGACAACAGTCGCTGTACCTCCTTCTTGATCCCGCCCTCGGGCTCGACCCCCTGGAGCCGGAAGGGGGCGCCGATGATCGTGCCCGTGGTGTGGCGCGGGTTCAACGACGAGTACGGGTCCTGGAAGATCATCTGCACGTCCCGGCGCAGCGGGCGCATGCCCCGCACGCCGAGGCGCGTGATGTCCTCGCCCTCGAACTCGATCGTGCCCGAGGTCGGTTCGAGCAGGCGGGTGATCAACCGGCCCATCGTCGACTTGCCGCAGCCCGATTCGCCCACCACACCCAGCGTTTCGCCCGAGCGCACCTCGAAGTCGATGCCGTCGACGGCACGCACCGCGCCGGCCCGGCGCCGGAAGAGGCCCTTGCGGATCGGGAAGTGCTTCTGCAGCCCGGTCACCTTCAACAGGACCTCGCCGGTGTCGGACGAGCCGACCCCACCGGCCCGTTCGCCGTAGCCCTGCACAGGGTTGTTCACTGCGTCGTCCTCCGCGTTCTCGCTCACGACCTCGGCGCAATCTCTTCGGCCCGGATCCGCTCCCGCTGCTCCCGGGTCAGATGGCAGGCGGCCCAGTGCCGCTCGCCGACCTCGGTGGGTTCGGGGCGGACCGTGCGGGTGACGTCGTCCTTCGGCACGTCCGCGTACGGGCAACGCGGGTGGAAGGCGCAGCCGGACGGCGGATTGATCAGGGACGGCGGGGAGCCCTCGACCGGGACGAGCCGGTCCTGCTGCTCGCGGTCCAGGCGCGGCATCGAGCCGAGCAGGCCCCACGTATAGGGGTGCTGGGGCTCATGGAACACCCGCTCCGCCGGGCCGCGTTCGACGCAGCGGCCGGCGTACATCACCAGGATGTCGTCGGCGAGCTCGGCGACGACGCCCAGGTCGTGGGTGATCACGATGACCGCGGAGCCGAACTCCTTCTGCAGGTCCAGGACGAGGTCGAGGATCTGCGCCTGGACGGTGACGTCGAGGGCGGTGGTGGGCTCGTCCGCGATGAGCAGTTCGGGGTTGTTCACCAGGGACATCGCGATCATCGCGCGCTGGCGCATGCCGCCGGAGAACTCGTGCGGGTAGGCGTCGAACCGCTTGTCCGGCTGCGGGATGCCGACCCGGTCGAGCATCTCCACCGCCCGTCTGCGGGCGGTCTTGCGGTCGACGTCGTGGTGGATCCGGTACGCCTCGACGATCTGCCGGCCGATCGTGTAGTACGGGTGCAGCGCGGACAGCGGATCCTGGAAGATCATCGCCATCCGGTGGCCCCGCAGCCTGCGTACGTGTTCGGGTCCGGCCGACAACAACTCGGTGCCGCCCAGCCAGATCTCGCCCGAGATCCGCGCCTTGCGCCTGCCGTACTGCCCGGTCGTGTGCAGGCCCATGATGCCGAGCGAGGTCACCGACTTGCCGGAGCCCGACTCGCCGACGATGCCCAGCGTCCGGCCCTTCTCCAGGTGGAAGCTGAGCCCGTCGACGGACTTGACCAGGCCGTCGTCGGTCGGGAAGTGCACCCGCAGGTCGCGCACGTCCAGGAAGGGGCGCGGCGCGGTCGAGGCGCCGGCGGGCCGGTCGGATGCGGCGGTGCTCGTGTCGGGGGTGGTCATGCGAGCCTCACTCGGGGGTCGATCACGGCGTAGAGCACGTCCACCAGGAGGTTGGCCAGCAGCACCGAGAGGGAGGTGATCAGGACGACGCCCAGGATGATCGGCAGGTCCTGGTTCCGGATGGCGTTCAGCACGGCTTGGCCGAGGCCGGGCAGGTTGAACGTCGACTCGGTGAGGATCGCGCCGCCGATGAGCGCGCCGAGGTCCATGCCCAGCATGGTCAGGATCGGCGTCATCGTGGAGCGCATCGCGTGCTTGCCGATGACGGTCCGCTCCGGCAGGCCCTTGGCGCGCGCGGTACGGATGTAGTCCTCGCCCAGGACCTCCATCATCGTGGCGCGGGTGATCCGCGCGTACATCGCCGCGTACAGGAAGGCGAGGGTGATCCACGGCAGGATCATGCCGCCGAACCAGCCGCCGGGATCCCGGCCGAACGGCACGTACTGCGCGTCGAGCCACTTGAGTCCGAACGCGAAGGTCGCCAGGGAGAGCATGCCGGTGAAGTAGATGGGCAGGGACACTCCCGCGAGGGCGGCGACCATCGCGCCGCGGTCCCACAGGCTGCCGCGCTTGAGCGCGGAGAGTACGCCCGCCGCGACACCGAAGACCAGCCACAACACGGCGGCGCCGAGCGCGAGCCCCAGGGTCACCGGGAAGCGGTCGGTCAACACCGGCCAGACGGCCTGTTCGCTCTTGAACGAGTAGCCGAAGCACGGCGCGGAGCAGTTCACCACGTCGCCGCCGGTCGAGTAGGTGCGGCCCGCGAAGATGCCCTTGAAGAACTCCCATGCCTGGATGTGGATGGGTTCGCTCAGACCGAGCTTCTCCCGCACGGCCTCGACGGCGGCGGGGTCGGCCTGCTTGCCCACGAAGCTCGCGGCGATGTCGACGCCCGTCCACTTGGGGACGAGGAAGAAGATGCCGAAGACCACCATGATGATGACCACCAGCATCACTGCGGCGGCGAACAGCCGCCTGATGAGGTAAGTGAGCACAACTGACGGCCCGCGGTCACGCCGCGCCGGCCTTCACCTGCCTTTCGTGCCGTTCGACGGGTGGCCGGGGTTCACTGCGAAGTCGCCGACGACTTCGCGGACTTCGTCGGGTTCAGACCGAGGCTGACGAAGTCGTAGCCGTTGTAGGCGTCCGTCATGTAGACGTTGGTGAGTCGGCCGCCGCGCCAGTTCAGATACTTCTCGTAGGTGAAGGGCAGGTAGTACCCGCCCTCCATGACCCGGTGGTTGATCTGCGCGGCGATGCGGCCCTTGTTGCCCTCGTCGGGCTCCTTGGCGTAGGCGTCGAAGAGGTCGTCGATCGCCTGGTCCTTGATCAGGGCGTAGTTGACGTTGCCGCTCTCCAGGACGTACTTGCCGTCCCACAGCGGCCGGCCGAAGCCCTGGACGGACGGGAAGTCGGCGGCCCAGCCGTCGATGACGATGCCGTAGCCCTTCTTCGCCACGTTGTCGGGGCTGCCGACGATGCCGGAGGTCTGCGAGCCGTCGTACTGGTCGATCTGCGCGTCGATGCCGATCTTCTTCAACGACGCCTGCAGGGACTGGGCCGTGGCCACCTCGACCGGCTTGTTGTTGCGGACGGCGATCGTGGTGGTGAAGCCGTCCGGCTTGCCGCAGGCCGCCAACTCCTGCTTGGCCTTGGCGACGTTGCCGTTCCTGTCGGCGCCGGCCAGGTCGAACGGGTCGTACTTGTGTCCCTCGGAACCGGGGACCGTCGGCGGCAACATGTTGGTCCCGATGTCGCCGCCGGCCACGGGGCCGCCGCGCGCGGTCTGCAGGGACAGGTGGTCGGCCCCGTGGATGACCGCCTTGCGGCAGTGCTCGTTGTCGAACGGCTTCACGTTCTGCGGGAAGGTCGCGTAGCGGACGTAGCCGGAGAGCGGGTTGTCCAGGTTGCCCTTGTGCTGCTTGAGTGCGGTCTGGCGGCCCTGCGGCGACAGGCCGGACTGGCCGAGGTCGAGGTCGTAGTCGCCGGCGATCAGCCGCTGGTCCATGTCGTTGGCGTTGGAGAAGAACTTGACACTCACGGCGTCCGGGTAGGCCTTGCGGACCGGGTCCGAAGCCTCCTTCCACTGCGGATTGCGGACCAGTTCCAAGCCCTTGCCCGGCTCGTACGACTCGAACCGGTACGGGCCGCTGGAGAAGGGGCGCAGGCCGTACTTGGACTTGGTGTCCTTGTCCTGGCGCACCGGGGAGGCCGACGGGATCGCGAGCATCTGCGGGAAGTCGCTGTTGGGTTGCGGCAGTCGGAAGACGATGGTCCTGTCATCGGGTGTGTCGATCGCCTTCAGGCCGAGTTTGTCGGCGGACTCGTCCCGGTAGGGGCCGTGGTACTCGCCGTCGGGGTCGAGGACGTCCTTGAGGTAGACCGGACCGCCCGACAACACGTCCTGCGCCCATTGGCGTTCGATGCCGTACTTGACGTCCTTGGAGGTGATCGGCTTGCCGTCCTCCCACGTGACCTCGTCGCGCAGGGTGAACGTGTACGTCTTGCCGTCGTCCGAGACCCTGCCCCCGTCGGTGGCGAGGTCGGGGGTCAGCGCGGCACCCGCCTTGCCGGGTTCGGTCTTGTAGGTGACCAGTTGGCGGCTGTAGAAGCGCATGAAGTTCCAGGCGAAGCCGTAGTAACTGCGGGTGGTGTCCCACGAGTCGCCGTCCTGGGTGCCGGCGAATCTCAGGGCGCCCTTCGTCGTGGCGGCGTTCACGACCTTGGTGGTCGCGGCGTCGTAGCCGGCCGCGCCCGCCTTGTCGCCGCCACCTCCGCCGCACGCCGCCGTGGTCAGCAGTCCTGCGACCACGGCCGCGGCGGCCAGTGCCTGCTTGCGTCGCCCTGGGGCGTGTCGGGTAGTCACGATCTCGGATCCTCCGGATTGCGTGCGGGCCCCCGGGACAAGTGCCGCGGGTCGCCTCGGGTGGCCTCGGGTAGGGCGGTTCAGCGCGAGCCCTTGGGGTCGAGCGCGTCGCGTACGCCGTCGCCGAAGAGGTTGAAGGCAAGAACGGTGGTGAAGATGGCCACGCCCGGAACGATCATGTACAGCGGATCCGAGTCGTAGTAGTCGATCGCGTTCGAGAGCATCTGTCCCCACGAGGCGGTGGGCGGCTTGACGCCCACACCCAGGAAGCTGAGCGCGGCCTCGGTCAGGATGTTCGTGGGGATCATCATCGTCGTGTAGACGACGATCGGGGCCACGAGATTGGGCAACAACTCCTTGGCCAGGATGTGGAAACGCCCGGCGCCCAGCGCTCGGGCGGCCTCGACGTACTCGCGTTCGCGCATCGACAGCGTCTGGCCGCGCACCACGCGCCCGATGTAGGGCCATCCGAAGAAACCGATGACCAGGATCATCACGAAGACGCGGACGCTCGAGCCGGTCATGCCCAACATGTCGTTCGGCATGACCGAGACCAGCGCGATGATGAACAGCAGTTGTGGGAAGGCGAGCAGACCGTCCATGACGCGGCTGATGGCGGCGTCCACCCAACCGCCGAAGAAACCGGCCACAATCCCCAGGACCGTGCCCAGGACGACCGCCACCAGGGCGGACAGGAAGCCGACGAGCAGCGAGATTCGGGCGCCGTGGAGGATGCGGGCGAGGATGTCCCGGCCGTTGACCGGCTCCACGCCCAGCAGGTGTTCGCCGCTGATGCCGCCGAGGGATCCCTTGGGGGTGCCGAACAGCGGGTCGATCGTGTCCTCGTGGAAGACGTCCGGATCCTGTCCGATCAGGTTCGAGATCACCGGCGCGAACACCGCGATCACGACGAGCGCGAGGATGACGGCGCCGCCCGCCAGGGCCAACCTGTCCCGCCTGAGCCGATCCCAGGCGATCCGCGCCGGCGAACGGCCCTGTACGGGCCCGGTGTTGCCCCCGACCGCCGCCGCTTCGTCGACCGCTCCGGGGGCCGCTGCCGCGACCGGGCTCGGGGCCGCCTTCGCGGTCGGCTCGTGCAATGGTGCCGTCATCTGACAGGGACCCCTCTCGACCGGCGCCGGCCGGACCGTAATGGATGCGCACCGGGCGCGGGACGACCACACCGCGCCGCGGAGCTCGGCCATCGGGACCGGAGCGCGGATTCGCCACCGCTCACACCGGCACTTCCCACGAGGCGGGACCGGCCCGCCGTGCGTTTGCCGGATTGTGCCTGCCGAAAGCGTGGCCCCTGGATCCGCCGGAGGCATGTGATGCCCGTCCAGAGATTCCTCGAATGCTTTGTATGTCCGGCCAAAGAGGCGCGCCGGCGCGATACCGGGGCCCGGATCCCGGAAAACTCCCGGAATTCCTGGATACGCGCGCGCCCGAACCGCGCGCGGGCACGGGAATACCAAATTCCCGGCATGCAGGAATTCCGCTGCGGGGCGGACCCGCCCCGGTTGTACCGGCGTACAAAACGGCGGGCGTATCCCGGTAGCCGGCAACAAAGGCGCCGGAACCCCGCCGGTTTTAACCTGCGGAAGTGACGTGAACGCGTTCGGCCACGGCCCACCGCGGCGGACGGCTTCCGTGCGGCCCGATACGGCAACCACCCCGCCGGGGTGGGGAGTTCCGTGCCCGGTGGCCGCATGCGCGACCGGCCGTGCCGCGCACACCGATCACCCACATGCCCTCACCGCCACCGTGCCGGCCCCTGCCCGGCCGCCGGCCCACCCACTCGGAGCACTGCGATGAACGGATCCACAATCCGAGAACTGCGCATGATGGAGGACCTCGATGCCGTCAGCCTCCTCTATGCCGGCATCTGGGGGTCCCGACCCGGCAACTCACCCATCTCCGCCGAGGTCCTGCGGGCACTCGCGTACACCGGGAACTACGTGGCGGGAGCGTACGAGGACGGCCGCCTGGTGGGAGCGTCGGTCGCCTTCTTCGGCGAACCCGTCGGCACCAGCCTGCACTCGCACATCACCGGCTCCGTCGTGGGGCGCGGCGTGGGCCTCGCCCTCAAGATGCACCAGCGGCAGTGGGCGCTCGCCCATCGACTACGCCGCATCACCTGGACCTACGACCCCCTCATCCGCCGCAACGCCCACTTCAATCTGACCAAACTCGGCGCACTGCCGCAGGACTACGTGCCGTCCTTCTACGGCGCGATGCACGACACCATCAACGGCGGCGACGAGTCCGACCGGGTCCTGGTCGCCTGGGACCTCACCGCGCCCACCCCACCCGAGGCGGTCGAACCGCCGCTCGGCGCCGCCCACGGCGTCCGCAATCACCGGGGCCGCCCGGAGACCGCCTCGACCGACGCCGAGACCGTACTCGTCGACCTCCCCGACGACATCGAGGCGCTGCGCCTCACCGACCCCGACACCGCCCGGGCCTGGCGGCTGGCCGTACGGGCCACCCTGGGCGGTCTGCTCGCCGAAGGCGCCCGCGTCGTCGGCTTCCACGAACGCCGCCGCTACGTGGTGCAACGCACCGCCGCCACCACCCGTGTCTGATCCCCGGTACAGGAGCCACCAGTCATGAAGACGAAGATCACCGGCATCGAACTGCGTCGGATCGCGATGCCGCTCGTCACCCCGTTCCGCACCTCCTTCGGCGTGGAGACCACCCGCGACGTGCTGCTGGTCCGCGTCGTCACCGCCGACCACGAGGGGTGGGGCGAGTGCGGGGCCATGTCCGAGCCGCGCTATTCCTCCGAGTACGTGGACAGCGTCCAACACGTGCTGCGCCGGTTCCTGATCCCCGCCCTACCGAAGGACGGCCTGGACGTGCACGACCCGGGCCGGGTCATGGCGCCCTTCACCGGCCACCGCATGGCGAAGTCCGCGCTGGAGACGGCGGTGTTGGACGCGCATCTGCGCGCCGCCGACGAGTCCTTCGGCTCCTACCTGGGCGCCGAGCGGGACCGGGTCCCCTGCGGTGTCTCGGTCGGGATCATGGACTCCGTGCCCGAACTCCTCGACGCCGTGGAGCGGTACATCGCCGAGGGTTACGTGCGGATCAAGCTGAAGATCGAGCCCGGGTGGGACCTCGCTCCGGTACGCGCGGTGCGCGAGCGCTTCGGCGACGATCTCCCGCTACAGGTCGACGCCAACGCGGCCTATACCCTCTCGGACGCGCAACACCTCGCCGGGCTGGACGACTTCGGCCTCCAGTTGATCGAACAGCCCCTGGCCAACGACGACCTGATCCGGCACGCCGCACTGGCCAAGCGGCTGCGCACCCCGATCTGCCTGGACGAATCCATCACGTCCGCGGCCGACGCGGCGGCGGCCATCTCCCTCGGCGCCTGCTCCGTCGTCAACATCAAGCCGGGGCGCGTCGGCGGCTATCTCGAAGCCCGCCGCATCCACGACCTCGCCCGGGCCCACGGCGTCGCCGTCTGGTGCGGCGGGATGCTGGAGACCGGCCTCGGCCGCGCCGCCAACGTGGCCCTGGCCGCACTGCCCGGCTTCACCCTCCCGGGCGACACCTCCGCGTCCGCCCGATACTTCGCCACCGACATCACAAAGCCATTCGTACTCTCCGACGGCCACCTCGACGTCCCCACCGCCCCCGGCCTCGGCGTCGAGCCCCTGCCGGACGTCCTCGACGCGGTCACCACCTCGACCGAGTGGATCAAGATGTAGGCGCCTCGGGGCGTGCCGGGGGCCGTGGTGAAGAACACCGGGCGTTGACCGATCGCCCCGGGCCGTCGTGCGGCTGATGATGGGCAAGGGCGCTCGTGCCGGGTCTGTGCGGACGGCGGTACCGAACCTGTCCCCGAAGCAAGGGAGAACGACATGACCAAGGTCCTCTTCGTGGTGTCCGCGGCGGACCGTTGGACGCTGCGCAACGGAGTGGTACACCCCTCGGGCTTCTGGGGCGAGGAACTGGCGATGCCGCACAAGATCTTCACCGAGGCCGGGTGGGAGAGCACGATCGCCACCCCGGGCGGGAAGGCGCCGACGCTGGACCGGCTCAGCATGTCGTGGACCGCGGGCCGGCCGGCCAGGCTGCGCGAGGTCGGCCGCCACCTGGACACGATCAAGGCCGAGCTGGACCACCCCCGGGCGCTGGACGGTGTCGACCCGGACGCCTTCGACGTGGTGTTCTACCCCGGTGGCCACGGGCCGATGGAAGACCTCGCGGTCGACCCGGTCTCCGGGGCGCTGCTCACCCGCGTCCTGGCCTCCGGCAAGCCCCTCGCGCTGCTGTGCCACGGCCCCGCCGCGGCATTCGCGGCGACCGACGCGGACGGATCATGGCCGTTCACCGGATACCGGATGACCGCCCTGTCCAACGTCGAGGAGAAGTTCAACAGCTTCGGGCGCAAGGCCCAATGGCTGCTGGAGGACCGCCTGCGCGACAGCGGCGCCCACTACACCAAGTCCCGGATCCCGCTGCGCCCCTTCGTCATCGTCGACCGCAACCTCTACACCGGCCGGAATCCGGCCTCGTCCGAACCACTCGCCAAGCAACTCGTGGCCGACGTCGGGCGAGACCGGGCCCGGTCTGCCCGATAGGGCGACGGGGCCCGGTCTCGTCGTGTGGTGGGGTGGCGCCGCGACGGGTCAATTGCCGTGCAGGGCCGTGTGCAGGGCGTTGACCGCGAGTGTGCGGGCGACGTTCGCGGCGCGGGTGTCGCGCAGGCTGTCCAGCAGGAGGAAGTCGTGGACCATGCCCGCCACCCGGACGCAGGTGACGTCGACGCCGGCCTCGCGCAGCCTGTTGGCGTATTGCTCGCCCTCGTCGCGCAGCACGTCGGCCTCGTCGGTGACGACCAGGGTGGTCGGGAGGCCCTTGAGCTCGTCGAGGCTCGCCCGCAGGGGAGAGGCGTGGTGTTCGGCGCGTTGGGCGGGGTCGGTGGTGTAGGCGTCCCAGAACCACTTCATGCCGTCGCGGGTGAGGTAGTAGCCCTCCGCGAACTGCAGGTACGAGGGGGTGTCGAAGTCGGCGTCGGTCACCGGGTAGAGCAGGACCTGGGCCTTGAGGTCGACGCCGCCGCGCTCCTTGTTCATCAGCGCGAACACCGTCGACATGCAGCCGCCGACCGAATCGCCGGTGACCGCGATCCGTGAGGTGTCCAGGCCATGGTCGGCGCCGTGCTCCAGCACCCACTGCCCCACGGCGTAGTTCTGCTCGACCTGGGTGGGGTACTTCGCCTCGGGCGCGCGGTCGTACACGGGGAAGACGCCCGCGGCGCCCGCGCCGACGGCGAGTTCACGGAAGAGGCGGTCGTGGGTCCGGTCGTCGCCGAAGACCCAGCCGGCGCCATGGATGTAGAAGACCACCGGCAGCGGGCCGACGGCCTCCTTGGGCCGGATGATGCGGGTGCGGACGCTGCCCCACTCGCCGGCGTCCACGTCGACCCACTCCTCGTCGACGTCCGGGCGGGGCACCGTCGGGTCGCTCTGCAGCCCCAGCAGGATCTCGCGGCCCTTCTCGGGCGGCACTTCGTAGATTCGCGGATGCGGGGCGGTGGCGTCGCACAACTCCTGCGCGGCGGGTTCGAGGTAAGGCTTGATCGGCGGGAGAAGCGCGGTCATGTCGACTCCGATCACGAGCTGCGTGGCCTGGAATGTGCGTCCCGCGCCGACGGCCGACCCGCTCGGGTGCGGACGGCCGCTCACGGGACGAGCCCCCCGGCCCATCCTGGTACATATCGGCCGGGTTCGCCTTCGAGGCAGTCGCTACGGTTGCCGGCTCGGGGTGAAGCAGCGGCGGGGGTGGGTCGTGGGGTGGGTGTGCTCGGCGAAGGTGGTGAGCAGGTGTTGGGGGCGCAGTCCGTTCGAGGTCATGTCCTGGCGGAATCCGTCCATGAGCACCACCGTGTGGTGGGCCAAGGCCCGGGCCACCCCCGGTGGGTTCGCGATCGCCTGCGCGAATGCGCGCCTGGCCTGTTCGTCCTCGCTGAGCGCGGCCAGGACGCCGATCCGCACCCGTTGGGTGAGGGCGTTCCACATGTGCTCGTCGTCCGAGGTCGGCGTTCGGCGCCACGCGCCGTGGTAGTCGAGCCCGCGAGCACCCTCGATCGCCGACATACCGGTACGGACCTCGCACGCGACGCACCACAGCGCGATGATCCAGCTCAGCCCGGTGAGGACCGGCAGGGGTTCGGCCTCCACGAGATCGATCAGTTCGCGATGCGCGTCCGGCGAGGCCGCCAGGTTGGTCGCGGCCGAGGCCAACCGGTCCAGCCGCACCAGGTCGTCCATGACCAGTACGTCCTCGTCCGGTCTGACCACGACGGCCGAGCGCCCGGACTCCGGGTCGACGATCTCCAGCGAATCGGCGTGCGCCGTACGGACCCAGCGCAGGTCGCCCGAGTCACGCGACTCCGGCCGGCTGTTCGGCATTTCCCTCCTCGGGGCGCTGCGGGCGAACGGATCGGGACCACCCGAACGTACCGTGCCGCCCCGCCCGTTCATGGTCGGTACCGCCCCGAGCGGCGCGCGGGGCGATCGTCCCGCGCGCCGCTCCGCGGGCGCCCGACAACGCCTGCCGCAGCCGGTGCGGGCCCCGCGTTTCGGGTTCAGCGGGTGGCGACGGTGTCGGGGGTCTGCGGCTCGTCCACGGCCGCGGGGGTGCTGTTTTCCGGGCCGCGGAAGGCGATGTAGAGGAAGAGCGCGCCCAGCACGGCCGCACCCGCCCACATGGCCTGTTGCCAGGCGTCGACGAAGGACTGCCGGGCGGCGTGGAGCAGGGCCGGCGCGTGCGGGCCGGTGCCGTCCGCCACCTCGACGGCGTTGGCGACGCCTTCCCGGGCGGTGTCCGCGGGCCCCCGGGGGATGCCGTTCAGCCGGTCCGCGATGGCGTTGCGGTATCCGGCGGACAGCAGCGCGCCGAGCAGGGCCACGCCGAGGGCGGTGCCGAACTCGCGGGTGACGTCGTTGAGCGCGGAGGCGACACCCTGCTTCTCGCGCGGCAGGGATCCGGTGATCGCCTCGGTGGAAGGCGTCATGGACAGGCCCATGCCGATCCCCATGGCGAGCATGCCGGGCAGGACGGTCGGATAGCCGCCGGCGGCGGAGACGAACAGGGCCATCAGGGCCAGGCCGATCCCGGCCAGCGCGATGCCCACGGCCATCGTCGCGCGGGAGCCGATCCGTGCCGCGAGCCCGGGGGCCAGGCCCGAGGCCGCCATCATCATCACGGCCATCGGCATCAGTGCGAGCGTGGACAGCAGACCCGACCACCCGAGCACGGCCTGGAAGAACGGGAACAGGACCACGGCGATACCCGCCTGGACCCCGAAGACCACCAGCAGCGTCAGCGACCCGCCCGCGAGGCCACGCTCGCGGAACAGCCGTACGTCCAGCAGCGAGGCGTCCCGCCGGCGCAGTTCCCAGGCCACGAAACCGAAGGCGGCGATCCCGCCGACGGCGAGGCCGATCACCGTCGCCGGAGCCGTCCAACCGTGCTCGGGACCCTCCTGCAGGACGAAGATGAGACCGACGACGGCGACGACGGAGACCAGCGCGCCGACCGTGTCGAAACGATGGGCCGACTTTTCCCGGGAGTCGGGGACCGACTTCAGCGTCATCGCCAGCGCCACCGCGCTCAGCACGACGGGCAGTACGAACAACGAACGCCAGTCCGCGACATCGACGAGGAACGCGGACAGGAACATGCCCAGGATGCCGCCGCCTCCCGCGACGCCGGTCCACACGCCGATCGCCCTGCCGCGCCGCGCCTCGGGGAAGGTGGCGGTGATGACGGCCAGGGTGATCGGCATGATCATCGCGGCCCCGACACCGGCGGCCACGCGCGCGGCCAGCATGACCTCCGCCGTCGGGGCCAGGCCCGCCGCGACACTCGCCGCGCCGAAGATGCCCAACCCGGCGATCAGCATCGGTTTGCGGCCCACGCGGTCGCCGATCGCGCCGAGCGGCAGCAGGAGCGCGGCCAGGGCGAGGGTGTAGATGTTGATGATCCACAGGACCGTGCCCTGCGAGGCGTCGAACTCGACCGCCATGTGGGTCTGGGCGACATTCAGCCCGGACACCGACGCGATGACGGCCATGAGCGCGACGGATACGGCGATCAGGATGGCGCGCAGCCGGCGCGCGTCGGGTACACCGTTCCCGCCGGTCGCGGCGGTCGGTGCGGGCTGGTGCGTACTCATGGGGTCCTCTCCAAAACGGCATGCCGAACAGACGCCGGTGTGACCGGTCGCGGGGCGCTGAACGGGGGACCGAAGGCTGCGGATCAAGCGGATCAAGCACTCTCGACGCTAGGCCCGCTTTGCAGTAAAGGCATACGATGTTGCCTATGACGCAAGAAGATGGGGAGCTGGACAGCCTCGTGCGCAAACGCATCCGTGCCCTGCGGGTGGCGCAGGGCTGGTCCCTGGAGGAGCTGGCCGGGCGCGCCAACCTCAGTCAGTCCTCACTGAGCCGGATCGAGAACGGGCGGCGCCGGCTCGCCCTGGATCAGCTGGTCACCCTCGCCCGCGCGCTGGACACCACGCTGGACCAACTCGTGGAGACCGCCGCCGACGACGTGGTCGTCAGTCCGATGATCGACGGCGCGCACGGCCTGATGCGCTGGCCCATCAAGGGCGACCCGGGCATGAGCGTGGTGCGTCAGCGCATGACCGAGCCGCCGCCGGACAATCCCGCGCGGATGCGCGCCCACCCGGGCCGGGAATGGCTCGTCGTGCTGTCCGGCACGGCGATCCTGATGCTCGGCCATCGCCGCCTCCGCATCGAGACGAATCAGGCCGCCGAGTTCCCCACGATGTTGCCGCACGCGATCGGTACGGCCGGCGGGCCCTGCGAGATCCTGGGCATTTTCGACCGCGACGCCCGGCGTGGCCACCAGCGCGAGGGCGGCGACTCCGGATGCACCCCGCTGGAACGAGTGTGACGCTGGAGTGCAGGATCACCACGTTCGAGGAGGGCCACGATGTCCGTCATGGACAAGCTCAAGCAGATGCTGAAGGGCCACGAGGACAAGGCCGGGCAGGGCGTCGACAAGGCGGGCGACTTCGTCGACGACAAGACCCAGGGCAAGTACACCGGTCAGGTCGACACTGCCCAGGACAGGCTCAAGGACCAACTCGGCCGGGATCAGGACACTCCGCCGCAGTAACGGCGGAGGCCACGGCGGCGGTCCCCGCCATCCGACATCGGATGGCGGGGACCGCCGTCGTGCTCGGGGTGTTCCGGTGGCTCACCCCGGTTCAAGGATTGCCGGCGGACCGGCTCACTTGTACTGCGTGCTCGCGGTCACGCCGGTGAAGCTCTGTGCGGCGGCGAGGGTGAAGTAGACCCAGCCGGATGGCGGATCGGCGATCGTCAGGGTTTCCGCGTTGCCGGCGTTGGTGGACTTCGCCCGGTAGTCGGTGGTGGTGGCCCAGGTGCCGCCGCCGTAGTACAGGTCGGCGTTGCCGGTGCCGCCGGTGGTGGTGATGGTCAATTCCTTGACGCCGGCCGGCAGGTACAGGAAGTGGTAGGCGGCGTTGCCGGTGGTGGCCGTGAGATTGTCCCGGCGGCAGTTCTTGTCGAACTGCCGGGGGTCGGCGTTGGTGCACAGCGCAATGGCCGCGGCCTCCGGCAGCGGGCCGCAGTCGGCGGAGGCGCAGGTGGTCGTCAGCCAGTTGGCGAAGTCGGCGTCGTAGCCGGTGCCGATGGTCTGCTTCAGGAAGGTGCGGGCGCCGGCCCAGTCGCCGGTGCGGTACTTGGCGAGCACGGTCTCGACGTCGGCGGGGTGCGCCTGGAGCATGTAGCGCACGGCCAGCCAGCCCCACCGGTAGACCCGGGCCGAGTTGACGTCGGGGTTGTCGTCCTGGTCGTAGACGGTGTCGAAGAGTTGGCTGAGCGTGTAGGTCTTCTGTCCGGCCGCGGCGATCGCGTCGGCGTTGCGCTGGTTGCGGTAGCCGTACGAGATGTTCTCGGCGATGCCCTCGACCCACCAGATGGTCGGTGTGGTCATGCCCGCCTCGAAGTCGCCGTACATGTTGTATCGGCCGTCGAGGTAGTGGGTGTACTCGTGGTTGAGGTTCCAGATCTGGAAGGACGGACGCAGCCAGTCGGCCTCGTGGGCGATGAAGCGGGCCTGGTTGCCGGCCAGGTTCGGGTTGCCCTCCTCGTACGTGCCGCCGTTGTCGACGTCGATGTCGTAGATGGCCCAGGCGTACAGCGAGTACTGGGTGTAGTCGTCGAAGACGACGACCTCGAGGTTGGTGTTCACATCGCCCGGGATCGCGCCCTTGTCGCCGATCACCCGGTGGAAGTAGGCGTCCTGGTTGATCAGACTGCTACAGGTGCCGGTCAGTTGCGCGGGGGACATGTCCTGGGCGCGGATCTTCAGGTTCGGGCTACAGACGTGCTGGGTCGGCAGGACCACCGGGAGCACTCGGGCACCCAGGTCGCATATGGCGTACGCCGCACAGTTGTTCCGGTCGAACGCGCGGGTGTACCAGGCCAGGTTCATGGTGATCGGTCCGGTGGGGCCGATGTTCGGGTAGCGGTTGATCAGGTCCTTCAGCAGCGGCCGGACCCGATCCTTCAACTCGGGGATGTCGAGGGCGTAGCCGAGGAAGCGGCCGACGTTGCTGACCACGTCCAGGCGGTTGAGCTGGGCGTTGTTGCGGATGATGAAGTCGGCCCAGGTGTTGGTGATGGTGGGATCGGCCTTGAGGGCGGCCCGCCAGCCGCGGGCGTCGTTCTTGGCCTTGAAGCCGTTCTCGGCGACCCACTCGACGTGCGCCACGGCGAGCGTCATCCCGTCGGGCCACGTGGCGTCGTAGCTCGCGAGGAGCCACTTGACGACACCGGCGTACCGACCGGCGGTGCCGGTGCTGTCGATCAGCGTGACGACCTCGTTGAGGGTCGCGCCGTTGGCGTCGGTGACGTCCTTGCTGTGCGGGGAGGCGAAGAAGGCGTCCAGTGCGGCGCGGGCCGCGGTGTCCAGCGCCGGGCCGTAGGCCCCGACGGCGTTCGTGTTGTTGTCCTGCACGTAGTAGCCGGCGCGCAGGAACAGCACCAGCTGCCCGATGGAGGTGGTGTTGGTGCCGGGGTACGCCGCGGAGGCGTCCCGGAGCGCGTCGGCGACGGTGACCATCTTGGCTTCGCGGAAGGCCGTTCCCGCGGTCGTGCCGGTGAGGTTGAACAGCGGGTACGTGCACGTGACGTCGGGGAGCGCCGTCAGCTGTCGGATCAGCTCGGGGCCGCTCGCGTCGATCACTGCGGACAGGTCGCCGCATCCGTTGGCGGCGGCCGAGAACTGCCTGCCGTCCGCGCCGGGTTCGGCGGTCGGGGCGGCCGACTGGGCGCGCTCCTCGGTGCCTTCCTGCGAGGAGATGTCGAAGCCGGAGGCGTCGGCCCGGGCGTCGGGTGACTTGGGGACCGGGATCGACCGGGGCGCGGTGGGCGGGGTCTTGCCGGCACCTGCGCGGGCCGCGGCCGGGGCGGTGGTGGCTTGGGCCTGGGCTTGGGTCTGAGCTTGGGCCTGGGCCTGGGCCTGCGGAGCGAACAGGCCGAGGGCCAGGAACAGGGCTACGCCGAGCGCGGGGAGACTTCGCGCGCGGGCCGTCGATATCCGGGAGAGACGCATGTGCGGGGGCCTCCGGAGCTGTTGTGGCCGCGTACCGGGACGCAGCCTTCCGATGTGCGACATGTAACATGGCACATGTCGCACCGCGCCGGAAGAGTCTCGACCGGAATGCCACCCGCGACGCCTGAAACGCCGTCACATCGCGGGCCCCGAAAGGGCGTTGGCGTGGTCGGCGAGGCCGAGCCGGCGCAGCGCCCCGGCCGGGGTTTCCCGGTCGTCGACCCATGTGGCAAGGTCGCGGGAGTGTTCGGGGGACCCGCCCGCGCGCAGGCGGTGGCAGGATCGACGCCGTGGCGAGTGTTTTCGGCGACTTCGAGCTGACCATGGACGAGTTGCGCGTCGTGACGCGCTATGCGGCGGAGAGCGCGCGCGACGTTCTGCCCGTGTTCGAGGAGGGTGCTCCCGGCGACCCTCGCCCGCGCGCGGCGCTCGACGCCGCCTGGGAGTTCGTCGACGGTGCGAGGCGGACCAGGCTGCAGCGCGTCGCCTCGTTGGACGCACACCGGGCCGCCAAGGACGCCGGCACCGAAGCGGCCCGCCTCGCCGCGCGCTCCGCCGGCGACGCGGCAGCCGCCGCCTACCTGCACCCGATATCGCGGGCCACCCAGGTCGGACACATCCTGCGCGCCGCCGCGAGTGCCGCCCGCATCGGCGAACTGGGCGCGGGCGGCGACCCCGCGGTCGGGGACACGCTGATCGAACTGGCTCGACGACGTGCCACGCCGGAACTGGTCTCCGTACTGCGGCGATACCCCCTCGCGCCGACCTCGGGAAACCGCGTCGGACAGCTCATGAGCGCCCTCGACGCCGCTCTGCGGGCGGGCGCCTGAACCACGGGGCGAGCGCCCGAACCCCCCCAGGCACCGTCGAGTTGTTCACCCGACCGGGTCGGCTCGCCCGATGGCCGGGGGTGGGTACAGGCCCACCGCGGTCATGGAGGCAGTGCCATCGTCGTGGTGCCGGGGCGGCGGCACGCTGGACACACAGCCCACGAAACGGAGTGTCGTCATGAACAGCCCCACACGACGGACCGTCCTGCGCGGTGGCGCACTCGCGGCGGGCGGCATCGCCGCAGGCGTCCTCGGCGCGACCGGCCCGGCGTTCGCCGCCGCGCCGCAGCCCGATCCCGACGCCGCCGACCGTCGCCGATTCCCGTTCCTGGAAGGCGCGTTCGCCCCGCAGCGGGAGGAGGTCACCGCCTTCGACCTGCCTGTCACCGGTCGTCTGCCGCGCGCGCTCGACGGTCGTTACCTGCGCAACGGACCCAACGTCCTGGGCCTCGAAGACCCCCGGGCGCACCACTGGATGATCGGCGCGGGAATGGTCCACGGCGTACGGCTGCGCGACGGCCGGGCCGAGTGGTACCGCAGCCGCTGGGTGCGTTCCGCCGACGTCGCCGCGCGGCTCGGGGAACCGTACCGGGGCCCCCAGCCGCCCCCCGTCGACGACTTCGCGGCCAACACGCACGTGATCGGGTACCGCGGGCGAATTCTGGCGTGCCAGGAGGGCGGACCGCTGCCCTACGCGCTCGACGGCGACCTGAACACCGTCGGGCCGTGCGACTTCGACCGCACCCTCGACGGATCCTTCGCGGCGCACACCAAGTTCGACCCGCACACCGGCGAACTGCACGCGGTGACGTATGCCATCGACTGGGACCATGTGCGCCACATCGTGCTGGACCGGGCCGGACACGTCGCCCGAACCACGCGCGTGCCGGTGGCGGACTCGCCGATGATGCACGACTTCGGCCTCACCGAGAAGTACGTCGTCCTCTTCGACAACCCCATCACCTTCGACGCCGAGGCCGCCGCTGCCGGGGCCCTGGTGCCCTACGTCTGGAACCCACGACACCCGGCGCGCGTCGGCCTGTTGCCACGAGCGGGCGGCCCGGCGGCATGGTTCGACATCCCGCCGTTCTACTTCTCGCACACGCTCAACGCCTACGACGACGGCGCCGGACGTGTCGTCGTCGACTTCACGCGCATGCCCGCGCCCTTCGAGCCCGCCGGACGCGGACTCGGCGGTCCGGCGGCGGCCGGGCCGCCCTCGCTGCACCGCTGGACGATCGACCCCGTGCTCGGCGTCGTGCGCACCGAACGTGTCGACGACCGCCCGCAGGAGTTCCCCCGGATCAACGAGGCGTACCTGGGCAGGCGTCACCGATACGGCTACACCGCGGCGTCCGTCGAGCTGTACCGCGCCTACGGGCCGGCGGTGAGCGAGAGTGGCATCCGGGCGGGCAACGGGCTGGTCAAGCACGACCTGGTGCGCGGTACGACCGCGGTGCACCGCCTTCCGCGCGGTGCGGACGCGAGCGAGCCGGTGTTCGTTCCGGCCGAGCGGGGCGGGTCCGCGGGACGTGCCGAGGACGACGGCTACATCCTCGCCTACGTGAACAACCCCGAGCGCGACGCCACCGACCTGGTCGTCCTGTCCGCGCAGGACTTCACCGGCAAGCCGGTGGCGCGCGTCCACCTCCCCGTCCGGGTCCCGCTCGGCTTCCACGGCAGCTGGGTCCCGACGGACTGAGGCCGCGATGCGCCGCCCGCCGGGTGTGCGATCACGAACATCGCGAATACTTAAGGTTGTTGGTGTATCGCCGTGCGTGACTGGGGTAGTTGTACGAGTGTGCCGGCTCCCCCCGTGGCCGGCACCCGCGCGGCCCGACGTCGGTTGACCCCCGTCCGACCGTCGGGCCGCGTCCGCCACGAACCCGTCGGGCCACGGCTTTTGCGTCAGGGATGACCCGGGCGTTCATACCTCGTGGCGACCGTGCTCCAGGAAGGCGCCGGGTCGTTGGGGGTGTGAGTCATTCGGGTGAACCGGGTGGATGGTGGTTGCCGGAGACGCGTCGTCTCGTTGAACCGGGTGCGCGTCGCGGTCCGGCGGCGCGGATGTTGCGCTATACGGGAGATTGTCGTGAACTCGTTCAAAAAGGCCGGAGTCCTGGCCGTCGGTACCGCCGCTCTCGTGATGGCGGGCACGGGTGCCGCGAGCGCGAGCTCCGAGGCCGACGCCGCCGCGGTGAAGTCCTCGGGTGTCTTTTCCGGCAACATCGGCCAGTCTCCGTTCCACACGCCGGCCGAGGGGTGCGCCAATACCGCGAACGCGGTGGCCGCGCTCAACCCGGCGTTCGGGAGCGAATGCGTCATTGCCGAGATCGAGAACAACGACTACGACGACGACGAGGGTTACGAGGAGTCCGACCACGAGGCTGACCACCACCGTCCCCACGGCCACCGCCCCCACGGCGGCGGTGGCTACCAGCACGACGACGGCCACCGCTCGCTCCTGGAGCGTGTGGGGGTCTGACGACCCGCCGAACCGGGAGCCTGCGCTCGCGCGGTCGGCCCCGACCATCGAAACGGACGCCGTTGGTTGAAATCGGTTCCCGTTGCCTCGCCCCGTCGGATCCCACCCGGATCCGGCGGGGCGAATCGGTTGGTGGACGACGGTGCGTGGCGTTCGTCATCCGGTCCACGTGACGACGTCGGCCTCCGAGACCCGAATCGTGGTCTCGGAGGCCGACGTCGTCACGTATGCGTGCGGGGTACGGGGTACCGCTCAGCAGGGTTGGTCGATGTGGTCCGCGTGGAAGTGCACGGCTCCCAGCACCTGCGGGTCGAACACGTCCAGGAGACCGCGCAGCGGCTCGTCGGGCTGGTCCGGGCCCCAGAGTTCCAGGGCCATCTCGCCGTGGTAGAGCATGGGCCAGCGCACGTAGTGGCGGGTGTCCGCGGGATCGTGCAGCGCGCGCGAGTCGGCCAGCGTGGAGCGGGCCACGTCGATCATCAGGTCGGTGCCACAGCCGAACCCGTACGGATAGCGGTCCCGGTCCGGCGGGATGCTTTCGATCAGCGCCGGGTCGGCGTACGAGACACCGACGTGCGCGTGCAGGCCCGCCCGAATGGCCGGCACCTCGTGGGTACCGTTCGGATCCCACTGCCAGTGCCCCGCCGCGTTTTTGCCGACCCGTACGGTGGGCGCCGCCTCGAACAGCGCGCAGACCTCCCACGCCTCCACCGACGGCGCCATCGGCTGCATGCCCTCGGGCGCCAGGACGCGCACCCGGCCCCGGTCCATGTGATGGTCGACGGCCACGAGGTCGCGGGTGGACAGGTCGCGTTTGTCCACCCCCCAGCGTCCGGACGCGGTGACCACGAGCGCGTCGAGGTCGGGATCGAACGCGAAGAGCATGCCCTCGCTGAAGCCCTGGAGGTTGAGGTACATCGCGTACGTGCGGCTCAGCCGGGGCGAGACGAAGTCGCGCATCGCGTGCGGCGCGGGCAACAGCCCGAGGTCCCCCATCCGGGTCCCGGCCGCCACCAGGCTTCGCGGCGCGCGGGCCGCGGCCCACGCCTCGGCGGTGATCGCGTCGCGCACCACGTCGTGCCGGCCCGCCACCTCGTGCGCACACGCCGCGGCGACCAGCCGATCGCAGATGCCCTGGGCGACGTGCTCGGTCTCGGTGGGGTGGCCGCCCTCCATCGTGCACAGCGTCGCCTCGGCGACCTCCCCGGGCAGCGTGCCCGGGGTGACGAACACGACGGTGAACACGCCGACCCTGGCCATCAGGATCCGGGCGACGCGCACCACCTCCGGGTGCGCCATCTCGCTCATCCGCTCGGGCACTTCCGCGACCGCGACCAGTCGCCCCACCATGCCCTGCCGACCCTGGTCCTTGCGGAGTTTGAGGAGCAGCGGAGTCGGCTCCTCCACGATCCGGTCGGCCAGCGGGGCGGGGCCGTCGGGTACGGATACACCCACCAGGACCACGTCGAGCCGGGTCTCGTGATCCGCCGACGGGATGAGCCGGTGCCCGCCACGGACGAACGCCGCCGTCAGGTCGTCCAGGAACGACCGCACCACGCCGGAGAGTTCGGGAGCCGAGTCGACGACCCGGACACTGCACGAACGCCACCAGTCCAACTCTTCCAACCGCCGCCCGGAGGCCGGGGCGGCGCAGTGCGCCGACGTTGTTTCCGCTCGGGTCACGGTCATGCGGGGGCTCCTGAGGTTGCTGCGCGGAAGGCGAGGACGGCGTTTTGGCCGCCGAACGCGACCGAGGTGGAGATCGCGGTGTTCAGGCGGGCGGGGCGGCGCGGGACCTTGGCAACCACGTCCAGATCGATGTCGGGATCGGTGCGATGGTGATTGGCCGTGGGTGGGATGCTCCCGTGTTCGAGGGTCAGGACGGTGACGGCCGCCTCGATCGCGCCGCCCGCGCCCCCGGAGTGGCCCAGGACGCTCTTCACGGCGGTGACCGGCGGGCAGCGGTCGAAGGTGGCCGCGAGGAAGCGGGCCTCGGCGGCGTCGTTGAGGACCGTGCCGGTGCCGTGCGTGTTGACGTGGTCGACGTCGCCCGGACTCCAGTCGGCGTCGGCCAGCGCCGCGCGGGTGGCGAGCCGGGCGCCGCGGCCGTCGGGGTGCGGCGCGGTCACGTGGTGGGCGTCGTTGGCCGAGCCGTACCCGGACAGCAAGGCCCGCACCCGGGCCCGGCGGGCCCGCGCGTGCTCCAGCCGCTCCAGGACCAGGACGCCGATGCCCTCGCCCAGCACGAAGCCGTCGCGGTCGGCGTCGAACGGCCGACACGCCTGCTCCGGGTCGCCGGACCGGGTGGACAGCGCGCCCAGTTGGGCGAAGGAGGCCGCGGTGATGCGGTTGCACATCGTGTCGGCGCCGCCGGCGAAGACGACGTCCAGGGTGCCCGCGCGCACCAGGTCGCGAGCGATGCCCAGCGCGGTCGCGCCCGACGCGCAGCCGGCGGCGGGCGCGAAGTTGGTGCCCTGGGCGCCCAGGTCGAGGGCGACCTCGGTGGCCGGGTTGTTCGGCAGGGAACGGGGCAGTGCGGCGGGGGAGATGGTGGTGGCCCGATCCGCGGTCAGTCTCGCGATGGCCTCCGTCAGGGACTCCATGCCCGGACCGCCCGAGCCGATGATCACGCCGACGCGGGTGGGGTCCCAGGCACCCGGGTCCAGGGCGGCATCGGCCAGGGCCTCGCGCGCGGCGGCGACGGTCATGCGAGCCGTCCGATCCATGCGACGGGACAACCGCCGACCCAGGAGGGCGTCCCCGTCGAAGTCCGGCACGGTACAGGAGACGTCGACGACCAGGCCGGCGAGGACCGGGTCGCGGCGGGCCGTGGAAACGCCCGCACACAGGGTCCGCCAGGTGGCTTCGACGCCGATCCCGCCCGCGGTGACCAGGCCCAGACCGGTGACCGCGACCTCGGCCGAGGCCACCTCAGCCCTCCGAGGACGGGGCACCCGCAACGGAGGCCGAGCCGGAGGGAACACCGGCGCCGCCGGATGCGTCGGACGGGGCCGCGGCGCCGCGAGCCCCCGGGACGAGCGCCTCGCAGCGCGGGGCCGCCTCGAACGCCGCGGCGGCCTCGCCCAACGTGGTGTCCTTGTCCAGGTTGCCGAGCCCGCGGAAGTCCTTGTCGGTCCGGTCCGCGACGATGACCGCCAGCTCCGCCAGTGACAGCGAGTCCAACTCCAGCGTGGCGAACGTCGCTTCGGGAACGATATCTGCGGCGTCGATGCCGAACTCCTCGACCAACAACTCACACAGCATCGCGTACACGGGGAATGCCTTCCTGCTCGGTCGGACCGGGCACACCCGGCGGCGCGTCGCCGTACAGCAACCCCGATCGGGTATGCGATCGAGCGTCTTGTGTATCGGTGACGAGGTCCGGGGCAAAACTCCCGCGCGACCGCCCCCGCACCCCCGAACCGGCCCTTCACCTGGGGCGATGCGTCGGGAACGGCACCGGGAGCCCGCCCGGATGTTCACCCGCAAGTACGCAACCATCAGGGGCCGCGAACGCACGACCGCGGACGTGGCGTGACCTTTGCCGAGCCTGTGCGGTTAACCGGCCCGTACGAGGTGCGCTCGCTCGTCCCTCCGCCCCGAGGACGCCCCCGGGGTGCCGGGCGGTTCGCTTCCGCCCGCTTCGAGAAGGAGGCAGTAATGTCCACGGCCCTGGTCACCGGCGCCAGTTGTGGTCTCGGCGCCGACCTCGCCCGCTCCCTCGCCGCTCGCGGCCACGATCTGATCCTGGTCGCCCGCAGCGCCGAACCCCTCGACCGCCTCGCGAGCGAACTGGCCGCCGAACACCACATCGAGGCCCGTGCGTTGCCCGCCGACCTGACGGTCGAAGGCGACCTCGAACGGGTGGCCGAGGCGGCGTGCGACAGCGACATCCTGATCAACAACGCCGGCGCCGCCCTGGGCACCCCCTTCGACCGCACGGCCTGGGCGGACGAGCAGCGCATGCTCGCGCTCAACGTCGTCGCCCCGTCGCGGCTCGTCCACGCCGCGCTGCCGCACATGCTCCGGCGCGGCTCCGGCCGGATCCTGGTCGTCTCCTCGGTGGCCGCGCTCGGGCCGGCCTGGCAGGGCACCGCGTACGGCGCGACCAAGTCGTACGAGTTGGCCATGACCCAGTCGCTGGCCTACTCCCGTCGCATCCGCACCTCGCCCGTCGCGCTCACCGCACTCGTACTCGGCTACACCGCATCGCAGTTCCACGTGCGGGCCGGCATCGCCGCCCCGCCCCCGTCGCTCACGCTGGTCTCGGCCTACGTCGCGAAGCAGGCGGTACGGGCCATCCATCGGCGGCGCCCGCCGGTCGTATGTGTCCCGAGCCTGCGCTACCGGGTGCTGGCCGGGCTCCTGCGTCATGCCCCGTACCGGTCGCTGACCGTCCCCGGCGTCGCCAAGGACTTCACCGCCGGCCCGTCCGAACTCGGCGGCCCCGACGCCGGTCGGGTGGTGTCGCCCCGCGACGAAGGCGCCGACGAGGTATCCGCCGTCGAGGGTCGCCAAGACGGCCGGGCGCGATCCTGAGGAGTGATACTGCGCCGAACGAGCGACCGCCAATCAGGCGATCATCACGCCCCGGAACTCGGCTCTCGTCGATATGCCCTGGTCAGGCGCGTGCGCACGATGACTCGTGGGCATTTCCCGTGCGCCGCGCCCGGTAGCCTGCCCGGTCTGCGACGTGGCCGCAGCCGGGGGGACGGAAATGCCGTCACCGCCGGAACCGCCCCGTCGCGGCGCGCACATCGTTGACTCACAGGAGGTTCGGTCCGGTGTTCAGTCGTGTTGCCATCGTCAACCGTGGGGAGGCCGCGATGCGGCTCATCCACGCCGTCCGGGAGCTGGCTGAGGAAACGGGGATCCGGATCGAGACGATCGCTCTGTACACCGACGTCGACCGTACGGCCACGTTCGTGCGCGAGGCGGATCTGTCGTATGACCTGGGGCCCGCGTCGGCGCGCCCGTATCTGGATCTGAAGGCCCTGGAGCGGGCGTTGGTGGCCACCGGCGCCGACGCGGCGTGGGTCGGGTGGGGCTTCGTCGCGGAGGATCCGGCGTTCGCCGAGCTGTGCCGGGAGTTGGGCGTGGCGTTCGTCGGCCCGAGCGCGGAGGCGATGCGCAAACTCGGCGACAAGATCGGCTCGAAGCTGATCGCGGAGGAGGTCGGTGTCCCCGTCGCACCGTGGAGCCGCGGCGCGGTGGAGACCCTGGACGCGGCCCTGACGGCCGCGGCCGAGATCGGCTATCCGCTGATGCTCAAGGCGACCGCCGGCGGCGGCGGCCGTGGTATCCGGGTGATCAGGGACGACGCGGAGTTGGTCGACGCGTACGAGCGCACCAGCCAGGAGGCGGCGCGCGCGTTCGGCAGCGGCGTCGTGTTCCTGGAGCGCCTGGTCACCGGTGCCCGGCACGTCGAGGTCCAGGTGATCGCCGACGGCCAGGGCACCGCGTGGGCGCTGGGTGTGCGCGACTGCTCGATCCAGCGGCGCAACCAGAAGGTCGTCGAGGAGTCGGCTTCGCCGGTCCTGGCACCGGACCAGGTGGCCGAACTCAAGGCGTCCGCCGAGCGTTTGGCGCTGGCCGTCGGCTACCGCGGCGCCGCCACCGTCGAGTTCCTCTACCACCCGGGGGAGCGGCAGTTCGCGTTCCTGGAGGTCAACACCCGCCTCCAGGTCGAGCACCCGATCACCGAGTCCACCACCGGATTCGATCTGGTCAAGGCCCAGTTGCGGGTGGCGGCGGGGGAGCTGCTGGACGGTACGCCGCCCGTGGAGCGCGGGCACGCGATCGAGGCCCGGCTGAACGCGGAGGACCCGGACCGCGACTTCGCGCCCTCCCCGGGCCGGATCGCCCGCCTGGACCTGCCCGCAGGGCCGGGCATCCGCGTGGACACGGGGGTGAGCGAGGGCGACACCATTCCCGCCGACTTCGACTCGATGATCGCCAAGATCATCGCCTATGGGCATGACCGCGACGAGGCGTTGGGCCGGTTGCGGCGGGCGATGGCGCAGACCACGGTGATCATCGAGGGTGGTGCCACCAACAAGAGCTTCGTCCTCGACCTGCTGGATCAGCCGGAGCTGATCGACGGCAGCGCCGACACCGGCTGGATCGACCGCGTGCGCGGCGAGGGCCGCCTCGTCTCGCACCGCCACTCCGCCGTCGCACTCGCCGCCGCCGCGATCGAGGCGTACGAGGAGGAGGAACACGCCGAACGCCAGCGGCTGTTGTCCACGGCCGCGGGCGGGCGACCACAGGTGCGGCACGAGAGCGGTCGCCCCCTGGACCTGAAGCTGCGCGGCGTGGGCTACCGCGTGCGGGTGGCGCGGGTGAGCCCGCACCGCTTCCGGGTCGGCATCGAGGCGGGCGAGGTGGTGCGTACCGCCGATGTCGAACTCGACCGGTTCGACCGGCACACCGGCCAGATCGTGGTCAACGGCACCCGCTACCGCCTGCTCACCGCCACCCACGGGCCGACCCACCTGGTCGAGGTCGACGGCGTCACCCACCGCGTCGGCCGCGACGAGGGCGGCGTCGTACGCTCCCCCGCCCCCGCCCTGGTCGTCGCCACCCCCCTGGCCGTCGGCGACGAGGTCGAGGCCGGCGCACCGGTCCTGGTGCTGGAGAGCATGAAGATGGAAACGGTGCTGCGCGCACCGTTCCGGGCGCGGTTGAAGGAATGCGCCGTGTCGGTGGGCAGTCAGGTCGACGTCGGTGCGGCGCTGTTGCGCCTGGAACCGCTCGCCGCCGCCGAAGCCGAAGCCGAGGACACCGCGTCCGTCGAGCTGGAGCTGCCGACCGCCCCCGAGGCGATCCCGACCCGGGAGCGCGCCGCTCGCGGCCGGGAGGACCTGCGCGGTCTGCTGCTGGGCTTCGACGTGGATCCGCACGACGAGCGCCGGGTGCTCGACGACTACCTCGCCGCACGCCGGGCGGCCCTGGCGGATGGCGACGAACGGCCGTTGGCCGGCGAACTCGAACTCGTCGAGATGTTCACCGACCTCGCCGAACTGGGCCGCAACCGCCCGGCGGGCGAGGACGTGGGGGGCGAGGGGCACGTGCACAGCGCCCGTGAACACTTCCACACCTACCTGCAGAGCCTCGACGTCGAACGGGCCGGCTTGCCCGAGGCGTTCCGGGCCAAGCTGGCCAAGGCACTCGCCCACTACGGCGTCACCGAAGCGGAGCCCTCGGCCGAGCTCGAAGCCGCGGTGTTCCGGATCTTCCTCGGCCGGCAACGCGCGTCCGCCGATGCCGCGGTCGTCTCGGCGCTGCTGCGCGTGTGGTTGCGCGAGGCGCCGCCGGACGCGACGTTGCGCGAGCCCGTCGGCCTCGCCCTGGAGCGCCTGGTCGCGGCGACCCAGGTGCGCTTCCCGGTGGTCGCCGACCTCGCGCGCGGCCTGGTGTTCGCGTGGCTGGCCCAGCCGTTGTTGCGCCGCAACCGGGCCCGGGTCTACACCGACGTGCGCCGGCACCTGCGGCATCTGGACGCGCACCCGGACACCCCGGACCGTGCCGAGCGCATCGCGTCGATGGTGCGCAGCACCGAACCGCTGGTGTGCCTGCTCGGCCGGCGGCTCGTCCGCGACGGCCTGGACCATACGATCATGCTGGAGGTGCTGACCCGCCGGTACTACGGCAACAAGGGCCTCACCGGCGTGCGTTCGAGCGAGGTCGCCGGCTGCACGTTCGTGGTCGCCGAGCGGGCGGGCACGCGCCTGGTCTCCGCGGCGGTGCGCTTCGACGAACTCGGCGGCGCGCTGCGCGGGCTCACGGAACTCTCGGACGGCGAGGGCGCGGTCGAGGCGGACATCTATCTCGCGTGGGAGAAGCAGCCGGCCGACCCGGACGCGATGGCCGCCGCGCTGCACGAGGTCGTGGACACCCACTCGCTGCCGCCTCGGGTGCGCCGACTCACCACCACCGTCGCGGGCCGCGGCGGCGCGGTGATGCACCACCACTTCACGTTCCGCCCGTCCGACACCGGGATGGTCGAGGAGCGGTTGATCCGGGGCCTGCACCCGTACATCGCGCAGCGTATGCAGTTGGAGCGGCTGAGCAAGTTCGACCTCACCCGGTTGCCGTCCTCGGACGAGGAGGTCTACCTCTTCCAGTGCGTGGCCCGGGAGAATCCCGCCGACGACCGCCTGGTCGCCTTCGCCCAGGTCCGCGACCTGACCGAACTGCGCGACCACGAGGGCCGGTTGGTCGCCCTGCCGACCGCCGAGAATGTCGTCGCCACGTGCCTCGACTCGATCCGCCGCGCCCAGTCGCGGCGACCCGGGCGCAAGTACCCCGACACGAACCGGATCGTGATCTACGTCTGGCCGCCGACCGAGATCACCCGCGCCGAGTTGGAAACGCTCGTCGACCGCGTATTGCCGACCACCGAGGGCGCCGGCCTGGAGGAGATCCTGGTCATCGCTCGGATGCGCAGCCGGCACACCGGTGAACTGGACAAGATCGCCGTACGGATCTCCGTGGACGCCTCCGGCGGCACCGAACTCACTGTCGGCGAACGTTCGTTCGAGCCCATCGAGCCGATCGACGAATACCGGCGCAAGGTGCTCCGCGCGGCCGCGCGCAACACCGTCTACCCGTATGAACTGGTGCGTCTGCTCGGCGACTTCGTCGAGTACGACCTCGACGATGAGCACGTCCTGGCGCCGGTCGATCGACCGAGGGGCACCAACACGGCGGCGATCGTGGCGGGCGTGGTCAGCACACCGACCGAGCTGCACCCGCAGGGCATCGACCGGGTCGTCCTGCTCGGCGACCCGACGAAGTCGCTCGGCGCGCTGTCCGAGCCGGAGTGCCGTCGGGTGATCGCGGCGCTGGATCTGGCGGAGCGTATGCGGGTGCCGGTGGAGTGGTACGCGCTGTCCTCCGGTGCGCGGATCTCGATGGAGTCGGGCACGGAGAACATGGACTGGGTGGCCGCCGCGCTCAAGCGCATCGTCACGTTCACCCAGGACGGCGGCGAGATCAACATCGTGGTCGCGGGCATCAACGTCGGCGCACAGCCGTACTGGAACGCCGAGGCCACCATGCTCATGCACACCAAGGGCATCCTCGTGATGACCCCCGACTCCGCGATGGTGCTCACCGGCAAGCAGTCGTTGGACTTCTCCGGGGGCGTGTCGGCCGAGGACAACTTCGGCATCGGCGGCTACGACCGGGTGATGGGCCCGAACGGGCAGGCGCAGTACTGGGCGCCGAACCTGGGCGCCGCGCGGGATGTGTTGATGGAGCACTACGACCGGACCCACGTGGTGCCCGGCGAGGCGATGCCGCGGCGGGCGCCGACGAGCGACCCCGTCGACCGGGACGTCCGCGACTTCCCGCACACGTGGGCGGGCAGCGACTTCACCACCGTCGGTGAGATCTTCTCCGCGGAGCACAACCCGGACCGCAAGAAGCCGTTCGACATCCGCACCGTGATGCGCGCACTGTCCGACCAGGACCACCCCGTGTCGGAGCGCTGGGCGGGCATGGCCGACGCGGACACCGCCGCCGTGCAGGACGTGCGCCTGGGCGGAGTGCCGGTGTGCCTGATCGGGATCGAGTCGCGAGCGGTGCCGCGCCTGGGTTTCCCGCCCACGGACGGCCCCGACACCTACACCGCCGGTACGTTGTTCCCGCAGGCGTCGAAGAAGGTCGCGCGGGCGATCAACGCGGCGTCCGGCAACCGGCCGCTGGTGGTGCTGGCCAACCTGTCCGGGTTCGACGGCTCGCCCGAGTCGATGCGGAAGCTGCAACTGGAGTACGGCGCGGAGATCGGCCGGGCGGTCGTGAACTTCCGCGGCCCGATCGTGTTCTGCGTGATCTCGCGCTACCACGGCGGCGCGTTCGTGGTCTTCTCCAAGGCGCTCAACCCGAACATGACCGTGCTTGCGCTGGAGGGTTCCTTCGCCTCGGTCCTGGGCGGCGCGCCCGCCGCCGCGGTGGTGTTCGCGGGCGACGTGCGTGCCCGGACGATCGCCGACTCGCGGGTGCGGGCGCAGGAGGCGCACGTCGCGACCGTCTTCGGCGCGGAGCGCGCCGCGGCCAAGGCGGCGCTCGACGAGCTCCGCGCGTCGGTGCGGGCGGAAAAACTCGGCGAGGTGGCGGCGGAGTTCGACCGTGTGCACGACATTCGGCGCGCGGTCGAGGTCGGCTCCGTCGACGCCGTCATCCGCGCCGAGGAACTGCGCCCACGGATCATCGAGGCCATCGAACGCGGGTTGCGTCGCCCGACCGACGACGACCGGTCCCCGTCACCGGTCGCCCGAATGCAGCAGTGCGGAGCGCGTCCGTAGGGGTGGTTTCGAAAATCGCCGACATGCGTCGTGAGCAGCGACGATGCCGGAAGTCTCGGCATTCGTCGGGTTATTCGAGGCGATTCGGATGCCCGCCGCCCGCGGATCCGCGTTCAGGATGAACCCGACCGCCTCGGGCGAGGCGGTCTCTTCGAGGAGAAGGGGATCTCATGCGTAGGATCACGCGCGCTTCCGGCACCGTTGCCGCCGCGCTGCTCATGGCGGGTGCGGCCGCCGGCCCGGCGTTCGCCCTGACGGCGCACGCCGACCACGTGGCACCGGCGTCGGTTCCGCAGGACGGCGGTTGGGGTGGCGGCGGCGGCCTGGGCGGCTGGGGCTACGGCGGCGGTGACGAGCACGGCGGCGGCGGTGGCGGCGGCTGGGGCCCGTTCGGCGGTGGCGGCGGCTGGAACGCCCCCAGCTGACGCCGCACATGGACGTCGGCCTGCTCGATCCGATCGGATCGAGCAGGCCGACGTGTTTTTCGGAGGCTTGTGCGGCTTCGCCGGGTCAGGACCGCGGGGCCGCCTGGCGCACGACCTTCGCCCGCGCCCGTTCGATCGAGGCGTGTACGACCGGTTCGAACGCGGAGCCCAGCAGCCGGGTGCCCAGGTCCATGACCTTCGCGTCGAGACCGATGCACACGCGGGTGCGGCGTTTGCGGACGCTGCCGAGGATCACGCGCGCCGCGTGCTCCGGCGAGGTCTTGGACAACGAGTCGTGCACCGCCACGACCTCGGCCCGGTCGGTGCCCCGCGCCGCCCGCGAGTTGCGCACGATGGAGGTCCTGATCCCGCCGGGGTACGCGGTGGTCACCCCGACCGCGCTGCCCTCACGGCGCAGTTCGTTGCGTACGGACTCGGAGAAGCCCCGCACGGCGTACTTGGTCGCGGAGTAGGCGCTGCGCTCGGGCATCCCGAACAGCCCGAACGAGGAGGACACGTTGACCAGATGGGCGCCGCGCGCCGGATCGGCGCGGCGCAGGTGCGGGAGGAAGGACTTCGTGCCGTGGGCCACGCCCCAGAAGTTGACGCCCATGATCCATTCGAAGTCGGCCCACTCCATCTCGTCGACGCTCGCGGTCAACGCCACCCCGGCGTTGTTGATCACCAGGTTGACCTGACCGAAGCGCTCCGCGGTGGTGTCCGCCCAGTCCTGCACCTGCTCGCGCCGCGCGACGTCGACCACGTCGACGTGCACCTGCTCCGCGCCCAACTCCCGAGCCCGCCGCGCGGTTGCGTCCAGGCCCTCCGCGTCGACGTCGGCGAGGGCCAGCCGCGCGCCGTGTTCGGCGAGGGCGAACGCGAGTGCCTGTCCGATTCCGGAGGCGGCTCCCGTCACCGTGCACACGCGTCCTGCGTAGTCTCGAATCACGGGTTCACTCCAAAAACTCGACCGCACGTGGATGAGGGGACATCGGCGCCGAAATTCAGGAGAAGGCGCCGACGGTGGAGCGCAGATCGGTGGAGAGGTCGGTCAGCAGACTCGGCAATGCCTCGTGCACGTACAGATGGCCGCCGGGATAGGTGCGCAGTCGCAGGGGCCGCGTCGTTTGTTCCTGCCAATTCGACAACGATTCCACCGCGACCAGGGTGTCGTCGCGGGCACCGAAGACACTCAACACACAATCCAACGGCGCCTCGTGGACGTAGCGGTGCTGGAGGGCCAACAGGAGGTCGGCCATCATGGGCGGCCCGAAGGCCGCCATCGAGCCCTGGTCGCGAAACACCTCGGGCGGCAGCAGGTCGGTCAGTCCCAGTTGCCGCCAGGGCTGGTCCGAGATCAGGATCGGCTGGCACGCGCGCGCGAACGCGCCGCCCTGAGGCGGCGGCACGGCCGACAGGGCCAGCAACGACGGCATCCGGTGACCGCATCGGCGCAGCTCGCGCACGGTGTCGAAGGCGATCATCGCGCCGATGCTGTGGCCGAAGAAGACGTACGGCCGGCCGTCGTCGGATTCCAGCACGAGTTCCGCGACCATCGCGCTCAATTGGGCGGGGTCGGTGAGTGATACCTCGCCCGTACGTGCGCCGCGACCGGGAAGTCGTACGGCCGTCACCTCCACCGAATCCGGCAGGTAATCCACCCACGACGCGAACATGGTCGCGTCCGCGCCCGCATAGGGGATGGTGAACATCCGCACCGGTGCGTGCGGTCGGGGTGTATAGGTGACCAGGTCCGGACGCGGAGAGCGAGTGCCGAGCGGGCGGCAGATGGATTCCACAGGCGATTCTCGATTCGTCCTACGCGAACTACGCGAAAAGGCGGGGGTCGGTTGCGTTCGGCGAATGCCGGCCGATCGCGGAGACTCTATGCCCTCGGGGGAGCCCGGCCGGAAACACGATCGGCCGAACGGGTAATGGCGCGACTTTCGGCACGTGATATCCGAACAGCCTTGTGGGTCGGACGATTTGCCGTTTCGACCCAGCACCCGCGAGGGCGGTCAGCCGGCGGGTCGGTCGGCCCCGTCGGCGGCGGAGTCGGCGGCCTGGCCGACGAGTTCGGGGTGGGCCTCCGTACGGGCGTCGGGCAACTTCGCGCCGGTGTCACGGGGGCGTCGGGGCAACGACCACGAGGGCGCCCACCAGTTGGCCCGGCCGGTGAGTCGCATCAGGGCCGGGACCAGGACGCCGCGGACGACGGTGGCGTCCACCACGACCGCGACCGCGAGGCCGACGCCGACCGTCTTGAGCAGGGTGACGTGGGACATGGTGAGCGCGACCATGGTGGCGGCGACGATCAGCGCCGCGGCGGTGAACAGTCGACCCGTGTGCTCGATCCCGAAGACGATCGACCGGGTGTTGTCGCCGGTGCGCACGAACTCCTCCTTGATGCGGGCCAGGAGGAAGACCTCGTAGTCCACGGAGATGCCGAACGCGATGGCCAGGGTCAGCAGCGGCATCGTGGTCTCCAGCGTGCCGCCGGTGGTGAAGTCGCCGACCAGCCACCGCAGATGACCGTCCTGGAAGACGTAGACGATGGCGCCCAGACTCGCGGTCATGCTGAGCAGGCCCATCACGACCGCCTTGATCGGTACCAGCACGCTGCGGGTGAACAGGAAGAGCATGACCAGGGTGCCGACCAGCATGATCGCGGCGCCGTAGGGGAGTGCCTCGCGCAGGGTGTGCTTGGTGTCGGTCAACTCGGCCGCCTTGCCCGCGACCAGGTGGGGCTGCGGGGCGGGCAGGGTGCGCAACCGGTGGACGAGCGCGACCGTGTCGGGCGACTGGCTGTCGTCCGTGCCGACCACACGCAGCACGCTGCCCACGACGGCGGGGTGGGCCGGCTCCGGGGGCGCGGCCGGGCGCACGACCACGCTCGTCGTACCGTCGGCGGCGGCCTCCGCCGGCTGTGAAGCGGGCAACTCCGGTGTCCGGACGGGCAGTCCCGCGCGGTAGTCGCCGGTGTCGGCGATCACGTGCGTGACGTGGGGCAGTGCGGACAACCGTCGGGCGTAGGCGTCGATCGCCGGGGCGTCGGTCGCCGCGTTCGCCCGGGGCAGGATCACCGGGATGATTCGCTCGGGCGGGTCGACGAAGTCGCCGCGCAACAGCTGCGCGGCGCGGTGCGGTTCGGAACTCGTCGGCAGGATCTTCTCGTCGATGGTGGTGAACCGCGCGTGCAGAAAGGGCAGCGCCAGGACCAGAAGGAGGAGCGCGGCGGTGCCTCCGCACAGGATCGGCCGGGCGGTGGCGAGCGTGGCGATGCGGCGCCAGGCGGGGCTGCCGCCGCCCACCCGTCCGGGCCCGCGCCGCAAACGCCGGAACGGGTCCAGTCGATCCAGGCGCGGTCCCAACACGGCGAGCAGCGCGGGCAGTACGAGCAGGGACGTCAGCGACGAGATGCCCACCACCAGGATCGATGCCCACGCCAACGAGCGCAGCAGTTCCAGCGGGAAGACGAACAGCGCGGACAGACACAGCGCCACCGTCGCCGCGGAGAACAGCACGGCCCGCCCGGCGGTGGCCATGCTCAGCACGATGGCCCGGCGCGACTCGACGCCCCGGGAGAGTTCCTCGCGATAGCGGGTCACGATGAACAGGGCGTAGTCGACGGACAGGGCGAAGCCCAGCGCCGCGCAGATGTTGATCGCGAACACGGTGATCGGCATCGTGAGCGTCAGGGTGGCCAGGACGGCCAGGGCCCCGGCCACGGAGACCGCGCCGATGGCGAGCGGGATCGCCGCCGCGGTCAACGACCCGAACGCGAGCAACAGGATGATCATGGTCAGCGGCGCCGCCAGCAACTCCCCGCGTTCGAGGTCGCGTTCGGACTCGTCGGTGGCCTGCGCGTTCAACCACGCGGGCCCGGTGGCGTCGACCCGCAGACCGGCCGCCGCCTTGCGTACGGCCGGTACCAGGGCGCGCGAGGCGACCGCGCCGTCGCGTTCGCTCCCGGCCAGGTCGACGCGGATCAGCGCGCCCTTGCCGTCGCGCGAGCGCAACAGGGGGGAGTTGGTGGTCCAGTAGGACTGCGCCGCGTCCACGCCCGGTCGGCCCGCGACCAGCGCGGTGATCCGCCGGCCCGCCTCGGCGACCTCGGCGTCGTCCACCGGCTTGTCGGCGCGGATGTAGAACACCAGGTCCGCGGCGTCGGCCCCGTATCGGGCGGCGACCCGCTCGGCCTCCGCGGCCCGGGTCCCCGTCGCGGTGAAACCGCCGTTGGACCAGCGGTCCTTGGCGCCGGCGACCACGACGGCGGCCAGGAGCAGGACGATCAGCGCGCCGGCCAGGAGCGGGCGGCGGTGCCGTACGCACAGCCCGGCGAGGCGGCCCAGCGGGTCGCCGGGCGGGTCCGGCGTCTCGTGTTCGGGAGGTGGGACCGGGATGGTGTCGAGCATTGTGTGTGTCCTCCCAGGACGACGTCGTCTGTGCGATGGGCGAGGACGCCCGTGAACCGGGCTCGGGTGCGGGGAACACGGGCTCGGGCGCGGGCACGGCGGACTCCGGGCCGCCATCGCGTCGGGCGGCCGGGCAGGGGCGAATCCTGTCGCGACGGTCCGCCGCGTCCACGGATATTCGGAGGAATTGTTCGCACCGCAAGCGAGGGTACCGCGCATACGGACCGCAACTCGCTATTGCCGGCCGCGGCCGCCGCACCGCAATAAATCGTATGTATAAGAATCGGATGTGTTCGACCGGCGAGCGAGTGGACAAATATGCCCATCGACACCCCGGCTCGGAACTAGCCCATACCGGTGAATCTGACTTCCCGCGCCGGGGCGTGGACTTTTCCAGCACCCGCGCATGGATAGTATCGACGTCTCAATAGCCGGCCATCGGTTCCACGAGAAGAGGAATGAGACCGTGCAGGTTGTATTGACCGGAGGCACCGGTTTCCTGGGTCTGCGGCTCGTTCGTGAACTCGTGAATCGGAATTGCTCCGTCACGCTGCTCTCACGTCGCAGCAGTACGAGCGCCATCGACCGAATCTCGCACGCCCTCGGCCGACTGGGGGAGACACCGGATTTCATTCGGAAATTTAGGCGCCGCGCCGACGAACTGGACATCGAAATCGAGCGTCCCCTGTTCGGCCTCCCCGACGACCGGGTGGAAAAACTCGTCCGGCGCGCCGACATGTTCCTCCACAGTGCCGGAAACATCGATCTCAACACCGGTGCCCGCGCGATCCGGCCGGTGAATGTCAACGGAACGCAAAACTTCCTCGACATCGCCGCAAGGAGCCCGCACGGCGCGCCGTTCTGCCATGTCAGCACCGCGTTCGTGGCCGGCGCCCGACGCTCGGGCACCGTCGCCGAAGCCGACCTGATCGACACCTACGGCTTCGAGAACGAATACGAGCGGTCCAAGTGCGACGCCGAATCCCTGGTCGGCCGATGGGCCCGGGAAAGCGGAATGCCGGCACTGGTCATGCGACCCAGCATTCTCCTCACCGACCGGCCCCCGACCCCGGGACTCCCGGCGCACCCCTTTCAGACCATCAGCGCGCTGCTGCGTGCCTCGACGATCGAAAGGGGCATCGCCGGACTCTCCATTCCACGAGGTCTGCGGCCGGTCATCCACATGCAGGGACAGGTCGACGCGCGGCTGAACTGCCTCCCCGTCGAGGACGCCGCGAAGGCCATCGTGAGCATCGCCGCGGAACACCGGTCCACGGACGCGGAGACATACCACATCGTCCACCCGGACGACGTCTCCGCCACGACGCTCATCGAACTCTTCGAGAAATTTGCCCCGATCCGCATCGTCCTCCGGCCCGAGCTTCCCGAAAGGCTCTCCCCGGCCGAGCAGCGTTTTCACAGCTACGCCGGGTTCGCCGCGTACTTTCGGCACACGCGGGTCTTCGACGACCGCAACGCGCGCCGCGTCCTGGGCGGACCCTGTTCCCGGACGACCGTCGACATGGCCTATCTCCTGGCCGGCACGCACGGGATTCTCTGACGGTCGACGAAACCCGACTCCGACACCCTTTCCGAAAGGCCACAGGAGAAACCGCTCATGACCATCGGACTGCAGGCATCACCTCGTCGTGACGTGTCGGATCCCACCGCCGACGGTCTCCTGGCCGTGCTTCGCCAACCGCGGAGCATGGCCACGATCGTTCGGCGCCTGTCCGACTCCGTGACCGGCGCCGTCCTGGGTGACGCGCCCGTCGACGGCTGCGAAGTCGTCGGCACACTCTCCCCGCTGTATCCCGAATGGCTCGGGGATCGTTCGTTCACCACCGACCACGGCGTGCGATTCCCCTACGTGGCCGGTGAGATGGCCCAGGGCATCGCGGGCATCGCCATGGTCGAGGCGATGGCGCGCGCCGACCTGCTCGGCATCTTCGGAGCGGCCGGACTACCGATCGACGCGGTGCGCCGGGCGATCGAGGAACTGCGCCACAGGCTGCCCGAACACGCCCCGTGGGGGGTGAACATCATCCACAACCCGCACTCGCCCGCGTGGGAGGACGAGGTCGCCGCCCTCGCCATCCGACACGGCGTGCGGTGCGTGTCCGTGTCGGCGTTCAGCAAGGTCACCCGCGCCCTCGTGCACTGCTGCGCGGCGGGCCTGCAGATGCGCGCCGACGGCCGGATCGTGCGTCCCCGGATGATGATGGCCAAGGTCTCCCGGCCCGAGGTCGCCGAACAGTTCCTCGCACCGGCACCCCCCGAGCTGCTGCACGAACTGCTCGCCCAGGGCCTGTTGACCGCCGACGAGGTGGCCCTCGCCGCCCGCGTGCCGATGGTCGACGACCTGACCGTGGAGTCCGACAGCGGCGGGCACACCGACGGCAGGCCGCTGTCCACCGCGCTCCCGCAGATCCTGGCCCTGCGCGACACCGTCGCCCACCGGCACGGCATCGTGCCGCGCACCAGGATCGGCGCGGCCGGCGGCCTGGGCACCCCGCACGCCGTCGCCGCCGCGTTCGCGTTGGGCGCCGCGTACGTGGTGACCGGATCGGTCAACCAGCTCAGCCTGGAGGCCGACACCTCCGACCGGGCCCGCACGATGCTCCAGGCCGCGGACACGATGGACGTGGCCATGGCGCCGTCCGCGGACATGTTCGAGATGGGCTCGAAGGTACAGGTCCTCAGCCGCGGCACGATGTTCGCCGCCCGGGCCTCCAGACTCTTCCAGCTGTACCGCGACCACGAGTCGCTGGAGGACATCCCGCCGGCGCAGATCGCCCGACTCGAACGCGAGATGTTCCGGCAGCCGGTGGCGCAAGTGTGGTCCCAAACCGAGGAGTTCTGGCGCAGCAGGGAGCCCGCGCAGGCCGACCGCGCGGCCGTGGACGGCAAACACCGCATGGCGCTGGTGTTCCGCTGGTACCTGGGCATGTCCAGCACCTGGGCGACCACCGGGGTCGCCGACCGCAGCGTGGACTATCAGATCTGGTGCGGCCCCGCGGTCGGCGCGTTCAACGACTGGCGCAAGGACGGATTCCTCGCCGATCCCGCGAACCTGTCCGTGGTGCAGATCGCCCGCAATCTCATGGAAGGCGCGACGGTGCTCACCCGCGCGCAGCAGTTGCGCAGCCACGGTGTCGACCTGCCCCCTCAGGCGTTCACCGTCCACGCCCATGAACTCCTCTGACTCGCATATCGCAAGGAGTCCCGTGCCCGAGAGTTCCCGTCCCTCCCAACCACCCATCGCCGTTGTCGGCCTGAGCACCCTGCTGCCCGGTTCCTCGGACGTCGGCGGGTTCTGGCGCGACGTGGTCCACGCCCGTGACCTCATCCGAGACGTGCCGGACACCCACTGGCTCGTCAGCGATCACTATTCGAGCGACCCCACCGCCCCCGACAAGACCTACGGCAAGCGTGGCGCGTTCATGTCGCCGGTGGAGTTCGACCCGCTGGCCTTCGGTACCCCACCGTCCACGATCGACGCCACCGACACCGCACAACTGCTGAGCCTGGTCGCGGCCGAACGGGTACTGCGCGACGCCTGCGGCGACGACGGCCCGTCCGAGACGCTGCGAGAACGCACCGGCATCATCCTGGGAGCCAGCCCCACCGAGCTGGCCTTTCGCATGTCCTTCCGGTCCCAGCGGCCCACCTGGCGCCGGGTCATGCTCGCGCGCGGCGTGCCGGAGGCCCAGGCCGACGAGCTGTGCGAGGCCATCGCCGCCTCGTATCCGGTGTGGAAGGAGAGTTCCTTCCCCGGCATGCTCACCAACGTCATCGCCGGTCGCGTCGCCCGCCACTTCGACCTGCACGGCAGCAACTACACCACCGACGCGGCCTGTGCCAGCTCGCTGTCCGCGATGAGCGCCGCCATCGACGAACTCACCCTCGGCCGCGCCGACATGATGATCACCGGTGGCGTGGACCCGCTCTGCGACGCCTTCGGGTTCACCTGCTTCAGCAAGACCCCGGCGCTGTCCCCGTCGGGCGAGTGCCGGCCCTTCTCCGCCGACGCCGACGGCACCCTCCTGGGCGAGGCCGTGGCCATGGTCATGCTCAAGCGCCTGGCCGACGCCGAACGCGACGGCGACCGGATCTACGCGGTGATCCGCGGCGTGGGCACCTCCTCCGACGGACGCGGATCCTCGATCTACGCCCCCGCCGTCGCCGGGCAGGTCCGCGCGCTGCGCCGGGCCTACGCCAGCGCGGGCTACAGCCCCGCGACGGTGGAGCTGATCGAGGCGCACGGCACCGGAACCAAGGCCGGCGACACCGCCGAAGTCACGGCCCTCCAGGAGGTGTTCGGCACGGGCGACCCGACCGACATCGCGCGCTGCGCCCTCGGATCGGTGAAGTCGCAGATCGGCCACACTCGGACCGCCGCCGGCGCCGTCGGACTGGCCAAGGCCGCCCTGGCCCTGCACCACCGGATCCTGCCGCCCACGATCAAGGCCGACCGCACCGATCCCGCCCTGGAGTTGGAGAAGGGCCCCTTCTACCTGAGCACCCGGACCCGGCCCTGGATCCGCGGCACCGACCACCCGCGGCGGGCCTCGGTCTCCAGCTTCGGCTTCGGCGGAACCAACTTCCACGTCACCCTCGAAGAGCACCGGACGGCGGAAACCGCCCCGGCGGGCGAGCGGTACACCCGCAGCGCGCCCAGCGAACTGCTGCTGCTGAGCGCCGACTCCGGCCCCGCGCTGGTCACGGCGCTCGACGCGCTGGCCGCGGACACCGCGCCGCCGGCCGACCTGGCGCGCCGTACCCAACTCGCCTTCGACGTTGCGGCAACCCACCGGCTGTGTCTGGTCGTTCGCGACGAGGACGACCTCCGGGCCCAGGCGGCGGACGCGCGAGCACGGATCGCGGCCGACGCCCGGGCGGCCTTCAACACGCCCGGCGGCGTGCGCTACGCGTGCGGCCCCGCCTCGACCGACAAGATCGCGTTGTTGTTCCCGGGGCAGGGCAGCCAGTACCCCGAGATGGGCATGGACGTCGTGCTGCACCAGCCGCTCGCGCTCGCCGCGTGGGACCGGTTGGCCGGCTTCGAGATCGACGGACACCCGCTGCACCGCCTCGTCTTCCCGCCGCCGGCCGTGGACAAGGCCGGCGAACGTACGCAGTCCGAACGGCTCAAGGCCACCGAATGCGCACAACCGGCGCTCGCCGCCCATGCGTTGACGATGCGGGAGATCCTGCGCGCGGTCGGCTTCGAGCCCGACTGCGTGGCGGGGCACAGCTTCGGCGAACTCTCCGCGCTGCACGCGGCCGGCGTCTACGACGACGACACCCTGATGGCCCTGGCCCGGGCCCGCGGCGAACTCCTGCGCGACGCGGGCAAGGTATCGGGCGCGATGCTCGCCGTCACCGCCTCCGCGAAGGAGGCGGACGACCTGGTCCGCGGCATCCGCCGAGCCTGGGTCGCGAACTACAACTCCCCGACGCAGCACGTCGTCTCGGGAGCGGAATCCGCGATCGCCAAGGTGGAGAAGCGCGCGCAGGAGCAGGGGATCAGGACCCAACGGCTCGCCGTCTCCTGCGCCTTCCACAGCCCGCTGCTCCAGTCCGCGACCACCGGGTGGCGACCCACCCTGGAGCGGTACGAGTTCGCGACGCCGCGCATGGCCGTCTACGGCAACGCCGATGCCCGGCCGTATCCCGGCGAGGCGTCCGCGATCCGCACCGTGCTGCACGACCACGTGACCTCCTCCGTGCGGTTCGCCGACATGATCCTGGCCATGCACGACGACGGCGTCCGTACGTTCGTCGAGGCCGGCCCCGGCACCGTACTCACCGGGCTGGTCGGCAGGATCCTCGCGGATCGGCCCCACCTCGCGCTGAGCGCGGACCAGACCCGCGGATCCGGACTCACCGCACTGCACCGCGTCCTGGGTGCGCTGGCCGTCGCCGGTCGCCCCCTGGACTTCGCCCCACTGTGGGCCTCGTTCACCTCGAGCACTCCTTCGCCATCGCTGACAAGGACGGGTATGACCATCCCCATCTCCGGTCCCAACCCCGATGTGGGCCACCGCGAGAGCACCCCCGCCGTGCCCGTGGTCCACCAGTCGGGCACCGGGTTCCCGCCGGCCGCCGCGACGACGAGCCCGGCGCCGCCGGTCGCCGCCGCGCGGCCGATGCCGCCGGCGCCGCTCGCCGTCACACAGGCGCCGCCGCCGGCTCGGGTGCAGGCGGCGCCGCCGGTCGCGGCTCCGGCTGTGGCCGCGCCTCCGACTGCGGCTCCGGTTGTCGCTGCGGCTCCTGCGCAGTTCGCGGCTGCCGCACCGGCGCCGGCACCGGCGCCCGCCTATGTGCCGGCGCCCGTTCCGGTACAGCCGGCCCCTGCCGTGCCGGTGCGTTACGACCCGCCGGCCGAGACGCCGACGGCGCACGACGTCACCTCGTCCGGGTCCACCTGGTCGCCGGTGACCGCCTCCGGCGCCTGGCTGCACGCGTTCCTGGAGGTCCAGCGCCAGGCGGGCGACGCGCACAGCGCCTACCAGAGCACGACCTCGGCCAGTCACGCCTCCTACCTGGACCTGGCCAGGACCTCGCTCGACGCGCTGATGGCCTGGCGGCCCGGAGCCGAGCCGCGAGCCGCGGCCGCGCCGACGCACACCCCGGTCGAGATGCCGGCGCCGATCGCCCAGGGCCCGCGTGCGCTGGAGGCCCGGCCGCCGGCTCTGGAGATCAGCCCCGCGCCGCCGATGCCGACGGCGTACCAGGCGCCGGCTCCGGTCACCCAGGCCCGGCCGCCCGCGCCGGCGGCGCCGGTCGCTCCGGCTCCGGTCCCGCCCGTCGCGCCCGTCGCGCCCGTCGCGCACCAGAGTGTGGTCCAGGCGCCGCCCGCGATGGCGCAGATTCCGGCCCCGACCCAGGCACCGGCCCTCTCGGCCGCGCCCGCCCCGGCTCCGGCCGCCGCTCCCGTGCCTGCTCCGGCCGCCGTTCCGGCTCCGGCTCCGGCTCCGGTTCAGGAGAGCGGCGCGGATGTGGCGTTGGCGATCGTGGCCGAACTGACCGGCTATCCGGTCGAGATGCTCACGCCCGAGATGGATCTGGAGGTGGACCTGGGTGTGGACTCGATCAAGCGGGTGCAGATCCTGACCCGGTTGCGGGACCACTTCCCGGGTGAGGCCGACGTGGACCCGGCCGACCTGGCCCGGCTGCGTACGATCGCCGCGATTGCCGAGAAGATCACGTCGATGCGCGCCCCCGGCGGTGCCGGGGCGCAGGCTCAGCCCGGGACGCAGGCCCTGGTGCCGGCTCCCGCTCCGGCCGCCGCTCCGGCTCCGGCTCCGGCTCCGGTTCAGGAGAGCGGCGCGGATGTGGCGTTGGCGATCGTGGCGGAATTGACCGGCTATCCGGTCGAGATGCTCACGCCGGACATGGATCTGGAGGTGGACCTGGGTGTGGACTCGATCAAGCGGGTGCAGATCCTGACCCGGTTGCGGGACCACTTCCCGGGTGAGGCCGACGTGGACCCGGCCGACCTGGCCCGGCTGCGTACGATCGCCGCGATCGCCGAGAAGATCACCTCGCTGCGCACCCCCGACGCCACCCCCGCGCCGCCCCAGGCGCCCGTCGTCGCCCCCGCCGCGCCGGCCGCGCGTCCGCAGGAGCAGATTCCCGCGCAGAGCAAGCACGAGGCGCCGCAGTTCACGGTGCTGCGCACCGGTGCCGGCCTCGTACCCGTCGACGCCGCCGCCGGCGCCGCGCTCAAGGGCCTGCGCGAACAACCGCTGCTGATCACCGACGACGGCACCGGCGTCGCCGAATGCCTGGCCGAGACCCTGCGCCGCGAAGGCATCAAAGCCTCCGTCACCGACCACGTGACCGAAGACTCCACGGCCGTGATCTCCCTCGCCGGCCTGCGTGGGATCGACCCCGAGCAGGACCCGGACGCGCCCACCCGCGAGGTCTTCACGACCCTGCGCACCATTGCCTCGGCGATGGACCGCCGAGGCGGCGTACTGGTCGTCGTCCAGGACACCGGCGGCGCGTTCGGCACCTCCGGCGTGCGCGGTCGCGAGGGCTGCGCGGGCATCGCCGCGCTCGCCCGTACCGCCGCGAACGAATGGGCCCACGCCTCGATCAAGACGATCGACATCGACCGGGCCGGACGCGCCCCGCAGGACATCGCCCAGGCCATCGCCACCGAACTCCTGCACGGCGACGACGTCACCGACGTCGCGCTGGCCGCCGACGGTTCGCGCGCGCTGCTGCGCGGCACCACCGAGCCGATGGGCGCGCCCCGGCCGCTCGACCTCGGGCCGGACCCCGTGGTCGTGGTCACCGGCGGGGCCCGCGGCATCACCGCGTCGTGCCTGTTCGCCCTGGCCCGCGCACACCGGCCGAAGTTCCTGCTCCTGGGCAGGACCCGCCCCGTCGACGAGGACGACGAACTGCGCGGCGCCGCGGACGAGACCGCCATCCGCCAGATCCTGGGCAGCCGCCGCGACGAGCACACCGGCGCGACCCCGACCCTGGCCGAACTCGCCGTCGCCTCCGGGCGCGTGCTCGCCTCCCGCGAGATCCGCAGCACCCTGGACGAGCTGGCCGTCGCCGGCGCGGAGACCCGCTACGTCACCGCCGACGCCACCGACCGCGAGCGCGTCGCCGAGGCTCTGGCCGAGGTACGCCGCGACTGGGGCCCGATCACCGGGGTCATCCACGCCGCAGGCGTGATCGCCGACAGCAACATCTCGGCCAAGACCGAGGCCCAGTTCACCACCGTCTACGACACGAAGGTGCGCGGATTCCGCACCCTCCTCGACCTGACCGCCGACGACCCGGTGCGCCTGGTGTGCGCCTTCTCCTCGGTCAGCGCACGACTGGGCACCGCGGGGCAGTGCGACTACGCGGCGGCCAACCAGGCCATGGAGCAGATCACCGCGACCGAGGCGGCGCACCGCCCGGGGACCACGGTCAAGGCCGTCGCCTGGGGCCCGTGGGCGGCCGGCATGGTGTCCCCGGCACACGCCGAGCACTTCCGCCGACTCGGCGTCCCGCTCCTCGAAGAGGCCGCCGGCGTCAAGGCGTTCATGACCGAACTCGAACAACCCGGCCCGGTCTGCGTCTCGATCGCCGCCGGCACCGCCGCCCCCACCGGTGACCCGACCGACCAACCGGACGTCACCGAGATCGTCGTCGGCGCCGACACCCACCCGTATCTGATCGACCACAGCATCGCGGGACGCCCCGTGGTGCCCGTGGCGCTGGTCCTGGAATGGTTCGCCGCCGCCGCGCGCGACGCGCTGCCGGACAACGGTTCCCTCCTGGTCCGCGACCTGCGCGTGCTGCGCACCATCGCGCTGGAGAAGTTCGGGACCGAGGAGACCCGACTGCGGGTGCACGTGCGTCCCGACGGCACCCACCCCGACACCACGCTGCGCCTGGAACTCAAGAGCCTCGACGGCGCGCTGCACTACTCGGCCCTCGCGGGTCCGGGCGAGGCGGCGAAGCTGACCGCCCCGGCCCCGGAGCCCGCCGACGAGAACTTCGAGGTACACCCGGGCAGCGCCGTCTACGACGGAGCGATGCTCTTCCACGGCCCGAGCTTCCACGCCATCCACACGATCAACGGGCTGAACTCCACCGGGGCGACGTGCGACCTGATCGGGGCGCGGCAACTCGGCTGGGCGCAGGACACCTGGCAGACCGACCCGCTCGTGATGGACGGCGCACTCCAGTCGGCCTGCCTGTGGGTGCTGTCCTCGGCCAGCGTGCAGTCGTTGCCGATGGGCATCCGTGAGGTGCGCGTGGTGTCGACCGGCGCCGTGACGACACCGGTGAAGTGCACCGTGCGCAGCGTCAAGCAAGGCACCGACGACGCGGTCTGCGACATCTGGCTCACCATCGAACAGGACGGCGCGGAACAGGTCCTGGCCGTGCTCGGCGGCGTGGAGATGATCTACCGTCCGGACCTGTCGAACGCGACCCGGCCCGCCCTGATCTCGACGGACGCGTGAGGGGCATGGACTTCCCCGCAATCGCCATCGTGGGACGCGGCTGCGTCCTGCCCGGAGCACACACCCCCGCCGAACTGTGGGAGACCGTGGTCTCCGGCGCGGTACGGCTGACCCCGTTCTCCATCGGGCGCCCGACGGCGGGGCCCGAGTGGAGCGGGGCCGACCCGGCGAGCACGGTGTTCGGCCACGTCACCGGGTTCGAGGAGCGCTTCGACCCGTACGGCCTGGCCATCGACGCCGAGCAGATCAAGGGCCTGGACCCGACCGTGCGCTGGGTCGTGCACGCGACCCGGCAGGCGCTCGCCGAGGTCGATCGGCTCGGGCTGCACCGACGCACAGGCCTGGTTCTGGGCAACATCTCGTGCCCGACGACGACGATGGTCGCGTACGCCGAGGACGTCTGGCTGCGGTCGCAGCCGGCCGAGGTCCGGGCCGAGTGGCCCCGGCACGACCGGCATTCGCCGATCCCGATGAGCCGATTCTGCTTCGGCCTGCCGGCGCAGCTCGTGGCCCGGGCCTTCGGGCTGCGGGCCGGCGCGGTGGTCCTGGAGGCGGCCTGCGCCTCCGCGCTGTACGCGATCGAACTCGCCTGCCGGAAGCTGCACTTCCGGCAGGCGGACCTGATGGTCGCCGGGGCGCTGAACGGCGGCGCACCCGAGATCATCAGCCACGGCATGGGCCGGCTCGGGGCGCTGAGCCCCACTGCGCGGTCGCGGCCCTTCCACCGGGAGGCCGACGGCCTCGTGCCCGCCGAGGGCACCGCGATGGTCGCCCTGATGCGGCTCGACGACGCGCTGGCCGCGGACGTACCCGTGTTGGGTGTGATCCGCGGGATCGGGGCGACCAACGACGGCGGCCGGGGCGGCATGCTCGTCCCGGACGGCGGTCAGCAACAACGCGCGATGAGTCTGGCCTATCGGGCCGCCGGGATCGACCCCAAGACGGTGTCGCTGCTGGAGTGCCACGCCACCGGCACGGCGGTCGGCGACACCGTGGAACTGGGCTGCGCGGCCCGGATCTTCGCGGAGCGTACGGATCTGCCGATCGGGTCGGTCAAGGGAAACCTCGGCCATCCGCTCACCGCCGCGTCCGGGGCCGCGCTGCTCAAGGTGCTGGGCGCGATGGAACACGGCACACTGCCGCCGACCGTCGGTGCCGACGACGCCAACGAGGCCCTGCGCGGCACACCGCTGCGGCCACTGGCCCGGCCGGAGGAATGGCGGGGGCTGCGGCGGGCCGCGGTCAGCGGTTTCGGATTCGGCGGGGTCAACGCGCACCTGGTCGTGGATGCCTGGGACACCGCCGACCGGGCGTCGACCGCCTTCCCCGGCGTGGCCGTGCCCGGCCCCGCCGGGCGCCGCAGGCACCAAGTGGCGATCGTCGGCCTCGGCGCCCGCGTCGGAGACGGCGACACCACCGGCGACTTCGTCGAGGCGCTGCTGACCGGTGAGCCGAGGTTGCGGCCGCCGCGCACGGTGGAACTGCGCGTGGACGGCCTGCGCATGCCGCCCAACGACATGCTGCAGACCTCCGGGGAACACCTGTTGGTCCTGGAGGCCGCGCGCGACGCGGCCCGCGCGCTGACCCTGCCCGACGAGCGCACCATGGTGCTCGTGGGTGTCGGCAGCGCGACCGTGCACGCCGAGTTCTCCGTCTGGCACAACCGCACGACCGTGGACGCGCGCCGCTCGGCGGCGGCCGCGGCATCCTCCGAGGACCGGGTCGCCGACCCGTTGAACTGTCCGCCGTGGTCCCTCGGGGGCCTGGGCAACATCGCCGCCAACCGGATCAGCGCGCAACTTCGGCTGACCGACGCCAGCGTCGCGGTCTGCGCGGAGGAGGCATCCGGGATCCGGGCGCTCGACCTCGCGGTCGACGCGATCGGCAGCGGAGCGAGCGACGCGGCGCTCGTGGGCGCCGTCGACCTCGCCTCGACGGTGGTGCACAGGTCGGTCGTCCGCGACCTCGGGCTGCCCGGAGCCGAGGGAAACGCGGCCGTGGTGCTGGCCCTCAAGCGGCTCGACCACGCGCGTCGGGACGGCGACCCCGTCCTCGCCGTGATCGATCCGCAGGCCGACGACGGGGCCGGCGCCGATGCGGGAGCGGGCGCCGTCGACCTGGTGGTCGGCGACCTCGATCCTTCGTCGGCGCCGGCGGATCGGCCGGATCGGCTGGATCCTTCCGGCCTGTTCGGTCGTCCGCACTGCGCGGCCGGGCTGTTGAGCGTGGCGTGCGCCGCGGTGGCGCTGTATCACCGCACCGTGCCGGCCGTGGGGGCACCGGCGTTTCCGCGGGCGGAGTTGGCGAGGGCGAAGGTGACCGTGGCCCCGCTGGGTGCGCCTGTGACCGAACTCCTGCTGAGCGCCGGGGATACGGCTCCGGCGGCGACGGGTGTGGCGACCCTGGGGCGAAGGGCGGAGGGGCCGACGCCTGCCAGGCGGTTGTCCAGCATCGCGTTCTTCGACCTCAGGACCGTGCTTCGGCTCCAGGACGCGCGGCCGGCGCGGGAACTGGTGACGCTGCCTGCGGCTCGGGCGGTGCCGGCGGCGGAGATCGGCGGAGCGGCGGGCCCGGTGGTGGCTCCGGCTGCGGTGGCCGTGCCGGTGGTGGCTCCGGGACCCGCTCCCGGTTCGGTTGTGGCTGCTGCTCCGGCTCCGGCTCCGGCCCCCGCTCCCGCTCCGATTCCGGTGTCCGTGCCGGTTGTGGGTTCGGTCGAGGAGACGCTGGTGCCGACCGCGCTCAGTGCGCACCAGCGGGCCGTCGGCAGGTCACATGTGCATTTCATGAACACCCGGCATGAGAATCACCTGCTGTTCCTGGAGGTTCAGCGGCAGGCGACCCGGGCGTTGTTGGAAGTCGCCGGCATGTTCCAACAGTCGTATGGACCGGAGGCGGATACATTCGTGGCGGACTCGGCGGGACCGGTCGCCTCGGTTGCTCCGACTCTGCCGACGCCGTCGGCCCCGCCGATCCCGCCGGCCCCGCCGGCCCCGCCGATCGAGCCGGTTCAGCCGGTCGCCGAGGTCGCGGCGCTCGTTCCGGAGCCGCAACCCGGCCCGGCCGAAAACGAGTTCGTGGTCAGTCCCGATGCCGATCCGTGGGTGCTCGACCACTGTCCCACCTGGACATTGCCGGTGTTGCCGATGATGTGCACGGTGGATCACCTTTTCCAGGCGGCGAGTACGTACACCGGCCTGCGGGCCACCGGTCTGCGGGAGTTGCGCCTTCAACGCTGGATCCCGGTGGTGAGCCCCACCCGGCTGCTCACCCGGGTCGAGCCGATGGCCGATGGGGGTCGGGACGTGCACGCCAGCCTGCTGATGTGGCGGCCGGCCCGGAACGAGGCGCTGTCCAGGTTCGAACTCGTCGCCGAGGCGAGGATCACGTTCGACCGACCCGACACGCCGGCTCCGTTGCCGCCGCTCACCGATGCCCAGCGGGCCGAACTGCCTTACCTCACCCATCGGTTGCCACACGGCCCGGCGTTCCGGTACCTCACCGAGGTCGGCTACGGCAGCGGCGGCGCCTTCGGGATCCTGGACGCGCAACGGGGTTCCGTCCCCGGCACGTTCACCCATCCCGGGCTGCTCGACGCGGCGACGCACATCATCGCCGATCGGGTGTTCTGGCTGCCGTACCCGCAGGTCGGACCCAATGTGGTGCCGTATCCGCACGGCCTGGTCCGCATGGACCTCTTCGCCCCGTTCCCCACCGAGGGGCAACTGCGCGTGGAGGCCCGACCGGGCGGATCCGAGGGCGATCTGCTGTTCGTCGACTTCCAGGTGCTGGCGGGGGATCGGCTGTGCGCCGCGTTCCGCAACGTCAGCATGGTGTCCCCGCCGAGTGTGCTGGAACTGCAATCCGGCGCCGATCGGCGGGCGTTCCTCCTGGAACGCCGACCCGCGCCGAAGATGAGCCTGTCCCAGGTCGTGGGCGGCGCGAGCCGGCTGGATCGGGCGGTCCTGGAGACGGCCGACTGGCCCACCGGCGGGCTGGCCTACGTCTACGGTCTGCCCGCCGGCGCCCCGGCCCGACTGCACGCGGAGGAGGTGGCGATGCGCGAACACGTGGCCCGGGCCCACGGCGAACACCCCGCCCGGGTCGTCGTGGACGTGGAGAACCGGATCGCCTGGTTGTCCGACCAACCCGACACGCGGCACCATCTCGTGGTGCACGCGGACGCCGAGTCGGTCACCGTCGAGAACCGGCCGTAGCCGACACGGGTACACGGTCGACGTCGTAGCGGTGGGCGGGTTCCCTTCGGGGCCCGCCCACCGTCCCGTAGGCGACGTGGAACGAGTGAACCTCCCGGCCTTTTCGCGGTGAAGGCGTATCAGCACCTCCGGACGACTCGTTTGTCCCTGTGACACGACGACACGACCGCCTCAGCTTGGGGAAGCCATGACCTTCGGCACAGAAGAGCCGCCTTCCGTCCGGAACGACCGGCATCGCGGGAGCGGGAAGGGCGACGACGGCAACAGCGGCGTGGTGCCGGTACAGCGGGGAGTGGCCGGCGGAAGCCGGGAGCCCGCGCCCGGCGGCGGCATCGGGGCGGCGACCAGGGTCGCGGTACCGATGGCGGGCGGGCAGGACCCGATCGGGATGTTGCGTGCCCACGCCGACCATCCGAGTGCCTTCCTGGCGGTCAATGCCGGCACGCGCCACCACTACGGGAGCGGCGTCCCGGGGCTCGTCGCGTTTTTGCCGGGGCGGCGCCACCACATCCAGTTCACCGGACCGTTCGCGGCGCCCGCGCACCGAGGGGCGCTGCTCGACGAATACCTGGACACGCTCGAACGCGGTCCGGGCAGGCGCAGGGTGCTGACCGCGGTTCAGCTGCGCTCGCACGACATCGCGCTCTACGCCGATCGCGGCTTCGCGGTGAACCAACTCGGCGTCGCCTACGGCATCGACCTGTCCCGCTTCACGCTGAGCGGCAAACCCCTCGCCAAGGTCCGGCAGAACGTCTCGCGGGCCCGACGGGAGGGGGTCGTCGTCACGGAGGTGGCATCAGACGACGTGCCCGACCGACGCACCCTGGAGCGGATCGACCGCGAGTGGCTGCGCGAGAAGGGCCGCCTCGTGCGGCAACTGTCCTTCATGGTCGGCGAACACGGCGGAATCGGCCGGACATTGCGCCGTACGTTCCTGGCCCGGCACCGAGGGGAAGTCGTCGCCTACATCACGTACGCGCCCGTGTGGGGAAGCCGCCCCGGGTGGTTGTGCGACCTGTCGCGCCGCCGCCCCCAGGCCCCCGTCGGCACCCACGAACTGATTACCCTCACCGCGTTGAACACCTTCACCGAGGAGGGTGCGGGCTGGCTCCACCTCGGGCTCGCGCCGTTCGTCGGACTCGCGGACGAGCACGAACCCCCCAGCGCCTCCGCCCTGTTCGGTTGGATGCTCCGACAGGGGACCAAGCGTGGGCGCGAACTGTACCCGGCGCGGACCCAGGAAGCCTTCAAACTCAAGTGGGCCCCACATGTGCGCGAACCCGAATACGTGGCCTTCCAGGACCGCTTCCGGGTGACGGCGGTATGGAACCTCCTACGCGCCACCCGCCTGTTGTGATCGTCCGGATGTTCTGCCGGGTCGGCAACCCTGGACTCGGGGCATGGACAGGATCGATCGGGTTGGTCGGGTGATCGCGGCGTCACCGGCGGCCGTCTACCGTGCCCGCGGGAACGATGACGATGACCTGGCACCTTGGTGCCGCCGGTGTGGGGACCGAGGTGACCGTCACTGCCACGGGCGTGCCGGCCGGGATCGATCAGGCGGTACACGAGGCCGGGATCGCCTCCTCACTGGCCAATCTGGCGGCGCATGTCGAAGGGGCCCGCTGACGGCGATACTTCGCCGGCTCAGATCCAGGTGCTGAACCACAGGCGGTCCAGCCACGCGCTTCGACCGATCGTCTCGCCGGCGAGGATCGGGTAGAAGTAGAGGAAGTTCCAGGCGATCAGGGCGATGATCGCGACGACTCCGGCGGTGCCCCAGGCGCGTCGGCGTTCGGTGGCTCCGGGTGGGCCGAGGAGTGCGCCGAGCATCATGGTGACGGCCAGGCACAGGAACGGGACGAACGCGACGGCGTAGAAGAGGAAGATCGTGCGTTGCTGGTAGGCCATCCAGGGGAGGTAGGCGGCGGCCAGGCCGCACAGGATCGCGCCCGCACGCCAGTCGCGCCGACCGGCCCAGCGGAACAGCAGGTAGCCGACCGCGACCACCCCGGTCCACCACAACATCGGCGTGCCGATGGCGATGATGGTTCGGTAACACTCCTGCTCGCCGCACCCGCCCGTGCCTTGCCGCAGGGTCTCGTTGTAGTAGAGCACCGGTCGGCCGAGGACGAGCCAACTCCAGGGGTTCGACTGGTAGTCGTGCGGAGCCTCCAGATGCGTGTGGAACGACCACATTTCGGCGTGGTAGTGCCACAGGCTGCGTAGGGGTGCGGGTACCCAGGTCATGCCGAACTGGGGGAGTGGGATGCCGAGGACGTGGTCGGGGGACAGTCCGGCGCGGTCGTCGGCCCAGTGGCGGAAGTAGCCGTTGTCGGTGAGGAACCAGCCGGTCCAGGACCAGATGTAGATGCCGAGGGCGATGGCGACGGTGGACAGGAACGCGAAGAGGACGTCGTGGCGCAGGGTGGCGCGGTAGGGGCGGCGTGCGCCGCAGGCGCGGCGGGTGCCGGCGTCCCACAGGACGGTGAGGATGCCGAGGGCGGCGAGGACGTAGACGCCGCTCCATTTGGTGCCGCAGGCCAGGCCGAGGCAGATGCCGGCGACGATGCGCCAGGGGCGCAGGCCGAGTTTCATGCGGGCGGCGCGGGCGGCGTCGGGTCCGTCGGGGAACATGCGGGCGGCGAGGGCTCGGGTGTCGTCGCGGTCGATGAGCAGGGCGCCGAAGGCGGCGAGGATCCAGAACATCAGGACGAGGTCGAGCAGGGAGGTGCGGCTCATCACGAAGTGCAGGCCGTCGAGGGCCATGAGGAGTCCGGCGATGCAGCCCAGGAGGGTGGAGCGGAACAGGCGGCGGCCGATGCGGCAGAGCATGAGGACGGACAGGGTGCCCAGGACGGCGAGGGCGAAGCGCCACCCGAACGGGGTCAGCCCGAAGAGTTGCTCGCCGAGGGCGATCGTCCATTTCCCGATGGGCGGGTGGACGATGTAGGAGCCCTGGGTCTGGAGGCTGTCGGCGTTGCCGGCCAGGATCTGGTCGTTGGCCTCCTTGGGCCAGGTGCCCTCGTAGCCGAGTTTCAGGAGCGACCAGGCGTCCTTGGCGTAGTACGTCTCGTCGAATATCACCGACTTGGGCTTGCCGAGGTTCCAGAACCGGATGAATCCGGCCAGGAGCGTCACCAGGATGCACGGCAGCCAGCCGCCGCCGGTGTAGGCGCTGTTGTCGGTGTACGACGGCACCAACCGCTCACGCAGCGACGTCGGCGGCCGATCCCGAAACCCGAACCGAGCCAGTGACCAGGCCCAACCCCTGGCCCCGGTGGCCCCGATCCCGCCATGCGCGGTACCGCGGGTGCCGGGGAACTCCCCATCCCTCTCCGGCGGTTGCGCACGGGTCGGCCGGCCGATCGCCACGTCACTCGTCACCCCAGCATCGTACTGACGTACGAATCGCCCGATCGCCCGTTCCGCAACCTCCCGAACTGCGGAGAGAAGCGACGCCGAGGGGAACGAGCGTGCGACGGCCGGGTAGCATGCCCATTGCATGATGCGATCAAGGGACGCGCACGAGGGGCCGCCCCCGTGCGGTCGGTTCGAAACGGAGGCGACGACTCGATGGACTCCGGGTTCGAGCGCTCAGCCGAGCAGGAGGCTCTCATCGCAGACTGGACGCCGCCGGAGATCGACACCACCAAGCCGCACTCGGCGCGCATGTACGACTACTTCCTCGGCGGCAAGACGAACTTCGCCCCCGATCGGGAAGCCGCGGAGCAGACGTTGCTCGCGGTTCCGTACGCGCGTACCGCCGCGCGGGCGAACCGGGCGTTCCTGTTGCGGGCGGTCGCGCACCTCGCCCGGCTCGGGATACGGCAGTTCCTCGATCTCGGCACCGGTATCCCCGTCGAGGGCCGCAACACGCACGACGCCGCCCAGGGGATCGCGCCGGACTCCCGAGTGGTGTACGTCGACAACGACCCCATCGTCCTCGTACACGCCCGTGCGCTGCTGAGCAGCCACCCCGAGGGCGAGACCGCATACATCGACGCCGACGTCCGCGACCCGGACGCCATCCTCGAACACCCCGCACTCGTGCGGTCCCTGGACCTCGACCGGCCGCTCGCGGTCATGCTGCTCGCGATACTGCACTTCGTCCCGGACGACGAGAAACCGGTCGACCTCGTACACCGGTTGACCGACCGGCTCCCCTCCGGCAGCCACCTGGTGCTCTCGCACCTGACCGGCGACTTCGACCCGGTCGGCACCGGCGGCGGCGCCAACGTGTACCGCAAATCGGGTATCCCGATGCAGCTGCGCAGCCGCGCCGAGGTCGAGGCACTGGTGCCGGCGGGCTGGGAACTGCTCGAACCGGGCGTCGAACTCGTCTCCCGATGGCACCCCGAACCCGACGCCGAATTCCCGGACCCGGCGGACGTCGGCTGCTACGGCCTGCTGGCACGCAAACCCTGAAAACACGGCGTGCCGCCGGTGCGGCGGCCTCGACCCGAGCCGAGGCCGCCGCGCCGGGACCGGCTCGTGGGAGAGCGCTGCTCGGGTCGCTCGCCGACGCCGAGGACGTGGTCCAGGAGACCTACGCCCGCTGGTACGCGACGACCGACGCGCAACGCGACGAGATCGAGGTCCCGGCGGCGTGGCTGACGAAGGTGGCGGGCTCCGTTGACCCGAGCGCACGGTGGCACTCGCGGTCGCGTCGTGTGGTTCCGTCTAGCGCTCCAGCACCAACCGCTGCGCGGGGCGCACCGGTCGGCCGAAGTGGGCGCAGCGCTCCTCGAACCCCGGCGGGAGCCACGTGCCGCCGAGCAGCCGCGGGTGGGACGGAAACGCCGCGAGGGCCGCCAGCGCGAACACCAGGGACGCCCACGGGGTGGCGAGGCGCACGCGCATGTACCCCTTGCCGTACATGTCGTGGTAGCGGGCCTCGAAGACGCCGGGCTCGGGCAGGTCGATCTGGTCGAGCCCGGTGAAGCCGAGACTCAGCGGGTTGCGGGGATGCGCGAGGTACGCGGTCAGGTGCGTGATGGTCAGTTCGCCGCCGCCGTCGTTGACCCAGCGCGGCACGGTGTCCTGCTGCGCACGCTTGCGCCGCGCCGCGTTGCCCAGGGCGTTCACGGCAAGCGCGCCCACCACGAACCCCGGCCTGCCGATCGCGGCCACCCCGGTGCTGCGGTAACTGCCGTTGCCCACGGCGCGCAGCCGGAACTGCTCTCCGACCCCGGTCGCGAGTACGCGCTCCCCCGGCGCGATTCGGGCCGTACTCGCCACGAGCGGGCGGCGGTCCGCCTGGCCGGTGACGACATCGGCCACGATGTCGCAGGTGTACCAGAGGAATTCGTCGGTCTGCGTCCACCCGTTGGCCGGCTGGGAGCCCATCCGGTTGCTCACGCTCGTCCCCTCGCCCGGCGAGCCCCGTGCTGCGCCGCGATTCCGAGTCTAAGCGTGTCTGATATACCAGAGCTTGAACACACCCCCACAACTTCCCCACCCACGCCCCCCGACCGACGACTCGGCGCACCCGACCGGTCGGCGGGCGATGCCGCCGACCGGTCGAGTTCGGCGTCGGAGTACCACGGGTGAGGGTGCCTCGGCTGTCGGGGCGAGGTCAGGGGGCGGGGTGGCCGAACCAGCGGGAGAGGTGGGTGTTCAGCTCCTGTTGGTTGTCGCCGATCCAGGCGATGTGGCCGTCGGGGCGGAGGAGGACGCATGGGGCGTCCAGGGCCGCGGTGGGGTCCGCGACGTGGTCGACCCGGTCCGACCAGGCGCCGGTGGTCAGGTGTTCGGTGCGGTCCAGGAGTAGGCCGCGGCCGTGGCGCAGCAGGGCGTAGAGCCGGCCGTCCTTTGCGTCGATGTCGCGCATGCGGCGGCCGAGGAGGTCGGGGCCGTCGCCGAAGTCGTAGCGGATGTCGATCGCGGTGATCTTCTCGATGAGGCGGCGGTTCACCTCGTCGATGTCCATCAGCTCGGTGAGGAGCCTGCGCACGGCCTGCGGGCCCGGGTCGGGGGAGTGCAGTTCCGTCTGGGCGCGGGTGTTGTCCAGGACGGCCGCGGCGACCGGATGGCGTTCGCTGTGGTAGGTGTCCAGCAGCGGGTCCGGCGCCCAGCCGCGGATGTTCGCGGCCAGTTTCCAGCCGAGGTTGACGGCGTCCTGAACGCCCAGGTTGAGGCCCTGGCCGCCGGTCGGCGGGTGGATGTGCGCCGCATCGCCGGCCAGCAACACCCGCCCGACGCGGTAACGTTCGGCCAGCCGGGTGGCATCGCCGAAGCGGGACAACCAGCGCGGGGAGTGCACGCCGAAGTCGGTTCCGGCGATGGCGCGCAGCTGTTGTCTGAAATCCTCGAGGGTGGGCGGTTCCGTGCGATCGGCGACGCCCGCGGCCGGGACCAGGACGCTGTACACCCCTTCGCCGAAGGGCCGGAGCCAGAATCGCCTGTTGGTGCGGCTGATTTCGCTCACCTTGGCGGCGATCTCCTCCTGCGGCACGCTCACGTGCATCTCGCCCATCAGCGTGTCGTTTCGCGAGGGCTCGCCGGGGAAGCCGACGCCGAGCCGTTTGCGCACCGTGCTGCGCGCGCCGTCACAGCCGACGAGATAGCGCGAACGCAGCCGTTCGCCGTCGGCCAGTTCGACGGTCACACCCTCCTCGTCCTGCTCGAAATCGGCCACCGCGCAGTCGCGCCGAACCTGCGCGCCCAGTCGGGTCGCGTGTTCTTCGAGCAGCCGCTCGATGACCGGCTGCGGGATGCCCAGCAGATAGGCGTGCGCGGAATCCAGGCCCTGGGGCGCGGGTTTGTCGATGCCGGCGAAGAAGCCGCCGGCCGGACGGCGCCGGCCGCGTTCGAGCAGGCGATCCAGCAGTCCGCGCATGGCCATCAGTTCGAGACTGCGAATGTGCAGGCCGACGATGCGGACGAACGATACGGGCTCGGTTTCCTTCTCCAGGACGAGCACCCGCACGTCGTGCAGCCGCAGTTCGGCGGCCAGCATGGCGCCGGTCGGTCCGCAGCCGGCGATGATCACGTCGAACACGAGGGGCGCACGATCGGCGCCGGCGGCGGAGGAGCGGAGTTCGGGGGCGACCTGTGGAGATTGCATGGGTATGGCCTTTCGGGAGTGCCTTGTCGGCGTGGCGCTCCCGGCGATACCTACGTCAATCGCCGGCCGTGACCGCAAGGGGGAGCACCCATATCGCTACAACGTTCATGGGTCTCACCTCCTCGGGCGGTGTCACGGTCGAGTGCAAGGTATAGGCGTGGGGCCCACCCGTCCAATGCTTTTCCGGCCCCGCGATCACGACCGCGAACGAGCCGGGCGCCGGGTCCCGGGCAGCCTGGGCCCGGGGTGTGTCGCAGGATGGGGTGCGTGAACATATCCGATGAGAGTGCCGGGGCGAGTGCCGCCCTGACGCTGTGTGACCCGGACTGGGTGCCGGACCTCGCGGCGCGAATGTGCGAGCCCGTCCTGGACGCCCTCGTCCGGGCGGCGCATCTGCCGCGGGAGCTGGTCCGGTGTCTGCTGGCGAGCGCCGGCCCCGGCACCCGCGCGGCTCTCGCCCGCGACGTTCTCGCGCGCGGAACCGTGCCGCCGGCGGACGTGGCGATCGTGCTCGCGGCGCTGGGCGGGCCGGACTTGGCGGTGCGGCTGTACCTGGCCGAATTCCCGTTGGGTTTCGACTCGCCCAATCGATTCGTCACCGACCCCTTCGTCACCGACCCCGGGCCGGCCGACGACCGCGCCCGCGCCGAAGACCGGCGGGCGGCGACCCGGAAGCGGACGGCCGCCGCGTTGTGCGTCAGGTCCGCGGTACTGGCGTCGGCGGATCCGGCCGATCCGCGGTGGCGCGAGCCCGGCGGCCTGGTCGAGCGACTGTCGCACACCCGGGCGGACGCCCGGCTCGTCCCGGTGCTGCGTGGCCCGTTCCCCGAGTCGATCGCGCACGCGCTGCGGGTGTTCGGCGACGACCCGACCCCGGCCGTACGGGTCGACGCGAGGCGCCGGCTGCGGGAGGCCGGTGGCGAGGATGCCTTCGCACTGGGCGGAGCGTGCGATGCGGCTGTGGACGCGCCGCCGCTCGACGACGCCGTGTTCGACGCGCACCTGCTGCTGCTCGGGCTGCGCCACCTGGGCCGGAACCCGCCGAGGGAGGACCGGTACACGAACGACGACGACGAGGGCTGGAACACCGATTTCGCGGTCTACGCGTGGACCGAGTTCGCGTCGGTCGCCGACGAACTGCTGCCGTGGGACCTGATCCTGGCCGAACACGCCCGCCGCCCGTTCACGGGTGCGGGCCTGGCGGCGCTGACCACGCGTCCCGGATGCCCGGACGACCTGGCCGACGAGGCGTACCGCGCGGAGCCGTACCGGGTCCTGACCGCCGCGCCGGACATCGTCCCCCTGGAGTGGATCGCCGCCTTCGAGGCCGGCACGTCGAGCGGCGTCGTGTGGGAGCCGCTGTTGTCGCGCGGGCTGGTGGAAGGCCGGTACGACCCGGACGAGGTGCTGAACACGATCGCCCCGGCCACCGGCGTGTTCGCCGCCCTCCCCTTGGCCGTGCCCGGCGTGCGCGACGCCGTGTCCCGCCTGGCCGCGCGCCTGGGCACGGACACCGCCGCGTGGACCGCGATCCGCACCGGCAAGGCCCGGTTCTCGGGTACCGTACGGCAGTTCGTCGAGTCGGCGGTCACCGGACACGTGCCCGAAGACCACCACATCACGTTCGCGGGCTCGCCCGCCTCCGCGAACTCCGTCGAAGCGGCCTTCCGGACCCTGTTCACGTGCGCCGGGCCGGATGTACAAGCCGCGCTGATCCCGACGTTGCCGTCCCGGGCGGTGCGGTTGCTGTGCATGGTCGGCGGTACGGACGCGACGACGCGGGCCGCGCTCCTCGCCGCACACGGCCGGCTCGCGGCCCTGGCCTTGGCGACATACGCGGCAAAGTTGTCGGCCGAGGAGACCGCGGAGTTGCTGGACCGCGACGACCCCGAGATCAACGCCGCGTTGTATGCCCACGCCCGGCTCACCCGCGACCAACGTGTACGCGTGGCCTCCGGCACCGACCGGCACGGGCGTCCGCGCGCGGTCCCGGTCGCCGAAAGCGTCGCCTCCTGGGCGCGCAAGCCGCCACCGGAACAGGTCCCCGACCGGGTCGCGGCCGTGCGGCGTTCGGGGCATCCGCTGATGTTGCGACATCTCCCCGCAGACGCGGCCGGGCTGACCACGGCGCCGCGCCTGGCGATGCTGGTGCGGCTGTGGGAGCACGGTGGGCCACAGGATGTACAGGAGTTGCTGGACCCGACGAGCAAGGCCGCGAGAGGCCGACCGATCGACAAGTGGACGTGGCCGCCCCACGTGTGCGAGGCGGCCCGGCAGGCACTGGCCGCCGGACCCGACGCGGGACTGGAGCTGCTGCGCGCGTTCGCCGCCGAGGCGGCGCGTCCCGAGGCGGTGATCGCGGATCTGCGCGGGGCCGTCCGCGTGGTGCGCCCGTTCCGGGACGAGTCCCTGCCCTGGCCGGAAGTCCTGCGCGCCCAAGCCGAGGAGCCGTTCGGGGACAACCCGATCCGAAGCCTCCTGGACCACCCCGACTGCCCGCCCGAATTCCGGGACGGGGTGCTGTACGGCCCCGTCCCGTACCGGACGTTGGGCCAATGGATCGAGATGGGCCTGGACTCCGGCGCGTTGACCGTACTGGACGTGGCGGCGACCGCGTGCGTGCAGGCCCCGCAGGCCGTTCGCATCATCACCGAACACGCCGCGTGGACACCGGGTTTCCTCCGCGACCCCGCATTCCGCGAGCTGATCCGGCACGTTCGCGGCCGACTCGACCGGCCCGACGCGTGGGTGGTCGCGGTGCGCCTGCTCCACGGGTTCCCCGGCACCCTCCTCGAACTCCTCGACACGGCGGCCGCGATGACCGCGGACGACACTTCGTCCCGCTGACAACGCTGATATCGCGGACAACACGCACAATGCGCATCCGGTCCTGCTCTCGCCGAGGTCGCGCCGACGGGTTTTGGCGGTTTTACGACACAAGTTGGCAGATTAATGGAAGGAAGCCATTGCGGCCTCGTGACAACGTGACGCCATGAGCACGACACCGTGGGATTCGCGTCGCCGGCGGCATCGGCCCCGTCCGGGGGCGGAGCCGCCCGTCGAACAGGCAACCACGACGGGGCCACACACCCACCGCACCACGACGTCGGGGACGGGGAGCCGATGACGCCGACGCCCACCCCGAAGGCATCCCGGGGCATCGGGGCCCGGATACGTCGCGCGGCGGTGGACACGCGTCCGTTCGCCGTACCGGCCTATCGGCGGGTGCTGGTCGGCCAGGGGGCCTCGCTGGTGGGCACGATGGTCACCGAGGTCACGGTCCCGGTGCAGATCTACTCCCTCACGCACTCGTCGTTCTACGTGGGCCTGGCCGGACTCTTCGGCTTCGTGCCCATCGTGGTGTTCGGCCTGTACGGCGGCGCCGTCGCCGACCGGATCGATCGGCGCCGGCTGTGCCTGTGGTCGTCGCTGGTGACCTGGGTGGTGACCATCGCGCTGCTCGCCCAGACCCTCCTGCACGCCGGCTCGGAGTTCCTCCTGCTCGGCCTCGTCGCCGTCCAGGGGGCCGGCTTCGCCACGGCGTCCTCGGCGCGCGGCGCGATCATTCCCCGCATCGTGCCGCACGAGTTGATCCCCGCCGCCAACACCCTGAGCTTCACGGTGGGCAACATCGGCCAGATCGCGGGACCTCTGGTCGCGGGCGTCCTGCTCACCCTTCCGCACGGGTTCGCCTACGCCTACGCCGCCGACGCCGTCCTGTTCACCCTGTCCCTCTACTCGACGTGGAGACTTCCGCCGATCCCGCCGGCGGGAGCCGCGACGGGCACCGGGATCGGCGCCGTGTTCGAGGGCCTGCGCTTCATCGGCGGCAGTCCGATTCTGCTGATGTCGTTCGCCGTGGACATCGCCGCCATGGTGCTGGCCATGCCGAACGCCCTGTTCCCCGAGGCCGCCGCCACCCGCTTCCACGGCGGGATCGGCGTCCTGTACTCGGCGGTCGCCATCGGATCCCTGCTGGCCGGCCTGTGCAGCGGATGGATCGCGCGCATACGCCGCCAAGGCGTCGCGCTCACCCTCGCGGTGGTCGCGTGGGCGAGCGCCATCACGCTGGCCGGCCTCACCCGCGCCCTGTGGCTCGCCGTCGCCCTCCTCGTCCTCGCCGGCGCCGCCGACCTGGTCAGCGCCGTCTACCGGCAGACGATCCTGCAGACGTGGGCCCCGGACGAGATGCGCGGACGTATGCAGGGCGTCTTCACCGTCGTCGTCACCGGCGGACCCCGACTCGGCGACCTGCGGGCGGGAGCCATGGCGGCGACCACCACCCTCGGCATCGCCTGGTCGGGCAGCGCCATGCTGTGCATCGTCCTGGTCGTGGTCGGCGCCTTGGCCGTACGCCCGTTCTGGCGCTACGACGCCCACCGGGAGCACTGCGAAGTCCCCCCGCCGATGTCCGACCCGCCGACCCCGCGCCCCCAGTCCCCGGCGGAACCGGCTCGGTGAGACCGGCCGATCACCGCCGCTCGGAACGTGGCCGGGCGCCGCCTCCGGCGGGTTCTACGCCACGGCGCCGGGGGCGGCGAGTACTCGGGCGACGACTTCGCCGGCGGCGCCCAGTACCGCGCCGTCCGTGAGTTCCGAGCGCCATATCGTCGGGGTGCGGCCGCGGAGTCTGCCGCCGCCGGCCTCGAGGGCGGCGGTGATGTGCGGGGTGAGCCAGGGGGCCATGCGGGCGGGGATGCCGCCGAGGACGAGGGCCGCGGGGTCGAAGAGGTTCGTGACGGCGACCAGGGCGATGCCCAGTCCTTCGCCGGCCCGCTTCGCCGCCGCGAGGGCGCGGCGGTCCTTCGCCTCCAGGCGGCGCACGAGTTCGGCGGCGCCGGCGCCGAGCAGGTCGGCGCAGTCCCGGGCGTCGGGTCCGGTGGGGGCGGTGTCCGGTACGTCGGCGGCCCGCAGGACCGCGTCCAACCCGGCGACCTGCTCCAGGCAGCCGCGTCCGCCGCAGCGGCACGCGGGTCCGCGGGGGGCGACGACGACGTGGCCGAGTTCGCCGGCCGCGCCGTGCGTGCCGCGGAACAGCGCGCCGGCGACGACGATTCCCGCGCCGATGCCGGTTTCGCCGGACACGTACACGTAGTCGCCGAGCCCGGCGCCCGCGCCGAACCACAACTCGCCGAGGGCGGCGAGATTGGCCTCGTTGTCCACCGTCACCGGCAGCGGTTGGGGCGGCAGCGCCTCGGCGATGAGTTCGGCGGCGGGCAGCGCGTCCCAGCCCAGGTTCGGCGCGTTCACCGCCCCGCCGTGCAGCACGCCGGGGACCGCCACCGTCGTCCCGACGAGGGTGAGCCCGGCACGGCGCGCCTGCCCGGTGACCGCGTGGGCCAGCCGGCCGAGGGCCGCGATGTCCCGGTGCGGGTCGGCGCCGGCGCCGGCGCGGGGGACGCTGCGGCGGATGCGTACCCGCCGGGTGAGGTCGAGGACGCACGCGGACAGGTACCCGACGTTGATCTCCAGGCCGAGCCCGGCGATCGGCCCCGAGGCCACGGACACCGGAGCGCCGGGCCGCCCGCGTCCGGCGCGGACCGGGTCCTCGGCACTCACCAGCCCGAGCGCGGTCAGCGCGGCGACGCGCGCGGACACGGTGGTCTTCGTGAGCCCGGTGAGTTCGGCCAGCCGCGCGCGGGTGACCGGCTGGCTGCGGTCGATCTCGGCCAGCACCAGCGCCAGGTTGCGTTCGCGCATCCCGACCAGATCGGTGGGGCCGTCCGGCGTGCTCATGGCGCGGATCCTCTCACCTGCGGACGGACGGTCTTCCCGCGGGCGGCTGTTGACAGGCCATTGACAGTTGCCCGGGTGCGCGGTTGGCTCGTTGTGGAGTTTAGTCCAGAGTCCTAACTAATTGAGTGACGATTCGAAGTGATTCGCAGAGATTCGCACCGATTCGCAACGATTCGACGCGATGCGATTCGATCGGTTCGCTCAGGGAGGCGCGATGATCGACCTCGTCCCGACCCCGGAAGACCGCTTCAGCTTCGGGCTGTGGACGGTCGGATGGCAGGCGCGCGACCCGTTCGGGGACGCCACTCGCGCCCCGCTGGAGCCGGCCGAGGCGGTGTATCGGCTGGCCGAACTCGGCGCGTACGGCGTCACGTTCCACGACGACGACCTGATCCCGTTCGGCGCCGAGGAGGCGGAGCGGGCGAAGCGGATCGCCGCCTTCCGGGCCGCGCTCGACGCGACCGGCATGATCGTCCCGATGGTCACGACGAACCTCACGGCCCACCCCGTCTTCAAGGACGGCGCGTTCACCGCCAACGACCGCGGCATCCGCCGGTTCGCGCTGCGCAAGGTCATGCGCAACCTCGACCTCTCCGCCGAACTCGGGGCGCGGACCTACGTGTTCTGGGGCGGCCGGGAGGGTTCGGAGACGGACGCGGGCAAGGACGTGCGGGTCGCGCTCGACCGCTACAAGGAGGCGATCGACATCCTGTGCGCGTACGTCCGGGACCGGGGTCACGACCTCCGGTTCGCGCTGGAGCCCAAACCGAACGAGCCGCGCGGCGACATCTTCCTGCCCACCGTCGGCCACATGCTCGCCTTCATCGCCCGCCTCGAACACCCCGACATGGTCGGGCTCAACCCCGAGGTCGGCCACGAGCAGATGGCCGGGATGAACATGGTGCACGCGGCGGCTCAGGCCCTGTGGGAGGGCAAGCTCTTCCACATCGACCTGAACGGCCAGCACGGGCCCAAGTACGACCAGGACCTGGTGTTCGGCCACGGCGACATCAAGAGCGCGTTCTTCCTCGTCGACCTGCTGGAGCACGGCGGCTACGACGGGCCCCGGCACTTCGACTTCAAGCCGATGCGCACCGAGGACACCGCAGGGGTGTGGGCGGGCGCGGCCGCCAACATGCGCACCTACCTGCTGCTCCGCGAACGTGCGCGCGCGTTTCGCGCCGACCCCGAGGTGCGCGAGGCCAGGGCCGCCGCCGGGCTGGACGAGCTGGCCGTACCGACCCTCGCGCCGGGCGAGACGTATGCCGACCTCGCGGGCGACACGTTCGACCCCGACGCGGCCGCGGTCCGCGGTTCCGGCTACGAGCGGCTCGACCAGCTGGCCGTGGAACACCTCCTGGGCGCGCGCTGACATGCCGGGGCGGACCCTGGTCGCGGGCATCGACTCCGGGACCCAGTCGTGCAAGGTGGTCGTCTGCGACGCGGCGAGCGGCGCCGTGCTGCGGCAGGGACGGGCACCGCACCCCGACGGCGGCGAAGTCCCCCCGGAGGCTTGGTGGCAGGCGCTGCGGACGGCCTCGGCCGAGGCCGGGGGACTGGACGACGTCGCGGCGGTGGCGGTATCCGCGCAGCAGCACGGCGCGGTGTGCCTCGACGAGGGCGGCGCGGTCGTCCGCGACGCGCTGTTGTGGAACGACACCCGGTCGGCCGGCGCGGCGGCGGCGTTGTGCGCCGAGTACGGCGGGCCCGGGGCGTGGGCGCGCGCGGTCGGGAGTGTGCCGGTCGCGTCGTTCACCGTGAGCAAGCTGCGCTGGATCGCCGAGCACGACCCGCGGTCGGCGGCGCGGACGGCGGCGGTGTGTCTGCCGCACGACTACCTCACGTGGCGGCTGACCGGCGGCGGTGACATCGGCGGGCTGACCACCGATCGCGGCGATGCGTCCGGGACCGGCTATTGGTCGCCCCGCGAGGAGGCGTACCGACCGGACCTGCTCGGCGCGGCGTTCGGCGCGCGGCCGGTGTTGCCGCGGGTGCTCGGTCCGCGGGATGCGGCGGGGCGTACGGCGTCGGGCGTGCTGGTCGCGGCGGGCACGGGCGACAACATGGCGGCGGCGCTCGGCGTGCACGTCGCGCCGGGGGAGGCGGTCGTGTCGCTCGGGACCTCCGGGACGGTGTTCGTGCCGTCGGCGTCCCCGACGGCGGACCCGTCCGGGGCCGTGGCGGGATTCGCCGACGCCACCGGCGCGTTCCTGCCGCTGGCCTGTACGCTCAACGCCGCCCGCGTCCTGGACGCGGCGGCGGGCGTGCTCGGCGTGTCACACGAGCGGCTCGCCGAACTGGCCACGGCCGCACCGCCCGGCGCCGACGGCCTGGTCCTCGTCCCGTACCTGGACGGCGAACGTACCCCCAACCTCCCGAACGCCGCCGGCGCCCTGCACGGCCTGACCACGGCCAACGCCACCCCCGGCCATCTGGCCCGCGCGTACGTCGAGGGCATGGTGTGCGGCTTGGCCGACGCCCTCGACGCCGTGCTCGACACCACGGCCACCGACGTCGCGCGCATCCGGCTCGTCGGCGGCGCGGCCCGCTCGCCGGCGGTCGCGACCATCGCCGCGGAGCTGTTCGACCGCCCCGTCACGGTCCCCGCGACCGGCGAACTCGCCGCGTGGGGCGCGGCCCGGCAGGCCGCGTGGGCTCTGACGGAGGACCCGCACCCTCCGGTGTGGGCGGTCCCCGGCACGACATACCTGCCGGTGCGCGACGGCGCGGCGGCCGTTCGCGCACGGTATGCCGCCGCTCGCCCACTCCACCTGGACCGCCTCTGACGGCTGGGGGGCGACGGGCCGCGGATCACGGTGGTGGGGGCTTTTCCCAGGGCGAGAGGTCGAGGGTCGGGTAGCGCTGTGCCATGGCGCGCAGCGTGTCGGGGTTCCAGAACGGGTGCCCGGCGGGCGGGAACCCGAACAGGGCGAGTTGGCCGGCTGTCGCGCGTTCGACGAACCGGTACCAGGCGGTGTCGTGGCTGCGGTCCGCCCACGGTCCGCGCAGGGCCCAATCGGCGGATGCCGGGCGGTAGTTGACGTGCATGGTGAAGCGCGCCCCGCAGGGGCGGGTCAGTCCGGTGCCGCGATGGAAGGTATCGAGTCCGAAGGCGACGACGGTGCCGGCCGGGCCGGCGGCGGAGACCTCGGCGTCGTAGAGCGCACGGGTGTCGCCGGCGGTGACGAACGCGCGCAGGTCGTCGTCGGGGGCGGCCCCGGGATCGGCGCCGGGGCGCAGGTACCAGTTGGGGCGGGCGGGGAAGTGCCGGGTGTGCTCGCGGGGGACCAGGTGCGGGGGCCCCAGGTCCTCCGGCACGTCGCACAGGTAGACGAACATCTCCACCTGGCGGCACCCGGCGGCGTCGGTGGGGACCAGGACGGTGTGGTTGAGGTAGTCCCGGTGCAGGTCCTGGTCGTAGTCGGCGCCACCGGTGTACTTCGCCCACACCTCGGCCTGGTACATCCGCAGGTCGTCGTCGCCCGCGAGCGCGGCGGCCAGGTCGCTCAGGCGGGGGTGTACCGCCAACAGGCTCAGCTCGGGGGAGGCGAAGGGGAACGTGTCGATCCCCGCGAACTCGTCGTCGACGTATCGCCGGCGTCGGGGGTCGATCCCGCCGTGGAAGGCCGCGGCCGTCGGGTGGAGCGCTTCGAGACCGGCCTGCGCGGATGCCAGATCCTCGGCCGATAAAAACCCCGGCAACACGACGAACCCGTCCCGCGACCATCGCGCACAGACCTCACTGGTGTCCATCGCTCCAGGGTGCGCCGAACTCCGGGCCCCCACAACCGAATTCGAGCGCGCCACCGGATGCCGCCGGTGGCCGCGCGACGTGAACGGCGTCGCCTCGCACAGCTCGCCGACGCGTTGCCGGACCGCCCCTGAGCCCGCCGGGCCACGGTGGTCGGGCTCAGGGGATGAGGCCCGCCGTGGGGCCGTCGTGGCGGGCGCTGGAGCGCCAGTCGGCGACGCGGACCAGGGACTCGAGGTACGCGAGCCGGAACGGTCCCAGGTCGTCGCGGTCGCGCAGCGCCAAGGCTCGCGGCGTCCACGAACCGCCCGGGCGGAACGCCTCGGTGTCGAGCGACTGCCCGGGGAAGTGGTCGCCCGTGGACACGGCGACCGGCGGCGTGCGATCACCGTCGCGGACGCCGAGCAGCGTCCGCGCGTCCTCGTCGGCCTCCGGGCGCACCGACACACGCACCCGACCGTGGTGCGCCGCGACCAGGTAGGTCACCAACTCCGGGTCGACCCGGGGGCAATGCCAGTGCTCCCCGTTCAACAGGATGAGCGCGCTGACCAGTTCGTGCCGGAAGTACGCCCGGGTGGAAACCCCGGTGCTCCACGGCGCCTTGGACTTGGCCAGCAGGTGCTCCGGCGGCTCGCCGCCACCGCCGCCGCGCAGCATGGCCTGGAACACGTCGTGGCACTTGCCGAGATCGTGGAACCTGGCGGCGCGGGCCACGGCTTCGCGCTGCTCCTCGGTCAGCCCGGGGAGGGCGGCCGTGACCGCACGTGCCTCCTCCTCGGTCTCCAGCAGGTGCCGGTCGAGACTCACCCACGCGACACACGCGATCGCGGGCGGCGTGCGTCCGGTGAACAGCGACGTCACCGGCGCGCCGCTCTCGGGTGCCCACCCCACCTGGGGGAGGTAGCCGCCGCGCGCCGCGTCGAGCACCACGGACGTTCCGGCACGGAGATCGTCGGCCACGGCGTGCCGCCACCGGCCGTCGACGGGATCCCGCAGCCACACTCCGCGGTCGGCCGGCATCTTCCGGACGTCGGCGAGCGGCGCCTCACACTGCTCGGCGCGCGCGGGGCCCGGCTCGTCCTCGGCGGGTTCCCCCGACTCCCAGACCCGCCACGCGACGAGGACCGTGCGCTCGTCGTCGGCACAGATCCACGGACTCGCGTCGGCCGGCTCCGCGCCGTACGCGTTGTCGAACATCGCCAACACATCGTGCTCGCCCAGGACGTGGGAAGGCGCCGCACTGTGGTCGACACGGGCCCGGAACAGGTCGACGGTCGTGACGGCCTCGCCCTCGCGCGCGTTCAGCCAGGCCGCGACACCCGCGTTCGGCCCCGGTCCGTCCGGGGGTACACACCACAACAGGTCGCCGCCATCGGGGTGTTCGCCGTGACGGTTGCAGCGACCGGCGCGTTGCACGAGCGCGCTCCACGGGGGGAGTTCGGTCAGGAGCGTACGGCCGGACACGTCGGATCCGACGTCCAGCGCCCGCGTCGTGACCAGGATTCGGTCCCGGCCGGTCTCCTCCGAAATCGCCGCGCGATCACGGCGGTCGGCGGAACGCGCGTACGGATGCACCAGCACGATCTCCCGGCCCGGATGCGCCGCGCGCAGCACACCGTAGACCTCGCGCGCCCGCTGCGCGGAGCCGAGCACGGCGATGGACTGCGTGCCGGGCAGGTGCGCGGCCCCCAGCGCATCGACGAGGTCGTCGACGTACCGTGTCGGGTCCGGATCCAACCGCCTGATGCGTCGAACCGCCGCGAGCCGGGTGCCGGCCGCCACGTCGCCGCCGTCGGTCGTGTTCCCGTCCGACGTCGACGACATCCACGTGCTGCCGGTCGGCGCCGTCGTGCCGAACGATTCGCGCAGCGACTGCAGCCTCGTACTCGTCGGCAACCCCGGCCCCAGCAAGTGCATTTCGTCGAACACCCAGTGGGTGTCGGTGTTGAGCAGCCCGAACGACACGGGCGCCATCGCCCGCGCATCGGCGAACCCACGCATCAACGCCCGGCTCAGCAGCCCGTCGTGCGTACCCACCAGGATCGCGTTCCGCTCGGGAAACCGCCGCCAGGTGCCGTTCTGCGACTCCGGACCGGCGAGCAGATGCAGGTCCACGTTGTCCGCGCACCCGAGGCGGTGCAGCCACTCGGCGATGCGCGCGTGGGTCGGCTCGGCGAGGCTGCCCTGCGGCAATACGTACACCAGCCGCCTCGGCGTCACCGCGACCGCGGACACCAACCGCCGGTACAGCCACGCCAATACGGCGCCCGCGCTCTTCCCGCCCCCCGACGGAACCCGAACGAGGGGCGGCAGCCCACTCTCCGCGAACCCGGCCTGATAGGCATAGGGCCGATGGCCGGTCGCCGTGTGAAAGAACTCCCCGAATCCGCGCGTCATTCACGACTCCCTCGTCCGCCGGACCCCCGACTTTAGACGAGTCGTGCGACGGGCCGGCCGATTCAGCCGAGGATGTGGTGGATGCGCCGGTGTTGCTCGGGTGTCAGGTGCTTCGTGTCGAGGCTGCGGTAACTGTCCGGACGGTCGCAAACGCGCATGCCGTCGTGTGCGCGCCAAGTCGGCAGGTACGTCGGGCCGTCGTCATCGGCGGAGGCGGTCAGGGCCTCCAGGATCGTGTCCAGGGGCCCCGGTGCGCCGAAGTGGCGAAGCGCGGATTCGTAGGCCGGCCGGGATCGGCCGATCTCCTCGACGTCCAGACACATCGGCATGAGCATGACGGTGCGCGCCGCACGTTCGTGGGCGTCGCCGGCCGCGTCCAAGAGGGCGGACATCTCTCCCCAGCTCAACCCGGCGAACGTCGGCTCGGTCGCGTGGAAGCCGAGCTGGATCACCTCGCTGTCGGCGTTCTCCCGGACGAAGTAGTCGATCCCGAAGTCGTATTCGAGGTTGCGGAAGACGATGCACAACTCGCCCCGCGCGCACGGCATCCGCAACACCGGCCACTCGTCGTAGGCCGGATTGTCCAGCCCCGGCGCCCGAACCTCGGCCGCCGACCGGTAGAAGCCGAACGCCTCTTCGAGCATGTCCTCGTCGTCCAACTCCAGGACCTGGAGCAGCCCCAGGCAGAACTCCAGGTCGATCTCATCCCAGCTCATCTCGGGAAACGTGGGGAGTTGGTCACCTGCCTCGATATCGACGAAACGTTTCGGATAGCTCTGGATCCGCATGATTTCCCTCACCTCCGCAGTCGCCGAAACGTCGCGATCCGGCGGCCGGAGTCTACGATTCGAAGATCGTTTCCTCGGCATGGGCCGCCCCCGGTCCACGACTTGCTCGCGCGACTCCGCTAGGAAGTCGCCGGGTGGAGCCCGTACCCGGCCAACCACCGGAGCAGTTCCCGGCGTGAGGCCTCGACCAGGCTGCCTCCGGTGAAGCGGGGGTCGTCGGTCACCTCCGCCACGCATTCCGGAGGAGGCACGAACGACCTGGCCTCCTCGTCGTCGGTGAATTCGGCTTCCGCGAGGAACAGGCCCCGCAGCGGGCCGTCGAAGACGTCGACGCCCACGGGCGGGACGCCGTACCGCGTCTTGGACAGCACCCTGGCCGGCAGCGAGGCGAGCACGTCGTACTCGGCCGGCGACAGGTATGTGTTCGTGATCAGGCCCTGGACCGCGCCCGGCCGGACGACCGGTACCTTCTGGGTGAGCTTGAACTCGCGGCTGCCGTCCGGGCGCTCGACGCGTCGCAGCCGCAGGCGGGTTCCCACGAGATACCGGTCGGCGATGGTCCAGGTGGCCGTGACGTCCGATGGTGCCGGTGGCGCGGCCAGGAGGAACCGGCGCTCGCGTTCGATGCGCGCGTACTTGCCCGGGTCGACCCAACGACCTCGAATCCCAGCGGTTTCGCCTGTCATGAGGTCAGCTTGCCGGCCGGCCGTGCCCCGGCGGGCTCGGCGACGCCCGAAGACCTCCGTTGTCCGGTCTGTCGCCGGGCCCGCCCCGATGCGGAACGGGCCCGGCGGCTATGCGGGTTCGACCCGTCTACAGGCCGTACTCGATGGCGGTGGCGGCGACCGCATGGGTCGATCCGTACTCGACCGTCGTCGCCCCCGGGGCGGCGGCGGCGGCGAAGGCCACGCCCGCGACGAAGGCGAGGATGGCACACGCGGCCCATCGACGAAGATTCATGACCGTCCTTTCGTTCCCAGTGGCACATTCGTGTCGCGACCGGTTCCTCCCGGTCGTGCCATCCCCAGGGTGAGCCCGCTCGGGCACATCGTGCAATCCCGGCGTCGGACAAGCCCAACGATCCGACGGCTGCCGCCACTTGGCGATCCGGGCCGTCAGCGCCGCGTCGTCGGTTGGTCGACACCCGGCCCGCCGGCGTGCGGCGTCGCGACGTAGCCTTCGGCCGGGCTGGGCAGCGCTTCGAGGCAGGCGGTCGAGCAGGCGTTGACCAGCAGCGGCAGGATGTCGGCGCCCGACGTCCGCAGCGAGATCCACACCTGGCGAAGGTTCACGATCTCGACGCGCCGATCGCAGACACTGCACGTGCGGATCGCCTCGGCACCCCAGACGCCGGGATCGAGGTTGTCCCGGTCGACGTCGCGAGCGTCGAGTGTCGCCGACGCGGACAGCGGCGGAAACGGCGGCCGTGTCTTGTAGTTGCCGTACAGGGCCCGGGTACTCACCGTGCTGTACCGCAGGTTCGGACACCGGGTGATCTCGTACGGAAACCAGTGCAGGCGGTAGGAGGTGTACGGAGTGAACTCCTCGAGGCTCTTCATCGCGCCGATCTCGGGCGGGATACGCACGAGGTTGCTTCCGTACAGGACCAGGTGCTTCACCGAGGTGAGCTTTGTGATGGTCGCCGGGAGCGTGACGACCTGGCGTCGTTGTTCGGCGGTGAGCTCCACCAGCGGCTTGAACTCCTCACGCCTGTCGGCCGCCGCCTCTTCGACCAGTTCCAGCAGGCGGATCCAACCCGACGCGGCAGTGTCCTGGCGCTCCGGATGGAAGCGCGTCGGCGCCTGGGGCCGGGTATGAACGGGCTCGATGCACCGGCAGAGATCACGAAACGAACCGTGCCCACCGGACCCGGCCGCGTCGCCCCAACGATTCGAGAACACCTGCGGAATCGACTCTTCACTCATCAGGTCACACTAGACGTGCCGATCGTGGGCACCCAACTTCCTTGCGCAGAAAGACTGTTGCGGCGTCCCGGCTGCCCACGGACGCCGGCCGGCCCTCGCCCGTTCCTCCGCTTCCCAACGAGGGCGAGAACGACCTCGCCGTAGCGCTCGCCGCAGAACTCGAAGCGAAGGCAGCCGACGCCGGCGCCCCGACAGTGGGTCGTACGCGTGAACCGCGTCCACGGTGGTGTGATGCCTCCGCGCGTCCAGGGCCGGGGCGTCGTGGTGGCTCCAGTACTCGTGTACAGATAGTGCACGCCCCCGAGGCAAGGACGAACGTGTGAGGATCGACAGAGTCGCGGCACCGCCGCCGGAGCCCGGTGCCCTTCCGGTGATCGGGCATCTCCTGCCCCTCGCCCGTGACCCGCTCCCCGTGCCACCGTCGCCAACCTGTTCGGCACGGCCATGCCCGAAGCGGTCCGCGCGGCCGTCGCCGCCGACCTGAACACGCTCATCAAGGGTTTCCTGCCCCGGGCGTTCGCACCCGACTGGATCACCGCCCTCCCCCTACCCGCCACCGCCGACACGAGGACGCCGCCGGCCGCCTTCGCGCTGTCCTGGCCGACGTCATCCGCACCCGCCGCGCCCACAAGGGCGACGGGAGCGGGACCGCGAACACAGGGGGCGAAGAGCGGTACGACCTGCTGGACGCCCTGCTCGACAGCGGATCACCCGCACCACACGTCGACCCGTCGGACGCGCAGCCGGGACTGAGCGACGAGGAACTCATCGACCAGGTCGTCACCTTCTACGGTGCCGGCGTCGAGAGCACCGCCTGGCTCCTCACCTGGGCCCTGGCCCTGATCGCCGCTCACCCCGACGTCGAGACGAACCCGCCTCTTCGACGACCGCCGCAACCTGAAGCTGATCGAAGCCACCGGCTTCGAAAACGGCGTGGCAATCCTGCGCTACGAGATCAAGAAGTAGGCAGCGGGCGGAAGGGGCCGCCCTTTCGAGAGATCGGACGCCGCGGCGATGCCGCCCGCCCCAGGCATTCGTCGGGCACCCGCTCCCTCCGCCCCCGACCCGCCCCCGCCCCCGCCCTCGCCCCAGGCACGGCGCAAGCCTGGCGGAGCCGCGTCACAGGCCGCAGTGCGCGATGGGATGTGTCCGGCGATGGGACGCCGGCGTTCTTGTATCTCTCGACCCCCGGTGGCCCCGGTCGCAGGGCTCACCGGACCATGCCCCTCGTCGCCGAAGCCTTCGGCCTGGACTCCACTCCCGACACGACGACCGAGCAGCCCGGAGCCGGCGCCCGCGTGTCGATGACGTCGGACGGCCGGATCCGGCTCGCAACAGGTGACGGCGCCGTGAACCTCGAATGCGCCGTCGACCCCGAGTTCGCGCGGGTCGCGAACGCCGTCGGCCATGTCGTCCTCATGGTGTCCTATCTGCCGTTGCCCCCCGGCGTCGATCGGATGGCACACGTCGACCGCAGCGGCGACAGTCGCAGGTCCTCGACGGGACTCGTCCCGGTAGTCGCGTGATCGTCGTCGAGCCCGACAGGCGGCGCGTGGTCGGCCGGGGCGTTCTGCATGTCCCCGACCCGCCCGCGTAGTTCGGCGATATCCTCAGGACTTCGGAGCGACGGCTGTGCCAGTCTGCGGGCATGCCGGCAGAGCTGAGGGAATACGCGGGCCGTCACTACGCTGTGCTGTCCTTCTATGTGGGACCGGACGATGCCTGGACGCTGGAACTGAGTGAGGCCGTGCCGGAGCCGCCAGGGTGGCCCGAGGTCCCCGATAGGCCGACTCATACACACGGGGCCGGCTTTTTGGCGGCGTTTGTCCCTGACGAGGATCCGACCCTGGAACCGACCATTCACATCCACAGCCATGACGAGCACGTCATCCCGTACGAGATCATGCGCTGGTTCATGGAGCAGGTCGCCGAGCAGGTCGAGCGCTGCCGGGTCGCCTACGCGCTGGAGGATCCTGAAGCGGTGGAATGATCCTGGTGTGGCCGGCGTGATCACGGCGTCGGAGTCGTCCTGGACGGCCCCGGTATGGGGTGCTCGTACGCGCCTGTGGGATTTGCGCGCGTGGGTGATTCGCGGGCTCAGGCGCCCCGGGCCCGCGACTTCGCTTCCACAGCCGCCACGGCCTCGCGCAGTGCCGTGCCGGTCTCGTCGGCGAGTGCGGCCGATGTCAGATGGGCCAGTACGGTCGCGGCATCGTCGCGTCCGCGCAACCCCCGGGCGGCGTCGAGGAGAACGGCGAAACTCCTGCCGTGCCGGTAGGTGTCGCCGTAGCCCTTGACCACCCGCCGGCACTCGACGATCTCGCAGGCCAGCGCATGGTCGCTCGACGCGGTCTCCACGACCAGGTCCAACCAGGCGTCGATGGCGGCCTGTTCCCGACCGAACCGGCCCGAGCGCGGTCGCAGCGGGCGCATCCCGGCCATGGTCCACAACATCGTGTAGCCCACGACGCCCGTGGTGTTGACGACCATGCCCTTGCGGGTGAGCTTCGCGACGAGCCTGCCGAAGAGCGCCGACCGGGACAGCGGATCGCCCAAGCGCGCGGGCAACGTGTCGGTGATCTCCTCCAGTTGCGGATGCAGATACTCGCGCACCTGCATCGGTTGTCCCGGCTCGGTCCGCGCCCGCTCGCGGATGTCCTCGATCCGCCGTCGACGGATCTTCTGCGACCCGACCTGGATGGTGTCCTGGTAACACATCCACAGCGCGGCGTGTCGGGCCGTCTCCGTGGTCAGCCTCGCTTCACCTCGCGGGTCGTGCTCCAGCGCGCCCACCGGGGCCACCCGATCGAGATAGCGGTCGGTGTACGACGGGTTCTGATACACCGCCGTGCGCTCGCAACCGTGGAGCAGCATCGAACGGGCCGCCTCCGGGAACTCGGCGACCCGCGCAACCCGATCGCGCAGCGCGGGGCCGACCAGCCGTGCGGGATCGGTGTCGGCGAGCGCGCGCCGCCGCCGCTCCTTGGCGTTCGCGGCCTCGACCGCCGGATCCGCCGGGGGCCGGCTGCCGATGGTCACCGCCACCGGTCCGCCCCCCGCCGCGCGCGAGTGGGCAGGCCGCGGCGGCGGTTGCCGGGCCGCGTCGTAACCCAGCGCGAACGCGGCCAACGAGGACTCCACCCCCTTGCCCGACATTTGCACCGCGTCCTCGAACCGCCCACGCTCGAAGGGCAGTTCACCCGTCCCGGCCAACGCGCCGAACAGCGACGCGCTGATCACGCTGCCCGCCTGCCCGGCCAAGTCCAGGAAGTCGGCCCCCACGAAGCGCCGCGCGCCCCGGTGCGCCGCGTCGAGCAGCAGGTCGCCGTCGACGCGCCCGTCGCCCATGGCGATGCGCTCGGTGATCGCGTAGACCCGGTGGGTGGAGGCGATCAGGGCTGTGCGGTCCGGCGTACAGAAGCCGCGCTGGATCGCGCGTCCCGCCTCCATGAGTTCCGACGCGATGACGATGTCGACCTCGCCGGGCGTCGGGAACAGCGCGAGGATCGGCTCGGCGCGGCCCCCCTCGGGTGGTTCGGCGTCCGGCGCCGGGAACTACTCGACGTAGTAGACGGTCGCGCCGGTGCGCTGGGCGACGCCGGCGACGGAGGTGCTTTGCGCGGTGTATCCAGCCGTCCCCGCCACGGCGACGATCCAGTCCGCCAGGACCCCGCCGCCCTCGCCACCCATGGCCAGGATCGCGATGGTGATCGGGCGCGCCGCGAGCTGCCGGTTCGACATCAGGCCACCTCGTACTTCGCGGCGCGACGCTCGACGGGCGCGGACAGCGCGGCGATCCAGGCCGTGCGGATCCTCGCCAGGACGCGGTCCCGCCGGGTCGGGTTGACCACCACGTCGGTGCGGTGGAACGACGGGCACAACGACGCCGCGTGCGCGTTCGCGCCGCATACCCCGCAGCCGATGCAGGTGTCGGTCACCGTGGCGACCGGGTCGGTGCGCATGGGGTTCGGGTTGGCGGCCAGGGTCAGCGACGGGCAGCCGGAGATCCGGATGCACGCGTGGTCGCCGGTACAGGTCTCCGCGTCGACGCCGAACCGCTCGCGGACGACCCGTTTGCCCTCCCTGATCGCCTTGTTCGTCCGAGGCCGCTCCCGACGCTGCCGGTTCAACCGGCATTCGCTCTGCGCGACGATGACCTTGCCCTCGCCGTAGTCCTCGCCGAGGATGACCAACGCGCCGCCGGTGACGCCGCCGCCGGCCAGGTTGGCCAGCGCGTCGGAGGCGACGTTGAGGCCGACTGTCGACTTGAACGTGACCGCGCCGCGCAGCGGATAGTGCACCGACGCGCCCAACATCGCGGCGGCGGTGGCCTCGGAGGCGCTGTTCTCGAAGTACACGTCGAGTTCGTCGAGGATGTCGTGGGCGTCGCCGAGTACGTCCATCAGGTGCGAGATCGGCGCGCCCTGGTAGCCGCCGACATAGGCCACGCCGGACTGGAGCAGGGCCTTGGTGACCGCCAGGATGCCCTCGACGTGCGGCGTGGTGCCCGCGCTGTGGCGCAACTGTCGGACTTCGGTGGCAAATGACCGCTCGGCCACGGCCGGTTCCTGTTCGTTCGTCCGTGGTGGGCCGTGATGCGCGGCGTGGTGCGGCCGTGATCGTCGGCGCAAGTGGGGCGGGATGCGGGTACGCGGGGGCGCGGTGCCGGCCCGCGAAGTCGCCCGGGGGCGCGAGTGGTTGCGGCTCAGCGGGTGCCGGCGCGCCGCCGCCCGGTGCGGATGAGTCGTTGCGCCACCAGGTGTCCCGATCCGGCGCCGAGCCCGGGACCGGGGTGGGTGGAGGCGCCGATGTGCCAGAGCCCGGGCACCGACGTGGCATGCCGGGCGGCGGAGGGCAGCGGGCGCCACAGGAAGTTCTGGTCGAGTTCGGCGGAGCCGCCGTACGGGTCGCCGGCGACGGCGTTCGGGTTGGCCGCGACCAGGTCGGTCGGGGTGACGGCGTCCCACGCGAGCACGCGCTTCGACAGGCCGGGAGCGTGGCGGGCGATCCGGGCCAGGACCCGGCGTACGTACCCGTGGGTCAACTCCTTGGTCCAGCCGCCGCCGGTGTCCAGCTCTCCCGCCGCGTCACCCCTTGGGGCGTACGGCAGTTCCTGGAGTTGCAGCCACAGCGCGGCGGCGCCCTCGGGCACGCGTGAGGGGTCGAGCACGTGTTGTTGGCCGACGACCACGGTGGGTCGGCGGGGCAGCAGACCGGCCTCGGCCTCGGCGCAGGCGATCGCGGTACTCGCCGAGCCGTCGCTCAGGTGCAGCAGCGGTACGCTCGCCAGCCGCTCGTCCCGCCAGTCGAGCGGGGCCGACAACGCGACGTGGATCTGCATCGCCGCGCGTCCGTACCGGTAACGCCGGGCCTGCTCGCGGACCGCCGCCGGCACCGGGGCCGACGGGGGCAGCAGGTCCCCGTACAGCGCCGTCGGGGTGACCGAGGCGAGGACCGCGTGGCGGGCCGTGATGGTCTCGCCGCCGCAGACCACCCCGCCGATCCTGCCGTCGGTCACGAGCAGTTGCTCCACCGGCGTGCCGGTGCGGACGTCCACGCCGCGTTCGGCGAGCAGCGCCTCGAAGGCGTGGACGAAGTTCCCCGCCCCGCCCGCGACCACGGGCAGGCCGAAGCCGTGCATCGTGGCGGCCAGGATCGGCACCATCAGCCCGCCCTGGGCGTGGTCCGGCGACAGCCCGGCGTGCAACAGCCAGGGAACCCAAAGCAGATCGGCCTCGTCGCCGCGGAACTCGCCCCGGCAGTACGCGCGTCCGCTGGTGACGGTGGCGCGCAGCCACGCCTCGGTGCCGGTCAACCGCTCCCGGCGCAGCATGCGCAGGGCGGGCCGCAGGGCGCGGGGCGAGCGTGGCTCGCCGCCCATGAGGGCGCCGATGTCCTCGGCGCTGTCGAGGAATCGCCGCACCATGGCGAGGTACGCGGCGCGGTCCTCGGAGTGGGCGAACGCCCGCGCGGTGATGTCGGCGTCGCGGTGACCCAGGACCACGCGGCCGTCGTCGGTGACGGTGCCGGTGACGTAGTCCTCGGTGTTGCGGTACTCCAGACCGTGGCGGTGCAGGTCCGCGCCGAGCGTGGCGTAGGCCCCGCCGGACACGAAGAGCGGGTGCCACGAGGAGTAGGTGTCGTGCAGGTAGCCGGGCAGGGTCCGTTGCTCGGTGGCGATGAACCCGCCCAGGCGCCGGTTGCCCTCGACCAGCACCACCGACCAGCCCGCACCCGCCAACTCGGCCGCCGCGACCAGACCGTTCACACCGGATCCGACGACCACCGCGTCGACGGTATGTGCCATGGGTACTCCTCGGGGTCGGGGCGCGCGGCGGTTGATCGGAGGAATGAATGGAATCGATCATTCGGCTCGCTCATTCGGATCTCCGTGTACTCGTGTACCCGTACATGCCCGGTACCCGGGGCGGGACACGCGCAGGGGCTCGGGTGCGGGGGTCGGTGCGCGGCTCAGGTGCCCGGCTCAGGCGCGCAGCGTCTGCGAGGGGTGTTCGCCGAACTGCTCCCGGTAGGCGATCGCGAGGCACCCAGGATGGAAGAAGCCCCAGCGGTAGGCGACATCGGTGACCGTCGTCGTGCCCGGCTCGGCGGCGGTCGGATCGGCGCGGACCCGGTCGAGTCGCACCGTGCGCAGATATGACACGGGCGTGGTCTCCAGGTGCAGGCGGAAGCCGTCCTGCAGGGCCCGTACGCTCATCCCCACCGCCTCCGCCACGTCCTCCACGGTCAGCGGTTCGGCGGCGTGGCACACGATCAGCTCCATCGCCCGGCGGACCGCGGGCGGCGCGACCCGGGGCTGCCGGCCGTGCAGCGCGGCGCTGAAGTTGTGCGGCTGGGTGAGCAGGAACTGGGTGATCAGCAGATCGGCGAGCCGGCCGAGGACCAACGGCTGGTCGAGCATGCCGCCGGGGTTGTCCGCCTCGCGCCGCAGCAGGTCGACCACGCCGAGCCAGGAGTGGGCGGACGTCGCCTCGACCGAGGAGCACGTCGAGCGCTCCCTGCGGATCCTGCGCACCCACCTGCCCTGGGAGGCCGAGCGCTGCGCCGACGTCGCGCCGACCGACGCCAACGGCGTGCTCGCCGGCCGCTTCCCGCCCACGGCGCGCAAGCCCGTCGGTCAACTCCCCTCCGGCGCCCTCGTCTTGGGGATGGCCGACGTCGTGGTGCTCAACGACCCGATCACCGGGCAGGGTTCCAACAACGCGAGCAAGTGCGCGGTGCGAACGCGCCGAGTCTGCCCCACTTCAGGTCGGCCACGCACTTCGCGGTCCATGTGCCGGCCGCCGACCAGCACCAGCTCTCCAGCCGGTTCGCCACCCCGGCCGAGGACAAGTTCGCGGACACCCCCACCACCGACGGCATCGCCGGAACTCCGTTGCTGGAAGGGGTGGTTGCCCGATTCCAGTGCCGGACGGTGCAGTTCGTCGACGCCGGCGACCACGCCGTCCCTGTGGTTCGAAGCGCGACTGCCCAATTTTTACCGCGATTCGAGTATGCGTACCCACGCCCGGGGCAGACCTTCGCGACACGATGATTCGACCGACGGGGAGGAGAGGTTCCGATCGTGCGCAGGCTCCCGGCCGGACACCCGGGTCGACTTCTCGCGGTCGCGCTCGCCGCGATCCTCGCCGGCTCGTCGACCGCCGGCTGCGATGCTTTCCCCGAGCACATCTGCGGTGGCGGGGAGTACCCGGTCAAGCAGATCGGCAGCGCCACGGGCAGACAATGTGTGCCCGACGACCGGGATCCACCGCCGGGCACCGTGCGCTATCCGGCCGGCAAGGTGCCGCGAACCGTAGGCGACAAGTGGGACGAACACTGGAGCAGAACCATCTTCGACGCCAACGGCAACCCGGTCGCCGAGGACCCGACCGTGCCCCCACCCTGACGCACCCCGACCGCGGCGCATCAGTCGGCGGCGGGCGGCTTCGGCTCCGTGTGGTCGGGTGCCGGGGTCGTCGCGATGTCGTCGGGGCTCAGGAGCCCGATCAGTAGGCGGGTGATGACGCGGTCGAAGAGCGCTTCCGTCGAGTCCTCGGCCGCCGGGGGTTGTCCGGCCAGGGCGGCGGCGAGGTGCGGGTGTCGGCCCGCCATGGCGACCCGGGTGAGGTATTCCGCCTGGGCCTGTTGCCACTGGGGGATGGTCTGCCCGGCGAGATGACCGGTCACCTCGGCGCGGGTCAGGGCGGCGATGACGGCATTGAGGATCGCGATGGCTTCCAGCTTGGTACGAGAGGCCACGTCGAGGTCGGCGAGCACGGTGAGGGCGTGTTCCAGGTAGGTGACCGCGTGCGGTCCGACCGGCGTTCTGGTGGCGGTGGCGTCGAGCAGCCACGGGTGCGCGAGGTGGACGCTCCTGCTTTGCCGGGCGAGGGCGAGCAGGTCCTCGAGCCAGACTCCGGAGCCGAGTTCGGCGTATGAGATCTCGCCGTTGACCCGGTCGATCATCAGCTCGAGCAGTTCGTCGCGGGTGGCCACATAGCGGTAGAGGGACGCCGGTCCGGCCCCGAGGGCGTCCGCCACCGCGCGCATGGTGACGGCAGGCAGGCCGTTCGTATCGGCGAGGGCCACGCCGGCGGCGGCGATGCGATCGCGGTCGAACGTCGGTACGGGGCCGCGGCCGGCGCGCTCGGGACGCAGCCAGATGCTGTGGGCGGGCGGCTCGGGCATGACCCCTCCTGTTCTGCGAACGACGTATGCAGTACCTTAGGGCACACCTGGACTGCGAACACCGATCGCAGTAGATGAAAGGGAGTCGACATGCCCCCGAGCCGGCCGCAACAGGACTGGACCCCGACCCGGTATGCGCACAACGGCGACGTGCAAGTGGCCTTCGATCGGCTGGAGGGCTCCGAGGGCGAACCGCTGCTGCTCGTCATGGGCCTGGCCACCGCCCGTTTCTGGTGGCCGCTCGGACTATGCCGGGCGTTGGCCGACGCCGGGTTCGCGGTGGCCCGCTATGACCAGCGCGACGCCGGCCAGTCGACCCGGATGCCCGACACCGCCACCACCAACCCGTTCAAGGCCCTGTTCGGCAAGCGCGGCGACGCCTATACCTCGGAGGACATGACCGACGACGCCATCGCCGTGATGGACGAACTCGGCTGGGAACGCGCCCATGTCTTCGGTCACTCCCTGGGCGGAGTGATCGCGCAGCGCATCGCGCTGCGCCACCCCGATCGGGTGCTCAGTGTCACCTCGTCGGCCGCCCTCCCCAGCGACGTCTCGGGGCTGCGCGTCCTGCGCTACCTGCGTTTCGGGCTGCTCGCCAGGCTCGCCCGCGCGAAGTTCCCCGAGGGTCGCGAGGGAGACATCGAGGCCGCCCTCACCGTCTGGCGCGAAATCGCCTCACCGGCCTACCCGTTCGACGAAGCCGCGGCGCGTGCGTGGGTCGAGGCCGAGGTGGACAGCGGTCCGCGCGACACCAAGGCGCAGAGCCGCCAGATCGGCGCCCAGTGGCACGGAGCCAAGCTCGCGGAACTGCGCCGACCCACACTGGTCCTGCACGGGGAGCAGGACCCGATCCTGCGCGTTGCAGCGGGCCGTGCCACCGCCAAGGCCGTCGACGGCGCCCGCCTGGTGACCTACCCGGGAGTCGGCCACGATCTCCCCGCCGCCCTGTGGCCCGAAATCGCCCGCCAGGTCGGTGACTTGGCTGCCACAGCCCCAGCTACCCGGAGGTGAAGGTGATGACGGTCGTCCTGGCGCCGAAGCCTTGCGCGGGGCTCGGTGTATGACAGTACCGTCACGTTGTGACCGACCTCGTGATGGTGGCGTCCGGCCGAGATGCCGATGTCTTCGCTCTCGACGCGCAGCGCGTCCTGCGCCGGTATCGGGACGGAGGCGACGTGGCCGCCGAGGCCTCGATGATGGCGCACGTGGGCGCGTTGGGGTTCCCGGTGCCCCGGGTCTACTCGGCCGAGGGCTGCGATCTGGTCCTCGAACGACTCACCGGTCCGACCATGCTGCAGGCGCTGGGCAGCGGGGAGATCACCACGTCGGCGGCGGCGGAACAGCTGGCCGGCCTGCTCTCCCGCCTCCACGCGCTGCCGCCACGGATCCCGGGCGGGCCCGGGGAGCATCCGGTGCACCTGGATCTGCACCCGGCGAACATCATGCTCGAAGCGCGCGGGCCGGTGGTGATCGACTGGCGCAACTCCCGAGAGGGGCGGCCCGAGTTCGACGTCGCCGTATCCGCGCTGATCCTTGCCCAGGTCGCGGTCGACCCCGCCTGGGCGGAGGCCGCGCTCGCCGCCGAGTTCCTCACCGCGTTCCTGGCCACCGTCGGCGCCGTGCCTCCCGACGCGTTGGACCATGCCGTACGCTTCCGCCGCGCCGACCCCAACCTGACCACCCGCGAGATCGGCCTGCTGGGTGAGGCGGTCGCGTTGCTCGGCTAGCGTCGCGAGCACGGCCGGGGAGGGCCGTCTCGCCCTGCCCCGCCGCGGTGGGCCCGGTGGATGGGGCAGGGCTACCGCCGCGGGGCGGTTCGGAAGGGTCAGATGCGGGCGCCGTTGTCGTGTGGGGTGTGGCCGGGGCGGGAAGCGCGCCCGCTGTGGTGGTCGGGGGAGGGTTGGGGGCGGGGCGTGCGTGGTGGCGCAGGTGTCGTGCGTGACTCCAGTGCGACTGCCGCGGGTGTGGCGACGGTGACCGTGGAGACGGTGCCGGCGACCACCCCGATCAGCAGGGCCAGTGCGAAGTCGGCCAGTGAGTCGCCGCCCAGCACGGCCAGTGCGATCAGGACGAACAACGCGCCCGAACCGGTGTTGACGGTGCGCGGCAGGGTCTGGAACACCGCGGTGTCGGCGATCCGGGCGAGCGAGCGCTCACCGGGTGTGCGGCGCAGTTCGCGGATCCGGTCGAAGACGACGACGGAGTCGTTGACCGAGTAGCCGATCACGGTGAGCAGCGCGGCCAGGAACACCGCGTCGACCGTGCGTCCCAGCCACGCGAAGGCGCCCACCACGATCAGCACGTCGTGCGCCATCGCGACGACCGCGGCCACCCCGAAGGTCCAGCGGAACCGCACCGCGAGGTATGCCATCTGGGCGGCGAGCGCCACCCCGAGGGCGATCGTGGCCTTGAGTCGCAGCTCCTTCCCCAGGCTCGGCCCGATGAACTCGTCGCGCACCTTCTCCGCGCCGTGGCCGAGTTCGACGACCGTCGCGGTGATCCGCACCTCCTCGGCCTCGGTCGGCTTGCCCGTGCGTACCGTGAGTTCGTGATCGCCCGAGGCCTGTACGACGGCCTTGGGGAATCCGGCGTCGGCGAGCGCCGCCCGGGCCCGGTCCGGATCGACCGCCTGCGTGGTCGCGTACTCGACGAGCCGGCCACCGGTGAACTCCACGCCGAAGTCGACGCCGCGTACCGCTACGCCGGACACCGCCAGGCCCAGCGCGAGTACGCCGGATACGGCCATCATGCGTCGGCGATGCCGCATGAGGTTCGGATCGCGCCTGCCCAGCCACTCGCGTACCCGACCCGCGTGCGCGATGCCGCTGATCCGGGGCCGGCGCCGGACCGCCGCGCGCGTCACGGCGAACTCGGCCAGGACCCGGGTGACCACCAGCGCGCTGACCATCGACGCGAGCACGCCGATGCCGAGCGTCACCCCGAATCCGCGCACCGGGCCGGTGGCCAGGAAGAACAGCAGGCCCGCGGCGATCAGCGTGGTGACGTTGGAGTCGGCGACGGCGCCGAACGCGTTGCGAAAACCTCGGGTCAGGGACGGACGCAGGGCCGGTGCGGTTCGCGCGAGGTATTCCTCCCGGGCCCGTTCGAACACCAGCACATTGGCGTCGACCGCCATCCCGACGGCCAGTACGAACCCGGCGAGTCCCGGCAGGGTGAGGGTGGCGCCGACGCCGACCAGGGCGGCGTACGCGATCAGCCCGTAGCCGACCAGGGCCAGCGCGGCGAGGACGCCGAGCAGGCGGTACACGCACACGATGAACAGCGCGGTCAGCGCGGCGCCGACGATCGCGGCCCACATCGCGGCCTCGATGGCCCGTTCGCCCAGCGTGGGCCCCACGGTGCGGTGTTCGACGGTCTCGACCGGTACCGGCAGCGCGCCGCCGTTGATCAGCAGCGCCAGTTCGCGCGCGTCACGTTTGTCGAAGTCGCCGGTGATGCGGGTGGATCCGCCGAGGATGCCGGTGCCGCAGCGCACCGACTGCTCGACCTGGGGCGAGGAGACGACCCTGCCGTCCAGGGCGATCGCCACGCGCCGCGCGGGGCTTCCCGACGGTGCGCACGCGGCGTCCGCGGTGAGTTCGGCCCAGGCCCGTTCGCCCCGACCGCGCAGGTCGAGCGTGACGTGCCAGCCGCCGCCGGCCGGATCCAGGAGCGCCCGGGCGCGGTCGACGTCGGCTCCGCTCATCCGTGATGCGTCCAGCTTCAACATTCGGCCCGACTCGTCGGGCAACACCTGGCGTCCCTCGGCCTCGGGTGTGGTCGGGGCGCCGGTCGGGTCGACGACGTCGAGAACGGGATGGAAGGTGAGTTGTGCGGTACGGCCGAGCACCTCGGCGGCGCGGCGCGGGTCCTGTACGCCGGGGAGTTCGACGATGATTCGTCGCTCGCCCGAGCGGACGAGAGTGGGTTCGGAGACGCCGAGCGCGTCGACCCGACGACGTAGCACCTCCAGGGTTCGGTCGGTGGCGTCGCGGTCGGCTTTCGCGGTGGGCGAGTCCCGGGTCTCCAGCACGATCTGGGTACCGCCGCGCAGGTCGAGGCCCAGGCGCGGTGGCATGGTGGCGGCGATGTAGGTGGACATGGCGAGGATGGCGAGGGCGAACAACGCCCGCACCTTGGTGGCACGTGGCAAGGATGGTCTCCACGGATACACCGCGGCCGGTGGTCGGCGCGCGGCGATCGGACTCAGGGAACGTCTGGAGCCCGGGGAGACGGTGGAGCGCGGCCCGGCGGGAGCGCGAAACGGCGCGGCGAAGGATCGGCGTCGGCGCCGAGCGCGGAGGTTCGATGCCCCGCGGGTGGCGGGAGCGCGACGGCGCGGCCGGTGAGCGCCGCGTCGTGGGGGTGGTGGAGGTGGTGCCGCTCGTCGTGGAGGTCGCGGGCCGCGAGCGGTGTCGGCGGGCCGCGTCGCACGTCGCGGGTCGCCTCGTCGGCGACGTCGCGTACGTGCCCCGGGTCGGCGGTGGCGTGCGCGGAGGCGGAGGCGGAGGCGCGGTCGGGATCGGGTGCGCCGGCGGCGTGGGCGGATGCGGGGGCGGCCGGCGCGCCGAGCAGCGCGAGGGCGACGGCGAGCAGCGCCCCGAGCCACCCATTGCGCCGGGAGCGCGTGGTGCGGGCGGAGGCAGGTGCGCTGCGGCGGCGGTGGATACCGGGAGAGCCGACGCGGGGAGGACGTACGGCGACGCGTCGCCGGGTCATCGCGCCCTCCTCGGTCTGCGCCGTTCCCACGCCGACGTGGGCACGATCCGGTTCATGGTCGCAACGCCCGGCCCGCTGTTTCGAGTTCCCGGGACGCGGTTACCGGGACGTGGTCACCGGGGCCGAACCGACGTTACGGAACGGTGTGTACGTCGAGCGGAGCCGCCGGGTGCCGCCGGCGATGGCGGGTTTCCAGCGTGCCGTACGCGATCAGGATCGCGGCGATGGCGGCGATCTGGGCCAGCGCCGAGCCGAAGCGGCCGATCGGGATGGTGGCGAGCAGGGTCAGCACGGCGCCGATCCGGTGGCCGTTCGGGGTGATGTGGAAGGCACGACGGGTGGCCACGACCGAGGCGAGGAAGAGCGCGAGTCCGCCCACCAGGGTGCCGGCGTGGACGGTGTCGAGGCGGTCCGAGGGATGCGCCATCGCTCCCTTGACGCCGGCCGCGAACAGCAGCATGCCAAGGAGCAGTCCGTAGTGCACGTACCCGTAGATGTTGAGCGCGCGCAGATTGCGGGCCTTGGGCTCCAGCCGCTCCAGGACCGCGACGGCCCGCTCGTCGTCGTCGGCGCCGAAGTACGCCCACCAGATGGCGAAGCACACCGTCAGGGTCGATGCCGCCGTCGCGATGAGGGTCGGGTTCAGCGCGAGGCCCTGCGCGCCGACGCCGATCGCGATCACCGACTCGCCCAGCGCGACGATCACCACCAGACCGTGCCGCTCCACGAAGTGCGGGACGCTCAACCGGAAGCCGTCGTTGCCGGCGACGTAGGGCGTGATGACCTGCACGACCACCGCGGCGGCCCATGCCGCGAGTTGCGCGTTGGTGTCGAGGAACCCGCCGACCACGATCAACGCGGTACTGGACATGTTGAACGGGGCGATCCGGACGAACGCCTGCCGGGTGCCGCCGGAGGCCAGGAACATCGCGAAGTGCACACCCGACAACATCAGGTACCCGAATCCGAACGCCTCCCCGGTCCCGTCGAAGGCGTGCGGAATGGCCAACGCGACCACGAGGAAGCCCGCCATCCCGACCATCAGGAGCGCCTGGCGCAGGGGCGTGGTCGGCGGCACGGTGTTGGTCAGCCACACGTAGCCGCTGTACATCCACCAGATGAGCGCGAGCATGAGCACCACCCGGGTGATCCCGGTCGGGTTCAACTCGTGCGCGATCGCGGCGGTCAGCTGGGTCACCGTGAACACGAAGACCAGGTCGAAGAACAGCTCCAGGGTGGACACCCGCACGGTGGACTCCACCGGGTCGGCCGGTGTCGCGGGCGGTGCGGGCATCGCGGACTCGGGGAGGGGGAGGGTCACGGCGACATTATGGGGACGCGGGCGCATGCGCGTGCCCTCGGGGCCGGGAACGCCGCGGTTGGGGTTGAATCGGACGAGGTGTGGTCAGTCCGCGTGGATGTCGTCGAAGGCGGGCTCTCCGGTGATGATCCACAGATGGTCGAACGGGTCGCGGATGCGGCCCGAGCGCTTCCCGTACGGCCGGTTCTCGATGGCCACGACCACCTCGGCCCCGTGGGCGGTCATGCGTTCGCCGACCTCGTCCGGGTTGTCGACCTCGACCTCCAGCAGGACCGGCGAGCCGCCCAGATCACGTGGTGATACCCACCCCCATGCCGCGACGGCGGGGGAGACCCGGAACGAGAACCCGCCGAGGCGCAGATCCACCACGGTGGGGCGGCCGTCGTCGCCCGGCGCACGAAACACTTCCTCGGCGCCGAGGACTTCCCGGTAGAAGGCCGACGCACGGTCGGGGTCGGACACGATCAGGCGAGGGAGGATCCGGGTTTCTGTCATGTACCGATCATGAGGCGGGGAGGCGGCCGAGTCTTGAACATTTGGGATCGGCCGCAGTCTCCGGCCCGGCCGAGGGTCACCCGGACGCGGTCGCCCCGGTGGAGGACCGGTCGTGGGCGGACGGCTTGCTCGCGGACGGGCCTTCGGTGCGCAGCCACTCGGTGGGTGTGTACCCGGCCATGGCCCGCCACTCCCGGGAGAGATGCGCCTGATCGGCAAACCCCGACGCGGCGGCCACGTCCGCCAGGCCGGCTCCTGCGGTGCCGACGGCCGCGAGCCGGCGTCGGACGGCTTCGAAGCGGACCAGACGCTGGTACTCCTTCGGCGTCACCCCGCATTCGGCACGAACCCTGGCGCTCAGGTGCCGCCTGGAACAGCCGAGCCGCCGAGCGGCCTCGTCCACCCGGGCGGTGCGGGCCAGGGCCGCGAGCATGGCACGCAGTTCGTTGGCGTTGTCGCGCTCACCGTGCCGTGCCAGGCCGGCCAGCAGGCACCGTTGGACCAGCGCGCGACGTTGCGGCCAGGTCCGGCAGCCCGCCAACCGCTCCGGGAGATCCGCGAGCGCGGGAACGACGTCGGCAAGGTCGACCACGTGTCCGGCCAGGGCAGACGCAGGCAGCCCCAGCAAGGCCCCGGCACCCAGCGGGTCGAGTGTGACGTACACACCACGCGTGCACCCTTGCTGCCGCAGCTCGGCCGCATCCAAGTGCAGGCCGGCCACCACAGCGCGGTGGCGACTGGGCGAGCCCGAACGCGCGACCCACCCGACCTCGAGAAAGTCGTCCTCGGGAATGGTGATCGACACGGTGGACGAAGGCAGCCCACGATGAACGCCCCCCGAGCCCGCCCCGAGATCGTACGCATCCAACGTCGCCACGAACGCCCCCGCGGAGGCCCCTTGCCCGATCACCAACCCAGTCTCCCACCACCATCCGACCCAGAACCCGCCGCCGGGGGCGACGGAGCCGAGTGGCGCCCCCGGCGACGGTGGTGGTCGGTTACCCGTTGCGCCCGATCCGGGTCATGCGGGGGTCGAGGCCCGCTCGGCGGTGGGGGCGACGGCGACCGCGATGTTGAAGTCGACCGGGCCCAGGACCCCGTACAGGCGTAGCCACAGAGGCATCAGGAGTTCCGTCGCGCGGGCACTGGACAGGTCGCCGAGGTCGATGATCTGGGCGGGGGTCCAGCCGAAGGAGCCCAGCAGGGTTGCCACTTCGGCCTTGGCGGCCTCGTCGTCGCCGCTGAGGAACACGTTGTGGTGGCCCGGGACGAGGCCCGGCTCGACCATGACCGTGTTGTTCATCGTGTTGAGGGTCTTGACGACCCGGGTTTCCGGGAACGCCTTCTGCAGGTGCTCGGCGAGGCTGCCGCCGTCCGGGGTGAAGACCTTGGGCGGGAAGCCCTCGGAGAAGTCCAGTGCGTTGGACACGTCGACGAGGATCTTGCCGCGCAGATTGTCGGCCCCCGCCGCCTCCAGCACGGCCTCCGAAACCAGGCCGCCGGTCGCGTTCACCACGAGTTCGCCGGCGCCGGCCGCGTCGGCGAAGGTGCCGTGTGCGCCGCCGTTGTCCGCCGCCCACTGCCTGGCCTCGGCGTTGTCCGCCGTCCTGGAGCCGAGCGTGACGTGATGCCCCAGTGACGCGAGCTTGCCGGCGAGCCGTCGTCCGACCTCGCCCGTGCCCAGTACGCCGATCCTCATGTGCTGTTCCCTCTCGTACAAAAACGCCGAGCGACCACGGCAGCAGACGGAGCGGTGGTCGGCCGGTTTCGTTCGACCGGTTTGATCCATGCGACCGTAGATCGCGACCGCCCGGGGCGGAAGTACGCACTATTCGGTACCTTTACCGGGGCCGGCGTTCAGCCCGGAGGTGACGGTGGCCGCCACGAGGGTGGCGACCCGCAGCCACCTCACGAGGCCTCCGGGGTCCAGATCCCGGCGGGCCGGACGCCGCCGCTGCTGCGGAGGGGTCAGGTTCGGAAGGTTCGGCGGTATGTGCCCGGGGAGACGCCGATTGCGGTGTGTAGGTGTTGGCGTAGGGAGACGTCGGTGCCGAAGCCGGCGCGTTCGGCGATTCGGGATACCGGTAGGTCGCTGGTTTCCAGCAACTCCCGGGCCAAGTCCACGCGTTGCCGGGTGAGCCATTGGCCGGGGCTTTGCCCCACCTCGGCTCGGAAGCGGCGGGTGAAGGTGCGGCGGCTCATGCCCGCGTGTCGGGCGAGGTCTTCCAGCGACAGCGGTTCGTGCAGCCGTTCCAGGGCCCAGGCCCGGGTGGCGGATGTGCCGGTGTCGGCGGTCGGGGGTACAGGACGTTCGACGTACTGCGCCTGACCGCCCTCGCGCTGTGGTGGCACCACGCAGCGGCGCGCGACCAGGTTGGCGACCGCGCTGCCGTGGTCGACCCGGATCAGATGCATGAGCAGGTCGATCCCGGAGGCCGCGCCCGCCGAGGTCAGGACCCGGCCGGCGTCCACGTAGAGCACGTCGGAGGTCACACTGACCTGCGGATACAGGTGGCCCAGGCGCTCCGCGTGCCGCCAGTGCGTGGTTGCCGGGTGGCCGTCGAGCAGGCCCGCGGCGGCCAGTACGTAGGTCGCGATGCAGATCGAGACGATGCGGGCGTCGGGCGGGATCAGGCGCAGCGCACGGGCCAGCGGCGCGGGCATCGCGGCGCCGTCGACGATCTCCGCGAATCGTTCGGACGCCGGGATGACGACCGTGCCCGCGCTCGCGAGCACCGCGGCGTCGTGTTCGACGGTGATCGCGAAGTCCGCCGCGGTGCGCACGGGGCGTCCGTCGATCGAACAGGTCACGACGTCGTACAGCGGCCGGTTCGCGGCGTCCGTCGCGGCGCCGAACAGGCGTGCGGCGAGGCTCAGTTCGAACGGGATCACGCCGTCGACGGCCAGCACCACGACGCGGTGCGGAACCGGCGCGGGCTCGTCCGAGACCGGCGCGGGGATGCACGGGAACGGCTCGGAGTCCGACCCGAACGCAACGGAAGTGGGCGATGTACCGACGATGGCCATGGCCCGATCATTGCACATGATGACCTTCGGGCCACTGTTTTGCCTGGTCGCATCGCGGACATGCTGGGTCCCATGACAAGCACGGATGCCACCACCGCACAGGAAGCGAAGAGCACCATGAAGGCGATGAGCCAGGACGTGTACGGCGGGCCCGACGTCGTACACGAGATCGAATCCCCCCGGCCGGTGCCGGGCCCCTCCGAGATCCTGGTGCGGGTACACGCGGCCGGTATGAACCCGACGGACTGGAAGCACCGCCAATTCGCCGGCTTCCTGGGCCGGCTTCCGCTGGTGCTGGGCTGGGACGTCTCGGGCACGGTCGAGGCGGTCGGCATCGGGGTGACGCTGCACGAGCCGGGCGACGAGGTGTTCGGCATGCTGCCGTACCCGTCCGGGGTTGGGGCCTTCGCCGAGTACGTCGTGGCCCCCGCGCGGGCGATGACCGCCAAGCCGACAAGCCTCGACCACACGCAGGCCGCGGCCGTGCCGCTGGCGGCGCTCACCGCGTGGCAGGCCCTCGTGGACACCGCCGGTGTACGGCCCGGTCAGCGGGTGCTGGTGCACGCGGCCGCCGGCGGGGTGGGCCATTTCGCGGTACAGATCGCCAAGGCGCGCGGCGCCCACGTCATCGGGACGGCGAGCGCCGCCAAGCACGACGTGGTCCGCTCGCTCGGCGCCGACGAGATGATCGACTACCGGACCCGGGACTTCACCACGATCGAACCCGTCGACATCGTGCTGGACGCCCTCGGCGGCGACACCGCCGCGCGGTCGCTGAGCGTACTCGCGCCGGGCGGGCAACTCGTGTCGATCGCCCTGACCCAACTGCCCGACGACCTGGCCGACCGGGCGGCGCGCGCCGCGGCGGGCGTCCGGGTACGGCCGATGCTCGTCGAAGCCGACCAGGAAGGCATGCGTGCGATCGCCGCCATGATCGACGCCGGATCGCTGCGCCCCGTCGTGGAGGCCGTATTCCCCCTCGCCGAGGCCGCCAAGGGCCACATGCTGGGCGACACGGGCCGGGTGACCGGCAAGGTCGTCCTGACCGTGCCGTAGCGCCGATCCGGCCGGATCGCCCGCCCCGACCACCGGCGAGCGATCCGGGCCGCCCCGCAACCGGGGCACCGCGCCTCCGCGCCTCCGCGGGGCACCGGGGCGCCGGGGCAGCACTCACCCTTGCACCCGAGCCTCAAGAAGGAAGCCGAGCCGTTGAACGGTTCGCGTCCGCGTCGGGCTTCGGGGGCGTGGGCCCGGGTCATCCGCGGAGGAATGCCGCCGTGGTTGCCACGAATCGGTCGGCGTGGTCGAGCCACGGGTAGTGGCCTGCTCCCGGCTGCACCACGAGCGTGGCGTCGGGGAACACTTCCGCGAACTCGGCCGCGGCCACAGGCGGGCAGCTTCCTGGTTGCTCGGCCGGCCGGCTGCTTGGTGCTTCCGGGTCGTGGCGTCCCACCGGCCCCAGAAGAAGCGGGCGACGGCTTCCCAGTCGCTGCCCGTACCCTCGGTGATCGCCTGCAGGGCGGCGAACGCTGCCGGGAACCACGGCTCGTGCTTCCGGAGTTGCGCGATCTCGCGCCGCGTCTCACCCGTGATCGCGACGCCGACGGCTCGGGGGCTGGGGCCGATGAGGGCGAGCTTGCCGACCTTCTCCGGGTGCCGGGCCGCGTATTGCGTCGCGATGTTCGTGCCGGCGGAGTGGCCGAGCAGGTCCATCCGCGGTAGGCCGAGGTGCTCGCGCAGTGCCTCGACATCGTCGACCAGGCGATCGCAGCGGTAGGAGGAGGGGTCTTGGGGAATCGCGGAGCGGCCGGTGCCGCGAAGATCCAGGACGATCAGCCGGCGGTGTCCGGACAGGCCGCCGAGGTAGGCGGAGTCATCGCCTGCCCTCGCCCGCGAGATCAGGGCCCACGCGCCGGGTGCCGCCGCCGAGTTCACCATGCCCGTGCGGGTCGGCCGACTCCCGATCCCGTCCGTTGCGGGCCTGTCACCGCGAGCCTGCGGCCACCAGCTTCGCGGTGATGGGTTCCAACTCGGCGATTAACTCCTCGAGTTCGGCGGGGGACAGGGCGTCGTATGGCGGTGTGGCGAGTTCGTCGGTGAGGGCCTCGACGCGTTGTTTGGTTTCGCGGCCGGTGTCGGTGAATCGGCCGTCGGCGTCGAGGAGTCCGCGCTTGCGTAAACCGCCCATGACCGTGGCCAGTCGTTCCTTCGGCAGGTGGTGGACGCGCCCGAACGACTCCGGCGGATGGATGCCCTGCGCCGCCGCGTCCAGCAGGTGGGCTTCCGTACCGCCGATGCGCGCGCCGACGAGCGCGGCGATGTGCCCGTCGCAGCGGTGCTCGCGCAGCATGGTCGCGGAATGCCACAGCCGGGCGACCGGGTCGCCCGGCACCGCCAGGGCGCGCATTCCGGCGTACATCACGCGACCGTCCATGGGCGCGCTCGTCGCGGCCTTGGTGGTCAGGTCGGCGGCGCGCACCAGGCCCGCGGAGTCGGCCATTTCGTCGCCGAGGATCCGCCTCACGGATGCCGCGCTGCCCCGCTCGCGCGCGGCCAGGGACGCCTCGGGTGGGATCGTCTCCCACGCGCTCGGGATGTGCCGCGCGGCCTCCCCCTCGGCGAAGCTGTAGAAGGCCGCGTGTACGACCTCCGCCGGCACCCGCCCCAACGGCGCGGCGCGGCTCGCGAAGTAGCCGTCCCAGTAGGTGCGGTGGCCGAGCGCGGCGAACTCCTCGTTGCACTCGTCGGCGAAGAAGGTGACCAGGCAGATCGGTTCCAGGAGCTCGAACATGCGACGGGCGACGTGAGTCATGGCCCACATCATGCCCGCGATCGCCCCGCATGAAGCGGAACGCGCCACCGAATCGGCTCCCGGGAGCGGCGTGGGTCGCCCCGGTCGGTGCGTCGACGCGAATCCCGTACAGCTCGATCGCGTCGTCGTCGAGGACCCGCAACACCTCCGCATGGCAGCCCTGTTCGGCCGACGGTCGTGCCTGCCCACGCACGCGGAACCACTCGCCTCGGGCGGGCTGCGTTCGGTTGCCGGTTGTCGGTTCGGGGTGGCGTTACTCGTCCGGTTCGTCCATCCGGAGCAGGTGGAGATGGGGCAGGTCGAGTCGGAACAGGTGGCCTCGTCCGGAAACGGTTCCGTGGTACCTCAGTTCGTCCGGGTCGTGTACGCCCATGGCTCTGATCGCTTCCACCAGCATGGCCGCCGCGGTCTCGGTGTGCTCCTTGTTGCGGGCGGCTTTGTGGAAACGTCGTTGCCACAGGCCGCCCGCGTCGAACCACCCCCGGCCGGCGAGCAGTTCGTGGTCGATCAGGTCGGCGTGATGGACGAAGGACTCGATGCGCAGGTCGAGGCCCTCGTTCCACATGCTCACGAAGCGGAGCGGGTCGTGGGCGGATTGCAGGTGCAGGATGAACCTGGCGGGCAGGCAGGGTGTGTCGGCGCACAGTGCCCGCAGCGCGTCGGCCAGACGGGTCTGCACCCGTTCCCAGGTGACGGGCGAGCGCGGCACATCGGGGTCGGGTACTGGGGGCAGATCGGCCGGATCGCCGGCGCGCCACGTCCCGGGCGACATGTTCGGCCTTCTCGAGGCGTCGCTGTCCTCGGCGGTGTGCAGCATGTACATGACCGGCGCCGAGTGCACGTCGATCCCCACCGCCAGGGTGGTTTCTCCGGGACGGCGCCACAACATTCGCGGGCCCCTGCTCTCCCATCGATTCCCGGCTCCGGCCCACAGGGTCGGCGGCGTGCCGAGGACCTCTTCCATCAGATCCCAGGTCGTCCGGATGAAGTCCACCTCGTCCCGGTGGTCGTCGCGGTAGGCGATGCCGGTGCCGAGGTTCACCTCCAAACGAACCGCCCGCAACGCAAGGCCGTCGTCGGCCACGAGCCCGACCCCCTGCCGGGGCCCGCGCGGGGGGTAACCCAGTTTCCAGCGCACCCCGGGCAACGGTCCCCGCGCCAGGTCGACGATCTCGTCGGGCTCTACCGGGAGCACTTCCCACCCGAGCGTGGCCAGTGCGGCCTCGACCTCCGCTACGTACCAACCGCCCATGTCCAGAGAGGCCAACTCCTCGACCAGGCTCTGGAATCTCTCCCTCGAGGACAAATACCTGTACCCACCGTCCATCATGCGACGCAATATACGGACCGACGCCGACACGGCTGGCCGCCCTCGGGGCCTCGGCGGCCTTGTCCAGCGGGACGACGGCGTGGACGCGGGTCGGGAGTTCGCCGCCGGCGGCGCGGGTGAGGAGGTCGGCGCCGAGGCCGCAGACGAACCGGCCACCCGGGTGCCGACGGCCAGGTCCACCCCCGGCCCGACCGCATCCACGACGCCGGCGAAGTCCCAGCCCGGTCCGGTGTGTTCGGGCTGCTTGACCAGTCCGATCGGGTGGAAGCAGCCGGCCGCGACGCCGAGGTCGGTGGGGTTGACCGTCGCTGCGGCGATGGCGACGCGGATGTGGCCGGGACCGGGCCGGCGCACATGGGCGAAGTTCTGGCCCACCGAGAGGCTCGGGCATCACGGGAGGACCGCGACGGCGAGCGGGAGCCGGCCCACGGGTAGGCGCGTGGTCGTGCCGGTGGTGGTGTCGACCAGGGTGAGGCCGTTCCAGCCGCCGTCGCGGGTGAAGCCGCCGGAGACGTAGGCGGTGCGGCCGTCGGGCGAGAGGGTGACGCTCTCGTGAGGCCCGTCGAGCGGGACGACGCGTTCGGCTCCGTCGGGGGCGCGGACGGTGAGCGACGGCCCGGCGTCGACGTCGGAGTCGATCGGGCCGGTGGCGACGACGTACAGCGTGCCGTCGGGGGCGACGGTGACGCCGTGCTGGTGCGCATTGGCCGTCATCGGCTCGACGGCGACCCGGCCGGTCGCCGGGTCGACGACGGCGAGCCGCTCGCCCTCGAAGGGGAGCAGCAGGGCGCCGTCGGACGGGCGGACGGCGGTGTAGTGCGGCTTGAGCCAGGAGCCGAGGCCGCCCCGGGTGCCGTACGGGGCCACCTCGATCCGGCGCGTGGCCCAGGTGTCGGTGTCGACCGTGCGCACGTCGAAGGAGTCGTGGTCGGTGACGTAGACGTGGCGGCCGTCGGCGGAGACGTCCACGTCGAAGGGACGGCGGCCGACCGGAACGACCCGGGTGACGGTGCGGGTTGCGGTGTCGACGACTTCCAGCGCGCCGTCGCCGCCGGGCACGTTGACGCCGACGTAGATCCGGGTGCCGTCGGGGGAGAGGGCGATGCCCATGCCGCCGCCCCGATACTCGCCGGTGGTGACGCGGCCGGTCCGGGTCGTGTACGGGATCCGCGCGACCAGTGCGCGGGTGCGGGTGTCGACCACGGCGACGCCCTCGGCGGCGGCTACCCACGCGGTGCCGTCGGGGGCCACCACGAGCCCGTACGGCGCGGTGCCGACCCGGACCGAGCCGAGGTCGGCGGCGCGGCCGGTGCGGGACGGGTCGACGAAGGTGACGGTGTCGGCGCCGAAGTCGGTGACGAGCAGGGTCGTGGCGGGCGAACCCGGAGCGGCCGGGGCCGAGGCGGCCGAGGCGGCAGAGGCCGCGGCAGGCGCCGGAGCCTGGCCGGGGCCGGCGGCCGGCCCACCGCAGCCGGCGAGCACGGCGGCGGCCAACACGGCGAGTACGCCGGCCCGCGCGGCGCCGTCCCGGGCGGTCACGCCCCGTCCCGGCGCGCGTCGTCGGCGCGTCGTTCCGCGGCCCGCAGGGAGGCGGCGATCTCCCGGAAGCCGCGACGCTCGGCATGGGCCCGAGCGGTGACGCCGTCGCCGTCCGGCAGCAGCGGATCGGCGCCGTGGGCGAGCAGGACGTCCACCACCTCACGATGCGCCGGCCCGCCGTCGCCGAGGATGACGGCCTCCAGCAGGGCGGTCCAGCCGAGGTCGTTGACATGGTCGACGTCGATGGCGGTCTCGGCGAGCACGGCGCGGACGTACCCGACGTGCCCACGTTCGGCGGCCGGAATCACCGACACCCCGCCGAACCGGTTCCGCAGCGTGACGTCCGGCCCGCCGACCAGCAGCGTGCGCATCATCGCCACGCTGCCGGTGACCCCCGTGACCAGCCACGGACTGTCCAGTCGCTCGTCCCGAGCATTGACGTCCGCCCCGGCCTCGACCAACAACTCGGCAACGGCGACGTGATCGGCGAGCGCGGCGCACAACAGCGCCGTGCGGCCGACGTCGTCCCGCGCCGCCGGATCGGCGCCCGCGGCGAGCGCGGCACGCACACCGTCGAGATCACCGCGGCCGGCGGCATCCGACAGGGCCCGGTCGGCCGGGGACAGGGGACGTTCGGTCATGACGGACTCCTCCACGGGGCAGCACGGCACCTCCCATCCTGCGCCCGGACCCCCGGCCCGCCGCCGCCGACTCGGCCGATCCCACGACGACGACCGGTCGACACCGACATCATCCGATCGGCCGACCCCCGCCACGACCTCCTCGACGGCGGCGGAGCCCGATGACGCGCGGGTCCGTCCCGTCATCGGAGCCAAGGACGGTGAGCAGGCCCGAATCCGTGGCGGGGCACAGGCTCAGGGCTGCCGGCGCGAGGTCGAACCCGGGGGCGCCGCATACGCGGGAGCGGCGTCGTGGGTGGTGTTGTGTTCGTGGATGAGTCGAAGGGCCTCGTCGCGGTCGCGTCGGTCCAGGGCGTCCACCAGGTCGCGATGCAGTGCGTGGCGGTCGGCGATGTACTCGCCCAGGGGTTGATCGCCGGTCGGCAGTACCGACAGGGTGTGTGTCTCGATCAGTTCCAGTAGGTGCGTGTACAGCGAACCGAGCAAGGCGTTCGGGCTGATCGCGGCGATCGCGGCGTGCAGGCGCCAGTTGGCGTGTACGAACGCCACCGGGTCGGCGTCGCCCACGGCGCTTTCCATGGCGGTGATGTGGGGGCGCAGCGCGGCGATCTCGGCCGGGGAGGCGTACCAGAGCGCGTCCTCGATGAGCAGCGGGTCCAGTGCGTCACGGATGCGCACCGCCTCGGCGACGTCGTTCTGCTGCGCGTCGAGTGCCAGGACGGAGTTGCCGAGACGGACCATGGGAGACTGCTCGGCGCTGAAGAGCCCCCCGCCCGGGCCGGGTCTCACATTGACCAGACCCCGGGCCTGGAGGAGTCGCAGGGCCTCGTTGAAGGTGCCGACGGACACCTCGCAGAGAGTGCGCAGTTCCTCCTTCGTACCGAGCCGGGAACCGGGGGGCGCGGTCTCGATCAACTCCGTGACCTGCTGCGCCGCCCGTTCGGCGCGCCCCGAGCCCGCCTGTCGGGGAGCTCTCCCGGTGCTTCGAGCGCCCGCCGAGCCGCCGCCCGGGTGCGGGCCGAGCGCGGTGGGGCTGTCACGAGAGGTGGCTCCCGGCTTCCTGGTCGGCGCGAGTCTGTCCGGATCGACTGGCACGTCCACTCCCTCTGTATCGGACCACTGTATTCACCATGTTCATTCTGCCTCAGCTCTTGACGGTGTGGCTCCAGCCGCCGCAAAATCTGGATAATCATCATGCTTAATTATTGGGTGGGGTGCGCGAGTGAGCCGCCCCACCCCATTCCTCCGGGAGATCCGTCATGCGCATCGCCAACCTCTCCGGCCGACTGGCCCTGATCGTCGACGGCAAGGCCGTCGACGTCGAACGGAGCAGCAACGGCCGCTTCTCCGCCGACCCCCAGGCCGTCTACGAGCGGTGGGAGGAATTTCGTACCTGGGCCGCCGGCGACCTCCCCGCCGGCGTGGCGTTCGAGCACGGCGAACTGGGCGCGCCGGCCCCGGCGCCGCGGCAGACATTGGCGATCGGCCTGAACTACCGGGACCACGCCGCCGAGTCGGGGTTCGCCGTGCCCGAGCAACTCCCGCCGGTCTTCACCAAGTTCGCCACCAGCATCAGCGGACCCGTCACCGAGGTGAAGTTGCCGGCGGACGGCCACACCGACTGGGAGGTCGAACTGGTCGCGGTCATCGGACGTCGCGCTCACGGTGTCCGCGAGGAGGATGCCTGGAGCCACGTCGCCGGGCTGACGGTCGGCCAGGACATCTCCGAGCGGGTGATCCAACTGGCGGGCCCGGCACCGCAGTTCAGCCTCGGCAAGTCGTATCCCGGGTTCGCGCCCATGGGACCGTGGCTGGTGACACCGGACGAGTTCGACAACCCCGACGACCTCGAACTGCGTTGCGCGATCAACGGGGAACAGGTCCAAAAAGGCCGCACCCGTGACCTGATCTTCTCCGTGCCCACACTTGTCGCCCGTCTCTCCGCCGTGCTGCCGCTCCTGCCGGGCGACGTGATCTTCACCGGCACCCCCGCAGGCGTCGGCCTCGGCCGGAACCCGCAGCGCTGGCTGGCCGCGGGCGACGAACTCGTCAGCACCATCGAAGGCATCGGTGAACTGCGCCAGACCTTCGTGGCCTGAGACCGGGCGTCGACGGACAGACGGACAAGGGAGTCCTCTCGTGGCACTGCACCGACTGACCTCCATCACCATGGGGGTCCCCAACGTCGCCGAGACCGCCGCCTACTACACGGACTTCGGCCTCACCCCGGACGGAGACGGCTGGTTCACCACCCGGGACGCCGGGCGTCAGCTCAGGATCGTGCACGCGCCGACCCGCCGTCTGGTGGAGGTCAGGGTCGGCGTCGACACCCCCGACGACCTGGCGGCGAGCGCGTCCCGCCTGAAGCGGCTCGGCGTCGACTGCCACATCGCCGACGGAGCACTGACCGCCTACGACACGCCCACGGCCGTGCGCGCCGTCCTGGAAATCGCCCCGCGCCCGACGCAGGAACCGGTCGCGGCCACCGCCTACAACGGTCCCGGCCGCATCGAGCGCACGGACTCCCGCGCACCCGGCGTCCTGCGTACCGAACCGGTTCGCCCCCGCAAGCTCGGACACGCCGTCGTCGGCACCACCGACCTCGACGCCACCACCGCCTTCTTCCGTGACGGGCTCGGCTTCAAGGCATCGGACTACATCAAGGACCACGGGGCGTTCCTGCGCTGTTCCACCGACCACCACAACATCCTGGTCCTGGCCGCGCCGGTCGCGTTCCTGCACCATTCCTCGTGGCAGGTCGACGACGTCGACGAGGTCGGCCGCGGCGCCGCCGCCATGCTGGAGGACCACCCCGAGCGCCACGTCTGGGGCCTGGGCCGCCACCACGCCGGGTCGAACTTCTTCTGGTATCTCAAGGACCCGGCGGGCAACTTCAGCGAGTACTACTCCGACATGGACTGCGTGGTCGACGACCAGCTGTGGACACCGGAGGTCCTGGAGGGAGCCAAGGGCCTGTTCAACTGGGGCCCGCCACCCCCGCCTTCCTTCCTGGCCCCCGAGGACCTGGCCGCATTGATGACCGGCATCCACAGCGAATCGAGGTAGCCCCCGCGACCGGGAGGAGGTTATCGTCCTGCGCGTCGTCGGCGGCGCGCAGGACCTGCGCTCGACGGCGGGCGGGCACCTTCGGTCGGAGTGGAGACGTCGGGCAGCAGTGCCGCGACGGCCGTGCCGAGCACGGCGGGGATCATGAAGGCGATGAATCCGGTGCGTGGTGAGACCGCCAGGGCGGTCACCGCCGACAGGTAGGACGGTCCGACGATCGCGCCCAGTCGGCCGACACCCAGGCCGATGCCGAGGCCCGTACCGCGCAGGTGTGGCGGATAGAAGGCCGACATGTACGCGATGATCATGTTTTGGCAGCCCAGCGAGCCGAGCCCGGCCAGTGCCGACACCACCAGCAGCAGTGGGCGCGGCTGGTTGGAACTGAGGGTGAGCAGGGCCAGTGCGGCCAGGGCGAAGGTGCCCATGGTGACGAGCTTCAGGTGACCGCGGTCGGCGAGCAGGGAGACCAGCAGCCCGCCGGCGCTCGCCCCGACGGTGAAGGCGATCATGAACTCCAGGGACGAGCCGAGGTTGTAGCCGTTCTTCATCATCACCGTCGGCAACCACGCGGTCGTGCTGTAGACCAGCGCCATGCTCATGAACGTCGCCGCCCACAGCAGGACCGTCCCGCGCCGGGCGGCCGGGGTGAACAGCTCCGCGACGGGGCGTCGGGCGGCCGGCGCCGATTCGGGCCGATCCGCCGGGACCATGATCCGGATGAACGGGACGAGCAGCACCGCCAGGACGCCGATCCAGAACAGGATCCGGAAGTGGTGCTCCGGAAGCAGGAAGCGGCCGAGCAGGGCGGAGACGGTGCCCCCGACGCCTATGGAGCCGAGTGCGATCGCCAGGTGCAGGGTTCTGCGTCCGGGCGGGGCGCCGCGCGAGACCAGCGCCGAGACCAGCGGTGCCAGCGCGCCGATGCCGATGCCGGTACAGAACCGGGCGGCGCCCAACCGGGTGAGGTCGTCGGCGAGCGCGGCCCCGAGCATCGCCACCGAGATCCACGTCACGGACACGACCAACGGGGTGCGGTGGCCCCACCGATCGGCCGACCAGCCCGCCAGGACGGAGCCGAGCGGCATGCCCAGGGCGGTGACGCTGCCGAGGGTGCCCAGGGTGGACGGCGTGGCGCCCCAGGACCGGTCGTGCAGGAGACTCGGGCCGATGGTGCCGAGGGTGAACAGGTCGTAGCCGTCGATGAAGAGGATGAGGCACGCCAGGACGAGCATGCCCGATCGTGTTCGTGTCGCCGGAGGCGCGGCGAGGGTCGGGGTCACGGGTTCTCCTTCGCGAAGGTCTCGCCGCCGTGCCGGGTCGTCCCGGCACGGTCGGGCGAGGCGGGGCCGGAGTGGGTGGGTGGAGCGGCCGGGAGCGGGTCGACGGCGGACGGGAGCCGGGCACGGGGTCCGCTATGCCGGCAACGCGCGGACCGGAACACCCCGTTCGGGCCGGGCGGCGCCCGTCGTGCCGTCAGTTCACCGGCGGTGTGCCGTGGCGATGGAACGACTCGATGGTCTTCAGGCCCCACGCCTGGCCCTTGGCCCGTTCGGCCTCGGTCCAGGTGATCGGCTGCCAGTCGGGCGCCAGCATCACCCGGGCGCCGGCGTTGCACAGTTCGATGCGGTTGCCGCCCGGCTCGTAGACGTAGAGGAAGAACGTCTGCTGGATGGCGTGCTTGTGGGGGCCGGTCTCGATGTGGATGCCGGCTTCCAGGAAGACGTCGGCGGCACGCAGGATGTCCTCGCGCGTGTCCGCGGCGAACGCGACGTGGTGCAGGCGCCCCGGCGTGCCCGACCGGTCGACGGTGTACACCAGGTCGTACGTTTTGTCCGAGAGCGTGGTCCAGAATCCCGAGACCTCGCCGGTGTCGAGCACGATCTGCTCGGTCGGCCTGGCCCGGATCCGCTCGGTCAGGAAGGCCCGGGCACCCGGCATGTCGGCGGCCAGGTAGTTGACGTGGTCCAGGCGGCGGATGTTGGCGCCCCGACCGGGGAAGCGGGCGGCCTGGTTCTTCAGCGCCGGGCGCTGCGGCGGCGTCGGCCGATACCACTCGGTGTCCCAGTACAGGCCGAACTCGTGGCCGTCGGGATCGCGGCATACGTAGGTGTCACCGAGGCCGAGTTCGTCGGTGACCCACCGGCCGCCGGGCAGTTCGGCCGCCCGGCGGCGCAACGCGTCGGGGCCGGCGGCCCGCAGATAGGTGCGGCCGATCCCGGCCCGGTCGCGTTCGGTGATCTTGACGGTGAACCGCTCGTAGTCGTCCCAGGCGTGGACGTAGACCGAGCCGCCGGCGCGGCCCACCTCCTCCATGCCCATGAGGTCGGTGAAGAAGGCGGTGGTGGCGTCGGCGTCCGGGGTGAACAGCTCGACCGATCCGACGTGGGCGATGTCGCGGCAACGCTCGGTGAACTCCGCGGCCGGGATCTGTGGCATGGATCAACTCCGGTGAAGAGGACGGGGAAAGGCGGTCCCGTCGAACAGCAGGCGGGCGGTACGCAGGACGGCGGCGCTCCCGGAGGAGGTACGGCGGGTATCGAGCCGGCCGGTGGGATGCTCCAGTCGGACCAAGTCGTCTCCGGTGGCGTAGCGCGCGGCCACCGAGCCGGGCAGGGCCACGGCGGCGGCGACGCCGACCGCGCCGAGCACGCCGATCGCCGGGTGGCAGCGGTGCGGGATGAAGGTGCGGGTGGTCAGCGTGCCGCCCTCGCGCGGCGGTGCGATCAGGGTGACCTTGGGTACGGTCGTCTCCGAGACGTCGCCCAGCCCCATCAACTCGCCCGCCCGCAGCCGCACCCGCTCCCGACGGTCGGCCAGAGCGCGATCGCGCTCCAGGTCGGCGGGCCTCTCGTGGCCGGTGAGGCCGAAGTCGGCGGCGGCGGCCACCACGACCGGCATTCCGTTGTCGACGCAGGTCACCGGGACACCGTCGATCTCGTCCCGAACGTTCCCGGTCGGCAGCAGGCTGCCGCAGACGGACCCGGCGGTGTCCCGGAACTCCAGCGCGACCTCGATCCCCGCGCCCGGGTCGCCGGGGCCGAGCACCGCGGTGACCAGCCCGCCGGTGTTGACCATGCGGATGCGCACCGTGTCGGCGTCCGGCGCGACCAGACTGCGCAGCCGGGCGTACGGACCGATCCCGGCCAGGATGTTGCCGCACGGCTGCCGCGCCGACACCAGCGGCCGGTCGACGTGCACCTGCAGGAACAGGTAGTCCACGTCCGCGCCCGCCGGATCGGCGGCGCGAGAGACCACGGCGACCTTGCTGGTCAGGGGATGGCCGCCGCCGAGGCCGTCGATCTGCCGCTCGTCCGGGGAGCCGAGCAGCCGCACCAACAGGTCGTCCCGTTCGGCCGGCTCGGCGGGTAGATCACCGGCGTCGAGGTAGACGCCCTTGGACGTGCCGCCGCGCCACAGGGCCGCCCGGATCATCCGTCCCGCCCCTCCGCCGAGTACGGCACATACCGGACGCCGAGCCGGTCCAGCAGCGGGCGCAGTTCGTAGCGGTCGAGGCCGAGTTGCCCGCCGGCCAGCGCCGTCCGGGTCTGCTCCTCGCGCGCGGCCCGGGCCCGCGCGGCGGTCGCGATCGCGGCGGCGCGCCGCCGGGGTACGGCCACCACGCCGTCGTCGTCGGCCACCACCACGTCCCCGGGGCACACCAGCCGGCCCCCGATCACGAGCGGCACGTTCACACTGCCGGCCGTCGCCTTGACCGTGCCCTGCGCGCTGACGGCCGTGGACCAGACGGGAAAGCCCATCGCGGTCAACGGGCCGACGTCGCGCACTCCGGTGCCGATGATCAGGCCGCGTACACCGCGGGCGCGCAGCGAGGTGGCCAGCAACTCGCCGAACAGGCCGTCGGAGCACGGCGATGTCGTGGCGGCCACGAGCACGTCGCCGTCCCGGCACTGCTCCACGGCCACGTGGAGCATCAGGTTGTCGCCGGGATGGCACAGCGCGGTGACCGCGGTGCCCGCGAGCGTCGCCCCGGGGTAGATCGGCCGGAACGACGGGTCGAGCAACCCCTCGCGGCCCATGGCCTCGTGCACCGTCGCGACGCCGAACCCGCCGAGTTCCCGAACGTCCTCGGCGGCGGCGCGCGGCGTCCCCGTCACCACGATCGGCGTCATGCCAGCACCCCCGCGACCTGGGGGTAGACGCGCTGGTATGCCTCGGCGTAGCGGATGGCCCGGTCCCCGCCGTTGCGGACGGCCTGCACGCCCCGGCGGCGGGCCAGATCGGTGTAGTAGTCCCAGAGGTGCTCCTGGGCGTTCATGCACTCCATGGCCTCGCGCTTGAGGTCGAAGACCTCGGTGATGTCGACCAGCACGTCCGGCCGGAAGCCGCACATCTCCGGCTGGTGCGGTTCGAAGCGGAAGACCGGGGGCGCTCCGATGATCGGATACTCGCTCGGGTAGCCCTCGGCCTGCGCGAGGACGCGGGCCTCCATGGTCAACTCGGCGGCGCGCGGGTGGTCGGCGTTGTAGGGGTCGGTGGCGCTGTGCACGAGGACCGCGCCCGGTCGTACCGCCCTGATGCGCTGCACCAGCGCGTCCAGCAGGTCGTCGCCGGCGCGCGGCAGCGGGTAGTCCCCGGCGTCCAGGAAGGTGATCTCCGCGCCGAGGACGGCGGCAGCGGCCTCGGCCTCGGCTCGTCGGACGGCCTTGACCCGCTCCAACGAAGCGCCCGACTTCCATAGCGCGGCGGACTCGCCACGTTCGCCGTAGGACAGGCAGACCACATGAGCGCCGGCACCGCGCCGGGCGGCGAGCGCGGCATAGCCGCCCGCCCGCCAGACGAAGTCGGCGGCGTGCGCGCCGACGATCAATACGGGTTCATCGGACATGACCAAGCTCCTCATACGGACGAAGGGATATGCGGCCGGGGGTTCGCCCCCGGGCTCGGGTGTCGCACAAGTGCGCGCGGGGCCACGTCACTTCGTTGCGGGCAGGTGCCGGTCGAGGAAGGTGTGGGTGCGCGCCCAGGCGAGCGCGGCGGGCTTCTCCCGGTACATGTGGGGGCGGGCGTCGCAGGCGAAGGCGTGGCCGGCGTCGGGGTAGACGTGCTGGACGAAGTCGGCGCCCGCCGCGACGAGCGCGTCCCGGATCGCCGTGACCTGCTCGGCCGGGATGGTGGGGTCGTCGGCGCCCACGTGCAGCAGCAGCGGCGCGTCGATGTGCGCGGCGCGGTCGAGCACCGCGTGCGGCCCGACCGCGATGCCGGGGCCGTAGAACACGACGGTCGCGGCGAGGTTCGCGATCGCGGTGGCGGCGGTGAAGGCGGCGCGCCCGCCGAAGCAGAAGCCCACGACGGCGGTGCGGTCGCTCGTCACGCCTTCCCCCGTCAGGTGCTCCACGGCGGCGCGCACGTCCATGACGATGCGGTCGGCGCCGATCGCGCCGATCAGCGGCATCGCCTCGGCGTGCCGGTCGTAGTCCAGCGTCCCCACCCCGTTGCGGTGGAACAGGTCCGGGGCGACGGCGAGGAACCCACGCTCGGCGAACCGGCGGGCGATGTCCCGGATGTGGTCGTTGACGCCGAACGCCTCTTGCAGGACGACGACGGCGCGCGTCGCGGGCACGTTCGGGCGCGCGACGTACACGCGCATCGGCCCGTCGGCGGTTTGTACGGTGATCCATTCGGTCATGGGGCAGGGCTCCTGATGCGATGCGATGCGATGCGATGCGATGCGGAGTGGGTCGGCGGCCGGCGGGCGGCGGACGAAATGCCGCCTCGGGTGGCCGTCTTGGTCGTTCGGGCAAGGCCCGGTCAAGGGCGGATGACGCCCATCCACATGGGTTCGTGGCGTTCGGAGAGGGCCGTCAGCGCGATGTCGATGTCGTCGAGCGCGAACCGATGGGTGATCAGTTGTTCGGCCCGCAGCTCGGCGGACGCCAACAGGCGGAGCACGGTGTCGGTGTCGCCGCGGGTACAGGCCCGGGTGCCGACGAAGCGCCAGCAGCCCAGCATCGTCTCCCGCATGGGGATGGCGATGGGGGCGGGGTTGCCGCCCATGTGCACGAACACGCCTCCGTTGGCCAGCGACCGCAGGGCCTGCTCGCCGCCGGGTCCCGCGGGCAGGTAGTCGAGCACCGCTTGGGGCCCGCCGGGAACCAGTTCGCGGATACGCGCGGTGAGCCCCGCGGTCGTCGGCCAGTCGGGGCCGAGGTCCTCCAGCGCGATCGTGTCCGCGCGCAGGTGGGGGACGAGCCCGCGAGCGGCCCGGAGCCGCTCGGCGGATCGGCCGACCAGGATCAGGCGGTCGATGCCGAAGTGTTCGGCGAGCACGATGGAGGCGGTGCCCATGGTGCCGGTGGCCGCCGTGATCACCACCGTGGCCCCGGTGGGGGTGCCCGCGCACTTGAGCGCTCGGACGGCGTTGCCCAAGTCGTGCACCTTGGCGGCCAGATCGAAGCCGACATTGTCGGGGATCTCGTCGATCAGCCAGTGCGGTGCCCGGACGAACTCGGCCAGTCCGCCGTCGTGATAGCGGGCGTACAGCTCCAGGGCTCCGGTGCCGAAGGCGCCCTGGCCGATCATGGCGGCCTCGGCGCACATCTGCTGACGGTCGCTCGCGCAGTACTCGCAGAAGCCGCACGACAACATGGGGTGGACGCGCACGCGCTTGCCCAGCAGGGCCGGGTCCACGCCCGCGCCCACCCGTTCCACGGTTCCCGCCGCCTCGTGTCCCGGGATGGTGGGCAGATGCCGGAACATGCCGGCGGCCAGCAGTTTCATCGTGCTGGGCGCCAGTCCCGCGGCGGCGACGCGGACCAGCACATCGTGCTCGCCCACCTGCGGGACGGGCACCTTCTCCAGACGCAGGACATCGGACCCCCTGTGGGCGCGAGCGGCTTTCATCTCAGACATGGCGGTGTCCTACCTTTCAAGGGTGGTTGCTCTGGTCATTCGTAAGGTCGGAGGGCCCAGTCGCACTCGCGAAGACGGCCGTGGAGGCCGCCCGGGCGCGACTGACAGCGCTGCCCGGCGAGAACCCGGCCGCCGCCATGGCGGTCCGCCTCGCGAAGACACGGACGCCTTCGGCAGTGCCGACCGCCTGGCCGGCTTGATGGGGAAGTCCTTTCGACGCGGGGTGGTGGCGATCTCGGGTCGGCGGCCCGTCATGCGGCGGAGCGCAGCCGATCCAGCTCCGGGACGCCGAGCACGCGCCCGACCTTGGTGGTCTCGGCGACCTGCGGCACGGTCAGCGCGGACAACACGGTGAGATGCGTGCTCGGCTCGGAAACGATGTCGGTGAAGGCGACACCGACGGGGATGCGTACGAAGTCGCCGGGTTCCAGCTCCAGCACGCCGAGTTGCGTGACGAGCAGGCGCCGCCCGCCGATCTGGTACTGGATGTCCTCGGCGTCGCGGTGGGTGTGGTACAGCCGACCGTCCGACCGGTCGATCGTCGTGTGGCCGATCCTGATTCGCGCGGAGCGGTACAGCCAGTCCGTCCCGTCTGCGCCGGCGGTCCCGACGGACGGGCGCAGCACGTTGACGCGTTCCGCTTCGGTCTCGGCCTGGCCCAGGAGCAACCGCTCGTCGACGGGCGTCATGACGATGTCGTGCTCGGGGCCGCCCAGGCACTCGGTGGTCATGAGGTTGCGCACGCCGGGCTCCCACCCGGGAAACGGCGGGATCACCGGTTCGGAGGTACGGACCGGGGGCCGCAACTCGGCCACATGCGCGGGCACGTAGAACAGGATGTGGATGTCGTCGTGGGCGTGGTTGTCGTGCGCGACCGTGACCGGGATCCGGGAGAAGTCGCCGGCGACGAGGTCGAGGCTGCCCAACTCCGTCATGAGTGTGCGGGTGCCGTACACCTGGTAGGACAACTCGTCGACGTCGCAGTTGCGGTGGTAGAAGGGCTGCCGGAAGCCGGCCATCGTCTGCCGCTCGATGCGCAGGTGGTCGCTTTCGTAGATGCCCTTGGGCGGCGCGAATCCCTGGGGTACGAAATGCGCGGGGAAGTGTGTGGCCTCGATGGGCCGGTAGGAGCGCGGGGGTCGTGCGGGCGAGGGCAGGGGCGCGCCCAGCAGCAGTTCCTCCCGCCGCGCGATGCGCCTGACGGGCTCCGCGGCGTCGAAGGCGTCGACGATCTCGTGTACGAGTCCCACGGGACAACTCCTCATTCTCGGGATGCGGCCGTGCGCCGACGAGGCTGGGCTCGGGGCGGGCAAGGGTGTCGGCGGCCGACGGACCGGCGGATCGGCGGATCGGCGGTCACGGTGTGATGGTGCGAGGGCCCGGCGTGGGCGGGCGGGGCGTAACCGCCTCGGGTGGCGGCGGCGGTGCGGGCGTGTCCTTCGCCGCCGGGGGCGAGCTACGCCGCGCAGCCTGAGCGGAATTAATAATAATGAATACGTCCCGGTATGATGAATGCACTCGACCCGGGCCGTCAAGGCATGCGGGCAATCAATCGTGATGGAGGAAAACGTGGCCCCGAAGGCGACCGTGCGGGACCGGGGGGACGGGCGAGGGGAGCGGCCCGATCGCGCGGAGGAGGCGGCGGCGCACACCGCCCGGTTGCTGGCGGGTCTGGAGCCCAAGGCCCGGTTGGGTACCAAGGAGCAGGTCCGCGCGATGTGCGGGGTGTCGGTCGGCACGTTCAACGTGACGCTGCGACTGCTCCAGGAACGCGGCCTGGTCGTGGTTCGACCGGGTCCCGGCGGCGGGTTGTTCGCCCCGGAGGCGCCGCCCGGGGCGGAGGCCGTTCGAGACGGCGCGGGATACGACCGGCAGGCGGATGCGCGCGCCGTGCTGGCGGACGCCTTCCGGGTCCGCGAGGCACTCGAACCGCTGATCATCGAGGACGTGCTGTGGCACGGCTCGCCGGCGGACTTCGCCGAACTGCGCGCGTTCGCGCGGGTGATGGGCGAGGCCGCCGACCGCGGGGACGGCCCGGCCTTCGTCCCCGCCGCCTGGCGGTTCCACGCACGACTGGCCGCCATCGCCCCGGGTGATTTGCTGCGGGACTGCTACCTGCGCGCCCAGGAGGTGATCGAGCGGCGCACCGCGTCGATCATGCCCGGGGGAGAGCCGGAGGAGGGCTTTCTGCGCCGGCGCGCCGAACTGCACGCGGCCCTCGTCGACGCCCTGGATCGCCGGGACCGCGACGCGGTCATGCACCTCCTGCGCGAGCACAACGCGACTTGATTTCGGTATTGATTATTATTGATTTGCGTGATGGAGTCACCGTCGGGAACGGACAACGCAGGCGACGGCGGTCCGTCCGTCCGCCGGCACGGCCCGCAGCCGGCACCGCCGACCACTCCACCCTCGCTGGGAGCGACCATGCCTCCGCCCGCACCATCCCTCGACCGTTCGATCTCCTTGCATCTCCAAGGAGACTGGGGCACCGCGAACCTCCATCGCGTCTGCGGATGGATCGCGCAAGAACTCACCGATCGTTGCGGACCGCACACCCGGATCGGCATCTGGAACGGACGCGGAGGTGCCGACGCCGCCCGCGCGGTCGGCCGCGGCCGGGTCCACATCGCCCTGACCACTCCCGCCGCCTTCGCCGCCGCGGCACTGAAGGGGCAGGGCCCGTTCGCCGCCGAACCCGTCCCAGACCTGTGCGCCCTGGGCGTGCTTCCCCAGCGCGACCGCCTGGTCGTGGGCCTGGACAAGTCCCTGGGCATCACCTCCTTCGCCGAACTGCGCGCAGCTGAACCCGCGTTGCGGCTGGCCACCGGACCCCACGACGGCACCAACCTCATCGGCTGGGCCGCCCACGAGGTCCTGCGCCGCGCACACGTGGACGTGACCGGTTGGGGCGGTCGAGTGCTCACCGACGAGCGACCCCGACAGACCTTCGAACGGATCATCGGCGGGGAGGCCGACGCCATCGTGCACGAGGCGTACATGCTGCCTCCCTGGCAACAGTTCGGCTCCCGGCTGAACTTCCTGCCGATCGAACGCCACGTGCTGGACGGGCTGGAGGCCGACTACGGCTGGCCGTCGGCGACCGTGGCGGAGGGGCACTTCCCCGGCTGCCCGCGTTTCGAGACCCTCGATTTCTCCGACTTCCTGGTGCTGACCCGGTCCGACCTGCCCGACGACCTCGCCCACCTGATCGCCTGGATCCTCGGCGAGACCCGCGCGACCATCGAGGCCCAGTACCGGCACATCCCTTCCGACCGCAGTCCGTTGACCTACCCGCTCGATCCGCCGGCGATGGGCAGGACCCCCATTCCGCTGCACCCCGGAGCCGCCCGCTACTACCGATCCCTGGACGCCGCATGAACGAGACCGTGCGCCAAGCCGGCCGCGTCCTGGCCATGGCCGGACACGGCGACATGGTCTGGGGCCATGTCGCCGTCCGCGACCCCCGCGGCCGAGGTATCCGGATCAAGGCACCGGGGTGGGGGCTGGAGGAAGTCGAGGACCGACATCTGCAGTTGGTGTCCTTCGACGGCGAGGTGCTGGAGGGTTCCGGCGCACCCCATGTCGAGGTCCACATCCATCTGGAGATCATGCGCCGCAACCCCTCGGTGACCTGCACGGTGCACTCCCACGCCCAGGCGGCCGTCGCGTTCGCGGCGCTCGCCACCCCGCTGCTGCCCATCTCGCACGACGGCGCGCTGTTCGCGGGCGACGACGTACCCCGCTTCACCGCCACCGGCGCACTGGTCTCCACCGCCACCCTGGGCCGGGCGCTGGCGGACACGCTCGGCGACGCACCGGCGGCGCTGATGCCCCGGCACGGCCTGGCCGCCGCGGGCGACAGCGTGCACGCTGCCGTCATGCACGCGATCCTGCTCGAACGCGCCTGCCGTACCCAGTTGACCGCGATGGCCGCCGGCCCGATCCGCGACTTCTCCGACCCCGACGAGGCCCGGGTCAAACGCCGACAGTGCTGGTCGGACGGCCAGCTGAAAGCCGGCTGGGACCACCTCGTCCGCAGGACGCGACAGCACGCGGCCATGCCTGCGGATCCCCTGCCGCCTACCCCATGAACCCCTCCCGCGCCCGTGCAGACAAGGCAGACGGTATGACCACACACGTTCCGGTCCTGATCGCCGGCGGCGGCCCGGTCGGACTCGCCACCGCGTTGGAACTTGCCCACCACGGCGTGCCTTCACTGGTCGTCGAACCGCGCACGGAGGTCTCCTGGCTGCGCCCGCGCGCCAAGACGACCTCGGCCCGCACCATGGAACTCCTCCGCCGCTGGGGCATCGCGAGCCGCGTCCGCGAGCGGGCGGCGCTGCCCCTCTCCTGGGCGCACGAGGCCGTCTTCACCACCGGGCTGCTCGGCCGCGAGATCACCCGATTCACCGGCTGCTTCGGCCTCGACCTGGCCGACGACGACCTGGTCGCGGAAGCGGGGCAGCAGATCGGCCAGCCCGCGATCGAGCAGATCCTGCGTGAGGTCGTCACCGCGTCGGCGCACGCCGAGTTGCGCGCCGGATGGACGGTCACGGCCCTGGCCGAGGACGCCGACGGTGTCACCGCGACGTTGTCCGGCCCCGACGGGGCCGACCGCGAGGTGCGCGCGGACTACCTGGTGGGCGCCGACGGCGCGTGGAGTACGGTCCGCGAGGCCATCGGCGTGGTCTACGAGGGCGGTGCCGACGAGCGTCCCAACTTCAACGTGGTCTTCCGCGCCCCCGGCCTGGCCGACCGCGTCCCCCACGGGCCGGCGGTCCACTACTGGGTGCTCCACCCGGGCCGGCCCGGTCTGGTCGGCCGGTTGGACCTGGACGATCTGTGGTGGTGCATCGCCCAGGGCGTCACCCGGGAGGAGGGCGAGGCCGACCCGCTACGTCTGGTACGCGCCCTGGTCGGCGCCGACATCGACGCCGAGATCGTCGCGACCGACCCGTGGCGGGCCAGGATGTCGCTGGCCGACCGGTACGGCACACGCCGGGTCTTCCTCGCCGGCGACGCCGCGCACCTGAATCCGCCGTGGGGCGGACACGGCTTCAACACCGGCATCGGCGACGCGGTCAACCTCGGCTGGAAGCTTGCCGCCGTGCTGACCGGCTGGGCCCCCGCCGCCCTCCTGGACAGCTACGAGGCGGAGCGCAGGCCGATCGCGGCGCAGACGATCGAGGAGGCGGCCCGGAACATGGCGACCCTGGCCCCCGAACTCGCCGACCCGCGACTGGCCGGTACCGACGCCGAGTTCGCCGCCGTCCGCCCGGCCGTGGCCCGGGCCGTCCAGGAGACCAAGGCCGGCGAGTTCCACAGCCTCGACCTCGTCCTGGGCTACACCTACCGCGGCACGCCTCTCGTCACCGGTCGGGCCGGCGAACGCCTCGCCCACCACTGGCTCGCCCCCGGCGACTCCCTGTACGACCACCTCGGCCGCGACTTCACCCTGGTGGGGGACCTGGACCGCCCCGAAACCGAGGAGTTCGCGAAAGCCGCCGACACCGAGGGCATCCCGCTGCACCTGCTCCACCACCCGCCCACCACCCTCGCCCTGGTGCGCCCCGACCAGCATCTCGCCTGGACCGCGACGCGCGACGAGCCGGTGAACCCCCGCGAGGTCCTGCGCCGCGCCGTCGGCCGTCCCTGACGGCCGGGACGGGTTCGACATCGCCGGAAGCGGTTACTCGGCGGCGGCCACCAGGCGGCGCAGGATGCGTTCCAGGGCGACGAGGCACTGATCGGTGTCCGTGTCGGCCCGCCGGGAAATGGCGATCTCGACCGTCGGCGCGGGCGGAAGGTTGTGCTGTTCGCCGAGCCGCACGGCGCCCGCGGGCAGGTTCTCCGCCATCAGCGCGCCGACTCCGATCCCGGCGGAGATCGCCGCCTGTACGGCGTGCAGGCCGGTGCTCTGGAAGGCGATCCGCCAGCGGCGGCCGTGCCTGCTCAGCGTGTCCAGTGCCGGCTGCCGCCATTGGCACGGCTGGGAGAACAGCGCCAGCGGCAGCGGATCGGTCCGTGGATCGAAGCCGGGAGCGCAGGTCCAGATCAGCGGCACCCGACGCTGCCAACGCAGTTCGGCCTCGCCCATGACGCTCGGGTCGCCGAACACGAGGTCCAGCCCGCCGCGTTCGGCATGCCGGCGCAGTTCCCGCGCCGGGCCGATGAGCACTTCGAGGTCGATGCGCGGGTAGAGCACGGCGAAGTCGGCGAGCGCGGTGGGCAGCGTGGTGATCGCGAGGTCTTCCAGGAAGCCGATGGTGCGTCGACCGGTGGGTATCGCGCCGCGATGCCCGATCGATGCGCGAGCCTCCTCGTGGAGCGCGAGGATACGTTCGGCGTAGGCCAGGAGCGACTCACCGGCTTCGGTGAGTCGCACGCCGCGCGTGTCTCGGATCATGAGGTGTTTGCCGGCGGCTCGCTCCAGGCGCTGGATCCGCTGACTGATCGCCGGCTGACTCGACTCCAGGGCGACGGCGGCCCGGGTGAGACTGCCCGCCCGCACCGCCGCGGCGAAGGCCCGCAGGTCGGAGATCTGAAGATCGTTACCCATAACGATCGATTATGTCGAACACATGAATATTGCCGTTCCCCATGATCGGATGCGTATCTAGGCTGACCACATGGCATCCTCTTCCGTCGAATACCACCATGTGGATGTATTTGCCGAACAGCCCTACACGGGCAACAGCCTCGCCGTCTTCGTCGATCCGCCCCCGCTGTCGGCGGACCGGATGCTCCGGATCACCCAGGAGCTTCGACACTTCGAGTCGATCTTCGTGACCCGAGTGGGCGACGTGCACCACGCGCGCGTATTCGACCTGGTGGAGGAACTCGGTTTCGCCGGGCACCCGGTCATCGGTGCCGCGGCGGTGCTCCACCTGGACACCCCGGTCGGCCCGGGCACAGAGCTGCAGTGGACGTTCGTACTGCCCGCGCGGACCGTACAGGTCAACACCCGGCGCGACGACACGGGCCGGGTGTTCGCCCTGCTCGACCAGGGCCGTCCCGAACTGGTCACCGATCGGCACGCCATCGACCGGGCGGAGGTCGCCGCCTCGCTGGGTCTGAGCGAGGACGACCTCCGGGCGGACCTGCCGACGGAGGTGCACTCCACCGGCCTGCGCTACCTGATCGTGCCGGTGCGCGACGCCGAGGTGCTGGGCAGGGCGCGGATCGGCATTCCGGACTTCGACGCGTTCATCGCCGTGTTCGGGGCCGAGTTCGTCTATGTGCTCGACGTCGACTCCCTCCAGGGCAGGCACTGGAACAACGACGGCGTCCAGGAGGATGTCGCGACCGGAAGCGCCGCAGGCTGCGTGGCGGCGTATCTGCTGCGCCACGGTCACGCCGTTCACGGTCGTCGACTGACCCTGGAGCAGGGACGGTTCGTGGGACGGCCCAGCGCCATCACGATCACCGCGTACGGTCGGCCGGACGACGTCGCGCGGGTCACCGTCGGCGGCACGGTGACCCCGGTGGGCACGGGCACGCTGCGCACCCTGCCGGCGGAGGGGCGGCGGTGACCGGGGCGCCGAGCCCCGAGGTGTTCACCGCCGCGGGCATCCGGAACGCCGTCGGGATCGCGGACCTGCTCCAACCGATGGCCAGGGCCTTCATCGACGTCAGCCGGGGACTGGGCGAGGCACCGATCTCGGTATTCGCGCCTGCGGGGGAGGAGGGCGATGTACACGTCAAGTCGGCCTGGCTGCCCGGGCGTTCGGTCTTCACCGTGAAGGTCGCCGCCTGGTTCGCCGCCCGGGCGACAGGCGATCGATCGGGGAACAGCGGATACCTCGCCGTCCACGACGCGGCCACCGGTGACCTGGTCGCGTTGCTGCTCGACGAGCACTATCTCACCGATATCCGCACCGCCGCGGCCGGTGCCGTGGCGACCCGGACGTTGGCCGAGCCGGACGCGACAGTGCTCACCGTCCTGGGCACCGGAACGCAGGCCCGCCTCCAGGTTCTCGCCACGCGCATGGTCAGGCCCCTCGACACGGTCATCGTGTGGGGCCGTGACCGCGACGCGGCACAGGCACTGCGTGCCGCGCTGGAAGACGACGCCCCCGGACTCGCGGTGACGGTGGCGGAGGACCCCGAACGGGCCGTACGCGCCGCCGACGTGATCGTGACCGCGACCGGCAGCAGACGGGCCATCGTCGAGGGATCGTGGCTCAGGCCGGGCCAACACATCACCGCGATCGGCTCGGACGACCTCACCAAGGCCGAACTCGACCCGACCTGCTTTCTGCGCGCCGACCTGATCGCCGTCGACAGCCGCGCGCACGCGCCACGATTCGCGGGCGACCTGGCCGCCGCCATCGCCGAAGGCGCGATCTCCGAGGCCGACATTCACGCGGAGATCGGCGAACTCCTGTCGGCCGGGCACGTCGGTCGAGAAAACCGCGAGCAGATCACCATCGCCAAACTCATCGGACTCGGGGCCCAAGACCTCATGGCGGCGGAGACCACCCTCGACCTGCTGCGCAACCCATCCCGATCGGCCGCCCTTCCGCCCATCCCCGACGCGGCCGTCTGATCGGACCCGGCCGGCGACAGCAGGACGGCCGGAACGCAGCATCGAACCCGGCACGGCCACCGCCGGTGTACCGCCCCGTCGGCACCGAACCTCGCGACGGGCCGCGACACGCCACGCCCCACGCCCCCTGCCCGCGCCCGCCGCAGCGCCGCCTCCGCGCGGGCCACGACCCGGAAGGAGTCCACCGTGCGCGAGGCCGGCGGCCGTTCACCCGACGACGCGGTCACGGCAGGGGACACATCCCGGCCGGCCGGCCCCCGTCGCCACGGAACAGACGTCGCCTCTCGCGGGCCGATGCCGCGCGTTCGATGGGATCGCAGCGCGAACGGGGAGGCCGTAGGGGGCGGGGACGCGGCGCGGCGGCTCGCGCGACTGCTCGAACTGCACCGACTGGTCGGAAGCGAACGAGCCTCCACCGCACGGGTGTTGGCGTGGCTGGCGGAGCGCGCCGGGTGTCGTGTGGCGCTGTTCGACCGGGTCGGACGGGTCGTGCGGATCGCGGAGGGGGACGGCGCACCCCTCCCGCGACTGCCGGCGTGGGAGGTGTTCGCCACGAAGCGGCCCGTGACCGTGCCGACCGCAGCGGGCACGTGGATGCTCGTTCCGCTCGGGCGCGAACATCCGGTCCTGGCCGGGTTCGGAGGTTGCCCGTCGCTGCCGGAGCCCATGCGATTCCTGCGGGACGCCGCCCCGCTCGTCGCCATCAGCCACGGGCGCGAGGAACACGCCGCCGAGAAGACCCGGCTCGCCGAATCGCGGTTCGGGCTGCGCGAAGGCGTCGTCACCCTCGTGCTGTCCGGCCGGATCACCGCCGCGCACCGCGTCGCCGACCTGCTGGGCGACCGACTGCCCGAGCCCGCAAGGGTGTTCGTCGTCGACACCGAACCCGTCCACCGCGACCGAATCGCGGCGGCCTGCGCCGGCGGCCACACGCGCGAGGTGTGGGTGGCGCGTTGTCCGCACAACCCCCGGCAGGTCCTCGTCATCGCCGACGCCACGTGTGCCGCCGACGTCGTCTCGGCCGAACTCGCCGCCCTGGACGCCGGATGCCGGGTCGGCGCGAGCACCCCACTGCCGCTCCGGCACGCGACCTTCGGCTACCACCGAGTACTCGCCGCCGCGCTGCCGGCCGCCCACCGCCGGCCACGGCGCTGGGCGGTGCTGCCTGCCGAACGCGGCCTCGCGCACGTCGTCGGCCCGGCGGGCCGCGCATGGGCCCGCACGTTCCTGGCGCCGCTGCTCGACCACGTGCCGACCCGTACCCAGGACCCCACCCGCGACGAACTCAAGGCCACCGCGCGCACCTGGCTCGCGCACGGCGCAGAGGCGCCACGCCGGCTGTACGTGCACCGCAACACCCTCGCCGCCCGACTGGGCCTGGTCGGCGAACTCCTCGGCGTCGACTTCCGAACGCTGGAGGGCCAGGCCCTCGTCGCGCTCGCCCTCGACCTGGACGCGCTGCCGCAGGAGGCACCCCCTACCCCGGACCCGGGCCGGCCCGACGCCTTCGACGACCCGCCGGCGCGTGATCGACCTGGGCCACTCGACGTCGTGTTGCACTCGACGGTCGCGCGCGAATGGGCCGCAGACGTCCTGCGCGGCGCCCACACGCCCCCCGACGCGCCGGGCGCCGTGGCCCTGCGCGCGTGGCTCGCCTCCGACGCACACGCGAACAGGGCCGCCGCCGCGACCGGCGTCTCCGTATCCGCGCTGCGCAAACGCCTCGCCCGGCTCGTACCGACGCTCGGCGGGGACGTGGTCACCCACCGCACGCTGCGCCGCGACCTGTGGCTCGCGCTACGGATCACGGAGGGACGGACCGCCGGCATCACCGCCGGGCGCGACCTCCGCCAGGCGCCGCCCCCACGGTGACCCGGCCGATTCGCCCACCGCCCGGACCGACCACATGCCCTCTGGACGCTCCTGCGCCGTCCCCGCCGCGTGTGGTGGCGGTGGGGACGGCGCAGGAGTGCCGGTGGCACGGACCGGCCGGCCCGTTCCGGGATCGTGGGCTACTTCACCCACAGTTCGTAGTTCTCGAACTGGCCCCCGCCGGTGCACTGGTAGCTCGACCAGCGATGGGCGTTGATCCCCTGGTTGCCGGTGTCGTTGCACGCACTGGCCCAGTAGTAGTCGGTGATGTAGGTGTAGCCGGGGCTGGTCGGCGGGTGGCACGGATGGGTGCAGGCGACCGTCGCGGGGGCGGCCTGGGCGGGAACCGCCCCCAGCACGGTGCCGATGAGGATGGCGCCACCGGTGGCGAGACCGAGTACGAAGTTGCGGAGACGCATGATCATGTCCCTTCGAAGCACGATGTGTGGACATCCCGTACACGGTCGGTGACGGCTATCGGTATGACCCAAAAGATGTGACCTGCGTCACATGAGCGCGAAGCCTTATCGGCCGCCCCCGGCTCGTGGTGGCCGGGGATTTTTGCGGCGTCCACCTCGTGCTCGCCCTCGGTACGGCCGGGTGGTTGCCGGAGCGCCGGACGTCCGACCGATGCGCCGTCCGAGGCCGGGCTCACGATGCCCGCAGGACGCTCGCGTCGCCGGACCGCGTGCGCACCTTCACGTGATACGGCGCGGCGGCGTCCCGCGGGACCTCGACCTGGACCGCGCCGCGGTCGCTGGTCGCGTCGACCACGTATCCGACGCCGGCCGGCAGCCGGACGCGGGCGGTGTCGCCGTCGGCGTCGACGCGGGCCGGCGGGCTCGCGAAGGACAGGTCGATCGCGTCCTCGTCGGCCTTCGCGGTGACGGTGCCCGCGGTCAGCTCCTTGCCCTCGATCGAACCACCGGTGGTGTGCGCGGACACATCGCCGGACAACCCGACGAGGGTGATGCGGCCCGACGACGTCACCGCCTCGACCGCGACCCCCGGGGGAACGACCACCTCGTACGACACTCGGGCCCCGTCGCGGACGGTCTGCCGCAGGGTCAACGTCGCGTCCGTCAGGGTGTGTTCGGTGAGGGGTTCGGCCGAACCGAAGCGCTTGGTCTCGGTGACCACGACGCTCGCGGACTCGGTCCGGCCGACCCGGACGTCGCCCGCCGCGCCGGCGACGACCACGCTGCGGACGGGGCCGCCGATCTCGTAGTGGGCGGTGCGGGTGGTGGTGTGGTTCGGCGAGCCGGACGTACCGCAGGCCGCCGCCACCAGCACGAGGCCCGCGCAGACCGGGCAGGCGAGGCGAAGTCGTCGGTGCAGCACGGTGGTTCCTCCCTATCGAGAATCTCTTCCCGGCGAATCGATCTCTTCGGATTACCTTCGATCGGGCCCGACCCCCGGACCGGGTCGCCTACTCCGTCGCGATCGCGGTCAGCACCGCCGTACCGGCCGCCCGACGAGCCGGCAGCACCGCGGCGAGCACGCCCACCACGCCGGCCCCCGCGACCAGGGCGGCCAGGGTTGCCCACGGCACCGCCAGTACCTCCAGGCCCCGGTCCGCGAGTCCGCGCTGCGCCACGACGCCCCAGCCGACCCCGAGCAGCAGGCCGAGCAGCGTGCCGTACACCGACAGCGCCAACGACTCGGCGCGGACCATCCGCCGGATCTGCCCGCGTGAGGTGCCGAGCGCGCGCAACAGCCCGATTTCCCGGGTGCGTTCGACAACCGAGAGGGTGAGCGTATTGACCACGCCCAGCGCGGCGATCAACACGGCCAGGCCGAGCAGTGCGTAGACCAGGTCGAGCACGCCGTCGATCCCGCCGCGCACGAGCCGCTTGTATTCGTCGCGGTCCCGTGCCGACGCCTGCGGGAACGGCGCGAGCGCGGTCTTCAGCGCGGCCTTGAGCTTCGCTCGGTCGGTGCCCGGCGCGCCGTCGACGAAGATCATCGTGTCCTGCGCACCCGGAGCAAGCGCGGTGAGCGTCTCCAGGGCCACCAGCGGCGCGTCCCGGCGGCCGATGGACTGCCCGGCGGGATCGGGTTCGCGCAACGCGGCCACGGTCACCGTCAGTTCCGTCCCCGTCGGGCCGCGCAGGAGCACGGCGCTGCCGATCGACAGGTGGAAGTCGCGGGCGTATCCGGCGCCCAGGCTGATCGTGCCCGGCGCCGGCGCGGGTGCCGGCGCTCCCGACACCGAGCGCCGGCGCAGTACCGACGGGAGTCCGGGGTCCGCGCCCTGCACCCACCCGTGGTCGGCGCGCCCGTCGGCGAGCACCTCCACCCGGGCCTCGCGCAGCCGAACCACCCGACCCACGCCCGGCGCGCGCCGGACCGCGTCGGATACTTCGGCGGTCAACGGCGCACCGCCCTTGTCGCTCCGGACGGTGATGTCGCCACCCAGTGTGCGATCGATCCGCGCGTCCGTCGAACCGCTTGCGGACGCGGCGACCACCGCCGTCGCCGCGACCACCGCGACGCCGATGGTCAGCGCGGCGGCGGTGGCCCCGGTCCGCCGCGGGTCGCGCATCAGGTTGCCGCGCCCGAGCCGCCCGACCGCCCCGGAGCGCACCAGGACCCGCGCGATCGGCGGGAGCACGGTACGGACCAGGGTCGGCCCCAGCACCACGAAGGCAACCAGGCCGAGCACGATGCCCACGATCGCCAACGGCCCGCCGGCCACCGCCGCCGCCACCCCGAGGATGACCAGGACCGCACCGACGACGGCGCGCCGCCGGGCGGGCCGACCCGACCCCGACCCCGCTCCGACGGCGGCGTCGCGCAGCGCCGCCATCGGCGGGACCCGGCTCGCCCGTGCCGCGGGCACCGCCGCGGCGAGCAGCGTGCCGAGCACGCCGACCAGCAGGGCGGCAACCGGCGTCCGCACCGTGATCACGAGCGGTGCGTCCGCCGGACCCACCCCCACGCCGCCGATCGCGCCCCGGAGCCCGGCGGCCAGGCCGATGCCCGCGGCCAGCCCCAGGAGCGACGCGATCGACGCCAACAGCAGCGCCTCGACGTACACCGAGCGGCGCACCTGGGCACGGCTCGCGCCCAACGCCCGCAGCAAACCGGACTCGCGGGTTCGGCGGGCCACCAGCATCGAGAACGTGTTGACGATCAGGAAGCCGGCCACGAGCAGCGAGACCCCGGCGAAGCCGAGCATCGCGGACCGCACGAACTCGACGCCGGAGGCGGTCTCCGCCGTCTCCGCGTCCGCGACCCGGGCCCGAGTACGCACCACGGCATCCGTACCGAGCCCCGGCGCCCGCTCGATCCGCCCGGCCAACTCGTCGTCGGTGACGCCCGCCCCCGCCTCCACCCGTACCGACGTCACGACGCCGGGGATGCCCAGCAGGCGCGTGCTCGCGACGGCCGTGTCCAGGAAAACCGACGTGTGCCCGGGGTCGACGGTGCGGTACGCGACGATGCCGACCACCGCCGCCTCGAAGCTCCCCGGGACGGCGACGACCCGTATCCGATCGCCGAGGCGCACGTGCGCGCGCCGGGCCGAGTCGGCGTCCATGACGAGCTCGCTCGGGCCGTGCGGTTCCCGACCCTGGGCCAGGCGTACCGGTGAGCGCGCGTCGGGCGACCAGTTGGCGGCGGTCGTCGGTCCGCCCGCCGCGCCCTCGACCCGGCGGTTGCCGGCGGCCACCAGCGCGACGTTGTCCACCGTGATCGCGGCGCGTGCATCGCGCACGCCCGGCACGCGGCGCACCAGCGCGACCACGTCGGCCGGCAGGGTCGGCGGCCCGCCCGGGGCCGCGCTGCGCAGGCCGGCCGCGCTGTCCGGGGTCGGCGCCTGCACCGTCACGTCGGCCGCGCCGGCCGCCGAAAACTCGGCCGCGGCCCGGGTCACCGTGTCGGCGAGGACGAGCGTGCCGGCGACGAACGCGACCGACAGCAGCACGGCAAGGCCGGACAGCACCATGCGCCCGCGCTGCGCGAGGAACCCGCGCAGGGTTGCCTTCAGCATCGTCTCAGCCCCGTCCGGTGCGGACCGAGGGCGATCCGGCCGGCGGCCGGACGGGTGGCGGGTCGAGCGTTCGGTGGGTCATGGGTGTCCTCGCTCCAATGCCGTCCGACGGGATCGGACGGGACGGGGTGTGGGGGATCGGGTGTGGGCGGCGTGAGGGGGGAGTGGGTGGGGGAGCGGCCTCGGATCGGGCCGGATCGCCGTGCACCGCGGTGGCCGCAACGCTGTCGCGCCGAGGGGGTGTCGCGCGTCGGGCCCGGGAACGTCGGTCCGCACACGTTCCGACGGACGCCGGGTGCCGGCTGCGTCGGTCGCGCGACGGACGCCGGGTGATCCGTCCCAGGGCTGACGCCCGACCCGTTCCCGGAGGGCTAGCGTCGGGGCGTGGAACAGTCCCGCCCGCCCTTGACCCAACGCCTGACACCGCGTCACCTCGCCTGGCTCGACGTGGCGGCGGCGGTGGTCTCGGCCGCGTTGATCTGCCCGAGCCTCGGACGATTGCACGAGCGTCACGTGCCGGTGCCGCTCTTCGCCGTCCTGGCCATCGCGCTCGCCGCCGCGGTGGCGCTGCGCCGGCGACACGCCGCGTCGGCCTTCGTACTCGCGTGCGTCGGCTATGCGGTACTGGCGGCGTACGGGTTCCCGAAGTCGCCGTTGATCGCGCTGGTGCTGGTCGTCTACGTGGTCGGCCTGGTCGAACCCCTGTGGCGTTCCGTCGCCTTGCTCGGCGCCGGCAGCGTCCTGGTCGCGCTCGCGCCGTTGGTCGGGAGCTCCGCCGACCGCGGTTGGTCGTCGTGGAGCAGTTGGATCCTCGGCCAGGTGGGCGCACTGCTCGCCTTCTGGACCGTCGGCCGGACGATGGGCAGGCAACGCGCCTACAACGCGGGCCTGCGCGAACAGGCGGAACGCCGGGCCCGGGACGAGACGGACCGGGCCCGGCGCACGCTGGTCGAGGAACGGCTGCGGATCGCCCGGGAGATGCACGACGTGGTGGCGCACAGCATGAGCGTGATAGCGGTACAGGCGGGGGTCGGCCACCATGTGATCGCGGCCCGGCCCGACGAGGCCGCCAAGGCGCTCGCCGCGATCGAGACGACCAGCCGGGCGGCGCTGCGCGAATTGCGCGCGCTGCTGGGGGTGTTGCGCGAGGAGGCGCCGCCGGTCGGGGGACGGGACGGCTTCCACTCGGCGCCCGGTCTGGCGGACGTACCCGGGCTGGTGGAGAAGACCGGTCGGGCCGGGCTGCGGGTCGACGTCCGCATCGACGGCACCCCGCGCGAGTTGCCGTCGGGCATGGATCGCGCGGCGTATCGCATCATTCAGGAGGCGTTGACCAACGTGGTCAAGCACGCCGACACCGATCGGGGCAACGTGTTCATCCACTACGGCGACACCGACATCAGGATCGAGATCACCGACGACGGCTCGGGGCCGGCAGGTCGGGGCGCCGGCGACCTCCAGGGCCTCGACCGGGCGCAGGGTCACGGACTGATCGGCATGCGCGAACGGGTCGGCCTGTACGACGGCGACTTCCAGGCGGGACCGGGTCCGCGCGGCGGCTATCGGGTCGCGGCCCGGCTGCCGCTGGGGGTCGGCGCATGAGCATTCGCGTGGTGGTCGCCGACGATCAGGCGCTCGTGCGCGCCGGCTTCCGGGTACTCGTCGACTCCGACCCCGGCCTCACCGTGGTGGGCGAGGCCGCCAACGGCGCGCAGGCCCTGGAACTGATCCGCCGGGAGCGCCCCGACGTGGTCCTGATGGACATCCAGATGCCGGAGGTCGACGGCATCGAGGCCACCCGCCTGGCGTTGTCGGGTCCCGAACCGGTGGACACGCGGGTACTCGTGCTGACCACGTTCGACCTCGACGAATACGTGTTCGCGGCGCTGCGGGCGGGGGCGAGCGGCTTCCTGGTCAAGGACACCCCGCCGGCCGATCTGCTCGCCGCGATCCGGGTGGTCGCGGCGGGGGAGGGCCTGCTCTCGCCGGGGGTGACCCGGCGCCTGATCCAGGAGTTCGCCCAACGCCCGATGGCGGCCGTCCTCGCCCCGACCCGCCTGGCCGCCGTCACCGACCGCGAACGCGAGGTCCTGCGCCAGGTCGCCCGCGGCCTGTCGAACGCCGAGATCGCCGCCTACCTACACCTTTCCCTGTCCACCGCCAAGACCCACGTCAGCCGCCTGCTCACCAAACTCGACGCCCGAGACCGAGCCCAACTGGTCATCGCGGCTTACGAATCGGGCCTGATGAACCAGAGGCCGACGGCACGTCCGAAGCCGGTCCCGGCGGACTGCGCCGGACCCACGCCGGATGCAGGCCCGGGGCGTTGACGGCACTTATGCAGCCCGTGCCCATTGATCGCGACCGCCCTGGGATCGAGCCGCCTTGCCGCCGCGGTTCCGGGTTCAGGTGTGATTGGTGGCGTGGCGGGCGCGGAAGGTTGCTGCTTTGACTCGGTTCGGGACGACACCGCCGTACGACCGCTGCGGGACCGAGCCCTGCTGAGGGTCCTGGTCACCGGCACCGCGTACGCCCTGATCCACCAGCAGACGGTGACCATCCTCCCGCTCGCCCTCCCGCGACAGGGCCTTCCCCCCGCCGACGCCGGCCTGGTGTTCACCGCCACGGCGGCCACCACCGTGCTCGCCCAACCGCTGATCCGGCTGCCCTGGACGGCCCGGCTCACCACGCCCGCCGCGCTCGCCCTCGCCCATGTCCTCCTGGCGGCGGGGCTGACCGGCTACGCCCTCGCCCACACCCTGCCGCCGCTGCTCGTCGCGGCGGCGGCGGGCAGCCTCGGCGACCTGCTGATCATGGGCCGGGTCTACGCACTCGTCACCGACGGGAGCCGTGCGTGGAGCCAACGGGCCACGCCCACCGGTACGTTCGCGTCGAGGTCGCCGTGCACGATCGTGGTCGGTGCGGTGATCGTACCGAGCGGGTCGGGCAGCGCCCGGTGGTAGCGGCGCATGTCGGCGACGGCCGCTCCGGGCCCCTGGCACAGTGCCGCCTCGGCGTCGCGTGCCGTCGACGCGCGGGTCGCGGGGTCGTTCAGGGCGAGCCGGTCGGACTCCGGCAGCCCGGCCGGTGGTTTCGCCGGATCCGTCGGGGCCGAGGCCCGCCGGGTGAGGAGTACGCCCAACACGCCCGGCACGCGCCGGGCCAGCCAGTAGGCGAGGGTCACCACGGGGAGCCGGCCCCGGGTGGCGGCGGCGGGGGCGCCCGGGACCATTCCGCAGGCCACGACCAGGCGTTCGACGCGATCGGGCACGTGCTGCGCGACGGCGAGCGCGTAGCCGGCGCCGCCCGAGATGCCGATCAGCGAGGCCCGGTCGAGTTCGAGCGCGTCGAGCAGGGCGGTGAAGTCGCCGTCCCACGCGTGGAAATCGTCGATGTCGACGGGGTCGGTCTCCCCGAAGCCCGGCCGGTCGGGGCAGATCAACCGGACTCCGGCCCCGGCCGCCGAGGCGTCGAGTGTGTGGGCCTGGAAGCGGCTGCCCGGTGTGCCGTGCGCGACGATCGTGGGGACGCCGGTGGGGTCGCCGTACACGCAGTAGGCGATGCGTCGCCCGCCGGGCGCCGGGGCGAATCGGGTCGGCGGCGCGGATATGCTCACGCTCGTCCCCGCGGGCGTCCCGCCGGGCCCGCCGGTCGTCCCTCGGCGATCGTGGACTCGATTCCGGTGATCAGGAGTTCGAGGCCCTGCCGGAAACGTTCGGCGTAGTCGTGGTACCGAGCGAAGACCGACGCCGCCTGCCGCTCGGGCGACGCGTCGTAGTGTTCGAGTTCGCCTCGACCGAGCCGGATCGCGACATGCCCCGTGACGAAGTCGTGGACGGCCGCGTACGCGTACGCGGCGCGCTCCTCGTCCAGCCCCGCCGTACGCAACACGCCCGCGACGCGGTGTGCGACCGCGTCCGCGCCCGGTGCGTCGAGGGCGGCCCTGCGGTGTGCCTCCAGCACCAGCGGGTGGCGCATCAGCAACGCGCGCAGTTCCTCGGCGAAGACCCGCACGACGCCCTGCCAGTCGTCGGGCCACACGATCGATCGGGTCACCCGGCCGACCACCTCCGAGACCATCGTGTGGCGCAGGGCCTCGATGCCGCCGGTCGTGCGATGGATCGCCATGGGCGACACGCCCAGCCGGTCACCCAACACGCGAAACGACACGGCGTCCAGTCCACGGTCGTCGGCGATCTCGGTCGCGGCGCTCAGGATCGCCTCCAGCGATACGGCCTTGGGCCGACCCGGCTTCGCCGCCTCCGGCGCGCCACCCGCCGAACCTTCCGGTGGCCCATCCGGTGGACCCGACGCACCTGCTGCACTCATCGAACTCGGCATTGACGATTCCATGAGAACACCCTAACAATACGCGTAACGAAACACCAAGCGAGGTGCGCTGCGCATGCCTGAATTGCACGAACTATCGGCCCTGGACCTCGGTTCCGTCATCGCCTCCGGAGAAACCTCCCCGGTGGACGTCGTGGACCATTTCCTTCGGCGCGCCGCCGAGGCGGACACGGTCGGGGCATTCACCACGATCGCCGACACACACGCCAGGGAATCGGCACGCCGAGCCGAACGAACCCTGCGCGACAGGCGCGACGAGCCGCCGCCCGCGCTCTTCGGAGTGCCCATCGGCATCAAGGATCTCGAAGAGACGCGCGGAATTCGCACGACCTTGGGCAGCAGGGTGTTCCAAAACTGGATCCCGGACGCGGACGGCGAAATAGTCACCATCCTGCGGGCCGGCGGCCTCATCGACATCGGCAAGACCACGGTGCCCGAGTTCGGCGCCGCCTGCTACACCGAACCCGACATCGCCCCGCCCGCGCGCAGCCCGTTCGACCCCGCGTGCGGCGCCGCCGGCAGCAGCGGCGGCGCGGCGGCGTCGGTGGGCGCACGATTGTTGCCGTTCGCGCAGGGCAGCGACACCGCCGGGTCGTTGCGGTCCCCGGCGAGCGTCTGCGGCGTGATCGGCCTCAAGCCGAGCCGGGGCCTGATCACCACCGGCCCCGACCGCGGTGACAACATGGGCCTGTCGGCGCGCGGACCACTGGCCAGGACCGTACGCGACACGGCCGCGCTCCTGGACGTCCTGGCCTCGAGGCCCGGCGCGAACACCGTGCATCCCCCGGCGCCTTCGGCGGGCGGCTACCGGGCGGCCTGCGACGGGCCGCTGCCACGTCTGCGGATCGCGGTCGCACACGGGTCGATCTCCGGTGGCCCGGTGGCCGCCGAGTCGGCGGAGGCGACCACCCGTACCGGGCTGCTGCTCGAATCCCTCGGGCACACCGTGGTGCGTCGCGACCAGGCCGAGGACCCGCTGTTCACCGAGTCGTTCACCCTGGCCTTCGCGTCCCTCGCCGGCGGCCTGCCGCTACCGCCGGGCGCGGAGCCCCTGCTGCGCCCGATCGTCCGGCATCTGCGCGCGATCGCGACCCGGACCACGGCGGCCGAACTGGCCGCGGCACTCGGCACGTTGCAGGCGCGGGCCCGCGCGTGGACGCTCGACCACGCCGACGTGGACATCGTGATCACCCCGACGATCACCCGCCCGACACAGACCCTCGGCGAACTGCGCGACGACGCCGACCCGGCGGGCGAACTCGCCGCGATGACGGCCTTCACCGGCAATACCGTCCTCGCCAACGCGACCGGCTTTCCCGCCCTGAGCCTGCCCGTGGAGTGGAGCGCGCGAGGCATGCCGATCGGCGTGATGTTCACCGCGGGGTGGGGGCGGGACGACCTTCTGTTGCGACTGGCGGCGGAGGTCGAAGAGGCCGCCCCGTGGGTGGAGCGCTACCCGAACATCTGAATCGACTATCGACCGTCGAATATCGAACAGGGCGCAAGACTCCCGATAATCCGAGAACGACCCCACGTTCTGGTCCCATGCGCCCGCGCGCCCACGCGCCCGCACAGCCACGCAGCCACGCGGGTCGATTCGGCGTATTCGAATACTCGCGTGGATTTCGCTCGGATTTCGCTCGGATTCCCATGCGGATTCTGCGCGGATCCCGGGTGAATCGTGCCCAGAGAAATGAGTCCCACGCAATGAAACGCTCCGCCATCACCTCCGACTCCGCCGAAACGGGTGACACCCCATCCGGTAGACGCGCCACCCTCCTGTTCCTCGCGCTGGCCGTCACGGCGATGGCCGTCGCGGCGCTGGAGAGCCTGATCCTCCCGGCGTTGCCGATGCTGCAGAGCGATCTGGACATCAGGCCCGCCAAGGCCGCGACGTGGGCGGTCGCGCTGACCGTCAGCGCCGCCGTCTCGACCCCCTTGGCCGGCAGCCTCGCCGATCTGCACGGTCCGCGCCGGACCATGGCGGGCGTGCTGTTCCTGGTCACCTGCGGTGGCCTCGTATCGGCCGCGGCGCGCTCCTACACGATGTTCCTGGTCGGCCAGATCCTGATGGGCACCGGCACGGGAGTCATCCCGATCGGCTTCGTGGTGTTGCGTTCGCTGTACGCGCCCGATCGGCTGAAGGCGCCGATGGGCACGTTCATGGCGGCGATCACGGCGGGCAACTGCGCGGGCGTGCTGTTCGCCGGACCGATCGCGAATTCACTGTCCCGGGCCTGGATGTACGCCCTCCCGACACTGTGCGCGGCGGCCGGGGGCGTGCTGTTCCACCTGACCGCCGCCGGGCTGCGGACGCCGGCGTCCGAGGTGGCGCGGCCGGGCGGTAAGGCGTGCCCGGGCGGTAAGGCGGGCCCCTCCCGGGTCGACTGGCCCGGTGCGGCCACCCTCGCCGTCGGCCTGGCCCTGCTGTTCATCTGGCTCGACCGGGCACCCAAGGACGGCTGGGGCGCCGCGACGAGCCTGGCCCTGGTGGCCTCCTCGGTCGTGGTCCTCGTCGGGTGGGTGTACGTGGAGAACCGGGTCGAGCATGCGATGGTGGCTCCGGCGCTGCTCCGCCGACGGGGTATTTGGGGCCCGGTGAGCGTCGGCGTGGCACAGGGCTGGATCTACAGCATGGTCGTCTACCTCGTCCCGCAACTGCTGGCCCTGCCGAAGGCCACGGGCCTGGGGCTCGGTGCGAATGCCTCCGAGATCGGCTACCACCTCTGTGCGGCTCTGGCCGCGGCGGTGCTGAGTTCACCGCTCGCCGGCCTCGCGGCCCGACATGTGGGCAGCCGGGTCGTCGCCGGCGTGGGCATGGCGTCGCTCGCCGCCGGCGCGCTGACTCTGGCGTATCACCACGAGCCATGGCAGATCGTGTGCGGACTGGTGCTGACCGGGATCGGCGCGGCGGCCGGCTCGACGGCGATCTTCGTCGTCGCGGCCTCGGCCGTGGCGCCCGAACAGGTCGGTGTCGCCACCGCCTTGACCACCGTCGCCCGGGCGCTCGGCGGGGCGGTCGGGACCCAGGTGGCCGCACTGATCATGACCCACAACCCGATACTCGTTCCGGGCGGACCACCCTCCGACGACGGCTTCCGGATCGCATATCTGACCGCCATGGCCATCGCGGTGGCCGCCGTCGGCCTCGTGTTCGCCTTCCCCCGCGACGCCCCGGCGCGCCCGGCCCGATCGCGGGTACGAGTGGCCGCCGCGGCCCCGTCCTCGCTCCCGGACGGCCCACCGGCGTAGCGCGCCCGTCCCGGCGCGGTCGGGGTGCCGGGTGCCGGGAGCCGGGAGCCGCCCCAACCGCCGGTGTGAGCGCCCCTACACCCAGCCGCGCCGCACCGCCTGAACGCCGGCCTGGAAACGGTTCTCCGCGCCCAACTCGTCGAGGAGCACCCGCATTCGCCGGCGCAGGCTCCGGGTGCTGATGCCCAGTTGCCGGGCGATCGTCTCGTCCTTGAGTCCGGACAGCAGCAGGTTCAGGATCCGTCGGTCCTCCGCGTCGAGCGGGTCGTCCGCCGACTCGGAGCCGGCGGCGGTGAGGGGGACGGCCTGGGTCCAGAGCCCTTCGAACAGGGTGACCAGGGCGTCGACGAGGGTGGTGCCCCGGATGACCACGCTGCGGGTGATGGGCGGGTCGAGGTGCAGGGGCAGCAGGGCGATCCGGCGATCGGCGACGGACATCTTCAGCGGGACGTCGGCGAGGACCCGGGCCTCTTCGCCGGCCTGCGACAGGCCGGACACGACGTCCAGGTTCCCGGGTATCTCGAACGACTCGGGGGCGTAGATCGTGCGGTACCGAACCCCGCGGCCCAGCAGGGTGTGTTGGAGCGGGTTGCCGTGGGCCAGGACGTACGGCGGCCGGTCCAGGCTCATGATCTCCTCGGTGGCCTCCTGCTGGAGCCGGGCGAACCACCGGCCGAGTTCGTCGGCGCTGGTCAGCAGTTCGACGCCGTCGCCGGGGCGGGCGGTCTCGCCGAGCGCGCGGTAGACGGCCTCGAGTTCGGCGGCCGTCTCGGTGACCCGGCCGAGGTCGGCGTGCGCGTTGCGGACCAGGGCGGCGAGAGCGGCGGTGGGGCTGACGGCCGCCCACCGGGTGGGGCGGCCCGAGAGCCGGCTGACCAGACCGTGGCCGCGCAGCCGGGCGAGGGCCGACTGCAGCCGCTCGGCGCCCGAGCCGGTGCGCTCCGCCAAGTCGCGCACAGTGACCGGCGGTCCGGCCAAAACGGTGCGATAGACCCGCTCGTCGAACGGCGCGACCCCGACGGCGCCGAACACCAACTCGTCATTTTCCATGGCGAGCGAGCATGGCCGATTCCGGCGCCGGCCGCAACCGGCCGGCGGCCACACCTGGCCGACCGTCGGGAGCCGCGACTACAAAGAGCACACCACCGGCCCCATGGGAGACGGCATGTTCAACGCACAACATTCACGGTCGAGTTCACCGAAGGTGTCCCGGCGCCGACTACTCCTGATCGCCACGGTGGCCTTCGGCACCGTGTTCGGCGCGTTCGGCGCGGTGCCCGCCGGAGCGGAACCCGCGGACTCCGCCGACCCGCCGACGACCCTGGCCACCCGGGGCAACGAATGGCGGCAGGTCGGCCCGAACGGCAGCGGGGGCAAACTGGCGTTCACCCCCGCCCGGCCCGAACGGGCCTACGTGCAGACCCCGATCGGCAACGTCGTCTTCCGATCCGACGACCGGGGCACCACCTGGCAGCAGAGCAACGAACTGCCCGTGGACGCCACGGACGCCGGCGGCATCGCGGCCAGCCCGCTCCGGCCCGACGTGGTGTTCGCGGGCGGCGTGGAGAAGGAGCACTGGCGCGGGTACGTGCTGCGCAGCACCGACGCCGGCAAAACGTTCACTCAAGTATTGGACGCCCCGGGCGGGGTCAGCGGCGTCGTGTTCGACCCGACCGGCGCGCGGCTGTACGTAACGGGCGCCGACGGTGTGCGCGTCACCACCGACAATGGCAACACTTGGCAACTGCTGGCCGGTGCCCCCGCCGACGCGCGGAACCCGAAGTTCACCGACGGCGACCTGTACTTCACCGCCGGCGCCGACGTCTGGGTGCTGCGCCGAGGCGCGCGGACCCCGGTGAAGCTGCCCCGCCCCGGCTCGACCGGCGCGGGCGTCGATCAGTTCAGCGGTACCGGTGGCACCCTGGTCGCCCGGGGCGACCTGGCGGTCGCGCAGGTCTCCACCGACCGGGGTGCGCACTGGCGGGCGCTGCGCGGGCCGTGGGGCACCGACGTGGTGGTCCTGGCCGCGGTCGTGGACGGCTCGGGCCGGCTGCACATCCAGGTCAACCAGTCCACCGGCGAGATGCAGCAGTGGGGCAGCCGCGACAACGGCCGCACCTGGCGTCCCGAGGCGGGCCTGGCCCGCATCGACCTGTACGAGAGCATCGGCACGTTCCCCGGACGGCCCGGCACCGATGTCATCTCGGCCGGCGCGGGCATCTACACCACCGACGACCACCAGTCCTTCCGCCGGATCGGGGTGCCCGGCTCCGAGGTGTTGTCGCTGACCGTCGCCCGGGGCAAGTCGGGCCCGACGATCGTCGCGGGCACCATGACCGGCACCTACCAGTCGTCCGCGCCCCTGAAGAGCCGATTGCCGCGCGGGTACCAGGAATGGGGCTTCTCCGGCTCGGCGCCGCACACCATCGGCAATCGGATCGACGGCCTGGCCACCGATCCGTCGAACCCCTCGACGGTGTACCGGGTACGCAACACCTGCACCTTCGATCAACCCTGCTTCTACCTGGAGAAGTCGACCGACGCGGGCGTGCGGTGGACGATCACGCAGACGGCCGTACCGGGCAAGGCACTCGGCATCGCGGTCAGCCCGGGTGACCCGAAGCGGCTGTACATCGCCACCCACTCGCCGTCGGCCGTGTACACCAGCAACGACGGCGGCGAGTCCCTGGTCCAGAACGGGCACGACGACCTGAACGGCTTCACCAGCGTCGCGGTCGACCCGGTGGACCCCGACAGCGCCTGGTTCGGCGGCCCGAACGGGCTGTTCCGCACCACCGACGGCGGCGTCACCCTGACCAAGCTCCTCGACGGCTGGGTGAGCGCGATCGCGCTGAACCCGCGCACCCCGGGCCACGCGGTCATCGCCGCCAGGGACGCGCTGTACGTGACCACCGACGACGGGAAGAACCTGACGAAGGCGGCCGGCGACCTCAGCGGTTACCTGAGTTCGCTGGCGTTCACCCCGGACGGCTCGACGGTGTTCGCGGGCTCGCACGAATACCATTCCCCGGCGCTCGGAGTCCTCCGCAGCAACGACGGCGGCCGCAGTTGGGGCTCGATCACGAAGAACCTGCCGGAACCGTCGGTATCGTCGCTGACCGTATCGCCCGACGGCCGGTGGCTGTTCGCGGGCACGACCTACGGAAGCGTGCACCGACTGGCGGTGTAACCACCCTCCGAACGCGCCGCCCCTGCCCGAACTCCCGGGCAGGGGCGGCGCTTTGGTGTCATCCAGGGGCACCGATCACTGCGGTTTCCGACGCCCTAGCGGCGCAGGCCGCGGTCCAGTGCGGCCACGGCGCTGCCGCGCGCATCGTCGCCGTCCAGGGCCCAGATCATCACGCCGGCCAGGTCGTTGCGGCGCGTGTAGCGGGCCTTGGCGGTGAGGACTTCGGAGTTGTCGAAGCTGTAGAAGGTGTCGCCGTCGTACTTCCACGAGGCGCCGTGGACGCGGTCGACGTAGGTCCTGCCGGGGCGGGTACCGAGTTCCTTGTAGGTGAGGTCCGGTGCGGTGCCGCCGGCCTTCTGGTAGAGGCCGTTGCGGTCGCCCGCCGGAACGCCGGTCCATCCGTGGCCGTAGAACGGGACGCCCAGGACCGTCTTCCCGGACGGCAGGCCGAGTTGGGCGTAGTGGTCGACGGCCTTGTCGGCGCTGCGTTGGCGGACGTCGGGGTCGGTGGGGTCGGAGTACAGGTTGGCGTGGTGGTTGGCGGGGCCCCTGGCCTCCCAACTGCCGTGGAGGTCGTAGGTCATGAGGTTGATGTAGTCGACCGAGGCGGAGACCGCGGGGATCTCCAGGCGGTCGGCGACCACGGAACTGGCCGGCAGGGCGGCGGTCAGCAGGTAGTGCCGGGGCTTGCCGTGGGCCTGCGCCTTGGCGCGCTGCGCGGCGTACTCGTCGAGCTGCTTGCGGAACTCGGCCATCAGCAGGGTGAAGTTGCGGCCGTCCTCGGGACGGGAGACGTTGCCCTCCGCGCCGCCGCCACCCGGATACTCCCAGTCGACGTCGATGCCGTCGAAGACACCCTCGGCGGCGCCGGGACCGCCTTCCGGGGCGCCGTCGAGCCTCGGTACGTTGCCCTTGATGTAGAGGTCGACGCAGGAGGAGACGAACTTCTTGCGGGACTCGTCGGTGGCGGCCGCGTCGGAGAAGTACTTGGACCAGGCCCAGCCGCCGAGCGAGATGACGGTCCTGAGCTGCCGGTTCTCGCCCTTGAGTTTGCGCAGTTGGTTGAAGTGGCCCTTGAGCGCCTGACGGGGCGCGTCGGCCACGCCGTCCACCGACTGGGCTGCGGTGAACGGACGTTGGTAGTCGTCGTAGGCGTAACCCTGGCCCTCGATGTTGGCCTCGAAACAGGTACCCTCGGCGGAGACGTTGCCGAAGGCGTAGTTGATGACGGTCAGCTTCGCGGCCTGGCCGGTCTCCTGAACCCGTTTGGCGGAGCTGTCGGCGCCCCACTGGGTGAAGTAGCCGATCCGCTGGCCCTTCGGCTTCGGGCCCTGGGACTCGTGGCCGGCGGCGTTCGCGGCGTGCGCGGTGGTGGTGGCGGTGGCCAGCAGCACGGCGGCGGTGACGGCCGCGAGCAGACCGGAGGGACGAACGGGCATACACGATCTCCTGGTTCCGGTGGTGCGTCCATACGCCAGGGGGCAGGCGTAGCAGAGGTCTAGTCCATTCGGTGCACCCGGACAAGGGATTCGTTCGGATCGACGCACGATGCAAAACGGCGATCCATCCGTCCGGACACCGCGCGTGGTGGCCGCGCAGGCCGCCTGGGCCCCTGGTGTCCGAGGTCCGTCCCGGGTACGGTCGGTGTCGTTGCATCTAGGGTTCCGCTTTCGCTCGTGCGTCGTCGTGGCGCACGGATCGGCGAGAGGTCCGTGACCGAGCGATGCCAGCGTCGGTGGAGTCCGGCGCCGCAACTGACGGGACAAAAGCCCTGAGGTCACTTCGTGTGTCGAGTGATCCGAGGAGACTTCGGTGCCGTCCGCCGGTTGGAATCCCTTCCGTGTCCATCTGCGTGTTCTTCGAACTCCCCAGGTGCTGCGCCTGGTGGTGCCGATGTTCATCGGCCGTCTGCCCAACGGCATGTTTCCCCTGGGCGTGGTGTTTGTGCTGCACCGCTCGTCGGGCTCCTACTCGGTGTCCGGCGCGGCGCTGGCCGCGCTCATGCTGGGGACCACCTGTAGCGCCCCGTTCCGGGGACGTGTGGTGGACCGCTGGGGACAGACCCGCACCCTGATCCCCTTCGTCCTCGCGCAGACCGTGGCGATGGCCGGCTTTCTCGCGGCCGTGTCCACCGGACAGGGTGCATGGGTCGTGATTGCGCCGATCGCCGTTGTGGGCGCCGCGAGTTCGACGCTCGGCGGTTCGATGCGCCGGCTGTGGCCGGTGCTGGTGGATTCGGACGAGGATCTGCCCGGCGCGTACGCGGTCCAGGCGCTGCTCGAAGACCTCATCTCGGTGACCGGTCCACTGATCGCGTCACTCGTGCTGACGTTCGCCCCGCCGGTGGCCGTTTTGATCCTCGCCGAAATCGCGGCGCTGATCGGCACGATCGCCTTCGCCATCGCCGGGCCGTCGCGCTCGGTCGGGGGGCGTGCCGCTCACGCCCCCGGAGCCCTCGGCGCGTTGAGCGTGCCGGGGATGCGCACTCTGGTGCTGACCCTCGCCGCAGCCGGGGCGGTGATCGGGATGTTGTACATCGAGGTGCCCGCGTTCGTGGCCGGTGCCGGGAGCGCGACGGCCGGACTGCTCCTGGCCGTCATGGCCGGCGGCAGCGTGGTCGGCGGTCTCTGGTACGGCGCGCGCACGTGGGCATCCGGCGTCGACCGCCGCTATGTATGGCTCTCGGGTGCCTTTGCCGCGAGCGTGGTTCCGCTGGCGTTGGCGAGAACTGCTCTGCACCTCGGCGTACTTCTGTTGTTCGTGGGCGCCGCGTACGCGCCCCGGATGATCTCGGCGTACCTCATGCTCGACCACCTCGCGCCCCGCGATTCCCCGACCGAGGCGTACACCTGGCTCGTCAGCGCCGGCGCCGCGGGGGTCGCGTCGGGCTCGGCCCTGGCCGGCCCCCTGGTGCAACACGTCGGCGTGCGAAGGGCGTTCGTCGTCACCGCACTGTGTGCGGCGGCGGCCCACATCACGGCCCTCGCCCGCCGCGACACCCTGACGCCGCCGCCTACCCCCCACCCGGCCCCGTGCCCACGATCCGCGCGGGACGGGGGCCGGGACGCGGCCTGACTACGCGACTCGTGCCGGGTTCGTCCGCCATCCGGGCCATGCCACGTCCACCCGGACCACGAGACGCGATGCCGTGCACCGCCCGCCAACGGTCGACCCGACCCGGCTACCCTCGTTGCGGTTTCGAATTTATGGGGTGCGGGCCGGCGAAGCCCTTCCCGGGCTTACCCGCCATCTCGATGCCGAGGTCAGGAAGTGGGCGGTCGAGGGACTTGGTCCCGCGATCGAGAGGGCAGACCCGGACGCGCTCGCCGCCGCGACGGAGTGCCTCGGGGACACGAACGCGGGGGCTCGCCGAGCGGCCTGCTGGTCCCTTGCCCTCGCCCCACTGAACACGACGCCGCAGCCCCGGATGATCCTGCTCGCGGTGCCTGCGGACCGCCGCGCCGGACGGTCTCCTGAGCGTCGCACCGTCACCAGCCGCCTCACGCGGTTATCCCGGTGGCTGAGCCGTGTTGTGTCCGCTGCCGTTGTGCCCGGCTTCGTATTGGTTGGCTTGCATGCGGTACATGGTGGCGTAGCGGCCTTCGTGGGCGAGGAGTTCGTAGTGGGTGCCGTGTTCGGTGAGGGCGCCGTGGTCGAGGACGTAGATGTGGTCGGCGAGGCGGGTGCCGGCGAGGCGGTGGGTGATGAGGATGACGGTGCGTCCGGAGTCGGCGAGGGCGCGGATGCGTTCGAACGCGGCGATTTCGGCCCTGGCGTCGAGGGCGGAGGTGGGTTCGTCGGCGATGATCAGGTCGGCGTCGCGGTAGACGCCGCGGCCCAGGAGGATGCGTTGCCATTGTCCGCCGGACAGGGCCACTCCGCCGACGTAGGAGCGGTCGAGGAGGGTGTGCCATTTCTTCGGGAGTTCGTCGATGACGCGGTCGGCCTCGGCGTATCGGGCGGCGGCTTCGAGCGCGGGATCCGGGCGCTCCGGGGCGGTGTCGGGGTGTGCCCGTGGGCCGGGCACGGTCGTGGCGACGCCGTCGGTGGTGTGCCCTCGCGTCGTGGGGCGGCCGATGCGGATGTTGGCGGCGGCGGTGAACGGCCATTCGGTGAAGGACTGGGAGATCAGGGCGACGCGGCCGAAGAGTTGGTCGCGGTCCAAGGTGGTGTCGTCGATGCCGTCCCAGCGGATGTGCCCGGACTGCGGCCGGTACAGCCCGGCGATGATCTTGGCCAGGGTGGACTTGCCGGAGCCGTTCTCGCCGACGAGCGCGATGACCTGGCCGCGTTCGATGGTCAGGGAGACGGCGTCGACGGCGGGGGTGTCGCGGCCGGGATAGGTGTAGGTGACATCGTCGAGCCGGATGCGGTCGGGGAACCGCTCCACGGGCAGGCCGCCGCGCGGGATGGCGTGTTCGTCGGCGAGTGCGCAGGCGCGTTCGAGGTCCTGGACGAACAGCGATTGTTTGTACGTTTGTTGGACCTGTTCGACGAGCCGGGTCAGTGCTCCGGTGCCGGTGCGGATCGCCAGGACCGCGGTGCCGGAGGCGGCCAGCCCGGTGCGCCCGGTCCAGGTCAGCCATCCCAGCACGACGTATGTCACGCCCGTGGCCAGCCCCGCCAGGGCGGCGGACAGCAGGCCGGTGACGGCTTCGGCGCGCGCGAGTCGGCTCTCCTCGGCCTCGCCGGCCGCGGCCATCCGCTCGAAGTGTTCCACCAGGTAGTCGCCGACTCCGTGTACGCGGATCTCGGGACCGGCCCCGATGTGCCGCAGATGCCAGGCGACTTCGCCCTGCTGCCGGTTGTGGTCGATCCACTGCTGCACGGAGGCGTAGCGCCGGCGCGCATCGCGGACCGCCCCCCAAGCCTGGGGAACGGTGATCAACGCGAGGAGCGGCAGCAGCACCGGATGCAGCACGGCGAGCACGGTTGCGGCGGCGGCGAGGGAGATCAACGCGTTGGCGATGCCGATCGTGTAGGAGATCATCCGCCGGGAGGCGTCGGTGCCCCAACTCGCCGATTGCAGCAGGCGTTTGAAGTCGCCGTCCTCCAGGGTGGCCATCTCCACCCTGGCCGTCTTGCTCAGCAGCGACGTCTCGGCAACACGTTCGAGTTTGGGCTCCAGACGTCCGGCCGCGCCGGTGGAGAGCGCCTGTAGCAATGACACGACCACCCCGGACGCGGCCAGCGCCAACAGGGCCGGCAACGCGGCCCGTACCCGGTCCGGAGTGGCGCCCTGGGCGAACAACCGCACCAGGACCTGATTGGTGGCCAGCAGACTGAACGCTCCGGCCACACCCCGCCCGAGTTCGGCGAGACCGACCGCCGACAACGCCCGGGGGTCGGTGCGCCAGGCCAGCCGGACCGACGCCGCGACCAGCCGGGGAAGTTGCCGGAACGTGCCGAGCAGCGACAGGTGCAGGTGCGCGTCCTGATGGGCGAACGCGCCGTGGTTGTGGGCGAGTTTGCCACCGAAGAGTTCCTCGCCACTGGCCACGCCGCGGGCGATGGTCTCGGCGGCCGGGTCACGACGACGTCGGGAGGATCGGTTCACGGCGTCCACCGTGGGCGGTGCGAGGCGTCGACGGCAATGGGGTTTTCGGGCGGAGACGCCTTCGAGGACGACTGGCGGCGAGCCGTCGGAGAGCGGACAGCGGCCAGGGCGCCGGGATTTCGGGCCGGCCGTCGGCGCCGTCGCCGTGGCATCGTGACCCCGGAGTTCACTCTTTCGAGGCACGTTTGACGGCGGTCGGACAAGCGGAACACCCTCGGGCCTGGTTGGGTCTTGCCCGGACGATGTTCGGGACAGCGCCGCCGTGATCGGGCCGTGCGGCGTCAGGGCAGGAGCCGGGCGAGTTCGGCCATTTCCGCCTCGGGGTTCACCACGGGCTGGATCACGAGTTCGTCGACGCCCGACTTCTCCAGCGCGTCGATCCGCTCTCCGAGTTCGTCCCTGGTACCGATCAGACCGAACCTGTCCACCAGTGACGGCACGACGAGGTCGCGTTCCTCGGGGGACAGTCGGCCGAGATAGTTGTGGTAGAGCGTGTGGTGGCGGTTGGGGTCGGTGGCGGTGGTACCGCGCAGGTGGAGCAGGCGGTCGACAGCCGCGGACTCCTCCTGCGGCAGGGCCGCGCGGAAGGCCGGGTCCTCCACGGCGAGGAGCAGTGCGCTCACCGCGATGTGCCCCATCGCGTCCTTGACGGCATCGCCGTACCGGTCCTCGCCGTCGGCGAGGATGTACAGGGAGGAGACGAGGTACGCATGCGCCTGCTCGCTGTTGCCCGCGGCCCGTGCCGCTGCCAGGCGGGCCCGGCCGAGCGCGGACCAGGCCTCGGGGGCGTGCAGCGCGAAGGAGATCATTCCCGTACCCAGGCGGCCGGCGACGGCGGCAACCTTCGGGCCGAACGCGGCCACGACGAACTCCACCGGATCCTCGGTGTCGACGTAGCCGTCGACGTGCAGAAAGCGCACCCTGCTCGACCGGCTTCCCTCGTGATGGTCCGACTCGCGGCCCGCGGTGAGATCCTGCAAGGCAGCGGTGAACGACTCCAGTTCGACCGTCTTCGCCGGCCGCATGCCCAGCGTGCGGCGCGCGGTGTTGCCGGTGCCGACGCCGCAGACGATGCGGCCGGGAGCGAGGGCGTTGAGACTGCCGAGCGCCGCCGCCGCGGCGGGCGCGGAGCGCAGCGCCGGTGAGGTGACGCCGATACCGAGTTTGATTCGGTCGGTCGACGTGGCGCAGAGCGCGAGGCCGATGAACGGATCACCGTGGACCAACGGTGTGTCGTATACCCAGAAACTACTGAAACCGAGTTCCTCCGCGCGGGTGGCCAGGTGCTCCAGACCCGGGCGTGCGGTCGTGATGATGCCGATCCGCATACGATCCCTCTCGCCTTCGGGTGCCACCGGCTGGGATCGTTCCCTGTCGGCCTGCGGCTACACGCCGACCCTGGCGGACCGGAGCCTCGGGCGACCTCGGGGCGCGGCTTTGCGAGTCCGGAGCGCCGGCGGGACCCTGGAAGGTGGCAGGGGCCGCTGTCCCGCGGCCGGCGGCCCGTCCGTCACTACGAACGCCGAGGGCCGGAGCAATGACATTCATCCAGATCATCGAATACCGGACGACCCGCATCGACGAGTTCGACGCCGCCCTGGACGCCTGGGTCGCCAAGAACGAGGGTCACCGCATCGCGACGCGTGCTGCGCAGACCCGCGACCTCGACCAGGAGAACGTGTATCTGAACATCGTGGAATTCCCCTCCCACGAACTGGCGATGGAGAACTCCAACCGCCCCGAGACGGCCGAGTTCGCGGCCCGGTTGGCCGAGCTGTGCGACGGGCCGCCCACGTTCCGCAACCTCGACGTGCTGCGCGTCCGCGAATTCGAGAGCTGAGCGGGGCCGCGACCTTGGCGCGGGGTCGGGTTCAGGCCTTCTTGACGACGGCGGACTTGAGTCGCATGGGTCCGAATCCGTCGATCCTGCAGTCGGCCTTGTTCACGCGGGGGCGGTCAGCCGCGACCGCTGAAGTGGATGTAGAGCCAGATTCCGCCGCCGATCAAGTGCGTTCCGAAGGTGAATACGAGGAGCCAGACGATGATGCCTCGCTCCATCTCCTTCTGGGTCTGCCGTCTCCCGACGGGGCGTGGCGGGGTGGGGCGCTCCGTGTTCGTGTCGTCGGGAGGCATGGCGTTTCTCCGATCCGATCGCTCGGGATGGGGGGCGTCGGCGGTGGTGGTCGAACCGGGGCCGTTCAGGTGCGGTCCCAGGCGGTGACCAGCCCGGCCTGGGCGCCCAGTCCCGAGGCCACGCCGAACGCCGGCGCCGGCGGCAGCGCGACCACCGCGACGGTCAGGCCCGCGATCAGGTCGCGTCCGGGGGAGCGGCGCATGCTGCGCAGGTCGCCGCGTCGGGGCAGGAGGGCGAGCCGGCCGGCGGCCCGTGTCCCGACCGGGGGAGGAGGGGTGTCCCGCGTGGTGTGGGGTGCCTGCCGCCGGTCGTTCATGGTGCGGAACCTCGTTCCTGGAAGGTGCGCCGTGCCGATGCCCGCGGGCCGCCCGTGGCCGGGCGTTCGTTCCCGGCGGCCGTCGTGCGGGTGGGCGGCTCCGGATGCGGTCCGACTCAGCCCCGGGGCGGCCCGGGGGAGACCTCGCGCGTGGTCGCGCGCAGGTCCTGGAGGAGTTCCATCTGTTCGGTGAGCAGCCCGGTCAGGATGCCGCGCGCGACCGCGAGCAGTTCGCTCACCTGGGGGCTGGTGAGGGTGTAGTAGACCGTCGACCCCTCCCGACGGCTGACCACCACCAGGTTGGCGCGGCGCAGCACGGCCAGCTGCTGGGACAGCCGCGACGCCTCGATGCCGACTTCGGGGAGCATCTCGGCGACGGAGTGCTCGCGTTCGCTGAGCAGTTCCAGGACGCGGATGCGGGCCGGGTGCCCGAGCGTCTTGAAGAACTCGGCCTTCAGTTCGTACAGGGGGGTGCTCACCGTTCCACGTCCTTCCCGGGGGTCACGGTGCGAGGGGGTGCGGCCGCGGCGGTCGCCGCGTGGCGGCCGGGCTGCTCGGGTGGGTGTGGGGTGGGCACGGATGGTCCTCGCGTCTGTGCTTTTGTGCGCGTGTGCGCGTGTACTCGTGTACTTGGTCGTGGGAAGGATCCCGGCGCGTCGAGTTCGCGCAGGGCGGGGGCGGTCACCGGCCCCGTGGCCGGCAGCACGTACGCGCGGCGCTGCGGCGCGACGATCCGCGGCCCGTACCGCCGCTCCGCGCCGCACACCGGTCCGAACGTCGCGCCGATCTCGATCGTGCGGCCGTTTCGCGAGCCCGCGTCCACACGGCGCACCTGAACAGATCCCCCCAGCTTCCTGGCATCCGCGTCCACCTCCCTCTCGGGTCGCTTCCGTGCCGGCTCGGCACAACGAGACCTGATGCCCGACGAAGACGATAGCTTAGCAATTGATAAGATTGGCAACTGCGGCAAGCGTCAGGAGATGGAGGGGCGTACAACGAACGCGTTCGCGAACGTCGACAACACCGCCGCCGCACTTGCCCCGCCCACCACTCGAGGAGGCACCCCGTGGGGGAATTCATCCACGAACTGACCGGCGGCATCGAAGAGGCCCGCGACAAGCTCGATCAGGCCCGTCGGGACGAGGACGCATACGGCACGGAGGTCTGGCAGGCACGCCTGGACGCCCTGGAACGACTCGCCGAACAACACGGCATCGACCTGCCCGACCACCCCTGAACCCGGGCCCTGAACCCGGCCGCTGAACCCGGCCCGAATCGCCAGACGTGGCGATCCCCGGTACCGGCCTGCTTCAGGGCGGCCGGTACCGGGGATCGTCGAGGGTTACGTGGTGGGCGTGGTGACGGCGACCGCGGTCTTCCAGATCGTGTAGGCCACGCCGTCGGCGCTGCGGTTGAGGACCGTGGCGTCGATGTTGCTCGTGGTGTCACACGCGGAGTGGTAGCACGCGTCGTAGGACGCGCCGGCCCGGCCGCCCCACTTGGCCGCCTGCGCCGAGGTCTTGGTGGCACTGGCGCCGGCCGCGTAGCCGGAGGTGGGGATGCCGGCCCGCTGGAAGGAGTAGTCGTCGGAGCGGCCCTGGCCCTCGACGTTCTCCTCGGGACGCAGGTTCAGCGTGTCCCAGTACGCCTTCAGGGGCGCGGCGGTGGCCGAGTTGATGTTGTTGACGAAGTAGCCCGCGTTGCGTGAGGCGACCATGTCGAAGTTGTAGTAGCCCCGGATCGCGGAGCGCTGGGTCGAGGTGAGTTGGCTGACGTAGAACTGCGAGCCCTGGAGGCCCTGTTCCTCCCCGGCCCACCAGCCGAAGCGCACGTGCTTGGTGAGGGTGGGGTTGGCCCGGGCGAGCGCGAGGGCGTTCTCCAGGAGGGTGGCCGAGCCGGAGCCGTTGTCGTTGATGCCGGGACCGGCACTGACGCCGTCCAGGTGGGCGCCGAACATGACGACCTGGTTGGCGGGGCCGCCGGGCCAGTCGGCGATCAGGTTGTTGGAACGGTATCGGCAGGAGGTGCACACCTGCTCGGACACGGTGAAGCCGGCGGCCTGGAGCTTGCCCTTCACGTAGGCCACGGACGCGGTGTAACCGGCGCTGCCCGCACGGCGGTTGCCGCCGTTCTGGTTCGCGATCTGGTTGAGCTGCGCCAGATGCGCCTGGACGTTCGCCACGTCGATGTCGGGCGGCGCCAGGCTCCGGTTGCCGGGACCCGTGACGGTGAGGGTGTACCGGGCGGTGTGGGTGGCGGTGGGGCCGCTACCGGTGACGGTCACGGGGTAGGTGCCCGCCGGCGCGGTCGAACTCGCCGACAGGGTCAGCGTCGAGCCGCCCGCCTCGGCGGACGCCGGCGTGATGGTCGCGGTCACACCGGTGGGCAGATCGCTCGTGGACAGCGTGACGTTCTGCGCCGCGCCCCCGGTCACGGCCGTGCTCACCGCGGTCGTGACCGAATCGCCCGGTGTCACGATGCCCGAGGGCGAGGTGAAGGCGACCGAGAAGTCGTCCAGGCCGGTACCCGCGGTGCAGGTGGGGTCACCGGACTGGGCGGGCACGCTGATGGCGTTCCACGCGGCCTTGGTCTTGTTGAACAGACCGCACGTGGGGTCGAGGGTCTTCGCCGATTTCAGGGTCGCGGTGCGGTACTTCTTGTAGGTCATGCCGCCGGTCTTGAGCAGCATGCCGCCGTAGAAGATCTTGCCGGCCTTCTGGATGCCCACGCCGGTGAGGGTGGTGTTGTTGCAGGTCGGGCTGGTCGGCTTGCCGCCGCCCGGGTTGGTGCCCTCGGCGAGCAGGTAGAACCAGTGGTTCAGCGGCCCCGCCGCCGCGTGTTCCTCGGTGTTGGGGATCGACGAGCTGTAGCAGTTCGGGTCGCCGTTGGTGGACGGCTTGTACATGTAGCGGATGGGACCCTGGCCGACCAGGTCGACCGTTTCGCCGACGGTGTAGTCGGGGGTGTCGTAGGGCGAGGATTCGTTCGTGTACGCCTCGGTCAGCGCGCCCATGATGTCGCCGGTGCCCTCGCCGAGTCCGGCCTCACCGTTGGCGCCGCCGGGGGTGAACTGATCGATGCCGTGGCCGAATTCGTGGCCCACGACGTCCATCGAGGCGATCCACTTGTTCGCCTGGTTGTGTCCGATCGAGACGGACGAGCCGTCCCAGTAGGCGTTGACGTCGTTCAGGCCGACCTTGACCGGCCAACTGCCGCCGCTGCCGTTGTGGCCGTTGCGACCGAGCCAGTCGCGGAGCATGTTCCACTCTTTTTGGGCCGCGAACATGACGTCGGCGCAGCCGGTTTCCTTGCTCGACGCCTGGCCGTTGCCCCAGGAGTCGGTGGACTTGGAGAACACCGTCCCGGTGGAGTAGTCCGCGCAGGACAGGCCGGGTCGGCCCGGGTCGCGCAGCGAATACCTGGCACCGGACTTGGTGGTGTCGATCGGGATGTTCGGGCCGTTCCACTGGCTGTTGCCGGTGCCGGCCTTGACGTCGTCGACCTTGTCGAGCACCGTGCCCGTGCTCGCGTCGACGAAGACGTGCAGCCTGCTGGGCGCGGTCGCGGTGCGGCCGACGAGCACGGTCTCCCAGGCGAGATTGCTCCGATCGTCCCTGACGCGGACGACCAGGCGGTGCGACTCGACCCGGTCCACCGACGCGAGTTCGGCCCTGGAGGTGGTCTCCGCAGCGTCGGCCGTCACGATCGGGTGAACAGGGGTGGATATCTGTACGTCGCTCGCGGACTGGGTCGCGCGGACGCGGCCCCTGCCGTCGGCGAGGACGACGGCGTCGCCGCCGACGACCGGCAGGCCGCGGTAGGTGCGCTCGTAGGCGACGGAGTACAGATCGTCGACCCACGGCGTCACCGACTGCCGTTCGTACTGCTCGTCGGGTCCCTTGGCCAGGACGTCCAGACCGCTTGCGGCGGCCCGGTCGGCGGCGGAGACGGCGAGCGCCTGAGAGCCGGGCGGCGCGGGCGGTTCGGCCGCGGCCGACTGGGCCGCCGCGCCGACGGTGAGGCCGGCGAGTAAGGCGAGGACGGTCCCGGTGGTGGTGGTCACTCTTCGATTCATCGAGGCTCCTTGGTGGAAGGCAGACCTCGACCACGACACCGACCTGCTGTCGCGGGCATCTCGTGAGCCGCGAACGACCGGGCAGGACGGGGTTCGTGCCCGAGCAAGCGAAACACTCACACAGGCGGCCATGCCGGGCGAAGGGGTCCCGCCGAACCGGCAAATTCCGGGAAACGGGCCCTCTTCGCGACGCGGTGTTCGACCCTCGTCGACCTCATGCACGACCTCACGCGTACGGGCTCGCAGATCATCTGCGCCGCCCACTCGCCCATCCTCGCCGCCACCCCCGATGCCGACATCGTCGAAGTCGGCGATCACGGTATTCGCCACGCCACCTGGGAGGATCTCCAACTCGTCGACCACTGGCGCCGGTTCATGCATGACCCGCAGGCATACCTACGCCACATCGTTTCGCGGGCGACGGCGGCGGGTGCGTGATGTGGGGTGGCGGACGGCCTCTTCGTGCCGCGTTCGTCAGTTGCCGAGGGTGTAGAAGTGGACCCGTGTGTCGGATCCGAAGGTTTTGAACCAGTCGGTGACCGAGCCCTGTTCGTCGAACGGGTCTTCCTCGTAGAGCCATTCCGGGTCGAGGTCGCCCAGAACCGCCTCTCTGAACGCGGCGTATGCGCTCTTGATGTCGTGGTCGTACAGGCCGTGGATGTCGAGGACGGGGATGGCTTCCTGGAGGAGGAGGTGCAGGGCCAATGCCTCGGCCGTGGTGGCCGGCGGGTGCCACGTGGTCGAGGTGAGGCGTTGGGTCACACCGGCGGCGGCGATGATGAATCGGCGGACGAACAGCTCGGTGTACTGCTCGGCGAAGGCGGGCGGAAGTTCGTCCAGAATGAAGAAGTCCGCGTCGGAGTCCCCGACGTGGTCGGCCACTTCGTCCTCGGCCAGGCTCACCAGGTCGCCGAAGAGTTCGTCGGTGAGCAGATCGATGGCGTAGACGAGGGCGCCTGCCGCCAGTTCGACGGTGGCGTGGGGGAGCGGGGCCGAGGCGGTGTAAGCGAATCGGGCTGCGGTGAAACAGGTCAGACGTGGGGCCAGGCTCCGAAGTCGCCCGCAATATCTCTCGACTTCCTCGTCGGTCGGCGCTCCCACGTTCGGGTCCGGCACGGGGCGGCGGTGGAGTAGGGCGCGCTCTGCCGGGTCCGCGGGCGGCGCGTCGGGGCCGTCGGCGGCGGCGAGGCTCTTGCGCGCGAGCGCGTCGTGCAATTTGACCTCGCACGAGGCAACCGCCCACTCCTCCAGGCCTTCGGTGTTCTCCAGGATCTCCTCGACCACCGCACGGGCCGCCGTCTCGGCGAACTCCAGTGCGGGGGCGTTCAGTTCCATGAGCACCAGGGCGCCTTCGGGATGCGAGCCGACGCGGTAATCGTCGAGGTCGATGCGCATGTCGTCGGGGCCGTCGACGCCCTCCAGGCGTTCCAGGGGTTCGGCGAGCAGGCTTGATATGCCCGCCCGCTGCAGGTTGTCCAGAGGCGGGTGCCCGCTCGGGGGGACGACGTCGACGTGTACGAAGTAGGTCACGTGACAAGCCTGCCCGAGCCCGACGCGGAAGATCGGCGAACCGGGTACACGGCCGGGACCGGCTCGGGCAGTCCCCGGTTGATGTCGCCTGGCGAACGTCCGAACGCAGGGAGGGCGATCGTCGGAGTGCGGTACACGGCGGCGGCGCCGGTCAGGCCGCCTCGATGCCGAGTTCGGCGAGCAGGGCGCGGACGCGTCGTTCGATCTCGTCGCGGATCGGCCGTACGGCCTCGACGCCCTGTCCGGCCGGGTCGTCGAGCTTCCAGTCGAGGTATCGCCTGCCGGGGAGGATCGGGCAGGTGTCGCCGCAGCCCATCGTGATCACCACGTCGGACGCGCGTACTGCCTCCGTCGTCAGGATCTTCGGCGTCTCGGCGGACATGTCGATGCCGACCTCCGTCATCGCCGCGACGGCGGCCGGGTTCACGGCGCCGGCGGGCGCGGATCCGGCGGAGCGTACCTCGACCCGGCCGTCGGCGAGGTGGGTGAGCCATGCGGCGGCCATCTGGGACCGTCCGGCGTTGTGGACGCACACGAACAGTACGGAGGGCGTGGCGGGTTCAGACACGGGCGGGACCTTCCGGGGCTACGGTCGCGGTGGGTTGGGGGAAGTGGCGGCGGGCGGCGAGGGCGACGTACACGAGGCCGATCAGCACCGGCACTTCGATGAGGGGGCCGACGACTCCGGCGAGGGCCTGTCCGGAGCCGGCGCCGAAGGTGGCGATGGCGACCGCGATGGCGAGTTCGAAGTTGTTGCCCGCGGCGGTGAACGCCAGTGTCGTGGCCCGCGCGTGGTCCAGGCCGACGGCGCGTGCGACGGCCATGGATCCGCCCCACATCAGCGCGAAGTAGGCGAGCAGGGGCAGCGCGATCCGGGCGACGTCGAGCGGCTTGGAGGTGACGGCGTCGCCCTGGAGGGCGAAGAGCACGACGATGGTGAACAGGAGTCCGTACAGGGCGAACGGGCCGATCCTGGGGATCAGCGTCGTCTCGTACCAGGTCCGGCCCCGGGTCTTCTCGCCGAGGCGGCGGGTGAGGAACCCGGCCAGGAGCGGGATGCCGAGGAAGATCAGTACGCTGCGGGCGATTTCCCATACGGACACGTCCAGGTCGGTGCGTTCCAGGCCGAGCCATCCGGGCAGCACGTCGAGGTAGAACCAGCCGAGTGCGGCGAACGCGATCACCTGGAACACCGAGTTGAGCGCGACCAGGACGGCGGCGGCCTCGCGGTCGCCGCAGGCGAGGTCGTTCCAGATGATCACCATGGCGATGCAGCGGGCCAGGCCGACGACGATCAGGCCGGTGCGGTACTCGGGCAGATCGGGCAGCATCAGCCACGCGAGGGCGAACATCAGCGCCGGGCCCACGATCCAGTTCAGGGCCAGGGACGGCAGCAGCAGCCGCCGGTCGCCGGTGACGGTGTCGAGCCGGTCCCAGCGGACCTTCGCGAGCACCGGGTACATCATCACGAGCAGGCCGAGCGCGATCGGCAGCGAGACCCCGGTGACCGTCACCTTCGCGAGCGCGTCACCCAGGCCGGGGACGAGTCGGCCCAGGCCGAGCCCGGCGGCCATCGCGATCAGGATCCACACCGCGAGGAAGCGGTCGAGGAACGACAGTCGCCCGGCGACCGGTCCCGCCGGGGTCGCGGCCGGGGCGCTCACGCGTCGACCGGAGCGGGGGCGGGGGCGGGTTTGGGGAGGGGGTCGCCGGCGGGGCGGGTGAGGATCGCGGCGAGGCGGTCGGTCGTGGCGGGCAGGAGCCGGTAGTACACCCAGGTCCCGCGCCGTTCGGAGGCGATCAGCCCGGCCTGCTTCAGCAGCTTGAGGTGGTGGGAGATCGTCGGCTGGGACAGGTCGAACGCCGGGGTGAGATCGCAGACGCAGATCTCCCCGCCCGCGCGGGAGGCGATCATCGACAGCAAGCGCAGTCGCACCGGGTCGCCCATCGCCTTGAACACCCGCGCCAGATCGACGGCCTGCTCCTCGTCCAGCGGGGCGGTCAGCAGGGCCGGGCAACATCCGTCGGCGTCCCGGCCGAGCACCACGAGTTTCTGTTTCGACATTCCTCTATGTTGACGTTCTTCGATGCAACGCGCAAGCTTGTATCGATCGACATCGATACAAGCCGATGGGGAGACCGCTGTCATGTCCCGTGTGCAACTCGCGCTCAACGTCGCCGACCTCGAAGCGTCGGTGGCCTTCTACTCCGAGCTGTTCGGCGTGGAGCCCGCCAAGCGCCGACCCGGCTACGCGAACTTCGCCGTTACCGACCCGCCGTTGAAGCTCGTCCTGATCGAGGGCGAGGCCGGCCAGGACACCCGTTTGGACCACCTCGGCGTCGAGGTCGAATCCACCGACGACGTCACCGCCGCCACCACCCGCCTCAAGGACGCCGGACTCGCCACGTTCGAGGAGAACGACACCTCCTGCTGCTACGCCCTCCAGGACAAGGTGTGGGTCCACGGCCCCGGCAAGGAGCCGTGGGAGGTCTACGTGGTCAAGGCCGACGCCGACCGGATGGGCAAGAATCCCATCCTCTCGGGCACCGACGCCTGTTGTGCCGGTGGGTCCGAGGCCGATCCGGCACCCGCCGCGGCCTGCGTCTGCGGCGGCTGACGGCGAAGCGGAGAGAGGGCCTTCCGGCTCAGTGCGAGGTCTGTTCGTGTTCCCCGCAGGTGTACGCGGCCCGAGCGTCGTCGACGTCGCTGTGCACGGCGAAGACGATGTCCGAGTGGCTCGTCGCCAGGAGCCGGACTATCCGAGGTGGCGGGGATGCCAGGAACAATCGCCCGCCGGCCGCCGACGCGCGCCGACGCAGCCGTAACAACGCGTCGAACCCCGAGGAGTCGCACCCGTCGACTCCGGCCAGGTCCAGGACGAGATCCGGGTGCCGGGCGAGCACTTCGCGCACTTGCCGATCGAGGCCGGGCGCCGTGTCCGCGTCGAGTTCGCCGGACACGGCTGCCACCGCGAGTCGCCCGCGGGTTCGGTGGATGTCGAGACATGGTTCGCGGTTCATGGGCGAACGCTCCTGTTCGTCGCTGATCCGGTGATGTACGGGGTCGCCGCGTTCCGGGCGGGTCGGGTGGGGTCGGGTCGGGCGACGGCGCCCCCCCACGCCCGCTGCCCGCTTTTCGCCGCCTCACCCGTGCCGGCGCTTGTGCGGCGACACTTCGGGGTACGCGCAGGCGAATACGGCCGCCAGGGAGTCGTGCGGCACCGCTCCCCGAATCCACGATCGAGTCACCGTGAACCACGTCGCCCTCGTCGTCATCGACATGATCAATACGTACGAGCACGAGGACGCCGACGTTCTGGCACCCTCCGTACGCCGCGTGTTGCCCGTGCTGCGCCTGCTGCTGGACCGGGCGCGACGGGACGGGGCGGACGTCATCTACGTGAACGAGAACTTCGGCCGCTGGCGCTCGGATCACGGGGAGATCGTCCGGGCGGCCTTGAACGGTCCGCGTGCCGACCTCGTCGAGTCGATCCGTCCCGACGACCTGTCGATGTTCGTGGTCAAGGCCCGCCATTCGATCTTCTACCAGACCCCGCTCGAATACCTGCTCACGCAAAAGGGCGTACGGCACATCGTGCTCACGGGGCAGGTCACCGAGCAGTGCGTGCTCTACTCGGCGCTGGACGCCCACATCCGGCATTTCGAGGTGACCGTGGCACGGGACGCCGTCGCCCACATCCACGAGGACCTCGCCGACGCGGCGCTGCGCATGATGGAGCGCAACATGGGCGCCCGCATCCTCCCGGCCGAGGACATCGACTTCCGGCTTCCGGGCCCCGGGTGACGACGAATGAGGGAATCCGGGGAACCCGCGCCCCGTCGGATGTATCACCCGCGCGTGGACGGGCAAGCGGCAACGGTCCCAGCAATCGCTGTGCCCGGAGGAATGATGAGCAAGTCCGACCCCGCCCCGCAGATTCCCGGACGTCCCGGCAGCCGCGCGCCATCGGTGGCGGAACCGACCGACCCGCACGACCCGCTTCCCCCCAAGCCCGATCAGGACGGGCCGGCCACCCAGAGCCCCACGGGGCAGGCCACCGGCGCCGAGCAGTCCACTCGGGCCCAGGCGGGCGCGTTCCTGACCACCGCCCAGGGATTGCGCGTACCCGACTCGGACCACTCGCTCAAGGCGGGGCCGCGCGGCCCGGTACTGCTCCAGGACCACCATCTGCGCGAGAAGATCACCCATTTCGATCACGAGCGCATTCCCGAGCGGGTGGTGCACGCGCGCGGCGCGGCGGCGCACGGCGTCTTTCGCGGCTACGGCACGGCGACATCGGTCACCAAGGCGGCGTTCCTCGCCGAAGGGGTGGAGACGCCGGTGTTCGTGCGCTTCTCCACCGTGCTCGGCTCGCGCGGCTCGGCGGACACCGTGCGCGACACCCGGGGGTTCGCGACCAAGTTCTACACCTCCGAGGGTGTCTTCGACCTGGTCGGCAACAACATCCCGGTGTTCTTCATCCAGGACGCCATCAAGTTCCCCGACGTCATCCACGCGGGGAAGCCGCATCCGGATCGGGAGATCCCCCAGGCGCAGAGCGCGCACGACACGTTCTGGGACTTCGTCTCGCTGCACACCGAGGCCACCCACCACACCATCTGGAACATGTCCGATCGGGGCATCCCCCGCTCCTTCCGGACCATGGAGGGCTTCGGCGTCCACACCTTCCGACTGGTCGCCGCCGACGGGTCGACCACCCTGGTGAAATTCCACTGGAAGCCCAAGGCGGGCGTGCACTCACTGGTGTGGGAGGAGGCGCAGCTGATCAACGGTATGGACCCGGACTTCCATCGGCGCGATCTGGCGGACGCGATCGAGGCGGGCGCGTTTCCGCAGTGGGAATTCGGCATCCAGACCTTTCCCGACACGCCGGAGCAGACGTTCGAGGGCATCGATCTGCTGGATCCCACCAAGATCGTGCCGGAGGAACTGGCGCCGGTACAGCCGATCGGGCTGCTCACGCTGAACGCCAACCCGAAGAACTTCTTCGCCGAGACCGAGCAGGTCGCCTTCCATCCGGGTCATCTCGTCCCCGGGATCGACCTGACCGACGATCCGTTGCTGGCCGGTCGGCTGTTCTCCTACCTGGACACCCAGATCACCCGTCTGGGCGGCCCCAACTTCGCGCAGATCCCGATCAACCGCACGCACGCGCCGATCAACGACATGCAGCGCGACGGGTTCCATCAGGACGCGGTACACACGGGCGTCGCGCCGTATCGCCCGAACTCGCTCGACGGGGGCTGCCCGTTCCTGGCCGGCGCCGACGCGGGAGCGTACGTGGAGACCCCGGTGGCGGTACCGGCCGCCACGAAGGTACGCGAGGCACCGGCGTCCTTCGACGACCACTTCGGCCAGGCGCGGCTCTTCTGGCTGAGCCTGAGCGACGTCGAGCGCGAACATGTGGTCGGCGCCTACACGTTCGAGCTCGCCAAGTGTTACGAGAAGGCCGTGCGCGAGCGGGTGCTGGGCGTGCTGGCCAATGTGGACGAGCAACTGTGCGAAGCGGTCGCCGCCGGGCTGGGACTGCCCGCGCCCGCGCCGACGAAGCCGCCGGCGTCCGTACGGCCCAGCCCTGCGCTGTCCCAGGTCGGCGGAACCTGGCCGGTGGCCGGGCGCGTCGTCGGCATCGTCGCGGACGAGGGCAGCGACCTCGGCGCTCTGCGCACGGCGCGCGACGCGATCGCCGAGGCGGACATGGTCCCGCTGATCATCGCGCCGACCGGTGGCGCGCTCGGCGGCTCCTCGGACGAAGCGGTCCCGGTGCAGCGTACGTTCGCCGCCGCCCGCTCGGTGGAGTTCGACGCGGTGCTGCTCGCGAGCGCACCCGCACCGGCGGCCGACGCGTACGGCGCCCGCGACGCCAAGGCGGGCTCCGGAACAGGCGTGCTGGACCCGCGCGTAGCGCTCATCCTCGCCGAGGCGTACCGGCACGCCAAGGTCGTCGGCGGCTGGTCCACGGGCGCCGAAGCGCTCGCCGCGGCGGGCATCCCCGTCGACACCCCGGGTGTCCTCGTCGAGAACGATCCGGCGGCCGTGGTCGACGCGACGGCTCGGCTGCTGGCCACGCACCGGGTCTGGGAACGCTTCCCGAGCACCGGACAACTCTGAGCACCGGTCCCGGTCACCATCCGGGGTCGCGGATCGTGTGCGGCAGGGCATACGATCCGCGACCCCTCCCACCCTCGGTACATCCCGTCGCCGGCCCGTCAGCCGCCGGCATCCTCCGGGTTGTGCGCCACCACGCAGAACGGGTGGCCGTCGGGGTCGGTCAGCACGACGAAGTCCGGGTCGTCCGGGTAGTCCCACTCGGGCCGGCCCGCGCCCAGCCGGATCAGCCGTTCGACCTCGCCGGCCTGGTCGTCGGTGTACAGATCCAGATGAACGCGCACCGGTTCGACCCGCTCGCGCACCTCACCGAGTTGCAGCGAAAGCCTGTGCCGGCCGCTCTTCGGGTCGAGCATGACGAGGAATTCGGTGTCCCCGGTAACCGGATCACGCGGCCGAAGCCCAAGCGCGGACACCCAGAACTCGACGGCCCGAGGCAGATCGGAGGTGGTGACGACCGTACATCCCATGCGAAGCGTCATGGCCACGCCCCTGCCCACCGACGGCCGTTCGATTCGTCGCACATCCAGCCCAAAGCCCTCGGCACGCAGCGGTGCAGTGTGCCGAGGGTGACAGGTGGCGTTCCCGATCTGCCATAAAATGCATGGGCGTTCGACATGTCGCCGCATGCGGTACGAGACGGCGCCCGCGTCGTCGGCGGACGTGTCAGCGGACCAGCCATTCTCCGGTGTTGTTGGAGAAGCCGCTGTCCATGGTGAACTGCACCTTGGCGAGTTGCGCCGACTTGGGCACCTCGAAGGTGATCCACCCGGAGCCCACGGCCCCCGTATTGATGGTCACGCTGTTCAGTGCGGGGCCGGCGGTGGTCTCGTTGACGATGGCGGCGTTGAACGACTGGCCGTCGCTGTCGATCAGCTTGGCGCTGTTGCTCGGCGCGTCGTTGTACGGCTTCGAGCCGGTGTTCTCCAGTTTGAACTGCACGGATACCAGCCGAGAGCCGGTCTCGGGCTCGGAGAACTGATTCTTGGGGACGGCGTTGTCGGTGACCTTCAGCACCGTGACGCTGAGCTTTTCCCCACCGGTGATGCCTTTCAAGTCGAGCGTGCTGCCGACCGAGGCCACCGTGTTGTTCGATGAATTCGTGGCGCTTCCTCCTGGTGATGCGGAACCGGTTCCGGAGGCGGTGCCGGATGTCGCCACGCCCGACTGGGCCGGTTTGTTGGTGACTTTCTCGTCTGACGGTCCGCATGCCGCGGAGGCGATCAACAGCAGCGAACCGGCGGTCAGCGCGATGAGCCGTCGCATGACCATCTCCCGGGTCGAGTGCACGAGAGGTGTGCATCGGAGTGGAGTAGTTCCATTGTCCGCTTCGCCTTCAGGGCTCGCACTCTCGAAGTACCGTTCCCGTGTGGGTTCGGGGAGACCGCTGTCATGTCCCATGTGCAACTCGCGCTCACCGTCGCCGACCTCGAAGCCTCGGTGGCGCGGAAACCCTGGACTTCGTCGACCTCTTCGCGCCCGAGGCGTGGTCGACCGGTAGTCGTCCCCAGCCCGATCAGGACGGGCCGGCCACCCGGAGCGTCACGGGGCAGGCCGCGGCGCCGAGCAGTCCTCTCGGGCCCGGCTCCGCGCTGTCCCGGTTGTGGTTCGTCGTGTCGGGTCGGCTGCCGTGAGGAAGCCGTCGAGAACTTCGGGGTGGCGTTGGATGCGCCGCAGACCCTGGCGGGCGACGGTGACCGGTTCCGGTTTTCGCCGGATTTGCCTGCCGCAAGACGCCTCGCACGCCGTTGAAGTGGTCGGCGTGGTAATGGCTCAGCATCACGGACAGGTGCCGCTGGTACTCACGCGTCTGATCGATCACGCCGTACCTGACGAGGTAGTCGACCACATCCCCGGCGAACTCGTCGTTCCCGCCGTCGATGAGCAGCGCTTGGACCACGGTGTCCGCGAGGTCGATTTTGTGCTTCACCGCATACGGCACGTGGTCGATGGGGTTCGCGCCCGGCGCCGGGATCGGCGGCTTGGAGGTATCCGCGCGCCGGGCGTCGATCCTCTTCGCCACCTCCCGCGGAGACCGGTTGACGATGAGGGTCGAATCGCCTTGGCTGACGTTGTCGGGTGTCCGGCGCGGCGCGGTCGGGTACCGCGGTCGAGGCCTGGCGCGGCATCGCCACCGGATAAGCCCCGAGAGCTACGCGTGCCGGCGAGGGGCGTCGGGGTGTGGGGGCTTGGTGGGGTTGGGCTGGGTGGGCACGAGGAGGATTGGGGAGTGGGCGTGGTGTAGGGCTGTGTGGATGGCTCGGCCCAGGTTCGGGCCGAAGCGGCCGGTGTTGCGGTGGGCGGCGAGGACCAGGAGTTCGGCGTCGGCGCTTGCGGTGATCAGGGCGTGGGCGGTGGTGTCCAGGACGGCGTCCTCGGTGACGGGGACGTCCGGGTGCTTGTCGCGGAAGGGCTTGACGGCGGTGGTCAGGGTGGTCTCCGCCATCGTGCGCCAGTCGTCGATGATCGACACGGCCGGGGCGAACGCCAGGCCGCCGGCCATCGAGGCCGGGTAGCGCCACGCGTGGATGGCGTGTACGGGCAGGTTCCGGGCCGCCGCCAGGGCGAAGGCGGCTTCCAGGGCGGGGCCGCAGTCGTCGGCGGAGACGCCGACCACGATCGGCTTCGCGGGACGGTCGACGGCGGTGTCGTGGTCGGGGTGGACGACCAGGATCGGGCAGCGGGCCGCCGCCGAGACGGGCAGGCTGACCGAGCCCATCAGGAGGCCGGCGAAGCCGCCCATGCCCCGGCTGCCGACGACGAGCAGGGCGGCGCGGTCGCTCGCGGCCTCCAACGCATCGATGGCGTTGGCGAGTTCGACCGTGGCGAGCACCCGCAGGTCGCCGTGTCCGGCGCGTGCGCGGTCGGCGCCCCGGTCGACGATGGCGCGGGCGTTCTCGCGCAGCTGCTGCCCGAAGCGGTCGTCGCCGCCGGCGACTTCGACCCATTCCAGGGCGTGCAGCACTTCGAGGGTGGTGTCTCGGCGGGCGGCCTCCTCGGCGGCCAGGTCCACGGCTCGTTCGGCGCCGGGGGAGCCGTCGAAGCCGACAATGACGTGCCCCTGGAGCGGAGCCGGACGGGAGGTCGATTCCTGGGTCATGGTGGGGAATCCCTTCGAGGGGGTGGGAAATCGGGGTGGGGCGTCGGGGCCGACCGTGCGCCGATGCCCGGTTCGGCGAGGGCTCAGTCGTGGTCGGTGGATGTCTCGTCCGCCGAGGTGGGGACGATCACCAGCGGGCAGCGGGCGTGGTGGATCAGGCCCTGACCGACCGAGCCGAGCAGCAGGCCCGCGAAGCCGCCGCGTCCGCGCGTGCCGACGACCAGGCACAGGGCGTGCTCGGCGGCCTCGCGCAGGACCGCGACCGGGTGACCGACGGCGACCTCGCGGTGTACCGGCACGCTCGGGTACTTCTCCGTCCACCCCGCGAGCGTCTCGGCGAGCCGCAGGCGGCCCTCCTGCATCTCCTCGCGCATCCGCATCCCGGCCAACAACCCGCCGGAAAACTGGCGGACATTGACGGCCACGATCGTGGCGCCGCGCCGGGCGGCCTCGTCGAAGGCGTACGCCACGGCCGGTTCGGAGTGCGGCGCCCCGTCCACCGCGACCACGATGGTCGGCGGCTCGCCGCTCGTGTGCTCGGGCTCTCGGACCACGACCACCGGGCAGGTCGCGTGCGCGATGACCGGTACCGCGATTCCGCCAGTGGTCAACAGCTCCGTGGCCGCGGACAGCCGGCGCGAGCCGAGCACGACCATCGCCGCGTCCCGGGAGTGCTCGCGCAGCACGGCCACGGGCGATCCGTCGGCCAGGACCGACTCGGTGTTCAGTCGAGGGTGGCGGGTCGCGGCCGTTTCGCGGGCTTCGTCCAGGGCCCGGGTGCCGGTCGCGCGGAAACGTTCGCCCCAGGTCAGGCGGTGTGGGTTCGGCTCGGGGTGGCGCTCGACGCCGATCGGCCAGTCGAGCGCGTGCACCAGGCGCAGCGGCAGGCCGCGTCGGGCGGCTTCGTCGGCGGCCCAGACGACGGCGAGGCGGCCGGCGTCGGTGCGTTCGACGCCGACGACGATCGGTGTTGCTCCCACGTGCGTGGTCACGGTCGACTCCTTCTCCCCGGGGCCGAACGATCGCCTGTCGGCCCGTGCCTCGAACACTGCCCGTCCTGCCCGGACCCGGGCAGGGCCATTGGGCCCGAGTCCCCGGACCGGTCGGCCCTGCCCGGCATGTGGGATCGGCGCGAGGCTGGCGGCGAGCGGCGCGAAACGCGCCCGGGCCGAAGGGAACGGGACCATGCACGAGGTCGGTACACCGCACGCGATCTGGGCGCTGGCCGCCGACGGCGAGACGGTGCTGCTGCGGCGCCCGGGACCCGAGGACCGGGACCGGGTGTCGGCGATGCACCGCGCGATGTCGGCGGAGAGTCTGTACCTGCGGTTCTTCGGGGTGTCGGAGTCGGCGGCGCGCGAGACCGCGGAGCGGGTGACCACACCCGACCGGGACGGTTGCGGCGCGCTGATCGCGCTCACGTCCGACGGGGACGAGGTGGTCGGGGTCGTCGAGTACAACGGCGCCGACGGCCCCGGCCCCGGCGCCGACGGCTCCGACCCCGGCCCCGGCGCCGACGGCTCCGGAGAGGCGGAACTCGCGCTGGCCGTGGCCGACGCGTGGCACGGCCGGGGGATCGGCACGCTGCTGATCGAGCACGTGGTGACGATGGCCCGCGCGGACGGCGTGCGCACGCTGGTGGCGGACCTGCTGCCGTGGAACCGGCCGATGTTGCGGGTCCTGGAGGACATGGGCATGCCGGTGCGGAATCGGCTCGTGTCCGGCGTGCTGAGCTGCGAGATCCCGTTGGACGGCGACATCCCGACGATCGAGCGCTACCTGACCGCCGTGGCGCGGCGCGAGGCGTTGGCCGATGTGGCCGGCCTGGTACCGCTGTTCGCGCCCCGCTCGGTGGCGATCGCCGGCGCGGGGCGGCGGGCCGACTCGGTCGGCCGGGCGCTGCTGCACAACGTGATGGCGGCCGGTTACGCCGGATCGTTGGCCGTACTGCATCCCACGGCGACGCAGGTGGACGGAGTGCCGGCGTTCCCGACGCCGGATCTGCTCCCCGAGGTGCCCGACCTGGTCGTGGTGGCCGTCCCCGCCGACCGCGTCCCCGACCTGGTCGAGGACTGTGGACGGGTCGGCGTGCGGGCCGTCGTCGTGGTGACCTCGGGCGGTACGCCGGAGCAGGCCGCGCGCGTGCACGCCTCCATCCGGCGGCACGGGATGCGCATGGTCGGCCCGAACTGCCTGGGCATCGCACAGACCGACCCGGCGACCGCCCTGAACGCGACCTTCGGCTGGACCGTCCCCACGCGCGGCGGCGCCGGGGTGGCGGTGCAGTCCGGCGGTGTGGGGATCGCCTTGATCGAGCAGTTGAACCGCCTGGGGATCGGCGTGTCCACGTTCGCGTCACTCGGTGACAAGTACGACGTCAGCGGCAACGACATGCTCCAGTGGTGGCAGGCCGACCCGCGCACCACGATGGCGATCCTGCACCTGGAATCCTTCGGCAACCCGCGCAAGTTCTCCCGGATCGCGCGCACCGTCGGCCGCGTCAAGCCGGTGCTCACCGTGGACGCGGGACGCTCCGCCGCCGGTCGCCGCGCCGCCGGGTCGCACACCGCCGCCGCGGTCACCCCGACCATGGCGCGCGGCGCGCTGTTCCGCCAGGCCGGCGTGACCGCCGTACAGACCCTCGGCGACCTGGTCGCCGTCGCGGCCCTGCTGCACGCGCAACCCCTGCCCGACGGCGCCTCGGTCGCGGTGATCGGCAACGCGGGCGGCGCGGGGGTGCTGGCGGCCGACGCCTGCGTGGACGCGGGCCTGGCCGTACCGCGCTTCGGCCCCGACCTCGAAGCCGACCTGCGCGCCCTCCTGCCCGCCGGCGCCGCGTGCGCCAACCCCGTCGACACCACCGCCACCGTCGACGGCGAGACGCTGCGCCGCTGCGTGGACCGAGTCCTGGCGGCCGGCCACGTGGACGCGGTCGTCCTGGCCCTCGCGCCGACCGCCCTCGGCGACCCGCTGGGCGATCTCCTGGAGGGCCCCGCGGTGCGTGCGCGGCCCGTCGTGGTGATCGCCCCGGAACGCGGGGCGGCCGTCGAGCTGTTGCCCGCCGTGGGCGGGACGGTGCCGGTGTACAACGACGCGCGCACCGCCGCCGTCGCGCTCGCCCACGCCTACAGGCGCTCGATGTGGCTGACCCGTCCGCGCGGCACGGTACCGCCGCTGCCCGACGTCGACCGCGGCGCGGCCCGCGCGCTCGTCGCCGATCATCTGATGCGCGAGCCCGACGGGGGATGGCTGCCGCCTCGCGCCTGCGCCCGCCTGCTGGGCGCCTACGGCATCGAGGTCAGCCCGTGGCGGCAGGCGTTCGACGCCGACGAGGCGGTGGCGCTCGCCCGCGAACTCGCCCCGTTCGGCGCCGACGGCGCGGTCGTGCTCAAGGCGTACGGCCCGCACATCGTGCACAAGAGCGATGTCGGCGGGGTCCGGCTGCGCCTGGTCGGCGACGACGCGGTGCGCGCGGCCTTCACCGACCTCGCCGATCGCATCGGCGCCCTGATGGAGAGCGTGGTCGTGCAGCCCATGGCCGCCTCCGGCGTCGAACTGATCGCCGGGGTGACCCAGGACGAAGTGCTCGGCCCGCTGGTGCTGTTCGGCCTCGGCGGCGTGGCCACCGACGTACTGGCCGACCACGGCGCCCGGCTCACCCCGCTGACCGACCTGGACGCGCACACGCTGCTCGCGGGCTCACGCGGGGCACCGCTGCTCTACGGCCACCGGGGGGCGGCGCCCGTCGACACGGCCGGGGTCGAGGACGTCCTGCACCGCCTGTCCAGGCTCGCGGACGACGTGCCGCAACTCGTGGAGGCCGACCTGAACCCGCTGGTCGCCCGCCCCGACGGCGTCACCGTCCTCGACGCCCGCATCCGCCTCGCGCCGCGACCCGGACACGACCCGTACCTGCGACGCCTGCGCTGAATCGGAGCATTGCCCGGGAACAGTGAAGGCACCGCCGGCGCCCGCCCGTCCCGCCCCGGCGGTTCCCCTCGTCGTCATCCGTGCGACATCCCCTTCCGATATCGTGCACCGCTGTCGAAGTGCCCGTCCCATCGGCTCCCTGCGGCCGTCGTCGTGGAGGAGTGAGCGATGAGTACGTCTGCGGCGCCCGTGGGCGGGGGTGAGCTGAAGCGGCATCTGGGCGTGTTCGACGCCGTGGTGATCGGGTTGGGCTCGATGATCGGGGCCGGGATCTTCGCGTCCCTGGCCCCGGCTGCGTCGGCGGCCGGCTCCGGCCTGTTGCTCGGCCTGGCGCTGGCGGCGGTGGTGGCGTACTGCAACGCGACATCCTCGGCGCGGCTGGCGGCCCGCTACCCGCAGTCGGGCGGCACGTACGTGTACGGGCGCGAGCGGCTCGGCGACTTCTGGGGATACCTGGCCGGGTGGGGCTTCGTGGTCGGCAAGACCGCCTCGTGCGCGGCGATGGCGCTGACGGTCGGCTCGTACGTGTGGCCCGACCAGGCGCACGCGGTCGCCGTCGCCGCGGTGGTGGTGCTGACGGCGGTGAACTACGCGGGTGTGCAGAAGTCCGCGCTGCTGACCCGGGCGGTGGTCGCGGTCGTCCTGGCGGTGCTCGCCACCGTGGTCGTGGTGTGCCTGACGTCGGGGTCGGTGGTCGCGGCGCGGCTGGACGTCGGGGCGGACGCCTCAGCGGGCGGGGTGTTGCAGGCCGCCGGACTGTTGTTCTTCGCGTTCGCCGGGTACGCGCGCATCGCCACGCTGGGCGAAGAGGTCCGGGACCCGAAGCGGACCATCCCCCGCGCGATCCCGACGGTGCTGGCCATCACCCTCGTGGTGTACGCGGCGGTCGCCGTCGCCGTCCTGCTGGTACTGGGCCCGGACCGGCTCGCCGACGCCGCCGCGCCGCTGGTCGAGGCGGTTCGCGCGGCGGGTGTCCCGGGCCTTGTGCCCGTGGTCCGGGTCGGCGCCGCCGTCGCCGCCCTCGGCTCGCTGCTCGCGCTGATCCTGGGCGTCTCCCGGACCACCCTGGCGATGGCCCGCGACCGGCATCTGCCGCACGCCCTGGCCGCCGTGCATCCGCGCTTCCACGTCCCGCACCGGGCCGAGTCGGCCGTCGGCTGCGTGGTCGCGGTCCTGGCCGCCACGACGGACGTGCGCGGCGCGATCGGCTTCTCGTCGTTCGGCGTGTTGGCCTACTACGCGATCGCCAACGCCGCCGCCTGGACCCTCGCCCCCGAGGAGGGCCGCCCGGCCCGGATCGTGCCGATCGTCGGCACGTCGGGCTGCCTGGTCCTGGCCTTCGCCCTGCCGCTTGCCTCGGTATTCGCCGGGGCCGGCGTGATCGCGGCCGGCGCCGCGGCCTACGGCGTCCGCAGAGCGGTCGGCCGTAGGGCCTGACGGATCGTGGTGTCGGGTGGACGGACTCATGTGCCCGAAGGAGGGGGCGGCGTCGGGCCGGTCGCCGTCGCCTGTCCCGACGGCGAGCCGGCGCCCGTGGTGTGCCGCACCAGCAGGCCGGTGACGAACTCGGAAGTGATCGAGAACCACGCCCGGTTCTCCCCGGCTTCGGCATCCGACAGCGGGTGTTCGGGACGCGCGACGGGCGCGACGGCCGCGGGGCCCCGGACGCGGGAGGCGTGGCCGGTGATGGTGCCCGTCCAGCCGGTGAGCGTCGTCGGGTCGATGTGATCGGCCTGGAACGCGACCACCGTGTCCACCACGGCCTTCGCAAGGGTGGAGTCGGCGGGGGCGCGGAAGACCACGGAATCCCCGTCGAAGGCGAACGTCACCAAGTGCACGGCCGGAAGAGCGCCCTCGCTGACGACGACACGTCCCACGCGTGCGCCGGCCATCAACTCCAGCGTCTCCCGGCGGTCGAGGGGACGATGCGTCACGAGGTCTTCGCTCATCCCTCCACTCTCGAACCCCATCGGGCCCTCGACCAGGGCCGAACGGCCCTGTGCCGAAGGAACGGGTCGCGCTCACCGTGCGTGACAGGGTGTACTTCACGGCTCGGGGCGGCGGAAGCCCGCCGCGTCGATGTCGTAGTGGATGAACGCGCCGCCGTCGTCCCAACCGGCGTGGATTCCGGTCGGCAGGAGGAATCCGCCGTGCGCGGTCTCGCCGTCGAAGGTGGCGGTGAAGCGGTGTTCGCGATGGCGACCGCCGTCGGGGTTGCCCCAGCGGGGCAGCGAGACCGACGCCAGGGCACCGGAGGGCGCCACGGTCACCGTCACCTCCTGGGGATGGCCGGCGACGACGAAGCGGGCGACGGCGCGCGTGTCGTCCACCCCCTGCCAACGCACGTCGCGGTGCAGCGCGAAGGTGGGTACGAAGACGAATTCGCCGGCCAGGCGACCGGCCGCGCTGCGGGTCACGTCGGCACCGGACGCGCCGATGAACGGCAGCACGCCGAACAGCCGCCACCGCATCGCGCCGCCCGCCGCGTCCAGGCGATCGAAGCCGCGGATCCGGATCCCCGCCGGCCCGCGCACCTCCGCGTCCCAGCGGAACGCGGTGGTCGGGGTCAGGGTCTGCCGGGACTCGAAGGGGCACCACCGGCGGCGTACCCGGATCCGGCCGTGCGCGCGCAGCTCCACCGAGGTCGGGTGCGGCACGCCGGGCGGCACCGCGTGGGCGAGCCATCGCCGGATCGGCTCGGGCGGCGTACTCGTCGGTACGTCTCGCACGGGGCGGTCGCCGGCGGGTGGCTCGGAGGCACGTGGCTCGGCCGGGGAGTGTGGGGTGCGCATGGTGTCCGGCTCCTGTCGGTACGCAGGGCTTCGGGATCGGGACCGCACGTGGCTCGGCCGGGCCCGTCACGCGGACGGTACCCGGCCGAAGCCCGTGGTGATCGCGGTGGCGATCAGAGCAGCCAGCGGTGGTCGCGGACGATCGGCAGGCGGGCCCACAGGGCACCGAGGCCGAGTCGGCTGCCGACGGCGACGGCGGCGAGGGCGATCAGCGAGATCGCGTAGATGACGTGGTAGTCGGTGAAAGGGTTGGTGGAGGCGGTGGGCTTGCCGTTGTCGAGGTGCTTTGCCGGCGGCCACTCGGCGATCCACATCAGCGCCATCATGGCGGTGCCGGACAGGGCCGCCAGGCGCAGGCCGATGCCCATGATCAGGGCGAGGCCGACACCGAGCAGGCCGAGCATGAACAGCCAGTCGGCCCAGGTCTCCCCGGCCCAGCCGCGCAGCGTGCCGGCCATCGGGCCGACGTGCACGTGGGACAGGAACCCCTTGGTGGGGGAACCGCCGTCGACCCAGCCCTTGCCGTTCGCGGTGGCGTAGCCGAAGCCGAACGTCTTGTCGAGGAACGCCCACAGGAACACGAAGCCCAGCAGGACGCGCAGGCCCGCCACGGCGACATCGACGGTGCGGGTCGCGGCGATCGCCGGGGCACCGGCCACGACGTCGGGCCCGGTTGCGTCCGTCCGGGTTCGGGGCGCCGAGGTGGGGCGGTGGGGCAGGTGCAGGCGCGAGGACAGTCGGTGGTCGTGTGTGGTTGCCATGTCGGATTCCCTCCCTGTGGCGCCGGGCCCGGTGCCCGGCGCTCGGCCGCCAACGTGCGCTGCCGGGCCGTTGACATCAATCTCCCGTGATCCCGGCGGCCACCCCAGGGCCGACAGGCCCGAACGGCCGGGTCCAACAGCCGGTTGCCGGCGGGACGTTGCCGATGGAGCGGACGGGCCGACACGGCACAAGGCGGTCGTCCCCGAAGGATCGGGGACGACCGCCTCGGGTGGCAGTCCTCTTCGTACGCCTTCCTCGCTCGCGTGACGAACCGCGCTCCAGTGACGAACCGCGCTCGCGTGACGAACTGTGCTCCTATGACGAACCGTCCGACCGCATCCGGGACTTCGGCCGGGCCCGGCCCGTTGCCTCAGCCAACCGGCACGATCAGGACGGGGGCGTGTGCGTGGTGCAGAACCGTGTGACCGACCCGTCCCAGACGCGTGCCGAAACGGGCGTTGCGACGGTGCGCGGCGAGGACCACCATGTCCGCCTCGCGCGATGCCTCCACCAGCGCCCGACTCGCGCCCTCGCGTATGACCCGCACCTGCGATTCGATCTCGGGGTGCTTGGCCCGCGAGGCGGCGAGTGCGGCATCCACGGCGCTCCGCCGCACGGCACCTTCCGCGGCCAGGGATTCGATGGCCGCTGCGGGCAGCCCGAGAGGGGTCGGGACGATCGGCGGGATCGCGTTCAGCGCACACACCCGCAGGTGGCGCAACTCGGCCTCCTCGTAAGCGGCTTCCACCGCGAGACCGCAATCCGAGCCCGCGACACCCACCACTACCAGGCCCTCACCGGGACCGTCCGGCCGGGACGGGGCCTCGTGCCGGTCGCGCACCACCAGCAGCGGGCACGGGGTGTACGCGGCCACCGAAAGGCTGACCGAGCCCAGCAACAGACCGGCCATCCGGCCGTGTCCGCGGCTGCCGAGCACCACGAGGGAGGCGTGTTCGGCGGAGGCGAGCAGGACCTCGTGCGCGGGGCCACGGCGGACCCGGGCGATGGTCCAGATCTGCGGGTGCAGGGCCCGTACGTGGGCGACGGCCGCCTTCGTCGCCTCCTCGGCCTCCCGACGCATCTGCCGTACGTAGGCGTCGAGTTGCCCGTCGCCGGGCAGGGTCCAGGCGCTGACGATCTCCAACGGCAGATGCCGGTTCGCCGCTTCCAGGGCGGCCTGTGTGACGGCGGAGAGCGCGGCGGGCGATCCGTCCACGCCGACGACCACGTGTCCGGTGGGAGGGGGCGGAATGGCAGACATGGACTCGTCCCTTCTCGAAGGGGCAACCGCGCGAGAGGCGTTGCCTTTTCGAGTCCATGTGAACGCATACCGCCCCCGCCACACAGGGGCCGATCGGCCCGGCGACCGGGGCCGAGTGACCCGAAGGCGAACGCGGTCAACTCAGCGGTACGCGCCATTCGAGCAGTGCGCCGCCGTCGGGTGCGGGGCCGAATGTGCAGGTTCCGCCGAGGGTTTCGGCGCGTTCGCGCATGTTGGCCAGGCCGCTGTTGCGGGTTGGGGATGTAGGTGGGCCGATGCCGTTGTCGCGGACGCGTATCCATACTTCGGTTCCGTCGGTTTCGACGTGTACTTCGACGCGGGTGGCGTGTGCGTGGCGGGTGGTGTTGGCGAGTGCTTCGCGCAGGACGGCGATGATGTGGACGGTGACGGGTTCGGGGACGGTGGTGTCGAGGAGGCCGTCGACGCGCAGGGTGGGGGCGAAGCCGAGGGTTTGGGTGGCGGTGTCGACTTCGCGGAGGCAGCGGGAGCGTAGTGCGGTGGTGGTGTCGCGGTTGCGGGCCTTGAGGGAGAAGATCGTGGAGCGGATGACCTTGATGGTGTCGTCGAGGGCGTCGACGGCGGTTTCGACGCGCTCGAGGGCTTGGGGGTGGTCGATGAAGCGGGTGGCGCTCTGGAGGGTCATGCCGGTGGCGAAGAGTCGTTGGATGGCGAGGTCGTGCAGGTCGCGGGCGATGCGGTCGCGGTCCTGGAGCACGGTCAACAACTCGGCGTCGCGGCGTCGTTCGGCGATCTCCAGGGCGAGTGCGGCGTGGTCGGCGAAGCCGGTGACCATGCGCAGCACCGCGTCCGACAGTGGGGGGCGTTCGGTGCGGTTGGCGACCTGGAGTACGCCGCGGATGCTGTCGGGGGTGCCGAGCGGCAGCAGGAACGCCGAACCCAGATCGAGTTCGACGGCTTGAGCCACGACCGCGCCGGGGTCGTGGCTGAGGTTGTTGGTGACGATCGTCTCGCCGGAGCCGAACACCTTGCCCATCAGGGTGCTCTCCCCGGACAGGACGAGTCCGTGGATGCCGTCGGCGAGGGGTCCGGAGGCGGCCTCGACGACGAGGTCGTCGCTGCCGGGCACGGGGACGGCGAGGGTGACCAGGTCGGCGTCGGCCATCTCGCGGATGGTGGCGGTGAACGAGCGCAGCACGTCTGCGGGGGGCCGACCGGACAGGAGGCTGCGGGTGAGGTCGGAACTGGCGGTGAGCCATCGCTCCCGGCGGCGCACGTCGTCGTACAGACGGGCATTGTCGATCGCCACGCCCGCGGCGGCGGCCAGGGTGCGCAGAACGGCCTCGTCGTCCTCGTCGAAGTCCGCGCCACCGCGCTTCTCCGTGAGATAGAGGTTCCCGAAGACGGTGTCACGGATACGGATCGGCACACCGACGAACGTGTTCATCGGCGGGTGACCGGCGGGAAAACCGAACGAATCGGGATGCTCGGAGAGATCGTGCAACCGCAGCGGGTGGGGGTCGCGGATGATCAGGCCGAGGATCCCGCGCCCGGTCGGGAACGGACCGATGCGCAGGATCGTGGCGGGATCCATACCCACCGGCAGGAACCGCGCCAGACGCTCCTCGTCACCGATCACACCGAGGGCACCGTACTCGGCGTCCACCAGCGACACCGCCGATTCGACGATGCGGCGAAGTACGGTCTCCAGGTCCAGATCGCTGCCCACGGACAGCACAGCCTCCAGCAGCCCGTTCACCCGATCCCGAGCCGAACGCACCACCTCCACATGCGCCTGCAACTCATCCAACAACTCATCCAGACGCATCCGCGGCAAAGCCGGCCGCTGCTCCGACGCCACAACCCCTCCAGAGGATCGAAGACCGTCGAAACGGCTCTCGCGTCCATCGTGTCAAACCACGCCGCACGCGTCTCCTGTTCGCCGCATGGAAGATCCGCGATTTCGGTCGACGACATCCCGAACAGGGCCGACCGGCCCTGGAGAAGACCTCGTGACAGGGCCGGGAGACCCTGTGCGCACCGGCGGGGGCGGCGCAGCTGCCGAGGACACGTTGTGGGTGGTGATGGACAACATGATCACCACTCGACTGCACCACGTCGGCGTCCTCGACGGCGGTCGGGCCCTGGGCCTGATCAGCGACCGCGACCTCGCCCGCCGTCTGGACCCTGGACCCGCTGGGCCTCAAGCAGCACACCGCCGGCCGCGTCGTCGCCGACACCGAGACGACCTTCGTCTCCCCCGACACCGACGTGGTGACGGCGGGCGAGCGGTTGCTCAGGCACCGCCGCGACGCGCTGCCCGTCGTCGACGCCGGCGGCGCGGCGCTCGGGATTCTCACCGACCGTGACCTGCTGACCGTTCTCCTGGGGCTGCACCGCCCGATACGGTGACGGTGTGACAGGCACGGGCGTCCACGACGTCCGACAATGGAGTTACGTGCGATCTCGGGAGGAGGGCCGTGTCGACATCGCCCATCCGTGTGTTCCTGCTGGACGACCACGAGGTGGTTCGCAGGGGGCTGGCCGACCTGCTCGGTGGTGAACCCGACATCGAGATCGTCGGCGAGTCGGGTTCGGCAGTCGAAGCGGCCCGGCGCATTCCGGCGTTGCGGCCGGACGTCGCCATTCTCGACGGGCGCCTGCCGGACGGCAGCGGCATCGACGTGTGCCGCGAGGTGCGTTCGCGCTTCCCCGAGATCAACGCGTTGATCCTGACCTCGTACGACGACGAGGACGCGCTGTTCGCGGCGATCATGGCCGGCGCGGCGGGATACGTGCTCAAGCAGATCCGCGGCCGGGACCTGATCGCCGCCGTGCGTGCGGTCGCCGCCGGACAGTCGCTGCTCGACCCGGCGGTGACCACGCGCGTCCTGGAACGTGTGCGTCAGGGACCGGCCGCGGAGCCGGGGCCGACCGGGCTCAGCGAACGGGAACAACAGGTTCTGGAGCACATCGCCCAGGGGCAGACCAACCGCGAGATCGCCGAAAGCCTCGGCCTGGCGGAGAAGACGGTCAAGAACTACGTCTCGGCGGTCCTGAACAAACTCGGCCTCGAACGCCGCGTCCAGGCCGCCGTGTACATGACCGAGTTGCACCAGGGCAACGAGCGACACCGAACCTGAGCCCGGCGGTCGCGACGGCGTCGCGAACCTCGCGCCCGATCTCCGAACCCCCCGCGACGTCGTGGAAGCGGGCGATTGCCTGTGTGCTTCCGTGCGTGCTCGCGTACGCGACGAGGACGTTCACGGTGCCACCTCCCGGGGACGCCCTCAGCCTGCGATCGCCGGCGCGAGCGGGACAGGGCCGCGCTGCCCGGTGACCAGGGCCCGTTCCGCCTGGATGTACGCCCCGTTTCGGTTCGCCACCCAGCGCACGCCACCCGGAGTGGGCCGGCGTGCGGTGGCTCGGATGGGGGATGCGCTCGGGCTCGAACGAGCCGTCCGCGAAGCGACGTTCGGCCCTGCCGCTGGCCGCCTGCCGACGGGCAGGCTGTGCTGCGACCCAGGGGAGGGATCATGCGTCGACGGGGGCTGAAGATCGTGATGACCGAGTCGCACACGGGCGGCTGCGGACAGGTCGCGAGCGAGTTGACGGCGGCCGGGCACACAGTGTTGCGCTGCCATGACGGACCGGCGACCGGAACCGAAGAAGCGCCGTGTGTGGCGTGGGCGGCGGGCGGTGAATGTCCGCTGCTCGCTCCGGACGTCGACGTCGTCGTGGATGTGCGCACCGGGGCGGGACCGCGGACGGCGCGCGAACAGGGCGCGATGTGCGCGCTCGTGGCCGGTGTCCCGCTGGTGGTCTGCGGGCCCGTCGACGCCCTCGACGGGTCCGGGACGCTGTCGCGTGCGGACGTGGTGTGTGGGCGGGCGGATGTCGAGACCGCCTGTCACCGCGCGTTCTCCCCGGTCGGGCCCACCGCGCACCGGGTGGTGGCGCGTGCGGTGTCCCGCGCGCTCGCCGGGGTGGCCGCGCCCGACGACGTGCACGTCGATCTGACGGCGCGCGAGAGCGTCGTGCTCGCCGACATCACCGTCGGCGCCTCCCCGACGGCCACCGCGTTCCGTCGTGTACGCGGTGCCGTTCGGATGGCCCTCGCCCCCTTCACACCGGCTTGGCCGTACATCCCGGTGACGCTGTACCACCGCACGCCGAGATCCCGGCGCGGGTGATCCGGCGCGGGTAAGCCGGTCGAACGTCCCGCAAGTCCCTTCGGGCCGGTGATTTTCCGGGCGCACGGGTCCAACGGCCCTGCCGGACCCGCTCCCGAGGCGGAACCGTCGGTGGAGGCAACACCCCCGACTACGGAGGCGCGGACATGGACGACGAAACGGCGGGTACACACCGCCCCGACCACCTTGTCCTGGCGGTCGGCGTACGGCGGCGGCGACGTGGCCTCGGGCTCACCGTGCGGCAACCCGCGCGCCGTACCGACCTGTCGGTGGACTGGCTCGAGCACTTGGAGGAGGGGTCCGCGCCGGTGTCGTTCGCGGCGCTCACGGGTTTGGCGGCGGCACTGGGTACCAGCGCCCCGCGCCCGAGACCCGGGAACCGTTCGTGCTGCCGGTCGACTACCTGATGGACGGCACGGATGTGATCCATCGCAGCGCGGTGGGCTCGCGGCCGGCCGATCTGGTCGGGCGGGTGGCTTTCGAGGTGGACGATCCGATTCGGATCGCCCGGTTGGGGTGGAGCGTGCTGGTGATCCGCGACGCCGAGCCCGTGACCGATCCGGCCGAGACGGCCCGGTTGGCGAAGGCGGAGGCCCGTACCTGCTCCGAAGGCGTCGCGGAGGTCTGGACCCGGGTCCGTCCGAGCGACGTCACCGGTCGCAGGCTGCGTCCCCACGTGGGCGACGACTGAACCCGTGCGGGCCTCGGTATCCGAGGCCGCGCCGCGGATGCGATCCCGGTGTCCGCTTATCGAATCCGGATCGATCACGAGGGAGTACCAACATCATGAGCACGGAACGAGTCCTTGTCGTCAACGCGGGGTCGTCGACGGTGAAGCTGTCGGTGCTCGACGCGCGCGACGCCGTGGTGTGTGCGTCAACCGTCGAGTGCTCCGATGTGATTCCGGATGGGGCGGTTTCGGGATTCCTGCGTGATGCCGGGTCCGTCGACGCGGTCGGTCATCGGGTGGTGCACGGTGGTGCGGAGTTCACGGGTGCGACGCGGCTCGATCCGTCGGTGTTGGCGCGGATTGCCGGCCTCGCGCCGTTGGCGCCGTTGCATCAGGGGCGGGCGCTCGCGGGGATCGACGCGGTTCGTCGGGCGCTGCCGGACGTGCCGGCGGTCGCCTGCTTCGACACCGCGTTCCACCGCACGCTGCCGGCGGAGGCGAGCACGTACGCCCTGCCGGAGGGCTGGCGCACGAAATGGGGGCTGCGCCGGTACGGCTTCCACGGCCTGTCCCACGCGTACGCCACCCGGCGGGCCTGCGAACTCGCGGGCGTGGAGCCGGAGTCGGCGCGGGTGGTGAGCTGCCACCTGGGTGCGGGGGCGTCGTTGGCGGCCGTACGCGGCGGCGAATCGGTCGACACGACCATGGGATTCACCCCGGCCGAAGGGTTGGTCATGGCGACCCGGGCGGGCGACGTCGACCCGGGCCTGATCCTGTGGCTCCAGCGCCAGGGCGTCACCGTGGAGGACCTCGAACAGGCGCTGGAGCACGGCGGAGGCATGGCGGCGCTGGCCGGACACGGCGGGGACATGCGGGCCATCCGCGCCGCGGCCGGGGCCGGCGATCGGCGCGCCACGATCGCCCGCCGGATCTACGCCTACCGGCTCCGGACGAGGATCGCCGCCATGGCCGCCGCGATGGGCGGCCTGGACGTGCTCGCCTTCACCGGGGGAGTCGGCGAACACGACGACGCCATCCGGGCCGACGCCGTTCGCGAACTCGCCTTCCTGGGCGTGCTCCTCGACCCGCGCGCCAACGCCGAGGCGCGCGGCGACGCCGACGTGGGCGCCGCCGGCGGCCCGGTCCGCACGCTCGTCGTCACCGCCCGCGAGGACATCGAGATCGCCCACCAGACACGTTCACTCGTCGCCTCCGGAAAGGGCACGTGACGTCACCCGGCGAACCGGCTCGCCCCCCGGGGCCGGGTCGTTCGGCGGCCCGATCGGTTGCGAGGTCCGAGATCGGGGGGTCGTCCACGCCCACGACGACGCGGGCGGGCACGGTCGCGTCGTCGGCATCCGCGGTTGCGTGGGCCGAGATGTTGTCGTTCACGTCGAACTCGTGGGATCGAGCGAGTAGGCGGTGGTACGCGTTGCCGGCGGGCCGTGGTCTCACCCCGGGCGCGTCGCAGGCCCCGGATACCGCGGCGATGCCGGAGCCTGCGTGGTCTCAGCCCTCGGCGGGGCCGTCGTCCGTCGAACGGTGGGGCCCGTACAGGTCCAGCAGTCGCAGTCGACTCGCCTGGAGGCGGCCGGCGATCACCTGCGCGCACGCGAGGGCGATCGCTCGGCCGAAGGCCGGATCGCGCTCGCATTCGGCCCGCACCGCGCCCGCGTCGAACTCCACGGCCCGGACGGTGCCGACGGCGCGACCGCCCAGGTGCCACCGGTAGGGTGGGAACAGCCAGCTCCAGCCGACGAGTTCACCCGATCCCAGGGTCTCGACGGTCGCCGCGGGCCCGCCGGGGACGTGCAGGTCCAGGCAGACGGAGCCGCCCTCGACGAGCCAGAAGGTGCGGGCCGGTCGGTTCTCCTCGAACAGGCGGGTGCCCGGCTCGAACGTGACCGGTCGGCCGAACGCCAGGAGCCGATCCAGGTGTTGCTTGGGAATGAGGCCGATGCGGCCGGAGACGTGGAACACGGTGTCCTCCTCAACGGCCGGGCACGCGGCGGCTGAAGTGCGCCGGGCCGGGCCTGATGTGGCTGTCGTCGAAGTCGAAGGTCAGGGTGTGGGTCACGCTCTCGACGCCGTCGACGGCGCGACACAGCCGCAGCACGATGTCGATGAGACTGCGGTTGTCGACCGCCCCGGACAGGCACACCACCGCGTTGCGCACGTCCACCGCGATCGTGCCGGGCTCCAGCCACAGCGCGCTGCGCAGGACGTCGTGCTCGATCTCGGTCCGGATGTCCTCGTCCGGGCGCAGGAAGGTGCGCAGCAGGTCGCAGCGGCTGAGGATGCCGATCAGCCGACCGTCCGCGTCGACCACCGGGAGGCGCTTGACGTGATGGCGGTCCATCAGACGCGCGGCGCGCAGGGTGCCGGCGACGGGTTCCACGCTCACCACGGGGGTGGTCATCAGCTCGTGTGCCGTGTGGCCCTCGCCCTTGGTGTGTCGGTTCGCCAGTCGGCGCAGGCCCGGCAGGAGGTGGGTGTCCTCGGCCTGCTCCACCTGGGCGCGCAGGAGGTCGGCCTCCGAGACGATGCCCAGGATCCGCCGCTCGTCGTCGACGACCGGCAGGGCGCTGATCCGCCGGTCGTGCAACGCGGCGACGATGTCGCGGAACTCGGCGTCGGGGCCGACGGTGACCACGTCCCGGGTCATGACGTCCTCGATCTTGCGTTGCAACATGCGAACCCCCTGGTCGATATGCGGCGAGTCGCCGAGGCATCGGTGGCGACGTCTTCGGCCTGACACCACGAGCCTGTCGCCGATTCGGGTGCCGTGACAGGGCCGCGTTGCCCGGTGCACCGGGCCGTTCGGCCCCGTCCGGTCCGCGCCGCCGGCGTCGAGGTGCCGTACGGCCGGGGCGGGCGGGGTGACCATCGGCGTTCGGGTCGGGACCTTCGGCACCGGCGCGCCGACGCGGCGGCGGCCACGCTTCAGACGTTCGGCCGGAGCAGAACGTCCACGGCATCCCGCCTCGCCCGGTCGAACCCCATCGCGACGACGAGGACGCGCCATGCCGAAGGTCCTCGACCGCGCGTCCGCACCGGAACACGCGAGGACCCGCGCGTGGCGTCCCTCTCCGACCAGGAACACCGGATCTTCGGCCTGGTCGCCGAGGGCCTGACCAACCGCCGGATCGCCGAGCGCCTGCACTTGGCGGAGAAGACCGTCAAGAACTACGTCTCCACGATGCTGCACAAACTCGGCTTCGAACGCCGCGTCCAGGCCGCGATCTTCGCCGGCACCCTGCCGCACCGCACATCGGCCTGACCGACGCCGGCGCAGGTCGGGCACTCCCTGCGGAGCGCACCTCCGTGCACATCACCGAACGCCGGACGGACCGTGTCGCCCGGAATCGGATCTCGGGAGTGCCGTGAACGATCGACCGCCCGAGCCTGGACGTCAGGCTCGGGCGGTCGGGCGGGTGCCGGGTGATGTGCGGGATCAGGCGTCCGGTGTGGGGACGAAGAGCACCGGGGTGGCGCTGTGGCGCAGGCAGTACAACCCCGTGGGGCCGGGGATCGTGGGGCATTCGATGCCGCTGGTGCCCAGTACGAGCAACCGGGCGTCCCGGGCGCGGGCGACCAGGACCTCGCCGGCGCTGCCGTGCAGCGGGGTGGCCACGATGCGCTCCGGCGGGATCGGCACCCGTACGAGGTCCGCCAGCGCGCGCTCCAGCCGCTCGCGGGCCACCGACAGCGGGGCGTCCGGGTGGTCCAGGGTCGGACGTTCGGGGTCGGCGTCCGTCCATGCCGCGACCACGTCCAGGACGACGCCGAGCTCGGCCGCCTCCCGCGCGGCCCACCGCAGGGCGACCGCGGACCCGTACGAGCCGTCCAGGCCGACCACGATCCGGCCCTTCGAGCGGTCCCCGGCGGCGCCGCCGGCCGGCACGACGCCACGCCGGGAGGCCACGTCCGTCGTTTCCCGGTCGGACCGGGTGCCAAGCGATTCCATGTCGAGCTCCTTCGGGTGGTGTCGGTGGTCTCGGTTGCGAGCAAGTAGCGAATGTCCGGGTGCGGGCAGGCGGGGGAGGTACCGGTTCCGACCGGAAGAGCCCTGTCTCCACCATCGAGCCTTCGCGACCCCCGGCACAGGGCCGGTGGGGATGGTCGACCCCGGGCCGAAAGTCCCCGCCCCGTGGTACCGGGCAGCCCTGTGTCCGCCGGTCGAGCGGGCGCACGCTGAGGGTGAGGGGCCGACCGGATGTCGCGAACCCGACTCCGCCGCCCGAGGCGTCGTGCGTCGACGATTGGACATGTCATGAGCACCGGAACCCATCTCCCCGAACTCGGGGTCCTGGTCGGCTACGACGGCTCGCCCGGGGGTGAACGCGCGCTCGTGTGGGGTGCCCGCGCCGCCGCCGACGCGAAGACGCCGCTCCACCTGACGATGGCCGTCCCGGCAGCCGCCCTCGGCGGCCACGCCCGAGCGGCCGAGGTCCGCAGGGGCGCCCGGGCCCTCCTGGAAGAGGCGGCGGCCCGGAGCCACGCGGCATACCCCCACCTGACCGTCGAAACCTCCCTGCTCGAGGGACCGGCGGCGGACGTGATCCTGGAGGCGAGCCGACGGGCGGAGACGATCGTGGTGGGCACGCGCGGCCACGGAGGGTTCGCGGGCCTGCTGCTCGGATCGGTGTCCCTGCGGGTGTGCGCACACACGACCTGTCCCGTGGTGGTCGTGCCCGAGGAGGCCGACGAGGTGGACACCCCGAGCGTCGTCGTGGGCGTCGCCGATGACAGCGACACGCCGGCGGTCGAGTTCGCCGTGGAACGGGCCCGTGGCATCGGCGGCAGGGTGATCCCCGTACACGTGTGGACCCTGACGATGGCGGGCTACTTCCCGGGCGTGGTGGCGCCACTGCTGGGCGACCCGCTGGACATGGCGGCCGGCCACGACCAGCTCCTGACCGAGATCCTGGCGCCGATCCGGGCCGAGGCGCCGGACGTCACGATCGAGGCCATGGTCACCACCGGGGCGCCCGCCTACGCGTTGATCGGCGTCGCCGCGCACGCGGATCTGCTGGTGGTCGCCGCCCACCGCGCCCACGGCCCCTTCCCGATGCGCCTCGGCCCCACCACCCACGCGGTACTGCACCACGCGTCCTGCCCGGTGGCAGTCGTGCCGATACCCGCCACCGCGTCATGATCGGCCCGAGGCCGCGAGCTTTCGGAACGCCCGCACGAGGGCGACGCCGGATGCGCGCCCTCCTCGGCCGCGAGCCGCTGTATCGGCGCTGCGACGTCACGCACCTGCGGTCCACGCTCGCGCTGACGATCCTGGCCCTGATCCTGGTGCCGCTGCTCGTCCTGGCGGCCGTTCACGTCCAGATTCGCTCCGGCGAGACGGCTCGTAGCCGCGAACTCGCGCACAAGCACCGGGTTTCCGCCGTGTTGTCGATCAAGCCACCCACCGTGGCCAGGCCCGGCGCCGAGACGGTGGCGGCGGGCGTGCGATGGGTCGCGGCCGATGGTACGACCCACACCGGCGTCGCGACGGTGGCGGCGGGCGTGCGATGGGTCGCGGCCGATGGTACGACCCACACCGGCGTCGCGCAGGTGCCGCCCGGCGGAGCGGCGGGCGACACGGCCGGCATCTGGCTCGACGCCGAGGGCCGGCCCACCACGCCCCCACCGAGCCACGGCGCGATCGTCGTCGACGGGATCACCGCCGGGATGCTCGTGTTCGCCCTGGCGTTCATGGTCACGGCCGGGGCGTTCGGCGCGGAGCACCTGCTGACCTCCCGCCGCCGAGCCCGCGCCTGGGAGCGCGAGTGGGCGGTCGTGGAGCCGAACTGGACCGGCCGCATCGAGCACTAAGCGCACAACCACCGACGATCGAACCCCACCCGCGCGAACCATCAGCCGCCCGGCGTATCCGATTCACGGCCACGACCTTGCCTCCACGCGGCGTGTGCGCGCGGTCCGAGGGCCCGCGAAGCGTCCGGTTGTACGACCCGGTTCGGGTGGGGGCGGTCACTTCGCGGGCCCGGTTCGGTGCTACGGCTTGCGGATGTTCGTCGGCCAGGTCCAGTCGCGTACCTCGGGCATGTCCTCGCCGTGTTCGAGGATCCAGGCGCGGTGTCGGGTGCGGGCGTCGACCATGCTCTGGCGTACCGTCGCGGCGCGGGTGCCCAGGCCGGGGACGCGGTCGATGACGTCGATCACCCGCTGATAGCGGTCCATGTCGTTGAGGACGACCATGTCGAACGGGGTCGTCGTGGTGCCGTACTCCTTGTAGCCACGCACGTGCAGGTGGGCGTGGTTGTGCCGGCGGTAGGCGAGGCGGTGGATCAGCCACGGGTAGCCGTGGTAGGCGAAGATCACCGGGACATCCGTGCCGAACAACGCGTCGTACTCACGATCGGGCATGCCGTGGGGATGCTCCGTCTCGGGAACCAGCCGCATCAGGTCGACCACGTTGACCACGCGCACGCGCAGGTCCGGGAGCAGGCGGCGGATCAGGTCGACGGCGGCGAGGGTTTCCAGGGTGGGTACGTCGCCGGCGCAGGCCAGGACGACCTCGGGGTCGCCGTCGTCGTTGGAGGCCCACTCCCAGATCCCGGCGCCGCGCGTGCAGTGCAGGATTGCCTCGTCCATGGTGAGCCAGTCGGGGGTCGGGGTCTTGCCCGCGACGATGACGTTGACCAGGCCGCGGCTGCGGAGGGTGTGATCGCCCACCGACAGAAGGGTGTTGGTGTCCGGGGGCAGGTAGACGCGGACGACCTCGGGGCGCTTGTTGATGACGTTGTCGACGAAGCCGGGGTCCTGGTGGGAGAAGCCGTTCTGGTCCTGACGCCAGACGTGGGAGGTGAGGAGGTAGTTGAGCGAGGCGATGGGTGGGCGCCAGTCGATCTCGCGGCAGGCGTGCAGCCACTTGGCGTGTTGGTTGAACATCGAGGACACGATGTGGGTGAACGCCTCGTAGCAGGAGAACACGCCGTGCCGCCCGGTGAGGAGGTAGCCCTCCAGCATGCCCTGGCAGGTGTGTTCGGACAGGATCTCCACCACGCGCCCGTCCGGGGCCAGGTGGGTGTCGAGGTCGGTGATCGGCTCCTGCCAGGCCTTGGCGGTGGCGCGGTAGACGGCGCCGAGGCGGTTGGACTCGGTCTCGTCCGGGCCGAACAGGCGGAAATCGCGGCGGGTTGCGGTGCGGGCGAAGACCTCGCGCAGGAACTCGCCCAGCGCGCGGGTGGGTTCGGAGGAGGACGCGCCGGGTTGGGAGACCTTGACCGCGAAGTCGTGCAGGTCCGGCAGCGGCAACTCGCGTACCAGAGTGCCGCCGTTGGTCTCGGGCACCGCGCCGAGTCGGGTGTCGCCGGCGGGGACGTTGGCGAGCACGATCGGGGCGGGGTGCCCGTCGGCGTCGAAGAGTTCGTCCGGTCGGTAGGACCGCATCCACGCGTCGAGCAGGGCCAGGTGCTCCGGGTTCTCGCGCACGCCCGCCAACGGGACCTGGTGCGAGCGCCAGGTGCCCTCGACGGGGGTGTCGTCGACGGTGTGCGGGCCGGTCCAGCCCTTGGGGGTGCGCAGCACGAGCATCGGCCATCGGGGGCGGGTGTGCGCGGTCGCCTTCAGGTGCGTGATCTCGTCGAGGGCCTGCTCCAGTGCGGCGGCGAACTCGGCGTGTACGCGGGCGGGTTCGTCGCCCTCGACGTGGATGGGGCGCCAGCCGTACCCGGTGAGCAGCGCGTCCAGTTCGGCGCGCGGCATGCGGGCGAGCAGCGTCGGGTTGGCGATCTTCCAGCCGTTGAGGTGCAGGATCGGCAGGACCGCGCCGTCGGTGCGGGGGCTGAGGAACTTGTTCCCGTGCCACGACGCGGCCAGCGGCCCGGTCTCGGCCTCGCCGTCGCCGATCACGCACGCGACGACCAGGTCGGGGTTGTCGAAGGCGGCGCCGAACGCGTGCGAGAGGCTGTACCCGAGTTCGCCGCCCTCGTGGATCGAGCCGGGTACGCCCGGCGCGATGTGGCTGGGCACGCCGCCGGGCTGGGAGAACTGCCGGAACAGGGTGGCCATGCCGGCCGCGTCCCGGGGGACGTTCGGGTGGCGCTCGCTGTAGGTGCCGTCCAGCCACGACGCGGCGAGCGCGGAGGGGCCGCCGTGTCCGGGGCCGGTGACGTGGATGGCGTGGGTGCCGCGTTCACGGATCACCCGGTTCAGGTGCGCGTAGATCAGGTTCAGACCGGGCGAGGTGCCCCAGTGTCCGAGGAGGCGCGGCTTGATGTGCCCGGGCCGCAACGGCTCGGTGAGCAGGGGGTTGTCCCGCAGATAGATCTGCCCCACGGCGAGGTAGTTCGCCGCCCGCCACCACGCGTCGACCATCGTCAGATCCGGTGCCTCGGGAGTCGTGGCCATCGTCATCGTTTGTCCTCTCGTCTGTCGCCGTGGTTCCGCTCTGCCCACACGCTCGCGCTTCATCCCATGTCGGGTGAAGGGCCGAACGGCCCTACGGGCAGGGGCCACACGGGTCGAGGCCGCAGGCAGGGCCGCGCGCCGCGATCCATCGGTCGGCGCGGGCGGCGAGGAAGCCGACTGCGGCGCCCGCGAGCGGGATCAGGAGGTCTGTGGCCGGGAGGGCGTGCGTGCTCAGCAGGTCCCGCGGCATGGGCACGTACGCCCCGGCCAGGCCCAGAGCGGCGGAGGCGAGGACCGTGATCGGCAGGAACGGGTTTGCGCGGATGAGCAGCCGGGTTCGCAGGCCCGTGACGACACCGGGTTGCGCGCCGCATCGTGCCGGGACCGGCGGGTTCGGCGCCGAGGGCGACGCCGGTCAGCCCGTGGGTGAGCAGGTTGATCCACAGGATCTGGGCGGCGAGCAGCGGCAGGGGCAGTCCCAGGAGCGGTCCGAGCATCATCACGGCGATCTCGGCGGCGCCCCCGGACAGGCCGTAGACGAGGAAGCGGCGGATGTTGTCGTAGACGCGCCTGCCCTCCTCCACCGCGACGACGACGGTCCCGATCTCGTCGTCGGCCAGGACCGGATCCGCCGCCTGACGGGCCACCTCGGTGCCGCGTCCGCCCGTGGCGACCCCGATGTCGGCTCGGCGCAGGGCGGGCCCGTCGTCGACACCGTCTCCGGTCATCGCCGTGACGTCGCCCCGGGACTGCCAGGCCTGGATGATCGTCAGCTTCTGCTCAGGAGTCGTTCGGGCGAACACTCGTGCGGTGGTCGGGTCCCGTTCGGGGTCGTTGCTCAGGTCGACGCCGGTCAGGACGGTGGTGTCGCCGTCGCGCAGGATGCCCGGCCGAGTGGCGACGGCTCGTGCGGCCTCCCGGGGCGGATGGCTGATGGCGATCAGACCGAGCAGGGACATGCCCTGCTCCGCGTCCTCCGCGCGGTCGATCCCGACCTTGCCGGCGGCGGCGAGCAGGGCCGCCTCGGTCGGATCCCCGAGCGCCGACCACTCGGGGTCGGTTCCCGGGGGTACGAGGGTGGCGTCGTTGCACAGCGACGCCACGGTGAGCAACTCGCGGATGTCCGGGGCGGAACCGTCGTCGAGTGGTCGCCCGTCGACGAGCACCCGGCCATCGGGCGCGTAGCCCCTACCGGTGAGTTCGGCCGTCGTCCGGGCGGTCCACACTCGTTCGGCGACCATGCGGCCCTCGGTCAGCGTGCCGGTCTTGTCCGTGGCAAGCACCGTACGGACCCGAGCGTCTCGACGGCGGGCAGGTTGCGCACGACGGCGTCCTGCGTCGCCATCCGCCGGGCGCCCAGGGCCAGTCCCAGGGTGACCACCGCGGGCAGTGATTCGGGGACCGCGGCGACCGCCGGGCTGATCGCGGTGACCGCCATCGACTCGGTCGGCTCTCCCCGGATCAGGCCCAGGACGAAGACGAGCAGGCACAGGCCGACGACTTCGCGGGCCGTCGTTTCGCTTCGGCAGGAGAAGGGCCGGGAGCTTCAGAGCGGTGATGCGGGCGAGTTCTCGGCCACGTATGCGGCGGCGGCCGCCGGAGGGTTCAGGGCGGAGGCGCGGGCGGCGTTTTCGCCCTCGTCGCCGGGGACCTCGACGACGGCGACGATGGACAGGCGTTGCTCGCCGTGGCCGAAGAGTCCTTCCGCGTCGAGGCGGGCCATGGCCGCGACCATCGCGCGCAGCCGTAGTTCGAACTCGGCCTCCGCTTCGTCGTCGGGGAGTTCGAAGACCTGCGGTCGGGCGTCGAACAGGCTTCGGATCGGGGCGAGGTGGTGCTCCCCGTAGGTGCAGAAGGGCGAGTCCGCGTAGGACCACCGCAACATGTCGGCCTCGGTCGCGGATCCGCCCGACGCGGCGGCCAGGGCCTGGGTCGACCAGGCCGACAGCGACGGCCCGAAGGCCTCGCCCGGCGTGACCAACGCGCAGTAGTAGAAGTCGTGTTCCGGGTATTCCCGGAACAGGTCCGAGACGGCGGCACCGGCGGCCCGGTACACGGCTTCGGTGAGGTCCGCCTCGGTCGGTATCACGTCGACTCCCTTGTGCGTGTGCGTGTGCGTGTGCGCATGCCTGCGGCGTCCCGGCCGACACCGCCGCAAGGGGTCAACTCTCGCAGACGGACACCCACACGGCGGAAGACGACATCACCGCACCGGCGACGCCGCGCCGGAACCGGCGCGTTCACCAACGCCGTTCGCCTCACGTCTCCGCCCTGCACCCTCACTCGATCGGGTGAATATGGGTACATTCGGACGAAAGTGCGGAACCGTCTGGTTAGTCCGATCGGTTGGCGGGCCGGATTTCGGCTCGGCGGTTGGGCGCGAAGGGTCACCGAAGGTGGGGGATGAGAATGGGGTACAGGATCCGCTTGCGGCGAGACCCCCTTGCCTACATCGAGGAGCTGAGCCGCGGCAGTACGGCGGGGGTGATGCGGCTTCCCTGGGGCGGCTGGTGCGTCCGCGATACCGATCTGGCGCAGACACTGCTGCGGGATCCGGAGTACCACGCCGGTGGATCGGTCTTCTTCGGTGAACTGCTGCCCGCTCGCGAGGCGCAGGCGGAACTGGGCCGCGCGGTACGGGGTTTGCTGCGAGCCGGCGTACCGCGCTACCGCGCCGCGTTGCCTGGGGCGGTGGCCGATTTGCCGACCACCAGCCGGTGGCCGGACGCCGGCTCGCGACTGGTCTACCGTTGCCTGGCGGACGTGCTGCTGCATCCCGACACACCGGGCGGCAGCCGGGAGTTGATGCGACGGGCCGCCCACGAGGGTGTGGCGGTGCGTTCGTCGCATGTGTGGAGGCGGGCCCGGGCGGAGCTGGTGCGGGCCGGGCTGGTGACCGCCGTGACCGAGGAGGCACACCGGCGCCGCCGGCACCCCGCCGACGAACCGCGGGACATGCTGGACGCGGTGCTCGCGGTGTGCCCGGAAGCGGAGGTGTCCGACCGGACGGTGGCCGACCTGCACCTGATGATGTTCCGGGCGATCATGGCTCCCGTCAGCGCGTCGCTGGCATGGTCGGTACTGCTGGCCTGCCTGCACCACGGCAGCGCCGCGCCGTGGCCCTGGCCGATCGATCACGTCGTGCGCGAGGCGCTGAGACACCGCCCGGTGCCCTGGATGCTCGGGCGCACACTTCCACGCGCCGTGGACATCGGCGGTACCAGCTTTCCGTCCGGTGAGCTGGTCTCGGTCTGCCCATACCTGCTGCACCACGACGAACGCCACTGGGATTCCCCCGACACCTTCCGGCCCGAACGCTGGGCCGCCAACAGCGGGCACGGCCCCTACATCCCCTTCGGAACCGGGCCATTCAGCTGCGCCGGCGCGGCGGTTGCACACACGCTGCTGATCGAGTCGCTCACCGCCCTCACCGACCACGCCTGCCTGGCCGTCACCGACGGTGACACGCGCGCCACCATGTCGGAGGGCAATGTCCCGCGACTGTTCCTCCTGAACCGCACCCCGCGCCACCCGTCCGTACACGACATGGGAAGGAGGTGATCAGCCATGGCTGCGACGATGCGACGCATCTTCACCAACAAGCCGGCCCGACGCTGGTACTGGTACTGACGACCAGGGCACACCGGCCCGGACGCCTTCGGGGGCGTCCGGGCCTTCCCTCTCGTCTACGCCCGGACACCGCCCGTACCCGTGGCCCCGCCGGCCGGACCCGGCGATCGAGTTCCGATCCGCGTCGGCCGGCACGACGGCGGTATGTCGACGTGCGGATGTAGAACGACCGTGGTGGGGACGGATACACCCCACGTTTGACGCGCTCGGCCGACCCCCTGGATAGCGTCGTCCTGCCATTGCACAACCAATGACAGACGGGAGACAACACCATGAAACGACGCATGATCACAGGGCTCGTCGCGGTGGCGGCGTTCGCGGCATGCTCCGGGACGGCCGTCGCCTCGGCCGCGCCCGCCGCGCCGTCCGGAGAGGTGAGCGTGCTGGGCCGTTGCCCGGAGACGAAGGACGTCTACATCAACGGCGCCGAGGCCCACTGGACCGTTTGGTGTTCGGGTAGCCGGGTCTACGTCGACGGCTACGTGAAGGACACCAAGGCCGACGGAAAGTGCGCCGAGGTCTACGGCAGCGTCGGCTCGGTGGCGGTCAACAGCGCCAACGCCTGCCCCAAGGGCAACAAGAAGACGTTCGCCTGGAACGCGTCCGGCAACAGCGTCTCCCTGTACCTGCGTCTGATCTGATCCGCAGCCGGCCGTGCGTCCGGCCGTGATCCGTACCGGAGTCACTGGTCGTCGCGGCCCTGAACGCGGGGGGACTGCCCGTCCGCTCCGGACATGCGCGTTCCGACCCCGGCGTCGAGACCGGGGTCGGAACGCGTTCGGCGCAGCCTACGAGGCGCCGAGGGTGTTCTCGCCGGTGGCTGCCTGTGACAGAGCGTCGGTGGAGCCCAGGAGTATCTGTGGCAAGTATCCGGAGTGGACGTCGAGTTGCCAGCCGTGTACCTGAACCGCGAGTGCGGCGACGGCGAGAGTGCCGTGGGGGAGCAGGGTCCTGGGGGCAGGGTCGTCCGGAGCGTCTTCGCGGTGCCTGTGCAGGCGGGCCACCAGTGCCTGCTCGAAGGCTTGCCGGTCGTCGTCGAGGAGACGGCGGAGCAGGTGCTGGTCGGGCGTGAGCGTGCCGGCCGCGTCCAGTCGGCGGGCCGCCGTCGCGCGCTCGGCGGCGTCGGGCTTGCGCAGCGTTACGGTCGGCCAGTCGTGGGGGCGGTGATCCGGCGACGTGGCCAGGTAGCAGGCCAGTGCGTCCATCTGCGCGCGGTCTGCCGGATGCGACACCGAGTCGAACTTCGAGTACGGCACGCCGTCGCGGATCGCGGGCGCGTGATCCTCGCGCAGCAGGAGGCCGATCACCCGCCGCCACTCCCACAGTAGTCCGCTGATCAGGCACAACTCGAAGGTCTCGACCCACAGGGAAGCCGTGGGCGCGTTCTCGACGATGCCTTCGAAAGCCTTGTTCTCGGTGCTGAACCGCTCGTCGATGAGCGGGAGGAGGATCTCCTGGTCGCCATTGGGGAAGCAGCCCACGCTGAGCAGACCGAGCGAGCACTCCGCCGCGGTCCGCAGCACATCGCGCAGCGTCTCGTCGATCGAGGAGTCGCCGGCCAGTCGGGCGGCGGCGTGGTCGAGAAGTTCGTCACGCATCAGCGCCAAGTCGCCCATGGACATGCCGCCGTACTCCATCCAGTGCCAACGGCCGAAGGTGCGCCGCCTGATGTCGTCGAGGGCCTCGGTCATGCGCTTGACGTTGACGTCGTGGGGGGTCACTTCCTGCACTGCTGCTCACTCTCGGATGGTTCCGGCGGCACGCGACACCGTCGGCCCGTCGGGTGAGGCGGTGTCGAGAGCGGCTGCCCTGCTCTGTGTACGGACACTCGACAAGATCACGACAGCCGCTCGCGAGTCAACGAAGATCCCGATCACGCGAGCGTGGTCGCCGCGCCTTGCCGAAGTACCGGCAACGGCGACGGCGACGGCGACGGCAACGGTTATCGGTCGATGGGTCGGACCGGCTGGCGCAGGACGGTCTTCATCTTCTCCGGGGCGGTCTTGCGTGGGTCGCTGAGATAGATCTCGTGGTGCAGACCTCCGTGCCGTAGGCCGTTGGCTTCGAAGTAGGTGTGGTGGAGTTCGTGCAGGATGGGCCCCTCGTCGTCGTAGGGGCCGATGTGCAGCGCCTGGGCGCTGGGTCCTTCGTGCAGCGTCAGGTGTCGTACCTCGGAGATCGTGGGCAGCTTCTTCTTGGCGAGGGCCGTCTCCTTGGCCTGCTCGATCATCTTCTTCGTGATCCAGGGGGGCATGGCGATGAGCATCGTCCAGTTCCAGCTGTCCTTGGCGCGGGTGGTGAACACTTCCGGCCGGTCCGCCCACCACAGGCCCTCCAGTGGAGCGACGACGAAGTCGCCGGCGTCCGTGCGCTTGGCGGCGAACTTCAGGGTGTAGGCGACCGAGTACAGGGCCGCGACCGCGTCCGCGTACGCGGATGAGGTGTTCGGATCCCCGGCGCCGTCGACGGCGATGAACTGCTGCTCGGGGACGTCGACGATGGCCCACGTGGTGTTCTTGGGCGCGTACAGCGCCTTGTGCTCGCGCTTCACGTCGTACGGGGTCATCCGTGCCGCACCTTCCTGGTTGTGGGGTGGTGTGTCGAGCGAGGCTCGGTAGTCGGACAGCCACTCGGCCTCGGCCGACAGCTGACCGAGGGCGTGGCCGAAGATCGCGCGGACGAAGTCCGGGGCATGCCGGTCCGCGGTGGCGGCGCGGCCGACGTGTTCGATGCGTTCGGCGAGTGCGCGGGAACGCCGATCGAGGGCGGCGAGCAGGCGCTCCCGGTCGATGGCCGGGGTGTTGGCCAGGCCCACCAGGATGCGCGGGAACACCGGATGCAGCTCCGCGATCGCCTCCTCGGCCGCGGCGGCGCACGCCCGGTGCCCTTCGGGCGTCGCGGTGTAGACCTTGCGCGTCTTGCCGCCCGCGGATCGGGTCGGGTCGGTCTGGGTGATCAGGCCCCGCTCTCGAAGTTTGGTCAGCACGTAGTAGATGGAGCTGAAGCCGATCTCCGTCCATTCGCGCATGCCGCGCTCGGAGATCACCTCCTCCAGCTCGTAGCCGTGCCTGGGTTGCTCCACCAGCAGGCCGAGCAACGTGAGCTCGGCAGCGGTCATGCCTCGGTCCATGGCCGCTATCCTAGTACTGGAATAGCGTTCCGTGCCGGCGGCCACCGCTCCGGACGGATCGCCGCCGGCCGTGGCCCGGTGTCGCCAGTGGCGGGAGCCGGCCACCGACGGGGCGTGTGGGGGAGTAGAACCGATCCGCGTGGAGCAGGACGGTGTGGAGGAGATCACCTACACGCAGAGCGATCCGCCGTCCTGGGGCCTGGATCGGGTGGACCAGGCGCAGCTGCCGCTCGATCACCGGTACGCCTGCCTCAACACCGCGGCCAACGTCACCGCCTACGTGATCGACACCGGCATCCGCGTGACGCATCAGCAGTTCGAAGGCCGGGCGAGTGTCGGATTCGACGCGGTCGGCGACGGCAACAACGGCCTCGACTGCAACGGCCACGGAACCCACGTGGCGGGCACGCTCGGTGGCCGTGACTACGGCATCGCCAAACAGGTCAAGCCGGTCTCGGTGCGGGTGATCGGCTGTGCCCATTCGGGCAGCACCTCGCAGTTGATCCAGGGTGTCGACTGGGTGACCGCACACGCGACGAAACCGGCCGTGGCCAACGTGAGCATTCGCGGCAGTGTGAGCGTGGCCAAGGAGGAGGCGTTCCGCAAGTCGATCGCCGCGGGGGTCACCTATGTCGCGGGCGCGGGCAACGACAGCGGGAACGCCTGTGACTACTCGCCCGGCCGGCTCCCCGAGGCGATCACGGTACAGAACTCCGACTCCTCGGATCGGCGCGCGTCCACCTCGAACTACGGCACGTGCACGGACCTGTTCGCGCCCGGGACGAGCATCGTCTCCGCGTGGAAGGACGGCGACACCGCCACGCGGACGGCCAGTGGAACCTCCATGGCGACCCCGCACGTCAGCGGCGCGGCGGCGATCTACCTGGCCGCCCATCCCGCCGCTACGCCGGCCCAGGTACAGAAGGCGCTGATCGACGCGGCCACGCCGGGCCGGATCGGGAACCCCAACGAGGCCGAGGAGCGCAACCTTGCCAGGGCGTCGAATACCGCATCGTCTATTCGAAGTCGGCCGTGCAGAACAGCCGTTACCACGCGTGCGACATCAAGCCCTGTATCGCCGCGGGCGAGCAGGCCCGCGTACTGCCCACCGTCCCGGTGAAGTTGACCATCTTCGATCGGCGCCTGGCCCTGGTGTCGATGTCCTTCGTGGAAGCGGACATCAACGACTCCATCCTCATCGTCCGCCCGTCGAGCCTCCTGTCGGCGCTCGCCGGCCTCTTCGAGTCCTCGTGGCGTTCGGCGTTCCCCCTGCACCTGGGCGGCCGAGTCCCGCCGACGCTGCGGCCCCTGCGGCGCCGCATCCTCGAATTGCTCGGCAGCGGCGTCACCGACGAGACCAGCGCCGAACTGCTCGGCATCAGCCGCCGCACCCTGTCGCGCAACCTGGAACGGCTCCACACCGTCGCGGGTTCCACCACCCGCTTCCAACTGGCCCTGTACGCCGCCCGGAGCGACTGGATCTGAGCCGGCGACGCGACGAGCGGAGCGTGGGCGCGTCGTTCAGCGGGGACGAGGTCCCAGGGTGATCACGATCTTGCCGTGGACGTGGCGTCCGGCCTGTAGGGTCACCGCGTCGCGGATCCGCTCGATCGGGAAGGTCGCGGCGATCGGCACGGTGACGGCGCCGCCGAGGATCGCGTCGGTGATGTGCTTCATGGCGTTCGGATCCGCGTCGAAACCGCCGGTCGCGCGGACGCCGCCGGGAGGATTGGGCCCTGCGGCGATCGTGGCGATCCGCTCGGGCGGCACACCGAGCGCGAGCGCCGCCTCGGCGGTTTCGACGCCGAACAGATCGGTCGCCGCGGTCACGCCCTCCGGGGCCAGGTTCCGTACCCGCTCCGCCAATCCGGGGCCGTAGGCCACGGGCTCGACGCCGAATCCGCGCAGGAACTCGAACGTGCTCTCCGCGGCGGTCCCGATCACCCTGGAGCCGGTGAGCTTGGCGAGCTGGATGGCGAACACGCCCACACCGCCCGCGGCGCCGCCGACCAGGACGGTGTCGCCCGAACGCGGTTCCATCACCGCCAGCGCGGCGGCGGCGGTCATGCCGGCGACCGGAAGCGTGGCCGCGACCTCGTCGCCGATGCCCTCCGGCGTGTGCCAGAGCGGCCCGGTCGCCTCGGTGGGCGTCGTGATCACCACAAAATCGGCGACGGCCCTGCCCGGCGCGCCGCCGAAGACACGGTCGCCCACGGCAAAACCCGTGGCGCGGGCGCCGACCTCGTCGACGACCCCGGCGAAGTCGAAACCGAAGCCGGATGGCGTGGTGATGCCGAAGCGGGCCGCCACCTCGGGCTGCGCGGCGATACCCCAGTCCATCGGATTCAGACCGGCCGCCGTGACGCGAACGCGGATCGCGCCCGGCCCGGCATGCGGTTCGGCCACCTCTCGCACCTCCAGCACCTCGGGGCCTCCGAACGTCTCGTAGACAACGGCTCGGCTCACGCGTATCTCCAGGGGAAACGTGACGGGACTTGGTCTCATCACCGTAGCACCAGTGACGGGACCAAGTCCCGTACGATGTCCTCCATGGCCCGATGGCAACCCAATGCATCCGAGCGACTCGTCGTCGCCGCCCTGGAACTGTTCGAGGAGCGGGGCTACGAGAACACCACGGTGATCGAGATCGCGGAGCGCGCCGGGCTCACGAAGAGCACCTTCTTCCGGCACTTCCCGGACAAGCGGGAGGTGCTCTTCGGCGGGGGCGCCATGACCGCATTGCTCGTCGACGGGATCGACGCGGCGCCGGCCGGCGTCGGACCGCTCGAAGCGGTGGCGCATGCTCTGGACATGATCGGGGCGCAGGTCTTCACGCCCGATCGTCGCGAGTTCGGCGCCCGGAGGTCGGCGGTGATCGCCGCCAACCCGGAACTGCGCGAACGCGAAGCGTTGAAGGGGCTCGGCCTCACCGCGTCGATGATCGACGCACTCGGGCGCCGCGGCGTGCCCGACCTGACCGCCCGCGTGGCCGCGGAACTGGGCGCACTCGCCTGGAAGATCGCCTACGAGCGCTGGGCGGACCCGGCCGACGACGACACCTTCGGCGAACTCGCACGACGAACACTCGCCGAGGTGCGGGCGTCGCTCGTCGCCTGCGGTGGATCGGCTCCGGAATGATCCGGCACGAGCCGTGATGGAATCCCCGAGGCGGGGAACAGTACGCAGATGATCACTTGCGTCGTCCACTACACGATCGATCCCGGCAAGATCGAGGCGTTCGAACGCTTCGGGCGTTGTTGGATGGAACTGGTGGGTCGTCACGGCGGGACCCATCACGGCTACTTCCTGCCCGCCGAGGGGGCGAGCGACCGGGCCCTGGCCCTGTTCAGCTTCCCCGGCCTGGCCGCCTACGAGCGCTATCGCGAACTGTTCGGCGTGGACCCCGACTTCGTGGCGGCGGACCGCATTCGCGACGAGAGCGGTTGCGTCGTGCGCTACGAGCGCACGTTCATGCGGCCACTGCTGCCGGAGGACGTCGCTCCCGAAACCGCGTCGCGGGATTGACCGAATCGGACGTCGGGGCCTGCCTCCGAGGCTCTGCCGAGGTCCTGGTGTGCCGGGATGGCCGCTGGGCAGGCTAGTTTGCTCGAATGAGTCTTCTTGATGACGTGGCCGAGCGCGACGGTTGGCGCTGCTGGGTGTGCGACGAACCGGTCGATCCCGACAAATCGGTGAACGATGCGCAGGGGCCCAGCGTCGACAGTCGGACCGCCGACCGGAAGGCCAAGGTCACCGAGCGACTCGCGCACCGCGGGTGCAACAGCCGCAAGGGTGCGGTCAAGGTGGCCATCGCCTGGCCGGAGCGCCTGTACGTGGTCGAACCCGCGCCGTTGATCGCCGTCGCGGCGAGGCTGGAGCGCAAGGGGGGCCGCGAGATCGTGGGCCGCTGTCCGACCGAGCGCGACGCCCGGGAGGCGGCGGACTGGCTGGTGGACCGGTTCTCCCGCCTGGTACCGGGCCTGCCGGTGACCGCCGACGTCGAGGCGGGAGGCGGCCAGTTCCTGGTCGTCCTGACCACCGGCCGCCGCTGACCGGGTACGGGCTCGCATCGGCCGCGCCACCGACCGCCTCGGCGGTCCTCGCCACGACACGGGCGGCCCGACCCGCTCAATCGCATCCCCATCCGCCGCATCCATCGGTGGCACGGCCACTTGCGGAATTCCAGACGTCGGAGGCGAACTCGGCATCGTGAGTCCCGACGCTCGAAGATCGGCTGCGTGGTTCGGGTCCGGGTGTTCAGTGCAGTTGTTCGGCCAAGCCGACGATGATGCCCTCTGGGCCGCGGACGTAGCAGAGCAGGTAGCTGTTCTCGAATCGGGCGATCTCGCCGACGAGTTCGGCGCCGTGGGGGCGCAGGCGGGCAACGGTGTCCTCGAGGTCGTCGACGGCGTACATGACGCGGTGCGTGCCCAGGATGTTGTGCGGTCGGTTGCGCGGCCCGGCGCTGATCGGCGCGGGGCTGTGGTACTTCGCCAGTTCGAGCCGGCTGTGCCCGTCCGGGGTCCGGAGCATCGCGATGTCGCAGTGGACGCCGTCGAGTCCGGTACAGCGGTCGGCGAACCCGCCCTCGACCTCGCCCCTGCCCTCCAGTTCCATACCGAGTTCCACGAAGAACGCGATGGCGGCGTCCATGTCCTCGACGACGATGCCGACGTTGTCCATCCGCTGAATCGCCATGCCGATTTCTCCTTTGTCTCTCGCGCGGCCGGTGCCGGCCGGGCTGCTGATGTTCCCGGGACGGAGCCGATGACACGTTCTCGACATCCGTGGGCCGCCGAACCCCATGGGATTCGGATCGCGCCTCGGCACGGTCACGGCGGACCGGATCGGTGAGTCGTTCGAACGCCACCCGACCGGCCCATCGCCGAGGTTGTCGTTGTGCCGGTGTTCCGCGTCCGTGTCCGGCAGACTGGCCGGTGCCGTTGACGGTCCAGGCCACGAAGGAGCCGCCATGTCCGAGACCCTCCGCCTCGATCCGGCGAAGACCGCGCTCGTCCTGATCGAGTACCAGAACGACTTCACCAGCGAGGGCGGGGCCCTCAACGGCGCCGTCGCCGCGGTGATGGCGAAGACCGGCATGCTCGCGAACACCGTGGCCCTGGTCGAGGCCGCCCGCGCCGCAGGCGTCACCATCATGCACGCGCCCATCACCTTCGCCGCCGGCTACGGCGAACTGTCCCGTCACCCGTACGGCATCCTCAAGGGAGTCGTGGACGGCTCGGCCTTCGTCAAGAACACCTGGGGGGCCGCGATCGTCGATGAACTCGCGCCGTCCGAAGGGGACATCGTAATCGAGGGCAAACGCGGCCTGGACACCTTCGCGAGCACGAACCTCGACTTCATCCTGCGGAGCAAGGGGATCGAGACGATCATTCTCGGTGGCTTCCTCACCAACTGCTGTGTCGAGTCGACGATGCGCACCGGGTACGAGAACGGCTTCCGCGTCATCACCCTGTCGGACTGCGTCGCCGCCACATCCCAGGAGGAGCACGAGAACGCGATCACCTACGACTACCCCATGTTCTCGCTGCCCATGACGTCGGCCGAGGTCATCGCCCGCCTCTGACGAGACACCGCACCCGCGACAGAGCGCGGCGGGCCCCGATCCACCACTCGTGCGACGCTCCCGGCGGTCGACGAGCATCCTTTCGGGTGATCGTGGGCTCGGCCTCGCTCGGAATCGAACGCGGATGCATACGATCCTCACGTCGGCCGCCCCGGGCCACCGACGTCGCGGGTAGGCGGTCGGGACCAAAGGGGATTTCGTCGGCGCCTTCGGGGATTCCCGTCCGCGTGAAAGGAAGTGCCACCATGACCTCCAGGACGCGCGCCGCCGCAACGGCCGCCGCATTGCTGGTCGGAGCCGTCGCGATCGCCGCCTCCCCGGCGACGGCGAGCACGGCTTGGCCGTGTGGTGACGGGAAGTTCTGCATCTACTACGGAGCGAACGGGACCGGCGCGCACTACGAACTCGAGGACGGCGCCTCCGACCTGAGTGTCCTGTCAGGCGGGCTCAACGACCACGTTTGGTCGGTCCGGAACAACACCAAGGACGACTGGTGCCTGTTCCGCGACGCCGGGCACAGGAACAAGATCCTCAACATCCTCGACGGCCAGACCATCAACCTGCAGTCGCCGCAGCGGGACCAGGTGAGCTCCACCCGCCGCTGCTGACCCCACCACCCGGAAGCGGCACGCCGAGGGCGTCCCGGATCTGCGCTGCAACCCTTCGCTTCCCATTCACGTATGCCTTTGAGATCACCGGAGTCGTCGAGACGCCCGGTGTGCGAAGACATGGAGGAATACATGGGGATTCGGGACTTCCGGCGAGCAACGATCGGAAGTGGTTGGGCCCGAACGTGCCTGGCCGCAGCGGCCGTTGCGGCGCTGCTCGTGGTGCCGGCGCCGGCCGAGGCGGCGGCGGCGTCGGGCGGGGTCCAAGCCGGCTCGCACCGGGTCGCGTCGGTGCGGTACAACCTCGGCGACCGGGCCTTCGTGCCGCCGCCGGTCGAGGCGGGCCAGTACGAGGGGGCGAACGAGCTTGCCGGAGTGGTCCATTACCCGACCGACCTGGCACGCGGGCGCTTCCCGCTCGTGGTGATCCAGCACGGCCTGTGGGACACCTGCGCCGACCGCCCGGCCTCCGTCGACCTCGCGGCGGCGCTCAAGGCCAGGGACGCGGCCATGGCGGCCGGCGACACCGTCGAGGCCGAGCGGCAGCAGAAGTTGGCCGACACCGCCGGCGACAGGTTGCGCGGTTGGCCGTGTGCGCCCGGCATCGAACAAATCTCCAGCAAGAACGGATACGACTACCTCGCCCGGGACTTGGCCGCGCAAGGCTTCGTGGTGGTGTCGATCGGTACCAACGGCATCAACGCGACGTCGTTCGGGCAGGCGCCCACGGTGTACCACGCCCGAGCCGCCCTGCTCAACCGGCATCTGGCCATGTGGCAGCAGCTGTCCGCGACCGGCGGCGGCGAACTCGCGCACCGCTTCACCGATCCGCGCGACGGCAGGCCCCGCCGGGTCGACTTTCGCGGACGCGTGGACATGGCGAACGTCGGTACGGTGGGCCACTCCATGGGCGGCGGCGGGGTCATGCAGCAGGCCGCCGACCTCCGCCGGGGCGACTGGCCGGCGGGGGTGACGGTGAAGGGCGTGTTCGCCTTGGCGCCGACCAGCAACTGGGACAACGAGCCGGTCACCCACGTCCCGTTCGCGGTGATGTGGGGGACGTGCGACGCGGTGCGGGGCGGCAACTACTTCGAGTGGAACGCCGGACGGAACACCGTCCCGATCCACAAATTCACCGTACACGGGGCCAATCACGCCTTCTTCAACACCCAGTGGTCGCCGAGCAGCGGCCAGGTCAGTGCGCAGGACGATGCGGTACCGGGCGGCAAGCCCGGTACGTGCCTCTCCCAGGACGACCGCAACCTGGACGAGGTGTCGCTGACCGAGCCCACGCAACGGACTCTCACGACCGCGTACGCCTCGGCGTTCTTCCGCCGCTACCTCCACGGCGAGACCGGGTTCGACCCGATCCTGTCCGGCACGCGGCGCCCGCCGGGCGTACCGGCCGACGTCGTCGATACCCGGGTCGACCACCCGCTCCCGACCGGCTGAGCACACGCGCCTGACGGGCCGCGCCGCATCGGCCCGTCAGGTCCCGGCCGATCCCGGTCGATCCGGGCCGATCCGGGCCGATCCGAGCCGATCCCGGTCGAGGAGGGGAACGCCGGCAACAGCGCGGCGCCGTAAGTCCGTCCAGATCGGCGCGTTCCAGGGCGTCGGTGTGGGCCGGGATCAGCGGGATGGCGTCGGCGGTCGGGTTGCTTTTCGGCGGGCTGGTTCCGCTGGTGATGATGGGGGCCGGGCTGGGGCTGCTGTACGCGGGTGTGCAAACCGCCGTGAACGCGGGAGTGCCGGAGGACCAGGCCGGACTGGCCGCAGCCCTGATCACCGCCTCCTTCCAACTCGGTTCGGCGCTTGGCCTGGCCGCGTTCAGCGCGATCGCGACCAGCCGCACCAACCAGCTCCTCGCCGCCCACGCCTCGCCCGCGGAGGCACTCACCGCCGGATTCCAGCGGGCCCTGCTCATCGGCGCCCTCTGCCTCGTGGCAGCCGAAGCCATCGCGCTACGCGCCTCCAACACCCGCGGCGAACCCGCCACGACACCGGATACCCGACACAACCCGGAACCGTCCTACGACCCCGCGTGACACAGCACGACGAAACCCGGGACGGCGGGCGTGCAACGCCGTCCCGGGATCGTCTTCGACTGCCGCTCCGGAATCGCCTTGGCGGCGGGGCGATGAGTTTGCCCGCCGCCCGAAGTCTTCCCCTGTGACATTCCCATCCTGTTCGTGGAGGAGAGATGAGGCCGGAATGAGCAACCCGATTCGGCTGTACATGTCGATGTCGCTCGACGGCTACATCGCCGGTCCGGACGATCGACCGGGCCAGGAACTCGGACGCGGCGGTGGACGCCTGTTCGACTGGCTCGACGACCGGGAATCCGACGGTCCCAGCGGACAGGTCTACCGCGAGGCGCTCGCGACCGGCGCGGTGATCTCCGGCCGCCGGACCTTCGAACTCGCCGGGCGTTGGCAGGGCGACCATCACGACGGCGTGCCGATCTTCGTCCTCACCCACCATGCGGACGAAGGGGACGTGCCACCGGGCCACGCACGATTCGTCACCGACGTCGACGACTGCGCGCGTCGGGCTCGCGAGGCCGCCGGGGACCGGCCGGTCATGGTCCATGGGGCGGGCGCGGCCCAGGCGCTCCTGCGAGCCGGGCACATCGACGAGATGGAGATCCACCTGGTCCAGGTCCTCCTCGGGGACGGCCGACGACTGTTCGAACACCTGGGTGGTGATCGCATCGAACTCGACCTCGTCCGACGACTGGACGATCGAGACGTCACGCACCTGCGCTACCGGGTGCGCCGATCCGAGGAGGCCGCGTGAAGACGCTCTTCGTTTCGTACCGTGTCACCGACCTGGACCACTCGCTCGGCTTCTACACCGCGCTGGGCTACGTCGAACTGGGCAGGGTCCAGGCCGGCGACGCGGGTCACCTCGCGATTCTCGCCTTCCCCGGCGAACCGGCGGCCTCGCTCGAACTGGTCCACCGCCCCGACGGCGGACCCGTCGACGTGGGCACCGGTTTCGACCACCTCGCGATCCAGGTCGACACACTGGCCGCCACCCTGGAGCGGCTGACCGACGCCGGCCTGGAGCCGGGACCGGTCCAGTACCCGGGAGGTCCCCGCGGCCCGAAGACATCGTGGCTCACCGACCCGGACGGCTACCGCATCGAACTGGTGGAGTGGCCCCCCGACCACCCCGCCGGCATCACCGCCGCGGACTTCTCCTGAGCCGACGCCCGAACAGAATCGAGCAGCTCCCCCTCGGCGCGATCGGGCCTGCACGGAGTGGGCAACGACACCCCTACGTGCTGCGCGGCGAGCGGCGGTAAGGCCGTTGGGATCCAGGAGGTCAACGGCTCCGGTCCCCACAGCGGGAAAGATCGTGCCGGGCCAGTCCGGAACGTGTACCGCGCCGCGTGGCTTGGCCACACGTGCGAGAGGCTCTCCGACGATGCGTCGAGCCTGGATCTCACGGAGTGCTTCGTTCCCGATCGACCTCATTTCCGCAGGAGATTCGCACTCCCGCTCGTCGATGACGAAAGCCGCGAGCATGAATCCGTCCGCAGTCCTTCTGCGGAAGGTCGAGATCATGACGAACTTCGAGCCTGCCTCCTCGGCCATGGGTACCTCCTGGGAGTCTCGTCCCGAACTGCGGATCGGATCAGATATCCGCAGTGAGGTTGAACGGCAAGGGGTGCCCGCAGGTACGGCCGATGTGAGCGGCCGGGACCTCCCGGCCCGTCAAGGAAAGCGTCGATCTGCCGGAACTCCGTTTATCCGCAGACCAGTACGAGGCCGAGGCCCGGCGCGCCGGAGCCGACCTCGATGGGGAGTGGCCGGGGGGAAACCGTCGCGCGGCGGTCGGATCGACCGCGACCAGCCCGGGAGCCGGCACGCCGGTCCCCGGGAACAGGGATAGCGCACCGGCCTCCCGGTCCAACCAGTCCTCGGCGTGTTCCACATCGACGAAGGTCCGCAGCACCAGGTGGCGGGTGGTTCCGCTTCGCGTGCCGACGGTCAGCTTCCGCATCTCGGCGGTCAGGCCGCCGTACAGCACCTCGGTTCCGACAATGTGCTCACCGACCTCCAAGTGCCGGCTCACCCAAGCCGGGCCAACGGTCGGACACGTGGTCCAGGCCGGTCAGGTCGTCGAACGGTGCGTACCGCAGGGCGACGTCGGCGCCGCCGTCGGGGACGTGATCGGCGCGGTCGGGGGCTCCGCCGAAGAGGATGTCCACCTGCCGGGCGTCGGGCCGGCCGGCGTAGGCGGCCGGGATACCGGACAGGAGGTTCGCGTCACCGCCGGGTTTGTCCCCGGGGCGGCCCTGCGGGCCGGGCGGCGCCGGTCGGTCGTGCGCGACCTGCCGGCGGATGCCGGCCCATGCAGCGAGGACGGCCGTCGTGGGAATCGCCCGCCCCCACGACGGTCGGTCCCCGCCGGTTCAACCGGTGTGGGGGGCATCGCCGATGCCCGACCCTGCTCAGGCGGCCGGGTGATCGGACGGTTCCGGGATCGGGAAGTGGACGCCGGTCAGGTCTTCCGACAGCTGCCACAGGCGGCGTCCGGTGTCGGCGTCCGACGCCGCGCGGGCCAGGGATACGCGGGTCGGTGCGCCGCGGAGTTCGGCGAAGCCGTCGGGGCCGATGAAGTCGCCGCCGCGGACATCGGGCGAGGTGGCCGCGTACAGCAGCGCGGTCGAGGCCTGAGGCTTCGGGCGGCGGCCGGGCGTCGCCCGTCCCCCCTCGCCCGTTTGCTCAGTCGCGTCGGCCTGCACCGGCGTCTGGCTGTGTCAGCAGGCGGGCCCTGCCGAAGCGGTCGAGCCAGGTGCGGAAGTCCATGATGCCTGGATGGGCTTGACGCAGCGGGGCGAGGTCGGTGTCGTAGAAGGTGGCGTTCGCCCAGGTGAAGACCTTCGCGGCCTCGGGGGCGTGCGCCCACAGGACATCGACCGGGATCCGGGTGTGCGGGACGGGACGGCCGACCGCCGCGCCGAGCTCCGCGGCGATCTGCGGGGCGGTGAGCCGGTCGCCGGTGAGGTCGACGGCCCGGCCCAGGTAGGTGTCCGGGTCGGCGAAGGCCAAGGCGGCGAAGGCGCCGATGTCGTCGATGGCGATGAGCTGCATGACCAGGTCGTCGTGCCACGGGACGTTCAGTGAGCCGTTCTGGAAGAACCGCGCGGGGCTGGTGAAGTCCTCCATGAACCCGGCGGGGCGGAGGATCGTCGCGGGTATGCCCAGTGCGCGGATGTGCTCCTCGATCCGCCACTTCTCGATCTGCCCCCAACCCCGCTCCAGATAGAAGCGGTTCTGGCTCTCCGCGCCGCCGACCGACGAGAACACCAGGTGCCGCACGCCTGCGGCCTTCGCGGCGTCCGCGACGTTGATGCCCTGGTCGAGTTCGTTGTCGTTCGCGGCCTGGACGCTGTAGAGCCCGTACGCACCGCGCGCCGCCTCCTCGATGGAGGCGCGGTCGTCCAGGTCGCCGCGGACCAGCTCGGCCCCGGCGGCGGCCAGTGCGCGAGCCGCCGGCGTGGTGTCGTCCCGGACGAGGGCGCGGACATGCCAGCCGCCCGCGAGCAGGTGGCGGGAAGTGGCGCCGCCCTGATTCCCGGTTGCGCCGGTGACCAGGACCGTCTTGCCGCGCGAGGGCTTGGAGGGGGTGTTCATGTCTCGGCTCCTGCCGTGTTGGTGATGCCGCTTGGTTGTGACGGTATGACGAAAATCGAAAGTTAGTCAATCATCACAAGTGTCGTTTGACGATTTCTCGAATCCAGTCATAAACTCGGGGGGTGAGTGCCCATCCCGAACGACTCCGCGACCCGCATCAGCGCACCGAACGGGCCGCGCGGATCCTCGACGTCGCGGCGGATCTGCTGGCGCGCCACGGCTACCGGCGGGTGACCATGGACGACGTGGCCGCCGACGCCGGCATCGGCAAGGGCACCGTCTACCTGCACTGGAAGACCCGCGAGCAGCTGTTCGGCGCGGTCTTCGCGCGAGAGGTACTCCGCGCGGTGGAGAACCTGCGGGAAGCGCTCCAGCGGGACCCGCACACCTGCCTGCTGCACAACTTCGCCCGCGTGTACTTCCTGGCGATCATGGACCGTCCGCTGCTGCGCGGACTGCTCCTGGGCGACCCCCACCTGCTCGGCAAGCTGGCCGGCTCGCCCGACACGGCCCGCGACGACCGGCATGCCGCGACGGCGCGCGGCTACCTCACGCTGCTCGCCGAGCACGGCCTGCTCCGCGACGATCTGAGCGTGGACGAGATCGGCTACGCCTACCAGGCGACCTTCGAAGGCTTCCTGCGTGCCGAGGGCTCGACCCCGACGGGCGGCCCGGAGCAGCGCGCCGAACTGCTGGCGCGGACCATCCGACACGCCTTCGAGAACGAGCCGCCCCCGGACCTCCCGTTCCAAGATCTCGCCGCCACCACCAACGCACTGCTCGGCGACCTGATCACCGCAGACCGCACCGCTTTCGACCTACCCGAGACCTGAACACACCCGATTGGAGGGAGTGCTCCCAGCGGCCTGCACGTTTCCCCGCGCCGCGTTCGTGCCGGATGTCGTCTGGGTGCAACTTGCCGACGGATTGCCGGATCACGTGACCGACAGGCCGAGGCGGTCATCGGCCTGATGCTGCCCGGCCTGCGCACACACTGGAACGACGACCCGGAGCCGGGCGACGCCTTCCGCTCCCGGTTGTGGATCGGGGACGACGCACTGACCTCCTGGGCCACGGTCGATTACGACGGCCGCCGGCTCGACACCTTCCGTCTCCGTCAACACGGGCTGCGACGCCTGTGGGACGAGGTCGTCGCGGCCTGGTCCTGGTGGACGAACACGGCTGGCCGACCTTCGACCTGTTCGGCCTCGACCTCCGTGCCGACGGCACCCAGGTAGTCCTCGACCTCGGCCACCTGCGCGCACAACGCGAACCGGCCCGCATCCTCGATGAGCCGGACCTTGCGCAGGCCGGGAGAGCGCCGCGTGTATCGAGTGGAGGCATTTCGGCAATCGCCTGGGCACGGCGCCGTCATGGAAGCCGTCGTGTGTTGGGAATGTCGGCGGGACGGTGAACTGCGTGATGCCGAGTGTGCCCGTGCGCGGTAGCCGGTGAGGACCCGGCCGCCGTCTCGTGTTTGCCGACTCCCGCCTGCCCGGCTCTGCGGTCGATCGGTGCTCGGCAACGTTCGGGTTTGGGTGCCGGGGAGGTGTTCGTTTCCCTACGCTCTCCGGCATGCAGACGTGGTTATCGCACGCGAGGATGTCGTTGGTCGTCGCCGTGTTGGGTGCGGCAGTGTCGGTCGGAGGCTGCAGCGGCGACTCGGATTCGCGCGGGAAGCCGGCGATCCCCGGGGAGCGGACCGGCCCATCACCCGGCGGAACGGCCAAGGACAGCGGCGTGGACGGTGCGAACCTGGCCACCGCCGATGCGTTGATCGTGTTCGAGTGCGGTCTCGGCGAGTTGGGTTCGGAAACCGGATTCAAACTGTCGGCGTGGTCCGCGCGAGACGGTCGCCGATTGGCCGCAGTCCAGGTGCCTCTGCCCGACAAGGCGGAATTGGCATGGGGGTGCGGGTCGGGCGGAAACGCCTCGTCGGTGCGGCAGATGTTCGATCGGGATCTGACCACCGTCGCCGTCGCGCTGCCCGTGGGCAATGGAACCGGCGCGCGTGCCGGCGCAGTGAACCTGACCACCGGGGCGGTGGTCGGCCCGACACCCGCCGATGAAGGCTTCGGCCGCACGCCCAGGGAGGGCGATGCGCTCATCCATCCCCGGACCGGGGACCTCTGGTACGTCGACGCGGTCGCTCACAAGGTGATGTCGCGGCCGCTGACGGCCGCAGCGCCCACCACCGATCACGGGCCGGGCCAGGGCTCCGGTCTGGTCCTGACCGGGAACACCCACTGGATGCCGTCCTTCGTCGGCTCGTCCGGCTTCGCGGCCAACCCCTCGGGCACGTACGCGGCGTTCACGACGTTCAACGAGACCCTTCTGCAACCCGGGCAGGCACCCGAGTCGGCCGCGCGCGCCTTCGACCGGAGCAACGTTCCGGGGACGACGTATCTGCCCGGCGACAAGCCCGCCCCGATGTGCGGGCCGCAACTGTGGCTCGACGACCACCGGTTGATCTGTCGTACTGCCGACAACCTGGCCCTGGTGACCTTCGCCGACGACTACTCCGCCGTCGCGTCCACACGTGACCTGCTTCCGGCGAACGACCGCCGACCCGTTCACCCGGTGGTCTCGCGCGACGGCGCCTCCATCGCGTTCCTCGCGACCCAGGGCGACCGGCAATCGTTGTACACACAAGACCTCGCCCCGGGAGCGACCCCACGCAAGGTCATCGACCTGCCGCCCGGATCACGCAACCGCTACCTGATCGAATGGCGTTGAGAGCCACCGTGCCTGTCGACGGCCGGCGAAGCGCACCGCCGGTCGGTCGCGGACGGGCGCCGGTGTCGTGCCGACCGGCGCCCGTCCACGACCCGCTTACGGCCCGGCTGCGGGGCACAGCCCGCACGACACGCCGAGCGGCGAATGTGTGGACCCCACAACCGGGCACCCGGCCACCCTGGCACCGATCCGGGCCCGGTGTCCGAGGTTCACCCGAAACAGACGCCGGCCCTACGGCGGTGCACCGATGTTCGCCGGTTCCCGTCGGCCTCGGGGGATGGGCCGATGCGGTACGGCGCACCCCCGCCGATGGGGGTGCGCCGTACCGCCGCACGGCCGAGGTGCCCCGGGGCGACGTTCGGGCGGACCGAGGTCCGCCCCGAGGGTGTTGCTCGGCTAGCCCGCGAAGCCGAAGGCGCGGTCGGCGTCGCCGACGAAGAAGAATTCGCCTTGACCGTGGTGACCTTCGCCGAACGCGACGACGGTCGCGGACTCCTGGCCGCCGAAGGCGTCGGCCTGGGCGGTGCCGGCCCCGACGATCGCGGTGATCCCGGTCAGGACGACGGCCGCGACGACAGTACGAATACGCATGATCTCTCCCAAGGTTCGTGCTCGAATCTCGAGGCACGATCACATCAGACAAATCCCTCCGAACTATGACATTGACCCAATCGGGGGCGATGTCGCGCGCCGCGAAGTGCCGGCGCGGGCCGTGCCGCACCTACGTCGACGCCATGACCACGGTTGAGACGGACGAGTACACCGGCTGCACCCCGAACCGGCTCCTGGACGCGCCCACGTCCCGGGAGCGTCCGTCGTCCCGCACCCGGGCCAGAGGTCACCTGACCGGCGGGACCGGAGCGCCGGTCCGATGCCCGCTTCCACTCGGGGCGCTGCGAGCAGGCCGAGCACTGCCGCCGGACCGGCCATACACTCGACCAACGGTCGAGTGGCAGAGCGGGAGCAGTAGTTGGGGAAGCAGGAGATGCGACGCAAGGTATACGCGCCGCTGCGGAGGGCGGGCCTGAAGGTGCTTGAGGGCGGGGCTCCGGAGACCGCACTGCCGGCGTTCGTGGTGGGCATGGCGATCAGCTGCGGCCCCGGGACGGGCCGGCGGGACGCCTACTTCGACCACGACACCCCGAACCTCATCGAGCACGCCAACCAGGCCTGGTACGAACTGGCCATGTCCTCCGGTCTCTTCGACACCGACCGCGAGTTCCTGCTCGCCCTGCCCGCCAACCTCCACAGCGCGAAGACGGCCTGCCGACACCGGCGTTCCGTCTGGCGTCGGGTCCGTCTGCTCGACGTGTGGGACATCATGGGCGCCGCTTGCGCGATCCGCCCGGGCATGAGCGAGCGCGGCCACCCCGAGCACCTGCTCGGCTCGGGCGCCGGACGCCCGGAGTTCGCGATGCTCTCCTTGGACGGCACCGTCGCCGTGTTCGGGACGACCTCGGAGACGGGCATCGGCTCCCTCACGGTGCCCAACCCGGGCGATACCGAGCCCGTACACCGAGGGCTCGACTGGGCGGCGACCAGGGTGTGGGACCCCCGCGAGGAGTGGTTCATGGGGGCACCCCGCACGGAGCGGGACGAAGCGCTCGCATGGCTGCGGCACCGGGAGCCGACCATGGCGAATCAGGCGTGAGAACTCGTCGTAGTGTTGGGAAGCCGACCGAGAACATCAACCGAGGCGGATCACCGGCGGCGCCGCTGGGTGTCCTGGTTCGCGGCCCAGGTTCGCAGCCGGGTTGCGGCCTCTTCCCGTGACAGGGGGCCGTGTTCGAGATGCAGATCCTGTAGATGGCGAGTGGCGGCACCGATCAGTGGGCCCGGAGGTATACCGAGCAGCGCCATGATCGCCTTGCCGTCCAGAGCCACCGGGACGTTCGGGAGTCTCCTGGATTTCTCGAACTCCGCTGCGGCGCGCGCGGTTCTCTCATCCTCCGCCGACCGCGCCCGCTGCCACTCGTCGTATGTCGCCGCCCATTGGGCGGCGCGTCCGGCCGATCGCCAGCCGTGTGTGTCCTGCTCGCGACCGAGCCCCACCTCCAGGAACAGATCATGGTGGTCCGCGCCCTCGATGCCGGCCGGAACGACATCGAGCAGGGCGAGTGCGGCGTTGATCGGCCAGTCCTCCCGTGGACCGGTGAAGTCCCGGGTATGGACCGGACCCCACACCCTCGCGCCGTTTCGCCACACCGCGGCAATCTGGTATCCGTCTCCTCCGTGGAAGTCCGCCTCCACGCAGGCGATCGGCCCGCTGCGCGACCAGTGGCCCAGGGTCCGCTCAAGAGCCGCGGACATCACCGTGCGTGGTCGACCGGGCCCGGCGCCGTCCCGACCGGTGGGATCGGCCGGCTCCTCGAAGAGTCGTTCGGTGACGGGCATCAGCCCCAACCACCGTCGGAGCGGGGCGACAACCGCTTCCCCGATCCCGGCGGTCCGGTTCCTGGGCAGGTCGAAACTCCCGACGACGGCGCTGAGTTCGTACGGCATTCCCGCAGGGTAGCCGCACCCGCACCGCCGCCCCGAGGTGCCGAAGACCCGGATCGAGCCGGCCGTGGTCATGCGGATGCCCCGGTTCGCGCGGGTGTGGGGCAGGGTCCAGGCGATCACGAACAGGACCGCGGCCGCCCAGATCACGAACTCCATGAAGCCCCCGACGTCCCGGAGCACGAGCGCGACGAACTCGCAGACCACGAGCGGCACACCGATCACCGACGAGAGCATCGGTGCCAACCACCACGTCTCGTGCGGAACATCGAGCACCGGCACATTCTCGTCGTCGTTCATGAGCCCGTCCCATCGTCCACGCGCCGCCGGGCGCGTCCGAGAACGCGCCCGGCGCGAAAACTCACATCGAACTCACACGCTCCTGCTCCGGCCGGGGTCGACGAGGACGCCCGAGGACCCGAGTCCGCGCAGCCTATGGGCCTGTGGCGCGCGCGGCCGGCACCGATGTCGGAGTGACGCTCACCGGACGGCATTCGCGGCCCGGCCGGGCCCGCCTGCACCGCGCGCTCCTCGACTCCGGCGTCATGCCCGCGGCCTGGTCACCGCCGTTCGAGGCGGTGGATCGCACCACGATCGAGGTCGACCCGGCGGTCGCGGACGCCGCGGAGAAGGCATTGCACGCCCACGGCCTGTACCCCACCGTGATCACCGGTGACGGACTCGGCGGATAGGCCGGCCGTCCACCGGCCCACTCTCCTCGGCCGTCACTCGTCGATCGCCGTCAGCCTCTCCCGCCGGTACACCACGTGCTTGCCGTCGCGCCGTCGATCGACCAACCCCGCGCGATACAGCAGTTGCAGGTGATGCGACGCGGTCGAGCGCGCCACGCCCAGCCGGGCGGCGACCTCGGCGGTCGTGGCACCACCCGTCGTCTCGGCCAGGATCAGCGCACGCGTTTCCCCCATCACCTCACCGAGTCCCGTCGCGGCCGGCTTGCGGCCCCGCTGATCGCGCCCCGTGCGCCGATCGGGCCTGGCCGGATAGTGAATGATCGGGCTGCGCCGATCGGGAGATCCCGGCGGATCGATGGCGAACCGTGTGCGATGGAACCACGGTGAGGGTTGGAAGATCAGGCGCGGCTCGGCGAGACGGGCCCCACGCGGATGCGGATACCGCAACCCGATGTCGATCCCACCCCCGTTCCAGACCACACACGCGTCGAGATTGTCGATCGCGGCCACGAGCCCCGCGCCTGCCGCCGCACGTGCCCGGGAGGCGATGTCGGCCTCCAGACGGTCGCGGATGCGCGGCCAATCGGGCGCGAGGACGATCCGGAACAGCCGGGCGAGCTGATCCGCGGCGGTCTGCATCAGGTCCGCTTCACCCTGTTCCGTCGCGCGGGCGAGCCTGCCCGGTAACTTCCCCCCACCGGAGATGATGGCGATCTCATGCCGGATCCGATCGGTTCCGGTGGCGGTGATCGCGTGCAACTCCTCGTCCAGGTCACCGATGTGCGCCGCCGGCAGCGGACGCAGGAAGTCCGGACAGTAGCCGTGCGCACCCGGGGCCCCGAGCGTGGCGAGCGTACCGAACCCGCCCCCGGTCAGCGCCGCCACGGCCCGCTCCCGGATCCCGCGCGGCACACCGGCCGGGTACTCGTGCAGGGCCATGAGCAGGTCGGCGGTGACGGTGACGGGCGAGATGGCGAAGCGGCTGCGCGCCAGGGCGTCCGCCGACAGGTCGATGCGAATCATGACACCTCTTCCGGGTCGTCGAGGGGCAAGTGTCGATAGCTGTCGAATCGTTGGCCACCGCCGACGCCGGCGGCGCACCATCTCCTCGAACGGGCTCTCTCGAAGGCGGCACGGCCGATACCCACCCGGTGTCGACGTGATCGTGCCGCCGGCAACGGAAGGACAGTCATGAATCCTCGTCGATGGATCGGGTGCGCCATCCTCGCCGTCGTCGTGGCCGGGGCCTGCGCCACCGCCTCCCCGAGAGCGGCGACGATCGAGCACGGGTCCGCCCACACGATCGCCGCCACCGCCATCGAGTACGGCCTGTAGGCGCCACCGCGGTTCGGCCGCTGTGCCTCGGCGGGCAGTCGCCCCGACGGGCGGCACGGTCGGCCACGCAACTCCGCCCCGCACGCGTTTACTTCCACGCCCGCCCCCGCCCCCGCACGGTCCCCGCCCGCGTTCGATGCCACGGTACCGGCGCGCTCGGGACGACGCCGATCCTTCGGACCGACATCGCAAATCCTTTGCCCCACAAGGCGCGGGGGTGCACACCGCACCAGGTCCAGCACGTGAGCACATCAGCGGACGCCCGGTGCATGTCCCGCGCGGACCCGCACCGGGGCGTCGGGGTCGAAGTCCGCATCCTCGTCTACGGCCGGGTCCGCCTATGGTTTCAACGTGTCCCCGCCGGCGTCGGGCCGAAGGTGTCCGCAAGGCTGGTCAGGATGGAGCCGGACCAAGCGCTCTCCCCGAACACGCCGACCGGCACGGCGAGCACGCCGTACTCGCGCCGAAGCGTCTCCGCCGGCATGTCGACGGGGAAGAAGTAGTTGCCGGGACAGGTCCGGCTCGCCGGAGGAATCGCCCCGAGTACCTCGTCCGGCAGCCGTTCGAACAACCGCTCGGCGCGTGCGGCCAGTTCGTCGACGACGAGCCGGGGTACGTCGCTGTGCTCGGTCAGCAAACGGTCGGCGAGCCTCAACTGTGCCGGCGTCGGCGGATCCGCCCGGAACGCCTCGGCCGCTTCGGCCGACTCGGCGTGCGCCGAACCCAGGAGGACCACGCCGAACGTCCGCGGCCACAACCATCCCTTGGTGACCGAATGCAGCAGGACCGCACGGCCGGTGTCCAACAACCGCCGTGTACCGGCGGCGAACGGGACGCCCAGGTCGTAGACGCTGTCGATCAGCAGCCGGCGGCGCGGTGACACCTGCAACCACGAGATCACCGCCGCGCACTCGGCATCGGACAGGTATCGACCCAGCGGCTTGCTGGGGTTGGCGAGCAGCAGGTATTCGGGCCGGTCGTCCGCCGGTGACTCCGGCAGAACCGGCGCCGGTAGCGTCGGGTAGGACTCGGGCGCCAGCCCCGCGGCGCGGGCCAGCTCGAAGTAGACCGGATACACGTCGCCGGGCAGCCACAACCGCGCCCGCACGGCGCGCAGCCGGTGGAACACCACACCGAGCCCGTGCCGGACCCCTCGACAGACCATGGCGTGGCGGGACCACTCCTCCGGCAGCTCGAAGCGCCGCAGCCAGGCACGGGCGAGATCGCACCGATGCACCTTGCCCGTGTCGGTCGGCGGGTCCGGTCGCAGCGGAGCGAGCGCCCGGTACACGTTGGTCTCGGCGGCGTCCAACAGCGGTGAGGAAGCGCGGAGTTGCCGCTGCCGGAAGTCCTGGAACACGTCGAACCTCATGCCGTCGCACCTTCCGCCACGATCTCACTGGCCCGGTCTTCCAGGGAGGCGTAGCAGCGTCCGTCGGCCATGACGTTCCAACTGCGTGCGATCCCGTTGGTGCGTTCCCAGAGCAGGCTGGGTTCGGTGTACGCGGCGATCCGCATCGGCCGTCCGTCCCAGCTGCCGTGGTAGACCGGCGCGCCCCAGGGCAGGCCGCTCGCCGGTTCGAGGCCGTGCCGCTCGGCGAACCGGGTGACGACGGACAGCGAAACCTGGTGCTCTCGGCTCCAGATGTTGGCGGCGCGGTCGAAGTAGAGCGACTCGGTGCTGGTGGATACGTAGAGCTCCTTGAAGCAGACCTCGTCGACACCGAGAGCCGCGGCCCATGAAAGGTAGTCGGCGACGTCGGCCTCGTCGGCGACGCCGCCGTGTTGGAGCACGCAGATCAGTCTCATCCGCAGCCCCGGCCAACGGTCGCGCCCCCCGCGCCAGGTGTCGATCACGGAACTCACCGGCGTACGCAGCATCATCAGCCGCTCGTTGACGGTGTCGTCCTGATGGTGTCGGGAGACCGCCAACACGCTCAGGCCCGCCGCGCGCAGGGCCGCGAGACGGTCGGCCCGGTCGGCGTGCGGGCCCTTCGCCAGGGTGTGTGCGTTGGTGATCAGGACCACCTTCGGGAAGGCCGCCGAGCAGGCGGATATCAGTCGCAGCTGCTGTTCGAACGGTATGAGCGTGGGTTCGCCGCCGCCGGTGATCACCGCACGTTCGGCACCCGCCGTACGGGCGCGCTCCAGCCAGTGCTCGACCGCGTCCCACGGGACCCGTGCCGGCGCCTGATCGCTGGAGATCGACGCCGAGGAGAAGCAGAACGAACACCGGGCTTGGCAGGCGGAGGCGACCGGCAGAACCGAAACCGAGCGCGGTCGTATGTCGGCGTAGCGACGCAGTGCCGAACCGTGCAGGTGTAGGGATGCCGCCATCGCATCCTCGACGGTCGTCGCACGCAGGGTGAACTCGTCGCCCGCCTGGTCGAGTTCGTGGACCGCCGACAACCGGATGCGAGCCTCGTGCAGTTCCGTGCCGAGGCCGGTCGACACGTTGGGTACCAATGTGTCGGGGTCCACCGTGGTTTCCAGCACCAGCAGCCGATCGCCCGGAATGGCCAGACGGTCCAGCAGACCTCGCGCCTTGCCGATGCCGATGCCCAACTCCGTACGGGTCAACAGGTGGAATCGGTCGGGATAAGTGCTCTCCGGAATTCCCGCCTTGCCGTAGGCGAACGCGTACTTGTCGAAGCCCTTCGCGAAGTTCGACAAGACGATGACGTGGAAGCGCTGGTCGCTATGGTTCATCCGGTCATCATGCATGAACGGGGCAGAGTGACCCGGGTGGATTTTTTTACCGCCGCACCGGCGGACATCTCCTGACCGATCGTGGCGGCGGCACGGCGGTGTGCGAACCGCCGCGTCGACGATCCGCGTGCTCGGTCCGCCGGGTCTACGGGTAGCCGAAGTAGCGGTCCCACCACGTGGGCGGCCATCGCTTGTCCTTGCGCAGGGTCGCCGGTCCGTCGTACGGGGTGTGGAGCAGTTCCTCCGACACCACCACGTACCCGGTGTCGAGCAGGGCGCGTTCCGCGGTCGTGAGGTCTCCGGCGTCCAGCGCGCCTTCGTGGCGCGCTTCGTCCGTGCCGAGGTACGCGCCGGGGTTGTCCGCCGCGACCATCGCGAGCGAGCCGAAGTTGCTGACCGACACCACGATCCGCGTTCCGCACACCGTCACCTCGCTCGGGACGACGACACGCGCGTACTCGACCGTGTTGCCGTGATAGCACTCCACCGGGCAGCGGGTCGCGAAATCCGCCTCCAACCGCGAGACCAGCCGGTCGAGCATCACCGCGATCCCATGTTCGTCATACTCCTGCGGCACACACGGGTGTTCGCCGTCGTCGAGCCGACGCAGGAGCGCGATCACATCGGCATCATCGTTCACCATGCCCCTCATCCTGCCGCCGCCGGGCATCCATCCGCCGCCGTGGGTCGCCGCTACCCTTCCGACAGGATGGGGCGTCGAACCGGGCATGAGGTGGGCCGGGGCGGAAATCCGTCGGATATGACACGCGCATCGCGACACGGACGCCAAGGGGACGACGCCGATCGTGCGATCGAGGTGGGTCCCTCCGAGCAGGTCGAGGAACGAGAGCCCGCCGAGCCCACCGAGTTGTCCAAACGCGCCTGGTGGGCGGTGCTGCGCGGTACGGTCAAGGAGTTCAAGGACGACGAACTCTCGGACCGGGCCGCGGCCTTGACCTACTACAGCGTCATGGCGCTGTTCCCCGGCCTGCTGGTGATGGTCTCCCTCCTGGGTGTCGCCGGTGAGTCCGCCACCGAGCAGGTGCTGGACAATCTGCACACCTGGGCGCCGAGTTCGGTACGTGACGTGATCAGCGACGCGGTGCGGCAGTTGCGCAACGACGGCGGCCTGGGTTCGCTGCTGGCGGTGGTGGGCCTGGTGGTCGCCGTGTGGTCCGCGTCCGGCTATGTCGCCGCGTTCATCCGGGCCTCCAACGCCGTCTACGACATGCCCGAGGGCCGGCCGGTGTGGAAGATCCTTCCGCTGCGGGTCGGTCTGACCGTCGCACTGATGCTGTTGGCGTGTGCGAGTGCGTTGATCGTGGTCTTCACCGGTGCCCTGGCTCGGCACGTGGGTACCGCGCTTGGTGTCGGCGACGGCACGCTGGCGGTGTGGTCGATCGTGAAGTGGCCGATCCTGGTGGTGGTCGTGATGATGATGATCGCGATCCTGTACTGGGCCGCGCCCAACGCCGCCGGTCGCGGCTTCGTGTGGGTAACCCCTGGCAGCCTCGTGGCCCTGGCGATCTGGATGGTCGCCTCCGCCGGTTTCGCCTTCTACGTCGCGAACTTCGCCTCGTACAACAAGACGTACGGAACGCTCGCGGGCGTGATCATCTTCCTGGTGTGGTTGTGGATCACCAATCTCGCGGTCCTGCTCGGCCTCGAGTTCGACGCCGAACTCGCCCGGCGACGCGCGATCGCCGGCGGGATGCCCGAGGGTCGGGAGCCTTACGTCCGTCCGAGGGACACCCGCAAGTGGACCGCCGAGGACCGCCGCCGCCTGGAGGGGACGTCCTGAGGCCGGCGGGTATCGGGCGGCGTCGCCGGGCAATCATCGTGTGTCGTCGACCGCACCCGAGGCCGCGAACCGGTCCGTGCCGGCCCGACCATATACCGGTGGTGGACACAATCCGGTCCGATTTCTCGCGCTCGGATATCTCAACGGCCCTTTTCCGTGCGAGCCATGTCGTTAGAGAACGGCGGAACCCCGTGTTCTCAAACGACATGGCAATCGGCCGGCTCGCGCCCGTCTCGCTCGCCATCTGCATGGCGACAAGACAAGCGCGTGGGTGGTGCTGCTCAGCGCTTCGTCTCGTACCTGGTCAGAATCACGTCGCCGGGCATCGTCCGCGTCTCCACCAGCTTCAGGTTCACCCAGCTGTCCAGCGCGGCGAAGAAGGGCGTGCCGCCGCCCACCAGGACCGGATGGGCGGCGATCATGTACTCGTCGATCAGCCCGGCCCGCATGGCCGCTCCGGCGAGCGTTGCGCCGCCGATGGTCATCGGGCCGCCGTCCTCGGCCTTGAGCCGGGTGATCTCGGCGATCGCGTCGCCGGTGACCAGGCGGGTGTTCCAGTCGACCTCTTTGATCGTCGAGGAGAACACCACCTTCGGCGTGTCCCGCCAGTTCCGCGCGAACTCGATCTCCGCCGGGGTGGCGCCGGCCTGCTGGTCGCCGGTCGGCCAGTAGGAGCTCATCGCTTCCCACAGCTTGCGCCCGTACAGCGACAGATCACTCGCCTGCTCATGATCGAGCCACCACTGGAACAGCTCGTCGCTCGGCGGTCCGCTCCAGCCGATGTCGTCGCCGGCCGCGGCGATGTAGCCGTCCAGGGTCAGGTTCATGCCGTAGATCAGTTTCCGCATGGCGCAGCCTTCCGTGCGTGGGTGTCCGGGGTATGGACCGGCGCGGCGCGGAAAACTCATCGGTGCGCGATCCCGGCTCGCGGTGGGGGCGGGGTCCGCGCTCCCGTGGCGTACCCGTGGGTGCGTACACGACGTCGCCTGCCTCAACCAGAGAGGGACTCTCCGGTTTGATGGGCGACGAAGGCGGTCCCGGCGGATCCCGGCAGCGTGGCCGTCGCGGTGGCCCACGGCTACCTCTTGGCGTGCGGCGTGCCGGTCAAGCTCACCCAGGCCGGTGTCACCGCGCTCGCCGACGAGTTGACCCGCGCCTCCTCCACCGCCGCCGGTGTCGCGGCGGTCCTCGAAACCTGGGAAACCACCGACTGAACCCACGAGGGCGGCGGGGCCGGGTCGACGTCCGGAGTACCCGCCGCATCGTGAGGACCACCGCGATCCCCCGATGATCGGTACCGGGCACCCCGAGCGGAGTCCACACTGCGTGCCGGATACGCGTTCGGCGGTGGGAAACGGACACGTGGTTTCGCCGTGTGGCGGGTGTGCCGTGAGGGTGCGCGTGCGGTGTGGGGATGGCGGTGCGTGACGTCGGTCGGTGTCGACCTCGACATCGCCGCAGGGCACGGCACGCGGGGGTGGATTCGGGTGGCCGGTCCGCATCCGTTTTGCCACCGCTGAGTAAGCGGGGCCGTCGGCCCGGGCACCGGTGATCTCGGTCGCGGGTTCGGCTCGATTTATGGCTGTCCATGTGTCGCGTATCGGACACAATGCGACGTGACCGCCTGACGGTCGGTCTCGCAGCACACCCTGTCCGGCTTCCGCTGCCCGCGTCGGGCGGCGAGTCCGGAACTCCACCACAGCAACGACGGCTTCCCGCGTCGATCGGGTCCTCGACTTCCGAAACGCGTTCGTGAGGGGCCGGGGCCGGGCCCGGGAAGCGGTTTCCCGTACAGCGCGCGTTCGTCCCCTCCGACCTTCGGTCGCGCGTTCGTGTTCGGCTTCCGGCCGTGGTGCCGGCAGCCGATGTCACCGGGTCCTCGTCCCCACGTCGATTCGGCTGTGCCCTCGGGCCGTGACGCCCCACCGGTGTTCGGAGACGCATTCTCGGCTGCCGCCCGGTCCCCCATCGAAGCGGCGGTCGTCCGCACGCGAGGAAACCCCCTCCGGCGTCGGGGAATGCCGACGCCGCCCTCAGGAGGCATGCGTGAAGAGAACACGAACACTGACACGGACATCGATCGGCAGGAGAAGGCGTCTGTCGGCACTGGCCGGCGCGCTCGCCGGCGCGGTCGTGCTGTTGAGCGCCACCTCGAACACGGCCGTAGGGCAAGGCAGTTCGAGCGCGGACAAGGTCGAGTCCGGGGCCGAATACCAGGTCGTCGGAGTGCGCACGGCAGAGCAGCGCACCGCCATCGCCGGCACCGGCGCCTCGATCGACGGTGTCGACGACAGTCGACTCGTGATCACCGCGACGCCGTCCGAGGTCCGCCGGATCAGGGCACTCGGATTCCGCGTCGACTCGCCGTCGACGCGCGCGCCGGAGCAGGACGCGCACGCGTTCGACTTCCCGCCGTCCGATTCGAATTACCACAACTACGCCGAGATGGTCACCGAGCTGGACAAGGCCGTCGCGAATCATCCGGACATCATCACCAAACAGGTGATCGGCCGCAGCTATCAGGGGCGCAACCTGTACGTCCTGAAGATCTCCGACAACCCCACCGTGGACGAGAACGAGCCGGAAGTGCTGTTCACCGCCCACCAGCACGCCCGCGAGCACCTGACCGTCGAGATGGCGCTCTACCTGGTCAAGATGCTCGGCGACGGCTACGCGAACGACGCCCGGATCAAGTCGCTCGTGGACAGTCGCGAGATCTGGATCATGCCCGACGTCAACCCCGACGGCGGCGAGTTCGACATCGCCACCGGCGCGTACCGCAGTTGGCGCAAGAACCGTCAGCCCAACGCCGGTTCGAGCAACGTCGGCACCGACCTGAACCGGAACTGGAACTACAAGTTCGGCTGCTGCAACGGTTCCTCGCCCGTCCCGTCAAGTGAGACGTATCGGGGTCCGCGAGCCGAGTCGTCGCCCGAGGTCAAGGCGATGGCCGACTGGGTGCGCGGACGCAGGATCGGCGGCAAGCAGCAGATCACGGCCGCGATCGACTTCCACACCTACAGCGAACTGGTGCTGTGGCCGTTCGGGTGGACGTACACGAACGTCGTACCGGGCATGTCGCTCGACGAGTACAACACGTTCGCCACGATCGGTCAGGCGATGGCCGCGACCAACGGCTACACGCCCGAGCAGTCGTCCGACCTCTACATCACGGACGGCACGATCGACGACTGGCTCTGGGGTGACCAGCGAATATACGCCTACACGTTCGAGATGTACCCCCGTTCCGGCGGGGGCGGTTTCTATCCGCCCGACGAGGTGATCCCGCGCGAGACCACGCGGAACAAGAACGCGGTGCTGCACCTGCTCGACTACGCCGACTGTCCGCCACGCGCCATCGGCAAACCGTGCAGCTAGCGCGGTCGGATACGTCGTCGCCTCGATAACGCGGCACGTCGCCCGGAGTCCGGACCCCACCGAACGCCCCAACGGACCCGGACCCCGGGCGACTTCCCCACCGCCGCCGGATTCGCCCGGTGGTCGTCGAACGCCTGCGCCGTCGGTCACGGAATGCGCGTGCACCGTGCGCGGAACCGGGAAGGCGCCTGTACAGACGCCGAGTCGTTAGACGTTCCGGGTCTGTGCGGTGGGTTGTGGGGCGAAGGTCCACGCGGCGTGTCGTGCACGGAGGAAGGGTAGGTGGCCGGTCCAGGCGGTGTCGGGCAGCGGCGAAGGGCCGTGGATCGCGATGCCGCCGCCGGTGTCGATGTCGAATCCCCAGGCGAAGCCGACGAGCGGGACGACGTGGCGTTCGATGGTCTCGGTGATCGGGGTCCAGGCCAGGAAGGTGTGCGCGAGCCAGGACATCGGCGCGCGGTCGAGCCTGGCGGGGGAGTCGAACAGGGTCGGGGCCAGGCCGAAATAGCAGTAGGGCGAACGGGAATCGGGGAAGAGTACGAACGGGTCCATCCCGAACGCCGCGCCGCCCGCCGCGCCGTCGGTGGAGCGCACGAGCTGGACCCAGCCGAACATGCCGTCGTAGCCCCGCGCGGGGTAGGCGACGCGGGCGGTCAGGCACGGGAAGTCCCTGGCCTCGGCGGTCTGTCCGATCGCGGCGGGATCGTCGACCCGCTCGACGATCGCCTCCACCGAACCGGCTCGCCCCTCGCGCACGAACGACAGGATCATGCGCCCAACCTGCCAGGCCCCGTCGTCCGCCCACAAGGCCGGACGGGTGTGGCCGAGCCGCGGTCGCATCGCTCCAACTGACCGCTCCGTTCGTCTCCGTGTTCGATACGACCTGTTCGATCGTGGTGTCGTAGTAGCGAAAGACGTCGCCATCACCGGGGTTGCGTACGAGTGCGAGGCTCATGTGCGGTCCCGGTACGCGGCCGACGGGACACTGTCGGCCCCTGCGTCGCCGGCCGGCCGCGGGGGTGCCGAGAGGCCGTCGGCCACCACGGCGGCGAGCCTTTGCGCGAGGGGCGAACCGGCTTCCACCACGTGGATGAACAGGCTCAAGCCCGGGTCGTGCGTGACGTCGAGCCGCTCGTAGGGGAGCCTCAGGTCGCCGATGGCCGGAGGGTTCACATGCACGTCGCCCGAGCGATGGTGGCTGATGTTGTGATCGTCCCAGCGGGACCGGAACTCCGTGCTGCGCACGTTGAGGTCGAGGATGAGCTCGGCGAGTTCGCGATCGTCGGGATGACGTGTGGCGTACCACCGGAGCGCTCCCACGGTTTCGTCGGCGACACGCTCCCATCGGCACTCGAAGGCTCGACCGGCCGGGTTGAGGAAGATGAAGCGCGCCCGGTTGCCCTTGTCTTCGGGGTTGGTGAGCAGGGGCGCGTAGATCGCGCGCGCTTCGCGGTTCCCGGCAAGGAAGTCCATGCGGTAGTTGCTGATCCACGCCGGCAGCGGACTGAGCGCGTCGGTGATCACCTGTAGCGCCGGGCGTACGGCATCGCCGTCATGGTCCTGTGCCCTGGCGGCCGTCGGGCTCTTCTCCACGGAGTGCGCGAGGTCGCGGAGGTGCGTGGCCTCGAGATCGTTGAGGTCGAGGGCGCGTGCGATGGCGCCCAGTACGGCCTCGGAGACACGCACTTTCTGACCGCGTTCGAGGCGGGCGTAGTACTCGACGCTGATGCCGGCGAGCGCGGCCACCTCTTCCCGCCGGAGGCCGGGTACTCGCCGCCCGATGCCGGGCGCCCCGCCGAAGCTTGTCGGGTTCACGCGCGCACGGCGGGAGCGGAGGAAACCTCCCAGGTCACTGTCTTCAGGTGCCATGGTCCGAAACTGTACGCCCGAGACGGCCTGACACGTACTGCCGGTACGCGTTACTTGGACCGCGTATCGACCGGCTCTGCCGCGCGACCGGCAATTCCCTCCACACTGAAGCCACCCGGTTCCCGGTGATTCCGATGCGGCAACCAAACCGATCGAATCCATCCCGGATCCTCGGCGCAGGAAATCGGCACCGTATTCGCCGAGCGAGATCTCGAAGTGAGCACACATGACATCGACCGCAGAAATTCTCGGGCACAGCGTGGATTGTTCGTCGCACTTCGTGCGCGGCGGTTCGGACACGTCGACCCGCTCCGGGCGGACCGCGTGAACGACAGTCCGATGCGAGCGTCTCGAAGGGAGACAAACCCATGACCGCGCAGGCAGAACGTCCGACGCCGCCCCTCGACGAGCACACGCGTACCTCGCCCATGCTGGTGCCCCGGAGGAACTACACCGACCCCGGCCTCTACGAAGAGGAGCGGGTCAAGATCTTCCGGCGTACCTGGCAGCTCATCTGCCACACCTCGGAGCTTCCCGAGCCGGGTAGCTACCGGACGGCCAGGATCGCCGGAGAACCGGTCGCGGTGTGGCGCGGCACCGACGGGGTCATTCGCGGTTTCCACAACGCATGCACCCACCGCGGAGTCGAGGTACTCCTCGGCGCCAAGGGCACGTGCCCGGGTTCGGTGAAGTGCATGTATCACGCCTGGGCATTCAGCGACAAAGGCGACCTCATCGGGGTTCCGTTCCCGCGCGCCTACGGCGAGGGCCTCGACAAATCCCAGTACGGCCTGACACCGGTCAAGGTCGCGGAGTTCGCCGGACTCGTATTCGCCGCCATCGACCCGGCCGTCGAGAACTTCGAGGACTACCTGGGCGAGGCGGCGCGATACCTGCGGGAATTCATGGCCGATACCGAGGTCATCGGCCGCGCCCGATGGGACTACCCGGGCAATTGGAAGCTCTGGACCGACAACTTCCGGGACAACTATCACCCGCAGTTCCTGCACCGCATGATCGCCGACGGCCGCGGCGGTATGCAGCCCGGCAAGAATTACGAGCTGGCCAGCGGCCACTCGATGCTGACGTTCCCGGCGTACGGCGGTTTCAACATCGAGAAGTACGCCGCCGGCCTCTCCGCCGAGCTGGGCGAGAACCTCACGCTGACGGTCGAGGACTCCGCCAGTCGCGGCCATACCGCCCAGGAACAGGAAGCCCGACTCGCGGCGTGGGAGCGGGACGTCCGGCACGGCAACACGATCTTCGCGGTCTTCCCGAACTTCGACCTCCAGTACGACGCGGACGGCAGCAGCATCTTCCTGGAGGTGGCGACTCCCCTCGGTCTGGACAGCACGATCGTGGAGCTCATCATCCTGGGCAAGGTCGGTGAGTCGGCGGCGGAGCGCAAGCGTCGCCTGGAGACCGGCGCCGATTCCCAGGGCTCCTGGGGCAAGATCAGCGCCGACGACCTCGAGGCGGCGGTACGCGCGCAGAGCGGACTGCGGGGCACCAGCCTGGCGACCTCCCACATGGGCCGCGGTCTCAAGCCGGGCAAGGTCGGCGACAAGTTCGACGAGTACTCGCTGCGGTGCTTCCACAAGCTCTGGAATTCCTACATCAACGAAGAGCCCATCGTGTTGGAGAAGGGGTTCGTTCATGAGTGAGCAGCAGGTATTCGAGCACGAGGTCGTGCAGCCGCGGACGGCGCCGACCAGTGGCACCCGCACATACGACCCGGCCCTGATCGAGCGGGTGCGTGCCTTCTACGCCGACTGGGCGGCATGCCTGGACGAGGACCGTTACCGCGACTGGCTGGGGCTTTTCCACCCGAACGCCGAGTACTCCGTGACGGATCGGGACAATGCCGACACGGGTCTGTACCTGACGAAGGAGCGTGGGATCGTCGCGCTCCAGGTCCGTGCGGCCTACCTCTCCGGCTACTGGCGCATGCAGCGCAAGCCCCGGGTCCATCTGATCGGCAACCTGCGCGTCTTCGTCGAGAGCGACGGCACTCTCAACGTGAAGGCGAGCGTGGTGTTGGTGCGCACCGGTCTCGACGGGCACTCCCGGGTCCACGCCGCCGGCACGTACGACGACCTCCTGGCCGCGAAGGGCGAGGGCTTCGAGATTCTCCGCCATGCGGTGGTGCTCGACGCCGACGTGCAGCCCTATGACATGACCGACATCGTCTGATCATTGGATAGGGGACCCGTCATGAAACAGGACGGCTATATTCGCGCGCTCGGTTACGTCGGATTCACCAGCGCCCGAGTCGAGGACTGGCGAACCTTCGGCACCGGCATTCTCGGACTCCAGGACGTATCGACGCCCGACGCGGCGGAGACGGAACTGCGCCTGCGCATGGACGAGCGCTCGTGGCGGATCGCCGTCGAGGCGGGCGCCGGGGAGGGGCTCGCGTACCTCGGCTGGGAGACCGCGTCACCCGACGCGCTCGCGGCGCTGGTCGACCATCTCGCGACGCACGGCTTCGACGTGGTCGAGGAGACGCCGCAGTCGGCCCGGCATCGTGGGGTCACGGAGCTTTACAGCAGCCACGATCCGGACGGCAACCGGCTGGAGTTCTACTGGGGTCCGAGCGCCGATCCGGATCCGTTCCACTCACCCGCGGGAGTGGAGTTCGTCGCCGGCGCGCTCGGGGTGGGTCATATCGTGCTCCGCACCGTCGAGTTCGATGCCTGCAACGAGTTCTACCGCAACGTGCTCGGATTCGGGCTCAGCGATTACGTGATCATGCCGCCGCGGCTGATCAACTTCCTGCACGTCAACGAGCGCCACCACAGTCTCGCCCTGATCGAGGGTGACCCCGCGGCGCCCTCGGTCAGCCACCTGATGCTGGAGCCGACGCACGTCGACATGGTCGGCCGCGCGATGGATCGCGTCCACGCCTCGGGTGCCAAGCCGCTGGTCGGACTCGGTCGGCACGTCAACGACCGGATGATCTCCTGCTATCTCCAGACGCCGTCCGGCTTCAGGCTCGAATACGGCGCCGGCGGTCTGCTGATCGACCCCGCGACGCACATCTCCACCCACCACACCGGCGACAAGGTGTGGGGACACCAGAGTTGCTGACCGACTCGGCGGCGGGTCGATCGTCGAATTCTCGCAGTAAGGGAGGCGGACCGATGTCCGTGAACAGCATGTGGAACGACCTGGTCGGTGCCTCGATCGGGTACCGGGGCAAGGAGTTCAAGACCCGTGTCATCGAAGCCGGCGAGGGGGAGCCGCTCATCCTCATGCACGGGAACGGCGGCCACGCGGAGGCGTACAGCCGCAACATCATGCGGCTGAGCAGGCATTTCCACGTCATCGCCATCGACCTGCTGTGGCACGGCTTCTCCTCGGGCCGACCCTTCACCACCGAGATGGTGCCGACCTACGCCGAGCAGGTCGTCGACCTGATGGACTCGATCGGCGCCGACACCGCCCACCTCGAAGGCGAGTCCCTGGGCGGCTGGGTGAGCATGTGGATGGCACTGCACCACCCCGACCGCGTCGGAAGGATCATCCTCAATACGACCGCCGGCGCCGAGGTCGAGGAAGGGCCCGTCACGCCGGAGCGGCTCGCGGCCGGCCACGCGCTCAGGGAGCGCTCGCTCGCCGCGATCGGCGACCCGACCCGCGAGACGGTCCGCAAACGGCTCGAGTGGCTGATGGCCGAGCCGGACCGCGTCACCGAGGAACTCGTCACGCTGCGGCAGTTCTTCTACCAGCGCCCCGAGACCCGCGAGGGCCTTGTCAACGTCATGCGGAACAGCTTCCGGTCCGACTCTCCGCATCGCGTCACCCCGCAGATGCTCGGCCGGATCCGACAGCCGACCCTGGTGCTCTGGAGCGACCACAACCCCGGTACCGGCCCGGAGTTCGGCCGCAAGCTCGCCTCGCTCATCCCCGATGCGCAGTACTCCTGCATCGCGGACGCGGGCCACTGGCCGCAGTGGGAGAAGCCCGAGGAGCACGACTCGGTCGTCACCGAGTTCCTCCGCGCCTGACCACGGCATCCGACCACCGCATCCGACCACCGACCGGCTCCCCTCGGCGGTTGCCTTTCCGGCGAGTTCGCGCGCGGGCAGGGAAGCGAAGGAAGAATCATGCAGTTGTTGGTGAGACAGATCCGATGGGAGGCTGCGGGGGTCGTCTCCCTCATCCTGGTGGATCCGATCGGGCAGGACCTGCCCGGATGGCAACCCGGGGCCCACATCGACCTGACGGTCGGCGACGGCTCGGTCCGGCAGTACTCCCTGTGCGGTGACCCGGAGGATCGGAAGTCCTATCGCATCGGCGTCCTGCGGGAGGCCGACGGCCGAGGCGGTTCCCGGTTCATCCACGACCGGTTGCGCGTCGGCGCAATGATCGAGGTGGCGGGTCCTCGCAACCACTTCCCGTTCGACCCGCCTTCCCACACCCGCATCCGCTTCGTGGCCGGCGGCATCGGCATCACCCCGCTGATACCGATGATTCGGGACGCGGAGTCCCGGGGACTGGACTGGAAACTCACCTACGGCGGCCGCAGTCGGGCCTCGATGGCGTTCCTCGACGAGCTGGACTCCGTGCGGGTCCATGTGCATCCCGCCGACGAGGCCGGGCCGATCGACCTCGACACGGCACTCGGTGACCCCTGCCGGGACACCGCGGTCTACACCTGTGGCCCGAGCCGGCTCCTCGACGCCATCGAAGGGCGGGCCTCCTCCTGGCCGCGGGGCGCACTCCACCTGGAGCGCTTCTCGGCTCCGCCCGCCGCCGTGCCCGCAGCCGGCGACGGACCGTTCGAAGTCGTGGCCAAGCGCAGCGGCATCACGGTGACCGTGCCCGCCGACGGGACCATCCTCAAGACACTCGAAGACGCCGGCGTGAGCACGCAGAGCTCCTGCTCCGAAGGGATATGCGGGGCTTGCGAGACGCTCGTGGTGGAGGGCAGGCCCGATCACCGCGATCACGTTCTCACGGAAGAGGAGAAGGAAGGTGGCGAGTACATCATGATTTGCGTCTCGCGCGCCCGCACCGAACGCATCGTCCTCGACATCTGAGTTCGCGTGCGGCACCGGCGCTGTTGATCAGGCCCGTGTCCGTGGCGGACGGATCGCGGCGGGGCCCTCGTCACGGGCGTGACGAGGGCCCCGCGCTGCCATGCGCGGGCTCCGGTCAGCCGGACCTGCCGCAGAACGTGTGCTTCATGATGTTGTCGACGGCCCTGCCGTGGGCCGGCGTCACGTTCAGCCCGTACGGGTTGAACGCGACCACGACCGTGGTACGCCCGTCCGGGCTCGCGTACATGCCGGTGCGGGTGCCGATCGCCGTACCGCCGAGGCCCCACGGATCGGGGGCGCAGGTCAGCGGCCAGTTGCCCAGGCCGAGTCCGTATCCGTCCTCGCCGCCGCGGACGGTCTTCTTCATCTCGGCGAGTTCGGCCGGGCGCAGCAGCTTGCCGGAGAGCAGGGCCGCGTCGAAGCGGGCCAGGTCCCGGGTCGTCGAGATCATCTGCCCCGAGGCGCCCGCCCCGGACATGTTCAGCCGGGTGACGTCGAAGACCCGGCCCCCGTTGCGCAGGTATGCCTTCGCGTAGGGGCGCTCGAGTTCCGGCGAGTCACCGGGGAATCCGGTGTCGTGCATGCCCAAAGGACGCAGGATGCGGCGTTCGACCTCTTCGGCGTAGGTCCTTCCGGTGACCCGTTCGATGATCATCCCGGCGAGGAGGTAATTGGTGTTGGAGTAGTGGAAGTCGTCCTTTCCCGGTGTGGTGGTCATCGGCCTGCGCAGGGACACGATCGAGAGTTCGCGCGCGGTTCGGGTCTGCCATCGACCCGTGCGCAGCCACGTTCGCACGGCGGCTTCGTTCGTGAAGTCCGGGAACAGGGCCGGGTCGTCGGCGTAGTCGGGAATGCCGGAGGTGTGGTTGAGGAGATGGCGCAGGCGCACGGGTTCGCCCGCCGGCCCATGCGGAATGCGCAGACCCGGCAGGTACGCGTCGATCGGGTCGTCGAGACGGAGCCTGCCCTCGCCGACCAGTTGCAGGACGACGGCGGCGACCGGCGACTTGGTGGTGCTGCCGACCCGGAAGCGGCCGTCGGGGCGTACGGGCGCCTTCGTGTCGCGGTCGCGGACGCCGGCGGAGCCGCGCCAGACGACGTTCCCGTCCCGGCGGACCTCGATGGTGGCGGCGGTGGAGATGTCGCCGGCGACCAGGGCCCGGAGGTCGGCGGCCAGGCCCACGGTGTCGACGCCCGGCGGTGGTGGTGGCGCCGGGGCCACGGCGTCCGCCGCGGCGGCGGTCGCGGTGGCGAGGGTGAGCGACACGGCGGCGGACAGGCCGACCGCGACTCGAACGAGCCGTGCGCCGAGGGCGCGCGGGCGGGCACGCGAAGAGGCGGGCACGCTGGTGCCTCCCGAGATCAGAGGGTGGGTTGACGGACCCAAACCTTCCGTTCGACCGTAGGCCGCGTCATCGTCCTCGCGAGGGAGGGAGACTCCCCGAGACGATGCGCCCGAACGCCGCGATCACCTCCGGGACTTCCCCCAGGGGAACACCCGGAGACCGAACACGGCCACTGCGCCCGGTGGTTCGCTCCGGCCCGGCGCGGTCCCACCGGCCGCAGGCCGGGCCCGGGGCGACGCAACCCGCCCGACGACCGCGCCCGGCCGGCCGGCCGGAGCGAAGTCGGCAGAGCAGCCCTCGGACCGAAGGGATTCGTAGTAGCGTTCCCAGCGAGGGCCACGCTCGGTCGCCGAGTACTCACCACGGCGGCCGTCGGCGGGGCCCGTCGGCTTGAACGGTAGCCTCGGTCGGGCGTGTTGGGGGACACATGGCGACGACGTCGCGTTTCACGGCAGCGAAGGCCCGCCCGTTACCCGTGCTCGTCCTGGCGGACGTCAGCGGCAGCATGAAGGAACCCGCGGACAAGATCGACGTACTCAACGATTGTGTTCGGCGCATGCTCGACGACTTCGGGAAAGCCGACATCGGGCGCGGTGCCATCCACGTCGGAGTGATCGCCTTCAGCGGGGCCGGCGCGTACCTGCACCAGGAACTTGTGCCGGCGACCCAGGCGGCCTGGACGGACATGGATGCCCAGGGTGGTACGCCGCTCGGGGCCGCCCTGTCGCTCGCCCACGACCTGCTCGAAGACGAATCGGTCGTCCCGGCCCGAGCCTTCGCGCCCACCCTGGTCCTGGTCTCCGACGGGAAGCCCACCGACGAGTGGGAGGAGGCACTCGATCGACTGCTCACCTCCCGCAAGGGATCCCGTGCCCATCGGCTCGCGGTCGCCATCGGTCCCGACATGACCGAGGAGGCGAAGGCCGTGCTGCGCCGGTTCGTCGACGACGAGGCCGGCGGCGTGTTCGAGGCACACGACGTGACGCGCCTTCAGCAGTACTTCCGCTGGGTCACCATCACCGTCACCCAACAGGCCCAGAGCACCCGCCCGGACCGGACACCGGTGCTGAGCCCCGACGACCTGTCCGACTTCGGCGCCTGAGCCCGAAAGCCGGCGCTGCGGGAGGGAGACGATCGGTGTCGACGCGCTGGGATCTCGTCGGCGTGCTGCGTCCCGTGGAGGACGAGTACCACCAACTGTGGTCGCTTTCCCACGTCATCGGGTCCGGTGGTCAGGGAGAGGTGTGGCTGGCTCGTGGCGAACGCACCGTCATCAAGATGCTCACGGCCTCGACCCAGGCCGAAGCCGCAGCCGTGCATGCCCGGTTGCGGCGGATCCAGCGCCTCCCGCTGGACGACATCCCGCTGGCCGGCGTGCTCGCGCTGCTCGCGCCACCCAAGCTCGGGTACGTCATGGAACTCGTCGACGAGATGGTCCCGCTCGACGCCCTGTGCATCCCGGACGGGGACGACGTGGCGGTCTGGTACCTGCGCACCGGCGGTTTGGACCGACGACTGCGCCTGTTGGCCCGACTCGCGGATGCCCTCAGCCGACTCCACGCTCGCGCCATCGTCTACCAGGATCTGTCCCCGTCGAACGTCCTGGTCTCCGCGGATCCCCGGCAGGAGGAGATCCGGCTGATCGACGTGGACAACCTCGGCCTGGTCTCCACCGTCGAATCCGCCCCGCTCCATACCCCGGGCTACGGCGCCCCCGAGATCGTTTCCGGCCGAAGCGGGGCGACGACGCTCGCGGACGCCCACGCTCTCGGCGTTTTGATCTTCGAGGTCCTGACGGCCGGTCATCCGTTCCGCGGCGACCACGTGTCGGACGCCGACCCCGAATATCAACGGGAGTACGCCGACCGGTTCCGACTGCCGTGGATCGACCACCCCACGGACCGGACCAACGAGTGCAGCACCGGCATCGCCCCGCGCGAGGAACTGCTCTCCACCCGGCTGTGGGAATTGTCGTCCCGGTGTTTCGTGGAGGGGGTGGCGGACCCGACGGCTCGGCCGACCGCGGACAGATGGGCCACGGCACTGCACTCGGCCGCGGCGCAGACCGTGCGATGCCCCGGGTGCGACTGGACCCACAGGGCCGTCGCACCTTCCTGTATCAATTGCCGACGGCCTCGGGACGCCGTTTGGATGCTGCGGCACGGGCTGTTCGGCCCGGTCGGCCTGGAGCCGACCAACCCGGCGGCGGGCGACGACACCCCCGGAACCGGGTTGTCCGAGGTATCCCTGCCCGACTTCACCGTGCTGCGCCCCGGCGCGGATACCGTGCTCACCGCCCGACACACCTCCCCGGCGCCGGAACAACCGGACGCGGCGATCGCGCGGATACGATTCGACGGCCGCACCGCCACGCTGGTCAACCTGCGAGACAACAGCCTCTGGCTCGATCACCACGACGGTCGACGATGGCGCGAGATCGGTCTCGGGAGCCAGGTCACGGCACCCGTCGGTGATCGCGGCCGGAGCTGGACCCTGCACTTCGGTCCGAAGGACGCCATCCACCGGTGGGTACGCCTGATGGTCCTCGAGGCGCCGAGATGAGCGCCGGGTCCGGGCGGCCGAGGATGCCGGACCGCATGCCGGGACCGGCGATCCTGGTATCGCTGCTGTGGCAGCGCGTTCCGCAGGCCCTCGTGGGTCGAAAACTCTCCGACGGTACCGAGATTCGCCTGCACCACCGGCCCACCGGTCACCTCGACCTGACCACCGACACCGGCACCTACGGGGTCCGGGCGGCCGGTGCCGAGGATCGACGCAAGCTCGACGAGATCCGGGCCGTCGGCCCCAGTTGTGTGGTGGTGATCGCCCATCCGGTCACGCCGCGCCCACCCGGGGCCGGGCCGCAAGGCGCCGCCGAGCCGTTCACCGTTCGAGTCCACACCTACGCGCCCGCCGTCGGCCTCGCGGCGCTGCTCGGCGCGGGACTGCGCCTGGACGTGGACGACACCGTGGTGGAGGATGTCGCGAAATACGCGGACCGAGGGGACACCGTCGATGTCGCCTCCGTCATGGCGTTCCTCACTCGGGAACTGCTCCTGTCGCCGCGCGCGGGAGCCGCCGCGGACGCCTGGCGGATGGTGGTGTCGGCAGGACCCGGCGGAAACCTCGCCAAGGGGTTCAGAGTGCATGGGCCGGGGCTGATGGCCGACGTCGAGAAGCACGACGCGGGGCACCGGATCGTGCGTCTGCTGGGCGCGGTGCACGATCGGGGCGCGGATCACAAGGCGCTGGCGGTCGGGGCCGTCGGGTTTCGGGACATGACGGCCAGGCAGCGCGACCGCGAACTGATCCAGCGTGGATTGGACCTGGTAGCCGGGCAGAACAGCTACCTGGCCATGTGGGACCGGTACCAGGAACTGGAGGCTCGGCACATCCGCCGGCGGATCGGCGCTTTCGGGGCGATCCGCTACGACGGGATCAAGGTCGAGTCGGACGGCCGCATCGCGTTCACCGTGCAGCTGAGCAGGGCACTGCCGCGAACCCGGGCGGCCCTCGAGAACGCGGCGACGGTCGAACGGGTCGAACTCGAGGCGGCGGCGGAGGTTCCGCTTTCGGCGACCGACACCGCCATGACCGATCGGGAGTGGCTGGTCGAGTCTCGGACTCTTCGCGGCCGGGCCTGGGTCGGCGAGCCGCTCGGGTACGACGGCGCGACCGGGACCCTCCGGCTCGCGGGAACGCTCAACGACCAGCAGGATCCGCCCGCCAAGGGGTGGCTCTACGTCGCACACCGCGGCGATCAGCGCAGGTTGGACCGGCGCGAGAAGGCGATGCAGAAGCTGCGCACGGACGGCGCGCACATCCCCGCCCTGCCCACGCTGCTGGAAGGCGGCGCCTGGCCGCAGCCGCCCGCCCCACGGATCACCCGACTTTCCGACGCCGCGTCGGACTGCTTCGCGCCACACGGCCCGACACCCGCCCAACGCGAGGCCGTGTTGATCGCGCTCAACACGCCCGACCTGGCGATCATTCTGGGGCCGCCCGGAACCGGCAAGACGCAGGTGATCGCCGCCGTCGTCAATCAACTCGGCGATCTGGCCCAGGGCGGGGACGTCGCGGGAAGTGTCCTGCTGACCAGCTTCCAGCACGCCGCGGTGGACCATCTCGTCACCCGGGGCCGGGTGTTCGGTCTTCCACCGTTGAAGGTGGACTCGCGCGGCCGAGGGAGCACGGTCGCGATGGACACCTGGCGGATCGAGGCGGCCCGCTCCGTCGAGGCGCGGCTGCGGGAACGGCCGGCGGGCCGGCACCTGGCCGCCTGTCGGCTCGCCGCCGACCTGGCGGCCGCGTACCGTGTCGCACCGGCACCTCCCGAGTATCTGCCCCGCTTCCTCGACCAGGTCATCGCCGAACTCGGCGAGGACGCGGACCCGTCGCTGATCCGAGAGATGCGGGCGAGGCGGGAGACGGCACAAAATCACCTCGACCGGGCCGGCGTGGTCGCGGACCCGGAGACCAGGGCGGATCTGCTGCCGTATGTACGGGCGCTCCGCTGCACGTCGACGGGATTCGCGGACGACGGGCCGCGTACGGCACGCGCGTTGCTGCTTCGACTCGACATCGCCGACAGCGCCCTGTTGAAAGGGGTCTCCTACGCCGAGCCCCTGCGGGCCGCCGTGCGGGCAACCGGTCCGACCGCCGAAGTACTGGCTCCGTTGGGCGAGTTGCGCGACACGCTGCTCGACCGCATCACCGCGAAGGTGCGACTGCCGGAGGTCGCCGTCGCCGATCCCGCCGTGGCCGATCTCCTCGACCGCCTCGCCGCGCAGCTCGCCGAGGCGGTGACGCGGTCGCCGGACGCCGTCGCGGCGGCGCTGCTCGACTACCGCGACGACCTCCGCAGCGACCCGGAGGGAGTGGACGCCACCCTGCGCGCCTATACCGTTTCGTTGGCCTCCACGTGCCAGCAGGCGGTGTCCAAGGCAATGGCCGACGTCGGCCGCCCGGACGGGTCGTTCGACGCGGTCATCGTCGACGAGGCCGCTCGGGCGAATCCGCTGGACCTGCTGATCCCCCTCGCCCAGGCGCGCCGGCGCATCATCCTGGTGGGCGACCACCATCAGCTTCCGCACATGCTCGAACCGGACGTGGAGCAGGAACTCGGCTCGCTCGGCGACGATGTACGAGAGCGCCTCCAGGAAAGCCTCTTTCAACGCCTGGCCCGACAGTGGGAGCGCCACTCACCGGACGGGCACACGCGCTTCGCGCGTCTGGACACCCAGTTCCGGATGCATCCCGTCCTCGGCGCGTTCGTCGGCGACATGTTCTACGACGGAAAGTTGCGCAGCGGGCGGGACGCGTCCGACTTCGCGCACGGTATCGCCCGGTACGGGGAGGTACCCGCGGTGTGGCTCCCGGTACCGTCGGCCGCGGGCGCGGAGATCCGGCAGGGCACGAGTGTGGCGCGCAGGGCCGAGGCGAAGACGATCGCCTCGGAGATCGCCGCGTTGATCAGGAAGCACCCGGAATTGACGTTCGGGGTGATCGCCTTCTACGCCGCCCAGGTTGCCGAGATCTGGACACAGTTGAAGGGGGCGGAACTTGCCGAGTACACCGACAACGACGGCTGGCGGCCGATTCCGGATCTGTGCCGTGGTCACGACGGGGCACCTCTGGATCGGCTGCGGGTGGGCACCGTCGACGCCTTCCAGGGAGCGGAGTTCTCCGTCACCTACCTGTCTATCGTGCGCAGCGCGTCGCCCGCGGCCCGCGGCGACGTCAGGCGTGCCTACGGACACCTGGCCGTCTCGAATCGGTTGTGTGTGGCGATGAGTCGCCAACAGCGATTGCTGGTCGCGGTCGGCGACGACGACATGTTCGGGCCCGACGCGCCCCCGGAGTTGAAGCCGCTCAAGAGCTTCCTGGCCCTGTGTCGTGCGGGGGTGAACGGCCGTGTCGTTCGACCGTAGGACGCCGCTGTTCCAATTGGCCCACCCGCCTCGGACGCGCCACAAATCGGTGCTGTTGCCGGTCTGGGTCCACCAGGTGACGGCGCCGACGGGCTACTCCCGGACGCTGGACGTCTTTCAGACGGTGGTGCTGCGCCTGTGCGCGGCGGGGACGCGCGACCTCGGCGAATTGTCCCGCCGGATCGGCCTGGACGCGAAGCTGTGCCGGGCGGTCGTCGCCCGACTGGTGGAGGGTGATCTGGTACGAGCGGATCTGAGCCCCACCGAGACGGGGCGGGCGACCGTCGCGACGGGCGAGGTCGCGGAGAGCGATCCACGGCTGTTGCGGGTGTTCCAGGACGCCAAAACGGGAGCCCTGCTGCCGCGGATCCTCATCGCCGACCCGGTACGCGCGGACGTGCGTGAGCGCCGCGGCCGATGGGTCACGATCCAGTTCGGCACCGCGGGCGCCTCCCGAGAGGGCAGCGCGCTCGCGCTGCGCGGCGGCGGCCCACCGACATCCCCGACGGAGCGCGATGTGCTGGAGGCATGTCGCGGGCACGACATGGCGGCTCGGAGCATTCGTGGCGATCCCCGCGACGCGCGCCGTACCGCTCTGGCGGCCCGGCGCGTCGTGTTCCACGGCCCGCCCCATCCCGCCTACCTGGTGTGTTACTGCGTCGAGAACGACGACGGTTCCGGGCGCATGTGGAGCGCGGACGATCCGTTCGCGGTGGGCGACGGGCGGGTCTTCGCCGACCTGTTGGCGGGTCGACTTGAACAGGACGAGCAACTGGCCGGTGTGGTGGAAGCCCTGACGGGCCGACGGCGTCGCGATCGGGCGGAGACGGCCCGCCGCATCGACCGGGAGTTGGCCGCGGACGCGCGTGCGGACGTGGTGCGCGTTCTGGGCGAAGGCATACGTGAGCATGCCGATGTCTTCGATCATCTCGCGAACATCGAGGTGGCGATCGTCATGGACACGGCCAGAGAGCGAGGGAACGCGGCCCTCAGCGCGATCCGGGTCTTCGAGTGCCTGCTGCCCGGACTCAACGAGAAGTTCCCTCCGGCACTTCCCCCTTCGGGGGTTCCGGGGGTACGAGAGCGGGAGTTCGTGCTGATCGCGCATCGGCTGGGGGCCGTTTCCGTACCCCCGGAGATGCGCAGGAACTGCGGCTCGCCGAAGTCGAACCTGGCAGGGGAGATCATCAGGGCCGTCTGGGCGGCCGGCGGCAACGCAGGACACCCCATGGCCGCGTTCATCCGGCACCGACCCACCTTGCTGGAGGACCTCGATCGGTCGCGGATCCTGCGCAACAGGGCGGCGCACGCGTCCATGGATGCGCCGGCTCCCGAGGAGTTGGAAGTCATCCGCACTCTCGTATACGCGGCCGCGCGCCATCTACTGGGTCTGACGGATCGGTGACAGCAAGGGCGTGAGGCGAGGTCATGGCGAAGAAACCGAATACCAGGCGGGACCGGTCCGGGCGGGCCCCGGGCAAGGCACAGGTGTGGCCGGGGCAGCAGGACGCGGCTCGACGTCGTGCGGTCACGCCACCGAACGACGTCGACGAGGTCGACGACGCCGGCCGAGACGACGAGGTGACGCGCGTGGAACCCCCGACGGCGAGCACGCTGCTCGCGGAGATTCGCCGCATGGCGGACGACGCCCGGATGGCCCCGGTCGCCGACGACGAGCCGGATCCCGGCGGGCCGGGCGAACTGGAGCAGGCTTGGCGGCTGTACCGGGCGCTCGTCGCACGCCAACGCGAGACCCTGGACGCGTTGACGGCCGAGGGCGAGCGGGTGAGCGCCGAGCACGCGGCGTTGCAGGCGGCGACCACGGCACTGCGCGAGGATCGCGAGATGTTCGACGACCGGGTGCGAGCGTTGGGTCGGCGGGAGGAGGAACTGGCCGATCGGGAACGGGCCGCCGAACGGCGCTTCGACGAACTCCGCTTGGAAGAGGGGCGGAAACTGAACGTATGGCTGGCCGAGCGGCGGCGCGAGGCGGTCGAGACATGGGAGGCGGACCGCGCCGCGTGGCAGGAACGCTGGACCGAGACGCAACGCCGGCTGTCCCAGGCCCAGACCGCCCTGGATCACCGGGAGGGCGAACTGGCGCAACGCGAACGGGAACTCACGACGGAGCGGTCCCGGCTCGACGAGGAACGGGACGACGTGGCCGGCCTGGCGGCAGCGCTCGCGGAACAGCGGCGTACCCGCGCGGCCCGCTTCGAGCGGGAGGTGGCGGAACGCGTCAGCGGGTTCGTGCAGGAGATGGGCGACCCGCAGGGCCGCATCGAACGGCTCACGAAGGAGACGGAGCAACTCCGCGAGCGTCTGCGCGAATACGAGACCTCGTCGGCCGCCCTCGGTGACCTGAGCCCGGAACAGGCGGCGGCACGTATCAGGGAACTACGGGCGGAAGTCGCCCTGCTGACGGAGGATCGTGCCTTCGCCCCGAACACGGAATCCCGTCTGGTCGGGCAGCTTCGCGAACGGATCCGAGTGCTCAACGAGGAGAAGGAGGAACTCGTCAGTCTCCGAGGTGAATTGGAGTCCGCGCTACAACGCGATCGGATCGCGGTCAACGAACGTGAGAACTACCTGGAAGTCAACAACTGGCTCCGGGCGGCCAACAGTCAATTACGCCAAATCCTCGAGGAGGAGGCGGCGAAACTCAAGGCCACCGCCGAGGTCGGCAGAGAGGGGCACGCCTTCCCGGCCTGCTCGCTCATGGACCGGGATTTTGCCCGCCCCCGGCCGGTGGATCCGCATCCGCCACGTCTGTCCGAACTGGCGGAACGTTTGCAGACGGTGATTCGCGCAGGCACGGGCCTCTCCTACGGCCTCCCGGATCTACGCCTGGTTCTCGCGGGGCTGGCGATGAGTCGCCTGCATGTATTCCAGGGGATCAGCGGCATCGGCAAGACGGGGCTCGGGTGCGCCCTGGCCACCGGCTTCGGCAGCCCCGACAGCGTGGCCGTCGTGCCCGTGCAGTCCGGCTGGCGGGATCCGCAGGACCTCATGGGCTATTACAACAGCTTCGACCGCATGTTCTACGAGTCGGAATTCACGAAGGCCCTCTACCTCGCCGGGTGCCCGGCATACCGCGACCGGCCGTTCTTCATCGTGCTCGACGAGATGAACCTCTCGCATCCCGAGCAGTACTTCAGCGGTGTGCTCTCGGCCCTCGCCATCGAGGGCAAACGCAGGTTGGCGCTGACCACGATGCCGGTCGCCAACGCGCCGGAACTCCTTCTGGGCGGGACACATATCGCGATACCCGACAACGTGTGGTTCATCGGGACCGCGAACCACGACGAGACCACCGTCGGTTTCGCCGCGAAGACCTACGACCGATCCTTCGTCCTGGAACTGCCCTGGCAACATCCGGAACTGCCGGAGACCATGCCCGACCCGGCGGAGCCCCTGGCGCACCGAGGACTTGCGCGAGCCTTCGCCCAGGCGCGGTCCGCCCACGCGGCCGAGGCCGAGGGCATCATCGCGTTCCTGGACAACGCCTGGCGGCAGCGATTCGCCGAGGAACTCGGTATCGGCTGGGGCAACCGACTCGAACTGCAGATCCGGGACTTCGCGCCGGCACTGATCGCCGCCGGCGGGACCCACGGCGCCGCCTTGGACCATCTGCTCGCCACGCGCATCCTGCGTCCCCTGCGCGGACGTTACGACATCGACGCCGACAGACTCGATGCCGTTCGCGGCGAACTCGTGGACAGCCTGCTGCGGTTCGACCCGAATCACGAACCCGTCGCGACGGCACGACTGTTGGACGACGAGATGCGATCCCAGGGCCGCCGGTGAGATGGGACGCGGCCGAACCCGATCTCGACTCGCTCCTCGCTCGTCATCTGTCGGCGTTGTCGACGCGCCTTGCCGCGGACACGGACGGCGGTCTCGACGACTGGCTCGCGATGCCGCCGATCGTCCTCGGTGTCTCCGCCGAGACCGACCCCCTGCCACTGGAGGAGGCATTCGAGTGGGCTTCGGGCGCACTGCGCACCGTGTGCCATCGCCCGTACACACGACTGCGTTCGGTCGAGGAGGTCCTGCCGGTGTCGCGCGTGCGCTCGGTCGCCGCCGGCGCGGTCGCGTATCTGGCCGCGCACCCGCAGGACTGGGCCGCGCACACGATCGCCGGGGTTCGACCGAGGCGCCTGTCGGCCCGACGGAACGAGGAGGACGCCGACATCTACGAAAACCGCGTCGCGGTGGCCGTCCTGCTCCTGTTGCGGACGCATCTGCGGCGGCGGATCGCCGGCCTGCGGGCGTTGAGCCGGATGGAGGGCGATGTGCACGGCCTCCTCAACGGCTCGGAGGAGACCACCTGGCGGACCCGTAGAGATCTGACGCAACTGCTCGGGAACGTCGGGGAACTCGCCGGGCACGCAACGGCCACGCACGAGCGCCTGCGAAAGATCGAGGCCGCCCTCACGTCCGTGCAGATCATGCTGGAGGCCCCCTTGGCCAAAGCCGTCGGGCATCGCCACGCCCCGGCCCGTGAACTGCATCCCACCAACCTTCTCGTGAGCGACGCCTCCTATCGCAGGGTCGCGGAACTCTGGCGAGTGTGCACCAAGGCCGAGACACCCAGGATCGATGCCGGGGAGAACGAACGCCGGCAGCGCGAGACCAGGACGGCCTTCGAACGCTTCACCGGCCTGCTGTTGTTGTCGGCGTGCACGATCTTCCGGGCGACTCCCGACCGCGACCAGCCCGCTCCCGCACCCGGCCGGACCACTCGGTTCCAATGGTGTGGAGTCCCGCTGACGGTCACCTGGTCGCCTGCGGGCGACTTCCTCGTGCACTGGCGGGAGCAGCGGGTACTGCGCGTCATACCGACGATGACCGACCTCTGCTCGGCTCCCGACGCGGCTTCGGTCGGCGCGGCGCTCGTCGACCTGCGCCGGGAGCGTGTGTCCGCACCGGAGGAGAGCGGGAGGGTCCTGGTGGTCTACCCCGGTGCACTCGACACGCGTCGAGACGCGGTCGCCGACGTCGTGGACGCCGCGTACCGGATCGGACACGACAGCGGACCGGCCGCGGCGCCGGGCATCGACGTGGCGCCCCTGTCGCCCCTGGAGATCTTCAGCGTCAGCCGGCTCGTACGGGCCCTGTACTGGGCGACCCTCGGTGCCGACGCACGCCGCTACCCCCACCTCGTTTCCACGACGGCCGGCGAACGCTCGATGCTCGCCGCGTGCGAATGGCTCGAACCCCGCGCCGACGCCGTCGCGGTGCTGCGCGTCCCCTCGCCGAAGGAATGGGAACGGGTGTCCACACTGCTTAGGCAGGTTCGCCCGTACCGCGCCGGGGGCAAGCCGGCCGGGCGTGAACCGGGCCGAGCGACGGAGTTGTACGCCTCGCTCGAATCGGCGGTCCGAGCGACGACGCTTCTCCAGGTGTGTCCGATCTGCCCCAAGACCGCCACCCGCCGCCCGACCACGTTCGTCCCTCGCGAGCCCGGCATGTTCGCCGCCTCGTGCTCCTCCTGCGGCACACGGTGGGAACTGCGCCGGTGTCCCGCCTGCGCCGAGACCTTTCCGGTGTTGTCCCCCGACGGGCACATCGTCACCGGCGGCTCGGAATCCGATCTCGATCGCCACCTGGGCGGCGCGTTCCTGGCCATGCCCTGCTGGGCGCGAGGGCGCTCGGGCGCCGCGTTGTGCCCCGCGTGCGGCAACTGTGGCCGGGCGACCCGCGACACGTCCTGCCCCCGCGCGTGCCACGAATCCGGCATCGCACCGGCGGCCGATTCATTGTGACCGACCCGAATACGACCGGGACCGGGCGCTGCCGAAGGTGCGGACGAGGTGTGGTTCGTCGGGTATGACTCGTGACACATCGGCTGCCGGGTGGCGGCGTTCATTTCGGGGGGTTCGACGATTCGGTCCGAAGTCCCGCCGGATACGAAATGAAGTATTAGCCTGAGTTTCGGGTGCAGACGCCTTTACTGTGAACGATCGCCGACGCGCTCGCTCGTTCGCCGACCCACCGGGGGAATTCGTGGCCGATCTCCGTAGCCTGCTCAGGGCGGGCGATGCCGGCAATCGCCGCCGCGTCCTGCAGGCCCTGATGATCCGCGGCGGGAACCAGACCGACGTGGCGAAGTACGCCGGCATCGCGGCGGCGACGGCGGGCAACATCCTCAACACCCTCGAGGGTGAGCGGGTGGTGCGGCGCCAGGCGTCCGGACGCGAGCAGCAGGTGAGCCTGCAACCGCTGACCGGCGTCGCGGTGGGCATCGAACTCGGCTTCCAGCGCACGTCGGTGGTGGCCCGGCGCGTCGACAGTCCGCACCTGGCGCCGGTCGGCAGGCAGGACGACGTGGGCGCCAGGCACGGTGTCCAGGCATGGTCGAACGCGGTGTTCGCGGCGGTGACCGGACTCACGGAGGAACTGGGCGAATCACTCGACGACATGGCGACGGTCGGGCTGGCCGTCCCGGGCGCGGTCGATCCGCGCTCCGGGCTGCTGACCCCTCCGGTGTTCCCGCTGTGGCGCGATCAGCCGGAGCCGCGCGCCGAGTTGGAGCGGCTGCTGCGCGACAAGGCGCGTCCCGGCACGCTGCGCGGGGAGTTGCGCGTGGTCATGGACAACGACGGCGCACTGGGCGCGCTCGCGGAGAGCGTGCACTGTCACCCCGACGCGGAGATTCTGCTGTGGATCAAGGGATCCACCGGCGTGGGCGGCGGGTTGGTCGTCGGCGGTCAGGTGATCCGCGGCGGCAGTGGCTCGGCGGCGGAGATCGGGCACATCGTCGTCGATCCGGACGGCGACTACTGCCAGTGCGGTGGACGCGGCTGCCTGGAGACCCTGATCGGGGCGAACACCCTGATCCGCAACGTGCGTTCGGGCCTCGGGCAGTTGCCCGTCGCCGCGCAGCCGACCGACCTCTACCAGATCGCCGACAAGGCCCGCGCCGGCAACCAGGTGTGCCTGCGGGTCCTGCGCGAGGCAGCCTTCCACCTCGGCCTCGTCCTCGGCAACGTCTGCAACGTGCTCAACCCGAGTCTCGTTCTGCTCGGTGGGGCGCTGGGGTCCGCACACGACCTGATCCTGGCGGATTGCCGGTCCGCGATCGACCGCACCGCGCTCGCCGCGGTCCGCCTCGACGCCTCTCGTCCCGAACTGGTGGGCCCCGGCGATCCGGAGGCGAAACACCCGCGCTTCCGTCTGGAGCCGAGCCGGCTCCCCGACGCCATCGCCCGCGGCGCGCTCATCCTGGGCATTCAGGGCGCGGGATTCGCCGAAAACCGTTGATTTCGCGGCGGATCAGGTTTCAGGGTGGGCATTGTCCGCCCGTCCGAGGTGTTCGATTCATTCATTCCGGAAGGTTCCCGTCGGGGTCCGACACCCCTGATTTCCGGGTCCTGTCGAGGTGGGGTCGAAAGTCGACCACCGCTTGTATGGTGGAGAAAACGTTTCGTGGCCGCCGCGGTGACGAGTCGAAGGCAGGGGAGTATGCGCAGGGTTGGCGACGCTCGCATGCCGGAATCGCCGGAGGCTTCCGTACCCGAGGCACCCGAGGCGCCGGAGGTACTCGAAGCACCGGACGCATCGGAAGCACCCGAGGACGCGTTGTCCGCCGACCCCGTGGAGTCCGCCGAAACACCGTCCCTCGGCGACCGCCAAGCCGATGACTACCGGCCCCCGATGGTCGTCGCCGTCGGATCGGTGCGTCGGGCCACCAAGGGCAGTGCCGCCAGCGGCAAGGCGGACGCGAATTCGCAGTTCTACTGGTGAACCCCTCCTCCGCCACGGCGCCCGGCCGCGCGCGGCTCGCCGAGGTCGCCGTGGCACCCGGGTTCGTCGTCGCGGTCCGGGAGCAACCCGCACGGTCGCCGGCCGAACCAGCCGCCGACCCCGCATCGTTGGGCCTGCCCGGTACCCCCGTGTGGTCGGTGTTGCCGGGGCTGCGCGTGTACGGGGCATGGCGGCCTGGGCAGGTGCGCTCGGCGGTGTACCGGGACGTGCGCATGGTGGTATTGGGTCACTGCCTGGCGTCCGACGAACGGCTGGCGCGCGAGCTTCGCGACATGATCGAACGCGAGGGGATCCGGGCCGAAGGGATCGAAGGTCGCGAGGGCCGTGTGGGTCGCGGGCTCGATCTGCCGGGCGCCTACGTGTGCATCGTGGCCGCCCGCGACGGCGTGCGCATCCGATCCGATCTGGCCGGACAGTACCCGGTGTTCGTCTCGTGCGCCGACGGATGGGCCGTCGCCGCGTCACACGCACGCCTGCTCGCCCGGCTGCATCGCCGCGAGCCCGACGCCGTCACCGCCGCCGCGCGGATCGCCTGCGCGCACGTGCCGCCGCTGTGGGCGGATCGATCACCGTTCCACGACATCGCGCGCGTGGCGGGCGGCGCGGTTGTTCGACTACGGCCCGGCGCGCCGCCCGTGGTGGGCCGCACCGGGACGCTCTTCGGAATCGACCCCCTCGCGCGCGGCGCGCACACGCTCCACGACGCGCTGACCGAGGCCGTGGCCGCCCGCAGTGCCGCCGGCGCCGTGGCAAGCGACTTCAGCGGCGGACTCGACTCGACGACGCTGGCGTTCCTGGCGGCACGCTCCGGGCAGAGGCCGGTGGCGGCGGTGACATACCACCACCCCGATGCCCCGGCGGGCGACCTGGCCCACGCCCGGCGGTTGGCCCGTCTCGACGACCGGCTGCGGCACATCGTGGTCGAAGGCCGCCACGACACACTGCCGTTCGACCTGGACACCGCCCGGAAGCAACAGCCGCACGCGGCGCCCATCGGGCGGGCCGACGACGACGAACCCGTGCCGGGGATGCTCGCCCGCGGCCGGTCGCTGCTGCGCCTGGCCGCCGTGGGCCCGCCGGCCTGCCATCTGACCGGTGAGGGCGGAGACGCGGTTCTGGGCGCGCCCCCCGCGTATCTGGCCCATGTCGCGAGCCGCGGGCATGCGCGTACGTTCGCCCGGCACTGCCTGGCGCAGGCTCGACGCCACGACACCTCCGCGGCGGCGTTGGCGGCGCAGGCGCTGCGTACGGCCAGGACATCGGGCGCGGAAGCCCTCGTACACCTCGCCGCGACGCTGCGCTCGGGGACGATCGCCGAAGGCCCCACCTCGTGGATCGACGGCGTCACGTGGTGGCCGCCGGTCGGCGAGGCGGTGTCGTGGCTGACGCCGGCGACGCGTCGCGCACTCGCGGACCGCGCGGAACGGGCGGCGTGCGATGGTACACACCACCTCGACGGCACCTCGGCCGCCGTGCACATCGCCGCCGCCGCCGAATTGCGGCATTCCGCCGACGCGCAACGGCACCTGCGGGAACTCGGCCACCGGCACGGCGTCGACGTGCACGCGCCGTTCCTGGACGACCGGGTGGTGCGGGCGTGTCTCGCGGTCGCGCCGGGGGAGCGCGTTGACCCCGCGGGCGGCAAGCCATTGCTCGCGGCGGCGTTGCGCGGCACGGTTCCGCCCGCCGTACTCGGCCGCCGGACGAAGGGCGACTACACCCGCGAGGAATACCTGGGCGCGCGGCGGGCCGAGCCGTGGCTGCGGGCCTTGTGGGCGGACTCGGCCCTGGCGGACGCCGACGTCCTCGAACCGGCGGCGGTGCTGCGGAGCCTGGCGCGATTCACCGCGGGCGTCGCGGTACCGCTCGGCGCTTTCCGGCAACTCGTGGCCACGGAACTGTGGTTGCGTGCCCGGCGGGAGGAACGATCGTGAGGATTCCCGCGCACGTGCGCCACGAGACGATGCCCGACGGCGGCGTGGTCGTGCTCGACTGCGCCGACGGGCAGTGGTACGTGTTCAACTCCGGTGCGCGGGACTTCTGGCAGTGCTGGTCGTCCGGACGAAGCCTCGCGCAGAGCGTCGCGGCCGTCGCGGACCGGCACCCGGACCTGCCACGCGAGCGGATCGCCGCGGACGGCGCCGCGCTGCTGGGCCAGTTGACCTCGCTGGGCCTGGTGGAGGCGGAAGGCGAGGGACGGGGCGGGTCGCGGTCGACCACCCGGGGGTGGGCCGCCCGCTTCGGGTTGGCCGAAGCCCCCTCGCGGGCGGCGAACCCCTTGCGGAGCGATGGTGCGGGCGCCGTTCCGGGCGCCGTTTCGGGCGCCGCGACCCGCGCCCGGCCGATGGCCCGACGACGCGCGGTATCCCGTCGACACCCGACAGGCCCACGACGCCCGACCCTCGGCCCACCGGTCGCCCTGCTCGGCGCCGCGCTCGCCGTGCGGCTGCCCTTCGCCGTCGTACACCGCGCGGTGCGCGCGACCCGGGGCCGATGGGCCTCGGCCCCGGAGGACCCGCGTCGGGCCGAGGAATGCCTCGCGGCCCTGCGCCGTACCGCGCGCTGGTTCCCGGGGCGCGCCGCGTGCCTGGAGATCTCGCTGGCCGCCGTCCTGCTGTCCGCCGCACACCGACGGCGTCTGGACTGGTGCCTGGGAGCGGTCCCCGATCCGTTCCGATTCCACGCATGGGTCGCGTGCGACGGCGCCGCGGTCGCCGCCTCGCTCTCCGCGCCGGAGGACGACGGCGAGCCCCCGCCCTACCGCGCGGTCCTGACCGTCTGAACGTCCTTTGATCGCCGCACGGTTCGGATTGGCCGTTCCGCGGCTCGGTGACGCCGTCGACCATCGAATCCGCAGTCCCGCCGCATTCCACCCACCGCGTCCGACCGTGTGGAATCCGAAGTCGCTCCGCACGATTTCTCGTGCCCGATCATGCCTATCTCGCACCCGAACGCCGTCCCTACGCTCCCCACACAGGTCGGTACACACCGGTTCGCGTACTCGGAGGAGCGAGGACACATGAGCGAGAACAAGCGTGGGCGAGCGCGACGCAAGCCCTGGATCACGATCGCCGTCGAGGCCGATTTCACCATCGGCAGGCGCCAGATCATCCGCGCCGCGAAGATTGCCGGCGGCCTGCTGGTCGCCGCCCTGCCCATCCTGCTGCGCGGCCTGGGCCTACTGCCCTGAACCACGCCCCCCACCCGCCCGGGCGCCGCCACCCATCATGTCCGTGGCGGCCGGAGCCGGCCTGCTGTTCGTGGTCGCGCCGGGTTGGCAACTCCTCTCACCCGGGCGCCGGATCGTCCCGGAGGCGTGGGCACTTGCCTTCGGGGCCCTGGCGTTCGTCCTGATCACGACCGGTCTGCACATGACCCTCACCTGGCCGCCGGCCGGGCAACACGATGTGACACCCCGCGCGGGGCGCATGTTCGGTTTCCGCCGGGCGTGCCGGTCGATGAGCCGACGGGCTACGGTCATGATCTTTGGAGGCGACACCGTCGACACAAGCGCGGGCCGGGGCTTCGGGGATCCCGGTGCGTGCGCGCGTTGCCCGGTCGGGGTGTCCCGACCGGGCAACGCGCCGAACTCCCGGCGCCGGTCCGTCGATTGCCGGGTGGTGGTCGGTTTCCCGGGTCGAATCCGGTGGGGCGTCGAGTGGTGGTCGCGATGCGGTGGGTCACAGGGGGATGTGGCGCCGCGGGCTTCGGTTGGTTCGCCGAGGTGGTCGGGTGAGGGTGATCTGGCGTACGAGTTGATGCAGGCACGCGGTTATCGCGATGGCGGGGAGGGCGGCGACGACGATGCCGTGGACGTTCTTGGGTGCGTCGGCGATGGCGAGTGCCATGGACAGTCCGGCGAAGGTGACGGACACGATCCAGGAGTGCGCCGCTCTGTGGTGGTGGAGGCTGGAGCGCAGGATGGACAGGCAGGCCACGATCCAGGGGCCGTGGACGAGGACCGGCCACCAGCGGGCCGCCAGGCCGTGCTCGGTGGCGGCGGCGTGGCGCAGTGGTTCCAAGGTGACGGCCGCGCCGAGGAGGCTGATCGTCGCGACCAGGACGACGATGGCCGCGACCATGGTGTAGCTCAGCCGATCGAGTACCGGTGCGCCGGTGACCGTTTGCCGGGCGGGCTTGGGGTTTGTCGGGGTGCGGCGTCGGTGGGCGGCGGGAGCGTTGTCCCGGTGTGTGGAAGGTCGGTCGGGAAGCCCGTCGGTGGTGGTTGTGGGGGTCCCTGGAGCGGGCTGTTGCAGAAGCCGGGCGAGTTCCTTCTCGAATCGCCACTCCTGCGTCGTCTCGGACGCGAAGGGTGGGTCGGGCGGCACGCCCGTGTCGAAGGCCGACCACGCGTCGGGACGAAGGGGCGGGATGGCGCTGTCGGGCGGGGTCGGGAGGATGGGCGAGGAGCTCAGGTCGTGTCCGATGCCGTCGTACATGTGCCTCGTTCGTTGCTGTGTGGGATGAGGGGCCCGTGCCCCGAGGACTTCGGGGCGTCACGACCGAAGGTGGACCACGATGTCGTCGAGGCGGCGCGCGAACGCGGCTGCGGTCAAAGCCATGGACAGGGCGAATTGCTCCATGTCGGCGGAGCAGTGCCGAAGTCGAACGCATTCTCCGCCACGCTTGAGGTGGGCATGCGGCGACCAGCTGAGGAATGTGGTCGCGCGGGGGACCAGTACCCAGTCCCCCAATTGATAGCAGCGCCTGGCGATTGTGAAGGGGGGTGTGAACGCGGCGGCTTCATGAAGAGTCACATTCGATGAAACGACGCTTACCCTCGGAGTGGATGTGCGCCGTCGGAGTGAATTATCTCCGGTGCCTCTACGTTTTCGGGTGTCTTTCTTTCGGTGCGTACGGCCACGAGAGGTGTCTCCCATCAAGGAACGGCGTTCCGTTCGAACGGTGTTGTCGGGGCGGAGCGCCGGCCACGATGCCGTGAATCGCGAGGAGGGCGTGCTGCTGCGCCGAATCCGTTTCCGCCGGATCCGACATTCCGTCGGCTCACGAATCGCGGCCGTCACGGCGTTACACAGGCCACAGGCCACAGGCACGCCCGGCGCGCGATCGGTGTCACGGATGATGGTCGCTCTCGTACGAAACGGCACAGAAACCGCACCCGTTCCGTCCCGACGGTGTGTTCGCCGCGCAAAGGTGAATCGCCGTACATCCACCCGGTGGATATCGGCCCGACAGCACGCGTATGGGAGGCGGCGCATGGCGACGTCGCGAGTCGACTTCCGCTCGCGGTTCCATGTCCCCGGCCCGTGCCCGGTGAATTCCGGGTGGTCCTGTCTCCTTTTCGGATTTCCTCGATCGCGAATCCTTCGGACGTCGGTGATCGTTCGTGAGGGTTGGTCGGTGTCCCGCGCATATAATTCTGCGGGATTTCGACCCGGTGGTTTGATGCCTGCCCGAGAGCAGGGTCGGTCGGCGACGCTGGTACACGGTGGTGACCGCCGCCGCGAGCATGCTACTGGGAATTTTCCCTCGACAGCATAATGCGCGTTATGTTTCACGCTTCTGGCGCATTGCACCCGGCGGGAGCGGCTCCGGTATCGACTGTTCGTCTTGTAGGGACTCACCAATCCGGTCACCCACAAGGCCGTGCAGGGGGATAGCCGGCGACCGCCCGGTTGGCAAGAATGCACGAACTTGCCCAACGCGCACGGTGCGCAGGCGAGAAGCGAAGAAGGCTCCGCTCTCGTGAACGCCCCGCCGGCCATCGGCGGCGTGGTCCGCAGAGCGCGGTGGTGACTGCCCCCGGCCCGACGGCCGGCGCCGCCGAGTACGCGCTGATGCCGGCCTGGACACGCATCCCCGACGGCGTCACCGACGAGCAGGCCGTGGCGTTGCCGATGGCGGCCGAGACGGCGTGGCGCGCGCTCGACGACCTCGGCGTGAGTTGTCGCTCGTCCACGGCGCGGGTTCCACCGTGGGGGGAGGCGGCGGTGCGCTTGGCTCTGCACCGGGGTATTCGGGTGATCGCCACCGCTGGGCCGACTCGGGCCGCCGCGCTGGAAGGCGTCGGTTCTTGCCGCAGGAGGAACGACTCTCCGTCTTCACCCCATCGACCGGCGGGACGGTGCACCGCCGGGTGAGGATGGCTGTGGTCCACCGAGGTAGGTGGAGGAAGGAACGACGGATCCCCGACTTTCGGGCAGTTGCGGCAAGTTGGGCCGGGAGCGGCTCATCATACGATGGTGCCCGCCCCCGGACGACGTCACCTCATGTCTGTCGGTAGGTGTATCTACACTCCGCGTGATGACATTGAAGCTGTTCTTCCCTGTGCTCCGCGTCGCTCTTCCCGGCCGCGACGGCGTGATCACGAGACCCCGGGGCGAAACCGGAGTCCGCCGGTGGTCGGGAATGTCCCGATGAGTGGGGACGAGGGGGTCTCGGGACCTGACCGGCGTGCGGAGCGCGGTACGCGGGGTGTCCTGAATGACGTCGGCGTCCACCTGTACGCGGGGGACTCCCACGGGCGGGTCCTGCTCGGGCTGCGGCACCCCGATTCCCTCTACGCGCCGTCGACGCACCATTTCCTGGCCGGACACTGCGAGCAGGAGTCCGCCGTCGCCTGTCTGGTGCGCGAGGCCCGGGAGGAGGCCGGGCTGGTGATCGACCCCGACGACGTCGAGTTCGCCCACGCCGTCCACTTCCTGGACGCGCCGGGAACGTGCCCGCGCATGCAGATGGTCTTTCGGGCCCGGCGGTGGACGGGTACGCCGGAGGTTCTCGAACCCGACAAGTGTCTCGGCTGGGGATGGTGGCACCCCCACGACCTTCCGGACCCGACCGTCGACTACACGCGCGCCGCGATCAGAGCGATCCAAAACGGTCACCTCTACACGGAGTTCGGGTGGGCGTGACACCGGGCGCCGACCAGCCGCACGGCCACACGGCCACACGGCCACACGAGGAGATCGTGGACACGCTCACCCGGTGGACGACGTCGAAGGAGACCGGCGCGCGCCCGCGCGGCCTCAGGGCATCGAGCGCGAGCCCGGCTCCGCACGACCGGAGACCCGCAACACCCGGCCGCCGACACCGCCGAACACGAGCCGCCGATCGACCCACGCCCCGCCCCAAGTCACCGGTTCCCACACGGCACTCCGCGAACAGGCAACCGATCCACCCGCCGGCCCGCATCGCTCGGCACGCCGTACGACGAAGCAATAAGGACATACACATGGAACCGGTCGCACACCCCGGAACCGGCAACCCGGTCGACGTGCACGTGCTGCTGTATCGCGGAACGCGGCTGCTGTTCCTGCGCCGCAGCGAAACCTCCCCCTACGCCCCCGGGTTGCTGTGCCTGCCCTCCGGCAAGGTCGAACCCGGCGAGGACGTCGTCACCGCCGCCGTACGCGAAACCCGTGAGGAGACGGGCGTCGTCCTGCACCCGACCATGCTCCGGTGCGACCTCGTCCTGCAACACCGGCCACCCCAGGGGCCGTTGCGCATCGGCTGGTTCTTCACCGCTGAGGGATGGCCCGGCGCACGCCGCCCCACCACCCCCGACACCGTGTACAACGCCGAACCCCACAAACACGACGAACTCGTCTGGGCCGACCCCGACAACCCACCCCACGACCTCGTCGCCTACACCCGAGCCGCCCTGCACGCCATCCGCGCCGGCACCCCCTACGCCCTCCACCTCCAACAACCCCACGACACCGTCCACGACGACCGACACACCGACCAACGCCTGACCCGAATCCGCGCCGCCGACCACGGCAACGAGCCGCTGCGCCGCGAACTCGGCCTGGAAGCCGCCCCGCGCATGGGCCGGCCCTGGGTCTGGCACCCCGGCGAGCCCGTGCCCCATGCGCTGCCCGTCGCTCAGTCGTCGGGGTGGCTGTTCGCCGACGACGGGCGCGTACTCCTGGTCGCGGACCGGGGCATGCTCGCGCTGCCCGGCGGCGCCACCGAGGACGGGGACGCCGACGCGTGGGCAACGCTCACCCGCGAGGCGTACGAGGAGGCCGGCGCCGTACCGGGAGCACACACCTACCTCGGCTACCTCCACGACCATGACGCCCTGATCTATGGCGGCGCCCCCGTCGCCCGCGTCCGTTACGCGGCCCGCCTCGCCCGCCTGGGCCCGGCGCGGCCGGACCCGGCGACCGGGCGGGAATGGCGTCGCCTCCTGGTCGACCCGGCAACCGCCGTCGACCTCCTGGGCTGGGGCCGCGACGGACTACGCGAGGCGCACACGGCACAACGCCGGGCACACGAGATCCTCGGCGTACCCGTCGCGGGGGACAGGTCCGTCGTCGAGGTCCCACGCGACGGGGTATCGACGTGACCGGGACGGACGCCCGGCCGAACCGGTCCCGTCGAGCACGGGCCTCAGGGTGAAGTCCCCGGCGCGATGGGCCGGGACGGGTCGGGGGACGAGCGCTCGACCCCCGACCCGTCGCGTGCGTCAGTTGCTGACCGTCACCCAGTTACTGCTCTGCCGGACCGGGATGTAGGCGGTCTGGCTGCCTCGGACGGTGCCCGTGCAATTCGTGTTGGCGTACTCGATCACCGACACATTGCCCTTCCACCACCAGTTGCTGAAGTTGGTGTCCGCGGTCGGCGTCTTCCAGCAGTGTTCGGCGTAGTTGCCGTGCTGGTTGTACCCGCCGACCCAGACCGAGTTGGCGCGGTGGAGCCGGTCGTGGAACTTGATCTGCTGACCGTTGGTCCCCGCGCTCGCCGGTCCGACGGAGGCCGCGAGGCCCGCGCCGGCGAAGATGACCGACAGCACCCCCATGGTTGCCGTACGGCGAAGTGCGCTTCCGGTGAACTGCATTGTCTTTCCCCCTGTTGCGGTACCTTGCCGGCGTCCGCGTGTCGAACGCCTTCGGTGCGTCGACGTCCTGTGTCGACACTGCCATCGTGGGGTCTGTGCGCGTGCGTGTCGTTCGCACCGGGCGCCCTGTCGTATGCACAGAACGAACGACCCGAAGCCGTCGATCGCGGCCGGCGGGGGAGCCGGCGTGGCTGCTCGCCGGAGCGTGCGTCGCCCGCACGCCAAGGCCCGGACACCGCGGCCGAATCGGCCCGTTGCCCGCGAACGCGACGCCTGTTCCCGGGAGGCCGATTCCGGAGAGGAACGGCCGGCAGTCCAAGCCGTACGACTGTGATGTGCGGTCGGATGTCCCGCATCGCGGTGGTGGTCCGCATGGCGAGTGGATGCTTCCGGTCGCGGTACCACGCCTGTTGCTCGGCGGCGGCCGTCTCACCGGTCGAGGCGATCGTGACGGTGAGGCCGAAGTCGTGGACGGTGGAACGCCCTTGCCCGTCCCACCAGCGCCATGCCGTCTCGACCTCGCCCCACAGGCGCCGCGGCCCGCTCTGCAGGACACTCGGACTGTGCCCCGGGGCGAACCCGACCGCGGCGACGGAGTGCCCCGTGCCGGTGTCGGCGGCGTGCAACCACAGGGTCCCGCCGCCGGGTCCGTCCGGGACGGGCCGGGCGAGGCAGACGCGAACGCACAACCCCAGCACGAAGCCGACCGGATCGGACGACGTCGCCAACCGCCCCACGCCGTTGCCCGCGTGCACGCCGTCGTCCCACTGGGTGACCAACGCCCGATCCGAATACACCGCCGCCCGCCACGCCCCCGGATCACGACGGCGGTCCACAAGGGTGTCGGTGTCTTCCGGCCAGACCCGATCGGGGACGAACTCCCCCCCGCGCGACCCGCTCGAACACCGGCCGCCACCCCTCCGGCAACACGCCCTTGCCCTCCAGCAGCGCTGCACCGGCCGGAAGCGCGGTGTGTCCGCGCCGTCGACCGGCGGCAGCCGAAACGTGGCGACGTCGGCGGTCTCGCGCGAGCGAGCGCTCCCCTCCTGCGCACGCCGAAGCGCCCCGTGCAGGCGGCAGTTCGCGGCGAGCGGACACGGCGAGTCGCCCTCGCGGGCCGCCACGTCGCCGGCTCCCTCCACGTTGAAAGCCCCGAGCGCCGCCCCGACCGGGTGGCGCGGATCGAGGACGCGCGTCATCACCGCCCATCATTCGCGGGCGACCGCGACGACGATGGCGACCACCACGGCCAGGACCGCGAGCAGCAGCAGGGCGTAGACCACGAGTACGGTCAGCGCGGTACCGGCCTTGGCCGCGGCCCGCCAACCGGTCGCGGACAGGCCCGCGAACCTGCGTGGGACGTCGACGGGTTCGCCGGGCCGACGGTCGTGCCCGTCGCCGGGACGTCCTGGGGATGCCGGTTCGGGCACGGTGTGATCGACTCGGGTGGCGGCGGGTTGCGCCGGCGAGGTCGGCCGCGGCGGTGCCGTGACGATTGCGGGGCGGGCGAAGTGCGGCTCGGCCGCCGCGAGTTGGCGGCCCTCGCGTTCGTACTCGTCGATCAGTACGCGCCAGCCGTCGGGGATCCGCAACTCGGCGGCGTTCGGCAGGCCCGGCGCCCGTCCCGACTCGGTGAACGCGCCGAGCAGATCCGCGGTCCGTGGCCGGTCGTCCGGTTCGAGGGCCAGGCAGGGCAGGATCAACTCGCGGAGTCCGGCGGGCAGATCGGCCGGATCGACCTGGGCGCGGGCGACCAGGGCCAGCAGCCGCAGGTCGTTTCCCGTTTCCGGGTACGGCGGACGCCCGACGGCGAGATGGAAGAGCGTAGCCCCCAGCGAGTAGACGTCCGACGCCGCGGTGGACGGCTCGCCCCGAGCCTGTTCGGGGGAGGTGAACGCGATGGTGCCCAGGGTCAGGTGGGTCCGGGTGACGTCCACGGCGTGCGAGATGCCGAAGTCGATCAACCGCAGCCCCGCGTTCGGCAGCAGCATGTTCTGCGGCTTGAGGTCACGATGCACGATGCCCCCCTCGTGCAGATCCAGCAATACCGCCGCACAACTCGCGCCGAGTCGACGCACGCACGCCTCGTCGGCGGTGCCCCGGGAGGCGACGAGTTCGGCCAGCGAGGGGGCCGGGATGTACCGGATCGCCATCCACGGACGGGCCGCCTCGGGGTCGGCGGCCAGGACCTGCGCCGTGTGCTCGCCGCGAACACGCCGCGCGAGCCCGACCTCGCGCGCGAACCGGCGACGCTCGACCTCGCCGATCCCGCCCCGGGCGAGCAGAGTCTTGACGGCGACCAGACTGCCGTCCGCGGTCGAGCGAGCCAGGTACAGGCGACCCATGCCACCGGAGGCGAGTCGGCCGATCAGGCGGTAGGCGCCGAGGTGGTCCGGGTCGTCGCGGCTCAGCGGGTCGAGGCGGATCGCGGTGAGGGGTGGGGCGTCCGGGGTATCCGGGGTGGTCGGGGTGTTCATCGCAGGCCGTTCATCGGGTGCCGTTCATCGAAGGCCGTACCAAGGGTGGTCGGCGGGCGCGGGTCGCTTGGTTGCCGACCGCCGCTCACACCCGGACCAGACACGCGATCTCACCGGTCCGGACGACGTAGCGGAAGTACTCGCCCGAATCCGCCGTATCCCGGTCGTCTCGGCGGCACTTCTGCCCGGTTGCCGGGTATTCGGTGATTGTGAGCAACTCGGTATATCCGGCGGGAAGTTGCGTCGTCCGGCAGTCCCAGGCCTCGTGTATCTGCACATTCGTGATGTACCGCCCTTCGCGTTTGCCCACGGTGCACTGACCGACCCGGTACAGCCGTTCCGCGCACAGCACGAAGGTTTCCGCCTGCGGGAACGCGCGCAACCAGACGATGACTTCGGGGCGGATCGGGCACGATCCACCGTTCACGCCGGGAACCGAGGTGACCCGTGCGTAGGCGTTCGGCAGACCGCAGTCGACCACGCTCGGAGCCCGCTTCGCCCACTCGCCGGCGACCGGCGTCGAACCCAGACAGTCACCCGGGGCCAGCGCTTGGAAGGCCCGATCGGTGGCACTGAGCTTCTTGGCCTGCTCGCTGTACCAGTACGCGATCCCGAGGAAGCCGGCGATGGCGACGAGGATGGACACCATGAGCAGCCGGACCGCTCGAACGAGCACCCGGGCCCGCCTTCCGGGCGGAGGCTCCGGTGGATCGGCAGCGGTGGTGGCGTCGTCGATGGCGTCCTCGGTGGCATCGTCCGTGGTGTCGTCGGCTTCGTTGTCGGTATCGGCCCGGGTGACGTCCCCGTCCCACGACCACGCCGACAAGTCCTCCCCGTACCGGGCGTATTCCGCCACCAACGCCGACCATCGCGGCGGCAACCACCCCACGATCCGCTCGGCCGTGGGTGCCTCCGCGAGGTCCCCTGACACCCTCGACAGCACCTCCGCCGATGTGGGCCGATCGCCCGGGTCCAGGGCCAGGCACGGTTCGATCACCGGCGCCAACTCGGGCGGCAGACCGGTGAGATCCACATCCGCTTCGGCCACCCGGGCAAGCAGCCGCATCATGTCCTCGCCCACGGGGTAGGGCGCCCGGCCCACCGCGAGGTGGAAGAGCGTGGCCCCCAGCGAGTAGACGTCGGACGCGGCGGTCGACTCCTCGCCGCGGGCCTGTTCGGGGGAGGTGAACGCGACGGTCCCGAGCGAGAGCGACGTCCGGGTCAGGTCCTGGGCGTGTGAGATCCCGAAGTCGATCAGACACGGCCCCTCGGCGGGCAGCAGCAGGTTCTGCGGCTTGACGTCCCGATGCACGATGCCCTGGCGGTGCAGGCCGACCAGAGCCTCCACGGTGCCGCGGGCCACCCAGCGCACCGCCGAACCGGACAACGTCCCGGCATGCCGCACCAGTTCGGCGAGCGACGGGGCGGGGACGTACTCGGTGGCCATCCACGGGCGCTCGGCGTCCGGGTCGGCGGCCAGGACACGCGCCGTGTGCTCGGCGCGCACCTGCCGGGCGATCTTGACCTCGCGGGCGAACCGACGCCGATTCACCGCGCCCACCGCGCCGTCGGCGAGCAGCGTCTTGACCGCGACGAGACCACCGTCGGTGCCGCGACCGAGATGGATCCGGCCCATCCCGCCCGAGGCGATCCGGCCGAGCAGTCGATACGGCCCGATCCACGTCGGATCGTCGTCGTGCAACGGCTCGATGCCCGGTCCGGACATGCCCGCCCCTTCCCCCCGGATGAACAGCCGGCAGTGTATCCGACCCCCAACCACCGCGCGGCGGCGGCGAGTTCGACGCGTCGCGCGTCGAAAAGCCAGGTCGACGACCGACCGGGCTGCACGGACAATGTCCGGACGCACCTGGGATCGTCATGTCCAAAACCGCACGGCGCGCAACGCCCCGGTGCCGAACGTGGCATCCGTCGCCCCGGCCGACCTCGGCCGTGAGTCGGCCGCCGAAGTCCCGCGCGTGCTCGGCCAGGGGCCGGCCGGGCCGGTTTCGGCGAACTGCCGGTACGGGCGGCGAGAGTTCGACAGCATGGGGTGACCATCCGTCGGACCCGGGAGGCTCACGTGGGCAGGTGTCAGCGATCGACGGTGCGCGGGCGGGGCGGGACGACCTGCGGGAAGCCGACCGTGCCGGGCAAGCGTTACTGCGCCGCCCACATGGGCGGGAAACGCCCCAGCGGATCGCGGCCGAGGAAGCGCCAGGCCAACGACGGGTGCGGCGGGATGCTCCTGGTGATGGTCACCACTGTGCTGATCCTCGTACTCGGCATCCTGATGTGACCGAGACCTCTACTGTCGGCCGACAGGATGCCGGGCCGGGCCGGCAAGGACGGCGGGCCGGCCATCGGTGTCCGGGGGTGCCGGCTTCCGATTTCGCGACTTCCGCTCAGCAGGTCGGCTCGCGGAGTACTTCCCTGGCCAACCGCGCCCGTGCGTCCGCGAGTTCGTCGCCGATCGTGGCGTCGCGGTCGTGGTCGAGGTGGACCAGGCCCGGGTACTGCTCGTCGTTGCGCACCCGTTGCCGACGCAGATGGGTCGGCGGGTGGGTGGCGTCGACGCTGTGCCCGCGCAACGCGGAGACCCGCCGCAGCCGTTCGTACTCCCGCTCCGGGATGCCTCGGACATGCGCCGCGAGGTTCGCCCACAGGCCCGCCTCGAGCTCAGCGCGCGGCACCGGCCGCCCGACGCGGGTGTTCGCCACCACGGCCTGTCGCCGCACCTCGGCGTCGACCGAGTCGCCGATCAGGAGCCGATCCATGAGTTCCACGGCCGCCGCACTGGATCCGGCCCGGGCGGCGGTGCGGTCCGCGAGGTATTCGGCACGCTGCGCCGCGCCCACGGACAGATGGTCGAGCAGGGCCAGCACCCCGTAGACGCCCCATCGGGGCAGGAACATCAGCGAGTTGACCACCACGCTGCCCGGCCCCGGCCGCCGCGCCGGAGCCAGCAGGTAGTACCAGACCCGCAACGAGCGCAACGCGCACCCGACCACGACGCCGTGCCGCGTGTCGCCGTGGGCGTAGTGCCCGAGCTCGTGGCCGAGGACCGCGACGCGTTGTCGCGGCGTCAGCACCTCCCACAGGCCCAGCCCGAGATGGAGCACCCGCCGCTGGCGCAGACCGTACGTGGTCACGCCCGCGTTGGACTGCCCATCGATCACCACCGCGTCCACCCCGGTCGTGCCGGCGACCGCCGCGATCTCGTCGATCAGCGCGAACAGCGCCGGTGCGGAAGCCCGTTCGAGCACGGGAGCGTTCTTCGGCAGCGCGCCGAGCCGCGGTCGCAGCACCCAGGCCATCGCCAGGAACAACACCCCCAGGACCGGCCCGAACACGGTGCCCCAGGCCACGATCGGAAGCACCACGCCGAGCACGAGCAGCACCAGCGTCGTGGCATGCACCAGCACGGCCACCGCGTAGGTGAGCACCCGCTTCGCGTCGCGAGCCGGCCGAGCGTCCCCGCCGCGTTCGACCTCGGCGAGCAGCCGCTCCCCGTCGCGGTGCGCGAGCCGTCGCCGAGCCGCCTCGATCCGCCCCGGCGCGGGCTCCTCGGCACCGGCGGGATCCACGTTCCACCCGCACTCCGCACACCAGGCGACGAATCGTTCCTCCGCCGGAACATCCGCCCCACAGTCGGGACATGCCCGAACCAGACCGGAACCCTCCACCCGAACACCCACCACGCCTCCCCCCGACAGCCCCTCCCCGGAACCGCCCCACTTCCTGCCACCCATCCCGACCAGGCAGCGTAGTCCCCGGCCACCACACCGCGAACCCGCCCCCGGACCCACCAAGGACAGCCGCCGCCCCCACCCCCGCCTCGTCGGGTCGGGTGCGCGATACCGGGCATAGCCGGCTCATGTGCAGCTGATCACACGGGTGACATCCGTGCCGGTGAGCGGGTAGCTTCCGGGAGGACAGAGAGAAGAGTTCGTATGGACTCCCGGATCGCCCGCATCCGACGCAAGCTGACCAACGTGCCCTACGCCGCGCTGCGAAGCCACTCCTTCGGTGAAGAGAAGCACGGGTTCCGCCTCGAACGCCCCTTGCACGATACGAGAGTTGCCGAGTTCGAGGCCGACCACCACATCGAACTGCCCGATTCCTACCGCAGCTTCCTGACCACGCTGGGCGGAGGCGGAGCGTCGCCCTTCTACGGTCTGATGCCGCTGTGGTCGTGTCGGCTGTTCACGATGGACCCTCGAGGCGAACCCGGTCGCCCTCGGGGGTTCACGTCCGCTGGCGGCCCATCTCACCAAGGCGACCTTTTCCTGCACGTCATCGAGGCGGGGTGCAGCGATCTGGTGCTTGTCGGCATTACCGGACCCTTGGCAGGCCGCGTCGTCACCGGCAACGCCGACGGTCTCTGGGCCCCGATGTCTCGTCGGCCACCGATTTCCTGGCCTGGTACGAACGGTGGCTGGACCACATGCTCGACGGCCGCGACAACCGTGACTTGGAACTGACTTCGCCCGCCCTGCGAGCGCCTCTCGACCGTTTGCTGAGGAAGTAGCGCTGCCACCGCGAGGATCCGTCACTGCGAGGATGCACGACTGCTGCGGCGAGCAACGTCCGCCACGTGCGCGCGGCCGTTACGGGCGTTCGTCCCGCAGAGCGGCGACGGCCCTGGCCGCGACCCGCACCGGCGATCGGAAGGCGCTCGCGATCCTGTGCCGGGTCAACTGCCGTGCCATGACGGCGTGTACCCGCGCGGCGCGGTCGGCCCAGATCAGCTCCAGCAGGTCGACCATATCGCGCGCGGTCGTCCGCGTTCCTCGCGCGGGACTGAGGGCATCGGAGGCGACCAGGCGTTCGTCGGCTCGCGCCGACTCCTGTGCCGACGCGCCCGCCGCGCGGGCGAGCGCGTCCCGCCAATCGGTGCCGCCGAGGTCCCGGCCGACTCCGTCATGTCCGGCCGCGTCGAGGAGCACGACCGTCACATCGTCGGACGCCCTCGGCGGTGGAGGGCGCCATGCCCGGCGGTGCGCGCGTCGAGGCCGCGCTGCACGCCGTGATCAGTGCCAGGCTCCTGATCCGGCAGGCCGTCGACGGGCTGGGGCTGCCCGGTGTGCCGATTCTGGAGCGCGCGCAGAAGGACCTCGCGCTCGCGGGCGGATACGTCGCCGCCACGTGGACGACGGAACCGGCCGAACAGGTCGACGGCCGCTCCCGGTAGCCCATCGGGTGCGACGCCGTGACGGGGACGCCGCCGTCGCGCCCCGATCGCGCGGCTTCGCGAACCACCGGGCGGGCCGGGGAGCATCCCGGCCCCCGGAGAACGGGAAGCCCACGGCGACACACGCGTTTCCCACGCGTTCGAATCGGCTGTGCTCAGCTATCGGTGAAGTAGGCGTACGGGGCGACCGACACGCCCTCGACGACCTCGCGTTCGTCGTCCTCGGCCGCGTCGGGGTCGAGCTCGGAGGCATGGCGGGAACCCATCGACCAGATCGCGAATCCGGCCCGGAACGCATAGCCGATGTCGGTCTCTGTGCCGGTGTGGCCGAGGGCGGTCAGCTCGGCGACCACGTCGTCCAGGAACCGCCAGGTCAACCGGACGTCGTCGAGGTACACCTCGGTACCGGCGCCGGCCGAGTGACCGAGTTCGACCAACTCGACCGTGTCGTCCGGCAGGTAGCTGACGACCAGGGCCGGATCGGTGCGGTAGACGGCCTTCGATCGACCCGGCCCGTGAACCGGGTCGCCGGTCCTGGCCTCGACCTCGGACCGCGCGTCACCGATCTCGACCAGGGCTACGCCGCGCCCGGGGATGATGTTCATGCGCGCCATCGTGCCGGCCCGGCCTTCGCGCCGCAGCCGGGGTTGTTGCCGGACGCGAACTCGGATGCCGGCACCGAACTTGTACCAGCCGGTGTCAGGGCGCGCGGGCACCGGGAGTCGGCGGACGCGGGATACGGTTGCGCAGGGGGAGGTTCGTCCCCATGTCCCCGGACTGCGCCGGTTGTCGCTGGTCGACGTCGGCCTCGCCCTGGCACACACGCTTCCGGCAAGCGGCCACGTCGCTCCTGTTCCGGTCGGCGGCCCGATCCGGCACTGGGGGACTGCGAAGGGGGTGACGGCAGACGGCCTGACCTCCCGGGTCCGCCGAACGCGCGACCGCCCCGCGCCTCGTCCGAACCGTGAGCGGTCCACGGGCAACGCGCCGCTGTCGAGCGGATCGCCGACACGGGTTTGCCCGCCGGTCCCGGGAGCGCTGCCCCGGCAGCGGCCCACGACGGCCGTGATACGAACCTCGACCCTCGTCACCAGCCCTCGACGGCCACCGACGCGTTGCGCAACGGGCAGCGCGACAAGACCCCGATCGCGCACTCACGCGCCGGGGTACGCCCGCTCGGAGCCGCATGCAATGCGTATCCGGTCCGGCAGAAGCCATCGTGGCTGCCTCGCCCTTGCGCCCGGCGGTTCCGGGAGGCCGAGACGCGGCATCCGGAGTATCCGGGGTGTCTGGGGAACGCGCCACTCCCTCCGTCACTTCGAGCCTGGATTCAGCGAAAAGAGAGCATGCAAGGATCGGGGCATGGAAAACCCTGACGTCTTCTTCGACGTCTCCATCGGCGGGCAGGCTCCGCAGCGGATCGAGTTCAAGTTGTACGACGATGTCGTACCCAAGACCGCCCGGAACTTCCGCGAGCTCGCCACGGGGCAACACGGCTTCGGCTACAAGGACAGCGTCTTTCACCGGGTCATCCCGCGATTCATGCTCCAGGGCGGCGACTTCACCCTTGGCGACGGCATCGGCGGCAGGTGCATCCACGGCGAGACGTTCGACGACGAGAATTTCACCGTGAAGCACACGAGGCCCGGCCTGCTGTCGATGGCGAACAGCGGCAGGAACACCAACGGTTCCCAGTTCTTCATCACCGCTGCCGCGACGTCCTGGCTGGACGGGAGGCATGTCGTTTTCGGCGAGGTCGTCGACGGGATGGACGTGGTGAGGGCGATCGAAGCGGTCGGTACCGCGGGTGGCGAGACCGACAAGATGGTCAGAGTCACGCGTTGCGGCACCGTATAGGAGAGGCCCTGCCGCAGCCCGCCTTCGTCGCGCGCCGGGGCGGCAGCGCCGTCGCGAAGGAGGCCGCGATCACCCGCGACCGCGGGCCACGTTGGTGCGGTCGAGCTTGTTGAGGACGTTGAGGGCGACGTGGGCGACGACCTCGGCGATCTCACCGCCGGTTCCGACGCGCCGTCGCCGGCGGTTCGAGGAGATCCTCGAACGCGTTCTGCCTCGATGCCACTTGGAACGGCGCGCCGAACACCACCCACCGCACACGAACTCGGTCACCCGGTACGTGAGTTCGGTCGGGCCATCGGATACCGGACCCGAGTACCAACCGGCTGAGTCGCAGGGGGACTCCGGTCCTCGGGCCGGCGGACGATGCGTGCCGAGGGGCCGGGTTCCTAGCCTGGGCGCATGCGAAACGAAACTCCGCGTGTACCGCGCACAATCGTGAACCACCCGTCGAGCCAAGGGAGTTACCCGCATTCGCGCGCAGTGCGGCAGGTGCTGCGTCCCTTCGTGCCGCTCGTGCTGTGCCTGGGTGCGACCGTGGGCGGGATCGGCACCGCGCACGCGGGATCGGCAACCGACACCAACCCCGTACGGGCTCTCGCCGCAGCCGCGCACACACTGGGCTCCACGGACCCCGCCGCCCCGGACGCCGATCTGCGTGCCTTCGACCGCATGGTCGGCGACGCCAAGGTACTCGGGGTGGGCGAAGCAACTCACGGCTCCGCCGAGTTCCAGAACATCAAGCACCGACTGCTGCGCCACCTCGTGGAACGCCGCGGCTTCACCACCTTCGCGTTCGAGATGCACTGGAGCGCGGGCCTGCGCCTGGATGCCTGGGTTCGCGGCGGTGCCGGCAACCTGGACACCCTCATGGCCGACGAACTCCAAAACGGCGGAGCGCTGTGGAACACCCATGAGATGGCCGCCCAGTTCCGCTGGATGCGCGAGTGGAACCAACGCCACCCCGACCGCCGCCCCCTGCGTGTGGTCGGCAACGACGTCAACTATGCCGGAACGGTGCAGTTCGACGCCGTCACCGACTACGTCGCCCGCCATTACCCCGCCCTGCTGCCCGAGTTCCAGCGGTTGTACCGGGAGTCTCGCCCCACCGCCGGCGTCAGCGACACCATGATGCAACGCCGCACGCTTCCCCTCGACACCCGCCGGCGGATGCGCGACGACGTCCGCCGCGCCTACGACCTGCTGGAACGGCAGCGACCGGGCGGCAATCCCAAGGAGTACCAACTGGTATTGCAACACGCGAGGTCCATCGCCCAGGTCGGCACGTCCCAGGGCTTCGACTTCATGGGGTCCGAGGGCGCCAAGGCACAACTGCACCGGGACGAGAGCATGGCCGCCAACACCGCGTGGTGGCAGCGGTACACCGGGGAACGCGTGCTGCTCTCCGCCCACAACACCCACGTGGGCACCGAACCCGACAACACCGACCTGTACCCCAAGGTCCAGGGCCAGTTCCTCCGCGACGCGTTGGGCTCGCGCTACGTCGCCGTCGGATTCACCTTCGGGCAGGGCCGGTTCAACGCCGTTGACGCACAGGACCCCACGTCGCCGTTCCGCCCCCGCGAGGTCGGGCCGACAGCGGCCGGCGGCAACGAGGAGACGCTGGAGAAGGTCTCGACGCGCGACTACTACCTGGACACGCGCACCGCCCCACGCGCCGCCCGCGACTGGCTCGGCACGCGTCGTTCCACCCGCAGCATCGGTGCCTCCTGGCCCGATCCCTACATCATGAACAACATCCGTCTCGCGCAGACGTATGACGTCGTCGTCCACCTGCACCGCGTCACCGAGACCCACATGCGCTGACCGTCGGATCACGGCGCGAGGTCCGGCATCGGATTCGCAGGACGTCGGCACGAAGTCGGCCGGTCGGCCGCGCGGATCGGCCGATCGCCCGCCGGATCGCCGACGCGCGGCGCCGGTGTCGCGCGGAGCCCGGGTGGCGGCCCAGGCGGAACGGAAGGAAGGGCGTCGACCACAAACCGGTCGACGCCCTTCGACGCCCTTCCCCATGCGCCGGATTCCACGGGGGCACAGCCCGCACAGCAGGCCACGAGGCGAAGGCGTGAACCCCACGAAGAACCACCAACCCGCGGTGCCCGCAATCCACCCTCGGCCCGCCGCCGGGCGACCCGCCGCCCGACTCCCGTCCCACAGCCGACGACGTCCAGGCCCACGTCGGCCGGCCGCGCACCCTCGCACCACCCGGCCTGATCGGTCGCGTACTCGGCCGCGCGCGTCGGGCGCCGCCGCCACGCCGCCGACGGGAAGCCCGGGTCGAACACCGCGTGATCAGCGGGTCTGGAACGGCAGTGTCTTTTGGAGCATGCTGTCGGCTCCGCACCCGGTGCGCCACTTGACGGCGAGCGTGTTGCCGTCTCGGAGTTCGAGGCGCAGTTTGGTCTCACCGGACCAGTGGACCTTGATTCGGGAGTGTTGGATGGATTCCCAGGGGATCTCCACGATCCGGTCCGCGTCCTGTCCGGCGAGGTATCGGGCCCATTCGTCGGGAGTGAAGTCGTAGGCGCGGCCCACCCGAAAGTTGTCCCCGTCGCGCGCCTGACGTTTGTTCGCCGAGTAGAACAGCGGATGGTTGCGGCTGGCGACGACGGTCCTGAAGCCGCGTTTGGAGGCGAAGGGGACGTCCACGTACACGAGTCGGTCGGTGAACATCCACAGGCGTCCGCCTTGCGCCAGTATCTTGGATGTCGAGCACGCGTCCGCCACGAAAATCGGAGTGAGGACCGTCCCCGGATCGCTCGTGGTCCCAACGGGCGGGTGATGCGCTTCGGTTGCCATGGATTGTCCGTCCCTTTCCGAGCCGGCCCACGCGATGTGGACGCCGGATCCTCCCGCCGGTCGCCGACGAAGGCAAGAGGCTCTTCCCACCCGGCCGTTGCGGCTCGCCGATTGCTCGGCGACGGCGTGTACCCGGGGCGGTCCGGACCTCGAAGCGTGGGGTACGCCGCGGCGGAACCGATACAACTCTCGCCGCTTTGGACGGGGTTGGCAGTCCTCCGGCGAATGCCCGCGCGTCGACGTGTCCGGTAAGCGCGGGTTTCGCGTGGCCGCTTCACGCGAAGGCAACGGCAGCGGACGCGCCGTGGCATCATCCACCGAAGCCGGATGATCCGTCCGGCGCTTCCACGGGGGTATGGCAATGAACGGCGAACACTCGTCCGACGAAAGAGCACGACAGCGGGATGGGGAGGACGGAACAAGGCGGCGGGGAGCCGGCGGCCGTCGGGCGTTCCTGACCGGCGCGGTGACGGCGACCGCGGTCGGGGTCGGGCTCGTGGCGACGACATCGGCCCCGGCGACCGCGGCGGGCAACGCGCCGGACTGGTACGACGTCAAGGCGCACGGCGCGATCGGCGACGGCGTCGCGGACGACACCGCGGCCGTCCAGTCCGCGATCAACGCCGCGTCGCAGGCGGGCGGCACGGTCTACTTCCCCGCCGGCCGATACCTGGTGGCCCCGGTGCCCGTCGCCGGCAAACCCGCCGCCGCGCTGTCCGTGAACGGCGACGGCGTACGCCTGATCGGCGCCGGCAGCAAGGCCGCCATGCTGGTCAAGAAGAGCGACGGCATCCTCCTGCGGATCTCCGGCACCGGCCCCTCACTCGACGCGAAGGGCACCACGCACCGGCGCTACTGCGCGATCGAGAACCTCGGCCTCGACGGCAAGGGCAGGACGGGCCTGCTGCTCGAGCTCTACTACACCAACAACGCTCACATTCGCGACGTATACCTGACGAGCAACGCGGACATCGCCGTCGACGCCGTCGAACTGTGGGACTCGCGATTCCACGACATGGTCGTCGAATCCTGCACGGGCCCTGCGGACAGCAGTCGACACCCCAACGTCTGGCTGCGAAACTCCTCCACCGCGAACACCTGGGAATGGGGCTACAGCACCGACAACGTCAACCAGGTCCACCTGACCGGCTGCCGCCTGGAGAACTTCGGTACCGGCGCGCTGTGGGTCACCCAGGGCACCGCGGGAACCAACAACCCCAACGGAATCCACATCACCGACTGCAAGTTCGAGACATCGGCGATGAAGGGCGGACCACACTTCAGGGTCGACGCGTCCTGCCGACACGTGTTCGCCCGCAACATCTACGCGTACGCGGGCGGCTTCGCCACCGAATACGACACTCCGCAGAACATCATCGACTGGGCCCCCTCCGTGAGCGCGCTGGAGGACACCCTCATCGCGTGCGGCACGACGATGACCGTCAACTCCGGCGTGATCCTGTACTCGGCGAAGGGTCAGACCGGCGTCCTGCGCAACGTCAACGGCCTGTACGGCGCCAAACCCGCCGGTACACACATCTACTACGAACAGAGCTCCACCGGCGACTTCCGCGTCGAGAACTCCTACGGCAACACCGGCGGACAGGCCAGTGGCGCCATCCCCACCCGCAACCAGCCCAACCCACCGCTGCGCCTGGTCGCGGGCCCGGTCACCGACGCGTCGTTCCAATACCCCCCGCTCGACGGCACGATGGCCGTCGACACCGCCGACAAGCGCCTGTACGTACGCGTCGGCGGCACCTGGACGTGGACCGAACTGCGGGCATGAACCCCCCGGCGGCCCCGACACCCGGCCGCCGATCACGCGCCCGCGCCGCAACCCGTCGAACCGCCGCGTTCGCGGGCCCGCTGCGCGGGCGCGGGCGTGGCTCGCGGCGTCGCCGCGCAACGCGCCGCGCTCTCCCCGGGTATCGCCGGCCTCGACGGCGTCCCGGCGTGCCGCACCGACCCCGCGACAGAGTCGACCGGATGCGGCCCTTGCAACAGTTCACGAGGGCGGCGGCTCACGAGGGCGGCGGTTCGCGGAGGACCAGATCCAGGAGACCCGGAAATCGGAGCTCGAATTCGGGACGACGCAGCCGATTGAGACGCCGCGATCCCTCGTCCCGCTGCTCCACCAGGCCCGCTGCGCGCAGGACCGCGAAGTGATGGCTGCGCGTCGCCTTGGTGACGGGCAAGTCGAATGTGCCACATGCGCGTTCCCAATCCGGTGCGGCCGCGAGTTCCCGCAGGATCGCGCGGCGTACCGGATCGCTCAACGCGTCGAGCGCGTCTTGGAGGGATACCGAGGCCGGATCGGTGTGCGTGAGGCGACTGGAGCGTAGGGACAATCGACTTCCTTGCCAAAGTGTTCGATCAGCGTCGTACACTTCACCCTACCGTACGACTACTGACGGAAATGAGCGACTCATGCCCCTGGTGCGTATCGACCTCGCCTCCACCCGCCCGCCCGCCATGCGCCGCGCCATTGCCGACGGCGTCCACCGGGCTCTTGTCGACGCCGTCGGCATCCCGGCCAAGGACCGTTTCCAGATCGTCACCCCGCACGCCCCGGACGAGTTGATCTTTGACCCGGACTACCTCGACGTGGCTCGCGAGGACATCGTCTACGTACAGATCACCCTGGTGACCGGACGACGTCGGGAACTCAAGCTGGATCTGTATCGACGCATCGCAGCGAACCTGACCGAAGTCGGCGTACGTGCCGGCGACGTGTTCGTCACACTGACCGAGAACGCTCTCGACGGTTGGTCGGCGGGCAACGGTCAGGCACAACTGATCGCATTGCAGTCCGTCGCCGGGACGGAAGACCAACAGGCCACGTGAGCCGATATCGGTGGCGCGGCGGGGGAGTTGTCCGAGCCCGCGGGGGAGGGGACGTCGGAAAACCGGCGAGCACTCGGTAACGAGGACGCGGACGGCGGCTCGTCGCCCGGCCGACGGTCGGGAGTCGGGCCGTCGCGCGGTCGCGAGGTCGCGAGGTCGTGACGTGGCGACGTCGCGCGCACCGGGGTTCGACGGCACTTCGGGCCTGGCCGGCCCATACGTGACGATCGAAGCGGCGTCGAACCCCTGCCGTCGATCCCCCGCCGCGCCGAGGGCGGGATGGTGGATCAGTAGGTCAAAGCCGGGCTGAACGCGCTCTTGCCGACACACCAGATGTCGACGTTGTTGGGGTTGTGGTGCAGCTTGACCGACCAGTTCGTGGCGCTGGGCGCACTGGCCGACTGGATCACGGTCAGGGCCTGACCGGCGGAGATCGTGCCCGCCGTCTTGTTCAGCGGACCCAGGTTGACCGGACCGAAGGGGCCGGACGTGCCGGCGGTGCCGCTGAACGTGACCGTGCCGCTCGGGCCCCCGAGATTGGCGGTGATCGTGAGGTCGCCGTTGTTGATGGTGATCAGCGGTGCGAGTGCGATGGTGGCCGAGATCTGGTGCGACGCGTTGGTGGTGAACGTCGCGCTCTTGCCGGTGTAGCTGACCCCGATCGAGGTCAGGCAGTCGTACTTCGCGGTGGACGGGCCGCCGGCCGTGGCTGTGCCGCTGAGCCCGACGGTCGCGGCCATGGCGCCGGCGAAGACGGCGGCGCCGGCCGCGAGGGCCTTGGATCGTGACATGGAAGGTGCCCCTTTCGACAGATACTGCGGAAAGTTCCTGTCGGCGCATTTGGAGTGAATCCGAAGTTTCGGATTCCGTCAAGCGGGATCGGCACGCAATTATCCGACGGCAAAAGTCAAGATCGATAATTCATGATCGCAATTCACGACCACTCATATCGGCAAAGAATATTCGGTTTCCCGGGTATTTCTCGATCATGGTGACACGTGTCGAATGAATCGGGTCGCATCTCGCTCTTGACTATGGATGATCCAAATGTGCGAATGGTTCGCTACGCCTTTCGTTTCCGACGGGCTCCGAACAGGTCGTCCGCACCGGCCGTCCACACGAAGGAGCAACGTGTCAAAACGGCTATCCCGAAGATTGACCCACCATCGCCGGGCCGCCTCGGTGGCCGCCGCCGCCCTGGCCCTCGGCGGCGGCCTGGTCGCCCTCGCGCCGTCGGCGGGCGCGGGCACCGTGACCCCGGTCATGCGGTGTACGACCCCGGTCGGCGCCCCCGAGGGGCAGCAGCGGTTCGAGGTGACCCTGGACCCGACGCACGGTGACGGCGCCACCTCGATGCACGTCGTGGCGGGTGGGAGTCCGGCGACCAGCCCGATCCCGATTCCGCTCGCGACGATCAAGTCCGTGTACACGTTCGCCACGTCCGGCGGCACGACCGAGGACCTCTCGGTGGCGCCGCCGTCGTTCGAAACACCGATCGAGGTGAACACACCCATCGTGCCGCCTCCGTTCACCGTGCCCGCGACGATCGTCGGCGCGGCGGCCGGATCCACGGTGGACCTCACCCTGAAGTCGATCGTGGTGCAGACCATCGTCAACGGAAACCTGCTCGCGACGGCGACGTGCGTGCCGATCTCCGGCAACGGCGTGGTCGCGTCGTACACGGTCGAGCAGGGCAGTCAGGCGCCCACGCTGACCGCGACGCCGAGCACCGTCGACTCGAACTCCCGGGTCACGCTGTCCGGCGCGCACTGGCCGGCCGGTCCGGTGGGGTTGACCATGTGCTTCCCCGAGTTCGGCGGATTCTGCGACAACGGCTACTCGACCATCGCCGCGAGCGACGTCAAGGTCGTCGACGGCGTGCTGTCGGGGTGGGTGCACGTCGCCGGCGCGGTTCCCAGTACGGCGGCGATCCTGAAGGTCACATCGGGATCGGTGGCCCTGGAGGCGCCGTTGACCGTGGTGTCCGTACCGGTCGGCGGGCGGGGGCTCGTGCTGAGCCCGAACACCGGTCCGGTCGGCACCCGCGTGACCGTCACCGGTACCGCGTTCTCACCGAACGCCCAGATCACCGTCCAACCCCAGGACGAGCCCGGGGCGCCGACGGAGGACGCCGTGACCACCACCGCGGACGCGAACGGCTCGTTCACCGCGACGTTCACGGTGACCGCGGCGACCACCGCCGCGGTCGCGGCGTACGAGTTCGGCAACCCCGCGATCGGCAAGCGGACGCCGTACACGGTGGGCGAGGGCCCGGCCCAGCTGACCCAGTCGGTCAGTGGGCAGATCAAGCCCGGCGGCCTGACGATGTCCCAGGCCGGCGGCCGGATCGACTTCGGCAGCGCGACGATCGACGGCAAACCGCTGCGCCTGAACGCCGCGCTCAACCGGGTCACCGTGGTCGATGCCCGAGGGACCGACCTCGGGTGGTCGCTCACCGGCACGATGTCGGAGCTGACGGCCGAGAACGGCACCGACAAGCTCCCGGCCGGAGCCGTGTCCTGGACCCCCGCGTGCGTGGCGGCCGACGGCGCGCCCGGAACGGTCACCCCCGGCACTCCGGGGCCGCTCGGGGCGGACCAGGCCCAGTTGTGCACACAGACGCCGGTCGGGGGCCGAGCCACGGGCGGCAGCGTTTCGGCGGACGCCGCCCTGACGTTGACGACCCCGGCGTTCGTACGCCCGGGCACCTATTCGGGGGCACTCACGCTGAGCCTGAGTTAGCCCGAGCGGGAGTCGACCGAGTTCGAATCAACCGAACTCGAGATGGTCGCCACCGAGTCGACGCGTCGGGAGGTGCGGATGTCGACGCTTCGAAACGGTGCCGCTTTACCCGCCCGGTGGCGCGGGACGACTCGGCCACTTACCGGCCGCGGAGGCCGCGCCACCGGGCGTTTTCGCATGCGGCACGCGATCGTGATCGGCGGCGCGGAGGGACAGCGTGGGGCGGTCGCGTCCTATTCGCCACCGCCCGGTATCGCAACCGCTCGGGGGATGGCGAGGAATGCATCGACATCCTCTGGGGCGAAAGATTCGGCGGGCGGGCTTTTACCAGCACGCCATTACGCCGCATTCCCGATGCCTACCGCCCTGGGCGCACAACCGGGGTACGGAACCGCCGAGCGCGCGGGCGGCCGTGTCGACGCCGGGGGAGCGCGGCGCACCGAACAGCGCACGCAGGAGACGGTGGAGGTTACGCGGTTTCGCCGGCTGACGTCACGACGGCCGGACAGGCTCGACAAAGTGCCTGTGACCGGCAGGAATAGTGAACCGCAACCGGAGCCCTAAGGGCGCACGCTCCACAGTTCGATCCCCGCCAAGCCCTCAGCCGCGGCCAGTTCGCCGCCGTCCGGGCTGAAGGCCAAGGCTCCCGGGGAATGGGCGAGTTCGCCCGCCGTCGTAAGGGTTCCGATGCCCTTGCCGTCGGCGACGGTGTACAGCTGCACCCCAGGGCCCGTGTCGTTGCTTCCGACGGCGAGCGTTTTGCCGTCGGGACTGAAAGCGAACGTGTTTCCGCGGAAGGCTACGGTCTTCGTCCAGGTCGTCGTGTCGTACAGGGTCACCGCCTCCCCGCCGGACTGCAACCGGGCCACGGCGAGGAGCTTGCCGTCCGGGCTGTAACCGACCGCCGTCGTATCGGTACCCGGACTCGTGTCGATGGGTTGGAGTGCGACCGGGGTGGCGGTGCCCGAGGCGAGGTCGATCAGGGAAGGGGCGTGCGCGGTGGCCGTGGCGGCGGCGCCGATGACCGAGCGGCCGTCCGGGCTGACCACGGGCGGGTAGGCCGCCGTGTCGAGCGCCGACGGCAGGTGATGCGACGCGCCCGGGGCCAGCGCGGTGCCGGACAGCGTGTACGTGCCCACGGCCACGGTAGGCGCGGACACCCCCGTGTACACGTAGAACGTCGTGCCGTCGCGGCCGAACCCGAGGCCCTGGTCGGGGTTCCCACCGACGTTCTGGGCAGCTGTCAGCGGCGGGAAACCGTTCGGGATCAGTGCGCCGGTGGCCGGATCCCAGGCGCGGTCCTGATATCCCGTCGTCACCAACTCCCTGCCGTCGCGCGTATATGACAGCGAAGACACGGGACGCCCGGGGAAGATCGGGTCCGTCAGCTTCACCGCGGCACCGGACGCGCTGTCCCAGACGAAGGCGTCGGCGCCCTGACCGGGGCCGGCAATGTGCTTACCGTCCGGGCTGAAAGCCAGCGGCCCGTCCAGCCGCGCGCCCGACTCGTCGGTCAAGGTGCGGACGAGCCGACCGGTACTCGGCAGGGCGGGAGTCGATGCGGGGCCCGGATCCCCACCGTCCGTGCCGGCACTCCCGGAGGCCCGACCGGCCGACGCGGGCGCCCGATCGGTCGGCGTACGAGCGGCGGAGCCGCCCCCGCCGCCCGAACAACCGCAGACGATCAAGGCAAGGCCGGCCGCGACGAACGGCACACGGAGACGGCGCACGGATCCCCCCGACGGACGCGGCTGCACAGCACGACACGAGAACCGTACGGCAGCACACCGGGCGGCGCTCAGGAATCCGGAATCATCGAGGACCGCTCGTGCCGCCACGCCGTCGACGGCCCGGTCCATGCCGAAGACGGGCGCAGGAACCGGTAGTTGTGGGACGGATGGCGGGCGCCAGGCGAGTCATGCGTGCGACGGATCGCCGGCCTCGCCTTCGACCGCACGACATCCCCGGTCACCATCACCACCACCGGGCGGTGCGTCTTCCTCCCACACCATCGGCCTCGGCGGAAAACTCCACAATCTCTTGTTGATATCTCAACTGCCAATTACTGTGATCTCAGTTCCCCGGTTCACCGAAGGAGATCCCAGTGGCCCCCCGTCACGATCCTCGACCGGTCGGCTGGCGCGTCGGCGCCGACATCGGCGGTACGTTCACCGACGTCATCGCTCTGGGCCCGGCCGGCGAAGTCGTCCCGATGAAGGTGTTGTCCACCCCGCCCGACTACGGCGCGGGCGTGGTGACGGCGACCACCGACCTGTTGTCCTCGGTCGACGCGGAGCCGGAGGCCGTCGCGGCGATGCTGCACGGCACGACCGTGGCCACCAACGCCATTCTCTCGATGAGCGGTGTGCGCACCGCGGTGGTCACCACGCGCGGGTTCCGCGACGTGTTGGAACTCGGGCGGCTGCGCCGGCCGGTCCTGTACGACCTGTCGTGGTCCAAGCCCGAGCCCCTGGCCCGGCGTCGGCACCGCCATGAGCTCGACCAGCGGATCACGGCCGACGGACGGCTCGACCCGCCGGCCGACGACGACGAGATCCGTGCACTGGCCGCGAAGCTGCGCGCGGACGACATCCGCGCGGTGGCCGTGTGCCTGATCAACTCCTACGTCCGCCCCGACGAGGAGCGGCGCGTCGCCGAACTGCTGCGCGCCGAGCTGCCCGGGGTGTACGTGACGGCGTCCGTCGACGTCTCGCCCCTGCCGCACGAGTACGAGCGCACCAGCACCGCGACGGTCAACGCCTACGTCGGCCCCACCGTGCACGGATACCTCACCCGCCTCGAAGCGGATCTGCGGGCCGAGGGCGTGCGCGCCCCGCTCCTGGTCATGCAGTCGAGCGGGGGGTTGCTCGACGCGGCCTCCGTAGTGGAACGGCCGGTGCAGATCATCGAGTCCGGCCCGGCCGCCGGTGTCACCGCCGTGCAAAAGCTCGCGCAACTGATCGGCCTGTCCAACGTGGTGGCGTTCGACATGGGCGGGACCACCGCGAAGGCCTCCCTGATCGAGCACGGTGAGCCGTTCGTGTCGGCCGACTACGAGGTCGGCGGCGGTATGAACGTGGCCCGCGGCCTGGGTTCGGGCGCCGGATATCCGGTCCGGGCGCCATCGATCGACATCGCCGAGGTCGGCTCGGGCGGCGGCAGCATCATCTCCGTCGACACGGCGGGCGCGCTGCACGTCGGTCCCGCCAGCGCCGGATCCCGCCCCGGCCCCGCCTGCTACGGGCAGGGCGGCGAACTGCCGACCCTGACCGACGCCAACGTGACGCTGGGGTATCTCAGCCCGGACGCTCTCGCCGGCGGCAGCGTGCCGATCCACCCCGAACTCGCCGTCAAGGCCCTGTCGTCGGTGTCCGAACGGCTCGGCGGCGATGTGCCGAGCACCGCGCGCGGCGCGTACCAGGTGGCGGTCGCGAGCATGACCACCGCGGTCAAGGCCGTGACCAGCGAACGCGGCCGCGACCCGCGCGAGGCCACCATGGTCGCGTTCGGCGGCGCCGGTCCGCTCTACGCCGCCGCACTGGCCCGCGAACTCGGCATCTCCACCGTCATCGTGCCGGTCTACCCGGGCCTGTTCAGCAGCCTGGGCCTGCTCGTCGCCGACACCGAACGCCAGGAACTCGCCCCCTATCGCGCAGAGTTCGTCGAAGTAGGCGCGCTGGAGGCGGAGTTCGTCCGGCTCGCCGACACGGTACGCGCGGAACTGGGCGCCGACGCGGTCGTGGACCGGCTTGTCGATGTGCGCTACCGCGGACAGCGCTTCGAACTTCGGATTCGGGTGCCCGACGGCGAACTCACCGACGACCTGCTCGCCGAGGTCCGGGCCCGCTTCCATGCCGAGCACAAGCGCACCTACGGCCGAGCCGGCACCGACGACCTGGTGGAACTGGTCAACCTGCGGGTACGCGGCCGCATCCCCGCCCCCGTGTCCATCGCGGACGTGCTGAGCTTCCCCACCACCGAAGGCCGCCCGCCCACCACCCGCGAGTGCCGGTTCACCGAAACCGTGTGCACCCCCGTCGTGGCGCGCTCCGACGTCGGCACCGAGCCCGTCGACGGACCGATGGTCATCGAGGACATGGACGCCACCACCCTCGTCCCGCCCGGCGCGCGCGTACACCGCGACCGGTTCGACAACATCGTGATCACCTGGAGTGCCGCATGATCGGCGACGCCGTGACCTTCGAGGTCTTCCGCAACGCGGTGACCGGCCTCGCCGACGAGATGGCGATCACGATCCTGCGCACCGCGCACTCGCAACTCGTCGCCAACAGCATGGACTTCTCCGCGGCCCTGTGCGACGCGCACGGCAGGGTCATCGCCCAGGCCAACACCCTACCGGTGCACCTGGGTTCGATCCCGGCCGCGATGGAGGAGGTGCTGGCCGAGTTCGCGGGTCGGATCCGACCGGGTGACGTCTACCTGCTCAACGACCCCTCTCGGGGCGGCATGCACCTGCCCGACATCTTCGCGATCGCGCCGGTGTTCACCGACGACGTCCTCCTCGGCTTCGCGGTCACCGTCGTCAACCACACCGACGTCGGCGGCTGGGCGGCCGGCTCCATGGCCGTGCAGTCGCGAAGCATCTTCGCCGAGGGTGTGCAGATCCCGCCGTCGCGCCTGACCGATGCCGGCGTGGTCAACGAGACGTTCCTGGAGCTGATCCTGCGCAACGTCCGCGAGCCCGAACTGCTGCGCGGCGACCTGGAATCCCAGCTGGCCGCCTGCCACACCGGGGCCGAAGGCCTGCGCGCACTCGCCGCCCGACACGGCGCCGACGGACTCGCCGCGCTCAACGACGAGTTGATCGACTACTCGGAGACCCTGCTGCGCACCGCGCTGGCGGAAGCGGTGCCCGGGACCTACGAGTTCACCGACCACATCGACGACGACGGCCTGGGCTCCGGGCCGATCCCCATCCGGGTCAGGGTCACCCTGTCCGAGTCCGGGATCGAACTCGACTTCACCGGCTCCTCGCCGCAGGTCGACTCCGCGCTCAACGCGACGGCATCCTTCACCCGGTCCGCCGCCTACGCCGCGCTCCAAGGCGTCCTCGCCGCCGACATCCCCGCCAACAGCGGCTTCTACCGGCCGTTCTCGTTCGTCATCCCCGAAGCGTCGATCCTCGACGGGCAGCGGCCCTCCGCCCGCGGCGCCCGCGGCCTCGTGGGCTTTCGGATCATCGACGCGGTACTCGGCGCGCTCGCCCCGGTGTTCCCAGGTCGCGTGCCCGCCGCCGGCGAGGGCGGACCCGACGGGATCGCGATCGGCGTGGTCGGCACGGACGGCGAATCCATGGTCCTGTGGGACCCGCTGGCCGGAGCCTGGGGCGCGCGCCCCGATCGCGACGGCGTGGACGGGATCAGCTCGCTCGGCGCCAACCTGACCAACACCCCCGTCGAGGAACTGGAACGCTCCGGCCACCTGCGCATCGACGGCTACGGCTACCTCCCCGACAGCGGCGGCGCCGGACGCTGGCGCGGCGGCCTGGCCACCTTCCGGGACATGACGCTCCTGGCGCCCGAGGCCACCGTGCAGATCCGATCGGACCGACGCAGGTTCCTGCCCTACGGCCTCGCCGACGGCGCGTCGGGGTCGCCCTCGCTCAATGTGCTCAACCTCGGCGGACCCGACGAGCAAGTCCTCGAATCCAAGCCGTACTTCACCATGACCGCCGGAGCCCGGCACCGCCACGTCACCGCAGGCGGCGGCGGACACGGCAGCCCCTTCGAACGGGTCCCGGAGCGGGTCCTCGAAGACGTCCGCGACGGCAAGGTCACCCCCGAAGGCGCCCGCGACGACTACGGCGTCGTGCTCACCGAAGACGGGGAGATCGACGCCGACGCCACCGCCGAATTGCGCGGCTCGGCGGCCTGAACCGGCCCGATACCACCAGCACCTGCTCCCGACAGCACGGAGATCTTCGCCCCCTGAACCGATTGGAATGCCGATGAGCTCGTTCGTCGCAGCCGGCCCGGAAACCGTTGCGCCCCGCACCTGGCGCAAGGTCGGCATACGGATCATCCCACTGGTCGGCCTCGCGTACGTGGCGAGCCATATCACCGGGTACATCTCGTCCTGGACGGGCAATTTCACCTACGCACTTCTCACCATCGCCATCATCATGTCCGCCGGACTGGTGTTCCTGCTCACCGCGGGACGCCGGATGGAGCGGCTCGACAGGAGTTTGTCGTGACCACCGCACTGCTCATCGGTGACCTCCAACAAGGCATCACGGCCGGGTATCCGTTCGCCGCACGCGTACTGCCACAGCTTACCGAGCTGTTGCCGCGGGCCCGATCCGCCGGGATTCTCCCCGTGTTCGTGCACTTCGCGTTCCGCGCCAACGGCGCCGACCTGCCGCCCGACAACGCGCTGTACCGGTCGTTCCACGAGGCCGGTGACACCTTCCACCAGGGCGCGCCCGGCACCGAACTCGCCCTGCCCGTCGCCGACGAGGACGTCGTGGTGCTCAAGCGCCGGGCAAGCGCCTTCGCCGGCACCGATCTCGATCTCGTACTGCGCGCCCGCCGCGTCGACACGGTCGTGATCGCCGGCGTGGCGACCAGCGCCATGGTCGCCGCCACCGCCTACGACGCGGCCGACCGCGGCTACCACGTCGGCGTGTTGCGCGACGGCTGCGCCGACGGCGACGAGGCCGTCCACGACTTCTTCATGGACGTGGTCTTCCCCGGCCGCGGCTTCGAGGTCCTCGACTGCTCCACCTGGCCGCCCGAGTCGGACCCGGTGCCCACGGCTTCGACCCCGGAGGGCGACGCGTGAACGTCACCTTCCTCGACCGGCTCCGGGCCGAGCTGGACGAGCGCTCGGCCGGCCCCGGCCTGCGCCGCGACCTGGTGGTTTCCGGCCCCCAGCAGGCGACGCTCGGCGTGGCCGGCGAAACGCTCGTGAACTTCGCCTCCAACGACCACCTCGGGCTCGCCCACGACCCCGAGGTGGTCGAAGCGTCCCAACGGGCGCTGCACACCACCGGATTGGGGGTCGCCGCCGGACGCGTGCTCTGCGGCACCCGGGAGGTCCACGGGGAACTGGAAACCGCCATCGCCGAGTTGGTCGGTGCGGAGGACGCGGTGCTGTACACCTCGTGCTTCGACGCCAACCTCGGTGTGTTCGCCGCGCTGCTCGGCCCGCAGGACGTCGTCCTCAGCGACACGCTCAACCACGCGAGCCTGATCGACGGCATCCGCCTGACGCGAGCGGAGCGGTACGTCTTCGGGCACGCCGACATGGACGAGCTCGAACACCGACTCGCCGAGTGCACCGACGCGCGCCACCGCCTCATCGTCACCGACGGCGTCTTCAGCATGGACGGCGACATCACCCCGCTGCCGCGCCTGTGCGAACTCGCCGAACGCTACGACGCTGCCCTGTTGGTGGACGACTCGCACGCCACCGGCGTACTGGGCGGGACCGGAGCGGGCACGGCCGAGCACTTCGGGCTCACGGGCGGTGTCGACGTACTGACCGGGACCCTGGGCAAGGCGCTCGGCGGGGCTGCCGGGGGCTTCGTCGCCGGTCCCCGGGCGGTCGTGGAGACGCTGCGCCAGGTCTCGCGGCCGTACGTGTTCACCAACGCGATGGCGCCTCCGCTGGCCGCCGCGGCGCTGACGGCGATTCGCGTCGCGCGTGGACGGCCGGAGCTGCGCGAGCGCCTGACGGCCAATACCATCCGGCTCCGCGGCGCGCTCGGCGATCTCGGCTACGACGTGCTGCCGGGGGAGCACCCGATCATCCCCGTGATGCTGCCGGGTGGTTCGCGGGCGCGTGACGTGGCCGCGGCGCTGCGCCGCGACAGCGTGCTGGTGTTCGCACTGTCCCATCCGGTCGTCCCGGCCGGGCAGGAACGGATCCGGGTGCAGGTGTCGGCGGCACACACGCCCGAGCAACTCGAGCGGGCGGCGGCCGCGTTCGCCCGCGCACGCGCGTTGGTGGACGCGTGAGCGCCGCCGAGGGGCTTGCCGCGCCCACCAGTGCCGACGGCCGCGAACTGGCGGGCCGGGTCGCGGTGGTGACCGGCGGCGCGAGCGGCATGGGGTTGGCGACCGCCCACGCACTGGCCCGGCGCGCGGCGACGGTGGCGGTGTTCGACCTTGTCGCCCCGGGCCGCGAGGGTTGGGCGGCGACGCCGGCCGCCCCGGTCGCCCGGGTGCGGTCGGTCGGGGTGGGCGTGACCGACGGCGAGCAGGTCCGTGCCGCGTTCGCCGCGCTGTCGGCGGAGTTCTCCCGGCTCGACATCCTGGTGAACGCGGCCGGCACCGCACCGCCGACCGCGTTCGAGGACATCGCCGAGGCGGAGTGGAATCGTGTCCTCGCCGTCAACGTGCACGGCACCTTCCTGTGCTGCCAAAGCGCGTTGCCCGCGATGCGCGACGCCCGGTGGGGGCGGATCGTCAACTTCTCCTCCACCGCGGGCAAGACCATCAGCACCGCCGGGGGAGCGCATTACACGACCGCGAAACACGGCGTCCTCGGGCTCACCCGGCACCTGGCCAAGGCGTACGGGCCGGCCGGCGTGACGGTGAACGCGGTCTGTCCGGGGCTGATCGACACACCGATGGCACGCGGCCTGCTGCCCGAGGAGTCGTTGGCCGACATCGTCGGGTCGTTCCCGGTGCCCCGGATCGGACAGCCGTGGGAGGTGGCCGAGTTGGTGGCCTTCCTCGCGTCGGACCGGGCCGCCTACATCACGGGGGCCGCGATCGACATCAACGGGGGCGACTTGATCGGCTGACCCCGGATCGGCCCGACCGACGGCACCACGACGGCGCACCCGGCCACATCGAGCACGCGATACACCGCCGGACCGAATCCGGCACGGCCACAGGAAGGCGAGCAGTCCGTGAGTACAGGACGAGTCAGGACCGTCCGGCATCTCATCGGCGGCCGGGAGACGGCCGGCACGGCGATCTTCACCGCGAGCGGCCACGCGGCCCGCCTGTACCAGCGCTCGGCCCAGGTCGGGATGATCGGTGTGAATGTCCCGATCCCGGTGTCGATGGCGTTCCACTCGTTCGGCGGCTGGAAGCAGTCGCTGTTCGGCGCCCACCACGTGCACGGCGCCGAGGGCGTTTCGTTCTACACCCGGGCCAAGGCCGTCACGAGCCGCTGGCCCGAGCCGAACCACGACGAACTCCCGCCCACCGACCTGCACTTCCCGACGGCGCAGTGACCGATGCGGCCCATCGAGGGCCGGCCGGACCGGACGCGGCGGATCACGGCCGCGCCGTGCCGCCGGGTACCTCCCCGCAGCGCGCCCGGGCAGGGCCTACGGCCTGTCCGGCATCTCGATGGGGCCTTGCCGACCGAAGCGCTCCTCGCCAGGACCCGGAGCACGTCGCGATGGACGCGCTCGCACCGCCCGCGCATCGCATCGTGCGTGCCCTGCACGTCCCGCACCCGCAACCGCTCGAAAACGGACGCCAGTTCGCCCGGCGGGCTCGCCACGTCGGGGGCGATCAGGCCGCCAATCTGGTATCTCAAGATCGAACGAGGTTCCGAAATGCAGCAATTCGCAGCGAATTCCTGGGCTCTCCCCGCCGAACGCGGCCTGGACCCGATGGGCGCGATGAGCACCCGCGACCGCGCGGCGCGGGCGGCCTACGCCGGCGTCCGGGTCCTCGCGCTCGTGGGCGCGCCGATCCTGCCCATGCCCGCGCACGTGCGCGAGGCGGTGGTACGGGCGATGGACGAACCGGACCCGCGCGACAGCCGTGGCCTACCCGACCTGCGTGCGGCGATCGCCGCCGAACTGGCCCGCGACCTCGGGCTGCGCGTCGACCCCGAACGCCGACTGCTGATCACCCACGGCGCGATGCAGGGCCTGTCGATCGTGCTGCGCACCGTACTCGCGCCGGGGGACGAGGTGATCGTGCCGACGCCGACGTTCTTCTTCGACGGGCTCATCCGCGAGGCCGGCGCGAGACCGGCATTCGTTCCGGCACGGGAAGGCGACGGATGGGCGCTCGACCCGAGCGCCCTGGAGGCCGCCGTGACACCGCGCAGCCGGGCGATACTCCTGTGCAACCCGAACAACCCGACGGGCTATCTGCCCGACGCCGCCACGCTCGCGGCGGTGGTCGACATCGCGGCACGACACGGCCTGCTCGTCGTCTCCGACGAGTCGTGGCAGCACTTCACCTACGACGGACACCGGTTCCAGCCGATCGAGGCCTTCGCCGACCGCTGGCCGTACATCGTCACCGTCACGAGCCTGAGCAAGTACTACGCCCTCGCGAGCTGGCGCGTCGGCTACGTGCTGGCACCGCCGACGATCGTCGACGCACTCGAACGCCGCTTCCAATGGGAGGCGGTGTGCTGCGGGATCGTCCCCCAGCGCGCCGCGACCGCCACCTTGAACGGCCCACGCGACTGGCTCGACGGACCACGATCCACATATCAGGCAAAGCGCGACCTGATCTGCGACGGCATCACCGAAACGGGCCTCACCGAACAGGCGCGGCCCCAGGCCGGCGCATTCATGCTCGTGAACTGCGCGCACCTGGGGGAAACGCCCGCCGACATCGACGAGACGCTGCTCCGAAACGGCATCCCGACAATCCGCGGCGCCGATATGCACGCCCCCGACACGCACGTCCGCCTCACGTTCGGCTCGAACGACGAGGTCCTGGAGACGCTGATCCGGTCCCTGGCCCGGGCGTACCGGGAGTCGGTGTCACCCCGCTCGTGACGACCCCGGCCCGCCCCTTCGGTTGTCGCGGGGGCAAGCCGGCTCGATCGGCGCGCGACGGATTCGAGTGCCGGTCCCGACCACGCCCAGGACGGTGGACGCCGGCACGTATCCGAAGTGGCGTGAGTCGTGGGAACGCGGCGCATCCCCGCGTACCACCAGCGAACCCGCGGGCACGACGGCGTCGTTCGCGGCGCGTACGGCATCGCGCACCTCGGCCGGCACCGGATCGCCGGGCAGCGCCGCGACCCGCTTGACTAGCCAGCGCGGATCCCGACCGGCGCCGAGGGCCGCCGTGGGGTTGCGGAACACGACGACGTCCCCCCGACGCACCGCCCCGGCGCGGTCGACCAGGAGTCGTTCGCCGTCGGCGAAGGTCGGCGCCATGCTCGTGCCGGTTACCCGGACGAGTGCGAGGCGCGAGCGCACAGCCCGCACTCCGGCGAGTAGCAGGATCACGGCCGCGAGAACGACCGACACCCCCACGCCACCCGGCACCGCCCGCAGGCTCGTCGTCTCGCGTCCCCTCTCGATCACCGCGTCTCCTCGACGACCGTCGACCCCGTGGGGTTCGCGTACCCGGCGGCCTGGAGCGCGAACAGCCGGGCGTAGTGACCATCGGGCAACGCCATCAGCTCTTCGTGGCAGCCCAGTTCGACGATACGGCCGTCGTCGAGCACCGCGATCGTGTCCGCGTCGCGCAGGGCGCCGAGGCGGTGCGACACGAGCAGGCTCGTCCGGCCCCGACGATGCCGGCGCAGCGTGCGGTGCACCCGATGTTCGGCCTCCGGGTCCAGACCCGCGCTCGGCTCGTCCAGGATCAGCAGGTCGGCGTTTCGGCGCATCAGCGAGCGGGCCAGCGCGACCCGCTGCCACTGCCCGCCCGAGAGCGTGACGCCGCCCCCGGCGTCGTCCCGGTCGCGGTGGACGCGGCTGAGCTGGGTGTCGTATCCCTCGGGAAGACGCGCGAGGTCGGCGTCGATCCCGGCCAGGTTCGCGCTCTCGCGCACCCGTTCGCGGTTCTCGCGGTGCGCGATGTCGCCGACGCCGATGTTCTCGGCCGCGGTCAGGTCGTACGCCATGTAGTCCTGGAAGGTCGCGCCGACGCGGCGGCGCAGTTCGACCACGCTCATCGTGCGGATGTCGACACCGTCCCATCGGATCGTGCCGCGTTCGGGGTCGTAGAACCGGCACAGCAGTTTGACCAGCGTGCTCTTGCCGGCGCCGTTGCGCCCGACGAGGCCGATCGCGCGGCCGGCCGGGACGACGAGGTCGACGCCGCGCAGCACCCACGGCCCGTCGGCGTCGTAGCGGAACCACACGTCGCGGAACTCGATGCGGTCGTGCAGGGCGGGTACCGGATCGGTGCCGCCGGGCAGGTCGTCGGGCGTGTCCATGAGCGCGAGGTAGTGGCCGAGGAGGCGGACTCCCGATGCGGCCAGGCCGGCCTGCATGACGACCCCGGTGAACGCGCCCTGCACGCCGGCCGACGCGGCGACGAAGAGCGTCACGTCCCCGACGCCGAATCGGCCGTCGGCGGCGCCGACCACGACGACGACCAGGCCGAGACCCGCGACGAGCGCGTTCAGCGCGGCGAATCCCGATTGCACGAGTGCGGTGCGGCGCGCGACCGCGAGCTCGGCATCGGTGGCGTCGGCGAGCGCGCGCACCAGCCGCGCGTGCAGGAATCCGCCGAGCCCGAACAGCCGGATCTCCTTGGCCGCGCGCGGGTCGATCAGCAACGAGCGGTAGAACAACCGCCGGCGTTGGCGCCCGGACGTCATCTCCCAGACCGTGACCTGACGCCGTGCCATCGACAGTCGGGCCAGGAGCGCGGCGACGCCGCAGAGCAGGAGCAGCCCGACCATCGGGGGCCACACCGCGAAGAGCACGCCGACGAACGCGCCCAGGGACACGATCGAGCGCAGCACCTCCTGCGTGAACATGGTGATGTTGTGGGGCGCGTCCTCCGACGCCTGCTGCGCGAGCCGCAGGCGATCGTGGAAGGCGGGATCCTCGAACCGGCGCAGGCCCCGGAATTCGTCGACCTTGGCGAACAGGTCGCGCTCGACCGCCGCGACCAGTCTGCGTCGCACCAACTCGTTGAGATAGCCGGTGAGTTGCACGAGCGTGGCAGTGACCGCGCCGATTCCGGCCAGCGCGACCGCGAGCGCGACGACACGACTTTTGTCGATGCGATCGCCGTGCGTGAGTTCGTCGAACAGGAGCTTGGTGAGCCACGCGGCGGTGGCCGGCAGCATGCCGACCGCCACCGTCGCGGCGAACAGGAGCGTCGCCCCGACCGGCGCCGCCCGAAACTGGAGGGTCAGGGCGACTTTCACCGCCCGGGGCCGCAGCCGGGCCGCCGGGGACGCGTCACCCTCGCCGACCTCGGCCGAGGCCGACATCAGCGGGGAATCCCCACCGTTGCCCGCCCTCAGCAGGGGAAGCGGGTCGGGAGGCAGCGGTCCCAGCAGTCGTAGCGATACTCGTAGCCGTCGACACACGCGCACGTCTGGCCCATGTCGTCGTAGCAGGCGCCGGCGTGTTCCCGGCCGAGGGCGAGTTCCAGGAGCCGGTCGCCGAGTCTTGCGATGGTGCCCTTCATCGTGAACCTCCGAAGTCCGTCGTCCAGTCGATCGACGTGACCACGCCGATCGTGATCGGGGACGTGCCCGAACGGTCGTTCCGAAAAGCGATCACGCCGGTTTCATCACCCGGGGTTTCGATCACACGGTTCATCGCGGATGTTCCGGCACGGGTGGAATCGGGAAAGCCGGCAAGCGACTTCACCGAAACGAGACGTTAGGGCGTGCGGTCGGCGGACCGCAATAGGGCCGTCGAACATGTGCTCGCGGGCGCCCCGGCGGGCCCGGCCGGCAGGGGGCCCGCAACGTCGCCGCCCGGCCGGCGGCCCGTGGAGTGGCATGCTCCATGCCGCGAACACACCTGCCACACAAGCGAGTTGATATATCGCCGGGCAGTTCGGCCAGGCGCGGACCGGGCGTGCGCCGGCCCTGTCGGGAACGCCGGGCAACGCGTTACATTGCCTCGATCGGTCGGTCCGGTGGAGGGAAGCGAGGGCGATCGATGGGATACGCGTTACTTGCGTGCCGCGTGCTCCTGGGCCTCGTCCTGGTGGCCTCCGCAGGCGGAAAACTACGCGGCCGCAAGGCATTTCGTGTGTTCGTCGCCGCCGCGAGGGAGCTGGGCGCGCCGGCCCGGTGGGCGCGCTCGATCGCGATCGCCGTGGTCGTGGGCGAGATCGCCGCGGCGCTCTCGCTCGCGGCGGCACCGCGCGGGCTCGCGGGATTCGCCGTCGCCCTGCCTCTGTTGGCGGCCTTCACGATCGCCATCCTCGGCGCGCTGCGCCGGGGAACGAACGCGTCGTGCGCGTGCTTCGGCGCGTCCGCGACACCGATCGGCCGCCGGCACGTGGTACGCAACGCCGTGCTGATCACGGTCGCCGCAACCGGACTGGCCCTCGGCGCGGCCGGAGCGGCGACGCCGACACACCTCGCCGGCGCCCTGGCGGCGGTGTCGTGCGCGGTGATCGGAGCACTCGTGGTGATCTCCACCGACGAGTTGGCCGAGCTGTTCGATCTCGGCTCCGCGCCCGGCCCTCTCGGGAGGTAACGCCATGCCGTTCCTGATCGCCACCGTCGTGGTACTCACCGTGTTGTGCCTGCTGAATCTGCTGCTGACGTTCGGGATCATCCGCAAACTCCGCGCACAGCGCGATCATTCGCGTCCCGGGCCCGCCGCTCTCGCGTTGCCCGTCGGCTCGACCGCGCCGAACTTCTCCGCCGTGACGACGACCGGTGAGAGCATCACGCGAGAGGGCTTGGGCGAAACGTTGTTCGGGTTCTTCTCGCCGAACTGTCCCGCGTGTACCGAGCGGTTGCCGCGGTTCGTCGAGGCGGCCCGACGCGAGAGCGGTCGCAGGGCGCTCGCCGTGCTCGCCGTGCTCCACGGAGACGACGCGGCGACCCGCGCACAGGCGGCGGCCCTGCGCGACGTCGCCCGCGTCGTGGTCGAGGCGTCACCCCACGGACCGCTGGGCACCGCCTTCGCGATCACGGGCTATCCGGCGTTCGGGCTGATCGACGCCCACGGAACGGTGACCGCGACGGGCCTCGACCCCGAACGACTCACCGCGTCCGCCCACTCGACGACCTGACCGCACACGACCTTCCGGAGCCCGCCCCTACCGGTCACCGTTGTCGCCGGGCCTGCCCGCGTCCGCCCATTCGTCGTGGTACTGGCGGAAGATGTCGCGGATCGCGTGGCCGATGCGCAGGTAATCGAGGTCGTTCAGGTTGGCGAGAGATACCCGGATCGACCACTGAGGGCCGTCGAATCCGCCGCCGTTGAGAAGAACCACCGAGGTCTGTTCGGCGAGTCGGAACAGCGGGTCGACCGGCTCGTAGTTGTTCTCCAGGAACTTCGCGAAGCCCGAACCGTACACGCGACCGGCCTCGGCGAGCAGGTCGAGTTCGACGTAGTAGCAGGCACGTTTGGGGTCGTCGGACACTTTCATGCCACTGCCTTCGAGGAGCAGCCCGAGGCGCCGGTGCACGGTCTGCTTGAGGAGCTCCTTGTAGGCCTGTCCTTCGTCCAGCAGGCCGAACAGGGAGAACAGTGCCATCTGGGCCTGCTGCGGGCAGCCGAGCCCGGCGGTGTGGTTGAGCGCGACCTGACGGGAATCGGCGACGAGCCGGTCGATGAACCGCATGGAGCCGGGATTGAGGGAAAGTGTCTCGTATCGTCGGTGGAGGCGCTGTTTCTCGGCATCGGGGAGGGCGGCGATTCGCGCGTCGATGACGTTGTCGTCGTGCAGTCCGATGACGCCGAGCCGCCAGCCGGTGGCGCCGAAGTGCTTGGAGTAGGAGTACACGAGCAGGGTGTTGCGTGGGAGATCCGCGGCCAGGGTCCGGAAGTCGTCGACGAACGTCCCGTACACGTCGTCGGTGACGACGACCAGGTCGGGGTTCCGGTTCGCGACGATGTCCTTGATCTGCGCGGTGACACGGCTCGACAACGCCAACGAGGGCGGGTTGCTGGGGTTGACCAGGCACACCATCTTGATCGAGGGGTCGGCGAGCTTGGCGATCTCGGCTTCCGGATAGCGCCATTCGCGGACCCCGGCCTCGGCGAACAGGTCGGCCTCGATATCGACGACGTCGAAGCCGTATGTGTCCAGTTCCGGGATCTCGATGTACGGCGTGAAGACCGGCACCATCAAGGCGATGCGGTCGCCGCGGCGCAGGATGCCGTTCTTCGTCAACGAGTCGAAGATGTAGCACATGGCGGCGGTGCCACCCTCGGTCGCGAACAGGCTCATCCGACCCCCCTGGGGGACCGCGCCGTCGAAGATCTCGTGATGAAGATAGGCGCGGACGGCCTGCTCGGTGTGGACCAGGATGCGGTCCGGGCCGGGGTAGTTGTCGCCGATCCAGGCGTCGACGAGTTCGTGCACCCACGGGTCGGGTGCGAAGCCGAGCGTTTCGACGCCGTATCGCACGCACTTGTGCAGCAGTTCGACCCCGGGGAGGCCGGGGTGAGCGGCGCGGAACACGTCGAAGCGCGCGGCGCCGCCGTCGGGGGCGGGCATTCCGGCCAGGTCGTCCGAGCTCCATACCCGCCGGCTCTCCTCGACGGCGAAGTGGCCGAGCGCGAGGAACGCTTCGCGCGGCTCTGCGGCGTTCCAGTTCGGATTTCCCCGGCCGGCGTTGAGCATGGCGAGGGCGGCGACGTGCTTTTGTCGGTCGGCCGGGGGCGCGGACGCGGCGTGGTGCTCGGCCAGTCGAATGAACTCGCTCTTGAATTCGAACGGGCTCGGCTCGGAGAGCGCGCGCATCTTCTCGCGGCTGTAGGTGGCTTTCGGCATGGTCGGAATCCTTCGGCTTGTCAGTGGGTCAGCAGGACGATGACCGAGCCCCAAATGGTCAGCAGTACGTTCCCGACGGCGTACGGCACCGTGTAGCCCAGGGTGGGGACTTGGCTCTTGGCGTTCTCGTTGAGCGCGCCGATCGCCGCGGCGGTGGTCTGTCCGCCGGCGAGCACTCCCAGGAGGATGGGGAGTCGGATTTTCTGGACGAAGTGGCCGACGAGGAATCCGACGCGCGCAGGACCGTCTCGTAGTACCCCTCGCCGAGGTCCGGATCGTCGCTGGGAACGTGCCGTTCGCGGGCGAGCTTCGCGCTCTCGTCGGCGAGATTCCGGCGCAGCAGCGCGGGATAGATGTTGGCGAGCAGGACCGCGCACAGGATGGTGCCGAGCGGGTAGGTGACGGCGTAGCCGACGGCGACCAGGTTGCCCTCGGCCTGGCCTTTGGCGCCGCCGTTGCCGGGGAGTTGGGAGATGGCGTCCTGGGCGACGCCGATCACCGCGGACTGGGTCAGCGCGCCGCCCAGCAGGCCGGCACTCAACCCCGGGCCGTAGTCGAGGAGTTCCGCGAACCCCCAGCACACCAGGAGGCCGGTGACGCAGACGGTGACGGCGTTGACGACCTGCGGGAGGCCGTCCTTCTTCAGCCCGCGGAAGAACTGGGGGCCGACTTTGTAGCCCAGGGCGAACAGGAACATGATGAAGAACAGCGATTTCACCGTGCCGTTGATGCCGACCTCGATCAGCGCGCCGAGCAGCAGCCCGCCGATCAGGCAGCCGGTCACCGCGCCCACCAACGTGCGCCTGCAACTCCTTGGACCGGGCAGGGGTGATTCCGCTCAGATGGGCGATGGCCTCCTGCGCGGTGCCGACCGCGGCGGATTCGGTCGCCGCGCCGGCGAGGATCCCGGCCCCGGTGCCCACGTCCAGTCCGCCGATCGAGGTGATCGACACCGCGAGGACGACCACCAACACGGCTTCCATGATCGACAAGGCGCCGAACCGCAGACCCTTGGCGTTCAGATTGGCCACGAACCCGCGCCGAACGGGTGAAGCCGGGAGGGCCCGTCATCGACTCCGTGTGAAGATCGGCCCCGAAGCCGCCGAACCGTGTCCCGCGGACGTCGCCGGAGGATGACGCCGCCATCGGTGTCGGTCGGCGAGGGCCCGGCCGCGTCCGGTCCGGCGCCGACCGGGTGCCGGGCCACCCATCCGTTCACCCGGGCCGGACGCCCCGGCCCCCGATGGTCCGGTCCCACGGCCGGAACGCCTCCGCCCACGGACCGCCGTCGAGCGCGCCTCCGGCGGGAGCTGCCGGCCGATCCGGGGCCTCGGGGTGGGCGGTTCGCCACCGTGCGCCGTGTCGTGGTGGGCCGACGCCGACCAGGGACCTGCCCAGCCGCCACGGCCTCCCGACGCGAAAGGCGGTGCCGTGGTTGACCCGCGGCACCGCCACTCGCCGTCCGGCGATCCGTCCCGGTTGTTCCTCGTCCGTCACCACGATGGGTGGATCGTAGTGCGAACCCCGTTACACACCGCCGGACTTCCACCCTCTGTGCGTGCTCGGCGTCCGCGCCTGCATTACGGACACAGCGGCACGTCGGGTAGTCGCTTGTCGGGTGACCCGACGTATATGTTGGTCATGTAACCCCCGTACTGCGGCAGATGAGCCCACCACTGGTTGGTGTACGGCGGAACCGTGATCTCCTCCCCTTCGACCTGGCAGTCGACCAGGACCTCCACCCCGGCGGGGAGGGTCGTCACCACCGACGATCCGGTGTTCGACCCATTCCGCACGTGCACCCCCGTGCTCCACGTGCCGAATCGGGATCCCGTCGGTCGCACCGCGCCGGGTACGTTCAGCGAGCGCGTCAGTCGGCCCACGTCGGTGTAGGCCTTCCCGTACGACGTGCCCGCCGGATGGAGCGTCAGGACCGCCACGATCGACCGGTCCCCGGCCCCGACCGTGCCGGTGGTGTGCAGTGCCGGACTGGTCAGGTCGATCCCGCCGGCCGTGGTCGCCACACCGGCGGGAGCGGCCGAGGGCGCGGTGGCGGTCGGCCCGCAACCGCCCGAGTCGAAGCCCGACCAGCCCTGTTTGACCGCCCACGGACGGTCGAAGGCGGACGGGATCCCGAAGTGCTGGTCGAAGCTGTCGACCGCACACCGGGTGGACTGGCGCAGATCCCCCATCACCGCGTCGCGCACCGGAGCCGGCGCGGTGTCGAGCAGGTAGCGGTAGATCCGGACCACGTCGGCGGCCGACAGCGCGGTGTAGCCCCAGAAGTTCGGGTCGTCCGGCGGCGCGGTGTCGACCAGATGCAGTCGGGTCACCATACGCTCGACGACCGCCCCGTATCCGGCCCGCGTCCACAAGTCCCCGGCCGCGGCGTCGTCGCTGCCGCGCAACATGCGGTCGAAGGCCGGTCGATCGACGGCCGGAATCGCATATGTGGGCCCGCGATTCCACAGGTAGTCCAGGGCGATGAGCAGTTTGACCACCGATGCCGAGCGGAAGCGCCGGTTCGCGTCGAGTTGTTCGGAGAACGTACCGGTCTGCCGATCGAACACGGCGACTCCGGCGGTCACGCCGGCGGGCACCCGGATCGCGCTCGGCCCCGCCGCCGTGCCGGACGAAGCGGCCGGTCGGCCGGTGGCCGGGCTCCCGTTCCAGACCCCGGCCACGATCGCGGCACACAGCACCGACACCAGCACCGCGAGCAGTCGGCCCACCCTCCGGGGCGGCAACCCCGCCGCCGAGGCGGCGAGGTCACCGCGTGCCGGGGTCAGCGCGACTCCCGGCGCGCGGGGGAGGAGGCCCCGGACGGGGGTCGCCCGGTCAGCAACTGTCCGTCCAACCGTGCGAGGCGATGTTGTTGTCGATCGACGTGTTCTTGGCCTCCCACCACCACCAGCCGTGGTCAAAGATGTAGCGACCGCCGGAGAGATCCGACCACGTGTCGCCCTGGCCGATGCACGCGTAGACACCGCCCTGATCCTCGTTGTAGTACAGGTTGACCTTGTCGCGCCCGCCCGGGAAGCCGTAATTGGCCACCGAGGACGCGCGGTTCTTCATTCCCAGGCAGCCCGGGTCGGCGCTGCCGGGGTTGTCCCAGTCCCTGGAGAACCCCACCCAGGCGCAGTGGTCGCCGCGCTGGTTCGGATCGGACCAGGCGTGGATCCTGCCGTCGGCGAAGGCCCGTGCACCCGACGCCGCAGGTCCGTTCCGCGCCGCCTGGGCGACGGGAACGGACGTCGCGACGGAGATCAACGCCGCCGCACTCGCGAGGACCATGCCGACTCGCTTCTTCATGAGCTGAATTCCCTTCGATTCGAACCATGCCGATGCCGACTCAGCCGCGGGCGACGATGCCCTGCGCGCGGGTGAGTGCCTTGTTCTCCAGTACCTTCCGGTCGCGGACGTCCGTGGAGTACCGGGAGTCGATGTCCGCGCGATAGGCGCGGTCGATGTCGCGGGCGGTGGTGCCGAGTTCGGTGGACAGCGCGCATTCGGCCTCGGCCCGCGCGGTGGTGACCTCGTCCGCGCGGTCGGCCCGCAGGAACTGCTCGCGGGCCCGCAGCGGAGTGTCGTAGACCAGTCCCCGATCGCGCATGCACGCTGCCCAACCCTGGACGACTTGCGTGTAGCGCGCGTCCCGCACCACCGCCGAGCGCACGAGACGGGGCAGCGCCTCGGTGACCTTTCGGGCCCGATACCAGCTCGGCAGATCGCCGTAGAGCCCGCGCTGGGCGTTTGCCTCGCAGCCCTTGTCGCTGTGCCGGATCGTCCCCGATCCCGGGACACGGGCCTCCAGGCGCTGATTGCCGTCGCCGTGGAACGCCCGCAGGGCCGCCGACCGGCGCGGCTCCGCCAACGCGCGGAAGTAGCGCTGGTTGGGGTCGTCGTCCGCGATCGCGTCGCGTCGGATGCGGATCGCCCGGCCGTAGCCGTTCGACGTGGCCCATGCCGGGTCGTCGATGACGTACGGGAAGCGGGTGTCCACCGATTCGGGCGGCTCGTCGGTCACCCGGAAGTCGAACCCGGCCGCACGCATGCAGTCGCGGGTCAGGATCTTCTCGGCCCGGGCGAGCGTTCCCCGCTCCGCCTCGGTGAGGTTACGGGGTGCGGGTGCGGACCCGGGGGTCGACGTCCCGTCCGACCCGCAGCCGGCGGTCGTCGCCACCGCGACCGCGCAGATCAGCGCGGCCACGTGTCGCCTGCGATCCGCCATGTCCGTCCCCCCGTTCCCGCCGATCCCTTCACTGGTCGAAACGGTAGGCGGGGCGCGGGGCGAACGGTCCCTGACGGATGTCAGGGTCGCCGGATGGCCGGCGGTTTCAGCCGGACGGGGCAGCCGGTGCGGAGGGAGCCGGCGGCGTGCCGGTGTACTCCGCGAGGTAGCGCAGCACGAGGTCCACGTGTGCGCGCGTGCGCGGGGGCACGCTCCTGGCCTCCCGGACCGTGCGGTCGCTGGTCCGATAGGCGGCCACGGTCAGGGCGGGTACGTCCTCGCGCATCCCTTCCTGCTTGATGTGTTGGGCCAGCCAGCAGACGTAGACGCCCATGGTCGCGATCGCGTCGGGCGGCGACATGTAGTCCTTGCGACCGTCCCGATCGCCGTCCACCGCCCACGCGTTGAACACCCGCGGCGTCCACATGGCGATCCCGTACTCGTCGCTCTCGGGTCGCGCCGCGCGGGCGTCGAAGCCGCTCTCCGCCTTGAGCATCGCGGCGAGCAGCGCCGGGGTGACCTCGGCCTCGGTGCAGCGCTGGGCCGCGTCGGCGATCATCGGCCGCAATTCCGCGGGCACGTCGGATCCGGCGGGGACGTCCCCGGCGATCCGGCGCGGCACGGCCGTGGGGGCGGGAGTACCGGTGGCGGCGGCCGGCCGGCTCGCGGCGGCGGACGGGGCCGCCTCGGCCCGCGGGTCGCCGTCGCCGCGCAGTCCGAGGCCCACGCCCACCCCGGCGAGGGCCACGCCGGCCACCACCAGGGCGGCCACCAGGCGTCGGCGCCGGGGCCTGGTGGCGCCGGACAGTGCCCGCACCCGCTCGTCGATCTCCGCCGCGTCGAGTCGGGAGCGGGATTCGTGGTCGGGGGCGAGGCATTCGGTGATCAGCCGCCGCCACTCCTGGGGCACCCGGTCGTCCAGGCGCAGCGGATTGACCCCGCGGGCGTAGGCCTGGGCGGCGAGTGCGCGGGCCCGGGCGTTGCTGCCGACGAACGGGTGCAGTCCGCCGGTCAGGACTTGGTGGGCGAGTACGCCGAACGCCCAGACGTCGGCCGTGGGGCGGATCACCGTGCCGCGCTCGCCGGTGCGTTCCGACCACCACTCGGGCGGCACGTGGTCGAGCGAGCCGAGGGGTGGGATGTAGGCGTGCGTGCCGTCGAGTTCGGCGGTGAGTCCGAAGTCGGCGAGCCAGACGTCGCCGGTCGCGGAGAGCAGGGTGTTGGCCGGCTTCAGGTCGCCGTGTACGCGGCCGTGTTCGTGCATGTGCGCCAATCCGGCGGCCACGCCGCGCAGGATCCGGCCGGCGCCCGGTACTTCGAGCCCGGATTCGGCGCTGTCCAACACGTCGCGCAGGCTGCGCGCGGCCCGGTCCATGACCAGGCCGACCACGGAGCGCAGTTCGGGGTGGTCGGGATCGTCGACGGTGACCACGGCGTGCGTGCGTACCAGGTTCGGGTGGTTCGCGGTCCGGCTGAAGTGCACTTCGCGGTGCACGAGTTCGTCCATGGAGCTGCGCTGGCCCGGGGTGAGCAGGTCGGTACGCAGGAACTTGATCGCGACGGGTGTCCCGTCGCTCGTCCGTTCCGCGGCGTACACGCTGCCCCAACTGCCGGACCCGATCGGTTCGATCACCCGCCAGTCGGCGACCACCAGGCCGGTGGGTACGTCGAGCGGGGGCGGTGCGGGCTGGTCCATCCTCGGCATCACTCTTCGTTTCCTCGACGAACTCCGGCCCCGCTGTGGCCGGACCGACTTCGCGGCGGATCACCTGCCGCGCGGCGGCAACAGCGTCAGGTGTTCCTCCCGCACGAGGTCGAAGCGCAGCGCCAGGGTCACCAGGCGCTCGCGCTTGTGTCCGGTGCGCCCGGCCTCGTCCCCGGTGGCCTCCCGCAGGCGCAGTTTGGTGGAGGCGAGGTAGTCGATGTGGTAGTTGATCGCCGAACGGGTCAGATCCGCGTGTCCGGCGAGCGGGCGCAGGCGTGCCAACACCTCGCCGGCGCCGGGTGTCGCTGCGTCGAGCGCGCCGCGCAGGCGTGGTTCGCACAGCGCGAGCAGGACCAGGAAGTACTTGGACGTGGGATCGAGCGCGAACGGACTGGTCGTCAGTTCGCCGCCGCGAGGTTGCGAATCCCGGTCCAGATAGGCGTGTTGGGGGGCGAAGACCTTGAACGACACGTCGCCGTCGGCAACCGGGAGCACCAGGCGGGAGAATTCGAACGGCACCGGAGCGCCGAGCCGACCGGGCGCGATCTTGAGGTATTCCCCGGCGCCTTCCAGGTTCTCCACGACATAGGTCACGGTGCGGCTGAAGTTGGACAATCGCCAATAGTCCTCGGCGGCGACCAGTTCCCCGGCCCGCCGCGAGACCCCGGGATCGGGCAACACGATCGATACCGGCGCATCGGGCGCCCCACGCCCGAAGTCGGCACTTTGCCCCGGCCCCAGGCGCAACACCGCGGGCCTGTCCGACACATGCCCTTCGATCCCCGGATCCGGGTCCGGCAACTGCACGATGACCGTATCCACCACGTACCCCCGTACCCCCGCAACATGCGAGCATGATAACGCCGGTCGACGCTCGGTGACGGGAGACGGAGCATCGCCACTCGGCCCCCGGCCGTGGATGCGCGGATACGCGGTCGGAAGGCACCCCCCCGATCACGTCACCCGAGTCCGCACGGGGGTCGAGACGGACTGCGGTCGCCGTGCATGTCCCGTTGCACAAAGGCAAGTTCGACCGCGCACGAAGCAGAGCGATCGGGTTCGTGCGCGGCGTGGGTCACCGAGTGGCGGCGCAGTGGTCCGATTGCGGTGCGGTGGGTGGGATCAACTCGTCCGCTGAGTGTGAGGTTGTGGAACTCGCCGACGCCGAGTGTGGCCGCAAGCCGACGCCGGACAGACGGAAGCCACCGAGCGACGAGGTGGGTGTCACCGCGGTGTGCGACCGTGCGGACATGAGCTACGACCTTGCCGTCTGGGAGGGCGAGAGACCGGCGAACGACAAGGCCGCCGGCCGGGTCTTCGACGACCTGTACGAGCGCTACATCGACGGCGAGGAGCAAGAGCCTGCGTCCGAACGCATAGCGGCCTACGTGGCCGCGCTGCTGGAGCGGTGGGTCGACGTCACCGAGGACGAGGAGGACACCTCGCCTTGGTCGGCCGGTCCGTTGATCGACGAAGCCGGCGGTCCGCTGATCTACTTCGCCATGCGGTGGAGCATGGCCGAGGAGGCGTCGGCGTACGCGGCGGCGGTGGCGGAGTCCATGGGGCTGGTCTGCTTCGCTGTCCAGCAGAACCGCCTCCGACCGTGAGCGGGGGCGCCGACCCGTCACACCGGCCGCGACCACGCCCCGGACGCAGTCGTCGGGGTCGGGGTTGCCGTACGGCCCGAACATCATCGTGCCCAGGGTGTAGGCGCTGACCTGGATGCCGGTCCGGCCGAGCGGACGGGTCCGCATGGGCTTCCCCTCGGGGCGGAGGTGTGCGGCCGGTCCGGCCGCACACCTCGCCGAACGGTCAGGCCTGGGTGTACTCGGCCGCGACATCGACGATCCAGGTGACGCCGAAGCGGTCGGCCAGCATCCCGAACGCAGGCGCCCACTGGGCGGGTCCGAACGCCTCGATCACGGTCGCGCCCTTGGCGAGGCCCTCCCACACGGGGGTGACCTCGTCGACGCTGTCGCCGCGGACGGACAGGAAGAACGGTTCCCGGGTGATCGTGGTGCCGTTCTCCCGACGCGTGGTGGGCGCGCCGGGGTCGGCTGGCGTGTGCTCGCCGGGCACGTCGTAGGCCATGACCCGGAAGCCGTTGTCGGCGACGACCTGGCCGAACACGACGTTCGTCGCGCCGGGCAGTTCGGCGGGCATCCCGAAGTCGGCGTAGGTGGCGACGGTGAGCCGGCCGCCGAAGACCGACTGGTAGAACTCCAGGGCCTCGCGGGCCTGGCCGTGGAAGTTCAGGTGCGCGACAGCGTTGAGCGACATGGTGTTCGGTCCTTCACGAGCGATTTTCGATGCCGGAGGTTTCCGGCGACAGGACCGACGATGGCAGCAGTACAGGTCAGAGAACGTCCGCTACCTGCTCGACGCCCTCGGCCCCTTCGTCGCCGACCCGCACACCGACCACGTCGAATCGCGGCGAAGTCCCAGCCACCGCAGTGACGTTGTGCGTGGGGCCGCCTTGGCTTGGCGTCGGGGCCATGTCTGAGATCGAACCCTTTCCGGTGCATGCTCCCGAGCACGATCTGGAGGACCTGCGAGAGCGTCTCGACCGCGTGCGACTTCCGGAACGGGAGACGGTTCGGGACGGTACGCAGGGCATCGGCCTGGAACGCCTACGGACCTTGCCGGACGCCTGGCGACAGCACGACTGGCGAGCCGTGGAAAAGCGCTGGAACGCGATACCGCACTTCCGCACCCGGCTCGACGGCCTCGACATCGCCTTCCGGCACGTGCGTTCGCCCGAGCCCGACGCCTTTCCGCTGGTGCTGACGCACGGCCGGCCCGGCTCGATGCTGAAGTTCGAGAGCGTCATCGGGCCGTTGACCGACCCGGTCGCGCACGGCGGTTCCGCCTCGGACGCCTTCGACGTGGTCGTACCGGCCCTGCCCGGTTTCGGTTTCAGCGAGCGCCCCCGGGAACCCGACTGGAACCCGGGCCGTACCGCACCGCCTGTCGTATGCCGGGGGTTTGCGGCGACGGGACCGAAGAGGTCGGCAGTACAGGTCCGAGAACGTCCGCTACCTGTGGCATCGTGAAAAGATGCCGATCGCCTCCTCGACGACGACCTCCAGCCGGCTGCTGGCGCTGCTGTCCATGCTGCAGGCCCGCCGAGACTGGCCGGGCGGCGTGCTCGCCGAGCGGCTGGGTGTCAGCGAGCGAACCGTGCGCCGCGACGTCGACCGGCTGCGCGAGCTGGGGTACCGCGTGCAGGCGATCAAGGGCCCCGACGGCGGCTACCGGCTCGAAGCGGGCAGCCGGGTGCCGCCGCTGCTGTTCGACGAGGAGCAGGCGGTCGCGCTGGCCGTGGCGCTGCGGATCGCCGTCGGGACCGGCGCGGGCATCGAGGAGGCGGCCGCGCGGGCGCTGGCCGGCGTGCGACAGGTGTTGCCGTCGCGGTTGCGGCAGCGGGTGGACGCCCTCGAGATCAGCGCGGCCGGGCACGGTGTCGATGCGCAGGTCGATACCGGGATCCTGCTGACGCTGAGTGCCGCGGTCCGCGCGGGGGAGGAACTGCGGTTCGACTACCGCTCACCGGGGCGCACCGAGGATGCCGAGCCGCGACCGCCTCGCCGGGTGCAGCCGCATCACCTGGTGGCGCGGGCCGGGCGCTGGTACGTCGTCGGCTGGGACCCCGACCGCGGCGACTGGCGGATCTTCCGGGTCGACCGGATGACACCGCGGGTCCCGAATGGGCCGCGGTTCGTTCCCCGTGAAGTGCCGGGCGGCGACGTGGCCGCGTTCCTGGCGGCCCGGTTCAAGGGTTCCGAGAGCGCGGACGCCTGGCCGTGCCGGGGCGAGGTGATCCTCGGCCTGCCGGTGGCGGAGGTGGCCCCGTTCGCCGGCGACGGTGTCGTCGAGGAACTCGGCGCCGACCGGACCAGGTTGACGACGGGATCCTGGTCCTGGGCCGCCCTCGCGGCGGCGTTGGCCCGCTTCGACACCGAGATCGAGGTGGTTGCCCCGCCGGAACTACGCGCGGCATTCGCGCAGTTGTCCCACCGCGCCGGCCGCGCCGCGAGGACCGGATAGGGGGTACGTGCCGTCGCCGAGTGCGTGGTGGAGTTCGATGCCGTCGACGGCCGCGTGGACGAACTCGCCGATGACGCGCAGGCGTTCGGGATCCGGCATCGGACGTTCGCCCGAAGCGGCGTCGCCGTGGACGGTGTCGGCGAACGCGCGGACCGTCCAGGCGTTCAGTTTGGCGAGCCGGGCGCGCAACGCGTCGTCGTGGAAGCCGAGTACGGCGATGGCGAAGTACGCGCGGGTTGCGTCGCCGTCCTGACACATGCGTACGACGCCGTCGAGGTACGCCCGCCGGCGCTCGCGCCCGGATCGCAGTTCGCGGGCCTTGGCGGCGAAGTCGGCCGCCTGTTCCTGGTAGAGCCGGTCCATCAGGGCTTCGATGAGACCGTGCCGGGTGCCCAAGTGGTACGAGACCGTGGTCACGTCGACGTGGGCTTCGCGAGCGACGGCGACCAGAGTCAGCCCGGCCGTCCCAGCGCGGAGCAGCACCCGGTGCGCGCCGTCGAGGATCGCGGCGGTCGTCCGTGGCGAGTCCGCGGGACGACGGTCCAGCGGATGCCTTCCCCGGGGACCCGACGAACGACTTCGCGCGGCCGACCACGTCCGCGGCGATCCCGTACGCCGCGCCGTCCTGGCTGCTGTTCACCGACCTCGGCCTTACGGGCGTCGCCGTGCCACCTACTACACCGCGGTCGCACTGGCTCGATTCACCAGTCTGACCGTCTTCTACGTGCCGTACGGAGCCCTCGGCGCCGAGTTGAGCACCGACCCGACCGAGCGCACCGCCCTGCCGAGCGTCCGCACCGCCTTTTCGCAACTAGGCGCACTCGTCGGCGCGATCACCCCGCTCGCGCTCCACGGGGTACTCGGCGACGCCCTGGGTGGGAGCGACAAGGCGGGCTGGTCGGCCGTTGCGACGTGTCGGGCGGCTCCGCCGTGGGAGGGTGTCAGGTCTGCGCCGTCAACTCCCATGTGCCTCGCCGTAGGTCGAGGGTCGCCGTGCGGTCGACCTTCTCGGGGGGTTTGTGGCCCAGACGCCAAGCCCGCGGCAACACGGACAGATGGATGACCGCGGTGCCGTCGTCCGTGTGGTCGGGATCCGCGGGGACACCGATCCAGTACGCGCTTTCGCGAAGCAGGTCCCGCATCGCCGCGGCATCCGGTTCCGCGATCGCCTTCGGCGACCGGGCGGCGTCCCCGGCCGATGAGGAGCCGGCCGACAAGGCCAGCAGTCGACCCAGCACCCGGGCGGGCATGGACGCATCGGTGGACTCGATCGCCGCATAGCAGTCGTCGTGTCCCGAGTACCACAGCCGCGAGCTGGCCAGTCGGGGCAGGATCGGCGTGCCGTGCTCGGCGGTTCCCACCGCGAGGGCCATGTCGTCGAGCTGCGCGGAGGTCGGTCGCGCCGGAACATCCACGATCGACAGCTGGTTCGGCGACCACGCGCCGTCCAGGAGACGGGGCAGATCGTCGCGGCGCATCACCAGGAGTTCCTCGCCGAGCCCCGGGGTGCCCGCGGCCCACGGACCGAGCCTGTGCACGGCGCACTCGACTTTCCGCTCGGCGGCGATCCGCGACGGTGACCACAACGAGTAGTCCGCGTCCAGGAAGCTCGTCGTCTCGAGACCGAGAACGACCACGGTCTCGCCCGCCGACCGCACCAGCAGATCCACCACCTCGCCCGCCTCGGCCGCCGTCGCGTAAACCATCCACGAACCGCCGCCCTCACGAACGCCGAACGTCAGCGGGAACACGCCACCGTTCGGCGTCGCACCGTCGATCCCGACGGTCCCGTCGCCGCCCACCTCGACCATCGCCGCACCCCCGGGAGCCGTACACCGTTCCCACCCGCCGGCGACAATGATCCACCACAGGCCGACGTACCTCACCCGCAGGACCGCCACGACGGCAGGCACATCCGCCGGGGGTAACCGCAGCAGCGTCATCGACGACGGCGGTGTCCGATCCGTGGCGCCGGCGAACCGCACGATCCGCACCTGGACCCAGCGGCGTTCGATCGCCTCGAGCAGGAACCCCATCTGCTCGGCCGTCACCGCCGCCCCGCCCACCGGACGTTTCAACACGCTCTCGTCCGGCAACGCGATCAGCATCTCGGTGCGCTGCCCGTTGCCGAGGACTTCCTGCCGTCCCTGGCGCAGCGCGACGCGCGGCCACGGAACACCCCCATACTCGGCCCGTCCCGCAGCATCGAATCACCCCCCGCCCGGCCGCGCAGGTGCGCGATGCCGTCGCTCACGCACGGCCCGCGGCGTAAGCACCCTCGCCCGCACGCCGGACACCCACACCGACGTCGCTGTCGGCCCGGCGACGTCTCCGCAGGTGACCGGGCCGGCCGAGCCGTCGAAGTCAACCGCCGCACCTCAACTCGGGAGAATCGCAGATGACCAGCCAAAGCACCCATGCGGACAGCGAAGTACCGGACCCCTTCGGCACGTTGCGCCGAGCGTTGTGGATCGGCGGCGGCCAATGGGCCGGAAAATCGACCGTTGCCAGGCTCCTTGCCGTCCGATACCGCGTCACCGCCTATCACTACGACTACCACGACGCTCGAGGTCACAACGATCGCCGGATCGCCCGTCGCGTCGGCCTCGGCGAGTCCGCCACCGAGCCCGATCCGGACACGGTATGGGTGCGCCCCACCCCGGAAGAGATGGCCGCCCGAACCCTGGCCGGCTTCCCCTGCCGGTTCGAGTGGGCGCTGGACGACTTGCGCGCGCTCGTCTCCGGCCACCCGATCATCGCCGAGGGCTGGGGACTGCGTCCCGAACTCGTGGCACCCATCATCGACTCGCCGCGCCGGATGGTCGTGATGGTGCCCACGCCGGAGTTCCGCCGACACCAGCTCCGCGAACTACCCCGAGCCGCCTCGCTCGCGCACCGTGTCAGCGATCCGGGCCGCGCCCAGGCCAACCGACTCACCCGCGACCGCCTCGTCGCGGAGGAGTCCGTGCGCACCGCCCATCGGCTGGGGATCCGCGTGATCGAAGTCGACGGTTCACGCGATGCCGCCGCGATCGCACAAACCGTGGCCGAGCACTTCGGCCCCTACCTCCCGCGCCCACACCACGAGGCCTGATCACCACAACCACTCGCACGGTTCCCGACCCCGTGTTGTGGGGATCTCGAACTCCGCCCGGGCGCTGCCGGGTTGTCCGCAGTTCGACCGGGTGTGCCGGTCAGCCCGCGAGGATGCCGGCGACGGCGCCAATGGGCACGGTCTGCCCGGGGCCGACGCCGGCCGAACCCGGCGTAGCGGCTCCGTGGTTCGGCCGGCTCGCCGACGAGCGCCGGTCAGATCGTCAGGCCGCCGGAGACACGCAGATTCTGGCCCGTGATCCACTGCGACTCGGGTCCGGCCAGGAAAGCGACGACATTGGCGATGTCGTCCGGGTGTCCCAGCCGTCGCAAGGGCGTCATGGCGACAACGTGCTGGATGGCCTGCTCCGGATTCTCCCCGGCCGCGGCTCGCATCCCGTCCGTGTCGGTGGCACCGGGGGACACGCTGTTGACCGTGATGCCCCGGGGGCCGAACTCGCGAGCGGCGACCACGGTGATCGTTTCCAGCGCCGCCTTGGCGGCGAAGTACAGGGCCATGCCCGGCACCGCACCGGACGAGGAGATGTTGACGATCCGCCCACCCTGGCCGAGCCTTTCCGCAGCGGCTTGGAGAATGAAGAACGGTCCCTTGGTGTTGACGGCCATCACCTCGTCGAAGTCGCCCTCGGTGGCGTCGCAGATGTTGCCCATCGGACTGATCGCCGCGTTGACGACCACCACATCCAAACCGGCCAGGTTTCGGTCGACCTCGTCGAAGAGGTGCTTCAGGTCCGCCAAGCGCCCCTGGTCCGCTCGTACCGCGATCGCCCGTCCGCCGAAGGCCGCCACCTCGGCCACCACGTCCTCGGCCGCCGCTTGGTCGTGCTTGAAGCTGAACAGCACCACCGCGCCCTCACGAGCCAGCCTCACCACGATCGCTCGCCCGATCCCCCGCGACCCGCCGGTCACCAATGCCGTCTTCTTCTCCAACGTTCCCACTGCAACTCCTTGCCATCGGCTGCTCCCCTGTTGGGAGTGCCTCGCGGGAGGGTCGTAACCACGGTGTCGATCTCGACATCCCCGCCGAACGAATTCCGGAAAAACGGTTCGGCGCGCATCGCGGTAACGTGGCCGGCCGCATCCGGGATCTCGTCGTCTCCACCCCACGGGCCTCGGGCGGCAGCGCGCTACGAGCGCGTCGTCTCGTACTCCACGGGCGCCGCCGGTGCGGGTCGCGCCGCCGGCCGCATGGTCAGGATCAGTACGGCCAGCCCGGCGAACAGGATCGCGGCCACCACTCCGGTGACACGGACGGCGGCGGTGAACGCGTGGCGGGCGGTGTCCAGCAGGTGTGCACCCTGATCGCCGGGCAACCGCCGGCTCGTGGCGACCGCTTGGGCCAACGAGTCGGACGTGCCGTCCATGCGGTGCCGGTAGATCACCGCGGCCAGCACGCCGATAAGCGCGAATCCGAGCGAGCCGCCGAAGTAGTTGCCCGTCTCCGACATCGACGCCGCCGAACCGGCCCGCTCCGGTGGTACGGACCCGACGACCAGCCCGGTGCCCAGCGCGAACAGCGGCCCGGTACCCAGAGCCAAAACGGTGATGCCGATCATCACCACCGGGAGGGGACCCGAGGCGTCGACGCACACGAGCAACAGGCTCCCCAGGGCCGACACCACCAGACCGCCGGCGATCGCGGTCGTCTGCTTCATCCGCCGGGCCAGCACCGGCGCGGTCATCGTGCCGGCCGCCACGCCCAGTCCCATCGGCGCGAACAACAGCGCCGCGGTGGCCGGCGAATAGTCCAGCACGCTCTGCAGGTACTGCGTGATCAGAAGACCTGTGCCGGCCATCGCGACGCCGGCGAAGATCAGCCCGACGAGGATCGCGGTGAAGGGGCGACTGCGCAGCAGCCGCAGGTCCAACAACGGTGTCTCCAATCGAAGCTGCCGGCGCACGAAGACCACCGCGACGGCCGCGCCCACGACGAGCGCCACGGCCGGCAGGACCGGCTCGCCGTCCATGCTCAACTGCTTGACGCCGTACACCATCGCGAGCACGGACACGAGTGAGAGCCCGACGCTGACCGGATCCAACCGGCCCGCCCGGTCGTCGCGGAACTCCGGCAGCAGGAGCGGCCCGGCGATCAGCAGCACCGCCATGGCCGGCACCGCGACCAGGAACACCGATCCCCACCAGAAGTGTTCGAGGAGGAATCCGGCGAGTACGGGTCCGAGCGCGCCGCCGGTGAACTGGCACGTCGCCCAGATCGCGATGGCCTGCCCACGTTGTCGCCGGTCGTGGAACATGTTGATGATCAGGGCGAGGATGGACGGCGCCAGAGTGGCGCCGGCGACCCCGAGGAGGGCCCGCGTGACGATCAGCATCAGCGGGTTCACCGAGAAGGCGGCCACGAGCGACAACACCCCGAAGGCCGCACCACCGCACATCAGCAACCGGCGACGCCCGATCCGGTCACCGAGCGTACCCATCGTGATGACCATGCCGGCCACCATGAGCCCGTAGCTGTCACTGATCCACAACTGCTCGACGTTGCTCGCACCGAGGTCGGCGCTCAGCTGTGGGAGCGCGAGGAGCAGCGCGGTCATATCCATCGCGACCAGCAGCGTCGGCAGCGTGAGGACCAGCAGTCCCCACCAGGCCCGGTTGGCTCGCATATGCACAAACTCCCTGTTCGCTTTCGACGTGTCGCCGGGGGGTCGGAGCCGTCGAACCTTTCTCGACACCCCGGCGAACGCCTTCTCGCTCCCGCGAACCCTCGCTCCACACCCCCGCGAGGACGGCCACGGCAGGTTCATCGAGGCCCTGAAGGAGTCCGGCGAACTGGTCGTCACGCTGGCCCTGGTGGACTCGGCAACGTGGTCGTTCCCTGGGGCGGGTTCCCCATTTCGGGCGGGGGTGGTGGCCGGTGCCCGGCCGTTGATCGACGCCATCCGAACTTCCCGCCGCAGAATTCCCCCGGACAACGAACTCGCCGTCGATCGAGCGGCCTTTCCCACTCCCGGGCAAAGGGGTGATTCGCCGCCGCCCGGCCATCGGTCGATCACCCGAGTGCAGCCCGACAGAATTCCCCCGGACAACAATTCCTCCGAACAATAATTCTCCGGCTTCGGATCCGGCCTGATCGCGATCGCTGCGCAGGGCGTGTGCCCCCGCCTGCGCGGCAGCCGAATCCGCGGCACGACCTGGCGTTTCTCGCCGGGAAACACCCATTACCCGCGACCCGGGAATCGGGTGTCGTCGGCGTGTCTGCCATCGCACCACATGAATAGCGCCAATCATTCGATCGATCTTGACAGAGGATGAAACACCGCTGAACATTGTCGTGGCTCCACCGGCCGGAGGGGCTCTGGTTGAGAATTCGAGAAACGGGGTGTTGATATGTCCGCGATGATTTCCACGCTCAAGCACACGAAGTACGTCATGGGTTCGATGACGGCGGTGCTGTTCGGTTTCTGCATCAGCTGACCCGTGGATGGGGCGGGCGGCCGTGACCCGCCCGCCCCATCGTGCTCGGGCGGTATTCGGGGGCGGCGTGAGCGCTGGAAAGGGACCATGTTCGACGCGGGGATACGACAGTTCCGGATGGCGCTGGCGATGGTGCGGGGCCGGCCGATCAGTGTGCGTTCCGCCGAGCGGCTCGTCGAGGATGCCCTCGCGACGCTCGCGGAGTTCGGCTCGCCCGGCGAGGACGTCGAACAGTTGCTGCGCGGTGCCGACGCCGGCGAGGCGCAGATGCGCGCCGATCTCACGAACCGGGCCCTGCGGCGTACCGCCAAACGCCTCGCGGCGAAGTCGCGCTTCTACGCGGACCACTTCGCCGCGGCGGGCGTCGACCCGGCCGCGCTGAGCCTGGACAACATCGAGACGGTGCCCGTCACCACCAAGGCCGACCTGGTCAAGCAGTCCCGGGACTTCCTGTGCGGCGAGCCGTTCCTCGCGTCCCGCACCACCGGGACCACCGGCCGGCCGACGGAGGTGTGGTACTCCCGCTACGAGGAGCGCCTGTGGCCCGCGCTCGTGGCCCTGTCCCAGGTGCTGCGCGGCAACATCCGTACCACCGACATGATCCAGTTCAACGTCAGCTCCCGCGCGACCGGCACGGCGTACGCGGAGATGCAGGTCGCGCGCATGGCCGGGGCGACGATCCGCATGGTGGGCCTGATCCCTCCCGGCGAGACGCTGGACGCCACCGCGGGCACCGACGAGGCGGCGCCGACCCTGATGGTCACCTACCCCAGCTACCTGGGCCAACTGGTCACCCTGGCCCGTGAACGCGGGCTCGGGCCCGGGGACTTCCGGCTGCGCGGCATCACCGTGGGCAGCGAAGTACTCTCGCCCGCGCTCGCCACCGCCGCCGAGGCCACCTTCGGCGCCGCCGTCGAGGACCTGTACGGCATGACCGAGATCTCGCCGCTGGCGGGGGCGTTGTGCCGGGAACGGCATCTGCACATCGACGGGGGAGTCGGGCTGGTGGAGGTGTGTGATCTCGACACCGGGCGGCGGGCCGCGCCCGGGGAACTCGGCACGATCGTGGCCACCCCGTTCCACCCCTACCGGGAGTGCATGCCGGTCTTCCGATACGACACCCGCGACCTGGTGCGGCAACTGCCCGACACGCCACTGGACTGCGAGATGCGGAACGTGCCGGCGACCTCGCACGTCCTGGGCAAGGCGGACCACGTGCTGCGTACCGGCGACGGCCCGGTGACCTCGCGGGACATCGTCGAGGTCCTCGACGCGCTGCCCGGCGCGCGCTGGCCGATGCGCTATCGCGCGGACGTGGTGAACGGTCGGCTGCACGTGACGGTGGCCGCGTCCTCGTTGCCGGAGACGTCCGACGCCGCACGGTACTTCGCCGACGCGGGCCTGGACGCCACCGTCGAGATCACCCCGGTGGACGGCACCCGACTGCGTCGCCTGCGCTGCGACCTGCTCGAAAACAGCTTCTCCTCCCTCGGGAGCGCCGTATGAGCGCCGCACAGGACGTGTTCTTCGTCGCCGTGACCGTCGCGATCGCCCTGGGCGTCTCCGTCGCGTCGGTCGGCTTCTTCCGCAAGGTCACACTGCCTCGCCCCGCCGTCGGCGTCTTCAACGGCAACGACATGATCATCATGATGGGCTTCGTGATCGCCCTGCCGTTCTTCTATCTCGCCCTTCCCGACTGGCTGTTGCCGTTCGTGCTGGGCCTGACCCTGGCGGGCGGGCTGAGCGTCGCCTACGGCACCGTCGTACGGCGGGGATCGCTGCGCTGGGCGCTCATCGCCTGCCTGATGGCCGCCGACTGGCTCGCCGCCCGCGGCGCCGAGGACGACCCCACCCACGCCCTGCCGTACTGGCTGATCAACAGCGTCGTCATCCTCCTCATGGCGGTCGGCGCGGCCAACCTCAACACCCAGGGCGGGTTGAAGCTGCGACACGTCTCCCGGTTCGCCCTGGCACTCGCCGCGTACGACCTGTTCTTCGCCACCGTCGTACCACTCACCCAGAAACTGTTCGGCGCGGTACAGGGCTACGCCTTCGCCCCCTCCGCCGGGGTCCGCATCGGCGAGTTCGGAGCCGTCGTGGGCATGGGCGATCTCCTGGTCTACGCCCTCTTCACCACCGTGGCCTACAAGGCGTACGGACGTCGGGGGCTGACCCTGTCCCTGTGCCTGGTCGCCACCTTCGGCGCACTGGCACCGACACTGACCCCGATCACGATCGAGGCCGTCACCGGACACCTTCCCGAGATCGTGCCCGCGCAGATCTTCTTCGGCCCGGCCGCGTTCGTGGGATACCTCGTGCTGCGCCGAAGCGGCCCGGAGCGGCGCATGGTCGACGTCCGCCCGCCCGCGCGGCCGGCGCCGGACCGCGAGCAGCCGCAGACCACGACCTCCGGCATCCGCCCATGAGTTGTCGCGGACAGCCGGGAACGGGCTTTGCCCGAACCGCCGTTCGGCCTCGGCGGTCGATCGGGTGCGGATCACCGGGTGATGCGTGCGGTCGCCTCGGTACCGTCCCCGCCGGGCACGTGCAGGCCCATCAGGACGCCATCGGGCCGTAGTTCGGCCGCAAGCCGGACCGCCGTCGGGCCGTCGGCAGCCTCGCCGACCACCCTCAGGTCGGCGTGCGGAGCGAGCATCGCGGTGATCCCGTCGCGGATCACGGCGTGGGGGCCGGCAGGGTCGCGGTCACCATGGTGCCGACGCCCACCGCGTCACGGCGTTGGGGAGCGTCGCGGTGGCCGCATTGCGCGGCCGTAGCGCCTCGACGGTTCGGCGCGTGTCGACGAGCGAGCTGCGGCGGTCTCGCGAGCGCGTGCCACCAGGCCGGCGAGTCGGGCGTCGTCCGGTCCGGCGCCGGTGTCGTATCGTGCAACTCGTGGGCGAGGCACTGGTGTTCATCGGTGCGTCCGGCCAGGTGGGCGGCGTCGGCCAGTTGCGCCTTGGTGGCGTTCAGTCGGGCGAGCAACACCTGTCCGCGCCGCATCTCGTGGTGCAGCGCCCGGACCGCGCGGGCGATGAACAGCGCGCTCAGCAGCGGCAGGCACACACCGACGGCGACGAAGTGCGTCGGCCCGATACGCAGGTTCGCCTCCGGCTGCCAACCGATCCCGCTCAGCCACGTCCGTACGTGCGGCCCGAGCAGGTACGGCGCGCCGGTCGCTAGCACGCCCGCCGGCATCCTTCCGGACCCGGTTGCGTCGCCGGCGTCAACGGCGGCTCGATCCATGGGCACGCCGCCGCCCACACCATCCCGCACGGCAGTCCGAGCCACGACACCTGCCGGTGGAACCCCCGAGCGCATCGTCGTCAAGCTGCTCCGACGTCCCGACGCGGGGCATGTTGCGTAGGGGAGTTGACGTGATGGTCGGTCAGCACAGTGGCTCCCACGCCGGTCCTGGGACCGCCGACGAGTCCGCCCCGAACCCATCCCCGACGTCGAGCTTCGCAGGGATGTGCCGGATTCCGGCGGTTACGTGGATCCGGTCACAGGGAGCCCCGGGACCGGGCCGCGCGGGGAGGTCGCCCCAGGCGAACTCGGCGGTCGGGTGCGGCAGATCGGGGGCGAGGCGGGCGATCCGTTCGTAGACGTCCCGCCGTTGCTCCTGCGCGCCACTGGGGACCGCCTGCCTCGCCGGACCTGGGCAAGCCACTCGGTCATGCCACCACCCCCGTCGCGTCGCGGGCGGTGAAGTCGAGGAGGCGCCGCCAGGCGTCGGAACAGGCGCCCTCCCACTCGTCCAACGCCACAACCCCGAAGGACGGAGCCGCCACACCAGCCGCGAACCCCACCACCCACCGTCGCGCCCCACGCCCGAGCCTGAACCCGCACGTCGCCCGTCACAGGCAATCGACGCGCCGATCCGATACCTCACCCCCCGGTCCGTCCTGGTGATCAGGCCCGTGATCGGAGGGTCGCGGCATTGGGCCTGAAGGGTGGCATGTGGCGTCACGACTGCCCGGAAAGGGAAGCGGCCCGATCATGGGATCCCCGCCACAGTCTCGGTTCCACATGCCGTTCGAGCCGCGCCTCGACCGTCATGTCGACCGGGCCCGCGCACATGCCAAGGAGCGGGACCGGCGAGTTCGATCACGTCGCCCATGCGGTGACCGAGGTGTTCGAATACCCGGGAGCCCGCCGCGACTTCGGCGGTCTCCGGTGCACTGCCGTGCCCAACGGAGCACACGATGGGGCAGCTCCGTCGGAATGTGCTTCGGTGCTGGGTGCCGGCACAACATCATCGTGTCCTGGACAGGGAGCTTGACGAGGGCGCAGTGAGCAACAGCGACGTCGAGGTCGCCCGCCAAGCCCTGGCGCCGAATCGGCGCTGTGCCCCTGCCCGTGTCGACGATCCGCCGACACGCGGGGTCGGCACTCCGGCCGGGGCCTCGGTGGCCGCATGGCCCGAGGCTGCACGGCTCGTCGGGGAAACCCCGGGGACTGGGCACATCCACGGCGTACGCCCTGTCCGCAGCGTTCCGGGCCGACCACGGCATTGCGGGACCGGCCAACCCCATCCGGCAGCCGAAGTCCCTCGCCGACGCCCGATCGGCCTTCCCAATCGGCGGTTCCTCGCCATCCGGCCCGTGCATGCCCAACCAGGGCGTGATCGGTCGGCATCGGGCCGGTGAGCCGGACGTGTGTCGGACGTCGTTCCCGGTCTGCTTCATAGGCGTCGACGAGAAGGCGATCAACTTGTATCCGGTCGGCGCCGGAAATCGTGAAGATCGCGCGTTGCCGCCACCGAGCACGCAGAGCCGTGAGCGCGGGCCGTAGCCCGTCGGCTCGAAGGTCCTTGAAGCGAGACGGGCCCGAGGGCGGGCCCTCCGCCGACCGTCTCGGTTTCCGGTCGTACGGATGGAACCTCCGTCATAACTTCTGCCGATTTAAACCTTCTTCAAGCTTCTGCGCTCCATGCGCCTTCAACCCCTTTCCTCCTGGCTGGTCGACCCGAGAGGTGTGTGAAGCCCATGCTCCAGCGTCGGCAGACCCGCCTTGTGCCGCGCGGCGGCGGTAGGGGAGCGACCCTTGGGCAGCGGGCACGGCTGATCGGTGCGGGGATCGGTGTGGTGGCGATCTGTGCGCTGGTCGGCCGTGCGACCGCGTCCGGCGCCGGGAACGCCGACGGGTACGCCGGCGGATTCGCGCACGGACCGGTGGTGGACATCTGCGTGTGCGTCGAGACCGGCGTGTGGGTGTCCGGGTGGCCGGGCGGCAACGTGACCGTCGGCGTGGACGTGGACGTGGACGTGGACGTCCAGGTCGAGGCCGGCATCAGGCCGCGCGCCGGCCCGGAGCGCCCCGGGCCCAGGCCCTCGCACGGGCACCACAACTGCCACACTCCCAAGCCCGCCGCGGAGCCCACCGCACACCCGATCCCCTGGCCGACCTTTCCCGCACCCGTGCGCCCGACGGGGCCGCGGAACGAGTCCGGTCGAACGGCCGAGGCAGTCGGGCCCGGCCACGGCCAACACCACCACGCGTACCCCTGCCCCAGCCCCAGCGCGAAGCCAAGTCCCACGGCGGCCCCCACGCCTACCCAGATGCCGACTCCCACCGCGACGTCGGGTGTGCCGTCGCCGAGTCCGTCGGCGACGCGTACGTCGGTGCCGAGTGCGTCTGCGACGTCGGGTGTGCCGTCGCCGAGTCCGTCGGCGACGCGTACGTCGGTGCCGAGTGCGTCTGCGACGTCGGGTGTGCCGTCGCCGAGTCCGTCGGCGACGCGTACGTCGGTGCCGAGTGCGTCTGCGACGTCGGGTGTGCCGTCGCCGAGTCCGTCGGCGACGCGTACGTCGGTGCCGAGTGCGTCTGCGACGTCGGGTGTGCCGTCGCCGAGTCCGTCGGCGACGCGTACGTCGGTGCCGAGTGCGTCTGCGACGTCGGGTGTGCCGTCGCCGAGTCCGTCGGCGACGCGTACGTCGGTGCCGAGTGCGTCTGCGACGTCGGGTGTGCCGTCGCCGAGTCCGTCGGCGACGCGTACGTCGGTCCCCAGTGCGTCCGCGACGTCGAGCGTGCCATCGCCGAAGCCGACGGCGACCCGCACTTCGGCGCCGAGTGCGACCGCGACCCCGAGCCCGGGTCCTACGTCGCCGCCGTCGCCGACCGCGCCGACGCCTGCGTCCTCGTCGTCGCCCACTTCCGCACCGACGGCGACTTTCACACCGGCGCCGAGTCCCACCGCGACTTCGAGCCCGGGTCCTACGTCGTCGCCGCCGCCGAGTGTGCCGACCCCGAGCCCGACGCCCGGCCCGACTTCGATTTCCGCTCCGACGCCGTCATCGACCGCCGCGTCTCCGGGGCCGACGTCGGTTCCGACGGCTGCGCCTTCGTCGTCGCCCACTCCCGTACCGACGGCGACTTCCACGCCGGTGCCGAGCGCGACCGCGACCCCGAGCCCGACGGCGAACCCCACACCGATTTCGAGCTCCACGTCGACTCCCACCTCGACGCCGTCACCAACCATCCCTGCCCCCGGTGCTACGCCGGTTTCGACGCCGGCGCCCACCCCCACCCCGTCCCCGAGCCCGGGTCCCACGTCGACGGTGTCACCGACCGTGCCCTCTCCGGGGCCGACGCCTGTTCCGACGGCTGCGCCTTCGTCGTCGCCCACTCCCGTACCGACGGCGACTTCCACGCCGATGCCGAGCGCGACCGCGACCCCGAGCCCCACACCGATTTCGAGCTCCACGTCGACTCCCACCTCGACGCCGTCACCAACCATCCCTGCCCCCGGTGCTACGCCGGTTTCGACGCCGGCGCCCACCCCCACCCCGTCCCCGAGCCCGGGTCCCACGTCGACGGTGTCACCGACCGTGCCCTCTCCGGGGCCGACGCCGGTTCCGACGGCCGCGCCTTCGTCGTCGCCCACTCCCGTACCGACGGCGACTCCCACGCCGGTGCCGAGTTCCACCGCGAGCGTGCCGACACCGAGCCCGACGGCGACCGCCACACCCATCCCGTCCCCGAGCCCGGGTCTCACGTTGCCGCCGTCGCCGAGTGTGCCGTCCCCGGGGCCGACGCCCGGCCCGACTTCGATTTCCACCCCGACGCCGTCATCGACCACCGCGTCTCCGGGGTCTACGCCGACGCCCGCCCCCACAGCCGCGCCGACGCCCTCCCAGGCCGTGCCGTCCCCGGGGCCGACGCCGCTTCCGACGCCCCCACCGTTGCCCACCCCCACGCCCACACTGTCTCCCAGCCCGGCTCCCACTCCGGCCCCGTCACCGACCACGCCGTCCCCTGGCCCGGCAACGGCTCCCACCCCAACGCGCGCGTCACCCACCCCCACGACGCCACCCACACCCCGGTCGTCCCCCACACCCACCACGCCACCCGCACCCGCACAGCCAGCGCCCGCACAGGCACCCCCAGCCCCGCCGGCCCCCGCGCCCACGGCCCAGCGCCCGGCCGCCCCCAACCCGGCCGCCCCCAACCGCGCCGTCCCGCCGCCCCGGCCGTCCTCCACACCCGCCGCCCCACCCACCCCCGCGACCACCCGCCCCGCCGCCCCACTCAGCCCCGCAGCCTCGCCCAGCCCCGCGCCTCCGACCCCGTCGGCGCGACCGACGTTTCCGCCCCGGGCGGCGAAGCCCGTACCCATGCTCCGGCACCACCTGGGCTTCTCGTTGACCACCACGATGCTGCTGATCATGGTCCCCGCCGTGATCGCGGCGGCGGTTATGCGACCGGGCCGTCGTGACCGACGACGCGGCCGTCGCCCGGGTTCGTCCTGATCGACTTCCGACGGTCCGCCGACCGATTCCCGGCGGGGCGGCGGGCCCCTACCCGGGCGGAGCAACCGGGTACCTCGACCCGAACCGGGCCGGGGTTCGCCCCCGACCTTTCCATCCCGTCACAAGCCAAGCCAAGCCAAGCCAGAGAAGGGAGTTCCGATGTCCGAGCGGGTGGCGTTGATTGTCGCCGCGGCGTCGGCCTGTGCCGTCGTGGTGGCGGTGGTGGTGCTGAGGCAGGTCCGGCCGATCAAGGAAAGCACCGACGAGACCCCGGACGTCATCGAGTACATCACGATGATGATCGGGGTGGTCTACGCGATCGTCCTCGGCTTGGCCATCGCGGGTGTCTGGGAGGCGCGCGGTGCCGCGCAGGACGATCTGTTCCACGAGGCGCAGTCGTTGCGCGAGGTGAGCGATCGGGCGGTGGCATACCCGGCGGAGTTCCGAAACCAGGTCCGGGCCGACGTGGACGCCTACGTCTCGTACGTGGTGAACACCGAGTGGGAGTACATGAAGAACAACGGTGCGCTCAGCGTCAACGGCGACCGGCTCCTCGAAAAGCTCCGGAACGATGTCGCCACCCGACCGGCCGACTCCGACCTGGAGTCGCAGGCCTACCAGCCGATCCTGGACCGGATCGACCAGGTTTCCGAGGCCCGCAACTCGCGCGGACAAAACACCGGGTCGACGATGCCCGGGGTGGTCTGGCTCGGCCTGCTCGGCGGTGCGGTGGTGACCGTCGGCATGTTGTTCGCGCTCCAGATCCGGCGCACATGGAGGGAGTTGATCCTGGCGCTCTGCTTCAGCGCGCTGATCGCGTTCCTGCTGTTCATGATCTGGGACTTCGACAGTCCGTTCGCCCGGCGCGTGTCGGTGTCCACCCAGCCGTTCGAGGACCTCTTCCCCTGGCTCCATCTCGGCGACTGAGTCGGCCGCATGGCCGGAGCCGCTTCCGGCCGGCGGGCTCCGCCGGTGCGCATCGACACACGCACCGGCAGAACCGATGGGACCGCCCCGCCGGGACGGACACCCGGCGTGATTGGTGCGCCGGGTCAGTATCGGCGACTGACTTCGACGTTCTCCAGGATGCCGAGCGCGTCCGGGACCAGGATCGCGGCCGAGTAGTAGGCGCTGACCAGATACGAGATGATCGCCTGCTCGTTGATGCCCATGAAGCGCACCGACAGGCTCGGTTCGATCTCGTCGGGGATGCCGTCCTGCCGCAGGCCGATGACGCCCTGGTTGTCCTCGCCCGTACGCATGCACATGATCGACGTCGTGCGCTGCTCCGTGACCGGGATCTTTCCGCACGGGAAGATGGGAACACCGCGCCAGGCCGGAAGCCGGTGTCCGTTGAAGTCCACCGTGTCCGGGACCAGGCCGCGCCGGTTGCACTCGCGTCCGAAGGCGGCGATCGCCTTGGGGTGGGCGAGGAAGAACTTGTTGCCGCGGCGACGGGAGAGCAGTTCGTCCATGTCGTCGGGACTGGGGACGCCGTCGTGGGGTTGGATGCGCTGGCTGTGGTCGCAGTTGGCGAGCAGGCCGAACTCGCTGTTGTTGACCAGCTCGTACTCCTGGCGCTCGCGCAGCGCCTCCACCGTCAGGCGCAACTGCTGTTCCGTCTGGTTCATCGGCTCGTTGTAGAGGTCCGCGACCCGGGTGTGGACCTTGAGCACGGTCTGGGCCACGGAGAGTTCGTACTCGCGCGGCGCCAACTCGTAGTCCACGAACGTGTGCGGGATGACCGCCTCGCCGACGTGGCCGGCGACCATGTCGATCGCCGCCTCGCCGTACTTGTTGGTCCGCTGTTCCGGGACCTGCGCCACGTCGTCGAGGTGGGCGCGCAGCGACTCGGCGCGTTCCGCGAGGTTGTCCACGTCGGAACGGGTCAGCTCCAGCACCGTGCAGGCCGTGCTCGCCCGGAACGTGGTCTCCCAGATCGGCTCCGCCGCAGTCAGACAGGAGTCGCCGAAGTACCCGCCATCGGCCAGTACTTCCACAATCCGTTCGTCACCGTACGGCCCCGTACCCACCTTCTCGACGCGCCCGTGCGCGATCAGGAACACCCGATCGACGGCCGAACCGAACTCGGCCAGCACCGCGCCCACCGGGTATTCGTGCTGCTCGCACCGACGGGCAAGCTCCGTCAACACGGCCTGGTCGTGATAGTCGCGCAGCGCCGGCAGTTCTCCCAACTCGGCCGGGATCACCTCGACCCGGCCCGCGGTCTGCACGAAGGTGACCCGCCCGTCGCCCACCGCGTAGCTCAGCCTCCGGTTCACTCGGTACGTACCGCTGTGTACCTGCACCCACGGCAACATCCGCAGCAGCCAGCGGGAGCTGATCTCCTGCATCTGCGGGACGGATTTGGTGGTCGTGGCCAGATTCCGCGCGGCTGCGGTATCAAGGCTTTGTCGTTCCCGTTCCAGATCCACCGGTGGCTGCGGACTTGCGTCGACCGACATGAAGGAACCTTCCTCGCGGGCTCGGAGCAAACAGGAATAGCCTGACAACAACCAAGGCGAATCGGCTACTACACGAAAGGGTGAATGATGCGCGCAACTCGAAGGAGCAAGGCAATTTCGGATCGCCGGGACAGGGCGGCGCGATCCTGGTAAAGCCGTGATTTTCGCTTCGGCCCGAATCAGGGTTCGTCAAGGCCCCGTCGGCGGGGCAGCACCGCGCCACGCCGTGCAGGTCGGCGACGGCAGGCCTGCGGCAAATGGGTGACAGGAAGAATCACTATATCGAATGGCAATCTCTCGCCCGCGTCGAATCGGCGAGTCGTCCTAACCTATTCTCGTACGCGAAAGGAAGCCCGCCAATCATCCTTGATTTTCTTCATACCGCGACGTGCATGTGGCCTGTCGTCGTCGAAAACAATACAAGAAGCCTGCCGACGACCGTGGCGACTCCGACATCACCATATAGAAGCCGACCCCATTGTTGCCTCGGTCGAACGTATTTCAGGAATCCTGCACCACGAGCCACCCACACCCATACACCCACACCCACACCCACCCAAGGAGACATGGATGCTCGAACGCTCTCTCCACCCGGTGCCGACACCGGACCCCAAGGCCGTGGCAGTGCCCACCACGCGCTCCGCCACTCCCGAAGCCGATGGTTGCCGCGAGGACGAAGCGGCGCCGGCCGACGGGGCCGGGGGCATCGGGCACAACGTGTGGGGGCGGGTGTTGCGCGGTCCGAGTGGTCTGGGCACGGCGGGTCTGTACCTGGCGCAGCGCGCGCAACCGTCGAGGCCCTGTCGGGAGGTTCCGGGTTTGTATTACCACCCGGTGGCCGAGCCGGACGAGGTGCGGGTGGCGGAGGTCGGTCGTCGGATCAAGGACTGGGCGGTGGACGAGGTCGCGTTGTTCCCGCCGGAGTGGGAGGACCAGTTCGACGGTTTCTCGCTGGGCAGGTACATGGTCGCCTGCCATCCCGATGCGCCCACGATCGAGCATCTGATGGTCGCCACCCGGTTGATGGCCGCGGAGAACGTGCTCGACGACTGCTACTGCGAGGACCACGGCGGCTCACCGGTCGGCCTCGGCGGGCGTCTGCTCATGGCGCACACCGCCCTCGATCCGGTGCACACCACGCCGGAATACCAGGGCCCCTGGGCGCAGTCGCTGCACGGTGACGCCCCGCGGCGGGCGTACCGCTCGGCGATGGACTACTTCCTGCGGCTCGCCGGCCCCTCGCGGGCCGACCGGTTCCGGCACGACATGGCGCGCCTGCACCTGGGATATCTCGCCGAGGCGGCGTGGGCGCAGACGGAGTACGTGCCCGAGGTGTGGGAGTACCTGGCGATGCGGCAGTTCAACAACTTCCGCCCCTGTCCCACCATCACCGACACCGTCGGCGGGTACGAACTGCCCGCCGATCTGCACGCCCGGCCGGACATGCAGCGTGTCATCGCGCTGGCGTCCAACGCCACCACGATCGTCAACGACCTGTACTCGTACACCAAGGAACTCGCCGCCCCGGGGCGGCACATGAACCTGCCCGTGGTGCTCGCCGAACGCGAGGGCCTGGACGAACGTGCCGCGTACCTCAAGGCCATCGAGGTACACAACGACCTGATGCGCGCCTTCGAGACGGAGGCCGCAGCCCTGGCCCTCGCCTGCCCCACACCCCTCGTGGCCCGCTTCCTGCGCGGCGTCGCCGCGTGGGTCGACGGCAACCACCACTGGCACCAGACCAATACCTACCGCTACGGCCTGCCCGACTTCTGGTAACCAAGAGGAGATCCATCGTGACCACGACAGCCGAATCCGCCGTCTCCGCCGCCCCCGCGCCGGCGACGCCCTACCAGGGCGACATCGCCGCCTATTGGGACCACGAGGCACGGCCGGTGAACCTGCGCCTGGGCGACGTGGACGGCCTCTACCACCATCACTATGGCATCGGGGCCGTCGACGACTCCGCACTCGCCGGCTCCCACGGCGGCGATCGCGAGGCAAGGGTCGTCGCCGAGCTGCACCGACTGGAGTCCGCGCAGGCCGACCTGCTTCTGGATCACCTGGGGTCGATCGGGCGCGAGGACCGGCTGGTGGACGCGGGGTGTGGTCGCGGCGGCTCCATGGTGATGGCCCACCACCGCTTCGGATGCTCGGTCGACGGGGTGACCCTGTCCGCCAAGCAGGCCGAGTTCGCCAACCGGCGCGCCCGCGAGCTGGGCATCGACGCGTCGGTGCGCGCGCACGTGTGCAACATGCTCGACATGCCCTTCGCGAGCGGGCAGGCGCGGGCCTCGTGGAACAACGAGTCGAGCATGTACGTCGACCTGCACGACCTGTTCGCCGAACACGCCCGCATCCTCGCCCCCGGCGGCCGGTACGTGACCATCACCGGCTGCTGGAACCCCGTCTACGGGCAACCCTCCAAGTGGGTGTCCCAGATCAACGCCCACTTCGAATGCAACATCCACTCGCGCCGCGAATACCTGCGGGCCATGGCCGACAACCGCTTCGTGCCCCAGGCCATCATCGACCTCACCCCCGCCACCCTGCCCTACTGGGAACTGCGCGCCACGTCCACGCTCACCACCGGCATCGAGGATGCCTTCCTCAACTCCTACCGCAACGGCTCGTTCCAATACCTCCTGATCGCCGCCGACCGCATCTGACCCCGGGCCGACCCCACCGCCCACTCCCGGACGCAGAGGTCGCGGCCGGCCCCCCATCGAACCGCCCGACCCCGGGCGCCCCCGCCACCCGCGCGCCGGGCCGGGCGCCCGGGTGGTGGAACCCTGGAACCATGAAGAACCGCCACGTGACGCTGTGCCTGTGCGGAGACGTGATGCTGGGCCGCGGCATCGACCGGATTCTCCCGCACCCGGGTGATCCGGCGCTGCGTGAGGCATTCGTCGGCGACGCCGGCGAATACGTGCGATTGGCGGAGGAGGCCAACGGACCGATTCCCCGACCCGTGGGATTCCGCCGCCCCTGGGGCGATGCCCTGGACATCCTCCATGCCGAGGCGCCCGACGTCCGGGTCGTGAACCTGGAGACCGGCATCACCACCAGCGACGACTTCGAACCGTTCAAGGCCGTGCACTACCGGATGCACCCCGACAACATCCCGTGCCTCGAGGCGGTCCGGCCCGATGTCTGCGTCCTGGCGAACAATCACGTCCTCGACTTCGGCCGTGCGGGTCTTGCGGATACCCTCGACGCGCTGCGCCGGGCCGGGCTGCGCACCGCCGGCGCGGGGGGTGACATCGAGGAGGCCCGACGTCCTGCGGTGGTGCCCGTCGGGGAAGGTGGGCGGGTGCTGGTCTTTGCTCAGGGGATGCCCTCCAGTGGGGTGCCGCCCGATTGGGCCGCGACCGAGAACCGCGCAGGCGTCGACTTCACCCACGACGCGTCGGAGCGAGGTGCCGAGGAACTCGTCGCACGGGTGGGTCGGGCGAAACTCCCGGGGGACATCGTGGTCGCGTCCGTGCACTGGGGTTCGAATTGGGGCTACGACGTCCCGGCATCGCGGATTCGGTACGCACACCGCCTGATCGACGGCGGCGTCGACGTCGTGCACGGTCACTCCTCGCACCATCCGCGCGCGATCGACGTGTACCGGAACAAACTGATCCTGTACGGCTGTGGCGACTGCGTCGACGACTACGAAGGCATCCGCGGCTACGAGTACTACCGCGACGACCTGCGACTCCTGTACTTCGCCACCGTGGCGCGCGATACGGGAGAACTGTCCGGTCTGCGCATGGTGCCCCTGCGGGCCGTCAAGATGCGTCTTGGCCGCGCGTCACGCGTCGATGTCGAGTGGCTGGCGGACACGCTCACCCGAGCCGGCCGCCCCTTCGGGACCGAGGTGACCCCGGAGTTCGACAACCGCCTCACGCTCCACCACTGACCGCATGCGTACGCCGCCGTGGCCATCGAAGCGGGCCGCCGTCGGTTGCCACTCGCTTCCGTTCGCCGTGGTCAGTCGGCGACCTCGGTCCTTTCCCACCACTCGTAGACGGGCAACCTGCCCTCCGGGGTCTCCCGGTGTCGCGAGGTGCTCTTGAAGTGCTCGTATCCATTGCGGAACGGGATCTTCAGCTCGACTCCGGGCGGAGTGATCGGGACGATCCGCTCCGGCATGTCGTCCGGTCCACCCTCGAGGTACGCGCGTTGGCTCATGTTCGGCCTATCCCACGTACTCCGGGTTCCAATCCCCGGCGTCGGTCTTCGGGCCCAAGCGCGCTCCGGGCGCCGGACCCTCACAGGCCCCGGCCCGAGTCCGACCCGGGACTCGGATTCGAGCCGTCGATCCCGTCCCCTACCGGCCGGGTTTGGCGCACGCCGAGCATGGCGATCTCCGGATACCGCGCGTCGAAGGCCGGGCACTCGGAGCGGATGCGCGGCAGCGCGGTGAAGTTGTGCCGGGGTGGCGGACACGAGGTCGCCCATTCCAACGAACGCCCGTACCCCCAAGGGTCGTCGACGGCGACCTTCTTGCCGGTCTTGTAGGTCAGCCACACGTTGTACAGGAACGGCAGGGTCGACGCCCCCAACAGGAACGCCCCGATGGAGGACAGCGAGTTCAGGGCCGTGAGGCCGTCGCCGGACAGATAGTCGGCGTACCGACGGGGCATGCCCCGGACGCCGAGCCAGTGCTGTACCAGGAACGTGGTGTGGAAGCCGACGAACAGGCACCAGAAGTGCACCCGGCCCAGGCGTTCGTCGAGCATTCTCCCGGTCCACTTCGGCCACCAGAAGTAGAAGCCGGCGAACATCGCGAATACCACGGTGCCGAAGACCGTGTAGTGGAAGTGCGCCACCACGAAGTACGTGTCGGAGACGTGGAAGTCCAGCGCCGGCGACGCGAGGATCACCCCGGTCAGCCCGCCGAACAAGAACGTGACGAGGAAGCCGAGGGACCACAACATCGGAGTCTCGAACGACAGCGAGCCGTTCCACATCGTGCCGATCCAGTTGAAGAACTTCACCCCGGTGGGCACCGCGATGAGGAACGACAGGAGCGAGAAGAACGGCAGCAGCACCGCGCCCGTGACGAACATGTGGTGCGCCCACACCACCGAGGACAGTGCGGCGATCGCGATCGTGGCGCCGACCAGGCCCAGGTAGCCGAAGATCGGCTTGCGCGAGAACACCGGCAGAACCTCGCTGATGATGCCGAAGAACGGCAGCGCGATGATGTACACCTCGGGGTGCCCGAAGAACCAGAACAGGTGCTGCCACAACAGCGGCCCGCCGTTGACCGGATCGAAGACGTGCGCGCCGAACTTGCGGTCGGCCTCCAGGACGAGGAGCGCGGCGGCCAGGATCGGAAACGCCATCAGCACCAGGAAGCCGGTCAGCAGCACGTTCCAGCAGAAGATCGGCAGGCGGAACATGGTCATGCCCGGCGCCCGCATGCAGATGATCGTGGTGATGAAGTTGACCGAGCCGAGGATCGTGCCGAATCCGGACAGGACCAGACCCATGATCCACAGATCGGCGCCGACACCCGGCGATCGGATCACGCCGGACAGCGGCGCGTAGCCCGTCCACCCGAAGGCCGCCGCGCCCTGCGGGGTGAGGAAACCTCCCAGGACCATGAGGGCGCCGAAGAGGTACAGCCAGTACGAGAGCATGTTCAGGCGCGGGAACGCCACATCGGGCGCACCGATCTGCAGCGGCATGACGGCATTCGCGAATCCGGCGAACAGCGGCGTCGCGAACAGCAGCAGCATGATCGTGCCGTGCAGCGTGAACGCCTGGTTGAATTGTTCGTTGGACAGGATCTGGCTGCCCGGTCGGGCGAGTTCGGCGCGGATGAACAGCGCCAGGATTCCGCCGATGAGGAAGAACCCGAACGACGTGGTGATGTACATGTAGCCGATCACCTTGTGGTCCGTGGTGGTCAGCCAGCCGACCACTCGGGCCCCGGCGCCCGCCCGCTCACCACCCGGGGGCAGGAGCGGTGCCACGTCGCGTTCGGCTTCCCGACTCACACTCACGTCAGTCCTCCCGACCGGCGAGGGCCCGGAGCGGGTCCGTACCGGGCCCTCGCCGGTGCGGCGGATACTCGCCCCAAAGCCTCGCCGCGCAACGTATCCCGCATGGTGCGCCCGCCCGCCGAGACGCGCGGGCATCGCGAGCACAGTGCCCCATTCGGCGCTACCGGAGCCCCCGCCCGTCGGTCCGCGCCTCCCGGACCCCGCCCATGGGTTCGCGCGGCAGACCGAATGGGGGGTGGCCTTCGGGCCCAGGCGGGTGACCGGCAACTCGGGATACGGCGTGCCTGGCGCGTGGCGCTGTGCCGCATGCCACGCTGATCCTGCGTGTCCGGTAGGCCCGGCATACCGCTTTGCCCGAGTCGACAGTCGTGCCCGACCGTCGGCCGTATCGCCACCGACCGGAGAGGCCGGCGACCGTGAGCGTCAAACCCGTGCCCGAGGATTACCCGCGCGTCACGCCCTACCTCTGCGTCGACGGAGCGGCGGCCGCGATCGACTTCTACGTCTCCGTCCTCGGCGCGACCGAGCGCATGAGAATGGCCGCGCCCGGCGGCAGGATCGGCCATGCCGAGCTACAGCTGGGCACCTCGATCGTCATGCTCGCGGACGAGTTCCCGGACATGGGCTTCCGGAGCCCGAAGGCCGTGGGTGGTACGCCGGTGACGCTTCATGTGTACGTCGAGGACGTCGATGCGGTCTTCGCCGATGCGCTCGCCAAGGGCGCCCGGGAACTGCGGGCGGTGAAGGACGAGTTCTACGGCGACCGGACGGGCCAGTTCGAGGACCCCTTCGGTCACCGCTGGAGCGTCGCTTCGCACGTCGAGGACGTCTCCGAACAAGAGATGGCGAAGCGAGCCGAGGAAGCCATGCAGAGCGGTGGCTGAACAGCGAGGCAGGCGGCCCGCCGCGCCCGCACGTTCCGGCCACGAGTGCGGTCACACCCATGGCGCGGGGCGGCACGGGCGCGCGACATGCCACACCGTCCGATGCCCGATGGTCGGCAGATGCTGATCGAGGGATACGCCGGGAATGGCCGGACCATGTGCCCCTTCCGGGGAGACCACCGGGAAGGGAGAGCGGAGTTCGGCCAACGCGGCGACGGCCTGTCGCTGCGGGGTGATCACCACGACACCTTCGACGCCCCAGGCGCCCAGGTGGTCCACGGCCTCGGTCAGCGCCTTCCTGTCGACCACCCTCAGCGTGACCACGGAAATCCCCCAGCCGCGAACAGGCAACGGTGAACCCGACCTTCGGTTCACGGACCCTCGGGTCGCGAATCGATGGTCTTCCAGAAGGCGCACTGGTGTTCCGCGTTGCGGTCGGTCCGGCCGATCGTGGTGGTTGCGAATGATTGCACCCAACCGTCGCCCCGGAAGGGCATCCAGCGGGGTTGTCCGCTGCCGTTGGGGTTTCCGGTGGCGGCGAATCGCCGCGCTGTCCTTCTTCCTGGTCCCCGACACCGCCACCCGCGCCCGCGGCGGCATCGACTGGACCGGCGCGGCACTGCTCAGCCCCGGGCTCGCGACGCTGATGCTCGGCTTTTCGCGCGGCAGCGGCCACGGCTGGGACCGGCCCGACACGCTCGCGCTGTTCGCCGCCTCCGCCGCCCTGCTCGCCGCATGGACGACGGCCGAACTCCGCGTCGAGCACCCCATCGTCGACGTCCGCGCCGCCGCACGCCGCACTCTGTGGCCCGTGTACACCGCCTCCTTGTTCGTCGGCGTGACCCTGTACGCCTCGAAGAGCGCCGCCGCGCTCTTCCTCGGATCGCCGCCGGACATGCTCGGCTACGGGCTGGGCTACGACACCCGCACCGTCGGCTGGATGCTCCTGCCCGCGGCGGTGTGCGCCTTCGTGGGTTCGGCACTGGCCCCGCTCCTGGCTCGCGTCACCGGACCCCGGGCAACGCTCGTGATCAGCGGCACCTCGATGGCCGCCGGATTCGTCCTGCTTGCCGTCGCCCACAGCAGGGCATGGCACTTCTTCGCCTCCGACGTCGGCCTCGGCCTCGGACTCAGACTGGGCCTCGGCATGCTCCCCGTCCTCGTCCTCGACGCGAGCGCCGCCGACCGCACCGGCGTCGACACCGGCATCTACAGCACCGCCAAAACCCTCGGCGGCAGCGTCTCCGGTGCCGTCTTCGCCGCCATCCTCGCCGGCATGACCTTCAAAGGCGGCCGATTCCCCGCCGAAACCGCCTACGAGACGGTGTGGTGGAGTTGCGCTGCGATCTCCCTCCTCGCCGCCGCCACGGCCGCGTTCCTGGCGACGCCCGCACCCACCACGGCACGACATGGAGTGCCCGGGCCCGCCGAAGCGGAAGCCTCACACGACCGCGCCGGACGCCGTCCGCAACACCATTCGCCCCGGCTCGGCGGTCGCCGACGACGGCTCCCGGGGGTGCCCGCGGTTTTGGTACCGGGTCGGTACCGTTGGTGGTACCTGCCTGGTACCTTGTCGCCATGCCAGCTTTGAACATCGAGTACACGGACGAGGAACTCGCCGCCGTGCGCAAGGCCGCACAGCTCGGGGGCAAGTCCGTGAAGGCCCATGTGCACGACCTGAGCGTGTCCGAGGCCGCCCGCCGCAACTTTGTCACCGGTGCCGCCACGTTCGTCACCGAGCACCTGGCCGAGTTCGAGGACGCCTTCCCCGAGGGGCAGCGTTGATCCTGCGCGTCGACGCCGGATGGGTCCTGGACATCCAGACCGCGAACAACCCGGTGAACCTGCCGCTCACCGACTGGGGATCGTTCGCGTTCTGCGTCGAGCGCCACCGCTACGAACGCTTCCGCGGCGAGCTGTACTACGAGGAGACCGCCGCACGCGCCGCGACGTTCGTCCACTCCATGATCGTCCTGGAGCCCTTCGCCGACTTCAACGCCGTCGTGGGCTGCGCCTGCGCCGACCGCTACATGGCCGGCTCCGACGAACCCCTCACCGTCCCTCCCGGCGGCTGGGTCCAGTTGACCCGCGACATCCGCGAACGCAAACACACCCTCACCGACGTCGCCCGAACCCTGCGCGCCTGGAGCCGGCCGCACACCGATTGAACATCGGCCCCATCCCTCGGCGGCGACTTGGCCTGCCGGCATCAGACGATCCAGGCACCGCAGGCGCGGGACACGACCCGGCGCGCCGCCACCTCCCGCCGGGAACAGGCCCACCGCACTGCGCCGTTGCCGTTCCAGCCGGGCTCCGATGTCCTCGCCGCCGATACCTCGGAAATCGCCGGGTGCCGTGGGTACGGAGCCGTAGCGTCAACGCATGAACTTCAAGCATCTCCCACCGGTCCCGGCAGACGTCGTGAACGCGGTTCGGCCGGTTCGGCCGGTTCGGTCCGGGGGGCTTGGCGGGTGTCAGTTCCACGGTTCCGTGTGGGGGTCTTCTCCCAGCATTTCGGCTGCGGTGATGCACAGCTTCGTGCCGTAGATCTGGTTGCCGCCCCATGTGGAGCCCCACAGGTCGGTCGCGGCTCGGGCGATGGCGCGGTCGTTGGACGGCGGCGCGGATCCGCACCTGCGGCTCGGCGCGCTCGCCCCGGTTGCCGGCCCCTACGACCTGGACGGGTGATGCGGCCGGGCGCGCTCGCGTACCAGGGCAGGGAGACCAACCTCTCGCCGGACTACCTCATGCTCGCCTGGGGTCCCATTTACGGTCTGTATCGGAACCCGGCGGAGGTCTTCCGCGCGGATCAGGTCGGCAACGTGACGAACCTGTTCGCCGGCAAACTGCCCGACAAGGACGTGCTCGACAAGCTTCCCGACACCCTGGAAGGGCTGTTCAGGGCCGAGTTCGTGGCCCGCCTGCGCCGGCCCGACGACGCGACCTGCTCGTGGACGCCTTCGGTACCCGTCGTGCTGCCCGGCGGCGCCGCCGATCGCACGGTCCCGTTCGCGAACACCGAGAGCTGTGCCCGCCGCCTGACCGAACACGGCGCGTCCGTACGGGACTTGAACGTCGGCCCGGTGGACCACTTCGCATCGCGTCGAATCGCCACCCCGCAGGTACTCGCCGAGTTCGCCCGACAGGACTGAACCAAACCGTCGGAAAAGGGAGTTCGACCGTTCGGCACGTACTGACCTGATGCTGTTCGACGTCGTGCTCTCGGACGACCGGGACCTGGTTGCCGACCGCACGCCCTGCACCGATCGCCGTACGCTCCTGGAGGGCCTGGTCCGCAAGTGCCTTGCCTCGCCCTACATGTTGCGGGTCGGTCGACCCGATGGCCCGGTTAGGCTGCGGGACGCCGGGTCGCTGAGTGTGGGGTGGAGGCGGGGCGTTGCGGGTGCTTGTGGTCGAGGATGACGAGGAGATGGCGCAGGTCGTGGCGGTGGGTCTGCGGCGTGCGCAGATGGCCGTCGATCTCGCGTACGACGGCGAGGCGGCGCTGGAGCGGGCGTTGGGGCCCGATCGCGACGCGTACGATGTGGTGGTTTTGGACCGGGACCTCCCCGGCACGCACGGCGACGACGTCTGTGCGGCGCTGATCGCCGCCGGAGGCCGCAGTCGCGTGCTGATGCTGACGGCCGCGGCCACGGCGGACGATATTGTGGACGGGCTGGGGCTGGGGGCCGACGACTACCTGACGAAGCCCTTCGACTTTCCGGTGCTCGTCGCCCGGATCGCCGCGTTGGCGCGCCGCTCCCATCCGGCCGTGCCGCCTGTGGTCCGGTGCGGCGATCTGGTGGTCGACACCGGCCGGCGCACCGCCGTCCGGGGCGGTCGGCCGCTGGTGCTCACGCCGAAGGAGTTCGGCGTGCTCGAACTGCTCCTGGCCGCCAGGGGTCGCGCGGTCTCCGCCGAGGAACTGCTGGAGCGTGTCTGGGATGAGACGGCCGACCCCTTCACCAGCGCGGTGAAGATCACCGTGAGCCGGCTGCGGGCCAAGCTCGGGGCGCCGCCGGTCATCGAAACGGTGGCCGGCCGGGGTTATCGGATGCTTGGAGAGGTCGCCTGAGCGGGCCGGCGGGGCGGGCCGGCCGGCCGACCCCGCGCACGTTTCTCCGGGGGTCCGGTCGCCTCACCGCCGGGATCGTGCGGTTCGGTCGGCCCCGCGGTACCGTGCGGTTGCGGCTGACCGCCCTGTACGGCGGGCTGTTCCTGGTTTGCGGGGCGGCGCTGTTGGCGATCACCTACGCGCTGGTGGCCGGCGCCCTGGATCGTCCGCCCGCGGTGGTCAAGCGTGAGGTGAGCGTCGGCGCTCCGAGCGTCGCCGCTCCGACCGGCGGCGCTCCGGCCCCCGGCGCGGACATCGCGGCGCCCGGCGACGGGGCGCGGCCGAACGCAGGGCCCGGTGACCCGGCCGCCGCGGACTCCCTTCAGCAGGAGGTCCAGCGGACCGTCGACCACCAGAAGTCGGCCATGCTGCACACCCTGATCGTCCAGTCCGGATTCGCACTGGGGCTGATGGTGCTGACATCCGTGCTGCTCGGATGGGTGGTGGCCGGTCGCATTCTGCGCCCGCTGCGGACCATCACCTCCACCGCGCGGGACATCTCGGCCACCAGCCTGCAACGGCGCCTTGCCCTGGACGGACCCCGGGACGAACTCCGGGAGCTGGGCGACACGTTCGACGCGCTGCTGGCCCGGCTCGAGGGATCGTTCCAGGCGCAGCGGCAGTTCGTCGCCAACGCCTCCCACGAGCTGCGTACGCCGCTGGCCCGACAGCGTGTGCTGGGCCAGGTCGCGCTGGCCGACCCCGAACCGAGCATCGCGTCGCTGCGTACCGCCCACGAGCGCATACTCGCCGCAGGGGAGCAGCAGGAGCGGCTCATCGAAGCGCTGCTCACCCTCGCCCGCGGCCAAGCCGGCGTCGACGTGCGCCGCCCGGTCGACCTGGCCCGGCTCGTCGCGGAGAGCGTGGTCGGGTGCGGCACGGACGCGGCGGCGCGGCTCGTCACGCTGCGCCCGTCGCTCGACGAGGCCGTCACCGCAGGCCATCGGGCGCTCATCGAACGGCTGGTCGCCAACCTGCTCGACAACGCGATCCGTTACAACACGCCCGGCGGACACGTCGACATCGTCACCGCCACGGAGAGCGGCCGCGCCGTGATCACCGTCGCCAACACCGGGCCCGTCGTACCCGCGGACGCCGTCGAACGGATCAGCCGGCCGTTCCAACGCCTCGACGCGACCCGCCCGGCCCGCAACGTGCGCACCGCCGACGCCGCGGGCCTCGGCCTGGGCTTGTCCATCGTCGCGGCAATCGCGTCCGCCCACGACGCCGCGTTCACCGCCGCCGCGCGCCCCGGCGGCGGATTGGCGGTCACCGTCGCCTTCCCCGCTGCGGCGACGAAACCGCCGTGAAACCGGCCGCTCGGTAGAACTTCCGTCAGCGCGGCCGACGCACCGACAGAGGTGCCGCCGCGTCCGCAGGACTGACGCGAGTTCGGGAGCAGCCCAGATGAGCAACGACGTACCCACCACCGACGCAACTGCCCAAGCCGTTCCGGCCGAATCCGCCCCGGCAGCGCCAACCGGGGCCGACGAATGTGCACCCGCGGAAGCCGAGGGCGGGCACCGCCGGGACCCGGCGCCCGAAGCCGGGCCGGTCAGCCGAGGGCGCGGGGACCGGCGCCGGGCACTGACCCGCAAGCGGCGCGTGCCGGCAGCTTTGGGCGTGACCGTACTGGCCGGCGTCCTGGTCGCCGGGAGCATTCTCGTTCCGGACCTCGCCGCCTCGGCCGACTCTGCGGGCCGGCCCGCCGCCTGCGTCGCTCAGGATCCGACCCGGCCCCAACCGCCCGCGCAGACACCGATCCCGACGTCCGTCGCTACCGTGCGGCAGGCGTACTACTGCCTGTTCGACAACTACTACGGCGGCTCGCGGCTCGACGACCGCATACTGCTCCAGTACGCCTTCCAGGCCGTCGTCCGCGAACTACGCAAGCGCGGTTCGGACCAGCCGAACGCCGTGCTGCCCGCCCTGACCGGCCACCGCGACAAGGACTGGGCGCGCTTCGGCAAGCGCCTCCAAGAGGTACTGGACGCGGCGCCGAACGACCAGGCGCTGCGCTCGTCCCTCGCCGTCGTCGCGATCCAGGGCATGCTCGCCGCCCTCCACGACAACCACGCGGGCTACCAGGCGTCCGGCATCGCCCCGGGCCCGGGCGCTCCCCGGTGGGGCCTCGGCGTCAGCCTGAACCACGCACTGCCACGCGCCGAGACCGCGCCCGACTTCACCGGACCGCTGTTCGCCACCGAGGTCGCCGCGGGCAGCCCCGCTGCCGTCGCCGGACTCACGCCCGGCGACATCATCGAGTCGGTGAACGGTGTCCCGGCCTTCACCAGCGGCAAACTCAACCCGGGAGTCCTGGACCTGCTGCGTCCGCCCGCTCCGCAACGCACGCCGGTGACGCTGACGATACGCCGTCCCGCGACCGGTGAGACACGGCAACTGGCGGTCACCCCCGGCGAGTTGCCCCCACCGGCCCAACCGCACGTGGACGCCGCGGTGTTGGACGGCGGCATGGCCCGGATCCGCTTTGATGCCTTCTACCCGGGCGTCGCCCGGGAGATCCTCAAGGCCATCGCCGATCTCCGGGCGACGACGACGCTCACCGGCGTGATCTTCGACGTACGCGGCAACCGCGGCGGCGTCGCCGACGAAGGCAACATACTGCTGGGTGCCTTCATCCACGACGCGACGGTCCTCTCCTTCTGCGACGCCAACGGCCGCTGCGACCCCCAGCGCGTCGACGACAACACCCCGCTGCTGCACCTGCCGATGGTCACCCTCACCGACGACGGCTGCGCCTCCGCCTGCGAGGCGTTCGCGACCGGCGTCAAGGACCTGCACCTGGGCACCCTGATCGGCACCCGCACCGCGGGCGTGAACTCCGGTCCCGCCCGGTTGTACGCGCTCGCCGACAACACGAGCGCGATCCGCTTCCCGTCGCAGCGCGCCATCGGCGCCAACGGCGAGATCGTCGACGGCATCGGCGTACCCCCCGACATCTACGCGCCGCTGACCGCCGCGGACCGCTCCACCGGCCAGGACCCGGCCCTCGCCCAGGCGACATCGCTCCTCGAACACTAGCCAGAAAAAACAGTCCCCTGGGCCGCACAGCCGCAGAAGCCCCGCAGCACCCACAATCGGCATGACGCAGGGCCAGTGGCCGTTCTCTCGCATCCCGAGGGCGGCCTTCTGGGCGGTTCGGGAACCGGTCGTCGCGGTGTGATCGCGGATATGTGGCCGGATGCGGGCGGGGCGGGCCACGTGGCGGCGAGGCGTCATTCTTCGGTCTCGGTACTTCCGCTGCCGGGTTCCTCGGATACGGCAGTGGTGCGACCGCTGATGGTGCGGCGTCTGCCGGCGCCCTCCTCCGGCCCGCCCTACGGCCGTTTCGGTCCACCGCGAACCCGTGCCCACCCCCGGTAGCCGGCCAATGTGCCCGTCAAGGCCTTGGATTGTGCCCGACCGAAGAGGGGTCGTTCGCGCCCGTGGACGGCGTGTGGCCGGATGGCGTCCGGGTCGCGTGGGTGTCGCGGCTGGTGGGCGAGGGTTGGCGGCGCGGCCGATTTCCAACGGTGCCGGGCGCGAGCCCTTGCCGGCGTGCGGGTGCGCGATGAGACTTCCCATGCACGCTCTGCGGTGACCGGGGTGCGGGACAGGCTCCGGTCTCGGCTTTCGGCCATCGGTTCTGTCCCATGGACGAACATCCAGGAGTGCAAATCCCATGTCACGATCGAAAGTTCGGTCCGCGCTGCTCGCTCTGGGCACCGCGGCGGCCATGTTCGCCACCACCCAGGCATCCGCCGTGGCGACCGAGGCTCCGGCGCCGGCCCCGACGTACAGTTCGTATTCCTGCACGGTCCCGCCCGGCTACACCTACACCGCCGCCACCCTCGTCACGTTCTGCGGGGGCACCGGCTTCAGCCCGTACTACACCATCGAGCTGCCCTTCACGGGCCTGCAGGCATGCCTCGTGCCACCCGGCTTCACCTATACGGGGTCCACCAAGGTCACCTGGTGCGACCCCCACGGACGGTTCAGCAACCTGTACACCCTCCTGAAGATCTGACCCCCGCGAACGCGGGCACGACGGCGGCCCGTACGACCCACGCGGGGCCGCACGGGCCGCCTCTCGGCCAGGCCACGCCCATGTCGCGCGTGGTCGTGGGTCGAACGGTGCGGCAACTCTCGATGTCGGCACCGAGTACGGCTCGCTGACCCCCTGCGGGTTCCGCCCCTGTTCGCGTGGGCGACCCGTGCCCGCCCCGGCGCCGAAACGGCCGGGGCGGGCCGTGGCGTGATGTGTGGGTCGTCCGTCCCCTGGGCCGTGCCGGACAACCGGACGAGATCGCCGCCGCCGTCTCCTGGTTGTTGTCCGCCGACGCCTCCTACACCACCGGAGCGAACCTCCGCGTGGCCGGCGGACTGTAGCCCGAGCGGTCACACGACGGCACCACGCGGCGGTCCCTCCCCGGAATCCGGTCGACGGACCCTCGCCCGCCGGTCGGGTCGCCGGCTCCATCGAGGCCGCCGTCGACGTCACGCACCGGCCCTGCCCCCGGGAGGCCGCCGACATCGACCGGATCCCGATCGGACTGCCCGTCGACAACTGCGTCCTCGGCGTCTTCGACCACGACGGCCGCCCGGTCGCCGCGCGGGGGCGGAGAGCGAACTGCGCATCGGAGGCCTGCCGTTGGCCCTGGGTCACCTCAACCGGCCGGAGCCCACCCATCGGTCGTTCATACCCGCGCACGCCGACGCGTCGGTGCCCCCGCCGGCGCTGCGCCAACGCGCGGAGGAACGGCTGAACGCCCGGTCGTGCACCCGGCCCCACCCGTCGCCGCGCGACCGGCCCGACGGTGAACGGCCGCTGCTGCGAAGCCTGTTGCGCGAACGCGCCGGCGGGTTGGCCCCGTCCGCCGAGGAAGACGGCCCAAGACACCCTGGCGTCGTTCCGGTACAAGGTCCTGCCCCAGGCCGCGGAGATCGACGACCTGCGGGCCCGCTTCGTGGCGCTCGGCGGGTGCGGTCTCCTCGGCGCGCGTGTGGCCGCCGAGACCCACCACCGACCCGGAGTCTCCCCGCCGCCAGGCTACTTCCTGCCCAACGACCCCTCCCCGGCCGAATTTTGCGCGCCGTCGCGGCCGCGGCCCCGCTGGCGGGGTGGGGGTCAGGCGTCGCCGTTGAGCATGGCGGCGGTCAGGACGCTGCCGGCGACACCCCAGCCGCCGTCGACGACCTCGTCGATCAGCACGACGGTGGTGGAGCGGGCCCGCTCACCGTAGATCTCGGCGTACAGGTCTGTGGTGCGCTGGACGATCTTCTTCTTGTCCTCGGCGGTGACGGTGCCCGCGGGGACCTTGAAGTTGGCGAAAGGCATGGGTGTTTCTCCTTGAGTGTTTTCTTCCGTGACGCGGAAGCCCGGGGCCGCGAAGGCGCGGCCTCGGGATTGATCCCGACCGATCCCGACCGGTGCCGGCGTGGTCAGTGGCCGGCGCCGTGGACCATGAGGGTGGTCTCGATGCCGAAGCCGAACTTGATCGGCTCGGCGGCGTAGCTCTCGGCGAGGGCGTTCATCGCGGCCCTGGCGGCGACGTACGGCCCCAGGAAGGGCGGATGTCCGCCGCGGGTCGAGGAGAAGCCGACCCACACCGGCAGGCCCCGTCCCCGGTCGCGCATGAATGGCAGCACCGCGCGGTTCACCCGCTGCGTGGACAGGACGTCGACGTCGTCCCGAAACCGCTCGACGCGCCCGTGACCACCACGACGTTCGGCTGCGGCATCACACCATGCCCCCATTGGCGCGCAGGACCTGGCCGTTGATCCAGTGCCCCGCCGGGCTCGCGAGGAAGGCGACCACCCGGGCGATGTCGTCGGGGGTGCCCAGCCGCTCCAGGGGCGGGGTCTTGGCGAGCCGGTCGATCTCCTCGGGCGTCTTTCCGTCGAGGAACAGGTCCGTGGCGGTGGGGCCGGGCGCGACGGTGTTGACCGTGACGTCGCGTCCGCGCAACTCGCGCGCGAGGATCAGCGTGAGCGACTCGACCGCCGCCTTGCTCGCCGCATACGCGCCGTACGCGGGAAACCGGGTGCCCACCACGGAGGTGGAGAACCCCACGAACGAGCCGCCCGCCCGCAGTCGCCGGGCGGCCTGCTGCGCCACGACGAAGGCGCCGCGGATGTTGGTGCGATGTACCGCGTCGAGCACCGCCAGGTCGAGCTCGGCGACGGGGGACAGGGCCAGTCGGCCGGCGCAGTTCACCACGACGTCCACGCCGCCGTACTCCCGCTCCGCCCGCTCGAACAACGCCGCGACCGCGTGCTCGTCCGCGATGTCCGCGCGGACGGAGACCGCCCGCCCGCCGCCGGCGGTGACCGCCGCCACCGTCTCCTCGGCGGCGACCGCGTCGCGGGTGTAGTTCACCACGACCGCGAGACCGCCCCGAGCGAGTTCGAGGGAAACCGCCCGGCCGATGCCGCGCGAGCCGCCGGTGACGATGGCGACTCGCCCGGCCGCTTCGGGAGGACTGGTCGCCTCGGAGGTACTGGTCGCCTCGGGAGTACTGGTCGCCTCGGCGGGAGTGGTTGTGGAGTGGTTCGTAGTCATGCCCTCCACGATGCGCTGCGCCGGCAGGCGGAACCAGGGGATGTCATCCCCTGGGTCGCCGGCCCGGCCCGACGCACAATGGCGGGCATGGGATCCGTGAAGTACACCGAGCTGGGAGCGTTCCTGCGCTCCCGGCGCGCCCGCATCCGCCCCGCCGACGTGGGTCTTCCCCACGGACCCCGCCGCCGGGTGCCCGGGCTGCGCCGCGACGAGGTCGCCCACCTCGCCGGCGTGTCGGTGGACTACTACAACGAACTCGAACGCGGCGCCGGATCCCAGCCCTCCGAGCAGATGATCGCCGCACTGGCGAGGGCCCTGCGCCTGACCGCCGACGAGCGCGACCACCTCTACCACCTGGCCGATCGCCCGGTGCCCGGGCCCGGCGGAGCGGCCTCGCACGTCCATCCCGGCATGCTCGACCTGCTCACCCGGCTGACCTCGACCCCCGCACAGGTCATCACCGACCTGCACGTCACGCTCATCCAGAACCCGCTCGCGGTGGCGCTGCTCGGGGACCAGTCCGGCTTCCGGGGCGCGCGGGCGAGCTTCGTGCTCCGATGGTTCACCGAACCCGACGCCCGCCGGCTGTATCCCGAAGCCGAACACGCGGGCCAGTCCCGGGCCTTCGTCGCCGACCTGCGGGCCGCCGCCGCCCGACGCGATGCCAAGGACCCCGAGGCCCGTTCGATGATCGAATCGCTCCTCGACACCTCGCCCGAATTCGCCGCCCTGTGGGCCGACCACGACGTGGCGTTCCGGCGCGACGACCGCAAACGCCTCGACCACCCCATGCTCGGCCCGATCGAGGTCAACTGCCTCAACCTGTTCAGCGAGGACGGCCGACAACGACTGCTGTGGTTCACCCCCGCGGTCGGCACCGACAGCGCCGACCTCCTCGACCTGCTCGCCGTCCTCGGCACCCAGGAGGTCACCGGACCAAAACGCTGACGACTGCCCGTCTCGACCCGTCGTGCGCCCGGTCGGCGCCCTTCGGTGAGGTCGCCGAGCCAGGGCGTTGGAACAGCACTCCGGGCCGGCGTTCACGCTCACGGCGGAGTAAGGCTTGCCGTGCCTTTCGGCCGAGTCCGACTCTATGGGGAAAGTCCTCAGACAATCTGAGCACCTGAGTACCTGAGGACTGGAAAAGGGAGAACGGATCATGACAGACCCTCACGGCCTGACGCTGGTCGAGCAGGCCGCAGCGGTTCGTGCGCGCGTTGTCTCGCCGACCGAGCTGGTCGACCATCACCTGCGCCGAATCGAGGAGTCGGATGAGTTCATCCGCATGCGCAAGTCCCCGACGCCTACCGCCGGGTAGCCGCGCACCGTCCGGGGCGGCGCACGTAACCGGTCAGAAGGGTGGTTCGAGATCGCCGCGGCCGTCGCTGTGTGGCCCGCAGTCCCAGGGATCCTCCTGGAGAGGTTCGATGTCGGTGACGTCGTGGCCCCGTGTTTCGAGGGCCCTCCGGGCGATGCGCCGGTTGAAGTCGTCACTGCCGGTGTCCAGGATGCGGCGCGCGTGCACGGCGAGCTGATCGCGGTGTCGGGCAAGCGAGGGGTGTTCGACGAGGACGAGCGCGGCGAGGCCGGCGGCTTCGCGCACGTCCTCGTGATTGTCGTGCAGGAAGGGCACGACGGCTCGATGGAGCATCGGGCGCAGGTCCCGGAGGGCCGCCACCGTGGTGCCGGGGGCGAGGAAGCCGGGGCAGTACCGCTCGACTCGGTCGACGATCTCGTCGGAGGCGTCGTAGGCCGTGGAAGCCAACCAGTTCAGCAATGTCGCGCGGATAGGGACGTTGCGATACGGCCGCAGGGTCATGGCGGCCGGGTGGGCGAGGACACCGGCGACATACATGGCGACGGGGGCGGTGGCTTCGTAGATGCAGTTCTGATGGCAGACCAGCTCCGTCAGTTCCGATAGAGCGGTGACCTGCACCCTGGGATCGGGCTCCAGCAACCGTGCCAGGACTTCGGGAAGGCATTCACCGTTCCCGAAAGCCGTCTGGAGCGAACCCCACTCAGTCTCCGCCAGGACTGCCTGGTAGGGCGGCAAGTCGGGCTCGCGGGGTACCCCGGCCTTGGAACTGCTGTGGTTCACGGCCCGAACCTAGCCCAGACTTCCGACACTTCGTTCGCATCGTTTCCGCCCCTGCGCCCTTTCCGACGGCCGCCTCGGCGGGTGCGGCCTGGAACGCCCGGTCGGCGCTCTGGTGTTCCTTACGACTTTCGGGTCCGGTTGCTGATCGGGCGGGAAAATCGCAGATCGGCGCGGATCGGTGTTGTCTCACCGAGCGTTTCGGGACACCGACCGGCACACCTGGACCGCGCTACGGAGCGCCCGCTCGACGAACGGTGGCCGACGCTGGGGGAGTGCATGCGAGGCGCGCCCGCCGGCCACCCGCTGCGGGAGCGGGCGGACGAACCCGACACCACCGCGATCGCGGCCCGGGACGCGTTCGACGACCTGCTGCGTCCCCTCGACGCGACGGCGTGGCACAAGAAGCGCCCCCAGGACTTCCCCGCGCTGCGAACCCGCGATCAACTCCTCGACATGACCGACCGGCCCGGTACTCCGCTCGATTGCCCCCACCCGCACCGACATGCCCCGCGGCGGGCGACGGCGTCGGCGCCGTCCCGCCCGACGTGTTGCTCGATTGCGCCCGTTCGTCGGCAACGGCCCCAGACCGCGTCGGCACACGGGCAGGGCCAAGCCGACCTCTCGCGCCCGCCCCCCGCCACGCCGGGCTCGGGATGCGGGCGTCCCGGAGTGCCGTGCGTGAATCAAGACCCGGCTCCGGCGCGGTGACGCGCGGGCCGCGGGGCGGCCGTGGCGGTGAAGGCAGACCGGGCGGGAGCGGAGGGAGGTCGGGCAGGACGGGAGACCTTTTTCTGCTCGCCGTCACTCCTGGGGGTGTACCGATTTGCCTCGGTGCGCTTTTGCACGGAAGCCCCCCACGGGGCATGGAGCGGTCCCGCGCACGCCGTCGCCGATCCCGAACCGTCGTGCAGCGAACAGGGCACGGCCCGCGTTCGGTACGGCAACCTGCACACGCACATCCCAGGAAGTGGACTCCAAGTGTTCCGGGCGGTGGAACGGACCGGAGAGTCATGCCCACGATCGTGTGACCGAGCACGTCCACGCCTCGATGAACTGCGACCTCACCGCCGCCGCAGCGGCCGGCGCGGCCGGCGTTCCTTCGGTTCGCTCACTGGGGTGATTCCAAGGGTCACCCGCTCACGATTCCCAGGGGTACTCCGGAGGCCAGCGATAGCCGAGCTTCTCGGCGGCCGTCTGCGAACCGCCCCAGACCTGTGCCGTGGCACGGGGATCTTCGGCGGTCAGCCGGGCTTCGAGTTGCTCCGCTTGGCCGGCTGGGTCGTCCGCGGAGATCGGTAGCCTGATCCCGAACTGGAGCCAGACATCCCCACGCTCGCCACAGCCGCGAGGGGAGCGCAGCACGACGTCGATCCAGTCGGGTTCGTTCCGATGGTCCCAGATCGCTTCGAGTTCGCAGTCCCAGGCGACCAGCGCACTGTCGTCCCCTGTCAGCTTTGCTTCGAGTAGATCGGCGACCACGGTGCCGGGCCATTGCCACCTGCGGTCCGCCTCGGCCCGGGCGACCTCGGCGTCGTACTGGTCGGCGGAGAACCGGCAGTCGGCCAGGCTGACATCCTTGTTCATCGGATTGCGCCAGCCTGTCCAGAGCACGTGCTCCATTTCGCGCCTGATCGTCACGTGGAGGGCGCCGCAGCACTCCTCCACGCATCCGGTCTCGGCGATGCGGACCTCGCGAGGGGTGGTGGTGGCCCGCAGTAGCCCCGTCGATCCCAGTAGGTGCCTTGGGCTGACGCTCCGGTAGGGGGAGTCGGCGAACAGGTCCAGTCCGCCGATGATCGGGCGGACCTCCAGCCCGACCTCGGCAGCCGGCGGGCAGATGATGCGCAGTTCCAGAACGTCCACGGTGTCGGCCACCGACCGATGATGGTCGACCGGACCGCCGCTGTCACCCGAATTACCGCGGCCTGCGGGTACGTCTTCTCGGTGGTGGGTTCGGGGAGTGGTGCCCTGGCCCGGCGGGGTGCGGCACGGATTGAGAATGTTCGTCTGTGCATGGCGGCTTGGGGTTTCCGTTGTCGCGGTGGGTGTGTCTTTCGGCGATGGGTGGGTTGGCCTGCGGTGTCGCAGGGTTTGAGAAGGCCGCGCAGCGTGATTGGGAATTCCCTGTAATGGGCGTCGTGTTCATTGGTCCGGGCCGATTTCGGTCGCCGTCCGCATCATCGCCTCGTTGGGCCGGGGTTGCTCGAGCCGCCGGCTGCCCTCGCACCGGATCGCCCGCGCGCCGCAGTCGGGTGAGCGCCGGCGCTTCCCCTGCTCAACGTACCCAGACGGGAGACGACCGCAAGGGCCGCAGGATTGGACACACCAGCTGCTACGCGGTACCCGACCCTGCCCCGTGGTGGTTCACGCGTTCGGGGGCGCCGGCTGCATTTCCCGGCGTCGGTATGGCCGTTTTGCCCAGGCCCCTTGCCGGCCGGCCTCGACGGTGATGCCGAAGTCGTGGCCGTGAATGCGGTGTTCGTCCTGCCATCGTAGGGCGGCGTCGACCTCGTCCCACAGTCGGCGCGGCCCGCCCTGGACGGCCTTGCCGATCCCGGGTCGGTCGTGGACCGTCATCCGGGGACGTCCTCGGCCCCACAGCTGTCGCATCGTCCCGCCACCGAGCGTTCGAAGCCGCACGTCGGGGGATTCTCGACGCGACGGTGTGGGTGAAGTACAACAAGTGGTGCCGCCTCCGAGCACGCCCGCCCGGTCGCTCGCCCATGCCCGATCGGCGTTGTCGGGCCGGGGGCGCCAGGGGTGGCGGGCGTCGACTTCCAATCAGGGTTCTGGCAACTCGTCGTTCCCCGCGAGGTCCACGACGCCGCGTGGCCGTACTCGCCCACGAAATGGCCGTTTACTGGGGCGTTCACAACGAACCGGTCTTCGCCTACACCGAGAACCCGCATGTCCACCGGCTCGCGAAGCTCGCGTTCGAGCCCCGCCACGCCATTCCCGCCTGGGAGGTGGAGATCGGACGCCTGCTGCCCGTGCCGGCGCCGAACACCGCGTTGGACGACGTGCTGCGGTTCCGCGAGAGGTATGCGGACGAGCGGGAGAGGCTGATGCGGGCCGTGTATCGACTGCTCGGGGACCTGCGGCGCGACTACCGGCATCCCGCGGACGTCCTCGCCGGGCTGCGCAGGGAGTTGACGGACGCGGCGCAGGCATACGGTGCCGCCCGCCGCTCGGCCCGTATCGTCTGGCTGCACCGGTCGATCCTGACCACCGTGGCCGTTACCGCCGCGGCGGGTGGAGCGCTGGTCGTACCGCAAGCGGGCTGGTTGCTGGGTGGTCAGCGGTGTGGCACTGGACATGGTACGAGATGTCAGGAACTCGCCTCACTGGGACGGCAATTGGGACCACTTTGCCCACCTCCACCTGGTCCGGTCGAACCTCCCCTGAACCACACCCGACACCGGCGCCTGCGCTGTCTCGATGCGGGTGCTCCGTCCCGGCTGCCGGTGTCTCTGTTGCGAGCGCTGGGGTTGCCGAGTGCTGCGGTCATATCGTTCCAGCGGTTTCACGCCGGATCGCCGCGTACAACTCGACCTTCGACATCCGCAGCATGACCAGCACCTTTCACCAGGAGCTGTGGATGCTGCCCTGGCAAGGACCCCGATGCCTCCCAACCTCCGGTCATGCACCCGGTTCGAGAACCCGCCACAGTCCGGCACACCGCCCCGGAGGTGCGGCCCCTCCGCCCGCCACTCCTCCGTGCCGGACGCGGCGGTCACCGCTTAGACATTCATGTCGTGATGCCGTCGAACACCAGCGATTCCCAAGACGATGCGCAGCTCTGCATGAGCGGTACCGTCACCGGTCACAGCAGAGTCCGGCAAGGACGGCTCGACGAGACTTGATGAAGCGTCAGTTTCGTCCGGTGAGCGGCGGGGCGTGCGCGGTCTCACACGATCCCGCCCTTCGCACTCGAACAGCTCCGTGACCCCCTGCGACGGCTCCCCAAGGTCTGTGCCAGAACCGAGTTTTGACATCCCTCAGGGGTGGGTGTCGGCGGCTCTATAGCGCAGTACTCCGTCTTGCGCAAGGAGGTAGCCGATGCCCCGTGACTCCGGCATCCGGCCGTTCAAGGTGGCGGCATCGGTGCAGCCGGAGGTCTCCCAGCCGATGTAGCCCGCGTGGAAGTCGGCGGTGCGGAACGTCTCGGTTCCCACAGCGGCGAGCCAGTCGTCGAGAACCCGGGACCTGAAGGACGGTTGGCCGCTCTCGCGGTGGGCGATGCCGGTGCGCTCGAGGGCGCCGACAGGAATGTAGAAGTCCAACCAGTCGACGGTGTCGGCTCCGTCTTCCAGTATCGCCACGCAACCACAGACCACGAGTTCGCCGGTCGGCAGGCGAACCTGGCCTCGCAGGTGCCCGAACCTCGTCAGGGACTCCACCGTGCACTCGACGGGCTCTTGCTCGTGGGGTTCACGGGACCGGTCACCGAAACACCCCTGGACTTCCGCTGCGGACCACACCGCGGTCAGGACGCGCTGCAGCCGGGCATCGCTCCGCGGCCCCACCTCGATTGCCAGCTCGTAGAAACCGCCCGTCCAGTTGTCGGCCGCGCGGAACGCGTATGGAGTACTCATGGCGCGATCATGACGGATCAGCAGCTGGACCGACATCCCATTACGTCACCCCGAGCGCCCCAACGAATGGCCGTAGAACAGGGATCGTCATTGCCAGCCGCCGTAGGCGAGGTGGTCGACGATGGCCGCACAAATCCTGGGGGCGGTGAAGGACTTGGTCCGGCTCCGCTGCCGGAAAACCTGCGGCGGGTCGGAGGGGAACATCGCGCGGCCCGCTGGACGAACTGCTCTCCTCGTGCCGGGTCCCGCCGGAGCGGGCCAGGCTTTGGCGGCAGGCGCGTACCCGTGCCGCGCAGGCCCGCAACACCCGCCGTACCGACGCGCCCCGCACAACCGCGGCCGAACTGGGAGGCAATTATCTGCTCGCGGGCTTCACCGGCCCCGGCGTGGATCGCCGTCTTCGGACAGGCCCCCTTTCGCCTGTACGTCGGCACGGCGGCGGGGGAGGAGGCCGTGGTGGACCTGGAGACCGGAGACCGACTTGCGAACCCCTCCTGGACGGACCGGCGCACCGCGGCGCAGCGCCAGGTCGGCGAGCGCGGGTACGTCCAGGTCGACCGTGACGGCTCCACCGCCGTGTGGGTGACGCTGCCTGGTCCGCCGCCCCTGGGCCGACGGATGGGCCTACGAGACGATCAAGGTGATCGCGGGTGGCCCAGCCGTTCCCGCCGTCGTGGTGGGCGGTGTACAGCGATCCCTCGTTCGATCCGGGTGATGCGGTGGGTGCTCATGACGACCACGAACCGATTGGCGATGCCGCAGTCCTGGGCGTCCGGGCAGAGCAGACCCCACTCGTCGACCGTGCGAACCGGGCCGTCCGCGATCATCGCCGTCCGCCGAAGCCATGCGCCTGCAGGATGTCCGCCCCTCGAGTGCGGGTGGTGACCTCTGCCGTGCCCGGGGTGCATTCCGACCCCCTGCGCGTCGCCCTCGCACGCGTCGCCCCGCATTGCCTGCCCGGGATGGGGCGCCAAGCGGCAGTGTAGGTGGCATTCGGGCAGGGACCGGGGTCGTCGAGTGGCCGGTGTCGGTTGGTCGGAGTCCGGTCCGGATGTCGCGCGTGTCGTTCCCCGAACGCCCTTCCCGACCGGTCGACTTCGCGCTGGATATTCGGGGGGATGCGACCGAGGAGGGGTACGCCGATGGGGGAGTTGGTCGGCCAACTGATCGCAGCGTTGTCGGGGAGCCTCCTCCCGATCCACGCCAACGAGGACAAGCACTGGGCCGAACAGCAGATCGTCTTCGACGACGGCCGGGTGGTTGAGACCTCCGCCCAGATATTCGGGGATCCGGGCTCGGGACGACCCTTCCCGACGGCCGTTGCCGGCCTCGGACTGTCCAAGGGGCAACTGGCCGTATTCCCTTTCGAGGCGTCACCGATGCTGCTGCGCCGGACACTGGTGCTCGACGGGTTCTCGGTCGACGTGCTGCGGGACCGGACCAAGGCGGATCCCGGTTGGGGCGTGCGGGGGTGGCGGATCGCCGAATGCGCCGCTGAGGGGCGGCCGTTGCTGCTCCACGCCCCGGCGGGGTTTCTGCGGCTGCTTCGGTACGCGGTCACCGCCGAGCAGTTCGATCGGGACTGACGTCGGCCTCCGGGCCCTTGTTGCCGGAGACCGGGGCGAGTTCACGGACTGCCTCGTGTGCGTGGGTGGTGTGGTGGCGGTGTGTTGGTCGGCATCGTCATGTAGGGGTGCGTTTTCGCAGTGGCGGGTTCGGGGCGCGGTGTTCCGACCTGGGGTGCGGCATCGATCGAGAAGGTCGTCCTGTGCTTGGTGACCTGGGGCTGCGGTCTGTGCTTGAGGACGGGGCTCCGGCCGTGTCGGGCCGTGCGGCCGCGCCGAGCGCGGGCGGGTGACGCCCGCGCCCGGCGCCCTTCGTCACGCCGCGCCGGGAATGATCATCTTCGCCATTTGGGCCGCAGCGCCGATCACGACGCCACCGCCCAACGCGATCGACGCGACGCCCAACACGATTCGACGCTTCACACGTGTGCGCACATCCGCCTCCGGGGTGGGGGGGTTCGACGACCGAGCGTGACGCGACCATCCTCGCGGGTCGCGGTGATCGACTCAAGATGCCCGACGGACGGTGGAGCGACGGGACGGGGGTCGAGACCGGCGACGTCGCGTCATCGATTGTCGCGAGTTCTCCGACCCAGCCGGTCCTGTGGCTCCACGGGCGCCCCGGCGCCAAGCCGAGCAGGGCGCCGACGACCTTGAGGGCACCGGACGCCCAGAGGATCACGATGAATCCGGTGTCCCTGTCCTCGAGCAGTTTCAACAGCGAGGGAGCGATCGTCGACCCGGTCCGTGCCGCACCACCCAGGACCCGGTAGAAGCCAGGGAGCGCGCAGAGGAGTCCCCAGACGGCCGCCGCGAATCCCGGCCACTTGCCGACCTGCTTCGGCATGATCCGTTTTCCGCGCGGGCAGCGTTGTTCCCCGACTCGATGCTTCGCATGTCAATCCTCCATGACGGAAACGGCGACATGAGCCGGGCCGGCGAGCATCCGGCTCGCACCGCGTCGCAGCAGTTCCGTAGCGCTTCCATACAACCCTGTATGGAAGCTGACCATACAGTACTGTACGGACATGGCAAGGCAACAGCTCACACCCCTCGATTGGTCCACCGCGGCACTCCGTGCGCTGGCACGCGGCGGAGTCGCGGCCGTATCGGTCAACGCACTCGCCGGCGAACTGCAAGCCACCCGGGGAAGCTTCTACTGGCACTTCAAAGATCGCAACGCATTGCTGACCGCCGCGCTGGAGATGTGGGAGCGCGATGGCACCACCACGTTGATCTCGCAGATCCGGAACATCACCGATCCCCTGCAACGGCTTCGGGCCTTGTTCACCATCGCGCTGGGACCGGAGGAGATCTCCGGCCTCGGGCCCGCGATCGTCGCCCACGCCGATCACCCCGCCGTCGCCCCGATCCTGCAGCGGGTCACCCGGCGGCGAATCGCCTACCTCACCGAGCTCTACACCGACGTGGGGCTCGAACCCGTTCCTGCACGACGCCAGGCAGTCGCTCTCTATGCCACCTACCTCGGATGGCTCGAACTCCGCCGCGCCTCCGGCGACACCGTTCCGGAAGTCGCCGCCACCGGCGCCCAGGCCGTCGCCGCTCTGGAACATCTCTTCACCGAAATCGCCCTTCCCGAGAGCCTGAAGCCGCCGGGCAGAGCCACATCACCCAGAAGGCAAAGCCCCCGGACCCAGTGACCGAGCCCCGGTGGCAGAGCCGGGCGGCCACCAGCTCAATCCGGCAACTCCTCATCAACATCGTCACCGCCGCCGTCTCCATGGACCTCGCATTTGCTCACCAGCCGGGAAGCGATCACACGATCCACGCGAAGCGATCTCTACCGCCCCGAGCGCGTACACCTGGACGCCCTGAACAAGCCGCAGTGAGGGCTCGGCGTTGAATACGACCGGTTCGGGCCCGATCGGCCGCGTGCGTCGGAGTGCGGGATGGCCGTGCTCACTCGTGATTCATACGGGTGCTCCGTTCGGCTGCTTCGAAAGATCTTGTCGATGCACCCGCGCCCCCGGGCCACCGGTGACCGAACCCGATGCCCTCGCGCCGGCCCCGGCCCACCACCGCGGCGCGGTCCGGCACCCCGAGGGCTCGAGCCGGGGGAGCGGGGCGGCGGCGGTCAGGTCGCCCGGCACGCCCCGTTGTCGACCCACGCGTGTATGAGGTCGTGGTGCGAGGTCCAACCTTCCGGCGCGTTGGGTATCCGCATTGGGACATCCGCCGGATCGCGCCCTGCGTTCTCCACGGTCAGACACACCGGATAGCGCCCGCTGTCCGTCGCGATCGTGAACCGCGCGCCCGCCGTCGTCCCCGAGACGCCTTCGATCCGCAACGCCGACCGCGAACCGTTCGGCGCATCGAGCCTGGTCCCCACGAGTGTGGTGTAGTCGATGGACCCGGCGAACCCTTCCAGCACCGACCCACTCGACAACTGCGCCGCGAGCCCGTCCGCCGCCGACCGGACGGAGTCCCGGTCCCACGTCGACCGATCGTGCAGGTTCACCATCAGCAGACCCAACCCGAAACCGCACAGCGCGGTCAGGATCCCACCGACCTGGCCCTTCCCGAACGACTCCCCCCAGCGCGGCGCGGCCTGCGAGCCGTCACCCGGACCCGCGAACTTCCGGTACAACCAAGGGAGATCGACCACGCTCAGCAGGAGTGACAAGCCACCGAGCCCGAAAAAGTAGACGGCCGATCCAGGCATGCCGCTTCCCCCGTCCGCTGCCCCGACCACCTCGCCGGCCGCGCCCGAAGCTACCACCCCACCGGTCGGAGCGCCGAGTTGTTCGTTGCGCGCGGCGCGGGTGGGATACGGAGCGGTTCACGCCCGCGCCAACCCGGCAACGCCACCCGGTCGTGGACCCAACCGGGCAGAGCAGCCGGATCGCGCCCGTCGGCCCCGTGCCGGGCCCGGCACGGCCGATGCCCGCCGCAGCAGCTCCGCGTGTGCTGTGATCGCATGAGCGCGATGGAGTGGGCGGGGCTGCCGCGGTTGCGGGGGCGCGATGCGGACGGCGCCACGAGTACACCTGTGGCGCGACTTCTTCACCTCGTGGCTCCCGACCGGGCGCCCGCCCCTGCGACGGCGGTCGGGTTCGCCTCGCCGTTCCGGGTGTTGTCGGCCTGTCGGCCTGTCGGCCTGTCGGCCTGTCGGTGGGGCCTCGTCGTCGCGGTGCGCCGTCGATGTCGTCGTCCGTGTGTCCTCGTCCGCCCTGTCCGTGTTCTCGTTCGGTCCCCGTCGTTGTCGGGGGCGGTCGGTGCCGGTCGAGGCCGGTCAGGTCGGGTGGGCGAACAGGTGGTCGAGGTGGTGGGTGATGGCGGTGATGGCTTGTCGGGGTTCGATCACGCCGAGTTCGAGGAGGGGTGTGAGGCCGGTGAGGGCCAGGAGGAGGTCGGTTTCGGTGGCGGGGTCGTGGTCGGGGGTGATGTGGCCGTCGGTGATGGCTTGGCGGACGATGCGTTCGACGAGGTCGCGGCCGTGGATCAGGTCCCGGCGTACGCGTGTGTGGATGTTCGCGTCGTGCAGGGCCTCCAGGACGTAGGCGGCGCTCATCCGGCTGGTCGCGCGCGCGTCGGGGTGCAGCGGAAGCATCTCCGTGAGCATCACCCGGAGCACGTCGCGTGGGTGTGGCGGGTCGCCGAGTTCCGCGACGCGTTCGGCGACGCGTTGCGCGGTTTGCTCGGACGCGAGGTTCATGGCGAAGACCAGCATTTCCTCGCGGGTGGCGAAGTAGTGCTGCACCGCCCCGTGGGACAGGCCCGCCTCGTGGGCCACTTCGCGAACGCTCGCGTGGGCGATGCCGCGTTGTTCGACCACGCGCCACAGCGCCCGGGCGATCGTCTCGCGGCGTTCGCGGTGGTCCACCTGCCTGGGCATCGCCCACTCCTCCCTTTCCAATACGGTTGACATAATACAGTCGACCGGTCAAAAGTGAAGCCGGAGCCTGTTCGCGAACGAAGGGATGGGGCATGTCCGAGCAACCGAGGGCACGCACGGCGGAGGGAGTCGTCGAGGGGCGCCGGCGGACGGGGTACGCGGTGTTCCGCGGGATCCCCTACGCCCGGCCGCCGGTGGGGCCGTTGCGTTTCCGCGCGCCCTCGCCGGTCGAGGGGTGGGAGGGGACGAGGCAGGCCGGCGAGTTCGGCCCCGTGGCCCCCCAGGCGGGGCCGACGGCGGAGGTGTCGCTCGGCGACGACTGGCTCACCCTCAACGTCGCCACCCCGAGCGTGGGAGCGGCCGGGCTGCCCGTGTTGGTGTGGATCCACGGCGGCGCCTACATCGCCGGGGCCTCGGGCGACCCGATGTACGACCCCGCGGCCCTGACCCGCGCCGGGCTGGTCGTGGTGAGCGTCAACTACCGGGTCGCGGTCGAGGGTTTCGCCCTCGTCGAGGGCGCCCCGGCCAATCGCGGTCTCCTCGACCAGATCGCGGCCCTGCAATGGGTACGGCGCAACATCGCCGCCTTCGGCGGGGACCCCGACCGGGTCACGGTGGCGGGACAATCCGCCGGAGCCGGGTCGATCGCGGCACTGCTGACGATGGAACAGGCGCGCGGACTCTTCCACAAAGCCATCGCCCACTCGGTGCCCGGCCTTGTGTCCACCCGCGACCTCGCCCGAGACGTCACCGCCGCGCTCGCCGCCCGCGCCGGCGCCACCCCCGACGTCGAAGGCATGTCCCGTATCACCCCCGCGCGCCTGGCCGCCGAACTCACCGCCCTCGGCGCCGATCCCGCAGACCACCGCGAACGGTGGGGTCGCCTCGCGCGGATCGGCGTCGCCGTATGCCCGGTCCTCGACGGCGAAGTGCTCACCGCGACCCCCTGGCAGGCCCTGTCCGACGCCCGCGCGAACGGCATCGACCTACTCGTCGGCCACACCCGCGACGAATTCCGACTCTTCAGCGTCATGGCGAGACGATCGGGCACCTACACCGAAGACGAAACCCGCACCATCCTGGACCTGTTCGCCCCCACACCGCACGGCCCCGACGCCTATCGCGCCGCCCACCCCACGGCCACGCCCGAGGAACTCCTCGAACTCGTATACTCCGACGCCCTCTTCCGGATGCCCTCCCTGCACCTGGCCCAGGCGAACCGGGCGGCCGGCGGCACGTCCTTCCTGTTCGAACTGCGACTGCGCGCTCCGGCGGGCGATGCACTCCTGGGCGCCTGCCACAGCCTCGACGTCCCCCTGGCCTTCGGCACGTTGGACAGCCCCACCGGCAGATACTTCTTCGGCGACCGCCCGGCACCCCGGATCCGGGCGGTGTCACGGGAACTCCAGCAGGCCTGGGTACGTTTCGCCACGACCGGGGATCCCGGATGGCCCGCCCACGAGCCCGACCGACGGCTGACCCGCCTCATGGACGTCGAATCCACCACCGCCCCCTACCCGGAAGCGACCTCCCAACGGATCTGGGAAGACCACCACCCGACCCCCATGGACCTCACCTAGACACCAACATCCGCAACCGACGGAACATCCCCACCAACCCGAACCCGGGTCGCCCCGGCCCCCCACCGGGACGACCCGGTCGGGTATCCGTCACACCCCGCCGCACCCGCGGCCCGCAACCGGCGGGACCAACACCGGACATGCGTCGGCCGCGCGGATCGGCGGCCGACGCGCAAACGCGGTCAGCCCCGAAACTCCCGCAGCGCTGCGTTGACGAGGGCGGGCTCCTGGGTGTGCGGGTAGTACCCGGGGACGTGCAGCAGGCGGCCCCCGAGGGAGTCGGTGAGGGACTCGGCCACGGCCGTCAGGGGCAGTCCCACGTGCTCGCGGTACGCCGCCGGTGCGTGCTCCCAGGTTCCGCAGATCACCAGGACCGGCAGCGCGGCGCGCCGGATCGCCTCCAGCGGGATGTCCGCCTCCCACACGGGCCGTTCCCCCATGGAGGTGGCGACGGCCCGCAGCCGGCGCGGCGTGGGCTCGGGCATGACCAACATCGATGATCGACTCATCCATGACCTCGTCCACCTTGGCGCGACCGGCCTCGGGCAGGCCGCGGTCGATGCCGGCCGCTACCGGGCCTCGGTCGCCGGCGCCTCCGGTTGCGGGGCTTCCTCGGCGGCGCCGTCGCGCAGCAGGACCCCGACGACGAGCGCCGCGCCGGTCAGCAACACCGCGCAGACCACGGCGGTGATCCGCATCTCCCGGGTGAAGGCGTGGAACGCCGCCCGCCGCAACGCGTCGCCGGTGCCCTTCGGCAGGTTCGCGGCGGTGTCGACGGCCGCGCCCAAGGTGTCCCGGGCGGTGTCGAGGTCGCCGGGCGACAGGCCGTCCGGTGCCTTGTCGGTCAGCGTCGTTCGATAGATCGTGGTGCCGATGCTGCCGAGGATCGCGATGCCGAGGGCACCGCCGAACTCGGCGGCGGTCTCGGTCATGGCCGACGCCGATCCGGCCCGTTCGGGCGGCGCGCAGGACAACACCACGTCGGTGACCACCGCGACCATCGCGCCGATACCGAGGGCGACGACGGTCAACGCGGCTACGAGGTGGCCGCTCCCGGAGTCGGTGCCGATCGGCGCGAGTACGACGAAGCCGAGCACGGACACGGCCAACCCGATGACGATCACGTTCGGCTTGCCGATGCGCGGGGCGAGCACGGTGGCCGCAGCGATGCCCGCGGGCATCACCAGGAACGTCGGCAAGGACCACACCGCCGACTCCAACGGCCCCATCCCGTGCACGAGTTGCAGGAACTGAGAGGTGAACAGGCTGAAGCCGACCAGGACGAACGAGCCGAGCCCGGCGGTGCCCAACGACACGCCGAACCGGCGCGAGCGGAACAACGACAGGTCGATCATCGGGTCTGCGACCACCCGTTGCCGGTACAGGAATCCGCCGCCGACCACGAGCCCGGCGGCGACCCAGCCGACCGGTTCCGGGCCCAGACCGTGCTCCGCGCTCCGCTTGATCCCGTACACGACGGCGACCACGGCGACGAGCGACAGGACCGCACCCAGGACGTCGAAGCGGCCGGGGACGGGGTTCCGGGACTCGGGGAGCAGCAGAGGTCCGAGCACGAGCAGCAGGACCATCACGGGCACGTTGATCAGGAAGACCGAACCCCACCAAAAGTGTTCGAGCAGTACGCCGCCGATGATCGGGCCGAGCGCGGCGCCGCCCGCGAAACCGGCCGTCCACACGCCCACCGCGGTGGCCCGCTCGCGTTCGTCGTGGAACATGTTCCGGATCAGGGAGAGCGTGGACGGCGCGAGGGTGGCCCCCGCGACGCCGAGCAGCGCGCGGGCCGCGATCAGCATGATCGGACCGGTGGCCAGGGCCGCCAGGACCGAGGCGACGCCGAAGCCGAGCGCACCCGCGAGCAACAACCGGCGCCGGCCGATCCGGTCGCCGAGCGTGCCCATCGTGATGAGCAGTCCGGCCAGGAGGAACCCGTAGGCGTCCATGATCCAGAGCAGTTCCGAACCGCTCGGATCGAGATCGGTGGTCAGGAACGGGAGCGCGATGAACAGGACGGACATGTCCATCGATACCAGCACACAGGAGAGCACGAGGACCGCGAGCCCGACCCACTCCCGCGTCTCGGCCCTGTTGCGTGTTTCCGTCATGTCCACCGTTCCCGAAGCCGTTTCCATCGTCGATTTTCCACCCGTCGCGTACGCAGTACGCGTCAGGTGCGTACACGATACCCATGACTCCCGAAGGTCTCCACTCGTTATCCAAGTCGCCGTACACCCAGCTGATTTCCGCACACAGCCAATCCTCGACTAGAATTTCGTCACGAAGTTGCTTGCGTGACGAAAAGGAGATCCGTGCGATGACGACCTGCGCGCGCTGCGGCAATGCGCTGGAGCCGGCCGTGCGCGGCAGGCCCAGGCGCTACTGCTCCCGGGCCTGCCAGGCGAAGGCGTATCGGGCCCGGACGGCGGGGGAGCCCGCGATCGACCCGACGGCCCCCGGCGCCGAAGCCACCCCCGCCACGGCCGGCGAGAACGACCCGCCCCACCTGACCGTCGAGCGCATCGTGCGCGCCGGCATCGCGATCGCCGACGCCGAGGGGCTGGACGCGCTCTCGATGCGCGCCGTGGCCTCCCGCCTCGACGCGGGCACCATGTCCCTGTACCGCCACGTGACGTCCAGGGACGAGTTGGTGGCCCTGATGGTGGAGGCCGCGCTGACCGAGGCGCCGCCGGCGCAGCCGCCCCCACGCGATTGGCGCGAGGGACTGGAGCGGGCCGCGCACCGCGACTGGGAGCTGTACCGCCGGCATCCGTGGATCCTGTCGAACGTGATGATGAGCACCCGATTGCGCCCCAGCCCCGGGATGGCGGCGGACAACGAGTACACGTTCACGTCCCTCGACGGGCTCGACCTCGAACCCGGTGAGGCGTTTCGCTACGTCTTCACGGTCACCGCGTACACGCAGGGCGTGGCCGTGACGCTGGTCGACGAGATCCGGAACGAGCGTCGGTCCGGCCCGGCTTCACGGCGGCGGCGCACCTCCGCCGATCCCTCCTGGGATGCCTTGTACGCGACCGGCGCGTATCCGCGGCTGACCCGCGCGATGCGCGCCGCGGGCGAACCCTGGGACCTGGACGCCCTGTTCCGGTCGGGCCTGACCGACGTCCTGGACGGCATCGCGGCGTCCCTGGCCCGGCGCGAGACGTAGCGACGGCCCGGCGATTCCGGTGTTGTTCCGGCTCGCGGGGTCGTCGTCCTGACAGGATGGCCGCATGGAACGTGTGCTTGGAATCGGTGGATACTTCATGCGGGCCGCCGACCCGGCGACGCTGAGCGCGTGGTACCGCGACTGCCTGGGCCTGGACGCCGACGACAACGGTGTGTGGCGGCAGCAGGCCGGGCCGACCGTGTTCGCTACATTCGAGTCCGAGACCGACTATCTCGGCTCGCGCGCCCAGCGGACCATGCTCAACTTCCGGGTCGGCGACCTCGACGCGATGCTCGCGCAGCTGCGCGCCAAGGGCGCGGACGTGGCCGAGGAGATCCAGGACATGGCCGGGATCGGTCGATTCGGCTGGGTCATCGACCCCGAGGGCAACCGCGTCGAACTGTGGCAGCCCGCCTGATCCCCCCGGACCAGTGACGCTTGCAGGACGTCGATCGTCGCGCGGTGCCTTGATGGAGTTGCCGCAGTCGTGGAGCCCGCGTCCTCGCCGGGACGGAGGCTGTGCCGGGGCCGCGCGACGGCGGGGCCGGTGTTGCCCCGCCGGGGTGGCCGCGCCGCCGCCGACACACGGCGACGCGTCATCCGCGCGGAGGTACGAGGTCCAGAGCGCGGATGCGGCGGCGGCCGAGCACGCGGTGCCGGTGAGGGGCCACCCTCGCTGCGGCCTGGCCGGCACCGTATTCGCGGAGGGAATTCTGCGAGCGCAAGATTCTTGCCCGAATTTGTTGCGCAGCGGAAGATGGTCCCGCCGTTGGCAAGTGGTGCCAGGAGGAGGGTTTGCGCAGGGGCGGGTGTTCGCGCTGCCCGGAAACCTTTGCCAGCCCGTGAGTTTCCCGTGGGGTAGGTAAAAGGGCTCTCGCGTGGAGGGTCACGCTTCCCTGTAATGCCACGGAGTTCGAGTTTCCGGTGGTGCGGGTTTTGCGGGTCCGGTGTTCGAAGATGTGCGAAGTGTGGTCGGTAAAGTCGCGAATCCGGGTGCGTGGTTCACCGTTTCGGACCAGCGCCGTCGGGGAGGGCGTGTCGTTAGCCGGGCGTGAATCCCAGAGCCTCCGTCTCCTCCTCCGCGTCTCCCGCTCTTGCCCAACGTGCCTTTCCCATGGGGGATTGGGTGCTCACCCCTCGTGCGGCGACGTTCCGCAAACGGTCTCCGCACGCGTACATCGAACGTGGGGGTCGTCGCGTCGCGCTTCGGCATTGTTCCGCCGACATGGAGCAGTTCGCCCTGGCGATGGTGTTGATCGCCGCGGAGTACTCGCGCCGTCTCGACGACGTCCTGGACGATCCGCGATCGTGAACCGGGACCGACCATCCGCCGACCGATCGAAATGCGTGTCCGGCATCGAAGTTCGTGACTGTGCCGCGCGCCGCCCGATCCCTCGAATGAGCCAGGCCCATGTATGAAGGTTATGGATACGACCCGTATCCCCCATCCGGCACACAGGTTCCGCCGGGCGTCGTGTCGTCGCCCGGCGTGGTGGAGTGGCCGGTACCGACCGCGGCCGTGTCACCCGACGGGCTCTCCCCGTCGTTCGCGGTGGTGGGGGACCCGCGGTTCGAGGCCGATCTCGCCCGGCTCCTGGGGAACCCCGCCGAGGAGGTTCCCGTCACCGTCGAACTCCCCGCTCCGGTCCGGGAGCCGGCCGGTCATCGCCGGCGGCCCGCTCCGCCCGCTCGGCCGGCTACCGGCGAACAGCGGGTGGACCGGATCAGCCGGTCCCTGGTGGTGGTCAGCGTCGTGTTGGTCGCCGCGATCGGTGTGCTCGGTGCCTTGATCACGCTCGCGCCGCTGAGGCACACCGCCGGCGCGACCTCCGGCCCGGCCCGGTGGTGGCCCGTCCTGGTCCAGGGGCCGTGGGTGGTGGCCTCGTTGTCGATCCTGCGCTCGAGTCTGCACCGCCGTCGGGCACTGCACTCGTGGATCGTGGTCGCCGCCTTCGCGGGCCTGTCGATGGCGCTGTCCCTCAGCCATGCCCCGATGACCGTTCAGGGCGTCGTCGTCGCCGTCCTGCCCGCGGCGGCGACCACGGCCTGCCTGCACCAGCTCGTCCGCCAGATCACCCTCACCCGCCCACCCCGACGACACATCCCCGGCCGACGCCGCGACCCACCGGGCTGAACCACACCCGCGCCGGCGCCGCAGCATTCCTGAACGCGCCGTTGTAGCGGACCTGGTGCCCGTCGCGCCCGCGGGCGCCGGGTGAACGGGTGCTATCGGGGGGCGGGTGCCTCGCCGGTTACCGCGACGCCTGCTCGGCGGAAGTCCTCCAGCGTCGCGGCCGTGGTGTCCGGGGCGACCCCGACCGAGTAGTCGAGGCGTACCCGGGCCCGGAGGCCGGCCTTGACGGCGTCCAGCGCGGTCGCGCGTACACAGTGGTCCGTGGCGATGCCCACGATGTCGACGTCCTCCACCCCGCGTGAGCGCAGCCAGTCCGCCAGGGGCGTGCCCTCCTCGTCGGCTCCCTCGAAGCCGCTCTTGGAGGCACTGTGGGCACCCTTGAAGAAGACGGCGTCCACCTTGCCGCCCATGACGGCGGGGGCGAAATTCGGGTGGAACTCCCCTCCTTCGTGGCCCGCCACGCAGTGGACGGGGAAGCTGTCCTTGAAGTCCGGGTTCTCGGAGAAGTGGGATCCCGGGTCGATGTGGTGGTCCCGGGTCGCGACGACGTAGTGGTAGTCGGATCCGGCGCTCTCCTCGACCAGATCGGCGATCGCGGCTGCGATTCGCTCCCCGCCGGCGACGGGCACACTGCCTCCCTCGCAAAAGTCGTTCTGCACATCCACGACAATCAAGCCTCGGCTCATGACGAACACCCTTCAGCGCTGCGGAAAAAACGGGAGGGACTACGGCGCGACCGATCCGTCTCGAGGTGCGAGCGTCCCGAGACGGATCGGTCGCCATCGGGCTGGGACGCCGGAGAGGACACCGCCCTCGCCGGCCTCACCGCCCCATACCCGGCCGGCGACCGCCGAAAGCACGGTCGATCACCCCGCCCGCCTCATCCCTGTTGTACCGGTCGAAGGACGGGCCTCACCTCTGTGCCATGACGGGAGGACCACGTCGTCGTCCCGGACGATCCGGTCCAGAGCGGAAGGGGACCGCGAGAGGAACCGCCTCAGTGTCCGGCGCCCGGCCCATCGCGGCGGACGACCGGCGACCCAGCCGGGGCCGTGATGTCGAGCCGGCAGCGCGGCATCCGCTCCCATAAACGACCACTGCCCTGCCGCCGCCCGCCCTCTCGTCCCGACCGCGCTTACCACCATCACCCCGCAACTCCCATGCCGATGTGGGTCCGTTCAGGTGACTTCGCAGTGGTGAACCACCATCGAATACCTCCCAGGCGATATGAGTGGTTTGTACCTGGCTGATGATCTCGGGAGGCGACACATGCGGTTGTTCACACGAGGGCGATGGGTCGCCGCGGCGGGCGGGGCGGCGTTGGCCGCTGTGGTGCTGGCCGGTGCCGGAATCGTTCAGGCGGCGCCGGCGGAGTCGAAGTTCGCCGTCGTCGGGGCGGGTTCGACGCGGGTCGTGTGCGTGGATCCGCTGGACGGGGACGAGCGGCTGGGTCCGCAGGATCTTCCCACCCGTGCGGAGCCGCCCGTGGGCCCGCTGTTGTCCGGCTACCGACGTACCGGCAACCTGACCTCGACGGCGTTCCTGGACAAGTACTGGAACAACGAGGCGAACGCCTGGAAGTACCCGCCCGACGACGGCTTCGCCCGGATCAACGGGAAACTCGACAAACACGAGACGACCCTGCGGGCCGGACAGGACGTGGATCGCTTCGGATCGGAGTACGGCAGCTTCCTCGCCCCTGCCGGGGACCGGTATGCCAAGCGAGCCCTGCCACCGCAGAACCTGATGACACGCGATCCCGCCTTTCCCTGCGGATACCACCGCTACGAGGTCACCCGGCCGTTCAAGGTCTGGCAGGGACACATCGCCCCGTGGTTCGAACAGCCCGGTGGCGGGCGGCAGATCCTCCTGGACCCGGCGCTCGTGAACCCGGGCGAGGGCCAACGGCTCAACGTCAAGTGGCTCTTGGAGCACGACTACCTCAAGCCCGACGAGGACGAAGGCCGGGCCGGATCCACGTCCCTCGCCGCCGCCCCGACACACTGAGCGATGGATCGGTACGAGCTTTTCCTCGCCCTGCGCCGCGGCGGCGTGGCGCAGGGCGAGATATGGATCCAGGACGCGCACGAACCCGTACCGCTCCCACCCGAGTTCGTATTCCTGCGCCGAGGCGCCGAGACCTGGCAAACCGGCGTCTTCGAGCGCGGCAGATGGCACGTGGTCGCCGATTTCCCCGACGAGCCGGCGGCCTGCGATCACGCGCTCCACACCCTGGCGCTACCGAGAAGTCCCCGACCCGACGATCTCCGGACACATCGCTCACCCGATCCCTGACGGCGGCGGCCCTCGACCATCGGATGTCGTTCGGAACCTCGGGCCGCCGCAGGACGCGGGGGTGCGACCGGGCCGCAACGGTATCCTCCTGGACCGCCCGCCAGACGCGCATCACCAGGTCGGCCATCCGCCGCACCGACGCCCCGCGCCGGGCCGCATCCCGCAGTCACACCCGATGGTTCTCGGGTACCGGGGGCGGGGTCCGTCGGGTCAACCGCTCGCCGAGGCAGCGCAGCACCTCGTCGGCGATCACCTCCACGACCAGGGTGATCAACCCGTCCCGGCGCCCGGCCGTCCATGCCGGTGGGGTCGAGCCGTTTCGTCAGGTGCGCGTCCTGTAGTGCGTGGCCCCGGCAGGGTAGTAACTCCCCGTCAGCTCAGCCGGTTGCACCTCCTCGTAGACGCCCTCGGCGGCAGGCAACGCCTTGTCGAACGAGGCCGGTTCCCACACGAACGCGTCGGCGCTCGACGTCGCGTGGATCCCCGGCAGGCATGCATGCATGGACGAGGCGATCAGGACCTGCTCCTCCGCGGCGGCGGACGGGGACACGGCCCACGTCGACAGAGGGGCGATCAGTCCGGCATCGGGCGCGTACCGCAGCAGCGCCAACGTCACCTCTCGTGCCCCCGCTGCCCGAGCCGGTGCACCCGCTCGAACGCCGCGCGTGAGGACAACATCAGCGGCCCGCCGCATCGCGCGCATGCATGCCCGGGGACCACGGCCTCCGCCGATGTCAGCGCGATCATGCGCGCGTTCGGTGCGATCCCCGACACGGTCTCGGCCCAACGCGTCGTCTCCCTGAGTGCGACCGGCCGGGGTGGCGGTCCGGCGCCTCGCCCTCGGGGCCGCCAGGGCCGACGACCGGTCGTGGGACGGTGTCCTGCCCGAGGCGGCCCTGTTGCTCCAGTGGCCCGAGCAGACCGAACCCCCCACCGATTACCGGCTGTTCGACCTGCCGAAGGACTTCCAACCAACGAAGTCCCCATGATGCTTCGGCGTGATTCGTTCGAATCTCTCGAGAACGAGAGCCTCGATCAATCCCGGGGAGGTTCACCCTGCGGCGGCGCGTTACCGGCGTCCTCCGTCAGAGCCTCCTCTACGAATACTCGGTAGCCTCGGGTCGGGTCGAAGCCGTGGATTTCCTTGGTATCCAGGGCGTCCATGAAATCGAGGATGTCCTTGCCGAACTCCTGGCCCGGGACCAGGATCGGGAAGCCGGGTGGGTACGGGGTGACGAACACCGCCGACACCACGGGCCGGCCGGCCGCGAGTCGGCGTCGGGCCTCGGCGGCCGACACGTATTCGCACAGTTCCTCGCGGTACGCCATGTAGTACGCCCTGCGCATGTCCCCGTCGGCCGCCGCGCCTTCGGGGTCGGTGCGGAAGGCGGCGTGGAACCGCGAGAAGTCCGGCAGGGGCGGGTGGTCGTGGCCGAGCAGGTCGACCCGGAGATCGAACGCGCGTTTTTGCTCCGGCGACATCTGCGCGGCTGCCGATTCCAGTTCCTCCGCGATGCCGATCAGCGCCCGCAGCAGATGTGCGAGGGCGCTGCGCGTCGTACCGATGTTGGTCATCGCGAGCACGGTGTTGCGCGTGGTCTTGTTGACCTGGATTCCCCAACGATCCATCAGCTGTTCGTGCCGGAACGTGTCCCCGTCGATGCCCGTCGCCGAGATCTCGATGGTCAGCCGGCACGGATCGAGCACGAACTCGTCCACGCCCCATGCCTCGTCCATCGCCACCGGCCCCACCCGCACCGGACACTCGCGACCCCACGTCCGGAACTCGTCCGGGATCAGATCGGCACTGGCCAGGACCCGGAAGTACGTGGACAGTAGGGGGTGTTCGGCGATCCGATCGCGCAGCGTCATGGCCAACTCGACCTGACGCGACACCAGTTCGAACCCCTCCAGCTCCACCTGCCGCCGACCGACGTCGAGCGAGGCCAGCACCTGGTAGTTCGGTGAGGTCGAAGTGTGGGTCATGTACGCCTCACGGAACGCGTCAGCGCTGCGCGTGCCGAAGTCCTCGTCGTGGACGTGGATCATCGATCCCTGACGCAACGAGGTCAGGGTCTTGTGCGTCGACTGCGTGGCGTACGCGCGGATCCGCACCCGATCCGGGTCCGGCAGCAGCGGCTCGTGGGCCAGTTCGTCGTCGGTCAGGCCGCGGATCCGCTCGAGGTGCCGCACGTACCCCTCCCGATACTCGGCCGTGCCGAAGCGCTCGGACAGACGTGCCGCTGCGGCCATCGCGGTCCGCCGCCGATATACCGGGTGGAAGCGGGCGAAGGCGAACCACGCCTCGTCCCACAGGAACGCCAGATCGGGCTTGATCGCGAGGCACTCGGTCATCACCCGCTCGACGTCGTACACCACGCCGTCGAACGTGCAGTTGGTGAGGGAGATCAGGGTGACCTGATCGAGCCTGCCCTCGCGTCGGTACGTCAGTAGCGTGCGCTTGATGTCGACCAGTGGGATCGCCCCGTACATGGAGAACTCGTCGATCGAGTAGCTGTCGAGGTAGGCGACCCGGGATCCGGCCAACACCGCCGCGTAGTGGTGGGACTTGTGGCAGTTGCGGTCGATCAGCACGACATCGTCCGGTGCCACCAGCGACTGGGTGACGATCTTGTTCGCGGTGGAGGTGCCGTTGGTCACGAAGTAGGTCCGCCGCGAACCGAAGGCGCGGGCGGCCAGATCCTGCGCCTCCTTGATCGTCCCGTGCGGCTCCAGGAGCGAGTCGAGACCGCCGGCGGTCGCCGAGGTCTCGGCGAGGAAGATGTTCAGCCCGTAGAAGTCGCACATGTCGGAGATCCACGGCGAATGGACCACGGAGTTGCCCCGCGAGACCGGCATCGCGTGGAAGACGCCGGCGGGCTTGCGGGCGTACTCGCGCAACGCCGAGTAGAACGGTGTCCGATACCGCCTGGCGACCCCGCCCAGGATCATCAGGTGCAGGTCCAGGACGTCCTCCTGTTCCAGGAAGAACGCGTCGTACTCCCGCCCGAGTTCCGTCGTGAGCCGTTCGATCGACGCCTGTTCGATCAGGTACAGGTCCAACTCGGGGCGTACCGCGCGCACTTCGCGGGCAAGCGCGCGGGCCCGCTCCGCTGCCGTGACATGGTCGAGATCCGGGACCCCGCTCCGCGGTACCAGGTCTTCCAGCACACCGAGATCGTGCGCGGACCGGGTGCCGAAATCGGGCCTGACCACAACCGCCTGGATACCCGGGTTGATCATCGTCGCGATTGCCGCATCGACGAAGCTCCGCACCGTGACCACGTCGTACACGAAGGGGTCCTCGCGCCGGCGCACCGCATCCACGATGCCACGCAACCGGGCCTCTTCGGCCTCGGAGAGATCGGCCACGACCAGAACGTCGAACCGGGGACGCCGGTCACGGTTGTCGATCGCCGGCCCGGTGGCGGCCGGCTCCTCCTTGCCCGTCACCGCGGCCCACGAGATCGCCGCCTCGCCGATCAGCCCGCGGCCGATCCGCTGCGCCGCCCGGCTCAGTTCGACGTACGACCCGGACGCCATCAGTTCGCGCAGCGTCTCCACGATCCGCCGCCCGGGGTGGCCGAAGTAGTACGCGAGCACCGCGACATCCGCGAGGATCCGGTCGAGCCGGGCCTTGCCCTCGACTTGCCGGCCGGTATCCAGGCCCGGCTCGGCCAGGCCGCGGGCGATGTCCGCGATGGACCACCACAGGTCGGTCTGCAACTGGGCGACGCTGTTGTAGGCGGAGACCTCGCGTTCGGACGGCGCGGCGCGTGCGGTGCCCCGCGCCGAAGGTCGGACGGGTGCCGTGGGCCGTTCCATGTGCATCGACTCCCTGTTTCCGGGCATACACTCCGATGCTAGGAGTGCGGTGATTTGCCCGCATTCGGGAACCGGCCGGCTACGCCCGACCGACGCGGAACCCACCCGAAAGGAGTCCCACGGGGCCGATTTCCCGCGCCGGCGAATCAGAGCTCGCGCGGCGACGGTGGCCTGGCTGCGATGGAACCGGGACCGTACGCGGTATCGGCGCCGTGCCGGGGGCGGGCCCGACGACGAGCCCGGCGCCGGCGCCGCCGAGCCGTACCGCCATCGGGTTGTCGTAGACGGTCCGGACCGCCGTGGTCGCCGCCTTCCCGACGCCGGGGATCCGCAGGACCTGCCGCAAGGCCGCGTCCTTCACCGCTCGCTCGCCTACGGCGACGGGCCGAGCGAGGCGCACCAGGCCGCCCGTCGGCCCGCCGGGGGAGCCACCGATCACGGTCGCCGGCACGCCGCCCGGTAAGGCGGGCGGTGTGGTGCTCGCCGCGGCGGCCGAACGGCCCGCCTCCGCAGGGCTCTCCCAGGCGGGCCGTGGTCCGTCGACCACACGTTCGGCCTGCCCGGCGGAGCACCACACGATCGCCGCACGGCGTCGCTTCTGCTCGTCCGGCTGTTCCCGCGCGGCGAGCACGACCAGTCCCGGACCGAGCGCCCAGCGCTGTTCGTCGACCGCGTCGTTCGCGACGCCGGTGCACTGGAGGCAGTCTTCGGCGTGCCGCCGCAGCGCCTTGTACTCGGTTCCGGCCGGGCTCAGTTCCGGTCCCGCCCGGTCGGGTTCGGCGAGCCCGGCGAGTTCGGGCAGGGCGGCGGCGACCGGACACGACTGCGCGGCGCGGGCGGCGGCGAGCAGGCCGACCCGGGGCAGCGTCTGCCGCAGGGCCCGATGCGGCTGGAGGTCGACCTTCGCCCGGGGCCGGCCCAGGTACTCGGCGAGCCGGGCTCCCTCGACCTCCTCCATTTCCGCGAGGCTGCGATCCAAGTAGGCGTCCATCGCCCGGCGTTGCACAGGCGGCAGGGGCCGGGCCTGCCGTGTACAAGGCGGCGAACGCCTGCCGTCTCGTGGTAGCACTCGATCCGGGCCGCTTCCTCGCCGCCGCGCGGCCGTACCCAACGGTCGTCGGTGTCCCGGGTAGTCCCGGCGTCTCTTCGCCGGGCACGAGCGTGGCCCGGTGTTCGAGGTCGGGCATGTCCCGCACGTCTCGCGGATCTTTCACCCACGAGCGATATTCCTCCGCCGCACGCCCGCAAGGCGTTCCCGAGCGCGGACACGCGCTCACCGGACACCCCTCATCCCCGGTGCTGTTCCCAGCCGACCACACCGCCCGGCGGTCCGGCGGTTCGACCGAGCTGTCGGGGCGGCCCTTCGTGCGGATGAACCCCCACGAAAAATATCTTCGGAAAGTCGGAGAGAAGTCCGCGCCCGGACGCACGTCCCTGGCGAACGGGTCGTCACGTGCGACCCCAGGCGAAGGGACGCCCCATGAACATGCATTCCCACCCGCGCCCGGCGGACGGGTCGACCTCGACCCCGCCATCGACCTCGCACACCCCGTTGCACACCCCGCCGCGAGCCCCGCGTCGCGCGGGGGTGGCCGTGGTCTCCGTGGTCGCCGCGTCGGCGTTGACGCTGGGTATGGCCGTCGGCGGTTGCGCGCTGGTTGTCCGCAAGGCCGTACAGGTGACCGCCGAGGCGGCGTTGGAGGCCACCGCCTCCGCGTTTTTCGAGCGCCTCGGTCAGGACCGCGCCGGCGAACCGATCGCGTCGCGCGAGTCGGTGAGACGACCACCCGTCTTCCGCCGGCGTGGCGGGTCGGCGGGCAGCGCTCAACCGGACCGTTCTTCGGTGCCGGGGCCGGGCAATGCCTGCCGACGGCCGCCGTGCGCTACTCCGGTTGGGTGACCGTCAGTGCCCATCGCAGCGTCTGCGCCGAGGCTTCGACCCCCACGGTGAAGGACCCCGACCGCACGACGCCCGGATCCATGGTCGCCGAGTTCACGCCGATGCCGCCGGCGGGGCAGTCCACTGTGAACGCGGCCACCTCCGCGTCCCGGGAGTGCATCGTCACCCCCACGCTGCCGCCTCCCTCACAGGCGACGGTGAGCACGGTCGGCAGTTGTTCCGAGGCGCCCCCCGATACGACACCACCGTCTCCGATGCTCTCGTCCACCCACACCAGACCCTCCGGCCCGGGGTGGGGGAGCAAGCCTCCAACCGCTGCTGCGGGTGTGGCTCCCACGCCCGACAGCACGAAAGCCGCCAGCATCGCCGCAGGTACGGTCTTCCTCACACGTGACATTGTTGCTCCTCGGCAGCGTGTCATGGAGCGCACAGTCCTGCGCGATGCGAGAACCGCGCGCACGGGTACGGCAGAGGTCGCACGCGGCCGGGTACGATCGCCGGAAATCGACCGTCCCCTGTCCGGGCCCGGATCCGTCGTTCACGTGGAGGGTATGCGGGTCCTCCGACACGGCGCCGATCGCAGGCCCGAAAGGCACCGTGTAGTCGGAGCGAACGCCGTGCTGACGAGTCCGCCGGCTCGTCCACGACCGTCACCCCGCCCGGAGGAGCACCTCCACTACTACGCGGCAAATGCCCACCGGTGCCGGTCGATTCCCGCAGTGAGGCGAACAACTCCCGCTTTGGCGCTCAGTCACCCGTCCGCCTCCACCGCGGCGACGACGGGCTCCCGTCCCCCGGCCACCGGTGCGGCGGCGCGACGCGGCGTCAGTCCGGCGGCCAGTTCGGCGCGCGGCGTCCGCACCGCAGGTCGCGGCAACGTCGAACTCCTCGGCCTCTTCGGCAAACAGGACGAACGTATCCACCGAGCTGACGGATGATGTCGACGACGCCGTCGGTAGGGGTGGTCGCCGAGATGCCGCAGTCGACGGGATCCGGGCCCGGGTCGACGAGCCCGACCCACGGTGATCGGCCCGACCTCGGTGTTCACCCTCCTGCGGCGGGTGCCGTTGCGGGCGTTCCCGCCCGACCGGGCCCGTTCGTCCGCGATGTGTTCGTCCAACTCCCCGTGGAGTGCGTCCTCCATCAGGTGCTTCGCGAGCGTTTGCAACAGGCCGCCCTCGCCCAGCAGTCGCACCCCGCGCGCACCGGCCTGCTCGGCCGCCTGCTCCGCGAGCTCGGCCACCGCGGCCGTCAGCGTAGTGTCCACGCCCTGGTCGCAGAGTGCGCCTTCGTACAAGGCGACCGCTCAGCGGTCACACCAATATGGACACGCGCCGCGCGGCGCCCGGCACAAGCTGCTCCGGAAGAGCAACGTATCCCCCTGAAGGGGACGTTGCGCCATGGCATGACCGTCGACGACCAGCGGCAGCGGTCAAGTTCCGCCTGGTTGCCGCTCAGAGGGTGAGGGCGGTTGGGTCGTGGCGGCGTGTCGGCCCAGGGGCGTACGACCGACGATGGGAAGTACGGATGTTGGAAGTCGGCGCCGACGGCCCGTTCCCGAGCGCGGTTCGGGGGGTGGCGACCGGGGCGTGCCGTACCCGCCGACGGAAGGACGAACAGCGGCGTTCACTCGAAGTGTGAGCGAGCCGAGAAAAACGGCGGACCGAATGGAGAGATGATGATCGAAGAAACGTTCACTACCGACGTTTTACCGAGGCAGGACCGCTGGGCAAGCTGGTACGACGCCGGAACCAAGTCTCATCTGCCGACGTTGATTCACACCGACCATCAGGACGACTTCCGGGGCTCGATACGCCGCCTCGATCTCGGCTCCGTGCAGATATCAACATTGACGTACAGTCCGCTGCACGTGACGCGGACCTCGAAACTGATCCGACGTTCGGACCCGGGCATCTATTACTTCGTGTTCCATCGGCTCGGACGGATAGGAGTCGCCCAGGCGGGTCGTGAGACAGTGCTGACCTCGAAGACGTTGGTCTACTACGACACCTCGCGACCCTTCACCGCCTGGGCGACCGCCGGAGACGAGACGGTCGCCGGCTGCCTGATCCTGCAGGTACCCAGAAAGCTGTTCCCCGTCCGAGCGGAGACGCTCGGCCCGCTCCTCGCAGCTCCCGTGGCGAGTCGGGACGGGCTTGGCGCGCTACTCGCCGGTCATCTCGACCAACTGGTCGCGAACGCTGCCGGCTATACCCCGGCGGACGCCGCCCGCCTGGCGGCCATCACCATCGACCTGTCCGCCGCCCTGTGCGCACACGAGCTGGAATCCAACAACGCCTTGCCGCCGGAGACACATCGAAGGGCGATACAAGCACAGGTTCACGCGTTCATCCGGGTACACCTCGGCGACCCCGACCTCTCGCCGAACACCATTGCCGCAGCTCACCAAATCTCCACGCGCTACCTCTACAAGCTCTTTCAGGATCAGGGCCTCACGGTGGCCGATTGGATCCGCAGGAGTCGGCTCGAGCGCTGCAGGCGCGATCTGGCCGACCCCGCCCTGCGTTCCCGTCCGGTCCTGGCCATCGCGACCCAGTGGGGTTTCAAGGACGGAGCCCACTTCAGCCGCGTCTTTCGATCCGCGTACGGCATGCCCCCCGGAGAGTACCGAAGCCATCATCACAGCGACGCCGTGCGCGAACGGACAAGAACCGTGCAGGCCACGACAAGGACTCCGTGACCACTTCTCGGCAAGCTGATTCCCGACAGGCATCAGCGTTCCGATCTCGCGGCTGAAAAGCTGCGAAAAATGTCCGGAAGCGCAAACGGCCGGGCCTGGTGCGCGCCCCTGACAGCACGACCATCGAGTCCGGCGGATGACCGCCGGCGATCGACAGCCCAGTCGAGCGAGGTGACCTGTGTCAGCAGAGTTCGCATCCGGTTCTCGTCCGCGGCCCACACCCACCGGGCACTCGTCGTCGGCGCGATCGCTTCGGCGGCCCGGATTCGCACGGCCGCCTCCGCCGGTGCCGTACCCCGAACCGCCGGTTCACCGGGAACCGTCCCGGCCCGAACCGACACCTGGTCACGCGGAACAGATCCTCAACGATCAGGCCCGACAAAGGAGTTCTCGATGCTTCGGCCCGCAAGCCCCAACGATGTGGAAAGGATCGCGGAGATCTGGCAACGAGGGTGGTGCGATGGCCACTTGGGGCACGTTCCCGAGGCTCTCGTCGCCGTCCGCGGCGCGTCGTCGTTCAGGACGCGGGCGCTCGAACGTATAGACGCCACGACGGTCGTCGAGATCGATGAAGCGGTTGCGGGATTCGTGACGGTGATCGACGACGAGGTGGAACAGGTCTACGTGTCGAAGGAGCACCGCGGCACGGGGGTGGGGGACCTACTGCTCGCGCAAGCCGAGCGCCTCGTCGGCGCCGGCGGCCATCGTCGGGCGTGGTTGGCAGTCGTGAGCGGCAACGCCCGGGCGCGCAGGTTCTACGTACGCAACGGCTGGGTGGACGAAGGCCTGTTCGACTATCCGGCCGACGCCGTGACGGGTCCGGTCCTCGTCCCTTGCCACCAGTACATCAAGCCTGTCGCGCGACAATCGACGGGCGGCCGACCGTCACTCCTCCGGCGAGTGGGGAGGGTTCGGTGAGTGGCCGCCACCGGGCGAGCGGTGTCCTCACTCGGCCGGCATCACCGCCGAGGAGTCGCAGCACCGCCGAGCGGACATTCGGGCCCGGTGGGTGGCAGTTTCAGTGATCGAAGACGTTTGCCAGCCGTCCCTCGAGGGGGGCTTTGCCTCGAGGGACGGCACGGTCGGCAAGAAGGCACAGCCGTGCGGGGGTGAGTCCGGCCAGGTCACGGAAGTCGCGGTTCATGTGTGCCTGGTCGTGATAGCCGCACGCGGCCGCCCGGTCGGCCAGCGACCGGCACGCGTCCGAGGGCAGGGTCAGCGCGCGTTGGAATCGCAGGATCCGGCTGACGGATTGCGGTGGGAGCCCGATCTGCTCGCGAAAAAGCACCTGGAGCCGCCGTGGACTCCGGCCTGTCACCGCGGCCAGTTCCTGGACGGACAACCGCCCGTGCGATGCGCGCAGCCGACTCCACGCTTCCGCAACGATCGGCGACGGGGGCAGCGCGTCCACCATCCGCCGAGCCAAGGCGTCCTCGCCGAGGACCGCCCAGCGTCCTTTCCAATCCGGCACCGCGACGAGTTTCTCGGTGAGTCTGGCCGACCAGCCGGCACCCAGCACCGCGTCCGGGTGCACGTGGTGGTGGGCCAGGTGGTGCAGCGGCAAACCCAGGCACATATACGCGCCGAGCGGAGTGAACTCCACCTCGATCGCCTCCGCGACGCCTTCGTATCCGCCCCTGATCGACGACAGCCGCAGACCGGCGAGCATCGCATGCCACGTGGTTCGCACCGCCGGCGTGCTCCGGGCCTCATGGACCAAGTGGAGCGGATTTCCCCACCCAAGGATCAACGTCACGGTGGCCGAGGGAAGAGTGAGCCTGAGCGGTCCCCGTCCCGTGGTGCGATGACCCCTGAACATCACCACATGGTCGCGTAATCGCCCGGAGGGGCACCGCTCCGCGTATTCGCCCCCATTCCTCGAATCAGTGGCCATTCCAACCTCCGTGACGAACATCGACTCGGCCCGCGACGCGTGCCGCTGCGCGCGTCGGTCGACGACTCCGGCCCGAGAGTGCGCCTTCGTACAAGACGACCGCCCAAGCTCCGCAGCAGTCTTGATATCGCCTGCGTTGATCCCAGCCGCTCGACGGGCAACAACCGCAACTCCGTTGGTAGAGCGATGAATCGATCATGCCGTGATCACCGACGACTGGCAACGGTTCGGTTCCGCCCGGTCGCGGTCCGGACTTTGAGCAAGACCTCGTGCGTCGCGGCCGCACGTTGACGTAGACGCGTACGAATGAACACGGGAGTGCGAATGTTGGCGCGAGAGTACGGCCCGCTCCACCGCATCCGGCGTCGGGGGTGTCGTCGACCGGGCCCAGAAGTCCTTGCCGTACTTGCCTGCCACGCGCGCCCGGCATTCGACGCCACCGTGACCGTGGCCGGCTTCCTGGTTCGGGCCGCAACACCGAACCCGCCGCGCGCCGGCATGATGAGGGCATCCCACACGATTCTCACGGCACGCGTGGCCGCGGGAGCGCGTGAATGGGTGGCTGCGATACACGGGCCGACCCCCGATCCACTACATCGGTGTCAGCGCCACCGACTACCTGCAAGAGAGAGGATCGAGGTGGGAAGGATCTATGTCGGCAACCTGTCGTTCGACACGACGGACGAAACGCTTCGGCGGATGTTCGAGGAACACGGCACGGTCACCGGCTCGACGATCCGGCGCGACGCCGAGACTGGCCGCAGCAGGGGCTTTGCCTTCGTGGAGATGAGCAACCCTACGGAAACGGGCGCAGCAATCACGGCACTGGACGGACGGCACTTGGACGGTCGTCGGCTGAGGGTCACCGAAACCGGTACGGACCGACAGCAGGCGACAGTTCGGCCCGACCGCAAACACTGACGCGTCCGCCTGCCCGGACGGACCCGAGGGGTCTCGCATCCGGTGGGCCCGGATCCGGGCACGCCGAGTGCCTCGAAATTCTCGATGGCTACACGAGGTTCTCCTCCGACCTGACACGGCTGTTCCTCATCGGCGTCGACCGATCGCTCACCAAGGGGACATCTTCCGGATGGGCCCACCCACGCTCCGCAAGTACCGCAGCCTCCTCAGCGGGGCCTTCACCCCGCAGCTCACCGAGGTGATGGAGTCGCAGGTCGTCGAGATCACCCACGGGCTGCTCGACCGACTCGACGACACGTCGGAGATCGAACTTGCCTCCGCCTTCGCTTATCCGCTGCGGGACCGCAAGGCCGGGCGCCTCGCCGATCGCCGGGTCCGACCCCGCGAGGATCTGCTCACCGGACACATCACCACCACGATGACGCTGGGCAACACAGTGCTGCGCCCGGACGCCGACCCTGAGAAGTTCGCGCGGGTCCGCGCGGACCGATCCCTCGTTGGCCGATTCGGCGCCGTCGAGCACGTCGTAGAACGCCCCGCGTCCGGGCCGGGCAGGTCGCCGGCGGCCTGGCGCAGCGCGAGATCGGCTGTTCAGCCGTGGGCGGAGCGGCAGGCGCGGGCTTCGGGGGTGTCGTCGCTCCGGCCGCTGAACCGAAACCCGAAGTCACAGGCCGCCCAGGGATTGACGGCGCCCGTCTTGGACGGCTCGCGCTCGGGTTGACCGCGTCGGGCCGATGTATCGGGAGCGGAGGAATGGTCGGCCCGATCCGATGCCCCGGATCCACGCGACGACGGGGAGGAAGCGGCCGATCGGGTGTCGGCGGGCGGGTTCGCCCGCTGCGCGTCGGGCGGTTCGGTACCCGCCGGGGTCGCGGGCGTTGCCGGGTCGGCTGCGCCGAGAGGAGTCCTCGAGAGCGGCCAGGCGCCCGACGAGCCGGCGCCGGGAAGTGGCGCGCCGTTGGCGGCCAGGGCGGGATCGAGGGCCCGGGTGGGGGCGGTGGCCGGTGTGCTGTCGCAGGCGGTCACGAGCAGGAGCACGAGGGCCGCCGCGGCGGCCGGGCAAGTGATGTGCACACGTTCCTCCGAGAATACGAGGGCTGTCCTGCCGGGGCTAACGCCCGCGCGCCCGGGGGGTTACTCGGGTGTTGTGCCGGCCTCGCGGCGCGAGTCACGCCTCACGGCGCGTGGTTCACGAGATCGGGATGCCCGGGTCGGGGCGTCCTTCGGTACCGGGCATGTCGGATTCGGCGACCCCGCCCCGGGCAGGTCGCCCAACTCCCCGGTGGCCTGACCGCCGCAATTCGCCGACTGATCCGTTGCCGGGGCGTGGGTCGCTCGTTGAACCGATATCGCGACCGGCGCGTGCCACGTGCCGGTGCGGAAGCCGGGTGCCGGAATCACCCGATCGAACGACAGCGAGGAACCGGCCGCGGCCGAGAGGGTCATCCTGTTGCCGGGTCGCGTTCCACGCACCGCCACGAGGCCGCGGATCGGTCCGCATCGCCGCGCCTCATGGGCCTGTCGCCGACCACGTCCGCGCCCACCCGAACCGTCCGAGCGTGGCACCCGAACCGTCCGAGACCTCGGGAGAACCGTTGACCAACCACACCTCCGCCGTCCCGGCCACCCCCCTGTTCGTCATCGAGTACCCCGAGGACGGGGTCGCGACCGTGGACGGCACGCCGGTCTACGTCCCCGAGGGGGCGGAAGCCCGTCACGCCGCCATCGACGAGGTCCGCTTCACGGCGTCCCTCCTCGACCGGCCCGTCCGCGCGATCGACATCGATCCGGACGGCACCCGCTATCCCCTGCTCATCGACCCGGACGGGACGCTCACGTTCTTGGCCGAGCCCCATCCCGATCCCGACCCGGACGTCCCCGACGAGGAGGCACACATCCCGTCGAGCGAGGAGGACACGGCACCGACCGACGACCACGACGGCGCCGCCCGCGAGTGGTGGGTCGGTGTCGACGAGGACGACGCACACGGGCAGGCGCCCGAAGAGCACACGGGCGACGAGCACGGCGGCCACGAGCGCGACCCACACGGGATGGCGGACCTGCCCGGATCCGCCCCGCAGCCGACCGAGGGGCCACCCGCGACCGTGCCCGCGCGACCGGAACGAGCTCGGCGGCGGGCCCCGCGTTCCGGCCGCCGCGTAGCGCCGGCCGCGATCGGCCTCGCGGTCGCCGCAGCGGTCACGGTCGTCGCGTTTCTCGTCTGGCCGGACGACGAGTCCACCGAATCCCGGACGAGCACGACCTCGCGTGCCGAACCCGCCGCGGTCGCCGCTCCGGCCGGCTGGCGACAGACGTCCGCGTGGTCGCGGCCGATCGCACCGCCGGGAGCCGGTCGGCCGAGCGTGGCGACGCTCGGGGGTGTGCTCGCCATCCTGACACCGGACCGTCGAGTCGCGCTGCTCGATCCGCACGACGGCGCGGTCGTTCAGGTCGGCGAGCCGCTGCCGGCGGGCAACGTCGCGCTGCACGCGACCGGCGACCCGACCGCGCCGGTCCTCGTCGCCGAGACCGAGGGCCGGCTCCTGGTGTGGTCCCCACTGCGCGCTCCCCAAGCGTCGCGTCCGCCCACCACCGTCGAGTTCGCGCCCGGCGCCCGCGTCAGTTACGCCGGTGCCCTCCCCCTGGTGACGGGGGCCGATGGATCGGCCGCCGTGCTGCGCGGGGATGCCCTTGTTCCGGTCGGGTTGTCTCCCGGAACCGTGGCGATGGCCGCCGATACGGCGCACGTGCTCGCGGGACGCGCCGTCGGACCCTGGGAGTTGGTCGGCTTCGACGGACGGACACACGTGGTGGCTCCGCTGCCACCGCGCCCCGGCGCGCGCATGCTGCGCGTGGCCGGCGCCGGGCACGGAGTGGTCGCCGCCGTGTGGTCCGGCCCCGTGGACGGCAGCGAGACACTCGCCGTGCACGACTCCTCCTCCGGCCGGGTACTCGTCGGCGCCGACGCCCCCGCCGGGTCCCTGTCGGGCGCCTGGATCCACGCGGACGGCAGTTCCCTCGTCGCGTTGGGACCGGTCGTCGTCGATCTCGCCCAGGGGCGTGCATCGGTCACCCCGGGCGTCGTCGCCCGCTCCGTCGCCGGCGACCGGGTATACGGCACGCGCGACCTCCGCCCCGTCGCGGTGACGTCGGCCGGCGTCGTCACGATGCCGGATCGGGCCGCCGTTCCCTGGGGCATCAGCGCCGGCCGCGCGATCCTGCTCACCGGCGACGGGGACCGAGCGGTCCTGCACGCCGTGGATCCGGCCCCGTGACCGAACCCGGCGGGCGCGTCCGTGGCCGTGAGCCGGGAATCGTCGAGGCGCGCCGACGTGGAGCGGACCCGCCGCGGGACTTCACGGTCACATCAGGACGCCGCCGACGACGATCAGCTGGGTCGTCTGCGGTCGGCGTACTCCCGGTCGGCGACGGCAGATCGGGCAGGCGGGGGAGGGCGGCCAGCACAGGGGTGGCGTGGTCGGGCAGGTGGTGGGATGCCCGGTTGGCCGCCGCGCAACGAAGCCGGTCAAGTCCCGCTCGACGCTCACCAGCAGCTGCCCGAGCGCGGAGGCGGACAGCTCGATCACCGGACTGTCGCTCTGCCCGAACCTGACGGTCAGCCGAAGGGTGTAGCCGAACCGCTCGGCGGCTGGCTGCGGATCGTGGCCGAGCCAGGGCCGGTCGTTGCCGTCGACGGCCTCGTGCCACTCACGCTGCGGCCCTTTGGCCACAGCAGCAACCGGGCAGCAACGCGACTCCCGTGGAGCTTTCCACAACGCGCAGGCCACCCGCCACGATGAGCTCCTCGGAGGGGCATCCCGCTGTCCTGCGCGCGTCCGGGCTCCATGGGGGAGCGGGCGGACCGAGGAAGACCCCGGGCGTCGAGCCGGACAGGACATCGACGTCCGAGGTCTTCGAGGGTCTGCGTCTGGGTCAGCCGCCCTGGCCGGCGCTGCCGATGAGACCGACGTCGATCGGGGAGCCGGCGCCGTCGACGACCGGGACAGTGGGCGTGCCGGGCCAGTTCAGGGTGATCGTTCGGATCTCAGGAGCTTTTCACGAAGCGCGCGCCCGGCCCGGGCGTGCGGCAGACGTCTTCCGGGGCGAGCCGGCTGTGTCCCGCAGCGCACTGCAGGACGGCCTCGACTGGCTCGTCGCAGGAGTTTGCATCGCCGACGGGCCGGTGCCGGACGATGACGGACGGGCCCTGCGGGTCGGCGAGGTACGTGTCGCCCCATTCCAGGAGCGCCACGAGCGTGGTCCGCAACGCCCGGCCCTGCTCGGTGAGTTCGTAGGCGAAGCGCTGTCGATCCCCGGGCTCCTGATAGGGCACGCGGCGCATCACTCCCGCGGTCACCAAGGTCTCGAGCCGAGTCGCCAGGAGATTTCTGGCGATCCCGAGGCGGGAGTGGAACTCGCCGAACCGGCGCGCGCCGTCCAGCGCTCACGAACGATCAGCAGGGACCAGCGCTCGCCCACCACCGAGATCCTCGTCCGCAACGAGGGATTCGACCCCGCCGACCCGGTGACCCGTTCCGTCTCCTGGCTCTGGCTGCACCGACCGGCCGGCATCCACGTCGGCGGAGAACCCGCGGACGCACCTCGCTACAAGGTCGTCCCGTCCGTCCCCGAGGGCCAGCTCGACGAGCACAAGCGTGCGAGCGTCATCGCCGAGGTTACCGAGGCAATCCTCGATGCGGAGAACGGCGCCTGGCCGCGTGACGCCGGCCGGATCTGGGTGTTTCCCACCGAGATCCCCGAGGTCACTGGGGCGGCTAGGGCCGGATCAGGCCGCTCGCAACGATCCTCGCCCGACTCACCGGCGACGACGCCAAGCGGGCCCGTGCGCTCGCGCGTGAGCGGATCGTTGCCACCCGAGCCGAACACGCCCGCCTGCCCTGACGAGCGGCGGATGATGTAACAGCGGATCATGCTGCCCTTGCTCTTTGTGGGCGGCGCGTGCTCGGCGCCGTCGAGGTGAAGGACCCGCGCCCAGTCGCCGACGCGGCTGTCCCTCTTCGTGGTCGGTGCGGGGAGAAGTCATCGAACACGAACGCGATGGCACTCGGGCGAGTAGAGACCGCGCAGACAGCGGCAGAATTCGAGGAACCTGGTCCGGTACTTCCTCGGCTTGATGTTGCTTCGTCGAGGCCGAACCGCGGGCGCTCGGGGTCGCCGAGCACGATGGCGACACGTTCGTCCAGGCGTGTGGGGTCGAGTCCGTAGCGACGCATGCGTGCCGCCGGTCGGCGGCGGCCCCGGTGTTCGGTCGGTGCCCGCATCAGACACGCGAGCTTCTCGGCGACTCGGCGTCGAGCAGGTGGGTGCCCAGGAACCCGATGGAGCCGGTGAGGAACACCAGCCGGCCGGTGGTGGGGGGTTCCTGCGCGGAGGGAAAACGCCGGTCGGGGTCCAACCGCGCCTCGTGCTCGAAGCCCACCGCGTCCTCGGCGGTGTCCTGGCCCGGGTCCTCGATCAGTGACGCGACACGTGCGGCGAACGCGCCCAGTGTCGGGTTGTCGAGCAGGACGCGGATCAGGAACCGGCTGTGCCCGGGATCGAGGTCGAAACGGGCACGACAGGCCGCCGCGACGCGGGTCGCCTGGAGCGAGTTCCCGCCCAGGGCGAAGAAGTCCGTGTCGCGGTCGACGGTCTCGACCCCGACGACTTCCGACCACACCTCGGCCGTCGCCTTCTCCGCGGGAGTGCGCGGATCCGGGCCCTCGGTGCCGTCGGCCTCGGTCCGCTCCCGCGCCTCGCGCACGTCGTCGTCGTGCTCGGTCGGGTGCGCCTCATGGTGAGTGTCGAGCGGCTGACGAAACGATGCGACCTGATGTCGAACGCTGCATCGAGGGCAACGAGACCGTCGCGCGCGTACGCGCCAAAGACGTGGACCCGGAACGGCCGGACGGGAATCTCCCTGGCGGTTCGGGCCCGACCCGCAGGTTCCACGACCGTCCGGGTGTGCGCGTGGCCCCCAGGTGCCCGGCGGCCTCGAACAGTTCGACGTCGATGCCCGCTCGGGACAACTCGTACGCGGCGGCGAGGGCGGCCACCCCCGAACCCACCACCGCCACCCGGCCCATGCGTGCGCCACGGCGTGCGGGTGGATGGCCCACGGAGGTGGAAACGGTGTCGAACATCGATGCGGTCACCCCTCGCGTCGGGACTGCGGCGCGGTCGCCTCGGCCTCCTTTACGGGATCTTCGGAGCGGATCGGCGCGCGGATCGGCTCGTCGTGGTGACGAATGTCAACCGACGCGGACAGCGGTCCACGACAGCCCGACGAACACAAAACCCGGTCGACCCTGGGTTCACCCGTATGGAGTAGTCGGGAGGGTGCGCCCGCGCGCTCCCCGGAAGTATGGGGCGTGGCGGAGGACCTCAGCCCGCAGGCCCGCGCCGTCCTCCCCATTCGCCCGGCGCCCGGCCACCTCGGGTGGGCCCCGCCGCCGAGCGCCCAAGTCCGAACCCGTCGTCGGCCCCGCCGTCGCCCGCTTGCCACAGGGCATCCGCGGATCGATCCCGGCTTTCGGCCGGCGGCTCACCGCCACGCCACGGCACTGAAGCCACGGCACGGAAGACGGAAGGCTGAAGACGATGACTGTCCTCGAACGCTCCGCAGACGTTGTTCCGCAGACCATCTCCACGTTCGCGGGCACGGGAGCATCGGGTTTCTCCGGTGATCAAGGACCCGCGACCTCCGCGAAGTTGTACCGCCCGAGCTACATGGTGCGGGGCGAGAAAGGATGCCTGTACCTCTGTGACTCCGAGAACCACCGGGTGCGGAAGATCGCGACCGACGGAACGATTCTCACGGTCGCCGGTACCGGTATGGCCGGATCGACCGGCGACGGCGGCCATGCCACGTCGGCTCGACTGAACAGCCCCTCCGGGCTCGAATCGGATGACGCGGGCAACCTCTACATCGCCGAGTACAGAGGTCACCGGGTGCGCAAGGTCTCCAGCGACGGGAGGATCTCCACGGTGGCCGGTATCGGGCAGGCCGGTCACAGCGGAGACGAGGGCTCCGCCACTTCTGCTCGACTCAACAGTCCCGTGGGTCTGGCGCTCGGGGCGGGCGAGTTGTACATCGCCTGCCGCGGTGGCCACAAGGTGCGCAAGGTCTCCACCGACCACAGGATCTCCACCGTGGCGGGCACCGGCAGGGGCGGGTACTCCAGCGACGGCGGTCCCGCCACGTCCGCCCGGCTGAGCGACCCACACGGGGTGGCGCTCGACGACGCCGGCAACCTGTACATCGCCGAACTACGCAACCACCGGGTACGCAAGGTCTCCACCGACCACAGGATCTCCACGGTGGCCGGCACCGGGCAGGACGGGCACTCCGGTGACGGAGGACCCGCCACCTCCGCACAACTGAGCGGTCCGACCGGCCTGGCGCTGGACCGCGCGGGCAACCTCTACATCGTGGAGTGCTGGAGCCACCGCATCCGAAAGGTCGCCGACGACGGCACGATCTCCACCGTGGCGGGCACCGGCACGGGCGGCTACTCCGGCGACGGCGGCCCCGCCACCTCGGCACAGCTCCGCAACCCACTGGCGGCGGCTCTGTCCGAGGAGCAGACACTGTTCGTCACCTGCAGCGGCAACCACGGCGTGCGAGCCATCGCCCTGGTGCCGCCAGGCCGCTCACCACAACGGCGGCGCTCACCCGCACCCCCGGGCGCACACTCGCAGGTACCGAGTTCCGCGAACCTTTGACGGCGGAGAGCGCCGGCGTGGCCGGGTATGCAGCGGGAGGCCATGAGGAATGACTGCGAGGTACCGGGGGTCGGCACCCCTGCGACGAGTTCGCTCACATGTCGGATCGGCCGTTCGTGCGGGCCCGAGACCGGATGGTCACGGATTCCGGCCGTAGACGTCGAGCCGGTCCTGGTACGGGCGCCGCCGGGCCGAACCAGACCCGGACGTCTTTCCCAGCGCGGACCGGCAGCGCGGGGCAGTCGTTCTCGGCGTGCTCGGTGCGGTGCACCGATGCCCCCGGCGACCGTGGCGGGTGAGCCGTCCCGGGGTTCGGGCCGACCATGTCGAGGATCCCCCGGTCCGGGCGGAGTCGTCGTCGGCGAGGGCTGTGACAGCGGTACGAAGGACGTCCGCGGCGACCGTCCGGGCGGGGCCGACGAGCGTGAAACGCGCCAGGTTCGCGCGTTCGACCGCACGGTTCAACGCCTCCTGCAGGTTCCGGGGCGAAGGCGTCCGGATCGCAGTCCAGGATGAGGGCCGGGTTGAGTCCGGCTGCGGTCCGGCGGCGTGGCATCGAGGGCCGCCGTGCCGGTGCGGGGCGGGGGCTGGTTGTCGGGTGTCGTGAGCCCCTCCCTCCGGATTGTCATCCCAACGATGACGTCGATACTTGTCATCCAATAGATGACATGCTACAAAGGTGTCAGCGAGGCGCATTGGCAGCAACTGCCCGAACGTGCTGGAGGTGTTTTGACGATGTTGATGCGCACCGACCCCTTCCGTGAGCTGGACCGACTGGCGCAGCAGCTGATGGGCCCGGGTACTTGGTCGAAGCCGTCGGCGATGCCGATGGACGCCTACCGCGAGGGCGACGAGTACGTGGTGGCCTTCGACCTTCCCGGCGTCGACCCGGACGCGATCGACATCGACGTCGAGCGGAACATGCTGACGGTCAGTGCCGAGCGCCGACCGGTGGCGAAGGCCGACGACGTGCAGATGGAGCTGTCCGAGCGGCCGCTGGGCGTCTTCTCCCGCCAGATCGTGCTCGCCGACACCCTGGACTCCGAGCACATCAAGGCCGGCTATGACGCGGGCGTGCTCACTCTGCGCATCCCGATCGCCGAGCGGGCCAAGCCCCGCAGGATTTCCATCGGCGTCGTCACCGGCGACCGCAAGGAGATCTCCGGCTGACACCGGCCGAACCGATGCGGAGGGCGGGCACCCGATTTCCCCCTCGCCCCGCCCTCCGCATCCCCGTGGGCAGCCCGAAGGACAGGAAGGGGTGGCGGCCGCGATGGCCATGCGACACGCAAAGTTCCTCGACCACGTCAAGGAGCGCGGCAAGTACGACACCGTTCGGGAAGCCGAGCGCGCGGCTCGTGTGGTGCTCGCCCTGCTCGGCGCGCACCTGGTCGGCGAGGTCCGCGCCCAACTCGCCGCACGCCTGCCGGACGAATTCGCCCTGATCCTCCTCAACCCGCTGCAGAGCGCCGAACCACTGCCGACGGAGCGGTTCGTCAGGGCCACCGCGGCCTGGATCGAGGGCGCCACCGAGCAGACCGCGACCTGGGACGTGAGCGCCGTGCTGTCCACGGTCGCCGACGCCGCCGGCGACGACCTGATGGGGCAGATCCTGCTCCAGCTCCCCGCCGGCTACGACCTCCTCTTCGGCCGCCACCAACCCACCTGACCCCAACCCGGGACCACCCACCCGCACCGCTCACGAAAGGGTCCGCAGCGAGGTTGCCGTCGTCCAGGTGCGCGGCGATGCGGCGATGTGGTCGGTTCGGGCGAGGCAGGCGTCGTCGACGACCTTCGCGGCGTCGAGGGCGTGCACGGTGCTGCCGATTGATTCGGGCGACCACCGTCGAGACCCCGCGCGTGCGGTTCACCATTCGCCGGCGTCGGGGTTTCCCGGCTTCGGCCGGGGCGGGTCATGATGGACCCCGGAAGTGACCGGGCGTGATGGCGGAGGCTGGTATAGGTGATCAGGGTAGGCCGAGTCCGGACCCGGACGGCAAGCACAAGAAACCGAAGCCGTGGCCGAACTCGCCGCCCACAGGCGGGCGTCCGCAGAGGCCATGGACGCCCACCACGCGTGGCCCGCCGACACCCCATGGCTCCGGAATGCCTGCGAACACCTGCCCCGGCACGCCTTCGCGCCGGATCGCCTGTGGGACTGGGACGGTCACGCGTACCTCCCCGTCGACCGCGCCGCCGATCCGGACCGGTGGGCGCGTCTGGTGTACGCCGGACCCTACGACGCGGCGATCACCGAGGTCACCGACGGCCGCCCCACCTCGAGCCTGTCCTGCTCCTGGGTGGTGGCCGACATGATCGACTTCCTCGACCTCGAACCCGGACACCACGTCCTGGAACTCGGTACAGGTACCGGCTGGAACGCCGCCCTGATCGCCCACCACGTCGGCCCCACCGGCAAGGTCACCAGCGTCGAACTCGCCCCCGCCCTTGCCGCCCGCGCACGAACCACCCTGACCCGCGCGGGAGTCGACATCGACACACGCGTCGGTGAGGGCGCCAAAGGATGCCCCGACAACGCCCCCTACCAACGGATCATCGCCACCTACGCCGTCGACCGCGTCCCCGACGCCTGGATCGAACACCTCGAACCCGGCGGCGACCTCGTCTTCCCCTGGGGCCGACTCGGCCACTTCGCCGTCACCCTTGACGCCGGCGGCGCCACCGCCACTGGCCGGTGCCAGGGCCTCGCCCAATTCATGAGCGTCCGCGACACCACCCCCAGCCGTGATGTGGGCGCTGCGCGTGGCCCTGCCCGACGTCCGCTACACCATCACCGCGCCCGGGCGGGACGGCACGACGGTCCGCGCGCGCGGCGGCGCCGCCTCGTGGACGACCCTGACCACCACACGCGACGACGACCACGTCCTCGTCCGCGAAGGCGGGCCTAGGTGCCTCGCCGACGAACTCCTGGCCGCCTGGGACCGATGGATCGACGACGGGCGGATCCGGTTGTACGACTACGGCATGACCGTCACGCCCACCGAGCAGTACGTGTGGGCGGGCGATCCCCACACCGGACGTCGATGGTCGATCCCGGACCCGACCCGGCCCTGATTCCCGATCGGCCCCGACGAACCCGCCCCGACCCGACACGTGGCCGAGGACCAGCTGTTCGACGCCCGGATGACGGCGGTCGCCGATCGTGTCTCCGCCGCGTCGATACCACCGACGGCGCCCTGGACTGGCGCACCCTCCCCGCAGCCGAGTGCCGCCACGCCCCCCACCGCGACCCGCCGACGTCGAACGGGCCCGCGTGGAGCACGTGCGCGACCTCGGGCTGATCCACGCGGCCCTGGACCTCGTTGTCATCACCGCCGACGGCTGGATGTGTTGGGAGACCGACTGCGCCGGCGAGTTCGGCTGGATCGAGGCCCTGACCGACTGATGACAGGCCGCGGCGGGGCCGGATGCTGCGGGTCGTCGACATCGCGCTCTCCCGGACCACCGTCCTCTCCCAGCTGACGCGCATGGCGCTGCCCCCGCTCGTCACACCCCGAGTACCGGGCGTCGAAGACTTCGCGCTGTACGGCGACACCCACGGCACCCTCCTGGTGGACGCCGTCACCCGCCTGCCCCTCACACTCCGGGAAGGCCGCGACGCCGAACAACTCGGCCGATGGCGACGTGGGCACCCCGAAGTCGAGGTCGCCTGCCGCGACGGGTCGCTCGCGCACCCGGCAGGAAGTCGTGCGCCGACCACACCGCCGACCGTCCACACTGGACCCCTTGCTCACGCCCCAGGCCCGAGAGACGAAAGTGGCCTGGCACCTGGGGGCGTTCATGTGTGCGCGGATGGCGAGTCGAAGCCGCGCGCCGACAGCCGAAGACGTCGTTCACCAGGCGTTCGGCCATACGGGGCGCCCTGGGGCGCATCAGGATGACGAGTCTGCGGCGGCCGGCTCTGCGCTGGGCGTTCGTGGCCCCGCCACGGGGCTCCCGGCCTCTGGGGCCGGCATGGCGGGAGGGCGTCTGCGGAGCCCGGCATCGCGCCACCGCCCTCGCGGCCTTGCTGCCGCCGCCCTTCCTCCCACGAGGATCATCCGTGGGCCTCGTGGGGTGTCGAGCGCAGCAACTCCCGCAAGGTCTGCGGCGCGTTCGCCATCGCGGCCCCCGTCGACCACTGCCCCACGATGCCCGCCCTGCCCGAAGCGGGCGACACGAGCACACCTGCGACCTGCACCTCAGGCCGAATCAGCCCGCAGCGCCCGCTGTTTCGGACGTCCGCCGATCCTCACCGCAACCTTTCCCCGAGGCCGCCGATCCCGGCCGGGCGACACCACACCCCTGGGGGACCCGTGAACAGCAACGACGACCACACCACCACGACTGCCGCCGCCCTGCGTCCCGCAGCGCACGGTCACCCGGCTCGAGTCCCGCGCCTCCTCGCGGCGACCGCCGTTCGAGGCATCGCCGGCGGCGCGGGCAGCGCGATCGGCGCCCGGCTGGTGTGGTGGATTACCCATCACTGACTCCGGATTCGAGCGCGCGAACCTCGCACCCGCGCTCGATCCGACCCGCGCTCGATCCGACCTGGGTGTCGTTTCGACACCTGCGGGCCGACGCCGGTTGCGTGCCGGGTCGCGAGGTCAACACCCCAGCTCCGGCTGCGGCCGCTTCGGGTGGGTCGGGAGGTGCGCCACGCCCGGCAACGCGAGTGAGGTGAGCCGGTCCGAAGATCGCCTGTGTGTGCGAGACCGCGTCGCGCCGCACGCGACAGATCGCCGCCGATGCGGGTGTGACGGCGGCGCGTACGACCTACTCGGGGTGGTACGGGCCGCCGTCGTTGGTCGGTCGCGCCTCGACCGGTGCGGCGCGGCGGCGATGCGTAGGCTGCCGGGTGGAGGACGGACGACGGGGGCGAGGCCCGGAGTTCGTCCGACGCACCCACACGGGCGGGAGACCGCGCCCCGATGGACACGACCGCTACGCACCGAACCGACGAACGGACACCGCGCATGGAATCCGGCAAGGCATCGCCCGAGGCCCTGATCGCATCGCTCGACGACGTGAACGCCCGGCTCTTCGTACGGTTGCTCGGCCGTCCCGACGGCCGGGACATGCTGTACCGCATCAGCGGAACGGTCTACAACCACGTGCCCGGTGACGTGCACGGCAAGGTGTTCCCGCACGGGCAGGCGGTGTTCGGTGTCGAGGGCTACAACATCCGCCGGCTGATCAACCCGCCGGGCACCCGGGATCTGCACCTGGTCTCGCGCGAAATCGTCTTCTACACCGACCCGAAGCACGGCACCGTCCTCACCGAATGGACGAACCCGCTGGACGGGCGCACCCGCCCCCTCCCGCCGATCGCCAACGACCGCGTGCAGTTGTCGTACCGCGTCCGGGACGGCGCCCTGTACGCGGTCTTCGGGCCCGCCGAGGTGCCGCTGGACGGCTCGGTCACTCCGCAGCGCGTGCACCGCAACCTGGTGTGGACCCTGGACGTGCCGCCCGTGTACGGCCTTGCCGACCGATACGGCATCGACGACGACTTCGGCCTCGCGAACTCGACCTACACCTCCTGGGAGTTGTTCGACTTCCTGGTGCACGAGGACGACGCCCGCGCCCACTCCGACACCGGGACCCGCCCCCCGACGCCGGCACTGCCGGTCACCAACTGCTGGACCCGGATCTGCCCCTACGTGCCGGCGATGGGCATCGCCGAGAGCGAGACGCCGGGCAACCTCGTCTACCACGCGCGCGCCTGGACACTGGACGACTTCGACGCGCTCGACCCGTGGCTGGCCGACCTCGTGCGCACCCGCCACCCGCTCTACACGAGTGCCCCCGACACCCTTGGCACGGGACCCAACACCACCACCTGGACCGCGTTCCACACCGACGTACTGGCCCCCCGCGGCCTCACCTGGCGGCAATGGCGCGACATGTCCGACTGATCGACCGAGACGGGGTCGGCTCGGATCGAGGTGGCGGCCGTTGAAGCGTCGGACGAGGGTCGCCGGTGACCGGATCGGTCCGCAGCCGCCTTCGCCGCGCCCCGCGCGCGCCGAGCCCGGCGTCGTCGGAATCTCGTCGGGTATGACCGTTCGTGGCGTGTGATCCGGGGGCGCGACAGGTCCTCGACACGCGGCCGGACGTCTCCCGTGCCCCGAGCCGTGACGCGGCCGTTCCGAACCGCCCGGTGTCGAGCACATGGGGCACGGGCCGGATCGTCCCCCTCGGTCGGCGACCTCGGGGCGTGGCGTCGCCGGGAGCGACCGGCAGGTCACCTCGAGACCGCCTCGGCGAGGGTTCGCAGCAACGGCGCACGCTCCCGGGCGGGTGGTGCCGAGATTCGGCTGCGGCATCGACGGAGTCGTGCCCGCGACGACCGCACGACGGACGGTCGTTCCCGGTCCGGCACACCCGACCTACCCGACAACGCAGCTACGCCGTGTTCCGGCGGGTGTGGTCCGTCCCGGACGCCGGCTCGGTGGTTCTATCGGTCGGACGGGCCGGGGTCCTGCGCGAAGGGTTGGTCCGTGCCGCCGATCCGGTAGGTGGTTCCGTGTGGAGTGACCGTGGCGCAAAAGTCCCAGAGCCTGGGCCGTAGGGCCTTCTCCCAGGTGACCAAGGCATCGTGGATCTCCTCCGCCAGGTCGCGGGGCCCGAACCGGTTGACCTCTCCGCCTGCGCCGCCTGAGCCGTCGGTGGCGTGGCGGACGACGGCCCAGGAGGTGCCGGCGGCGTCGGCGAGCCACAGGGTGCGGCCGGTGCCTCGGTCGGGTTCGAGGAGGTGGTGGACGTCGGGAACGCGCAGCGAGATCGCGAATCGGGCGTGGACGTCGTCCAAGGCGGCGACGTCGAGTGCGGTGGTGTCCTCGGCGGAGTGTTCCCACGCGTCGTCGGTGATCAGCGTGGCGGGGTCGAAGCGGGGCCGGCGTTGGCCGCGGGTGGGCATGAACATCACCCCGCCGTCGAAGCCGCCGGACGCCGTGCCGTCGTCGGCGACGACGAGTCGGAGCAGGCCGCCCTGATGGAAGGGGACGATGCGGGGGGCGACGATCACGCCTCCGGGCGCGCTCTGTTCGATCCACGCGTGGGGGACACGGCCCACGGCGGCGGTGGCGATCACCCGTTCGAACGGGGCGTGTTCGCGGTGGCCGAGTTCGCCGTCCCCGCACACCACGTCCACCCGCCGTCCGGCCGCCTCCAGCGCCTCGCGGGCCCGCGCGGCGAGCGCGGGATCGATCTCCACCGTGCACACCCGGTCGGGCCCGGCACGTTCGCACAACAGCGCGGCATTCCAACCGGTCCCGGCGCCGATCTCCAGGACCCGGTCGCCCGGTTGCACGTCCAGCGCGCGGAGCATGAACAACACCGCTGAGGGCGCGCTGATCGAACTCGACGCCTCGCGACCGATCCCGGGACGGGCGGGTCGGCCGTCGTCGACCTGGACGACCAGCGGGGCGTGCGGCGCGTACACCGCCTCGGCCCACCGTTCCGGCTCCACGGACCGCTCCAGCGCGCGGTACCCGCCGCCGGCGTCGGGAACCCACACGGTGTCCGAGACGAAGCGGTGCCGCGGAATCCCCGCGAACGCCTCGCGCATCCAGGGATGCTCGAACTCGCCCAAGGCATCCAGGGCTTCGACCGCTTGGGCCAGATGGTCGTCCGCGACGCTCATTTCGGCTTCTTGTGCGTGCCCGGGCCGGGGTTGCGCAGCGTCGGGTCGTCGCCGTCGGGGGAGGGCTCCGGAGCCGGTTGCGGGGGCGGCGTGGGCTTGTTGTGCGTACCCATGTCGAAGTCCCTTCTCGCGGTGACGTCGCGTCATCATCCCGTGACCGACCGCGTGATCGCCAGTGCCGGGTTCCACACGGCCTCCGGTCACCGTCGAGGCACAGTCGGCGTGCCACGTCACCCACTCGCCGTCGACCGAGGGGGCGGCGACCACGCCGGCCGCCTTTGGGCGACGCCCGTGGCCGGAGCGATTCCCGCGCCCGGCTGCGAGTTGGAACACCGTCCGACACCGGGTGCGAATCCTTGGCTGCCGTCACTTCCTGGCGGCGGGTGTGGAGAGGGAGCAATGGGGCAGGCGTGCGCCGAACCATTGCACTCGACGAATCCCGGCCGCCGAGCGGCTGTTCGCCGCCCGGCACGGGGTCGATCGATATCCGAGGAGGGCTTCTGTGAGCACCGGCGCCAACATGTGGGGTCATCGTCCCGAGTCCGGTTACACCGCCGGGACAAGTCTGACCGGCTACAAGGTCGACGCCTCCGACGGTCACATCGGCAAGGTGGACAAGCACAACGACGAGGTCGACGCCTCGTACCTGGTGGTGGACACCGGCGTGTGGATCTTCGGCAAGCACGTCCTGCTTCCCGCAGGCACCATCGAGAGCATCGACACCGAGAACAAGGTCGTCCACGTCTCACGCACCAAGGAAGAAATCAAGAATTCCCCCGAGTTCGACAAGGACAAGCACCTCGACGATCACGAACACCGCACCCGCACCGGCGACTACTACGGCAACATCACGCCCGCCCCTCCGGGGGCGAACCCCCTCGGCACGCCGTAACCGATCGAGCGGATCCGGTTCCCACGCCGACCGGCGAGGCTGAGCGTGCCGGTGGCACAGACCGGTATTCCGCCCGCGATCGCGGGCGGCGCGACCGTACCGTCCCAACGATCCACGTCCGCGGGCGCCGAGGCATCCACCGGTCCGGCACCCGCACGATGCGAGAGGTGAATCCCGTGGCAGCCAAGTTCGAGGTGTACACCGACAAGAACGACAAGTTCAGGTTCCGACTCAAGGCGGGCAACGGCGAGATCATAGCCACCGGCGAGGCATACGAGACCAAGGACGCCTGCCTCAAGGGCGTCGAATCGGTCAAGACCAACGCGCCCGACGCCAGGATCGAGTCATTCGACGCGTGATCCTGCCGGGCCCGTCGCCGACGAGGGCGACGGGCCCGGGCCCGTCGGCGGTAGGCCCCGGCGCGCGGTCGCCTGCCCGTTCCCTACGATCCGGCCCCCGGGGACGGAGCGGTGACGACTCACCGAAACCGTCCGGGGTTGGAGCCCGACGCAGCCCCGGCGCCCTGGGAGCCGAGAGGGACGAACTCCTCGCTCTCGCGCATCGCGGGCGACAGCGAGGCTGGTGGCAGGAACACGCGGGCGCCGTCGGCGATCCTCTCGTCGACTGTCTCAGCCTGGAACAGGACGCGAACCACGTCGGCGTCTTGGGGAGCCCTGCTGATCCCCGGCTCCTGCAGATCCGCGAGTACGCCGGCGCCGTCTTCAGGGCCGGCCGTACCCGGGAGACCGAAGAACAGGTCGACACCTTCGTCGACGTCCGCATGCGACGCCAACACATCCTCCGCGAAGGCGGCCCGAGCCTATGGGCGGTGGCCATCGAGGGAGTCCTGCGCCAACAGGTCGGCGACCCGACGTGACCCGGGCCCGGATCCGACACCTGTTGGACGCCGGCGCCACACAACCGAACGTCTCCCCGCAGGTCCTGCCGTACGTCGAACCGGTATCGCAGAATGGCCCGCAGGTTCCCGATGACACCTATCCCGCCTGCCGGACGAGCATCGCCCGCGTTCGTCGGATCCGCGTTCCACCATGTCGATGTCGTCACTCGAGCCGAGGGAGAACGTCGTGGGAACCCGGAGAACTCCCGTGCCCCCGACCGACATCGCACCCCTGTCCTCGTCGAACGACGCCGCGCCGAAGCCGCCGACAACCGTGAGCGAAGGTCCCGGAAGGCGCGCATGTCCGGATCGTTGTCGAGGTAACGGCCTTCGAAGGCTCGGTTGCCGCAGGCCACGGTTTCGTCGTCGGCGTCGAATGCCGTGTCGTCGAGCCGTTTCAGAAATACCGCGCGAGTCGGTGGGCGCGCCGCGCCCACGGCTGTTGCGGTGTCGTTCTCGCCCGCCGCGGCGGCCGGATGATCGAGGATCGCGGCGAACCGCGCGACGGGCGCGGTGGCTTCGTAGATGGTGTTCTGGTGCCCGATCAGCGCTTCCTCCGGGCGGTGGTCAGGGGTGCGCGGTGCCGGCGCCTCCGGTGCGGATGGTGTCGATCATCGCGCGGACGGCGGGGATGTCCGCGCCACGGGCACTGACGCTCACGAGGTGTTTCCCGTCGGCCCATATGCACGACGCGTGGGGGCGTTGTGGTGTGGTCCCGGCGCCGGAGGCGGGTCGGGCGGGTGACGAATCGCAGCCGATCCTGCCGCCGTTCGCGGATTCGAGGACGTGTCGATCGCCGGGTTCCGCCGGGTTGTCGGCCCGGTCCTTCTCGGCGCCGTCGGCGATCCTCGCGAACCAGTCCAGCGGTGAGGTGTGCCCTCGTTCGGCGGTGATCACCACGATGCGGTCGGACTCGGTCGCGTCCTTGCCGCTCGGGGCGGCGTAGGTGTAGTAGCCGCCCTGTGGGTCCCGCAGATCCGTGTAGCCGAGGAATTCCATCTCCTCCCGAAGGATCGTCACGGCCTCCTGGTCGCCCGCGCCGTCCAGGCGCCGCTGCGGGTCGGCGCCCCGCCCCTCCGCCGCGATCCGGGTGGCGCCCGCGAGAACGGGCGGGAGGTCGGCGAGCGCACCGGAGCCGGATCCGACCCCGGCCGACCCGTCGGGTCGTACACCGTTCCCCCCGGAATCCCCTCCACAAGCGACCAACGACAGACCGAGCACGAGAACGGCCGGAGCCACGAGGGCGAGACCTGCCGAACGGGACACACGCACGAAACCAACCTCCGAGACCGAGCACCACCGGAACTGCGACTGCCCCTCAACGTAGGCGCGTTCGCCGGTCCACCACCCGAGTACGCGTACTCAATCGCACCCCGACCGGAACCAACACCCCACAGGCCGAGGTGCTCACGACACCGACGCCGGGCGTCTCGCCGGGGCGGATCCGGCACCCCCAGCCGCACGTCCTCCGGCCACCCGTAGAACGCGGTCACCGACTTCACGTGGGCGCGCGGGACTTCCAGGCGCCCGACCCGGACCCGGTGCGCCGGACCGCGCTCACCGCGATCGCCGACGCCTGCCCGCGCGCGTGCTTCGGCCGAGACCCATTCGCCACCGCCCCGCCCCGCTCGGCCCGTGGTCCTCGGCCGCGTGGATCAGGTGCCGTTGTGCCACGTCACCGGCCATGAGCCGGATGCCACGCCTCACCCACGACGAGGACAACCGGTGCCGCGTTGCATCCGGCGACGAGTTCGCCGCGGTCCCGGGCGTGCCTGTTCGCGAGCCGGTTCCCCAGCGGGTGGCCGTCGACCACGGTATCGGCCGCAGTGGCCGACGCGCCGTGCTCGACGGTGGATACGGCGCGCTGTGATGTCGGGCCCGGGGACGGGCAGCGGGGGTGGGTTCCGGGCGGTGACATGAATGGGGTGATACCGGTTGTGTGTTGCCGATTCGTTGTGTGATCCGCGGCGTCGGTTCGTCGAACATGCCCTCGGGATGGGGCTGTTCCGCGCATGATCGACGGATGCGCGCTCGTGGGGGGCGCGGCGGATGCGTCCGGTGGAGCCGTGACGGGCGTGAAGTGGGGATGATGGGGGACATGACGGCGTGGTCGTGGGCCGCGGCGCGCGTTCGGACGGCGGTGGTGCTCGCGGTGATCGTGGCCGTGGTCGCCGGATGCACGTCGGGCGGCGGAGGCGATGGCGACGGCAAGGGCTCCGTCGAGGAGGCCAACCCCCAAGGGGGCGTGTCCGTTTCGGCACCCGCCAAGGCGTTCAAGGGGGCTTCGCCGGTCCTGCGCCTGAGTACCGTCGACGACGCGCCGCCGCCGAGGGGCGCGTACAAGCTCTTCGGCAAGCCCACCAGGATCGAGGTACGGGGCGGCGAACTCGCCAAGGGACGGGCCGTGGTGACCCTGGACTATCCGGCCGAGGCGACGCCGCAACAGGTCGAGAACCTGCGGGTGTTGCGCTACGAGGGCAACGAATGGCAGGCCCTGACGCCGGAACACGTGGACACGGCACGGCATCGGGTCTCGGTGGGCACGGACCGCTTCTCGCTCTGGGGAATCGGATGAGTTGCGCGAGGTAGGAGGCGAGCAGGCGGCCCGGGGCCGGTGTGGGCCGGCAGGAGGCTCGTGCGCCATCTCGGCTGCGACGCCGTCCACCTCGTCGGCCACGACATCGGCGGCATGGTTGCGTGCGCCTTCGCCGCCAACCATCCCGACGCGACCCGCCGCATTGCGCTGCCGGACATCGCGTCCCCGGACGACCGGTTTCCCGTCCATGGAGGGGTGCCCCGTTGTCGGTGACCCGCCGCAAGCGCGCGAGGACGCCGCGCGGCGGTTGCCGACGGTCGTCGACCGTCCCGCCTGAGGGCACGTGAGTGCAATCGTCGACCGCCCACCAAACGCGCCCGCCCGCCCGCACGCGTGCGGGCGTCCCGACGTCCGGCATCCGCCGGAACTCGCACGGTGTCCGTGTGAGCCAGGCAGGCGGCTCAGCCGCGATGGGCGCGGATGAGGTCGCGATACCAGGCGAAGGACGCCTTCGGGGTGCGGACCTGGGTGTCGTGGTCGACGTGGACGAGGCCGAAGCGCTGGTGGAAACCTTCGGCCCATTCGAAGTTGTCCAGCAGGGTCCAGGTGAAGTAGCCGCGGACGTCCACGCCTTGGGCCACAGCGGCGTCGACTGCCCGGAGATGGCTGTCCAGGTAGTCGATGCGGTCTGGGTCGGGCACGCTGCCGTCCGCGGTGACTACGTCCTCGACCGAACAGCCGTTCTCGGTGATGTAGACCGGCGGGAGCGTGGGGTAGCGCTCCTTGAGACCGACGAGCAGTTCGCGCAGGCCGTCGGGGACCACGGGCCAGTCGAAGGCGGTGCGGCGGTAGCTCTCGATGGGGGCCTCTTCGAACGGCAGACCCTCGGACGTCGGAGCCTGGATCCGGGTCGGGTTGTAGTAGTTGATGCCGAGCGCGTCCAAAGGAGCCGAGACGAGTTCGAGATCACCGTCCCGGACGGAGCCGCCGAGGGTGGCGTCGGCGCCGTAGGCCGACAGGTCGGGGTAGGCGCCGGTGAGGATCGGGTCGTTGAACAGGCGGTTGTGCAGGTTGTCGTACGCCTGGGCGGCGGCGCGATCGGCGGGGGCGTCCGAGGCGGGCCAGACCGGGGTGCAGTTGTTGGCGATCATCACCTGGAGGCCGCGTGCGCGCAGTTCCCTCAGCGCCAAACCGTGGCCGAGCAACTGGTGGTGGGCGACCGGCAGGCACTCGAGAAACAGGGTACGGCCCGGCGCGTGGGTGCCGAGGCCGTAGCCCCAGACCATGTGGATGAACGGCTCGTTGAGTGTGATCCACTTCCGCACGCGGTCGCCCAGCCTGTCGGCCACGGTGGCGGAATACTCGGCGAAGCGGTGCGCGGTGTCGCGGTTGAGCCAGCCGCCGTCGTCCTCCAGGGCCTGCGGGAGGTCCCAGTGGAACAGGGTCGGGACGGGCTCCACGCCGCGCGCGAGCAGGCCGTCGACCAAGCGGTCGTAGAAGTCCAGGCCTCGGAGGTTGACTTCCCCCCTGCCGGTCGGCTGGATCCGGGGCCAGGCGATCGAGAAGCGGTAACCGGTGAGGCCCACCTCGGCCATCAGCGCGAGGTCCTCCTCGTACCGGTGGTAGTGGTCGCAGGCCACGTCACCGGTGTGCCCATCGCGGATCGTGCCGGGGCGGGCGGTGAAGGTGTCCCACACCGAGGGACCGCGGCCGTCTTCCTTGGTGGCACCCTCGATCTGGTACGACGCCGTCGAGGCGCCCCAGACGAAGTCCGCGGGCAGATGGTCCAGTGCCATGTCCGACCTCCTAAAACATGAGTCGTACTCATGTTAATCCTCGCCAGTGGGATGATGGAAGCGTGAACCAAGATCGCACCGCGGGCACGATGCGCCGCCGCCCCGTCCAAAGGCGCAGCGCCGAACGATTCAAACGGCTGTTGGACGCCTGCGCCGAACTCCTGGACGAGGTCGGCTACATCGCGCTGACCACCAAGGAGGTGGCCCGCAGAGCCGAGGTGCCCATCGGCACCCTGTACCAGTTCTTCTCCGACAAGGAGGGGTTGATCGGCGCGCTCGCCGCCCGCAACCTGGACACCTTCCTCGAACGGGTCTCGGCTCGACTGGAGCACGAGAGGCCCGAAGACGTCTCGGGCATCGTGGAGGTGACCGTCGACGAATTCGTCACCATGCGCCGGACGATCACCGGTTTCGGCGTGGTCGACTTCGGCGCGGAGGGTCGGGACCACACCCTCGATCCGGCCCTGGACAACAACACCGCGGTCGCCGGGCGGCTGCGGGGACTGACCGCGGCCCTGACCGGAGCCCGGGACGACACCGAACTGGAGATCGTCGTCCGAGTGGCCCTGGAGTGTGCGGACAGCGTGTTGAAACTGGCCTTCCGCGCCGATCCGCAGGGCGACCCCCGGCTGATCGCCGAGTGCAAACGAGTCCTCGACAGCTATCTGAACGACCACATGCGGTCGCTGACAACGGGTGGGTGACCAACGGGCTCCGCTGCCACAGGACACGAACGCGGTTGCCTCGACCGCACGAAACCGGCCTTCCTTCGCAGCGTGTGGCTAGCGGACACTTCGAACCTTCCAGACCAGTGCCCCGCCCAGCGCGGACATCGCCGCCGAACAGAGGAACAACGAACGATAGCCCCCCAGTTGGCCGAGAACGACCGAAGCGATCGGGGGAACCAGCACGTACGGCAGGGAGGTCATCAGGTTGGCCAGGGCCATGTCCTTGCCCCGATCCGCCGAGGCCGGGAGCACTTCGGTGACCAGGGCGGTGTCGACGGCCAGGTACACGCCGTAGCCCAGACCCAGGATTACGGCCGCGACCAACGTCATGGCCCAGGTGGGCGACAGGGCGAGCGGGACGGCGGCGACGGCCATCGTGAGGCCGCCGAGGAAGACCAGTATCCGGCGCTTGCCCAGCTTGTCGGAAAGCCAGCCACTGACGACGACCGTCGAAATCGTGGCCAGGCAATTGACGCCGATCACGATGAGCAGGCCGTCGTCGGTGGATCGGCCGGGGAAGAGTCGCTCGTAGTGCAGGACGTCGTCCAGGAAATACGGCATGTAGAGCGTGCCCAGGCCGTAGCCCAGGCCCATGATGAACCGGGAGCCCATCGCCCAGACGAAGTCGGGATGCTCACGCGGGCTGATCCGGTAGCCGTCCAGGAAGGTGCGCAGCGAGAAGGGCTCGCGGTGGTCACCGGGCAGCGGTGGGTCCCTCATGACGACCGCGAACAGCATGATCAGCAGCGGGAACGCGGCCATCAGCGTGTATTGCGCGGGAAACCCGGCGACGAGACCGAGCATCAGCCCGCCCGCGATCATGCCGCCCGCCTGCGGGACCGTGGCCCAACCCAGCACCACGCCGCGTTGCGCGACCGGGACTCGGTCGGGGACCACGGGGGCGAGCCCGGCGCCGATGATCATGAAGCCGAAGGACAGCATGAAAGCGCCGAACGCGACCCCGGCGACCGTCGTTTGCAGGCCGGTGAAGACCAGCGCCGCCATGCAGGTCAGCGAGCCCGCGACCATCCACGGTCGGCGGCGGCCGAACCGGCCGGTGGTGCGGTCGCACAGGGCTCCGGCCAGCGGCGCGACGGCGATGCCCGAGATCGCGCCCATCATGCTGACCCAGGCGTAGCTGTCGACCTTTCCGGCCGGGTCGATCCGGGCGATCTGGTCGGGCATCAGGAATGTGGTCGGCACCAGCATCGGGACGTACATCCCGACGTTGGCCAGGACGAACATGACGACCCAGCCGGGGCCGACCTTGCGGGTCGGTTCGGCGAGGGCCTCGGGCCGCCCGGGGGCGAGGGTCATCGGGACACTCTCCGCAGGTGGACGAGTTCGCTCGTACAGTCGAAGGACAGCAGCGGCGGGAGGCCGTGGCCGAGCAGAACGGCGCCTTCGTGCACGGCGCCGGTGCTCTCGTCCCGGTAGCGGGCGTTCGGATCGAGGCCCTTGAGCCTGGTACGGGAGGCCGAGCGGTTCAGCGCGGACGGCTGGAATTGGAATACGACGACCTCGTCCTCGGTGAGGAACTGCACGGCATGGCGCCCCAGGCGGTACTGGACGCCGCCGTGCACGACGGGACGGATCCGCTTGTACTGTTCGACCAGCATTCGGGACCAGGCCAGATCCTCCTCGCTCCACTTCCGCAGGTCGCCACCGATGCCCATCGCCCCGGCCATCGAGACGTGGAAGCGGTACCGGATCGAGGTCGAGCGGGCGGTGAAGCTGTTCGGGCTGTCGGTGACCCAGGCGCCCATGGTCCGGGCGGGCAGCATCTGACAGTGTCCGTGCTGGATCTCGATCCGGTCGGCGGCGTCGGTGTTGTCGGACGTCCAGACCTGGTCGGCGCGGGCCAGCACACCCAGGTCGGCCCGCCCGCCGCCGCCCGCGCACGACTCCAGGTACAGACCGGGACGGGCGGCGCGCAGCCGGTCCATCACCTCGTAGACGCCGCGCGTGTGTTCGACCCAGACCCGGTCGGGATCCGCGGCCCCGGGCTGCCCGGCCTCACTGAACGGCCGGTTCATGTCCCATTTGAGGAAGACGACGTCCAACTCGGTGACGGTCCGCACCAGCCATTCGACCGCCCATTCACGGACGTCATGGCGGGCGAAGTTCAGCACGTGCTGGTTACGGCTCCGAGTGCGGGGTCGGCCGTCCTGGCACAGGATCCAGTCGGGGTGCGCACGGAACAGGTCGCTGTCGGGGTTGACCGCCTCGGGCTCGACCCACAGGCCGAAGCCCATGCCCAGCGCGCGGACGTGGTCGGCGAGCGGACCCAGACCGTCGGGGAAGCGGTCCGGGTTGGGCCACCAGTCGCCGAGCCCGGCCATGTCGCTGGTACGGGCGCCGAACCAGGCGTCGTCCACCACGAAAATCTCGACGCCGATACCGGCGGCGAGATCGGCCAGTTCGCTCTGCTGCTTCTCGGTGATGTCGAACTCGGTGGCCTCCCACGAGTTGTAGATCAGCGGGCGTTCGGCCGGACGGGCGGGCAGCACCTGCCTTTCCGTATAGGCGTGCCAGCGGCGGCTGGTGCCGCCGAAGCCGTCAGGGGCGTAGAGGCCGGTGAAGACGGGGGTCTCCAGGCTCTCGCCGGGGAGCAGTTTCCAGAGCAAACCCTCGTGGCCGAAACCACCGGTCCAGGAGGTGCGGCCGTAGGGGTTGCGGCGCAGGGTGATCCGGCGGCTGCCGCTCCAGGCCAACGCCGCGCTCCAGACCTCGCCGTGCTCCTCCGCCGCGTCGTGCGCGTCGAGCATCAGCCAGGGGCCGGCGTGCTGTCCCGTGATGCCGAGGCGGCTGGTGAACACGATCTCGCCGACCGGCACCCGGTCGCGCCGGAGTTGGAACTCCCGCCCCCACTCTCCCACCACATGGCTGACCCGATAGTCGTCGCGGGCGGGCAGCGTCCAGGCGGCGGAGTCGAAGCGCAGGACGTGAACGGGCTCGTGCGCGGTGAGGACGGCCCAGCGTTCGATCTGGTCATGGCCGTCCCGGATCCGGTAGTGCAGATCGAGGCCGAGGGAACGGACGCGGTCGGTGAAGGAGAGCGTGAGCAGGCCGTCCTCGGCCGTGTGCGAGACGAAGCGCCACTGGAAGCCGCGGACGCCGTCGTCGAAGCGGACCGTCAGCGACGGCACCCCGAACCGCAGGCCACCCTCGACCGCGTACTCCTCGCCGCCGGGGTCGTCGCCGCCGGGGTCCTCGGTGGGCAGGTCGGCCGCGATCACGACGGCCTGCTCCAGGGACAGCGGCCGGCCCCAGTACACGTGCCGGGGGACGTCGTCGGCGTCCAGGACGAAGGCGTAGGAGGTGCCGGGCGTGCTCAGCAGCCAGAGGCGGGCCGCAGGGTGGTGAGTGATCATACGGAACCCTTAAATATGAGTGGCACTCATGTTTCGCTCCACATGGTAGGCACGCGTGCCCACCAAGCCAACCCACTGCCGGGAGTCGGGGAGTGCGCGCTCACTCGTATCCGCAGCGAAAGCCCCGTCGGCGGTACGCCGCGACCACTCCTGTCGGAAGAGGCACAGAAACACCTGAGAGCAGAAATGAGCCGGATTCACGAGCGAATACACAACTATGCGGGGCGATTCCTGCTTGATCGACACTCAGGGGCATTGACGTTGGTGAGTTCGCGCATCCATAACGGGAGCCTGTCCACTCGGTCACCACGAGCACGGTTCGGGCCCTTCGGCGTCGAGGTAGGCGGCGACCTCGCGGGTGAGACGAGCGCGGGCGGTGTTCTGCACCTGGCCGGAGCCACTGCGGCCGCCGACCTCGCGCAGGAGTTCGGTCCTGCGGCGCACCGCCTCGACGTCGCCGGGGCCGATGCGGGTGCCGATCTGTGCGGCGGCGCGGTCGGCGCGGTCGGCGAGTTCGGCCCAGTCGAGGACGCCCCAGACCGTGGCCAGGGTCCCATTGATCACTGTTCGGCGGTCGTTCCAACGCCCGCCCCGGCCTCCGGACTTCGGCAGATGGGGCGAAAGTCGCGCCCACTCGTCATTCTTCAGATCGCCCAGCCCTACGAACCGAACAGTGGCCCCCACGCGGAGGTGCGTTCCTCAAAGGGTGTACAAGAACCGTCGCCGTAATGTGCGGGTCGGTGGGGCGGGTCTTCCCCATTTCCAGGGTTTGGCGCGTGTGTTGAGTTGGTTGGTCGCGAGGGTCGTGGCCTGGGCAATCTCGTCGGGGTTGGAAAACGAGTGGCCTGCCGGTGCCGCCTTGCGGAAGATGCGCCACCAACCTTCCTGGAGGTTCAACCAGCAGGCTCCGACCGGGATGAAGACATGTTGGATCCTGGGGTGGTCGACGAGCCATTCCCGGGTGGAAAGGCTGTTGTGGGTAGAGAGGTTGTCGGTGACGACCACGATGTCGCCGGTGGGGTTGGCGTTCTCGACGAGTTGGAGGAACCGCTGGTAGAAGTCGCTGTTGCGCGACGACGCGGTCATCGTGACCTCGACTCCGTCGCGGACCCGCAGGCCTCCGTAGATCCAGGTCTTCTCCGGTCCGCGGCCGTAGTCGAGGTCGTTCTTGATGCGGTGTCCGTCCGGCGACCAACCCGGCGCCGGCGGGAACGCGCGTGGGATCACCGGGCCGAGTTCGTCGGCGCACACGACCGTGACGCCTTCGGGTGGGCTGGTGTAGAGCTCGACGATCCTCGTCCTTTGCCCGCGAAGTCCGGGTCCCGCAACCGGACCCACGAACGGGTGCGGCGCCACCGGACCCCCTCGGCGAGCAGGATCCTGCGGACCTGCGAACGGCTCACACGGATGCCCAGCCGCTCGGCCTCGGCGGCCAGGGCGTCCAACGTCCACTCGGGCGGCCCGGACTCGTCCGCCGCCCACAGGTCACCGCCCGGCCGGGTTTCCAAGCGGCCGGGCGGGGCCGCCTTCACCATGGCCACGACCCGGGAGCGCTCCGCCTCGGTGATCCGCCGTTTGCGACCGCACCCGGGCCGGTCGCCGAGACCTTCCAGGCCGTGTTCGTTGAACCGGTGCAGCCACCGCCGCACCGTCTTCGCGTCGCACCCCGCCCGAGCGGCCGCCCGCGGCACACGCCGACCTTCCCAGCTCAGCGCGACGATCCGGGCGCGGAGAATCCAGTCGGCAGGCGCGTGACGAGCCCCGGCCAGCCTCAGGATCCTCTTCTTCTCGTCCTCGTCCACGGGTTGACGGGCCATCAGAAACTTCGGCATCACACTCGCCCCCGAGCAGCCGAAACACCACTATTAGGACTTCGTTAGGTCTGGATGGGTTTTTGGTGTCTTCGGGTGTTGGTTGGAAGTGGTCGGTGGCAGGTGGTGCAGGTTCCGGTCCAGCAGTTCAGGAGGGATTGGATCGCGTCGACGACCTGGTAGAGGGTGAGGCCCTCGTGGGTGCTTTTGGGGAGAGTCGTTGTTCCGTCAGGAAGGCGTGGGCGGCGGTGACCAGGGTGACGTGGTGGTGCCATCCGGTCCAGGATCGGCCCTCGAAGTGGTCCAGTCCCAGGCCGTGTTTCATCTCGCGGTAGTCGTGCTCGATCCGCCACCGGATCTTCGCCAACCGCACCACCTCCGCCGTCGACGTCTCCTCCGGCAGGTCGAACAACCAGTAATCGGTGGGGTGTTCGGCCCCGTCGGGCCATTGGACCAACAGGCCCGCCTCGGGCAGGACACCGTCCCACGCCCGGCCGTCGGCCCCGGCCGCCTCGCGGGCCAGGCGGCCCACCGTCCTGCCGGCCGGTCGCACCCGCAGCCGCAGGAACCGCGAGCGCATCGGGCCGCGCGAGCCGTGCCGCCAGGTGACGTCGGCGAAGGCGTCACGGCCGTGCGCCGCCGCGAGCGCGGCCACGCCCACGGCCGCCTCGCGATACCGCGCCGCCGACGGGCGGACCGTCCCCGACCACGCCCCGCCCCCGCCCCCGCGAGCGTCGTGGGGACCGCGCAGACGGGATGGACGACGGCGTCGGCGCGGATCGCGACCACGTGGTCGAGCCCGCGTTCCGTCAGTCCGGCCCGGAACAGCGCGTTCTGCCCGTAGGCGGCGTCCGCCACCACCACCGGCGGACGCATCCCCCACGCCGCGGCCTCGTCCAGGGCGTCCAGGGCGAGCTGCCACTTCTCCCGGTGTCGCACCACGTCCGGAACCCCCGTCCGCCGACGCCGGTCCGCGTCCGCATCCCACTCCGGGGGCAGGAACAGCCGCCACTGGATCGGACACGACGCGCTGTCGGAGACCGCGTGCACACTCACCGCGACCCGGCAGTTCGCCTGCTTGCCCAACGCGCCGCAATACTGCGGCGCGACCCCCACGGACATGCGCCCGTCCTTGGGAAAGGACACGTCGTCGACCGCCCACGCGTCCGCACGCACCAACGGGAGCAACCGCTCGGCGATCCGCCGCCGCACCGGCACCGGATCCCACGTCGACGCGCTCACGAACTGCTGCAGATTCTGCGTGTTCCCGTCCGGCAACCGCGACGCCATCGCGTCGAACGGACCGCTCCCTCCGGAGACGTCACCGGCTACACCGTCTCCCTGCCCGGCGATCGCAACGCGGCAGGCAAGGCCATCCGGTTCGGCGGCGGAAGGCTCGCCCCCGACCTCTCGCTGCCCCGCATCCGGGCGCGCCTCGCCAACGGCGGAACCGACGACCCGCCCGCCGGACCACTGCCCGCACGCCCCCGCCCGGCCCGAATACGTCGTGAGGCGACGCTCGTCGTGGAGGACACCCTCCTCGTCCTGACCGAGGGCGACGACAACGTCGCCGCCGCCCACCTGGAAGACGTCGGTGCCCTCCTCGACGCCCTGTCCACAACGTCCGTGGCGGACACGTACGCCCAACTGCGTTCGCCGGAAGCCCACTTCGAACGCGTGAGTCGCAGCCACATCCGTGCCGCCCGGGCCGACCACCAGGCCCTGCGGCGTATCGCTCACGATGTGATCCACGCCGGCACGACCACCGGACGCGGCGAGGAGGGTGGGGCAACCGCGATGGTGCTGTGCACCCTGGTCGCCGTCGCCATGGCCGCCGCACGCTGGCACTCTACCCGCGGGCATGCCCAACAAGCCGCAGCAGCCCGCGTCAGCGCCGAACACCTACGAGCCGCATACGTTGCCGCAGCGGCCCGTCCCATGCGCGCCATGCGCACCGCAGGCCCCGCCCTGCCCGCACGGGCACGTCAACACCACACCGTCGCCCTGGAGGCAGTCCTCCCGGAAGCGGTCGCGCGTCTCCTGGACGACGCGGCACGCGCCGGCCTATCCGTAACCCTCGACCAGGCGCTGCACGCCGGCCACGATCCGCACGCTCTCCTACGGAAAGCCGTCGACGAACGCGAACTCTCGACCGTCGACGACGTCGCCGGCGTCCTGATCTGGCGCCTACGACGTGTGGGAAACCTGCCCACCACAATTCCGCACCGACGCTGCCCGACACCAAGTCGCACCACCACCGCCAACACGGCGCAGACCCCCGCGACCGAGAACGAAAGACTCGAGATGAGGCGGCACCCCACCCGGCGCTGAAGTACGGGAGATCCGCGGGCAGGGCCTCCGGCGCCGAAAGCCCGCGACGACGACGGCGACTGCTTGAGCCGAACCTCAAAACACCGCTGATCTGCATAAACGTCCATTGCCGCGTGCTCCTCGACACTCCGGACTTCCTCCACGGGGTGGTCCATGGTGAAGTCCCCGACACGAGGAGCACCTTGCAACGACCCGAGCCCGAGCCCGACCCCGACCGGTGGAGCGCGGACGCCGCACCAGACTTCGCCTTCGGCGACCAGATCCCCAACCTGCACCCCCTGCCGCATGCCGGCGACTACGACGCCGCAGACGTGGTCCACTGCACCGAACACCCCGACGAGCTGCGTGTCACCGGCATACCGGTGCGCTGCCTCTCCTGTGGCGCCCGCCGCGACTGGCTCGTCGTGCGCCAGGGCACCACCGGCTGGGTCCGCTGCCGCTGCGCGCACCAATGGCTCGAACCCGACCTCGTCCCCGACGACTTCGACAACTTCGCAGCAGGCCCCCGGACGCTTCTGGGGAACGTACGAGGAGGCCGTCGTCTCCCTCGGCTTCGACGGACCTTCACGGGCATGTACCTCTGACCACGACTCGGCCCGGCGCGCCGTCCGGTTGCTGCGCTGGGCGGCCCCGCGCGAACGAAATGAACCCACGCGCGGGCGCCGCCGGGCTGCAGCCAGAACACTTACACAGCCCGGACACATCCGATCACCCGGTATACCGCTCGACGAAGCATTCGAATTCAGCCCGTCCGGCCCACCCGACATCGAGAACTCGCCGCGCCGCGTCAGCTGCGTTCGCCGCCGGTGACGACGAAGTCCCGGGGCGGGCAGCGTTCGGACCGGTCGGCGGGAGAGTCGAGATCCTCGATCGCCCCGTCGGGCCGTCGGTCGAGGACGGCGGCGATCGCGGCGAAACCGGCGTCCAGGGCCGGACCGGGGCCTCGACGATCCAGGCGGAGGAGGGTGCAGGTCGCGGCCGGGGTCGGCGGGAAGTGGTCGAGGCAGGTGTCGACGACGCCGTCCGGGAGCCGGCACAGGTTGGTCCAGTCGCCGCCGAGGCCGAACTCCGCGCACATACACAGCTTCACCTCACCGTCGGCGAAACCTCGGCCTGCGGATCATCGCGGGTCGGGACTTCCGTGTGTCCCCGAGGGGTGCGCCCGTTCGCCGCCGGCTCCCAATCGGCTCCGGAACGGCTCAGATTCGAACGTCGTCGAATCGTTCGACAGCGGACCGGTCGCGGCGGTTTTCTGGAACGGGTCGGAAGCACTCGCCGGGTGGCCGGAAAGCGTCGGTGCTTGGTGCGGCGAACAGGGAGCTTCCGCCCGTATTCACTGTTGATTCCGTGGCATTCACGAAGGAGCAGCACATTATGGCGCGAAATCGCACTCGTCGCGCTGCCGCCCTTGTGGTCGGTGGCGTGGTTCTCGTCGGCGGCGGCATCGTCGCGGCGGGGCCGGCCAGTGCTCAGGTCAAGCCCATCGACTGTGTGATAGCCGACGGCAGGGGCGTGACCATCTACAGCGGGAACCCGAACAGTTACCGAGCGGTGGCGTGCTACGGCTACACGGGGAGCGCGCCCAACGCGCTCTCCGTCCGGCTCGCCCACACCTCGGCGGTGGGATCGGGTGGGAACACCGGCTACGTCAACTACTGGACGAGCAACTACGAGGACCGGCAGGTTCGGATGATTCCGCACGCGATCGCGCCCTACATCGATCGCGACTCGACCACCTACGGCGTCGTCATCTGGAGCTGATCCGTCAGTCGTCGCGGGCGCCGAGGCGGCCTCGCCGCTCGGCGCCCGCGGCTGTCCGTACCGGCACTCTCGAGATGGTTCTGACATGAGACGAATGGTGGTCGGAATACCGGCCCTGGTGTTGTCGGCGGCGCTGGCGGGATGCGGATCGGGTGGGTCCGACGCCGGGTCGGACCCGGCTCGGCGGGCATTGCCGCCCGTCGGGGCGGTACCGACCATCACCTCGGTGGACGAGATCACCCGGCCGATCGATCGATATCTGGTCACGCCGGAGGAGGTCGGGTCGATACAGAACGCGGCGAATATCGTCAACGAGAAATGCATGAAGGAATTCGGATTGCCAGGCATACCCACCGGGCTGTCCGGATTCGACGCGAAGGCCATGCGGTTCGAGAAGACGCACAGTCCGCTGTACGGGTTCTTCGATCCGGCCGGCGCGGCGGTGAACGGATACGACCGGGTACTCGGCGAGGCCGACCCGGGCCCGCGCCGGGCCGCGCCGGCGGCGGAGGTGCTGGCGGTGGAGCATGGGACGGATGCCGCCGGGGCGCCGGTGACGAGCTACGCCGGCCGGACCGTGCCCCCCGGCGGGTGCAAGGGGGAGAGTGTGCGTCGGACGGGTGGCACGCTGCCGATGCCCGATCCGCCGACGTTGCCGGATCGCGGGCCGCACTCGGCCGTGGACGATCCGAGGGTGGTGGCGGCGTACCGGGCGTGGAGTTCGTGCATGAAGGCCGCGGGCTACCACTACGCCACGCCGGACGACGCGCTCACCGATCCGAACCTGGTCCCCCCGACGGGCGGGCCGGACGCCGGGCGGCACTCGGCGGTCGAGGTGGCGCACGCGACGGCCGATGTCCGGTGCAAGACGTCGACCAACCTGGTCGGGATCGCCGTCGCCGTGCAGTCCGCCTACGACGACCTCTACATCGAGGGCCACCGCGACGCGCTGCGGGACTACCACGATCGGCTCACGGCCCGGCTCGCCGACGCCCGCCGCATCATCGCCGAGGCGGCAGGCGCCTGACGGCTCAGCGACTGCCCAGGGCGGAGACGCCGTCGCGGGTGAGGGCCGAGGCGCGGCGACGGAAGGCGTCCTCGCGGGCCGCCTGTTCCGGGTGGCGGGAGCGCCAGTACGGGTTGTCGTGCGGCAGATGGCCGCTGACCCGTCCGTACAGGCCGAACGTCATCACCAGCAGGCCGACCACGAAGCTGAAGATGATGTTCGGCATCTTGAAGGACAGGTAGTTGATGTCCGGGGGTACCGATCAGTTGCGGGTGGCGGCGCGCAGGAGGTCGGCGGCGTGGCGGGCGAGGCGGTCCAGGGTCGCGGGGGGCAGGGTGGCGTCGTCGGCGAGGGGTGTGACGACGATGCCGGCGAGGTTGGGTCCGACACGGACGAGGATCGTGTCCGCGGTTTTGGGTCCGTCGTGTTCGACGATCATGCGCACGCCGAGCGTTTCGTCCCCGAGGGCGGGTGTGGGGAGTGTGGCGAAACGGACGGTGGTGCCCTCGTAGGGCAGGGGGATCCCGGTGCAACCGGCGAGCAGGGCGCGGGACTTGGCCAACTGGAGTGCGGCGCTGTCGCCGTCGTACACCTGGACGGAGGCGGCCAGCCGCAGCCCGTTGACGCTCTCGAATTCCCGTCGCGCGCCCAGGGCGACGGTGATCGCACCGGCCGGTGCGCCCGCCAGGGCGCGGTCGCATCCCGCGTCGCCGCTGCCGCCCGAGTACGATTCGGACGCGGGCTTGGACCCGGTGTCGGTGAGGGAGCCAACGCTCCATCCGGGTCCGACGTCGTCCGCGGTCAACACCGCACGCCGCGCCCGCTCCTGTGTCAGCGGGCCCGCCGCGCCGGGGGATGGGGGAGCGGCGCGGTTGTGGTCCATGGTGGAGTCGACGCCGGGCCGTCCCTCCATCGCGGCGACGACGGCGAAGCGACCGTCGGGGCTGCGGAGTTTGACGCGGAAGGACTCGGGGAGTTGCTCGGCGGTCATGGCGGCGACGAGTGCGGGGTTGTTCGCGTTCTGCGCGCGGAACAGCTCCCACGCCTGCTGCCGGCTCTCGTAGTAGACGCGCTCGACCTGCGGCATGGCCTTGAGCGCGTCGACGATCTCCTGGCGCTGTGCGCTGGTGACCGGACCGCCGTAACAGCCTCCCTTGGGTACTGCGGCCTGGCACAGGAACACCGCCAGGTCCGCTTTGTCGGCCCAGTAGTCGACGCCCGGCGGCGGCAACTTGGTCCCGCCGGTCTCGGTGGCGTCGTCGTCGTCCGGTTCGGCGGAGCCGGCCGGTGCGGAGGATTTGACGGCGGCGCGTTTCGGGGACGGTTTGTCGTCCCCGCCGGAACACCCCGCGACCGCCGTGATCGCCATGAGCGTGGCCGCGCACCCGATGCTGATCCTGCCCGCGTGTGATGCGCGAAGTTTCGTCATGTTCATCCCCCGGTCGTGAACGTGCCTGGTACCGAGCGTAGTTGGCGTCTCTCTCATCGGATACGACCGATTCGCCGAAGCCGGCGCCGTCGACGCGGGGTGGCAGGCGCCAGGTGTTCGCGGGGGTGAAGACGATCCCCCCGGGAGGCATGCCCCCGGCCTGGCCACGTCCTCCGCCCTCGCGCACGAGTCGGGTGCCATCACCCGCGAACGCTGCGGTGGCAACCTCACCGCCTGGATGACCCCCGCCTTGGATCACGCCGTGCCGCCCGTCCGGGTCTTCGCCGCGTTTCTCGGAACGACCCTTTCGACCCTGCGACGGACGGCACGGTACTCGAAGTCGCCAGGCGCGAGGCTCGGTTGGGAACTCGTCAGCGTATTCGCCGGGGGCGATTGTTGCTGGTGGTCTGCGGGTGCGCGCAGTGGGGTGTGCGACGCTCCAGGCATCAGTGTTGCGTCGATTCTCGCGGTGGCCTGTCGGCGGTACGGCTTCGATTCGGACGCGGCGGAGGTGATCCGCATGGGGGAGAACGCCCTGTATCGATGTCCCGGTGGTGTGGTCGTGCGTATCGCGCGTGCCGGTCAACAGGCCTCGGCCGTCCGGGAGATACGGGTGGCGCGCTGGCTCGCGTCGCACGGGATGCCGGCGGTCGCGGCGCTGGAATGGTCCTGACGCCCCCACTTGCGAGGCGGGCACACCTTGTGCGGACACGAACCCGGGCCCGGTCGGCGACGACTCGCGAACCGACGTGCCTCGGCCGGGGCGACGACCCCGGACCCCGGCGGCGGAGTCGAGCGCTGCGACGTGGGCGATGGGGACCCCGCCCGGACCAGCCGGAGGGGCTCACGACAGCCGGGCGTCAGGGCTCGGTGCGCCGGACCCCGCGTGCGCAGGCCTTCACGGTCGTGGCCTCGGCGTCGAGGAAGAGTGTGAACGCCCAGGCCCGATCCGCGGTCACGATCGTGCCCAGGCGCAGCGCCCGACGTCCCTCGTGTTCGAGGATGGTGACCGTTTCGGCGAGGCCGCGTGTCGCGAGGTGGCGCCCGCGGGTGTGTCGGAGCCGGAGGCGGTAGGTGCGCAGGAGTCGATGGGCTGGGATTGTGCCAGCCCACACCTCGAACGTGCCCCCGGACAAAAGGGCTTGGCGTGCGGGGCTGCAAGCAGGTGTTTGCCCGGCGAGCATCCCGGCGAGGTCCCGGCGCCTCACGTGCGGGCCGTGTCGATGCCGATGCCGATGCCGAGGGCGGCTCGGGTGGCGGTCAGCCGTCGCCGGGACTCGGTGATCCATCCCGGGCCCATGTCGAGCGGTACGGACACGACGATCCCGGTGTCGGGGCCGTCGTGGATCTCGACCACGTAGGGGTCGTCGGCGATCAAGCGCAGGTACGCGGTGCGGCCCGACCGGGGCCAGTCGGCGGCGAACGGCTCGTAGGAGTCCGCGTGCTCGGCTTCCTTCAGGGTATCCAGGATCACCTCCCGGTCTGCCAGATCCGCGGTGTCGAACCCCAAGTGGACCGCGCCGCCCATGAAGTCGCTGGTGACGACGACGTCCGCCTCAAGGAACCGCACACCGGGGCCCGACGGGGTGTGTTCGCTCGGGCGCAGTCGAACCGCGACGCTCTGGCCGAGGTCGGCCAACCGGATCACGACGATCGCATCCTGCCCTGTGTTCGCGTCCATGCTCGGGAACCTACGGCACGCGCGCGAGAACCGATGCGATGGGTGCTCTTCCCGGTTCCCGACGTCGAGGTCGAAGTTTCTGCTCGCCCCGTGAGTTCAGCGCTGGTTCTCACCCGAGCCGTGCGCGACGGTCCGGCACCGGGGCGCTGTACACCGGTGCACGCGAGCAGGTGCCGCCGGCGCGGTATCCCGCCGACGCGGGAGCCGACGTCCCGTCGGTTCAGGCGGCGCGGACGAGGTCGAGGAGTTCGGGAACGCCTTCGACGGTGTGGTGAAGGGCGAAGGCGGGGGCGAGTTCGCGGACGAGGGCCACGCATCGGGGCGCGCCGATGCGGCGGGCGAGGGTGAGGGTGGTAAGCGAGGTCGGACAGGATCCCGGCGCCGAGGTCGTGGTCGGCGCCGGCGTGGGCGCTGTGGAGCCCGGCGTGCCAGAACCTGCCGGCCACCGCGTGTTCGCCCTGGTCGAACCGGACCCACGCGATGGTCTGGGACAGGCTCGCGGCCGAAAGGTGCAGACGCCGGCCGACCCGCAGGGTGCGGTGGGTGCCGGTGATCAACGTCGTGACGGTGTCCAGGTGCGCCTCGAGCAGGGCGGCGGTGTGTCGGGGTCGTACGGTGGCCAACCTGCTCGGCTGCGCCCCGGTGGCTTCCAACCATTCGACGAACTCGGCGTCCACGGCGGCGCCGTGGCGTGATCCGGCGACGGCCGGCGGCTCCAGGACGGCCCACTGTGCGGCGAGCCCGGCCAGGGCCGTGCCGGTGTAGCCGACGAGGGTGCGGCGTTTCATCGTCGTCTTCAACGCCTCTCTCAACGCGGTGACGGTGTGACCTGGTCACCGCTCCCGCCGCCGTGTCCCTCTCGGACGCGAACGAGACCATCTGGCACCACCGCCTGGACGTGCTGCCTGTCCGGACCCCCCACGCTCGCCTGGCGTCGGTCGTCCTGCGCGCCGACTACGCGAGCCACACCCGCTTCCGCCACGAGAGCGTCGACACCGACAAGCGCTTCCGCGTCGGCGCCGGCATCAACTCCCGCGACCACATCGACCGCGTCCCGGCCCTCGTCGACTCATCCGCGCGGGTGTTCCCGCGCCGGAGGAATCGGGTTCGGACGAAGGAGCGTCGATATGGGCGATCACCGGCGATGTGCCTATATCGGTGTCCGGTACCAGCGTCGGTGCACGTACGGCTCCACGAGGAGGATTCCGCTGCCCGCGGTCGCCGCGACGGCGGCGCCGGCGGGTGTTCCCCACCCGGCCGCGACGACGCCGCCCGCGACCAGCAGCGGTCGCGCCATGGTCAGCGGGCCGAGTCCGGCGAGGATGGCGAACGTGGCCAAGCGGAACGAGCCGGCGAGGTAGCAGAGCATCGAGGCCGCGACGATTCCGGCGTAGGGCAGCAGGACGGCGAGCATCCGCCATGCGGCCGCGTCGAGTTCGGCGTACCGGGCTGCGCGGTCGTCGGCCGCGCCGAGCACGACCAGGGCCACTGCGGCGCTCGCCGCGAGTACCAGCGCACCCGCCGGCAGGCCGCGTCGGGCGGCTCGCAGGTCGGCGGCACGGCGACGGATCCGGCCGTTGCGGCCATTGGAGGCCCGGTAGCCGGCCAGTGCCGCGTCGATCATGCCGAGGGCAACCAGCAGCGCCACGCTCATCCGGTCGCCCCCTGGAGCCTGCGGGCGTCCTTGCCGAGGGCGGCGCGCAGCGGGGCGAGGAGGTCGGGGCGTACGCCGAGTATCGGGCGAAGTGTCGTGCACAGGGGGTTGCTGCGTCCCGTGGGTTCGTGGATGAGTGGTACGAGTGGGTGCGCGGCGTGGGCGGCGCGCAGGAGGGTGGTGTCGTCGTGGGCGCGGCGGGCGGAGGCGGTGCCGTCGTGGCGTCCGAGGGGGTCGCGCATGCGGGCGCGGTGGAAGAGCCAGGCGCCGAAGGGGGCGATGCGGGTGGTGGCGATGTCGTAGTGGCAGAAGGCGACGGTGCCGGGGCTCGCCTGGGCGGCGAAGAAGGCGTGGAGGTCGGGGCCGCGGAAGTGGTGCAGAAGGCCGGTGGAGATGTAGACCGTCGCCGCATGCGTGGCGGCACCCTGAGCGGTGGTCGCCTCGGGGGTGGTGTCGTCGAGCCGGAAGGCGTTCGCACGCACGAACCGACAGGGGAGCCCTTCGTCGTGGGCGAGGCGGGTCGCCTCGGTGATCAGTGCGGCGTGCAGGTCGGCGCCCACCAACTCGACGTCGGCGCCGAGTACGTCGTGGGCGGCGAGCCAACGCACGACATGGCCCAGTCCGCAGCCGACGTCGACGACGCGGATGCGATCGGGCGCGTCCCGGGTGGAGCGGATCGCGGTGAGCAGTGGCCCCAGCAGGTGGGCGAGGCGTTCGGGGATGCGCAGTTCCTCGCTCAGGCGCTGGAGTTCGGTGTGCACCGTGACCAGGCGGCGGTCGACGTACGCCGCATCGAGCAGGCCCCCGTCGAGCACCGGCAACCGGGCGGCGATCCGGGCCCCTCGGGACTGACCCGCGGCGCGCAGGGTCGCGACCACGTCGGCGCGCGCGACCGGCACCCGCTGGAGCGAGCCGGGCGCGTGGGCGACGATCAGGTCGGACACTTCGAGACGCGACACCGGAGCACGATACGCCGATCGGTCCCGCACCGGGCGGGGAGGTCGCCTCGGGAATGGGGCGTTTCGTCGGACTCCTCGGCGCCTGCCTGCTCGTCGGGCTCATCGTCCGCCGGCGCTTCGCGGAAGCGAGGATGGTGTCGCCGACATCATCCGGGCCGGGCTTCCCGCCGCCGAGTGGGACGAGGGCCCGTGCGGACGCGAGGGCGGTGCAGCGTCAGCCGGTTGCTCGCAGGGCACGGAGGCCACGGGGCGCCGTCAGGCGTCGACCCTGGAACGACGGCGTCGCCGACGCGTGCCGCCCCGTCGTAGAAGTCCCTCAGCCGGTCCAGGCCGTCGACGATGCGATCGGCGTCGCGCGGATCCCAAGTGCAGCTCGCCTTGCCGACGAAGGCCGCCTCCGCAGCGAGTTCCGCGTCCCAGCCCCGAACCCACGCCCGGTAGGGCAGATCCCGCAACGACTCCGCCGCCGCACGTACCTCGTCGGCCGTGCGCACGAACACCTCCACGCCGACGAATCCGTAATGCGGGTCCTCCTCGCCCTCGACCCGGGGTGCCCGCCGTAGACCGCGAGATCGTCCTCGTCCGTGCGCCCCGGGGCCCCGCGGGTGAGCGTGAAGCTCATGAGCGCGTCCACGTTCCGCACGCTCACGAGCACCCCCGCTGTACCAACCGCTCGTACTCCTCGTCGTAGCGAGAGGGGATCAACGCGCTCAGCCCGCGCGGCGACATCGTCGACAACACCTGCTCGGGAACCCTGCGCCAATGGAAATCCACACCCACCGAACTCTCCTTCCCCACGCCACGCTTGGGCGCGAACCGTCCGTGGGCCCGGTCGGATCAACAGCCCCTGGCCCGTGAACACCCGCCGCTGCCATGACAACCCGGTGTCATGTCCGCCCGTGAGCGATCGGACGCAGCAGTCGTGGCGGCACCCGACGAGCGGGGAGGCTACCGACTACGTCCGACACCTGCGGGGCGATCGGGTCCGGCCCTGTGTTCGCGTCCTTGCCGGGGAACCTACGGCAGGCGCGCGAGAACCGATACGACGGGTGCATGTTCCCGCACCGACGCCCAGTCGACGTTCCGGCCCGCTCCGTGCGTCCCGTGTCGGGGCTTCCGCGAGCGGTGCGCGACGGTTCGACGCCGGCATCCTGCACACCGGCGGGCGCGCGTTCTCGAGCAACGCTCCCGCGAGGGCCGACCCTTCGACCCGTACCCCGACGGCGACTACCACGTCCTCCTCGCGCAAGACCTCCGATTCGACACCTTCGGCCACCTCTGGGAACACACGCCCTGCGTGTTCGGCACCGAACTCCTCGACACGATCGACCAGAACGTGCACCACAACCTGGGACCACCCCTGCGCCGGACGGGACGCCCGCCCGCTGAAGGTCTCCGGCGCGGTCTCGGGATTGCGAAGCGTCGTGTGCCGTGACTCGGACGAGGGTCCGGGGCACAGTCGACGCCCGAGTCGTGGTTCGGCCCAGGGAACCGATCGGGCGCCGGCGCGACACGCAAGACCCGGCGCCGGCACTCGAACGACCGGCTCCGCAGGTGCCGTTCACCGACCGGACGGGGTGGTGCCGGCAGCAGTCTCGCATCGGGATGCCCGGAAAGGGTTTGTCACGGGGTCGGGGCGTCGAGGATGATCACCTCGTGACCACCAGAAAGGGCCATGCCGTCTAGGCGCCCCGCTCCGCTCTCCACCGCTCGCGCCCCTCCGACCGCCGCCCACCGCAGCGTCCGACGGCCGTGAACACCCACCCGGGAGAGCCCGCCCATGCACGAGACCGCCCTCGTCCCCTACGCCCACCTGCCCCGAGCGCACCACGACCACCACGTCCTGACCAGCACCGTCGACGTCCACGGCGTCGCCCACTGGCTGCTCACCGAATCCGCCCCGCAGCCCGGCGACGATCTCCCGCCGTTCGACGCCCTGGTCGTCTCCGTCCACCCGGACGACACCGTCGAACTCACCGAACTGAGCGCCGTGCGCGCCCGCTGGCCGCACCTGGACCGCCTGCCCGACGGCCGGTTCGTCGTCGCCGCGTCCCGCGCCCGCCGCAACGACGACGCCAACCAGATCCAAATCTTCGACGCGTTCGGCCGCGAGAGCACATCCTTCTTTGTCGGAGACGCCATCGAACACCTGCTCGTGGACGAGAGCGGCCACCTCTGGGTCGCACACTTCGACGAGAACCCGGACGGAATCCGCCGCTGGAGCGCCACGGGCCGGCTCGCCTGGACGTCGGACGGCGCCCGCATCCCAGGCCTGTTCGACTGCTACGCCCTGAACGTGTCGGGCACCACGGCCTGGGCGTGCCCGTACACGGACTTCCCGCTCGTCGAGATACGCCCCGACCGCACCGACCGGCCCGTGAGGGTGTGGTCGAACGGCGTACGGGGCGCCAAGGCGTTGGCCGTCCACGGCGACCGGGTTGCCTTCTACGGCGGCTACCGCGAGGAGGGGGACCGACTCGCCCACGGAAGGCTCACCGAAACGTCCGTCGAGCCGACGGACGTCGGCTTGCTCACCCTGCCCGACGGCTCCGCCCCGGGCCCCCGACGCGTCGTCGGCCGGGGAAGCAGGATCCACGTCCAGGCCGAGCCGTTCACCGCGTGGGGAGTGTTCGACCTCGGCGGCTGATACCCGCCAGGCGGAAGACCGTCTCGACTCGCCGGCCGACCGTTCGGGGGCCGGTTTCGCACCGCACTCGCCACGGCGCGCCAGCGCCCGGAGCCCTCCTTCCGACGTCCCGTGCCCGAACCGCGGTGGCCGACCCAAGCTCCCGGCACATGAACGCCCCGACCGCGCCCGGGAGACCATCGGCCCGGCATCCATTCGGCGGGGTCGCGGTCGGCCTTGCTCTGGTTGGTGCTGTCGTGGACGGCGGCCAGGGACCGTTCGTCGTCCAAGTCGTTGGCGTAGGCATGGCGTTCGGCCGCGGTCCGCCCTCAACCGCATCCAGGCCCGCTGCGACGACCCGGTCACCACCGTCACCCGCGCCCGGTAGTCGCCCGCCCATCATGGGGACGAGACCGACGATCGGCCTTCCACGGCGATCACCACCCACGACGGAAACGGAATCGGAACAGTGCCATGAACCTGAAAATTACCCTCGATCGCGTCAAGTGCGTCGAGACCGAGAACGAAAATGGGGCCGCCGACTTCCACATCGCGGGCGCCGTCGTGGGGAGGAGGACCCGGGCGGACGATCATCGCCGCAGGCACCGACACGCGCCCACCCCCCTCGTGCGGGGCCGGGACCCACGGGGCGTTCGGCCGCAGACCGAGGGGAATGCCTCGAATCCCGTCGTCCCGCGGGTGCGGAGCGGGGCGTTTCAGCCGGTCTTCCTGCGTGACCGGGCCGCCGCCGCGCCGCCCTTCCTCGTGCCGCTCCCGGTGGTGGTCTTCGGCGTTTTTCGTTTCGTGCCGGGTCGTTTCTTGATGGCGGCCTCCACGCTGGCGGTGAGTGCGGACATCAGGTCGACGACGTTGTTCGCGGTCGCGGTGCGCTCGGCGGCCTCGTCGGGGTGGGCGCCTGCGGCCTTGGCCTCGACCAGGGCGTCGAGGGCGCGTTGGTAGTCGTCGTGGACGTCGGAGAGTTCGAAATCCTCGCTGGGGGTGTCCATGAGCGAGGCGGCCATCTTCAATTCCTGGGGGCGGATGGTCACCTCGCCCCGCGGGGCGATGCCCTCGGGCGCGCGGAGCTCGTCCGGCCAGAGCATCGTCGTCGATCACGGCAAGGTCTCCGTTTCGGAGCATTTGACCAGCGTCTGCCGCCGGATGGGCATCTCGATTCAGCCCGCCCGGCTGCGAACGGGCCGGGACAAAGGGCCTGTTGAGCGCTATTTCCGGACCCTGCGCGAGGGGCTGCTGCAGATGTTGCCTGGCTACAAGGGCCCTGACATCCATTCCCGGGGCGAGCGCCCGGAGGAGGTCACCGGCCGAGGTTCTCGCTCCGGCCATGACCAGCCGCTATGCATGGCTACGTCTTGAACGGTTGCCGCCGCCACTGCATATCCCTCGATGACACAAGCCGCTGGCGAGATCGGGGCGCCAGCCCGGCAACTCTCCGAACACGTCCGACGACTCGAACAGGAAGTTGGCTACAAGCTCCTCATCCAGGCGACATCCGGCGCCCCTCAAAGGCTGACTCCTGCTGGAGAACGGCTTGTCTCGGCCGTTCGCGCAGTCTCCGCTGAAGAAGTGACACGGCTCGTGAGACGAAAGCGCCGGAAAGATCCTGAGACAGCTGACGGACCCACTGCTCAGAGCGGCGCCTCATGACGCAGAGCACGAGGTCCTACACCAAGATCCGATCGCCTGGGCGGCGATGTATGGGAGGACGGCCCGCCCGGGAAAGGCTCCGAGACGCCACAGGGCCACGGTGACGGCGGGGTTCAAGTGTCCGCCGGAGTATCGCCCGGAAGGCGACAGGATGAGCGCGGTCAGCAACACGCCGACGAGTGCGCCGAGTACGACCGGTGCAAGGTCCGGGTTCCCGATCGCCGTGGGCGAGTCGGGCGCGAGCAGCCATCGCATCGCGGTGACGACGAGGAAGAGCAGCAGCGCGGTGAGGCCGAACTCGTGTGCGGCGTGGCGCAGGGTGTGTCGGGGCGGGTCGACCGTGGGTACTCGGTCGGTGAGGTCGGGCCGTTGCGGGGGAGAGGCCGGGGAGGGCCTCGGGAGAGGCGACGTGCAGGAGGGCGGGTCTAGATTCGGGGGCGGGGGTCCGAGCCGCATGAGGGGGTGACCTCGATGGTGTGTGGTGCGTGCCGACAGGACTGCGGGGGTGGGGAACCCGGCAGCGCGAGGGGTTCCCCACCGCCGTTCGGCCGTCGTCAGCGGGCCGTGTGCGCGGCCTCCAGCCAGTTGAGGAATTCGCAGGCGAAGTGCCACTGGTGGCCGGTGAAGACGTGCTCGGGGGCGCCGGCGGGGAACTGGATCGTCAGGCGGATGCGCAGGCCGCGGGGGCCGTCGCCGAACTCGTGCATGACGCGGCAGATCTCGGTGCCGTCCGTGAGCCGTCCGGTGCCGCCGATCCGCACGGGGTAGGTCTCGTGGCCCTCGTCCTCGATCGCGACGCCGTCGTGGAAGGTGAGGAAGAAGCGCAGCGGTCCGGAGCCGATGGTCTCGATGATCTCGACCACCCCGTGCGCGGAGTCGGCGAGGTAGTGCTCGGGATTGGCCGAGAGCAATGCCGTCCGGTCGGCGCTCGCGAGCCGGCCCTGCCACCAGGTCAGGAACTCGTCGGCGGTGATCCCGCCGATCTCCAACTCGGTCACGGCGGACTGCCAGACGCCACCTGAGGCGTCCGGCAGCGGAGCCATGATCTCGTCCGCCGCGCGGAGGTCCTCGGCGAGCAGTTCCCGCATCGCCCGGTCGCCGATCCGGTTCTTGAGCAGGGCGAGCGCGTTCCGGGCGCGGTCCAGCTCCCACCGGCGGATGTCGTCCTGCGTGTACTCCGTGCCGTCGATCAGGGTCCGGACGGTCAGCGCGCCGTTCATGGCGTGTTCCTTTCGTCGAGATGAGCCGCTTAAGCGGAGAGTTTGTCTCCGCCTCTGGAACGATAGCATAGACGGAGAGAAAGTCTCCGGTTTGGTCGGGTCGGGGAAGGCGGTACATCGTGCGGGCGGACGCGGCACGCAGCAGGCGGCGGATTCTCGACGCGGCTCGGGACGTCTTCCCCGACCGGGAGGCGCTCGTCCGGGACCTGACCGGCGACCTGCTCGCCCGCCTGGAGAGCGTCCCGAAGCGGACGCCGCGGCGGTCGGGAACGCCTTCGAGGCCGTACGCCGCTCGGCCTCGACGCGGCGGCGACCGGATCCGCGGCTGCCCGGGCGCAGGGCGCCCCCTGGGCTTCGCCGATCTCGTTGCCGCCGCCGACCGCCCGGCCACCACCGACCGCGGGCTCGCGGGTGGGTAGTCGATGCCGAGGCGGGGCGCGGTGTCAGTGGATCTTCGCGTTCGTTCTGCCGGTGATCTCGTCGGTGGTGACGCCGGGTGCCATCTCGACGAGGACCAAGCCGTCTTCGGTGACGTCCAGGACCCCGAGATCGGTGATGATCCGGTCCACGCAGGCCTTGCCGGTGAGCGGCAGGTCGCACCGCTCGACGATTTTCGGGCTGCCGTCCTTGGCGGTGTGGGACATGGTGACGATGACCCGTCGGGCGCCGTGTACCAGGTCCATGGCACCGCCGATACCGGTCACCATCCTGCCGGGGATGGCCCAGTTGACGAGGTCGCCGTTCCGGGAGACCTGCATGGCGCCGAGCACGGCGGTGTCGATGTGGCCACCGCGAATCATGCGGAAGGACAGGGCGGAGTCGAAGAAGGAGGCGCCGGGCAGCACGGTGACCGTCTCCTTGCCCGCGTTGATCAGGTCGGGGTCCACCTCGTCCTCGTACGGGAACCGGCCGGTGCCGAGGATGCCGTTCTCCGACTCCAGCACGACGTGGACGCCGTCGGGCAGGTGGTTGGGGATCAGCGTCGGCAGGCCGATTCCGAGGTTGACGTACTCGCCGTCGCGCAGCTCGCGGGCCGCGCGTGCGGCCATCTCGTCGCGTGTCCAGGCCATCACGTCCGCACCCCCCTGGGTGTGGCGGTGACCTTCTCGATCTTCTTGTCGGTGGCCTGCTCGGGGGTGAGCGCGACCATGCGCTGCACGAAGATGCCCGGCAGGCAGTTCGAGCTCTATCTCTCCGTCGAGGTACTGGCGGGCGAACTCCTTGTTGCCGCCGATGTAGCTGCCGGTGACCCGGGCGATCCGGCCCGCGGCGAGCAGGATCGCGAGGCCCGATTCCATCGCCCCGCAGTTGTTGGAGACCACGTCCAGGGTTGTGACGCCTCGTCGAAGAGGGCCTTGATGAGGACTTCCGGCACTCCGCCGAGTCCGAACCCGCCGACCGCGAGCGACGCCCCGTTCGGGACGTCCGCCACGGCCTCCGCGGCCGACGCGAGCACCTTGTCCATCTGCCCGCCCACTTCCTTCATGGTGCCCCGCGCCATTGCCGAGATTGTCGTCCGAATGCGCAAGCGGCTCGGAATGTCCGCGTCGGAGCAGCGATGCCCCGTGGCGTCCCGCCGCTGTTCCGGTACGCGGCCGGGCGCGGGACGCCCGTCAGCACAGACCGGGTGCGGCACCCAGGGGGAGTCGCAAGCGGCTGATCATGGCGCAGAGGAGATCGACAACCTCTGCCGAGGTTTTCGCCTGTCCGTAGGTGTAGAAGTCCGGGCGGACGAGGATCGCCTGCGCGTTCGACGAGGCGAACCACCGGTCGTACGTACCGTCGAAGTCGACGTAGGAGCCCGGGAACTCCACGGGGGCTTTGGAGACGTAGACCACGCTGATCCCGATGGAGTCGGACACCGCGTCACAGATCCGGCGAGCGTCCTCGGCAAGGCGACGGTCGGCGCAGAACAGCGTCCACCCCGATCCCGCCACGTCGTCGAAGCGCTTGACCTTGTCCTCGTGGACGATCAGGCCTTGTACTCCGAGCCGGCCACGAGTACCGGAGCCGCCGTCGGCGTTGCCGAGGAAGCCCGTCGTCAGGGCCGGCAGCGGGGGCATGGGCGGCAGTCCGTCGCGGCGAATCCCGGCGTCCCGCGCGGCAGCCTTCCGCGGGTCGGTTTCGCACAGGATGGCGCCGAGCGAGATCGCGATCCGGGTGATCTCGCGGACGTGATCGCCTCGTTCCCGCGTGTAGGTCTCCAGGATGTCCTCCGCGGCGGTGCCGTTCAGGACCAGGTCCAGTTTCCAGGCGAGGTTGGCGGCGTCGCGGATTCCCGAGCACATTCCCTGTCCCAGGAACGGTGGCATCAGGTGCGCGGCGTCGCCGGCCAGGATCGCGCGGCCGCTGACGAAATCGTGGGCGACGAGGGAGTGGAAGGTGTAGAGGGTCCGTCGGATCAGCGTCGCGTTCTCGGGGGTCACACCCCAGCGTTCGAGCTTGCTCCAGCAGCTCGCCTCGCCGACGAGTTCGGCGGGGTCTTCCCCCGGCATCAGCATGAACTCCCACCGGGCGTGCTCGCGGGCCAGCCAGCGGAAGAGGGTTACGGGACGCTCGGGGTCGCACATTTGACCGGAAGCGGGCATCGCGATCTTCCGGTCCGGTTCGTGGAGTCTGACGTCCACGATGGAGAGCGTCTCGGAGAATCCGAAGTCGTCCCACGTGATCCCGGTCGCCTTCCGCACGAACGAGTTGGCCCCGTCGGCACCGATGACGTAGCGAGCGTGGACCGTCGTGGTGGCGCCGTTCGGTTCCCATCCCTGTCCATCCTGCGTCCCGCCGCGGAAGGCCACCTCCACCCGGTCCCCGTGCTGTTCGAGGCCGACCGCTTCCCAGCCGCGGTGGACGCAGACGTTCTCGTGGGCCTCGGCCGCCTGCGAGAGCAGGGCCTCGAGGTCGGGCTGGTAGAAGATGTAGTCCGACCTCCAGGACGACGTGGTGGGCCTGCCCCAGTCGATGCGGAAGAGGAGGTCTCCGTTGCCGTCGATCCAGTCGTACTCGCTCGCCGGGACGGCCCGCACCTCGAACCGGTCGGCGACCCCGATCGACTGGAGGATGCGTACGATCTCGTCGTCGACGTGCCCGGCCCTGGGAAGCGGATACGGCAGTTCCCAGCGCTCGTACACGCCGACCTTCCAGCCCTTCCGCCCGAGAAGGGCCGCCAGCGTCTGGCCCACCGGGCCGTATCCGACGATGCAGACGTCCAGGTCGATCGATGCCGCGCTCATCGTTTGGTCCCCGACCGGGTGGCCGTCCCGTTTCCGGCCGGACCGAGCGGCCGGGTACGCGCCTCGTGGCGCATGGTCCCGACCCCCTCGACGGTGGTTTCGAGGACGTCGCCGTCGCGCAGGAAACGCGCAGGTGTGCGACCGATGCCGACCCCCGAAGGGGTTCCGGTGAAGATCAGGTCTCCCGGCCGCAGCACGACGATGTCGGAGAGGTAGGCGATCACCTTCGGGATGCCGAAGATGAGGTCCCCGGTGGATCCGCTCTGGACGCGCTCGCCGTTGACAGTACAGGTGATGCCGATGTCGTCCCGATCGTCGAACTCGTCCGGTGTGACGATGAACGGCCCGACCGGTCCGTAGCCGGGGCGGGACTTGCCCAAGGTGGGTTGGCTGTTCACGCCCAGCCGGTTTTGCACCGACCGGTCGGAGATGTCCTGACCGGCGGTGATGCCCGCCACATGGCTCCACGCCTCGGACTCGAGGACCCGGTGGGCGGTCCGTCCGATCACCACGACCACCTCGGCCTCCCAGTCGACCGTGTCGTCGGCGATCGTGACCGGTCCGAACGGGGCCGCGAGGGATGACGCGAACTTCGCGAACACGAACGGGTGCTCGGGAATGGCGAGGCGGGACTCGAGCGCGTGGCTCACGTAGTTGAGGCCGATGCAGATGATCTGTCCGGGAGCCGGCGAGGGGCACAGGAGGTCGTTCTCGCTCCAGGTGACGCTCGCCCCGGGGGGAGGCGAGCCGTGGTCGAGCCCGGCCGTCCGCGCGGTGACCTCCTCCCACCGGGACAGCGCGGTGCCCGGGTCGGCGAGGCTCTCGTCCCCGGCGGCACGGGCCAGGTCGATGCCGGTGGCTCTGCCCGTGACGAGGGTCGAGCGGCCGTTGACGTTTGCGAATCTCACGGGTTGCCCCAGGGGTTTCCGAGTCCGGCCACGTCGATGGCGGACGCTGGTCGGTCGATGGTCGGGACGGCCGGCAGGACTTCGAGGAACGCCTCCGGCAACGGGTTGCTGAGGTAGAAGTCGGAGGATCCCTGGGCCGGAGTCCACTTGACCGGCTCGTGGTCCGGGGCGATGCGCTGGAGGCCGGGGGAGACGACCTCCAGACGCATACCTCCGGGTTCGCGCACGTAGACCGAGACGGACTCCCCGTGCCCGTGGCGTCCCGGGCCCCATTCGATCGAAGTCCCGGATTCGCGAAAGATCTCGGCGGCACGAAAGACGTCGGCGCGCTCGTCGACCTGCAGGGCGAAGTGGTGGAACCGGCCCCGATACCCGGAGTCGTCGCGCAGGAAGGCCAGTTGGAATGCCGAACCGGTGGACAGGGTCGCGAAGATGGCCGGCCCTCCGTCGGGCACCTCCGTCCATTCGGTGAGGAAGACGCCGAGGTTCCTCTCGTACCACCGCGCGTCCCCGAGCACGTCTGCGGAGGGGAAGTTCACGTGGTCGAGATGGCGGGCCGCGATTCCGCGGGCGGGGTTGCGCTGCGGGCGGGTGGGCAGCGGCGAGGCCAGGTGCCGAGGCGCCCGGTAGTGCTCGGCCTCCCAGAAGAGCTTCTGCTTCTGCCCGTTGGGACCGACGAAGAGATACGCCCCTCCCTGCCGGGGCGCCGGTTCCTGCCAGCCCATGCCTGCGTTGTCCGCGCCGAGCCGCCGTGCCGCGAGATCGAGGGCTTCGGCGCTCCTGGCCCGCCATCCGATGTGGCCGAGGCCCGTCGTCGGGCTCCGCGTGAGGATCAGGTCGTAGGGGAGGTAGTTGCCCCATGTCCTGAGGAAGACCGAATCGCCGTGTTCGAGGACAACCTCCATGCCGAGGAGGTCGTGGAAGAACGCGACGCTCTCCTCGAGCCTGGGTGTGCGGATTTCGACGTGTGCGAGGTGCGCGACGAGGTGGTCCATCTCCATCCCTTTCTGCTGGTTGTGGGCGTGCTTCGGCGAGACGTCGCACGCCGATGTTTTCCTGGGGTCGGGGTCGCCGGGGGCGCGCACGACGTCGCGTTCGGCGATCACATGGCCGCGAGCGCTCCGGCGCACGACTCGTCCGACGACACCGTGGATGGGGCCTCCGGATCTCGATGCCGGTTCTCCATGCTTCGGCGGCACAAGGTCCTCCGCCCACGGGCGGGCGACGGGAAGACCGGCGGGCGGCAGACGAGCGTCGCGCCTGCCCGGACCACGGCGTCCTCGTGGACAAGGAACGGGGTGCGCTGTGACGCGAGGCCGCCGAGCGAGCGTGCGGCGGCATCGAGATGTCTCTTCCGGCCGGCGGAACGACGCACCGATGTCGGGCCGGTCCTCGTCCCGGATCCGAATATCGCGGGCCTGTCCGCCGTCGCAGCAGGCCTGTCCACGCCCGATGCCGCAGGGTCACCCGACTTCTCCATTGAATGCCTCCCGAGCTTGACGCGAACCACCCTGTGCGGGCTCACACCGTTCGGCGAAGCTCCGGCGACGCGGGTCTCGGACGCGGGGTGGTGTTCGCCGCGACCTTGCGAAAGCATTTTTAGCACGCTGTCCGATAATGGGGAAGAGGTGGCGACCTCCGCGTCTCGGGGCGCATGGGCGAGCCTGTCGGCAGGATCCGAGGTCCGGCCAGGGTCCGGCGAGCCGGACGGCGGAGTCGGCTGCCCCGAGGGTCGGCCGGTCGGCATGGGCACCGGCTGGGCGGGGGTTCGCGCGTGAACGCATTCGGATCGCCGGGCCGCAGCACGCGTTGGGTGGGTGACCCGGCGGCGCCGCCCGCCAAGTCACCGCCGTGAGAGGATAAGATTAATGAGACGCTGTTCTATAATCTGGAGGGAACTTTGACCGAGAGCGCCACCAGGGGGCGGCCGGCTCACATCGACCGCTCCCGTGTGAGGGACGCTGCACTGGCCCTTCTCGAGGAACTCGGGTTCGAAGAGGTCAGTACGGCGCAGATCGCAGCCGCGGTAGGGATCAGCAGGTCCAGCCTGGCCCGCTTCTACCCCACGAAACAAGACATCGTCTGGGAGGGACTGGACGACCTTTCATGGCGGCTCTCCGCTCAGCTCGAACAGTTTCCGCGGCAGGGTTCGGTCTCGGCAAGGCTCAAGGCAGCCATCGAGGCGGCCCTGACCCTTCCCGCGAGCGAACTGGGCATTCTCCGAACACGGCTTCGACTCGTACGGGACAACCCTGCCCTTCAGGTGAAACGAGCCTACGGACGAGACCCCCTCGCTCGAGTCGTCGGCGCGTTCATCGCCGCCAACTCGAGAACGGCCTACACCGAGGGTGAGCTGTCCTGCCTGGCCGCACTCGTCGCCACAGCCGTCGACACGGCACTCATCGAATGGAGCGGCTCGGACGAGACACAGCCGGCGAGGTACGTCGACGACTGCCTGGGCTTCATCCTTCCGATTCTCTGACCCGGCGCGCCGCCGAGGCGAAGGGTCCCGCCCGCCCGGGCCGGGTCGACCCGGAGCGGGGCCCGCCTCCGGTCGGCCACAGCGACGGATCCGCCCCGAGCCGCGGATTCCGGCGGTGCGAAGTCCCGCCCGCTTCGTATCGCGGTGCTCGAGCTCGGCAGTCGGGCGGGGCCGCCGGCCGGCTCGGGGACGGCCTCACGGGTGATGGAACGAGGTCTCCCGCATGGCCGTCGAAGGTCGACACCTTTGTCGTGTGCCCCCTTCTCCCTCTCGGCTGCCGCGAATTGCCGTTGGCACGCGTACAGCGTGCGCGACACCTCATGCGACATCGATGGCCTCATTCAAGTGGGTGAGCCGACAGAACCCGGCTGTGCGAAGCGAGAGTCGGCCATGGGCAGGGACACGGCGGCGAGCCGTCCCACTTCGGGGAAGGCGCCCGGTGGGGCGCGAGTTCCGACTCCCTTACACGCCTGCGACAGTCAGCCCACGAGCAGGATCTTGCCCGTGCCCGCGCGCGATTCGGCGTGTCGGACGGCGTTGCCGACGTCCGCGAGGTCGTGGCGACCCGCGACGGGCGCGTCCAGGTGGTGGTGTGTCAATTGGTCGGTCACCGTGCGAACGAGTTCGCCGATTTCCTCGGAGGTCATGGTTTTCATGCGTTCGGGCAGCCAGAAACCCTCGAGGTTGATGCCGTGGAAGACCAGCGAGTCGGGTGGGACCGCGATGTCGGATCCCGAGAGCATGCCGTAGACGATCATCCGTCCGCCGTCGCGCACGCAGTCCAGCGCGAGTCGGCCGGTGGCGCCCCCGACCGCGTCGAGCGCGGCTGTGACGCCCCCGACTCCGGCGAAGACCGCGATCTGCTCACGGGCCCGCTCCGGGGGGTCGGCGAGGACTTCCACCGAATCGTCGTCCGACGGGGCCGGGCGGTCGTGACGTCGGCGGACCAGACCGACGCACCGGATGTCTCGTCGTCGCGCCAACGCCGTGATCATCCGACCCACCGTGGAGGTGGCGGCGGTCTGGAGGAGCACGTCACCCGCGGCCAAGCCCAGGTCGTCCAAGAGCAGGTTCGCGGTCATCGGGTTGACGGTCATCTGGCAGGCGAGGTCGTCCGACAGACAGTCGGGGATCTCGATCACGTCGGCGACGGACACGTTGAGGTACTTCCGCCAGGTTCCGTCGGCGGACACCGCCACGCGGCTCCCCGGCCGCAGGTCCACGTCGGCACCCGCCTTGTCCACGACCCCCGCTCCCTCGAAACCCACCGGGGCGACCGGTGGGGCGCCCGGCGCGAGCGGCCCGAAACGGGCCGCCCGGCCGTAGCGTCCGCGAATCCACAGCAGGTCCGAGGGATTGATGGGGCGCGCCGTCAGGCGTACGCGGACCTCACCCGGGAGAGGGTCGGTCGGCTCGGCTTCGATCACGGACAGCACGTCGGCGGGTTCCCCGTGCTCTCGGAAGACGACGGTACGCATCAGTGGCCCGGCCGGTACAGGCTGTCGGCGAGAAGGAAGTCCCTGATCTCGGCCACGGAGTGTTTGCCGTCATGGACCATCTTGTTGACCAGTACGTAGGTGGCGTGGCCGGCGCGGAGAGCGTCGCGCAGATGCTGGAGCGTGCCGCATCCTCCGGAGGCGATGACCGGCAGTCCGGAGGCCTCGGCCACGGCACGGGTCAGGGCGAGATCGAAGCCCTGCCCGGTTCCCTCGCGGTCGATGCTGTTCGCCAGGATCGCGCCGACCCGCAGGCCGGCGAATCGGCCCGCCATGGACGTGGCCGTGGCTCCGGAGGGCTGCTCGCCGTCGCGGACGTACGCCTCCCACTGGTCGGGGCCCGTCCGCCTGCCGTTGATGACGCCCATGACGCGTTCCCCACCGTATTCGCCCACGGCCGCTTCCACGGTCTGCGGGTCGTCCACCATCGCGGTGCTGAGGGACACGACGTCCGCGCCGGCCGCGAGCAGGTCTCCCAGGTGCTGCACGGACGGGAGGCGACCGTGCTCGACGGAGACCAGCAGATCGACTCCGACCTCTTTGATCCCGCGCAGCAAGTCGGGGAGGTAGTCGATGTCCTCCCACGTGTCGAAGACGTCGAGGAAAACCTTCCGGGCGTCGCCGGCGGCGTATGCCCGGGTGATCTCGACGACGTCCGACGGGTTGCGCAGGCCGGGTATCGCGGACGGCTCGGTGGTGGCGCCGCGGGAGACGTCGATACAGGGGATGACGAGGTCGCCGATGTGGGCCTCGCGGTTGTGGAACGCGGGAGTGGGGGTGGTCATGGTGTCGCCTTCCGGGGTGGGGTGAGTATTGCCAGGCGGGGGTTGTCGGGGGCCAGCACCCGTGCCACGTCCACGGCCGTGACCATGGCCGATTCCTGGGTTGGGACCTGCGTCATGACGTGACCGGCGAAGTACAGGTCGCCGTGGCCCTGGAGTTCGCGGAGTCGACGTTGCGCGGCGAACATCGCCGGGAGCGGCAACAGGGTGCGAAACCCGGCCCGGGCGAGGAGGCGACGCGGCAGGCTTTCGCGGTGGTCGAGTCGGCTGACGAAGGCTTCGCCGCCGTCGTCGAATCGACGTCGGACGGTACTCGGTGCCCAGGCACCGTCGACGGTGATGTTCGTCGTGGATCGGTGCAGGGGGTCGGGACAGAGGTAACACGGATCCAGGTGCACGCCGTGAGCGATGTCCGCGTAGCGGTATGCGGAGAGCGCGCGGCGTGCCATGTCCGCTTCCGGCAGGTCCCGCAGCGCCTCGGCGGCGGCATCGGCCGGAACGGCCAGGACGATCGTGTCCACGGTATGGGTGTCGCCCCGACTGTCGATCATCGCCAGTCGATCGCCCACGCGGCGGATGTGCCGCAGCGCGGCGCCAGGGCGCAGGTCCGCGGTGTCGAGTCGGGCCGCCAGTCGGCGGGCCACGTCCTGCATGCCCTCGCGCAGGGTCTGCGTGGTCGGTGTCGTGCCCGCCGGCGCGTCACTTGCGAACACGGCCGCCGTCGCCCGCGCGGACAGCGTCGACGCCCGGGGCAGATCACAAGCCCAGAGCGATGAGGGCAGGGCGTAGACCACGTTTTCCTTCACCGTCGCGGGTAGCGACCACGGCTCCACGACGTCGCGCAGCGGAACCGCCCAGTCCAGGTCCCGGGCGATCCAGTCGGCGGCCTCGCGCACGAGCATGGCGATCGCTTGCCGCGCGTCCGCGGTCGAAGGGTCGCTCTGCGCCGTCTTGTCGCCGCCCGGTGCGGTCAGGGGGCCTCGGAACAGCGGGAGTTCCCGCCCGGCCTGCGCGATGGTGTAGGTCGCCGGGGTAGTGATCCAATCGTCCTCGGCCAGTCCGAGGTTGCGAGTCAGGCTCTGGAAGAGCGTGAACGCCTCCAACGGCACGCCGTGCACGCCCAGGTCGATCACCCGCGTGGCGCCACCCGCGTCGACGAACCGCCGCGAACACAGGTTCCCACCGATGTCGTCCCGGGCTTCGAGTACGACGCTGTCGTGGGTTCCGTCGATCAGCCAGGCCAGGGTCAGCCCGGCGATACCCGCCCCCGCGATACCGATTCTCACCGCGCCTCCTCGTGTCCGTCGAATCGTCGGTCGGCGACCGGGCGCCGAGGCGGCGCCTTGCCTCCGAACCACTCGGTGGTGTTCACACGGCGGCCGCGGCGCGCCAGAAGTCGGCGACGCTGTCGTCCAACAGGCGGGCACACAGGAGGGCTTCGTCGGGGTCGTCGCCTCGGTCGAGACCGTCCTGGACGACCTCCAGCGCGAGGCGACACAATTCCTCGGGGCTGTCGTCCTCGTAGTAGGACAGGAACTCGTCCGGCACCTTCGGGCCCTCGGCCCGCACCCGTGCGACCAGTTCGGCACACCCGGAGAAGTAGCAGGTCAGGTCGGCGTACGAGGACATTCCCGTGGCCGCCTGTGATCCCTGGACCGCCACCCAGGAGACGACACCGTCGAAGGTGTACGTCGCGCTCTCGGGCGGCCAGAACTTCATCTCCGTCGGGTCCAGGCCCAGGGCCCGTGCGCACTCGTCCAGCTTGGGGGACGCGTCGTAGACCAGGCGGGCCAGTTGCAGGTACAGGTCGGCGGCGGGGCGGCGCGGGAAGCGGGAGAGCATCGTGCCGTAGGCCGCCAGTTCCGTGCGGTGGCACTGGGCTTCGGTGCCGGTCAGGCGCCGCAGGTGCTCCAGGGTCAACTTCGTGTCGGCGGCCAGCAGGGCGTTGGGGATGGGGTGGGCGAGGCGCCGGTTCTCGACTTCCTCGACGAGTCGTGCGGCGTCGATGTGGGTCATCGGGGATCTCCTGATTCGTTGCGTGTGGTGGACGAACCGCGCGCTCTCGCGCGTCGGGCCCGGACGGTTGCGGTCAGTGCTTTTCGGGTGGCGGTGCGAGGTATCCGGTGCGGCGGAACTCGCGCAGGTAGGTGTCCAGCAACTCCGCGTCCACGGGCGGGCAGGCCAGGCCGCTGTCGGCGAGCGCCGCTGTGGCGTTGTGGCGACCGAAGGTGGGGAAGGTGCCGTCGGTGTACATCTGCTTGATCGTGACGTCGCTGTCGTGGGCGGGCTCGACGAACATGGCCACGTACGGGGCCATGGGATGGTCGGGCAGTTGCGCGGTGAGATCGGCGAGCATCCCGCTCCAGGCGTCGTAGGGCATGGTGCGTACCGGGTAGCCCATGGCGACCAAACGCTCGACCAGCAGCGGCAGTCGGGCGTCGTGCGGGTTGGTGATGTGGTAGACGCGACCGTCGGGTTCCTGGTGGGTGACGATGTGCACGATCGCCTCGGCGGTGTAGTCCACGGGCACGAAATCCAGGGGCAGGCCCATGTCCGGCGCGAGCCCGGTCTCGGCGATGGTGCGGAAGAGCGCGCACATCATCGTGTCGGTGTTCCACACGCCGCGATCGCGAGTGCCGGTGATCTCGTAGGGCCGGTGGATGGCCACCGGTAGACCACGCCGGCCGGCCTCGACGATCAGTTTCTCGGCGACCCACTTGGTCTCGGGGTAGCCCAGGGAGATGCGGTCGGCGTGGTCGAGCGGGGTGTCCTCCTCGACGTGTTCGATGCCGGCGGTGCCGAAGCCCGCGATCACCGCGATGCTGGAGATGTAGTGGACCGGCTTGAGGATGTGCTCGCCCGCCAATTCCAGGACGGTACGGGTTCCCCCGACGTTGATCGGCGCCAACGCCGCATACGGGTAGGCGAAGTTGACGCGCGAACCGCAGTGCACGATCAGGTCGATCCCGCGGGCCAGGTCGCTCCAGGCGTCGTCGGGAAGGCCGAAGTGGGGTTCGGCGAGTTCGCCGGGCACGGGGACGACACGGTCCGTCAGCGGTTCGGGGTCCACGCCGTGCCGCCGCATCCGGGCGGCCAGGCGGTCGAGGGCCTCGTGCGCGTCGTCCGCGCGGATCAGGCAGTGCACCCGTTCCACTCCCGCGCCCAGGAGTTGCTCGACGAGGTGTACGCCCAGGAAACCGGTCGCTCCGGTGAGGAACACCTGCCGAGGGTTTCGTGCACGCGTGGACGCGGGCGCGTCGAAGCGCAGTTCGGGAGCGAGTCGGGCCTCCGCGGCGAAGTCGACGGGCGTGTCGTCGTGCGCTCGTCCCTCGTGCAACGCGTGCACCGCGGCGGCGAAGTCGGCCAGGGACGGGTCGCCGACCAGGTCACGGATCATCGTGCGGCCGTATCCGGCGGCTATGTGGAGCCGTTCGCGAAGAGCGGCGGTGATCCGCGTGGCACGCAGGGATGTGCCGCCCAACGCGACGAACGTGTCGTCGCGGGTCACCACGTCGGCGTCCAGGACGTCGCGCCACACTTGGGCTACGACCTGTTCCCATTCGCCGCGCGGTTCCTCGTCGCCGGTGCCCGGCGTCGATGCCGGCGCCGACAACTCGGCGAGTTCGCCTCGGTCGATCTTGCCGCTGGTGGTCAAGGGCAGACGATCGACCACGGTGATGCGGTTGGGGACCATGTAGGTGGGGAGCCGGTCGCGCACGTGCTCGTGCAGGCGTTGCGCGAGCCGCCGCCGTTCCCGGTCGGAATGTGCCACGACTGCGGCCACCAACACCTCGCCGGCGCCCTCGCCCACGATGCCCACGGCGGCCTGTCGCACGCGTGCGTGGGCCGACAACACCGCCTCGACCTCGTCCAGTTCCACTCGGTAGCCGCGCAGCTTGACCTGGCGGTCGCGGCGCCCCAGGTACTCGAGCGCCCCGTCCTCGCGCCACCGCGCCATGTCGCCGGTGCGGTAGAGGCGCGAGCGCACCTCGCGGGGCGTCCACGGGTCCTCGACGAAGCGTTCCGCCGTCTTCTCCGGGTCGTTGAGATAGCCCAGCGCGACGCCGTCGCCGCCCACCCACAACTCGCCTGTCCGGCCGGGGTCGGCGATCGTCCCGTCGTCTCGGACCACGTAGGACGTCGAGCCCGCGACGTTGACCCCGATGGGTACGTTCTCCGCCCGCGCGGACAACTCGTCGACCCGGTGGGTCGTGGACAGCGAGGAATTCTCGGTGGGCCCGTAGCCGTTGAGGAGCATTCCCGGTCGGCCGTGGCGCAGCACGGCCCGCACGGCACGCGGCCCGACCGTGTCGCCGCCCACGATCAGGCAGCGCAGGCCGGCGAACATCTCCGGCGCGACGTGCGCGTGTTGGTGGAACAGCCCGGCGCTCAGCCACGTCACGCTGATCCGCGCGTCGCGCAGCACGCTCTCCAGCGCCTTGGAATCCAACAGATCCTCGTCGCGGGCGACGACCAGACAGGCGCCGTTGAGCAGAGTGGCGAACATTTCGAGACAGGAGACGTCGAAGGTCGGATTCGTGGTCGCGAGCCACCGGTCCCCGGGCAGGACACGAAGGTCACCGGTGTCGCGGGCCAGCCTCGTCTGGCCGCGATGGGGACACACCACACCCTTGGGCGCGCCGGTGGAACCGGAGGTGTAGATGATGTAGGCCGCCTCGCCCGCGCCGCGTCCACGCCACCATTGCTCGTCGGCTCGGTCGGACGCGGCGAACAACTCGTCGATGCCTACGACGGCGACGCCGTCGGGTACTTCGATGCGCGCGCCGGGCGCGCACACCGCCGTGCGGACGTCGGCGTCGGTGAGGATCTGCGCGATGCGGTCGGCGGGATAGGAGGGATCGACGGGCAGGTACACGGCACCCGCGTACAGGATCGCGAGGGTCGCGGCCACCGCGTCCGCGGAGCGACCGATCAGCACGGCGACGTGGTCCGCGTTCGTCACGCCGCGCGCCCGCAGGCCCGTGGCGCCGCGGCGAACCCGCTCTCCCAGCTCGCGGTAGCTCCAGCCTCCGTCGACCCATTCGACGGCGGGCGAGTCGGGGCGCGCGGAGACCTGCTCCGCGAAGAGCGCCGGGATGCCGGCATCGCGCGGGTAGTCCGTGCGCGGACGGTTTCGGATACGGGCGTGCTCGGGACACGGGGGCTGATGTGAGGTGACCATGGAATCTCCTGCGAAAATGAAAAAGCTCATGGAAAATGCAGGTCTCGACGCGTCCGGAGGAAAGCGTCGGCAGCCGGATCCGGATCACGGCGCGCGGTTTCGCATGTGCAGGTCGGCGTAACCCGGAAGGCGACTGAATTTCGATCATGAATTCCCGGATGGATGCCGTTGGTACGCCTGACGTCCTTCGATCCGCCGCGACCCGAGCAATTGATCGACAATCGGACGCTGCGAATCGCCGAAGATGCCGAATCGCAAATCGGAAATCGCGAAACCTCCTCCCGGCGAACCGGGGCGGCCGGTCAGTGCCGGGAGGGATCGGCGGCGACCACGGCCAATCGGTCGCCGCGGGTGACCAGCGGACGCACCGCCCGGATCGCCGAGCGCACCGCGCTCTCCTGGCTGTCGGCATCCCCGAGATGGCTGCCCGCGAAGTACACGCCGTGACGGCCCTGATGGGTCGCGAGCACCCGGGCGGCAAGGACCCCGGCAACGGTGGGGCGAAGTTGGCGAAAGTCCGCGCGGGCGATGACGTCCTCGGGCTCGGCGCGGTGGGTGATCCAACTCTTGAACACCTCGGTGCCCAGGACGGGTCCCAGCCGAACGGTGCTCTCGGCCCATCGGTCGTCCGTGGTGACGCAGGTGGTGGACCAGTACGCCCGGTCGGCGGGCATGTGTGCCGGATCGCGGTGCAGGGCCACCGTGGTGGGGACGTAGTCGAACGCCGCCAGCGGCTCCGCCGAGGGCTTCAGTTCGAAACAACCCGCGATGAGGTCCAGGGCTCGGGGAGCCGAGGTCGCGACGACGACCGCGTCGTATGCGCTCGTGGTGGCCGCGTCGAGCAGGCATGGGTGCCCGTCCCCGACGTCGATGGCACGCACGGGTGCGCCGACTCGGACGTCGCTGCCCAGGGAGTCGGCGATGCGGGAGACGAGTTCCCCCAGACCGTTCGCCAGAAGGTGCCAGATCGGGGCGGCGTCCGGGTGCTTGGGCGACGCGCCCGTGATCCAGCCGGCCACCGCTCGTGCGGGTATCTCGGCGGCCTGGTCCACGGTGCAGCCGACGAGGGACGCGCACCAGGACAGAAAGGTGTTCCGCACCTCGTCCACCGGCAGTTCCCGCGCGGCGGCGAGGTCGCCCACCGTGGTGGTGACCGGCCCGTTCTCGGCCTCCAGTCGTGCCGTAGCGGTGAGCAGTTCCGTGAACGTGCGTGCCGCCGGACCCGACACCGGTGTACGGCCGTCGGTCGCCGCGGCCGAGGAGTCGGGGGTGACCAGCGTCGGCATCGCCCGACCCGCCCGCGAAAGCGTCGTGGACAACGGGACGTCCAAGGTGTGGTCAACGCTCAGCCCCAGGGCCCGACGCAGCGCCGTGTGGCACGGGTACGCCGTCGGGGACAGCAATTGGGCACCGAGATCCACCGTGACCGGGCCGTCCCCGGCGCCGCCGAACGTGGCGGTGCGAATGTTGCCACCGATGCGATCGGCGGCCTCGTACACGGTGACCTGATGCTCCTCGTCCAGCAACCAGGCGGCGGTCAGCCCGGCGATGCCCGCTCCGATGACGGCGATCCGCATCGTTGTCTCCCCAAGGGTGGGGGAGTGGCACCCGGAGTTTCGCCGAGGTCCGAAAGTATGCGTCGCGACACTCGGAGGAAGCCCGGGGACCTACGCCCACCCGATTATTCGTTGACAGTTGACAGTGACGCTCCTCACCAATTTCCCCGGCCTGATGCATTGCCTGCCCACAATGACCGGAAATCATCGACTCGAATTCCCCTGAGCATCTGGAGTGGCGCGGCTCCTCTCATTTCCCATGCGTATCGAATTCCGGGGATTCGATCATTCGAATCGAGCCGGCGAGTCCACGAGAATGGGTGATCCCCGGAAAACAGCCCGATCAGCGCGTGCGGTTATCCGGCCACGGCCACGGCCACGACCGCGGCCGACCGGCGACGTGCGCGCCGGCACGGAAGACGTGGCTGTCGTGGGGATGTACATTCCTGTGCCGCTCGACCCCCGCGTCCGGGTGGATCGACAGGCGGCGCCGCCGCACCGCCCGGTGGGTCCCACGTCCTCGACACCGGTCGGTTCCGAGGTGTGGGGTCCGATCGTCGTGCGATCAACGGGTGGGGCGTGGGCGGGCGCGCATTGCGCGGCGGTGGACGCAGGTGAGGAAGTCCGGCCCTCCGATGCCGTAGTCCCAGGGGATCTCGTGGACGAGGTGTCCGGTGGCCTCGAACCGTTCGGCGAGTTCGGCCCATCGGCCGGCCCGGGCGAGGGCGAACATCAGGTAGCTCTGGTCCGACACCCAGCTCGCGGGCCGCGACCGCGCCCGTGCGGGATATCGCTCCAACGCCGTGTTCAGGTCCGCAGCCGGACCGTCCGCGGTCCAGAACTCGCGGTCGGGCCAGTCCTGGTCCCACGACTTCAGCGCGACGTACTCGACGTGCGCGTGGATCACGAGGAGACACGACGGCGATCCCGGCGGTGCTGCTCGGCCGCGTCCCGCGCGAACGCGTACATCTCCTCGTTCGAACCGTGCCACTTCCCGCACAGGTACTGCAACGCCGCCGCCAGACCGTTCCCGTGGTGGGGACAACGCTCGCGCAGTTCCCGTACGTGTTCGTCGAACACCCCACGCTCGGCGCCCAGCCCGCGATCCACACGCAACCACGACGCCCACGGGGTCGGATCCTCGGGCGCGAGTTCGGTGGCCAGACGACACGTGTCCCGGGCCTGGCGCAGCAACTCGTGGAACCCGGCGAACCGCTGCGCGCTCGTCGCCTTCGCCGGGGCCGCGCCGCGCACGTTCCACGCCGCGCGCACGCCCGCCGCGGCTGCGACCACGGCGCGGTCCGCGGAACTGGGCCGCGCGCTCTGCCAGGCGAGCAGCCACTGCGGAGACACGGCGGCGAACTCGCCGAGTCCGTCGACCGCGACCGACCGGCGCCCCCAGTCCGTGCCGATCCGTGCGAGCAACTCCTCGGCGGGTTCGAAGCGTCCGGTGCGCGCGACGGCCTCGCCGACCGACCGGACCTCGACATCGTCGAGCGCCGCCCGGCGCTGTGGTGGAGTTCCGGTACCGGGGCCGCTCGGAGCATCTGTACGCGCACTTCCAACTCGGGGCCGCCGGTACGCCTCACCGAGTACCAACCGTGCTGGATTGCGGTGCGGAGGCCCCACATCTGTGGGACGCACTGCTGAGGGCCGTGGCGTGGCAGTCGACGACCCTGTTGCGGGCCGCCGCGGAGGTGTGGACGGTGCTGTGGTCGCTGGCGGCGAGCGAGGTGCCACAGACGGAGGAGCGCCACCCGGCGCTGGCCGCGGCGGTGGCCCACATCGAGGTGAACATGGCGAGTCCGCTGACGGTTCCGGTCATCGCCAGGGCCGCGGGGGTCTCGCACAACCAACTCACCCGCCTGTTTCGGGCGGCCTTCGCCGAGACCGTGGTCGCCTATCTGCGGCGGCGTCGCCTCCAGGTCGCCGCGCACTTGTTGCGACACTCGACTCTGGCGATCCCGGCCGTCGCATCGCAGGTGGGAATTCCTGATCTGCAGGCCTTCAACAAGGCATGCAGACGCGAACTCGGCGCTTCGCCACGCGCCGTCCGCGCGGGGTGCGACGACGAACACTGACCCGGCGACGCGACGGGTCGTGGCGCGGGCGGACGTGGACGGAGGACGGGTACGGTTCATGGCCGTCCGGGCCAGAGCCGCGAGAGGTGTGACCTGGGGGTTTCGCGTGCGAGCGGCACCTGGACGGCGGTACCGTACCGATCCTCCAGGCCCTGCTCGATGAAGGTGATCGACGCAACCGAGGCGAGTTGGTAGGGCAGTGGGAGCCGGCCGCCGATCGGCAGGAATTCGGAGAAGAGGAGGCTGCTACCGGTGGGTTCGGTTCGCGATGGCGCAGTTCCGGAATGCCGTGCTCCTCGAGGGAGTCGTCCTTCGGGGTCGGGCCGTACCGAAGAGGGGCGCTCCGACGGCCGGAGGCCGCAGGAGCGCCATGGGTGTTGTCGGCTGTCAGTTGAGCGCGGCCCAGTTCTGGGTGGTGGTGTCGGCGGTCGGCTTGGTGATGACGGCGGCGCCGACGGTGACGCCGGCGCTGTCGAGGGTGAATCCGCTGGCCGGGTTGGTGATCGTGAAGGTCCCGCTGCTGTTTTGGGTGACCTGCCATTCCTGCCAGGCGTTGGAGGAGTTGACCGCCCGCAGGGTGGCCTGTTCACCGGCGTTGTAGGGCGCGGTCAGCACGAGTGCGTCCGGGCAGCCGTCGATGAGTTTCGCCGTGCCGTTCGCGTTCGCCCTCAGCGTCCACTGCTGTCTGGTGCTGGTGGGATCGTAGGTGTAGAGGTTGGCGGGGGCGCTGCCGGACGCACCGCACTGGCCGACGCGTTCCATGGCCAGGCCGCCGCCGTTGGTGAGGGCGTGGGTTCGGCCGTCGCCCACGATCGTGGGACCGTAGTCGATGGCGTGGGCGGCCAGGCGGGTCAGCGCGCTTCCGGTGGTGGCGAGCGGGGGGTTGGCGGCGGGCCGAACGCCCTTGAAGTAGTCGGCGAATGTCGAGGGAGTGTGCGTGGTCAGCACACTGATCGTGCCGTTCCAGCCGCCGTCGAGGTTGTTCCACAGGTCGAGCAGCGAGCCGTCCACGTTGCCCTGGACCCGGTCACCGGTGTCCCAGCCGGTGGAGTAGGTGAAGCTCCGGCTGTCGCCGTTGGGCCACACGTAGCGGTAGTCCCCGAGGAGGTAGGCGGCGGCGGAGTCGGCGAAGCCCTCCGCCCAGGCGCAGGTGCCGGAGCTGGCCTTGTCGATGTAGTGCGGGTTGCAGCCGGTGACGTTCGGCCACCATCCGTCGTACAGACGATGCAGGAGGAAGTGGCCGCCCTCGTGGAGCACGGTGTGCTCGGAGTCGGGGTCGGCCGCGGAGAGATGAACGGTGTTGGCCAGGTCGTAGAACGGGCCGTCGACCGAGTCGGCGGTCCATCGGATATTGAGTTCGGTGCAGGCGTTGTTGTTCGCTTCGTGGGTGGACCAGCAGTCGCTGACGGAGTTGTTGCGCTTCCACCACAGGAGGTTGACGGTGTCGAAGGCGTGCCAGGCCCGCGCGGTGCCGGCGGTCGGTTTGAGGGTGCCGAGGTTGACGCCGGCGGAGATGTCGGCCTGGGTGGGTGAGTCCAGGGTGTAGGGGGTGCCGTTGGTGTCGCCGACCTTCCACAGCTTGGTGCTCTCGGTGCGGAACCGTACCCACATGCTGCTCATCGAGGAGGTGGAGGTGGGGGTGTAGCAGAGGTTGAAGCCGCCGTCGTCGACGCCGGTGTACTGGTAGTCGGGGGTGAGTTGGCGCGGGGCGTCGGTGGACTTCTCCTTGCCCCACAGTTGGGCGTTCGCGTTGCGGACCGGCTTGGTCATCGTGGGCTTGTTCGTGCCGGCTTCGGCCGACCGGTAGTCGTACTGGAGTTTGCCGCTCAGGCAGATGGGGGACGCCGCCACGGCGTCGGACGCCGTCAGCGGAACGGCGACGGCGGCGAGCAGGGTGGCGAGCAGGGCGGTGCCTATGGCGGCGAAGCCGCGGGGCAGCCGAATTCGGATGGGCAAGGTGTTCCTCCCCTGGGACATTTCGAGGTCCTGTCCGTGCGGGCCGTCGCCGTACGAGGAGACCGGGACGGCCCGTCACGAACGCAACGGAACACCGGGCGCACGAGCAGCATGCAAGTCGCCCTGAAATACCTGGCGTTACGATGCCGAATCAGTCTGTCACCATCCATCTTGTGAGTTGCCCTGTTTAGGAAGAAGAGGTGATATTTTCATCGGCGGAACGTTGGCGGTACCGGTCGACGTCGACCGGCTCGAACGCGTGAGCCACATCGTTGCCTCGGACCACGAGGCACTCCGCACGACCGCCCTGACGATCACCGCGATCGGCGAGCGAGCGGGCCGGAACGCAAGATCGTTCGCCGCTTCCTCAACAGCCCTGCCGGCAACGGGCTTTCGCCCGGAAGCCCGAGCGAGGCGATCATTTCGCCGAGATCAACCGACTCGGTCGCGGCTTCGCGATATACGGGCCGTGCCGGCTGTCGTCGGTCCAGCGTTCGGGGCGGAAGGCATCGGGGGAATCCCAGTGGCGTTCGTCGTGGTGCGGCAGATGCGGGCAGACCGAAAGCGGTTCGCCGGGTGGGAAGCCGGTGCCGCCGAGGTCCGCGGCGTGTGGGACTGCGCGCCCGCACGGCGGTTACCGGTTCGGCGCGCACCGGTTCCGCCCGGGCCCGCTGCCCCACATGCGGCGAGCGCACCGCCACGCCCTCGTCGGCGGCCCGCCCCGTCAACTCACGACTGCCGCGCGGTGTGTCGCGGTGCAGCAGTACGTCCGCCAGGCAGCGGTGGACCAGCCGCGTGCCGGCGTCCGGCCACCGGCAGAGCCGCCTGCGCATCGCACGCCTGCCGGCGTTCCGGCAGCAACTCGACGTTGTCGTCGCCGCTGGGCGGGGTCGGAACGTAGCCGCGCGACTCCAGCAAGGTTGCGTACAGAGGACCGTTCTTCAGTGTGAACGGTCAGCGATTTCCCCCACTTCTGAGGCTTCGTGGTCACGGAATTGGCCAGGGTCGTGGTCACGAGTCCTCAAGGGGAACTTGACCATGGTGGAAGCCTCGAATACCCCAGATCAGGTGGTTTGACCTGCGAGTGATCGTTCCATCCGAATCGTTCAGATTCCCCTTGGGCATCCCCGAGCCGGGTTGAGGGTCCTGACCGTCTCGGAGTCGTCGCCGTCCCTCGACCGACAGGCCGAGAGGTCGATGGACACTCTGGATGGCAAGGAGAACGTTCACCGTGGTTGACATCGTCGAGATCTACGTCCACTGGTACGCGGGCCGGTCGAAGAACCAGCTCGCGGCCTCGTTGGGGGTGGACCGCAAGACCATCAGGAAGTATCTGGCGCCGGCGGAGGCGTCCGGGATGGCCCCGGGTGGGCCGCCGATGAGCGAGGCGGACTGGGGGAAGCTGATCAAGAGCTGGTTCCCGGAGCTGGCGCGGCGCCGGCTGAATCAGGTCACGTGGGCGGAGATCGAGCCGCACCGCGACCTGGTCAAGGGGCTGCTGGAGACGACGACGGTGACCACGATCCATCAACGCCTGAGAGATGAGGGGAAGTTGGCGGTGTCGTTGTCGACGTTTCGCCGGTGGGTGACGGAGAACCTTCCGGACGAGTCGGCCCGGTCGAAGGTGACGGTGCTGCGGGACGATGTCGAGCCGGGCTCGGAGGCCCAGATCGACTACGGCTTCCTGGGGCAGTGGATCAACCCGTCGACCGGCAAGCGGCACCGGATTTGGGCGTTCGTGATGGTGCTGCCCTGCTCGCGGCACATGTTCGTCCGCCCGGTGGTTCACATGGACCAGCACGCCTGGACCCAGGCCCACGTCGAAGCGTTCCGGTTCTTCGGCGGTGTCCCGCGGCGGTTGGTGCCGGACAATCTGCGCACGGCGGTGGACCGGCCGGACCTCTACGACCCGAAGATCAACAAGTCGTATGCCGAGCTCGCGACCTACTACGGCGCCCTGGTCGACCCGGCCTGGGCGGCGAAGCCGAAGGACAAGCCGCGGGTCGAGCGGCCGATGCCGTATGTCCGCGACTCGTTCTGGAGCGGGCGGGAGTTCACCTCGGTCGAGCGGATGCAGGCTGAGGCCCTGACGTGGTCGACCGGCACCGCCGGCCGCAGGCAGTGCCGCCCGCTGGGCGGCGCGAGCCCGCTGTCGGTTCGAGGCGGTGGAGGCCAAGGCCCTGCTGCCGTTGCCGGACAAGCCGTTCGTGCTGGCTCGCTGGTCCACCGCCGCAGTCGGACCGGACATCCACATCAAGGTCGGCCGCACCCTCTACTCAGTGCCCTGGAAGCTGATCGGCCGCAAGGTCGACGTCCGCTCCACCGCCACCATGGTCCAGGTCTTCCACGAGGGCGAGCTGGTCAAGACCCACGCCGCGCTCGAACAGGGCAAGCGCACCGACAGAGGCGACTACCCGCCGGAGAAGATCGTCTTCCAGATGAAGACGCCGATCTGGTGCCGCGGCCAGTCCTCCGAGGTCGGCGACGCCTGCCGCGAGGTGATCGACCAGCTGCTGGAGGTCAACGCGCTCTACCGGCTCCGCGCCGCCCAGGGGATCCTCGGGCTGCGGAAGAAATACGGCGACCAGCGGTTGGAGGCCGCCTGCACCAAGGCCATCGCGGTCGGCGACCTCCTACCGCACCATCAAGGGCATCCTGATCGCCGGCACCGAGACCGACCCCGAGCCGGAGATCGGCGACGCCGGAGCCGCGGCCTTCCTCCACGGCCCCGAGGGCCTGTTCGCCGCGAGCATCCCCTCCCAGATCTCCGGTGAGCCCGTGGGCGCCCCGGGCCGCGATGACGCCGAGGAGGCCGCTCGATGAGCGTGATGGACACCGCCCTGCGCGAGTCGCTCAAGGCGCTTCGGCTGTCCGGGATGCTGGAGACCCTGGACGCGCGGCTGATCCAGGCCCACGGCGGTGAACTCGGCCACCTGGACTTCCTGCAGGTCCTCTGCCAGGACGAGATCACCCGCCGCGAGACCGTCGCCTTCCAACGGCGCTTGCAGAAGGCGAAGTTCGAGCAGCAGGTCACTCTGGAGGAATTCGACTTCGCCGCCTCCCCGAAGCTGCCCGCCGCTCAAATCCGCGACCTGGCCGCCCTGCGCTGGCTCCATGCCAGCGAGTCGGTGATCTTGTTCGGGCCCGTGGGCGTCGGCAAGACACACGTCGCCCAGGCCCTCGGCCACCTCGCCGTCCGACAGGGCGCAAACGTCCGCTTCGCGAAGACCAGCCGGGTCCTGGCCGAGCTCGCCGGCGGCCACGCGGACCGTACCTGGGACAAGCGCATGCGCGAGCTGATCCGACCCGACGTCCTCATCCTGGACGACTTCGCCATGCGGCAGCTGAGTGCCGCCCAGGCAGACGACCTCTACGAACTGGTCTCCGAGAGGCAGGGACGCTCGCTGATCATCACCAGCAACCGGGCTCCCAGCGACTGGTATTCGCTCTTCCCCAACCCCGTCGTCGCCGAGTCCCTGCTCGACCGACTCATCAACACCAGCCACCAGGTCATCATGAACGGCCCCAGCTACCGCCCGAACAAGCGGCCGAAGAACCCCGCCGACAGGCCGCTCACAGGCTCGGGCTGACCAACGCGCTGCCTGCGGGCTCCTCGCCCCCCGGAACCCGCGGCTCTGGACATGCGGTCGGGCGCGGGCGAAGATCCGAGCATGCTGTCCGATGACGAACTTGCCGCTATCGAGCGGCGTGCTGCCGCAGCCGCCCCCGGACCCTGGCTGGCTTGGCTGGAAACTCGGGGCGGGATCGGAGGAGAGAGCTTCATTCAGCTCCGCCCCGACGCCGACGAGGACGACGAAATCTACGTGAGGCGCTACATCGCAGGACGGGAAGTCAACAGCCCAAGCACCGAGCTTGACGCGGACATCGACTTCATCGCAGCCGCCCGCCAGGATGTCCCCCTCTTGATCGCCGAGGTGAAGCGGTTGAGGGAGGAGCTGAGCGAAAGGGACTCACGCACCTGATCTAGACACCAACGCCGACCAATGTGAGCACCTGGGGAATTTCGTGACCAGATCCCCTGGGGAGATACGTCACCGTCGACAGTTCCGCCGTTCGCGGCTTACGCCGTCGCACTCTTCCTTGCCGGCACCCTGCTTGCGACGGGTGTGGCAAAGGCGTCCACCCTCATCCGCGGTCGACTGGTGGCCGGCTTGCCGTTGCTTCGAGACTGGAACCTCCCGGGAATTGCGCATGTCGCGTTGGGTCTCGTCGAGACGATCATCGGCGGGGCGATCGGGTTCAACATCCTGCCCACGGTCACGGCCATATGCGCGGTTCTGATGTTCACGGGGTTCGTCGGCCATCGAATCCGCTCGGTGCTTCGACGAGAGAAGGATTGCGGATGCTCCGGTGTCCCGCACGAGGACACCCCGGGCGTCCGCATCGTCGTCGGCCTCGGCTTCCCGGCTCTCGCCACGCTCTACGCCGCCTCCGCCTCGTCCATGCCCATGGAACCCGTCCGGGGCACGCCGGCATGTGCACCCGTCGTGGTGGCGATGATTCCGGCCCGCATACGCCGGGGGCGTATTCGTCCTAGCGAGCCGGGTCGTCGCCACCCGGGAGGTCGACGGCCGGCGTCCCACTGGGTAAGACGCACTCGTGCGCGGCGTGTCTTGGGCTGTCCGAAGGAGCAGCCGCGCGGATGCCGGTCGCCCGGGTGCGGTCGGCGTGGGAGTCGCTGCGCAACGATGTCGAAGGAGGTCCGGCGGCGTCTTCTCCGTGCCCACCTCGCCTTGCCTCACTGGGGTGCCGGGTGCGCGACGATGAGTTGTGCGGCTTCTTCCGGTCCACCATATGTACGTGTACATGAGAGACGGTGCCGGCGTCCGACGGATGGAGGTGGAGCGAGATGCGTTCGATCACGGCGAGGATGTTCGTGACCCTGGACGGCGTCGTCCAGGGGTTGGGGCGACCGGACGAGGACACGCGTGGCGGTTTTACGCATGGTGGCTGGGGTCCGCGCTACAACGACGAGGTGATGGGTCGCGCTTTGGCCGAGGGCATGGCCGCGCCGGGCGACATGTTGTTCGGCCGCCGCACCTGGCAGGACTTCCTGCGGGCGTGGGGTGAAAGGGCTGACGACAATCCGTTCACCGCGCACATGAACGCGGCCACGAAGTACGTCGTCTCGCGAACCCTCGAGGACGCGAGTGCCTGGCCGAACTCGGTGCTGTTGCGCGGGGACGCGGTCGACGCGGTGCGCGAGTTGAAGTCCCGGCCGGGGAGCGACCTGGCGATCAACGGCAGCGCGTCACTGGTGCGCAGTCTGCACGCCGCCGCCCTGATCGACCGCTACACACTGCTGATCCATCCGCTGACCCTCGGCTGCGGAGCACGGTTGTTCGAGGACACTGCACCACCGACCGATTTCGAACTCACTGGCAGCGTCGTCACCCCCAAGGGAGTGATCATCGCGCATTACGCCCGCGCGTAGGCCCGGAGCGCTCCCCTCGCAACAACACGGCGTCCATGGCACCGACGGTCCGGTGCCCGGCGTCGGCCTTCCTCGTGCACCCGGCGCGTCCGGCGACCGGCCGGGCGGCGAAGGGCCGGTGTTCCCACCGTGATCCGGTGATCGAGCAGTGATCACCGACGGGCCGGGTCGTCGGGTGTGCGAGACCCCACGCAAACACGCAGGAACTGGTCGACCCGGTCGCCGAGAAAATGCACCACATCCTCTTCCGCAGTCACGGCTGCCGTTCGTGACGGTCGTCGGGTGGGATGAACGTGGCACAGACGCCCGCGAGCAATGCCTCGACGAGAACGTGGCGGCCCCGGGCATCGCGCGTCGAGACGTCGAAGCCCAGCCAGGTCGGGGGCCGTGTGGCGTAGGCGATCTCGACCGCGACGGGGGCGGGTTGGGGTGCCCGCAGCGCAGGGGTGAGTGTGTCGGGCTGCGGGGTCGGTTCTCCGTCGCGCCAGACGACGGCGGCGCCGATGTCGTGCCAGGCGTTGACGACGCCGACTTCGAGAGTGGTGGCTCGGTCGTCGGGCTCCGGCAGCAACGCGGTGCCGTCGGGGAGCCGCCAATGGGCGACAGCGTCGGCGAGGGTGCCCCAGGCCCTGGTGCGGACGGCGTGGGCGAGGGCGTGCAAGAAGGCGGGAGCCTGGGCGTAGGCGGGTCCGTCGAGGCGTACGCCGAGGAAGAGTTCGCCGTGCGGGGCCGGGCCGGTGCCGTACCGGGCGCCGGGGTCGGCGAAGAACACTTCGGCGGCGACCTCGTGCCGTCCGCCCGTGTCCAAGGCCTGCCGGAGCCGGCGGCGGGGCATACGTTCGTCGGTGAGGTCGATGGCGGCCCGCCAGTCGCCGCCGAACGCGATCTGGACGGTGGTCGGCCGCAGGTGCGCCCACGGTGTCAGCGGACCGAGCGTTGCCGTCGTCATGGGTCGATCCTGCCGGCGCGACCGTCGGGGCGCCGAGTCGGTCGGTCTCGACGTCGAGTCCTGTTCCGGCGCTTGCGGCCCTTACCGGTGGGATCGAGGGACATGATCGACCTGTTGACGCACTTGAAGTGCGGGCTGCTCGCTGGGGAGATGCCGGCGGGCCGTGACCGCTCGCCGGATCGGGGCGTCTACCGACTCGGTCGCGTTCGTCCGGGCCGCCGGCCGTACTGTCTGGCTTCCAGGCACGTGGCAAAGAGCTCTCACGGCTGCAAAGGTCGGGACACACGACCGTGAAACCGCGAGCGATCCATCGAGGCGCAATGCGGTACCGCGTCGCCGATGTTCGCGGATGGTCGTGGACCGGCAGCACCACAGGCCCCTGCCCGGCGTGACGGACGAAGATTGCGGCGACCTCGACATGAACGGGTTCCGCTGTGCGGCCTTCGAACATCGCCCGGGTGTCCCCGGATCCCGAAGACCGTCCAACGATGCTCAGTCGCGAGGCAGGAGCGGCCCCAACGGACCGAGGTCGATGTTGAGGTCCTCGGGGGAATCCTTCGCGTGGCCGACGAGGAGTTCGTCGCTCACCGCCTGCCCGTCCCGCAGGACGGCGCCGAACCTGAAGGGAAGTACCGTTGTGGACGCGGCCAGTTCGTCCGGGACCCTCGCGTGTGCCCGTAGGTCTTCCGGCGTGCCGAGTGCCCGATCCACGGACACCTCGCCGACCACGGCGGCGATCGCGTCGTGCACGATCAACGACACCCGGGAACTCGAGGGGCCGGCCACCCCCGCGGTGTCCGTCGGCAACTCGGCGCTGTGCGGCACGATGCCGTATACGTAGCACGCCGTCCCCTCGTCATCCGGGACTGGGTCGGGAGAGGGGAACGCGTGACCGGGAAAGCGGGACCGTCCCGCAGATGCAGGACATCACGTCGCGATGGCTGCTGAAGATGGTCGGTTCGAACTCGATGATCTCGACGGTTGCCGCGCCGCCGGTCACGAACGGGTCCGAGGCCACGGCGGCCTCGATCGTGGCGCGGTCGCCCTCGGCGACGACCAGGCCGCCGGTCCGCGGTACCCGGCGGCCGGCCAGCCGCACCAGCCCTTGGGCGAATACGCCCCGGGGGTTGGCATAGTGCGCCTGCTTGAGCTCGTCGATCCGCTCCGGCGGCACCTGGTAGTGAAACAGAATCAGGAACATGCCTCCACGTTGGCAGAGCGCCCGGCACCGGCGCCAAGACCGGTTCCACGCCGAGTCATAGGATCGAGCCTATGGCCATGAGGGAGGAACTGTCCGGAATCGAGTTGAGGCATCTGCGCTGCCTCGCCGCAGTGGCGGACGCGGGGACCGTCACCGAGGCGGCCCGCCGCCTGCGGATCGCCCAACCGAGCCTGAGCCAGCAGATCCGCTCCCTCGAACGCCGCGTCGGTGCACCGCTGTTCGACCGCGGCCCGAAGGGGATGGCGTTGACCGAGGCCGGCCGTACCCTGTTGGCCGCCGCCCGCCGGGCCGAAGACGAACTGCGGACCTCCCTCGCGGCCATCCGCGATGCCGTGCCGACCGTCCGCATCGGCGTCTGCGCCGGCACTCCGCAGTCCGTCCTTGCCGCCGCCGAGCAACTCGTCACCCGGGAACGTCCGCTGCGCCTCGCCTACCACGCCCTCGAGTCCCGTCGGCAGGCGGAACTGCTGCCGGCCGGCCGACTGGACTTCGGCATCCTGCGCCCGCCGATCGACGACCGACACCTGGTCACGCGCGTCCTGAGCGACGAACCGCTCGGCGTGGTCGTCGGCCGCGCCCACCCGCTTGCCGAACGCACCGAACTCGCCTGGTCCGACCTGGCGGGGCAGCGCCTGCTGTGGTTTCCCCACACCCGCGCCCCGGACTACGCCGCCGCCGTGCTTGCCGCGCTGGTGGCCAACGGGTGGCGGCCGACCACCGTCCCCACCGAGCACAACCACACGCTCTTTCGCCACGCACTGCTCGGCGACGACCACCTCGTCGCCCTGCGACCGCGGGCCGCCGTGGCCGAGGACATCGCATTGCGCCGGCTCCCGGTCGGCCCCGACTCGCCCCGGGAACGGCTCGTCCTCGCGGCCGCCGCCGCCCCGTGGAGCCGACTCCTCGGCTGAGGCGCACGCAACCGATCACCGCCTCGCCACCACGCGCAGGAGTCCCGGCAAGGTATGTGCGCCCGGCGGGATCGACTGCCCCTTGCCGGCCACGGTGCCGACCTGGTCAGGGCCTGTCCGGTGGATCCTGATCCAGAGCTGCCAGGAGACGTGGGATCAGGGGGTTCGGGTCGTTCCTGCGCCAGGCCACGGCAACTCGTGTGCGCGTTGCCTCGGGTTCGATCGTACGGAAGGCGACGCGTTCGAGGCGGATACGGCGGATGCTCGCCGGGGCCAGTGACACGCCCAAACCGGCCTCCACCAAGGCGCAGACGGTCTGCCACTCCACCGCATGCTGCGTCACTCGGGGGGTGAAGCCCGCGGCGACGCACAGGTCGGTGATCCGGTCGTACAGCGACGGACCGACGGCGCGAGGCAAAAGCACGAAGGGGCAGTCCGCCAACTGCTCGACCCGGACGACTCGTTGCGCCGCCAGTGGGTGCGCGGCCGGCAGGACGGCGACGAACCGTTCGGTCAGCACGGTCTCGAACCCGAGTTCCGCGTCATGCGCGGGCGGCTCACGCAACAGGCCGATGTCGATCACCCGTTCGCGCAGAGCGGCCAGCTGTGGCGTGGTGGTCATCTCCCGGATGTCGAGGTCCACGGCGGGAAACCGTTCCCGGAAGGTTCGCAGCAGGCCGGGAAGGACGGTGAGGGCGAGGGAGCCGGCGAAGCCGATCCGCAGGCGGCCGGCTCTGCCGCCGCCGACCTCTCGGGCAGCGGCCAGGCCCTCCGCGAGGTCGGCGAGGGCGTGCCGGGCGGCGGGGAGGAGTTCCCGTCCCGCAGGGGTGAGGCCGACGCGCCCGGGTTCGCGGCTGAACAGCGCGTATCCGACCTTGTCCTCCAAGCGGCGGATCTGCTGACTCAGCGGCGGCTGGGCGATGCCCAGGCGGGTGGCGGCGCGGCCGAAGTGCAGTTCCTCGGCGAGCACGACGAACGCGTGCAGCTGCGGCAGGGGAAGTTCGGGGCGCTTCATATGCTTAGAGATATCACTTCGTGCTCCGTCGCGTATTGGACGTATCGGTGCTGGTCACCTAGCGTTCGGCGCATGACAGAGCGACGTTCCATCCTCAGCGGTTCGACGTTCGAGGAACAGATCGGATATGCCCGCGCCGTGGTCGACGGTGACTGGGTTCATGTGTCCGGGACGACCGGATTCGACTACTCGACCATGACGATCCCGGACGATGTGGTGGCGCAGGCCGAGCAATGCCTGCGCACCATCGAGGCGACGCTGACGGAAGCGAAGTGCACCTTGGCCGACGTGGTGCGGGTGCGCTACCTACTGCCGGACCGGGCCGACTTCGAGCCCTGTCAGCCCGTCCTGCGTCGCGCCTTCGGTGAGGTCCGGCCGGCGGCGACCATGCTCGTGTGCGGCCTCGCCGATCCCCGCATGAAGATCGAGATCGAGGTGTACGCCCGGCGGGCCACCGCGTGACCGCTCGCGTGTCTCGGCAAACGGAGGCACTGTGCCCGCGGCAGGGGCGGGCGATCCGACACCTGCCGAGTGGGCAACGAGGCAGCGTGAAGACGGACGTTCTTCACGGCGGCGGCGGCGACGGCGGCGACCGAGGACGCGAGGCCGGGGCGAGCGATTTCCCCCGTCCCGACCGATGGCCCTCCTGCGTCAGGTTCGCACGGCGAGCGTCGTGTTCGTCGGCCGCCTTGGGGGCGGCGAGTCGTGCGTAAGTTGGGGCGAGTTCCCCGACGCGTGCTCGCCGACACACCCCGCCGCACCGTCCCGGTCACCCCGGCGTCCGCGCCGCCGCGCAGCCTCCGACCATCACCTGTCGGGGCCGGCGACGATGCGGTGTCGTCGGGATGTCGGGCGGGGCGGGTTCATCGAGGGGCGTGTCCGCCGCCCCCCGATCCCCCAAGTGCCCTGGTCCGTTGTCTCGGGAGTAGCGTCGGTGCGTACTCCTTCCTCGTCCACGCTCGTGCCGTTCGCCGTCTCCGTCGCCGTGGTGATCGGCGCCGTGACCCGGCCGCGGCGGTTCGACGAAGATGCTCGTCGGCCCCGTCGCGGCAGGGCACCGGTGGATGATGCAGGGCGGCTTTCGTCAGGAACCGGTCGGCGCCGTGGGCGGATTCGGCACGGTGGTCAGCGCCGCGAACACCTCCGGCGCGGAGGCCGGCGCGAACAGGTCGTCGAGCGACAGCACCGGTCCCGTGCTGTTGTCGCTTCCCAGGCCCACCACGCTGCCCTGCGGGGTGACGAGGGTGAACTGACTCGCACCGGGGATCCGGGTGTTCGACAGCCACCCGGTCGATCCGTCGGCGAGCCGCTCGAACCGACAGTCCTTCCCGTAGACGTTCATCTCGCCCGTCGTTGCGTCGGGTTTGGCTTCACACGGCGACAGGTCGGTGGAACCGGGCGTGCGGGCAACCCCGGAGATCGTATACAACGTGCGCCGACGACCGTCCGAGTCGACCATGGCGAAGTGCATCGGGTCGTGGCCGTCGGCGACGGAGACGATTCCGGGCGGCAGGTGACCGGCGATGGCCGCCCGCAGCCGCGCATGGAGCTCCGGGATCGACGCGCCGCCCGCTCTCGGCAAAGGAGTCGATTCGACTCTGCCCGACGGCGACGCCGTCACCCCTACGGGCGGTGCCGCGGCCGCCCGTTCGCTCGCCGGCGTACCGTTCGACTGCCACGGAGCGGCGATGAACACGACCACCGCCGTCCCCGCACCGAGCAGGGCTGTCAGCCCCCCGTTGCGCAGTCGACGTCTGCGCCGCAACCGGGTCCCGGCGGCCGGCACGGTCGAGGCGATGGGCGTCAGGGGCGGCTCCGTGCCGTCGATCACTTCTCGGAACAGGTGGTTCAGTCCGTGCTGTTCGGCATCCCTATGGATCATGTCCGGCTCCTCGTCCGAAGGTTCGTGCGGCGTCCGGTCGCGCTGTTCACGTGGACGCGATCTCGTCCAGCGACGCACCGAGGATGTCCCTGAGACGGGCCGCTCTGCAGGGCGATCCGCCGATCGGGGTCGTGGGACCGGGCGACGGTCTCCGGCAGGGCGTCGCGCACCACCTCCCCCGAGGAGCGTTTGCGACGGGAGCGATGAAGGTGCGTACGACAGTGGTGCGGGCGTAGCCGTACGCCGTCTCGGGATCTCTCAACCGGGCCCATTTGGGATACAGCTTGATCAACGCGCTCTGCGTCAGATCCTCGGCGAAGTGCCAGTCTCCACACAGCAGATAGGCGGTACGGCGCAGGGCGCCGTGTCGCGCGCCGACGAACTCCTCGAACAGCGTGTCCGAGTCCGGTTCCGACGACATTCGTGGACAACCTCTCGTACCGGCTCCGACGCGTTCGCGTCCTTCCCCGATACACGAGTCGGCACCCGGGAAACGAGGGGCCCGGGCACGACGCCTTCGTCGCGCGATCAGCCTCGGCCAGGCGGAAGGGGCGACCCGGACCTGGCCGGGGCCGGGCTCGGCGCCGGGCATGTCGATGATCTCGATCGAGTCCGGGCCGCTCGGGACGCGGACGAGCGGTGCGGCCCGGCCGGCTTCGCCGCCGGACGTGTCCCCGACCTCGACGCCGTCGTCCACGGCATGAGCACCGACTGGTCATCCGGGCCGGTCGGGTCGAAGGCCGAGTCAACGACGTGGAAGCACTCGAGCGCAGCACGTGCGGCCGGGCGAAACGACCGCTCCTGCGCAAACGACTGCTCCCGATCGCCGCCGGCCGGCGACCACAGACCACGACGACCCCTTGATCGACTTCACGAGTGTCTGCGCGGCGGAGGCCGACCCTTGCCGTCACGGGTCCGGTGGTCCAGCACCTCGATCGCGGCGGCACGTGATGTCCGGCCGACGGCGACCGCCGGGGTGTGCCGCGGGGTGCCCCGATCCGTTCTGACCCGGTTCGAGGCGGCGACGACGCGGAGACGACCGCTGGTTCTCGACTACCGGCAGGTCGATTCGCAGTCGCAGGGCGACCTGCTGCTTGCGGGGGGACGCCGGCGTTCGGGATCCTCCGTACCCCCGTCGACCCGTCGGGTCTCGTACTGCATCCCGTCGACGACGAGCCGCTCGGCGTCGTGCTGCACCGACGGCACCCCCTCGCGGAGTGCCCGGAGCCGACGTGGTCGGACCTGTCCGGCCGGCGCCTGCTCTGGTTCCCGACCGAGCGTGCGGCCCACATCGCGGCCGCGGTCCTCGCGCATCTTCGCGTCGCGATGTTCGCATGGTCGGCCTTCGCCCGACAGTGGTGATCGGTATCGGTAGCCGGCGCGCGTCGCGAGTCGGCCGAGGGTGCAACCACCCCGTGCGATTTCGGGTGCGGCCCCGGCGTTCGGGATTCGCCACCCGGTGGCACGGCACGTGATCCGGCGACCCGTCGGCCACTGGCGCCCGGAACCCGACACGCCGGCCCGTTGTCGGGGAGGGATGACAAGATCATCGCCATGATCGGCACACGTACCACCCCGCTGCGGCCCGTCGACATCGCCGCGGTCTTCCCCGCGCTGGCCCCGCCGGCCCGCCAGCGGTCCGGTTGCACCCGCGTCCCGGGTCTCCCACGGTGCACGACAGCTCGATCGGCGGGCCCCTGCTGCGGCCCGCCCGGGAACCCTGGCGCTACTGCCGCATCGAGCATGACGGCCTGCACCCCCTGGTGCCCGTTGCCCAGTTGTACGCGCGGGACATACCCCTGCTGCGACCGCCCGGGCGGACCGATCTGCTGCAGATCCTGTGGTGCCCTTCGGAGCACGCGCCGGACTCGAGCATTCCGATCGAGTTGTCCTGGCGGACCGCCGCGGATGTCACCGACGTGTTGGCCGCGCCGCCCGAGCCGTTCGACGCGGACGAGGATCTCTACGTACCCCGACCGTGCGCGCTCGCCCCGGAGCAGGTCACCGAGTACCCCGATTTCCTGGAACTCCCCGAGGAGCTGAAGCGGCAGATCACGGATCCCGCGCCGTGGCGGGCTGCGGGCATCGTGGTCGACGATGCCTACCCGCAGGAGCTCTATGACAACGCGCTGTCCCACGCTCCCGGCTGGAAGGTCGGCGGCTGGGCCCCCTGGGGACTCACCGACCCCGTGCCGCGGTTCTGTGTGGCCTGGGGTACCGCCATGACGCCGCTGCTGACCATCGCCTCGTCCGAATGGCGCTCCAACGGCACGAGTTGGATCCCGTACGAGGACCGGGTCCCCGGCGCGTCCGGGGACAGTTGGTCCAATCCGCCCGAGATCACGGTGCTGGACGCCAATCACCTCCAGCTGTACGCCTGCCCGGCGAGCGGAGGCCACCCACACGTCGACCTGGTCCAGTGAGGGACTGCGCGAGGCCCGGAACCGGGTGGCGGAAGACCGTGTGAGTGTGTGGTGCGGTGTCAGCGGGTGGGTGACAGTGACAGCAGGCAGTGCCGGTTTCGATGATTCCGTGTCGAGCTGGGTTCCGTCGGGCAGGCCGGGGTCTCGTGGGTGTCGCCCGCCCGCTGCGTGTCGGGGAAGAACCCCCGGGCCCGCCGAGCCGATGTCCTCGGTTGGTGACCATCTTCGCGACGATGCGGCCACCGTGCCGATGCCGGTGCCGATATCGGCGGCTTGCCCGTCGCGGCTCTCGTCCTTCAGCCCAGGGCGCGGGGCGTCGGGAGTTCTGCGGCAGAGTCCCCGATGGTTCCGTTCGCGTATCCGGATTGTGGTCGGGTCGGTCCCCGACGGCGGTGGGTCGTCCGGTCCGCCCCCGGGGGTGGAACTCGTCGAGTACACGCGGCTGTTGGAGTATCGCCGTGTGTGACGTGGGTAGGGGTACGGGCGTGCCGGCTTCCCCGTGGTCGGCGCCCGCGCGGCCCGACGCCGGCCACCCCCTCCGGCGATCGGGCCGCGCGCTGGGGACAGACGGGATCGTCGGGCCGGGGGTTCGTGCGGGCCGGGTGCGCCCAGGAATTCGACCAGCGTGTCCAACGCCGTGTTCGCCGCGCTCCGCCACCCCGTACCCCGGACGCCGGTGCGCGGTGCCCGAGATCCCACCCCCGTGCTCGGCCCCCCGCGAACGAAAGATGCGCAGGTCGACCGGGGGACGGCGCCGTCTTGCGCACTCTCGTGCACCATCACTGGCGCGGCGGTGGGTGACCACCTCCACGGCGCCTCGTGGGTCGGCGTTGGAATGGCCCTCGTGGCGCCCGGACATCCGCGCCGTCGTCATCGCGAACGCAGGATCGGCATGCACCGCGAGATGCGCAAACTCGCCGAGATCTCCGATCTATTGCCCGGCGGTGCTCTCGGACTGCGTCGTCTACCCCTCGATCGCGTTCCCGCTGGACGTGCTCCCGCGCACTCCCGGAGGCAAGCCCCTCCCGGGCGCCTTCCGGCTCGGCGGCGGCTCCGGCACGGTCAAGCACGAGGGCACCCGCCCATGCTCGGCGTCCTCGAAATGCTCGCCCAGGGCACCAACGCGGCCCGCCACGTCAAACCCGGCGATCCACACCCGCCATGACTTCTCCGATCATGGAGACCCGAAGCCCCGCCGGCAGCGACATGGAACGCGCCTCGAACATCCCCCTCCGTATCGGTCAAACGACAGGATCGGAAGTCGTCTCGGCCGGTGGGGTGTTGTGAGCCACGATCAGCCGAGCCCTCCGGTGCGTCCCACGCCGGGAGCTGTCGTCTTTCGGTGTGTGGGACCCGCTGAGTGTGGGGGCACCGGGGGACCGGACAGGCGCGTGCGCCTGCGCAAACGGGTGACGTCGCGAGGGGGCCGCAACCACGTGCCGTCGGTGTCGTTGAGACCGGTACAGGGTGCCGCGCGAGGCGGAGCCCCGAAGAAATGGGAGTGTGTGTGAGCGGGTTCAAGAAGGGCGCCGTGCTGGCTGCCGGTGCGGCGGCCGTGGTGATGGGCGGCGCGGGTGCCGCGCACGCCGCGGCCGACGCGGACGGGGCGGCGGTCGGCTCCCCGGGTGTGGTGTCGGGCAACAACATCCAGATCCCGGTCCACGTCCCGGTCAACCTGTGCGGGAACACCATCGACGTGATCGGCGTGCTCAACCCGGCGTTCGGCAACACCTGCCTGAACATCGACGACGACCACGACGAGCACGACGGCGACCACAAGGCGCCGCACCACGGCGGCCACCGGGGCTGACCCGCCCGCGACTCGACCGTCCTCCACGTCCGAGTCCACGCCGCAGCACCCCTTCCGGCCCTCGCGTCAGCATCCCGCGAGGGCCGGAGCACGCCCACGATCGAGCCAGCCGTGTCCGTGCTACCACACCCTCGCGCTCACTCGCGATCCTCACCGGCACCCCGTCGACACGGCGCGCACCGCGCACGGGCCGGCCTCAAGGACCGGCCCCGAGCAACGTCTGCGAGCCTCCGCCTCATTCGCGCTGTCCTCGACGCGGCTCGGACCGCGCCCGGCACTGCTCCCGATCCGAATCCCGCCCGGCTACGCGGGGCCCGCTGCGAGGACGTCCAGGAGCAGACGCGACGAGCCCAGGGCGGGGTCGCGGTCGTCGACGAGCGCGAGCAGTTGCGGCACGTGTTCGACGATGTTCTGAGTCCAGGTCGTGGCGCCCGGATGTTGTGCCCCATGGAGTTCGTCACGGTAGGGCAGCCACAGCCCGGCCTCGTAGTCCCGTCGCAGCATGGCGACTTCGCGTTCGACAACCGCCCGGATGCGGTCCTCGACGACGAGTTCGCCGCGAACGTGGCCGGGTCGGGCTCGGCGGCAGCGCGCGCACAACGCCACCGGCCGGGACGATCCGACTTCGGATCGCAGGATCACGGGCGCCCCGCCGCCGCCCGGGATCCGCTCGTTGCACAGCCGGCAGACGGCAACGGCAACGGCGACGGTCGAGCGCGGATGGGACCCGGAGGCGCTCACACCGGTTCAGAGATGTCATCCGCGGTCGGTCGCGCGTATTGCCCCACCACAGCCGCCGGCGCCCGCAGGAAGGACCCCGCGGCGGGGATCTCCGGCTACGAAAATCTTGCCAGAGCCGTCTGAGTGCTCCACCCCGTACGGAGCTATGTGCACCAATCAGGCGACGATGACCACGACCCCCAGCGTCATCGCCGAACACCCTGCTGTCCGGGCCTCGTGGGCTCCTGGTGCCGAGCGGCACGATATCGAGGGCGCCGGACCGGACTTGGGAGACGACACATGACCGACACCACCCCACCCCTGCGGCTCGCAGACGTCTCCACACCTTGATCGTCCGTGCGGTCCGGGACGTGTCCACGGCACCGGGGTACGCCTCGCGTTTGGCGTGCCCGGCCAAGGCCCGGTGGAGGCTGGCCAGGCTCGGGTGGTGCCCCTTGCGTCCGCCGGTGGGGATGATCAGGTCGAGTCGGATCGCCTCGACCGGTTCGCCGGCCGCCCGGCGTCGCAGCACGGTGTGCAGCATGTCGTCGGTCCGGACCGGTGGGGTCATGGATCCCGGTCAACGGGCCGGCCGGCATCTCCAGCACCAGGCCGTGTGCGGTCAGATGGTCGGCGAGCGCTGTCAGCTCGGCTGCGTCGCGCCCCAGTCGCTTCATCCCGTACACGGTCAGGATCGCCCGGCAGTGCGGGGCGTACGCCTTGATCTCGCGTGCGCACTTCAGCGCGGCCTCGAACCGCGGACGCACCCGCACACGGGTACTGACCTTCTCGGCGAATACCTTCTCGCGCCCGATGCCGTGCGTGGCGAGCGCGTCGAGCTGGGACTGGAGTTACTGCGCCACGGTGCTGCATCTCGCGTACCCGACGCGGATGTCCGCGCCCCGGGAGCCCGCCTCGATCGGCTCGGGCGGCGCGAGGCCCGGCCGCCACGGCTGCCCAGGTCCGCGATCGGCGGGAGTGGGCACCCGCAACAGCTTCGCCAACCGGGGCACCTTGGTGAACCGTCCGGTGTGGAACGCACCGGCCACCGCCCCGCCTCGTGAGCGGCACGGCGAGCCGGGCTGCCCGACCAGACAACGCGGACAGGGATGACGCTCGATCTCGTCGGCGTCGGACGCGGATTCCGTCATGTCCGCGAACGTGTCACAAACATCTCTCGGAAGTGCCCGATCGACGGAATTGCGTGAGAACGGGTTCTGAGGGCGAATCGCGGGTCCGTGCGATGTGTTGGCCCTGTTGTGGATCCTGCTCCGGGAATGGATCGTTTGTGATAGGTCCCTCAGGTGTGCAGGGCGGCCGGGGCGGGGGCTACGGCCGGGCTCTCGCTGTCGGCTGCGCGGGATCGGCTGCGGCGGATCTTGCGTGCGGCCAGTGCGATGGCCGCGATCACCGCTGCTGCGGCGGCGAGGGCCGGGCCACCATAGGTGATGGCGTGCTGAAAGGAAGTGGCCGCGGCGTATCCGGCTGTGGCCTCGGCGCCGGCCCACAAAGGGGCGGCGAGCAGGCTGTAGGGGGCGATGCGGCGGTAGGGCAAGGCGGTCGCCCCCGCCAGGTGCGGGGTGAGGGTTCGTACCACGGGGACGAATCGGGAAAGGAAAACGGCCTGCCCGCCGCGTCGGGCCATGAGGGCCTGTGCCCGTTGCCAGGCGGCGGTGGGGATGCGGCGGCCGAGGCGGCCGGTGCGCAGGCGGCTGCCGAGCAGGTGCCCGGTGCGGTGGCCGAGCGCGTCACCGGCCACGACGGCGCTCGCGGCGGTGGTGATGACCAGGATGAGATTCAAGTCCCCGGTGCGGGCCAGGGCCCCGGCGGCCAGCAGAAGGGTCAGGGTCGGGATGAACGCGCCGATCAGCAGCACGGATTCGGCCAGTACCGTGGCGGCCAGGATCGTGTAGGCGGCTGGAGCGGGGACGTGACCGATCAGTCCGGTCAGCGTGTTCACCGGGCGACTCCGGCCGTGATGTCCAGCGCTGTCGGTACGGACGCGTGAAGAGGGCGGCGCAGCTGCGAGACGTTGGCCGGGGGCAGGTTGCCCCATACGGTCCAGCAGCCGGTGGCGTACCGGCGCCGGTAGCCGGCGAGGACCTCTTCGACGGCTCGGTGGCGGCGTGTCTCGGTGCGGGAGGCGGTCAGGGCGCGGGCGTAGCGGGTGCCGCGGTAGGCGAAGTAGGTGAGGGTGCCGCCGGGGTGGAGCAGTTCCAGGTAACGGCTCATGATCGTGTCGACCTGGGTGGGGGTGAAGTTGGTGAACGGCAGGCCGGAGACGATCACGTCGTAGGGGCGGCCGGTGTCGAGCTCTTCGACCAGGGTGTGGTGGACGCGGACCCGTTCGCTCTCCCCGGCCAGCCGCGGGTGGGTGCGCACGAGGTGGCGCAGCTGGGAGGCGAAGCGCGCGTTGGCCTCGACGATGTCCAGTCGGCTGCCCGGGGAGAGCCGAGGGATGAGGGCGCGGGTTACCGAGCCGGTGCCCGCGCCCGCCTCCAGGACGTTCAGCGGCCGCCTCGCGTGGTCTTGGACCGGGTCGGTCAACAGGCGGGCCAGCGCCTTGCCGCTGGGGGCGATGGCTCCGGTGGTGCGCAGGTCGCGGGCGGCTTCGAGGAGGAACATCCAGCCCTCGGCGTTGCGCTGCGCGAGGACATGCTCGTGTGAGGTGGTCCATTCGTCCATGGCTTCGACGCTAAGGACGCCGCCATCCCTGCGGATCGCCCCTTGTGCGGCCGCTGTCCCCTACGAAAGTAGGGGGTCGTACGGGCAGAACGTCGGCGGTGGAAATCGCGGCCGACTGCCTACGCTGCACGGGTGGAACGAGAACGAAGCCGCCAGTGGGCCGCGTACGGGCGCTACGCGCTGGTGGCGCTGCTGACCCTGGGCGCTGTGCAGAACGGATCCTCGCTCGGTGGCGGCCAGTACGTCACCGTCCGCAGCGCGGTCGTACTCGCCTGCGGGCCGGCTCTGCTGTGGGGCCGACGGTTGTGGTGGCTCGCTCCCGCTCTGACCACGGTGGCCGCGGGGGTGTGGGGATGGCCCGTCATGCCGCTGTTCGTGATCGCCTTGTTCGACCTTGCCGACCGGCGGCGCGTCCGCGCGGCCGTGTTCTGCTCAGCTGTCGCGCTCGCGGGCAACGCCGTTCTGAGCCCGGCTGCGTCTTTGTGGATCCCGCAGCAGTACGGCTCGATGCTCTTCATAATGCTGGCCGTGATCGGTGGGCTGTGGATGGGCAACCGGCGCCGCCTCGTCCAGGCGCTGGACGCCGAGGTGGAGCATCTGCGGACCGAGCGGGAACTGCGTGAACAGACCGCGCGGATGGCGGAGCGTTCCGCGATCGCGGCGGAGATGCACGATGTGCTCGCCCACCGCCTCAGCCTGATCGCCCTGCACACCGGTGTCCTCGCCACGAAGAAGGACACACTGCCCGATCCCGTCGTCGAGCGCCTCAGCCTGCTGCGCACCGCTTCCACCGACGCCCTGACCGACCTGCGCGACGTACTGGGCGCCCTGCGCGCCCCCGAGCCCCTGTCCGCCACCGTCCCGCCCGCTCCGGTCCTGCGCGACGTCGAAGAGATGATCGAGCAGGCACGGTCGGCCGGACAGCGCATCGACGTGACGGTGGACGGCAGCCCCGCGCAGGCGCCCGCCGCGCACCGACTGGCCGTCTACCGGCTGGTCCAGGAGGCACTGACCAACGCCCGCAAGCACGCCCCCGACGCACCCGTTCGCCTCCGCATCGCCTACGCGCCACCCGTCACCCTGGTGGAGGTCACCAACCCGCCCGGCAACGGCCTGACCGGCGTCCCGTCGCTTCCTTCCGGCTTCGGCCTGATCGGCCTGCGCGAGCGCGTCGAAGCACTCGGCGGACACCTGACCGCCGGGCTCGGCGGCGCCGGCACCTGGCGTCTGGCCGCCCGCATCCCCCACCCCGTCACCGAACAGAACGGCCCCGATTCGTGATCCGCGCCATGGTCGTCGACGACGACGCCCTCGTCCGCCTCGGCCTGACCGACCTCCTCGACAGCGACGCCACCATCGAAGTCGTCGCCCAGGCCACCGACGGACTCCACGCCGTCGAACAGGCCACCGCCCACCGCGTCGACGTCGCCCTGGTCGACGTCCGCATGCCCCGCATGGACGGCATCACCGCCACCAAACACCTGCGCGCCCTGCCCCACCCCCCGAAGGTCATCACCCTGACCACCTTCGACCTCGACGAGTACGTCTACGACGCGCTGGCCGCCGGAGCCGACGGCTTCCTCCTCAAAGACACCGACCCGGCCGAAATCCTGCGCGCCGTCCACCTCGTCGCCGCAGGCTCCGCCATGCTCCACCCCACCGCCGCCCGCCGCCTCATCGACCGATACCACCACACAAGCCGCCCCCAGGCCACCCAGGCCCGGACACGCATCGACACCCTCACCCCACGCGAAAAGGACGTGCTGAGCCTGCTTGCCCAAGGAAATACCAATGCCGACATCGCGAAAAATCTGGGCATGCAGGAGAGCACCGTCAAATCCCACGTCAGCCGCATCCTGACCACTCTGGGCGTTACCAATCGTGTCCAGGCCGCGATCGTGGCCCGCGACGCGGGCCTCACACGGCGGACGGGTGGCGCCTGACCCGGCGTGGGTTCGCTCCGTGGACCAAGGTCTACCGCCCGCCCGCCGACGGGGGCCGGCGCGAGCGTGTGCAGTTCGCGGTTCCTCGGCTGGGACGCCCTCGATTCCCGTTCCTGGGCCGACGCCGCCTCCCTGCCCCCGGCCGAACTCGCCGATCTGCTCGGCGCCTACGCCGCTCGGGTGGTCAAGGACCCGGCCACCGGTGGTTGGCGTTCCGGCCCGGTCGTAGGGTCGCTGACCGAGCCGGTGGACCCCGCGCCGCCCGAGGCCCCGGACGAGCACCCCGTCGCGCAGAACCGGCACGGCGCGGACGTCCTGGTCGAGGAGGCGTACGACTGGCACCGCCCGATCCATCTGATCGGCGACACCGAGGCCGAGGTCGAGTTCGCGGTGGGTCTGGACGTCAACGCCGCGTTCCTCGCCGCCGCGTCCCGCCTGCCCGTGGGACTGGGCGCCCCGGTCCACGTCCAGGCCCCGACGTTCGACCCGAACTCCCCGGGTGCCGGTACGTCGACCTCTCCGGCATCGACCTGGACCGGCGGCTGCCGTCCCCGTTCACCTCCACCGGCATTGCCCCCACCGGGCCAGGCTGGTGCGCCACCCCCACCGTCGCCTACGCGACCGAACTCGGAGCCGCCGTCGACCCGTTCGAGGCGTGGATCCGCCCCGACCACGGCCCCTACCTGGACCCCTGGTACACCCGCCTGCGCGCGACGCCTACCTGGCCACCATGGCCGACCTCGGCGTCACCCCCGACCTGACCGACGCCGCGTGCCTGACCGCCATGGAGCACCACAAGCAGGCCGACCCCGCGCGCGCGATCGTGTTGTCCGCGATCAAGTGTTGGTGGCCTCGCTCGTCCTGTTCGTCCTCGCCGACCTCGCGTCGGCCGTGGCGCCGAACCTGGCGCTCCTTCTGGTCGCGCGGGTCGCCGCAGAGCTGGGTGCGGCGCTGTACACACCCAACGCCTCCGTGGCGGCCGCCGCGCTCGCCGGTCCCGCCGCGTGCGGACGGTCGTTGTCGGTGATCCTCGGCGGACTGACCGTCGGAACCGTCCTTGGTGTCCCGGTCGGCACCGCCATCGGGCAACACGTGTCCTGGAAGGCCGGTCTCGTTTTCGTCGCGGCCGTGGGCACGGCGGCCTTGCTCGGCGTCCTCCTCGTCCTGCCGACTCTGCCGATTCCCCCACCATCGTCCTCGTCAAGCGTTTCGCTGTACTCGCCGACCGGCGCATGGTGGCCATGGTCGTGTTCATGCTCCTTACGAGCGCCGCCGGCATCCACGGCACCGCACTCGCGGTCGCGTTGCTCGCGTGGAGACTCGGTGGCAGCGTCGGTTCGTTCGGCAGCGGACACCTCACCGACCGGCTGGGCGCGTCGCGTACGCTCACGTGGGCCGTATGCCCGTTGACGCTCACCCTCCTGCTGTTGACCATCAGCACGTCGATCGTGCCCGTGATCGTCGTCATGGTCCTGAACGGCGCCGCCGGATGGGCGATTTCCACGCCGAACAACCACCGCTTGACGGCGTTGGTGCCGACGCTGCCCAGCGTCGTCATCTCCTTCAACTCTTCCCGGATCTACCTCGGTCAGGCGCTCGGCGCCGCCCTCGGCGGTCTCCTGATCGACCACGACGCGAGCGCCCGCACACTCTGCCTCACCGGCGCGGGCCTCGGTGTGCCTGCCATCGCCTGCGCCGGCCGGGATCCCGCCCTCGGTGGCCGGGCTCCCGGGTCCCGGTCACGGGCAGGTGACGACCTGGCCGGCCCAGGACAGGCCGCCGCCGAAGGCGAACAGCAGCACCGGTGCGCCGCTGGGCAATTCGCCGCGCTCGCGGAGCTTCGACAAGGCGAGGGGCACGGAGGCGGCCGAGGTGTTGCCGGACTCGGTGACGTCCCGGGCGATCACCGCGTCCGGGCGCAGGCCGAGGCGGGCGACGAGGGCTTCGATGATGCGGAGGTTGGCTTGGTGGGTGACGACGCCGGCCAGGTCCGTGGGGGCGATCCCGGCGCGGTGGCAGGCCCGTTCGGCCAGGGCGGACAGCTCCCGGGTGGCCCAGCGGAAGACGCTCTGTCCCTCTTGGGCGAAGCGCGGGTGCCAGGCGTCCACGAGCCGCACCGCGTCCGCGCGAGTCGGATCGGATCCCCATACGACCGGGCCGATGCCGATGCCGATGCCGATACCGCTGTCCCGGCCCGGGCCGATCGTGCCGATGACGGCCGCCCCGGCGCCGTCACCGAGGAGGACGCAGGTGCTGCGGTCGGTCCAGTCGGTCAGGTCGGACATCTTCTCCGCGCCGATGACCAGGGCGTGTTCGGCGGCGCCGGCGCGGACCGAGTGGTCCGCGCAAGCCAGTGCCGTGCAGAAGCCGGCGCAGCCGTTGTTGAGGTCGAAGCAGACCGCGGACGGGATGCCGAGGCGGGCGGCGACCTGTGCGGCGATGGAGGGGCAGTGGTCGATGGCGGAGCAGGTGGCCACGGTGACGAGCCCGATCCGCTCCGGTTCCAGGCCGGCTGCGGCCAGCGCCTTGCCGGCGGCGATGGTGGCCAGGTCGGTGACGGATTCGTCCGGTTCGGCGATGTGCCGGGTGGCGATGCCGGTGCGCCGGCGGATCCAGGCGTCGTTCGTGTCGACCATGCCTTCCAGTTCGGTGTTGGTCAGTATGCGAGAGGGCTGGTAGTGGCCCAGTGCGGTGATGCGGGATGCGGGCATGGTGGGACCCCTTCTTCGGGAGGAGTGGTGAACGCGCGACATGACGTAGACAGTGTCTACCACCGTCTGGTAGACACTGTCCATGGACGATGAACGAGCGTTGCGGCAGCGACTGGTCGACGTCGGAGTGGAGTTGGTGCTCACCGAGGGCGCCGATGCAGTCGGCCTGCGGGAGATCGCCCGTCGAGCGGGGGTCTCGCACGGTGCACCGCGCCGCTACTTCCCGACACACCGCGACCTGCTGTCGGCCGTCGCCCGCCGGGGCTTCGAGGAATTGGGCGCGCGCTGTGCCGCGGCCGTCGCCGAAGCCGGCGCGCCACGGGACCAACTGGCCGCGCTGGCACACACGTACGTCGCCTACGCATTGGAGCGACGCGGCATGTTCGAGTTGATGTTCCGTCACGATCTGCTGGACAGCGGACAGCAGGGGCAAACCCCGAAGGAACCCCGACTGCGGGAGGTGACGCTCCCGATGTTCGAGCACGTAGTCGACCTCGTCGCCCGGTGCCGGGACGAGCGGCCGGAGCCCGCGGCCACAGCCGTCACCACCGCCGCCGCCACCACGGCCGCGCTGTGGTCCAACCTCCACGGCATCGCCCAACTGTGGTCCCGGAACAGCCTGCAACTCGTCCTGGGCCAAGGCTCCGTCGACGGCCCCGGCCGTCTCGTCGAAGCGTGCCTGGACGCCCACCTCGGCCCGGCTGCCCCGTGAGCGACCCGGTCGCCGGGGGCTGCGGCACTCGGGACCGCATCGCTACCCGTTGGGATCCGGGATTCGAGGGCGGAGTGGCTCAAAGGCTTCGCGCGTCTCCCTCACCCATCCTGGGCTGACGACGTTCACCCTCAGCCCGAGGGGCATCTCGATGGCCGCAGCCCGGACGGACGCCTCCAGCCCGGCGTTGACAAGAGCGCCGAACGAGCTGCCCGGCGTGGGCTCCTGAAAGTCCCGCTGGTGAGAAGGCCACCTGTCCCAGTGGTTTGCCTTTCAGGCCGAGAGTGAACTCGTCGTCCGAAGGTGACGCGAGTGGGGGTCAGCTGACCGCCGGCCGCGCGGCAGATAACCGCGTCCGTCGGGGCGACCGGCACCCTCGGCCGTGCGGTCGCAGACGCGATCACGATGATCGTCATGCCGATTCCTTCTGTCCCCGGGCGAGGCGGGCCGGAAGGGGAGCCAACGGGAAGTTGGCCCAAACGTAGGTGTCCATCTGGTGCCGGTCACCGCTGAGGTTGTCCACTCGATCGACCTGGCCGGCGGCGTCGAAGTGCCACACCAGCGCCCACGCCGTGTCGACTTGGCCCACACCCTGGGTTGTCCAGCCTCGGTGGATGTCGACGACATACTCGCCGTTGCTGCCGAGAAATACAGGTTCGGCCTGGAAGCCCGCCCTCCCGAGTTGGTCGAAGAAGCCGACCACTTCGTCGAGGCCGTGCCTGGTGCCCGACAGCGGGTGGTGGCCCGGGATGGTCCACTCGATGTCGGGAACCAGGACCGAGCTCATCGCTGAGACGTCGTTGGCGGCATAGGCGGAGAAGAACTGGTTGATGGCCTCGATCCTGGGGTCGGGCACACGGCTTCACTCGTCGTCATCTGGATACTCTCCGGCGTGTTCGGTACCGGGCCGTCCCGGTCGCGTGGTCAACGCTCCCGTCAGCCCGCCGTAGTCGTCCAATACCTGCTTCCATAACCTGGCGGCATGGATGTCGACACCCGCTTGCTGCGGTACTTCGCCACGTGGTCGAGGAAGGCAACCTCACGCGGGCCGCTGCACGGCTCTACATCTCGCGGCCCGCGCTGACGAAACAGATACGGCAGCTGGAAGCCCAGCTGGGAGTGAGCCCGTTCGTCCGTTCCCGCGTCGGGGACGACCCCACCGAGGCCGGTGAGGCTCCGGCTGCCCACGCCGGCGCCGTGCTGACCGGCCGGGACAATGCGCTGCGCGTCACTCGGGCCGCCACGACTGACCGCTGCTCCGATCCGACAGAGCCTGCCGGATCGGGCTGTTGGTGCCCGCTCGCTAGGCTGCGCGGATGATCGATCCGAAGAGCCTGGCCAGTACTGCGGGTTACGCCGAAGCCGCCGATGTGCTCGTCGAGCAGTACGAGAGCGTGTCCTTCGCCGAGGTCCACCGTGATGTGTTGCATCTGTTCCCCTCGCAGCCCAGTGTGGTCCTGGACATCGGCGCCGGCAGCGGCCGCGATGCCGCCGCCCTGGCCCGCCTGGGGCATCGGGTCGTCGCCGTCGAGCCGACCGCGGAGTTGCGCTCCCTGGGCCGGCGGATCCACGCCGCCGAGTCGATCGAGTGGATCGACGACTCGTTGCCCGAGCTGCGAGTGCTTCGCGCCCGGGACCAGCGGTTCGACCTGATCCTGCTGACAGCCGTGTGGATGCATCTGGACGAACCGCAGCGGGAGTCGGCGATGGAGGGCCTCGCCGGTCTGCTCGCCGTCGGAGGACAGGTGGTTTTGTCCTTGCGGCACGGCCCGGTTCCGGCGGGGCGGCGGATGTTCGCCGTGGGGTCGGACGAGACGGTGCGACTTGCCCGTCACTGCGGTCTGGGCCTCGTGCATCTCAGCGAGCGCGAGGATCCCCACGGCCGGTCGGGTGTGCGGTGGAGCTATGTGGGGCTGCGTCGAGAAGCCGTCGTCGCCTGACGGGCTGCAGCGTTGCGAGCCCACCGTGCCTCCCGCGCGAATCGCGTTCCTTGGGGACGGAATGTGGACAGTACCCGCCCATGGGTCGGTCCGCAGTGTCGCAGCCGTATTGCCCGCCGCCCCCGGCGATGCTCGCCCATTCCGCGAGGCCGCCGAGCGCGGGCCCGCGAACGGCGCCGGTCAACCGACCACCACTGCTGTCGGCATCCGCAACACCTACGGCCAACCCGCGTACCGAGCTGTGTGGGTTTGATCCATTTCGACGAACACCCTTGGTGGACGTGATTCTTGCAGGTCGGTGCGCCGAGCGCGGCCGTCTTCGACCGCGCCTCGCGTCGATGTCGGATCCGGCGGCGTTCGATACTCGACGGTGCCGAATCGGGCACCGCCCCCTGGACGACCGCCGAGCGGCGGAGACGGTCTCGGGGGCGTCGGCGCCGCCCGCCGGGAACGATCACGGTCAGGGTCGGGCCGTGAGGGTGTCGTCGCGGTTCGCGTACTCGCGGCAAAGTCCGGGCGGCGAATGCTGCGTGGCACAGGGAGCCTCGGGGCGGCCCGGTCACGAGAGGTTGGCCTCGAGGGTGATGTCGGGTCCGTTCAGGGCTTGACCGGCGGAGTCTCGGTAGACGGTGACGCGCGGGTCGGCGTCGTCGGGAAGGGGGGTGCTCAGGACGCCGACGTGGCGGTCGCCGTAGTGCCAGTTCTCCGGGCCGAAGCCGACGACCTTGTCGTAGGTGTTGCGGCCCATGATCACGGCGTCGACCGAGTCGAGGAACTCGAAGAAGCCCAAGTCGCCTGCGATCGGTCCTCCCAACTGCAGATGCGCCCGCACCGCCAGGTCGCGGTGGTCCTTCCAGGCGAAGCTTCTCCGTTTCCCCTTGCGGCGGATGTGGAGGCGGGGTCGGTACATCAGACGGGGGCGTTGGCCGCCGCACTCGCGATCGCCCCGACGACACCCGGGGGGCGGCACATGCCCGCCACGCCGCCCGACCCACCCCCGAACGCCCGGACGGCGCGTTCGTCGCGACCACCACCGCCGACCGATGGGCCGGACAAACAGTACGCGTTCTCGACCTCAGCCTCTGACCCCCCCGGCCCGGGACGCCCGCCGTGAGAAGCCGGGGGGTCAGAGCCGCATTGCTCCCAGACGGAACACCGCGTGACGGCGAACCGCCGCCGCGCCGGGTCCGACGTTGCGCTGCGGTCGTCCCTCGGTGCCGTCGACCCATGCCCGTGCCTGTGCCCGTCGATGTTGGGGAGCGGTCGGGGCCGGTTGGTGAACAGGGATCCGAGCCGTTGCCGCGGGTTGCTTCGAGCCGGAGCCGGGCGTGGTGTCCTGCGTCGGCCGGTGTTGAACGGTGTCGTCACGTGGGGCCGATACGGCCGCGGTCGGGTGGCCGCGCGGTCAGATGTTCGTGGGCCATCGGGGTCCGGTGTCGGGGCGGTGGGCCCATACGTATTGGGTGTCGGGTGTGACGGTCATGCCGTGGTCGTACAGCCCCGGGCCGCCCTCGGCGATCCACCGGTCCCAGGCCGCCTCCAGCTCGTCGCCCAGGCGCCGCGCTCCGCCCTGGTGCAGCGTGGTTCCGACGCCGGCCGAGGCGGAGTAGGTGGCCCAGGAGGTGTCGCCGTCGTGGATCCAGGCGTTGACGCCGTCGGCGTCGCGTGCGGCGTGTACGCGCAGTTCGGGTAGTGCGACGCGCAGCGCGAACATCAGGTGCGCGTCGTCGCACAACGGTGCCAGGTCCCGCGTGACACCGTGTTCGTCCTCGGCCGGTGCGTCGCCGCGGACGTCGGTGAACCGCGGTTCGGGCGGGGTGCCGCGGGCGGGCATGAACGTGGCGAGCCCCTGGACCCAGCCGCTCGCCGAGCGTCCGTCGTCGGCGACGGTCAACGCGACATGCCCCAGCCGCCCCCAGGGTGCGACCAGGCGGCCCCCGGGCGGGTTTGGGCGATCCACGCCCACGGCACCCGCTCCACCGCGTAGGTCGAGACCACCCGATCCCACGCTGGCTGCGCCGGGAGGCCGTGCGCGCCGTCCCCGACCTCGACGCGCACATTGGCCCCCGCCGAGGCGAGTGCCTTGCGGGCCTTCTGGGCCAGGTCGGGGTCGACCTCGACGCTGACGACGTTGCCCGCCCCGGCGCGCCGGGCGAGCAGGGCCGCGTTCCAGCCGGTCTCGGTGCCCAACTCCAGGACCCGGTGTCCGGGTTGCAGGAGCAGTGAGTCGAGCATGTCCACCACCAGCGCCTGGCACGACAGGCTCGACGTGGGTACTCCGTCGACGACCTGCGTGACGGCGGCGTCGTCCGGCCCGGCGTACACCGACGACAGCCACGCGTCCTCGTCGACCGCGCGATCACACCGGCACCCACGCCGCGCCGTCCCAGCGCCACAGCCGATCGGGCGCGAACGCGTCCCGGGGAGTGGCCTCCACCGCAGCCCGGATCCACGGCGCGCGCACAGGCCGGTCCCCGCGTCGTCGCATCTCGGCCGCCAGTCGCGACCGGGCCTCGATCGGATCCACGGCGGGTTACTCGTCCTTCTTGTGTCGGCCGTTCGACGGCGGGGGAGCGTCCTTCGACGGATCCGGCGGCGGTTTCTCGTGTTGTCCCACGCTGCTTCAGCGCCGCACACACGCGCTGATCCTCGAACCGATCCGTCCAAGGTGTCACCGCGGCCATCGCCTGGTCCTCAGGACCCGCCAGGTGGCTGCGGACCTCGCGAGGGATGTCCTCGTAGTAGCCGATGTACTCCCCGCGCACCACGTGGAGGCTGTCCTTGTCGTCTCCGGCTTTGGTGACCCTGCGCAGGGGACTGTGCACCGACTTCTCGTCGGTGAGGTCGACCTGGTGTTCCCAGGTTGCTTCGAGCGGGACCAACGCCAAGGTTTGGGCATGATCGGGCGAGGCTTGAAGGTGCGGCCGGACACGGATGAACTCGCGCATGGGCTCGCTGTCGCCGCGTTGATACGCGCCCAGCGCGGCGCGCATCTCCCGGACGATTGGCGCCCCCAGACGCTCGACCCACTTGCGGAGCGAGCCGAGCGGATCCCACCCGAGGTCGGGCATCACGAAGGTCGAGGAGGCATGAGCGCACAGCGACGCGATCGCGTTCGCGACCGAGTTCGGAAACCCCGAGACCACGCCGATCAGCGGCTTGAGATCCGGGACCAACGGCTTGAAGCCGGCGGAGGCGGCCCTCGCGAACATCGCGTTCCGTCGCCGTGCGTCCTTGAGGATGGCGTCGAAAGCGATCATCACACTCGGAACCTTCGGAGCGAGGTCCGGCAGGCAAGGCCGCGAGTACGCGGTGTACCGCGTCGCCGTGTCCGTGGGCAAGGCATCGATAGCGGTCACGACGCTGGGGACCTTCGGGGCGAAGTCCCGCTGGGGGAACCGCACATACGTCGCGTTCGTCATCATCGACGCGCTCGCGTGTACCGCGCTCATGGGCGGCCGTAAGGCTGGGGACCTTCGGGGTGGCGGGTGCGGCGCCGGTGGGATTGGCGGTGTATCTCGCGGTGGTGGGGTCGGACGAGGCGGACAAGTGGGCGAGCGTGGTCGGGTTGTTCGTGGCGTCGGCCGGGTTGTGGTGTCGGTGGCCTGGGCGCGTCGTGAACGCCCTGTGTCGGGTGGGCGGTCGGTGATCGACGGCCCGATCGGCGGCGGTATCGCGCAGGTGGTCGACACGGGCGGGAATGTGCGCGGCGGGCACCGGGCGGACCGGCCGAGCGCAACGCGTCCGCCCGGCCGTCCAGCCACGCGCGATGCCACACCGACGCCGCCTGCGGCGAGACGCCCGACCGACGCGCCTCATCCGCCTGCGACACACCCTCCGCGAACCAACCAGCCGCTCGCAACCGCGACTTCTCCCGGCACTCCCGCTTCGCCGGGGACGTCCCTGAACTCCCCATACAACGGGTATGCCCCTGTTCGGCACTCTGTCAATCGGACTTGGAAACCTCAAGAACCGACAACCGAGCCGCTCACTGCGTGGGCTCACGGTTGTAGAGCTTCTTGGCGCACAGGTAGCTGCCCAGGGCGATCAGGGCGCACCATCCGAGGGCGAGAATCGCGTTGTCGCCGATCGGGGTTCCCATCAGCAGCCCGCGCAGGGTCTCGATGAACGGGGTGAACGGCTGGTAATCGGCGAACCATCGAAGCCCGGCGGGCATCGAGTCGGTGGGGACGAATCCGCTGCCCATCATCGGCAGGATCATCAGTGGCGTCAGCATGTTGCTCGCGGCCGCGACGCTCTTGGCCATGAGGGCCAGCGCTACCGACAGCCAGGTGAGCGCGAAAATGATCGACACGAGCACGCCGATCACGCCGAGCCATTCACCGAAGTCTGCGGTGGGCTCGAAGCCCACCAGCAGTGCGACGCCGGTGACGGCGGCCATGCTCAACAGGGTCTGGGCCAGGCTGCCCAGCACATGGCCGGTGAGCACCGAGACCCGGGCGATGGCCATGGTGCGGAACCGGGCGACGATGCCCTCGGTCATGTCGAGGGCCACCGAGATCGCGGTGCCCTGCGCGGCGGTGGCCGCGGTCATCAAGATGACGCCGGGGACGACGTAGTTCACGTAGGTGTCCCTGCCGCCCGACGGACCGCCGAGGCCGCTGCCGAGGATGCCGCCGAGGACGTAGACGAACAGCAGCAGGAACACCACCGGGACCCCGGCGGCGGTGAGGGTGAGCGTCGGGTAGCGCAGCATGTGCCGCAACCGGCGGCGCAGCATGGTCATCGAATCGGTGAAGGCGTGGGCGGCGGTGCTCATCGGACGGGCTCCTGTTCCGCGACGGGGTTACCCGTCAGCGCGAAGAAGACATCGTCGAGGTCCGGGGTGTGGATTCGAAGTTCCTCCCCGGTGAGCGAGGCGCGGTCTAGCCGGTCGAGGAGGGCGCGCAACGACGGGACGTCGCCCTGGCCGGCGATCTGCAGAGTGAGTGCCTCGTCGTTCCGTGACACCACGTCCAGGGTCCGGGCCGCGAGGGCGTGCTCGCGTGCGTCGGCGAACCGCAGGGTGATGTGGCCTCCGCCGACCTGCCGCTTGAGCTCCTCCGCCGTGCCCTGGGCAACGATCCTTCCCCGGTGCAGCACCGCGATCCGGTCGGCGAGCCGGTCGGCCTCGTCGAGGTACTGGGTGGTGAGGAGGATCGTGACGCCTTCGTCGGTCACCAGACGGCGGATGATGTCCCACATGGTGCGCCTGCTGCGCGGGTCGAGGCCCGTGGTGGGCTCGTCGAGGAAGATCACCCGGGGGCGGCCGACGAGTGTCATCGCGAGGTCGAGGCGGCGGCGCATCCCGCCGGAGTACGTCACCGCGGGTTTGCGGGCCGCGTCCACCAGGTCGAACCGTGCCAGCAGGTCGGTGACGCACTGCCGCCGTTCCCCGCGGGGCAGGTGGTGCAGGTCGGCCATCAGCAGCAGGTTCTCCTCGCCGGTGAGAAAGCCGTCAACCGCGGAGAACTGGCCCGTGACGCCGATCGCGGCACGGACCGCGTCGGGATCACGAACCACATCGTGGCCGGCGACCCGGATGTCGCCGGCGTCGGCTCGGATGAGCGTGGACAGGATTTGCACCATGGTGGTCTTGCCTGCGCCGTTCGGCCCGAGGAGCGCGAAGACCGATCCTGCGGGGATGTCGAGGTCGATGCCGCTCAGCACCACGTGGTCGCCGTACGCCTTGCGTACCGCGGCCGCGAAGAGGGCTGGGGGAACGAGGTGAGTGGTCATGGGTTCCGCTTCCGTCGACGAGCTTCCACTGGCCTTCACGTATCGGTAATAGTTGCGTTGCATCCACTGAATCGTCAATCACGTTCTTGTGAAGCAATGACATAAGTGCAGGTAGGAGCGGCAAATCGTTGCATGGGGGATGGCAGGTAATGCAACGATAGGGTGTTGCATTAAACTGGTTCGGACGTCGAACAGTGGAGGACGCCTCGATGCCCGGCGACCGACTCACACTCCAGGACAGGCAGCAGATCGCCGCGGGGCTGCGCGGGGAACTGACCTACGCCGCCATCGGCCGCCGCATCGGGCGGCCCACGTCGACCGTCACCCGCGAGGTGATGCGCAATGGCGGCCCGCGCGGCTACCACGCCGAGACGGCCCACCAAGCGGGCGCAAGGCACGTGCGTCAGCGCAGGACCCCCACGCCGTCGGCCCCACCCGAAAGGGCCGACCTCGACGGGCGCGATCCGCGGATCGCGGACGAAGTCGGCGCGCAAAGCATGGAGTTGATGATTCAGGCGGGGCTCCCACCGATGATGGCCAAGGTGCTCGCCGCACTGTTCACCACCGACAGCGGCAGCCTCACCTCTGCGGACCTCGTGCGACGCCTGCGGGTCAGTCCCGCCTCCGTCTCCAAGGCCGTCGGCTACTTGGAGAACCAGGCACTCGTCAAGCGCGAGCGCGACCCCCGCAGCCGCGCCGAGCGCTATGCCATCGAAGACGACGCGGTGTTCACCTCCATCATCGCCGGCGCGCGCAACCAGACCCGGATCGCCGAAGCCTGCGCGGCCGGAGCCCGCAAGCTTGGCCCCACCACCCCTGCCGGCGCCCGACTGGAGAACACGAGCCGGTTCCTCCACCACGTCATCGACGACCTGGTCCGCTCGGCCGAGCACTGGCACAGGATCTACTCCACCCGCCCTCGACAGACACCCGCAACCGACTGAGCGGGTCACGGCCGCAGGCCTCGCGCACATCGCTTCCGTCACGATGCCCACCATCACGCCTGACGGCCCTGTCCTCAGGCAACGTCGTCGCGCTCTGGAGGCGATGGAAGCCCCCGGGCGTGGCGCGAAGCACGCGCCGTGGGTGCGCGACGCCGTCGAGGCGCACCCACGCCGTGTGTTCGCGCCGGAGCGCATGTGGGATTGGCGGGACGGGCACGCGTACGTGCCCGTCGACCGCGACACGGGTCCGCAGGCGTGAGCACGCCTGGTGTACGCCGGCCCGTACGACCACGCTCGCCCGACCAGCCCGAGTAGCCGCCCACCGACGCCGCGGCTCCCGACCCAGGTTGCTTACCCCGTTGCGATTCCCATTGCCTACGCACCGGCCGCCAACCCGGCGTTTCCCTGGCCACAGGCCCCGTTCGCCCCTCTGGCTTCCCCCCTGTGGCGCCCCTGCCTGCGCGCCCGGGTCCGCGCACCCGTCCCGGCCCGGGCGGCGCCGGTCGCGAGCGGGTGACGTGTTGTGCCGACCGGCGCCCGCCCGCGACCGAACCCCGGTCGGCCTCGGGGGATGGGCCGGCCGGTGCGGCGGCCACCGGCGACGGGGGACGCCCGGCCACCACGCCGGGCCCAACGAGCCGGCCGCCCCGGGGTGATACCCGACCGACGGTGAAGGCGCCGACCTCCGTCCCGCCGGTGCGTGGTCGCCCCTCGCGGGGCGGGAACGGCCGGCCCCGGGGGCCCGCCCGGCCGCGACGGGCCATGCCCGCCCCCGGGGGTGCCCACCGGCCGCGGGCGGCGCGGGTGCCGCGCCGTCCCGCGCGCCGCCCGCGACCGCGCCGGGCCGATCCGGGAACGGGCCGATCGGCGCCGCTCGCCCGACACACGAGGGGGCTCCGACCCGCCCACCGGGTATTGAGGCGGCGGAGCCGTTCGCCAACTTCACCCAGGCGATGCCGTCACCGCAACGCCGCCCGATGCCGACGGACCCCACGGTCACGATCCCGGACGACACTGGGCCGTAGAACAACCCACCCGCCCACCCGGCCGTCCCGGGGCGGCCGGGTGGGCGGTGTTCGTGCCGGGGCGTCGCGACGCTCGGCGGTACACGGTCGGGTTGATCCGCGTCCGGGGCGTGACGCCCGGCCCGCCCCCGGGGGGCGGAACTCGCCGAGCACACAAGGCATTCTGCGCGGGGCGCGCCCGCTGTCACCGCGCCTTTCCGACGGTTCCATCCCGACCGGGAGTACGCGGCCGACGTTGCCGTCGCGACCCTGGGCACCGAAGCCGGCCGAACCTCGGCTCGGTCCGTCCGGGGAGCGGGCCGGGCATCTCGCGGCCGTCACGGAACGGTCCGGCCGTGGACGGTCGAGCGGTCGCGGTGTCTTCGGCACGAGCGTCGTTCGTGGCCGGGTGGTCAGGTGCCGGCGAGCATTGCGGTGCGCAGGGTGGTGAAGGTTCGGGTGAGCAGGCGGGAGATGTGCATCTGGGACAGGCCGAGGCGTTCGCCGATCTCGGTCTGGGTGAGGTCGTCCCGGAAGCGGAGTTTGAGGATGTGTCGGTCGCGGTCGTCGAGGTCGGCGATCAGCGGGCGCAGGGATTCGCGGTCGACGACGAGTTCCAGGGCCGCGTCGGCTTCTCCGTGTCGGTCGTGGCCGGTGGCGGCGGTGTCGGGGCGTCGGGGGGCCGATCGTGGCGGGGGCGTCGAGGGAGTCGGTGCGCAGGGCGGTGCCGATTTCCAGGCCGACGCGGACCTCGTCAATGTCCAGGCCGGTGTGGGTGGCGAGTTCGCCGTGGTCGGGCTCGCGGCCCAACCGGGTGGAGAGGTCGTCGCGGGCGCGGACCAGGCGCAGGTACGACTCCCGTTCGCCGCGGCGGGCGTGGACGGCCCAGGTGTGGTCGCGGAAGTAGCGTTTCAACTCGCCGGAGATGGTGGGCATCGCGTAGGCGAGGAACCCGGCGCCGTGGCCGGGGCGGTGGGTGTAGCGGTTGCAGGCGTGGGCGACGAGGTTGAGGTTGTCCTCGACGATGGCGTTGCGCAGCGCCGCGTGCGCCGGGGTGCCCGGTTCCAGGGCGGCCAGGTGGGTGAGGTTGCGGTCGGTGGAGGCGCGCAGGCGCGCGTGGGCGTCGGGGGAGCGGCGGGTGTCGGTCATGCGATGGGGCCTCCGGACGGGTGCGCGTCGGACGCCGGGGGACCGGGAACGGGAAGGGAAGTGATGCGACCCGGGGTGGGGCCGATCCTGATCCCTGCCACCCCACAGCCCTCCCACACCCCATCGGGACGGGTGGAGTCGAGATACGAACGGCCGGCAGGGGCACGCCCTCGTGCGACAGCGCCGTTCACGGGGGCGCCGCGTCATGTCCTCGCCGACCGAACCACAGGGTTCAGGGAAGGCGGTGCTCGCATTATGAGCGGGCGAATGCGCTACGAGGGCCCGGCGACGGTGATGACCGAGGCCGTCCGCTTCGATGTCACCGCCCGCCTGACCCGCGAGCCCGACGGGGCCTGGCACGGCGAGATCCGCACGCCCCGGCAGGCGGACCTCCGGGACCTGGAGCGCGCCTCGACGCGCATGCTGTGGATCGGCGACTGCGCGTCCTCGTTCACCCTCGACGCCGTGCACGACATGCGCGCCGCCATCGGCGGCGCCGGACACGCTCCCTTCACGTAGCCGGCCCGGGATGCGGCGTCGGGGGCGTCCTACGGCCCGGTCCCGTCGGGGACCACAGTGCCCGTCACCTCCGTCACCTCCGTCGCCATCGGGCGGGGTTGCGGCGGCGGCACCGCCTGGGTGAAGTTGGCGAACGGCTCCGCCGCCCCGATCAGCGTGGCCAACTCCGGGGCGGGCGGGTCGTTCGGGTGGGCGGCGAGCACCTCGCGGGCGCGCACGATCGCCGCGCGCAACTCCTCGTGCTGCGTGGTGGGCACAGGCCGCCCTTTCCCGTCCGGCGGACACGGCCCGCGATCCCGATTGCTTCGAACGCGCAGGTTATCCGAGACGGCGGAAGGTGACGACGCGCCCGTCGCGATCCCCGGACCCCAGACCACCGGGGGTGAGCCCGTTCGAGTGAACCGCCCCGCGCCCCGATCCTCTACGGGCATCCGTCTCCTGGTCGGCCACTCCTACGGCGGCGTGGTGATCACTGAGGCCGGCAACCACGAGAAGGTGACGACGCTCGTCTACATCGCCGCCTTCGCCCCGGACAAGAGCGAGTCGGTGAACACCCTGATCGCCGACCCGCCGCCCGGCGCCTTTGTCCCGCCGATCCTGCCGCCCGTCGACGGCTTCCTGCTCCTGGACCGGGACCGGTTCGCCGCGGCCTTCGCCGGGGATCTGCCGCTCGCGCAGACGGAGTTCATGGCCGACTCGCAGGCGCCCTGGGGAGTGGACGCGGCCGGCGGCGCGGTGTCCCGGCCCGCGTGGCGCACCAAGCCGTCGTGGTATCTCGTCGCCACCGACGACCACATGATCCCCCCGCCCGCCCAGCACGCCATGGCCGAACGCATCGGCGCCCACACCGTCGAGGTCCCCGGCAGCCACGCCGTCCACGTCTCCCGACCGGCCGCCGTCGCCGACCTGATCAAGCAGGCCGCCGCCGGCTGAGCCGCCCGGCCCGCATCCCGGTTGACATCGGCCTCCACAGGGCCCCGTCACAACGGCCGCACGGATCGCTTGCGTTGCTTCCCACCCGGCGACGTCGTCGACACGATTGTCGGACTCCACTCTGCGGCGTGGCCGTGGTTGCGGTTCGAGTCAGGTGAGGCCGGCGCAGGCGTTGCCGGTGTGGTCGCAGAAGGGGGTGTGGTCGGTACGGCCGCAGCCGCAGAGCATGGCGCGGGTCTCGGAGCGTACGCCTGCCGGGGTTTGGATCCTGAGGTCGCCGCGCACGTGGACGACGCCGTTCTCGTGCACGGTCACCTCGGTGGGGTTCGGCGCCTCCTCGTTCGGTCCGCCGTCTGTGCGGTGGTACTGCAGGGCGCCGCTGGGGCAGCGGGCGATCGCCTCGGCGATCCGGGCGGGGTCCGTCTCGCCGAGGACGATCCAGGGTCTGCGCTCGACGTCGAACACGTCGGGTAGGCCGCGCACGCACTCGGCGGCGTGCAGGCAGCGCCGGGCCTCGTAGCCGACGGTGATTCCCGCGCCGGTATAGCGTTTGGCACCGTCGCGTCGAGTGCGGTCGCTCGTCGTCACAGGTTCCCCCTGGTGTCGGTGGTGGCGGTTCAGTCGGTGACCCGGCTCCTCGGGACGCGAACCAGGTCCCGGTATTCGGGGTGGTCGGATATCCAGCGGGCGTAGAAGGGGCAGGCCGGTAGTACCTTCAGTCCGGCCGCGCGGGCCTCGTCGAGTGACGTGCGCACCAGCGCCGAGCCCACACCGCGGCCCTCGTGGCGCGGGTCCACCTCGGTGTGCACGAAGGCGATCAGTCCGGGCCTGCGGAGGTACTGGGCGAAGCCGGCCAACTCGTCGCCGAATCGGGCTTCGTACCGCTTCGCGTCGACGGCGTCGGTCACCTCGGGGGCCTGCTGCACGCTCGTCTCCCTTGTGTTCCGGGGTGGTGGCATCAGTCGAGGTCTGCGCGTGCCAGGAGCGGTGCGAGTTCCCGGGTGGCCTGTTCCGGGGTGACCACGTCCCGCGCCGCGAGCTTGTCGTACGTGTAGCTCGCCGCGTCGACGTAGATCCGCTCGCCGATCAGCTTCGCGTCGCTCGTGTAGGCGAAGACCTGACAGATGTGGTGGTTCATCAGGTAGTGCGCGTCCGGGTCGGCGTCGGGTAGGTGCCCGTGTTCGCGCAGGTAGTCGCCCGGTACCACGTGCGCCCAGGCCGCCTCGGTCGTGACGCCGAAGTCCTCGACGCACATGTTCATCGTCCGAGCGCCCATCACGTTGACACGGTCCTCGTACGTCTGTCGGTAGAACGCCTCGACCTCGGCCTTTCCGGTCAGGACTTGGACCGTGCCGCGGTCGCCGACCCGATACACCGGTTCGGCGACGGTGAGTTCGGGCACGACGATCCGGTCCCAGTGGCCGGAGAGTTCGAGCAGCAGGTGCCGGAGGTAGTTCTTCAGGATCGCTCGGTGGTGGGGGTTCTCGGTGCGTTGGAGGTGCTTCTCCACGTTCGACGGCCAGTGCGTCACGTCGAACCGGGCAGGGATGTCCAGGCGCGTCATCGCGTCGTGGGTGGGGATCGTCGGGTCGCCCGTCGTCATCGCGCTCCGTCCGTGCGGTCGGGTACCGCATCGTCGATGTCCGCTTCATGTCCGGGCCCGGGGCCTGGGAAGGCGTGCCCCCGGCTCGGGCCCGTCCGGTGTCGCGCCGTCAGTCGGTGCCGGACGGGTTGCCCAACTGCCGCATGAGCGAGAAGAGGTTCGCCACTCCCCAGTGCTCGGTGATCCGGCCGTCGACCACGCGCATCGCGTCCACCGTTTCGAAGTGGATCTCCCGACCCGTCGGAGCGATGCCGAGGAACTCGCCCCTGTGCGTGCCGTGGTAGACCTTGTACGTCGTGACCAGGTTCCCGTCGGCGGCCTGCCAGTGGATCTCGGCGCGGAAGTCGGGGAACGCGCGGCGCAGCACCCGGTACAGCTCCAACGCGCCGGCCTTGTCCGGGGTGCGGCCGGGCTGCGGGGTGTGGTCCAGGAAGTCGTCGGCGAAGAGTTCGTCGAACACCGCCCAGTCCCCGCCCCCTTGCACCTCCTGCGTGTTGCGCCGGACCACGGCCTTGGCCGTCTCGCTCACGTCGTTGTCGTCGTTCATGGGAACCTCCGTGGTTCGGTCGTCGCGGTCCGGCTGCGGTGGGTCGGCGCGGATAGGCTCAGATCACCGAGGTCAGACCGCCGTCGACGACCAAGGCGGTGCCGGTGACGTAGGTGGACAGGTCTGATCCGAGGTAGGCGACCGCGTCGGCTATCTCCTCGGGTCGGCCGAGTCGGCGCAGCGGGGTGCGTCGGGTGTAGCCCTCGGCGGCGGCGCCGACGTCGGGGGTGTTGCGCAGCAGGAAGGTGTCGATCGTGCCGGGGCAGACGGCGTTGACCCGGATGCCGTCCGGGCCGAGGGCGTCGGCGAGGGCCTTGGCCATCAGTACGACGCCGCCCTTGCTGGTGGAGTACGCGACGGTGAACCCCGCGCCGACGATCCCGCCCATGCTGCCCATCAGTACGATGCTGCCCGGTTTGCCGGCGGCGCGTAGTTGTCGCGCGGCGGCCTGCGCGCCGAAGAGCACGCCGTCGAGGTTGACCGCCAGGAGTCGGTGGAAGTCGTCCTCGCTCACGTCCGCGCCGTCCGAGTGCAACGTGATGCCGGCGTTGCAGACCATGACGTCGACGCCGCCGAACTCGTCGGCTGCGTCGAGCAGGGCGTCGACCTGGTCGCGCCGGGTGACGTCGGTGGTGGCGAAACGGGCGGGCACGCCCAGCGCCTCGATCTCGGCGACGGTGGGGCCGCCTCCCTCGCGTGGGGTCTCGTCGAGGTCGGCGACGATCACCGCTTTCGCGCCGTGGCCGGCCGCGCCGACGGCGATCGCCCGGCCGATGCCGCTCGACGCGCCGGTCACCACGACGACCTTGCCGGCCAGGATGTCGCTCATGACGCCGTGCGCAGGCCGGCGAGCGCCCCGCTCCACGCGACGACCTGGTCCAGCACGGCGGTGACCGCGTCGATCTGATGCGGCGCGGGGGTGAACGTGGTGAAGTCGGTGAAATCCGTGAACAGCGACAGCGCCGCCTGTGCGCGGACGTCGGCCACCTGGAGTTCGGCCATCACCAGGCGCAGGTGCTCGACCGCGCGGGTGCCGCCGGCGCTGCCGTAGCTGACGAAGCCCGCGGCCTTGTTGTTCCACTCGGCGTACAGGAAGTCGATGGCGTTCTTGAGCGCGCCCGAGGTGGAGTGGTTGTACTCGGGGGTGACGAAGACGTATCCGTCGAACGAGTCGATCGTCCGGGCCCAGGCCAGGGTGTGGGGTTGGGTGTATTGCCCCAGTGACGGCGGCGCCGCCTCGTCCAGGTGCGGCAGGTGGTACTCGGCGATGTCGACGAGTTCGTAGTCGGCGTCGGAGCGTTGCCTGGCGATGTCGTACACCCATTCGGCGACGGCCTGGCCGTTGCGGCCGGGGCGGGTGCTGCCGATGATGATCGCGATCCTGGTCATGCTCGTGCTCCTCGCGGACGGCGGTGGGGGAGGTTCACAGCTCGCCGGGGCGGGCGTAGCGGTAGAAGAAGAGGCCGAGTCGACCGGCCAGCGCCCTGGTCAGGCCCGAACTGTCCTCCAACAGTCGGGCGCCCGGGTCGAGGTCGCCGATGAACACAGGTTCGTAGCCGGCGTCGAGGATCAGCCGCTCGGTGACGTCGTGGGCGCCCGGTTCGGCGGCGAACAGGTTGCCCGGTCGCACCCGCTGCCGTGCGATCTCCGGATAGGCGGCGGCGAAGTTCGTGGAGAACGACTTCGCGGTCGGGCCGCCGATGATCGATCGGATCCGGTGGGACAGCGACGGGAATTCGTCGTCGCGCTCCTGGTAGATGTTGCATGTGTCGACGGTGACCTGGCCGTCGAGACCGGACACGCGGGCGAGCGCGTCCTCGATCGAGGGTCCGGGAACCGCGACCACGACGACATCGGCGCCGGTGGCGTCGCCTCCCTCGCGGCCGATTCCGGTCACCTCGTGCCCCGCGCCCGTCCACAACGCGGCGAGGCCGCCGCCCACCCTGCCTCGTCCGATCACCGTGATCTTCATCCTGACCCCTTCGTGTGTGCGGTGTTGCGCCGACCACGTTGCCGGCGGGACGGGTTCGCTCGCGTCGGCGAATCCCGCCCGGACAGATCACCTAGACCGATCGGTGATACGTCAACAAACTAGGCGGGAATTGCTGTCACGTCAACAACCTGCCGCGGCGCGGCGCGCGGCACGGCCGCGTACGCGACGAAGCCGCCACCTCGGGAGAGGCGGCGGCTTCGTCGCGTACGGGTGTGAAGTGCCCGTGTACGAGCGGCGGGTCAGTGCCGGGCGAGGGCATCGAGCATGCGGGCGAGGAGCGCACCCAGGGTCTCGACCTCGTCGCGGGTCAGCGGATCGAAGAAGTATCGGCGCACGGTCTCGACGTGCTCGGGCGCGGCGGCCTCGATGGCGGCCCGGCCCTCGGCCGTGACGCGGACCATCGAGCCGCGGGCGTCGTCCACGCACGGCTCCCGGGCGACCAGGCCGCGCTTCTCCATCCGGCTGATCTGGTGCGAGACCCGACTGCGTTCCCAGCCGAGCACCGCGCCCAATTCGCGGGACCGCAGCACGCCCTCCACCGACTCGGTCAGCGGCGCGAGCACCGCGTAGTCGGCACCGGACAGCCCGGAGTCGCGATCGAGTTGACGCTCCATCGCGCTCTGCAGCTCACGCCGCAGGTCCCGATACGTCTTCCAGATCTCGGCCTCTCGCTCGTCGAGCCAGCGCGGTTCACTCATGATCCGAAGTTATCAGGAGGTTGATGCGTCACCAATGGCGCCGTCACCGGCGCGTCCGCCTCCGGCGACCGCTCGCCGATCAGCCGCCGCACCCACCGTGCCCGGGCCGTGCGCGCCGCCCGGGACAGTTCCGCCTCGGGCACCAGCGCGTCGAAACCGTGGAACCCACCCGGCCACACGTGCAGTTCCGCCCGTCCGCCGGCCTGCCACAGACGCGCGGCGAAGGCGACCACCTCGTCCCGGAACGTCTCCGCCGAGCCGACGTCGAGGAGGGTGGGAGGCAGTCCCGACAGATCCGCCGCGCGGGCAGGAGCCGCGTAGGCCGGCACGTCCGGGTCGCTGCGGCGCCGGCCGAGCAGCGCGGTCCAGCCGGTGTCGTTCGAGGTGCGGTCCCACACCCCCAAACCGGCCATCTGCCGGCCGGAGGCGGTGTCGTTGCGGTCGTCGAGCATCGGGCACGCGAGCACCTGCCCGGCGATCCGCGGACCACCCCGATCCCGCGCACGCAGCACCGCGCCGGCCGCCAGCCCCCCACCCGCGCTGGCGCCCGCCACGATCAGCCGCTCGGGGTCGACGCCGAGTTCGGCCGCGTGCTCCGCCGTCCACGACAACCCCGCGTAGACGTCGTCCGCCGCCGCCGGGTAAGGGTGTTCCGGGGCGAGTCGGTACTCCACCGACACCAGCACAATGCGCAGATCCCGTACCCAGTCGAGCATCTCGCCGATCAGGTTGCGGTTGTCGCCCAGGATCGTCCCGCCACCGTGACAGAAGTACACCGCGGGCCTCGGCCACGAGACCCCGGCCGGCCGGCACACCAACAAGGACACCTCCGGCGCGCCCGGTGGGCCGGGTATGCGGCGCTCCACGAACTCGACGGCGCCGCCGCGCCGCAGTTCCTCGTCCGAGGTGCGCAGCGCCGCCAGTCGGGCGCGCAGCGCGGGGATCATCTCCGGGCGGACGGTCGCCGGCATCAGCTCGGCCAACGGCGCCAACGCCGGGGCCAGCTCGGGATCGAATGGCGGCGGACCGACCTGCCCGGTCGGCGCGCCGAAAGGCGGGGAATCGGTGGTCATCGGTGCTCCCGGGAAGGGCGTGGAGAAAGAGTCGGACGCGGGATTCAGCGGGTGGTCTGGCCGCCGTCGACCACGTAGACCCCGCCGGTGACGAACGAGGCCAGTGGCGAGGCGAGATACAGCACCATGCCGATCAGCTCCTCAGGCTGGGCGACGCGATGCAACTGCGGCCCCGCCAACACGAGTTCGCGTTTCGCCGGGTCGTCGAGCCAGGCCCGGGTCATCGCCGTCTCGGTCAGTCCGGGAGCGAGCGCGTTGACCCGGATCCCGGCGTGCGCGTAGTCCACGGCCGCGGCCTTGGTCAGGCCGACGACGCCGTGCTTGGCCGCGACGTACGGAGCCATGTCGGGGTCGCCGATCAGGCCCGCGACCGACGCGGTGTTGACGATGGCGCCGCCGCCGGCGGCGGCCATGTGCGCGAGTTCGTACTTCAGGCACAGGAAGACGCCCTTGAGGTCGACCGCGATGGCGCGGTCCCAGTCCGCCTCGGACTGTTCGGCCAGCGGGGCCGGCGGGACGAAGACGCCCGCGTTGTTGAACGCCACGTGCAGGCCGCCGAAGGTGGCGACAGTCGTGGCGACCAGGTGCTCGACATCGCGGGCGACCGAAACGTCGGTGGGCACGAACAGGGCCGTGCCACCCTCCTTTTCGATCAGCAGGACGGTCTCGGCGCTGCGGTCGTCGACGTCGCCGATCACCACCGTCGCGCCCTGTCGGGCGAAGCCCAGCGACACGGCCCGGCCGATGCCGGTCGCTCCGCCGGTGACCAGGATCACCTGGTCGGTGAAGTCGAGAAGTTGCTCTGCCATGTCGGTTCGCTCCTCGTGGGCCGCAGCCCGGTTCAAAAGGTGACGGTCACCTTGCCGCGCACGTGTTCCCGGGCGAAGGCGGCGATCGCCTGCCGCGCGTCGGCGAAGGGGTAGTCGGCGCTCACCGGCACGCGCAGTCGACCGTCCGCGACCTGGGCCGCGAGCTCGTCGAGCCGGCCCTCGGGCGCCGAAGCGCCTGCGTACACCGCGGTGACCCCGCGCTCGAAGGTCGGCGGCGGCGCCCCGAGCACGAACACCACGACCCCGCCCGCCCTGACCGCGTCCGCCGACCGCACCAGCGCGGCGCCGACGTGGACCACGTCGATCACCGCGTCCACGCCGCCGGGCACCCGACGCAGGGTCTCGTCGGTGGTGTCCACCGAGCCGTAGTCGACGACCACGTCGGCGCCCAGGTCCCGCAGGTAGCCCTCGTCCTCGGGCAGGCCGGTGGCCAGGACGGTGGCGCCCGCCCGCTTTGCGAGCTGGACGACGAACGACCCGACGCCGCCGGTGGCACCCACGACGAGCAGGGTCGACCCGGGCCCGAGCCGGGCCGCCCCGACCAGGCTCGACGCGGTCAGCCCGCCGGTGGCCAACGCCGCCGCCCGGGCCGCGTCGAGCCCCGCGGGGCGCAGCGCGAGCCCGGGAGTGTCGTCGATCACGACGTACTCGGCCAGCGCGCCGGAACCCAGGCCCAGCCAGGCAAACACCGGATCACCCACCGAGAACCGGACGACGCCCTGCCCCACCGCCTCCACCACGCCGCTGACGTCCACACCCGGGACGAACGGGTGGTCGACGGGCATGACCTGCCTGAGGGCTCCCGTGGTCAGCACGACGTCCGCCGCGTTGACCGCGGCCGCCTCGGTGCGGACCAGGACCTGGCCCGGTCCCGCAGTGGGAATCGGAAACTCCAGGACGGCCAGGTCTTCGATCGGTCCGTAGGACCGCGCGGCGAGTGCCTTCACGATGCCCTCCCCAAGAGGTATCGGTGGTGTGTCCACCAACCTCGCAGGACGAACCGGCTCCTCGCGTCGGCGATATCCACCTAACGGGGCCGGGGCGCGGGTGCGCGGCCTCACACGGCGAACCGTCGATCGCGCAGTTGTCGGCGCGAGGTGATGCCGAGCTTGCGGAAGATGTTGCGCAGGTGGGCGTCGATGGTGCGCGGGCTCAGGAACAGTTGGGCGCCGATCTCCTTGGAGGTGGCCCCGGTGGCGACGAGTTTGGCGATCTGGAACTCCTGGGCGGTCAGGCGGGTGGGCGTGTCGCCGGTGCGTTTGCGGGCGTGCTCGCCGGTGGCGGCCAGTTCGCCGGCGGCCCGGGCGGCGAAGGCGCGCGCGCCGATGGAGGCGAGTGCCTCGTGCGCGGCCTGAAGGTGGGTTCGCGCCTCGACGCGGTGCCCTTGGCGGCGCAGCCACTCGCCGTAGAGCAGGCGGGCACGGGCGGCATGTACGCCGGCGTCGGTGCGGTCGAGCCGGGTGATCGCCTCGCGGTAGAGGTCGTCGGCGGCCGGGCCGTCGGCGAGCAGGGCACGGGCGCAACGCTCGGCGCCCAGCGCCCAGTCCGTTCCTGCGGCTCGGGTGACCTCCGCGAGCCGCTCCAGTACCGGGGCGGCGAGGTCGGCGCGGCCGGCCCGCACGGCGGCCTCCACGAACTCGGTGGGTATGCAGGTGAGGAAACCCATTTCGTCGAGGTCGGCGGGTACCCGGATCGCCTCCAGTGCCGCCTCGTAGCGGCCGAGTCCGTTGTAGAGCACCGCTCGGGCGAACTCCAGCGCGGTGACGAGTCTGCCCTCGCCGTGCTCGATCGCGTCGGGCAGCGCGAGTTCGACGAGGTGCAGGGTGCGTTGCTCGTCGCCGCGCCAGGCGGCGAGGGTGACGTCCACGTACACCAGTCCGGGCACCCCGACCTCGGCGGCGATCGCGTACGCCTCGTCGACGAGCGCCCAGGCGTCGTCGAACTCGCCGGTGTGGATGTGCGCGAGTGCTCGGTAGCTCAGTGCCACCGGCAGCACGGGCAACGCGCCGCCCGAGCGGGACAGTCGGACCTGGCGCTCGGCCAGGACCTGCCAGGACGGGCCGTCCCACAGGTCCATCGCGGCGCTGCACGCGATCCACAACTCGCCGGTGCCGTGCTCGTCCGTCTCGCTGCGGACGTAGGCGTCCACGGCCCGGCGCAACTGTGTGGCAGCGGCGGGGAATCCCTTCTCGACCTGGACGCCCAGCCCGTCGACCAGCACGTCCAGGGCGCGAGCCGGCTCCGGGGCGGGCGGCAGTGCGCGGGCGGCCTCGGCCACGTCGAGGGCGCTCGGCCGGTCGGCGAAGCGCCCGACGAAGACCGCCGCCGCGAGCGTCTCCAGGAACATCTCGCGGGCCGCGGCCGGGTCGAGCCCGACCGTGTGCCGCGCGGCGCGCAGCAACTTGGCGACCGCAGCCCGATTGCGCCGGGTGTCGAAGGCGATCCGCGCGCGCAGGGTCTCGGCGGCCACCTGTCGGGCGGCGTCGGGCGGGCCCGCCTCGGCCGCGGCCACCAGGTCCGACGCCACGTCGACGGCGCCGACGTCGCGTTTGGCGTTCGCCGCCGCGAGGGCGCGGTCGGCCCGGCGTCCGGGATCGGGGGTGAGCCGCGCCGCCTCTGCGAGGAAGGCGGCCGCGGCCGCGATTCCCCCGCGTGCTCGGGCGCGTTCCGCGGTCCGCTCCAACGCCTCGGCGAGGTCCTCGTCCGGTCCGGTCGCCGCCAGCGCGCGGTGCCACGCCCGGCGGTCGGGATCGGTGCGATCGTCGGTGGCTCGGGCCAACGCACCGTGCACCGTACGACGGTCCTCCGCGGAAGCGGAGCGGTAGACGCCGGAGCGCACCAGCGGATGGCGGAAGCGTACCCAGGTGCCGACGGACAGCAGTTCCGCGTCCTCCGCGGGTGCCGTCGCCCGTATGTCGATCCCCAGGGCCTGAGCCGCGCGCCACAGCAGCAGCGGATTCCCGGTCGGCTCGGCGGCCGCCGCGAGCACCAGCATTCGGGTGTCCGCGGACAGCTCGCACAGGCGTGCCCGGAAGCCGGCCTCGATCCGGTCCGACGTGGTCGTCGTGTCGGGGGGCGCGAACCCACCCGCGAGGTCGGCGGTGCGCGGGAGTTCGAGCAGAGCGAGCGGATTCCCGCGCGCCTCGGCGATGATGCGATCGCGCACGGGGCCGTCCAACGGCGCACGGACCCGGGTGGCCAGCAGCCTGCGGGCATCCTCTTCGGTCAGCCCCGACAACGGCAGCTCGCGCAGCCCCGACAGTTCGCGGCGGTCGCTCTCCTCGCGCATCGCGAACACGAAGGCGACCGGTTCCTCCCGCAGTCGGCGGGCGGCGAAGGCCAGAGCCTGCGCGGACGCGCGGTCCAGCCACTGTGCGTCGTCGACGACGCACAGCAGTGGCCGCTTCGTGGCGGTCTCCGACAACAGGCTCAGAACTGCCAACCCGACCCGGAAGGGATCCGGCACGCCGCCGACGCTCAGGCCGAACGCGGCGCCCAGCGCGGCGGACTGTGGCTGCGGCAGTCGATCGATGCCGGACAGCATCGGCACACACAGTTGATGCAGAGCGGCGAAGGCGAAGTCGGTCTCGAACTCCACGCCGGACGCCTCCAGGACGCGCGGCCCCGGCGCCGACCGGACGGCTTCCAGCAGCGCCGTCTTGCCGATGCCCGGCTCGCCCCGCACGACCAGGGACTCCCCGTGCCCGCCGTCGAGTCGCGCAAGCAACCGATCCAGCATCCGGAATTCGCGCTCTCGGCCGATCAGTCGTGTTCGATCGGCCCTATCCCGGCGTGGCTGTTCCACCGTGAACTCCGCCCTGTTCCGGGCGGGTTCCATGGCACCCCGCCGAGCCGTCGTCCCCGGGTGCGGTCGCGCGCGTACCGACCCGAAGGCGACCTTCGCGGAGTTCGCCCGGGCGGGAGGACCCGACCTTTTGGTGACGTGACAACAATAGGGGAAGTTGGTGACACGTCAATATCTGCGGCGCGTCGGGGGCTTGGGATCGGGAATCCCGGAACAGGGGCGGCCGGAGCGGGGCGAGAAGCAAGGATCGCGGGCCGAGCGCCGAGGGTCGGACAGGCAAAGACCGCAGACCCCCGACGCCGACATGGTCGGCCGAGGGGCCGCGGTCCGCGGTTCTGTCACCCCAGGCGCTACTCCTTGCCCAGGAGCTGGAGTTCCCAGGCCAGGCTCGTACCGAAGCTGCCGCCGTGCGCGAACAGGATCTCGGACATCCCCGGAACGGTCTCTTCCCGGGCCCAGTCCCGCTGCCACTCGGAGATGACCGTCCCGGCGGTGGTCGGGATCACGCCCGCCTGCACCATCCGCTGGACGCCGCGCTCGTGCGCCTCCACCGTGGTCGCGCCGGACGCGTCCGTCACCGCGAAGACCCGGTAGCCGTCGCCCATCGCGTGGATCGCCGGAAAGGCCAGGCATATGTCGGTCCACAACCCCGCGATGAGCAGGTCCCGGCGCCCGGTGGCGGCCACGGCCTCCACGACCCGCGGGTCCTCCCACGTGTTGATCGTGGTGCGGTCGATCGGGCTCTGGTCGGGGAACACCTCCCGGAGTTGCCGGATGAGCCGCCCGCCGCGGTCCTGGACCACAGTGGACAACACCGTGGGAACCCCGAACAGCTTCGCGCCCTTGGCCAACGCCGTGACGTTGTTGACCACCAGATTGGGATCCATGCTGTGCATGCCCGCGAACTGCGCGCCCTGATGGTCGATGAGCAACAGCACCGACCTCTCGGGCGTGAGCAGTGCGTCGAGGCCGGTGTAGGTGATGTCGTTCGCCGCCATGTGCGAGTCTCCCGAGGATCGGTGGGCATGCGCGGCCCCGACGATGAGGCCGTCGATCACCGAACCTGCCACTCGGGCCCGGGTGGTCGCGTCGGCGACCGTTGCGTAGGCGCGGTACGTAGCCGCCCGAACGTGGCACGCATCCGGTCGCACGATCCCGACGCAGCCCCGCGCACCCCGGCCCGGGACCGCCGCGCGCCTCCGCGCCTCCAACACCCACGTTCGGCGGTCCCCGCTCGCACCGGATGTAGGCGACGACGACCGACCCGACCCGACCGGCAGCGGGGACAGGGTGGCCGGGTGTACCGGCTCTCCCGGACGGAGGATTCGTTCCCATGCGCGACGACCCGCACCTGCTCGACGAGATCGTGATCCAAACCCGGGACGACGGCTCGTGGGCGGTTCGACCGCTCCGGGTAGTCGTCGTGGGGGGCCAGGCGTACGTACGCTCCGCGTTCGGCACCCGCGGCCGATGGTTCCGCCGCGTGTGCGAGGACGCCGCGGTCCGGGTCGAGACCCGCGACGGGATCGCCCCGGTACGCCTCGAACCGGTCCACGACCCCGATCTCGACGATGGTCTCCCAGGCGTATCGCACCGAGTACGGACCACGTTGGCCCTGGTTCCACCGCGCCGACGGCCACCACACCGAGACCGACCGCCGCCGCCTGACCGGCATGGAAACCTGGTTCACCACCCCGACCGACGACCTGCGGACCGCGCCACCGCGCTGGAAGATGGCCACCACCGCAAGCCTCGGGATCTTCCCACTGTCCGTGCTGTCCGCCACGTCTCGCTTCCATTCCCCCAGGCGCACGTCCTTCCTCCGTTCGTCGAACGTCATCACGGTCTCCGCACGCTGTTCCGCCGCCGCGCTGAGCGCGTTCTCGAAGGCCTGCTCCCGGGCGCCGGTGCGTACCGACCCCGGCGTCGACGAACGGGGTAGGTACACGTCCGGGTTCGGTTGTCCGGGGTGGATCGGCCGGGTGGGCCGTCGGGCGCCGCACCACACGGTCCGGGTGCCGTCGGCACCGATGTCGAGGCCGAACGTGTCGAAGGCCGGCCTGTCGGCGGTCGTCCACCGGGACCAGGCCGCCGCGGTTTCTTCCCCCAGGCGTCGGGGCCCGTGTCGACGCACGCAGAAGGCGTCGAGTCGGGGGCCGTCGTAGTCCACCGTGGCCCAGGAGGTCAGCGCGTCGTCCCGGATCCACAGCCGGGAGCGGAAGTCGTCGCCCGGCTCCGGATCGTCGTTCCAGTGGGTGCGCAGGCCGGGCAGCACCAGGGCCATGACCGCCTCGGCGCGTCGGTCGCCGCCCGCGACGTCCCACCGCGACAGCGTGGTGCTGCCCGTGTCGGGGACGTCGCCCGCTCGCACCACGGTCGCGGCGACGTCGCGCACGCGCGAGCGGTGGCTGCGCATCGCCATGAACGCCCCACCGTGCGCGAACCGTCCGCGCACGCCGCCGTGGTGATCCGGCGTCAGGACGACGTTGCCGTACGCGGCCCACGCGGTGGCCCACGGGTGACGATCAGGCCGCCCGGCGTCGTCTGCGCGATTACGCCGAGGTTGCGGTGTTGCGCCACCGGCTCACTGTCTTGGAACGGCAGTTCGGGGACCGGCGGCCGCGGTTCACCGGGCCGGCCGGGCCCGGCTCGCCGCGCTGGTGCACCCGGTGCCGCGCCGGGTGCTGCGACGGCTCCGCACTTGCGGCCTGACCACCACAACGAAAGTGTCCGTCGAAGCGGAGCAAGCTCAGTGGTCGTACGCCGCCATTTCGGCGGCCGTCGGAGGGTCCGCGCCAGGACGTGTGCAGGTCAGGGCCGCGGCCAGGGACGCTTCGGTCAGGACGTGTGCGAGCAGGTCGTGGTCGAGACGGGTGGTCAGGTCTTCGGCGCCCAGGAGGGCACGGCGATGGAGCGCGTGGAGCATGCCGGCGGTGTAGGCATCGCCGGCGCCGACGGTGTCCGCGACCGTCACGGGGGGTGTGGGGATGTGGACGGTGCCCGTTCGGCAGGTGCCGTGGGAGCCTTTCGCGCCGAGGGTGACCACGACCGCGGCGGGTCCGCGTGCGAGCCAGTCCGCGGCGACGTCGGCGAAGTCGCGGGAGGGGTACAGCCAGCGGAGGTCCTCGTCGCCGACCTTGACGATGTCGGCGAGGGCGACGAGCGACTCGATCCGGGTCCGGGCCGACTCGGGATCGCCCATCAGCGACGGACGGCAGTTCGGGTCGTACGACACGGTCGTCCGGCCTCGTCCTCGACCCCACTCCCGCTTGCGCGCCCGCTCGACGAGCGAACGCACGACGGACGCGCCCGGCTCGAGCATCGCCGCGATCGAACCGGTGTGCAGGCAGGTGGAGTCGGCCGAAAGGAAGGCCCCGCCCGGATCCCAGGTGATGTCGAAGTCGTAGGACGCCACCCCGGATTCGTCCACCCGGGCCCGCGCGACATTGGTCGGACCGTCGTGCACGGACCCGGGAGAGACCGCGACCGAGCTCGCCGCCAGGTGCTCGGCGAGCAGGGCACCGTACGCATCCCGCCCGAACGCCGTCACCAGCCGGACCGGCGCGCCGAGCCGCCCGAGCCCGACCGCGACGTTGGCCGGACTTCCGCCCGGGTGCGCCACCGCTTCGCCGCCGTCCGACCGGACGATGTCGACGAGCGCTTCGCCCGCCACGGTGATCACGGGCCGACCGCCCCGGAGTCGTGCGGGACGAGCCCGACCCCGATGCGGCGCAGCGCCTCGGCGGGGGAGGGTGCGGCCGGCAGTCGGGGCAGCAGGGTGGCCTGTGCCGCGTGGTAGGCGTCGGGTTTGCCGGCCCAGACGGTGGCCGAGGGCCGGTTTTCCGGGTCCAGTTCGTGGTGCCAACTTCCGCGGGCCCGGTCGAGGAAGTGGGTGTCGGCGTGGGTCCACCACCTGCGGTGCCAGTGGTCGTAGTCGGGGTCGCCGGTCGCCCGGTGCAGGGCCGCAGCGGCCATCAGGGCCTCGGCGAGGACCCAGTGCATGCGGGCGCGGACGATCGGTTTCCCGTCCCAGTCCACGGTGTAGAGGAAACCCGGGCGGCCGTCGGCGTGCCAGCCCTCGCGTACTCCGGCGGCGAACAGCGCGGCGGCGTCGTCGAGGAGCCATCCGGGCGGGTCGGGCAGGCACGCGGCGAGACAGACCAGGAGCCGGGCCCATTCGAACCAGTGGCCGACGGTGGCGGCGTAGGGACGGAACGGGTCGTCGGGGAGCGCGCGGTTGTATGCGTACAGCGGTCGCCACGAGGTGTCGAAGTGTTCGATCAGCCGCCAGTCGTTGCCGCGCGCGTGTTCGTGGACGACGCGTTCGGCGATGCGCAGTGCGCGTGTGCGCCACACCGTGTCGCCGGTCGCGTCGGCGGCGGCGAGGAAGGCCTCCACGGCGTGCATGTTGCTGTTGGCGCCCCGGTAGGCCTCGCACGTGGTCCACGTGTCGTCCCAGGACTCGACGCAGGCGCCCTCGGTCTCGTTCCAGAAGTGGTGTTCGAGGATCTCCAGTGCCTCGGCGAGGAGTACGTCGGCGCCGGGACGCGCGGCGGTGGCGGCGCTCGCGGCGGCCAGGACGACGAAGGCGTGGTCGTACGCGCGTTTCCCGGTCGTGAGGGGTCGGCCGCCGGGGTCGACGCACGGGTACCAGCCGCCGTGTTCGCCGTCGCGCAGCAGGCCCGACAGCGCGGCGATCCCGTGATCCAGCAGCGGCGCGGTGTCGGGGATCCCGCGCAGGTGGGCGAGGGCGAACACGTGGGTCATCCGGGCGGTGATCCAGGTGTGCACGGCGCCGTCGGTCGCGGGAACACCGTCGTCGTCCAGTCGGCCGAACCCGCCGCCGGCCAGACGCGCGCCCCGTGCGAACGTCACCAGTCGCTCGAACTCCGCGTCCAGCCACTGCGGTTGGCCGGGTGTCTCCGGTGATGCAGCCTCCATGTCGCTCCGTCTCCTCATTCCCGTCGACACACGGACGTCGTTGTCGAAGGGTGGTGGTGCCCAGGCGGTCGGCCATGGGTTTCGGGGTGATCGGCCGGGCGGGGCCGTGGACCGGGCATCGCCACGGGGCGGCCCGTGGGATGTGTGCGGTTCGGCCGAGGCAGTGCGTGACTCGCGGCTGTAGAGCGCGGCCCTGGAACCCGGACGGGTCAGACTCTAGACAGCGACGTGCATTCGGAACAAGATTTCATCCAGATGTTTCTGATTCATCTGAGAAAGAGTGCGGACCGCACGGGCCTGCAACCTGGGCAAATGCCCTATCGGAGGCCATCTCGCGCAGCAAATACATCTGATGTACTCCTTGCACTTGCCGGTTCATCCCTCCTAGAGTCCCGACACATTGCGATGCGAGGTCTGAAGGGACACTCTCCGATGAAACTGCTCCGGGTCGGACCTGTCGGCCACGAGGTACCGGCGGTGCCGGCAGAGGACGGACGCCTTCTGAACCTGTCCTCGGTCACGGCCGAGATCGACGGCCGCTTCCTGGCGGGCGATGGTGTGGACCGGGTGCGGACCGCTCTGGCGCGGAACCTGCTCCCGGAATTGGACGGTACCTACGAGCGCATCGGGGCACCCGTGGCCCGCCCGGGCAAGGTGGTCTGCATAGGCCTGAACTATCGCGACCACGCGCGGGAGACCAACGCGGACATCCCGACCCGGCCGGTGGTGTTCATGAAGGACCCCGGCACCGTGGTCGGCCCGTACGACCGGGTGCTGATCCCGCGCGGGTCGGTGAAGACCGACTGGGAGGTGGAACTCGCGGTGGTCATCGGGCGCCGCGCCCGCTACCTGGACACCCCGAAGGAGGCCCTGGCCTGCGTGGCGGGTTACACGATCAGCAACGACGTGTCCGAGCGGGAGTTCCAACTCGAGTACTCCGGTCAGTGGGACCTGGGCAAGTCCTGTGAGACCTTCAACCCCCTGGGCCCCTGGTTGGTCACCCCGGACGAGGTCGCCGACCTGCGGAACATGCGGATGACCACCACGGTCAACGGCGTCCCGCGCCAGCACGGCACCACCGGGGACATGATCTTCGACGTGGCCCACCTGGTCTGGTACCTCAGCCGATACCTGGTCCTGGAACCCGGTGACGTGGTCAACACCGGGACGCCCGCAGGCGTCGCACTGGGCCTGCCCGACCATCCGTACCTGCGTCCCGGTGACACGGTCGTGCTCGGCATCGACGGGCTCGGCAGCCAGCAGCAGACCTTCGCAGCGGCCTGAGAGGACGACCATGAAAGAGCTCGCGGGCCTGCGGGCCATCGTGACCGGTGGCGCCTCGGGCATCGGCCTGGCCACCGTCGACCTGCTGGTCGAGCGCGGTGCCAAGGTGGCCGTGCTCGACCTCGCCCCCGGCGGGTTGCCGGCACCCCTATTCGGCTTCACCGCGGACGTCGGCAACGACAGCAGCGTGCGCGCCGCGGTCGCGGCGGCCGCGGAGTCGCTGGGCGGCCTGGACATCCTGGTGAACAACGCCGGAATCGGCGCGGTGGGCACCGTCGAGGACAACCCGGACGAACAGTGGCGGCAGGTGCTCGACGTCAACGTGCTCGGCATCGTCCGCACCACCCGCGCGGCACTGCCGCACCTGCGCCGGTCGGCACACCCCGCGATCGTGAACACCTGCTCGGTCGCCGCGACGACCGGGATACCCCAACGGGCCCTGTACTCGGCGAGCAAGGGCGCGGTCTACGCGTTGACCCTGGCGATGGCCGCCGACCACGTCGGAGAGGGCATCCGGGTCACCTGCGTCAACCCCGGCACCGTGAACACGCCGTGGGTGACCCGGCTGCTCGATCGTTCCCGCGACGCCGCGGCCGAATTCGCCGCGCTCAACGCCCGTCAACCGCACCGCAGGATGGTCGCCGCCCACGAGGTCGCCGCTGCGATCGTCTACCTCGCCGGCCCCATGGCGGGCTCGACGACCGGCACCGCGCTGGCCGTCGACGGCGGCATGGCCGCCCTTCGAACGCGACCCGCCCCGGGCTGACCCCGAAACACCCGGCCGGACTTTCGGGGTCGCCCCTCCCCAGGCGGTCCGGCCGGGTTCCCCAGTGAGAGGCCCGAACCCCATGCGCAGCACATCGCCCGGCACACCCCTCGGACGCTCCGCCACGATCGTCGGCGAACTGTCACTGGGCGCCGCACCACTCGGGAACATGTTCCACCCGATCACCGACGAGGACGCGACCGCCACCGTCGAGGCCGCCTGGGCCTGCGGCATCCGCAGCTTCGACACCGCCCCGCACTACGGACTGGGTCTGTCCGAACGCCGGTTGGGGGAGGCGCTGCGCACCCGACCGCGTGAGCGGTACACGCTCGCGACCAAGGTCGGCCGCCTGCTGCGCCCGCGTTCCGGACCTCCCGAAGACGACCTGGCGAACGGCTTCGCCGTCCCGGCCACCCACGAGCGAGTGTGGGACTTCAGCGCCCGCGGCGTGCGTACCAGTGTCGAGGAGAGCCTCGCCCGGCTCGGACTGGACCGGGTGGACATCGTCTACCTGCACGACCCGGACGACCACGAGCGGGAAGCCCTCGACCACGCCTACCCGGAACTGGAGCGGATGCGTGCGGAGGGCACGGTCGGCGCGATCGGTGTCGGCATGAACCAGGCCGCGATACCGGCTCGGTTCGTCCGCGACACCGACATCGACGTGGTCCTGCTGGCCGGCCGCTACTCCCTGCTCGACCGGAGCGGGCTGGACGCGCTCCTGCCCCAGGCCGCACAACGCGGGGTGTCCGTGCTGGTCGGTGGGGTGTTCAACTCCGGCCTGCTGGCCGATCCCAGGCCCGGCGCGACCTTCGACTACGCCCCGGCCGCGCCGCGGTTGTTGGAGCGGGCCCTGGCGCTGAAGGCCGTGTGCGAGAGCTTCGACGTCCCGCTCCGGGCCGCCGCACTGCAATTCCCACTCGGTCATCCCGCCGTCGCCGGCGTCCTGCTCGGGGCACGCCGCGCCGCCGAGGTGGAGGACGCCGCCGCGATGATGAACCGTTCCATCCCCCACGACTTGTGGCTCGCGCTGCGTTCCCGGGGCCTGCTGCCCCGGGACGCGCCGCTGCCCGCCTCGCGCCCCGACCGAGGATGTCGCTGATGCCGATACCGTCGGCTCGCCCTCGCGGCAACGATCCGCTCACCGGCGGGAGAGAAAGCCCATGACCACCATCGACTCCCACCAGCACGTCTGGGACCTGTCGGCGCGCGCCCAGGACTGGATCACCGGTCCCGCACTCGCGCCATTGCACCGCGACTTCACTCTCGACGACCTACGCCCGCAGGCTGCGGCGGCCGGCGTCGACGCCACGATCCTGGTGCAGACGATCTGCGTACCCGAGGAGACTCCCGAGTTCCTGGCCCTGGCGGCCGGCGACCCGCTGCCGGCCGGCGTCGTCGGCTGGACGGACCTGACCTCGCCCGCGGTTTCCGAAGTCTTGGCCGAACTGCGCGCGCTGCCCGGCGGCGAACACCTGGTCGGCATCCGCCACCAGGTGCAGGGCGAGGCCGACCCGAACTGGCTGCTGCGGCCCGAGGTGGACCGCGGCCTCGCCGCAGTCGGGGCCGCCGGCCTGGCGTACGACCTGGTATTGCGCCCGGAGCAGCTGCCGGCCGCGATCGAGGCGGCCCGCGCCCGGCCCGAACTCACCTTCGTTCTGGACCACCTGGGCAAGCCCCCCATTCGCTCGCGCCGACCGGGCACCTGGGCCGCCGAGCTGCGCGCCCTGGCCCGGCTTCCCAACACCGTGGCCAAGCTGTCCGGGCTGGTCACCGAGGCCGACCGGCACGCCTGGACCCTCACGGACCTGCGGCCGGCGGTATCGGTGGCCCTGGACGCCTTCGGCCCGCAGCGGCTGATGTTCGGCTCGGACTGGCCGGTGTGCACCTTGGCGGCCGGGTACGAGCAGGTGGTCGGCACCACCCGCGAGCTTCTGGCGGACCTGTCGGCGCACGAGCGGGACGAGGTCTTCGGGGGTACGGCCACGCGGGTCTACGGCCTGTGACGCCCGGCAGACACAAGGGGGGCGGAGCGCCGCTGCCGTCCGCCCGGCTCACGTATCGCCCCGTGTCCTTCGGGGCGGAAAGCTCCAGGGGTCCGGAGTTCAGGAGTGAGCGTCGTTGTCGGGCAGGACGCGACGCCAGATCTCCCGTTGGAACTGCTCGGCGGTCATGCAGATGTGTTCGGTCATCAGGGCCTCGGCGTTGTTCGGTTCGCCGGAGGCGATGGCCGTGGCGATCGCCTCGTGTTGCCGCGCGGCGACCAGCAGCGACCCGCCCGCGACCCCGGCCAGTCCGATGACGCTGACCTGGCGCTGCAGGCGCCGCACGGCGTCGACGGTGGAGGCGAAGAACATGTTGGCTGCCGCGTCCGCGACGCCGACGTGGAACGCGTCGTCGGCGGCGGTGAAGCCCTCGAGGTCGTCCTGTTCCGCCGCCAGGACGGACTGCCGTGCGGCCTCGCGCACCACTTTCACCTGAGTCGGGGTGGCTCGCCGGGCGGCCATGCCGGCGGTGGTGGTCTCCAGGTGCCGACGGAACTCGAACAGTTCGTCCACCTGCTTGAGATCCGCGGGGAGAAACTTGTTCAACGACGTCTGCCAGGACGGCTGCTCGGGCTCGGCCACATAGATCCCGCGCCCCTTCTGGACGGAGAGTCGGCCCAGGGCGGAGAGGATCTTCACCGCCTCGCGGACCACCGTCCGACTCATCTGCACCTCGTCCGCGAGATCCTTCTCGGTGGGCAGCCGCGCGCCGGGTCGGAGCCCCGCCCCGACCACGTACTCGAGGATGCGTTCGGCCGCGACCTCGTACCCGGGACGATAGGCACCCTCCGCGCTCGCGAGGTCCTTCTCCGAGCGAGCCAAACGACTCTCCCCCTTCGCTCCCGCCGCCACGCGACGCACACTCGCTCCGATACCTACATATTTCACATACATCAAGCGGTAGATAATGTTCAGTGAAGCATAGCCAAACCTTGACGCCCAGGTCCGATGGCCTCAGCCCCCTCCCCTTCTCGGCTGGGCCGGGCTTCGGGGTATGTGTGAGATCCATTCGCGCGCATCGCATCCACCACGGTAGGGGCGGCCGCGCAGAAGATGGCCAATCCGACGAATACGGCGCCGAACGAGGAAAAGTGACCCGATGACGCGGATCACTCGAGGTGGAAGATCTCTTCGGCCGGCGCCCAACGCCGGCCGTCGCCGACGCTGTCCAGTGGCTCCTGGCAAGGGTCGGTGCGGGCCCACCACTCGCGGGTGACCGGGCACTCGGCGATCAGCGCGGCGTCCGCCGCATAGTCCTCGCCGGTGTACTCCAGATAGCTGAAGAGCAGGCCGTCGCGCAGGAAGATCGAGTAGTTGCCGATGTTGGCGCGCTTGAGCGTGGCCAGCACCTCGGGCCAGGCCGCCGCGTGCAGCGCGCGGTATTCGGCTTTCAGTTCCGGGCGCAGGCGGATGACCGCCGCGTGGCGTTGGACGGGCACGGTGCCGATTCCTTCCGCGGAAGAGTGGTCGGGGGATCCCGCCGGCCCCACCATCGGGGGGCCGGCGGGAGTTCGTCACCAGCCCGGCTGGTCGAAGCCGATGCCGGGGGCGTTCGGCGCCCGCACGAGCCCGTCGGCACCCACCGACGGCTCGCGTCGGACGGGGTTGGTGTACACCAGGGACTCGTAGTAGGTGGTGTTCGGGATCGCCATGCACAGATGGGCGTTGACCACTCCGCTGCCGTGCACCTCGGCCCGCAACAGGTAGCTGTCGGCCAGATGGGCGATGCGCAGAGCCCCGGTGATCCCGCCCTTGTACTGCGCACTCGTCCTGACCCGGCCCGCCGCGCCGGCCGCGATGAAGTCACCCACGTTCATGTGCGCGCCGTCGGAGGTCTCCGCGACCAGCAACGGGACCGTGACCTGCTCGGCCAGCCGGCGGTAGGCGGTCACGCTGAACTCGCGCATCGGCTCCTCGTACCACAGGTAGCCGGCCTCGGACAGCGCGTGACCGAGTCGGATGGAGTCGGCGAGGTCGAAGCCGGCCGAACCGTCGTACATCAGCGGGACCTCGTCACCGACGTGCGCCCGCAACTTTTGGCACAGCTCGGCGTCCGCCTTCGGGTCACCCCAGGCATGCAGCTTGATGCCGACGTAGCCCAGCTCCAGGCACTGGGTCGCGACGTCGAGGTACTCCTCGACGCTGCCGAAGGTGACCGTGCTCGCGTAGGCGGGGATGGCTTCACGGTAGGTGCCCAGCAGCCGGTGGACCGGTTGCTGGACGGCCTTGCCCGCCAAGTCCCACAAGGCCACGTCGACCAGACCGAGGGCATAGATCGGAAGCTCCTCGATCCGGTCCAGTTCCCACAGTCGCTCCCACAGCAGTTCGCGCATCAGTGGATCACGACCGACGAGGTCCGCACGGATGCGACGGTCGACCAGGTCGGCGACGATCACGCCACGCCGGGTGTGCGCCTCGCCCACCAGGCCCTCGTCCGTGTGGACGCGGAGGATGCCGCCCACCGTTGCCGGTTCCGAACCCGGCAGCCCGGCACGCCACCGGAAGGGCGGCTGAGCGGGCAGGTCGACCAGTTCCATCGTCACATCGGTAATTCGCATGGGTGTCCTTCACGGCTGGAAGTGCGGAGTTCAGGAGTCGGTGTCGTTGCCGGGGACGACGCGACGCCAGATCTCCCTGTGGAACTGTTGGGCGGTCATGCAGATGTGTTCGGTCATCAGGGCCTCGGCGTTGTTCGGTTCGCCGGAGGCGATGGCCGTGGCGATCGCCTCGTGTTGCCGCGCGGCGACCAGCAGAGACCCGCCCGCGACCCCGGCCAGTCCGATGGTCATGACCTGGAGTTGCAGACGTCGTACGGCGTCGACGGTGGAGGCGAAGAACATGTTGGCTGCCGCGTCCGCGACGCCGACGTGGAACGCGTCGTCGGCGGCGGTGAAGCCCTCGAGGTCGTCCTGCTCCGCCGCCAGGACGGACTGCCGTGCGGCCTCGCGCACCACTTTCACCTGAGTCGGGGTGGCTCGCCGGGCGGCCATGCCGGCGGTGGTGGTCTCCAGGTGCCGACGGAACTCGAACAGTTCGTCCACCTGCTTGAGATCCGCGGGGAGAAACTTGTTCAAGGACGTCTGCCAGGACGGCTGCTCGGGCTCGGCCACATAGATCCCGCGCCCCTTCTGGACGGAGAGTCGGCCCAGGGCGGAGAGGATCTTCACCGCCTCGCGGACCACCGTCCGACTCATCTGCACCTCGTCCGCGAGATCCTTCTCGGTGGGCAGCCGCGCGCCGGGTCGGAGCCCCGCCCCGACCAGGTACTCGAGGATGCGTTCGGCCGCGACCTCGTACCCGGGGCGGTAGGCATCCTCCGCGCTCGCGGGCACGGGGATCCTCTCTGATCGGGCCAACGACTCTCCCCCTTCGCTCCTGCCGCTACGCAGCGTCTGTCGGCACTATATGTTTCAGATACATCGGGCGGTAGATGTTCAGTGAACCATAACCAAACCCTTGACGCCTAGGTCCGATGACTTCAGACTCTCCCTATCTCAGCTGGGCTGATTCGCCCGCTTGTCGTCGCGACATCCGTTCCGGATGGCCCGCTCGGGCCGCACAATGTGCGGCGATCCTCCGGAGAGCCAGCCCGGACCGGCCTTGCGGCCCTGGTATGTATCAGATCTATATCGCCCGCATCGCACCCACTACAGATGGGACGTTCCCATGCACACTCGGCGCATAAGTGGACACACCGGCCGGCCCGGCAGACGCTGGGCGGCAGTCACCGCGGCTGCCGCTCTGGTTCTCGGCGCCGCTGCTTGTTCGGGCGGTTCGGATGGCGGTTCGGGCGGCAAGGTGGAGCTCACGTATGGGATCTGGGACGCGACCCAGCAGCCGGCCATGCAGCACATCGTCGACGCGTTCGAGGCGACCCACCCGTCGATCAAGGTGAAGGTCCAGCTCACGGCGAACAAGGAGTATTGGACGAAGCTTCAGGCCGATGCCACCAGTGGCAGTGCGCCGGACGTGTTCTGGATGAACGGCCCCAATGCCCAGCTGTACGAGTCGAACGGCATGCTGCTGCCGCTGTCGGACAAGCTCGCCGCCAACGGAGTGAACCTCGCCGACTACCCGTCGGGCCTGGTCAAGCTCTACGAGTACAACGGCAAGCAGTACGGCATCCCGAAGGACTTCGACACCGTCGGGCTCTGGTACAACAAGAAGCTGTTCGACGCGGCGGGTGTGAAGTACCCGGACGATACCTGGACCTGGGAGACCCTCCGGAACGCCGCCCGCAAGCTGACCGACGCCTCCAAGAAGCAGTACGGCATCCTGGCACCGGCATTCGGCCAGGAGAACTACTACAACACCATCTTCCAGGCCGGCGGCTCGATCATCTCGGCCGACGGGAAGTCCTCGGGCTACGACCAGCCCGCCGCCACCGCGGGCCTGAAGTTCTGGACCGACCTGATCAAGGACGGGTCCTCGCCGTCACTGAAGTCCATGACCGACACCTTCCCCAGTCAGTTCTTCGAGTCCGGCAAGGTCGCCATGTACTACGGCGGTAGCTGGAACAGCTCGGCGTTCGCCAAGAACAACGCGCTGAAGAACGACATCGACGTCGCCGTCCTGCCGCAGGGGACCAAGCGGGCGGTGGTGATCCACGGCCTGGCCAACGTCGCCTACGCCAAGACCAAGCACCCCAAGGAGGCGACCGCCTTCCTCGGCTTCCTCGGGTCCAAGCAAGCGGCGGAGATCGGGGCGAAGGAGAGCGGGGTCATCCCGGCCTTCAACAACACCCAGCAGGCCTGGGTGGACGCCACCCCGGAGTTCCACCTGAAGGCGTTCATGGACGAGGTGCCCTACGCGGTGCAGTACCCCACCTCCAAGAACACCTCCGTCTGGAACAACCAGGAGGCCACCACGTTCGCGCCCGCATGGGAAGGCAAGACCGATGTGGAGGCGGCCGCGAAGGAGATGGCCGGTCTGATGAATACGGCGCTGAGCAAGGAAAAGTGACCCGATGACACGCACTGCGGCTCTCCACTCCATGGGCCGCGGCGCCCGTGCCGCCCGCGCCACCAACCGGCGCGGGCGGCGCCCCGGCCGCCGCCGCCAGTGGGTCTGGGCCTACTTCATGGTCGCGCCGATGGCCATCGGCCTGGGGGTCTTCTACCTGTGGCCCATCGCCCAGACCTTCTACTACAGCTTCACCGCCTCCGGCCCGTTCGGCGGGCACACCTGGACCGGGACGGACAACTACAAGACACTGGCCGACGATCCGACGGTGTTCAAGGCGGTGCTCAACACGGTGACGTACACCGTGATCCAGCTGGCCGGAATCCCGCTTGCGATCATGCTGGCCGCACTGCTGAACCAGAAGAACCTGCGCGGCCGCACGGTCTACCGGGTGATCTTCTTCCTGCCCGCGGTCACCATGCCGGTCGCCATGGCGATGTTGTGGCGGTGGATGTACGACGGAAACTACGGCTTGGTGAACTACCTGCTGTCCACGGTGGGGATCTCGGGGCAGCACTGGGCCTCCGACCCGGACATCGCGCTGTACGCACTGGCCGCGATCGGCATCTGGATGTCCCTGGGCTACAACATGGTGATCCTCCTGGCCGGCCTTCAGGCGATCCCCGCCGAGTTCTACGAGGCCGCGCGGATGGACGGTGCCGGACCGGTGCGAACGTTCCTGCGCATCACCGTGCCCCTGCTCAGCCCGAACATCTTCTTCATCACCGTGCTGACGATGATCAACTCTCTGCAGATGTTCGATCTCGCCTACATGATGATGAGCACCCCGGGCTCCGCGGCCGGCACCGCCAATCCGGCGCTGCCCGAAGTCCGGTCGATCTCGTATCTCTTCTTCCAGAAGTCCTTCGTCGAGCACGACATCGGGTTCGGGGCCGCGGTGGCCTTCGTCCTGGTCGGCTTCATCGTCCTGATGACGCTCATCCAGTTCCGTCTGCAGAAGAGGTGGGTGCACTATGCCTGAGCTCTCGTCCCGCTCCGGCCCCGCGCGCCACAGGGCCCGGTCGGTGGCCACCCACACGGTGCTCATCTTCATGTCGGTGCTGATGCTCGGCCCGTTCCTTTGGGAGTTGGTCACGGCGCTCAAGTCGTACGCCGAGACCACCCGACTGCCGCCGACCCTCCTGCCGCAGGCATGGCAGTGGTCGAACTTCACCGCGGTGTTCGATGCTCTGCCCTTCGGGCAGATGTTCTTCAACACCGTGTTGATGACCATCGGACGGACCGCCGGCCAGCTGATCTTCTCCTCGATGGCCGGCTACGCCTTCGCCCGGATGCGGTTTCGCGGCAGCGGATTGCTGTTCGGACTCTTCCTGTCGGTGCTGATGGTCCCGGCTCTGCTCTTCCTCATCCCGCAGTACATGATCATCCAGGATCTCGGCTGGCTGAACTCCCTGCAGGGCCTGATCGTCCCGGGAATGTTCAGCGCGTTCGGCACCTTCCTGATGCGCCAGTTCTTCATGGCGCTTCCGTACGACGTCGAGGAGGCCGCGCGGCTGGACGGGGCCAACCCGTGGCAGGTGTTCTGGCATGTCGCGCTCCCGCTGGCCAAGCCCGGTCTGTTGGCGCTCGGGATCCTGACCGCGATGTGGTCGTGGAACGACCTGATGTTCCCGCTGGTGATCAACACCGATCCGGAGAAGATGACTCTCTCCGCCGGCCTGGCCACGCTCCAGGGTGAGCACTTCACCGACTACTCGGTGCTGATGGCCGGGTCGCTGATGGCCACCGCACCGATGGTCGTGGCGTTCATCCTGCTGCAGCGCCACTTCATCCAGGGCATCGCCTCCACCGGCAGCAAGGGCTAGCCCTGTCCCGCGTGGGATCGAAGACACGCCCCGAGCGCTGCCGGCGGAACCCCCCGAAAGGACAAGCGCATTGAACGACATCAGGCTCGGCGTGATCGGCCTGGGCAACCGCGGTGACGAACTGGTCGAGCTGGTCCACCGGCCCGGTTCGGGCTCGCTGGTGGCCGGGGTCTGCGACCGCGACCCGCGGACGCGGGCGCGCGCCGAGGAGCGCCTCGGTACCGGGGTGAGGACCACCGCGGACCACCACGAACTGCTCGACGCCGGACTCGACGGCGTGTTCGTGCTGACCCCGGACCACACACACGCGCAGATCGGCCTGGATTTCCTCACGGCCGGAATTGCGGTCTTCCTGGACAAGCCGTTGGCGATCACCACCGACGAATGCGACCGGTTGCTCGATGCGGCCCGGGAGCACCGGACACCGTTGTACGTCGGCCACAACATGCGGCACGCGCCGGTCGTGCTCGCCATGCGTGAGCTGATCACCAGCGGGGCCATCGGCGAGGTCAAGGCCGTCTGGTGCCGGCACTTCGTCGGCAACGGCGGGGACTGGTACTTCAAGGACTGGCACGCCGACCGACGCAATACCACCGGCCTGCTGCTGCAAAAGGGCGCTCACGATCTCGACGTCATCCACTGGCTGGCCGGCGGGTACACCAGGCGAGTCAACGCCATGGGTGCGCTGACGCTCTACGGCGACATCACCTCGCGCCGCGACCGCGGCGGCGAGCGGATGATCGAGTGGTTGTCGCAGGAGAACTGGCCGCCGCTCGGGCAGACCGGGCTCAACCCGGTGGTGGACGTGGAAGACCTGAGCATGATGCTGATGCAGTTGGACAACGGCGTTCTCGCGAGCTACCAGCAGTGCCACTACACACCGGACACGTGGCGCAACTACACCGTGATCGGCACCGAGGGACGGCTGGAGAACTTCGGCGACACCGAGGGGGCGGAGGTCCGGGTGTGGAACCGCCGCGCCGAATACCGCGCCGAGGCGGATGTGGTGGTGCGCGTGCACACCCCGCCCGGCACGCACGCCGGCGCCGATCCGGTGCTGGTCGCGGAGTTCCTGCGGTTCGTCCGGGAGGGCGGGGCCACCGTCACCTCGCCGGTGGCGGCCCGCGAGGCGGTGGCGGCCGGCTACGCGGCGACCATGTCGCTGCGGGACGGGGGAAGGCCCGTCGACGTCACCCCCGTGGACCCGAAGGTGGTCGCGTACTTCGAGCACGGCGAGGAGTAGGACCACCGAAGTGTCGACGGCCGTTCACTCGGGGCGGCCGGCCCTCCATCCCAGCGGGCACCGTTCGTTCCCCGGCGCGGAACCCGGACTCCCGGCAGCCGCAGCGCGAACAATCGGCGTCCACACGCTTCGTCGAGATTCGCTTCACACAAGGAGGAAATATGGACAGACGCCGCTTTTTGCTTGTCAGTGGCCTGAGTTCGATCGCAACGGTGGGGACGATGGGGCTTTCGACCTTCCCTGCTCAGGCGGTGCAGGAAAGCAGCAATGGGACGTCCCCCTCGCATCGGATCACCGCGGGCTTCCTGTCGGTGGGCGTCGACCGTTGTGGTCGGGTGACCAGCCTGATGGATCTGCGCAGCGGCACCGACTACCTGGCAGCGGGCATTTCGGTGCCGCTGGTCAGCGTGGTGGCCGATGGCGGACACGAGGTTCCCACCACGCTGAAGGTCTCGCCGCGTGACCGGCGAGTGCTGGTGTTCACCGGCAGGAAGGTGACGATCGAAGTGAAGGTCGTCAGCTTTCCGACCTATTCCACACTCGAGGTCACCGGACTCACTGCGGCCCCGGGCGTGGATGTGCAGACGTTGCTCTGGGGTCCGCTGCCGACGAGGATCACCCGGACGATCGGTGAGACCGTCGGTCTGGTCGGCGACAACGATGTCGTGGTGGGGGTTCGCCCGCTCAACGACAAGACCGTGGGCGGGTGGCCGAACGAGCATCTCGCCTACGGGTTCGGCCCGGATCTCGTCTGGAATCCGTACGGCCTGCAGACGGGCGAGAAGGACGAGTGGCTGGCGAGCAACGTCGCGGCGAAGACGAAGTGGGGCAGCGTGCTGCGCGCCTCCACCTATGACTACAGCCGGGAACGGGTCCGGCAGCGCACCAATGGGTACGAGATCCCGCTCGGACCGCTGCCCGGGCCGGAAGGTCGGATCGTCGGCTCGAAGATCGCGCTGTTCGGCAGTGCGCCGGATCTTTCGCTCACCGTGCTGAGCCAGATCGCCCAGGACCACGGCCAGGCATACCCGACCCTCGACGGCCAGTGGCAGAAGGTGGCCCAGCGCACTTCGCAGTCCCACTTCTGGGTCCACGACCTCGACACGAGCAACGTCATCGCTGCCGCCCGATACGCCCGGCAGGCAGGGGTCAGGAATATCTACGCCATCGCCGGCGACGGGCCCTGGCAGTCGCACGGGCATTACCAGTTCAACGGCTCGTTCGGGGGATCCGATGCGGCAGCGGCCCAGTTGGTGGCTGCGGCGGCGAAGGAGAAGATCGAGGTCGGCGTGCACACCCTGTCCGATTTCATCGACCCCCACGACCCCTATGTGAAGGCCCCGGCCGACGCGCGGCTGGCGGTGGGCGGAAGCGTCAGACTGACCCGTCCACTCGGCTCCTCGGACACCGAGATGTACGTGGACGCCGACCGCCCGCTGGGACCGGGCGTCGACGGTGAGCGACTGCGGATCGGCGACGAGTTCATCACCTACGGAACCGTCACCAAGGTCGGCGGCACCGAGTGGCAGGTGAGCAACCTGGCGCGGGCCCAGTGGGGATCGACCGCGCAGTCATGGCCGGCCGGCACCCGTGCCACCCGGCTCATCCAGAACGGCTACGGCGGCGCGATGGGCGGTCTGCCGATCATCGACGAGATAGCGACCCGGCTGGCCACCGCGTACAACGACACCGGCATCCGGGCCACGTCCTACGACGGTTTGGAATCGGCGGGCTACACCGGCTGGGGCGGCTACGGCTTCGCGCACCTGGTCAACGGCGTCTATCGGCAGCTCGCCTCCGACGAGTTCGTCACCGAATGCAGCAACCTCGCGTCCAACACCTGGGATGCACAGTCCCGGGCCAGTTGGGGCGAGATCGGCAGGACGGACTATGCCCAGATCCTCCGGAGCAACGCGTTCTACCGCGCCAATTGTCTGCCGGGGATGATGGGGCAGCAGGGGTTCTCCGGCAGCGACAGCCTGCAGAAGATCGAAGTCACCATGGCGCGCGCGGCGTCCCTGAACGCGGGTATCAATTTCGAGACCAGCGTGAAGAGTCTCGCATCCGGAGCGAACACCGCGGCGTTGCTTCAAGCGGTCAAGACGTGGGAGTCCGCGCGCAGCGTCGGCGCGTTCACGGCCGTACAGAAGGAGCAGTTGGGAGACCCGAACACGTACTGGCGCCTGAGCGAGGTGACGCCGTATCAGGAATGGTCGCTGCAGCAGATGGATTCGTCCGGTCGGCCGATCGGCGAGTCGCAGCAGGTCAAGGCGCCGACACCGGGCTTCGTCACACCCGAGCCGCCCGATGCCCGGGTCGGTGTCCTGTACGCGTTCAAGGTGACCTCGAGCACGCCGCGGACGATCCGCTACGAAGTCACATCCGGCAGCCTTCCGCGCGGACTCACCCTCAACAAGGACACCGGCGGCCTCACCGGTGTGCCCGCCACCCCGGGCACCAGCAAGTTCACGATCACCGCCCGAAACGGTGGCGACGTCGCCGACGCCAGGATCACCTACCGGCTGAAGACCATGCCGCCGAAGAAGCCTTGATGGTGCTTCGCCGTCGGTGATCCACCGGAGGCGCGAAAGGACGCCGTCTCACGGCGGTTTCCGGCGGTCGTCGCCTACCACGCCCGAGAGCGTGCGCGACCGATCGTCGACGGCCCACCGAGTCGGCGTTCGGCACTGTCGCGGGTCCCACGCTCGTCGACGCGGCCGTCGTCACCACCTCGACGTGCGCCCCCGTCGTGGGCGTCGGGAACCGTTCACACGGCGCGGAGTCACTCGATCGGGTCCTCGGGCTTCCGCTCCCGGTCGAGTGGCTCGGGTCGCAACAGCGATCCTTTGAGCCTGCGGAGGCAGGTCTGCGTCCCGGAACACGCGTACCTCGGCGGCGAGGCTGCCCGCACGGCGGCCGGTGGGCCGGTCGGTGCGCCGACGGGTGTGGATCACGGAGCCAGGACCTGCCCTGCGGCCATCGCGGATGCCAAGACACCACCGACCACCACGGCCGACGCTCCGACGATCGGCAGTCGGAGTGTCCATGCCCGCAGCTTGGCCGACTTGGATGCCCGGGCCAGCAACACGTCGCGTCCTCGCAGCACGGCGAGACCGACGCCCGCGAGAGTCAGCGCCATTCCCAGCCCGAAGGCCGCCACCATCAGGATGGCGATGCCGAACCGACCGGTGAGCAGCCCGGTCAGCAACACGAGGAACGCCGAAGGGGAAGGCAGCAGGCCGCCGGATGTGCCGAGCAGCACGAGGCCGCGCCTGGTGAGCAGCGATTCGGTGGGGACGACATGACTGTGCCCGTGCCCGTGCCCGTGCGCATCATGATCATGACCATGCGCGTGGTCATGGTTGTGCCCGTGCGTGAGGATGGACCGGTGGCGCCGCAGCAATCCCACACCCACACCGACCACGATCAGCGCGGCGACCAGTTGCAGCCAGCCGGTCAGCGCCGCGATATCCGGGGCGCTCTCGGCGGCGAGCCACCACCCGACGGCGAGCGCGGCCACGGACGCGGTGTGCATCGCGGCGACGATCAGGCCCAGCCACAGTGCGTGTGACCACCGTCCCCGGCTGCCGATGAGAAAGCCCGCCGCGAGCGTTTTCCCGTGGCCCGGGGCGCACGCGTGGAAGGCGCCCGCGAGCGCGGCGACGAGCAGTGCCAACGGCAGCGCGACACGGTGGTCCAGTAGCGCGGCCAGATCCGTGGTCCAAACGCTGAAGGGCCCCCGCTGAACTGCGGTGTCGCCGGGGTGGTCGGCGCCCGTTGGACCGAGGGCGAGCGTGCGAGTCGGCTCGCTCGCTGTGTGCAGCCCACCGGCACCGGTCGGCGTCACGGAGATCGTCCGGTACTTCGAGTCGACATTCGACAACGCGGTGATGGACAGGGCGATCGTGTGCACCGGCTCGGGACAGCCGTAGCGAAGCCGGGCGCCGTCGCCGGCCAGGTGCAGGGTGTTCGCGTCGTCGAGTCGGCAGGCCACTCCGTTTTGCCTCACCTGGATGTGTGCGCCCAGGTACTGCGCTGGGGACATCGCCTCGGCCTTGGCCGCCTCGCCGAGCACGGTCAGATCGTCCGCCGCGGCCGACCAGATGACGTCGACCGTCGTTCCCTCGCTAGAGATGCGGGCGACCGGCGGGGTGCCGAAGGGGTGCGCCTCGGCCGCGCCCGCGAGTCCCAGGACCGATGCCGCAGCCGCCAAAACGCCCAGGACCAGGAGACGCAACTCCCGGGAACGAGGCAGCATGAGGGGTTTCACCATGATCCTTCCGATCGACGGTGCTCCGCGGGTTGCCTTCCCCGGTCGGGAAAGGCAACCCGCGGAGTGTGAATGTGCCTACTGGTGGAGCGTCAGCCGGTGTGGCCGCGCAACTGTCGGGCCGCCAGCGCGTGGATTGTCCCGTCGTCGGTCAGAGCGAACAGCCAGTCGCCGCTGACGGACAGCGCCGAAGTCACCCCGGCGCCGAGGTTGTACTGGGTCAGCACCTTGCCGGTGGCGCGGTCCAGCACGACGAGCCGACCGTCCCGTGTGCCGGCGTACACGAGGGACTCGGTCACCAGGGCGTGCATCGCCGGTGACCCGGCTCCCGGGGTGGTGCATCCCATCGCGACCCGCCATTTGTCGTCCTGGGGGCTCTTGCCGGGCAGGTAGCCGACGCGGGTCTCCCACAGCGGCTTGGCCGGGTCGACGGCCGTGGTGTCGTACGCGCGGACGACCCCGTCGCGACCCGCGATGTAGGCGATGCCGCCCCGGACCGCGGGGCTGGTCACCGGAGCGGGACCGGGCTCGCAGGAGCCGGTGGAGCCGGCGCCGCCCACATTCGACTGCCAGGTGACCGCGCCCTGGTTCTTCGGGTCGTGTCCGCGGGCGCCGCTCGCGGTCATCGTCACGAGCTGCGGGTTGCCGTTCGCCGGATCGGTGAGGACCGGGGAGGAGTGGCTGTCGATCCCCCCGGCTGTGTCCCGAACCCACAACTGGCTGCAGCTCGCGAGGTCCATGGCGACCAGTGTGTTGCTGGAGTCCGTGTGCAGGTACGCGGTGTCGGAGCCCGGCTCCCGGACCGCCGTGCTGTGGAACTGGCCCCAGTTGGTCGCTCCGCCGAAGCCTCCCAACAGGTCACCGCTCTTGGCGTCGCGGCACTGGATCCGGTCCCAGTCCTGGTAGACGGCGACCGTTCGCTGCGCGTTCTTCAGCTCGAAGACGCTGACCGGGCCTCCGGCACGGCCGTAGCGGCGCACCGTGTCCCCGTGCTGCTCCTCCTTCTCGATCGCCTGCCACACGACCCGTCCGTCGGACGCGTCGAGTGCGTAGATGCGGCCGACCGCCGTCGTCAGGTAGACCTTCCCGTCATGGAACGTCGGCGCGGACTCCGCGTCGCCGTCCAGATACGTGCGCCAGATCTCGCGGCCGGACGCGATGTCGTAGGCGAGCATCATGCTGTGCGGCGAGTCGAACGCCCGCGACGAGACGATCAACCTGCCGTCGACCACCACCGATCCATTGAGGTTGAACTGCTCGCCGGTATGGGCTGCCCAGCGCAGGTCCAGCGCGGTTCCGGGTTCATCGGCACTGGCGGAGCGCCCCGCTTCGTCCCCGCCCTGGCGAACCCAGTCCCGGCCGGTGGTCGGCTTCCCCAGCCGGCCGCCGGGAACCACCTCGAAGGTGTTCGTGATCGTGGCCCACGGCTTGCCCTTCGTGTCGACCGCGGTCATCTCCACCGTGTAGGCGCCGGGGGGAAGCGGCTTGGTCGCATCGCTTGCCCGGGTCCAGGAGGTTCGCGCCGCCGGACACGACTCGGGTACGCCCCCGGGCGGTGTGTAGCAGTTCCGGATGCCCGTCCTGGGGACCTGGGCGCCGAACGTCACCCGGCTGTCCTGCCGCACCTTGCCGCGCGCGTCGCGGATGGTGACCCGGGCCGTGGCCGGAGTGCGGCCGTCGTCCTCGGCATACAGTTCGATGGGGATGGCGGTACCCGTGCCGTACACGCTGCCCTGCGCAGGGCTCACGAGGGCGGCGTCGTCGTCGATGTCGAATTGGCGGTGGACACCCATCACATAGCCGGTGTCCTCGTTCTCCGGGGTTTGGGGATTGTCGGTGATCCCCTTGAAGTCGAGGATCTTGTAGTCCGGGTGTGAGCCGTCGATACCGTACGTGCCTTGGTTGTTGATCTCGACCGACCGGTCGAAGGCGCCGCGGCGGTACTCGGCCTGCTGGTTGTGGCCGGCGGCGAACAGGCGCACGTCGTACTTGGCGAGTTCGTCGATGGTCGGCTGCATTCCGGCGCCGGGACCCCACCTGGTGAACAGGGAGCGGTGCGCGAAGACCAACACCTGCTTGCCGACCGCGTGGCGCTTGAGGTCCTCGCGCAGCCACGCCAACTGCGGCGCGAGGCCGCTGGAGTCGTAGTTGTCCTCGAGCACGACGATGTGCCGGCCGTTGCGGTCGAAGCTGTACCACTCGGGGCCCAGGTTCCTGCGGTAGTACTCGAGACTGCCGCCGTATCCCTTGGATGTGGCGGTGCCGCCGACATCGTGATTGCCCACCACCGGGTAGTACGGGTGCCCCAGCTTCCCGTCGACCAGTCCCTTGCGCAGGATGTCGTAGCCGCCCTGCCGGCGGGGTTCGTCGGCGTAGTCGGTGACCGTCAGGTCGCCCGTCGTCATGGTCAGAGTCGCGCCGTCGACCTCGGACATCGCCTCGACCTGACCGGTCCACTGCGGCAACGTGGTAGCCGCGGACGAGTCCCGTACGTTGCTGACCTCGACGTCCGACACCATCTCCCAGGTCTCGGTCGGATTCGCGGCGTTCCTGTCCGGCATGAGGGCGAAGTCGACGCCGGTGCGCGGCCCGGTGCCATCGGGCACCTTGCGGAAGAACCCCGGGACGGAATCGTCGCGCAGCGTGGGTGTGTAGCCGTTCGGCGAGACGATGCTGACGAGGTCCGTCTCCCGGCGCGAGAGGTCCATCGGCAGGCTGTACGAGCCGTCGGCGCCGGTGGTCGTCCAGACCGAGCCGTCGGTGACGTCGACGCCCGCCATGGGCCGCTCGCCGTCGTCCCGCACTCCGTTGGCGTTGCCGTCCTCGTACACCGTGCCCTGGACGGTCACCAGGTTGGTGGTCACCGCCGGGTCGGCGGCGAACGCCGCTCCCGAGGTTGCCTGCTGCGCCAAGCCGGCGATGATCGCGGCACCGCCGACGGCGATCCGCACGCGGCGTCGGCGTGCGACCCGAACCGAATGCGGCGGCGCCATCGCGCGGTATCGGATCACCAGACGCGCGATGAGCAGCACGATCGCGGCGGCGAGCGCCACGCCCACCAGCAGCGGGCGCCACGGGAACGAGGGCGCGGTGGGCGCCGCATGGACCCCCGCCGCGTCGACGATTGGTGTCGCCGCAGTCGCGTCGGCCGTCGTCCCGTCGAACTCGACTACCACCTGGGTCAGCTGGCCCTGCTTCAGCAGCGCGGCCAGGTCCAATTCGTCGACGTGGCAGCCCCACGCCAGTTCGATTACGACCCCGTCGGGCACTCCGCCGCTGTCGCCGGCGACGCCCGATCCGCTCGCCGGGCAGTCGGCGGTCAACAGCCGCGACGCCCAGGCACCAGCCTGGTCCGGGGACACCAGGTCGCGGTGGACGATCAGCCGCCCGCTGGTGACCCCGTCCTTGACCGAGACGACGAGTTCGGCATGTTGTGGCGACACGTGCGCCGACGCGGACTGCACCCCGAAGCACACACCGAAGACGAGCAGCACAAGACCCGCTCTGGCTGCGATACGTATCCATTTCATGCGGCGGAGACTATTTCCGCCGAACGAACTTTCCGCCCTGCGCGCAGAGAGTTCCCCGGCGGGCCGGCGAGAGTTCGCCAGTGGGTCATGTCGCGACGAAGCGCGATCGATGTCGTTCATGCAACCGCCCTACGCACGTAACCCGACAAGCCCCAGCGAGGGGTCTGTGAGGGAACGGCCCTGTCTCACATTCGGGATGAGTTCGTCGCAGAGTCGCTGGAAACGGCCGGGAACTCCGGGCGTTCGGTCGGGCGGTACTCCCAGTTTTCGGTTGCTCCCGAGGAGGATGAAGGCCCGGGCCGCAGAACGGCGGTTCGGCCTTCGGACGTTGGGCACTCGAGGCCGTTCGGTGTGCGGCGCAGGTCGTCGCAAGGGGCAGGGGTGCGGTCGTGGTCTGGTGCCGCCTGGCCGGGTTCTTGACGACCACGGTTGTGGGGGCGGGGAACGCCGCCCGGACGGCGGCATCGCCGCTGAGGCCGAAGGCGGCTTCGGCCTCGTCTGCTCCGAGGAAGAGCAGGTCGGCGGCGTTGCAGAGGTCAGGCAGGACGGCCGGGTCGCGGTCGCGCCACAGGGCGGGGTGCCCGTTGAGGTCGAAGCTGACGGTGCGGCCGGGGCCGGGGCGGGGGCGGTGAGCAGAGCCCGGATCAGGCCCAGGCAGCTGTCGGAGAGTGCGGGGGTGATGCCCGACAGGTGCAGGAGTCGCGGCTGAACATCACCGGCAGCGGGTCGGGGCCGACGGCACAGCGGTCGCCGCACACCACCGGGAACCGGGAGCCGACGGTGAGCGCGTCCGAGATGCACTGAGCTCGGGTGCGGACCGGGTCGGCTTGGTGTCGGGTCCATCTCGGGTGGGGCAGGGGCGTCCTCCGGGCGCCCCTGCCCGGGGAGCAGACCCGAGGCGGTCGCGACGTGCTCGGCATGCGGTGTAGTACCGGTTCGCCGCCCGAAACCGTGTTGGCTCGCCCGCGGTCGGTTCCCGGTGCCGCTGATCCCGATCGTGATCACTCGGCGTGCGGTGTGAGGTTGGACGCTCGCGGGCGGAGGTACCCGTCGGGGGTCGGTCCGAGGACGCGGTCGAGGTAGGCGTTGGCGAAGACGCCGCCGGGGTCGACCGTGTCCCGCAGGGCGGTGAAGTCGTCGAAGCGCTCGTAGCGTGGGCGCAGGCTGTCGACGTCCAGATCGTGCATCTTCCCCCAGTGGGGCCGACCGCCGAAGTCTGCCAAGATCTGCCGGCAGGCGCCGAAGTATCGCTGGTGGGGCATGCGGTGGTACTGATGGAAGGCGATGTAGCAGGTCTCCCGGCCGTACGCGGTGGACAACCAGATGTCGTCCGCGGCAGCGAAGCGGACCTCCAGCGGGAAGGAAACCCCTTCGTCACTACGGTCGATCCACCGCTTGATCTCGCGCAACGCCTCTGCGGCGAGTTCGCGTGGGATGGCGAATTCGCCTTCGAGGAAACGGACATCGCGTGGTGAGGCGAACACGCGGTAGGACACGTCCGTCCATTCGCGTGTCGACATGGCCTTGGCCGCGAAGCGTGCGAGGGGGCGAACGGTGCCGGGGAAGCGAGTGCCGACACGACAGATGGTCTCGAAACCGGGCCCGTTCAGGGTTTTGTCGATGTGGCGGGTGAGTGTGCCGATCGGCCGAAGCGGCGCGGTGGCGGGCAGCCGGGTGAACCGGCGGGTCAGCGCGACATCACTGTGCGGGAACCAGAAGAACTCGAAGTGGTCGTTGGTATCGGCGAGTTGATGCATCTCGTCGATGACCCGCGCGACGGGCATCGCCGTGTCGCGGGCATGCAGGGCGAAGGACGGGACACACTGGAGCGTCACCTCGGTGATGACGCCGAGGGCTCCGAGGCCCACCCGGGCGGCGGCGAACAGTTCCGGACGCTCGTCGGGCGAACACCGCGTCGGCGGGCCCTCGGCCAGGACCAGTTCGAGGGCGCGCACCTGCGTGGCGATGCCGCCGAAGCGCACGCCGGACCCGTGGGTGCCGGTCGAGATCGCGCCGGAGACCGTCTGCCGATCGATGTCACCGAGAATTTCCATGGCCAACCCGTGTTCGGCGAGCAGCGGGTTCAGCCGCCACAGGGGCATGCCCGCGCCGACGGTGACCAACTCGCCGGCGCGGTCGACGTCGAACCGATCCAGGTGATCCATCCGCATCTGCACGTCGGGGGCGACGGCGACCGGGCTGAACGAATGGCCGGACCCGATCGCCTTGATGCGCCGACCGTCGCGGACGGCGCCGGCAACGGTGGCGGCCACCTCCTCCGTATCGCGGGGGGAGACCACGCGGGTCGGCCGCGCCTGCTCCGTACCCGCCCAGTTGTGCCACGTGTGAGTCATGCCGGCGTCCTCTCGGCTCAGCGGTGGGTCGTAAGACCGGTCCTGGTACGGACGGGATACGGATGGCCGGGACATCGCTTCGGTATTCCGTCCCTGGGCGGCCACGCCATGCCGGGGTCGGGCCCGATGGCGGGCCCGACCCGGTTCGACGGCGCGGGTGTGGGTTCGAAGGGCGTGTTCGGGATCTACCGCTGTCCGGTCTGCGCGGAAGCCCGTGGGGGCGGCGCCGTGGCAGCCCCCCATGCCTGGGGCGCCTCGTTCATGGTGAAGTCGAGGTGGCCGCCGCGCATCAGGGCCTCATGGCTCAGGAACGGCTTGTCGATGGACCCGCCGTCGAGTTCGAGCGCCTGCACGTAGGGGCGGGATCCGGCGTGGGCGGCCGAGATGGTCAGTGGGCGGCGGCCCCCCGGGAGGTCGAGGGTGACCTTGTCGAAGAAGGGGCTGCCGACGGCGTACTCGCCGGAGACGGGATCGACCGGGTAGAAGCCCATGGCGGAGAACAGGTACCAGGCCGACATCTGACCGGCGTCCTCGTTGCCGGACAGTCCGTCGGGGGCGTTGTGGTAGTTGGCGTCCGCGATCTGCCGAACCAGTTCCTGGGTGCGCCAGGGCCGGCCCGAGTAGTCGTACAGGTACGGGACATGGTGACTGGGTTCGTTGGTGTGGTTGTTGCTGCCGCGGGCGAAGTACTCGTCGAGCCACCGGGCGAACTCGGCGTTGCCCCCCTTGAGATCGATCAGACCGGGGACGTCGTGGAGGACGTCGTTGGTGTAGACCCACTCGTCACCCTCGGTCCATCCGCCGTCGGCCCAGCTCCCGTCGGAATTGCGCGCCTGCATCAGGCCGGTCGCGGCGTTGAACTGGTTCTTGTAGTTCTCGCTGCGTTCGAGGAAGTAGGCGGCGTCCTCGGTGTTCCCCACGGATGCGGCGACCTTCGCGACGGCGTAGTCCTCGTAGGCGAAGTCCAGGGTCCGGCTTCCGGCCTCGGCGGTGCGGTCGGCCGCGACCCAGCCGTTCTGCATGTACGAGGTCAGGCCGGCCCGGGCCTCGACGGGCGTACCCTCCTCGCGATCTCCGTACCGGAGCGTGGTGTCCTGCTCGGGAGGGATCATCGCGTTCTTCTTGACCGCCTGGTAGGCGAGGTTGCGGTCGAAGCCGTGGAAACCCTTGACGAGGGCCTCCGCGATCACCGCGTCCGCGCTGGTGCCCTCCATGATGTTGGTCTCGGTGATGTTCTTCCACAGCGGGAGCCGGCCGCCCTGCCGATAGTCCTGCAGCATGGAGGTGATCATGTCGTCGACGCGTTCGGGTGCGAACAGGATGAGGATCGCGTTCTGTGCCCGGAAGGTGTCCCACAGGGAGTATCCGGTGTAGCTCACTCCCTCGTGGACCTGGTCGTCGTAGGCGCTGTAGTAGCGGCCGTACTCGGACATCTCCGACGGGTACTGCAGGGCGTGGTACATCCCGGTGTAGAAGTTCGCCTGCTTGTCGGCGGCGCCGCCGCTGATGCGGACCCGGTCGAGTTTGTCCGCCCACGCGGTCTTGGTTCGGGCCGCGACGGCGTCGAAGCCGACATCGTCGGGAGCCTCCCGTTCGAGGGTGTCGCGCGCCTGCTCCACCGAGATGAACGAGGTGGCGATCCGTACGGTGACGGTCACATCGGTGGGGAACCGCACATAGCCGGAGACCTCCCGGTCGGTACGGTCGGATTGCCCGTCGTACTGCGTCCGGCCGGTCGCCGTGCCGTAGCCGGCGAAATCCGTGTCGAAGCGGGCCACGAAGTAGCCTTTGAAACCAGGTGCCTTGAACGGGCCGAGATTGCTGTCCTGCCGGTCGGGGTTGTAGCCGGTGATCTCTCGTTCGGCGGGGTCGATGTGCACCTGACCGGTGATGCCGGATCGCGTCGCCTGCACGACGAAGTTGGCCGGTGTGCGGGCCGGATAGGTCATCCGCATCAGACCGACCCGTGACGTGGCGGTCAGTTCCGTGCGCAGTGTCTGTCCCGGTGTCGGGTGCAGGTTCACCGTGTACCGCTCGGGCGACGCCGTCTCGTCGCCGTGGCCGAACGGCAGGCCGCGATCCGCTTGCGCCGTCTTGACATCGCCGATGCCGGGCATGCCGACGACGTATCCGGAGTCCCCCATCCAGATCGCGGGCTGGTGTGTGCCGATGAAGCCGGTCATCTTCGTGTCCCGGAAGTGGTACGGCAGGGCGCCGACGCTGTTCGTGCGCGTCATCGGTGACCACCGGGTCATCGCGAAGGGCGGCGCCGCGCTCGGGATCATGCCCCCGTACTCGGTCGGGTCGGCACCGGTCGTCCCGATGAGCGGGTTCACCTTGTCCACGTTGGACGCGTGCCGCTCATCCCCGGACATCGTGTGGGTCAGGGGGATGAATATCGCCGGCAAGGCGATGACGATCAGTCCTGTCGTCCACAGAAGTGCCCGCCCGCGCCTCGGAATGGGCCGAGTTCGGGTTGCCGGTCGACGCCTGATCGGGCCCACGCGGATACGCATCACGCCTCCCTCACCAAGCGGAAGTAGGGCAGGCGGGCGAGCGGCGCCGACACCACGACCGTGACGGGGCCCTCGTAGGTGGTGCCGTCATCGGCCCGCCAAAGCCCCGGAGGGACGCGGACCTCGCGCGAGGTGGCGGCCCGTACCGTGACCGGTGCGACCATCAGCGTGTCGCCGATCAGGAATTGGTCGGTCACCCCCGCGTAGCCGTGCCCCGGGTACGCCCACTCGAGGGGCCGTTGAATGGGCTCGCCGGTCTTCGCCGAGCATTCCGCCGCGGCGAGGATCTCCGCGCCGAACTCGACGTGCAGGAGCGCGGCCGCGCGAACGATCGCGAGGTGCTCGGGGTCGAGGACGCGCCACGGGGCCGCCGAGAACTGCATCATGGGGAACAGCGCCGCGATCTGGGCGTAGCGCACGAAGAGTTCCTGATCGAACGTGTCCCCCTGCGGCACGAACCGGAATTCGCCGCCGCCGATCATGTCGGGGCACGTGAACGCGTGGCCGGTGACGGCCTGGGCCAAGGCGTTGGGGATGAGGCTCTCGACCCCGAACCGTCCCTCCCATTGGTGGTACTTGTCCTGCTGGCGTTGCGCGAGCGGCAGTCCGGCGGTGCGCCAGGCGTCGCGGTACTCGTTGAGAGGCCACGCGAGACCGATCCGGTTCCACGTGTGGGTGTACGCCTCCGGATCGGCGACACCGAGTTGCCGCCACCATCCCGAGTCGCCGCCGTCGAATTTGAAGCCGTCGACACCGAGTTCGTTGTGCAGCCGGTCCAGTGCGTGTTGGATCCACGCCACGGCTTCGGGCTTGCCGATGTCCAGTGCCGCACTGATGCCGTTCCACCACAGGCCGACCGCCGCGGGGTATTGCCCCATGAGGTCGGGCAGCAGCAGGCCCGCGTCGTGGAGCGTGCGGGCCGCGGGAGAGTCCGGTGTCACGTACGGCACCAGCCAGAGCATGACCTTGAAGCCCAGTTCGTGCAGACGCGCCACCATGGCGGCCGGCTCGGGGAAGCGCCCGCGATGGAACGTCCAGTCGCCGTAGCTGTTGCTCCACTGGTCGTCGATCATCAGGACGCCGGGTGGGAAGCCTTCGGCCAGCAGGCGTTCGGCGTAGTCCAGGACCTTGTCCTGGGTCGGTTCGAAGACCGTCTCGATCCAGAGGTTGTACTGCGGCGCGGTGAACAGCAGCGGGTCGGGGAGAGCGCCGGCCGGCGGGTAGTGACGGGCCATGACGTCGCGATAGGCGCCGCGCAGGTCGATCGAGCCGCGAGCGTGTTCGATGACCGAGGAGGGTTCGTGAGGGGTGACGATGAGCATGTCGGCACCTACCTCGAACGTGAACGTCGTGGTGCTGTGCACCCAACGTCCGTGGTTCGACAGCAGGATCGGCATTCCCTGATTGCCCATCAGGTCGCGCAGATCCATGGCGTAGCCGGGGGCGTACGGCATGCTGCGGCCCTCTGCCGAGGCTCCTCCCCACCAGCGCTCACCGGGAAGAAGGGGAAGGCGCAGAGCGGTGCCGGGATCGGTGACAACGGTGGCCATGGGGAACCTTCCAGTTTGTGCGCGGCCTCGGGACAGCCGGGCCCGGACCGGGGGCGGAGCAGGAACGGCCGAGGAGGTCACACTCGCCGCAGCCTTGGGATGAGCGGCCCTGCGGCCTACTTGACGGTGAAGCCCTGCTCCTTGCCGTACGACTTGAGCCGGTCCTGCCAGGTCGCCAACGCGGCGGTCAGGTCACCGCCGTTCTGCAGGACCTGGCCGACGGTGTCCTTGAAGATGCTGCTCGCGTACACCTGGAAGGGCAGGTACTGCCAGCCGGGGCGGACCGCCTTGGACATGTCGGAGAAGACCTCGTTCGGCTTGGAGCCGGGGAAGTACGGCAGTTCGGCGGAGCGGAACGCCGGGTCGTCCAGGAGGACCTTGGTGGCCGGGAACAGGCCGACGTCGCTGTTGAGCGACTTCACGGCTTCCGGGTCGGAGTCGAGCCACTGCGCGAAGGCGACCGACGCTTCCTTGTTCTTCGACTGTGTGGTGACCGCGACCGCCGAGCCGCCGTTCTCCGCGCCGGCGCCGCCCGGCATGGGCGCCACCCCCCACTGGCCCCTGCCTTGCGGGAGGTACTTCTCGAGCACTGCGGGTGCCCACGCGCCGGCCATCCACACCGCGTACTTGCCGGCGACCATCGCCTGGAACCACTCGCTGTTGAAGCCGGAGTTGCCGTCGACCTGTTTGTTTTTGATCAGCGGTCCGAAGACGTCCGCGTACGCCTTGCTGCCCGGGTCGCCCTTGAGGTTCACAGTGACCCCGGTCGTGCCGTCGACGGTGAACGGCTTGCCGCCGAGATCCCACATCAGGCTGGTCGCGGCGCCGGCGTCGTCCGGATCGGCGAACGTCATGAACACGGACGGGTCGGCCGCGTGGACCTGCTTGGCGACCGCGGCGAACTCCTCCCACGTCTTGGGCGGCGCCACTGCGAACTTCTCGAAAACGTCCTTGCGGTAGAACATCGCCATCGGGCCCGTGTCCTGCGGCACGCCGTAGATGCCACCGGCGACGTTCACCTGGGACCACGCGGACGCCGCGAACTTGTCCTTCAGGCCGCCGACGCCGTAGTCGGCCATGTCGACCAGCGACTTGGTCAGCGCGAACTGCGGCAGCGCGAAGTATTCGATCTGCGCGACGTCGGGGGCGCCCGTGCCGGCCTTCAGCGCTCCGGTGAGCTTGACGTACTGGTCCTTCGACTGGCCGACGTTGACGACGTGGACCTTGACGTTCGGGTACTTCTTCTCGAACAGGGCGACGGTCTTCTCGATGTTCGGCACCCATGTCCAGAAGGTGATCTCGGCCGGCTTGTCCAGCGCGGCCCGCACGGCCGCGGGATCGGACTTGCCGCCGGACGTACCCCCGCCCCCGGAACCTCCGCCGCACGCGGCGAGCGTGAGTGCGAGGGTGGCGGCGGTGGCCACGGCCGAGCCGCGCCGGATCGAGCGGGTATTCACGGGCGAAATACGCATATCGGAAGCTCCAGGCACAAGCGGATCGGACGGAGGACGTGGGTGGGGCGGGCGGACTTCGGCGGCGGTCGGCGGTGCGCGGCTACTGCTTGACGCCGCCCGCGGTCAGGCCCGACTGCCAGAACCGTTGGAGGAAGAGGAACGCCGCGATCAGCGGCAGGATCGCCAGCAGGCTGCCGGTGAGCACCAGCGGCAGCGTCGGCGTGCCCGCGCCGCCGCCGCCCTGCGCCATCGAGTTCCATCGGTGCAGGCCGACCGTCAGCGGGAACAGGTCGGGGTCGCTGAGCACGATCAGGGGCAGGAAGTAGTTGTTCCACGTCGCCACGAGTGTGAACAGCAGCACCGTGACGAAACCCGGGACGAGCGGTCGCAGCGCGATGGTGAAGAAGATCCGCATTTCGCCGGCGCCGTCGATACGGGCCGCCTCCAACAGCGCGTCGGGGATGGCGTCGCGGGCGTACACCTGCATCAGATACAGCCCGAACGGGCTGGCCAGACTGGGCAGCAGTACCGCCCACGCGGTGTTGACGATGCCCATTTCGGTGAAGAGCAGGTACGTCGGCACCGCGATCGCGGTCGACGGGATCGAAATCGCGCCGAGCACCAGCGCGGACAGCAAGCGGCGGCCGACGAAATCGAACTTCGCCAAGGCGTAGCCGCCCATCGTGGCGATCACCGCCGCGCCTCCGGCGCCGACCACCGAATACATCAGCGTGTTGCCGAACCAGCGCAGATAGATGCCGTCGTCGTAGGTCAGCACGTCGTGGATGTTGGCGAACAGATGGAATCCGTCGCCGAACCACAGACCGGGCGAATCGAACAGGGTGCGGTTGGATTTGGTGGCGCTGATGAACAGCCACACCAGCGGAACCAACGCGTACGCGAGCATCAGGCCCATCGCCACGGTCAACGCGGTGCTCTTGCCACGCCGCCGGGACCGACCGCCGCGCGGCCGCAGCGCTTTGCGCCGGGGCAGCGCGCCGGCCACGTTCGTCGTGCGCTTTCCACCTGCGGGGACGCTCACATCGACACTCACAGCATCCGCTCCCTTCGCGCCGTCACGAGTTGTACGACGTACGCGACGACCACCGTGACAAGCCCCAACAGCACCGCGATCGCGGCGGAGTAATTGAATTGGCCGCCGTCGAAGGCGAGGCTGAAGGCGTACATGTTGGGCGTGTAGTTCGTGGTGATGACCGCAGGGGATAGGGACTGGAGCACGCTCGGTTCGTTGAACAGCTGGAACGTGCCGATGACGGAGAAGACCGTGGTCAGCAGCAGAGCCGGGCGCAGTGCGGGAAGCTTGATGCTCCACGCCTTGCGGATCGCGCCGGCGCCGTCCATCTCGGCTGCCTCGTACAACTCGTCGGGGATCGATCGCAACGCGGCATAGAGGATCAGCATGTTGTAGCCGACGTACGACCACGTCACGACGTTGCCGATCGCAGCCGGCATCCAACCCCTGGACAGGAAGTCGGGCAGGTCGACGCCGAGCAGATCCTGCACTTCGCCGACCAGGCCGAACCGGTCACCGTAGAGGTAACCCCACATCAGCGCGGCCACGACTCCCGGCACCGCGTAAGGGATGAACATGCCGACCCGAAACAGTCCGGGTGCCCGCAGGCGACCGCTGTCGACGGCAAGGGCCGCCAGGAGGGCGAGTGCCAGCATCAACGGGACCTGGATGACGAAGAACACCGCGACCCGGCCGAGACCGACGTGGAAGAGGTTGTCCTTGATCGCCTTGCGGTAGTTGTCCAGACCGGTGAACGTGGTGCCGCCGATCATGCGCTCCTGATGGAGACTCAAATCGATGGCGTAGACCAGCGGCGCGACGACGGCGATCACGAAGGCGAGCAGGAACGGCAGGAAGAAGGCGTGGGCGGTGAGGCTGCGCCGTACGGCGCGGCGCCTCATCGCCGGCCCCTGCGGGGGCCGAGGACTTGGTGGACTTTCACGGAGATCTCCTCCGGTGTCGTGTTGGCGCCGACACGCTCGCGTTCCACGGAGCGTCCAGCGACGTCGGGGCCGCCGAGTGTTCGCCTCCGCGAGGCTGGGCCGGTGCAACCCACTGGTATTTCGCGGCCCAAGGGCACCGAGCGGTTCCCGCATTCCCCGAGAACGCGTGTGGGGGTCGGTTGCCGTCGATCCGTAACCCGTTTCAGGGCTGCCGGCAGGCAATCAGGTCTCGGTACCATTCGAAGCTGGCGCGAGGTGTGCGGGTCTGGGTCTCGAAGTCGACCTCGACCAGGCCGAAGCGCTGGTGGTAGCCCTCGGCCCATTCGAAGTTGTCCATCAGTGACCAGGTGAAGTACCCGCGCACGTCCACGCCTTGGTTCATCGCTTGCGCGATGGCGCAGATGTGCTCGGCGAGGAAGTCGATGCGTGCCTGGTCGTGCAGTCCGGCCGGTTGCGAGCAGCCGTTCTCGGTGATCCATACCGGCGGAAGCGCGGAACCGTAGCGCGCTCGGAGGCCGGTGAGGAGTTCGGTGAGCCCGTCGGGGACCACCGGCCAGTCGAAGGCGGTGCGCCGGTACGGCTTGTCCGCTTCGGCCAGGTCGAAGGGCAGGCCTGCGGCCGGATCCGCCGGGGCGGTGATCCAGGTCGGGTTGTAGTAGTTGATACCCAGCCCGTCCAGGGGAGCCGCGATGGTGGCGAGGTCCCCGTCCTGTACCACTCCACCCCAGCTCGCGTCCGTGATGCCGTAGGCCGACAGGTCGGGGTAGGTCCCGAGCAGCAAGGGGTCGTTGAACAGGCGGTTGTGCAGTGTGTCGTAGGCGCGGGCCGCATCCGCGTCCGCCGGCGACCGGGCGTCGTCGAGCAGCCGGACGGGGGTGCAGTTGTTGGCGATGAGCACCTGCGCGTTCGGGACGGCGGCGCGCAGCGCGGCCGTCCCGAGGCCGTGGGCGAGCAGTTGGTGGTGCGCGACCGGCAGGGCGCCCATCACGAGCGTGCGGCCGGGTGCGTGGGTACCGAAGCCGTAGCCGAAGGCCATGTGGATGAACGGCTCGTTGAGGGTGATCCAGGTCTTGACCCGGTCGCCGAGTCGCGCCCCGGCCACAGCCGCGTACTCGGCGAACCGGTGTGCGGTATCGCGGTTCAGCCAGCCGCCCTCGTCCTCGAGGGCCTGGGGCAGGTCCCAGTGGAACAGGGTCGGGGTGGGTGTGATGCCCGCATCGAGCAGGGTGTCGACCAGACGGTCGTAGAAATCCAAGCCGCGCGGTTCGACGTTGCCGGCGCCGGTCGGCAGGATACGTGGCCAGGACAGCGAGAAGCGGTATGCGTCCAGATTGAGCAGGCGCATGAGGTCCACGTCCTGGTCGAGCAAGTGGTAGTGGTCGCACGCTACTTCGCCGGAGTGTGCGTCCCGGATGGTGCCGGACCGACGGACGAAGGTGTCCCAGATGGACGGGCCCTTCCCGTCCTCCGCGGCCGCGCCCTCGATCTGATAGGCCGCGGTCGAGGCGCCCCAGACGAAGGACGCGGGGAACCGAGGCATAGCGGTCGGGTGAGTGAACTGGGCCGACATGCGCATCACTTCCGTCTTGACTCGGGAGGACTCGCCTGGCCGGGCGGTCGTCCCGAGCGGGTCATCGAGGACAGCGAACCGGCATGCGTGCGTCTACCGAGGCCGGTTCGCGCCGGCTGCTGATGTTGTGAACAGCGCCCTCAGGAAACATGAACGCTCGTTCGGGTCTTGTTTACATGGGTCGCCGGCTGCCGCGCTATGTGATGTGGCTCACAGCGATCGACTGGGTGCACGCTTTCGATCCCGGCTGCGCGCAAGCTCGGGACCACGCCGACGTCGGGTTCGACGCGCCGGGCAGACGGGAATCGGGTGCGTACGCGGCCATGCCCGGAAGATCGAGCGGATGGGCGACGTCGGCGGCCGGGAGCGGGGCGAGGGGGACACCTTCGCCGTCAACAGGTCGATGGGCGTGTGCGGCGGGCGCTCTTGGTCCGTTTCGATGAGGGACAGTGGTGGCTGTCACCCTCGGAGCCGTCGTCGGCGGCCGCAGTTCCTCGCCCTCAGGGCGGGCTGTAGGTGTCGGGAAGCGCCGTTGTGGCAGGGCACGGACACACGATGGCGAGCGTGGTCGAACGCGCCCTCGTCCGCGTCCGCGCGGTTACCGCCCTTGACGATCTCGGTCGGAGCCCGCCGCGCCCCGCACTTCGGAACCGACGAACCACCGGTGCAGGGTCGTTGTGAGTGTCATGGGCAATACATTCCGTCCGGAATGACGCGCGTCACACGTCCGCGGCCAGCAATTCGCCACGCAAGTCCTCCCAATACAGGCGCAGCATCCGCTTGAGCTCGTTCAGGGTCTCCGGCCCCGCCGGACTGCCCGCTCGGAAAACCTGGTGGAGTACGGAATCGGCGACCCACACGACCATCCGCGCTGCCCGCTGCGTCCGGTGGTCGCCCGGGCGGTCGGTCAGAAGCTCCATGATGCGGCTCAGGCCATCGGCGACGAGCGCGTTGCTGGCCTCGTCGGCCCGGGCGAGTTCGGTGCTGAGGTGCCGGCCGGACCACAGGGCGACTCCGCCGCTCTGGCGCCGGAAGAGATCGGTGTACAGGTCCACGACCGTGTCCACGAAATCGATCAACTCGCCCTTGGTGGCCCGCTCGACGAGTTCGTCGATGACGACCCGGAAGTTCGCGAGGTACTGCTGACCCAGCGCGTCCACCACGGCGCCCTTGTCCGGGTAGAACTGGTAGATGCTGCCGACTGGAACGTTCGCCTCCTCGGCGATCCGCCGCATCGTGAGCGCCTCGTACCCCTCCTGAGCCAGGATCCGGTCGGCAGCAGCGAGAATCGCATCGACCCGGGCACGGCTGCGGGCCTGCTGCGGCTGTCGCCGCAATCTCGGCTGTGCCTTCGGTACTTCGTCCACCAAAGTCTCCTGGATCATCGGGCGATCGACCGTAGCAGGTCACCTGCGGGCTGCCGTGGCACGTACGACCGGGAACGCCCGCTTGCCGCCGCCGCTGTCGCAGGGGACGGAGCCCCCGCGCCGGCGACCGGTGGGCAAGGCGCTTCACCTGGTTGCCCGACGACGCCGGGTGCCGGCCCACGGTCGGCGAGGCGGCCGTGGCTTTTTCGCCATCGCCCGGCGAAATGCGGGTCGAGAGTGGTGCGCACGAGATGCCCTGGCCCGAGAACTCGTCCTGCTCCTACCGCCGACCTGACATCGCCTTCGTGAACGTCTGCCGCCCGGTCGTGGACACGTGTCCTGTCCGTGAGTGTCCACGACCCGGTGACGCAAGGGTGGGGGCGCTCGTGTCGGGCCGTGGTCGGGAACAGCACCTCGGGCCGCAGGTCCGGCCCGGTGGCCGGGGCCGCCTCGGGCCGCGCCAGGTCCAGGACCCAGGGCACGTCCTCTCAGCGCGGGCCGGCCGGGCCCAGGAAGCCCATCAGGGTGTCGATCGGGGCGTTCGCCGCGCCGATCGTCCACCGACATCGCACCGACCCTGGTGAACAGGACGCCGTTCGCCCCGTCGCGCCCGGGGCCTCACGCCTTCCCTTCCAATGCGAGGGCCTCCCTACGGGCGGCCACCGCGTCGCTGCGCCGGCCCAGCGACCGCAGGACGGGGGCCAGTTCGCGGAGCGAGGCGGCGAGGCGGAGGCGATACCTCGCCGGGTCGTGTTCGGCGAGGTCGCGGCGGATGGCGACGGTCTCGGTCGCCTGGAGTAGCGGGCGAGGCGTTTCGGGGCTGCGTAACTCCTACTGACCTGTGGAACTCCGTTCGTCAGGCGGTGCGGCGGGCGGCGAACGCGCCGTTGTGCAGCAGGGTGGCCCGCCCGTCGGCGCCGATGGTGAAGGCGATGTCCCAGGCGTGGTGGCTGGTGACGGCGTCGTCGGCGGGCAGGAAGCGGTGGTCGGCGATCGGCAGCAGCTTGGTGTGGACCTTCTCGGCGCCGGTGCTGTGGGCGTCCAGCAGCAGGGTGCCGGCGGTCGCGGTGACCGCGTAGCGGACGCCGTGCGCGTCGTATATCCCGGTGTACGCCGACAGGTCGAGTTCCAGGCCGGGGTCGGGGACGGGCCGCCGCGGCTTCGCGACGCCGAGCCAGTCCCGGAACACCACATCGAAGACCGCGTCGGCGAATGGGTAGCCCTGGTGCGGCGTGTTCACGGTCGTCGCCACCGCCACGTCGAGGGCCGGCACCCAGAGCAGGCAGGACGATCCGTTCGGGGTGGTGCCGCTGTGCCCGAAGACTTCCACGCCGTCCCAGACCTTGCGGTACGGGCCCACGCACCAGGAGTCGGCGAAGACTCGTGCCGGCACGTCCACCTGCGGCGATTCCATGGTGGCGACGGCGTCGGCGGACAGCAGGACGGTGGCGTCCTCGGCCAGGCCCCGGCGCAGGAAGATGCTCCCGAAGCGGGCGAGGTCTCGGGCCGAGGTCGCCAGTGACGAGCCGGCCGGGCCGCACCCTCTGGCGAAGCACCACGGCCGGACCACGCCGTCGACGTGGCCCACCGCCACGCGATGGTAGGGCAGCTCCTCGAACAGGCTGACCGACTCGACGAGCCCGGCCGGGCGGAGCAGCCGGTCGCGCAGTGCCTCGTCCCAGCACTGACCGGTGAGCGCCTCGATCAGCAGCCCCGACACGTTCGTCGAGGCGTTGCTGTAGCCGTACGACGATCCCGGGGCGAACGTGAGCGGGATGTCGGCGAGGAGGCCGATGTAGCGGGCGACGGCGTCGTCGTTCCGGCCGGTGTCGATGTACGGCCCGTTGTCCAGGCCGCTGGTCATCGACATCAGCCGGCGGGGGGTGATCTCGCGCCACTGCGTGCCGGCGGCGAGCGGCAGGCCCGGCAGGTGGCGCGTGACGGGCACGTCGAGGTCGACCAGGCCGGCGTCGGCCAACTGCATCACCAGCGCGGCCGTGTACACCTTGGTGGTGGAGCCGATCTGGAAGACGGTGTCGTCGGTGACCGGCGTGCCGAGCTCGGCGTTCGCGGTCCCGGACACCGCCTGCAGGAGCCCGTCGCCGCCGAAGACGGCGACCTGGGCGCCGGTGACGCCGAGTTGCTCGCGGCTGTGGTCGCAGAGGTCTTGGAGGGCGCGGGCAGAGAAGGTGGGCATGGGGAAGGTCCTTTCCGTGTCAGCCGAAGAGGGTTTCGAGCAGTTCCGGGGAGAGCGGGACGTCCGGTAGCCGGTAGCCGGCCGGCGGCTCGCGGTGCATGAGGTGGCGCACCAGGTAGTCCCAGCGGCGGCGGGTGACGTAGCCGTTGCGGCCGAGGAAGGTGTGCTCGGCGCCGGGGACGATCAGCAGGTCGAAGTCCTTGTTCGCAGCGATCAGCGCGTCGACCAGCCGCATGGTCAGATGCGGTGTCACGTTGTCGTCCATGTCGCCGTGGACGAGCAGTAGTTTCCCGGCCAGGTTCCCGGCAAGCTCGGTGTTGGACAGCCGGGCCCCGGCGTCCGGGTCGAACGGGCCGTCGTAGGCCTCGGCCCACAGCGCGTGGTAGTGGCGGTTGTCGTGGTTGCCGGCCTCGGCCACGCCGACCTTGTAGAAGTCGGGGAACGCCAGGAGGGCGCGGGCGGTGGTGAATCCCCCGCCGGAGATGCCGAAGACGCCGACCCGGTCCAGATCCAGCCACGGCCGCGTTTCCGCGAGTTGGCGCAGCGCCGCGACATGGTCTTCGAGCGCGCCCGCACTGCCCATGTTGCGGTGGGCGTGGTCGTGGAAGGCTTTGTCCCGGCCGGGTGTTCCGCGGCCGTCGACGGCCAGTACCGCGAAGCCCAGCGCTGCCACCGCCTCGGCGTCGTGGCCGTAGGCGCCCGGGTCGAAGGAGGCCGCCACCCGGTGGATCTGCGGGCCCGGGTAGGGGTGGTCGATCACCGGGTAGCGCTGCGCGGCGTCGAAGCCGTGGGGCTTGTAGAGGACGCCGTAGATCTCGGTGACGCCGTCGGCGGCCAGGGTCGTGACCCGCTCCGGGGGCGTCCAGCCGGCGGCCAGCAGCGGTGTGATGTCGGCCTGTTCCAGCTCGACCAGCACGGCTCCGGCCCGGTCGCGCACGGCGATCGTCGGCGGGGTATCGACGGTCGACGCGGAGTCGACGAACCAGCGGCCGTGTTCCGGCGCGGTGATCACGTGGTCCAGATCGTCGTCGGTGAGCTTGGCGATTCCGCCGCCGTCCAGGCCGACCCGGACCAGAGACCGCCGGTACGGGTCCGCCTGGACCAGTCCTGAGACGACGGCGTACGCGACCCGTTCCGCCTCGTCGACGTGCACGATCTCCTGCACCGCGAACGGCCCTCGGGTGAGCTGTTCGACCAGCGCCCCGCCCTTGTAGCGGTACAGGTGCCCCCAGCCGTCGCGCTGGGAATACCACAGCGTCTCGCGGCCGCCGGCGTGCACGTGCACGATCGGCTTCCGGGTGATCTCCTGCGCGGCCTCCACCCGTGTGTCGCCGTGCTCCTCGATCAGGGTGCGCACCTCGCCGGTCGCCGGGTCGAGTGCGTGCAGCCGCAGCGTCCGGAGGTCACGGGGCTGATCCAGGTAGTAGACGGTCGCGCTGTCCTCGGCCCACCACGCCTTCTTCAGCGTGAAAGGCGACATGTAGGGCAGCAGGAACGGGTCGGTCTCGGCGGGGGTTGCGGTCCGGGACGTGACGTCGAAGACGATCCACTCGCCGCGGCTCACCGGCTCGCCGGGGATCGGGTAGTGGTAGCTGCGCAGGCGCGGCCGGCCGCCGTCCGGCGGCACGGCTTCGACCAGGTGCATCAGGGCGACATCGCTCTGGTCGGTGCGGTGGGTGAGGACGCGCGCCGAGTCCGGCGACCACAGCAGCGCCGGTGGCATGTCCGGAAGGCCGAGCTTGCCGAGCAGGTGCGTGGGGACCGCCGCGTCGGGGTGGCCCGCGTAGCTCCGATCCGCGGTGCCGTCGGCGGTGAGCGCGAACTCCTCGCCCGTCTCGGCCGAACGTACCCACAGGTCGTGGTCGCGGCGGAACGCCGCCCACTTCTTGTCCGGCGAGGCGACTTCCAGCGGTGAGGGTTTGGCGTGCTGCTCGTCCCGCGCGCACCGGTAGTCGGCCAGCCGGCAGGTCCAGCGCGCGTCGAACGCGTCGAACGCGACCGTCCCGTCCGCGAACTCGACCGCCCGGAACGGCAGCGCGTACGGCTGGACCGGTCGGCCGGCGGCAAACGCCAGCGCGGCGGCGAGCCGTTCGGGGTCGAACGCCGGCTCCCGGATCCCGGCGGCGGGGTCGACCAGCACGAACTCGCCGCCCCGCTCGGTCTCGACCCGGTACCAGAACCTCTCGCCGCCACCGATCCAGACAGGCTTCGCCTTGGCCCGCAGGGCGAGCCGGGATCGGTTGTGCAACAGCAGCCGCTCGGCTCGGTCGTAGGCAATGGTGGGGAGTGCGTCCACGGACATCCGGCCTCCTGGAATCGGTGTCTCGATCCAGGAACGTACGGCGTACGGTACAGTGTTCGAACTGGTGTCCCGAACGAATCAGGAACCCAAATGTCGTCGCCCAGACACAAGACAACGCCCGCTCGCGCACCCCGTGGCACCCTCAGCCCCGAGGCCATCGTCCACGCGGCGATCGAACTGATCGACCGCGACGGACTGGACGCGGTGACCATCCGCCGGCTCGCCGACCAACTGGGCGTCCGCCCGATGTCGCTCTACACGTACTTCCGCGACAAGGACGCGATCCTCCTCGCGGTCACCGCGGAACTGCTGGGCCGATTCCAGTGGCCCGACCCCGATCTCGACGACGTCGCATGGCTCCGGCAGGTGATGCGCGCCTACTTCGAGCTGTTCATCACGCACCCGGCCCTCCTGCAGATCAACGCCCGCCCCGACGAAGTCGGCGAGGTCGAGGCCCGCATGTCCGAGCAGGTCTACGCCCGCATGGCGCGACTGCGGGTCGACCACCGGACGGCGATCGGTCTGCTGGCCACGCTGATCCGCTTCGTCCTCGGCTGCGCCACGCTCTACCCCGTCCGCCGGGCCTGGGACGAGGACCCGCAGCACTGGGAACGCGTCCGCCAACAGTGGGCCCGCCTCCCGGCCGAGGTGTACCCGGCAATGCACGCCACCACCGTCGACTTTCCGACCTTCACCCAACGGGACGTCTTCGAGTTCGGTCTCGACGCCATCCTCGCCTCGCTCCCACAATCGCCCTGACGCCCTGACGCCGGCGGCGATCATGAGCCGCCGGCCCGAACGGGCCGCAACCGGCGCCGGGAAGGTCGAGTACTCCGCATCGCGCCGAGCAGCCCGGCGACGGCTTCGTTCTCCGACGGCTGTCAGTTTCCGAAGCCGTCTGCATGGGTTGCTCCGTCCCGGCTGTTTTGAAAGATCTTGTCGATTGATCATGTGTTGACCGTTGGATTCGCAGAACCTGGGTTTATGGATCTTGGCTGCGTGGCCGGGGCTTTGCTGTCTTGTTCGGCTTCGTCTGGTCTGTGGCCTGTGGTTTTGCAGGATCCGGGACGGATGTTCGGTTCCATTGGAAAGACCCGTGGATGGAACGAACGTCACGGCCTGCGCATGCCGAGCGCGTCCGACTCGGCGTTGCGCTCGGCCGGGAGTTGCGCCCGCCGGGTGGTGGCCACCCAGGTTCCGAGCCGTACGTCTTCCGGCCCGCCGTCGAACGCGGTCACGGTCTCCATGTGGGCGCGCGCGACACCTCCAGGTGCCCCGGCCGGGCCGGTGCGCCGCCGCCGTGTCCACCGCGATCGCCCGGGCCTGCCACCGAGTCGCACCCGGACTCCTCGTGGCCTTTTGGTAGTTCGGGCGAGGAACAGCCGCCGCCGTGACCGAGGGCCACGCCGTGCGCGCTTTCGTCCTTGCGATCGATGCCGCTCGGTGCCGGCCGATCGAGCAGTCGCCGCGCATGCCGAGTCGACGTCGAGCGCAGCCGACGGGGCGTTGGCGAGCGTGAGGGGCACGGCGAAATCGGTTCGACCCACTGTCGGGAGGGGCGTTAACGTCGGGCGTGACCGATTACGCGATCGTCTACCCCGATCACCGCATGTCCGTCGTACAGGCCGTGCTGTCCCTGTCCAGCGCCTCGTGGCAGCGTGACGTGTGGTTGAACGACGACGAGTTCGAGAACCTCGACGCCATCGTCCACGTCCTGTTCGACGACTCCTGCGACGCGGACGACCCGCTGCCGTGGCTGGGCGCGAGCCTGCGCACCGTGCGGGAGGCGGACCTGATGCGAGAACTCGCAGCCGCCTACGACGCCGTGGCCGAACGGTTGCCGGCCGACGCCGACGACCCGGCCCATCTCGACGCCGTCGCCTGGGACGGGGTCCTGACCGTCGCGGGCGTCCTGGTCCGCGAGATGGTCGTCAACGAGCTCCTCGCGCTGTACGGCAACGCATTCGGGCCGATATCCGGACCGGAGCCCGACACCGGACAGACGTGAAAAGCGTCGACCGGGCGCCATCGTGCGTCGGTGGGGTCGAATGCAACATGACGGTACACCGGCCGCAACCCCCGTGATGGACGGCTTCGCCTTGCCGATCCGTTCGACGGCGACGGTCGACGGCGGCCGGCATCGGCGTGGGCACCGCGATCGCGCCTCGATCACGCCGTGGGGTCCTTGCTCGTCGGGGCGGCGGGAGCATGGTCGGTGTGCGGCGACCATGCGCTCGGGAGGCGCGTGACGGTGCCGTCGGCGGCGGTGCGCGCCGTGGCGTCGAAGTGCCGGTCACGGATGCCGGGTCGGCCGGTGTCCGATCACCACCGCGCGCAGGCGCTCCGGGAGGGTCGGCGCGCCGGGCGGGATCGACTGCCCCTTCCCGGCCGCGGCGTTTCTGGGACGACCTCACCCAGATCGAGATCGGCGAACGCCTCGGCGTGTCCCAGATGCACGTCTCCCGCCTGCTCACCCGCGCCTTCACCATCCTGCGCGTCGGCATGCTCGCGACCACCTGACCCCTCGGCCGCCCCGGGAACGACCCCTGTCGCGCCGGGGCCGCCGCGATCCCTCGGCCGCCCAGGGCCGGACCGTTCCGTGACGGCAGCGGGATGCCCGGCCCGCTCCCCGCAGGAACGGAACTCCTCGCGCCACAGGGCTTTTTCGCTTGCGTGGCTCGTGGCCGCGAATGAGATCATGAACGCATGCCCGAGGAATCGAATCTGTTGTCAGACGTATGGCCGCTCGCGCCGGTCGGCGCGACGGACTGGCTACGTGCGCTGTGCGGCGACGGTTTGACCGGGTTCATGCCGCCATCGATGCCCGATGCGGTCTGGGTGCTCAACGCCATGTACGAGCACGAGGACGGGCCGGGCGACGTGTCGCACCACGAGTACCGCCAGGCGCGTCTGGCGGACGGAAGTACGCTGCGCGACATCGTCGCGGGCATCGATCTCGACGCCGTGGGCGACGCCACGGGAGGTGGCCTGGGCCGCGCCGGGCATCCCGGCCCCGGCTGGCGACGGTTGCGCTGGGCGGAACTTGCCCGGCGGAGCGGCGACCCGATCGTCCCCGACGGATTGCTGCCCTCCCACCGTTGCTTTCCCTCGGTCACGAAGAACGGCAGCTGGCCGCTCGGCATCGTTCCTCCCACCGAGGGGAGCCTGGACCGTGAGACCTGGATCCGGCTGATCGACATCCTCGCCGCGCAGAGCCCCGCGGGTCCGGACACTCGCTGCCTGGCCTACTACAACCCGCTGACGCTCGGGGCCGTCGACTTCGACGACCTCCATGTGCGGGCGGGGCGCCTGCGTGACGCTGCCGTCCTCTACGACATGTCCGAGGCCGCCCCGGCCGACTTCAGCCCCGCCAACCTCTGGGCCGAAGACCGCTCATGGGTCCTGTGCACCGACTACGACCTGTGGGCCACCAAGATCGCCGGGCCTCCAGCCCTCATCGATGCGCTGCTGAACGACACCGACGTCGAGGCGGTACGTCTTCCCTGGGCGACCTGAGGATGAGCCGCACCACCCGTCCCGGCACCGAGACGCGAGCGCGTTCACGAGTCCCGGACCGAGCCCGGCGCCTCTACGCCGACCAGGGTGCCGGCGCGCGCCGCCAGCGCTGTGACGAGTTGCCGTTATCTCTGTGACGGTGCGCGGTTCGTCAGGGCTTTGACGACACGGTGTTCCGGTCCGTTCGGGGCGGCCGGTGGGGGAGAGCGGGGGCCTGGGGACGAAGTCGGACTCCCGCTTGAGGGCTTCCCGGTCGGCGGCGCCGAGATGCCGGGTGGCGAGGCGCTGTCGGCGCTCGTGGTGGTCGATCGAGTGTGGGTCGTTCCCGACGTGCTGTGCGAGGCGTTCGAGTGCCTGGGTGAGGTCCTGGCCGTCGCGGAGCTGGGGGAGGCGGTCGGAGGGCGGGATTCGCTTGGTCGGATCGGTGAGCCGGGCCGAGGGGATGCCGAGGAACCGGGCGGCCTCGCACAGCGTGCTCGTCTCGGCGGCTTGGACGAGTTGGAAGGCGGTCAGTCGCCGTAGTGCACGGATCGTCCGCGCGTAGGCGGCGCGGTCGCGACCGAGGAGGACGTCGAGCCGGGCCGCGGGGATCTCCTGCGGGATGTGCTCTGCCCGGTAGCCTCGCCGGCCTGACGGCGGAAATGTGATGCTCCCCGTGGGCGGATAGATCGTCTGGGTCTTCGGCGATTTCCGTGAAGCGCGTCAATCCGCGAGCAGTATGCGGCGCCGTAGGAGCGCGAAGCTTGCTCGGCCCGCCGAGGCCCGAGCCGTCAGCGAACTCGGGGTGCGGAATCTGCGTCGGCTCAAGGACCACGATCCGTCCGCTGCCGGGTGGCAGGTGATCCGGCGTCTGCTGGGTCCGATGGAGGCGGTCAACGCCGCCCTGGACTCGCCGCCCACCCCACATCGGCGACGCGCCATGCTCGACGTGATCGCCGTGATGCTGACGCGTTGCGCGGAAACCGGCCGGACCTTTTGGGGATGGACCCCGCAGGAGTGGGTCCATCTGCTCGGCCGCAACCAGACCGAGTTCCATCAGCACGGCCCGGGCTGGGTCAACGACGAGGTCCGCCCTTACCTCGCCGCGCACGCCTACCTGCTGGGCTCGTTCAACGAGTTCCACCGACTCGGCAGCTTCCAACGACTCACCCTGTCCTGGCGGATCTTCGGACGTGACCGGGTGAACAGCGAGATCGCCCGCATCCGCGCGGTCCTCGTCTCCTGGGGATACCAGTTGGGCCGGGACGACGACACTCTGCTGCCGATGGTCGTCTGCCAGCTGCTTCTTCTCAACCGCAGCCCGCATCTTGAGGATCTCGACACCACGCTGTTCGACCGGGTCCGCCGCGAGAAGATGCTGGCCGGCTCACAGCTTTACACCCTGCACGCCACCCAGCGGGCGGTTGCCGAACTCGGGTTCTGTGATCCTCCGCAGCCCATCACCGGCCGCCGGTCGGCACGGGCGACCGGCGGCGCGAAGGTGTGGGAACAGTGGGTCGACCGCTGGTACGCCACCTCTACGCTCAGCCCGGGTGTCCGCGGTGCCATGCGCTCGACCCTTCTCCGGGTGGGCCGGTGGATCGCCGCGGAACAGCTCGACGCCGCGGACCCGAACGACTGGACGCGTCAGACCTGCGCGACCTGGATCGCCGCAGTGGACCGGATGAAGGTCGGTGACTACGTTCAGCGGACGGCCAGCTTGGGGGACCGTCTCGGGAAGCCGCTCGAAGCGGCGACCAAGGCCGGGCATATCACCGCGCTGCGGACGTTCTTCAAGGACTGCCAGGAATGGGAGTGGCTGCCCCGCAGCTTCGACCCGTTGCGCGCGCTGGCGATTCCCCGCAGCATCACTGCTCTCCTCGGCCCCGACCCGCGGGTGATCGCCGATGAGATCTGGGCGAAGCTTCTGTGGGCGGGCCTGAACCTCGAAGTCGGGGATCTCCCGCAGTCCCAGGCCGGGCAGTTCTACCCCTTCGAACTGGTCCGGGCCGTCACGCTGACCTGGTTGTTCTCCGGCCAACGCAGCAACGAGATCGCCCGGTTGAGGGTGGGCTGCATCCGCTGGCAGCACGACGGCGCCCCGATCACCGGTGACTCACCGCAGGTCCTGGCCCGCGACACCGTCTGCCTCCTCGACGTCCCGCCCCACAAGACTGGCACCGCCTTCAGCAAGCCGGTCGACCCGATCCTCGGCCAGGCCGTCGACGCCTGGCAGGCTGTCCGCCCGGATCAGCCCAAGTTCACTGACCGCCGCACCGGCGAGCGCGTTGACCTGCTGTTCGCCATCCGGGCCCGCCGTGTCTCGACCCACTACATCAACAACACGGTCATCCCGATGCTCTGCCGCAAAGCCGGTGTTCCCGCCGCCGACGTTCGCGGGAACATCACCAGCCACCGTGCTCGGTCCACCATCGCCAGCCAGCTCTACAACGCCAAGGAACCGATGACGCTGTTCGAACTGCAAGCCTGGCTCGGACACCGATCACCGCAATCCACCCAGTACTACGCGAAGATCACACCGAACACCCTGTCCAAGGCATACTCCGAAGCCGGCTACTTCGAGCGGAACGTCCGCACCATCGAGGTCCTGGTCGACCGCGACGCGGTCGCCTCCGGAGCCGCCGCGACCGGCGAACCCTGGCAGCACTACGACCTCGGCCACGGCTACTGCACCTACACCTTCTTCGAGCAGTGCCAACATCGCATGGCTTGCGCCAAGTGCGACTTCTACACCCCGAAGGGTTCCACCAAGAGTCAGATCTTGGAGGCCAAAGGCAACCTTCAGCGCATGCTCGCCACCATTCCGCTGACCGACGACGAACGCCATGCCGTCGATGACGGCCAGACCGCCTTGGACAAGCTCCTCGCCCGCCTGGCGATGTTCCCACCCCGGCAGGCCCGACGCCCCGCCAACTCGGAATACCTGCAGACTCCATGCTGCTACCTCTCGTCGAAGTCCGACGCAGCGAGCCGCCGTCGGGACGTGTCAAAGGGCCGACCGCACCCGGAGTGCATCGGCAAGAAGGGGAATCGTGACTCCTGACCCCGCCGCGGACAACCTGGCCGACCTCTATCCCGAACTCGGTCTGGACGGCACGCTCCAGAGCATCCTGCAGACAGCCGTTCACGAAGCTGGACATGCCCTGGACGTGCTTCCCGAACGCGCTCCGGGCTGGTGGCGGTGCGGAGCCCGAGCGGACGGTGACAGGCGGACGACCACCGCTCTCCTCGGTATCGCAGAGCGCGTCTTCATCGTGGACTTCTGGGAACGCGGCGTCATGATGGCCAAAGGCACGACGGCCAGCTTGGACGCCGTTGCGTCGGCCTTCGGCGCTTGGCAGTCCGGCGTCACCTTGGCACGCCTGAAGTCCGCATGCCCGTTCGTCGACTACAGTCCGCTCGCCGAGGCCCACGAGCGTGGTGACGCCGTCGAGGCCCAATGGACGAGTTACCGGCGGACCACTGCATGGCACGTTGACCATGAGCTCATCGAGGCTGCATACGCTCAGCCGCGGCTGCGAGCCCTGTTTCCCTTCCACAGCCACCGGACGCTGAACTTCAGCCGCTGCACCGGATTCCCCTACACCCACGACATCGCGGTGATCACCCCCGCGAACGGAAGCTACCGAGTGACCTGGTGGCACACCCGGTCACCTCACGGACCGGCGGACATCGGAGAAGCCGACACCCCTGGTGACGCAGTCGCCTTGGTCGTCGCCCATCTGCCCCACAACTGCGGGCCGGCGGTTGCCGGCACCGCCGAAGACCTTGACAACTCAGATTCCACATAATCGTTCGGTTCACGTGTCCTTCGACCGCGCCCGAGCTCCAGGGGAGGGTCAGGCCGGCGGTGACGGCGTCGAGGTCTTTGCGCAGGCCCTGGGCGAAGGTGCGGAGTTCCTTGATCTCGGAGGCGTCCGCCCGGGCGAGCCATTCGGGAAGTCGGTGGCCGTGGCGTCGTCGCAGGAGCGTCGCGAAGCCGCGGGCGAGCCGGTCGATCTCAGCGAGATGGTCGCAGCGCTCACACAGGTCCTTCAGTTGCAGCCGGGCGGCTTCGCTCCGCCGCTCGGGTCGCCCGACGATCCATCGGACCACGTCGCGGACAGGCGGCGGCGGAAGTGGCTTCATGGGCGAACCATCCTTGTCTGCAAGGCTGTTGAGGAACCGGCGGACGGTCTTGCGACTACCGGTGTAGCCGCGGGCGGCGATCTCGTCGCGGAGCGTCTGCGCGTTATTGCAGCCCTCGGCCCACCGCGCGGCGAGGTACGGCATGTGGGGTGTGAGGGCGCTGCCGCGGCGCGGTCGGACGGTGATCAGCTCGTCGCCGGTGGCGACGTGCGCGTAGCGGCGGACGGTCTTGCGGCCGGCCCGGTCTGCTCGCTGATCGCAGTGATCGTCAGGCCCAGGTCATGCAGGGCGCGGATCTCGGTCCAGCGGGCGCGTATCTGCCGCCGGGCCGGGCTTTCCTCGTCGTCGGGGTCCGGTGTGCTGTCAGGGACGGTGCGTTCGGGTGGGGGCGGGTTCAGGCAGGCACGGTGTCGCCGGACGGCCTTCTCCACCGCGGTGGCGAGGTTGTCGAGCAAATGCCGGCGGTCAGCGACCTGCGGAACACCGGGCAGCGCGCGTTCGGCGGCCTCGGCGAACGCACCGCCGCGGTCGCGGCAGACCATGCGAACCCCGGGATGGTCGCGTAACCAGGCGGCGAAGGTGTCCGCGGTGTGGTCCGGCAGCACGTCGACAGGCCGGTGCGACTGCATGTCGACCAGGATCGTGCCGAAGACCCGGCCGCGCCGTAGAGAGAATTCGTCCACGCCCAGCACCTCCACCCGCAGCGGCGCCGGGACGTCGACCCGCTCGTCGGGACGGCCAGGTGCGCGGTCAGGCGCTCGCCGGCCCGGCCACCAAGTGCCGGCGCGACCCGCTCCAGCGGCCGCTGCGCGGTCGGGGTGCGCCGACCGTACCGGACGGTGAGCCCGTCGACCTGCTCGGCAAACGTCCTTCTCCGGCATGCGACTTCGTCGCAGAAGAACCGACGAACACGCAGCTCGATTCCGACCGGGCGACCTGCCACAGCGGTGTCCGCGAGCATCCGCGCATACCGGCTGTGGACCCGCCGGGACGGTGACCTACACCCCGGGCATTCAGCCTCCAGACCGGTACAACGCGCCTTGATCCGCACCGACCTCCCGACAGCGGAGACCGCCTCGACCACCACCCGCGACAGATGCGGAAACAAGACTCCCAGCAGTTCAGCGACTTGACCCCCGAGCACCCAGCACGACTACCACACCATGATCCGCTTCACGGAAATCGCCGAAGACCCAGCTTTCCATGACCGCCGTCACAGGTGGGACTTGACGGTGCCGGTGCCGGAGTCGCCGATGAGGCAGAGTGGGAGGCTCTTCTTGATCCATTCGCAGGTGGCGAGGGTGTGGATCATCGCGGGGTCGATGTTGGGGTTGGCGTCGAAGTCGAATTTGCGCAAGGACTTATCGCGAGGGAAGCCGGCGGCCTTGATGCGGCGCTCGGAGCGGCGCCGGGCCCGGTCGTCGCACTCGGACATCAGCAGTTCGGCCAGGAACCCGAGGTAGGACATCTGTTCGCGGGAGGCGGTCTCGGCGAGTTCGGGGAACTGGGCGCGGATGGTGGGCAGCCGCAGCATCCGGCATGCCTGGTCGGCGGCGGCATTGGCGGCCTGCTCGGTGAGTCCTCGTTGGTGGGGGAAGGTCACGGCGTTCTCCTTCAGGTGGTGGTCGGGCGGTTCGGTCGCCGGTGTCGCAACAGTTGGTCGTAGTGGGCCACCGAGGGCAGTGGCCGGGTGTCGGGTGGGAGGTGGGCCAGGCGCCTGGCGGTCAGGGAGGTGACGTTCGCTTGGCCTGTGGTCGGCCGCTCGGGCTCGGCGGGAAGTCCGGGCGTGTCGGTCTCGGCGGCCTTGCGGGCCTCGAGCGCGACGGCGTCGGCGGTCAACGCTCCGGCTTTCAGGGCGACCGCGAGGCCTGTGACGAGGTGTTCGTGGGGCAGGTGGCGGCTCAGCAGCAGGACCTCGATCAGGGCGCGGGTGCCGTCCCGGTCTCCGTGAGCCCTTCGGGCGGCTGCCCACCAGGCGTCGTGGACCGGGGTGAACTTGCCCGCGGAACGTGCCTGTTCGAGCGCGGTCGCCCCGGGCAGGGCTCCGGGCTTGCGCACCAGTGCCTCCAGGTAGTGGTCCAGGTCGAGGCGGGTGCGTGCCGCCCTTGGCGATCAGCCGCTCGTGACGTGCGACCTCCTCTCGTCCGTCGTGGACGACCACTTCGGAGGCGTGCAGCATGACGCGGACAGTGCGGCCGATCAGACGCACCGGCACCGAGTAGCGGTCGTGCGGACGCTGATCTGGCTGTATCGGTCAACGCGGAGGGTGAACAGGCGACCCGTCTCGAACGGCTCGTCCGGCAGCGGCGCGAGCACGGGTTGCTCCACGGCGAAGTACTCGCCGATGGTGCGGGGCCGGGAACGGATCCGGCGGGCGTCGTCCTCCCGGTCCCATTGCTCGATCATTTCGTTCAGCTCGGCGAGCGTGGCGACTTCGGGGACGGGAACCAGGTGGTTGCGGCGGAACCAGCCGATCTGGCCCTCGACGCCGCCCTTCTCGTGGGCGCCGCCGAGGCCAGGCCGGCAATAGAGAGCTTCCAGGCCGTGGTGCGAGCGGAACGCCGTCCATCGCTCGGCTTCCACGCGCTGCCGTGAGAAGCCCAGGACCTGGGCGACGGCGGCTCTAAGGTTGTCGTAGCGGACCTTCCCGGTCGGCACTCCTCTAATATGCGGGTCTCGCTGTCAAGCTCCGGGAGCGCACTTTGGGGGGCCGGACCCTGACCGGGGCCGTTGGCTGTTGGCCGGATCACCGGGGTTCATCACGCGCCGAAGCCGTCATCTGGAGCGTGATTTGGCTGGAGTGTGCACTCGTGGGTGTTGCTCCAGTGGCTGGCACTGTCCAGGAGGGGCTCGGAGCCAGCCTCGGTCCGGAAGGTGAAAGTGACACCCGTCGCCGTGACCTGCAGCGTCAATTGTCCAGGCGGCTGGCGGAGTGTCACCGGATTGAAGCGGCAGCCCATCGTGTTGAGCTCCGCCGTGATTTGCGAGTGTGTGAGGGGCCCGGCGAACGCCGCGAGTCTCTCCGTCCCGGGGACGGGAAGCTCGACGGCGTCTCGCCAGGTCTGGACGCTGATCATCGTGACGCGGCGGCAGCGACAGACACAGAGCTCAGCATCCCCGTAGGAGAACAGATGAGGCCAGCGCCGCCGTTTGCTCACCCGACCGATGTCCCACGGCGGGCCCAGGGTCGCCGCGATGTCGTTGAGAGACGCGCCGCAGTGCAGCGGGCCGATGGCTGCGGACGAGCCGAACTCGGCCAGGATTCGAATCGCGGTCACGCAGTGGAGCGTGTCACCTGACCTGGTCGGGCGTCCATCGAGTTGATCATCCGCTGACTCGGAGGAGGTCAGGATGCTTCTCCGTCGAGTCGGCTGAGGACTCCATCGAAGATCTGCTCGCGGGCGACCTGTCCTTTCGCCGCTGCGTCATCGCGTTGGCGTTCGAGGGTGGGGCGGAAATCGATGGTGGTGACGAAGAACGTGCAGGACTCGCAGATCGACCCGAAATGGCAGTCCATCTCGACGGGGCGCGCGCAGTAGCCGTTGCCGAGCATTCGGCGGTGCATCTCTCGGCGGAGCTTGGCCATCTCCGTTCCCTCCGCGTCGGCCGGCAGTCGGCGCGGGGCGTCGTAGAGCGCCTCAACCTTCTCCGAGACCGCGAAGTACTCGTCCGCCACCGTCCGGTCGGCGATCCGCGCGTAAACACGCGTCATGGACAACGACCGGTGACCGAGCAGAGCGGCGATCGCCTCCAGGGACATACCGCGATTGATCGCCTGGGTGGCCAGAGTGTGTCTGAGCTGGCGGGGCGTGACTCGGCCGAGGCCGGCCCGCTCCGCCGCCTTGCGGACAGCCTGCTCGATGCGGGAAGCGTTGACCTGGCGGCCGTGATCGATGAACAGCAGGTTCGACCGCAGGCCCTCGGGCCGGTGCAGCAGCCAGTCGTCCAGCAGCGTCTTCAGCTGCGGGTGCAGGGGGACGTAGCGGTCGGTGTGCATCTTGCCGACCGGGACGCGCAGTCAGTAGGCGGAGCCGATCTGGACCACCGCGTCGATCGTGAGGCCGAGCATCTCGCCGCGACGCATCCCGGTGCGGGCGAGGATCTCGATGGCCAACCGGGTGAACGGATCGGGGTCCTGGCGGGCGGCGGCCAGCAGCTTGGCGGCCGCCGCATCGTCTAGGAAGCGGGGCAGTGGCTCGTCTGCGATCGGGAAGTCGCTGTCGAACACCAGCTGGCGGGGCGGTCGGTCGTCGGCGTCCCACTCGTCCAGGCGGCGGAAAAACCCGCGGAGCTTGCTCAGCCGGTCGCGGACGGTGTGCCGGTGCAGTGGCCCGCCGCGGGCGGCCGGCCGCTCCAGTAGCCACTGCCGGTAGCGTTCGATGTGCCACCGTTTGAGGTCGGCCACGCGGCTCACCGCCGTGTCCTCGTCGGTCACCAGCAGGGCGAACTCCCGTAGCGTCAGCTCGGCGTTCTTCACGGTTCCCGGCCGCAGCGTGCCGCCGATCTGCTGCAGGTAGTGCTGCATGCTCCCCGCCAGTGCGGCCGGGACGCGGGCCCACTCCTGGGCCCGTATGTCGGCCCGGTCCGGCGAGCGCCTTCGCGGCAGCTGGTCGGACAGGCTGCAGTGGAACAGCGTCGCCTCAGATTGAACAGGGCCGTCGAGAGGGCCTTCACCCCGCGGTTGGGGATGCGGAGGGCCGCTTCGAGCAGCAGGTGCCGTCCCTGGTCCCAGTCGGCCTGCCGCAGCTCGTGAGGCTGCCGGCCGAACAGTGCCACGAAGTGGGCCAGCAGGTTGAACTGGGTCATCGCGACCGTGTCGCGGAAGCCGAGCGAGCGAGCGGTCTCCATGAAGCGCAGGTGCAGTTCGGGATCGGTGCGGGCCAGAACGATGCCCAGGCGCGGGCGCCGAGCCACCAGGTAGTCCGCGCCGGGCTGGAGGCGTCCGGTCACCGCGAGCCAGCTGATGAACCGGCGCGTCTCGTGGTTGAAGGCGAGCCGGCGTTCCAGCGGCAGGCCCGCAAAGTCCGCGAGGTCCGGGACTGTGGCGAGCAGGGCGCGGGCGCCCCAGCGGACCTTGCGGTCGGTGTTCATGCCCTGGGCGGCCCGGTGGGCGAGGTAGTACTCGACGAGGTCAGGGCGCACGATCGGCAGGGCCGCGGCGCGGGCCCGGCGCATCAGGCGCCCGTCCTGTCCGCGTCGATGGCGGCGCCGGCCTGCAGGTACTGCTCGGCGAGCCAGCTGTTGGCCAGGTGGATGTAGATCCGGGTCGATTCGATGGAGCGGTGTCCGGCCTGGGCCTGCACCGCTTCCAGCGCCATGCCCGCCTCCTGTAGCCGGGTCAGGCAGGTGTGGCGAAGCTGATGGCAGGGCAGCCGCGGTCGTCCGGTCCGCTTCCGGGCTCCTTCGAGGATCTCGTCCAGGCCGGCGGCGGACAGCGGCCGGCTGCGGGTCGGGCCGCGCAGCACCACGAACAGCCGGTCGTGGTCGACCGGGGGACGCTCGCGGTCCAGGTAGTCGCCGACCGTGCTGAAGAACTGCGCGGAGATCGGTATCAGACGCTGGTGGCCGCCCTTGCCCTCGCTGATGAAGACCCGACGCTCGCCCGGCGAGAGGTCCCCCAGCCGAAGACCGAGCACCTCGCAGCGGCGCAGCCCGCCGAGGAGCATCGCCAGGATCATGGCCCGGTCCGCACGGTGTTCAGCGCGCCCAGCACCGCCTCGACCTCGCCCGGGCCAAGAACGCGGGGCAGAGTGCGCGGCGTGCGCAGCAACGGCGCCCCGCGATTACCGCTCCGCCTGCGGTTGGCCAGCCCCACCGGAACCGGATTGCGTTGAACGACCACGTCGTCGCGGGTCATGAGGTAGCCGAACAGACCCGAGACACTGGCCAGCCGGCGCTTGATGGTCCGTGCCGACAGCCCCGCCTCACCATCCTCAAGCCGGACGACCTTCGGCCCGCGTCGCGGCTTCTTCTGCGCGGTGATGAACGCGAAGACATCCGCCGTGACGACGTCGGTCGGCTCCTTGGGCACCGCCGAGAAGAAGACCTTCAAGTCATAGGCGGTGGCCAGCAGAGTGTTGGGTCGACAGCGGGCCGCGACGAACTCGAGATAGTCGTCGACCAAGGCATGCCCCAGCGACGCCGTGGGATTGCCCGAGGCATCGACGCGTCGTACCAACTCCGGCTGCCAGGCCATCCGCGCTCCTCGACGGGAGCGACCATCCTGACCGGAAACACGAGATCGCGGAAGAGTTGTCACCCACATAACCGCCCAGTGCCCGCAAGGCGTGAACGTGCCCCTCGAAGAACGCCTCCTGCCCGCCGGATGCGAACACCCGATGGACCGCCTTGCCCGAGTAGCTTGAAGGCCGAACGCCACGCATGGGTCGACATACAGCGGTTCGTTCAAGGTGTTGCGACCTGCGGCCTGCCCGAAGGTCGACCGCCACGTGCGGGCCGAGGTGCGGGCGGCCGAGGGTGGTGTGTTGCGATCCACGATCGACTCGAGGTCGACCGCCACTTCGCACTTGTCCGGCGCGTTCTGCGGAGCGGGGCAGTTGGATCCCCGACCGGCCCGAAGGTCGGTCGCCACCCTGCCCGAGCAGGGAAACCCACCGAACCGCCCCTATTGCCCCACGGCGTCAAGGGCGTTCTCGAAGAACCGGAACACCGACAGCGTTGCCAACCTGGCCGCGCACCCGGGCCGATGGCCCCGGGCCAGTCGATACCCCAGGCAGAGCACACCCCAGCCCACGAAGACCCCGGCGATCACGAACGGTACGACCGGACCGAACAATGCCCAGGTCACCCCGATGAGCAGTAGGGTGATCGCCAATCCCCAGATCGAGTCCCGGAACACGTGCCGCCAACGCACGCGATCGATGGCCAAGCCCTTCTTGACCGCGTACTCGAGGAACACGTGATCCGTCGTCGAGCAGCCCGACCTGTCCACGGGTCCCCCTTGTCCCAAGCACACCCACACGGTGACTCTCTTGTCCGGCCCGGCATGGGCCCGTCCGGACGACAACCGACGTCTCGGACGGCGGCCGCGGGCCGAGCTTGCCGACTCGAGCCGCACGACAGTCCCGTCCACACAACGCACCGGCGCCCACATCACGGTGTGACGCCGACCCGACAGAGCACCACTGGCGCACACCCGGCTTGAACACGCAATTGTAAGCTCGGAGCACCGACCGTACGACCAACTCGCTTACACGGAGAGCTCGATGCCTCGGCCGATCAGCCCCGCGCAAGCGGGGGATTCGGTTCCTCGACGATTTCGGTGCCCGCGTACGGGACGCGCCGCCGTGCCTGCCGACGTTCGCGTCGAAGGCGGAGTCGACACCGATGGCTGCGATCCCTGGTCGACCCGAGGGTCGACCGCCATCTCGCGTGGACGCGGACCCTGTACGACACCCCGAGGGTGATCATCCCCGGACTCCCGGCTGCGCTGCCCGGCCCCGCGAGTACCCGGCACGGATGATCTCGGGGGAGGCGAATTCCCCGACGGCCCCGGCTGCGCCCGGCAAGAGCGCACCGGCGACCGGGTTGCGATGACACCTGGTCGACGAACGGCACATGCCCGGGTGCAGCGTCTCCTTCACCGGCCGCCGGCGGTACGGAAGAGCGCTCCCGGCCGGGCCGGCGCGGTGCCCGCAGGACGGGGTGTGGGTGCCGGGCAATGAGGTGCCGGATTGCCAATTGCCTTGTCTGGGGCGGGAGTTCATATCGTGTTTGCTTGCCCGGGCGCCCCGGGTTCGACTTAATGGGTACGGGAGCGGCGCGGAGCGGAACCGGTCCGGTGAGCACGTCCCGCCCTGCGCGAGAGAGTCCGCGAGGGTCCACCGCGAACCCCCGCCGTCCCTGTTCCCGGATCCATCGAACCGCGCGAACGGACCGAACGTATCCATGCGAACGGACAGCGAGGGTATCGAATGAAGATCAAGTCAGCAGCACTGGCCACCGCGGTCGTCGTCGGCCTCGGCTTACCCGTCGGCACCGGCGTCGCCGACGCCGCCCCCACGGCGGCATCGTTACGGACGCAGATGGCCCAGGTGCTCGCCGAGCACCCCGGTGGCGTGCAGACCGGCGCGGACACCGTCTCCTGGCACAACGGCGCCGTCACCTTGAAGCTCGCCGGCCTGCGCGGCGTCGCCGACTGCGGCTACGACCAGTTCTGTCTGTGGGAGCACAGCGGCTTCGGCGGGCGCATGCTCGCCTGGAACGCGATCCCGGCGATCTGCTCGGGCCTGATCATCAACCTGACCGACTACGGCTTCAACGACCAGGCGTCGGCCTGGGCGGACAACTCCCCGACGAGGTTCGTCGACGTCTGGAACGACTACGGCGCCGGCGGCGGCCGCATCTGGAGGATGCTGCCGGGCGCGAGCTCGCCCAACGTGCAGTCGAACGACGCGGCCTCCAGCCTGGACTGCTACTGACGATCCACCCGTCGGTTGCGATGCGACGGACACCGTCGAGTCCGTGAGCACATGGGCCCACCGCCCGCCCCGAACGGGGGGCGGGCCGGTGGGCCACCCGGATCAGCAGGCGTCGAGAATCGACGCGAGGGCGTTCGGACCCACGCGAACGAGTTCTTCCGCGTCGTATCGCGCCTCGGCCGACCCGGATCGACCGCTTCCCACGGCGGCCGTGGGGCTCACGCCCGACCGGCCTGCGTTGCGATCCTCGACCGACCCAAAGGTCGGTCGCCACGCGGTGGCTCGCTCACGCACCTCACCCACGTGATGTTGCCATCCACGGCCGGCCCGAGAGGGGGCCTGGTCCGGCGCGAGGACATCGACGCCCCAGACCAGGCGTTGCGATCCCCAACCTGCCCGAAGGCCGGCCGCCACTGCGTCTGCTGCGAGCGGCCGACCTACGTCCGATCGTTGCGACCCTCGGTCGACCCGAAGGTCGACTGCCACGAGGCGCGGACAGACCCGTGACTCCGTCCAACCGTCGTTGCGATCCCCGGTCGGCCCGAAGGTCGACCGCCACCCTGCCCGAGCAGGGAAATCCCGCCGAAGGCACCGTGCCTGGAAGCCCGCCGACATTCACGTACTTGAGCAAAGCGGACCTTCGACTTCGGCGCACCCGGCATGTCGCATGTGCGCTCGGGGTTCCGAAGCAGAAGATACCGTCCCCTGCGGCGACTTCGTCACCGACACCGACGCAGCCTATCCCGCAGTCACGCTCTCCACATTGGACGTCAACGAACTTCCAGGCCGACCGCCACGTGGGCACATCGCGCCATCGGGCGTCTCCCACCGGTTGCGACCCCAGTCGACCCGAAGGTCGACCGCACGCGCAACGCGAGTGCCACGTCATCGCCCGTATCGAGTTGCGATCCCCAGTCGACCCGAAGGTCGGCCGCCACCGGTGCTGACCGTCAATCTCGGCGCCGCCCTGGCCGTTGCGATCCCCAGTCGACCCGAAGGTCGACCGCCACCCTGCCCGAACAGGGAAATCCCGCCAGGGCCACCGCGTTCGAAAGCCCGCTGACATTCACGTTCGCGATCAAAGCGACCTCGGCGCAGTCGGCGTGTCGCGTGTGTGCTCAAGGTTCCGAGGTCGGGTGCGTCCTGGCCGCAGGTTCCGCATCCCCGCCGACACGACGGCAGCCTACCTCTCTACTCCCACCACACTCCGCAACGAACACCGGCGGGCACCAAGGCCTTGCGCGTCGAGTACGTCCAGATTCCGTTCGTCGGTGGGTCGGTTCGCGGGTTTCAGTGGGGTTCGGGTACGGCGCGCACAACGGTGACGGTCAGTACGGATGCGGAGACGAGGTAGACGATGAAGACGTCCGTGACGGTGGCCTCGCGGCGGTCCTTGTCCCCGCCGAGGGCGGTTCCGTGGGCGTACGGGTCGTCCGCGAGGCGGTCTATCGCCCTCTCGACAGTCGTGCGGCGGGCGGGTGGGAGTTTGGCGAGTTCGCGGGCGGCTTCCGGGGCGTATGCCACGCGGTAGACGCTCACGGAACGAACGGGGTGCCGTCGGCGTTGACCAGGCCGGAGAAGTCGCCGGCCTGGATGCGATCCATGAGCGCGTCGTCCTCCGCCCGGGCCCGGTCAGGGAGCGCGTAGTGGAGTACGGCGACGCGGGGGAGTTCGTCCAGGGGGGTCTCGGCGACGGTTTTGTCGAACTCGGCCTGGCGTTCCTCGGGGAGCGCGGCGCGGATCTCGGCGAGGGTGTTCGGCAGCTCGACGGTCCTGCCGTCGACGGTCGTGGTCCTGCCCATCGTGTCCTCCCCGATCCCGTTCGGCTTCTCGATCGGTCCCAGTCTGCCCGGACACCACGGGCAACGGAACCCGAAACCGGCCGAGCCTCGGAGAACACCGAGCATCGCGAAGTCGACGGAACACACCCGAACCTCGATAGCCGAAGCAACGCAAGGATACGCCGAGACCGACCGCCATATCCCTGGCTGCGATCCCGGGCGACCCGAGGGTCGACCGCCACCCTTGTGCCTCGCCGATGTCCTCGCCCGTGACGAAGTTGCGATCCACGGTCGACCCGAAAGCCGACCGCCACGCGCGCACCGCCTGCTTGGCCTCGACGGACAGCACGACGCTGCGATCTCCGACCAGCCCGAAGGCTGGTCGCCACCCCGCTGTGATTCTGCGGTGACCCGATCTTCGATGATTGCGATTCCCAGTCGGCCCGAAGGTCGACCGCCACCTGCGTTCGAGCGGTACCAGGCCCGGACGTTCCCCGTTGTGATCCCCGACCGACCCGACGGCAGGTTGCCACGCTGATACACCTTGTAGTGGTGTGCAGGACCCGGGTTGCGATCCACAGTCGACCCGAAGGCCGACCGCCACCGATACGCCGCCGCCATGCCATGCGTGCTCGCCGCGTTGCGATCCCCGGTCGACCCGAAGACCGACCGCCACACGTCGTCCCGGAGCAGGGTCCCGAAGCGTTCGAGGCTGCGATCCCCAGCCAGTCCGAACGCTGGCCGCCATGAGCGTGGTTCCGCCGCCCTGTCCCTGCATGACCATGTTGCGATCCCCGGCCAGCCCGAAGGCTGACCGCCATCCGCCGTCGTTGGTGTTGCGATCCACGGCCGGTCCGAAGACCGACCGCTACGGCGTGGTCGGTCTCGCCGTCGCCGCGATCTCCGTGTAGGGAAATCCTCTCGAAGGTGATGTGTTCGGAAGCCCGTAGGCATTCACGTTCGCGATCAAAGCGGACTTTCGACCTCGGCGCAGTCGGCGTGTCGCGTGTGTGCTCGAGGTTCCGAAGCAGAACGCGTCGTTCTCCGGGGCGTCTTCGCCGTGAACACCATATCCCTCGGCCCGGACGCTCCCCGTGAATCGCATATCGACCGGTCCGGAGGCGGTCACCTCAGCGCCAGCGATCGTGTCCCGGACGAACCCGTTGCCGCTTGTGCATCCCGATCGACTCGAAGGCCGACCACCGCGCGGACACATCACCCGTCGTCGGGTCGGGCACGATGACATGTATGGCGACGGGGGACGACACGTACGCAGCGCGGGAGTTGGCCGGGCGCGCGCACGAAGTGGGACGGGTGGTGGAGCGGGACCGGTGGCGCGCGTTCCTGCGGCGCTGCAGCGGGGGTCGGTGGGGTCGACGATACGGCCGGCCCGTCGTTCCGCGGTTGGACACGCCGTGGCAGGACACGGTCTCCGGTGAACGGACCGGGTGGCGGCGCTAGTCACTCTGTGTCAAAACTCTGTTACTTTGAGCATCCTGGGCGGCCGGCCTCGGCGCAGACCTGTGGCGGCCCGCCCACCAATCGCGCCCGCAGTCCCGCAAGGAGCCGGATGCCCAGGTACTCGGTGGAGAACAAGACCGTCTTGGTCACCGGCGCCGCCGGTGGGATCGGAGCGGCGAGCGCGAGGGCCCTGCACGCGCGGGGTGCGAACGTGGTGTTGACGGGACGCAACCTCCACTCTCTCGCGCGTCTGGCCGAATCGCTCGGCCCCGGTCGTACCCTCGCCATGAGCGTCGACGTCACCGACGGGCGCGCCCTCGCGGAAGCGGTCGAGCGCACGGTCGACCGCTTCGGTTCCCTTGATGTCGTGTTCGCGAACGCGGGGATCCCTCCGGACCCGCCGGCCACCATCGCCACCATCGACCCCGACGATTTCGAACGCATCCTGGAAACGAATCTGTTGGGTGTATGGCGGACCGTCCGTGCGGCTCTTCCGGCCGTCACCGCGGCACGCGGCCACGTCCTGATCACCTCCTCGCTCTACGCCCACCTCAACGGCGTCCTCAACGCTCCATACGCGGCGTCCAAGGCCGGCGTCGAACAATTCGCCCGCGCCCTGCGCACCGAATTGCGCGTCCACCACACCACCGTCGGCATCCTGAACCCCGGCTGGGTCGACACGCCCCTGACCACCTGCGTGTTCGGCGGCCACGCCATCGCCACCAGGCTGCTCACCACGATCCTGCCTCGCCCCCTCCGCACGGCCATCACCCCCCAGGCCGTCGCACGGCGGGTCGTCACCGGCATCGAGAATCGCTCCTCGAGCATCAATGTCCCTCGACGCTTCGCTCCCCTCTCCGCCCTCCGGGGAGTCATCGCCCCTGTCGGCGACCACTGCCTCAATCGCTACACCACCCTGCAGACGCTCCTGGCCCAAGCCGAGAACACCCCGGACTCCACGTCCACCGCCGAAGCCCACGGACGAGTCGACCACGTTCGCATCGAGCCCGCCCCGGGGCCGCACATCGTCGCTCCGGCCGAATGCACGACCCCGGAGGTGGTCGGCCCACCGGCGGATCGGCCACGTGGCGCCGTGCGCCGTCGCCACGACGCGGGCCCGTAGGGTTCGCGTGGTGCCGGGTCGCGGATCCTCGCGATCGAAACAGGGACGAAGGACACGTCCCGAGGAGCCGTGACACCGGATCGCCCGGGATCGGTGCCGATACCTACGGTCGGGCGCGCTGTGTCATGAGCCGTACCTCGACGAGGAACGGGCCCTCGCGTCGGTGGCTGTCGAGCAGGGCGCGGCGCAGTTCCTTCCCGTCGGTGACGGATCGGGATTCGACGCCCATGGACCGGGCCAGGGCGACGAAGTCGACGCGAGGGCGGTCGAGATCCAGGGCCAGGTAGTCGTGGTCGCCGGGCGTGTGGATCTGCCAATTGTCCTTCAGGACGCGGTATTCGCGGTTGTTGACCACCACGTACGTGATCGGCAGCCGATGTCGGGCGGCGGTCCACAGTGCCTGCGGCGAGTACAGGGCGGACCCGTCACCCACGACGCACAACACCCGCTTTCCCTCGCGGGCGGGCGCCATTGCCACGCCGACGGCCGCCGGCATGGCCCAGCCCAGGCCGCCGGCGACCCACTGATAACGGTTGGGCCGATGCAGGCGCAACGCCTGGCGCAGGTCGACGGTCGTCACGGGAGCCTCGTCCAGGACCACCGCGTCGTCGGGCAACGCGGCGGCCAGGACGCGAGCGACGGAGCGCGCGTCGAGCGGCCCGTCTGAACCGCCCCGCACGGCCGCCGCATCCGGACCGGCGGGCGCCGGCCCCGCATCGGCGTGCGCCGGCCCGGGCCCGCCTCGCCGGCGTTCGGCCAGGGCGACCAACAGGCGTGCGATCGTGGCGCGCAGGTCCCCGTGCAGGACCAACTCCACGGGCGTGGTGCGACCGGCGTCGTCGGGCTCGTCGCTGATCTGGACGACCCGGGTATCCGCGTCGGTCACGGGTCCCGGGGCATAGGGGAAATAGGCGAGGAAGGCACGTGCGCCGAGCACCAGGACCAGCCGGTGGTCCGACAGCGTCTCGTGGATGCCCGAGGCAGTGGGCGGCAGGTAGCCGCGCCACAGGTCGTGGGTGGTGGGAAAGGGGTTGGCGGACGGCCAACTGGCCCCCCACACCGGCGCCCGCAGGGCGTCGGCGAGGGCGATGCCCTCGTCCGGGGCCGAGCGGGCGACCTCGTCGCCGTAGACGAGGGCGATCTCGTGCGCCGGTGTCCGGTCGAGGAGCCTGGTCAGCTCTTCGACCGGGGCCGCGCCGCGGATACCCGCGGGGGTGCGTTCGGGTGTGCCGGGGCCGCGTTCGTCCATGAGGTTCATCGGCACGGACAGGAACACCGGGCCGGTCGGGGGGCTCAGCGCGAGGCGGAACGCTCGCTGCAGCGAGGGTCCCACCTCCGCGCGGGTGCGGACCTCGTGTGCCCACTTGACGGTGGGCTCGGCCAGTCCGGCGAGGTCCCCGGCCAGCACCGGCCCGCTCAACAGGTGGCGAAGATCCTGCTGCCCGGCGGTGACGACAATGGGTACATGGGCCGCCGCCGCGTTGGTCAGGGCGCCGACGCCGTTGCCGAGTCCGGCGGCGGCGTGGAGGCTGACGAACGCCGGCCGTCCGCTCAGGCGGGCCAGACCGTCGGCCATCGCGACCACCGTCGCCTCCTGCAGGCCGAGCACGTATGCGATGTCGTCGCGCCGGGCAACGGCCCGGACGAACGGGATCTCGGTGGTACCCGGATTGCCGAAGACGTGGGTCACTCCCTCGTCCACGAGGATCTCACAGACGAGTTCGGCACCGGTCGGGTCGACGAGACGATCCTGTGGCATGGGGCTTCTCCGAAGGCGTGCGGGTGCGGATGTATCCGTGTGTCGGCGGACCTGTTCCGCGTCCTACCGCTGGGACGAGCGGGTCGTCGGGGACCCGCTGGGACTATCGAGGTGGAGGCCGATCCGGGTTACGGCTTCGGCGAAGCGGGCGGGCTCGGCCAGGCTCGTCAACCGGATGTGGTCGCCCATCGGGTGGTGCAGGCCGCTGCCGGGGGCGACCAATACCCCTTGCGTGCGCAGGAGTTCGCGGGCAAACGACTCGTCTCGGCGACCCGGCGGCAGGCGGGGGAAGAGGTAGAACGCGCCTCGCGGTCGCACGCAGCCGACGTCGGACAGCCCGCTTAGCGCCCGCCACGCGCTCCGGTGCCGTTCGCGCAGCACACCGCCGGGCCCGGTCAGTTCCCTCGCGGTCCGCTCGATGTCGCGCAGCGCGGGCACGATCGCGTGTTGGGCGGGCACATTGGGGCACAGGCGCAGCGACGCGATCAGGTGGAGTGCGCGCGCGTATTCGGCGGTGTGCCGGCGTGGACCGGTGAGCAGCATCCAGCCGACGCGGAATCCGGGCACCCGATGGGTCTTGGACAGCCCGCCGAAGGTAAGGCAGGCCAGGTCGGGCGCGAGGCCGGCGAGAATGGTGTGCGAGGCGTCGTAGAGGATGTGGGCGTAGATCTCGTCGGACAGCAGCGTCAGGTCGTGTGCGCGGGCGTGTTCGACCATGTCGCGGAGCACGGGGGCGGGCCACACCGCGCCGGTGGGGTTGTGGGGCGAGTTGACGACGAGTGCCACCGTCCGCGGTCCGGTCCGGGCGCGCAGGTCGGCGAGATCGGGGGTCCAGTCGGCCCCCTCGTCGCAGCGGTAGTGCACCGGTGTTCCGCCCGCCAGGGTCACGGCCGCGGCCCACAGCGGGTATCCCGGGGCGGGCAGCAGGACCTGGTCGCCGGGGTCGAGCAGGGCGTGCAGGGCCACCTGGACGAGGTCCGAGACGCCGTTGCCCAGTGTGACGTCGTCGGGGTCGAGGTCGTCGATTCCGCGTTCCCGGTAGTAGGCGGTGACGGCGTCTCGGGCCTGCGGTATGCCCTGGGAGTGGCCGTATCCGCACGAGGCGTCGAGGTTTCGCCGCACGGCGTCGAGCACGGCCGCCGGCGCGGCGACGCCGTGTTCCGCCGGGTCGCCCAGGTGGAGGCGGATGATGTCGCGCCCCGTTGCCTCGAGTTCGTCGGCGAGGCCGGCCAACGGGCCGCGGATGTCGTAGGAGATGGTGGAGGTACGGGCGGCGGTCTTGAGAGCCATGGTGGATTCCTGGGGATGTGCGCGGGCCCGGCGGCGTCGACCGCTGCCGGGCCCGCGCGTCGACGCCGTGTCGGCGCCGCGCGAGAGGGCCGGTCAGTGTCGGGCGGCACCGGCGGTGAGCAGGGCGTACCGACCCGCGGTGGAGACCAGTGGGTGCACGGCGTCGATCGCGGAGCACACCGCCGCTTCCTGGCTGTCGGCGGTCGCGAGGTGGCTTCCCGCGAAGTACACGCCGTGGCGGCCCTGATGGGCCGCGAGTGCATGGGTCGCCAGCGCTCCGGCGACGGTGGGGCGCAGTTGTCGGTACTCGGCGCGGGCGATGACGTCCTGTGGCTCGTCGCGGTGGGTGACCCAACTTTTGAAGATGTCGGCGCCCAGGACCGGTCCCAGCCAAACCGTGCTCTCGGCCCACGGATCGTCCACGGTGACGCAGGTGGTGGACCAGTGCGCCCGGTCGGGCGGCATGTGGACGGGGTCGCGGTGCAGGACCACGGTCGTGGGGACGTAGTCGTACGACGCCAAGTGGGTTGCCGGGGCCTGGAGATCGGGGCAGCGCCGAAGCAGGTCCCGGGCTCGCGGGGCCGGCGTCGCGACGACGATCGCGTCGTAGTCGGTGGTTCCGGTGGCGTCGTGCAGGTGCGGACGACCGTCTCGGATCTCGATCGTGTGCGCGGGTGTGCCGACTCGGACGGCGGTGCGCAGCGAGGCGGCGATCCGGTCGGCGACATCCCCCAGTCCGGTGGCGAGCAGGTGCCACACGGGCGCGGCGTCGGGGTGTTCGGGGGAGGCTCCGGTGGTCCAGACGGCGAGCGCCCGTGCGGGCGTCTCGGCGGCCTGGTCGAGCGTGCAGCCGACGAGAGAGGCACACCATGCCAGGAAGGTGCCCCGTACCTCGTCGGGCGGCAGCGTGGCGGCCAGTTCGGCGACCGTGGTCGTGACGGGGCCGTTGTCGGCGTCCAGGCGGGCCACTTCGGTGAGCAGGGTCGCGAACGTCGCCGCGGCCGGGCCGCCCACCGGTGTGCGGCCGGTGGTCCCGTCCGCCGGGGAGTCGGCGGTGACCAGTGTCGGCGTCGTCGCTCCCACCGGTGAGAAGGTCGCGGTCATCGGCACGTTCAGGGTGTGGTCGGCCGCCAGCCCCAGGGCCCGACACAGGGCGGTGTGACAGGGATAGGCGGTGGGAGACAGCAGTTGGGCGCCCAGATCGACGGGCAGGGCGCTGTCGCCGCCGCCTTTGACGGGGACGGTGTGGATGTTGCCGCCGACCCGGTCGGCGGCCTCGTGGACGGTGACTCGATGTTCCTCGTCGAGCAGCCAGGCGGCGGTCAGCCCGGCGATGCCCGCGCCGATGACGGCGATGCGCATGATCCTCTCCCTGTGTGCGATGCGGTCAGTGCGCCTGCGGGCGATCCGGGTGTTCGGGCGGCTGCAGGAAGCCGGACGAGACGAAGTAGCGCAGGTACATGTCCAGGAGGTCGTCGTCGACCGGAGGGCAGGTCAATCCCGAGTCGGCCAGGGCCTCGTCGAGATTGGCGCGGCCGAAGTCCGGGAAGGTGCCGGCGAAGTACATCTCCTTCACCGAGATGTCCGCGTCGTGTGCGGACTCCAGGAACATCGGCATGAACGGTGCCATCGGCTGGTCGGGATCGCGTGCGGTCAGGTCCGCCATGTACGAGACCCATTCGTCGTAGGACACGGTGCGGATGGGGTAGCCCATCGCCCGCAGCCGGTCCACCAACGATCCCAGCCGCGCGTCGTGCGGGTTGGCGATGTTGTAGGCGTGTCCCCACGCGGCCTGTCGGGCCAGGATGTGCACGATGGCGCGCGCGGTGTAGTCGACGGGTACGAAGTCCAGCGGCAGCGGGATGTCGGGGGCCAGGCCCGTCTCGGCGATGCTGCGGAACAGCGCGCACATCATCGTGTCGGTGTTCCAGATGCCTCGGTCCGTGGTCCCGGTGATCTCGTAGGGTCGGTACACGGCCGTCGCGAGGCCCTGTTGCGCGGCCTGGGCCACCAGCCGCTCGGCCACCCACTTGCTCTCGGGGTAGCCCAGCGAGATCCGGTCGCCGAACCGCAGCGGTTCGTCCTCCTCCACCCGGTCGACGCCGGACACGCCGAAGCCGGCGATCACCGCGATGGTGGACACGTAGTGCAGGATCTTGGCCGTGCCGCGCGAGGCGAGATCCAGCACGGTGCGGGTGCCGCCCACGTTGCTCTCGCGCAGGGCCGCGTAGGGGTAGGCGAAGTTCACCTGCGAACCGGCGTGCAGGATGGTGTCGACCGACTCGCTCAGCGCGTCGAACGCGGCTTCGTCGAGGCCGAACCGCGGCTGCTTCAGGTCGCCGAGCACGATGGTGACGCGTTCGTCCAGGCGTTTGGGGTCCAGCCCGTAGCGACGCATGCGCGCTGCCAGCCGGCGGCGGCCCCGGTCTTCGTTCGGCGCCCGGACCAGGCACACGACCTTCTCGGCGACTGCGTCGTCGAGCAGGGCGTCGAGCAGGTAGGTGCCCAGGAACCCGGTGGAGCCGGTGAGGAAGACCAGCCGGCCGGTGGTGGGGGGTTCCTGCGCGGAGGGAAAACGCCGATCGGGGTCCAACCGCGCCTCGGCCTCGAAGTCCACCGCGTCCTCGGCGGTGTCCTGGCCCGGGTCCTCGATCAGTGACGCCACGCGTGTGGCGAACGCGCCCAGCGTCGGGTTGTCGAGCAGGACACGGATCAGGAACCGGCTGTGCCCGGGATCGAGGTCGAAACGGGCACGACAGGCCGCTGCTACGCGGGTCGCCTGGAGCGAGTTCCCGCCCAGGGCGAAGAAGTCCGTGTCGCGGCCGATGGTCTCGACCCCGACGACCTCCGACCACACCTCGGCCGTCGTCTTCTCCACGGGTGTGCGCGGATCCGGGCCCTCGGCGCTGTCGGCCTCGGCCCGCTCCTGCGCCTCGCGCAGCAGCCGCCGCCGGTCGAGCTTGCCCGAGTCGGCCAGCGGCAACGAGGAGCGCACCAGGATCGGCCGCGGCACCATGTACTCGGGCAGTCGGTCGCGCAGGTAGTCGCGCAATTCCCCGGGCAGTTCGTCGGTGTCGGCGTCCTCGACGGCGGTGACCCAGGCGATCAGCGATTCCCGGTCGCCCTCGTGCGAGGCGACCACCGCCGCCTCGCGCACGTCGTCGTGTTTGGTCAGGTGCGCCTCGATCTCGTCGAGTTCGATCCGGTAGCCGCGGATCTTGACCTGGCGGTCGCGCCGTCCGAGGAATTCCAGGACCCCGTCCTCGCGCCACCGGGCCAGGTCGCCGGTGCGGTACAGCCGCCCGGAGGCGTCCGGGGTGAAGGGATCGTGCACGAAGTGGTCCTCGGTCGCCTTCGGCCGGCCGAGGTATTCCAGGGCCACGCCGTCGCCACCGACCCACAGTTCGCCGCTCTCGCCGGCGTCGGCGAGTTCGCCGTCGGACGTGAGCACGTACGCGGTGGAGTTGGCGACCGGCGTACCGATCGGCACCGTCCGGGCGTCCGGAGCGAGTTCGGTGATCTCGTACACGGTGGACAGCGACGCGTTCTCGGTGGGCCCGTAGCCGTTGAGCAGCGCCCCGGGAGGGCCCTCCGCCAGGACCCGGCGCACCGCTTCCGGCGAGAGCGCGTCGCCGCCCGCGATGAGCGTGCGCAGCCCGGCGAACATCGCCGGACGCACCATGGCCATCTGATGGAACAGGCCCGCGCTCAGCCACATGACCGTCACGTGTTCCGCGCGCAACACCTCCGCCAGCGAGTCGGCGTCCAAGAGCGCGTCGACCTCGGCCACGACCAGGCACGCCCCGTTGAGCAGGGCGGCGAACATCTCGAAGCAGGAGACGTCGAACGTCGGATTGGTGGTGGCCAACAGCACATCGCGCGACGACAGACGCAGGCGCGGATCGCCCTCGCGCACCAGCCGCACCTGCCCCCGGTGCGAGACGACGACACCCTTGGGCGCACCGGTGGAGCCCGAGGTGTAGATGACATAGGCGGGGTCGTCGGGCCCGACCCGGACCGCACGCGCGGCGCCCGTGGACTCCGGCAGATCGTGCACGTCCACCACGGCCGGGCCCTTGGCAAGGTGGTCCAGCGACGCGCGGTGGCTCTCGTCGCTGACCGCGATCCGCACCTCGGCATCGGTGAGGGTCTGGGTCAGGCGGCGTTCGGGGTAGTCCGGGTCCAGGGGTAGATAGGCAGCGCCGGCACTCAGTACGCCCAGGACCGCGGTGACGCACTCGATCGACCGCGGCAACACCACGGCCACCACGTCGCCCGGCCGTACGCCCTCCGCAATCAGCCGGTCGGACAACCGCTGCACGTCCGCGTGCAGTTCGCGATAGGTCAGGCGACGATCGCCGCGCACGATCGCGGGTGCGTCCGGAGTGCGCTCGGCCTGGCGGGCGAACAGTTCGTGCACGGTCGCCTCGCGCGGATAGTCGGTGTGCACATCGTTGATCTCGCGCACCACGGCCACATGGCGCCTGCGCGAGGTGTCGTCACGGTCGGGGGCTGACATGGAGGGATTCCCGTCTGTTGGTGGAGGGTCGCTGAAACGTCTTCACCGTTTTCCAGACCCGATGCGTTTTCGGCAAATATAGTCCGAAAATTCTTGGGATCAGCCTGCGGGAACAACTCTGGCGGTTCTCCAGCAACTCCCTTCACTCGCGTGCCGTATTTCTTGGCTTCGATCATCTGAATCAAGCCGGCGCGACACTTCGAGAAATATGTAATATCGATCTGATCACTGACCTGCGGTTTCAAGCGCAGTCGTGGCGTGCGGAACGCATCGAATCCGTGGCAGGCGACTCGCGCCGGAGCAAAAGCGGAAGGCGTTCTTTCGGCATCGAATTGCTTGCACTCGGGTGTCCGGCGTCGATTGGTATCGATGTGGCCGGGTAGCCGCCCCGGCGAAGGAGATCGCCATATTCGGACCGGTCCGGGAATCGATCCACGGATCGGCCTCGGCGACTCCTTTCGATGTCAAGATTCCCGAAAGGGATCATCGCCGGGCACCGGCCCCAGAAAGGACCATGATGAATGCCGAACAGTTGATCGAGACCATGCGACCCGATGTCGAACGCTGCATCGAGGGCAACGAGACCGTCGCACGCGTACGCGCCGACGACGTGGACCAGGAACTGCTCCAGCGTCTAGTGATCGCGGAGTTCAACTGCCAGGAGGCCGAACTGGTCACCTACGGACTCCTGGTCGCGCGCCACCACGACGACGCGCCTTTGAACCTCTTCGCCCTCATCGTGCAGACCCTGGCGCAGGCACGCCTGTTGCTGGCCGAGGCGGCTCGGTCGGTCGACCTGCGGCCCGAGGAATTCTCCGTCGCCACCAGCGGACGCCTGGCCCGCGCCGTCGGCGGTCTGATCGCGCCGGGCATGCTCGGCAAGCCCGGCGGGGTGGCGCTGTACGTGCACAGCGACCTCGCCGTCTGGTGCCCGCTCTACGGCCAAATCGCTTCCGCCGCACGCAAGTTGGGCAACATACCCGTACCGCTCATCGAGTACATGGAGTGGTGGGGAAGCGAACCGTCCCCGGAGTTCGTCGACAAGTCCGCCGAGACGATCGCCTACGGGCTGGAGCACGGCGAGGACCCCGAGAGCATCCTCGAGGCCGCCCGCCAACTCGACTCGATCGTCGCCGACTACTGGGGTTTCGTGCACGGCAAGTGACCCGGACGGCACCGCCTGGGTCACCGCGCATCCACGCCGCCGTGCCCGAGTCGGTTTGACCCGTTCGGACGGAAACCCTGAGCGAGGGAGCGGGGCATCGGCCCACGACGGTCACGAGGTTCGGTCCGAACGCCCTCACCCGCGCCTGCAACGCCCCTGGGCACTTCGAGCGCAACGTCCGGCCCTCGAAGTCCTCGTGGAGAAGCATCCCCGCCACGCGGGGGTCCGGCGGCCGGTGGAGCCGGCCGCCGGGGCGCGGGTGGGGGCGCGCGAGCGTCGGAAGGTGACGTCGGAGCAGGAGTAGAAGGCGTTGTCGGTGTCGTCGATGGTCCAGACGGCGAAGATCACCGCTCGTCCGGTCCGCCCGGTGGGCAGGGTGCCGGTGTGTACCTCGTGGGTGCCGGGCTGGGCGCCGTGGTAGGGCACGTCCAGGAACGGGGTGCTCTCGATTTGGGCGCGGGTGATCGGTGTGGCGGGGTTCCAGGTCGGCTTGGTGACGTAGTACCGGAACGAGGTGGTCGAGTGGTTGGCCTGGATCTCCCACGTGAAGCCGAACCTGGAGCCGGAGGTGAGCCGGGTGGTGGGCCAGTTGCCGCCGCGCGGGTCGTCGAGCGGGGCCCAGCGTTCGTCGGCGCCGGCGCACAGTTGCCCGTCGGGCGGTCCACCCGCAGGGTAGCCCTTCGGACCCTCGACGTTCTGTGGCTCCCACTGGATGTCGCCGCAATCCTGGACCGTGCCGTCGTAGCAGTACGCGGAGCGACTTTCCGGACCGGAGATGAATCCGTGGGCGGAGGCGGACGGCGCGGGCAGGAGGAAGGGCGGGGCGAGCACCGAGGCGCTCAGCGTGGCCAGGACGTTCCGCTTGCGCATTTCGCGCATCGAAATTCTCCTCGTGAACGAAGTCGTGCCGGGACGGGGCAGACTCGTTCGGACGCGGCCTCGGATCGATCCGCGCGCGTGTCGAACCGCGCGTGCACGTGTGCGCGTGTGCCGGAGCCTGGTCGTCGAGTCGATGGGACGTCGAATACCGCATCCGAACGTGGAACCACACGGTCCGGGTTCGGATCGTGTCGGGCGCGACCTGCGCGAGTCGCGTGCGTTCGTTGCCGGGGGCGCGTCATCACGCTGGGAACGGTGATTCCGGTCGGTCAATGGTCTGAACCAGTTGCGGCACAAATTGGCGAACCCGATTCGGGGCGGGCGAGGGCGGCGCGCCGACCCGGGGCCGGCCGGTCGCTCCTCACCCGTCGGCACGACCGACCCCAAGCCGCCACGAAAGCAATCCCCGCGCATGTGGGGTCGACTTGGGATCGGCCGTCTGCGGGGGTCTTCCACGACGGGCCGGATGGAGTGCATCGAGTCCGGCCTGCGCCGCTGTGCTCGCTGCCAACCATCGACGAACGCGTCGTCGGCTGCGGGCCCGGGTGGTGGTCAGGTCGGGTGGTGGTCGGGAACGGCGTTGAGCTCGATGCCGTGTTCGAGCAGGGCCTTCATCGCGCACAGAGCGGTGGCGAAGCCGCCGACGGTGTCGTTGACCCAGCGGACGGTGTCGTCCCCCGAGCCCTGGAAGCCGGTCTCGGTCGCCTCGACGAAGGTGACCTGTTCCGTGTGGGGGGTGAACTTCAGCTCGACCGTGGTCGGTTGCTCGTAGTTGCCCCACTCGAACCGGATCAGACGTCCCTCCTGCACCTCTTGGACACGGACGTCGGCTGATGCCCCGTAGGTCTCCCACTCCCAGCGCACCTCGGCCCCCGTCACCATGGGCCCGCTGCTCTTGCTGTACCAGAACCGGGTCGTGACGGCCGGATCGGCAAAGGCCTGGAACGCCTCCGTCGCGGGCCTGCGCACCATCATGCAGGCGTATGCGGCAGGGGCGTGTGTCAGGTGTCGGTTCTCCGTGGACATGATCATGCTCCTCTTCGGGGTCACGCCGGTGGGCGTGACTCGTTACGGGTTCCCATCACGGCTGGTCCGGTCCTTGCGATTCCCGCTCCGCCGCTTCGGCGACCTGCTTGATGTGGGTCAGGCGCCGGTCCCAGTCGGCGGCGAGCGAGGCCATCCACCGCGCCGTCGCATCGAGCGCCGCCGGCCGCACCGCGTAGCGCACCTCGCGCCCGATGCGGCCGCCGCTCACCAGCCCGGCTGCGTCCAGGACGGCGAGGTGTTTGACCACGGCCTGACGGGAGACGGGAAGATCTTCGGCGAGCGTTGTCGCGGTGGCCTCGCCCCGAGCGGCGAGCACTTCGAGCAGCCGGCGTCGCGTCGGGTGGGCCAGAGCCGCGAGGACGGTGTCGACAGCCTCGACGGCGCCGCAGGGTTCGTCGGTCACACCGAGAACTGCTCGGCGCGCGTCTTGAGTGCGGTGAGTTCCTGGTACCACCCGCCGGTGTTGTCCTCGACCGCCTTGCCGCGCAGCTTCTCGGATCCGGTCAGCGCGGCGAACCCGCTCTCGACCACGCGCAGCCGCGTCCTGCCGCCTTCCGCCGTCAGCATGAACTCCACGAGGGTGCTGTTGTCCTCGCGCAATGCCTCGCCGGGGAACGCGCTGGCCCAGCGATAGGCCAGATAGGTCGGCGGATCGACCTTCACCACGCGCACCGGGAAGTCGCCGTACTCCGGGTTCTTCGCCACCATCTCCTCGCCTTCCCTGGCCACTGTGCCGGGCAGACTCGCCTTGTCGGCCACCCAGAATCCGGGCTGGGCCACCAACGACCAGACCCGCTCCAGGGATGCCTCGATCAGGGTTTCGCGTTCGATCCGGTCCACACTCACGGGGACTCCTTTCATCGCCACCAGCGTGACGCAACCCCAGGGTTGCACGTTGTCGCGGACTGGACAAGGTGAAGCGCCTGCCCACACCCCGATTCCGCCTGTGTACGGCGATCTTTCTCGGCCGGGGCCGAGCAACGACGCCCCGGCTGCGGATGGCGCACGGGATCGTGGCGCCGCCGCCGCGGCACGGCGGAGTGCCGCGGATCGCCGACGTGGGCGGTGGTCGACACGAACGGGCCGCGGCCGTCGGACACAGCCGCGCTGCCGCGTCGGCGCCCGCCCGAGCCGGAGATCGCGGCCTGGCGGAACCACCGCGGGTAGGGCCGTGGGCCGCGTCAGGGCCGGCTCGGGCGCGGCCGGACGGGTCCGGGGCCGGGCTGTGTTCCTTCGCGCTGCTCGACGAGGAGGGTGTTGAGTGCGGCGCGCAGAATCGCCGTGTCGACGTCGAGCAGAATCGGCAGCTTCACGGGTGGCAGCGGGCCGGCGGCGCCGGCGCGTTCGACCAGCACGTAGCTTTGCGGTGCCCGCCCCGCGGCGATCCCGGTGCGGAACTCGGTCACGTCCTCCCACGCCACGACGCGCCGCCCGCGGACCGCGATGCCGTCCGCGTCGACCCGCAGCCGCACGCGCGGCACGACCAGCCGGACGATCCACACGACGACGGGCACCAGCAGCACCGCCACAACCGGGACGAGCACCTTCGGCATGTCCGGATTCGGACTCGCGAACGACCCCGCCATCGCCGCGAGCAACGGCACCGTGCAGCCGGCAATGGCCGCGAGGGCCTTCGTGGAGGTCCGCGCCTCGAACGCGCCGTCGCGCCGAACACCGTCGACGACGCGACGCACTGCTTGCCATTCGTCCAGCGGGCCGCGCTCCATGCGGCCACGCTAGCGGCACCGTCAGGCCTCCCGTCGTCCGTCCCCGCTCGTCCGCCCCCTTGGTCGCCGACGCCGCCTGCTCCTCGAAGCGTTCTCCGAAGCCGGCCGAGGCCTGGCGCGGGAAACGGCTCGGGCGTAGCAGAGCGGGCTGTTGAAGATCGCGCGACAACCTGCGCACCGTCATCAGAAGCCGGGCTCTGTGACGTTGTGGGCCATGCGGCCGAGGCGTGTGGAGGACGGCGATGGCTTGGACCGCGTGATGGTGGTCCGATGGTGGAGGGGTGCCGGCAGGACTCGGTCCGCCGGAGGCACACACCGCGGCCGTCCCCGGCCGGGCCTACGGCCTTTCCGCGACGCGCTTCAGAAGACGCCGCGAAGGGTCTCCAAGAGGCGGGCGATGTTCGCTTCGTCGCGGCGGTAGTAGGTCCACTTGCCTCGACGTGTGGCGATCACCAGCCCTGCCTGCCGCAACATCGTGAGGTACTGCGAGGTGGTTGGCTGGCTCAGGCCTGCGCGCTGCTGGATGTCGGTCACGCAGACACCGATCTCGACGTCGTCGAGTTCCTGGCCCGGGAAGTCCATCGGCTCCTTGAGCCACACCAGCATCTGGCGGCGGGCCGGATTGGACAGGGCCCGGAACACAGTCAGCAACTCCGCCTCCGAGAACACACGTTCATCGTAGCTCAGGCTCATATTGACGATTTGCAATATGTCGATCTATGGTTGCCGCATGTCGACTTCGATGCGTGTGATGGAGCTCGTCCGCTTCGGTGCCGCGGACACCGCGTTCGCCGCCCGCGAGTTGCCAAGACCCACTCCGGGGCCCGGCCAGGTTCTGGTGCGTGTGATGGCCACGTCCGTGAACCCCCTCGACCTGCAGACCCGGCGCGGCGACTACCGGGACCAGGTGGCGCTGCCTGCCGTGATCGGCAACGACGTGTCCGGCGTGGTGGTCGAAACCGGCCTCGGGGCGGACGACTTCCAACCCGGCGACGAGGTCTGGTACCTGGCGCCGGTGTTCGTCGGGCAGGGAACCTATGCCGAGTTCCACGTGGTCGACCAGGCACTGGTCGCCCGCAAGCCCGCGCGCCTGTCGCACGTCGAGGCCGCCGGTCTCGCGCTTGTGGGCGTGACGGTGTGGGAGGCGCTGGTCGAACGCGCCGGGGTACGGGCGGGAGAGCGGGTCCTGGTGCATGGCGGAGCGGGCGGGGTCGGCACGGTCGCCGTCCAGGTCGCCGGCGCGCTCGGGGCCGAGGTGGTGACCACCGCGCGGGGCAGGGATCACGAGTTCGTCACCGAACTGGGCGCCGACCTCGCGATCGACTTCTCGACCGGTGACTACGTGCCGCAGGTCCGTGCGACGGGCGGAGTGGACGTCGTACTGGACACCGTGGGCGGGGACACCCTCACCCGCAGTCCGGAGGTCCTCGCCGACCGAGGCCGCGTGGTATCCATCGTGGACATCCCCGAACCCCAGAACCTGCTCGCCGCGTGGGGCGTGAACGCGACCTACCACTTCGTCTTCGTCAGCCCCGGCCGGGCGAAGCTGGAGGCGATCGGCCGATTGGTCGACCGGGGAGAACTGCGACCGGTGATCGGCGCCGTGCTGCCGCTGGCCGACATCGCGAAGGCGCACGCGCTGTTGGAAGGCGGCTCGGCCGGCGGAGGCCGCCGGCGCCCGCGCGGCAAGATTTCCGTCGCTGTGCACCCGCTGGACGAGCCTGCGCACGCAACCGCGTCCTTGCCTCGGCAGGGCTGAGCCCTTTTCGGATCGCCGCGCCGACCGGGTGCCGACCGTGGAGGATGTGCGGGCACGCCAGATGCCGCCCACCCTGCAGTTCATCCGAGTGCCCGAGGGCAAGACCCTCAAGAACCGGCTTCACCTCGACGTCAGCCCGATCGACGGCAGCACCGAGGACGAAGCGACCAGGCTGCTCGGCCTCGGCGCCACCACGGCGGATGTGGGCCAGGGCGCAGACCGCGACTGGGTGGTCATGGCCGACCCCGAGGGTAACGAGTTCGACGTCCTGCGCACCCTGGCACCGCAGCAGAACTAGCTAGGCCCCGGGCAACACCGCCCGCCCGGGCGCCCGACCCGGTACACGGCCGACTACACATCGGGACGGCCCGACGCCGAGTCCACGACGACGGGCCACACTGGGATCATGGAATACATCGGCCGGGTTCCCGCCCCACCGCTCGACCGGTTCATCGACGACATCTACTGTCTCAGCGGTGTGCCGGACCACCGGCTGATGAACGTCCCGCCGATGCCGTCGGCGCACCTGTTCCTTCATCTGGGCGGGCCCGTCCGGCTGTGGGACTCCGACGACTCGGTGCCTCCGGCGGTGTTCGCCGACGGATGGTTCATGGGTGTGTGGACCAGGCGCTTCCGGTTCGAGTACCCCTCGCGGGTACGGCTGATGGGGGTGCACTTCAAACCCTGGGGCATGTCGCCGTTCGCCGGGGTGCCGGCGGCCGAGCTGCGCAACCGGTGGGTACCGGTCGACGCCGGCTGGCGACGCTCCGTGGACCGGATCCGCGACCGCGTGGGCGACGCCGTGCCGGCGGCCGAGGCTTTGCGGGTGCTGGAAGAGGAGTTGTGGTCGCGACTCGCCCGGTCGCCGGCACGTGGCCTCGACGTGGTCCGGTACACGGGCCGGCGGCTGGAGTCCTCGCACGGCACGATCCCGGTCGGTACGTTGGCCGATGCCGCCGGGGTGAGCGGCAATCACCTGGCGAACCTGTTCAAGGCCCACGTCGGCGTCACCCCCAAGCGGGTGGCGCGGATCTACCGGTTCGCCCGGCTGATCGTGTCCGTGGACCCCCTGCGCCCGGTCGACTGGGCGACGCTCGCGCACACCGCCGGCTACTTCGACCAGGCCCACTTCAGCAGGGAGTTCAAGGACTTCACCGGCCACACGCCGACGGGGTACGCGGCCCTGCTGCGCCGATTCCCCGCCGTGGGCAGAGGCCCCGGGGAACTGGGCCCGATGCCCGTCGATTGATTTTTTACATGCCCTCGACCTCCCGGGGCGAAAGGATCATCACGAGAGAACACACACGGCGGGAACGTTCCGAGGAGGACGCATGGGCAAGGTGATCATGCACAGCGTGGTGTCGGTGGACGGCTTCATCGCCGATGAGAAGGGCGATGTCGAGCCCCTGCACGAGTGGTACTTCAGCGGGGACGTGCCGATCCTCGGCGGCGGGGAGGAGCAGTACGACCATGCCGGGACCGGCGGCGGCATCAGGGTCTCGCAGGCATCGGCGGACTACGTCCGGTCGATGTGGGCGTCGATCGGCACGATCGTGATGGGTCGCAAGCTGTTCGACCAGGTGAACGGCTGGGAGGGCAGGCCGCCCGCGGGCGATCACGTGGTTGTGGTGTCGCACCGGCCCAAGCCCGAGGGATGGCACCCCGAGGCCTCGTACCATTTCGTCGCCGGCGCGGAGGCCGCGATCGGCAAGGCCCGAGAACTCGCCGGAGATCGGATCGTCGCGGTCAACGCCGGCGAGGCGGGCGCCGAGATCCTCGCGGCGGGCCTCGTGGACGAGGTGGCGATGGATGTGGTCCCGGTGGTGTTCGGTTCGGGCGTGCGCTACTTCGGCGGGATCGACGGACAGCACCTGCTGGAGGACCCGCACGTGGTCATCCAGGGCGACCGGGTACTGCACCTGAAGTTCAAGGTGGCGAACCGGCCCACCGCGGCGGCCTCCCCGGGCCTCGCGCCGGCGGACGAGATCCCGTCGGCCACCGCCTGAAGGCGACCGAGGCGAGATCCGTGTGACGCCGGGCCGAAGGGGTCCGCGCCCAAGGGAGAAATAGGCGAGGCCGAGGCGCCGTTCGTCGGCGGCCGAGGTCACCCGAGGGTGCCGATCTTGATGTGACGTGGCGATCACGGTCGGGGCACGCCGGTCGGCGCATCCGACCGGGCACGGCGAGTCGCCGGCCCCTGTCGACCACAGCGCCCGCGCGAGCAACCGCTCCTTCGTACCGCCGGCGTTGCGCCACATCGGCCGCGGCGCCCGCTCCGCCGAGCCGCCACCCGTGGATCACGGTCGAGCGTCAACGTCAGGCCGCCGATCCCAAGCCGGGCAGACCCGGATCCGCCGGGATCTGATCATCCGCATCACGGGTGCATGCGTGCTGACCGATCAGGCACCGGAGTTCGTTCCGCCCGCCCGAGAATCCGAGCTCTACGTTCATCTCTTGGTCACCCGCGTGCGGTTCCGGCAACTGAGCATCGCGGCGCTGATTGCCGATGTCCGGGACGAAACCGCCCGGCGCGGCGCACGGTGGGCGGGTGCGAGGCCCGGGTCGGTGGTCTTCGGCCCGGGCCTCGGGTGTCGTTCAGTCTGGGTGCTGCTTGGACAGGGCGTGTTCGAGGGGGCGTTCAGGGCCTCCGACGGCGAGTCGTGTGTGCCGCCGGTGGTCGTCGGCGTCCGGTCCAGTCACCGTGCGGCATACTCGTGGGGACGGATCACCGGTATCCGACCCAGTAGTTCTGGTCCCCGTTTCCGCAGGCGTGGTAGGTGTTCGACGCCCACATCGCGCGCTCGAACGTGGTGTTCCAGATGACGAGGTTGCCGTCCGCCTGGACGAGGAGTTGGGCGCCGGCGCCGCCCGTGTCGGTGTTGGAATCCCAGACGTTCGAGGTGGCGAGGAACGGCGGCGCCCCCGGGTTCGCGGGGTTGGTCCGCCAATTGGTCCGCCACACCTTCACATGACCCAGGCCCCCGAAGGTCACCCCGGCGTCGTAGTTCGCGCCCACGGTGTTGGAGGCCCAGACCGCCCTGCCGATCCGTCCTCCGCTCTGGCAGTACAGAACGAGGTTGTTGTCCTTTTGCATCCGCAGGACCGTGAAGGGCCCCCACCAGTCGTGGCGGGATCCGTTCGCGCTGTAGGAGGTGCTGGTCAGATTGATTTCGATGCTGGTCTGATGGGTGCACGGGTCGGAACCGGCGCCGTTCAACGTAACGCAGCCCAGTGACGCGGCATGGGCCGCAGGCGCACCCACCACGGTGAGGGTGACCGCGAGCAGTACGGTGGTCAACGCGGCCCCCAGGGCCTTCCCCACGCGGGTTATCCGTAACTTCACCATTTCTCCTTTTCTTCGTGTGCCGCCTCACAAGCACCGTCGGCCGGCGCGCACATACGGGGCTGCCGCCCCGTCAACAGTCCGACGGTGGCAGCGGGGATGCGGGGCGGACGGCGGTCCCCGCCCCGTCACGTCGCCGTCGGGGCGGCGGTAGCCAAGGCCACGTCCGCGACGGCGGCCGGGACGACCGATGCGAGCCATCGGGGAAGACGCATGAGAGCCCTTCCCGTTCCTAGGGATAGCCACCGTGTCGCAACCGCTCCGCGGCGGCCGTTCCACCGAGCGGGAGGCCCGCCCGGGTCGATACTTCAGCCCCGGCAGGCGCGGGGTCCAACGATTCGACGGCTGTCGACACATGCGAACTCCCGTGCGGGCGAATGTGGGGCAACCGCGACGTGTCGGGAGCCGTCTTTCGTGACGTGATGGGTGTCGAGAGCGAACGGGCGTCTCGTGCAAACGAGTTCAGGCTCTCGGCCAGTGGGACGAGGCGTGCGTAGCTCCGCGCGTGGCGGTGGTCGTGCGTGATCCGGGCCGGGCCTCGCTCCACAACCCGGCGACGTGTTACATGGCATCCGATCCGTCGAAGTCGTGGGCGGTCCCGACGACTGCCGGGCCGTACTCCGGGGGCAGATGAGCGACGACCAAGGCGACGGCGTCCTGCGGGTTGTCGGCTTCTCCGATGTCCGCTCGCCCGTTGTGAGGCGAGCGGGTTCTCGGCTCCGTGACCCGGTACTTCCCATCGATGGGAGTGATCACCGGAGCATCGTGGGTGTAGGGGAATTCGGTCCGTTGGGCCTGACCCGCAGCCACACGTTGCCGGAGAGCTTCGCCAACTTCCGCGACAAGGTGACCGCGCCATCGAGGCTGTCGATCTACCCGCGCGACATCACCCACCCGTCGAGGCGGGAGGCCGAGCTGCGATTCACCGACCTGCGGTGGATCGAGGAACTGCCGCATGGTGGCCACTTCGCCGCGCTGGAGCAACCGGAGTCGCTGGTCGAGCAGGTGCGCGGGTTCTTCCGTCTGCTTCACTGACGGCCCGTGCCCCCCTGCGCAGCCCGCGGCAGGGGGTGGCACGTATCCCACGGCTCGGCGGCCCGGATGAAGGCATCGTTCGCTGCGCTCGCGGTCGGGCAGGGTGGTGGCCGATCGGATACGCCTTCACCCTTTGTTCAGTGCCGTATCGAGGTCCTTGCGCAGCGCGCGCAGGAGGTAGGGGCGAGCGTCGTCGAGGTAGGCGTGTCCGCCGGGGAAGCGTCGCACGGTCGTCGGCGCCTCCGTGCTGAGCCGCTCCCATTCCGTGAGGAGTTCTGGGCGCAGGGAGTCGTCCCGGTCTCCCGTGTACACGGTGATCGGGCAGGTCAGCGGCGCGCCGGGCCGATGGGTGTAGGTCTCGGCGATCGTGTAGTCGGCGCGCAGTCGCGGCAGCAGTGCGCGCATCAGTTCGGGTGCGTGCGCCCCGGCTGCGGAGTCGCCGCCGAGCCGGCTCACCTCGGCCAGGAACTCCGGATCGGGGAGCAAGTGGCGGGCGCGGGCGGACTCGGCCACCCGCGAGGGCGGTTCGCTCCCGGACGCCACCAACATCACCGGTGGACGGCCGGCGGCGTTCAGTGTTCTGGCCGTCTCGTACGCGATGATCGCGCCCAGGCTGTGTCCGAAGAGGGCGTAGGGCCGTTGGGGCGCGGCGTCGAGTCGCTCGGCCAGTCCCCGGGCCGCGCCCGCGATCAACGAGTCCGGGTCCGTCAGCGGGGGTTCACCGGATCTGGTGTCTCGGCCGGGAGGTACGACGGGGCAGACCCGAATCTCCGGACCCAGGTCCGCGGCCCACGAGCGGTACTCCCCGGCTCCGCCGCCGGCGGGTGGGAAACAGAACAGGAGCACGCGACAGTTCGGCCCCGGGTCGGGCGTGGGCAGCAGCCACGAGGCGGGCTCAGACATCGGTGACCCTCCCCTCCGGCGTCGGCCGCGATTCCGTTCCCGGTTCCGCGTCCGCGCCGGTGTCCACATCCGTGCGCGCGCCGGTTTCGGTGCCTGCACTCGCCGAGCGCGCTATCAACGCCGCGATCGTGGGCTGCGCGAGAAAAGTCTCCACGTCGATGTCCAGGCCGAGTTCGCGGCGTGCCCGGGAGACGAAGCGGGCCGCGTCCAGGGATGTGCCTCCCGCGGCGAAGAAGTCGTCGGTCGGTCCCACCCGATCCACGCTCAGGATTCGCGCGGCCAGGGTGGCCAGGGCGTGTGGGGTTTCGCCGGGATCCGCGCCCGAGTCGATGTCGCGACCGGCGAGGTTCGGCAACGCCCGGTGATCGATCTTGCCGTTGGTGTCCAACGGAACCTTCGAGATGACGCCGATCCTCGACGGAATCAGCTGCGTGGGCAGGTGTTCGCGCAGGTGCTCCAACAGACGCGCCTCGTCGAACGCGGCGCCGTCGGCCATCACCACGTGGGCCTCGATCCGCCCGGAGATCCCGTTCGGCCCGGGGATCACATTCGGCAGGGCGGTGCGCACATCGGGGTGCGCCTCCAACTCGGCCCGGATCTCGCCGGGTTCGATCCGGTGCCCGCGGATCTTGACCTGGTGGTCGGACCGGCCGAGAAACTCCACGGCTCCGTCCCGGCGCAGCCGCACCACGTCGCCGGTGCGGTAGAGGGTGGCCCGGGAATCCGTCGAGAAGGGGTCGGGCACGAAGCGCTCGGCGGTCGTCGACGGCCGCGCCCGATAGCCGCGGGCCACGCACGCGCCCGCGACGTGGAGTTCGCCCGGGTAGCCGACGGGTACGGGCGCCCCGTCGGCGTCCAGCACCCACACCCGAACGTTGTCTATAGGTGTGCCGATGGGTACCACCGATCCCTCGCCGTCCTCGGGTCGGCAGTGCCGGTGGGTGACGTCGATGGTGCACTCGCTGGGGCCGTAGAAGTTGTGCAGTTCCACGCCCGGGTTGGCGGCGTAAAAGCGCCGGCACAGTACGGGGGGAAGAGCCTCGCCGCCGCTGAAGACGCGGCGCAGACCGGCGATGTCGGCGAGCGCGGGCTCGTCTTCCTCGATCAGGACGTCGAGGAGCGAGGGGACGCAGGCGAGGATGGTGACACCCTCGGCGACCGCTTCCGTCAACAGGGCGTGCGGATCGCGGGACGCCTTGGGTGCCGCCACGACCAGACGGGCGCCGGAGACCAGCGGCGCGAAGATTTCCCAGACGGAGATGTCGAAGCTGAGGGACGTGTGGTGCAGGATCGCGTCCTCGCCGGTCAACGGGAACGTTCGGGCGTCCCAGAGCAGACGATTGACCAGGTTGCGGTGTTCGACCTCGACGCCTTTGGGGGTGCCGGTGGACCCGGATGTGTAGATCACGTAGGCGAGATGGGCCGCGGTGGCCGCGTCGTCCGGGGGCGTATCGAGGGCGCGGTCGGGCCGGTCCCGAACCTCGTCGAGGAACAGGACCGGTACGGAGGTCTCCGGCAGCCAGTCGCCGATCCACGCGTGCGTCAGCAACAGCACCACCGCGCTGTCGCGAAGCAGGAACGACAGGCGCGCCGCCGGGTATTCCGGGTCCAGGGGCACGTAGGCGCCACCGGCCTTGAGGACGGCGAGGACGGCCACGATCGTGTCGATGCCGCGTTCCAGGCAGATTCCGACGGCGTCGTCGGGGCCGACGCCGTGCTCTCGCAGGAGGTGCGCGAGTCGGTTGGCGCGACGGTCCAACTCCGCGTAGGTCAGCGTCCCGGTGGCCGAACTCAGTGCCGTGCGGTCGGGATATCGGGCCGCCGCACGCTCGAAGAGGTGGTGTACGCACAGATCGGGCGGGTGGGGAACAGCGGTGTCGTTGACTGCGGATGGCACCCTGAGCCGGGCCGACGCCGACACGTCGACCGGTTCGGGCGGGCCGATCACGCGTGGGCATCGCAACGGCTCCGCGGGTACGTGTGCGGTGGTGCCGGCGGCACCCGCGAGTCGGCCGGCGCCGGGCGTCTCGGCGAGCAAGTGGCGATAGCACCGGGTCGCGAGTCGCCCCTCGGCCAGACCCGCGGCGCCGTGTACGTGCAGGCCATGGTCGACGCATTCCCGCACGAGCCCGAGAATCGCGTCGACGAACGCTTCGGCACGCTTGTGGGCGATCGAGGCGTCGATGCCCTCGGCCAGGCCCAGCAGACCTTCCTGTACCGCCAGACGCAGCCCTTCAAGGCGGGCGCGTTGGGCGGCCAGGGGGAAGGCGAGCGCCTGGTTGCGGCCGATGGTCCGGCCGAACTGGCGCCGCTCGCGCGCCCGGGTCAGAGCCGCATCCAGTGCGGTGGCGCCGATCCCGAGCAGGTACGCGCCGCGCAACCATGTCGTCATGGCCCACAACGAACCGACGTCGCCCCGGAGTTGCCCGGCGGCCTCGTCCCGGGGGCCGACCGCCCACAGGGGGCCGGCGGGACCGGCGTACGGGTCGGCACGCAGCCGGCCGCTCGACACGGTCCGCAGCCCCCCGGTCGCCTCGTCGGCCAGCAGGACGAGGTCCGGGACGTCGTGGAGCAGGTAGCCGAGTGAGCCGTCCGACCGGATCACGTGGGGATGCGAGGGCGCGCACACGGCCACGCTCGGCCGCGGTGGGGCCGCGGCACCGGCGGGCGGTGGGGTCCATGTGTGTGCCGGCGCCAGACTTGCCGGCACGGACCCCATGGTTTGGAAGGGGAGCAGGGCCCGGCCCAGGCTCTGGGCGAGTAATCCGGCCTCGGTGCCACCGAGGCCCAGACCGCCGTCGTCGGCCGGCACGAGCAGGCCGTTCCAACCGTTGTCGCCCATCAGCGTGCGTGCGCGTTCGTGCGCGTCGTCGCCGGTACAGCCGCGCCAGGCGACTTCCAGATCGTGGGCGAAGTGGCGTTGCCACGTGGTGCGGACGAACATCTCAGACCTCTTCCGTTGCCCAGGGGTCGTCGCCGTCCAGCAGGTCGCCGGCGACGGTGTCCAGGAGTACCTCCGAGGTGCCGGCGGCCAGGGAGAGCCCGGGGGCTTCGCGGACGGCGACTGCCAGATCCGGGAACAGCGGGTGGGCGGTGCCGTCGGCGGGGGATGGGCCCAGCACTTCCCAGGCCAACGCGGCGACCCGTTGGGCCAGTTCGCTCGCCCACCACTTGGCTGCCGCGGCCGTCGCGGCCCCCGGGCGGCGCTCCGCCACGTCCTGCACCGCTCGCCAGGCCAGCAATCGACAGGCTTCCACCTCTGCGTCCAGGCGTGGCAGGCCCTGCCGCACCCGGACGTCGGGGAGGCCCGGGTCGGTTTCCAGACAGGCGATCAGGCGGTCGAGCCAGCGCCGGGCCCGGCCGGCGAAGCAGATGCCGGTGCGTTCCAGGCCCAGCGCCTGGGCCAGGAGGGGCCAGCCCTGGCCGGGGCGGCCCACCAACGATTCATGCGGCACCTCGACATTGTCGAGGCGGACGTCGAAGAAGCGCTCGGGGTTGACCGTGGGCACCGGAGCGACCCGCACGCCCGGACGGTGCAGGGGGACGACGAACAGGCTGATGTCCGCGTACTTGTTGCCGCTGTCGCCGGGAGTGCGGGCGGCGCAGATCGCGTGGTCGGCCTCGGCGGTACGGGCGTTCCACGCCTTGACGCCGTTCAGATGCCACCCCCGCGCAGTCGGCTCCGCCCGGGTGGACAGGCCGCCGAGGTCGCTGCCGACGTCCGGTTCCGTGTACAGGACGGCGAACACGCTCTCCCCTCGGGCCATCGCGGGCAGGTACCGGGCGCGTTGGGCGGGCGTACCGGCGGCGAGGATCGTGGCCCCCGCGTTGTCGATGGTGTTCACCCGCGCGCTGTCCGGGATTCCGTGCAGGGCGAGTTCCTCCGCGACCACCGCCGCCGCGTACGCGTCCGCGCCCAGCCCGCCGTACGCGCGGGGCCAGTGGGGCGCGAGCAGGCCTTCGGCGCCGAGCGCGCGGTAGGTCGCGTCGGTGTGCGCGAGACCTGCCGTGTCGTGGGCCTCCGCCCACACGCGTTCTCGCTCCGCACGCAATGCGGGCCGGTCGAGTATTCGGCGCGCACGAACTCGTATGTCGACGTGATCCACGATCATGGCGGCATGCATGGGCTCTCCTCCATGGGTCCCGACGAAACGGTCCGAAGGCGATTCCTCTGGTACCCGAAGCATCGCGAATAAAGCCTGCACCGCTCCTCGATCGAAGAAATGATTCGGATGATCGAATTCCGATTCCGACTTCACCCTCGGTGATCGGTGATGCGGGTGTCCAAAGCCGCTCCGAGAATGCTGCGAGAGTTCGATCGCAGCGACGAGAGCGGTCCTCGATGGAGATCGAATCACAATGCTGCCCGCGATCCGAATGAACAAACAGACATGGCCTCGACTTCTTTTTCGAAAGGAAAGATGCACCCGTCAAATCATGATCAATTCTCTGTTCGCGCAGCTCAGAGACTGTTTTTGCGACCCGCGAAGAGCTGCGACGGGTCTGTTGACAACCTCGGGCGGAGCTTCATATTTTGAAATGGCGAGGCCCGAAAGCCTTCTTTCCGATCACGGATGACCCGAACTCGAAGATCGGCCGCAGCACCACGCCGACCCCGGGCATCGGGTCGCCCCGCGCACGACCGCGATTCACGTTCCAACCGATCGCACGGGGTTGATCGGAGCGCACGGGAGCAACAGCTCGCCGCCCGGTGATCCAGATCCGCGAGACCGTGCGGGCTCCTGCGGATTCATGCGACGACACATCGACTCGACTTACCCGGTGCACCGCCCGGGAACGGGCTCGGCCCGATGCCCGATGCCCAATGCCGGATGCCCGGAGTTCCGGGCACGGCAGTGCCCAGTCGCATGTGCGCCTGTCCCGCAGCCACCCGCATCGGCCGAGTGGAATACCGCGTCGCCTTCACCCACGACCGCCGCACCCGAGAACCCGAGGGAGAAAACGTGACCACCCCTGAATCGACGCCCGCCCACCACACGAACGACGACGAACGCGACCTGGCGGCCGTCCAGAAGGAGACCGTCAGGTCCGTGTACCTGCGGGTCGCCGAGGAGTACGACGAGCGCATTCCCGGCAACGGTCCCTCCGACGACCTGTTCACCCAAGCCGAACGGGACTTCCTGCTCGGCAAGATCCGGCCCGGCGAGCGGGTGCTCGACATGGGCTGCGGTACCGGACGCTTCACGGTGCCGATGGCCGAACGCGGCGCACGACTGAGCGGCCTGGACATCTCACGGTCGATGCTCGACGTGGCCGAACGCAAGCTGAGTGAAAGGGGATTGGCGGCCGATCTGCGTGAGGGCGACATGGCGGCGATTCCGTTCCCGGACGCCTCCTTCGACACCGTCACCAGCATGCTTGCGCTCATGCACATCCCGATCGCGGACCGACCGGCCGTCTTCGCGGAGGTCCGACGCGTACTGCGTCCCGGAGGCCGGATGCTGCTCGGCGTGAAGAACTCCGTTTTCGAGCGCATGTTCACCGGCGACCGATTCGCCTCGGTGGACGTCACCGACGTGGCCAACAAACAATTGTTGTTCACCAATACGCGCAGTGGCGACGAGTACGTCGCCCCGTGGTTCAGCTTCAGCCCGCACGAACTCACCGTCCTGTTCGCCACCGTCGGCATGACGGTGACGCAGCTGCGCGGCAACTCGCCGATCGCCGTCTGGCTGGCCGACGAGGTACTCGCGGACAAGACGGTCGCCGGCTTCGTCGCCGGGATGGAACGTTTCCTGGCCGACGCGGCGCCGTTCAACACGCTCGGCTACCACCTGCTGGTGGAGGCGATCAAACCGGCGATCTGACACAGTTCGCCCCCTGGGCGGGGCGGCCCGCGGTCTCGGGGCGCCCTTCGGCGCGATATGCCGAAGGGCGCTACGCCCGGTCGGCGTCCGCCTTCGTCCCCGGGGCGATGTCGGACCCCTCCCGCGTTCGCGCCTCCGTCCGCCGCTCGCCGACGAGCACGCCCATCACACCCACGATGATCACCACCGCACCGACGACGATCCCCACCGTGATCGACTCGTCGAGCACCAGCCACCCCAGAAACAGCGCCACGGCCGGATTGACGTACGTGTACGTCGTGGCGATCGAGGTCCGGGTGCGCGAGATCAGCCACACGAAGGACACGTACGCCAGGATCGATCCCGGTCCGATCAGGTACAGCAGCGCCGCCACGCTGCGCCCCGACCAGGCGCCGAGGTCCGGACGTTCCCCGACCGCCAGGCCCACCACGAACAGGACCGGACCGGCGACGAGCATCTGTACGGCCGAGCCCAGGATCGGATCCTCGGCCACCGACAACCGGGGGGCGTAGTAGGAACCGACTGCCTCACAGAACGCGGCCACCAGCAGGAACACGACACCCCACACGGCCGCGTCGCCGGAGGCGTGACCGAGCAGGCTCAGCATGGCCACACCCCCCAGGCCGCAGATCACCCCGCACCAGGTGAGCCATCCGATGGTCTCGCGATGCGCGGCACGCAGCAGCACGACCCACGCCGGGACCGCCGCCGCAAGCAGGGCGGCCAAGCCGGAGGGCACCGAATGCTCCCCGAGCGTGAGCAGCCCCAGCCCACCACCGATGACCAGCAGTCCGACGACCGCGGTACCGGCGAGATCTCGACGGTCCAGGCGCGGCATCCCTCTGCGGTGAACGGCGCACCAGCCGTACAACAGCGCGCCCGCGACGAAGAAGCGCAGGCCTGCGCCCAGCAGTGGCGGAATCGTCTCGACCATGATGCGGATCGCCAAGTAGGTGGACCCGAAGACCACGTAGACCACGGCGAGGTTGGCGGTGACGGCACGGCCCGAGGGTGGATCCGAGGCGTGATCGGTCAGGGCACTCATCTCCTCCGGTTTCCCGGGATCGGCCGACCGATGCTCCGCCGAACGGCGCGAAGGCGATCCACCGCCACCGATCCCGGCACCCCCGAGACGGGCTCCATCCGCCCGGTACACGGGCCCGGTTGCGGTGGATCGACCGCCGTCGGCGGACACGGCTGTTCACCGAAGCGCGGGGGAACGGATTCCCGCAGCGATCCTGCGGGACGCGACGCACTGGGACGAACCGGTCGAGCCGTTCCTCCGTGCGCGGGTCCGGTTCGCAGTCCGCGAGGGTCCTTTTCGTGATGCGCTACGAGCCGTAGGGGATCGCCGCCGTGGATTCACGGCGCCTCGACGAAACCGTTCGGCAGCCGGACCCAAGCCCGCCATCCACTCTCGCGGGTCACGGTGCCGCCGACACTTCCTCCCGCACTTCATCCGAGAGTTCACCCGACAATTCACCGAGGTTCTCGGCGGCCCACCGCGCAAGGTGGGCCGGCGGCCCGGCCGCGAAGGACGCCCCCAGCGGCGTCAGTTCGTACAGCGCCGCCGCGTCGCGTCGCGAGCCGACCGACGTCCGCGCCACCAGGCCCCGTGACGCCGGACGCCGCAGGGACTCGGTCAGCACCTTGTCGCTCACTCCGGCGATGCGCTCCAACAGGACGCTGCGCCGGGTCGGTCCCATCCGCAGCGCGGACACCACCACAGGGCCCCACGTGTGGTTGACGAGTTCGACCGCGGCCCGTACACGGCAGTCCGCGACGAAGGTCTCACAACCGTCCTGGTTCATGAACCCATCCTACGATCGCGTCCCTACCAATCGGTAGGAGCCGGTTTCCCAGCGTTCTCGTCAACACCCCTCGCAACGAAGGAGATCCACGTGAAGATCGGCATCCTGGGAACCGGTAACCTCGCGGTCGGCCTCGGCCAGGCGTGGGCGGGCGCCGGGCATACGATCCTGGTCACGGGCCGCAGCACCGCCCGTGCGACGTTTGCCGCCGAACGGATCGGCGCGACCGCCACGCCGATGGGGCCCGGCCCCTGGGCCGAACAGGCCGAGGCCCTCGACCGAACCGCGTCCCTGATCCGGGACCTCGGCGCGAACACCGCCGTGCTGGGCGGACTCGCCACCGCCCGACAGGCCGAGGAAGCCGCCGGCTTCGTGATGCGAGTCGTCGCTGCGGGCGCGAACCCGCGCCTGGCCGTCCCGGACGTGGACCCCGAAGTCCTCCGCGCGGCAACAGCCGCCCGGTGAAGCCGCCATACCACCACAGCTCCCGTGTCCGGCTGCGGAAGACCTCCGGGAACTGCCCCCGCCCGTCCCTGTCCCGGCACGGCACGGCACGGCGATGATCACCATAGGACGTTCAGGCCGCGGGTACCGCGGAAGCAGGCGAGAAGAGGGAGTTCACCCATGCCCATAGGCCGACGGCTGTTCCTTGGCGCCTTCACGGCAGGCGCCGTCACCCTCGCGGTCGATGGCGAGGCGGCAGCGGCGGACGCATACACCGAGTACACCTCGCCCGCACGGTTCCGGTCCACGTCGACGACCGCACACACCCTCACCGCCGTCATGGCCGCCACCTCCCCGTGCCCGGCCAGAGCGTCGACGAACCACCGCGCGCCGTACGCTCCCGTCGCCCAGGCCGGCGGACCGACCACGGCCACGACCGCGGCGACCTGGAGCCGGACGAGTCACCGCACCTGGCGTGGGGTCGCGCCCGCAGCGCGCAGCAGGACGAGTTCGCGCTGCTGCCGGCGGGCGGCGTAGCCGAGGGTGGTGGCGACCACGAACACCGCCGCGACGACGGCGATTTCGCCGAACGCGCCGCCGGGGAGCGCGAGTCCGCCCGGCCGTCGGGGGCCGGGGGTGCCGGGGTCGCGACGAGTGTCCCGAACAGCGTCACGGACGCGATGGCGAGGAAACGGAGGCGGCGACCCCGGCGAACGTCATGGGACGGGCCCGCATCCCGGCGTACGCGAGGCCCGGCATCGCTGTGGTTCTCATGTCTCCAGCGTGGCCGCCCGACCGGCCCCCGGCCGAGGGCGCAGCCCCCCGTATCGGGGTTCGGGAAACCACACCCTCGACACGGCCGAAGCACCCAGGGAACCGAGACGTGGTGTGCCACGGCCGCAGGTGGTCCTGTTCCAGTCGTCTGCAGGACGTAGACGCGTTCGCTGCGTACCACGATCAGCCGACACACCGGATGGTCGCGCGTCGGAAGAGGCGGCCGGACGACGTCCGGAAGTCCCTCTCCATGCCGCGGAAGCGGCGCCTTGAGTGGGACGGACGGCTCACCGTTCCACCCACGGCACCGCGTCTCCCACCTGCGGCCTCACTGTCATCCAGCCCTCGGCTTCCGCTGGCCGTAGGCCGCTCGACCGCAGCCCCTCGATTTCGATTTGGCCGATTGGAGCCCTCTGGCCCCTCACGCGATCAGGCCCGACCCTCTCGACACTCGCCGCGATCCGCCGACACCACCCAGTCGGCCCGGTGCTGTACAGCGCAGGCACCACGTGTCACGGAGCAGCGTGCGGACAGCGGCCCGAAGCGCGCAAGAGTCAGTGATGCCAGGCGTCCAGGCCTGACCCGTACGGGCCGTTGGTCGACGGCATCTCCATGCCCACCCGGAACGCTCCACCCGAACAACAGCACACCGCCCAGCGGATGTTCGACCGTCTGATGGACGGACCCGGTGCCCACGACATCGCCTATGCCCGGCCACCGGTCGGGCCGTCGCGTTTCCGGGCACCCGCTCCGGTCGAGGGTGGGAGGGGACGAGACAGGCCGGCGAGTTCGGCCCTGTGGTCCCTGATGCGGGGCCGACGGCGGAGAGGTTGGTCGGCGACGACCGGGTCGCCCCCGATGTCGCCACCCCGATCGTGGCAGTGGCCGGGCCGCCCGTGCAGGCCGCCCGTGCCGGGCCGTCCGCCTTCGCACCCGCAACGCTCCCGCCTCCCGATCGAGGCCGCGGTCACGGGCCGGATGCGCCGCCGTCCGACGATTCCGAGGCGCCGGTGGTCAGGGTGGGCCACAGCAGTGCGACGACGCGGTCGATCGCGTTGCGCAGGACGGACGGCCATCGGCTCCGGGCCCTCCCGGTCGCGCGCCACGGCTCGTCCCGCGGCGCCTCGCGCGTTGCGAAGCGGCCCGTGATCGGGGTCGGTTCATAGCACAGGCGCGGCAGTACAGCCAGCTACTTTCGTAGTCACGTCGTGCAACCTTGGCGGGTTCCCCTGTGAGGCCGGTCGTTGCGATCGTGTAATCGTTCGTACGCACCGCGTATGAGAGCCCCGCACGGGCACTCGTCAACCCCGAAGTACTCGAGGCGCGTCCACGTCGAAGCTTCGCCGGCGCCGTCGGTGCGTCGGCCGGCCGGTCGGCGCCCGGCCGGGGGTCCGGCGGGCCGGCTTCGACATCCGTACCCGACCCTGGCTCCGCACGAGGTGACGTCAACGAACGAACCCACTACGGGAGGCATCGATGTGATTGGGGAAACTGATCCCGGGCCGTGGCACCCGAGGCGCCGGCGTCACCCTTCGGCACCACACGCGTGTTGTCGATGTACAGGCACGACGCACCGTCGTTCGGGTACTTCGGACCGACGTGCAGGCGAGGATGCGGCCGTCGGCGGCGAGCGCGTGGGCCAGGGCACCTGAAACCCCAGTGTCCGGAGAGGCGCTCGGGTCGGAGAAAGGGGTTGCTCGGGCGTGGGAGCGAACGTGCGCGCAGTATGATTTCCCACTTTGTCTCCCCGATTCGCGACGACGCCCTGGTCGGCACCGACTCGCGCCGGAACAGCCATTTGTGCCGGACCGCCTGCGGCGCCTCGAACTTGTTTCTCGAGTGTGCCATCAGGGCTGAGGGCGAGTTTGAATCAGCTGGACCGACTTGATGCGGCGCCGTGCAGACGGTGAATATTCCAGCGGCAACCCGGCGGAGTTCCCGACCCGTCGGACGGGTGGTATTCGGAAAGAAGTCGGTACATCAATGGTCGTTGGGATCTCGTAAAAAGAAAAAGTGTCATCGCTTCCTTCTTTCCCTTATGCGTGCGTACCCAGGGAAAGGAATTGGTGATGACGCTTTTCTTGGCGTTGCGCCGATTTCTTCCGCCGCGGAGCACTCCACTCGGCCGGGGCTGATTATCCACGACTCGTCGGGGACGATAAACACGTTCGACGGTCGGAGGGCCGGTGCGGCTTCACATGTGGCGGATCGTGTGGATGCGTTCCCGGGCGGCCATGGCACGATGGTGCCCTGTCCGCTCGTGCGAGCAGGCAGGGCACCACCCTTTCGGGGTCTCGGCAGGGGCAGGTCAGCAACCGCCACGCGAGATGGAGCTGATGACGTCGTTGAACTGCCACTCGTAGGCCAGCAAGGACGAAACGACCTGGCGGGGCCCGATTTCACGCCGCGAGCCCGTGTACGAGACGTCGGAATATACGCACCATGCGTCATCCGTGTTGTTGATGATCGCGGTGGTCTTGTCGTTGAGGTCCCGGTCGTACAGTTGGCTTTGGTTCCTGGTGAAACCGGCGAAAACCGCCTGGAAATTCTCGTCTTCGTAGAGGCAGAAGCGGTTGCTGCTGCACTGTTCCGGAGACGCGGCGGCAGGGCTTGCCGACAGTCCGGCGAATGCAAGACCGGCGATCATTAAGGCGGCAGAGGCCGCCGCGGACTTCCGAATGTTCATTGCTACCCTCCGGGGTGGAGTCAACCTTGCCGAGTGCAAGGAGGAGTTCAGCATATGGGTAACCGAGTGAATGCGCTACGCGTCTGATGGCCTTTTCTGGTTCTGTCGCGATTTCCGTGAAATCCGGAATGTTGATCTTGCCGGTTCACGATCATGCGGTGTTTCCATATTCGAGTCGACCGTCATTCTTGGCCCTCGCGGTACGCTTGCCGGATCCGGCCCCGCCCGCCGTGGCAGATCGCGCGGGCCAGGTGTGGTGGCGCGATTCCTGCGGTGGCCGCGAGGTTGAAGCCGACACAGTTGTGGTCCGCAGCCCGGGTGGGGTTCACCGTGCCCGACGCGTTGCTCACGTGCGACCCGGACGCGGCCCGCGCGTTCGTCGCCGAGCAGTGTGATCGTGTCGCGGTCAAGGCCCGGACCCAGCGGCACACCACGTTCATCCCCACCACCCGCCCGCGCCCGGGCGACGACCCGGCGGCCGTCGCCGTGACCGTGCACTACCTCCACAGGCCCTGGTCGAGGATCGCGCCCTCGACGCGCGGGTGACCGTGGTCGGCGATCGGACCGCCGAGCTCCCGGTGCGCGGAGTCCAACAGCTCGGCGAAGTCCTTCTCGCGGACGCCCTTCGGGTCGCCCTTGCGGCCGCGGTGCAGCCGGATCCGGAACATCGGCCGGGTGCGCCGGCCGGGCGCGCAACACACCAGGCCGGTGCGCGAGATGCGCCCCGAGCCCTTCCCGCCGACGGGGACGACGGGCGGGTGGCCCCGCCGGGACCAGGTCCGTGCCTTCGATGGACGCAGAGTCTGTGAGCGTGACGGTGGCAGGGGGCATCCGGCGCTCCCGCCGGGACTGTTCTGGTGGTTCGAGGCGGGGCTCGCCGCGCCTGGAGGTCTCGGTGTCGGGTCGGCGCGTTGGGTGCGGCGATGGGGCTGCGGAGCGGGCCCGGTGGTGGTCTCGTGTTGTCGTCCGGCGGGTTTCTCATCGGACGGTCCATGGGGCGCGTGGGTGCGAAGTCGGGATCTGTCTTCGTCCGTAGGGGAGTCGGTGATCTCGTCTCGGCCGGGTGGGCGGGACGACACCCAGGGATCGGCCGGCCGCATGGTGAGAATGCCCTGCCCGACGGACCGGAACGCACTGTGAATGGTCGGTGTCGTGGCAGTGGTCGGTCGTCGGCGACGGGAGTCGACGGAGGGCCTGTAGCGGTGGTTCGGATTCCCGCGTCGCCGGCCGACATGAGGCGACCAGTCGGCTGCCGCAGGGTGATGAACGACGCGTGAAACCGGTGCGGGCGGGCTGACCATTCACCACACCAACCACCCACACCGATCGCGGACGTAGTAGGTTATCGGTCGACCACTAATATAGGAGCGAGCATGACACGCACGGAAGACGACGCCCGCCGCGCCGCTGCCCAGCACGCCCTGGCCGAGCACCTGCGCCTCACCGCCGCGGGAGACACCGAGGAGTGGGTGAAGCTGTTCGCCCCGGACGCGGTACTCGAGTTCCCGTACGCCCCGGACGGCGTGCCGAAGCAGATCATCGGGCGAGACGCCCTGCTCGCCCACATGCGCGGCTTCCCCGAGACCTTCGACATCAGGTTCGTCGATCTTGTGTTCCACGACACGGTCGATCCGAGCCTCGTGGTCGCGGAATTCCGCTCGACGGGCACGGCGCTGCCGACCGGCAAGCCGTACGAGCAGACCTGCATCTCGGTCGTCCGCACCGACGACGACGCACGCATCACCCACTACCTGGACTACTGGAACCCCCTGGTCGCGATCGAGGCCCTCACACCCTCCGAGGTGCCGGCCGCCTCCGACCGCAGCGTCACGTTTGGCGCCTGACCCCAAGCCATGTTGGACTGACGCCCATGCCTGCCGCCGGTACCAGCACCAAGAGCGACGAACGACGCCGGACCATCATGGCCGCCGCGGTCGACTGCTTCGCGCAAAAGGGGTTCTACGGGACGACGACGCACGAGATCGCCGAGTGGGCCGGCGTCTCCCAGCCGTACCTGTATCGCCTGTACCCCAACAAGGAAGCGCTGTTCGCGGCGGTGGTCGACCACGTGTCGGTCGTCATGACCGACACGCTGGTCGCCCACGCCCCGGCATCAGGTGGGGCCGGGCCGGAGCCGGAGGAGGCGCTGGGCGCCGCGCGCGGCGCCTACGCCGCGCTCGTCGCGGACCGGAGCATCCTGCGTTTCCTCATGCACGCGAACTGCGCCACCGGCGAGCCGCTCGTGGGGCAGGCCGTACGCCGGTGCTACGCCAAGCAGGTCGCCACCGTCCAGCAGCTCCTGGGCGACGACGACGCCGTGCGGCACTGGTTCGGCGCCGGAATGCTCGACAACGTAGTCGCCGTGCTGGGCCTGGCCGACATCGACGAGCCGTGGGCGCACGTCCTCACCGCACGATGACCCGACACCGGCGGTTCGCCGACGACGGCCCCGGGTTCCGCGTGCCGGACGCCGGCCGGAGTCACGGCGCGTACCGGTGGGTCGGGTGGGTCGGGTAGTCCGCGTCACCGCCCCGGTGGAGGCGCCGTCTGGCAGCCGCAGCGCCTCAGCGGTCGGGACGACAACGAGGACCGGGCGCACGTGCCCGCTGCTCGTCGTCGTACCGGGCGGGTGGGTCGCCGGGGCCGTGTCGGCGTACCGCGCTTGAACGTCGCTCGGGTCTGCGCGCCGCCGGAAGGGCAGCGGTGGAACCGGCCTCGATCGCGGACCTGTTGGTGTCGATGGACCGCATGCCGCCGGGCTGGGAGCGGGCGTTCCGTACCGTCGACCGCGCGCTGTTCACCCCGGACCGGGTGTCGCCGTTCACCTACGCCGGCCAACGGCCGCCACACCGGGCCCACCCCGGGGCCGGTGGCGTCGTCGGCATCGATGCCCTCCGCCGTCGCCGACATGCTCCTGGACCTCGACATCCACGGCGGCGAACGCGTCCTCGACAGCGGCACCGGAACCGGCTGGACCGCCGCCCTCCTGGCTGCCCGCGGCTGCACGGTGACCACCGTCGAGGTCGACGAGCACCTCGCCGACCAGGCCCGCAAGAACCTCACCCGCGCCGGATACCCGAACGTCACCGTGATCACCGGCGACGGCACCCACGGCCACCCCACCGGCGCCGCCTACGACCGCATCCACGTCACCGCCGGAGTCCGCCACATCCCCGCGACCTGGCTCGAACAAGCCGCCCCCGAAGCAATTTTCCTCCTGCCCTGGGGCACCGACTGCGGCCCCCACGACGCGGCCCTGCGCCTGGTCGTGGAGTCGTCGACGCGGGCGAGTGGTCCGTTCACGATGGCGCTGTGGTTCATGAAGCTGCGCGCGCAACGTGCCGCGCCGCCGACGATCGACCTTCCCGAGGGGTGGCCCGGCGTGGCGAGTGCCGGCGGCACGGTTGCCTCGGTGGCCGCGGCGGGCTTTGCCGATGGTCGTCGTCCGAACGTCCTTCAGGCGGGGCCGCGTTCGTTGTGGAGCGAGGTCGAGGCGGCCCGGCGGTGGTGGGACCGGGCGGGTCGCCCGGAGGTATTCGACTTCGGCTTGACCGTGACCACCGGCGGGAGAGGTCCACCAGGTCCCTGGTACGCGAGCCCGGAGCGCGAGAACCCCGGCATATGAGGAATGTTTCCCGCGGGCCATGCGGTGAGGAATCACGCGCTGGGTGAAGCCGTCCGGGCGGTGGTGCCTTGTGGATCGCCGGCTGTTGTGCCGGCGGGGAGGTTGCCGCGCTGCAACCCGTAGTTCCGGCCGGTTTGCCTGCCCGATTTTTCTGAGCCCGGGATGTAACCGGGTGCGGGGCGGCGGCCCGCCGGCTGCTAGCCTCCGGCCCATGACCTGGCTGCCTGCCGACTTCGTCCATCCGGTCCGCGTGGCGCTGCCCGGCCACCACCACCTGCGCCCGATCAGCGGCGCCGACACCGAGCTCGACTACCCGGCCGTGATGGGCTCGCGGGAACGCCTGTGGTCCATCTACGGCGAGGCCTGGGGTTGGCCGGTGGCCACGATGACGTTCGAGCAGGACCGGGAGGACCTGATCCGGCACGCGGACGAGATCGCGGCCCACAAGTCGTTCAACTACGCGCTGTTCGACGACGCGGGCACGGCCCTGCTCGGCTGCGTCTACATCGACCCGCCGAAGAAGACCGGCGCCGACGCCGAGATCTCCTGGTGGGTGGTGGACGACCGGGCGGGCACCGAACTCGAGCAGGCACTGGACGCGCTCGTCCCGCAGTGGATCGCGCAGGCATGGCCTTTCGAACGCCCGCGGTACGTCGGACGCGACCTCTCCTGGCAGGAGTGGCTGGCCCTTCCCGATCTCGCCTGACCCGGCAGCCCCGGACGCCGCAGAAGCCACCGCGGGCCCGCGCAGCCGACTCCTGGGCCTCCAGCAGGTCGGTGGGTCCTGGTGCGGTGATGCCGGACCGGTGTCGATGGACATCCTGCGGCATCGGACCTCACGGGCGGTTACCGGGCCGCAGCCGCACTGGCGGGCTGTGACCACCACACTGTGGCCAGGCATGTGAAGTTGCGCCGGGCCGGCGGGAACCCGGTCGAGCGTCAACGTCCGCTCGCACCGCGCGACCCGTCGCCGCCCCGCGGACATGCTCGCGAGGAGCGAACCCGGCTGTGCCCGCTGCCGCAGGAGCCGTTCGCGGTCGCGTTCGGCGAGACGCGAAGGTTCTGCTGGGACTCGACGATCTCCGTTGACGGGGTGCGCTATTCGGTCCCGCACCAGCTGGGCGACTCGCGAGTCTGGGCCCGATTCCACGGCGACGAGCCGATCGTGACCGCAGTCGGGGAGCACGGGCCGGCAGAGGTCGCCCGCCATCCGCACTCGACTCCGGGCAATCCGCAGGTCCGCGACGAGCGTTACCCGCACCGGCACACCGAGAGCGAGTGAACTCCCAGGGGCCGCCGCGTCCGGGACGCGGCGGATCCAACGAAAGATGGCCGAGGTCGCAGGTTCACCACGGGCGCCGTGATCGACACCGCGTGTGTGTCAGGAGAGGCGTTTCCGGCGCCTGCCGCGGACTGCGGGTGGGTCCGGCGTGGGAGGGGGTGGCGTGTCCGCGGGCGCGAGTGCCCGGTGTCGGGTCGTCGTGGCGCTCAGGGCCACTCGGGGTGTCAGGAGCGCGACGGGGTGGCTGGTCATGGTCAGCACACCCAAAAACGCGGCTTGTGTGTGTCGGTGGCGGGTTCCGGCCGCGAGGACGTGGTCGAGGTGGCGGGCGAGGATGCGTTGGCTCGCGGTCGGGGGTGGTCCTTCGGTGGTGGGGAAGGCGAGGTCGGCGGTGGTCGCGAGGCTCCAGGGGGTGTCGTGGAGGCGGCTGAGACGACGGTGGTAGTGGCGGGCGAGGCCCGACTGGGCCCGGTGCCGGTCGAGGATGTCCGCCAGCAGGTGCGCGGTGAGGACGGCGACCGTCATGCCCTGTGCGTAGACGGGATTGAAGCAGCAGCCCGAGTCGCCGACGGCGATGAGGTTGTCCGGCAGGCCGTCGGCCCGTTCCAGGTGTCGGCGGCGGTTGGTGGTGGCATTGGTGCATCTCACGGGGGTGAGGGGTTCGGCGCCTCGGAGGGCGTGGGCGATGGTCGGAGCGGTCAGTGATCGGGCGAAGGGCAGGAAGTCTTCCTCCGTGGGAGTGGGACGCTCCGGGCCGATGCCGCTGAGGGTGACGATCCACCGGTCGTTCTCGATGGGGGCGATCACGCCGCCGCGGGGAGTATGGGGACCGATGGCCGGGATGTAACAGCTGCGCCAGTGGGTGGGTGTGTTCGGGCCGGGGATCCGGAAGATGCGGGTGGCGTAGCCGACGTGAGCGTTGACGACGCTCTCCGGTACGGGTGGGCAGCCGAGGTCTGCCAGCCATCGCGCCAGGTGGGAGCCGCGTCCGCCGGCATCCACCACGAGGTGGGCGGGGAGGGTGGTGGCAGTGCCTGTGGTGAGGTCGCGGACGTGGACCGCGCTGACGCGGCGAAAGGTGCCGATGAGGCCGTCGGCCTGGTGGCGCTGGAGCAGGTGGATGCCGTGTGATGCCAGGACGCGCTGTCGGATGGTCGCTTCGATCAGTGGGCGGCCGGCGCCGATGGCATGGAGCCCGGAATCGAAACGGGTGCCCCAGCCGTACCGGGTGGCGATGGCGAGGTCCCGGCCGATGTCGATGCGATGGCCTCCGCGGTCGCCGAGTTCGTCCGTGAGGCCGGGGAGCAGGGCGTCGATGGCGCGTATGCCTTCGGTGAAGAGGGCGTGCACATGCCTGTCCTGGGGGGTTCCCTTGCGGTTGGCCGCTGTGGTGGGGATCGCGTCCCGGTCGAGGAGGACCACTTGCGCGTAGTGGTCGGCGAGTACGTGGGCCGCGAGCAGGCCGGCGATGCCGGCACCGATGACCACGGCGCGTTCGCCGCGGGTCGTCGGGGAGCCTGCGCGGTGGTGTCGGGTCACCGGATCCCGCCCGGGGTGTCGCTCGATGGCGGGTAGGCGCCCGGCGGGGATACGTGGGACATCCATAGTCGCGTACACGGGCGCCGTCGACTCGGAAGCGTCGACGAGACGCTCGTGCGGGCACGGTCGTGGGGGTTGCGGAGGGGCCGTCGCGGGGGCGGTTTTCGGGACACGGTTTCCTCCGGGGGCGGGGACGTCAGGAGTGCCAGAGCCAGCCGGGCATGTCGGCGGGGAGGGGATCGGGGCCGGACGCGGTGGCGAAGAGCGGGAGCAGCACCCAGTACAGGCCCATGACCGCGTTCATGAAGCCCACCCCCGCCAGGACCCGCAGCCAGGCGTGTGCGGGTCGGGCGAAGAGTTCGCCGCCGCGGAAGATGTGCACGGGACGGCCGCTGCGTTCGGCACGCAGTTGCATGAACGTGGGCATGCAGGCCATGGTGACGGCGCCGACGGCGACGCTGACCAGTGGTAGTTGGTACCAGTGGCCGCCGAACAGTGCCAGGTCCCGGTTGGCGACAGGCCAGGAATAGGCCCCGAACAAGACGATCAGGGTGCCCTCGATGAGCAGATCGGCGACCAGTCCCGTGATCAGCAGGGCCGGGATCAGGCGGGCCAAGCCCCAGTGGGGCTTCCTGCGCAGGATGGGGTGCAGCAGGAACAGCTGTAACCAGGGCCAGGCGATGAGGGCGGTATACATCAAGATCTGTGCCCCGACGATGGATTCGATCTGCCGCTCGGGGTAGGGGCCGTGCCAGCCCGGGACGTACGGTGCCCAACTGGTGATGTTCAGGGCGTACCGGTTGGCGGCCGCGTACTGGCGGTCCCAGCAGCTGAGGAAGCCGAGCCAGAAGGTGAAGGTACCTCCGATGATGAGGGCCGCGTTCCAGGAGACGTTGTGTTCCCTGCGGCTCTGCCGCCAGGCGACGACGAAGCAGAAGACGACGATGAGTATCGCCACGGCCTGCTCGGCCCAGATGAGAGCCGCGCGGTACGTGGGGATGGTGAAGTCCTTCGGGGCGCTGTGGATGTTGCCGGCGGCGAGCCACCGGGTGAAGATCGCGGTTTGGACGAGCACCGCGATGATCCCGCATCCGGCCCACAAGGCGATGGGGCTGCGCCAACGTCGGGTGCGCGGTCCGGTGGTGCGCGCTGTCGCGTCGGGGCATCTGGTGGGCACGGGAACCTCCGGTTGGGATCGGTACCACCGTGTGAGCGGATGCGGTGGTGGTGTCGACGGATGGGTCGGGCGGCAGCCGGTACCGGTGGCCCTACGTTGGTGGTGAGGCCTATGCGGTCGACCGCCGAACGGATGACCACGCCGAAGCTTTCGCCTGCATTCGGGCCTTTCCTGCGAGTCCGGGGGGACCGGCGGCGAAGCCGCGTGAGCGGAATCGGCCGCGACGGTCGGCGACCGGTTGCGGCTCTCGGGGGAGTGCGTTCGGCGTCGGCGGGGGTCGCCGCCCGGTGTGTCATGTCAGTGGTCCTCCCGGGCGACGCGGAGCCCCATGGCGTCGAGGAGCGTGTCGGTGAGGGCGGCGGCGCTGGGTTTGACCCAGATGACGCCGGGTTTGAGTGGGAAGCCCAGGGCCTGTTGAAGGCGCTGCCGCAACTGGACGGCGCCGAGGGAGTCCAGGCCGAGGATGACCATGCTGGTGTGCGGGCCGATGTGGCGACTGGGTGCCGCCGAGTGGTTCGCGGACGGTCTCGGTGATGAACGACTCCAGGATTTCCCGACGTTCCGCGATGCCGTCGGCGTTCAGGAGTCGGTCGCGTACCGCGGTGGTGTCGTCGTCGCTTTCCTCGCCGGCCAGGAGGGGCGCGAGGAGGGTGGAGGAGCGCAGGGCCGGGTAGGGCGCGATCCACCGGGCGATGTCCAGCGGGGAGTAGGCCACATGTTGATGGCCGGCCCGGATGCGCTCCAGGGCGTCGATGCCGTCGGCGGGGCTGATGGTGAGGAAGCCTCGGTCCGCCAGGTGCCGTCCGCGGCCGACCTCGCTCCACGCACCCCAGTGGATGCCGGTGGCGGGTAGGCCGTGGTCGAGGCGCAGGGTCACCAGGCCGTCGAGGAAGGCGTTGGCCGCGGCGTAGGCGGACTGTCCGGGGGCGCCGATCAAGGAGGCGACGGAGGAGTAGAGGACGAAGTGGTCGAGTTCCGTCTCCGCGGTGGCCCGGTGAAGAATCCAGGCGCCCTCGGCCTTGCCGCGCCAGAATCGCGCGAGGGTTTCGTCGTCGAGGTTGGTGAGGGTGGCGTCCGCCACGACTCCGGCTGCGTGGAAGACGCCGCGCAGACGGGCTTCGGTGTCGGTGGAGGGTGCGGAACGTCCGCTGATGACGATCCGCCCCGCTCCGCTCCTTGCGAGCCATTCGACAGTGAGCAGGCCGAGGCCGCCCAATCCCCCGGTGACGAGGTGGGCCGCGCCGGGCCGGATCAGCTGTTGGGTTCTCGGAGCGGTGGTGACGCGGTCGGGGCCGGCGAGTACCTGCGTGATGTGGCGTCCGGTGGGTGACAGTGTGATCCCCGTGAGCGCTTGCCGCATGTCGAGCAGTTCGTCGACGACGCCGGTGTACGAGGCCCTGTCCGCCGTGAAGTCCACGGTGCCGGCGCGAAGTTCGGGTTGTTCGTAGGCCACGGAGCGGAGCAGGTCGCGGATGGCGGCGGCAGCCGTCGGTGCCCGGCCCGCTTCGTTCAGGATCCACAGCCGGGGCGGGGGGTCCCATGAGGTGAGCCGGCGTACGAGAGCGACGGTTCGGGAGACCAGGATGCGGGCGGCCTCGGCAGGCGTCCGGCCCGTTTGCTCATTGCCCATGGCCAGGGCGATTCCCGTGCAGGGGCCGGTGTGGCCGGGTCGGCGAGGGCAGTGGCGAGGGATGGTCGCGCGGCGCAGGGATTCCACGGCTTTGATGGCCCCCGCGATACCCGACACGGGTTCCGAGTGTCCGATGTTCGTCTTGATCGAACCCAGGGCGCACCGGCCCCTGCCGCGTCCGTAGACGGCGTTGACGGAGATGTACTCGATCGGATCGCCGACCATGGTTCCGGGACCGTGGGCCTCCACCAGCCCGACCTCGCCCGGGTCGATCCCCGCCTTGGCGACCGCCTCGCGGAACAATTGCTGCTGCATCAAAGCGGAGGGCGCGGTGAGGCGGCCGGCCCGGCCGTCGTTGTTGACCGCGCTGCCCCGAATGACGGCCAGCACCCGGTCCCCGCCGCGTCGGGCGTCGGCCAACCGTTTCAGGACGAGCACGCCCGCGCCCTCGCCCCGTACGTAGCCGTCGGCCCGCGAATCGAAGGCGAAACACCCACCGGCCTCGGACAGCAACAAGGGGGCTTCGTAGTAGTGCGTCTCGGGCGAGAGCATCAGCAGCACCGCCCCGCCCAGCGCGGTGTCGCACTCGCCCAACGTGAGTGCGCCGCACGCGCTGTCCAGGGCGACGAGACCGGAGGAGCAGTGTGTGCTGACCACCATCACCGAGCCGCGCAGATCCATCGAGAACGCCACCCGGCCCGCCGCGCCGGCGGTGAAGTTCCCGAAGAGATAGGGACTGTTGGGAGCGTCCTCGACCGGTCGGGCCTGTCGGAAGAGGTTGTCCGGCGCGTAGGTGCCCATGTACACGCCGGTGCGTGATCCACGCATCGTGTCCATCGGTACCCCGGCATGCTCGACGGCTTGCCAGGCGACCTCCATCAGCACCCGGAACTGCGGGTCCACCCAACGTTGTTCCATCGGCGCGACGGAGAACGCTCCCGGGTCCCAAGCCCACACGTCCCCCTCCAGGAAGCAGCCGTGCCCCGCTCGCGCGGCCAACTCCGGGTCGTGCAGGGCCGCCAGTTTCCCGGCATCCCACCGATTCATCGGCACCGGGCCCGTCGTCCGTCGGCCCTCGGCCGCCAGATTCCACAGCCCTGCCGCGCTCGCCACACGGCCGGGGAACCGGCAACCGATGCCGATGATCGCGATCGGTTCACGCTCTGATGCGGACATGGGGGTCCGTCCTGTCGACGATCGCGGTGCCGTGGCTCCGGCGAATGCCCGGAACGAACCGGCCGTTAAGAACCGTTGCGCTCCAGCGTTGTCGTAAGCCTCGTGCCATCCGACGAGCGCCCGGAGATGGCAGACCGGCAGGGAGCGCAGGCACGGCCACCTCCCAGGATCCGAGCGGAAGGACACTGGCTCCAGTGCGCCTCGCTCGACGTACACACGCCAGGGCGCGCGGGAGGCGCAGATGGGCGACGGGGGCACGGCGGGGAGATTTTGGGGGCGCACGCTGTTGAGCCTGGGGGTGTCCGGTTGGTGTCCGGGTGGTGGTGTGGGTGAGGTGCCACGAAGGTTCCGGACAGGGACCCAATAGGGTTGTCCTGTAAGGATGGTGCTGTTGCACAACGCGCAGTTGATCGATGGCCGCGGGGGACCTCGCGTAGCCGACGTAGTAGTGGCGATCCAGGGTGGCGCCATCGGATGGGCCGGCTCACGGGAACAGCTGCCGGCAGCGAGGGCCGCACGCGCGCTGGGTGGACTTGGGCGGTCGGTCCGTGTGCCTGGCGGGCGTTCCTGCGGCGCTGCAGCGGGGGTCGCCAATACGGCTGGCCCGTCGTTCCGCAGTTGGACACACCGTGGCAGGACACGGTCTCCGGTGAACGAACCGGGTGGCGGCAACGCGCGGCCAACCTCGAGGGCGAATCCGTGTTCGCCGTCGACTATCTGATCTGCCGCGATTGTCGCGTCGGATGGTCGAACAGCCGTACACCGACCCGTCGTATCAACGCTGCGGCCTCGCCTCCGCGGGCCTGGTCGCCCTGCGCACGGAACATCCCGGCCTGAACTGGCATACACTCGGCGGCCACTTCCGCGACTCCGAGCCCTTCTGGACTGCGGTCGGAACCGCCGTTGCCGGCGGCTACAGCCAACGCAAACCCTGCCGACACATCGCCGGACTCTGACACCCGGCCGACCCCGCGTCCGCGAAGACGTTCCCGCACGATCGCCACCACACGGCCGCAGCCGGTGGGGAACACAACAGACTGTTGCGATCCACGGTCCGACACGGGCGCGGCACACCCGACATGGGAGTTGCGATCCCCTACCAGCCCGAGGGCTGATCGCCACGGTCCCCCACTCGCCGATGGCACGCCTCGCGGAGTTGCGACCCTCGACCGATCCAAAGGCCGGTCACCACAAGGCGTGATGGGCAAACCACCGATGCGGTGTCGGCGTACAGGTGGTGAATGTGCTCAGCCGAGTACACGTGAAAGCGCTAGCGCTTCGGTTCGCTCGGGCGCGTCATCAGGGTGCCCAAGACAGTCGTACTGCCTCGATCTCGGGGTCGTTGAGCAGCGCTTCGACGAGAGCCGGGGGCCCGGCGACCTTGGTGCCCCATAGGTCGTAGTCGGTGCACAGGACCCATGAGCGGTCCTTCGCCCACAGGTTGGACGGGCTGAAGTCGGCCTCGGGGTTGTCGTAGAGAATCGCGGCATCGCCGAGGCGGCCGGCCCGCACATGGAGGTTGTCGATGTCGATGGCCGTGAGCATCAACGGGTTGTAGTAGGCCAGGCAGGGAGTGTCCGCACCCGCGAGGCTGTGCTCGGTGAGGACGGCGATCAGCCGGTCCCAGGTCTCACGGTCCAGGCTCCCCTCGGTGGGCGGGACGATACCGAGCGGCCAACTCCCCTCCTTCCTGGCCGAGGGAAAACAGCGGCGGGAGGGCAGCCGCCCGTCGGGTACGACGGGATCGCCGCTGCGCCGGGCGAGTTCCGCCCAGCGCAGCCGCCGCCAGCCGCGGCCGGGGTGCTCGGCGCGGCCCAGCCCGCCTCCCGTGGCGATACCCGCTTCGAGATCGACGCCCGCCAGGGTGGCGGGCCGGATGCTCCCGTCCGCCAGACGCGCCCGGCGGTACTCGTGGTACGACACCTCGGCCGGCCCCTGCTCGTGTTCGTACATGGCGTTGAGCACCCAGACGGCATCGGGCATCGCGGGCGGCATGAACCCGGTCACACCATCGCCGCACAGCTCCATCAACCAGTCGGTCGTATCGGACGGCGCGAGCGGCCACAGGCCTGACAGCAGGTTCGATTCCTCGGGCATGCGTTCATGATCCCAGTCGCGGCCACGGCCCCAAAGGGCCGGCACCATGTAGCCGCCCTTCCGTGTGAGCACATTCCCGTGTACCCGGCTGGGTACCGGGAGGCATACCCCGACATGCGGTGGTGGTTGCGATCCCCGGCCGACCCGAAGGTCGACCGCCACTCCTGCGGCGCGCGCGTGCTCGGCTGGGCCCGGGTGTTGCGACCCCCGGCCAGCCCCGAAGGCTGACCGCCACCCTGATCGAGCAGCGAGATCCTGCCGCAGGGAATGAGCACGGAAGTCTGCCGACATCAACTTTCACCAACGAAACGGACCTTCGGCCCCGGCGCAGCCAGCGTGTTGCTTGTGCGCTCCGGGTTCCGAAGTAGAACGCGTCGTTCCCTGCGAGGGTGGTTCGATAGGGCCTCGGCGATGCCGCCGACCGGCAACAACACCGTTCGGATCGGCAACGGACCGTATCTTTCGACGACTTGGTGCGGCGAGGGACCCGGCACGTACGCCGTTGCCAACCAGGGCACCTCGGCGTGGGCGTCCGCGTCGACCACCTGCGCCGTGTAGAGCCCGTGGATGCGTCGGGCGCCGGCCACCTCCTGAGCGAATCGGGCCCGGAATTGCGGGTCCTCGGCGTACTCGGGGCGAACGACCTTCAGCGCGACCGGTCGTCCTCCCGGCGTGTGCGCGAGGTAGACGCGTCCCATGCCGCCGGCCCCGAGGCGGGCGGCGATCCGGTACCCGCCGACGTCTTGGGGGTCGCCGGACGCGAGCGGCTGGAAGGCGGACGAGAGGGACGGCGGTATCGGGGGTTGCCGGCAGGGCGCACGGGTGGCCTCCGTAGGGGCGGGCGGGAAACGGGCGGGGGCGGCGGTCGAGACGAGGTCGCGGAGTTCAGCTCTTCTCGGCCGTGGCATGGTTTTCCACTGCGGCGCCGACCAGCACCGTGACCGTGAGGGACGCGGCGACGATCGCCTCGGCCCACAGGAAGGCGAGGTAGTCGAGCAGCGAACCGATCGGGGGACTGCCGGGGGCGGTGTTGCGGAACGCCGCCAGGGCGAACAGTGTCGCGGCCATCCAGCCCAGGGCCGGCCAGACCAGGCCGCGACGGCCGACGACCAACGTCCTGGCACCGATGAGGACGGCAATTGCCAGGGCCCACATCGCGACCATCATGAAGACACCGAACAGCAGCACGGTTCCCGAACGTTCGATGCCGACGTCGAAGACCGCCACGCCGTCGTCGGTGCTCGCATCGACGTCGAGGGCGAACAGCGCGTCGCTGTTGCTCAGCGTCATGTTCACCGGGATGGGCTTGCCGCCGGCCTGTGCGGCGAACTCCAGCATGGTCCGGTAGTGGTCGAACGGGTAGTCGGAGACCGACCCTCCGCCGAGCGCGACTTGCAGATCCACGGTGGAAATTCGGGTGTGGGCGGGGAAGTTCAGGTCACCGCGCACCTCCGGTGAGGTCTGTAGGGACAGGCTCACCGCAGGGGCGGGACCGCCGTCCTCGGCCAGGTTCCCGCGCGGTGTGACGAGCAGGCGCAGGACGAGTTCGCGCGCGGCCGCGTCCACGCGCTGCACCGAGGCCCGCACGTCCACCCGGTCGGGCGCCGAACTCGACGCGCGGTAACGGGTGTCCAAGGCCATGCGTTCGCCGACCTGGAGCCAGACGCCTACCACGAGGACCACCCCCAGTGCCAACGCGGCGGCCACCGCGGCCGCGAGGCGGCCTCGGCTCCAGGACGGACGGAATGGCCGTGTCATGCCGGCGGGGTGCCCGGCTGATCGTGCGTCGCGCAGTGGATCCCGCCGCCGCCGGCGGCGATCGCGTCGATCTGCACCATGACGACGTCGCGGGTGGGGAAGTGGTCGCGCAGGATGCCCCGCGCGCGGTCGTCGGCGGCCTTGTCGCCGAAACGCGGCAGGAACACGGCCTTGTTGCCGATGAAGAAGTTGACGTACGAGGACACGAAGTTGTCGTCGGGCGGCGCGGCCATCCGCTCGGGGTCGGGCTGCGGCAGGTCGACGACCCGGATGGGCTTGCCACGCGCGTCGGTGGCGTCCCGCAGGACGGTTCTCGCCTGGTCGGCCGAGCGCGACCACGAGTCGGCGGGCTCGCCGGGGAACGCCTTGTCCAGCAGCACGACGCCCGGTGCGGCGAACCGGGCGAGCGAGTCGACGTGCGCGTCGGTGATGTCCTGGTTGCGAATGCCCTCGAACCAGATGACCTTGGTGATGCCGAGCACCCGCTCGAGTTCGTCCTCGATCTGCTGCCGGGTCCTGCCGGGGTTGCGGTTGTCGTTGACGATCGAGCTCTCGGTGACCATCAGCGTGCCGACGCCGTCCGTTTCGAACGATCCGCCCTCGGCGACGAGCCACGTCCGGTCGAGCGGGATGCCGTACTTGGCCGACACCTCGCGGGCGACCCGCGCATCGTGTTCGTGGGACTGCTTGTCGCCCCACCCGTTGAAGTTGAAGTCGACGCCGTGGACCGTACCGGACTCTTCGACGAACACCGGGACGGTGTCCCGCGCCCACAGGTCGTCGACCTGCATGGGTACGACGTCGACGTCCGCGCCGACCGCTCGCCGCGCGGCGTCCGCCTGGTCGGGGCGGGCGAGCAGCACGACGGGCTCGGTCGCGGCGATGGCGCGGGCGACCCGGGCGATGTCCTCGCGCGCTGCGGGCAGGTCGGCGCCCCAGATACCGGTCGCGGCGGGCCAGGACATGAACGTACGCACATGGCTGTCCCACTCGGCGCCGAACCGGCGGGCCGACACCGCGGCTTCGGGCGCCGTGCCCGTCCCGCCGGACGTCGCGGGCGGGGACGACCCGGGCACGGTCGGGCCGGAGGAGTCCGAGGAGTCGGAGCATGCGGCCGCGCCGAGGGCGAGCGCGCCTGCTCCCGCCAGGGAACGCAACATTGCCCGACGGGGCATCAGGGGCGATTCGGGCACAGGATCCGTCCTTCGATGGCGCGGGTGTTCGGCCGCGGCCGGACCAGAGTGGGCAGGGCATCAACGTAACCGCATATTTGCCGCAAATGTGGACTTTGCGCGCCGGGTATGGCCGTGGCGTGCGGCGAACGAATGAGGCTTCGGGACGACCCGAAGGCGCACCCCGACGGTGCCGCACTCACACGCGTCACGTGGCGGGCTGCTGCCTGGTCGAGCGGTGGAAGCTCCCACCGCCCACAGTCGCGCGGTCCACGTCGAGCTGGATCACCGCACGCCCGGGGAACGCGTCGGCAAGCGCCGCGCGGACCGCGGCGTCGGTGCGCCGGCCGCCGGACTGCGCCGTGACCGGGTGGAGGTTCAGGTACGAGTCGGCCAGGTCGCGATTCGTCGAACGGGTGTCCTGCGGACCTTCCCCGGTGAGCACTTGCAGGCGCCGCCCTTTGACGTCGGCAGGTGTGGACACGATGGCGAGTTGTTCGCGGGCATCACGGACCCAGGCGTCCCTGCGGCCCGCCGGCGGTACCCGCACCATGACGACGCCGGGCTGGAAGAACCGGGAGGTGACAGAGCGCGCAGGGTGCCACTGGGGCGGGAGGGGGATCGGACATGGGAGAGCTCCAACCGGTCGTGCCGCAGCACGGATCGCGGCGTGTGTAGAGAGGGTGCGGGAAAACCGCTCCGCGGCCTGCGGCGGATCCGAGACGGCGAGCGTGGGCTCGTGAGGATGACGCATCGCGAAGCCGGATCACCGTGATCCCACCGTCTCACCTACTGAAATTCAGTCGATTCCTGATGCGAGCATCCAGGTGAAGGCACACCCGGGCCACCGCGCACCCGGAAGCCGTCCTTGCCGGGCAGTCCGGCGAAGCGGCGACCGGGGCGGATCAGGCGGGTGGCCGCGATCCGAGTTCCAGGGCCAGCGCGCTCCGGAGCAGGAAACGAGCCCGATCCAGGGGGAGCGAGCCGGCCAGCCAGCGCTCGCTCAGGCCTTCGACGAGGGCGGTGAGTCGCTCGGCCGCGTCGGCCGGGGCCACGGTCGGGGCGATGTCGCCGCTGTCCTGCCCGCGGCGGATCAGCTCCTGCGCGTCCCGCACCCAGTGCGTGGTGGCTTCGCGCATCTGAAGTGCCAGCTCCGGCACGAAGACGGCGCTCGCCTGGAACTCTCCCCAGGCCGTGCTGTTCTCCCGCACCTCGGGGGTGTCCTGGAGTTCGAGCATCAGCATTTCCTCCAGCCGGCCGCGCGGATCCAGGTCCGGGTCGGCCTCGGACCGCGTGTAGCGCTCGGCGCGCTCGTTGATGAACTCCCAGGTGTGCCGCATGAGCCCCGCCCGGTCGCCGAAGTGGTAGTAGACCAACCCGACGGACACTCCGGCCTCGGCGGCGAGTTCCTCCACCCGCAGGCCGCGCACCCCGCGCCGGGCGATGAGCCCGGCGGCGGCTTCCAGGATCAATGACTGACGGCTCGACACTCGTGCCACCCCATCAGGGCGGCGCGGGGCCACCCATCCGACTGACTGAATATTCAGTCATCATAACCGGACGGGCGCGTCCGTGATCACCGGTCGCCGCCTCGACTCCGCGGGTGGTTTCGGTCCGGTGGCCCGCGACCACAGTTCCGATGAGCGGCCACCGCGGCGATTCCCTCCGCCCATTCGGGTCGCCGCCGCCGCGCAATGGGCGGGGTGTGTGGTGCCCGTGGGGCCGAAGGGTAGGGTGTCGAACCATGGCCGCCGACCGTCGTACCGTGATCATGGAAGCTGCGGCTCGGCTCATCGCCCGCCGCGGGGTGCGGGGTCTGCGCATCGAGGAGTTGGCCGCCGAGGCCGGCGTGTCGAACGGGCTGATCTACTACCACTTCAAGGACCGCGCCGGAGTCCTGCGCGCGAGCTTGGAGTTCATCAACAACCGGGCCGAGCGCTACACCGCCGCCCACGTCGCCGCCGAGCGTCTGACAGACCCGCGGGCCGTGCTGGAGCGGACACTGCTCCTGGAGTTCCAGGACAGCGCCGAAGTCCGCGAGAACAGCACCGCGTGGGGCGAGCTGCGGGCGAGCGCGATGTTCGACACCCTGTTGCGCGCGGACCTCGCCGAGGCCACGCACGTGTGGGACGGCGAGGTCGCCGACCTGATCACGGCGGTGCTGCCGGCCGCGCCCGCGGACCGGGCACTGGAGGCCGCCCAACGGCTCACCGCGCTCCTCGAAGGACTCAGTGGGCGCTGGCTGAGCGAGGGGCTGACGCTCGACCGCGCCCGCACCCTCATACTCGCCGCGATCGATGCCGAGCTGGCCCACCTCGGCCACGCCTGAGAGATTCCCGGTCGTGGGCCGGAGCGCCCTGCGGGCTGCTCGCCCGTACCGGCGACCGCGCCACCGAACCCTTTGATTCACAGGCTCGTTCGCGCCTGATTCACAGGCCCGTTCGCGCTTGATTCACAGGCTCGTTCGCGCCTGATTCACAGGCCCGTTCATGCTTGATTCACAGGCTCGTTCGCGCTTCGTGCGATCACGCCCGTCGGGCGGCCGATCGATGTCGCCGCCGACACCTGCGGTCACCGCGTGCGCCCGCGTGAGGCGCCCGGCCCCACCCGAGATCCGCTGCGGCCGTTTACCCTTCGCGCTATTGACTGACTTTTCAGTCAGTGGAACAGTGTGGGCACGCCGGACCGGGACTCCGGGTGCCATGTGCGCCCCCTACCGCCGGCAATCCCACCATCCGCGAGTTCGTCCATCCGTGCCGCCGAGCGGCGGAGCTACCACCCGACAGGGAGAGTCAGCCATGCATGGAGCGCGCACCACCCCCTCTTGTTCGGCACCGGAGACCGTTGCCGCCGAGCCCTCGCGTCGCCGTGTGCTCGGCGGGGTCCTCTTCGGCGCCGCCGGGCTCGCGGTCGGCGGCCAGGCGTTCCTCGCCCCGGCCGCGCACGCCGCGGCGGCCTTGCGGGTGCCCGCCGACGACGTCGCGCACGTCCGCACCTGGATGGCCTGGCCGACCGGCTCGTCCATCTGGGGCCGCCGGCTGAGCGGCGTCCAGAACGACATCGCCCTGATCGCCAAGACGATCGCGCTTTTCGAGCCGGTGGTCATGTGCGCGCCGGATGCCGCCGCCGCGAGCGCCGCGCGCGCCAAATGCGGCTCGACGGTCACCGTCATCAGCTCGATTCCCGTCGACGACCTGTGGGCCCGCGACACCGCGCCTGTCTTCCGCACCGACGGCCAGGGGGGACGCGACACCGTCGGCCTCGGCTTCAACGGCTGGGGCAACAAGCAGACCCACGCCAAGGACGCCCGCGTCGCCGCCGGCATCGCGGCGTACGACCGACTCGCCTTCACCCGCGCCGGATTCACCGGCGAAGGCGGCGCCGTCGAGACCGACGGCGACGGCACGGTCCTGGCCACCGAGTCCAGCCTGGTCAACAGCAACCGCAACCCCGGCATGACCAGGGCACAGATCGAGCAGGCGGTGCTGGCCGCCTACGGCGCGAGCAAGATGATCTGGGTGCCCGGGATCAAGGGCCGGGACATCACCGACGACCACATCGACGCCACCTCGCGCTTCATCGGCCCCGGCATCGTGATGGTGCAGGTCCCACCCGCGAGCCGCACCGATATCTGGGCGCAGGACGCCCGCAACCAGCTCGCGATCCTGTCCGCCGCCACCGACGCGCGGGGCCGTCGGCTCCGGGTCATCCGCGTCGACGGCCCGGACACCATCCGCTCGACGAACCCGGACTTCGTCGACTCCTACGTCAACTTCCACGTCTGCAACGGCGGCGTGGTCATGTCACAGTTCGGCGACCGCGCCAAGGACGAGGCGGCCCGTCAGGTCGTCGCCGCCGCCTTCCCCGGCCGCCGGGTGGTCCAGCTGGACACCGACCGCATAGGCGGCGGGGGCGGCGGCATCCACTGCTCCACCATGCAGGAACCGGTGGCCTGACCGCCCGCCCCGCCCCATCCCCCTTCGGCGCCTGCCGTTCCCGACGCCCACCGCACGACCCCTCCCGGAGTTCCCCATGTCCGCTGTCCTCCCGTCCCGCCGCGCCGTTGTGCGCGGTCTGCTCGGTGCCGGTGTCGTCGCCCTCGGTGCCGTCGCCTGTACCGCAGACTCCACGTCCGACGCTCCTGGGGAGGGTGCCGGTCGCGGAGCGCCGGGAGGGGGCCCGGAAACGGCCGAAGCCGGATCGCGGAGGTTCGGAGCCGAATGGGACCGGCACGAGCGCACGTTCATGGCCTGGCCCGCCTCGGCCGGGATCTGGGGCGCGGACCTGCCCGCGGTACGCCAGGACATCGCCCGGCTGGCACGAGCCGTCGCGGAGTACGAGCCGGTCGTCGTCCTGGCCGGCGCGGACCAGCAGGCCGCCGCGCAGAACGCCTGCGGGAAGGACGCCGAGGTCCTGGCCGTCCCCGTCGACGACCTGTGGGCACGGGACATCGTCCCGGTGTTCGTCGAGGACGGCGGCACGGTCGCGGGCGTCGATCTCAACTTCAACGGCTGGGGGAACAAGCAGCGGCACGGCAACGATGGCCGGGTCGCGCGCAGCGTCCTCGCGCACTACGGCGTCCCTCGCAACCAGGCACCGCTGGTGGCGGAAGGCGGCTCGTTCGAGACCGACGGCCACGGAACACTGCTGGTCACCGAGAGCTCGGTGGTCAACGACAACCGCAACCCCGGCAAGTCCCGGCAGCAGATCGAGGACGGGCTCAAGCAGACCCTGGGCGTCACCCGGGTCGTCTGGTTCGCGGGCGTCCGCGGCGAGGACATCACCGACGCCCATGTCGACTGCCTGGTCCGTTACGCCGCGTCCGGCGCCGTCCTGCTGGACACCGCGTTCCCCGGCGGCCCCGCGGACTCCTGGTCGCGGGCCGGCGACCAGGCCCGCTCCGTGCTGAAGACCGCAGTCGACGCCCGGGGCAAGCCCTTCGAGGTCGTCGACCTCCCGCAGCCGGACCCGGATCTGATCACCGGACGCGGCGACGCGTTCGTCTCCAGCTACGCGAACTTCTACGTGGCCAACGGCGCGCTGTTCATGCCGCGCTTCGGCGACAAGCGGGCGGACGACCGGGCGCGCCAGATCTTCCGCGACCACTTCCCCGGCCGCGACGTCGTTCCCGTCCCGATCGACGCCATCGCGTCCGGCGGCGGCGGCATCCACTGCGCCACCCACGACCAACCCGCCGTGCCGGCACCCAAGTAGGCCGTCACCGACAGCAGATCCGCTCCATCCGCGCGGGGACGAGCCCGTTGCCCCGTCCGCATGTCACGAACCATCTGGAGACACCGTGCAGTTGACCCCGACCGAGCGCGATCGGCTGCTGCTGTTCACAACAGCCGAGCTGGCGCGCCGTCGCCGGGACGCCGGGTTGCTGCTGAACATGCCCGAGGCGACCGCGCTGATCGCCGACACCGTGTGCGAGGCGGCCCGCGCGGGACACCGGCTCGCGGACGCCGTCAAGGCCGCCCGCTGTGTCCTCGGCCCAGACGACGTGCTGCCCGGCGTCGTCGACCTGGTCACCGAGGTGTACGTGGAAGCCGTCTTCCCCGACGGCACCCGACTTGCCGTGGTGACCGACCCGTTCGGCCATCCCGGCCACGGCGACGCGGCACCCGGCGCGGTGATCCCGGCGACCGGGGCCGCCGCCGGGCCCGAGCCGGTGACCCGGATCACGGTGCGCAACACCGCCTCGGTGCCGGTCAGCGTGACCTCACACTTCCACTTCTTCGAAGCCAACCCGCGCCTCGACTTCGACCGGGCGGCGGCCTACGGCATGCGGCCGGCGGCGCCCGCGGGCGTGTCGACCCGGTTCGACCCCGGCGCCGAGGTCGAAGTCGGCCTCGTACCGATGGGCGGCGCCCGCATCGCGATCGGCTTCGCCGGTCTGGTCGACGGACCGCTGGACGCGCCGGGCGCCAAGGCCGAGGCGCTGCGCCGCGCGGCGGCGTGCGGCTACCTCGGCGCGGCCCCCGACGCGGGCGACGCCCCGGGCGCGACGACGCCGAAGCCCGGCCACGGGAAGGAACTCGCATGAGCGGCAGCCCCCTCGACGCCCGTGAGTACGCGGCCGTGCACGGCCCCCGCGCGGGTGACCGGATCCGCCTGGGCGACTCCGGTCTGGTCGTCCGGGTCGAGTCCGACGCGCAAGCCGCCGGGGACGAGTTCCTCGCGGGTTTCGGCAAGACCGCCCGGGACGGCCTGCATCTCAAGGCCGTGACCGTCCGCGAGACCTGCGACGTGGTGATCAGCAACGTCGTGGTGATCGACGCGTTCCAGGGCATCCGCAAGGTGTCCATCGGCATCCGCGAGGGGCGCATCGCCTCGATCGGGCGGGCCGGAAACCCGGACACCCTCGACGGTGTCGATGTCGTCGTGGGCACCGGCACCGCGATCGTGTCGGGGGAGGGCCTGATCGCCACCGCCGGCGCCATCGACACGCACGTCCATCTGCTCAGCCCGCGGATCATGGAGGCATCGCTCGCGTCGGGCGTGACCACGATCATCGGCCAGGAGTTCGGCCCGCTCTGGGGCGTCGGCGTCAACTCGCCCTGGGCGCTGCGGCACGCCTTCAACTCCTTCGACGCGTGGCCGGTGAACATCGGCTTCCTCGGTCGCGGTTCGGCTTCCGACCCGGCGCCACTCGTCGAAGCGCTCGCGGAAGGCGGCGCCTGCGGGTTCAAGGTCCACGAGGACATGGGAGCACACGCCCGCGCCCTCGACACCGCGCTGCGGGTGGCGGAGGACCACGACGTGCAAGTGGCGCTGCACAGCGACGGGTTGAACGAGTGCCTGTCGGTCGAGGACACCCTCTCCGTGCTCGAAGGGCGCACCATTCACGCCTTCCACATCGAAGGCTGCGGCGGCGGACACGTCCCGAACGTCCTCACGATGGCCGGGGTCGCCAACGTCATCGGCTCGTCCACCAATCCCACACTGCCGTTCGGACGCGACGCCGTGGCCGAGCACTACGGCATGATCGTCTCCGTCCACGGCCTCAAGACCGACCTTCCCGGCGACGCCGCCATGGCGCGCGACCGCATCCGGACCGAGACGATGGGCGCCGAGGACGTCCTGCACGACCTGGGCGTCATCGGCATCACGTCGTCGGACGCCCAGGGCATGGGCCGCGCGGGCGAGACCGTGCGCCGTACCTTCGCGCTCGCCGGGAAGATGAAGCACGAGTTCGGCCCGGCGGACGGGGACGGCCCGCACGACGACAACGCGCGCGTGCTCCGCTACATCGCCAAGCTCACCATCAACCCGGCCATCGCGCACGGACTCTCCCACGAGGTCGGGTCGCTCGAGGTCGGCAAGCTGGCGGACATCGTGCTGTGGCGCCCGGCGACGTTCGGGGCCAAGCCGCAGATGGTCCTCAAGTCCGGATTCCCGGCCTACGGCGTCACCGGCGACCCGAACGCCGCCACGGACAACTGTCAACCGCTGGTGATGGGTCCGTTGTTCGGCGGACACGGCGCGACACCCGCCGACCTGTCCGTGGCCTTCGTCAGCCGAGCCGCCGCGGAAGCCGGGTCGGCCGGCCGGCCGTACGACGGCATGACCACCCGCCGCCGCCGGGTCGCCGTCCGCGGCACCCGGGGCATCGGCCCCGCCGACATGGTGCACAACGCGCGCACCGGCCAGGTGCGGGTGGACGCCCGCACCGGCCTGGTGACCCTCGACGGTGCCGCGCTGCACTCCGAACCCTCAGACGAAGTCCCCCTCAACCGCCTGTACTTCCTCTGAAATCCCGGGGCAGGCCCGGCACCCGTCCGCCTGCACCGCACCACACCTCACCGCGCACGACGAAACGAGAAACCCATGACGTACCGAATGCCGGCCGAGTGGACCCCTCACGACGGCTGCCTCATGGCCTGGCCCACCCGGCCCGACCTGTGGGGCGACATGTTCGACCACGCCAAGCACGAGTACGCCGCCGTCGCCCGCGCCATCGCCGAGTTCGAGCCCGTCACCATGGTCACCGTCCCCGGTGCCGCCGAGGACGCCCGCGCACTGTGCGGCGACGGCATCCGGATCATCGAACTGCCCATCGACGACTCGTGGTTCCGCGACTCCGGCCCGATCTTCGTGCTCGACGAAGCCGGCTCGCGGGCGGGCGTCGACTTCCGCTTCAACGCGTGGGGCGGCAAGCACCATCCGTGGGACGCCGACGACAGGATCGCCGCGGCCCTGATCGACGCGCTCGGCGACCCGCGGATCGACTCGCGGATGATCCTCGAAGGCGGCGCCATCACCGTCGACGGCGAGGGCACACTCATCACCACCGAGCAGTGCCTGCTGCACCCCAACCGCAACCCGGGAATGACGCGCGCCGAGATCGAGGCCGAGCTCGAGGCACGCCTGGGCGTCACCAAGATCATCTGGCTGCCCTACGGCGGGTTTCTGGACACCGAGACCGACGGACACGTCGACGGCGTCTGCGCGTTCACCGCCCCCGGCAAGGTCATCGTGCAACTGCCCGCCGACCCGGCACACCCCGACTACGCGCGCATGCGCGCCAACCGTGCGGTACTGGAGGCCTCCACCGACGCGCAGGGACGCCCGTTCGAGATCGTCGACGTCCCCCAGACGGCGTTCGTCGCGTGGGGCGGCAGCGACACCGAGGTCTGCTACCTCAACTTCTACATCGCCAACGGCGGCGTGATCGTGCCGATCGCCGACCACCCCGAGGACGCGGGCGCGCTCGCGATCGTCCAGTCCGCCTTCCCCGACCGCAAGGTCGTCGGCGTCCCGACCCGCACCGTGGCGTTCGGCGGCGGCGGCGTCCACTGCATCACCCAGCAGATCCCCGCAGCGCACCCGACGACCACCGAAGGGAACCTCCGATGACGAGACCCGGGCCCACCCCCCTCGGACGGGCGCGACGGGCCGCGCCGCCCGCGGTCGCCGCCGTGGCCGCCCTCGCCATGGTCGCGGCCTGCTCCGGACCGCCCAAGCACGACCCGGCCCGACAGGCCGCGAACTACCGGCTCTCCCCCGGTACCCCGCCGGCCAAGGGGAACATCGACTCGTTCCGCTGGGCGCTGTACGCCGAACCGCTCTCCCTGGACTACATCACCGCGTTCGACTACCCGCAGAACACGGTGCTGTCCAACGTCTGCGAGAGTCTGATGCGCTGGACGCCGCAACTGACCCTGGCACCGGGCCTGGCCGAGAAGGCGGCCAATCCCGATCCCACCACGTGGGTCTACGACCTGCGGCCCGGGGTGAAGTTCCACGACGGGTCGGTGATGACCGCCGACGACGTCGTCTATAGTCTCGGCCGCCAGATGAACCCCGACCTGGGCGCCGCGTGGGCCGAGTCGTTCGAGAACGTCGACACCATCACCGCGACCGGACCGCTCCAGGTGAGCGTCAAACTCAAGCAGGCCGACTCCCTCTTCCCCCAACTGATGGCCACCGCGGCCGGCGTCGTGGCGAGCAGGAAGGGCGTCGAGGCCGCCGGCAAGGACTACGGCACCACCGGCGGCCTCGACTGCACCGGCCCGTACAAACTCGGCGACTGGGCCAAGGGCCAATCCCTCGAACTCGAACGCTTCGACGACTACTGGGGCGGCAAGGCCAAGGCCAAGCACGTCGAGTTCAAGTTCCTCACCGACGCGTCGGCGCGCACCAACGCGATGCTCGGCGGCGAGGTCGACGGCGGCTTCCTCATACCGAGCGAGAGCTACGAGCGGCTGCGTACCAGCGGCACGGGCACCCTGTACTTCGGCGAGGGCCTGAGCACCCTCAACGTCAACGTCACCAGTATGAAGGGCACCCTCTCCGACGTCCGGGTGCGCAGGGCCCTGTCAATGGCCCTGGACCGGCCCGGGATCGTCAAGACCGCGCTCGCGGGCAACGGGACACCCACCGCCTCCCTCACCCCGCGCGCCGCCTGGGCCGGTGCCCCGGGCGACGCGAAGTCCGCCGCGTTCGACCGCCTGCCGTCGAGCACGCAGGACATCGAGCAGGCGAAGAAGCTCGTCGAGGAGGCCGGTGCCAAGGGCAAGACGGTCACCGTCGCCACCAGCCCGATCGGCCAGGACGTCTCCCTCGTCGCCACCGCGATCCAGGACGCCGGCACCAGGATCGGCCTCAAGGTCGAGTTGAAGACCATCGCCCCGGACGCGTTCTCGGCGCTGTTCACCGACCCCAAGGCCCGCGAGGGCATCGACATGTTTCCGGAGACGTACTACCTGTCCGTCACCGACCCGGTCGACCTCTTGCGCAACTTCCGCACCGGCGGCTACCAGAACCACGCCGGCTACGGCGACCCCGAATTCGACGCGCTCGTCGCGAAGATCACCGACACCTACGACCCGGCGCAGCGCTTCGCGCTGGAGGCGAAACTCCAGCAGAAGGCCGCGGACGAGGTGCTGTGGCTGCCCATCGCCGAGTGGCCGTCCACGGTCTTTTTGAACAAGAAGATCACCGGCGCGCCGACGACCATCGCGTACATGTACTACCCGTGGGCGGCGGATGTGGGGGCCGCGGGGTGAACTTCGTGAGATTCGCCGTCCGGCGGCTGCTGGAGATGGCCGCCACCTTGCTCGGCGCTTCGTTCGTGGTCTTCGGCGCGATGTACCTCGCGCCGGGCAATCCGGCGAGTTTCCTGCTGGGAGGGCGGTCGGCGTCCCCGGCCGCCCTCGCGGCGATCGACAGGCAGTACCACCTGAACGACCCGTTCATCGAGCAGTACGCGCGCTGGCTCGGGAACATCCTGCACGGCGACTTCGGCCGTTCGATCGAGTACCGCACCGACGTGTCCCACCTGCTGTCCTCGCGCCTGCCCACCACCCTGCTGCTGGTCGGCATGGCCCTGGTCGTCGTCGTGGTGCTCGGGCTCGCCCTCGGCTGGGCCGGTGCCGTGCGCGGCGGCGCGACCGACTCGGCGATCCTCGTCGGCACCACGTTCGCGATCGGCACCCCGGCGTTCGTCGCGGCGATCCTGCTCCAGGGCTTCCTCGCGGTCGAACTCGGCTGGTTCCCCTCCGGCGGGAGCGGCAGCGGCGACGGATTCGGCGCCATGCTGTGGCACCTGACGTTGCCGGCCGTCGCGCTCGCGCTGTACCTGGTCGGGATGCTCGCCCGGGTGACCCGCAGCGCCATGCTCGAGCAACTGGGCTCCGAACACGTCGCGGTCGCCCGAAGCCGCGGCATCCCGGAACGGCACGTCGTCAGCCGTCACGTCTTCCGCAACGCCCTGGGCGCGGTGCTGACCACCGGCGGGCTCATCGTCTCCAGCCTGCTGGTGTGCACCGTCCTCGTCGAGACCGCGTTCAGCGTCGGCGGCGTCGGCCAACTTCTCGAACTCTCGTCCACGACCAAAGACTTCCCCGTCGTCCAGGCCATCTCCCTCATCATCGTCGGGCTGTTCATGACCGTGAACCTGATCATCGATCTCCTGCTGCCCGTCGTCGACCCGCGCATCACCCTGGGAACGAGGGCCACCGCATGAGCACGACCCTCGTACGCCGCCCCGGACTCGCGCGGATCCGCGCCACCGGCCACAGCCCCCTGTACCTGGTGAGCGCCGCCTTCGTCGGCCTCGTCGTGGCGGTCGCCCTGATCGCGCCGTGGATCGCCCCGCACGACCCCAACACGGTGGAACTGGGCAACGCTCTCGCGGCACCGTCCCGCGACCATCCGCTCGGCGTCGACGCGGCCGGACGCGACACCCTCTCCCGGCTCGTGGAGGGCGCCCGCACCTCGCTACTCGGCCCGCTCGGGGTCGTGGTGTTCTCCACCATCGCGGGCGGAGCCGTCGGCGTCGTGGCCGGGTGGCGCGGCGGATGGCTGGACTCGCTCCTGTCCCGCACCACCGAACTGACGCTGGCCTTCCCGGGATTGCTCCTCGCCATCCTGTTCACGTCGGTATACGGAGAGGGCCTTCTCGCCCCGGTGGTCGCGCTGTCGATCGCGTACCTGCCCTATGTCGCCCGGCTGGCCCGCTCCCTCGTCCTCGCCGAACGCGAACGCCCTTACGTGGCCGCATATCGCGTCCAGGGCCACTCGGCCACCGACGTCTGCCTGCGGCACATGGTCCCCAACATCGCCCCCGTCGTCCTGGCCCAATGCACCGTCAACTTCGGCTACGCCCTCATCGACCTGGCCGGCCTGTCCTTCCTCGGCCTGGGCGTACCCGCCCTCACCCCGGACTGGGGACGCATGGTCTTCGACGGCAAATCCGCGATCCAGAGCGGCTACCCGCTGTCCGCGATCATCCCCTGCCTGGTGATCATCCTGACCGTCGTCGCGTTCAACGTGGTCGGCGAACGCTGGGCCGACAAGGTCGCCGGGAGGAACCGATGAACATCACGAAGCACGACCCGGCGGGCAAGGCGCCGTCCGCGGCCCATGAGGTTTCCCACGCCGCGCTGGACATCCGCGGCCTTCGCATGCGCCTGCCGCGCACCGCCCGACCGGTCCTGGACGGCGTCGACCTGACTGTCGGCAGCGGTGAGACCGTGGCCCTGGTGGGCGAATCCGGCTCCGGCAAGACACTCACCTCGCGCACCGTCCTGCGCCTCCTGCCCGCCGGCACCACCACCGAGGGCACCGTGCACGTGGCAGGCGACGACGTCCTGACCATGAACGCCCGACAACTGCGCCATCTGCGCACCCGGACCGCGGCCATGATCTTCCAGGACCCACGCACCGCCATCAACCCGCTGCGCCGCATCGGCGACTTCCTCACCGAGAGCGTACGGCTCAACAAGATCATGTCTGCGGCCGCCGCGGAAGCCCGCGCCGGCGAACTCCTCGAAGCCGTCGGACTGACCACCGACGTGCTGCGCCGATACCCCGGCCAGCTCTCCGGCGGCATGCTCCAACGAGTGATGATCGCCGCCGCCCTCATGGGCGACCCGACCCTGCTGCTGGCCGACGAACCGACCACCGCACTGGACGTGACCACGCAGGCCGAAGTCGTCGCCCTCCTCGGTGACCTGCGCGCCCGCTTCGGCACCGGACTGCTGTTCGTCACCCACGACCTGGGCCTCGCGGCAGCCATCAGCGACCGCGTCTACGTCATGTACGCGGGCCGCATCGCCGAAACCGGGCCCGCCGCATCGGTGTTCGCCCGACCCCGCCACCCCTACACCAAAGCCCTACTGGACTCCACCCCGAGCCTGGACGCCCCACAGGGCCGACTCGCCGCCATCGACGGCCAACCCCCGGACCTACGCCGGGAACTGGTCGGCTGCCCCTTCGCACCACGCTGCGCCCACGCCACCGACCTGTGCACCACCGAGTCCCCCCGAAGCATGCCCGCGCGCGGCGAACCCGCACACACCGCCGGCTGCCACCACAGCGACCGTCTCGAAGGGACGCCCGGCAATGCCTGACCCCCTCCTCGAAGTCCGCGGACTGTGCCGGACGTTCGGCGACGTACGAGCCGTCGACGACGTCACCTTCACCCTGCCGGACGGCGGCTCGCTCGGCATCGTCGGCGAGTCCGGCTCCGGGAAGACCACGACTGCCCGCATCGTCGTGGGACTGGACCGCGCCGACGCCGGGCACGTCCGCGTCCGCGGACAGGACCGGACGACGCAACCCCGAGGCCGCGCAGAACGCCTCGCCCGCGCCCGCCAGATCCAAATGGTCTTCCAGGACCCCTACCTCTCGCTCGACCCGCGCACCAGCGCCGAGGCCGTGCTCCGAGAGACGCTCAAACTGCACCGGCCCGGCACCGATCCGACACCACGGATCCGCGAACTCCTCGACCAGGTGGGCCTGGGCACCCGCGCCGCCGACGCGCTTCCCCGCGAACTGTCCGGCGGACAGCGGCAACGTGTCGCCATCGCTCGGGCCCTCGCGGTCGAGCCCGCCATCCTCGTCCTCGACGAGGCCGTCGCAGCGCTCGACGTGTCCGTACAGGCGCAGATCCTCAACCTTCTCGCCGAGATCCGCGACGAGACCCGCATCGGCTACCTGTTCATCACCCACGACCTCGGCGTGGTCCGATGCGTCACCGACGACGTCATCGTCATGCGCCGCGGCCGGGTCGTCGAATCCGGCCGCACCGCCGACGTCCTGGCCCTGCCGAACCACGCCTACACCCGACTGCTCATGGACTCCGTGCCTCGACCGGGCTGGGACCCACACGCCATCGGCGCCGCACGGCGCGCGCTGCGGAGCGACGACACGACGGCATGACGCGGCACTGCCCATCCACCACGGGGGATTCGGGATCCGAGGGTCGGCCGGCCGCCGCGCGGTAACCCTCGGCGTTTGCGCCCGACTCGCCGTCGGTGAGCAGCGCCGGCACCTCCGAGGTTCGGCACACCGCTGTCACAGGCACCGGACGCACGACCCGGCGCGATTCCCGCACACCCCCTTCGTCCCCGCGTCCTGGGAGTTCGGCCATGACCGAAACCGCGCAGCCCCAGGAAGCCCCACCCGTCGAACCGGTCCGGCCGTCGGGATCGAGCAGCGATCCATCGACTGGGTTCCCGGCAACGAACGCCACGGCAAGGTCTCCACGCTGGGCGCGATCTGGTTCGTCACCAACGTCAACCTGACCGGACTGGCCACCGGCGTGGCCACCCTCGCCGTCGGCGCAGGCCTGTTCTGGACGCTGGTGGCCACCGTCGTCGGCTCGGCGTTCGGCACGTTCTTCGTGGCGTTCCCCTCGGCGCAGGGGCCGCACCTGGGACTGCCCCAACTCGTCGTCGGAAATACCTCCGCGAGACGCGGCCCTACCGGTGCGATCATGACCGGCGATCTGTCGAGCAGTGCGCGTACCCACCGCCGAGGGTTAAACGACAAGCTCACCTGTTGGCTCCACCGATCGGCGTGAGGTGGCCCGCGTCGACGGCGAGGCGGCTTTCGATCTCGCGGTCGGGATCGTGGAGCGCTCGTACGTCTGTCGGGTGTCCATGGTCCGAATCTGCGTCGACCGATTCGGTTTCGCCGGCGACGGACTGGGTGTGACGCAGGCGATGGTCGGCCTCGGGCGCGTCGGTCAGGATCGCCGAGGCCGATTCTCGCGAAGGTCCCTCGTGAGGCACACCGCCGAGGCAGCCCTCGCCCCCCTGGGGTGACGGTCGGATCGGCCGCTCGGGTGGTCAGCTCGCCGGCCGTCGCGACGAATCCGCCGACAGCGGTTTCTGGTCGGCCCCGGGGCTGGGGGGTGTTGCTCCCAGGACGGCAGCCAAAAGCCCCGGGAAGCGGTGCTCGAGCTCGGCTCGACGCAGGTGGCTGGGACGGGAGGTGCCGTCGATGCGGGTCGAGACCACGCCGCTCTCGCGCAGGATGCGCACATGGTGTGACGCCGTTGAAACCTTGACCGGTACGTCGAGCGAGCTACATGTGGCCTCGCCCACGATGTCGAGTTCGCGCACGATGCGGAGTCGGATGGGGTCGGAAAGCGCCTGAAGGACGGTGGCGATGTCGACCCGAGCGAGGTCGGGTTGCGGCAGCAGCGTGTGTGTGGGCGTATGCACGTCTTCGACTCCCTGGAGATCCGGCCTATTACGATGTTCATCGGAATAGAGTTACGATGCTCGTCGTAGCTTACGATGGCTGTCGAAGGAGTGCATGTGTCCAGCCCACATACCCCGCACCTGCCGCCGCACGCGACCGCGGCCACAGGGCCCGACGTCCCCGTCACCCGAACGTCCCGACCGAACCCGTCCGCCGACCGGATCGAACCCGACATCGCGCAGGCCCCGGGCAGCGATCACGCCTGGCGTCGGCACGCCGCAGTCCTTGCGATCGGCACATTCGTGATGGGAACCGACGCATTCGTCATCTCCGGCGTCCTGCCCGATATCGCCGACTCACTCCACGTAGGGATCGGCGCGGCCGGACAACTGGTCACCGTGTTCTCCATCGCCTACGCGCTGCTCACCCCCGTGCTCACCGCGCTGACGACACGCTGGTCGGGACGGACCGTACTCGTGACCGCCCTCATCATCTTCGCGATCGGCAACGTGGCCACGGCCGTCGTACCCGGCTACTGGGCTGTTCTCGTCACACGCGTGGTCGCGGCGGCGGGCGCGGGACTGTTCACCGCGAACGCCAGCGCCACCGCCTCGACTCTCGCCGGACCCGCACATCGCGGCAAGGCCATCTCACTCGTCATGCTCGGCATCACCCTGTCGCTCGTCCTGGGTGCGCCGCTGGGAACCGTGCTGGGCAACGCAATGGGTTGGCGCGCCACGATGTGGTGCGTGGCGGCTCTCGGGCTCCTGGTCGCACCCGTCCTGTTGTTCTGCCTCCCGAACATCGATCGTGTCACCACCCGCACCGGACTGCGGGGCGGCTTCAAGCCGCTGCGTTCGCAAGGTGTACGGCAGCAATTGACCATCACCGTGCTCGCCTTCACCGGCATCTACATCCCGTACACCTACCTGAGCGCCATCTTCGAACCCGCCACCGGCGGCGGAGAGGGCGGCGAACTGGCTCTGCTGGTACTGGCGTTCGGAATCGCGGGGACAATCGGAAACCTGATGGCCGGACATCTCGCGGACCGTCGCGGCGCCCGCCGAGCCGTGCTCGGCGGGCTGTCCGCCATCGTCGCGGTCTTCCTCGTCCTGCCCGCGCTGCGCGGATCGATGGCCCTCGCGGTTCCCGCGGCGGCCCTGACCGGACTGGTCTCCCTCGCGATCACCACGCCGCAACAGCAACAGCTCATCGCTGGATGGTCCGGCCCGACCATGCTCGTCACCTCCCTCTACCAATCGTCGCTGTACGCGGCTGTCGCGCTCGCCGGAGCCGTGGGCGCGGGCGGACTCGCGGTGATCGGCTCCCTCGGCCTGGCCCCGTTTGCCGCCGCCTTCGTACTGCTCGCCGCAGCGTTGTCCTGGCACTGGGGACGCGAACGAAACGCTCCCAAGACGGACGACGATCACACCGCGCACCACGTCGCACCCTCCCACCACGCCGCGTACGCGACCGACCTCCCCCGCAAAGGAAGGCAGAAGTCATGACCCGCTACGCCCAAGTCGCCTACACCGAATCCGTCCGACAGGCCCAACGCGGACACGCCAGTCCCGTTGCCGATCGCCACCCGACCGGCCATCCGGACCATCGACCCGATCCGCTCACCGTGTTCGAAGCCGCCTTCATCGGCGAAAGCGACGGCTTCTACCTGGGAAGCGTCGGCGACACAGGATGGCCGTACATCCAGTACCGGGGAGGACCGGCGGGTTTCGTGCACGTCCTCGACACACACACCCTCGCCTACGCCGACGTTCGGGGAAACCGGCAGTACATCACCACGGGGAACATCGGCGCCGACGATCGCGTGGCGCTGTTCTTCATGGACTATGCCAGCCGCGCACGACTGAAACTGTTCGGCCACGCCACTGCTCACGACCCGACACAAAACCCCGACCTGGCTGTTCGACTCGGCGTGATCCGCACCCCGGGGAGCGTGGAGCGCCTGATCGTCATCGACGTCGAGGGCTTCAACTGGAACTGCTCCCAACACATCACCCCCCGCTGGACCGAGGCTCAACTCGCCGACACGATGCCTCGACCGGACGAAGCCACGGAACCGGCCTGAGACCGAAGCGTGCGCCCGGGGCCGGCACAGGCACACCGATGCTCATCGGCCGGCCCGGGCTCCACGCTTGCCACAGGGAGTCGCCACCGGCTGCGACCCGCAATCGCCAAAGGGCGCGCTGGTGCGGGAAATTAGCTTCCCGGTTGTGCAGGAGGTGTTGATTAGCTGGTCAGGGCGGGTCGCGGGGTTGAGAGGACGTTAAGTCCCGTTCCTGCTGATGTGGTGTCGAGGACCCGTCCCTGGTGATCATCGACACCCGGTCCGTCCGTGTGGCGGCCGGGGTGCCGAAGGAGACGACGGGCCTGGACGCGAACAAGAAGACGCCCGGCAGGAAGCGGGGACTCGCCGTCGACGTGCTGGGCCTGATCATCGGTGTGGTGATCCTCGCGCGAGCGCGCACGACAACGAGGCCGGCATCGCCCTGCTGGACCAGGCGGCCGAACGATGCGGGATGCGCCTGGAAAAGGTCCTGGTCGACCGGGGATTCAAAGCTGCCGTGATCGTCCACGGGGCGGTGAAGGACATCACCGTCGAGGTGGTCCGACGCAACCCCCGACGACGCAGGCAAGGGCTTCGTCCCGCAACCGAAGCGGTGGGTGGTCGAGCAGGTCAACGGCACCCTCATGCTGCAGCGGCGCCTCGCCCGCGACTACGACCACCGACCCGACAACGCGGCCTCCCGCGTTTACCGGGCCTCCACCGCCGGCATGCTCCGACGCCGCTCCGACGCCTCACCGCCCCTACCCCCACTTGGCGGGACGACGTGGATCTGGCAGCGTGAACGTCGCTGAACTCCTGCGGCTGCTGCAGACGCAACACCACGAGACCGCCGCACACGCCGACAACCTGGGCGAGCAGACCGAGCGGCTCACCGCCGCCCTCGCCGAGACCGAAGCCCGCCTGGACGAGTTTTGCCGCCACCCGCAGGGTCATCGACGGCCTCACCCCTCCCGACCACGCAACGACCCCTGCGGAGACCGCCACCGCCACCGCCAGCGCATCGTGACCACGTTCGACGAGCACCCCGGCGAGGTGTTCCGCGTCCGCGATCTGCACGAGCGCCTCGGCCTACCCACCGACGAGCCCTCGATCAACGTCACCCGCTCCCGCCTGGGACGACTCGTCCGCCAAGGGCTCCTCGAACAACCCGGACGCGGCCGCTATCAGAAACGGACTCAACGCCCTCTGAGGACACCGGGCGCATCATGATCCACGCCTGGAGCGAATCGTTGCGCGACTCGGGACTGGGCGATGTCCTCGCGCGACCACAAACCGACATGTTGAGTGAACTCACGCAACTGGCACGGCAGTTCGCCGTGAACGGCCATCCTCCTTCCGGCGCCGATCCGACCGCCGCAGGGCGCACTCTCCTGTCGATGATCCAGGGCTACGTCGTACAGCACCACGTTTCGGGCGACCTGACTCCGGAACGCTATCTGGAGGGTCTGCGTGGGATCTTCCGGTGACCGCGCCCGCCCCGGGTTGACAAGCACGGCGCCCCGTTTCAGCGGGCCCCCCGGTACCCGTTTTCACTCGCGACGGCCCGACGCCGACGTCGAGCGGGCGACGGGCCGCTCGGGCGCGCGGCCGGGGCCGGAAGGTGCTGCCTCGGCGCGACCGGGGTGTCGAAGACGCGTCGCCAGAACGAGGCAGGCGCAGACCGCGGACATGGCCGCGGAGACCCACAGTGCGGCGTCGGCCCCCTCGGCCGCGTCCGCGCTCCCGGTTGACACCGTGACGACGATGGCCACACCGAGGGCGGAACCGATGTACCGCGCCGTGTTGTTGGCGCCGGAGCCCATGCTGGTGCGATCCGGCGGCACCGTCGCGACGGCCTGGCCGGCGAGCGTCGCGTTCATCACGCCGCTGCTGATGCCTGCGATGAACAGACCGGGCAACAGACGGGGCCAGGAATCGGCCCCACAGGCCCCCAGCATGGCCAGGGCACCCACCGCGGCCATCACCAACGCGATGGTGATGCGACTGCCCGGTGACACGCGTCCGGCCAAACGTCGAGCGGCGAGCGCGACGACGAAGGAGGTGCCGGCCCACGCCGTGTAGATCTCCGCCGTGTGCAGGGGGCTGAGACCCATCGTGGTCTGGAGCAGGGTCGGCAGGTAGCTCATCAGGGCGATCGTTCCCAATCCGTTCGCGAACGCCCCGGTGGTGGCCGCGACGAAGGCGCGATCGGCGAACAGCGCCATGTCCAGCATCGGCTCGCGTCGGCGGTTCTCCACCACCACGAACAGGATCAGCATCACCGCGGTGGCCGCGCCGAGCCATCCTGTCTCGGGGCGTGTCCAGCCCTCGCGACCGAACGTCAGCGTCGTGATCAGGAGCGCCACCCCGGCGGTCAACGTGATCATGCCCCAGAGGTCGACCCTGCGCGGCCGTTGCGCTCGTGACTCCGACATGCGGACGACGGCCGCGACCGCCAGGACCGCCGAGCTCGCGGCCAGGCCGACGTAGAACAGTCGCCAGTCGCCGAGTGCCTCGGCCAGGGCGGACGCCAGCGGCCCGAGGGCGATACCCGCACCGAGCATCGCCCCCCAGATACCGGTCGCCCGGGTGCGGGCCCGGGCATCCGGGTGGGCGTTGGCGAGTGCGCCGAGTCCGGCTGCGATGACGGCGGCGGTCGCGGTGCCTTGGGCGAACCTGCCCAGGACGAAGAGTCCCGTCGAAGGAGCTGCGGCGCACACCAGTGACGCCGCGGCCAACGCGACGAGCCCCGCGCTGAAGACCCTACGACGGCCGAAGTTGTCCGCCAGGCTGCCCGAAGTGAGCAAAGTGGCGGCCAGCCCCACAGCTATGCCGTTGAGGATCCAGGTCTTGCCGGCGGCACTGCTGTCGAAAGACGCCGCCATGTCCGGCAGCACGGCCATCGGAGCGGTGTAGTTCATCAAGGCGAGAAGCGTCGCGGCGCAGGTCACGAACGCAGTGGCGTCGCGGCCTCGCACGTCCGGCCTCACCTCGCGTGATGGCATCGGCACAGTGGCCTCCGGATTCGTTCGTGCGTGGCGAGCGGGGTGGATCCCTCGACTCGCCCGACCCCGAGGGCCGGCCGATGGCGGGCGCGGCCTCGGGACGATCGGGCGTTCAACGCGACGCCATCCCGGCGCGGATGCGTTGCGCTGCGGCGAGGAGCCGTCGCTCCTGGTGGTAGGGGGCCACGAGTTGGACCGAGGAGGGCTGCTCCCCCAGGTTCGCGGCCAGTGGCACGGTGACCGCCGGGTGCCCGGTGTGGTTGAACAGGGAGGTGAGCCGCACCATCGCGGGGGTGACGAGTTGTTCTATCCCGGCGATGGTGACCGTCGCACGGTCTGCCTCGGGCACGTCGATGAGCAGTGTCGGGAGCGCGAGCACGTCCACGTCCACAAGGAGCCGGTCGATCGCACGGCACAACTCCCCGCGGGCCTCCCGTGCCGCGGTGTAAGCCTCGGTCGAGACGTCGGCGCCGATCTCGCACACCGCGGTCATGCCGTCGCCGTACCGGGACTCCTTGGGGCCGAAGCGTTGCCGGTGGTACCGGGACATCTCGGCGCTGAGGACGGTCATGTGTACGGCGGACACGGCGTCGAGATCGGGCAGCGACACCTCGCGGACATCGGCTCCCTCGGCGCGTAGGACTTGTGTCAGGTGCTCGTAGTCGCGGCGAACCGCGTCGCTCCGGATGGGCAGTTGCGGGACCACGCCGACGCGCAGGGAGGAGAAGGCCGGCACGTCGGCCGGCACGGCGGGTCCGTCCCCGGGTTGGAGGGCCGCCAGGAACGACGCGGAGTCGCCGAGGGTGCGGGTGAGGATGCCGACGTGGTCGAGCGAATGCGCGAGGGGCACGATGCCGTCGAGTGGCAGCAGGGAATGTGTGGGTTTCAGGCCGACGACTCCGCAGCAGTGGGCGGGGATGCGCACGCTGCCGCCGGTGTCGGTGGCGATGTCCGCGAACGACATTCCGGTTGCTACCGCCACCGCCGCCCCGCCGCTGGAACCCCCAGGGGACAGCGCCGTGTTCAGCGGGTTGCGGGCGGGGCCCGAGGTGGACAGCGCGAACTCGTCGAGGGACGTCTTTCCCAGGATGACCGCTCCCGTCCCGCGCAGAACGCGGACGATCTCGGCGTCGTATGCGGCGACATGGCCCCGCAGCACGGCCGATCCGGCTTCAAGGGGAAGACCCGCCACGGCACAGATGTCCTTGACCGAGACCGGAATTCCGTCCCAGGGCCCGAGAGCCTCGCCGCGTCGGTGCCGCTTCTCGGACTGCGTCGCCGCCTCGAGGGCCTCGGCTGCCGCGACGTGGACGAACGCACGAAGGCGGGGGTTGAGGCGGTTGACGCGATTGAGAGCGGCCTTGGTGAGTTCGACCGGTGAAAGCGCTCTGGTCTTCAACAGTTCGCCTACGTGTTCGACGCTCGCCAGGAGGACCTCGTCCTGGGGAAGGCTGGGGCGGTTGCCCGGGGCTGCGTCCCGGGTGCCGTGGGTTTCGGTCATCAGGACCAGGTCCTTCGGTTGGCTGCGGTTCGTCGAGCGCCCCGGTGGGCGCCCGCGGGCGATATGTGCGGCGCCGTGGCGTGTGGTGTCGGCGCCGCGTCCGGGGGAGCGGGCCGGCGGACGTTCACGAGGACCACACGCGTTCGGCGCCGACCCACGTGGACAGGACGTTCGCTTCGCTGACGCCTTCGGGTCCCGCCGTGATGATGTCGGTGTCCAAGACGGTGAAGTCCGCCAGGTAGCCGGGCGCGAGCCGGCCCTTGTGGTCGCCCTCGCCGCAGGCATGGGCCGATCCCACACTGTAGAGCTCGAGCGCCTCCAGGACGCTGATCCGCTGGTCGGCGCCGATGACCTGGCCCTCGGCGGTCGCCCGGGTGGTCATGGAGGCGATGGCGGTCAGGGGGGCGATAGGGGTCGTCGGGTAGTCGGAGGAGCCCCCGACGACGATGCCGGCGTCGAGGAAGGACCGGTGCGGCAGGATCGTGGCCGCTCGGTCCGCACCATAGAAGCCGACGAGCTGCGGGCCGTGCTGGCGAATGGAACCACTGAACGGCACGGGGGTCACGCCCGCGGCACGAATGCGTTCCAGCAGCTGATCGTCGACCATGCTGCAGTGTTCGATCCTGTGGTTGAGACCGGCCCCGGGGGAAGCCGCCTGCGCTGCTTCGATGGCGTCGAGCACCTCGGAGATCGCGCGGTCTCCGTTCGCGTGAACCGCGATGCGCATGCCCTTCGCGTGCACCGCCCCGACCAGATCGGCGAAGGCCCGCTCGTCGACCAGTTGGATGCCGTTCCTGCCGTCCGTGGCGCTGGCGTACGGTGTGCTGCACAGGCATGTTCCGCCGCTCAATGCCCCGTCGTACATGGCCTTGATCCCGAGGAAGCGAAGCCGATCGTCGCCGAATCCGGCGCCCAGGCCCAGTTCCTCGGCCGTGTCGAAGTAGGTGCTCCACAGCAGCATTCCGACGCGGGCCGTCAAGCGACCCGCGTCGCGCGTCGCCTGGTAGGTGCGCCATACCCGGGGCGTGACGATCGCGTCGCAGTACGACGTGATCCCCACAGAGTGGAGGAGGTTGTTCTCCTCGACCAATGCGTCCATCAACGAGTCCTGGTCCGGCTCGGGGACCCACGGGGGACGCCCGGTGCCGGACCAGTACGGCTCCAGGAACGCCTGTTCGTACAACCACCCATCCAGCCTGCCTGCGGTGTCGAATCCCAACTCCCCGCCCACCGGGGCCTCGGACGCGTCCGTGAGGCCCGTCGATTCCAACGCCATGGAGTTGACGACCGCGATGTGCCAGTTGAACAGGACGACGACGATCGGATGCCGTGTGGAGATTGCGTCCAGGAAATTCCTGTCGATGCGACTCCCGGCGCTTCCAGCCGGGTTGAACCCGGCGGCGAAGATCCATCCGCCCTCGGGCGTGGCGGCAGCACGGGCGCTCAGTACCCGGCGCAGATCCTCGACGTCCTTCACGGCCGCGGGTGACACATCCAGTCGCAGCCGTGTTTCCGCGGTGACCGACGGATGACAGTGGGCGTCGTTGAAACCGGGTACGACCAGCCGATCGCCCAAGTCGACGATTTCGGCGAGCGGGAAGCGATAGCGCAGGTCGGCGAGGGTCCCGGTGTCGATGACGCGTTCCCCGAGCGTGGCGAAGGCCTCCGCGTCCCGATCGAAGGTGACGATGCGCCGGGCCCGAAAGATCCGCAGCGCAGGAGTGGGGGAAGGGGTTCGTGGCATTGGTGCTTTCTCCGGGATCTAAGGAGGAGCGACACCTGTCGGTGGCGCGGCGAGCCCCTGGGGAGCCGCGTTGGGGCGTTCGGTCGACGGACCGCGACTTCTGTCGTGCGCGGTGCTTTGGGGGCTATGCCCGACCAGAATTCTTGCCTAATCTTCTAATGAAGAAAGTTCTACTCCCTGGGGAACGCGGGGTCAAGGCATGTCGGGTCCGTCGAATGAGACACCGGAAGTGGGCCGAACACCTCCCGTCTGCGCTCGATCCTCGGCCCGCGTGACAGCCCGACGGTCCCGGCGTCCCTGGCTGTGGCACCTCACGCCGGGAAAGAACAAGGGAACGGAATCGGGTCTTGCCGGGCGGGTCCGGGGCCTGTACGTTCCTGCGTCATCCGTCGGACTCCGTGAACACGCAGGCAGTTCGATGCCATACGGCGGTCGCCCAGTCCACCTCACGTCCGGTCACTCCTTCCCGGAACCGACGATCGAGGCCACGAACCGCACTCCGCGCCGAGGAGTCGCGAACCGGCCCCGCGCGACCACATTCCCCCCGCCGCTCGATCAACCGGCAGGTCCCCCGCCGCACGCCGTCGCGACCGGTTCACGCTTCGAAGGGGCAAGCCTGCCGCCCCTACTCCGGCGAGGCCGCCCCGGCGACCGACGCAGCTCAACCCGACGCCCGCGTCGGTCGGGTGTATTCACGACCGGCCCGTCAAGGAGAGACACCATGGGCAACGCCCGCCGTACCATCAGGCCACCGCTGACCAGACAGACCCTCACCGGCGTCGTGCCGAATCTGTCGGCTCGATGTGCCGAGCATCCCGCACTCGATTTCCTGACCAACTGTCTGCGCGGCGTCGGCATGGCCGGCTTCCTCGGCAATCCGCTGACCGGCACGATCATGCTCGTCACCGTGTGGTGGGTGTCGCCCTGGTTCGGCGCGCTCGTCTCGGTGGGAGTGGTGGCGTCGACCGCAACAGCCGCCCTGCTGGGCTTCGACCGCGCCGACGCGCGCCTGGGCCTTTACGGGTTCAACGGCGCGTTGACCGGAGCGGGGGCGGGGGTCCTGCTCGCGCCTTCGTGGAGTCCGACCGTGCTGGCCCTGGCAGCGGCCGCCGCCGCGGTGACGGCGCTGACCATGGGGGCGCTCATGTGCTTCATGACGCGCACCTGGGGGGTGCCCCCGCTGGCCCTGCCGATGAACGGCGTGCTGATGATGCTGGTCATCGCGCTCCAGCAGGCCGACGTCACTCACCTGCGCCCCTACGTGACCCCTCCGGATCCCACCCGTCCCCTCTCGGTCGATCCCACCCTGCGAGACACTCCTGCGGCGATCGCGGGCACCGATTCCTTGACGGATCATGTACGCGCGGTGCTGCACGGCATCAGCCAGTTGTTCTTCCTGGAGAGCGTCCCCGCGGCGTTGGTGTTTCTCGTCGCCATAGCCCTGTTCTCGCGACTGCTCGCAGCCCTGGCGCTGTTGGGCTCCGCCGCCGCGGTCGCCACCGCGACTCTGATGGGCTTCGACGGCTTCCTCGTCTACGTCGGGGTCGTGGGCCTCAACGGCGCCCTGGTCTGCATGGCGATCGGGGGAGTGTTCCTGACCCCCTCGGTCAAATCCGCAGTGCTCGGCATTGCCGCCGCCGCCGGCAGTTGCGTCGTCTTCAGCGCCCTCAACGCCGTGGTGCGTGTGTGGGGTCTGCCGTCCTCACTCTCCCTGGCCTACTGCCTGATCGTGCCGGTCGTCACCGTGCTCAAATCGAAAGTCGGCGGCGTCGTGGCGGCGGCACCCGCTCCGACGGAGTCGGGCGAGGGACCGATCGAGACCGCCACCCCGCAGGGCACGGAACTCGACCGGGCGGCACGCACCGTCTGAGCTTCCGTCGCGACGTCGCGGCCATGCTCTCTTGCCAGGTCCACAATAGAAGAATATTCTACAAAAAGAGATCCGGAGGAAACAAACAATGACCAACTCGGAACACCTCCCCCAGCCCCTGGGCCCGTACAGTCACGTCCAGACGGCGGGAAACCTGGTCTTCTGCGCCGGGCAACTGGCGCTCGACGCCGACACATCGAAGCCGCTCTCGCACCTGCCCGCCGGTGAGCAGACGGCGATCGTCCTGCGCAACCTCGAACGGGTACTGATCGATTCGGGCTCCTCGCTGGGGCAGGTGCTCAAGACCACCATCTACCTCGCCGACCTCTCGGACTACGCCGAGGTGAACACTGTGTACGCTGCGGTGTTCGGTGACCATCGCCCGGCCAGGGCGACGCTCGAGGTCAGCCGCCTCTTGGGCGACCTGGCGGTGGAGATCGACGCGGTGGCAACATCGGAGTGATCGTGACGAAGGGGCGACAAGCCCAATGGTGAGGATCAAGTGGTAGACGCCAGTTTCGGCGCGTCCGTGCGTCATCGCCGCAGGCAGGCGGGGCTGACCCTGGAGGCCCTCGCCGAGAAGAGCGGGGTGTCGAGGGCGTCGCTGTCCAAGATCGAACGCGGTGAGCGAAGGCCGGGCCTGGGCACCGCGGTCGCCATCGCGGACGCGTTGGCGACGCCCCTGTCCGAGCTGCTGGGGCAACACGTCATCCCACCGGTCCAGATCCTTCGCGGGACGAGCAGCGTCGCGATGGTCGACGAGAACACGGGCGCGATCCGTGAGTCGCTCTTTCCCGCAATGGACGGCGTCGAGATGGTCCGCTACACCGTCCAGGCGGGCAATACCGCGGGGCCCTTCCCTCCCCACGAACCGGGAACCCGCGAAGTCTTCACCATCTTGAGCGGCGGTGTCACCGTACGAGCGGGCACCCACGAAGTGGCCTTGACACAGGGGGACATGGCCGTTCTACCGGGCGATGTCGCCCACGCCATCTGCAACGCGGGCGACGTCCCCGCCGTACTACTCCTGGTGATCATCCGCCGCAGCTGACACCCCACCGCGGGTGGACCGACCACTGCCACGATCGGTCCACCCGCGGTCGCCCACGCGACTGCCCCGCACCGCCGCCGCCCCGTCGCAACAACTTCACGCCAGGCGGGCGCCGTTCGGTCGCGCGACCGCCTCGAGTTCGACCGTGCACCCGTCGGGATCCTGAAAGAGAGAAATCGCCTCGATGGGGCGGTTCCGGTACACGACGCGAGGAGAATCCGATGGCCGCGCCCCATCACTGAGTCCCGAGCAGCGCCGGCCGGCGATTCACCGTGAAACCGAACACGGGAGGCGTCTCCCGGTCCAGCCGTGACCCTTCCGGGGCGCGGTCCGACGCCACCCCACGGTGACCGCGACGGCGTGCGCCTGCGGCTCCGGATGACGAGGCCGGGTCCGGGGTACGGGCGGGGATGCCCGCTCTTACGCTCCCCGTCGACGTCGCCCTCGCCACCCGTGTCGACCGGGTCCCCACCGGGTCGGGCCGGGCCCACGAGGCCAAGTTGGACGGATGGCGTTAGGTGTATTCACCCGTGAGGTTGGTGACGCGGCTTGCGGGTGGTTGGCCCTTGAGTGCGGTGTGTCCGCGGTGGTGATTGTAGGTGTGGAGCCAGGCGGGGAAGGCTTCGCGGCGTTCGGTCTCGGTGCGGTAGGGCTGCGCGTAGGCCCATTCGTCGAGGAGGGTGCGGTTGAAGCGTTCGACCTTGCCGTTGGTCTGCGGTCGATACGGGCGCGTGCGCTTGTGCGATATCCCTTGTGCCGCAAGGGAGTCGCGCCAGGCATACGACTTGTAACAGGAGCCGTTGTCGGTGAGGACGCGTCGGACGGTGATGCCGCACGAGGCGAAGTAGGCGTGTGCCCTGGCCCAGAATCCGACGGCGGTCTCCTTCTTCTCGTCGGTGAGGATTTCGGTGTAGGCGAGGCGGGAGTGGTCGTCGACGGCGTTGTGGAGGTGGGCGTATCCGGCGCCGGAGCGGGTCTTGCGTCCGGCGGCGCGGCCGAGGGCCTTGTGGCCGCCGCCGTCGGGGATGTTGCCGAGTTTCTTGATGTCGACGTGGACCAGGTCGCCGGGGGCGGCGTGTTCGTAGCGGTGGATCACCCGGCCGGTCGCCCGGTCGAGGTGGGCCAGGCGGGCGAGGCCGTAGCGGGTCAGGACGCGGTGGACGGTCGCCGGGTTCAGTCCGAGGAGGTACGCGATCCGGGCGGGTCCCCAGCGGCGCAGGACGCGGACCTTGACGATGCGGCGTTCGGTGCGGGTCGGGGTGCGGCGTGGGCTGTGGTGTGGCCTGGAGGAGCGGTCGGCCATTCCGGCCTCGCCGGACTCGCGGTAGCGGGCGGCCCATCGGGCGGCGGTGGTCACCGACACCTGGAAGCGTTCGGCCGCGCGTCGCAGGGGCCATCGGTCGTCGACGACGCAACGGGCCAGGCGCAGGCGTCCGGTCTCGGTCAGGGGTGCATTACGGTGGGGCATGAGGGCCTTTCGTTGGTCGGTGCAGATGTCGCAATCCACACCGAACCCGAAAGGCCCTCACTCGTTCAAGATCAACCCACCATGCAATCCGTCACCAACCTCCGTGGGCAATACACCTAGGGCGTGTATCGGGTCGTGATCAATCTGTGGGATTCTTCGTCAAGGCGGTCCTGGTCTGGTAGATCGGTTTGGTGTGACGCGAGAGCAACTGACGGACGTGGAGTGGGAGTTCATCGGGCCGTACCTGCCGATCGGTGCGTACGGTCCGTATCCCGAGCGGCTGCGGCAGCAGTTCGAGGGTGTGATCTGGAAGTTTCGGACGGGTGCGCAGTGGCGTGAGGTGCCGGAGCGGTTCGGTGCGTGGCCGACCGTCCACAACCGTTTCCGGCAGTGGCGCGACGCCGGTGTCTTCGAGGCCCTGCTGGAGGGCTTGATCGCGGAGACCGCGAAACGGGGCGGGGTGGACCTGTCGCTGGTGAGTGTGGACTCGACCACCGTCCGGGCTCACCACGACGCCGCCGGGATGCGTCTCGACCCCCACACGCTCACCGCCCTGGAGAAGGCCGCCGAGGAGGAGAAGGCCCGGCAAAAGGGGGCGACCCGGGGGAACAAGACGGGAACGGGGCCGGAATCGACCCGGAGCGGGAGGAACGACGACGTGTCCGGCGCCGGCACCGGATCCGGCTGAGGGCCGCCCTGCTCGGGCGCTCGCGGGGCGGCCAGACCTCCAAGATCCACCTCGCCTGCGACCGGGACTGTCGCCCCTTGGCCTTCGTCCTGACCGCGGGACAGGCCGCCGACAGCCCGCAGTTCGTCCCCGTCCTCGAGAAAATACGGGTCCGAGGGCCCGTCGGGCGTCCCCGCACCCGACCCGACGCGGTCGCCGGGGACAAGGCCCACTCGTCCCGCGGCAACCGAGCCCACCTGCGCAGACGCCGCATCAGGGCGGTCATCCCGGAGAAGAGCGACCAGGCCGCCAACCGCAAGAGGAAAGGCAGCGGGGGCGGCCGACCCGTCCGCCACGACGCCGACCTCTACAAGGAACGGAACACCGTCGAGCGCCTGATCAACAGGCTCAAGGCCTGGCGCGGCATCGCCACCAGATACGACAAGACCCCTGAGAGCTACCTCGCCGGCCTCCACCTCCGCGCCGCGATGATCTGGGTCAAAGCCCTCAGCCGGAACACTCATTGATCACGACTGGATACGCGCCCTAGATGGCCGAACGCGCTCGGAACACCGCTGGTCAACGGTGGGTGGTCATCGACTGTTGGCCACTTTGGTTAGATCTGCCTGGCCATCCGAGACGACACCCGACCGGGGTTGAAGGCGTGCCTGGCGTTCGGCGCCCACCCAGCCCGAATGATCGACTCGGACGAGCAGCTCGGTGACCGGGCCATGCATGGCGGTCGACGCAGTCGAACGCCCACACCCGGGACCCTGATCACAGGTCCGCCGCATCGATCCAGCAGATCGTCGCCACCCGGTCCGGCGCCTGGGCGGTGGCCTCGGCCGCCAACAGGGCCCAGTTCCTGCATTCGGCGACGATCCCGGACCGGGGACTCCGGATGTCGACATTCCAATCGATGTCCGGGCCGTGCGTTCCTCGAGCACGGCCGTCGGCCTCGACCCGCCACACCTGGAAGGAGAGCACCGCCTGGCCGTGATCGGCCAGATCGCCAATTGCTTCGAGGAGGTGAGCCGTCGGCCCTACGAGACCCGAACCCTCCACCTGGCAGCGCAACGCAGCGGTCCGCAGCGGAAGCACGACAAGGCGGGCACCGAGTTCGGTGAGAGCCCAGCGCAGGACCACACCCTCGCTGTGATCGGACCTCTTACCACATTGCCGAAAGCTCTCGTAGGTCTGCCGCAAACGCGGCACGGCCCGCCGGACTCCAAACCCGGCCAGGGCTTCGGCGGCCCACTGCCTTACCACCGTGTCGTCACTGCCCAGCATGCCGATGAGGACATCCCCGAACGCGGATCCCGCACTGGGGGATCCCGGAACGCGGATCCCCCAGTGCGCCGAAGACCTCGATGGCACGCAGTTGCCCGAACGAGCCCAACCCCGGTGCCGCAACCAACAACCGGTCCAAAACCTGCGGCCCCATCGCGATCAGCGCATGCTGCGCATCCTCGGCCACCTCACTCGAATCCGCATCCAGCTCATCGACGCTCCGAGCAATCACACTCTCCACGAACGCAGAGTCCGCTCCTCGTGCACTCGCGACTGCCACGGGCGTCCGAGACGGGTCTATCGGCGCCGGCCCGCCCGACGCTGGGGCGGTGTCAACCACCACGATGCGGTGTCACCCGTCTCGACGAGTCGCACCGAACGGGCGCCGAGGCCCAGGCGGCCCAACAACCGCTGCCCATGGCCAATTAGCGCTGACCGTCGCACCCAGCTGTGAGGGTTCCGGTCGGCAGGTGTGCGTCGGCGAGTTGGGTGGGGTGGGTGGTGGTGCGTGTGAGGAACCAGCCCGAGAGGTACAGCCGGAGGGTCTCGGTGAGGACGCGGCTCAGGAGCAGGATGCGCGGGTGGTCTCGTGCGGCAAGCCGCGGGTCCCGAGCCCGGTGGGCGTGGTGCATCGTGAAGGGCACAGGCCCACACGACCGTGCGTGTGCTCGAACTCGTGGTGCTCCGGGGCCGGCGACGACGGTGACCGCCCCGGCGCCGATGCCTGCGGTCGAAAGTCGCTCACGGCGGCTCCGCAGCGGCGTTCATCCGGCGGGGGACGTGCGGCTCGCCGTGTTCCCGGTCACGAGTGCGGGCGCTCGTCGTCGGCGACGGGGACGATCACCAGTGGGCACCGGGCGTGGTGGATCAAGCCCTGGCTGACCGAACCCAGCAGCATGCCCGCGAAGCCGCCGTGTCCCCGGGTTCCCACGACCAAAGCCAGCGCGTGTTCGGCGGCGTCGGTCAAGACCTTGACCGGGTGTCCGACGACGACTTCGCGGCGCACCGACACGTCCGGATACTTCTCGCCCCACCCGGCGAGCGTCTCGGCGAGCCGGATCCGGCCCTCCCGTAGTTCCTCACCCGTGTGCAACCCGACTATCAGACCGGTGGACAGTTGCCGTACATGTACGGCCACGACCGCGGCGCCGCGGCGGGCGGCCTCCTCGAAGGCATACGCCACCGCCGGCGCCGAACGCCGGGACCCGTCCACACCGACCACGATCGTGCGCGGATCGGCATCGCTGTGTTCGGGCTCGCGGACGACCACGACGGGGCACCTCGCGTGCGCGGTGATCGACGTCGCGATGCCGCCGGTAACCAGAAGTTCGGTCGTCGCCGACAGGCGACGCGAGCCCACCACGATCATCGCCGCGTCCCGCGCCTGCCCGGGCAACACCGATATGGGCGCACCGTCGAGCAGGACCGACTCGGCGACCACCCCGGGATGGCGCGCCGCCACCACTGCCCGAGCCTCCTCCAGCGCACGCGTCCCCACCTTGCGGAACCGTTCGTTCCACGTCTGCCGATGCGTGCTCGCGCCGGGCCCACGGTCGGCACCGGTCGGCCAGTCCAAGGCATGGACCAGACGCAACGGCAGTCGGCGACGGGCGGCCTCGTCCGCTGCCCACACCACGGCCAACCCGCTCGCCTCGGTGGGCTCCACGCCCACCACGATCGGCGGCGCCCCCTGATGCATGTTCACGGTGCCCTCCCTGAGCCCGGACCGGCGTGTGCCGGCCTCGCCTCGAACACTGCCGGTCGCCGAGACCCGGCCCACAGGGCCGACGGACCCCCTCATGGGGGACCGGTCGGCCCTGCCCGGCGCGAGGGATCCGCGCGAGGCTGGCGACGAGCGGCGCGAAGGCGCCCGGCCGAAGGGAAACGGGACCATGCACGAGGTCGACACACCGCACGCGATCTGGGCGCTGGCCGCCGACGGCGAGACGGTACTGCTGCGTCGTCCCGAACCCGAGGACCGGGAACGCGTGCTGGCGATGCACCGCGCGATGTCGGCGGAGAATTCCTACCTACGCTTCTTCGGCGCCTCCGAATCGGCGGCGCGTGAAACGACCGAGCGGGTGTGTACACCCGATCGGGCCGGGTGTGGCGCGTTGATCGCGCTCACGCACGGCGGGGACGAGGTGGTCGGGGTCGTCGAGTACAACGGCGCGGCCGGCTCCGGCGAGGCGGAACTGGCGCTGGCAGTGGCCGACGCGTGGCACGGGCGGGGGATCGGCACGCTGCTGATCGAGCACGTGGTGACCATGGCCCGCGCAGACGGCGTGCGCATGCTGGTGGCGGACCTGTTGCCGTGGAATCGGCCGATGTTGCGGGTCCTGGAGGACTTGGGGATGCCGCTTCGGAACCGTCTGGTGTCCGGTGTGCTGAGCTGCGCGATTCGACTGGACGGCGACATCCCGACGACCGAGCGCTATCTGACCGCCGTGGCCCGACGAGAGGCGCTGGCGGATGTGGCCGGCCTGGTCCCGCTGTTCGCCCCGCGCTCGGTGGCGATCGCGGGCGCCGGGCGGCGGGCGGACTCGGTCGGCCGGGCGCTGCTGCACAACGTCAAGGCGGCCGGCTATACCGGGTCGTTGGCCGTGCTGCATCCGACGGCGACGGAGGTGGACGGGGTGTTGGCATTCCCGACTCCGCGGTCGCTTCCCGAAGTGCCGGATCTGGTGGTCGTAGCGGTCCCGGCCGACCGGGTCCCCGATCTGGTCGAGGACTGCGGGCGCGTCGGGGTGCGAGCCGTGGTGGTGGTGACCTCGGGCGGCACGCCCGAGCAGGCGGCGCGCGTACACGCCTCCATCCGCCGACACGGGATGCGCATGGTCGGCCCGAACTGCCTGGGCATCGCACAGACCGACCCCGCCACCTCGCTCAACGCGACCTTCGGCTGGGCCATCCCCACTCGGGGCAGTGCCGGCGTGGCGGTCCAGTCCGGTGGGGTCGGCATCGCGTTGACGGAGCAGTTGAACCGCCTGGGGATCGGGGTGTCGACGTTCGCGTCACTCGGTGACAAGTACGACGTCAGCGGCAACGACATGCTCCAGTGGTGGCAGGCCGACCCGCGCACCACGATGGCGATCCTGCACCTGGAATCCTTCGGCAACCCCCGCAAGTTCTCCCGGATCGCCCGCACGGTCGGCCGCACCAAGCCGGTGCTGACCGTGGACGCGGGTCGCTCCGCGGCCGGGCGCCGCGCCGCCGGGTCGCACACCGCCGCGGCGGTCACCCCCACCGTGGCGCGTGGCGCGCTGTTCCGGCAGGCTGGGGTCACCGCCGTACAAACCCTCGGCGACCTGATCGCCGTCGCGGCGCTGCTACACGCGCAACCCCTGCCCGACGGCGCCTCGATCGCCGTGATCGGCAACGCCGGCGGCGCCGGAGTGCTGGCGGCGGACGCCTGCGTGGACGCGGGACTGGCCGTGCCGCGCTTCGGCCCGGACCTGGAGGCCGACCTGCGGGCGCTGCTGCCCGCCGGCGCCGCGTGCGCCAACCCGGTCGATACCACCGCCACCATCGACGGTGAGACCCTGCGCCGTTGCGTGGACCGGGTGTTGGCGGCCGGCCACGTGGATGCCGTCGTCCTGGCCCTCGCGCCGACCGCCCTCGGCGACCCGCTGGGCGATCTCCTGGAGGGCCCGGCGGTACGGGAGCGGCCCGTGGTGGTCATCGCCCCGGAACGCGCCGCCTCCGTGGAACTGTTGCCTGCCGCGGGCGGGACGGTGCCGGTGTACAACGACGCACGCACCGCGGCAGTTGCCCTGGCCCACGCCCACGAGCGCTCGATGTGGCTGACCCGACCGCGCGGCACGGTACCGCCGCTGCCCGACGTCGACCGCGGCGCGGCCCGCACGCTCGCCACCGACTACCTGGTGCGCGAGCCCGATGGGGGATGGCTGCCGCCGCGCGAATGCGCGCGCCTGCTGGGCACCTATGGCATCGAGGTCAGCCCGTGGCGCCAGGCCTTCGACGCCGACGAGGCGGTGGCGCTCGCCCGCGACATTGCGCCCCTGGGCGCCGACGGCGCGGTCGTGCTCAAGGCGTACGGCCCGCAGATCGTGCACAAGAGCGATGTGGGCGGGGTCCGGCTGCGCCTGGTCGGCGACGATGCGGTGCGCGCGGCCTTCACCGACCTCGCCGATCGCATCGGTGCCCTGATGGAGAGCGTGGTCATCCAACCCATGGCCGCCTCCGGCGTCGAGCTGATTGCCGGCGTCACCCAGGACGAAGTACTCGGCCCGCTGGTGCTGTTCGGTCTCGGCGGAGTGACCACCGACGTGCTCGCCGACCACGGTGCCCGGTTGACCCCGCTGACCGACCTGGACGCACACGCGTTGCTCGCCGGCTCGCGCGGGGCGCCGTTGCTCTACGGCCACCGGGGCGCGTCCCCCACCGACACGGCCGGCATCGAGAACATCCTGCACCGCCTGTCCAGGCTCGCGGACGACGTGCCCCAACTCGCGGAGGCCGACCTGAACCCGCTGGTCGCCCGCCCCGACGGCGTCACCGTCCTCGACGCCCGCATCCGCCTCGCCCCGCGACAGGGCCACGACCCGTACCTGCGGCGCCTGCGCTGACACACGGAACCCCACCGCGATGACGGCCCGATGCCCCGAACGGCGCCGGCGAGCGACGAACCCGAGACCGACCGCACCGGCCGGTCTCGGGCTCCGCCACGAAACGGCGGCCCGCCGAGCGCCGGAGCCTACGGCGTCCGCAAAGCGGTCGGCCGCAGCGAAACCCGACGCACCGCAGTGTCGGGCGGGCGATTCGGGCTCACGCGCCCGCCGAGGGTGGGGATACGGTTGCCGGCGCCCGACTCGCAGGCGAGCACAAGGCCGTGGTGCGTTCTACCAGTCGGCCGGTGACGAATTCGGAAGTGATCGAGAACCACGCCTGGTTCGCCCCCTCCTCGTCGTCGGATACGGCGAGTGGGTGTGCCGGACCCGCGGTGGCCACGGGGGCGTGGACGCGGGAGGCGTGGCCGGTGATGGTGCCCGTCCAGCCGGTTCGGGTGGTCGGGTCGATGTGGTCGGCCTGGAAGGCGACCACCGCGTTCGACGCGGCCTTCGCGAGCGCGGAGTCGGCGGGCGCGCGGAAGATCACCGACTCGCCGTCGAAGGCGAACGTCACCAGGTGCACGGCCGGGAGAGCGCCCTCGCTGACGACGACACGGCCCACCTGTGCGCCGGCCATGAGTGCCAACGTCTCCCGGCGGTCGAGGGGACGTGTGGTCACGAGGTCTTCGCTCATCCCTCCACTCTCGAACTCCGAGCGGGTCTTGGACCAGGGCCGAACGGCCCTGTGCCGGTGGGCCGAGGCGCAATCACCGTGACGGGGCGACGGGGCGTATTCACCGGTCGCCTCGGTGGAAGGTCGCCGCGTCGATGTCGTACCGGATGAACGCACCGGCATCCTCCCAGCCGGCTCGAATGCCGGTCGGCAGCAGGAATCCGCCCTGCGAGGTCTCGCCGTCGAAGGTGGCGGTAAAACGATGTTTGCGATGCCGACGGCCGTCGGGGTTGCCCCAGCGGGGCAGGGAGACCGATGCCAGGGCGCCGGAGGGTGTCACGGCCACCGTCACCTCCTGTGGATAGCCGGCGACGGCGAAACGGGCGACGGCGCGCGTGTCGTCCACCTCTTGCCAACGCACGTCGTGGTGCAGCGCGAAGGTGGGTACGAAGACGGATTCGCCGGCCAGGCGACCGGCCGCGCTGCGGGTCACGTCGGCACCGGACGCGCCGATGAACGGCAGCACGCCGAACAGCCGCCACCGCATCGCGGCGCCGTCCGCGTCCAGGCGGTCGAAGCCGCGGATCCGGATCCCCGCGGGTCCCCGGACATCCGCGTCCCAGCGGAACGCGGTGGGCGGGGTCAGGGTCTGCCGGGACTCGAAGGGACACCACCATCGCCGTACCCGGATCCGGCCGTGTGCGCGCAACTCCACCCGGGTCGGGATCGACGCGCCGGGCGGCACCGCGTGGGCCAGCCACCGTCGGATCGGCTCGGGCGGCTCGTGCGTGCGCTCGTTGGGGTCGGCCGCTGCGGTGGGTGGTTCGGAGGCGGGTTCCTCGGGGGGAGGGTGCGGGGTGCGCATGGTGTCCGGCTCCTGTCGGTACGCAGGGCATCGGGGTCTGGGGATCGTGACGGCACGTGGCTCGGCCGGGCCCGTCACGCGGACGGTACCCGGCCGAAGCCCGTGGTGATCGCGGTGGCGATCAGAGCAGCCAGCGGTGGTCGCGGACGATCGGCAGGCGGGCCCACAGGGCACCGAGGCCGAGTCGGCTGCCGACGGCGACGGCGGCGAGGGCGATCAGCGAGATCGCGTAGATGACGTGGTAGTCGGTGAAAGGGTTGGTGGAGGCGGTGGGCTTGCCGTTGTCGAGGTGCTTTGCCGGCGGCCACTCGGCGATCCACATCAGCGCCATCATGGCGGTGCCGGACAGGGCCGCCAGGCGCAGGCCGATGCCCATGATCAGGGCGAGGCCGACACCGAGCAGGCCGAGCATGAACAGCCAGTCGGCCCAGGTCTCCCCGGCCCAGCCGCGCAGCGTGCCGGCCATCGGGCCGACGTGCACGTGGGACAGGAACCCCTTGGTGGGGGAACCGCCGTCGACCCAGCCCTTGCCGTTCGCGGTGGCGTAGCCGAAGCCGAACGTCTTGTCGAGGAACGCCCACAGGAACACGAAGCCCAGCAGGACGCGCAGGCCCGCCACGGCGACATCGACGGTGCGGGTCGCGGCGATCGCCGGGGCACCGGCCACGACGTCGGGCCCGGTTGCGTCCGTCCGGGTTCGGGGCGCCGAGGTGGGGCGGTGGGGCAGGTGCAGGCGCGAGGACAGTCGGTGGTCGTGTGCGGTTGCCATGTCGGGTTCCCTCCCTGGTGGCGCCAGGCTCGGTGCCCGGCACTCGGCCGCCGACGTGCGTTGCTGGGCCGTGACGCAAATCTCCCGCGATCCAGGCGCCCCGCCCCAGGGCCGACCGGCCCCAATCGATGGGTCCAACAGCCGGTTGTCGTCGGGACGTTGCCGGCGCCGGGGGGGCGGACGGCACGAAGAGGCGGTCGTTCCCGACGGATCGGGGACGACCGCCTGGGGGCGCAGACCGCTTCGAACGTCTTCCTTGCTCCCGTGTCGAACCGGGCGACCGCATTCGGGACTTCGGCCGGGTCCGGTACGTCCGTCAGCCGACCGGCACGATCAGGACGGGGGCGTGTGCGTGGTGCAGAACCGCGTGGCTGACGCGGCCCAGGCGCGTGCCGAAGCGCGCGGTGCGACGGTGTGCGGCCAGGACCACCAGGTCCGCCTCGCGCGATGCCTCCACCAGCGCCCGACTCGCGCCCTCTCGCACGACCCGCACCTGCGATTCGATCTCGGGGTGCTTGGCCCGCGAGGTGGCCAGCGAGGCGTGGACGGCGCCCTGTCGCACGGCAGTTTCCGCGGCCATGGATTCGATGGCCGCCGCGGGCAGCCCCAGGGGGGTGGGGACCACCGGTGGGATCGCGTTGAGCGCGCACACCCGCAGGTGCCGCAACTGGGCTTCCTCGTAGGCGGCTTCCACCGCGGGACCGCAATCCGAGTCCTCGACACCCACCACCACCAGGCCCTCACCCGAGCCGTCCGGCCGGGACGCGGCCTCGAGCCTGTCGCGTACCACCAGCAGCGGGCACGGGGTGTACGCGGCCACCGAAAGGCTGACCGAGCCCAAGAGCAGACCGGCCATCCGGCCGTGTCCGCGGCTTCCGAGCACCATGAGCGAGGCGTGTTGGGCGGAGGCGAGCAATACCTCGTGGGCGGGGCCGCGGCGGACCCGGGCGATCGTCCAGATCCCCGGGTGCAGCGCCTGAGCGTGGGCGGCGGCCGCCCTCGTCGCGTCCTCGGCCTCACGGCGCATCTGCGGCGCGAATGCGTCCGGTTGAGCGTCGTCGGGCAAGGCCCAAGCGCCGACGATCTCCAACGGCAGATGCCGGTTCGCCGCCTCCAGGGCGGCTTGGCTGACGGCGGAGAGCGCGGCGGGCGATCCGTCCGCGCCGACGACCACGTGTCCGGTGGGAGGGGGCGCAATGGCAGACATGGACTCGTCCCTTCTCGAAGGGGGCATCCGCACGGGCGGGCGTTGCCCTTTCCGAGTCCATGTCAACGCATACCGTCCCCGTCGCACACGGGCCGATGGACCCGGAGACAAGGGGCCGAGTGACCCGACCGGGAGCTCCCGCCGCCGCGGGTGGGGCCCGCGTCGTGCGTGCGAACGCCCCTCGCGAGGAACGGCTCGAACGCGGTCAACTCAGCGGGATGCGCCACTCCACCAGTGCGCCGCCGTCGGGTGCCGGGCCGAACGAGCAGGTACCACCCAGGGTTTCGGCGCGTTCGCGCATGTTCCCCAGCCCGCTGTCGCGGGTCGCGGACGCGGGTGGACCGACGCCGTCGTCGCGGACCCGAAGTCGCACGTGTTTGTCGTCGGTCTCCACGTGTACCTCGACGCGGTTCGCGTGGGCGTGGCGGGCGGCGTTGGCGAGGGCTTCGCGCAGGACCGCGATCAGGTGTGTCGCGACGTTCTCGGGCACGGAGGTGTCCAGGAGGCCGTCGACGCGCAGGGTGGGGGCGAAGCCGAGGGTTTGGGTGGCGGTGTCGACCTCGCGCAGGCAGCGTGCGCGCAGTCCGGTGCCGGTGTCGCGGTTGCGGGCCTTGAGGGAGAAGATCGTGGATCGGATGACCTTGATCGTGTCGTCCAGGGCGTCCACAGCGGTTTCGACGCGTTCGAGGGCTTCGGGGTGGTCGATGAAGCGCGTGGCGCTTTGGAGGGTCATGCCGGTGGCGAACAAGCGCTGGATGGCCAGGTCGTGCAGGTCGCGCGCGATGCGGTCGCGGTCCTGGAGCACGGTCAGCAGTTCGGCGTCGCGGCGTCGTTCGGCGATCTCGAGGGCGAGTGCGGCGTGGTCGGCGAAGCCGGTGACCATGCGCAGCACCGCGTCCGAAAGCTGCGGGCGCTCGGCCCGGTTGGCGACCTGGAGCACGCCGCGGATGCTGTCGGGGGTGCCCAGCGGGAGCAGGAACGCCGAGCCGAGGTCGACTTCGGCGGTGTGGGCGACCACGGCGCCGGGGTCACGGGCCAGGTCGGTCCTGGTGATCGTCTCGCCGGAGCCGAACACCTTGCCCATCAGGGTGCTCTCGCCGGACAGGACCAGACCGCGAACACGGTCCGCCAACGGTCCGGCGGCGGCCTCGACGACCAGGTCCCCGTCTGCGCTGCCGTGCACGGGTACGGCCAGGGTGACCAGGTCGGCGTCGGCCATCTCGCGGATGGCGGCGGTGAAGGAGCGGAGCACGTCGGCGGGGGGTTCGCCGGAGAGCAGGCTGCGGGTGAGGTCGGAGCTGGCGGCGAGCCAGCGTTCGCGGCGGCGGACGTCGTCGTACAGGCGCGCGTTGTCGATCGCGACACCCGCCGCGGCGGCGAGGGTGCGCAGCACGGCCTCATCGTCCTCGTCGAAGTCGGCGCCGCCGCGTTTGTCGGTCAGATACAGGTTCCCGAAGACGGTGTCGCGGATGCGGATCGGCACGCCCATGAAGGTGTTCATGGGCGGGTGGTTGGCGGGGAAGCCGAACGATTCGGGATGTTCGTTGAGATTGTGCAGGCGCAGCGGGCGCGGGTCGCGGATGAGCAGGCCGAGGATGCCGCGTCCGGTGGGGTAGGGGCCGATCTCGCGGATCGTCTCCGGGGCCAGGCCCACGGTCAGGAACCGGGACAAACGTTCCTCCTCGCCGATCACCCCCAGTGCCCCGTACTCGGCGTCGACCAGCGACGCGGCCGACTCCACGATCCGCCGGAGCACAATCTCCAGGTCGAGGTCGCTGCCCACCGTCAGCACGGCCTCCAACAGCCCGTTCACCCGATTCCGAGCCGAGCGCACCACCTCCACGTGGGCCTGCAACTCGTCGAGCAGCTCGTCCAGCCGCATCCGCGCCGGCAACGCCGGTCGCTTCTCGGACGTCACAGCAGTCCCTCCCCGGGAATCGGTGACCTGTCGATGCGTTTCCTAAGGGCCCATCGTGCCAAACCGCGCCGGTCCACCCGACCGCGAGCCGGCTACGGGTTCGGCGGATGGGATCATCGGGTTTCGCTGGGTCGTCACGGCAGTCGTGTCGGGATCGTGCCCGTCGGCATCGCACTGTGCAGATCGGTGAGCAGGGGACACGCATGGTGCGCGTGGATCCGCGCGGGACGGCGATGTCCGTCCGTTGCTCGTTCGGCTCAGCATCCCGGCGAGAGTCGGACCGGAACGCGGGGGAGTCGGGACCGTGCCACGCGCCGGACCCCGCCCGCAGTCACCCGGAGACCAGCGCACGCCCTTCGCAGGCCCGCTCACCGAGCCTCGCGTCCGCAGCACGGCTGTCGCCCGCGTACGAGCGAGCATCGACCGCGACTTCGCAACGCCGGCCATACCTCGAGACGGGCACCCACGCCTGCGTGCGCAACGAGATCGCTAGGACACGCCGACCGCCGTCCGGGGCCGCACCCCATCGGGGTCGTCGGATTGCTTGTCGGTGTTTGCATCAACCCGGCCCGAACAAGACGCGGCCTCGAGCGCGGTGTACCGGTCACAGGACGTTCCTGGGCCCGCCGGTGTTTGTGACGCGTGTCCCGCAGGGGACCTTGCCTCGCCGTTCGGGTGGCGTCCCCGACACGCGGGCGTTGGCTCAGCAGGAGGCGTGGGTGCCCGGCGCCGGTCGCAAGAGGTGGCCGGTGACGAACTCGGATGTGACGCGGAACCACACCCGTTTCCCACCGTCGTCCGACTCGGGCAGCAGGCGATCCAAACGGGCGAGATCCGCGTGATCGTGGACCCGCGAGGCGTGGCCGATGACAGTGGTCGTCCAGCCGGCGTGTTCGGGCCGGCCGACGTCGTCGGCCTGGAACGCGACGACCGCGTCCAGGGCGGCCTTCGCGAGGGGGGAGTCGGCGCGGGTACGAAAGACTACGCAGTCGCGGTCGAGGGCGAAGGCCACCAGGTGGACGGCCGGCAGAGCATCCTCGCTCACGACGACGCGTCCCATCCGTACACCCGCCATCAGGGTCCACGCCTCCTCGCGGTCGAGGGGGCGTTTCGTCGTGTATTCGCTCATGTCCCTACCCTGTGGCGTCACCCTGGTTGCGCCCAGGGCCGAACGCCTCCCTCGCGGGGTCCGGTGGGCTCACACGCGGTATCGGTTCGCGTGAGTGGCCCGTGGGCCTCGTGTGCCCGGGAGGGGTCCGAGATCGGTGGACCGGCATGTTCGGGCGTCGCCCGTCCTGGAACCCGGACGGCTGAACTGCGCCAACCCGGGCGCGCCCGGCGGGGCGGATCGGCTCCGGGCTCCGCCTGCCCCCGACGAGAAGGCCGGTGGCCCCGTCGTGGCAGCCGAGGGCCGGAGAGCACCGGCGACGCGGGGCCCTTCATCGAAGCAGCCGGGCCGAACGGCCCTGCCCGGACGACGGGTGTCGGCGGCACAGTCGGGCGAGAGGGCCGGCGCTCCGGATCGGTCGGGCCGGCCGGCGCCCGCGCATCGCCATTGCCCGCGATTGCGCCGTTCGGCCGAGAAATCGATCGGGCCGCCGCCCGGTGCCCCTCTTGCCGCCACGCCACCCGGCCGCAGATCCATCCCGACAGATCGGCCAACGATCGTGCCCCACACGCCACCGGTGTCCCCGGCCCCGAACGCACCCGCAAAACACCCGGTCCTCGTCCGCGGGTTGACCGGCAGCCAGGTGAACGAGCGAATCGCCAGGTACGGCCCAAACCTGGTGCGACAGGCGCGGCGCACACCGTTGTGGGCGCGCGTGGCGACCCAACTGCGCGACCCCCTGGTCCTGGTGCTGCTGGCCGCCGCCGTCCTGACCACGCTCACCGGCGACGCCGCGGATACGGCCGTCATCCTTGTCGTCGTCACGGTCAACACGCTCGTCGGAGTCGTTCAGGAAATCCGCGCCGACCGGGCCGTCACGGCCCTGTCGGACCTGTCCGTACCGGCGGTGCGGGTTCTGCGCGACGGAGCCGAGAGCGAGGTGCCGTCGGCGAGCCTGGTGCCCGGTGACATCGTCCTGCTGAGCGAGGGCGACATCGTGCCCGCCGACGCCGTCCTGCACGAGATGTCGGGCCTGCTCGTGGACGAGTCCGCCCTGACCGGGGAATCGGTACCGGTGGACAAGTCCGCCCTCGATCCCGCCGGTGAAACGGGCGCCGACAACCTCCTTCAGGCCGGCACGGTGATCGTGCGCGGTCGCGCGCTTGCCGAGGTGACCGCCACCGGCGCGGCCGGCGCCCTGGGCCGGATCACGGCCCTGATGCAGAACCGCTCCGAACCGACGCCGTTGCAGCGCAGGCTCGCCCACCTTGGCAGGGTGCTCGCCGCGGTGGTTGTCGGCCTGTGTCTGGTGGTCTTCGTCCTGGGCCTGGTGCGCGGGGAACCGACCGAATCGATGGCAGTCGCCGCCATCAGTCTGGCGGTCGCCGCGGTCCCCGAATCGTTGCCCGCCGTGGTCACCCTGGGCCTGGCTCTGGGTGCGCGACGTATGGCGGCGCGGCACGCCATCGTCCGCAACCTGCCGGCCGTCGAAACGCTCGGCTCGGTCACGATGCTGGCCACCGACAAGACCGGCACCCTGACCGAGGGCCGCATGGTCGCCGAGCGCGTGTGGACTCCCGAGGCCACGGCCGAACTGACCGGCACCGGCTATGCGCCCGAGGGAGCGGTGCTCGTCGACGGGCGGCCGATCGACGCGCACACCACCGCCTGCGTGCGCGAGCTGCTCACCGCCGCCGCGCTGTGCAACGACGCCCACCTGGTACCACCGGGCTCCGACGCCTCCTGGTCGGCATTGGGGGACCCCACCGAGGCGGCCCTGCTCGCCGCTGCCGGCAAGGTCGGGATCGACTGCGCCACGCTGCGCGAGGAACACCCCCGGGCGGCGGAGGCCCCCTTCGACAGCGACCGCAAACGCATGACCACCGTGCACCGCGACCACGACGGCCGCCTGCGAGCCGTCCTCAAAGGCGCCCCGGAGGTCGTCCTGTCCCCGGGCTTCATCACCGCCGACGACCCCGATCGCCTCCACGCCGCACGCCGCGAGGCCGACCTGTTGGCGACCGACGGATACCGGGTCCTGGCCGTCGCCGCCCGCCGCCTCGACGTCGTACCCGTCCATGTGGAGGACGCGGAGGAGGGGATGTCCCTGCTCGGCCTGATCGCCATCAGCGATCCGCCCCGGGATGCCGCCCGCACCACCATCGCCGCCTGCCACGACGCCGGCATCACGCCCGTGATGATCACCGGTGATCACCCGTCCACCGCACGAGCCGTCGCCACTCGTCTGGGCATCCTGCGCGACGGCGACGAAACCGTCCTCACCGGCGCCGACTTGCGCGCGGACCCCGACCGGGACCTGACCGCAGCCCGGGTGTTCGCCCGAACGACGCCCGAGCAGAAACTGACGATCATCCAGGCATGGCGCGCACGCGGCCACGTCACGGCGATGACCGGCGACGGTGTCAACGACGGTCCTGCCCTGCGCCGCGCCGACATCGGCGTAGCCATGGGCGACCGCGGCACGGAAGTGGCCCGCCAGGCAGCCGACCTGGTCCTGGCCGACGACGAGATCGCAACGGTCGTCGTCGCGATGGAGGAGGGCAGGCGCGTCTACGACAACATCCGCCGCTTCCTCGTCTACGGTCTTTCCGGGGGCGCCGCCGAGATCGCCGTGATGATGCTCGGACCACTCCTGGGACTGCCCCTGCCATTGCTCGCCGCCCAGATCCTGTGGATCAACCTGCTCACCCACGGCCTCACCGGCGTCGCCCTCGGCGCCGAACCCGCCGGCCCCGGCACGATGCGGCGAGCGCCCCGCCCACCCGAGCAGAGCATCCTCGGCGACGGCCTGTGGCAGCGGGTCCTGCGCCTGGGTCTGTGTGTCACCGCCGTCAGCCTTGCCGCCGGTGCGTGGAGCGACCACACGGGGCGGGCCTGGCAAACCGTGCTCTTCCTGACCCTGCTCGGCGCACAGCTCGGTATCGTCACGGGTCTGCGCACGCGGGTATTCACCCGCGACAACCCGTTCCTGCCGATCACCGTCCTCGCCTCCGCCACCCTGGGCCTGGCCGGGGTGTACGTGCCGATGCTGCGGGACCTGCTGGGCACGCACGCCCTCCCGGCCACAGACCTCCTGATCCCGCTCGCGGGCGCCGCCCTCGGCTTCCTCGCCGCCCGCGCCGACCGGTGGATCGCAACGCGTGGGACGAGGACGCGGATAGGGCCGCCACCCGAGACGGGGGACTGATGGCCCTGGCCGTCCGGGGGCGTCCGGCCCTGTGCTCCCCACGCCGATCCGCCGAGACTGGACATATCCGGCGCAGGCCCCGTGACAGCGGCCTCCGACGCCCCGTTCCCGGCATGCGGCCGCATCGATGGGCCGTGGGGAGAGATCGATATGACCAACGCATCCCTGAGCCCCGCCGATGTACGGTTCCTGGCTGCTGCGGGCGGTGCGGCACCCTCACTCCACAACAGCCAGCCGTGGTACTTCCGACCCACGAGCGACGGTCTCGGGATCGCGGTGTACGCGGACAGGACGCGTGCCGTCCCGCTCACCGATCCCGACGGCCGAGCCCTGCACATCTCGGTCGGCGCGGCCGTATTCAACATGCGTGTCGCCGCCGGACGACTGGATCGGGATCCGCAAGTCACGCTGCTGCCCGACGGGAACGAACCGCCTGCGGCAGCCGTACTCGATCTGAGTCGATTCACCCACGCCTCGCATCCGTACGACCCGGACCTGTATGCGGCGATCGGTGACCGGCACTCGAGTCGGCTGCCGTTCGCCAACCGTGACGTGCCGGAGCGCGTCGTCGGTGAACTCATCACCGCCGCCGGGGCGGAAGGCGTGGTCTTGGACGTGCTGGAAGAAGCCGACGCCCGCCGCGTCCTGAACCTGACGGCCGAGGCCGAACAACGCACGGCCGCAGACCTCGCCCGGCAGGCGGAGACCCGCACGTGGCTGCGCGTCGAGGAGCTCAGCACCGACGGCATTCCGCGTGCGGCCCTGGGCCCGCAGGACCACGACGCCCGTGTGCCGGTGCGCGCCTTCACCGGACACCCGCCGACCCATCCCACATCGACGCGGCGCTTCGAGGCACTGCCCCAGGTGGCCACCCTCACCACACGCTTCGACCGTCCGGAGGACTGGCTGCGTGCGGGTCAGGCCATGGAGAGGGTATGGCTGCTGGCAACCGTCCACGGTCTGCGTATGTCGGTCCTGCATCAGGCCGTCGAATGGCCGGATACCCGGGCGACCCTGCGCGACCCGCGGACCGGCCCCGGCCACGTCCAGATGGTGCTGCGGATGGGGTATGGGCCTCCCGGAGCCCCAACCCCTCGCCGGCCCGTGACAGAGACACTACGGACGGCCGCGCACGACACCGGCACGAAGACCCCGAACGCAACCGACACGGGAACGCACACGGGCCGGACCTGATCGGCGTGGAATCTCCACCGTCATCGACATCACCGGGAGCCGACATGCGAACCGGCCCCCGGAAAGGAGGCATCGTGCGCACGTACGCCGGACCCGCTCCGATCATCGTCGGGGTCGAACACACCGACGCCGGCCGGCTCGCCGTGGTCTGGGCGGCCGACGAGGCGGCCCGACGAGGACTGCCACTGCACCTGATACACGCACTCGACTGGCCGGCCGGGGCGGATCGTCACCCCGAGACCAATCCGCACCACCAGACCTGGAGCCAACGGTTTCGCGACGCGGGACTGCGCGCCTTGGCCGAGGCTGCGGTCCTGGCCTCGACCCGGCATGCCGAACTCGTAGTCGACACGGCGCTGTTCGATGGGGAGCCGACCACGGTCATGCGCACGCAAGCGTCCCACGCGGCGATGATCGTCCTGGGTTCACGCAAGCTGTGCGCGGCGACCGAGTTGCTCACCACCGGTGGCATCGCGGTGCCGGTCACCGCGCACGCTCCCTGCCCGGTCGTGATCGTCCGCGAACCCGAACACGCGACCGCGGACCCGCTTACGGTCGTGGTCGGCGTGGACGGTTCGTCGCACTCGGATGCCGCCGTCAACTACGCCTTCGACGAGGCCGCGCAACGCGGTGCCACGGTCGTTGCCATCCACGTCCGACAGCCGGGCTCGGGTCTGATGAGCGCCTCGGCCATGCCCGAGGAAATCACGGAGGGCCGAATCCGGTTGGCCGAAACGCTCGCCGGTCGGGCGGAGACGTATCCCGATGTTCCCGTGCGTCGCGAGGTCGCGGTCGGGCATCCCGTCCGAACCTTGGTGCAAGCCGCAGAGCACGCATTGTGCCTGGTCGTGGGCACACGCGGGGTCGGCGGCTTCCGCGGCATGCTCTTGGGCTCGGTGAGCCAGGGATTGATCCACCACGCCCGCTGCCCGCTGGTCGTCGTGCCCGCCTCACCGCATACGGATTCCTCGACACACGACTGAGGACGTGTCGCCTCATGGCGGGCGGCATCGACCCGTTTGGCCTGTCCCGTAGGGCCGTTCGGCCCTTCACCCCGCATGTGGTCGAGCACGAGCGTGGGCATGAGCAGAGTTCCGGCGACGGACGAGAGGAAGACCGATGACGATGGCGATTCCCGAGGCGCCGGATCTGACGATGGTCGATGCGTGGTGGCGGGCGGCGAACTATCTCGCCGTGGGGCAGATCTATCTGCGCGAGAATCCGCTGCTCGCCGAGCCGTTGCGGCCCGGGCACATCAAGCCGCGCCTCCTCGGGCACTGGGGCACCTCGCCCGGTCTGAACCTGATCTACGCGCACCTGAACCGGGTGATCCGTGAACGCGGCACCCACGCCATCCACGTGACCGGCCCCGGACACGGCGGCCCGTCCGCGCTCGCCGCGTCGTGGCTGGACGGCACCTACAGCGAGCGCCACCCGAACGTCCCCCGGGACGCGGCCGGCATGGCCACCCTGTTCCGGCAGTTCTCCCAGCCCGGCGGCGTGCCCAGCCACATCGCGCCGGGCGTGCCCGGCTCGATCCACGAGGGCGGCGAACTCGGGTACAGCCTCTCGCACGCGTTCGGCGCCGCCTTCGACAACCCCGACCTGGTCGTCGCGTGCGTGATCGGCGACGGCGAGGCCGAGACCGGGCCGCTGGCCGCGTCGTGGCACGGGAACAAGTTCCTCAGCCCCCGCACCGACGGCGCGGTCCTGCCGATCCTGCACCTCAACGGCTGGAAGATCGCCAACCCGACCCTGCTCGCCCGCATGCCCCGCGCCGAACTCGACGCGCTGCTCACCGGGTACGGCTGGCGCCCCATCCACGTCGAGGGCGACGAACCCGCCCGCGTACACGCCGAGTTCGCCGCCGCACTGGAGGAGGCCCTCGACGAGATCACGCACCTGAAGGCGACCGCGCACACCCGCCCCCGATGGCCGATGCTCGTGCTGCGCACCCCCAAGGGCTGGACCGGCCCGCACATCGTGGACGACACGCCCGTCGAGGGCACCTGGCGCTCGCACCAGGTCCCGTTGGCGGGCGTACGCGAGAACCCGGAGCACCTGGCCCTGCTCGACGCGTGGATGCGGTCCTACCGACCGGACGAACTCTTCGACGCCGACGGGCACCCCGCCCCGATCGTGCTCGCCAACGTCCCCGCCGGCGACACCCGACTCGGCGCGGTGCCCGAGACCAACGGCGGCACTCTGGTACGCGAGTTGCCGCTGCCGGACCTGCACGACTTCGCGGTCAAGGTCTCCGAACCCGGCGCGTCCTCCTCCGAACCCACCCGCGCGCTGGGCGAGTTCCTGCGCGAGGTCTTCGCCCGGACGGCAACCCGCCGCGATTTCCGCCTGTTCGGCCCGGACGAGACCGAGTCCAACCGCCTCGGCGCCGTCTACCGCGCCACCGCCAAGGCCTGGCAGGAGCCGATCACCGACCTCGACACCCACCTGGCCCCGGACGGGCGCGTGGTGGAGATCCTGTCCGAACACACCTGCCAGGGCATGCTGGAGGGCTACCTCCTCACCGGGCGGCACGGCGTGTTCTCCTGCTACGAGGCGTTCACCCACATCGTGTCCTCGATGTTCAACCAACACGCCAAGTGGCTGCACGCCTGCCGCGAGATCGACTGGCGCCCACCCATCGCCTCGCTCAACTACCTGCTCACCTCCCACGTCTGGCGCCAGGACCAGAACGGCTTCTCCCACCAGGACCCCGGCTTCGTCGACAACGTCATCAACAAGCGCCCCGAGGTCGTCCGCGTCTACCTGCCCCCGGACACCAACACCCTTCTGTCGGTGGGCGACCACACCCTCCGCAGCCGCGGCCTGGTCAACGTCATCGTCGCCGGCAAGACCCCGACCCCCGACTGGCTCACCATGGACGAGGCAATCCTGCACTGCACGCGCGGCGCCGGGATCTGGGAATGGGCCTCCAACGACGACGGCGACCCCCAGGTCGTCCTGGCCTGCGCCGGCGACGTACCCACCCTGGAAACCCTCGCCGCCGTCGACCTGATCCGCCGCCTGCTCCCGGACCTGCGCGTGCGCGTGGTCAACGTGGTCGACCTGATGCGGCTGGTTCCCGAGACGGAGCATCCCCACGGCATGCCCGATCGTGAGTACGACGCGTTGTTCGGCACGGATGTCCCGGTGATCTTCGCCTACCACGGCTACCCGTGGCTGATCCACCGGCTGGCCTACCGCCGGCACAACCACGCCCACCTGCACGTGCGTGGCTACAAGGAGTACGGCACCACGACGACCCCGTTCGACATGGTCGTCCTCAACGACATGGACCGCTATCAGCGGGTGATCGACGTCATCGACCGCGTCCCCGGCCTGGGCACCCGCGCCGCGACGGTACGCCAGAGCATGGTCGACGCCCGCACCCGACACCGCGCCTGGATCCTCGAACACGGCGAGGACATGCCCGAGGTACGCGACTGGACCTGGCCGACGAACATCCGCGAGCCACGGCACTGAGCCGAACCGGGCCCGCGAAGGACCCACATCGCCCCGATCGGGCCGCGCCTGGAACTTCGGCGCGCCTTCATGAACCGCCTCCGACTCGGACCAAGGAGAAATCCCGCCATGAGCAGCCGCGCCGCCACTGCCTTACCCGCCCCCGCCGCGGACCCGGGCCCATCCGACATCGACGCCGCGGTGGACGCCCTGGTCTCCGACGCCGCCAAGTCGTTGGCCGCCTACGAAGGGTTCACCCAGGAGCAGATCGACCACATCGTCAAGAAGGCGTCCGTCGCCGCGCTGGACCAGCACACCCGGCTCGCCCGCGAGGCCGTGGACGAGACCGGCCGGGGCATCTTCGAGGACAAGGCGGCGAAGAACATGTTCGCCTGCGAATACACCACCGACAGCATGCGCAGCCTCAAGACGGTCGGCATCGTCGCTCGGGACGAGATCACCGGCATGGTCGAGGTCGCCGAACCGGTCGGCGTCGTGTGCGCCGTCACCCCGGTCACCAACCCCACGGCCACCGTCATCTTCAAGGCGCTCATCGCCCTCAAGAGCCGCAACCCGGTCGTCTTCGCCTTCCACCCGTCCGCCCAACAATGCAGCGCGTCGGCCGCCCGGATCGTGCGCGACGCGGCCGTCGCCGCCGGCGCACCCGAGCATTGCGTGCAATGGATCGAAAACCCCTCGATCGCGGCGACCACCGCCCTGATGCGCCACCCCGGAGTCGCGCTGATCCTGGCGACCGGCGGCGAGGGCATGGTCAAGGCCGCCTACTCCGCGGGCAAACCCGCCCTGGGCGTGGGCGCCGGCAACGTGCCCGCCTACATCGACCGCGACGTGGACCTGCGCCGCGCGGTCAACGATGTCGTGCTGTCCAAGGCGTTCGACAACGGCATGATCTGCGCCTCCGAACAAGCCGTCATCCTGCACACCGACATCCACGACGCGGCGCTGACCGAATTCGCGACCCTGGGCGCCCACTTGGCCACCGACGACGAGAAGTGCAGGCTGGAGGCCTACCTCTTCGGTTCGGACACGAGCCCCGGTTGCGAACCCCGGGTCAATCCCGCGGCGGTGGGACAAAGCCCATCGTGGATCGCCGCCCAGGCGGGATTCACGGTGGCCGCCGACACCACCGTGATCCTCGCCCGCGCCGACCGGGTAGGTCCGCAAGAGCCGCTGACCCGTGAGAAGTTGTGCCCCGTCCTGGCCGTCCTGCGCGCCGACTCGCGCGAACACGGCTTCGCCCTCGCCGCCGACATGGTGGCCTTCCACGGCATGGGACACAGCGCCGTCGTCCACACCGAGGACTGCGCCGTGGCCGAGGACTACGGGCGGCACATGAAGACCGCCCGCATCATCGTCAACGCACCTTCCTCCCAAGGCGCGATCGGCGGCATCTACACGGGCCTGCTGCCCTCGCTGACGCTGGGTTGCGGCACCTGGGGCGGTACCTCGACCTCCAACAACGTCTCGGCCGTCAACCTGTTGAACATCAAGCGCGTCAGCACCCGCCGCAACAACATGCAGTGGTTCAAGATCCCACCCAAGATCTATTTCGAACCGCACGCGATCCGCTATCTGGCCGACATGCCGCACGTACACCGGGTGACCATCGTCACCGACGCGACCATGACCCGCCTGGGCTACGTCGACCGCGTTCGGCACGTACTGCACTCGCGGGAGCTGCCGGTGACGATACAGATCATCGACGACGTGTTGCCCGAACCCAGTATCGACTCGGTGCGGCGCGGGGCCGATCTCATGCGGGCCTTCCGTCCGGACACCATCCTCGCCCTCGGCGGCGGTTCACCCATGGACGCGGCCAAGGTCATGTGGCTGCTGTACGAACAGCCCGACGTCGAATTCGCCGACATGCGGCAGAAGTTCCTCGACATCCGCAAGCGCGCCTTCCGCTTCCCCGTCCTGGGTGAGAAGGCCCGGCTGGTATGCGTACCGACCACGTCCGGGACCGGCGCCGAGGTCACCCCGTTCGCCGTGATCACCGACTCCGCGACCGGCAAGAAGTATCCGCTGGCCGACTACGCCCTCACCCCGAGCGTGGCCATCGTGGACCCGCTGCTGGCCGCGGAACTGCCGCCCGCCCTGGCCGCCGACAGCGGCATGGACACCCTCACCCACGCGATCGAGGCGTACGTCTCGGTCTACGCCAACGACTTCACCGACGGCCTCGCCCTGCACGCCATCCGGCTCGTGTTCGACAACCTCGAACGCGCCGTCAACGACCGTCAGGCCAACCCCGAGGCACGCGAGAAGATGCACAACGCCGGCACCATCGCCGGCATGGCCTTCGGCAACGCCTTCCTCGGCATCGTCCACGCCCTGTCCCACACCCTGGGCGCCACCTTCCACGTGGCCCACGGCCGCACCAACGCCGTCCTGTTGCCACACGTGATCCGCTACAACGGCAGCCCACCCGGCAAACTCGCCGGGTGGCCCAAATACGAGCACTACCGCGCACCCGAACGCTTCGCCGACATCGCACGGACACTCGGCCTCCCCGCCGCGACGCCGGCGGAGGGAGTGCGATCGCTCGCCGCCGCAGTCGAACGACTCCGGGATCGTGTCGGCGTCGAGCCGTCGTTCCAGGCCCTGGGCGTCGACGAGAGGGAGTTCCTGGACGCGCTGCCCCGCCAAGCACTCAACGCCTACGAGGACCAGTGCGCCCCGGCGAACCCGCGCATGGCGATGCTCGACGACATGATCACCCTCATGCGCGACGCCTACTACGGAACGCTCCCCGTCTCCGCGTCGTGAACAACCCCGGCGACCGGACACACCCCGACGGCCAGGTGGTGCAGTCCGAGCGTGAGCATCAAGTCGCGGGCCCTGCGTGGGGTGTCAGTGAGAGCGACCCGGGCGACCGGCGTGCTCATCACCTCACGGACACCGGGAATCCGGGCCGACAGGGTCCGGTGCCGAACCGGCGGCGTCGTCTGCTTCCTCGCGTAGTTCACATCGCCCTCCGTCGGTCGAAGGGTCCACCGGCTGCACGGGTAGCCGCGTCGTCCCGAGTGGGAGCGGAAGCCCGCTCATCCCCACGGTCGGTTCCGGCGATATCGCGCGGAAGGGTCGGTCGGCCCGGTCGGGTGGGCCGAACGACTCCGGTGCTCGTCGAGCTTCCGACGCACCATGAAGGTGGAAGTCGGGTTCGGCGTCCGAGGAAGGTGAGGACGATGACATTGGCTTCGGCCCTGGTGACGGCGCCCGCGCGACACGTGGGCCACATGTACGAGGACGACGGCTGGAACTGGGTATGGGGGTCGGTGATGATGCTGCTCCTGATCGCGGTGATCGTCGCGGTGGTGTGGCTCTTGGTACGCAATACCTCGCACGGCCGCGGAACCCCGGAGCCGACGGGCTCCTCGGCGACCGAGGTGTTGGCTCAGCGCTATGCCCGTGGCGAGATCGACACCGAGGAGTACCGGGAGCGCCTGGCGGTCCTGACCGCGGGGGCGCACACCCTGCGCAAGGGCAAGGCTCGTGGCCGTGGCGGGTCGGATACATCCGGCGACTGAAGGCGCACGGGGCGGTCCTGTTTCAGAGGGTGAAGGTGCGACTGCCACCGGGCGGGATCTCGATCACCGAGCCACGGAACCCGATCGGGACCGAGTCGCCCTGCCCCGGGCGCAGCCGTACCGTGACCTCTCGTCGACCGATCTCGACGACCACACCCCAGTGGCCTCGGTAGCGCAGCTCGACCTCCAGTCGGCTCAGCCGGGCGGGGAGGCAGGGATCGAGCCACAGCACGTCCCCGCGCGTATCCAGCCCGATGTAGCAGCGTTGCAACAGATCCACCGTCCCGGCCATTGCGCCGAGGTGGATGCCTTCGGCGGTGGTACCTCCCTGCACATCGTGAACGTCGCCGCCCAACGCGTCGCGGAAGAAGTGCCACGATCGACGGCGATCGGTGCGCGCCGACACCCAGGCGTGCACCACGGAGCTGAGAGTCGACCCGTGTACGGTGCGCGCCCGGTAGTAGTCGACCGTGCGCTGGGTCATCTCGTGGCCGGCCCGGTAGCCGAGCCGACGCAGCAGCCCGCGAATCTCCCGAGTCGGGAAAAGGTAGTAGAGCATCAGGACGTCGGCCTGCTTGGACGCCTTGTAGCGGTTGACGCTGTCCCCCTCGGCCTCGAGAATACGGTCGAGGCGCCGGTTGCCGGGGTATCGCCGCCGGTAGTGCCGCCAGTCCAGTTCGGCCAGGCGCTCGTATCCGGCGAACTGACTGGGCACGCCGTCGTGGAAGGGGACATGCAGGCGACGGCCGACCGTGCGCCATCGGTCGAACTCGCCGGAGCGCAGGTCGAGTCGCTCGGTCAACTCGTCCCGCCGATACCCGGGCAGTGCGTCGAGTGCGTCGAGCGCTCGGGCCAGCACCCACGAGGCGAGCACGTTCGTATATGTGTTGTCGTCGATGCCGGGGCGGTCGGCCCCCGGGTACGCGTCGTGGTACTCGTCGGGGCCCATGACGCCCCGGATCCGATATCGCTCCAAGATGGGGTCGTAGCGCGCGATGTCGGCCCAGAAACGAGCGATCTCCAGCAGCATCTCTGCGCCGGCCGTGTTCAGGAAGTCGGCGTCGCCGGTGGCCTGGTAGTACTGCCAGGTGTTGTACGCGACCGCCAGGCCGACGTGACGTTGTAGGTGTGTGCGGTCGGGCAGCCACCGCCCCGACATCGGGTTGAGGTGGGTACCCGGAGCCTGTTCGGTGCCGTCGGTGGCGCTCTGCCAGGGGTACATCGCCCCTCGCAGACCGGTGTCCGTGGCAGCCTGTCTGGCGGCGTCCAGACGTCGGTACCGATACTCCAATACCGCGCGGCTGATCTGCGGTGTACGCAGGTTGAGCGTTTGCAGCACGAACAGTTCGTCCCAGAAGACGTGTCCGCGATATCCCTCGCCGTGCCAGCCGCGGGCGGGCATCCCGGCGTCCAGGTCGACGGTGTGTTCGGAGTAGGTCTGTGCGGTGTGGAACAGGTGCAGGTGAAGGGTGTTGCTCTCGCCGGCTCGGTCGGTGAACTCCGCCTCGGTGCGGAATCGGCGCCAGAGCTGGGCCCAGCGCGTCGCGTGGTCGTGCAGCAGGATGTCGAAGGCGCCCGCGCGCGAGACCATACGAAGGGCGGCGGTCCGTGGATCACCGACGGCCGGGTCGCGGGAGGTGTACACAGACACCGTCTTCTCCACGGTCACCGACTGTCGCGCGACGGCTTCGATCGTGAAGACCTGTGCCGGTCGGCCCGGAGGGGACTCGAGGACGGGCTCGGCTTCGATCGTCGCGCTGTCGCGGTGAACGCGAGTGCGCGCGGCCATGGCGATTCGAAGCGGAGAACCGACGGCTTGCACGCACAACCACAGGGATTCCTGCCCGCTCCCCTGACCGGCCGGGGTGAGATGACGGCCGACCAGACTCCGGTAGCGGGCAACTCCGGTGTTGGTGACGGTGCCGTCCAGTTCTGCGCGGATGTGCAGTGGGCCGGACCAGTTCTCCGGGATCAGCACCGTCTCCAGAGCCGCGATGTGCGGGTCGGCGAGACTGGCGATCCGCCGCTGGCGCAGCCGCGTGCGTTGGCCGGCGGCGTCGACGACCAAGGCGTCCCGCGTCAACACCCCTCGACGCAGGTCGAGTTCCAGGCGTTGGGACATGATCCGTGTGGTGGGATCCTCGCCGAACCACCCGGTCGCGCCACCTGCCCGAAACGTGAGCGGCAGCCAGTTCGGGCAGTTGATCAGGTCCTCGTTCTCCACTTGGCGGCCGTCGATCGTGGAAACCACGCGGTCGTAGCGGCCGGCGAGGTAGGTACCGGGGTAGTGGATCTCGTCGGCACGCGACTCGGGGGCTGCCCCTCGCGTCACCAGATAGCCGTTGCCGACCGCGCACAGGGCCTCCCGCCGACCCTCGTCTCGGGCATCGAAGCCTTGGAACGCCAGGGTCCAGGGATCTTGCCGCGGAGGGCGCCTGGATCTGCTCATCGGATCAATACCCGTTCTCCCGGGCGGGGTAGGACCTCCGTCCGACCCCGTTCCGCGGCCAGCCGATCTCGCAGTACCCGCGCGCCTTCGGGCTCTCCGTGCACGAGATGGGTCGCGTTCGGGGCCGGCGCGTCACGCAACCAGGCCAGGATCTCGTCGGCGTCCGCGTGTGCGCACAGGCCGGGGACTTCACCACTTCCGCGCGCACCGGCACGTGAGTGCCGAACATCTTCAGGGTACGCGCGCCCTCCACCGGATCGCGCGCCCACGTGCCCCTCTGGCGCTCAGTGTTCGATTCGGCCGGTCCACTTCGGCTCGACCGCCGCCCACTCCCACTCCCACTCGCGGGTGCGCCGGCGGGAGATCAGCACTTGCCCCGAGCCGAACGCCGCGGCGGTGATCAGGAGCGACGCGGCGAGCGCGAGCAGACCGGCGGTGATCGCGTCGACGACGATCGCGCCGTGGGTTGGCGGGGGTGCGGTGGGCCGGCCTTCGGCGTCGAGCCAGATTCGGGTCGTGTCGCCCGCCGATCCGACGCGAGGCACCTGAGCCTCGCCGGTTCGGGCCGTGCCGTCGGCCGCGACCCATTGCACGCTCGCGGTCACCGTCTCGGCACCGGCCCGGGCCACGGTGGGTGGCTTGCTCAACAGCACGGCGGAGATCGGTTGCTTGTGCGCCAGTTGCCCAGTGCGCGCTGCCTCGCCGGAGTCGGCTTGCACGTAAACGACCGTCAGGACGACCAACGGCACCACGAGCAGGGCCAGGATCGTCAGCGCGAGCATCGCCCGCAGGTGAGTGACGTCGCATCGCCGATACATCGGCTCGCGGCCGAGGAGTGCGCGAAACCGTCGCCGCACTCGTGCGGACGTTCCGTGCCTTCGCGGCCTCGCGGCGTTCATGGCGCGGCGGTCGGTATCGGCACGACGGCCACCGGACAGGTGGCGTGGTGGAGTACCGCGTGGGTGGTGGGGCCGAGGCGCATCGGGAAGGGGCCGTGTGCCCGGTGGGCGGCGACGACCAGCAGGTCCGCGTGTGCGGAGACACCGATCAGGGCGTACGCGGGCGCACCGGTTGCGACGATGGCCTCGATCGTGACATCGGGTGCCTTAGCCCGGATCGGTTCGAGGATTTCCGTCAGAAGGTGGTCGTGGGATGTCGCCAGGTCCAGCGGGTCACCGAGCAGCGGGGCGACCACGCCGGGGAAGTAGCCGGCCATCGTCAGCGTCCATACGTGGACGGGGACCACCCTGCCGCCGATGTGACGGGCCCGCTCCACGGCGAACTCCACGGCCGGTGTGTCGCTGTGGTCGGCGACGCCCACGACGACGCTCGGCGTGTCCACCTCGTCGGCCGCTTCGGGTACGACGACCACGGGGCAGGTCGTGTGCGCGCACACCCGCAGTGACACCGACCCGAGCAGCAGGCCCGCGAAGCCGCCGTGGCCGCGGGTGCCGACCACGATCAGCTCGGCCCGCCGGCTCGCCTCCAGAATCACGTCCGCCGCCGGGTCCTCGACCAGCGACGTCTCGACGGTCAGGTGAGGGTACGCCGCCCGGCTGCGGTCCGCCGCCTGCTCTAGGAGGGCACGGGCACCCTCATGGACCTCTTTCGCACGAGCGTGCCCCCCGAGGGCGGCGTCCGGGACGGCCATGGCCAGGTAGAGCGGCATCTCGGCGTCGGCGGCGGCGCGGGCACCCCAGAGCAGCGCGCGTTCTCCGCCGGGAGAGCCGTCGTAACCGACGAGAACCCCGAGGTGGAGGAGTTGGATTCCGGTGCTCATGGCTTGTCCAATCGTCGATGAACGACATCTCGGGCGGCGGAGCCGGCACGGCGATCTCCGATCGACTCCTCACTTTCAGCGTGCGCGCGCGCCACCGGCGGACACAGGGCTACCCGGTACCGCCGGACCGGGACCTTCGGCCCGGTCCACCCTCCCCACCGGCCCTGTCCCGGAGGTTGCGAAGACTGGATGGTGGAGACAGGGCGAACCGCGCAATCGCGGGGCCCGGAGCCACAGGAGGGAGCGCGATGAGGACGAGCAGCGGACCCGCCCCGGACACCACGACCACCCTCCCCGTCGAGGGGTCGGTACGAGAGCGGGGCGTGACCGAGGTGATGAGCACGGCGTTGCTCACCGTCGCGGGCGACGAATCCCTTTTGAGGGCCTGGGAGTTGATCCAGCGCACCGGGTTCCACCACCTGCCCGTCGTGGACGAGGAGGGCCGTTGTGTGGGGCTGCTGGAGCGCGGCGACCTGGCGGTGGCGTGTGCGCTTCCGGCGATCTCGCTCGCCGAGCGCTACGTGGGCGACCTGCTGTCCGGCGGCGCCCAGCCGCAGGTGTCGAGCTCCGCTCGACTGGCCGAGGTGGCCGAGGTGATGCACGAGCACGCGGTGGACGCGGTCGCGGTCACCGACGACAACGAGGCCCTGGTCGGTCTGGTGACCGCCCGCGACCTCGTCACGGCACTCGCCGGACGCACGTCGCCACACGGTCCCCGGGATCGCGGCCCGGTGCTCTTCCGCTTGGAACCCGTGCTTCCGCCGTCGCGCCACGGCTGATCGGCTCGACGAACCCAGTTGGGCCCTTCCTCACAACCCACGACCATCACGACGACCCGAAGGAACTCGACATGGAATCGCTCGGCACCCGATTCGACCGGGAAACGACGGGCGTGGCCCCTCGACAGGGCGTCATACCTGCCGACGACGCCGCGAAGAACCGCCCGGACGGCAGAATCGTGGTGGGCCTGGACGGCTCGTACGGATCCGCCGTCGCCCTGCGCTGGGCCGCGCGCGAGGCCGCCGAACTCGGCGTGGTCCTCGACGTGGTGGCGGCCTGGACGGACGCCGACCCGGAACGCCCGACCCTGGACCGCCCGGACGCCCCGCTGTCGGTGGCCCGCGAGCGGCTGGAGCACGCGCTGGCGAACCTGGTGCGGGTTCCGATCCCACCGGAGCGCATCGTGGCCACCCCACTGCACGGCGCGGCCGGCGAGGTCCTGGTCGCCCGCGCACGGGACGCCCGCCTGCTGGTACTGGGCACCAGCGGCATCGAATGCCCCACGATCCCCGGCCCCACCGGCCTGTACTGCCTGCGCCACAGCACGACCCCGGTGCTGTTCGTCCCGGCACCGGATGCCTGATCCCGCACCTCACCCGACTGCCCGAGCCTGATCCTCAGGCTCGGGCAGTCGGCCGTTCGCACGGTTTCGCCGAGACGACGCGGTCTTTTTAGACCGGTTCTCGCCCCGTGGTTTCGCTTCCGGTGGCGCGGTTCACCGCTGCGCCTGGCTCGGCCGCACCCGGCGGCCGGTTACGCGGCCGGGGCAGATGCGGAACCACAGTTCGCTGCGGCGGGCGGGCCAGGTGCCGCCGCCGGCCTCGGCGAGTCGGGCGATCTCGATCGGGTCGGTGACGGGTTCGACCACACCGATTACCAGAACGCTCCAGCCCAGTCGGGCGTACCGGTCCACGTCGTCCACCTCGAAGGCCGCCGCTCCCCGAACGTGGGCAAGCGGGGAGTCCGGTCGGGTAGTGAAGACGATGTCCTCCCCGTCGATCACGTAGTTGACGGGAAGCACCCAAGGGGCCTGGTCCAGGCCGCCGGCGAGCCGACCTACCTCGTGACCGGCGAGGCGGGCGCGGCACTCCGTTTCACTCATCACGAGCAGCCTGGGGGCGTCGGGGGTGTCGGCCTCGGGCGCGTCGGACAGACCGGACACGAGGGCGGTGACGCTGGTTTCCAGCGCCACCGCCAGGCCGCCGAGGGCGGCGCGGGACAAGGGGGCGTCCCCGACCTCGAGTTCCACAAGCCACTTCATCGGCAGTCCGGCCCGGGCACAGACGTCCGCCCGGGTCAGACCGAGCTGCTCGCGCCGACGTCGGATGTTGCGGGGTATGTCGACCATGTCGGGGAGGCGGGTGCCCGCCGTCTCGTTGTCCATCGGGTTCTCCTTCGCGACGGGCCGTTGCGGCGACTCGAACGGCCCGGGGCGCTGCTCAGTCGGGGCTGGATTCGGTGTGGTCGGTGCGGCGGGCGGCGACGGTGGCTCGGGCGGCTTCCAGGCGGGCGCCCGGGAGGCGGTACGGCGAGCAGGAGACGTAGTCGATGCCGCACTCGTCGAAGAAGTGGATCGAGTCGGGGTCGCCGCCGTGTTCCCCGCAGACGCCGATGCGCAGGTTCGGGTCTGTGGTGCGGCCCCGGTCGACGCCGGTGCGCACCAGGCGGCCGACGCCGTCGCGGTCGATGGTCTCGAACGGGGAGACGGGCAGGATGCCGCGTTCGAGGTAGGCGGCGAGGAAGGACGCCTCGGCGTCGTCGCGGGACAGGCCCCAGGTGGTCTGGGTCAGGTCGTTGGTGCCGAAAGAGAAGAAGTCCGCCGAGCGGGCGATCTCGTCCGCGGTCAGCGCGGCCCTGGGCAGTTCGATCATGGTGCCGATCGGGCAGCGCACGTCGACGCCGGTGCGTTCGCGGACCTCGGCGAGCACACGTTCGACCTCGGTGCGGACGATGCGCAGTTCCGTCTCGGTGGCCACGAGCGGAATCATGATTTCCGCTCGCGGATCGCCGCCGGCGCGCACCCGGGCGGCGACGGCCTCGCCGATCGCCCAGACCTGGGTTGCGATCAGGCCCGGTACGGCGAGGGCGAGGCGTACGCCGCGCAGGCCCAGCATCGGGTTCTGTTCGTGGAGCAGTTCGCCGGCCTCGTGCAGCCGCAGATCGCGTGGCTCGGGTTGTTGTCCGAGAGCGTGTGCGCGGGCGATGCGCACGGCCGACTCGGTGTGGTCGGGCAGGAATTCGTGCAGGGGCGGATCGATCAGCCGGATGGTGACCGGCAATGCGTCCATGGCGGTGAGGATGCCGATGAAGTCCTCGCGTTGGAGCGGGAGGAGGGCGTCCAGCGCGGCGTTTCGTTCGGTATCGGTGCGGGCCAGGATCATGTCCTCGACCAGTCGCCGACGCTCGCCCAGGAACATGTGCTCGGTGCGGCACAGGCCGATGCCGCGCGCTCCGTAGCGGCGTGCGCGGGCCGCGTCCTCCGGGGTGTCCGCGTTGGCCAGGACGTCCATCCGGCGTATCCCGTCGGCCTGTTCCAGGCAGCGGGCGACGGCTTCGACCAGGCCGGGCGATCGGGTGCCGGTCTCCAGGTAGCGGGTGACCGGGGAGGCGACCAGCGGCAGCGCCCCGGGGTGCACGGTGCCGGCGGTGCCGTCGACGGAGACGACCGTGCCCTCTTCGACCACGGTGCCGTCGGCGGTGGTGAATCGGCGCCGCTCCGGGTCGATGTCGAGCTCGGCGGCGCCGCACACGCACACCTTGCCCATGCCGCGCGCGACCACCGCCGCGTGGCTGGTCTTGCCGCCTCGGCCGGTGAGTACGGCCTCGGCGGCGATCATGCCGGGCAGATCGTCGGGGCTGGTCTCGTGGCGAACGAGCACCACGTGCTCATCGGCCTCCGCTCTGCGGACCGCCTCGGCGACGTCGAAGACGACGGCGCCGACCGCGGCTCCGGGCGAGGCCGGTACGCCGTGCGCGAGGGCCGGGGTGTCGGGGTCGGCGTCGAAGCGAGGGAAGGTGAGGTGGTCGAGCTGCCCGGCGTGGATCCGCGACAGGGCCTCGGGCCAGGTGATCGCGTCCTCGTCCACGAGTGCGCAGGCGATCCGGAACGCGGCCTCGGGAGTGCGTTTGCCGACCCTGGTCTGCAACACCCACAGCCTGCCGCGCTCGATGGTGAACTCGACGTCGCACAGGTCGCGGTAGTGGGCTTCCAGGAGGGCCAGATGTGCGCGCAGTCGGTGGTAGGAGTTCGGGTCCAGGCGCTCCAGTTCGTCGAGCGCGAGGGCGTCGCGCACGCCGGAGACGACGTCCTCGCCCTGGGCGTCGGGCAGGTAGTCGCCGTAGACGCCGGGTCGGCCGGTGCCCGGGTCGCGGGTGAAGGCGACTCCCGAACCGGAGTCGGGGCCCAGGTTGCCGAAGACCATGGCCTGGATGTTCACGGCCGTGCCGAGGTCGTCCGGGATATGCTCGCGGCGGCGATAGACCGCGGCACGTTCGCCGTTCCAGGACTCGAACACGGCCACCACCGAGCGGCGCAGTTGCTCGCGCGGATCCTGCGGGAACTCCTCGCCGGTCGCGTCGTGGATGATCCCCTGGAATTCCCTTACCGTCTCGGCCAGTTGATGTGCGTCGAGGCCCAGGTCGTCGGCGGCGCCGAGTTGCCGGCGGCGCCGGGTCAACACGGCCTCGAAGCGGGCGGCGTCGATGCCGAGCACGGTGGCGCCGTACATCTGGACCAGGCGCCGGTAGGAGTCCCAGGCGAACCGCTCGCGGCCGGTGCTCTTGGCGAGGCCGAGCACCGAGGCGTCGTTGAGGCCGACGTCCAAGATGGTGTCCATCATCCCGGGCATGGAGAAGCGCGCGCCGGAGCGCACCGACACCAGGAGCGGGTCGTCGGCGTCGCCCAGTCGCCGCCCCATGATCTGCTCCAGGCGTACGAGGTGGGCGGTGATCTCCTCCTCCAGGCCCTCGGGCACGCGGCCGGTGCGCAGGAAGGCCCGGCAGGCGTCGGTGCCGATCGTGAAGCCCGGCGGCACCGGCAGTCCCAGACGGGTCATCTCGGCGAGGTTGGCGCCCTTGCCGCCGAGCAACGCGGCCTGTTCCCGGGAGCCTTCGGCGAAGTCGTACACGTACGCGGTGGTCATGGCCGGCCTTCCTGCGCGGTCGTGTGAGTGGTCAGAGCCGGTGGGCGACGTATTCGGTCAGGTCGAGCAGGCGGTTGGTGTAGCCCCATTCGTTGTCGTACCAGCCGAAGACCTTGACCAAGTTGCCGTTGACCTGGGTGAGTTCGGCGTCGATGACGCACGAGTGCGGGTCGCCGATCACGTCCCGGGAGACGATCGGCACGCGCGATACCCGCAGGATGCCGCGCAACGGGCCCTGGGCCGCGGCCTCGAAGGCGGCGTTGACGCCTGCGGCGTCGGTTTCGTCGCGCAGGATCAGGGTGAGGTCGGTGAGTGAGCCGTCCTCGACGGGCACCCGGACCGAAATCCCGTCCAGGGCGCCGTCCAGCTCGGGGAGCACGAGGCCGACGGAGCGGGCCGCGCCGGTGCTGGTGGGGATCATGCTCAGCGCGGCCGAACGCGCCCGGCGCAGATCCTTGTGCGGCGCGTCGAGCAGGGACTGGTCGTTGGTGTAGCCGTGAATGGTGGTCATCAGGCCGCGTTCGATGCGGAAGGCGTCGTGCAGGACCTTGACCATCGGGACGACGCAGTTCGTGGTGCACGACGCGGCCGAGACGACGTGGTCGGTGCCCGGGTCGTAGTCGCCCTCGTTGACGCCCATCACGATGGTGGCGTCGACGCCGCGGCCGGGAGCGGAGAGCAGGACCTTGGCGGCGCCGGACTTGAGGTGGGTCGCCGCGTCGTCGCGGGTGCGGAAGCGGCCGGTGGATTCGATCACGATGTCTACGCCGGCCGCGTCCCAGGCCAGGGCGGCCGGGTCTCGGTGGGCGGTGACGGCGATCGGGACGCCGTCGACGACGATCGTGTCGCCATCGGTCTCGACCGCGCGGGCGAGGGTGCCGTAGGTGGAGTCGTATTTGAGCAGGTGCGCGAGTGTGGCGGCGGGGGCGATGTCGTTGATCGCCACCACCTCGACGGGCGTGGTGCCGTCGGCGCGGTCCAGGACGGCGCGCAGGTAGTTGCGGCCGATCCGGCCGAAGCCGTTGATTCCCACACGAACGGTCATCGCGGGATCCTCCTCGGATCTCGTGGAACGCGGATTGGAGCGGGCCGGTTCAGCCGCGGAAGAGGGCGACCTTGAGTGCGCCGGTCTCCGCCGCGCGGGCGAAGGTGTCGTAGGCGGTGGACATCTCGTCGAGGCCAAACCGGTGGGTGATCATCCCTTCCGTGCCGAGTCGGCCCTCGGCGAGCAGATCCAGGAGCAGCGGGGTACTGGTGGTGTCGACGAGGCCGGTGGTGAGGGTGAGGTTGCGGATCCACAGGTCTTCGAGGTGCAGGGTGGCCGGTTTGCCGTGCACGCCGACGTTGGCGACGTGTCCGCCGGCGCGGACCAGTCGGGTGCACAGTTCGAAGGACTCGGGCGCACCGACGGCCTCGATGGCCACGTGCGCGGCCTGCCCGTCCGCGGTGAGCGGGCGCAGGGTCTCGGGGGTGGCGTCGGGGAGGTCGAGCACGAGGTCGGCGCCGAACGCCTTCGCGGCGTCGCGACGCGCGGCCGAGGGATCGACGGCGACGATGCGGGAGGGGGTGAACAGGCGGGCGGTGGTGATGGCGGCCAGGCCGATGGGGCCGGCCCCGACGATGACCACGGTGTCGCCGGGGGCCACCCGCCCGTTGCGCACGCCGACCTCGTAGGAGGTGGGCAGGATGTCCGCGAGCATCAGTGCCTGCTCGTCGCCGACGACGTCCGGGATCCGATACAGGGACGTGTCCGCGAAGGGCACCCGTACGTATTCGGCCTGGGTGCCGTCGATCAGGTGGCCCAGCACCCAACCGCCTCCGCCCGAGCACTGTCCGTAGGCGCCGGTACGACAGTTGCGACAGCGCCCGCACGAGGAGATGCACGAGACGAGGACTCGGTCGCCCGCGGTGAAGTCCCGAACTCCGGGGCCCGCTTCGGTGATCGTGCCGACGGCCTCGTGGCCGAGGATCCGGCCCGGCTCGACCTCGGGCACGTCGCCCTCGAGGATGTGCAGGTCGGTGCCGCAGATGGTGACGGCGTCCACGCGGATCACCGCGTCCTGCGGGTCGCGCACGGTCGGCGTGGGCACGTCCTCCCAGCGGTGATGTCCGGCGCCGTGGTAGGTCAGGGCTTTCATGGCGTCCGCCTTTCCGAAGGTGAGCGGTAACGCTTTCCACCCCCAGCGTCACGCCGCCCGGGCGACCGCCATAGGGCCGAGTGGCCCGACCGAAAGGGCCGACCGACACGAGGCGTCCCGATGACCGCTCCATGGTCGCCGGCGCGGCGGGTCAGCGTCAGGGCACAGCCGGCCGATCAGGTCGTCGAGACCGACTCGGTGCTTGCCAACGCCGATGCCATCGAAGCTTGGAGGCATTCGAAGACGAAGCCGTTCGTGTCGATGGTCGGGGTCGGTCGACGGCTTCGAGCGCGGGGCTCGGTGAGTGGTCAGGCCAGGCGGCCGGCGACGTGGCCGCCCGGATCGTCGGCCAGCACGACGGATGCGAAGATCCGCTTGCCCCCGGGCTCACGGTGCACCGCGAAGCTTCGACAAAGCGCCATCACGATCTCCAGACCGTGCCGGCCGACTCGATCCGGGTCGGGCGGGAGCATCGGCGGCGGCGTCGGGTCTGCGTCCCACACAGTCACCTCGATGGCACCGTCGCGAACCTCCAGTGTCAACAGGCACGGGCCGGGAGCGTGCCGTCGGACATTGGTCACCAGTTCGCTGACCACGAGTTGCACCGTCTCCCACACGCGCTCGGACACCGGCAGTCCGTGCTCACTCTGCACGTCGCGAAGGAAACCACGAGTCAGGGCGCGGGCCAGAGAGACGCTTTCGTCTTCGCCGAACACGGCCGAAGCCGAGACGAGTCCCCGCCGGCGATCCCTACCGTCCATCGTCCGCCCCATGTCGTCCCGCCTCTCCGAGCACCCCAACCCCAGGGCGCTCGTCTACCCCGGGACCCTCACACCAGACGGGCAACGCGGCCTCGACTCCCGGGCTGTTACCCGGCCCGCCGAGCGCCGCCCCCAGGAGGCATTGATGGGCCGAACCCGCTCCACCCCGCCCTTTCGATATCCGGTTCAGGCGTCGGTCGATTCCCCCAACCCGACGAGAGGCTCGACGGCTCGGATCAGGTTCTCCAACGCCGCCGTGACCCCTTCGAGTTCCCGGACCAGTCGCTGTTCGGCCGACTCGCTCGGCTGCCGCATCGCCCTCAGACGGGCCGTAGCCATCGCCTGACGGGCGGCCTCGATCGCGCGCCGCACATCCTCGGGACGATCCCCTCCCGTCTGCGCCACAAGGACCCCTCCCCCTCGCCGACGAGCACATACGCCCGCTCCCGGGCAATCGGCACGCTACCGCAGCGCGGGGCCCGCGACCGATCCACGTTACCGGGGCGCTGCTTCGCCGAGCACCTACCGATCGTGTGGAAGGCACACCAGGAACTCCGTGCGTCCTTGCCGGTCGGTCAATTCGACGGTTCCGCCGTGTGCGACGACGACCGCCTTGACGATGGCCAGTCCCAGTCCGGTGGCGCCGGTGGCACGTGAACGACCGGGGTCGGCGCGGGTGAAGCGGTCGAAGATGTGCGCTCTGGCCGCGATCGGCACGCCCGGGCCGTCGTCGGACACGCTCAACTCGACGTGCGTGGTAGCGGCAGCGAGGCGCACCGTCACCTCGGTGCCCGGCGGGGTGTGGACCCGGGCATTGGCCAGCAGGTTGGCGATCACCTGCTGGAGGCGGTGCCCGTCGCCGGTCACCGTCACCGGTTCCTCGGGCAGCTCCAGGACCCAGTGATGCTCGGGCCCGGCCGCGCGGGCATCGCTCGTGGCATCCAGCACCAGGCGGGTGAGGTCCACCGTTTCGTGCACGAGCGGGCGGCCGGCGTCCAGTCGGGCCAGCAGCAGCAGGTCGTCCACGAGTGCGCTCATGCGCTGCGATTCGGCCTGGATGCGTTCCAGGGAGTGGCGGACCTCCGGTGGTACCGCTCCGGGGTGGCGCAGCGCGAGTTCGGCATGTCCGCGCACGCTCGCCACCGGGGTGCGCAGTTCGTGGCTGGCGTCCGCGGCGAAGTGCCGCAGGCGTTGCTCACTGGCCTGCCGGCGGGCCAGCGCGTCGCCGACGTGTCCCAGCATGCGGTTGAGCGCGACGCCGACCCGGCCGACCTCGGTACGCGGATCCGTGTCGGCGATGGGCGCCGGCATCGCCACCTCCCCACCCGCCAGCGGCAGTTCGGCCACTCGGGTCGCGGTGCCCACGACCTCGCGCAACGGGCGCAACGACACCCGCACCCAGAACGCGGCGATCACCCCGGTGATCACCAGCGCCGCCCCGAAGACCAGCACCTCGATGGCCTCCAGGCGGTGCACCGTCTCCTCGATCTCGTGCAGCGGCAAACCGGTGATCAGTACGTCGCCGTCCTGACCGGACATGGCGACGACCCGGTATCGGCCGAGCCCGCCGATCCGCACGTCGTGCGCCCGACCGTCGACCGGCACCCCGGCCAGGGCTCGCCGGTCGCCTGCCGTGAGGGCGGGTTCGTGTTGTCCGTCCCGGCTGACCACCGCCGCCACGGTGGTCTGTCCGTCGAGCAGCCGAGCGCCCAGGGTGCCCTCGGCCTGGCCGCGCGTGTCGAGCCGCCCGTCAGCGCCGGGCCGGGTCGAGCGCTCCAGGCCGGCCGCGAACCTGCCTCCCGCGTCGTGCAGTTGTCGATCCAGCCGATCCTTGAGAAATCCCTCCAGCGCGACCACGGTGGCCACTCCCACGGCCAGACAGGCGACCGCGAGCAGGAGCACCAGGGCGGCGGTGAGTCTGCTGCGCAAGGTGCGCGGCCATCTCGGAGCGCGCATCCTCACGGGTGCTCCGCCGGCTTGAGCACGTAGCCGACTCCGCGCACGGTGTGGATCAGCGGGGTGCGTCCGGCGTCCACCTTCTTGCGCAGGTAGCTGATGTACAGCTCGACCACGTGCGCCTGGCCGCCGAAGTCGTAGGACCACACCCGGTCGAGGATCTGTGCCTTGGACAACACCCGCCGGGGATTGCGCATCAGATAGCGCAGCAGTTCGAACTCGGTGCGGGAGAGTTCGATCACCGAGCCCGCGCGGGTCACCTCGCGCGCATCCTGATCGAGCACCAGATCGCCGACCACCAGTCGATCGCCACCGGCTTCGCGGGCCATCCCGGCGCGCCGCAACAATCCTCGCAGCCGGGCCAGCACCTCTTCGAGGCTGAAGGGTTTGGTGACGTAGTCGTCACCGCCTGCGGTGATCCCGGCGATGCGGTCCTCCACCGCGTCGCGCGCGGTCAGGAAGAGCACGCACACCCGGTCCAGTTCGGCGCGCAGGGCGCGCAGGAGCGTCAGGCCGTCGGTGTCCGGCAACATCCAGTCCAGGACGATCGCGTCCGGGCGAAAAGCCCGCGCCGCCGCCAGCGCGTCGGCGCCGTCCGCCGCGGCGCGCACGTCGCAACCCTCGTAGCGCAGTGCGCCCGACAGGACCTCGGTCAGGTCCGGCTCGTCGTCCACGACCAGGATCCGCACCGGTTGCCCGTCGGGCCGGCGCAGCGGGGAAGGTGTGCTGGGGTTCTCCATGATTCGACCAGCATCGCGCGTGATCGGCGTTCTCCCACCGTCGGCGCGCCTCTGAGTTTCCTCTGAATCCACGCCGAACCCGGCTGTTCAGAGGATGTTCAGAGGTTGCGTTGCGAGGCTGACCGTCCACCGCCCGGCGGAGAGGAGTTCTCGTGAGCCACACGCTGTATCGCGATCCCCCTGTAGCGGGATCCGCTGCCGTCCACCCGCTGCGCCGCGCGGTACCGGGTGTGGCCCGGGCGCTGATCGTCGGCGGGGCCGTCGCCGTGGTAGGTCTGTGGTGGGCCGACACGCCCACCGTAATCGGGCCGGCGGACTGGATCACCGACGCGGGTCGCATCACGGGGTTGTTGGCCGGCTACGCGTGCGCGGTCCTGCTCGCCCTCATGGCGCGCATACCCCTGCTCGATCACCACATCGGGTCGGATCGACTGGCGCGTTGGCACGCCATGGGTGGCCGATACACGGTCTGTCTGGCCGTGGCGCACACGCTGCTGGTCATCGTGGGCTACTCGCTCGCCGCGCATACCGATGTCCTCCACCAGACCGGCACCCTGGTGTTCGACTATCCCGAGATGCTGAAGGGCACGATCGGCTTCCTGCTGTTGCTTGCCACCGGTGTGCTCTCGGCGCGTGCGGCCCGCCGCCGGCTGTCCTACGAGACCTGGCACTACCTGCACTTCGCCACCTACCTGGCGGTCTTCCTGGTCTTCGGCCACATGCTCGCCAACGGTGCGGACTTCATCGGCAGCGAACCGGCCCGCGTCGGCTGGTACGCGCTCTACCTCGGCGTCGCGGCCCTGGTGCTCTGGTACCGGTTCCTGATCCCGCTGCGGCGCGCGCTGCGCCACCGGTTGCGGGTCGTGGCGGTGCGTCCCGAAGCCCCGGGAGTGGTCTCGGTTCACCTCACCGGCCGGCATCTGATGGAACTCGGCGGCGAATCCGGCCAGTTCCTTCGCTGGCGATTCCTGACCCGCGGCCTGTGGTGGACCGCCAACCCCTATTCGCTCTCCGCGCCCGCTCACCCTGCCGGCCTACGCATCACCGTCAAGGCCGCCGGCGCGCACAGCGCGGCCCTGGCGCGACTGACGCCGGGCACGCGGGTGTGGGCGGAGGGGCCGTACGGCGCGTTCACCGCGGCCCGCCGTACCGCCCCCGCGGTACTGCTGCTGGCCGGCGGCGTGGGCATCACGCCGCTGCGGGCCCTGTTCGAGACCCTTCCCGGACAGGTGACGCTGATCTATCGGGCTCGGCGGCCACAGGACTTCGCCCTGCGGGCCGAACTCGACACCATCGCGGCGGCCCGCCACGCGTGCGTGCACTACATCGACGATCCGACGGCCGGCGCGTACCCGCTCTCCTCCGGGGCGCTGTCCGCTCTGGTACCCGACCTGGCGGCGCACGACGTCTACGTGTGCGGGCCGCCCGCGATGGTCGACACCGCGATCCCCGCGCTGCGCGCCGCGGGCGTACCGCGGCGGCGCATCCATCACGAGTCGTTCGCCCTTTGAATCCTTCGTCTCCGGGGAGTCGTCCATGCGCCGTATGGCCCTGACCACCGTTTCCACGATCGCGGGCGTCATCCTGCTGCTGTCGCTCAAACCCCACCACGACGCGCCCTCGAACACTGCGGCCGAGGGCACGAAATCGACCACCGGCTCTCCCGGTTCCGCCGCGGCATCGCCCACGCCGCCGGGTCCGACGAACACCCGCAGCGGCACGTTCACCGGCGACACGATCGACACTCGCTACGGCCCGGTCCAGGTCGCCGTCACGCTCGCCGACGGCAGGATCACCGATGTACGCGTCCTGCGGACCCCCGACGACAACGGTCGCGACCGACAGATCACCGCGCGGTCCGTACCCACCTTGACGCAGGAGGCCCTGACCGCGCAGAGCGCGCGGATCCACTCCGTCTCCGGGGCCACCTACACCAGCAAGGGCTACATACAGTCCCTCCAGAGCGCATTGGACCAGGCGAATGGCTGACCGCGCACCACGGCGTCTGCACCACGTCGAACACGTCATGGGCACCGTGTTCTCCTTCGACATCCGCGACCGACCGACCACCGAACTACGCGAAGCGCTGAGGCGGGCAATCGCCTGGCTGCATCACGTGGACAGGACCTTCTCCACTTATCGCCCCGACAGCGCGATCAGCCGCCTCGACCGAGGCGAGATCGCGCTCGCCGACTGCCCGCCGGAGGTCGCCACCGTGCTCGACCTCTGCGCCGAGGTGAGCGACCTGAGCGGCGGTTGGTTCAGTGCCCGGCCGGCGGGCCGGCTCGACCCCTCCGGACTCGTCAAGGGCTGGGCGATCGAGCACGCGACACGCCTGCTCGTCGCCGCCGGCGCCCGGAACACATGCGTGAACGGAGGGGGCGACATATGCCTGCGGGGCGAGCCGGAGCCCGGCGAATGCTGGCGTATCGGCGTCGCCCACCCGCTGCGGGACGGCGAGTTGTGCGCCGTCGTCGAGGGTCGGGAACTCGCGATCGCCACCTCGGGTACGGCCGAACGCGGCGCCCACATCCTCGACCCGCGCACCGGTCGCGTCGCCCGGGGTCCGGCCTCGATCACGGTGATCGGTGCCGACCTCACTCGGGTCGACGCCTACGCGACCGCCGCCTTCGCGATGGGCGAGATCGCGCACGGGTGGATCGAACGCCTCACCGGTTATGAGGCGTTCGCGGTCGTCGCGGTCGACCGGACCTGGTCGACGAGCGGATTCGCCGCGCACCTTCGGCCCGCCCAGGGACGTCCGGCGCTGTCGGCCGGCTTGATGCGGTGATGGGTCAGGCGGATGTGCGGTGTGGGAGGGTCCCGGCGAAGACGGCGGCCTGGACGCGACGTTCGAATCCGAGTTTGTGGAGCATGGTGGAGACGTAGTTCTTGACGGTCTTCTCCGCGAGGTGCAGGCGTTCGGCGATCTGGCGGTTGGTCAGGCCCTCGGCGACCAGGTCGAAGATTCGGCGTTCCTGGTCGGAGAGGGAGGCGACGCGCGGGTCCTCGCGTGTTCCGGTGCGGACGCGGTCGAGGACCTTCGTGGTGATCGCCGGGTCGAGGAGCGAGCGGCCGGCGGCGACCTCTCGGACCGCACGGACCAGGTCGGCGCCGCGGATCTGTTTGAGAACGTATCCGGCGGCGCCGGCCATGATCGCGGAGAACAGCGCGTCCTCGTCGTCGTACGAGGTCAGGATCAGCGCGTTGATCTCGGGGAAGGAGGAGCGCACCTCGCGGCACACGTCGACTCCGCTGCCGTCCGGGAGCCGCCCGTCCAGGACGGCGACGTCGGGGCGCAGGGCGGGTATGCGTCTCATGGCCTCGAGGGCGGACGCCGATTCGCCGACGATCTCGATGTCCGCCTCGGCGCCGAGCAGGTCGGCCAGGCCACGGCGGACGACCTCGTGGTCGTCGAGGAGGAACACCCTTATCGTGGCGGGCGGTTCGGGCTTCGCGGTCGGGGTCGGGGTCGTGCGTGTGGCGCCGGTGATACGGGGCAGGCGGGCTCCGGCGACGGCTTCGGTGGTGATCCCGGTTTCCATGGTCTGCTCCCCGAGGGTGACGGACGCGTTCGCCCGGTCGGGTCGACGCGATGATCAGTCTCGGGGCGTGCGGGATCATCGGAACAGGGCCGGTGGTCCCGGGTCCCTCAGGGCCGAGTGGCCCCCACCGGCCCCGAGAAGGGTTCGCGGATGTCGACGGGGCCGACCGCTGCGCGTCCCGTCGGGTGTGGGCCCCCAAAGCGGCAGGTAATCGCGCGGTCGAGTCCCACCAGGCGGATGACACGGGCCGGTTGGCCGTGGACCCCGGTCAGGACCAGCCGGGTGTGGGCCTGGGCACACCGGTGCCGAAGTCGCAGGAAGAGGTTGATGCCGGAGGTATCACAGAAGACGAGGGCGCCGAGGTCGAGCCGGAGTTCGGCGGGGCCGGTTCGGGCGAGGGCGGTCAGGGTCGGTTCGATGCTCGCCGCGCTGTCCAGGTCCAGTTCGCCGCGCAGGTCGACGGTGAGGGACGTGCCGGGCGTTGTCGCGCCGCGGCGGCCGGTCGGAGTCGTCGCGATGGTGATCACAAAGAGCCTCGCTTCCTGGGCTGCGGGTTCCGCCGGGGCGGCTGCGCGACCAGTTCAGTGGGAGCAGTGACCAGTGCCCAGAGGCGGACGGCTCCCGGACGGGGCCGAAGGTCCCGTCCGGGCTCATCGACGTGTGGGCGCCTTCGCCGGCCCGCCGGACGGTCAAGCGGCGTGTCCTCGGGGCTTCGAGGAACTCCGCGGGGAGGCGAGTTGCTCGAGGGACGTCACGGGTGCGGGCGCCGCCTTTTCGCCGTACTCGCCGCGGTCGCGCTTGAGATAGATGTAGACGGGGATGCCGAGGAGGACGGCGAACAGCCCGTAGTAGACGGTCTGGTAGCCGCTGCCCTGGATCGACCAGTAGGAGAACGCCAACGCGGTTCCCGCCACCAGCACGTCCCGCGCGAAGCGGCCCCGACTCGCGTGGTGGGCGTGGGTGAGCAGCCAGTACAGCTGGGCGGCGGCGGAGAACAGGTAGGGGATCGCCGCGGTCAGCACGCTCAGCAACACGATGCTGGTGAACACGTGGTCGAAGCTGGTGTAGGCGGCCACCGTGATCAGCGAAGCCAAAATCGTGGCGGCGAGGATGCCGAACACCGGGGTGTCGCCGCGCTTGCGGGCGAACGCCTTGGGGAACAGCCCCTCTCGGGCGGCGGCGTAGGGCATCTCGGCGCAGATCATCGTCCAGCCCCCCAGCGCGCCGATCCCGGACACGATCGCGGCCACCGCGACCGCGTTGCCGGCCCAGGAGCCGCCCGCCATGTGGTCGGCGGCGTCGGTGAACGGCGCGGTGGAGGCGACGAGTTCGGCGTGCGGGACGGCGCCGAAGACGGCGAGCGTGCCGAGCAGGTAGACCGCCGCACAGGCGAGGGTGCCGTACACCGTGGCGCGGGGCACGTTGCGGCCGGGCTCGCGGACCCGGCCGGCGGCGACGGAGACGGTCTCCAGGCCGATGTAGCTGAACAGCGCGATGGCCGCGGCGGCGGAGATCGCGCCCATCGGCGACCCGCCGTGGGCGTTGAAGGCGCCGAGGTTGTCGGTGTCCAGGAAGAACAAGCCGACGGTGCCCATCAGGATCAACGGGACGAACTTGAGCACGGTGGTGACGATCTGGAAGGCACCCATGCTGCGCAGGCCGGCCAGGTTGATCGCGGCGGGGATCCACAGGCCCGTCAGCGCGATGGCGACCGACCCCCACTTGTTGTGGCCGGTGTTGACGAACACCTCGACGTAGCCGACCCAGGCCACCACGATCGCGGCGTTGCCCGCCCACGCGGTGATCCAGTACGACCAGGCGTTGAGGAACCCGGCGAACTCGCCGAACGCCTCCCGGGCATACACGTAGGGTCCGCCGCTGCCGGGGACCCGGCGAGCGAGCCGTCCGAACGTGACCGCCAGGGCCAGGGCACCGACGGTAACGATGACGAACGCCACCAGGGAGATGGGGCCGTACGGCGCGAGCGCGGCCGGCAGCGCGAACACACCGGTGCCGATGATGCTGCCCACCACCAGGGCCGTGGCGGTGGGCAGACCGAATGTGGAGGCGGAGCCGCGTGCCTCCTCGGATGGCGTGCCAGGTTCGCGGGCCGCGCGGTGGGCGGAGGTCGTTCTTTTCCCGAGCATGGCGAATCCTCGTCGTCGCGATGAGATTCGACCGGGCGTGGCGGTGTGCCGTGGCGGAACTGCTCCGGCCGAACGCTTGCAGCGTGGCCGCCCGGGCGCCGACGCGCCGGTGCCAAAGGTCCCGATGGCGGCGCCGATGGTCATCGCCCCGCTCGGGCGTATGGCACACCGACGCCGGGGCGTGGACCACCCCGGGCCGAACGGCCCTGTGTACCGGGCAACGCGGCCCTGTCCCGGTACCCGAAACGGCGCCACGCTCGTGGTGTCCGGCCGAAGGCGTCGCCGTCGAAGCCTCGGTGACCCGCCGCATATCGACCAGGGGGTTCGCATGTTGCAACGCAAGATCGAGGACGTCATGACCCGGGACGTGGTCACCGTCGGCTCCGACGCCGAGTTCCAGGACATCGTCGCCACATTGGACGCCCGGCGGATCAGCGCCCTGCCGGTCGTCGACGACGAGCGGCGGGTCCTGGGCATCGTCTCGGAGGCGGACCTGCTGCGCGCCCAGGTGGACAAGGCCGAGGACGCCCACCTCCTGACGGGCCTGCGCCGACTGGCGAACCGACACACCAAGGGCGAGGGCCACACGGCCCACGAGTTGATGACCACTCCCGTGGTGAGCGTGGAACCCGCCGCCGGTACCCTCCAGGGCGCGCGTCTGATGGAACGCCACCACGTCAAGCGCCTCCCGGTGGTCGATACCGAAGGTCGGCTGATCGGCATCGTCAGCCGCTGCGACCTGCTGCGCACGTTCCTGCGCCCGGACGCCGAGATCCGAGCCGAGATCGAGCAGGACGTACTGCGCGCGGCGCTGTGGCTGGAGCCCGGCACGATTGTGGTCGACGTGCGCGACGCGGTGGTGTGCCTGTCGGGGGCGGTCGACAACCGCAGTCTCATCGACATCGTGGTGCGGCTGTGCCGCGCCGTCGACGGCGTCGAGAGCGTGACCCACACCCTGACGTTCGACTTCGACGACAGCCATCTCAGGCCCGGTCCAGCGCACTTCGGTCGCCGCTCGCCCGGCTGTTGAGGAGGACACCATGTTCCACGTATCCGGCCGGATCGGCCGCATCCCCAAGGAGCACTTGGATCGGCTCATGGCCTTCGGCCGGCCGGTCACGTTCGAACCCGGCGCCCGCATGTTCGAGGAGGACCGACCGGCCCGCAGCTTCTGGCTCGTCGAGGGCGGCTCCGTCTGCCTGGACGTGCATGTCCCGGGCGGGCACCCGGCGACCGTCGAGACGCTGGGATCGGGTGAACTCGTCGGGTGGAGCCGGCTGTTCCCGCCCTATCGGTGGCACCTGGGCGGCCGGGCCGTCGGTGCCGTCCGGGCCGTGGAGTTCGACGCGGGCGCGGTGCGGGCCGAATGCGAGCGCGATCCCGACTCCGGGCGAGCGATCACCCTCGCGTGCGCGCAGGTGATCGCCGGCCGCCTCCAGGCGAGCCGACTGCGGCTGCTGGACCTGTACGGACCACGCCGTTCGGCGAACGACGACTCCGCGAAAGGGTGAGCCGGCTCACGGCCGGCGAACCACGCACGCACCCCCGCAGGCGGGATCGGAATGCCGCCTGCGGTCCACCCATTCCACTCGATTCCGGGAGTCCGATGTGAACGACAACATTTCGGCCGGTGCGACCACGGACGCCACCGACGGGACCCTGCGCGGTCACGTCGTCGTGGGCGTGGACGGTTCCCCGATCTCCGATCTCGCGACCGATCGAGCCGCCGACGAGGCGGCCCTGCGACACACACCCTTGGAGGTGCTGCACGTCGTCGAGGGGGATCCGAACCACGAAGAGGGCGCGCACGCCGCCCGGTTACGGACGGACGCGGAGGCCCTGGTCGGCCGGGCCGCCGATCGGGCCCGGCGGCGGCAACCCGATCTGGCGATCGTCACCACCATCGTGCTCGGCCGCACCGTCCCGACCCTGGAGGAGGCCGCCGAGCGCGCGAGGCTCATCGTCCTCGGCAATCGCGGCCGAGGCGGTTTCGCGGGCCTGCTGATGGGCTCGGTCTCGCTGTCCGTCGCGGCCACCTCGCGGTGCCCGATCCTCGTCGTCCACGCGCGACACCCCAACGCCCCGGAGAACGAGCCGGGCAGCATCGTCGTGGGCATCTCCGACTTCGACTGCTCGCCCGCCGTCGAGGCCGCGTTCGCGGCGGCACAGGCACGCGCCTTGCCGCTGCGTGCCGTGCACGCCTGGACACCGCCGCTCTCCCCCGCGGCGCCCTACGCGCCCCCGCTGTGGTCCGGCGACGACGGGCGCAACGCCGCCGACGCCACCCTCGGCGCGGCCCTTGCCCCGTTCCTGGACAAGTACCCCGACGTCTCCCTCACCGAGCAGGTCGTCTGCGACGTTCCCGCGCACGCGCTGCTGGCCACCACCGACGAGGCCGACCTGATCGTCCTGGCCGCCCACCGCCGCCATGGCCGCTTCGGCCCCAACCTCGGTCACGTCACCCATGTCCTGCTGCACCACAGCAAGGTTCCGGTCCTGCTGATCCCCGTCGACTGACCCGTCCCGATCGCGTACGAACCGAGACCGCCGGGTGGCGAACCACCCGGCGGTCTCGACGTGTTCGACGCACCGGACTCAATCCGAAGGCACGACCAGCAGCGGTGCGTGCGCGTGGTGCAGCAGTGCGACCACCGAGTGCCCCGGACGCGGTCCGAAGTGGTGCGGCGAGTGGTGCCGCCCCACGACGACAAGACCCGCGTCCCGCGACGCCGCCACCAGCGCGGCACCGGCGCCGGCCCGCACGACGCGTTCCTCGACCTTCACGTGCGGGTTGGCCTCCCGAAGCGGGGACATGACGTTCACGAGCACCTGGCGCGCGAACTCTTCGGCTTGGTGGTAGGGCGTCTCGGCGCCCTGCGCTTCCCGCAGCGCTCGCGGGATCTCGGGGAAGTTCCAGGCGTGCACCGCGATCACGCCCACACCACGCGCCCGGGCCTCGGCGAAGGCGCGCTCCAACGCGGGCCGGCTGTCCTCACCGGCTACGCCGACGACCACCGGACGCCCGGGACGTACACGGGTACGCACCACCAGGACGGGACAGGGTGCCCGACCGGCCAGAGCCAGACTCACCGACCCGAGCAGGATCCCGCCGGCCGCACCGTGCCCACGACTTCCCACGACCAGCAGATCGGCCCGCTTGGCTACCTCCAGCAACCCCGCGACGGGGGCATCGTGTACAACCGAGGAACGCATCCCGATCTCCGGCTGTCGCAAGCGCGCGACATCGGCGGCATCCCGGCGGATGCCTTCGACATGGGCGCTCACTCCCTTGCGGTATCCGGCGTTCCGCTCGAGGGTCGATCCCTGCCAGACGAACACGATCTCCAACTCCGCACCCCGACGGGCGGTTTCGTCGGCTGCCTCGATCACGGCCTCGATCGCCTCGGGCGATCCGTCGGTCGCCGCGACGACGAGCGGTATCCGGTCCATGTCACATCTCCATTCGCACGAGTGGATGACGCCTCGCCCTCACCGTCCCGCTCGCCGAGGACCCCCGACAGGGCCGACCGGCCCTGCGCACCGGACCGACCGTCCCTCCCGCCATCGCCGACGTGCGCGTCACGGATCGTGCCCATCCCGGCCCGCACATGCCGCTTGAACGCACGCGCAAATGCCCGGACCAGCCGGTCCAGCGCCGCGGCGAACTTCCGTATGTGTGGCCTGCCGGTACGGCCCTGGTCGCGCTCACACACGCCGTGGCGGTCCGGTCTCGATCCGACCGTCGTCGCCTGCGCTCAGTGGGCGCGGAGGCCGTGCGTGCGGAATTGCGCGCGGACTCGCGCGATCAGCTCGGCCGTCGGCGGCGAGGTGTCCCGCAGCGGGAAGCTGATGCCGAGTTCGTCGTACTTGGCGGCGCCGAGTTTGTGGAAGGGCAGTAGATCGACGCGTTCGATGTTTCCCAACCCTGCGGCGAAAGCCGCCAGTTCGTCGATCATCGCGATGTCATCGGTCAGTTCCGGCACCAGGACGAAGCGCAGCCATACGGGGATGCCGAGGTCGGCGAGCCGCCGAGCGAAGGTGAGGGTCGGCGCGAGTTCGCGGCCGGTGAGTCGGCGATAGGCGTCGGGGTCGAAGTGCTTGATGTCGAGCAGGACGAGGTCGGTGGCGGACAACAGGCGCTCGCCGGCGCGGGCGCCGAGGTATCCGGAGGTGTCCAGCGCGGTGTGCAGGCCCAGTTCGCGACAGCGGCACAGCACCGCCCCGACGAAGTCGGCCTGGAGCAGCGGCTCGCCTCCGGTGACCGTCACGCCTCCGCCGCTCGCGAGCAGGAACTCCCGACAGGCCGTGATCTTGCTCATCACCTCCTCGACGTCCGTGCTTCGGCCGTCGCGCAGGTGCCAGGTGTCCGGGTTGGAGCAGTACAGGCAGCGCAGGGGACAGCCGTTCACGAAGAGCACGAAGCGGGTCCCGGGCCCGTCCACGCCGGTGGACATGTCCCACGAGTGCACCATGCCCGTGTGTCCGTCGTTGCGCGGCCGGAGGCCGTGCGGGAGAGGGCTCGGGACCTGTCGCATCGTGCTCACCGGGCCTGGTGGAAGGTCCGGCTGATCACGTCGAGTTGCTGCTCGCGGGTCAAACGCACGAAGCGGACCGCGTATCCGGAGACGCGGATGGTCAGGTTCGGATACCGCTCCGGGTGTTCCATGGCGTCGGTCAGGGTGGCGCGATCGAGCACGTTGACGTTCATGTGGAAGCCGCCGGCGGCGAAGTAGCCGTCGAGCAGGCCGACCAGGTTGTCGGCGCGCTCGCCGGGATCGTGACCGAGGCCCTCCGGAGTCACGGTCGAGGTCAGTGAGATGCCGTCGCGGGCCGACTCGTAGGGGATCTTGGCCACCGACAGCGCGGACGCGGCCATGCCGTGTCGGTCGCGGCCGTTCATCGGGTTGGCCCCGGGCGCGAAGGGTGTGCCGGCGCGGCGGCCGTCGGGGGTGTTGCCCGTGTGTTTGCCGTAGACCACGTTGGAGGTGATGGTCAGCACCGACAGCGTGTGTTCGGCGTCGCGATAGGTGGGGTGGCGCCGCAACTTGGCCAGGAACGAACGCACCAGGTCCACCGCGATCGTGTCGGCGCGGTCGTCGTTGTTGCCGAACGCGGGGTACTCCCCCAGGACGCGATAGTCCACGGCCAGTCCGGTGTCCCGGTCGCGGATCACCTCGACACCCGCGTACCGGACCGCGGAGAGGCTGTCCACCACCACCGAGAGTCCGGCGATGCCGCAGGCCATGGTGCGGTGCACGGGGTGGTCGTGCAGGGCCATCTCCAGGCGCTCGTAGGCGTACCTGTCGTGCATGTGGTGGATGATGTTCAGCGCGTCCACGTAGACCCCGGCCAACCAGTCGAGGATGTGGTCGAACGCCGCGTCGAGTTCCGCCGGATCGAGGCGATCGCCCCGCAGCGGCGGGGACTTCGGGCCGACCTGTTCGCCGCTGATCTCGTCCCGGCCGCCGTTGATCGCGTACAGCAGGGCCTTGGCGAGGTTGACCCGGGCGCCGAAGAACTGCATGTCCTTGCCCACGGCCATCGCCGAGACGCAGCACGCGATCGCGGTGTCGTCCCCGGTGCACGGGCGCATCAGGTCGTCGGACTCGTACTGGATGGAACTGGTGTCGATCGAGACCTGCGCGCAGTAGCGCTTGAAGCCGCTCGGCAGTCGGGGCGACCACAACACGGTCAGGTTCGGTTCCGGTGCGGGCCCCAGGTTGTACAGGGTCCGCAGGTAGCGGAAGGAGGTGCGGGAGACCAGCGGGCGGCCGTCGGTGCCGATGCCGCCGAGGGATTCGGTGACCCAGGTGGGGTCGCCGGAGAACAGCGCGTCGTACTCGGGGGTGCGCAGGAACCGGATGATCCGCAGCTTGATCACGAAGTCGTCGATCAGCTCTTGCGCGCGGCTCTCGTCGATGCGGCCTTCACGCAGGTCACGCTCCAGGAAGACGTCCAGGAACGTGGAGGTGCGGCCGAGCGACATCGCGGCGCCGTTCTGCTCCTTGGTCGCGGCGAGGTAGGCCAGGTACAACCACTGCACGGCCTCCTGAGCGGTTGCCGCCGGGCGCGAGACGTCGCAGCCGTAGGTCGCGGCCATCTCCTTCAACTCGGCCAGGGCCCGTGCCTGCTCCGCCAGTTCCTCTCGGTCGCGGATCACCTCGACGGTGGCGGGCAGCGGATCCAGAGCGCCGCGCTCGGCCTGCTTGACCTCGATCAGGCGGTCCACGCCGTACAGGGCCACGCGCCGGTAGTCGCCGATGATGCGCCCTCGGCCGTAGGCGTCCGGGAGCCCGGTGATCAGCCCGGCGCGGCGGGCCCGCAGGATCTCGGGGGTGTACGCGTCGAAGACGGCCTCGTTGTGCGTCTTGCGGTAGGTGCCGAACACCGCTCGCACGAACGGATCCAACTCGTAGCCGTACGCGCGCAGACCGGCCTCGACCATGCGCAGTCCGCCGTTGGGCATGATCGCCCGCTTGAGCGGAGCGTCGGTTTGCAGGCCGACGATCAACTCCCGGTCGCGGTCGATCCAGCCGGGGGCGTGCGAGGTGATCGTGGAGGGCGTCGCGGTGTCCACGTCCAGCACGCCCTTGCGGCGCTCCTCGGGGAACAGCGCGGACACCCGGTCCCAGACCGCGCGCGTGCGCGGTGTGGCCTCGCACAGGAAGTCGGCGTCGCCGGTGTAGGGGATGTGGTTGGTCCGGATGAAGTCGCGGACGGCGATGCCGTGTTGCCAGGCCCCGAGGCGGAAGTCGCGCCAGGGCGCGAGGTCGACGTCCGAGGGGTGTGTGGTGGTGGTCGTCATGGTGGCCTCTCGATGGACTCGATCGACGCGTTCTCGACACTTCACACACTGTCCGCGTCGCACCGGTGCGGGCAGGGGCGGACGACCCGACCGTCCCTGCCGAACGGCCCGGCCCCGGGGCACCGAGCCGACCCCCACGGCGAAGTCAGGTGCTCTCGGGGTCGATCACCGAACGCGTCTCGTGGGCGATCTCGACGTCTTCGCAGGCGGTCACGACCAGCGTGCGCACCGGGCTGCCGTCGGCGCTCACGTCGGCGTCGCCGCGCGCCTCGGCGTTGGCGTGCGGGTCGAGGCGCACGCCCAGGAAGGCAAGTTCGCGGACGGCGTCGGCGCGGATCTCGTCGTCGTGTTCGCCGATTCCGCCTGTGAAGGCGAGTACGTCCAGGCCGTCCATCGCGGCGGTCATGGCGGCGATCTTCGTGCGGAGTCGATAGGCGTAGATCCGACGGGCGGTTGCGGCGCGACGATCACCCGCCTCGGCGGCGGCGCGGATCGCCCGCATGTCGCCGCCGTGCCCGGCGAGCGCCGCCATGCCGCCGCCGTGTTCCAGCGCTTGTTCGAGATCGTCGAGTCCGACGCCTTGGCGCTGGAGCCACAGGATCAGGCCCGGGTCGACGTCGCCCGCCCGGGTGGCCATGACCAGCCCTTCGGCCGGGGTGAACCCCATGGTCGTGTCGACCGATTCGCCCCCGCGTACGGCGGCCAGCGAGGCCCCCGCGCCCAGGTGGCAGCTCACCACCCGCGCCAACGCCGGTTCGACGCCCGCCAGTTCGCAGGCGCGTCGGGCCGCGTACGCGTGCGACAGGCCGTGGAAGCCGTACCGGCGCAGACCCCATTTCCGGCGCCAGCCCTCGGGCAGGGCGTACGTACTCGCCTCCGCCGGCAACGTGCGATGGAAGGCGGTATCGAAGCAGGCCACCGTCGGCACGCTCGGAAGTTCCCGGCGCACGGCATCGATGCCCGCGAGCGCCCGACCCTGGTGCAACGGTGCCAACGGGGCGAGGCCGGCGATGCGCACGAAGACCGACGGATCGAGCCGGGTCGCACCGGTGAAGTCCGCGCCGCCGTGCACGACTCGGTGTCCGACGGCGTCGACGGGCCCGGCACCGCGCAGGAATCCGGAAACCGCGCCGTCCGGAATCTCGTCGGGGCATTCGATGGTCGATGCGCACACGACTGTGTCGTTCGGGTCGAGTACGGACAGTTTCACCGTCGACGACCCGGCGTTGACGACAAGGACTCGATGGGTGCTCATGATGGGTACTCCCTCGCGATGATCGGACGCGGACACGACGACTCCTGCGACGCTGCCATGCGAGCCACGGCGGTCACAGGGCCGAACGGTGTGTATCCCGGCGCCGGGGGCTCGTTCGGGTTACTCGTCGCCCGCGTGGGGACGCAGCCGGCGGCCGGTGACGTCTCTCGGACGGATCCGGGTCCAGACATCGGGGACGCCGTCGGACCAGGTTCGGGCGTCCCTGGTCAATCGGGCCGTCTCGACGGGATCGGTCACGCGCTCGGTGTCGCCGATCACGAGCACGCTCCACCCCAACCGGGCGATCCGGATCAGGTCGTCCACCTCGAAGGCCACGGGCCCGACCAGGTTGGCCGGCCGTGAGCCCGCAGCGCTGCGATAGATCACGTCCGCACCGTCCATCACGTAGTCGACCGGCAGTACGAACGGATCTTGGGTCATGGCCGGGGCGACCCGCCCCACGTCGTGCAGGAACAGGCGCGCCCGGCACTCCTCCTCGGTCATGACGACGAGTTCCCGGGTATCCGGCACGGGAAGCGACGCGGCAGCCGGTTCCGGCACCGACGGCGCCTCCACGGTGCCCCACAGCAGATGTTCGGCGCTGTCGCACCGACGATCCCGCCACGCAAGCAGGTCCGGCAGGGCCGTTCGACCCGTCCGAAGGAAAAGTCCGTGCTCCTGAGGGGACTTGCGAAGGTGTGCGACCGGTTCACCGACGGTGGGCCCTCGGCTCGCGGTGATACAGCGTCACCGGCGTGTAGGACCAGGCCGGTGTGAAGGGAGCGAGGGCGGTCCGCACGGCACCGCGCACGTGACGAAACGCGGTGGCCGTCGGCGACGCGCCGACGGTGATGTCGGCGAACACGATGCTTTCGCGCGCTGTCAGATCGACATGCACCTCGGCGGGCGCGATCACCCCGGCGAGTGCGCGGGACACCGCGCGCGCCACCACCCGGTGCGCGGTCGGCCCGACCGGGGAGAACGCGCTGTGACAGGCGGCCTCGACATCCGCTCGCCCGCACACCACATCCGCACGCGACAGCGTCCCGCCGTGAGTGTCGACGGGCCCGCAGACCACCAGCGGGACACCGGCCACGAGCGCACACATCGCGCCCTGTTCGCGCGTGGTCTGCGGCCCCTCCTCGGTACGCACGTCGACGACGACGTCCACATCGGGCGCGAGCAGCGGACATCCACCGTCCGCTGCCCAGGCCACGCACGGCACAGCGGTACCAACCCCCGGCCCCTCGTGACAGTGCAGCACCGTGTGCCCGGCTTCGACCAACTCGTTCGCGACCTGCCCGCAACCGTCCGCGTGCGACTCGGTGATCAAGATTTTCAACCCGCGTCGATCCATGACCCCTCCCCTGGTTCGCGTCACAGCCTGCCCGCCGCGCCGAGGCCGGATAAGGGCCGAACGTCTCCCCGAACATGGCTCGTTCGAGTAAACGCGCCCCCCATATAAGCTGCCGCGCCCTGGCCCACTCCGGGTGGCGCGCGATGGGTGGCGAACCGAGACGCGATGTACACCCGGGCCGAACGGCCCTGGGCCCCGGGTAGCGCGACCCTGCCGCACCTTCGCAGGGGATCGCATGCTGGGGATGACCGGGGAGGTGACACGGTGAACGTCCTCATCGCATACGCGAGCGCGCACGGCAGTGCGCAAAGGCGATCGCCCATCGCATCGCTGGGCCGAGATCGAGACGTGGGCCGACATCATCGCCGGCGAACTCTTCCCGGGCGCACCGATTTTGGGAGGCATGCCATGACACACAGGACGATGGGGGACGTCATGACGCGTGATGTCGTCACCGTCGGCTCCGATGCCCGCTTCCGTGACATCGCGAGCATTCTGGAGACCTGGCAGGTCAGTGCGCTGCCGGTGGTGGACGGCAGCCATCGCCTGCTGGGCATCGTCTCGGAGACCGACCTGCTGCACGCGCGCGTCGCCGACACCGGGACGCCGCAGAGCTCGACGTCCTCGCATCGGGCATCCGAGGTGGCCGCGTCCGAGGAGGGGTTCACCGCCCGGGGTCTGATGAGTGCCCCGGTGATCACCGTGACGCCGACCGTCGGCACCCCGGAGGCGGCTCGTCTGATGGACCGCCACCACGTCAAGCGCCTACCCGTGGTGGACCGGTCCGGACGACTGGTGGGCATCGTGAGCCGCTGCGACCTGCTGGGCGCCCTCGTGCGGTCGGACGCGGAGATCAGGGCGGAGATCGAGCGCGAGATCCTCGGCGAGGCGCTGTGCCTGGATCCCACGACGATCGACGTCGACGTCCGCGACGCCGTCGTACACCTCACGGGCGAGGTCGACCATCCCACCCTCGTCGACATCGCGGTGCGCCTGTGCACCGCCGTGGACGGTGTCGAGAAGGTCACGCACAACCTCACCCACCCCTGCGGCCCCGAACACCCTGCCACGACAACGGGGCACGGATGTTTCGGGGAATGACGACGCGGTGACGACACAGGGCCGCACACGCCGGACCGCTGATGTCCCTCGGCTTCGACTTCCGTCCGGGGGACATCGGTCCGGGGGACATCGGCCGTGTGCGTCGGGACCCGTCGGAACTCAGCCCTGGCGTCGCTCGTTGCCTTGGTGCAGTTCGGTCGCGTACACCGCCGCCTGGACCCGACGTTCGAGGCCCAGCTTGTTCAACACCGCCGAAACGTAGTTCTTGACCGTCTTCTCCGCCAGCCCCAAGCTCTCGGCGATCTCGCGGTTGGTCTGGCCCTGCGCGATGTGTTCCAAGACCTGCTGTTCGCGCTCGCTGAGGCCGGTCGGACCCGGCTCCGCCGCCGATCCCTTGCGCACCCGTTCCAGGACGCGCGTGGTCACCGCCGGGTCGAGCAGGGACTGTCCGGCGGCGACGGCGCGCACGGCGGCGATCAGGTCCCGGCTGCGGATCTGCTTGAGCACGTATCCAGCGGCGCCGGCCATGATCGCGGCGAACAGCGCGTCCTCGTCGTCGTAGGAGGTCAGGATCAACGCGTTGATCTCGGGGAAACGCGAACGCACCTCGCGGCACACGTCGATGCCGCTGCCGTCCGGCAGGCGCCCGTCCAGGATCGCGACGTCCGGCCGCAGGGCCGGGATGCGCCGCGCGGCCTCGGCGGCGGAGCCCGACTCGCCCACGATCTCGATGTCGGGCTCGTCGCCGAGCAGATCGGCGAGGCCCCTGCGGACCACCTCGTGGTCGTCGAGCAGGAACACGCGGATGGGCGTTGTCGACACGGCCCTCCTCCGGAGTCGGACGTACCTTCATTGTCGGACGTCGAAGACGTCCGCGCCTGTCACCCCGTCACCGTATCGGGCGGTGCAGCCCCAGAAGAACGGTCAGCAGGTCGCGGTCGGTCAGGACGCCGAGCGCGGTGCCGCCGGCGTCGACGACGAGCAACGCGTCCCGGCGGTGTCGGAGCAGTTCCTCTCCCGCCGTGACCACGTCGGTGTCCGGGGAGACGAAGCTCGTCTCGGTTCCGGCGATGGCGTGAGCGGCGGTGTGCTGCTTGAGGCCCAACGGGTCGAGGGTCCACACGGCGGCGAGGTCGCGATCGCTGATCAGGCCGAACGCCCGACCGTCGTCGTCGACGACGCCGACGTGGTGTAGGTGGCTGACGATCATCGTGTCCATGGCCGCCCACAACGTGTCCTGTGTGGTCACTGAGACCACCGGGCCGTGCATCACCTCACGCACGGTCGGGATCCCAGGACCGGTGTCGGTGGTGGTCCGTGTCGTCTCGGTCATGGCGTGACTCCTGTCGTGTGTGTCGCAACCGGGTTCGGCCGGCGCTCTTCGTCGTCGGAGCCGCCGATGGTGACCACCGGACAGCGTGCGCAGCGCAGGCACTCGCGCGTGACAGGTCCGAGCGGGCGCCGGTCCACCCGGCGCGCTCGGCTGCCCAGGATCAGCAGGGCGGCCTCGCGCGCCGCGCCGAGCAGCACCGGCACGGCCGGCCCCTCGATCGGGCGCCGAAGGACGGTGAGGTCGGGCCGGGCGTGGTGCGCGGCCTGCTCGGCCGCGTCCAGCAGTTCGCGGACCCGCCGACGCTGTGAGGTCAAGTCGACGAGGGTGTGCGTCGGCGCGTAGTGCGCGCGGTGGACGGGCACGGGCTCCCAGGCGTACACCAGGTGCAGCGCGGCCCCGCGCAGGGCCGCTTCGTGAGCGGCCCACCGGACGGACCCGCGATTGACCACGGGGTCCGAATCCAGACCGACGACCACGCACGGCGGCCGGTTCCGCGACAGACCTGTGTCCATGGGCTCCTCCTCCACGAGAGGTACACCCCCCACCCTGCTCCACCCGGATCGATCCGCACAGGGTCTCCCGGCCCGGTCGAGAGGTCCTTTTCCAGGGCCGTTCGGCCCTGCGCTGTACGTTGCCGGGCCGAACCACACCGCATTCCATCCGGCGAACGGCGTCCCTTCGGATCCCGAGGAGACCTGTGACGGTCACACGGTGTTCTCCGGGTGCTGTCAGCCGTGGCCGGTGAGATACATGGCGAGCCAGATCGATCCGCCGATGAGATGGGTGCCGAACAGGAACAGGAGCATCCAGCGGATGATGCCGCGTTCGATGTCCTTTTGGGATTCGCCGGCCCTCACTTGCGGACGCGGCGCGGGTGCGGGGGCGCGGGGACTCTCGGGCGGTCGATCGCTCACGACGGGCGTCCTTGCGGGGGAGTGGGTGTGTCTTCCGCGGAATCGGTCCCGGTTGCGGTCGGGCGGATACGCAGCCGTGTGCCATCGACTGCGGCTTGGGCGAGTGCGGTGCGCACGGTGGCGGCGTCGATTCGCCTGGCAGGCAGTGCGGTTCCGTACCGGGGGAGGACGATCATCTCGTATGTCATGGTGGAGGTCTTTCGTAAAGGATGATCGGAAGCACCGAGCCGCCGTTGGGCGTCGGCCGGGTGATCCGCAGGGTCTCGCCCGTGTGGTCGATGTCGTGGCAGCCGATGTCGATGCCTGCGTATTCGAGTGGGAAGCCGAGGCCTCGAACAGCCACCCGCTGCGCCTTCGAGACTCGCGGCGGGCGGGGGTGCGAGAGCGCGGTTCCCGATCAGGGGATGTTCTCCAGACGGGTGTTCCCCCGGTCTTCCTCGGTAGGTTCGCCGGGCAGTATCCCGGCGCCGTGCAGGCGACGCCGGGCCGCCGTGATCGCCTCGGGAGTAGTCGTGAAGACCCTGCCTTGGGCGCGCAGTCGATCCATCACGCCGAGGGCGTCGAGGGTGCGGTGGTGGCCGGGGCGTATGCCGGAGACGTAGACGGTGATGCCGCGGTGCTCCAGTCGCTCGACGACCTCCTTGAGCACGAGTGCCCCCGACGCGTCGAGCGTGCTGATCCGCGACATGCGCAGGATGACCGCGTGCGCGTCGGCGACCTGCGACAACTCCGCCAGGAAGCGGTGCGCGGCGGCGAAGAACAGCGGGCCGTCGAGGCGGTAGGCCACGATGTGCTCGGCCAACAGGGCATGTTCCTCCGCGCCGTGGTCCTTCGGCAGATCCTCGCGCAGCGGCACGTTCTCCACCCGGACGTCCCTGGCGACCGCGCGCAACGCCAGCGCCCCGGCGACCAGCAGGCCGAGGACGACCGCCTTGACCAGGTCCAGGGCGAGGGTGGCGGCCGCGGTCAGTACCAGGATCAGCGCGTCGGAACCGGTCGCGCGAGCCATCGCCCGCACCGAGCCGACCTCGACCATGCGGATCGCGGTGGCCAGCAGCACCCCGGCGAGTGCGGCCAGCGGGATCTTCGCAACCAACGGCGCGGCGACGAACACCACCGCCGCCAGCACCACCGCGTGTGTGATCGCGGCCAACCGCGAGGCGGCGCCGCTACGCACATTCACCGCGGTCCGCGCGATCGCCGCCGTGGCCGGGACCCCACCGAACAACGGCACCACCAGATTGGCGACGCCCTGGCCGAACAACTCCCGGTCCGGGTCGTGTTTTTGATCCACCGTCATACCGTCCGCCACGGTCGCGGACAGCAGCGACTCCAACGCCGCGAGTGCGGCGACCGCCAGTGCGGGCGCGAGCAGGGAGGACAACGCCGAAACTTCGAAGAACCCGATGTCGGGAGCGGGCAATCCGGCGGGCAACTCGCCGATGCACGCCACGTCCAGATGCGCGGTCTGCGCCGCGACGGTGACCGCCGCAACCGCCGGCAGCGAGAACGGAACGGTCGGGTGGCGGCGCGCGCCCAGCAGCATCACCAGCGCCACCGAAGCGGCCAACGCCAAGGCGGTGCCGTGCGGTTCGCGCGCGAACGCCGCGCCCGCGCGCCACGCCACCACCGCGGTGTTGTCACCCCCCGGCTTGGGCACTCCCAGCGCGGACGGGACCTGCTGCAGGGCGATGACCCCGGCGATTCCGAGGGTGAAGCCCTCCACCACTGGAGCCGGGATGTACGCCATGTATCGCCCCGCCCGGGCGAACGCCAGGCCGATCAGCAGCAGGCCGGCAAGGAAACCTACGGTCAACACGCCGTTCGCGCCGTACTCGTGCACGATGGGCACCAGCACCACGGTCATCGCCCCGGTCGGCCCGGAGACCTGAAGGTTCGACCCGCCGAACACCGCCGCGAGCACCCCGGCGACCACCGCGGTCGCCAGCCCCGCCTGTGCGCCCAGTCCCGAGGAGATCCCGAACCCGAGCGCCAGCGGCAGCGCCACGATCGCCACCGTGAACCCGGCAAGCAGGTCCCGACGCGGCGCGCGGCGTATCGCCGCGACATCGGCGCGCCCGGGCAACAGGGAACCCACCCGCGCAAACCTCCGGAACAGTGGGGGCGTGCTCACCGTGCGTCGGCCTCCGCCTCGCGCAACTCTTCCAACAGTTCGTTGCGGCCGGCCAGCATCTCGGTGAGGATGCGTCGCGCCGCGCGCATCAAATCGGCGACGTCCCCACCAGCCAGCGCGTAGACCACGGTCGATCCGTCGCGACTGGAGGTCACGATCCCGGAGCGGCGCAGGATCGCGAGTTGCTGCGACAGGTTGGACGCCTCGATATCGATCGCAGCGAGCAGATCGCGCACGGGCAGCGGTCCGTCCTGGAGCAGTTCCAGGACCCGGATGCGCACCGGATGCCCGAGCATGCGGAAGAACTCCGCCTTCGCCTGATACAGCGGAACCGGCACCATCCCCAGCCCCTTCCGTGTTCGTTCTCGCTCGCGGGCCCGCTCGGGTCGTTCCTGCGACTCGTACGACGCTTGCCCTGCTGTGGATTCCGCACGATGGGAGGCCGCCTCCGCCGCATCGGCCGCGCCCGAACCACTCGGACCGGCATGGCCTGGCCTCGGCGAAGTTCCCCACTGCCGGCACTAGGTCGTGTATCGGGTCGTGATCAATCTGTGGGATCCGTCGTCAAGGCGGTCCTGGTCTGGTAGATCGGCTTGGTGTGACGCGAGAGCAACTGACGGACGTGGAGTGGGAGTTCATCGGGCCGTACCTGCCGATCGGTGCGTACGGTCCGTATCCCGAGCGGCTGCGGCAGCAGTTCGAGGGTGTGATCTGGAAGTTTCGGACGGGCGCGCAGTGGCGTGAGGTGCCGGAGCGGTTCGGTGCGTGGCCGACCGTGCACAATCGTTTCCGGCAGTGGCGTGACGCCGGTGTCTTCGAGGCCCTGTTGGAGGGCCTGATCGCGGAGGCCGCGAGACGGGGCGGGGTGGACCTGTCGCTGGTGAGCGTGGATTCGACCACCGTCCGGGCGCACCACGACGCCGCCGGGATGCGTGTCGATCCCGACACGCTCACCGCTCTGGAGAAGGCCGCCGCGGAGGAGGAGAAGGCCCGGCAAAAGGGGGCGATCCGGAGGGACAAGACGGGAACGGAGCCGGAATCGACCCGGAGCGGGAGGAACGACGACGCGTCCGGCGCCGGCACCGGATCCGGCTGAGGGCCGCCCTGCTCGGGCGCTCGCGGGGCGGCCAGACCTCCAAGATCCACCTCGCCTGCGACCGGAACTGTCGCCCCTTGGCCTTCGTCCTGACCGCGGGACAGGCCGCCGACAGCCCGCAATTCGTCCCCGTCCTCGAGAAAATACGGGTCCGAGGGCCCGTCGGGCGTCCCCGCACCCGACCCGACGCGGTCGCCGGGGACAAGGCCTACTCGTCCCGCGGCAACCGAGCCCACCTGCGCAGACGCCGCATCAGGGCGGTCATCCCGGAGAAGAGCGACCAGGCCGCCAACCGCAAGAGGAAAGGCAGCGGGGGCGGCCGACCCGTCCGCCACGACGCCGACCTCTACAAGGAACGGAACACCGTCGAGCGCCTGATCAACAGGCTCAAGGCCTGGCGCGGCATCGCCACGAGATACGACAAGACTCCCGAGAGCTACCTCGCCGCCCTTCACCTCCGCGCCGCAATGATCTGGGTCAAAGCCCTCAGCCGGAGCACTCATTGATCACGACTGGATACGTGCCCTAGTTCCCGACTCTCGGTCAGCCACCGTTCCTTTCGAGGCGATGACGTGCACGGGCACGACAAGCCGCGTCCGACCCGTTGCCCCGGCATCCGCTCTCCTCAGCGCAACGGGGCCCAACGGTCGGCGCGGCGGTCGGCCCATGCGAGCCGCGTGCGCTGGCGTAAGAATGTATGAAATTGCAGAATCTTGCAATTCGTCAGGTCATGAAGCCGACCGACCGACGTGGCCGGCCGGCGCGTCCGCAGCGCCGCACCGGCGCGAACCCATTTCCGGCCGTTCGAGGGCGGGCACCGCGTCGCAGGCGGCGATCAAGGAAGGTGTCGGGCGCGCGGTAGGTTCGAGCCGCCCGATCCCCGGCCGGGAGAAACCCGCGCACGGTCTCCCGAATGTCTCCGTGTCAGCCTGCCTCCCGGACCGATCGGATCCGACCCGGACACCGACACGATGTGGCGTCGACGCGCAAGACCGCGCGCCGGTGGCGCGACAAGGGTCACCCGCCGCCGACGGGCGCCACCACACGCGAACCAGCCTCCGCGAAAGATCCGAGGACGGCCACGACGTCGCGGTTCTCCCACGCCCGGCCTGGTATCCGGTGGTACCTTGTCGGTATGGCGAAGACGCAGGTGAATGTGCGGATGAGTGACGAGACCGCGGAGATGGCGCGGCAGGCGGCGGAGACGCGGCATCTGCCGCTGAACGACTACATCGAGCAGCTCGTGCGCCGGGACAACGACGGGGTGCGGGAGCGGTTCCTCGAAGGGGCCCGCGAGGTGATCGTCGGATACGGGGACCTCATCGAGGAGTTGGCGGCGTCCCGGTGACCGCCTCGAATTTGAGCATCGACCTGGCGTGGATCCTCGAGGTCGCCCGCGAGGCCGGGGAGAACGACCCGGCTCCGGAGGACTACGGCCTGCCCATCGCCGCCGTTGCCCGCCATCAGGCGGTGTTGGCCGGACAGGACGTCTACAGCGGCCCGTTCGTACGCGCCGCGGCCCTGTGTCAACTCCTGGGCCGCGTCGTCTGGTTGGAACGTTCGAACATGACGGTGGCCGTCGCGGTGGCCCACGGCTACCTCACCGCCTGCGGGATCACCACCAAACTCGGCCGCGACGAGATCACCGCCCTGGTCGTCGAGTTGCGCAAGGACATCTGCACCGTCCCCGACATCGCCGCCGTCCTGAGAACCTGGACCGACTGAGCTGGCCGAACGCACGGCACACCCCCACACCCGCGGCCCGGTGGTGATCATCTTCCGGGCGCGGCCGGGGCGTCGGTGCCCCAGGGCGGCGCGCTCCCTGGATTTCGACGCGCCCCTCGAACGGGAGAGCGGTCACGAACAGCTTTCGGCAGGACGGGTTACGGGCACGGGGCACGGTCCGGCTACGAGCAGGTCGGACCTGATCGACCCGACCGGGGCGGAGCGCCAACGGCGCGGGCCTCACCATCCGATGTCGGCGGCGCGGCGCCGCTGCGCCGAGGCACGTACTTCGTGGGCCGCGTGGCGGTACGCACTTGCGAGTGGGTCGCGGGCGGGGCCCGGGGGCGCGATCGGCGAAGCGCTGTTCGGGGTGTGGGGGAGCTTCGCCGGGATCGGGAAGCCCGCTCGCTTCGGTGTCGCGGCGACTGCGTCGTCGAATGCGCGGTCGGTGTCGGGGTCGGCATGCTCGTCGACGACGGTTATCAGACCGACGCCGAGACACAGGAGCATCTGGTTCCGAATCCGCCCCGGAAGAGTACGGAACTTCTGCTCAAGGTGAGATCCAGGCAGCGGCGGTGCAATGTTCGTCGACCACTTCGGACGGACCACTCGGCCTTGGTTTCCGCACGGTGCCGATCACTGCGCTGCGGCCGGGATCGGGCCATCGTCGCCCGACACGCACCGGGATTTCGGGTGACGACGAGGACTCGAATCATCGCGGCGCGGTTTGGGGGCGGCGATGACTCGGCCGAGGCGCCGTGTGAGGTCGCCGGCGCGATGCGGCGCCTGGGGGGTGTCGTGGCTACGTCAGGTCGGCCGAGGGCGCTTGACCAACCCCGACAGCACACCCACCGACGACCCCGCCGAACACCTCGCCACGGTCCGGGACTCACTCACCCGGATGGACCCCCTGGTCGCCGACCTGCAACACCTCCGTCGCGTCTGAACCCGCACGCCGGCCGGACCCCGTCCCAACCTCCCGGCCGTCCAGAAGCACGGCCCAACCACCAGGCGCCCGTCAGAGCCTGGACAGCGACAGGCCGGGCAACCGCGGGTGGCGCGGGTGCCGACCGCGGGACTGTAAAACTAACGGCCCTGTCTCACATTCGGTGGTGACGGAGTGTGTCGCTATCCGAGGAGGATGCGGTGGCGGAGGAGGGTGAAGCCTGCTCGTCCGTGCGTCTGGCGCGCGATCCGCTTGGTTTTGGTGTTGACGCCCTCGGTGGGGCCGTTGCTGTACGGAAGTGTGAGCGCGGCGATCACGGCGTCGCGGTCTCGGTCCAGGCCCCGGGCGAAGGAGTGCAGATGGGGCAGATCGGTCGCGCGAGCCTGGACGATCCAGCGTGAGAGCCCGTCGGCGTTTCCTTCGTGAGGCGTCAGGAGTTGGGCGAAGTCCGTGATGTGAGCAGCCAGTTGGGTCATCTCGGGGCAGGCGGCGGTAAGCCGTGCCAGGAGGTCGTGATGTTCGGACTTGAGGTTGTCGGGCCTGGTGAGGAGCATCCTGGCGAGCCGGCGTGGGGAGATGTGGCTGCGGTCGGCGTCCGCGCGGCCTTGGTTGATGTACTTGTGCAGGAGGTTGACGCAGCCTTCGTAGCCGAGGGCCTGGATCTCTTCGAAGAGGTGCCTGACGGGGACGGCGGGGTCCTCAACCCGGCGTTTGCGCAGGTGCTCGCGGTAGGGGTCGACGAGGCTGGCGCGGTATTTGGGGACGCGGAGCATCCGCTCGGGCCGGTCGGCTCGTGCGTAGCGTTTGACGGTGTTCAGGGCCAGTTGCAGACGGCGGGCGCATTCGAGCAGACCCACGCCCTGATTGAGCAGGTCATGGACTTGGTGCCAGCGTTCCAGGGTGGTTCGGGCGCGTGGCCCGTCGTAGATGGGTGCGTCCAGTACGGTGGCCCAGCAGGTGCTGTGTGCCTTCACCTCGCTGAGGGCGGCTTCGCACAGGTTGTGCCACAGAGTACTGGTGGGCCGTTGGCGAGGTGCCTGCTGAGCAGGTCCTTTTCCGACGGCCCCCAGCCCGAACGACGCATGCGACTTGTCACCGCACGTCGCTCTCCAGTGACTACTCCGTGAGTGCTGCGACGGGTCTCTTGCCGTGGATGTCCGTGTGACAAGTCCCGCAGACCACAAGGGCCTTGCGGTGTCGCGCGGCCATGAGATCTGCCCACGGCGGCCGGTTGCCCGGTCGTCCGAGGTCCGCGAGCTTGGCGACGTGGTGAACTTCCACCTCGTCGATCCGCCCGCATGCCTCGCACCGTCCGGCGAGGAGCCGGGTGACCAGCTCTTTGCGTTTGGTGTTGACCGGGGCCGGCCGTCGGTCGTTGACGACCGTCTTCTTGTTCCGTCGTAGCGGGATCCCGCCGAACCGTCCGACCAGTGGTTTCCTGCCGGTGCGTTCGACGCGGGCCTCGAAGCACTTGCGTGGCCCGTGTGGCGTCTCGATGGTGGTCGCGTATTTGCGGGCCATCTTCGACACCGACGAGCGGTGCTTGTTGGCGAGCGTCATCAGCATCGAGGTCTCCATGACCCATTGCAGCCGGGCGAGTCGGAAGACGTCGCCGGCCAGCAGGTAGTACTGGACGATGCCGCGGTACTCGGACCCGTAGGTGCTGAGGATGACGTGGTCGTCCTGGTTCAGCAGTTCGGGCCGACGCGTGGGTTTGCCGCGCTCCATGTACCGGGCTTGCTTGGCAGATACCACCGAACGGGGGACACGCAATCTGATGACCCCATTGACGGAACGACGTCCGCCGGTGACCTTGCGGTCGTTGTGATGCACGGTGATCTCGTAGCCGAGGAACCTCGCCGCCCGGGTGCGGGCGTGCGTGACGAGGGTCTTCTCCGGTGACAACTCCAGCTTGAGTTCTTCACGCAGGAATTGCGCCAGTCGGTCTTTGATCTCCTCGGCCTCTGCCTTTGGTCCGGCGAACCCGAGCAGGGTGTCGTCGGCGTAACGCACATACCGCAGCCGCCTGTAGCCGGGATCCTGAGTATCCATGCTGGGCACGCTGCGGAGTTGCTTGCGTAGTTCCCGCACTGCGGTGCGGTCGCCGCGCTTGCGTGCGCCACGCAATGCATTCCACACCTTGAAGAAGGTCTGGTTTGGCTGCCTGACTCTTCCTCGGGTGTATTCCGGGATCAGAACTCTCTCGACGTACTCGTCCATCTTGTGCAGGTAGATATTCGACAGGATCGGCGAAACAACCCCGCCTTGCGGACTCCCGCTGTGCGTGGCATTCCAGACCCAATCCTCCATGTATCCGGCCTTGAGCATGTTCCGCACCACCCGCAGGAACCGGTTGTCGTGAATCTTCTCGCCCAGAATCCGGAGCATGACCGAATGGTCAAGCCGGTCAAAACACTGAGCGATGTCGCCCTCGACGAACCAGGCTGTCCCCGTCCAGGTATTGGCCACATCACGTAATGCGGTGTGGCAACCTCGGCGAGGACGGAAACCGTGGGAGGAGTTTGAGAACGTCGGCTCGTAATAGGCCTCTAGCAGCAGGCGAATCACTTCGCCGACGAGCTTGTCACTCCACGGAGGCAGTCCGAGCGGACGCAGTTTCGTGCTGCCCCGCCCTTTCGGGATGTAGACCCTTCGTGCCGGGCTCCATCGGTAGCGCTCGTGGCGCAGCGCGTCGATGACGTGCTCGATCTTGCCCAGCGACATGCCGTCCACGGTCTCCCCGTGGACCCCGGGCGTCATCGCTCCCTTGTTGGAGTACAGACGCCCGTAGGCCAGTAGATACAACTGCGGATTGAAGAGCTGTCGATACAGTTCATCGCACGGCAGGCCACGCCTGCCGCGTTCACGGAGGACACCCAGCACCGTTTCGGCGCTCTGCATTACGCATACCTCCCGATCATTGAGTGCCCGATCACCTGGCCCCCTTCGCCCGATGCGGACGGCCTTCCCGTCCTCCTTGGCCGGTCGTGACTCCGGCGACTACTACGGGGCCTCCGTCGCCATAGGAAGACCTCTTCCCTTAGGCGATCCCATGTTCGTCCTTGTCGTACGTCATAGCGTGATGTAGGTGCCCCACTCATTCCCTTGAATGCCCTCGCTGGGCATCGCTCCGCATCCCGGAGGTTGCGTCGGTCATGGCATCAAACCGTCGCAGGATGCGGCGTCGGTTACAGGCAGCTTTCCGACGGATTCGACCTTCAATCTCCTGGGAATTAGGGTTCAGGCAATTCAGCTTTCACCGTGTCACGCGGGTCCCACGACGCGTCACCTCTGCCGCCTGAGAGCGACCGTCGGTTTCCTGGCATGCTCTGGTCCCGTCACCGTTTCCGGATCGGGTAAGCCATTGGACCCAAGAATCTCCTTCCGAATTCTTCCCGACTGAGTCGGGGATACGACAAGGCGCCTCATGGCGCACTGCCATCGGTCGCTGACCTGCACTGCGTCGGGCAGCGCGCGGCGTATTGCTTCGGCGTAGGCGCCCGAGCCGTCCCGGCAGACGACGTCGATGCCTGGGTGCCGTCGCAGCCACGCTTCGAGCGCGTCGACGTCGCGGCCGTGCAGGACGTCGATGCGTTCGCCGGTCTCGGCGTCGGTCAGGACGGTCGCGTAGCGGTGGCGGCGCTTGAGCGCGAAGTCGTCGACGCCCAGGACCTGCGGCACCCGGCGGGCCGGCAGCGGGATCCCGGTCAGGACACGCAGGGCGGTGCTCCGTGACAGCCCGGCGCCGAGCGCGTCCAGTGTCCGTGCGCCGGCGCGGCCCGCGAGTTCCCGCACCACGGCCCGGACTTGGGCCGGCAGGCGCACCGTCCGCCGCTGGTAGCGCTCCAGCACACCGGGAATCTGCTCACGAAACGTGATGCGGGGGCAGGCCGAGGTGGGGCAGACCAGGCGGCGGAGCCGCGCCAGCACGACCACCCGGCGGGCGTCGACCGGCACGTCCGTCACCGTGCGTTCATGGAAGGCGTGCACCCGACCGGCCCGACCGCCGCAATCCGGGCAATCCACCGGACCGCCAGGCGTCCGGGCCCAAACTCGGATGACCCCGTCCTCGTCCGCAACCTCCTCGACCACCAGCGGCGCAAGCCCCGAAAACACCACGCCCACAAGCTCGTTCGCACTCAACATCCGCACATGATCACGGACTCACTGTCCGTCACCACCGAATGTGAGGCAGACCCGTTAGTTTTACAGTCCCGGATGGGGGCGTACTCCCGTACCCGTGAACGCGTCGTGTCCGTGTGTCCGGTCCCGGTCATGGGCTGGAGAGGTCCTTGGTAACGGTGGAAGCGGGGATGGTCAGGACGGCGTCGAACGCGTCGACGACGGGGGTGTGCAGGTAGGTGCTCTGCAGTCGGATGCGGTCGGGCTGGTGGGAGGTCTCCGTGCGTGCCTGACGGAGGTCGGCGACGCCGAGTCCGACGCCGGCGTCGGCGAAGGCGGCCTCGAGGCTGTTGGGCTCGGGCGGTTCCAGCGCCGTGGCGCCGAGGGTGAAGCCGAAGGGCGTCTTCTCGTCGCGGTGCATCTCCGCGGTGTGTCCGGTGACGCTGGTCAGGCCGAGGGCGCGGTAGTCGTCACCGAGCGCCCGCCGCAGATACTGTCCCATGGGGAGTCCTGTGAGGCGCTCGTCGAAGGAGATGGATGCCGTCTGGATGTGGGCGTTGTGGGCTACCAGGACAACGCGGGTGCCCGGATCGAAGCGTTCCAAGTGCCAGAGGACCGATCTGGCCATGAAGGCGTCCCGGGCGGAGGTGTCGGCGATCAGTCCCTCTCCTGCGAAGAGGTCGGCCATGGCACGGAAGGTGTAGTCGCCGTGGCAGGCGGCTTCGAGGCGGTGCAGGGCGAGGTCGTACTCCTGCCGGCCGGCGCGGGTGGTGTATAGCGGTTCGAGGGAACGGAATCGGACGAGGAGACGCGTGAGGGTCGCGGTGAGGGCGTCTTGTTCGGGTGCGGGCAGGCGCGCCCAGGCGGGCGCGGCCACGGCTGCGGAGCCGCCCGCGAACGATGCGGCGATCCGCATGGCCGTTTCGACTCCCGACGCGGTTTCGGGGTCGACGCGGCGCAGGTAGTCGGCGACCGGGGCCAGTGCGGGGAGCAGGGAGCCACCCGCGGCCGGGATGTCGATCCCGGCGAAGCGCACCGGTGGTGAGGTGGTGCGGTTGTGCCCGCGGACCCAGCGCAGGGGCTCGGTGAGTCCCACGGGTATCGCCCCGGCGAGGTGGGCCGCCAGGTCATCGTCCGTTCCCTCTCCTTGGACCCACGCGTCCAGGGGGATACCTTCGCTGAAGCCGTACTCGAAGGACAGGACGGTGAAGCCACAGCGTTCGACGAGGAACCGCAGGAGGCGGCGACGCAACAAGGCGAACTCTGCGATGAAGTGGGAGTGTTCGCCGATCGCCACGACGCGGGCGTCCGCAAGGATGCCGCGCAGCGGTTCCAGGTCGTCGAGCGGCGCTTCGGGGTGGAGGTGGGTGAGCGGGACGGCGCGTTCGCGTAGCCAGTCGGTGAACGGGATATCGGGGTAGGACCGGGACATGACGAAGGCTCTCGATTCTCAGTGCCGGGGGGCTCCGGGGGCCGCGGCCTCCAGCGCGTCGACGGTGCCGGACATGATCGTGCGGAGGTGTTCGGTGATGTGCGGCAGCGGCCAGTCCCACCAGGCCAGGGCAAGGAGGCGGTCGATGTCGGCGTCGACGTGGCGCCGCCGCAGCAGCCGGGCGGGGTTGCCGCCGACGATGCCGTAGTCGGGGACGTCGTCCACGACGACGGAGCCGGAGGCGATGATCGCCCCGTGGCCGATGTGGACGCCCGGCATGATCGTGGCTCCGTAGCCGAACCAGACGTCGTTGCCCACTGTGGTGTTGCCCCGTCCGGGCAGGTCGGTGATGAGGTCGAAGTGGTCGACCCAGGAACCGCCCATGATCGGGAAGGGGAACGTCGAGGGCCCGTCCATCCGGTGGTTGGCGCCGTTCATGATGAACCGCACGCCTTCGCCCAGCGCGCAGAACTTCCCGATGACGAGTTTTTCGGGCCCGTAGTGGTACAGGACGTTGCGGTTTTCGAAGGCGGTCGGGTCCTCGGGATCGTCGTAGTAGGTGAACTCGCCGACTTCGATCAGCGGCGAGGTCACCAGAGGCTTGAGGAGTACGACCCGAGGCTGGTCGGGCATCGGATGTACCAGGGTCGGGTCGGCGGGAACGAGCGGCATTCGTGATCGCTTCCTCTTTGAGGGCGTGGCCTCAGGCGTGGTTTCGGGGGGTGCCGAACCAGCGGCCGAGCGCTTCGCGCAGGGCCGGTACGGCGTCTTCGGGGGACTCTTGGACGGTTGCGGCCCAGGCGATGTGCGCGTCGGGTCGGATCAGGACGGCGTCGGCGCGGCGGTCGTCGGCCTTGGCGGTGTGAATGTCGATGCGAGGGTGCCAGTCTCGGGCCGCCCGGCGGAGGTCCTCGCGGTCCGCGAGGTCCAAGAGGAGCGGCCGTGCGGTGCGCATGAGTTCGCCGATGCCGGTCACTGCCCAGTCATGAAGGGTGGGGTCGGAGATGAACGCACCGGTCATGGGGTGCCGGTCGGACGGTGCGGGCATCGGGTAGCGGATGTCGGAGCCCGCGACGAGGGCCGCCATGCGGCGCAGCGGCTGCTCGTCGGCGAGCAGTTCCCGGAAGACCTCGCGGAGCGCTTCGGCGGCCGGGTCGGTTCCGCGTCGCAGCGCCACCTGGGCCCGGGTGTGCAGCATGGTGCGCGCGCCGGCGACGTGCCGTTCGTCGTGGTACGTGTCGAGGAGACCGTCGGGTGCCCAGCCGTGGATGTCGGCGGCCAGCTTCCAGGCCAGGTTCACCGCGTCGAGCATGCCGGCGTTGATCGCCACGCCGGTTGCGGGGAACAGGTGCGCGGCGTCACCGGCCAGCAGGATTCGCCCTCTTCGGTAGTGCTCGGCGTGCCGGGCCTTGAAGGTGAACCGTGACAGGCGGATGGCGGTGCCGCTCGGGAGATCCGCACCGAGGACGCGACGAACGCTGTCCCGGAATTCGGTCATGGACATCGGGGTGTCGTCGTCGTACTCGTCCGCCTCGTCCTCGACCGTGTAGAGGGAGATCACGCGTGAGTCGGGCGATGCGCCGACGCCGAGGAGACCGCGGTCCGTCCGTGTGAAGCCCCCGTGGACCGTGCCGAAGCCGGCGATGTCGAGATCCCCGTTGCCGAGCACCGTCACCGCGTCGGGAAAGGTGATCTGGGCCAGCCGGTTGACCTCCGGATAGACGGTGCCGGGGAAGGCGATACCCGCCTCGTCCCGGACCCGGCTGTGGGCGCCGTCGCAGCCTGCCAGGTAGTGGGCGGCCACTCGATACGGTCCGTCCGGGCCGACGACATCCGCGGTCACTGTCGATGCGTCCTGGACCACCCCGGCCACGCGGTGTCCGCGGCGGATCTCGACGCCGAGCTCGCCGGCGCGTTCGGCGAGTAGATCCTCGAGCTCCTGTTGCGGCAGCGGCAGGGCGTGCAGCGGAGGATTCGCGAGCCGGGTCAGGTCGAGATGGACGCCGCCGAAGGGGAACACCGGGGCCGGGACGGGGCCGGTACAGGCGGCCTCGCACCGCTCCAACAGGCCCCGGTGACGCAGCAGTTCCAGGATCTGTCCGCCGAGTCCACCGGCCTTCGGAACGTCCCGGCGGTGCGGCCACCGCTCCAGCACCAGGGGACGCACCCCGGCCAGACGCAGTTCGCACGCCAGCATCAGGCCGGTCGGTCCGGCGCCCACGACGATCACATCGGCGTTCATGTACTTCCCTTCGGAACGGCACGTGTCGTGCCGCAAGGAAAGACCACGGACCCGTATCCCGTCAAGCACGGCACGTGCCGTGCCGGTAGAGTGGCGGCATGACCAACCCCAGTCGCGGTGCCGACCGGACCGAGGCCATCATGCGGACCACGCTGGAACTGGGCCAGGAGATCGGCTACGCCAAACTCAGTATCGAGGCGATCGCGGCCCGAGCCGGCGCGGGAAAGCACACCATCTACCGCAGATGGCCGTCCAAGGGCGCCCTGTTCCTGGACTCGCTGCTCCACCTGCACGCGTCCGGCCTCGACTACCCGGACACCGGCGACATCGTCGCCGACCTTCGCGCGCAGATCCACGCGGCCGTCGACCTCCTGGGCAATCCGCCCTTCGGCCCGCTGTACCGGGCCCTGGTCGGCGAGGCGCAGTACGACCCCCGAGTCGCCGCCGCGCTCAACGAGCGCTTCATCGTCCCGCAGGCCGCCATGACCGTGGCCCGGCTGGAAACGGCACGCGCCCAAGGCCAACTGTCGGCCTCCTTCGACCTGGACCTGGCCATGGCGATCCTCTCCGGCCCGCTCTACTTCCAACTCCTGATCACCCAGGAACCCTTGACCCACGCGTACGTGGACCGCGTCCTCGACGCTCTCTTCACCGGCATGGGAAACCCCTCGTGAGGCCCGTCGTCGACAACGCCCTGGACGGCGGGGCCTGCGAGGGTCTTTACTGACCGTCGTCGATGGGGCGGCGACCCGGGGGAGGGCCGATGGAGCGGTACGAGATCGAGACGTTCCTGGCTCTCGCCGAGGAACTTCACTTCACACGGACCGCCGAGCGTCTCCTCGTGTCTCCGGGCCGGGTCAGTCAGACGATCAAGAAGCTGGAACGACGTGTGGGCGGTGCGTTGTTCGAGCGCAGCAACCGTCATGTCGCTCTCACGCCGGTCGGTCGACAGTTGTACGCCGATCTGCTTCCCGCGTATCGGCAGGTCCAACAGGCCGTCGCCGAGGCGTCGGCGGCCTTCCGGGGTCTGGGCGGAGTGCTGCGTGTCGGTTTCACCACCGCATGGTCCGGTGACCTGTTCGTGCGGGCGGCACAGGAGTTCGGTGCGCACCATCCCCGTTGCGTCGTCGACCTGAAGGAGGCGACGTACGGTGCGGCGCTCGCCGCATTGCAGGGCGGGGACGTCGACCTTCTCCTCGCCGAGCCTCCCGTCGAGGACCCCGCCATCGTCGTGGGCCCGGTCCTGTTCTCCGAACCCCGTGCCCTGCTCGTACCCGCGCACCACCCCTTGGCGGCGCAGGAGACGGCGTCGCTGGAGGACCTCGCGGTCCTACCTTTGATCACGGCCGCCGGTGTGTCGCCGGCCTGGCACGACGCCTATTTTCCCCGGCGCACTCCCCAGGGACGCCCGGTGGAGCATGCGGTGGCCGTCGCCGGGTGGCAGGAGATGCTTTCGCTGGTCGGGGCGGGTAGGGGGGCCACGGTGTCCACGGTGCGGGCGGGGCGCTACTACGGCCGCCCCGACATCGCCTTCGTCCCGTTCGACGACGCACCGACCGTCGACGGCGTGCTGATGTGGCGCAGGGACGGTGTCTCCGCCGAACTGCGGGCGTTCGTCGAGATGGTCGTCGGTCTCGGTTCCGGCAGCGCCGGATGAGACGCGGTTCCGACAGGAGGTCGCCTCACGTTGCCGAGTTTTGGTCCCCGGGCCGCGGAAGAGTCAGTGTCGCGGCTGCGGTCAGGACGAGTCCCGCGGCTGCGAGCAGCATGCTCCGGCGCATGCCCCCAAGGAACGTGTCGGCCCCCGCGAGCAGCGCCCCGAAGGCGGCCACCGCGATCGCTCCGCCGATCTGGCGGCCGGTGTTGAGCACGGCGGAGGCGGTGCCGGCCCGGTCGGCGGGAACCGCGTCCAGCAGCTGTGCGGTCAGCGCCGGTACCGTCAGCGCGCCGCCGAGACCGACGGGCACCATCAGCGCGGCCACCACCCACACGTCGGTGTGTGCGGTGACGGTGAGCAACGCCGACAGCCCGACCGCCGCGACCAGTTGTCCCGTGACCATCGGCAGGCGCGGGCCGAAGCGTGCGGCCAGTTTCGCCGAGGTCAGGTTGACCACCGCGACCAGTGCCGTCATCGGGATGAACATCAGGCCCGCGTGCAGGGCCGTTTCCCCGCGTTCCTGCTGCAGATACAGGCTGAAGACGAACACCCCGCCGTAGTAGGCCGCGTTGAGCATGAAGCCGATCACCAGGGAGACGGCCACGACCCTGGAGCGGAACAACGCCGGGGGCAGCATCGGGTGTGCGCCCCTGACCTGAGCGGTGAGGAAGGCGGCTGCCGCGGCGACTGCCATCAGGAGCGACACCATCACGAGCGGCCGGTCGAATCCCTTGTCACCGCCCTCGATCACGCCGTAGGTCAGCGCGCCCATCGCGACCACCGCCGTCACCTGGCCGGGCCCGTCGAGGCGGGCGGGCAACCGCGGCGAGGCGGGAAGACGGGCCAACAGGACGAGCGCCGACAGGCTCGCGGGCAGGTTGACGAAGAAGATCCACCGCCAGCCCACGGTCGCGGTGAGCATACCGCCCAGGACCGGTCCCGCCGCGACCGCGACGGCGCCGCCCACCGTCCACACGGCGATCGCCCGCGCCCGCTCGGCCCGGTCGGGGAAGCCCTGGCGGACCAAGGCCAGCGACGCCGGCATCATCACGGCTGCCGCGCCTCCCTGTACCAGCCGTGCCGCCACGAGCACGCCGAGGCCGGGGGCGAACCCGCAAGCGGCCGAGGAGAGGGCGAAGAGCACCAGGCCGCCGCCGTAGGCTCGGCGGGCGCCGATGCGGTCGGACAGGGCGCCCGCGGAGAGCATCAGGGCGGCGAACATCAGGGTGTATCCGTCCACCACCCACTGCAGGCCGGACATGCCGCCGTCCAGGCTGCGACCGATGTCGGGCAGCGCAACGGTGACGATCAGGGCGTCCAGCGAGATGAGGAAGAAGCCGAGCAGGGCGGCGCCGAGCACCACCGCGGGACCGCCTCGGGCTCTCGTCGGGGTCACGGCGGCAACGGACCGGGCGGGCATGGAGGAGGTCATCGTGCGGCACCCGCCCGCGCGGGCAGGCCCTCGTTGCCGTCGCCCCAGGTCGCGGTCATCACCACGGAGTCGATCAGCCATCGGTCGCCGGTGCGGGCCAGTTCCCAGCGGTAGTCGCCGCCGAGCGTCCACAGCGACGCACCATGCGCGGTGGCGAGCCGGTGAGTGGCTTGGAAGGAGGCGGTGCACACGGCGCGATCCCCCTCGATGTGCACCAGGTGGTTGGCGATCAGGTGTTGGGTGGCGTCGTAGCCGCCGAGCGTCGTCGACCAGGCGTCGATGATCTCCTGAGGGGACATCCGGACCGGTTGCCCTCCGTGGAGGCTGGTGTAGTCGAGGAGCACCTCGTCGACGAACAGGCCGCGCAACAGCTCCCATTCGCGGTGGTCCGCGTGCACGACCATCCGGGTGCAACTCTCGACGATCTCGATCCTGGTTTCGGCCGGGAACGGTGCGGCGGTGGGGGCGATCTCGGGCATGGTGCGGCGGACTCCTGTCGAGGGCTGCGGGGCGGCGGTGGTGGGGGGCCGGGGCGTCACAGGGTGCGGGCGAAGTGTTCGGCGGCCGCGTCCACGGCCGTGTCGACCTGTGGCGACCGGTCGTAGAAGTCGAACTGGACGCCCTCGGTCCACAGCAGGGATCGGGGGCCCGCGAGCCGGTCGTGGAAGCGCCGCGCGCCGTCCGGAATGGCGGCGTCCTCGCTGTGCACGAGCAGCACGGGTACGGTCACGCGCGACGCGATCGCGATCGCGTCGAGGCCCAGCCACTCGGTCCAGGCCATGACGGCGAACCGGTTGGACCACTGCGGGACACCACCGCGCTGCGGGTCGAGGTAGAAGTCGATGTCGAACGGCATGGCCGCATCGCAGTCATGGGCGCCGACCGCGGGCACGTAGGCGACCTCCCCGGTCTCCTCGTACCTGCGCCGGGCCTCGGCCGCCGCCGCTTTCCTGTTCGCGACGCCTTCCGGGCCGCCGTAGGTGTCCTCGCAGAGCCGACGATCGTGCAGCCACGGCGCCACCAGGGCGAGCGACGCCACCCGCGAGTCCTCGACCGCGCAGGCGCTGACATACATGGCACCGGCGCACACGCCGAGCATGCCCAAGCCCCCGTCGGCCACCGAGGGGTGACCGGCCAGGAAGTCGACTGCCGCGCGCAGGTCCCGCACTTTCAGCCGGGCCGATTCGACGTCGCGCGGTTCACCACCCGATGCACCGTACCCGGCGAAGTCGAAGGAAAGGGCGGCGAAGCCGCGCCGGGCGAGTTCCTCGGCGTACCGGTCCGCCATCTGTTCCTTGACGCTGGTCCAGGTACCGGCGACGACGACACCCTGCACCGGGCCGACCTCCTCGGTGGCGGCGTCGGGCAGGAAGAGATGGCCGGCGAGCTTCGCACCGTCACCGTCGAAGCCGACCTGTTCGCGCAGGGGCATGGCGGAACTCCTCAAAGGCGTCATGGAGGGACTCCGGACACGCTGGCAGCCGCCGCCCCGGCGCCACAACGCCCAATGACTCACAGCATGTTGAGCGTGGCTAATCAGCGAACGGTTTCGGTACGGCAGGTCCGCGAACCAGGGTGCGGGCCCCCCGGTTCGGAGAGCTTCCTCCCCGGGGCCTCGGTGGGTTCGCGGAAGTGCGTGGCCCAACAATCGCCACACCGTCCGTTGATGCACCCCCGCGACCTGTGCGCCCGCCCGCACGTGCGCCGCCGTCAAGGCGCCCTGAGCGTCCAACTCCACCAGGCGGGCCACCAAAGCCGCCCGTGTTGCGGCAACACGTCCTCGATCACCGAACCACCGGTCACCCTCGGCCTCCCCCACGGCGGATGCCGCGGGCGACGCGCCGCACGACACGAGTGATCCCACCGGGAACAACCACACCGACACGTCGGAACCATCGTTTACGAGACACCCGACCGGGCGGGGGTGTATCAGGCCGTGAAAGCGATACCGAGACCGGCGATCACACCCGTGTCAGCAACCGAACCCGACAACCCGCACCCCGACACCCCCGCCACACCCACACGACACCCGCATCCCACTGACGACCAACCACCGCCACCCCAACGCACACTCACACTGGCGCCCGTCCGCGACCGGCGAGGCCCGGGTCAGGACGGGTTCGCGGGCTGTACGTGCCAGGTGCGCCGCGGCGGCGCTGGCCCACGATCGCCTCACCCAATCCCCCCACCACAAGAGGGGCGAGGCGATGATGCGGACGGCGGCCCGAACCGGCCCCGACCGACGAACAGACCACCCATCACAGGGAATTCTCAATCACGCTGCGCGGCCTTCTCAGAACCTGCCGCACCGCAGGTCAACCGCACCTCCCCCGAGGAACACACCTGACACCGCACACCGAAGCCCCAGGTCATACGACACAGACCAACATTCTCAAACCGTGCAGCACCCCAGGTCAGCGCACCGCGCCTGCACAATCCGCTGAGACGACGCACCCTCGGGGTGAGGGGCCTCGCGTTCTTCGGACAGGGCCCGGCTGTCAGTTCATGCAGCCAGTCGCAACTCTTCAAACTCGGCGTGTACTTCGCGTGGAGGGCGGTAACCCAGGGCCGAGTGAAGGCGTTTGCGATTGTACCAGAATTCTATGTACCGGGTGATTTCCCGTCGGGCTGCGTCGCGAGTCGGGTAACTCACGCGTGAGACCCGCTCGTTCTTCAATACCCCGAAGAAGGATTCGGCCATTGCGTTGTCGAAGCAGATCCCGGTACGGCCGACGGACCGGCGCAGGTCGAGTTCATCGAGCAGGCTCGCGTACTCGACCGACATGTAGTTGCTGCCGCGGTCCGAGTGGAATATCGCACCCCTCGCCAGGGTGCGGTTCCGCGTCGCGTTGCGAATCGCTCGGGATATCAACGGGGTCCGGTAGTGGTCGTCCATCGCGTAGCCGACGACTTCCTTGGTGCAGCAGTCGATGACGGTTGCCGGATAAAGCCATCCCTCGGCCGTCGGAATGTAGGTGATGTCCCCGACGAGCTTTTCGCCGGGAGCCGAGGCGCCGAAGTCGCGACCGACCAGGTCCGGCACGGGCGCGGACTCCGGCCGGGTCAGCGACCGGCGCCTCGGGCGAGGCTGACAAGGCACCAGGTCCAGGTCGCGCATGATCCGGCGGACCAGCTCCGGGCCGGCCGGGGCGCCCCAGCGCAGCAGCCGGGCATGGATGCGGCGATGTCCGTAGGTGCCGTCCGACATCTCGAACGCCTTGGAGACGAGCAGCGTCAATTCCTCGCGCCGTTGTGCGGTCACGGATTCCGGGCGCCGGCGCCACTCGTAGTATCCGGACCTCGACACGCCGAGGCGGTCGCACATGAATGCGACGGGAAGGCGTACTCCGCGGTGTCGAGTCGCATCGATTCGATGAACTCGTACTTTCCGGCTACCGGGAATCCTTCGCGAAGTACGCTGGTCGGGTGGCCCGGGGGAATCGCACCCCCGGGCTCCCACAGATCCCGGCGTGACAGTCTCCCGTCACCGGGCTCTTCTCGGTCTCACCAGAAAGCGTGGACCCATCGCCACTGCGCGAAGAAACGCGGGTATTGACGGGTGGTCCGTCTCCATGCCGCGTGCGCCTTGGCGAAGGTCCTCAGCCGTTTGTGTTTCTTTCTCAGCCAGCGCACCAGGTAGGCGTTGATGCGTCTGAGCAGGGGATACAACTCCGAACGGTGGTACCGCCCGTAGTAGTTCATCCATCCCGACACGACGGGGTTGATCCATCGTGCGATGTCCTGCGCCGAGAAGGTGGTGTAGTGGTGCAGTCGCCAGGACCTCACGCACCGACTCATCCTCTTCAGGGCGGTCTTGGCGACCGCCGGGCCGAAACCGGTGAACACCGTTCCGTGCCTGCTGCGTACGCCCCGGGCCCGGAACGTGAACCCGAGGAAGTCGAACGACGTGTGCTCGTACGAGCCTTGCCGTTTTCCGTCCTTGCAGTAAACGATTCGGGTCTTGTCCGGGTGCAGTCGCAGTCCGACCTGTTCCATTCGCTCACCGATCGCCCCGGCCACCATTCGGGCCTGGCTCTCGCTGTGGCAGTGCACCACCGCGTCGTCGACATACCGCTCGAACGGCAGGGTCGGGAACTTCCGTGCCATCCAGGCGTCGAACGCGTAGTGCAGAAACAGGTTGGCGAGCACGGGTGAAACGGCGGATCCCTGTGGAGTTCCGCAATTTCGTTCGGCATGCGAACCGTCGGGCATCCGTACGGGAGCGGCCAGCCACCGCTTCACGTAGAGGACGACCCAGGGCTGATCGGTGTTCGTCTCCACCGCCTTGACGACAAGATCCCAGGGCACGCTGTCGAAGAACTTCCGGATGTCGAGATCGATCACCCAGTCGAATTTCCAGCAACGTTCCCGGCACCTTCCCACCGCGTCCAGTGCCGACCGGTTCGGCCGATACCCGTAGGAGTCGTCGTGGAATCTCGGCTCCACGACCTCCTCCAGTCGGGCTGCCACAACGGTCTGCGCGATTCTGTCCGCGACGGTGGGCACTCCGAGAATCCGAGTACCCTCGCCGTGCGATTTCGGAATCTCCACCGCCAGTACCGGGGGCGGGAAGTAGCTGCCCGACGACATCCGATTCCAGATCCGATAAAGATTGTTCTTCAGATCCGCTTCGAACATCTCGATCGAGCAGCCGTCCACTCCCGGTGCGCCCTTGTTGGCTCGCACCTTCAGATAAGCCTCCCACACCTCCTGTTTCGAAATATCGAACGGCTTGCTCCGCGGTCTCTGCTCGTCCACGAGACTCCTCCCAGGATTCTTTTCCTGGTTGATCGAATGCACGAACCACGGCCGAGCCGGCCCCTTCGCTTCCCTCCCACCGCATCAAGCAGGAGAATCTTCGCTACTACGGGCCGGTCCGCCCGCGTGTCCCGCGACGGTACTCACCCCCTCGCGTTTCAAACGCTTGGGGAACTCCCTGTCGCCCCGCCCGTTTTCCGAGTCGGGATCGTGTCGGGACACGCGTTCCCACGTTCCGCACAGGAGCCGCAGATCAAGCTCGCGCCACCTCCACGCCGGGCACCGCCTGGCCAATACATCGGGCACCCGCCAGACTCTTCCCGGGCCAAGCCATAACACCCGGTTTCGATGCCACTTTTCTAAATAACGACGCTTCGACAGTGAATCCCGAACGGGATTTTCAATGCAACGCCTTCTTGATCCCCACCTGACACCTCGTGGATGCCTTTTCCCTCGTCGCTCACCACGACGGTCTTCAGCCAACGCAGCAGAGGGCGGTTTGGAGCCTCCCCCCGAAGGGCGGCTCCGAAGGGCCTACAATCCTTCATCTCCTGTGCAGCACCGCGTTCGGTCGCTCCTACTTCAGACGACCTCCAGCGTTCGTGGCACACCGGCTTTTTTTTCAGGAAGGAGTTTTCCATCTCCAGCTCACGGACGCGGTGTTCGAGTTCCTTCAGCCTGGCGCGCTCGTCCACGGAGGACGCCTCGTCGGTGCTCTCGTGCTCGCGTTTGTACTCCCGGACCCAGTTGCGGAGCATCTCCGGGTGCACATCGAGTTCTCGCGCGGTCTGCGCGATCGACCGAGGAGCGGACTTCAGCGCCAGTTGAACCGCTTCCTCGCGGAACTCCGGCGTGTACGAGCTGGGACGTGCCATGTGCTGCTTTCCTCGACTCCTTACAGGACAACCCTATTGGGTCCCTGTCCGGAACCTTCGTGACACCTCAATCGTCCGCGGTCGGCCACTGCGGTTCACGGGGACGCGGATTCGACCACCGGCGCGCCCCACGGATCGTCCCCCGGCGACACGATGCGGGGTTTCGGCAGCTGGTGCATGGCGATCGCGTCCTCGACGCGCCCCTGTCCGATCAACATGCGCGCCAGGTGCGTGCGGCCGAAGCCGGTTTCGGCGGCATACTCCCACAGCGCGGCGATCGCTCCTCGACCCTGCCCTCCGAGTCCAACAGTCCGGCCGACTGCTCGATGTCATACCGTTCGTCGTCCTTCTCGATCCGGGCGACGACCTCGGCGATCGCCTCCTCGCCCCGCCCGGCCTCGGACAACCACCACGGCCGCAGATTCCCCGCGTGCTCCGCGACGTGCGGGTTGCGTTCCGCCGTTGCGGCCGGCAGGTCCAGCGCCGCCGCCGCGCCGCCGCCGGTGACCAGGACGTCCAGGAACCCGTACAGCAGGCACCCGCAGTCCGCACCGTCCAACGCCGGGCGGACCGCCTCCACCGCCTCGTCGAGGCGACCGACGCGCGCGAGCGGCCAACCGTTGCGCCAGGGACGAGAAAGCCCAGCGGGCGTGCGGGCCGGCGGTGAGCAGCAGCAGCCAGAGTCGGGCAGGTCACTCGGTACGGCCCGCGTGGCGGTGGCCGCAGCGGCGGCCGGCTTCACGCACACGGCCCGCGTCACGCCGCGGGCGCCCGGATCGCCCGGATCGCCCGGGGGATCCACGACACGGAGCACGGCGTCTCGATCATGGTCCTCCACGCGGAGGCCACCGGGCCGGCCCACGCCGACCCGCACCGAGCCGCCCGGCGCCCCTTGCTCTCAGCGTTCTCTCAGGCGTGATCCGCGATGGTTTCGGGGACAGAGCACCGGTGCGTCGATACGTGGTCGAAACGACGTCGGATCGGCGACATATGAGAGGGAGCACTATGGCGCCGTCGGCCGTGTCCGGCCTGGCCGTGAACGTCCTGGACGCGAGTTCGTTGTTGTCCGCGTTCGGGGCGATCGGAATCGCCGTGGTGTTGTTCGCGGAGACCGGTCTGCTGATCGGCTTCTTCCTTCCCGGTGACTCGTTGCTGTTCACCGCCGGTCTGCTGTGTGTGTCGAGCTCCTCCGGGGTCCACCTGACGCTGTGGCAGGTCCTGCTCGCCGCCGTGGCCGGCGCCCTGATCGGCGCGCAGGTCGGGTACGTCCTGGGTCGCCGCGGCGGACGCGCGCTGCTCGCCCGGTACAGGAACAAGCGCCTGCACGAGGGTGTGCAGCGAGCCGAGGAACTGCTGGCCCGATACGGACACGCCAAGGCGGTGGTGTTGGCCCGCTTCGTACCGATCGTGCGTACCGTGCTGAACCCGCTCGCCGGCGTGCTGGAGATGCCGGTGCGCACCTTCACGCTGTGGCAGACCCTCGGCGGGGCGGTCTGGGCGATCGGACTGGTCATGGCGGGCTACGGCCTGGGTTCGTCGGTGCCCAACGTGGATACCTACCTGCTGCCGATCGTCGCGCTGGTGGTCCTGGTATCGCTGACTCCCATCGCCCTCGAAATACTCAAGGCGCGACGGCGGAAGCCGAACACCGTACCTCGGCACGCCGGGCATCGGGAGGAATCATGACCGAGTCGGCCCTCTCCGGCTCGTCCGTCGACGGCGGGCTGTACACGCGGGTGACCGAATGGGCCCGGCAGGCGCCGGATTTCGTCAACCGGGTGATCGACGACTGGACCGCGTACGGCCTGGTCGTCTTCGTGGCGCTGATGGTGCTCGCGTGGTGGTCGGCGCGCGGGCAGGACACGGTACGGATGGCGCGGGCGCTGTGCGCGCCGCTGGTGGTGTCCCTGGTGTACGCGCTGGACACCGGGCTCAAGAGTCTGGTGCGGGAGCAGCGGCCCTGTCAGACCATGGCGAACTCGTTCACCGTCGAGAGCTGTCCGGCTTCCGGCGACTGGTCGTTCCCGAGCAACCATGCGGTGATCGCGGCCGCGGCGGCGACCGTGATCTGGCTGCTGAACCGTGTCCTGGGCATTCTCGCGGCGGTCGCGGCACTGGCGATGGCGGCGTCCCGGGTGTGGGTGGGAGTGCACTATCCACACGACGTGCTCGTCGGTCTCCTGGTCGGGGTGCTGTTCGCGTGGCCGCTGACCCTGGCAGCGGGTCGGGCCGCGCCCTTGGTGGAGCGAATGCGGGACTCGCGGATGCGTCCGTGGGTCGCCGCCGGGCGATGATCGGGCGTGGCCGCACCGTGCCGGCGGGCCGGTGGGCGCAGGTACGTGGGTGGTACCGGCGGCACGCGGGCGTGCGCACCCGGTCGGCGCTGGCCGCCGCCGTGGTGGTGGCGTTGGTCCTGGCCGTGGCGATCGCCGCGTTCGTCCTGCTCTACCGGCGGTCCTTGGAACGCACGATCGACGCCGACGCGAGCCGGCAGGCCCGGACGGTCGCCGCCGACCTGGCCCGCACCGGCATACCGGAAGGCGAGTTCCCCACCGAGCGAGGTGGGTCGGCTCTGGTCCAGGTGCTGCGTCCGGACGGCACGGTGCTCGCGTGGTCGGGCACGCTGAGGGGACGGCTGCCGATGTCGGCCGCCCGGCCGGCGGCGGGCCGGCTTCTGAACGAGGGCCGGCGCGGGATCATCGGCCACGAGGACCGATACCGGGTGGCCGCGTTCGGCGTGGGCCTGACGGACGGGACGTACACCGTGGTGGTCGGCGAGTCCCTGGAGCCGATCCGGGACAGTGTCGAGGACGCCGCCGCGCTGTTGATCGTCGGGTATCCGGTGCTCGTGGTCGTGGTCGCCGGCGCCACGTACGCCTTCGTGGGGCGATCGCTCGGACCGGTGGAGGCGATCCGGCGCAAGGTGGCCGGCATCGGCGCGGCCCGACTCGGCGATCGGGTCCCGGTGCCCGAGGCGCGGGACGAGGTGGCCCGGCTGGCCGAGACGATGAACGAGATGCTCGACCGCTTGGAGAAGCAGGTCGACGCGCGGCGCCGGTTCGTCGCGGACGCCGGGCACGAGTTGCGCAGCCCGCTGACCACGCTGCGCACGGGCCTGGAGGTGCTGGGCACGCACCCGCTCACGGATCGGGACACGGCCATGGTCGAACTGTTGACCGCGGAGACCTCGCGCCTGGAGCGCCTGGTCGACGACTTGATCCTGCTCGCCCGCGCCGATGAGCGCGAACTGCGACCGCGCTTCGCCGACGTGGATCTGGACGACCTGCTCGATGCCGAGCGACACCGGCTCGCCGCCCAGCATCCCGGCCTGGCCGTGACCGCAGCGATCACTCCGGTACGGATGCGCGGCGACGCCCATCGACTCGGCCGAGTACTGCGCAACCTCGCCGACAACGCCGCCACGCACGCCGAGCGGAGCGTGAGGTTCACCCTGCGCGAAGTCGACGGCAACGCGATCGTCGAGGTGGTCGACGACGGGCCCGGCATCCCGGTCGAGGAGCGGGAGCGGGTGTTCGAGCGGTTCGTCCGACTGGACGAGAGCCGGCGCCGCGATTCGGGCGGTACCGGACTGGGGTTGGCGATCACCCGTGAGGTGGTCACCGCGCATGGGGGAACGGTGGAGGTGCTCGCCTCGGCGCGGGGTGGGGCGCTGTTCCGGGTGGTCCTGCCGGTGGATGCGGGTGACGAGGCCACCGACCGCTGATTCGCCGAGGGTGGGCGACAGTCGATGCGGGCCGGGCTCGCGAAATGTGCGCCGCGCCCTGAATCCGCGGAGCCTTTGGGAGCCTGCGGAGCCTTTGGCGAGTCCGGCTTCGAATCAGCAGGGGTTCATCGGCGTGGGGTGCGCATCGTGCGTGTGCCGAAGCTTGTCGACCAAGTTGTCCGCGTGTTCGGCGGCCACGTGCAGCGCTTGCGGTGCTTGCACAGCGTCGGCCGTGCTGTCGCGGGGGCGCGAATTCGGCTCCTGAGCCGCAATCGGCGGCAGCATCAAAATGGCCACCACAGCCGCGGCCAGAACCGCCGGCGCGATGAGTCGCATCTGCCCTCCACGCCGAGCACGCGGCGAACTCGAACGGGTGATCACTGCCTTTTCTCTCTCCGACGTCACACAACCGCGGCCCGGTCCGGCCACCCTCACCGGCAGCCAACCACCCGGCGGCTGAGAAGATGCTGAGAAGGCAAACGCCCCGGGACGACACGGACGCACGCACCGTTGCCCTGTCTCAGCGTCTTCTTGGGTTCGAGATGATGTGCTCGCTGCACGGTCGGCGGTCCCGGCGGCCGGTGCGCGGGCGGCGGAGGTATCGGGTGCGGGTGCTGTTGGTGGAAGACGAGGTGCGGTTGGCGGAGACCGTGCGGCTGGGGCTGGTCGACGCGGGCTTCAACGTCGAGGTGGTCCACACGGGGACGGACGGCCTGTGGGCCGCGACCGAGAACACCTACGACGTGATCGTGCTCGACATCATGCTGCCGGGCATGAGCGGCTACCGGGTGTGTGAACGGCTGCGCGCGGCGGACGTGTGGACCCCGGTACTGATGCTGACCGCGAAGGACGGCGAATACGACCAGGCGGACGCGTTCGACCTGGGGGCGGACGACTACCTCACCAAGCCGTTCAGCTTCGTGGTCCTCATCGCGCGCCTGCGCGCGCTGGTGCGCCGGGGAGCGCCGGTGCGACCGGCCGTGCTCGAAGTGGGCGGCCTGACCCTGGACCCCGCGCGCCGCCGCGTCGAGTTCGAGGGCGAGGAGGCACAGCTGACCCCACGGGAGTTCGCGCTGCTGGAGTTCCTGATGCGTCGGGCCGGCGACGCGCTGTCGAAGACGGAGATCCTGGCGAACGTGTGGGACGCGCACTACGAGGGGCCCGCGAACGTGGTCGAGGTGTATGTCGGCTACCTCCGGCGCAAGATCGGCGGCGAAGGTCGCGACCCGGGCGCGGGTTCCGCCGGCGCGTCGGGCGCGCCCGGCCGGCGGCCCGTGATCGAGACGGTGCGCGGGGTCGGGTACAGGCTGGTCGTTACCGATTGATTCGCGGTGGCGGCCACGATCGTCCAGGGACAGGCCGATGCCCTGGCCGGTGCCGCTGGTGCTCCGGTCGAACAGGCCGGCCGGATCGAGGGTGGGCGTTCCCTCGCCGCGGATGTCGACGGCCACCGCGGCGCCGAGTTCGCGCAGCGTGACGCGTACCGTGCCGCTTCCGTACTCTCGCACGTTGTCCAGGAGGACGTCGAGGATCTGCTCGGTTGCGCGCGCCCCTGGCCTGCACCCTCAGCGAGCACTCGCACGTTCACCGCACGGGTCGGATGTCGCACCCCGAGGAGGACCCCCGTTCCGGTGGCCGGGCCGCCGGTGTTCCGCACGCCCGGAACACGCCCCGGGTTCACCCCGGCGACACGGGGAAGTGGTCGACCCGGGAGCCGGCCGAGGGCGCCGGCGGTCGGCTCGCGGCGACAGGCACGGCCTCGACCGTGTTCACCCGGCTGATCCCGGTCCCGGTGCCGTCGACCATGGCGGGACAGCGCGATGGCGAAGGCGCGCCGCCGTGAAGCGCGCCGGGTACATGGTGGCGCGATCGTCCTCGTGGCGGGGCGTCCGGACCGGATCGCCGCCGCACGCTATCGGGTTGGTACGGATGGTCTGTCAGCCGCGGGCGTGGGTCTGTGCGAGGACGCTCGGCAGCGTTGTCCACTCGGCGGTGACGATGCTTGCGTGGGATTCGGCGAGCAGTGCGGTACGCGCGTCGGCTTGGCGGGCGGTCGGGTGGGTTCGGCCGATCGCGGACCGCAAGACCCACCTGTACGGGTCCGCAGGCGCCACAACTACTCCTTCGGGTAGGACCTGCCGCCCGTCGTCAGCCTCAATGGCATCGTGGCGGGCGTCCTCAACTGCCACGAGTGCGAGTTCCCACCCCTGTACCAGTTCCTGGCCGAACAGGGCGCGCAGGTCGTGATCGGGCAGGCCGCCGCCAACGGGCACTTCCGCCTGGCCGACGGCACCATGAGCCAGGTCCCCTACCAGGACGCCACCCGCCCCGTCATCCCCGCCATGGCCTGCATGTGGCGCCTGTTCATCGCGTACGCCAATCGCCGCGGTTGGGAACAGGTCCCCGCCGGCGCCTGGCGGTACCAGGGCACCTCCGGCATCTGGGCCCCCGACGGCGAACCCTTTGTCGCAGCCACTGCCGAAGATCGCCGGCACGACTGCCTGTTCATCGCCGACCGTCTTCCGGCCGCCGTCCCGCCCTTCAGTCCGGAAGGCCACCACCCCATCGACAGACCTGATACGCCGCGGGAAGCGCGCCGGCGGCGAGGAACATCGCCACGACGGCGCGCCGTCCCGATCCCGACACCAAAGCCAGGGCGATCAGGAACACCAGTGCGGTCGCGACCAGTTCGGGCCGGATCAGGAAGCCGAGCCCGAACACCGCCGCTACGCCGAGGCGATGTCGGGTCGTCCACGCCCGGGGATCGCCTGCGATCAGCAACCGCCACGACAGGCCGATCCAGGCGACGAGCAGGCCGGTTTCGAGTCCGGACGTGGCGAAGTCCCAGGCCGGGGGCAGTGCGACCAGGACGAGGGCGCCGGCGGGGACGAGGATCCGGCCGGTCTCCGCGCGCAGTAGTCGACGGGTGCCCGACAGGGCGAGCCGCGACCCGGCGACCGACAGGGCCAGGCCCGCGTAGACGGCGACGCGGGCCGGATCGCCCGGGGCGAACGCGTCGAGCAGCACCAGCAGCCACTGACACAACGTGCCGGTCGACGTCTCCACGCGCTCGCCGGGGCTGTACACCGGACCGTTGCCGGCGAGGATCTGCCGGGCCGCGCGTACGTAGATCAGCCCGTCGTCGGTGATCCACCGCCGGTGCCACCCCATGCCGGCCAGGCCAGGATCAGCACCGGAAGGGCCATGGCGAGATGGTCGAGGACCTGTGTCCGGAGCGGATCCGATCACGGAAGTGCCGCTTGCCCAGGGCGGCTTCCGGCCCTGCGGCGGTGTCCGGAAGCGCGTCGGGCGCGAGTGTGGGCGTGGTGGTGCCGGTCATGTCGTCCTTGCGTTCCGGTGCGGTCGGTGATCGTGTGTCCCGTTGCTCTTGTGGCTCTCCGCGCGGTTGTGCGGGCGCCGTCACGATCGAGGCTTCGGGGCGATCGAGAACGTGTGCGAACCGTTGATCCCGGCCGTTGGGTCTGCCGGCATGGTGTCGATGATGTCGCGTTTGAGTACGGTTGATGTCCACACGACCGTCCCGATCGGGTGGTTCTCGTCGGGGTGGGTCAGCACTCCGCGTGAGCCGAGGAGGAGGCGACTTGTGGGGTCGAGGACCAGTTCCGTGCGCACACCGCCGCGCGGGTCGGTACGGGCCGGCCCGATGCCGTGCCGCCCGCGTGCATCGACGGCGTCGTCGGTGCGTTCCACGCCCGTGAGCCGGGACGCGGCCTCGAACAGCGCGGTGGGCATGCCCGGGGGCAGGACACCCCGGGAGAGGACGCTCGCGATCTCGCGGAACGCCTCCTGATCGATCTCTCCCGGCGTGTCCGCGTTGCGCTGCCGGATCGCCGCCGTCAGGGCGTCCGGAGTCGGGACCGATGCGGCCGGTTCGAGGTAGTTCCAGCGCAGCGGTGGATCGCTGACCGACAACCCGTGCAACCCTGCCCCGGGTTCGTCGATGAAGACGCGGCGCCCGTCCTGGGACACCCACTCCTTGCGGATGTGTGGCGGAATACGCCGTGGCGATGCATCGGAGTCGGGCCACGAAGAGGATTCGGACTCGGTATAGAGGACCTGCCCCGGGCGGGGAATCGTCGGCGCGGTGGCCGAGTCGGCCCGGATCGTGGGCGTGCGGCCCGGTCCGGACGCGCCGGAGCCGGGAGTGCCGAGGAGGGCAACGGCCGTCACGACCGCGAGGACCGCGCCGGCCGCGCCGAGCGGAGCCACGAACCTGGGCACTCGGCGCCCGAGTGCGGGCCGTCGGGTGGTGGAGCGGGCGAGGTCCTCGGTGATCTCGCGCATCAGGTGCTCCTCGAGCAGTCTCCGCCGCTCGGAGGTGGGCCGTGCATCGTGTGCCGGCGCGGCTTCGATCGCATTGTCGCCGGGGTTGGTCACGTCGGTGGGTTCGGCGGCCTCGGCGCAGGAGGGTGTGCCGGGCGGGCGGGGCGGGTGCGTCATGGGGCCGACTCCCGGAGAATCGTACGGACGGAGGGGGTGACGCGGTCGCCACGCCGGGTGGGTCGAAGGTGCCTCGCATCGCCCGCAGTTCCCCCTCGGCCGGCCCACGCGGTCGGGCCCGGGCACGGGAGAGGCGGGAGCGCACGGTGCCCACCGGCAGGTCGAGCGCCGATGCGATCCCGAACCGGCGGGCCGGTGACGACAGCCGACCTCCCGGCGCACGAAACTGACCTGCGTCACGGGAACCCGTCGAGGGCTGCGGACACGGTTCGGGGGCTGCATCGACTCTCGGAGTGCTGGGCGATCGACTCCGGCGACGACGACTCCGACAGCGTCGGCGAGGCCCTGGTCGCGATCAACGTGTGGTGTGCGGGGTCGACGGGATCACGGACACCCGCCTTCGTGCCGAACTCCGGGCCGCCTGTGGAGGGTTCGAGCCGCGCACCATGAGCACATCGGGTCGATTCCGGGCTGCATGGCCCGAATCCGTCAGCCGTGCCTCGGGGCCGGAACCGGTACTCGACGTCGCCGACCTGACGGCCGGACGGGCTTCTCGCGGTGCCGGTGCCGATGCCGGTGCGGTCTCGGGTCCGGCAGTCCGGTCCGGGGCGATCTCGCCGGCCAGTCGCCGCCGGTCCCGGCGTTCGCGTGCCCGGCCGTGGCGGGAGGGGGAATGGACGCGGTCCGCAGCGGGCCCCGGTGAACGACGTCCGGCCCCACTGCGACGACGCACCGACTGTGTGCCCTGTGCCGCACTGGGGAGTGGGCGGGAACCTCGGGACTACTAATACGAGAGAACTAGCGTTAGTGTGGGCGCCGGGCCGGAAGTGCGTGCCACGCCGTACCCCGAAACTTCGCGAACGCACACGTCTCGAGCGAGGTTGGGCCCTTCGACGCCCGGGATGATCGTGTTCACACCTGGCACACCGATGCACGACAAGACACACGCGGGGCTCGAGGGCGTGGACGGTGCGGTCTCATCCGGTGATTCTTCACGGCTCCCGAGTTCTTCCGAGGGCTCGTCCACGGCTACGACATGCGGCACGCGCCGTGGCTGGATCGACGCTCGGAGCACGCGGATATCCCGGCCCCGGGGCGCGTACTGCCACCGACGCCCGGCGCCGTCCGACCATCGCACGTTGATCACGGCCACATCTGTCGAAAGGAAGCGCGGATGCGCCAGGACATCGAGTTCGACTCCGACGGCACGACGCTTCGGGGCTGGCTCTACATTCCCGAATCCGGAGCGGCTCCGCACCCCGCGGTCGTGGTGACGCACGGATTGGGCGCGGTAAAGGAGCAGTACACCGACACCATCGCCGAGCATCTGGCGAGTGCCGGCATCGCGGTGATTCTGTACGACCATCCCTCCTTCGGGGCGAGCGACGGCCTGCCGCGCCAGGAGGCGGACCCGGCCGCGCAGATACAGGGATACCGAAACGCCATCACCTTCCTGCAGTCCCGGTCCGAGATCGACTCGGACCGGATCGGTGTGTTCGGCTCCAGCTTCTCCGGTGGCCATGTCCTGGTCGTCGGTGCCATCGACCGTCGGGTGAAGTGCGTGTACGCGCAGGTCCCGGTCATCAGCGGTGGGACGACCCTGTCCCGATTCATCAACTCCGAGGCCATGCGCGAGATTCGGCGCATGTTCGACCAGGACCGCCTGGCGCGCTTCCAAGGCGCGGAGCCCGGTGTCATCCCGCTGATCACCGAGGATCCGACCGCGATGGCCGCGATGGCGGACCGCGAAACCTACGCGTGGTACCAGTCCATCGAACCCGAACGCCTCGCCACGTGGCGCAACGAGATCACCGTGCGCTCGATCGAGCTGCTGTCGGGATACGAACCGGGGGACTATATCCGGCGCATCTCGCCCACGCCGCTGCTCATGGTCGTCGCACAGCAGGACATTCTCACGCACAGCGACCTCGCGTTCGCGGCGTACGAACGCGCGTTGCACCCCAAGCGGCTCGCCATCCTGCCCGGTGGCCACTTCGTGGTCTACAACGAGCAGTTCGCGGAATCGCTGAGACTCATGACGTCGTTCTTCGAGGAACACCTCGCGGTCGGACCGGCACCTGTTCCCGCGCAACGGATGGCCGAGAGCGGCAGTCACCCCCGGCAGGTTCGCACCGCCTGACGCCGGCGCCTCGGAGGAATCACGAAAGCCACGCGTTGGGAGGGGCCCACCCGAGAGCGAACGTCTTCTCATGCCGCAGCAAGGGCCGGAAGCCGTACGTGGCCACCGGTATCGGGCCCCTTCCAACCTCAGTGTCCGGGTAGCCGGGACCGGGCGCCGCCCCGATCCCGCGTCCGGCCGACGCACGAAGTCGGCCGGACGCGCGGGACCTGCCGAAGTCGCCCGCAGTCGGGTCGCCATGCCCCATCACTGCCGCGGACGCGTCGCGCCACGAGGCGGAGAGCAGACGCGGCCCGCCCGCCGCGTGGGGCGCATCCGCGTGCCCGCCGGTTTCCCTACCCTGCTCGGACGCCCTCGAAGAAGAGTCCCCAAGGGCTTTTGACAGGAGCCTCATCGCGTTGAGGCGAATGTTTGGGGCAGTGCCCGGTCGCTTGTTTCGGCAGATCGGGGGTGCGTCTGTTTCGGCAGATCGGGGGTGCGTCCGGCCGACCTCCCCGCCACGGAGGACTCGTCCGAGCCCTGTGCCAAGGCGTCGAAGGATGACCGATGACCCGACGACGGACCCGACCGTCCCGTGTGACCCCCCTTTCGTCCGCGCGGTCCGCCCTTTCGTCATACGCCGGGCCGTCGACCATCCGGCCCGCCGACGATGGACCGCGTTCCGGGCGGCTAGGGTCACACGACCGAGTGGACGGCGGCCGCGGGGGTGGCCACCGTCGAACGCGGGTATCCCGCCCGTGTTCTACCGGCGAGATCGTTCGACCGTTGTGGGGTCCAGTGTCAGCGAATGAGTCGACGCACACGCCCGGATCCGTGCGCCCCGGTGGACGCACGGCGCGTACCCGTGCCGAGGTATTGAGCGCGGTATTGGCGGAACTCGGTGAGCCCGACCAAGGCGGACTCACCATGGAGAACGTGGCTCGTCGCTCCGGTGTGCACGTGGCCACCATCTATCGGCGTTGGCGCACGGTCGAGGGCTTGATCGTGGATCTCCTGACGTGGATCAGTTTCAACGAGATCCCCTTCCCCGACACCGGATCGCTGGAAGGAGACCTTCGGGCACTGTCGCGGTCCATCGTGGCCCTGTATCGGGACGACATCCGTTTTCGCACCATGATCGAGACCATCGTCGCGGGTGCCACCAGGGATTCGGCGGCGGAGCGTGCCTTGCACGACTTCTTCGCCGAGCGCAACGCCGGCGCCGCCGTGATCGTAGAACGTGCGATCGCACGCGGCGAGTTGCCCCCCGAAACCGACGGCATCGAACTCATCGCCCGCGCTGGGGGCGCCGGTCTACTACCGGATGCTCGTCGTACGCCGATCACTCGATACCGCGCTCGCCGACCGCGCCGCGGCCGCCGCCCACGCCGCCGCCCTCGCCGGCGCCTTCGCAAGCACCGACCAGACCGGTGCCACGCGCCGCTAGGCCGTGTCTTCAAATGATCTTGGATGGTGGGTCATGGGCGAGTGATACGTCGCCATGAACTGTCCGATGTCTGAGTGGGAGTTCGTGCGTCCGTTGTTTCCGGTCTCGGAGCGGGGTCGGAAGCGGTTGGACGACCGAAGGGTGCTCGATGGGATCGTGGGGAAGTTTCGTACCGGCACGGCCTGGCGGGACGTGCCGGAGCGGTACGAGTCGTGGGTGCTCCACGGCCACCAGCATCGACGACCTGCTACGTCACCGACGGATCGCCGTGAGTATCCGCCGCGCGGCGCTCGCGGAGGACAACCCGCAGCCGCTGCGCCCAGTGGCAGGAGCAACTGCGCCGAGTCCACGCCAACATCGCCAGAACCGATCCTCTGGTGCGCCGGCTGCCGGCCACGGCGCACGTCTACCAGATCCAATCGGCGGTCCGCGCGGCGCGCTACTGGTGCCTGTTCGGAGTCGCCCTGGTCTCGGTCGGCTCGGTGGCATTCCTCACCGTCACCGGGGACGGGTGATTGTGCCCCAAGCACGTTGCCCGGGCTACCGAGGCCGGCTGGACTGTGTACCGCAGGTGAGACCGCACCGTCCTGCGCGGAGACGAGACGAGCGCCTGCGAGACCGTACCGTTGAATGACCCGTGGGCGGAGGGCGAGATCGCCTCGAGGGCGCCGGTGATGCCCGGTCCCCGGCTCGGGGCCTCTTGTTTCGTCGCCTCGCGAGTGCGGTGGCACCGGGGCCCGCGCGTAGACCGTGCGAGGCCGAAAAAGATCACCATCGGCATCCCGGAGTACGCGTCACGGTCACTTCCGAAGGATCTCGTCGATCCAGCCGCAGGCCGAGCCGGCACCGGTGCGGGGTTCCTTTGCCCCGGGTGTCGTTCGCGTTCGTCGTCCGGGAGATCGCGTCGGCCGGTGGTGTGTGCCGTCCACCGATCTTCGTCCTCGCGCCGGCACGCTGGGGGCCATGGCGGATTCGGATTGGACGCGCGTGCCGGGGGAGAGACATCACGCTGACGCGAAGGGTGGGCGGTATCCGCCCCGCGTTGCCCGAGGCACGGCGTGAGGAGTTCGACGAGATCGTCTACGACACCCCGCCCGAGCATCCGGTGCGGCGTGTCGCCCTGGAATGGGCGTTGCCCCCGGAGACCACGAGGGCGTCGAGGAGTGTCTGCGGATATGAAGACGTCCGGGTGAGCGGACGGTTCGCGGCCCTTGCGGGCGGACGGCTCATCTCCCTGAGCAGAATGCTCAACAATCACTCGGAACGTGCGACCGACCGAGACGGCCGGTACTGATTCGGCGGCCTGTCCCGTCTCGCTGGTTTTGTCTGGTTCTGTGGCTGTGTGGTCTGTATTGCTGCTGGTGCCGTGAGATGGATGTTTCGACCTGTGGGGAGGTCGTTTTTCGGGTGTGGTGGGGATGTCGGCTGGTCGGGGGCGGGTAAGTGGTTGATCTTGCAGGGGGAATGAGATTTCGGCGGGTGGAGCGAGACTGCCTTGTGTGTGTTCGGGTGGGCCGCGGTGGTGGTCGCGGTCGGGTTTTGTGGGGTGTTGTGCGGGTGGGCCTGTGCGGCGTGCCGGCGGCCATGCGACGGGGCGGGCGGGGGTTGTGTCCCGGGGGCGGTCGTGGCGGGGAACCGTCGGGGCGGCGGCCCCGGGGCGGGGGTGTGCGCCGCGGCTGTGGGTGGTTGCCGCGGGCGGCCGGACGCGTGGCGGTGTGGTCGGTCAGCCGGGTGTTTCCGGTGGGGTTCCTCCGGGCGGCCCGGTGTCCTGTGGGGTGTCCTGGAGAGTGCCGGCGGGGGAGGGGTCCCGGTAGGTCGTGTCGGTTCCGAGGAACTCCGCGGCTTCGGCCAGGACGGCGGTGGTGAGGGCTTCGGTGCCGTTCTCGATGGCGATCTGTGCGGCCTGGCAGATCAGCGGGGCCAGGACGTCCATGCGTCCTTCGCTGGCCTTGTGGAGGAACGTGGCGTGGGTCAGGAGGTCGTGTCGGGTGTGGTGGTGCAGTCGTAGTTTCTCGTCGAAGCCGTCGAGGGTCCGCAGCCAGGGTTCGGGCCGGGCGCCGGTGTAGGGGACGGGGCGGACCCACAGGGTGGGGCGGCGTTTCGGGGCAGCAGGGTTCCGGTGTCGGTGTCGGGGTCGCCGCGGGCTTCGCGCAGGACCTCGCGGGAGCCGGTGCCGCACCACAACACGGTCAGTCCCAACTCGGCGGCCAGGAAGTCGAGGAAGGCGAACGCGGGCCCGATGTCGCCGGTGCGCAACCGGTCGATGCCGTCGACCAGGAGGAGTCGGGTCTTCGCGGCCCGCAGGACGTGTACGACCGGTCCGGTCCAGTCCTTCGTCCGCTGTACCGTCTTGCCGTCCGGGTCCCTGCGGTACAGGTCCCAGCCCAGGAACACGGCGATCTGCGCGGACCAGTTGACGAGGTCGTCGCGGGTGGGCGGGGTGTTGATGCACACGACGGGGATGCGGTTGGCGTCGATGCCGTGCCACTTCTCGACGCGGCCCTGGTGGGCGCGGCCCACGACGTGGAGCAGGGTGGTCTTGCCGCTGCCCCGTTCCCCGTCGACGGCGGCGTGGGCGGGAGTCTGGGTGGTCTGTCGGTTGGCCCGCAGCAGTCGCCTGGCCACCTTCAGGCCGTGGTCGATGTCCGCGGTGGCCACCGGTCCCAGGGTGCCGTGGTAGAGCATTCGCGGGTCGTCGTCGCCGACCGGGGTGCCGGCCGGGGCGCAGTCACGCAGGTCGGGGATGGTCGCGGGGCGGTGCACGGCGGTGTCCCAGCCGATGCGCACCGTCATCCGTTCCGGTTCGGCGGTCCGGTCGGGGCGCGACTCGGCGGGGCCGCGGTGGGTTTCGCGGGCGCGGTGCTCACGGCCCTCCCGCTTCGTCGTCGCCGGCGCTCTCGGGCGGTTTCGGGTTCGGGCCGGGCGGGTCGAGTTCTGCGATGTCCCAGTTGAGGAAGCCGATGTGGTCCGGTAGTTCGCCGGGAAGGGGCTCGGTGGGCGGTACGGGGTCGGGGAACAGGTCGGCGCGGGGACGTCGAGGCTGCGGTAGGGGGTGATCGTGTTCGGATCGACGTCGGGGATGCCGGCGTAGGGGTCGTGGGGCGGGGTGTCCACGTCGACGTCGGGGCCTCGGAACAGCGGGGCGGGTACCCGGCGTTCGGCCGCGGGCCGGCCGCGGCGGGCGCGTTCGCGCAGTTCGCCCACCGCCCGGCAGATGGCCGCCTCGTCGCGGCGGTCGCCGCCGGCCGCGACGTGGGCGGCCCTCGCCTGCGCCCACAGGTCCTCGGTCCACGGGGTCGTCGAGGAGCCTGCGGTGGACGAAGGGCACTTCCACCCAGGGGTCCTCGCCTTCTCGGGCGCGGTGGTCGAACAGCCAGGCCACCTCGGGCCGGTAGGGGTTAGTGCACCTCCCACCGGCCGCGCCGCCCGGGGATGCCGGACTTGCCGCGAAACGGGGCGAGTTCGGTGCCGCGGTTGTAGGTGCGGTTGTCGATGCGGAAGCCCTTGCGGTCGACCGTCACCCACACCGCGGGCAGCAGCTTGCGGTTCTGGTCCTGGGTCAGCGGCAGGGCCCGGTAGCCGCAGCGCGCGATCTGGGCGGCGTACATCTGGTTCGGGGTGAGGAGCTTGCCGGGTGTGTAGGGGCTGCGCAGGCCGCCGTGTGGGGTCTGCTGCCATTCCAGGGCGATCCACTGCGAGAACATGTCCTGGATCTGGTCGATGCGCCACAGCGGTTGCCGCTCGACGTTCTTGCCGCGCAGTTCGAGGCGGTGGGCGGTGTGGCCGGCCAGCCACTGGCCGAACCGCGTCTTGATGGTTCGCATGGCGCGTTCCACGATGGCTTTGTCGGTGGGGGTCCGGGTGCGGGCGTGCCGTACCTCGATGCCCAGTTCGGCGCAGGCCGAGGAGAACGCGCTGCCGGTGTAGGCCTTCCCGTGGTCGATTACCACGGTCCGCGGGCGGATCACCGGTCGGGCCGCGGCCCCGGCCATCCGTGGATCGGCGGCCAGCAACTCCTCGTAGGGCAGGTCGGAGCCTTCCATCAGGGTCAGTGGCGACCAGCCCGCCCGGGCCGGGACCGGGGCCAGGGCCTGCGCGAGGGCGAAGACCGCGTCCTGCGAGCGGGTGGCCCGCCCGCCGACGCGGTTGCCGTGCGGCCCGTGGCCGGAGCGCTTGGGCACGATCATCTCGCCGGCGATGGTGCGCGTGGCGACGTCGATCAGGACGGTGGCCTCGACCTGGGTGGGCCGACCGTCGTCGCCGATCGCGAGCACGTCCAGGCCGGTCGTGTCGATCTGCATCAACTCACCCGGCACCCGCGCCGCGGTGGGTGTGTACGGGGGTGGGGGCCGCTCCCGGTCGGCGCTGCGCCGCGCGGTCGACCCGGCCACGTCCTCGACGGTGACGCCCAGGCGGTGGAGGAGTCTGTAGAAGGTCGCGCGTGGCACCGTCAGACGCCGACGCTCCTTTGGGTCGCGCATCTCCGCTCGGTAGCGGCGTGCGACCCGCGCCCGGACGAGTTCCCCACAGCCGCGTCACCGTGCCGGCCGATTTTCCCGCCTCGGCGTCCAGGACCTGCCACAGCACGTCCACCACGCGCGGATCGGTGCGTCCGCACGGGGACGGGGGTCGCGTCCGGCGCCGGTCGACCAGTCCCATGGGTCCGCTCCTGCGCCAGGCCCGGCACTTGCGCTCGACCGTGTGGTGCGACACGTCCCATCCCAGCGCGGACAACTGCGCCGCCTTGGCCCGGTAGCGCTCTTGCAGGGTGTGCGTCGCGGGGTCGTAGGCCGGGTGCGGAACGCCGGTGGCGGGCACGTTCGGCGCCTGCTGGTGCAGGACCTCCATCACGTGGCGCTGCCACCGCAGGGCATCGGCGCGCACCTCGACGGGCAGGGCGTCGAACTGCCCGGTGCGGCTGGAGAGTTCGGTGCGCGTCAGGGGCCGGTCCGCGCGGTCCAGCACGGCGAAGTCCTCGGCGCCCACCAGCGCGGCGAACAGGGCGGTTAATTCCGTGTCGTTTCGGTCCGCGGGCGCCAGCGAGATGCTCTCGCCCTGCCAGGAGACGACTCGCCAGACGTGCCCGCGCAGCCGGACCCGGTCGCCGAGCTCGAGACGGTCACCGCGCGCCGGCGGCGGTGCGGTGCGGACCGCGGCCGGGCTCACCGCCGGCCGCCTTCCGGGGCCGGTCGGGCGGCCCAGGCCGGCGAGGAGTCCGGCACGATGGGGGTGTCCCAGTCGACGTGGAGGCGACCACGCCAGATGAGGTGCCAGGCCAGTTCCAGCGCGACCAGGGTGGGCAGGGGACAGGCCCGCGCGCCGTCCGTGAGAGGCCGCGGCCGGGCGAAGGCGCCCAGCAGCAGCCGGGCCTGCCGTTCGTCGCGGCCCCTGGGGTCGCGGGCCGCGAAAGCCAGCTGCAGGTTCGCCAGCCGCACACCGCGCGGAGGGGACAAGGTACGGACCTGCCAGCCCGCCTGCGAGGCCGCCGCCCGCAGGATACGGACCCTCGCGTCCCAATCGGTGGCGGGGCGGTCGGGCACCACCGCCACCAGGGCGCGCACACCGGTGGTCAGGCGGGCGAGGAAGTCGGGCCGCAGCGCGTGTTCCCGGCCCCCGGCGCTCCAGCGCAGTTCGACCGGTCCGGCGGCGAACGCGCCGACGGACGGGTCCCGGTCCAGGAGCATCGCGACGTGCTGCTGTCGCAGCGAGCCCAGGGCCAGTGTCCGCCCGGTCCCCGAGACCCAGCCATCCGTGACGAAGCCGCGCCGCCCCCGATGGGCGATCGGGGGCCGCGGATGGGGGAGTTCCTCGAACGCGATGCCACCTGCCCGATCCGCGGGCACTTCGAGAGCGCGTCCGTTCTCGTCGGTGTAGGCGATGGAGATCTCCGGCACACCGGCCCCCTTTCGGGCATCTCGGCGCGGAACCGTCCCCACCAGCGTCGGCGACACCCGGCGGCCCGGGACCCGATGGCCGCGTATTCACTCCCACGGGTGACAGCGGTGCCCCGGCGCTTGCCGAACCGCCGCGCGACGCGCTACGAGCGGCGCCGGCGATCGGGGGGCGTCCGCCACACGGACAGGCGAGGCCCGCCAGGCGAGGCCCCCACGCCCGGGGCGGGGCCGGCAATCGCTCGCCGCCCGAACACAGCCCGGCCGCCGGGGCGTTCACGGTCGTGTGTGCAGGTCGCTCCACTGCCAGGGCAGGCACGTGCGTTCCCTCAGACAGGCCTGCGCCTCGTCCCGACCGTGGACGAGGCAGCGCACCGGCTCGCGTCGGCCCACCCGCACCCCGCCGTGGTCCTCGGTCCCCGAGAGGATGCGGTGGTGGCGGGCCAACCACTCCGCCACCGGTTGCTGCGCCACCCGCGGCGCCAGCGGCAACCGTCCGGCCACCGCCCGCGCCGCGCACAACAGTTCGGCTTCGGCAGCGACGTCCTGCCCGCCCTGCGCACCGCGGACCCGCTCGTGCCGCAACAGCAGCCGGGCGAGGGCGAACGCCTCGGGCGTCACGACCAGGACGGCGGTGCGCACCGCACCGGGGCCCACCCCCAGACACCGCTCGCGGCGGCGCCAACACGGCGCCTGCGGCGCGCGGCGCCACCACCATCCGGCGATCGCGAACGCGTCGGCCACCAACGCCGCCCCGGTGGGCCCGAAGCGCCGTTCCAGGCGCAGGCACCCGAGTCGGGCGGCGGTGACCTCGGGCAGCGCGGCCAGGTCGAACCAGGCCGGCCCGCCGGCGCGGACCGCGTCCGTCCACCGCCGATGCCGCAGACACACCCGCCACGGGTCCCGCGCCACCACCCACGCGCCGTCGGCTCCCCGGGAGGCGGCGCACCGGGGGCAGGCACGCACCAGCGACCCCGCCGCGGGCGTCCACGGGTAGTGCCACCGCGGTCCCTCGTCCGCCAGCAGCAGCGGATCGCGCAGGTTCGGTAGCGCCCGCTGCAGCACCTGCGCCCGGCGGCCGGTCAGCACCGCGAGCCGCTCCAGGGCCGGGCGGCTGAGGTAGACCTCCGCCAGGCACGGCTCGACCGGCGACCGCCCGATCCCACCCTCGCCCACATCCTGCAGGAGGTCCCCGACGCCGCGGCCGTTGGCCCGGGCGAACCGCGACAGGAAAGAGCCGGTGGACTCGTCCGCGACGAACCGCACCGCGAGCGGCCAACCGCGCGAGGAGCCCCACGTCCCGGCCTCCACCCACCCTCCGGCCACCGCCGCCGCCCCTTCGCGCGTTCCGCCCTCCACGGCCGGATAGCACGCCGACACCGATCGCCACCAGAGCTGTTCACTCGAACGAGCGAACCCCCGGCAGGGGCCGCCCCGCCCGTCGATTCCTCCCCCACGCTGCACTTCGACGGCGCCGCATCCGCACGGCGCCGCGCCGGCGCCGCCGGGAGGCCCCCCTTTGCCGCCACCACGCGTCCACGACCTGACCATCGAACCGCGCGGCCGCCAGCAGGACGCCATCGACGCCGCCGGCAACGCCTTCGCCCTGGGCGCCGCGCGGTGCACCCTCGTCTCGCCCTGTGGGACGGGCAAGACCCTCATCGCCCTGGGCATCGCCCACCGGCGCGCCCCCCACGGGCGAGCCCTGGTCCTGTGCCCGACCCGACCGCTGCTCCAGCAGACCGCCGGAAGCTGGTACGCCCGAGGCCGACCCGGCACCTACGTCGGCCTGTTCAGCGACGACAAGCCCGCCGACCCCGCCCTGCAGGGCCTGATGACCATGACCACCGATCCCGCCGTCCTGGCCCGAGCCGTACGCACCGCCGACGGCCCGGTCACCGTCTTCGCCACCTACGCCTCCCTCCCCAGGATCATCGAAGCCCACCTCCACCTCGCCCTGCCGCGCTGGGACATCGTCGTCGTCGACGAGGCCCACCGCACCGCGGGAGCCCTGGGCAAGCAATGGGCCGCCATCCACGACGACGACGCCGTCCCCGCCCGCCACCGCCTCTACCTCACCGCCACCCCCAGGATCTGGGACGTCACCCGCCCCCTCTCCCACGAGCCCATCGCCTCCATGGACGACCAATCCCTGTACGGGCCCGTCGTCTTCCGCTACTCCCTGGCCCAGGCCATCGAGGAGGGCCAACTCGCCGACTACCGCATCTGCGCCCCCGAGATCCACGACACCCAACTGCGCACCCTGCTCGCCGGCCGCCCCGACCACGACGACGACCCGGCCGCCGGCGGCATGCGCATCGCCGGCGCCCAACTCGCCCTGCTACGCGCCCGCGAACTGCACGGCATCAGCCGCACCGTGGTCTTCTCCCGCGCGATCAGCCATGCCGACGCCTTCGCCGACACCCTCCTGGACACCGCCCGCCACGCCGGAGGCCGCCACGCCCAGGGCCTGTGCGCGACCGCCGTCCACTCCCGCCACACACCCGCCGAGCGCCGCCGCCGCATGGACCGCTTCGCCCGCCCGCCCCGCGACCTCGCCCCCGGCCGGCACGCGACCGACCTGGAAGTGCTCTGCAACTGCCGACTGGCCATCGAGGGCGTCGACTTCCCCCTGGCCGACTCGGTCCTGTTCGCCGACCCCAAGTCCAGCACGATCGACATCGTCCAGGGCGTGGGCCGCGCGCTGCGCCTGGCCCCGGGCATGTCCAAATGCTCGACCCTGATCATCCCGGTGTTCTTCGGACCCGGCGAACACCCCCGGGACGCCACCTTCGGCACGCCCTACCACCTGCTCTACCAAGTCATGATCGCCCTGCGCGCCCACGACGAGCACCTGTTCCACCGCATCGCCCGCAACGGCCGAGAACCCCTCGAACACACCCCGCTGCCCGCACCCCACCCCGAACGCGCCGACGAGATCGCCGCCCACCTCGGGCTACGCACCATGGACCCCTCTCCCGATCTGTGGCTCCAGGGCCTGGATGCCGCCGCCCGCCACCACGCCCGCCACGGCCTACTCGACGTCGACAGCGACCACATCGACGAGAACGGCTTCCAACTGGGCTGGTGGATCGGCTATCAGCGCTCCCTCAAAGCCGCCGGCAACCTCGCCCCAGAACGCATCTGCGCCCTGGCCCAACTCGGCATGAGCTGGCCCCACTCCGCCGACAGCGCCGAGCACCACCTCGCCCTCGCCCGCGCCTGGCGCCACCGACACGGCCACCTGCTCCCCGAACCGACCGAGACCTTCCGCAAACAACCCCTGGGCGCCTGGCTCGAACACCAACGCGCCAAGCACACGGCCGGCACCCTGCCCCGCCGCTACGCCCAGGCGCTGGCCGGCATCGACCGCCACTGGAACCCCGCCTGGCCGCACGCCTGGCAGCGAATGCACGCCGCCGCCCTCGTTCGGGCCCGCGGCGGCGCCCTGGCCATCCCCCTCACCCACGCCCAGGCCGAGGCCGACGACCTGACCCGATGGCTGGACGCCCAGTTCGACGCCTTCCCCGCGCTGCGTTCGGGCCAGCGCGAGCAACTCGCCGGTCTCCTGCCCGCGGACCCCCTCGCCATCGGCCTGCGCAATCCCCGCAGTTCGGGGGAGAAGGAGTTCTGCCACCTCCTGCGCGCCGCCCGCCGGTTCCGTCGCACCCACGGTCACCTGCGCGTACCCGCCGACCACGTCGAACGCGTCCGCCGCGACCGCATCCCCCTCGGCGCCGCGATCGCCGCCCTGCGCGACCCCGACCACGTCACACGCCTGTCCCGCCCGGAACTCGACGCCCTGCAGGCACTCGGCATGGAATGGCAGCCAGGCCTCACCGCCCCCTCACCCCCGATCGAACTGCACAGCGCCCGACCGACGACGGCAAGGTCGCGACCCCGCACGCAGCCGCGCTAATTCGGGGACGATCCCGTACACACTCGGCCAGGATGGTCCCGTGCTGGATGTGAGCGTGTACGAACTCGTGTGGCCCACCGCGTTGTTCACGGCCGAGGCCGAGCGCATCTCGCGTTCGGACCACCGTCAGTGGGTCGAACGCGCACGACTGCTGTTGGGCGAGGCGTTCGCCGGCACCACGGCGGTGGGCGACTTCGACGAGGTCGGCGAATCCTCCACCATCTGGGCCGACGACGACCCCTGGTCCCCGAAACCGCCCGCGGGACAGGCGCCTCCCGCGTACACCCAACGCACCTGGCTGCGCGAGTTGATCGACCGCGCAGCCGAACTGCGCCACGCCCGCCGACCGCGCCCGTACTGGCCTCAACGCCACGGCGCCCCGTCCGACCACGCACGCCACAAGGGCGGCGAACGCCGCGAGTTCGCTCGCCTCGTCGAAGAACTCGACACCAACGGCTACCTGGTCGAGGTCTTCGGCCGGGACTGCGTCGACGACCCCGATCCGCTCCCGGACCGCTCCCGGATCCTGGACCGCCACCTCGGACACGCGAACCTGTGGCCCCTGGACCCCGACGCATGGGACGACGACGTTTTCTTCGGCCTGATCGAGGTCTTCCACGACCTGGTCTCGCGCCCCCGCAACCGCGACATGCACTCCTACTCCGGCTGCGGCTGGCACCACAAGGAGTTCAACGCCGCCCCCGGCCGCGCCCTGTACCGATGGAGGATCAACAACCTCCTCCACGACGCCGGCATCGACTACCGACTCGCCGACGAGGGCGAGGACCTCGGCCGACTGGTCGCCCTCACCGACGACGCCCGCGGCGACCTCGTCCACCGGGTCCTGAACACACCCGACCCGCGAACACGCGCGAGCACCGAGCACGCCATCGCCCTGTTCCGCGCACGCGGGGCCACCCGCGACCACAAACGCTCGGCCATCGTCGCCCTCGCCCGAATCCTCGAACAACGCCGCGACCTCATCAAGACCGAGGCCGGGAAACCCGACGACGGATTCCTCTTCGAAATCGCCAACCGATACGACCTGCGCCACGGCCGCGCCGACCAACGCGCCGACTACGACGACGCCTTCCTCGACTGGATCTTCTGGTGGTACCTCGCCACCGTCGAACTCACCGACCGGATCCTGAATAAACAACGCACCCCGCACGACGCATCCGAGTTCCCCGACCGCCTCGACCAGTGGCACGGTGACGCCCGCGCCCCGTAGCGCCCCGCTGCGCCGTCCCTTCACTCGTCACGCTTCTGCTCGGCTCAGGGGCCCACCCGGCCTCCCCACGCGTCGACGAACCGTGCAACGGGAGCGGCGAGCAAGACACGGGCTCGATGGGTGGGCTGGCGCACGTGTGCGTTCTCGGGCGGCACGACCGACCGGTCCCCGACCGATTCGACGAACATCGGCCGGGAACCTATTCCCTTGTGACGCGAGCCGGCCTGTGGCCGGCGACGCGGTCGTCACGAATCGTTCCCGGCCGCCAAAGGAGTCGCGCATCCGCTCGGGTGGCGCCGATGTCGCGAATCGCATGTGTTGTTCGTCTTCCCGGGGCTTGGTCGGAGCGGGCGGCGGGGTATGACGTGCGAGGGGGTGGGTGGTGAACGAGTTCTTGATGGGGGTGTTGTCCTCACTCGCGGCCACGGGGCTGACCGTCACACTCGCGGTGTTGTGGTCGGGACGTTTTCGTTGGTTGTTGATCCGGGCGGTAGCGCGATTGACGCGTGGTGATTTCGGTCAGACGTGGCCGACGAAGGTCGAGGCGGACGAGGATTTCCGCAGGGAGTTGGCGCGCGCTCGTCGCGTGGACCTGTTGACCGGCCGGGGAAACGAGCTGCAGCGGGATACTTTCGCTCCTCTCCTGGCGGCCGCGGGTACGACCGGGCGCCGGGTCCGGCTCCTGCTGCCGTGTACCGGAACCGGCCGGGACGCCCGCTGGACGACCGACCGCGAGGCGGAACTCGCGACGTTCGATCGCAGTCACGGCTCGGGCCTGTTGCACACTCAGATCGAGACCAACGTCGCGTTCGTGGCCCCGTACACGAGTGCGGGCACGATCGAACTCAGAAGGTTCGACGCCCCGCACATCGGGCGGGTGTGTCTGACCGAACGGGCGGCCTACTTCACGCCCTACTCGGCGCACGAGCACGGCCGACACTGCGCGGTCGTCAAGTACCCCGTGTCCTCGCCCATGTATCGGACCCTGGAACGAATCTTCGCCAAGACGTGGGAGTCGTCCACGTAAGGGATTCCACCAGCGAACTCGCGCGTGGGTGCGCCCTGTGTCGCGCCTCGGCTGGGCCGTTGGTTTCCGCGACGTGCGGTGGACCCGCCCGATCCGGCAACCGCGGGACTGTAAAACTAACGGTGGAACTTGATCATGAAAGTGACGCCGAGAGATGACTGACGTGATGTCAGAGCCTGTGCAGGACAGCCCGGTTGGAGGTGTCGTCGATGACGCTGTGGACGGCCGGTTGATCGACGAGCTGGTGGGCCGGGCCCGTGCCCAAGGTCTGGATCTGGTGGGTGAGGGTGGGCTGCTTCAGCAGCTGACCAAGCGGATCCTCGAGTCCGCTCTCGAGGGTGAGATCACCGACCACCTCGGGTATGAGAAGCACGATCCGGCCGGGGACAACAGCGGGAACTCGCGCAACGGCACCCGCGCGAAGACGGTGTTGACCGATGTGGGCCCGGTGGAGATATCGGTGCCGCGAGACCGCGAGGGGTCGTTCGAGCCGAGGATCGTCCGTAAACGGCAGCGGCGTCTGTCGGGGGTGGACGAGATGGTGATCTCGTTGTCCGCGAAAGGTCTGACCACCGGCGAGGTCCGGGCCCACCTGGCCGAGGTCTACGGGGCCGACGTGTCGCGGCAGACGATCTCCACGATCACCGACAAGGTCCTCGACGGGATGGCCGAGTGGCAGAACCGGCCGCTCGACCGCGTCTACCCGGTCGTGTTCGTGGACTGCATCAACGTGAAGGTCCGCGACGGCAAGGTCGCCAACCGGCCGATCTACGTCGCGTTGGCGGTCACCGCCGAGGGCCACCGCGACATCCTCGGCCTGTGGGCCGGCGACGGCGCGGAAGGGGCCAAGTTCTGGCTCCACGTGCTGACCGAGATCAGGAACCGCGGCGTCGAGGACGTGCTCATGCTCGTCTGCGACGGGCTCAGAGGTCTGCCCGACAGCGTCGAGGCCGTCTGGCCGCGGACCGTGGTCCAGACCTGCGTCGTCCATCTCCTGCGGAACAGTTTTCGCTATGCCGGACGGCAGGACTGGGACAAGATCGCCAAGGCCCTGCGGCCGGTCTATCAGGCTCCGACCGAGGAGGCCGCACTCGAACGCTTCGTGGAGTTCACCGACGCCTGGGGGAAGAAGTACCCGGCGATCGTACGGCTGTGGGAGAACGCCTGGTCGGAGTTTGTACCGTTCCTGAGCTTCGACACGGAGATCCGCACGGTGATCTGCTCGACCAACGCGATCGAGTCGGTCAACGCGCGGATCCGGCGGGCGGTCAAGGCGCGCGGACACTTCCCCAACGAGCAGGCCGCCCTCAAGTGCGTCTATATGGCGATCATGTCGCTCGACCCTACCGGTCAGGGCCGCAAACGCTGGACCATGCGCTGGAAAGCAGCCCTGAACGCCTTCGACATCGCCTTCGACGGACGCCTGTCCGCCGGACGCAACTGACCACTACATCAACCCCGTTACACCGTTCGATTTACAGACCCGCAACCGCGAGTGGGGCCGGCCCGGCGGTGCGGTGTACGGGGGCGGCGAGCGGTAGAGCACGCGATGTCGTGCCCCGTTCCGCCGAGGGTGAGCCGTCTTCGACTGCCGGGGGCTCCTGTTGCGGCCGGCGCGTGGTCGTGGGGGTCGGGCCGTGTCCTCGGTGTCGTGTGGGGGGGTTGAACCCGCGTGTCGTTGCCTTCGTCGGACGCCGCGTCGAGACGCGGTGGTGGTTCACCCGTGCGGTGCGGACCGGGCGGGAACATCTGCCGCCGGCGGGCCGGTCCACGTGGCGGCGGCCGCGGGGGCGTGCGGCTACGGCGTGGGCGCGGTGGTGTCCCCGCTCGTGGTCTTGGGTCCGGTGCGGCGCACGGTGGGCAGATCGGGCCGGTCGTGGGCGGCGGTGAACGTCTCCGGGTCCAGTCGTCGATAGGCGCGCAGCGTGTCCGCGAGTTTCTTCGGGGTCGTCTCGGTGGAGGCGATCAGGGCGGCCAGCAGTTCGGACCGGTTGGTGCGCTCGCCCGCCTCGGTGGCCATGCGCACCAGAAGGTCGAGGCGGGCGTCGATCTCCTGCGGCCAGGTGAGCAGGACCTTGCGCCGCGTCCCCTGATGGACCCGCTCCACGGACCTGCCCACGGCGGCGCCCCTGTTCATCGACTATAGATTGAATATATATTCAAACGCATGCCTTCCCTGCTGGCCAGCCCCGCTGCCGAGGAACATGCTCATCGCGCCCGCGACGAGGTGGTCGTGGCGGGGCGGCGGTTGCGGCCGACGGCGGTCTTCGACACCTACTGGCGGTTCGCCGTGCTGCGCGACCGGGTGTATCGCGCCCGGGTGGCCGGCGCGCCCGCGCCGTGGACGAGCGACCCGATTCTGGCCCGTCACCGGTTCACCAACTGCTTCCGCGCGGCGGATCGCGTCAGTCAGCAGCTGATCGCGGGGGTGAGTTACCGGGGTGATCAGCGCTGGGAGGAGGTGTTCTTCCGCACGCTGTTGTTCAAGTTCTTCAACAAGGCGTCCACGTGGGAGTTGTTGGTGGGCGCGCTCGGCGGGACGCCGACGTGGGCGGACTACGACTTCGGTCGTTACGACGAAGTGTTGTCGAAGGCGTTCGCGTCCGGTGGGCGGCTGTACTCGGCGGCCTACATCACCCCGCCGCCGGCCATGGGGGAGCCGCGCAAGCACGCCAATCACCTGCGCGTGCTGGAGACGATGATGGCCACGAACGCGCCCGCGCGGGTACTGGCGGCGAAGAGCCTCCAGGAGGCGTACCGGATCCTGCTCGGCTACCCGGCGATCGGCCCGTTCCTGGCCTACCAGTACGTGATCGACCTGAACTACGCGGCCGAGATGCCCTTCGAGGAAGGCGACTTCGTCGTGCCCGGCCCGGGTGCCAAGGACGGCATCCGCAAGGCGTTCGGTGCGGCGGCGGACGGCATCGAGGCGGAGGTCATCCACTACATGACCGACACCCAGGAGGAGCACTTCGCCCGACTGGGCCTGGAACCGGTGCGGCTGGGAGGCCGCCGCCGACTCCAACTGATCGACTGCCAGAACCTGTTCTGCGAGGTCGACAAGTACGCCAGGGTCGCGCACCCCGACGTCGCCGGGATCAGCGGCCGCGCACGGATCAAGCAGGTCTACCGCGCCGACTCCGCGCCGTTGACACCGTGGTTTCCCCCGAAGTGGGGACTGGGCGGCGCCGACGCGCCCGGGACAGAGAGTGCGGCCGGAGCGTCGGCGTGCCCCTGAGCGTCAACCCTGGGGAGCGAACAGGTCTTCTTGCTGCTGCGCCCTGTTCACCCGGGCGAGGATCTCTCGAGTGCAATCCAGACGTGCCACGCCTGCCACGACCATCAGACTTCCCGGACGCAGACCCGCCTGCTCGGCGACCCAGGCGTTGAGCTTGCCGAGCGCCAGGTAGTTGCCGTAGGCGCGGTCGAACATGTAGTGGCTGCGGTAGTAGGCGACCGTGTGGACGATGCCGGCGCCGCTCTCCAGCTGGAACGAGACGTGACTCAGGCAGGGAAAGTCCAGCATCTGGGTGTCGCCCCCGAGGTCGCGGATGGGCAGGTCGGTCGGAGCCTCCTCGACCGGCGGCGGACCGTCCTCGACGTGGACGGTGCCGGCCTCGTACACCGCGTTCCAGCGACTGCTGCGGCTGAGCTGCCGTAGCCGCGCGATGAGCACACCCAACTGGTCGACCGGAGCCGTGTTCCCGTCGCGGCCGGGGTGGCCCACCAGCCGCCCGAAGTAGGTGCCGTGGACGTTGCGCCGATCGGCTTTGCGCAGCCGCTCGTACATGGCGAGATAGCGTCGGGCCAACTCGGCGTGATCCTTGCTGGAGGCAGCAAGCGCGGCGGGGAAGAGGGTGTTGATCACCGCTTCCATCGGGTACTTGTCCTTGGCGATGCGCAGGCGCTCCAACTCGGCTCGCATATCTGGATGTTCGTGCCGCGGATCGGAGATGCGCACGACGGTGTGGTAGCCCTTCGCGCCCGGGAATTCGGCCAGGCGCCCGCAGGCCCTCAGCCAGGCGGAGGACACGTCGGGAGCGTCGACGGTGAAGGTGTGCACTTTCTGTCTCCCCTCGACGGAGCACTGGCGCGCGGCGTTCGGGCTACGACTCCCAGAAGTGATCGGAGCCATGACGTCGCGGTACCGGGGACACGGTGACGTGGAAGATCTCGTCGCCGGAGGTGGCAGTCAGGGTGGAAACGCCGTTCAACTCTTCGGTGACCCACAGGGCGCGGTTGCCGTCGGGGCCACCCTCCCAAGAAAGTTGCGTCTGGTCGGACGGATCCTCGTTCGCGAAGCCGGGAGGGATCGCGTCCCAGGCACCGCTGAAGTCCAACAAGAGCAGATCCCCGGCGGCCACACGTATGTGCGCATCATGAGCACCACGCCCCAGGGCGTGGACATGGGCCCGAGGGGAGATTCCGAGCCCGTGCGCGAGCAGGTTCTTCAGATCCGCCGGAGCGTTTTTCACCCACATCCTCTCGGTGGATCGTCCGATGGCCTTGAGCCGGACCAGGTGTCGCACCGTGGTGGCGTAGGGAGTGCCCAGCCAGCGCGCGATCCGATAGACGTCCGCAGGGCTGGACGGGTGCCGTACACCGACACGCGCGCAGGCCGCACGGACGGCCGGCAACGGCATCAGAAACCAGGACGCGAAGGCTTCGGCGGCTTTCTCGTGCTCCGGCCAGTCCTCACCCCAACGTCCCCACCTCCTGTCCCCGTCGTGATCCAGGGTCGTCCCGTGTCCCAGGACGTGATGGCCCAGTTCGTGAGCCAGGGTGTGTCGGATGTCGGTTTCAACCAAGCCCTCGTTGAGCAGACAAGCCGGCCCGCCGTCGCCCGACGCGAGGTAGAACCCCAACAACGGACCCAACTTTCGAGCGACAACTTCCACATTCGCAGCCTTCAAAGCGGCGAACACGTCCACATAGTCGTCGCGGGGAACCCTCAGGCTCTGGTGGGCGTGCGCTGCGGCGATCATCGCGATCCCGTGCGCCTCGTCCCAACTCAAAGGAGCTCCGGGGACGCCGACGGCCCATCCGAAGCGTCCGAGGACTCCGCCTCCGCCTCGGCCGCACGCCGAGCCTTGAGGTACTGGATGAACCTGGCCACCTCGATCCGGTCCCCTTCCGTCAAGTCCTTGCGAGTCCGAGGCATCCCCGCCAAGGCGTGCTCACCGGCATCCGCGTCTTCGTCCTCGTCCAGGAAGTAGGACGCGGACAACCGGTAGAGGCGCGCCAGCTTCTTCAACTCCATCGTGTCCACCTTGCGCACTCCGCGCTCGATGTCACTGACAGCCGAACGGGGGATGCCGGTCCGTTCGGCCACCTGCTGCTGGGACAGGCCCAGATAATCGCGGGTGCTCCTCAATCGTTGCCCGAGCCGGGCACGCTCGACATCGTCGTCCGCAGGCTCGGATACGGCGGTCATGACAGCCCCTCCTTCGCGGGGACGGCTTCGTGGACGGTCTCGGCGAAAGCCCACACGGAGCGCAGAGATCTTCCGGCCTCGGCATCCGCGCTGATCGTCACGCCAAAACGGTTTTCGACACGGGTCAGGATCTCCACGATCAACACGGAGTCCACCGGCAACTCCGCACCCTGGGACGAAAGTTCCTCGTACAACTCGTCGACCGATCGACCCTGCTGCTCCGCCAGAAGCTCCACGACGACGTCGACGATCTCCCTGACGCTTCCGTCCGGCATGGCGACACCCGCCCGTGTTCGCGACTCCCGGACAGCCGGGCTGACGTCATCTAGCATACCAAGCGTGTCGGGAAATCCGACAGACTTGTCGCCTAACTCGCTAGACGGAGGGTACGTGCACCTCGCCCGCTACCAGCAGGCCGCCCTGAAAACCCTGCAACCGCCCACCCCGGACGCCGACCCCGTCCTCGTGCCCCTCTTCGGTCTCGTCGGTGAAGTCGGCTCGGTCGCAACGGCCTACAAAAAGCGTATGCGCGACGGCACGACCACCGGACGCCAACAACTACGCGAAGAACTCGGCGACGTCCTGTGGTACGTCGCCGCCCTGGCCCACCGACTGGACCTCGACCTCGAGGACGTCGCCGCCGCCAGCCTCGAAAAGGCCAAGGACCGATGGCGCGTCACCCCCGACCTCGAACGCGTCCACTTCGACGCCGACTACCCGCCCCACGAGCAACTTCCCCGCCGCACAACCCTCACGTTCACCCCCACCGAAGACAACCGCGTCCGACTCACCCGTGAGGACGGCAGCCAAGCAGGTGACCCCCTCACCAGCGCATCCCACATCGAGGACGACTACCGCTTCCACGACGCCTTCCACCTTGCGCACGCCGCAGTCCTAGGCTGGTCGCCCGTCACCCGCTTCCTCCTGGAGCGCAAACGCCGCAGTCGTCCCGGCGTCGACGAAGCCGAAGACGGAGGCCGCGCAATCGCCATCGAAGAAGGCGTATCCGCCCTGGTCTTCACCTACGCCACGCGCCACGGCTTCTTCGAAGACACCCGCCACGTCGACCACGAACTCCTCGACACGATCGACCAGATGACCGCCCACCTGGAAGTCAACGTCCTCAGAGCCGCCGACTGGGAAAAAGCAATCATGACCGGCTACGACGTATGGCGTCAGATCCGCAAGCACAACGGCGGCACAGTTGAACTCGATTTGGACCACCAGACACTCACCTTCATCGAGCAAAGCCCCCACCCCGAACCACCCTCGACGAGAACCGACACCGCACCCTGAACCTCACGCCGGATCTCACACCCGACGTCACGTCCACCGCATCCCGATCGCGTCCAACGCGGCGATCCGCTCACCCGTCAACTTCCCGCGCCGCGCCCGGGTGTTGGTGACCCACACCCCCAACCGCACCTCCTCGACCCCGCCACCCCCGGGCACCTCCACAACCTCGACGTGCCCACGCGGGACCTCCAGATGCCCCTCCCGCGCGAAGAACACCCCGGCCGCGGCCAACCCCACCGCGAACGCCTCGTCCCGACTGCGCCCCGCCCTCGGCCCACCCGACCCCCCGCCCCGCCCCGCCACCACCCCGACGGCCGACGCCACAACGCCCACCGCGAGCAGCGCCTCCCGCTGCGCCGCGTTCAACCGCGCCCACCCCGCGACCTGCCGCTCGACCCACCGCCCGATCCCGACCCCGCGATACACCGTCCCGGGCCCGGGAACAACCACCTCCCGCACCGCCGCCGGCCCCGCCGCCCCACCGCCGACGTCGGCCCCCACACCACCCGCCGCGACCCGCCCCGCCACACCCGCCGCCGCGCTACGCACCCCGACCCCACCAGCCACCCCCGCCGCTGCGCCGCGCGGCCCGGCCAGGCCCACCTCACCGCCCGATCCATGCCCACCCGCCGTCGTACCCCGGGACGCCGCCGTCCCGTGCCCGGGCCCCGCGACGCCCGGCCCGACCACACCCGCCGCCGCGCCTCCGCCCCCGCCGTCTCGAACCGCCGCCGCGTCGGGCACCCCACCCGCACCCGCCGCTGCGCCGTACGACCCACCAGCCCCCACCCCGACACCCGGCTCATGTCCACCCGCCGCTGCGCCGTCGCCGCCCTCGAGGGCGGCGGGCGGGTTGTGGGTCTGTTGCCAGTGGCGGAGGTGGTTGAGGTGGCGCTGCCAGTCGATCGACCAGTGCCGGGGGTTCCATTCGGGGTCGATGGCTGCGAGTTGTTCGGCGCGTTCCGGGTGGCGTTTCATGCCGTTGCCCTGGCGCCATTTCTGCAGTTGCCGTCCGATGGGGAAGCCGTCGATGATCGCGTCGACCGGCGCGGCCAGGCCCACATGCAGCCGGGCGTACTCACGGGCGTGGGCCAGGGCGTCCCGCCACCCCCGGTCGTAGGCGTCCCACACCATCCCCAACGCCTCGAGCTCGGCGATCTGCGTCCGATCCAGGCCGCCGTTCGCGTACGCGCGCCGCATCTCCGACACCCAGCTCCCCACGGGGAAGGTGACGCCGTGCGCGTCGATGTCGACCGTGTGCAGCGGGATCTCGAGATTCCCGAACCGCTCGCGGTAGCGCTCCGCGGCCGCGTACCCCCGCAGCCAGTTGCGCCGTTGAGGGTCCAGGACACGGGTACGCACGAACCGCGCCAACCGGACCGGGTCGCGCCGGGAGGAGAACCACACCAGCGAACCCCGCCCCCCGGGCCCGCCCTCGCCACCGGACTCGTCGTCACCGTCGTCGAACGGGCGGGCCGTCTCCTGCGCCGCCCCGTCGACCTGGGGCACGGCGAGGACGTCGACGACATCCGTCCCGTGGGACCGCAGCGCGTACAGGACGCGGGCCAACGGCGCCCAGGTGGGGGAGACGAGCATGTCGTCGGGCGTCTCGCCCCTGCGCAGGAAGATCGGCACGACGATCGACGCGATCTTGTCGCCCTCCGGCGAGGGCCTGACCGCACGACCGAGGACCTGGCAGATGTCCACCACCGAACCGCGCGGATCCGCCAACACCACGGTGTCCACCCGCAGGTCGACACCCTCGCCCAGCACCCGACAGTTCGCGAGGAAGGACCGCTCGGCCACGACGCCGTCCGCGTCGACACCGGCCTCGAACACCCGCAACGCCTCGCGCTTGACCTCCGCGTCGTCACCGCCGTACAACCACCCCGCGCCCACCGACCCCGGATACGTCCGCGGATCCGCCGCGTGCAGCCGCCCCAACGCCTTCGGCAGGCCCTCAGCGAACGCCTGCGCCTCCTTGACGCGGTGATGGAACGTGAGGATGCGCCGCAGCCCGTACTCGGCGGCGGTCTTGAGCAACGCCGTCTGCAACGCCGCCAACCGTGCACCCCGGAACTCCTCCGCGTCCTGGGGGCGTTGCGTGTTCCTGTTGAGCGCGAGGCCCTTCGCCGCCGCCGCGGCCTCCACCTCGGCATCGGTGACCTCCACCAGGATCACCCGAAAAGGCGCACAGATCCCGTGGCGACAAGCCTCGACGAGAGGCAGTTCGAACACCACCCTGCCGAAGAGGCGTTCGTCGTCCATCGACGCCACCAACCCCGGCGGCAACGGCATCGCCACCAGCCGCTCCTCCGCCTCGACATCCTCGACAGTCCCCGAGACCTCCTCCTCGGCCTCATCCGGGGTCTCCTCGGCGAACGCCTCCCACTCCTCGTCCCCGTCGTCCTCACCGGAGGCGAAATCGAAGACCAGATCGAGACCCTCCGACCCCCCGTCGACCCCCTCCAAGCCCCCGAAGCCCTCGACGACCTCCTCGTCGTCGAACTCCTCCGGCGCCTCGTACCGCACCGACGTCGGCCGCGCCCCCAACGCCGCGTACGCACTACGCGCCTGTGGGTCCCACACCCGCGGGGTGGCGGTCATGTACAGCCGCCGCTGCGCCGGGAGGCGTCGGTTGTCGTGGACGGCGGCCCATTTCTTGCCCAGGTAGCCGCTGGTGCGGTGTGCCTCGTCGACGATCACCAGGGTCCAGGGGAGTACCGGGAGGCCGTAGTTGCCCTTGTGGGCCTTCAGGAGTTGCCGGAGGGAGGCGTAGGTCCCGAAGACCGTGACGTGCCGCGTACGGCCCGCCCAGAGGGCGAAGCGGTACGGGTTCGTGGTGGCCCGCGCGCCGGCGTCGACGAGGACCGGATCGCTGTTCGGCAGCGAACACAACGCCACCATGGGCCCGTCGCGCCCCGCGCGCCGCCACGCGGTCATGGTCTGGGTCAACAGACCCAGGGTGGGCACCAGGACCAGCACCCGCCCCCGCGGCGCCACCTCGCCTGCCACGGCCGCGGCGATGTCGGTCTTGCCGGACCCGGTGGCGGACACGACCTGGGCCCGCCGGCCCGCGTACGGCCCGTCGCCGAGCCGAAATTCCTCGAGCGGACGCCGGAACTCGGCGACTACGTTCTGCACGGCTTCGCGTTGATGACGGCGTAGAGTCACGCTCGGCGCGACGCCTCGGTACGAGGGGCTCATAATCACAGACTCGGGTAGAAGATGTTTTGATGCAAGCCGACGGCGTGACTCGGTACCGATGTGTCACCCTGAAGCGAAGCCCACCGGACTTCTCGGACGTGGGAAACCCCACCGCACCACATGACGGCAAGTCAGATTGCGACTGACGTCGAGTCAGGCATTGGAAATCACAGCTGACGATGCGTCAGATCCAATGTGATGGCTCATCAGATATACGAGCCAGAGCCCCGAAAGCGTAACCCAGACACCCCGGTTGCCGCTGCCGGCAGGCCGCTTGCGGCCTTGAGCCAGCCGCGCAGCGGGTGGCTCGGGTGTACCGCGCAGCGGTACACCGGGAGGCCGCGCAGCGGGCTCCGACGGCCGCAACGCGGCCGTCCTTCACCGGGTGGCGCAACGCGCCACCCGGCTGCCGCAACGCGGCAGCCTTTCGCTCGCAAGCCGCGCAGCGGCTTGGGGACCCGCTCCGCGGG
>NZ_CP182424.1:0-302592 GCF_051903075.1 Embleya australiensis
GGCGCAGAAGTGGTTGAGGAGGGTCGCGAATTGGTGACGCGGCCGTATCGGGTCTCCCGGAGTCTGTGGCCAGCACTCGGCAGGCCCACACGCTGGCGGTGAACGAGATGGGTATCGCCTTTGTCGAACACGCGCGCGCGCTGGGGCATGAGTGTGGTCCTTTGGATTGGACCCCGGAAGTGGCTCATCGTATTCGGGACGGCCAGCGGCGATTCGAGGATGATCACGTGATCTCGGATGCTGTCGTCAATTACGTTCATGTCCATCGTGGTCTGCGAACGATGGTGAACGTGTTCGTGGAGCTGGACCGCGCCACTATGACAGCCACACGGTTGGCTGCGAAGCTGGCTGCGTATGGGCGGCTGTACGAGTACGTGCCGCAACATCCGAATCGGGCGAGGCGTTCCGCCGCGGCGTCGCGGCCTGCATGGCGGTACACGTATCCGGTGTTTCCGCGGTTGTTGGTCGTGCTCGACGCGGAGGAGGACCCGTCCAGCCGTCGCACGGTCGCGGCACGGCTGGCGGCGCGGACTGAGGATCTCTATGCCCTGACGCGCGAGGATCCGCGGCTCGCTCGTCTGTCCGCGACGCTCAACGTTGGGGTGACCACGTTGGCAGAGTTGCGTGAGCGCGGGCCTTTCGCGCCGATCTTCACCCCGCTGTTGCGCGGCTCGCCGGATGATCGACCTGCGGCCACCGATGTCTTCCTCAGGGCGGACCGTCGTGCAGCGGTCCGTGCGCCCGGGTCGGCGTCGCATGCCCAGGGTCAGGAGTCGGGTGGGCCCGGTTCCGGGGGTCGTGCCGCAGGCGCGTCCAGGCCGCGGCGGTCACTGCGCCCCGATTCCCCGGGGGGTTCGTGATGGCTGGGCGCGACTGTGCTCTTCGGCGTGGCCGATCGCTGTTCGAAGCCTGGCTCACCACTCATTGCTCGAAAGGGGTGGCATCGTGACGAATGCTGTACTTGAGCACGGGGCGCAGCCGCCGGTTGTCGGTGTTGTCGAACTGAACGAGGCTCTCCAGCGTTCGGAGCGGCTGCGGCAACGCAGGTTCGAGATGCTGCCGATGCGCGGTTCGGTGTACACGGATATTCAGGGGCGCGGTCCGGGGCAGAGCACCAGCGCGGAGGGGCTGGCGGATCTGATTTCCTCGATCTCGACGGTCGGTGTGCTGCAGGCTGTCTTGGTCGAGGAGATCGATGGTCCGGGGGATGTGCCGGAACGACGTCTGGTAGTCGGCGAGCGGCGATATCGCGCCTGCCGGTGGGGGGCAGTCAACCAACCGGACAACCCGCGTTTCGAGATGCTGCCCGCGGTGATCTGCCCGGGGCCCATCAGTGCGGAAGAGCGGCGAACATGGCAGCTCGTGGAGAACCTCGCGCGCGAGGATCTTCAGCCCGGAGAGTTGGCTGCGGCCTTGCTGTTGGAGCGCAGCGCGATCCTGCACTCTCAGTTGGTGGCGGCGCGCATCGAGGTTGTCGCGGACGTCCTGCGCCTTGAGGATCCGGCTGCTCGATTCCAGGCGTTGGAGAAGCTCCGGGGATCCGACGCGGACCTGGCCGCCCCGTGGACGTTGGTCCTGCGCCGCTTGGGGTTGCAAATCAGTTCCCGGCGTGCGCGCGAGCTGGTGGCGGCGTTTCGAACGTTGCCTCGAGAGATTTCCAGCGAGATGGATGAGCACCAAGTCTCGTTGGCGGCCCGGACGAACCTTGCGCGTCTGACTCGAGGTCGCCGCGAGGCGGCAAGTGAGTTGTGGCAGGCCGTGCAGCGGCTGGGACGGCCCGACCTGCTGTCTGCGGTCACCCGGGCCAAGGGCCAAGATCCGGCGTTGACGCCGGACGAGGCAGTGGATGTCGCGCTGTCGGTCCGCCAGGACGCGAACGCCGAGCGAGCGGCCAAGTTGACGCGCGATCGCACCGCGTTCGGTGAGATCGAGAACTCCGGTTCCGGGGTGGGGTCGGAGGTAGAGGAGGAGGGCGACCTTGAGCGTGTCGTTGTCGCGCCCGACGCCGCCGCGGCCTTGGTGTCCAACGCACGTGAGGGTATCGACGTTTCGCCGATCGAGGAGAGCACGCCCGTGGACCCGGACGTGGCCGAAGCCGCGCTCGCCGGCGTTCGTGCGCTCAACGGGCAGCTCGCCGAGGGTCGGGTCCTGCATCGCTTCGATTCGGGCTCGCTGCGCATGTTGCTCGCCGAACTCACAGGCCATCTGGATGCAGCCGCTAGTTCCACAGGAGGAACTCGATGAACGTCTCCCTGCCGATGCCGCGCCTAGGGCCGCCGTCGCCTGTTCCGGCTGCCGGATGCGACTGTTCGGTGTGTCCGTTCTTCATCGATAACCCGGCGGCCGTCGAACCGGTGTGTTCGGGGAGCACGTCCACCTGTGAGTACTGCACCTGCGCGCGAGGAGAAGATCCGCGGAAGGGTCATCTCTCCGCCGACGCGTGCAGTCGCTGCCCGATCCGGTGCGGGTCGCGGCCCGACATCGGCGCGTGGATGGACGACATCGGTGGCACGGTTCGTTTCACCGATTTGAAGGTGCCCGGCACACTGCCTACGTTGCCGCGGTACATCCCGCAGGTCGATGGTCACGACGTGGCCGGGATGGACGCTCAGCTGCAGTGGCCGGCCTACGCAATCGGCCTGCGTCGCGTCGTCAGCCCCAGCACGCACAAGGTCTACCCGCGGTTTCACGGGAAGACTGCACGCCAAGCGCTGGGACTGCGACCGGAGCAGAAGGCCATCCTCGTCGGGTACGCGGAGGACCCGCTCGTCGAGGGCTTTTGGACGCGCCGCAAGGCGGATCGCCTGGGCGAGACACTGGCTGCGCAGGAGTGGGACCTGGTCCTTACGCCGAACACCAGCATGTACTTCAACCAACCGCGCGCCGAGCACCTGATCAACATGCGCCGCAATCTGATGTTCGCTGCGGAGTTGGCCGCAGCGGGCGTCACGGCGGCCCCCTGCGTCTACTGGTTGCGCCTGGAGGATCTGGACCGCTACATCGACTGGATCTATGCCGCTACGGTGGCGCCACCCGCGCTCGCGGTGAACCTGCAGACGTTTCGCACGGACGACGACTGGCAGGAGATGGCGCTCCCTGGCTTGGCCTACCTGGCGGCAACGTTGCCCGAAGATGTGCCGATGGTCTTGACGGGGTCGAGTCGAGCGGACCGAATTGTGACGCTGCAGGCGCTGTTCCCGGGTCGCCTGTACCTGGTCAGTCAAAACGCGCTCCAATATGCGCGCCACGGCGCGGTCATGACGGAGAACGGTCGCGTCGACACCCAGGCCCGGACCGAAGACCTCTTCACCGCCAACGTCCGCTACTACGCGCGGCTGGCCGAGGGCTCGGCCGCACCCACCGACGTCGGCGGTCACTGTGGGCTCGGGTAGCCGCATCGCCCATCAGACCCACAGTGTCCACACCACTCTGGAGGACCCGTCCGCCGGTGGTGTTCCTCTGGATCCGGACGCAGCACGGAATGCCGCTGTCCTACGCATTCGGGAGATCATGGATGAGTCGGCGCACCGGGGCATGAGCCCCGAGGAGGCGGCCGAATATTTCCGACTGAACGAGTGGTTGGGACGCGACCTGCAATCTGGGGGGGATTCTGCCGCGGGACTTGAGAATGGTCCCGGGCTGGAAGGGGCTCCGCGAACAGCCCGTGCCGTGCAGGAGGAGCTGTTCGCGCGAATACTCCTTACCGGGACACGGGTGCGCGACGGCGAGGCGGCCGACAGCGACGTCGAAACACTTCAGCGACTCCGTGACGAGCTGAGCGCGAGTTTCGGCACGGAGCATCCGGCCGAAGACCCGAACGTCCAACGCGCCGCTGTGCGGGATGTACTTGACGAAACTCTCGCCGAACACAACACGGCGCGAACGCTCCAGATCCAGGCAAGTGATCGATGGCCCGGCGCCACAGCTAACCCCAGCTACGAAAACGACCCCCGCCTGTTCGAGCAGGCCTTCCAAGCAGCCCGGGAACGGGCCGAGTCTGGCGAGCCCATGGTTCCCTACATGTTGGAAAACGCGACTGGCGGTCTTGGTGCACGTAACGGTGGTCGCGGGTTCGGTTTGGAGCTCGAGTTCGACGTCAAACGCGGCAGGCATACGGGAGGCTATGAAGCCTGCAGGGCCATCGCCCGAGATCTCTACGAGGCTGGCTTGTCGAGCGACGAATACGTGCACGAGTATCACGCGTCGGCGGAAGAAGGTTACAGCGATACTCCGAATGGCTGGCGTCTGGAAGAGGACTGCACGGTGGATGGTGAGCTCGTCTCGCCAATCCTCTACGACGAGCCCAGCACCTGGCGCAACCTGGCAACGGTCTGCGAAATCATCAGGTCGCACGGCGGAACCGCGAGCGTCAGAACGGGCGGCCACGTTCACGTCGGAATGCACGACTACGACCACGACACCGAGAACCACCACCGGCTGATGTCCATGTATTCCGCCTACGAGGATGTGCTGTTCAGGCTCGCGCAGAACCCTGCGGCGTTCGGGCGCATGCATCGAGGAATCGATTGGTGCAGGCCAAACTACGTACCTGACATCGCATACAACGATTTTTGGGACATGCACCAGGGTGCGTCACACGGGAACGCCGTCAATCTCAGCGGCGCGACCGGGTGGTCCGGTGACCATGCGGAATTCCGCTTGTGGGACGGATCGTTGGAGCCCGGTGTCATCCAGACTCAAATCAACCTTTCACTCGGCCTCACGGCGGCCTCCGTACGCGACTCCGGCAGTGCAGGTCTGATTGCTGGCGGCGACCGCATGGCTCTCGGTGAACGTCGACGTCACCTGCTCGGCCGGGGTCTGTCCGAACAGCGGCTGACCGGATCCGCATGGAACGAGAACACGCGAATGTTTCGGCGGCTCATGGACGACGTGTTTCCCGGGTTGCAATACAAAGACCAAGCCACGGCACTGTTCGCCGCTACGAGCTGGCAGGACACGAGATGGAGCGATGATGAATAGGCGAGAGGGTTGGCCATACGCGGCCGGGATCGCGGATTGCAGAATACGACGCATCGCGATGTTCGTCGCTGCATGCACCGGCAACGGCGGTGAGGGGGAGCCATGGCGGGTTTCCGCCCGCAGTCTCTCAGTGGAGCCGATACCTGCGCCGCACGGCGAGCGCGGTTTCGGGCCGCACTCGCCGGCTTCAGATCCGCCACTCGAGCAGCAAGCACCAAGACAGGGCGCCCGGAGGGCCGGCAAGCCCATCGACGAGTTTCGTCTCGATCGCGCCTCCTGCCCTGGATACGTCTACCTCGGGAGTGACCGTGGGATCCGGTAGCCGTATCGCTCATCAGACTCATGGCATCCAAATCAGCCACGACGTTTCGTCGGACCTCGGTGACGATCACCACGAACCGATCACGGATGTCCTGATCACGCCGCCGACTGTCCTGAACTCCCTCGCAGGGAACAGTGAGGCTGTTCCGGGGACGGACGCGGACCAGGGGAGCCGGTCGAGCGTGCCCGGCGGAGTGCAGGAGGAACTCCTCGGGCGTGTGCTTCGCGCCGGACAGCGCGTGCATGCCGGCGAGGCCACAGACGACGAAGTCGCAACGTTCCATCGACTGCGGGAGGAACTGAGCACGAGCTTCGGCGACGAACACCGTGCCGAAGACCCGACCGTCCAACGCGTCGCCGCGCAGGCAGTGCTCGACGAGACGCTCGCCGAACACAACTCCGCACAAACGCTGCAGGTCCAAGCTCGTGACCGCTGGCCCGGCACCGCCAACCCCAGCTACGAGGAGGATTTCGACGCGTTCCAGCGGGCATTCCGTGCAGCGCGAGATCGGGCCACCCGCGGTGAAGAGATGATTCCGTACCTGTTGGAGGACGCTACGGGCGGGCTCGGAGCTCGTGAGGGCGGCCGCGGATTCGGCCTGGAGCTCGAATTCGATGCAGGGCCCTTCAGCACCCTGGGATCTTCCGGCGTCCGCCAGGCAATCGCCCGGGACCTGTACGCAGCAGGGTTGACAAGGGACAACCGAGTGTACGGCTACCACGCTTCGCAGGACCGCGGATACACCGACGCGCGAAACGGTTGGCGTCTGGAGACGGACTGCACCGTCGACGGCGAATTGGTCTCCCCGATCCTGTACGACGAACCGGAGACTTGGCGAAGCCTCGCGACAGTGTGCGAGATCATCAAGTCTCATGGAGGTGTCGCAAGCATGCGCACCGGTGGGCACATTCATGTGGGCATGCACGACTATGACCACGACACCGCGAACCATCACCGGCTCATGTCGACTTTCGCGGCCCATGAGGACCTGCTCTACCGCTTGGCACAGAATCCTGACTCACCGGATAGTCGCCATCGAGGACGGCAGTGGTGCCTTCCCAACAGAGTGCCTTCCGACGGGTACGGTATCGGCAACGATTTGTGGCCCGTGCGCACTTCAGCTCGTCATGGGCACGCGATCAACCTCAGCTCCGCGCAGGGGACGGAAAGCGATCACGCCGAGTTTCGCCTCTGGGATGGCTCACTGAATCCGGGCGTGATCCAGGCTCAGGTCAATCTCTCTCTGGGTATAACCGCGGCCGCCGTACGCGGCGCGCAAGCTGCGTCTGGGGAGCGGTGGCCGTTGGGAAGCAACCGGCGGATTCTGGAGGACAACAACTTGCTGGGGCGGCGGCTGCGCGGCGAGTGGTGGCGGGACACCACACTCAACTTCAGGCAGCTCGTTGACGGCGTGTTCGACCGCGCACAGCACAAGGAGCAGGCTACGGCGTTGTTCGCGGCGACGCGTTGGCAGCGGTGATGCGCCGATGGAGGGTGAGCGTGTCGTTCGCTGCTGACCCTGCCGCCCGGATGGATGACCAAGCGACTCGCCGCTTCAGTTCGCTCCACCCGGGGCGCTCGTCCGTAGTCCTGGCCCATCCACCAGGCGGGCTTGGTCGAGGCCGATTTCCCCGTGACTTCGCTGCTGGCGTCGTCGCAAGGGGCGCCCTATCCGTCACCACCACACAGGAGGTCCGATGGGATCGGGCACACGCATCGCCCACCAGCACCACGCGGTAGCGCCGAGCAACCCTGGAGAGGCTGACGCTTCGGCAGAGAGCAATACGCCAGCCTCCGAACTGCCGGAACGCGGGTGGATTCGCCTCGGTTTCCCCGAGGCCAACAACGCGGGCTTCTACTACCGGGTCGTGGAGGATGACCATGCGTCCATAACGCTTCCCCGACCCTTGCGTTTCGTGGCGGACACCGTTACCGACGAGCAGGACGCGCTCTGCGAAATCAGGGCTGAAGTACCGGATGAAACCCTTGACTGGGTCAGCGTGGGGGGCGAGGTACGAATCTCAAGCGGACCCCACGGAGCGCTGCTCGTGGACGCCGGAGGCCTTCGCTGCGAGGAGGGGTCGGGTCACGACGAAGAACCTCTGGTCAACGGCCGGTGCCGCCACGAGACCGCAGTCGAAAGCGCGCTTCAAGACCAGCTGGACGCCATGATGCCGACCACCGCCCAACGGCTGGCGAGCCAGACTGTCCTGGACGAGGTCACGGTCGAGCACGCCGCGTCGGTCGCTACCCAGGAACGAGCGCGCGTCGAACACGCCGGTCGACTGGCCGTCGCTGTTTCGTACACCAACGATTTCGACGCCTTCCAAACGGCATACGACCAGGCGAGGCAACGACAGGCCACCGGGTTGACGCCGGTGCCGTTTCTCACGGAGAACGCGACAGGGGGCCTCGGGGCGCGGGAAGGAGGCCGGGCGTTCGGCGTGGAGATCGAATTCGACTTCCCCACCGCCATGAGTGGAACCGCGCAGGCTGAGGCGAGGTTGGCCATCGCCCGGGATCTTCACACGGCGGGGATTGCGGCCGACGCTCGCCTTTACGGGTGGCACGCGTCGGCGAGGAGCGGCTACACGGATGCCGCGAACGCGTGGCGGTTGGAGTCCGACGCCACAGTCGCCGGAGAGATCGTCTCTCCGATTCTGTACGACGAGCCTCAGACCTGGGCCAACCTTGCGGCCGTCTGCGCAATCGTACGGTCGCACGGGGCCGTGGCCAGTGCCCGGACCGGGGGCCATGTACACGTCGCGGTCCCTGACTTCGACCACACCGTCGGCAACCACAACCGACTGATCGAGACCGTCGGAGCCTATGAGGACGTCATCTACCGCTTGGCCCAGAATCCGGCTAGTAGCAGACATCGCGGGCTCGAATGGTGCCACCCCAACCGGATTCCAAGTTCGCCGTATACATCGGTCGGGTCAGTGCGCGAAAACAACAACAGTCACCACGTCGGACTGAACTTCCAATCCGTCACCGGCCGCGGCAGCGACCACGCCGAGTTCCGCATGTGGGACGGATCTCTGGACCCCGGCGTCATCCAGGCCCAGGTCAACCTCTCCCTCGGCCTCGCCAACACCGCCCTGCGCGAAGCCGGAACCTCGGCACCTCTCGTGCGCGCACCCGTCGGTAGCCAGCGCGCCGCGCTGGCGCGGGAAGGACTTCTGGGCCGACGTCTCAGCGGCGACCGTTGGCGGGAGTCGACTGCGTCCTTTCGCAGCCTGGCCGATCGCATCTTTTCCCGCGGGGAGAACAGGGCGCAGGCAGCGGCCTTGTTCGCCGCGACGCGATGGCACGCAGGGCGCTAGAGACGTTGGCAGCGCCTCGTCGTGCCCCAGGGACCATCCGGTGTCCGTCGCAGTGTGACAGCAATAACCCATCCATCAAGGAGTACTCGTGACAGCCATCCGTGTTCGTAATGTCTCGTCCGCCGTTGAGCCGGCCGCACCGCCTGTGAAGGACGACGGGACGCCGTATCGGTTCGAGTTGATTCACGACGGAGGACGTGAACGCGCCTACGCCGACACCGTGTCCGACCTGCTCGATGTGATCATCCCGAACTACTCGACTCTCACCAGCCCAAAGGAGCGGGCCGCAGCCCGTATCCGCCTGGCCCTTCGGCTGCAGGTCCACCTCCAGGCCGGCCTAGCCGCGGTCCCCGAACTCGACCAGTGCACCGAGCAGCAGCGTTCAATCCTGCTGGCGAGTCGCGAGACGCCCCCCACCGTCACACATTGGGACGCACCCGTGCCGCTCGTCCTCGTCACGTCCTTCTACCGGCCCGCAGGCCGTCTTCCCCGGCCTCAAGGCCCCGACCGGGGACTGATCTGGATCGACCCGGGCGACGACTGGAATCTCCTCCTGTCCTTGCACTCCGCCGGCGTCATCGTTCTCAGTGCCCGGGCCGGCGCCTTCCCCACGCCGAACGCCACCGAGGAGAGTTGATGGGATCGGGAACACGCATAACGCACCAGCACCACGTGGTCGCGCCGACGAACTCGGGCGCGTCGCCGGAGGTGACGCCCCATCCGCCGGGCTTCGCAACCAGCGGACGCCCGGTAACCCGCGTGGAACTCCCGGAGCCCGGTGGTACAAACTTCCACAACACTCGCTTGGCCTCGGATGTGGATGTCACGATGGGCCAACCGCTGGATGCCGTTCGCGCAATGGTCACCGACGAACAGGACGTTGTCTGTGCCGTCCGCGGACACGTCATGGGGTCGGGCATCCTGGATGGGGGCGTTGACGGGGAAGTCCGTGTTTCGCGGGGATCCGACGGACTGCTGGTCGTGGCGACCGACGACCTGCGTTGCTTGCACGAACTTCCTCACGATGAGTCGTATATCGCTGGCCGTTGCGCACACGAGGTCGCCGTCGGGCGGGCACTTCAGGATCGACTGAACGCCATGGAGCCGACTGCGGCAGACCGGCTCGCGGCGCAGACGGTCCTCGACGAAGTCGCCGTCCAGCACGCGGCATCGGAAGCGGCGCAGGAGCAGGCGCGCACCGCTCACGCCGGCCAGGTACACGCTGTTTCCTACAGTGAGGACTTCGAAGCGTTCCAGGCCGTTTATCGGCAGGCGAGGGAGCGGCAACGCGCCGGGGAGCCGCCGGTGCCGTTTATCACGGCCGACGCCACGGGAGGTCTTGGGGCGCGAGAGGGAGGTCGGGCGTTCGGCGTGGAGATCGAATTCGACTTCCCGACGGAGATGAGCGCGGCCGATCGAGCCGCCGCGACCACCGCAATGGCCTCGGACTTGCACAATGCCGGGATCGCGAGCGACCCCCACCTGCACGGCTATCACGCGTCCCGGCGCAACGGCTACACCGAGGCCGCAAACGCGTGGCGGATGGAGTACGACAGTACGGTCGCCGGCGAGATCGTCTCCCCGATCCTGTACGACGACATGGCGACGTGGACGAACCTTCGGGACGTCTGTGCGATCGTGCGGCGTCACGGGGGTCTGGCGAATGCGCGCACGGGCGGTCACGTGCACGTCGGAGTCGCCGATTTCGACCACACCGTCGAGGTGCACAACCGTCTGATCGAGACTGTCAATGCGTACGAGGACGTCATCTATCGGTTGGCACAGAACCCCGCGAGCGCTCGACATCGAGGTTTGGAATGGTGCTATCCCAATAGGATTCCGACTTCGCCGTATACCTCCGTCGGTGCCGTGCGCGAGTACAACCGTAGTCACCACTATGCGTTGAACTTCGAGTCCGTCACCGGCCGCGGCAGCGACCACGCGGAGTTCCGCATGTGGGACGGATCTCTGGACCCCGGTGTCATCCAGGCCCAGGTCAACCTCTCCCTCGGCCTCGCCAACACCGCCCTGCGCGAAGCCGGGGTGTCGTCGAGACAGATGGCGCAGGCTGTCGGATCCCACCGCGGGGCTTTGGTTCGACAAGGGCTTTGGGGTCGGCGTCTAACCGGCGAACCGTGGCGCCAGGCGACTGCGTCGTTCCGGGGCCTGGTCGATCGTGTCTTCACACGCGAGGAGAACCGGGCGCAGGCGGTGGCGTTGTTCGCCGCCACGCGATGGCAAGAGCGTTTGTAATGCGGGGCGAGGCTTCGCTGGGCACACGGGGTTTCCCACAGCCGTGAACACTGACTTTCGTTGCGTCGGCGTGGAGATGCCGGATGCGATGGACCTCCGCTGACGGCATGGGGCTTGCCTCTCTCCCGAGCGGGAGAGAGGCAAGCGCGGTCCTAAGTGATCGTCTGGTGTAGACGAGGTGGGTTTCATGCCCACAAGGGCACGCGGGCGCGATAAGCGGGAGTCCGTTCCGGCTTGGTGCGGTGGCCGCAAACCTTCTGGTCGGCCTTGCGGTCCGCGCTGCTGAATCCCCGGTAGGCGACCAAGGATGCGAGTCGATCGTCTTTGGCCCGGGCCGTCGCCGGAAACGTGTAGTGCCCGGCCCTGCGCGGGCGGCCCGAGGCGAAGTCCACCAGGAGCAAGGTGCCCTCCGGCATCAGCCAGATGCGATCGCGGGCGATGTGTACTCCGCACGCGTCGGCCGCGTCGCGGAACCATCCCGGATTGGAGGCCCAGTAGAGGTTCCCGTCGTCGTCCACTGCGATGGCCAAAGGGCTCACGGCGGTTCGGGCGAGGAACATCAACTGTGGCCAACGCCGGTCGGTCCAGGCGAGGGCCGCGCGGCCGAGGGTGGCCTGCAGCACGTCCAGGGTCGGGTGGATCACTCCGGCCGCCTGGTCGAGTGCCTGATAGAGGACCTCGGTGTCGGTCTGTCCGGTGGGGGTGGGCAGTTCGTAGGTGGTCCGCAGTCCGAGGGTTTCCACGTCCCCGTTGTGGGTGCCGATCAGTTGGCCGACCTGGAGAGGGCTGGCGTTCGCCAGGCGGGTGACATCTCCCTGGGTCGCCCATCGGGTGTGTCCGAGCGCCGCCGGGGCCGCATCGAGGTGAGGCAGAAGGCTGGGGTTCCAGACGTCGCCGAACGGAAGGGCGTCCTTGACGATTCGCCATCCACCGGACTTGACATTGCGGCGGGAGACGTTGGGACGACCGGTGAGTCGCTTGCTGGGGGTGGTGGTGGCCATTGCCAATCCGGCGGCGTCGATTCCGCGCTCTTCGGCGAGGTGGCCCAGGGCCACACACATGGCCGAGGCCTGCGACGTGTCGCAGGCCTCGTTACGAATGACTCCGAACAATCCGCACATCTACGTTCCTTTGGTGCTCCTCGGTGTCTTGTTCGACTTCGAGGGGTTTTTGTCCTGCCCGGAGAGGACACGCATGACGGCGGCGTGCTCTTCCTCGGTCAGCAGTTGGTGCTTGAGCATCAGGGCGGCGAGGTGTTCACGAGGCAGGGCCGCCGCCTCGCGAATCATCGTGTCGGCGATCGACCCCATGCTCACGTGCATTTCGGACGCGGTGTCCTTCAGGTTCGTCATCGCGTCGTCCGAGACCGCGATTTTGCGTGGTTCCAGGGGGTGCACGTTGTTGCGGTTGATGACGGGGTTACGCGGCACGGTGCATCACCCAGTCCCCGCCGGGAACCTCGGTCATGGTCGGACGCCACTGCAAGGCTCCGGGGCCGGCGAGGTAGGCGTATGCCTGCACGTTCTCTCCTTCGTCGATGGTTCGGACAGTGACGATCACCCTGGTGTAGTGGTCGTCTTTCTCGCCGGCGTAATCCTCCAAGGCATCGAGCCATGCGAGAACTTCCGGCCATGCTTCGGGGTCGACGTCCAGGACGTCACCGACGACGTGGTGCCTGCCGTCGGGGTCGGGGATCGTGTAGGGCAGTCCGGCTTCCAGGAGAAGGTGGTCGTCGAGAACGGCCGAGCGCGCCCGGATGGTGCTTCCCCGAAGGGAGTTGCCGTAGTTGTCCTGCTTGGGACGGAGCGTCCCGTACACAAACACGGGGAGTTGAGCCGAGGCGGGTGTCATGAATTCACCTCCTGTTTTCCGTCTGATGTCGATCGCAAGGACCGGACTACTATAGACCTATTATAAGGGGTCGTTATTACTTGAGTCAAGGACCTTCGTCAGACCGCCCCATAGGAGCGATGCCGCACGGCCGAGTTGGCCACCCAGTCCCCGCCCGGCACTACCGGCGCGTCGTCGTCCCATCCGAAGAATTTCCCCGCGATGTACACATAGGCGCTCATGACGTCGCCGTCCGAGGTACGAACCTCACAGGTCTTGCGAACGTAGAGATCCGCGTCGGTCCCCCGGTACCCCTCCAGGCGATCGAGGCTGCGCAGAACCTTCGTCCACACGTCGGGGTCGACCTCCATGAGGTCCCCGACGACCATGTGATCGCCCTCGACGCTCGGGACGGCAAACGGCACTCCCCCATCCAGGAGCTTGTAGCCGGCCAGGGTCGCCGCACGCTCGCGGGCGGTGTTGCCGGCGAGGATGCGGCGATAGTTGCCCTGTCCGGTGCGGAGCGTTCCGTACACGAACACGGGGAGCTGAACGGTCGTCGGCTTCATGTCTTCACCTCCTGCAACCCACCAAGAGGTCGCTATATAGACCTATTGTAAGGGGTCGTTATGATCCCTGTCAACAGCGCTTACCAGGCGTCTTCTTCGTACGCACTGCCCCGCATCGCGGAGTTCGCCAGCCAGTCCCCGCCGCGAACGACCAGCCCCCTGTTCACACAGCTGACATCCAGGCGGGAGACGTATACATACGCCTCCACGATGTACCCGTCTGCGGTGCGAACCGTACAGGTCTCGCGGACGTAGTAGTCGTTGGGCGCTCCCCGGTATCCCGCCGTGCGGTCGAGTGTCGACAGAATCGGCAGCCACTTGTCGGGGTCGATCTCCACGAGATCGCCGACGACCCGGTGCTCACCATCGGTGCACGGAACGGCGTACGGCTCATTCGCCGAGTCGAGAAGCTTGTGGCCGGCCAGAGTCGCAGAGCACTCACTGACGATGCTTCCCGCGAGAAGGGCGTCGTACGTGGCCTGTCCGATGCGAGCCGCCCCGTATACGAAAACGGGCAACTGAGCCGTGGTCCGCTCCATGTCGTTCGCCCCCTGCTAGTTCTTCAATGGGTCGCTGTATATACCCATTGTAAGGGGTCGTTAGAAGGTTCGTCAAGCAGCTTTCGGCCGAGGGTGCCGAATCCAAACAGCCGCTTCGCCACTCGGGGCTTCCTCGCTGCGGCCGCAGCTTCACTTGCGCCAGAATCACGTGCGAACGGCGCGGCCTTCTCCCGGCTCGCAGTGGTGGAACACGGTCGGGAACATTCAGGGCCCGCAGTCGAGATCGGCGAGATCGGCACACGCCCCCTTCCTCGTCCCGATCGCAACGGGAGCGCTGGGTGGGGCCGGCCTGCGGCTGCGCATAAAGTCGTACATATGAATCGATCTTTATGAAGCAGCGTGAGAGTTCCAGACCACGGACCCCCGAATCGGAGCCTCGTGCGCCCTCAGCAGCCGCGCGTCCCTCGACCGCAACGCGCACACCCTGAGGTCCTGCGTGATCGCCCCCGCACGGGAACCTGCTTAGTGGGACCTGCCATCTCCGGACCGGCCTCGAGCCGCTGCTGGGTCGACGAACTCGCCCGCCGCCGAGACCTGTCCGCTGACCGACCGCACTGCCGTCCACTCAACCGCGATGCCACGTCAACACCGCTGCGTGCGACGCATCCAGCCGACGCGCCACCTCCACCTGCGACACCCCCCAGCGAACCAAGCCGCCGCAAGTGCCCGACTCACCACTCGTGGAACTCGGATCGCGACACTCGTCGGCGTCACCACCGGATCCGATTCGGGCGCCCTCGTCGCCGACGGCCGGACCCACAGGGCGTCGGGCACGGGCAGGCACTGTGACTCCGGCCCGGGACGGAATAATCGCTGCCGCCACTGGCGGCGCCTATCGGTGCAATCCGGAACGGACTGGCACGCCCGTCCCTGATCGAATGAAGTTTCCGCGCCCTCGCTGTCACACGGATGCGATCGATCACACCTCTATGGGCTGACGCCTCGCTACGCGGGGCGCCACGACCGGCACACACGAATGCGGTCCCACCGGAGCAACCGGTGGGACCGCAGACCCAACGCAACGACCCATGGCAGCCACCTCACGTCGTTGTGCCAGGAGAACCATGCCCAGCGTAGCCCCGAGTTGTGACACGAAGGTCCCAAGTCCCCGTTCCGTCGCCACCCACATGGACGCGAGCCACCGGCCCTCGCCGCAAGCCGACTCTCTCAGCCTTCCGCAACCGCGAACAACAGAGGTGGAACCCGGCTCCGCCATGCTTCCGAAAGGCGTCCGTGTTCCTGCGGCGCAGCAATGGATCTCGAACACAGAGGGTCGCATCGCCACTGATCCGTTCAGTTGGCTACAGGCCGTGCACTGGGTGGCCGGAGCGGGCCTGTATACGCCGCGGCGCTCACATGGACCGGCATTCGGGACGACGACCCTCCTCATCGCGCAGTTGCTCGCCGACGTCACTCCGTGTCGACCCGGTGTCGACTACCTGATGCGACGCACGGGCCTGTCGGAACGCACGGTGCAGTACCACCTAGAGATGCTGCGCGAAGCTGGCCTGCTCGCGTACCTCATGAAGGGGACGCGCGTGCGCGGACGACGTGCACTGGCATCCGAGTTCGTTCGTGTCATCCCGGTCTGCTTCGACGAGGCACTGGGGTTGCGCATCCGCGGCACCGGACCCGAGCGCCGGGTCGTGGGTATTGCGGGGTTCGGACGCGCGCGAATCGCCGCCCTCGGGAAAAAGGCCGCGCGCAAGGTGCGCCGACCCCGTTCGAAGACCCTTCGGCGCAGCGCCCGCACGAGCAGTCGTTGCACCCCAATGGGGGGTGGCACCTCAGGTTCTCCTCGTACGGAATCTATTGGGTTTCCCTCCGAGAGAAAGCTCGCAGGCGGGACCGGAAGTTCGTCGCGCACCAAGAAGGTGATCACGCCTCGGGTGTTGAACGCGGTGGGTCGGCGGCACCAGTTGGCGCGCGAACTCGTGGCGCAGGTGCCGTGGCTGAGCCGGGCCTCGGCGCCGCGGGTGGCGTGGGTCGTCCGCCACGTGGCGGACGCAGGCTGGACCGCGACCGAAGTGATCGCCGTCGCCGAGTTCGAAGCCCCGACCAGGTCCGTGCGGCGCCCGTCGGGATTCCTCGCTCACCGACTTCAAGGCGCGCACCTGCTGCACCCGACTCCCGAGGGGCGAGCTGCTCTCGTCGCCCGCTGGCGCGACTCACGCCAAGCCGAGCGAACGCGGCACTCCGAATGGGGAGGCGTGTGGCGGGCCCCGGTCAACGGCACGGTCGCCGCGATGGTCGACGAGGCTCTTCGCGCGCTGGGCAACCAAGACGATCCGGAGGAAATGCCCCTCCTCGATGGCATCTGCGATCTCACCGCTGACGAGATCAGCAATCTTCGGACAACAGCGCACAGCGAGTACCTGGCCGGACGCACGACCCTGATCGAGGCCGCCCTCTCGAGCCTGGGCAAGGACGACGCCATCCGCCTGTACGGACCCGCACTTGTCGGTCGTGCCCTGTGCCTGGCGAACAGCCGCCCTCGACTCCGCCCGGTGGTGAACGCATGAATACTCTCGAACCTACCGGAATCGACCTTGCCCGGGCTGCGCTCAAGGCGGCACGAAAGGCAGCGGGCCAACGGGCCGAAGACCCGCCCGCCTACGCTGGCGGTCCGCGCAGGGCCGCCCGGCGATCCGCAGTTGACGGTCGCGATCCGATCGACCTGCACACGGCACTCGAGGACCTGATGTCCGCTCGGGCCTGGGAAATTGCCGCAGAGGCAGCCAACGTCCGCGCACTGTGGCCAGCGATCGAACCCGATCTCGCCGTCCACGTCTCCGCCGTCGGCTTCGACCCCGAGACAGGGCAACTGGACCTGCTCCCGGACTCGTCCGCCTACGAGACCCATCTCCGATTGACGGCACCCACCCTCGTGCGACGACTCAACGAAGCTCTCCGAGTCGATGGGCTCGACGCTCGGGCGTCTGATCGCGAGACCGGTGCCGAGGTCATTCGTACGATTCGCGTACTCGCCCACGCCGGGGTCACGAGCAAGCGGAGGCCCACCTCGGAAGCGCTCGACACCCCGCATGCCAAAGCGAGCCCTCCGCGAGAACCGTCGATCCCCGCCGAGCGCAGGGCCACGGACACATCGACAACCGAGGGTTTTGGTGGGCGCACTCGACCCGATTCACCCGCCACAGACACGTTGCCGATCCTCGAGCCCATCGGCACCGGCGACTCGCCCGTCCCTAGCAGCTACACTCGCGCCGTTCGCCGAGCCCGCGCCGAGAAGGCGATGCGCAAGGTGGGTTAGGGACCCGCGTGCGGCAAGCGTCGAGCCCGTGGCCCGGGCCCGGCGGCCCCAGCCGTGCTCACGAGGTGGGTGCCACGCCGGTCTCGCCCTGCCCCGTGTCGTCCCAACACCCGCCATGACCGACACGAATGACCATCCCGGCCGCCGCAGCCGACATCTTTTCTCGGCGACGGCACGGTGCCGTCATCTCCAGGCGTCCGGCGACAGTCACGCCCAGCCGGACATGCGACACGACGCGGCCGCCGTGCCGGGCGACAGGACACCCGCTGCCCGACACAAGGCAAGGCCGCCCGACACCATCGCCGACGTGACCCGACACCGCTTCTCCGGAGGATGTGCGAGCACCACGGTGTTCCGGCACGTGTCCAGCCCCGATGGCGGGTTGCGGCCCGCAGCAGGTGCGACCCGGGCCGCCCGGCGTCCGCGCCGCCGCCAGTACCAAATTGGGCTGCCGCTTCCCGAATGACGCGTCCCGCTGAAGCAGCCAGCCAGCTTCACAACGCCACCACCCGTCACGTCTGCGTCGTGCCACGAACCCGCCATCTGTTCGGATGGCGGCTGGCCCTGTGGCAATCCGCCAACCCGAAAGATGGCGGGTCCGTCGGACCCGCCGGCCCGCAGTGCCAGACATGACGGCCGCTGATTCGGAGGGCCCACACCGTGCGTTGCGACACGGAGGCTACCGATGCCTGTCCGACCTCGACGGCGCCGTGCGCACCGCACGCCACGATCAGACGGGTGCCACGCCGGGACCTCCACAGTGCGCGGTGCGATGCGATGTCCACGCGATGCGGTGCGCACGCGATGCGGTGCGGTGCGCACGCGGTGCGGTGCGCACGCGGTGCGGTGCGCACGCGGTGCGGTGCGCAATCGCACAACGAAATCGTGTCCACCGGATAGGCAGGTACAAATCAAGTGCGCTCGAAACCGTGGGGACCGGCGCTGCCGGATGCGCTGCGCGGCCGAGGCCGCACCTCCCAAATGCAGATCGTCACGCACACCGAATCGGGCGGTCGATCCGCAGTCGAAGGCGCCCTCGTGCCGCCCCTTGTCCACGTCAACCGGCCTCAGTGCACCCCTTGTCCAGGCCGGGGCTGTGGCTGGCACACCCCTTGTCCAGTCACTTGCCCAGCCCCTTGTCCAGGCCCGGCCACCCCTTGTCCAGCCTCTTGTCCAGCCTCTTGTTCAGCCCTTGTCCAAGCCCGGCCTGGCTAGCTCACCCTTGTCCAGCCTCTCGTCCAGGCGGCAGCCATTCCCAAAGCGGCAGTTGTCTGCGGCCGCGCACCGCCGAAGTGGTCCCCATCCGCGCACCGCAGCCTCACGCCCAGCGGGTGCGCATGTGCGTGTCCGCCCACGCATTCCCGACGTGCGCTCTTCGCGAGAGTCCCCGGTGCCCAACGGGGCCTTCCGCCGTGAACTCGGTCAGGTGCGCGCATCGGCTGCTGCGGGAATCGAGTGCCGAAGCCCGCGCGCATTCCATCCGCCGAGGCCTCAGGTGCGCGCACGTCTTGGCGCGCCTGCAGGCGGACGTCGGGCTGATCCGTGCCACGTGCATCCACCCCTTGTCCACGCACAGCAGGTGCCCTTGTCCGGTGCGCGCACCCCTTGTCCGCGCACCCCTTGTCCGGTGCGCGCACTGCGATGAATCCCCTGGACCGACACCTTCGGCGAGGGCAAACAGACGGCGGACAAGGGGGGTCAGAGCAACGTCGGTGTCACGTTCCCCGATGCGAAAAGGACGGACACGGCCGTGGTCAAGCTCCTCTCCTCCCCCGCTGGACCCTCCGAACCCCGTTACGGCACGAACACGTTGCAGAGCATGAACCGCGACTGGGAGACCCTCGACAGCGACTTGCGGGCTGCCGACCGCGTCGCGGCATGGGGTGAGCAGCACCCCGAGTTCCGCGGCGTCCGGAGTCCGCAAGGCGTGGTGGATCGGTTCTCGGAACTGCACAGTCTCGGGGACTGGCACACACACGACCTGTCCCTCGCCGTGTTGCTCCGTCGAGTGGCCGGATCGGGCTACGACGGTGAACTCGCCTGGCGAGTCGCCGTTCGGGTCTTGATGCCCAAGGCGATACGGATGGCCCAGTCCCAACTGCGCCCGGGACGGGCATGGGACGACGTCTTCTCGACCGTCCTGAGCGCACTCTTCGAAGTCGTGCGGACCTACCCCCTGCAGCGTCGGCCCCGCAGAATCTTCGTGAACCTGGCCATGGACACGCTCGCACTTGCGCAGCGCACACTGGCTGCGGACTTCGACAATCGCAGCGAATTGCGTCGTCTCGCCGCGAGTGTTGCCCCAGTGTCCGGGTTTCGTGACCGCGCGCTGGTGCGCGCCGACACCTCGTCGGCCCCCCACACACAGCTGGCGTTGGCGGAGTTGCTCGCCCGGGCAGCGGAGCTCGAGCTCGTCGGCGCCGACGAGGGCGAGCTGATCGAGGGCAGCGCACGGACGGAACTCTTGTCGCTGATGACCTGGGCCATCGAGGTGGGGGCGTTGACGGTCTCCGATGCCCGGCGCATCAGCGCCTACTACCTGGCTTGCCCGGACACGCGAACGACCCGTGCCATGGGCGCGGACGGCGCGCGCCTGCGGCAACGGGCCAGTCGAGCCGTACGACCTCTGCGCCGAGTCGACTTGGACGCCTACCGCGACGCTGCCTGAGGTTCGTGGCGCTCCGGATGTCACACGGCGGCCCGGATCGACACCTCTAGAGGTGATCCGTACGCACCACCCACGTCCATGTGGCCTTCACCCGGGAGTACATACGTGTCCAAGCCCTCTGTTCCTGCCGTTCAGCCCTCAGGCGGGCTCCTCGACGACGACGAGTCCCGCGTCGCCGCGGCGCGTCGACAGGTCACCCGACTGGCCGCCGCCTTGGTCCTGGAGCCACTCGACCGGGACTTGCACGAGGCGCTGCGCGCGTTCCTGGACAACGACTCCGAACCCGCCCTTCAGTCCTGGGACGCTCTCTTGAGCCGCACCCCCGAGGAACTGCGCGCACGCATCCACGCTCTCCTCACCGCACGAGGCGACCGTCGGAGCGCGTCGTGAAGTTGCGGCGTCGCGATCGGGAGAAGACGAAGTCCTCCCGGCAAGGCGACGTCCTGGTCGAAACGGACGAAGACGCAACGCCGTACGAGGCCAGCAGCGCCGGATGGCGCACGAACACGACGACGCTCTCGGGCGTGGCCCGCCTGGCGCGGCTCGGCGCGTGGGCTCTGGTCGCGTCGGGCCCGTTGCTCGGAATCGCCGCGCTCTCGGGCTCTTCCGGTCAGGCCCACCCCGCCCCCAGGGCGGCGGCTGCGCCGCCTGCGGCATCCGACACGGGCCCCTCCGGCTTCGCCCTGCTCTATGTGGCCGCCTACGTGGAAGCCGGCAACGGCACCGAGGCCAGCCTCGCCCCGTACTACGCCGGCTCGGTTGTTCTGGGCCACAACGCCAGCGCGCGAACGGCCACGCGCACGGTCATCGTCTCGAGTCGAGAAGTGCAGCCGGGCTACTGGTCGGTCACGGTGGCCGTACGAATCGGGTTGCGGAACAAGGCCGGCGAGGTCGTCGACGCGGGCGTGCAGTTCTATCGGGTCGGGGTTCAGGCCGTTGGACCGGCTGCCGCCGGGGGCACCGCTGCCCCGGGCGATGCGCAAGTGGGATACGCAGCCACCTCGCTGCCGGCACAAGTGGCCGCGCCTGCCGCGTTCAAGCCCAGCGGATTGGGCTACGTCACCTCGCGAGGCAGCGGTGCCTCCGATCCCGCCACCGGCACCGCCCGCTCTTTCTTGCAGGCATACCTGGCCGGACGTGGGGAGCTCGATCGCTACACCTCGCCCGGCGTAAGGCTGCGGCCGATCAGCCCCAGTCCCTACACCGATGTCGAGGTCACAAGTGTCGACGACGACTCCACCGGTGTGGCGGACCAAAAGGTCCCGGCCGACGGGGCGTTGCGGCGGCTCTTGGTTCGCGTCGACGCCCTGGACGCCTTCGGCGCGCGGTACCCGCTGACGTACGCCCTGGAGCTGCGGTCTCGCGGCGGCCGTTGGGAGGTGGCTCTCCTCGACGACGCCCCCATCCTGCGACCGGACGCCAAGCCCGCTCCCGCACCCGTCCCCACAGCCCCGGCGTCGGCCGCGCCCTCCCTGGGCGCGTCGGCTTCCTCGCCCCCTGCTCCGCGCGAATCTGCGGCGCCTCCGACCAGCGGCACCGGCGGTTCCCCGTCGGCGCCTCAGAGTTCCTAGTGCAAGGGAATCCACGATGAACACTGTCAACGACCCCAACACCATCGTCCTGGCCGGCGACGTACTGACCTGGGCGACCCAGAAGACCAGTGCGATCGACGTCCTCGTCAAGATGGTGGCCGGCGTCATGGTCGTCATCGCCGTCCTCAGCGCGTACTGGCGTACCAAGAGTTGGGTCGCCACCTTGGTGGCCTTCGTCCTGGGAGCGTTGGTGCTCTGGGGGATCATGAACATGCCGAGCCTGCGCGACAAGGTGGGCTCGGAGATCGACGAGAAGCAGTCCGCGGGCGTGTCGATAAGTGTGATGCACGTCCGGGTGCAGGGGCCTGCCGATCTCGGGACGCTGCTGTGACCGCCTCCGAGGAGGAGCTCGTGGGGCGGTCCTACACACGCGCGCGCAAACACCCGCTCGTCATCGGCAAGCTTCCGGGGGCCGGGCGGCTCCCGGGCGGTCCCTACACGATCACCCAGATCGTGACCATGGTCGTGGTCTTCGTCGTGCTCGTGATCACCCGGCAACTATGGGCCCGCTTCGGCCTGTTGAACGTTCTGGTCATGGTCGTTGTCCCGTGGGGCCTGGCATGGGTGCTGCGTTATGCCCGCCTGGACGGAAGGGATCCGGCACGGGCTCTGCGGAGCCTGATGACCTACGCGTCGACTCCCGCCGACGGTCGACTGGCGGGCCGACCTCAGCGAAGGGCGCGACAACAAGTACTCGGCGCCGCGTGCTCTGTTCGGATACGCCAGGACGAGCGGCCTGCCGGTGATCCGAGCCGGGAGCCGGCCGGCGCCACCTCCGGTCGGGGTACACACGCCTCTTCCCGCCCGGCACGACCGACCACTGCCTCGCCGCCGCGTCGGGACGCCGACGTGGGCGACGCGAGCGTGCAGGTACCTGCGGCACGCACAGGGCTGCAAGGCCTGCTCGCCTCGCTCGACGAGCGCTGACCCCCGCCGCGTATACCCGTTCCGTCGCTTTCCAGAGGACTTTCCATGCGTCTGCCCATCCGGCACATCAGCGGCCACCTGATCTGGACCACCAACGCCGCGGTATGGGGCGTGTGGAAGGTCGACACGGAGAACTACACCCACGCATCACGCGCCACCAAGAGGGAACGCCTCGACGCGTTGGAGGCTCTCTTCAAGGCTTTGCGCGGCGAGGTGCTCCTGCTGTCCTTGTGCCCCCAGGTCGACGCCGCGTCTGTCGTCACCCGCATGACGGCCGGCGTCGACCTGGATAAATCCCCCGAGTACATCGACCTGTCCTTGAAAGTCCTGGACCAGCTCGAGGATCTCGAGCTCACCGGTCGCGTGGACTTCCTGGCAGTGCCACTGGCGCATACCGACGTCAAGGAGACCGCCCGCGCCGTCGCTTCCGCGGCGCAGACGGGTGTGATGGCTGCCCTGGGCCTGCCGATCACGCCGGTGAGTGCCAAGGAAGAGGACAGTCGGATCAAGCAGGCCGCCCGGGTATCCGCCTCGTGGCCCTCGGGGATCAGGCTCCGCCCGGCCACCGAGGCGGAGATCCTGTGGATCTACGGACACAGCGCCCGCCGGGGCGTCGAGGAACCCCTGTTGCCCGAGGAGGGCTCTCCGAGGTCCCTGCTCGGACGCGGCCACACGATCGCCGCCCACACCCAGGTCGTCCTCGACGAGGGCGGCCGCAGAGACCGCACGTCGCGGTCTCCCACGAACCCGTTCCGTCACCGCTATCTCAAGGCCGTCACCGAGCATGGCGAGGGCTATCAGGCGTTCTCCGTGCTCAGCGAAATGCCCGAGGCCTTCCTCTTCCCGGGGAGCGAGTACTTGGCGGCGCTCGACGATTTCGGCTTCCCGATCGACTGGGCCGCGCGCCTGCACATCGAGACGGGGGCCAAGGCCGAGCCCAAATCCCGCCGTCAGCAGCGCGAACTCGCCCACCAGTACCAGGAGTACGACGGTGAGACTGCGGGGGCACCCGCATCGCTGGGCAAGGCCAGTCAGGCGCTGGACGAGTACCGCGATCGACTGACCGCGTCGCAGACCGAGGTCGAGATCCGCGCGTCGGTGATCACGTGTGTGTGGGGCGCGGATCCCGACGAGGCGAACGAGAAGGCGGCCAGCCTGGCCAACCATTTCGGCGGAAACGAGTACACCCTGGTCCGACCGGTCGGCGACCAGGTCGCGCTCTTCCACGCCATGCTGCCGGGCATCAAGACCCCGAGGCCGGTCCTGGACTACACCCAGTACATGCTCGCCCGCGATTTCGCGATGGCCATGCCGTTCTGCGGCTCGTCCCTCGGCGACGACACCGGTTCCCTGTTCGGCCTGCAACTGTCCGGTGGCGGAGTCCGGCCCGTCCTGGTCGACTTCAGCCACGGCCCGCGTGTCAACGCGTCCGCCTCGGCCGCTTTCGTCGGAGAGCTGGGAAGCGGCAAGTCCGTCGCGATGAAGACCGCGATGCACTCGATCCTGTCCACCGGCCATCGCGAGGGCACCGCGAACTCCCGCGGCCGCGCCCTGGTGATCGACCGCACCCCCCAGCAGGAGTGGAGCCGATTCACCGCCGCCTGTCCCGGCACCACCCAGATCATCCAGCTCGACGAGAACGCCGGCATCTCCCTCGACCCCTTGCGGGTCTTCCGCGGACCTCGAGCAGCGCGCTACACCGAGTCGTTCTTGACGCCGCTGTTGGACATCGGCTCGATGAGCATCGAGGGCGTCACCCTGGCCGAGGCCATCGAGGCCACCCGACGCGGCCCCGACCCCAGCATGAGCGCCCTGGTCGAGACCTTGAACACCCGGGCCAAGACTCCCGACCCGGAGGAGCCCAACGACAGCGCGGTGCGGGCCGCCGCGTCCGAATTGGTGCGCACGATGCGAGCCCTGGCCAAGAAGGACCTGGGGAGGGTGATCTTCGACCGCGCCCTGCCCGTCGTCCAGGTCAGCGACGCCGACTCCATCGTGTTCGCGGTCGACCGAATCGGGTTGCCCACCAAAGAAGAACTCTCCGAGCATCGGCTGCCCAGCCTCGAGGTGGAAAAGAGGTTCGGGTGGCGGCTGATGTACCTGATCACCGCGCTGTGCCGGGAGATCGCGTTCTCCAATCCGCAGGAGTTTTGCGGAGTATTTCTCGACGAATGCTGGTGGCTCACCAGTTCCGCCGAAGGCTCCAACCTCCTGCTGGAGCTCATCGCGGACGGACGCAAGCATTTCGCCGGTGCCTTCGCGGGTTCGCACGACCCCTACGACATCGGACCCCGGTCCGAGATCGGCGACAAGATCCGCTCCCTGCTGTCGCACGTCTTCGTCTTCCGCCACCGCGGCAAGGCTCTCGCCGGGCGGTGCCTGGAGTTCCTCGACCTGGACCCCGAGGACCCCGGCATGCTCAAGCTCCTGACCGAGAACCTCTCGCCGATCAACGTCTCGGACACCGAACGTCTCCTGCGCTCCGGCGAGTGCCTGTACCGCGACCTGCGCAAGCGCATTGCCGGGATGAAGGTCCTGATTCCGGCGGACGAGGCAGCCGCCGACGCCATCCACACCACTCCCGGTGGCACGGACGCCGATGACGCGCCCACCGCCATCCCTCCCCTCGAAAAGAGCACGACGTGAAGGGGCCCTACCGGACGGATAAGGCTTCGTCCTCGAAGCGACGACGGTTTCGTCTCCTCCTGATCGTGGTGCCCGTCGCCGTCTTCCTGGCACTCTTCACGGCCATCGCCTTCGCCGACCCGAGCCAACCCCCGCCCTCACCGGCCCAGCCCACGCCCGGCGCACCAGAGCCACAAGGCACTCCCGGGCCCGGCAACGCTCCGACGGGCAAACCCGAGTGCGACCTGCTTACCGACCAGGCGAAAGACATCTGCAACCGCGGTACGTCCCCCGGGCCGGCCGACACCTCCGTGCCACGCCCACCCGACGGATCCACGCCCACCGCAGTGCCCACACCGCCCCAGATGCCCACCGCCAGCGCGCCGCCGGGAAGCCCAAGTGGAAAGCCGCCGATCGACCTCACGCGGCCGCCCGAGGACGGATCAGACGGCCTTCTCCAGCCCTTCAACGTGAAGGACGAGTACGGCGTCCCGATCTCCGCCTACACCGTCAAGGCGGACACGGGAGGCTGGAAGGACATCGATCTGAAGATCTGGAACATCGTGGCGCAGGTGTTCTTCTCGATCGCCAAGTGGTCCATAGGCTTCGCCTGCTGGCTCATCGACTGGGCCCTCGGCTTCGGCCTCGCGAAGATCATGGTGGTGCCCGCCGAGCAGATCGCCAACACCGTTCGAGAAGTCCTGTTCCACCGTCTCGGCCTCCCGGCCACCTTCATGACGATCGCCGGCGTCTACGCGGGCTATCTGATCATGTTCAAGGAACGCAGCCGCGGCTACGCGGAGGCGGGCATGTCCCTGGTCGTCGCCGCACTCGCCGTGACGGTCTTCGCCTCCCCCGCCCAGGTCCTGATGGGGAACCCACCCAAGAGGGAGGGGAGTACCGAGAAGGTACTGCCGGACCCCACCGTCGACGGACGCCCAACGTCGACACTGCTGATGTCGGACGACGGTGTGCTGGGCAAGGCCCGAGACCTGTCTCTCCAACTCGCGGACCTGATGCTGTCCAACGACCCGAGCCACAGCGAAGCAAGGCCCGAAGCGGTGAGCAAGCGGATCACCGACCCCATCGTGCGGGCCTTCATCGTCCAACCGAATCAACTGATGCTCTACGGGAGGGTGTTCGAGGGAGAGTGCGCCGAGGCCTTCGGCAAGGCGAAGCTCGTCTTCTACAACTACGAGCACACGGGGCTCTCGTTTTGGGAGGGCATGCTCAGCGGAAATCCGAGCGAGGACCGGACCTACTACGAACAACTGGTCGCCGCTACGGACAAATTCCGCAAGATCTGCGGCACCAAGGGCGACCCCAAGGCCAAGCGGGCCTCCGCCGACCTGGCGTTCAGCGCCCTGTTCGTAGCCGTGGCCGCGGTGATCGTGGCCATCCTGATGGTCCTTGTCACGGGTGGGTTCCTGAGCGCCCAGGGGTGGATCGCGTTCGAGTCCATCCGCGGCCACTGGGCGCTGTGCGCGGGGATCCTGCCCGGCGGCGGCCGCGGTGTGCTCTGGCGCTGGGTCTCCGCAATCGTCAAGGCCATCCTGTCGGTCTTCTTCGCGATCATCTTCCTCGCGATCTTCATCCTCATCGTCCTCGCCCTCCTCAAGGCCGAGACCGGTCCCGTCCTCGCCAAGAAGTTCATGGCCGTCGACATCGCGGCCATCGCGGCCCTGGCCGGCCACAAGAAGATCAAGGAGAACGCGCAGCGCGTCGCCACGAACCTGAACCGCAAGTTGGCCAACGCCCGGGTCGGGGGCTCTCGCAGCTCCGTTTTCAACAACTACAGATACGGCGAGACGGCCCCCGGCCTCAAGCAACTCTGGGGCGAGGCCCGCGACGAGGCAGGCAAGGTGTCCCGGCCCCTCGGCAGGGCGGGCCGCACCGCGCGGCAGCTGTGGGTGGGCAGTCCGCAGGGCGGCAGCAAGGGCGGGCGTATGCGCTCCGCGGCGAAGCGCGTCGCGGGCGCCGCGGCGGTCGTCGGCACCGGCGGTGCCGCTGCAGCGGCCAGAGTCGCCGCCCAAGGCGCCGCACGGCAGACGCTCAAGAACCGCCTTTCGAACCGTATGTCCCGGACCAGAGGCGGCCGCGTCACTATGGCAACCGGCAAGGCGGTCGGCGTCGCGGGCAAATACGGGTGGAAGGCCTCCAAGTTCGCCGGCCTAGCCCTGGGGGCGCCCCTGGGTATGCCCAACGGGGTCGCGGCGACCAGGCGAGGAGCCAGGGCGGCGACCGCACGGGCCCAGCAGGTGAAATCCACGCTGATCGCGGCCGGGGGCCGCGCCAGCCAGACGTGGGACGGGGCCAAGACGTTCGGCTCCGAATGGGCGCACAACGTCGGCGTCGCCGGTCGGTTCGCCGCCCGGCAGGCAGTCAACGTCGGGCGGGGAGCGATTGCGGTCGGGAATGGCGCCAACATCCAAGCCCGCTTGGCACAGCCGCTTACTCCGCCATCGCCCGGACCCACCACCGCGGCCGTCGCGCGTCTCGCGCAGGCCCAACCACCTGCCGCAGCGCCCCCCGGCTCACCCCCGGCTCCAGGAGGATCGCCTCCCACGCCCCCGCCGAGTTCACCTCCCCCGCCCCCGGCAGTGAGTCCGGCGAGCCCCGCCAATATTCACGGCGCGCAGCCTCCACGCGGACCACAGGCTCCCGGCACCGGGGCGACTCGCAGGGTTCGGCGCGCGACACGTCCCCAAGGTCCTCCCAACTCTCCCGGGACCAGGCCGCCGGGACCCTGACACGCCGCGGTCGCGAGCGGGCGTCCGGAACCCGCTCGCGACTGCGTACCTGCAAAGGCCACACGGAAGGTCATCTCGTGCCACGCACCAGAACCCACCGCTCACGTTTGTCCGGCACCGCCGCGTTGTTCACCGGCGCCGCCATGCTCGGCGCCGTCGGGGCGTGGGCCCTCTACGAATCCCAGCCGACCCACAACGTGCCGGAACCGGTAGTCCTCGAAAGGACCGCGTCTGCGACTCCACCGTCGAGCGACTCCGCGCCGACCAGCGTGACACCCGGCGCGCTCACGAGCGTGACGGTCGATTCCACCCGGCCACCTGCGCCTGGACGCGACGACGAACAACTCACGTCGGGACCACGGTTCCTCCCCGACGAGGTCACTGCGGTCGCCGAGCGATTCGTCGTCGCCTGGGTCGCCGCGGACACCCGACCCGGAGGAGACGCACCCGGGGATTCTGGACGCCGCGCAGCCGCGTTCGCGGCGCCCGCACTGGCCGCCGACCTGCGCCAAGCGGGCGATGCCGCGTCCAGGCAGTGGCAGCGGTGGGCCGAGAAGCGGGCCCGTATCAGCGCCCAGGTCTTCCGTGTCACCATCCCCGACGGCGCACCCGACACAACCGACGACACCGCGTTCGCGAGGGTGCTCTACCGGATGACCGTCGCCCCGCAGGCCGGCCCTTCGGTCACGACCGAGGAACAGGTCGCCCTCGAACTGCGGCGCGACACGAGCGGCGTGTGGCATGTGGCCGCGCTGCCCAACGGCTAGGCGCAGCCGATGATGAAGAAGATCATGGCCACGCTCGGCTGTCTGGGGACCCTCCTGGTCGGGATCCTCCTGGCCGCCATCATCGCCCTCCTGTCCGCCATCGGAAACGACAACACGAGCGGGCCCATGGAGAAGGCGGGCTTCGGCGGAGGCATCTCCAACGACTCCGGTGTCCCCGCCTGGCTTCGTCCCCTGATCACCGACGCGGTCACGCGATTCGGTTGCCCCGAGGTCACACCCTCGCTGATCGCCGCCCAGATCGAGGCGGAAAGCAGCTTCGACCCCCAATCCATCTCGCACGACCCCGAAACCGGTGCGGAGATTGCCTACGGCCTCACCCAGTTCATCCCCGAGACCTGGGCAACGCAGGCCGTCGATGGAGACGGCGACGGCGACAAGGACATCTGGGACCCCAAGGACAACGTCCCCTCGCAGGTGGCCTACGACTGCTCCCTGGCTGGCCAGGTAGCAAAGGTGGCCGGCGACGCGACCGACAACATGCTCGCCGCGTACAACGCCGGCCCCGGAGCGGTCATCAAACACGGTGGCGTCCCGCCGTACCAACAGACACGCGACTACGTCAAGAAGATCCGTGAGCTCACCACCAAATGGACCGCCCAAGGAGAACAGGGCGCGATGCCCATACCCCCCGGCTCCGAGGGCGCGGACCGAGCGATCGCCACCGCCAAGACGGCGCTGAACACGCCCTACCAGTACGGAGGCGACTGCCGGCCGCCCTTCGACCACGCGTCGAACGGCGGCTGCGACTGCTCCAGCCTGATGAAATACGCATGGGCCAGCGCAGGCGTCAATCTCCCGAGAGTGACGTACGACCAAGTCCACTCGGGCACCCCGGTGGCGTCCATCGACCAACTCGTTCCCGGCGACCTGCTGTTCTCCGTCGGCAGTGCGGCACGACCGGAACACGTCGGCATGTACATCGGCAACGGTGAAGTGATCGAGGCTCCACGCACCGGTCTCGACGTGCGGATCAAGCCCATCTCGTGGTGGGCAAACCAGGTTGTTGCAATGCGACATATCGCATGAACGGGCATGTTGTAGGTTCTCATGCCATTTTGCGCTTTCTCACCGGCTTTGCGCCGTCGTTGCGCGCGGCGCAAGGGAGGCGAGAAAGCCGCAGGTCGCGCCGCGCTGCTCTGATCGGTCCGCACGTCAGTACCGCGACCGCTGAGGAATGCGCAATGTCCGTGAGACACATCGCGCGCAACTTCCGTGAGACGGACCGCGTTTCCGCTGGTCGACGGGCCGCCGGACGCAAGATGCGAAGGGAACCTACACATGCTGTAGGTTCCCACCTCATTTTGCGCTTTCCCATTGATCTTGCGCTCGTTCTGCGCGTGCGCAAGATCAACGGGAAGCCCGCAGGTCGTACAACGACCGCCTCGCCCGATCCGCGCGCCAGCGCTGCCGTCGCCGAGGGAAGCGCAAGATCGGTGGAACGCAGCGCGCGCAACTTCGATGAGACGGGACGCGTTTCCGCTGGTCGTTATCCAAGTGATTCGTCATCAACTTGTCGGCAGCCCGTGGAACTTGCAGGTCACGCGTCGCGGTGGTCTGTCGGACGGCCTCCGAGGACCTGTGAACCAAGGAAACGACAGATCATCGGCGCGAACGCGCCGACAAGACACCCGGACAGTCCTCTGAATCCCGCCCCAGGGCCCGGGCCGCCTTGATCGACAAATCAGAGAGGAACCTACAGCACGTAGTCCCACTGGAAGCGGTCGCCGATGCTGCGGGCGGGGGCAAATCTGTGGGGTCCTGCGGTCGGGCCTTCCTTCAGGCACTCGACTCCGACTCCGCAGGGCCCGCCCCGGAGCTTCAATGGACGAATCCCCCGGGCTCCTCCGGGCAGTCGCTCGACGACGTCCGATCATTCGATGTCCGACGCGGCCGGGCATACCCCGCCGTCGCAGCCTCCGCGCGGGGCTGGCAGGCATCCCGCCGCATCCTGGGTCCGATGGGGGTTCGCGCAGGCAGTTCGATTAGTCATTGTATAAAGATGTCTTTTCATGTACGCTTAGCTATGTCGAGGTCGGAGCGTCGACCACGAGCCCGCCACAGCGGCCATGCAACCAGCGCACGCCTGCTCGGCCCCATGCCCGAATCAGGAGGGACGAGACTTGTACCCCAACCTCTTGGCTGCCGTGGCCATCGTCTCCACCACTGGATCAGCGGCGTACGTGCAAGTACTGCGCCATCGGCTCAGGCGAACCCGTGCGGAACTCGACCGAGTGCGCGTCGAGGCACGCACATGTCCGCTCACCGGTCTGTTCACCCGCGCGGCTTGGACCCGTGCGGCCGACGTCCCCTCGACCCGCACGCTGCTTCTCATCGACCTCGATGGTTTCAAATCCGTCAACGACGCGTTTGGCCACGCCGCCGGGGACGCGGTCCTGGAGGAGATCGCCAGGCGTCTCACCGCGTGGATCGGATCGGCCGGCACCGCCGGACGTCTCGGAGGCGATGAATTCGTCGTCGCCGCCTCGCGCGACGTCTCCCACGAACTCGACATGCTCAACGCTGCATTGACCGCGCCCATCCCTTGGAAGAACGGTGTACTGCGCGTAGGTGCCTCCATAGGAGTCGCCCATAGGAAGGCCGGCCAACCCTTCTCCGCCACATTGCACGAGGCGGACGCCGCTATGTACAGCGCCAAGCACCCGGTCTATCGGGGCTCATCCCGGACATCGACCGGCCCCGTCGCGCCACCTCGCGAGCGCCCCGCCCGGGGTCGCCGACGCGACAGCACGGCGGGTCCGTGCCAGCTTTCCCCGGAACCCGTCCAGTCCCGCGACACGCGCTGAGCCCATGGGCGCTCGGCCGCAAGCGACCTTCAAAGGAGTTCGATATGTCTCTCGTTCGTGTGTTGTGTGTCTTTACCTGGCGATCGAGCGACCTCAAGCCCGGACTCGTCGTACACGCCACGGGAATCACGGATTCCTATGCCGTGGGCGCAGCGGAGCGGGCCGCGCGCCGGTTCGCCGACGAACAGTGCGCTTGCTGCCAGCACGACTTGTCGTTGACCGCCTCGTTCCGCATCCCGAACGATTTCCCCGCCCAGACGGCCGGCGAATCCGAATGCCCCGTCCTGACCGCACACGGTTCCCTGAACCCCTGAACCCCTGAACGCCGCACCGAGCGCGATCGCCCCGCATCGATGGCCAGACGACAGGCCCCTCGACCGCCCGGTGCCGGGTGGGCACTTCCCCGGCACCGGGCACTCCACGCGAGCCTCGGAACGACGGGGCCACAACCTCGAAGGACTCCGGTGACCTCGACTGAATCGCTGACCCCATCGGTTCCCGAGCGGCTCTGCTCCCTCATGTACCAAGTCCGTAGCCTGGACGGTTTCAGTGCCGTCCCCTATCCGGACAGGCCCGAGGTCCCGATGCGGGGCGTCGAGATCTCCCATCGGGACCGGCTGTGGGGGTGGCGCGCCCTCATGGAGGAGTACGGCTCGGGAGTGCGTCTCTCCGTCGCCGCGCCCTTCCGAGCGGCCGCATCTCTGACGTTGCCCGATTGGGCTGCGGACCCGGTGGTCATGGCATTCGCGCTGCGAGGCGTGGCGGTGGGCATGCCGTACTCGCCTACCTTCGCTACGCCGGACCTCCCTCCGAAGCAGGCCCGCCCCGGACTGATCGCACGTCACGTCAATGTCGGCTATCCGACCAAGCGTCACCCGACCCGGCGTAAGCCCGCACTCGCGTGGATCGAGGCCGACGATCGCGGCGTGTGGGTTCATGCACCCGCTGGCGGAGACGGTGCCGCGGCACCGCCAGCGCTGATTCGCGCCCTGGGCGCCGAGTGGACGCACGAGCGGATCGCGATCGTCGTGCGTGAATTGCTCATGGGGCGGGCTCGGGCCGACCTGGCGCCCGTCCGCGCCTGAACAACGCGGTCGTTGCCGGAGTGTCCCCCCGTCCCACTCGACGATGCCGTCGCTCGGCAGCAGGCCGCTCGCGGCCCTAATGCGGGCACCTCCGTGGTCGTCGGCGACCGAACAAGCACGGCGCTGCCTCCACCGTGCCGCCTCATCACGAGGTTGCCGGTTCCGTACTACCGAAAGAGTCTGTGATGAAATCCGGAACATTCGGCCCCTTCGGCCGAGTCGTCCGTGTCCCTCTGGATCCCAAGTTGACCGGCGAGCGTGCGGTCAACTTCGCTCACGGCCTGGCCGACTTCCTGCTTACGTTCGTTCCGATGCGCATCGCGCAGGGCTTCACCGATGCGGAGTTCGCGGCCCAGCGGACGCGCGTCACCGACCTGATCACCAGCCAGGGCGACGTTCTTCAGTACGGGGGAACGGGTCAAAAGGAAGCTCGTGCCGCCCTGATCACTGCGTTTGCCCTTGGCGCTCATGCGGAGGGCGGAATCACGGCGCTGGGCATCCATGCCTGTATCCGTCCCCACGACGGCTGTCCTGACCCCTGGGGGCAGGAGCCGCGCGGCGAACGAGGGCGCCTGTGAGCGCGTCTCGGTTGCCACGTGTGCCGTCTCGGTGGTTGCTCACGCAGGGAAACGCGGAGCTTCGCCGGGAAGGCACGTTCAAATGGTCTCTTCCGGCGTGGGCCGGTCGACTGGATGACGGTCGCGTCTACAATACCTGTCCCACGGCAGGCATCTGCGCCAAGCTTTGCTACGCGCGTACGGGCACGTACAGGTTTTCTGGGGTTCTCGCCGCTCACGAGCGGAACCTCAAAATGATCCTTGATACGCCCGAGTTGTGGGAAGCGCGAATGTCCGACGAGTTGCAGCACGACCGTTACCAGGGAAAGTGGGTGCGAATTCACGACTCGGGTGACTTTTTCTCGGATTCCTATCTTCGCGCTTGGCTTCGCCTGGCCCGGGGTGCTCCGACTGTGACGTTCTATTGCTACACGAAGGAGATCAGCAGGTTTCGCCGCCTGGTTGAGGAAAATCCGGAACGGCTGAAAGATCCCCGGAAACCGCCCTCGAATTTTCTGTGGTGTTACAGTTTCGGCGGCCGTGAAGACCACCTCATCGATCCGCAGATCGAGCGGCACGCCGACGTCTTCCCGGACGTGGCCGCTCTTGAGGCCGCCGGGTATGCGGACCAGACGACCTCCGATCGTCTGGCGGTCCTGGGTCCCGAGCACGTAGGGATCCCGGCGAACAACATCCCGCACTTGCTCAAGCGTCAGGGTCGGGCGACGTTTGGCACTCTCCAACAGGCCGCGGACGCCCGACTCGCGGCCAAACGTGAACGCGCAGCAGTCCGCGCTTCAGGACATACGCAGTGAGGGGAGCGCAAAGCCTTCCCGTTGATGGGCCCGGTTGCCGCGAGCGACCGGGCCCATCGCGTTGCACCCGCCAGACCATGCATAAGTCTGAGATTTCAGGTACGTTACGTGGCACCTGCAGCTTGCTCAACGAGGGGTCGGCACTCGCCCCAACCATTCGGTCACATGTTCGTGGTACCGCGGATCCCACGGCCGAGGCCACGAGCCGACCGCACTCGTCTCAGGGAGAAATGATGATCACCGCGGGTTCGTCCGGCCAGATGACGATCGCCCAATTGGCCGAGAGATTTCAGGTCAGCCAGCACACCGTGCGGAAGTGGACGGCGGAGGAAGAGTTTCCCTCTCCCGTGCGCGGTCGCACATCAGTCAAGCGCTTCGAGGTCGACGAAGTCGACGCCTGGGTGATGAGGCATCGCGCGGCCCATTGGATCAAATTCAAGGGCGGATCGGCATTCAAGAAGGGGAAGTCGTCGCTCAACCCCCCCGAGGGCGACGACGACGACCTGCTTCCGCTCCGTCGAATCGGCGTCATCGAGGGAAGGCTCCTGGGCCGCGACCCGATCAAGGTGGAAACCCTGCGCTCTTACATGTCGAAGGGGATTCTCTCCAAGCCGGATCGCGTGCCCGGGGACGGTCTCGTCCCCCAGGTGGAAGAGGCCATGTGGACCCGGAGGTCTGTGAACCAATACCTCCAAAGGCCACGACAGCGTGTCCGCCGTCCCAAAAGCGCGCCGCAACCTTCGCAGGATACGAAAGCACGCGAACGGCCGTTGCTCGATCTGGTGTTGCCCGAGGGTGATCCGACAACTTTGCTCACGTTGAAGGACATCGGCGAGCTCGACTTCCAGGTGCGGCGTTACGGCAAGGGACCGCTCAAGGAGTCCTCCCTGGTCAACTACCTCTCGCAAGGATTGCTAGCCAAGGCGGACCGAACGCCCGGCGACGGCGGGATTCCGTCCGTCACCGAGGACTCGTGGTACCTCAGCACCGTGGACAGGTTCGTCCGTCGCCCTGGACGGGTCGGCAAGAACGCCCGTTGGCGCACAAACCCGAACTAGCGATGTCCGACCGAACTGCGCGAGGCGACGCCCTTCTGCACCTGCGCCGCTCGGCCTACGAGACGAAGGAACGACTATGAGCAGCAGCGCCGGCACCCAACGCATCGATCAGGCAGGCATCGCCGAGCGGTACGGCGAGCGCGCACAGACGGTGGAGGCATGGACGCGTCTTCTCAACTTTCCCGCCGCGGTTGGCCCCGGCGAGTGGGATCCGGTGAAGGTCGACGCGTGGGTGCGCGGCAACCGTCCCCAGTCGTGGCCCGGTAAGCCGCAAGGCGAGACCATCGTCGCTCGCCGTGCCAACCCGCCGGCCGACGATCGCGTCCAGGCCCTCGGACAAGAGACTCCCCCATCGGAGCCCGCGCCCCGCCCGGGCGTGCGGCCCAGCATCGAACAGGGCGAAACGCTCGGTCTCAAAGATCTGGCCCTGAGATACACCGTGCACGAGTCGGCTGCCAAAGCTTGGTCAGAACGGCCGGGATTCCCTGCCAAAGTCACTGGGCGGCGCTGGGATGCGAACGAGGTCGACGTTTGGGTGAAGAAGCATCGGCCCCACCGGACCGAGAACCGCCGGTACCAGGCGCCGAAGCCGAGAGTCGTGAACGAGCCGCCTGCGGGCGATCCGGACGACCTGTTGGACCTGAGTGAGTTCGGGGAGATCCTCGGCAACGTCCAAGGGGAGGAGCCCGTTCCCAGGACGACGATGGCCTCCTACATGTACCGAGGTCAAATCCCGGGGCCGGACCGTGTTCCCGGGGATCGCAAGCGACCCGTGGTGCCCGAGTTGATGTGGACCCGGAAAACGATCAACGACTATGTTCTGAAGAGAGAGTTCCCCTGGCAGCAGAGCCAAACTTGAGCTGTTCCTCTTCCACGTAGCGGGGCCGCCCCCGGCATGACGCTGTTGGTTCATTCAGTTCCTGCTTCGCCCCGTCGACTTGTTCGGCGGGGCGAAGCGCTGCGAAGTGGCTGGTTCGGGTGTCGGCCCGTGGTGTTTCGGTGAGGTGGGCGTCGATGCGGGCGAGGTTGATGGCAGCGCCGGGCAGTTTTGGTACTGAAGGCCTGCCTTCGCCAGGCCCCGGTAGCGGAATCTGCGCAGTCCGCAGCGTTGGACCCTTCGGAGATGCTGCCTTCGCGTAGCGGTCCTTCCAGGTATCGGTTTGCTGCTCGGCGCGGCTGTGCCGGATGACCTCGTGTTCCTCCCGGTGCCGCAGCATGATCTCCCGAGGGCGCCCGGTAGCCGAGCCCGCACAGTCGCGCAGGTGACGGCAAGGGCGCCGACAGCGGTGTCACACTGCTCAAGCCACCGAGTTGGACGCGGACGCGGAGCCGTTCTCGATGGGCGGCGCGCAGGATCGAGGTGAACCTCATCTCGTCTCCGCTGGTGGTGGCCGCCGCCCGGCTCTCGGTGAAGGTGGGCACGTCGAGAAAATCGCACAGCAGGGCCCCAGGACGAACCGCAGGACGTGGTTGACGATGGATTTTCCGGCGCGGGTGCGGCACTGGCTTTCCGATAGGGCTACGCGCTTGAGCCGGTTGTGGCGTTGACCGCGTCGGCGAGCCGGACGCAGGGCATCCGTGCATGTGCGCAACCGTCGCAGAACCCTCTCGCACGGGCGCAGGGGTGTACGACCAACGATCCTGGCGATTCGGGCGCAGATTCGCGGTAACCCGCCGCGTCCCATCTGATCGTTCGTGCCGACGTCGAGAGAGGCAAGTCGCCGAAGTTCCTACGCGAGGGGCAGGCGGCCGCGGCGGTGCGCACGCTCCCGGATGCAGTGAGCAGCGCCCGCGACCAGGACGTCGACGCGTCGGTCGTACTGCCCGCACTCGCCACTGCGGCGCGACAGACCGGTCAGATTTTATAAAGTACGATACTTGAGTACGATTAGTCGGCGTCGCGGCTCGGTGGCTGCACGACAGTCGTGGTCACTGCCGCCGGTTGCGCGGACCCTGCTGTTCCGGAAGGCACACCACGCGTCCCTCATGCATGCCGCGCGTCGCCATGGAGAACGGATGCCCGTTCCTTGCACTGACTCCGGAGACCTTCGATGCACTCCCCCACACTCCCTCACCGTCTATACAGGCGCCTCGTCATCCATATGCAGCGCGAAGTCGGCAGCGCGGCCGTGTCCTGGGCCCACGGAATGGCCTGGGCCATGCATGCCGTCGAGTACGGATTGGTCGACACGCCATCGCCCAGGTGCCCAGACGACACGCGACGAGTGCTGGAGTCGCTCGCGCTGGCTCATCCCGCCCTTGAGATGCTTGCCGACGGGCAGGTGGTCGACGTCTGGGACACCTTCCCGAGTCAGTCCACCTGGCTCGCAGCCACAGATTTCTGGCGCAGCCACCCCGCGGTCGACGGCCCACACCGAGTGGACGGATTCGAACTCGGGAACGCCTACCAGGCGCTGTCGGATGAGGCTCGCAAGGGCCGGGCGCTGTGCCAGACCCCGCCTTGGATCGCGCAGTTGCTCCTGGATCTTGCCCTGCAGCCTGCGACTCGTGACGTGGGCCCCGCCGAGGTCCGGATGATCGACCCCTCCTGCGGAACCGGGCACATCCTGGTCACCGCGTTCCATTCAGCTCGGGTATATCGGCCTCCGGGTCGCGGCCCAAGTGGGTGGCCGTCCACGGAGGGGGCCCTTGAGCGCGCGCTGCGGACGGTTCACGGGGTGGACTTGGATCCCTATGCCGTGGCTCTGTCCCGGTACCGGCTGCTCGCCACCACTGCGGCGATCTTGAGGGGACGGATCGACGCAGTTCCCACAGCGTGGCCGATCCAGGTGGTTGCCGGCGACTCGCTGCTGGGCGCAGGCATCCCGCTGCTGGAGCGTGGGCAGTACCACGCCGTAGTGGGCAACCCGCCGTACATCATCGCGTCCGACCCGAAGGTACGAGCGCGGATCCGCGCGGCCTACCCACGGGTCGCGCACGGAAAATTCTCGCTGGCCCTGCCGTTCTGCCAGTTGATGTTCGAACTCGCCGTACCTGGCGGCCGCATCGCACAGCTCACTGCGAACTCGTTCATGAAACGGGAGTTCGGACGTCGGTTCGTCGAGGAATACCTTCCCGACTTCGACATGCGCATGGTCATCGATACCAGCGGGGCCTACATCCCCGGACACGGAACGCCGACCGTGATCCTCCTCCACCGCAATCGACCGCCCCAGGACGACCGGGTCTTCACGGTTCTCGGAGTCCGCGGCGAGCCCAACATTCCCGAGGACCCTTCGCGGGGGCGGGTGTGGACAGCCATCGAGGAGGCCGTTCGCTCGCGGATTGCGCTGGACGAATTCCATGAAGGCCTGCGCGCTCACGTTCGGGCCAGCAACGAGAATCATGATGTTGTATAAAGATCTCTTTCACGGTACGATCGTCAGGTTCGAGTCGCTCCGTACGCCCGTAACCCGCTCCCAGCAGGCGCGCATCCGGCCAGGCGACGGTCCAGGAAGCGCTCGATCCTTCGACACTCCGGACTACCCTTGTGGAGGTCACGATGCCCATTCCGTCCGATCCGACGTCGACGCCGAGCACCCCCTCACGACTCTCGGCGGACGCGGTGCTGGAGTTCGAGCTGACCCACTGGAGCCGCCACCCGCCGGTCTCGCCCACTGTGAAGGATGCCGAGATCTGGAAAGAGTTCGAAGTTCTTCCCGTCCGTTACTACCAAAAGCTGAACATGTTGCTGGATGATCCGGCCCCCCTCCCTCGCTACATCCCCATGACCAACTCCCTTCGCAGGCTGCGCGACACCCGCCGGGAAGCACGGCAGCAGCCCCGTCCGGCGGGCTCCGAACGCGGCTGAGGACAAGGCCCTCGACATCACGGGTCGTCGAGAGCAACGGCTCCGACCGATCGCCCCAGCACGCGCCCTCTGTTCAAATCGGCCGCCTCCTCGCGGCATCACAAGGCGCCGTTGCAGGTCTCGGCGTGGCCGTGCTCGGTTGCCGACGTCGTGCTGCGGGAACTGATGGCCTGGGCTACGGCCTCGCACCGACCCGCGTGGCCTCTCCGCCGGGCTGCCCCCTCCGGCCCCGCTGTGCGGCGCTCTTGGACGACCGAGACGCCACGGATTGACACCCGCGCATCGAAGAACCCAGAGATCTCCGAAGGAAAGGAACACCATGAAGGTGGGACGAGGCTTTGTGCAACAGCACTTGGACGCCGGGGTTCACCCGGCAACCGGCCGGCCTCTGCTGCGCCAGGAAGAAGGGGAAGGACCGCCTCCGACGTGCGGGAGCTGTCTGTTCTTGGTCGCCCGAGCTCTCAAGGACGGGAGCATTCGCCTGAAGTGCGGATTCAAGCGAACCCGTCGACGCGGCTTGGATCTGCGCCCGAACTATCCCGCCTGCGACGTCTTCGAACCCGGTGTCGCCTGCCGAGCGGAAGGCGGGATTCGGAACAGCTGGCGGTCCTTGGACAGCACCCCCGAGAGTGCCATCGCGCTCGGCTGGTTCACCGCGTCCACACCCGAGGGGAATCGGGTCCCCGTTCCCCCGCGCCCAGGAGTTGCCGACTTCGACGAGGCGTACGCCCCCGATGTCGAGCGCCTTCGAGCACAGTCGTGGTGGGACTCGAAGAACAAGTGCTGGACGGGACGACGGCGGATCGCGTGATTCGTACCGCGCACGCACGTAGCCCGGAGAGCGCCATGCTCGGGCTGCGTCCGCACCCTGCGGCCCGCCCGACGCCCGCGTCCGCGTTCCATAGAACGCACTAACGGCATGACATAAAGCTTACTTTTCACGTACCAACATTATTTGTCGGGGAGGCCCCGACAATTGGGCCCTCCCCAACCCGATCCCCGACGGGCATCGACCCGGGCCCACCCGCCACCTCGAGTCGAGACATGCATGTGCGGCCCCATTCGGGGCCATGCCTCGGGGCGAGGCTGCGTCACCGGCGGCGGATTCAACCCCGACGATGGGGTGCCGGTGCGGCCGCGACCAGGACGATCATTCGTGGCGCGGGCCCTCAGACGGGCGGCCCGCACGCACCGACGACCGCAGCCAAGCGAAATCCCTCCAGACCTTCACGAACCAGGAACGAAAGGCCTTTCACTGTGGTCGATGACTCGTCCCCCTTCGCGCACTGCCTGCGCGCATTCGGACGTCAGGGCAGTTACGTTCCCCGATACGGTTGGCTCTTGAAGGTCCACGAAACCCTCCTGGCCGATCCCCTCGCGTTCACGCGCGAAGACGCCCCGACCACGCTCGGCGTCGGCTCCAGCATGGTCCGGTCCATGAAGTTTTGGGCCCATGCATTCGGTCTGATCGAAGCATCCTCCAAACGCAAAGGCTCATACAGACCTACTTCGCGAGGTCGCTGGCTGTTGGATGTCGACGGCGCCGATCCCTATCTGGAGGATTTCGGCAGCCTGTGGCTCCTGCACTGGTGGTTGCTCACCGCACACCCGTGCCACGTGCCGAGCTGGCTCTACCTGTTCGGACACACGCCAACTACCCGAGTGGACTGGGAGCATTTCAGACGTTCAGTCCTGCGTGCGGCGACATCACGGCAAGCGGAAGCCCTGGACAGCGAGAAGCGCAAGTGGACGGCTCCGGGCGCCCAGGCGCTCGACAGGGATGTGTGGGCCATCGGAAACATGTACGTGAGCAGGGAGGACCCCGATTCCACCGGCCGCCGCGGATCCGGCCTGGAGGACATGTTGTCGAGTCAGTTCCGTACGCTCGGGCTTCTCGAACGCAACGGGAACGCGTCCGTGATGGTGAATCGCCTCGCAGGGCGTGCCGCGCCGGACGAAATTCTCGCCTACACCTGCCTCGATCACGCACGCCGCACCGGAAGCGAGGGCATGATCGCGTTGCCTCGTCTGGCCACGGATCGTCAGGGCCCCGGCCGGCTTCTGCTCGTCGACTCCAAACACCTGCACGAGGGCCTGCGACGTGTCGCGTACGCCAGGCCCGAGCTCGGGCTGACCGTCCTGGAATCCGTGGGACAGCCCTGCCTTGCATACCCCGACGGTGCCAGCGTGGCGGCAAAACGGATCCTGGACCGCCTGTACCCTCATGCTCGCCTCCGGCCCGTCATCGACACCGGGCGGATGGAGTGTGAGGTGTAGGCGCCGCAGCACAGCCCAGCAGATGGATTCGGTCGCCTCTGCTGTGCATCGCCCTACCTGGGCGAGGTTCGCACTCGGGCGTAACCACCACGAACGCGCGTCACAGCCTGGACCGGCGAGTCGGGTCGGGCACATCAAATTAACCCCCCTTTTAGGGAGGGTTTTTGATAGACTTGGACTTGCCGACGACAGGGGGAGAGACCGTCATGGGATCCAAGAAGGACATCAACAAGCTGCTCCGGGCCTTGAAGAAGCAAGACTTCAGGATCGAGCGGGCCTCCAATCACCACAAGGTGTACAAGGGCAAACAGCTCGTGGTGGTGCTGGCCGCGACGCCTTCCGATCACCGGGGCATACTGAATGCCCTTGCGATCCTCAAAAAGGCAGGCTTCGAACCGTGACATCCGCAGATCTCCCCGGACGCAAGGCACGCCCGGGGAGATCGCTCCCGCCTCAGCCACAGGAAGGAACACCCGCCATGCCCGAGTGGGCAGCACGCGTCGAAATCGAAGGCAGTCCTGCGGAATCCGCAGTTCTGGTGGTCAGCACCCGCCTTGCCGACAACTCCCCGGCGGTCGGGACTACCGACGCAGGCACCCTCGTCGCCCGGATCGCGCTCGAGGCCGCCGATCTGCGCAACGCCGTGGACGCAGCCCTGCAGCTCGTCACCGACGCGGCTCGGGCCGCGGGCCTCGGCGAGACCGTCGTCGCCGTCGAGGTCACGTCGTGGCAGGATTTCGAACGCGTCGAGGCACTGCGACCCCGCGTCCCCGAACTCTGGGGTGGCATCGAGGTGGCCGAGTGCCTGAAGGTGAGTCCCCGGCGTGTTCGTGAACTCGCGAGCGATCACCCGGACTTCCCCAAGAAGGTGGCGCATCCGCGCTGCGGAGCCCTCTACCTGGCTGCGGAAGTGCGCACTTTCGAGAAGGGATGGGATCGCAAGCCCGGCCGACCTCGCACCCGGTAGTCCCGCCCCCTCTCGGCGTATCGCCCCGGCCCTGCATCCTTGGGCCGGGGCGATTCACGTCACGCCCCGGAAAGGGCGACCGGACGGACCGAGCACTTCCGACGAGCAAGCCAGGGCGTGCCTCGGACACCGACCGCGTTCGATCCGGATGCAAGAACCCCGAGGAAGTCCGGGCGACGGCGCAGTAACGGAGGCCGCGCTCCGGTCACGCCAAAGGGCGTTCCCAGAAGGTGACGTATGTCCACGGGGACGAAGCAGCGAGCTTGTTGTATAAGGATTATTTTCGATGTAGCATAGAGTCGGAATGCACCGCAGGAAATCTCCGACATCCGCGAATGCCAAACCCGTTGCAGCGACGGCTACTTCCCGAGGTCCACCATGCTCGCCAACGACCCTTTCCTTCCCGCACTCCCGGACGAAGATCGTGAGCGGCACGAGATACGGCTTGCCTACGAGGCGATGGCAGGTGCCGAAGGACCCTTCTTCGTCACGTGGAGATCTCACGGAACTGCCGGGATCCTCGTCACGTTCGACGATCATCTGCGATGCCCGGCGTCCGGCCCGCGGCGCCAGGCTCACGACGCGACCCTGAAGGCTTGGGCGGAGCGACTGGAGCGTGCGGGTTTCACGAGCGTCTCGACCACAACGTGCGGCGCCGTGGGAATCGCCCCGCCCGAGTTCGAAGCGGTGTCCGTCACGGTCCGCCGTGAGAGCGGATTCGACTCGGATCGGATCGTGACGTTCGCCGGATACGCCGGTGCCTGTCGGTACCGACTCCTGAGCCTGCCGACCGTGGCGTTCTACGAAGCAAGCAGCCACTCGGGCCGAGCCGTTCACGTTCCGAGGAACGTGACCCGCGAAGCGGACGTCGTTCACGCGATCACGGACCACTACGGGTTCCCGGCCCCGCGACACATCGTCTTCGAGCGTCCAGACCCCACGTGACAACCTGCGCTGCGGACCGCGGGGACGAGCGCGTGGATCAAGTGGCTGCGCGACCGTCCAGGGATCGCGTGACGATTGGGAGAACCATGTCCAGCATTGCCTTTGACCCGTCCAAGCCGGACCTCATGCTCGACGTGGACGGCGTCCTGAACCCGTTCGTCGGCGAGACGTGTCCACCGGGGTACGTCGAGCATCTCCTGTGCCCCCGCAACTGGGCGGGGAGTCCCCTGACGGTGCGCCTGAACCCTGGGCACCGCGCGCTGCTGCTCGAACTCGCCAATGTCTTCAACCTGGTCTGGGCCACCTCATGGGAGGACGAGGCGAACCGTCTCATCGCGCCGCTTCTCGGCCTGCCGAGCCTGCGCGTCATCAAGTGGCACTGGGGTTTCAGTCAGCCACGGGTCAAGACGTTGAAGATCGCCCGGTGGGCCCAGGAAAACGGTGAGCGACCCTTCGCATGGGTGGACGACCAGATCGTCACGGCCGTGGACGAGCCCGACCTCGTGGCGGCCTATCCGTGGCCCGTGATCCTTCGTGCGATCGATCCCAGTGTCGGGCTGACCGACATAGACGCGCGAGATCTCTCGGCGGAGGCCGACCGGCTGGTCTTCAGCGGGCGCTGGCCCCGGTCGTGACGCGACGTAAGCCCGTCACCGTCACCACGCGCGCTCCGTAAGCGCCTCCCGGGTCGTCGTCGAAGAACGGCCCCATCGAGGATCACGACGCCCTGTCGGGTGACGACTCGCTGTCGGCCACCAGGAGAGCGCTCTCGGGTCCGCGACTCAGCGCGAAGCCTGCCGGGAGCAACCGCCACGCCCCCGGCGGTGGAACGGGCCCGTTGACGCTCCCCCGGGCGGCCTCGGAGTGCAGGCCGACGGAATACCTGCGGCTGGGCCTGGAGGTCCTCCTTGCAAAATCAGCGACATGCCCGCGGCTTTCGGACGCATGAGATCAACGAGATTTTCGTCAAGAACCTCGTCGACCAGGAGGGAGCCTTGCGTCGCGACCACCTCTGGGTGGCCCCGCAGCTCGACCAAATGTCCGCAGGTCTGCCGGTGAGGCCGTACGTTCCGCCGGCGGGCCTCGCCCTCGGGGACGCGGCCGACCTGGTCGACGTGGCCAGCCACGTCGGGATCTGGCGGATGTGGGCCCGACGCGGCCGGGTCACGTACGACCTCAACGAGCACATGGCGGGGGAGTTGTACCGGTCCCGAACCGACGCGCTGCCAGGGGACGTTCTGTCCCGGCTCCCTCACATCAACCCACTCGTCGTCCTGCCGGATCCCTGGCCGGCCTCGTACAAGGGCGTGGACGGGCTGGTGCGCGGCTTCTTCGTCTTCGGCTTCAATCAGGCTCCCGAACAGCAGACGTACACCGACGACGACATCGAGGGTCTCGGGCTGCTCTTCGTCGTTGACCTCCTGGACGACCAGACCGCAGAGGTGGGCTCCCAGGCCTACGTCCGAATGAACATTCCAACCGGACTCAAGCAGTTCACCGTCTCGCAGGCCGTGAACTACGCCGGCGCTCGCGCGGAAGCGCACTGGTCCCGCGCGCGGGACAAGCCGGCTGTGTATGCGATGTTCGAGGAAATACTGCGGCCCGCACTATCCATTTTGATCTATTTGTGCTGCGACAACAGAGACCTCGCCGACCCGCCCGTCGTCAAACCTGCCAAGAAAAAGCGCAGGCGGGTCCAGCGGAATCGCGATCCGTTCGTCGTCGAGGTCGGCTGGCGCATGGGCCCCGCCCTTCACGCCGCGCGCCGGGCGGCCGGGCGGGTGAGGCAGGGCGACGGCTTCCCCTCCGGCGTCAGACAGGCCCCACACCAGCGGTGCGGCCATTTCCGCCGGTTCCGAATCGGAAAGGGGCGTAAGGGAGAGAGGATCCGGTTCGTCATGCCGTACTGGGTTCGTCTCGACCTCCTCGCCGAAAACGAAGACCCCATTACCACCGTCGTCAGTGTCGACCCCCAACGCCACGACCCGTTGCGCAGGCGCGGCTTGGCATCCGCGCCCGTCGCGCCGGAACAGGATCATCGGTCCCAACTCCCGAGGTGAAAGAGCAATCGCAGGCGACGCTCCGACCCGAGACCCGGACGTCGCGGCCTTGCACAACTCTTCATCGGTTCACGGACGACCTGCGGCAGCCGGAACGAGAGCGCTATCCACGGAACCCCCCGCGCGTCAGCCGCGCACCGACCCATGCTAGAGCTATTGTATAAAGCTCAATATATACGTACGATGAGCATCGGAGCCAGAATCGCCCGATCGACGACCAATCCCGGCGTAACCCCTGGAAGGACTCCTCCATGACCTCGGTCGATGACACGTTGCGCAAGCTGATTGCCTCGTTTCCATGCCTCTTCGCGACCCGCATGGATGCTCTCCACCATGCCTTGGTCCGTACTGGGACCGGCTTCGAGTGGAGGCATGGGAAGGTTGTGAGCAGGCATCAGGACAACAGGACGTGTGTATCTCTTCATCGCGACGATTGGCAGACGACGCAGCGCATGAAGCACCTCGGGCTCGACACGCCCGATATCCCGGAGAACTGTCCGGCGGAGGAACTACGGGCCCGGGCGGGGGAACTGGCCCGGAGCGGGGGAGAGTTGTCTCCCGAGATCATCGCGAGCGAGAATCCCAACCCATCGGCGCTCTTCCTGAACGCGCCGATCGACGCTGCACCGGAATGGCTGTACGCGGCCCAAGAGGTCGCCGATGCCGTCCGACCACTCTGGACTTCCGCTCCGTGTTGGACGGGGAAGTGGGAACGCGCCCTGACTCAGGAGCAGTTGGCGTTCGTGGGAGCCCAGCACTCCGCCGGGCTCGAACGCTTCAGAACCGTGTTCGGTGCGCAGCCCTCCCGAGACCGGTGACCGCGACACTCCTAGACGAAGGTGTTCGGCCCGCACAATGTCGTGCCGTGCGCTGCCCACTCGAAGGACCCACGCGAGGGTCCCGGCCATCAAGTACGCGACGCGTGCGCAATGAGACGTCCCGGTGGCCAGCGGCGTCCTCATCAGGGAGATCCTCACCCCCGCAGTTCGCAGGCACTGCCAGGGCAAATTTCCGACGTCCGCGTTCGGGCCACTTCGTGGATGCGGGCCGGGTCGGCACCGCCCGCGCCAGCGCGCGTCGTGCCGCAGCGGCCACGGGCCACCCCGTCCACCACTCGCCATCCGACCGGTCGACGACTCCTGGCCGAGGCCCGAGAGGCAACCGCAATGACCACCAGGCCCCTGATCAAGACCACCCTGCCACGCGCCACCGCGCCGGATCGGTCCATCACGGTATACGTCCTGACGGGGTTCACCGTGACGGCGGACGGGCTCACGATCACCACCACAGAGCTCACGCCCAGGAAGGAGACGGAACTCCCCTTGTACACACCGCTGATCGCCACCGAGTGCATCACGACCGCGCGCGGGAGCTACCTCAACGTCGCGCTCTATCAGGCAGGTCGCACCCACCTCGGCGGTCTCCGGCTCATGCGCCTCGCCCTCGCTGAATGCCACAATCGGATCGAGACCGGTGTTTGGTCCTTCCTCGACCTCGCAGCCGCCTGCCTGGTCGGCAACGCACCGGTCCCACGCGCCTGACACCCTGCCCCGGGTGCGAGACCGGGGTCCGACCGCCCCGCGCGACCACGCGCGCCGACCACGCGTTGCTTGAAGTCGCGTCTTGCCTTCAGTCCCGCTCGCAGGAGGGCAGCAACCAGGGCGCCTCCTGATCTGCATGTCAACGGGTGCGCCGCCCCATGGGCATCGTCGTCCGGGTGATCCAAGTGCCTGCGATGCGCTCCCGCGCTGACGGCCAAGATCAGGACGTCACCCTTCTGGCGCCGGAGCCGTTGCACACAGGGATCTGCCGGACGTCGGCGCGGACCATCTCGGGCGTAAAGCGCCCGTCGCTTCGATCCGCTGCAACGTGCGTCGAGACTGCCGCACACGACACGTGGGTCTAGCCAACCACTCGTGACGGCAAGCACTACAACGCTGCGATCGTCGCACTACGCACGGGTGACGAGACGCCGCAGTCGAGTTCCCGACGCGCTGCCCAGCGTGTGCTGGCGACGTCGAAGCGTCGTAGGAATGCCGGCGATGCATGCGGTCAGGACTGCAACCTCATGCCCTGCGTTCTCCGCGCTATCAGCCGTGACCAGCTCGACATCGACGGTGTCCACGAGATGCTCGCCGCCTCCCTCGTCGGCGCTTCGATGGACACCGCAGCCCCATTCACCCTTACCCGTGACTGGTTGATCGCCGCGACGTGCGCCGGAAAGAGCGCCCACCAGCTGCTCGTGATGATCGCCGCCGCGAAGCAACTGCCGCTCCACCGGGTCTTCGCGGCCTGGACGTCGCGGAACCGGTCGGGCGATGTCGCGTCGGATCGCGCGGCGGGGACGATGCAGGCCATTCAGGAGGGCGACGCAGATGCCCTCCAGCAGAGATTTGCCGCGCGCGTAGCGAACGTCTCCGACGAATCCCCGGGCCGGAACCATGGCCCGGCCCGGGGCTCTTGCGTCCGGGACGCCCTGCACCGATGTACATGTTCGGCCGACGACGGGTGGCTGCGCAGCGACTGGGCGAGCCAACACCCGAAGGGCATCTCCGCGTAGACGTTTCCACCAACTCACCGTGGAGATTGGCGTCCCCGGTGCCTCTCGGTTGTTGGCCGAGCGCGGACCTGCGCTGGTGGCTGGCTCGAACTCGATTCTCCGGTGCTCCCGCTTGAGGCGATTGTTCGCCGGAGCCCCGCTGGCGCCTCTGGCAACATGAGCGCAGGCGAGCCCGCCCCCGTGGGACGGCCGAGTAGTGCTGGCGGAGCCTCGACGGCCCGGTGGTTGAAACCGCCGCGGCAACCCACCTCTCCGCCACGCGGTCACCCCGAGACCGGCGAACCCTCAGTGGATCCCGGGGGCCTGGTCCGGTGCGTCTGCGCCGCCACGGCGGCCACGAGGACACGTCGCCGTTTGGTCGGCCCGTAAATCTTGAGGGCTAACTGTCACACGGGCGCAGGAAACGACACCTCTATGGGATGACAGCTCGATCCCCCGGCGAAGGAGTCCTCCCGACATGACGACCCGCTCTCATCGAACGACCGCGGCACTGGGCGCGGTGGCGCTCGCGGCCACGTGTGTCGCGGGCATCGCGTTCGAGGACGCACGGCGATTGCCCAGTGTCATCGCGAGGATCCCGGTCGCCATGGGCCAGGAGCTGACCGACGATTGCGGTTTCGTGCTCATCGGTTTCCGGCGCCACCCGCACACTAGCCGCCTTGAGGACGACCGATGGTGCGCCGGGCCAGGGGCGTTTGCCGCCTCGACTCGTTTCGGCCTCGGCGCGATCGGTCACCCTACCGGTCTGCATGAGCGGGGAGTCGCTCTCGATGGACACTGAACCCAGGAATCGGGGCGGCGGGATATCCAACCGCAAGACGCTCGTCCGGGAAAGGCTCGGGCTCGTCGTTCGCTCGGGGGCGCGCGGACTTCTCTGGGCCGTGCTGATGATCAGTCTGTTTGGGACCGCGTGGACGATTCCGATTCCGTATCCCTGGAGGGGACTCGCCACTATTCCCTGCCTGATCGGGGCATCGTGGGCGGGCTTCGCAAGTCTCTTCCGGTTGTTCGTCGCCTTTGCTGCGGCGGCGGACGCCGTGCGGTGCGCGCTGCGTCCGGGAACCAGCCTCTCCGGCGCGTGCCCCGGGGTCGGCGGTCACCCCGAGGAGCACGCGTGACGGAGGTCTCGGCTCAAGGGCCCGTGACGGCTGATTCGAGCCGGGCTGTCGCAGGGCTCGTCCTGCCGTTCTGCAAGGCACTCGCTCGCCCCCGGGCAACGCCTGTGACGGACGGGCCCAAGGTCAGGGGCGATGTTCGGTGGTCACTGGTTGAGGACTTGCAGTTCTCCGACGCGGATGTCGCCGACGGTGGCGCTTCGTGTGAGATCGAATGTTCCGTTTCGACCGGTCGTCGACGTCCAGGACGCGGTCCAGTAGGTGGTGGCCGAGACCGAGTAGGAGCCACTCGAGGTGTTGGTGCTTACGCGCTGGTATGCGTACCCGCAGTCCGGCGAGGGGCTCGCGCCAGCAGCCTGTGTGTAGGGGGTTCCCGGTTGCTGGCATTCGCGGGATCCGCCGTCGCCCATGTTCCAGACGATCTTTTCGACGCGGGCCGTGAGCGTAACCGACAACCCGCCGTCGGACTCGACTTGGGTGGCAGGTCCCCAGGTCTTGGGGCCCTTATCGGTCCAGAGCCAGATCGGAACGGAGACGAGCGTTTCCCGGCCGGGGCCGGGAGTCAGATGGAGCACGGGGGGCAGCAGTTCGAGCTTGGCGAGGGCTCGGCGCGCGAGTTCCTCCGCGGACGGGCCGGGCGCGCCGGGTCGCCACACAAGAGTGACTCCATCCCCCCTCCCGGGACACCACTCGCCGACGACGGAGCCCTCGCCAGGGGCGTGCCCCGCCCATGCCGGGTCTCCGGCCGGGGGCGGCGGGTTCACCGCGCTGTAGTAGCAGGACGTTGCCTGGTCGAACTCACCCTTCTCCGACGTGCAGGGGAGGAGGACGCCTTCGAACGAGCAGACAGGGTCTCCGCTGCTACCACGGTCTCCCCCGTTGTTGCCTTTGCTGCCGCCCGATCCGTTGTCGGGGTCGACGACGACGTCGTCTACGCAGACGATGTTCCCTTGACAGTCACGCCTGCCGGCGGAGGCGGGCGACGTCCACACGAGGCTGACGACGACTGCGGCGAGGGTGGCCGCGGCGAACCCTGTTTTGCCCCTGCTCAGCATGAGCGGTCCCGGTCCTCGACGAGGTCGGACATGAGCCACTGCCCGTCTTGTTGTACGAGTGTCACGGTTTGGGGATACCGCGGCGTGGGGCTGGTGGCCTTGGTTTCGCCGGTCTTGGTGTCGATGGCCTTTGCTTTGGACGCGTCGATGCAATCGGTGACCGTGGCAACGGGAGGGGTGGCGCTGAGGTCGACGGCGCTGATCTTCGGGTCGTGCGTGACTTCTCCCTCGAGGCGCACTCCTTGTTGCTCGTATTTCAATCCGACCGAGGTCCAGAGGCCTTTGGCGCGGCCGGTCAGGGTGGTGGTGACGTTCTCGTCGCCGATACGGCCGTTCCGTTGGACCTGTTCGAACAGTCCCTGTCCCCGCGTGTATACGACCAAGGCGTCGGCGCGCGCCTTCTCCTCCGGTGACGTGGTCGTCGCAGGCGGCGGCGCCGGAGCGGTGGGCGGTGCGGTAGTCGGCGCGGACGTCTTCTTGTCGGAGGAGTCGTCAGAGCAGGCGGCGAGGGAGGCCGCAACCACCAGGGTGATTAGTCCATTTCTGATGCGCATATGCTTTTTCTCCCTTTATTGTCGCCAAGATCGCGAGGCGTGCTGCGTAATTTTTCTATTATTTGCCCCTTTCGTTGGCTTTGACAACGATTCAATACCCGATGAATGCGGCCTGCTGGCTTGAACTGTACGATGCGAAATCCAACCAGAGCGTAATCGAGCCGATATAGCCTCTACCACAAAAAGGGGCAAGGGGGCAGGGATTTGAAGTTGGGAACGAAGAACTCACCAGGATCCCGCGAGGGCGTGGAAGCCAAAACGGTCCTTTCCGGGAACTCCGAGGCGTTGAGCCCGCCGAAAGGGCTCGGGACGCGGCGGCGGCGTCCTGCGCTGATCGTGGTGTCGGTTCTCCTGGTCGTCGTATGTGCGTTGGGCGGCGCGGCCGTCATCGCCCGCGGCGACGAGTCCAAGGCGGTGTTGGCGCTGAACAAGTCCGTCGCCCAAGGCGAGATCGTCGACGCGGACGACCTGCGCGAGGTGCAGTGGAAGCCGACCGACAGCATCAGCACGGTGTCGGCTGCGGATCGGTCCAAGATCGTGGGCAAGCACGCCTCCACCGATTTGCGGGCCAACACCCTGCTCACCCTCGACCAGGTTACCGAGACCGTCGCTCTCCAACCGGGACAGGTCACCGTCGGCGTCGCGCTCACCCCGGAGCAGATGCCGCTTCGAGCCCTCGTTCCCGGTCAACGCATCCAACTGGTCTCCACCCCTGCGAAAGGTGGTGACATTCCCTTGGGTGCACCGCCCCAGATCGAGGCGACGGTGGTGCAGGTGGGTACGCGGGACGAGCGGTCCGGGCGGTCCGTGGTCGAGGTCGCCGTGTCCCCGGTGGACGGACCCGTCCTCGCGGCCCGAGCCTTCACCGAACGCATCAACGTGGTAGCCCGTCAGATGGGACCCAACCGATGACCGTGGTCGCCGTCCTGGGCAACAAGGGGGCGCCGGGCGCAACGACGACGGCTCTGGCGCTGACCCTGGCCTGGCCACTGCAACCAGGCCATCGCGTCGTGATGGTCGAGGCCGACCCGTCCGGAGGCTCGTTCCTCGCCGGGGCACTCGGCGGCCGTATCGCCGCCGAGTGGGGCCTGCACCAACTGGGACTCGCCCACCGGCAGGGGAAGTTGGGGGACTTCTTCTTCCGGCAGCTCATGGACCTGTCCGACAACGAGCGGTTGGTGCTGCCTGGTCTGGCGTCCCCCGACCAGGCACCTTCCCTGACTCACACCTGGGACCCCCTGGCCTCGTTGCTCGCCTCCCTCGAACACGCGGCGATACCTCACGACGTCGTCGTCGATTTGGGACGGGACGGGGCACTCGGGGGATCGGGTGTGCTCGCCCGGCGCGCAGACGTGGTCCTGTGTGTGGTGCGTTCGACGCTGCGGTCGCTCAACGACGCCAAGCCGCGAATCGCGGCGTTGCGCCGGGTGCTGGACGAGCGAGGCACCGGCGGCGACGCGGTGGGGCTGGTGGTGATCACCGAGGGGGGTCAGTACTCCCCCCGCGAGATCTCCCGAGAGTTGTCCGCACCGGTCGTCGCCGTCATGCCGCACGACCCGGAACGGGCTCGGGTCCTCAGCGACGGCGTCGGCGAGGCGAACAAGAGGTTCATGGGCTCACGGTGGATGGCGGCGGCCAGGACCGGCGCGGACGCGACGCTGGAACTGGCCGCCACGCGCCGCCGACGGCTGTCCGCACCCCGCAGGACGGAAACACCCTTGTCGACACAGGAGGGGATCGCAGGTGGTGTTTGAGAGCGTTCGACCGATCCATCCCGTGCCCGCTCCGGAGGATCACGGTTCCAATCCGTGGATGCAGGCGCCCCGCGCCACAGTAACCCCGTTGCCCGTGTCCGGTCGCCGGCTCCTTGACGCCACGGCTGCGGCACCCACTGCTGCCGGCGTCATGCCCCAGGTCACCCTGGACCTGGCCGCAGTTCGGGCTCTGCGCAAGAAGGCCGCAGACAGGTTGATGGAGCGCGATCGCGAGCAACCGGGACTCGCCGAGGCGGATCGGGAACAGCGCGGTCGCGCGGTCGTGGCCGAGATCGTCGCCGAGTGGGCCGACGTCACCGCACGTGAGCGCGGTGTGGCGACCAGCGAACTAGAGGATCAAGCACACGTGGCGGCCGTGTGGAACTGGATCTTTCGCGCCGGGCCGCTGGAACCGTACCTGGCTGACCCCGATGTCGAGAACATCCTCATCAACGGCTACGAGAACGTGTGGGTGGACTATGCGTCCAAACCGCGCGCGAAGGTCGCACCGCTGACCGGCAGCGACGAGGAACTCCGTGAACTGTTGCGCGACTTGGCGCGGCGCCATGGCACGGGTGAGCGGACCCTGTCGACGGCCAGCCCGACCCTGGCCTTGCGGCTGCCGGACGGTTCGCGTCTGCAGGCGGTCGCCGAGGTGACGCCGCAGACGTACGTGACGATCCGTCGGCATCGCGTACGCGACGTGCGCTTGGACGACCTCGTGCAACTGGGCACGCTGGATCCGGTGCTCTCGGAGTTTCTGGGCGCGCTGGTGCGGGCGAAGAAGAACATCATCATTTGCGGCACCCAGGGCGTGGGCAAGACCTCGCTGCTGCGGGCGCTGTCGCACGAGATTCCCTCCGACGAGCGCGTGGGCACGTTCGAGACGGAACTCGAATTGTTCCTCCACGAGTTGGGGCATCTCGAGCAGGTCGTGCCGTACGAGGCTCGCGAAGGCAACGGTGAGAGGAGCGCCGACGGGCGCAGCGCCGGCGAGATCACCATCGGTGACCTGATTCCGTCAGCGTTGCGGATGACGCTGTCGCGGATGATCGTCGGGGAGGTTCGCTCGAGTGAGATCGTTCCGATGCTGCGGGTGATGACCAACGGCGAGGGCGGCTCGATGTGCACGTTGCACGTGCGGGAGCCGCGGATGATCTGGGACCGCATCGCCGAGTTGTGCATGGAGTACGGCAGTTCGATGACGGTGGATCTGTCGTACCGTCTCGCGGCCAACGCGATCAACTATGTCATCTTCGTACGGCTGGTCGACGAGACGCGGCATGGCGGGAGGCGTCACCGGTTCGTAACGCAGGTCTTGGAGATGGCGGGCCTGGGTGAACACGGGCGGCCGACGGTGAACACAGTGTTCGGGCCGACGAAGGAGGACCCGCGGGCCCAACCGCGAACGCTGCCGAGCGACATCGAGGACCTGGAGTCGTTCGGGTTCGACACGCAGTCGTTCAATCGCGGGGCCCAGTGGGGACCGTTGGAATTGCTGCGCAGGGTGGTGAGTTAGGGATGGCCGCATCGGATGTGGTGGTGGCGGGCGCCTGCGCGGGTGGCATCGCGCTGGGGTTGATCGGTGTCGTGGTCGGCATTCGTGGCCGGGTTCCGGCGCATCGACCTGGGCGCGTTCGTCGGGTGCGGCCCCCGGTCGGCGAGGGTGTGCGGCGTGCGCGGCGGGTGCGGCGGACGGTCGCCGGTGCCGTGGGCGTTCTTGGGTGGTGGCTCAGCGGCTGGTTCCTGGCGCTGCCCTTGGTGGTGCTCGTGGTTTTGGGGTGGCCGTGGTTGATGGCTCCCACCCGCAGCGACGTCCGGGGTATCGACCGGTTGGACGCGCTGGCCGAGTGGACACGGCGGATCGCGGACCTGGTCGAGTTGGGTGCCGGGTTGGAGAACGCGATGATCACGAGCCGTGCCACGTGCCCGGCCGCGATCGACGCGGAGGTCGGTGATCTCGTGGCCCGTTTGCAGGCGCGTTGGCAACCGGACGACGCGTTGAGAAAGTTCGCCGACGAGTTCGGTGATGCGACTGCTGACAAGATCGCGGCGGCGCTGATCCTGCGTGCCCGCGACCGCGGTCCCGGGCTGGCGACGGCGTTGAAGGACTTCGCCCAGACGGTGCGCGAGGAGGTGCGTCAGCGCCGCGGGATCGAGGCGGACCGGGCGTCGGCGCGCGCCGCAGTGCGTTGGATCACCTACATCATTCTGGCGATGGTCGCGCTGATGGGGTTGAACAGGGACTACAGCGCTCCGTATGGCACCGTGTTGGGCGAGATCGTCCTTGCGGTGCTGTCGGCGGGGTTCATCGGCGTCCTGCTGTGGATGCGGACCATCACGTCGTACAAGTCGACGCCCAGGTTCCTGGAGCCGGACAAGCGCAGTGCGGTCAAGTCGTCGAAGCCGGACGTGGAGGTGCCGGCGTGATATCGACGTGGATTCTGTTGCCCGGGGCCGGGGTCGGTTTTGGGTTGGCAATGCTCGCGCGCGAGGTGTGGCCGGCCCCACCCGATCTGCACACCGCGTTGAAACGGTTGCAGGCGCGCGAGCGGGCCACGTCCATTCCCACCGAACGCCCCGGGCGCACGAGCGTGGACGAGCGGATCGTAGGGGCGGTCCGGGAGATCCGCGCGGTCAGGATTCCGGAGCGCGACCTCGCCTTGACCGGCCAGACGCCCACGGAGTACCTGCGCACGAAGATCACCATGGCCTTCCTGGGGTTCTTCATGCCGTTGATCGCCACCGCCGGTGCCGCGGTCCTGGGTATCTCGCTGCCGTTCTCGTTGCCGTTGCTGGCGAGCGTTCTGCTCGCGGTCGCGCTGTGGTTGGCCCCCAATCATGAGCTGCGGCAACGCGCGGCGAACGCCCGGGTCGAGTTTCGGCACGCGGCCGCCGCCTACCTGGACCTGGTCGCCCTCGAACGCGCCGGGGATGCGGGTCCTTCAGAGGCCCTCGAGAGGGCCGCGGAGGTCGGTAACGGCTGGGCGTTCGACCGCATCCAGGACACGTTGGAGCGGGCCCGCAACCGCGGCGTCGCACCGTGGGCCGGTTTGAAGGATCTCTCCGAGGACCTGGGCCTGCCCGAGCTCGCGGATGTCGCCGACATTATCGAACTCGCGGGCACCGAGGGCGCCGCCGTGTACGGAACGTTGCGCGCGCGTGCGGGGTCACTGCGCTCCGAACTTCTGGAGACGCAGAAGGACAAGGCCAATACGGACAGCGAAAGGTTGGTCGTGCCCGGCACGATTCTCGTGCTGCTCATGGTCTTGTTCCTCGCGGCGCCGGCGATGTTCCGGATCGTCACTACGAATTGACGCAGGCCCGTCCTCACCTCAACCGAAAGGCAATAAGCATGTCGAAGAAGAAGGCGCTGCGCCGGGTGGCGGCCACCGCCCCGGAGCTGGCGTTGGCACGATCGCTAACGGGCACGATACGGAAGCGTTATCGCGAGGCTCGGTCACGTGACGGCGACGACGCGGGACTGACGAGCCTGGAATACGCGTTGCTGGCGGCCGCGATCCTGGTCGTGGTCGTGCTTTTGGCCGCGGCGGTGACAGCGCTGTTGAACAAGAAGATCGACATCATCAAGGGCATCACCTGAGCCGGTCCCGGCCGAGTCCGGTGCGCGGCGACCGCGGCTCGGTCTCACTGGAGTTGGCGATCCTCATTCCGCTGGTCTTGGTTTTGACATTGACGATCGTTCAAGGCGCGTTGTGGTGGTACGCCCGGGAAGCGGCACTCGCCGCAGCCCGCGAGGGTGTGGAAAACGGTCGGCTCTACCAGGGCGGAGGCCCCGGATCCGGAGCGGACCGCGCGGCCGAGACCGCCCGCAATCTCGGCGGGGACCTGCTGCGCGACGTCCACGTCGACACCACGGGCACCACGCCAGAACGGATTCGGGTCCAAGTCAGCGGTTGGAGCCTGTCGATCCTGCCCGGTGTGCGCGGAGTCCAGATCACGCAACACGCGGAGGCACCCGTGGAACGGGTCACCCAACCGGGCGACTGACACGACATCTGGGGAGGAGGGTTGCGCATGACCGGCGTACGCTCGCTGTTGCGCGAGGATCGCGGGGCGGTGGCACTGGAGACGGCGATCCTCGTACCCGTTCTCGCCATCGTGATCGGCCTGTTGGTCGCCGCGGGGCGGATCACTGTGGCGGGCAGTTCCGTCGACGCCGCCGCGAAGGCGGCCGCCCGGGAGGCGTCGATCGCACGCAACCCGTACGACGCGGTCTCCCGTGCAGAGGCGGCCGCTAGGCGCACCCTGTCCCAGCACGGCATGTCCTGCGCGGCCGTCTCGGTGCGCGTGGACACCACCGCGTTCGCTCCACCCACCGGCCCCGCCCGCGTGCGGGCGACGGTCCGCTGCACGGTGAACCTGTCCGACGCTGCGGTGCCGGGCATGCCAGGCACCAAGACCATGGAGTCGACTGTCGTTTCCCCCGTCGACCGTTACCGAGACCGGAGCCTGGGGCCCGCGTCGGAATCGACGCCGACCACGGGAGAACAACTGTGAGCACACCCACTCGTGGTGCGCGAGCCCTGCGAATCCTCCGCGACGACCGCGGCGCCGTCAGCCTTTTCGTCGCCGGCATCGCCGTCTCGCTGTTCATGCTGGTCGGCCTGGTCGTCGATGGCGGCGGCCAACTACGGGCCGCGCAACGCGCGGACACTCTCGCCGCGGAGGCCGCCCGCAGTGCCGGGCAGTCGATCGACATCGCCCGGGTCGTCGCGGACGGCAGCACCGTCGTGTCCCCGCAGGCGGCCCAGGCCGCCGTCTCCGACTACCTGGCCGCAGCCGGCGCCACCGGAAGCGCCCGGGTCTCCCCGGACGGCCGCACCATCACCGTCTCGGTCACCGTCCCGTACAAGCCCGTGTTCAGCGGCGTGATCGGCGTCTCGACCACGGTATCGGGGACCGCCACCGCCACCCTCGTACGCCCAGGAGGCCACCCGTGAGAGCCGTTCGCGCCCTGGGGCGCACCACCCGGGCGCTCTTGTGCGTCCTCGCGCTCTTGGGGCTCGTCGCCGGCGCCCCGATCGCGCTGTATCTGATCGGCCACGCGCTGGGCGGATACCTGCCGGGCCGCGAGGAGATCGGCTTGGGGCTGTTGCTGCGGCCCGACGACGGAGGCGGCGTCGCTTTCGCCGTGCTTCTGGCGGTCGGCTGGGCCTGTTGGCTGATGTTCATCGTGTCGCTGGCATTGGAGATTCCCCCCGCGATGCGGGGCCGCACCCGCCGGCACCGCGTTCGCGGCCTGGGCTGGAGCCAGCACCTGGCGGCGGTGCTCCTGGGCGGTCTGGTGATCTCGGCCTCCGCGGGGGCCGCGATCGCCGCCCCGGGATCGGCGTCCGCGGTCAGCGTCTCTGCCCCGCAGACCGCCGGTGCCGAACCGACCGCGGCGCCCGTCACGGCGCGAACGGCACCCTCGGGCCCCACCCACCTCGTCGCGGCCGGGGAGACCCTGTGGTCGGTGGCCGAGGAGCGCCTGGGCGACGGCACGCGATGGCAGGAAGTCGTGGACGTGAACCAGGGCCGCAGGATGGCCGACGGGTCGATCCTGAGCGCGGAGTCGTCATTGCGCGCCGGGTGGACCCTCGCGTTGCCTGCGGACGCTCTCCCGAAGGCACCCGCGGCGCCAGCGGCGCAGCGTGCGGCGGCGCATGAGGTGGTCGTCGAACGCGGCGACACGTTGTCGGAGATCGCGGAAGAAACGTTGGGGGACGGCGATCGCTATCCGGAGATTTTCGTGTCGAACAAGGGCAGGCCGCAGCCGGACGGGGGCTCGCTGACCGACCCGGACCTCATCCAACCGGGGTGGGTTCTGACGGTTCCCGGCGACACGGCCGCGCCAGCGGTCGAAACGACGACCGAGCCGGAGGAGAGGATCGCTCCGGAGACCGGGCCGCCGAAGCCGGTCGAGCCGACGGCACCGCAGGCTCCGCCGCCCACCGCACCGGCCGACCGGGGCTCCACCGCGGAGGCTCCCTCCCTGCCGGCGCCCGGGTCCGAGGCCACGGTCCCTCCCCCCGGACAACAACCCCCGATCGCAACACCTGCGGTGAGCGCCGAGAACGAGGACGGCGGGATCTCGACGGCCGCCGTGATCGCGGCCACCAGCCTGACCGCCGCCGCGATCCTCGCCGCGCTGGGGGCTCGACGCGCACACCAGCAACGTCGGCGGCGGCCCAGACGTCGAATCCCCATGCCCGCCAAGGCGAGCGGGATCGACGAGTTCGAACATCGCCTGCGTGTGTCGTCCGATGTCGGCGGCCTCGAGTTGGTCGACCGCTCCCTGCGTACCCTGGCCGCGAACTGCGCCAGGCTGGACCTGGCTCTGCCTGACATCGCGGCAGTACGGGTCGATCACCGCGGCGTGGAGCTCCACTTGGAAGCGCCTGTTCCGCCGCTGAAGCCCTTCGTTGCCGTAGAGGGTCACCCCGACCGTTGGTGGTGCCCCGCTCGTGGCGCCGATCTGCTCGACGAAACGCAGGCCCGTGACGTTGTCGCCCCGTACCCGGCGTTGGTCAGCATCGGGCAGACCGAGAGCGAGGAACCGGTACTCATCGACCTCGAGAGAATCGGCCTCCTGAGGCTGACCGGCGACGCGGACGACGTGCGAGCGGTCATGCTCGCCCTGGCCGTCGAATTGGGATCGTCACGCATCGCCGATGATCTCTCCGTCGTGCTCCACGGTGCCGGTGAGGGCCTGGCCGGTGTGATGGGGGCCAGGGTCGAGCACTCCGCGACGGTCGAGGAGGCGGTCGAGGATCTCGTGGCGCACGACGCGTTCCAGAGCGCCGCGTTGGGCGACCACAGCCTGAGGACCGCTCGTCTACGGGAGGACGGCGGCGACGCCTGGGTCCCGAAGGTCTTGATCACTCCTGTCGTCCCGGGTGCCACCGACAGGGAGTCCCTGCGGGCGATACTCAACTCGCGACCGCGGGGCGCGGTCGCCCTGGTCGGCACCGCCGGAGATCTCACATGGTCCGGGGAATGGACCATATCCGCCACGCCCGGCGCGGTGGTGACACTGCCCGGACTCGACCTCTCGGTCGTGGTGCAGCGTCTGGGCGATCGGGCGTACGAGCAGTTGTTGGGGCTGCTGGCGACCGCGGAGCGCTCGGACGACGTGCCCGCTCCCGAGTGGACGCACGCTCCCGACGGTCGCCCTGCGCCCAACGGACCCGCGCCTGCGTCGAGCAGGAACCCGGACGTCGAGGTCGAGCCCGTGCGTCGGGGGGTGGTGCCGGTGTCCGTCACCGCTGCAGACGGCGGCGTGACCGCGATGCCCAACCTGAGTGCCCTGTCTCCTGCCGTCGTCGGCCCCTCGGAACCGGGCACCGGCTCGCCGCGTGACCAGGAACGCAGGGAAGGCCCTCGGCAGGACGAGAACGGCATCGACTTCGACGAGGTTCTCGGGGAGGTCCTGGACGAAGCCTCGACGCCCGGAACGGACTTCGCCACGAACGAGGCGACCGGCGACACCCGGACCGGCGTGCCGCAGCACGACCCCTCCCCTGTGGAGCCGCCCTACGGGGAACCTGCTTACGTAGACGCGGAAGACGACGTGGAACCACCGTTCGGAGAGCCCGTCAACGTCCATACGGACGAGGCGGACCCGACGGCTGGTGTCGCGGGCCCTGCGCGGGTGGGGCAGACGCCCCCTCGATCGTCGGTCTCTCGCGTTCTCATTGCGCTGGACACACCTCCCGACCCGCCGGCCGGGCCGCAGATTCGCGTCCTCGGGTCGGTGGACGTGATCGGCACGCTCGGCAAGGTGGAATCGAACCGACGCAACAGCCTCACCGAGATCGCTGCGTGGCTCGCTCTGTATCCGGGGAAGACCCGCTACGAGCTGGACGAGGCCATCTGGCCGAGCCACCGCGTGAGTTCGAACACGCGCAACACGAGCATCAGCAAACTGCGCACCTGGCTCGGCCGTGACCCCCTCCTGCCCAAGGAAGACCCGCAGGCCGTGTATCTCCCCACGATCACGGATGGCACCTATGCGTACAACGACCAGGTCGGAAGTGACTGGGATGAGTTCCGCGCGCTCTATCGCGACGGCATGCACAGTACGGGCACGAAGGCCGATGTCGCGCTGGCTCGGGCCCTGGGCCTGGTGCGGGGCCGACCCTTCGCCGATATCGACCCTTCGAGGTACATCTGGGCGGAACGTGACACCCAGGAGATGATCTCTGCCATCGTCGACGTTGCGCATGAACTCGCCATGCGTCGGTTGGCGGTCCGGGACTACCGTGCGGCCGTGGCGGCCGTCACCCGCGGCCTCACCTGCGACCCGCACTCCGAGCTCCTGTACCGGCTGCTGTTCACCCTCTACAGCGAAACAGGCGACCAGGCGGGCCTCGAACGCACGGCCCATCAACTGACGCGGATCTCGATGGAAACCGGCTGCGATTCGGCACCCGAGACCGTCGCTTTGATCAACGCCGTGATGCGGTCCAACCGGATCGCGTCCGCATGACTCACGCGCCCCGAACCCAAGGTGTCCTCTGATCGCTCCTCCCGACCCACCGTCGTCGTCGACACGGCCGGGCACCGCAAAGGAGTCCTCACGTGAGCGTCGCGGGCACCGAATGCCCCGAGTGCGGGCGCACGTTCGCCAGCCTGCAGCCGCACTTGCGGCACCGACACCCGTTGCCGGCGCGGCGGCCGACCCGCTGCGCGGCGTCGTGCAGACGGCGATCGGATGGTCCGGACGGGTTGTGCCGACCGTGCCGCGACGAACGCCTCGCCACCTTGAGGTCACACGGCGCGGAGCACCCGCACGCCCTGACCATTCGCCATCTCATGGCCAGATGGCGTGCCCAGGCCGGAGACATCGACGGCGCTGTCGTCCAACTTGCCCGGCTCACCGGCGATCGAGCGCGAGTACTGGGTCCGACGCATGTCGATACCGTTGCGACGCGCGAGGCGCTCGCCTACTGGCGACGGCGGGCGGATGACCCCACGTAGGCGAACGGCGACGGATTCGTCCGCTTGCGACGTTTCCACATGGCATCAGTTTCGCGCACGCGGGACCTGTGAAGTGCTCGACCCTCGCCTTCCGGTGCGGCTCCGGATTGCCGTTCGCGCCCGCGTGGTGCCTGAGATCGTCCCGCAGGGATGTCTCGGCGGCGCGGACGTGGTCAACCGAGGTCGGAAAGGTTCACGTGCCGCGAGGCGTGGACGCGCTGGACGACGTGTATGTCGGTGACGCCTTCGAGTTCGACAATCCGCCCATGCTGGTCACGGAGGGTGGCGAGGTCCGCGCAGTCCGGGCTGCACATGACGTCGCCGGTGGCGGTGTCCGGGAGCCGGTAGGTGATGAACCAGTCGGTTTCGACGCCGATGACGTGGTCGGCGCGCGTCCTGGACGTGAATGTGATGGGCATGGTGACAGTCCTTTGGGGGTGTCGAATCTCGCGAACTGCCAGGCTGGATTCGGCGTCCGTCGAGCTGTCGGAAGGAGGGGACCGAGAGTCGGGCTTCCATCCGAGGAACGGCGTTGCCCCGCATGCTGCTTGGCCGAACCAGAAACAACGGTACCGCACTATATAGAATTATGAAACACCGACATTCGGTCATGAACCCGCTTCGGCTGCGTCATCCGCCTCTCCAAGCACGCCGCAGGTCCACGACTTCAGGCCTCCTTGGTCGGGTCCGGGACGAGCGTGAACGAACTCTCGCCCCACACATTGGCGAAGTCACCGCCATGCCCTGCATCGTTCGGCCCGGCGTGCGGGTGTACCTCCCCGACCACGATCGGACCGTGCAATACCTCCAGCCTCGCGTATTGGGTACGTCCTGAGCCCTCACGGGCATACCCTGCCATCCTCGCCAGGTCGGCCCTGGTCAACGCTTTTCCCTCCCTTTGGTGCTCCAGGTACACGAGTTCGGCCAAAGCGGCCTTCCGGCCCCGCCTCGGCCGCCTGCCGTCGACATCGTCCTCCGCCTCCTCTGGAACGGCGTTCAGCTCGTGTCCTCGATCCGATTCTGCTGGTGGAGCAGCTTTGTCGTCCCGCTGCGCGTGCACGTCGGGAGTCCAATCGCTCGCATCGACCGCTGCCTTCAACGAGGTCGCGAGCGAGGACTGCGGCTGTTCCCGATCGGTGGCCCTCGCCGAAGGACCTGCGGCGCGCCCGGCACCGGCGTCGGGACTGCCCTGCAGGCCGTCGTGATCGGCAGTGGAGGATGCGGACTCTGATGCAGCGACCTTCACGCGCCATGGCGCCGGCATCGACGCCGGGGGTTCAGCGGGGCAGGAGGTGAGGGGTCGAGACTGCGAGGATCGGCTGGGCCGAGACAATCCGAGTGGATCGACCACCGCCAGGCCTAGCCGGGCCCGGCGCAACGGACGCAGTTCCTCGCCGGTGGCTTGGGAACGCCAGCGTCGTCCGTAGCGTGCGCGCAGGTCTTGCCGATAGAGCATCTTCGTTTGATAACGCTCCAGGGCAATCGCCAAGGAACGTATTTCCCACAGTTTCATGTCGCGCCATATCACGCAGGTCGACACCGGGGCGAGCAGCCAGCGCGAGAACCTGATCGAGTCCATGTGACGGTCGAGTTCGCCCGCCGTCGACTTGGCGACCGCGTGGCGGGCGGCTTCGGTGACACTGATGAACAGGATCGGGATCACCGCGTGCATGGCCGCGGCCAGGTGGTCCGGCCACGCCGCGGCACCGTTGAACGCCACCGTTGCGGCGGTCAGCAGCCATGCGATGCAGCGAAGGAGCGGGTACCTGAGTCCGACCCAGGTGAGCGCGAGGTCCAGGGCGAGGAGGACGACGATGCCGACGTCGATTCCGGCCGGGAAGACGGCGGAGAACCAGCCGAATCCCTTTTCCTCGGCGAGCTTGCGAACAGAGCCGTATGAGCCGACGAAACCCGTGCCGGCGATAAGGACCGACCCCAGCGCGACGATTCCGAACAGCCACTTGCGCCCGTTCGTCCATTGGCGGGCCGTGCTGGCTTCGTTGTCGACGGCCGGTGCTTCGCCGGTGGTGCTGGTCGGCACGTCATACTCCTTCGTCTCGGCGCGCAGGTGTGCCCTGTCGTCTCATAGAGGTGTGGTCTCGGGCATCCGTGTGACAGCAATCGGCCTGTGACTTCGGTTCCGACGCACCGTCGGCGTTGGGTTACGCGGCCGGGTATCGAGTCCTCGCACGCTGTCCGTTCCGCCCGGCGGTCGTGAGGAACCCGGCGATGTCTAGGATGCTGCGATCGGATGTCCTCGCTCGGTTTCGTCAACCGTTTCGCCCCTTGGAGACCCTGTGACCGTCGAGAGTGTCTGCCTGGCGTTCGTGGGCGGGTGGCTGCTCGGCGCGGCTTCTCGTCCCGTCGCGTTCTCCCTTGCAGTGCCACGGGGCAGGCCGCGGCGCAGGGTTTGTCCTACGTGCGAAGCCGTCCTGGTGGGCGTGTATCCCGCACCCGTTCCGGGTCCCTCGGGTCGGTGCCGCGCCTGCCGACAGGCGTTGTTCCCGCCTCCTTTGGTCCCCGAACTGGCGACGGCGGGGGCGTTCGCCGCTATCGCCGCGTCGGGGGTGGGGGGATGGACTGCGGCGGCGCTGTACTGGCTGGTGTGGTGTGGTGTGGCCGTGGCGTTGGTCGACCTTGCGGTCCATCGCATACCTGACCTGCTGAGCCTGCCGGCGTTCGCCGGGACGGTGGTGCTGCTCGGCGGTGCCGCCTGCTCGGGTGAGTCCGGGAGCCCGCTACGCGCGGCTGCGGCCGCAGTTGCCCTTATGGGTTTGTTCGGCATCGCTGTGCTGGGCCGGATGGGACTGGGGGACGTCAAGTTGGCGCCCACGGTGGGCGCGGTGATGGGTTGGTACGGCTGGCCCGTGGTCGTCCTGGGGACATTGGCCGCGTTCGTATTGGCGATCGCCTTCGCCCTCGTGTCGATGGTGAGGGGAAGGTGGGCTCCAAAGGCCGGGCTCCCCTTGGGTCCGTTCATGATCTGCGGAGCTTTGGGCGCCTGTCTCCTCAAGGTCTGGTGATCTCTCGGCGGCGCGAGCCGGATCCGGAGACGGCGGCGACAGTCGGCGGCACCTGTCCGCCAGCAACCTGCGGACCGAGCGCTCGGACGTTGTATAAAGATGCAAAACACTGTAGGCTTACGGGCAGTTGAAGAACCCCCCGTAGTCCGCTGGGAGAGTGCTATGACCGAATTCCCCGCCCTCGCAGCCTCCCCCGGAGATCCCGCCCGGGGCGCACGACCGATCTTCCCGGTCCCCTTCACCGTCAAATTCGCGCTGGTTCTCACGGAGCCCGCAGCCTCTTGCCCAGAAATCTCATGCGTTCTGGTGGGCGCGGACAGCGCTTGGGGGGAGTACATCCTCACCGGAGACATCGAACGTGCTCGCAGCTGGGGCAGGGACTCGCTGTGGCGGACGTACTGGAGGGAAGCCGGGATCGATGAGGGGTGCGGCGTCGATCGCGAGGGATTCTGGTACCGCGCGGGAGAGGTTCACTCGATGGCCTATCACTGCGCGTCCGAATGGCGACTCCTGGAGGGGGAAGGTCTTTGGCTGGCCGACATCGCCGCCGATACCCAGGGGGCCTGGGCAGGTGCTCTTGTCTCGTCGCGCGCGGAACGGCCGACCGTGGCGGAGTGCTTCATGAAGGAACTTCTGGAAGAGAAGCGCGTACGTGGGGAAGTCACCTTGAGCTCCGGCTTCCAGGTGCTCTCGACAGTGTGGTCGTAGCCGCCCAACGGCGCCGACCTCGGCGGCCCCCGGCGGACTGCTCGCTCAGCCACCGTCACTCGCCCGGTGACTCGCGCCGGGCCGAGTCGACGACTTGATTCGTTGCCCTACCGGGCGTTTCGCTCGGGCGAGGGCGTTCGGCGGCAGCCACCGTTCGACGCATCTGGATGAGGTCTCCCGCCCGGGAGTTGGCTCGACGGGCACATGACACCCAAGACCTTCCGCGCACCTTCGACGCTGTAGCCCACGAGAACACATCGCAAGAAAGGAGTTGTATGACCCGGCAAACCTCTTCCCCTCTCGCGCATCTCAGCCTGGCCGCCAGCGCCCGACAGGCCAGTGAAATGGCCAGCAGCTTCCGCCATTCCTTCGGCCTCGACCTCGACCCGCCCTATCAGCGCGGCCGTGTCTGGACGACCGACCAGAAGATCGCCCTGATCCGCTCCTGGCTCACCGGTACCCCGACAGGGGTCGTCATTCTCAACGACCGCACCACCTTCGACTGGAAGGAGGCCAACGGCAACGACCCCACCGAGAACGGTGGAGCGATGTACGCCTGTATCGACGGTCAGCAGCGCATCAGCACCGCTTACGAATGGTTCGACGGCGAGCTCGCCGTTCCCGCCTCGTGGTTCGACTCCCGGGACGTAACCACAACCGCAGCGACGGACGACGGCCCCTACGTCCGATACACGGGCCTGAGCGCACCCCGCCAGCGCCAGTTCAAGAACCGGGCACACCTCCAGGTGGCCGTGGCCGCCGTCCCGACAGTCGAGGAGGAGGCAGCCATCTATCTCCTGGTGAACGGCGGTGGCACGCCGCAGAACGACACCGACATGGAGAACGCTGCGCGGGTGGCGGGTCGCCGGTGAGCGACACCGGATCAGGAAACAGCCACTCCAAGAACCTGCGGGCGAGCCCGCAGGTCCGTTTACGAAAGGCACCGGTGATGAAGACGACACGACTCGGGTTGAGGACACCGGCCCTTCCGCCGGCCGAGGCCGGTCTCGCCGCCCCGGCGCAGTCCACGGACGAGTGGGCAGGGCCTGACCGTGGTCGCGTCCGGTTCATTCGCGCCGACGAGGCCGATGCGGCCGACGACCTGTTGGGGGCCGCAGGAGTGACGCTGGACCCATGGCACCGCAAGGCCCTGGTGACGGGAACGCTGTGCAGCACGGTGATGACCGGCCTCGACCGCCGCGATGGCGTGCTGCCCCTCCACGCCGCCGCGGCTGGCGCAGGTCACCGGCCATGGGAGGAACGGCTTCCCGCCCTGTCGGTGGTGTTGGTCGCCGAGGACTCGTCGGGACAGGTAGTCGGGACCGTGGTCGGGATGCCGTCGCCGACATTGCTCGCGATGTCGCTGCAGGCGGGAGAGTCTCGCCAGGCCCAAATCCGGCTGACCTCCGGCATCGCCAAACTTCATGGCCTCGCGGTGTGCGAACCTGCTCGCGGAACGGGCTGGGGCACCGCACTGCTGCGCGCTGTCCGGCACGTCTACGTGACGCTCGGCTTTCGGCTCGTGTACGGCCAGTTCGAAACCGCACGTGCACTCGGCCCGTTCTACGCCGCACGCGGTTTCGAGGTCCTGGCGCCCGGCGCGACCCTGCGCGTGGATGCCGCCGGGGCCAAAGTCCTGCGTCCCGGTCGGGGCGAGCAGTTCATCGCCCAACCGCTTTCTCGAAGAGGCGTAGCGACTGGGGCGGTTCTGACACCTCATTTGTAAAGATGCATCTTTCTGTATCGTCTCGCCCTGCGTCGCTGGGCAGCGATCCGCCGCGACGCCCGCATGCGGCCGCGGACGAGGGGCAGTTCAAGGGCCGGGCTCGTCGAGTCGGGGAGGGCCGGCCCCCGCCCGTTCGAAAGGAAATCATGACGAATCCGCTCGCGGTAATCGACGCGTTGGTCATCCAGGTGGTGCGACAGTTCCTGTACGCCGTGGGTTGTCCGCGCGGATACGCCACGGTGGACGCCTACCTCGAGGCCATGTGCGTCGATCCGGAATGGCGCAGGCGTTGGGCCTCGGCCCTGGGTCGTCGAGCCGCGGTCGAGTACAGGCGGCGAACCGGGCGTGAACCCGTCGATGCCTGGGAACTGCACGGCCACGGCGTCCGCAGGGTCAAGGCGTATCCGTTGCACCTGCTGTGTTTCGTCCACCACGAGTGGTTGGCCTACGCCGAGCGCACGGGCATTGACGGCGAGCCTGTGGAATGGGCTTGAGCACCCCCCGAACGAGGGGCTCCGCGACGACCCCGCGCGCAGGCCCCAGGTCCGTCCGCACGTGCCCATCGCTTCCTTTCAGGGCCGCCGGTTCGAACAACCGCCGACTCGGCAACCAGGAGGACTCGTGAATGACATCGACGACAGGGCCCGATTCGGCGCGGTGCTCGCCGCTCTCCCAATCCCCGGACCGCCGTACGGATCCCGCAGTCGACTCCGGCCCCCCCAGGCACGATCACAGCGGCAGCGGGGCGCGCCGGTGTCGTTCGATCGACACATCGCGTGCGCGCCGAATGGATGCGGAGCGCGCGTGGGGGACGCCTGTGATCCGATGTGCGTCAGCGATGTCCGCGCGGTCGTCGGGGAGGCCCACGGGGCGCTCCTCCACGCCTTGGACGCCGTGCGGCTGCCGTGGACCGTCATCGAGAGGGAAGACGGCGGATACGGAATCGAAGTGCCTCTCACTTCCGATCGCGTCGCGTGGGTCACCGATCTCAACGGCTGTCTGCCCGACAACGCGGAGGAGGTCGCCGAGTGGGCCGTCCGCATCTGCACGACGGACGGGGACCACGTACGGACCGTTCCGGCTCCCGGGGCCGATGACCCCCGCCCGACGCCGCGTCTCCTCGCGCTGGCCCGCGCCGTGCGACTGGTCATGTACGAGGAGCAGGGCCGAACGCCGGTGTGAGACAGGAAGGTTGCTCTCCTGGTCCGGCGTCCCGTCGACGGAGCGACGCGGCGGGCGCGAGCCTCCGACGAACGGCGGTCGCCCCCGGGGGAGATGCCTCGACAGAGCGCGAACCACCAAGGGAGATTGTATAATTCTCGATATTACTGTAAGATTCGAGTATTGCAGCCGCCGAACGCAGCCGCCTGAGGCGTCGCGTCGCCGCCCCGGCTGTGACCGACACGGCGACCCGACGAAGGGGACATCATGAACAAAGCAGAGCTTGTGAAAGCGGTGGCCGACAAGATCGGCGAGGCCGACGCCGCCCTGGCCGTCGACGCGGTGCTCGACACCATCGTCCGCGCCGTCGTCGCCGGCGAACCAGTCTCGGTCACCGGCTTCGGAACCTTCGAGAAGGTCGCCCGGGCCGCGCGCTACGCCCGCAACCCGCAGACGGGAGAAAGGGTTCGCGTCAAGAAGACCGCCGTACCCCGTTTCCGTCCGGGCCAGGGATTCAAGGACCTGACCAGCCGACGCAGGAAGCTCCCGCGCAGCGGGCCCGCCTTCAAGAAGGCGGCTCGGGGCACCCTCACCGGGACCGCCACCGGAACCGTCGCGCCGACGAAGAAGGTGGCTGCCAAAGCCCGCCCGAACGTGAAGACGGTGAGCACGAACATCAAGGTACCCGCAAAGAAGACCACGGCGACGGCGGCACCGGCGAAGAGGGCCGCCGCGAAGATCACCGGGCCCGCAATGACGACCGGCTCGCGGGCGCGTAGGGCACGAACCGACCACTGAAGGAGTCGAGACCCCGACGGTGGCGTGAAGGACACCACCGTTCCGTAGGACGTGCTCCGCACAACCACCCGTCCGGCACGACGTCTCGTCGTGCCGGCGGGACGGGCGGTCGCGGAGATGATCGGCTCTTGTAGCTCAGACGGAAGAGCGGCCGCAAAACGGAGCGGCGTCATGGCGAGACGGTTGCGGATGCACCGGGACCGGACCCTGGCAAGCCAAAAGCCCCAGGGGTGGGGAACCTCAACGAGGGGTCGACGACGGCCCCGAACCTCCGGCAGGGAAGCGCGTTTTCCAAGCTCGCCTACACGGCGCGGGTTCGAGTCCCGCCAAGAGCACCACCACCTCCGCCGGCCCCGAACGGAGGCCGGCGGAGAATCCCCACGAACCACCCGACCGAGGTGATCGCGTGCCCGATATCCACCGCACCGAACTGCGCCCCTTCTTGCCCGAGGACTTCGACGACGCATGCGAGGACTGTCCCGCGCCCGCAGGGGCGTACTGCTTTGACGACTGCCCATCCGGATACACCGCCGAGGATGCCCGCGAGGAAGCCTCGCGAGCCCCACACGATCCACGCCGTTCCGCTCGCCGCCTCCAGGAGTGTGCCGTGACGACCTACACACACAGCGAGATTGAAGCCGCGCTCACTGCCGGTATCGAAATGACCGCCGAGGTCGCCGAGCAGAACACCACCGACCACGTGTTCAGCCGGGTGCGTGCCGGCACACTGGCCCGCATCGCCCGCATCGCCTGGCCATCGGACGGTCCCCTGACCGGCGAGGCCGTCCCCAACGACGCCTACGGTTTCACCTTCGAACAGGTCAGCCGGGCCGTCAACGGTGCCGTGGACGCCGCAGCCGGGAACCACTGCCCCAATGACCGGGACAACCTCTTGGCCAACACTGTCCTCACCCTCGTGAAGGACCCCAACGCGTCTTTCGATGACATCGCAGGCTCTTGCTACTCAGAGGATCCGGACACGATCGCCGAATGGGTCCGGGACGCCATCTGATTCGGCCCCCGCCAATGCCCACCCCCACACCCGGGGCGCGATGCCCCCCGCCGAATGGCGTGCAGTCCCTGCTCTCGCCACGGAGGCCCTGTGCAGTTTGACCAGTTCACCGCCCTGCTTCTTGCACGAAACCAGCCGCGTACCCTCGACGCGGCGGACCTCACCGGTGCCGAGCGCACCCTGGCCTATGGCTACACGTTGGACGGATACACGTGGCACTGCTACCTCCGCGACGGTCAGATCCACGTGCTCGTCTACAACGAAATCACGGCAGCGCTCGTGAGCCATGAGGCGCGTCCCACGTGGAACGTGATCGATCTGGCTCCCGACAAGAGGGTCTATCCCGAAAGCGTCGACGCAGAGTTCGCCCGCGCGCTCCTGCATCGAGGGCAGGAACTTCCTTTCACCAGGTTCAACGAGGACCGCTACGCGAGGGTCGCCTCGATGACCTTCCACGGGGCAATCTACGACTCCGCGTCCGGCGCGGTCGTCCAAGTGGGCATCCAGCCCTGAACTCACCTCTACCCGGTCTCTTCGACGTCCGGATGCAGAGCTCATCGACCGCCATCGGCTCGGGGCGAGCCCGCGAATCCGACCCGTCCCGCAACAAAGACGCCGAGAGCGCCTAGGAGGCTCCGCGATGAGTGAGTCGGCCCGCAAACGACATCGCGGACCCGACGCGTTCCGGCGCCCCCGGCGCACCACGTTCGACCGGTGCGCCGGGCCCGAACCTGTCTCCACCGCCCGCCTTCCCGATCGGAGTTCCGCATGGCCGCAGAAGTGGTGGTCTTCATCGCCTCCAAGAACACCAGGAGCACCCACCGGCGGGTGCTGTGGCGCATGAGCGAAGCCGATGCGCGCAAAATCTGTTCCGACGCCCGCACGTCGGGGCCGAGCCACATGCTCTGCTGGACTGCCCAAGACATCGACGACCCCCAGATCAATCGCTACGTGCGCGACAGTGGCACGTACGCGCAGATTCTGGCCGAGCACCAGTGCACCGTCCTGTGCTCGCTCATCGCCCCGCCAAGCGCGGCGACCGCGCAAAGCGGCGGCGCGGCAGGCCGCCGCACGGCCGACAACGACGCCGCATCGTCGTCGTTTCACTGACCCGATCTTAGACACTCCGCAGCAAGGCGGCCCCGCTCCTGTTGCGCCGCCCAGAAACGACCTGCCTCCATTTCGTCACGCCGGCGGGCTGTCACGTGCGCGGTGAGGTACCGCGCACCGGGTCGGCGCCTCGACGAAAGCCTCGCTCGCCCCGATCATTCCCCGTTCCCAGGAGGAGCGCCGTGTCCGACCGCTCACCGTTGCAGTTGTTCGTCTACGCCGCTCACGAGGACGAGCACGACGTCATCATGCAGATCATGGACGAAGAGGACTTCGAACTGGAATGGACCGACGAGGAGGAGAGTCGGCCGGGCTTGGTTCTCGGCCGGCGCTACGGGATCGACGAGACCCCGCTCGGTCGCTGGGAAGACGTCGCGACAGCACTCAGGACGCGGGCCCCCAGCGCCGTCTTCAAGTTGTGGCAGGACCCGCACTACTCTGCCGACGGGCGTTTCGTCGCCCACGTCCCCGGTGTCGGCACCTATGAGACCGGGTGCGCGTCTGACGGCACTCCTTGTACCGATGTTCCGGACCTCGTCGAGCTTCTGACAGCCGCTCCCGCAGGGACCACCGTCCAGGAGTGGCTGGCCGGCCCCGGAGGACAGAGCCTGGGCGTCGCGGTGCTTGCCGCCCTGGATTCCTACGAGAATCTCCACCAGTAGGTCCGAAGCGATGTGTTCGTCGATGCGGCTCCTGCGTCGAAGCCATCGCGCACACCTAATCCGGGGAAAACGGGCCAACACCCACGGTGGGATTCGCTGACCACGTTCACCCGAGAATCGGCCTGGGAGCGGGACAAGCCCGAGCGGTGCAGGCGCCCCTTGGTGGAGCGGCTGGTCGGTGCCGGGACGACGCGGATGAAATGCGCCGTCACGGCCCAGTGGAGGCAGGGCCCGGACATCAAGCCGGACTTCCCCGCATGCGTCGAGTTCTGCGCCCCCACCGCCGCACAGCGGCAGTTCCCCGATCATCAGCCGGCGGTGCACGCGGCCTCACCACCGCGCCCCCAGCCCCTTCCTGTCCGTACGTCAAGAGGTGCCACCATGGCGAGCGTTGACCAAACTCTGACCGAGCTCATCCGGGCGTTCCCGTGTGCGTATCCCGACCGAACCCAGGCACTCCACCAGGTCCTGGTGGTACTCGGCAGCGGGTACGAGTGGCGGGGCGGCGAAGCCGTCCAGCGGTTCGACTCGGACGGCCGTGGCTGCCTGAGCGTGCACGGCCAGTTCAAGCTCTCCGCGAGCCTGGCGGAGCGCTTCCGGGAGTACGGGGAGGAGGTCTCGCAGGAGGACATCGACGGGACGTGCCCCGCCGAACATCTCCGCACGCGGGCCGCCGAACTGGCCCGCACTCCTGGGCCGCTGCGCCAGGACCCGTATCCGCCGAGCACTCTCGCGCCGTTGTTCAACGTTGCGGAGGACGCTGCCGCAGACTGGGTCGCGGCAGCCCGGGAGATCGCTGCGGTCGTCGTCCCGCTCTGGGTGAACCCGTCCGCCTACGAACTGACCATCAATTTCTCCCTCACCTGCGAGCAGCGGGCGTACGCCTACGGCGAGCAGACGAAAGCGTTTGCCCTTCTTGAGAGCCGCTTCGGTCCCGGCGTCGTCTACGGCGGTGGGTGCTGATGTCGTCCGAGCTCGGGCTTTCCCGCCGTAGTCCGTGCGTCGATTGCGGAGTGCAGGTCGGCCGGGAGCACTCGGCCGGCTCCGGCGGGATGCACTACCCGCGGACTGGCCTTTCGCATGCCCTCCGCCCTGGCCAGCACGGCCACAGCAGCGGGGGCGTGAGGACCGGCCTGCTGCCGAAAGAAGGAGCTGCGGTGGCCTTCGGCTGGTTCTGTCGAATGTCAGTTGGCGCGGCGCGGTCGGCCCTGCCCGACGTTCCTGCTCGACCGAGCGAACACCCCTTTCGGTGTCCGCAGCAAATTGGAGGAATCCGGTGAACGACGTCAAGCATGCCGAGTTGGCAGCCCGTGTCTGGTCTGTGGTCGATCTCCTGCGCGGCGACTACAAGCAGTCCGAGTACGGCAGGGTGGTCCTGCCTCTCCTGGTGCTGCGTCGCCTGGAATGCGTTCTGGAACCGACCAAGACCGCTGTCCTGGACGTGGCGGCCCGGTTCCAAGGCCGAGACGACGTGCCGGACGATCTGCTTCGGGCGGCTGCGGGGGCGGGCTTCTACAACACCAGCCCTCTCACCCTGAGCAGCATCGCGAGCGACGCCGAGTGCTGCGCAGCGCAACTGCTCACCTACTGCGGGGCTTTCTCGCCCGGGGCGCGCGAGGTGCTGTCACAGTACGGCTTCGCGCAGCAGGTGCGGCGCCTGGCCGCGGCGGGGCTACTGCACCACGTCGTCGGGCGCTTCGCGAACCTGGATCTTCGGTTGTTCGAGCGAGACGCGGACCACGCCGTGGTGCGGAGCGGAGACGGTCGGCCCCGGGAGATCGTGTCGAACCACCACATGGGCTACGTCTTCGAGGACCTGATCCGCCGGTTCGCGGAGCAGTCCCACGAGACGTCCGGGGAGCACTTCACGCCACCCGAGGTGGTTCGACTCATGGTGAACCTCCTCGTCGGGGTGGACGTGGACATTCGCCGCGCGCCGGGCTCGGTCCGTACGGTCCTGGACCCGGCGTGCGGAACCGGCGGCATGCTCAGCGCCGCGCGGGAGCAACTGCTCCGACTGGATCCGAACAGTCCGGTGGAGGTGTTCGGGCAGGAGCTGAACCCCGAGTCCTGGGCGGTCTGCCGCTCCGACATGATGATCAGGGGACAGATCCCGGAGAACATCGCCCTGGGCAACTCCTTCACTCAGGACGGCCACGCGGGTGCGGCATTCGACTACCTGCTGGCCAACCCGCCCTTCGGCGTCGAGTGGAGGAAGGCCAGAGAGGCCGTCGAGCGCGAGCATCGCGACCTCGGCTCACTCGGGCGGTTCGGGGCTGGCCTGCCGCGAATCAACGACGGCTCGCTTCTCTTCCTGCAGCACATGATCGCGAAGATGAAGCCGGTCGATGCCTCGGGCGGCGGCGGCAGCCGCATCGCGATCCTCTTCAGCGGCTCACCGCTCTTCTCGGGCGCGGCCGGGTCAGGGGAATCCCGAATCCGCCGATGGATCCTGGAGAACGACCTGCTGGAGGGCATCGTGGCCCTGCCCGATCAGCTCTTCTACAACACCGGGATCTCCACCTACCTGTGGGTTTTGACCAACTGCAAGTCCGAGAGGCGGCGAGGTAGCGTCGTGCTCCTCGACGGCCGCGGCCACTGGCGGAAGATGCGCAGGCCCCTGGGTGACAAACGCAAGGAACTCGGCGAGGACCACATCTCCGAGCTGACGCGCCTGTACGCCGAGGCGCCAGCCATCCCGTCCGCCCCCGTACAGGGCACTGTCACCGGGCCCGGGAAGGCAGGCAAGGTGAAGGTTTTTCGCAACGTGGACTTCGGCTACCAGCGCGTCACGGTCGAGCGACCGCTGCGGCTGCACTTCGAGGCTGGCGAGGCAGCACTCGCGAAACTGGCCAGGTCGAAGCAGGTTCAGCGGACGACCGACGCGGACGCGTTCGTCCGGGCGCTGCGCCCGCTGATCGGCGCGGTGTGGGCAACGGAGGCCAGCGCTTTGCGCTCGCTCAAGGCCACGGTATCCACGGCGGGCCTGCCGTGGCCTTCGAGCGCCGCCCTCACCAAGGCACTGCGCGAGGCGCTGGGTGTTCCCGATCCGAAAGGCGAAGTACAACGCTCCAAGGACGGCCCGCTGCCGGACCCGGCGCTGCGAGACTTCGAGAACGTCCCGCTCGGGGAGGACCCGGAGGAGTATCTGCGGCGCGAGGTGCTGCCACATGTGCCCGACGCCTGGATCGACCACGCCAGGACGAAGATCGGCTACGAGATCCCGTTCACCCGTCACTTCTACGTATACACGCCGCCACGGCCGCTGGCGGAGATCGACGCGGAGTTGATGGCCGTGCAGGCCACAATTCAGGCTCTGCTCGACGGATGAGGGCCGGGAATCCCGTGCGCTCTTCGATGCCGGCGTCCAACCGCCATCTCCTGATTACGCGAATTCATGTGCTCTCTGTGAAGGTTCGAGAGGTCCTTCCTGGCTCCTCTGCGCTCTGCGCCGCACCGAGGACGGTTGCGACGCCACAAGCGGCACAGGAATCACGTCGGTTGCCGACCACCGAATCATCCAGGATTGCTGAACGCCCGGGTTCGCCTCTTGCCGCCCCTGCGGCCTCACCAACGGCAGGAATAACATCATGACGTACCACGAAGAGCCTTCCGCGGAACCGGGCGTGAGCCGTGGCCCCGCCTGTCGCAATGCTGGGCACCGCGCACATTGGGTCGTCACCGTCCGCAACGCCAACTACAGCGCTTTCAACGGCGGGCGCCGCACCCCGTCTCCGTTTTCCGAGATCAGGTGCCTGGCCTGCCGTTCGCGCTGGCGCTCCAAGGGCAAGTTCGTCGCAAGGCTGCCCGACGCCCGCTGACCCGCCGTCCATCTGTGCGTTTCTTTCGCCACGACGTGCCGACCGCCCAAACTCGATCCCCCACGAACGGCAGAAGCCCGCACGGGGCCGCCTGGGAGCGGGGCGCACCTCGGCGAGTGGCCGCGCCCGCTCCTGCGCGCGACACGTCACCGCGAGGCGCCGCATCAGTGCCGATGGCCCGCGTCCGAGCATCGACTTCACGGCTGCGACGACCCTGGAGGGGCGACTCGCCGACAGCCCTTCGTCGATTCTGCTTTTATAAATATCAATTACTATGTAATATGGATGTGAAGTAGCGCCGCCTGACCCGAGATGGTGAGGGCGCATCCGGTCGCCCAAGCTGCGGCTGGCCATCCGCAACGAGGAGAGGGAAGGCAGCCATGCGCGCAGAAGTGAGCTTCGGTCTGGGCATCGGCGATGAAGGGGGCGAATACGAAGCGGGTTTCGCATGGAAGGTCGGCGAGCTGCCGCTGCCCCGCAAGGGCGAACGGATCGCCTTCGGCGAACTGATCACGCTCGTCGAATCGGTGACGTACTCATGCCTGGACGCGGGCTACATCGCCACCCGGGACCATGAGATCGACGACGTGGAGGTCTACTTGCGGGTCCGTCTCGGCATGGCGGGTCGCAAGGCCGGATACCGGCCAGCGGAGTTCTACACGATCTTGTCGCGGCTGCCCAGCGTCTCCGGTCTGCACGTGACCGGCGCCGACCGATAGCACACGCTCGTTTCCGGACGTATTCGCGAAACGCCCCCCGTCCGGGCCCTACGCCTCCCCCAAGGAGAACGATGATCCCCAGCGTTCCCGCTGTCCTCCCCGACAACCCCGAGACGTCGTGGCGAGGAGTTGTCCACGACCTGATCACGGCCCACGCTTCCATGGTGGCCCGACAACAGGCCGAGATCGCGCCCTTCAAGGGTCCGGATGGCGCTCTGTTGGGAGAGGACTATGACGACCACGACGAGGCCGCCGACCGGCACGTCGAAGAGCAGGCCCAGATGCTCGGCATAGTCATCGCCGTCTTGGCCCGCGAGTTCGGGCGGCCACACAAGGGCACCACTCAGGAAGCTGATGCGCTGGCAGGCATGAGCGCCGTTCTGGCCACCATGACCGATCCTGATCTGGAGGGCGGCGACATCGTGGAAGCCATCAAGGAACGCCTCCAGGCGCTCGGGTTCGACCTGAACATGCCCGACGACTTCGATGAGGGCGCCTGAACCGTCGTCGCGTCCCGCACTTCGACGGAGGCGGCCCGTCAGCACGTGGCGCTTTCGGCGGCCACGCCTGTTCGTCCGGCCTCCGGCCGCGGCACGAACGGCGGGGCCTCCGCCCTGGAAGCGAGCACCCTACATGACCACGCCGTCCCGGCAACCGCCGCACGGCACGCCGATATTGGAGGCATCCGTGCCCGATTCCACTGACCGCTTCGCCGGCCGTTCCGCGTCCGGCCGATGGTGGCGCTGGAGCACCTTGTGTGCCCTGCCCAGTACCACCGTGGCTTTGAGCAGCACCTGGCTCTACCAGCCGCACACGTTCACCGACTCCCTGATGGCGATCGGCATGTCCGTCGCCGCGTTCTGGGTGTTCGTCGTGACCATGCCGCGCCGCCACCCCACCGAATGCCTTCTGCGCGAAGCCGTCCTCACCGTCGTCGACGCGGACCCGGACCCCGACGGCGGCACCCGCAGCGACACCTACGAACTGCGGGTCCACGACGTCAGCGTGCTGGTACGCCTCCGCGAGCAGTGGGCGGGACGGCCCTTGGTGCCGTACGTGCACATCGAGCACGAGGCCAACGGGCCACGCCTTCTGCTCGTCGAGGTCGACAACCAGGGCGAGAGCGAATACCGCTGACGTCCACCCTCCACCACGGCGCACGGGCCAACCTGTCACTGCCCGATGTTCGTCTCGGCCTTCAGCCCGTGTCCGCGTACCACCAGTCGAAGGAGAGCCCATGGAGCCCGAGTTCACTCCCGGGGACCGCATCAAGGTCATCGTGTGCGCCGACCACGCCCCGATCCCGACCGGAGCGACCGGCACCGTCACCCGCTGGAACCCCCACCCGCTCGTCCGACAGCTCGACGTCGCCTGGGACGCCCCGCATGCCCACCGTCGGCTGATGCTGGTCCTCACCGACGACGGTGATCGCGTCGCCCACATCTGACCCGCCGTCGGACCAGGACACCGCCCGGCAGCGATTTCGCGCCTCGTCGCTTCGCCCACCGCCTTCGTCACCCACCGGAGACCCTCATCGCCGTATCCCGCAGCACCGACGCTCCCGCCGACCTCCGCGCCGCGGTCGACTTCGAATCCGAGTACGTCGTGCAGGTTCGCAACGGCACAGTCTGGAGCCGGCCGCAGACCATCGAGCACCGCACGCTCCACGGGATCGACGTCTGGCACGCCGTCCTGCGCGCCCACCCGTCCACGCGCATCTCCGAACGCGGTGTCCTTACCATCAGCATCACCACCGCGGCGATGCGATTCATCCCGCTCGCGACGTACGAGGCGTATTTCTGCGCGGCAGAGGACTGCGAAGAGTCCATCGCCGATAGTGAGGATCGGAGTGGTCTGTGCGGCCACGGCGCGCAGGCCGCTGCATCCACCCGCGTGTCGGGCAACGCCGCCTCCGCCAGCGTCGACACGCCGGCCGATCCCCGAGCGCCCGCCGCCCGGCCGCTCGCCGCAGCCAGGCCACCGGACTGGTGATCGAGCGCCACAGAAGGCCCGGACTCGGGCCACCAGCGGCAGGAAAGCGCCGTCCGTGTAGGCGGATCCGCACGCACGCCACCCACCGCGAGGTTGTCGATGACCACACCCACCCACCCGCTGCCCGACCAGTGGACAATCAACCTGCGCCCCGCCTTGGGCCTGACGATCCTCACCCTCCTCGACGGTGGGGGCACCGAGCGGCTGACAGGCTTCCACCCGCTCGCTCCGCCCGGCACGACGGATCGCACCGTCTCCACGCTGGAGGAAATCGCCGACGAAGCACTGCGCGTCTGCGCCAGGAACCTCGTCGACGCCTTCCACGCCCGCACGGCGCAGGCCCAGACAAGCGCCGACGCCTTCGGCGCAGCGGTACCCGACCAGTCGGCCCTCTTCGATCGGCTGCGAGCCGACCTGGCCGGCGCCCTGGTGGACCTCGGCATCGACGACACGCTGACCGTCGTCCTCACACTGGCCGCCGAGGGCCCGGGGGCCGGGAGCCTGCTCTCCCTTATCGCTCGCTGGTCCGGGTCCCGGCCGCAGGACGGCTCGGCCGAGGGCATAACGCGGGACCTCGACGACGCGGGATGCCTGACCGTACTTCTCGACCAGACCAGGGCCGAGCAGTTCCTGATCTGGTACCGCGACCGGTCCTGAGTTCTGGGGCCGGTGATGCAGCGGCGCTTGTGGCGATCGTGCAGCACGGCTGATGGCGTGGCCGGATCGGACGACTTCCGGCCACGCCGGGCACCCGGCGAGGTTCACCGCGCGCCGACCGGGCCAGCGAATCCGCTGCTGCACCCGGCAAGGCATCAAAGACATCTGCTGCATAAGGATCGATATTCATGTAACATGGAGATTCAAGTCACTGATCGGGGTTCTCACCCGCCTGCCCTGTGCACCATCGCCGGAAGACCGCATCGGCGGCTTGTCGCGCAACTCCCCCGCGGGCGTCGCAAGCGGTGGGCCGGCGCGGACGAAAAGGGCAGCACCTCCGCCTACAGCCACGGCCGGAACGAACGCAATCGTGAACCATCTTGGTTCTCGTGCAATCGGCCCATGAGCGACGGTCGTCCCGACGACACATCGCCACCGAACCGACGGACACAAAGGAAGTACCCGTGAACTCTGCCTTGCGCCACATTCTCATCGTGCTCGACCGTTCCGGATCCATGCATAGCGTTCGGACGGATACGGAAGGGGGCCTCGCTGCCTTCCTTGCGGAACAGCAGGCCGCTCCGACTCGCGACATCGTCACGTTCGTCCGATTCAACGAGCAGGTCGAGACCGTCTTCCCGTGCGTACCCCTGGACGCCGTACCGGTCCTGACACTCCGGCCGGACGGCAGGACCGCCCTCCTCGACGCGGTCGGCATGACCATCACCGGCGAGATGGCTCGCGTGGAGACGCTGACTAAGGAGGAACGACCGGACGAAACCGTTGTAGTGATCCTGACCGACGGCGCCGAGAACGCGTCCCGCGAGTACGACCTGCCCACCGTCAACGATCTGATCACTCGCCAACAGGCCGATGCCGGTTGGCGGTTCGTCTTCCTCGGCGCCGATCAGGACGCCTTCGCGGCCGCCACCGGAATGGGTATCGGCGGCGACACCACGCTCAGCTACGACAGCCGGGTCTCGACGAACTCGATCAAGGCCGCCGGGACGATGATCTCTCGCGGAGGCGACACGGGATCGTACGTATTCACCGACGACGAGCGCGACACCGCCAACGGTGACACCGCGCACTAGGACCACCGGAACCGGACAACCGGGGGATCGGCCATCCCCGGGTGCGCGGCGGCCGGAGCATCACGCTCCCGGCCGCGCGCACCTCTGCCGGAGGCGACAAGGCCGATCCACGCCGATCGACCAATCGCACGGGTCAGCCGGGGACCCGAAGATTCATAAGGATGATTTTCCATGTAGAGTAGGATCGTGTGGGAGAGCCAGAGGACTCCTCCGGCGGCGCCAACAGTGACACGTAGGCACCGCATGCGGCATCACGATATCCGCGCACCTCCGCCAGCGGAGGAAACACGAGCTTCTCCCATGCCCACCCCCTCCCCCGGACGCGACATGCGGAATCCGGACCGCAGTCCGTCGGAACGCACTCACCGCAAAGCGCGATGCCCCGAACGGGCCTCCGTCCGGGGCATCGCGGCCCTCCCCAACGCCTCACATTCTTAGGGAAACCCGATGAGCGCTCTGACCCCCACCGGCGCCCGCATCCTCGACACCAACGAGAACGGTGTGGTCACAGGACACGCCGCAGCCCTGGACCGACTCCGAGCCGGTGGTCTCATCGAACGACGAGCGCCAGATGGCCACCAGGTCATGACGGATGCGGGCCACGAAGCCTTGGCGGCCTGGCGTACAACGAAGTCGCCGTCGCCGCCTGCCTCGTGAAGCCCGCCTCCGCATTGTGGGGCTCGATGCCCGCGAGGCGGGAGCACATGCCGCCGCGGGAACGTGGCGACCGCGTCACCCCGCTTCGTGTCCGGATCGCCTGGCGCATGGCTCGATCGACCCCGCCGGTCAGACACACCGACAACCGACCACCTCTTCGAGAGGACGAATCCTCCTCGTGACCTCAACCGGCATCCGATTCTTTATGGGAGTCCACCAGCCGGCATGGCTGACTCGCATCTCGGAGCCGCTCTTCGTCTCCCATCGGCGTCTGGAAAATCGCAGAAGCCTGCCCCGGGCCGTCGGCCCCTGGGCGCTCGACAGCGGCGCGTTCTCCGAACTCGGCAAGCACGGGGAATGGCGAACCAGCGCAACGCGGTACGCGGCTGCGGTCGATCGATACGCGGACGAGATCGGCAAGCTGCAATGGTGCTCGCCCATGGACTGGATGTGCGAACCGGAGACGACAAACAGAACCGGCAAGTCCGTCCAGGAGCACTTGCGCCGGACCGTCGACTCCGTCCTCGAACTGCGCAGCCTCGTGGGCAAAGCCCGGGTCATCCCTGTCCTCCAGGGATGGCTGCCCCACCAGTACGTCCGCTGCGCCGAGATGTACGCAGACGCCGGCATCGACCTGTTCGCCGAGCCACTGGTGGGAGTCGGCAGCATGTGCCAACGCCAGAATCACGTCTGGGCTTCCCTGATCCTCGAGAACCTCGCTCGCCTGGGGGGACCAGGCGCGCCACCGATGGATCTGCACGCCTTCGGTTTCAAGACCCAGGGTCTACTGCTGAGTTCGTCCTGGATCGCCTCGGCGGACTCGATGGCCTGGAGCACCGCGGGCCGTCACGAGCGCGGTTGCTCCCCCACGCACAGGAGCGAGTCCAACTGCATCCTCTACGCGACCCGTTGGCGGAACAGGCTCGCCGAGCGCCTGGAGGACGCGGGGGTGCAGACGGTCTGAACCTGGCGTCCCGAGCCCCATGGACGTGCCACCCGTCGGGCGGCGCAACGGATCCGCCGCCGTCGACAACACGACATCCGCAGCCTGTCGAGCATCCGTGTTTGGAGGAAGTACTCGTGATTGCCGAACTCTTCGAACCCCTCGATATCGAATGCCTCGTCAAGAGCGCCGTAGAACTGTGGGAGGGGGCTGAAATGACTGATCTCTCCGAGCGGCAGCAGGACATGCTCGACCGTGCCCGCACCGCCATGCTTGCCGAGCACACCGGCCGACCGCTCCCAGGGGCTCTCATCACCTCGCTCGTCAGCACCGACCGTCCCTCGCAGGCCGACGACACGTGCCTGCGCTGCGGCGGTGTCGGTTTCCTTGCCCGCGCCACCGAATGGTTCGGCACCCCCGCACTGTGCACGGACTGCCACGAGACGCTGGACACCCAGCAAGCCCGGGACGGGCATCAGTGCCTTGACGGCTGCCCGCAGCCTGTCAACCACACGGGCCTCTGCTTCGCATGAACGCCCATGCGGCGTCCTCTCGGGGCGACCAAACGTCCGCCGATACGGCAACACTGTAACCAGTCTGTCGTCACGGAAATCCCGGTCTGCGCCTTGGTCGAAGCCGTCCGGCTCGGGCGGACGGCCCGACTCGATCGTATGACCGGCCCCGAGCCGGCCCGAGGACACGGACGCCGACGGGCAACCTCCGTCCTCCGAGCGACCAACCGAAACGACATCGGCCTGTCAGGCCACCAGAGGACTCTTCATGGTCGACATCGAAGCCGACACCCCGCCGACTCCACTCGAGTCCCAGGGAACCGCCCGACTCCTCGCCCTCGCCCGAACTCTCGATGTCAAGCCCGTCGACTTGGACGAGGCCGTGCACGACGCCGCCGCCCGCTATGGCAGCGACGGGTGCAACGCTACCGGTGTTACCGACAACCGGGCGGCAGACGCCCTGTACGACGAAGCGGGGAACTCTGCGGCGGACATCAACAATGACGGCCTCGGCAGGCAGGTGCCCTACCTCGTCTCGCAGCACGGCGCGGTCGAGGCCGAACGCATCATTCGCGAGGCCGCGTGTGGGGCCTGACGGTCAGACAGCCCGCCGCCGCAGCAGTTCCATCCCCACGAAGGCCATCAGCGATCCCCGACCCACCAGGAGTTGCCATGAGCGAGCCGACCAACGTGATCAGGGTGTCCCTCTTGTCCGCCCGGGGTATCGCGGCCGACGTCGCGATGCTGGTGGACGGCGAGCGTGTGAACGGCATCACCTTCCATGCGAGCGCCTTGGACGACACGCTGATCGTGAGGGTCGGTGCTCCCCGGGGCGACGTGCGTTCGTTCGCGCTCTCGGTCCGCGAGCTCCGCTGCGCACCGCAGGAGGGCGACAACTTTGACGACACGGGCACCGACGCCCTCCACGTCGAGATGAGCAGGGCGATCCGCGAGTTGGACGAGACCAGCAGCGTGCGCATGCTCTGGGAGCGCCTCGACGAGAGCCTGACCGCTGGCGGCCCGGAGCGCCTTCCGACTCCCTGGCACGGTGGTCCGTTCAACAGGTGCCAGGGGCATGAGTCGCTGGACGGCGCTCACATGGGCGAAACCGTCTACTGCGACGGCAGTTGCTCCCCCGCCTGAGCGCCTTGAGGATCGGCAGCGGGCAGATCCGAGCCCCCTGCCAGCACACCGAACTCACGTCCGCCGCCCGCGCCGGAGTGCGGCACCTCGCCGTCGCCCCACCCGGAACCGAATCCGCCTTACCGGAAAGGACTTACCCGTGCCCCGCATCCAGCCCGACCCCGGGCGCGCCGCCGAGATGGCCGTCGAGTTGTTCGACACCGAGGACCGCGGCCACACCGGCACCCAGGCCCTGCACTTCGTCAACAACGGCGGCCGGAGCAAGCTGAAGCTTTTCCTCGGCTTCGACCTCTCCGGCCGTATCACCACCCCGCTCGCGCCCAGCATGCACCGCCGCATCCACGAGGACCTGATCGCGGTAGCCGACGAATACGCCCGCGCGCGGTTCGGACGCCGCGCCGACTGGCCCGTTCGCTTCACCGTCGAGCGCCCCGTCGTCCCCGCCGTGCCGGGCAGGCCCCAGCCCATGCCCTGCCCCGACACCGACTGCGGGAAGATCGCCACCCTTGCCTTCACCGGGCACGCCTACATCTGCCGGGCTTGCCAGTACGAACTCCTCGACCCGGCCCGCGCCTACCCCGATGTGGACCTGTCCGACGGCAAGGTGTTCCTCCCACTTGAGCACCGGGGAAACGCCCTGCACCTGGTCGTCTCCCCGGGCATGGGCCCCGTCACGCCCTCGAACTAACCCCGCCCTGGGACGCCGTCCCCAGCGGCCGGCCTGGTGGGGGACCTGCCCTCCGGCCGCCGGTCGTAATCACCATCGATTCGGGGTGTTGCCCCGCGTCGTCATGGTCGTACGAGCCCGGATGCGCGTGGCCTCAAACCTTGGTTGTCGGTCCTGCCCGTTAGGGTGGGTGGAGAAGTAGACGGCATGCCGCGAAACGCCGTTTCCGCTGCCGCCCCGCGCCCACGCCGCACCGGGGCGGCGCCGCCGGACAAGGACCGAAGTCGGGTCCCGCGCAGCACTACCAAACATCCCTACCTGATCGCGAGCCTTCACGCGACGTCCGGCGGGAGCGTGGGGCCCGCTGTGGAGACAACCGTGACCAAAGCCGGTAGTGACCACCTCAAGCACACCGCCCGGGAGATCGTCCGCGCCACCGGGAGCCGCTTCCCCGACGTCCTGGTCCAGGTGCGTCGCGAGCTTTCCGCGACACCGCAGCGGCAGCCCTCGAAGGAACTGGTTCCGCGCTGCCCGGGTCTGGCGCACCCCATCGACGGCGGACGCTGCGCGCGCCCGGCCGGCCACCACGGCTCGTGGTCCTGGTGCTCCTCCGACCCGCACCTCCCCTCACACATCTGGAAGGGCTACCACAGCGCCCGCGACGAAGCCGACCGGGCCCGCCACCAGCAGTGGCTGGACCGTCTCGGTCCCCGGGAGCGCACCGAGTACGAGGCCGAGCAGGAGGCCGAGTACTGGTCGCAATTGGCCGACGAGATGCGAGAGCCCTACGACCCGTACGAGGACGAGTACCGCTTCGCGGAGGACGGTGCTCCCGACGACGCTGCCGTCGTGTACAGCACGTACGCCGACGACGGCTGCGACGAGGATTACGAGGACTACCTGTGAACGACTGCTGGTCCATCGTGCAGCAACGTGCTGCCGACTATGTGGCCGCCCGGTGCTGGCGGCCGGGCTGCCTGTCATGGTGGCGCACGCCGAGCAATTTTCGCCCTTCCACACCCTCCACATCGCCCAATTCTGCCTGGCCCGTCGTCGTGTTCGAGGACTGCCCGGACCACCTGCGCTCGCCGGACGGCATCCCGGATCTCCACCGTCTGGTACCCGAGGACGCAGACGCGCTCGTCGTGTTGTCCGCCGGCCAGAACAGCGGGCCCGGTTCGGCGGCAGGCTCGACGAGGAGTTGCGCAACGTCGAGGAGCAGGTGGCCGCAACGGGCCCCGCCCGGCGGATCGTGCAGGGAGTCTTGGACCAGGTTCCGCCCGGGAGGGCGGGCCGGAGCGGATGCTCGACATCGTCCACGGGCTCCGAGACGACCCGCGTGCCATCGCCGCGGTGCACGCGCTCACCGCGGCGGCGTTGCGCGAGGTGACACTCCACCAGTGAGGATGCCCCGGCAACCCGAGCCGTCGCCCGACGGCACCTGACGACCTCTACCCGCCTGCGAGGAGAGCCCGGTGACCCGACCCGTTCGCCACGACATCGTCCTGTCCTTCGAAAGTCCGCAAACCGCCCTGCAATGGTTCGACGATGCCCGAGACGCCGGTGCTTTCCCCGCCGACTACGAACTGTTCGTCGCGGACCCGCTCGACACGAGCGCAGGGCGATACCTGATCCGCAGGCACGACGACCGTCCGCACGAATACAGCCTGCGCCACAGGATCCGCTGCAGCCGTCGCGGCGTCGCATGCCCGGGCGATCCGAACACACCGTAGGCGAGCGTGATCCCACGGGCGTGGATCGCCGCAAACGTTGCGACAATGCTTGTCGCCACCGGCGGTCCCGGACCCGCCCGCGCACTTGGGCGCCCCAGGAGAACGACGTACCCCCTCACCCACCACGGCGCGCCCGCCCCGGCTGGGGCGAACACCCATCGTGCGCTGGCCTCGCCGAGGCATTGTGCCCGCAAGATCGCCCCGAGTCCTGATTCGCCGAGCCCCGGGGGCAGCCGACCCGGCACCTCGATCCCAACCCGGTAACCGCCACGCGCCGTTGACCGAGTCCGTCGAACGTCGCCAAAGAGTTACCGGAATCTGACTGCGAATGCGGCAGCCGGGCCCGGTCGACGGCCACGAACGGAACCGTCCGCCGACCGAGCCCTCCCAACATTTGCATCCGCCCCACAGCCGGCCCCCGCCACGACAGGATGTCTTGGTCGACATCGCCGAATCGCCTGATCACCGCCACCCGGGCGAGCTTCGGCGCCGAGCCGGGAGACAACCACTAAACCAACATGGAGAACTACGATATGTCCCAACAACCAGAGCGTGTTCCCGTGATGATCGATTCGGCCACGACTATCGATCGCGACGACGCGATCGTGATCCGCCGCCTCGTCCCCGATTCCTGGTCGTTGACGGTTCACATCGCCGACGTCGCATCCGGGGTGCCCGTCGGCAGCCGCCAAGACGCCGAGGCGTTCTCTCGGGGAGAGACCCGATACGCGGGCACCGAGGCAATTCGGCCCATGCTGCCGAGGTCGGTCGAGCGTCGGCAGACCCTTGCGGCGGGGACGACCCGCTCAACCCTCAGCATCGGTCTGACGATCGATCGCACGGGCTCGGTGACCACCACGGACGTGCGACGCGCGGTACTCACCAACGCAACGACCGCCACACACCAAGAAGTCACCGCAGCCCTCCGAGACCGTGGCCACAAGCTGCACGCGCACATGCGTGACGCCTCCGAACTGGCCGAACTGCTGCTGGCGACAAGACGCGGCCAAGGCGCCCTCGCCCTGTACGACCTCACCCGGGGGTGGGCCACCAGCGACGACGGGCAACTCGTCGAGATTCCCCGCCAACAACGCACCATCGGCTACGTGATCGTCCAGGAGTGCATGATCGCCGCCAACGCGGCCCTGGCCGAATGGGCTTGCACGCACGAGGTGCCCGTCCTCTTTCGCAACCACACGGTCTCTGCCTTCTCGCCGAAACAGAGCGAAATCGCCGCCGACTTCGCGGCGGTCGTCGCCTCGGGGAACACCGAACAGTTCGAACTGCTGCGTCGGCGAACCGGGCTCGTGCAGAACGCCGCGGTGTACGCGCCCACGCTGCGCGGACACTGGGGCCTGGCACTGCCCGCCTACGTCCACGCCACCAGCCCGCTGCGCCGCTACGCCGACCTCGTCGTACAACGGGCAGTGTTCGCCCACTTGGACGGAGCCGCACACCCATACCCGATCACACAGCTCGCAACGATCGGGGAGCATCTGAACGCACTGCGACGCGCCGCAATGGACTCGAAGGCCGAGCACTTCAAGCAACGCACCCACGCGGCCGACCGGCGCGCCGCCACCACGGCGCGCGACATCGGCCATCTCGATCAGACGGCGTTCCACGCGCTCCTCAAACGCGTCGCCAAGGACGGCCTCGAGGCGCCGGAAGTCGTCACAGAGGCAACGCGGCGTGCTCCCGAGCGTCTGAGCGCGCTGGACTTGGCCCATATCCTCCTGATCGCCCGTGGCGCCGAATGGGGCCAGGCCCGCGAGGCGGCGCTGCGGCGCCTGAACACGCGACCCGAGGAAGCGGCGAGCATCGCCTCCATGTACATCCAGTGGAACGGACTGCCGGCCGTCCGGCTCCACGAACGTGCGGAAGGCCCGCCCCACCGGCGGTCCTTCACCGCGCACGCCGCGTTGAGCCAGCAGGACGGCACCGACCTGGCCCGGGGCAACGCCCGCACCGGACCCACGAAGAAGAACGCGCAACACCTCGCGTACGTGAGCCTGATCGCCGCGCTCGCCGGCATGGAGGACCCCACCGCGGATGCGTTTGTTCGCCAGGCCCCATCCCTGCCCAAGGCTCGGAAGAGTGTGTCGAACCTGACGGCGGTCAGCGAAGTGAACGAGCGATCACAACGCGGCGAACTCACCGATCTGGATTGGACCATCTCCTCCAGCGGTCCCGGGCACATGCTCACGTACCGCTGTCTCGTACACGCCCTGCATCAGGGCGAGCCGGTATCCGGTGACGGGGTGGGAGGGTCCAAGTCCACAGCAAAGACGGCGGCTGCCTCCTCACTGCTGCTTCACTTGGACGAACCGCCCGTCTCGTCTGATCCGGCGCCCCGCGCCTGCACATCGCACGACGCAGGCGTATGACGGCGATCGCGGAAACGTCGGGGGAGACCTGCCGACGCCCAAGCTGAGGAAGTGGCCGTGCGATGGCCCCGCTTCGACGGGACTTGCGGCACCGACGTGGCGGAGATCGTGCGGGAGCGAGCCCGGTTTCCTTGCTGGGCAAACAGCCGGCGCGGTGTCAGCGCCGGGTTCACCCCATCGCGCATGACATCCACACCGCTCGCCAATCACAGCCCGAACCGAAAACCGGCAGGGAACTCCGTCGAGTCGACGCATCCCGAGCTGCTCTACCGGCCGATCCCCAGGCGCCACCAGGAGCGCGTTCGCGCCACGCGCTGGCGCCACGTGGTTCGGTGCGCAACCGCGCACACCTCGTGCGTCTCTTCGGGCACGAGTGTCGTGCGATCCCCGGTCACGAGGAGCGACGACGACCTATCGTTGCCACCGAGAGAATCGGGGGCGACATGGTTCGAGACACCAGGTTGGTGCAGACTGCGGTCATCGGCAACGAGCACTCCGATGTTCCCGTCGTGCTTCCGCCCGAAGCGATCGAGCTCGACGTATTTCGCAGCGCGCACAAACGTGACACGTTCTGGTGCGGACTGCTTCTGGGTGGCTGCGGTGCCCAGCTCGCGTCCAAGATGTACGCCGATCGACAATGTCACTTCCAGCACTTCCCGCAGACCGGCGGCACCTTGCACACCTGCCGCCGGCCCGCGGTGGGCGAGTCCAGCGCGGACCACCTGTACGTGAAAGCGGCGATGTCCCGCTCCTTGCTCGATCATGGCCGGGGCGCACGGTTCGCCTTTCCACCGCCGATCGGCTCGTTGCTGGACGTCGACCTGGACGACGGCACCCGTGTGCGCATCCACATGGACGATTCCGTTCCGCCCGAATGGACGGGCGGGCGGACGGTCATACTCGGCCCCGGCCTGATCCTTGACCCCGGCAGGCTCTCGAACTGCCCGTACGTGTACCGGGTGCGCTGCGAAAGCGACGGTGCCAGCCGCAGAGTCTGGGTCGGAACACAGAGTTCGGCCCGACCGACCGAGTGGGTGCCCTTCAGCGAGTGCACCTGGACGGATGGCGGACTGGTCACACCGGCAGCGTCGCAGCTCCGAGATGAATACGGCGCGCGTTCGGTCAGCACCGTCGGCGCCTTCCCCGGGCCCTCACGGCATCACGAGGCGATGCCGGAGAGCGTTGCCACGTTCATCCGCGGTCTGGAGGCTGCCCGGCGCACGGGAACGGTCGAACACGTACGACGCCTGTGCGAGGGCAGCGGCCCCTTTCTCCAACGACTCACACCACCGGCCCGGGCCGCGGCTCAGGAGGCCCTCACGGACGCGCTCGCATGGCTGGCCACACACGAGGACTACCAACGCGCCCTGTTCGCCGAACTCGAGAAGGCGGTCTTCGAACAGCGCGCTTGGGATGTTCGCTCCCGGCTGCAACAGGCAATCTCGCTGACCCGGCGTGGGGCCGGCGCATCGGAGCAGCGCGTGCTCGCCGCCGCGCGTGCCTACCTGCGCGAGCAGGACCACCCGGAAGGCACCCGAACCCAGGACACACCTCGTGACGCACGTCGCCACAGAACGGTGCAGCCGCGCCCGAAGAAGGCGACGACGAACCGCGAGACGGCCCAGAACGGGCGCGCCGCACGCGCCGCACGAGCGCAACGCGTGCTGAATCAGCTCCGTGATGAGAAGAAGGCGACGAAGAACCGTGAGGCGAACACACGCGACGCGGCCGCCGCAGACGTACGGCGCCTGCTGAAGCAACTCCGTCAGGGCGAGGGCAAACTGTCCCGGCGTGAAGTGCGCGACCTGACGGAGAGGCTCGCCCAGGCCGCATCCGGCGCAGGCAAAGCCATCAGCGCCGGTGAACGCGAGACCGTGGCCAAGTGGACGCGGACCACGCGAGGGCCGGCGCGACCCGCGACCCGGCCGAACACAGGTGCCAAGCCGCGTTCGATCCGAAACCCCGATCGGTCCGACAGGCCGGAACTCGACCCGGTGACCACCGCAGTCAAGTTCATCCTGCAGAATGCCGCGATCACCGGAACAACCCTCACCTGGGCACAGATCCGCAAGCAACTCCCGCCCGGGCTGCCCGCTCCCGACCGCGGGAAGCAGACGGCCATGTTGATCCGCATCGACAGCGGTCGCACCCGCGAACCGTTGCTGTCCGCGCTGGTCACGGGTGCCGATCACGACATGCACCCGGCTTACCCCAAAGTTGCCGCTGCTCTGGGGCGACCGCCCGCGAAGGGGCACCTGGATGCCCTCGCTCAATGGGCAGTCGAGGTGTCTCGTTTCTCGCGCGCGCCCAGACGCTAGGTCGCCGAGGATGTGGCGACCGGTAGTGCAGGAGCAGCGGTCCATTCGTGTGCGAACGGTTCGGTGGGACCGGAACGGCGGCGCTCCTTGTCGACGGCTCGGCGGTTTTCTCAGCGTGTGCGCGCAACGAGGTCGGCGGCCACGTGGCGTGCCGGCACGAGGAGTGGGTCCGCAGTGTCGGGCTGGAGCAGGACGGACCGTGCGCAGACGAACAGCGACATTAATGTCCCCGAGCGCGATTCCAGGTCCGCGCGGCGTTCGTGATGGACTCGTTCGGCGAGGGAGTCGACCGCGAGGGAGCCGATCCACAGGGTCGCGGCGTCCAGGCCTCGCGGAGCCATCCCCCAGTCCTCCCAGTCCAGGATTCGGCATTGTCCGGGCCCGGTGATGTTGGCCCAGTTCAGGTCGGCATGGGCCGGCGTCCACTCGTCGATGCTCGTGTCCCCGATCTCGGGAAAGACCGTTCGAAGGGTTGCGGTGACCAGTTCGGGCGTGACGATGTCCGTGTCGGGGGTGGCCACGCGCGTGGTGTGCTGCACGGCGAGGGCGTTCAACGAGGAGTTCAACGTCCGCCACCACGCCTTGCCCAACCCGGGATCGCGGGTCAGCCTGCCGCCCGAGCGCAGCGGCGCCTCGGTGACGAGGTCGGTTTCGTCGGCGCGCCACATCGCCGCCCCGGTCTGGTCGACCCACGCGTGGCCCGCGTGCCACCGCGGTTTCGCGACACCGGTCAACGCCTGCGCGGTCTCGGTGCCGTTCCATCCCTGCGTGGTGATCCTGGCCGGGGGGCGGCGTTCGACGCGCACCCACGTGCCGCGGTCCGTGCGGGCGCCCAGCGAGCGGCGCTTGCGCACCACGCGGACGCGGTCGAGCCGGGTGTCGAAGACACGCTCGACGAGGTCGAGGACGGACTCGACCGGGCCGTCGCGCAGGTCGACGGAGGACTCAAGCTGGGACGTCGGAACCCGCGCGCCACTGCGCCATACAGGGTGGCCGGGCGCGGCGGGGGGTGTGTTTTCGCAGTCCAGGAGGGCGAGGACCCGGTTCCGTGCCTCGGCGGGCGTGGCAGCGGTGGTGTCGACGACGTCGGCTTCCGCGGCGAGCCAGGTCGCGTACGCCTGCTCGTAGGCGGTCAGACGACTGCGCCGGAAGGCGCGGACCCGCTCGCTGCGTTCCGCGTCCCCGGAATGTTCGATGCTCGCGTCGATACGCGCGCGGACCGTTGCGGCGTCCGCGTGGAGCAGGACGTGTTTCACGGGGATGCCACACGAGGCGAGGGCGTCGAAGATCTCGTGCGCGTAGCGGCGATCGAGGACGGACATGGGCGCGATGACCGGGCGGCCCTGATGGTGGCGGTGCAACTCGGTGCCGGTGGCCGCAGTCAGGGCCCGCCACGCCGCCAGGTCTTGGAAGTCTCCCGTGGCGCCGGGGAGGAGGGAGCGGAGCATGCCGCCGACTTCCTCCGGGTCGTAGAGTGCGCTGCCGGGCAACGCTTCCACCAGAAGGCGCGCCGTCGTGGTCTTGCCCCCTCCGAACGGTCCGTTGAGCCACACCAACACGTTGCCTCCTTGTCCCGTACGCCGGCGCTTTCAAGATTCCGGACGTCGCCGCGTTCTGCGAGCGACGGCGGAGGACGCGGGGTCACCCGTATGTGCCGCGTCCTTTGCGGGACGCGCCGCGGCCCCCTCGTGCTGCTCCTGCGGACCCGGTCACGCCGATCGCTTTCGGCAAGGCGGTTCCGGAGGCGACTCCGAGCTGGTCGCGGTACGCGTCGTCGCGGTCCTGTCGCGCCTGCCATGTGCCGCGCAGTCGGTCGATCGTCTTCTGGTTGGCGGCCGTCGCCTGTGGGGGCAGCGCTTGTCGTCGACGTCGTTCCTCTCCGCGACGCGCCTGTTCCTGGTTCAGGGCGCGTCTTTGTGCCTTTGTGGCGCCCGTTGCCTGGCTGGGAGGAGGGTTCTTCGTCGTCTTGGGCTTTCCCACCTGCGGGGCTGGAGGCAACGTCCGGGCGGTTGCCGCGCGTTCGGGGTGGAGGGCAGGTCTCCCGCGTGTGTCTGTGGTCGGGCACCGGCTGCCCGGAGCCGCTCCACAGCGGGGACATCCCACGTCGAGGGTGTCCGCGTAGTCGCTTCTTCCGGCCTGCTTCGCCTTCGCCTTCTCAGGTGGGCTTTCCCGCGGGCCAGGTGGGCCGGCGGTGGTTGCGGCGAGGTTGCGTCGGGGGATGTGGGGTGCCCCGTGACGAATGCCGTCGGGGGCCACGCACCTTTCGCCCTCCTTCGCGCGGCATGTAGGGCAGTCGACCGTCAGCGCGGGATGCGCGGCGTTTCGCTTCGGTGGCGGGGCCAGGGCCGAGAACGCAGAGATCGCCCGCATGCCGCGCTGTCGGAGTTCGGTCTCGTCACGCCTTCGCGCCGTTTCGGCCCATTTGTCCTGAGCGGGCCGGGGCCGAACGCGTTCGATCGCCACGGGTTCCGGGATCTTCCGCGACGTCCCGGTCCGGGCGGCCTGAGATGCTGCCACCGCCACTCGTGCCGCGTGGGGGCGTGTGGGCCGGCCGTCCTGGTTGCGGCACGCTTGTCCGCGGCCCGCCAGACACCTTGGGCAGGTGTGGGCCAGCACCTGCTCGCGCGTCGGTTGAGGAGCGGGACGTGGCTCCACGTGTGTTCCCGACTCGTGCCACGTCGAAGCTTTACGCATGGCACATATCCTGCCGCGCTCCTCGGTGGTGTTTCGGCGTTCCGACATGCGCATCACCCCTTCGGGGCTTTCCTGTTGTCGGCCCGCACGGGGCTGGCAGGTGGTCTGTCGCCGTCGACGTTCCCGACTTGCGGCGGAGGCCCTCGTTCTGTGTGCGCCGCCGCCCGGGTTGGCGGCGGCGCGTGGAGCCGTTGTCGGTCGTCAGCTTGTCGTGGTGCGGGCGAGGTGGAGCAGTCGGTCGGCGAGGGCGTCGGATTGGCGGAATCGGCCGGTGAGGCTGGTGCTGATGGTCCGGGCCTGGGGTTCGCGGACGCCTCGCATGCTCATGCACAGGTGCTCGCCCTCGATGACGACGCCCACGTGTTCGCTGCCGGTCGCCTTGGCGATGTCGGCTCTGATGCCGTCGCCGACGCGTTCCTGGAGCTGGAGGCGGTGGCAGTGGGCACCCGCTATGCGGGCGAACTTGGAGAGCCCCAGAACGCTGCCGCTGGGGAAGTACGCCGCGGTGATGTGCAGGCGCATGGGCAGGAGGTGGTGTTCGCACACACTCCAGCCGAAGATGCCTCCCACCAGGACCATCGTCTCGGTATTCGCGTCGGAGTCGAGGTCGCGGGCGAAAACCGTGTCGGTTTCGCCGGGGTCGTGGTCGAGGAATTCGGACCAGAAACCCGCGGCGCGTTCGGGGGTGCGGCGCAGGCCTTCGCGTTCGGGGTCCTCGCCCAGGGCGATCAGGAGTTCACGGTAGAGCGCGGCGATGCGCGTACGGTCGATCGCGGGCCGGTCGTGGGGGAGAACGGTGGTGGTCACGCTGAGCGCCTTTCGGTGGAAGGTGTTCGGTGTGTCGTTCGCGTTCGCGGTGGGGGCGTGTACGGGAGGCGGGTGAGGTTTTGCACGCAGTGGACGAGGGCGTTCGTGCAGTGGTCCAGGCACCGGGTGTCGAGGACGCGCTTGGCCGGGTGCGTGCCGGCTCCGACGAAACTGACGAAGAAGGCGGGGTGGTCGTGTGCGGCTGTGGGATTGGTGACCAGTCCCCAGTCGTCACCGCGGCTGTGGGGTAGTTGGCTGACGTGGACGTCGATGTCGGCGTCCTGCGCACCGGGGATGATGTCGTCGCGCAGGCGCGCGAAGAGCAGTGGGGGCACGGTGTGGCCGCGCCCGTCTCCGGAGTGCGGGACGACGATCGCCCCGGGACGCGGCGCGCTGTGATCGTCGCGCTCGTGGGCCTGGGGGAAGACCCCGTCCACGAAGATCAGCGTTGCGGTCGGTGCGAGCGAGTTCAGCACGCGCGGGAACGTCCGACTGAAGTAGCCGTCGGGGCAATGCTGTTCGCCGTCGCTCAGGACGACCGCGACCGGGATGCCGCGGTCGTGCAGCGTCGACGCGGCGTGCAGGGCGACGGCGGCGCCGACGCGGTCGTCGAGGGCCTTCGCGGTGAGGAGCGTGCCCGTCAGCGTGGTGGTGTGTCGATACACGGCGCGGTCGCCCAGGCGGATGTCGTCTATCGGGAGCGCGTTCACGCGGTGTGGATGGGCGATGGTGCCGGTGGCGGATCCCAGACGTGTGGGGTGCCCGTCGCGTACGCCCACGAACGTGAGGTCGAGGGTGTCGGGGCGGGGCGGCATCCGATGACAGGGGAAGAGTCCGATGGCGTGGTCGGATACGTCGGTGACGTTGAAGGACGCCTCGTCGAGGTGGGCGCTGAGCACGAATGCGGCGCGGGTGAGGTCGCCGATCACCAGGTTGCCCCCGAGCAGGGTCGGCGTGGGCAGCCGCAGCGCGGCGCACGTGTCGGTGACGGTCTCGGTCAGGATGATCGGTACGAATTGGTGGGGTACGTCGTGGTTCAGCAGGTGCATCAGGGTGTCGAGTGGGCTGTGCGCGGGGGGCACGGCTCGCTCCTCTCGGAGGTTGTGGCGGGTGTCCGCGAACGGCGGCCCGGACCGGCCGGGTGATCCGGGCGGAGTGCTCGATGCGTTCGTGTTCAGTCCTCCGGTGTGGCATCGGTCCGGCGCCATTTGATGCCGCAGCCGATCGAGGGCCGTTGCCGCAGTGGGGCGGCGTCGCCGCGGTGGAGGGCCTGCGCGGCGGCGCGCAGGTCGGCTCCGGTGACGGGTAGGTCGTTGCCGGGTCGGCTGTCGTCCATCTGTCCGCGGTAGTACAGGCCGCCTTGGGCGTCGTGGAGGTGGAAGTCGGGTGTGCAGACGGCGTCGAAGGCGCGGGCGACGGTCTGGTCGGTGTCGATGAGGTAGGGGAAGCGGAAGCCGTGTCGTGTGGCCTGGTCGCGCATGTGCGCGGCGTCGTCCTGGGGGTAGCGGGTGGTGTCGTTGCTGTTGATGCCGACGGTGGTGATGCCCAGGGGGGTCAGGTCGTCGGCGAGCGCGGCCAGGGCGTCGGCGACGTGTTGGACGTAGGGGCAGTGCACGCACAGGAACACCACGAGGGTTCCTCGGGAGCCGAGCAGGTCCGCGCTGTCGTGCAGGTGCCCGTCGGTGTCGGGGAGGCGGAAGTGCGGCATGGCGGTGCCGGGTCGCACGAGCGGGGACGTCCTGGTGGTCATGCTGACGCCTTTCGGGGTCGGGTGTGCTCGCTCAGGAGCCGGGTGAAGGTCTCGTGCAGGGCGGCGTCGGTGGCGCGGGTGAGGTGCCGGGGTTTGCGGGCGGCGTCGCCGTCGCCGTTGACGCAGGTACGAACGGTGTCGAGGTAGGCGGCGCGGACGGCGGTCTCCACGTTGATCTTGCGAATGCCGGCGTCCACGCCCGCACGCAGGCCTTGGGCGGTGACGCCGGAGGAGCCGTGCAGCACGATCGGCAGGGCGGTGGAGTGGGCGACGGCGGCGATGAGTTCGATGTCGAGGTCGCGCTCGCGGGTGCGCATGCCGTGCAGGGATCCGCATTCGAAGCCGACGATGTCCGGGGTGCAGGCGTCGACGAACTCCTCGACGTTGTGGACGGTGGGTGTGCGTGGGGTGGCGTGGCCGTGATGGTGGTCGTCGTCGATGTGTCCGAGGGTGCCCAGGACGAATTCGAGGCTGGCACGGCCGGCGAGGTCTTTGCGCAGGGAACGCGCGGCGGGCAGGTACGCCCCGGGGGCTGTGGCCCCTTCGTCGAGGTAGTTCGCCGACGTGAACCCCGCGTCGACCGCGGCGCGGATCTCGTCGGGGTCCTCGGCGTGGTCCAGGTGCAGGGCGTAGTCGGTGCCGTGGTGGCGGGCGAGGTCGGCGACGATGTCGACGGTGAGTGCGTGGCCCCAGGCGCGGGCGGCGGGGACGGTGAATGCCACGATCACCGGGCACTCGAGGTCGGCGGCGGCGCGCAGGGCCGGGGCGAGGGTGTCGAAGGATTCGGCGTTGAACGCGCACAGCGCGCGCCCGGGTTCCAGCGTGTCGAGAAGTTCGACGGCGGTGTGGGCTCGGGGGTTCACGAGGGACCCTTTCGTTGGGTGAACAGGTGGGTGCCGTTCTTGTTCGCGGTGGCGATCTGCATGCGTGCGTCCGGGAGGCGACGGGCAGCGAACTGCAGTCCCACGCCGCTGTGGTCGTCGATGAGTTCGAGGCGCGGGTGTCGTTCGGCGTCGGCGTGCACGGCGACGCGGAACAGCAGCGCGGGGCCGTTCGGGTCGACGTCGTGGTCGCGGCCGTGGGCGTGTCGGCGTTTCCCGGTGATCACCCACGCGTCGGCGTCCTCGCCGTCCACGGCGTCCAGGACGGCGAGGGCGTGCAGTTGGGAGACGGTGTCTTCCAGCGTCCGGCGGCGGTAGAGACGGTGGCCCGGGGTGTGTTCGAGCAGGTCGAAGCGCCACAGGCCGCGGGCGTGGGGGCTGGCCGCGAACAGGGACGGACAGTGGGCGGCGACCGGGTGGGGGTGGATGGCGGCGACGTCGCCCAGGCCCGGATGGAGTGCGCCGTCGTCGTCGAGGTGTGCCAGGGTGCTCCAGTGCCAGGGCCGGCGGATGTCGGTTCCGGGGCGGTAGGTGCCGTGGGCGGTGAGGATGTGCGTGGGACCGCCGGTGTCCAGGCGGCCGACGCCGAGGCCGTGCCAGTTCCCGCCGTGTTCGCCGACCGTGTGTGGTGTCCACGGGGTGCGTGGGTCGGGGCCGGGCTCGTACCAGGCGACGCGGGGACGGTCGGGAACGGTAACCAGGCCCACGGTGGCGTGCTCGTCCAGGACGGTCAGGATCGCGGATTCGTAGATGCCGCCGCGAGTGACCTCGTGTGTCGTCCACGGCTGTCCGGGAGCGGCCGGCGGGAGGTGGCGCAGGACGGGGTCGCGGTGCATGCCCACGGACACGAGGGTGTCCGTGCTCCCGGTGGGTCCCGGCAGCGGCCAGTCGTAGGTGGCGGCCTTGTACTGGGCGGGGCCGCCGCCCTCGCGTAGGTGGGCATGGGGGTCGGGGCGGTCGCCGCCACCCCAGGGGGGCAGCCACGCGTCGGCGACGCCGCGAAATCTGGTGGGGGTGGCGGACCCGTCGAGTTTCCACCAGTGTTCCCCGGCGACGAGATCGTCCTCGCCGTCCCCGTCCATGTCGGCGAAGCAGCATCCTTCGGCGGCGAACGCCGCGTCGAGAACGACGTGGTCCCAGTCGGCTCGGGTATCGATCACCGTGTCCCCCCTTCGGGCAGGTTCTCGTAGCGTGCGCGCGTCGCGGCGGACAGGGCGGGGTGGTCCGCGGCGACGTGCCGCCGTTCGCGTGTCACGCCAGCGGGGGTGGCGGTGAGGACCTCGACGGCGAGCGAACGAGAGCGCCGATCCCACCGCGCGCCGTCCGGGCGCCATGGCAAGGCGGGAAGGGCGGAGTCGTGGGAAGAGGAGAGCACCCCCACGGCGGCCACGGCGTCCGGTCCGGGCCCGAAGTCGCGCACCGTCAACGGTTCCAGCGCGTCCAACGCCGTCACGCCCCCGCAGGCCAGGTCCTCGCGTTCGGTTGCGGTGAAGAGCGCCTCGGCCGCCCGGGCGTCACGCAGACGGCGGGCTCGGATGTGCCTCTCGATGTAGGCGATCGTGCCACCGGGGGTCGCGCGGATGCGGTCCCTGGACACGAGCAGGCCCGTCCACGTCGTCCACAGCATGGACTGGATCTGCGCCTCGACCAGGCCCAGGCGGCCGAACTCCAGGTCGCATTCGAACGGCAGGGTGATCGTCGCGTCCCCCACCGCGACCACGCCCGCGCCCGCGAGCGTGGGCCGGAACCCGGAACGTGAACCCTGTGCCGGCAGTGTCGCCGAGGGGCACAGCCGCGACAGGACTTCGATGTTGTCCGCGCGGTTCAACAGGCCCGTGAGGCGGTCGCCGCGTCGTGCGTGTGCGGTGATCAGATCCTGCCACGTGGTGTGGTCCTCGAACGCTGTGCTCACGTCGGTGTCGTGGGAGCCGAGGACGAACACCGACTGGCTGTCGGACAGGGCGCCGTCGCACGTGCCCCGGCGTTCGCCGAGGGTCAACGCGCTGGCGGAACGCGGGCCGCCGCGGGCGGCGTTGAGGCTGCCGTCGATGGGATCGCAGTAGACCCACCCGTCCACGCGGGAATCGCCCTCGACGTCGACGGCGATCGCGCGGGCGCCGTCGCGCGGCCCCTCGCAGCCTGCGACTGCCCACCTCGAGGGACCTGCGGACAGGACGTGTTCGATCGCGAGCGTGGCCTCCTCGTCGATGGCCTCCTTCACCGCGATACCGCGCCCGCGCAGCGGATAGGCCGCGGCGACGGCCACGCACACCGCCTCCTGCGCCACCGCCCGCCGGCCCGCCTCGTCGTGCATCACACGCCACCGCCGGGCGGGGCCGGCGCGTGCGCGCACCGGGGGTCCACCGCCGCCTGGTGCACCGCCGCCAGAAGACGCCGCGCCGCCTCGGTGGACATGTCCGTGCGCGGGTGGGCGACCAATCGCACGTCACAGCGCAGGAGTTCGCGTATTTCCACGAGGTCGTTCACGCGGGCGGTGTCGCCGCTTTCCACACAGTCGACGGCCAGGTCGCTCATCCGTCCCGGGTAGGCCTCCACCGCCCCGCTCACGTGCCGCAGCCGCAGCTCCGCGCGTGTGCGCAGCAGGCGTGCGGTCGCGGCCGGGTACGGCGTCGCCACCGTCAGGACACGACCGGGTGCCCGCAACGCCTCGTCGAGCTCGCGGGCGCGATCCTTCGGGGCGAGGACGGCCAGGCGCACGTGGTACCAGCACAAGGTGGTGATCGGTCGGTGCGCGGTATCGTCCTCCGTGAGCCATTCGTCGGGGGCGACGGCGAAGTCGACGAGGCGGTCGCCCAGAGCGCCGGCGATGTCGGGGATTTTCAACACCACCACCTCGAGGTCCAGTCCCGGGTGCGAGTGCGCGTAGCGTCGCTCGTCGCCGGCGGACACGGGCATGCCGAGGCGGTCCATCAGGTCGAGGCTGTGCTTCCACAGGGGCCCTTTGGGCAGGGCGAGTCGGATCACGAGGCGCTCCGAAAGGGTGAGGCGGGTTCGTGGGGCCGCAGTGCGCCGTGGACGGCGAGGTGACGCAGGACCTCGCGGCGCAGCGCGAGGTCTGCGGCGTCGGCCAGGTCCAGGCCGCAGATATTCGCGAGGCACAGCACCCAGGACAGGAGTTGTCCCAGCTCCTCGCCGATGCGGGCGGGGCTCTCGCGCCGGCGGATCGCCTGGGCGAGTTCGCCGAGTTCCTCCAGCGTCCACGCCAGGGCGCGGTCGGGTTCCAGTCGTCCGTACACTCGGGCGGCCGTCGCCTGCATGGTGCGCAGGTGCGTCAGGTCCTCACGCGTGTAGGTCGCGGTGGTCGGGACGGTGAGCATCTCGTCGGGTTCCGGGGCGATGTGGCGTACGGAGAAGGCGATGAGGGCCGCCGCGACGTCGAGGATCCGGTTCTCGGCGGCCGATGCGGCGACGAAGTCGCGGTCCTGGTCGTGATGTTGGTGGGGCAGCGCCGCTCGAAGGTGGGCTGTGGCTGTCTTCGGCGGTACGTACCGCGGTTGTTGCCCGGTCGGATCGACGATGAGGATGCCGCGCAGGGGGTGTGTCACTTCGGGCCGGCTCTCGTCCTCGTCCAGCGTCCACGATCCGCGCGTGACGGCGCGGGGCGGGGTGTGGCGGGTGTCGATCAGTACGTGGGGTCCTTCGAGAAGGCAGGCATCGCCGGTTCCGCCCGGCGGGTGCGCGGGGTCGGCGCCCACGACGAGGAGGGCGCCGCCTTCGCCGTGGCGTTCAAGCACGTGGGCGCGCAGGTGGAGCAGGCCGCGACGTGCCGCGCTCACGCGGGCGGCGATCGCGACCGCGTCGACTCGGGCGTCCTCCCACGTCGGCGCGTGGATCACCAGGTGGAGCACGTCGGGGCTTTCCCGTCGGCACCGGGCACGTTCGGGGACGGTGTCCGGGCAGGGGCACGGGGAGATCACGCGCAGGCGCACGCGCACGCCCGGCGCGGCGTCCCACGCGCGTCGGCGCGGGATGCCGCCGGGCGGGGGGTGTGACGAGGTGACGTGCCATGCGATGTCGACGGTGGTCGTTTCGTCGACGCTCGTGGTCGCGGTCACAGCAATACCCCCACGGGGAGTTCGGCGGCCGATGTCCATGCCGCTCCTGCGGGACGGGAGTCGAGATCGCCCAGGAGCCGCAGGTGCTCGGCGTAGATGCGGCGGTGTTCGAGCAGGTGGGCGGTCGTCTCGGCGAGCGAGCGCGCGTGGACGCGAGCGATGTCCTCGTGCTCTGCCAGGCGGTGTGCGAGACGTCGTCCCCAGCAGTTGAGACGGAACTGCCGTTCGCTGCCGTACGTGCCGCGGAACTTCCAAGCGACGGGGAAGCAGTAGAGGAGTTCCGCCCGGGTGAGCTCGGTCAGGATCTCGCGCGCGTCGACGGCTGGGGGCAGGTCACGGCCGGACACGCGCAGGACCGGCCCGACGCCGGCTTCGCCGGCGAGGTAGATGTTGCCCGGGAACAGGTCGACGTCCCGGAACGCGCGGTCCCACGCGGCGAGCGCGAGGACGAGGTCCAGGGCCACGGCCAGACGCGGGCTGTGCAGCGCCGCGTGGGCGGCCACCTCGCCGGCCATCTCCTCGAGGACAGCCTCCGCGGGGCGTGCGGGCACGGTCTCCACCCGTACCGGGCAGGTCGGGTCGAGCCCGGCGCGCGGCCCCATGCCGTCGGGCTCGGCCCAGGCGACGTGCCCTGCGGTGAAGGAGCGGCACCGACCCCGGGGCAGAAACAGCCAGGGGGCGCGAAGGTCCGGGGCGATGTCCGACAGGTTCACGAACGCCTCCCCGAGGTTGCTTCTGCGCTCGCGCACGCCGCCATGCCGTCGACGAAGGACGTCGGGTGCCACCCGAGCGCGCACGCCGCGCGATCGTGGGGGATCGACCCGGTGCGCGTCTCCACCTCGAGGCGGCGCCCGTGTCCCGGGCGCCCCGCCAGGCGCCGCGCGGCCGATCGGGCTCGCAGCAGCGCCACCGACTCGCGGCGCGCACGTCCACGGCCGGCCAGGGCGTGGTGCGCCCGAGCCCAGTCCCACCACGTCAGGCCCTCGTCCGCGACCAGATTGAACACGCCCGGCACCGGTGTGCCGGTACACGCGCGCAGCACGGCAGCGACCACGTCGGCCTCGAACACCGGGAACACCCGCCCGCCCGGGCCCAACACCCGAATCGGGCCGCGCAGCGCCCGGTCACGGTAGCGCCCGGTCCAGTACGGCGACCGCGGCCCGTACACCATTCCCGGCCGCAGGATCGTCAACGCGGTGCCCCGGCCCGCCGGGCAGATCCCACGCAACACGCGCTCGGCGGCCGCCTTGGACTCCCCGTACACGTGGCCGCCCGGCCGATGGGGCTGCTCCTCGTCCAGGACGCGCCCGTCGAACAGGCCGTAGGCCTCGATGCTGCTGAGGAACACGAACCTCTCCGCACGCGCGTTCACTGCGGCACGCGCCAGGTCGGCGGTCGCGTCGACGTTGACCTCGAACGCCCGCTGCCGCGACACCGACCCCAGTTGCGCGGCGGCGTGGACCACCACCGCGCAACCGTCTACCAGGGGTTCCGCGCCGCGCGCGTCGGTGAGATCGCCCATGTGGACCTCGAGGCCGCGGGCCCGCAGCGCGTCGGCCTGCGCGGGGCGCCGCACCAGGCAACGCATTGCGCCGGACCCCACCCGCGCAGCGAGCGCGTCCACGACGAGGGACCCCACGTATCCGGCGGCACCGGTGACCAGGATCCGCGTGTTCACGTCTCCTCGCCGCCCCACTCGTGCGGGCAGCGGTCCGCGATGGCGTTCCACACGTCGAGCATCTGCGCGTACGGCCGCACCTCGTGCACCCGCAGGTATGTGCAGCCGCCGAAGACGACCGACCACAGCGATCCGGCGATGCTGCCGCCCAGGCGCTCGTCCGGGCCCACCGCGCTGACCGCCTCGACGAACTGCTTGCGTGAGCACGCGCTCATCTGGGCCACGCCGAACTCGTTGAACTCGTCCAACCTGCCGAGGAGTTCGTAGTCGTGTGCGGGGCGCTTTCCCGCGCCCAGCCCGACGTCGATGACGATGCGATCGCGGCGGACGCCCTGCCCGGCGAGGTCCTCAAGGCGCTCGGCGAAGAACGCCTTGATCTCCTCGACCACATCCGTGAAATGCGGCCGGTTGAGCTTGCGGCCGGCATGGCCGCCCGGGCCCTCCAGGTGCATCAAGAACACCTGTGCCTCGTGCCGGCGCACGACCTCGACCATCTCCGGGTCGTACAGCATGCTCGTGACGTCGTTGACGGCGCGTGCGCCGGCCTCCAGCGCGGCGTCGGCCACCGACGCCCGGAAGGTGTCGATGGTGACGACCACCTGCGGGAACTCCTTCACCAGCGCCTCGACCACGGGCAGGCTGCGCGCCAGTTCCACGTCGGCGTCGACGCGGCGGGCGGACGACCCTCCCGACAACCCGCCGACCTCGACGTAGTGGGCGCCCTCGCCGATGTGCCGGCGCGCGGCTGCGACGGCCGCTTCCACATCCGGCGCATACGAGGCGTTGAAGTAGCTGTCCGGGGAGGTGTTGACCACCCCGACGAGCTTGATGTCACCCGCGAACGCGATCGGCCAGTGCGCCGGCGGACGGCCGAACTGCTTCGGAACCACGCGGACCCCCTCGTGTCGACGACCGCATCGATGCGGCCTCTCGCATCGTGGCCCCCGAACGAGCGGCCGGACGCGGTCGGCGACGGTAGGAACGGTGGGAAAGAGCCCCCAGCGGTGGGCGGGAGTGGGAACGTGTTGCGAGCGAACCGCGAAAAGTGGGGCCCCACCACCCATGCCGGCGTGCGGCAGCCATCGCGGACATGTCACCCGGAACGACTACGTTCCCCACCCGAGCGGCCCAGCCGTCTCCACGACGAGGCAAGGAGCGCGTCATGGCCAAGGAACGCCCTCCCCGCCCCAATCACAGCCTCAGACACCTGATCGACCAGGCCGGATGGACTGCGGAGTCCCTCGCGGTGCGTGTCAACGCCGCCCTGACCGCGCACGCCGACCGGCGACCGATCCATCTCAAGACGCCCTACGGGTGGCTCGGCAACGGGGACGTCCCGCGCTCTCCCGTCGACCGGATCGTCGTCGAGCTCTTGGCCGAAGCACTCGGCCGACCCTTGTCCTACCGCGACGCCTGGCTCCGTGAACCCCGCGAACCCACCGCGGCCACTCCCGCCACAAGCGGACTCGACGTAGCGTGGACACCCGACGGCATGCCCCGGTTGCTCAAGGAGTGGTCCATGCTCGACCGCCGGGAATTCACCGCCGGATGGGGAGTCGCGCTCCTCCACGCGGCCGGCAACGCCCTGCAGACGCAGCCCGGCGGCCCCGGAACGGCCCCCGCCCCCGCGGACGACGAACTCCTCCGCCTCGTGGACGACATCGTCACCCGCTCACGCGCCCTCGACGACCACCACGGCTCCGCGGCCGCCACCTTCGTCGGCGACCAATTCGCCATCGTCGCCCGTCTCGCCGGCACCGTCGAGACACCCCCGCACATCCGTCGGCATCTCTACGCGGCCCTCGCACAACTCGCCCAGACCGCCGGGTTCATGGCACACGAGCAAGCCCGCGAAGGCGACGCCCAGTACTGGTACTTGAGCGGATTGCGCGCCGCCCACGCCGCCCACGAGCCGCACCTCGCCGCCAGCATCCTGGCCCTGATGAGCAACCAGGCCACCACCTGCGGCCGACACCGCCCCGCCCTGCAACTCGCTTCCGTCGCCCACGAACTCACCCGCGACGCCGTCCCACCCGTACGCGCCCTGATCACCGCACGCAGCTGCCTCGCCTACGCCGGGGCGGGCGACTACACCGGATTCCGCCGTGCCCACGACGAGAGCCTCGAAGCCACCGCCGACACCACCCGCGGCCGGCCCGCTCCGACGTGGATGTCGTACGTGGACGCCACCGAACTCGACGCCATCGGCGGCCGCGGCTACCTCCTCCTCGCCGACACCACCGTGCACCCCGCTCGGCCCCTGCTCAACCGAGCCCGCGAACTCCTGGCCGGACGCGTCACCGACGCGGTCGGGCACGAACGCTCCGCCGTACGCCACGCCACACTTCAAGCCCTCGCCTGCGCCACCGCCGGCGACCTCGACCACGCGACAGCCGCCGCCCGCGTGGCCCTGCGTCATGCCCCCGACATCACGTCCGTGCACTGCACTCGACTGCTCCAGCGTCTGGGGGCCACCCTCCACGACCATCGCACCGCAGCCCCTGTTCGCGAACTGCTCGACGAGAGGCCGGCGTTCACGACCCGATCCACGCCGTGACGACGCGACCCGCTCGAGAACCACGGACACGAACGCCCGGCCGCGTCCGGCGTGGAAAACTCCTCCCATGAACACGTTCCACGTCGCGGTCCTGGCCTCGCACACCGGTTCCAACCTCACCGCCCTGCACCGGGCCTCGACCGAACCCGACGCCGACTACGATGTCGCGCTCGTCATCAGCAACAACGGCGGCTCCGGAGCTCTCGCCTACGCCCGCGAGAACGCCATCCCCGCCCACCGGCTGTCCGGACGCACCCACCCCGACCCCGATGACCTCGACACCGCCATCCTCGAACTCCTGGACCAACACGAGATCGACTTGGTCGTCACGGCCGGTTACATGAAGAAGATCGGCCCCCGCACCCTCGCGGCCTACGAAGGCCGCATCATCAACATCCACCCCGCGCTCCTGCCCCGCCACGGCGGACCCGGCATGTACGGGGCAGCCGTCCACCAGGCCGTCCTGGACGCCGGGGACCGGGTCAGCGGCGCGTCGGTGCACCACGTCATCGCCGAGTACGACGCCGGTGACGTCATCGCCCGCATGGAGGTCCCCGTCGAAACCGACGACAACGTCGAGACCTTGGCCCGACGCGTCCTGACCGCAGAGCACACACTCCTCCCACAGGTCGTGCGCAACATGAGCACGGCCCGAACGCCAGGCTGACACCGGCGCCGACCCGGGGCGCCAGGAATGCGACTGTGGCACCGTCGAATCAGGTGCATCGACACGGCAACCGGGCCGGTCGGATCATGAGAAACCCGGTTAACGGACCCGAGTCGATACGACGTCGCGGCTGTCTGATCCCGGCCGTACTGGCGTCAGCGGCGCCCCTTGGGCTTCTTGCGTTTGGGCTGCGTCCTGGGGCTGCCGGTGCGCTCCGGCGGCGGGGTCCGGCGGACGGTGCCGGCCGCAGCCCGAAGAATCGTGTCGACGCGGTCGTGGAGGGCACGTGCCTGGTCCGCCGTGGTGGCGTCGGCCGGGGTTTCCAGGAGATGTTGCTTGGCGACCGCAACGATGTCGAGTTCCCACAGCGCGCGTTCCTCGGGGTGCGTGGGGAGGGGATAGTCCCGTCCGTAGAGCCGGAGCAGGAAATCGCGCGCCTCTCGGTCGCTGATCTCGGTGATCTGTTCGCGCGCCGGGACGCTCAGGGCCCTGGACTCGTTTTGCCGAATGTGCTTGATCAGGAGGAGCCGCAAGGTCTCCCGCGAGGGGAAGAGCTGCGGGCGTGTACCCAGCCACGCGGCGGTCGCCGCGTACGCCAGGAATCCCGCCTCGGATTCACCCGCTACGGCGTCCAGTTCGACGGCGTCGGTGTCTCCCGTCATCACCGCGAGCACGGCGACCGCGGTGTCGCGGTGCTCTTGTGGGGCCAGTCGCTCCAGGAGTTCGACCGCGCCGGACGCGGCGGCATCGTTGGAGATCGGGACGGCGTGCTCGTCCGCCAGGCGGAAGAAGTCGTTGGCGACCATCAGGGCCTGCTTGGCAGGGAACTGGAACCGCGGCATCGGGTAGCCGCCGCGGCCGGGGTCGTCGTCCCAGGTGCCGATTCGATCCACCACCGCCGACAGGGTCTGGGGTTCGGCGTCGACCAGGGCGAGGATCCCCCGGCGGGCGAGCCCGCTCATCCTGCCCATGCGCTCGGCCATCGCCGGTGGCATCGCGCTGAGAAACTCATCGAATCCGGCTGCCATGCTTGCTCGCTCCCCCGGGTCGTCGTCTCGTCGGACGCTACCAGCGCAACCCCGGACCGTGGACGTCTTCGCGCGGGCAGCAACCTTCGTAGTCGCCTACCGTGTCGCCGGGAAGCCGGTACTGCACGATGTCGGCGGCGGTCCCCGGCAGGGTCGACACGGGCGTCAACGACGACCGGACGGTGCCCGCCCCGGGACTGAACAACCGCTGTAGCACGAGGATTTGCGTAGTGCGGGGTACGCGCTCGCGCGGTCGGCGGCCGGTCCGCCGCGCTACCCGATGTGTCCGAGGGCCATCCGCTCCGCGTCCTCTTCGGTGAGCGCGAGGTGGTGCGTGGGTTCGTCCTTCAGGTGCGTCCTGATCTCCACCTCCCACAGCGCGGCGCGCGGATCGTACTGGAGCGAGTCGGTGTGCTGGTACCAGTGCATGAGCACCCGCCAGGTCCGGCGATCGGGCCGAGGACTGGCCTGGTGATCAAGTTCCAGGTGGTGATGGCCACTCCCCGAGGCGATGTGTTCGCGCAGTGCGTCGGGGACGACTTCCGGGTTCGAGGCGCGTCCAAGAATCTGGGCGAGGTCCTGCGCGCAGGAGAGCCCGGGCCGGCTCGCGAGGTCGAGCGAGGGCGACGGGCGATCCTTGAGCGAGCCGGGTGTCCGATCGGGCCATCGCAGGTCCGCGCCGGGGGCCAGGTCGTGTCGGGCGATGTACCGCATGCCGTCGATGTCGTCGAGATCGACGACGTAGCCTGCGGGGCCCGTGACGATCCGGGCATCGTCGTCGAAGGTCCAACTCGTCTGGCGCACATACCCGTTTTGGTCCGCCAGAGGGCCCGAGGTCACCCGCACGCGTTGGTGGGTATCAAGTGCGCGGCCGTTGGCAGCGAGCGTGTCCTCGATGACGCCGGCGGCCCAGTGGGTACAGATCTCCACGGCCGGGTCCGGCAGTCCTCGGCCGATGCCCCGGGTCATTCCGTCCCACCGCGGCTCGGGCGACGACTCGTCCGGCGTGCACGGGAGACCGTTCGGGGACGAGGACGGACCGTTGAAGGAGGACGACGGCGCCGTGGGGTCCCAGGTCCGGTTCAACCAGATCCACCGCAGGGTCACCGGATCGGTGGACCCGCCCGCATCGTTCACCGGAACGAGGTGGTGACCGGCGCGAGGCAGTTCGGCTTCCACAAGCGCGATCAGACACCGATCGTCCCGCAGATGCCACAACGCCGACTCCCAGCACACCTCATCCACCGGCAGCCCGTCACGCAGGTGCAGCGCGTACAAGGCCATAGCCAGGATGTCCCGGATGGCGACGTCGTCCCAACTGTCCTCGCGCAGCCCGCCGGGCCGTGTCCCGTGGGTCGCAGCACTGGCACGCAAAACGGCGTCACCCCACGCGCCGGGGGTCGCCCGTACCACCCCAACTTGCCCCATCAACGACTCCCGATGCTCGAAGGCGGCCCGAGGGCACGCCGTTACGTCGCGTCCGGCCACAACACCTCAAAGACGCGTGTCCCGGGGCGCAGTGGTATCCCCTACCGAAGGAAGCAGCGGCCCCACGGGTCGTAATCCTCGCTCATGTCGACACCGGCCACGGACAGATCACCCGCGATGCCACCCCCGAAGACCTCGACGTTGCGCACCGCGTTGCGCACCCGGACCGCGTCGAGGATCCGGGGAGTGCCCGTGTGACCCGCGGGGCATTCGAACGTGACGCTGCCACCGTCCACGCTCAGGACGCTTCCCGCCTGCCGCTTGCACACCGCGCATCCGACGATCAGCATCGCGCCACTGCCGGGGCGGACGGTGACGACCCGCACCACTCCCGCGACCGCGACACGCAGCGGGCCTGTCGGCTCCGGCGCCGTCGGGGATTCCACGACCGACACCCGGTCCAGGACTCGAGACAGCCGCTCCACCGCACCCCGCAGGGCCGACGGGCCGGGCTCCATGTCGCTCATCGGTTCCGCGGGCTCCCACTGGTTCACCAATTGCGCGCGCAGGCGCGAAATCGCATCGTCCGCGGCGGTGTGGCCGGCGTCGCGCAGAACCGCGTGGATGCGGTCTCTCAGCTCAGCGGGCTCGCCGCGGTAACCGGTCCGGCCGTTCAACGCGCCGCGCACGGCGTCGAGTTGCACCGTGCCGGCCGCAACGCCGCCTTCGTGGGCAAGCGTGTACAGGGTCAGCGCCAGTGTGCCCAGGTCGGAGTCCGCCGTGCTCGGCTGTGACGACCAGGTCGAGGCGAGCAGCCGAGCCGCGCGGTCCACAGCGGCAGACCACGACTCGCAGACACCCGTGGGCAGCAGAAGCCCCATGGCGTCGGGCAGGCTGCGCCCGGTCGCGCCGCCACGTCGTGTCTTCATCCCCACACTCCCAAGGCATCGGCGAGAGTCTTCCGCGTCACATGATGTGCCATGCGGTGCTCGGTGAACCAGGCAATCCTCGGGAGCTGGCCGAGCACGCGGGCCGCCCGGATCGAGCGACTCAAGGAGGAGAACGCCGAACTGAGGAAACGGGTCGAGCTTTCCGAGTTCAAGACCCTGGCGGTATCCCGACTGCTCGCCCAGCACGCCGAGATCGAACTCCTGCGTCGGCAGGTGGCGGCACCGTGCGCAAACTGCCGGCCTGCTCCAACGCCAAGGCACGGTACGGCTCATGCAGCTGCCGACGCACCCAACCACCGCCATGCTCGTCGCCTTCTCGATCTTGGCGGACGGGGCGAGTCGCCGGTCAGGACCGGCCCGGCGTTCGGATCACGCGGCGAGCACTTCCGTGTCCGTTGCGGCAACCGCGGATTGCGCATTGATCCAACTCCGCCCGGCAAAGCACGAAACCCGGCAACAAGACCGCTGCCGGGACAGGCGCCAACTCTAGGGCACCACGAGGATCGTGTGCCGCAGAAGCACCACAAGAAGCCTCAGTCCGACGGAACTTGGCCAGTCGCAGCCATTGCACACACCGGGCACGATCACCTTCTGATCGTGCCCGGACCTCCACCCGTACGAAGACGATCGATCCGGCCTCCGGGCGCTGCGAACTTCCGAGTCCGACCAACGCACTCAGGGCCGAGCCAGTACGTTGGCTCGACATGAAACCGTTCAGCTTCCGGCAGGGGCAGGACTTGTGGGAAGCGGGGAACACGCCGTCCCTTCTGCACGCCTACATCACTGTTGATCTTGGAAGCCATCCCGAACTCGCCGAGCTCATCAGCGGCGTTCGTGCCGCGACCAAGGACGATCCGCTCGCTCACGTCGGCGACCAGTGGTTTCACATCACGCTCTACCAAATGAGCTCAAAGCCCACCTCCGCAGTCCCCGCAGAGGAACGGCAGGCACTCGTTGCCGAGTTGACCAAGCAGATGCGGTCCACCATGCCCTTCACCGTCACGGTCGGCAGCCCACTCCCGTACGGCTCGGGGCTGATTTTTGACCTTGGCCCGGACGAGCCTCATAACGCTCTCCGCGCCGCCACCACCCGCGCCTTCGAGGCCATTTGGGGCGTCGACGCCACCTCCTACGACACGGCCGTCCTCCACCTCACCGAGTCGTACGCCACCGCCGAGGTCACCCTGGAGCACTTCCACCAGATCCACCGACGCGTCCGACGCGTCCGCCCCAGCCACGCTCCCCTCCACATCGACTCCATCGAACTGGTCGACGTCTCCGCCAGCGCGTCCGAGAAGACCATCACGTGGGAGTCCGTCGCCCCGCCGATTCCGCTCGGCGCCGGCACGCCGACTTCGCCAGGACGACTGTGAGGCTGGACACAACGACGACGTCGCGAGGCACTCGAATGCGACACCGAGCATCCGCTGTGGGTACGACACGCACCGCTCGATCGTCGCTCCCGAAAGCGACACGACCTGCGGGGGACACGTCCCGTGCCGCGACTTACAGCGGAGTGCTCGCCGACGTTCACCCGGATGAACCCCTCAACGACCTCCATCGGACCGTCCGAGCCGCCATTCAGGCCGTACGCGGACCCCACGCGACGGGCTACCCCAGCAAGGTGCCCCATCTCACCATTGGGTACGCGGCCAGCGAGTGCGACTCCGATCAAGTCCAGAGGAAGCTGCGCAACGAAGTACGGCCGGGCCACGCGCCGATGCACGTCGAAGCGGTGCACCTCGTCGACGTCAACGCCGACGCCCAAGCCAAGACGATCAGGTGGGACGACGTGGCGAGGATCCCCCTCGGCACGATGCTCTGATCTTACGAAGAGAAGAGACGTAGCCGTGGCATTGGGGGACGGTATGGATGAAGGTTGGCTTCCTGTCTGGCTGGAGCACGTGCAAGCACGTCGCGTGGCGCCCGGGATGGAGCGCGTTCGGGGCGTCCTTGGACAGTTCGGGCCTGGTCGCAGGATGCTGCCGGGTGATTCGGTCGGAGTGGGAAAGACAATCGAAGCGGGCCTGATTGCCGCAGAGATGGTTCGTGGGGCACGCAGCCCACGCATGAGCCAAGTCGTGGACAGACCCGGGCACGGGGTGAAACAGCTGCTCGACTCGGCGGGTTACGCCACGACGCCCAATGAGACGATCCTGCGTGCGGAGCCGTTCGCACGCAGGAGAATGCGCGTGAAGACGGTCTCCAGGCGGGCACGGTACGTCGAACTGCGACAGCGGGCCGAAGCACGGGAAGAGAACGGCCACGACCAGGACCGGGCATCCACCACCGGAGAGCACCGGGTGCGCGACGGCGGCGCACGCGAGGCAGTCCTGCTACGCAGCGAGGGCCGGTGCGAGAATCCCGACTGCCTGCTCCCCGCCCTGCCCTACCGGACCAAGGCAGGACAGCCCCTTCTGGAGATCGACCACATCGACAACCACGCTGCGGGCGGCCGTGACCACCCGAGCGCCATGATCGCGCTGTGCCCCAACTGCCACGCCAACAAGACGCGCGGCGCCGATGGCGCCGCCCTGCGCGAACGTCTGAGGGTCGTGGCAAAGGCGCTGGACGCCGCCCTCGCACCTGAAGAGCACGAGGGGGAGGGGCAGCCGTCGCCGACTGGTGATGCCCACCCGGCGATCCTGGCGATGGACACACCTGAGGGCTCCGCGGCACAGCCGAATGCGACACCGGGATGACTCGGCGAACACGGCACACGCTGCTCGCACGTCCGCACCTGTGGGGGACACGCCTTGTGCCGCGACTTACAGTGGCGTGATCGCCGACCTCAGCCCGGACGGTCCCTCGACCGCTCTCCACCAGGCGGTCCGCGAGACCATCCGCACCGTCTGCGGGGCCGACGCCGCGCGTTATCCATGGTCCACCCAACACCTGACCATCGCCTACGCCAACGGTGAGGCCGACTCCGATCAGGCCCAACGACTGCCGCCTCGCGTACTGCCCGGGCACGCCCCGATGCAAAGCTGCGCGATTCGTCTCGTCGACGTCGCCGCCGACGCCGAGGCCGAGGCCGAGGCCGAGGCCATCACCTGGCAGAACGTGGCAGCGATCCCCCTGGGGCCGGCCGCCACGCCCGCCCCTCTACCGGAAACGGAGACCGTGACCTGATGGCCCAACCGACCGACCTGCACCCGGACATCGAGCACATGCTCGAACTGCTCGCCATGATCCCGGGCCCCGACGACATCGACTTCTGGAACGACGTCAACGCCGGCCGCTACACCAGCGGGCCCGAGGGCGGGCTCCTCGACAGCGGATACTTCACCGGCAAGGTTCGCACCTTCCTGCACCGGTATCTCGCCACCGGGGATCCCGTCGATGCGGCTGCCCTGGCGAAGTACCTCTTGGTGTTCTTCGACTACGACGCGGACTCCTTGCGCGGCGCGGTGGACTTCGCGGTCGGCGACGCCCCGCGGCTCGTGCTGGGGCCGCGGTGGATCGCCGACATGACCGACACGGCCTGGCGCGTGTACGTGCACAACGGAGGCCGCCACATCGTCAAACTCCCGTGGCGGGAGGTCCTTGCCGACAAGTGGCCCGAGACCCGGGATCGGACTCCGACCACGCAGGACTGACGATTCCCCCACCCGTAGGGCCGACACGGAAGGTAGCGATGGAGACGTTCTTCACCAAGCAGAAGATCTGGCCCGGCGGCCCCTGTCCCCACTTCCTGATTCTCTTCGACCGGCATCCCGAATTCGGGGAGTACGTCCGAGCCCACCACGAGTTGCTCGCCGAGTACGGCGACAAGCTCGGTGTCATCCCCGAGCGGTGGCTCCACTCCACCATCCAGGGCATTCACCACCGCGTGACGGACGAACAGATGGAGCAACTGAGGAACGCGACGCGGGAGGAGGTGCGCGGAATGCGGCCCTTCACCGTGCAACTCGGCCCCACCTGGCCCGGCATCACGGCGGTGACCGTCGCGATGTACCCCGAGACCGGCATGGCCGAGCTCAACAAACGCGTCCGGGCTGCGACAAACGCTGTTCCCGGCATCTCCCTTCGTCCCGAGGAGGTGAAATTCTGGGCACATTCGACGATTTGCTACGCCCGGCAGGACTTCGACGACCGACGGCTCAATCGAGCGTTGCGGGCCCTTCGGCCCGAGCGGGTCGACATCACCATCGACCGGGTCCACCTCGTGAATCAACGCCAGGATCCCGCAGCCGGCACCTATACCTGGACGGTGGTCGAGGAGTTCCCCTTCGCCGCAACCTGAGGAATCGGTCGGGGGCACGGCGTTCAACCGCCGACCAGTGGTGGGGCTTCCGGAAGTCTCGCATCACGCCTCTACTCGGGTTCGACTTCGACGACGACCGGCAGGTGGTCGGAGCCGGCGAGCGTGTCCGGGGTGCGGATGGTGCGGTGGGAGCGCAGCCCGGGTATGAGGTGCCTGGTGATGCGGATCGTGTCGACTCGCCGCTCGCCCCATTTGTCCGGGTCACCCTTCCCGTCGGGCCAGTGCCCGCTGGAGGGTTCCCACGGTGTGTCGAGGAGGGCGGCGGTGTCGAAGAGCCCGCTGCGGCGCAGGACCTCGCTCGCGCGGCGGTCGGCCACGGGCGTCTCGCTGGGATCCTCGCGCCACTCGATCTGGTACTCCAGGTCGATGTGGTCCTGATGGGTGTACGGGTCGGTGTCGTAGTAGGTGCCGTCGGGGCGCCGGTCGGCGCTGATCGCGTTCCAGTCCGCGCCGATGGCCCCGGGGGTGCCGGCGCGGAAGGCGGAACTCACGCGCCTGGCCTCGTTGTAGCGCCAGTCGGGTCGGAAGGGGTCGCCGTGGAAGCTGGCCAGCTTGATGTTCTTGCCGCCGACGTCGAGGACGACGGTGGCCATGCTGTGCCAAAAATCCGGGGCCCCGTTGTAGGCCCTCCAACCACCGGGAACGGGTTGGATGTCGGGATGCCACAGCATCGCGGTGTGGTAGGTGTGCTGGCTGGAGGCCAGGGCGGGGCCGGCCGGGGCGCCGGTCTTGGGGTCGGGCGCGGTGGTGCAGGTCAGGCCGGTGTCGTCGGCCAGTTTCAGCAGGACCTTCGCGCCGTCCTCGGGCTCGTCGCCGATGATCTCCTGGACGGCGAGCGCGTGGACGTCCATCCCGCGGATCGCGTTCACCAGGTGGCCGTACCGGACGTGGTCCGCGCGGCCGAGTATGCCGCCCAGGTTGAAGAGGTTGTAGGTGCCGAAGCGCATCGACGGGTCTCCTTTCGACGGGCGGAACGGTGCGACTGCGCCCCTCCCGCAGCTCGTCGCGAAGATCTCGAGCGTCGCTCGGTGCTTCAGTTGTCCTTGAGGCGGGCTTCGAACTCGGCCCATGCCTCGGCGGCGTACGTGAGTTCGGCGCGGGCGCGGGTCTTGGAGTCGCGCACGTCGATTCCGCGTCGGGTGGGGGCGACCTCGACGCAGGCGCCGCCGCCGTTGGTGTGGGTGCTGGTGCGCCAGGCGCGCGGGTCGGTGACGGGGTGGTTGTCGTGCATCAGGCGAGGTCTTTCATTCGTGTGGCGATGAGGTTCTTGGATTTCTCCTGGTCGAGGGCGGCGACCATGAGGTGGTCGAACCAGCGACCGTAGGCGCGGATCTCGTCGGGGTCCTCGAGGAACCAGGCGCTGGTGAGGTGTTCGAGGTAGACGACCGGGGGGTCGGCTTCGGGGTCGGGGAACTCGAGGATCGTGAACGGTGTGTCCAGGGCGGGGTGTTCGCCGACGGCGAGGGGGAGGATCTGGACGACGCTGTTGGGTGATTCCGCGGCGTCGATCAGGCGCGCGAGTTGGGCGCGGAAGACGTCGGCGCCGCCGACCGGGCGCAGGAGCGCGACCTCGTCGATGACCACCCATCGTTCGAGTGGTGTGGAGCGTTTGGTCATCTCGTCCTGGCGTTGCATGCGCAGGTCGACGAGACGGTCGATGTCGTCGGCGGCGAGGTCGACGTGGTGCGCGCGGATGAGGGCCGCGGCGTAGTCGCGGGTCTGGTGGAATCCGGGGATGAGTTGTCCCTGGTAGGCGCGTACGGCGCCGGCACTGTTCTCCAGGTCGACGTAGTTGTCGAGGAAGCGGGGCAGTACGTCTCGGTAGCGGTACCACCAGCCGATCTCGCGGCGGTTGCGGGCGAGGGTGACGAGTTCGCGGCGCAGGTCCTCGTCGGTGACGCCGTACACGTCGAGGAGGTCGCGGACGTCGCCGTGGTGGACTCCGACCTTGCGGTTCTCGATCCGGCTGATCTTGGTGTGGGACCAGGCGCCGCCGACGGCGGCGAGTCGTTCCGCGGCCTGTTCGCCGGTGAGGCCCGCGGCGATGCGCAGGCGTCGGAGTTCACGGGCCAGGCGGCGTCCGCGCACGGTGGTGGAACGGCGTGCTGCCATCGAGGTATCCCTTCCTCCCGCCGGTCAGTGTGACGGCCGCCGCGAGGCGTCCGCAAGCACACCGCGGATTCGCCCGTAACCGATCGGCGATGACCGAGTTTGACGTATGCGCAGAAGGGGGTTGCGGATGCGCAATGTGCGCATCCACCCTGGGCGAACCGGTTCGGGTGCCCCACGGGTACGACCCGGACCGCCGCCCCGCGGCTCGGTGGCGGGCGCAACCGTCGCCCGTTCCGAGGTAGTGAAGCCAGTCGAAAACGCGAGGAAGTCGTCGGCGCCCCGGTGTCGACGACGGATGGGTTGCCGCCGTGACCGATGTCGACCACGCGCCAACAGTGCGATCCGCGCCGGGTCCCCTCTCCGGGGCCTGCCGATTACGGGACATCGAACGCGAGGCTCTCGCGCACGACGTCCCGGTCGAGGACGCGCTGTTGATCGCCGTCAACCTGTTCGGGATCTCGTCCGAACACCGCGACCGCCACCGCGCCCGGGTGATGCTGCGTCTGGTCCGCAGCCCCGGATACGCCTGGCAGGTGATCGTTCCGCTCAATCGGCCCGCGTCGCCGTTTCGCCTGCACGGGAGTGACCTGGTCGTAGACGGGCGAACCGTTGCGTACGTGGAGGGGATCGACGCCGACGAGGCCGTCGGGGGCTATTTCCGTGACGGCGGCCGCGCCGTCACGCTGAATCCGAACGCGCGCAGTCGTTGCACCGGATGCGCGTTCTGCCCGAACACCCTCGAGGCGGCAGCCGACCCCCGACTGGCCGAGGACCGCGGCCTGGACCAGCTCCTGGCCGCGCTGACCGCCCAACACCCGCGCCGAGATCTGTCCGAACTCGCCGAAGTCACCGTCTCCACTGGTTGCTTCGAACGCGAGGACCTCGCGGTGGCGCACCTGCTCGCGCTGCGCGGCGCGCTCACCCGTGCCCGGGTCGACGCCCGCATCGGCTTCCTGACCTCCGTGCTGCGCAGCGACGAGGCGTTCGCCACGCTCGCCGCCGCGGTGGCCCCGTTCGTGCTGCGCCTGACCAGTGAATGCTTCACCCGGCGCGCGGTGATGCTGAAGTCGACCAAGGCCGACCTGCGCCCCGGGGACATGCCGGGCCTGCTGGCCCGCGCCCGGACCCGCGGCCTGGACACCTCCTACACCTACATCGTGGGCCTGGACCCGCTGCCCGACCTCGCGCGAGGCATCGAGCGCATGCGCGACCACGTCACGGCATTCCCGAACTTCCAGGTCTTCCAGGCCCACAACGTGCTGATGGCCGGGCTGCGCACCGCCGGCGCCCAGTCCCTGGGCTACTACCTCACCGCGCGTGCGCACATCGAACGCGCCATGGCGCCCACCGGGCTGCGCCCGATCGCCTGGGAGTGCTATCGGCCCCTGTGGTACTTCACGTTCGCGGGAGAGGACCTCCTCGGTGTCGCAGTGCCTTGAGGGGGGAGCGGCGGGGCTCACGGTCGAGAGCGTCGACGTCGTGGGGCTGGGGCCCGGTCCCTTCGCGCCCGGTGACGGGCGCTTCGCGGTCGTGGCCCGGGCCGGTGGTCTGCGCGGCTGTTACGGACCCGTGGACGAGATGGTGGCCGCGCTGGTCGCGGCCCGCGTGGGTGGACTGGCCGTCGGGCGGCGCGTCGACGACCACGCGGGGACGCGGGCCGTGATGCTGCGCGCGTTGGGGCCCCACGCGCGCGGGTTGGGGGAATGCGCGGTGGGAGCAGTGGATTGCGCGCTGTGGGACCTGCACGGGCAGGCCGCCGGCGTGCCGGTGGCTCGGCTGCTGTGCCGTGAACCGGCGTCCGAGGTCCCGGCGTACGCCTCGTGGCTGTCCCTGGACACCGCCGCGGTCGACGCCTGCGATCGGGTCCGCGAGCTCGGCGGCAGGGGGTTCGCCTTCACCAAGTGGGGCCTGCGCCGCGGACGCGAGGCCCGCGGCGCGGAGCTGGCCGAACGCGCCGCCCGGCTGGCGTGCTGGGCGGGTGGCGCGGTCGCGGTCGACGCGCTGGGCACCTGGGACATCGCGTTCACCGACGCGTTCGCGCGCGCGAGCGGCCCGCGATCGGTGCTCTGGGTCGAGGACCCGCTCGCCGAGACTGACACCCGCGAGTACGCGGAACTGTCCCGACGGGCGTCGCTCTCGGGGGTCGGATTGGCCTTCGGCGAGCGTGTGACCTCGCCCGACCACGCCCGGCGCCTGCTCGCGGTGTGTCCGCCGGCGGCCTTCACGTTCGATGTGCTCTGGTGCGGCGGCATCACCGCGGCGATGGAACTGGTGGAGGCCGCCCGCCGTTTCGCCGTTCCCGTCTACCCGCACGGCCGAGCGCTCGTTCCCGGCCTGCACGTGGCCGCCGCGTGTGCCGACGTCGTGCGCGCGGTCGAGTACCAAGTGGCGTGGGAACCCCACCGTCAGGCGTCGTTCACGCACACCTTCGTCCCCGACCACGGCTCGATCCGCATTCCCGACCGGCCCGGCCTGGGCCTGATCCCACACGAGGAGCGGTGATGGCGCGCACACCGGTGGACCTGGACGTGAGCGGCGCATGGCGGCCCGGCCCCGGCGGCGAGGAACAGTTCGTGCTCACCCGACGCCTGACCGGGCGGGATACGTACCTGTCCGGGATGCTCGCCCTTGCGGGCACCCCGGCGATGCCCGTGCGCGTCCTGACCCTGGACGACGTCACCGTCCTGGTTCCCGACCCCGTTCCGGAGCCGACGGTCACCGGGGCCCCCGCCCCCGCGGCGCCGGAGCCCGTACGGGAAGGTGTCCTGCGGCTGCGGGCCGCGGGTCGGCCGGCCCCGGTTCCCGTCGACCTGGCCGAAGCCGCGGAGGCCGCCGGCCTCGACTGGGCCTCGCGGGACCCGATCGAGGTGCGACACCTGCTGGCGTTCCTGGCCGAGGCCCGCGGGGAACCGGTGCGCCGCGAACGCATCCGCGTGATCGTCGAATCGTTGACCCGCCCATGAGCAAGCCCCCTCCCGATACCGCTCGGGCCGGGCGGGCGCCGTGCCGGCTGGTCAGCCTGGACGTGGGCTGGACCCTGGGCGCGCCGCGCGGCCCGAGCCTGACCCGGCGACTGGTGGCCATGTCCGTCCTCCCGCAGGCCGAGGCCAAACGCATCGTGCAGCGACACCTGCACGTCGCCGACCCCACGCAGGCCGTCGTCGGTGCGATGTGCGCGCAACTGGGCATCGACCCGGCCCGGTTCCCCCGCGACCACACGCCTCCGGAGTTCGCGTGGTGGCCCGGGGCACGCGAAGCCGTGGCCGCGATCGCGGCGCGGGCACCGGTGGTCACCATGTCCAACGTGTGCCGACACGACGAGGAGTCGGCGATGTCGGTGACCGACGCCCTGGGTCCCCACCTGAGCGCCCATCACCCGTCCTGGCGGTTGGGATTCGCCAAACCGGACCCGCGCGCGCTGGCCGCCGTGGCCGCGCTGCACCACGTCGCGCCCGGCGAGCTGATCCACGTCGGCGACAGCCTCGACTACGACGTCGCCGGCGCCTTGGGAGCCGGCGCCCGAGCCGTGTGGATCACCCGATCCCGCCCCCGATACACGACGGGACTGCCCGACACCGTCACCGTCGTGCCCGATCTGGGCGCGGCCGTGGAGCACGTGCTCCACGAAATCGCCCACTCCCTACCCGGCAAGGAGCCACCCCGGTGACCACGTTCTCCGGCACCGCCGCCCACTACCGCGCCCACCGGCCCGGAATCCCCGACCGAGCCGCGGAACTCCTGACCGCCGCGGCGGCCGAACTCCCCGCACCGCGCACCCTTTTGGACCTGGGTACCGGCACCGGGCAGGTCCCCGCCGCGCTGCACGAATCGTTCGCGCGGATCGATCTCGTCGAAGCCGACGCCGACATGCTCGCCGAAGCCGAGGCCGACCTGCGGCCGCGCCTGCGACCGGGCACCGCCCTCCACGGCCATCACACCCGCGCGGAGGACTTCACCGCCCCGAACGCGTCCTGGCGAGCCGACCTGGTGACCGCCGCCCGCGCGTTCCACTGGATGGACCAGGACCTTGTCCTGGGCGTCCTCGACGGGTGCACGTCGCCGCGCGCCACCGTCGCGATCATGGGCGACGGCAGCCTGTGGACCGCGCGCACCGCCTGGACCGACGCCCTGCGCGCCCTCATCCAGGAATACCTCGGCGAACAACGCCGCGCTGGCACCGGCGCGACATACGCCGCCCCCGGCCGCCCGTACGCCGAGGTCCTGCGCGAATCGGCGTTCTCCGCCGTCGAGGAACACCACATCCCCATCGTCCGCACCTGGACCCCCGACCACGTCGTCGGCTACCTCTATTCGACGTCGTTCGCCAACCGCGCCCTGTTCGCCGACCGCGCCGCGGACTTCGAACGCGATGCCCACACCCTCCTCGCCGACCACGCCGCCCGCGGCGAGGGCCTGACCGAGCACGCCTCCTTCCAACTCCTGCTCGCCCGCCGCCCGCACTGACGACCACCCGCGCGCCCCGCACGCCGCGGGGCGCGCGGACACCCCGCAGGGAGGACCCCTTGGCGCACCGCAGCGCGCTCACCGACGACGACCGGAACACCTTCGCCCGGGACGGTGTCCTGGTGTGCCGCGCCCACGCGGACCGCCGCCTCGTGGACCGGGCCGCGCGCCTGGTCGACGCCTGGTACCGGAACACGATCACACCGGACCTCGACCCCGATCGACTCGTCGCCTACACCAACCGCACCTTCGCCCCGGAACTCGCCGACCACCGCGACCTGATCGCCCTCTACACCGACACCGGCCTCGCCGACCTCGCCGCACAACTCCTGCACCCCGCCGCCCCGTTGCCCGTCACCACGGCCCAGGTCCAGATCCGCGTCCCGCGGCGGACGGCGGCCCCGGCCGGGTCGCTCCCGCGGCAGCCGACCAAGGCCATGCACGTCGACGGCATCGCCTGCCCCCACCTGGACCCGGCCGAACTGCGCACCTTCACCCTGCTCGTCGGCGTCCTGCTCACCCCGGTCACGGCTGCCGACGGCGGAGCCCTGCACTACATTCCTGGAGGCCACCTGCGCATGGCCCACTGGTTCGCCCACGAACGCGCACCCGGCGAAGGCGCCCAGACACCACCCGACATCGCGTCCCGCACCGGCACGCCGCTGCTCGGCGCGCCCGGCGACGTCGTCCTGATGCACCACCTCGTCCCGCACCGCGTCGACACCAACCACACCCCCCTCCCGCGGCCGATCGTGTACTTCCGCGTCACCCACCCCGACCACCACGCCCACGTGGCCGACGCGCTGCGCGACCCCTGGCTGGAATACCCCACCCTCCGCGCCCACGCCGCCCGACACGCCACCCCCGACGAACGGAGCCACGCGTGCACGTCCTGGCCCCCGACGACCTCGACACCGCCACCGACCACCTCGCCGCCGGCCGGATAGTCGCCGTCCCCACACCCCGCTGGTACATGCTGTGCGCGCTCGCCGCCGACCCCGTCGCGTGCGCGGACATCGGCACCCTCAAACGCCGACCGCCCGACAAGCCCCTGCTCCTGGTGATCGGCCAACCCGCCCAGGCACGGGAGCGCTTCGACCTCGGGCCCGACGCGCACGCCCTGATCCTGCACCTGTGGCCGGGCGAACTCTTCCTGCGCCTGCCCTGGACCCACCCCGGCACCGCCCCGGCCGCCATCGGCTCCCCCGCCCTCGTGTCCTGCCCCACCGGCGTTCTCGGCGCCCTCGCCACGCGCGTGGGCGCGCCCCTGGCCGCAGCCGTCGCCTCGATATCGACTCCGTCGGCCGGCCCCGACGACCTGCCCGCCCTCACCGTCACCGCCGTCGCCGCCCTCGCCACCCAAGCCCATGCCGGCCACGTGATCGGCGCGGTCCTCGACGGAGGAATCTGCCCGCAGGGCCGTCACGCCACCATCGTGGACTGCCCCCGCGGCGCACACGCCCACCTTCTGCGCGAAGGGACCGTCCACCCCCGCGCCGTCGCCGCCGCCCTGCACCACCCCGCCCACCGGTGAGGAGCAACCCGCCACATGCATCCCGACACCGCGATACCCCAGTGGAGCCGGATCGCCGCCGCCGCACGCGAAAGCACCCCCGACGCCGCCGTCAACGGGGTCCGCGACGCCCTGGACTACCTGTGCCTGGCCCAGCTCTACCTGCGCGACAACCCGCGTACGCAGCGCCCCTTGACCCGCGAGGACATCAAACCCGCCCCCTCCGGACACTGGGGCGTGTGCCCCCCGGTCAACGCGGTCCTCGCCGCCCTGGGCCCACTACAGCGCGCCACCCACGCCCCGCATCGCATCGACGTCCTCCACGGAGCCGGACACGCCGCGCCCTCCGCCCTCGCCCACTCCTACCTCACCGGCCGCCTCGGCACCGCCCACCCCGCCCTGACCCGATCCGCCCACGGACTGCACACCCTGGTCACCGGCTTCCCCCACCCGGACCTGGGCACCGAGATCACCCCCCTCATCCCCGGACACCTCCACACCGGCGGACAGCTCGGACCGGCCCTGGCCATCGCCCAGGGCACCGTCCTGGACGCACCCCACCGCCTGGCCGTCGTCCTCATCGGCGACGGCGAATGCGAGACCGGCGCCACCGCCGCCGCCTGGCTCGGCCGCCGCGCACTCCACGACACCGGCACCCACGGCACCGTCCTACCCGTCGTCCTGCTCAACGGCCAACGCATGGGCGGCCCCAGCCTCCTCGCGGGACTCACCCGCGACGAACTCGACGCCTACTTCACCGGCCTTGGCCACCACCCGGTCCACACCGACGCCACCCACACCCCACAGCTGCGCGACGCCCTCGACCGCGCCCTCGAACTCGCCCGCCCTCTCCACGCAACCGGGCCCACCAGCGTCCTGATCGTCACCCTCCCCAAGGGTCACGGCGCACCCCACACCGTCGACGGCCACCGCATCGCCGGCACCCCCGCCGTCCACAAGACGCCGCTGCCCAATCCCCGCGACAACCCGGAACAACTCCACGCTCTCACCCGCTGGTTGGCCGGCTACCGCCCGACCGAAATCCTCACCCCTGACGGCCACCCCGCCCCCGCCCTGGGCCCCGCCCTGCCGACACCACCGATCGACGACGAACCCCTCCCGGCGCCGCGCGGCTGCATCGCCACCGGCGTCCACGCCGCCCACAGCGCACGTTCACTCCCCGACGTCCTCGACGACCGCGCCGCACAGGGGCCCTTCCGCGTGTTCAGCCCCGACGAACTCGCCTCCAACCGACTGACCCACGAGCACGGCCGAATCCCCGACTGGGCATGCGAAATCCTCAACGAGGAGCTGTGCCACGCCTGGGCCCAGGGCTACACCGAAACCGGCCGCCATGCCCTCGTCGCCACCTACGAGGCGTTCGCGCCCGTCAACACCAGCCTGCTCGTCCAACAACTCAAACACCGCGCCGTGCGCCGCCACGCCGGGCTCCCCGCCCTGCCCTCCATCGTGTATCTGCTCACCAGTCTCGGCTGGCACAACACGTTCACGCACCAAAACCCCGGACTGGTCACCACCGCCCTGGCCACAGGCGACCCCACCGTCCACGTCCTCACCCCGGCCGACCCCGACCGCGCCGCAGCCAACCTCACCATCGCACTGCGCAAGCTCGACCGCTGCACCCTCCTCGTCACCGGCAAACACCCCCTGACCCGACACCCCACCGACACCCTCGAAACCGAACTCCGCCACGGCATCGCCCGCTGGCCCCACCTGTCCGACCCCGGCGAACCCGACCTCGTCCTGGCCTCCGCCGGCGACCTCCCCGCCCACCAACTCACCGCCCTGGCCGGCGCCGTACACCACTCACACCCCCACGCGCGGGTGCGATACCTCCACATCAACGACCTGACCGTCCTCGGCGAGGCCGGAACCCGCCCCCTCGCCCTCGCGGACGACGACACGTTCACCGACCTGTTCACCACCCACGCGCCGATCGTGCTCGCCACCACCGGCAACACCGCGGACATCCACGCCCTCCTGGGACGCCGCCACCCGGGCCCACGCCTGCACGTCCGCGGCTACAACGACCCAGGACGCCCGACCACCACGCGGGAACTCGCCCGCCACAGCGGCCTCGACATCGAATCCCTCACCCGACTCGTCACGGAACTGCTCGACAGAGCCCAGTAGAAGGAGCCCGCCGATGACCGACACCGCACAGCTCTCCTCTCGCACGACCACCCCGGCGCGGCCACCCACCCAGGAGGCCCTCGACGAGTTCGACCACGGCGGTTTCGTCGTCCTGCGTGACGCCTACGACGCCCGCGACCGCGCGGACATGCTCGCGGCCGCCCGTCGCCTCCTCGCCTCCGACCTCACCCGAGGACGAGACCGGGGCGGAGACGGCAAGGACGGCTTCCGCGGATGCCTCACCCTCGACGACACCTTCCTGCCCCTCCTGGCCAACCCGCGCACCCTGCCGACGGTCACGGCACTCCTGAGCCCGAACATCCACCTCCTGTCCGCACACCTCATCGCCCTGCCCTTCGGACCGCCGCGCACCATCCGCATCCCCGAACGCACCGGATGGCACCGCGACATGTACGGCGTCACCGACGACCTCGGCGCCGACAACACACCCCGCCTCGCCGTCAAGGTCGCCCACTACCTCACCCCACCCAACCCGCACTGCGGCATCACGATGTTCCTCCCCGGCAGCCACCGCCTCGCCCGGCCGCCGACAATCCCGCCCGGCGAGATCGACCCACCCGACGCGGTCACCCCATCCCTAAGGCCGTGTGACGCCGTCGTGTTCGAGAACCGCACCTGGCACGCCGGGGGCGTCAACCTCTCCCCCGCCCCCCGCATCGCCGTGATGATGCAATACGGCTACCGCTGGCTCCAATGCATCGACGACCCCGTCCCCGACGCCCTCACGCGCCCCGACCTGACCGCCGTCGAACGGCAACTCCTGGGCACCCCCGACCGCAACCCCGACGGCTCCCTGGCAAAGGGAACCGGCAGCGCACCCCTCCGACAATGGTGGAATCACCTGCACTCACAGAACTCGCCCCAACGACCCACGCCCAATCCCACCGCGCCCGCCACGCAAACCTGAACGGCCGCCACCCCGAACGGAATGCGCTCGACGGCCGTCGCCCGCAGGCCGTACGCGTGGGCGAGCCTGCCCGCCACGGCGTCCTCGACCCGACCGGCGGCATCATCGCGCACTGTCACCGCCGTAGAGTAGCGGCCGCCATCCCGTCGAACCCGCCACAAAGGGCGCAGATCCTGGACTGCTTCCCCGAGTCCCCCGACGGGCCCGGCGGACGGTCCGGGACCAGGGTCCCGGACCGACAGCCCGGTGTCATCGTGGCGGCCCGACCTCCCGCCGCGGCAGGCCTCCGTCGCGCGGGACCTCGGCCACGGACCTGTCCCCCGCGATCGGGACACCGAGTAGTTCGTGCGCGCGGCGTTGCGCGGATCGTGCCTCCCGTAGGCCGTCCCGGCCCCAGCCCAGAAGGTCGACGGCGGTCGCCGGGTCCACCAGGAGCCGGCGCCATTCCCGGTCCGTCGCCGGATCCGGCCGGGACGGCGCGAGGCGGGCGAGGCGGGCGGCGTACCGGGCCCGGGCAACGGGTTCGCCGCCGTGGACCAGCGCGTCGTGGTCGTAGAGGTAGCCGATGTAGGCGCTCGCGCCCAGCGCGGCGCCGGCCTCCTCGTGCGCCTCGCGGGTCAACGTCACCAGGGCGTCGGCGTCGGAGTCCTCGGTGCCGCCGCCCGGTAGTGCGAGCAGGCCCTGGTCCGCGACCAGGAGCACCCGGCCGTCGTCGGCGAACAGCCATCCCGATGACTGCGCGAGGCGCAGCGAACCGGGCACGGGCTCGTCCGGGTGCCAGATCCACGGGCGGCCCATGCGCGGCGCCGCTCGAAGGCCGAGTTCGCGGCGCAGGGGCTCGTTCCCGTGGTCGCCGGCGCGGATCGGGGCCAGGCGTTGCGCGGCGTGGCCGTCGTCGTGGACGGTGTCGTGGGGTTCCTGGAGGTGTAGGGCGTAGGGGGCTCCTTCGCGGATGGCGTCCAGGGCGACGCGGGTGTAGGCGACGAGGTCGTGGGGAAGGTCGTCCGGGTCCGCCCAGACGAGTTGGTCGTGTTTGTGGGGTTCGGCGTTGCGTACGGTGTCCACGTCGCCGGGGTGGCGGGCGCCGGGCCATCCCTCCGCGGTGAAAAACCAGCCGATGCGCAACGGCCCCTGTGGTGGGCGGTGTTGCAGGACCAGGTCGCAGCGGAGCATGGCGGGGTGCAGGGCCACGCCGGTCTCTTCGCCGACTTCGCGGACGGCCGCAGTGACGACGTCCTCGCCGGGTTCGACCTTGCCGGAGGGCAGGCACAACAGACCGGGTGCGTACGGCGAGGTTCGGCTTCGGCGTAGGAGCAACAGTTTCGGTCCACGGCGCAGCAGTACGTGCACGTCTACCGGGCATCCGGCTTCGGGGGGTGCGGCCGATTCCATATGGAAACCCTTCGTGGAGTTCGTTGTGTCGTGCGGTGGTCGTCTCGCGGGACCGGTGGAGCCCTCCGGGGTGGGTTGTCTGTGCGACGGTCGACGCGGGCGGTGGTGCGCTGACTCCGGCGACGCGGTCCTTGGCTGCCGGGTGGGTTCGCGCACCTACGCGCGGGCGATAGCGGCAAGGAGTTTGCGGGTGAAGCGGTGCATGTGTGGATCGAGGGTGTGCTGCGGTTCGGCGAGGACCCGAAGGGGCGACAACCATCTGATCGCGTCGAACTCTCCTTCGTCGAAGGAGGTGATCTCTTCCGTGGTGCCGCGTAGCACGAACCACAGGCACACGTCGATGTGTGTTCCCTCGCCGCGCGTGCGCGTGACCGTCACGAAGAACGGATTCCGGTCGCCGTCGCGTGCCGGGGCGGCTTGGATGTGCAGTTCCTCGCGGCATTCACGCACGACCGCCTCCCATGGGTCTTCCCCGGGTTCGACGTGGCCGCCCGCGGGGAGCCACAGGCCGGCCTTGCGATGGGCCCCCAGCAGGAGTTCCTCACGGCGTTGGTCGAAGACCACGAAGTAGACGACCAGATGCTTCGGCGGAACGTCGGGTTTCCGTGTCCGGTACAGCGGTTCCGTGCCGGCGGCCCACCGCGTCGCCGTGGCGAGGTGTCCGCGCTCCTGCTCGTCCCAGGGACGCACCCCGTCCAGCAGTCTCGTCAACCTTTCCCGGGCCGAAGACTCCGCAGTATTCGTGACATCACTGGTGGTCATGGTCGGACGATGTCACGGCGTTGTGACATCGTCGGTTGTTCCGGACGCGGATGCCTGTCGCACGGTCGATGCCGGGTGCTCGGCGGGCAGTCAGCGTGGCGTGCTTGCCCGAAAGAGTGAGGAATCGTGTTTCCTACAAGGCTCTGCTCGGCCCGTTCAAGGAAACCCAAGCGGTGCAGACCGGCGGAGGCGTCTGCGGGCCGAGCGGGAGGCTGCCGGGCCCCCGATGGGAATGTAGGGGCGACCGGCGGACCAGCCGTGCCGGAAGCCCTGAAGTGGAGTTCGGAATGGCTCGTCCAGGACGGAGCTTGCGGGCGTTGTCGAGGGCCTTGGGGTCGGTGATGTGACCCCGGGCACCGCGTTCATCCCCTCGGGTGTCCCGGCTCGGGCCGAGCGAGGATCATGCCGTCGGCTCGGGTGGCGTGGGCGTGGTTGCGACCCGGGTGTAGTACTCGGTGGAGATGATCCGGTTGCGGACGTCGGCCGGGAGGCGGGACAGGATGCCGGGCAGGGCGCGTTCCCGGGCCACTTCGCTGTGGTGCGCGAGGATGGCGCGCCACTTCGGCTCCAGCCAAGGCCGCACGTCGATGGCGGTGACGTGCTCGTCCGGCACGCTGAGGACCGTCTTGCGGACTCGGGTCAGCAGTGGGCCCAGCTCCGCGACGCCGGAATGGGGGTGGGTGGCCAGGTGGACGGCGCCTGGCTGCCAGGGGGCTCCCGCTTCGGGGTAGAGGTGTTCGAGCCCTGCGGCGTGTGCGGCGACAAGGGTTGCGCGGTGGGTGTGGACGTGGTCCGGGTGACCGGTGAGTTGGCCGTACGCGTCGTGGGTGACGACGATGTCGGGTCGGAACTCGCGTACCTGCCGGACGATCAGCGCCGTGACCTCGTCGAGCGGGGCATCGAGCAACCGCGCCCGTCCGGGGGCCGATTCGGGGATCCGGGCGTCGGCGTAGCCGAGCATGCGTGGCTCGCCGGCTCCGAGCATCCGGACGGAGTCGGCGAGTTCGTCGGCTCGTCGGCTGTCCGGCGACCAGGTGGCGGTGACGACGGCGGTGCGCGCGCCCGAGGCGGCGTGCCGGGCGAGGAGGCCGCCGGCGAGCAGCGCTTCGTCATCGGGGTGCGCGAAGACGGCGAGCACGCTCGGCAGGGACGGAGGCGCGGTCATGGCGGTGGCTCTTCCTCACGAATCGGGTCGGGTCGGGGTGCGGACGCGCCGGGTGGCACGTTGCGGTCGGTGTCTCAGGTCGGCTCCGGCCGTCGGCGGACAGGGCGACGTCGCCCTGTCCGCCGACGGCCGGCGTCCTCGGGTGTGATCGGCACACGCGGAGTGCAGAACCTATATTTCATGTAGGTTCCACGGCTCGACGGACAATCGGACGCTCCTGAGCTGCGATGTTCGGAGGGTGGGCGGCACCATCAGGGCCAGGCTCCTTCGCTCGATCACGAGCAATCAGCCGAGCTGGACTACGAATCGGTGGACAGTCAGCGGGAGAAGCCGCAGGCCGGGTGATCCGTTGCCCACCGTTTCGCGGAATTGCCCATCCGGTGTCCATCTCGAACGAACGGTGTCCCTCGGAGCTCGGAACCTACATTTCGGAACGGTAGGCGTCCCGGTCCTGCTGTAGGCGCCACAAATCCCGCATCAGTCCGGGCTGATTGACCAAGGCATGAAAGGTGTCGGACTGCACCACGCGGCCCTTGTCCATGACGACCACGCGGTCGGCGATCGAGGTGTTCGCGAGGTTATGGGTCACCAGGACGACGGCCCGGTCGCTGGCCAGATCCCGCAGACCGGTAAAGATCCGGTGCTCGGCTCGCGCATCGAGGTCGGAGGTCGGTTCGTCCATGACCAACAGTCCGGCGTCGCGATGTACGGCTCTGGCCACGGCGATGCGCTGCCACTGTCCCGGGGACAGGGCCACGCCTCCCCACCACTCCCGGGCCAGGAGGGTGCCCAGCCCCGAACGCAGCGTTCCGATCACGTCGTCGGCGCCGCCGGCGTGGGCCGCCGCGAGCACGGCCGCATCGCCCTCCGCGCGTGGTTGGCCCAAGGTGATGTTCTCCCGTGCGGTCATGGGCCAGCGGGCGAAGTCCTGCGGGACCACCGAGGTCTGTTTCCACATCGCCTGCGGATCCAGGTCGGCGACGCTGACCCCGTCCCAGGTGACGACACCTGTGGTGGGCAGGTTGAGGCCCGAAAGCAGTTTCATCAGGGTCGACTTGCCCGATCCGTTCTCGCCGACCACGGCCACGATCTCGCCCCGGCGGACCTCGAAGTCGACGCCGCGCAGGGTATCCCGGTCGGCCTCGGGGTAGCGGAAGACGACGTTCCTCAGCGCGATGTGCTGCGGTCGCGCCGGGACAATGTCACCGCGGTCCAGGCGTTGGCCAGCGGCCTCGGTGACGAACCGCTCCCAGTCGTCGAGGTACAGGCCGGTGCGCAGCAGGTCGCGTCCGTAGCCGACCAAGCCCTGCAACCCGGTTCCCGCCGACCGCAGGGCGAAGATCGCCGTTCCGGCGGACGCCGCCGAGATCCGCCCGGTCCCCAGCAACAGCAACACCGCGCCCCACAGCACCGAGGACGCCAGCCCCGTGGCGACGGCGCCCACCACGGCGATCTTCGCGCGCTCCCAGGTCGCCCGGTTGCTGGTGTCCTCCACCCGCACCGCACTGGCCTTGTACTTGTCCAGGAGGTAGGGGGCCAGGGTATCGGTGCGCACCTGGTCGGCCTGCTCCTTGGCGATCAGGTGCCACCGCAACATGGACATCACCCGGCGGTCCTTGTGGGTGGCCACCACCGCCAGGTACGTCACGCGCTCGCCCCGGATCGAGGCCACCGCCTGGGGCACCGCCGCCAACAGCAGCAGCGGCAGCAACAGCGGGTACAGGCTGGCCAGGACCACGGCCGCAGCAATCAACGTGGCCAGGGAGGAGATGTAGTTCTGGGACTGCCCGATCATCTCCCGGCTGACGTCCACGCCCCGCTCGGCGGAGTCGAAGCGGTCGTTGAAGCCCGGGTGGTCGTAGGCGGCCTGCTCGGCGTTGGTCGCCGCCTCGAGCATCTTGTACTCAGCCTCGCGGCAGATCCGCGGCGAAAGGCGGTTGGACAGGCCCTGGATGATGATGCCCAGCAACGCCCGCAAGCCAGCGGTGGCGGCCAGCACCGACACCGCCGGGACCGCCGCGCCCAGCCGCCCGGGGTCGTGTGCGGTCTCGATGAGTACGGAGAACGCGGCCGTGGTGGCGAACAACCCCAGCGCCGCGGACACCCCGGACACGAGCTGACAGGCCAGCAGCCATACGACCGCCTTGCGGTCGACCTCCCACGCCAGGGCGAAGGTTCTGCGGATCAGCGACGGGAGGCGGCGGGCCATGCTGCGGCCGGTCAGCAACTCGGCCAACTCCAGGCTGTCACCACCCGGGTGATCGAACACCGGCCTCTCCTCGGCGGTGTCCTTCGGGCCCGACTCCTCGGCCTCGCCGTCCTTACCGTGCACCTTGCGGGCGGTCTCCGTCACGCTCTGGCTCCTCCTTCGAGACGATGCCCGGTTCGAGACCGACGTTCCCGGCTCGCCCCGTCTGGGTCGTGCGTGGTGCGGTGATTCAGGTGCGGAACAGAGCCCGGGGGCGCCCGCGTTCGACCGGTTCCGGATCGCCGTGCGCGCAGTCGTACCGGATCCTGGAGACGGCGTCTCGTGTGGCCTGAGCGGTCGGGAGGTCCGAAACGTCTGCGGTGTCGTGTGGATGGTTGGCCACCGAGGGTCACAGATGCCGGCGGAGTGCGGCTTCGGCCTTGTCGACGGCTTCGGTGAGGGCTTGCGTGTGGGTTGTGGAGAGATTCCCGGCATCGAGCCCTGATGCGGTGAGCACGGCGTCGAGTTTCCGTGTCTGGTCACCGGTCAGGAGGGAGCGTGTCGGGTGGTGGTTCAGGACGTCGCGAGCGGCGTAGGCATCGAGGGCGGCCACGTCGACGACAGCGTCCCGCACGAGGGCGGCGTCGTGACTCGTCCGGTCGCGGCTCAGGTCGAGTGCGGTCAGCCCGGCTCGGGCCTGGAACGCCGCAGTCGTCGGATCGGGCGGGGCGATTACCGCGAGCGTTCCCCGCAGGGCAAGGTCCAGTTCCGGCTGCCGGGTTGGTGGGGTCCGGGGCCGACAGTGGACGCGCAGGAGAGCCGCGATGGCGTTCTCCCACGGTTCTGTGGGGACGGTGGACTCGATCATGACGTGGGCCTGCCGATCGAGGCCGCGTTCCATCAACGACATGATCATGATCTGGCGGCCGTCGAGCAGCCGGTTGCCGACGCCACGGTGCGCGGCCATGGTTTCGGCGGCCTCGGTCCAGCGGCCGATCCGCGCCAGGGCCCTGGCGCCGTCGATGAGGACGGTCACCCACAGTTCCTCGCAGATCTTCCGATGGTCCGCGTCCGTGCCGATCAACACCGACAGGTCGACCTCGTGGTCGCGGATTTCGGTTGTTACGCGCCGCTGGGCGGCGCGGTACAGCCGTCTGAGTACCTCATAGGCGCCTTCGCCGTCGCCTTCGCGGATCAGCAGTCGGGAGATGTTGACCAGGGGCATGAGCGCCATCACGGCGATGTCCCCGGTGAGGCTTCCGGCTTCGGCAAAGGCCCGGTGCTGCCTCCAACACAGTCGGGCGGCCAGGTCGGGCATCCCGACGTCGGAGGCGATCAGCGCGGCGTAGTTGAGGACTCCGCAGGCGCGAGCCACCAGATCACGGTGGCTCGCGCCCGCAGGCTCGACGGGCAGCGCGGTGAGGTGGATGATGCGTTCGGCCAGCGGTAGCCCGGGTGCCTTGGGCCGGCGCACCAGGGGGATGCGGTCGGCTATCGCGGGGATCATCGGCTCAGCTCCTGCGTGGCCAGTCGACGACGAGGCGGCTGTGGCTCTTGTCGATGACGAAGCGCGGTTCGGCGGCCGTCAGTTGGGCGCGGACGTCGCCGACGGCCATGCGGAAGCCGGGTGCTGGCGCGTTGTTGCCCCAGCCGCGGTCCCACTCACCGATCTCGCCTGCTACCCGGTCGGCGAGCGCGGCGGCGCGCGACCCGTGGCCGATGACGCCGATCTCCCAGAACCTGCCCTGCTCGTCCTCGCCTTCGCGCACGGTCAGGTAGGCCAGGGTGTCGCCGTCGAGCGCGGCCATGGAGCCCCAACCGAAGTGCGGGGTGAAGCCGGGGCGAGATCCGGGCATGCGGGACAGGCCGTTGGGCAGCACCGACGCCAGGTACAGGTACAGCCACTCCCACGGGTCGCCCTGACGGAACTTCACGCCGGAGTAGACCTTGGCCTGCGGCCGGTCCAGGACGGTGCGGATCGCTTCTCGGTCCACGTCCTGTTCGCTGAAGGTCTCCAGGCGCACAGTCCCCTCACCTGACATGGGCACGAGGGTGTAGACGTCGTCGCAGACGCCCTTGCGCAGCGGCACGAACGTCGCCATCTCGCACGAGACGGTCGTCCACGTCCGACCGTCGCGTTCGAAGGCGAAGCTGCGGGAGATGCTGCCGCGGATGCGCATCGGCAGGACCAGGCGTCCTTGGGGGGCGAGCTGGTCGAGGATCCGCACAGGAACGTCGCCCGCGCCGACGGTGAACTGGATGCGGTCGAAGGGGGCGTGTTCGGGCAAGCCGGCGGCGCCGTCGGCCAGGACGACACTCACGTTCGAAGCCCCGGCCTGCGCCAGGTTCTTGCGGGCGCAGTCGACGAGGTCCTGGTCGACGTCCACGGTCCACACGTGGCCGCCAGGGGCCACGAGCTGCCCGAGCAGGCGGGCGTTGTAGCCGGTGGCGGCCCCGGCTTCCAGGATCTTGTGGCCGGGCTCGGCACCCAGCTGCTCCAGCTGGGTGGCGACGATCGAGGGCGCGGAGATGCAGGAGATCATCTCGCCGCTGTCGTCGTGCTTGATGGACACGGCGTCGTCGACGTAGGCGGCCTGAAGGTCGACGCCGGGGAGGAACCGGTGGCGCTCGGTGTCCCGGAAGGCGGCGATGACTTCGGGGGTACGCAGGTGACCGCCGTCGACGAGGCGGGTCACGAGCGCTTCGCGCAGTTCGTCGGGGTCGGTGGCGGGGGTCAGGGTGGTCTCCATGCGAGTGAGGGTAGGGGCCGGGTGGGTGGGCCGGAGGGCGGACACGTCGGCCGCCTCCTTTTCGGCGAAGGCGACTTCGCGGCCCAGCCATGCGGTGGCGGCCTGCTCGTCGACAGGTACGCCGGCGCGGTTGAAGGCGAAGACGGCGTGGTGGGCGAGTACCGCGCGCAGGCCCCGCGTCAATCGCCCGTCGGCTGCCAGCCGCCTCAACTGGTGTCCGGCCTCCTCGAATGCGGCGACGCGCTCGCCCCAGTCGGGCTCGGCGTCCGGTCGCCGGGCGGCATCGGCGTTCGTCAGACGCCGCATGGCCGCGAGCGCTCGCTCGCGCGATGGGCTTGTGGGCGGGTCGACGGGTGGCCGCAGGGAGCCGAACCTGACCCAGACGTCGCCGATCTCGAACGGGTCCAGGCCGGTCGCCCGGTTCATGGCCGAGATCAGCAGGACACAGCGTTCCCGGGCCCCTGGGTTGCCGGTGGCGGCCAGGGCGGCACGGCTGTCCGCGCAGAAGACGTCGTGGGCGATGTCCATGCCTTCCGGGCCGCCGAACGCCTCGGTCTCCGGCTCGTAGACCCCGCCGACCCAGCCGCCTACCAGTCGGTCGGCGACGAGGCCGTCCAGGAGGTCGGCCGCGGAGCGCTCGGTGCGCAGCCGCAGCCCGGCGTCCTTGCGCAGGAAGTGGAACCGCTGATCGTGCAGCGCGCACGACAGCGCCCGGGCGGCCTCCGGGCTCACCCCGGCACTGCCCGGGAACGACACGCTGGCATGCCACCAGTCCCTCTCGGCGGTGATCGGAAGGTCCTCGTCGTCGGCGTTCATGGTTATGGGCGCTCCTTGTCGGTGGGGTTGGGTCGGTTGACGGGCGGGGTCAGGTGATCAGCAGGGCGCGGGTCCAGCCCGTGGTGTACGTGCCGTCCAGCGCCAGTTGCGCGCCGGCCCGGCCCTCCATGAATCCGGGCTTGGACAGCCGGTCCAGGCCGGCAGCCAGGCGCTTCTTCTGGCCTTCGATGAGCGGGGTGAACCGGTCCGGAGCGGGACTGTCGTGGGCGACGGCTCGGGCGACGGTCAGCAAGCCGGCCCAGCCGTGGCACAGCGAGGCATCGGTGATCCGGCCCAGACGGGCCGGGTCGGCCAGGACCCGTAGGACGGTGTCCTCTGCCGCGAGTCGGCGGACCGGGTCGTTCAGGGCGATCGCGGCCAGTTGCCGGGCGCGGGCGATGCCGAGCTCTCCGTAGCACCAGGACGGGCGCGCGGGCTCGGGCGGTTCACGGGCGGACAGCTGGTCGCGGATGGTCCAGTAGCGGCAGCCGTACCTGTCCAGCCAGCGCGCGAACACCTCGATGGCGTCGCACTGTCCCGGCACCTGGACGCCGTGCCGGACGGCGAGGGACAGCACCGCCAAGGGGCCGGAAATGCCGTGCGCGACACCATTGTTACTGTGTCCGCCCTCCATCTCCTCGTCGGCGGGCCCGGTATTCGACCACCATCCCGGCAGCTCCGGGCCGTCGATGCGGATCGGCCGTGACAGGGAGACCAGGTAGGCCAGCACCTCCTCCAGCAGCGGCGGGGCACTGTCGCGGGTGAGCAGGAGCGCGCCGAGCCCGGTCAAGCCCCGGATGAGGTCGAACTCCGCGAGATGCGGCGGCGCTCCGGAAGCCTGCCGCCGGCGTGCTGCGGCCAGTCGGGTGGCCACGATGCGGTCGACGGCGCCTCGTACGTCACGGTCGGCGCGCCGGGCACGGCCGAGCACGAACTCCAGCGCCGGGGCGCCGTGGAACAATGACGCGTTGCCTCCGGCGCTGACGCCGCCTGCGACCGCCCGCGTCAGGCTGTTTCGCGCGGACGCGAGGTCACCGCGCTCGATGTGCAGCAGCGCCACCCCGACCGCGCCCTCGGACAGGTCCTGCGTCCTGGGCAAGGTCGCCGTCGCCTTCATGGGCGGGCTCGCAACGGGACGACGATGCTGTGGGCACGCCCGGCGATCCAGCCGTCGGCATCCGGCGGCGGCGCGTCGTGCAGGACCGCCACGCCGGTCGGGGCGGCGGCCAGATGGGTACGCAGCAGGTCCAGGTGCATGTCCTGGTGCAGGTCGAGCGGCAGTTGCTGGTCGTCCTGGGCCAGGAGCACGCGGTGGGGCACGCCGAACCGGCCCATCCAGGCGTGCAGTTTTCCGGCCCATTCGTCCGGTGTCGCGGTGGGGCCGGGCAGTGTCCGGGCCGGCAACTTCCATCGGGCGGCCACCAGGATCGAACGCCGGTAGTGCAGTGCGGGGGTGAAGGGGAGGGTCCAGGCCGCACCCCAGTCGAACCAGGTGACCTGCGGGGCTCCGGCGCGGCTGATCTCGGCGAGGAACCGGGCCAGGGGTGGGGTGTAGTTGTTCCACAGGAAGTTGATCGCGGTCGGCGCGAGCAACTCCAGGTGCGTCCCGGTGGCGGCCTCGGCCAGATAGAGGCGGCCGTCGCGGACACCGACGGCCAGATCGGACGGGAACAACGCCTTTTCCCCTTGGTGGCGAAACTCTCCGACGCTGACCAGTCGGGGCAGCACCTGCGGGGAGCGTGTGAGCAGGTCGGCCGGGACGCGGCTGGCGTGGAAGGACAACTGGGCCAGCTCGGCGTCGGGTTCGACCGTGGGCAGGCCAGCATACGTCGAGCCGGTGTGCGGGAACAGGTGCCAGAACCGGCCCGTCATCGACCCGGCCGCGCGGGAGACGGTGGCCACCCGAAGACGGAAGTTCCCGCGGTCCAGAGCCCTCGTCGAGCCGGCCTGGACCTGCGCACACAGTTCGAGGTGGGGCGGGGTGATCGTGGGTTTGCCCGCTGCGGCCTCCAACTGCTCGATCATCGCGCCGGACAGGACCACCGATCTGCTGCCCTCGACGGCCGCGGTGCCGGCCAGTTCCAGAAGCAGGCGGTCCCGGTGGGTCATCGGGCGGGGTGGCTCGGCCACCCGGCCGAATCCCTTGGGAAAGCCCAATCCCCTCGCGGCATCCGTCACCAGCTCCAGCGCCACCTCGACGCCCTCACCGTAACGGTCGGCGAACTGCTCGGCGTAGCGGCGCCATGCCAAGCTCCCCGTCGGAAACCTGGCGAGCCGGGTCAGGACCGTCGCGGCAGTCTCTGCCTCCGTCACCACCGCCTTCGGCAGCCGCACCGTGGCGTCCAGCCGCAGATCCGGCGCCGCCGCACTGCAGCGGGTGTCCTCGCGCAGGTCGGGCGGCAGGGGGTCAGTTGGATCGACGACGGTGGCGGGCGCGCGCAGCGACGACCGCAGCAGCCGAACCCGCAGGAGCTGCGCGAGCAGCCGGGCCCGATGGCGTTCGTCCGTGTCCGGGAACTCGGCGGCGAGCTTGTCCGCCAGAGCCGAGTACCGGATCGGTGACCGGGCCGCGTCGAGCACCAGCGCGACCGCGGGCGTCAGCGCGAGCGAGAACTCCGAGGCGCCCTCGGATGGGACGTAGACGCGGTCGCTCCGCCGACGGGCCAGGTTGTTGACGCAGACGTCGACGTCGGCCATCTTCACGGCGTCCGCCTCCCGGGCGTTGATTGCCGCGTCCAGCGCCACCGGGTCCGGCCGGGCAACAGCCTGGTGTCGATCCCCGACACATACCTCGGCCATGTTGCCGAACTCGACCGGCGCGACACCCGCGAACAGGCCGAACGGGGTGGAGCGGTGCGTGTACCTGATCGCGTACCGGGCGGTGGCCAGGGCCGCCCGGCGTGCCCGGCGTACCTTCGTCGACTGTCCGTCGAGGATCGCCCGGACCCGGCGGTCCAGATCCGGGCTGGCGCCGGACACCGCCTGCCGGAAAGTGTCGTCGGCCCACACCGTGCCCAGCCACGAACGCCAGTGTTCGAGCGGAGCTCCGGGCCCCGGCCAGGGCGGCATGTCCGGCCCTGTGAGGTTTACCGCAGCGCGCAGCATCCCTTCGCCGGCACCCCGGTACAGGCTGTGTCGTAAGCGCGTCATCACCCACACTCCGTTCGCGGAGAAGCGGGGCGCGGGCCGGACGGAGCCGCCCGTCCGACCCACACCACCGGGTCGACCTGGGCTACGAGGTGGTGCAGGCGCTCGGGCAGGAACTCCCGCAATTGTCACCGGTGCTGCACATCAGCACGGTCTCGGTCGCCGGCGTGTTCTCGATGATGGTGATGTCGAGCCGGAACGGGTCGTCCGCGTCGTCGACGTCGTCCTGGTGCGGCTCGACGCTCGGCGCGATGGTCTGCGTGCTCATCTGTCTGCTCCTGATCCTTGCCGGAGGAACCCTGACGTGGACGCGTGGCCCGCGACTTGGAGCCGCCGCGGGGCCTGGCATCGCCGGGCGTGGACCTCCACGGCGTCCGGCGACGGACTCGGGACCCGGCCGCGAACGCGCGGTCGGCGGATGGGCGAAACCCCTCGCTTTATGTCCCGAGTCGAGCACACACCGCCATCGGACTCGGGACAATGGCGTGGTCCGATCCAGCACCGATCCCAAGCAGGGGAGGCTGTTCCCGATGTCCGATCAGCTCCGCGACGATATGCGGGAGGCGCGCAAGGCATCGGGCATGGTTTGGGCGAGGCTCGCGCGTGAGGCGGGGTTCGGCGAGGCGTACCTGCGCAACGTGGAGAACGGGAACCGGTCCGTGACCGTCGCCGTCGCCGCCGCCTACGACAGGGTGCTGCACACCGGCGGCACCTTTGCGGCGGCGCTGCACGAAACCGGTTCGACGATCGGCAAGGACGTGCCGTGGGACCAGCCCGGGAGCCTGACGGTTCTCGCCGAACTGTTGAATGGAAGCAGCGTGGATCGTAGAGGTTTCCTCTCGGCGGGGGCGGCGCTCTCCGTCTCGGCGAGCAACTGGTCCAAAGCCCTGGAATCGATCCGGACACCCGGGACGCCTGCTCCCCTCTCCGACGGCCCGGCTCTGTTGGCCCATGTGGACGGCCGACTTGATCACCTCAGGCATCTCGATGACGAACTCGGCAGCGGCGAGGTGTATCGACTGGCCTGCGGCGAGCTGTCCCTGATCGTTAGGCTGATCAAGTCGGGTCGCTACGACGGTCCGACCGTGGCCCACTTGCATTCGACGGCGTCCGAAGCGGCTCGGCAGGTGGCGTGGAGCGCGTTCGACCAGGGCAGGCCCGGCATCGCCCAGCGCTTCTTCGACGGCTCCCTCCGAGCCTCCGCCGAGGCCCGGGATCCGATCAGCGGCGCGTACGCCCTGTCGTTCGCCGCGATCCAGTGCTACTCCACTCCCGGGCAGGCGGGCAGGGCGATATCGCTCCTGGAGACGGCGCAAGAACAGGTGCGGCGGAAGGCGACTCCGCGCATGCACGCCATGCTGGCTGCCCGCACCGCTCGCGCGCTGTCGAAGACCGGAGCGATGAAGGAGTGCGCTCACCAACTCGACGTCTCTCGCGCGGCGCTGGACAAGGGAAGACACGACGACGACCCCAAGACCCTCTACTGGGTGGACTACGGCGAGATCGAAATGATCGCCGGCTCGGCCGCCTTGCAACTCGGCGACCCGGCCGAGGCGGTACGCCGCTTTGAGGCCGCCATGAGAGCGTCGTACCCCGGCGACGACGAATACCCGCGAACCCACGCGATCTACCTCGCCCGCGCCGGCGAAGCGCATCTCGCCATGCACGACCTGGATGCTGCGGTCGCCAACGCACGCCACGCGGCCCGATGCCTCGGCTCGGTGGATTCCGCACGCTCGGCCTCCGAGTTGAAGGGGCTTCGCGAGAAGTTGGCGACGCATACCTCACACGCAGGCGTACGCGAGTTCCTACAGGTCGGGTAGACCGAGCACTCCACGCAGACGGGCGGCCACGACCTTCTCGTCCAGCGCCAGGAGCGGTGTGATGCCGAGCCTGTAGGCGGCAGCGAGATTCTCCTCGCTGTCATCGACGAACAGGCACCGTTCGGCTGACACACCGAGCCTGCCGAGCACCAGGCGAAAGATCGCGGGATCGGGCTTGCGCACTCCGTGCTCGGCAGAGAAAACAACTTCGTCGAATGTGTTGTGCAGGTCGAACCCCGCGTAGGGATCGTACGGTTCCCGCCCGAGACTGTTCGACAACACCGCGGTTTTGATCCCGGCGGCCCGAGCCTGCCGCGCCACGTTGAGCACCTGGTGGGCCGGGAAGGCATCGTGGAGATAGCGCTCCATCAGGTTCTCGGGTGCGACGCCCATCAGGGTGGCGAACCCGCCGTTCCAGTCGGTCTGGGTAATCGCACCGAGTTCGAGCTGGCGGAACAGTTCCTGCCCTCGCGGATCGGCCCAGGCACGAAGGAAAGTTCCCCGCGCGAGTTTCTCCCGGTCCTCGAAGTACGAGATCACCTCGACCATATTGAAGGTCAGGACGCCGAAGAAGTCGAAGATCAAGCCGCCGTACTTGGGCTCCGTAGATGTCGCCATCCCCAAAGCCTACGATCTGCAGGGGAGTTGCAGCACCGCCCCTACGCACGTGGCCCTCGGTCCGCGACAGCGCCCGGGCCGGACACTGCACGCCGGCGGCCACGTGATCCTGATGGCGTTGGACCCCGGATCCGGCCGCCGATGCGGAACCATCCACCGCGTTCCCGCGCACCGACCGCGCCCCAGGGGAGAGCCCCGACCCCGCTAGGGTCCGTGAAATGATGAACACGCTCGGTGACACACCGGTTGTCTCCGCCTCCGCGACCACCCTGCGCCACCGCCTCGCCGACCGCCTGCGCGACCAGGGCACCGCCCACACCACCGCCGTCCACGACGCCCTGCGCACCGTGCCCCGACACCTGTTCGTGCCCGGCGTCCCCCTGGAGGACGCGTACACCGACGAAGCCGTCTACACCAAAGAGAAGGACGGCGTCTCGCTGAGCGCGGCCTCGCAACCGACGATCGTCGCCACCATGCTCGAACAACTCGCCGTCGAACCCGGCCACCACGTCCTCGAAGTGGGGGCCGGAACCGGCTACAACGCGGCGCTCCTGGCCGCGATCGCCGGCCCCGACGGACACGTCACCACAATCGACGTGGACGAGGACCTCGTCGACGGCGCCCGGACCCACCTCGACGCCGCCGGGGTCACCGGCGTCGACGTCATCCTGGGCGACGGCGCCCTCGGACACCCCAAATCCGCACCGTACGACCGCGTGGAGGCAACCGTCGGCGCCTACGAAGTCCCCACGGCCTGGCTGGACCAACTCGCCCCCGACGGGCGCCTGCTCGTCCCCCTGCGCCTGGCTGGCGCCGCCTCCCGCACCATCGTCTTCGAACGCGCCTCCGGCGCCTGGGTCGACCACGGCAGCGAAATGGCGACCTTCATGCCGCTGCGCGGCGGCATCGGCGACGACTCCCGCACCGTCGTCGACCTCACCGGCACCGGCGAGGTCACCCTCCAAACCCACCGGGACAACCAACCCCACACCGACCCCACCACCCTGATCGGCATCCTCGAGAGCCCCCGCCACAGCAATTGGACCGGCGTGACCTTCGGCTCCGGGGAATCGTTCGAATGGCTGGACCTGTGGCTGGCCTGCGCCCTGCCCAACCCGATCATGCGCATGAACGTCAAGGCCACAGCCCGCAAACGCGGCCTGGTCTTCCCCATGTTCCCCGTCGCCGCCATGGCCACCACCCGCGACGGCACTCTCGCCTACCTCACCATCCGCACCGCCGACCCCGTCGAGGACGCCCCCCGCTACGAAGTCGGCGTCATCGCCCACGGCCCCGACGCCGACGACCTCGCCGCCACCTTCGCCGCACACATCCGCACCTGGGACCACGACGGATTCCGCACCCGCACCGTCCGCTTCGCCCTCGAGGACCACCCCGCACCCGCGAACCCCGCCCACGGACGCTTCGTCCTCGCCCGCCCCGACCACCCCGTCACCGTCACCTGGCAATGACCATGGACGCCACCGGGCCCACCGCGCGCCGCTTCCCCCTCGTCCCCAGACCACGCCCCGCCTGCCGGCCCCTGCCCCAGCGTGTCGCGGAACTGACCGAGACCGCCCGGGAAGCGGCCCGCACCGGCGACCGCGAGGAGGCATCCGCCGTCCACAACCTCGCCGCCCTCCTCGCCTCCGACTGCGGCCTGCCCGACCTCGCCCGGCAGTGGTGCCACCGCCACGCACACCTGTACCTGCGCGCCCGACCCCTGAGCGCGCAGGCCGTCCGCCAGGCACTCGAACCGCTGATCAACCTCGCCCGACTGCGAATCCGCGCTGGCGACGGCCTCGGCGCCTGCGCGTTCGTCGACACCCTCCACACCGCGGTGGTCACCCGCAGCGACACCACCGTCGACGGCATCCACATCCCCGCGACGCACATGGCCACCACCCGCGACGAACACCGCGAGATACGACGCTGGCTGTGGGTCGTTCTCCTCGCCACCACCGCCCGCGCCCTCGCCGCCGCCGGACGCTGGGAACAAGCCCACACCCGCCTGCGACTGCACAAAGGCGTGGGCCGGCGCATGCTCGACGGCCGCCAGGTCGCCGTCCTCGCCCACGCCACCACCGGCGACACACCCGGAGCCCTCGAACTCTGCGCCACCACCGTGCCCGGAGACCCGTGGGAACAGGTCGTCACCCTGTATCAGGCCCTCGACCCGCACGCGGCAGGCCTGACCGTCTTCCACTGCCGCCTCGGTCTGAGCGTCATCGACGCACTCACCGCGCACGGCCATCCCCAGGCCCGTGCCCTCAGCCTCGAACTGATCCACCGCACCACCACGAACCCCGACGGATACGCCGTCCGCGACCTCCTCGCACACCCCACCTGCGGCGCGCTCCTGACCACAGCCCAGACACGGCAACTCACCGCACTGGCCCACTCCCACGGACTCGGCACCGGCACCCTCCCCACCGTCCTGCACACTGAAATCGACACCGCCCTGGCGATTACGGAGGCAGTGATCACGAACTCCGTCGACCACGATGCGCCCGCACCTGTCCGCCGCAGCCTCGAAGCGACGATGAACGCGACGGCACGACCCACCTGAGCCGACGGTGCCCCGCACGGTGCGTCGGCCGGCCCATGTCGGGACGCTCCGAGTTCCGCCACCCGGTTTCGGTCGGATGATCGTGCCGATCAGGCCCGGAGCGCCGCCGTGCACGGACCCGCTCACCAGAGCTCGAGAGTCTCCAGGATGTCCGCCGGTCGCGGCAGCGGTACTGAGGAGCGCCCGATGGGCAGGAACGGCAGCGCGACGTCGGTTCGCATGCGTACCAGGCCGCGGACGATCAACGCCCGGTCGAGGCCGGCCGAGACGAGCTCGCCGACGCGGCCGGTGAGGCGGCCGGACTCTGTGAGGTCTTCCAAGCTGAGGCCACCGGCCAGGAGCCGGCGGGCGGTCACCGGTCCGATCCCGCGAATGCCCGGCAGGTTGTCCGACTTATCGCCGAGGAGGGCGACCAGATCGGCCCAGCGATGCGGCGAGACGCCGTACCGTGCGGTGATTTCGGGGGGGCCGATCAACCTCGATCCAGACTTTATGGCGGTATTGAGGATTCTCACCGACGCCGCGGCGAGCTGGTAGAAGTCGCGGTCGCCAGACATGATCCGCACCGAACGGCCGTCGGTGGTGCGCGTGACTGCGGTCGCGATCACGTCGTCACCCTCGGCGTCGTCGATCTCGATCCACCGCACATTCAGTTCATCCAAGCCCCGCTGGATGTCCGGGAGGGATGCGATCGGAGCGAGCGCGGATGCGTCGGTCGGGCGCTGGGCCTTGTAGCCCTGGTCGATCTCGCGGCGGCCAGCCACACCGCGTTCCCCGTCGAAAACCACCACGATCTCCGGCGACTGCACGAACTCGTCACGGACGGCAACCCGCAGCAAGGCGAAGAACCCGAAGACGCCGGTGAGGTCCCGCCGCTTGTCGCGACTGGTAATCCGGGCCGGAAATCCGAAGAATGATCGAAATAGCAGATGATGGCCGTCGACCAAGAGCAGAGGGACTTCGGACACTGGGACCTCCACCAGACCAAGCCCATGACCGCTGGGCGGGCGGGTGGGTCGATAGTCCCGGCGTAGCGGGTGGTACGCGACCCCCAACAGACCAACAGCCTATCGAAGACCGTAACCGTCGACGCGCGTTTCACACCGGGACGCGCCGCTCGGGCCCGCAACCCGCAGGGCCCGGGATGGCCTCGAGCAACCGCCCAGATGTCCCGATCGGGACGTAGGCGGCGCGTGCGAACGGCCCGATCCGGGGGGATTCGGGCCGCTCGGTGGGCCACGCGGACGGGTGGGGGGGTGTCCGACGCGGCTCTGGTACGGAACGCTATCGCGCACCGCCAGCATCGGGCTTGAGGTCTTCTTGCGCCGCCGCCGGGCGTGGCGCGGAAGGCGGTGGCGGAGCGGATGCCCAGGGGTCGCCGGGTTGCGGCGCTGGCGTGGCGCCACCAGGTGCCGATCGCGTCGGCTTGGTCCCGGGAGGCGGGAACGTCGCGAACAACCACCGCCCCCAGAAGGATTGCCCCACAACCCCGACCCCGCGAAGTGAAACGAATACGACGCCCCTTCGGCTCCGGAATCGCACCAGCCCACCTAGGGCAGTCGGGCCGCCAATCAACCCCGGCCCCCGCAAGCCGACGCACAGAACCCCCCTGATGTGGCGCCACACCCAGGATGGCCACCTCCACTCCCCCGCCCGCGCCGCCTACGCTGACCCGATGCCCGACTCCCGGATCGTTCCCGCCATGTACCGGACCGCCGAAACCGACCACCCAGCCATCGACCGGTGGTGCTCCACTGTCCTGTCCGGCCAAAGCGCCCGCCTCCTGCTCCTGGGGCCGCACTGGTCCGGAAAATCCCACACCGCCTACGCGGCGCTGCGCCGCCTCCTCGCGGCGGGATACGCCAGCGAGAACATCACCGTGCATCAAGCCCTCGATCTGGGACGCACCTACGAACCGACCCTGATCGACAACACCACCGCAGTCACCCTGCTCGACGACACCACCCTCAGCGTTGACCTCGTCCGCGAAGCCAAGGGACCACTTGCTCCGGACCCCGTCGACGTCCAGGCCATGATGGCCTTGGAGGCGGGGGCGCTCGCCGATGCGGTCGCACGGCTGACCGTGCTCCCCCACCGTTCCTGGATGGTGATCGCCTCCACCCTCCAGCGACTCGCGGAGACGGTGGGGCAAGAAACCACCGATCGAATCATCGCCGTCGCCGAACAAGCCGAACTCCTCCAGCGTCCCCTCCCGACAGCGAACTGGTGACCTTCGACCAGCAACCCACGTCCGCCGTAGGCCGGTTCGGAACACAGCCTCAACTCTTCGCTACGCCGCGTGCACATCTGTGTCACAACATGTCGCGTCCGTATGCGGTGGACTCGGGACGCGTCTGGTCCCACCCCGGTACGGCCCGGAGCATCCCCCAGGCCCGAGCCAGTCCTCCCGGAGCGCCCCAGGAGCTTCTGCGGCTTCCAGAAGGGCCCGCTCCTCGCGACACTCCGCGCACACTCCGTCCGAACGCAGGCCCCGGACCGCCCGGTCGCAGTCGTCACACGTATCGAACGGTGCTCGGGCCACTGGCGGACGAGCCAGCGCGTTGGGCTGATCGGTCGTACGGGCTCGGTTCACAGTTCGTCGGGCAATGCCAAACCGAACGTCCGCGTCGGCTCGCTGATCCTCATCCCGCCGGGCACAGTTGCGGCAGTCGTACCGGTCGTCGAGGCCGAACGTGGGCAGCCACAGACGGCCGTCTTCGCAGTTCGGATCTTCGCAGCCACGTCGCGGCAGCCCACGTCCCCGAAACCAACCCAAGGGGCTGTGCACTGTCCCCTCCTGAGTCCGCCATCGGTTCGCCAAGCGGGCGAACACCCGGTTGGCATCACCGACTTCCGCTACCGCACGATCTACGAGTCCAGCAGCAACAAGGCGCTGCCCGATACTCATCCGGGCCGCCAGGGGTCCGACTTGCGCGAATGCTCGTGTCGCTGTGGCGGAGATGGTGATGCCGCGGTCTGCAATGGTCGTGGGTCGAGTTTGCGGGGGTTCCGCCGAAGGCGCACTCAAGGCAGAACTCCGGTGGGTGCACACGCGGTTATCCACAGGTGAGCCGCTTCTACTTACGTCACACGCCCTACGGGCGGCACCCCCCGGAGGAGCTGCGGGCTGTAGGTGAGTAGTGGTGTCTTCCATTGTCGCGAGGGGGGTCCTATCACCCATCGCACCCGAGGTCCCCTCACCCTCCGGACTCGACACCTCGATTACCTTGCCGTCGTCCGAGTTGTCCACAGCCGTGGGGAGCCCCAAGGGGACGAACACGCACCGGCCCTGCTTGCCCACCCGGTGGTCCACTCGCACCAGTCCCCAACGCTCCAGATCGGACACGATCGCGCGCGCGGCTCGCTCGCTGATCGGCGTTCCCATCCGACGACCCGACTGATGCCACAACCCGCTTGCCAACTCCCCGTATGTCAGAGGCAATCGCCGCCGTTGAGCATGGGTGATGTAGAGGTAGGCGCGCACATGCCGCGGGGGCATCGCTCCCAGCAGTCCCACCTCGATCGGGACGCCCAGCTCTCCCGCAGCCATCGGTTGGACCAGGCGAACTGCAGAAGTGCCAGTCCCACCATGCAAAGTTCGACGGCGGATCGCCAACTCGTCAGCAACCACCAACTGGCGCTGGGCGGCATACATCGCCGATGTGGGCTTTTCCACGCGGCGTCCGTCAGGAAGGAGGACCAACTTGGTGCCCAGCCCCAGGTATCGCGCGATCGTGACGAGTTGCGCGACACAACCTCGGTTTCGGCCACCTAGATGGTCGATCTTGGTCCGGAGGACCACCGCGAGGTCGTTGAACCGTCCGGGGGCAGCGAGCACCCGGACGGGAACCCACACGAGACAGTGACGTACAGACTCGGGCATCAACGGATCGACTCCGCGGAACTCGCGGCTTGCATGCTGGTGGCGCAGCAACGCGGTTACTTCAGGGCCTAGACCCTCGGGAGATGGAGGTTCATGGTCTTCGGGCAGCACAAGGCTCGCCGCAGGCGTGACAGGTATGATCTGCTCCAAGAGCGAGAGCTGAGATTTGGCAAACGCGAACCAACCGCTCGGCACTGTCAAGGGAGCAGAGCGGTGTTCCGATTCGGCACTGTGCTCTAGGCGCCGCCTCCTTCTCGTGGGGCGGGAAGCCAGACTCTGGCGGAAGGTGCGGTCGGGACCCACTCCCGGCCTTGCACCTTCCGCCGACGGTCCGTCGTTGAGCCTCGGCGAAGCCCGAAAGCGCGACCGGACTCTGCCGACCATACGGTCGAGTACCACAGGCGATTTGTCGCTGTGCAGCGGATCTCGCAGTGCCCGATCAATACCGAGGTCCGCATCGAGTCAACGTTCTGAAGGGCTCTACTTGCCAGCCCGGGCTCTTTACCGGTGGCTGGGGCTTTGGCCCGCCCCAGGTCTGCGAGCCCACCCGAGAAGCTATGGGCGAGCACGATGGGCCGGGGCACGTGTCGAGTCTGGTGACGACATTCCTCCATTGCGGACACGTACCTCCTTCAGATCTCGATTAGTTCCGCATGGCCGGACGATTAAGACCAAGGAATCAGTAGTTCCATGGTCGATCGTTCGTCAAGAATGCGCTGGTTCAGTGTTTGGGAGCCTTCAATGAACACACCCAACCTAATGCGACGTCACCCTAGCACCTCGCTGACCTGCACAGCTGCCCGATTTGACGCGCGGCGTGGCGGAGGGTCGAGCATTTTGGGCGATGGCGAAAATGAGAGCCGAAATGTTCTTTGTGAGTTCAGAATTCCAAGCCCGCAGTGAGTAGTGGATAAGCGAACGGCGGCATCGCGAGTCGAACTCGACAGCGTTTTCTCGCCTGATTTTGCTGATTCCCCAGCCGTTTTTTCGAGCGAACTCCTGGGACGATCCAGTCAGCGGACGCTACGTCGGGCTCGGTCGCTGTGAACGCGTTCCCGGGAGCCCTTCCAGGTGCTCAAATGTGCCAAAAGCACCCATTTGGCCTAATAAGCTCTCTGGTTATTTGCGCGCGGCGCGGCCTGTCTGGTGCCGATCGTCTGGTAATTTGCGCTGCATGAGCAACGGAGACACGAGCGTTTCGCGCGAAAAACTCTTGGTCAGCCTTACACCCGACATGCGTCGTGCCCTTCGCATCCGAGCTGCGGAGCGTGGGATCGACATCCAGACGGCGACAGCCCATGCGCTGGACTTCTGGTACGCGAACCCCAATGCGACATCCGTCCCGATCAAGGGCGCCAAGTCCTGGGGCGTCTTCCTGCCCGCTGGCGGCCCAGCCCGCTTCGACAGGGAGTGCGAGCAGCGGGGACTGACCAAGGTGCAGGCGATGGCGCAAGCGGTTACTGGCTGGTTGGAAAGCCATCCCTCCCCCGCTCAGCGTCTGCTGTCTCAACCGATCAAGCGAATTCTGGTGGCCCTGCAGAAGGGCGGCGTCGGCAAATCCTTCGTTGCGGCTGGTCTTGCCCAGGCCTTCGCCGAGATGGGCTTGAGGGTTCTGCTGATCGACTACGACCCCCAAGGGCACATGACGCGGCGCCTCGGCTATCAGCCGCTGTCAGCCGACCATGACAACTCGTTGCTCCAGCACATGCTTGGCAAGGGGCGCAAGCACATCCGACGGATTCTCATCGACGTTGCTGGTGAACGGTTCGACGGTCGGTTGCATCTCCTGCCAGCTTGTACCGATGCCTTCCTCTTCGACGCTGTAATGAGTTCGATGCGCCACGGACGGGAGGAGTCACTGGCCCGAGCCCTCGAGCCGATCGAGCGGGACTACGACGTCGTCGTCATCGACGGTCCCCCGAGCCTTGGTCTGTCCATGGACATCGCCATGCACTATGTGCACCGCCGCGAAGGCGAACTCGCTGAGCGCTCAGGCGTGATCATGCCCGTGTGGGCGGACACTCCGAGCTTCGAGGCCTACGACCTGTTCAATGGTCAACGCCACGACCTGATGAAGGGAACCCGTGTCGAGATCGATGAACTCGGATTCGTCATCAACCACTTCGACACGCGCCGCGGAGCCTCACCCCAGAAGAAGAAGGACGAGTGGGAGCTGCGCGCGGCCCCTGGCGTTCTCGCGGTCTTCAATGACCTCAAGGAGCAACGCGAGGCCACGGACAGACATGAGCCCTTGTTCGTGTACGCCCCCGATTGCGAATTGACCAACGGCCTCCGCAGCCTGGCGAAGGAGTTGGCTGCCTGATGGTGAGCAAGAAGGACGCCGTCCCTCCCTACGTACCGACAGAGCCATCAAGTGGTGGCCCCTCGCGGAACGCCCTTCTCGATCGCTACAACCTCGGTACACAAGTCGAGTCGGAGGCCGCCCCCCTCAACTCGGAAGCTGATGCAGAGCAGGAAATGCGCGAGTGGGAGGCGGAACAAGCGCGCAGGCTCGCAGCACCAGAGCAGGCAACACCGACCCGCGCGCAGGGGACCCAGGTGCCGGCCACTCGAACGGCCAGCGACATCGAAGTCGCTGAGGACCACGACAGCTTCGGCGTTACGCGTCTACCCACTCACGCGGACGAACACGGCTACGTGGCTATTCCGCGCTTCACTCCTCCAACGAGCGAAGTTCCCAGCGAGCGCCTCGAGCAGTACCTGCAAGGGATTGGGCAGGTCGAGTACGCGGCCAAGTCGAACGAGCAACGGGTTCAACAGCAGCGACTCCTCACCCTCGGCCAGTACATCCTGGGTATGAAAGAGGAGCGCATCTGGGAGGCGGGCGGCTATGAGACGCTCGGTGACCTCCTCCTAGAGAACTTCGGGATTCGGAAGGACTATGCAAACAAGGTCGTGCGGGCGCTTCCAGTCATCAGGGCACTGGAAGACGTCACCACGGTGGACCTGAAGGAGCGGCAACTCCGGGTCTTGGTGCCAGTGCATGCGGTCCACGGCGACGAAGGCGTCCGCAAGGTATGGGATGAAGCAAGCCGCCGAGGAAAATTCACACAGAGGACTCTTGAGCAAGCTGTGAGTTTTCTCGGATACGGACCCCCGACCCCCATCACCACCGCTGCTGCGAAGCGTGAATTGGAAGCCCCCGTCAATGCAGGTACGGAACCAGCGCGTCCTGCCGCAGGGGAGGGGGAGGTACAAACGCGAGTGTTCGCCCCGCGGATCGTCGAGGTCTGCACCTCGATCCGCGAACTCCGGACAACTAACGAGGAGCAGGCGATGCTGGAGCTCAAAGAGATCTGGGCCGCCGTCGATGGGCTGCGGCGGGAACTGGGCGTCGATTTCGACCCAGAGGCACTTTGAGGAAAAGGCGACGTTGCCGACTATCGTCAAACTGACGAAAAGCGGATACCACGGTATCCGCTTTTCGTCAGTTTGACGTTAAGCCCATGTGGTCGATGGCTTCCATCGCGAAGCTGTCATTCGCGGCGTGATGCTAGCGGACTCCGGGGAGCGGCAGCAGGAGCTCGAACTTATGCGACTTTCGGACAGGCTCATCCAAGTCCGATCGGTCGTCTACGGCGCGCCCGTGAACAGCTCGACTCCTACTGCAATTCGGGGCAAATATTACCATTCTGCCATCGTGGGCCTGCTGCCCAGCCACGACGCGCCTGGAGTTACGCCGGTTTTTCGGGACAACTCGTGTCGCGCTGTCGGGCTGTGAAGCGCGCTGGCGCTCGACGCGGAGGAAGTACTTTCTAATCCCGCGCTATGGACCGGCGAGTTGTGACTGTCCACTGGTCCTGCTGTCAGCCCGGGTGCCTGCCCAAGGAACCACCCGCGGTTGCCATCCGCTCTGGCTACTGGCGGAGCAGGTCGTCGGTGCTCTCGTCCATGCCACTGCGGCAGTATGGTGCCCCATCCGCCTTGGGTGAAGTGCGAGTGGAGTCTGAGGAATGAGCTCGCCGGTATGTCGACGGACAGTCGGCGATCGGTATGTCCGTGGCCACCGTCTACGTCGAGACCACGCGGGAGCATGCCCCAGGGGCAGGCCTCGTCAGGTCGGTGCGCTGGATGAGCTGCTCAGGTTGAGGGCTTCTCGCTTACGGGTAGCTGGCCATCGTTTGTGTGTGCTGCATCGGTCGTGGGCGTGGTGTCGTATTGCTCGGCCTGCATGCGGTACATGGCGGCGTAGCGCCCCTCGTGGGCGAGGAGTTCCCGGTGGCTGCCGTGCTCGACGAGGGTGCCGTGGTCGAGGACGTAGATGTGGTCGGCGAGTCGGGTACTGGCGAGGCGATGGGTGATGAGGATGATCGTGTGCCCGTCGTCGGCGAGTGCGCGGATTCGTTCGAACGCGGCGATCTCGGCTCGGGCGTCGAGGGCGGACGTCGGTTCGTCGGCGATGATCAGGTCGGCGTCGCGGTAGACGCCGCGGCCGAGGAGGATGCGTTGCCACTGGCCGCCGGACAGGGCGACCCCGCCGATGTAGGAGCGGTCCAGCAAGGTGTTCCACTTCTTGGGCAGTTCGTCGATCACGTGGTCGGCCTCGGCGTATCGGGCGGCGGCCTCCAGGGCCGCGTCCGGGCCCGGCTCCGGGTGTTCCGCGTTGGCGGCGGTCCGGCCGCGCGGGCCGGGTATCGTCGTGGTGCCGGGGCATGCGGTGTCGTCGGTGAGGGTGGGGCGGCCGACGCGGATGTTGGCGGCGGCGGTGAAGGGCCATTCGGTGAACGATTGGGAGATCAGGGCGACACGGGCGAAGAGTTGGTCGCGGTCCAGGGTGGTGTCGTCGATGCCGTCCCAGCGGATGTGTCCCGATTGTGGCCGGTACAGTCCGGCGATGATCTTTGCCAGGGTGGTCTTGCCGGAGCCGTTCTCGCCGACGAGTGCGATGATCTGTCCGCGTTTGATGGTCAGTGAGACGGCGTCGACGGCGGGTTTGTCCCGGTCGGGGTAGGTGTAGGTGACGTTGTCGACGTGGATCTCGTCGGGGAACGCTTCCACGGGCAGGCCGCCGCGAGGGATGGCGTGTTCGTCCGCGAGCGCGCAGGTCCGTTCGAGGTCCTGGACGAACAGCGACTGTTTGTACGTGTATTGGACCTGTTCGACGAGGCGGGTGAGTGCGCCGGTGCCGGTGCGGATCGCCAGGACTGCGGTGCCGGACGCGGCCAGTCCGGTGCGGCCGGTCCAGGTCAGCCACCCCAGCACGACGTAGGTCGCGCCGGTCGCCAGGGCCGCGAGCGCGGCCGACAGCAGCCCGGTGACGGCTTCGGCGCGGGCGAGTCGGCTCTCCTCGGCCTCGCTTGCCGCGGCCATCCGTTTGTAGTGCCCCACCAGGTAGTCGCCGACGCCGTGTACGCGGATCTCGGGCCCCGAGCCGATGTGCCGCAGATGCCAGCCGACTTCGCCCTGCTGCCGGTTGTGATCGATCCACTGCTGGACGGAGGTGTAGCGGCGCCGTGCGTCACGGACCGCCCGCCAGGCCTGCGGCACCGTGATCAGCGCGAGGAGGGGGAGCAGCACCGGGTGCAGCACGGCGAGTACCGTTCCGGCCGCGGCGAGCGAGATCAACGCGTTGGCGATGCCGATCGTGTAGGAGATCATGCGCCGCGAGGCGTCCGTGCCCCAGTTCGCCGACTGCAAGAGCCGTTTGAAATCGCCGTCCTCCAGGGTGGCCATCTCCACCCTGGCGGTCTTGCTCAGTAGAGAGGTTTCCGCGGCGCGTTCGAGTTTGGGTTCCAGGCGCCCGGACGCGGTGGTGGACACGGCCTGCAGCAGCGAGATGACGATGCCGGACGCTGCGAGCGCCATCAGCGCGGGCAGCGCGGCGCGCACCCGGTCCGGGGTGGCGCCGGCGGCGAACAACCGCACCAGGACCTGGTTGGTGGCCAGCAGGCTGAACGCGCCGGCCAGACCGCGCCCGAGCTCGGCGAGGCTGACGGCCGACAGCGCCCGGGGGTCGGTGCGCCACGCCAGGCGTACCGACGCGGCGACGAGCCGGGGCAATTGCCGGAACGTGCCGAGCAGGGACAGTTGCAGGTGCGCGTTCTGGTGTGCGAAGGCGCCATGGTCATAGACGAGCCTGCCGCCGAACAGCTCCCTACCGCTGGCCGCGCCGCGGGCGATCGTTTCGGCGGCCCGGTCACGACGTCGCCGGCCTGTGCGGGTCACCGCCTCCACCACGCAGGCGTTGGCGCGTCGAGGTTGAAGGGGCCTTGATGCACGGGTGCCTCCGAGAAGGAAAGGTGAAGCGAGCCGGGAACTGCCGGTGTTGCGGTCGGTGGCGTGCGGACGTGAATCGGTGGACGACGGCCGGCTCGGCGCCGGACCAACCGTGGGTACCCGAGGTTGGTCCTTCACGTGCCTTTGTGGCGGCGAAGGGCCGCTCATCGTGCCGCGTCGTCCTTGATGGTGAATTCGACACCGAGGGCGAGCAGTTGGCGATATCGAGCTTCGGAGAGCCTGCCCTTGCGATAGTCCGTGCGGCGAATGGTCAGCCATTGCCCCAGGCGGAGCGGGACGGGGCCGGGTACGACGTGTCGGCGGGGTACCCGTGCGTGTCCGTGAAGGCTTCGAAACGTCTTGAGGGCCTCGAGGTGCAGTTGGTAGCGGTACTCCAACGCGCTCCACACGAACCCGACGGTGTCGAGCCTGGCTCGCTGTTCGTTGGTGAGCCGGTCGGGATGCATGCGGTAGGTGCTGACGGTTTGGCCGATGGGCCGCCCGTCTCGGGTGGCATCCTGAGGCACGTCGAGATGGCCGTGTTCCTCCTTGAAGGCCGCCAAATCCCTGCAGAACTGCTCCCAGTCGTGCGCAGCGGTGTCCCATACGAACCCTTCTGCGGTCAGGACAGCGACCTTCTCCGGGGGCACCTCGCCTCGCACATGGGACACACGCAGGAATTTCGCGATTTGGCCAAGTTTGTAAGGTTCCTCATTGGGTTTGTGGACCGTGTAGTTGTTCGGGATGCGGAGATGGCCGTGAAGCCGTTCGAACGCGCGCAGTTCCTCGACGAGTCGGTGAAGCTTCAGCGCCGGCACCGACCAGATCATGCCGAGGGCCTCCATCTGGTCGACCCGCTCGGGGGCCAGGGTGCCCTTGGCGTGGAACTGGCGCAGATGGCCGATCCATGTCGCCAGGGGGTCGGTGTGGGGGACCGCGAGGTGGCCCTCGCGCGCGTGGAAGGCCGCCGCGCGCCCGACGTTCTCCTCCCAGGAGCTGGTGGTCATGCGCACGGTGCGCACCGAGACGGCATCGGCGAAGCCGGGCGGTACGGGGATCCCGGTGACGGAGAGCCAACTTGGAAGTTGGCCTGGTGATTGTTGCAGGCCCGGGCCTGCGGAGGTTTCCCCCATGGCGCGGCGGGCCTGTTCCAACTGACGCGCCAGATCCTCGTCGTGGGCGGCCAGCGCCCGCACGGTCTGCCAGACCGGACCGAATCGGCCAGACGCGAGGGCGCTTTCAGGATCCTCGTCCGGATCGAGAAGGACGGGAACCACGATGGACGCGGTCTTGGGCCGCGTGCGGTCGGTGCGGCGCAGGGCGCGTCCGACGGCCTGGATGGTGTCGATGGTGCTGCGAGGATCCAGGAAGCAGACCGCGTCGATGGCCGGCACGTCGACGCCCTCGGACAGCACACGCGCGTTGGTGACGACAACGAGGCCTTCGTCGTCCGAGCCCAGTCGATCCAGCACAGCCCGGCGCGTCTTTCCGTCCTGCTTGCCGTGGACGTGGCCCGACCACAGGGCCGAGGGGCGTTCGGCGGGGTCCAGAAGCGACATCGCATCGGGCAGCATCGTGCTGAACCAGCGGGCGTCGGCGACCCGCCGGTGGAAGGTGATCATGCGGCGGATGTCGTGTGTGCGCGCCGCGCGCAGCACGGCCACCTGTGCGGCCAGGGCGGGTGCCGAGACGGCCGCGTTCCCTACCCGGAGATAGGGGTTGTCCCGCCCCATGAGGGCGCGGACCTCGTCGCTGGTGACGACCGCGATCACCAGGCGGTATGACGCGAGAAGGCCGAGCTGGTGGATGGCGGTGGAGAACGCCAGGCGGTGGGCCACCGGGCCGAAGACACGTTCGTCCGACATGCTCACGACATCGTCCTGGTCGCTGACCACCACGCGCGGGGTCGCGGTCAGATACAGGCGACGCCGTGCGCGGACGATGGAGTCGTCGTGCACGGCCGCCCAGGGCCTGCCAGGGACGCCGGCGGTTCGGTGGGCCTCGTCGATCACGGCGATGTCGGCGGCGGCGAGCCCGTATCGTGCATGCGCTTCCGCCAGGACGGGGAGGCTGTGGTAAGTGCAGGCGAGGGTCACCGGGCCCGGTTCGGCCACGAGCCGGGCCAGTTGTGCGGGATCTGTCGTGACGGCCGCACCGCGGACGGCCAGCTCGCCGCGGTCACGGGCGAGGACCTCGCGGTCGGAGCAGACCGCCACGACCCGCCCCAGAGCCGCATCGCCGAGGTGCTCGCGCCACTCCCGTATCGTCTGCCCGATCAGTTCCAGCGTCGGGACCATCACGAGGGCGTGTCCCGCGCCGGCGTGGGCCACCAGATGCGCGACCTCGCCCCCGACGCGGGTCTTACCGGTACCGCAGGCCATCACCGCCGTGGTCCTGTCGTTCTCCGCCAGGACTTTGAGGATCTTGTCGACGGCCTCCCTCTGGTGGGGAAACAGTCGGCGGTCGGCGAGTGCTCGTGTCATTGCTCTTCTCTGGTGTCTCCGGCCAAGGGCGCGGCACCCTGGTGCCGTGCCCTCGACGTGTCGTGTGCGGGGCGCCGGTCGGAAGTCTCGCGGCATGTCTCGGATGGGGTGGGTACGGCATGGTCCGCCTCCGACAGCAGCCCCAGGGCATACGCGGTGGCAACGGCGGCTGCGGGGCCGGCCGACTCCAGGGCGGAGCACGCGTCGTCGAGGGCGTTCGTGAACTCCTCCGGCGACATCTCCAACGCCTCGGCGGCCCGGTGCTCGGGAAGGCCCCTCGCGCAGGCGACCAGGGCGCGGACCTGATCGGGCGTCAAGGGCCCACGACTTCGGCGTAGGTTCGTCAGGGCCGTCAACGAGGTGGGGGTGAGAACGGGAGGGTCCAGTCCCAGTCGGCGCGCGGTGTGCGCGGCCGCCAGGCTGGCGATCCCCCGGAGGCGGATCGGGCTCTCCACCAGTCCCAGCCGGGCCACGGCCGCGACGACGACGTCGTACACGGCCCCGGCGAGGTCGTCGACGACGGCGAGGGCGTCCACCGAGCCTTCCCGCGTCGTCCAGGCCCGCGGCGGGGCCGTCACGTCGACACCTTCCTCCGCAGCGTCTGTGCCCGGTGACGGATTCAGGAACGGACAGGCATCGGGGGCCGCGTCGAGGACGGCTCGCGTGATCCACAGCGGCCCGTCCCCACAGTCGAGCCTTGCTCCGTATCCGGGTCGCAGACTGGTGCGGCCGACGAAGGCGTCCACGCCGTTGAGGACGGTCGAGGGTCCGGCCAGTCCGAGGTACCGATGGCACCGGGCGAGGTTGTGCAGCGTCTCCCGGGACCCGGCCGGATCGACGACGTCGAACGTGTCGTCCTCGTCCGGGAGTCCCGAGTGTGTCGCTGAGGACTCGTCCTGGGGTGTCCCGGACTCGCCCTCGGCGACGGACTCGAGCGCGCCGGCCAGGATGTCCTCGGCGGCGTTCCGCAACTGCTGGTCCACCGCGGTGCGATCGGTGTCCTGCGGCAGGGGGATCGCCTTCTGCGCCAGGATGGGCCCGGTGCCGGTATCGACGTCGTCCGCGTAGTGGACGGTGACCCCGAAGACGGGGTCGCCCGCGCGGATCGCCGCCTCGACCGGACGCGGTCCTCGCCACCGCGGGAGAAGCGAGTCGTGGACGCGCACGACGCCGAGCCGGGGAACCGTCAGGATCTCCTCGGGCAGCGGCCCCGTCCAGCGATACACGACGAGCACGTCGAGGTCGAATCCCCGCAGGGCGTTCGCGATCGACGCGGACGCCACCGGCGCCATCAGGACGACTCCGGGCGGGAGTCCGACGAATGCGGCGGCCAGACGAGACACGCCCGTGCTCGTGTCCTCGTCGGCCGGACCGTGCGGGTCGATGCACGAAACCACCGGCACGTAGCCCGCGTTCAATGCCGCGATGTACAGGATGGAGAAGGTGTCGGCGTCGTTGGCCAACAAACCCGCGCGGGGCAGCAACTTGTACCGTCCAGGAAGTGATCGATGAGGTCGATGAGGTGGCGATCAGAGGCCGACGGCCGTTCGATTTCGTGCCATCGGGAGACCCTGGGTCGCCGAGTCGTTGCCGTACGTATCCGACCGGCTCCACGATTGCGTGCCAAGCGGCGGGACGCCACGCCACGCGACCGCCATGTTGCCGTCATGGTCACGTTGCTCAGGACCGAGAATGGGCAACCGAGGTAACGCGAATGCCCCTGTCGAAACAGACTTAGAGCGCGATTCGGTCGCCTACTTCACGCTCCGTAGGACCATCGCGGGCGGCCGTGAGACAAAGATGGCGGCAAGATGGCGGTGCCAGGCGCGGCGGGGAGTCTGGACGGTGCTGTGTAGCCAGCGCGCGGGTGGGGACCTCATGACGCGTTTGAGCTGGCCGAGGACAGCTCGGAACGTGTGACGGCGCCCGAGTTCCGCCGCCCACGCATCGGTCGACACTGCGCGGTCCTTCTCCGTCAGCGCTATCGGCCCACTCCGGTGTCACACCCGACATCGCGTCGACGACCGTTCCCGAAGCCGGATCCCGGGCGGCCGCCCCGGGAGACCTGTCGCCACCACCCAGTTTGATCATTCCGATGTGCTGACTCGCGATCGATTACTAGCCAGCACGGCCCGTTGATCCGACCGGAATACCAAGCCTATGCAGGGGGATGGCCGAGCAGCGCTGGACCGCTCCGCCCAGGGCCGGCAAGTGGCCTCGACGCGGATCCGTGACAACCCCACCGCGCGTGAGGGCTGCCGTCGGAGCCGGAGCAACGGATCCGCTCGAACCCTCACAGGGCTGCGGCCACACACCGGCAGGTGGTCACCGGTTGAGTTCCGCCACCGTCATCGACTTGCTCTGCGTTGGGGCGCCGAATCCCTCGTGCCACCGGTGGCCGGCCGCGTCCGGGAGACAATGACGTGACGTCACAGACTTCGGGGGTTCGTCGTTGTCCACCACGCACCGCTCACCGCATTTCCCCACGCCGACACTCCTGGCACGGCAACGCACCGCCCCGCCCCCGACAGGCGGTCCCGCGCTGGTGCCGCGCGACGCGGACGCCGACGCGGACTTCCACGGCATGCTCCAACAAGCCCTGGACGGCACGGACATCGAGGCGGTGACGGCGGAGGCAGTCCACCGTGCGGCTGAGGGCCGTCTCGAAGTGCGGGACCTACGGCTGCTCCTGCTGGGCACCTGCGACGATCCGCGCTGGACGCCTGCCCGTCGCGCCGCGCTCGCGGTGGTCGTCGAGAACGTGGCCCTGGCGCCGAGCGTCCTGTCGATGCATGCCCAACTGCACCGGCGACCGGCGGACACCGTCCGCGAGGGATACGTTCCCGGTGCGGTCGAGGCCGCGTTCGCCGCGCAGGCCTCGTCGGTTCCGGGGGAGACGACGGTCACCGGCGGCATCCAGGTCGCCCACACCCGTAAGACCGCGCGCCAGCGGGCCATGGCCAGCCTGCTCGCCCGACTGGCCGACCTTCCCGACCCGATGACGGGCACGGCGCTGGAGACCGAGGACTGGAGCGTCGCCGAACGTCGGACCCTGGTGGCCACGTCCACCGGCGGCCCGCCTGCGGTACGCAACCCCGTGGCGATTCTGCACGAGTTCGCCCAAGCCGACCGGATCGGGAAACCGAACTACCGTGTCGCGGGAGAGGGTTCCCTGCGTTTCCGCGCCGTCGTCACCTGCACCCACCGCGAACGCACCCTCGAGGCGGAGGGCAGCGGCCCGAGCAAGGCGAGCGCGCGCGGTGCGGCCGCGGACGCCATGCTGGCCGTGCTCTCGGCCGCCGCCGACGAACCGATCGACCACCTCGACCGGTCCGAGCCGGTGTCCCACGACGCGCTCGTACACACCACCGCGCCCGCCACGTCGACGCCGGGCCTCGAGACGATGCCCTGGCACACCCGCATGTCACCGACCCTCGATCACGCCCCGTCCGACCCCACGGGGGTGTCGGCCGCGGCCCTGTTCGCGGCCGCGGCCCTGGTGGAGGGCTTCGTGCGCGCCGGCGCCGCCCTGACGCTGCTACCGGATCCGCACCCGGCCCACACACGCATGCTGCTGTTCGACGCCCATGGCAAACCCCTCACACACCCGGGCACGTTGCCCGAGCCGCTGCGCGCGAGCACCCGCGACCTGGTCCTGACCAACCCCACCGGCGGTATGCCACGACGCACCGCGACCACCGGCTGGACCGTGCCGCTGTCCCTCGCCCTGCCCGCCCTGCTCGACGCCGACCGCGAGGAACCCGTCCACGCATCAGTGACCGGGTGGCGGGCCGTCGCCCGCCTGGGCCTGCGCCTGGTGGCCGCCGGGCGGATCCACCCGGCGTTGACGTTCGACGGACTGGACTGCTGGCGCGTGGGACCGATCACCGACGCCGTGCGCGAGGCAATCACCACCGTGGCGTCCGTCCTGCCGCCGCATGCCCACTGCCTCCTCGCCGGTACCAACCCGGTGCGCGTGCCCGCACCGGAAACGATGATCCACGCGTTTCTCGACGCCCTCGCCGACACCATGACGCGCACCGCGGGCACCCACACCGTCATCGGCCCCCGTCCCTGGTCCGGCACCCCCACGCGAGAACCCATACCCGCAGTGTGGCCGTGGGCCGACGCCATCGAGGACGCCCGCAACCCGCACCCCACCTCCGACCTGGTCCTGCGGATCGCCACCCCCGAAGACCCCCGCACGGCATCCCCCACCTGCGCTCTGGTCCTCCACCTCGCCCCGGCCACCCCGCTCACCGACCCGAACGCGGACGGCGCGACGCCCGACGACACGCACGCACCGACGGTGGCTGCGGCGGCGGTGTGGGACGGCACCGCCGCACACCCCGCCCTGACCCCGGCGATGCTGCCCGGCACCCGGCGCGTGCTGCGCCGCGGCGCCCTGCTGTTCCCGCCCCTCGCCTCGCTGGCCGCGCAGCCCACACCGACGCGCGCGACACTCTCCCCGCACGAACTCCTCGAACTCCTCACCGACACCGGCCCATCCCTGGAGCAGGTCGGCATACGCGTCGTGTGGCCACCCACCCTGACCAACGCGCTGCGTACCGGCGTCGTCGTCGGCACCCCCACCTCGACCGCACCCCGCGACCACCGAGCCGGCTCGGGACACCTGTCCCTGGACAAACTCGTCGACCTCCGATGGCGATTCACCCTCGGCGACACCCCGTTGGACGAGTGGGAGACCACTTTGATCGCCGACACCACCCGGCCCCTGATCCACCTACGCGACCGATGGCTGCTCGTCGACCCCACCACCGCGCACCGCGCCCGACACCGCCTCCTGCCGCCGCTGTCCTCCGCGCAGGCACTGACCGCGGCCCTGTCCGGCACCGTCACCATCGACGGCACCACCACCACCTGCGACGCCACCGGCACCCTGGCCGACCTCGTCGACCGACTGCGCCGCGCCCCGCACGCGCTCGACCCCGTCCCCACACCGCCCGCCCTGCGCGCGGACCTGCGCGCCTACCAGAGCCGGGCCCTGTCCTGGCTCGCACACACCACCGAACTGGGGTTCGGCGCGCTGCTCGCCGACGACATGGGCCTGGGCAAGACCATCACCACCATCGCCCTCCACCTCCACCGCCACCGGGGCCCCACCCTCGTGATCTGCCCCGCGTCCCTCGTCGCGAACTGGCACCGCGAGATCTCCCGCTTCGCCCCCACCACCCGAGTTCACCGGCACCACGGACCCCACCGCCGACTCGACGACCCCCACGGCGACACCGTCGTCCTCACCACCTACGGCACCCTGCGCCAGGACACCGACCTCCTGGCCCGACACCACTGGGACCTCGTGATCGCCGACGAGGCCCAACACGTCAAGAACCACGCTTCCGCCACCGCCGCCGCCCTGCGCCGCCTCGACGCCACCGCCCGCGTCGCCGTCACCGGCACACCGGTGGAGAACGACCTCGGCGACCTGTGGTCCCTCCTCGACTGGACCAACCCCGGCCTGTTCGGGACCCGCGCCGCGTTCCTTCGCCGCTACGGCGCGATCGAGAGGAATCCCGACTCCGAGGCCGCGCCTCGACTGGCCGCGCTCATCGCCCCGTTCATGCTGCGCCGCCTCAAGAGCGACCCCGGCATCGCCCCCGAACTCCCGCCCAAGGTGCATCACGAACGCATCGTGGCCCTGACCCCGGAGCAGGTCACCCTGTACGAAGCCGTCGTCGGCGAGACCATGCACCGCATCGAACACAGCATCGGCATCGCCCGACGAGGGCTCGTCGTCGCCCTGCTGCAGGCCCTACGGCAGATCTGCAACACACCCGCCCAGTTCCTCAAGGAAGACATCCACCGGGCGACCGCGGATCCCGACGCCTTCGCGCGTCGCTGCGGCAAACTCGCCACCCTGGAGGACCTGCTGGCCAACTTCCGCGAACGCGCCGAGGCAACCCTCGTGTTCACCGGCTACGTCACGATGGGCCGCCTCCTCGAGGCCCAACTCCGCGCCCGCGGCCGCACCCCGTACTTCCTCCACGGACAAACCCCCACCACGGCCCGTCAAGCCATGGTCGACGCCTTCCAGCACGACCCGGGCCCCGCGCCGGTGTTCATCCTGTCCGTCAAGGCCGGCGGCACCGGACTCAACCTCACCCGCGCCGCACATGTCGTCCACTACGACCGCCCCTGGAACCCCGCCGTCGAGGACCAGGCCACCGACCGCGCCCACCGCCTGGGCCAACACCACGTCGTCAACGTCCACCACCTCACCACCGAAGGCACCGTGGAGGACCACATCGCCGCACTCCTGCACCGCAAACGAGCCCTGGGCGAAGCGGTCCTGCTTTCCGGCGAGAGCGCGCTCGGCGACCTCGACGACCGAGAGCTCAACGCGCTCGTGCAACTGGGGACACGATGACCCCACCCCCCGGACACGGCAAGTCGATGCGGCCCCTGGTCGCCGCGTGGAAGCAGACGTTTCACATGGCCTGCGCCGGATCCCCCCTCTACGCCAAGGGCCTCGCGCTGCACGGCGCGAAAGCCGTGAAACATGTACAGGGCGTCCCCGGCAGAATCCACGCCACCGTCACCACGAAGAAGGGCACCGCCCACCGCGCGCACATCACCCTGCCACTGCTGAGCAACGAACAATGGCAACACCTGGCCGACCGACTCGCGGGCGATCCCCACGCCTCCGCGGACCTGCTCGCGGGCAAGGTCCCCGCGCTCATCGCCGATCCCGGACACGCCGGAGGCGCGACCGTCGTCCCCCTCGCCCAACAACTCGGCTTCGCCTGCAGCTGCTCGCCACAGCGCCGGCGGCTGTGCGACCACAGCGCCGCACTTGGCCACGCCATCGCCGAACACCTGGGCACCTCACCCTCCATCCTGCTGACCGCACGCGGCATGCCCACCCGCAGCCTCGCCGACGTCCTCCGTGCCCGCCTAGCCGCACAACGCCTGCCCCACCTGCCCGCCGACCAGCACGGCACCGTCCGCGCCGACCACACCCACACCCTGTGGGCCAATCGGCTCGATGTCACCGCAACCGAACCCTCGCTCGACGACCCCGCCTTCGTCGCCGCGCCCCTCACGGACCCTCCCGAGCCCGCACCCGCCGCCGACGACCTCGCCCGCATGATCCGAGACGCCGCCAACCACGCCCAAGCCGTCCTCGACTACGACGCGCCCCGGGACCCCCACGATGCCCTGGCCGACACCGTGCGCCTGCTGGCTGGTCCCAACGGCCTCACCCGCCTCACCGAGATCGCCTCCCGCACGGGCCACGCCGAACCCGAACTGCGGAGACTCCTGATCGCGTACCGCCACGCCGGCCCTGCCGGCGTCCACGCGGCACGAGGACCGGCTCCCACGCCACCGGATGTGCTCACCGCCGCGCTGGACACCATCCGGCGAACCGGCCCGGCGTCCCTGGGGGAATTGCGCGTCACGGACGGACGGCTCACCGACACGGGCATCCAGTTGCGGTACGGACTCGACGGACACTGGCACCCGTTCACCCTCTGGAACGAGCAATGGCAACCCCGACCCGGACACTCGCCCGACCCGACCACGGCATACCGGGCCGCCCGCCGGGCCCGTCCCACACGGACCTGACGCCGCCGGTCGAGCGCCGCAGCGACGTGGCCCCGCTCCTCTCGTCCGTTTCAGGTGGCGGGCGGACAAGACGACCGATGCCGCCTGGACTGCGGCACCGAGTCTCCGGGAAATGACACGCAAGTTCGCCCCGTTCCCTCAACCTGACAGGACGCCAACGCGACGGCCCGGGGCAGAACCGAGAGCAGCTGAAGTACCGAACCAGCGGTTCGTACCACGCCTGCCGCGTGACCACGAGGTGCTACCCCTGCGGCGGCCGGCGAGCGCGACGACCCCGCCGTCACGCCGGAGTTCGCCGCCGCCGTGGAGGAGGAGGCGACACGGAGGTGGGGCCTGCGGGCATGGCACACGCAGTTCCCGGTGTGGGAGGCCACGTGCGAATCCGGCGAGGAGCTGTTGCAGCGATCGGTCCCTCTACTGGAGACGGTGGCCATGCCCCACGACCCGTGACCCTGCCTCGGCCTGGGGGTGCGAACCGCGAGTCTCGTTCGAAGCGGCTACCAAGGAGCGCTGGGCTACATGATTCCGATCCAGTGCCATGGCCTGGACCCGTGTCGCCCGCGGAGACAGTCCACCCTGAACTGCGCCTGCTCGTGCCAGGTCGGGTGGCTGGCGGCGTGCTGCGCCGCATAGGTCGTCATGCGCAACTCGCGTGCGGCTGCGAGGGTTTCGTAGCCGTCCCATGTCGTGACGTCGTGGCCGTAGAGGGCGCAGAACTCGGCGTATTCGCCCCGTGAGGCCACGCCGGTGGTTGTTGTGCGTACCGCGGTCGAGACGAGGTCCCACTCCGGTGGCCCTACGGAGAAGCGCTCCAGATCCATCAGGAGTCGCCCGTCGTGGACGCGGACGATGTTGCCCGGCCACGCGTCGCCATGGATCGCCCGTGGCGGCAGGCCGGCGGGTAGGCCGGCGACCCAGCGCTCCGAGAGATCTCGATGGAGGTCGAGGAGCCACTGGCGGTCGTCGTCGGTAAGCGTGGTTGCGGCGGCCAGCCTTTCCGGGATCCGTACGAACGGATCGAGGCGACCGATGTCGAAATCGGGCAGGGGCAGGGCGTGGAGCTCTTTGAGGGCGAGCGCGACGTCCCTGATCGTGCCGGGGGTGTGGGGCGGAGCCTCCTCCCAGAAGGTCACCACCCGACCGGCGTGCTCCAAGGGTTGTTCGACATCCAAGGGGACCACCGCGAGGACGCCGTGGTCGGCAAGCCAGCGGGCGACACGGATCTCCCGCTCGGCGCTCGCGCGTCGGTCGGGCGGAGCCATCCGCACGACAACGCCTGCGGCCAAGCGCCAGATCTGGTTCTCGGCGATGCGTATCGGCCGGGCGTCGCGAGCATCGAGACCGGCCGCGGCGCAGGCCTCCTCAAGGGCCTTGCGGGCGGATTCCGTCGTGTTCGTCATGACTGCAAGGTAGATGTGATCGCTTCCCGGAGGGCGCGAGTCTCGGGCACCTTCGAGTGCCGAACGGCGAATCCGGCGAGTTCGCGAAGGTCCGCAGCCGCTCTGCGGGAGGACAGTGTGCCGCTCATCTCGAGGGCCTCGTGTCCGATCGCCGCCGCCTCCCGCGGGTCGCCCGTGCACATGAGAAGCGAGGCGAGTTTGGTACACGAGATGGTTTTGGAACGGGCGAACCGCGGCTTGTGTTCGAGTACGGCGGTGCGGAAGCGCTCCTGTGCGTTTACCGGGTCGCGACCATCGACTACGACGATGTCGAACAGGGCGTGGGCGGTGTCGCCGTTGTGCTGGGCCTCGTCGTAGTAAGCCATCAACGGATGGGTGTCGTCGGCGCGACCACCGCGGACGAAGGCGTCGTCGGCGGCGCCCACCGCGGCGAAGGTCTCCTGGGCGCGGCCCATCTTTCCGTAGGCCCGAGCCCTGGCGGTATGCAGCATGGCGCGTGCGGTTGCGGGCAGGCGATCCGCGTACTCAAGGCCTCGTTCGGCATGCGTGAGACCGGCGTTCGCATCACCGACCCAGATGGCTTGACGCGCGAGGTATGAGTAGGCCTTCGCCCGCAGGAGCCAGTGATCACCCACCTCGGCACACTCGACGGCGAGACCGAACGCGCTGCGGGCCTGTTCGTGGCGATACATGTCGAACTGGGTGGCGCCGACGACCAGTCCCAGACGGGCGACGGCGGCCAGGAAATCGGAGCGGAGGTGCCCGGGGCAGTCGACGGACAGGAGACCGACTGCCCACCGGAGGCAGTGGGTGGCGAGTAACTCGAGGACTCCGCCGCCGCCGTGGGCGTTGTCCCAGCCGTGGAGCCCGTCGGCGAGGTCCGTGAGTTGGCGGACCTCTCTCGGGGTGATCCGCGAGGGAAGGGACGGGGGAGCGACGGGCGTCAGGAGCGGGCTGAGTTCCAGCGGGCCGAAGGCGGCAAGGCCGCCCGTGGCGCCGGCGGCGAGGAAGGCACGACGTTCCACTTCGGGTCTCCTGGTCGGCGCGGACGGTTCGTCTCCACCCAGGATGCCCGGCGAGCCCGCGCAGTGGACCAGCGCCTTCGAGAGGAGACGCCGCTTATCCGGCCCCGCAACAGGCCTGTTTGCGTCGTCGCGCGTCACCGTGGGTGCATCGGGTGGCGAGTCGAACAGCTCGACAGGTCGGACGCCGAACATGTGCTCAAGGACACGGCGGGTGTGAACGTGCGGCAGGGACTTGATGTCGCCGGCCATCCACCGCTCGAAGCTGCGCCGCGAGACCGTCACGCGTTGAAGGCGGGGCTCACGTTCGCGGCCGGCCAGCGCGTCCCGCGCGACGCGGAACTTCACGTCGAACGTCTCATAGGCGTTCCAGCCCCGGTCCAGAACCAGGGCGCGAAATCGGGTGCTTCGCATCACCGCTCCTACTCGGTGGGACGATCCAGCAGTCCCTCGGGCAACCCACGTATCGCTGTGGTGGTTGCGTTGCCGACGCCACGACAGAGCACGGGCTTTGCCGACCCGCACCCCGGGCGATGCGTGCACGTGGCGACAGCCGTTTTCCGCCCCGTGACCTGCCCGGGGTGAGGCAGTCGCGCTTGCGGTGCGGTCTGCCTCCTCGGGCGTTGGCCACAGGCCGGTTGTCAGATCAAGTGGTCCAGTTCGCCGGCGCGTGCCGCGTCGACCAGGGCCCGGATCTCCTCGCGGGTGTAGACGAGAGGACCCTGGTCCGGGTTCTTGGAGTCGCGCCACACCACGAACTCGCCGCACGAGCCGTACTCGACGCAGTTATCGTTGCCCAGGCTTGCGGACGGCTTGGCCCAGACGACGGATTCGAGGTCGAGCGACGCGGCCGAAGGCTTGGACGCGGAGGTGGGGGCGGGGTTGTTCACGGGGACAGCTCCTTGATCTTCGTTGCGATGTGGGCGCATGTTTCCGCAGGCGGAAGCGCCAAGTCCCAGAGCTGCGCGAAGGCGCTTTCGTAGCTCTTCACCCGCTCGGGGGCCTCGGTGTAGCTGGACTGCGTGAAGTCCTCGTCCCAGGCCAGGCTGGGATAGGGCTCGGCGAAGTCCACGAGCAGAAAGGACCCGTACAGTCCCGGATGGCAACCGACGGCGGTGGGAAGCATACGGAACTCGCAGCCCGGTGCCCCTTCGAGCAGCGATTCGAGTTGACCGCGCACGATCTCCGGCGGTCCCATGGGCCGTGTCAGTGCGCTCTCCTCGATGATCGCGTGGTGGGCGATGCCCGACTCGCGCAGCCGGCGTCGACGGGTGACGCGGACATCGACGAGGGCCTGCACCTGACGTCGGTCCAACTCCGGGCGCAGCGTCCGGATCACGTGTTCCGCGTAGGCGTCGGTCTGAAGCAGCCCCGGGATTACCGCGAGGTCGTAGCCGCGTAGACGCCTGGCGCCGGCCTCGAGGGCGAGCAGGGCCCCGTACTGGGTCTTGCCCACCACGGCGTTGTGTTTTCTCCACCACGGCCGAGTGCGGCTGCGGTCCTCGGAGACCAGAGCCAGGAGGTCCGCGCGGTCGGTGGGACCGGCGTCGTAGGCATCCAGAAGCTTGGCGACGAGTTCCGAGCTGGTGCTGCGAAGACCGCGTTCCACGCGGCTTAGGCTTGAGGGCACGATGCCCGCGTCCCGGGCGGCCTGGTCCTGTTTGATGTCGGCCCGCTCGCGCAACTGCGCCAAGCGAAACCCGAGTTCACGCCGGAACGCCGACGCGGGTACCTCTTTCGGCGTGCTGCCTGAATGAGCGGCCATGGAGATCAGTGTGACGGCTTCTGCCGAGCTCCCACAAGCGAAGCTGGGGCAATGTGTCCAGACGCGTTGCCGGAAATGGCCGAGAACGGCATGCTGATTGTGGTCACCATGTGTACCAGGGGCATAGCGACCTGTGGTTTCGCCCAGGCGGAGCCTCGGCGATTCCGCTGTGCTTCGGCCGAAGGGAGGGAAGCCGTGCGCGAGACACGCTTCCGCCGTGTGATCGTCGAACGCCGGTGGAGCAGCTTCGAGACCTTCGACGTGAAGTTCTCCCTGGCCCGGGACGCGTTGGCCGGAAGGGAACGCGAACCCAGGTTGTGCGAGATCGTGGTTTCACGGCGCACGTTCGAGCGATGGATGGCGGGTGGCGTCAAGACCTTGCCCCAACCGAACACCTGTCGGATCCTCGAACACCTTCTCGGTGTCGCCGCCCAAGACCTGTTCGCGGACGCCGATAGCGGAAAAAGCCTCGCGGACGAACCCGTCGAGGCGGATATCGGAGCACGCAAGCTCCGGCAGGACCTGGAAGGGGCGTTGACCTCCGGACACATGAGCCATGAGGGGCTGGATGCCTGGGAGGAGAGGGTCGCACGACACGGCCGAGAGATGCGCTTCCGGGCCGACCTCGACGTCCAACCCGAACTCCGGCAAGACTTCGCGGAGTTGCTGCTGGCCCTTGATCGCCGTCAGAGCCCTTCGACGACACGCCGGCTGACGAGGATCGCCGCGTGGATGGCCGGATTGATGACTCTGAGCCTCGTCCGGCTGGGCGCGTACGAGCACGCGAGGGCCTGGGCCGGAACCGCCCTGGCCGCCGCCGACGAGACCGACGACGATGCGGTCCGCGCCTGGGTACTGGCGCAGAACGCGTACGGACTCTTCTACTCCGGCGACCTCGCCGGCGCCGCGGACGAGGCACGGCACGCCCGGAAGGCCACCCGAGGAGTCGGTGTGGGAGCGGCACTTGCCGCCCCGCTGGAGGCCCGAGCCTACGCGGCACGCGGCGACCACGAACAGGCCGCGTCCGCGCTCGCCCGAGCGGAGGACGCCCTTGCCGGATTGACCACCGAGCAACTCGTGGACTCCGCTCTGGGATACACGGAGGCCCAGCTGCGCTTTCACCAGGGCAACGCCTGGACACATCTCGGCGTGGTCGAACGTGCGCTGGAGGCCCAGGGCCGGGCTTTGGAACTCTTGCCCGAGGGCGAGTTGCTGGACCGCGCGCTCGTCCGGGTCGACACCGCGATGTGCCTGCAACACGTGGGACGGACCGCCGAGGCGGCGGACGCTCTGGCGACGGTGATCGAGGAACTGCCGCCGAGTCATCGCCCGGGCATCGTGGTGACGCGGGCCCGCGAGGTGGCCGGACTGCTTCCCGATTCGCGCTGTGCTCCGCAGCGCGTGCGCGACGTCCGAGACATCCTCGCCGACCTGCCGCTTTCGGCACCGGGAGCCTCCACGTGACGAGCATCCTCGTTCGCGACACCACCCGGGCCGACGTTGACGTGATCACCGCGCTCGTGGACGAGATCGAGGATCACTACGGCGGAACAGCCGCAGATTGCGCACCCGAGCGGACCGAGCGGCTGTGCGCGCTGTTGTTCGGCGACCATCCGGTCGGGTTCGTAATGTTGGCGATTCACGACGGCGACGTTGCGGGAATGGCCTCGTACTCGTTTCTGTGGCCTGCGGCCGGAGACACCAGCTCGTTGTACCTCAAGGAACTGTACGTGCGTGCGGGCCATCGACGGCGCGGTGTGGCACGCGCCCTGATGAGCCGGATCGAGGAGGTGGCCCGGCATCGGGGGTGTTCCCGGGTGGAGTGGACCACCGAACGGGACAACATCGCCGCCCGGGCGTTCTACGCCTCGCTCGACGCCGCGCAACTCCCCGACAAGGTGCTCTACCGCCGCGACATCGACGCGACGTCGACAAGAGGGATCGAAGGAGACCGGTGATGCGCCCCAATCTTCTCCGCGACCTCGTCCGCGAACGCGGCTGGAATTCGTTCGACACGTTCGACGTCAAGTTCTGCGTCGCGCGTGACGCGCTCGCCGGCCGCGAGCGGGAACCGCGCCTGCACAGGGTCAGTGTGTCTCGGCGCAGCTTCGAACGATGGATGGCCGGCGAGACCGTGCCCCACACCCACGCCCGTCGCGTGTTGGAGTACATGTTCGGCCGCACGGCCGCGGAACTGTTCGGGCCTCCGGGTGAGAGCGACCCGACCGCCTTCCCTTCCCGTCCGGCGCGACACCGTCCTACGGATACGGTGGCCGCGATCAGGGATCTGGGAGAACAGGACTTGGACATGCGTCGCAGGAGTGCCCTTTCGACCGCCGCCTACTCCCTCGCGGCCATTGCGGTACCTGTTGCCCGCGACACGGACAGAAGTCGATCCTCCGGTTCGGGGCAAGAGACCAGGACACGCACGGTGGGCCGACGCGACCTTGACGCGGTGCGCGAGATGGTCGCCATGTTCTCGCGGATAGACCAACGTCGCGGAGGTGGCCACGCACGCGGCTCGGTCGTTCAGTACCTGGTGGCCGACGTGAGTCCCTGTCTCGAAGGACGCTTCGCCGACGACGAGGTCCGGCAGGCGATGTTCTCCTCCGCCGCCGAACTCGCCTATTTATCGGGGTGGATGGCCTTCGACAACGCCGAACACGCCGTCGCGCAAAACTACTTCGACATCGCCGTCAAGCTGGCCGTCGAAGCCGACGACGACCCCATGACCGGCCACGTCCTGCGCGCGATGGCCCACCAGGCCGTCGACCTCGGCCACCGCCGCCACGCCCTCGACCTCGCCGCCGCCTCCGTCGACGGACCCCGCTACGCCCGGGCCGCGCCACGCGAGCGCGCCCTCTTGGGTGTGGTCCACGCCCGGGCCCTGGCCGCCACCGATCAACCCAAGGCAGCGGCCGCGGCCTTGCTGCGCGCGGAGAACGACCTGGACGCCGCCGTCCCCGACGGGGAACCCGACCGCGTGTTCTTCTTCGCCGAAGCCGGCTTGGCCCACGAAACCGCCTGCACGCTGCGTGACATCGGCGACCTCACCGGCGCCGTGCACCAGTTTCGACGCAGTGTCCGCACCCGGAAGGCGACCGCCTTCACGCGCACCCATGCCGTGACGCTCGGATATCTCGGCGCCGTCCAGGCCCGCCGGGACTCCGTCGAGGAGGCGTGTGCCACCTGGTCGCAGGCCCTGGACGCGATGGACGGCCTCCATTCCGCGCGCGCCCGCCGCACGGCCGTTGACATGCGTGGAGCACTGACTCCCCACCGCGGCCGCGGTATGCGGTTCGCGGACGAGGTGGATGCCCGCGCGGCCGCCTACCTGACCCAGACCATCTGAAGGAGTAGTCCATGGAGCAGGAATTCACCGTTGCCCCCGTCGCCCATGTCGTCGGGGGCCGTGTCGAACCTACCGACGACTACTGGGGCGACACCCGAGCCATCGTCCGCATCACGCCCGACTACCCCCGCGACGCCACCGAGGGACTGACCGACTTCTCCCACCTGGAAATCGTCTTCCGCTTCCATCTCACCGACCCCAGCGACCTGCACCCGGGCGCGCGGCGACCCCGCGACAATCCCGACTGGCCCCCGGTGGGGATCTTCGGCCACCGCAACATGCGCCGCCGCAACTGGCTGGGCATTTCCCGCTGCCGACTGCTCTCCGTCGACGGACTGGACCTGCATGTCGAAGGCCTCGACGCCGTCGAAGGCACACCCGTCCTCGACATCAAGCCCTGGTTCGAGGAGATGGGACCCCGCGGGAAGACCCACCAACCCGCCTGGCCGACCGAGATGCTGACCGACTACTACGCCGCTGCGGATTCGGACCGCTCGCCGTGACGAGCACTTCCATCCCGGGTCCGTCGGCCGGTGCGTGACGCACCAGGAAAGGAACAGCCGTGCGCAGCACGCTTTTTCGTGCTCTGGTGCTCGAGCGCGGCTGGAGTCTGTACTCCACCTTCGACGTAAAGTTTGCGCTGGCCCGCGACGCGCTGGCCGCGCGCGAGCGCGAGCCGGCGCTGCATCGGGTGACGGTGTCCAAGCGGACCTTCGAACGATGGTTGGCCGGGGACCTCAGGTCACTGCCCCACGCGCACACACGCCGCGTCCTGGAACACATGCTCGGACGACCGGCGCCCGAACTCTTCGCGCCCACGGCCGACGCCCCGACCACCGCCGGCACCCCCGTTCCCGCTCTGCTGCTCATGGCCACCGCATCCATCGACGACATCGTCCGCCGCTACGAGACACAGGGCCCGCTGCAACTCGTCGGCGAGACCCGACTGCTGCGCCGCATGCTGCGCACGCTCGGACCGGCACGCCTCGAGGCCGATCCCGACCTGGCGCGACTGGCCGCGCGCGCGGCAGGGCTCCTGGCGTACATGGCCGTCAACACCGGCGCCTCGCACGTGGCCGACGCCTTCTGCGCCGAGGCGCTGTCGTTGGCCGAGGGGATCGGGGACACCGAGACCTGCATGTGGGCGTGGGCCACGCGCTCCTTCGGTCTGTACTACTGCGGTCGATACGAGGAGGCGGACGCCGCGGCCGCCGCCGGCGTCGCGTTGTCCCCGGACCACCCGCAGGCGATCCGACTCCTGGTCAACGGCCGCGCCCGGGCCCTGGCCCGCTTGGGGCGCGGCCGCGAAACGGAGGCCGTGATCGGACGCGCGCTCGATCTGTCGGACCGGCAGGCCGCCCTCCCCGGTGGGATCAGTTCGTGCATCGACTTCGCGCCCTACAGCCCGGCCCGCACGCTCGCCAACGCAGTCACCGCGCATCTGTCCCTTGGACACCTGGACAGAGTCCTCGACTATGCCGATCAAATCGACGACCTCGTCACACGATCCGACTCCGACTGGACGAAGGCGCTGGTGAGCCTGGATGTGGCCACCGCGCTGTTGGGCGGACGCCCACCGCAGGTCGAGCACGCCATGGCTTTGGGACGTGCCGCCCTGAGTGCCGCCGGCGCGGCACCGATCAGTTCCGTGTGGCTACGAGCGAACGAGTTGGGCCGACAGGCCGACCGCTGGCACACTGTTTCCGCCGTGCGGGACTACGCCGACGACCTCGCCGCGCGCACGTTTCCGGTCTCCACGCCGTGGTCGGACCGATCCTCACAGGAGACCGGCGGCCGATGAGGGCTACCGGTGACTCGAGACGAGGACTCGTCGCAGGACCCTCGAATTCGTCCCCGGTTCGACGTCGAGAGGCAGTGACGGCGGCGGCCTGCGGGGCCCACCCGCTAGGCTCCTGGCGGGGCGACCGCCGCTCCGGCGTCGGTGTAGCCGTGCTGTTCAGGACGACCGGATCAGGAGCGAGCGTGACGACGAGCCTGCGGTCGGACCCGACGACGTTTCCGGTCGACCCACCCCCGAGCCTGCTCGATGCGAAGGTGATCGCCGAGCACGACTGGGGCGCCTTTCGTGCCGTGTCGACCATGGTCGACCACTGGGACCGTCCCGGATGGAACGGTGGACGTGCCTACTACTGGATGCTCACCTTCGCCCACGAGGAAGCCTTGATCCACGAGGCTCTCACCTGCCAGGCCGTCGTTGCGGACCCGTTCCTGGATCCGGTGCCCTCCGAGGGGCTGCACATCACCTTGAACAAGGTCGCAGACGCGGCGGACACCAACCCAGTCTTCCTGGCGCAGCTCGTCGATCGCGTTCGTGGGCAGACTCCGGACACCTTCGAGTTGTCGGTGGGCCCCCTGGCCGGGTCCCAAGGCTCGCTTCGCTACAGCGTCGCCCCCTGGGGACCGGTGATCGACCTACACGCGGTCCTGGCCGGGGCCGGAGCACCCGCGGGAGGTCCCACCGCGCTTCTGCGCCCCCACCTGGGCATCGCTTACTCGAATCGCGCCCGACCTGCGGCCGAGGTGATCGAGCAGGTGGCGCTCCTGCGCGGGCGGCCGCGCGTCGCGGTGCGCGTCGACGGTGTGGACCTGGTGGAACTCAGGCGTGAACGCGCCGCCTACCGCTGGGACGTGGTCGCACGAGTGCCACTGTGCGGCACGTGAGCCGCAACCCGACACCTTCGGGCGGCGTGCCGTCGTAGACCCCGCCGCGCGCCGTCTACGAGGACGCTTGCGGGTACTCCAGGGTTCGGATCCGGCGCCCGTGGAGGCGAACCGCGCAAGGGAGTCAGGCCATCGGGCCGACGGGAGCCACGGACAACGCGGCTCGCATTTCTCGGTACGTTTCATCGACGAAGTCGGCCTCGGCGTCGTCCAGTTCGCGGACCGCATGATGATTGCCGACGATTTGTTCGGCGGAGGTGAACCCGACCAGGACCGCCGCGTGGTCGGCCTGCTGTAGGCAGTACTGCAGAGCGACGCGGGCCAGATCACCGGGCTTGTCGCCGAAGCGGTCCCGCAACCGGCGCAGGCCCGGCTCCATCGCCGCGAGTCCGGCCGCGGTGAACCATCGCTCATGGCTGCGACTGTCACCGGGACCGAAGGAAGGCGGACGAGCGGGATCGTACTTCCCGGTCAACACGCCTTGGCCCAACGGCTCGTGGAGGAGGAGGCCGACGCCGTGCCGGGCGGTGAAGGCGAATGTATCCTCGCCGTCCACGGAGGTGGCGGGGCACAGGCCGTTGAAACGAAGCGAGACGACGTCCGGCCGGATGACCCGAAACAGACGTGCGAATCGCAGGCCGGCGGCGTGCGGGTTCGGGGCGAAGGGATCGGGGCCGCGCATGGCGATCGCTCGCACGTGGCCGTCCTCGCGCAGCGCGCGCATCTGCGCGAGGCTCTCGCCCAAGTGGTCGTCGTCGATCCCGAAATTGTCGTGATCGAAACAGTAGACGTCGAGGTAGTCGGTCCGTAGGTTCTCCAAGGTCTGCTCGAACTGTCGTCGCACTACGGTGCCGGCGAAGCCGTGCACGGATGAACCGCGTACCCAGCCGACCCGGCCGATGATTCTCAGATCCTCCCGCCGATACTCGCGAACAACCTTCCCGAGCAGGCGCTCCGCGTGCCCGTACCCGAATACGTCCCCCACGTCGAACAAGTTCGCGCCGCGCTCGATCGCCGCGTGCAGACCCTCGATCGAACGTGAGGAGTCGACCTGCGCCCAACCCAGAGCCCGGTGGTCGACGGCGGCGGGCCCGCCGATGGCGCGACAACCCACCGCCAACGGCCAGGCGGACATGGCGGACGACAGGTGCCGAGCCGCGCTCGCCGAAAGCCGCGGGCGGCATACGCGATCCGCAGGGCGAACCCGTCCCGGGGCCGTCCACGGCTCCGGTGGGTTCTCGGACATCGTCGACAACGTTGTTCTCCCTCACGTCGTGCGCCACCGGCGACGCCACGCCGGAATCTGTGCGAGGCGTCGGGGCACACGTTCACCTTGGCGACGGCAAGGGCCACTCCTCCACGCGAGGGGACCGCCATCTTGCCGTCATCATCACGCGAAGACGCCAGCGGATATGACAACTGAGAGTGACACACCTCAACATCATGCCCGCTATGGGAGTTAAGTCTGGTGAGATTTGTGGTCATCTCGCTCTTTCGGGTAGCCCGCACCACAGGCGAGATGGCGGCGAGATGGCGGTGCCACGACGTGGAGCCCCGGACCTGGAACCGCAATTGTGGAGGTGTGCGGATCACCGACGCCTCGCTTTCGGCGGCCGGCGGGGGACCGTCCCGGGTTCGTTCACGCATCCGATCGCGACAACCCTCCGCGCACCAACCCGGCCGCCCGCGCGGTCGATGGAGTTGCAGTGTTCGCCACCGCCGTTCAACGCCCGACCCGACCCCACCCCCCACACCGCCCGCGACAGAGGCGGACGAACGCGGCCCCGAGGAGGTCGAATTGCCGTGTCCGATAGCCCTTTCGACACCACGAACTGGACCCGAGACATGGCCACCTTCGAAGACGTGCCGAGCCTGCGTCACGAACTGGTGTCCTGGCTGGCCGGATTGGGAGTGGACGCCGACACCCGGTACGCCGTGGGCCTGGCGGCCGGCGAGATCCTGGCCAACGCACTCAAGCACGGCGGCGTCGAAGGCGGCCGCCTCCGCCTGAGTGCGTACCGCGTCGGCTCGCAGGTGCGCTTCCAGGTCTGGGACAACACTACGACCGAGCCTCGTGTGCTTGATGCCGGCGACGGATGGGAATCCGGCCGGGGCATGGGCATGGTGGACGCGCTCGAGGGCGCCTGGGGCGCGCAACAGGACGGCGTCGGCAAGGCCGTCTACTGGCAGACCGCGGACTACGCCCGCACCGAACGCCTGGCGCTGCGCCGGAGCGTCCGCACCCCGGAGACGCAGGCCAGCGTCGAGAGTTCGACGCGCCCCGGCTCGGGTCCGTCCGGATCCGTCGACTTCCGGCTCGCGCCTCCTTGGACGAAGGGTGGCCGGGAGGGCGGGCGCGGCGTGGCCGGTCCGTGTCGGCAGACCGCCGTGCGAGCGGGCCGCGTCGGTGCAGCGGCGGGTCCGGCGAGCACCGGACGCCACTGGTCCGTCCGTCTTCCTGTCCTGGAGCGCTCGACATGATCGTCTCGGCCCCGTTCATACCCGCCTCTCCGGTTGTCGCGCGGATGGTGGCGATCGAAGGCCCGCGTGGCGTCGGCAAGACGACGATCGCCACCCACCTGCGCGTGGTGCTGGGCTGCGGCGGGTTCACCGCCGACCCCGACCCGATCCCGGAATCGGGTTCCCCAACCGGTGGCTGGCGGGGCGCCTTCGAGGCGCGGGTGCGTCGGCTGCGGTTGGCGTCGGACATGTGCGACCGACCGGAGAACGCCCCCGTGTTCGTCGTCGACGGCTACATCCGCACGGCCTGCTCGACCCACGCCGACCAGCATGATCGGCCGACGTGCAGTGTCGAGCGTCTCCTGATCGACCACCGCCCGTTGCTGCGGACGCCGCTCACCATCTGCCTTACGGCGAGCGTCGAGACCCTGGCCCGGAGGCTGCGCGAGAAGGAGCTCGCTGGACCGGAGGATCTGACGCTGGCCGCCGACCCGGACCGGCTGGGTCGCATGGTCGAGTACCACGGCCCGTACGGACCAAGCCCGGCTCCGGGCACGGTCGTCCACACCGAGGACAGGACGCCCGACGAGGTGCTGAAAGAGGTCCTGACGGTACTCGCACGCCACCGCGTACTTACGCGCGCCGCGGCGCCCGACGACGTCCCTGCGCCTTTGCCCAGCCTGGTGTGAGGGGGCGCGACCGATGAGGGCCGCGTTTCGAGACGGAGCTTCGCTCCCAGGTGCCCAACGATTCCTCCGGTCGCACATCGCCGGCCCCGTGGACAGGAAACCCGAAAGCATGAGCAGCAATGCCACCGGAGAGGCGAGTCGATTGGTTGCCCGCTTGGTGTACGGCCCGAAGGATGTCGCGCGCTCGCACGGATCCGAAGAACTGAGTCCGCAAGCAGTGGCGGACCTCCTCGGTGGCTTGAAGGAGCGATCGGACGTGAGCCCGGCCGAGCCCGTGCGTCACGAGGTCGTCGGGGCACGGGAGACGCCCGACTGACGAACGCGATTGGACTGCCCCGAACCACGGTGGCGAGAACCACTTCTCGGTTGTCCCACCGATCGGACACCCCGACGTGAGCTGCTCCCTCAAGGACCGGGCCTTGAGGTCGAGCCGCTTCGGCGGGGCAACCGGGCTCGTCAACGACGACGGGCCCATGCGGTGGTGGCGCCGCGGCGAATCGGCGCCCCGGTGCCACCACCGTCCCAACAGACCGACTCGGGAACCAATGGCCTCGGCCTGGTTCGCCTGGAGCGGCGACTCGAAAGGATTGGAAGGTGCGGGGCAACAGAAACGGGACGCACAACGTGCCTCACGAGGCGATCGCTGCGCGGACCGTGGGTACCGAGGTGGTTTCGTGACGACCGCGAACGACGTGACCGCGTTGTTGACGGCTCCCGCTTGCGACCCGGGCGCTCGGGTGTCGGTGACTGTCCGGGTCGGCGGCACCGGAGCGGTGGTGATGACCCGTGAGGAGACTCCGCCGGGGGACACGGTGGGCCGCGTGCGGCTGGTACTACTCGACACCCCGAACGAATGCGCCGTGGCCGTCGTGGCGTGCGACGACGCGCAGATGGGCGATCTCGGAGAAGCCCTGTGGAACCTCGCCCGGGAACGCTTCGGTCTCGACTCGCGCACGTTCGACGCTCTAGTGGCGGACGTGACCGGCGACGACTATGCAGTTGCGGACACCGCTCCCGAACCGTGTACATCGGGAACCGGCGCGTGACGAGCTGCCACGCCATCCGGCGCGATTGCAGCCGTCCGCCAGCCACACATCAACACGATCTCGTTCGCGTCAACCGTTTCGACTGCCCGGGGGCCCTGCCGTGTCTCATCTCCTTGTACCCGAACGCTGCGTCGCCGTGGGCACGACCCACGGGGGCGTCGTCCGCTTTGTCGTCCACGGCGTGCCCGGACAGGCGCCCCGGATCGTGTTCGACCTGAGCGCCTACGCCACGGCGGCGGTGATGCGGCGCGTGTCACTGGTGCAGGAACGCGCCTCGAATCCCCGGGATTTCGTGCCCCTGGTCCTGGACCCGATGAACCCGATCCCGGACCCCTTGCTGTTCCCCACGACCGCGCCGACGGGCCACACACGCGGTGGAGCGTGAGCGTAGTGCCGGGACGGCTGCCAAGGCGGACCAGGAACTGCCGGGTGGCGGCCGCAGCCCCGGCCCATTCGAACTTCCGACCTTCGACCGTCGACGTACGCGAGAGGATGCCTTCTCCCCTTGGGCGCGCTCGCGGGGCGTCGACGAGGTGGGCGCGCCAGCTCTCCATGGCGCCGGTTGCTCACCTCCGCGCGGGTACGGTGCCCGGGGCGCCGCGCTCCTCGCGGCAGGGCCGGCATGCGCGTGGCGACCATCGTGGAGGGCGCTCCACGATGGCCATGGACCCCTTGTGGGACCGGCACGGTGGCATCGTCGTCGACGTGAGTTTGCCTATGTCGTCTCCCCCCGGCGACCGCACGCTGACCCCCTTGCGCGCTCTGAGGCACATCGGCCTGCGGCCGGGCGATGCCCTGATCCTCGCCTCCGACGTGCCGCGTGGCTTCTCCAACAACGCCGGTGAACGACCCCTGCACGTCCTACACCTGGGCTACCGACACCTCCGTCCCATCGCCCCCGCCGGACCGTAGGACAACCGCACTCCGTGGGTGCCTACCGCTCGACCGAGGCAGGAACGTCCCGTTCGCCCGAGCCACCCAACCTCGGGCCGTCCGCCGATCATCCCGTCTGTCACCACTCGCCCCAGGAGGGTTCGTGCATACGCCCGACTCGCCCGTCGCCCGTTCCCGGCGAGCGCCCGACTCGGCCCGGACGGCCGCCGACCCGGACGGCGACCGGACTCGTGTGTTGTGGACCGGGCGGGTCCTGCCCTGTCCTCGGCCGCGGGTCGGGGCGCCCGTGATCCTGGTCGAAGGCCCATTCGGCGTCGACACGGACGCGATCGCCCGGGCCCTGCGCTCGCGCACGGGCGGCGTCGTCCGGCCAGGAGCGCAGCCGCCCGCCCACACACCCGACGACTCCCGGCGGGGACTGCCCGCCCGGGCCGTGGAACTCAACGCGCGGATGCGGGCGGCTCGTACACAGGCGGACGCCGGCACCACGATCATCCTCATCCACGGCGTGCTCGCGCTGGCGGTGGACCACGCGGCCGGGAGCCGGCGCGCTCGGCGCCCCAGCCTCGCCGACACGCTGCGCCGGTTGCGCGCCGACGCACTCGTCCCGGACATCACCATCCACTTGGACATCGCCGCCCGCCGGCTGCGCGAGTGCTCGGCCGCAGTCGACGACCCCACGCTCACCGCCCATCCCGAGGCTGCGGATCGGATCGTGCGTGCACATCGCCTGTGGCGGGCCCGCGACGCCCAGGCCGTCGCGGTTCTGTCCCTGCACGACGCGTCCGACGTCGTCGTCGACCGCCTGATCGACGACCTCCTCAACGAGCATGACCTCGCCGTCCCGAGCTGCGCTGGCGCAACCCCTTGATGAACACCGGCGACGCGCTCGCGCGAACACGCACTCAGGCATCGACTCCCGGCTCCCAGACCGACGAGTGGACCCCGGCCGCACCCTCCCGGCCTCGGAACCCGCAAGAACGCGACCTCACCGACCCCCACAGCGCGATCCCACAAGGCACGCACGTCGGTTCGAGGCTGTCGTGACCGCCCCGACACGGCCGTCACCGGCCGCAGTGGTGCTGGGTGCCGTCCTGCGGGCGCTGCGCGTCGAAAGCGGGATGAAGCAACAGGACGCCGCTCACGTCATCCGCGGATCCGCAGCCAAGATCAGCCGGCTCGAACGCGGCGAAAGCCCACCACGCTCAAAGGACGTCGAGGACCTCGTCCGCGCCTATCGCGTCCACGACCCTGCGGCCGTCGTCGTCGTGGGGAAGCTGCTCGACGAGTCCCGCCCCTGCCCATGGCCCGGCCGATACGCCGACATCCTGCCCGGATGGCGCGAACGCCTGACCGCCGTCGAAATCCTCGCCGACCACATTCGCGTGTACGCCGCGCACACCGTTCCCGCGCTCCTGCGCACGCCGGCCTACGAGCGGGCACTGAGCACCCATCCCCCACACCCCGAACGCCACGAGCCGGATCCGCTGGCACTGCGTGTCCCGCCGCGACACGCCATTCTCGACCGGGAGCCGGACATCGTGCTGACCGCCCTCATCGACGAGCGAGTCCTCGACGGTGTCGTCGGCGACGCCACGGTCGTGGCGCACCAACTGCGATCCCTCTCCACCGCCACCCACCGTCCACGTACGCACATACGCACCGTGCCTCACTTGCTGCCCCCGGCTCCGACGTCGTCGTTCGCGTACCTGCATTTTCCCACTGGATCCGATCTGACCTGCCTCGAACACGAGTGGGGAGCGGTCTACCTCGACGACACCGAGCCGCACCGCCACATCCTGGACGGCCTCGCCCTCACCGCACACGGACACAGCGATACCCGCCGCCGCCTGGCCGCTGGCCACCGCGACAGCACCGTCCGCACCCTTGGCGGCGCCCGACCCGTACGCCGCTGACCCGACACCCTGGCGCGCCGCCGCGCCGTCAGCGGCGAGCGACGCCGGGCCCGAACACCCGCGACCGAACCGGACTCGACCGGAGGCCCCCCGTTGCCCCCGTACCCCCCACCGCGCCCCTGCGGCGGTCCCGCCGAGAAACAGGCCCCGAACGGCTTCGCCCTGGTCGACAGACCACTGCCCGGGATCCGTGACTTGGTTTACGCGTTCGCCCCGGCCCTCCCGCGTCGCCCGGGACATCAACGGTTCCTCACGTGCATCACCGCAGTGCGCCCGCGCTCGCGTCCCAAGCCCGCCAGCGCTGGAAGGCCTGCCAACGGCACGACATTCGGAAGGTCGGCCCCACGCACCGTAATCCCGGACCCCGCCGACCCGCGTGTTCCAGGCACCGCAACCGTCACGCCCGACACCAGACGGTCCGACGCCACGACCACGCGCAGGCGCCAGGAACGCACCACCGTTGCCGGTGCCCCGTCCACGGACGGTCTGATCTACGCCACCTACAACATTTTGGACGGCGCGTGGGACCCGGGCCGATACGCCGACGTCCTGGCTGTCCTCCACGATCTCGACGCCGACGTCATCGGACTCCAGGAAGCCAAGTCGTGGGACGCCGACGGCTTCGCCCGCGTCTGCGACACCGCCGAACTCCTCGGCATGCACGCCCTGTTCGCACCGTCGGCCAGCCACGACTGCCACCTGATCATCTTCTACCGCACGAACCGACTACGGCTGACGTCCTGGACAGCGGACGCCGCCTGCGGCAAGTTCCACCACACACTGCAACGCGCCACCTTCGTGATCCGTGCGAGCGGCGAGAGCCTCACCGTCCTCAACACACACCTCGACCCGTTCTCCCCGGACGGACGCGCCAAGGAAGCAGCGTGGCTCACCGGCTATGCCCAGGCAGGGACGGCGTGCGTCCTGCTCGGCGACCTCAACACGATCGGCGCCCACGACGACGAACCGAACTGGGACGAGTTCCCGCGACACCTGCACTCAAGACACCGCATCGACCTCCCCGGCGGCGGCTTCGGCGACGCAGACCGACGCGCGATCCGCAAACTCCACGACGCCGGGTTCGTCGACCCCTACCGAAGGCTGAACACCCTTCCACCGCCCACCGTCGGCCACTGGGACGACCGCGAACCCGACCTCCACCGCAGCGACCACACCCTGGTGTCCTCCTTCCTGGCGCCCCGCATCCGCGACTGCGGTGTCGTGACCACCGAACGCGCCAAGCGCGCCTCGGACCACCTGCCGGCGTGGATACGCGTCGCCGACCGCGCCCCAACCCCGGCCACAGGCGCCGCCCCGTGAACACCCCGCCCGCCCAACCCCGGGACAACCCGGCGATGTTGCGGCACGGCATCGACCGACACACCGCGACCGATGCGCGCGTATGGGACTGGCTACTCGGCGGCATCGACCACTACGCAGCCGACCGGCGCGCCGCCGACGCGCTGCTCGAACTCGCCCCCAACGCCCACGTCGTCGCCCTCCAACACCGCGCGTTCCGGGCCCGTGCCGTCCGCACGCTGGTCGACGAACACAACATCGACCAATTCCTCGACCTCGGCGGAGGAATCCCCGACCCACTCGACCCCCGCACGATCGCCGACCACCTGCCCTCCACGAGCCGCTACCTGCACGTGGACCACGACCCCCACGCACACGCCCACGCCCGCACCCTCCTCGACGAGGACACACACACCGACGCACTCCACGCGGACATGACCGACCTCCACACCGTCCTCGACCACCCCGCCGCCCGCCGCGTCCTCGCCGCCGACCGACCCACCGGCGTCCTGCTCACCGCCGCACTGCACGGCCTGACCGACGACACCGACGTCACCACGCTCCTGCGCCGCCTGCACGAACGACTCGCCCCACACAGCCTGATCGTCCTCAGCCACCTCGTCGCCGACGACGACCACGACCGCACCCTCCTCACCGACCACATGCGCCAAGCCACCGACGACCGCTGGGGACGCGTACGCACCCGCGCCGAAATCGATGCGTTCCTGGACGGATACGCCCTCCTCGATCCCGGCCTGGTTGACGTCGCCCAATGGCGCCCCGACCCTGACCGCGGATTCCTGCGCAACACCCACGAGTGCGTCATGTACGGCGGCATCGCCCGCCTGAGCTGACCATCCAGCAGGCGCCTCGGACAACCACGCCCTCGTAGCCGTCTCGCGCTACCACCACATCCGTGCCGGCAAAGAATGCCCACGCACCTGCACGGGCCCGCACACACCTCGCCCGAGCCGCCGCCCTCGACCGGCGGCGCGACCGATCACCGAACCAGCGAGACACCCGACCGCCAGCCTCGAACCCAGGAGATCGCATCGTGGAACCGGACACCAGGACGTGGACTAGTCATTGGGGCCACGGCGTCGTCACCATGACCGTCCGTCGGCACGACGACCACACCATCGTCGAGGTGAGCGGCGACCTGGACCCCTACCAGGAATGCACCCTGACCGAGGAACTCACGAGGCTGACCGCAGAGGGGTATGGCGACCTGATTGTCGACCTGACGTGCGTCGACTTCCTGGACCCTGTTTCGATGGGGGGCCTGTGCCGCGTGCAAGGGCACCTGCAATCGCAGGGGCGAGCGCTGCGGGTCGTCACCCGCGAGGGCGGGCTCGTTCTCAAGATCCTCCGCGACACGGGCATGTCCAAAGCATTCGACATCCACACCGACGGTGCCGCAGCCCTGACGGTGGCGCCCCGCGGCGGATCCCATGTTCGCGCGTAGGAAACCGAGCGACGACGCACGGACCGCTTGCCCAACCGGGAACGGCTCCGGCGTCGCTCGGCACCACCCGGGCTCGAGGCAGTCGGCCGCCCGCGCATCTACCTACTTGGATGCCCACTCCGCGAACCGGCCCTACCTGGATTGGGCGCGGTGACGGAACACACCCCTGGTTGCACAAGCACACGCCGCCGTCCTTCGAGCCGACGACGATCGCGCACCTGACGAGCTCAATTGCCCTTACCCAAACCATCGAGACCGGGCCACTCCCGACGGAGAACAATCGTGAACCAGCCCACTGGGTCAATGCCACCCGCGCAACGAACACCCGCGGCCGACCGCTCCACGATCGGCGACGCGTCCTACTCGGACCGGTTCCTCGAACACGCCGACCTCAAGGCGATGACCCCGCTCCACGTCGGACCCGACCGAGCACGACTCCTTCTGTTGCTGGCTCCCGAGCGGCCCCCTGCTCCGGGCGACCAAGTCCTCGCCGATACGCCGTGGGGCACGGTCACCTGGCGAGCCTCCGACGGCGACATGGCCGGTACGGCGCACACCGCCGCGCGACGTGACGATGTCATCACCGTCGTCTGTCTGAGCAGCCGTGGAACCCGAGCCGGCGTCGTTGGTCTCGCGCTCTGCGCGGGTCACCGGTTGGCCTACGACGCGCACCGCGCCGAATGCGAACCTTATGTCCCGATCATGGGAGTGGTCCCGTCCACCGACGAGCACCCCGTCTCCCACCTGCCGCACTTCCTTACCGTACGTTCCCCAACCGACTCCCTGACCGACCACGTCGTGTGGCGCACGATGACCGACGAGCAGCGAGAAAGGGAGTTCGGAGCGGCTCGGTCCGGTCCGCTCACCCGCGTGCTCGCCGAGATGGCCAAGACATTGCCCTGGGCCCGGGCACTCGCCCGCGAGCGCCGCCTCGACAGGTACAGCAGTCACGCCGAGCAGGTCTACGCACACCTCGCCGGCGCCGCCCTCAACGTCCGTCACGTGCTGGAACGACCCCAGCTGTACGCGGCCGTGTGCGCAGACCTGGACCTCGCCGCCCCGCCGATGCCGACACGCATGTTCGACACGGGTCCCTAAAGCCATCACTGTTCACGGGACGACGCGGCACTCCACCTTCTCCTGCCGACGCTCGGACGGAGAGCGGGCATACGCGCCGAACATGCAGACAGAATTGGGCATTTGCGGTTTTCACTCCACCCTGAAGGCTCGGGATTCGGCGGCCAGGCCTCGGGAAATCGTTCGGTGGTCGTGGCGCGGACGCGACGAGGAGTTCGTTCATCGTGCCTGCCCGGGCGGTGAACTCTGGGCAACGGCGCACTGGTCGGCGCACGTGGTCAGGGACGGTCGCGTATCCACGCAAGGAATCGGCTGGCTCTCGCCTGGTCCATCGTCACGACCAGGCTCGGGCCAGGGTGGCGTCGCACGCTGACCGTGCGGGGGTGCGCGTCCGCCTCCGGCCATTCGGCGACCAGTCCCAGCAGCCGGTGGGACGCCGCACCGGATGCTTCCATTACGAGCATGACCGCCGGTGCAGCTTCATCGACGTCGACGTCGACGTGGCAACCGACGGCCACCGCGCGGATCTTGTCGACGAGATCGGGAAAATCCGGGATCGTCCGACCGAAGCGAACGGCACTCGCCCGTGTCTGTTCCTGGTGGCCGACGAAGGCTTCGAGCAGCTCCCGGGCCGCGAGGCGTGTTGTGGAAGTGGTGATGTCCTCCAAGGTGTGCGCGGTCTTGCGCGCCCTGCCTTCGTGGGCGGGGGGAGCAAGACGGCTACCGCGCGCTCCCCCCTTGTCGTCGACCAAGGTCAGGAGCATGAGGTTGGCGAGCATTCGGCACCTGATGAACCAACCGTTGGGCATGGTGGGTGGGGTTGCGGGCATCGGGGCTCCCATCTGGGGGCGGACGAAAGTCGGCGCGAGCACGATGGTGACGATGCGCGAGCGTCAGTTTCATGGGCGGCCGGCCGCTGCACGGTTTTCGACGAACGGGAACGCGATCAGTGCGAGGGTGTCTGCGGCGAGTGTCTGAGCGGCGGCGCCAGGCTCGTAGAGCCGCATGCTCCAGTGCCAAGGTCGCGAACGACACACCGAGGCGAGCAGGGCCCAACGGGTGCTCGGCCCGCACCGGATCGTGGTCGACTGGGGGCGTTCCCCTGCGGGGAAACGACCACCAGCCTCGGCTGGCCGCGACCAACAATACAGCATGGATGAGATTTATAAAATCTACTTCCATGTGCAACGGTTCGCCTGCGGCGATCGGGATGCGCGGACGGACGGATGGAGTGCCGTCCCCGATCGCCCGCCCGCGCAGCGTGTCGATCCAACCACACGACTCGAAAATGCGTGCGATCGGACTGATGGATCCAGCGTGGCGGCCGACATCGCTGTGGCGGACACACTGCTCGAGATGGGGCCAGAACGGGATTTGCCGACCCGCGTGCCCGCCATGACAAGTTTGTACGTTCGATGCGGTGCGTGGTCCACACAGGAGAACTCGGGACCGGTCGGATCACGATGAGCGCTGCTTGGAGGCTGCCCGGCCGGGGCGGATCGCCCTTTCCCGCGGCCAGCGCCGCAGCGTTGCCGGCGAAAGGGGTGTGGGAGAACTCGACTCCGCACCCCGTTCGATGTCACACGGCCGGTCCTGGCGACACCTCTATCAGTGTCCGCACGCACACCATCGAGGAGTTGCCCGAAATGAACGAAGCAGCCCCCGGCGGGCAGGTTCCGCCACTCGTTCACACCACCGTCCTGGAGATGCCCGGCGGAGCCGTCCACGCCGACGGCGTGCTCTTCGTGCCGCAAGGCGGCAGAGGCGGCCCCCTCGCGCATGCGCTGCGGACGCCACGTCAAAGTGCGTCACGGTCGGGGCATCGGGTCCGAGTCAGCGTCGCGCGGCCGGACGGCGCAGTTCACACCATCGTGGTCGAACCCGATGGTCACGTCGTCGTCATGGCCTGGCATCGACCTCGACCCGAGACCGGCCCGGCCGATCCGCGGGCCACTCCCACCGTGGCGGAACAGAACGAACTCGCAGCCACCGCCACAGCCCTCGAATTCCAGGCCCTCGCGGAACGATTCCGGAACGATGCGCGGGCAAGTCATCTGTTCGGTCTGGCCGCCGCCACCCTCAACCATCTCGGATCACCGCCTCTGCAGGTCGCCCGGGTGCTCGACCACGGTCTCGGAACGTGGCTGCGGTCCTCGACCCCGGACCCCCAGACCGGCTATACGCTCGCGCACCTCCTGGTTCGGGTCGCTCCGGACCGCACACTCTCTCTGGTTGCTGTACTCGGTCGCCTCGCGTCACTCGCCGGATGAGGGCAACCCGAAGCGCTCAAGCCTTCCACGTGCGCCGGAGCCCCCGACGACATCAACCCGCCTGCCGCGACGTCAAGACGCAGAACCTTCTCCAGCTCGGGCACGTACGGCGAACGGCTTTGAGGGAAGAGGAAAGCGAGGCTGCTGGTGGGGGTCCCAGCCGTATTGGTGGGCCTTGTCCGCCCGAACGACGACCACACGTGTACCACCGGGCCCCGAAGGTCCGAGAAGGTATTCGTAACACAACTCCCCCCTGTGGTGCCGGCCGCGCACAGGCACGGTGCCGAGCCGGCACAGCCACCACGCAGCCTCGTTCATGGTGCGCGCGCGACGAAGGACTCCGTCGACCGAGTCGCACACCAACCAGGGCATGTGTGCGGCCGGAGTGCAGTAGGTGGCCCTGACGTCGGACAGGTGGAAGTAGGACTGCGACCGCGCGTTCGCATCGTGCGCGTCCTTCACGACCCAGCCGTTGATGCGAGCCGTTCGACCGCCCATGGGGTTGTCGGCGTATGTGGGCAGTACGCGGTATCGCCCGTCCGAAGTCCGATAGCCGTGGCCGTCCGGGTCACGCTGCAACGTGCAGGGGTAGATGGGTCGATGCACCGTTTGCCTGTCGGGCACGGCGTCCTCCGAGGTCGGGTCGGGACGGCGAAGGCATTGTGCGGCCCCTCGAAACGGTCGTGGTCAGGACACGGCTCGTGCGGTTGCCGCATCATCCGATTCGTCGCCACGCCTTCCTGAACGCGGGAATCGGATCGCACGGTCGCCGGGCACGCGGGCGGTGCGACGTCGGCGTCCCGCGCGGGCGCTGCACGAGGGTGTGGCGGGTTCAGTCGGACGGCACGAAGTACACCTCGCAGTGCCGGTCGGCGTGGCCGAAGAACAAGAGCACCGTCTCCTCGTCGCTCAGCCCGTCGGGGTCGGCCGGGGCGGACTCGTCGACTTCGACGAGGTCGCTCCAGTTCGCGCGGGCGTACGCCGCGAGCACTTCCCGAGCGGCCGATTCGGTGAGGTGGTCACTCGTCTGCCTGTGGGTCGCCCCGCCACCGTCCACGACGATCTTGCAGACCCACTTGCCCCCGGCCGGGGAAGCGTCGCTGCGCCGTGTGGGGGCCGGGCCGGAGAGCGGGACGCAGTCGATGACGTGGGCGTGGTGGACGGTGTCGTCGTCCAGGAGCAGTGTGACCGTCGGGATGCGCTCGTGGTGGAAGGGTCGGGACAGGTACGCGTTGACGACGGTGCCCGTGCGTTCATACGTGGCGCCGTGGACGTATACCAGGGCCGTCACCCGCACGCCGTCCGCGAAGACCGGATCGGGGTCGGGGTCGGCCCCCTCCGGACCCAGGACCGGCGAGAACAGTTCCCAGTCTCCGTCGGGGAAGGTCATCAGGATCCGGCCGTCGCCGAAGTCGGCCACGTCGGTGCCGAACCAGCGGTCGCGCATGTGCGCAGCGATCGCCTTCGCTGGCTTGGGGCCGTCGTCCGACCAATTGCCCCGGGCACAGCTGATACGGCCGTTCCGCGAACGGGTGAGTCGATAGGAGTCTGCGGTGAGCAGACTCGCGAGCCGCGCGAGGATGTCGTCGGTCGACGTAGGCCGGGTTCCGGCGGCGACGGCGCGGCCGGCTCGCGTGACGTGCGGGGCGAATTCTCCGGTGGTGTCGCCGGCGGCCTCGGCCTGGGCTCGGGTCCGGCCATGCGGGTCCAGGTCACGAACCCATCCGTTGGCCGCGAGCGAGCGCACGGTCGACGGCGCGGTGTCGTCGGGGATTCTCCCGGCGGCGTGTTCGCTCGCGAGCCGGATCTGTCGTGCCTGAACGGGGGTGGGCTTGGTCAAGGGAGTCCCTCCGTGAAGGTGGGGTCGGCGCGTCCCCGGAGTGCTTCCCGAGGACAACGACGAGCGGTGGTGGCGGCTGTAGTCGGGGCGTGGGCTCGCACCGGGCCATACAGGAACCGGAAGCGCGAGCCGCCTCCGAATACCTCTTTATAGTACCGAATAATTGACAATTATACAATGATTGCGTGGTCATGTGCCCCGCTCGCATTCCGAGGTGTCCGTCGTCGGCCGTCCGCCGATGCGCTCGATGAGGCATCGCAGCCCGGCTGCCTTGTCCTCGGAAAGCGGCTCGCTCACCACCGCCCTCACATGGGACGCTCCGAGGCTGCCGGCCTGCATCAGTTCCTCGGAGTCGTCCTCGCCTTCCGTCTCCACCGCAGGAGAGTTCGGGAATGGACCACACATGTGTCGCTCCGGGTTGGCCCGGCGGACCCGGGCCCGTCGATGTGCTTCGTTGGTGTGTCGTGCTCGCGCGAGCAACCGGTCGTCGAGGAGCAACTTCCCGGCTGTCCCGACCCGGTCGCCGGGAACGAGGAGGCCCGCCGTGCTGTCACTCGTCCTCCGTGATTTCGTCCCACACGTACACCGGGCCCCGCAGCCTGCGGACGGGCTTGCCCTTGGGGCCGTTGTAGTGCTTCCTGATGATGCGTTCGCCGTGAGTGCAGCCACCGGACGCGTGGGCCCACGTGTTCAGGCAGCGGTTCGGACTGCGGTACGGCGGCACCTCCCAACGGAATTCGGTGCGCGGCGGCCGGCGGCCCTGACCGGCCTGCCGATCCTTCTCGGTGGCGTCCGCGGGCGGTCGCATTGCGGTTCGCAACCGTACGACCCGCACGTCACCGTCGGACGTGACGCCTGCGCGCCGGTCCCTGCGTCGTCCGGCGCGGTCACGGGGGACCACCTCGGTCTCGGTCCACGCGTGTCGGCCGGTCTGTGACATCAACTGCCAGGCCGTGTAGACGGTTTGTGCCCACCGTCCGGTCGTTCCCAGAGGGGATCCCTGGGCGGGGAAGCTGGTGCCCAGGAGCAGAACGGTCTCGTTGTCCCAGGTCAGTTGGGGTCTCCCAGGCGTTCGGAGCGAGGCGAGTACCTGGCTCGAGGTGGTTCGCCCGCCGAGCGGGTCGAGGACGACCGTGTCCGGGGCCAGGGCACCGTAGGCCGCGCCGCACGCCGTGTAGAAGGTGATCCATATGCCCTGGCGGCCGGGCTCGATCAGCCGCCAGCCGTGTTCCGTGTTGGCGAGCCAGTCCGTGGGCACATTCGCTCCGAGAACCGGCTCGGCCGTCCACAACGACCACGAGACCGCCACGATGGGTGTGTGTACGGCGCGGGCTTCGTCGTCCGATATCCCGAGATCTCCGGGCGTGATCTCGTACGAGCCGATCGGTGATTCGAAGACCATCAATCCGCTCGGGGAGGGGAGGCGTCCGGCATCGATCGCCTCCGTCGGCGGCGTCGAGGCGGCGGCTACCGCGGCAGCCGTGGTCTCCTCGTCCACCTGGTAGATCCGGGCGTCAGCCAAGCGCTGCGATTCCTGACCGCAGAGCGCGAACGCCGCCGCCACGGCCGGGTCGCGCGCTTCGGGGACGTAGGGAAACAGAGACGTCCGTACGTTCGTGAGGGAGCATGCCATCGAGAGGAGTCCGATGTCAGTTCGATTGAACTCTTCCATCTCGTGGCGCCACTCGGCGAGTTGCCGGGACTCCGGGAGCGTCCAGGACCAACGGTCGGGCACCCGGAGAAGACTGGTTGCGAGCATGATGCCTTCGTGTTCGTGAGGTGGGTGGTGCCTTCCGTGTGGGTGCGCTGTCGCCGGCTGCCCGCCGTGTGCCCGAGCCGCACGGGAGCGATGCGACGGAGGAGGCCGCCTAATCGCGCCGGAGCGCGTCGACGATCGTGAAGGCACCATGGGTGACGTGCGGAGCGGCGGCCCTGGCGATGTCGATCGCGGTTGCCTCGTCGTAGCGGTGGGCGCCCTGGCACGCGGCCACCCGCTTGTGGGCCACCAGGTCGTCGGGACCATAGCAGTGGGAACCGGTGCCGACCGTCCACAACCGATCTGCGTGGCGACGGACGTGGATCGCGAAAAACTCTTCGTTGGGGTCGCCGGGCTTGACCGCGTACACGGCGAAGCTCGTGGGCTGCACGGTGGTGGGCAGCGGCTCGAAGTCCTCGCCGGTGTTGTTACGAAGCTGACCGATCCGCATCTTCAGGACCTGAGTGGGAGTTGCCTGGTCCAAGGGCACGTACTGTCCGGTGAGACATTCGGTGCAGCCACACCCGGCGGGGTCGATCGCGGTGGGAACGGTGGGCATCATTCCTGTCTCCGGGAAGAGCGCGCCATTCACCGGGCTGCCGCTCGCGGCGCGCATGACCGGGCCAACTTCAGCCGTGACGCCCAGGCCGTCTGTGGGGAACCGAGAGCGCCCCGCCGAGTAGAACCATGTTGGCGAGTGCAGTCGACCGACGACCCCCTTGCGACATACGTGGGTCGTCAGGGAGTGCGTCCTGGATGAGTCGCCGGCCTCGGCGAGACCGACTGCGCTCAATCAGGATACATAAAAGATGAGAATTATGAAACCGGGCGCGAACGAGTTGCCGGCGACTCCGTGTCGCCAAAGGCGTCGACCAGAAAGGTGATCGTCGGTGATGGCGAATACACGGGTGCCCGAGGTGCCGACATCCGATCCGTATCGTCAGCTATCTGTCCAAGAGAGGATCGCCGTCCGCTGTAGCCACGAGGCCCTTCTGCTGTGGTCAAATGGATCCATGACGACGTTTCCGCAGGGCGACCCCGCCTCTGCCGCGAACGGTCCCTTCTCCGGGTCCGAGTGGCAGTTCGACCCGCAGCGTACGTGGGACAACGGGGTGGCTCTGTTGGAGAACGAGGAGTGCGTCATCCGGATGCACGGAGTCCGTGGTATCGAGCGCGCCGTGCGATATGAGAATGCGCGCGAGGACGACGCGGTTCGTGTTCTGACCGCGTTCGTTGCCAGGCACCGACGGTGGTGGCGGTTTGATGACGAAGCCGTCCGCGCGGCCCGGCGCGTGCTCCGCGGTGGCACCGCCGACAGGCCTTGGTGGTCCCGCCAACTCCGGGATCTCACAGCCATGGAGAGGTCGCTCGCGGTTGCGCTCGTGGTGATTCCGGTCGTGATCGCCGTCATCGCCATCGTCGACCTCTTTCGGTAGGGCGCATCCGGCCGGCAACACCGGTCGTGATCGCGGAACGAGGGCAGACACTCCGGCAAGCGCGTTTTCGTGACGCGCCTTCGGGCGGCCCTGCCCGACCAGGCGCACCGACGAGCTCTTGCCGTTGGGCATCGACTACAGCAATGACGACGCGGTGCTTCGTCTCGGCGCGGGGGCGGCCCGGCGGACTGCGCCGGTCACGAACTGCGGGTCCAGGGCGGCGCGTGCCTGCGATCAAGTCCCGAATGACGGCTGGGTCGCCGATGGATCGAGCAAACGACGTCTATCGCTGACGGTGCGGGGCGCACCGACGTGTACGACTTCGGCCTGACTGCGATCGTCTCGGTGAACCGGCGCGCGAAGAAGTTTCGCGTATGGCAAGGCGTGCGCGGATCGTACCCTGCAGGTTGGGTGTTCCGAGTGCCGCACCATTCGTCATTGGCTGTGTGAGCGCCCGCGCTCGAGGGCCGGGGGCGGTACGTGTCGACCGCGACACGTTGCGGAAGCGCCCGTTGCAGGTGAGGGGCGTGGGCACGGGCCGAACGCCGATCGCGGTCTCGCTCGTTAGTGGGTCTTCACGGGTTCGGCCGCACATCTCGCGATAGAGCTCCCGACGCCGCGCCTTCGAGCAGGTCGGGTGCGCCGCCTCACGCTCACCCGCGATGTTGCAGTGCCGTAACTCCGCTGACCGGATGTCACACGGATCTCCCCTCGGACACCTCTAAGGGAAGTTGGTCCGACTCCAGGAGCGCATCGTGTCTCTCATCTCAACCCCGGCTTCTCTGAAACCGACTCCGTGGCCACGCGACGTCTGGTCTGCCCTCGTCCACCTGAGGAGCACCCTGTGACCCGCCGGACGAAGACCAGGAGGCGTCGCACCGTTAGGCGGCGTCCTTCGCTGCAGGAAAGATTGCTAGTACCCGGTTGTCTCGCGGTCTTCGGCCTAGGCTTGCTCGTCGGAGAGTGGCTCGTCGCGCATGTATGGGTCGTTGCTTCGAGCGTGGGCGCCGCGGCAATGGTCGCCTTGTGGTTCGCCTGGAGACGACGAGCGCGTGCGGTCCTGGAACGCACGCGCATGCGTGGCCTGCGTACCCAGCTGACAGAGATCGACGGACTACATCACCGTGCGTTCGAAATCCTCGTTCGCGACCTCATGCGTCGAGACGGCTTCCGGGCAGAGCAACTCGGCGGCGCTGGCGATGACGCCTGCGACGTGCGCGCCGTGGATCCGCAGGGTCGCGTCTGGGCTGTCCAGTGCAAGCACCGTCGCGAAGGACTGGCCGGCGCAGCGACGGGCACTCCGGTCCTCCAGCAGGTGAACGGGACGGCGCGCCCGGTGCACGGCGCGGACTTCGCCCTCGTGGTCACCAACGGCCGGTTCACGTCGAACGCCGTTACCTGGGGCGGAAAGCACGGAATCCACCTGGTCGACCGGCACCGACTGGGAACTTGGGCCTCCGGCGACGAGCCGCTGTGGTCGCTGGTGCGAGTCCCTGCCCCACGTCTTCGCCGCGGCCGTCGACATTCCACTCCCTGACGCGACCGGCCCCCAGCGGATCCGAGGTGCGTGACACCGACGAGAACTCCACGAAGTCCACCACGCCCGGCTCCGCTGGGGTTCCCGTCCGGGCGGATGCGAGTTCCCCAATGCGTGCTCGACGACCCACCGACACACCGGACACGGACTAGCCGGTCGGCGGTTCATTACCGCGCGCGGACTCCGCGTCAAGTGGCTCAAGAGGTACGACGTCTGCGTATGGTTCGGCGCGATCGAGAGCGAACCCGAGGGCTTCTTCCTCGTCCGCGAAGGCATATTTCGTGATGGTTCCCTCCAATGCCTTCAGCAGCCCCGCGCGCCGCGTCGAGGTCCGGAATCGGCGCTCGATACCGAGAAGTTCACGCAAAAGGAGGAACTGCTGTTCGTCCCCGTCGCAAACTTCCCACAGGACGGCCACGGCATCCACGTCACCGCCCAGCGTCTGACCCAACGGATGGCTCGGGAACTCGCTGCCGGCGGCCTTCTCATAGATGCCAGGCAGAGAGTCCTCGAACTCGTACTTCTCGAACACCCAGAGTCGGCGGATCTCGTGCAACTCCGCGAGTGTCACGAGTTCCACGTCGCGCACGTACTCGGGCCCGTGGGCACGGATCCACGTTTGGGCCTCCAGGAGCCGGCGAAGCCAATCCTCCCGAGCCGCCTGAGTGTACGGGCCGTGGACGAGCCGACCGCGGTGAAGCATGAGGCTGCCATTGGAACGGCGGAAGTCACGCAGATGACGATCATCCTCGACGTCCAAGGCATTGCGCAGGCTCAACAGGGGCAGCATCCAGCTCTTTTCCTCGTCGTTCCTGATCATGGCCTGCATGGACCGGTCCTGGGTGACCATTGTGCAAGTCCAGCAACCGAAGCGACTGCTCCCGCAAGATGGAGTCGTGCTGTCCACGACAAGGGGGCACTCGGCATCGGGTGAGGCGCCCTGGTACAGGGTCAGCAAATCCTTGTTACTGAACTCCCAGGGATTCGCGTATTGCATCAGCAAGACCCAGACGTCGTCGTTGCTCAGCATCTCGATGGGGCTGTACACGAGCGAGTTCGGCAATGATCCGTGAGGGCTGAGTCGATCACGCACGCGTCGCCTCTCGTGCCGTTCCATGGCGCGTGCTCGCGTTGCGCTTTCCGATTTGCGAGTGCCCAATACCAGAATCGCCTGCCCGTGAGCATTCACGACCGTGCGGATGAACGCATCTGAAGGCCTGATCTTCAAACGATCGGTACACCAGCGAAATTTGGGCCGCGGCGCCGCGTATCCGCGGCCGATGAGGCAGACCCAGAAGGTATCGCCGAGTGCGGGAGTGAGTCGGTGGGGCTGGATCGGCAGATCCTGCTTCTCCGCTGCAGCGGTCATGGCCTGCAAGGAGTTGTTTACCCAGGCCGCTACGACCGGGTTTTCGACGCCCGTATCGGTCGTGATCACGTGCACGGTCTTGGTCCGTTGATCCGGCGGCAGGCCCGCGACAGCCATCCAGACCAGCATCAGTACAAGCGTGGAATCTTTGCCGCCGCTGTATCCGACGACCCACGGGACGGAATCCGCGCCATACAACTCGCGGATTTCCTCCAGGAGGTGGTCGACGAATTGTTGAAGAGTGCGTCCGCCGAAAGGATCGGTGCGTGTCGGCCCCAAGAGGAGAAGAGGCTTGCGAGAGGGCATGGTGAACCTCGTTGACGCCGTGGTTGTCGGCGGCAGGGATGCGTGAGCGGACCCGGGCTCCGGGGAAGCGCCGCTCCGGGCCCCCGAGTCACGATGGTCGGGGCCTGACGACTGTCCGTTAGGTGCCCGTCGGCCCGGGTGTTGTCAGTCTCGGGTGGTGGGATCGAAGCCCGCACGCAGAAGTTCGGTCGTCAAGGCGTCGGGCATGAGGCAGAGTTCGGCGCCTGGGCCGGGTGTGCCTCGACGGAGTTGAGCGGAGCGGCACACGAGCGGTACGCCGCTTGTCAGGGCGCCCACGACCACCCAGGAGGCGCCAAGGTCGTCGACGTACACCGCCTCCGACGCGCGCGCAGACGCGGCGGTCGGCTCGTCCGAATTCGTCCGGTCCTGGTGTACGTCGTGACTGGACGGACCGAGCAGGATCCCTCCGGGGCCGGCGGTCGGGTCGACCGGATTCAACGGTCCATGTGCGTCGACGATGTGTGCCAACTCCGGGGGAGGCGAGTCCCATCTGGGGAGCGACCGCATCAACGCGAGCGCCGCCGCCGGTTCGAATACGATGCTGACCGGAGCCTCCTCCGGGTTCGTGGCGACGATGGTGAGATCACCCGCGCCGCGGGCAACGGTCAAACTGGCTTGATCGGAGATGACGATGGAAAAGGTCATACCGATCTCCTTGTCTCGTAGAGATCTTCGCGCGACACACGACCGGGCCGAAGTCCGGTGTGTGACGGCCGTGAATAGTGAGTGAGGTGACGGGCGGCACTCCTCGGGAGAGAGGAGTTCACCCTTGTCGCCTTGCCTTGGTGTGACGCTCCCGCATCGCCGTGATCGGAGTACGTCGGCCGTCCATGCCGGAGACGAAGCCTCAGGCCGTGCGCGGAACTTCGAATTCGGCGGACTTCGTCGAGCCGCCCTCAACTGCACGAGGGGTGTCGACACAATGAGAGTACCACGAAAGTGAGAATTATAGAACCTCTGAGGTTTCGGCTGACGCGCAGCCGTCCTCGTCGACGCGCCGTGATGGGGCCTCCGGAGGTGCCGACCCTCCACAGCCACATTCGAGAAGGACGGCCCGGGCTCGACGACCTCAGGCCACCGAGCCCGGGCGCCGCACTAACGCTCCTGCACGAAGGTCTCGTACCAGGATTCGATCTCGTCGACATCCACGGGGAGGGACGCGACGTGGGCCAGGAGCCGCTCGGACGCCGAACGAGGGTCGCACGCCGCGAGTGCCTCGAGATCGGCTTCGCGCAGGGCAAGGACGCCCGCACGGTGTCGTTCGTCGTCCTGGTGCTCGCCGGCGGCCCGGTCGGCGGCAGCGAGGTAGCACGTTACGTACGGATCCAGAGCCGCGCGGTGAACTGCCAGGTGCCGCCTGTAGGCCGCACCGTCCACGGGCGAGGTGTTCGCCGGTTCGTTCTGGTCCGTGCCGGGAAGACCGGACAACTCGCATACGCGAGCCGAGAACGAGTAGTGGTACTCCACGGGGGCGTCCGGAATATCGGGTTCGAGTTGCCAGTGCCCGTCCGTCGCGCCCGTGCTGACGCTGAAGCGGTAACGCAGGTGCATCAGGACGGCCGCCAGGTGCTCGAAGTCCAGCACCAGATCGTCGTGTGCCGCCAGGATGAGTTCGTGGATGCTCGGATCGACGGAGGTCGGTACGTCTTCGGGCAGGAGAAGTCGCTGCTTCCTGTCATCGCGCTCGTACCGCATCCCTGCACCGGCCTCGATTGCCGCGTGCTCGGCAGCGAGCACCGCAGCGGCTGCCGAGGGAGCGCTCGCCGACTCCCATTCCCGCGCGACCTGTTCGCCGAACGAGGCGGACGACACGAACACCGAGTATCGGCTGGTGTCCCGGTCGGTGCGTACGCGCAGTTCGATCACACCGAGCGGGTGGTCGAGCGTGCGATGCGCTTTCCAGCACCTACTGACGGTGTCCGGCGCCCAGTTCCACGCGTCCGACCTCGGCCGGGTCGCAGCCGCCAGTGCCCAGTTCAGCAGCCGCACCAATGTGAGCTGCCCCTCCGCAGCGAGGTCGAATTCCGCCAGTTCCTCCGGAGTCGGGATCTCGACGTCGTCCAGGAACCCCATGCGACCCAGGACCGAGAGGTCGACGTCGTTGCGGTCCAGGAGCTGCTCCGTGCCGGGCGGCAGAACGGGCTCCGCGTCGCGGGCAGAAGTGGTTGTTTCCTCGTAACGACGGCAGTTCCCGGCCCACCCTCCGTTGTCGAAGACGGACGCGTAGGCCGGATCTGCGAGGACGGCTTCCGCGATTTCGAGCACTCGATGGGCGGCCCGCAGTTCCAGGGGTCCAGAGGACAGTCCGGCCAGGTGGCACAATGCCTGCGCGGCGTTGCCTTCCCACGTCTCGACGCTGCTTACTGCCCGCACCACGGCCGCGTAGGGGTCGGACGACGGTATCTCGAGATACGAGGGCCCCGCGGGCCACAGGTCGAGGGGGACCGACAGCGATGACCAAAGGGGGACGGCACTGGGGCGGCCCGCGGAGGAGTCGAGCAGGTATTGGGATCCGCGGTGTTCGACGATCGTCATATCGATGGTCGGAAGTCCGGTCGCGGCCGGGGCGAGCAGGCCGATCCGGCGCAGCGTTGCCGACAGTTGGGGAGCCAAGCTGCCCAGGCAGGTGCGGGTCCGATCGCTGTCGGTGCCGTCGGTGGCCTCGATCGCTTTCTCGCCCTGGGACGCCCTGGCGATGAGGCCACGGGTCGCCACGGCCTGTTCGACGGCTTCGTGCCACGAGGGCTCGTCAACGCGGAAGAGGACGATGCGCATGCCGTTCAGGGTCAGTACGACGTCCTCGTTCCGGGTCGCCCACCGCAAGGCGAGAACGTCTCGTTCGTGCGGTCGGATCGTGGAGGCGAGTGCACGTGCCCAGAACGAAAGCTGATTCGGCGCCAGACGCACGACCAGTTCGTCGGATCTCGGAGTCACGCTGACGATCCCGAATGGCCCGCCCGTGAATGCCGGCCGATGGGAGCCGTAGGTCTCGATGAGAGCTGCGAGGAGTCGGGCTTCCCCCTCCAACTGCGCACGGTGAGGAAGAGGAACCACCTCTCCCGAAGCGTGGAGCTCGCGACGAGAGGTGGGTTCGGTCTCACCGGTGGCCCACCGGCGCAGGTCGAGGGGTTCCATGGCCCAGGGTCGCGGTTCGTGGATGGCGGTGGTGCTGCGGCTGGCAAAAGCCGCCGGTTCGCTGTCGGACAACGGTCCTCCACGTGGGGTGTTCGAGTGTCATTCACTAGAGGTGTCGAAACGACCGTTGGTGTGACAGATATCCGCCCTCTGTTCGTGCTCTCCCCTCTTTCCGGTGCTCCCCGGATCACGGCGAGTCTGAATTGCCCGATCGCCGTCTGCGTTCAGCGCGCGGCAGGCGGTGAGGACCTGTCGAAGGCGCGGGATACGGCGACTGCGGAAGAGGCCGGTCCGCCACGGCAGTGGTGGTGATCATGCGGGCGCGATCGCAGGCCGGTTCTCGAACGCCTTCTTCAGCTCGTCGGGTGTGCCGATCATTTGGGCCCGCAGTCCTTTGGCGACCGTTTTCGTGCAGGTCGCGGAGTGTGCGTTCCGGCGACGATCTCACCCGCGATAGTCTGCGAGGAAGCCGGGAACTCCCGTGGGGAGCTCTCGATTGCACGCGGAGCGATCATGCCTTCGATGGCAGGAGACGGATCGAACAAGGCCATGACTCGGAGGGCGAGTTCGGTGGGTACACCGGTCAACTTCAAGTCGACGTGGGTCGCGGAGCGGTTGAGGCCCACCACGGCGCGGGCAGTGGCGCCGTCACGACTATCCGACCAGTAGCTGTGGGTGCGGTCCGTGTCTTCATGGGCCGGCCGTCCTCCGAGGCCGCACAGGCCGGGAAGGACTTGTGCGATGAGTCGGTTCATCAGAACGCGGGCGCGACGGGCGTGCTCGTCTTTGCGAACCTGCTCCTTTGCCTCGCCGATGGCCGCCAGGTATCCGGGGATGAAGCGCCGGGCGATGTCGAGCGCCATGGCCCGGGCATCTCGGTCCATCGAGACCGTGATCGATGTTTGTCGGTATCCGCAGAAGCCGGAAGGGTAAGCGCCCTCGACCAGGAGGCGTCGCCCCGCCGCGCCCTTTCGGTAGCTCTTCTCATGCCTGACCGACAGCGCGAGGCCATGGAGAGACTGCGTCAGTGTCAAGGAACCGTAGAACCCAGCCGTGTGCGACCAACCACCGCCTGCCACACAGTCCGCGTTGAAGGTGTCGGCGACGGCCGCGCCGAGCGCGTCGAAACGCGCGTGCAAGGCCCTCTTTTCGGGTGACATGTCCAAATTCGGTCTCCGTCTCACGCTGGCCGACTGCGCGCGGGTCGTTGCGTCTCCCCCACCCGGCCGGTGCCCAGGCCCCTGGCAGCATCCAACCCGCCGTTGCCCGCCGGGCTGCTTGGACGGACGGCACAGATGGGTGGACGGGCCTGGGGCTCCGAACCGCAGCGATCGTTTCGGTTCTCGACCGCGCAGTGATCACGCGGCACTCGATTTCGCGGTAGCGAAGCGGGGCCGGGCGCAGTCGCGCCGCCCGGCCCCCGTCGATCACTGCGGGAAGCAACAGGTGAGAGGAATCCCGTCGATCTCGTGGTGGGTTGTGTCCGCCGGCACCCGCCGATGGTCGCGCAGCGTTCGTGTCGAAGCCTCATCGAGGGTAAGCGTGGTGAAGACGCGACGGCTTCGGGGCATGCGTTCGATCACGCCGACGGTGCCCCGGAGCCCGTTGAGGTACTTCGGTTTCATGCCGCCGATGACCACGACGGCTCCGGGCACGACCGCGGCGGCTCGAAGAGCGCCGAGCCCGTCGCGCCGCTGCCGGGCAGCGGCGTGGTATCGCACGAGCTCGGCTTCGGTGGCCTGCTCGGCGAGGTACATGTTGACGGTCTCTGCTGTGACCGCGTCGCTGGTGGTCATCCCGTGCTCCGATCGGGGTCCGTTTGAACTGTGGGCTGGGGGTCTCATTCCGGGAAACAGCAGGTGAGGGAAATGCGGATGTCGCAATGCGAGGCATTCCCGGCCAAGGTCGGCTCCCATGCCTTCGCAACCTTCGCCGATGCGGCGTCGAGCCGGATGATCGCCGTGGGCCGTCCTGCACGTGGCCGGTCGATGCTGTGGACGACCCCTCGGAGGCCGTTCAGATACTTGTTGCGGAGGTGGTCGATCCGGACCGTGAGACCCTCCTCGACAAGGTCGGCTCGGGCCGCAGCGTTGACGACGCTCCGCTGGCGGGCGGTGGCATCGAAACGGGCGAGGTCGTCCTCGCTGGCGGTCGTGAGAATGAATGCGAGAGCGTTTTCGAGGGTGATGGGGGACATGCTTCTTCCCTTCTCGTCCGAATGCGTTCATTGGCGTTTCGGCGTACGGCGCCGGGGTTGGCCGGCTGATCGATCACTGTGCTCTGTTGGCCCGGGCCGTGACCTCTCCGACGGAACGGCCGTGGAGGGTGATGCGGGGGGCTTTCCGTTTCGCGAGTTCGAGCGCGTCATGAAGGTCGAAGCGATGCGCTTCGAGCCAATCGTCCTCCCTCTCAGAGTTCGGTGGCTCGCGATCCCACGAGCCGGTATTGCTCAAGCAGCGAGTCCCGTGCATGACGGCCCACCGATCGTCGCCCCTGTCCTCGACGGCGATCGTGAAGTGCGGGTAACTTCTGTGATCAGGAGCAAGGCAGGACACCTCGTAGCGGCTGACGCGTACGAATGCAGTCGGTGTCTGCCTCACGGGTTCCACGTTGTGGTCGCTCTTGTCGTTTCGGATCACTGGTCTCTCCGCCGATCCTGCACCTGCCAGGTGCGCCGTTCGATCTTGCGTGCGCGCCGTCGACGAAGGCGCTTCGCGGTGCGGCTGAGATCGCCGAAGTAGTAGCCGCAAGTGCAACGCACACGGCGTCGACGACACAGGCCCCTGTTGCCGGGGAGGGTCTTGCCGAGCATCTGGGACATCGTGGCTCCTCCGGATGCCTACGCCTACGCCTACGCCGAGGTAGGGGCCGGTCTGTGGGTTGGGCGGTGACGTTGGTCGGATTGGGCATGAATCCGTCGGGCTGGCTTCATGCCTCTTGATGGTGCTGTCGCTGCGCGACGGTTCGGGAGCCGGGATGGCGTCGACGCGCACCGATTCACTGACCACGACGATACATGAAAAAGAAGCTTTATACAACAAGCGATGCGGTGATTCCGGACCGCCCGGAGGCCTGAAGCTCGGCGACGCTCTGTCTCTGGATGCAGGCCCGGGCCGAACAACCGGGCGACCCAAGGGCGGCCGGGGTGCGCGACATGGCGAGGCGGGATGTGAAAAGTAGGGCTGTGATGATGCTGTATAAAGATGTTATTGCATGCACTCTCAACGCGATGAGTGCGCGCCGCTAGTCCCTGGACGGTCACGCTGAACCGGCGCCGGGCAAGGGCATGTGTCGAGGCACACTTCCGGCGGGACACCGGTGTGACATAGCCTCTGTGCCGGTTGGGATGGTTGACCGGCATCTCGGGTGTCTGCAGACATGGCGCCTTCGGGTCGGTCGCCGCGAGGCTCTGATCCTCGGAACCAAGGGGGAAGAACGTGATCGAGGCCAAGGTACTGTCGGAAGTCATGCGAGCCGCCACTGAGTTGGACGACTGGGGATCTCTCGGATTGTCCGACTCCGGCGACACCTGCGGCGTACACGTCGCGGTGATGCTGCAGCCATTCTTCGGGTACATCCTCGACGGCCGGAAGACCGTTGAGACCCGATTCAGCAAAATGCCGATCGCCCCCTACCTCAGGGTTGCAGAGGGCGACGTCGTCCTCCTCAAGGCTGGCACGGTGCGCGCATCCTTCCGCGCCTCGAGTGTCGAGTTCGTAGAGGTGGACACCAAGGAACAGGCGCGTCTGGCTCGCGACTTCAGCGATGCCATCTGCGCCGACCAGGAGTTCTGGAGAGCCCGCGAGGGCAAGCGCCACGCCACCTTGATCGGAATCGCCGACGTACGCCGGTTGACTCCGATCACGATCTCTAAGAAGGACCGGCGAGGTTGGCTCGTGTTGCGTGAAACGGGCAGGAAGGGACGCCGATGAAGTACGTTGCTAAACGTGCGACCACGAGCCTGCTCGCCCGCCCCAGACGTCGTGAATCAGTGCCCTTGTAGAGGCGCCGAAACGGATCGGCTCCGTGGTGACGAGCCGGCTGCCCTACGCCTGTTCCGACCGGACCGACCTGGTACCTGCGTTGCTGGAGGTGCTGGCCGCGAGATGGCCTGCCCGCTCCAGGCCCCGGCGGCGAGGACGCCCCCGCGTTCCCGGAGGCGCCGCGCCCGGTGGCCGGGTTGCGATCAGTCCCATGCCCAACGGAGTCGCAGATGACCTATGCGCCGCTCGGTGTTCCCGCGTTCGCGAAGAAACGGAAAGCGCGTTCATGACGCGCCGAGCTCACCGCACGTCGTGCGGGCCCGTCCCTAATTCTCAGCGGCGCCTTCCCATCGCCACCCCGCAGCGGCACCGAGGCAGCTACGCGCGACGGGCCGACCGGACGACGCAGCGGGCGGCCTGCTCGCGAAGCGCATGACGGATCGGTCAGGCGTACGTGAGCCCGGCGCGGAGACGTCATGAACGCCGCGTTTCGACCCTCACTTAGTCCTCGCGAGCGACCCCCGCCCGCATGTATATTGAGCATCGGTTGTTACTGCAACCTCCGTCAGTGGGTACGGCCCGGACCCGTTTCCACGTCTACGGCGGGAAGAAGTGGATGCTTCGGCAGTGGACTAACACGCTTTCGTCTGCCGGTACGCCGGTCCGGGGCGTCGTGCCGCAGAAGGATTCGTGATGTCCCTCGACAAGACCGCCCGGCTTCGCGCTGCCTACACCGGCGAGCCTTACAGCGTCGCACTCCAGTGGTATCGCGGTCGGGGTCTGTTCAACGGGCTTGTGCCCGAGGCCCAGGCGCCTCAGCAGCAGATGCTGGAGTCGTGTCTGCTCAGGGCCCTGGCCCGACCTGCCCCATCGGGGCTTTCGCACATCGTCTCGCCGGGGACTGTCTTCGGGTTGACGGGCGTGACGCCTGACGTGGACATGCTCCTTCTGCGACCGGCCGGGGACCTTGTTGCCCAGGTCTTGGCGCGCATTCTCCCCTCGGCGACGACGGCCGCCGCAGTGGTGGGTGTGCCCGGGCTTCGCGCCCAGGTCAGCCCTCGCACCGGCCTGACAGTCGGGCGCATCAGCGAACGCGCGGTGGTCGGCATCCACCTCAGCCGCACCGCAGGCGCGCGGGCGGCCCTCCAGGATCTTGAGATGGCCGCCGAAATTGCCGTCGCTGCGGGACTGACCCCGTTGTGGACCGCCGCGGGGTTCGCCGAGGGCGAGAGTCAGGCGTGGCAGCTGCTTCGCGAGAAGAACGCGGACGCACCGGTGTGGAGTACGGCGCTGCGCAGGATCGGTCTGTTCCTCGACCGGGTACCGGACTGGACTCGACGCGCTCCGACCGCAAACGAGGTCGCGGGGCCCAAGCTGCAGCGGATCCGCGCGCGTCCTGTCGGACCCGGCAGCCGGGTCAAGGGAGTGGTCGCGGTGGTCTCCGGCTCGGGCCAGGGCGGACTGGGCTGTTCGACCACGGCGCTCGCGCTCGCCGGAGCCTTCGCTCGGGGCGGATCGACGGTGGGCGTGCTGGCCGGTCAAGACCCCAACGGGATCCTGGCCACTCGTCGGCGAGCCGTAGTCGCCACGGCCGACGGCTGGTGCGACGTAATGGCAGTCGAAGGCGGAGGCTCCGTCCGCGCCGCTGAGGTGTCCTCGGGGGCGGATGCACGAGAGATGATCCGCCAGGCGCGCGCGATGTTCGACATCGTCATCGCAGATGCCGGCCACGCCCTCCAGCACCCGGAGTGGATCGATTTCGCCGACGTGACGGTGGCCCTGGCTCCCTACAGGAGGGCCATCTGGACAGCCGAAAGACGGCTTATCGATCGCCGCCCCGACCACGTTCGCTTCTTCGCCTGGCTGGACGAGGCGTTCGACCGCTTCAATCGAGACGGCGGCCGTCCGATGGAACCGCTGGAGAAGCTGCTCGCTTTTCTGGACGAGGAGTTCCTCTTCTACGTGAGTGACCGGGAAGAGGACGGGAACCCTGCGGTCTACGACCTGTCCGATCCCCAGGACATCGTCGATTGGTGGTCGACGTACGCCTTGGCGGACGGGATAGGGCCCCGCGAGGAAGACGACGACCCGGACCTGTGGCTGCCCGACGAGGACGAAGTGTCGTACCTCGACCAATGGCGGGCTGATTTTCTCTCGTTCCTGAACGACGAGGGCCTCCGCCGCCACGGTGATGTGTGGGTGCAAGCGAGGACGCGGTGGCCCGCGCACAGCAAGGACCGCAACCTCAAAGAACTTCGACCCGGGGAGCGCCAAGACGCGACGATCTTGCCGGAGTTCGCCATCACTGCAGAAGCTGCCGCGATCGCGACCTGGGGTTCCGAGATGTGGCAGTCGCAGTACCCGGTATGGGAGGCCGCTCGCGAGACCGGCGACGACCTGCTGGGACCGTGGACACACCTGCTGGAGATCGTGGACCTGCCGTACGGTCCGCGGGAGATCGCTGCCCAGCTGCGCCTTGGGATGCGCGACCAGCCCGACAAACCGACCGTCGTAGCCTTGGCGCGGGCTGAGGACATGCTCGGTGCGGATCGACTGACGGCAGTACGTGACGCGCTGATGGACGACGGTTACGGCGGCCTGGTCGTACTTCCCGAACTACGCGCCTTTGCCGGGTTGCTGTACGAAGTCGACCGGCTGGCGGACAGGGCAGGTGAGGCTGCGGGTGTTGCGAACCGCCTCGCACACGTCGTCGTCAAGAACCTCCGCGAGTCCGCCCGCGCGTCGGGCGACTGCGATTGAGTACCGCCCGTCTCGACCAAACGTCTCGGCGAAGTCGACGTGGGACATGAGCCACAGCCATCGCGACGTCTACTGATGCGGCGATCGCTAGCGGTATTGCTCTCGGCACGAACCTACGAAACAAGAAGGGAAACCGTGATGGTGACGAGAATGCTGCGCCGATGGATGGGGACGCTGGCGGGTCGCCAGGACTGGGTGGTGTTCTCATACCGAGACCCGTCCGACGCGTCTGTCGTTCTGCGTCGCGAACGCACCCGACGCGCCGCTCGACGTTGGGTGGCGGAGTACCTCATCGATCTCGACGACAGACCCGTGGCAGTGGCCATCATCCACGTCGACACCGTCCGAGCAGGTCGAGACTTGACGCCGCAGTACCCGTCGCCCTAAGTGCGGTGGCTCGTCCCTTCCGGTCGTATGCACGCACTCTTGCTGCACGAGCAGTGGGGATCGCCTGCGTGCAGGCCTTTGATGGAGCGTACGGAGCCCACGGCTCGCCCGACGGCCGCTCGTCGACAGTGTCGGGACCGCAGATGGCCCGACAACACGCCGCCAACTGCCACGCCGTGAGGGTGGAGGGCAGATACCAGGCAGCGTCGGCGGAGGCCGGCACACGATCTACACCATCCGAGGGTCGGGCGCGGCCGGGCCCGACCATGGATCCAGCCTTTCTGGGACGTCGACGACAACGCTGCTCTCCTCGCGTCGTGCGGGGAGGCCTCGGCCTACAGGTCGCGCTGGGCGACGGCGACGGGTGCTCCTCCAATGAGAGCACCGCCATCTTGCCGTCACCATCTCGCGAAGATGCCAGCAACACGGTGACGGAGAGTGTCAAGCCATCGCATTGTAGGCTCTTTGCACTTTTTGCCCTTCGCGATGCGTGACCATTGTGTTCGATCCTGTGGCGGACGCGCATATGAGATGACGGTGAGATGGCGGTCGCGCGGCGTGGATGCCCGGCCGCCGAAGCGCAATTGTGGAGATGTGCGAATCACCGGCGCCACACATGCGGCCGCGGGGACGTCCCGGATTCGCTCCACCCCAACGAATCCGACGGCGGGCAGCGCGAGGTTGACGTTCACGGCGGAACAGAATTCGTGGAACACGCCACCGTGGTCGTCGCGTTGGCGCGGGCTGTGCACCGGCACCGAGTGCGTGTGCGTGCACCCACGCGGGCCGACTAGGCCGCCTACGGCGCGAGAACTGCCCGATCCGAAGCCGTTGCACCTTCCACCAGCGACCCGCACTCCGCTTCCAGGCTTTCTGAGAAGGACGTTCCTGATGCGTTCCACCCCCCGACACCCGTCGCCCGTCATGCGTGAGCCGTCACCGCCGTTGTGGCCGTGGGGCGCGTGCGTCTTCACCGGCTGCGCCGCGACGGCGGCGGCCGAGAGCTTGGGCGTCACTCCCGTGTTCGGCGCCGTGCTGGGCTGCGCGGTTTCGGCGACCACGGTGGGCATCCCTCTCGGTCTGACTGCGGTCCGCGTGCGCCGGTACTGGCAGGAGCGGTGGGATCGAGGACGGAAGCAGAACGAGGAACTCGCCGAGGCGGCGCGCCTGGCCGAGAGAGCGATGCACCGGCTGGCGGAGGCTAGCCAGCACCTGGTCGAGGAGCGGCTGCGGGTGCTGTTGGACGATCCGCACGCAAGGCGCGGCGACGTCCCCCCGGCACCGGCCGACCCGTGCCCGGCGGAGCCGTGGGCCGGCACAGTGGCAGCGGCCCACGACGCTTTGCTGGACGCGGTGTTCGCCACGCTGGAGCTCGAAAGGGGTCTGCGGGAGAACACGCTGTACGCGTTCCTGGCGTTGGCCGAACGGGTACGCACCCAGGCCCAGACGGGAGTGGACGCGGCCCGCGCGCTGACCCGGCGGGCCACCGACTCGTCGTTGCTGGAGACGCTGATGCGCGACGAGCACGCGTGGGCGCGGGTGGGCCGGACGGCGCAGGGCCTGGAGGTCTTGTGCGGGCGGCGCCCGGGACGTTCCTGGGACCGGCCGATCCTGTTGTCCGAGGTGGTGGGGGCGGCCCAGTCCAGAATCCTCGACTACCGCCGGGTCCGGGTCGTCGGCGGCGAGGACATGGCGGCGCACGGCCTGTACGCGGAGGCCCTGATCCACGCGATCGCGGAACTGTTGGACAACGCGGCCTGGTTCAGCCCGCCGACCTCCACAGTGTGGGTGCGCGTGGAGCGCGGGCACGACGGGGCGAGCGTGGTGATCGAGGACGCCGGCCGGGGCATGGACCCCCAGACGCTGGAGCGCGCGCACCGGGAGGTGAGCCGGGCGGACGCGGACGTCTCCACTCTTGGGGGCGATCCGCGGTTCGGTCTGGCGGTGGTCGGCGCGCTCGCCGCGCGCACCGGGTTCCGAGTGCGATTCTCGGCGCCCGGTGACCACGGCGGGATCCGCACCGTCGTGTGGGTGCCAGGGCGCCTGCTCACCCCACCCGGCGTGCCGAGCGCCACACACCCGACCCGGCCGGTTGCGACCGATCCCCACGCCCGCCCTGAGGTACCCGTGCCCGCGATCGGCGAGAAGACGGCTCCTCCCGTCGTCGCGTCGGCCGTCTTGCCTCAACGCCGACAACGACGCCAGGCCGAGCCTTCGGAGGAGGCACCGACGCACCGTTCCGCGTCGTCAACCACCTCCAAGCCTGCCTCGCTCACCGAAGCCGTGCCCGACCTCGCCGCGCACGAACTCGGCGCGCGGGTCCGCGCACTCGTGGAGGGCGCTCCGATCGCCCCCGGCACCGCCTGCCCCACCCGCCCCGACAGCGAAGGACCGACGCCGTGATTGACCAGACCACCACCGAGCCCGACTTGAACTGGCTCGTCGCCAAGTGTGCGGACGACACCCCAGGGGTGCGCGGGATCGTCGTGTTCAGCGACGACGGCATCAAGACGGCCTGGCACACCGCCACGCCCGCTCTCGCCGAACACCTCGCTGCCGCCTGCACGGGCATGCGCTCCCTGGGCGCCGGCGTCGCCGCACTGGCAGAACTGGGCTCCGTGCGACAGCAGTTCGTCGAGTACGACACGGGGTACCTCTTCCTGATCAGCACCGGCCCCCACGTCCACGCCGCCGTCCTTGCCGATCGCGACGTCGACCCCACCCTGGTCTCTCAGCACTCCCACGCCCTCCTGAGCGGCATCCGCGCCTCTCTGGACGCACGCCGACCCGCATCCGATGCACGCGCCGCAGTCCACCCCGCCCCGGTCGCGGACGGACACCGAGCCGGCCCCGAAGCCCGCCGAGAGCTCGGCCGCGGTCTCGGGAACGAGGGGAACGGCGTGCGGTGAGCACAGCCGACGACCATCCCGTCGCCGACTACGTCGTCACCCGAGGCCGCGCCCACCCCACCCACCGGACACTCACGCTGACCACCCTCCTGCACGCCCCCGTCGTCGACGCCACCGACACCACCACGGCGCGCGCCGAACCCCTGTGCGCGGAACACCGGGCGATCCTGCTCCTGTGCGCGGGCCTGCTCAGCCTCGCCGAAGTCGCAGCCCACCTCGGCCGCGCACCGGCCGTCGTCAAGGTCTTGGTCGGCGACCTGATCGACCGCGACCTGATCATCACCCGCGCACCAGCCCCCCGCGCCTCCGCCCCCGACACCACCGTGATGAAGGCGGTCCTCGATGGCCTCAGACGCCTTTGACCCCCGACCCCTGCCGGGCACCGTCACCACCGTGGTCAAATTCCTGATCGCCGGATCCTTCGGCGTCGGCAAGACCACTCTGGTCGACACCGTCAGCGAGATCCCGCCGCTGCGCACCGAGGAGACCCTGACCACGGCCACCATCGGCGTGGACGACCTCACCGGCCTGCCCGACAAGACCACCACCACCGTGGGCGTCGACTTCGGCCGCCTCACCCTCGCCGACTGGCTCACCCTCTACCTGTTCGGCACCCCCGGACAACAACGCTTCTGGCACCTGTGGGACGACCTCGTGGTCGGCGCCCACGGCATCGTCCTGCTCGTCGACACCCGCCGACTCGACCACAGCTTCGACGCCCTGGAACGCGTCGAAGACACCCAGCTGCCCTTCGTGGTCGCCGTCAACGCGTTCCCCGACACCGCCCACCATCCAAAGTCGGCGCTACGCGAGGCCCTCGACCTGCCCGACCACGTTCCACTGACCACGTGCGACGCCCGCGACCGCGCCGACGCCCGCGACGCGCTGATCACCCTCGCCCACCACATCACCACCACTGCCCCTACCGCCGCCGCAACGGAGCCCAGGTGAACACCCCCCACCCAGCCAACGCCGCACCGCCGCCCGGCTGTCCCGCTCACCGCCCCACTGCGAGCCGCGTTGAATTCGCTCGCGCCACACCCCTGTACGGACCCGCCGTCGACGACATGGACACCCTCTACACCAACCTGCGCACCGACCACGGCCCCGTCGCCCCGGTCCTGCTCGCCCCCGGCATCGGCGCTTGGCTCGTCCTGGGCTACCACCCCCTGACCGAAATGCTCCGCGACAGCCACCGCTTCCCCCGCAGCCCCCTGAACTGGAAAGACCTCACCACCGGCGTCGTCCCCGAGGACTCCGGGCTGCGGCCGATGATGGCCCACCGCCCCCACAACGTCGCCTTCGCCGACGGCACGGAACACCAACGCCTGCGCCGCATCGTCCAGGACAGCCTCACCGCGGTCACCACACCCCGACTGCGCCACGACCTGCGCGCCACCTGCGACCGGGTCGTCGACACCTTCGCGGACCGCGGCCACGCCGACCTGATCGCCGAATACGCCACCGTCGTGCCCTTGCGCGCGTTCGCTCGCCTCTTCGGCCTTCCCCACGGCCAGGACGCCGAGTTCGCCCGCGCCATGCACGCCCTGTTCGACTCCCAAGCCGACTCCCAGGTCGGTGACCGCGCCTTCGAGCAGATCCTGGCCGACCTGCTCCACCACCGCCGAACCCACCCCGCCGACGACCTGACCACCTGGCTCCTGAAATCCGACCTGAACGACGAGGAACTCCTGCCCCAGCTCGTCGTCATCCTCTCCGCCGGCTGCGAAACCCTCGCCAACCTCATCGGCTCCACCCTGCGCCTCAAACTCGTCGACCCCCGCTTCGCCCACTCGCTCACCGGAGGCCGCCGCACCGTCAACGAGGCCATCGACGAAGCCCTCGTCCGCGACCCGCCGCTGAAGATCTTCCCCGGCCGCTACCTCGCCCACGACACCACCCTCGCCGGCCGCACCCTCCGCGCCGGCGACGCACTCCTGCTCGGCATCGGCGGCGCCCACACCGACCCCGCCATCCAACCCACCGACCCCGCCCACGCCCTCGGCCACGGCAACGGCGCCCACCTCGCGTTCGGCGCAGGCCCCCACGCCTGCCCCGCCGTACCCCAGGCCCGCCTCATCGCCGGCATCGCCGTCGGTACCCTCCTCGACCGCCTCCCCGACCTCACCTGCGCCGTCCCACCCGACACACTGCGCCTGCGCACGTCCCCGTGGAGTACCGCACTCGAAGCGCTACCCGCCCGGTTCACTCCGGCTTCGACTGTGGGTAACCCCACCATCTAGTCCCACAGTTCGTGTCCGATCGTCGACCCCACCCGGGAGGCACGCCATCGACACCCCCATCCCACCCCACCCGGCCACCGCGGTTCGCCTGGATCCCGCCGCACACGACCACCACGGCGAGATCCGCCGCCTGCGCGCACACGGCCCCGTTGCACCCGTCCTGCTGCCCGGCGACGTACCCGCCTGGGCCGTACTCGGCCACGACGCCCTGCGCCAGACCCTCACCCACCCGGACATCGTCAAGGACTACCGCGCGTGGAACCTCTGGGGCACCATCCCCGCCGACTGGCCGCTGATCGGCATGGTCAAGGTCGACAACGCCGTCACCGCCGACGGCCCCGAACACACCCGCTTGCGCGCCCCGTTGCGCACCGCGTTCACCCCCCGGCGCATAGCCATCCTCGAGAGCCGCGTCCACACCCTGACCGACCGACTCTTGGACCAGGCCGCGCACCAACCTGGTCCCGTCGACCTGCGCGCCCACCTCGCCGCGCCCCTCCCCATCGCCGTCCTCGGCCACCTCCTCGGCATCCCCGGCCCCGACCTCGAACGTCTGCGACCCCTGGTTGAGAGCATCTTCACCTCCACCGCCGCACCCGACGAGGTCATCGCCACCCAGCAGGCCATCACCCACCAGCTCGAACACCTCGTCACGCTGCGCCGCGACCACCCCGGCGATGACCTGACCACCGACCTGATCGCCCACCACGACCAAGGCACCCTCACTTACGACGAACTCCTCGGGTCGCTATGGCTGACCATCGCCGCCGGCTACGAGACCACCACCGGCCTGCTCGTCAACGCGATCCACGCCCTGCTTACCCACCCCGACCAACGTGCCCTCGCCACCAATACACCCCGCGACGACGACACCGACCCTTGGGCGGCCGTCGTGAACGAGACCCTGCGCTGGAACAGCCCTATCGCGCACTTCCTCATGCGCTACGCCGCCCGGACAGTGTCCCCGGGCGGCATCACCATCCCAGCCGGCGACGCCATCATCGCCTCCTACACGGCCGCCGGCCGCGACCCCTCGGCCTACGGCGCCACCGCCGACCAATTCGACATCACTCGCCGATCCGCCACCCTGCTCTCCTTCGGCCACGGACCGCACTTCTGCCCTGGCGCGCGCCTCGCCCTTCTCCAGGCCCGCATCAGCCTGCGCAGCCTGTTCACCCGATTCCCCCACACGGCCCTCGACACCGCTGCGCCCCCACCACGCCCAGTGCCCTCCCTAGTCGCCAACACCCTGGACAGCCTGCCCGTGCGACTGCGATGACCCGCCCGGTCGCCCGCGCCCATCATTTCGCCGCGCGGCATCCGGATGTGGGTCACCGGTCCCGCCCCGGTCGTCCCCGACGCCGCCGACGAGGCGCGGCGTTCTGCGAAGTCGGCTACCGGCACACCCAGCCCGAGAGGACGCAATGAACGACCACCACGCGCCCGACCACCACCGGCCGTTAACGTCGGGCGTGGACACCACACGGCCGAGCCCGGCCCGCATGTATGACTACTACCTGGACGGCAAGAACCACTATTCGGTCGATCGTGAGGCCGCCGAGAGGATCCTGGGGGAGACGCCGAACGTCCGCGAGGCGGCGCGGGAGAACCGAGCCTTCCTGCAACGGGCCGTGCGGGCTCTCGCGAACCTGGGCATCGACCAGTTCGTCGACCTCGGCGCTGGCCTGCCCACCGAGGGCAACGTCCACGATGTCGCCCAGGCGGTGAACCCGGGCGCGCGGGTGGTCTACGTCGACAACGACCCGGTGGTCCTGGCCCACGGGCGCGCGCTGTTGGCGGGCCGCGGAAACACGACGACGGTGATCATGGGGGATATGCGCCAACCGAAGCTCATCCTCGAACACCCCGACACGAGGGCGCTGATCGACTTCGGCCGTCCCGTCGCCGTGCTGTTTGTCGCCACGCTGCATTTCGTGCCGGACGACGAGGAACCGCACGACATGGTGCGCGCGTACCGCGAGGCATTGGCCCCAGGCAGCCACCTGGTGATCTCACACGCCACCACCCAAGGGCCCTCCGCCGACCATGTCGACACGGTCGTGGGCGCGTACGAGAAGGCCACCGCTCAGGTGACCGTGCGGTCGAAGGACGAGATCGCCGCGTTCTTCGACGGATTCGAACTCGTGGACCCGGGCCTGACCCGCCCCGGGCTGTGGCGCCCGGACGGGGAACAGGCCGCGCACACAGACTGGCTCTTCGCCGGCGTGGGGCGACTCTGCCGTCGGAGGGACCGAGCGGCCCCGGGAGCAGCGTCCTCCGAACGGCGCCGTGACCGCGGGCGATAGCCGCACGCTTCGCCAACGCCGGATCCCTTGCGCGGGATGCGACGGTCACCGGCAATGCGCGCGACGACATCGGACAGAGCGCCCGAATGAACGACACCCTGTTGAGCGCGCTGCTCGCGAAGGTGCGTCCTGGGCAGCTACCGGGTGGTGACCGGGTCTCCCGTGGACGAGGCGGGGGGACCAGTGCCCCGTGAGTGCGCAACTCGACGCTCGTCGTCGTGGGCAACGACGGTGGCACTGCTCCCTGACCGACACCACTTTCGGCAGGGAGGACGACGAGCTCGGCCGCGGACTGCACATCGGGGCCGCTACGAGCAGCCGCTTCAGCGCGACCCGCCACCCAGCCGCACTATCGCGTGGGCTGCCCACCCCGGTGAACCCCGGACCACCGAACGCGCCCACCCGACACGGCGCACGCCCTCGCCTGGCCGTGCGGGCCACAACCTCGAGCCCACGTTCTATCGCGACCGGTGCGGGCGGCGACCGGCAGTACAGCCGTGACCGCCCCCGCCCGTATACCGAGTCCCGAAATCCCCACACCATGGAGTACCGCGTGACCGCGTACGAGCCCGGCGACGACGCCACAGTCGTCACCCGAGGCGTGCTCACCCTGACCCTCGATACGGCCCTCGACGACGAGGACGCCTACAACGCAGCCCATCTTCTCCACCCCGAAGTCCGGCTCGCACACCGCGAATGGCTCAACGACGACGCGCGATCGGGTACGGCCCGCGTGCAATGGATGGTCCCGGGCGTCATGCGCGACCGCGACGAGGCCACCTGGCGCGAGAGCGTGCCTGCCATGCTGGGACTCTTGGAAGAGGCGGCCCACACAGAAGCGATCGGCGACCATGAGAACGATCCGGCTACCCGGGGGAATTTCTCGTACCGCGTCGCGCCCTTGGCCATCCCTGCCCTCGCTGATGCCTGCGCGCGCTGGACTCCCCCTCGAACGCTGGCACTGGTCACCGACGCGAACAGCCTCGTCACCACCGACCAGGGCCTGTGGTTCACCCGAGTTTTTGCACCGCTGTCCAGCGTCCCGCTGGGCTACAACCTCGGCGCCTACCTGGCGACCGTGTTCCCCACCTCTGCCGAGGCTCTGGGCGACGACGTGCTCGTGCCGGCGCTTACGTCCTACTGGGCTGCCGTCGACCACGCGCTCAATGCCCGCCCGCCCGCCAAATACTGCGTATGCGGGCGTGCTCCGGCCGAGCACGAGCCCACCCTGGAACAGCTGCGCCGATACGCCGCGATCGCCGCCGGAGCGTACGCGCCGGTGATCGCCGAACTCTAATCGACCGACGACCCTCTCCCTTGAGGACGGGGCCGGAGCCCATCGCCCCTACCCCCGTCACACGACTCTCACCACGCCGCGGGTGGTCCTTCGACCACAGCGAGGAGGCGCACTGCGGGCGGTGAACGCGATGGCGCACCCCCAACGATGTCTGCGCCCGACGTGGGCACCTCGGGACCAACACCCTGGGTCTGACTCCGCCCAGCCCAGGCTCCTTCGACAAACCTCCTCTCCCCTCGGAGCGCAGCGGTGACCACCATCGACCTCGCACAGCCCGCGACCGAAACTTCGCGCCGACTCGCGGGCACCTGGCGCGTGTTACCCCGCGACGACAGCCCATTCGCCGGGTGGTGCCTGCACATGTTCGGGGCGACCAGCACCGCAGAGAGCGCCGCGACGTGTCTGAGCGCGGTCCTCCACGCCGAACTGGACGGCGAGGGAACGCTGCACCCCGCCGAGACGATCGCCTCCGAAACACACCGAGCGAGGGAGAGGACTGCGACCTCGCGCTTCGACGAAAGGTTCCACGCCCTCGTCGGCACCATCATCGATCGAGGTCGTGCCGATGCGGAGAAACGCGTCGCGCTTTTGCTGTGCCGCTACACCGGCGACGCAGAGGCCTGTGCGCCGCACTACGGCGACTACATCGCCGTGTGGGTACTCGCGCCCACCGACCTGCCGAAATTCGAGAACCTCATCTCTTTCGTCTGCGAACTGATCCACCGGTCACCGGCGGTGACCCGTATCCCAGGCACCATGCCGCCGCACGTGTTCGCGGTCGAAGAATTCGCTCGCCGCCGGTTCCCCCAAGCGTCGCCGACTTGCTTCTGCCGCCTTCTTCCTTACCGCCTGGACCACGCATGAACGACATTCCACGCGCTGCGCAGCAGGCGCCGTCGTTGGATACCCAATCCCGGTGTTCCATAGCAAACTCAACAAAGCCATCGCTTCCCCGCGAGCGTCCAACGCCACTGACGACCAACTCGGCGAGCAATCAGCCTCCCGCGCCTATGGCTGGAGGCACCCGCCTAGTTCTCCTCCGCGACAGAGCGACGCCGTGACTTAGCCGGAGCCGTCTGCTGCGTCGCCGACCTGAAGAAGCTGCGATGTTCCCGATCCCCTCTCAGGGCATGCTTGGAGGCTGTACCTCGAATGGCTGCGCCGAGGTCGAGGAACCGCCGCTTGCGGGAGGACGCTTGAGGTATGGCACGAGAGACCCCCATGGACCACGAGGCAGCTGACCGAATCTTCGAGGCCGCGCAGCGTGACCCGGAGAGTGACACCGCCACGAGCGGGTTCGACGAGCGCGCCCAGGATGAGGCCGACCGGAATGACCGGGACGACGATCTCTGCTGGAGCGACGAGGACTGAGACCCTGCTCATCGCGCGCGCCGTTGTGCGACAGTTCGACACGCGCTCGAAGCGGGGAGCATTTCCCGGCTCGGAGATACCTGCCCCGGAGCGGCATGGGTGAGGCGGATCCGCATAGACGAAGGGTGTGCGGGGCGCGACGCACCGAACGCGGCCGAACCCCCGTGCGGGCCGCGTCCGGTACGTCGATCCGGCCCGCCGACTGGGGGGTGTGTCGGCGGGCCGATCTAAGCCGTCGGACCCGATTGGGAGGGCAAGGTCTCCGACGGCCGTGTCATGACGTTACCGATCCCCACCGACACTGGTCGGGAGGCCCGCGAGTCACGCCTGGCGAACAACGATGGCCAGCGCATCTTTCTGATGTACACCCCTCGGCGACGTACCGAGCAATCTCGCACGCCACCACGAGGTGGTTTCGCACGCTTCGTCGGACTGCTCGATGCCCGTCAGCGTAGAAGACGATCAAGACGAGTGGTTCCGTCACCACACCTGTCGCATCCGCCACAAAGCCCGGGACCGTTCCTGGGTCGCAAAACTCCAATCGCGCACTCGTAGCGCCCCGGACGCGGAGCGACCCGAGCGACCGACGATCCGAATTCTTCTCACAGATGGTCGGGGAAGAGCGTGTGGTGTTCCGTGCACGTGGTCCCGCCGTGCGTGGGGCGATCCCGCGAGCGAGGGCGGCGGTCGACCACGACCACGATCATGGTGGAGAAGGCAACGGGCGCCGTGATTCCACCGCGTGAACCCTCGTTTCCTGGTCGGGGGAGGGCGATGCGGACCACGCGTCGATGGCGCGGTCGTACGACGTGGTCCTCGACGCCTGCACCACGTGTCGGCAAGCGCTGCTGGACCGGTTCGCGATGGACCCGGCGACCACGGCCGTGCTGGTGCTGTGGGTGTGCACTGGCGGTCGGCGAGACGTTCGGCGACATCCCGAGGGCCGCGTGACGCAAGAGCACGATCCGCTTGGGACGCGCTCTAAGACCTGGTCCCGGCGTACGTCGACGCATCGCGCGGCGAGTACCCCGCGATCGTGCGCGATGCGCGGACATGAGCCCTCGGCGGCGCCGCGCTGCGGCAAGCGACGCGGTCGACACGATCATCGGCCTCGACGCGTACGCCGCGCCGGCCGCCCAACCCGAACCGGTCGATCCCCGGGACGACATCCTCATGTTCGACGACGGCACCACCTTCCACGTATTCCTTCCACACCCCACGGCTTGACGGCACCCGTCGCTCGTGCGCCCACTCGCCATGCGTCCCGTCGACTCGGAACCGCCGACCCCGGCTGCGCCGAGCGTCCTCGTCGACGTCCCCCGATGACGCCCACTCCGTCGTCTTCATCCGGAAAGCCGCTGGTCCAAGCCACGAAGCTGAGGCCATGATGGGCCCGTTCCGGATGAGACGACACGAAGGAGTACCCGATGACCGTGCCGAAGATCGGTCTCGAAGAGCGACGGGCGGCTCTTGCGAAGGCCGCTGCGGTCCGCAGGGAACGAGCCGAGGTGAAGGAGGGCCTCAAACAGGGCAGGTTGTCCCTGAGCGAGGTACTGGCCACCGACACTCTGGCGGTCCGCAAGATGCCGGTTCGCGCGCTGCTCGAATCCCTGCCCGACATCGGGAAGGTGCGTGCCGACAAGCTCCTTGCCGAATTGGAGATTTCCACCCGTCGTCGGGTCCGCGGCCTCGGAGCACAGCAGCGTGAGCGACTTCTGGACCGTTTCACCCCTCAGGGCTGACCGGCACCGGAGGACCGTCCCACACGACGTATCCGATCTCGGAGAGCGCCCCCGACGCAGCCTCGGCGGGCAACACCGGTGTGGGGACGACGGGTTGTTCTATCGGGCCTCGACCGGCATCCGAGCCGTCGGGCAGGGCCCGAACGACCGCGCCGTCCAGGGCGACGGCTGGCTCGGTGACCCGGGTTCCGCCGGGAGCGATGACGATCAGCTCCCGCCGGTCGTTCCGGACATCGATCTCTGCCGCGAACGGATCGTGGCCGTCGACGGTCGTTCGGCGACGGGCTCGAGCGACACCGCGGGTACGCATCTCCACGCCCGCCTCGACCAGCAGCCGATGCACTGAGCCGTATCCGCGCCCCACGTCTGCGGCGATTTCATCAGCCGGGTCCGCCACCCGCCGGTTCCCGGCGTTGTCGTGCCCGTGGTGGACCGTGTGGGGCTAGCCGCCCGAGGGGATTTCCGAGTCGCCGGAGTGGAGTTCGGTGATCAGGGTCCGCAGCGCGGCGGTGAAATCTGCCAGGTCGCGGCCGGGGCGGAGCAACTCGCGCACCTCGGCATCATGGAGGACGCGGCGGACGGTTTCCGGCATCGTGGTCGGGTCGGACCGCAACTCGGTGTGAAGGCGCCGGTGTTCCTCGGCGATATTCCTCATGTCGGTGAGTCGATCGTCGAACGCGGCCAGGAGGCGCTCCTGGAGTGCCCCGGTCTCGTAGTCCTGCTGTTGTAGGTCCACGACGTCGCGCAGAGTCTCGATGCAGTACCAGAACTCGTACGCGAGGTGGTGGTCGAGCCGGCCGAGGTCCACGAGGTCGGCGACGGGTAGCGCGGAGGTCCACGCCTCCATGTAGACCCCATGCAGGGTGCCGAGACGAGCACGGCCGTACGGCTGCCCGGGAGCCGGCTCGTAACCCAGAACACCCAGTGAGTTCTTCCACACCGCCCGAGTGCCGAGGGCCTCGACGGCGCGTTCCCTGCGCTTTCCCTTGAGCTGGCCAAGTGCATCCCGGTCGACGTCCGGGGCCAGGAGCCACCATGTGTCGATATCGAGGGCATCGGCATATGTAGGGCTCAGTGTGGCCGGGTCGTACACCTGGATACCCCTGTTCCTCTGCGCGAACGGGCCTTGGGACGACCGGGCCCGGTGGTGGCATCAGGCAACAGCTGTTGCCGCTGGCGGGGGACACGCGAAGGTTAGTCCATGTCTCTCGTTCAGGTGCTCATCACGACTGTCGGTACCGGTCACGACGATGCGATCGATCGGATCGGCCCCGGTCTCTACTACCATCTCGGTCACCTGCGCGACCCCCACGTCGACCCGGCGATGCGCCGGCGCACCGGGCTGGATGCCACCGTCCGGGACCACGTGCTCCGCACCCCGGGCGCCGCGGCCACGGTGACCCGGATCGTGGACGAAACCATCGCGCTGGTGCGCGTCGCCGAGGTCCGACGGCGGCTCGTCCGGATCACGCTCGCGTGCATCGGTGGCAGACACCGATCGGTGGTAGTAGCCGAATGTGTCGCCGAGCGATTGCGGGCCACGGGTGTCGAGGTCGAGGTCGACCACGCGCACATCGACCGGCCCATTCTCGCACCCACCACCTGACCGAAGACCCGGTGCCGCCGGTCGCGTCTGTCCGGGCCGAAGCGAGGGCACGTCACGTTCGGCGACGACCCCGGAGGGTGGTTGCCGCCCGGCCGACCGCGCTGTCCCCTGCGCCCGCGAACCGGCACCGTGTGTCCCCGACGCGTGCAACGATGAAGCGGACCGCGCCGGCCCGTCGACCGTCACCTGGACGTCCGACATGCCGTGCGACGAGAGGGAACTCCGTGGACGAGCATCCGTTGGACATCGCCGACATGCCGCCTTCCGTCGTGGCCAACACCCGAGGGGGAGGGGGCAAGACGCGTCGCGCGATGGTGTTCCCAGGAGGACGAGAATCGCGGGACCTCCAGCTGCTGGGGCAGCTCTGTGTGGCCGCCGAAGTGCATGGCTACGAGGTCGTGGTCATTGACTCGTCACCTTCTCCGTTCCAAGCACCCGCCGAGAGCGATCCCCGGTGACGGGAATGCGCGAACGATTTCCCTGAGCCGTGGTCATCGGCTCCGGACGCCCGAGCGACGTCGCCCCGTCGGTGTCTCGAAGAGGGGCCCGGACCGGCCACATCAATCCAATCGCGTTAGGTCCGGACGTAGCCTTTGCCACACCGGATGACGCACCCGGCCTGCCCGCGTCCAGGCTCCCACGGTGATTTCCGCGACCAGACGGGGATGGACCCACCGCGCATCCGGGACCTCGACAGGACCGGTGAACGGACTGGTGTCGCGGGCCAGGACACCCAGGTATCCGGCGAGTTCGCGGCGCTCACGTTCCGACACGCCGGAGCCGACGGAGCCGAGATAACGCAGCCCCTCGGGGGTATCGCGGCCGACCAGGACCGAGCCGGGCAGATCCCGCAGCGAGCCGCGGCCGGGCCGCCAGCCGCCGATGACCACGTCCACCGTCTCGACCGCCTTGACCTTCCGCCACGCGGCAGAGCGGACACCCGGCTCGTAGCCGGAATGGATGCGCTTCGCGAGCAGACCCTCCCCGCCCGCCGCCACCACCGCCTCCCACGCCCGCGCGGCGTGGCCGACGACGTGCGCGGGGACCCGCACATGCCCGCCGCGCAGGGCGAGTCGGGCCAGGATTTCGCGGCGCTCCAGGTACGGGACATCCAACAGGGAGCGGCCGTCGAGCCACATCACGTCGAACAGCATCAATGTCACCGGCGTCACCCGGGCCAGGGCCGCGGCCCGCCGCGCGTCGGACACCCCCATCCGGGCCTGAAGGAGACCGAAATCCGGGCGGCCGCCCGCGCCGACGGCGACGATCTCCCCGTCCAGAACCGCGGCACGGGTGCCGAAGTCCCGCGCATCCTCGACGAGTTCGGGATACGCGACGCTCACGTCGGTGCCCCGCCGGGATGTCACGCGAACCGTGCCGTCCTCAAGAACGGAGATCACGGCCCGTGCCCCGTCGAATTTTTCCTCGAAGGCCCAACCGTCCTCCTGCCCGAGGCCGGGCAGGACCCCTGGGGTGGCGAGCATGGGGGCGATCGTCGGCGCGGTGGGCATGACCAGGAGGATCGACCGGGCGAGGACGGGATACACCCCGGTTCGGGCCGTGTCCCTCTCGAGGCGCAGTGGGTCGGGTCGGGCGGGAACGGTGATCCACGGACGGAAAACGGTTCCGGTGTCGTGACCGGCGCGGGAGCGTCGTTTCCGCCGGCGACATCCTGCGCGGAGGCGGTTCCCACGCCGATCGGACCGAGGGCGTCCGACCGAGGACGTCGGCACCGACCGTGCTCGGGATGTCGGTGGGGTCGGGTGACCGGCGGGCACCATGCCGGCTCCCGCAGTGGGTTCAGGGTGTGGTGCCGCTCAGTTGCGAGGCGTGGCCCCAGGACGCCGACACCACGAACGCGTGCCCCGACACGGGACTCTCCTCGTCCAGATGCAGCCTCCCGCGCGTGCCTTTGGCCATCACCGGCCCGTCGTCGACTACCGCCGTCCAGGCGTGGGACACGGCATCGGGCCCGTCAGGCCAATCGAACAGGTCGACGACCACCTCCGCCTCACGGCCGTCCCGCACCTCGAGGTATCCATGCACACCAACTCTGTCCATATGGTGATTATGTTATGAGATCGAATTATTGCCCAGTATGTAGATGTTTGTAGGCATCAGGGACAAATCGGGTGACGGTCGACGTCGGCGTCGCACCGGCCAGCGGCGACCGCGTCCGGCCCCGGCGGCTGCCGGGGTGGCAGGACACCCGCGCCCAGGAAGGCACAAGACCACCACGACGGGCGCAACAAGCATTCCACTACGGACGGGGCCGCCGTGACGAGCACACCCAGGCGCATCCGAACCCGCCGCGGCGGTCCGGCCCGCAGTGGTGCCACTCCCGGGCTCACGGTATGCGGTTCAGACAGTTGCCCCGCTCGTCTCGCCTGTGGGGGCGCGCCGAGCAGGATTGCACGCCGTGCTCACTCACCACTGGGGCGAAGCGAAGCATCGGAAGGTCCCTGCTGCGCTGCCACCTCGCGCAGGGCCCCGGCGGTGAGCGCGAGTACACCGGCGATGGCCCGCTGATCGTCGCGGAGTTCGTAGACGATGCCGAGCATCCGCTCCCGGCCCGCGACACCGTGCGGGACCTGCTCGAGCACCCGTTGCACGGTTTCCCGGGCCCGGCCGGTGGCGGCCACCTGCTCCTCGACGTTGGCCAGTTCCTCGTCGAGCGCCCCGCCGAACAGGGACCGTTGTTCCTCGGCGACGGTCAGCACGGTGAGGGCGTCGGCGTCCTCGGGCATCAGGTGGTCAAGGTCCGGGACGCCGCCGGGGGTGCGCAGGTGGTCCGGACAGTCCTCGAACACGACGACGGCCAGGCAGAACTGGGCTACGTGGAGCATGTGGAAGGGCGAGAACTCCTCGGCGTGCGCCGCCAGGACGGGCAGGCCGGACAGCAGCGTGGCGCCGGGTCGGGACTGGGCTGCGACATAGTCGGCGGCGCGCCGCTGCACGATCGACCAGTAGGGGTTCACCGGCAGTCCCCGTTCCAGTCCCGGGCGTCGTGGTCGTCACCCGGGCCCGCGCCGTCGTCGTACCGGTACTTGTCCTCGTACGGGTCGTCCGGTTCGCGAGCCTCGGCCGCCATGTCCTCCCAGTACGCGGCTTCGCTCTCGGCCTCGTACGCCTCACGTTCCGCGGGGGTGAGCGCCGCCAGCCGCTGCGCCTCCTCGATCCGACGGGCCTCGTCGGCGGCCCGGTGGTATCCCTCCCAGATGCGCGAGGGCAGGTGGGGGTCGGAAGAGCACCAGGACCAGCTACCCTCGTGCCCGGCGGGCCGCGCGCAGCGCCCGGGTTCGATGGGGTGGGCCATGCCCGCGCAGACCCGGACGAGTTCCGTCGACGGCTGCCGCAGCGGCGTTGCACGGCTCTCGCGGCGCAGCTCACGGAGGACGTCGGGGTATCGACGGCCGGTTGCTCGGGCGATCCGTCGAGCCGTGCGCTTGAGGTGATCACTACCAGTTCTGGTCACGTTCGTCTCCACGGCGGGATCCCACGCTCCCCGCCGGACGCGGCCGTGTGCGTAGCCGGACGGACGGATTTCTCGGGTCATGAAGCTGCGCGGGATCCGACTTCGATCCTTGTCCGACGGCGCCGCCCGGGCGCGGCGTGGGCGCGGAGCGACAGCGGAAGCGGCGGTTCGCGGCATGCCGCTTCGATCGGAATCACCCTAGCGGGTGGGGCCGACACCGTAGCGTCGGCGACGCAGCTCCGTACCCTCGCTGTCGGATGCAACACCGGTGGTGTCGCCGATAACCGAACCTGCCCCGTCCGCAGGCGGCTCACGGCGGTTCGACACGCACGTCGTCGCCTGGGAGTCACGGCGCCCGTAACTCCCGGACGAAGGTGCGCGCCATGTCGTACACCTTCCTCCGACGCGATGCCGCGACGAAGGACTTCGCCCTCTATGGGTAGGCGGGCGGTCTCCGTGCCGCCTCACTGCTCGGCGCATGAGCGGGCGCGGGGCGGTCGAGCGGGAGGTTGCCCAGGGCTCCGCGGGGGACGATCCGGCCTAGCGTGTTTGGGGCGCCGTCGGAGATGATGCAACGAAATCATGAGTGCTGGCCGCTGAGGCGGCGGTCAAGCCGCAGTCCGGGATCGTCCGGGTGGTCCGGTTCGGGCAGGGTGATGATCTTTCGATTGACGTGCCCAAGTCCGCGTGGGGCGGAAAGCGCAGGGTTCCGTCGGAATGCGGCGCGCTGTCGGATGCTGCCAGCAGTATGCGAATCCAGGCCGACGCGGGGTGACCTGCCGTAGACCGCACGAAGCTGGCAACGCGTTGTTGAGTGGTGTGCCATGCTTCGTCGAGTCGACATGTACCGGGCGTTGTAGCCCGGTCTTCATTGCGCCGCCGATCGACGCGGCACTTCGGGTTTGCCGAAATCACAATGGAGACTTCCATGTTCGATTCCCGTGTTCCTTCCGCCGAAGCCGTCATGCGAACCGCGCGCAACGCCGCGTTCGCGCGGTCCATCGGGCCGGCGGTCATCGCCCGCGCGGTTCGACAGGGTCAGGACGCGGCCGTCATCGCCGCCGGCCTGGGCCTGACGCAGACCCTCGACGCGCTGGTGGACGAGTGGCGCCGGACCGGCCATCACGCCTACATCCGGGCCGTCGCGGACACGCTACGCTGCCGAGACTCCGGGATCCTGCGGCGCACGGAAATGCGCGGCTACGCCGACGACCAGTACGACGACCAGTACGGAGTAAGCACCGAAGTGCCCGGTGGCCTCGTGTCCTTGCATTGGCCTTCCGACAGCGTCACGCCCCAAGAGATCGAGTTCGTGTGGAACAGCCCGCGGTCGTGGCCCCACACGGGATGGACGTACCGCATCGTCGCCGCCGAAAGCCGACTCGTTTACGAGTCGGGGCAGATCGGTGAGGCCACACATCCGGTGCCTCAAGATCTGTACCGGGCCGCGACCGACCTGTACGAGGGTCGTCGGGACGATCCCGGTAGGGACGTCCCAGGGCTGTGGGCACAGACTTCGGCGTACGACGAACTGCCTCGGTACAGCCTCGCGGAAGCTGCGGAGATCAAAGCGGACTGGCCTGTCGGAACGGCGGCCGGACAGTTCAAGCCACGGTGCGCCGACCGAATGGCCGACTCGTAGGCGCTGCCGGACACGGAGAGCGCGGGGGGCGGCTGTCGTGGCTTGCAAGCGCCCCACCTGCGCTGAAGCGGGTGCCCCCGAACAACGCGGTCGACCCGGAGGAACCCCTCCGGGTCGACCACCGCCGAACACGTTGTGTCGCTTGGATTCTCGGCGTTCTACGGACAGAACACCGCCATTCGAGCCGCATACCCGCGAACGCGGGGACAACCATGCGAGACATGGACACGAGAGATTCCACAAAGGTGCGGACACCCCCACCTGCGTGGGGACTTCTCGGAGGCTCGTTCACCCGTTGGGGTCTCCTCGCTGAGGATCTCCGGTGGGTCACCCCCACAGTGTGGGGAAGTGTGCTTTCACCGTAGCGGGCGGCTCTGACATCTCGCCCGCTCGGCAGGCCCAGCCGCGTCGCGGCGGCGGAGCTCGTCGCGCAGCGCCCGCAGATGGGTGTGCAGGCCGGGGATGACGACGTGCGGTACTCCCGCTGCCTGGCGGGCGCGCTCGACTTCGTAGTCGGTGATCGCGGCCAGGCGCTCGCAACTGGTGGCCGGGCCGATGTCGTGTTCTGCGAGGAACTCGTCCCGGCCGGTGGCGGCGATCCAGTCGGAGGGGTCGTGGACCTGCAAGAGGTCGCGGTGGTCGGCTTGGTCGTCCCATTGGGCGCAGCGGGCCAGGATCGAGGCGTCGGCATCCGCGGCGGCGGTGTTGAGGCGGATGCAAAACACGGAGCCGTCCCAAATGCGTTCGGCGCCGTTCACGATGTTCTGGGCGTCCTGGGCGATGTCGTAGAGGAGCTGGTTGACGGCGTCCCCGCAGAGGAGGGGTATCGACCACTGTCGGCGGAAGCCGTGGGCCACTTGCGGGGAGTGGGTGTCGTTCGCCAGATCGACGCCCACGGACAGGTGCCCGGTCTCGACGTCGAGCTGCATGTGTGCGGGCCGGGGTCGGTCTTCAGTGACAGGCCGGTAGTAGATCTCGTCGATGCGGTTGCAGTAGGCGATGCTCAGGATCGGCACGATCGGTTCCTTCGTGTCTCGGGCGGGGGCGGTGGGGAGCTGCCGGCGGCGCCACTCCCGCGAAAGGGCTCTCGGCCCGGGATGCTTCTGGGCTTGTCCGCCGGCTGCTCTCCGCCGCCCCCGCGCGGGGGTTGTCGGGCGGAGGGTCGTCGAGTGGGTCGAGCGCGGCCGGGGGGCCACTCCCACTTAAGGGCTCGGTGGCCCGGGGTGATCCTGGGCCTGTCCCCGGCCGCGGTCGGCTTACTCGACGCCGTCGGCGGGCGGGTCGTCCTCGGGTGGTGGTGGCCCCCACATGGCTTCCTCGTTGTAGAGGGTGTGGTGGGTGAGGCAGTGGTGCAGGCCGTTGACGTAGCGCACGGCGATGCGGCGCAGAGCGGCGGCGTTGGTGTCGCCCAGGGCGCGGCGTTCGTCGTATCGAGCACGGACGCCGGGGCTGTTGGTGAGGGCGATCCACGTGACCAGGTGCAGCGTGGACTTGAGGACGTTGTTGGCCTGGCGTCGGAAGAAGACACGGCGGCTGGTGCCGCTGCTGACGGTGACAGGACGCACACCGGCCCACGTCCCCAGGTCCCGAGCGGTTCGGAATCGGCCGAGGTCGTCGCCGATCTCGCCTAGGAGGCGGGCGCCGATGATGGGCCCAACGCCGGGGAAGCTGGAGTAGATCCAGGCATGTGGGTGGGCTTGGTACGCGGTGGTCGTTTGTTGTTCGAGGTAGTCGACTTCGGCGCAGGCCGCGTCGAGGGTGCGCAGCAGGCTTTCGAGACGGATTCCCATCGCGCGGGAGACGGCGTGGGGCCGGTGGAGCGCCTCTTGCGCGAACAGCACTTGGAAGTACTCGGCTTGGTTGCCGGCGTTGCGTCCGGGGTGTCCCTTCGCGAGGGCGGTGGCGAGGCGTTTGCGGCTGAGTTTGCGGGCCCTTGAAGGGGTCAGGGCCAGGGACATCGCGATGCGGGCGCGGGGGTGGTGGAAGCCGAATTTGCGGCCGATCTCGACGAGCGCGGGATGGTACTCGGCGACGTGGCTGCCGATCTGCTGCTCGACGAACGAGCGGGATCGGATTGCGGAGCGGTGAGCGCGGGCCAGGACGGCGATGGCCTTGACCTGGTCGGAGTTATCGGGGACGGGCCGTAGGCGGTGTCCGTCGCGTTGGATAATCCTCGCCAGGTCGGCTGAGTCCCCCCGGTCCGACTTTCGGCGGGTGTTGGACAACGATTTGCGGTAGCGGGCGGCCATCGTCGGGTTGATCGGTACGACCGGTTGCCCGGCCTTGACGAGGGCCTCGACGAGCAGGCCGTCGGCGCGTTCGATGCCGATGGGGATGCTGCGCCGTTGGCGGCGAACCGATCGCAGGACGTCCAGGATCGCGGCCACGCCGGCGGGGCTGTGTTCGACGGTGGCGTGAGCCACTACGACGCCGTCCCGGTCCACCACGGCGATGTCGTGCGTGTCCTTGGCCCAGTCGATCCCGGCCCAGTACGTGGGTCCGACCTTCTTGGTCACGGTGGCGAAGTCCTTTCCGGCCAGCCGGGGCCTGGATCTGTTGTGGGTGTCGGGGGCGGAGGTGCGCTATCTCGGCCTGGGACTCGTGGTCCGGGATCGCTTTCAGGCATGGCTCCGCCCCCGTCCGCCGGCACCGAAATCCCGACGGAATAGAACGTAGACTTTCTATCGGTGGGGTCCGACAACAGGTCGCCCCGCAACGCGAGATGATGAGGAGCACACGGTGATCGATCCGGGGGATCCCTGGGAGGAGACGGACGAAATGCGCAGCGGCGGTGACGAACCACCCGTCCGCTACGTGGAGTCCGGTGCGTGGCCGGACGTCGTCCTTCGCCCGGACGCGCCTTTGAGCGCGTACGCCGGGCTGATCTTGGCGCGGCGGCTGGCCACGGCGCTCGAAGCCGTTGGCTGGAAGGCCAACGGGGTGGCGGTGCGAGCCGGTCTTTCGGCGCCGGCGGTCCGCGACATCATCCACGGTAAGAAGGCGGTCACGTTGCCGACGCTCATCCGCCTGGAAGGCGCGCTTCAGGCCCGGCTGTATCCCACTGACCTGGTCAACGTGTCGGCGGTGGACCTGTACGGCGTCGACCTGGAGGCGCGCTTCCCCACGACCGAGGGCTTGTTCCCCGCAGGGCAGCCCGGGTCCTGACTTGCCGGCCCGCGGGCAAGGGCGACGGCGGAGTGTGCGTCTAGCGTGCTCGAGCGTGTTCTCCGGGCGTTCGAACCACGGGGACCGATCCACTGAGTCGTCAATCTTCGAGGGCACGACCTCAAAGTTCGGCCCGCACGGCACAGAAATCGGAAGTGTTGATTCCGGATAGCAGGATTCGACATCCATAATCGGACGTATGTACGACAATCGCGAGGGTTCGGAGGCCACGCCGGCGTGGGAGCGTCCGGGGCGATTCGCCCGCGTCCTCGCCGAGAAGGGAACCGGCACCGCCGGGGCGAAGCCTCGAGGCAGAGCCGGTGTCGCCCCGCCCGGGTGGCCGTCGATTGTCCGTCCGCCGGGCGTCGAAGGCTGGGAGGACACAGCCACGACCTGGCTGCTGGATCTGTGTCCACCGGGGTATCGGGTCCACGACGTCCTGATCAGGCATCCGCTGCTCCTGGCGAGGATGGCCCGTCAGCACGTGTCGGCAGCGCTCGCGGCGGCCCGGCACGGGTACGGCACCGCGCGTGACGAACTTGCGCCCGCCGTCTCTGCCGCCGTCCTGGAGGAGTTGTTGCGGATGTACGAGCACGAAGGTGCGCGGGTGGCGGCGACGGAGCGCGCGGTCCTATTGGTGGAGGAGGCACTGGGCGGGGAGCGGTGGGAGCCTCGCCTGTGACCGGACGGCGCGATCCGGAGGAGAGCCGTCTTGCGGCCGAGAGGGTGATAGCGAAGAGGTCGACCGTAGAGCCGCGCGAGCCAACACGAAGCCAGGGCGAGCGTTCGCGATAGTCCGCAAGACGGCCAGGCACAAACTCGACCGACCAGATCTCAACCCCGGCGAGCAGCTGCCACGGCACCTGGGAGTCCACCCGGCCAGCCCGTTAAGTTGGCAGATTTTCGAGTAGGAAAACGGTAGGATTCAAGGGTGCCGACGCTTCGAGGAAAGGCCGAGAGTGTGAGCGAAGAGGTGCACTCGTCGGCCGCGGCCTTCTCCGGCTCGGTTCCCGCGACCGGGCTTGGCATAGAGGACGTACGGAGGCGGTGGGCGCGGGTGGTGGCCGAGGCCGCCGAAGGCGCCCGGATCGTGATCCACGCCCCACACGGCGTGCGGGCCGTCTTGGCCCCGCCCTCCCAGGACGTGAACGCCGGGCAGGGGAAGTTCCCGACGTTCACGATGACCGACGCCCGGCAGAATCTGGGCAGGCTCGTGCGCGCTGCGGCGGAGGGAACTCCCCAACTGTTGCTGCGCTACCGCACCGTCTATGCCCAGATCACCCACCTTGCCGCTGCGCCGACCCCCGCGGTTGTGCCAGCGCCCACGGCCGAGAACAGTCCGCAGTCGACGTCCGTCTCGCTTCCAGACGCCCACGACACCCCCACGGCCACCACCGCGTTGGCCGTGTCGGGGGCGGTGGTGCCCGCGGGCGGTCGTCGGGTGGCGGGGTTCGCGACGGCGTCGGCCGAGGCGACCACCGCCCGCCGACGGGCGACTTCTTTCGGCCCGACCGCCCTGGACGAGGCCACGGGCGGAGGCGCGCTGCCCGGCCGCCTGGTCGTGGTGGTCGGCACGCCCGGCGCGGGCGCCGGTCTGCTGGCGGCAGGCGCAGTGCTGTCCGCGACCCTCGCTCCGGCCGAGGATGCCGCTGCGCCGAATGCGGTGCTCTCGTGTACGCCTGGCCGCCCCCGCGCCGACGTTGCCGCCCGATTGACAGCCGCTGCCGCCGGAGTGGACCATCGGCGGTTGCGCGCGGGGACCCTCACCGAGACGGAACGCGAAACCGCCGACGCGGCGTCAGCCCGCCTGGCCGCCGGAGGGCTCCTCCTCGACGACGGTGCCGACTTGACCCTGGGCCTGTTGCGGGAGACAGCCGCTGACATCGCGGGCCTGCGCCTGATCGCCGTGGATTCGCTCAACAGCCTCCTTCCCGCCGCCGCGCGCGCCGAGCCGGCCTCGGCTATCCGGGAGGGTGTGACCGTGTTGCGCCGCTTGGCGGTGGACCTGGACGTGCCGGTGGTGGCTGTGTGGGAAACCGGAGTGGGCGAACAGCCCGAGGTTGCCGCAGCGTTTGCGGAGGCCGACACCGTGATCCACTTGACGCGCGAGGGCGAACTGGCGCTGGCGGTTGTATCCGAGCGCGACCTGGGACCGGTTGCCGAGGTCGCGCTGCGCGCCGACCTGGCCCACGTCCGCTACACCGACACCCCCACCGCCGCGCCCACCCAGACCGAGCCGGGCGCAGCCGCAGCGCCCTCCGCAGCCCTCGCCCCCGATTCCGCAACCGGCACCCCAGCGACCATGCCCACCTCGACGCTCGAACCCGGTCCCACTGCACGGCGATCCCCCCACGCGCCCTCCGCGCGGACGCCGACCGCCGCGTCAAAGGCGCCTCGGGTCGTCGCGGACACCGACCAGGATCCCTTGCCCGGGGCGATCGCTGGCGCCGTACAAGAGGAACTCGCCGCAGCCGGAGGGGACGTCGAGGCCGCGGCGCAGGCGCTGTCCAAGCGCGCGATCCCGGACGTGATGAAACTGTTCGACCTCTCCCGGACCGGTGCCCGCTACGAACACACCAGCTATCCGCCGCTGCCGGACCTGTTCCGCAAGCCCTCACAGAAGGAACCGGACCAGATCTGGGAGGCCCGCCCGAAGTGGCGCAACAAGGGCCTGTCCCCGGGGGACCGCGAGGTCACCGCCCTGGACATGAACGCCGCCTACCTGTCCGCGATGAAGGCCCACCTGCCGATCGGCCCGCTCGAGCACCGCGCGGGCCCGGACCTGGACGATTACGACGGGCCGAACGGACGCAAACGCCGCCGCGCTGGCGTCTACCTCGTCGACCCACCCAGCTGGGACCACGACACCCTGCCCAACCCGCTCGGCGACCGCGACGAACCCGGCCCGCTGTGGATCACCGACCCCACCTTGCGCCTGCTCCTGCGGTGCGCCTCACCCACCCACGGCAACCTGTGCGAGGAACCACGCATCCTCGAATCGTGGACGGCGCCAGCCACCGAGAACCTCCTCGAGCGGCTGCGGACCGCGTTGCGCGACGCCCGCGACACCGCGATCGCCGACGGGGACGACGTCACCCTGGACTACGTGAAGGTCATGTACGCCAAGTTCGTCTCCACGATGGGCGGCTCGTCCGCCAACCGACTTATGAAACGCCCGGATTGGATGCACATCATCCGCTCCCAGGCGTTCTCCAACCTGTGGACGAAAGCCTTCAAGGCCCGCGAGGCCGGGCTGACGCTGGTACGGATGATGGGCACCGACGAACTCCACCTCGCTGGCGACTGGCGCACCGTGTTCACCGAGGGCCGCAGCGTCGCCGAAGTGAAGATCAAGGACACTTACACCCTGCGAACGGACGAGAAGGCGACCTGATTCCCGCCGCCTTTCCACCCCGGCCCCGCCCCGCACGAGAGGACCCAACCCCGCATGCCGTACCGCTCCCTGGAGCCCGGCAAATACGGGATGCGCGGCACCCGCGCTTCTGCCCTGGCCGCGCAGCGCCTGGACGAACTCGCCGACGGCGTCACCTCGCCCGTAGACACTGAACGCGGCCTCGCCGCACGCCTGCGCTACCTCACCGCATCCGCCGCCGGCTACACCGCCATGGGCACTGCGGGGATTTCCGTCACCCCCCGCACCCTGGCCTCCTGGCTCGCCGAGGACCGGACACCGAACCGCGCGAACCTGCGCCGGATCGATTCCGCATATCGCGACCTGCGCCGGCGCAACGTGGCCCGTTCGCTGACCCGCCGCCTGAACAACGCCGGGCGCGGTACCCGGGTGGAATTGCATCCGCACGACCAGTCCGGGGTGCGCGAGCCACACCGGCGGGCGGGGGTAGCGAGCCATCGCAGCGTCAACGTCCGCCGCTGGGACGCGATCGTGCGTGCCTGGGCCGCCGGGGACGAACACGCCCTCGACGAGCTGTGGACCGACGAGGTGTTGGCCGATCTCGGCTCGGACTGGGGCGGCTTCGAGTTCGCTTCGGGAGTCGGGTTCGCAGCCTGACCTGTTGTAGCGTCTCAGAATTCGTGTCATCTTCTTGAGCCAAAGCACGATAGATGCCACCAAGGCAGGCTTGTTGTCACCAAGATGCTGGCATTTTTGTCCTTTGACACGGAAGTCAGCCCGGGTCGGCGCTCGTCCTGTGGCGACTGGGTTAGACGGCAAACAGTTCGTCCCGTCGGCCGGCGCGTGACATCCTGGCGCGGTGCTCTTGAGTGATCATGAAAGCAGTGTCGAACTCCGGCCGGTGCGCTATCAGTTCGCCACGGTCCGGGGTGACCCGTACGACGACAACTGGCTGGTCATCGATGGCACGGTGACGACTCCCGAGGGCAGTTGGTCCTTCGCCGATCCATGTCTGCTTACCGATGAGGCTCGCCAAGTGGCCGCCTGGCTGCGCGCGGTGGCCGGGGGAACCGCGGCTGTGACCGGACCTGATGCCGAAGGTGAGCTGTCCCCGAATAGGTGGTTCCTCGAGCCGCTCCTGGCCTTCAGCCTCGCCGATCGAAGCGAGAGCGGGACGGCGGTGATTCGTATTCATCTGTCCTTGGAGGCAGCACCCCCATGGCAGCAGGGCGATGACGAGGCCGACATCTACCAGTACGTCGTGGGAGTGAGGATGGATACGGCTGCGCTGCTTCACGCAGCCGACCAGTGGGATCTGGCTCTGATTTCGTTCCCTCCCCGCTGATCACCGTCCATGTGCGACAACTTGACGCACAGCTCCGCGCGATCCACCTCAGCAGGGACAGCCGCCTGCTACAGAACCGGGAGGACGGTACTTCGTCTCGTTGCCCGGCGGAGACCCCGCCGTCTGGTCTGGTTCCGGAACGGGTGAGAATCCGCAAGATCAGATTGCGACGCAGAGAGGATCCGCCACCTACGACAGCGACGGGACACCCGGCGCCGGCCATCGGCTGCGATGGCCCCCGCGGGCGGTGACAACAGGACTGCAAACTCGGCGTCGGTGACAACAACGCTGCCTCGTCGGTGACAACCACTCTGCTTCGTGCCGCGTTCAGTCCCAGGTCGACGCGCGCGACGGTGCCACCTATCGTGCGTCGGCACACTTCTCCGGCGCAGTCTCACACCGATGTCATGTCGGACGCCCGTCACACAGGCCAGGGCCGATACGGCGACCACCTCACGGACTGCCTCTCGGACGTCGAGCAGCCCGGCGGTCACTGCCGTGCCCCAATGCGGCACGTCCACGATCCCGGATTCCACGAACACCCGGTGTCCTTCACGATCGACGCCTCCGACCCGACCCAGCATGACCGCCCTGACCCGAGGCCGGGGCCAAATCGCCAGCACGCACCGCACCCGACGACGAGGGCACGCGCCGCCGTTTGAGCGATCGCCGAGTCCACACGGTCGCGGTGCCGATAAATACCCCCACCGGCCGGCCTTGAGAGTCCACATGACGCGGCCGCGGGTTTGGTGGCCTTGGACAGGTCGCCTTGCACTCGCATCTGTGGCTCAAAGGCTCGACAGGCAGCACTTCGTCTACAGCCTCGTGGGTGGGAGATCCTCCGTCATGATCTGGTGCTGGTTGACGGGATGGCCTCGACTGTGTTTCCCGCGTTGCTTGTGAGACTGCCTGATACGCGGCGCATCTCTTCCGCCGTCGCGCTTCACAAGGTCCTGCCTGATCGGTGAAACGGATCTTTGGAACATCCCCGATGGCCAGCCAATGCCTCCTCGGTCGACATGGAGGCGATCACCCTGTCGATCAACAGCATCGATTCTTCGGGTGAGAGCGCGAGGTCGTGCAATGCCTGGAACGTCTGGAGATATTCGGCCGTATCGGCGTCTCTGATGAAGACCGCCTCACCGACGAAGGCCACATCCTCCAGGCACGAGGACGCGTCGAAACGGTAGACGGTGATCGGGCCCTTGAGCCCGGCGTGCATGCCTCGATCAAGCGGGATGACGCGCAGGTCGATGCCGTGCTCGATCACCTGGGCCTTCATGTAGCGCAGCTGGTCGATCATGATCGACGGCTTCGCAGGCACGCCGACCCACCGAAGTACAACAGCTTCGTCCAGCACGAAGTGGACCTTGGGCGGCCTGTCGTTCCGGAACACTTCCTGTCGGCGGCGGGCACGCAAGCTCCCGAGCCCGTCCGTCTCATTCGACTTCGGGGCGAGACATCGCAGAACTTCGCGGCTGTAGTCCTGGGTCTGGAGCAGCTCGGGGACGATCGACGTCTCGTAGCCGTTGATCACCCTGGCCTCCGACTCGAAAGAGAGCAGCTTGCCGAGTCGGCCCTCGGGCGTCCCTGCGGTGGGGGCCAAGTACGCGTGCCACCAGGGTTTCTTCCGTGCCTCGATCCCACGGGCGACGAGTTCGTCGCCCATCGGCGTACCCCACACCCCGTACAGACGCAGCGCGGCCTCAAGATCGGTTTTGCTGGCTGGTGTGTCACCTCTCTCGATCCGCGTCAACTTCGAGGCGGACCAGTCGAGCTCCGTGGCGGCCGCGGACTGGCTCATCTGTTTGAAGATCCGTGCTGTGCGCAGGCCCTTGCCCACCAGTGTGCGTTGGACCATGGGGTCCGACATGTGTGATGTCCTCTCCGGCAACAGGGTCCCGACGTCTGCAAATCGAGGCCGTCCACGTCGATGTGAATCGGGTGGTGCGCCTGAGGTGTTCGAGGTGGCAGTTCAGGCGCGCGGAACGATATCGGCTTCAAGCGCCTCCGTGCGCACCGCCTGGGGCGACACAAGTCGGCGAGACGAGGGCTGAGGACCTCGGGAGGTCGTTGCGGCCGTCTTGAACCGCGTGGAAGGGCTGGCGTGCCGCGTACGGGCAGGCTGGCGGCGGCCGGCCGGTAAGGGACCCACAAAGCGAGCGCACAAGAACGCCACGCCACCCACGACATGCCGGACGCGCGTACGGCACGCCCTCTTCGCCGGACCAGCGGCAATACCCAGTCGACAGCGGACCAACCCCGCTCGCCTACACCCACCGCATCCCGAGCTCCGTCAAAGCCGCGATACGATCCGCCTTCCACGTGGCCTTCCGTTGCCTGGCGTTGGCCAGAGCCACCCCGAGCTTGACGTCGTGCGCCTCACCGTCGACCTCTACAGTCTCGACGTATGTGCGAGGCACCGTCAGATGTCCTTCCCGCGCGCGGAACGCGGTGGCCGCGGCCACCGTGAGCCCCCATCGGTCCAGCGGTGTCGCGCGCTTCGCCGGGACGTCGGTCGCCTCCACGCCGACCTCCGCCAATGCCTCCCGCTGTGCCAGCGTCAGGCTCGACCCACCGCGCCGTTGTCGGGCCAACCACGCTCCGACGTCTTCGCCGTCGTTGGTGTGTCCCGGTACCAGCTCGTCGAGGCTTCCCCCTGCCTCGGTGTGCAGTCGTACCGCCGTGAGCATGCGTTGCCAGTCCAGCGACCACCGCTTGGCCGGGTCCGGCCGTCCGGTGGGGTTCCAGTCAGGGTCGATCGCCGCGAGCCGTTCCCACCGCTTCGCCCACCGCTTCGGGTTCTTGCGGGATGCCAGTGGTCGGCGGCAGTTGGCGAGGAATTGTCCGACGGGGTAGTTGTTTACGGCGGCGGTCTTGGGCGCAGCGAGGTGGCCGTGGACGGCGAAGTACGCTCGACACATGGCCAGCCCGTCCTCGAACGCGGCGTCGTCCAGGCTCCACTCCATCCCCAACGCCTCAAGAAGCTCGATTCGCCGCGGACTGATCGCTCCCACTGACCACCCTCGCCGCTGCTCACTGATCCACGCTCCCACGGGGTAGCTGGTGCCGGCTTCGACGTCGTAGTCGATGGCCTCCAGCGGAATCCTCAGGTTGCCGTGGGTGGCGTGCCAGCGCCTGGCGGCGAGGTAGCCGCGGCGCCAGTCTCGACGTTCGGGGTCGATGACCCTCAGTTTGACGAAGTCGGTGAGGAGGGCGGGGTCGCGTTCCGTCATGAACCTCACGAGGAACCGTTCTTCGTCATCCTCGGATTCCTCACCGGCGCCGTCGTCGGAGTCCTCTTCGGCGGGTGCGGTTCCGCCGTCGTCCGCCTCCGAGACCGCGTCGCCCTCGGTGTCGGTGAGGGCCGTGAGCCGTATGCGGCTGCCGCTGGGCGCCGGTGTGGCGAGCATGTCCAGGACGCGGCTGTCGTGCGCGGCAAGGGCGTGGAGCACGCGAACGAGGAAGCTGTACGAGTCGGAGACGAGCATGTTGTCCGGCTTCTCCCCGACGGCGAGGAACACGGGCACGATGATCGTCGCGATACGACCCTCGTGGGGTTCCTGGCGCAGGACCCTGCCGATGGCCTGGACGATTTCGATCACGCTGAGCTTGGGGTCCATGAACGCGACCGCGTCCGCTCGCAGATCGACACCTTCGGCGAGGACGCGCACGTTGGACAGCACCGCCCGCCGTATCACGCTTTTGTCCTGATCGGGGAGTTCGAAGAGCCCGACGGGTTCGCGGTCGGTGTGCGCGGCGAAGTCGCCCAACACACGCCGCCGGTGCTCGGTCTCGTGTTCGCCGCACAGCCAGTCCGCCCACACCGCAGCTGGATATCGGTCCGGTTCCGCCTCGTGGAGCCGCTTCGCGACGGCGGGCAGGGTTTCCGCGCAAGCCTCGGCCTCGGCTGTCCGCGCGTGATAAGCGATCACCGTGCCCAATCCCTGGTCGGCGGCGACACGAAGGACGGCGGCCTGCAGGGCGGACAGCCGTGCAGCCCGATACTCCTCGACCTCTTCCAAACTGCGCCGGCCCGGGCCCCGGTGGAGGTCGATGCCGCCGGCCGCGGCAAGGCCCTGGACGATGGGGTCGGCGACGTCGACTACGACGATCCGCGGCCTGGCGAGCAGGCCCAGACGCACCCCTGCCGCGAGTTCCAGCCTATGGACGGTAGGGCCGAAGATCCGTTCATCCTGCATCGACGCCACCGCGTGGACCGGCAGCGACGAGTGGACCGGGCGGCCGCCGCGCACACGCAACGCCCGGGCGTCACCGTCGCCTTCATCCTCCCAGTCGTCGGTGAACTCCTCGAGTCCGCCGGCCGGGCCAGCCGCCCCCGGCTCCTCCCACGCCTCGTCGTCGGCGAGGACCGAAAACCGCTCGGCCTCGCCTCCGCCGGCGCCCTCGCTGTAGGTACTGTTGTCGGGCGGTTCCCACACGCGTGGGGTCGCGGTCAGGTACAGCCGCCCCCCGGCCGGGAGCCGCTCGTCGTCGTGGACGGCCCCCCAGTCCCTTCCCAGCCAACCGCTGGTTCGGTGTGCCTCGTCGATGCAGACGAGCCGCCAGGGTGCCAATCGCAGCCCGTACACGCCTGCGTGGGCGTCCAGGATCGTCCCCAGCGACTGATACGTGGCGTACACGGTCAGCGGTTCGTCGGTCCCGGCGGCCCACAGGGCGAGTTGCGGGGCGCTCGTAGTCGTTCGAACCCCGGCGCTGCTCAAGGCTGCGTCGCCGGTGAGGGAGCACACGGCCAACTGCGTCCCGCCCACACGCCCGGCCTTCTGCCACGCCCGGACCGTCTGCACGAGGAGGTCCAGGGTGGGCATCAGGACCAGGACGCGGTCGCTCCCGGCCAGGGTTGCCGCTGCCCCGGCGGCGACCCACGTCTTCCCGGTGCCACAGGCCATCACCGCAGTGGCCCGGCGCCCGCTGTATCGGGCACTGCCGACCGATGCGAGGTCGGGGTTCTCCAGTTCGCGGACGATGGCGGTGAGGGCGTCGCGTTGGTGGGGGCGCAGCGCCGGTGCGGTGTTGCGCGCGGAACGACGCGTCGAGGGGATGGGGTTCCGCATCGATGTCTCCGCGGGTGCGAGTCGGGTGTTCGTGTCGGGGGTGGTGGGCGTTGTGGGAATGGTAGGTGGCGCCCATCTGCCAACACCAGCGCGCAACAAGGAACGCGGGACCGGTTCCTCAAGACGGGATCCGGATCCTCATCACCAGCATGCAGATCGATGTCTTCGTCGATGCCGCTCTTTTGGGTGGGCCGAACATGTCACACGAGTTGCCGTAGCGACACCTCTAAAGGGTGTGACGCGGAGCAGACTGCGGTCTTCACTCCGGGAGCCCGCAGCGTCCGACCATCTCGTTCGCTGTGCCCCTCGGCCCCCACGGCTGCTCGCATCGCTTGCGGATGGCGTTGTGCGCGTCGTTGTCCAAGCGCTCAAACAGGAGGATGCGACAGTGATCCAGTGCCCGCGATGCCGGCAAGCCGATCAGAGTTTCAGGGTTCAAGCCCTCTACGAGAGCGGGCTGACGGTGACGAAGACTGTTGGACGGACATCCATGCGCCTACACGGTGCCCATGGGCCGCAGAGCGCATACGGCTCCGTGCGCGGCACCAGCACGGCCCAGACCTCGCTGTCGCGTTCCCTCAAACCGCCGCCGCGCCCCTGGGCGGCACGCGGCTGGAGCTACGCGATTGCTGCGGCGTTCGCGGTGATGTTCGTGGTGAATATGGCGGTCGGCACGGTTGCAGGAGCTGCGGCTTCCTGGGCGGGCCTGGCAGCCGCCGCGTGGTTCCTGACTTCCTACAGGAGGCGGCACCGTGTGGTCTATCCGCAGTGGCGTCAACGGTGCGCGACTTGGGCCCGGATGTTCTGCTGCCGTCGGTGCGACGGCCTGTTTCTCCCGTCGGACGACTCTCCGGACCATGTGCGCGGACGACTTGTCGAACGGCACGCCCTGCGTGCCTTTCTCTCGGAGTGCGTCGAAGGGAAGTAGCCGAGCCTGCCGTACGGGCCGCGGCCGGGGCCGCATCACGAGACCGCAGGGGCGGGGACGATCAACGGACGATGCCGTAACCGGCAAAAGGCTTGCCTGTCGACGAGGCGAACCCTCGGCCCGGCGTCCGGAAGGCATCCCATCAACGAGACGGGCCGGTCTTCGTCGTGCGGCGGGTGCTCCTCTTTGATGGCTGCGCGAACTGGAGTGCGGGCTGGCCGACCTCCCCTGCCATGATCTCGACCCCACGACCCGCGACGCGTCCGAACACCGTCGTGTCCCCGTGTCCGCCGGTGCGAGCGCGGCGATCGGGAGTGGTGTTGCGCGAGGTCAGGGCGGTGGGCGTTCTTCGTCGAACTCGCGCGTCCAAGAAGGCCGTTCGGCAAGCTGTCGGAGAATGGATTGAGTGGCGAAGACATCGGCGAGCGCGCGGTGCCCGCCGCCCAGACGTAGACGGCTGGTGGTACCCAACCAGACCGAGCGGGCCCGCATCGCACAACCCCACTCGTTCGGCAGGGCAAGACGACCGGGCGACAGCCCGAGTGCGCGGCTGTGATGGGTCACCAGCAGGCGGTCAAACGGGCTGTTGTACGCGATTAGGTGCCGCTCGCCGATTGCGGCCAGGACCTCGGGCAGCACCGTGTCCCAGGTCGGTGCGTTCGCCACGTCCGCATTGCCGATCCCATGAATGCGCCGGCTGCGATCGGGGATCGGGATCCCGGGATCGACGAGCGTGTTTACCAGGACGTCTCCGGAAGCCGCGCACACGGCGGCGATCTCGACCACCCGGGCGTCCCATTCGAGCCCGGTCGACTCGCAGTCGAGCACAGCACCCTTGCCGGGCCGGAGCGCGGCTTGGGCCCAGTGCATGACCCGCCCCACCGGGCCGAGCAGCACCAGGCGTCCGGCGGTGAGCGCGCGCGCCAGGCGTTCTGGCATCGCAGCGAGCACCTCGGCGCGTTCGGGGCCGCCTCGTGCGGCCGGCCAGTCCACGGTCCAGCGGTCGGCGGAGTGGCTGTAACGGGCCCAGGCGTCGACGCCGGACGCGCGCAGGTCCGCGACCAAGGCGCGAACCATCGCGTCGCGCTCGCGGATGGGCCCCGCCAGGTCTCGCCACGGGGACGGGCCGCGGGTCGTGCGACGGGCGGCGGACCAGTCCAGTCCCGGGGACGCCGCGAGGCGGTCCAGGTCGGCAACGTCGAAACGGGTGGTGTCGCCGTCGTGATGGATCGGGAGGAGCCCGCTCTCGACCAGATGCTCCACCTCGCGCCGGCGTACATGCAATCGGCGGGCGGCCTGCTCCGGACCCAGTGTTACCTCCGGTCCTACGGGGACGTCGCGGCGGGGGATCGGGAGGGTCGGCGCGGTCGCGTTCCGCGTCGCCCGGTCGTCGTGCATGCGTTCTCCGGCGGGCCGTACGTCCGGGCGACGGGTTCGCCCGTGACGCGTGCCACGGTGCACCATAGGACCGACGTCGGGGGCCGGATTTGCCGAAACGCGCCCGCCTGCGCGGACGGACCATCCAGCACGCTCGGGCCGGACTCGGGGTCTGCGTCGAGTGTGTCGCCTGGAGCGTCGCGATCGAGGTCGTCAATCCCGGAGCGTTTGCAGGGGCGAGTTCATGTCCCGAACCGCCAACGTGACCAAGTCCTCCGCCGCCGCTGCCCGGCCACTCGGGCACGAGCGGCACCCGACAAGCTGAGCTGTCCTCGTATCTCGTACGGCGTGCACTTGAAGACGGCATTCAGCATGACCTGCCCATGCTCATCCACGACCTCGAACACCGGCCCAGATCCGCAGTACGTCTTGGTCCAGCCCAACGGCAGGTGGGCTTCCAACGTCTCAGGAATCGGCCCTGGGCGCAGTCTGATCCCCAGTCGCTTGTACATCTGCCGCGTTTCGTCAGAGCCGATGGGACCGGGCAGAAGCGGAGAGTCAAGGAGCCGGCTGATCCATCCGCTCTGGAATACATCCACCTCGTTTGCGTCCATGCGGCCATGATTGCAGGCGCGCCGTTGCGAATCACCTGCTCGAAGAAGGTCCCTGCAAGAGCCGATAGCAGCGGTGTGGATCCTCCTCACACGTCCGCCCGCGCATCTGGCCGTGGCTTGCAACAGAGGCAATTTCGCTCGTTACATGTCACACGCCGGTGGCGCGGCACACCTCTAAGGGTGCGGCGACGGGAAGTTCCCGTCGCACCACGACCGACGAGACGGGGACCGCATGAACCTTCCCCCAATGGCGGCGTTCGCGCAGCAGAAGAGCAGCGACGCTTTGTACGCATGGACGTGTGCCAGAGACGGCCTGACGTCCGAGACCGCCGACCCCGATGCCACAGACGCGACTCAACGCCTGCAGGCCCTCAGAGTGCTCCTCTATTGCGATTCCCGCGCCGATCGAATGAAGGACGCAGCGCGTCGTTGCCGTCGGGTGGCTCGCGTCGTCGAGGTCGACTGGCCCGACTGTGCTCGAGAGTACGAGTACGCGGCCCACCTATGCGAAGTCGCCGAGCGTCTGGCCCGCCACGCGGGATCGCTCCGTGACAACCCCATTGATACGCGTGATCGCGGTTCTGCTTCTTCCCCGACCCGTCCCCAATCTGCCGATAGGACCACGAAGTTCCCGATGACAACCTTGCTGGTGGTTCCCAGGTACGAGCCGGCCACGGGGACGCTTCGGGTTGTCGCCCCGCATCACGGAGACGGCATCCCATGGGTTGTCCATCCGCCGGGCGCCGGCTTGCACGGAGGACTCATTTGCGGGCCCGATGCGGCTGCCGTAGCCGATGTGTTCCGCCAAATCGTTGCCGCAGTGCTGCACGAGTCGCAAATTGTGGTGTGGATGTCCAACGGCCGTCGATCCTTTGAACGCGGACATTCCCCCGACCACTCGGTTGCCCTGCGCTCGGAGACCGTCGACATCCTCCGGGCCGCGGCTCACATTACAGCGGTGCGTACGCTCTCCGAGATGACCGGCCGACCCACGCCGGAACGTCGCGGAATCCTCGTTGCGGTGGAAGACGCCCACATTGCTTTCGCCGGGGATCCGGGTGCGGTCGCTGCGGCCGAACTCATCGCCGTCCAGGGCCCCGAGGTAAACGTCGCGCTCGTTGTCACCACGCCCGGTCACCAACTGCGGCATTTCGGGGACAACCGATTGCTTCGCACGGCACTGGCGCGCCTGAACACGCTGTACCTGGCCGAGTCCATCACGGCCGCGTTGGCGCCCGTTCACGGTAGGGATGACGAGCGGAAGCCCTTGCCTCGTCCTTACTGGGAATCGGCACAGTCGCGTCGCTGACCTTCTCAGAGGGCTTTGACGCCGTAGCGGTTCACCGATGGTGACGACGTTGGCGCCCATCTCGCGTACGGCGACGCTGTCGGCCGACGACCGAGCCAGCAGTTGGCTGCCTGGATACCCGGCGCCGTTCCGGGACCTCTCGGCCGACACGGCTGGCCGGTCGCCGTCGCCTCCACCGGAGACCGGCGAGCGCGCCTCAGCAGGCATGCACGCGCACAGTGTGACTACCGGTCAGGCTGGCGCTCGATAATGGAGTCGATGGCATTGAGGAAGAGGTCGAGTCGTGGGAAGGCGGCGGGGAGATTCTCGATGCCAGCGGCGAGCAGTCCGCGCAGATAGAGGGAGGCGGAGAAGACCTCTACGGTGAGTTCGACCCATTCGCTGCCTCGGAGGGTCGTCGTGGAATGGTGGGACCGCGGTGAAATCCCGTCGCTGGAGATCGGTCGCCAGACGATCAGGATACGCCGTGCCCGGTCGGCCTTCTCGGATGTCCAGCCAGCCGGCGGCTGCAGGGGCAGTGCGATCTTGGTTGTACTGTCCCATCTCTCCCAGTAGTCCGCAGCGGTGAGAATCTTCCACTGCTCCCAGGCGTACGTCCTCAGGCCCTCGGCCTCCGGCACGCTGCGTCGCATGTCGACGGACGAGGCCGTCCATTGTTTGCACTCCACGGCGATCAGCTCACCGGCCTGCGAGAACCAGGCGTCCAAGTCCCTCACGGAGGGTTTGGGCGCCTGCGCGGTATGGAAAGCGACGTCGTCTCGCCATGGCACCCCCTGGAGTAGCTCCACCCCACCGTCGGGCGCGAGAGCGTGCGCCAGGACATCCAGCAGCAAGTCCTCCCCGAATGTCGCGCTCAACCGACCGGTCAGCCTGCCGCCTCGCTTCGCGTCGAATTCGTCGAAGTGCCGGAGGAGTTCGCGTATGCGGTAAGAGCTCATGCACGACAGCGTGCCGCACCCAACGCCCCCTGAACCCCCGAAACATCCCTGAGCACCCGACCTTCACGGAGCTTTCTTCTGCCCCGGGCGCTGACGTTGTCGCCGTCGTATCCGAGCATGTTCGCGAGGACGGGTGCGGGACCCGGGGCCGGTGAGCAGACGAGGCGACCCTGGGGCGCGGTTCGACGGCACGGCTTCGACGGAACCGCGATGCCCGATGCGCGGCCCGATCTCCCCGAAGCCCCTGCCCAGGTAGTCGAATTCCGGAGTCGAGCGGTGCCTCGGGTGGGCAGGATGCGTGCATGACCTTCAATTGGGAGACCCCACCGTGGCAGCGGCACGAGGACTGCACCCATATGGCAGTGATGCTCACTTACGCGGGCGGAGGGGAGATCACGATGGTTTCCGAGAGTGTGCGGGGTGACAACGCCACAGAAGCCCTCGCCGACTTACTCATGGGGCCCGGTGGCGCGGGCGGCATGGCCTTGACACCCGGTCTCGTGGGCGTGGTGGTCCGGCGCGGCATCGACGTGATGTGGATGGCACAGCCGCCAATCCAGGTGGCGGCCGAGGACGAGAAAGGCGAATGGCAGATCGCGGTCGACGCGCAGGGAGTCGAGGTGACCCTGTTCTCCCCGGCCGACACGCACGGCCTCTTTACTCGCCTTCAGGCTGCCTACGGAACCAAGTAGCTCCACCGTCCGGTTACCACGAGGGTCCGCCCTGGAGATGGACACTGTTGGCGAAAGCCCCTGTATGGACCCCCGGGCCGATCGCCCGTATGAGCTGCCCGACCGCCTGGTCGAAATCGTCGCTGAACGCGCCCCGCCCGCGAGACACCCCGACGTGTTCGTTTCGACTGCTTTGAAGACGACGACGTTACGGGTCCTCACCCGCCGGATCACTGCCTCCGACGGCACCGGCGGGCGCGGCGCTCCGGGTTCATCCGGTCGTCGCGGCCTCGTAGGCCGGGTACAGGGGACTGTCGGATCCGATCCTCAGGTTCCAGCCGTCGGCGTGGTAGCGACGCAGGAGTTCCGCGATCGAAGGGTCGTCGGGTGCGACGGGCCCGACGCCGATGGGGCTGTGCAGCACCAAGACGGCGACGGTTCCTCGATCCGCGACCAAGACGCGGTCTCGCCGTCCCGGACCGGCCGCAGATAGTGGTCCACGCGACGAACCCGCAGGAAATCCAGAACACCATCCCCCTGCACCATCGGTCCCTCGCCGAGTTTCCCTGCCCGAAAGCTACTCAGCGCAAGGTGGTCACCGACTGCGGGAACCGACACCCCCTGGTACCCATCATCCCGGAAGATCTCCCCCAGAAGGCCCTCGGACTCCCCACCCAACCCCCGGGCATTGCGGCGTCGCCCACTTGGATGCACACGGTCTGCTACGTGCCGACCGCCGCATTCCCTATGCCTGCGCGCGCTGATGGTGGGACGGCCGCTCCGGCAGCGGAACGGCATGTGCCCACCACCTCAACTGAGGTGGTGGGCACATGCTGCGGCTCGGTTCGACGCGTCAGTGCGTTTTGCGGTTCGGTGAGCGGCTCAGTGCGTGACGCAGTGCGCGGGCGCCCCTGAATGGGGCAGCGATGACGACGACCACTGTGCCAGCGATGATGACGAGTGCTGCGGCGATGAGGATCTTCAGTTGGAGGCGTCGTTCGCGTCTGACGAGGAGGCGTGCTGTGACGTCATTGCGGTCCACGAGGTGCCTGCTTTCATTTGGGTGGGAGTGTCGACGGACAGCCTGTGATGTAATTCGGCAGCGTGGTCGACGGTGGCAGTGATCAAATGAGCCATTCCCGGACGTGGGGGAGGTCGTTCGCGAGGATTCGTGTGGCGGATGTCTGGATCCACTCGTAGCCAGCGCTGAATTCCAAGTCGGGAGTCGGAATTCCGTTCGCCCACTTGCGCAAGCTCTTGAGGCTGTGGCTTTCGTACCGGAGGACAGCGCGAGCCGCGTTGGCACCGATATGAAACGTCGGATTGCCCTCACAGGTCGGGAATTCATGCGGCCTGGAGATCCTGGCCAGTGCTCGGAGCTGATTCTCGGTCAGGTTGGGAGCGAGAATGAGCAGCTGTTCTCCGGACAAGCCGTCCGTGGACATGTTGTCTCCTGGTGTTGGGAGGCCGAGCAGGCTCGGTGTACCGGCCCGGTGTCGGGCGTGGAGGCTGTGTGCGGGCGAGGCGGGCGGCGGACCATTGTCCTTCGCATTCCGGTCGTGTGGAGTCGAGATTTCCGCGACCGGTCAGGCTTCCCAGGTGGGTTCGATGCGGTGGACTTTTCCGTCTCGTACGACCAGTCGCCAAGCGCCTGTGTTGTCGTGACCCTGGAGGAATCCGCTGAACGTTCGCTGCGGAAAGGTGTTGACGACGCGGGCCAGGTGGGATTCCACTTCGTGTCCGTCGTCCCCGCAGAGCGAGGCCTCGACGGCGGTCCCCATACCGTCCCGGCGAACGATGTGGACCTGGCGGTCGTCCGCATCCTCCTGCGCGCACAGTCGATCGAGCTCACGGGTCGTGAGTGGCGGTTCGATGCTCAGGAAGCCAAAGTAATCGACGTCGTAGCTCATGCCTTGTTCCTCCGATTCGTTCGCCGGATCCAGGCGTCGGCTCTTCACGGCCTGGCGGGCTTCTGGCAGTCCTCGGTTGTATGTCGAGAACTGCGGCCGAGGTCCGTCCGCGACACATTAAGCGTACATGAAAAGTAATCTTTATGCAATTCTCGCTCGATCTCACGAGTTGACTTGATACGTACCTGCGCGGTCCGGGCGCGACCACGCGGTGCGGCCAGTCCCGCCGGGTTGCCCTTCGCTGCCGGGCGTTGGTCGGAGCCGCCCCGAGGTTGGTCTCGTGCGCCTCATCGTCGAGTTCCACAGTCTCCACGTACCTCCGAGGCACCTTCGGCGGTGACCCGCAGCACGGCGGCTTGGAGCAGTTCCGCGAGTTCACCGTCGAGTGGTCGGCAACAAGCCCGGCGGGTCACGAAGCTCATCCCACGGTCGGTAGTGTTCGTTGCGGCTGGCGAGTGGCGCCCGATGTGTTGACATCCTCACCGGGGGACCGGAATCGGCCAGTGGGTGGTGCAGTTCCGTGTGGATGCGATGGTGTGGGGCGTCACCGGTTCGAACGGTTCTGTGTAGGGCTCGCGGGTTTCGGCAGCCCTCAGGGGCGGCGCCGCGCCGACGTCGGATCGGACCCCGCGAGGTCGGCAACGGGCCGTCGACAGGCGGGACATGCAGCCACGGCACTCCGGGGTTGCGAAATCTCGTCCAGCGTGGCTCCCGAACGGTTTGCCTGGCCAGCTCCGACCAACGCTCGTAACGCCGGGGCAGACGGGCACTGTTCGCAGTCGAGGCGACGCCGTAACGACGTCCCAGGCCTTGCCGCGCACAGCCGTGGAACGGGACGCCTGTACCCGGACCGTGGCCCGGGCCCCCTCGAAGCCACCGCCCACTACAGACGGCAAAACCGCGACGGTCGGTGTTCGGCCGGACGCGCGACCGCGTCCGGGGCCGAGCACCCGCGGCAGACCCGTCGACCGGCCCGCGAGGAACTCCCCGCCGTGGCAGCCACGTTCCGGACGGTACCTCGTCGAAGCGGCGATCACTCGGGTGCCGGCGTCCAGTGGCGCATACGGAGCTTGAGGCCGCTACCCGCAAGACGATGCGCAGACGCCCCGCACGAACGGCTCGGTGTCGAGGGCGATCCGCGGTGCGGGCGCGGATGGTGCCAGCGCCGGCCCGCCCTTGTGTGGGCCCGAGCGTGCCGGGCGGATGCGACGCAGCCGGCCGAGGTGCGGGTGAGTGCGGTCGTGCCTGGTCGAGGACCCGGTGCCGGACGCGTTGCGCGCGGACCTGGAGGAAACGGTCTCCGAGGAACTCGATCGACTCGTGTCGCCGATCCCACGGTTGAAGGCCGTGGACGACGCCGGTGCCCCGCATCCCGCTGGCATCACGCCGACGACGGCAGACGGACCGCCCCACTCTGCCGACCCAGTGCTGGGACTGTCCCGGTGTCGTGCCGCATGATGTGATCGTGACGTCACCTGCCGCGGCCGGCCCCGTTCAGCAGTGCTCGGGCACCACACTGCAAGGACGTCGATGTCGGGCACTGGTGCCCGCGGAGAACGTATGGTGCGCGACCCACCGCCCGGACGACGCCGGGCCCACCCCGGTGCGAGCCGACACGCGGCCGCGAATCTGCGACGAGGACGAACAGGCGGCGCATCGCGAGCGCGTCAGGGCGTCGGTCGCGTGTTCCTTCTGCGACGCCGCGATCGGCCGGCACTGTGTGGGGCGCGACGGCAAGGACCGGGTGAGCAATCACAACGAGCGTCGCCTCGCGTACGCACAGGCCTGCGGCACCGCCGGCACGACGAAGGCGATCGAGCCCTCGACGGCGGACGGCGACGACTCCACCGTCGCCGGTGTCATCGCGCGGCGATGGGGTGTTTCGCCCCCCGTCACCGCCCTGCCCGAACGCATGGTCCGGCCGGGATGGAGCTACGAGAAACAGGTCGCCTACCCGTGTCCCGCGTGCGACGGCGTACTGCACAGCCTGCGCAAGCCCTACGCCGACGCGAACGGCAAACCCGGACGGTACATCGCCCTGGTCTGCCCCGCCTGCCCCGCCGTCAGCACCCTCGCCGATCTCGGAATCAGCTCCCGCGACCTGAACAAACCACCATTACCGGGTACGCCGGGCATATTTGGCACGCCGGGCACATCGGGCACGCCGGGCGACGCGCCGGAGCGCCGATCACCCGTCCCCCTCCCGCGCGCCGGCGCGCCGGTTCCGGCAAGGGGCGAACCCCGCCCGCCCGCGATCGTCGCCCGCCGACTCGACCAGCCGGGGAAGTGGCCGACCGATCTGCCCACGTCGACCCACCGGGAGACGCGGCGCCTGTACTGGAGCAAGGTCGCCGACCCGCACTGGCGCCTGCCCACCCCCCTTCCCCGGGACGTCGACGTTCGGGTGATCCTCCCCGAAGGCGACGACTACCGGGCGCTGCGCGAGCACCTGACCGAACACGGTGTGCCCTTTCGCGCCGTGCCCTACTGGGTCGAGTCCGAACTGGTCACCACCCTCGACGACGACGGCGCACACGTCGAACCGATCGCACGACCGAGGTTGTCGCCGTTCGCCGCGAACGGCGCCGACGACCAACGCCGACTCGTCGAAGGCCCCGGCGCGCACGCGGCCCGCGACGTGTTCGAAGCCGCCTGGGACAACCTCGCCCCGGTCGATCCCACCGGCGTCCCCGACCCGGTGCCGGTGGCCGACCTCGTCCCCGCCGCATGGGCCCCGTTGCTGCCGCATCCCACGTTCAACCCCGCACAGATCCAGGCGATACCCGTCGTCCTGGACCCCGACGTGGGCCACGTACTGATCGTGGCGCCCACCGGCGCGGGCAAGACCCCCATCGGCATGGTCGCCGCCCTCGACACCTGGGACCGAGGCCGCAAGGCCGTGTGGCTGGTGCCCCAACGCTCACTCACCGACGAACTCGACCGCGACCTCGAACCCTGGCGCCGCCACGGGATCCGCGTCGCCCGCCTGTCCGGCGAATACGCCACCGACGTCCAAGCGATCCGCGACGCCGACGTGTGGATTTCCACCACCGAGAAGTTCGAGGCGATCTGCCGCAACGCCTCCCTGCGCGACATCCTGGCCAAGGTCGGCTGCCTCGTCGTCGACGAGATCCACCTGCTCGGCGACCCCGTCCGAGGCCCCGTCCTGGAGGCCCTGCTGGCCCGGGTACGCGAAGTCGCCGACCAGGTCCGCATCGTGGGACTGTCGGCCACCGTCTCCAACGCCGAGGACATCGCCGACTGGCTCGCGGCGCACACCGTCCGCGTCGCCTGGCGCCCCACCCGCCTGGTGTGGCAACTCCCGATGATCCCCCTCGCCGGAGACCGCGCAAGTCGCCAACACGCCCGCACCCGTGCCGCCGTACGCCTGACCGAGACCGTCGCCGAGCACCACGGCAGCGTCCTGGTCTTCTGCGGAAGCAAACGCAACGTCCGCACCACCGCGCTGGCCGTCGCGCACAGCAGGGGAGTACCCACCACCGGCGCCGACCCGGACGACACCGACCGCGTCCACGACCTGTGCGCACAAGCCGGCGTCGCCCTGCACTACCGCGACTGGCCCCACAAACGCGAAGCCGAACGCGACTTCCGCAACCGTCACGCCGACGTCCTGGTCGCCACCTCCACCGTGGCGGCCGGCGTCAACCTGCCCGCCCGCGCGGTGGTCGTCCGCGACACCCAGATCGGTATGGACCGCGTCGAAGTCTCCACGGTCCAACAGATGTTCGGCCGGGCGGGACGCGTCGGCGCCGGAGAGACCGAGGGCTGGGCCTACCTGGTCACCGAGGAAACGGAACGACCGATCTGGCAGGCCCGCCTGGCCGCCGGCTACACCGTCCGCTCCCAGATCCGCAACACCCTCCCGGACCAACTCCTGGCCGAAGTCGTCCAGGAACGCGTACGCACCATCCGCGAAGCCGACGCCTGGTGGCTCCAGACCCTCGCCCACCACCAGGGCGACCGCGACCTCGACCCACTCGGCGACGCACTCGACCTCCTCGTCGAAGCCGACTGCCTCCGACGCGACCCCGGCCCCCGCGGCGACGACGACCTCGTCGCCACCGACCTCGGCCGCCTCACCAGCCGCATCATGGTCACCGTCACCGTCGCCGACCAACTGCGCAAAGCCGTCGCGTCCCTCCCGATCCCCCACGGCGCCGACGACGCCGAAGACCTCCTGATCCTCCTGGCAGCCGTCCTGTTGCCCGCCCTCGAACAGGCCCCCGTCAACGAACGCGCCGAAACCGCCGTCCTGCGCGTCCTGCACGCCCGAGGCATCGACACCGACCTCGGCACGTGGGCACCCCCACGAACCGGCCTCGCGTCCAAACCCTCCCTCCAACCCGGAGACCTCGCCCGCGCCGCACTCCTGCTCGTGGCGAACAGCCCCCACCTGTTCCGCCGACCCGGCCGCACGATCGCGGGCATCCCCACCGACAACCTCACGCCCGTGCTCGAGGAGGCGCAACGCTACCTGTCCTGGCTCGGCGCCCAGGGCACGTGCGGAACCCTCCACCCCTGGGCCGTGATCACCGCCGCCGACCTCGGACGCCGCGTGCGCTGGCGCCTCCTGGGCCCCCGCCGCGGGGCGGGCCGCCTCCTGTGGATGTGCGAACAGATGGCCACCCCCCTGCACGCCACCGAGGCCATCCCGCACATGTGGCGAGCCGCCACCGCCCGCGACGTCACCGACCCCGACTGGCCCACCGGACGCCCACCCAGCGGATGCCGCCTCGAACCCGATCAGTACACCGCGCTCCTCAACGCCCGAACCACACACACCGCACTCACGGCCGCCCCTGCGCACGGCATCGTCACCGACGTGCCCCCCGGCGCGGTCGTCCACGTGTGGGACGGAACCGCCCGACACACCCACACCGGACTCGACGACACCACCACGCTGCCCTATCCCGAATCCGCCGCCGACGACACCTCCGCAGGCCACCGAGGCGTGGCCGCCTTCACCCGCCGAGGCGACCACAGCGCGAGCGGATGGCTCGCTATCTACCGCTCCACCACCACGTGAAAACCGCCACGCCACGGAACGCGATCGGCGGGTCCAGGCCTCGCCCCCCGGCGGCGGGGCGTCGGCGACCTTGCGTGCCATGGCCGTCTTCTGCGGCGGAAGGTAGTCGTCCAAGGCTTCGACGCCGTCGTAGAGTAGACACATGGCCAGCCTGCCGCCATGATGGAGCCGACTCCCTTCTACGCGTAGTTGAGGGTCCACGTCGGCGTCGTCCGGATCTCCCGCCAAGTTGATCCCGGTCGGCGCCGTCCCTATTTCGGGGGCAGTACACGTGCGTCCCTTCGTTGGCGAGCGAGGCCGCGAGTGGTTTGCCGCAGTCGACGCAGATCGGCGCGAGATCGGTCGTGATCGGGGTGTGTGCGCCTGTTCGCCGAGGACCTGGTGACCTACGCCGCCGACGGGGTGGGCGTCGTCCTCACCGCGACCGGACGCGTGGCCCTGGAGGACTACGAACGTCGCCGCGCGCAGCTCGACGCGGAACCGACCTCCCTGACCCGGAATCCGCTTCGTGGCGAACTGCACGACCCGGCGGAACCCGACCGCCACCTCTTCGACGTCACGACCGGCGCACAGATCCGCCCCGGGGACACCATCCCTGACCCACACGGTGATCCGGTGACCTACCTCGGACCGACCATGCACAGTCATGACGGTGGCGAGTCCTGGCTGCCCGGGTCGGCCGTCCGCGTGAGATACGACCGGACGTTCCACAGCACGCCCTGGCTGTTCGCACAGGACGAGCTCGGTGTCGTCTACGCGGACGACCCCCGCGAAGGATGGTCCGGTGATGCCGCAACCCGCACCTGCCACGCACGTAGCCAACGGACGACTCCGAGCTGATGGATGACGACTCCTTCGACATTGGCCCCATCGACAGCGCCGGCTAAGGCGGATGACCACAACCTCTCGCTTCGCGCCCAGCCGGTCGGGGGTACCGGCCACACTGGACCCCATGACAACCACGACACCCCGCCGCTGGTACGGCCAGGACCAGTTCGGCGACCCGCCCCCGCCCGAGGGCACCCCCGGCATCGAGCTGGTCGGCGGCCCGCTCGACGGACTGTGGATGGTCCTGATCGACAACGGCCCACAGCACTACCCGAGGGGAGTCGCGCTGTACGCCGGCAACGGCGCCTACCCGGACGGACGTTCCCACTACGTCCACGCCGACCCGCCGGACGGGCGACTGCACTGGGAGGGTGACAGCGCCTGACCCCGGGGCCGCCCGCCATCCACCCCAACCCCACCGGCGGCCTCCGGTCCGCCCGCGCCATCACCCGGCCCCGCATGCGTGTCGGCCCCCGGGGCACGGGCGGCCGCCCATCCCACGATTCCCGCTCGCGCGGGCGCCACCGCGCCACACAGGAGACGGCAATGACCCTCGAAGCCACCGCCGAACGCCGACGCCCGCACAAGGCCACCAGAGCCGGTATCCACTGGCGCGCCAACTTCGACGGCGACGGGCTGCGCCTGGAGGTCCCCGACACGAGCCACCCCGCGTGGAAGACCGTGCGCCGACTCCGGATCACGCGACCACCCGCGTACATCGGGGAGTTCCCGACGGAACACCGCGACGTCGTCGTGGCCGCGTTGCGCGACGTCTTCGGCCGGGACGGACTCACCCCCGTCTCCCACGTGGACATCGACCTGCGGCTGGACGCCGCCGACCCGCAGACCGGGACGACTCTCGACTGGGCCGGCATGTCGCTCGCCACCACCGCCCCGGACAGCGCGGGAGTGAGGCTCCTCGGCGGCACCACCGTCGTCACCGGCGCGCTGCTCGTGAAGGGCCGGGGCACCGCGAAACGCATCGAGTGGGAGCCCGGAACGGTCGTGCGCGTGCTCGACATCCCGCGCCCGTGTCTCGCAGGACAACCGGGCCACGCGTACACGGTCGTGGCCGACACCGACGACGATCCCGCCGACGCGCTGCGCCGCGAGGGCCATCGGTTGCTCGGCCTGCGCCACCGCCTGGACATCCCGCCCGCCCCGACCGACGCGTTCAAGGGCCGCCTCGCCGCTCGTGATCGGACCGCCGGGATGCGAGTCGCGCCCGCCGACTACCCGCACACGGACGCCGACGACGAACTCGTGGTGGACCCGGACAATGGCGTCGTCTACGTCACCCGGTTCGGTTACGGCGTCGGTCGGGGCAGAGTGGTCAGCGATTACGTGTTGCCGCTCACCGCCGAACGCGTGAGCGTACTCGGCGCCTACGAGGAGGAGTTCGGGCGCTCGCGCGCCGCGTACGCGACCGCGGGCGCGAACGCCGAGGCCGCCGCGCTCCTGCGCGCCGGGGGGTGGACGGCGCAGCGGCTGTGCGAGGTCCGCGACGAGCTGTTCGCGGTCGTCGACGCCGACGACGCCCGCGCGCTGCTCGGCCGCGCCCCGGCCGAGTGGACGACGGCCGGCTGGCCGATGGAGGACGGCGACAGGGTCCCGGCCGCGGGGGATCCGCGCTGGCGCGCGACGGACGCCGCCCGGTTCGCCGACGCGGGCATCGACGCCCGCCGCGCGTACGAGCCCGAACTTCGCCGCGACAGGGGCCGCTGGCTCACCGCAACCGAGGCGATCGCCCGTGACCTCATCGTCCCCAACCACGCGGGTCGACGGGCCGCCGCACTGCTCGACGGCGTGCGTGACTGCGAGGACCTGCGGGAGAAACTGGTCCACGCCCGCTCCGTGAAGAGCGTCGAGCGAGAGGGATGGACGCAGGAGCCGTCGAACGAACGGGGGATCCAGCTGGACGAGCACCGGTTCGTCCTGGCCGACGGATCCCACGTGTTGCTGTGGACCGTCCGCCACTGGTTCGAGGACCCGAAGGTGTCGGAGCACCGGACCACGTACCTTTCCGAGGAATCCGCGCGTCACGCCTGGACGGAGGACCGAGACATGGCCAGCGACTCCGACGACGACGACTGCCCGGGCCCGGACGTCGACCACTGCGACAACTGCGGAGCCACCGCGCCCGACGACGAGGACGAGTTCCTGCGGTTCGACTGGATGGTGGCCAACTTCGGTCTCGCCTGCGGCACCCACTGCTACGAGGAGATGAGCAACGACTCGGGCGAGCATGCCCGACGTCACCACCAGTCGTGAGACCGGCCGTCCCGGCCGTGAACGCGCGCTACGTGTTCCGGTCTCGCGCGATGGGTCGTAGGGCGAAGGACCACGTGTGGTGTCGTGCGCGGAGGAGGGGGAGGTGGCCGGTCCAGGCGGTATCGGGCAGCGGCGAGGGCCGTCGAACGGGAGCCCCCCGCCAACGGCATCGGATGACGCGATCGGTTCCATTGCGGCGTGGGTCCGCCCGGTCGCGGGATCGAGGTCTTTCGGCATCATCCGTAAAGCTGCTGGTCGAGGCCACGAACATGCGGCCGTGATGGGCCGGTTGCGATCGGATGACGCGAGGAGAAACCGATGACCGTGCCCGTGATCGGTCTTGAGGAGCGCCGGGCCGCGCTCTCGAAGGCCGCCGCCGTGCGCAAGGAGCGGGCCGCAGTGAAGGAGGAACTCAAGCGCGGCAGGATCTCGCTGCGCGAGGTGTTGGACACCGACACCCTGGCGGTGCGCAGGATGCCGGTCCGAGCCTTGCTCGAGTCCCTCCCGGACATCGGGAAGGCGCGCGCGGACCGATTGCTCGCCGAACTGGGTATCTCCACGAGCCGGCGAGTGCAGGGCCTGGGCGTACAGCAACGCGACCGGCTTCTGGAGCGCTGCGCTCCGCAGGCGTGACCCGCGGACGCGGGTCACCAACGGACGCCTCGAATAGCGCGGCCATGGAGTTCGATCCGCAGGACCTGGCCGACACCACCATCGCACTCGAGTTCCAGGGCCACGCGGCCCGAGGGTCGCGCAACTGGGACGAAGCGGTTCGCCTGTACTAACTGGCCGCAGTCGGGCTCGATCACCTCGGTTCCCCGGCTGAGGAGGTGACTCGCGTCCTGCAGTTGGCGGTCGAAGCCTGGCTGCGGGTCGAGAGCCCCGATGCCACCGTGGGTTACGCCCTCGGTCATCTCCTCGTCCGGGTCGCACCGGACAGGGAACGAGACATTCCCGCCATGCTGCGGCGGCTCGACGCGGTGCGCACCGAGTAGTCCACGCAGCCCCGAGGGGTTCATGTGCGTGGGGTGTCGTCGGCCGCCTCGGCTACTCGACGCTCGAGCAACCGTGCCAGGTACTTGAGTACAGCCGGATCGGTGTCGCCTTCGGGGAACAGCCCCGGATCCAGGTCGGCCATTGTCACGAGACGATTCGGGTCGTGGAGCCCGGCCGTGCGCTCGATCACGTATGCCGCGTAGTTCACGGCGGCGCGACGCAACATCTCTGGGTCCACGTCAGGTTCGGGGGCGGACGTGCCCTCGTCCATCCCACCGTCCGGCTTGGCTTCCTCGTCCCGCGAATCGTCGACCATGATGTCCACCTCAGGCTTGTCTCGTCTCCCGGTGCCCAGGCACCTCGCACCGGATCAAGGATGAACACAAGCCGATGACCATGATCGCGGGGGTGGTCATCGAAAGGATGGACACCGAATGTCCGGTCAGCGACTTCGCCTTCGATTCGGGCGTCGCGAGGACCCGGAAGCGGGCCCCGGCCCTGGCGAAACGCACCTTCGCAGCCGCGGCATCGCTCGCAGGCCTTCCGGTTGCCGAATCTCCCCCGCCGCCGACATCGAGGCGATCCGCTTCCAGCGCGGCCGCCTGCGCAACGGCGTTGCGGGCGGCCTCGGCGCGGGGCGCGGACGGACCCCACACACGCCCACACACCGTTGCCGGAAGCACCTTCCGGCGGCGGCAAGGAACGAACCCGACACCATTACGCGGTAGTTGCCGATCCACCCGCTTCCCTATCGCGGGCCGAACGATTGGGCCGGCCGGCCTGCCGCTCCGGACCGTGCCGGTGCGCGAGAAGGAAGGCGCAGCCCCTGCGACGGCACCCCCGGGAGGGGGAGCACGCGCACGTGGGCGGTCGGGGCACGGTGAGAGTCGCGCGGCCCGAGTACGACCCGGGCGTACGCACGCCGGCCGAGCGGAAGCGGTCGGTGGGGGCATGTCGCGCCGAGTATCGTGCAGCGGAGGCGGCCGGCGGGGACCGGCGGACCCCCGCTCCAGAAGCCGGCCGGCCGTGCCAGGCGCAACGACGAGAAGACGAACGCGGATGTCCACGGGCGGAAGGGAACAGCATGCCAGGCGGAATTGCGGGCGACACGAACGCCGACGCGCTGTCGGCCGGCGCGGCCGACGGCGCGGAAAGCAACCCTGCGGTGAGCGTGGTCGGCGGTTTCCCCTACGACGCCGACACCGCGCACGACCGACGGGTCCGCGCGCGCCTGCGCGAACTCGCCGCGGAGGCGGGCCTGGAACCGGACGCGCTGTTGGTGCTGTTGAACGCACACGCGGCCGCCGGCGAGGTTCCGAATTCGTGCGAGCGGTCTCCGCGCTCCCCGGGGATCGCGGCCGGGTCGTTTCCGACCGCGAGCGTGGTGGCCGTGCGTCCCGCCGACGACGTGTGGGGCGTTACCACCGTGGCCCACGCCGGTGTCCCTTCCGCTCCCGTGCGGCCGTGCGGCGGTGTCGAGCCGTGCCCGTGGCGACGCGACGCCCCGCCCGGTCAATTCCCCGCCGCGGCGTTCGAACTCAGCGCTCCCACCAGCGCACCCGGCTCGACGCGCCGGTTCGGGTGTCATTCCTCCACACCGGCACGCCCCTTGGTCTGCGCCGGCTGGTTGTTGCGCGGCGCCGACGGCAATCCGCAGATCCGCGAACCCCTGCGGACCGGTCGACTGGTGCCGCCGGAGATTCCCGACGGAGTCGAGCTGTACGACTCGTACACCGAGATGGCCATCGCCAACGGCGTCGCGCCCGACCATCCCGCCCTGCGCGCCCTGCGGCGGACGCAAACGGCGGGGGCCGCGGACGATCTCGTTCCCCTGCGCGAGATTACCGACGAGACGACGGAGTCGACGGCCCGACCAATGCACTGATCACACGGACGTGCTGCCAGTCGGTGCAGAGCCGTCGCCCAACTGCCCGGAGCCGGCTGCGAGGGACGGTCTCTCCATAGGTGACATCGAGTTGTCGGCGCAGCGGCGCCACACGGCTCGGTCGTCGTCGAAGGCGCGACGGCGCGACATCGGGATTCCGATATCGGGCTACGACTCACTATGTCGTCGACCGGCCCCACAATGGCGCGTACTGCTGCGAGTCGTCCGCGAAACGCGCAGTGGCCGAGCGGACCACCATGCACGGGTACGGCTCTCGGCACCGCTCGCAGTGGCCGTGATGGTGGAGGGTCAGGCGGGTCAATTCCTCGGCGCGCAGCGGCGACGTCATGTCTTCTCGGATCGTTCGACCGTGTGTGCGCCGCCTCGGCTCGTTCCCTCAACAGGCGGCCGTACGGCCGGTGCGGGCTCCACCACAGATCGAACGGCACCGTGGCCGCGGATTTGGCAGTGGACGTTCCACGCCTCCCCGGTCTTGGCCCTGTTGTGTCGCGGGTGCTCGGTGACGATGGCTAACGACTCGGCGGACTCGGCCTGTGGCCGGGAGTCGAACCACTCAAGGCCCGCCGTCGCGGCCCGCGGCCACCATTCCTTCGGCCCCGAGCGCCTGCGGCCGCGTCCGGCCGCGGATCGCCTCGCCCCCGTCGTCGAGTGCTCGTCGACCGCGCGTCGAGGGCATGTGGGCGACGACGACGGAGCCGGGTTCGTGGACACGGGAGCGACCGAAGCGACTCATGCGTCGAACCCTGCGTGCCGTTCGTCGATCGGGATGTCGGCAGACCGCGCGGGCGCGAACGGCGCCCGGGCATCGGGGAGACGAGGGGAACACGAACCTTCTCGTAGACCGACAGCGCGGGCGACCACCGAACACACCGCTCCGCCCCGACCGGTCTCGACGACACCCCGCTCGCCGACCTGCTGCGCCGCTACGCCCGGAACGGCCGGAACCCGAGGATCGACTCCGACAGCCGCCCCGCCCGCGCTCGTCGACCGGAGAGGATGCCCGGGACGCCCCGAGGGCACCTGCCGGGCCCCGACGATGTCCGGCGTCCCCCGAGACTGCTCCGACCCGGTGAACAATCCCCGACCGAACGACCATAAATACCCCAAATGTCCTACAAGCTGCCCGATCTCGTTCCTAACTTCCCGGACATGGCATACATGCACCCACCCGCAGGAACACCCACGCCGCCCACACCTCCCCCGCCCCACCACCACGGGGCGCCCGGGATGAGCCTGACTTCCGCCCTGGACAGCCCCCGCACCCCGCTGCGTCGATTCCTCGATTGTGAACTCTCCGCCGGGGTCCGGCCGTTGCGCGAGAGCTTCCATGCGCAGCACGCCCGGCCGTGCCAACTCCGACGCCCGCCCGGGGTGGGCACGGAAGCCGGCACCGTAGGAACCGCCGTCGACCAACGGCTGCGCCTGGCGTTCACCGCAGCACGGCCCGTCGACCTCGCGACGCTCATCGGCGTCGCGTCCTGCGCGGATGCGGCAGGCCGCACGGCGGGTCGACGGATGCGCCGGATCGGCCGGGAACTCGTCGACCGCCTGACCGACACCGTCCACGCCCTGCGCCCCGACGACCGCGACCTTCCGATGGAGCGTGCCCACGAGGAGGAGGAGCACCTGGCCCGGCTGCTCTTGGCCGCGGCCTGGTATCAGGTCGCGGCCCGCAACCTCGGGGGCTTCACGTACACACCGCTGTTCCTGGTCGCGTCCGAGGATCCGGCCTCCTTCACCCTGGAGCGCCTGCTTGCTCTGCCCCACCCCGACCTCGTCGCCGACCTCCTCGCCCAGTTCTACTACGCCGCCTCCGGCCCCCTGGCCGGCCTCCGCGCCGCCACCCCGCCCGCGCGATGCATCGGGGATCCCCCGCTGAACACCGAGAACATCACCGCCGACGCCGACCTCCTGGTCGACGGCCTGCTCCTGGACGTCAAGAGCACCGGCCGCCCCGGTACTTCTCCCAGGCCACCGCCCACCAACTCCTCGGCTATCTCCTCCTGGACACCCACGACGAGCACCGCGTGGACAGCCTTGGTCTCTACCTCACCCGCACCGCCACCCTCGTACGGTGGCCGGTCGAGGCGTATCTCGACCTCCTCGGCGTCCGCCGCCGCGAACTCCCCGAGCTACGGGCCGTATTCGCACAACTCCTCGCCGGCTGCCAAGTCGACGTCGAGCCCTGGACCCGCGGCGAGGAGACCCGCCTGCGGCGACTCCTGGAAGACCTGACGCCCGTCCTGGCACCGGGCCACTGCCCGGTGTGCGCGCAGCCGGTGCCCCCCGCGGAGCAGCGCCTGTACTGCTCGCGCCGATGCGGCACACGCGCTCCCACCCTGCGCCGGCGCGGCCGGCTTCTGGCCCCGGCCGCCCTTGCGCATGCATCCCCGCTCCCGGCGGAGGTCACCCCCGTCCTCGCGCTCGGGGTCGGGACGGCGTCCGACACGGTCGTGTCACCTCGATCACGCACTCGGGTGACCGCGTCGTGAGCTGCGACGACACCGAGCGGCCGCTCCGGTCGGGAGCCCATCACCACATGGCTGGGCCGTGATGTCCTCGGCGGTCGGCGGTGTCGCGGTGGGTACGGCCCCCACAGCGCGTGCTGTGCCGTGATGTCACGAAAGCCGGCCGCGAAGGACACGCTGCCCGCGCCTTTCGGAGAGCGTGGCGTGACGCTTTCAATGCGCCTTGGTGGCGGTGAGCAGGTCTCGGACGCCGATGGCGTTGGGGTGTCGCTCGGCGAGTTCGGTGACGATGCGGCGGATGGCGGGTCGGTCGCGGACTTCGCCGGGTGCTTCGCGGTGGGCGGCGGCAAGAGCCGTAGCGGTTTGTTCGGGTTTGCCGAGTTGCCACCAGGCGCGGGCGAGGTCGGTGTGCAGGCGTCCGCGTCGCTCGGGGGTGGGGAACTGCCCCGGGTGCAACCGGCGTCCGGTGTGCAGGGCGGCGCCGGCGTCGCCGAGGGAGTACAGCACCCCGACCTCGTACAGCCCCACCGACGCGGGCGTCACCGTGAACACCGTCCTGGCCTCCGGTCCGGCGGGTACGCGCCGGACGGCGCGTTTGGCGTCGGCCATCAACTCCAACGCGTTCGCCCGGTCCCCGGCACCGGCGCACGTGTAGGCGGCCGTGCACAACATCTGCGCGTACGCCGCCGCCTGTTCCGGTGTGCTCAACCCGGTGGCCTCCATCCGCGCGGCCGCCTCCATCGTCACGCGCTGCGCCGTGGCCTCCTGCCCCTGGTGGCGCAGCACGATGCTGAGCATCCGTGCCGAGGCGGCGGCGGCCAGCGGCGATCCGCTGTGGTGGGCGTACACCGTCGCCCGGTCGGCCGCGGTCCGCGCCCGCTCGTACCGGCCGATCTTGGAGAGCATCTCGGTCGCGAGGTCGTAGCACGCGGCCAGACGCGCGAACGCGCCCTGATCGCCGGGAACGGTGTCGGCGTGGGTGTGCCCGGCGGCGAGCAAGTCCGGCAACGCCGCGATCAGAGCCGCGTGGTCGCCCTCGTCGTACAGGCGACGGGCGCGCCCCAGCAGGGCGGCGAGCTGGGCGCCGGTGGTGGGGGAGGAGCGAGTGGGGATCGAGGCGAGCGCCTGGTCGACCCCGCCGAGCATCGTGACGGGAACGGCCGCGAGGGAGGCGGTCAGCAGGCGGCGTCGGCGCATCGAGTCGTCCTCCTCGTCCCGCCGCACGGCGGTCCGGCCCACCCTAGCCGGTAGCGGCGCGCTCACGCCCAGTGCCGCGCCCAGCACACCGACAGGCATGTCCACCGCGGCGGCCAACCTGCGCAACACCGCCACATCCCGACCCGAACGCGCACCCGACTCCAGGCGCGACACGGTCGACGCCGAGTAACCCACGATCGAACCCAGGTCGCGCTGCCGCCAGTTCCGCGCCAAACGCCCGACACGTACCAAGCCCCCGACGTCGCCACGCGCCGCCAGGACCCGCACCCGCGGCGCGTCCCACGGCGGACGGAGCTCGACCATCACGACCCCCTGGGCGCGCAGACGATGTCCGCCCCCACCGTAGCCGGCGAATCACCCAGCGTCGACGCCGTGTGCACAACACGCACACCGATTGCACGAACCGCACACACCCTTCCCGCCCCCACCGCGGCGCGGTCTGCTGGTAACGCACAGCACCACCACGCACCAGCCACCAACCGCAGGAAAGGGATCACCCATGGCCACCCCGCTGCTCCTCACTCGCCGCCTCGCGGCTCCCGCACCGACCACCCGCCCGCTCTCGTTGCCGGAGCACCGCTACGACCCGCTCGCCGGGGCGAACGTCGTCGCGGACGGCCGCCTGCTGGTGGAGGCGGCCGATCCCGCGGTCGTGGCGAACTACACCAGCACCCAGGACCAAGGCGGCGTGCGCCGCAAGGACGACCCCAAGTAATGCGCCCCCGCGAAGCCCGCGTGATCGTCGTCGCGGCCGAGGACGACCTCACCGCCGACCTCGTCGCGAGCCGCCTCGACCGTGACGCGTTCATCCGCCTGGACCCCGGCCGCCTGCGCGAAACCGTCACCGCCGGCGGCCGGTTCGCCGCCGGCACCTGGACCACCGTCCTCGACGACGGCCACCGGGCCGCGACCCTCGGACCCACAACCTCGGTGTACTGGCGCAAACCCACCCACCCCGACACCCACCCCGACGCGGACGAACGCTGGCGCGCCGACGAGAACACCACCGCACTCCTGGGCCTGCTCCGCGCCCATCCCGTCCTGTGGGTCAACGACCCGCTCGTCGTGGACGCGTCCGAGTACAAACCCACCCAACTCGCCTGCGCGGCACGCTGTGGACTGCGCGTACCGGACACCCTGTTCACGTGCGACCCGGACACGGCCCGTACCTTCGTGACCGCCCACCACAACAAGGTCGTGGTCAAGGCCCTCACCCAACGCCACACCACCCTGATCCCCACCACCCGCCTGCGCGCGTGCGACGACCTCGACGCGATCGCCGGCACCGTCCACTACCTCCAGGCCCTCGTCGAGGACCGCCTGTTCGACGCCCGCGTCACGGTGGTCGGGGATCGGGTGTTCGCCGCGTCGATCGCCACCGACGGCGCCCTCGATTGGCGTACCGTCCCGGCCGCCGACTGCCGCCACGCCGCGATTACGCCACCCGTCGACGTCGAACGCGCCTGTGTGGAACACGTGCGCGAACTCGGCCTGGTCTACGCCGCGCTGGACTTCGTCGTCACCGCCGACGGCTGGACCTACCTGGAGACCAACTGCGCGGGCGAGTTCGGCTGGATCGAAGCCCTCACCGGCCTGCCGATCTCCGCCGAGATCGCCCGGGTCCTCACCGACGACACCACCGAGCTCGCCACTACCCGGTACCCGGAGCCCAAGCGCGCGAGGATGTGACGATGGACCCGCTGCTCGCCGCCGCTCTCGCCGCCCTCGACATCACCGACGAGCCCCGCCCCCTGACCACGCACCACACCGACGCCTGGCGGGCCGGCCGCTGGAAGATCAAGACCACAGTCGAACCGAAGGCCGCGGCCCTGCTCCTGCACGAGGCCCGGGCCGTGCGGCTGCTGCACGCCCGGGGTCTGCATCCCGCCGACGGCCGACACGCACGCGTCGGCGAAGGGGTCTGGACCGCGGTGGAGTTCCTGCCCGGCGTAGACCTGTGGCAGTGGTGCGCCCGGGGCCGCGTCCCCGACCCCCCGCCCGACTTCGCACCGCGCCTGACCACGGTCGCCCACCGCGCGTTCGCCGCACTCGACGACCTCCACGCCGCCGGATGGCGCCACGGCGACCTGCAACCCTGGAACATCCTGATCGGCCCCGGCGACCAGCCCGTGTTCGTCGACCACGAATACACCCACCACCGGGACCTGTTGCCACCGACGGGTCCCTACCGGGGCGGCATGGACCACGCCACCACCCCCGACGTCGCCCGCCGACTCCTGCACACCCCACCCGAGGTCCACATCCGTCTCACCCCCGCCGACGAACGCCACGCCCTCGCCGCCGCCCTGCGCTGGGCCTGGACCGGAACCACCCCCGCCACTACCCGCGACGTCGGGCCCGATGTCACCCTCGAAGACCTCCTCGAGGACATCGCCACCGGCCGACACCATGTCCCCCTCGCCGACGCGCGCCCATGGCCCGCCCCGGAGCTCGAGGCCCTCATCGCACACGCGACAACGTAGGACCTCACTGACCGGGACACGCGGACCCGGTCCGTGGTCACACCCGCGGAACCGTCCACTCCCGCCAGGCGCGAAGCCGGCCCGGACCACCGTGACCACGGATTCTCGAATCCCTCAAGGGATCGCCGCCGCCCGCCGCGACCACGGCCCCCGGGCCGCGCTCGACCTCCTCGGCGCGCCCGCCCCACACCCCACACCCGCCCAACCCCGGCGCGTTCTGGTCCACGGCACCGGCGCCCGCCGCCACCCCTACGCCGACCTCCAACCCCCGGGCCGGCGTTCCGCGGACCTGAGCCGCTACGGGCACCGAAGTCGCGGGAGCGCTGGCTGATCCTTCGGGATACCGCGCGTGCCGAGGGTGGCGGCAAGGTGTGTTGTGGTCGTTGACACAGGCCGTGCCTCCTGTGCCGGGCGGTGCGATGGGAACGCGCGTTTCGCGGCGGGTGGGCGTTGCGGGTCGATTTGCCGCTGTGGACCGGCTACTCGGTGCCGGGGGGTACGAGGTCGGCCCCGCCCTGCACCTCCGGATCGCCCCAGCCCATGCCCTCGTCCCCATTTCCGGACAGGACTACCGCAGGCTCCCCCGGCCCTGACCGTGTCGACCTGCGGCTCGACGGAGAGCCGAATCCATGATAGGCGAGCAACCGCCGTGACGCACAAGGGTGGAACTCCCACGACGCGGCGTGGTCACGGTCCGGAGAGCGTCCCTCACGGCGAAGCTGGGACCGTGAGCATCAGCAGCGAACACCCGGTGGGCGTGGAACAGGTCTACAGAGCCATGGTTGCGCTGGGAGTCGAACCTCTCTTCGAACCGGACGTACGACCGGAGGGTCCGCGGGACGAGGACCGCCGACGACTACTCGGTGCCCTGCTGGCCAAGGTGGAACTGGAGACCACCACCGCGATGCGGCCGGCGAACGAACAGGACGAAGGCGAACTGCTGCAGGGTTGGATCGAGCAGGTGGGGCCGGACTCGAAGCTGTCCGCCAACGTGCTCATCAACCGACTGCAACGCACCGGGGTGCAACTCCTGGGGCTCGACGAGGACGAGACCCTCCCGGGGCAAGCGGCGTCATCCATGGTCATGGCGGTTGCGGGGGACGTGTTCGGCGCCCACCTGTGCTTCCGCGAGGGTGACGTGGACGGCGTCCGGCTGGCCCTCGGCCGAGCTGAGGCTTCCATGATCGAGGTCCGGCAGAGCATGCACGACCTGCGTGTCGCCATCGGCGACGCGCAGGAGGAGCCGGACCGGTGAGAGAGCACGCAGTTCCGGAAGCGATTCGGCGCGACGAACGCGTCCGCCCTTCGCGTCACAGCCGACGGACGGACGTCGCTGTGGCGAGAGGGTCGGCTTGCGCCGTCCGTTCGGCTCGGTGTCCTGCCCGCTCACGCTCGCGTTCGTGACGGTGACGGGCGGCGGGGCCGCGGTGGGAGGCGGGTGCCGCTGGGGTAGGAGCCGGGGTTGTCGAGCCATGCCTGGATCTGCCGGAGTCCGACGCGGAGTTGGTCGTCGTCGGCCTGGGCGCGGTTGTCGGTGCCCATGGCGTGGTTCACGCGGATCTGCACGAAGGGCACGGCTTCACCGGTTTTGGCGCTGAGGGGCCCGACACGGTCGGCGACCGCCCCGCGCAGTTGCGTGCCGTTGAGCGCTTCGATGTCGTCGACGGAAAGGGCGCGCAGGGAGGGGCCGGGAAAGGTGTGGTCGGTGAGCCAGCGTTCGATGTGGTCCAGGCCAATGGCCAGATGGGCGAGCGAGGCGTGGTCGCGTGTGCGGATGCCCATGGCGCGGTTGAGCGCGGTGTGCACCGCTCGAATGGGTTCCTTGTGTCGGCGGGCGAGTTCGAGGGCGAGCTCGTTGAGGAGATCGCGGGCGGCGCGGGGGGTCAGCAGGGTGGGGGGCTCGCACGTGTCGCAGGCCGCGGCGAAGACGGCGGCGGGCTGTTCGTGGCACGAGGCACAGACGAACCCCGGGCACGCCGCGCACAGCACCTCGGCGTCGCCCGCGTCCGGCCACGCCCGAGGTCCGAGGTCGCGGCGCAATTCGTCGGACACAGGGCCGCATCGGTCCACGCACCGTCGCCGCGCCAGGGTCGTGCCGGGGCGCGGGGACAGTGCTCGCCGCAGAAAGCGGTGGCCGGTCGTGTGCTCCTCGTCGCTGCCGTCGACGGCTTCGAGGTCGGCGGTGCGTGCCGCGTGGTAGGCGGCGGACAACGACGGCGCATGATCGTTGCGGGTCTTCCCGTGCTCGTGCTCGTCGTCGAGGCAGGCGCAGCGTTCGGCCCGGCCATGGGCGCCCGTGCCGAACATGCCGCATCCGGGGCACACGGTCCAGCGGTGAGGCGCGTCGTTCGCGGTGGACATCTTCGGCTCGGAAGGGCTGCCCCAGGCCTCGCACGTATCGTCGGCGACGCCGCCGCAGGGGATCGGTCCCAACGACAAAAGTGCCATGCCCTGCCACGGTTCGTCGACGTGCAGGGGAGTGGCGCGTTCGGCGGGGGGCTCGCCGGGTGCGCGTTGCTCCTCGGTTCCCGGCTCGAATCGCCTGCCGGCGGCCGCGGTGGCGAAGCACCGCCATCGGCTCATCACGGTGGGAGGGGCCTCGTCCCAGGCATCGAACCAGATGCGCTGGTTGGGGAGCCAGAACGCGGGGGTGAACTCGCAGTCGGGGGTGTCGCGGAACACGCACGGTTCGTAGAGCCACGCGACCTCGAGCCGGTCGAAGAAGATCGACCATCGCGCGTGCAGTTCCGTCTCGAACGACGCCGTGACGACTTCCCAGGCCATGCCGGAGCGCTCCCCTCAGAACAGCACGTCGTCCATGGGCACCGACAGTCCGGTGCCCGCGTCAGCCTTCTTGGTGTCCCACTGCACGTACACGGGGAAGTCGAAGGCCCCTTCGCGGCGCCGTTCCTCCTCGGTGGCCAGACGGGGCTGCCACGCCGTTCCGGGGAAGGCCGGTGCGCTGCCCGCCCGCAGCACCTCCATGTCCTGCAGCGCTCCGGTCATGACGCTGTACCGGGCGAGCAGGACTTCGGAGTCGGGCCACTCCTTGGCCTTCGCCGCCAGGTGGTGGTCGTTGAGCGGGAACCGGTCGCACCGCGCGAGGAACGCCTCGGCGTACGCGCGTGCCCGGGTGTCGATCCCTGGGAAGGCGCGATCCACGCAGCGTTCGCACCAGCCGGCGGCGACGTCGCACAGGGTCCGGTCCTTGACCAGGTTCTTCTTGCAGGTGCGGCATTTCGTCTTGGCGACGTCCGGGGAACGCGCGCCCTTGTCCAGCAGGAACAGTCGTCTGGCCGCGATGACGTCCACCCGGATCTCCCTTGTGTCGGGGCCGGGCTCGGCCGCCTGGCTCCGACCCTAGAAGCGGGCACTTCCGCCGACGCATCCGGACGGTTGGTTTTCACTCCGGAGTGGACGCGTCTCACCCGGACGGTCCAATGACGATCACGGGCCCTCGGCTCGACTCGCGTACCGACACCCCATCGACGCACGCGAGACGTCTCCGGCCGCCGGCGCCATGCGATCGATGTTTGCGCTGCCATCCGGGCGTCACTGCGGGTTCGTCTTCACTACGCTGCGCACATGGACCTCGCACCATCTCAGGACGCCGTGCCGCGCGCTGTCTGTGACGCGCCCTACACCGCAGTGAGCCTGACCCGCCTGTGGCTGGGGTTCACCGCGATACAGCTGTGGTGCAAGGCGGTTGGCCTGGGGGCGGAGGAGCCGGACGAGGAACGCGGTGACGCATCGAACCGCTCGGCCGTCGTCACCTCGGCCGTGATCCACGCCCGCACCTGCGGTGCCGACTGGCCGGACATCGGCAGCGCCCTGGGTCACAAGGAGGCGCACATGCGCCGCGTGTACGGCAGGACCGTGACGGACTGGGCCAGGTTGTCGACGGGGCGGGACGGTCTGCCGCGGCTGCCTTCGTCGGACCCGGACGAACTCGCGGAACAGCTCGACGCGTGGATCAACGACCAGGGCGGCGAGTACTGGTCCGCCTGGAGCGGGCGCGAGGCTTCGGACATGCTGGAGAGGATGACCCCGCTTCAGGAACTCGCGGCCCTGCCGCAACACGCGTGCGAACCGCTCGACGTGCCCGATCCGGCCGCGCTGCGCGAACGCGAGGCGCTCCTCCACGACTGCCTCGCCCGCCTCGAGCCCGACAAACGCTTGGCCGCGTCTCAATACCGGGCCGCACTGCACGCACGCCGCCAAGCCTGCGAACTACGCCGCCTCTTGGCCCTGGAGGACCCGCGCGGTCCTCGGATCCCGCTTTCTTCCGCCCGAGCGCACGTAGGACGCGGGAACGGCGACTACGGGTCCGATCGCCTCGCGCTGCGCGGCTGTGGCCGTGACGGCTCTTCGGAGAGGCTCGCCGACGAGGGGCCGACACCTCCCGCCCGCCGGTCGACCCCGACTCCTCGTTCCACACCCATCGCGCACGACGACCGCGCCCACGACCGCCTCGGAAGGAGCGCACGTGCCCATCACCATCGTCCGACACGCAGACGGCAGGGAAGAATTCGTCACCGTCTTCGACGGACAGATCCGGGCCGAGCACGCGGACGGCTCACCCTGCCCGCGCACGGGCAAGGGCAAGCACCGGCAACGACCGCTCGACCCGCGTTGCCCCGGAAGGGCACGCTACGTCGCCCACTGCAGGACCTGCGGATGGCAATGCGAGGACACCACGGAGAAGTCCATCAAGGACATGACGCGCACACACGCGCAACCGTGCGACGCCCGCCAACCCCGCATCATGACGGCCCGGGAAGCGTGGGCTCGTCACACGCACGGCCGCACCCGAACGACCCTCCAAGCACCGCACGTCAAGGCACCCGACAGGGATCCGGCGCCGGATCAACCCGCTCCCGCGCCCCGGGGCGAGCGACCCGCGCCCGCCGAGAACCCCCTCCCGCGCCATGATCGCCCTCCCGCCGTCGCGATGACCGCGGCCCGGTGCGACGAACTCGCGGACCTGCTGCTGCGTGCCTCGGTCACCGCCACCGGCCCCCTCGCCCGAGACCTGACCCGAGCAGCCCTGGAACTGCGCGACACCGCACTCCGACACACCTCCTCGCGCCGTCCGCCCCCACACAGCGGCCCCGAACAGGCCGACCCTCACCAAAGAATCCCCGCGACGCCGAACGCACCGCTACCACCCACCACACCCGACCGTCCCACCCCGGAGCCCACCGCCCCGGCCACGACATCGCCGGCGCACACGCCCACCCCGGTTACGCCCCGCCCGCACGAAACGCACCGGACGCACAGGACACCGACCATGGGCGACGGCCCGCCGGAACCCCCACACCAAATGCCGCCCGACACGGGGGACATCCCCGCCGAGCAGGCGATGCTCGGCGCCATGCTCCTCGACCCCACGGTGATCGACGACATCCTCGAGTACGTCGGCCTCAACGCCCACGACCTCCACCGCCCCGCCCACCAAATGCTGTTCACCACCCTCGCCACCCGCCGCGAGAACGGCCGGACCATCGACCCGGAACACATCGCCCGAGACCTCGACGACCAAGGCCTGCTGCGCACGTGCGGCGGCCGCCCATACCTGCTCACCCTGATCGCCGCCGCACCCCCGCCCGGCCACGCCGAACACCACGCACACCTCGTCCGCCAGAACGCCGCCGACCGACGCACCCACCTCCTCCGCGCCGACACCGACATCGCCGCGACCGAGCCACGCCCGGCGCTGCGCCTGGTACGAGGTCGCGAGCCCGGTGAGCCGTCCGACGACGGGCCGCGAGTGCCGCCCGCGGTCTGATCCCCTCAGCGCGGGCCCGCCCGACGCGGACGCCGTCGGCCGGCCGCGAGATAGGCCGGCGAACCCGAGCACCCCTCGCGCCGACTGCGGTCGAACGGCCCGGCTTCCCGCGTGTGCGGCACAGCACCGAAGGGACAGAGCACCGTGCGACACGGCGCCTTCCCGGTCGAGATCCCGCCGTTCGTCGAGGCACTGGCCGTGTGGGGGGCTGGGCCGTCGAACACGGCGGCGTTCCCCTGGAGTACGCGGCCGACGTGCTCGCCGACCACCCCGTGTACGTCGAGGATTCCGGAGTGCCCGACGCGACGGAGACCGAGCGTTGGACCTGGGCCGCGGAGGACCTGGCCGATTGGGAGGGGATCGTCGTCCGCATGGAGTGGCCGGGCGCGTGACCCTGGAGGACCACGAACGCCGCCGCGCGCAACTCGACGCGGAACCGACCGTCCCGACCCGGAATCCGCTTCGTGGCGAGCTGCACGACCCGGCCGAACCCGACCGCCGCCCCGTCGACGCCACGACCGGCGCACAGATCCGCCCCGGGAACAGCATCCTCGCCCCACACGGTGATCCGGACCCGGCTGCTTCGAACTCCCGCTTCGCGCCCCGCCGGTCGGGGGCGCCGGCCAAACCGAACCCCATGACGACAACGACACCCCGACGCTGGTACGGCCAGGACCAGTTCGGCGACCCGCCCCCGCCCGAGGGCACCCCCGGCATCGAGCGGTCGGCGGCCCGCTCGACGGACTGTGGATGGTCCTGATCGGCAACGGCCCGCAGCACTACCCGGACGGAGTCGCGCTGTACGCCGGCAATGGCGCTACCCGGACGGACGTTCCCACTACGTCCACGCCGACCCGCCGGGACGGGCGACTGCACTGGGAAGGCGACAGCGCCTGACCCCGGGGCCGCCCGCCGCCCACCCCAACCCCACCGACTGCCTCCGCGCCACCTGCACCATCCCCCGGTCCGGCATGCGCGCCGGCCATCCCGGGCACGGGCGGCCACCCCATTCACCATTCCCGCTCGCGCGGGCACCACCGCGCCGCACCGGAGACGGCAATGACCCTCGAAGCCACCGCGTCCGTCCCTTCACCCGCCGAACGCCGACGCCCGCACAAGGCCACCAGAGCCGGTATCCACTGGCGCGCCAACTTCGACGGCGACGGGCTGCGCCTGGAGGTCCCCGACACGAGCCACCCCGCGTGGAAGACCGTGCGCCGGCTCCGGATCACGCGACCACCCTTGTACACCGCAGAGTTCCCGGCGCGACGCCGCGACGTCGTCGTGGCCGCGCTGCGCGACGCGTTCGGCCGGGACGGGCTCGCCCCGTCTCCCACGTGGACGTCGATGTGCGGTTGGACGCCGCCGACCCGCAGATCGGGACGAGTCATGTGGTGTCGTGCGCGGAGGAGGGGGGTGGCCGGTCCAAGCGGTGTCGGGAAGCGGCGAGGGTCGTGGAATGGGAGCTTCCCGCCGACGGCATCGGATGACGCGATCGGTTCCATTGCGGCGTGGGTCCGCCCGGTCGCGGGATCGAGGTCTTTCGGCATCATCCGTAAAGCTGCTGGTCGAGGCCACGAACATGCGGCCGTGATGGGCCGGTTGCGATCGGATGACGCGAGGAGAAACCGATGACCGTGCCCGTGATCGGTCTTGAGGAGCGCCGGGCCGCGCTCTCGAAGGCCGCCGCCGTGCGCAAGGAGCGAGCCGCAATGAAGGAGGAACTCAAGCGCGGCAGGATCTCGCTGCGCGAGGTGTTGGACACCGACACCCTGGCGGTGCGCAGGATGCCGGTCCGAGCCTTGCTCGAGTCCCTCCCCGACATCGGGAAGGCGCGCGCGGACCGATTGCTCGCCGAACTGGGGATCTCTACGAGCCGGCGGGTGCCGGGGCCTGGGGGTCCAGCAACGCGAGCGGCTTCTGGAGCGCTGCGCGCCTCAGGCGTGACCGGCGGACGCGGGTCGCCAACGCCCCACTTCGACGGCTCCGACGAACTCCTGACCGTTCCCGCAGGTGGCCGGGTGCGGCTGACCCGCGACATCCGTCCCTCGTGCGGATTGCGGTTCCTCGAAGCGCGGGTCCGGTGGGCGTGCGCCGGTTACGCTCCGGACACGGTGCGCTCGCCCGAGCGTCGTGAACGAGCGGGGAGTGCGCGATGGCGGTGGGGACTTCGGTGGGCGAGGACGACCTGCGCACGATGTTGGCCCGGCGCAGCGGCCTGGACGAGGCCTCGCTCTGGTACCCCGTGCACGAGGTCCCGCGCGCGTTCGGCGTGTCGTGGCCGTTGACCGACGAACGGGCCGAGGACGTCCTGTCCGACCTGCTCGACGGCCTGCGACGCACGCTCCCGCCGCCGGACGGGCCGCCGGGTGCCCGCGGCCGCCGGTACGTGTACCTGTCCGAGATCACCGACCGGTACGCGCGGTGCGACACCCGCCGCATCCTCGAACGGATCCACCACGCCGGGATCACTCCGGCGCGCCCGGACGGGCGGGACTACGACCCGCGTTCGGAACACGGGTGGGGCGCCCGCCCCTCCACGGCAGCCGACCTCGGCGGCACGCCGTCGTGGGCGTGGTGGCGGGCCGTGCGCGAGGCGGGGGCGCGGCCGGCGTACCGGATGCCCGACCCGTATGTCGGCGAGGGCCCACCGCCCGTCGACCGCGCGCTGGACCTGCGCGAGTCCACCGGGGACGATCGGGCCTACCGCGCCGCGCTGCTCGCGGCGGTGCGCGAGGACCCCCGGCAACTCGACTGCTGGGCGCACCTCGGCGGCGACGCGTTCGAGCGCGCCGACGCCGACGAGGCCGCGCTGTCCGAGGCCCTGGGGTTCTACCAGAGCGCCGTGGCCGTCGCCGAGTTGTCCCTGCCGCCGGCGTTCGCCGGGGTCCTGGCCTGGGGCGAGTTGGACAACCGGCCGTTCCATCGGGCCCTGCACGGCCTCGGGTTGACGTGGTGGAGGCTCGGCGACACGAAGAGGGCGGCGACGGTGTTCGGGAACAGCCTCTGGACCAACCCCGCCGACAATCAGGGCATCCGCTACCTCGTCGGCCCGGCACGGGCGGGCACCGCGTGCCCTCGGTCCTTCGGGTCCTGAGCGCGCCGACATCGCCCGGCCCCTTGCGGCGTCGGGCTCACGGGCCTCAAGGTCATCCCGCCCGGAGAGACCGGGGCCATCACCATGCCGCTCGCCGACGGCGCCGACCCCCATCGCAACACCGGCCGGGGCGGCCGACCTCCCGCGGCAGGCCGACGAAGAAGCCGCACCGTTTCGCCGTCGCGCCACGTCCGGGTCCGTGGTGGGTCGTGGACGTGCTCGCCGGGGACTTCTCCTGCTGCCGAGCAACCGCCACCCCGCCTCCGCGCCCACCCCGCCGCTGCGCCGCCGCCGGCGGCTCGTCGGTGCGCATTCCCTCGACGAAGGCCGAGTCGTCGGCGGTGTCCGCGTGCACGGCGAGCGCGCCGTGTGTGTTCCCTCCGCGGCGTGACCGCAAGGATCGGACCGGTTTCAGGGCCTGCACGGCCGCGTGCGTGTGTACCGACAGCACCCCTGTGCGAGGCGCTCCACCTCGTCCCTTCTTCGGTCGCCGGCCGACAGGGGCATTGCCGCCGCGCCGCAGGTAGCGACCGCTCCCATGCTGCCGTGAGGACGCCCGCGCGGCTGCCACGCGTACAGAGCTCCGCATGTCCTCGCCTACGGTTCCGCGGCACCGTGACCGACCGTGGCTCTGCCGCGTACGCCCGAGGGACAGGGGTGGGATCGATGGATAAGACCCGGTTGTCCTCGGTGAAGTTCGTTGCCCGTACGCTTGCCCGGCCGCCTGCCACCGCCTGCGGTCACCGTCTGCGGACTCGGAGCCGGCACCAATCGTGATGGAACGTCGCAAGGTCTTGTTCACCGCCGTCGAGGCCCTCACCGGGGACGGTGAACGTGATGCGCTCGCCGCGGCCCTGCTCGCGGTCGAAGCCCGGGAGGGCGAGCGGCGGGGATGGGACCGCGAGCCGACGCTGTGGGCTCTTCACCTGCCGGCCATGGACGTCGGCGTGATCGAGTTGCGGGTGGTCCCCTCCCGGCGGTGGCGAGGCAGCGAGGATCGGAATCCGGCCGACGTCCTGGCGGGATGGGGCCTGCGGCAGCCCGCGCCCGACAGCGCCCCCGCACGGCGCGTCGCGGACGCCCCGGACGGGTTTGCCGGCATCGCCTTTATGTACGAGGCATGGTCGGTACCGGACGCGGCGCTCGACGAGGCGATGGAGCAGTCACGGGCCGCCGGAGAACGGCTGTTCCACGAGCGTGACGACCGGATCGAGGTACGCCAGATCGTGGCGGTGGACATCAACGGCAACGGCTACCTGGTCGTCCGCCGCCGTGGAGCCGGGCCCGTCCTCACAGTCACCGACGCGCTCGAACCCCACCATCGGATCGAACTCTCCGGCGACCTGATCGACCCCCTGCACCGCCTGGTCGACGCCGTCCGCGTCGGAGCCGTCCACCTGGGCTGACCCACGCCGGTCCCCAATCCCACCTGCGCCCGGCCCACGTCGACAGGGCCCGCACGTCGTGAGCTCCGCAGGCCGGGCACGGTCGCCACCATCGCTCGGAGAGGCAGGTCGGGCGTGCGTGATCGGGATCGCTGAGCCGTTAGAGCGCGCGGTGCGCGGCCCACGCGCGGGCGGCCTCCGCCAGCGCGCGGGACCAGGGCGCCGGTCTGCCTCTCGTGATGCCGGCCCAGTAGCGGGCCTCGGCTTCGGCGAAGTCGGTGAGCACCCGATCGGGCACGCCGCGCCAGCCGGGCAGTCGCGTCGCCCACGCCTGCGCGGCGGCGGGCGACTGTCCGCCCGTGGCGATCAGGCGCACGACCACAAGCGCCGGGTCCAACCAGGCCGGCCCCCGCACGGCCCACCCCCAGTCCACGAGCACCGCCCTGTCGGGCTCCACGAGGACGTTCTCGGGGTTGAAGTCCGTGTGGCACAACGTCGACCCCGCCAGCGCCTCGCCGAGACCGGCGGGAGCACACCGCGCCCACCGCTCTCCGGCCGACGGCAGCTCCACCGCGGGCAGCCGAAGACCGGCGAGTGCGGTGAGTGTGTCGGCCAACAGGTCCAGGTCCCGGGAGTGTTGGCGATAGTCGGCGTGACGGCCGGTGACGAACTCGAACCCGACCAGATCCCAACCCCCGACCAACAGCCGCCACAACACCTGCGGGCCCGCTCCCGCCACGCTCTCCCCGATCAGGGCCTCGCGCCGCTGTGCCGCCACGTGCGGGTCACACGTGCGCAGTCCTTTGACGAACACCGGCCCGGTCGCGGTGTCCACACGCACGGCCAGATCGCTGTGATGGCCTCCCTCCACGGGCGTGATCTGGTGGATCGGCCCGGTCAAGGCCTCCACCGCCGAGCGCGCACGGACCGGCAACACGTCACGAGGACGCATCCTCTCGCCCATCCAGCCCTCCCGACCGGTCGTCCGGACGCCGCCCGTGAGGGCACGTCGGCGCATATGCCACGGCGCCGTGGCGGGTCAGGACTGGTGGTGCGCGGTGCCGGTGGAGTCGACCCAGGTGACCAGGTCCTGGGCGCGGTTGCTGAACTTGGCGTCGTGGACGAGCCGGCCGCGCAGCCGGGCGTGGTCGAGATTGTCGTGGGTCCACGTGTCACCGTTGTGGATGGTGGGGATCTGGTAGGACGCGCCTTCGCGGGTGGCGGTGGTCCAACCGGCGGGGTCGGTGGCGATGGCGCTGCGGACGTAGCGGCGGGCGGTGGGACCTTTGACCGCGACCACGGCACGTGGCGCGGTCTGCGGGTCGGCGGCCCACTGTCGGGCCCAGGGGCCGAGTTGCCACCAGCGGACGGTGTTCTCGGCGAGTACTGCCGGGTCGGTTCCGCCGGCGTCGGCCCGCGGTCGGTCCAGGTCCCGGTATGGCTTGGAGCTGTGGAACACGATCAAGACTCCGTTCAGGCTCCGTCCGAGGTCGGCGACCGTCAGCGGCTCCATACCGAGGCGGTGGGCGTATTCGGGAGGTGTGCCGAGCGGGGTGAAGCGCCACCTCTCCCGGCGGACGTTGGCGAGCTTCGCCTTCACGCCGGGGGACAAGACGTCGATCAGGATGCTCTCCACTACGGCGGCGGTGGCGTGGTCGGGCATCTCGGCGACGTCGATCGTGTAGCCGGGGGTGTCCAGGATGGCGGCGAGCCTCGCGTTGTGGGTGTCGGCCGCGTGGCTCTGAGCGCGGTCCTCGCTCCGGCCGCGGCCGACGTAGACGATGCGGTTGTCACGGTCCCGGATCGTGTACACCACCGGGCGCGGGTCCGGCCTCGACGAAATAGGCATGGCGGTACTCCCGACTCCGGCCTCTGGGACCGGCTCCTGCCGGCGCTCCAGGCACCGGCGACCGCCCTCGACGCTACGTCAGTGATGCATCGCACCCCGCCGTTTCGCGCAATGACGCGCCGGTAACGTCGTTGGGCCAGCGCGGCGGCGCCACGCTCCGCAGCGAATGCCTGTGGATCAGGTCGGATCACCGCCCGGCCGCGGCCCGGAGAGTCGTGCGCTCAAGGAATTTCGACCTCGAGATGTCGTTGTGGTCTGCAGGGGTCCGGCGTTGCGTGCTGTGACCCGGACGAGGGCCCGGGTCACAGCCGACGCCCGACGCGACGTCGTTCAGCCGGGGAACCTAAACGGGCTCGGTGTCGCCGGACGGGTTGCTTCCCCGGGCCAAGGTGTGGCGCAGGAAGCTGGAGTCGACCTCGACCTCGGTCAGTCGCCATGCCCGGCGTTCGAAGGCCAGCATGCCGGTGACGGTGAACGGCACCTTGTGCCGATACGCGATGACCGCCCATTCGTGGTCCGCGCCGGACAAGGTCATGTGGACCTTGCGTGTTCTGCCGCGCACCTCGGCGACCAGAATGACCGACGCGGCGTCCTGATCGTCGGGGCCGGCCTCGTCGCGCTGCAGGCCGTGCACCACCCCCACCAGGGTCTCCTGCCGCGGTGGTTCCTCCCGGCGCACGAGCCGTTCGCGGACGCGGGGCAGTTCCACCATCACGTCGCGATCGAAGACGATGGTCGCCAGTCCCACGTCGGGGCGGGGAGCGGCGGCGGCCCACTCGAAGGACAGGTTCAGCGAGCGCAGATGGGGCGCGACGATGTCCTCCAACGACTCGATCAGACCGGCACTCACCCCCTGACCGCCCGGGTTCTCGATCACGCTCTCGTCCCATCGGCGACTCAGGCGCTCCGTGGTTTCCAGACCGCGCGCCAGGGTTTCCATCACCCGTCGGGGAAACGGTTGCACGGCATCCTGCGACGGACCGTCGTCGGCGCGATCGGGCGCGGAGGGGGATCCCAGCCGGGTCACGAGAGTGAAGACGAAGCTGCCTCTTTTGGTGTGTCCGAGCCGCACGTTGTCGTCCAGGAAGTCGGACACGCCGGCCGGCAGCCGACCGCGATGCGGATGCGCGGGGGAGGCGGTGGTCGTCGCGGCCGCGCGGATCATCTTGTAGAGCGCCTCGATGGTCTTCTCGGCCTGGTGGAACGGGATGGTCCCGTCAGTCATGGCCTGGTCGAGCCGCACGAAGAACAGATCCGCGTGCGTGCCCACGACCCGCTCGTACAGCTCCTGCGCGTCCCAGTCGTGGATGTAGGCCAGCGACTCCAAGGTCTCCTGGAACCGCTGCCTGAAGTCCGCCCAGCCGGTGGCGAGGGGAACCAGGACCCGGCCCTCGACCGCGCCGCCGGCCGACACCAGGCGCCAGATCTCGCGGACGTCGGGCTGTCGCGCCTCGAGTTCCCAGTCCCTGGAGGCAAGGAACTGGGACACGGCGGTCGGCGTGAGGGTGGAGGCCACCTCGCGGTAGCCGTCGAGCTCGGCAACGCCCATCACGACCACCTCTCGCTCTCGCCGATAGTCTCCATGATGCCGAGCAGGTGCTCGACGGTGAACAGGTTACGTCTCGGCAAATGGACGGTCTGCGTCAGCTTGGACGTCGTCCCACCGGGGAAAGCGGAAGCCGCCTGCCAGAACATCCGGCTCTCCGTGATCAGACGATTCTCGTCGACCACGACCCATTCGGATGCGTCCTCGGGAAGAACGAGCACCCCGAGATAGGCGGGAATGTGCCGTTTACCGTCGTTGCCCCGCACCAGCTTGCGGAACGGCTTGACCTTCATCGGCCACGCCATGTGCTCCTCGGTGAGCAATTTGTGCTGGATCGTCGCCTTGAGTTGAAGATCGAACTGCGGCCCGAGAATCCGCCTGTACTCGACCGACGACGCGATGGTGAGATCCACACCCTCGTAGTCGGTGTCGTGCGTCTTGACGGCGCACCCGGCCGCGTACGTGATCATCCGCGTGAACGCGAGGCTGATCTGCTCCTCGCGAGCGGTCATCGGCAGTTGCCCGTCGACCAAGTCCCTCTTGTCACTCCTGCGAGCATCCAAGCGCTCCAGACCCTCGGGAGTCGAGGTGTCGTCGGTGTCGTCGCTCATCTACCCCCCTGCTGTAGATGAGCGAATCTACGCGGCATATTCGAACCCGGAGCGCACGCTTGCGCAATCGACCACATCGAGGGCTCGGACCGGGCCTTCCCACCCCGACGGCCTTGCGCCGCGCCGTGGTTCGACCGGTGCCGGTCACCGTGTCAGGGTGTGACGTCGAACGCAGTGAACAGGTCCGCGAAGAACCGTCGGACCGTCTCGCCCGCCTGGTGGGGGCTGCGCAGGTCGTGGGTGCCGAAGCGGAAGACTTCGTATCCGGCAAGTTTGAGATCGCGGTCGGCGCGCATGGTGGCCGCGTACGTGGCCGGGTCGGCGCGGTCCCCGACGGCGTAGTGGTGCTTGCCGTCGACTTCGATCACGACCCGTCGGCCGCGGGGCAGGAGCAGCAGGAAGTCCATGCGGAACCGCAACAGCGCGTCCACCCCGCGTGCGTGGACGGTCTTGGGGTCCCAGTGCAGCCAGACCTCGGGCAGCAGCGCGGGGAAGTCCGCCGTCGTGGCCGACGATGTCGTGGTAGAGGTCGAACAGAAGCAGCTGCGGGGGCGACTTCGCGTCGTCGACGCTCTTGCGGAGCCGCGCGTACAGCTCCGCTTTCGTCGCGGCCTCGTCGCCCGACTCGGGGTGCGTGTGGGGCCACCACGCCTGCAGGTCGCTCCATCGGATGCCGTCGGCGCCGATCGGCCGGTCGTAGACCAGGACGTCCCCGGTGTCGCCGACGATCTCGATGTCGTTGTCGATGGCGTCCCGGAACCGGATGTCGGGCTTGTTCGCCGACGCGAAGATCAGGTTCTTCGGCCGGCCGCGACCCGACCGCGTCGACACCAGCGCGAACACCGGATAGCCGTCCTCGGAGCCCACCTCCCGCAGCTCCGCCCCCGCCGCGCCGAGGTGACGGTTCATGCCGGCGGCGACCGTACGCTGTCGCGCCTCGTCGGGAACGACGTCCCCCGACAGCAGGCCCTCGAGGAACTGGGTGAACCGCGCGTCCGGCGCCTCGAACGCGCCCAACCGGTCGAAAAGTTCCTCGGCCGACCAGTCTCCCGGGTTGCGCAGGACGTGCCGCTCGATCCGCGCGCCCAACCCCCGAGGGGACTCGAGGAAGACGTCCATCGGATCGCTCAACACCCACCCCGGCTGGCACTCTCGGGCGGGAACGCGGCAGCCGTGCACCGCGAGTTGATCGCCAAAGCCCATGCAGCTGCCACAGGTGGGCAGGCCGGCGATACCGATCCGGCCGGTTGCCTGGTCCGGGCCGCGCTTCGCCGATGGTCAGGTGATGGCGCAGCGTGTGGCGAGTGCGCGGAGTTCGGGTGTGGTGCGTGCGCCGATGAGGAGTCCGGTGACGAGGGCGCGGACGGCGGGTCGGGTGTGGGTTTCCTCGGGGGAGCAGCGTTCGGCGTTCAGGAGGGCGTGGAGGCTTTGGTCGCGGCGTCCCCAGTGGGCGTAGGCGGTGGCGATGTCGGTGTAGTAGCGGCAGCGGCGCTCCACCGTGGGCAGGGTGGCGGGTGTGATGGTGCGGGCGGCGGTGATGGCCGCGCCGGGGTCGCCTGCGGCGTTCTCGGCGGAGATGCGGTGGAGGGCGACGGTGGTGGGTCCGAAGCCGCCGCCGTGGTCGCGGAGCATGACCCCGCCGAGGCGGGCGGCGATGGCGGCGGCCTCGTCGGTGAGTTCGCGCATCCCGTCGCGGTCTCCGGCCCGTGCGGCGGTGTACGCGGCGGATTGGATCAGTAGTCCGCGTTCGGCGGCGTAGCGCGGTGAGGGGCCTTGGAGGGTGGGGTGGTCGGCGGCGTCGAGGGCGATGCGCATGGCTTGTTCGTGCCAGTCGGCCTTGCGGGCGAGGACGGCCAGGTTGCGGGCGGCCTCCGCGGCGACGAGGGGACTGTTCCCGGCGTGGGCGGTGGCACGGGCGCGGTCGGCGGCCATCCACCCCAACTGGACGTCGTCCAGCTTGATCAGCATGCGCGTGGTCAGCACGTAGACCTCCGCGAGCAGTGCCTGGTGTTCGGCGCTCGCGGTGTCGTCGGCGAGGGTGTGGCCGGCCGCGACCAGGCGCGGCAGGCGTTCCGCGAGCGCGCTGTAGTGGCCGGCGTGATAGTCGCCCATGGCCACGGCCAAGGCGCCGCGCACCCGCGCCGTGGTGGTCGTCGGCGGCGCTGTGTCCAGACCGAGCATCGCATCGCGCACCCGCGCGAGCAGGACATCACCCGACACCGGCGTCCGCGCACCGCCGGCCCCGACGAGGGGGAGGGATGCGGTGGCCGCCAGGTTCGCCAACAGGCGTCGTCTGCGCACGTTCTCGCCCTCTCGTGGGTTCTCGCGCACCACAGTAGGACCGGGCAGCCCCGGAAGCGATCCACGCGTGGCCGGATGCGATCCCGGTAACGCCGGCACGGGCGCGAGTCCGAAGTCCTCGACCGACAACTCCAGCGCGTGGGCGAACCGCCGGATGACCGTGACGTCGGTCAAGGGCGCGAGGCCGCGTTCGTATCGGGAGACCTGCGCGGCGGAGTACCCGGCCCGTCGGCCGAGTTCGGCGAGCGTCCACGCCCGCGCCACGCGGGCCTGGCGCACCCGCATGCCCGAACCCGCACGCTGATGCTGTTGCCTGACGGTGGCCACGAACGACCTCCTCGCCTGCCGGTGCGGGAACTCCCAGTGATAGCACCCGCACACCCCCACGACGAACCGCTTTGCACAACATGCAAAGGGTTTGCGCCATGCGTTCCCGGTCGGGACGCCGGGGTCCGGTTCGAGGCGTGATGGGACCGCGCGGCACCGCATGTCCCGAGCCGCGCCCGAGGCGGTCACAGCCGCCCGGCCCACGGCCAAGGAGCGACCATGCGCACCCCGACCTCGCCCCATCCCGACGAACGCCTCACCCCCGCCTACTACATTGACCCCGCCCGGACCCCACATCACTACATCCGCGACGTCCTGGCGCGCTGCGCCACCGTGTTCGACGTCAAGCCGACCATCGCCGCCGACCTGGACCACCTGACCGCCGCCGTCGCCGACACCGCCGATGTCCACCCCGACGCGCGCCTGAGCGGCGCGGTCCGCGTCGAGGACGGGGTCAGGATCGAGGCCGGCGCCACGATCGCGGGTCCCGTGCTGATCTGCGCCGGTGCCGTGATCGGGTCCGGCGCGGTGATCCGCGACCACAGCGTGATCGGCCCGAACTGCCGGGTCGCGGGCGGCGCGGAGATCACCCGCAGCCTCCTGGCGGGCGGGGTGCTGATGGTGCATCAGGCGTTCGTCGGGGACTCGATCCTGGGCCACGGTGTCAACGTCGGCGCGTTCTGCACCACCACCGGCATGCGCGTCACCGGCCCGGTGACCGAGCCCGCCACCACGGAGATCACGCTCGTCCTCGACGACACGCGCATCGGCACCGGTCAGACGAAGTTCGGCGCGGTGATCGGCGACGGCGTCGCCCTCCCCGCCGCAACCGTCCTCAGCCCCGCCACCCTCATCGGCCCCCACACCGTGATCCTCCCCCGCAACCACGTCGGCGGCGTCCTGCCGCGCGGCACCCGAATCAGGTGAGCCCCATGACCACCACACACCCCACCACGACCACGACAATCGGGGCCACGGACGTCCTGCGGATCACCGGCGGTACCCCGCTCACCGGCACCGCCACCATCCAGGGCGGCAAGAACATCGCCCTCCACCTCTACGCCGCTGCCCTCGCGTGCGACGGACCCACCGTCCTGCACAACGCGCCCGCCATCGTCGACACAGACGTGTGCGCCGCGATCCTGCGCCACACCGGCGCCGAAGCCGACCACACCGACGGAGAGTTCCGTGTCACCCCGACCGACCGCCCGACCCCGGAGATCCACGCCGTCCTCGGCGGCCGCGTCCGCATCAGCACCATCCTGGGCGCCGCGATCCTGGCCCGCGCCGGCCGCGTGAGCATGCCCCGGCCGGGCGGAGACGCGTTCTGCCCCCGCCTGATCGACCGCCACCTCGCCGCGATGACCGAAGCCGGCGCCACCGTCACCGACGACGGCCACACCATCCGCGCCGTCCTCGACCCACGCGGCCCGCGGCCGTTCCGGGTCGACGTGAACACGCCCTACGGCCCCAGCATGGGCGCCACCGTCACCGCCCTGCTGCTCGCCGCCCGCACACCCGGCAGCAGCCTGATCACGCACCCGAGCATCGAACCCGAAGTCGTCCACACCGCCGCGTTCCTCGCCGCAGCCGGCGCGGCCATCGACTGGGCCGACGACGGCTTGCACGTCACCGGTACCGACCGCCTCACCGGCGGCACCCATACCATCCCGGGCGACCGGATCGAGGCCGCCACCTGGGCCATGGCCTGCGCCGCCACCGGCGGCCACGTCCTCCTCGACGGCATCACCCTGGAAGACCTACCCACCGGGCTGACCACCCCCCTGCGCGCCGCCGGGGTGACCCTCACGGACCTGCACCACGCAGTCGCCGTCCTGGCCCCCAACCGACTCCTCCCGATCAGCGCGACCACGGCCCCGCACCCGGGCCTGCCCACCGACACCCAGCCCCAACTCACGGCCATGCTCACCCAAGCCCACGGCGTCTCCAGCATCACCGAGGCGATCTACCCCCGCCGTGATACACACGTCGCCGGCCTGCGCGCGTTCGGCGCCGACGTCAGCACCGACGGCCCCCACATCCGCGTTCGCGGACCCGTGCGTCTCCACGCCGCCGACGTGCGCGGCGACGACATCCGCGCCGCCACCGCCCACCTCATCGCCGCCCTGACGGCGGACGGGACGTCTACGCTCCGGGGCATGCACCACCTGCGGCGCGGCTACCAACGGCTCCTGCCGACCCTCGCCGCCCTCGGAGCCCACGCCACCCTCACCACCCCGGAGAACCCCCACCCATGAGCCCGACGCCGTTCACCCGCGCCGACATCCAGGCCCTGCGCGACGCCCTCGAGACCCTCGTCACCACGCAGGGCAGCCCCGGCGGCATCGTCGTCTGCGGAACGTCGGCCGGGCAGCGGCACACGATCACCGCCGGCGTCGTCGCACCCGAATGCGGCGACGCCCCACCCACCGAACACACCGCCTTCGACGCCGCGTCCCTCACCAAAGTCATCGCCACCTGGCCCCTGATCGGCCGAGCCCTCGACACCGGTCTCCTCGACCTCGACACCCCCGTCGGCACCTATCTGCCTCCGATCACCGGCGACGCCCCCGGAGCCGACGCCACCATTCGCCAACTCCTCACCCACACCAGCGGTCTACGCGCCGAAACCCGCCTGGACCGCTACCGAGGCAACCCCACCCCACTCGCCGAACTCCTGTGCCGCGAACCCCTCGACGAACCCCCGGGCCGCCACCGCTACCTCAACCGCGGCTTCATCCTCCTCGGCCTCGCCCTCACCCACGTCCACCGTCGACCACTCCACGAACTCGCCACCGAACTGTGGACCGACCTCGACATGGCCGACACCACCTACGGACCCGTCACGCGCGCTCCGCACGTCGCCCCCACCGAACAACGCCTCGCGGCGGCACCCCGGATCTGGGGCGGCGTCCACGACGACAACGCCGCCCTCCTCGGCGGCACCGCTGGCCACGCCGGCACCTTCACCACCGCCAACGACCTCGCCCACTACGCGCAACACCTCCTCGACCCCGAACACCCGCTCCACACCTGGCTCACCGCCTCCCGCACACCCCACGCACCGGTCGAACCCGGCCTGGACCGAGGACTCGCCTGGCTCGTCGCCCAAGACGGCGCCGTCTACCACCACGGCTGGACCGGCACCAGCCTGTACCTCACCCCCACCACCGGCCGCTACATCACGATCTGCACCAACGCCGTCTACCACGGCCCCCCGAGCCCGCGCCTGGCCCCGCTGCGCACCCTCGCCCGCAAAACCCTCACCACCACCTGACCCCCCACCACCCGGAGGCTCACCATGGGTGACCTTCTCGCCGACCACACCACCCTGCGCCTCGGCGGCCCCGCCGACCGACTCCTCGTCCACACCGACCCCACCACCTGGCCCGACCTCCTCGCCGAACTCCCTGCCCGACCATGGGTGTTGGGCGGCGGCAGCAACGTCCTGGCACCCGACGCCGGACACCGCGGAACCGCCGTGATCATGGCCACCCGAGGCATCACCACCACCCACGGCCCCCACGGCACCGTCGAGGTGACCACCCGCGCCGGCGAACCCCTGGCCGAACTCGTCGCCCACACCGTCGCCCACGGCCTCACCGGCATCGAGTACCTCACCGGCATCCCCGGCACCGCGGGCGCCGCACCCGTCCAAAACGCCGGCGCCTACGGACAGGAAATCGCCGACACCCTCACCACCCTCACCGCCCACGACCACCACACCGCCCGCACCGTGCGCCTGACCCGCGCACAATGCCGATTCGGCTACCGCACCAGCCGCTTCAAAACCGAACCGGGCCGCTTCACCATCCTCGACATCACCCTGCGCCTGACCCCACGCGCCAACGCCGCTCCGATCACCTACTCGCACCTGGCCCGAGCCCTCGACGTCCCCCTCGGGGCGACCCCACCGTTGGCCGAAGCCGCCGCCGGCGTAGTGGCCGACCGCAAAGCACGCGGACTCCTCCTTCCTGCCGACGGTCCCGATGCCCGACAGGTGGGCTCCGTCTTCCTCAACCCACCCGTCGCCGCGAGCCAAGCCGCCGCGATACGCGCGGCGGGAGGACCCGTCCACCGCACCTCGGACGGAAGCGAATGCGCCAGCGCGGGCTGGATGATCCAACAACTCGGACACCGACCCGACTCACCGCTGGGCCCCGGCATCTGGTGCTCGACCCACCGCGCACTCACCCTCGTCGCCCGCGAGCACGCCACCTCCACCGCGTTCGCCGACGCACTGGCCGGCTTGGCGAGCGACGTCGAAACGACCTTCGGCATCCGTCTGCACCCCGAACCGACCATGCCCCACTGACGACCGGCACACGGTCGTCGAGGATGGTCCGCGGCCGTCATGGGGCGCGATGCCGACGCAGGGGACGCCACGGGGCGCCGTTTGTGGCGTGCTCGACCCCGGGGGCTTGGATCCGCGCGGCCACCGGCGTGGTTCTGGTCCGGTCGGGAGTCGACGTGTCCGGACGGGTCGATACCCGGTGGCACGGCGTGGAGGAATGCGGGGCTCGGGTGTGTGGTGGTCGGTGCGGGTCGAGTTGATCGGTGGCGGCCCGGGCGGTGTGTTGTGGCCGCGTCCGGGGCGGGTGTTCGCGGTCGGTCCCGCGCACACGCTCCACGAGTTCACGGAGGCGATCGACGACGCGTTCGCACGACGGGACCGCTCCCACCGCCACGAGTTCGCCTTCGCGACCGGGCGCAGGGCGACCGAACACCGCTTCCCGGTGTCGGTTTTCGCGCACGCGGGGGCGAGCCGCGTTCTAGTGTCGGGCGTATGTGGGGTCGACGGCGGGTCGAGGGGCCGGAGTTCGGTTACGGACGGCGTGGTCGGCCGTTGTGGACCGTGCGCGATCGCGAAGCGGAGCGGGTGCGCAAGGTGTTGCGGTGGGCGCGATGCCGGGAGTTCTCCGATCGTCGCGGGGGGTTCGTCGTCGAGGGCGGCGAGGACGACGGCCCGTTCGCCCTCGCGTGCGCGTCCGAGTCCCTCGCCGGGCGCGGTGAGGTCGGCCGCTACGCGGTGGCGTTGCGCGCCGCCGGCTACCACGTCGAGCCCGACGAGGAAGACGACGCCTCGCTGCTGGTGTGGCGTCCCGGGACCGCGCCGCAACCCCCGCGAGCGGAGCCCACGCCGGCCCGTGAACTGGTCGCCCGCGTCCTGCGAACGGTGACGGTCCTGGGCGACACGAACACCCCGCCGTCCGGGCGCTGGGACATGGTCGCGCGGGTCAACGCGGTGGAACCCATCACCCTCCACGTGACGTCGCTGTCGCCCCGCGACGAGGCCGCCGCGAGATCGACGCTGCATCACCTGAGCGTCGAGCACAGCAGATCCAGCGCGGCCCACCTGCTGGTCATCGCCGAACTCCTGGCCCAACTCGGCGAGGCCACCGGGCGCCCCCGCGAAGACGTCCTCCAAGGCGTCGCCCTCGCCCTCGAACGCGCGCTGCCGCCCGAGACCCAGGACGGTACGTGACGGCACGACCGGCCCGGCACCGCGACCGGGCCCCGCATCCCCGAGGCGAAGGGCCCCCGCGTTCCGCCGCGCCCGTCGGCGAGAGCCCGCTACCGAACCCACCGCCCCCCGGATCCCGACGAGAGCGAACGGACCACCCGTGACGAACACCCCCCACCCGCCGCCCGACCGGCCCGCCGAGGGCACGACCCTCCGGGGCCGGGTACGCGACCTCGGGGCGGAGGCATTCGCCGCGGTAGCCGGGGCCTCCACACGGGGCGAGTTGCTCGGCGCCGAGCGCTTCGCCGACCTGCTTCTGCGCGCCGGCCGACTCGACGGGCCGGCACTGCTGTTCGATGCCTGGTTCGGCGAGGCGATCGACGCCGGCACCCTGGCTGCTCACGTCGGCCGGGTGTGGAGCATGGCCGAGTACCCGGACGCCACCCTCGACCGACCGGCCTGGCGTGCCCTGTTCGGCGCGGCCGGCTTCACCGCCGACGGCCGACCCGCCGAACGCCCGACCTCCCCGGTCGAACTCCGGCGCGGCAGCGTGCCCGAGCGCCGGGCCGACTGGTCGTGGACCACCCGCCGCGCCGTCGCCGAGGGATACGCCACCGGCACCGCCGCCCGCCGGCCCTCCACGGGCAGGCTGTACCGCACCATCGCCCCGCCCCGCCCCGCGCGCTGCTCGCCCACAACACGGGCCGTGGCGAGGAGGAGTACGTCCTGGACACCGAAGCACTGACCATCGTTCGGGTACCGCTTTCCGGTGGGCGTGCCGATGCGCGACCGCGGCCGGTGACCTCGTCGGGCGAAGCCCGAGACGACGACGCCGTCGATTCGAGGGAAGCCCCATCTGCCGGGCGGCGTTGATCAGCGCACCGCTCGTCCGAGTCCACGCACGCGACGGCGGGCACGGCCGGCGCGAGCGGACCGGGCGATCACCGCGTATCCACGGAGGTCCCGGTCGCCTTCGTCCCACGGACGATCCGACCGTCGCGAGCGGGAGGGCACCCGGCGATCCGCCGTGCAACCCCACATCGACATCGGGCCACGGCCGGGCGGGCGCGACCGCGCGCGGCGCAGAGCGTCGTCCAAGTCGCCCTGTGTGCGGCCCGGCCGGACCGGCTCTCCGGCTCCGGTCGCAGACACCGAGCCACAACCTCCCGACCGCAACCGCGTTCGGTCGTCGGTCGTTGCGGTGGGGGCGAGTGACGACGTCGTCGGGTCGCACCGCCACGACCTCACCGACGCCGAACGCGCAGACGCGCAACTGGCCATCGCCACCGGCTGGACGGGAATCGCCGGCGCCATGCGCGCCCTCGCCCGTGCCGTGCTCACCGAAGCCGACGCCATCACCGCCCGCCTCGACGCCCAAACCGGCGACCGCAGCGACGACCCGTTCACCGTCGGCGTCGAGGAGGCCCGCGCCGACACCATGCGGGAGTTGCGCGCGCTCCGCCTCGGTCTCCTACCCGCCGACGCCACGAACCCCTGATGCCCAACCCACCGAGAAGGCCCACCGCGCCCCCGGGCGGTGGGCCTTTCCCGTCCCGTGGGTGAGGACCTTGGCCGGCACGTCGGGCGCGGCGGGGACCCGGATAGGACGCAGGCGAGGAGTGTTTCAATGGACGGGGGCGAGGGGCCGAGCCCCACGCGTCCAACTCGGTTTCCGGGAGCCGCTTCATCCGGCAGATCGGTCCTGTGAAACGGAGGACGCGCCTACGTGCCGAGGCAGGGTTCGTTCCGAATGTTCTTCGAGGTCACTCGGTTTCGCGGAGTTGTGTGGGGTCGGTTGTGGGGGCGGGCAGGTTCAGTGCGGCGATGTCGCGATTTCCTTGTTCGGTGACGGGCATGCCCCAGGCGGAATAGAAGTCGCGGAGATCGGCGTGTGCGGTGATGCTGGAGAACAGTGCGAGGTTGTCATACGCTTTCGCCCGGTCGGGATGGTAGGCGTTGGACGCCCATTTTTCCCGGGTGGTCCTGTTCATGCGCGGCCAGAACTGGTCGCCGAACGCGAGCCTGAGCTGTTCGAGTGCGGCGAGTCGTTCGTAGAGGTCCAGGTCGGTGACGTCCAGGGATGGGGTGTGCACCTTCGCCAGCGCCCTGTCCCAGACGTCCTTGCCGTCGGGGTCCTTCTCCAGCAGCGGGGACCGCAGGCCGAAGGAACGCTGCACCGCGAGGGATGCGATGTTCGTGGTGACCTCGTCGAAGTCGTGGGGGAGATATCCCAACATCTGGTTCTGGTGGCCCAGTTCGTGGGCGATTCCCCAGGACCGGGCAAGCTCGTCGGGCACCAGCAACTGGGCACCGTAGTGGTCGGGGTAGGCGGTGTAGGAATGCGCCGCGTAGGCTTCGCCGATGCCCCGGTAGTTTCCGTGGGCGAGGTGGAACCTCAACGGCGCGCGCGTGTGGAGCGGGTTCGATCCGTCGAGCCCCAGCACTTCCTCCTCGACGGAAATGATCCTCTCGTAGGTCTCCATGAGCCGGTTCGGATCGGTATCCTGATGCTCCATCGCCGCCGCGCGCTTGACGGTGACAATGGCGCGTTCGGAGACGAGTTCGACCTGGGGCGCCCGGGTGAGGGTCCGGAGCATTTCGCGGTACTCGTCCGGCGTGGTCTTTCCGTATTCGAAGAACGGGACTTTTTCCATTCCGTCCCGGAAGGTGATGTCGGCTCTGCTGTCGATGCCATTCATCTGGAAGTAGATCATGCCGCCGCCGGGGTCGGTGACAAAATTCAGGCCCTCCCGGAGCGGGTAAAGCCGGGGCATAGCGTAGTCGGTGTCCGGATTGGTGTCGGGTGCGCCGACCTGGAGCGTCGGCCGACTGTCGTCGGCCTGAGCCGCGAGGCTGACCTGGAGCTCCATGCGGGTATTCGGCGGGAGGTGGAATCCCGTCGGCTGCCGGTCGCTGTTCACGAACCAGTTGCCCACGCGCCTGATCGCGTCGAGGGTGTCCACGGTGCCCCGGAACGTGACGTACGCGGCCCTGCGGTACCTGCTTCGGATCCCCAGGGATCCGTCGACCTGTTCGACCAGGTCGAAGCTCTGCCAGACGTTGCCGTCGTAGGGCGCCGGGTGGACCGACGTCTCCGACATCGTCAGGGCCCTGCCGTGCAGGCGGCCTCGGATCCCCATGGATCCGTCGCTCTGGCCCACCACGTCGAAACTCTGCCAGCCGTTGCCGTCGTACGGCGCGGGATGGACCGAGGTCTCCGACATCGTCAGGACACAGGCGTGGTAGCGACTGCGGATCCCCCACGATCCGTCGGCCTGTTCCACCACATCGAAGCTTTGCGCGGAGAGATTGCCGTACGGGGCGGGACCGATGTCCACCTCACTCATGGTGAGGACGATGTCCACTCCGGGGGCCCGGGCGTCCTCCGGGCGGGGAGGCGCCCCCACACGCCCCTCGAAGGGCCGGGTACACGTTCCGTCGTCTTCCACAACACATCCATTCCCACGCAATAGTGTCCGCCCGGAGATGCCTCCGGTGGTACCGGAGTCCGCGGACCCCGGGAGATCGGCCCTTCCTCCCGTCGACGTGCCGGGCATGCGCTCGCACGGCACCCTCGCGAACCCGTCCTGCTGCTGCCACCCGACCCGACATCGTCGCCGGCGCGGTAACTCGGCGACGTCTTTCGTCTCGCCCACACGCGCCGGGCGACCGTCGGCGGGAGCCCCGCCGCGCAACGGGATAGCCGACGCCGATCCCGCATGCGAACCGACAGTAACGCGGTCCTTTCGATGCGTGCGCGAAACGCCGGGGTTGGGCCGAGTTCGGCCTCCCCCTCAGTGGACCCGGAGGGAAGAGGTCCTGTACCGCTTGTCCTCCCACCGGACCGGCTCGGCGCGCACCTCGGCGCCACCTCGAGGGGCCGGTCCTCGGCCCGCCGGGCACGCTCGACGTACAGTCGCCCGATTCCTCGGCGATCGTGTCTGTCCGGCCCTCCTCCTGGTGTTGCGTTGGCGGTGGCGGTCGGTGGCTCCCGGACGCCCTCGTCGACCCTTTTGCGGTGGGGAGACGCGACGACGGACGGTCGTGGGCGGGCGCGAGGACGCAGGGCGTCAACCGACCGGGGACCGGGGACGGTGGGTCGTCATGGGGTCGGGACGGCGAGGGGCGGGACTGTCGCGGACCCGGCTCCCCGGTGCGGCACGCCGCCCGATTGCGGGCCGAGAGCGGGCCCACCGCCGTGACTCCCGGACGGTCCGGTTCCCCCGCCACCGGCCGATGCCCCTCTGGTTCGATGGTCGATCGCCGCGTCCGACGTCGTCCGCACGGGGTCGAGTCACGTTCGCCGCCCGAAGCCCGACTCCTGCGCGCCGACGTCGACACTGCGGCGGCCGAGCCCCGACCGGGGCTGTGCCCGGTGCGGGGATCGGTGACCGAGGTTCCTTCCGCCCGCCGCACTGGCGCCGAATTCGGCCAACCGGGTGGCCGAAAATCGCTTTGCGAAATCCTCCGATAGCGAAGTGTGGTCTGCTCGGGTCGCGGGTGAGTACGACGACGACAGTCGTTGCCCGGTGCCGAAAGCAGTGTTGCTCGCGTCGACGGCGAGGGAGTGTCCATGCCGGTGCCCGTGGTGGATCTGCTCGTCGATACGGAGGAGGCCTTGCCCGCGCCTCGATACGGCCGACTCCCCGAGCCGCCGCAGATGTCGGGACGGCGAGGCGTCGGCACCCGGCAGGCGGGGTCGCCGCGCGGTGAGCGGACGGCTCGCAAGTCCGTCGCGGGGCGCGACGTAGGAGAACCCCCATTCGAGCGGTCCTCGGCACTGCCTTGCACAACCGAGAGTCTGGAGTCCGCAATGGCGATCCCCGTTCCACCCGGTCCCCACGTGAGGGTGATCTTCGTCGGTGTCGGCCAGGGGGACTGCACCCTGATCATCTTTCCCGACCCGCCGAACGGGAACGGCGAGGTCGTGTTGATCGACTGCGGCTCCACCAAGGGCGCGCGCTGTCTCGTCACCACCCCCACCGAGCGGATCGTCGACGCGCTCACCAACGTCAAGCACGTCCTGGCCACGTACGTGCCGAGCAAGAAGATCGACCACCTGTTCGTCACGCACGCCGACGAGGACCACTACAACCTGCTGGTGCGGGCACTCGACGGATACACCGTCGGGGCCGGCTACTACACCGGAGTGCTGGAGGACTACCAGAACGACCGCGACGTGTCCGGCGGTATCAAGGGCGCCACCTACCGATGGCTCCGGGACCACGACGCGCAGCCGCTGGCCAACTCCCTCGTGTTCAGCGGGCCCCCGGCCGGCGGGAGCCCCACCGACCCGTGGCAGCACGGTCAGCCGATCGTCCGCCTGGGAACCGACGAAGGCCTCTACGTGTTGGCGGCCAACGCCACCGGTGCCTACGCGACACGCAAGGCGTTGTGGGAGAAGTACCTGGCCCCCGCCACGGATCCGCACGAGAAGACGCGCCTGTGGAAGCAACTGTGCCGCTACGACCCGAATCCGGACAGCGCGGTGCTGGCGCTGGCCTACAAGAAGGCGCTGCTGGTGCTCGCGGCGGACGCGACGGTGATCACGGAGGACTTCATCCTCGGCGCCTGGACACCCAACCTTCCCCTGGGCAACGTCACCCTCAAGATGGGGCATCACGGAAGCGACACCTCCTCCCGTGAACGGTGGGTCAAGCTGTTCAAACCACAACGGCTCACGGTCAGCTCCGGGACGAAGTCCTTCAACGGCTCGGGCATTCCCAACATCAGCCACCTGGAACGGGTCCAGGGGTGGTCCGGCGTGGTCCAGCCCGCCGTACCGCACGAATACACCTACTTCGACGATCGGGCCGCGCCACACCCGTTGTTCCTGGTCGACTCGACCGACAAATCCGTGTTCACCTCGCAGTTGATGGTCAACCCGGACTGGACGTCCACGATGGCGGACGACGAGCGCTTCATCTGCGGCACGTGGCACCTGACGCTCGACGCCGCCGGCAACGTCATGATCGGCTACTGAGGGACCACAAGGGGACGACATCGTGGCGCTGACAACAGAGGAACTCCGGCACCGGTTTCCGGCGGTCAGCGGCGACTTCCGCCTGACGGCGGAGGAACTGGCCGTGCCGGGGGCGGAGGACCTCTTCGGTACGTATCTGGGCGGCCCGCTGTCCGTGACCGGGGTGACCGCCGCCGACCCGGAACTCCTCACCTTCTCCGGAACGATGGCGGTGCCCGGTCTCTCCCCGGGGGTCGCGGCGACGGTCGCGTTCTCCGCGAACACGACGGTCTCACCCCCGGTGGTGGCCGGCCTGACCGTCGACGTCACCGTATCGACCGCGCCGGACCCGGACGAGTGGAAGCTCGACCTGCCGTATCTGCGGCTCGAAGCCGGGTTCCTTCGCGCCTACGGCTTCGAACGGCTGTTGTTGGTGCTGTCCGCCGAACCCGGCGCCGACGACGTGGTGTCCGCGGTCGCGACCGTGGGCGGCGACCTGCCGTTCGCCGCCGCCGGGGGAGCGGCGCTGAGGTTGCGGACGCTGGTCCAGCAGGGGCCGGCCGCGAGCACATACACGTTGAACGGCGAATTCCCCGCGGTGACGTTCTCCGCCCTCGGTGACCTGGGCCAACTCGTGCCGGGAGCCCCGCCCGAGCGTTTCGCCCTCCCCGAACTGCCCGGTCTCCCCCTTCCGGCGGCGGTCGAACTCCGGGGCCTGAGTGTCGTCTTCACCCCCGACGTCCATCGCGCGGCCGCAGGGCTGGACCCCGTGTTGGCCGCATCGGTGCGGGTGGGCATCCCGGCCCGCTGGTCGCTGATTCCCGGTGTGTTCGAGATCGAGGACATCGACGTCGAGTTCAGCGTCGGCTCCCCGGGGACCGCCGCGGCAAGCGTGCACGCCCGACTCGGCGGCGTCCTGCGCATCGGTGAGGCGTTCGTGGGGGTGTCGGTCTCCGTGCCGGAACTCGACCTCAACGCCGAACTGCTCCAGCCGCTCCCGCTCGCCGACGTCTTCGCCCTCTTCCTGCCGGGCGCCCAAGTCCCCGGGACGGCCGAGGCGTTCAACGCGTGGGTCGACGCGAGATCCAAGGACTTCGGCGTCGAACTGGACCTGGCGGGCCCCTGGCGGATCGGGGACGCCTTCGCGCTCACCGCCATCACACTGTCCGTCCACGGCACCGGGACCGCTCGCCCCACTGCCGGGCTGACCGCACAGGCCGCGGTGGGCGAGACCGGGCTGAGCGTCGCGGCCCACTACGACGACGGCCTGTGGCGCTTCTCCGGCATCGCCACGGACCTGGCCCCCGCCGAACTGTTCGCCCTCTTCGACGTCGCACCACCCGCACTGCTCGCCGACCTGACGGTACGCGAGACCAGCGTGTCGTTCGACGACGACGGCCGGGAGTTCGACCTGGGATGTTCCTGCGCCTTCCCACTCGCCGACGCCGACGCCGTGCTCGACCTGAGGGTCCACCTGTCACGCAGGGCGTCGGGCGGGTACGACAAGGAGGTCTCCGGGACGCTCACCGTGCGGATCCCGGACTCCCACGCCGGCTCGCGCACGCTCGACTTCGGCGTCGAGTACCGGGAGCATGGCGGCGCGGCGACGGTCATCGGGACATGGCACTCGGGCGAAGGCGTCGCCGTGCCCGACCTGGTGGCCGCGCTCGGCCTCGACCTGCCGGAACTGCCCGAGGTGTTGCGGCCCGTGCTCACCGCGCTGTCGGTGCGCTACGACTCCGCGACGGGTCAGGTGCTGTTGACCGCTTCGACCGAGCGCACGGGCTGGGTCTATGCCGGCGGTCCCGCTACCGGTGCGGGCGCCCCCACACTGAACGCGGCCGCGGTACGGGCCCGGCTCGGCGCGCGCGCCTCGGACCTGCCGCTGGTCGGCGAGGCGATCCCGCCGGGTGCGGACCTGGTCGTCGACGCCATCGCCTTCACCTCGGCGCCGACCGGATGGACCGCCGCACAGGCGGGCGCGGTCAACGACGCGTTGGACCGGCTCGACTCCGCCGGTGACCGTCGACTGCCGCGCTTCGCCACTGCGGCGACGGCCGGCCCCGGCATCGCCGTCCAGATCGAGCTGAGCGTCGGCGGGACGCCACAGGACCCGCTGCTGCTGCCGATCACCACCGGGGCCGGCGGCACGCTGGTGGCCGTCCCCCCGGGCCCGATCTGCGTGCACGCGGCGTCGGACGACACGTGGTCACGCGACCTCGACCTGACCTTCGGGGCGGTGCGGATCTCGCGGATCGGCGTCGGCTTCACGGACGGGCAGATCTTCGTCGCCCTGGACGCCGTGCTGTCGGTGGGCCCGGTCCGGCTGGTCCTGATGGGTCTGGGACTGGGAATCGACGGCGAGTTGATCGTCTCACCCAGGTTGCGCGGGGCGGGCGTGCAGTTGGACAAACCACCGCTGAAGATCAGCGGGATGGTCGAGCGCCGGACCGGCTCGGAGGTCGCCCCGGGGCTGACGGAACAGTTCGTCGGGCTCGCCTCGATCGAGACCGGGTTTTTCGCCCTGCACGCCGCCGGGTCCTATGCCAAGGCCGCGGACGGTTGGTCGTCGATGTTCCTGTTCGGCGAGATCTCCGGCGGAGAACGTGGGCTGTTCGGCCCGCCCCCCTTCCGGGTGATCGCCATCTCGCTCGGCTTCGGTGTCAACAGCACGGTCCGCACGCCGACGATCGACGAGGTCGGCGGGTTCCCGCTGGTGAACCGCCTCGACGGCAGCGGCAGCGACGACACCCCGGAACAGGTACTGGAGAAGCTGGCCGGACCCGGCGGCTGGATCACACCGCGCGAGGGCCAGTACTGGGGCGCGGGCGGGATCGAGTTCAGCTCGTTCGAGTTCATCCGCTCCCGCGCACTGCTGCTCGTCGAGGGCGGCGAGTCCTGGAAGGTCCTGCTGATCGGACGCACCACCATCGACCTGCCCCGCAGCAAGGCCCTCAAGAAGCCGATCGCCCGACTGGTCATCGACCTGGCCATCGGCTACCACCACGACCAAGGCCTGTTCTCGATGGACGCCGTCATCGCGCCCGGCTCCTACGTCATCGACCCGGCGGCCGAACTCACCGGTGGCCTGTCCCTCTACATCTGGGGCCGCGACCGCACCGCCGTCGGGGGCGGCAAAGGCTTCGTGTTCACCCTGGGCGGCTACCACCCCCGATTCCAACGGCCCACGTACTACCCCGACCCGCCGCGCGTGGGCTGGCGGTGGGCGATCGGCCCCGTGGCGATCCGCGGACAGGTGTACGCCGCGCTCACCGATGGCGCGTTCATGGCAGGCGGTGAGCTGTCCGCGAACTACGACAAGGGACACGGCATCCAGCTCCAGGCCTGGTTCACCGCATGGCTGGACGCACTGGTCCAATGGAAACCGTTCTACTTCGACCTGTCGATGGGCCTGAGCATCGGCGTCGCGGCCACCGTCAAGGTGCTGTTCGTCCGGGTACGGATCTCCCTGTCGGTCGGGGTGTCGCTGGATCTGTGGGGGCCGCCGATCGGCGGCCGGGCCAAGATCAAGGTCTGGTTCATCAGCTTCACCATCGGATTCGGCACCGACCGGGACGGCGTGCCGACGATCGGGTGGGACGAGTTCAGCGTCCAACTCCCCGCCCCGCTGTCGATCGCCCCGCTGTCCGGGCTGCTGGTCGACGTCGACCCTCAGGAGAGCGCGACCCGATCCGAGACGGGGGAGCCACTGCTGGTCTCGATGGACGGATTCGTCGTGCGCACCGAGGCCGCCGTCCCCGCAAGCCGCATCATCCTCAACGACGAGACCTTCGCCGGGGACGCGGACGACACCATCGACATCCGACCGATGGGGACCAAGGGGCAGGACGTGGTCTCCGAACACCACGTCACGCTGAAGAGATTCGACACCACGTACACCCCCACCGGATGGCAGGTCGCCGTCCACCGGCAGGACATGCCCAAAGCGATGTGGGGCGCGCCGCTGGGCGCACCCGGCGACGTACTCGACGCAGACGGGCTACTGAGCGGCTGCCTGGCCGGCATCACCTTCGAGATCCCCAAGCCCGAACTGGCCCCCGCCATCGGCTGGGTCGACGCCGAGGCCCTGATGGCCGACGGGCGGCCGGACGCGCCGATCCCGCTGCTGGGCTCGCAGCCGGAGGGGCCGCCGTCGGTCCCGGACGACGAGGGCGAGGGCAGCATCGGCGCCATCGTCGACCCGGACACCGGTATCGCCGCGCGGACCACCGCCGACCGCCGCGCCTCGGTGCACGCCGCCCTCGCCGGACTCGGCCTTGCCCCCGGCACCGACGACCCGACGACCCGCTACGCGGACCTCGCGAAGACCGCGTTCACCAACGCGCCCATGACCACCACAGCCGAGGGGTGAACCGACGTTGAGCGATACCGAAGACCTGCGCGTCGCCTTCCACGACCACCGTCGCCCGCTCGCCGCCGCCGGCGTCTACACGCTCACGGCCGAGCACCGCCTGACCAAGGACGGCAACCGGGTCGACGTGAACCCGGCCATCCCGGCCACCACACAGCGATTCGAGATCCGCGCGGTCCGATTCGTCCTCGATCCGTCGTCCGTGCACGCCCACTACCCGGCCGAAGGCGCCGTAGGCGACTTCGGCCGCACCCTGCCACACATCACCCTGGACCGCTCCATCCTGCCCTGGGAGCGGCTGCTGAAGGCCCGTGCGACGCCCGAGCAGGCACCCTGGCTCGCGCTGATGGTCTTCCGCGCGGGTGAACTGCCCGACGACCCGGAGGGCTTGGGCCGCACCACCACCCGCACCGTCGCCCAACTGCGCAGCCCCGGCGACGGCATCCTCGGACCCGACCTCAGCGACGAAGGCATCACCCCGGGCATCGCGGCAAGCCGCTGCCAGAGCATCGACGTCCCCGCCGGGCTGTTCACCGCGCTGGTACCGCGTCAGGACGAACTCGACTACCTCGCCCACGTGCGCGACGTCGCCACCCGACCACAACTCCTCGACGACGGCGAAATCCTGACCAAGGGCCAATACGCCGTCCTGGCCGCCAACCGCTTCCCCCGGCAGCCCGGCACCTACACCGCGCACCTGGTCTCCCTGGAGGGCTTCAACGACAAGCTCGACCCCGGCCAATTGGGCGGCGACGTAAAGTTCGTGCGACTGTGCGCGCTGCATTCGTGGACGTTCACCAGCGACCCCCTCGGCACCCGCGACGCCGCCGCTCTGCTGAGCAACCTCGTCGCACCCGCCCGCACCGACCGGGAAAACCTCGCGCTGCGCCTGCGCCCGAGTGAGAACGTGGCGGCCCGATCCACCGCGGACGCCGAACAGTACGCCCGACGCCGCCTGCACCTGGGCTACACCCCACTTCCGTACCGGCTGCTGTCCGGGGAGACCACCTACGGCTGGTACCGCGGCCCGCTCGTCCCCGTGATCGCCGCCCAGACCCGCAACTTCGTCCGGGACACACCGAAGACCACCGCCGACCACGCGCTGATCTACGAGCCGGAAAACGGGCTGTTCGACGTCTCCTACGCCGCCGCCTGGACCCTGGGCCGCACCCTGGCGCTGAGCGACCCCGACTACAGCGAGGAGATCACCCGCGCGCGCCGCGAACTGGCCAACACCGCAGCGACCATGATGGCCCTGGCCACCGCCGGCCCGCCGCCCGCCGCCGCACACCCTGCCGACCTGAACGGGCGGACCCTGCGCGAGCTGGCCGTTCCCGGCTTCGCCGCACGTCTGCTCGACGCGCTCGCCCGCCCCCTCGCACCGCACGACCAGGTCCCGGCCCGCCGCCGCCGTACCCGGCCGACCCGGCAGAGCGCCCGCGCCGTACTCGCGGCCGGACCCGCAGCGACGGCCCTTCAGGCCACCGCCGAACGGCACACCCGCACCCTGCCGGCCTGGCTGGACGAACTCACCCTGCTGCACCGAGTGCCGTTCAATTATCTGGTACCGCACCCCGCGACGCTCCCCCCGGAATCGATCCGGCTGTTCCGCATCGACGAGAACTGGATCGAGGCACTGATCGCCGGAGCCCGCGACGTCGGCGTCCACACCTCCCTGGACGCACTCGTCGACACCACCCTCACCGCCGCCGTCGACAGCCGCCGCTCCCGCATCCGCACCCGGGAATCCGGCCGGGCCGGGCTGCTGATCCGCTCCGAACTCGTCGAAGCCTGGCCGGTATTCGACATCCTCGCCGGCGCCGCCGGAGCGAACGTCGCCGAACTGCGCCGCGACCACCTCGCCCCCGACACGCTGCTGCTGCTCTTGGACGCCCTCCCCGACGAGATCGTCATCCGCGAGCCCGGCCAGGGCATCCACTTCGGCATCGACAGCAACGACGCCGCCGGCGACAACAGCGTCATCAACCTGCGCGATCACCGCCCCGGCGACAACCTCGGCTACCCGCTGCGCCGCGACTACCCCGCCGCAGGCGGCCTGCTCACCCGCCATCTTCGGCTGCCCAACGCGGACGACGCTCCGCAGGTCCTCGCCCTGCGCGGGGACCGGGGCCTGGTACCCGCGCTCGCCGCCGCCCTCGACCCCACGCTGAGCGACCTCGCCCCCGGCGAGTTCGCCCTGCAACTCGTCAACGCCGCCGTCGAGCAACGGCTGACCCTCGACCCCGCGGCCGACCGGGAGAGCGCCCGATGACCGACACCGACCTGATCGTCCCCGTCGAGGTCCACGCACTGCTGGTCACCCGCGACGTGGCCGCGCACGACGACTTCCGTCGCTGGAGCCCGCGCTACCCGTGGACGTTCTCCAAGGACTTCCGCAGCAACGCCGAACCGCCCATCCAGTACTCCGAGGGCAACCCCGGCGAAGGCATCCACGTCCAGTGGCAGTTGCCCGAAGCCCTGACCACCGGGGCGATCGACGCCGCCACCGGCGTCAGCACCTTCCCGCTGGTGCCCAACCGCTGGCTCGTGGTGCGCTATGCCAAGGTGCGGGACGAGCTGAAGGCCGCCGGGTTCGTGGTGCACAGCGACTACCTGGAGAAGGCCGACGGCGGGCCCGTCGAGTCGGCCTTCACGCCGTTCGTGGACCCGGCATCCCCCAAGGAGGAGCCTCGCGCCGACTACATCGGCCACGTCCACCCGCTGAGCGACGGACCCTGGCGCGAGCCAGCCCCGCGGACGCTGTTCCTCACCGCCATCGGCAGCGGACTCCCCGCCTTCGCGGCCTTCGCCCCATACCACGAGAACGTCTTCCTCTTCCACGACACCCTCGCCGACCTGAAGGCCAACGACAACTACCCACCGCCGTGCACCGTCAGCTACTGCGTGATCGGCTGGTACAGCCGCGACGACGCCGACATCCTCACCACCGCACGCGACATCGAGGGACTGCTGCCCCCCGACGCCGACCCTGACAAGCCGGCGGACGTGCTACGAGCCCTGGGCTGGGCCGCCCCCGACGGCATGCCGACCACGATCACCCGGACCCGGTACGTCGGCACCGCCCTCGGCATCCCTTGGGATCGCGAAGGCGGACACCATGACTCGGACCGCCCCGCGACCGCAGACGTCAACGTCGCGATCGGCCACAGCACCTCCGACGCCGTCGCCGCCCTCGTCGACCACCAGAGCGGCGACACCGACCTCGCCGACCGGGTCCGCGCCCTGTTCCACGGCAACCCCGACGAACTCGACGGCCCCGACGGGCGGGTCTCCCTGGACGAGATCACCCGCCGCTCCTGGTTCAGCGGCCACGACGGCGGCGCCACCTGGCAAATCGTCAACCGACCCAGCGAACAGGCCGACAACCAGGCCCCACCGCCTGCCCAACCGGACTGGATCGAGACCCTCAACCGCGACCAGGACGCCTACGACCAGGCCGGGCACAACCTCGCCGCCGCACGGTGGCGACTGTGGAGACTGTGGTGGCTGCGCAACCTGCCCGACAACCGGCGCCCCCTCGACTTCGACTTCGACGAGGACGCCTGGGACGCACAGATCCGGGCCGTGGGAACGCAGGTGACTCAGTTCGAAGCCGACGTCGAGCGGCTCGGTGGCACAGTCCCGCACGGTCTCACTCCCGAAGCGATCCAGGCCGCGATCGACCGCCACGCCGAGACCGAGGGACTGTCCGAGGAACTGGAGCTGAAACGAACGCCCCGGCAGAACTACCACCGCCCCGCCGACCCCGTCCTCGCGCTGACCGGCGCGGGCAACTCGCAACCGCTCGACCGGGACGAGGACGCCCCGCTGCCCTGCCGCCTGCCCTCCCGCCTGCTCACCCGGGTGAAGATCGACAACGACTGGGCGGACGTCCCGACCACTCCGCTGCTGCCCCTCGACACTCCCGAAGTCCCGGGCATCATCGAGGCGCTGGTCGCCGAGTTCGCCCTGCTCGACCAGGCCGCACGCACCCCGGCCGTCGACGGCGAGCCCGATCGAACGGCGCTGCACACCGTCGTCGCCGAGCCGACCGCCAACTCCAGGGGCCCGTGGCCCGAATACACCCGGGTGTGGCGCCAGCCCTGGCTCCCGCTCTACCTCCAGTGGGAGATCAAGCACTGCGCCACTCCCTATCAGAGTCAGGACGCCACCCTCAACTGGGAGTTCGGCCTCGGTGGCGACGGCGACCCCGAACCCGACCGCCACCGCTACCGCTGGAAGGGCACGGACGCGGCCGACGGCGACGGCGACGGCGGACGGCGATGGACCGCCTTCGGCGGGCGTGCCTTCGTCACCCCCTCCACCCGCTACGTGCTGCGCGAGCAGACGCGGCGGCTCGCCGAGCACACGCCCCCCCGACAGGCCCGGCAACTGCGCGCCATGCGCGAGGAATTGGAGACCATGGATGTGCTCTCCCAAGCCCTCGACGGCTTCCACGACTGGCTCATCCAGCAGGACGGCGCAGCCCAGGCCGTCACCGACCCATCGGTCCTGGCCCTGGCCGGCGAGACCAACCACGTTCCCGACGGTGCGGAGGGCCTCGGCGAGCAGCGCTTCCAACCCGTGCGGGCCGGCCAGTTCCACTTCATCGAGCTGATCGTCATCGACCGTTTCGGACGGGTGTACTCGCTGGTGCAGCCGGTCGGCAGCCAGCCCATCCAGTTCCCGCTGGTCCGCGCCGACAGCGTAGTGCCGGACCGCGACCTGTTCCCCGACCCGCCCGGCCCACAGCGCTTCGTGCAGCTGCCGCCCCGGCTCGTGCAACCGGCTCGGGTCCGTCTGGACACCGTGCCGCTGCATGCCGACCAGCCGCCCGCCGAGCCGGCCGAAGCCGTCGACGCCGCGCAACTCCCCGGCGCCGAGACACCGGTAGCCGGTTGGCTGCTGGCCAACCACCTCGACCAAACCCTGCTGGTCCACGGCCCCGACGGGGAGCCGCTGGGCGAACTGCGCGTGGTACGCGACGTCCGCAACACCCGCACCACCGCCTGGAACACGCTCCCGCACGCCCCCTTCCGCCACCCGCAGGACGACGACTTCGCCGCCGCCTACCCACATGTCGCGGCCTTCGCACGCGGCCTGCTCGACCACGAGCCGGAAGCCTTCGAGGCACTGACCGAGACGATCGACACCGCACTCGACCACATCCTCGAACCCTCACCGAACGAGGACCGCTCCCCGGCCCGACTGATCGGCCGCCCCATCGCCCTCATCCGCACCCGACTCAACCTGGACCTCATGGGCGAACCGCTGACCGACCCCAGCTGGAAACGCGCCCTCGTCCCACCGGACGAGCCCTATCCCGACCACCATGACCACCCCGACTACCGAAACTACCCCGACTACCGCTGGACCGTGCGCCTGGGCGATCCCGACCGACTCTCCGACGGCCTCATCGGCTACTTCGCCGCCGACGACCACGACCAGCGCACCCGCTACCACCGCTTCCACGCCGTCGAACCCGACGGCCCGGCCAACGCCTACGTGACCGCGATCGACACCGGCGCCCACCTCACCCTGCCCGCCCGCCCCGCCGACCGCCCCGCCACCCACCACCTAACCCTGCTGGCCTGTCCGCACACCGCCGTCCACGCCACCACCGACATCCTCCCCGTCGCCGAAGTCACCGTGGACGCCGACACCACCCACCGCGCCCTAGCCCGCATCCGTGCCTCCTTCCGGCTCAACCCCCTGCTCGCCCCCGACCGCTTCGGCCCGCCCACAGCCGCAGCCTCCCTCAAAGGCCGCGCCGGCCACCCCGCATCCGCCATGGCCGACGGCGACCCGAACACCTCCTACGAGAGCACCGAACCACCGGTCACCGGTGACTGGATCGGCCTCGACCTGCACATCGAACGGCGAGTCGAAGCCGTCGACATCCTCCTCGGACGGGCCGACGGCAACGGCATCCCCGCGACGACCGACCTGGAGGCCTCCACCGACGGTGAGCAGTGGACCCTCCTGCGCGACTACGCCCAAGTGACCGAGATCCACCACACTCCCGATACACCGCTCACCGCCCGCTTTCTGCGACTGCGACACACCAGCGCCGCCGACGAACCCTGCGGCGTCCGCGAGTTCACCGTGCAGGCCGAACCGCCGGACAAGTCCCTCGTCATGCCCCGTCCCGCAGCCTGGCACGGCGACTGGACCTGGGCCGAACCGATCGCGGTGAACGGCACCGCCACCGGCGTACCGCTGCCCGACTGGCACGAGCACATCATCCACAACGCAGACCGGCTCTCCCACCCCGACGCACCCCTACCCGTCGCCCGCTCCGGCTACCTCCAGCTCCAACCCGCCGGCACAGAACCAACCCGCGCCACCGCAACGCCCGCTCCTTCGCCGGCCCAGGAAGGAAGCGCGTCGTGACCAGCCCCGACCCGGCCCTGCTCCTCCCATATCGCCTGGAACACACCCCGGCGCAGGCCGCACGGCCCGAGGAGGTGGCCCTCGACCGCGTCCGCCTCACCATCGGCGACGACCCGGACGGCGACACCGCCTGGCCGGTGCGATGCGCACGGATCTCCCTCGCCCTCCCGACGGCCGACGGCGCAACCTTGCGGACCGCGGAACCCGTCGTCCTGCGCACCCGACTGGAACTCGAACGCGGCCCCGGCCGCGGCCGGCAGTGGCTCGTCGAAACCAGCCCCGACCCGGCCGGCATCCTCCTCACCCTCAACCCCGCCGAACCGGCCGGTTTCGACGGCAGTTGGACCCTCACCCTCATCCTCGACATCAGCACCCCGCTCGGCACGCAGAGCCGCATCTCCGAGGACACCGCGCTCGGCGACGGCAGCCCGCAGCGCCGCGCCGGGAACGCCACCCTCACCGCCACGCCCGTGTCCAACCGACCTTCCTGACCCTGGAGTTGGAGAGCCGTGACCACTGCTGACCTCCCCATGCTGCTCCCGCCCGACATGGTTCCCGAGCCCGGGACGCTCAGCGTCTCGACCTTCGCCAAACCGGAGTACGCCAAACTGACTTTCACCTACGGCAAGGTGAAGTCCGGCGGCACCTGGCCCGTGCACTGCAAGTGGTTCAAGGTCCGCATCCCGACCGGCCGCCAGGCATCCGCCCTGACCAGCGAACCCGGCCTGATCCATTACGAGTTGACCGTTCCCGACGGCAAGCGGCAGTGGGCCGTGGAGCGCGACACCCGCGATCCCAACCAGACGATCTTCACCTGCTCGCCGCCGCCGGGCGACCCCGCCGCGTTCGACGGAACCTGGAGCGTCGAGCTGGAGTTGTGGGGTATCGAGGTCAACGGCGGTGTCGGCCCGGTCGACATCGTCTGGGAGGAGTCCACCTCGACAGCCGGAGCGGCCGGCCCCTTCGAGGAACGCACCGGCCGGGGCGAAGTCGCCAAACGCGACGACTCGTTCTACCTGCACAGCTTCCGACCGGCCACGGTTGCCATCGCCCGCAACACCAAGGCCACCCTCCATTGGGACGGCACCCCCCACGCGACGTACACCATGTACTACCGGAAACCGGACGGCACCCAGGGATCGTCCCCGGCCAGCGACGACAGCTGGACCTCCCCGGTGGCACTGGTCGACGATTCGAGCTTCACCCTCGAAGCGAAGATGGGCAACGAAGTCCGGTACCTCACCACCCACATCAAGGTAAACAACCCCGACATCGCCGTCACCAGCGTGGCGGCGCCGACCGCGACCGGCACCATCGCTGTCAAGAACAACCTCACCGTCGAGACGGGAAAGACCCTTACCGTGAGGGTGTTGTCCTCCGGCGATCAGGCCGTGCCCATCCAGTTCCACACCCCCATCGTCGGTCGTCCCGGCTCCACATATCTCCGCGTGGCCGAGCGAATCGACCTGGAAGGCGGCGCCACCGTCGCCGCAGGAAAGACACTCACCGTCAACGGATCCACGCAACTCAACGGGGGAGCGACCGTTGCCGCAGGGAAGACGCTCACCACGAACGGATCCGTCCAGGCGAACGGCAACGTCACCGTCGCGGCGGCCGCGATGCTCACCACCAACGGGCCCGTCCAGGCGAACGGCAACGTCACCGTCGCGGCGGCCGGGACGCTCACCACCAACGGGCCGGTCCAGGCCAACAACAACGTCACGATCAAATCGGACAAGACCCTCAAGGTCACCTTGGTGCATCCGGCGATCGACAACGGCGTGATCAACCTGCAGGGGAACGTGGCCGTGGCGGCGGGCAAGAACGTCACGATCCCCAAGGGAGGCGGTCAACTCGTGGTGACCGACGCGTTCGTCGCGAAATCCCATAATCCGGGCTCGACCTACCCCAAGGTCGAAATCGGCATGGCGGGCGTGGCCACCGACGGCAGTATCAAACTCCAAGGAACCATCACACGCGGCGGCAGGGCGGTGGTCGCGGCAGGTGACACCGTGGCACTGCAATCGCTCTACTGGTCGGGCAAGTATCTCAACGGCTCGGGGAAGGACAACCACAGCGACAACGCCGGCGTCACGGGCCCCGCAGCCTTCTACCGGAGCCATGACGGCGCTGCCAACTTCAAGATCGAACACCGCTAGATCCCGCCCCGATTGAGGATATGCCGACCGGCCGCGTCCCGGCGCCCGCCCTGTGTGGGGGGACGGAGCGCCGGGTCGCGGCTCGCAGCGAGCGGTCACCGCCCCACCTTCCCCCTGCTCGTCCGCGATCGTGTCCAACGAGGTCGCCGCCCGCCGAACAGTCGGGACATGCGCGCCAGGGCGCGCCCTGAACATGGTGGACGGTGTCGGCGAAGTACTTCAACAGCATCCATGTGCAGGCCTCGTTCGCGGGGACCGTGGACCCCGACGGCCCGACCTGCATGCTCGACCGGTCCCATACGGAGCGGTTGTCCCGGCAGTTCGCGCACAGCCGTACCCGCCAGCGTGGGCCGATACAGGGCTGGAACGTCACCACCGGCCCATCGGCCGGGCCCGGGCCCGGGCCCACAGGTCACAGGTGGCCGCAACGGCGGCCGCCCGGAACGCGATGAGCCACGCTGGCCGCCGTAGCGCGGGGTTCGCCGCCGCGGCGCTGGAGGCTGTGTCGTCTCAGCGGGATTGTGCAGGTGCGGTGCTCTGACCTGGGGTGCTGCACGGTTTGAGAATGTTGGTCTGTGTCGTGTGACCTGGGGCTTCGGTGTGCGGTGTCAGGTGTGTTCCTCGGGGGAGGTGCGGTTGACCTGCGGTGCGGCAGGTTCTCAGAAGGCCGCGCAGTGTGATCGAGAATTTCCTGTGGTGGGTGGTGTGTCCGTCGGTCGGGGCCGGTTTGGGGCCGCCGTCCGCATCATCGCCTCGCGCCTCTTGTGGTGGCGGTGTGTGGGTGTGCATGCTCGAGGCGTCATCACCGTGCGGGGAGGAGACGGCTGTGGCCGATACGGGTGCACGCGCACGATCAACGGTCGGATGGGGGTTGGACGCGCCGGAGTTGCGTCTGCCGGTGAACCCGTCCGGGGCGGAGCCGTTGCCGGACCTGTCCGATCGGGCGGGCCCGGTGCCGTTCGCGTTCCGGTTCCTGGTCCCGGTCACCGGCACCGGCGGCATCCTCCCCGAGGACCTGTCCTACGACGAGGACACGCAGACCGGGATCTACGAGGACCTCCCGCCCGGCGTCTACATGACGAAGAACCCACCCAAGACATACGGCCCCACCCAACCGTCGGGCCAGATGGACGCCCCCGACGACCCCGGCACCAGTGACGACTGAACCAGGCAACCCACCCACGCCCCACCCACCCCCGCCGCTGCGCCGCGAGGGGCATGTCCTGGTCCTGTCGGGTCGTTTCGATCCGACGGCGGACCTGGTGGTGGAGGAGTTGAACCGGCGTGCGGTGCCGCTCTTCCGTGCTGATCTGGCCGAGTTCCCGCTCGAGATGTCCCTGGCCGCGTCGTTCGACGGCACGGCCTGGTCCGGGTCGTTGCGCAACGACCGGCGCGAGCTCGATCTCGCCGCGGTGCGCTCGGTCTACTACCGCCGTCCGACTCGGCCGCGCTTCCCGGCCGGCATGTCGGTGCCGGCGCGGCGGGTCTCGGAGCGCGAGGCCCGTCTGGGCTTCGGCGGCCTCCTGGCCGCGTTGCCGTGCCGGTGGTTGCCGCCTCCGGGTCGGGCTGCGGATGCCGAGTACAAGCCGCTGCAGTTGCGGGTGGCGGCCGAGTGCGGCCTGACGGTCCCCCGCACATTGATCACCAACGACCCGGCGGCCGCTCGGGCGTTCGCGGTCGGAGTCGCGGGCCCGGTGGTGTACAAGCCGTTCGGCCCTGTGCGGGGTGTCGTGGACGGGGAGTCGGTGGCGGTGTACGCGAGCGTCGTCGACCCGGCCGCGTTGGACGATCCGGCGATCGCCACCACCGCGCATCTGTTCCAGGCTGCGGTGGCGAAGGCGTACGAGTGTCGGCTGACGGTGGTGGCGGGTCGGG
>NZ_CP182425.1:0-210636 GCF_051903075.1 Embleya australiensis
TCAGCGGGCGACGCGAGTGAGGAGGAGTTCCACGAGCTTCTCCAGGTCTTCCGCAGACAGGTACTGCTGCAGGGACGCCGCCAGGTCGGCGGGCGGTCCGAGTCGGATCACCCGGGAGTGGTCGGTCCGGGGCTGCGGTGCGGCTGGAGGCCCAGGCGCAACCTCGTGTCGTTCCGCGGATGCCGGTGTCGGGACCGCCTTCGGTTTCATTACGCCGTAATGATCCTGGGCGGTCCGGGCGGCGGCGGTCTGCTTCTCCGGTGCCATCCGTCCGATCCTGCGGGCGTCCTCGACCTTGAGTTCGCCGTTGCGGAGCAGGTTCTGCAGCTCGGGGAGGAGGCCGAGGAGCGCGATGCGCTGGGAGACCCATCCCTGGGACTTGGACAGCCGTTTGGCGACCTTGTCCTGTGAGCCGTGGATATCCAAGAGCTCCTGGACGGCCTTGGCCTCCTCGAGGGGGGCGAAGGCCTTGCGGTGGATGTTCGCGACGAGCGCGGATTCGAGGATCCCGGTCGCGCTGGTCGCGAGGCTGTCGTCGACGACGCTGTTGAGGCTGGCGAGTCCGGCCCGTTCCGCAGCGAGCAGGCGCCGGTTGCCGTCGACGACGACGTAGCGCACACCGGTGTCGAAGGTGTGCTCCAGGTCGGGGTTGGCTTCGCGGTAGGCGCCGATGGTGACCACCGCGGCGGCCTGGAGTTGGCCCTTCTCCAGGATGCTGTCGGCCAGGTCAGCCACGTCACCGAGGGTCTCGCGGGGGTTGGCCGGGTTGTATGCGAGCTGGGTCAGCGGGATCGCGAACGGGGCACCCTCCGCAGCGGGGGGTGTGGGGTTCGGGATCGGTGGTGCGGCGAGGGTCTCGGCCGCGGTGGTCGCCGGTGTGGGTGGGCGCGGTGTGGCGCCCTCCCCCGTTTTCGGCGGCAGCAGGGTGGCCAGCGAGCGCTGGCGTTTGGACGCCGTCATGCGCTGGCGGCGATCTCGTCGAGGCGTCGGGTGGCGCCGCCCAGGCCGAGTTCGAGGGCGAGGCGGTAGAAGTCCTCGCGGGCCTCGAGGGAGATCCTGTTGCGGGGGTACTGGGTGACGACTCGGCTCTCGGCCGCCGCCTTGGCGTGGATCTTGTAGTGGCGGACCACGGTCTGGGTACGCCACCAGCCCTGGCTGTCGACGAAGGTGCGGGTGTCCTCGAGGTCGGCGAGGCCGTCGCGGGGGTCCCAGTTGTTGACGACGACGGTGTAGGGGAGTCCGCGCGGTTTGACGATGTTCTCGATCGTGTTGGCCGTCGGGAGGAAGGACATGCCTTCCGGTTCGATCGGCACGATCACGTCGTCGGCGGCCGACAGGACCGCGCGCAACGCGGCGCCGGCGCGTCCGTCACCGAGCGGATCGCCGTCCGGGCCGGGTTCGTAGTCGGTGGAGTCGGGCCCCAGCCAGCCGGGGGTGTCGACGAAGATGTGCTGGTAGCCGCCGATTTCCTTGAGGCGCGCGAGCTGGTGCGGTTCGCGGTGGGCCTGGACGAAGTCGAACGGCAGCTCATCGCCGACGCGTTCGGCCCACCAGGTGGTGGATCCCTGTGGGTCGATGCTGACGGCGAGGACCGGCGGTGTCTCCATATTGGGCCGGCTCAGGACGTCGGCGGTGACGGCCGCGAGGTTGACGGTCAGGGTGGACTTGCCGACCCCGCCCTTCTGGTTCAGCAGAACATGAACTTTTGCCACGGGTACTGCCCTTTCGGTCTGATTCCCCGGTGCCCTGCACGCCTTGGTGCGGGCGCGTGAGCGGGACGAACTATGCCATGTCAGCGACTCACGATCGCGGAGGACCTCGCTCTTTTGTCCGAGCCGCGTCATTACGCCGTAATGAATCGCCCGAACGGTCGCGTTCCGGCACGGCCGAAGGAGTGGTTCATTACGGCGTAATGACGCGGCTCGGCGGCGAGTTGGGGGACGGGGTGGGCAGTGCGGGCCCGACTCGCCGGGGACGGCCGCTTATTACGCCGTAATGAACGCCGGTGCTCGCCGTGCGGCCCGGGCCGCACGGGCGCGGGCGACCGCCGCCGCGTGGACGGCGTCGCTTCGAGTCCGGCCCGGTGCCGCCGATTCGACGGGCAGGAGGGCGTGGAACTCCCCTTCGGGCTCCCGCCATCGGGGTTCGGCAACGGTGTATTCGACGCGTCCACTCCCCCGATTCGTCGTGTTGGCGGGCGGATTGCGGCGTGTGGCGCCGGAGCGCATGGCTGCCAGCCAGGCCGACGCATGTGCGCGGATGGTGGCGCGGACCGGTGCGAAATCCTCGCGTCTGTCCTCGGTGGCCACGGCGGCCTCCCGGTCGGCGGCCAGGCGTTCGCGGAACTCGCGTTGTCGCCTGAGCCGAAGGTCGTTCTCGTGCCGCCGGATTCTGGCCTGTGCGATGGAGGGTGGTTCGGGCCACACCGTGGTCGCGCCCTCGAGGCGGGCCCGGAGCCAGGCGATGGGAAAGAGCACCAGCAGCGGCAATGGCGAGACCGTCAGCCAGGCCACGACGTCCCCTACGGTCCATCCCCTGTCGGCGACCCCGCGCAGTGCCGAGGCGAGTCGTCCGACGCGTTCCCGTGCGACGAGCAGAACCCGGGAGCGGACGTTGCGCGCCAGTTCCCAACGTCTCCACCGCCTGGTGCCGGGTCGTGGGTCGAGACGCCGCCGTCCGGCCTTGCCGGGGGCCGCCGTTGCGCCGCGCTCGCGCGTACGCCCGTGCGTGCCCGCGCGGTTGAGCCCATCGTCAACGTAGGTATCGAGAGCAAGGTGGGGAACGGGGTTTGGTGGGGTATCCGTGTGCGGCTCATCGATCGTCGCCGAGGGGACCGGGACGCCGTCCGCGGACGAGGGTGGGGGAGTCGTTCGGGTGGCGGGGGAGGGGTCGGCTTCGAGGGCGTACAGGGCCTCCAGGCGGGCCAGTTCCCGCTCGTCCCAGGCAGCGGGGATCGTGGCGGCGTACTCGGCCGCCAGGCGGACGCCGCCGGGGCAGCGGGTGCCGCGGGCGACGTGTTCGAGCAGTCCCGCCTCGCGCAACCACCGCAGGTGCCGCCGCACGCTGGGGAGGGACAGGCCGGTGACGGCCATCAGGCGGGCGTGTCCGGGGCGGATGTCGCGACCGTCGTCGTGATCCGCGTACGCGCACAGCGCACGGGCCAACGTCAGCGTCGTGCCGTTCAGTCGGGGATGCAGGCGCACACGAATGGCCCATTCGACGACGGGCATCCATCCCCGCGCACCCCCCGAACAAGCCCGGAATTGTGGGGTATGCGGCTTTTTATAGTGCGCGACACGCGAACGAAGTCGCACCAGGGCGTGCGTGGCGCCGCGAGTGTGCATAGACTCTGGCACGCAGGACCTCCTCGTGAGGGCATGCAGAAGCCCCGTATGTGCTCTGTGGAGAGCGGGACTTCGAGCAAAAGCTGGAAGTAATTGGGTTTACGTACGACGCCTGGCCCGGCCTGGTAACCGGACAGCGACGGACGTCGGCCCTCCCGGGTGGTGCTGGGAGGCCGTACGAAAGCGACCCGCGACCCTGGCAGGTTGCGGATAGCACAAAAAGCGGACTGTCTCCGGTGCTCAGGAGACTCCGCTTGAGGAAGTTAGATCACGATCGCCTCCTCTGTGGAGAGGAGGCGGACACGGATCCGCAACAGCAGGGCCCGCCGGACATCAAGCGCCGAGAAAGCGCGGCGTGTCATTGGCGGGCTCTTGTGCGTCGGGGGGTGTCTGCCGGTACTCTCGTTCATGTCGACGGTTTCTTTCTACGGTTAGTCGGCCGCGCCCCCGGGGAGTTGCACCTCCCGGCAGGGGGCTTCTTCATGTCCGGTGAGACTTCGGTTACTCACCGACGTTTCAGGGGAACCCTAGTCCCTTCGGGGGCCTGGTGCGAGAACACGGGAAACTCGCCGGTCGGCGTGTCGTTGCGTTCGAGTGGGCGGGTGTCAAGGCCGTGACGGTGTGAACTTCCGCCGTTCGGTGGGAGGTTGTCGGGGGCTCTCGTAGGTGCATGTCCGGGGAAGGTGACCGGGGTATGCCGGTTGTGACGTCTCGCGGATGAATCTTTTTCCGGGATGGTGCGGCGAAGTTCCGCCTGTCCGGCCTACGTTGCGATCGCGCCCTCGCCGGACATGTCCGCGGACACGACCTCGGCCGTGGCCGGTGTGTCCGGACACGATCGCGACACCGACGCCGTGTCCGCAGACATGTCCGGCGAGGTGTGTGTCCCGTGTCCGTCCGGCAGCGTCTCGGACGGTGTCCGGACACGACACCGGCATCGGACACGGTGGACGACACACGTGTCCGATGCCGGTGTCGTGGCGGGCGACACTCGTCGAGTCGGGGTCCGAAGCGGACATAGCCGGTTGGACGGCGGGGCGACACGCGTGTCCGACCCGCGAGTTGTCCGACCCGCGCCGGTGTCGACGGCGCGACACGACGTCGGGGTACTTCGCGCGTATGTCCATGTACTGGGTGGCCTGGGCCCGTGTCCCGTGCGTCGTGTCCGATGTCCGGCCACGGGTCAGGGCGTGTCCGGTGGCGTCCGGTCACGCCGGATGTGATGGGCGCCCGAGCATGGCGTTGTCCGGTGTTGGTGTCCGACGGCCGTCGCATCCGTTCTCGGGAGGTCGGCGTGCGACACCGTCGGGGAGCCGGCCGCCGGACACCGGCGTCGGACAACGCCGGCTGTCGGACACCGTGACCGGACAACTGTCGGCTCGTCGTCCGGTGGCCGACCTCGTCCGCCGCGAGGACGTTCGGTCATAGGCGGGTTCGCGGTGTCGCGTCCGGGCGGCTGGCCCTCGGCGGCCCGGACGTCGACGCGGTCGGGCGCCGGACGACGAGCCGACGGCTGTGTCACGGGCTCGGGTGGTATTCGTCCCGGAAGACCTCCCGGGCTCGTTCGACGGATTCGTCGGAGGTGAACCGGTGCCTCGTGAAGTGCTTCGCGGGTGAGTGGGGGTGGTGCGGGTCGGTCAGCATCCGGTGGACGAACTCCGCCGAGGAGCAGTCGAATCGCCCCCGGGGGTCCCAGGCGTCGCCGCGCGCGAAGATCGGCCACCGTTCCGGGGCCGGATCCTCCGCGAGCCGGCAGAAAGCGTGTTCGGCCGAGGTTGTGGCCCATTACAGGAGCCGTGCCGTGGGGCGATGTGGGGGCGCGGGGTCGGCGAACTCGTCGTGGTCCGCGACGATCAGGTCGAGGTCCGCATGGCGTGAGCCCGGCACACAGAGGCCGAAGTTGTCATCGAACGTGCCCGCGCCGAAGGTCTCGGCCAACTGCTTGTAGTCGCGGGGAAGACGACGGCCGAGCCTTCGCTCCACGAACGCCCAGTCGATGATCCGGGGTTTTTCGTTCCAGCCGGTCAACAGGGCCAGGTCCTCGGCCCAGGACGATCCTGCGGGTCGTACAGGGTCCAAGGGGGCACGGACGGCCACGGGATTCACGGCGGCGGGGACGGTGAGGTCTCGTCGGTGGTGGTGCTCTCGAGCAGGCCGACGCCGAGCCGGCTCTGTCCGACGGTCCATCCGTACACGTCGACGGCTCGGTCGACGAGGATGTCGGCCAGTGGCGGTCCTGTCAGGTGTCCGAGTGATGGGTCTCGCCGGCAACGGAAGGGCCAAGAGGTCTTCGATCGCGATGAGAAGAGCAGCGCTGTCCACGCCACGAGTAGACCTCACGGTTCGGACACGCGGGCTGCCGGCCCGGGCGGGGCAGCGGATGATGCGACGACGACACGATCGGGCGAGGGGCGCTGCGGCCAGCCGCGCGGCCTCCCGACCACCGGGCCTGGGCCTCGTCAACAGGACTCGGACGGAGGAGGGTTGACGGGGTCAGCGCTGGAGGCTGAGGGGCCCGGCGGTTCCTGGGGTGCCGGGGATCAGGCGGGTGGTGGGGGGCCAGGGGCCGCCGGCTTCGGTGATGCCGCCGTAGGGGACGGCGATGGCGCGGGTGGGGTGTTTGGCGTGGGTGAAGACGAACAGGGGGCCGGTGCCGTAGTAGCGGTCGCCGCCGCCGCTGATGGTGCCGGTGGGGAGCTCGACGCGATCTCCGGTGGCGGATTCGATGTCCTTCTTCGAGGCGCCTTCGAAGAAGACCCAGGCGTTGTCCCAGGCGAAGGGGGTCAGGTCGCGGAGGGTGCCGTCGCGGCCGTGTTCGCCCAAGTCCTTGATGCCGGCGGCGAGTCGGTCGTGGGCCTTGCCGTCGACTTCGACGCCGACCCGGTCGGAGTGGCCGCCGCAGGCGGTGGCGAGGGTGAGGAGGAGGGCGGTCAGGAGGGCGAGAGTGGTGGGGGTGTGCCGGTGTGTCAACTGACCGTCGATCCGTTGTCGACCCCGCTGCCGGGGTCGTAGCCGTTTTTTTGGGGCTGGTCGCGTGGGGGACCGGTGGGTGGGGCGCCGTGGGCGGGCAGCGGTGGGTCGTTCTTGGGGATGGTCGTGTTGCGGCCGATCTCCTCCTGGTCGCTGTAGACGAGTTCGTGGTTGCGGTCCACGACGACGGCGCGTCCTTCGCGGATCGCGCGGTCGATGTGGTCGGCGAGTTCGGCGGGGGAGGCGTTGGGGTGTTCCTGGGCGATGCGGCGGCCGAGGTCGTTGTTGTACAGGTCCATGGCCTCCCGGTGGCCCGGGTTGCCGGTGAGTCCTTCGTGCGCGGTGGTGTACTTGGCGGCCCAGTCGACGCCGAATCTCTGAGTGAGCAGGGCGTTCCAGTAGGTGTGGCGGAAGGCGTCCTGGTGGTCGTCGTTCTTGTCGTCGGAGGTGAAGCGTTTCTCGGCTTCGGAGAAGGCTTCCGCCCTGATGTCGGCGAAGTCCTTCTGGGCGAGCCAGCCGAGGCGGTCGAGGAGGTCGGCCTCGGTGCGGGTGACCTGTTGTTGGCCGGTGAAGAAGCCGACGAGGCCGCCGGGCCATTTCGTGGTGCCGCGGGGGTCGTCCATGGTCTGGAAGGTGGTGAGGATGTCGGCGCCGTTGCCGTCGCGTCCGAGGGTGGCGTGGGGGTTGAAGGAGTCCTCGCGGACGCTGACGTCCTGGTAGATGTCCCATTGGGCGTCGTTGTCGGCCTGGGTGGCCTGGGCGAGGGCCTGGCCGACGCGCCAGGCGAAGTCCTGGGCGCGTTTGGTGTAGTCGACGTTGATCTGGGCGGCGGCCCAGCCGTCGCCGGCGGCGGACAGGGCTTGGGCTACCTCGTCGGGGATGCGCCAGTCGACACCGCCGTCCTCGCGGACGGTGAACTCGGGTGAGCGGGAGATCTCGTCCAGGACGGCGCGCAGGGTGGTTTGGGCGGCCTTGAAGGCGTTGTGGGCGTCGGAGACGGCGCGGGACAGGGCGGCCGCCTCGGCGGCGGCGAGGCCGATCTGGCGCTGCGTCTCGGCGAGACGGGCGCGGGCGGTGTCGGCGACGGTGCCGCTCCACCCGGTGAGGCCGGGGGAGTTGAGGACTTCGGCCTGGTGGCGTTCGGACAGGGCCTGGAGTTTGGCGCGGACGGCTTCCCAGGCGGTGGTCGTCTCGGTGAGGAGGTCGACGTTCGCGTCTCGGACCTGGGTGAGGGTGAGCACGGCTCAACCGCCCATCGACTGGGTGACGTTGGTTTCGGTGCGGGCGTATTCGTCGGCGGTCAGGCGCAGTCCGGTGGCGGATTCGCCGAGTTTGCGTTCGAGGGCCGCGACCTGGTGGTCCCAGGTGGTGACGAGGTCGGTGAGGCGTCCGGCGGTGCGCCAGCCGGGGAGACCCGCGGCGGCGGCCTGGGTGGCGGGGGCGACGGTGCGGGCGGCGGCGGTGAGTTCGCCGAGGACGCGGTCCTGGGCGGCGCCGGCGTCGCGGAGGTGTTGCGAGGCCACGCGGAAGTCCGGCTTTGCGGTGCCGGGATTCGTTGGTGGTGGCACGGGGGGCGGCCCGGGTTGGGGCTTGGGTAACGCCGGGTCCGGTTGGTTGCCGCCGCCGGTGGGTGGCGGGCCGGTGGGGCCGGGTTTGGGGCGGTCGTCGTCGGCCTGGGTGTGGACGGTTGGGTGAAGTGCGCGTTCGATCTTGCTCATACCCTCCCCCGGGGGTTGATGCGGCGGCGGCGCTGGGCGCGAGGTTACCGGGGTTCGGTGGGTGTGGGGAGGGGTTTGGGGTGGCGGGCCGGGGGTTGCGGTCGGCGGGAGCCGGGAATCGGGGGCCGGGAATCGGGGGCCGGGTGGTTGGGCGGCTGACCGGGCGTTCGGCGGGGGTTGGGTGGGTTCTCGCCGAGGGCGGCGCCCGCTTCTTGGCTTGTGCGCCGCCTCGCCTGCGTCGAGGCCCGACTTGACGCAGGGGTGGGGCCGGGGCCTGCCGGTTGCCGTAGGCGCTTTCGAATCTCGGTGTGTTGTGGGGTTCCGATTCCAGCGACCGAAGCGACTGAAGCGACCGGACTTCCGAAGTGTTGTGGGCATGACGGGTGCCGGGCGGGGTTTCTTGGGTCGCTGTCTTCGGTCGCTGTTCCGGTGGGTGTGGGCCGGGGTTTTCGGGTGTGGGGTGGGTGGATCGGGGGTGGGCAGCGACCGAGTCGCTTCGGTCGCTGCTTCGGTCGCTCGGTAAAAGGCCAGGTCAGGAGGCTTTGGTAGGGCTGTAGCGACTGAAGCGACTGAACTTTTGCATTATGACGACATTGGCGCGTGTGCGTGTGCGCGTCATAGATACGGACCTTCAGTCGCTTCAGTCGCTGTTTCGGTTGATTCAGGGGCCCTGACCTGCGGTTTTTCCTGAGCGACCGAAGCAGCGACCGAAGCGACTCGGTCGCTGCCCTTCGGTCGCTGCGTCGCTGACACGCGGGGGAGCCGTCTCGGGGTCGTGAGGGGGGTGGTCCGCTAGCCTGTCGTGTCGCAGCAATATCGGGACGTGAGTCGCTTCAGTCGCTTTCGATGCCGTTCATTGCTTTGACCTGCACTTTCGTTCAGCGACTGAAGGATGGATCTCGATCGACAGGCGTAGTCCGCTGCGGGGGCCGGGTGGATGTCCGCGGCCCCTGGGCCGGATGTCGGGGAGGACACGCGTGTCCTCGCGCGGTTCCGCGCGTCGAGGTCGGGGCGCGCGGGCTTCGGTCGCTGTGTCGGTGTCCGGGGAGGGTGGAGGGGACGTGGCCGGTGGGCGGGACGGTGCGGTTGCCGCCGTGCCGGACGCGTTGGCGGTGGCGCGGTGGTGCGCGCGGTCGGGGTGGCCGGTCCATCCGCTGGCCCCCGGTCGTAAGACGCCGCCCGCGAACTGCGAGGCGTGTCACGTCCAGGGGCACTCGCACACGGGTTGCGGGTGCATCCCGGCCGGTCGGTGGTGTCACGGATTCCACGCGGCCACGCTCGACCCGGAGCGCATTCGTGCGTGGTGGGGGCGGGGTTCACGGTTCGGTGTGGGCGTGGCGTGCGGGCCGGCGGGGCTGGTGGTGCTCGATGTGGACGCCCACGGGCCGTCGTTGCCCGAGCGGGATCGTTTGTTGCCGGGGATCCCGATCGGCGCGGACGTGGATCTGACGGGCCTGTCCACGGGCTTCCACACCCTGGCGTTGCTCGCGGCCCTGCGTGGCGCGCCGGACCCGGCCGCCGACGAGGCGACGTTGCGGGTGCGTACGCCGTCCGGGGGTTTGCACATCTGGTATCGCACGCCGCCGTCGCGGCGGTGGCTGTGTTCGACCGGGTCGGGTCCGGGGCGGGCGTTGGCGTGGCAGGTGGACGTGCGGGGTGTGGGCGGGTACATCATCGCGCCCGGGACGGTGACGCGGGCTGGGGTCTACGCGCCGGTGGGGTCGTGTCGTGAGCCGGCGGTGTTGCCGACGTGGCTGGCGCGGGAGTTGGAGCGGACCGGTCACGCGGATCGCCCCGCGTCGCCGGTGTCCCCGGGTGTGCCCGCGCGGGCCCGGGCGGCGGTGGTGGCCGCTGGGGGTGGTCGCGATGCCGCGGGGCGGGTGTTGGCGAACGCGGTGCGGGAGGTGGCGGATTGTGCGGCGAGCCCGTTCGGCGCGGGGTTCAACGCCAAGCTGAATCGGGCCGCGTTCATCGTCGGGGGGTTGGTCGCCGCGGGTCATCTGGACATGGGCGCGGGTGAGCGTTTGTTGTTGGACGCGGCCGAGTACGCGCGTCCGGGCAACGTTCGGCGGTCCCGGGCGACGATCCTGGGTGGTTTGGCGGCCGGTGCGGCGCGGCCGCTGGATCCGGGAGGGCGTTCGTGAACGGTCTTCCGCAGGAGGGCTTCGACTTCGACGCGGCGGCGGTCGCCGCTCAGATCCTGGCCCAGCAGCCCATGTCCGTGCCCGCCCAGGGCAACGCGACGCAGGGGGTGTTGCCGGGGACGGTGACGGCGCGCGGTCTGGTGCCCGACTCGTTGAGCGATCGTGGGAACGCGAAGTCGTTCGTCGCGTTGTACGGGCGGGATTTTCGGCATGTGCCGGGGCTGGGCTGGTATCGGTGGGAGGGCCACCGGTGGCAACTCGACGAGGACGACGGGGTGTTGTGGGCGGCCGGTGACATGGCCGAGGCGTTGGCCGTCACGGACGCCGACGGGCGGCACTCGGACTCGGATCTGCGGCGGCATCGGCGGCGGTCGTTGTCCACGTCCGGGCTCAAGGCGATGCTGATGCAGGCGCAGGCGGCCCCGGGCATGGTGCTCAAGGCCGAGCACCTGGACTCGGACCCGTACGCGTTGTGCACGCCGGGCGGCATCGTGGATCTGCACACCGGGGCGGTGGTGGCGCCGGATCCGGAGAAGCACCGGCATTCGCGCTCGTGTACGGTCGCGCCGCGCGCGATGGCCACGCCGCGGTGGATGCGGTTTTTGACCGACACCTTCGGCGACGACGCCGAGGGCGCGGAGATGATCGACTTCCTGCATCTGTTGCTGGGGTATTCGGTCACCGGCGACGTCGGCGGGCAGATCATGCCGTTCCTGTACGGGCTGGGGAAGAACGGCAAGAGCGTGCTGCTCGACGTGCTGGTCACGTTGTTGGGGGACTACGCGGACGCGGCGCCGCCGGGGTTTTTGATGGCGAAACCGTTCGAGGGGCATCCCACGGACCTGGCCGAGTTGCACGGGCGGCGGGTGATCGTGTGTTCCGAGCTCAAGCCGGGGGATCGTTTCGACGAGGCGCGATTCAAGCTGCTGACCGGTGGGGACCGGTTGAAGGCGCGTCGGATGCGGCAGGATTTCTTCAGTTTCGAACCCACGCACAAGCTCTGGTTGTTGGGCAACCACCGGCCGGAGGTCGGCACGGGCGGGTTCGCGTTCTGGCGGCGGATGCGGCTGATCCCGTTCGAGCGGGTGGTCGCGGACGAGCAGCGGGTCGACAACCTGGCGCAGGTGCTGGTGTCGGAGGAGGGGCCGGGGATCCTGGCCTGGTTGGTGGACGGTGCCCGCCGGTATCTGGGGGGCGATCGGGACCTGACCGGGCCGCCGCGGGTGCGGGTGGCCACGCACGCGTACGCCGAGACGGAGGACCACATCGGTCGGTTCGTCGCGGAGCGGTGTCGGATGGGCTCGACGATGCGGGCGGAGCAGACGGGGTTGTACGCGGCGTACAAGACGTGGTGCGGCTTCGAGGACGCGACGCCGGTTTCCGCGCGGGCGTTCGCGGTGAGGATCCGGGAAGCGGTCGGTCTTTCCTCGCCGCGGCAGATGATGACGTCCAACCAGCGCAAGTATTACCCGGGCATCGGGTTGCTCGGCGAGCACGAGGAGACGTCGTGAGTGCCCTGATCACGGCCAAGCAGATCGCCCACGAGATCGACATCGTGTGGTTGGAGGATCCGGCCGGGCTGGACTACGTGCGCCAGGTGCTGGATCGGCTGCCGCGGCGTACCGGGGTGCCGGCGTTCCATCGGGACGGGCGGATGGTGGGGTACGCGTTGCTGGGGCCGGGCGCGCGGAGTTCGCCGGCGTCGGGGACGTATCGGCGGCGGGTGTTCTGGTTGGCGCCGCACGATCGTGACCGGGTGCCGGACGGGGCGTACGTGTCGGGGGCGCCGTCGGAGGCGGTGGATCCGCGCACGCTGGAGCCGCGGGTGCCGGGTTACAAGACGGAGCGGTCGGAGGGCGGGCCGCCGTCGGAGGCGATGCGCGAGTTGGGGATAACGCTGCCGAAGGGGTAGGCGGGGTCCGGGGGCGGTGGGCGGAAGTGCCGACGGCATGCGGCCGCAGCCAGGCTGCGCCGAACCCATTCGTCGCGGGGTCAGCGAGTGCCTTCGGCGACGGACCGTTCCCGGCCCGGGTGCTGCGGGGAGCTCGCCCGGCCGATCCGAGGTGACGCCGCCGGGGCCGCGCGTCCCGACGACGACGCAATTGCTGTACTGGAGCGCGGGGCGACCTGCGGGACGACGTCCGGACGCGGCGCGTCGGCCGCTCGCAACCGAATCCCGTTGTCATACACGGTCGTTCTCTTCGTTCGACCTTCGCGGGCGCGTTCCGGCGACGTCGGACGCGCCCTGTAGTGTCGCGTCGCCCTCGACTCTTCTCACTCCAGCGCGAAGGAATCGGATGCACGCCTTCTTCCAGCCCGCAGCCCTGTCGACGCCCTCAGTGCGAAGGCACTACGAGGACACCATCACCCGTCCGGTGGTCTTCGCCGATCACGTCGACGTGCTGGAACCCAAGCAGTTGGCGCTGTTGCACGAGCGCTTCCCCGAGGGCAGCGCGCGCATGTGGGGCGTGACGCCCGGCAGAAGCAATGCCAACGTCTCGAAGGCGTTGAAGATCACGCCCGGGGACCACGCCTTCTTCTCGGGCGACAAACACGCCTATTTGAGCGCGCTGGTGATGGCCACCTTCCACAACCCTGCGCTGGCCGAGCGGTTGTGGGGGGTCGACGAGAACGGACTCACCTGGGAGTACATGTACGCCATAGACGGCGTCCGCGGCCATCAGGTGCCGATGGACGAGATCCGCGAACTCCTGGGCTGGAACCCCGCCCGCAACGTCCAGAACCTGACACATCTCAGCGAGGTCGAAACCAACCTCCTGCACGAACTTCTCGACCTGGACGACGTCCCGCCACTTGTCCCCCTCCCCGTCGACACCGCGCTCGAGTACGTGGTGCACGGCGAGGAGAACGAGAAGGAGGTCGGTACGGCTCCCTACGACGGCGAACTCGAAGGGAAGGTCACGCGTCTGCAGCGCAAGGAGCAGCGTCGGCTCAAACGCCTTCTGTTGCAGCGTTCCAACGCGTGCGCTCTGTGTGGTCGGATCCTTCCCCCGGGCTTCCTGGTCGCGGCGCACATCAAGAAGCGCGCCCGTTGCGACGACACGGAACGCCGCGATCTCAAGAACGTCGGCATGTTGGCCTGCGTGCTGGGTTGCGACAGTCTCTATGAGCACGGGTACATCGCGGTGGGTCCGGGCGGCGAGATTCTGGTCAGTCCTCAGGCCGCCGCCGTCACCGAGGTCGCTCGACATGTGACCGACCACTTCGTGGATCGCACCGTCACGTGGTGGAACGAGGAGCGTGAGCCGTACTTCGCGTGGCATCGCGGGCACACGTATCGGGCGGCACCGGTCGAGTGAGTTCGATCGCCGGGGCCAGGGTTGCCCATCGCCTGCCCGGGTGTGGAGGCGACGATGGTTGTGCGGGTACAGGTTGTCGACGTTGCGGACGGGCGGTTGATGCTCCGATTTCAACTTGGGGATGTTGCCAGAAAATGAACGGTTTCGGCGTCGTGCGAGCGCGGGCGGCGGGTGAGAACTTGCTGGTCAAGTCATATTCAGGAACGTTTCTTGCCTCAATGCTCCGATTCTCATCACGGAATGGTAAAGCCGCAGAGAACGCGCAGGTCAGCAAGGGAAGTCCCCACGCGGGTGGGGGTGAGCCGACCCACGCGAGATGGGTGGGTGCGAGCCGGAGGAAGTCCCCACGCGGGTGGGGGTGAGCCGCCGCGCGGGAGGCCGCCGCGGCGGCAAAGGTCGAAGTCCCCACGCGGGTGGGGGTGAGCCGGCCCGCTCACATTCCGCTGCACGCATACAGCGAAGTCCCCACGCGGGTGGGGGTGAGCCGGTACGAATCTCGCGCTAGACGCTTGTCGTGACGAAGTCCCCACGCGGGTGGGGGTGAGCCGCCTGTGAGCGACATGATTTCACGCGAGAACCTGAAGTCCCCACGCGGGTGGGGGTGAGCCGCGGTCGGCGGCCTGCCGCGATGAGGATCCGGAGAAGTCCCCACGCGGGTGGGGGTGAGCCGTGCTCGCCCGGCGTCCACCCCGGAATCTCGCGGAAGTCCCCACGCGGGTGGGGGTGAGCCGCGACCGACCATCACCGCCCGGTGGCGCACCTCGAAGTCCCCACGCGGGTGGGGGTGAGCCGAACCGGTGTGCAGCCGCACACGCCGAGGACCCGAAGTCCCCACGCGGGTGGGGGTGAGCCGATTCACGACCGGTTCGACGGGCAGCTCGGCGAGAAGTCCCCACGCGGGTGGGGGTGAGCCGCCGCCGCGGTTACCGCTCCCTCGCGCAACCGGGAAGTCCCCACGCGGGTGGGGGTGAGCCGCAACGATGCGAACGCCTTTTGGATGGCCGTCAGGAAGTCCCCACGCGGGTGGGGGTGAGCCGGGACCCGGCGATGCCCATCCAGCCTATCCACCGAAGTCCCCACGCGGGTGGGGGTGAGCCTCCGGCATGCCCGGAAACAGCCCGAGAGCCCCGGAAGTCCCCACGCGGGTGGGGGTGAGCCGACGGGTAAGAATTGGGAGGGCATGGACTGCCCGAAGTCCCCACGCGGGTGGGGGTGAGCCGGCGATCACGGTCCGTTCCCTCACAGGCGGCGCGAAGTCCCCACGCGGGTGGGGGTGAGCCGGTCTGCACGTTGTCGGCCGTGTCCGACCCGCCGAAGTCCCCACGCGGGTGGGGGTGAGCCGGACGACACCCCAGGCGACGGGGCAGGCGACACGAAGTCCCCACGCGGGTGGGGGTGAGCCCCCTGCCTTCCTGGCCTGTTGGACGTAGGGCCGAAGTCCCCACGCGGGTGGGGGTGGGCTGACGGTTGTCGATCGGCCCGTGAACGCACTGCGGAAGTCCCCACGCGGGTGCGGGTGAGTCGTGACTGGCGCGTTTGCGGGCTGGAGCCACGGTTGTTTGGTGCGTGGTCGGTGATCCTAGTGGTGTTGCAGGTGTTTTCGGGATGCAGAAGAGGTTGTCCGGGGGTTCGGCTTGGGCGTGGGGGTACTTCGCCCCGGCGGCTTCGCCATTGTGTTCGTTTCGCCAGGCTTGTCGGCAGCGGTGATTACTGTTTCGTGGGGCGAGTGTTTCGAGGAGATTGCTGATCCAACCGGCGCTCCAGGTGCTGGGGTTGAGGTAGAGCGCGCTCGTCGTTGAGCAGGGCGCGCAGTAGGCGGACGATGGTGGGGATGTCCAGGTCGCCGGACAGGACAACGTGGGCGTGGGCCTTCACGTCGTCGAGCTCCTTTTCGACGGGGTGTTCCCGTGTGGAGGGTGCTTCTCCGCGCGACAACGTTCTGGTGTGTGCGACGTCTTGGTCGACGCGCAGGAACGCGGAGTGTACGTGTGCTTCGGGGAAGCGGGCCTGTATCGCGTGGATGGCGGCGAGGTGTCGTATCCCGTCGAGCACGAGGGTGTGCGTGGTCGACGGGTCGAGGTCCTTTACGAGGGCGTCGACGAATGCGGGCCAGCCGCCGGCGACGAGGCGCATGCCGGTGTGTTGGAGTTCGTCGCGCGTGGCGGGTCTGCCGCGGTCGGGGGTGTGGCGGCGGACCACGTCGCCGAAGGATCGGTAGGCGATGTCGGGTCCGCCGGCCTGTAGTTGCCGGCCTACGGTGGTTTTTCCGCTGGTCATGGGGCCGGAGAGGCAGAGTATGTGTCTCACAGCAGGCTCAGTTGTTGGCTGTGGTGTGCGGCTTCACGAAGGACGAGCCAGCCGCGGCGGTCGTTCTTGGAGATTCTGATCGGGGTCAGGCGGCGTACTTCGGAGATGCCGATCAGGGTGGCGTACTGCTTGTCCTCACGAGCTTGCCAGAAGGCTTCGTCGGCGCAGATGGCGTCGCTGCAGTCACGGGCCAGGCGTGCGCGTTCGGTGTCGTCGAGTTCGAGGAACTCCACGCTCGATGCGCGGAAGGAGGCGCGGACGGGGCCTGCTTTGAGCAGTACGACGTCTCCTTCGGTGATGCGTTGGTAGGGAGCGATCAGTGGCTTGCTGAAGCGGGATTCGATGGTCTTCTGGCCGTCGAGGATGTAGCCGAGGAACGGTTCGACCATGACGGCGATGTGGACGCCGCAGAGGTCGTCGCCGTCTATGAGGCCGAGGGAGTCCCAGTCGTCCCAAGCTTCGGTGGCTTGGAGGATCTCGGCGAGGATGCGGGTCTCGATCACGTGTTCTCGTCCTTGAGATGTTCGAGGAGTTCGGTCAGCAGGACGTCGAAGAGGCGCATGGCCACGGTGGGGTGTACGTGGGCCTTGCGGGCGTGGGCCAGGGTCGACGTTCGGCCGAACCGCGCGTTGAGGTAGTCGGTGTGGCAGGCGTGGATCAGTCGGGCGATGCGTTGGGGGGAGGAGAGGGTGAACGCGCGGTTTCCGCTCGTCCACAGGCCGATGCGTCTGCGGCGCGGGTCGCGGCGGCTGACGTTGTGCAGGATGTTGCCGGGGATCAGTTCGCCGAGGTCGGGCCCGCCTGCGGCGCGGAGTTTGATGCGGACCGGTCCGAAGGCGATTTCGTCGAAGGCGACGTCGGTGGTGGTGGGGGTGGGGGTGGGGCGGTGCGGCGGGGGTGTGTCGCGGCGTTCGAGGACGAGCAGGTCGCCGGTGCGCCAGTCGACGGGTACGGCCACCGAGGGGGCCGTGCGGGCGAGGGAGACGGCCTCGAAGTGGGGCATGCGGTAGCGCACGGAGGACGGTTCGACGTCGACGAGTCGGAAGCCGAGGTTCGGCAGTGTGCGGGTCAGTTGGGCGCGTTCCTCGGGGGTTCCGGGCCGGGTGGTCGCGGTGGGTTGGCACAGCAGAGTTCGGGCGCCGGGCACGCACATGGTGGCCGCGGCGGTCAGGAAGTGTGCGGTGTCGGCCGGGTACCAGGGCGGGTCGACGATGGCTGCTGCGCCTTCCAGGGCGGGGAGCGGGTCAGTGGCGATGTCGAGACGGACGACGGTGTGGCCGTCGTGGACGCGACTGTTCAACGAGTCGACGACGGAGGCGTTTCGCTCGAGCAGGACGTGGTGGTGGTGTGACGCGGCGTCTGCGGCCGCGAGGAACGTGGTCGGCGTGCCGAGGTGGAGCACGGTGCCGTCGCGGTTGAGGTGGTGGGTGGCTCGTCGTACGAGTCGACGGGCGGTGTCGGTGGTGAAGCGCCATTCGAAGTCGCCCGGATGGCAGACGGGAAGGTGCGCGGGCGCGATGGGGGTGGTGGGGGCGGGGCGCAGCCCGCGGCGTGCCATTTCCTCGGGCCAGAACGCGAGGATGGTGGTGGGGTAGAAGCCGGGGGACTTGCGTACGACGGCCCGGGGGTCGCCCAGGGTGGAGTCGTCGAGGCCGCGTAGCCAGCTGACGAGGCGGTCGGTGAACTCGGTGTCGGACACATCGAATTCCACGGCCGATCACGCTTTCGGCGGCACGTCCGGCATGGCCAGGGCGCGCGTGGGCGCGTCGAATCGTCGTTCGATCTCGTGGTTCCAGGCTCGTATCGCCGCGTCCTGGATCTCGAGGGCTCGTCGGTGCGCCGGGCGCAGTCGTGGCTGTACGACCCCGAACGTCTCGATGCGCAGGGGGACCGTGCGCAGAGGGAGGGTGGGGTGGATCTCCTGGAGGCGGTCGACGAAGTCCGCCATGTCACGGTCGGGGTTCGTGTCGTCCGGCGCGGTGAAGGTCGCGTAGGCGTAGAGATCGATGCCTGTGGCGAGCAGTCGTGCGAAGAGTTCGAACTGTCGTGTGAAGAGTGTCGGGTCGGCTCGGGTGTTGAAGGCGAACGAGCGGGCGTCGAAGCCCTTGAAGCAGCCGACTCGACCGTAGTTTCGGTATGTGGTGACGGTGCGTCGTTGGTCGGAGTCGAGGTGACGCCAGAAGTAATCGTTGCTGAGATTGTCGTCCGACCACAGGTATGTGGTGGTGTGCAGTCCGGTGCGGACGAGGGAGTCCATCATCCACGGAATCCATTCCGGAATGAGGTCGGGTTGTCCCCCGGAACAGTCGATCACGATCGGTGGCGAGGTCTCCGCGCGATAGAGGGAAATCATCTGATCGGCGGTGAGCCATGCGGATTTCGACTCGTTCGCGGCGAGGTGGTCGAAGGGTACGAAGCAGTACCAGCATCGCCAATTGCAGGAAGCGTTCTGAAACACCTGTGCGTTGCGGGTGGCGCTCTCGATCACCCCGAGGCTGTGGGCTGCCGGGAGGATCGGCAGAGGGTTGCCGGGCCATGGATCGGGGGTGTCCACCCTGAAGTGTCGAATGCGCCCGAAGCCTGCACAGTTGGGCGGTTCGGACAGGTCGGTTGCCTGATCGGAATCGTCGATCCGGGCAATCAGGAGCTCGCCCGTGTGGGGACGAATGGATTTCGTCCGTAAGTGTGCGGAAAAGTTGTCCGTATCGATCGTTTTCACGTTGGCCCCCCGGTCGTGAAGTACCCGAAGCGTAGTCACGGGTGTGGGATGTGTGAAGGGCCGACGGCTGGGTGAGTGTGGAATCGGTGCTCGCAGGATCACTCTGGGCATGCTCCCCGAACCCGAGGCCGTGACGCTCCTGCGGGTGGTCACGCGGGACTACCGCTCGGGTGACGACGACGAGAAGCTCGCGGAGCCGGCACGTCTGTGCGCGTGTCTTCCACTGGCCCTGCGGATCGCCGCCGAGCGTGCTGCGGGTCATCCGCACTTGCATCTCGACGACCTGCTTGCGGATCTGCGCGACGAGTCGGCACTCTGGGATGCGCTGAGCACGGGGATCGAGGAGGAGGCCGAGGCTGTCCGTACGGTCTTCGCCTGGTCGTACCGCGCCTTGCCGCCGGACTCCGGGCGGCTTTTCCGGCTCTTGGGCCTGCATCCGGGACCGGAGTTCGGCTTGCACGCGGCGGCCGCGCTGGGCGACCTCGCGTTGGGACGGGCCCGGCAACTCCTCGACGACCTTGTGGGCGCCCATCTCGTGGAGCAGGTCGGCCCCGACCGCTTCCGTTTTCACGACCTCCTGCGCGCGTTCGCCCTCGATCAGGCCCACGACGAGGAATCCGCCGCACAGCGGGAGGTTGCGTTGCGTCGGGTACTGGAGTGGTATCTGCGTACGGCCGACGCGGCACAGACGTGGCTCCAACCCGGCGAGGGGCATGTGCCGCTATCCGAGACGACCACGTGCCCGGCACCGTTGTGCTTCGCCGACTACGATGCCGCTGCCGACTGGGGGAGCGTGAACGCGCCACGTTCGCGCACCTCGTGCGGGCCGCTGCGGGTGCCGGTCTGCATCGGCATGCCTGGCAGTTGGCCGCGACCTCGTGGAACGTGTTGTCGGCTTCCGCGTCCTTCGCGGAATGGCTCGACTTCGGACACGTCGGTCTGTCGTCCGCCGAACACGCGGACAACCCGAACGGGCGACTCATGCTGCTCAACCAGCTCGGCATGTCCCATCGGGCCGTTTACCGACTCGACCCGGCGGCGGACTACTTCGCCCGGGTCCTGGCCCTCGCCCGCGCCGTTGGCAATCGCATGGAGGAGGCACACGCCCTCAACCTTCTGGGGCTGATCCACCTGCGGGCTCGGCGACTCGACGCGGCTGCCGAGGACTTCCGGCGGGCCATAGACGTCTTCCGTATGGTGGACGGCGATCGTTGGGCCGCCTCTGCCCTGTCCAATCTGGCCGGAGCCCGGTTGCACGCGGGACGTCTTCGAGAGGCGGACGACGCCGTCCGCGACGCGCTCGCCGCCCATCGGGCGCTGGGCAACCGGCAGAGTGTGGGCAACGCACTGTGGATCATCGCGCGGCTTCGCCACGAGCGGGGCGAGATCGAGGCCGCCCGCCGGGCCGTCGACGAGGCTCTCGAGATCGCCGTGAGCCTGCGCAATCGTGGGCTGGAGGGGTTCTGGCTTCTGACCCTCGGCGATATTCAGCGTGACGCCGGGCAATTCGGTGAGGCACTGGCCTCCTGCGGTCGATCGGCCATGTTGCACCGGCGTCTCGGTGATCGTGGCCGTGAGGCGTTGGCCTGGCGTGGCACGGGGCGGACGTACGCGGCGATGGAGCGCCACGCCGAGGCAGCCGCGTTCCACCGCCGGGCCGCAGCCGTTCACCGTGACCTCGGTGACGGGTGGGAAACGGCTGTGGACCTTGACGACTTGGCGGCCGCCGTTCGGTCGGAGAGCCCCGAGACTGCTCGCGCGCTCTGGGCGGAGGCGCTGACCTATCTGACCGAGTACACCGATCCGCGGGCCGAGGCGATGCGTGCACGCGTGCGGCGATGGTTGGCGGAGGCCGGCGGATGACGTGCGGGGTCGGGATGGCCCCGGCCTTGTGTCGGTGTGGGAGGCGGTGGGGCAATGGGCTGCCCTGCCCATGGCGATTCGGTGGAGGTGGAGGTCGGTGGACGCCTCGACGTGCGGACTGGGCATCGCCGTCGCCTCGGCTCCGTGGTACCACCGGGTCGAGGGGTGAGTCGGCGCTTGCCGGGGTGAGCCGTGTGTCGTTGGATATCACTCGCGTCCTCCAGGCCTTGTGCGCCCACTGTTTGGAGTGTGGACGTCAGGGTGTGGAGAGACGACGACATCGCGCCGGACCGTCCACCGAGGCGGCTCGCGGTTTCACATGTACGGGAGTGGCACGCGTGCGGGGGACTACGAGCGGCGTTCCGTCGGGAGAGGCCTTGTGCGCGTGGGGATCGTAGGGCCTTGATCGGTAGGTTCGGCCGCCGAGCGACCGGGGGCAGGGTGCGTATCCTTGCATCGCTACCGCGACGGAATCCGATCTCGTTCCGGACGTGACGATGACGGCGGGAACTTGATGGACGGACACGCCTCGAACGACACCGCACGCCTGTCCGGCCGAAGCGCAAACAGGATCAAATTATGCGACAACGCTCGACCTGCGAATGATCAGCAAATCACTGAAGTGAAAACAGGCAAGAGGCTTGCCGGAATGACCCTGTTTGCATCACGAATTGGCAAAGCCCTCAAGAACCCGCAGGTCAGCAAGGGAAGTCCCCACGTAGGTGGGGGTGAGCCGATCCGCGTCACCTGGATGCCCGCGTGCGCGAAGAAGTCCCCACGTAGGTGGGGGTGAGCCGGCCCTGATCAGCGGAAAGGGCTGGATGGAGGAGAAGTCCCCACGTAGGTGGGGGTGAGCCGGTCAGGGGTGGTTGAGGGGGTCAACTCCCTCAGAAGTCCCCACGTAGGTGGGGGTGAGCCGTCGCTGGAAATCACAGTGTCGCGGTACAACTTGGAAGTCCCCACGTAGGTGGGGGTGAGCCGAGGACAGGCGGACCGCCCTCCGGACGCCGGAGGAAGTCCCCACGTAGGTGGGGGTGAGCCGTCGCCGAGCCGCTCACGAGCATGCCGGGTACTCGAAGTCCCCACGTAGGTGGGGGTGAGCCGAGAGCGGGGAGTTGCTGTCGCGCGCCTATCGGGAAGTCCCCACGTAGGTGGGGGTGAGCCGAGACGCCCCCGTCCCTTGCCCTTCTCCGTCCCGAAGTCCCCACGTAGGTGGGGGTGAGCCGACCGGGGAGGTGATGACCGCAGTACGCGCGGGGAAGTCCCCACGTAGGTGGGGGTGAGCCGTCGCTGGGCCTCGACGCCGAGAAGATGACTGCGAAGTCCCCACGTAGGTGGGGGTGAGCCGGGGACCGTGTCGCGCACGGTCCGGGCGCTCGTGAAGTCCCCACGTAGGTGGGGGTGAGCCGCTCCCACGCCGATTGCGAACGTACCGAACGTAGAAGTCCCCACGTAGGTGGGGGTGAGCCGCAGCAGTTGACCCCCGAAGACGTCCGTTCGATGAAGTCCCCACGTAGGTGGGGGTGAGCCGGGCGCGTTCCTCGCGTTCCTGCTGGTCGCGGCGAAGTCCCCACGTAGGTGGGGGTGAGCCGCGCTGGGAGGCGTAACAACGACAACGGCCCGCGAAGTCCCCACGTAGGTGGGGGTGAGCCGACCATGCCGGCCGTGTCGTGCTCCTCGATCCAGAAGTCCCCACGTAGGTGGGGGTGAGCCGAGGTGAGGTTTTTCCCGCTCGTTCGTGACGCTGAAGTCCCCACGTAGGTGGGGGTGAGCTGGCGCGATCTACGACGCCTGGGACCAGGACCGGGAAGTCCCCACGTAGGTGGGGGTGAGCCGGCCGTCTGGGATGACCGCTACGACGAGGTCAAGAAGTCCCCACGTAGGTGGGGGTGAGCCATAGTGAGAGTCGGCTGTCGGATCGGCCATTTGGAAGTCCCCACGTAGGTGGGGGTGAGCCGGCCAGTCTCGAACGGGTCTTGTCGGCGGGTGCGAAGTCCCCACGTAGGTGGGGGTGAGCCGCGGGCGGTCATCGCGTCGCAGACCCCGCACTCGAAGTCCCCACGTAGGTGGGGGTGAGTCGGTGAGGAGGGCATCCAACATGTCCTGCTCCATGAAGTCCCCACGTAGGTGGGGGTGAGCCGCGGCGACGGGCACCACCGGGTTCGTGTGGCGGGAAGTCCCCACGTAGGTGGGGGTGAGCCGCGTCCACAGACGACCCCCGCGGTGTTCGGTGTCGAAGTCCGCACGCAGGTGGGGGTGAGCCGTCGCGCGGCGGCTCGGACGACGCGGGAACGTCGAAGTCCCCACGCAGGTAGGGGTGAGCCGTCGCGCGGCGGCTCGGACGACGCGGGAACGTCGAAGTCCCCACGCAGGTGGGGGTGAGCCGGAGCGTCGTGACAGACACGACGAACCACCGCGGAAGTCCCCACGCAGGTGGGGGTGAGCCGCGGCTTGCTCAGGCTTACCCGGATGGGGATGTGAAGTCCCCACGCAGGTGGGGGTGAGCCGCCGTACGGGCCGTCAGGCGCTCCCCCATGCCTCAAGTCCCCACGCAGATGGGGGTGAGCTGCTCGCCCGCAGCACGGCGCAACGCGTCGGACGGAAGCCCCCACGCAGGTGGGGGTGAGCCGGGCCTGAGAGCCTTCACCGCCGAGCGCCGTGAGAAGTCCCCACGCAGGTGGGGGTGAGCCAGCCGGACCGATGTCCGCCCCGCCGGTGAGCCGTGGGGGTTCTTCTGATGCGACCGAAGCGGGGGCCTGGTCAGCGTGGGTGGTGGGTTTCGCGACGTGCGGTTCGCGACTTGGTTGTGAACCGGTGTTGTGGCTGGCCGGCGGTGCGCCTGTTTGCCTTGAAGCGTTGGTGATGACGGAGGGCTGTGGGTGGTTCAGCTCCCGGGTCGGTCTTTGCCGGTGTGTGGCCAGCCGTGTGTGGTGAGGCCGGGTTTGCCGTTCAGGTATGCGCGTAGTCCGGCTTCGGGGTAGGGGATGAGGTCGTCGGGCAGGTCGTGGATGGTGAACCAGGCGAGGCGCAGGCATTTGTCGGGTTCGCGGTTGACGGGTTCGTTCTCCCATGTGGTGGCTTCGAAGAAGAATCCGATGCGGTCGGGTGCGTCGTCGCCTTGGTGGTGGTGGACGGTGTGGACGAGGCGGAGGTGGTGGGGGTCGACGACGACGCCGGTTTCCTCGTATGCCTCGCGGGCGGTGGCGGTGGTCAGTGTTTCGTCGGGGTCGAGTTTGCCGGAGGGGGCGTGCCATCGGCCGTGGCCGTAGGGGCCGCCGCGTTGGGACAGGAGGATCTTGTCTCCGTCGCGGAGGATGAGATGTACGTCGATGACGGGGGTGGTGGGGTTCATGTTCTCTGTTCGGGTGGGGGGACGCGGTCGGGGGCGACCCTAGCCGAGGTGATTCCGGTCGCGTGCACGATCGCGGCGGCGACACTCGTGGGGGTGAGGGCGTCGGCGTCCAGGCGCAGGACGGGCACGGCCATGTCCCGCAGGGTGACGATCGCCTGTTCGTACAGGTCGAGTTCGCGGGTGACGTTGTCGGGGTCGTCCTCGAAGCGGTGGTGGGATCCGCGTGTGTGCAGGCGTCGGGTGACGGTGGTGGCGCGGGCGGTGAGTACGACGGCGAGGTCGGGCAGGGTGATGCCGGTGTTGATGGTCCGGATGAACTGTGCGGGGACGCCGTCCAGGCGTTGCAGGACGAGGCTGGAGGCGAGGTAGCGGTCGCAGACCACGGTGTGGCCGGCGGCCAGGTGGGGGCGTATCTCGGTGTCGAGGTGGTGGTGTCGGTCGGCGGCCACGAGCAGGGCGAGGGCGGTGCCGCGTACCTCTTGGGCCAGGCGTCGGGTGGCGATGCCCAGGGCGCTGCCGGAGGGTTCGGTGGTGGGGTGGACGGTGTGCCCGGCTTCGCGCAGTCGGTGGGTGATCGCGGTGACGGTGGTGGATTTCCCGACTCCGCCGGGGCCGTCCACGGTCAGGAAGTATCCGGGGGCGTTCATCGGGCGTCCGTCGGGGGGTGGGTGCGGGCGTGTTGGCGGCGGGTGAGGTCGGCGAGCCGGCGGCGGAGGGTGGGCAGGGGGGTTTGGGAGAACGCGATGCCGACGGAGAAGTTGAACTCGTCGCGCTGCCGCATGCCTTCGTCCGCGCCGTCGTCGGTCAGGTCCACGTCTTCGTACGCCTGCATGCGGTGGGGGTCGTGGCCGGCCTGGACGAGCCGGCCCCACACGGGGGAGCCGGGGTAGGGGCGGAACTCGAACACCGAGGCGCGGAAGGTGCCGGGCAGGCGGTCGGACAGGGACCACAGGTGTTCAATGTGTGCGACGGTCGCGGTGAGGTCTGCGGTGTGTTCGTCGGGGTAGCCGAGGATGAAGTAGCCCTTGACGTCGATTCCGCGTTCCATCAGGCGACGGGCCACCGTGAGGGTCATGGCGGTGGTGATGCGTTTGTCCATCATCGCCAGGACCCGATCCGAGCCGGATTCGATGCCGAGTGCGACCTCGCGCAGACCGTTGGCGGCGAGGGTGTCGAGCATGGCGTCGTCGAGGCGGTGCAGGACGTTGATGCGGCCGGTGGCGTCCCAGACGTAGCGGTCGCCGGTGCGGTCGGCGGTGAAGGCGTCCATGGCGGTGCGGATGATCCGTTCGGCGCCGAGGAACAGGTCGTCGACGAACCGGAACGCGGTCGCGCCGTGGCGGGCGTTGAGGTGGTCGAGTTCGGCGAGGATGCCGGTCGGGGTGCGGGTGCGGATCGTGAGGTCGCGGTTCATGGAGACCGCGGCGCCGCAGAAGCCGCAGTCGTAGGGGCAGCCGCGCGAGCCGACGATGTTCGCCTCCACCCGTCCGTCGGCGGCCCGGTAGGGGTCCTGCGGCAGGAACGTGCGGTCCACGAGGGGCAGTTGGTCGACGTCGGGGGACAGCCAGGGGTTCGGGTCGCCGCAGTGGAGTCCGACGGCGATGGTGTCCGGGTGCGGGTCGCGCCACATCACCTGCGGGAGTGTGGCGCGGCGGGTGTGGTCGTCCAGCAGTGCGGCGACGCGGGTTTCGCCCTCGCCCAGGATCAGGGCGGTCAGTCGTTCGAACCGCGGATCGCGCAGCACCGTGTGCGGCATGGCCTTGGCGTGGTGGCCCCCGACCATGATCTTGATGTCCGGGTCCAAGGTGTGGGCGATGCGGGCGGAGAGGGCGTAGGTGGGGGCGAGGAGGTTGAATCCCGCCCAGCGAGGTCGGGCCCGGTTCACGAGGGCGGCGGTCTCGTCGATGCCCAGGCCGTGTGCCTCGGCGTCCAGGAGGCCGACGTTGTGGCCGGCGTGTCGGGCGTAGGTGGCGATGTAGGCCATGCCCAGCACGGGAAGGGTGTAGTCGTTGACGCGCGGGCGCACGGTGTAGTCGCGCAGGGGAGCGTTGACGAACACGGCGTCCAGGGTCCGTGTCGGGTCGACTCCGGCGATGAGGTCAGTGCTGTGCCGTGGTGCCTCCGTACTGCCGTTGGTCGGCATGTGATGTCCCCCAGGTGAGTGTGAACAGTGTCAGGGCGTGCAACTGCCGGTCGTTGCGGGCCCATCGGCGCCAGTGGGTGCCGAACTCCTTTTCGGTGGCGGGCCAGGGGTGGTCCGGGGCGATGCGGCGGGCCCAGGTGCGGACGGCCAGGTCGTGGTGCGGGTAGATCGAGAAGTCGCCGGTGAAGTCCGCCGCGGCCGCGGCGGCGGTCCACGGGCCGATGCGCGGGACCTCGTCCAACGCCTCGACGAGCGCGCCTGCGGGCAGGGCGCGCCATCGATCGCCGTGTTGGAGATAGGCGTGCGCGGCGGCTTGGAGCGCGGTGCGGTGGAACAGGGCGCCGACGTTTTTGAACGCGTCCTCCGAGAGTGCGAGGACCGTCTCGGGACCGGGTGCGGTGGACAAGCGGCCCGCGGTGGTCTCCACGGCGGGACCGTGGGTCGTACACCAGGCATGGTGGATCCTGCGGGCCTGAGCGGCCCGGACGACCTGGCGCAGGATCGCGGTGCTGATGGCCTCCCACAGGGAGGGGTTCGGGATTCGTACTACCGTGCCCAGGTTTTTCAGCGCCGTGTTCAAGGGCTTCGGTACTGCGGGTAGTTCGTCGGGTTCGGTGACGGTGACGGCGGGTTTGGGGTCGTCCTCGCCGGTGACGACGTCCAGCCGCAGTCCCTCGCCCGGGTCGAATGTGGCCAGCCACAGGCCGGATCCGGTGTCCAGGAGGCGTACGCGGGCACCGGTCGGGTCGGTGGTCCAGGCCGGATGGTCGGTGGTCGGGGTGACCGTCACGAGTGCTCCTCGGCGAGGTGGTGGGGCATGCGGACAGCATGTCCCGGCTCGGGCCTCCGGCGATGCGTTTCGACGTGATGTCACCCCAGGACCCGTTCTCGAGCCGGGGCTTTCCCTCGGGCGGCGGCCGAGGTGCTCGTTGCGCTGCTGTGGCTGACCTTGGCCCGCGCCGACGGCACCGTCGACGTGGACGCCGTCGGTGGCCATGGTCGTCCTGGACGCGTCGGAGACCGGGAAGAGGGCGGGCATTACCCGCCCGGCCGGCGGGATGACCGGCGACGGCGCCACCCGGTCGGAACCGGCAGCACCGGCGCGGTCGATCCGGGGCCCTGACGCCACGCTGTGCTCCGGTGCCACTGCCCCGAACGCGTCCGCGGCGGAACTTCTGCGGACACCGGCGAAGCCCTGCCTGCCCGATACCGACGATACGGACCGGAGCCCGGTCGAGACGCCCGACACAACGAGCCGCAATCCCGGCCATACTGCCCGAGCCCCCGCCCGACGCCCGCGAGTGGTCGGCCGAACGACGAACCCCACATCACGGACCGGGCGCCCCAACCACCCCAGGCCACCGGGCGCTTCGGCCTGCCCACCCCGCCAGGTCGCGCACCGTGAACCCCACCGGCCACCGCCCGACTTCGCGTACCAGGGCGAATGTACTCGGAAAGCCGAAATCCTGCCCGACCTCTGGGGGCGAAACGGGATTCGTCAGTTCAACTCAGGCCGTCTCAAGGGTCTGTAAATCGAACGGTGTAACGGGGTTGATGTAGTGGTCAGTTGCGTCCGGCGGACAGGCGTCCGTCGAAGGCGATGTCGAAGGCGTTCAGGGCTGCTTTCCAGCGCATGGTCCAGCGTTTGCGGCCCTGACCGGTAGGGTCGAGCGACATGATCGCCATATAGACGCACTTGAGGGCGGCCTGCTCGTTGGGGAAGTGTCCGCGCGCCTTGACCGCCCGCCGGATCCGCGCGTTGACCGACTCGATCGCGTTGGTCGAGCAGATCACCGTGCGGATCTCCGTGTCGAAGCTCAGGAACGGTACAAACTCCGACCAGGCGTTCTCCCACAGCCGTACGATCGCCGGGTACTTCTTCCCCCAGGCGTCGGTGAACTCCACGAAGCGTTCGAGTGCGGCCTCCTCGGTCGGAGCCTGATAGACCGGCCGCAGGGCCTTGGCGATCTTGTCCCAGTCCTGCCGTCCGGCATAGCGAAAACTGTTCCGCAGGAGATGGACGACGCAGGTCTGGACCACGGTCCGCGGCCAGACGGCCTCGACGCTGTCGGGCAGACCTCTGAGCCCGTCGCAGACGAGCATGAGCACGTCCTCGACGCCGCGGTTCCTGATCTCGGTCAGCACGTGGAGCCAGAACTTGGCCCCTTCCGCGCCGTCGCCGGCCCACAGGCCGAGGATGTCGCGGTGGCCCTCGGCGGTGACCGCCAACGCGACGTAGATCGGCCGGTTGGCGACCTTGCCGTCGCGGACCTTCACGTTGATGCAGTCCACGAACACGACCGGGTAGACGCGGTCGAGCGGCCGGTTCTGCCACTCGGCCATCCCGTCGAGGACCTTGTCGGTGATCGTGGAGATCGTCTGCCGCGACACGTCGGCCCCGTAGACCTCGGCCAGGTGGGCCCGGACCTCGCCGGTGGTCAGACCTTTCGCGGACAACGAGATCACCATCTCGTCCACCCCCGACAGACGCCGCTGCCGTTTACGGACGATCCTCGGCTCGAACGACCCCTCGCGGTCTCGCGGCACCGATATCTCCACCGGGCCCACATCGGTCAACACCGTCTTCGCGCGGGTGCCGTTGCGCGAGTTCCCGCTGTTGTCCCCGGCCGGATCGTGCTTCTCATACCCGAGGTGGTCGGTGATCTCACCCTCGAGAGCGGACTCGAGGATCCGCTTGGTCAGCTGCTGAAGCAGCCCACCCTCACCCACCAGATCCAGACCTTGGGCACGGGCCCGGCCCACCAGCTCGTCGATCAACCGGCCGTCCACAGCGTCATCGACGACACCTCCAACCGGGCTGTCCTGCACAGGCTCTGACATCACGTCAGTCATCTCTCGGCGTCACTTTCATGATCAAGTTCCACCGTTAGTTTTACAGTCCCCGTCTCAACAATGCCCCCGGTAGTCGGGAAGTCCTCTTGAGGACGGGGCGGGGTGGTTCGTGTATTCGCGATTTTCGGTTCGGTGGTCACTGGTGTGGTTGTCGTGGCACTTCCTGAGTGCCAGGTGTGATCACGGCCGATCGAGGGGCTCATGGGGCGGAGTACAGGCACGGTCGCGGTAGCGGTGGTGCTGCTGGTGGTTGTCGGGTGCGATGGCGGTGACGGCGACACAACTGCGGAGCGCATCACTCCGTTACTGGCACCTCCGTTTGGCCAGGTTCTGGTGGTGTCGAGCGCGGAGGACGTTGCCGGGGCCAAGGCGGTTGAGGTCTACGGGCGGTACGACCGGATGCAGGGGTCGGTTGAGGCGGGGTTGGCGTTGGACCAAGCCCGCGCTCGAAAAGACGGCGATCGGTCGCGCTGTCAGCCTCATTCAGGGGATCGTCGGCACCGTGAGCACCACCGGGATCGCCCTGCCGGGGGCGCCCGCGCCTCCGGCGCCGCGCGACGTGGTGGTGTCGCTGTCGAGCACGACACCGACCGTCACGCTCGCCGCCTGCGTCGACATCACCGGGCGGCGGCCCGTGCATCGGGACGGCACCCTGGCGCTGATCGCCACCCGGGTGTCCCGTTACATCCGCGCGTACACCCTCGCCCGTGACGTGGCCGGGATCTGGCGCGTGGCCGCCATGGATGCCCAACGGGACAGGTCGTGCTGAGGTACGCGGCGGTGGCTGCCGACCGTTGCCCATGCCGACGGCGTTGTCGACCTGGACGTCGACCGCAGCACGGTCGTCTTGGACGTATCGGAGACCGGTATGAGGGCGGGCAATACCCGTCCGAGCGGCGGGACGACCGTCGACGGTGCCGCCTCGGCCGCAAGCGGCAGGTCCGGGTCGCTCCTGGCCCCGTCGATCCGATCCGAGGGCCTCCGACGATACGCAGGCCGCCGATGCGGCGACGATCTTGAGCGCAACGTGCTGTGTGGGCCCGATCGGCCTCAACCCGATCGGGCTGCGCGACGCGTCACAGGCCTGGTCATGGTGTTTTTGATTCTCGAACTCGCATGCTGATTTGGCTACTTGGATGGTTGACTGGCGGAGAGGGTTGGTGACGGCTCGATGGGCGGAGGGCCCGGGGGCTCGGGGTTACGCGCGTCGGCCCGCGCGGGCGTCTCGGCACTCGACGTCGCGTGCGCCCTGAATGGGCTCTTACGGATGTGTCCGATCGTGAGTGCCCCGCCTTCCGACGAAGAGTGAGCCATTGCTTGTCCGCTGTTGCCGCCCGCGTCTGGTGCGGCGCGGTGGTGTCGTCTTTCGAGGTGTGTCCCCAGGAGGAGCAGCAGTGATGCGTTGCCCGCGGTGCCGGCAGGTTGATCAGGTCGTCAGGGTCCGGGCCCTGTACGAGAGCGGGGTGGCGGTGTCCCGGACCCGTGGGCGGGTATCCGTGCGTCTGGAGGGCCCACGTGGCCTGGAAAGTGCGGTCGGGTCCGTGCATGGTAAGGGCAGGGCGCAGACGTCATTGTCGCGTTCGTTGAGGCCGCCGGTGCGTCCGTGGACGGCGCGGGGATGGCGGCAGGCGTTGGTGGCGGCGTTCGTGGGCATGTTCGTGACGGCGGCGGTGATCAACGCGATCCTCGGGTCCGCGGCGTCGGGGGTGGCCTTGTTGCTGGCGGTCTGGTTCCTGGTCGTCTACCGGCGGCGGTATCGCGTGGCCCATCCCCAGTGGCAGGAGCAACGTGCGGTGTGGGCCCGGTTGTTGTGTTGTCGCCGGTGCGACGGGGTGTTCCTGCCCGCGGACGACACCGCGACGCATGCGCGTGGACGCCTCGTGGAGCGGCACGCCATGCCGGCGTTCCTCGCGGAGTGCGTCGGTCTCCGGTAGGGAGTCGTTTGACTGAGCCGCCGGTGGCCTTCTCATGGGCGGCAATCCGAGAGAGGCCGCCTACGCGAGTGGGGGAGGGTCGGGCGTGCCGTCGAAGACAGGGCCGCCGTACCGGACGTCCCTGTGCGAGCGGCGCGCCTGCTCCCATGCCTCGTACTCGGCGGGATCGGCTGGGCAGCGTTTGCTGAACGCCTTCCACTCGCACTTTCGTGGGTGTGACTTCCTGCGGGTTGTGTGCTGCGGTGCATGTGCTCGATGTGGCCGATTTTCTCGGTGAAGGCCCGATTGCCGTACCGGCAACGGCGGTTGTGAACCGCCTGCGACATCCGGCGGTCTTCACGCGCGACTTCGTCGATCGGCTGCCGTCGTGCTCGTACGTGGCCGTGAGCGTCTGCTCGTCGGCGAAGTTCCGCGAATCCGCCGGGCGATCACGGAGGTCATGCAGGCCGGCACGCGGGAGCCTGTGGCCGGGTCGCCATCTTGACGAGGGCGCCGTGTTGTCCACCGCCCTCGACGTGTTGCTATCCGGAGTGTGCGACGTCACGGTGTGGAGAGCCGACGCCATTGCACCGGACCGTCCACCGTGGCGGCCGGCGCGGGGAGAGGCCCTCGTGCGGGTGGGGATCGTCGGGTCTTGATCGGTATGTCCGGCGGCCCGAGCGACCGGAGGCAGGGCTCGTATCCTTGTCTCGTGGCTGCGTCGGATTCAAGCCGATCTCGTTCCGGACCTGTCGATGACGGCGGGAGCTTCAAGGCGGACACGCCGCGAATGACACCGCACGTCCGTCCGGCCGACGCGCAGACAGGACCAAACCATGTGACAACGCCCAGCTCGCGAACGATTGCCGATATGCCGAAGCGAAAACAGGCAGGAAGCTTGCCGCAATGACCCTGTTTGCATCACGAATCGGCAAAGTCCTCAAGAATCCGCAGGTCAGGAAGGGAAGTCCCCACGCAGGTGGGGGTGAGCCGGGCACGGAGGAGGCGCGCGAGGCGATCGAGACGAAGTCCCCACGCAGGTGGGGGTGAGCCGACGTAGGCCATGGCCTGACCGATCGGCCGGTCGAAGTCCCCACGCAGGTGGGGGTGAGCCGAAGGGCCTGCCCGGGCCCCGGGTGGACATGGGGAAGTCCCCACGCAGGTGGGGGTGAGCCGGCGAAGGCGCGTCGGGCGAGTGCCCGCCGGGCGAAGTCCCCACGCAGGTGGGGGTGAGCCGGTCGACGAACTCAACGGCGACCGGGCCCGGGTGAAGTCCCCACGCAGGTGGGGGTGAGCCGGCTGAGGCGATGGGTTTCGGCCGCGACCGTGCGAAGTCCCCACGCAGGTGGGGGTGAGCCGGCCGATGCCGTGCCCCGACGCGACGCCCCTACGAAGTCCCCACGCAGGTGGGGGTGAGCCGTGCCCGGTGCCGCAGTCCGATTGATCCCGGACGAAGTCCCCACGCAGGTGGGGGTGAGCCGCGCCGTAGAGTCGCCCGACCATGCGCCGTCAAGAAGTCCCCACGCAGGTGGGGGTGAGCCGTGACTTGACACCCACCGACATCCCGGAACTGTGAAGTCCCCACGCAGGTGGGGGTAAGCCTCCGGCGAACTCACCGCGATGCGCCACGAGTCCGAAGTCCCCACGCAGGTGGGGGTGAGCCGGGCTCCGGCTACATCCAATACCCCGACGGCGAGAAGTCCCCACGCAGGTGGGGGTGAGCCGTATTCCAGGAGTTCGAACGGCGCGACGGTTCCGAAGTCCCCACGCAGGTGGGGGTGAGCCGTCGACGCCTGGTGGCTGCGCCACATGGGCCTGGAAGTCCCCACGCAGGTGGGGGTGAGCCGCGCGGCGCCCTGCACATCCACTGCCGCCCGGAGAAGTCCCCACGCAGGTGGGGGTGAGCCGGCGCACCGCCGACGAGATGGCCGTGGACCTGGGAAGTCCCCACGCAGGTGGGGGTGAGCCGGTAGGCGTGCCACAGGGCGATCGACGCGGCGGGAAGTCCCCACGCAGGTGGGGGTGAGCCGACCGAGCCGGTGGAGGAGACGCTGTCCCGCGAGGAAGTCCCCACGCAGGTGGGGGTGAGCCGCCGAGCAGGCGGACGAGACCAGCTACCCGGAGGAAGTCCCCACGCAGGTGGGGGTGAGCCGCCCCGGACTCTCACCTCCGGGGCTCCTCCGACGAAGTCCCCAGCAGGTGGGGGTGAGCCTACGAAGGACGTAGCGCGGCGGCGACTCAAGCGGGCCGCGCGCCTTCGGACAATCGCCCACTCGACCTACTACCAGAGTTCGCCCGGCAGCCATCAGCGCCGGATGGCCCGCCGCCAGGTCCAAGCGGCCGACACCGGGGTTCGCAAGCCGTGGTTACCAGCCGTGCCGACGGCCTCTTCCGGGCCGAGATGGCGACCATCGTCGGGGTGAGCGTGTCCCGGATCGCCGACATCCTCAAGGTGTCCGGCGCGCGCTGAGGTGCCCCCGCTTTGGCTTTCGGGCTCGGACGATCAGGGTGCCGAGGTTTTCCGGGTCGGGTGCGGGCAGGACGTGGGCGTCGATCCCGTCGAAGCCTTGGTCGGTGAGGATGTCGGTCCACATGGTGGGGGTGTAGGCCCAGCGTTGGACGTGGAGTTCCTTGCCCTTGTAGCCGTTGCCGTACATGCCCTGGGGTCCGTAGCAGCCCTCGATCGCCGGGGCCTGGGAGAAGGCCAGGACACCGTCGGGAGTGAGGTGGTCGTGGACGAGGGGGAGGAGTTTGCCGGGGTCGGAGAACCACACCGCGCCCCAGCGGGAGTAGATCGCGTCGAAGACCGTGTCCGTGGCTTCGAGGAAGGCGCAGACCTCGGCGTGTACGAAGGTCGCCCCGGAGACGTGGGCCCAATGCCGGGTCGCCCGCTCGCACATGGCGGGTGACAGGTCCACACCGGTGGCGAGGATGCCCCGGTGGGCGAGGTAGGCGATCTCGGTTCCGTCGCCGCTGCCCAGTTCCAGGACGGTGCGCGGGTGGGCGCCGAGGAGTTCGGCGCCGGGGCCGTGACGGTCCCACTGGGTCCAGAAGAATCCTCTGTCGGTGGGATCGTTCGGGGGTTCTTCGAGGACGTCGGCGAACCGATCCCAGTAGCTTTCAAGGCTCATGTGCGGCGACGATCCTCGCGGGGTGCGGGGGCGGTGTCCGCCCCTGCCGACTCGGACGGCGTCACGCTACTCGTCCGAAATCATGATCGCCGCCCGATCGTTCGCGTTCCCCCCAAACGCGGGAACGGCGAAGCCGGAGACACCGACTCGCGGTGCCACCGGCTTCCATGTTCCGCGTGGTGAATCAGTGGTGCTTGGTACCCGGTGCGCACGGGGAGCAATCCGCGAGGTCGGCCTCCCACAACGGCCGGTCGACCTCGAAGCCGGCGGCCTCGATGGCGTCGGCGGTGCGGCCGACGGTGCCGTCCCTCTTGCGTTCGATCGCGGGCGAGTGGTGCAGGAACTCGCCGTTGTTGTGCCGGGCGCAGAAGTCCGCGTAGATCGCGGTGTCCAGGATGAGGGCGTGCACGCCGTGGTCGACGAGTTGCCCCACACCCAGCACCTCGACGTCGGCCGGGGTCTCCATCGCGGTGATCAGGTAGGCGATGGCCTGCCCGAGGATGCGGGCGGCCGTGACGGTGTCGAAGGGGTGGTCGCGGACGAGGAGCGCGACCTCGCGGTCCCACACCTCCGGGGTGACGAAGGCCCGGGGATCTCGGACGGCGGTTGCGGTGGTCATGACCGTTTCCCTTCCTCGTACGGAGCCCCGATCCGGGGCCTTGGTCCCCAGTGCACCGCCCGGCTCGGTGACGCGGTCATCGGGGCGCGGCGGGGGCAGCCGGGGTGCGTCCGGTGCGTGGGGTTGCGCAGGGTTGCGGACCCTGCCGTACGAGTCACCTCGCGGCGTACAGTGCGGACACATCGCTTCGTGTCCCGCTCGACGAGTGCAGGAGGCACGCCATGGTCAGACCCGTGAGCAACCGCACTCTGGAACAGCTCATCATCGCCAGCGGATACAGCCACGGAGCGGTGGCGCGGCACGTCAACGTGGCCATGCGGGGCGGCACCGCATACGACAAGGCGACGGTCTACTACTGGCTGCGCGGGCGCAATCCGGGCCCCGAGACGCATCGCGCACTCGCCGCCGTCCTCACCCGCGCCCTCGGGCGACGCGTGGACCCGGCGGAACTCGGCTTCGGCACCACCGGCCCCGTACTGGACCGGGTACTCGACTTCGCACCCTCGATCACCGACGGCATCGAGACCGCGACCGCACTGTGGACGGTTGGCATGGACCGGCGCTCGTTCCTCACCGGTTCGGCGTACGTGGCCGGCGCCACCCCGGCCGCGGCGCTCGCGTGGCACTTCACCCCCGACGACCACACCGCCGCCCGCCCCCTCGACGGCACGCGGGTCGGCCCCGGGCACGTGGAAGCCCTGCACCGGGCACGCATGCGCTTCCTCGACATCGACCGCGAACAGGGCGGCGGGAGTGCCCGGCAGTGGGTGACGGACTACCTGGTCCGCCAGGTCGCACCGCTCCTGCGCGGTCGATACGACGACCACGTGGGCCGAGACCTCCTCGGCGCCGCCGCACAGATCACCGAACAGTGCGGCTACATGTACTACGACTCCGGCGCCCACGGCGCCGCACAACGCTACTTCGTCCAGGCACTACGCCTGGCCAAGGCCGCCGGAGACCGCGCCTTGTCCGCACACGTCATGTCGAACATGTCCGTTCAGGCATGCTTCCTGGGCCGCGCCGCCGACGCCGTTCAACTCGCCCGCGCCGCCCAAACTGCGGCCGGCACCAACGCTCCCGCTGCTCTCATGGGGCGCCTCGCCGACACCGAGGCGCGCGGACACGCCCTTTTGGGCGACGAACGCGGGAGCCGCCACGCACTTGCCCGCAGCGCGGACCACCTCGAACGCATCGGCACCGGGCCGACCACACCCGACTGGCTCACCTCGTACACACCGGCCCACCACGCCGGTTCCCGCATGCACGTCCTGCGCGACCTCGGACGCCTCGACGAGGCCGCACGGCAAGCCGAGAGTTCCACGGACACGGGTTCGACCGGTGTCCGGGCCCTGCACAGCATCCTGTTCGCGTCCGTGCTCCTCCGGCGCGGGGAGGCGGACCATGCCTGCTCCATCGCCACCCGGGTGCTGGACACCTCCCACGGAGTCGCCTCCAAGCGACTGCTGGACAGAATCGCCGAGTTCCGCGCCGAAGCCGCAGCGCACGCAAGAATCCCGGCCGTGACCGACTTCCTCGAACCCTCCCGAACCGCCCGCGCGAACTGATCTCCCACCCGCACACGCCGTCCGCCGCGGCTAGGGTCGGGGACGTGACTCGTGAGTTCCTGCCCCCCGAGCAGTGGTACGGCCAACTACCGATGCTGTACGCCGCGGCCTGCGCACTCATCACCGACACCCAGGGTCGGGTCCTCCTGGTCAAGCCCAACTATCGGGATCACTGGAACATCCCCGGCGGATTCGTCGACCACGACGAACCACCCCACGAGGCGTGCGCACGCGAACTCACCGAGGAACTCGGCCTCCAACTCACCGTCGGCAACCTGCTCGTCATCGACTGGGCCAAATCACAAGGGGATCGACCGCGCCCGATCACCAGCTGGTTCTTCGACGCCGGCACCCTGACCGCCGACCAGATCGCCGCCATCCGCCTCCAAACCGAGGAACTCGACGAATACGCGTTCGTCACACCCGAACAGGCCGCGACCCTCCTCCCCGGAAACGTCGCCCCCCGAATCCCGGCCGCCCTCGACGCACGTCGGCAACGACACACGATCTACCTGCCGCGAAGCTGACCGGCGACTCGACGTTCCGCGAAGTCAGCGCTTGACCCGTCCTCGGATGGCGAGCGCGGCCAGGCCCAGGAGAATGGGTTCGAGGAAGCGGGACGTCATCTCGATGTAGGCGCCTGCGGTCGTGAGGTTCTGGTCGGACGAGCGGAAGACCACGGAATTCAGGACCACCCGGGCGGCTTTCTCGGCGCGCTCGCCGGTCAACCGCTCGTGGGGTGAGCCGGTCAGCACGGGGTCGGGGTTGTCGGTGACCAGGCGCACCGGCTGCCCGGGTGCGGCCTGAGTGCCCGTGGTCAGCGGCTTTGGGTCGGTGTTTCGCAGTCCCCAGAGCATCATCGCGAGCACCGTGGCGGTCATGGCCAGCAGCAGCCAGGTCAGGGCACGGGAGGCGCGCAGCCCGTACCCGGACAGGGCCCAGTAGGCGGTGAGCAGCCCGCGTTCGGCGCGGCTACGACCGGGGCGCCGGTCGAGGCGGTGCATCTCCATCTCGCCCATGTAGAAGTCGGCGGCGCCGGGTTCGTCCTTGCCGTCTTCGAAGGCCTTGCGGAGCTGGCGGTACAGCGCGGCGAGCGCGGCCGGGCCGGGCACGGGGGACGGGGAACCGGAGGGCGATGGTGGTGCGGACGTCCATCCGGTGCGCAGTCGGGGGCGGCGGCGGGGCAAGGACAGGGCCCGCCAGTGGTGTTCCTCGGCGAGGGCCAGGCGGTCGGTCCAGCGCAGGGGCAGGCCGCGGAGCAGGTCGGTCCCGGGGGGTGTCCGGGCGAAGCGGGTCGCCCTCCAGGCGCGGCTGGTCGAGGTGGAAGGCGCCGAGGAACCGGCACGCGGTGAGGTCGGTGTCGGTCAGGACCAGGTGCGCGGCGTCGACCCCGCTCACGCTCAGCACCCGTATCGGGTCGGTGTCCGCAGCAGCCGAGACGACGGCGAGGGGGAAGTTGAGGACCGCGCCGGTCATGTCGAGGTCGGCGTGCCACAACCGCAGCGTCGCGGTCGCCTCCCACCGGGTCCGCTCGCACCGCACCGCGGCTGCCGCAGTCTCGATCACCACCGGAGCACCGAACACCGCTCCCGATACGTCCAACTCTCCCCAACACCACAACGGCCCCAGCACCGCGACCGACTCGAACCGCACACTGTGAACCAGACATCGCCATCGACGACCACTCCGTCGAAGTCGGCACTGGTGGTGAATATCGCGTCGCCGAACCGGGCGTCGGCGCCGAATATGGCGCCGCCGAACCAGGCGGCGGCGGAGAACGTCGCACCGTCGAACCGGGCGTCGGCGATGAACCTCGCGCCACCAAACCGGGCCTCTGCACCGAATGTAGCGTGGTCGAACTGGGCGTCGGCAGTGAACGTCGTGCCGCCGAACCGGGCCTCGGCAAGGAACGTCGCGCCACGGAACCGCGCATGGGGGGAGAACATCGCGTCGCTGAACCGGATGCCCGCGCTGAACGTGGTGCCTTCGAATCGGGCGTCGACGCTGAACCTCACGCCGTTGAACCGGGCGGTGGCGGTGAACGTCGCACCGCTGAACGAGGCGTCGGCGCCGAACGTCGCGCCGCCGAACCAGGCGATGGTGGTAAACGCGGACCCATCGAAACGGGCCTCGGCGATGAACCTCGCGCCGTCGAACCGCGCCTCGGCGGAGAACACGGTGCCCTTGAACCGGGCTTCGGAGCCGAACGTCACGCCGCCGAACCGGCGGCGGCGGAAAACATCGCGCCGTCGAACAGCGCTCGTCCAAGGCGCGGGTGGATGGTGCCGACGTCGCGGAGCGCGTCGAGGAGTTCGGCCAGGAGAGGGCCGTCGAAGGTGGTGCCGCGGTGGTCGACGTCGGATCCAGGCGTCAGGGCCGCGAGGTGGCTGGTGCGATCGGTGGGGTTGAGGTGGGCTAGGCGTATTCACCCGTGAGGTTGGTGACGCGTACGCCCCGGCATCCGACGGGGTCGGTCGTGGTCGTGCCTTCCGCGCAGTGCGGCCACGGCGGGGGAGTGGGCGAAGGCGTGGGAGGCGACGTCATGCCACCGTGGGCGACCCGGAGTGAGGTCGCGGTTGCGAGCCGATGAATCCGGTGCCGATCGGGCAGGACCCGGACGAGTCGGACGACTCCTCGCGCGATGCGAAGGGCCGGCCGTTCACGCTGATCATCGACGCTGTTCGCGGGCAGATGCCATCGGAAAAGCTCGTAAACCCGTGAAGATCCTGAAGGGCTTTCGGGCTGGTCAACCCGCATTTCTCGCACGTCCGTGCAGGTCGCGAATCCGCTGTACACACAACAGAAGGTTCCGTGCTCGCTGCCGTCGATACGCCCGATGTAGTCGCGCGTGGCGTCCTCTTTGGGGGCGTACGACGTCAGCGGGGGTCTGTGGGGTGTACGCCTCGGGGATTTCGTACTGCGCCTGATCGTCGGGTCGACTGCGATGTCGCCGTAGGCATCGCGCACTTGGGACGCGCTGTCCCGGTAGACCTTCCCGCCGAAGATGCTGGTTGCGCCCTCCCCGATGATTACCACGGAAGTCCCCACGCAGGTGGGGGTGAGCCGCTCTCGGCCTGTTGGTGGGCGAACGTACGTACGTTCCGCTATACGGTGGGGTTGTTCGGCCGGTGCCGGGGACTCTCCCGTGACTTGCGACCGGGCGTTCCGGAGTGGTCCCTCGTGGCTGTCTATGCTTGTGGCGATGAGGTCGCCCGCACGGTAAGGAACGGGACCCGGGGTGCGGACGGGGTCGTTCACCTCATCCCCTTGGCGTGATCGAATCCGCCTGGCCGGCCGGCGTGCCTCGGCGGATCGTGTCCTCCACCCATGATCAGTCGGCCAGTTCCGCGCCGAAGTCGACGCACACGAACGCACCCCGACGGTGCGGGACTTCCTCGAACTCACCCGCAATCGCTAGGCGCCGTCGACCCGTATCGAGCAGCGCTGTGGACGGTCTGTTCGGGCGTCGCCAGGTCTACACGCGCGGTGCGGTAGCCCTCGCGCAACGTCTAGCGGTGGTAGTCCCAGAGGCCACCGAGCGCCTGGTCGTCGGCGAAGTTCCGCGAATCCGCCGCGCGATCACGGAGGTCATGCAGGCCGGCACGCGGGAGTCTGTGGCCGGGTCGCCATTCTTGACGAGGGTGCCGTGCTGTCCATCGCCCTCGACGTGTTGCCACCCGGAGGGTGTCACGTCACGGTGTGGAGAGCCGACGCCATTGCACCGGACCGTTCACCGTGGCGGGCGGCGCGGGAGAGGCCCTCGTGCGGGCGGGGATCGTCGGGCCTTGATCGGTACGTCCGGCCGCCCGAGCGACCGGAGGCAGGGCTCGTATCCTTGTCTCGTGGCTGCGTCGGAATCAAGCCGATCTTGTTCCGGACGCGTCGATGGCGGTGGGCTTTCAAGACGGACACGCCGCGAACGACACCGCACGTCCGTCCGGCCGACACGCAGACAGGACCAAACCATGCGACAACGCCCAGCTCGCGAACGATTGCCGATATGCCGAAGCGGAAACAGGCAGGAACCTTGCCGCAATGACCTTGTTTGCATCACGAATCGGCAAAGCCCTTAAGAACCCCCAGGTCAGGAAGGGAAGTCCCCACGCAGGTGGGGGTGAGCCGAGGCGTGGACGTGCAATCTGTGCGAGCGCGTCGAAGTCCCCACGCAGGTGGGGGTGAGCCGGCGCACTCCGCCGCCTCGCTCCCGAACGGCGAGAAGTCCCCACGCAGGTGGGGGTGAGCCGTGACCGCGGCGCAACTGGACCACCTGCTGGACGAAGTCCCCACGCAGGTGGGGGTGAGCCGGTGTGGACGCTTGTGGCGTGATCATCTCCGGTGAAGTCCCCACGCAGGTGGGGGTGAGCCGCCACCCATCCCGGGGCGGTTGGTCCACCCCTGGAAGTCCCCACGCAGGTGGGGGTGAGCCGGCACGCGTGGGCGTGGGTGCGCTGGGCGGTGCGAAGTCCCCACGCAGGTGGGGGTGAGCCGTATTTCCACCACGTCTGAGCCATGGTCCAGAAGAAGTCCCCACGCAGGTGGGGGTGAGCCGGCGGCTCGGGCGGTCGCGGCCAAGCACGCCGCGAAGTCCCCACGCAGGTGGGGGTGAGCCGGTGATGTTCGACCCGGCCGACAGCGACGATCGGAAGTCCCCACGCAGGTGGGGGTGAGCCGTACATGGCGGGCAGCGCGGCTTCCTCGCCGTCGAAGTCCCCACGCAGGTGGGGGTGAGCCGCACCATCGCGAGGACGAAGACGCAGGTCATCGGAAGTCCCCACGCAGGTGGGGGTGAGCCGATGAACCCGGCGACGCGGGCCACCTTCGATGCGAAGTCCCCACGCAGGTGGGGGTGAGCCGGCGGCCACGACGGATCGCGAGTTGGCCGCCGTGAAGTCCCCACGCAGGTGGGGGTGAGCCGGACGCCTGGAACGTGCTGGGTTCGCTGGAGAGGAAGTCCCCACGCAGGTGGGGGTGAGCCGTCGTGGGGTGCGTCGTACCAGCAGATGATGCGGAAGTCCCCACGCAGGTGGGGGTGAGCCGTCATGGACAAGGGCCTACCGATTTGGCTCAAGGAAGTCCCCACGCAGGTGGGGGTGAGCCGGTCCCCGGTATCCACCTGTATCAGCGTGTCCCGAAGTCCCCACGCAGGTGGGGGTGAGCCGACCACCAGCGCGGTCGCCACGATCCTGGCGAAGAAGTCCCCACGCAGGTGGGGGTGAGCCGTTCCTGCCCGAGGCGGCCGAACCGGGCTTTGCGAAGTCCCCACGCAGGTGGGGGTGAGCCGCCGGGCCGCCAGGAAGGGAGTTGTGGTGTCAGGAAGTCCCCACGCAGGTGGGGGTGAGCCGTAGAGGCCGACCTGCGCCACTACTACCCCGGGAGAAGTCCCCACGCAGGTGGGGGTGAGCCGCACTCGATTCCAGGGTGTCAAAGCAGAGATCAGAAGTCCCCACGCAGGTGGGGGTGAGCCTAGCTGATGCTCAGTCAGGTATGAGTGGGCGTCGAAGTCCCCACGCAGGTGGGGGTGAGCCGCGGGCGCACGGTGATGGGGGTCTGTACGCCGAGAAGTCCCCACGCAGGTGGGGGTGAGCCGCGCTCTACCTCGTGAGTTACGACCCGGCTCCGGAAGTCCCCACGCAGGTGGGGGTGAGCCTACGAAGGACGTAGCGCGGCGGCGACTCAAGCGGGCCGCGCACCTTCCGACAATCGCCCACTCGACCTACTACCAGAGTTCGCCCGGCAGCCATCAGCGCCGGATGGCCCACCGTCAGGTCCGGGCGGCCGACGCCGCGGTCCGCAAAGCCGTGGTCACCAGCCGTGCCGACGGACTCTTCAGGGCCGAGATCGCGGCCATCGTCGGGGTGAGCGTGTCCCGGATCGCCGACATCCTCAAGGCGTCCGGCGGGAGTTGACGAGCTGCGTCTCGGTTGGAGGCGGCGCGTGTGAGCAGCGCGCGGGCCCGGGCGTTGCCGGTGTGTGGTGCGAGTCGGGTGCGCATGGTGGCGTGGTGGGCGTTGAGGCGTCCCGAGTGGACGTACGGGTAGTCGTCGAGGAACGCGTCCCAGGATGCGCATGCCTCGTCGAGGCGACCGTCGTCGAGTTGGAGTTCGGCGAGTTGGGCGGTCGAGCGTGCGCGGCTGCGGCGTTCGCGGGCGGGGCGGATCCGGTTCGCCTCCAACATGGCGTCGATTGCGCCGGAGGTGTCGCCGAGGGCGGCCAGGACGTGGCTGGTGTGGAAGGCGAGTGCGGCGTGGTGATAAGAGCCGAAGGCTTCCGGGCCGCTGGTTGCCTGGTCGAGTGCGCGTTCGGCCTGGCCGAGATGGTTGAAGGTGGCTCGGCGGTCCTTCACCTCGGCGAGGGCGTGGGCCTGCTGTCCGGTGAGGAACGCCCGCATGCGGGGTGCGCCCAGGGCGGTCGCCGCCGAGGCTGCGGCGTCCGCGAGATGCAGCGACTGTACGCCGTGCTTGAGTTGCACGGCCTGAACGCTGAGGCCGCGTAACGCCGTTGCGTAGGTAATCTCGTCCCCTGCTTCCCGGGCCAGGTGCATGGCGTTGACGTAGTAGCTCTGGGCGAGGCCGTCGGCGCGTTCGTCCATCGCCATCCACCCGAGCAGGTGGGTCAGTTCGGCGGCGGCCGAGAGCATGTCCCGGCGCACCGCGTCCGGCGCGCCCGCCCGCAGATACGGCACGACCGTGTTGACCAGGTAGGCAGCGGCCGGTGGGCGTGCGGCGCCGCCGCCGTGTTCGTCGTCCATGTCGGAGAACGCCTCGGCCATCGCGCGCACAGTCCGCACGTCCGGGGCGCCGTAGCGTGGATTGTCGGCGGTGCGGATCGTGTCCGCGCGGGCCGATGCCTCGGCCCACCCGGGCACGGTCAGCGCGGTGGAGAAGACGGCGGCGACCACGACGGCACGACGGGTGGGGTCCATGTCCAGGCTCCCGATCTCGACCAGAGCATCCACCGTATCCCGAGGTCCGGGCACCACACCCGGCTCAACCAGACCCGCGTCCGACGGCGTGACCAACCGGCCCAGCCGGCGAGTGAGCACCTCCGCGACAGCGCGTGCTCGGCCTCATCCATGTGCTCCGACTTCCGAGACCCAGCACCATGTGATCATCTGCGTCTCCAAGTCGCGCCATCCCCACACAGTGCACGCGACGTTGCCAGCGAAGCTGCGCGATCGGCTCGGCGCGCAGCCTCTATCCATGCATGGTGGTGGTCACGTCCTCGCCGAAGCCGTCCGTCGACTCCAAGACGCTCTCGCCCAGATTGCTGCCCAGGGGATGCGGCGGCTGATTGCCCCACGTGCGCCTTGGCGAGGGGTTCGAAATGCATGAGCAGGACCCGGACAAGCCCGGCGACATCGCCGCCGTACTCCGGAATTTCCCGGCAAAGGAAACGCCGGCCACCGTGTGACGCTACCTCGTCCATCCCGCCCTCGGCACGCCGCCCATCCGGCCGCAGGACCTGCCCGACGGGCGAAGGAGCGACAACGTCACACCGCCCTCAGCCTCTTCGAGGTTTCGGTCACGCCGATCGTGGTGAGCGTGCTCAGCGCGCTTTCGCGCCAGGAGCCCACACATGGCGGGGCCTTGGCCGGGCGGGTCAGCACGTGCTTGGTCTCGAAGACTGTGAAGTCCATGTACCGGCCGCCGGCGATGCCGTGGAGGTACGTGTCGCAACCCGCCTCGATGGTGAGACGGGCGAGGCGTTCGGATCGTCCGCCTCGGGCGGTCGTCTCGCTACTGCGGAGCGCGGTCCCTTGCCAGTCGAGGAGCCTGAGCAGGGTTCGGGTGGAAGCCTCCGCAACCTCGGCCAAGTGGTGGGTTTGCGCGAGGAGTTGCAGGATCTCGTCGATCGCGGGTTCGACGTCCGCCCAGTACGGGTTGCGGCCGTAATGGTGTCGGAGCATGCCTTCCGCTCGTTTCCGGGCCGCAGGCGGGTCGACGAGGCGTAGCTCCCGGATCAGGGTTGCTCTGCCTTGTGGTCGGTGGATCGGCAGGGTGAGCCACCGCCGTCGGGCGGGGTCCACCGGATCGGGAAGGAGGCAGCGGTGTTGATAGTCGCGGGCGGTGTGTTGGACGTCGTCGTAGACGATCCAGCGGTCCGCGGCGTGGATCTTGGCGAGGGTCGATAATCGCGGGAAAAGATTCGGTTGATGGATCGCGCAGACCTTGCGAGGTGGCATGTGCTCATCCCGCCATGAGTCGGCTGGTGAAACCGGCGTCGAGGAGCCGTTCGTACGCGGTGCGGACGTCGTCCGGGACGTCCTGCTCGACGGCGAAGCCCAACCCGGGGTAGGCGATGATGCGTTGGAGGTCGCCGACGAGCATGTCGATCACCAGGTGTTCGTCGCCGATGGATTTGAGGTAGGCGTCGAATTCGAGGGGTTCGGAGGCGCAGACGACGTCGACCTCGGGCCAGACCTTGCGGCAGGTGGCATAGGCGCGGCGTTGCATGTAGGGCTTGGAGACGAACAGCAGGGATTCGACGGTGGTGCCGTGTGCGGTGAGGACGTCGCGGGTGAAGGCGATGTTCTGGCCGGTGTTGGCGGCGCGGGGTTCGATGAGGATCGCTTCGTCGGGGACGCCGAGTTCGAGGGCGTGTTCGCGGTAGTGGACGGCCTCGCCGCGGGGGAAGCGGGCGGCGGTGGTGGGGCTGTTGCCGCCGCTGAAGACCACGATCGGGAACAGGCCATGGTGGTAGAGCTCGGCGGTGAAGCGGGCGACGCCGAGGTCGTGGCTGCCGAGGCCGACGGCGGCCGTGCACGGACGCAGTGTGTGGTGCATCTGGTGGTAGTCCCAGACGAGTTCCGCGTCGGCGCGGTCGGTGTCGGTGACGTCGGGGCGTTCGGCTGCCAAGGTGTGCTCCTCGGGGTGGGGTGGCGCGGGGTTCATTCGCAGGTGCGGCGGATGGCGTCGATGCTGTGGAGTTGATGGGACAGCCCGTGTTGTGCGGCCAGTTGCGCGGTGCGGTCGAGCAAGGTCAGCCCGGCGTCGATCGTGGCACGGTCGGTGACCAGGATGTGCGCGTGCGCGGTGTCGAGCCGAACCTGTTGCATCGGTGCGTCGGTGACGCGGTGGGCCAGGGCGATGTCGATGTGGTGCAGAGCCCGCCCGATGGTCCCGGCGCCGCGATGGGCGAGGGCGAGCTTCTGCTGCGCCACCGACCAGTCGTCGGGCTCGTCCAGGTCCTCGAAGCAGCGCGTGGCCTCGGCCATCTCCTCGATGGCGCGTCCGTGCCGCCCGGCCTTGCTCAGCGCCGTGCCGATCCACAATCGGGCGCGAGCCTGGTCGCGCTCGCCCAACCGACGATCGCTCGCGAGGAGTTCGTACATGCGGGCGGACTCCTCCAGGCGTCCGGTCATCTCGGCGACGACGGCGAGCGACAGGTCGATCTGCGCGACACGCCGGGGAATGTCCAAAGCGGTGAACATCTCGCGGGCACGCCGGTAGTGGTGATCGGCGGACGAGGGGCCGTGGAGTGCACCCTGGTCGCGTCGTACGTCGCCGAGAAGGACGAGGGAGCGGGCGTAGAGATAGCGTCCCTGGTCGTCCAGGTCCGCCGGCACGGATCGCGTCAACCGGCGGTCGAGGAGGCTGGTGGCCTGCGCAAGGCTTTGTCGGTTGACGAGGACGAGCGCGCGTTCGATGTCCTCGGTCCACGTCTCGTGGTCCCATTCGCGCGGGACGGGAAACGGCCGGGGAGGGGCCTCGTCGACGGTCTTCGCGAGCAGGGCTTCGAATCGTGCCTGTTCGTCAGGAGTGGCACGGGCGAGGACGGTGTCCAGAATGGCCTGTGTGTCCGGCCGGGGTTCACGCCGGACGCCCAATCTCTCCCATTGGGATACGGTCCGCGCGGCCATGCCCAGGTGATCGGCGAACCCGCGCACACCCATGCGCTTTGCGCGACGAAGCGCCCTCGCCTCGTGGCCGGTCCACGTTCGAACGGTCGGCACCAGCAGCCCCTTCCGGAGCCCCCATCGAATCACCCGGGGCGTACCCGGTGCGGCGAAAGTGCCACGGAAGTGCCACACCCGCTCATCCCAGGGTGACCACGCTCGCGGCGATGGTCGTTCCCGGGAGCCGGTTTCGGTTTTGCCGACGAGGGAGGGCGAGGGGATGCGAGGTGTCACCGAGGAGCAGTCCGGGCCCGGTCCGCTCGTGTACGGCTATCTCCGGCTGGTCTCGGTCTCGGCAGCGCGTCGTCGGTCGTTGGTCGAGTCGCTGCATGAGTACTGCCGCCACCATGAGCTTCTTCTGGCCGGCGTCTTCGTGGAACATCCCTCTCAGCCCGCGGCATCCGTGGCGTTCACCGGACTGCTCGACGCCCTTCGGGCGAGCGGCGGATACGGCGTGCTCTTCCCGTCCCGGGCTCATCTCGGCGGCAAGAGCGTCTCCCGCGAGCGACGCGCACGCATCACCGAGCTGGGTGCCCAGGTCCTGCTCGTTCGGACGCCGACGAGCGGTCGCCGCCCTCGAAGACCCTCCGACCCGGACGGATCCACCCCAGGGGTGGTGTTCGACCACCCACACCATCACTCGACCCCGGACGGCGCACCCGCTCGTGGTCGGCATCGGCCTACACGAGGAGTTACCGCCATGCCCATGGTTTCCGACACCGATCCGGCACTCGACGACGACTTCGATCTGGATGTCCGCGTGACCACGGACGTCGCCGAGGGCGTTCCCGTGCCGTGCGACACCAACGACACCTGCGCGGCGACCTGCAAGTCGTCGTGCGTCAGCTCGTAGTCGACGTCCCCGTCCCGGGTGGCCGAAGCAACTCACGGCCGCCCGGGATCCCCACCCACCCCATGTCGGTCGGAGGATCGCGTGTCGGACGGAACGCAGCTCTACCGCAGCACCGGCGCCACCCTGTTGCGCGTGGCCGTGACACCCCTGAGCGAGTTGCCACTGTGGTGGCCCAACCTCGATGAAGTGTCCGACTGTGTCGTGTGGCTGCGGCACACGTGGGCGCGGCCGGGATTCGCCGCAGCCGTTACTGCTGCCAGTCCGGCTTTGGCGCGCCGCGTGGAGCAGCTGACCGGCAGCGGCGCCGACACCGATTCTCGGCGCGTTCGTCGGGCAACGTCCGCCGTCGTGCGCTACGTGTTGCGGAGCGCCGGACGGCCCACGCCTTTCGGTCTTTTCGCGGGAGTAGCCCCGGTGACCCTGGGGTCGCACACCCAGGTCGAGTGGGGCACGGGGCATCGGGCGCTGGCCCGGGTCGACAGTGAATGGCTGACCGACGTCATCGACCGGTTGAAGGCATGCCCCCGGCTCTTGGCGCGTCTGGACGTGGTGTTCAGCGACCTGGCGTGCGAGCGGGGCGGCCGGTTGGAGTTGGCGAACGGCCCGTTCCGGGTGAGCGTGCGCGCGACTCGGGCGGTCTTCACGGCCTGGGAAACCGCGAGTGTGCCGATCCGGTTCGGCGCGCTCGCCGAAAACCTGTCCGAGGCCTTCACCCGTGCCGACTCCACCCGGATCGACGCCATGCTGACCGATCTCGTGCGGCGCGGCCTGCTGATTAGTTCCCTGCGCGCCCCGACCACCGTCACCGACCCCCTGGCACGGCTCCTCGACGAACTCCGGCGGGTACACGCGGACGACGTGGCCGAGGCGGTTCCTCTGATCGAGTCGGACGGAGTCTGCACGGATGAAGTCCCCACGCAGGTGGGGGTGAGCCGTACGGCTCCCGTTTCTTCGCGAATGGAGCGATGGCGGGGAGCGATGGGGGCGGGTGAGGCGACATGGGCTCAATCACCCATCGCGCCCCTCGTTAGGGGAGTCGGTGAGCACGTCGCCGATCGTGAGCAGATGCGCGGCCACCGCCATCTTGCGGTCTCGGTTGGGTGAGGCTGTGCGCGAGCTTCAGGAGGCGAGTGCTTGCATTTCGCCTGTGCGGATGTCGTTGATGGTGGTGGTGCGGGTGGCTGCGAGGGTGCCGGTTTGTCCGCCGCCGGTCCAGGTGATGGTCCAGTGGGTGGTGGCGGTGACGGTGTGGATGCCGGGGCGGGTGTAGGTGTGTCCGCAGTCGGGGCTGGGCTGGGCGCCGCGGTTGGGGGTGTAGGGGGTTCCCGGGGTGGTGCAGGTGACGGTGGCGCCGTCGCCCATGGTCCAGGTGATGTGATCCACCGTGGCGGTGGCGGTGACTGACAGGCCCGGTACGGCGGCGGTTGCCGAGGTTGGGCCCCATGATGTCGGGGTGGCGTCGACCCAGAGCCAGGTGGGGAGTCCGACGAGGCCGGTTTTGCCGGGGCCGGGGGTGAGGTGGACGGTGGGTGCGTCGAGGAGGATTTGCGCGGAGGCGCGGGCGCCGAGTTCGGCGGGGGTGGGTGGTGTGGGTGCGGTGCCCGCGTTGCCGGCGCCGGGGTCGATGGTGCCCATGCATGAGGTCGCGTCCAGGACCAGGGCGGCGCCTGGGCATTGGGTGTCGTCGGGGTCCCTCGGATCCACCGGCGTCGGAGCCGAATTCGTCCCCACGGGAACATTGCTCCGGCCGGGCGGGTTTTGGTGGCCGGGGGTACCCGGAGTCTCGACTTCGATGATGAATCGTGGGCCGTCTTGCGAAACCGGCGGTTTGGGTGGTGGTGTCGGGTCGGTCGTAGGCACGGCTGCGGTCGCGACTACGACTGCCACTCCGGCTATGACATATTGCGTCAGCATGGGCGATCCCGCTCCGAAATCATGTCGGTCACCAGCCAGGAGCCTGTTGAGGACCGGGTGATGACGAACCGCTTGACATACCTTGGAGATTGGGAAGGAACGGTAAAAGGCGCGCGAGTGTCGCGATATACGACACGCTGGTGGGAAAGGTCCACACAGTCCGTGAGTACGACCTGCGGTGGATTCGTCGTGAGCGAGACCGTTTCCACTTGAGGGGATGGTGTGCCTGGAGGACCCTCGACCACGAGACCGGTCCGGGCCGACTGGTCTCGGACCTGGGTGACCAGTTCGGCAGCTCGCCCGTTTGCGACGGCCCCCATGCCGTCCAGGCTTCCGCCTGCTTCTACGCCATCCTGGAATTGAGTAAATCGTCCATAGACCTCAAGCGCGGCCGCCCGGGCGCTGCCCTCCGCATCCGGTGTGGTCGGAACCTGACCGGATGGTGCTGGTGGTGGGTTGGTGCGCGAGGCCTTCGTACTGTCACCGCCGTTGCTGTTGCATCCGGCAACGGCCAGCAATGCCACGGCTATCGCTCCGACGGCCGAACTTCGTCCCACGCGTCCCCCTCGCTCGGTCGAGATCACACACCGTACCCGGGGCGCGACCGCTTCGGGAACCTCGCGACTTGGGGCGAGGCAGGCGACCGGCTCACAGGATGACGGATGCGGATGAGACATCGGTCGGCGGATTCGCCGCCCTCCGACGCCGGACAAAGGCGAATACAGGGGCGCTTCCAGCCCCTGTTTGGTGGGGCCGGAAGCGTTCATCCTGGTGCAGCTATCGAGCATTCACCGTGTCGAGGAGCGCGCGCCAAGCCCTGGGTGTGACTGTGAGTTGACCGGCGCGGATGTCCTTGCTGTCGCGGACGCCGATCACGGCGGTGAACGGTGCAACCTCTACGCATGATCCCTGTTGGCCGGAGGCCGTGGCCTTCCGCCAGGGCTGTATCGGCGTTCCGAGCGTGTCTGGGGTTGGGTTCATGCCTTCTCTTTCAGTACTCGCTCGATCAGTGCGATCGATTCCACCGGCGAGGCTGCCGCAGCCTCCAATTGTGCGATGAGCCGTGTGAACTGCGAGATCTCGGGGTCTGCTTCCTCGACGACTGTGTTTCCGATGACTTCGACGAACGCGATCTCGGGCTGGGGGCGGTCGGGGAACTGGTAGAGCGTGACGCCGCTGTTCTGTGCGACGGCAGCGCCTGCGGAAAAGGGGATGACCCTGAAGTCGATGTTGTCCTGCATGGCCAGTTCGCGCACGTGTAGGAGTTGTTCCCGCATTACGTCCCGGCCGCCGACCAGGGCTCGGAGGGCGCCTTCGGTGACGATCCCGGTCGAGATCAGTGGGTCTTCCTGGAAGAGGAGTCGTTGGCGCATGCTGCGGAGTTTGACCAGCTTCTCGATCTGGTCGTGCCCGTATGCGTTGAGGCCCATTGAGATGATCGCGCGAGCGTAGTCGGGTGTTTGGTAGAGGCCCGGGATGGTGTTGAGCTGGAACTCCCACGCCCGTGACGCCTCGTGCTCGTTGATGATCAATTCGCGATACGCGGCGGACATGACCTCCTCGTACATCTTCCACGGAGGAGGCATCCGCTTGAGTTTCCGGTCCTCCTCTCGCCAGGCATCGAGCTGTTCCCTGCGGGCGTCGTCCATGCCGTAGAAGTCGGCGAGTTGGCGGATATCGGCAGGTGTCGGCCGTCGTCGGCCAAGCGAGATCCGGTTGACCTTGGTCAGGTGCCAACCGAGCTCGGCGGCGATCTCGTCCAGGGTGAGGCCGGACTGCTCACGGAGTTCGGTGAGCATCGCGGCGATCCTGCGACGTGGGCGTGACATGGGTTCCCTGTCGGGCATCGGTCCTCCTCGCGCCCAGTCTCCCCTGTGTCCCGCCGCATGTCCGGTGTGGGGTTCACGGCATCTCGTTCAGTACTCGCTCGATCAGCGCGATGGATTCTGTGGGTGAGGCCGCTGCGGTCTCGAGTTGTGCAATCAAGCGAGTGAACTGCGAGATCTCCGGGTCCGCTTCCTCGACCACGGTGTTGCCGATGACCTCGACGAACGCGATCTCGGGCTGGGGGCGGTCGGGGAACTGGTAGAGCGTGACGCCGCTGTTCTGTGCGACGGCGGCACCTGCGGAGAAGGGGATGACTCGAAAGTCGATGTTCTCGCGTAGGGCCAGCTCGCCTACATGAACGAGCTGCTTGCGCATCACGTCCGCGCCCCCGACCAAGGCCCTGAGGGCGCCTTCGGTGACGATCCCGGTCGAGATCAGTGGGTCTTCCTGGAAGAGGAGTCGTTGGCGCATGCTGCGGAGCTTGACCAGTCTCTCGATCTGGTCGTGCCCGTATGCGTTGAGGCCCATTGAGATGATCGCGCGAGCGTAGTCGGGTGTTTGGTAGAGGCCCGGGATGGTGTTGAGCTGGAACTCCCACGCCCGTGACGCCTCGTGCTCGTTGATGATCAGCTCGCGGTAGGCCGGGGTCATGATCTTTTCGTAGGCGCGCCACCACGGCGGAACGCGCCTGAGCTTTCGGTCTTCCTCCCTCCAGGCGTCGAGCTGCTTCCGTGCCGTGTCGTCCACGCCGTAGAAATCGGCGAGTTGGCGGATGTCGGTGGGCGATGGCAGTCGTCGTCCGAGTGAGATCCGGCTGACTTTGGTCAGGTGCCAACCGAGTTCGATGGCCACCTCGTCCAGGGTGAGACCGGACTGCTCGCGGAGTTCGGTGAGCGTCGTCGCGATCCTGCGACGTGGGCGAGACATGGGTTCTCTGTCCGGCATCGGTCCTCCTCGCACTCAGTGTCCGCGAGGGCAACTCGCGGGCCGCCATCATCCCTTCGGGCAAATTTCTTGGCAATTAGCCAAGACGTTTGCCCAGACGTCTGCTTAACTGTCGGCCACAGTCACTCACCGCTGTTTCATGATCACAACAGTCGGTGGGTTCGCGATGCCCATGCGAACAGCAGGGAGATCCGCGCATGTTGCCTGCTCAACGAATCGCACTACCCCGACACAAGACGATCGCCCTCGTGGCCCGCCGGCACATGGAGGCGGTCTGCGCCGCCATCCACATATCGCCCGACGACGTCGTGCTGGCCGTGAGTGAAATCGCCACGAATGCCTACCTCCACACCGGCGGATCGATCGATCTGCGCTGGTGGGTGGAGGCCCGGCGGTTGGTGGTGGAGGTCTCGGACGACGAGTTCACCGTTCTGCCCCTGTCCGACAACGGCCTCGAGATGTCGGCCGATGCCGAAGAGGGCCGCGGACTGCATATCGCCACGCTGATCAGTGCAGGCGTGACGTGGGGCGGTTCCGAGGAACGCGGGAAGTGGGTGCGGGTCTCCTTTCAACTCGAGTCAACCAGTAGCGAGAACGCCAAGAACGCGCGCACTTTCGCCACACCACCTTCGACGGCTTTCGAGGTCGCCACTCGTGAACCTGTTCTTCGACGCCGATGCGAGTCCCCGACGTGTCTTCACCGCGTACCCCCGCGTCGCGGCGACCTCCGTGGTCGTGGTGCGGTGGGTTTGGCTGTGCGATGGGCGGTGGCGGCTCCGGGATCGGCTGGAACTCGACACGGCCGCCGTCGTTCGGGCCCTCGCCTACTGCGAACGTGCGCGGGTACACGACGCCGCGCTTGCTCTTTTCGAAGCGGCGTCCGTGCTTCCCGGGTTCGGTCCGAAGGCGCTTGATGCCGCGATCAGCGCGGAACTGGGTGAGGACCATGCCCAGTTCGCCCGAAGTGACGCCGACGCCACCACGGGCACCGTGCGTTTCACGCGTCAATGAGTGCCCTGCGGCGTCGATGTAGATGCCCCTTCTTCTGCCCGACACGGACGGTCGGGGCTTCGCCTCGTTCGTGTCGGGTCGGGCCGCCCTTCCACTCCCCGGGGCGGCCGGTCGGGCGCGGGTCTCCTGACGGTTCGCGTCCGGCCTCGACTTTCCCTTTCGCCCCGATCCCCGCGTTCGGTACCCGCCTCGGTCGCGGGGAGCCGGGGTCCGGAGTGCCCGTGAGGATCTGCGGGTCTCCGACGGCGTGGGTGGTGGGCGGCTCAACGAGGAGTCGCCCGCCACCGCGCTCCCTATCCGTCCACTGCGTTCGGAGGATTTTCGATGACCAGGCGTTGCTCCCGTGAGGGGGACGTGTTCGCGCGTTGGGGACCGGTTTCGGGTCGGTCCGAGAACCCGTTTGTCGAGCACGCTCGCGGGGCGCACGCCGTCACCCGCGATCACCGGTGCGTCGACGGCCGGTGTGGGCGCTGCCGTGTCGCGTGGCCGTGCGTGCCGGCCTCCGAGGCCGCGATTGTGGTGGGCGGATGCGGGATTGTTCCCGTGGACGACGCGCCCCGGGTGTGGTGGCCCGCGTCGCCGGACGCGCCGGTGGGGCGGGTCTGGATCCTGCCGTTGACGCTGTGGCAGACCCTGTGGGCGGACCTCGATACGGCACTCGACTGCCAGACCGACGCCTGGACCCTGCCCCGGACACCGGCGTCGCGTCGCCGCGCGGTCGCCGAGGCGGCCGTCGCCATCGTTCACCGGACCACCACGACCGCGCTCGTGCTCGCTGTGATCCGCCTTGGCCCCGACAGCGTGCCGAACGGTGCCGGGGTGTGGCTGCTGCCTGACCGCGAACTCCCTTCGGCGCAGCGGGCGATCGATTGGCTGCGTGGTTTGCGCCGGGCGTGGGACAGCGGGGCGCCGGTCGCCCATGATCCGCCTCGTCTGGCGTTGGTGGGAGCCGATCCCGCCGCGGGCCGGGTCAGCGCGCCGGTGTGGACGCCGTCGGCGGTGTCCGGGTGATGGGGGAGCCGGTTCCGTGTGTGGGGCGTCATCGGTCCCGATTACTGCGGTTCGTCGTGAGTCTCGGCGGGTGCTCGCGCACCGTCACCGCCGGGCAGGCGGTCCGGGTCCTGTGCGCGGTCTATCTCGGGTTTCCTCGGCATCTGCACGTGGTGCCCGCGGCGCGGCGGCCCGGTCTGGCCGGGGTGCTGCATCAGTTGTGGCTGCAGGGCAGCGAACGTCCCGGACCGTGGCGACCGTTCGACCCGGGCGTGCGGGCGGCACCCGTTCCGCAGCCCCACCCTCCCGTGGCCCGGGCGGATCGCGGCTGGTTCGAGAGCAAGTCCCGTCCCGGGGCGCCGCCGAACCGCGCTCCGGTCCGTGTTCCCGTCCAGATTCCGAAACGGTAGTCATGCGGCATTCGCTTTCTCTTGCCATCGACCTCGGCTTGGACCGGCCCCACGTGGCGCGGGTGAACGACTACCTTGCGGGCGGGCGCACGCACTTCTCCGCCGACCGCGCTCTGGCCGACGCCGCCCTGGCCGTTCATCCGGAGCTGCCGACGATCGCCCGGGACGCGAGCGCGTTCATGCGGTGCGCGGTTGATCGCCTCGCCCGCGTGGGGATACGCCAGTTCGTCGATTTCGCGCAGGGCATCCCGATCGAGGGCCGCGCCGTCCACGATGTCGCGCACGCGGTCGATCGGGGCTGTCGGGTCGTGTACGTCGAGGACGATCCGATCGTGCACGCCGTGCAGAGCGCGCTGTCGAGTACGGACAGCGGACGGGTCGCGTGCGTGCGGGCGTCTCCTCTGCGGCCGGAGAGCGTGTGGCGGCATCCGTGTATCCGCGCGATGTTCGACCTCGGGCGGCCGGTCGCCGTCGTCGTCGGGGACCTGCTCCAGCACCTGCCGTTCCGATACGGCCCGCGTGGCGTCCTTCACCACCTCACCGCAGGGTTGGCCCCGGGTAGCCGCGTTGTCATGACCCACCTCGTGGGCGACACCGGACGAAATTCGCGCGCGGCGGCGCTGGCGCGCGTGTACCGAAGCCACGGCATCCCGCTGCGCCTTCGCGACCGCGGTGAAGTCCTCTCGCTGGTGCCCGGCACTCTGCTCGACCCGGGTCTTGTCCCGGCCTCGCGATGGCTTCCTGTGCTCGACATTCCGGTGCTCGACATCCCGCCCGTCGAGCGGGTCGTGGATTGCTACGCGGCCGTCGGCGAACTCGGGGGATTCATCCCCTCCCGGCGCACCGGTACGTGAGAGGCCGGGGGCGGCGCATCAGCGTGTCCGCCGCCTCGGGCCGCTCTCGTCGTTGTCGTCGGGCCCGTGCCGTGGGGCCTTGCCTTCGACCATCTCGCGGATGCGTTGCCCCGTCCCGTTTTCACCTTCCCCTCATCGGAGTTCGGATGACCACCACTCCCATATTGCCGAGCGCCGTCACGGACGCGCTCCGGCCCCTGGTCGGCCCCGCGCCCACCGCGACACCCGTGAGCGATTCCTCGCGTGTGCGGGTGTGGCGGGTGTCGGGCGGGCACACGGCCCTGGCCGTCAAGGTCGGCACGGGCACCCGGGTCGTCGACCGCGAGGCCGCAGCCCTGGTGGCCCTGCACGCCGTGGACCCGGCCGTCGAAGACCCCCGGTACGGCGTCCACGCCACGGGCTCGTGGTTGGCGACGCCGTGGTACCAGGGCGCCACGACCGAACAGCACTGGGCGTCCCTGCGGGCCCGGGGCCTCGAGCGCGGGATCGTACGCCTGCAGGCGCTGGGCCGGGCGGTCGAACTCGCCCGAGTCGTCGCCGACCTCCACAAGAACGGGTGGATCCACGGAGACCTCCACCCCGCCCAATGCGTCCACACCCCCGTCGGGCCGCGCTTCGTCAGCTACGCGTGCGCGCACGGCCCCCACGGCGCCATCCCCGGCGACCTCCTCGCTGCCTACCCCTATACGGCGGGCCGCGTCGACTGCGCCGCCCCCGAGATTGCCGGCGCTCTCGTCGGCCGGCGCCGACCCGTCGCCACCCGGGCCGCCGACGTGTACGCCCTCGCCGCCACGATCCGCATGTGCTGGACGGGGGAACCGGTGGTCGCCGTACGTCGGGCGTACGGCGGCCGACCGCCCACCCCGGCACAACGCCGCCAGGCCATCGCCGACGGGGCACCGCACTCCCGCGTCCCGCGCGACCTCGCCTGGACGGCACTCGACGACACCCTCGCCCCGGCCCTGGCCCGTGCGCTGCTGGATCGACCCACCGCGGCGGAACTGCACACCCGGCTCGCGGACCTGCACCGGGCCGCCGCCAGAGCCACGCACCGCCGCAACACCTCGACCATCGACGCGTCGGCGACCGCCCCGAGCGGGGCACCACGGTGAACGCCGCGCCGGACAGCCGCGCGCTCCACCTCCGTGACGGCTACGCCCACCTGAGGTGGCCGCAGGGTCCCACGGCCTTCGACACCTCACGACCGAGGCCACACGGCTATACGAACAGCCGTCCACCCGGCGCGAACCGCTCACCCGGCTCGGTGAAGCGGCCCTGGCCATGCGCCGGATGCCCCCGTCGAGTGATGGTCGCGCGGGGTCGTGCGGGTCTTGGCCGACCGACCGGCCCGACCCGACTCGTCTCGCCACGGCCGCCACCGGGCTCGGCGTCGGTCGGGTTCGACAGACGGGAGCCACGCCTTTGTGCGTACCGTCGCGCAGCCCGCCCCCATGCCTCGCCCGGCTGCTCCGCCCCGATCAAACCGGCGCCCGACGCCCGGCGAGGCGATCTCACGCACGCGTGGATTTCCCTGCCGTCGGCACGGATTCCGCAGGCGGTGTTTCGCAGCCACGCTGATGGGCCGTCTCTCCTGCCGGGGGACCGCTCGGAGGCCCGGCGATGGCGTGCGGTCGGGTGCGGCATGTGCGTGAGCGATGTCCTCGCGGTACACCCCGAGTGCCAGGCGCGACGGCCGAAATCCCCGGCCCCGAACCGCACTTCACGACCGCCCCGACCCACAGACGGCCTCCGAGAACCACCCGCAAGCCTTACGCCGGCGGAAGAGCACCGGTAACCGGGCAGTAGCCGGTGACCGGCAGCGCCACTGCCGAGCCGAGCAGGACAAGGGAACACCGGGCGCCCGTGTGGGTCCGCGGTGCGACGCCCGCGTCCTTACGCGGCACGCGTCCGCGCGCTCACGCGCCCACAACCGATCGACCCGCTTCCGCACCCTCGCTCCTCCCACCGCAATGGCCGGACGCGGATGCATTTCCTCATCGACACGAAAGGGCCCACGACGACGTGACCACCATCGACTTCATCACCTGGAATTTCGAGGACAACGGGGGAGGCGATCGCCGGAAGTGGCGGGAGGCCCACGCGTTCCTCGCCTCGCTCCGGCCCGCCGCGCTCTTCAGGCAGGAGATGTGGGACGCCCTTGACAACGACGGCGAACTTGCCAAGCGCGCCGAGACCGTGCTCGCCATGCGCGGTTGGGTCGGCCGGGGCAGCGCCACGGCCCTGTACGCGGACCCGCGGGTGTTCGAATCGCCGCGCGGGTGGGCCGACTCCGGATGGCAACTGGAGCCCACCGCACGCTCCCTTCGCCTGCACGACACCGGCGGGGAGACGCTGCCGATCGTCTGCGTCTCGCACCACCTCACCCACTCCTCCTGCACCGCACGAGCGATCGAGGGGGAGCACCTGACCCGCTTCCTCGACAAGGACCACATCACCGGATCCGGCGCCACGGTGAAGCTGCCCGCGATCCTCGGCGGCGACCGCAACAGCTACCGCGTCCCGATTCCGGGAGGCCCGGCGCTCCCGAACCTCGAGGCCATCGCCGACGCGGTGCACCGGATCCACCGCTCCCGCCGCGGCCCCGACGGCGTCCGCGTCCCCGACACCCACACCGACCGCGAAATGCGCGCCGTCGGCGCCGAGGACGCCGCCCGCCACATCGCACGCACCCACGGACGCATGGCCGCGCTCGCCCCCACCGTCATCGACAAACCATCGCAAGGCCCTGCCATGGCCGTCGACGGATTCTGGATGTCGCGGATCCTCCTGCCCGCCCTCGCCGACGTCGACGTCATCGACATGGGCGGCCTGTCCGACCACCACGCCGTCCGCGCCCGCCTCCACCGCGGCACCCTCGCGGACATCCTGCGACGCGCCGCGGCGCCGCACCCCGACCGGGAGCACGCCTCGGCCCCGATTCGGAGCGCGGCCCTGTGAGCCCCGACGAGCCGGTCCCGCCCGGCATCGACACCGCCTCCGACGCCCGCGTGTTCGACTGGCTGGCGGGCGGCCACGACAACTACCCGTCCGACCGCGAGACCGGCTCGGCCATCCTTCACGTCGCACCCGACATCGGACCCGCCATCCTCAACTCCCGGGCGTTCGCCCGCCGCGCCACCCGAACCCTCGTTCGCGACCACGGCGTCCGCCGCCTGCTCGACCTCGGCTGCGGTGTCCCCGCCACGCCCTACATCCACACCGTGGCCCAAGGCATCGCTCGGGCGACGCGCGTTATCCATGTCGACCGTGATCCGCTCGTCGTCGGGCAGGCCAGGATGCTTCTCGACCAGAACGATCACACGAGCGTCGTCCCTGCGGACGTCACCGACGTCGGCGCCCTGGTCCGCGTCCCCGATGTCGCCGAACTCCTCGGCGAAGGCCCGATCGCCGTATTGGCGACGGCGGTCCTGAACTGCCTCCGGCGTCCGGCGGCCTTCATGTCCGACCTCGTCGACAGGCTGCCGTCGGGCTCGTTCGTGGTCGTGAGCGTGCTCGTCGGCGACGACCCGCGGGTCCGCCGCGCGATCACGGACGTCATGCACACCGGCACTCGGGGAACCTGGGGCCGTGTCGCCACGCTCGACGAGGCCGCCACGCTGTTCAGCGGGCTCGACGTGTTGCCACCCGGAGTGTGCGACGTCGCGGTGTGGAGAGCCGACGACATCGGTCCCCACCGGACCGTCCACCGAGGCGGTCGGCAGGTCCACATGCACGGGGGAGTGGCCCACGTGCCTTGACCCGGAGCAATATCCCGTCAGGAGAGGTCCTCGTACCAGTGAGATCGTCGGGCCTTGATCGGTACGTCCAGCCGCCGAGCGACCGGAGGCAGGGCTCGTATCCTTGCCTCGTGACTGCGGCGGAATCGAGCCGATCTCGTTCCGGACGGTCGATGATGGCCGGAACTTCAAGGACAGATATGCCTCGAACGACTCCGCACGCCTGTCCGGCCGACGCGTATATAGGACCGAGCATGCGATATCGCTCAACTTACGAACGATCACCAGAACACCCGAGCAAAACAGGCAAGAGGCTTGCCGCAATGACCCTGTTTACATTACGAATCGGCAAAGCCGCCAAGAACCCGCAGGTCAGGAAGGGAAGTCCCCACGCAGGTGGGGGTGAGCCGGCGGGTGATCGGTCGGCCGGGTCGTATCTCGTGAAGTCCCCACGCAGGTGGGGGTGAGCCGAACGGGGCACTCAGCTCTTGGAGCCGTGTGGCGAAGTCCCCACGCAGGTGGGGGTGAGCCGTTGGAACGTGCCCACAGCTTTCGCCATACCAAGAAGTCCCCACGCAGGTGGGGGTGAGCCGTCGTCGAACGCGCCGCGGCGTTCGCCGCCGACGAAGTCCCCACGCAGGTGGGGGTGAGCCGGAGGCGGGCGGACGACGCGTGCGCTGGGCCGAGAAGTCCCCACGCAGGTGGGGGTGAGCCGGCCGCGTTCGTCTGCCTCGCCTGGGCGACGCTGAAGTCCCCACGCAGGTGGGGGTGAGCCGCCAACTTGCGACCCCCGAGGCGGTGCGTCGCGGAAGTCCCCACGCAGGTGGGGGTGAGCCGCCGATCCCCCGAGTCGGGGAATTCCCGGACTCGAAGTCCCCACGCAGGTGGGGGTGAGCCGCCGGCGGTCGCCGCGATGGTCTCGATGTCGATGAAGTCCCCACGCAGGTGGGGGTGAGCCGTCCTCAGCCTCGATCCCAGCAGCAAAGAGATCGAAGTCCCCACGCAGGTGGGGGTGAGCCGCAGGCCGGAGTCAGGCACTGTCGTGTGCACGAGAAGTCCCCACGCAGGTGGGGGTGAGCCGCCGACACCACCGCCCGACACGTCGGGGACGGAGAAGTCCCCACGCAGGTGGGGGTGAGCCTTCAGGAGTCCGCCGGAGGAGATGGCGGCGCTGCGAAGTCCCCACGCAGGTGGGGGTGAGCCGGTCTCCCGGGGCCCGCGCAGCAGCAACACAGAGAAGTCCCCACGCAGGTGGGGGTGAGCCGGAGAGGCTGGCAATCACGCCACCCCCTCCAACGAAGTTCCCACGCAGGTGGGGGTGAGCCGTCGTCCGTGACGAGGGACTGCATCATCCCGGAGAAGTCCCCACGCAGGTGGGGGTGAGCCGTCGCCGGAGAAGGTGACGGTGGTCCCCGCGGTGAAGTCCCCACGCAGGTGGGGGTGAGCTGGCGCGGGATCGACCGGGAGATCGACCGAACGGGCTGCGGCTGGGCCCGCGAGACGAAGTCGGCGATCTCGTCGGGCGTGCGGGCTACGGCCGCGAAGGGGATGTTGTGGGGCTCAGGTCGCCATGGTGATGCGGAGTCCCGCCAGGTGCCTCTGTGCCGTGTCACGTACGTGGGGGTGGTCGGTGGCTGCTCGGATGATGCGTTGGAGTTGGTGGGGCAGGCGCAGTTCGCGGGCGAGCGTGGCGGCGGTGAGCAGCCGATCTTGGGCGCCGGTGGTGTCGCTTGCGGCGAGGAGGACGCGGCCGGTGGTGACGTGTTCGATGACGCGCCATTGCGGGGTGACGTGCCAGGTGGAGTCGGGGGCGTTCTCGGCGAGGTGGGCGGCCTGGGTGATGCGGCCGGTGGTGACCAGGCCGCGCAGACGGATCTCGTGGTGGGCGAGGGCGTTGAACAGTCCGTCGTGACCCACCCGGTCGAGGAGTCTGCGGTTGGCCGCGCAGGCGTGGTCGAAGAGCCCGGAGTGGCCTGCGGCCCCGGCGGCGCGGGCCAGGAGGGGTTGGACGGCCGCGCGTTCGGCGTCGGTGGCGGCGAGGGTCGCGGCGTGGGTCAGCCTGCGCAGGGCGGCTCCGTGCAGGCCGGTCTTGCGGAGTTCGTTGCCGTGCATGCGCAGGGCGTGGACGAGTGCGGGGCGGTCGTCGAGGCGTCGGGTGACGGCGAGTCCTTTGCCGGTCCACTGGGCGGCGGTGGCCATGCGTTCCTCGGGGAGGATGTGTCCGAGGGCGACGCCGAGGCCGGTGCGGGCGCGGCCGAGGAGGGCGAGGACGTCGCGTTCGGTGTGGCCGTCGGCGACGCGGGCCTCAAGGCGGGCGACGAGTGGCCATAGTTCGTTGACGGCGGCGGTGGCCTGTCCGCTCTGGCGGGTGATCTCGGCGAGGTGGACGGTGGAGTCGCCGAATTGGAGCATCGCGGCGAAGTCGGTGTCGGCGGGGTCGGTGACGCCGAGGACGTGGGGTGGCACGCCCAGGTGGCGGCGACGCGTCGTCGGGATTCGACGTCGGGGATGTAGCGGCGGCGGTTCTCCAACGCGGAGATGAACGTCTTGTCGTAGCCCAGGACTTCGCCCAGCGCGGTTTGGGTCAGGGCGTTGACGGCGCGGTGGTGGCGCAGGATTCGGGCGAGGTCGCGGGTGGCGAGGACGGCTTGACCGGCGGGGGTGGCCCACCGCCACATCGTCGCCGGGTCGGCTCCGCCGGCCACGGTTGGGTCAGGCCCGCTGGGAGTGGTCGAACCACGTGTCGATCGAGCGTTTGTATCCGTCCGGCATGAACAGGTCGGGAACCTCGGCCCGGACGAAGAGCCCGATCTCCTTGTGCTCGTGGCTGAGAACCGGGGCGGTGGCGGTGTCGAGGGGGTGAACGCCGTAGGTGACGATCAGGACGTGCCGGCCGGGGATGGGCTGGTACACCCACGTGTCGAGCAGCGGCCCGGTCTTGGTGTCCCAGGAGGTTTCCTCCGCGATTTCGCGGACGACGCATTCGGCGGGTTCCTCGCCGAGTTCCAGTCGCCCGCCCGGGAGTTCCCATTCCCGGCGTTCGTTGCGCAGGAGCAGGACTCGGCCTTCGTGGTCGACGACGACGCCCTTGACCGAGACGGGCCAGGCGTGGGGTGTGGGGGTGTCCATGGGGTCCTTCACGGGTGGTGGTCCGGGCACGGGACCTTCGGAACGTAGCACCGGGTCGAGCTGGCACGGGACACCTTCGTCGATGACGCCGGGTTGACGATCTGTCACTGTACGGCCGGTCGGGTGTGGGGGCAGGGTGGCGTTCCGGACGTGGACGACGACTCTCGAAGGAGACACGGATGCCCGATGCGCCAACGCCGCCCCGCGTGCTGGACGTGCGCGGCCGGTGGGGTGTCGAGAGGGTCGGACTAGCGTTGCGCGAGCGGGGGATGACGCTGGTCCGGGGGGCGGATTCGCGGCGCGCGGTGTTGCGGCTGGCCGGAGACCTGATGGCGACCCGTGCCCACCCCGACGCCGATCCGGACGGCGTCACCGTGATCCGCGACATCGGGGTGGGTGCTCGGGTGCCGGGGTTCGCGGGACTGAGCAGCGGGGAACTCCTGCACCACACGGAACGCTCCCAACTGCCCTACCCGCCGCGCCTGATGCTCCTGGTGTGCGCGGTCCCTGCGATGTCGGGCGGGCAGTGCCGGCTGGTGGACGGGCGGGCGGTCCTGGCGGAGTTGGCCGAGCAATGCCCGGACGCCGTGCACGCGTTGTCCGCCCCGCGTTCGGCGTTCTTCGGGCGCGGCGACGGCCATCTGGGGTCGGTGTTCACGCGGGTGGACGCGGGGCACTGGGCGGTCCGGCTGCGTCAGGACGAGCTGGCGCGGTTCTCGCCGGTCGTCCGACCGCACCTTGCCCTGCTGAGGGAGGTCGTCGAGGCCCAAACGCTGACGGTGGACACGGCTCCGGGGTCCGGTTACGTGATCGACAACCATCGGTGGTTGCACGCGGTCGGCCTCGGGGCGGTGGCCGGGTGATCCGGGCACGGCGTGATCGGGCTGCGGAGGCGATGGCCGAGGGTGACGCGAGCGGCCGGGAGTTGTTCGGCGGGAAACTCAAGCCCACGTGGGGCCGTCACCTGCACCGCGGTGTCCACACGGAATTGTCGTTCCTGGGGACGCTGCGGCGGTTGCCGGGTCTGATCGCGCGGTCGGTGCGTCTGGGTTGGGCGGCGGACCGGGTTGCGCTGCTGGTGGTGGCGTTCGCGCAGATCGGTCAGGGCGTCGCGTCCGCGCTGGGTCTGGTGGGCACCAACCGCATCCTCGTCGAGTTGTTCAGCGCCGGGCCCACGCCGGACCGGGTGCGCTCCGCGGCGCCGGCGCTGGTGTTCGTGGCCGCGATGGGGGTGCTGGGGGCGACGCTGCGGGCCGCGTCCACAGCGGCGACCGGGCGGCTGGAGCCGAAGGTCGAGCGGTACGCGGAGGTCGAGCTGCTGCGGGCGGTGGTGGGGGTGGAGATGTCGACGCTGGAGGACGCCGACTTCAAACGCCTGCTGGAGACCGCCAAGTGGGGCACCAACGCGAGTCGGCTGATGATCACCCACAGCGTGCAGGTCGTCAACGCGCTCGTGTCGCTCGCGGCCGTGGGCATGGTGCTGGCGGTCCTGCACCCGCTGTTGCTGCCGATGATGCTGCTGATCATTCTGCCGCCGGGCTGGGGCACCGTGCGCTCGGCCCGGCGCCGCTACGAATCCGTCCTGGCGTGGACCGACCACGGCCGTCAACAGACGGAGATCGCCTGGGCGTTGACCGCGCGGAGCACCGCGCAGGAGGTCCGGGTTCACGGCGCGGGTGCGTATCTGCTGCACCACTACGAGCGAATGGCGGCTGCGGCGGAGGCGGAGAAGGAACGCCTGGCCAAGGCCGAGGCCGGCACCGACCTTGTCGCGTCCGCGCTGTCCGGCGTCCCGTCCAGGCTGACGTATCTCACGCTCGCGTGGTTGCTGTTGAGCGGGTGCGCGGATCTGGCCACCTCCGGCACCGCGGTCCTGGCGATCCGTACCGGCACCTCCAGCCTGGCCGGCCTGGTCTCGGGGATCCAGCACCTGTACGAGCAGGCGCTGTTCGCCAACGACCTCCGGGAGGCGTGCGCCCAGGCCGACCTGAACGCCATTCCGGATTGCGGCAGCAGGATCACCGCGCCGAGCACGGTGCGGGTCAAAGACGTGTCCTTCACCTACCCGGGCCGGGACCACAAGGCCCTCGACGGCGTCCACGTCACCCTGGCCCGGGGCACGATCGTGGCGTTCGCCGGGGAGAACGGCTCGGGCAAGACCACCCTGGCGAAGCTGATCGCGGGCCTGTACCGGCCCGAGAGCGGGAGTGTCGAGTGGGACGGCGTGGACGTCGCCGACGCAGACGCACCAGCGTGTTCGACCAGGTCGCCCTGGTCCCACAGGACTTCGTCCGGTGGGATCTCACCGCCCGCGCGAATATCGTCCTCGGCCGCCCCGACATCGACACCGGCCCTGACGAGGGCGCGCTGTCGGCGGCCTGCGAGTACGCGGGCGCCAAGCCGGTGATCGACGACCTTCCGCGCTGTCTGGACACCCTCCTGGATCGCAACTACGAGGGCGGCATGGAATTGTCCGGTGGGCAGTGGCAGGCCATTGCGCTGGCTCGCGAACGCTACCGGCGGGCGCCCGTGGTGATCGCGGACGAGCCCACCTCGGCGCTGGACGCCCGCCGGGAGATCGAGACGTGCGCCCGCATCCGCGAACTCGTCGCCAACGGCACGATCGTCGTCCTGATTACCCACCGCCTCGCCTCGGTCCAACGCGCCGACCACATCTACGTCCTCGACAAGGGACGCATCGCCGAACACGGCACCCACGACGAACTCATGGCCGCGAACGCGATCTACGCGGACACGTTCACCCTCCAATCCGAGCAGTACGGCGCGCACCCGGCCGCCACCACCGCCCCGGGCCCGATCCCCGTGACAAGGACGCCTGCCGATGACTGACACCTCGACGAACTTGACGGACACCCTCGCGCCGACCTTCGGCGCCCTGACCGCACGCCTCGCCGAACAGGCCGGGGACACCGCTCGACTGCCAGCGGACGACCGCGCGCCGCGGTGGTCGTTCCTGTGGTTGGAGATCACCGGACGCTGCCCCCTGCCCTGCACCCACTGCTATGCGGACAGCGGCCCCACCGGCACCCACGGCTCCATGGACGCCGACGACTGGGCCCGTGTGATCACCGACGCCGCCCGCATGGGCGTGGGCATGGTGCAGTTCATCGGCGGCGAACCCACCGTCCACCCCGCCTTCGACCGGCTCCTCGCCCATGCCCTCGACCACGGCCTGCACACGGAGGTCTTCACCAACCTCCTCCACGTCCGCCCCGCCCACTGGGCGCTGTTCACGCGCCCCGGCGTCCGCCTGGCCACCAGCTACTACTCCGACACCGCCGCCGAGCACGACGCCATCACCCGCCGCACGGGCAGCCACCGCCGCACCCGCGCGAACATCGTTCGGGTCCTCGAACGCGGCATCCCGCTCCGGGCCGGGATCATCGACCTCGGCGACGACCAACGCTTCGCCCAGGCCCACGCCGAACTCGACGCGCTCGGCGTCACCGACATCGGCGTCGACCACCTGCGCCAGGTCGGACGCGGCATCCGCACCGAGAACCCCGACGCGACGCAACTGTGCGGAGGGTGCGGTCAGGGCGTGGCCGCCGTGTCCCCGAACGGAGACGTGTGGCCGTGCGTCTTCGCCCGCTGGATGCCCCAGGGCAACGTCCGCACCGAACCCCTTGGGCGCATCCTCGAGGGGCCCCGCATGCGCGCCGCCTCGGCCGCGCTCTGCGAGGAGTTCACCCGCCGCGCCCCGTGCACCCCCGACATGTGCAACCCCCAGTGCGGCCCCACCTGCAGTCCCGCGTGCGTCCCGACCGGATGTTCGCCCAAGGCGTGCGGGCCCCAGGGGCCGCAGTGCCAACCCAAGTACAACTGCGGGCCGTGTCAGCCCAAGGACCGCACGTGCGAGCCGGACAATAGGTGCCGGCCCAACAAGTGCCGACCCAACCCGTAGGCCCGACCCACCGAGAGGCCGCACCGCTGGTGAACGACGACGACTCGGGCCAACGCCGCTTCCTCCGCCGCATCCTCATGCAGGGCGCGGACCGACTCGGCGCCGCCCTGCCGGACCAGGAGAAGGACGTCCACTTCGGGTGGGGCGACCGCGCGATCGGCGCCCCCGTTACGCGCGACGGCGATCCGCTGTGGCTGCGAGCCACCGGCGAGCACCGCGACGACGCGGGCGGGGAAGCCTGGACCGGGACGCGCGACGCCGCCCACCTGGACGGCGTCCCCAAACCCCGCCTTGTCGACCACGTGGAATGGACCGAGGACGTCGTCGTCATCAAGGCCGAACTCTCCACCCGCGTGGATCCCGCGTGCTCGCCCACCCCCGAACTCCGGACTCCGGTCGAGGTGCCCGACACGTGGTGGTCGAACCTGCGTGCCGCCCTCGGCACCCTCGCGGAACACCCCACGACCCGGGGCCGCGCCGATCTGACCGCGTACACGGCCGACCTGGAGGCGTTCTACGGCCGCCCCGTGCCCGACCGGCCCCTGGTCGCCACCGAACACACCGACCTGCACTGGGCCAACCTCACCACGCCGAGCCTGGCGCTCCTCGACTGGGAGTACTGGGGCCGCGCCACCCGGGGATACGGCGCGGCCACCCTGTACTGCCACACCCTCCTGGTCCCCGAGACCGCGACCCGCCTCCGAACCGTGTTCGCCGACGTCCTGGACACCCCCAGCGGCCGGCACGCACAACTGTCCGCAATCCGGTTCATGCTCCACCGCATCGAACAGGGCGAGTACCCCGACCTGGAGGCCCCACTGCGCGACCTCGCCGACCGCCTCCTGAACCCCACCCGCCGAAAGACCTGACCCGTGTTCATCACCCGCATCGCACTCGATACCGATGCCACGCTCCCCGAGACGTGGCCGTTCACCATGGCACCCGTGCGACAACTCGCCGCCGAAGGACTCGACTTCGACCGGCCCCTCACCTTCCTCGTCGGCGAGAACGGCTCCGGGAAATCCACCATCGTCGAGGCCATCGCCGGCACCGCCCGCATCTCCTCCCACGGCGGCAAGGCCGGCACCAAGTACGCCGGCGCCGGAGCACCCACCCCCCTGGGCGCGGTCCTGCGCCCGGACCTCACCAAGGCCGGGGCCCGCCTCATCGGCGGCCCGCGCCTCAAACGCCGCGGATTCTTCCTCCGCGCCGAAACTCTGTTCGACCTCGGACAGAACGTCTCCGGCTGGCCCGGCTTCTGGGAACAGGACCTCACCAAACAGTCCCACGGCGAAGGCTTCATGACCGTCTTCGACGCCATGCTTCGCGAACCCGGCCTCTACCTCATGGACGAACCCGAAGCCGCCCTCTCTTTCACCTCGTGCCTGACCCTTGTCGGCCTCATGCACGAACTCGCCACCACCGGCTCCCAGATCATCTGCGCCACCCACTCACCCATCCTCGCCGCCACCCCCGACGCCGACATCGTCGAAGTCGGCGACCACGGCATCCGCCACACCACCTGGGACGCTCTGCAACTCGTGGACCACTGGCGCCGCTTCATGCAGGACCCACAGGCATACCTGCGCCACATCGTCACCGCCCCGCCGCAAGGACGCGAAGGGCGATGAGGTGTCGATCGCGAACGCGCGTCCAAGGTGTTCGGGAAACCTCCGGTCCGCAACCGGGGGTTTCTCAAGACGCATAGCCTTCGTCCGACGGCGGAGGGCTCACATTCCCGATACGCGCACAGGAGAAGTTCGGGCTCCGGGACGAGGCTGACGACACAGGTCCGGTCGTCGTCGCGGTAGATCAGACCTCCGACGTCCCGTGCCCACTGCGGATCGCCGTAGAAACCACCACACTTGAGGGCGCCACGATTACCACGGTCTACGAACGGGGTCTCGCTCAACCCGTCCACCAAGAGATCGACCACCTCCACGGACTGCCCGCAACGCTTGCCGCGCGCCGGGGACGGGGGTATGTGCCTTCCGTACACCCCGACCTCGTGGGTGCCGAGATTTGTCCGGACCGGGGCGCGTCTACACCGCCTGGGTGTGCACTGTCATTGTGACCACCACTGGACGTTGCTTGGATCGGCGGCACAGATCGGCATCCTGGTCGCCACCCACACGACCAGTGTCGACGATGTCCGCACCGGGGAGATGTAGGCACTCGCCGGACACCACCCCCGCAACACCGTGGGCGCCCAACCTGCGAACCCCGGTTCGACGACTGCAGCCGGATGGTCGCCTGCGCGGCACAACGGCTTGCCATCCCGAAACCCGACTCGGGGCGCGGCGGAACGTCGGGGCGCCGTAGGTTCGTTCGGCCGGGGCGACCATGGGCAGGGTTCGTATCCTTGCTTCGTGACCGCAGAGGAGTTGAAGCGATCTAGTTCCGGATCCGTCGGTGGCGGCGATGCCTTCGAGGGCCGACACGCGTCGAACACCGAAGGGGTGCGTACGTTCGACCGGAGCCGGGAACGCGACGAATCATGCGACAACATCTCGTGTGCGAGCGGCCGCCGACACTGCGGATCGAAAACAGGCAAGAGCCTTGCCGCAATGGCCCTATTTACATCACGAATCGGCAAAGCCTTCAGGAACCCGCAGGTCGGGAAGGGAAGTCCCCACGCAGGTGGGGGTGAGCCGTTTCGCCTACGCGTTCCCGGTCGGGATCGACTGAAGTCCCCACGCAGGTGGGGGTGAGCCGTGGAACACCACTTCACACAGTGACCAGGGGTTGAAGTCCCCACGCAGGTGGGGGTGAGCCGAGCGCACCACACCCGACTAGGCACTGTCAACCGAAGTCCCCACGCAGGTGGGGGTGAGCCGCTCCACCCCAGCGAGGGCAGCGAAGCCCGCGACGAAGTCCCCACGCAGGTGGGGGTGAGCCGTCTCGGGGGCAGATTCCCCCGCCGGACCGGACGAAGTCCCCACGCAGGTGGGGGTGAGCCGCTCAAGATCGACGAGGCGCTGAACGGCGTTTCGAAGTCCCCACGCAGGTGGGGGTGAGCCGCTCATGCTGAGCATGCTCGACCAGCAGTTCATGAAGTCCCCACGCAGGTGGGGGTGAGCCGGCGGCCGCTGCGGTCGTCGGGGTCGGTGTCGCGGAAGTCCCCACGCAGGTGGGGGTGAGCCGCGGGCGGTTACGTGATTCTGCCCGACGCCGACGAAGTCCCCACGCAGGTGGGGGTGAGCCGCTCTTCGGATGAGCCTGAGCATGACGACTCCGGAAGTCCCCACGCAGGTGGGGGTGAGCCGTCAGCTTGGCCATCGCCTCCGCCACAGCGCTGGAAGTCCCCACGCAGGTGGGGGTGAGCCGCCCACGGACCGCGCTTCACTCCACAGCTCTTCGAAGTCCCCACGCAGGTGGGGGTGAGCCGCACTGTAGCCACTCTTTCGAGCGCCGCGAACAGAAGTCCCCACGCAGGTGGGGGTGAGCCGGCGCGCTGTGGTTGGCGTTCGCGCTGAGTTTCGAAGTCCCCACGCAGGTGGGGGTGAGCCGTCCGGCTCTGCTGCCCTGATCTGTCGCTCCGTGGAAGTCCCCACGCAGGTGGGGGTGAGCCGCGGTGGATGTTGCCGAGGGAGAACGCCATCACGAAGTCCCCACGCAGGTGGGGGTGAGCCGAACCAGTTCTCGCTCGACGCGCCGGCGGTCGGGAAGTCCCCACGCAGGTGGGGGTGAGCCGCCGCTCGACGCGGTGACCGCGTCCGCGTTGCAGAAGTCCCCACGCAGGTGGGGGTGAGCCGGGTTGGTTGACCACACTCTCGTTCGCCCGCGAGAAGTCCCCACGCAGGTGGGGGCGAGCCGTCGAACGTGATGTATCCGCGCAGCGCGAGGAAGAAGTCCCCACGCAGGTGGGGGTGAGCCGAACAACGCCCAGGACGACCTCGACGTCAACGTGAAGTCCCCACGCAGGTGGGGGTGAGCCGTCCACGCCCGCGTCCGTGTGCGCGTGATCAGCGAAGTCCCCACGCAGGTGGGGGTGAGCCGGCGCGACGCCGCCTGCGACGCGAACTCGCGATGAAGTCCCCACGCAGGTGGGGGTGAGCCGGGCCTGCGAGCCTTCACCGCCGAGCGGCGCGACGAAGTCCCCACGCAGGTGGGGGGTGAGCCGCGGCGGTCCGGGCTCTGAACCCCGGACCGCCGGAAGTCCCCACGCAGGTGGGGGTGAGCCTCGGGACCGGCGCCGTTCGTGTTCAGGGTACGAGAAGTCCCCACGCAGGTGGGGGTGAGCCGCGTAGAGATGCGGTAAAACTTCGATCCGAGGCGAAGTCCCCACGCAGGTGGGGGTGAGTCTTCATGCGCGGCTACGGACTCGGGGTCGCCAGCGCAGTCCCCACGCAGGTGGGGGTGAGCCGTTCGACCTAGGCGGAATCCAACGCGGAGCGCCGAAGTCCCCACGCAGGTGGGGGTGAGCCGGCCGACGTGGTCACGTAGGCCGGGTTCAGCACGAAGTCCCCACGCAGGTGGAGGTGAGCCGGCACGGCCCGTGAAATGCGGATGTACGTCGCAGAAGTCCCCACGCAGGTGGGGGTGAGCCGTCGGGCAGCCTGCGCGGGACGATCGCGGTCACGAAGTCCCCACGCAGGTGGGGGTGAGCCGGTCCACCACGGGGATGCCGTAGTGGGCGGACAGAAGTCCCCACGCAGGTGGGGGTGAGCCGCTGATCAACCTGCCCCAGTTGCCGATCGCGCGGAAGTCCCCACGCAGGTGGGGGTGAGCCGAGTTCATTCGCTGTCCGAACGACGGACGTATCGAAGTCCCCACGCAGGTGGGGGTGAGCCGGTCGTTCGCGAAACCGATGGGTTCGGACCGAGGAAGTCCCCACGCAGGTGGGGGTGAGCTGTGTTCGTACTGCTTGTGGGCTATCAATGCCCGGTTCAGCGCGAAATTTGCTGCTTTTGTTGAGGTGCAGGTCACGATGCCCAGCCAGGCACACCGGAACGTGCCCAGTGGTGCGGCGGCTACAGGATGCCGGTCCCTCGCGTGGCCCGTGGTCGCGGCCGGGATCATGAATCCATGCCCGAGAAATCGAACCTGTTGTCGGCCCTTTGGCCAGTCGCTTCGTCTGGTGCGACGGACTGGCTGTTTGAGCTGTGCGGCGACGGTTTGACCGGGTTCATGCCGCCGGCGATGCCCGATGCGGTCTGGGTGCTCAACGCCATGTACGAACACGAGCACGGGCCGGGCGACGTATCGCATCACGAGTACCGGCAGGTGCGTCTGGCGGGCGGGAGCATCCCGCGTGACATCGTCGAGGGCGTCGATCTCGACGCCGTCAGCGTCGCCACGGGGGGTGGGCTGGGCCGGGCCGGGCACCCTGGCCCCGGCTGGCGGCGGCTGCGGTGGGCGGAGCTTGCCCGGCGAACCGGCGGCCCGATCGTTCCCGACGGGCGCCTGCCCTCCTCTCGTTGCCTCTCCTCGGCCATGAAGAACGGCAGTTGGCCGCTGGGCATCGTCCCTCCCACCGAGGGGAGCTTGGACCGTGAGACCTGGATCCGGCTGATCGACATCCTCACCGCGCACAGCCCCGCAGGTCCGGACACCCGCTGTCTGGCCTATTACAACCCGCTGACGCTCGGGGCCGTCGACTTCGACAACCTCCATGTGCGGGCGGGGCGCCTCGGCGACGCCGAGATCCTCTACGACATGTCTGAGGCCGACTTCAGTCCCGCCAACCTCTGGGTCGAAGATCGCTCATGGGTCCTGTGCACCGACTACGACCTGTCGGCCACCAAGGTCGCCGGGCCTTCGGCTCTCATCGAGGCTCTGCTGAACGACACCGGTGTCGAGGCGGTACGGCTGCCCTGGGCGACCTGAGGATGGGCCGCGCAGGCCGGTCCCCGTCCCGAGATGCGAGCGCATTCACGTGTACCGGACCGAACACATTCGCGGTCTGACACGACAATACGGTGCACCTTGCAGGTCAAGCCGCCGCATGAGGTCGAAGTCGACTGTCGGCCCGAGGCTGCCGGCTTCCTTGATGATCACGCGACGCATGGCGCGAGCGGGGTGACGTTTGATCGAGTAGTCGGCGCCGAGTTCGCGGTAGGGAGCATCGAAGTACCCACGCGAGTTGGGGTTGAGCCGAGGGCGGTCCGGTCGGTCCCTCGGAAGTCCCCAAGGTGAGCCGTCGGACCTTGGATGTCTCTCCGCGTTTGGTTGCGGGATTGGGATGGTGCGGGAGCGTCATCCGGCTGATTGCGGTGGTGGTTTGGTCGGCTGGCGATGGCGGGTTTTCGGGTGGTCAATGGGATTGGCTGCTTGCGGTGGGTGTGTTTGTCGATTAGGGGATCGGAATCGGGGCTTCATTGCTGGTTTGGTTGATTTTGGGTTCTCTGTGTTGAGTTTGAGTGGATGGGCCGGACCTGGGGGTCTCGTGTGTCGGCTCTGGGTGGACTCCCGTGCGGTTGAACGGAGTTCGAGAACGTGGGGATTCGGTGGGGGTGACCGGGTTTTCCGGGGTTCGTGGTGGATGTGGGTGGTGGAGGGGTTTTTCTGGGGGCTGTCACAGTCGGAGTGGCGGGTGCACCTACCCGGTGTGGGGATTGCGTCACAGATCGATCGCGTCCGCTTGGCTGAAACAGTATGTTGGCTTGTCCGACAGGGGAATTCGTTATGCCCTGTTCGGTCGCCGATGTTGGGTATCGGGATATAGGGGGAGTCTGCGTGAAATCCGCGACGGCGCGTCGGGCTCGGGACGCGGGGGACCAGGCCGCGCCGGGGGTTGCGCTGGTGACGCCACCCAAGGGGCTTGGGCAGCGGCGGCGTAGGCCCGGGGTGATGGCGCTGGCGGTCGCCCTCGTTGCGGTCGGTGGGGTCGGTGGGGCGGCGTTGTTCACCGCGAAGGACAAGCGGGTCGAGGTGCTCGCGGTGGCGCGGACCGTGCCCTACGGCGCGGTGGTTGCCGACGCCGACGTGCGGACCGTGATGGTGTCGGTCGGTGGCGGCGTGCAGACGGTCTCGGCCAAGGACAAGCGGGCGGTGGTGGGCAAGCGCGCCGCGGTGGAGTTGCGGCCGGACACGCTGATCGCGCGTGGACAGGTCACCGACACGCTGGTGTTGCAGCCGGACGAGATCCTGGTCGGGATGGCCCTGACGCCGGGGCAGTTGCCGACCACGCCGCTGCAGCCGGGGCGCAGGGTCCTGGTGGTGTCGACGCCGGGCAAGGTGTCGGACGCGGCCAAGGGGCAGACGCTGACGCCGCCCGCGACCGTCGCCGCCACCGTGTTCGCCGTCGGCGCGCCCGACCAGTCCGGACGCGTGGTCGTCGATGTCGCCGTGCCCAAGGGGGACGCCGCCACCGTCGCCGCGCGCGCCTCCACCGAACTCGTCGCGCTGGTGGTCCTGCAGCCGGAGGCCCGCCCGTGACCGTGGTGGCCGTGGTCGGCGGCGTGGGCGCGCCGGGGGCCACCACGACGGCGCTCGGGCTGACCCTGTCCTGGCCGTTGTCCGCCTCCGGTCGGGTGGTGATGGTGGAGGCCGATCCCGATGGCGGGGCGGTCCTGGCCGGTGCGCTGCGTGGGCGGGTGTCGGCGCAGTACGGGCTGCACCAGCTCGGACTGGCCCAGCGGCAGGGCAAGTTGGACGAGTTCTTCTTCCAGCAGCTGATCGACCTGACCGGCGGTGAGCGCACCCGGCTGCTGCTGCCCGGGCTCGTCGACTTCGCCCAGGCCGCCTCGCTCGCGCACACCTGGGAGCCGCTGGCCCGGTTGTTGGCCTGGTTGGAGGGCCAGGAGATCGCGCACGACGTGGTGGTGGACCTGGGGCGTTCCGGCACCCTCGGCTCCTCCGCCGTACTGGCCCGCAGGGCCGACGTGGTCCTGGTCGTCGCGCGCGGGACGCTGCGTTCGGCGACCGCAGCGCGGGTGCGCGTCGAGGCGCTGCGCCGCGACCTGGACGCGAACGGTACCGGCGCGGACGCGCTGGGGCTGGTCGTCGTGGAGGGCGCGGACTATCCGGCGGGCGAGGTCGCCAAGTTGCTGGATCTGCCGTTGCTGATGTCGTTGCCGCACGATCCGCGCACCGCCGACGCGCTGTCCGACGGTCGCGGCGAGGTGGACAAGCGCGCGATGCGGTCGCGTCTGATGCGGCAGATCGCCTCCGGCGCGGACGAGATCCTGGTGCACGCGCGGACCCGGCGGCTGCGGCTGCAGGTTCCCGGTGCCCCGGGCGCCGTCCCCGGTAGCGGTCCGTGGACGGGAACGGGGGAGCACTCTCGTGTTGGGTAACGCCTCCCCACTGCACCGTCCGCCCACCCCCGGGCCCACGAACGGCCCACCCCCGCCGCCTCCGCCGCCCGCCGCCCCCGTCCCGTCGCCGTACACCCGGACCCCCTTCCCCACCGGCCCCGTCGCGACCACCCACGCCCCCGCCGCCGACCCGTCGGCCGGCACCGCCGCGGGCCCCGCCGTCGGCTCCACCGCACCGCAGGTGGTCCTCGACCTCGCCGCCGTCCGCGTCCTGCGCGAGCGCGCCGCCGAACGCCTGCACGAGCAGGACCGCGCCCGCCCCGGCCTGCCCGAGGCCGACCGCGAACAACGCGGCCGCGCGCTGATCGCCCAGGTCGTCGCCGAATGGGCGGACGTCACCGCACGCGAACGCGGCACCGCCACCACCCCGGCGGAGGACCGCGCCTACGGACGCGCGGTGTTCGACTGGCTCTTCCGGGCCGGCCCGCTGGAGCCGTACCTCAACGACGACGCCGTCGAGAACATCCTGATCAACGGCTACGCCACCGTGTGGGTGGACTACGCCGACCGCCCCCGCCGCCGGGTCGCCCCGCTGACCGCCTCCGACGAGGAACTGCGCGAGCTGCTGCGCAACCTGGCCCGCCGCAGCGGCGCGGGCGAGCGCACCCTGTCCACGTCGTCGCCGTTCCTGGCGCTGCGCCTGCCCGACGGCTCGCGCCTGCAGGCGGTCATCGAGGTCACCCAGCACACCTGCGTGACCATCCGCCGGCACCGGGTCAAGACCGTCACACTCGACGACCTGGTCGCCTGGGGAACCCTCGAACCCGTACTCGCCCGATTCCTGGGCGCGTTGATCCGCGCCAAGAAGAACGTGATCATCTGCGGGACCCAGGGCGTCGGCAAGACGTCGCTCCTGCGTGCCCTCGCCCGCGAGATCCCGGCGGCCGAACGTGTGGGCACCCTCGAGAGCGAGTACGAACTGTTCCTGCACGAACTCGGCCACCTGGAGCAGGTCGTCGCGTTCGAGGCCCGCGAGGGCAACGGCGAACGCGGCGCCGACGGCCGCTCAGCCGGCGAGATCACCATCGGCGACATGATCCCCCCGGCGCTGCGCATGACGCTGTCCCGCATGATTGTCGGCGAGGTCCGCTCCAGCGAGATCGTGCCCATGCTGCGGGTGATGACCAACGGCGAGGGCGGCTCGATGTGCACCCTCCACGTCCGCGAACCACACATGATCTTCGACCGGATCGCCGAGCTGTGCCTGGAGTACGGACAGCACATGAGCGACCGGCTCGCCTACCGGCTGGCCGCCAACGCCGTCGACTACCTGGTGTTCGTCCGCATGATCGACGAGAGCGGCATCGGCGGGCGCCGACACCGCTTCGTCTCGCACGTCCTGCAGATGGCCGGCATGGGCGAGAACGGACGCCCCGCCACCAACACCGTGTTCGGGCCGCGCGGCGACGACCCGCGGGCGGTACCGCTCACCGCGCCCACCGACGCGGCGACGCTGCGCCGGGCGGGCTTCGACCCGCTGTGGCTCAACGCCGCCCCGCAGTGGGCGCCGATGCATCTCGTGGGGGGATGACCGACATGGACGCACAGGCCCTGTGGGCCGGGGTGTGCACGGCGCTGGTCACCGCCGGACTCGTCCTGCTGTGGTGGGGATGGCGCGGCACCGACGTCGACGCGCCGCCCCGACCGGGCCGGGTCCGCCGGGCCCGCCCGCCGCTGTCGCCGGCCGCCGTGCGCGCCCGCAACGTGCGCCGGGTCGTGGCCGGGATCGCCGGTGTCGCGGCGTGGTTGGTCACCGGGTGGCTGGTCGCGGTGGTCCTGGTGCCGGTCGCGGTGCTGGGCTGGCCGTGGTTGATGGCGCCGACCCGGGCCGACTACTCCGGCATCGACCGGCTCGACGCGCTCGCCGAGTGGACCCGACGCCTGGCCGACCTCGTCGAACTCGGCGCCGGCCTGGAGAACGCCATCCTCACCTCCCGCGGCACCTGCCCGGCGCCCATCGAGGCCGAGGTCGGCGACCTGGTCTCGCGGTTGCAGGCCCAGTGGCGTCCGGCGGACGCCCTGTACCGCTTCGCCGACGCGTTCCGCGACGCCACCGCCGACAAGATCGCCGCGGCGTTGATCCTGCGCGCGGACGATCGTGGGCCCGGACTGGCCGTGGCGTTGCGGGACTTCGCCACGACCGTGCGCGAGGAGGTACGCCAGCGGCGCTCGATCGAGGCCGACCGGGCCAGCGCGCGTGCCACGGTCCGGTGGATCACCTATCTCACCGTGGCGATGGGCGGACTGATGGCGTTCAACCGCGACTACGCCAAGCCCTACGCGAGCGCGGTCGGACAGACGTCGCTGATCGTGTTGATGGCCTGCTTCACCGGCGTCCTGCTGTGGATGCGGTCGGTGACCGCGTACAAGCCCGCGCCGCGGATCCTGGTCCACGACGAGCGCAGCGTCGTCACGGTCGTGGCCCCGGTCGCCGAACCGGAGGCGGCCCGATGATCGAAACCTGGTACCTGATTCCGGGAGCCCTGGTCGGCGCCGGCGTCGCGCTGCTGATCCGCGAACTGCGGCCCGCGCCACCGGACCTGACCGCCGCCGCGGATCGCCTGACCGGGCGCCCGACCGCCGCCGCGATCGCGGCCCGCGACACCGGCACGGACAGCGCGTTCGGCGACGCGCTGGCCCGGCTGGCCCAGCGGGTGCCGGGCGTGTCCGTCCCGCACACCCGCCTGGCCTTGGTCGGCCAGAGCGCGGGCGACCACCTGCGCACCAAGGCCGCGATGGGGCTGCTCGGCATCCTCCTGCCGATCCTGTTCTCCACCGCCGTATCCATGCTCGGGATCGCGCTGCCGTTCGTCGTCCCCGTCGGCGCGTGCCTGGTCCTGGCGGTGGTCATGTGGCAGACGCCCGACCGTGAACTCGCAGTCAAGGCGAAGGCCGCGCGGGTGGAGTTCCAACACGCCGCCGCCACCTACCTCGACCTGGTCGCGCTCCAGCGCGCCGGCGACGCCGGACCCGCCGAGGCGCTGGAGAACGCCGCCCGGGTCGGCAACGGGTGGGCGTTCCTGCGCATCCAGGATGCGCTCGCCCGCGCCCGGGCCCACGGCGCCGACCCCTGGCAGGCACTGCGCGACCTCGCCGGCGACCTGGACCTGCCCGAACTCGCCGACGTGGCCGACATCATCGAACTCGCCGGCGTCGAGGGCGCCGCCGTCTACGGCACCCTGCGAGCCCGCGCCGCCGCCCTGCGCACCGAACTGCTCTCGGCGGAACACGAACGCGCCAACACCGACTCCGAACGCCTCGTGGTGCCGGGCACCGTCCTGGTGATCCTGCTGACGATCTTCCTGGGCATGCCCGCCATCCTCCAGATCGTGGCGATCTGAACCCCCCGCGCATCGCCGCGATCCGGACCCCGGACCACCGAACAACCACCGGAGGGAACCATGTACGACGCCGCGCTCCACTTTGTTTTGACCGTGGCCCTGAACGTGCGCGACCGCTACCGGCGCAAGGTCGACGAGGAGGGATCGGACGCCGGGCTCACCAGCCTGGAGGTCGCCCTGATCGCGGCGGGCGTCGGGGTTCTCGCGGTCGGGCTGATCGCGGTCATCACCAAGGTCGTGAACGGGAAGATCTCGATCATCGGCGGGTTCTGAGGTGTCCCACGCGTTCCGCCGCCTGCGGCGTCGGTATCGGGAGTTGCCGTCGGACGGCGGAACCACATCGCTGCAACTGGCCATCCTGATGCCGGTCGTCCTGGTGCTGATCCTGACGGTCCTGCAGGGCTGCCTGTGGTGGTTCGCCCGCGAGGCGGCCCTGGCGGCGGCCCGCGAGGGCGTCGAGTCCGGCCGCGCGTACCGGATCGGCACCCCGCAGACGGCGGCCGAACGGGCGCGGCAGGCGGCGGACAACCTCGGGCTGCGCGGTCCGAGCGTGTCCACGGAGGGGAGCACGGCGGACACGGTGCGGGTGCGGGTCACCGCCCGGTGCCTGTCGATCGTCCCGCTGCTGCCCGACATCACCATCACGCAGGACGCGCAGGCGCCGGTGGAGCGGTGGAGCCCGATCGGGCCCTGAACCCGACGCCCCACCACCACCGATTCGTTCCAAGCCCGGAGAGGAGGGCCACACCCGTGTCGAACCGACGTTCCCGCCCGCTACCCGCCGCTCGCGGGACGAGCGTGGAGGCGGCGTCCGGGCTTGTCGCGACGCGAGGCGCCCGCGAGGCGGATCGCCGGGACGCGGATCGCCGGGACGCGGATCGCCGGGACGCGGGTTCGGTCACCCTCGAAGTGGCCATCCTCGTACCGGCGTTGCTCGCGCTCCTGATCCTGGGCGTCCTGGCCGGGCGGGTGACGCTCGCCGGGTCGGCCGTGGACGCCGCGGCCAAGGCCGCCGCCCGGGCCGCCACGTCCGCCCGCACACCCGGCGACGCGCAGAGCCGCGCCACCGCGGCGGCCGGGGCCACCCTGTCCCAGCAGGGACTGCACTGCGCGAGTACGTCGGTGACCGTGGACACCTCCGGGTTCGCCGCGCCGGTGGGCACCGCCGCGTCGGTCACCGCGACCGTCACCTGCCGCCTCCCGCTCGGCGACCTCGCCGCGCCCGGCCTGCCGAACCTGGGGACCAAGTCGATGACATCCACGTTCGTGTCCCCGCTCGACACCTACCGGGCACGCGGATGAGCGGCGTCGGCCGGGCACGCCGGGGGAGGTGGACGGGGACGGGGCGATGTGTCGCGGGCGGGGACCGGGTCGGGGCCGCGTGCGGCGCCGGGGCCGTCGCGGGTGTGCCCGGGTCCGCGGGCGGGTGTGCGTGCGCGCGCCCGGGCGGGTCTGCCGGCCGTGACCTCGGCCGGAAGGCCGACGGAGGCGGGGTCGTTCGGGTGTCGTGGGTGGGTGTCCGCGGGAGGGTCGAGGCGCGGGAGCGGTCCGAAGTACCCGGAGACGCCGAGGTCCCGGAAAGCGTCGAAGTCCCGGAACACGTCGGGGGACCGGGGCACGGTCGCGACTCGGCGCGGACCGGAGGTCGCGGCTCGGGACGGCTTTCCGGGGCGCGACGGTCATGCCGCCCGCGCGACGAGGGCAGCGTGAGCCTGCTGTTCGCGGGCGTCGCGATCGCCGCCCTCCTGCTGATCGCGCTGGTCGTGGACGGCGGCGGGCGACTGCGCGCGGCGCAACGCGCCGACGGCCTCGCGGCCGAGGCCGCCCGCGCCGCCGCGCAATCCATCGACCCCGCCGCCGCGATCCAGGACGGCGCGATCCACATGGTCCCGGACCCCGCCGTACCGGCCGCCACCGCCCGCGCCTACCTGGCCCGCGCGGGCGCGAGCGGCACCGTCTCGGTCGGCGCGGACCGCGTCACGCTGACCGTCACCGTCACCGTCCCGTTCCACCCCGTCTTCAGCGGGATGCTCACCGACGGAGCCGTCTCCGCCACCGCCCGGGTCACCCTCGTCCACGGCGTTCTCGCACCGGAGGGCAACACACCATGACCGCCACCCGCCGTCCCACCCCCGACCAACGGCGCCGCAGCCCCGCCGCACCGCTGCGGGCACTCGCGAGCCTGCTGGCGCTGGTCGCGGTCCTGGCCGCGATGCCCACCGTCCTGTACCTGGCCACACGCACGCTCTCCTCCCGCTTCCCCGACCGCGACGACCTCACCTTCGACGCGCTCCTGGAACGCCCCGCCGACGCCGGTGTCGCCTACGTCGTCGTACTCGCGGTGGGCTGGCTGGCATGGGTGATCGTGGCCGGGGCGCTGCTGTGGGAGATCCCGGCCGCGCTGCGCGGGCGAACCCGCCGGGCGGTTCGGGGATTTCGGTGGAGCCAGCGCTTGGCCGCGTTCCTGCTGGGCGGGCTGGCGCTGACCGTGTCCGCCGGACCCGCGCTGGCCTCCCACGCCGCCCCGGTGGCGGCGGTGTCCGCGCCGGCGGGGGTCGACTCGGGCGCGCCGGCCGCGCCGGTCGTCGCACGTGGCGGGGCGGTGTCGGTGGACGGGCCGACGTACACTGTGCAACGCGGGGACACGCTCTGGGACATCGCCGAACGCACCCTGGGCGACGGCGCCCGCTGGCAGGAGATCGCCTCCCTCAACGACGGCCGGGTGATGACCGACGGCCACACCTTCCGCGCCGCCGACGACATCGACGTGGGCTGGGTACTGCGGATGCCGGCCGGGGCTCGGACCACCGCGCCGCCCGCCCCTACCGGGACGACCGCCGACCCCGTCGCTCCCGCACGGGCGCCCGCCGAGGACGCGCCCCGGACCGTCACCGTGCGCGCCGGGGACACCCTCTCCGACATCGCCCACCGCGAACTCGGCGACGCCGACTGGACGCCGCTGTTCGAGGCGAACAAGGGACGGGCCCAGGCCGACGGAGGCAGCCTGTCCGATCCGGACGTCATCGAGACCGGCTGGGTGCTGGTGGTGCCTGCCGCCGCCCCGGACACGCGGGTCGCGCCGACGCCGGACGCTCCGCCCACGGTGCCGCCGGCGCCCCCGGCGAGTGACGGCGGCGCGACGGCCGACAAGCCGACCGCCCCGGCGGTACCGGACACGGCGACGGCGCCGGGTGGGGCACCGGCGGGGCAGGACGCGGGGGGTGGGGCGCCCGCCGGGCAGACACCGCCCGGTCGGACGTCGACCGATCAGGTACCCACCGGGCAGGCTCCACCCGCGCAGGCGCCGACGAGCCAGGCACCGACGGGTCAGATACCGACAGGTCAGCCGCCCACCGCCGAACAGCCCCCGCCCGCCCAGGCGTCCGCGCCGCCCGCGCAGGATCCGGCCGGACGGCCGCCCGCTCCCGACGACACGGCCCAGGCACCTGCACCGCCGCCCGCCGAGGCACCCGCGACCCGCCCGCCCACCGCCGACACCCCCGCGGCACCGACGGCCCCGGCCGCACCCGCCGCACCCGGCACCCCGACCACCGTCGACGAGGACGGCCAAGACGGCGACGACGAGTCGGCGCTGCTCCCGATCGGCATCGGTGTCGGCGCGCTCGCCGGCGCCGGACTGATCGCCGCCGTCGGCGTGCGCCGCCGCCTCCAGCAGCGGCAGCGCCGGGCCCACCACCGCATCACCGTGCCCGCCTCCGGGCCGGCCGAGTACGAACAGCGCCTGCGCGCGGCCGAACGCCCCGAAGGCGCCGAGTTCCTCGACCTCGCCCTGAGCACCGTGGGCATCGAACTCGCCGACGCGGGCCGCCCGATGCCCGCCTTCACCACCGGCCACCTCACCGTCGCCGGCCTCGAACTGCGCCTGCGTACCGCCGAACCGCCCATCGCCCCGTTCAACGCCGTCGACGGCGACACCACCCGCTGGTTCTGCCCGGTCGACGCGCCCCTGGTGAGCGCAGACCGCGCCCGCTCCTTGCCCGCCCCTTGCCCGACCCTGACCCCGGTCGGGCGTACGGGCGTGGGCGAGATCCTCCTGGACCTGGAGTCGTGCCCCGTCACCGTCCTCGACGGCACCCCGGAGCAGCGGCGGCAGATCCTGCGCACACTGGCCGTGGCCCTGCTGACCGGCCCGCGCGGCGAGGACGTCTCGGTCACCGCCGTCGGCCTCGACGACGACCTCGGCTCCCTCGAATCCCTCCCGGGACAGCGGATTTCCCGCGCCGCGTCGCTCACCGAGGCGCTGTCCCGGCTGGCCGGCTGGCACGACGCGTGCGCGGAGGTCCTGACCCGCGAGTACACCCCGTCCGCGCGGGCGGCTCGCACGATCGGCGCGGCACCCGACACCTGGCCGCCGGAGATCGTGCTGTCCCGCGAGCCCCTCGACGCCGACGCGATCGCCGCACTGCGCCGCCTCGAGGCACACGGGGTCCGCACCGCGTGGACCGTCGTGGCCCCGGCGGCGGACGACGCCGAAACCCCCGAGCACTGGTACACCCTGCCCACCGGCCCCGACCCGACCGCACTGGCGGGCGTCGAGGGCGACGTCACCATCCACCGCCTGCCGGACGAGGAACTCGCCGCACTGGTGGGCATCTTCACGGCAGCGACCGACACGAAGGGGCACGTCCCAACGGAGCCGGATGAGGAGGCGTCGAGCGCCCCGGCACCGGACGGGACGACCGCACCGGGGGAGGCCGTCACCCCCACCCCACCCGCCGCGTCCCAGCGGGGTCCCGTGACCGTGACGACCTACATCGAACCAGTCTCCGACCGAGACGTCACGACCACACCGGGCGCACCGACCGCCGTACCAGTGCTCCCGATCCCGGTGGGCCTCCCCGCATCGACCCCACCGACGAAGCCCACCCACCAGCCGACGATCGGCGTGGTGGCACCCGTCGCGAACGACGACAGCGTCACCACCGACGGAGCAGGGGCTACAGAGCCCGAGCCCGAGTCGGCACCGGCGGACGCGGCCGAGGCCGTTGCCCACGAGGCCGACCAGGCAACGGAATCCGCCGTCGAGACGACGGCGGAGGAGCCCGCGCAACCCGCCCCGGAACCCGAGGCGGACCCGACCCGCGGAGCGGACCCCCGAACCGACACCGAATCGCCCGAGGAAGCGGACCTCCCGGAGGCGAGCACCGACGTCGACCCCGGGCACGCTGCGCTATCCGTGCCGTCCGTCCCCTCCGTCGCGCCGTTCAGGTCCTTCCTCGGCTCTGCCGAACCAGAAGCCGGAAACGACGCCGGATCGCTCGACGCGGCCCCGGCGACCTCGCCGACCCCGAGCGACCACGCCGACGTCACCGCCTGGTTGGACTCCCTGCCCACACCCGACGACGAAGACGCCGCCTGGGCCCAAGCCTGGGAGGAGACGATGGCGGCAACGTCATCCACGATCCTGCCCGCGACGAACACGCCCACGGCGACGGACTCCGCCGTACCCGCCGAATCCACGTCCCCGATGCCCGCGACCGCGTCCACATCCACGCGCACCGACGGCGAATCGACGCTGACCGGCGTCCCCACCGCCCGTCACCCCGGACCGGAGATCCGCGTCCTCGGCCCGGTCGAAATCGTCGGCGTGGGCGACCCGGCCGAGGCCAGCAAGCGCGCCCGACTCACCGAACTCGCCGCCTTCCTCGTCCTCAACCCGGGCCTGAGCCACAACGACGTCGACACCGCGATCTGGCCCGACAGCGCCTCCGCGACCAACCGGCACACCGCGATGAGCAAACTCCGCCGCTGGCTGGGCCTCGACCCCCACGGCGACCCCTACCTGCCGATGATCGGCGACGGCGGATACCGCTTCGCCCCGGGCGTGACCTGCGACTGGACCCGCTTCCAACGACTGGCCCGCAAGGGCATGCGCCTGGGCCCGCTCGGCGGCCCCGACCTGACCACGGCCCTGTCCATGGTCCGCGGCCGCCCCTTCGGCGGCACCAGTCCGCGCCGCTACATCTGGGCCGAATACCTGCGCCAGGACATGACGTCCTCGATCGTCGACGTCGCCGCCCGCCTAGGCGAACTCCGCCTGCGCGACGGCGACATCAGAGGCGCCAAACTCGCCCTCGGCAAGGGCCTCGAGGTGTGCCCCGAGTCCGAGATGCTCTACCGCCTGATGTTCCGCGCCGCCTACCTCTCCGGCGACATCGCCGAGCTGGAGGCCTACGCCGCCCGCCTCAACCGCCTCCTCGACGACCTCGGCTGCGACATGGAAGACGACACGATCCACCTCCTACGCTCCCTCCTCGACGCCCGCCGCAAGGCCCCCACTTCCCGCGCGGCGGGATAAGGGCCCACACCCGATCAGCAATCGCCGCCGCCCAAGCCTCGCCGGACGCCCTGGACCGCCTCCACTTCTGTAGTTGGTGACCAGGCACCTGCGGACCGCCCGGACCGTAGGTTCGCGGGGGCGACGCATGAGGTTGTGAGCTTGAACAAGTCACAGGCATAGGCAGTGGGACACCTCATCTGTACGGTGTGTGATTGGACTGACGGGGGAGGGTGTGTGGGCCGGAGGACGGCAACAGTCGCAATAGCCTCGCTGCTCGCGGTAGTGGTGGTGACCGGGTGCACCGGAGCCGACAAGGAGAAGCCGAAGGCACACCCGGAATCCGTTCCGCCGTCGAGTCGGATCACGCCGTCGGCCAACGCCGAAGATGGCGCGAAGACTCAGGTACTCGAGGTCTATGACCGCTTCAGGACCCTCCAAGCCGCCTTGGAGGGAGGCGATCCCCTCGACGAGGAGGCTTTGGGCAAGGTCGCGACGGGCCGTGCCGCCGCGCTCCTGCGGGGCGTGGTGACGGAGGCGAACAACCAGGGCGTCGTTGTTCGCGGACCTCAAGGTGCCAGGGCCCCGAAAGTCGTGATGACGTCACTGACCGCGGCGCCGCCCTCGGTCACGGTGGAAGACTGCATCGACACCAGCCAGCGGGTTCCGGTGTATCGAGACACAGGGAAGCCGTTCTCCGCACCGTCGCAGTCTCCCCGGTACATCAAGACGTTCATCGCCCAGCAGCCAAACCCCGGAAGCCCGTGGGTTATCGCCGACATGCGCTCGGAAAGGGACCGCACATGCTGATCGTGCGCTCCGCAGCGGCCGCAGCGCTCCTCTTGATGGCTTCCGGAACCCCCGCGTGGGCCACCCCGACTCCACCGCCGCGCCCGCCCGGCGTGGAGGTCGAGTTGGGGGGCGACGGCAGCGAGTTGAACCTGGGAGCCTCAACTCCCGGCAAGCCCGGTGGGCAGCCGTCCGGTGGTGGCACGACCGTACCGACGGGCACCGGCAGTGGTCCGGCACCGACGCCGGTGGATCCGAGGGACCCCGACGACACCCAGTGCCCCGGCGCCGCCGTCGTCCTGGACGCGACTTCGTGCATGAACACGATCGACCCCGGCGGAGGTGGCGCGGGCACCGCGCCCACACCACCCACCCCCGCCGAACTCGGCGCCCGCGCCTCCGCGCAGATCGTCCTCGACGCCCCCACCGTCCACCTCACCCCCGGCCCCGGCAAAACCGGCCTCGTCGGACTCCCCACCTGGCTCTGGGTCGACGCCACCCCGACATCGTGGGGCCCGACCTCGGCAACCGCCGCCGTACCGGGCCTGTCGGTCACCGCCACCGCGACGGTGGATCACATGGTCTGGGACATGGGCGACGGCACCCGCGTCACCTGCACCACCCCGGGCACCCCTTACACCGCCGCCGAAGGCGCCCACCCGAGCCCCAACTGCGGCCACACCTACACCCACCCCGGCGTCCGAACCGTTACAACCACCACGTACTGGACCATCACCTGGTCAGGCGGTGGCCAGTCCGGCACCCTCGCCGCCACCCGGACCACCACGATCCCTGGCATCCGCACCGGCGAGATGCAGGCGCTCACCTCCTGAAATGGCCGAGAAGAGCAGGCTGCGGGCCTGGAGTGCACGACGCCTCGATGCCTGGGGCGAGATGACGCAGCACGAGGTCGGCCCTGCCCGCGTACCAAGGTGCCTGGCGCCTCGGTACGCGTTGCGGTCGGCACCCGCTGCCAGCCGATCCGCTCCCCCGCACAAGTAAGGGAATTGAGCGGCTTGTTGCTGATCGCGATGTACGAAGAGCCGAGATCATGACCGCCGTCAGTAGCTTATGCCTGGGATACGACAGGTCCGCTATGAGCCATATTCACCCATAAGAAATGAAGCATCACTGATGACCGACTCGATGAAACTACTCAGAAACACCTTCATCCAGAACTAAAACCGCAGGTCGCCAAGCCTGCTCCCCGCGCACGCGGGGATGGTCCCTGCGCGATCGGGTGTTCGTCGCGGACCTGGACCTGCTCCCCGCGCACGCGGGGATGGTCCCGCCCCGGCGTGGAACCTGGGGTACCTGATGACCTGCTCCCCGCGCACGCGGGGATGGTCCCGGTGGCAACCGCGGTCGTAGCGCGCCCGCCCGCTGCTCCCCGCGCACGCGGGGATGGTCCCACCAGCGGCCGACGCGCGCCAGTGCCTCATCTCTGCTCCCCGCGCACGCGGGGATGGTCCCGGTCGGCGCGGGTACCACGCAACGGAGTTCGACTGCTCCCCGCGCACGCGGGGATGGTCCCCCCGGAGGCGACGGCCGCACGGTTACCGGCGCCTGCTCCCCGCGCACGCGGGGATGGTCCCCTCACGTTGTCACCCGATCCATCACCCTCGCTCTGCTCCCCGCGCACGCGGGGATGGTCCCGCCGGTAGTTCTCCAGGATCTCCCGATGGGAACTGCTCCCCGCGCACGCGGGGATGGTCCCGACCTGTAGCCGTCGGTCCGATACGAGAGGATCTGCTCCCCGCGCACGCGGGGATGGTCCCCCCGACATCCGCATCGACGAGGATGGCGAAAGCTGCTCCCCGCGCACGCGGGGATGGTCCCGGGTCGGCCCGTTCGGGTTCGGCGGCCTCCTCCTGCTCCCCGCGCACGCGGGGATGGTCCCTCGCGCATGCGCGCCCAGGGTCACTGGAACTGCTGCTCCCCGCGCACGCGGGGATGGTCCCCCGCCGGAGAAGTCGAAGGCCGGGGCCTTGAACTGCTCCCCGCGCACGCGGGGATGGTCCCATTCCGAGCACGGCGCCGATGGCCACGCTTTTCTGCTCCCCGCGCACGCGGGGATGGTCCCCCGCGCGGCCGGACGGCTGGGTCAAGCCGAACTGCTCCCGGCGCACGCGGGGATGGTCCCGAGGCTGTGATTTACCGCCAGGTCGGCGGACCCTGCTCCCCGCGCACGCGGGGGTGGTCCCTCGCCGTCCGGATCGGGCAGGCGCGCGGCTGTCTGCTCCCCGCGCACGCGGGGATGGTCCCAACGGGTCAGGAGGTCCGGCGGGGCGGTCAGGCTGCTCCCTGCGCACGTGGGGATGGTCCCGATTGCCCTACCCGTGCGTCACGGGCCCCGACTGCTCCCTGCGCACGCGGGGATGGTCCCCTGACGCGATGCCCAGGGGCGCGTTCCCCGCACTGCTCCCCGCGCACGCGGGGATGGTCCCGCAATCGCGATGCCGTCTCACGTTTTCTGGAGCTGCTCCCCGCGCACGCGGGTGCCGCAGTGGGCGAGGAGGTCGGGTAGGGGCCGTGCCATCCCTGGCTGACCTGGCCGCAGGAGCGGGTGACCTGTCGGCTGTCGAAGTCGATGGGGAAGTCGTCCCGGTCGAAGCCCTCGTTCTTGCGGTGCTGACGGGTGGGGTTGCCCGGCATCGGCCCGCTGGCGGTGACCTGGTGTTGGCGGGCGGCGTGTTCCAGGTGGACCAGAGAGGTGTAGCCGCTGTCGACCAGGTGCTCGGCGGGCAGCAGCTCGCGGCGCGCCAGCCTGGTGTGGATGCCGGGCAGCGCCCGGGCGTCGTTGGCGGCCGCCGTCGTCGTGGCTACGTCCGTGATCACATTCATGCTGTCGGCGGCGCACGTCTCGGTGACGTGCGCGGCGAACCCCTTCCAGCTGATGATGTGTCCGTGACGGGCGTAGCGCGCCGTCGTGTCGTAGGGGGAGACGATCACCAAGGCGGAGGGCGGCCGTCCGCCATCGTCTGCGGTGCGCCGGCGCAGGAGGCTGGCCGTGTCACGTTAGTAGTTCTGCACACGATCCGCCGCAGCGCTTCGGCCTGCGGGCCGGGTCGGTAGGCCGGGCCACCGCGGTGCAGGTGTTCGAGCAGCCGGCGGGCGTCCTCGCCTGCGGCGAGGATCCGCGTCTTGGGGCGGGTGGGGTTCTTGCCCAGGCGGACCGGGCGACCGTAGCGGCGCCCCCACTCCTCGTCGACCAGTCCCTCCAGCAGGTGGGACGCGGTGCGGGCCACGTCCTCCAGAACCGCGCGGACGGCCTCGGTGACAAGTTCCAGACGGGTCAGGTCGCGCACCGCCGCCAGGACGGGTGTGGAGTCGGTGCGCCGCGTGGTCCGGTCGCGCACGAGCCCGGCCTCCGTGGCCGGGTCCCGCCGCCGATTCTGTCCTGGAGCGTCGACCACGCTCCCACTCTGCTGTGCCGGCTCACCGTCGACGACGACCCGAACCAGTGGCCGGTCGTCACCTTCAACCACGGATTCCTACGGTGGGAGATCCAGTCGTGCGGCATGGTCGAGTTCCTGATCCGCCTCCTTCATGGAGAGGGTCCGCAGGATCCCCGCTACGGAAGTCCCCTCTGGGGCTACGGAAGTCCCCTCTGGGGCGCGGGAACGGCCCGATTCCTCAATCGCCACGAGGCACGTCGGCTCCGCTCGGCAGGCGTCGACCCCCGTACGGGACAACGTTTCGACTTCGGTTGACCATGCGCCACCCCGGACCAGGACGACGATCGTCGGCCGCAGCGCGTCGTCGCCCACCACGTTCGGGGCGGTACCGCGCACGGGATCAGCCGTCCGGTGGTACCGGCCACGACGGGCCGTCGGGGTCGCCGCACCACACGGTCTGTGTGCCGTCGAGGCCGACGTCGAGGCCGAAGAGGTCGAAGGCCGGCTGGCCGTTGTTCGTCCACCAGGACCAGGATGCGGTGACCTCGTCCCACAGCCTCCGGGGTCCGTGTTGGCGGAGGCGGAAGGTGTCGAGTCGGCGGCCGTCGTAGTCCACCGTGGCCCAGGACGTCAACGCGTCGTCCCAGATCCACAATCGGGAGCGGAAGTCGTCGGCGGAGGTGGGTTCGTCGTTCCAGTGCGTGCGCAGGTCGGGCAGCATCAGGCCCATGACCGCCTCGGCGCGTCGGTCGCCGCCCGCGACGTCCCACGGCGACAGTGCGGTGGTGCCGGTGCCCGGGGCGTCTCCGGGTCGGGTGACGGTCGCGGCGACGTCGCGGACGCGGGAGCGGTGGCTGCGCATCGCCATGAACGCCCCGCCGTGGGCGAACCGGCCGTGCGCTCCGCCGTCCCGACGTGGCGTCAGGACGAGGTTCCCGTACGCGGCCCACGCGGTGGCCCAGGGGGTCACGATCAGGCCGTCCGGCGTCGTCTGGGCGATCCAGGCGGCCGGGACGCGAGCCACCGAACACGTGCTGACGATCCGATCGTACGGCGCTCCCGCAACCCACCCCTCGGCACCGTCGCCGGCCACCACGGTGGGGCGAAGTCCGAGCGCGTCGAGCCGTGCACGTGCCGCCGCGGCCAACTCCGGGTCGACCTCCACCGTGACGACGTTCGTTTCGCCCAGGCGATGCGCGAGCAGTCCCGCGTTCCACCCGCCGCCGGTGCCGATCTCCAAAACGCGGTGCCCGTCCGCGACATCGAGCGTCAGAAGCGTGGCCGCGACGATGGACGGTTGCGAGACCGACGACGAGGGCCAAGCCGGCTCGTCGGGCCCGGGGTCGCGGCCGTCGCGGACCTGGATGACCACCGGCGCGTCGGACCACGCCTCCGCCGCCCAGCGCTCGGGATTTGTCGCCCGGTCGCACGGCACGTGATCCGGCAACCCGTCGGCGACGTGCACCCAGACGACGTCCGGCAGGAACGCGGCACGCGGAACGTGCTCGAACGCGTCGCGCCAGGGAGCCGGCAACGGCCCCGTCACCCGCTCCAGGAGACGGAGCAGACCCTCGGGGGCCCGCTCCGCTGCGTCACTCGTCACTCACTTGTCCTTTTTCGGAGTTCCGGGGTTCGGTGGCTTGTCGGGCAAGATCGGCGGCGGTATCGGCCGACCGGGCTGGTTCCCGTCCTTCTCGATAGGGCTGGAGTGATCGCCCATATTCGGCTCCTTCGCAGCGGTCGGCACCGTTGCGCGGGCACACTCCCCGGGCAGGCATCGACACGGTCTGTGACGGTGCGGTACTCGACCACCGTAGAACCGCGTGCGGGCCGACGGAATCCCCCCGCACTGTGGGGCAAGTGGCCGGCCCCCGTATACCTCGTATACCGATCTGCTTGCCGACACCGTATGGCCGTGTCAGGGGTGCGAGTTGACTGTCCATCAAGCCCGCACAGGCCCCCGGCCCCAAGGCTCCCCGGGGACGGCCGGCCCGGTCCTTGCCGAAGGCGCGTCTGTCGTGGGTTGGAGGAGGTAGGCGGTGCGGGCGTCGGGGCACTCGCTTTCGGATACGCGGTTGCCCATGGCGCCAAACCTCGGCGGAGCGCCGCAGCCGCGTGTCCGGTGACCAGGCAGGTGTCCAATGTGGGGGTGGGGGCGGGGGACTTTGCGGGTGGTGAGGAACAGCGGGCCACGGGTACGGCTGGCGATCAGGCGCGGCAGGAGTTGCGCGGATCCGGACTGTCAGTGGATCCAATCGATCGCGTTCGGGCTGCGGTGTACTCCAACCGTCGGGCCTCGACGGCCAGTTGCTCGGCCGTCGAGGCGCGGGCGAACCAATCGGGGCCCTTGGCCCTGTCGTCGGCGAGGCCGGCGATGTAGGCGGCGACATGCCGCAGGTGCTCGCCGACGCGGCCGGCCTCCAGTGCGGCGGCGACCGAGTCGGGCGGGGCGTCGCTCGTCAACGGCTGTGCGATGAGTGGGCCCCGTCGCGACCTATTCGTGGGTCAGTCCCACCTGTACGAGGTGTTCGGCGAGGTCGATCAGCGCCTCCTGCCGGGTGGTGGCGTTGGCGCCGACGCGTTGGGCTGGGGTCGGGCTGTCGGCGGGCACTGCCTGCCATCCGGCACGGCGGGCGCCGCGCCACGCGTGCTCGACGCGGCCTACCGCACGGCCGTCCAGCATCGCCCGCCACACGGTGCCACCGTCGGGATCGCGCTCGCGGACGAGCATGAGGCGTTCGACCTCCTCCGGGCTGAACCTGTGGAGCCGCACCCGGCGGCGGACGGGTCGGACGCTACCGACACCCGTGGCGGGGGCAACCGTGGTTGCCCCCGCCACGGGGAGAGCCGACGCAGGCGAGGGGGGAGGCGCGCCGACGTCCGCCCGTGCCGGACCCGTCGAGCAACCCTCATCGGGGGCGACCGTTCCCGAAGGGGCAAGCGGGGTTGCCCCTTCGAGCGAGGGCTCCGGGTTCCGCGCGACGATGCCCGCAGCCGCTTCCTCCGGGGTGCGCCATAGGTGCCGGCGGCCGGGCGGGAGCACGGGCGTGCTCCGGTCGTCGCAGGCGGTCCAGCCCGTAACGCGTCCGGACGGGGACACCCACGCCGTGATCCGGCCGATCGACTCCCGCCCACGGAGCAGTCGCCATTCCCGGTCGGTGTTCGCGTGGAGGTGGACCAGCGCGTGTCCGGGACCGAGTGTCTGTGTCAGGTCGACGCGGCGGCGGACCCACGCGCCCTCGATGCTCATGGACAGCGCGACCGGGGGCTCCTGCTCGGGGTTGACCGACGGCGGGTCGACGGGCGTGTTCCCGACGTCGACGGGGCGCGCCGACGGGGCAACCCGGGTCGCCCGTCGTGCGACGGCGGACGGGCGCGGCCACTTCTTCGCCGCGCCCTGCTTGCTGATTCCCCACGCGGCTCCCAGGCGGCGGTCGCCGACCCCGGCCTCGCGGGCATCGGTGACGCGCCGCGCGGTCTCGCTTTCGATCGCTGCCGTCAGCGCGCCGAGCGCGCGCACCAAGTCGACGTGCTCGCGGCCCGTCGACCTGGCGGCCGGGATCGAGAGTCGTCGTGCCCATGTCTCGGCGAGTGCCCGCACGTCCCGGGACAGGTCCTCGCGTTCATGGTCGGTCGGTTCGCGATCCGGTGACCTCATGGGGGCAACTATAGTTGCCCCTTCGGAGTCGCGGCGGCCACGAGCCCCCGCTCGTTACTGAGGTTTCCGCTGTGATGTCGCTTGGTTGAATTTCATTTCCTGGGTCGGATGGCAAGTCCGGTTTCGGCGAGACATCCATCGATGAGGTGGGGCCGTCATTGGATGTGGCGGAGGCCGTGTCTGATCGTGCGAACCAGGTGGTCGGTGTCGGTGAAGGCGACGTTTCCGGTGAAGCCGCGACGGACCAGGGACCAGATCGCCCAGGGAGCATGTCTCTCCCGACCTGAGAGCCCGCAGCGAGGCGTGCGTAGCGTTCGGGTCGAGCGTGGACACGAACAGAGAGCCAACCCGAGCACCCCGCAAGCATGATCCGCCTCGTGATGTTCTCCCGCCCCGCCAACACGCTCCGGAGAAACGGCCACAACCCGGCACCATTCATGAACCATCATCCAGCCAACCAGGACGACCTTTCAGGGTCGATGAGGGCCGCCGCGTTCTTACGTGCCCCGGATGAAATGCGGCTTCGGGCGCGGTGGGTCATTCCGCGTGTCGCTCGTCCGCTCGGCCGTGAATGGGCGAGGGGCGGGATTCGTATTCTTGTCTTCGTGACCGCGGATGAACTCAACCCAAGTCGCTCAGGTGCAGGGGTGGCGGCGATACCTTCTGGAGTCGATACGCCTCGAAGCCACCTGGTGCGCCTGCTTCACCCACGCCACGAACGGGATAAACCGTACAACAGTTCCGATTCGTGGGTGGTCGACAAGCCAAGTGCCGGAAACAGGCAAGAATCTTGCCGCAATGGGCCCGTTCGGATCACGAGTCGGCAAAGCGCTTGAGAACCTGCAGGTCAGCGAGGGAAGTCCCCACGCGAGTGGGGGTGAGCCGCGGCCGATCGAGCCGGTCGGCTCGGTGACCGCGAAGTCCCCACGCGAGTGGGGGTGAGCCGGCCCGTGCTCTCGGCCCTCGACATCACGCCAGGAAGTCCCCACGCGAGTGGGGGTGAGCCGTTCCGCCTTCGTTCTGGGGGTTTCCTGGAGGAGAAGTCCCCACGCGAGTGGGGGTGAGCCGTTCGACTTCAACGGGTTCAACCAGACCACCGGCGAAGTCCCCACGCGAGTGGGGGTGAGCCGCTCACCTCAGCGTGGAGCGTCGCGGCGGTGATGAAGTCCCCACGCGAGTGGGGGTGAGCCGGCTGCCTTGACAGCGTGAGCGTCGTACGCGAAGAAGTCCCCACGCGAGTGGGGGTGAGCCGTCCACTGCGAGCTGGCCCCCTTGCGCGATGCGGAAGTCCCCACGCGAGTGGGGGTGAGCCGTGCGCCACGGTGTCCTTCGCCGTGTCGGCGTCGAAGTCCCCACGCGAGTGGGGGTGAGCCGGACCCGATCGGCGGCGGGATCCACCACGTCGAGAAGTCCCCACGCGAGTGGGGGTGAGCCGAACGTCGTAGGCGGTCACCGGGCACTCTCCTTGAAGTCCCCACGCGAGTGGGGGTGAGCCGTCCGGCCCGATCCGCACGAGCACGGGCGCATCGAAGTCCCCACGCGAGTGGGGGTGAGCCGGGGCGTGCCGAAGAGGTCGCCGCCGAGGTGCTGAAGTCCCCACGCGAGTGGGGGTGAGCCGGATGCCGCGCGAGCGTACGAACTCGGCGCCGACGAAGTTCCCACGCAAGTGGGGGTGAGCCGGCGTCGGTTGGTGAGCGCCCGTCGTCTCAGCCGTGGAGCCCCAGAAATTGTCGGGGTCGAGTGGTGGGGTAGAGGCAGCGCAGGTTGCGGGTCCGCAGCGGTCACAGGTGTAGGCACGGAGGCACCTCCTCGGTTCGGTGCGTGATCAGTCGTTCGGGAGGGCACGTGAGGCGCAGCACGGGAGTTGCCGCGATAGTCGCGCCGGGGATGGCGCTTCTCGCGAGCGATTGCGGTAGTGGAGGCAAACCGAGGCGGAGGGCTGACCCGATACCGACGCGGTCGTCGAGCCTGACCTCGACGCGGTCCGTCGAGGATGCCGACAGGCCTCAGGCTCTCGATGTGTACAACCAATGGCGTGCGTATCGGCTGGAGATTGACGGTGGGACGCCGATCGACGAGGCCACGGTGACTTGCCTGGTTACGGGTCGAGCTGCGGATCTTCTGCGACCGTCCGCGGAGCGGACCGCTGCCGAGCAGCACGTATGGTCCGGATGGGTCGCTGAAGCCCACCTTCACGGTCTCGTCGAACGCGAGTCCGCCCACCGTCGATCGTCGACAGCATGGACGTCAGCCGGCGATTATCACGTGGGCAGCTGGCGGCCAAACGGGTATGTTCCGTTCGCCGCCACCCGGACCACCGCGGTCCCTGGCATTCGTACCGGAGGGATGCAGGCGCTCACCTCTCGAACGACCGTGGAGCACAGGCACCGGACTCGGGCCACTCAACGCCTCGGTGTTCGTGGGAACAATCGACGCAGTCAGGATGTAGACCCCGCGAGTGCACGGATAGGCCCGACGCCAAGGAACCTGTTTCGATCGGCATTCGGCGTCCTCTCCTGACCGACCCGGCCGACCATGTCGGCGCCGGTCCCTCGTCTGTCCCAGTCGACCATCAGTGTCGGCATCGTTACGGTAAGTCGATCACACAGGGGTGTCATGAAAAACCGTCGACGGCATGGCGGGGTCGCCATAGCCGGTCTGTCGCTGATGGTCGGTTTATTGGGAGCGTGCAGCGACAGTGGAAGCGGTTCGCCGCTTTCCGGCCTGGCGGTGACCGGCGCGGCGTCCGCCGGTTCCGGGCCGCAGCCCCCGCCTGCGGCGAACGGTGGCTCGACCGGGCTCTTCGGGCCGGGCACGGTCACCCTGATGTGGTGCAACAACACCGCGGGTGGGCCGACTTCCGCCGGGGCGGCCCTCGCCTCCTACTCCCGGGCGACGGGTCGCGTCACCGGGCAACGTTCGATCTCCTTCGCGCCTCAAGGCGGCAAGCCCGACTACCTGTGTTCACCTTCCAACGTCCGCCGTTATCAGCAACAGGTGCGTCAGTTGTTCGACCGGGACTACACGATGGTCGCCGGTACCGTGCCCGCCGGTACGCAGGGCCGACGGGCAACCGCGTTCGACCTTGTCTCGGGTCGGACCGTTGGGCCGGCATCCCAGCCCGACACCTTCGATGCCGCACCGCAGGACGGATCGCCGGTGTTCGCCCCCGACAACCGCCTGTGGTACCACGATCGCGATGATCGAATCCTCGCACGGGATCCGCGTGCGGCGTCGGCGTCCGCGGTGGAACGCGGTCGCTCTACCGGCAATGGATTCATGCTTGCCGCAGACGGCACTGTGGGACTCCACTCGCCTGGCAAATGGTCGACGCGGGCGTCGAGTCCATCAACCCCTCGGGGACGGTCGCCGCCGTCTACAACAGCACGTACAGCCTGCACTTGGCACGCAACGGCCAAGAGGTGGCCGACGCGCCGAAAGTCGGGGCGCGCCGCTACGGGGAGAAGGTCCTGTCCGGCGGCGAGGCGATCCCTCAGGATTGTGTGCCGCGGTTCTGGCTGGGACCGACCACCCTGGTGTGTGCCAACGGACGGTCCCTGTATCGGGTGACCTTCGCGGACGGATTCACTTCGGTGACGAACGTGGAAAGCCTCCTTCCGGCGACCAACGAACGCAGCATCGCCGAAGCGAACTTGGCTCCCGACGCCAAATCCGTCCTCTTCATCGCCGAGACGACAGGCGTCGACTCCGCCCTGTACGACCTGCGTCTGGACGGCCCTGGCGCCGCCCCTGTCAAGATCGTCGACCTTCCCCGCCCCGCGAATAGCACCGGCGCCCTACCCACTCTGATCGCCGTCCGGTGATCACCGGCCTGAGCGCAACGAGTGCTTCGTCGACCGCCTCGGGCTCGGGGTGACCGCCGAACTCGTTGGATCACCGGCGTGGATCCTGGCTCCCGGCATACGGCAACGTTTGTCCGACCGCAAACCGTCGGCTTGAAGGACCGATTCGGTAAGGACCCTCGCTTCATCAACCCGATCCACATCACGACTCGGTAAGCCCCCGGCCCTGTAGGCCAACGGGCAAAGTCTCCAGAGTGGCAGTGAGCCGGTCGGGAGACGCACGCCGCCCGACCGGCTCACGGAGAAGTCCTACGCGTGTGGGATGAGTTGCCGCAGATCGCACCCTTCATGAGTATGGCGACGGTCGGATCCCGTATCGGAGCTCGCGAGGTCGCGGTCGGATGTGGGCCGTCGCCGGCGGCCTCTATGTCGGCTTCCATGCGTTCTCGTGCGCCGGCAGGAGCGTTTTCAGATAGGCCTGTGTCTGTGGGTCGGTGGAATATAGGCGGGTGCCGAGGATGCCGCGGGTGGCGAGTACGCGGTAGGTGTTGAGGGCGTATGGCAAGTACTCCTCGGCGCCGACCTTCCTCATCGCCGGGTCGCGGCTGTGTTCGGGGTGGGCCCGCCAGCCGTCGGGTGTTCGAACGAGGTCCGGGCCGATGATGACGGCGGAGTATTCGTACTCCATGCCCTGGGCGGTGTAGATGCAGCCGACCTGGTGTCGGCCGCCCTGGTCGGTGGCCCAGAACACCCGGCCGGGGATGTCCTGATCCTGGTGGGCGTTCGTGGAGAATCCGCTGTTCCAGGGACGAGCCCAGTGTTGTGGTCCCGCCGCGTCGGTCCAGGTGATCGACACGTCCGGGGCCAGCGGCGGTCGGTCGGTGGGCGTCCACTTCCAGCAGAATCCGGCGGTGATCCGCGCGATGGCACCGCTGCCACCCTCGTCGTGTGCGGCGGTCCACGAGTCGAGTTGATGTGGGGAATCGGCAAGGGCAAGGTCGTAGTCGTCGGCGCCACCCGGCCACGGACCGGGCCGGCCGTTGCGGTCGAAGAGGGCGTCGATCCACTCCTGGTACAGCCGGGACCCTCCGCACCGAAACTGCACGGTGAGGTCCACGGATTCGAACTTGCGCTCGGCCTGATCGGCGAGAGTTCGGAGCTCGTCAACGGTGACGCCCTCGCCGGGTCGGATGACTTGACGTTCGTCCAGGAAGAAGACGGTCGCGGCGCAGCGCTCGATCATCGCCTCCAGGACGCGGCCGCCGCGCCGGATTCGGTGGGCCTCGTCGAGCAGGACGATGCTGTGCCCGCGCGTGAGACCCGACGGTAGTCCGGAGCCCAGGGTGGCGACCAGTCCTGTGGCGTCGTCGCCGAGGGCGCGCTGCAGTTGCTGGGTCACGGTGCCGGAGGGGGACATGAGGCGTGGATTGGCATGCTTATGTCCGAACAGGTCGGCGAGTACGCGGGTGGCGATGGCGGTCTTGCCGGTGCCCGGGCCTCCCGTGACGACGACTACCGAGCCGTTGGGTCGGTCCGGCTCGCGGCGGGAGAGCCGCAGGATGTGTTGCCGGGCGAGGTCCTGGTTGCCGACGAGTTGAAATCGGTCGTGTGCTCGGATGGTGCCGCGCATACGGTTGAGGAGCTTGCGCGAAGGCCGGTACCGCGCGCTGAGGAACTGCGTCAGGAGTGCCTCGGCCGGCGAAAGTCCGGTGGGGATCGGGGAGTTCGGGAATACGTGCCGAGTCAGTTGGCCGGTGGCGAGGGCGTTGGCGCCGAGCAGGGGAAAGTCGGCGCTGGGACCGCCCGCGACCTGCCGTCGGAGCGTGTCGACGAGGTCGTCCGAGGCGTTGTGCAGGATCGCGATGCCGCTTACGTCCAACGGGATAGCGGGATCGATCCAGTTGCGGAGATAGTTCACGTACGTTCCGACTTGCCGCGCGGGATGCGACAGGTGCCTCCCGGAGACCTCCACCAGCCCGGGCATCCGCGGGACTGCGGTCGCGTGCGACCACTGTTTGAGCTCTATGACCAGCGCCTCGAGGCGGTCGGCGGGCACGGAGCGGCCCAGGAGGAGGGCGTCCAAGCGCAGTTGGGTGCCCGGTAGCTCGTATTCGAGGAGCAGGTGCAGGTCGCCGAACCCTGCCTCGCGGAGCGCGGTCAGGAGCGGCGGCCAACTGTTCTCCCAGCTCTTTCGTTCGGATTCGCCGACCGGCTCACGACGAAGACGTCGAAACTCGCGTGTGGAGCGGGATACGAGCTCGTCGATCGGAACCCCTGCCGCTTCGGTGACTGTGCCGCTGAAAACACTCCTGGGCGCGTTCATCAAGGCGTTGTCTATCAGGACGAACGGACTTGCCGTACCCATCCGAGCCCGGAGACCGCGGCTCGCACCGGGGAGGCGTTTGTTCGACGCGGTGCTCGGCGACTTCGCCACGGAGGCGGCCGATCTCGCCCGCACCCGAGCGCTCCTCGGACGGACCTCATGCGCCGATGCACTCAGCAGGACGCCAGGCGCGGTCGCCTAAAAGACCACCGGGTCGGCATCGTGCGCCGACGAGGTGTCCGGCGTAGGTGCCGGGCGTCGGCTCGACCGGCCGACACCTGGCTCGATGGGTTCGCGCCGCCGGATCCCACGCAACGCGCGTCTCCCCGAACGCTGCCGTTCTCCATCGTCCCGGGCTGGGATACAGGCGCCGTGTGGCCGACGAACCGGTGGCGAGTCGGCTCCACTTCGAGGAGCTGGACCCAAACACACAGCCGTTTCCCAGCCCCGGCTCCCGACCTTTCGAGTACCGACCTGCTCGATGCACCCGACTCGATCCCGAGTTCGTATGCTTGCTGGATGCCCCATGGCGGGACCGAATCAGCGTGGATACACCACGGGGCATCGTCCTCAAGTGCCACTGCTCAAGGCACCACCACACAACCAGGGCAAACAATGCAATATGACCGTTTTCCTGAGCCGTATTTGCCGCCCGAAGCGAATACAGGCAAAGATCTTGCCGCAATGGCCTTCGTAAGATCACGAATTGGCAAATCCCTCAAGAACCCGCAGGTCAAGAAGGGAAGTCCCCACGCAGGTGGGGGTGAGCCGTAGATATCCGCGATCTGTGGCGCCCGGGGCGGGAAGTCCCCACGCAGGTGGGGGTGAGCCGCCTCGAACCACGTTCCCGCCAGCGGAGCCTTGGAAGTCCCCACGCAGGTGGGGGTGAGCCGCCCATTGCGCGGTATTCCTCAACCTTGGCCATGAAGTCCCCACGCAGGTGGGGGTGAGCCGACCCGCCACGTTGCCAACGGCGCATGCCGCCAGAAGTCCCCACGCAGGTGGGGGTGAGCCGATCCGGGCCGACGCCGACCGTGCGGCAACCGCGAAGTCCCCACGCAGGTGGGGGTGAGCCGCATGCCTAGCGGCACCAGCAGCAGCATCGGCCGAAGTCCCCACGCAGGTGGGGGTGAGCTGCACTGCTTGAGCGTGCCGTGACCGGGAACGGCGAAGTCCCCACGCAGGTGGGGGTGAGCCCGGCACTGACGATGATGCGGATCATGGGTCTCCGAAGTCCCCACGCAGGTGGGGGTGAGCCCGGCACTGACGATGATGCGGATCATGGGTCTCCGAAGTCCCCACGCAGGTGGGGGTGAGCCGGCGCGCCGCGCGCAAATAACCAGACCCGAACAGAAGTCCCCACGCAGGTGGGGGTGAGCCGTAGCGACTGTTCGTCTGGGAGCCGTTCGCGCGGAAGTCCCCACGCAGGTGGGGGTGAGCCGTTCGCGGTGGACCGCGTGCTTTGGCTGACGAAGAAGTCCCCACGCAGGTGGGGGTGAGCCGGGTCTCCCCGAGGTCCTTCACCCAGGCCTTGAGAAGTCCCCACGCAGGTGGGGGTGAGCCGCAATTGAATCTCAGGCCGCTTCTCGAACTGATGAAGTCCCCACGCAGGTGGGGGTGAGCCGATCTGGCCGAACGCACTACCCAGGAGCTGGATGAAGTCCCCACGCAGGTGGGGGTGAGCCGCCTGAGCTGAGCTTGTCCGTCGCGCTCGATCCGAAGTCCCCACGCAGGTGGGGGTGAGCTGGCCGGCCGCGTGTTGTCGGCGAAGAACGAGGAGAAGTCCCCACGCAGGTGGGGGTGAGCCGTGCGGCCGGGCAACCAACGGCGTCGACGGTGCGAAGTCCCCACGCAGGTGGGGGTGAGCCGTCACGCCATACGGCCACGGCGAACCTCCGGATGAAGTCCCCACGCAGGTGGGGGTGAGCCGAGAGCCGAGCGACGGACGGACCACCTACCACGGAAGTCCCCACGCAGGTGGGGGTGAGCCGCGGCCGAACTCGGCGGACAGGCGTCGGTCCGAGAAGTCCCCACGCAGGTGGGGGTGAGCCGATGCAGATCCAGTTTCGCGACGGCCGTCCCGGGAAGTCCCCACGCAGGTGGGGGTGAGCCGCCAGTACCCCTATACGCGCGCATACGGGAGAGGAAGTCCCCACGCAGGTGGGGGTGAGCCGGGTCGGCGAGACGCCCAACCCCGGGTTCGCTTGGAGTCCCCACGCAGGTGGGGTGAGCCGGCGTCCGACGCGCAGAAGATCGATGTCGCCGTCGGAGTCCCCACGCAGGTGGGGGCGAGCCGGCTTCGTGTTTCTCCGGCCTGGCTATCGGTCGGGCTCGTTGCCGGGAACCAGGCGCCGGTAGACTCTACGCTCGGTCGCGGCGGCGGCCGGCTCGGTGGTGATCGTGGTGTCAGTGCGGCGCGCATCGCGGCCACCTCGGTGGCCGGTGGCGCGACGGTACCCGCCGCCAGAACAATGCCGGTGGCATGCTTCGTGCTGATGCCAGCGACGTGGGCGACGGCGGGCACGGGGATGCCGTGCGCGTGCGCGGCGGCGATGGCGGCGTGGGTCGCTGGGTGGGCGGTGCCGTGCTCGCGTACCGCGTCGGTCACGGCGTCGAGCACCTGGGTGCGGTGGGAGGTTGCCCGGTTGCCGGCGCGGCGCGGTGTGGCAGCCTCGTGTTCTCGGCGGAGGAGGACCGCAACCGCCCGGACGGTGGTGCGGGCGGTCGCGGCGATCTCCGTCGTCGGCGTGCCTGCGCGGTGGGCGTCGATCACGGCGGCGTGGAGCGCGGCGGCGGCTGTGCGCAGGTCGGTGCGGCGGCTGCGCCGCTCGCCGATCGTCCCGGCCGCCGCCACATCCTGGGCGGTCGCGTCGCGGGTGGCGGCAGCTGCGGCGATGCGGTCGAGTGCGGCTCGGCGCGCACGCGCTTGGTTGAGACCTGTCGTCCCGGTCACCGCTCGGGCGCCCGGCGTGCGAAGTACCGCGCGACCTCCCGGTCGGCGAGGGCGGCGCGGATGCCCTCGCTGTCGAGCCACCAACCCAGGCGCTGGTGCAGTTCGGCCACCTGGTCGATGGTCAGCCCGGTGACGGGCATCGGGTCGAGGCACAGCTTCGGCTCGGGCGTGGCGCCGGTGGGGATGAGGTCGGGGCGGTGCCGGCGGATGTCGTCGAGGAGGATCCGGCGGTGGTGCTCCTGGAGGTGGATGACGCCGCGTGGCTCGGGCAGGTCACCGTCGACGGAGTCGACGAACAGCCGTAGCCGTAGCCCGCTTCCGTCGCGCAGCAGTCGGGCCCGGCCGGGCGGCCGGTCTTCCGGGCGGGGCGGCCGGAGGATCGTGCCGGCCAGGACGGCGACGTCCGCGTCGGTGAGGTGGAACGCGGCACGCTCGTAGGCGGGGACCGCCGCCGCGACGGCGGCCGTCGACCCCGCGCCGAGGGCGGCGAAGACGTCCAGGCGCCATGGCCGCACGTGGTCGACGGGTTCGAGGTGGATGCTCCAGGCGGCCAGGGACACGATGGTCACCGGGACCGCCTCGACGTCGGTCATGCAGGACTCCAACGCGGTGTGGTGGTGGCGCGGGGCGGGTCGGTGCCGCCGTCGGGACGGCGCAGGGTAAACCTCCAGTCGGGCCCCTCCGACCGCGCCCCGCAGGTGGCCCGACCCGGTGGCATTCACGGGCAGTGGTCGCTGCCGGGCCGGGGTATGTGGCCGGCCGCAGCGGGGTCGGCGGCTTTCGGCAAGTCAGTCACCCCAGCTTGACGTACGGCGTACCTGCGGAGCACGAAGCATTTGGGCCGGTTCGACCCGCAACTGATGCATGAGGCATCGGGCTTGGTCGCGGTCGCGGTCGTAGTTCGGCGTCTCGCCTTCGTTACTGACGTCGAGCGTGACCCGGTTCGGCCGCACGGGATTTCGGACGGATCCACCCGGATCATCAGCGGCTTCTCGCGCACCGTGGTCTCCTCGCCGTTCGATTGCCGTTCTCACAGACTCGGGGCTCCGACGCACGCGGCGGCAGGTGTGAGAACCGGTCGTGCACGTTCTCGGTTCACACGGGGTGTGAACCGAGAATCGTTAGGATCGACGACCAGGGCTTGACGTGCGACACCAAGGGGACTCATGAGCCCGAACCACCTGCTCGCTGCCGTGCTCGACGATTCCGGAATGTCCCGCGCCGGACTTGCACAACGTGTCAACGACCTCGGCGCCGCATCCGGGATCGCCCTTCGCTACGACCACACTTCGGTCGGCAGATGGCTCAAGGGCCAGCGCCCTCGGGGCCGCTCCGTCGAGTTGGTGTGCGCCGTCCTCACCGAACGCCTCGGCCGTGAGATCACACCCCAAGACATCGACCTCGACACCGGCACCGGCACCGAGGGCTCTCCCGGCACCGCCCTGCCCGCGTTCGTCGAGCGCGCCCCTGCACTGTGGACGTCCGACCACCGCTATGCGGCAACTGCACAGGAGACCCCTGCGGTTACCGGCATGGCCGCCATTGCCCCCGTCTGGGAGTGGGAGAACCCACCCCACGACCTCGATACGTCCCACTTCGGCATCGTCCGTGTGGGCACCGAAGATCTGGAGATGCTGAGAGGCGCCCGCACTCACTACGAGCGGATGTACCAGCAGGTGGGCGGCCTCGCCGCCAAATCGCGCGTGACCCGGTTCCTCGCCGAGACCGTGGCCCCGGCCGTGCGCGGCACCTATCCCGATCGCATCGGACGAGAGTTGTTCCGCGCGGCAGGCGGCCTCGTTGCCATCGCCGGCATCTGCTCCTACGACTCCGACCAACAGGGACTCGCACAGCGGTACTACCACCAAGCACTGCGCATGGCCAAGGCGTCCGGCGACCACGCTTTCGGCGGGTACGTCATCGCCCTGCTGGTCACCCAAGCCATGCACCTGCGCGACTACCAGCAGGTCATCGCCTTCGCCGAGGCGGGCATCCGCACAGCCGGCCCGCACCTGTCTCCCGCGCTCGCCACCGACCTGCACGCCATGCAGGCAAAGGCTTTTGCGCGAATGAAGCAGCCCAACGCCGCACGAGCGAGCCTGAGCCGCGCCGAGGACGCCAACGGGCGTATCCGGCGCGCCGAGGAACCTCCGGAGACCGGTTACGTTCAGCCCGGTCGCGTCGAAGCGCAAGCCGCCGAGGCGCTGCTGAGCCTCGGCGACCATCGGCCGGCGATGCGGTACGCCCAGGAGGCGGTCGGGACATCGACCCATGCCCGCGGCAAGGTCCACCGGTTCGCCACCATGACCTCGCTCGCGATCGCATGCCGAGACCTGGATCAAGCCGTGGTCGCCGCCGACGCCACGCTGGACGCCGCGCAGGGGATGGAGTCCAGACGCCTCGCCGACCGCTTGCGCGGCATGCATCACGAACTCGCCCGCCATACCGACGTGCCGGCGGTGCGGGTGGTGGCCGAGAAGGTCGAGACTGTGTTGTCGATGCCTTTCTGACGAGACGGCGCCATTCCGCCCGGGGGATACACATGCAGTGGATCAAGCACAGCGAGACGGACGTGTACGCGAACCGCTGGTTCACGATCCGTCTCGCCGACGTCGAACTCCCGGATGGACGCCACCTCGACCACTACCTGATTCGGCAGCGACCCGTCGCGCTCGCGACGATTGTGGACGACCAGGACCGTGTGCTCCTGCTCTGGCGCCACCGCTTCATCACCGACACCTGGGGGTGGGAACTCGCTGCCGGAGTGGTCGAGACCGAGGCCGGCGAAAGCATCGAGGATGCCGCGTCTCGCGAAATGCTCGAGGAAACAGGTTGGCGCCCGGGGCCGCTACGGCACCTGCTCAGCGTCGAGCCGTCCAACGGCCTGTCCGACGCGGTCCACCATGTCTACTGGTCCGACTCCGGCGAGCATGTCGGTGAACCCGCGGACGCGTTCGAGTCGGACCGGATCGAATGGGTCTCCTTGAAGGAAGTGCCGGACATGATTGCGCGAGGCGAGATCCGCTCATCGAATGCCGTCTCGGCGCTGCTCATGCTGCACCGACTTAGGGGGCTCTAAGGTTCTTGCAGCTCAGAGCCATGATCACCCGGTCCCTGAGCGGGACTCGAACACGCTCAGGGACGATCCTGTGACTGCGGTTCCGGCGTTTCCTCCGGTCAGCGAGATCGGCTGAGTGGAAGTCCGTGCGCCGCCGAGGAATCAGGCGTACATGCGGGCGTTGCCATACGCGCCGCCGTTGCTGTTCGGCCGGATGGGTAGGTCGCGTGCCCGCGACCGTGACCGGTGTTTTGTACGCCGTGCGCGTGCGACGTGTCGCCGTGGTCCCGGACCGGCGAGGACGTGTGTCCTCTGTCGCTCCGTCGGTGCCTCGCAAGTCCGGGATCCGCACGGTGTCGTGCTGTGCCGTCGTCGTGATCGGCGCCTCCCGCGACGGCGGGGTCGGGTGACGTTGCCGCGGCCTCCCGTACCAGCGTTCGGGCGGTCGGGGTTTACCAGGCGACGTCGAATCCCGCTTCAAACGCCCCGGGTCACGGGCCCGTGCCGCGTTCGCGGCGTTCGAGGTGGAGGTCGATGAAGACGGCGACCTTGGCTCGGAGTGCCCACGGGTCGAAGGGTTTGACGATGTAGTCGACGGCCCCCGCCGAGTAGCCGCGGATCGAGTGTTCGGCGTCCAGGCCCATCGCGGTCAGGAAGACGATCGGGATGTTGCGGGTTCGGGATCGTCGTTTGATGTGGGCCGCCGTCTCGTAGCCGTCCATGCCCGGCATCTGGACGTCGAGGATGATCACCGCGAAGTCGTCGTGGTCGAGGAGGGCTTTGAGCGCCTCCTGCCCCGACCTGACGGAGACGATGTCGTGGCCCGGCGCGGCTACGACCTCCTCCAGCGCCAGAAGGTTGTTCGGCTGGTCGTCGACCAGCAGGATCTTCGGTTGTGCTCCGCCGCCCGGATCGGCGGTGCGCGGCCAGTTGCGTTCCAGCGCGGCGAGTTGACGCTCCAGCATGTCGCAGCGTGCCTCGGCGTCCATTCCCCTGCGTCGGGCCGTCTCGAGCTCGGCCGAGAGCCTGCGCACCTGGAGCGCGAGTGTGTCGTGCTCCGACTCCAGGACGGTGTGGTGTGGGGGCGGCTCCGGTCCGACCCAGGTCGCCTCGAGGCGCGTCAGTCGTGTCTCGAGTTCGACTATGCGGTGACTGCGGTCGAGGAGGGCGTCGCCGATAACCCCCTCCTCCACGGTCGAACGCTGGGCGTCCAGTTCGGCCTCCGCGAGCTGCAGTTCGAGCGCGGCCTTGACCGGGCCTGCCGCGGCCGCGCTGTGTCGCAGCGCCGCCCGGTGCAGACGCCGCAGGCGCGCCGTCTCGTCCGGGGGGACCGGATGTCCCCGGTGTTCGGCGACGTCCTCCACGAGCTCGGCGACGAACTTCCAGGGCGGAACGCGCGCGCCGCCGAGGAAGCGGGAGATGCTCCCGGCGTCGCGGAAGCGTCGTGCGCCGTAGCCGCGGACGGAGACGTCGAGTACGGCGAACAGGCGCCGGAGTGCCTCGGCGAAGTCGCGGCATTCCTTGGTGATGCCCGCGTCCAAGGGTCGGAGTGATCCCATGCGTCCCTCGTCAGTCGCGGATCGCGGGAACGCGAGCCGGTTCGCCGGTCGGGCTCCCCGCGACGGGGGTCGGGCACTCGTGGCCCGGACCGATGATTCGGTCGAAGAACCCCACCGCCAACCCGAATACGGTCGCGCCGTAGAGCAATGACTGCGCGTTGCCCGAGCCGGAGACGGCGGTCAGTACGCCGCCCCCGGCACCGGTCGACCCCGCGAGGAGGAAGACGAGGGCTGCGCGGAGGGATAACAAGGGACGGTTCATGGTCTCTTCTCGGTCCGTCGATGTGCGCGGCGGCCGGACTACGCCGGATGTCGCGCCTGGGCATCCGATTCTGGCTCGGCCGTCGCGTGTTGCAGGCCCCGCAACGGAAATCGGCCCACGTTCGGCAACGAACCAGCAACACCCCGCGCGGGACGTGGTGACCGCGACGCCCAAGCTTTTTTCACGGCGCGGTTCTGTGCCCGTGGTGGCTGGTTCCCGGTGCTCGGATCCGGATGGGCGACGGGGTGCCCTCAGGGCGCCCTCGCCGGTGGCTTGCCCGGCCGTTGCCGTGGGGTTGTTCCTCCTTCTAGCCCGGTCCTGACCTGCGTTGATGCCTGATCGGGCCAGACAACGGGCTAGGTGGGGCGGCGAGTGTCCTCGGCATCGGCTACGGGAGGAGCAGCGGTGATCGAGGCATGGGGTGGGGCGCGGGCCGCCACGCGGAGCACGACGGGGAACCGGACGCGGACCGGTCGTTCGGGGACCGGTTCGGAGATGGACGAGCGGTTCGACGCTCGTACCGTCCACGGTTTTGTCGATGTGGACGGCGAGTCGCGGGCCGGCCGCCACGCGCACACCGATTCACCGGAGTCCGGTGCGCGGTTGCGGTCGGGGCTGATCGGGCGGTTGAACGACGAGTGGGACGAGTTGGCGTACGGGGTGCGCGGCGGTGACGCGTTGGCCGGATGGGCGCGGGAGTTCGCGGTGTTGGGGGCGTACGCGGATCTGGCCGGCCTTCAGCGGGGGATCAGCTCGGCGGCGCCGGCCACGCAGGATGCGTTGCTCATCGCGTTGTTGACGCTCGCGGACTCCGGGGACGCGTTGGCGGGGCGGGTGTTGGTGCAGCAGATGTTGCCGCACGCGGTGCGGTTGGCGTCCGCGCGGCGGGTGCGGGGGCAGAGCTTCGACGACGCGGCCGGGCATGTCCTGGGGTGTCTGTACGAGGTGATCCGCGCCTATCCGTATCGGCGGCGGACCGGGCGGGTCGCGGCGAATCTGGCCTGCGACACCCTGCACCGGGTGGTCTACGGGACCGGGTCGGGGCGGCGGGCGCGGGTTGCCCTCGTGTTGACGCCGGAACCGGCCGCCGACACCGGTGCGTCGGCGCCGTTTCCGGCGGTGGAGGCGCGCCTGGACGTCGGGGCGGCGCTGATGCGCGCGGTGCGGCTCGGGGTGATCGACGCTGCGGACACCGCGTTGGCGGACTGCCGGGTGGTGGGGCCGCACGCGGCCGATACCGCACGCGGGGATCTGCTCGTGGTGCTCGTGGGCGCGGTGGAGAAGGGGGTTCTCACCGTGGAGCAGGCGCGGATGTTGGCGCAGGACTATCGCGAGTGCGCGCCGCCCGCGGCGGAGATCGCGGCGTCGCGGGGGATTTCGTACGCGTCGTTGCGGCAGCGGCACAGTCGCGCGGTGCGGCGGTTGCGGGAGGCCGGGCATGCCGCGCTGCGCGCCGCCTGAGGTTGGTGGGCGCGAGTCGGTCACAGCCGGGTCGGTGGGCGCACCTTCGTCGGTGTCCGTCCGGCGCAGCGGGGGAGTGGTGATGACCGAGCCGACACCGATGTGGTCGGTGCCCGAAGGGTTCGAACGGGGCGGCTTCGAGCCGGGCCCGTTCGACCCGGACGGTTTCGAGCCGGACTTCGGGCTCACCGAGGACGGCGCCGAAGGTCTGGACCCGGACGAGTTGTGCCTCGCGCGGGCGCGGCGCCAGGCGTACCGGATCGCGTATCGGCTGGTCACCGACCCGTTCGCGCCGGAGACGTTGAACGTGATGGAGGACTTCCTCGACGACGCGGGCGAAGTCCAGGCGTCCTACCTGGCCGTCGCGGGCCGGGACGAGCGCGAGTTGCGCAGTCGGCTGGACGACCTGACCTCGGTGCGGCGGGCGCGGCGGCAGGGGGAGGGGTCGTGAGCGAGACGGTGTCCCTGGCGGGGCGGCGGACGGTACCGGTATCGGAGAGGGATTCCGCCGGTTCGGCGGAGCGGGCGGTCGCCGCGACGCCGCCCGCTCCGCCGAACGGGGCGTCGGTGTCGCCGACCGCCCCGGCCGCCGGCGGCACGCGTCCGGTTCCCAAGGGCCTGCCGATGTCCGCGTACACCCACGCGGTGTGGACGGCGATGGCGGGATTGCCCGCGCGGGCGCCGGTGGTGGCGTTGACCGCGCCCGCCGGCGGCGTGGGGGTGTCGACGGTGACCGCCGCGCTCGGGGCGTTGTTGGCGCTGGCGGCGCCGGAGGCGGCTCCGCCGTTGGCGATCGACGCCGGTACCCGGGCGTGGAGCGGGTTGCCGGCGCGGGTGGGGCCGCCGGGGGAGGCGACGTTCAACGACCTGCTCGCGCGGGAGGGGTCGGAGGCGATGCCCCACCACGAGGCGCGGGCGTTCACGCACCAGGGCCCGACGGGGCTGGAGATGCTCGCGGGCGAGTCCCGGCCGGGAGGCGACGGGGCGCGGCCGCCGATGACCGCAGGGGCGCTGTATCGGGTGCTGACCCGCCTGCGCGGCGCGTATCCGCTGGTCCTGGTGGACGCACCGGCCGCCGGCGACGCGGTGTGCGAGCAGGCGTTGCGGCGTTCGACGACGGCCGTGCTGGTGGCGCGGGCGAGCAGCGACGGAACCGAGCACGCGTTGGCGTTCCTGGCCTGGTTGCGCTCGCTGGGCCACGACCGGCTGGTGGACGGCGCGGTGGTGGTGGTCAACGAGGTCGCGCCGGGTCCGCCGCGCGAGGTGCGGGCCGGAGAGCGGGTGCTGGCGCGGCAGGTGCGCGCGGTGGTGCGGCTGCCCTACGACCGCGAGTTGGCCAAGCCGGAGCCGGTGCGTCCGACGGCGTTGGGCAAGGCCGCCCGCGGCGCCCTGTTGGAGATCGCCGCCGCCGTGGTGGCGGGTTGGGAATCGACCGCGTCCGCGCAGGCGGGCCCCACGACTTCTAAGGAAACGACATGAACTCTCTGACGCACGCCTTCCTGCGGGTGCACGCCGCGTTGGCGTATCCGGCGGACGACCCCAAGCCCAATCCGGCGCCCAGTGGCGGCACCGGCACGGGTTCGAACTTCGACTACACCAAGTTCAAGCCCGACCCGACCGCGGTCCCGAAGAGCGGCGTTCTGGACACCATCGCCAACGGCATGTTGTGGATCGGGTTCTCGATGGCCATCGCCGCCCTGGCCGGCGGCGCGATCATGTGGATGGTCGGGCCGATCTTCGGCAGCCACCACGTGTCCGCGCAGGGCAAGACGTTCATGTGGAAGGCCCTGGGTGGCGTCGCCATCCTGGGTGCGTCCGGGGCGATCTGCGGGTTCGTCGTGGACACGGTGACCAAGTGAGGGGCGGGCGTCGGGCGGGCGTGGGGTACACGTCCGCGCAGGCGGGTCGGCCGCGTCCGCTCGTGGTGTTGATGATCCTGGTACTCGTCGCAGGTCTGGCGGGCGGGGCCTGGTACTGGGGGCGCAGTTCGGCGCCGGCCGAAGCCCCCGCGTCCGATGTGGCCGGACCGGCGGGCACCGACGCCGGCAAGCCCGGGACCGCCGGAACTCCCGCCGGCGCGCCGTGGACGCCGGTGCGGACGAGTCAGGCGCCCTCGTACCCGAACACGACCGAGGGTGCGGGGCAGGCGCTGGCCGCGTATCTGCGCAACGTCTTCGCGCTCAGCACGGGTCCACGGGAGGCCGGGGTGGAGTACGCGCGCCGGATCGTCCTGGCGGGCACCCCGCAGGAGCAGATCGACCGGCTTGCCGCGTCGACGTTCTCCAGCGATCGCCCGGGCGCGGTCAACCAGTTCGTGCCGCTGCGGGTGATCACGCAGAGCGAGCCGGACGGGCAGGTCAGGGCATTGGTGTGGGGGTTGAACCTGGTCGGGTTGAAGACCGACGGCCGCACGCCGGAGATGACGCCGATGTCGTCGTGGGTGACGATGGGTGCCCGCGTGCGGTGGGTGGACGACGGGTGGCGGATCGTGCTCCTGAACGAGCCGCAGCCCGGGCCGGTGCCGGCGACGCTGGGACAGCCGGACACCGCGGATCGGTTCACGGTCGTGCTGGCCGCGTCGGGGGTGGCGGGCGATGGTCCGTGACGGTGTGTGGCGCCGGGTGGGTTTGCTGCTGGTGTTCGTCCTGGTCGCGGGGCTGCTCGGGGCGGGGAGCGCGCGGGCGGCTGATCCGCCGCCGCAGAATCCCAATCCCCCCATCCATCCGGATCTGAAATCCGCGTGGCCGGACGTGGGTTGGCTGTCGTTGCCCAGCATGGACTGCCGCATGTTGTCGCAGAAGGAAATGCGGAATCAGTGCGAGACGTACGGTCCGGGGGCACTGCCCGGGTTCCTGGGTCTGGATGGCCGGATCCACTGTGAGGTTCTCCCGCCCGATCACAAACTCGCCAAGAAGTGCGATCCGATCAAGATCCGTAAGGAGATTACCGGCGGTCGCACCACCGACCCGCCGCCGCCCGCCCCGCCCAAGCCCCCGCCGGACCCGAAACTCCCGGTCGTCGCGGGGCAGCTCAACATGGCCTGGCCGGACGTACCCTGGATCAAGGCCAACACGATCGACTGCGCGGGGTCCTCGCCCGAGGTCTACGACCTTTGTCGCACGTATGGGCTGCTCACGCCCGCCGGGTTCCTGGGCTGGGACGGCAAGGTCCACTGCGAACGGCTGCCCGATGGCCACGCGTTGGCGGGCAACTGTGATCCGGCGGGGATCCGTGCCCGGATCACGGGTGGCCGCACCAACGACCTCAACGTGGTGCCGCCGAGTACGCAGCCTTGGTTGGGGAAGGTCATCGAGGGGTTGAGCAAGGCCTGGCCGACCGTCCCCTGGATCCAGAACGACTCCGTCATGCCGTGCGGCGAGCGCATGCCGAAGCCGACGACGGACTGGTCCACCTGCACCTACTTCGGGACGTTCCCCGGCCTGCTGGGTACCGACGGAAACATCCACTGCGACGTGATCCCCAAGGGGGATCCCATGTCGCGCACGTGTGATCCGGAGAAGGTCAAAGCGTCCCTGCTGGACAAGAGCGGCGAGTCGTTCAAGGTCAGTTTCGGGGACATCGTTCCGGACGTGGTCAAGGACACGGTGAAGACGATCGTCGCGGCGCCGGGCAAACTCCTCAAGCTGCCCGGGGCCTTCGCGGACTGGCTGATGAAAAAGGGCCTCGACCAGCTGGTCAGGGCAGCGGCGGAGAGCGCCGTGACGCTGTTCGCGAAGGCGGCCGGATTCGTGTTCACGGCGACTGCCCCGGATCTGCACGGCGCCGCCTTCATGTCGGTGTACAACGCGGTGTCCGCGGTGCTGTTGGCGCTGGTGTTCGTCTTCTTCGTCGCGGCGGTGCTCTTGAACATCGCCTCGGACAAGTTCGGTCACGTGCCCGCGTCGGTGGGCGGTCTGATCCGGGCGGTGTTGGGGATCTGTCTCGCGGCCAAGGCCGCCGACCTGATGGTCCAGCTCTCCGATCAATGCACCGAATCGCTCCGGAACTCGAACGCCGCGAAGGTCGAGTGGAGCTCACAGCAGTTCGCCGACCAGTTGGGCGACATGATGGGCACCGGCGGGATGGCCATCGTGGTGCTCTTGGCCGCGATCTTCGCGATCATCGGGTTGATCGCGCTGATGGTGATCATGTTCGTCCGGGGCATCGAGCTGTACGCGGCCGCCCTGTTCGGGGCGATCGCGATGTTGGGTCAGGCGCATCCGCACACCCGTACCTGGGCGCGCAAGTGGTTCTGGAACTTCACGGCGTTGGCGTGGAGCAAGTTCGTGATCGCGGCGCTGTGGCTGCTGGCGGGGCAACTCATCGGCCAGGGCGACTCGTTGGTGGCGGTCCTCAGCGGCCTCGGAATGATCTGGATCATGGTCTACTCGCCGTTCGCGCTGATGAAGATGTTCTCCTTCATCGACGCGCAGGCCACCGGCATCGGCTCGGACGTCGGCGGCAAGATGGCGAACGCCGCCAAGAAGGCGGCGTTCGGCGGAGGCGGCGAGGAGGAGGATGCCACCCCCGCGGCGCCGGGCGGCGGGGAGAACGCTCCGGGAGTCTCGCCCGCGTCGCAGATGGACGCCAACCTGGCGGACGTGGAGTCGGGGATGGGCGGCGATTCCGGCGACGACGACACGGACATGGACGATGAGGGTTCCGCGTCGAGCGGCGGATCCGCCGGGAACGGCACGGACGAGTCGACCGATCCGCTGGGCGCGACGCCCGGGGACGACGCGGGCTCCGGCCCCGACGAATCACCGGACGTGCCCGAGGACGGGAACGATCCCGATTCCCTGAATCCGGGCGGGGACATGGCGGACGAGGCGATGGGCCCGCTGACCGGCGGCTCGGGTCCGGGCTCCGGATCCTCCTCGGAGAACGAGCAGATGGCCGCCGACGTCGCCCTCGCCGGTGCCGGTGCCGCCGGCGGCTACCGCGGCGGGAACGGCTCGGCAGGCGTGGGCAGTTCGGGCGGCGGCATCTCCGTCGGGTCCTCCCCGACTCCCGACCCCGCGTCGGACCCGGTCCCGGGCAACGGACACAACAGTCACAGCGGCGATGAGCCGTGGGGGGTGCGATGAGGTTCAAGTTCTCGCCGCTGGAGTCGCGCGGTGTGCTGATGGGGTTCACCCTCGGCCGGTTGGGCGCGCTGGTGGCGGCGCTGCTCGGTGGTGTGGCCATCATCAGATCCGATAACTGGCCGCTGAGGATCATCTGGATCGCCGTCACCGGTGTCTTCCTGGTAATCGCGATGGCTCGCTGGAGCGGTCGTTCCCTCACCGCCTGGGCACCGGTGATCTGGGCCTACCTGGCCCAGCGCGGCATGCGCCAGAACGTGTACCGGGGCGGCCCGTTCGCGCGCAACGGCGTCCAGGAGCACATGGAGTTGCCAGGGGCGTTGGCCGGTTGCGTGTGGTTGCCGGCGCGGGCGCCGGACGGGCAGCGCGAGGTGGGGTTGATCCACGACCGGCACGCGCGCCACGTGGTGGCGGTGCTGCGCTGCCAGGGCACCAACACGATCCTGGAGGACTCCTCGTTGCAGGAGCGCCGGGTGGTGGACTGGGGTTCGGTGATGCGCTCGTTCGGCGACGACGAGTCGCTGGCGTCGTGGTCGGTGATGGAGCGCACCGTCCCCGACGGCGCGAACCGGGCGCAACGCTTCATCCGGACCCGGATGGTGCGTCCGGACACGCTCGCCGCGACGTCGCTGAAGCAACTCGTCGCGGCCTCGGCGCCGTCCACGCTGCGGCATGAGGTGTACCTGGCCGTGCGGTTCGATCTGGCGCGGTTGTCCGCGCAGGTCAAGGAGGCCGGTGGGACCGACGCGGCGATTGCGGCGGTGGTGGTGGACGCGTTGGGCGCGCTCGAACAGGGCGTGCTGGACGCGGGTGTGGGTACGGAGGGCTGGTTGTCCCCGCGCGGCCTGGCCGCCGTGCTGCGCACCCAGTTCGACCCCGGCGACCTGACCACCCTCGAGGCACGCGGGGTGGACGGGGAGGGCGCCGCCGAGGGGGTGGACCCGCGACTGGCCGGACCCGCCGCGACCGAGTCGCACTGGGCGTACTTCCGGCACGACTCGGGCTGGTCCCAGACGGTGTGGGTGCACCAGTTGCCGGTGCGCGAGGTGGGCCGCAACTGGCTGACACCGGTGCTCAACCAGACCTCGTGCCGGCGGTCGGTGACCCTGGTCGCCCAGCCCCTGTCGACGGCCAAGGCCGAGGCGATGTCGCGGCGCCAGATGGTCGCGCACGAGGGCGACCGGCGTACCCGGCAGAAGCTCAAGTTGGTCGAGGGCGCCCGACAACGTCAGGAGGCGCGGGCCGCCTCGCGCGAGGACGAGGAGGTCGCCGCCGGGTTCACCCGGGTCCGCTACTCGATGTTCGTGACGGTCACCGCGGCGGACGTCGCCGCGCTGGAGAAGGAGATGCGGGTGGTGCGACGCAAGTTGTCCCAGGCGGGCTGCGAGTCGGTGGTGCTCTACGGCGAGCAGGACCAGGCGTTCCTGGCGGGCGCGTTGCCACTGGCGTACGGGCTCGCCCCGATGCGGGGGGTGATCTGAGTGGCACGTCGCGACCGGGGCCTGGTCCGCGAGGGCAATCGGGCCGACGAACTGCGCCGCCTGGCCGAGTCCCGCGACGCGGAGCGGGCGAGCAGGCGGCTGGAACGGCGGCGCTCGCGCGCCGAGTCGGCCTGGGAGAAGCTGACCGGGCCGCCGCCGGCCGACGGGCGGGGAACGTTCGGCCGGGCGGCGGGCCGGGTGGCGCGGCGCATGCGGGTGCAGCCGCACACCACGACCACCGCGCACCTGCGCTCGTGGTTCCCGTTCACCAACGACGCCGGTCTGGCGGTGGACGGGCCGCTGATCGGGTTCGACGTGTTCTCCCGGACCGCGTTCACGTTCTCCGTGCACGAGCTGTACCGGGCCGGGCTGTTGACCGCCCCCAACGTGGTGGTCATCGGCGAGATCGGGTCCGGCAAGTCGTCGCTGCTGAAGTGCCTGGTGTTCCGCAACGTGCCGTTCGGGGTGAAGTTCTCGATCAGCGCGGACATCAAGGGCGAGTACGGGCCGCTGGCCGCGGCGACCGGGGTGACCCCGCTGCGGGTGGGCCCGGGGCTGTCCGCCCGGATGAACCCGCTCCAGGGGGTGCGGCGCGCGCCCGGCCAGACCGAGGAGGCGTGGCTGGCCCACCAGCGCACCCGCCGACTGCTCTTGGTTGAGGGCCTGTTGGAGATCGAGAAGGGGCAGCGGCTGACCGACGCGGAGCGCACCGCGGTTACCTTCGGGATGGACGCGCTGACCCGCGAACACGACGGTACGAGCGCGGGGCGTCGCGCGGATCCGACGCTCGGGCAGTTGCTGGAGGGCATGAGCGATCCGCACCGGTGGCGCACGGACGCGGCGCGGATCAGCGTCGATCCGCAGCGGTTGCTGGAGAACGCGTCCAACGCGCGGATGGCGCTGTACCGGATCGTGCACGGGCCGCTGTCGGGGATCTTCGACGGCGTGTCGACGTCGAATCTCGACTTCTCGGCCGACGGCACCGTGCTCGATCTGTCCGCGATGCGTTCCTCCGACGAGATGACGGCGATGGCGATGACGTGCGCCCAGTCGTGGCTGGAGGCGGAGTTGTCCCGGCCGGACGGAGAGCAGCGCATCGTCGTCTACGACGAGTTCGCGTTGATCGCGCGCTATCTGCCGCTGGTGCGGCGGTTGCGGGAGCAGTTCAAGATCGCGCGGGCGTACGGGATGTCGAACGTGATCGGGTTCCACCGCTTCTCCGATCTGGCGGCCGTCGGCGACGGGGACAGCGAGATCGTGCGGATGGCGCGGGGGCTGATCGAGGACACCGGCGTGCGGATCTCCTATCGGCAGTCGGAGGGGAGCCTGGCCCAGGCACGGGAGTTCCTGGGCACCTCGGATGTGGTGACCGACCTGCTCAAGCGGCTCAAGCAGGGGGTCGCGGTGTGGAACATCGGTACCCAATATCACGTGGTCAAGCATCGGTTGAGCCGGATCGAGAAGGAGATGGTCCAGACGGACAGCCGGATGACCCACGTGGGGGACACCGCCGACGGTACGACCGCCGCCCCCGAGCCGACCGCGTGTGGGACCGACGCGGTGTCGACGGCCTCGGGGGTGGGCGTGTGAACCGGGCCGAGGGCGGGATGAAGGGCCGGAACAAAGGCAAGATCACGTCCGGTGAGCCCGAGGAGATCCGGGCCCGGGTCTTGTTGGGCCTGTGCACGTTGGCGCTGGGCGCGACGGTGGTGTGGACGGCGTGGCTGGCCGGGCAACTCGCGGGTGTGTTCACCCACGGGGCGTGGCCGGGCGCGGGCCCGGGGAGCGCGCCGTCGGTGGCGATCCGCTGGGTCGCCCACGTGGGTGATCCCCGCGCGGCCTGGCCCGCCGGCGCCCGCGCCGACGTCGGCGGGCCGGTCGCGGTGTACGCGGTCCTGGCGGTGCTGCTGGGCGCTATCGCCGGCGTACTCGGCTGGGCCGTGTGGCGGCTGCGGGCTCGAATCGGCAAGCGACGTCCGGGATTCGCCGCCCCCGCCGACATCGACGGCCTGCTCTCGACCGAGGCCGTGCTCGCCAAGGCCTCCGTGGTACGGCCCTCGCTCGCGGGCCGCAAGGGTGTGGAGCCGGGGGAGGTGGCGTATTCGCTGGGCCGCGAGGCCGGTACCCGGCGTCCGCTGTGGGGGCTGTACGAGTGGTCGGGACTGCTTGTGGCCGCCGAGCGCATGGGCAAGACCATGTACTACATCGTCGACCGCATCCTGGGCGCCCCCGGCGCGGTGATCACCACGAGCACCCGCCTGGACACCCTGCCCGTCACCCACGCGGCCCGCGCCCGCAAGGGCCCGGTGTACGTGTTCGACCCGCAACACATCACCTCCGGGATGGACCGGCTGCGCTGGTCCCCGGTGGCCGGCTGCGCGGACCCGCTGGTGGCGATCCAGCGCTCGGCCGGTTTCGTCGCCGGATCGGGGGTGGCGGGCAAGAACGTGGAGAACGGCGAGTTCTTCGCCGGCATGGCCACCGCCGTGCTGCGCGCCTACCTGCACGCGGCCGACCTCGGCGGATGCACCGTGCGCGCGGTCCTGGAGTGGTCGATGAACCCGGACGACCGCACCCCGGTGAGCATCCTGCGCACGCACCCGGACGCGGCGCCGATGTGGGCCGACCAACTCGCCGAGCTCCAGGCGTCGGACCCGCGCCTGCGCGGCAGCGTGTGGGCGGTGGTGCAGCGCGCGTTCGACGCGTTCGCCGACCCGCGCGTGTTGGCCGGCTGCGACGTCGCCTCGAACGAGGCGTTCGACGCGGCCGACTTCCTCAGGCGCAAGGGGACGTTGTACATCCTGGGCTCGCGCAGCTCGCAGATCTCGGTGGCGCCGCTGATCTGCGCGTTCATCGAGGATATCGTGCGCGTCGCGCAGGACCTCGCGCAGCGCTCGGTGGGCTCGCGCCTGGACCCGCCGCTGTCGCTGGTGCTGGACGAGTGCACGAACATCGCGCCGATCCCGTCGTTGCCGAACCTGATGTCGGACGGCGGCGGCAAGGGCATCACCACGATCGCGGCGATGCAGTCGCGCTGGCAGGCGCGGGCCCGGTGGGAGGAGGCGGGCGCGGCGGCGATGTGGGAGACGTGTTCGGTCAAGCTGATCCTGGGCGGCCTGTCGGACCCGGCGGATCTGGGGAACCTGGCCGAGATGTCCGGGCAGTTCGACGAGTACACCCCGGGCGACAGCTACGCCGAGGGCCGGATGACGTTCAGCCGGTCGGTGCGCCGGGTGCCGGTGTTGGAGCGGTCCGACATCCGTCAACTGCCGGTCGGGCACGCGCTGTTGTTCACCCGCAACCTGCCGCCGATCGAGACGGTGTTGACGCCGTGGTGGGAGCGCGAGGACGCGAAGGAACTCGCGGAGTCGCGGGACGCGATGTACGCCCGGATGGGCATCGCGGGGGGTGTCGCCGGATGAGCACTGCGGCGGGGCAGGCGGACGAGGAGTATCTGGCGGAACTCGAGAGCCTGCTGCTGCGATTGGCCGAACAGCAGCAGAGCGTGGTGGCGCGGCTGCAGGCGCTGGAGGCCGGCGGGGGTGCGGGTGGCGCGGGGGCCGCGGGGGAGGGGCCGGTCGCGGCGGACTACGACTGGCGAGTGCTGGACGCGGACGCGACCCGGGAGGCGTGGGAGCGCCTGATCGACTGGGTGGAGTGGCTGGTTTCGGTCTTCCCGGTGGCCGACGTGCTGCCCGGGTGCTGGTATGAACACCCGGTGCTGGTATGGGAGTTGACCGCGCTGCAGCTGGCGTTCACCGATGCCTACGAGGTGCCCGACGCGCCGCGCGGGGCGCCGCTGGGCTGGATGGAGGCGCTGCAGCGGGCCCACGGGCGGTGGCGGATGTGGGACCAGCACAAGTGCGCAGGCGCTGGGCGACACAAGGCGGGCCACGCGCAGGCGGTGTGGGCGCAGGGATGGGCCGAGCGCGCCCGGGAGTCGGGGGCGGCGGCGTCGGGGGTTCGGCCGGCGGGGGTGGGCGGGTGAGGCGCGTGCGCGCCGTCGCGGCGGCGATCGTGCTGGTGGGGGTGTGCGCGAGCGGGTGCGCGTTTCCGGGCGGTACACCGGAGAACGGGCCCGGGGGCGCCGCCGGGGCGACCAGGGCAGCGGCAACCCGCCCCCCGGCGTCCACCGGGATAGCCGCCCCGCCGGCGTCGACCCCGTCCGAGCTGCCGCCCACCAGGACGATCCCGCCGCCCGTGTCGGCGCGGTCCGGCGTGGACTTCGCGGACCCGGCCGCGGTCGCGGGGGCGTTCGCCGAGGTGTACCTGTCCTACCGCTGGGATCAGGACCCGCCGTCGTGGCAGCGCGAGTTGGCGCGTTTCGCCACCGAGACCTGCCTCCGGAGCCTGCCGCCCTCGGGTGCGACCTCCGCTCGGGGGAACGCCGGGTGGCGGGCCTTCGCCGCCAAACGCGGCGTGGTCACCGTCCGCATCGACCACGCCGAGGTGGTCCCGGCCGCGCCGAACGGCCCGGACACCGTCTTCGTCCAGGTGAGCGCCTGGCAGGTGATGGCCCGCGACGGCGAGGTGAACCGGGAGGACCCGGCACCGCTGAGCGTCGAACTGCGCCGCGCGAGCGACGGCACATGGCGCGTGGCGCGGGCCACGTCACTTTGAGCGCGACCGGACCGAAGTCGGCGTAGACCCGGGAACCGGCCGCGGAGGCCCGCGCCTTGTGGCGAGGGTGTCCGGAGGAGCCGCCCTTCTTTCCCTTGCTCCTCACCTCATCCGCTTCGTGCGACGGTCACTCGCCGAACCGCTCGACCACTTACTCATCTGCTTGCTCGCACATGGATTCGGGGGTTCGCGGTGGTGCGTTTCGTGGTGTCCGTGCTGGCCGGGATGCTGCTGTTCATCGTGCTGATTCCGGTCCTGCTGTTCGGCGACGACAGTGGCGGCGGCGCGGCGTTCGCGGGTACGGGGGGCGCCCTGCGCGAAGACGCCAAGATCCCCGCCGAGTACCGCCCGCACATCGAGCAAGCCGCCAAGCAGTGCCCGCAACTCACCCCGGCGCTGCTCGCGGCCCAGCTGAAACAGGAGAGCGCATGGGACCCGCGCGCGGTGAGCGAGGTCGGCGCCCAGGGCCTGGCGCAGTTCATGCCCGGCACCTGGACCTCCTACGGCGTCGACGGCAACGGCGACGGCCGCAAGGACCCGTTCGACCCGATCGACGCCATCCACTCGATGGCCAACTACGACTGCGTGGTCGTCAAGGAGGTCGCCGGCATTCCCGGCGACCCGATCGACCTGATGCTGGCGGCCTACAACGCCGGCCCGAACGCGGTCCGGAAATACCAGGGCGTCCCGCCGTACGCGCAGACCCAGGAGTACGTGCGCATCATCAAGGCCTCCGCGGCCGAACTCGCCGCACCGCTCGCCGCGACCGGCGAGGGCATCACGGCGATCATCGCCTGGGCCCAGCAGCAGTTGGGCACCTCGTACTCCTACGGCGGCGACTGCACCGACGCACACGGAACCGACATGGCCCGCCACTGCGACTGCAGCAGCCTGATGCAGATGGCCTACCTACGCGGGGCGGGCCTGAAGCTGCCCCGGGACACATACGGCCAGATCGACGCCGGCCCGAAGGTGACCGGGCAGCCGCTGCTCCCGGGCGACCTGGTCTTCCCGAACACGGGCCACGTGGGCATGTACGTCGGCTCGATCCCCGGATTCGGCGACGACACGATCATCGAGGCGCCCAAAACCGGCTTCAACGTGCGCTACGCCCACTTCCGCGACTCCGGCTACTGGTCCAAGAGCGTGGTCGTGCGCCCCTCGGTCCTGGCCCAACTCGCCACCGCCCCATCACCGGCGAACGGGGGAGGCGGTGAGGGGGAGGGCGGCTGGACCCTCCCGCTGGCCTCGTACACCCTGACCGCCCGCTTCGGCCAGTCCGGCGACCGCTGGGCCAACAACCACACCGGCCTGGACTTCGCGGCCGACGAGGGCACCAACGTGCGAGCGGTGGGCGCCGGCGAGATCGTCGAGGCGGGCTGGGCGGGCGCGTACGGCAACCGCCTCGTGCTGCGCCACCCCGACGGCACCGTGACCTGGTACTGCCACCTCTCCTCGTTCGTCCGCTCCCAGGGCGGCGTGCAACCCGGCGAAACCATCGCCAAGGTCGGCGCAACGGGCAACGTCACCGGCCCCCACCTACACCTGGAGGTCCGCCCGGGCGGCGGCGCCCCGATCGACCCATACACCTGGCTCCAGACCAAAGCCCTGAAACCGTAACCAACCCACCACCCACCACCGAGGAGAACCGCAATGACCAATGCCCCTCACCTACGGCAACGCCGAGCCGAAGCCACCCGCATCCTCACCACCCTCGAAGCCTGGTCCCGCACCCACTTATCCGACGCACAACACCGCAGCGACCACCCCGCGATCGCCCACTGGACCCGCGAATCCAACATGTACACCCACGCCCTCCGCTCCCTCCCCACCTCCGACGCCGAACGCCTCGAGGAACTCATCACCACCCACGGCCCCTTGGCCCAGGAAATTGCCCGCTCGTGAAAATCTTCCGAACCACTTGCTCCCGTGCCTGGGGCTGCGGAGCGTGACGGGCGACGAAGATCGCCTGCATGGCTTTCGCTCCGGTTGTCTGTAGCACCCCAAGAGCGATATTTCGTCAGATAGCCATCGTTGCGGGACGCGTTGTAGGCATGCGTGACCTTGAAGGAGGTGTCGTGGGCGACGGGGACAGCCCGAACGGATCCGGCCTGCGAGGTGATGAAACGCGCTAGAATCCCCGCACGATTACAGGGGAGGGCACGGCACCCGCGTGACCGAGATGTTGGTTTCGGTTTAACTTGCAGCCTATTGTGGCGCATATGTAATGGCTATGGCACGTGCATTCTCAGCTCGACGCTCGCCGGGGAGAAAAGATGAGCCACGTTTCAGGGCTACCCGAATTTTGGAAGGAATTCGTTTCCCTGGGGCAGGAAGTCGACTACTTTGTGACTGCCCGACTGTTCGACGGAATACCTGCGGTATGGCCCAAAGAATTTAACTATGTCAAATGGCGACACTTGGTTGCAACCGAGCTAGACGTGGATCCGATGGCTGTGCAGCTGGTCGGAAGTGCCCGCTTGGGTTATTCAATAAATCCGAAAAAGAACTTCAGGAAGTTTCATGGGGGATCGGATCTGGATATTGCAGTGATCTCGCCAGAATTGTTCGACAAGGCATGGAGTGAGCTACGCCAGATAATCGAAGACGAGCTCTTCTCCAGTAAAAAAAATTACCTTCGCAAGCTGGTCTTCGAGGAATGCATCGCTCTCGATATCGTGCTGCCGCGACTATCTTTCGGCGAGCAGTGGTCACGGTCAAGAGATCTCTTTATTCAGGACCTTGGCGGAGCCTTCAGGAATTGCGAGATCAATTACCGACTGTACCGCAACCATAAGTCGCTTCGAAGCTACCAGATGAAAAGTGTAAGCATTGCGCGGGATCGCGCAATCGAGGAGGGCGTGCATCATGGCTGATCACGGACTCAAGTTTGAGATCGAGTCGAAAACGGTGGCAGAGTTCCGATCGCTGGACAAGTCCGGCGAGCTGATCCTCCAGCCTGAGTACCAGCGCCAGGCCGTCTGGCCCGAACGCGCCAAAGTCTCCTTGATGGAGACCATCCTTCTCGGATATCCGATTCCGGAAATCTATCTCTCGTATGAGACGTCTCCGGAAGGAGAGCAGACCGCATCCGTTGTCGACGGCCAGCAGCGTCTTACCTCCCTGCTTGAGTTTTTGAACAACAAGTTTCCGCTGGACGGGCTGGAGGACGAGAAGCTAAGCGAGAAGTTCGAGGGGAAACTTTTCAAGGAGCTGCCTGATGAAGTGCGACAGGAGTTCTTCCAATACCGTTTCCCGATTCGGCGTCTGTCCAACCTTGCCGATGAGTTTGTGCGTGCAGTTTTTGCCCGTGTCAACAGGGTGAACATGGTATTGACGGAACAAGAGCTCCGAAATGCTTTGCTGCCCGGCCCGTTCAACGACTTCCTCAAAGACTGTGCAGCTCACCAGATAAGCGCGTCGTCCGGCGTGTTCAGCGGGGAACGACGTAAACGAGGCGGCGATCTGGAGTTCTATGCCGAGGTCTTCGGCACCTGCATCTTCGGATTGTCCAACAAGAAAGTCGAACTCGATGAACGCTATGACAAGATCTCCGCAGATTTCGAGGACTACCAGGATCGTTCGGCAGAATTCCTCGAACTGCTGACGCTTCTCGGCAATACCATTAAGTGGGTCGGCCGAACCAGATGGTCGAACATTGTCGACATGTTTACGTTGCTTCACGTCTCTTGGGGGCTGCGCGAGGAGCTGCGCAATGCCAGCTCGGACCAGATGGCGCGGGTTCGGGATCTTTTGGACCTGTTCCAGCGCGCAGTCTCGGCCAGGAAGCGTAATGGCGAGAACGGAGAAACCGCCGGTCTCTTGATATCCCTTGCAGTCATGGTTGACATGACCGTCGAGGAAGTCGAGCAGATTGTCGAGGAGTATATGTCGGGAATTCGAAACTCGTCCGATCTGGGCTCACGCCGGGTTCGCTCGCAGCAGTTGACGTTGGTTCTCTCAAGGAAACTCAAGAGTTGAACTGCATAGGCTTATCCTTCAAGGTCGTGAGCCACGCGTTCTGCGCCAAGCCCGGATTGCCGTTGGTAGGCGGCTGACATGCTGTCAGTCGTCATTGCCACGACACTCATGGGGCAACTAGAGTTGCCCCCATGAGGTCACCGGATCGCGAACCGACCGACCACGAACTCGCGGAACTGTCCCAGGACGTCCACGCGCTCGCCGAGTCATGGGCACGGCGGCTGTCGATCCCGACCTCGGCCGGGCCCATGGGCCGTGGCCACGTCGACCTGGTGCGCGCGCTCGGCGCGCTGACGACGGCGATCGAGGACGAGACCGCGCGGCGCGTCGCCGAGGCCCGCGAGGCCGGAGTCGGCGACCGCCGCCTGGGGGCCGCGTGGGGGATCAGCAAGCAGGGCGCCGCGAAGAAGTGGCCGCGTCCGTCCACCGCGGCAACCCCGGTTGCCCCTTCGGCGCCCCCCGTCGGTGTTCAGGGCGCCCCCGTCGATCCTCCGTCGGTCGACTCCCCAGAGCAGTGGGCAACTCTTGTTGCCCACTCCGCCGCGAGCGTCGACGACGCGCGGGAGGCCACGCCCTCGGCATCTCCACCACTGGGGGCAACCACGGTTGCCCCCAGTACGAGGGTCGGCACCGCGCGGGCCGCCGCCCGTCGGGCGCGGCTGCACACGTTCACCCCGGCGGAGGTCGAGCGTCTCGAACTCGTCGGCGAGCGCGAGGCCGACGGCGGCACCGTGTGGCGGGCGATGCTGGACGGCCGTGTGGTGGGCCGCGTCGAGCACGCGTGGCGCGGCGCCCGCCGTACGGGCTGGCAGGCCGTGCCCGCCGACAGCCCGACGCCGGTCTATCGCGCCGGTACCCGCGCCGGCACCCGGGAACAGGCGCTGATCGACCTCGCCGAACATCTCGTACGCGTGGGGCTGACCCGCGATTGAGGACGGTTCCAGGGGTCGTTGCAACGTGTGGTCGTGCTGCGACGACCCCTGGGACCGCCAACTCGCGACGAACCCCGTCGTTGCTCGGGTCGGCCGCCTACACGCCGACCGACCCGAGCATGTCCGGCGGGATCTCCGCGTTGGCGATCGCGTGCTCCAGCGAGGCTCGCGCCTTGCGGAGGTGGACCGCCTGCGCGGCGAGGGCATCCACGTCGCCGGTGGCCACCCCGTTCCGGGTCACCGCGACGACGCCCAGAAGCGTCTGCAGGCCGTCCATGGCGTGGGCGGCCGCGACCGGGATCGGTCCGGTCTCGGTGTACCGGGCGATCCGCCGGACCGGCATCGCGGCCCGCAGCAGCTGTCGCTGCGCGAACGCGATCATCCTGGCCGGGTCCTCGGCTTCGCGATGTTGCTGAAGCTCTTCGAAGGCGAGGCTCGTTTCCCGGAAACGACGCGCGAGGCGTTACGCCCTTCGGGCGTAACGCCTCGCAATCTTTCGTTGGCGCTGCAGGGCCACGGCGGGCTGGGCTCAGCGCGCTCAGTGGCGAGGGCTAGGAAATGCCCACGCAGCCCGCAGGACGGCCGACCTCGCACAGGTAGATGTAGACGTCGGCGACCTTGGTTTCGGCCCCTGAGGCAGCGATCTTGTGGAACTTCCCGTCATTGACCCAGGCGCTGCCGGTCCACTTGGCGTACTTCCGGTAGAGGCTCACGGCGTAGCCGTTGGTGGAGCACAAGTCGCTGAGGTCGAAATCCCAGTCGATCTTGAAGGACTTCTTGCCGTTGTAAACGGTGGAATCTTTCCAATGGTAAGTGCCGCTCGTAGAGCCGCATTCGTTGGCGAGGCGGGCACTGTAACTGCCGCCGCCGGAATTGGCCTGGGCGGAGCCGGTAAGGGACAGGACGAGGCCGGCGCTCGCGGCAGCGACGGCGATCGTACGGGAAATTCTGGATGCCACGACAAACTCCTTGTCGATCCATACGGGAACGCGACGAGTATCTCGGCGCGGAACTGATTCCTGAGCAGCCCAATTCCTGGGCTTTCCCGCCACCAACGTCACACAGCCACCTTGGGAAAATGTTCACGGAAGCCGGTCGCACGGGCAGCGCACTACCGAGATTCAAGGTCTTGGACACTGTTCGGCAACCCTTCGCGCTGTTCGGGACATGTCCCGGACAGCGTTCGGAGGTGAACCTGCGCGCCCGCTTCGGCCTCGACGCGGCTGCGGAGCCCCTTCCGGGCCTACGGAAAGGCCCCGAAAGAAACGTCGATCCCCGGGCATGACGCCTGCGAGGTGTTGCGCGCGGAACTGCCGCAACTCGCCCGCTATCCCGTGTTCGACCGCATGCAGGAGCGCCACCGAGTTCCTCCGGGCGCTTGAGGACGCGCCCGACCAGGCGTCGTGGGGACCTGGTCGGGGGTGGATTACTGACCGGGGCGACCCGCAGGAACAACCGCGGAGTCAATTGCTACCCGGGGCTGTGAACTCGGGCATCTTCCTTTGATAGCCGCGCAATACCACCGGAGACGAAGCGCCCGCCGCCTCGTCGAGACGCCCAAGTCCGGACCGACGGGACCACGGTCGTGGCGACGGCATGCACTCGCGAGCGGCGGCTGCACCAGGAACTTCCCATCATGGATGGCCCGCCGTGTGCGACCCGGCCTCACCCGTCACAGGCAACTCCGGCGGCCGATGCCCGGAAGGCCAAAGGTGCAGATGGAAAATGCGCATCCGATAGCCACGCACCGGTTGTCGCTCGTCGGGTCCACTCGCTGCCGAGCGCCGAGCACGACTTTGTCACCGCTGGTCAGTGGTAGAGATCGTCGACGCCGACGAGGAGTACGTCGCTGTCCTCCGCGGCGTGCTCGCGCAGGTCGGCGGTGAATCCGGCGCCGCTGTAGCAGACGAGTTTCGCGGTCGAGGCTCCGTGGCGGTTCTGGGCGGTGAGCAGGGCCCGGATGTGGCGCAGGCGTTCGAGGTGGAGCAGGCCCATCGTCTCGCCCCACTTGGCCTCGCCGATCGCCAGCAGCGGTTGGCGGTTGTCGTCGTCGAGGCCGAAGGCGACGACGTCCAGTTCGTGGTTCGTCTTGCGCGCGGGGTCGTTGATCGTTCCGGAACCGATTCGGTAGGGGTGGTCGCCGAGGAGATCGGGGCCCGCGTGGTGGCGGGTCCAGTGGCGGCAGACCTGTTCGTAGTGGGGGCCCATGACGTTGCCGACGAAGCGGCGTTGGCTGCGTTGCCACAGCGCGGTCGCGTCGCGGGTGTGCTCCAGGTCGGACCACAGGGGTCGCATGACGGAGTGGTAGAAGGTGACCAGGGGTTCGGCGATGCGGAACGTGGTGCGGTTGTCCTTGAAGACGTCGGGTTCGCGGGTGATCAGGCCACAGTCCTCCAGGACGGTCAGCGGATGCGCGAGGTCGCCCGATTTGCGGCCCATGTAGGAGGCGATGCCGCCCCGGTTGTGGTTGCCGGCTGCGATGCCCGCGAGCACGGAGTGGTAGAGGGCCGCGTCGTGCAGGTCGGGTTCGTCCGCGAGGAGGTAGCGGGCTTCGCGGAAGAGCGGGCTGGACGCGGAGAGTACGGTGCGGATCACCCAGGCGTCGAAGTCGTCGGGTCCCGACGGGGTGTCGTCGCGGGCGAATTCGCGGCGGTAGGCGGGTGTGCCGCCCACGATTGCGTTGACCTTCAGGGCGGTCTCGGGGTCGTCGATGCCCCAGAACTCGGCGGCCAGTCGGTAGTCGAGGGTGGGTACGAGCAGTTCCAGTCCCGCGCGACCGCGCAAAGGCGCGTTGCCGCTGAGGAGGCGGCCCATGAAGGACATCGCCGACCCGCACAGCAGCAGCCTGGTGCGACTGGCGTCGCGTTCCTCGCGCAGCGGTACGAGCGCGTTCTGAACGATGGACGGCAGGCGCGAGTTCGCTCTCACCAGGTAGGGGAATTCGTCGATGACGACCGGCACGGCCCGTTCCCGGCCCAGGGACAGCAGCGCGTCGACGACGGCGTGCCAGTCGTGGAAGACGAGGGGGGCGGGGAGGCGGAGGTAGTCGGCGACGACCTGTCCGATCCGGTGCAGGGATTCACCGTCGGTGCCCTCGTCCGCTGCGAAGTACAGCCCTCCGGTCGCCTGGCACAGGGCGCGGAGCAGGAATGTCTTGCCCTGGCGGCGTCGGCCCGAGACGACCCCGAGGGTGGCGCCGGGCTTCGGGTCAGTGGCGAAGTTCTCCAGCGCCGACCACTCGTAGTCGCGGTCGAACATCTCGTCGGGCCTGGCCAGCTTCGACATGGGATCTCCCTGACATGGATCCACTTATGATAACTGGGCTTATGATAAATGATCGCCTTTCGAGAGTTGTCTGTGCGTCGGACCTTCCAGAGCCCTCGCTCTCAGGTCCGGCAAGATCACGCGTCGTCGGACTATCCCCGGGGCGTGGATCGACGCCATCCTTTGCCCTGGGGGCTGGTCACCGGGACCGCCCCGGGTCGACCGGATCATCCGGACCGACGCACAGCGGCATCACGATCACCTTCCGGATGCGCCGTCGACGCCTTCCCGGGGGGGACCGCCGGTGCGCCAGTCGGGAAGCTCCCATGCGAAGAAGGCGGGAACCCCGTCTACGCGCACGCGCCCGAATGCGAATGGGCTCGAAGGGGCTGCACGGGCAACCGGATCTGAGCGCCGAGAGAATGTGCGATGTGATGAAGCCGAGAGTTCACCGCCCCGGTCGCGTCCTCGGAATGGACAAACGTGAGATACCTGAGGCAACTGCGGGAGTGAAGGCGGTTGCGGGCGTCGGCGGGTCGGTCGAGTTCAGGTGAGTGCCGATGTGAATTCGAACCCTCCGTACGGATTCGCATGCGTGAGCCGGAGCTCGCGATGCCGTGCCCTCTGTGCATCCGCGTGCCCAGCCGCCGATCGTCTTCCGTTCCAAGGCGGTTGAGCGGATCGGGAGGATAATGAATCGGTTGCCCGGAAGGGCGTTCGCCGGAGCGAGGCACGTGGCGTCGCGTGCGACTCGCGTCCCCGCTCACCAGTTGGGGTCGAGCACCAGCACTGTGTCCTCGTCCGCCATCCACCGGTCGAACTCCGTTCGGGTCACGAAGATGGGTCGGCCGCCGACCGCACCGGTCAGCTCGGCGAGCGCCGACAGCGCGCCGCCCGGATCGCTTCCCGCCAACTCCTCCCGCACGTCGAAGAGTCGGGGCAGGACGACGGCGGCGGCGTGCGTGTCCCGCGAATCGTCCGGCCGGTCGATCGCACCGCCGAGCAGGCCGGACATCGTGGCCGCGGCGAAAAGTTCGTCTTCCAGGAGCGCGGTGGCGTCGTCCTCGGCCCCACTCGCGCGGGCCGCGACCAGAGCGGCTTGCAGTCCTTGAACGACCAGCGCGGCGGCGGCCTGACCGACGAGCCCGCCGACCAGCGCCCCGACCACGGGCACCGGTACGACCGTCTGCGCCACCGCGCCGCATCCCCATGACAGGGCGGTGGTCAGCGTGGCCTCGCAGGAGAGCGCGGCGAAGTCCCCCGTGTCGATCCGGCCGCGGGCCAGGGCCAACCCCGCTTCCGCGACGGTGTACGCGGCTCGCGCGGTCGCGAAGGCGAGGTCGCCGCCGCCGAAGACGGCCGGGAGACGGCCGGCCCGCGCGGCACTTCGGACGAGGGAGCCCAACGAGGCCACACTCCCGGACCGCACCGCGGCCCGTGCGGCGGCGGCCGAGGCGGTGAAGGCGGCGCAGGCCGCGGATGTCTCGCCGGCTCGTACGCGCGCGGCCTGCGTCGCGGCGTCGGTGATCCCACCCATCAGGCCACCGAGGAGCGCTCCGGTCGCTCCGGCCGTCAGAGCCTCGCCGCCGATCGCCCGGACGGCCTGCCCGCGGGCCCAGCCCGTGGGATCCTGCGCGGCGCGATGGACGTCGGCGAGGCTGACCGGTGTACTGCTCACGCCGCCGTGATCGAGGCGGTCCGACAGATGGGCGCGGGCATCCGCGTAGTCCGCGTACCGCACACCGTCGGGGTTCATGGCCAGTCGGCGATCCAGAAGGTCGTCGACGGCGGTGACCCGGTCGGCCGCCACCAACCGCGTCATGCCCGCGTAGTGCGGGCGGGAGATCTGGTGGGCGCCGGCCGTGACACCATTCAGCAGTTTGGCCTGGGCTTCGCCCACGACGATCCCACCGTCGACGAGGTGGAGGTCGGCTGCGGCCGTCGGTGATCCGCCCGTCATCCACTCGGTGACCCGAGCCCGGACCGTGGAACCGGTCACGATCGCACGCCGGTTGAAGGACAACTCGTGCATCACCTCGAAGAGGTGGCCCGCGCGTTGGGCGTTGCCGATGTCGGCGTAGCGCTGCGCCAACTTCCGCACCGTCTCCTGCGTCCGCAGCGTTTCGACGGTCGCCGCCGCCAATCGCCGGGTGGCCGCGTCGGCGACCGTCCAGGCGGCAAGGTCGGCGCCGTGGGGGATTGCGGAGCGCCGGAAACGATCGGGTACGGAATTCACGACTCGGCGTCCCTCGCCGCCCGCAGCCGTGCCTCGGCTTCGGCGACGACGCGCCCGGAGAGCTCGGTCGTCCGGCCGGCCGTGTCGGTGATCGGGCAACTCATGACCATGACGGCGAGACCGGCGAGATCGACCATCGCGGCCACCTCCGCTCGCTGACGGGAGTCGTAGCGGGTGAAGTCGTCGCATTTCTTGACCAGGGCGGCGAACGACGGCAGCCTTCCGACCATCAGGGATCGAAGGTCGCGCAGGACGCGCCGCATGTCCTCGCTGCGCTCGCACCCGGCGGAGGCCGCGTCCTCGGCCTCGTTCATCTCGGCCTCGGCTCGCTTCAGTTCGCGTGCCATCTCCTGTTGGCCGCGTCTGACCCTGCGGCCCTGCCATTCGCCGATGGCGGCCAGCGAGAGCACGGCCGGAGCCGCGACGATCAGGGACAGAACCGTCGTCCCGGCCGCCACCCCGCCACCGCCTGCGGCCACGGACCCGCCGCCCAGCCACGCGAGTGTGGCGCTGGTGGCCGCGGCCCCGGACAACCCCGATATCGCGGTGCCGGTGGAGGCGGTGGCGAAGGCTCCCACGGCGAGGAAGGTGCCGACCCCGGCGCCGGACCCGGCGAGGGCGCCGCCCGCCAGCGCGCCGACGGCGGCCGTGACGGCCCCTTCGCGCAGCCGCCGGAACTCGACATGGACCTCGTCGCCGGCAGTGGGCATCTCGATCGCGGCCAAGTCGGCCAGTTCGACGCGCTTGAGCCGCCGAAAGATGTCCCGGAAGGGTACGAGGGCCTCGTCGTAGAGCGTCTGCCGCGCGTTCCGCTGAGCGGTGTTCTCCGTGGCGGCCCGCCGAGCGAGTTCCTCCCGGCGCTCGACCAGATGGTCGTACCTGCGTCGGTTCGCCTTCGCGAGCCTCACGGCGTCGACCATGGCAACGGCCACGCTTCCCCCTTGCTGTTCGGCGGAGAGATCCTAGTGGCGCACCGGCCGACGGTCGCCGATTGTTGCGATATTCCGTGCCCGACCGTACGGACGACCGTGACGCCGCCGGCGGCCTTCGGGCCGACCGACGGTCGGCGATGCGACCCCGGATCGCCGGATCAACGCCGTTCGGACGAGCATCCGTCGTGCCGCGGCCCGTAGTCGGTCGTCCATGGGCGGGTCGATGTCCTGGGAGACCGCCCGGGCGCCGAATCCCGCCCACCTGTCCACCGCTTCGGGTGTCAGCCCTCGTGCGTCGGGCGGTCGAGGACGTGTGCGAGGAACGTCGTGTCGAGGGTGACATCGCCCAGGAGTCGCCAGGTGCGGCGTTCGCGGGTGAGGTCTCCGGTGACGGTGAGGGGGAGTTTGGCGCGGTGTGCGCGGATGGCCCAGTCGTAGTTCTCGCCGGTGAGCGTCACGTGGATGTTGCGGATGCCCTTGTCCGGGATGTCCGCGAGCAGCACGACGGTTCCGCGTTCCTCGGTGTCCGTGCCGGCGTTCTCGCGGGTGAGGGATTTGACCGGGCCCACGACGGTCTGTCGGGTGGGTGGTTCCTCGCGGCGGGCCAAGCCCTCGCGGACGCGGGGCAGTTCGCCGATGACGTCGCGGCCCATGAGGACGTGGTGGATCGCGGGCGGCGAGGGGAGGACCGGGGACCACTCGAAGGACAGGTCGAGGGCGCGCAGTCCGGGAGCCCTGGTCAGGTCCTCCAGGGATTCGACGAGGCCCAGGCTCATGCCGGGGGCGTCGCCGCGAGTGGTCGACAGGGCTGCGTCGCGGGTGGTTTCGAGTCCGCGGGCGAGTGTTTCCATGACGCGTCGGGGGAACGGGCGCTCGTCCGCCGGAGGGTCCGCGGGGGCCGGTTCCCCGAGTCGGGTGACGATGGTGAAGATGAAGCTGCCGCGTTTGGTGTGGCCGAGGCGGACGTCGTCGGTGAGGAACTCGCGTACGACGGCGGGTCGGCGGCCACCGGAGCGGGTGTGTTCGGGGTCGGCGGCGGTCATCGCGGCCGCGCCGAGCATCTTGTGGATGCCCCTCAGGGTTTCGTCGGCCTGTTCGAACGAGATCGTTCCGTCGCGGAGGCTCTGGTCCAGGCGGATGTAGAACAGGTCGGCGTGGGTCGCGGATACGTGTTCGAGGAGTGTTTCCGGGTCCCAGCCATAGACGCGTCCGATGCCGTACAGGGCCTCGTCGAAGCGTCGACGGAAGTCCTCGTAGTCGGTGGCGAGGGGGAGGAGGATCCGGGCGGTGAGGCCGCCGGTGTCGTCCTCGAGTCGCCAGAGTTCTTTGACGTGGGCCTGGCGGGCCTCGAGGGTCCATCCGTGGGCGGCGAGGTGGCCGGAGACGACGGCGGGGGAGAGCACCCGGTCGAGTTCGCCGTAGCGGCCGATGGTCGAGGCGCTCATCGCCAGCCTCCCTCGCCGATGTCCTTCATCATCTCAAGCACCGTCGCCGGCCTGAAGATATTACTTCTCGGTAATTTGACTCGCTTCGTCGACTGCCCCTCGGCGAGCGGCGGCCACTCGGCCGGATCCGCCCAATACATGCAACTCGCGGACAGGATCCGCTCCTCGCTCTGATCGAGCCACGTCTCCGCGTCCTTCGGCACGAGCAACACCGCCAGATACGCCCGGTTGAACCGCCTCGGGTTCGCCAGATGCCGATACGGCCCCGCGTCCATGTCCCAGGCCAGCGCTTCGTCCCGCAACAGATCGGCACGATCGGTGCACTTCACCTGCAACTCGAACTCGGGCCCCACGTACTTACCGTAGTCGCACGACGACGCAATGGTCATATCCACGCCGTCGTAGTCTGCCGCGTGAAACTTCACGCCACACCCCGCCGCGGCGGCTATGACCTGCACGAAGCCCAGACTGAAGTGCTCTTTCCGCGCATTCTCGGGCAATCCGTCGCGCTCCCGCGCCATTTCGTCACCCACCGCATCCCCCCGACTCCGGCAGCACGCCGAACGTAGCGCCGACCACACGTCTCGGTCAGGCGTTCGGGAAATTCGGCAGGATCAGAGACCCGATACATCGGCAGGGGTCTAAGCAGGGCCACGCGCCCCCTCAAGTCACCAACAGTGGCGGCGGGCGGGACTGATCGCCGCCAATCAGGCGAGCGCGCCGGAGCCCGACACCTCCGCTGGGCCGGGTCTCCCGAACCGTGGTGCTCCATACCCGGGACACCGCCGCGCTCTCCGTGAAGGCGTGTTCCGGAGCAGGACCAAAACGGTGCGAGCACGGTTCGGCCCGACCGTCAGGATCCGTTGTAGAGGCGTTGCAGGTCGACGAGTTGGAGGTCGGGGTTGTCGGTGGCGGCGGTGTGGAGGTCGTTGGTGAAGCCGTCGCCGCTGAAGCACAGCAGGCGGGTGTGGTCGGCGTCGATGCCGTCGCGGTGGGCGAGGAGTTCGCGGATGCGTTCGAGGCGGGCGAGGTGGGCTCGGCCCATGCGGGCCTTCCATTTGGCCTCGCCGATGGCGAGGAGGGTTTCGCGGCCGTGGTCGTCGCGGCCGAAGACGGCGACGTCGACTTCGAGGCGGGTCTTGGCGGCGGGGTCGGGGATGGTGCCGGATTGCACACGCACGCGCCGGCCGCCGAGGGTTTCGGGGGAGGCGTACCAGCGGGTCCAGGCGCGGCAGAGTTGTTCGAAGTGCGGGCCGACGACCTTGCTCAGGAAGGTGGCCTGCGAGCGTTCCCAGACCTCCGCGGCGTGGCCGGGGCGTTCCAGATCGCTCCATTCCGGGCGCATAACCGCGTGGTAGAAGGACACGATGGGCTCGGCGATGCGGTACGCGGAGCGTTTGCCATGGAAGGCGTCCGGGTCGCGGATGATCATCCCGGTGTCCTCGAGCACCGCGAGGGCGTGGCCGAGGTCGGTGGACTTGCGGGCGAGGTAGCTCGCGATGCCGCCGCGGGTGTGGTTGCCGTCGGCGATCGCGGACAGCACGCCGTGGTAGAGGGCGGTGTCGCGCAGGTCGGGTTCCTCGGCGAGGAGGAAGCGGGCCTCACGGAAGAGCGGGCGTCCGGGGTTGAGGACGTTGCGCTGGACCCAGGGGCCGAAGTCGTCCAGGTTTGCGGGGGTGTCGCCGAGGGTGAACTCGCGGGCGTAGGCGGGGGTTCCGCCGACGACGGAGTTGACGAGTACGGCGAGGGTCGGGTCGCCGATGTCCCAGAACCGCGCGGCGAGGCGGTAGTCGAGGGTGGGCACCACCAACTCGAGGCTCGCGCGTCCACGCAGTGGGGCGGTTCCGGTGAGGAGGTTACCCATGAACGACAGCGCCGAGCCGCACAGCAGCAGCCGGATCGGGGCGCCGTCGCGGCGGGCGTTGGGTCCCAGCGCGCGTTGCAGGAGCGAGGGCAGTTCGGGCGAGGCCTTGGCCAGGAACGGGAACTCGTCGATCACCACGGGCATGGGCCGGCCGTCGGGTACGGGGATTGTCATCAGCGTCTCGACGGCCTCCTCCCAGTGCGCGAACCGGTGCTGGGCAGGCCGGCCGGTGTGTCGCGCGAGAGCCGCCCCGAAGTGACGCAGCGACTCTGCCTCGGTGGCCTCGGTGGCGGAGAAGTAGAACCCGCCGGTCTCGCGGCACAACGCATCCAGGAGGAACGTCTTGCCCCGGCGACGCCGCCCGGAGACCACCCCGAGCGTGGCCTCGCGCCCGGCATAGGCGGCGAACCCCATGAGCTCGGACCACTCGAAGTCGCGGCCGAACATGTCGGACGGCTTGCGCACGATCCCACCCGAAGATCGGCAATGATGAGTACATCTATTATAACTGCGATTATCATTGACTATTCAAACAATTGCCATCATCCGACCGGAGGCGATCAGGGGCGGCGACGGGGCTAGGCGGCCCATCGGGTCCGCGTGTAGATCCCTGTCCCGACGACGTGAGCGAGGCGGTGTCCGCGCAACTGCGTCGGCCGCTCTCGACTAAAGTCACGACGGTCCCTGCCCGTCGGAGCAGCAAGGCGACACATGTATCTGTCCCGCGTCGAACTCGTGAACATCCGTGGATTCAGCGGCGCACGATCGGTCGAGCTGGACCTGACGCGCACCGACGGCGGCCACGCGGGGTGGACCGTCATCGCGGGACGCAACGGCTCCGGCAAGACCACGCTGCTGCGGGCGATCGCGCTGGCGATCAGCGGGCCCGCCGTTGCGCGGAACCTGGTACCGGACTTCACCAACTGGGTGTCGTCCGGCCGGCCGTCGGCAACGGCCAAGGTCGTATTGAGCTACAACCCTGACGTCGACCGGTTCACATCCGCAGGACGCACGCCGACCAACCCGGAATTCTCGGCCGGTCTGGAATGGAAGACTCCGGAAGCCGACTCGCGAGGTGGACAGCCCTCCATGACGCCGGTCATGGAGAAGCAGGGAGGGACGCTTCCCTCCCGGGGGCCGTGGCAGGATAATCCGGCCGGATGGTTCTGTGCCGCATACGGCCCATTCCGACGGCTGGTCGGCGGAGCGGGGGAGGCGCAGCGCCTGATGCTGAGCCCGGGACCAGTGGCCCGGATGGCCAGCCTCTTCCACGAGGACGCTTCCCTCGCTGAGGGTGTCGGATGGCTGATCGACCAGCACCTACGCGCTTTGGAGAACCGCACCGGCGCCGCCGACCTCAAAGCCGCGGCCATGGCCGTGCTCGACGACGGACTCCTCCCGGACGGCTACCGCATCCGAACCGTGGACTCGGAAGGCCTGTGGGTCGAGGACGAGAATGGAGGCACCGCCTTTCCTCTGCGCGAGATGAGTGATGGATACCGAACGGTCGCCGCTCTCGTCGTCGACCTTCTCCGGCAGATCCACAAGGCGTACGGAGCGCTGACCGTTCAAGATCAGGGCGGGGACGTCGTGGTCACCGCTCCCGGCATCGTGATCATCGACGAAGTCGACGCGCACCTGCACGTGTCATGGCAACAACGCATCGGCACATGGCTCAAGAGCCACTTCCCTAACGTGCAATTCATCGTCACCACGCACAGTCCGTACATTTGCCAAGCCGCGGACGAGAACGGACTGATCCAACTCCCCGGACCGGACCAGGACGCTCCACCGCACACGGTGTCCCGCGACCTGTATGAACGCGTGGTGTTCGGAAGTGGCGACGACGCCGTCCTGTCCGAACTCTTCGGACTGGATACGCCCTACTCCGTGCGCGCACGACGTCTCCGTAGCGAACTCGTCGCCCTTGAGGTCGCCGTCGTGACCGGTCACGCCGATCCCGTCCAGGCCGAGCGCTACCGGGAACTCAAGGAAAGGCTGACGAGTTCTCCCGCCACCCGGGCGCACGATGTCGCGGTCCGTCTTTCGGGAGCCGAGGAGAACGACGCTTGATCCACATCAAGCGCGTCGACCTGCCTCGGGATGTCGTGACTCGCATGGAGGACCTCACCGCAGCCATCACCGCCAAACCTGCGGGCGACGAGAGGAAGCAGCTGGCGGAGAAGAAGTGGAGGAACACCACCGTCCGCACGCAGGTGCGACGCCCGCTTGCCGAGACGCTCGCGTCGATGGCGCCGGGACGGCAACACTGCATGTACTGCGGTGACAACGAGGGCACGGACATCGACCATCACCAGCCGATGGCGAGCAATCCGTTGCGCACCTTCGATTGGCTGAATCACCTCTTGGCCTGCTCGAACTGCAACAGTCACCAAAAGCGTGGTCAGTATCCCACCGACGCCGCAGGTCGCCCGTTGCTCATCGACCCAACGGCCGAGGACCCGTTCGACCATCTTCTCCTCACTCTTGCCCTCGGCGAGTACCACCCTCTGACCCCCAAGGGCGTCGCTACGATCGCCGTTTGCGGTCTCAATCGCCCCTTGCTTACCCGCGGCCGCCAACAGGCCCGACGGGTTGTCGACCTGTCATTGCGGGGCTGGGAGGACGGCCTCCGACGCGGCGACGGAACGGCAATGGCATCGGCGATTCCGACCATCCGGGAGCAACCCTTCGCCGACGTATGCCAATCGATGCTCCGCCAGGCCGGCGCCCCGGGGGCGGACATCGTCTTCGCCGATGCACCAGGAGTCCTCGAGCTGCTGCGTACCCCGGAGTTGAGCCACGCGCTGCTGGGGTAACGGCCCCGAACCGCCACACAGGTCCACACGTTCATCGGAAGCCGGGGTGGGGGCGGCCGACGGTCGCTACCATCCACCTGCCGAGTCGGTGGCATCCCGACGCGCCGACGTTTCCGGGTGGCCGCTCTCGGTTGGAGGGCTGGACACCGTTGCCCCTGCGGCGCGACCGGTTCGGGCGTTGGCGGGGGCGGTGGGGGCATCGGATTCTCGAATACGGAAGCGTGGGGCTTGTGCTCGTGGAGAATTGCGCCCTCGATCACCGCGTCTGGGGTAAGGAGAAAGGGCTCGCGTCTCCTGGGAACCCGCACGCGTACTACCCGCTCGTCTGTCATCTCGTCGACACCGCGGCCATCGCGCAGGCGTTGTTCGACGCGTTGTTCACGGACGAGACGCGGCTGCGCCTGGCGGCGGAGGTCGGGGTTTCGGTGGCGGAGCTGCGGTGCTTGGTGGGTTTCTGGGCCGGGCTTCACGACATCGGCAAGATCAGTCCGCCGTTCCAGGGCAAGGTGGGTCGACTGTCGGACGTCCTCGACCGGGATCCCGCGTACCGGGTCGGGGCCAACGCACGGCGGGACGACCTCCATCACAGCCAGGCGAGTCACTGGATCCTTGTCGAGGTGTTGGCCGCGCTCGGTTATCCGCAGACCGCCCGGGCCCGTACGGACGTCGGGCACCAGATCGCGCAACTGCTCGGTGGGCATCACGGCAGGTTCTGGGATGCGTTGAACGCGGCCGAACGGCGGGCGCCACGCTCCGAACGAGCCGGGCTCGGCGATGGGGCGTGGGCGAGCCAGAGCCACGCGCACGCCCGAGTCCTGCGGACGCTGACCGGTGCCCACGCGGTACCGCCGGGACCGCTGCCCGTGGCGCCGACCGTCGTTCTCGCCGCTCTGGTGATGATCGCGGACTGGCTGGCCAGTCAGGACGACTTCATCCGCGAGCGCATTCCCTACCTCGGCTGGACAGCCTCCGACGACGAGGTGAGCGCGCACTGGGAGCGCGCCGTCGCCGACGCCCCGGCCCTGGTGGTCCGTGCGGGGTTGGGGCGGGCCGAGTTCCACGAGATGGCGTTCGAGGAGCAGTTCGAGTTCGAGCCGGGGCGTCCCGTGACACCGAATCCGTTGCAGCGCTCGCTGATCGACGACCTGCCGAACCTGGTGACCGGGCCAGGACTGCTGTTGGTGACGGCGCCGCCGGGAGAGGGCAAGACCGAGGCGGCGCTGTATGCGTCGCGAATCCTGGCGCGCGCCTCGGGAGCGCGCGGCATGGTGTTCGCGCTGCCGACCATGGCGACCACCGACGCGATGCACGCCCGCGTAGCCAAGTACGCCGGCCGAACACTGCTCGGCCCGACCCCGCTGACCAAGGTGCACAGCACCGCGTGGCTGAGCACCCCCGATCCGGGCGAAACCGCCGCCGACGGCGATCCGGACGCCGGGCCGGACGTGGCGTTGACGAGTGGGTCCGCGCACGAGCCCACCCAGTGGCTGCTCGGCGCGCGACGGGGATTGCTCGCGCCGCTGTCCGTGGTCACCATCGACCAACTCCTCACTGGAGTACTGCCGGTGAGGTACAACGTGATGCGGCTGTTCGGCGCCTCGGACAAGGTCGTCGCGATCGACGAGGCGCACGCCTACGGGGCGTGGATGAACGAGCTCCTGCTGCGCCTGGTCGAGTGGCTGGGCGCGTTCCGGACACCGGTGATCCTGTTGTCCGCGACGCTCACCGGGCCCGCCGCGCGGGCGATGGTCGAGGCATATCGCCTCGGTTGCGGGCACAAGCCGTCCAAGACGGAGGAGTGGTCGCCCGTTTATCCCGGGTGGACGTATGTGGACGCCGGGACGGGCAGCGTCTCCGAACCCCACTCAGTGCGCAGCGAACGGACACGCACCCTCCGCTTCGAGGTGGTTCCGGTGCAGCGGCCGGACAAGAAGAGCGAGGGCGATCCGGAGCATCGGCTCTCCTCCGTGATCCGTCGCCTGCTCGCGCCCGTCGTCGACCAGGGCGGGAACGTCCTCGTCTGTTGCACGACGGTGGCGGAGGCCCAGGCCACCCATGAGGACCTGCGGACCTGGTTGTCGACCCTGCCCGCCGATCGCGAGCGGCCCGAACTGCGGTTGCTGCACTCGCGCTTTCGGATGAAGGATCGGGCACGGATCACCGAGCGCGTCGAGACCGCCTTCGGCAAGGCGGGCCCGCGCCCCACGTCCGCCATCGTCGTCGCGACCCAGATCGTCGAGCAGTCCCTCGACCTGGACTTCGACCTCATCATCAGCGACCTGGCCCCCGCCGCGCAGTTGCTCCAGCGCAGCGGCCGATGCCGTCGGCACGAAAACGGCTCAAGCAAGGGCAAGGACTTGCACGCGGACTTCCGGCCGCCCTGGTTGCACGAGGATCCGACCATGGTGGTGCTGGATCCGGTGGGTGAGGAGGGCACGTTCGCGTTGCCCAAGGCGTGGGGCGAGAAGATCTACGACGCGTCGCTGCTGCAGGGCACTCGGGACGAACTGAGCGCACGTCCGGCCATCGCCGTTCCCGAGGACGTGCAACGGGTGATCGACAATGTCTACACGGACGCGTTCCTCCTGGACCCGGCGACACCGCCCGGCACCTCACCGGCGTCCGACGCGGCAACGCGCAGAGCTGCGGAGCGCCGCCGTGCCACCCGTGAGGCCGCCGAGCGCGAACTGGCGAACATGGTCGCGGTCAAACGTCCGTACGAGCCCCGCCGCGACCTGCAGCAGCGCTTCAGCCCGGGCACCGGACTCGTCGACGAGGCCCTGATCACCACCCGCCTGGGCGCCGACTCGGGGCAGTTGGTCTGCGTGTACGAGCAGGGTGATGACCTCTGGAGCCTGGACGAGGCCGGTGAGGTCCCGGTCCCCGGCTGGGGTTCGGCCCGTCCGTTGACCCGCGCGCAGCAGAAGGAGATCGCCGCGTTCATGATCCCCACGCCGGGGTCGTGGCTGGCCGCCGGCGCGGATCTGGCCGAACTGCCGCGGTCGTGGCAGCGCAGCGCCATCGCCCGGTACTGGCTGGTGCTTCCGATGCGGCGCACCGCCCACGGAACCTGGCGGGGGGTGTTGGCGCGCGGGCGCGTTGCCTACGACGACGAGCGGGGGCTGCGCGAGGTGGAGGAGTAGGTGCGGGGCGGGATTGCGAGGACGAGGCGATCCTCGTCCGGCAACAGCCCATGGTTGCTGGGGAATCGCGAATCGGGTCCGCGTTGTCGGTGCGCTTCTGTAGCGTGACCTGACGTCGCCCTTGGGTGCCGCGGCCGTGTTTATGGCCGAGCTGCGGCATGCCCAGGAAACGTCGTCGACGACGTACCACCGTTCGTCGGCTTCGTCGCGATCCATGACGCTCACACATCCGAGGGACTCGGAGAGAGGACCACCGTTGTCGATGGCCAGCGAGGCGAGTTTCGATCTCGTCACGCGGAACTGGATCCCGGTGCGGTGGGCGGCGGGAGCCACCCACGAGGGCACCGTTGTGGGTTTGCGCGACGTCCTGCACCACGCCCACGAGATCGAGGCACTCGAGTTCGGCCCGCCGCCCGCGCTCTCCGCCCTCTACCGCGTCCTGTACGCGCTCGCCGCCCGCGTCACCGGCCTGGACGGCAGTGAGGACGACTGGGACGGACTGCGCGAGGAGCGGCTGGACAAGGGTCATCTGGACAAGGACGAGGTGGACCGATACTTCGCCGAACACCCCGGCCGGTTCGACCTGTTCGGCGAGCGCCCCTTCCTCCAGGACCCCCGGCTGCGCGCGCAGTGTCCCAAGCCCTCCGGCCTGAATAAACTCGTGTTCGGCAGGCCCGCCGGCAACAATCACGTGTGGTTTGGTCATCACCGCGACGGGGATCCGCGTCCGCTGGACGCCGAGGAGGCCGTCGCGCACCTGCTGATGTGGATCTACTACGGGCCCTCCGGCCGGTGCTCCAGCCGCACCGCGGGCGCCACCACGGCCGCGGACGTCTCCGCCGGCCCGCTGCGCGGAGCGTTGTCCTACCACCCCGAGGGCGCGACGCTCTTCCACACCCTCATGGCGGGCCTCATCCCCCCGGCCCGCTTCCTGGACGTCGACGAGGACAAGTGCCCCTGGGAGAAGGACCTCGACAATCCCGAGGAAGCCCCACCGCGCACACCGGGCCCGTGTTCGAGCTGGACCGACGTCGGCCAACACGCCCTCCTCCTCGTGCCTGACGCCACCGGTACCCAGGTCGTCGATGCCTACGCCACCTGGGCCTTCCGCGAGAAGCGCCCCCGCACCGACCCCTACCTGATCTGGCAGATCAGCCAGGCGGGCAACCCGTACGCGCGCCCCGCCGACTCCGCTCGTGCCCTTTGGCGCGACGTCGACGCGCTCCTACTGAAGGATCCGCTCGGATCGAACCAGGCTCGCCGACCGGCGGTGTTCGACACCGTGTACGAGACCGACGGTACCGAGGCTTTGCGCGTACGAGCGCTCGGGTTCGAGCAGGACGGCAAGACCAAGGACGTGCAGTACGTGTCCGGAACCACCCCGGCGATCCTCGACTTGCTCAAACCGGGCGAGAGTCACCGCGCCCGCGAGATCGGCACGCTCCGCGTGGCCGGCGAGATGTACGGCTTCCGCGTCACTCTCGCGGTCAAACGGGCCTGGGCCACCATCCTCAACGAGAAGATGGGACCCTGCGCGTGGGCCGAGGAGGCTGCGGCCCTGTACTGGCCCGAGGCCGAACGCGAGTTCTGGTCCCGGATGCACGAACGCAAATACGAGGGCGCCTGGCGGTCCTTCCGGGTCCAGGCCGAAGCCGTGTACGACCGGGTCACCGCCCGCGCGCCGCGCACCGCTGCGGCCGCCGCAGCGATCGAACGGGCCCGCAGCACCTTGTACGGCGGCAAACGCGCCGCGTAGGGCCGCGCGGCGACCGCCTCCGCGCCATTTCCCGCAGGCCGCGCACACAGGCCTTCGAACGCCACTCGCATGTCCGAAAGGACCATAACTGTGAACCACGGTGCGCCATGAGCAGCCCCGCCACTCCCACCGCCCCGACGACCGCCCGCGAGGCCGAAGGCGTGCCGTGGGCCCAGAAGTTCGTCGATCGCATCCACCGCTCCTGCGAGTTCCCCGGGCAACGCGCCGCACTGCGCAGCGGTCTGCGGCGCGAGGTGGACGGCAGTCCCCGCATGCACGCGATCGTCGCCACACTGGTGCCGCAGGTCGACCGCGGCAACGACTCCCGCGAACGCGCCTGGTACGCCGTCGCCGCCATGATCGCCTCGCTGCCCCGAGCCGCCCGCCGCACCCGCGCCGAGGAGTCGGACGACGCGGAGACCACGGAGGACGACGGCGGCACGCGGACCCCGGAGGTCGGCGACACCGCGCCGCCGCCTCGCCGGCGCCGCCGCGACCTCGGCGTCTGCCTGGCCGAGGCGGTCGGCCGAGGGACGATCCGGTCCACCACCGCCGAGACGCGCCTGGGCCTTCTGTGTCGCCAGAGCGTGGACGGCCTGCATCGGCATCTGCCCGCCACCGTACGCCAGTTGGCCGTCAACCCCGACGCGATCGACTGGGTGACCCTGCTCCGCGACCTGCGCGCCTGGGAGGACCACCGCGAGGAGATCGCGCGCCGCTGGCTCCAGTCGTACTACCGCGTGCGCTTCGCGGCCGAACGCGAGAAGGCCCGCAAGGACGACGACCAGGAGAACCAGGACGCCACCGGAAGCAGGCCGGAGCCCGGCCCCGGCGCGGCCGACGATCGAGACCCCGCCTGATCGCCCGCACCACCCGCCTCACCCACCGACACCCCGGGTCCGGTCTCGGCCCCGTTCCCGTACGCCCGCCCCATCACCTCACGGAGCAAGCGATGACCCCCATCCGCGGACGTTTCATCGAAGCGCACGTCATCCAGACCATCCCGTACTCCAACCTCAACCGCGACGACACCAATTCGGTCAAGACCGTGCAGTTCGGCGGCGTCAACCGCACCCGCATCTCCAGCCAGTCCTGGAAGCGCGCCATGCGCCTGCGCCTGCAGCAGACCCTCGGCGAGGAGGCCCTGCGCACCCGCCGCCTGGCCGAGCGCGTCGCCAAGGTGCTCCGGGAGGAACACGAGTGGCCCGCCCCGCTCGCCGACCGCGCCGGCCTGCACACCGTGCTGGCGTGCGGCGTCGGCGCGGAGAAGCCCAAAGAGCCCAAGGACCCGAACGAGCCCTGGGACACCAACGCCATGGTGTACATCCCCAGCACCGCCGTGAGCGAACTCGCCGCCATCGCCGCCGAGTTCCGTGCCGAACTCGAGGGCGCCAAGGACGGCAAGAGCATCAAGCCCAAGGACAAGGGTGTCCTGCCCGCCGACCGCATCGACGCCGTGCTGCGCTCGCGCAACGGCGTGATCAACCTCTTCGGGCGCATGCTCGCCGAGATCGACGACGCCAAGGTCGACGGCGCCGCCCAGGTCGCGCACGCGTTCACCACCCACGCCACCGACACCGAGATCGACTACTTCTCCGCCGTAGACGACGTCACCGCCGGCTGGGGCGACGAGACCGGCAGCGCGCACATGGGCCACGCCGAGCACACCGCCGGCACCCTGTACCGCTACCACGTCCTGGACCTGGCCGACCTGCTGCGCAACCTCGGCGGCGACGGCTCCGTCGAGGACGCCCGCCGCATCGGCACCGCCTTTTTGGAGGCGGCCGTGATGTCGCTGCCCGCCGCCAAGAAGAACTCCACCGCGGCGCACAGCATCCCCGAACTCGTGCACCTGACCGTGCGCGCCGACCGCCCCGTCTCCTACGCGGGCGCGTTCGAGGAGCCGGTGGTTCGCCCGCGCGGCGGAGGCTACGCCAAGCCGTCCATCGCCGCGCTGGACGAGTACGCCGGGGCGGTCACCCGCCTCCTGGGCAGCGCCACCGCGCGGCACAGCGCGTACGCCTCGTCGATGACCAAGGACCCGACCCACCTCGGCGCGCGCGCCGACTCCTACGAGGACCTCGTCCGGGCCGCCGTCGACGCCGCGCTCGCGCCCACGGGCGCCACGGAGGCGGGCGCGTGAGCGTCGGTTTCCTGCTGCACCTGGCCGCGCCGCTGCAATCCTGGGGCGAGCGCTCGCAGTTCCCACACCAGCGCGACACTTCCTCCGAGCCCACCCGTTCAGGCTTGATCGGCATGATCGCCGCCGCACAGGGACTGACCCGCGACAAGCCGTTCGACGACCTCGCCCGGCTGCGATTCGTCATCCGCGTCGACCGCGCCGGCAGCCGACTGCGCGACCTGCACACCGTGGGCGGCGGCATGCCCCGCCGGCTCACCGTGGCCACCGCCGAGGGCAAACGCCGCTCCGGCGAGACCACGACGGTGCTCGGACACCGCTTCTACCTCCAGGACGCCGCCTTCACCGTCGCGGTCACCGCCCCAGACGAGGACCTCGTACGCACGTGCGCCCAGGCGCTGCGCGCGCCACACTGGCCGCCGTACCTGGGCCGCCGCTCATGCCCGCCCAACGCCCCGATGCTCCTGGGCGATGTCGACCCGGACCCGATCGCCCGCCTTCTGGAACTGCCCCTCGCCCGCCGCCGTCCCGGACGCACCGACGACCCGGACGCCACCGTCACGGTCGACGTGGTCTCCGACCACGCCCTGCCGGAATTGGGCGGCACCACGACCGTCGCGTCCGAAATCCAGGACGAGCCACGCTCGTTCGACCCGCTCGCCCGCCGCTACGGCGTGCGGGCCCTGCACCGCACGACGCTGCGACTGCCCGCCGCCCGCTGCGCGGGGGTGGGCCTCGCCCACCTGTCGGCGGTAATCGCGCACCTGAACCCCGAACCCGCCGACGCCGTCACCGACTCCACCGCGCCGACCGCCTCCCGAGGACCGCGATGACACCCCTGTGGCTGACCCGCATCATCCCCGACCCCCGCAACCGCGACGCCCGCCGCGACACGGGCGACGCCGTCGCGCTGCACCACCGCGTCATGCAACTCTTCCCGGACGACCTGGACACCAACGCCCGCCACGAGGCCGGGGTCCTGTTCCGAGTCGACGACACCCCACGCGGCAGCGTCATCCTGGTCCAGAGCGTCCTCGAACCGGACCTCTCCCGCCTCCCCGACGGCTACGGCTCCGCAGCCCGCCGCCACCTGACCCCGCTCCTGGAAAAGCTCCGCGCGGGCAACAGCGTGCACTACCGGATCACCGCCAACGCCACCCGCAAACTCGGCACCCACACCACCGCCGGCCGCCCCCGCCAGATCCTGCCGCTGCACGGCGAGGAAGCCGTCGCCTGGTGGCACGAGCGGGCCGCCTCGGCGGGCCTGACCCTGCACACCGTCCACGGCTTCGAACTCGACGACGCCGCAGGACGACGCCGCCCCACCAAGACCCTGATCCGCCACGCCCGCACCCGCTTCGACGGCATCGCCACCGTCACCGACCCCGCCCTACTCACCGAACGCATGGCCACCGGCTTCGGCCGCGGCAAGTCCTACGGCTGCGGCCTGCTCACCCTGGCGCCCGCCGCATGAGCGCGACCGGCCCGCGAGCCAAGGCCACCGCCCGCCAACGCTGGAACAAGCCGACCGCGATCATGCTCCCCAGGTTCGGCGACTCGCTGTCCTTCCTCTACCTCGACATCATGCGCGTGGTCCAGGACGACACCGGCGTCGACGCCGTCATCGAAGCCCCCGGCGGCGGCGAACAACGCGTCGCCATCCCCACCGCCGCCCTCAGCTGCCTGCTCCTGGGGCCAGGCACCTCCATCACCGCCCGCGCCCTGGGCACCCTCGCCCGACACGGCACCACCGTGCTGTGCGTGGGCGTCGGCGGCGTGCGCTGCTACGCCGCGATCGCGCCCACCGACACCACCAGCCGCTGGCTCGAACTCCAGGCCCGTGGCTGGGCCGACGACGCCACGCGTCTGGCGGTCGCGAAGCGCATGTACGCACTGCGCTTCGGCACTCCGCCCGCCGACGCCACCACGATCGAGGCACTGCGCGGCCACGAGGGCGACCGCATGAAGGCGCTGTACAAGACCCTTGCCCAGGCCCACCACGTCCCGGCGTTCCGCCGTTCGTACGACCCGAACGACTGGGACACCCAAACCCCGGTCAACCGGGCCCTGTCCGCCGGCAACTCGTGCCTGTACGGCATCGCCCACGCGGCGATCAACGCCCTCGGCTGCTCGCCCGGCCTCGGCTTCGTGCACACCGGCACCACGATGTCCTTCGTCCGCGACATCGCGGACCTGTACAAGGCCGAACACACCCTCCCGCTCGCGTTCTCCCTGCACACCTCGGACGACCCCGAGGGCGAGGCGCGCCGCTCCTTCCGCGAGAAGCTGCGCCTGGTCAAGCTGCTGCCGCGGATCGTCGCGGACGTCCAGAACCTCCTGGACCCCGACGCGGACACCCGCGAACGCCTCGAGGACGCGGAGGACTCGGTCGCCGAGATGGCCAACCTGTGGGACCCCGAGCGCGGATGGGTCGCGGGCGGCGTCAACTACGGCGGGACGGAGGCATCATGACCTCCCTGGTCGTACTCACCACCACCGCCGTCCCGGACCACGTCCGAGGCGGGATCAGCCGCTGGATGATCGAGACCGTCCCGGGCACGTACGTCGGCTTGCTCAGCGCTCGTGCCCGTGACGAGGTATGGGACCTGGTCAGCAAGTCGGTGGGCCAGGGCGCGGCCGTGCTCATCCACCCGGCCCAGACCGAACAGGGCTTCGCGATCGCGACGGCGGGCGAACGCCGCCGCGTCCCGGTCGACTTCGACGGCCTCACCCTGATGGCGTTCAACCCGATGGAGAACCGAGGTGAGGTCGAGCCGGGAGAGACCGCCGGAGGATCTTGGCCCGTGCACAGCCGCTGACCCACCGACACCACACGAGGTTCGGCCGATCTCGCACTGCGTCATCGCCCGCGCACATGCGTCGGATCGCGTTCATGGGCACGACCGGACCGGTTGTCTCCGGACGCGTGGTCCGGCCTTGCCCCTGGTCAGGGGATCGCGTACCTCCGGCACTCACTGGATGTTCCGGAGGTCGACGGTCCCACTGCGGGGATGTGACCTCGTATAAGGCTGTGGCTGATAGGTATTTGCCCTCTTGTTGCGGTTCCGTCCACAACGTAGCGTCCGCCTGGTCTGTGCACGTTGGGGCGACCCATTGGGGGAACGCGTTGAAGGAAACCGCAGACGTCCTGAAGGATCTGGCGCAGCCGTGGCATCTGCAGATCCAGTCATCGCCGCCTCTGGCGGCAAGGGTCGAGAAGGCTTCGGCGAGGATCGACCGGGCGCGTGCCAAGAAGGATCTCGAACCGCTCCAACGCAAGCGGGAGCTTCTGCCCGTGCGCGAGGCCGCGACTCTGGTCACGGTGACGCCTTGGGACATTCTGCACAACCTGGCCCGGGGCACAGTCCTGGCACGTCAGGGAGCGGGCAGAGGTGTCGGCGAGCACTGGGGCTGCCTCAAGTACTGTCAGGCGCTGGGGAATGACGGCGGCTTCTTGACCCTGTCCGAAGAGGGACAGGACCCCAAACGCCATTACCGGGCGGTGCAATCGGGCGAACTGAGCGTGGGATTCACGCTCGCGGTGGTCAAGCGGGTGCTCGCCGAACGCTATCCGGATCACGCGATATCCGTCGTCGACGCCGACGTGGCGCTCCAGGCGGGTTGGGCCTTGACCGCCGCCCAGGCCCGGCAGAAGGCGAAGGATGTACAAGGAATCTGGACGCGGCACCGTCCGCACTTCTTCGTTGAACTCTGGAAGGCTGGGGAGCCGTCCAGGGTGGTCCTGATTGCCTGCAAGGGCAATCACAGTCGCCGCAGCACGGTGTCCAATCAGTTGTCGACTGCCTCCTCTCACCTGGAATCGGTGCAGATAGGCCCTTGGAACGCCGTCTCGGGTTTGGTGACCAGCGTCGAACTACTGAGCAAGGCGGGCCTGGTCCTCCACATCCTCGAAGCCCCCGGCGACGGCACGCTGTACGGAACACGCCCGATCACGAACCTGCGGTCGAGCCCCGAGCAGCAGAACCTTCCAACCGGGACACGAGTGTCCAGAGGACCGGACGACCCGCCCGCGTCCCTGTCCGGCTACCAGGTGAAGCCCGACGAGTACGACTGGTTCCGCGACGTCCTGGCCCGCACCGACGCCGCGGCGCTGATGGCCTTCGCCGGAGTCGGCGCATCCACCGCCCAATACCTCACCGAGCGCCAGGGCAAAGCCCATTTCGAGCGCTACACCCACGCCGGAACGGGCGTGGTCCGAGACATCGACCACACCATCCACGGCATCAAGTTCCTCGGGACAGACCACGTCTTCCGCCTGAACAGGCGCCGCGTGGAGGCCTTCTCCGGTTTCGCGGAGGACCTCTTCGAACACCTCGCCGCCCGACGGGTACGCGAGTACCGCGACGCTCTCCCCGCCTGGAACGCGAAACGCCCCACGAGTCCTGAGGCCCCCGAGTGGGACGGTCCGGTCTCCATCCACCCGGATGGATCGGTGTTGGGAATACGCCTGCTCCCGGAGAGAAGCCTGCGCTGACACGTGCAGTCCTGGGTGGGCCTGGGACGGCCTCTCTTCGAAGCCGGCCGATCCATCGTCTTCGCAGGCCATCGGAAGGCTGGGCGACCTCCTCGGCCTTCGCAGTCGCTTGCGGAACCACGGCAGTGAGAGGAAGGTCCCTCAACGAGACCATGGGGATCGGGCAACCGATCCCCATGCAGCTTCCACGCATTGATCGTCTTTGTGCGACGGGGATCTCGTCCGCTCTGAAAAACGATCGATGTTGCCAGGTTCTATATTTGCAGGAGCGACGCCACGGCCGCTGCCGCCACCAGTGTGGCCAATAGCGCACTCCCCCCGGCTGTCGCGACCAGCGCCTTGGGCGCGCCGACGAATTGCTTTACCACAACGGCGATGAGTCCGCCATTTACGCCCACTGACAGCACTAAGGCCATAAGTAGGATTTTTTCTGCCACGCGCTTCTCCAGGCTCGGCGGCTCTGTGCATGCGCAGAGGCCGTCAGGTTGGTCGTGCAGGACAGGCCGAGAACCCGTCGGTCGACGAGGGTCATCGTACTCCTCGAACTACCCGTATGGCGAGGTAAGTTCGTGCTCGCGCTGCCCTGACGAACTTCGTTTATGAGAGTACTGGGAAGGGCCTACTCTCCTTCGCGCCCAACGGGCCCGCATCAACACGCGATGATGGGTTCGTGAGAGGGTTGATCCTGTCGAGTCTCGTGTAGCCATCACGGCGCCGTCGTCGACGGAGCGTCGCGCAACACCATGGCAGGTTCTCGGCGGTGGCCGCCTCGGACAGCGCCGAGTTCTCCCCGCGCAGGTGGGGGTGAGCCGTTCGTGAGGGGCGCGCGCGCACGCAGGGAAGCGGAAGTGTTGGGCCCCGTCCTCTTGGGGCCCAACACGGCGGGAGAGTACCGCCCTTGGCGGCTTCCGGCACTCGGGCCGCATGCACTCGTTTGGTCATGAGTACGGAGCCGAGATTCAACACCACCTGGCAGGCGAGACCTTCGAAACTGTCTTCAAGGACCTCAACCATGCCCTCGAAGCGAATCAGGCAAGGTTCTTGCCGCAATGATGCTTTTTGCATTACGAATTAGCAAAGCCCTCAAGAACTTGCAGGTCAGCAAGAGAAGTCCCCACGCGGGTGGGGGTGAGCCGAACTTCGCTGTACCACTCGTGCACCTGCTCATGGAAGTCCCCACGCGGGTGGGGGTGAGCCGGCGGCGGAATCCGGGCTGGTCAGCAAGGTCAGGAAGTCCCCACGCGGGTGGGGGTGAGCCGCTTGAGTTCCAGCGGCGCGGGGCCCCTCACGTGAAGTCCCCACGCGGGTGGGGGTGAGCCGCTCCACGACGGTGCGCTTCTGGCCGTCCTTCTGAAGTCCCCACGCGGGTGGGGGTGAGCCGTTCCGCGCGGGCGGCGTCGCGGGTCGCTCCGGGAAGTCCCCACGCGGGTGGGGGTGAGCCGATGCTCGCCATGGGAGCACGTTAAGGCGCGAAGAAGTCCCCACGCGGGTGGGGGTGAGCCGGCGTGGATCGTGCCGGCCGGCGTGTACGTCGGGAAGTCCCCACGCGGGTGGGGGTGAGCCGCTCGATCTTTTGTACGTAGCTGCGGCTGATCTGAAGTCCCCACGCGGGTGGGGGTGAGCCGTCGGACCGGCCGAACGGGCTGCCGCGGCGGCGGAAGTCCCCACGCGGGTGGGGGTGAGCCGCACGTCTCCGTCCGGATCGGGAAGCAACGGCCGAAGTCCCCACGCGGGTGGGGGTGAGCCGTCGCTGGGCTTTCTGTACTTCGGCGAGCTTCTGAAGTCCCCACGCGGGTGGGGGTGAGCCGTCCTCTCGGGACTACGACCGGGGTACGCCACGGAAGTCCCCACGCGGGTGGGGGTGAGCCGTCCTCTCGGGACTACGACCGGGGTACGCCACGGAAGTCCCCACGCGGGTGGGGGTGAGCCGCGTGCGTCGACGGTGCCCCCGTCCCGGGTCGGGAAGTCCCCACGCGGGTGGGGGTGAGCCGTTGTTGAGCGCTCGCTGTGTGGCCTGCCTGCGGAAGTCCCCACGCGGGTGGGGGTGAGCCGTTCGGGCCCTTGCTTTTTGTGACGCTCCCCATGAAGTCCCCACGCGGGTGGGGGTGAGCCGGCACTCACCGGCGGCGACACCCTGACCGCCCGGAAGTCCCCACGCGGGTGGGGGTGAGCCGGAGATGAGCTAGTGTCCTGCGCCGGAGATTCGTCGGCAGAATCGGGCGAGGGATTCGAGGATGTCCTCGGCCGTCTTGGTCCAGATGAACGGTTTGGGATTCTCGTTCCAGTCCTTGACCCAGGCTCGGATCGCCGGGGTCTTGTGGGTGCCGTAGTTGTCGCAGATCAGATGGATCTCGAGGTGCGCGGGAACCTCCTTCTCGATCCTGATCAGGAACTTCCTGAACTCCGCCGCCCGATGTCGGCGATGCAGGGCGGTGATGACCTCGCCGGTGGCGACGTCGAACGCGGCGAACAGGGTGGTCAGGCCGTTGCGGAGATAGTCGTGGGTGCGCCGCTCGGGCATTCCCGGCATCATCGGCAGAACCGGCTGGGAACGATCCAACGCCTGGATCTGCGACTTCTCGTCCACCGACAGCACCACGGCGCCCTCGGGCGGGTTGAAATACAGCCCGACCACGTCGTGGACTTTCTCCACGAACAACGGGTCCGTCGACAGCTTGAACGTGTCGGCGAGATGGGGCTTGAGCTGGAACCTCCGCCAGATCCTGCCGACGGTGGACTTCGACAGGCCGCTGCGGTCGGCCATCGACTTCCGCGACCAGTGGGTGGCATTCCTGGGGATCTCCTCCAACGTGGCGATCACGACGGCCTCGACCCGTTCGACGTCGATGGTGGGTGGCCAGCCCGGCCGGGACTCGTCGACCAGACCGTGCAACCGGTCGACGAGGAAACGTCGCCGCCACTTGCGGACCGTGTCCGCGGCGACCCGTAGATCCCGGGCGACCGCGACGATCGGCGGCACCTCCGGCCCCGCACACGCTAAAACGATCCGCGAGCGAAGTGCCAACGCCTGAGCGGACGTTACCCGCCGAGTCCACCGCTCCAACGTCACCCTCTCCTCGTCGGAGAGCAGCAACGGCTCCAACTTCGGACCACGACGAGGAACCGACGCACCAACCACAGAAGTTACACAACATCTAACGAGCAACTACCGGCGCAGGACACTAGGCGACGGCGCGGTGGAAGTCCCCACGCGGGTGGGGGTGAGCCGCTGGCCGGACGGCGCAAAGGCCCGAATCAGGGCCTTGGAGCAGTCGCGCTGGCCGCTGCCGAGCCTGGCTGCGGTGATCGGCCTCGTCGCCTTGGCGCTTACCGCGCACGACAACGGCCCGCCACGGGGAGGCGTCCTGCGTACTCGACCAGCACAGGGAAGTGGATCTCGGGGTCTGCCCTTCCCTACGTTCGCCCGCAGGTGGATGCGGTTCGGATCAGTACTCCCCGGTCATGGTGGATAAATGGCTTCGGGGCTCGGTGTTCCCTCGTTCATCGACGCCATGCAGCGACGAGGTCGGAGGCTCTCCAGCGGAGGCCGATCGGTTCGGTCGGGACGTCGGGGGCGATTCCGGACAGGGAGACCACGGCGAGGGTGGTGGAGCCGAGGGTGAAGCCGGGGACCTGGGGTGCGGCGGTGGCGAGGGCGGTCATGTCGTGGTGGTCGAACGGGCTCGACAGCCACTTGATGGAGCCGATCAGGCGTACGTGGCGGGCCACGGGCGCGCGGTCGGCGCCGACGAGGTCGACCTCGGGGTCGAAGCGGCGGTTCCACCAGCCGCCGACCGCCTCGATGTCGTCCCACGGCAACCGGCCGTCACCGGCGGCAAGTTCGAGCGCTTCGCGGACCAGCGGCTCGACGGCGCGGCCGCGCCACGCGGACCAGCGGCGCTCGACGAGACGGTATGCGGCCTCGGGGCGGCCTCGCCGTACCTGCTCCTGCGCCGTGCGCAGCACCGCCAGATACAGACGCAGGTTGCTGTCCTGGACCCGGTACAGCGCGGGTTTGCCGGGCTGGGTGGAGACCGGCTCGTCCATCGCGAGGACGCGCTTCTCCTCGACGAGGCGGCGCAGCACGGGGGACAGCGAGCCGGAAGGGATGGCGCCGCTCCTGCCGCCGGCGGTCGCGGCGATGTTCGCATGGGTGCGATCGCCGCCGCCGATGGCCTCGAGGACGCGCCGCGTCTGGTCGGGGGCGGGGAACTCTGCCAGAAGCGATGATTCCGGGATGCCGAAGACCGGTGACGCCGGATCCGCGCACTCCGCCTCGAGGAAGGCTAGTGAGGGGGTGCCGTGGGGCCAGGCGCGCAGGATGCCGGGCAGGCCGCCGGAGACCAGGTGCGCGTCGATGGCGTCGGCGGCCTCAAGGCCGAGCGCGTCCGCGGTCTCGGCCGGGTTGAGCGGGCCGAGGACGAGGTTGTCCGCGCGGCCGTAGAACGGCCGGTCGTACGCGGTCAGTCGCTCCATCATGTGCAGGTCGCTGCCCAGGAGGAGCAGCAGAATCGGGCGTTTGGACAGCAGTCGGTCCCACGCGGTCTGCAGGGCTCCGTCGAACAGGGTGTCCTGTTCCGCGAGCCAGGGGAGTTCGTCGATGACGACGACGGTGGGTCGATCGGGCAGGACCGCGGCGAGGGCCCGGAAGGCGTCGGGCCAGTTGCCCGCTCCGCCGGTGGGAACAAGCTCCCCGGCGCCGGGCAGGGACGATTCGGCGAGTTCGGTCAGGAAGTCCGCGACCGCCTCGACGGGAGAGGCGCCTTTGGTCGCGGTGAAGAATACGTACGGCACGTCAGCCGTGTCGCAGAACTCCTGCACCAGTCGGGACTTTCCGACCTGTCGTCGACCGCGCAGGGCGAGCGCTGTGCCTGTGCCGCCGGCGGCGACCCGTTCGAGGCGTTTGGTCAGCAGGGCCAGCTCAAGGCGTCGACCGACGAATGACATATGGCTCCAGGTGGCCCGGCGACCCAAGTCTATGTAGATGATTCCTACGTAGATTCGAACTATGTAGATCCATGCTACCAATTTTCCCGGAGGGGCCCCTTCGCTTCGGGCCTCCGCGTGGAACCGGACAGAGAATGGGGCCGCCCGCGCGCGTTCGGACCGGGCACGGGGAGGCGTGCTGCGCGACGTCCGACGGGTCGGTTGCCCGAGGGCGGACGTGGTTCGGGTTCCGCGCATGGAGTCGCCGAGCCCGTCGGGCTCCGAGGAACGGGGATGCCCTCGACGTGGACGCGGCGCCCCTCGGTCGGCGTCTCGGCGACGACCACCCGTTGTGGGTGGAAGGATCAGCAGGGAACGATGCGATGTGTCAGGCCGAGGGCTCCGAGGGTCGAAGCCGTCCGCTCCAGAGGTTCTCGGCCTCCTTCCATCCCTCGGCGCGGGCAAGCCGGTGGGCCAACTCGCGACCGAGCGCCGGGTGTCGGACGAGCCTCGGAGCGCCCATCCGCCGTCCGGTTGGGGGTGCCACAGGGCCGCCCCCTTGGGACGGGCGTCCGAGCCCTCGATCCAGAAGCGGTCGGCGACCTCGAGCGCGCCCCGCACGTCCCGGAGTTCGATCATCGCGCACATCGTGTTGTAGACGTTGGTCGCGACGTGCTGGTAGCCGAGTTCGGCCGCGCGGACGAGATGCGTAAGGGCGGTCTGCGGATTGACGGGGAGCAGGCAGAAGCCGAGGTCGTTGAGGACGGTGGGATCGTCCGGGCGCCTCTTCCCGGCGAATTCGAAGAGAGCCGCAGCCTCGAGGTGGCGGCCCTGTGCGAGAAGGGTCAGCGCGTGGCCCTCCATCTCCACGACCAGGTGCCCGCCCGCGTCGATCCGCGACGCCAACGCGGGAAGCCGGGACGGGAACACCGTCCGGCGGGCGATCTCGGCCTCGAGGTCCGCCTTGGCTATCTCTCGGCCGGTCATGAGGAAGCCGTTGCACGGGGAGACCTCGCGCCCCAGGATCCAGCTGTACTCGAAATGCAGCGACGAGGTCGACCAGTCGCGCAGGAACGTCTCCGAGAATCGGTCGACGATCCAGCGGTAGCGCTCGATCGTGTCGGGGTCCGGGGCGGGCTCGTCGACCAAGGCGCGGAGCTCTTCGCCGCCGGGCGGGAGGAGATCCACGAGATCCGACAGGCGTGCCGAGAACGCCCAGGCGACGAGCAGCGGGCTGACCGACGTGATCGAGTCGGCCAGGGCGTCCTGGAACTCCTCGCTCGACGTCTCGGACGCCGCGGGGAAGGGGCCCCGGATCGGGAGGAGACGAACCCAGGTCCCGAGGTGGGGCAGTGCGCCGGCCTCGGTGTCGCGGTTCTCCGCGGCGGCGAGGCGGTCCATGATCACGCCTCCGATCACGGGGGAAATGATCTCGGGGCACATTCCATCGTGATCGGAGGCGGTCCATGATCACGCCTCCGATCACGGGGGAAATGATCTCGGGGCACATTCCATACCGGATCAGGGAATCCGCGTCCAGGCCGCGACGCCCGAGTTCGTCCGCGATCCTGCGGACCGCCGCGAGGCGCGCCGACGACTCGAGATCCCCGGCATCCGGTCCCCGGGACAGAACGGCTCGCAGCCCGGTGACGAGGCTGACGACGCACCACCGCCCGTCGGGATCGGTGTCGCTCCGACGGAGCCACACCTCGCGTGCGTCGAAAGCTCGCGTCTGGTTCATGCCCACCTCCGAGCATCCCGTCGGATGCCAGGTTGTCCGCGTGATTGGCACATTGACAACCACGATCGTGGGTACGATCCTAACAACAGGAGGAACAATGAACGACGCGATCTTCCAGGCCAGCGATCTCGCGAACAAGCGAACCGAACTCTTGTCCGCCGCCCGAAGCGGCGTCGCCCGAGTCCGCGACAAGGACGGCACGAGTCTGGTGATGCTTCCCGAGAGTCAGCTGCTGCTGCTGCAGTCCGTCTCCGACTGGTCCCGGCACCTGATGCGCCTGACGACCCTCGCGGAGGGCGTCGAACGGCCGACCGTCGACCAACTCGGCGAACTCGCGTGGCTGCGCGCCTTCGACAACGAGGATCTCCAGGAATTCGTAAGCGACATGAAGCAGTGTCTCGTCGCCGCTCACGCCGACGGCGATCCACAGGTACTCGAGGACTGCCTGAACGATTGGCGCACGACGGCGAAGCAACTGGAGGACCCTCTCAGGCGCTCCGTCCTGCTGGGTCGCCACGAACCGTCGGATTTCGTGTCCGCTCCCCGCCCCGTCGATGAGTGACAGCGCCTACGACCCGCTCTGCCCGGCACAACGGCCCGGCGGCAAGCCGGACGCGCCGCCCAAATACCGCGTCCTGGTCCACAAGCGTTTCCGTCGCCAGTACGAGGAGTTGGTGACGCGCGTCGGTCTCCAGCAGGCACAACAGTTCTGGGACCACGTGGCCCACGATCCCGGCAACCCGGCCCCGGTCGCGTCCACCTGCATCCTCAAGGGCAAGGCCGGACGCCCCCAGGGCCCGGGGTGGTCGAGGACCGTCCACTACGAACTCACCGGCGCCGCCCGCGTCGACTACCAGTACTGCGACGAGTACCGCACCTGCCCGGGCGCCGACGCCCATCCGGTGATCGCCATCCGTACGATCAACTACAGCAGTCATTGACGCCCGGGGCGCCCGGATGCCATCTGTCCGTCGTGGCTCGACTACATGGGTGCGTGGTGTCGAAGACCACGACCAGGAGACCTCATGGCCGATGACGCCGTCGCACAGTACGTGGACCTTCTCGCCTCCGGCGCATGGGACTTCCGCCGATTCCTCGAGGCGATCGAATCCGGGATCCGTGACGACACCGCTCCCGACGAGGCGGGTACCGGTCTGCGGGAGGCCCTTCCCACGCGGGTCCGAGCGAGGGGGTGACACGCGAAGTAACACCCAGGCGGAACAGTCGTCATCGGATCGCGTCGTCGAGCGGGAGGTGTCGTCCGGCGAACTCTGGGCCGACCGGCCGCCGCTCGCGGTTCGCGTTTCGTCGTCCCCGCTCCCGCCGGCATACCCGCTCACCGGCCCCACGGCTGAGTCACGCACAGCGATCGACCGTCCGGTCGTCCGCCCTCGATACCCTCCGCAACTCGTCGGACGCCCGGATCGCGGCGGATTCGCCCGTGTCCGGGGCGGTTGAGGGACGATCACGGGTCGACATGTCCCGTTGCCCGAAATCCGTGCGGCGAGAAATCGACCCCGGGCACGAATTTCTCGCGAATCCCAAACACCCAGGTGCTAGCTTCGGCGGGACGAGACCCCGTGTCGGGTCAACTGTCGCACTATTACCGGGAGTTCGCCATCAGCATCACCGTCGACCCGCTGCGTCTGTCCAAGCCCCAGGACTCCAGCACTTACCTGGCGATCCGGACCGTCCAGGGCGGTCGCGTCGTGTACAGCACCCGGGTGCCGCTGCTCGACCTGCCGACGATCCTGCCCGTGCCCGACCCGGCCAACGTGGACCCCGACAACCGCAAGGTCGACCGCCTGCACGCGAAGCACTTCGGCGAGTACCTCGACAGCAAGCAGGACTGGATCGCCCCGGCCCTCCTGGCCCGCGACAGCGGCGGGTGCCTGTTCGAAAAGGTCGACGAGCAGGGCGCCGTCGGGTATCTCACCGTCCCGTGGGCCCTGGGCGGGATCTCCCCGCTACGTACCATCGACGGTCAACACCGAGTGCTCGGCGTCTCGATCGAGAAGTTGCGCATCACGGATGCCATCGCCGGGCTCGATCGGGAGCTCTCGCGTCGGGTCAGTCCCGAGAAGGCGCTCAAGATCGAGGCGGACCGGACGAGGCTCGTCGGTCGGATGGAGCGTCTCAAGGCCGAGTACGTCGGTCTCGACATCTACGTCGAGCCCGACCCGATCAAGGCCCAACAGATGTTCGTGGACGTCGCCGACAACGCCAAGGGCATCAGCAGCGCCGTCCGTGCCCGGTTCGACAGCTACAAGGTCGCCAACCGCACGCTGTCCGACGTCATCGACCACCCGCTGCTCAAGGGACGTGTGGACCCCGAGCAGGACCGCATGACGCTCAAGAATCCCAACCTCATGGGCGCCAAGCACGTCGCGGACATCACCCGCGCCGTCATCGCCGGACCCAGCGGCCAGATCAGCAAGAAGGCCGAGAAGACCCTCACCGACGGCGAAGTCATCGAGAAGGTGAAGGACTTCCTCGACGTCATCTCCACCGCGTTCGAGGACCTCGCGACCCTTACCGAGGACGATCCCGACGCCGAGTCCAGGGTCGGCGAGCTGACCATGTCCCAACAGTTGCGGCGTACCTCGCTGCTGGGCTCCGTGGGCATGCTCCGCGTCCTGGGCGGCGTCTTCAGGGATCTGCGCTCGGGGGAGAACCCGGCGTCGCTCGACGACATCACCGCGTTCTTCAAGCGTCTGGACCCGCACATGGACGCGCCGATCGCCGACGGCGGCATCTGGCGTACCAGTGCCACCGGCGTCGACTTCGAGCCGAACGCGTCCGCGCCGATCATGAGGACGCAGAACATCATCCACTTGGTGGGCGTCATCAGCGGCTGGTACGCCAGGCCCCCGGCCGCGTTGTGACCGTCTCGGCGAAGGGCGTCCGGGGCCGGCCCGCCCTCCGCCGGGCGCCGCCGACGCCGCGCCGCGGGCGAGACGCGCCGGGGACCGGGCGGGAGTAAGGGCGCGACGTGTCGATCGACTACGCGGCGAACCCCTCGGCGCGTCGTCCAACGCGAACGTCGTCAATGCCAATTCCCCGGGACCGGCGGGTCCCGGGGCGATTTCCCGTCCCGCCACACGGCGGGTTCATCGGGATTCCGCGAGAGGAACTTCGGGGCGCCGGGAAGCGCCCCCTTCATTTTGGGGTGGGCGTATGGAAGAATTCTTCAGGCAAGTATGCGATCTGCAAAGGTTCTGGAACTCCGAAGTCACCGACGAGATGAGCCGACGCGGCAAAATTCTGTCCGCTGGGATCGAGCCGACCATCAAGAAGTGGGGCAGCGAACTCGCGAAGGCGATCCAAATACCCTTCGCGGACTTCGGCGTCAAGGCGAGCAACGGCCTCACCAAGAACGCCCGGGTGCCCTGGGCTCGGATACATTCGGAAAAGGTGTCCCCGACGGCGACAGTCGGATGGTACGTGGTCTACCTGTTCGACGTACCGGGCCGCCGCATACATCTCTCGCTCAACCAGGGAACGAACAACTGGGACGGCCCCTCCCTGCGCGGGCGAAGCCAGACGGAGCTGGCGGCCCGCGTCCGGTGGGCCCGCCCCGTCGTCGCAAAGGCCGCCGCAGGTCGCCCGGACCTGGTCGAGACCATCGATCTCCAGGGCGGCCGCCAGAAATTGGCGGTCGGCTACGAGCGGGGCAACGTCCTCGCCATAACGTACGAGCGCGACAACCTCCCACCGTCCGACGTCCTGTACCGCGACCTCCTGTTCATGGCGGGACTGCTGGGACTCGTCTATCGGGCGGAAACGGCCATGCCGTTCATTCCTGGTGACATCGCCCCCGAAATCGTCGCGGCCGAGAAGGAGGCGGCGAAGACGACCGAGCGAAAGCCCGTCAAGAAGGCGGCCGGCCAGGGATTCGGGGTCCTGACGTCCGACGACAGGAAGGCCCTCGAAGGACACGCCGTGGCGATGGCCGCGCGATATTACGAGAAACGCGGCTGGCACGTTCAGGACGTCGGCCTGAAAGAGCCCTTCGATCTCCTGATGACCCGCGACGGGGAAACATTGCGGGCGGAGGTGAAGGGAACTACCTCGCACGGCGCCCAGGTGGTCCTGACCCGGCGCGAGGTCGAGAAACAGCGTGAATTCGCCCCCGCGAACGCCCTGGTGATCGTGCATTCCATCGAATTGGTCCGCGGCCCGGGAAAACCCGTCGCCGACGGCGGGACCCTGGTCTGCGTCGCTCCCTGGGAGATAGCGGAGGAGGACCTGACCGTCGTGTCCTACATCTACCGGACGGGGCTGTAGCCGAGCGGCGCGAGGGCCGGAACCGACCCCGCGCCCGTATCGCCCCGGAGCTCTCGTCGCTTCTGGGAGAAGTCGTTCGAGCTCGAATCGATTCGACTCTTCGGGATCGCGTCGCGATCTTTGGGTCCGGTAACATGCATTACCGGACCTGAACTGTCGGGCGGTCGATCGGAGGGCGCGGGATGTGCGTGGAGGTCGATCAGGAAGGACGGTCCGCGGGGCAGCCCGGTCGTGCCGCCTCGGGGGAGACGCGAGTCGCGTCCCGGTGGCATCGAACCGCGGGCGGCGACGGTTGGGCCCGGCGTCGGCGGGGCGGGGGGTCCGGGGTGCGTTGCGGCCGGTCGGTGGATCTGCGCCGTGGGCGGCCGGGGGCGATCCGATGACCGGGGCCGAACTCGCGCCGCGTGGTGGGCCGTTGGTGGAGGCGGAGGTCGTTCCCGCGTACGGCGCGGCCGACTTCGAGTTGCCCGAGGAGACCATCCGGCGGGTTCTGCGTGGGCGCTCGGGGGAGACGGTACGTGCCTACACACGGGACTGGGAGGCGTTCGAGCGCTGGTGCGCGACGGCCCGGGACCGCGCGGGGCGGCCCGCGCCGCGGGTCGCGTTGCCCACCACGTGGGCGACGCTGGCCGCGTACGTCACCCACCTGGTCGTCGCCGACTACGCGCCCTCCACCATCCGGCGGGCGATGTACGCGGTGTGCGCGCGACACCGGGCGGACGGGGTGCCGATCCCGGACACCACCACCGCGCGCAAGGTGATCGACGACCACCAACGCGAGCGCGCGGACCGGGGGTTGGCCAAGCGCAAGGCCCCGCCCCTGCGAGTCGACGCGTTGCGGGCCGCGGTCGCGACCTGTGACACCGACACTCTGGCGGGCCTGCGCGACCGGGTGATCCTGGTCCTGGGTTTCGCCCTGATGGGTCGCCGCAGCGAACTCGTCGCGCTGGACATAGACGACGTGAGCGTGGAGGAACGCGGCCTGCTGGTACGCATCCTCAGTTCCAAGACGGACCGCAAGGCCGAGGGCGTCGTCGTCGCCATCCCGCGCGGACGCCATCCCGACGTCGACCCGGTCCGCGCCGTCTCCGCCTGGTGCACCGCGCTCGCCGAACACGGCGTCACCACCGGACGGCTGGTGCGCTCGATCGGGAAGGGCGCGCGTCCGAGCATCGGCGCGTCGCTCAGCGACCACCATGCCAACAAGATCGTCCGCAAACGCGCCGTCCTGGCCGCCGTGCCCTCCGCGCACCTGGTGACCACCCACTCCCTGCGTTCCGGAGGGGCCACCGCCGCTGCCGACGGTGGCGCTTCCGTGCACGACATCGCGGTCCACGGGCGCTGGAGCCCGAACTCGCCGGTCGTCCACGAATACGTGCGCCGCGCAAGGCAGTTCCACGAGAATGTACTCGACGGCGTACTGTGACTGCGGTGCCGGGCCGAACGTGGTGCAACGACCGGTTTCGGGCGGTGTTCCCTCGTGCGTTAAGACAGTGCTCCCGCGTCTCGCGAACGTTGGGGCCTCGTGTCCGTCGCGCCTGCGTCCGACGCTGCCGAGCGAGGATCCGTCCGTGTTCTTGCGCTCTGCGGGGAACAACGGGGCGCCCGGTCGGGTGTGGTCGTTCTCGAATTGGTCCAGACGTCCTCGATGAACCACCGGAGCGTCCGGTCGGCGCCGTTGATCAGCGGCACCATCCGCTCGCGCGACCCCGAGTCCCGGGTGCCCTTGCCGTGGCGGACGTGGAGCTTGCCGAGGCGGCCCAGGCCCCGCTTGATGTCGTCCAGGTCGAGCTTGCATGTCTCGCTCACCTGCCGACCGACCCGGGACATCAGCTTTGAGGCGGTGTGGTTCCGGGCGGTCGGAGCGAACTTCCGGCAGGTCGCCGGCTCGCCGCCCCACCCGGCGAACGGCGTTCCGACCTCCCGCTCGCTCGGCGGGATACGCAACTGGGCGTCCTTTCCCCGCGCGGCGGATTCATCTCGTCGATCGGGCACTTGACTACCCGGCCGGTCATCCGGTGGATCTCGACCTTGTGCCGCAACTCCAGGAACATGAAGTACGTGGTCAGCGCCTGCGACCGGCCCAAACGGGTGCCACTCGGCGAACTCCGCAGCACCTTCCCGAAGTACACGTCCGCGTCAGCGGGTTCCATGTCCCACAGCGGCCGTTCGAACCAGGTCCTGATCCGGTCCAGGTGTCCAACGTCCCCGCAGATGGTGCCATCCGCCAGGCCCGCCGAGGCCTGGGCAGGAACGAACCCGGACAGTACGTCGGTCTTGAACCGCTCCAGTTCCTCACCCGACGCGGGCGCCCAGTGCTCACGCAGGCCCTGTACGACCGCCAGCGCTGCCGACCCGAGCCTCCTCGCCTTTCGACCGGGACTGTGGATCGGTCGGGCGAGGTGAGAACGCTTCAAGAATCCCGAAGTTACGTCACCGGACCGCAAAGCACTTGAAGGAGTATGAACCGCCTGGCCACGGGATTATCGACTCGGGAGAGCTCAGGGAAACTCACGGGATGTCGCACATCTACCAGTGGCCGAGCATGCCGGGTGAGTCGATGTCGACGGTGATGATGCCGGGGGGATAGGCGTCCTCGTGCGGGGTGAGCAGAATGGACATGCCGGTGAATTCGGCGCGGGGGAGGGCGCAGTACAGGGCGTGACAGGTGTCCGGGCCGCCGAGTCCGTCGCGGATCATGGTGCCGACGCCGATCGCCGCGACCGTGTCGAGGGGGTCGACGTTCACGCTGGTGAGGGCCAGGACTCGGCGGGAGACATCCTGTTCCTCGGCTTCGGCCTGGGTCAGGCACAGGGCGGGGATCACGAGGTGGTCCCCGGGCGTGCGGGCCATGTTTCCGGCGAGGAGGTTGAGCGTCTTGTGGCCTGCGGCGAGGGCTTGGACGGCACCGGTATCCAGGATGATCACGCGAGGGGTTTCCGGGCCTTCTCCGCAGCGATCCGGTGGATGTTGGCCAGGATATCGGGGGCCTGCTCGAATTCCTCGTCGGTGATCGGGACGCCGATCACCGAGCGCACCGTTTCCCGGTCGGCGGCCAGACGCTCGGCGCGTTGCGCGGCGGTGGGCTGCTCGGCAGCGAGCACCTCGACCAGTTGTCCGATGCTCAGCCCACGCTCCTTGGCCAACTGCGCGAGATGATCGCGGGTCTCCCGCGGGACCTGGATCGTCGTCGATGTCATAGCATCACTATAGACCTACTACAGGGCGCGTGTTCGAGATCGTTCCTCGCGACTTCCGGCCGGAGTGCCGCCGCGAACGCCACCCGGTTTCGATTGCCGGCCCCGAGTGGGGTCGGCAAGCCGGTGTTCGGGACGATGCGCGGATGAACGATCAGTCGCGAGTACCGTCGTCCGACCGGGGTGTCGTCCTGGTCGAGGAGGAGAACGCGGTAGCCCGCGCCGGGGCGGACGTCCGCGTGTACAACGTCGGCGGCGCGATGGTCGCTCTGGGAACCCTCGCTGTCGTGGTGATCGCCGAGGTGGGGGACGATCTTGCGACCACTGGTGTGCGAGACGAGTGGACTCTCCAACTTGTTGACATCGGCCCGCAGGAAGTCACTGAGCGCTTGTTGGGCCCGAGTCCCGACGCTCCGGGCTTTTGGGGCTTCTCCGACCGTCGGCCGATCCATCTTTTCGTGCGCACCCCACAGGGCCTGATCGACCTTGGAACCGGCAGCGTCACCGCCGGAGGGTCGCGCCAGGAGGGCCTCATCGAATGCACGTTGCGGATCGAGCGTCCGCTGGATCGTGACGTCCTGGACGAGGTTCGCCCACCGGGCCCACCACCCGTCGCACTACCCGACGTGGCGTGGCTGGACCACATGCCGAACGACCGTGCCGCAGCCCTGCACATGTTCATCACCGACTGGCACCCGCGAAGTCCCCGTACGGCACCTCTCGTACCTGCCGCCGACCCGCCCGTCGAACTGCCCCGGGCCTTGGTCGAGTTCCACCGGCTCGCCGAGGACCGGCCCGCAATCCTGGGCGTCCAGGACTTCATCGATTCTCCGGGCGAGGTTCGTGTCGATCCCGCCACGGGATTGATGTGGTTCGGCCGGGAGAATCAGGGCGGCTTCGCCTGGGCCCTCGACCCCACCCGACCGGACCCGCCCGTCTGGCTGAGCGAGGACTTCGAACACTGGTACCCCGAACGCGAACCCCTCAGCGGCTTCCTGCTCCAATACTCCCTCCAAGAAGCCGCCATAGGCGCGCCCTACTCGGTCTGGTGCGACCGCGTACCCGTTCCTCTCCTCGACACATGGCTCGACACCCTGACCCGAGTGCCGTTGCGTACCTGGGCATGGCACACCAACCCCACGTCCTTCCACGTCGCCCCCGGCCTGATCGCCATGATCCAAGGCGAGACCGACGACCACACCTATGGCACCATCTGGATCGGCGCCAAACACCGCAGCCTGCTGCGGCCTCTGGGTGAGTTGGGTATCGGCTGAATCACGTTCGATGGCTGAACGACGTACATCGGCCACAGCCGAGAAGGTGACTGGGCGACGTCATGCCCGAGGCTGGTGTCTGGATGCCCCTGCGCCTCATCCGAGGGAACCGGCAACGTCCGCCCCGCCGAACTACGGGGGTGGACGTCGTTCTCGTCACTTGGGCCCAGCCGCAGCGTTCTACTCTGTCCCCCGACCACCGTCGAGCGACCAACTCAGGATCCAACGGCCTTAAATCCTTATCCTTGGGCAACTATGAACCCCAAAACCGAATACAGGCAAGGATCTTGCCGCAATGGCCCTCTATAGATCACGACTTGGCAAAGCCCTCAAGAACCTGCAGGTCAGCAAGGGAAGTCCCCACGCAGGTGGGGGTGAGCCGTGATGCTCGTCACACGATCGAGGGTGGATCAGGAAGTCCCCACGCAGGTGGGGGTGAGCCGCCGATGCCGCTGATCGAGATGCCCCAGTCGTCGAAGTCCCCACGCAGGTGGGGGTGAGCCGCGCGTCCAACTCCGGCCCGGCTGCCTGCCGGAGAAGTCCCCACGCAGGTGGGGGTGAGCCGCGCGCCGGCTGCTCGAAATCTCCCGGGCGGCGGAAGTCCCCACGCAGGTGGGGGTGAGCCGCACACCTTGCCGGTGCCCAGGATCGCGAGGATGAAGTCCCCACGCAGGTGGGGGTGAGCCGCCCCGCCGTAGTTCGTTCTCCGTGAGCTTGACGAAGTCCCCACGCAGGTGGGGGTGAGCCGGGTGCTGCCGCAGCAGTTCGGGGTGGGCGACCGAAGTCCCCACGCAGGTGGGGGTGAGCCGGTGCCGGACGGTAATCCGTTCGTACCGGATCCGAAGTCCCCACGCAGGTGGGGGTGAGCCCACCCGCCTGTGCAGGGTCCGCCGGGTGATCGCGAAGTCCCCACGCAGGTGGGGGTGAGCCGAACACCACGACCGTGGCGGCCGGACAGCAAATGAAGTCCCCACGCAGGTGGGGGTGAGCCGTCGGTCGCCGTCGGCGCGGTACTCGGGATGTTGAAGTCCCCACGCAGGTGGGGGTGAGCCGGCGTCCACCCGTCGGTCGGCGAGGCCGTCACGGAAGTCCCCACGCAGGTGGGGGTGAGCCGGCGTTTAGGTCGGTCAGTGTTTCCGGCACGCGGAAGTCCCCACGCAGGTGGGGGTGAGCCGCAGCTACACGGCGGCTGAGAACTGCGTGGAGGGAAGTCCCCACGCAGGTGGGGGGTGAGCCCCTCCGCACCCTCGCGAACCCGCCCCGCTGGTTGAAGTCCCCACGCAGGTGGGGGTGAGCCGGCTGAGCAGGAGGCGGAACAGCGTGCCGCGCTGAAGTCCCCACGCAGGTGGGGGTGAGCCGCCCATGACCCGCCGCGCCGCCGCGACCCCGACGCGCTCGCACGCGATCGGGGCGGGCGGTGTCGCGATTGCGCGCGTGATCGCAGCGGACCCGGAGGCCGTGGCCTGCGGCAAACCCTGGTCTCACAGGTCCGTTCCTACCAGGATCCGTACTTGCGTGCGGCTCGCCCCCGGCGCCGGTTCGTGTGAAGCGAGTACGGCGCGGCGTCGTTGGGTGCCGCGCCGTACTCGCGCCTCATCGGTGGCGGGACTTCGGCTTCGCTAGGAGGCGGAACCGGGGCACGAGAACTGGTTGATCAACCACGATCGGGTCTTCATTCCGTCGTTCGACGTCCAGTAGTCGTCGGGTCCGTAGCCCTGGCGTGGAATTTCCGCGACCACGAAGCGATTCGATGATCCGGTGTTTTTCGACGTCCGGTATCCGATCGCGAAGTCGACAGGTGGCGCATTCTCGATCGGACCGGCGACTTCGGCGAATTGGCCTCCCTGGCCCAGGACGAGGCGACCTGCCTTGACCTGCTCCTCGGTCGGCCTCGACGCAGTCCAGACCGGGGGCGGAATCTCCTTGGCGGTCTCGGCGCCCGTCTCGTCGTACAACACTGCAGACTGCACCTCGTCATCGGCACAAATCGGTAGGAAAGCGACGAGATGATCCCCTTCCCAGCGGATTCCTATGGGCGTGGGACCGGGATCAGACGGCATGAAGCGACAGCTCGAGGCCATCAGGAGGGCACAACCGACACTCAGCATCTGTAGCCGCCGTCGGCCCAACCCGCTCGCCGCTCCCACTTGTTCCTGCATGGGTTCAATCCTGCTCTGAGATAGAGGGCCCCAAAGAGGATGCCGAATCTCCGCCATTGGGCGCGATGCACCTTCTCATGGGTCATGAGTGGTTGATCCACCTTTTTATTGCCGGTGAAGAATGTATTTCCGAGCGTAGTGCCGCCCCGGCTGTACATCGGGAGCCATCCGCCGCTGCAAACCCGCATTCCGTAGCGGTAGTCGCACCGGTACCCGGTTGCGCGCGCCAAGCCGGAGAGCACGCCGCCCAGCACGTTGGAGCTCTGCGCGGCGGCCCATCGCACCGGCTTGACGGTGAGGAGGATACGGCCCGTCCGGCGCCAGCTGAACCGGCCGTCGAGATCGGTGCAGTTCACCGGGTCCGCCGCGCAGTAGTCGTAGGCGGAGGCGTTGCCGCCCGCGACGGGGTCCACGGACAGGAATCGGCCCAGGGCGGGGTTGTAGAGCCGGACGCCCATCAGGATGTCGCCGGTCGGGGTCTCCGCAGAACGTTGCTTGTCGCCCAACCAGCCGTATCTGGCTGTGGTTTCGGACCTGGTGTTCCCGAATTCGTCGGTGTCCGTCACCCGGGGTGCGGCATTGGGGTCGAGCGGGAGTGCGACCGCGACGTCGTCGTGGAGGTTGGCCAGGTGCAGGGTCACGCCGCCGGTCTTGCCGGTGGTGGCCGTGCCTCCGGCCGGTGTCGTGATGTTCCTGGTCAGTTCCCCGGTGGTGGTGTTCTCCACGATCCAGCGAGGGTTGTCGTTGTCGGCCGCGTAGTGGTTGAGTTTGGCGCCGTTCTGCGTCCACGTTCCGGCGGTGGCGGTCTCCGTGGTCCAGGCGCGGAAGCGCAGGGCCGGGTCCAGGCTCCAGGTCTGGCGGTTGGTGCCGGTGGTCTGCCGTTGTACGAGGTCGTTGGTGTGGTAGGCCGTGGCGGTGTTGCCGGGTCGGTCGGTCGTTCGGCCGAAGGCGTCGTAGACGTAGCCGGGGTCCACCAGACGGTCGGCGCTGTCGTAGGCGTGTGTCTCGACCGCGGCTCCGGCGGTCGTGCAGTCGGCGCCGGGGCCGGCGGTGGCCGTGCTCTTGCTTGTGCGGTTGGTGTTCCCGTCGAAGGTGTAGCCGCGGATGGTGCAGACCCCGTTCGCGGTGTCCGCGACTCGGGTCAGGCGACCGATGGCGTCGTAGGTGTAGGCCTGGTTGGACGACGGGCCGGAGGTGCCGCTGTGCACGGCCCACTGGTCGTGGACGGTCTCGCCGATGGTGTCGTTGAGGAGGATCGTGCTGTCGGTGTCCCGGAGGTAGGTGCGGGCGGTCAGCGCGCCGGCGGGGTCCTTGACCTGCTTCATGGTGTAGCCGCCGGGGAGACCGCCGGTGGTCACGGTGCCGTCGGCGTCGAAGCGCGCGGTGAAGGTGCCGGCGACGGAGTCGGTTGTCGATGTGGCGAGTCCGCGCGGGTCGATGCCGGTGTCGTAGGTGTATGTGGTCGTCGAGGGAACGTTGTCGGTGATGGTGACGGGGCGGTTCAGCGCGTCGTATCGCGTGGTGGTGACGCCTCCGTCCGCGTCGGTGTAGGAGACGACGCGGCCGAGTCGGTCGTACGCCTTGGTGATCGTCCCGGCCGTTGGCGACGTCGTCGTCGTGATCTGGCCGCTCGTCGGGTCGTAGCCGGTGGTGACGGCCGGGGTCGCGGTACCGATGCCTCCGGAGACGGTGGCGGTGGTCGGGCGGGCGGCCGCGTCGTGGTCCGTGGTCGTGACGCGGGTGACGCCGTTGGCGTGCTCGCTGACCTTGGTGGTCTCGCCGTACGCTCCGTACTCCATGGTCTTGGTGACGGTTTCCGCAGGGTTGGCGCCCGCGCCGGTGACGTTGCCGGCCGGTCCGACGGTGCAGACGGCGTCGGCCCATTCGGGCCTGTTGCCGCACGGTCCGGCGCCGGTGCCGGTGTAGTAGGTGGTGATCGTGGCGCCGGCGTCGGTGCCGTTGGACGCGGGCTGGGTGGCCTTGACGACGTGTCCTTGGGCGTCGTGGGCCGTCGTGGTGGTCTGGTTCACTCCGCCGGGGTCGCGCGTGGTGCTCGTTGGCACGCCCTTGGGCCAGTCGTAGGCGGTGGTGGTGACCCGTGTGTCGGCGAACAGTGTGGTGTTCGCGCGTGGTTCGGCGCCGACCGTCTCCTTGGTGACCTTGTTCTCGACCTTGGCCGTGCCGTCCGTGGGGCGACCGGCGTCGTACTCCTTCACGGTGTGCCTGCGGGCGGGAATCCGGGTGCCGGCCGCGGCGACGACGTTCGGGCCCTCGACGAGGTCGCCCGCGAGGACGACGTGGTGCAGGGGTTCGAGGGTGTCGGTCTCCCGGGTGCCGGTCGCGTTGTAGCGCTGTGTTGTGGAGAGTTGCTGGGCGCGCTCGGCGCTCGACAGGTTGTTGATGCCCAGTGAGGTCAGGATCGCCTTGTCGGCGTCGGTGGTGCCCAACGCGAGGATTCGGTTGCCTGCGGTCAGCGTGCGGACGGTGTTGCCGAACTTGTCGTACCCGGTCGCGGAGATGTGCCCGCCGGGCTCGGCGGTGTTCACTTCGCGACCGGAGGCGTCCAGGTAGTGGATGGAGGCGCGACCGTAGCCCGCGGCGGGGAGATTCTGGCCGTTGCTCGAGGCCGGGACCTGGTCGGCCGGGAACACGGCGGTGGCGTCGCTCGCCGGGTCCCGTTGGCCCCAGGTCGCGACGGCCGCCTCGCCGAGGTCGTGGGGTGCCGTCGGGCCCGTGACCGCGACGCCATAGACGACGGTGGTGGTGGCGTTGCCGTCGACCTGGTCCACGCTGCCCGGCGCGAGCGTCGGGCGGGAGGCGGCGAGGAGCATGCCGTCGCCCGCGGCCGCGGACCCGCCGGCCTGGCCGTAGGTGAACGACCACGGCAGTTGGCCCGCCGGGGTGAGGGTGACGACGCGTCCGGATGCGTCGTACGTGTAGCCGACCTTCAGCGCGGGGCTGATCCGCGGATCCCAGAACTCGCGCAGTCGACCGGTGTCGTCGTAGGTGTAGGCGGCGACGTCGGTCGACGTGGACACCTGCGCACCGGGGGCGGTGGCCCACAGCCGGATGGTGGAGACCTGCCCGGTGAAGTCGCCGAACGTGCCGGCGGTCGCGGTGGTCGTCGTGGCGTACGCGAACTCCAGGACGCGACACCCCTTGGTCGCGGGGTTCGCCTCGCAGGTCGCGAGGTCGACCGCGCTCGTGGAGGCGATCACCCGCTTCGGGCGGGCCTGCTTCCCGCCGTCGGGCGTGGTGATCGTTTCGGAGACGACCTTGGTGGTGGAGTGCGCGAGACCGTCGGCAAGGGTGCTCACGACCGGCCAGGAGGTGGCGGCCGGATCGTTCTTGGCGAACGTGGTGACGGTGCCGTCGTTGTCCGCGAGCGTCAGGCCGGTGGCGAAGGAGCCCGTGAGGGTGAGTTCTTCGGCCCCGGTCTCGGCGACCCAGCCGTTGTTCGCCGCGTTCGCGGTGAAGTGCAGGAGCGATCCGTCGGTGTGTACGACGTCGAGCGAGTTGGGTGAGGTCCGGCGGATCGCCGTGTACTCGGAGTCGTGGACTTCGGCCGCGGTGCCCGATACCCAGCCGCCGCCGAAGATCGCGGCCTGGCCCTCCTGCTTGGTGCCGGCGTCGGGCTTTCGGGAGGAGGCCGTGCGGGACACGGTCATGCCGAACATCGTGACGTCGGTGCCGGTGATCGTGTAGTCGCCGGTGAGGAGGTTGACCGAGCCGGGGCCGACGGTCTCGGTGGCGGCGCCGTCGGCGGTGCGGTCGATGACGATCTTGAGCGGGTCCGAGGAACCGGCCGCGTTGTTCGCGCCGGTGAAGTCCGCCTTGATCTGCGCGCCGCCGTCGGGGTCGACCGTTTTCGTGGCGTTCCAGACGAGTTGCGGGCCGACCCCGGCGGTGAGGGCCACCGGCCAGTTCGCGAGCGGTTGGCCGGCCGCGGTGACGTCGGCGACCGGCACGGGGGTCCAGGGGTCTGCGTCGGAGCGGCGCCAGGAGAAGGCGACGGTGTCGAATCTGGCGGCGTCGGCCTCGGCGACCAGCGGCAGGCGAGCCGGGGTGCGCTGACCGTCGGCGACGCTGGTGATGCCGCCCGCGCCGACGTGGAAGACGTACGAGGTGGCCTCGGACTTGTTGTCGGCCCGGTCGACCGACCGGACCCGCAGGGTGTTGGTCCCGCCCTTGGTCGGGGTCACCGGAAAGCTCAGCGCCGTGTTGGCGCCGTTGGTCACGACCTTCGACCAGGTGGTGCCGTCCAGCGACCATTCGAGCCACTGGTGGTCCGCGGTGGGTGGGGTGGCGGTGAACGTTCCCATCTGCCCGATGCCCTTGACCCAGGCGTCGGTCGGATAGTCGGTGGAACTCACCGATGTCGGTGCGGAGGGTGGCGAGGTGTCCACGACGAAGGTCTTCCACGGCGACCAGCCGAGGTTGTAGTGCAGGCCGTCGTAGGGGTTGGTGCGGAACCTGTACTGCTTCCCGTTCTGCAGCAACCCTGCGGGAACCGTGGCCTCGACGGGGGCGCCCGACGAGCCCCATGGGGAGACCAACACGTTTCCGACCTGGGTGTCGGTCGCGGCGTCGAAGATCTGGAAGGTGCCGGTCATCCTGTCGTTGTTCGCGTCGACGAAGGTGTCGCGCAGGGTCGGGGTGAGGGTGTTCACGACGTAGGCGCCGTTGTAGGCGAAGAACGGCGGCCCGGCCTGTTGGTCCGTCCCGGGGCGCGGCCGATAGTTGTACGTCACCGAGAGCTTGGGGATCTGGGACGCGGCGGCGTCGCCGGAGTAGAACTTCTTCCATCCGTTGACGTCGGCCTCGTTGCCGGCCCGAAGTCCCATGCCCTGCTTGGTCACCGAGCTCTGCCCGGCCCAGTACTGGAGGAGGGAGGTGACGTCGGCCTTGACCCAGCCGCCGTTCGCGCAGTTCTGACCCTTGGTCTCGGTCGAGGTGGCGAACTTCTGCAGCCAGGCCGGCTGGTTCGTCCACCGGGTCGCGGTGTTGGCGGTGTTGGCGTCCCAGACCTCCCACGCGGTGGGCTTGGTGCAGTCCCAGGAGTGGAAGTTGAACAGGGACAGGCTCGCGGCGGAGACGATGGCGTCCTTGATCGGCGCCATGTTCCAGGAGATGTACGAGCGCGCGATGCGCGGTTTGGTCCGGCCGGGGGCGTCCGCGTAGTCGCCGGGCCAGCCGACCTTCAACTCGGTCGCCGTCGAGGCGTCGATCGTCTCGCCCTGCTGGACCCACGTGTCGAACACGTCGGACAGCGTGGTGTCCGAAGGGTCGACGGTCACCGGAAACGTCGTCGCGGGATCGGCGAGGAAGCCGGCGTCCGGGGTGAGCCGGAGCTCGATGTCGTCCCCGACCTGCACGACCTTCAGGTCCACCGGCGCCTTGCGGGTGTGCTCGCCCGACTTCGTATCCACGGTCGCGTCCCACATCACCGGCGCGGGCATCGTGGACAGCTCGCGTCCGGTCGCCGTCTCGGTGAACAAGACACCGCCGTCCGCCTGTTGACGGGCCGTCACGCCCGACGCCCGCAGGGGGAGGGTGAACGTCGCCGCCTCGGAGGGACGACTCTTCAGGACGAGCGACTGTTCGTATCCGCTGCGGGTGGCGTCGATCACCACGTCGGTGCCCGGGAGCGCGTCCACGTACGTGGCCTTCGGGCCGTCCAGTCGAGGAGCCGGTAGCCCGCCCCGCCACCGCATCGTCAAACTCTTGCCCCCGGCGGACAGAGTGAGCAGAGCCTGCGGCTGCGCCTGCGCGGACTCGGCGAACGACCGGGCCCGATTGCCCCGTTCACCCGCGAGAGTCAGTTCGCGCGGGTGCGCCTTCGACGCCACCGATCCGTCCGGCCGCGTCGTGAACGCCACGTCGACGTCCACCCAGTCGGCCCCGCGGCGGAAGCGGATCGGGCCGGCCGATGTCTCGGTGGTCAGCGTCCCGTTCGGGTTCGCCCACGTCGTCGAGGTCTCCGTACGCGCGCCGAGGGCCTCCACCGGCCTGTCGCGCAGTTTCGCCGCGAGGCGCGCGGACGCGAGATCCTGCACTGGCGCGTCCGTCGCGGGCGCGGACGCGGTCGGCGCCTCGCCCACGACGGGAGCGGCCAGTGCGGATTCGCTCCCGGCCAACAACGTGACGCTCATGGCGGTGGCGACCACCACCGCGGTCCATCGGGTTCCCAGCGAAGGGCTGGGAGCCCGGACGTTGGCATTCCGTTTCCGGGCAGCCCCGGATAAGCGTGCAGACACGCTCTACCATCCATTCTCAGGCGCGTGATCACCTGCGACCACGTCCCGCGAAAGCATATGAATGCGGCCCGCCACCGACCACGACCGCACATCAACCGAAGGCCCCATAAAGGCAGTTCATGCGCATTGAAGACCGACATGATCTATGTCACGAAGAAATTCGACGATCGATACAACCGTCGAAATCAAGCCGCCCCGCATCTCCCGGCGTCAACCGTGGTGGCGCCGCAGGCCGCAGTGGTCGGGGTTTCTTCGGCGGCTTCGACGCGGTGGTGCGCGCCCTACGCCTGCTCCCGGCCTGAGCCCTCCGGGGACAGCACACCCGCTGCTGCTCGGCACACATTCGATCCGACGAGCATGGCCGCATTCATGATCGGAAAGGGGTCGGCGAGTTCAAAACGATCACATCGGATCGGCGGGCGCACCGAATATGTCGAATGTGCTCACCGGTGCGCCCACAAATCCTTTGACACGAACAGCGTTGCCTGCCGATCGATACGTCCCGGGGCGGTGCGTCGGCAAAAAGGGAACAGCCGGTAGTGGCAACGGGCGTGAAGGCAGGTGTTCCGTCGCAAGCCGAGTCCACGTCGCGATGGGGCATCGCGAACCGTTTCCCATGGCCACCGGCGGGCGGGATATTGCCAAATAGGGCGGTGAATCCGTTCAAGGTCGCCGACGAGGAAAAGTGTTGGGCCCGAGTTGATGCGACCCGCGCGGAAGGGACTCCCGCTGAATCGACACCGCGTCCACACCACTCGCGTGGGGACTTCTCGCTCGACGCGAGATCGGGCACCCGTAGCCGCGAAGTCCCCACGCTGGTGCAGGTGAGCCGGCCGGAATCTGGAACCGCGAGCACGACCAGGAGAAGCCGTAGTCAGGTTGGGGGGCTGGTTCGTGCCGCCGTCGGCACGGTCACGGGTGGCGCCTCTACATCGGTCCTGCGGGCTCCAACAAGTGTGCACAAGCGGTTGGTGAGGGTGGGCCCGATGCGGGGCTGCCGCACCGGGCCATGGAGTGGTTCCGCTCGACCAACCACCTGGCAGGGTTCGTCAGTTCGACCTTTCGTGCTGTTGTCAGCCGGGTGTCCGGTCGTGTCCGCTGCCGGGCGGCGGACACGAGAAGTGTTCGGCTGTGGGACATGTGACCCCTGTTTGCGGGCGCGTCCGGGGCGGGTGGCTTTCATTGGTCACACCGGTGCGTTCGGCCGCACCTTCGCTCGTATGGATGTGCAGCGATGGGGGCGCGGGGATAAGCCGTTTCGCTCGGGGGTGGGGTGCGGTCCTGGGTCCCGTTTCGGCGCGGGTGTCGTTTCGGTCGTTGCCCGTGGGGGTGTGTCGGATCGCCGGGGGTGTGGTGGTGAGGGGTTGGGCGTTCGTCGGCGTCCGCCGCGTGCTGCTCGCGGGTGGCGGAGGCGGGTTGCGGTGGTGTCGGCGTTCGTCGTCCTGGGGTCTGGGTTGGTCGGGGGATGTGACTCCGGTGGGCCTTCCGTGCCGGGGCGCTCCGGTACGGGTGTGTCTGCGGCTTCTGCTTCGCGGGGGTCGGCGGTTCGGGATTCGGGGCCGGGATCCGGTGTGGCGCCGCTGTCCCTGCCCGGGTTGGGTGGGGAGGCGGCCTGGTCGATCGCGATGCCGCCCAAGGGGTACGAGGACGACGCGCCGCAGGTCGTCGTCGTGGGTGCGACGGTCGTGGTGGTGACGCCGACCGGTCCGGCGTCCGGGGGATACGAGTACGGCGTCCCACGACGGGCAACTCGGCCGCAGCGGGCCGAGTTGCGGGACGCGGCGACCGGCGTGGTGCGGGCGAGCTTCGCGGTCTTCGGGGCGGTGTCGGCGGAGACGTGGCGGGGACGTCCGGCAATCGTGGTGCGCGGCCGCCGCGTCATCCCCGCCGAGGGGCTGACGCGGGAGAAGCGTGATTGGCGGGTCGATGCCTACGACGAACAGGGCGCGCGGATCGGCGGGGTGGACCTGCCGCCGAACGAGGACAGCGCGGGCGGCGTCGCGGTCGTGGACGGCTGGGTCGTCACCGGCGTCCACGACCGGGGGCGTCGCGCGGTGCGCATCTCGGCGGCGGGCGGCGGCGATACCGGGGTCGTGTTGCCGTGTGCGCTCGGCAACTGCGATCCGACCTCGGCCTACTCGGAGTCGCCGTTCGTGCTGGGCGACACGGTGTTCCTCCCCGACCAGAGCGGGCCCGAGATCGACGCGCCGGGACGTGTGACGGCCTACGACGTCGCGACCGGAGCGCGACGGTGGTCGACCGACGGCGTCATCGGGCCGGCGGGCAGCGATCCGAACGCGTACCCGCACGGGATGCGTCCCGCCGTCGTGGGCCGGGTCGGCGAGCAGGTCGTGGTGGCGTGGCGGACCAGTCCACGCGGCACGGAGGTGGTCCTGGGCCTGCACGACCGCCTTACGGGGGCGTTGATCGCGACCGGGCCGCGCGTTCCCGACGGCGTCTCCGAGTTCCGCACGGACGTCGGGGGCACGTTGGCCGTCGTCTGTGGTGATCGGTGCGCCATGTGGGAACCGGCGACCGGCCTGACGCTGTGGCAACAGAGCCGGGACGAACTCTCCTTCGTTCCGCGCACGGTGGTCGGCGGCGTCGTGTACGGGGTGCGGAAGGACGGCGGTGCGATGGGCGCGACCACGCCACTGGCACTGGACGCGCGCTCGAAACGGGTGTTGTCCCCGATGCCGCCCGACGTCACGATCACCGCGATCGGCGACCGCTGGGCACTCGTGGCCACGGAACGAGTCGTCTTGGTCTACCCGGTGCGCACGCTCTGAAAGACACCCGCCTCGCGCCCGCGCGACAACTCGCGGACAAGCTCGACGGCGGTGGCCGGTCGGCCGCACCACTCGGCAATACGCGCGAAATGCCGTGCGAGACACGCCGATTCGACACCATGGAGAGGTCGGAGAGATCAGAGAGCCACAACCATGGGGGCGCTTGTGGAAGAGTTCCGGAAATCGACGGCGCCGGGTAGCGTCGGGGCCGGTCCGGCCCTCACCGGCCCGGTCCGACCGGGCTGGCGCAAGAGCACGTACAGCAACTGCCAGGGATGCTGCGTCGAGGTGGCATCGATCTCGCCTCGCATCGGTGTGCGTGACTCGAATGCGCGTCGGCCCGGAACCGTCGTGTTCGGCGGACCGGCCTGGCACGGGTTCCTGTCGACCGTACGAGCGCGGACCACGGGTACGGGCCCTTCGTGAACGACTCGCTCGTCGTGGCGATCGTAGGGGTGCTCGGCACGCTCGCCGCCGGGATCTTCGCACAGCGCGGCGCGACGAAGGCCAAGATCATCGAGCTCCGGCATGCGGAGCGCATGCATGTCGACACCGAGGCGGCGAACATCCGACGGGCCCATCTGGAGGCCCGGCGACAGGCGTACGGGGATCTCAACCAGGCCCTTCGCGACAAGTACATGCATCTGCTTCACCATGTGCGGACCCTGAAGGGAAACCGCGCGATCGAGGCGTCGCACCTCCAGATCGAGGACGAGAGCGAACGCGAGCTGCGGGCCACCTACGCGAAGGCGCAGATGGTCGCCGCCGACGATGTCCTCGAACGGGTGGGTCCACTTGTCGCACGGCTGTATCTCGTACATCGCGTCCTGCGGCAACACGACACGGGCGAGACACCGGAAGAGGATCTCGACGCCCTGAAGAACCACATGGACAGAGCCAGCGAGACGTTGTACGAGGTGCGCCAGGCGATGCGAGCGGATCTGGGCGTCACCGAACTACCGCTCGATCGCCCTCCGAACTACGGGTCCATGACCACGTAACACCGGAAAGCCCCCACCAAGTCGCCGACCCGAAACCGACGTCGTCGCGGGCCGCCGCGCGGTGGGGGTAATCGGGGCGCCGATGTCCCCGCAGAGGGTACGGCCGCGACCTGGTCGACCTCGCACGGTGCCCGTGACCTCGACGGCCCCGAGCCGGCCACTCGTGGGCCAGACCTCGAAGACCCTCGCCGAGCAACAGGCCGCCGCGGTCCAGGCGAAGGCCGACGAGGCCGATCGTGCCGCACAATCCGCCAAGGAACTCGCCGCGAGGGCGAACGCCGACGCCAAGGCCGCCAACGACAACGCCACTGACGCCGAACGCGACGCCGCCTCCGCCCGTACCGCCGCGGCGAAGGCGGAGACCGACGCGGCCACCGCCCGTGACGTCGCGGGCAAGGCCGAGACCGACGCCACCGCCGCCGAAAAGGCGGCCGCCAACGCCCAGGTCAGCGCCCAGGAGGCGCAGGCCGCAGCCGATCGCGCGGAGGAGCAGCGCCGCAAGGACGAGGAGGCCGCCCGCCAGGCGCTGCTTGTCGAGGAGCACGCCGGCGGGGACCCGCTGAACCTCGACGACACCCACATCCTGCTGGTCGCCTGCGGAGAGGCCTGCCTCGCCGACCACAACGAGGCCGCCGGCCTGGCGAACCAGGACGTCATCGACTGGATCAAGGGCGAAGGCCTGGACATCGTCTTCGAGTTCATCGGCGTCAACGACGCGAAGAAGTGCTTCGGCAAGGGCGACGTGAAGGGTTGCCTGTTGACCGCGATGAACCTCGGCTCGCTCGGCGCGGGCCTGTTCAACCCGAAGAAGGCCGCCGAGGCGGTGTCCGCGACCACCAAGATCGCCACCCGGCTGCCCAAGTTCTTCGCCGCCGCACGCACCGCCCGGCAGGTCCTCAACGAGAGCCGCACCCTGATCACGGAATCGCGGATCACTCTCTCCCGAGGCCCCGTCTCGCTTCCGGCACTGGCCAGGGGCGGCGGCTACGTGAACACGCTCCTGGACAAGTTCCAGGGCAAGCTCTGCACCGTCGGCGACCCCGTCTACAAGCCTCTCGACACCGCTCACGGCAACCGCGCCACCGGCATGGAAGCCTGCCTCGACAAGAAGTACATCGACACCCACACGGGTGGGCCTCCCAACGTCGAGACACCCGGCCGCGCATGGGCAGGCGCGTATGCCAGATGGATGGGTCTCACACCAGGGGAGGCGATCAACCGCTGCCATCTGCTCGCGGACGTTCTGTCCGGCCCCGGCGACAACCCCGCAAACTTGGCGACCTGTACACGCCAGGCCAATTTCTACGTCACGGGAGACGGACGTCTTCGGGAAACCATGCGGGCCTTCGAAGAGGATGTGAAGAACCGCATCGACGGGGGATTGACGGTTCACTACACCGTCACACCCGAATACAGCGGAGAACGCACCGTCCCGGCGACGTTCGTGATGATGGCCTACGGAACCAACGACACCGGCCTCGTCCAATGGTCCCGCAGCGCGGTGGTCCCCAACTCCTTCTACAGCGCCACCAGGCAGTTCTGGCGTAACCTCGGCCTGGCCAACGATCCCGGTACCCAGCTGCCCGTACCAGTCGGCAACACACCCTGACAGACGGCCCCCTCGACTTCGTTGTCGAGGGGGCCCACCTTGCCAATCCCCTCCGTCCCGACCCGATCAAAGGATTGATGCGTCATGCGGGGAGACCGCGGCCCCGAAGAACTCACGCGCCTCATGCTCGTCCCCACTCCGAGCGGGGAACCACGTATGGACGCGATCGGCGACCTGCGTCTGCCCGACGACTACAGATGGTTCCTCTCGCGATACGGGGGAGGAGAGATCGGCAGGAGCACCGTCGTCGTCGTTCCCGACGAACTCAAGGTGACCGAGGGCGAGGGGCAGATGGGCCAGGAGACGGGAACGGCGCATCTGACCTGGGAACTGGAGGGAGGCATCCCGGGCATCGACGATGTTCCGCCGCCCATTCTTTCCTGGGGCGTCGACGACGCCCCGACCCTGTTGTGCTGGCTCACGATCGACGACGACCCGAACGAATGGCCGGTCGTCACGTTCAGCGCCAACGTTCTGCGATGGGAAATCCACCGGTGCGGGATGGTCGAGTTCCTGATCCGGGTCATCTCCGGCGAAGGTCCCGAGAATCCTTTGCCGGGCAATGAGCTCTGGGGTATGAACCTCCCCCGCTTCCTGAACCGACACGAGGCCAGACGACTCGTCGAATCCGGAATCGACCCCGACTCGGGAGAACCCCTCAACTTCAGCTGACCATGTCTGAAACACAGCGATCACACGCAGATCGAATCGACTCACCAACCGGACCACGCCCGCGGCTCGGGCATGTCGGCGGCCGGAGCAGACGGGCAGCCATAGATAGCCCTGCGGCCCGTTCGAGGTTCGACAACAGGCCAAGCGCAGTGGCACGGTGGTCGTGATCGACCGCGTGGAATGTGGGGCCGCACGAACAAGACCCACCGCGGCCCCAAACCGCCGTCGGCGTCCTGTACATCGTGCTCCACACGGCGCCGACAACCACCGTGCGCCACCAACACATCGCTGGCCTCGACCGGAGACGACGTCGAGCACGACACGGGGCTTGGCCGGGTCGTCGAAGACGCCATCCACGGCTCGGTGTGGGCCCAACCCCTCGACGGCGCCACCGAGACCTGGTCAGCTCCACCGACGAGGCAACTCACGCGCCGACCGTCACGTAGCGCAGTTGGAGGGCCGCGACATCGGTATGCCCTCCGTCTGTCACAAGGACGTGCGCCAACCCATCGACCGGTTCACCCCCACTTCCGGGGGACTTCGCAGCCGCTCGGGCGACCTCGGCGTCGTCGACCGACTCACCCCCGGCTGCATGGGGCTACGCGCACGGCGCTCACCCCCATCGCCGCAGGGACTTCGCTTTGTTACGACGGCATGCACGGCCTACACCAGCTCATCCTCATTTACGCAGATGATCTGGAGCTGTCGAGTACCCCATCAACCATCCGGCGGCTCAATCCCACCAGCTTCTTTGTGAACTCGGCCGCCGGCGCCGCACGATCGCCGCTACGGTCCCACCCACCACAGGGAGGGGACCCCGAATGCGTACCGCCACATCGGCCGCGATCGTGCTCGCCGCAATCGCGCTGGCCGCCGGATGCAGCGACGACACAAAGACCGCACCCGCCACGAACGCGATGACCGCACAACAACTCGCGTACAAGCTCAAGGCCGGCGGCCAACCGCTGGGCGACATCACCACGTTCGACGAGACCACCGACCCGAATCATCAACTCGGCAGGCCCGGCCAGTACACGGGCAAGGTCGGATTCGTCGACACCCGCGTCGACCTCGCCGACGCCCTCGACAAACCGGGCGACATTTCACGGGGTGGTGGCATCGAGGTCTGGCCGAACGAGGCAGCGGCCCGGAAGCGCGCCGACTACATCCAGAAGATCACCGCCGCACTCAACATGCCGATCATGCGCGAGTACGACTACGTAAGAGGCGGGTACCTCCTGCGAATCACGCAGACGCTCACACCCGAGCAGGGCAAGGCATACGAAGCCGCCCTGAAGTCCACCGTCGGCTGACCCCAACGCAACGAAACCAAAGGTGAACGAGTTCGTGGATTCCCGCGCTCGAACGAGGGTGAACCCGTGCGCGCGGGATCCCATGACGTGAATTGCGGGGCGGGTTCGAGGCCATGGATCGTCCGCTCGCCGGCCGCCCGTTGCACACCGGTCGCGCGCTGCCCGAGAGGAATCGGGGGGCCTGCGGGAACGGCGTCGGTCGCGACGGTCGCCGGTCGTCCTGCCGGGTTGCGACAGGGAAACTCTCACGGGTCCAGCCGCGCTCCGGCAGCGGCCCGTGCCTCCGGTGTCTCCATCGGGTCGTCGCGGAGTACGGCGATGCGGTGCAGGGTCTGCGGGTGGCCCGGTGCCGAGGTGATGGCCAGCAACCGTGCCCGTTCCTCACAGTCTCCGAGCGACTCGGTGTACGCGTCTTCCAGGCCGGACGGGTCGATCGCGACGATCGCTTCCAGGTAGTCGGCACGCTCGTACGAGTGCGGGGTATGCCGCCAGAAGCGCCAGAGGACGGGCACGGCGTCGGCGGCTTCGGGTCCGAAGCGGGCCAGTCTCCTCGCCGTGGTATCTGGACCGCACCACGCGCGGGCCTCCCACTGTTCGGCGAGTTCGGCCACGAGCCCCGGTAGTGCCTCGGGCCCGGCGTGCTCGGCCAGGACGTCCGCCCCCAGCCGGGTCAGCCACTCCCGCCCGTCCACGGCCCACCCTCGGGCCGCCGGCACGGCGAGGGAGCCGAGGCGCTCGACCGCCCGCCGGAGCAGGGGCAGGGGTCGGCGGCCGTCCGGGGTTCCGAGCGAGGGCACGAGCGGGATCAACCACTCCGCCGGCTCCCGCCCGGCCAACGCACGCAGCGCCCCGATCTTCACGTCGAACTCGGTGCCGTCGGCGGCCAGCAGAGCCGACAGCTCCTCGTCGCTAAGCCCGCCGAGGAACGGCAGCGGAGGAAATCGCGGGCCCGGCACCTCGATCCCGAACCGGATCCACGGCTTCAAAGACCCTGGATCGTTCATCTCCCCGCCGGTCCGGGCGCGCGCGATGTCGCCCAGGTCCTCCCACCACTCGGCCGGCCAGCCATCCGCGACCGACTCCAGTACGCAGACCCAGTGCGTGCCTTCTCGAATGTATGCCCGAAGCCCCTCGCGGGCCTCGTCCGAACCGGCGAGGGCAAGCAGTTCCAGCACGTAGGCAGCCCGCAGACATTCCTCCTCGTCGTCTCTCGCCAACTGGTCGACGACCGGCCTCGGCGACAGCTTCAGGTCCCGGATCAGCCGAGCCTGGTAGAGGTGGTGGGTGTCGGTCTGGTAATCCCACTTCCAGTCCCGGCGGATCCCGTCGTACACGAAGGGCGCGGCGGCCTCCGGGTCACTTCGTGCGCGCTCCGCGCCGGCCCCCCGGCCGCGCTGCAGCAGCCCTTCCAGCGTGTCGTGGCAGGCGTAGGACAGGGTGCGGGACGTCTCGTCGTGATAGCTCATCACGCCCCACCCTGCCTGCCTGGGGGCGCGGTTGTCATGTGATATCGCCCCGAGCCACGGGACGCAGTCGTCTCGGCGGCTCGGGGCGCCGGGCCACTCTGTGTGTCTCCTGCGGTCCAGTCGAACCGAACCGGCTGCCCGCCGCCCATTCCACACGGCCGAATATCCGAACCCAACGACACTCGGCGACGCGTGGGTCCCCCGGCCTGGGATCACCGCACGTGCGGGAGGGCTTTGTCGGGATGGGCGGCCCGCACGTACTTCACCGCCGTGCCCGCGCGGATGCCGAACAGCCGCATCAGGTGGACCGGGTCGGCGGTGTGTCGGGCCTCGTCCAGAACGCGGTCGCGCCACAACGCCCCGGGTTTGACGCCCACACGGTCGAAGATCGCCCTCAACAGGCATTGGCTGACCCGGTGTTCGGGCAGCGCGTGCGCGGTGTGGACGCTGATCAACAGATGGGGATTGGGTGTGGTCGGCCATCGCGCGTGGCGTTCGCGCAGCCACGCTCCCAGCAGGTCGACATCGTCGACGCGGATGCGCGCGACGTCGGAGAGTTTGACCGCGTAGACGGCGACCAGGACCAGGACCAGGCGCCCCGTCGGTGTCGGTGTGCGGTCCAGCAGGCCCTGCAGGCGGAGTGGGATCGAGGAAGATCACCCGTTCCTGACGCAGGGCGCGGAAAATGCTCCGCAGCGCGTGGTGCAGTCCGCGTGCCCTGTTCCCGTGCAGGTGCGCGAGCCGCTCCCGGATGTCCAGGTGTAATCGCGGAAATTCCACCCGACCTGATGCACCCTCGAACATCACCCCGCCCACCAGCCGAAACATAGCTACACGGGGGGCGCGTGGCCCTACGACGAACCCGTACGTACTCCACTCCCCCACCTGCGTGAGGACTTCCTATCGCGCGTCGCTGCGTCGGGCGGCTACCGCTTCCGTATACAGCTCCGTGGTCAACGCATCGTGACTGATGCCCAGCCCCTTCAGCACCTCCCGCACTACGGCCACCGCCTCGGCCACCTGATCGTCGGATTCGACGAGGGTTTCGACCTCGATGAACGTCTCGTCCAACTCGGGGACCAGCACGAGCGTCGCAAGCAGCCGGCGACCCGCATGGTGGAAGTCGTAGTTTCGGCAACGTTTCTCGAACTGGATCGTCGGCGTGTACCCGAGTCCGCGCAGCAGCGCGTGCGCGGCGCGCGCGTCGTCGATGCGGGTCTCGTGCTCTGGCTTGGACCCGGATTCCTCGTCGACCTGCGCACCCTTGTACGTCATCATCGAGACGGTTTCGGCTCCATGCACGGTCCGGATGCGCAGCTCGCAATCCTCGGTCGTGAGGGTGCGCTGGGCGTCGTCGTAGTAAGTGTCCTGGTAGACCTCGGCACGTCCCACTGCCAACTTCTCCAGGGTGTCGAGGACATGTTCCGGGTCCCGCACGCGGGCCTTCAACTCTGCCTCGATCATGTGATTCCTACCAATCAAGCTGCGTGGGGACTTCGGGACGCCTCAACAAACCCAACCTCCCCGCGTTCGGCTCACCCTTGCCTGCGCGGGGACCTCGAGATGGTCAGTCGAGCGGGACCGCTCCGTGGGTTGGCGCGACAGCCTCGATGCGGCGGGCCAGCTCGATGTCGTGCTCGGCGACATGGCCACCGAGATCGCTCGAACTGATGCTGATGTGGACGGTCTTGTACCCGAGGGTCGCGTCGGAGTGGTGGCCCCAGTCGTCCTGGATGGCCGCGATGTGCACAACGAACGCGGCGCCGGCGACGTGCGAAATCGAATACGTCCGCTCGATACGGCGACCGTCCGTGGTCCAGCCGGGCAAGTCGACGGACAGGATCTTCTCGATCTGAGGGCGAGTCAACGCTTCGGCCACGGTCAAGCCTCCAGGGTCAGCGGTGCGAGCAGCTCGGCCAGTTCGCGGCCGATCGAGTGATCGTGCCACGCCCGCATCTCTGCCTCCAGGAATGACAACTTGAGGGGCCTCGCGTTTCTCGGACAGGGTCATGACTGTCGAGTTCACGCGGCGAGTCGCAACTCTTCGAACTCGGCATGCACCTCGCCAGGAGGGCGATATCCCACCGCCGAGTGGAGTCGTTTGCGATTGTACCAGAATTCTATATACCGAGTGATATCTCGTCGAGCTTCCTCGCGAGTCGAGTACTTCGTGCGGGAGACGCACTCGTTCTTCAAGGATGCGAAGAAAGACTCGGCCATTGCGTTATCGAAGCAGATCCCCGTACGACCGACGGAGCGACGCAGGCCGAGTCCGCCGAGCACCTGCGCGTACTCTGCCGACATGTAGTTGCTTCCGCGATCGGAGTGAAATATGGCATCCTCGGCAAGGGGGCGATTGCGTGCCGCGTTGCGAATCGCCCGTGATATCAGCGGCGTCTGGTAATGGTCGTCCATCGCGTAGCCGACGACCTCTTTCGTGCAGCAGTCGATCGCAGTCGCGAGATAAAGCCAACCCTCGGCCGTCGCAATGTACGTAATATCCCCGACGAGCTTTTCCCCGGGAGCGGCGGCGGTGAAGTCGCGGCCGACCAGGTCCGGCACAGGCGCGGACGTGGCGCGGGTGAGGGACAAGCGCTTCGGGCGGGGCTGGCAGGGCACCAGGCCCAGGTCGCGCATGATCCGCCGCACCAACTCCGGGCCGGCCGCCACGCCCCAGCGCAACATCTGCGCGCGGATGCGACGATATCCGTACGTGCCGTCGGACATCTCGAATGCCTTCGTGACCAGCCGTTTCAATTCCTCGCGCCGCCCGGCGGTCGCGGATTCCGGGCGGCGCCGCCAGTCGTAGTAGCCGGATTTGGACACACCGAGGCGGTCGCACATGAATGCGACGGGATATGCGTACTCCACGGTATCGAGTCGCATCGTCTCGATGAACTCGTACTTGCTGCCTACCGGGGATCCTTCGCGAAGTACGCTGGTCGGGTGGCCCGGGGGAATCGCACCCCCGGGCTCCCACAGATCCCGGCGTGACAGTCTCCCGTCACCGGGCTCTTCTCGGTCTCACCAGAAAGCGTGGACCCATCGCCACTGCGCGAAGAAACGCGGGTATTGACGGGTGGTCCGTCTCCATGCCGCGTGCGCCTTGGCGAAGGTCCTCAGCCGTTTGTGTTTCTTTCTCAGCCAGCGCACCAGGTAGGCGTTGATGCGTCTGAGCAGGGGATACAACTCCGAACGGTGGTACCGCCCGTAGTAGTTCATCCATCCCGACACGACGGGGTTGATCCATCGTGCGATGTCCTGCGCCGAGAAGGTGGTGTAGTGGTGCAGTCGCCAGGACCTCACGCACCGACTCATCCTCTTCAGGGCGGTCTTGGCGACCGCCGGGCCGAAACCGGTGAACACCGTTCCGTGCCTGCTGCGTACGCCCCGGGCCCGGAACGTGAACCCGAGGAAGTCGAACGACGTGTGCTCGTACGAGCCTTGCCGTTTTCCGTCCTTGCAGTAAACGATTCGGGTCTTGTCCGGGTGCAGTCGCAGTCCGACCTGTTCCATTCGCTCACCGATCGCCCCGGCCACCATTCGGGCCTGGCTCTCGCTGTGGCAGTGCACCACCGCGTCGTCGACATACCGCTCGAACGGCAGGGTCGGGAACTTCCGTGCCATCCAGGCGTCGAACGCGTAGTGCAGAAACAGGTTGGCGAGCACGGGTGAAACGGCGGATCCCTGTGGAGTTCCGCAATTTCGTTCGGCATGCGAACCGTCGGGCATCCGTACGGGAGCGGCCAGCCACCGCTTCACGTAGAGGACGACCCAGGGCTGATCGGTGTTCGTCTCCACCGCCTTGACGACAAGATCCCAGGGCACGCTGTCGAAGAACTTCCGGATGTCGAGATCGATCACCCCAGTCGAATTTCCAGCAACGTTCCCGGCACCTTCCCACCGCGTCCAGTGCCGACCGGTTCGGCCGATACCCGTAGGAGTCGTCGTGGAATCTCGGCTCCACGACCTCCTCCAGTCGGGCTGCCACAACGGTCTGCGCGATTCTGTCCGCGACGGTGGGCACTCCGAGAATCCGAGTACCCTCGCCGTGCGATTTCGGAATCTCCACCGCCAGTACCGGGGGCGGGAAGTAGCTGCCCGACGACATCCGATTCCAGATCCGATAAAGATTGTTCTTCAGATCCGCTTCGAACATCTCGATCGAGCAGCCGTCCACTCCCGGTGCGCCCTTGTTGGCTCGCACCTTCAGATAAGCCTCCCACACCTCCTGTTTCGAAATATCGAACGGCTTGCTCCGCGGTCTCTGCTCGTCCACGAGACTCCTCCCAGGATTCTTTTCCTGGTTGATCGAATGCACGAACCACGGCCGAGCCGGCCCCTTCGCTTCCCTCCCACCGCATCAAGCAGGAGAATCTTCGCTACTACGGGCCGGTCCGCCCGCGTGTCCCGCGACGGTACTCACCCCCTCGCGTTTCAAACGCTTGGGGAACTCCCTGTCGCCCCGCCCGTTTTCCGAGTCGGGATCGTGTCGGGACACGCGTTCCCACGTTCCGCACAGGAGCCGCAGATCAAGCTCGCGCCACCTCCACGCCGGGCACCGCCTGGCCAATACATCGGGCACCCGCCAGACTCTTCCCGGGCCAAGCCATAACACCCGGTTTCGATGCCACTTTTCTAAATAACGACGCTTCGACAGTGAATCCCGAACGGGATTTTCAATGCAACGCCTTCTTGATCCCCACCTGACACCTCGTGGATGCCTTTTCCCTCGTCGCTCACCACGACGGTCTTCAGCCAACGCAGCAGAGGGCGGTTTGGAGCCTCCCCCCGAAGGGCGGCTCCGAAGGGCCTACAATCCTTCATCTCCTGTGCAGCACCGCGTTCGGTCGCTCCTACTTCAGACGACCTCCAGCGTTCGTGGCACACCGGCTTTTTTCAGGAACGAGTTTTCCATCTCGAGCTCGCGATTGCGGCGTTCGAGTTCCTTCAACCTGGCGCGTTCGTCAACGGCAAGCGGCCCTTCGGCTTTTTCGTGCCTGCGCTGATGTTCTCGAACCCAGGCGCGGAGCGTTTCCGGGTGGACATCGAGCTCCCGCGCGGTCTGTGCGATCGCCCGGGGCGCGGACTTCAATGCCAGTTGAACCGCTTCCTCGCGGAACTCGGGCGTGTACGGGTTGGGGCGTGCCATCTTGCTGCTTTCCTCGGTTCCTTACAGGTCAACCTTATTGGATCTCTGTCCGAAACCTTCGAGGCACCCCAACTCTCGTGCGGCCCGTGCGCTGCCGGTGCCGAGAGCCACCTCGACTGCCACGTGGGACAGGGCGAGTGCTGCTTCGGGTTGGCCGAGCGCCGCTTTCGCGCAGGCCTGGCGTGCGCTCCACACTCCGGCGTCCCGCCGTGCCGGACCGACCGGCGACGGAATGATCTGCTGCCACAGCCGATCGGCGTCCGCGTACAGACCCAGCCGGCCGTAACACGTCGCGCGCTGCACTGCCACATAGTGCAAGGTACGCAGGCACGCGGTGCCCCACTCCTCGACGTCGACAGCCCGAATGATTCGCTCGGCGCGATCGAGCAGTCGGTCCGTTTCGGCACGGTCCCCCAGAAGCGACGTGCCATGTGCCTGTTGCTGCAACGCGAACACGACCAGCTCGGGTGGTAGTTGTCGCTCGACAGACAGGACGTTCGCACACAGATCGACTGCGGCGCCGCCCGAACCGACGTCGGTGTGAGCCATGGCCCGATCCACGAGAGAGCACGCCACGGCGTGTGCGTTGCCGGAGCGATGCGCCAACTCGGTCGCCATGCCGTGCCAGTGGCCGGCCGCTGCGATGTCTCCGGCGTCGAGGTGTAACCATCCGGCGAACGCGGCGTAGGCGCTGCCCGTCTCGGCCAGCCGACGCCGTACGTCAGAGTCGGCCTCGTCCAGCAGCTTTCCGATCAGGTGCAACTGCGCGGTCACCGTCCCTATGAGTGCCCGGGAACCGAGCATCATGTCCGCCTTGTAGTGCCCGGCGAGCTGCTCGTCGAAATAGTCGACGAGCGCCGGGTCTACCAGGCCGCGCTTTGTGCGTACGGTGCCCCCCACTGCGACGCCGGAGAGGGCTAGTGCCGCACTGCCGACGAACTGTCGTCGATCCACGGGCCCCACGATAGGCATGACGGATGGACACTTCGCCGGCGCTTCCGGGTGATTCGGCCCGATGCCCAGCTCGGCCTCGGTCATCCCTGTGAGAGCGACGAGGATCCGGCGGTAGATCGGTCGAGGGCGGAGCGTTTCGCCATCCTCCCACCGCGCGATCAGGCGAGCGTCGACCGAGACCTGACGCTCGCCGAGTTCGGCGGCAGCGGCCTGGAGGTCGCTCGCGAACTCGGTGCGCGATTGCTTCCGCTGCTCCTCGCGTACGGCGCGCAGGTGTCTGTTCGGGGTGAGTTCACGGCCTCTTCCCACGGCGATCCCCAGGTGTAAGCGGCGTGACGGTACGTCCACGCTACCCACCGGCGGGGCGGGCACAGGCGAATCAACGGGGAATTGCCACCGGAGCGCCATCGACAACGCCATCGGAGCGCGCCGCGCGCCTCGTGATCATCGTCAGCAGGGTGGGTCCGGCAGGAGAACCGACCACCTTCCGCCACCCCGCGCCGTACCGAGCGGCACCGGGCTCGCCCGCTTCACCAACCGCTGGTGTCACGCATCCATTGGAGTCCACATGACCGACGTCGAGGCGGCACCTGCGGCCGTGTCGCTGGCCGCCTGGAGCATCCACCTCGAACCCGTCGATCACCTGCGACCATGGCGCCTGGACGTGTTCGCAGCCCGCAGTGCGGGGCCGACGGCGGCCGCGGCGGCAGCGATCCCCACCTACGAACGCGCCGAGTTCCACCTCATCGACGCCGATGTCGCCATCCTCGCGGGCACGCTCCTCCGGCCGCCGCGCCCGGAGGACCGCCCGCCCGGCCGTGCCCGCCTCCTCCGGGAGGGCACCGCCCTCCGGCTGCGGCTGTACATCTCCGCCGTCGACGGCAACCAGCCCGAGCCGCGCGGAATCATCCACATCCAAGAGCACCACCGCAAGGTGCTCCTCGACGACATCGCCCGGCACCGCCTGGACCTCATCCCCACCGGCACCGTGCCCGAGCCACAACTGTTCCTCGACCCGGTGCCCGTCACCGGATACAGCATCGACCAGGTCGCCGAGCTGCACGACCGGTGCGAACGCTGGCTCAACAGCGAGGGCATCCGGGCCGCGCTCGCCGACCGTGAGATTGCGCGGCACGTCGCAACCCGGGCGGCCGACCAGTGACGGAGGCAGCAGACGTCGACCCTGCCCGCGCCCAGCGAACCGCGCTCGACCGACCGGCTGCCACGGCCGCCCCGCAGCAACCCGACGTGGCCGCGATGCGCAACGCGCTGATCACCACGATCACCGGCGGGCCAGTCGCCACCGCAGTCGCCGAGCGCAGAGCCTATCGGCGCTTGGTCCGCAGCGACGACCCCGACCGAGACCGGTAGCGGACACGACGAAGCAGGCCGGCCCCCCGAGATGGGGGCGGGCCAGCTCACCCCCACCTACGTGGGGACTTCGGCCTCGCGCAGAACCTTCTTCACCGGGCTGGCGGCTCACCCCCACCTGCGTAGGGACTTCCCGGCCTCGGCGCTGCCCCTGTGCGGCGTGCACGGCTCACCCCCACCTGCGTGGGGACTTCGTGATGCGTTCGACGCGCCATGCGTCGCCGTTCGGCTCACCCCCACCTGCATGGGGACTTCCCCCGTGCCGGGGAGGAATCGGCGGCGGGAGGCGGCTCACCCCCACCTGCGTGGGGACTTCCGTCGCGCGATCGTCCACGTCGTCTTGAAGGTCGGCTCACCCCCACCTGCGTGGGGACTTCCTGGCCTCACGTAGCCATCGATTGGCCGCCCGCGGCTCACCCCCACCTGCGTGGGGACTTCGACGCGCCGTGGAGCGCGATCAACGAAATCGCGCGGCTCACCCCCACCTGCGTGGGGACTTCGAGTTGGCCAAGTTGGGGGCCCAAGCAGTGCGCGGCTCACCCCCACCTGCGTGGGGACTTCGTGCCTTGCATCACTTTGGTTGACGGGGACCTGCGGCTCACCCCCACCTGCGTGGGGACTTCCAGAGCGGATTCCGACGTGTTCCTGAGGCAACCGGCTCACCCTCACCTGCGTGGGGACTTCGGCGTGTGGGTGTGTTCGCGCGAGGCATTCGCCGGCTCACCCCCACCTGCGTGGGGACTTCGCCTGCCACCAGCGCCACGCGGCCTCGTCCGGCGGCTCACCCCCACCTGCGTGGGGACTTCGCGATCACCACCCTGCTGACCGAACGCCCCTACAGCTCACCCCCACCTGCGTGGGGACTTCGACCCGGGCCCGGTCGCCGTTGAGTTCGTCGACCGGCTCACCCCCACCTGCGTGGGGACTTCAACCTGGTCGTCGCCGTCGATCAGGAGCAGGTCGGCTCACCCCCACCTGCGTGGGGACTTCCTTGCTGACCTGCGGGTTCTTGGGGGCTTTGCCAACTCGAGATCTAAAGAAGGCTATTGCGGCAAGATTTCTGCCTGATTTCACAGCGTGGGGCCGATGGCGGTTGGTGATGACGAGTTTTTGATCGGTTGAGATCGCCATCCTTTGGGTTGCCTTCTTCGGGCTCGTGGTCGCGGGGTGTGGTGGTCAGCGTAGGGCGGGATTCAGAGGTGGTGTTGAAGGAACGCCAGGATGTCGTTGCGGGATGGGCCCGGGGGCCAGGTGTGGATCTCGCGTTTCAGGGCGGTGATCTCGGTGGGAGTGGCTCGGGAGTGCCAGGTGGGGTCGAGGTCGTGGCGTAGGAGGGTGGCGCGTCTGGTGGCGTGTTGTTCTTGGGCGCGTCGCAGGGCTGCCCTTCTGCGGATGTGGTTGATGTCGGGTCCGTGGACTCGGAGTTGGTGGGTCGGGTGGTGCGTGGTGCTGCCGGCTTCGAGGGTCGCGGTGATGATTGCTCGGCGTAGGACCTCGGGTCGGAGTCGGTGTACGTGTTCGAGGTCGCCGTGTACTCGGGCGGCTATGTCCTCGGGGTGCTCCCAGGCGGTGGCGGGTTCGCGGGATTCGGGGGCGAGTTGGGCGTGGGTGGTCGGGTCGTGGGCTGTGCAGCGCCACCACGCCGTGTTGCCGTGGGGTGGGTGTGTCGGGTTGGGCGTGAGGGCGGTGATGGGCACTGGGTCGAAATGGGGGTTCGGTGCGGGGAGGTCCGGTTCGAGGCCGGCGTACTGGCGGATGCGGCCGCGGAGGTGGCGGAGGGTTGTTGTGGCGTAGGTGCTGCCTATGGTCGCCCAGTGGGATGTCGCCTCCCAGATGCGCGCTACCTCGTCGGGGGTGGCTTCGGTCCACCACGCGCGGTGCCATATCGCTCGCATGACGGTGCGGTCGGCGACGTAGGTGGTGTAGGTGGTGTGGAGGGCATCGGTGTTCGGGTCCGACGTGGGGTCCTGAAGGGGACGGCGAGTGGGGCTGGTTCCGGTGAGCAGGGGGCCCAGATCGTGTGCGGTGAGGCGTGGGCGGATGGGGCGGGTCGATGCTTTCGGGGGTTCCGGGGCCGGGGGTAGAGGTCGCGGATCCGTTGTGTGGGCGAGAGTACGTAGGGCCTGGGCGGTGTGTTCGGCATGGACGCGTAGGGCGTGTAGGTGGGTGCGTGTGGCTGCGATTTGGGGGTGGGCGGCGAGGGTTCTCGCGTGGTGGGCAAGGGTTAGGCAAGCCTCGATCTGTCGGGTGATTTCGTGGGTGGGCGGGACGCTGTCGGCTTTCGGGGTGTTTTCGTCTGAGTCTTTCGTCCGGGTAGCCGTCCAGATGTGGTCGAGGGCTGTGCAGGTGGGCTCGTTGCGGCTCGCACCGGAATGTGTGCCGGCGGTCATCCAGGCTGCGTAGACCGCGTCGAGTGCGCTTCGACTTGTGTGTACCGCTGTGTGGGCTTCAGCCGGTGTTTGTTCGCGTGCCCTGGGCTTCGGCTTCGTTGTCGTGGATGTGGATGTGGATGTCCTGCGTGCGGCTTTGCCTCTCAGTTCTGCCACTCGTTCGCCGGCGCGTTCACGCACCGTGGCGAGGGATCGGCGGGCGTGCGGGTGGGTGTGTGGGAGCAGTGCACCGGCGGCCGTTTCGAGGTCGCTGTAGCGCTGGGCCAGGTGTGCGGGGTCGGGGTCTTGGCGCAGTGTCCTCCGGAGGGCATGCCAGCTTCTGTTGAGTGCGTCTGCTCCGTCTACCGCGCCGTGGGGTTGGGCGTGCGGGTGGCTGGTCCACGCCTCCCAGGCCAGGTCGACCCGTTCGTGGCCCGGGGAGGGGCTGGGGGCAGGTCCTGGGTGAGGGGTGCCGGTGTACGGGGTTCCGGCGTCGCCGACCGGCCGGCGGAGTGTGCCGATGATGTTGTCCCCTCGCACGGTGGTCGGTTGATGCCTTCGGCGAGGAAGGTGCCGGGACGCATTCGGACGTGACCCGTTTGGGTCGGCTCGCGGTTCTTACGGCGGGTCTGTCGTCGCGCCGTTCCCGGCCTCGCGTCGCTGCCTCGCGAAAATCCGGCAGGCCCGGCTCGGACAGGCTCAACGAACGAGATCGAGCCCGCCCTCGGGCGACGGCGGCTGCTGCGCCGATACGCCGCCGGCCTTCGCGGAGCGCGTGGGCTTGCCGGCCACGCCGCTCCCCACCGCATCGAGCGTCCGGGCGACCGCGGCGAGGCGCCCGCCCTGCCCGGCTGCGCCGACGCGCGTGCGCAAGTGCGCCTGCAGGCCCGCCAGCTCGGCGCCGGCCTCGGCGGCTTGGGCGGCCAGGTGCTCGGCCTCCGCGCGTACGGCCAGGCCCGTGGCGCGGTCGACGGCCACGGCGGCCTCGCGGTGGAGTTCGTGGTTTTGCCTCAAGTGGGCCTGCTCGGCGCGTACCGCGTCCCATTCGTATTCGGATCCCGCCGCCTGGCGGGCTCGGGCGAGGAGGTTGTCCACCCGTTCGATGCGGATGCGTTCCGCCCGGACCCGTCGGTCGTCGAGGGTGTGGTCCGTGCGGGACATGCCCAGCGCGACCACCGCTGCGCCGTGGCGGTCGTGGGCGGCGCGCAGCGTTTTCTCGAGGTGGGCCACGCGGTCGATGGCATCGACGCGGCGGGTCAGTTCGACGGCGTTGGCGTACAGGCCGCGGGTGGCGGGGCCCTGGCCCGAGTCGGCTCGGGCCAGGATCGTGGCGGCCCGGTCGTGGAGCTTGCGGGCGCGGTTGTGGCGCGCGAGGTACAGCTTCCTGGCCCGCTCGATGGCGCGAGCGAGCGCGGCGGCGTCGAGCGTGCCGGTGTCAAGGGCGTCAACGGCGGTGACACCGGCGGTGAGTTCCCGCTGCGGAGCTGGAGAGCCGTCGTCGGCTCCGGACGTCCCCGCGACGGGTCCACCGCCCCGGTGCTCCGCCAGCATCGTGGCGACCCGGTCGCGCGCCACCGTCTTGAGCACGGATTCGCCCTCGACCGCCTCGTCCAGCGGCAGCGGCCCCCGTACGTCGAACGTCTCCCGATACGCGGCGACGGCGGCCACCGTACGCAGCCAACCCTCGCGGCCGGGACCGCCGTCGGGAAGCGCCCCGAGCGCCAAGGCCCAGGACCGGTCGTCGAGTCCCGGCGCGGCGATGCCCGCAACGGCCGCGACCGCCAGGTGTGCCGCGCGGGCCTCGATCCGATCGTACGTCGCCCTGGCGTACGCGATCGCCTCCGCCGTGTCCTGCTCCCGCGCCGATTCCGCCCGCGGCGGTACCGGCAGCCACGGCATCGTCCCCGACCGGGGCGGCTTGTCCTCGTCGAACAGTCGTTGTTCCATGCGCCACGCGAGGAGCTGCGCCGGGCTGTTCACCGCGGCGAACTCCTCGACCGCCGAGGTGGTCGTGACCGTGCCGTCGTGGGTGAAGGCGCGCGCCAGGATGTCGTGGGCATCGCGTTCGCCGCTACCCGCGAGGGCCACGTAGTGGGCGAGGGCGGGCCAGGCCTCGTCGTCGAGGACCTGGTCGGCGAGCGCCTCGGGCAGCGTCTCGCGGACGACCTCGGCGGCGCGCGCCTGTTCCTCGTCGTCGAGGCGGTACGAGACGAGCCCGTGCGCGTATCGGTAGCGCGGCGTCAGGGTGGCGAGCGAGGCGCGGGCGGTGAGCGCGGCGGCGATGTCGTCGTGGGCGGCGTTCTCGGCGGTACCGCGCGCGATCACCGCGGCCAACGCCTGGCGGGCGGTGCGGCGTTGGCCGGCCGGGACGTGCCCATCGAGGTCCAAGCCCTCGTCGACGACCACGTACATGTGGTTGGCGGCGGCGCCGCGCGTGGCCATCACGTACAGGTTCTCGCGGCCGAGGTCGGCGCTGACCAGGGCGCGGGCGACGTCGACGGTCATGCCCTGGGCGCGGTGGGTGGTGGAGGCGTACGCGAGTTCGACGTGGGTGCCGACGTAGGCCGGCGGCAGGGTGATGGTGCCGCCGTGTTCGGTGTGGCGTACGGTCAGCGCTCCGTCGCGGGCGCGGGCGGTCACTTCCCACACGTCGCCGTTCTTGACCCAGTCGCGGCCGGCGAACAGGGACATGGTGCGTTCGTTGCGTCGGGTGACGATGCGGTCGCCGACGCCGGCGCGGCTGCCGTTGGCGAGCAGGACGCCGCCGCGCTCGACCTCGCCGGCGGCAACGCGGTCGGCACGGGCGCGGGCGGAGAGTTCACCGGCGAGCGCGTTGGTGGAGGCGATCATCAAGGAGACGCGGCCGGCGGCGGTGTCGGCACGCCAGTCCTGGTACACGCGGTCGGTCATCGTCTGGAGCGAGCCGTCGTGGACACGATCCTGACGCAGGTATTCCTCGACGACGGTGGTGTCGCCGTCGCGCAGCCGCAGCGAGGCGTCGATCTCCCAGGTGCGTGGGGTGCCGTCGGGTTCGCGGAAGCGCCAGACGCTGGTGAGTTCGGCGCCGGCGGCGTGGCGTTGAAGGTGACGCAGGACGCCGCCGGATTCGACGGCCGCGAGTTGGTGCGGGTCGCCGATCAGGCGGACGACGCCGCCCGCGGCGACGTGGGCACGGGTGATGGCGTCGAGGGTGAGGGTGCCGGCCATGCCCGCCTCGTCGATCAGGACGAGGGTGCGAGGGTGGGGGACCACGGCGCCGGCGCGCAGTTGGGCGGCCCACTGGTGGGTGTTCTCGGTAGTGGCGATGCCGGCGGCGTCGGCGAGTACGCGGGCGGCGCGGGCGGAGGGGGCGAGGCCGATCACGTTCCAGCCGTCGAGTTCGGCGGCGCGGACCAGGACGCGCAGGGTGGTGGTCTTGCCGGTGCCGGCCGGGCCGATCAGGGACGTCAACCAGGTGCCGCTGTGCGCGAGATGGCGTACGGCTGCCTGCTGGTCGGGGGCGAGGGTGTGGCCGCTTTCGCGCGCGGACTCGGCCAGCGCCGCGTCGACGGCGGCGCGGGACAGGACCGGCGCGCCGCCGGCGCGGGCGTGGGCCAGGAGTCGGCGTTCGGCGTCCAGGATCGCGGTGCTGGTGTAGCGGACGGCGGCGTGCGGTTGGAAGACGCCGATGCCGTCCGGGCGGCGCAGGGACGCCGGTTCGGCGATCAGCGAGTCGGGGGTGATGCGGACGACGCGGGTGCCGGTGTCCGGGTCGAGGAGGTGGTCCTCGGCGGTGGCCAGGCGCAGGATCCGGGACACGGTGGCCGCGCGGTCCTGGGGCGAGGCGAACGCCGTGTCGCGGGTGACCCGTTGGGCCTCCGCCTCGAGGTTGCGCACGGTCCAGGTGGAGCGGTGGTGCTGGACGCCGTCGACGGTCGCCGCAGCCCAGGCGGCGATCTGCTCGGCGTCGATGTGGTCGGCACGCAGGGTTTTCGCGTCGCGCGTCAGGTCGGCGAGGAAGGTCGCGTATCCAGGGCCGAGGACGCGCTCGGCGATCTCCCGCCACCGCTCGGCCTCGTCGGCGGCGGTGCCGCCCTTGTCCTTGCGGGGGCGGTTGTTCAAGGTGGCCTGTTGCAGCAGGTCGTACTCCTCGCCGCGGTGCGGTTCGCGGCCGTGTCGCTCGCGGAACTGCCGGTAGAGCGCGGTGAATTCGGCCTTGACCTGGGCCCGGCGGGAGGAGAACGCCTCGTTGAGCTCGGCGGGGATGTCGACGAGTTCGCGGATCGCGCGGCTGCCGTGGTCGACCTGGTCGGCGCGGATCCCGGTCGCCCAGCCGAGGCGGTGGGTGGCACCGTCGAGGACGGTCGAGTTGTACTGCTCGCTGAGGGTGACCTTTGCGGCGTACAGCGCGCGGGCGTCGAGGGAGCGCCATCGCCCGTCGGGGCCGAGGGTCTTGGCGGAGACGATGACGTGGGTGTGCAGGTCCGGATCGCCGGCGCGGGAGGTGCGGTGCACGAACGCCACCGCGGCGACGCCCTCCGCCTTGACCTGCGCCGCGCCGCCGGCGCCCAGGCGGGTGAACGCCACGTCGTTCTCAAGGCGTTCGATGACGGCGCGTACCGCCTCGTTGTGCGCCTCCTCGAGGGCGAGGCGGGCGGCGTCGTCGCCGGTGATCACGGCCAGGGCCCAGGCGGTGGAGATGCTCTTGGGTGGGGAGAACACGAGGTCGAATCCGGTGACGGCTTGGCGCTCGCCGCGGGTGTCCTCCTCGCGCAGGATCTCGGCCTTGGCGTGCGCGAGCTCGGCCTCACTCGCGTGGGGGTGGGCCGCGGCGTGCGCGACGAAGCGGGTCTCGGCGCGCTCGGCGACGGTGCGGTGGACGGGGAAGGCGCGACCCAGTTGCAGCCCGTCCGCGGCGGTGGCGAGTTGAGCGGGGGTGGCGCGGGCGAGGACGTCGGCCAGGACCCGCTCGTCGGCGTCGCCGCTCTTCGCCAGGCGGCGGGCGAGGCCCGCGAGGCGCCGGGCGTCGGCGGCCCGTTCCTCCGCGCGGACGCGCTCGCGCAGCGTGGCGCGCGCCGCGCCGGTGACGCCGTCGCCTTCGGCGGCCATGCGCTCGTTGACCCGGTGGGCGACGTCGGCGCCGGGCAGCAGGTGGTCGACGGCGGAGGGGTGGCGGGCGAGGGCCCGAGCGAGAACGTCGGGGTCGACGGCGTCGGGGCCGCCGGAGCCGAGGCCGGGCAGGGTTCCGGAGGCGGGAGCACCATCGTCGAGCAGCGCGACGAGCGCACGCGCGTACTCCCGCACGAACATCGGATGCCGCCCCCGCCCGAACAGATTCCGTATCTGCTCGCGATCGGCCTCCGTCCCGGCGACCCCCAACACCTCGGCCAGCGCCCCGGTCCACACCCCGGGCGGATTGTCGGTGGCGGCGTAGTAGGCCCCGAGATCCTGCCCGAGCCCACGCCCTTCGTCGGCAACGCTCACCGAATCGACCAGGTACTCCCACCCGTTCGGCCCGAGCTTGTGCAGCGTCATCACGGCGCGACCACCCGAGCCCCGCCGCGCCGCCGCACCTGATCCATCCCCCGAACCGCCATGGGCTGAGGCTAGAAACCAGCAGGGCCCGCCCACCAACGCCCGCACGAGCAGCGGCGCCCGGGCAAGGAGCCGGTGCCCGCCGGGCAAGGAAACCGACCCGCGGACGGTGTCGCGGGCGAGGGGCGGCGGACGAACGCGGCCAAGCCCTCTCCGAGGCTAACGCGTCGCGACTGCCTCGGCCTTCAGGGAGGCGCGGCTCGTTTCGAGTGACGGCCACGATTGCAGATGACCTTGACCCTGCCCAGCGGTGAGCACCATCGTCGAGCAATGAACTCAGCCGCCGGTCGCAGTCATGACGAGGTGTGGGTCGAGCTGCTGGACAGCCATCGCCCGCCCCATGCGGAGGATGACCGGGCATCACCATGGATGTGGTTGCTGCTCCGGGCCGCGGTCGCCGATCCGGTGTTGTCCTCGCTCCATCCGTGGAAGGGCATGAACACCCTGAGCGTGTGCACCTCCGATTCATGGCGTGACCTCGGCACGGAGGGGTTCCCGGGAATCGCGGCCGGTCCCGGCGTGTACTCGGTGATCGCCCACCCGCCGGCCGAGGGCCGCGTCGTTCTGGAGACCGATGATCCCGCTGTCGCGGTGGAGGTCATGGCTCGGGAGGTTCGGAGTCGGCTGATGAGGCGCACGGCGGACGGATGACGGCGTCGGTCTGTTGACTGAATGCGGTCGGAGCTTGCCTGGTGATCGAATAGGGCAAGGTCGCCGTGGGAGACGACCGTACGCAGTTGCAGGATGGCTTCGGCTACGAGCAGGCGCCGGCGGGCGCCCACCTTTGCCGTGCACTTGAACCACCAGCGGCATCTCACGGCTGCACGGAACCAGGATCATGGTCCGATGGAAGCCGTCGATGTCGACCGGCGGCGGCGACCACGAACTCTTCGAGCCTGCGTGTGCCGAGCACGTTCCCGCAGCGGCGTGTCACCACTTCGTGGGCCCGGTCGAAGGAGCCGCGGACAGCCTCAGTGACGGCGAGCCGCCGTAATCCCACCGGGTGTCGGCCGACAGGCAGGGACAAGTGCCGGGTCAGCGGGGCGGATGTTGCCCAACCCGGTCTCCGGTGGGCGACCTGGGTGACTCGGACCGTCTCGAGCGCGGTGGCCGGCCACCCTCCGGGCCGGTCACGGTCGGGTCGGCACCGGCGCGGACTTGATGTCTGTCCTGCCGGGCCCGCCGATTCAGGTGGTCCTGCGGCAGCACGGGTCAACGGCGCCCGGAGGATAGATCCAGTGGAGAACCGACTCCCGTCACAAGGCCGTGCCATACCAACCGAGTCGGCTCAACGGTCTGCCCCGCCGCAGTACGCAACCGAGCGACCACCCTTTTTTCGGTCCTCGACCGCCCCGCCACGCGCATGGCCACTGGTAGTGCACCAGGTGTGAGGTGTTGGAACAGGGTGCTCCGGCCGTGTCGGTCGGGGGAGGACGTGGCGAGGGACGGGGCGTGCGCCCCGTCCCTCTATCCCAGGTGATCAGTTGTCGGAGTGCCACATGCAGGAGGGCAGGTGCGGCGCGCCCTGCTTGGCGCCGCAGTCGTCGCACTTGTCGTTCTTGTCATAGACGGGGCCTTGAACGGAGTTCATGTCCTCATCCCTTCGTTTGGTCGGATGGCTCCGCCGAATCAGGTCCGGTCGGCCGGTGGATGCGTGCCTTTCGCTTCCGCCGGCCGACCGGACCTGATACGCCCTTGGGCGTCCGACCGAAGGGATGAGGACATGAACTCCGTTCGAGTCCTTCTGGGCAGGAACGACGAGTGCGACGACTGCGGCGCCGGTTTTGCGGGGCGCGCCGCACCTGCCCTCCGGTTGCGTGTGGTGCTCCGACGACTGATCACCTGGATGTGAGGGAGGGACGGGGTGCACGCCCCGTCCCTCGCCGCGTCCGGAGGAGGCCGGCACGGCCGGAGCACCCTGCCCGGCGCGGAGCGCCGGGGATTCCTCGATCCGTCGGTCGATGCTGCGCGCGTCGAGTGGACTTGTCTGTGGGGCTTGCCTGTGGGCGGTGACCACCGAAGGTTTCGGGTGGGGAGGGGTGTCGGGGCATGGGTACGCCCCCGTCGGTCCGTGGACCGGCGGGGGCGTGTGCCGTCTCGTCCTGTGTGCGGGTAACCAGCCCGCGGGCGGCGGCGTTCTCAACCCAACATGTTGAGTCTCTGGGTGGCTATACGGAGCGTGGGGTGCGGGGCGCGAGTTGTGAGATCCGTTGGTGGGACAAACGCAGGACGGCGCCCGCGTCGCGGGTGTTCCAGCCCTGGTCGGTGAGGGTGCGGGCGGCGTGCCGGGCGGCGTCGCGAACGGCTTGTTCGGCGTGGGCGAGGGCGAGGCGGGCGTCGAAGAGGGCGTTGACGACGGTGGCGGCGTCGGGGTCGGCGGGGTTCGCGACGATGGTGAAGGTCTCGGCGTCGGGACCGAGCAGTTCGGCGACGCATTCGAAGGCGTTGTGCTCGACCTCCCTCCAGGTGCGGCCCTGGGCCATGGCGGCTCGACCGTCGGGGAGGTCGGCGATGGTGGCGGTCCATCCGCTCGCGGTCCGGGTGACGGTGGCGGGGTAGCTGGGGACGGGCTTCCACTCGCGGGTTTCGAGCTCCGGGTCGATGTCCGGCTGGTCGAACAGGGTGTCGATGGACATGGAGTGAGCCTTCGGGTCGGGGCCGTGACGTGTGGTGCGGGTAGGACGCTAGTTCCCCCACTCTCGCTTGTCCAGTAAGGATAGACATAATCTGTCTAGTTCAACTGGACTTAAAGTTGGGTTTTGGTTTTGCCGCCCTGGCGGCTCCTTGGCCCCGCAGGGGCAGGCCCGCGCCGAAGGCGCTTGAGGGGCCTGCGCGCCTTCGGCGCCTGCCCGCCCGGGGCAGAAGAGGCCGCCCGCGCCCGCCAGGGCGCTCGAGGGGCGGCCCGGCCGCTCGCGGCCGTCCTTTTCCCGCCGCGCGCCCCGGTTTTTGGGGCGCTTGAAAGGCGGGGCTGCCGGCCGCTCGCGGCCGTCCTTATTCCCGGCCGCACGGGCAGCCCCCCTCCCAACCGGGTGGGGGGCTGCCCGTGCGGCCGTTGTGCCTAGCTACCGTCGATCAGGCTGTGACCCGAGAGGGGGCACCTCTTGCCGTTACGACCGTCGTGCTCCGGCGCCGCGTCACCGGGCTTCAGGTATTCCTTGGGCTTGCTGGGGTTCTTGAACTTCAAGCCGCAGAGACTGCACTCTCCTGGGACCGCTGCCATCGAATTTCCCTTTCCGACGAGGACATGTTGGGTTCGCCCCGCCGGGTGGTTGGGTCCGGTGGGGGTGGCGTCAGACAGCCACGGCCGGCGGGTGCGGGGCAACAGCGCGCGGGGGGTGGGCTGGGCGGCCCGGTGCGCGCCAACGGCGCAGGGCCGCCCACCGGGCCGGTGAACGCGCCAACGGCGCCCGGCCCGGCGTCCCGCGCGCTTGCGCGCGGGACGGCCCGGCGGTGAACGCGCCAACGGCGCCCGCCGGGCCACCCGCAGGCCCCTCGGGGCCGGAGGGCGGCCCACCCCCCGCGCGCTGTTGCCCCGCACCCGCCGGCCGTGGCAGGCTGCCGCCACCCCCACCGGATGCCTAGGTGTGGGGCTTCCGTAAGTCAGGGGTGCGGGAGTTCGTGCTCGCCCGCCTGCGTGAACCCGGGGGCGCGGGGCCGTTGTCTGTCGGGCGGCAGACAGCCGCCGTCTCGCGTGGAGAGTTCCTGGATCGACCGCCTTCACCGGGAGTGTGCGCCTGCGGCCGGTGCTTGGGCCGACGGCACGGTGACGGCGTTGGGCGGTGCCGCTGTTGGCGAGCCGGGTCAGCTGTGTGTCGGGGTGGTTCTGGGGGCGGCTTCGCTGTCCACCGGTATCAGGCTTCGGGTGGTGTGCGTTTTCCCGGCTGCGGAGCATCAAGGTATGCCACAGCGTGGGTCGCATACGTCTCCGGCGAGGGCCGCGACGGTGGGTGGGGGGTCGGCCGTCGACCCGTCGTCGCCGTGTTGTCTCGGTGCGGAAGGGCGGGTCTTGGGTGCCTCGACGAGGCGTCGTTGCCCACCCGTCCGACCGTGCCACGAGCCTTGCTCGTCGACTTGCCCGAGGACCTTCTCCACGACCTCGTTGGCCGCAGGTCAATGCCGTCTGCATGGTGGCCTTGGCGACGACACTGCCTGGACGGCTCGACGGGTCCGCGTCCCGTGCGGGACCTATCGCGACGCCACACCCACCGGGGACCGATGTGTGGCGTGCTTCGGGTGTCGCTTTCCCGGGGCGTGTGCCGACTCGGTTGTGTCAAGGGCGGTGTGGTGTTCGCCGTTGCCTTCTGCGGGAAGGTCGGTGGCTCGTCGGACGATGCCGAGAAGGGCTTGGTCTGCCAGGTCCTCCACTAGGTGCCGCATGCTTGTGGTGTCGAGGCGATCCGGGAGTTGGCGGCACAACTCCGTGATCAGATCCGCGCGGTTCCAGGCGTTCTTGGTGGTGTCGAGGACTGTCATGGCGCGGGTCACGATCGCTGCGTGGTCGGGGTGTTCGGCTTCCGGGCCGATGCGGTGCAGGGTGGCCGCGGGGATGTCGGTCAGGGCGATGCCTGGTTCCTGGCGGGCGGCTTCGGACCAGCGGGTCAGGAGTTCGGCGCGGGAGACGGGGGTGCGTTTTTTGTCCTCGCGGCGGAGCAGGGTGATGTGTTGGGCGATGGCGGTGAGTTCGTACGCGGAGGGGGCTCGGCCGTAGGTGGCGGTGAACTTGGCGGCGTAGACGGCGACTTCGGCGGATATCGCGCGGCGCCTGGAGGAGAACCGGGCGCGGAGGGAGTCGGAGATGCCGACGATCTCGCGGGCGCGGCGGTCGGGGCGGGTGGCGAATTCGACGCCGAGGGCGCGGGTGAGGGCGATTTCGGCGGCGCGTTCGCACAGGTGTCCGGCGGCCTGTTTGTGGCGGTGGATGGCGCGGCTGTCCAGGGTGCGCCAGACGCCGTCGTCGGCGTGTACGCGGTTGAGGACGGCGGTGTGGACGTGGAGTTGGGGGTCGTCGTCGCGGGAGGTGTGTTGGGGGAAGGCGGCGACGGTCCAGCGGTGTGCGCTGATCCAGCGGCCGGTGGAGGCGCCGGTGGAGGTGCGTCCGTGGCGGCCGGCGCGGGCGAAGCCGGCGGTGTCCTGGAGGTATTCGAGGCCGGTGTGGATTCCGGTCAGCCAGGCTTGCCAGACCTGGTCGGCGTCGTCGTGGCGGGCGGCGAGTTGGAGGGCGGCGTGGAGGATGGACCAGGATTTGGGGGCGGACCAGGTGAGGTCGAGGTATTTGACGGCGGTGCGGGCCTTGTTGCGGACGCGGGCCTCGATCTGTCGGCGTCGGGCGGGGGTGGCGTCGGGTTCGGCGGCGAGGGCTTCGGTGATGGCGGCGCGGGTGCCGGTGGTGTAGTCGCGGGGGCGGGGGCCGAGGCGGACGGTGTCCCGGGCGGTTTCGGCGGCGGCGGCCCATTCGGGGGTGCCTGGTGAGGCGGTGATGTCGGCGATGGTGGCGGTGAGTTCGGTGCGGCGGCGGGGGTCGACGAAGTGGTGGTACAGGTCTTCCAGGACGGCGTGGTCGACGGTGCCGTGCAGGCCGAGGTCGGGGGCGCCGCGGCCGAGCCAGTGGCCGGGGGGTTCGCCGGCGATGGCGGCGTCGCGGAGGAAGTAGTGCTCGGCGCCGCGGGCGACCTGCTGGGCGAGGTAGGTGACGTCGCTGCGGGCGGCGATGGTCAGCACGGGCGGCCGCCGGGGGTGTCGGCCGCATGCGGGGTGTCGGGTGTTCCGTGTTCGTTGGTTTGGTCTGTTCGGTTTATGTGGTTTGTGTGTCGGGTGTTCATGATCGGGAAGGTGCGGAAGCGGCACATGGTGTGACCGGGCCGCGAGCCGGCGGAAGGGCGATGGGGGTGCGTCGGCGGGAGGTGGGTTGTTCGTCGCGGACGGGGACGGGGCCTACCCGCCCAGCGCGGGTGCCGCGCTGTCGGCGAGTTCCGGGGTGACCGAGGTGACCGGAACGGCCCGTCGGGCGGGCGGCGGTCCCGAGGCGGGCTTCGGGGCCAGGGCCTCGTCGGTGCCATCCATGACGAGTCGGACGGTCGACAGGCGCCTGCGTTGGGGTCGGGCCGGGATCTGTGCCGCAGGGGCGACGGTGTGTTCGGTCGCGGGCGTGGCCGTGCCGGTCTCGTTCGTCGGGAGGGGCGTTTCCGGTCGAGGCTCGCGGGGCCGCGACGCGCGATCGCTCGGCGGGGGAATCTCTTCGGGTTGCTTCGGTTCGGATACCGACGGTGTCAATGGGCGCGGGGCGTCCGTCGACAGGGTGGTGTCGAGGGCGGGCGACGGCGGCGACCCGGCGACCGGCCCGTCGGCGGGCTCGGGATCCGTTTCCCGTCCTGCGGAGCCTCGTTCGAGGATCGAGCGCAGTTGGGCCGACTCGTCGTCGGTGAGGGCGCGGCCCCAGGAGCGTTCGTACTCACCGGCGATGTCCCGGTGATAGCGGTCGACGTCGATCGCCGGAGGGCGGGCGGCACCGAGCAGGCGCGCGGCTTCCTCGGGATCGCTCGCGAGGGCTCCCAGGTGGCGTGCGCGCAGGCTGTGGGAGCGGGCTTGTTGGCGCAGGCCGGGGACATCCCCCTCGGGGACGTCCCCGGCAGCAATGCGGGCCTCGATGCCGTGGGCCAGGTCGAAGAAGCGGACCGCGTGGGCTGCGAGGGCGCGTTCCGGGGCGCCGTTCGGGTCGAGCGGGGCGGGTGCGTGTTCGCGGATGCGTTCGGTGGCCACGACGGCGGGGGTGTCGGGGGTGAGGGTGATGCCGAAGGTGTCCCGGATGCGGTCGGCGAGGAAGGTGAGGGCGTCGTCGCGGGCGGGTCCGTCCTGCCAGTCCTGGACGCCGCGCCACATCCAGCCGATCTCGACCGGGCGGGCGTCTTCCCACCAGCGGTGGTCGAGGGCCGACTTGAGGGCGGCTCCGGCTTGGGCGAGGTCGTGTTCGGCGCGGTCGCGGGCGGCCTGGTCGCGGCCGATCTCGGGGATGCGGGCGGCGGTGACGACGACGGGTGCAGTGTCGGGGCGGTCGGCGGGGACGACCTCGACGACGGCGCGCCGCAGGACGGCGGGGTCGGCGCCGCGGGCGGCGAGGTCGGCGAGGACGCGGCGGCCGACGGTTTCGGGGGTGTCGCGGGCGAGGGCGGTGTATCGGCCCTGGTCGAGGAGTCGGGTGTGGAGGAGGGGGTCGCGGACGGTGTAGGCCCAGCGCACGGCGGGGCCTTCGGCGGGGGCTGGCCGGCCGTGGGCGATGGCGGGGTTGAGGTCGACGCCGTTCACCGGTGGTGTGGGGAGGTCGACGCCGTGGTGTTGCCGGATGCGGCCGCGCATGTGGCGCAGGATTCGCCCGGCGATGACGTCGTGGTGGGCGGACCATTCGACGGCGCGCTGCCAGATGGCGGCGATTTCGCCGGGGTTGGCTCGGCGCCACCAGGAACGCGTGCGGACGTCGCGCATGACCTCGTGCGCGGCGGCGTGTTCGGCGCGGATGTCCCGGATGAGGCGATCGTGTTCGGGCCCGGTGGTGTGCAGGTGTTCCTTCGCCCGGGCGTCGCGGCCGGCGATGCCCCGTCGGGCGCGTTTCTCCGCGTCGGCGATGCGGGCCAGGACCGCTTCCGGGTCGGGCCGTTGGCGCGGCGGTCGCGGGGCGAACAAAAGGCGTACGGCCGACAGTCGCGGCCGGCGGCGCGGTGGGTCGAGGGCGTCGGCCTGGCGGCGGAGGTGGCGGGCGTGCAGTTCGGCGGCGACGCGGAGTTCGTGCAGGGCCGCGCGTTCGATGGCGCGTTGGGGTGAGGCGGTGAGACGGGCGGCGGCTCGGGCGACGGCGGTGTAGCGGTCGCCTTGGTCGCGGAGGTCGCGAATGCGTTGGCTGGGGGTCTCCGGGGGCACGCGGGGGTCGGTGGCGACGTTCCAGGCGCGGATGAGCGCGTTGTGGTGTCGGCGGTGGAGGGCGTCACGGCGTCGGGCCCGGTGGTGGCCGCCGCGACGGTTGCGGGCGGAGGCGAGGGCGATTCCGTTCCAGTGGTCGAATTCGGATCGCGGGGGTGGGGGTGGGTCGGAGCGCGGTGACGCACCACGTGACTCCGGGGTTGGTGCGTCGGCCGGTTGGGCTGGGCCGGCTTCGGGGGTGGTGAGGTTTTCGGTGCCGCCGGGTGACGGGCTTTCGGTCGGCTGGGGGGTGCGGGTTTGTGTCCACGCGATTGTCTCGACGTCGCGGATCGTGGCATCGAGGGCTTCCATGTGGCCGCGTGCGTGGCGCCACATCGCGCGCAGGGCGGCGAGTTCGGAGATGTGTGTTCGGGTGTCGAGTGCGCGGGCCAGGTCTTCGACCGTGGAGACGATGGTGCGGGCGTGGTCGGTGACGACGCGGAGGTCGTCGGCGCCGACGACCGGGGTGTCCGAGTCGTTGGTGAAATCGCCGAGGTGGATCGCGTGCGCCTCTCGGGCGCCGCGGAGTGCGTCGACGAGGGTTTCCCGGAGACTGCGGACGTGCTCCGGTGTGTCGGAGCGTTCGTCGACGGACTCCCGCCACACGCGTGCGGCGCTGTCGATGCTGCGAGCTCGGGCGTGGGCCTCGTCCCGAGTGGCGTAGGGGTCGGGTTCATCCGGTTCGGGGTCGGTCGCGGAGGGATCCGCGTCGGCGTGCGCGGAGTTCGGCTCCGAGTCGGGCGGGGTGGTATCCGGGGGCGGGGGCTCGGGTGGGGATGGGGGCTCGGGGCTGTCGGGAGGCGTACCGGCACTGTCGGACGCCGAAGTGGGCTGGTCAGGCTCCGGGTTCGGCGGTTGGTCACCCGAGCCGCCGTGAGCGAGGGGTTGGCGGGAGGCGGCCGCTTGCGGGGCGGCGTCGTCCGAAGGCTCGATGTCGCCGGTATGCGCTGGGAGCGGGACCTCGTGCCCGGGAGGATCCGGAGTGGGACTCCGCGCGTCCGGGTGGGGGGAGGAAGCCGGCGAACGAGGATCCCGATCCTTGGGCTCCTCCTCGCGGATAACGCGGTAGGCGGGATTTCGTTCGAGGTATTCCTGCGCTTGGAGCAGGGCGTCACTCGGTCGATCCGATGGCGGTACCCATGTCCGCGGACCGTCGGCCGACGGAGAGAAACCCTGCGCACGCAGGATGGCTTGGAGCTCGACGTCCGCAGGATCGACACCGTAGACGCCGCCATTCCTTCCGAGGCGAATCGCGATCTCCACGGCTGTACCCGTCCTAGGCTCGGACATGGTCACACCCACTCACGTGCTGCCTCCCGGGAGATCGCCGTCATCTGCCGGAAGGTGCGCTCAAGTCGTGCGCTGTGACACGGGAAACGAGGACGACGGGAGCAAGTGCCGCCGGCACTGCGGATACCAGGGCAGCCCCACGACGCATCCAGCCGGAGACCGGATGGTTCGGAGGAGCGGTTCGATAGCGAGCCGGAGCGTTGGAATCACGGCGCTGCACCATGGAGCCGGCACCTTGCGCGGGCCTGAGCTTTGGGATCGATCTTCGTATTCGTGGGCGGGAGTCGCGCGGGTGGGGCTTCGATGTGGCTACCAGAGCGCGGCGACACGGCGTCGACGGGCCGAGGCCCGCGACCCCTGCGGATCGTCCCTGCCCCGTTCCCGGGGCGGGCCGATGGTTGAAAGTCCGATCGGCGGCCGCCCCGGGGGTTGTTGCTACGCCTGGTGGACGCGGCGGCGGTTGCGGGCGAAGAGGGTGCCTCCGGCACCTACGACGAGGAGGATGCCCGCCCCGGCTGCCAGCATTGTCGTGTTGTCGTTGTCGGCGCCGGTCTCGGCGAGTTCGCGGCCCTTGGCCGGGGGTGCGGGGGTGGCGGCCGTTCCGCCGGTGCCGGCGGGTGTGGTCGGGGCCGTGGTGGTGCCGATGTTGTAGGTGTAGACGGTGCGGTCGACGTTGTCGGCGGGGGTGTGGTCGGTGAGCTTGCCGGTGATCCGGCTCTCGACGATCTGTTCGTTCCCGGTGAGGGTTCCGCGCAGGCGGACGGTCCTGGGCATGTCGCCGATCCGTTCGGTCTTGTGGCAGGTGACCGTCGTTTTGGCGGTGTTCAGTTCGCAGCCCTCGGGGGCCGCGGCGAAGGTGATGCCCTTGACTGCGGTGACGGTGACCGTGGCGTCGTTCTCCTTGCCGGTGCGGTCGGCGTACTCGACCGTGTAGTCCTTCGTGATGCTGCCGTCCGCCGCGTGGACGATCTCCTTCGGGTTGGACACCCACAGGTTCGAGGCGGTGATCGGCTTGCCGTAGGTGAATTCGAGCGTGCCGCGGGCCTCGCCCGTGACGGCCTTCGCGATCAGGGTGACCTTCTGTCCTTCGAGGCCTTCCTCGGTGTCGACGGGAATGACGACTTTCCCGCTCGGCCCGGGGGTGCACCTCGGGGTGTGGGCGCCGGGAGTCTCGGCGTGGCACTCCTCCGGGAGGGACCAGCCGAACGAGGTCTTCCCCGTGCCCTCGGTGGACAGGTCGAACGGTGCCGACGTCGTGATGGTGGCGACGGCGTCGCGGCCGCCGGGAATGATGGTGGTGGAGTCGGCGGTGATGGTGATGCCCGCCGCCGCACCCGCGGTTCCGGCTCCGATCAGCGGCGCGGCCAACAGCAGACCTCCTGCGGCACCGAGCCCAACGGTTCTCTTCACGCGTGAACGCGACATGTGATGGTTCCCACCCCTGGTGAACGAACGACGCCCCGCAGACGCGGCATTCGACGCGTTCGAGAGGGCATGCTTAACACAGCCATCCAACTCGTGTGTCAGCGGGTGTACGTCGGCTGTCTCCAGGATCGGTGCGTATCGAATGCCGGCCTGCGCTGACTGAGGGAGCGCCCTCGGAACACGAAGTGGGGGACTTCTTCACCGCGCCGGCCGCCGTGGCGCTCCCGAACGGTTCACCCCCACGCGTGTGGGGACTTCCGCTCCCGGCCGTCCCCGGCGGATCGGAGCAGCGGTTCACCCCCACGCGTGTGGGGACTTCGTAAGGGCCCGTGCGAGGGCGGTCTTTCCGGCGGGTTCACCCCCACGCGTGTGGGGACTTCCTGCCCGGTCAGATCCGGGATGCCGCGGGCGACGGTTCACCCCCACGCGTGTGGGGACTTCTGCAAGTGCGAGGGGGCCGGTCACGCCGTGGACGGTTCACCCTCACGCGTGTGGGGACTTCCGCATCTCCCCGAGCGTGGCGAACCCGTCCGGCGGTTCACCCCCACGCGTGTGGGGATGGGCTTGATCCACTTTGACGGACACCCTGGGTGAGGGGCTTTAGCCTCTCTGGGGAGGATGTCCATCATGGAGAGCATGGGGAAGAAGAAGCCTCGGCCTCGCCGCTCGTTCACGCCGGAGTTCAAAGCCGAGATCGTCGCGCTGTGCAGGCAGGGCGACCGGTCGGTCGGGCAGGTCGCGAAGGATTTCGACCTGACCGAGACCGCAGTGCGGGACTGGGTGAAGCAGGCCGAGGTCGACACGGGCGAACGCGACGGGACGACCTCGTCCGAGCGGGAGGAACTCGCGCGGTTGCGGCGGGAGAACACCCGGTTGCGCCAGGATGTGGAAGTCCTCAAGCGGGCCACGGCTTTCTTCGTGAGAGAGACCCGGTGACGGTGCACCCGTTCATCGAGGCGGAGAAAACCGCAGGTCACAGCGTCAAACGCGCGTGTGAACTGCTGCAGGTCTCGCGTGCCGCCTTCTATCACCGCCGTACTGCGACCCCCGGCCCGCGTGCCGTCGGGGACGCGGAATCGACCGAGCGGATCATCGACGCCCACCGTGCCTCGCGCGGCAGCTACGGAGCCCCGCGCGTGCACGCCGTCCTGGTCCGCGGCGGCGCCCGGGTCGGGCGCCGCCGCATCGCCCGGCTGATGCGCGCCGCGGGCCTGGTCGGCCGCCACCGCCGACACGGAAAGCCCACCACCGTCCCCGACCCGCGCGCCCGGGTCCGCCCCGACCTGATCGAGCGCGACTTCACGCCCGGCTCGGCACCGGTGACGCGATGGTGCGGCGACATCACCTACCTGCCCACCGACCAGGGATGGCTGTTCCTCGCCACCGTCATCGACATCGCCACCCGCAAGGTCGTCGGCTGGGCCACCGCCGACCACCTGCGCACCGAGCTGGTCGCCGACGCCCTGCGCGACGCCGTCCACAGGCAGCGCCCGAACACCGGAACGATCTTCCACTCGGATCGCGGCTGCCAATACACCAGCCACGAATTCGCCATGCTCGCAACCGAGTTCGGCATCCGTCTCTCGGTCGGACGCACCGGCCAGTGCTGGGACAACGCACTCGCCGAGTCGTTCTTCGCCACCCTCAAAAGCGACCTGGGAGCAAGGCCGCCCTGGTCGACACGGGCCGCCGCACGCGCCGAGGTCTTCGAGTACATCGAGGCCTGGTACAACATCCGCAGGCTGCACAGCAGCCTCGGGTACCGGACACCCGTCGAATACGAAGCCGCACTCGCGGCCTGACCACCACAAAGACGGTGTCTGCCAAAGCGGAGCAAGCTCAGGACTTCTGGTGTTCCGGCGCAGCCGTTCTCTCTCTCGCCGGTTCACCCCCACGCGTGTGGGGACTTCCGTCGACTCCGGTTCGGACGCCCCGCTCCCCACGGTTCACCCCCACGCGTGTGGGGACTTCGGCCGCAGCCACGGCATGCCGATGGCTCCGCCCGGTTCACCCCCACGCGTGTGGGGACTTCCCGGCGTCGTACAGGTCGTATAGCTCGTCGTGCGGTTCACCCCCACGCGTGTGGGGACTTCATGACGGATGAGCCGGGGGCAGACAAAGACGCCGGTTCACCCCCACGCGTGTGGGGACTTCGCCGTCCGCGACCCGACCACCACCTACCCCTGCGGTTCACCCCCACGCGTGTGGGGACTTCACGCACAGCCGGACGCCGTATGCGGTGCGGACCGGTTCACCCCCACGCGTGTGGGGACTTCAACATTCCGATGACCGCGCCGATGGCCACGGACGGTTCACCCCCACGCGTGTGGGGACTTCGTCCTCGGCCGCTTCGATCGCCTCGGCGGCGGCGGTTCACCCCCACGCGTGTGGGGACTTCCGGTCAACAACGAGGAGTGGGCCCGGATCGTCCGGTTCACCCCCACGCGTGTGGGGACTTCACCAGTCCCTTCTTCTTGAGCGCGGCGAGGGCGGGTTCACCCCCACGCGTGTGGGGACTTCACCGCCCCGCTGGTTACTGGGTCGCATCGACACGGTTCACCCCCACGCGTGTGGGGACTTCCCGAGAAAGCCCCTCACGCCCCCCGTGGGGGGCGGTTCACCCCCACGCGTGTGGGGACTTCTCCCCGCCCGACTCGACACACGAATCCGGTACCGGTTCACCCCCACGCGTGTGGGGACTTCAGTAGGGCCGGGCGGGCAGCCGTCCGGCCCTACGGTTCACCCCCACGCGTGTGGGGACTTCATGATCATCCGCTCCGACGACCCGGACTACACCGGTTCACCCCCACGCGTGTGGGGACTTCGCAAGGAGATGGGCCGTGAGGCCGCAGTGCGACGGTTCACCCCCACGCGTGTGGGGACTTCCACGCACGACACGCGGCACCGACCCGACCGAACGGTTCACCCCCACGCGTGTGGGGACTTCTGCGCGTACTGCTCGGGCGCGGTCGAGGATGCCGGTTCACCCCCACGCGTGTGGGGACTTCCCTTTCTGACCTGCAGGTTCTCTGGGGCTTTGCCGTTTCGTGATGAAGATTGGGCAATTGAGGCAGAGAGCCTTCCTGAATGCGGTCTGATCAGGGCTTTTGGGCGGTCCGCATGTGTACGAGCGGTTCCAGTCTCTCAGTCACGCGCGGTGTCTTCGTGACCTTCGCTGCGACTGTGCCGATCGTCGGGATGGTTCGTGGTCTCGCAGGTGTGGTGGACAGCGTCTCGGATCCGGGCTGATGCACGGCACGACCCCAGCCCTTGGGTGCTTTGAGCGTGGCGGTGACGACTTCACTCCGATGGGTCGTTTAGGGCGCGCGCCTCCTGCTGAGAGTGGGCCTTTGACGGTGCGTCATTTCGGTGGGGTGGGGCGCCAGTCGGTGAGGAGGTCTGGGGGTGGGTGTGGGTCGTTGTAGGTTGTTCGGGTTTCGGACAGGGCCGTGCGGACGCGTTGCCAGGCGCCTTCGAGGGCTCGGGGGCCGATGGGGAGGCCGGCGGGGCGCAGGGGGCCGCCGGCGCGGTGGGGGACTGTGGTGACCCATAGGGCGTGGACGGGGCCGCCTTCGAGGGCGGTTGTGAGGCGGGTGCGTTCGTGGGTCCAGGCTCGGAGGGCGCGGGTGGTGCGGGGGTCCAGTAGTGCGGTCTGGGGTGGGTCGGGGGTGCCTCTTCCGGGGGGTCTGGGTGTGATGCGGGCTCGGGTGGGTTCGTCAGTGAGGTCGTGGATGGTCATGGCCGCGATCTCGCCGACACGGGCTCCGGTGTCGATGACGACTCGGACGAGGGCGTGGGTGCGTACCCATAGTGCGGGGGTGACGCGGTGGGGACGTGGGCCTTCGAGGAGGGTCGTGCAGCGGTGGTGCAGGAGGTTCGCATCGAGGCGGAGGCGAGCTGGTTGGCGGGGGTGGGGCGTCGTGTCCAGGGGGGTGTTCGCCCATTGGGCCAGGGCGCGTAGGGAGGCGGCCGCGGCTCGGATGGTGGCGGTGGATCCGCGGCGGTTTCCGGTGGCGGTGGCGCGGCGGCGGCGATCGCCTCGGGCGACGGCGTCGAGCCAGGCCTGGCATGTCGAGGAGTCGAAGAGCGCGGTGGCGGGGGCTGCGGCGCGGTTGCCGTGGGCTTGGTCGACGTAGGTCAAGAGGTCTTCGAGGAAGGTGATGCGTTGTCGCAGAGTGGCCGCGCCGATCGTGCCGTCATCGTGTTGCTCGCGCAGATCGGTGAGGAATCCGTCGATGACGTCGCGGGCTCGGGGGCTCATGGGCTGCACTTTATGCGGCGGGTTCGGCCTTGTGGATTGCTGCCGCGCCGTAGGCGTGACGAGGGGTGAGGCGTTGAGTTTCGCTGCGGGGTGTGTGTCACTCTCTCGACTTGCCGCCTTCTGTTATTACGATTCCGTGTATCGAGGTGGGTCGCCGGTGGGGTGGGCCGATCCTGGCGCACGGCTTTGACCTGCGGCTTTATCCCTAGCCCAGGGCTTGCCCGCGCCTTGCCGCGCGTTCATTACGGCGTAATGAACGCGCTCTGTGGTGGGTTCGGGCGGGTCCATCGCGGTTCATTACGCCGTAATGAACGCGCGGGTCGGGCGCTGGCGTCGCAGCGCGTGGGCGCTGGTTCCGGGGAAGTCATTACGCCGTAATGACGGGGGCGTTGCTCCGCGGGTGGCTGGGTCGCTGTGGCCGCGCCCGCTCCCCCGGGTCGCGCGTCTTCATTACGGCGTAATGACCGCGAGACGTTGGAGCCGATTCTCGGCAGATCCTTCATTACGGCGTAATGAGACGGACGGCCCGCGCGGGAGCCGCGCGAGCGATGATCGCGTTCGGCTCCGGCATCCCGGAGCCGTCACAGGCTTCGGAATCGGTACGGGTTCCGATCGAGGCTTGCATACGGGCGCGCTGGGATCGACGGCTCTTCGAGGTGCCCCTCCCCCGCTCCCCTGGTCGCCGGGTTTCATTACGCCGTAATGAGACCCGGGCCGGGGAGGTCGCGGGAAAACGAACCGGGGCTCGCTCATTACGGCGTAATGAGCGAGCCCCGGCGGGTGTGTTGCGTG